>CP073042.1:0-4755000 GCA_018114805.1 Candidatus Streptomyces philanthi | reverse complement strand
CGAGAGGCCGTCCACGTACACGTAGCCCGCCTGGACCTTGCCGGAGATCTTGGCGATGCCGTCGACCAGGTCGACCACCACGCCGTCCTCGGCGATGACCACCCGGTCCTTGGGCACGCCGGTCAGCGCGCCGAGTTCGGCGTTGGCCCGGAGGTGGCGCCATTCGCCGTGGACCGGCATAAGGTTGCGCGGCTTGCAGATGTTGTAGAAGTACAGCAGCTCGCCGGCCGACGCGTGGCCCGAGACGTGCACCTTGGCGTTGCCCTTGTGCACGACGTTGGCGCCCCACCTGGTGAGGCCGTTGATGACCCGGTACACCGCGTTCTCGTTGCCCGGGATCAGCGACGACGCGAGGATGACGGTGTCGCCCTGCACGATGCGGATCTGGTGGTCGCGGTGGGCCATCCGGGACAGCGCGGCCATCGGTTCGCCCTGCGAGCCCGTGCACACGAGCACGATCTCGTGCTCTGGCAGGTCGTCCAGGGTGCGTACGTCCACCACGAGCCCCGGTGGCACGCGGAGGTAGCCCAGGTCACGGGCGATGCCCATGTTGCGGACCATGGAGCGGCCGACGAAGGCCACGCGGCGTCCGTACTCGTGTGCCGCGTCCAGGATCTGCTGGATGCGGTGCACGTGGCTGGCGAAGCTCGCCACGATGATGCGGCGGTCGGCGCTGGCGAAGACCTGGCGCAGCACGTTGGAGATGTCACGCTCCGGCGCGACGAAGCCGGGGACCTCGGCGTTGGTGGAGTCCGACAGCAGCAGGTCGATGCCTTCCTCGCCGAGCTTGGCGAAGGTGGGCAGGTCGGTGAGGCGACCGTCCAGCGGCAGTTGGTCCATCTTGAAGTCGCCGGTGTGCACGGCCATGCCGGCCGGGGTGCGGATGGCGACCGCGAGGGCGTCCGGGATCGAGTGGTTGACCGCGACGAACTGGCAGTCGAAGGGGCCGATCCGTTCCCGGTGCCCCTCCGTGACCTCCAGCGTGTAGGGCCGGATGCGGTGGTCCTGGAGCTTCGCCTCGATCAGGGCGAGCGTCAGCTTGGAGCCGATGAGCGGGATGTCCGGCTTCTCGCGCAGGAGGTACGGCACGCCACCGATGTGGTCCTCGTGGCCGTGGGTGAGCACGATGCCGTCGATGTCGCCGAGCCGGTTCCGGATGGACGTGAAGTCCGGCAGGATCAGGTCAACTCCGGGCTGCTCCTCCTCGGGGAAGAGCACTCCGCAGTCGACGATCAGCAGCCGTTCGTCGTACTCGAAGACCGTCATGTTGCGGCCGATCTCGCCCAGGCCGCCCAACGGGGTGAGGCGCAGGCCGCCCTGCGGGAGCTTCGGCGGAGGACCGAGTTCTGGGTGCGGATGACTCAAAAGACTCTCCTTACCAGGCGCGCCATATGTCCCCTGCTCCGCCGGGAGCGGGGCAGGGAGGCACGTGGCGCGGGTGTCATTCGTGCACTTGCAGGTGGGTCGGTATTCGGTTGTGAAGTCCGTGGTTAGAGCTGTACCCCGCCGGCGGCAAGATCTCGCTTGAGCTGCTCGGTCTCGTCCGCGGACAGCTTGACGAGGGGCAGCCGGAGCGGGCCGGCGGGCAGGCCCTGGAGGGCGAGCGCGGCCTTGGTCGTGATGACGCCCTGGGTGCGGAACATGCCGGTGAAGACCGGGAGCAGCTTCTGGTGGATCTCGGCCGCCTTGGCCACGTCGCCGGTCAGGTGCGCGTCGAGGAGGGCGCGCAGCTCGGGGCTGACGAGGTGCCCGGCGACGGAGACGAAGCCGGCGGCGCCGACCGACAGCAGCGGGAGGTTCAGCATGTCGTCGCCGGAGTACCAGGCCAGCCGCGAGCGGGCGATGGCCCAGCTCGCGCGGCCGAGGTCGCCCTTGGCGTCCTTGTTGGCGACGATGTGCGAGTGCTCGGCGAGCCGGACGATGGTCTCAGTGCTGATCGGGACGCCGCTGCGGCCGGGGATGTCGTAGAGCATCACGGGCAGTTCGGTGGCGTCGGCGATGGCCGTGAAGTGCCGGAGCAGGCCCTCCTGCGGGGGCTTGCTGTAGTACGGCGTGACGGCGAGCAGGCCGTGCGCACCGGCCGCCGCGGCGGCGCGGGCCAGTTCGATGCTGTGCCGGGTGTCGTTGGTGCTGGCTCCGGCCACGATGTGGGCGCGGTCGCCCACCGCTTCGACGACGGCCCGTACGAGGTCGGCTTTCTCCGCATCGCTGGTGGTCGGCGACTCGCCGGTGGTGCCGTTGATGATCAACCCGTCGTTGCCCGCGTCCACGAGGTGGGCGGCAAGTCGCTGGGCGCCGTCGAGGTCGAGCGCGCCGTCAGCCGTGAACGGCGAGACCATGGCGGTCAGCACGCGCCCGAAGGGGGTCTGCGATGTGGAAGTCGGAGCCATGGGCACCACGCTACTCGCAGCACGCCCCCGCACGCTTCCTCGGGGGAGTATCAGTATCGGACAAACCAGCACGAAGTGCGGCACCATCGGGCCACGAACGGTTCGCGGGCGAGCGTCGAAGCGGAAGGCACTGGCACTGCCTGCTCGGGGGTTCAGACAGTGCCGGCCCATTCGTCAGCCTAGATGAAGTTGCTTAAATGCCGCAATCCGGACAGTTCGCGGGAGGCGAGGTGAACGCGCGCTCCGTGCGCGGAGCGCGCGGGGATGCCCGGGCGGGCGGCGCGGGGCTACGGGGCGACGCGTCCGTTGGCGTTGAACGCCGCGTGGGTGAGCGGCATCAGCCGGGCCCACTCCGCCTCCATGAGCTCGCCCACCATCTCGATCTCCCGCTGCGGGAACGACGGCACGGCCGCCTGCTCGTGCTGCGTGCGCAGACTGAGGAAGTGCATCAGGGAGCGGGCGTTGCACGTCGCGTACATCGAGGAGTAGAGGCCGACCGGCAGCACGGAGCGGGCCACCTCGCGGGCGACGCCGGCGCTCAGCATCTCCTGGTACGCCTCGTACGCGTGGACGTACGCGTCCTCCATGACCTTGCCCGTCAGCTCCTGCTGCGCTCGTGTGCCCTCGACGAACCGGTACTTGCCCGGGCGCCCCTCCTGCACGAGCTTGCGGGACTCGTTCGGGATGTAGAAGACGGGCTGGAGCTCGCGGTAGCGGCCGGACTCCTCGTTGTAGGACCAGCCGACGCGGTGCCGCATGAACTCGCGGAAGACGAGGATCGGGGCGCTGATGAAGAAGGTCATCGAGTTGTGCTCGAAGGGGCTGCCGTGCCGGTCCCGCATCAGGAAGTTGATCAGGCCCTTGGAGCGCTCGGGGTCCTTGGTCAGCTCGTCCAGAGACTGCTCGCCCGCCGTGGAGACGCGGGCGGCCCACAGCACATCGGAGTCGGCGGCGCTGTGCTTGACCAGCTCGACGGTCATGTCACTGCGGAAGCTCGCCGTGGCGCTCTCGGCGGCGGTGTCGGTCACTGAGGGGGTCCTTCCAGTCGCATCGTTTCGCGTCCCGCTCGGGGCGGCGCCCAGCTTACGGGCCCGTCCGCGCGCCCCTCACCGCGTACGCCCCGCCCTCGGCTTGCGAGATAAAACGGACCCCGATGGCGGAGCCGGGCATGGCAGTTGATATTTTCTTCCCCTAAGCAGTCGAAACGGGCACGTACGGGGCAGCTCAGACGTTCTCCGTACACCTGGCCCGTTACCCCAGCCGGTTCCCACCTGATCCACACGCGGCCCGAGACCCGAGGAGAGCGTCCGTATGTTCCGACGGCGAGAGTCCGTGCCGTTCGCCTTCGTGGCGGAGGCCGACCGTTTCCGCAGCAACGTGGAGCAGCCGCCCAAGGCGCCGTCCACCCGGGGACAGATAGCCGGTCGGGCGCTCATCGGGCTGACCATCGCGGCGGGCTTCGTGGGCGCGCTGCTGTTCGGGCTGCCGTCGCTGGACTCGCAGTCGCACGCGACCCGTCAGATACCGAGCGCTGAGGCGGCCGACGGCTGCTGACGGTAGCCTCACCCCCGCACAGCCGAGTGTGCTGGTGAGTGAGGACGGGCCCGTGCCTTTGACCATTCTGACCGCCGACCGGGAGTTCGACGACGCCGCGGCCGGCCCACCGCCGTTGCCGCACGAGGGCCGCGAGCGGTGGCGCCGCCCCTACCGACCGGGCACCTGGCGGGTGGGACTGGCCGCGGTGTTCCTGTTGCTGGCCTCGTTCGTCCTGCTGTCGGCCATGGTCATCGCGATGGCGGGCTCCGTCGCCGGCGCGGCCACGTGCGCCGCCATCGCGACCGTCGTGATCACCGGCGCGCTGCGGCTGCTGCGGATGGGCGTCTGGGTGAGCCAGCACGGGCTGCGGCACACCGGCTTCCTGTCCACCTCGACGCTGCCCTGGTCGCAGGTGGCCAGCGTGCGCACCAGGCAGCAGCCGGTAAAGCTGCTCGGCCTTGCCGCGCACCGTGCAGGGACAGGCCCTGGTCATCACCACCACGCGCGGCGCCGTGCCGCGCGCGCTGGTCACCGACCACAACAGCGACTTCCTCGGCCGCGGGCCGGCCTTCGACCGGGCGGCCGACGCGGTCGAGGCGTGGGCGGCGGAACACACCTCGCCACGTCCCTGACGGCACCCATTCCCACTACAGCGGTGCCCCGCGCACGCACCCCATGTGGGCGGGCGTGCGCGGGGCGCGTGTGGGAGACGGGCGTACGGGTCACGACCGGAGGGCTCCGACGGTGACCCGTACGCCGGTCCCCCGGCCCGCGGCGGTCAGCCCCGTGCCGGCTGGCCGTCGTACAGGTGGATGGCGCGCTGCATCGCCTTGCGGGCCCGTGGGGTGTCCCGGGCGTCGTGGTAGGCGATCGCCAGCCGGAACCAGGTGCGCCAGTCGTCCGGGGCCGCCTCCGTCTCCGCGCGGCGCCGCTGGAAGATCGCATCCGCCGAGTCCCGGTCGATCCGACCGCTGGGCGTGCGCACCAGTTCGTCGACCGGCAGCGCCCCCTCCGCCTCCAGCGTCCTGGCCAGCCGGCCGGCGTCGCGGGCGAACTTCGTGCTCTGCCACAGGAACCAGACGCCGATGAGCGGCAGCACGAGCACACCGACGCCGAACGCGATGGTCAGCAGTGTGCCCTGCTGGATGAGCAGCACGCCGCGGCTGCCGACGAGCACGAAGTAGACGACCAGAACGGCGGCGAGGGTGAAGTAGGTGATCTTTGCGCGCACTGTGCTCAGTCCAGGTCCAGGAAGTGTTCCAGCCCGAAGGTCAAGCCCGGCGCCGTCACCACGCGCCGCACGCCGAGCAGGATGCCCGGCATGAACGAGCTGTGGTGCAGGGAGTCGTGCCGCAGCGTAAGCGTCTCCCCCGCGCCGCCCAGCAGGACCTCCTGGTGGGCGAGCAGCCCACGCAGCCGTACGGAGTGCACCCGTACGCCGTCCACGTCGGCGCCGCGCGCGCCCTCCAGCGCGGTGCTCGTCGCGTCGGGCTGCGGCGCGCTGCCCACCTCCTGCCGCGCCGCCGCGATGAGCTGCGCGGTGCGGGTGGCGGTACCGGACGGGGCGTCGGCCTTGTTGGGGTGGTGCAGCTCGATGACCTCGACGGACTCGAAGAAGCGGGCTGCCTGCTGGGCGAAGCGCATGGTGAGCACGGCGCCGATGGAGAAGTTCGGCGCGATGAGCGTTCCGGTGCCGGGCGCCGCCTCCAGCCACGAGCGGAGCTGGCCCAGCCGCTCGTCGGTCCAGCCGGTGGTGCCGACGACGCCGTGGACGCCGTTGCGTACGCAGAACTCCAGGTTGTCCATGACGGCGTCCGGGTGAGTCAGCTCGACCGCGACCTGGGCGCCGGCCTCGGTCAGCGTCTCCAGGCGGTCGCCGCGGCCCAGGGTCGCGACCAGCTCCAGGTCGTCGGCCGCCTGCACCGCTCGTACGGCCTCGGAGCCGATGCGGCCCCCCGCTCCGATCACGACTACGCGCAGCTTGCTCATGGTCTGTGGCTTTCCTTCGCTCAAACGGGTGGGAGGGCGGAGTCGGTGCTCACGGGGGCACTCTCGCACGGCGCCCCGCGCGGTGCGCGGGGCGCCGTCCGCCAGGGGCCCGGCACCGCGCTACGGGGCACGGGGCCGGGCGGTCAGGCGACCGCCTCGTCCAGGCGGCTGGCCTGCCTGTCCTTCAGCGGGCCGATCACCGACAGCGAGGGGTGCTGCCCCAACACCGTGCGAGCGACCTCGCGTACGTCGTCCGCGGTGACGGCCGCGATCCGCGCCAGCATGTCGTCGACCGACATCTGGTCGCCCCAGCACAGCTCGCTCTTGCCGATGCGGTTCATCAGCGCGCCGGTGTCCTCCAGGCCCAGCACGGTGGAACCGGAGAGCTGACCGATGGCCCGCCGCAGCTCCTCGTCGCTCAGGCCCTGGTCGGCGACCTGGTCGAGTTCGTCGCGGCAGATCCGCAGCACGTCGTGCACCTGGTTCGGGCGGCAGCCCGCGTACACCCCGAACAGCCCGCAGTCGGCGAAGCCGGAGGTGTACGAGTACACGCTGTACGCCAGGCCACGCTTCTCCCGTACCTCCTGGAACAGGCGCGAACTCATGCCGCCGCCGAGCGCCGTGTTCAGCACGCCGAGCGCCCAGCGGCGGTCGTCGGTGCGGGCGATGCCGGGCATGCCGAGCACGATGTGCGCCTGCTCGGTCTTGCGGCCGATCAGGTCCACGCGGCCGGCGGTGCGGATCGCCCGGCTGCCGCCGCGCGGCGCCACCGGCGTCACGTCCTCCCGCTGCAGCGCCCCGGCCCGGTCGAAGGCCGCCCGGACCTGCCGTACGACGCGGGCGTGGTCCACGTTGCCCGCGGCGGCGACGACGAGGTGGGTGGGGTCGTAGTGCTTGCGGTAGAACCACCGGATGCGGTCGGCCGTCAGCGCGTTGACGGTGTCCACGGTGCCGAGCACGGGGCGGCCCAGCGGCGTGTCACCGAACATCGTCTGCGCGAACAGGTCGTGCACGCAGTCGCCCGGGTCGTCCTCGGTCATCGCGATCTCTTCGAGGATGACGCCGCGCTCGGCGTCCACGTCCCCCGGTTCGATCAGCGAGCTGGTCAGCATGTCGCACACGACGTCTATGGCCAGCGGCAGGTCCGAGTCGAGCACCCGTGCGTAGTAGCAGGTGTACTCCTTGGCCGTGAACGCG
This sequence comes from Candidatus Streptomyces philanthi, assembly GCA_018114805.1. Classification (GTDB taxonomy): domain Bacteria; phylum Actinomycetota; class Actinomycetes; order Streptomycetales; family Streptomycetaceae; genus Streptomyces; species Streptomyces philanthi. The sequence continues at coordinate 4,747,888 of CP073042.1, read as the reverse complement.
TTCATCTCGCCGCCGACCGCGTCGATCGCGGCCGAGATGTCCAGCGCGCTGCGCCGCTCGGTGCCCTTGAAGAGCAGGTGCTCCAGGTAGTGGGTGGCACCGCCGAGCGCCGGCGTCTCGTCCCGGGAGCCGACGTGGGCCCAGATCCCGAAGGTGACCGACCTGACGGACGGCAGGGTCTCGGTGACCACGCGCAACCCCCCGGGGAGGGTGGTGCGGCGCACCGTACCGATGCCGTTCTCGCCTCGGAGAAGCGTCTTGGTGGTGGACCGGGTACGGGCGACGGCCCGCCCCTCGATCGAGGGGCGGGCCGTCGCGCGGTGCGATCCGCCCGAAGGGGAAAGCGGCATCACTGGGCGGCTTCGTCCTTCTGGTCGTCGCCGTCCTCGCCCTCGATCACGGGGATCAGGGAGAGCTTGCCGCGCTGGTCGATCTCGGCGATCTCGACCTGCACCTTGGCGCCCACCGCGAGCACCTCCTCGACGTTCTCCACGCGCTTGCCACCGGCGAGCTTGCGGATCTGCGAGATGTGCAGCAGGCCGTCCTTGCCCGGGAGCAGGGAGACGAATGCGCCGAAGGTCGTGGTCTTGACGACCGTGCCCAGGTAGCGCTCGCCGACCTCCGGCATGGTCGGGTTGGCGATGCCGTTGATCGTGGCGCGCGCGGCCTCGGCGGCCGGGCCGTCGGCGGCACCGATGTAGATGGTGCCGTCGTCCTCGATCGTGATGTCGGCGCCGGTGTCCTCCTGGATCTGGTTGATCATCTTCCCCTTGGGGCCGATGACCTCACCGATCTTGTCCACCGGGATCTTGACGGTGATGATCCGCGGGGCGTTCGGGGACATCTCGTCCGGGACGTCGATGGCCTCGTTCATCACGTCGAGGATGTGCAGCCGGGCGTCCCGAGCCTGCTTGAGCGCGGCGGCCAGCACGGAGGCGGGGATGCCGTCGAGCTTGGTGTCGAGCTGCAGCGCGGTGACGAAGGTCTTGGTGCCCGCGACCTTGAAGTCCATGTCACCGAACGCGTCCTCCGCACCGAGGATGTCGGTGAGGGTGACGTAGTGCGTCTTGCCGTCGATCTCCTGCGAGATCAGGCCCATGGCGATGCCGGCGACCGGGGCCTTGAGCGGCACACCGGCGTTCAGCAGCGACATCGTGGACGCGCAGACCGAGCCCATCGAGGTCGAGCCGTTGGAGCCCAGCGCCTCGGAGACCTGACGGATCGCGTACGGGAACTCCTCGCGCGTCGGCAGCACAGGCATCAGGGCGCGCTCGGCGAGCGCGCCGTGGCCGATCTCGCGGCGCTTGGGCGAACCCACGCGGCCGGTCTCACCGGTGGAGTACGGCGGGAAGTTGTAGTTGTGCATGTAGCGCTTGCGCGTCACCGGCGACAACGTGTCGATCTGCTGCTCCATGCGGAGCATGTTCAGCGTGGTGACGCCCAGGATCTGGGTCTCGCCGCGCTCGAACAGGGCCGAGCCGTGCACCCGCGGGATCGCCTCGACCTCGGCGGCCAGCGTACGGATGTCCGTGACGCCGCGGCCGTCGATGCGCTTCTTCTCCTTGATGACGCGCTCGCGGACCAGGGTCTTGGTCAGCGAACGGTACGCGGCGGAGATCTCCTTCTCGCGGCCCTCGAACTCCGGCAGCAGCTTCTCGGCGGCGAGCGCCTTGACGCGGTCCAGCTCGCTCTCGCGCTCCTGCTTGCCGGCGATGGTCAGCGCCTGGGCCAGCTCGGTGCGCACGGCCGCGGTCAACGCCTCCAGGACGTCGTCCTGGTAGTCGAGGAAGACCGGGAAGTCGCCGGTCGGCTTCGCGGCCTTGGCGGCCAGCTCGGCCTGGGCCTGGCAGAGCGACTTGATGAACGGCTTGGCGGCCTCGAGACCAGCGGCCACGACCTCCTCGGTGGGAGCGTCGGCGCCGTCCTTGACGAGCTGGATGGTCTTCTCGGTGGCCTCGGCCTCGACCATCATGATCGCGACGTCGCCGTCCTCCAGGACGCGACCGGCGACGACCATGTCGAAGACGGCGTTCTCCAGCTCCGAGTGGGTCGGGAAGGCGACCCACTGGCCGTTGATCAGCGCGACCCGGGTGCCGCCGATCGGGCCGGAGAAGGGCAGGCCCGCGAGCTGCGTGGAGCAGGAGGCGGCGTTGATGGCGACCACGTCGTACAGGTGGTCGGGGTTGAGCGCCATGATCGTCTCGACGATCTGGATCTCGTTGCGCAGGCCCTTCTTGAAGGAGGGGCGCAGCGGGCGGTCGATCAGGCGGCAGGTGAGGATCGCGTCCTCGGAGGGGCGGCCCTCACGACGGAAGAAGGAGCCGGGGATCTTGCCGGCTGCGTACATCCGCTCCTCGACGTCCACCGTCAGCGGGAAGAAGTGGAGCTGGTCCTTCGGGTTCTTCGAGGCGGTGGTGGCCGACAGCACCATGGTGTCGTCGTCCAGGTAGGCCACGGCGGAGCCGGCGGCCTGGCGGGCCAAACGGCCCGTCTCGAAGCGGATGGTGCGGGTGCCGAAGCTGCCGTTGTCGATGACGGCCTCGGCGTAGTGGGTCTCGTTCTCCACCAGGAAAATCTCCTCGTCTGCGTCCCTCGTCCATGTGACAGGGGACGTTGGCGGAGGAGCGCTCGGTCTGCCGCTGGGTCCGGCGGCCGGGCCGGTCTTCGATCGAAGCCACCGGAATTGCCAGTTCCGGGAGCCACTACCGAGGACCGGCGCCTGCGGCCTCGATTCGGCGGGAAGAGGGCGCTCCCCCTCGTTCGTTATGGCGTTATGGGACCAGACTACAAACCTTCAGCCGCCGCCACGACGGCTGAGACGTCTGTCCAGGGGCCGCGACGTCGCAGCCCTGCCGGGTGCGTGGGCCCCCAGGCGGGGGCACACGCGCCGCGTGCTGTCCGGCTCGCCCGCGGGCGCTCCACGCGCCCCGGACAACCCGGGTACGGCGCCCGCAGTGGCCGGGCGGGCAACCGTGTGGCGCGGACGGCGCGGACGCGAGATGGGCGCCGGACGCCGTGCGGCGGGTCTGTCGCCCGATCGGGGCGACGGGGTACGGTCTCCTGCGACAGGTGATCGACGCGGGGCGCGATCCGGCGCCTGCCGCGGGTCGCACGAGGGGCCCTTCGGCCGCTGTGCGCGGCTGGCGAGCGGGGCCCGGGCCCTTACGGCAAAGGAGCGGCTCCCAGGTGTGGGAACCGCTCCCTCCACGGCGTGTTACCTGGCGCCCGCCGCACCACGGCGAATGCCGAGGCGCTCGACGAGCACGCGGAAGCGCGCGATGTCCTTCTTCGCTAGGTACTGCAGCAGGCGGCGGCGCTGACCGACCAGGAGCAGCAGACCACGGCGGGAGTGGTGGTCGTGCTTGTGCATCTTGAGGTGCTCGGTCAGGTCCGAGATGCGACGCGAGAGCATGGCCACCTGAACCTCGGGGGAGCCGGTGTCACCCTCGTTGGTGGCGAACTCGGCCATGATCTGCTTCTTCGTTGCGGCGTCGAGCGACACGCATACTCCTTCAAGGATTCTCGTTTGGCCACCAAGTGCCCCCGGTCTCATTCGCGGGGCAGCTTCCATGACTCGGAAGGCGGGATCCGCTGAGCGCAGCTTCCAGAGCCTCCGGAAGCGCGTACACACACGGCCGTCACACAGCGTACCAGCCACGCGGGTGGGCCCTCACCGCGGGCGACCCCGGGGCCGCTCCGGGGCCTCACCGCTCCACCGTGGGCCGGGCGGGCGGGCCGAGTACGCCGTGGGTCGGTCGGGCTGACGGGCGGGCGCCACGGGGCACGGAGCCAGCCTCGCGGGGCATGGGGCACGGTGCACTTCAGGGTACGGAGCCCCGGGGTGCGCCCAGCCGGTGGTCAGCCGCTCGTCATGCTCCGTGCCGAGGAGTAGACGTCGAGGACGGCCAGGCACAGCGGCACCAGCGAGAGCAGCAGTGCGCCCTCCGCCAGGTCCGAGACGCTACCCCAGAAGGGGGTCAGCCCCTTCTTCGGGATGGTCAGGCCGAGTGCGACGATCAGCGCCGCTCCGGCGGCGATGGCGCGCACCAGCCACATGGTGCGCACGTCCACCCCGGTCCGGTCGCCGCCCAGCAACTCCGCCCGCAGGTGGCGGGGGTGTGCAGCGCGAGCCCGAGCACGAGGAGGCCGATGGCCGCGATCCCCGCGACGAGGACGCTGGCGACCTGCGAGGTGTAGCGGAAGAGCCTGGCCCGCAGCAGCATGGCCAGGCCGGTGGTCAGGGCGAGTACCTGGCCCCACACCGAGTCCGAGAAGCCCAGCACCATCGCCGCGCCGATCACGACCACGCTGCAGCCGCCGACCAGGCCGAGCAGCGTCTCGTGCCCGCGCCGCGCCTGGGCCGCGATGCGCTCGGCGTCGATCGGGTCGGGGGACGGCGGGTCGTCGGGGTCGGCGTCGAAGTCCACGCTGGTCGCGCTGTACGGCGACGCGTAGCCGATCGGCAACCGCGCGAAGCGGGTGGAGAGCCCGGGCAGGAAGGCCAGGGTGCCGACCGCGGCCGGCGCGCAGACCGCGGCGGCGTCGGTGGCGCTGGCGTCGGCAAAGATCGCGCAGAACGTGGCGAGCGTCCCGATGGTCGCGACGAACGGCGCGTCACCGTCGGGCGTGAGCGCCACGAGCAGGACGGACGCCACCAGGACGCAGACGCAGCCGAACAGGAACTGCAACCGTCCGGGGTCCGCGCCCGGGTCCGGCTCGATGATCCCGGAGCCGGCCACCAACAGGTGCGGCATGGCGCCGAGCCCCAGCGCGACGGCCGACGGGCGGTCGTCGTACACCCGGGCCCGCACACGGGCCAGCGCCATCAGCAGCACCGCGGCGACGATGCCGGGCAGGCCGTGCGTGGAGTGCCGGTCGGGGTCAGCGTACCAGAGCACGAGGGGCATCAGGACGATCAGGAGCACTCCGCCCACCAGGCCGGCGCCGCGGAGCATGTCCTCGCGCCACAGGTGCCGGTCGCGGGTCACGGCGGTGGCCACGGCGTCCGACACGTCGTCGAAGACGGTCGGCGGCAGGGAGTCCGCGAACGGGCGCAGGCTGAGCAGCTCGCCGTCCAGGACGCGCTGCGCCGCGAGCAAGAGGGCGCTGTCGAGGACGGTGCCGTCACGGCGCAACAGGTGGTAGCCGGTGGGCGTGCCCGGAAGCTGGGTCTGGCCGGTCAGCCGGAGGATCTCGGGGTAGACGTCGGCAACCGCGATGTCGTCGGGCAGCGCGACGTCGATGCGGCTGTCAGGAGCAACGACGGTGACTCGACAGAAGCCGGTCGTTGCGGTCGAACTCACCAGCGTGCCCCTCTGTTTGACGTCTGTTGGACAGGTGCGCGCCCGGTCACCCTGCCTGCCTTGGTGTCAGAGCGTGTCAGTAGGATCACACATACGAGGTGAGAGGCCGGCACTACGGGCGCTTCTGTCCGGAACTTCCCGAAGTCGCCGCCGTAATACGGGGATTGGTGCACCGGTGAGTCAGATCGTCGTCAAGCGTCCGCCGCGCGCGTTACCTTCCAAGGTGCCGTCGGACGAGCTGCGGCTCGAACCGCCGCCCGAGCTGCCCCGCGGGCAGCAGGAGGGGGTGCTGATGCAGCTCCTGCCGATGCTCGGCATGGGCTCGTCCGTGGTGTTCTTCTTCATGCCGGGCGCGGCGCCGTTCATACGGATCATGGGCGCGCTGATGCTGGTCTCCACGGTGGGCATGGTTATAGCGCAGATCGTGCGCTACCGGCGGGGCACCCAGGGCCAGTTGGCGGACGTGCGCCGGGACTACCTGAAGTACCCTGGCGCAGATCCGGCGCACCGCGCGGGCCCAGCGTGACGCCCAGTTCTACCTGCACCCCGCGCCGGACCAGTTGTGGACCCTGGCGGTGGACGCGGGCGCGCGCCCGTCCGGTGACGCGGCCAGCCGGGTGTGGGAGCGGCGGATCAGCGACGCGGACTTCGGGCAGGTGCGGGTCGGGCTCGGCGCGCAGCAGCTCGCCACGGCGCTGGTGACCCCCGACACGGCGCCGGTCGACGAGCTGGAGCCGCTGTCGGCCGGCGCCATGCAGCGGTTCGTGGCGGTGCACGGCGCGCTGGACGGGCTGCCGATGGCCATCTCGCTGCGCCGCTTCTACCACCTGACCGTCTCGGGAGAGCCGCGTTCGGCGCACGGTCTAGCGCGGGCGCTGGTGGCCCAGTTGGTGGCGCTGCACTCGCCGGAGGACCTGCTGGTCGCGGTGGTGGCGCCGGTCCCCATCGCGTACGGCTCGCCGGACCCGCGGACGTCGCCGACCGCGCCCCGCACGGGCGAGGACCCGATGGTCGACACGGTGCTCGACGTGATCGTGCGCCGCCTGGAGGGCCAGGGGCAGCCGGCCCACCAGGCGTGGCTGCCGCCGCTGGACGAGGCGCCCTCGCTCGACCAGTTGCTCCCGCGGCTGTCCAGCTCCCTCGAACGGGGCCTTGCACGCGCCCGACTACACGCGCCTGGGCGGCCTCGTCGCCGCGCTCGGCCTCATCGACAAGCCCTTCGAGCAGCGCCGGGAGGTGCTGCTGTACGGCGACTTCTCCGGCGCCGCGGGACACATGCTGGTCGTCGGCGGCCCGCAGTCCGGCAAGTCCACGCTGCTGCGCACCCTGATCGCCTCGTTCGCGCTCACCCACACGCCGCAGGAGGTGCAGTTCTACGGACTCGACTTCGGCGGCAGCGGCATGCCCGCCCTCGCGGACCTGCCGCACGTGGGCGGCGTCGCCTCGCGCCTGGACCCGAAGCCGGTGCGGCGCACGGTCGCCGAGGTCGCCGGCATGCTCGCGCGCCGCGAGGAGTACTTCCGGGCCAACGGGATCGACGGTATCGGCTCCTACCGCCGCCAGCGCGCCGCCGGGCACCTCCCCGACCAGCCGTCGGGCGACGTGTTCCTGTTGATCGACGGCTGGGGCCGTTCAAGCAGGAGATACGAGATGCTGGAGGGCGTCGTGACCGACATAGCGGCCCGCGGCCTCGGCTACGGCATCCACGTGGTGATCACCGCCTCGCGGTACATGGAACTGCGGGCCAACCTCAAGGACCAGATCCTGGGGCGCCTCGAAACTCCGCCTCGGCGACTCCCTGGACTCCGAGTTCGACCGCAAGGTGGCCGCCAACGTGCCGGCCGGGGTGCCGGGCCGCGGCCAGGTACCAGAGAAGCTGCACTTCATGGCGGCGCAGCCGCGCGTCGACTCGGCCAGCGATCCGGACGGCCTCTCGGACGCCACCGCGGCCCTGGTGCGCGCCGTCACCACGCACTGGCCGGGCCCGCACGCCCCCACCATCCGCCTCCTGCCCCGCCGGCTCTCCTCCGACCGCATGCCAAAGAGCTTCGAGTTCCCCGAGCGCGGCATCGCCATCGGCATCGACGAGACCAACCTGGAGCCGGTGTACGTCGACTTCGATACCGACCCCTTCTTCCTCAGTCTTCGGCGAGAGCGAGTCGGGCAAGACGGTGCTGCTCCGCCTGATGGAGAAGCAGATCACGGAGCGGTACGGGGCGGACGAGGCGAAGATCGTCGTGGGCGACTACCGGCGCTCCCTGCTGGAGGCCATTCCCTCGGACCACCTGTTGGAGTACGCGCCGGTCGCCTCCGCGCTCCGACGTGACCCCGCAGCAGTTGCGGGACCGTAGCTGATGGACGGGTCCGCAGTTGTTCGTCCTGATCGACGACTACGAACTCGTCTCCACCAGCAGCGGAAACCCCCTCGCCGTGCTCACGGAGAACCTGCCGTTCGCGCGCGACGTCGGCATCCGCTTCATCATCGCCCGCAACTCGGCCGGCGCGTCCCGCTCGTCCTTCGAACCCTTCATGCAGCGCGTCAAGGAACTCGGCGCACAGGGCGTCGTCCTCTCCGGCGACCGAGGCGAGGGCGAGGTCCTGGGCAACGTCCGCCCCCGGGCCCTCCCCCCTGGCCGGGGTGTATTCGTCTCCCGCCGACGCGGGACACCGCTGGTGCAACTGGGCTGGTTGCCGGAGAGCTGACGGGGGCGGGGGCGGGTACGGGCTCGCCCCCGGGCGGGCGGGTGCGGGCACGCGAGGACGGTCACCGACGGTTGTCGCATCGCGGGACGCCGCGGGACGTGGGGCGTGCGGCGTGGGTGGCCCGCCCGTTCACGAGTACGCGCGTGCGCACACGAAGGTGCGGGGGCGCACAGGCCCGTCACGCGTGTTGGCCCGACGGTTCGGGGAACCGTCGGGCCGACGTGTGTGGCGCGGGGAACCTCAGATGCGGAACTGGGCCGCGGCGGCCTTGTCGGTGGCGCGGTAGCCCTCCGTCGCGTCGTCCAGGGCGCGGGCGATCTGGTGCAGCGTGCTGGTCAGTTCGTTGACCGAGGTGTTCCACTGCGTCTGGGTCTCGTGGAAGGCGATCTGCGCGTCACCCTCCCACGTCGAGACGAGCCGTTCCACGCGCCGGTGCAGCTCGTCGAGTTCGGTCTTCAGCGTGTTCGCGGTCGTACGGACGTCATTGGCGGCCGTGGTCACGGTCTCGTACGTAACGAGCAGGGACATCGTCTCTCCTTGGGCCAGATTCAGAGGAATGGTGGTCGTCAGGCCATGTCGAGAATGCGACTCTGGCCGCCGCCCTCGCCGCCCTGCATGTTCTTGAACTTCTGCAACTGGTCCAGTTCCTGCTGCGAGAACCCGTCACGGCTCATCTTCATCGCCTGCTCGATGAGCACCAGCAGCTCACGAATCCTGCGGGCATGTAGGTTGACTCCACTCTGAAGCTGGTTGTACGCCCCCGCTGCCGAGCCCTTCCACCCGCTCTCGATCCGGTCCACCACACCGTTCAGTGACCGGATCTTGTTTTCCAGCGAACTCTCCATCAGATCCAGGTCGTTGATGAGCTGCGTGAGTTCGGCCTCGGTTACCTTCAGATTTCCGGCCATGACGTGCTTCCCTCCGTTTTTCGTACGTTGAGTCGTGCAGGTCGGTCAATACGTGCTTGAGCGAGGTGGGCGCCGTCGCAGATAGAAGACGGCCCCACCGATGACCGCGATGCCGGCGCCCGTTCCCAGCACCGGCCACAGAAGACCGGACCCTCCGTCGCCACCCCTGTCGCCACCGCTGACCGCGACTCCCTCGGCCGCGCGCTGCGCGTCTTCGGAATCCGAACCCTTTTCGCTGCCCGGAACCGATCCGGAAGGTGCGGCAGACGGCTGCTGCGTGGGCTTCGCCTGCTCCTTCTCCTTGGGCAGCAACGGGTTGACATCGGGATCACCCGGATCACCCTTGCCGTCAATCAGCACCTGCCCCGGCCGGATAATGCCGTACCCGATGTATTTACTGGGCACCTTCCCCTCCGGCTTGCTCGCGGTCTGGATCATCACGCGGAGGACCTAGTTGTTCGTCCAGGTGGGGTGCTTGGACCAGATGAGGGCGGCGGAGGCGGAGGCCAGGGCGGTGGCGGGGCTGGTGCCGCCACTTTTGCAGAGACCTTGGCCGCTCTTGCACCTTGCTGGAATTTCCACGCCGGGGGCTGCCAGTGCCACTTGGGACCCGCAGGTCGAAAATTTAGCGACTTTGCCAGATTGATCGACCGCTCCCACGCCGACCACTCCGGGAAAGCTCGCCGGGTAGCCGGGGAGATTGGTCTTATCGCCATCATTACCCGAACTCGCGAAAACCAGCGAACCCTTCTCCCTAGCGTAGTCCACATCAGCCTTCAAATGCCGCATCCGTCGATCAATTGAACCCGTTGTCGATTGCGATATACTAATGATGCGTGCACCATTATCTGCAGCATATCTGACGGCCTGAGCCCAGATATCTCCAGATGCACCGACCGAAAACCCTCGATAGCCAGTTTGCAAGGACATAATCCTCGCTCCTGGAGCTAGCCCGCGCACTCCGCCTGGACGTTCTGCACAGGCAATCAACGCTGCCATCGTCGTTCCATGGCTGCGTCCTTCATCACCTCCCGGCGGAGGCGTGCCAGCGAAATTCTTCTCATGCACCACCCGGCCTCACAATTCAGGAACTGGGTCTACGCCTGAATCAATAACGGCAACCGTGATTCCCTTTCCCGTGCTCACTGACCATAATTCTTCAGCGCTCATCGCGTCGAGATGCCACTGACGGTCCTCAAACTCGCCGGCAGCGGCGGGCGGCGCCACCCAGGCAATCATTATTCCTAGAAGGGCGAGTATGCGGAGTGTGCCCCGTCGCCAATAATGCAGCGGAAACGACATTAGTGCTCATTCCGTCGGTAACTCGGCATGGGACGAGCTATTCAAGGATCGGCGGGACAGTGTCGCGCGCCAAGGGCCAACCCTCACCTTCATCGCCTCGCTCAGGACGGGGCGCTCGCCGGCGCCCTTGTTGCGGTGCCGGTGCATCACTCGGCCCTCGAACCAACCCGGTCCCACCCGGCGTGAAGGCCGCGCCGCGAGGCGAGCCCATGCGCCGCGCCGCGGCCGTGCCTCCCGGTTCGACGGTCAGCCCTTGCCGCCCCATGCCGCCATCTGCCCCCTCACGCCTCCCGTGTTCCCTGCTGGCATTCCGCCGACCGGCCCCGGGTGGCGGATTCCTGGCCGACCCGCTCCGCTCCTTGCCTGCAACCGCCCCTCGCGGAGAGCTCGCTGTCGAGGGGGTGCCCGAGCCCGGCGCGTGATGACCCTCATGACCGTAACTACGGCGCCCAGCCCCGAGATTGCCGTTCGCTGGGAGAGCCGTAGCAGGCGGAACACCCCCCGGCATAGACCCTCGGGTAGGGGGCACATGGCCCTCCCCACAGTCAACCCGCGTGCCAATCGGGAACCCCTCGGCGAATCGCTCGCGTTACGAGGGCGGCCACCTGAAACTCCAGGTAGGTCGGACAACCGTTGGTTCTTCGCTCGAATGGCCGGCTGCTGCGGACGGGGTAGGCCGTCAGGAGGTACACGAGGCGCGGGCTGCCCAGACTGGTCGGGAAGGTTGGATGTGTGAGGGCCAGCGATAGGCGTGATACGAGCGGGCACTGTAGGCAAAGACTGCTCTGGAAGCCGCGAAGCCTCCACAGATACTGGAACGTGTGGGGGCAAATCGCGAACAGAAGGAGACAGCTGCCCCATCCCGTCCAGGCCCATCCTCACGGGCCCACCTAGGTGTTCACCGGGCCCCACGCCACGGGCCGCCCCCTCTCCCGTACGCCCGCTCGCGACAACACCCGGAGCCAGTTGCCGGTCCACACCTGCCGAGTCGAATGCTGCTGACCGAGCGGCGCCGGGTTCAGACCGATATGGTGACTCGGAATCGAAATCACTGCCGTGGATGGGCAACACCTTGAACTCCGGCTCCCGCTCAGCCGCAATGTCCTCCTTGGCCGCCCGGTAGTAAGAAGAAAGCCGCTCCATCTGATGGATGGCCTGTTGGAGCTTGGTCGTGCCGTCGGTGATGTGCGCCTTGTCCGCGTCAGGGTCCCCGTGCGCCTTCTCCGCGTCAACGGGCTTCGGAACGGCAGCCTTGGCTTCGGTCAACGCTTGTCCCGCGTTGACCATGTGGTTACCGACGGCGCCTGTGAACTCCCCTAATCGCATGACCTCCAAGGCGAAGTGGTGAGACCACTCGCGAAACCTGTCGGCGCCTTCACCGCGCCACTCAACACGCGTTGCGTGGCTCCGCAGATAGTTGCCGACCTCTGTGATCTTCGGGGCCGCGTCGCTGAGCACGTTCCCCGCGTTCGCCAGCTTGGCCGGATCCGAGCCCGCCAGCATCGCGTGCAAGCTCTCAAGGGACTGACCCTCGAACTCCCCGTTCCCCATGCCCCCTCTTTCCGCTATCCGCTACCTGAAGTCCGAGCCGGAACCGCCGGTCTCGCCGCTCCCTGCTTCCACGGACCCTGTTCCCTGGTCAGCGGGCTGGCCCTGCTTCGTCGCCGGGTACTCCTCACGCGCACGACGCTGGATCTCACGCAGCCGCGCGGCCTGTTTCGCGTCGATGCTGTCGTAGCCGCGGTCCGCGATCTGCACCGCGATACCGAGCGCCTCCAGTTGGTCCCCCAAGGTCTGGGAGAACTTCTCCAGCCGCCCGTGCACCTTGTCGTACATGCTCGCGAGATCGTCCGCCGCGCTGAAGCCCGTTCCGTAGGCCGCGCGCGTGATGGTCTGGTCGCCGATCTTGCTCTTCGCCGCCGGTGACGACTACAGGTCAAGGAGGATCTTGTCGATCTTTCCCTTGAAGTAGCTCAGCGTCTCGGCCTCACGCGCGAGGTCAGCTCCACCTCGCCTGCCGCCTACGTCGCGGCCACCGTTCTGGTCTTGTTCCCCCATCTCACTCCGCCTCCCCGTACGGCGCAGATGACTTCGCGTACCACTCTAACCACTCGGAGCGACGTCGCGCGCAGCGATAAGTGACCACGCCAACGATTACTGGCCGTTGAGTACGCCCCCACGTAGCGCCAGGTCGCTCCGGACCCTGACGGGTGGTCTGAAATGCCCGCGCGCGGGCGTTCAACGGCGTCGACCGGAGCGGCCCTCCCCCGGGTCGGTCGGCCCCAGAGGCACCGGTTCCCGCGCAACGGGGGAATCCGCGCGTAGACAACACGAAGGGGGCGTACGCCAGTTGGCGTACGCCCCCTCAGTTCGTTCGGGCAAAGCTGCCCGGGACCGGTCAGGGACCGAAAGCCATGATGAGCTTTTCCTTCTCCTCGTCGCCGGTCAGACGCTCGGAGGCCAGGTAGAAGCGGCCTCGCTCGTCGAAGACGCGGCGCGTGCGGTAGAAGCCGTTCTCCGCTTCCCTGGTTGCCGCGAGCAGTTGGAGCACCGTCTTCTGTGGCTTGCCGCCGCTCGGGGAAATGCTGACGATCGTGCCGGCCTTGTCGTACGTGGGCTGCTGGTAGGCGATCAGGTTCTTACCGTCCATGCGCAACGGGGACATCATGCGCCCGTCGGTCTTGGACTCCCACTTCTTCTTTCCGGTGTTGAGGTCGAAGGCGTGAATCTCGGTGGTGAGCCCGGAGGAACTGCTCTTACCCAACGCGGTGGGCAGGAAGAACGTGTCGTCGGAGGCCACGCCGCCCTGGCAGGAGCCCATATTCGAGCCGAAGATGCTCATGCCGCAGTCCGGCTGGTAGCTCTGCCCGCCGAGATCGAGGGCGGAGCGCTCCTTTCCGCCCTCCTTGACGGCGATGAGGCCACCCGACTTTCGGTCCTCGTTGACGAGATGGATGACGACCGGACTGGTGGAGTAGATCTTCGCCACCTCGTACCCCTTTCGCACGGGGTACGTCCACGCGACCTTTCCGGTCGTCGGTCCACTTTCTGCAGTTTGGCGGTGCCGTCATTGCAGGAGTACGCGCGCAGGGGGGCCTTGCCGCCAGCCCAACCCTTCACGGAGCACGCCGCGGTCAGTTCCTGGACAGGAAGCGGGTTGCCGTCCTTGACGCTCACCAGCGCGGAGCCGCCGAACCAGGAGAGGCCCACCGCGTCGCCGCTTTGGGCCATGCCCAGGCTGTTCGTCCCGCCCTCGGGCGCCGGCTTGTCCCAGAGCTTCTTTCCCGCCTTGAGGTCGATCAGCGCGAGCTGACTGCAATCGTCCTTCTTGCGCCCCTCGTACGCGACGACGACCTTTCCGTCGTCATTGGCGGTGGTCGGGGCGGCGAACACCGTCTTCGGCAGCGGGACGTTCCACTTCTCCGCGCCGCTGTTGTCGTACGCGACGATCTTGGTCTGAACGGCCTTCACCACGTAGTCGTCCAGAACCCAGAAACCGGGTACGTCCACGCCGCTGCGCGCCACCTTGGGGGCTGATGTCTGGAAGAGGACCTTCGCCTCGCCGTCCTGGCGGATCTCGTTCGGGTCGAGTTCCTCTTCCTCAGGCGTCGCGGATTCCTCGGGGGTCTTGGTCGGCTCCGTCGGCTCCTTCTTCTTAGGCTCAGTGCTCTGCTGCGCCGTGGGCTCCTTGTCGCGCCGTCGCCGCCACCACGGCCCACACTCCGCCACCAGCCGCCAGTAAGGCCGCCACCGTCGCCGCGACGATGATCGCCGTGCGCTTCTTACGCTGACCACCCTGACCGGCGCCGGGGGCACCCTGCATCCCCGGCCCACCCGGCCCGGGCGCACCGTAGGGCGGCTGGCCCGCCGGCGGGTAGCCGTACTGAGGCTGCGGGGCGTACGGGTTCGGCTGCGTCGGATGGTGCGCGTACCCTCCGGCGCCGCCCCATGCCGGCGGAGGCGTCGGCGCGCCGGGCGGAGCCGGCGGGGGCGTTGGCGGGGTCTGGGGCGCGGCCGACGGGACGTGCAGCTGCTGGGGTGCGCCAAAGCCGCCCCGTGACGGTTCCTGCGGCGCGCCGAAGCCGCCGGGCGGCTGGTTCGGGGGCTGTGGCGGCTGCGACATGGGCGCCTACCTCTTCACGCGGACCCGCCGACCAGTCAGCCTCATACCGCAATTCGGATGATCTTTCCACCGAAAAGTAGCGAACCGGTCGCGGAGTCCGCCATGCAATGACTAATCAAGCGGGGGTTCTTTCTACCATTACCAGCCAACAATGCCTTGAAGAGGTAGCAGACCGTGGATCTTGGTGGTAGTGAGCCGCGTGATCATCGGGTTCGCTATTCGCTTCCGTCGCGGGCTCGCGCCATCCGCTCGACGGGGCGCGGAGCACGGGGCGCGCATACGTCACGGGGACACGGAGCCGGCCCGACGCACGCCCCCTCAAGCACGGGGCACGCCCCCTCAAGCACGGGGCGCGGGGCGCGGGGCACGGGGCAGTGTCGACGGGGCGGCCCGTACGGAGCGGGGCACCATTGCCGGGGGTTAGCCTGCCGCGCGGCGTTCGGCGCGGCGGCGTCGGTAACGGAGGATGACGGCCGTGCCGGCGATGACCGCGACGGTCACGGCCGTGGCACCGAGCGCGTACGTGGCCAGTCGCTCGCGCCGCTCCTGTGCCGTCTCGCCGAGCGTGAGCCGCGCCGGCTCCGGCGCGCTCTGTCGGCCTGGGGCCCTGTCCGGTGCGGGCGTCGAAATCGGGCTGACCCTGCCGCCGAGGGCTCGTACCGGATCGACGAGGCCCCAACCGACTTTGTCGTCCCGGCCGTTGATCGACCGGCTGGCGGTCTGCTTGATCCAGGCGACGACCTCGTGCTCCTTCCAGCTCGGGTATTTTGCGCGCAACAGCGCGGCGACGCCGGCCACGTACGGCGCGGAGAAGCTGGTGCCGTTGTCAACGCACTGACCGTTCCCGGGAACGGTCGAGACGATGTCCACGCCCGGCGCCGCGACCCCGACGAAGTCACCGAGGTGGGAGAACGGGGCGCGTTCGTTGTTGCGGTCGGAGGAGGCCACGGCCAACACACCCGTGTAGGCCGCCGGATAGGATTCCTTCACCTTGTTGTCAAGGCCGTCGTTACCCGCCGACGCGACGACGACGATGTCTCTTTGCCCTGCCCTTTCCACCGCCATCGCCAGATCGGAATGGTGCGAGAGTGGTTTGGCCGTGTCCTGGGAGATGTTGATGACCCGGGCTCCTTCGGCAATGGCGTGCTCGATGGCCACCACCATGGTCTTCGTCGTGCCCGTGCCTTTCTCGTCGTTCTGCCGGATCGGAATGATGGTCGATTCCGGCGCGAGACCGACGAAGCCCGTGCCCGGTCGCGGGCAGGCGGCGATGATGCCCGCGACCTTCCGTGCCGTGTCCCACGGCGTCGGCGGTCGGGTCTTTACGCTTTCCCTTGCTCACCAGGTCGAGGCCGCTCCCGTCATCAACTGCGGGCGCCAACTGGGGGTTCGCGTCGTCCACCCCGGTGTCGATGACCGCGACCTTGACGCCCTCACCCTTGGTTTCCTGCCACAACTCGTCGAGTACGACGCGTTGAAGCGCCCACGGACGGGCAGCGAACTGCTTCTTCATCGGGTACGTGCACTCGCCCCCGCCGTTCAGGGTGAGGCCGACGTCCCGCGCGGGGACAGCCGACTCGCGGTCGGCCACCGACTGGGCCCGGCCGCCTGGTGCGGGGCCCCCACGTCGGCCGTCGCCCCGCTGGCGGGAGAAGCCGCGCCGAGGCTCGTCAGCAGCGCGGCGGCCGACAGCGCCACCGACCGGGTTGCCTGGTGCGTCGTCCACATCGTCGTTCGTCCCTCTCCCGTGTTCCCGTTCCTGCGCCCCGGAGCGCGCGACGCCCCGAGCCCTGTCGGCGCGCGAACGCCCCGCCGCCCACACCCCGCCGCGGCTCCGCCCCGTGCCACGTGCCCCGGGCAGGAGCTCCGTGCTCCGTGCTCCGTGCTCCGTGCTCCGTGCTCCGTGCTCCGTGCTCCGTGCTCCGTGCTCCCGGGCAGGATCGCCGCCCCGTGCGCCGGGGCTACGCTCCCTGCGGCTGTCGGGCCGCAGTGGTGTCCAGGCGGGGGCCCTTGGCCAGGAAGGACGACCACTCGATGGGCACGCGGGCCGGCTTGACGTCCTGGTAGCCGAGGCGGATGCGCGCCTGGTCGACCTCGCGCTGGGCTTCCTCGTCCACCTTCTTCGGCTTGCCGTCCGTGCCGATCACGCTCTCCTCGGAGCTGCTGTCGTTGTTGGTCTGCACCGCGTAGCGCAGTCCCGTGTAGGTCACCAGGAAGAGCGAGCCGGAGGTGGACTGGTGGCCCCGGATCTCGCGGTAGAGCAGCCCGGTGCCCGGCGTGACGTAGGTGATGCTGCCGCCCTCCGCGATCGTCGCGGGAAAGCCCTCGCCGGCCCAGGTGCTCAGTTTCGTGGTCCCGTTGGCCTTCACGTCGCGCAGAACGCTGCACACCGTGTCGCGGGCGGACTCGCCGCCGAGCGAGTTGACACCTGTACCGCTTTGTCCTGTGGCCACGCGCGGTCGCCGTAGAAGGCGTCTTCGGCCCCCTCGGGCGTGAACGCCTGGGCGTCGCGTCCCTGGCTTGTCCAGCCTGGTTCAGGCGGTCCGTCTCGGGCGAGCTGAGGAGCAGTTCGGCGGTGAAGTCCGAGACGGGTAGCACCTTGCCGGGGAGTACGACGTAGTGCTGGGGGCCGGTGCCGGTCTTCGCCCTGAGTACCATGCCCACGCGCCCCTCCTCCTCGCTCAGCCCGTCGATGCCCGCGTCGGGGGCGACGGTGCCCGGAAGGTGGGGGAACGTGATCGGGGTGCCGGCGCGCAGCGTCTTCAGCCAGTCGTCGGTGACGCTCTGCGGGTGGGCGGACCTGCTGCCGACCAGGGTGCGCAGCAACAGCTTGTCGTACGCGGAGGTGTAGTCCTTCGAGCGTTGGCGCCAGTCGGGACCGCCGATGAGGTACTTGGAGCCCTTGCGGTCCACGAGGTAGCGCGCCCCGTTCTGGGCCCGTACGTACATCACCCGGCCGTCGCGCAGCCGCTCCGTACCCTCCACCTTCGACGTCTCGCGGTCGGCCAGGACGAACGTCGCCTTCTGCACCGTGCTGCCGCGACCGCCCGGCCGCTCGCACACCGCCCAGCGCTTGGCCCTGCCCGCGTCGCCCGCGTCGGGCAGCCGGTAGGGGGCGTAGGGGATGCCGATGGTGGGGCCGTGCGGGATCTTCCTTCGTCCAGCACCTTTTCCTGTCGTCCAGCACCTTTTCGTCGACCTTGATGAACTTGCCCTTGTCGGGATTGAGCAGGAGCTTGGCCGATGAGAGGTTGAGGACGGGGTGGAGTTGCGCCTTGCCGTTGGTCTCCAGGACCACGTACCGGGTGGTGGAGTCGCTGCCGATGATGACGTTCGTCTTCGGCTCGTCCCAGCCCTTGAGGGCCTTGGGTTTGAACATGCCCCACGCACCGAAGCCGGCCAGGATCAGGGCACCGACGACGGCCCCGGGCAGTACGGCGCGCAGCGCGCGGGGCGCCCCCTCCTCGGTGCCCGCGGGCGTGGGCTGCAGGAAGGCAGCGAACAGACGTTTCCTGGCGAAGGTATACGCGTTGAGCTCGTCCCGCCGTGATGCCATGGCCTCAGTTCCTCCCCCAGGCTGAAACGGTGCTGGCCGTGCGGCGCACCCGCGTTCGGGCGCCGCTGTCAGACCGGCCCCACTACTATGCCGGTAAGCGTTCAGTGCGTGACGCTCGGGTCACTCCGCGCAAGGTTGGGGCCCCGGACTTGGGCGTGGAGACGCTACAGTCTACGGTCGGTGTGCGCACGACAGCGGGGTGTGTGGGGCGCGGGGTGGCAGAGCGACCGGGCGGCAGTCCGCGGTGGCGCGGCGTAAGGGGGCGTACGACATGACGCGCAGGGCCGGTGGGTGCTTACGGGCGCTTCGATCACCTTGGCAACGCGCCGGTAGCGCAGGCGATCTGACGGGGCGCCGCCGGGCGACGCGCCCCGAGCGGGGCGGGAGTCGCGGACAGGGCGGGGGCCGGGGGCGTGACCTCGGTCGAGCGTCGGGCCGGAACCGAGGCCGAGGGCGGAGTTGGGGGCGATGACGGGAACAGCGGTCGCGGGTGGGGCGGCAGGGGCCGGGACGACCACTACGGGGCGTGGCGCGCCGGCGAGGCTCGGAGCGACGACGGCCGCGCAGGGCGGCGCGGACGGGCGGGTTCAGCGCCTTCCCGTTGCGCGAACTCGTGCTCGTGGAGATCGCCGCCGCCGTGCTGCTCACGGCCTGGGTCGTCGACACGCTGCTGGTGGTGCCCACCGCGGCCGTCGCCGCCGTGTTGGTGCTGGTCGCCGTGGTGCGCCGGCGCTCGTTGCCGGAGTGGCTGGCGACCGCGCGGGGCCTGCGCCAGCGCACGCGCCGGGCCGCTGCGGTACGCGTTCCGGCGGGGACCGACCCCGGGTCGCGCCGGTCCTGGAATGCGAGCCGGCGCTGCGCACGTACTCCTTCACCGGCCGTTCACGGCGCGACGTGGGCATGGTCGGGAACGGCACGTTCCTAACGGCCGTGTTGCGCGTGGAGGCCGCTGGCCACGGCCTAAGGCCGGCGGGTGGCGAACGCCCACTGCCTCTGGAGTTGTTGCGCGAGGCCATGGACGTGGACGGCATACGGCTGGAGTCGGCCCAGGTCGTGCAGCACACCCAACGGGCGCCCGCGCCCGATCTGCCACAACAGGCGGCGGCCACGCGCAACTACGGCCCGCTGCAGGCCCAGGCGGGCGCGCCCGCGCTGCGCGTGACCTGGGTCGCGCTGAAGCTCGATCCGGAACTGTGCCCGGAGGCGGTCGCCGCCAGGGGCGGTGGGCGGGGCGCAGCGGAGCCTGTCGCGCGCGGCCGACCAGTTGGCCAGTCGACTGATAGGCGCCGACTTCCGGGCGGACGTGCTCTCCGAGGCGGAGCTGGTCGCGGCCGCGGTCGCCGCCGCGTGCGCCAACCCGATCGCCGCCGCCTCCGGCGGTTCGTCGGGCGGGCCGGCGCGACGCACAGTGGAGACCTCCCGCACCTGGCGCTGTGACGATCGCCAACATACCACGTACTGGGTCGGCAGGTGGCCTCAGTTAGGTGCCAGCGCAACGCCGTTGACTTGCCTGGTGTCGCTGCTGACGGCCGTGCCGGTGCTGGCGACGACGTTCAGCCTGACCCTCGCGCGCGGCGGCGGTCAGGAGGTCGCCCTCAGTGGGCACGTACGGATCACGGGGCGTAGCGATGACGAACTAGTCAGCGCGCGAAGCGAATTGGAGCGTACGGCGCGCGAGACCAGGGCCGGCCTGGTCCGGCTGGACCGTGAGCAGGTGCCCGGCGTGCTGGCCACCCTGCCGCTTGGGGGGACCCGCTGATGAGTACACCCCCATCCACGCCCGGGGCCTCTGGTTACCCGCCGGGCGCGGCCGGTCCGTACCCCGGGGCGCCCGAGCCCGTACGTGCGCCGGGGGGCGCTGGCGGCCCGGCCCCAACTGGCAACGGGAGCGCGGCGGGCGGTGCCGGCGTGGTCGGTGGGCAGGGCCGGCCGGCACCGGTCGCGCCCGGTCCGCCCACCGGGGTGCCGTTCGGCCACCCCGGCGCGGGCCCCGCGCGACGCCCGCCCCGGCCCCCGCCGGGCCCGGCACGCTCGCCCCGGGCCAGCTCGCGCCGGCCGCCCCGCCGCCGGCGCCCACTCCACCGGGGCCCGTGCCGGCGGGGGCGGCGCGCCTGGCGACGGGGCAACGACAGCGGAGCGGCGCGGTGTTCGGGCCAGGTTCGGCTTCGGGTTGATCGGCCCGCGCCGCGACCGCCACGTGCTGCGGGCCAGCGAACTGTCCGCGCTGTCACTGCCGATCGGCGATGACGGCGTGGTGATCGGGGTTGACCACTAGCAGCGCCCCGTGACGCTCGGGCTCAGCCGTCCGGCCCCGTACGACGTCGTGCTCGTGGGCGGGTTGTGGACCACGCGGGCCCTGGCGCTGCGGGCGGCGGGCACGGGCCTGCGGGTGGCCGTGGAGACCGGGCGCGCCCAGTCCTGGGGGCCGCTCGTACAGGCCGCTGGTGGCGGCCATCCCTGCATGGTGACGCACGAGGTGGGCCGGGTGGCTCCGCAGGGGCCGTCGGTGCGCGGCCCCGTGTTGGTCGTACGCGACTGCGGGATCCCGCCACGGGGGCGGGTCACCTCGACACCCTGGCAGTCAGTCCTGACGTTGCTGCCCTACGTCAGTCCGGTGGCCCCGCGCCTGCTCGAACATGCCGACCTGGTGGGTATTCAGCGGGTTTCCCCCGATGAGGCCAGCGCGGTGGGCCGCGTGCTGGCGCTGCCCCGGGCGGATGTGAACGCGCTGTCGTCGCTGCCCGATGAGGTGACCCTGTGGTGTACGCGGCGTTCACGGCAGTACGTCACGATACGGGCGACAGATGTGGAGACGGCGCTCCTGGGTGCTCCGCGCCGGGTGGACTGACGTCCCCGGGCGGCGGGTTCGCGCGCCGATAAGGCCGGTGGGGCGCGGCCGGTCCGGGTACGACGAGGCGCCAGGCCCGGAGCGCACGGGGCGCGCGGGCCGCGATCGCCGGGCGAACACCGCCGGTTCTCCTCGCCCGGAACAGGGCCAGGGGGCGGGCCTGCCGTTGTTGCGCTCATGGTGATTAGTCTTGCTGTGGAGTGCGGAGAACCCGATTGCGGTGGCTCCGCGTCCCCATGGGGAAAGCCGAGCGGTCGTGCGACGGGAACGGTCGGCCCGCCGGAAAATTCGAGGGTGCTCGACCACACCAGCAGGAGGCATTGTGAGCAGCGATCGGGACGAGATCCGCACGGGCGGAACCAACCCGGGCGAGGATCAGTCCGACGCGGACGCCGAGCACACGGGCAAGTTCACTATCGACTACACCCCGCCTGCCTGGTACACGCAGAACGCTGCTTCCTCTTCGCCTTCCTCCTCGTCGTCGCCCTCCTCAGCGTTCGCCTCGTCCACACCGCCGCCTCCGCCGTCGAGTTCGGCTTCCGCCTCGCCGTGGCCGCCCATCCCGTCGGCGCCCGCGACGCCTCCGCCGTCCGGCGGCCATGACGCGACCTGCGGCTCCGCCCCCGCCCCTGACGGGGGAGCCCCGTAGCGGTGCCGGGGCTGCCCGCGCCGGACGCGTACCAGTCGTCGTGGGCGCCGCCCGCCGTGACACCGAAGGTTGACGCGTCGCCGGCGGCGGCGGACGAGGTGGCCGCAACCGACGTGCCGGGCACCGGAACGACGTCGGAACCCGCTTCCGCTTCGGGTTCCGGTTCGGTTTCCGCTTCGCCTTCCGGCGGGATCCTCGACAAGGAGGGCTCCGCGCGGGGCGGCAGCGCGTCACGCGATGCCACGGGCGCGAAAGCTGAGACGGACGCGACCGCGGATGGCGACGGAGCGGGTACGGACGCCGCGAAGCCGGACGACGTGGACGCCGCGCCCACGGGCGCCGCCGAGTCGTCAACCGACGCACGCGGCGGTGCGCGGGGCGATGCGGACGGCACGACCGAGGCCGTGGCGGACAGCGAGTCGAGCACGGGGGGAGGGACCGCCACGACGGGGCCCGGCCAGAGCCCGTCCACCGTGCGCTTCTCCACCGCCTCGCTGCAGCGCGACATGGAGGAGATCGCGGCCCGTGGAAACGCCGACCGCGCGGACGGGTCCGTAGGTGACGTACCAGGCTCGTCCGACGAGCAGGAGTCGCCCGCCAGTGCGCGGCCCGAGGCATCCCCCAGCGCCGGGTCGGTGTCCGGCGCCGCCGGCCCTGGCACCATGCGGTTCTCCACCGCGGCGATGCGGCACGAGGCGGCGGAGCGCGGAGCGGGCGGCGACGACGCTGCCTCGCCCGACGCCACCGGGGCGGATGCCGCGCGCAAGGCCGACGCCGGGGCGCCGTCCGACGCCGCGTCACCGGGCGCCTCCGCGCCCGCCACACCGCCGTACGCGCCCGACGCCCAGCCCGCCGCGGCCTGGCCACCGACTGCCCCGCAGACCGGCCTGCCGCCGCTGCCGCCGAACTTCGAGCGGGCCGCACCGCCGCCCGCCGGGCAGCCCGGCCCCGCCGCACACGTCGCCGCCGCGTCACCGCCGCTGGCTACGCCGTGGAGCGTGGGCCAGCCCGCACCGCACACGGGCGACGCCCCGGGGCAGGTGCCGGCCGCTTCGGGCAACGCCGCCGCATCGGGCGCGGCATCCGCCGCCGCGCCGACGCCCCATCAGGGCGGGCCGTGGGCGCCGCCCACGCCGCACGCACAGCCCCAGCCCGGCCTCGCACCGCCGCCCGGAAAGCAGCACCAGACGCCCAACGCGGCGCCGCGGCACGACGGTTACGGCTACCCGCAGCAGGGCGGCCCCGGCGCGGCGGCGGCGCTCCCCGGCGCCCAGCCGTCCGACGCACAGCCCGTCGCCGGCCACGCCGCCGCCCAGCACGCACCGTCTGCGCAGCACACGCCGGGCGGCCCCGCCCATGACCCGAGGAGCGGCACACCTGGCCAGGCGGCCGGTCCCGGTCCACAGGCCGGCGGCGCGCCCGCACAGGCGGCGGCCCACGGGGGCCCGGCCCCGCTGCCCCGTCCGGCTACGGCTACCCGCTGGCCGCCCCGACGCCGGCCCCAGGCGCGGCGGACGGCGCTGAGCCGCAGCAGGCGGCCCCGGCCGTCGCTCCCCCGGGCCCGGCACCGGCTGGCTACGACTTCCCGCAGTCCGGGGCGCCGGGCACGGCCCCCGCAGCCGGCGGCCAGGGCGCCGTGCCGCCGGGCGGGTACGGGTTCCCGCAGCACACGCGCCCGCCTCCGGGCAGGGGCAGCCCGGCCAGCAGGGGCAGCCCGGCCAGCAGGCGCAGCACGGCGCGCCCGGCCCGTACGCGGGGCAGCAGGCGGCGCCCGCGCAGGGGCACGGGGCCGCCGCGCAGCCGCACGGGACCGGACCCGTTGACCCGAGGTCCGGGGAGTGGCCGACCGCGCCGGCCGACCAACGCGCGCGCACGGGGCACGGGGCCGGCGCCCCGCTCGGCTACACCGCGGCCGTCGAGCTGTCCTCCGACCGCCTGCTGCGCGCCAAGCAGAAGCCCAGGAAGCAGGGCGGGGCGGCGTCGCGGTTCAAGTTGGGCGGCAAGAAGGAGGAGGCGGAGCGGCAGCGGAAGCTGGAGCTGATCCGTACGCCGGTGCTGTCCTGCTACCGGATCGCGGTCATCAGCCTCAAGGGCGGCGTCGGCAAGACCACCACGACGACGGCGCTCGGCGCGACGCTCTCCACGGAGCGGCAGGACAAGGTCATCGCCATCGACGCCAACCCGGACGCCGGTACGCTCGGCCGCCGCGTCATCGACGTGCTCGGCAAGCAGTACCCGATCATCCTCACCGACTCCGGCACCGGCCTGCTCTACAGCGCCATGCGCGGCGTCCTCGACCTCGCGCACCAGCTCATCATCATCTCCACGCCGTCGGTCGACGGCGCGAGCAGCGCGAGCACCACGCTCGACTGGCTCTCCGCGTACGGCTACGCCGATCTGGTGTCGGGCAGCATCACCGTCATCTCCGGCGTCCGCGAGACAGGCAAGATGATCAAGGTCGAGGACATCGTGTCGCACTTCGAGACCCGCTGCCGCGGCGTGGTCGTGGTGCCGTTCGACGAGCACCTGGCGGCGGGCGCCGAGGTCGAGCTGACGATGATGCGGCCCAAGACCCGCGAGGCGTACTTCAACCTGTCCGCGCTGGTCGCCGAGGACTTCACCCGGGCCCAGCAGGAGCAGGGCCTGTGGACGACGGACGGCAGCGCCGCCCAGCCCCCGCACGTGGCCCCGCCGATGCCGGGCCAGCAGGGCGCTCCCCCGCCGCGGGGTACCCCGCGCGGCAGCAGACCCCCGGCCTATGACCAGCAGCCCGGCGACCCGTACGGCCAGCCGCGACCGGGCCCCGGCGGGGCGGCGTACCCGCAGCACCAGGGCTACCCGTGGCAACCGGGCCCGCAGCAGGGCCAGAGCTGGCAGCAGCAGCCCTCGGCGCCCCAGCCCGACCCACAGGCAGGCGGGCCCGTACGGGGCCAGCAAGCCGCCCAGCCCGCTCCACAGGGACAGCAGCCGGGACAGCCCGGGCAGGCCCCGTACGGGTACGGCTACCCGCTGCCCGGCCAACCACCCGGCGCGCACCAGCAAGCGGGCCAGGACAGCCAGCAAGGCGCCGGCCAGGTCGGCTGGCCGCAGCCACCGGCGCCGCCGCAGCAGTAGGCAACGGGTCATACGGGAGCGGGGCCCGCACCGTTCGCTCGGACACCCTCTGGTGTCCGAGCGCTACGGTGCGGGCCCCGTCGTTCGCGGTCCCGCCCGTGCGCGCACGGCGTTGTCGCGCCCCGGGCCGCGCGCCCCTGCCGCCGCCGGAGCGCCCCCGGACGACGCTCCGTCCGGCTCAGGCCGCTGTCCGGTTCAGGACTGCTCGGCGCCGTCGTGGGCGGCCACGAGTTCCCGTGCGCGCCGCACGTCGACGGCCATGCGCTCCAGCAGCGCCTCGATGGTCGCGAACTTCTCCTGCCCCCGCAGGAAGGCGAGGAAGTCGACCTCCACGTGGAGCCCGTACAGGTCAAGCCCGACCCGGTCGATCGCGTACGCCTCCACCGTCCGCTCCGTGCCGTCGAACTGCGGGTTGGTGCCGACCGAGATGGCCGCCGGCATCGCCTCCCCGTTCGCCGTGAGCCAGCCGGCGTAGACGCCGTCGGCCGGGATCGCCGTGTGCGGCAGGGTCTCCAGGTTGGCGGTGGGATAGCCGAGCTCGCGCCCGCGCTGCGCGCCCCGTACGACGACGCCCTCCACCCGGTGCGGGCGGCCCAGCACCTCCATGGCGCCCGCCATGTCGCCTTCGGCGACGAGCTTGCGGGTCAGGGTGGACGAGAACGGCTCGCCGCCTCCCGCCTCGCCCCGCTCGAAGAGGTCGACGATCTCGACCTCGTAGTCGTAGGTGCGGCCGAGTTCCGCAAGCGTCTCCACGTTGCCGGCGGCCTTGTGCCCGAAGCGGAAGTTCGGGCCCTCCACGACCACCTTCGCGCGCAACTTGTCCACGAGCACCTTCACCACGAACTCGCTCGGCGGGAGCTTCGAGAACTCCATCGTGAACGGCAGGATCAGCACCGCGTCCACTCCCAGCTCCGCCATCAGCTCGGCGCGCCGGTGGTGCGGGGCCAGCAGCGGTGGGTGGCTGCCGGGGCGCACGACCTCGCTCGGGTGCGGGTCGAAGGTCACCACCACCGCGGGTACGCCGAGCTCGCGCGCCCGCGCCACGGCTCGACCGATGATCAACTGGTGCCCGCGGTGCACGCCGTCGTACGAGCCGATGGTGACCACGCTGCGTCCCCCAGACCCAAAGAATGCAGCCTCGGGGATGTCCTCCAAGCCACGCCAGCGTTGCACTGTGCCCGCTCCTCACCCGAACTCTTGTCTGTCCAATGACGCAGGTCTAAGACTGCCATGCCCACGTCCCGCCCCGGCCATCACCCACCCATCCCCCCGCACGCCCGGGCTCACCCCACCGCGAGAGCCCGCCAGCGCTTCGCGCCCCGTGCCCCGTCCCAAAGCCGCTGCGTGCCCGTGCCCCGTATACGGCGCGGCAGGGACGACGTACCCGCGACACAACAACAGCTCCCGCGGGCGGGCAACGCGAAGCCGCCGGCTCCGTCACGGGACGGGGCCGGCGGCTGGGTGCCTGATGGCGGCGGCGTACGGCGGCACGGGGCCGCGGCACGGCCTCGGGGCCAGGCGGTTCCTAGGCGAAGACCGCCAGGCTCTTGGCCTTGCCGTCCCGTTCCTCGATGAGCGCCAGGAACCGGCCGTCGGGGTCGAAGACCGCGACGGGGCCCTCGACGCCGAGCCCAGGGCCGTTGAGGCGGACGCCGTTGCCCAGGAGAAGCGCCTGTTCGGCGCTGACGTCCCAGCGGGGGAAGGCCGCCGCCGCGGCGTCGGCGATCGGGAGCACCATCAGCGACGCCTCCAGTTCCTCCAGCGAGTGCGCCCCCGATAGGCCGTAGGGGCCGACCCGGGTGCGGCGCAACGCGGTGAGGTGGCCCCCGGTGCCGAGGTCGGTGCCCAGGTCGCGGGCGAGCGCGCGGATGTACGTGCCCGAGGAGCACACGACCGTGACGTCGAGGTCCACGACGCGCGCGCCGTCGTCGGCGCCCGCCTCGCGCACCTCGTGCACGTCGAAGGTCGAGACCGTGACGGGGCGGGCCGGGATCTCGAACTCCTCGCCCTCCCGCACCCGCGAGTACGACCGCTTGCCGTCGATCTTGATGGCGCTGACCTTGGACGGGACCTGCTGGATGTCGCCGGTCAGCTTGGCCACGCCGGCATCGACGGCCGCCCGGTCCAGGCCCTCGACGCCGGCGGACGCGGTGATCTCACCCTCGGCGTCGTCGGTGACGGTGCTCTGGCCGAGCCTGATAGTCGCCGCGTACTCCTTCTCGGTGAGGGCCAGGTGGCCGAGGAGACGAGTCGCCTTCTCCACGCCGATGACCAGCACGCCGGTCGCCATGGGATCGAGCGTCCCGGCGTGTCCGACCCGGCGCGTCCCCGCGAAGCGGCGCAGTTTGGCCACGACGTCGTGCGAGGTGAAGCCGGCCGGCTTGTCCACGATGACCAGTCCGTCCGGACCGGTTCCCTTGCGCTTCATGCCTGTGTGGTGCCCTCACCGCCGGTCTCGGGCTCGGGGGCCTCGTCGTCCTCGTCCGGCTTGCGGTACGGGTCGGCGTCGCCGGCGTACGCGGCGCCCTCGGACGCCTCGCGTACCTGCGCGTCGGCCGCCTTCGCCTTGGCGAGCAGGTCGTCGATGGTACGAGCGTTGTCGGGCAGCGCGTCCGGGACGAACGTCAGCGTGGGGGTGAAGCGGACACCGGTCTGGCGGCCCACCTCGGAGCGCAGCACTCCCTTGGCGCTCTCCAGCGCCGCGGCCGAGGCGGTGCGCTCCTCCTCGTCGCCGAAGACCGTGTAGAAGACAGTCGCCTCCCGCAGGTCACCGGTGACCTGGGTGTCCGTGATCGTCACGTAGCCCAGCCGCGGGTCCTTGATGCGTCGCTGCAGGGTCTCCGCGACCGCGACCCGGATGCGGTCAGCCAGCTTGCGTGCCCGCGCGGTGTCGGTCATGCGTCTTCTTCTCTCTTCTTCGGTTCACGTATCAAGTCGTCGGACGCGGCGCCGTGGCCGCCCCGCGCCATCGCGGGGCCCCGTTGCGGACCGCCACCAGCCCGGACCGCCGCGAGGCTGCGGCGGGCTCGGGCGGTGCCCCGTCGGTCACGGTCAGTCGTCGTCGCCGTGGTACCGCCGTCTGACTGACAGCAGCTCCACTTCCGGGCGAGCGGCGACCCAGCGTTCGCATCGGTCGAGCACGTCCGCGAGGTGCCCCGTGTCCCCGGAGACCGCCGCGAGGCCGATCTCGGCCCTGCGGTAGAGGTCCTGGTCGCCGACCTCCGCCACGCTCACCGCGTACTTGCGGTACAGCTCGGCGACGATCGGGCGGACGACGGAGCGCTTCTCCTTCAACGACCGTACGTCGCCGAGGAGCAGATCGAAGCACAAGGTCCCTACATACATGTCTGTCCGGATTAACCCGCCGGTTCGGGGTAGCCCCCCCGCCACTGCTTGGCAGGGACACCAGAACCGTACACGCAACGGCCGAGGCCGATCGACGGGATTTCCCCTCCGCTGCTGTCACCAGCGGCGGAGGGGGCCCGGCCGACCGGCCCCGGACAGTTACGGGTCAGACGAGATCAGCCGCGCGGCTTCTCCCGCATCTCGTACGTCGCGATGACGTCATCGACCTTGATGTCGTTGAAGTTGCCGAGGTTGATACCACCCTCGAACCCTTCGCGGATCTCGGTGACGTCGTCCTTGAAGCGGCGCAGGCCCTCGATGTTGAGGTTCTCCGCCACGACCTTGCCGTCGCGCAGCAGGCGTGCCTTGGTGTTGCGCTTGACCTCGCCGGAGCGGATGAGGACACCCGCGATGTTGCCGAGCTTGGAGGAGCGGAAGACCTCGCGGATCTCCGCCGTGCCCAGCTCGACCTCTTCGTACTCCGGCTTGAGCATGCCCTTGAGGGCCGCCTGGATCTCCTCGATCACCTGGTAGATGACCGAGTAGTACCGGACGTCGACATCCTCGCGCTCGGCCGCCGACGTGGCACGGCCTTCGGCCCGCACGTTGAAGCCGATGACGATGGCGTCGGAGCCGGCCGCCAGGTCGATGTCGGTCTCCGTGACCGCACCCACGCCGCGGTGCAGGATGCGCAGGTCCACCTCTTCGCCGACGTCGAGCTGGAGCAGCGAGGACTCCAGGGCCTCGACCGAACCGGACGCGTCGCCCTTGATGATGAGGTTGAGCTGCTGCACCTCGCCGGCCTTGAGCACCTTGTCCAGGTCCTCCAGGGAGACCCGGCGGGTGCGCTTGGCGAACGCGGCGTTGCGCTCGCGGGCCGCACGCTTCTCGGCGATCTGCCGAGCCGTCCGGTCCTCGTCGACAACCAGGAAGTTGTCGCCAGCTCCCGGCACGTTGGTCAGACCGAGCACCAGGACCGGGGTCGAGGGGCCGGCCTCTTCGAGCTGGGCGCCGGTGTCGTCGAGCATCGCCCGGACCCTGCCGTACGCGTCGCCCGCCACCATCGTGTCGCTGACGCGCAGGGTGCCGCGCTGGACCAGCACGGTGGCCACGGCGCCACGGCCACGGTCGAGGTGGGCCTCGATCGCGATGCCCTGCGCGTCCTGCTCCGCGTTCGCGCGCAGGTCGAGCGAGGCGTCGGCGGTGAGGACGACCGCCTCCAGGAGCTGGTCGATGTTCAGCCCCTGGCGCGCGGAGATGTCGACGAACATGGTGTCGCCGCCGTACTCCTCGGGCACCAGACCGAACTCGGTGAGCTGACCGCGCACCTTGGTCGGGTCGGCGCCCTCGACGTCGATCTTGTTCACCGCGACCACGATCGGCACGTCGGCCGCCTTGGCGTGGTTGAGCGCCTCGATCGTCTGCGGCATCACACCGTCGTTGGCGGCCACCACGAGGATCGCGATGTCCGTCGACTTCGCGCCACGGGCACGCATGGCGGTGAACGCCTCGTGACCCGGGGTGTCGATGAAGGTGATCTTGCGCTCTTCGTTGTTGACCTCGGTTGAGACCTGGTACGCACCGATGTGCTGGGTGATGCCACCGGCCTCGCCCGCGACCACGTTGGTCTTGCGGATCGCGTCGAGCAGTCGCGTCTTACCGTGGTCGACGTGACCCATGACGGTCACCACCGGCGGCCGCGCGACGAGCATGTCCTCGCCGCCCTCGTTCTCGCCGAACTCGATGTCGAAGGACTCGAGCAGCTCGCGGTCCTCCTCCTCCGGGCTGACGATCTCGACGTTGTAGTTCATCTCGTCGGCGAGGAGCTGCAGCGTCTCGTCCGAGACCGACTGGGTCGCGGTGACCATCTCGCCGAGGTTGAGCATCACGGCGACGAGCGACGCCGGGTTGGCGTTGATCTTCTCCGCGAAGTCGGTGAGCGAGGCACCACGCGACAGACGGACGGTCTGTCCGTTGCCGCGCGGCAGCATCACGCCGCCGACCGACGGGGCCTGCATGGCCTCGTACTCCTGGCGCCGCTGCCGCTTCGACTTGCGACCGCGCCGCGCCGGACCGCCGGGACGACCGAACGCGCCCTGCGTGCCACCACGGCCACCCGGACCGCCGGGACGACCACCGAAGCCGCCACCGCCACCACCGGGACGACCGGCGAAACCGCCGCCGCCACCAGGACGGCCGCCGCCACCGCCACCACCGGGACGACCGGCGAAACCGCCGCCGCCACCAGGACGGCCAGCGCCACCGGGGCGACCGGCGCCACCGGGGCCGCGACCGCCGCCGCCGGGGCCCGGCCGCGGACCCGCGGCCGGACGCTGCGGCATCATGCCCGGGTTCGGACGGTTACCACCGGGGCCGCCAGGGCCGCCACCGGGACGCGGGACGCCGCCGGGGCCGCTCTGCGGACGGGGCATCGAGCCGGGGCTCGGATGGGCACCGGTCGGACCGGGACGCGGACCGGCGTGACCACCCTGACCGCCACCCTGCGGGCGCGGACCACCCTGGCTCTGACCACCGGGGCCGGGCCGCGGGCCACCCGGACGGGGCGCCTGCGGACGGGACATGCCGGTGCTGCCGCCGGAGGTGAAGGGGTTGTTGCCCGGGCGCGGGCCGGAGAGACGCCCGCCCGGACGGGGAGCGCCACCCTGTCCGCCGGGACGCGGCGCGCCGGAGCGCCCGCCGCCCTGACCCTGGCCGCCGCCCTGACCGGGCGTGGTGGGACGGGCGCTGGGACGCGGGCCCGGCGTCGCGCCGGGCTTGGCGCCACTGGGCCTGGGGGACGCGGCCGGAGCCGCGGGGGGCGCGGTGAACTCGGGCTGCGCCGGCGCGGACGGCGCAGCCGGGCGGGGCCGGGGCGCGGAGCCGGGGCCGGCGTCGGGCTCTTCGGGCCCGGAGTGGGCGCGGACCCGGCGTGGGGGCCGCACCAGTGCCGCCTGCGGGACCGCTCGAGGCCGGCTTGAGGCCGGGCGTCGGGGCAGCGGGACGGGCCGCCTGCGGAGACGGCGCAGACGGCTTGGCGGGCGACGCCTTGCGCGGCGCGGCGGGCTTGCCAGCGGAACGGCCGGAACCGTTGCCCTGCTGGAAAGCGTCAGTCAACTTGCGCACAACCGGCGCCTCGATCGTCGAGGACGCCGAACGTACGAATTCACCGAGTTCAGTGAGCTTGGCCATGACGACCTTGCTCTCGACGCCGAACTCCTTAGCGAGTTCGTATACCCGGACCTTAGCCACATCGCTCCTTTTAGGTCCGGGGTTCACCGCCGGACCGTCGCTACTTCATGGGCGTACTCATCGCGTACTCATCGAGTGCTCATCGCAATCTCGACCTACTTCCAACTCGCGAGGTACCTGACCGCACGGTGTCCCGTGCCGTTCTTCCAACTCTTACGGTGTTACCTGCTCGACGTAGCCCCGCAAAGCGGTCGTGTCGAGCGGGCCCTGGACCCGGAAGGCCCTGGGAAACGCCCGGCGGCGAACCGCCAGGTCGTGACAGACGAGTGTCGGGTGTACATACGCACCCCGGCCGGGCAGCGTACCGCGCTTATCGGGGACACAGTCGCCCTCGACCATCACGATGCGCAGTAGATCGCCCTTTACCGCACGCTCCCGACATCCCACACAGGTTCGTTCAGAGTATGCCCTGACGCGCGTCCGGCCAGACACTGTTTTAGTCTACCTCCCCGCGTCGACCCCACCCGTTTAGGGCAACGATCGAACGGTCGTCGTTATGCCGCTTCGCTGGGCCCGTCGCGCGCTCGACGACGACTCCGCGTTTCCGGTGCCGCACAGCGCGCGACACACCTCGCCAACCGGACACGCCCGGCATCCGCCGCTCCGTGCTCCGTGCTCCGTGCTCCGTGCTCCGTGCTCCGTGCTCCGTGCTCCGTGCTCCGTGCTCCGTGCTCCGTGCTCCGTGCTCCGTGCTCCGTGCTCCGTGCTCCGTGCTCCGTGCTCCGTGCTCCGTGCTCCGTGCTCCGTGCTCCGTGCTCCGTGCTCCGTGCTCCGTGCTCCGTGCTCCGGCCAGTCTCGCCGAGCAGGGTTTCGGTGGGCG
Source organism: Candidatus Streptomyces philanthi (assembly GCA_018114805.1). Lineage (GTDB taxonomy): Bacteria > Actinomycetota > Actinomycetes > Streptomycetales > Streptomycetaceae > Streptomyces > Streptomyces philanthi. The sequence continues at coordinate 4,715,968 of CP073042.1, read as the reverse complement.
ACAGTGCCGCACGTCTCGGGGGGCGCCGGGCCCTGAGCATTCAGGGTGCCGTGGCCTCAGGCTGGCTTCGGTCTCCTGGCGGCGGGGCCCGTACGGCCGCATGCTACGAGGCGGCGCGACGCTCGCCGCCCACTCATGCCCGGTGGGCGCTGGCTCCGTGTCGCTGGTTCCGACACGCGGCCCACTCGGCGAACGTGACGGACGACTCCCGGTCTCGCCGTCCGTGCCGGACGCCACGCCCCACTTGGCAGTCGGCGACTTCGGCGTACGAGGGGTGTGACGCGAGCCCGGACCAGAGGCGGGACGCCCGCTCGACGGGCCCACGAGCGGGGCGGGGCCGGCCCGCTGCCATCGGGTGACGGCCTCGGGTCTCGGGGTCCGTCCGCCAGCGCCGGTGCGCCGTACGCACAGCACCACACCCCACATCAGCTCCGCTCCGGGGCGGAGCGCTCGGCGTCAGTGCGCCAGCCTGCCCGCTCCGTGGCGCACAGCGCTCCGTGGCCGCACAGCGCTCCGTGGCCGCACAGCGCTCCGTGGCCGCACAGCGCTCCGTGGCCGCACAGCGCTCCGTGGCCGCACAGCCTACGGGGGGCGTGCGCCGCAACGCCCCCCGTACAGGCTTGTGCGCCCTCGCGCGGGCCCGCAGCCTCCGTACGGGCCCCGCGCGTTCGTCATATCCCCATATGCCCGCGCGACCGCGCGGGCACTGGGCTCAGCTCTGGCCGGCCGGCTGCTGCTCGGTGTCGGGGCGGATGTCGATGCGCCAACCCGTGAGACGCGCGGCGAGGCGGGCGTTCTGTCCCTCCTTGCCGATGGCGAGCGAGAGCTGGTAGTCCGGCACCGTCACGCGCGCCGAGCGCGCCGACAGGTCCACGACCTCCACCTTGCTGACCCGGGCCGGCGACAGCGCATTGGCCACCAGTTCGGCCGGGTCATCCGACCAGTCCACGATGTCGATCTTCTCGCCGTGCAGCTCCGCCATCACGTTGCGCACTCGTCCGCCCATCGGGCCGATGCAGGCGCCCTTGGCGTTGAGACCGGAGCGGGTGGAGCGTACGGCGATCTTCGTACGGTGCCCCGCTTCACGCGCGATGGCCGCGATCTCCACCGAGCCGTCCGCGATCTCCGGCACCTCCAGCGCGAAGAGCTTGCGCACGAGGTTGGGGTGGGTCCGCGAGAGCGTGACCGACGGGCCGCGTACGCCCTTGGCCACCCGAACGACGTAGGTGCGCAAGCGGGTGCCGTGGGTGTACTCCTCGCCGGGGACCTGCTCCTGCACCGGCAGGATGGCCTCCAGCTTGCCGATGTCCACCAGCACGTTTTTGGGGTCCTTGCCCTGCTGGACGATGCCCGCGACGACATCGCCCTCGCGCCCCGCGTACTCGCCGAAGGTCACCTCTTCCTCGGCGTCCCGCAGGCGCTGCAGGATGGCCTGCTTGGCGGTCGTCGCGGCGATCCGCCCGAACCCGGACGGCGTGTCGTCGAACTCCTGCGGCTCGGCGGCCTCCTGGGCGTCCTCCAGTTCGGCGGCATCCTTCTTCGCCCACACCGTCACGTGACCGGTCTGGCGATCCAGCTCGACGCGCGCCTGCCGGCGGCTTCCCTCGGTGCGGTGGTACGCGATGAGGAGGGCCGCCTCGATCGTCTCGACCAGCAGGTCGAACGAGATCTCCTTCTCCCGCACCAGACCCCGCAGGGCACTCATGTCGATGTCCACGGCTACGCCTCCTCTTGGCTCTCGTCGTTCTGCTTCTCACTGGCCTTGCGATTGAACTCGATCTCCACTCGTGCCTTGGAGATCTCGCTGAAGGCAAGGCGGCGCTCCGCGGGCTTGCGACCCTTCACACCCGGGACCTCCAGGTCGAGTCCGTCCTCGTCCACCGCGACGATCCGGGCGAGCAACTCACCGCCCTCGACGAGCTGTGCCTTCATGAGGCGACCTGTGGCGCGGCGGTAGTGGCGCGGCTCGGTCAAGGGGCGGTCGGCGCCGGGCGAGGTGACCTCAAGGACGTACGGTGCGCCGCCCATGACGTCCGTTTCGTCGAGGGTCTGCGAGACCGCCCGGCTCAACTCCGCACACGCGTCCAACTGCACGCCGTCATCGGAGTCCACCACGATACGGAGCACACGCCGCTTCCCGGTCGGGGTCACATCGATCTCTTCCAGATCCAGGTGCCGCGCGCTGACAAGCGGTGTCAGCAGTCCGCGCAGCCTCTCGCTCTGGGTGGTGCTCATCCGGGTGACTCCTCGGCCGCGTGTGCTGTTGTGGGAACGTCGCGTGTCAGATCAAAGCCTAGCTGTTCCGACTACGGGCTGACGATTCGGCAGTCGCGTCACGCCCCGTCCCCGTGGTGCAGGCCGTAAGGGGCGGCCTGCGGCGGGGGCAGCGGCACCGCGACGCGTGTCATGGGTACGCTCGCCTGCGGTGATCACGAGCAGGGGATGAGGAACGTGCCGCTCACGAGAACAACGTGCCGCTCACGAGAACAGCGTCAGGCCCCACGGGTCCGCGCAGACGCAGCCTGCTCGCGCTCGCCAGCGGCTCGGTCGGGGCCGCTGGTCTCGGGGCGTTACTGACCGGCTGCACCGACGGTGGCGACGACGGGGCCGACTCGGACGGACGCGCCTCGGCCGACGAACGCTTGCGCGGCGAGGCGGCCCGGGGCTCGCTCACCCTGCTCGCTCACTACGATGCGACCATCACGGCGCACCCCGCACTCGCCAACCGGCTCCGTCCGCTCCGTAGCGAAGTGGCTCGACACGCCGAGGCGTTCGGCTCGCCCCGCCGTCGGCTTCCGCGTCCCCCTCCCCCTCCGCCACCCAGGAAAGCGGCGGCCCGCGCCGCAGCGTCGAGGTGACGCAGGACGCCCGCAAGGCGCTGACCACGCTGGCGACGGCGGAACGCCGGACGGCGGACGCGCACACGGCGGCCCTGGCCACCGCCTCGCCCGAACTCGCCCGGCTCCTCGCCTCGGTAGCCGCCAGCGGCGCGGCTCACGCCTACCTGCTGACGCAGAGCCACACATGAGCCCCCGGAGCGGTGTGCCTCGTCGGGCCGCCAGCGCCTCGCTCGCACCGTCCGTGCGCCACAGGGCGCGGGGCGAGGCGCGTGGAGGTGCGGCACTTATGGCGGGGGGCCGTGGGGCTGGCGGGGGGCCGTGGGGCGCGGGGCGTGCGAGACCGTCCGGCGTGGCCACGGAGCACGGAGCACGGAGCACGGAGCACGGAGCACGGAGCACGGAGCACGGAGCACGGAGCACGGAGCACGGAGCACGGAGCACCCGACGATGACGGGCTGACGTGCCGCACCGCAAGACAGGGACGAGACGAATCGCACAGCGGACGGGACATGGCAGAAAGTTTGCCCATATGAGCAGGGCCCGGCAGCATACGGCGGAGGCCGAAGGCGTCGACAGCGCCATGGCCGCGGAAGGCAGTACGCGCGAACGGGGCCGCGACGCGTCGACGGAGCCCACGCTGCGGGCCACGCAGGCGGCCCTGGCGGCTGAACACGCCGCCGTCTACGGCTACGACGTGGTCGGCGGTCGCATCGAGGACCAGCGGCTGCCCGAGGCGCGCGAGGGCCTGACCGCCCACCGGGCACGCCGGGACGCACTGCAGCGCGAGGTACGGGCCCTCAAGGGCGAGCCCGTCAGCTCTGCGGCAGCCTACGCGTTGCCCTTCCCCGTACCTGACGCCGCCGCGGCAGCCCGGCTCGCGGGCGAGATCGAAGCCCGGCTCCGCTCCGTCTACGCCGACCTGGTCCGGGCCGCCGAGGGCAGCGGCCCGCCGGGAAGCCGCCGCCGCGCTGCGCGAGGCAGCGGTGCGGGCGGTGCGCTGGCGCGGCAGCAGCGTAACCTTCCCTGGGCTCACCGAACGGGCCGCCGGCGCCCCTTCAACCACTGCGAGCGACGTAGCCGACGCGCTGTGAGGCGCCGTTCAGCGGCCTCCGGCCGCGCGGGAGCGACGGGGCCCCCGAACGCGAGAGGGCACGCTGAAGCGGCGCACGGAGCGAGTCGTCCCCGCCCCGCTGGAGCACCCAGCACGCCGGCTCCGCGCCGCCCACCATCCGAGCACACCACCACCCCACACGGGGCACGGGGCACGGGGCACGGGGCACGGGGCACGGGGCACGGGGCACGGGGCACGGGCACGGGGCACGGGGCACGGGGCACGGGCACGGGGCACGGGGCACGGGGCACGGGGCACGGGGCACGGGGCACGGGGCACGGGGCACGGGGCACGGGGCACGGGGCACGGGGCACGGGGCAGGCTAGTCGTCGGTGAGCAGGTGCGGGAGCGTCCGGGAGGTGCACGTGCACGCCTCGGTCCGCGCAGCGGGGGCAGACTTGTCGCCGCACGGTGGCGCGGGCGCACTGGGGCGGCGGGACGCGTTCGTACGTGACACCGTCAGGTAACGGAAAGGGACAGCTCGGGAATGGCAACAGCACCGCACGAGGGTGACTCGGGGTCCACGGGAGTTCCGGTGGAACCGCCGCAGCGCCTAGTCCGCGCTGTACAGGACGAACACGGGGCAGCGGGCGGAGCCTGGCTGGCGACCGTGTCCGAGCGCGTCACGGGCCTACTCGACCGCTGAAAGCTGACCGTCGAGCGGGGTCTGGACACCGGGTGGCTGGGGGAGCCTGCTGGTGCTGGTACGCCAGGCTGACGGGGCCCCGGCCGTGCTGAAGCTCGGCGCCAACACGGAGCGCGTCGAGCGCGAGTGCGCCGCGCTCACTCACTGGGATAGCTCCGGCGCCGTACGGGTCCTGCGGAGCGAGTGCCCCGAGGGCGCTCTGTTGCTCGAGCGGTTGCACGGCGAGGTGAGTCTGCGCTCCCTCCCGGAGCCGAAGTCCATGCTGGAGGCGGCCGAAACGGTTCGGCGCTTGTGGGTACCGCCGCCAACGGGGCATGCGTTCCCCTCCGTCTCCGACCACACAGCCGACCAGGCTGCGGCGCTACGCGCATCACGCGACCAGCCCTGGGCAACCGACGTCGGGCCACTGATCGACAAGGCGCTCGCGGTGCACGCCGAGCTGATCGCCGCTTCACCCGAGACACTGCTGCTGCACGGTGCCTACCGGCAGGGCAAGGTGCTCGCCGGCGATCGGGCCCCGTGGCTCGCGATCACGCCCGAGCCGGTTGTCGGGGAGCGCGCGTACGACCTGGCCTGGCTGGCTCGCGACCGTCTCGACACCTTGATCACGCTCCCCGGCGCCTCCAACGCCGCCCGCCGGCGCGTCAACAAGCTCGCCGACTCGCTGGAGCTGGACCGGGACCGCCTGCGCGGTTGGGCCCTGTTCCGCTCCGTAGCCGCCGGCGTGCGGCGTCTGTCCCGAGGCGAGCGCGACGAGGGAGAGTTGCTGTTGGAGTTCGCGGGTTGGCTGTAGCAGCCTCCCGCTCCGTACATCCATCGCCCCGTGCCCCGTGCTCCATACTCCGCGGCGGGTGCGGGGCACGGGGCACGGGGCCGAGCACGACAGGGCGCACGGGGCGGGGGTGTCCCGGGCAGCCGGCAGCGGCAGGCGTGCGGCGCCGTTACGGGGCGAGGCGGGCCACCGCCTCGTCGATGGCGAGCTCCTCACGCTCACCCGTCCGCCGGTCCTTCAGCTCGACCACACCGTTCGCCGCCCCGCGCCCGACGACCAGGATGGTCGGCACGCCGATGAGTTCCGCTTCCGTGAACTTCACGCCGGGTGACACCCCGGCCCGGTCGTCAACGAGCACCCGCACGCCAGCGCCGCCCAGCAACTCGGCCAGTTCGAGCGCGAGTTCGTTCTGCAGGGCCTTGCCCGCCGCGACGATATGCACGTCGGCCGGCGCCACCTCGCGCGGCCAGCACAGCCCGGCCCCGTCGTGGGTCTGCTCCGCGAGTGCCGCCACGGCGCGCGAGACGCCGATGCCGTACGACCCCATGGTGACCCGCACCGGCTTGCCCTGCTGGCCGAGTACGTCCAACTCGAAGGCGTCGGCGTACTTGCGCCCGAGCTGGAAGATGTGGCCGATCTCGATGGCACGGTCGAGCGCGATGCCAGCGCCGCAGGCCGGGCACGGGTCGCCCAGCTCCACGACGACCACGTCCAGATACTTGTCCACCTGGAAGTCCCGGCCGCAGACGACGTTCCGAGCGTGCGTGTCGGCCTTGTTGGCGCCAGTGATCCAGGCCGTGCCCGGGGCTACCCGCGGGTCGGCGATGTAGCGGAACGCCTTGCCCGCCATGCCCTGCGGGCCGACGTACCCGCGCACTAGGTCGGGCCGGTCGGTGAAGTCCTCGGTCGTGACCAGTTCGACGGTCGCCGGCGCCAGGTGCTCGCCCAGCTTGCCGAGGTCCACCTCGCGGTCGCCCGGCACACCGACGGCGACGATCTCGCCGTCCACCTTCACTAACAGGTTCTTCAGCGTCGCGGAGGCGGACACCCCGAGGTGTACCGCCAGGGACTCGATGGTGGGTGTGTCGGGCGTGTCCAACTCCTAGACGGGGCCGTGCACCGCCCCGTCCCCGGCCGACGGTGCCGCGAAGGTGACGGCCTCCGTGTTGGCCGCGTAGTCGCACGCGGGGCAGTCCACGAACGTGTCCTCGCCGGCCGCCGCGGGCGCCAGGAACTCCTCCGATGCCGAACCGCCCATCGCCCCGGAGACCGCCGACACGATGCGGTAGTCCAGGCCCAGGCGCTCGAAGATGCGGGTGTACGCGTCACGGTGCAGCCGGTACGACTCGGCCAGGCCCTCGTCCGTGACGTCGAAGGAGTACGAGTCCTTCATCTGGAACTCACGCCCACGCAGCACGCCCGAGCGCGGCCTGGCCTCGTCCCGGTACTTCGTCTGGATCTGGTAGACGATCACCGGCAGGTCCTTGTACGACGTGCACTGGTCCTTGACGGTGAGCGTGAAGATCTCCTCGTGGGTGGGGCCGAGGAGGTAGTCGGCGCCCTTGCGGTCCTTGAGCCTGAAGAGCAGGTCGCCGTACTCGTCCCAGCGCCCACTCGTCTCGTACGCCTCCCGCGGCAGCAGCGCGGGCAGCAGCACCTCCTGCGCGCCGATCGCGTCCATCTCCTCGCGCACGACACGCGAAACGTTGTCCAGCACACGCTTGCCCAGCGGCAGCCAGCTCCAGATCCCCGCCGCCGTGCGCCGGACGTACCCGGCGCGGACGAGCAGCTTGTGATTGGCGGTCTCGGCGTCAGCCGGGTCGTCGCGCAGTGTCTTGAGCAGCATGGTGGACATGCGCTGGACGTTGACGGCGTGGGCCATGGAGATCTCCTGCATGCGAGGTGCGGTGAGCGAGAGGTTAGCCGCAGCGGGTCACGCCGAGGAAATGAGCCGCCACCCCGTGCCCCGTGCCCCGTGCCCCGTGCCCCGTGCCCCGTGCCCCGTGCCCCGTGCCCCGTGCCCCGTGCCCCCAGGCAGGATCGCCGCTCCGTGCTCAGTGCTCGCCTCACCACGTGCCCCGTGGTCTATGTCGGCTTCAGCCCCTCCCGGTACTCGCGCCGTGCGCTCCCCCGCCCGCCCCGGAGCGCTCGCCCGCGGGGCCTGGCACGTCCGCGCCGCCGGCGGACGCTACCGCCGCCGGAGCGGCAGGTGGGCTCCCATCACGACGTACGGGCTCCGCGCGCTCGGGAAGTGCACCAGGCGGGCCAGGTCGCAGTAGCCCAGGTCGCGGTAGAGGCCGCGGGCCGGGGTCTCCGCGTCGATCGCGGAGAGGATGCTGCGGGGCTGGACGACCGCGTCGGTCAGCATGGTGATCAGGGCCCGGCCGACGCCGTACTTCTGGTGGGCCGGATGGACGTGTAGTTCGGTGATGACGAAGGAGTCGTCCAGCCAGTCATCGTGGCCCTCGGCGCGGAGGTACGGGGCGACGATCGTGGACCACCAGTAGGAACGGTGGTTCGGCAGGCCGTAGACGAAGCCGATCAGACGGCCGGTCCCGGTGGTCGCCCCGAGGGCACGCGCGCCCGGGGTCGCCATGTGTCGGAGGACGATGTGGCGCCGCACTCCGATCTCGTCGTCCGTCAGCCCGAAGGCGAGGGCCTGGACTGCGAGCGCGTCGTCCACGCGAGCCGCGAGGTCGAGTGGCCCAACGGTGACGTCTCGGGGAGCTGGCGGCGGGCCCGCGGCGGGGTGCGACATGAGCGGCACACTACTGGCCGGCCCGGACGGAGTCAGAACAGGACGCTCATGAACGCGCCGACCTCGCGGAAGCCGACGCGCCGGTACGCGGCTCGGGCCGCCGCGTTGAAGTCGTTGACGTACAGGCTGACGACCGGGGCCACCTCGCGCAGGGCGTAGCCCGAGTACGGCGGCCATGCCGGTCTCGGAGAGGCCGCGGCCCCGGTACTCGGGGGCGACCCAGATACCCTGGATCTGGCAGGCGTGCGGGGTGACGGCGCCGACCTCGGCCTTGAAGATGACCTGTCCGTCCTCGACGCGGGCAAAGGAACGACCGGAACCGACAAGCTCCGCGACGCGCGCCTGGTAGAGCAGACCACCGTCGCACGCCAGTGGTGAGACGCCGACCTCCTCAGTGAACATGGCCACACAGGCGGGCATGATCAAGCCCATCTCGTCCTTGCGGACGGGGCATACCAGAGGGTATGGCGTGACGTTCGACGGCATCGTCGTGGTGATCATCAGCGGCTGGTGGCTGCGCACCTCGCGCGCCGGGCCCTAGCTCGGCTCCAACAGGGCCCAGAGGTCAGCGGTGGTCTCGGCGGGGCCGACAATCGAGGAGCAGCGGCGCCCGGAGCGGCGCGCGCGGTCGGCGAAGGCGCGCACAGCGTCGGGGGTGGGGCAGATGGGAACGAGGTTGGCCCCGGCGTAGCACAGCTATTCCAGCCGCCCGTCGGCGTACCAACCCCACATCTCGCCGCCGAGCCGCCACGGGTGCAGACCTGCCGTCTGGACCCGTGCGGCGACGAAGGCGTTGGCCACCGGGTCGCGATCGAGGACGGCGAGCGCCGCATCGAGCTCACCCGGCTCAAGGACCCTGGTGGTGGTCGTCGTCAGCACGTGTCGGTATGCCTCGTGGTTGCGGGCCTGCGGGCCACAGGGGACTCGGTTTCCGCACTGTACCTCGCTCCCCCGCGCCGCACCCCCGCAACCGTGAACGAGGCAACGACCGGCAGACGTCAGCTGACGGATACCTCCGGTTCGCCGGAGGCCACGCCGGCCTTCTCCATCTCTTCGGCGATCTTCATGGCCTCGTCGATCAACGTCTCCACGATCTTCGACTCCGGCACGGTCTTGATGACCTCACCCTTCACGAAGATCTGCCCCTTCCCGTTCCCCGACGCCACACCCAAATCCGCCTCACGCGCCTCACCCGGCCCGTTCACCACACACCCCATCACCGCCACCCGCAACGGCACCTCCATCCCCTCAAGCCCAGCCGTCACCTCATCAGCCAGCTTGTACACATCCACCTGCGCCCGCCCACACGAAGGACACGAGACGATCTCCAACCGACGAGGCCGCAAGTTCAACGACTCCAGAATCTGGATACCGACCTTGACCTCCTCCACCGGGGGCGCCGACAACGACACCCGAATCGTGTCCCCGATCCCCTCCGCCAACAACGCACCAAACGCCACCGACGACTTGATCGTCCCCTGAAACGCCGGACCCGCCTCCGTCACACCCAAGTGCAACGGATAGTCACACTGATCCGCCAACTGACGGTAGGCATTGACCATCACCACCGGATCGTTGTGCTTCACCGAGATCTTGATGTCCCGAAACCCGTGCTCCTCGAACAACGAGCACTCCCACAACGCCGACTCCACCAACGCCTCCGGCGTGGCCTTGCCGTACTTCGCCAACAACCGCTTGTCCAACGACCCCGCGTTGACCCCGACCCGAATCGGCACCCCCGCATCAGAAGCCGCCCTCGCGATCTCCTTCACCTTGTCGTCGAACTGCCGGATGTTCCCCGGATTCACCCGCACCGCCGCACACCCCGCGTCAATCGCCGCGAACACGTACTTCGGCTGGAAGTGAATGTCAGCGATCACCGGGATCTGCGACTTCCTCGCGATCGCCGGCAACGCCTCCGCGTCATCCTGCGACGGGCACGCCACCCGCACGATCTGACAACCCGACGCCGTCAACTGCGCGATCTGCTGCAACGTCGCGTTCACATCAGCTGTCAACGTCGTCGTCATCGACTGCACGGACACCGGGGCATCACCCCCGACAGGCACCGAGCCCACCTGGATCTGGCGGCTCACCCTACGGTCAGCAAGCTCGGTCGGAACGAACGGCAGGCCAAGCGAAATCGCAGTCATCTGGCGAGCAACCCCAAGGTGTGTAACGAGGTCCCGAGATCGGCGGGCTCCGGTCTTCGAGATTACGGCACCCGCCTCGGACACAGCGCACCCAGCGTCTAACCTCACACGATCGGTGATAGCCGGACGAATACGCCATGCCAGAACTTCGCCCCTTCGTGGCACGTACGTCAGCCAGCCGAAAGATCAACACTCCGCGCCGCCCACCACGGCGCCCGCAGCTGGCGGCCCCGTCCCCGTACGCTCGCCACCCCGTGGGCCAGCGCTCCGGGCGCCTGCGCACGCGGCAGGCGCGGGCGGCAGGCGCCTTGAAGACTGGTTGCGCCGCTCCACACCGATGGGTCGCATCGCCACAGGCCGCGACGGGGCCACATCGAACCCGCCCCATTGCCACATGCGCACGGACGGTAACGTTGAGCGATCAAACCGGCGATGGGGGACACGTGTCACGTCGTACGGAGCCGGTGGCGGCGCGGTTGCCGGGGGACCTCGTCGCGGCGCTGTGGCCCGTCCCGGTGGCCCCAGGCGGGGGCGACGAAGCCTCGGCCGGGCTGCGCCCGCAGCGACTGACGAGGACGGCGTCCGGCTGGACCAGAGGCTTGGTACACGGGGCGGCGGTGATGGCCCCGTGACGTGGCCGCGCTCGGAGCGGCGCGTCTTGCCGGCGCCGCCCCGAGCGGCGGCGTCAGGTGATGCGTACCGGGTTCACCACGTCGGCGATGAGGACCAGCAGGGTGAAGCAGATGAAGATCCCCGCGACGACGTACGCGACCGGCATGAGCTTGGCGACGTCGAAGGGGCCCGGGTCGGGGCGGCGGAAGACGCGCGCCGCCTTGCGCCGTACGGACTCCCACAGCGCGCCCGCGATGTGCCCGCCATCCAGGGGCAGCAGCGGCAGCATGTTGAACAGGAACAGCGAGAGGTTGAAGCCCGCCACCAGGAACAGCATCGTGGCGACCTGTTGCTCGGGCGGGATGTCGAGGTTGAACACCTCGCCGCCGACACGTGCGGCGCCCACCACGCCCATCGGCGAGTCGGGCTCGCGCTCGGCGTCACCGAAGGCGGCGTTCCACAGGTCGGGGATCTTGGACGGGAGCACCAGCAGCGACTCGACGCCGGATTCCACCATGTCGCCCATGCGCTCGACGGACTCGCCGAAGGACTGCTGGACGACGCCCGTGGCGGGCGCGAAGCCGAGGAAGCCCGCGGTGACGTACTCGTCCCTGACGTAGCCGCCGTCGCCGTCCGACTTGGCGACCTTGTTCTTGATGAGGTCGGCTTGCAGCGTCTTGTGCGCCCCGTCCCGCTCCACGGTGATGGTGGCCGGCCCCGTGGTGTCGCGGATGTCACGCTGGAGCGTCTGCCAGTCCGGGGTCGGCTGGCCGTTGAACGCCACGATCTTGTCGCCGGGCTCGAGCCCCGCCGCCTTGGCCGGGGAGTCCTTGGCGTCCTTCGGGCACGTGTCCGTGTTGGCCGAGGCGGGGATCACACACTCGGAGACGAAGCCGACGGTGGTGGTCTGGGTGTTGACACCGAAGGTCATCATCACGCCGATGAAGATCACCACGGCGAGCACCAGGTTCATGAACGGCCCGGCGAACATGACGATCACGCGTTTCCACGGCTTGCGCGTGTAGAACAACCGCTTCTCGTCGCCCGGCTGAAGCTCCTCGTACGCGGCCGACCTGGCGTCCTCGATCATGCTCCGCCACGGCGAGGTGGAGCGCGCCGTGACCTTGCGGTCGTCGCCGGGCGGGAACATGCCGATCATGCGGATGTAGCCGCCGAGCGGGATGGCCTTGGCGCCGTACTCCGTCTCGCCCTTCTTGCGCGAGAAGATCGTCGGCCCGAAACCGACCATGTACTCCGGTACCCGGATGCCGAACAGCTTGGCGGTCGAGAAGTGTCCCAGCTCGTGCCAGGCGATGGAGAAGAGCAGGCCGACGACGAAGACGATTATCCCAAGAATCGTCATCCAGGTCGTCATGCGCGTACCTCCGATGTTGCCTTCGCCGCCCGTGCGGCCAGTTCCCGGGCGCGGGCGCGCGCCCATGTCTCCGCTTCGAGGATGTCAGTCACCGAGAGCGAGGTTCCATCATGGCGCTTTTTCACGGCGCCTGAGGCCAGTCCTTCGGAGACCACGGCGGCCACCGTGTCCACGATCCCGGTGAAGGGCAGCCGCTCGGCCAGGAACGCGTCCACGCATTCCTCGTTCGCCGCGTTGAACACGGCGGGCGCGGTGCCGCCCAGGTCGCCCACGTGACGCGCCAGGGCCACGGAGGGGAAAGCCTCCGTGTCGAGCGGGAAGAACTCCCACGTCGACGCTTTCGTCCAGTCACAGCCCGGCGCGGCGTCCGGCACCCGGTCCGGCCACCCCAAGCCGAGTGCGATGGGCATGCGCATGTCGGGCGGACTGACCTGGGCGAGCGTCGAACCGTCGGTGAACTCGACCATGGAGTGCACGTACGACTGCGGGTGGACGACCACCTCGATGCGGTCGAAGGGGATGTCGAACAGCAGGTGCGCCTCGATGACCTCAAGGCCCTTGTTGACCAGGGTCGCCGAGTTGATGGTCACGACGGGGCCCATGTCCCAGGTGGGGTGGGCGAGGGCCTGGTGCGGCGTGACGGCGGTCAGCTCCTCCCTGCTGCGCCCGCGGAACGGGCCGCCGCTGGCCGTGACGACCAGCTTGCGCACCTGGGCCGGGGTGCCGCCCATCAGCGCCTGGAAGAGCGCCGAGTGCTCCGAGTCGACCGGGACGATCTGGCCCGGCTTGGCCACGGCCTTGACCAGCGGTCCCCCGACGATCAGGGACTCCTTGTTCGCGAGGATGAGCACGCTGCGGGCCTCCAGGGCCGCCAGCGTCGGGGCGAGCCCGATCGAACCGGTGATGCCGTTGAGCACGGAGTGGCACTCGCTGCCCGCGAGCTCGGTGGCCGCCTCGGGCCCCGCGAGGATCTCGGGCAGCGGCTCGGCCCCGTACCGCGCCCGCAACGCGTCACGGAGCGCGGGCACGACGTCCTGCCGCGCGACGGCGACCGTACGGACACGCAACTGGTGCGCCTGCTCCGCGAGCAGTTCCACCCGCCCACCGGTAGCGGACAGCCCCGTGACCTGGAACCGGTCGGGATTACGCAGCACCACATCGATGGCCTGGGTTCCGATCGAACCCGTTGAGCCGAGAATCACGATGGTGCGCGGGGCATCCGGGGCTGCGGAGACGTCGAAGGCAACGGCGAAGGGCTGGTGCGGCGAGGCGAGGGAGTCCGTCATCCCCCCATTGTGGCCGCTCCACCGCGGGATTTGAGGGGCGCACCCCTAGTAGGACTCTGCCATAGCGGGAACGGGGCGGACCAGGGGTGTCGCGGCACGGAGGAGGGTGGTCCCTCCAGGCCCGCAGGCGGGACCGCGGGCGGCGTACGGCGCCCGCGGGCACGGCGGGCGGTCGGGCTCGCGGTGTCGGTGGGTGGCACGCCCCGTGCCCCGTGCCCCAGGCAGGATCACCGCTCCGTGCTCCGTGCTCCGTGCTCCGTGCTCCGTGCTCCGTGCTCCGTGCTCCGTGCTCCGTGCTCCGTGCTCCGTGCTCCGTGCTCCGGCAGGACGGTGCCGCGGATGGTCAGTGCGTGGCGAAGAGCGGTACGGCGACTGGACAGGGGCAATGGGCGGTCTCAGGCTTGGCGAACGCAGTCCCGTGGAGCGGTCCGCACGTCTACGTGCCAGCCCCGTAAGCCCGGCATACCGGGGCGGCGCCAGGGTGCGGCGTATTGCTGTGCGGCGTAGCGCGGTGCTGTCGGCGTGCGCGGGGGGAGCAGGGGGACAGCGTGGGGCGCGTTCAGCAGACGGGGCAGCGGACGGTGGGTGCGAGGGCGAGCCCTGGTGTGGCGTCGGCGATCCAGGGGCCGCCGCCGCTGGGGTCGAAGATGCCTTCCTCGACACAGGCGTAGGCGCCTCCGAGTACGTCTGAGGCAACCTCGCGGTGCAGGGCATCAGTGTTGGCCGCGAAGCTGCCCCCGCTCGTCGGCCATCAGCCAACCCATCTCCGAGCCGTACGGTTTGGCGAGCGGGGCCTCGATGCGGATGTCGGTGCGGTCTTCGTCGGCCATGTGGGACGACAAGTCGACAACGGCCTCCAGGGCGAACGTCGTCGCGGCGATGAAGGCGACCTTCGGCCCCAGGGCCTCGTACCGGCCGATCGGTTTGCCCGCCGGCACTAGGGCCATCATGACGAGGAGGTAGGCGACGACGCCGTTGGTCGTCCACAGCTTGACGCCGCCCAGTACGTAGTCCTCGCCGTCCGGCACCGCGGTGGTCGCCAGTCGCGCCAGGTCAGACCCGACGTCAGGCTCGGTCAGCAGGAACGCCGAGATGTCGGTGCGGGCGCACCGAGCGCTGGGTACCGGTGGATGAGGTCGAGTCGGAATCGGCCGAGGAACAGTTCCTTGGCGAAGTTCGGTTTGCGCCAGGTTGCTTCCCGGGCGGCTTCCGCGACCTGGCGCGCCTTGCGCTCGGACACGGACAAGGGTGTCGGAGGCGGGGGCGTGGCGGACGGAGCGGTCATCGGAAACTCATCTCGCGGCGTCGTAGGGCCGGAGCAGGCGGGCGACCCTCCGCGCGGAGCGCCGGATGCCTGCCCCGTAGCCGGTGAGCACCGGCCGTTCTGCTGGTCGGTGTGCACCAGAACCCCAGCGCCCGTGTCAGCCGGCGCGCCGCAGCCCGACGGACGGCGTAACGGGTGCCGGCACGGCGGGCTCGGGGTGGCGGGCGGCGGCGGGGATGGGGCGTGGGTCGGCCCCGCCCCGGGCACGGGGCACGGGGCCAACGTGCGAGGGCTGGATGGGGAACGCGCGGTGTGGCAAGGGGCGGCGTGATGGCGCGGTGCCCAGATGCGTACGGTGCCTCATCGCGCGGGGCTTCGGAAACGGAGCGATGGCTGGAGCGTGGTGCTTCGCTCCAGCCATCGCCCGGGCCGCCACCGGTTACTTCGGGACCAGTACCTCGCTGTCGAACCTGCCGTCGGCCTCGTACTGAATCGCCGAACCGCCGACCTCCCGAATCGCCTTACAGGTCGATGCCGGTGAACACCATGACGCGCTCGTAGGTGTAGTCGTCCATGGCGAAGCGGACGCCTTCGCGTCCGACACCGGACTGCTTGGCGCCGCCGTACGGCATCTGGTCGGCCCGGTAGGAGGGAACGTCGCCGATGATGACGCCGCCGACCTCCAGCGCGCGGTGCGCGCGGAACGCGGTTCGGGTGTCGTGCGTGAAGACGCCCGCCTGCAGGCCGTACTTGGAGTCGTTGACGGCCTGGAAGGCCGCGTCCTCACCGTCGACCCTGTGGAGCGTCAGCACGGGGCCGAAGATCTCCTCGCGGGCGAGGGTGGCGTCGGCTGGGACGTCGGCGAGGACGGTCGGGGCGTAGGAGGCTCCGTCGCGCTTGGCGCCGGCGAGTAGCGTCGCCCCGCCCCGTACAGCTTCCTCGACACACGACTCGACGCGCTTCGCGGCGTCCTCGCTAACCAGTGGGCCGACCTCGGTGGCCTCGTCCGACGGGTCGCCGGTGACCTGCGCCTCGACGGCGGCCACCACCTTGGGGACGAGCCGCTCGTACAGCGACGCGTCCGCGATCACGCGCTGGACGGAGATGCAGGACTGGCCGCCCTGGTAGTTGGAAAACGTCGCGATGCGGGTCGCGGCCCAGTCGAGGTCCGCCTCGGAGGCGAAGTCGGGGAGGACGACGGCCGCCCCGTTGCCCCCGAGCTCCAGCGTGCAGTGCTTGCGCGGCACCGACTCCATGATCGCGTAGCCGACCTTGTCGGAGCCGGTGAAGGAGATGACCGGCAGCCGCTCGTCCTGCACCAGCGCAGGCATGCGGTCGTTGGGTACCGGCAGCACCGACCAGGAACCCGCCGGCAGGTCGGTCTCGGCCAGCAGCTCGCCGAGCAGCAAAGCCGACAGCGGAGTGGCGGGCGCGGGCTTCAGGATGATCGGCGTACCGACGGCGATCGCCGGGGCGACCTTGTGCGCGCAGAGGTTCAGCGGGAAGTTGAACGGGGCGATGCCCAGCACGGTGCCGCGCGGGAAACGGCGCGTGAGCGCCAGCCGCCCGACCCCGCCGGCGTCAGTGTCCAGGCGTTGGGCCTCGCCGCCGTTGAACCGACGGGCCTCCTCCGTCGCGAACCGGAACACGGAGATCGCCCGGCCCACCTCGCCGCGGGCCCACTTCAGGGGCTTGCCGTTCTCGGCGGAGATGAGTTGAGCGATCTCCTCGGTGTGCTCGGTAAGGCGCTTCGTCACGTGGTCGAGGGCGGCGGCCCGCATGTGCGCGGGGGTGGCCGAGAACTCGGCCTGCACCGCTACGGAGGCGGCCACGGCCTCCTCGACCTGGGCCTCGGTGGGAATGCTCACGGTGCCGACGAGCCGGTTGTCCCAGGGGGACGCGACGTCGAAGGTGTCCTCGCCGGTCGCCGCGCGGCCGGCGAGCCAGAAAGCGTGGGTGGCAGATTCTTGAGTGACTGACACAGCGAATCCCGGCCCTTCTGAATTGTACGGAGAGTGGTGCGGTTCGTAGTCGCGGAAGGAGTGCTAGACGGCCGGCGGCGGTACGGGGCGACCGACGCCTACTGGCCCCTGCGTCGCTCAGCCGCGTCCGGGCCGAACGGCGCAGTTCGGCCCGCATCGCCCGCGTCCTGGGCAAACGGACCACGTACCGGAGTGCTGACACACGCTCTGCCCACAGCGTAGGGGCGAATCGCGCGTACGGCGTTTGTCCGACCCGTAGCACTGCTCGCTAGTCCCTTGCCAGATTGGCACGTGCGGATCGCTCCGTGGGGCACATGGGCCCTCTCTTCGCGTTCCGTCGTGCAGACGACCGTCTGGCACGGGGCACGGGGCACGGGGCACGGGGCACGGGGCACGGGGCACGGGGCGACGCGCGAAGGCGTCGTGGAGGCACGGACTCATCCCGGAATGGCCCACTCGGCAACGCGTCACCCACCTCGGCGTCTGCCGTCCTGGCATCGCCAGCTCCGGTGCCGTCAGCGCCCTCGCGGTCTCTGGTGGGCCGGCCCCGTTCAGCCGCGCAGCGACCCGCTTGCGCGGCTACATGCCGGTGGCCTTCAGGGCAAGCCAGAGTTCCATGCGGACGTCCGGGTCGTCGAGCGAGCGGCCGAGGATCTCCTCGACTCGGCGCATGCGGTAGCGCAGCGTGTGGCGATGGACCCGGAGTTCGGCGGCCGCAGCGTCCCACTGGCCGTGCCGGGAGAGCCACGCCCGGAGGCTCGCCACGAGGTCGCCCCGTCCCGTTGCGTCGTGGTCGTACAACGCGCGGAGCAGGCCGTCGGCGAAGGCCCGTACGGCGTCGTCTGCGAGGAGCGGCAGCACCGAACCGGCGGCGACCTGTTCGTGTTCGACGAGCACGCGACCACGGCGGCGCGCCACGGAGAGGGCTTGCTCGGCCTGCCGGTAAGCGGTGGCCGCTGCCGTGGGGCCGGCGGGGGCGGAAAGTCCGATGACGAGGCCGTCGTCCGCGGGGGCGCTGCCCCGGGTGCGGGGGCGCGCCGTGCCACCGCGGCGTGCCTCGGCCGCTTCGGCGTGCTCCGCGCACGCCCCGACCGCCGCTCCCCCATCGGTGGCCAGCACGATCAGGCGTGCACCGTCCGGCACGATGAGTACGGCCTCCCCGGTGCGTGCGGCCGCCGCCTCGATGGTGTCCACGAGCGAACCGAGTGGATCGGCGGGCGCCGTGGCCGGCGCGCCGCCGGAGAGGGAGGCGGCGGGGCTGAGCGGCTGTGCCGGGGGCACCGCCGTGAGCGAGGGGTCGTCCACGGTCGACGGGGCGCCGGGCGCCGCCGCACCGTGCGCCACCCCGTGAGCCTCCGGCGCGGTGCCGGGTTCCGCGGTCGGCGCGGCACGCGCTTGCCTCGTGGCAGGGGCGGCGGCGGAGGGGAAGGGAGCGGCGGACGGGGCCGACGGGGCGGCGTGCGGTATGGTGGCCGCCCCCTCGGCGACGAGCATGCGGAACGGGGCGTCGAGCAGTTCGCCGTAGAGCTGCCCTGCCACGGCCCGCGCGTGGTCGGGCTCACCAGCGAGGAGCATGTGGAGCAGCGCCGCCCCGAGTCGTTGTTCGGCCTCGCGCAGCGCGCGGGAGCGCTCCGTGGTGAGGGTCAGCAGAGCGACGGCTGAGTGGACAGCGTACCGTTCCGCCGTGCCCAGCGGCGCCCCCGTGCCCACGGCGAGGACGCCCCGGGTGCGCCGGCCGATGCCCAGCGTCTGGAGCTCCACCCGGTCGGCCACCTCCTCCTCGCCCCCGTCCGCTCCGCCGCCCCCGACGACGGCGCTGGCGGGGGCGGCTCGCTCACGGAGCCGCTCGACGTCGCCGGTGAGCCTGGCCGCACGGCGCGCCGCCCAGTCGGGCGCGGAGCCGATGAGCGCGCCCGAGGCGTCGTAGAGGGCTGCCCAGCCGTTGAGGTGGGCGGCGAGCCTGGCCAGCAGCGCCGTGGGACCCTCGGCGCTGCTGGCGGCGCGGGTCAGCTCGCGCTGTGCTTCGAAGCCCGCGGTCACGGCGCGGTACTGGTCGGCCGCGATGGCGGCCGAGACGACCTTGGTGATCGCGATGAACGGGGTACGGCGCGGGACGCCGAGCAGGGGCAGCCCGGCCTCGCCGGCGGCCCGTACCAGGGCCGCCGGGGCCTGCTCGTAGTTGACACCGACCGCGAAGCCGAGGCCGACGACGCCCGCGTCGACCAGCCGCCGGACGTAGCGGCGCATCGCCTCCGGGTCTTCCGCGTCCAGCTTCATCGCGGTGATCAGCAGCAGTTCGCCGCCGTCCAGGTACGGCACGGGGTCGGGGAGCTCGCTGACGTGCGCCCACCGCACGGGCGTGTCCAGCCGTCCCTCACCCGCGAGCACGGTCAGCTTCAGGGTGGAGTGGTGGACGAGTGAGGCGAGCGTGGGAGGCATGGCACCTTCGTTGCGGCTTCGGGCGGGGCTTCGCTTCGGCGGGATGCGAAGAGTGCGCCGTCTCGTACGAACGGCTCCTTCCGATTCTGCCTCAATGGAGGAAAGCGCAGGTATCCCGCGTGCGGTAAGGGGGAGCGGACAGGGGTTCGCGCCCCTGCCCACGCCCCCTCAGCGGGATTTGGTGATCAACCGTTCAGGTTGACCAGCACGGGTGGGGCGCTGTGGCCGCGTACGGAGGTCAGCGACAGCACGGCGTGGCCGGGCGGCACGGCGTGTGCGAGCTCCGACGCCGACCAGCGCTCCCGCTCCACCGTCCGTACGGTCACCGACTGTGCGGTCGCGGCCTTGCCCGTCGCGACCCGGGGGATGAAGTGCAGCACCTTGGTCAGGGGCTCGTCCGAGATGATCTGCCGGTCGGTGACGTCGCGCGTCTCCACCCACTCCTTGCCCCACACCTCGGCG
Source organism: Candidatus Streptomyces philanthi (assembly GCA_018114805.1). Taxonomy (GTDB): domain Bacteria; phylum Actinomycetota; class Actinomycetes; order Streptomycetales; family Streptomycetaceae; genus Streptomyces; species Streptomyces philanthi. The sequence continues at coordinate 4,696,268 of CP073042.1, read as the reverse complement.
AAGTGCGCCCCGTCCCACGTCGTCAGCCCGGCGTACGCCATGCGGCAACCCACCGCGCCGAGCAGGGCGCTGCGCAGGGCCTGCGGCACGTCGTCGCGGGTACGGAGGGTGAGGACCGCACCGGCGTTGGCCGAGCGCAACCGCTGGATGGCGCGCAGGGCCTCCGACGTGACGGTGTGGGACGCGTCGTCGAGCACGAGGCAGGCGAACAGTGACCGGTCGGCGCAGCTGACGGCGCTTTCGGCGAACTGCGCCAGGACGAGGCGCGCGAGCAGCCGAGAGGCTTCGGCGTAGCCCCGCTCCGGCAGGTCGATGCGCACCCGCACCGGATGTTCCAGGGCGCGCAGCGAGAAGGGCCGGCTGGCTCCGTCGGTCTTGAAGAAGTGCGCGAAGGCGGGTCGGTCGAGGAGCGCGAGTCGCTCAGCGAGCACGGTGCCGATATCGCCGGGCCGGGCGGCCTGACGCTCCCTGGCGTCGAGTTCGCGGGCCTGCGCCTGCTGCCCGGTGGCTTCCAGCACCTTACGGAGCGCCAGCCAGGCCGCCGGCGCGCCCTCCAGGAGTTCGCGCCGCTCGGGAACGGACGGGAAACAGCCGTGCGCCGCCCGGAAGGGGCCGAAGAGCTGCGCGATGGCGGTGCTGGCGCGCTGACTCTCCCCGCCGGGCAGGGTGAGCGTCAGGTCGCCGAGCAGTGCTTCGGCCAACATGCCGCCCGCCTCGTCCGCGTCGGTGGCCCCGCCGTACAGGTCCAGGTCGTACGCCGAGTCCGACCGCCCGATCTTCACCACGACGTCGAACGCCTCGTCCGGCCCCAGGCCGGCTCCGGCGGCCCCGACCACCACGACCGCGGCCTGTCCGGCGAGCGCCTGCAGCCACAGCGCCTCCACGACGGGGCCCACCAGCCGCGCCGTCTTCCCGGCCCCGGGCGGCCCGACCGCCAGCAGGGACGTCCCGAGCATCCCGGTGTCGACGGCCAGACCGACACCACGGTGCTGGTACGGGTTACGCGGGTCGTCGACGGCGGTGCCCAGCCGCACCTGGCGAACGGCCAGGTCGTGGCGGGCGATCCGGACGGGGAGGTCCCGCGCCCCGGAGGGGTGCGCGCACGCGGCGGCGCCTCGGCGTATCACGGCGTCGGTGAAGGCCGTCAGCCGGCCGGGCTGGGCGCGTGCGGAGGTCCACGCCTGTGTGATCCGGGCGTGGTCCAACGTCGTTCATCAGCCCCGCGCGGGCATCGTGCGCCAGCCGGTCAGCGGCATCCCGCGCCCCGGCCTGCCGCATCTCGGGCCACTCGGCCGGATCGGCTTCGGGGTCGGCGGGGGGGCGGGAGGGATCAGCGTTGTGCTCATCCATGGCGCGGAGCAACGGGGCGAAGAGGCGGCGCAGGAGTTCGGGCCAGTGGCCTACGCGGCCGAAAAGGACCAGGATCGCGCAGAATACGCGATCCCTTCATAGAGGTACACCGACCACCAACCAGGTCCCATCCGACCGCCTCCCGCCTCGTACCAGGAGTCAGCAGGTACATCGGCCAGTACCAATAGCCGCCCAGGAAGCCGTCGTACAGCATCGACCACAGCAGCCAGGCGCACAGGGCTGCCACCACAGCCCCGCCCACCAACCGCGGGGTAGGAATCCGATCCGGCTCCTCCGGAGGCTTGGGGCGGTATCCGAACGCCCAGATGCCTGGCTCCGCGAGTCGCCGCGGGGTACGGAGCCACTCCAAGAACGGGTGCTGTGCCGGCGGCGCCCCAGGCGGGCCGGCCGGTACAGGCGGAGACACGTTCGGTGGGCCGGTCAGGTACGGCTGGCCACCGATGGGCGGCAGCCCCCCAGGCGTCGGGCCCGCCGCAGCCGGCGGGGGCGAGGTGGGCGGGGCGGGCACCTCGACGGCACGCTGGGGTACGCCCTGCTGTCGCGGCCCCTCTGGCGGATATGGAGGCCCAGGAGGCTGGGACGGGAGCGGTGCGGCCATCGGGACGGGCGGTGGCGTGGACCCGCCAGCGGGCCCAGCCGACAACGGAGGCCATGGCGGCGCTCCCTGGTCGCCCGCCCCCCTTGCCGCGTCAGCGGGCCAACGGGGCGACTGATGCCGATCGGTCGGGGGCGGCGCGGCGTCCCGCCGCGCGCCGCGTGCGTCGTAGGTGCCCTCGGTATCCATCCGCTTTCCTTGCCCCCTGGCCTGACCTGCCGACTACCCACACTCAATTACCCGTTGCGCCGCACGGACCACACCGCGCGACGAGCGGCACCCGACAACAGTGCGCCGTCTCACTCCGTCACCGCCCCGCCTGCTCCAGCCGCATCGACTCAGCCATCTCCACTCCCCCGGCCCTGCGGCACCGCCCCACACGCCCCGCCGCACCAGCACTCCAGCCGAGTGCTGACCTGCTGCCCTGTGGCTCAGCGCGCTGGACGCGGCGAACGCCGGCGAGCCACGCCGCCAGCTCCGCACGTCTCAGCCCTCGCAGGGCACTCCGCTGTACAGCGCCGCCACGACGCGCTACCGCTCCGTACCGCCCCGTCGCACCGTGCCTACCGGCTCGCACGCCGGGATCCATGCTCCATATCCCACACCACCCCCGCGTGCCCACCGCTGCGCATCCGCCCCAAGGGCCCTGCCGCAGCCCCAACGGCACCATGCACGCCGACCCCACCTCGAGCCCACACCGAGTCAGCGCCACGAGTCACCCTTCAACCGGCTCGGCGCCCAATCTAGTGTGCCGGCGCCGGGAGTTCCGCTGTCGCGTCCGGGGGCACGTTGTTCGCACCACCTATGTCCGAGCCTCGCGCTATGTCCGCCATGGACAACGCAACACGCGCACTTCTCCCGAACGGAACATGCCGGGGGTCGTGGTGGCACACCTAGCCTGCGAAGTAAAGCCGCTGTCTCCCCTGCGCACCCCCTGGAGCCCCACATGACCGAACTGTCCGGAGGTCCTGGCCTCCCCCAGGAGCGCCGCCTCGTCACCGCCATCCCCGGCACGAAGTCCCAGGAGCTGCTGGCCCGCAAGGGCGCGGCGGTCGCCGCGGGCGTCGGCAGCGTACTGCCCGTCTTCGCCGCGCGTGCGGGCGGTGGCGTCATCGAGGACGTGGATGGCAACTCTTTGATCGATTTCGGCTCCGGTATCGCCGTGACCTCGGTCGGTTCCAGCGCCGAAGCGGTCGTACGTCGAGCTTCGGCGCAACTCACCGACTTCACCCACACCTGTTTCATGGTGACCCCCTACGAGGGCTACATCGCCATCTGCGAGGAGCTGGCCGAGCTCACTCCCGGTGACCACGCCAAGAAGTCCGCGCTGTTCAACTCCGGTGCCGAGGCCGTCGAGAACGCGGTGAAGATCGCCCGCGCCTACACCAAGCGCCAGGCCGTCGTCGTCTTCGACCACGGCTACCACGGGCGCACCAACCTCACCATGGCGCTCACCGCCAAGAACATGCCCTACAAGCACTCCTTCGGCCCCTTCGCGCCCGAGGTCTACCGGGTCCCGGTCGCCTACCCCTACCGCTGGCTGAACGGCGCGGAGAACTGTGCGGACGAGGCCGCCGCGCAGGCCATCGACATGATCAGCAAGCAGGTCGGGGCCGAGAACGTCGCCGCCATCGTCATCGAGCCCGTGCTCGGCGAGGGTGGCTTCATCGAGCCGGCCAAGGGCTTCCTGCCGAAGATCGTCGAGTTCGCCAGGGACAACGGCATCGTCTTCGTCGCGGACGAGATCCAGTCCGGCTTCTGCCGCACCGGCCAGTGGTTCGCCTGCGAGGACGAGGGCATCGTGCCCGACCTGATCACCACCGCCAAGGGCATCGCCGGCGGTCTGCCGCTCGCCGCCGTGACCGGCCGCGCCGAGATCATGGACGCCGCGCACAGCGGTGGCCTCGGTGGCACCTACGGCGGCAACCCGGTGGCCTGTGCGGCGGCCCTGGGATCGATCGAGACCATGCGCGAACTCGATCTGAACGCGAAGGCAAAGCGCATCGAGGAGGTCATGAAGGGCCGTCTCAGTGCCATGCAGGAGAAGTTCGAGATCATCGGCGATATCCGTGGCCGCGGCGCGATGATCGCGATCGAACTGGTGCAACCGGGCTCCAAGGAACCGAACCCGAGCGCCACCGGCGCTCTGGCCAAGGCCTGCCACGCCGCCGGCCTGGTGGTGCTCACCTGTGGCACGTACGGCAACGTGCTCCGCTTCCTGCCCCCGCTGGTGATCGGCGAGGACCTGCTCAACGAGGGCCTCGACATCCTGGAGGATGTCTTTCGCCCAGCTCTGACCCCGTCGACACGAGCCCGCCCCGTCGCCCGTCCCGCCCCCCGTACCTGACATCGACCCGGAAGAGGCAGGACGGGGCCGGCCACGGGCCCGCACCGCGCACGGTGTGGCCGCGTCTGACGGACCGCACGCCTCACTCGGGCTCGTACGGCACACATCTGTGGGGTCCCCGGACCGCAAGCGGGCGACGAGTGGCGACAATCGGAGCTACGGAGAGCGGCTACGGGGCGGGAACGGAGCGCGCGGGGATGTGCGGACGGCACACCACGGAGGGACAGGCACACCTCGTGAAGAAGATGTGCGAAGGCAATGTCGAGCAAGTGATCCAGCTATCCGCCGCGTCGGGCCTGACGTACAGTTCCCGCAGATGAGAGAAACACACCGCTCGCAGGAGACTGCGAGCGACGCCGGGCCGGTGCATCCCCAGCCCCGTTCCGGCCGCGCCATGGCGCGCACCAGTGGAGTCTCTGGCTCTGGATCTCCTCACCGATCGGATGGCCGCCCGCCCCACACCCCGCGGGGCGCGCGGCGCCTCGGTCACTCTGGCAACCCCGGGACCACCCCCCTTGTTCCGGGGCTGCCCTTTTCTAGTCGCGCGTTCCTGGTCGTCGTGGGCGGCGTGGTGTTGCTGCTCCTCCTCATCACCTGGCAGGTGGCCGCCCATGGCTCCCTCCGCACACTCGACGAACAGCTGGGCCGCGACACGGCACAGCACGGGGCCGTGCCGTCCGGGCGTTCGGTCTCGGCTCTCGTCGGCGTCCTGGCCGAGTTCGGCGCGGATCTCGGCGGCGTCGTCGCCGTCCTGCCGCCGCTGGCAGTGGCGGTGGCGATCGCGGCGTGGTGCGGCTACCGCGCACGGCTCCGTCTGCGGTGGCTGCCGTCCCTGACGGCAGCGCTCGCCCTGGGCGCCGTACCCGCGCTGGTCGCCCCGTTGAAGGCGTGGCTCGGACGGCCTGGCCCGGACGGCGCCCCGGTTGCATCCGGGAACGGCTACTACCCCTCCGGCCATGCCGCCACTGCCGCCTTCGGGTACGGGGCGGTGCTCCTGCTGATCGCCTTCTGCTGGTCGATCACGCGCCCGCCCGCATCGTCGGAAGCGCCGACGGCCGTGTGCGGGGCGCCGCCGGCGGCAGCGCCCCCCACCGTGACCCGCGCCGCCTGGTGGTGGGGCACGGCCGTGCTGGCATGCCTGAACGCAGGCATCGGTCTGGGCTTGGTACGACGCGGCTACCACTGGCCCCTGGACGTACTGGGCAGCTGGTGCCTGTCCGCTCTGCTGCTGAGCTGCGTCGCCTGGTCGGTAGGGCGGGCGCTCTCCGTCAACCGCCCTGTCTCGGCGCCGGCTCGTGACCCGTGGCCGCCTCGTGCATCGCCAACTCCAGGGCCACGGGATCGATGAGCGTGCCCGAGCCGTCCGGCGGGCAGATCCACCGCACCCCGCCCGCCGCCCGCCCGGGGTAGGGCACGACGACCCAACTGCCGCGTCCCGCGCCCCGTACGCCGGTGGCCATCCATCCCGTGGCGGTCCCGGGTGGCACGAAGAATCCGATCCGCGAGGCGCTGAAGTCACCCAGCACGGGGCCGACCGGCCCCACGTAGAGGCGCAGTACCTCGTATGTCCTGCTGCCAAGCTCCGCCGGCATGATGAGGACGTCCCACAGTCGCCCAGCGGGGGAGCAGCGTCACGCCTAACGGGTTCCGCCCCCACTGCGCAAGGCAGGTTCCCGCGTCAGGCGCTGCCGCCGCCAGCCACTGCACCGCGTCCGTCGCCCCCGTAGCACTCATACTCTCCGACCTCTCTCGCTTCGCATCGTCGTGCGTGTCCGAGAGGAGAGAGCAGGGCCATGACCGTTCCTTACTCCGTTACTGCTACTAGTTGGTAGTGAGCCGCGCCACTCTCGCCCCGGGCGAGACGCCCCTCGGCGTGGCGGGCTCTCATGGAGGTCTTCTCGTCGCCACGCGAGGAGTACGGAGCGCTGCACTCTCGCTCCGTACTCCGTGCCCCGTGCAGGATCACCGCTCCGTTCCGCGCTTCGCACGTCGGTCGTCGCGGTGTCACCAGGCCCCGACAACGTGCCGAGGGCCCACGGCGCCGCCCAGCCCCACCTGACTCACCTTGTGTCATCGAGCCTCGCGGTTGCCCTGCCCAAGTAAAGACGCACTCCCGTCTCTCAGGCGATGGGTCACCGCTGGTCACCCCTGCCTGCGCTGCTGACACAATCCGTTCCATGGGACAAGCACAGATCGACTCGGACGGCGCGCAGGGGCACAGCGAGCCGGCGAGTGTGGCGGAACTGGTGGAGCGCGCGGCGCGGGGCAGCGGTTCACATACGTCTACTTCTGGGGGCACCGGCCGCGCCGGGCTGGCTCCGTGGGCGTCGAATGCTTCAGTCAATGGTTTCCGTCCCCGTTCGTCGTGGATCAGGTCACCTACGCGACGGCTGAGCACTGGATGATGGCGGGCAAGGCCCGACTGTTCGGCGACGCCGAGGCGGAGCGTCGGGCCATCGCCGCTTCGCACCCTGGCCAGGCCAAGGAGATCGGCCGTTCCGTGCGCGGATTCGACGATGCGGTGTGGCGGGAGCGGCGCTTCGAGCTCGTGGTGCGGGGCAGCGTCGAAAAGTTCGGGCAGCACCCGGAGATGCGCGATTACTTGCTGAGCACAGGAGTACGCGTACTCGTCGAGGCGAGCCCCGTGGACCGTATCTGGGGCATCGGGGTGAGTGCGGACGATGAGCGTGCCGCCGTGCCACAACAGTGGGAGGGTCAGAACCTCCTCGGCTTCGCCCTGATGGACGCCCGTCGCCGGCTGGCGTAGTCACAGCGGACGGCCACCGCCGACACGGGCACGGGGCGCGTCCTCCCGGGAGCACGGGCGCAGTGCGCCCGGGGCACGGGGCACGGGGCACGGGGCACGGGGCACGGGGCACGGGGCACGGGGCCTGAGTCTGTAGGAGCCCGCGCCGGCATGGGAGACGGGCGCCTCGCCGCGCCCTCGGGGGCGCCGGCGCCCAGGCACCGGGACCCCCTGGCCCAGCCCGCTACGCCCCTCTCACCGACTCCTCTGCCAGCGCCCGGGCCTGCACCAGCGCAGTGCTGCCGTACGGCTCGTCACGCTGGCCCTCGTCATCCTCATCGACGCCGGTCATGGCGTAAACGAAGATCATGACCACGCTCGCCGCGCAGGCGGCGATCCCGATGCTGACGCCGGCCAGCGCGGCACCACCGTTGTTCGCCTCGCCGCGCCGCGCCTTGCCTCGCCCGAGTGCCCCGAAGATGATCGCCAGCACGCCCAGGACGATGCCGAAGACGATGCTGAAGAACAGCACGAGCCCGACGATCCCCAGCACAAGTGCGGCAGTGCCCTGTGTGTTGTCCGGCCGCCACGCACCATGGGTCCAACCCGCCCCGTACGGCCCTGGATGCGCGTACGCCTGCCCCGCGTGAGGGTGGCCCGCTCCGTAGCTGGGATAACCCGGGCCGCCGGCCATGTACGGTCCCTGCCCGTGGCCGCTCGGGACATGGCCGGCCGGACCGTACGGAGTGGCGGCGCCGTGCCCGTAGGCGCTCGGCGTCCCCGGCCCCGTCGGGGCCATCGGCGGCGGAGGGACGGTGCTCGAACCCGCCGCACCGTGCGGCGGCCACCCTGCCGGGTGGTAGGCGCCAACAGGTCCGTGCACGCCAGGCCCCGACGCCCCCGCGGGCGGCACAGCCTGGGGCGGAGCCGAGGAGCCCGCCGCACCGTTTGTCTCCGACGGCGTGGTCGCGACTTCGCCAGGCACCGCCGAACGCGGCTGGCCGGGCGTCACAGGGGCAGCCTGACCCCGCGGCTCGGGGCGGGGCGCGGCAGCGGGCGCTGCTTCCGAGCCACCAGGTGACGTGGCAGGTGTCGGCTGCTCGTGCTCGTCGGACATGTCGCTCCCCCAAGGGCATCTGGTCGTGCCGCGGCCTGTTGCTACGGGGCCTGCGCCCCGGTTCTACGATGATCCAAGCGTGCCCCTTCCTGGGCCCCGCCCCCAGGAGGTCTTGTTGTCCGATATCACCGCCTTCATCGCTGGGCTACCGAAGGCCGAGCTCCACGTGCACCACGTGGGCTCCGCCTCTCCCCGCATCGTCGCCGAACTCGCCGCCCGACACCCCGACTCCAAGGTCCCCCAAGACCCGGCGGCGCTTGTCGACTTCTTTACCTTCCGGGACTTCGCGCACTTCATCGAGGTCTACCTCTCCGTCGTGGACCTGATCCGGGACACAGAGGACGTACGACTCCTGACGTACGAAATCGCCCGGGACATGGCTCGGCAGAACATCCGGTACGCGGAACTGACCGTCACCCCGTTCAGTTCCATCCGGCGCGGCATAGCCGATGCGGAGTTCGTGGAGGCGATCGAGGACGCGCGCAAGGGCGCCGAGACGGAGCTAGGCGTCTCGCTCCGTTGGTGCTTCGACACCCCCGGTGAGGCGGGCCTGGAGGCCGCGGAGGAGACCACGCGCATGGCGCTGGACCTCCAGCCCGACGGCCTGCTCAGCTTCGGCCTGGGGGGCCCGGAGATCGGCGTGCCGCGACCTCAGTTCAAGCCCTACTTCGACCGGGCCATCGCGGCCGGGCTGCACAGTGTGCCGCACGCCGGTGAGACCACGGGGCCGCAGACCATCTGGGACGCCCTCACCAAGCTCCGTGCCGAGCGCATCGGCCACGGCACCTCCAGCACACAGGACCCGAAGCTGCTCCAGTTCCTGGCGGAGCACCAGATCCCCCTCGAGGTCTGCCCCACGTCCAACATCGCCACGCGGGCGGTGACGACGCTGGAGGAGCACCCGATCAGGGACATGGTCGCGGCGGGCGTTCTCGTGACCGTCAACACCGACGACCCGCCCATGTTCGGCACCGACCTCAACAACGAGTACGCCGTAGCGGCACGCCTGCTGGACCTCGACGCTACGGGCGTGGCCGCGCTGGCGAAGAACGCCGTGACCGCGTCCTTCATCGATGCGGCGGGCAAGGCCAAGCTGACGGCGGAGATCGACGCGTACACGGCGGGAGCGGTGGCCAAGTAGTTCGTACGTGTGAAGGGTGGGCGGCACGCCGCATCAAGCGCCCCGTGGCCCCTCGGCCCGCTTCGTGCTCCGTGCCTCCGGACGCTCCGGCTCCGCGCGGCAAGGCGCCCTGTCCCCGCACGGGGCGGGGCCGGTCGCCGCACTGTGCTCTGGCACCGTGCGGTCCGGCTCGGCGTCCGCTCCGTGCCTCGCACGGACCGTCGAACAGGACAGCGACGACGCGCGAGACGCCCCGGACACGGCGTACGGGGCGCGGGGCCACAACGGAACGGCGGGGAGGCACCGCGGCAACAATGGAGCGCATGTTCACCAGAACCGCACCACGCGTCAGCAACTTCACCGCCATAGCCCATCGCGGCGATCCGTACGAGCAGCGCGAGAACACTCTGGCCTCGATCCGCTCCGCGATGCGCGCGGGCGCCAACGCCGTGGAGATCGATGTACGGATCACGCGCGACAACGTGCCCGTGCTGCTGCACGATGCGTCCCTCAAGCGGCTGTGGGGAGACGACTGCCCCCTCGCGAGCCTCACGGCGGACGAGGTGGGGGCCATCACGGGAGACGGGGTGCCGACTCTGCGGGACGCCCTCGGCGAGTTGGCCAAGGAGACGCACACGGTGCGCGCCATGATCGACCTGCCAGCTGCCTCAGCCGTGCCAGCGACACTTGCCACGGTGCGCGAGGCCGGCGCACTGGAGCACGTGTACTACTGCGGCAACTTGGCCGCGCTGCGCGCCGTGCGACGCGCGGAACCCGACGCGGAGATCGCCTTCACCTGGACGACGCTCGCCCCGCCACGCCCCGACCTGGTGGCGGAGCTACGCCCGCTGTGGCTGAACTACCGGTTCGGCATCGTGTCCCCTGCCTTGGTAGAGCGAGCGCACGCCGACGGCATCTTGGTGTCCGCCTGGACAGCGGACACCAAGCGCACGATGCGGCGCTTGCTCCGCGCAGGCGTGGACGGCATCACCACCAACCGCATCAGCACACTGCGCGCCTTGATCGAGCAGGGAGCGGCTGGCGGCCGGTGAGGCACCTTGTCGATGGCGCCGGCGGACAGGAGTCACGTACGACCTCGCACGCGCCACTGGCTGGCGGCAGGCCGGCGCCGTCGATACGGAGGAACCCACCCGCGGCCCAAGGCCACTGCCTATGGCGCTGCAGCCCGTACCTCACCGCAATCCGGCCCCTGAGGCTACGTAAGCGAGCCTCGCGTCACCGCAGGGCCGGCCCCGCGCACCGTCGCAGGGGTCAGCCGCCCCGTGCCCCGTGCACCCCCCAGGCAGGATCACCGCGCCGTGCTCCGTACACGGAGCCCCGGCCTCGTCAGGCGCCCCGGTCCCCAGGTGACCAAGCAGTCGACCCCGCTGCTCGCCCTCCAGCGCTGTCGCCTCGCTCCCCTACCGCCAGCCCAGCACGCACCGAAGCCCCCACACACGAACACGGCGCCCCGCCCCTCCCGCAACGCCCCCGCACAACCTGCCTACCGCACCTCACACAGCACGACGGGCCGGCCGCCGTACGGCACCCCGTACGAGACCGGCCCGCCGCCGGCACACACCGCAGCGCTGCACCCGAGCCGCACCACCGCCACCGCCACTCACACGGCACCGTGTTCGCGCCCTCGCACCGCGTTACCGTCCACGCCCACCAGCAACACACCCACCAGCACCCGGCCCCCGGTCAGCCAGCCGTCACCAGGACGCGCACATAGCGACAGCCAGCCCGCCGGTCACCGGCGGGGCACACGGCTTCGCCCCGTGTCCTCCTCAGACCACCGAGCGAGGAGCCGCGCCCGGCGGGGCGCCCAGCGCGCCGTTGCTCAGCCGTCCAGCGACGTCATGACGTGCTTCACGCGCGTGTAGTCGTCGAAGCCGTACGCGGAAAGGTCCTTGCCGTAACCCGACTTCTTGAAGCCGCCGTGGGGCATTTCCGCCACGAGCGGGATGTGCGTGTTGATCCACACGCAGCCGAACTCCAGCGCCTTGGACAGGCGCATGGCGCGCGCGTGGTCCTTCGTCCAGACGGACGACGCCAGGGCGTACTCGACGCCGTTGGCGTAGCTGATGGCCTGTTCCTCGTCGGTGAAGGACTGGACGGTGATGACGGGGCCGAAGACCTCGTTCTGGATGATCTCGTCGTCCTGCTTCAGGCCAGAAACGACGGTGGGGGCGTAGAAGTACCCCTTGTCGCCGACTCGCTGGCCACCTGTCTCTACCTTCGCGTGGGCCGGGAGCCGGTCGATGAAGCCGGAGACCTGGGCGAGCTGGTTGGCGTTGTTCAGCGGGCCGTAGAGCACGTCCTCGTCGTCCGGCGCGCCTGTCTTGATCTCAGCGGCAGCCTTGGCAAGAGCCGCGACGAACTCGTCGTGGATGGACTCGTGCACCAGCACGCGGGTCGCGGCCGTACAATCCTGGCCCGCGTTGAAGAAGCCCGCCGTCGAGATGTCCTCGACGGCCTTGACCATGTCCGTGTCCTCGAAGACGACGACGGGGGCCTTGCCGCCCAGCTCCAGGTGGACCCGCTTGATGTCCTTGGACGCGCTCTCGGCGACCTGCATGCCGGCGCGCACGGAACCGGTGATGGAGACCATGGCGGGGACCGGGTGCTCGACCACGCGGCGGCCCGTGTCGCGGTCGCCGCAGACGACGTTGAAGACGCCCTTGGGGTGGCCGAGATCCGCCAGCACGCCACCGATGATCTCGGCCATCAGAACGGTCGACGCCGGGGTGGTGTCCGACGGCTTCAGAACGACCGTGTTGCCCGCCGCGAGGGCGGGCGCGAACTTCCAGACACCCATCATCATCGGGTAGTTCCACGGCGCGACCTGCGCACAGACACCGATCGGTTCGCGTCGGATGAAGGACGTCAGCCCTTCCATGTACTCGCCCGCCGAGCGCCCCTCCAGCATGCGGGCCGCCCCCGCGAAGAAGCGGATCTGGTCGACCATCGGCGGGATCTCCTCGGTCCGCGTGAGACCGAGGGGCTTGCCGGTGTTCTCCGACTCGGCCGCGATGAGTTCCTCCGCGCGCTCCTCGAGCGCGTCGGCGATCTTGAGGAGGAGCTTCTGCCGCTCGGCCGGCACCACGTCCCGCCACGCCGGGAAAGCGGCCTCGGCAGCCGCCATCGCGGCGTCCACGTCCGCCGCGCCAGACAGCGGAGCGGTGGCGTACGCCTCCCCGGTGACCGGATTGACCACTTCGGTGGTCCGCCCGTCCGCGGCGTCCCGGAACTCCCCGTCGATGTAGTTGCGCAAACGGCGCAGCTCGGTGGTCACAGCCACCCCTCCCTGCCTGGTGTCCGATAGGTGAGACACTCACCCTAGCCTCTCGGGTGACGCTTTCGACATACCCACTCGCCGAAAGCTGCGGAATCAGCACAATACACGGAACCAAACAACGGATTCCGGCAAACTTGGGTTGTGACACGGTCGATTCCTCGTGCACAGTGAGGGGCGTGGCCACACCTGACAAGCGCAGTTCGCCCTCGATCGACGCCGTCTCCTTGGCGATCATCGAGCAACTCCAGGAAGACGGGCGCCGTCCGTACGCCGCGATCGGCAAGGCCGTGAGCCTGTCCGAGGCGGCCGTCCGACAGCGCGTCCAGAAGCTGCTCGACCAGAACGTCATGCAGATCGTCGCCGTCACCGACCCGCTGACCGTCGGCTTCCGACGCCAGGCAATGGTCGGCATCAACGTCGAGGGCGACGTCGATCCGGTGGCCGACGCCCTGACGACCATGGACGAGGTGGAGTACGTCGTCGTCACCGCCGGTTCGTTCGATCTCCTCATCGAGATCGTCTGCGAGGACGACGACCACCTCCTGGAAATGATCAACAAGCGGATTCGCACGCTGCCCGGCGTGCGCTCCACCGAGAGCTTCGTCTACCTCAAGCTCCGGAAGCAGACCTACACCTGGGGAACGAAATAGCCATGAGCGCCGACGCCGGCACAGAAACCGCCAACGTACGCCATTCCAAGACCGCTTACGACCACTTGTGGATGCACTTCACCCGCATGGCGTCGTACGAGAACACCCCCGTGCCCACCATCGTGCGCGGCGAAGGCGCCTACATCTACGACGACCAGGGCAAGCGTTACCTCGACGGCCTGGCCGGACTCTTCGTGGTGCAGGCGGGGCACGGCAGGGCGGAACTCGCCGAGGCCGCGCGCAAGCAGGCGCAGGAGCTCGCGTTCTTCCCGGTGTGGAGCTACGCCCACCCGAAGGCGATCGAACTCGCCGAGCGGCTCGCGCACCACGCCCCCGGCGACCTCAACAAGGTCTTCTTCACCACCGGCGGCGGCGAGGCGGTCGAGACGGCGTGGAAGCTGGCGAAGCAGTATCACAAGCTGACCGGTAACCACACCAAGTACAAGGTCATCTCCCGCGCCGTCGCCTACCACGGCACACCCCAGGGCGCCCTGTCCATCACGGGACTGCCCGCCCTCAAGGCACCGTACGAGCCCCTGGTGCCCGGCGCGCACAAGGTGCCCAACACCAACATCTACCGGGCACCGCTGCACGGGGACGACCCGGAGGCGTTCGGTCGCTGGGCCGCCGACCAGATCGAGCAGGAGATCCTCTTCGAGGGCCCGGAAACGGTCGCCGCCGTCTTCCTGGAGCCCGTGCAGAACGCCGGCGGCTGCTTCCCACCGCCGCCCGGCTACTTCCAGCGGGTTCGGGAGATCTGCGACCAGTACGGCGTACTGCTCGTCTCCGACGAGGTCATCTGCGCCTTCGGCCGCCTCGGCACGATGTTCGGGTGCGACAAGTTCGGCTACGTGCCAGACATCATCACCTGCGCCAAGGGCATGACCTCCGGGTACTCGCCCATCGGCGCCGCGATCGTCTCCGACCGGATCGCCGAACCCTTCTACAAGGCCGACAACACATTCCTGCACGGCTACACCTTCGGCGGCCACCCCGTCTCGGCCGCCGTCGCTCTCGCCAACCTCGACATCTTCGAGCGCGAGGGCCTCAACCAGCACGTACTCGACAACGAGAGCGCCTTCCACACCACCCTCTCCCGCCTCAACGGCCTCCCGATCATCGGCGACGTACGCGGAAACGGCTTTTTCTACGGCATCGAACTCGTCAAGGACAAGGCGACCAAGGAGTCGTTCACCGACGAGGAGTGCGAGCGACTCCTGTACGGCTTCGTCTCCAAAAAACTGTACGAGAAAGGCCTCTACTGCCGCGCCGACGACCGGGGCGACCCCGTCATCCAGCTCTCGCCGCCCCTCATCGCCGACCAGGCCACGTTCGACGAGATCGAGCAGATCGTACGGAGCGTACTGACGGAGGCGTGGCAGAAGATCTGACCCTGCGGAGTACGACGTACGGCCGGTACGGGGCACGAGCGGTGGACGTGGCCGGGCGGGGTTGGGCCGGGCCGACGGAGCACAGGTGCGGCTAGCCGCTCCGTGCTCCGCGCCAGAGAGTGGCGCCGCCTCGATGGCAGAAGCCAGCCCGGAAGCGCCCCGCGCTCTACTCCGTACCACCGAGGACCACCACGTCCTCGGTCGAGAACGCGACGCGCACCTGGTCCCCTTCCGCTGGAGCCTCCCGCAGGGAGCACGCTGCCTCCAGCGTCGGCCCCTGCTCGGGCTGTAGGAGCAGGGAGACGCCCAGGCCGCCTCGGAACGTGCGCGCTCGCACCAAGCAGGGGAGGCCGTCGTCCGCGCTTGTCAGTCGCACGCCCGTGGGGCGGACCAACAGTTGGCACCGGCCGGTCGAGGTGCCAACGGGTACGAGCACCCTGCCCCAGGGCGTGACGGCGGACGTGCCCTGCACGGTGGCGGCGACCACGTTGTCGAAGCCGAGGAAGCGCGCCACGAACTCAGAAGCGGGGCGCTGCCAAACCTCCAGCGGCGTGCCTACCTGAGCAATCCGCCCGTCCCGCATGACCACAACCCGGTCGGCGAGGGCGAACGCCTCGCCCTGGTCATGGGTGACCGCCAGCACCGTCATGCCTAGTTGGAGGAACATTTGGCGCAGCTCGACCACGAGCCGTTCGCGCAGGCTCCGATCGAGCTGGCCCAGTGGCTCGTCCAGCATCAACAGCTTCGGCCGGGGGGCGAGCGCACGCGCCAGCGCCACGCGCTGCTGTTCTCCCCCGGACAGCGCGGCGATCGCCCGTCGCTGCGCGCCCGGAAGGCCCACCAGGTCGAGGAGTTCGGCCACGGCGCGGTCAACCTCACCGCGCCCGGCTCTCCTCATCCGCAGGCCGAAAGCCACGTTGCCCGCCACGTCACGCTGAGGGAACAAATGGTGGTCCTGGAACATGAGACCGACACCCCTACGGTGCGCAGGCACTCCAGCCTGGTCACGGCCCGCCAACCAGACCTGTCCGGCATCTGCGGCCTGAAGGCCGGCTACCACCCGCAACAGGGTCGATTTGCCACTACCGCTGGGCCCCAGCACGCAGACGGTCTGCCGCTCGGCAACGTCGAGGCTCACCGCGTCCAGCGCGACGCGGTCGCGGAAGCGCACCGTGACGCCATCCAGCCGCAGCAAGCCCTCACCGGGATCGTCCTCGTCTCCCCGCACATCCCACGTACCGTGCGCACCATCGTCGACGCCCCGTGCTCCGTGCTCCGTGCCCCGCACCCCGTGGCTAGACGCCCCGTCGCTCCGTGGCCCGTCCCTGCGCCACCGCCCCGTACGGGACAGTCGCTGCGCCGCGCCAGGCCGGTCCCTGCCGTTAGGCGCACCATCACCATCGGCCGGTGCCGGCCTGTCGGGCCGCCCGCCCCCACGGTTCTCGGCCTGGCCCTTGCTCGGCGACGTCATCTAGAACTCTCCCGAACGGTTGGTACGGAGCCGCTCAAGCGCCAACAGCGCAGTCGCGCAGACCACCATCAAGATGGTGCTCAGGGCCATGGCCTGCCCGTAATTGAGCTCCCCGGCGCGGCCCAGGAAGCGGGCGACGGCCACCGGCAGGGTGGGGTTGTCGGGTCGGGCGATGAAGACGGTCGCCCCGAACTCGCCGAGCGACACGGCGAACGCGAAACCCGCCGCGATCAGCAGGGCCCGCCGGACCAGGGGGAAGTCGACCTCCCGCCAGGCACGGAGCGGCGACGCCCCCAAGACGGTCGCCGCTTCGCGCAGCCGGTCGTCCACCGCACGGAGCACCGGCAGCATCGTGCGGACGACGAACGGGACCCCGACGAGGGCCTGCGCCAGGGGCACCAGGAACCACGAGGCCCGCAAGTCCAGCGGCGGCTCATCCAAGGTGGTCAGAAACCCGAAACCCACCGTGACGGCCGAGGTGCCGAGAGGCAGCATCAGCAGCGCGTCGAGGCCCCGTACCAGCCGCCCCGTACGCGTCGGCCCCCCACCGCGCGGCCCCCGTACGGTCAGCGCGGCGGCGGCCAGCCCGCCGACAACGAGGGCGATGACGGTCGCGACCGCCGCGTACTGGAGCGAGTTCCACAAGGCGTCCAACGGGGCCACGATGAAGGTGCCGCCGCTCTCCTCCGCCGAGGCCAACACCTCGTAGAAGGCGAACCCGTAGCCGTCGGGGCCCGAGAACGACCGCTCCACCAGCACCGCCAGCGGCAGCAGGATCAGCAGCGCAATCACGGTGAGCACCCCAGCCAGGAGTGTCCATTGCCCGGCTCCTCGTGGCCGGTGGGCCGTGTGCGAGGCGTCCACCAGCCGCAGCGCGCTCTCGCGTCGCCGCACCGTCCACGCGTGTACGGCCAACAGCGAGACGACCGCGGAGAACTGGGTGAGCGTGAGCACGGCGGCAGTCGGCAGGTCCAGAAGCTGTGCCGTTTGTCGGTAGATCTCCACTTCCAACGTCGCGTAGCGCGGTCCACCGAGGATCTGGACTGCGCCAAAGGACGTGAAGGTGAAGAGGAAAACCATGAGTGCCGCGCCGGCGACCGCGGGCCCGAGAGCGGGCAGCGTCACCCGGCGCCAGGCGGCGAACCGACCGGCTCCCAGGACCCGTGCCGCCTCCTCCTGTCGCGGATCGAGCTGCGCCCACAGCCCGCCGACGGTGCGGACCACCACAGCGTAGTTGAAGAAGACATGAGCCAGCAGGATGGCACAGACCGTGGTGTCCAGCCGAACACCCCACAGTTCGTCGAGGAGACCACCTCGTCCCAACAGGGCGAGGAACGCCGATCCCGCAACCACGGTGGGCAGCACGAAGGGCACCATCACGACGGCCCGCAGCACCTGCTTGCCCGGAAAGTCGAGGCGCGCGAAGACGTAGGCCCCGGGCAACGCGAGGGCCAGGGTCAGCCCCGTCGAGGCGGCTGCCTGCCACACGGTGAACCACAGCACGTGCAGCACGTCGGGGTCGCCGAGCACCTCACCGATGCGGGCGAACTGCCAGGCTCCGTCGGAGTGGAGCCCGCGAGCCGTGATCGCGGCGACCGGGTAGCCGAAGAACAACCCGAAGAACCCGAGCGGCACGGCCATCAGGCCCAGGCGCAGTCCCGCGATACGCCAGCCTCTCGGCGCCCGTCCTCCGCGCTCCGTGCCCCGTGCCCCGTGCCGCACGACACGCTTCCTGCCCTGGACCACCGAGGCGCTGGCTCCGTGCTCCGTGCCCCGCGCCTTCACACCGTCGCGCCCGGTACTCGGCGATTCCGCCCCGTGCGCCGTACCGGAGCGCGAATGGTCGCTCACTTCACGACGAGCGAAGTCCACGACTTGATCCACTGCTCGCGGTTCTCAGTGATCTTCTCCGGAGCCACGGTGGCCGGCTTGGTGATCCGCTCCCCGTACTTGGTGAAGATCTCCGGCAGCTTCGCGTCCCGCCGCACCGGGTTGACGTACATCTTGACGGGTACGTCCTCCTGGAAGGTCCTGCTCAACATGAAGTCCAGCAGGGCCTTGCCGCTCTTGCTGTTCTTCGCGCCGTCGAGCAACCCGGCGAACTCGATCTGCCGGAAGCAGGTGCCGGTGGCCACACCTGTCGGGCCCTGCTCGGGCTGCGGCTT
This sequence comes from Candidatus Streptomyces philanthi, assembly GCA_018114805.1. GTDB lineage: Bacteria > Actinomycetota > Actinomycetes > Streptomycetales > Streptomycetaceae > Streptomyces > Streptomyces philanthi. The sequence continues at coordinate 4,677,994 of CP073042.1, read as the reverse complement.
GACGCCGACCACCTCGGCGGGCGGGCTGGAGGCGTACGAGACGACGAGGGGCTTGTCGCCCTTGCCCGAACCACCGCCGGAGCCCGAGAACCGGTCGTTGTACGCCTGCTCCCAGCCGTCCACGACCTCGACCCCGTTGTCCTTCAGCTTCTTCCAGTAGTCCTGCCAGCCGTCGTCCCCGTACGCGCCGACCGTTCCGAGCAGGAAGCCCAAGCCGGGCGACGAAGTGGCCGCGTTCTCGGTGACCAGGAGGTTCTTGTACTGCGGCTTGATGAGGTCGTCGAAGGTCTGCGGCGGCGCGAGCTTCTTGTCGGCGAAGTACTTCCGGTCGTAGTTGACGCAGATATCGCCGGTGTCCACGGGCGTGACGCGGTGCTTCGCGGCATCCAGTTGAAACTCCGCCGGCACCTGGTCCAGGTCCTTGGCGCGGTACGGGGCGAAGACGCCCTCGTCGAGCGCACGGGAGAGCAGCGTGTTGTCGATGCCGAAGAAGACGTCGCCCTGTGGGTTCTCCTTCGACAGGATGGCCTGGTTCACCGCCGCTCCGGCGTCGGCACCGCGCGCGATCTTGACCTTGTAGCCGGTCTGCTTGGTGAACTCGTCAAGCACAGACTTCGAGACCACGAAGGAGTCGTGCGAGACGACGGTGACCGTCTTGGAGGCCGCTCCGTCGTCGGACTCGCCGCACGCCGCGAGCGTCGTGGCACCCAGTGTGCCGAGCAGGGCCGTGCCCACGGCACGCCGAAGGTGACTGTTCATCAGTGCGTCTGACTCCCTACGCCGGTATGACCCGGATCAGGTGCGAGGGTCTGCGGCCCCTGCGGTGCCGCACTCTCAGCGCGTAGCGCTCCCCTGGCGGAAATGTGCGTTTGTTCGACTCAACGGTATCGCGGCACAGTATCAGCGCCTCGCTCACCCAAGATCGCGCCGGCCCGCGCCACGTGCACCGTCCCACCTCAGGGTCCAGGCCACGGGCCGGAACCGTCGGCCTGACGGCCCAACGGGGCACGGGGCACGGGGCACGGGGCACGGGGCACGGGGCACGGGGCACGGGGCACGGGGCACGGGGCACGGGGCACGGGGCACGGGCACGGGGCACGGGGCACGGGGCACGGGGCACGGGGCACGGGGCACGGGGCACGGGGCACGCCGAGCATCGCGCACCGCGGAACATTGGCGCGTACGGGAGCGGGGCCACCGTGACGGGCTCCCCGCGCGCCGTCAGCGCTCGGAGGCCGCCAACTGCCCGCACGCACCGTCGATCTCTTGGCCCCGGGTATCCCGAACGGTCACAGGCACTCCGTGCGCCTCAAGTCCCGCGACGAACGCGCGCTCGTCCTCGGGACGCGAGGCGGTCCACTTCGATCCGGGCGTGGGGTTGAGCGGAATGAGGTTGACGTGCACCCGACGGCCGCGCAGCAGCTTGCCCAGCAGGTCGGCCCGCCATGCCTGATCGTTGATGTCCTTGATGAGGGCGTACTCGATGGAGACCCGGCGGCCGGACTTCTCCGCGTACTCCCACGCGGCGTCCAGGACCTCGCGGACCTTCCAGCGGGTGTTGACAGGCACCAGGGTGTCGCGCAGCTCGTCGTCCGGCGCATGCAAGGACACGGCCAGGCGACACTTCAAGCCCTCGTCGGCGAACCGCAGCATCGCTGGCACCAGGCCCACCGTGGAGACGGTGATACCGCGCTGGGAGATACCCAACCCGTCCGGCTCCGGGTCGGTCAGCCGTCGGATGGCGCCGACAACCCGCTTGTAGTTCGCGAGCGGCTCGCCCATACCCATGAAAACGATGTTCGACAGCCTCGCGGGCCCGCCCGGCACCTCACCGTCACGCAGAGCGCGCATGCCGTCGACGATCTGGTGCACGATCTCCGCGGTGGAGAGGTTGCGGTCCAGCCCGGCCTGGCCCGTGGCGCAGAAGGGGCAGTTCATGCCGCAGCCGGCCTGCGACGAGATGCACATCGTGACCCGGTCCGGGTAGCGCATCAGCACCGACTCGACCAAGGTCCCGTCGTGCAGTCGCCACAGCGTCTTACGGGTGGTGTCGCCGTCACAGCTGATGTGCCTGACGACGTTCATCAGGTCAGGCAGTAGCTCCGCGGCCAGCTTCTCGCATGCGGTCGCGGGAATGTCGGTCCAGTTCGCCGGGTCGTGCGTGTACCGAGCAAAGTAGTGCCGGGAGATCTGTCCAGCACGGAAGGGCTTCTCACCGATCGCGGCCACGGCCTCACGGCGCTCGGCGGGGGTGAGGTCGGCAAGGTGCCGCGGCGGCTTCTTGGCTCCGCGCGGCGCGACGAAAGCGAGTTCTCCGGGTGCAGGCATGGTTCATCTAGTGTCGCAGACATACGGGCAAGACCTCACCGTCCGCACACGGCACCCCCAGGGTAAGCAAAGCCGCAGCTCAAAGGGCTATCCGGGGCATCCGGACCGAAACCAGCGACGCCTGGCGGTCCCCCGCGCGCGCCGCCCCCTCAGCTCATCCCGACCGGCTGCCGAGAAGAGATCTCGCTTCGCTGGCAACCGCGCTCACACGGCAGAGACACCGGCGATCCGGCCCGCCGCACGCTCCGTACACCATGTCCTTCCGCCGCTCCGCCCGTAAGCCTCACCCCCACCGGACGGCCCCGCGCCCCGCTCACACCGCGCCGCGCCAGCGCCCTGCCCACGCCGCCGCTCCGAGCCCCGTGCTCCATACCCCGCACCCCGTGCTCCGTGCTCCGTGCCCCATGTCAGCCGGCGTGCCCCGCCCCCATCAGGCGACCCCCGCCACCGCCCCGAAGAAGAAACGCCTGGCGCCGCCCGCGCGTCCCCTCACACACCACGAGCCAGCCACGCCCACCGTGGTCGTGGGCGGGCGGCTCGTCGTCGGCCGTGGGCTTCTCAGCCCGAGCCGACGAACATCACCAGCAGCAGCCAGGCCACAGGCGCCGTTGGAAGCAGGGAGTCGAGACGGTCCATGATTCCGCCGTGTCCCGGCAGCAGCGTTCCCATGTCCTTGATCCCGAGGTCCCGCTTGATCATGGACTCGCCCAGGTCGCCCAGGGTGGCGCTGACGGCGACGGCGAGGCCGAGGATGAGCCCCTGCCACCAGGCACCGTCGTCGATCAGGAAGTACATGCACAGCGCGCCTGCCCCCATGGCGAATGCCACGGCGCCCAACAGCCCCTCGCGCGTCTTGCCGGGGCTGATGCGGGGGGCGAGCTTGTGTCTGCCGAACTTCCAGCCCACGGCGTACGCTCCGGTGTCGCTGACCACGGTCAGGATCAGGAACGTAAGAACCCGCTGCGGACCGTCGTCGTCCGCGGCGAGCATGAGGGCGACGAACGTCGCGAGGAACGGTACGTAGAACGCCGCGAAGACGCCCGCCGTGACGTCCCGGAGGTAGTTGTCCGGCGGCTCCGTCATCCGCCACAGGAGCACCGCAAGCGCCGTGAGCGCCATGGCGATCCAGGCGCCCTGCGCGCCACGCAGGTATCCGGCCACGACCATGGCCGCGCCACCCACCGCCAGCGGCACGAGCGGCGCGCGGATCTCCTTGCGCTCGGCGAGCCGCGAGGTCAGCTCCCACAGGCCGACGACGACGGCGCCCGTTATGACGCCGACGAAGAGGACCTTCTGCACGAAGAGCGAGACAACGATGACGGCGCCGAGCCCGAGGCCGACCACTATCGCGGCGCGCAGGTCACGCCCTGCCCGCTTCTTCTGCGGCGCGGATGGCACGGCCGGGTGCTCCCTGGGCGTCGTGCCCGCGTCGCCCCGTGCGGGCTCGTGAGCGGCCTCCGAGCCGGGCTGGGGCGACGGGGCTGGCAGTTCCTGCTCGTCGCGGACCAGGGGGCCACTCAACCGAGCGGCCCCCTGGTCGTCCTGGTCTCCGCCGCTGTCGGGCACGATGGGCATGGGCCGAGTCTGCGCCGCATGCTCCGCCGCGCGCAGGGGACCCGGCGATGTCGAAGGCATTGCCCCACGAAGCGAGGGAGCAGATCCCTGGTCGGTCGAGCCCCGGTAGCCGGTACGGGGCGGAGCTCCCCAGGATGAGTCGTTCATCAGACCTCGAGCAGCTCGGCTTCCTTGTGCTTGAGCAGCTCGTCCACCTGCGCGACGTACTTCGCGGTGGTGTCGTCGAGCTCCTTCTCCGCGCGGCGACCCTCGTCCTCGCCCGTCTCGCCGTCCTTGACGAGCTTGTCGATGGTCTCCTTGGCCTTGCGGCGAACGCTGCGGATGGAGATCTTGGCGTCCTCCGCCTTGGTCTTGGCGACCTTGATGTACTCCTTGCGGCGGTCCTCCGTGAGCTGGGGGAACACCACCCGGATGATGCTTCCGTCGTTGCTCGGGTTGACGCCCAGGTCCGAGTCGCGGATGGCCTGCTCGATGTTGCGCAGCGCGCTCTTGTCGAACGGCGTGACAACCGCCATCCGCGGCTCCGGCACCGAGAACGACGCCAACTGGTTGATCGGCGTCAGCGCCCCGTAGTAGTCCGCCACGATCTTGTTGAACATCGCCGGGTGCGCACGCCCGGTGCGGATCGCGGCGAAGTCCTCCTTGGCGACCACGACGGCCTTCTCCATCTTCTCCTCGGCCTCGAGGAGGGTCCCTTCGATCACCACTTGCTCCTGGTGTTATCAGTAAGCAGAGCCTCGCCCCTGCGTGCGTCTTCTCCTGCACGGTGTCCGACCGGCAGGCCGTTGTCCATCCCCGCGCCGAGCACTTCCGGCGGACGGAAGTTGCCGCCCGTATGGCATCACGGGCGACCCTGCGAAGGCGGTAAAGACCGTCAGTTCCGGTCACCCTGGCCGCTGACGAGCGTGCCGATCTTCTCACCCTTCACCGCGCGCGCGATGTTGCCCTCGGCGAGCAGCTCGAAGACGAGGATCGGCAGGCTGTTGTCGCGGCACAGCGTGATCGCCGTGGCGTCGGCGACCTTGAGGTCCTGGGTGATGACCTCGGCGTAGCCCAGCGCGTCGAACTTGACCGCGTCCGGGTTGCGCTTGGGGTCCGAGTCGTAGACCCCGTCCACGCCGTTCTTACCCATCAGCAGCGCCTCGGCGTCGATTTCCAGGGCGCGCTGGGCCGCGGTGGTGTCGGTGGAGAAGTACGGCATACCCATGCCGGCGCCGAAGATCACGACGCGCCCCTTCTCCAGGTGTCGCACCGCACGGAGCGGGATGTACGGCTCCGCCACCTGCCCCATGGTGATGGCGGTCTGGACTCGGGAGTCGATGCCCTCCTTCTCCAGGAAGTCCTGGAGAGCCAGGCAGTTCATGACGGTTCCGAGCATGCCCATGTAGTCCGAGCGGGCGCGGTCCATGCCGCGCTGCTGCAGTTCCGCTCCGCGGAAGAAGTTGCCGCCGCCGATGACGATGGCGATCTCGGCCCCGTCGCGGACGACGGCGGCCACCTCGCGGGCGATCTTGTGCACGACGTCTGGATCGACGCCGAGTCCGCCGCCACCGGCGAATGCCTCGCCGGACAGCTTCAGCAGGAACCGGCGGCGCTTGGCGCCGTCAGCTTTCGGGTCGGCGTGGTCGGCGTCCAGATTCATGGGAGATCTCCTCGTGCACATACGAAGGAGGCCACTGCCGGGATGGTCCTTGATCGACCTCTACGGCAATGGCCTCCTCGTCATATCTGCGGCCAACCGGTGGACGACTGGCTGCGTATGACCCTATCGGGGTCGCTGGTCATTCGCTGCCCTGCTTCAGCCCTGAGCCGGGCTGAATTCCGGGAACGACTCAGACGCCGACGCGGAAGCGGGCGAAGCGCTTGAGCGAGACGCCGGCCTCGTCCAGGACCTTCTTGACGGACTTCTTGTTGTCCTTGGCGAACGGCTGGTCGAGCAGCACGTTCTCCTTGAAGAAGCCGGTGACACGGCCCTCGACGATCTTCGGCAGGACGGCCTCGGGCTTGCCCTCCTCGCGCGCGGTGGCCTCGGCGACGCGACGCTCGTTCTCGACGGTCTCGGCCGAGATCTCCTCGCGGGTGAGGAACTTCGGCGAGAACGCGGCGATGTGCTGCGCGACGTCCTTGGCGACCTCGGCGTTCTCCTGGTCGAGCTCGACGAGCACACCCACCTGGGGCGGCAGATCCGGGCTGGTGCGGTGCATGTACGCCGCGACGTAGCCCCCGGAGAACTGGGCGAACCGGTCGAGGACGATCTTCTCACCGAGCGTGGCGTTGGCCTCGTCCACGTACGCCTGCACGGTCTTGCCGGCATCGATCTCGGAGGCGAGCAGCGCGGCGATGTCGGCCGGAGCGGTCTTGGCGACGTGCGCGGCGATCGTGTCTGCCACGGCGACGAACTTGTCACCCTTGGCGACGAAGTCCGTCTCGCACTTGAGCTCGACCAGGACGCCGGAGCTCTTGTCGTCGGCGATCAGCGAGACGACGGCGCCGTTGGTGGCGTTGCGGCTCTCGCGCTTGGCCACGCCCTTCTGGCCCTTGACGCGCAGGATCTCGACGGCCTTGTCGACGCTGCCCTCGGCCTCGGCCAACGCCTTCTTGCAGTCCATCATGCCGGCGCCGGTGAGCTCACGGAGCTTCTTGACGTCAGCGGCGGTGAAGTTCGCCATGGTCTGTGAATCTCTTCTCGAAAGGTCTCGAAAGATCTGTCATCTTACGGTGGACGGCGGGGCGTCGCGTCGCGCGCAACGCCCCGCCGTCACCAACCGTGACGCTGCGACAGAACGGAGTGGGACCGCTCCGTCACGGCGTTCGTCAGGCCTGCTCGGCGTCGGCGGCCGGAGCCTCGGGGGCGGCCTCGGCGGCAGCGGCCTCGGCGGGCTTCTCGGCCTCTTCGGCCTTCTTGGCCGTGTCGCCCTCGAGCAGGTCGCGCTCCCACTCGGCGAGCGGCTCGCCGGCCGTCTTGTCGGCCTTCACGTCACCGGTGGCCGCACCGGAGCGGGCGATGAGGCCCTCGGCGACGGCGTCGGCGATGACGCGGGTGAGCAGCGTGACGGAGCGGATCGCGTCGTCGTTGCCGGGGATCTTGTAGTCGACCTCGTCGGGGTCGCAGTTGGTGTCGAGGATCGCGACGACCGGGATGCGGAGCTTGCGCGCCTCGCCGACGGCGATGTGCTCCTTCTTGGTGTCCACGATCCAGACGGCGCTCGGCACCTTCTGCATCTCGCGGATACCGCCGAGGGTCTTCTCCAGCTTGGCCTTCTCACGCGAGAGGACCAGGAGCTCCTTCTTGGTGAGGCCGGAGGCGGCCACGTCCTCGAAGCCGATGAGCTCAAGCTCCTTGAGGCGCTGGAGGCGCTTGTAGACAGTCGAGAAGTTGGTGAGCATGCCGCCCAGCCAGCGCTGGTTTACGTAGGGCATGCCGACGCGGGTCGCATGCTCGGCGATGGCCTCCTGCGCCTGCTTCTTCGTGCCGACGAACATGATGGAGCCGCCGTGCGCGACGGTCTCCTTGACGAACTCGTAGGCGCGGTCGATGTACGACAGCGACTGGAGCAGGTCGATGATGTAGATGCCGTTGCGCTCGGTGAAGATGAAGCGCTTCATCTTCGGGTTCCAACGGCGGGTCTGGTGACCGAAGTGGACGCCGCTCTCCAGCAGCTCCCGCATCGTGACGACGGCCATGGCCGTACTCCTTGGATACTCGGTTATCGCGGCGGCCGGGCGGCCGTCGCGCCTGACACCCCGAACGCGCCTGCCACGGAAGGGGACCTTCCGAAGACCGAGGGACGCGGCCACCGGGCTGCCCGAGAGGGACTGATGCGCCGATGGCGGGGCGTGCGAAGTCGACCCGGTCGCCCGGATCGCTATGTGAAGTGTACGGGACCGGCGCGCCGGCGGGTGACGGCGTTATCCACAACCCGTGAGTAATCCACCGAAGGCCGCCATGATCCCCGCAGATCGGTGATTTGCGGCACGGTCGTCGCATGTCTTACACACCCAAACCCCGCCGAGCCCTGAGCCCGGTCCGGCACGCATGGCGCCGGTCGCGCCCCGGCCGCGCGGCCGCCGGCCCCCGAAGCACGTCCTCACCGCCACGCACAAGCGGAGTCCGCGCGCGGGGCGCCCCCGTGGTCCGCTGGCTCGCGGCGGGCGCGACCGCGATCGGCCTAGCCCTCACGGCCTGCGCCGTGACCCTGTACGCGGACGCCCGCGCGAGCGAGCGAGGCGCCTGGCCCGCCACCGAGAACACCACCCCGGACCCCGTCCGAGTACGCGCCGCCGCCGCGAAGGCCCATCCCGACGCTGGGCGACCCGGTTTCGCCCGCCACCAGCCCGCTGTCCGCCGCCCCGGTGCACCTGCTCCCCGACCCACCGGCGGTCCCGCGCCAAGCCCCGTCGCCGGCCAGCACCCCGGAGGCAGCCGCCGAGTACCCCGGCGCTGCGACCGGCGCCCTCTCGCAGCCCCCGTAGCCGGGTACGCCGCCGGCCGCGTCCCCTCCCGCACGCCCCTCGACGGCCCGACGGCTCCGCCCGGTAGCCGACCGGGCCTGGCCGGTGGACGGAGCGGTGGGGGCGCTGCGGCCCACCGTGCTCCGCGGTTGGGAGCCGCCTCCCGAGCCGTGGGCCGCCGGGCATCGCGGGGTGGACCTCGCCGCGCGCGCGGGACAGCCGGTGCGGGCCGCCGCACCGGGCCGCGTGACGTTCGCGGGGCGGGGAGTGCTCGCCATCGCGGTGTCCGACAGCGGCGCACCGCCCCTGCGCACGACGTACGAGCCGGTGCGGGCCCTGGTGACCAAGGGCGACACGGTGGCCGCGGGGCAGGTGGTGGGCGTCATGGACGACGGGCCGTTCCACTGCCAGCCCGGATGTCTGCACTGGGGGCTGCGTCGCGGGGACCGGTATCTGGACCCGCTGTCGCTGATGCCACCCGCCATGCTGCGCGGCCGTCCCCTCCCGGCTGCTGCCCACCATCGGCGTCCCGGCAGCCCCGGCCACCCCGAGGGCCCTGACCACCTCGGGCCACGGGCGGACCTTCCAGTCCCCGGAGCAGGTCAGCCCGCACCGGCACCGTCCGATCCGCTCCGGCTCCGCGCGGCACGTGCCCCGATGCGCTCGCCCGGGTATCCGGTGCGCTGAGAACGGCGGGACCTGCCCCCATCGACCCATCCGGAACGTCCGTCCCGTCGCCCCACCGGAGCGACGGCGTACCCGCCCTCGCGCGGCGACCATGGTGCCCACCGAATGGGCGCATGTCCTGACCGTGACCGTCGTGGCGGCCTGGGCGCGGCGGCGACTCGGGCGTCGAGCGACGGCTCAGCCGCACACTCCACGCAGCGCCGTGGCGACGGCGGCGTCCGTGATACGCCCGGGGTCCTCCGCGGCGCCCAGTTCGATGCGCCGGACGGCCGCGTCGACCACGCCCTGCAGCAGCATCGCGGTCAACCTGGGCTCCTCGTGACCGAGCGCGCCCAGTGCCTCGACCACCATGGCGATGAGCCCACCGTGTGCGGCCCGGATCTTCTCCCGCGCTCCCGCGTCCAGCTCTCCCGCGGAGATCGCCACCACGGCCCGGTGGCGTCGGTCGCCGACCAGCGCCAACTGCTGTCGGACGTACGCCTCGATCTTGGCCTCGGCGGTGTCGGCCCGTTCCATAGCGGCCTCGACCTCGGCCGCCCACACGGGGAAGTCCACGGCGCACAGTTCTTCGACCACGGCGGCCCGTGACCGGAAGTACTCGTAGACGGACGACCGGGCGAGCCCCGTCCGCTCCGCGAGGGCGGGGAACGTCAGCGCGTCGGTTCCGCCTTCAGACAGCAAGGTACGGGCGGCGTCCAGCAGGGCGCCGCGCTGCATCGTCCGGTGCTCGGCAACCGAGGCCGCTCGAATCCTGGGCACTCCTCCACTTTACGTACGTGCACCGCGCGCGACGACGGAGGAGGGACGATTCAGCGCCCGACGTCGGCCAGTTTCGCACGCAACTGGAGCACGGACTTCGTGTGAATCTGACTGACACGGCCCTCCGTGACACCCAGCACTTGCCCGATTTCAGCCAGCGTCAGGCCCTCGTAGTAGTAGAGCGTCACCACGGCCTTCTCTCGCTCAGGCAGGGTGTTAATGGCGCGTGCGAGCAGTCGGCGTAGCTCTCGGTCCTCGGCGACCTCTACGGGGTCGTCAGCGGCCTGGTCCTCCAGCGTGTCGGAGGGTGAGTCGATCGCCGCCCTCTCCCCCGACGTGCAGCAACTCCTCCAGAGCCACCACGTTGGCGAGCGACAACTGGCTGAAAACACCATGCAGTTCTTCGAGGCCGATCCCCATCTCGGCCGCGACCTCCACTTCCGAGGGCGTGCGGCGCAGGGCGGCCTCCAGCGTGGCGTACGCACGCTCGACCGCCCGGGCCTTCTGCCGGACCGAGCGGGGGATCCAGTCCAGGGCCCGCAACTCGTCGATCATGGCGCCACGGATGCGGGTGATCGCGTAGGTCTCGAACTTGATGGCCCGCTCGGGGTCGAACTTCTCGATGGCGTCGATGAGGCCGAAGACTCCGGACGACACGAAGTCCGCCTGCTCGACGTTGGCCGGCAGCCCCACGCTGACGCGCCCCGCCACGTACTTCACCAGCGGGGAGTAGTGCAGGATCAACTGTTCCCGCAGCCTCTCGTCCCCGGTGGCCTTGTAGGAACGCCACAGTTCTTCGAGGGACGAGGGCGCGGGTGGCCGGACGGCGCCGCGGGCAGCGGGCGGCACCGTCGCGCGTTCAGACCCGGAGGTGTGCTGGGGCATGCGTCGCCTTGAGCCGTTCTGCCGTGACGTGGGGCAGGACGTGTGCCCGCGTCGGAATCCTTGTGAGCTTAGCGTGACTTATACGTCGCAGTGTGCGAGCGACAGGGGCTATGCGATGCGCAGATTCGTTCCGTTCTCCGCACCCCGGAGTTACTTACGGTCGCCAGCGCGGACGGCGACCCCGATACCGGCTCTGCAACGGCGTATACGGTCATCTCCCACACCCTTTCACCCAATTACCGCAAATCAAGAACCGCCTCGCCGCGAGCTTTCCCCGTGATGTGCCGGGCGAGCCAACTCCCAACGCTCACCAACTCGTTCGACAAAGCCGAGGGAGAGCAGTTCGTAGAGCCTGGTCAACGTTTCGTCGTGACTCACCCCCGCGTCCCGAGCCACCGCCCGGGTGTCGCTCGTGCCCCGGGCGGGCAGCGCATCCAGCACCTGGGCGGCTGCGGTCTCCAGCAGGTCTCGCCCCACGACGGGGCCCCGTCGGCTCGGAGCGAGGTCCCCGATGCTGCCGACCAGCTCGACCACTTCGTCGGCATCGCTCACCAGCAGCGCCTCCCCTCGTAGCAACTCGTGCACGCCGGCGGAGAGTGCGCTGGTCACAGGGCCGGGCACACCCATCGCGCAGCGTCCCAGCCGCTGCGCCCACCGGGCGGTGACCAGGGACCCGCTACGGTACTGGGCCTCGACGACGACCGTGCCGCATGTGAGGGCCGCAATAACCCGGTTGCGCAACACGAACCGGCTCCGCGTGGGGTGGCTGCCCAGGGGCAGCTCCGCCACCACGATTCCCTGCTCCGCCACCCTGTCGATCAGCTCGGTATGGCCGCGGGGGTAGGGGACGTTCGCCCCGGAGGCGAGCACGGCGATGGTCGCCCCGTCCGCGCTGAGGGCGCCCCGGTGGACTGCTCCGTCCACGCCGTAGGCCGCCCCGGAGGTCACCACCCAGCCGCGCTCGGCGAGCCCGGCCCCCAACGTCGTCGCCACATGCGCCCCGTAGTCCGTGCAGGCCCACGCGCCGACCACGGCCACCGACCGCAGCGCCCACATCCGCAGCGACGCCGCTCCGCGCACCCACAGCCCCACGGGGCGGGCGTCCTTGAGGTCGTCGAGCTGGCTCGGCCACTCCGCGTCCTCCGGGCAGACGAAGCGCCCGCCGAGCGCCTCCATGGCGGCCAGGTCGCCGGCCGGGTCAAGGCGGGCGGCGCGGAGCGCGCAGCCGGCCAGGCGTCGGCCACTCGCCCCCGGCGGCGGCTCGGCGGCACCGGTCAGCGCGCGGTACAGGGCCACGGGGCCCAGTTCGTGCAGCCATCGGCCGACGACCTCGTCCCCCGGCTCCGTCAGTCGGGTCAGTGCGGCCCGGGCCAGCCGTACGTCATCGTCGCCCCGCTGCCCGGCGGCGCCCTCCGTGGCGGGCTCGGTGCGCCGGGCCCGGGGCCATCACGCGCGCCTCAACGGCTGGGGCACGCCGCGGTTGACGCCGGTGCGCAACTGGAGGGCCTGCGCGACGTCGTCCCCCGTCGGCCGGTCGTGGCCGGCCAGGTCCGCCACGGTCCAGGGGACGCGCAGCACCCGGTCGAGGCCACGCGCCGTGAGCACGCCCCGCTCCATGTCACGCTCCGCCTCGCGCAGCGCTCCTGGAGCCACCGGCCAGCGGGTGCGCAGCTCGTACCCGGGGACCGCGCCGTTCACCGTCCAGGGCGTCCCGGCATAGCGCACGCCGGCCCGCTCCCTGGCCTCCCGCACGCGGGCCGCCACCACCGCGGTGCTCTCTGCCCGCCCAGCTCGCCAGCCAGCTCCGCCCGGCTCACCGGTCCCACCCGCACACGCAGATCCACCCGATCGAGGAGCGGGCCCGACAGCCTGGCCTGGTAGCGGCGGATGACGGTGGGCGAACACGCGCACCCGTCCCCAGGCTGACCGTGTCGCCCGCAGGGGCACGGGTTGGCGGCCAACAGCAGCAGGAACCGGGCCGGCATCCGCATCACCCCGGCCGACCTGGCCACCAACACGTGCCCCGACTCCAGGGGCTGCCGCAGCGCCTCCAGCGCGCGCCCGCTGAACTCGGCGGCCTCGTCCAGAAAGAGGACTCCGTTGTGAGCCAGCGAAACGGCACCCGGTCGGGGTATACCGGTGCCTCTGCCCACCAGTGAGGCCATCGTGGCGGAGTGGTGCGGAGCGCAGTACGGCGGTACGTCCAGGAGCGGCTTGGCCGGCGGGAGGACGCCTGCCACGGAGTGCACCGCGGTGACCTCCAGCGCCTCGTCCCGCGTGAGCGGCGGCAGCAGCCCTGGCAGCCGCTCCGCCAGCATCGTCTTGCCCGCACCGGGTGGGCCCTTGAGGTAGAGGTCGTGTCCGCCAGCCGCTGCCACCTCCAGTGCCTTGCGAGCACCCTGCTAACCTGCGACGTCGGCCATGTCGAGCCGTCGGGCGGGCCCGGCGCGGCCGACCGTGCCCGTACCCGCGCCGGCACCCGGCAGCACGAGGCCCGCCAACATGAGATCGGGCCGCCCCTGGTCAGGCTCCTCCGCCTCCTCCGGCACCGGCGCATCGGTCAGGACGGCCACCAACTGACGGAGGCTGCGCACGCCCAGCACGGAGACGCCCGGCACCAGCATCGCCTCGGCTGCGGTCTGCTCCGGGACGACGACTGTCGGTACCCCGCGTCAGCGGCGGCGAGCACCGCAGGCAGCACCCCGCGCACCGGTCGCACCCGTCCGTCCAGCCCCAGTTCGCCGATCATCATCAGGTCGGCGATCTCCCGCGGATCGATGAACTCGGCCGCGGCGAGGACGGCGCAGGCCACAGCGAGATCGAAGCCGCTGCCGGCCTTGGGCACGGAAGCGGGGCTCAGCCCCACCGTGAGCTTCTTCTGCGGCCACTCGGCACCCGAGTTCACGATGGCCGCCCGAACCCGGTCCCGGCTCTCGGAGAGGCTCTTGTCCGGCAGCCCCACCAGCGTGAACGCCGCCACGCCCGGCTCCAAATCGGCCTGCACCTTGACCACGACCCCCTCGACGCCGACGAGCGCCACCGAGCACGTACGAGCAAAGCCCATCAGGACACCCCCGCACGTGCTCGACGACCGGCGCGGCACGGTCCGGCAGCCGCACGCCCACCACGTCGATGCGGACGCCGCCGGCCGGCGGCCCGCCGTGCCGCTCCAGCCACCGGGCGGCGAGCCGGCGCAGGCGCTCGGCCTTGGCGTGGCCGATGGCGGCCATCGGGTCCTCGTACGCACTGGCTCTGCGGGTCTTCACCTCGCAGATGACCAGCGCGTCGCCGTCCAAGGCCACGATGTCGATCTCACCCTCGCGACAGCGCCAGTTGCGCGCCAGGACGTGCATCCCAGCTGCCACGAGCCGCCTTACCGCTAGGTTCTCGCCGTAGGCGCCAAGGGCGCGGCGGGCCGACGAGGGCCGCGGTCGATCAGCGGTGGGAAGACAGGTCCCGGGCGCCGGGGGTGGTGGCGCGGGTGGGGCGGGTGGGGCGGAGCTGGGACGTGGCGCGTCGGACTCGCTCGGCGCGGAGTGTGCGGGGGATCGCTTCCGGGGTGTTCGCGGCATGAGTAGTACCTCCGGCACTGATGGTGCCGGAGGTGGCGCGAACTTTTGGATCTTGGTGGATGGCCGGCGTGCTGGGGAAAACTCGCTCACCCATGCGAGTGAAGAAACCTTCGCTCACCGGGACAGCGGGGCAACGGTTAGTTATTGAAACCGGATTCGCCCGAGGTGAGATCCAGGTCGCTCTTGTTGAGCTCCTCGATGTTCACGTCCTTGAACGTCAGCACGCGGACCTGCTTGACGAAGCGCGCCGGCCGGTACATGTCCCAGACCCAGGCGTCCGCCATGGAGACCTCGAAGAAGACCTCGCCCTGGACCGAGTGCACCTGCATCTCGTAGTCGTTAGTGAGGTAGAAGCGCCGTTCGGTTTCGATCACGTATTTGAACAGACTGACGACGTCGCGGTACTCCCGGTAGAGCTTCAGCTCCATCTCGGTCTCGTACTTTTCGAGGTCCTCGGCGCTCATGGCATGTTCCCCTTCAGCCGTGGGTCCCCCCATTGTGCGTCAGACACGCTCCGTCTCCAGGACCACCGGGGCGGTAGGGGGCCCTCGTCGAGCAACGTGCGCAGCAGTTCGGCGAGCCTGGTCGGGTACACCGTCTCACGAGTGGCGAACAGTTCTTCGGCGGTCCACCATCGAAGCCCGGCGACACTGCGCCGCTCCAGGTCGGTCTGGCCCCCGGTGCCGGTCTGCGTCTGCTCCGTCCTGGCCAGGTAGTACCACTCGTCCTGGTCCCACCGGCGGCCGTCGAACGGGAAGGAGCACACCCGCTGCCAGATCACCGGGCCCAGTCGTACGTCGGTGATGCCCGTCTCCTCGGCCAGCTCCCGCAGGGCCGCCTGCTCGCGGGTCTCCCCCGCCTCGACGCCGCCACCGGGGGTGAACCACCAGGTGGACGACGGGTCGTGCGGCTCGTAGCCGTGCATCAGCAGGACGCGGTCGTCGGGGCCCAGCAGGATCACCCGCGCGACCTTGCGCAGCTCGGGCCCCGCCGGGCCCTCCCGTATGTCGTCAGCCACCGTTCCTCGCCGTTCCCTTCCCGCCCCGTCCGGGCCCGCCCGCGCCGTCGGCCCGCGCGGGCCGGCCTCCCGGAGCCTGCGCGCCCGGCGTCGCCGCTCCGTGTTCCGTGCCGCTGGCCGCCGTGCCCGCCCCGCGTCCTGGGGGCGTCCGCTGGGCGGGCGGCGTGGCCCCGGTGGGCGCGCGGGGCGCCGCTCCGTGCCCCGTGCCCCGTGTGGTGCCGCTACGCGGCTTGCCCTTACCGCCTCTACGGCTCGCGATCGGCCCGTAGGCGGCCCCGCCGAGAATGAGCACGGCTCCGGCCACCACCATGCCGGTGATCAGGCTCAGCGAGCCGCGCTGCGAGACCCCGACCGGCAGATCGTCGAAGCCCGACGCCTGCTCCAGCATCCCCAGGGAGCCCAGGGGCCAGACCGCCGCTTCCACGCGTGCTTGGACGGCGGTCCGCGGCACGGCGCCCTGATCGCCGTCCGTCAGGTGGCCTCGGGAGTCGACCGAGGTGTCCCGGTTGTCGCCGAGCAGGAAGAGCTGGTCCTGGGGCACCGTCGCCGAGAAGACGGTCGGCGAGGCCGGGCCCTGGCGCTTCAGGTACGGCTCGTCGATGGCCTTGCCGTTGACCGTGAGCCGCCCCTGCTTGTCGCAGCAGGCGACCTTGTCGCCACCGACCCCGACGACCCGCTTGACCATCGGCAGGTCGCTCCACAGCTTGTCGCGGAAGACGACGACGTCCCCCCGGTGCACGTCGTCGCCGTCAACGCGTTCGGCGAGCACCCGGTCGCCCTTGGCGATGGTCGGCGCCATGGAGTCGGCGGGCACGGCGTACGGCTCGTACAGCACCGCGCCCCAGGCGAAGCCGCCGAGGAAGAGGACGCAGCCCAGTGCCACCGCCAGCCCCGACACCACGCTGCCGCGACGGCTCTGGCCATCGCTCGTCCGTCGCGGTCCGCCCATTCCACTCCCCTGTCACCCGCCGGCGCTGCGCACGAGCCGCCCCGTGCCCCGTCGCGCCGGACGCCCCGTACGGACTCCGCAGCGGCTCCGTGCGCGCGGCGGGCCGGACCCGGCACGCAAGCCGGCACGGGTCCGCACCTTACACGGCGGTATGGGGGCCGTCAGCTCTTCAGCTTGGCCTTCTTGATCAGCCGGCGTCGGCGCAGCAACACCAGGGGCAGGGCGCCGGCGAATCCGGCGATAGTCGGCGTCATCGACGCCGCCGCGCTCAGCCCCGGCTGGTCGAAGGTGTCCGGGACGGGCAGCGTGCCCCAACGGTTGATCGGCCACGCCTTGACGATCGCCCGGCCCACGACCTCGTCGTTCGAGACGGTGCCGTTGTCCAGGTTCTGGTGGTAGCGGGAGTCGAGGGAGTCCTGGCGGTGGTCGCCCATGACCCAGATCCGGCCCTCGGGCACGTGGATCGGGCCGAACTCCTTGTCACCGCACGGCGTGTCGCCGGGGAAGATGTACGGCTCGTCCAGCCCCTTACCGTTGACCTTGACGGGACCGTCGTTCTTGCACTCGACCGTGTCACCACCGACCGCGATCACTCGCTTGATCAGGTCCTTCTCCTCCGCCGACGGCATCAGGCCGATGAAGCTCAGGGCCTTCTGCACGCCTTCGGCGACCGGCCCCGAGTCGGACTGCGGTGCCTCGTCCAGCCAGCCGCCCGGGTCGTGGAAGACGACGACCTCGCCGCGCTCGGGCTCCGAGCCGAACCACGGCGTGAGCTTGTCGACCAGCACCCGGTCGCCGCGCTGCAGGGTGTTCTGCATCGAGTCCGAGGGAATAGAGAACGCCTGCACCAGGAACGTCTTGATCAGCAGCGCGAGTAGCAGCGCGATACCGACGAGGAGCGGTAGCTCCTTCCAGAAGGAACGGTGCTTCGCGCGCCGGGCACGCGCGCGCTGCTCCTCGTCCTCGCTGGCTTCGGTGGCCGCGGTGCCGGCCTGGCCGTCGGCGGACCCTCCCGGGGTACCCGGCTCGGCCACGGCGTCCTCCGGCTCGGTGCCCTCGGCGCTGCGCGGGCGCGCGACGTCGCCGTCCGGCCCCGCACCGTCGCGGTGCTGCCGGGCCTGCTGACCGGGCCCACCGAGATCGTCAACCTGACCCGCGTCGTACGGGGTCTCGGCCTCGGACGCCTCGTCCACGGGTGACTCACCGGGGTGCCCGGGCCGCCTCTCGGGCTCTTCGTGTCCGGATCGTGCGCGGACCGCCAAATCCCCCACATCCACTCCTCTTGCCGCGCTGCTGCCTGCCCCAGGTTCGACGCAGGCCCACCAACCCCATAACGAGCGGGAGTTCCGCAAGGGTCGGGAGATGGGTCAATCCCTGCGCTTCCGGAGAAAGCGCAGAGTCGGAAGACACACTATGCGGAGCCCCGCCCGCCGGGGGACGGAGCGGCACCCGCGTCGCCTACGGAAGTGAAGGATTCCGGCTCTTCCAGCCGCCGCCAGTGGCCGATCGGCCAGGCGATGACCACGGCCTTCCCGACGACCAGGTCCTCGGAGATCGTGCCACGTCCCTCGTCGTCGAGGTGATAGCGCGAGTCGGCCGAGTTCGACCGGTGGTCGCCCATGACGAAGATACGCCCCCGGGGGCACCCGCACCGTGAACTTCAGCTTCGACGGCGCATTGTCCGGGTGGACGTACGGCTCGTCGATGGGGGTGTCGTTGACGGTGATCCGGCCGTCCTTGTCGCAACAGCGCACCGTGTCACCGCCGACGGCCACGACGCGCTTGATCAGGTCCTGTTCGTCGGCCGACGGCAGCAGTCCGATGAACGTCAGGAACTGCTTGGCCTGCTTGACGCCCACGGGGGCGTCGCCACTCGGCTTGTGCTCGTCTTCCAGCCATCCTCCGGGGTCCTTGAAGACCACGACGTCGCCGCGCTCGGGCTTGGCGCCGAACCAGGGCGTGAGCTTGTCCACGAGCACCCGGTCGCCGATCTTGATGGTCTGCTCCATGGAACCGGAGGGGATCACGAACGCCTGCACCAGGAAGGTCTTCAGCACCAGCGCGATGACAGCGCCACCGCGACCAGGACCAGTATCTCGCGCAGCGCCGAGCGGCGCCGCCTGCGTCGGACGCAGCGGACCGCTCTGCGCCGCTCCGCCCGGCCGCCCGACTGGCGCGGCGGCGGCTGCTCCGTGTCGCCCTCGTGCGCCGCCGGCTCCGTCAGCTCGCCGTCAAACGCTACGGGGCCCGCGCCGGGCCCCGTGGCGAGATCCGCCGTGTCGTCGACCGCAACGGCCGGCCGCGCGGTGCGGGGCGGAACCCCGGCCCCCTGGGGTCCCAAGGATGCGGGCGCGTGCTGGTCCGGCGCGGCCGGAGAGCCGTGCCGCCCGGGAGCCCCGGGCGGCGGGTGGGCGGGGACTTCGTAGGGTGGGGCGGGCGCTCCGTGGCCGCCCAGCGCCGCCGCTTCCGGCTGGCGGCCACGCGCCTGGTACGGGGACGCGGGCGGGGCGGTGGACGCGCTCCCCGGGGTAGCCCCGTGTGTGGCCCCGCGCCGGCTGCTCCGCGCTCGGGGCTCCAGACGTCGCGCCGGGGCCCCGTAGGGACGGCTCCCGGGTTCTGGTCGGAGGCCGCGCCACCGGGCGCCCCGGGTCCCGGACCCTGGGCAGGCCTCGATCCGTGGTGGCCCCGTGCGCCATCCCCCCGCGCTCCGTGCCCCGTGTACGGGGCACCGGCGGGGCCGGGCGCTACGGGCTCGTGCGGTGGCTTTGGGGAGTGGGGGCCGGAACCCGGCCGTCCGCGGTCACCCATGGCGCCGGCCCGTAGCCGGCGTCCCGCCGGGCTCCGGCACCCGGGCGAAGGCGTCGGGACGGTGCAGGGAACGAACGCGGTTCAGCGGCCAGCCTATCCAGTCGGCCCGTCCGATGACCTTGTCCACGGGCACGAAGCCACCCCCCGGCGCGCCGAGGCGGTCGCGGGAGTCCCGCGAGGCGCTGCGGTGGTCACCCATCACCCACAGCTTGCCGTCGGGCACCACGACGTCGAAGGGCACACGGGACGGGGCGTCTCCGGGGTACAGGTAGTCCTCGTCCACCGCTTGACCGTTCACCTCGATCCTCCCCCGCTTGTCGCAGCAGGTGACCCGGTCGCCTCCGACGCCCACCACGCGCTTGACGTAATCGGCCTCGGCGGGCTCGGCCAGGCCGACCGCCGCGGCCGCCGAGCGCAGAAGCGACGTCACGGGGTTCTCCGACGGGTACTCCTCCGCGAAGGAGCCGGTGCCGTCGAAGACCACGACGTCGCCGCGCTGCGGCGTATCACCGAAACGGTACGCCAGCTTGTTCACCAGCACCCGGTCCCCGACCTTGAAGGTGTTCTCCATCGAGGTGCTGGGGATGAGGAAGGGCTGCACCACGAAGGCGCTCAGCAGCAGGACGCACGTCACGCACGCCGCGGCCAGCAGCCCCGTCCGGCGCCAGGGACCGCCGCCGGTCAGCCACGGGAAACGAGAAGAGCGCCCCCACTGCTCCGGACCCGGTTCGGGGTCGGGAGAGCGGTCGCGCTCCGAGATCTGTGCGTCGGTGTCCATCGGTCCCAGAGCCTATCCGGCCATGCTGCGACCGCCCGGCGCGCCCTCGGCTCAGTTGTCGCGCTTCTCCTTGATCTTCGCGGCCTTGCCGCGGAGGTCACGGAGGTAGTACAGCTTCGCACGGCGGACGTCACCGCGGGTCACGAGCTCGATCTTCTCGACGATCGGGGTGTGAACCGGGAAGGTGCGCTCGACACCGACGCTGAAGCTGACCTTGCGGACGGTGAAGGTCTCCCGCACGCCGGAACCCTGGCGGCGGATGACAACGCCCTTGAACTGCTGCACACGAGAGCGGTTGCCCTCGATGACGCGGACGTGGACGTTGACCGTGTCGCCGGGGCGGAAGGCCGGGACGTCGCTGCGCAGCGACGCGGCGTCGACGTTGTCGAGAAGGTGCATGACCGTCTGCTTTCTTCGCTGATGCCACAGGTCATCAACGGGATTTCGGAATGAATGATCGATGAGTGTTGTCGATCCGCCCGGCGGGCGTCGTTCCCCCTGTGGCAGGGGCGCGCGCCAGGTGGACAACAGCGGCCTATTGTTCCACGGCCGCCCCCGGCGGCCCAAATCGGCCATCGGCTCGCTGCTGCCAGCCCAGGGCGGCCAGGATCGCGCGGTCGCCCTTGTCGAACGACGCGGGGTCGCACCGCTCGATGAGGTCGGGGCGGTTGCTCGCGGTGCGCCGGAACGCCTCGTCCCTGCGCCACCGGGCGATCTTCCCGTGGTGCCCGCTGACCAGGACGTCGGGGATGGCGCGGCCACGCCACTCCGGCGGCTTGGTGTAGACGGGGCCCTCCAGCAGGTCGGCCATGGCTCCGGGGGCGAAGGAGTCGTCGCGGTGTGACTCGGCGTTGCCGAGCACGCCCGGCAGCAGTCGGGCGACCGCCTCGGTGATCACCAGTACCGCCGCCTCGCCGCCGGCGAGCACGTAGTCGCCGATGGAGACCTCGTACACGTCAAGGCGCTGCCCGTACTCGTCGATGACCCGGCGGTCGATGCCTTCGTAGCGGGCCGGCGCGAAAACCAGCCACGGCCGTTCGGACAGCTCCATCGCCAACGCATGGGTGAAGGGCCGCCCGCTAGGCGTCGGGACGACCAGGACGGGGCCGGCCCCGTCCCGCTCCGTACCGGAGTCGAGCACGGCGTCCAGCGCCTCGCCCCACGGCTCGGGCTTCATCACCATGCCCGGGCCGCCGCCGTACGGGGTGTCGTCCACCGTGTTGTGCCGGTCGTGCGTCCACTGCCGCAGGTCGTGCACGCGCACGTCGAGCTGGCCGCGGGCGCGCGCCTTGCCGACCAGCGACACGTTGAGCGTCTCCAGGTACTCAGGAAAGATCGTGATGACGTCGAGCCGCATCAGGCGTCGTCCCCGCTCCGTGCCACCTCGGCCGCTCCGTCGTCCAGCAGCCCCGGCGGCGGGTCGATGATCGCCCGCTGTTCGGTGAGGTCGATCTCGGGAACGATCTCGGCGACGAACGGCACCATCACCTCACCCCCGTCGGGACGCCGCACGATGAGCAGGTCCTGGTAGGGCAGGTGGGAGATCTCCGCGATGCGCCCCACCAAGGTCCCGTCCACGGTCACCACGTCCAGGTCGATGAGCTGGTGGTCGTAGAACTCCTGGGGGTCCTCGGGGACGTCCTCGAGGTCCACCTCGGCGATCAGCAGGACGTTACGGAGCGCCTCGGCCCCGGTACGGTCGGTGACGCCGGCGAAGCGCAGCAGCAGGCGCCCGCTGTGGACGCGGCCGGTTTCGATCGTCAGCGGCCCCGCCGAGGCGGGCTCCGTCGCCAGAACGGAGCCCGGTGCGAGCCGCAGTTCCGGCTCGTCGGTCCGTACCTCGACCGTGACCTCGCCCTCGATGCCGTGGGCGCGGCCGACGCGCGCGACTACCAACTGCACTGTGCGTTTCCTTCTCTGCCGCCGCGTGGGCTACGCGGGGTGGGTGAATCGAACGGAACGGAGGCGGGACGGCGCCACGGGGCGCGTACGGGACCGGTCCCGGGCTCGCCCGCGCCGTGGCACGGGGCGGACGGGACGGGCACGGGGCACGGGGCGGCGGACACACGGTGCGCGGGGCGCCGGGCGGGGCTGGCCATGTCTTCACCGTAGTGCCGAACGCGGCACGGGCCGGGGACGACAGTTCAGCCGTCCCCGGCCCGTGCCTGTGCTCACTCGGTCTTCAGCCAACCTGGTCCACGTCGACGAGATCGACCCGGATACCCCGGCCGCCGATGGCACCCACGACCGTGCGCAGTGCGCGTGCGGTGCGGCCGTTGCGGCCGATCACCTTGCCGAGGTCGTCGGGGTGCACCCGAACCTCCAGAACGCGCCCGCGGGGCAGGACGCGCGAGGCGACCCGCACGTCGTCGGGGTGGTCGACGATGCCCTTGACCAGGTGCTCGAGGGCTTCCTCGAGCATCCTCAGGCCTCGGTCGACTCGGTGGACTCAGCAGCCGGGGCCGCCTCATCCGACTTCTTGTCGGCCTTCTTCGCCTTCGGGGTGATGGCCTCACCCTTCGGCTCGTCACCGGCGTTCTTGGCCGCGGCCTCGAACAGCGCGCTCTTGTCGGCCTTCGGCTCGGCGACCTTCATCGGCTCCGGAGCCGGCAGGCCCTTGAACTTCTGCCAGTCACCGGTGACCTTGAGGATGGCCGCGACCGGCTTGGTCGGCTGGGCGCCAACGCTCAGCCAGTACTGCACGCGCTCCGAGTCGACCTCGATGCGCGAGGGGTTCTGCACCGGGTGGTACAGACCGATCTCCTCGATGGCCCGGCCGTCACGGCGGGTACGGGAGTCGGCGACGATGATGCGGTAGTGAGGCGCGCGGATCTTGCCCAGGCGCTTCAGCTTGATCTTGACTGCCACGGGAGTGGTGTCTCCTGGTCTTGACGTGGTTGAGCACTCGACGTGCCGCGTGGGGTTGCGGTACCCGAGTGCCCGATGGACGCGTCAGCCGGAGGAGAGAGGGGTCCTGTTTGACTGTCGAGTACAGCTGGCTATTGTGCCACACCGCGGCCGGTCAGCCGACCGCGACCACCTCGGGGATGCGGAAGGGCTTCCCGCATCCGCCACACATGATCGGCGCCTGGGCCAGGACCGATGGGACGACTCTCACATTGCGTCCACAGTCACACACCGCCTTGACGCGCACCCCGCCGCCCGAGGACCCGTGCCGCGCGGCGGGGCCGCGGAAGCTACGCGTGGTGTCGGAGGCGGTCGCCACGGTGTGCGCCTTCAGGGCGCGCTGCAGGCGCTCGATGGTCGGGCGGTAGCGCTTTCTCGCTTCTGGGTTCAAGGTCACCAGCGAGAAGCCGCTGCTTGGATGCGGCTCCTCGGCGTGGTCTAGGCCCAACTCCTCGGCGATCGCGAGGAATCGGCGGTTGTGGTAGCGACCGGCGCGCGACGTGTCACGGATACCGCGGGCTGCGGCGATCCCGTGCACGGCCTCGTGCAGCAGCCGTTCGAATGAGAGCTCGTGGCCACAGGCTGACGACGACTCTCCGATCAAGGATTCGGGCGCGGCGAGATCCGGCAGCTCGGGGTGGTGCCGTTGAATGTCGGCCCACGCCAGCGCCAGCTCCGCGGCGAGAACAGGTGGTGTCGTGCTCACGTCGTGACAACGAGCGGTGGCGGCTGGGTGTTCCGATTCCGGGCATCCCAAATAATTTGCACGTACCAGTCGGTTCACGCTGATGCCTCCTGACGAGGGCGGATGCGCAGATCTGCGGAGGAGCGGCACGGCGCGCGTCAAGCTGTACGTACCGGTGCGTACGCCCCAGCGTCCGGGCGGGAACCTCGCTTCGGGCGGGCGCCGCGCGCCGGCGGCGCCCCGTGCACTGCCCCGCACAGCGCGCCGTGCACCATGGCCCGCGCGGCTCCGTGTGCCGCCCCGTCGCTCCGGACCATGACGTCGTCCAGCCGCGCCGTGGGTACGGCACGGCTGGAACCGGGACGTCGAACCGAAACCGCGCCGAACGGTCGCCCCTCGCCGAGGGGTCCGCCTCAGTAGGAGCGGGCGACGACGGCGACCGTACCGGGAGCATCGTCCGCGTCCGGCACCGAACCATCCTCGGCGATCAAACACCGTACGGACACAGCCTGTTCAGCCAGTTTGGCCTCGCCCTCGGGGCCGAGCTTCGCCCACGGGATGCGCGCCCAGCCACCCGCCGTCGCGGCCTGCGCGGCCTCGTCGAGGGTGGTCACCTCCGTCGTACGGCTCTCGCGGCGCTCGCGGGACTGCCGGAGCAGCAGGGCCTGGTCCTCTTCGAGGATCGCCGGCAGGAGCTCGGGAAGGGTCTCCGCGCGGACCGGCTCCTTGCCCCCGGAGATGCGCCGGGCGAGCATGGCGGTGCCGTTCTCCAGGTCGCGCGGGCCGATCTCGATCCGCACCGGCACGCCCTTCAGCTCCCAGTCCACGGCGCGACGGCCGAACGGGACGTCCACCCGGTCGTCGACCTGCACGCGGATGCCGGCGGCCTTCAGCTTGTCGCCCAGGGCCCGCACGGCGGCGACGGACTCCTCGCCCTTGATCGCCAGCACCACGGCCTGCAGGGGCGCGAGCCGCGGCGGCACCCGCAGCCCGCTGTCGTCACCGTGCGACATGATCAGTCCGCCGACCATCCGGGTCGAGACGCCCCACGAGGTCTGCCACACCAGCTCTCGGCCGCCGTCAGCCGAGAGGTACTGGGTGTTGAACGCCTTGGCGAAGTTCTGGCCGAGCTCGTGGCTGGTGCCGAGCTGCAACGCCTTGCCGTCGCCCATCATGCCCTCGAGGGTGAGGGTGTTGATCGCGCCCGCGAACCGTTCCTTCGCCGTCTTGCGCCCGAGCACCACGTCGATGCCCAGGACGTTCACCATGAAGTCGGCGTACACCTCGCGGTGGATGCGCGCGGCGTAATCCCGCGCGTCCTCGTACGTGGCGTGCGCCGTGTGGCCCTCCTGCCAGAGGAACTCGGAGGTGCGCAGGAACACCCGCGGGCGCATCTCCCAGCGGACCACGTTGACCCACTGGTTGATCAGCAGCGGCAGGTCCCGGTAGCTCTGCACCCACTTCGAGAAGTACTCGTTGATGATCGTCTCGGACGTGGGGCGCACCACGACCGGCTCTTCCAGCTCCTTGCCGCCACCGTGCGTGACGACCGCCAGCTCCGGCGCGAAGCCCTCGACGTGCTCGGCCTCGCGGGTCAGGTACGACTGCGGGATGAACAGGGGGAAGTACGCGCTGGCGGCGCCCGCCTCCTTGATCCGGTCGTCCAGTTCCCGCTGCATCCGCTCCCAGAGCCCGTACCCGTACGGTCGGATGACCATGGTGCCGCGCACCAGGCCGTTGTCGGCCAGTTCGGCCTTGTTGATCAGATCCTGGTACCAGCGCGGGAAGTCGTCCGCCTGGGGCGTGAGTACGGGAGCCTTTGCCATGGCGCAGATCGTACGGGGCGAGCCCCGCAGAACGTGAATCGCGCCCCTGTACCCCGCGAGGCCGCCCCGTGCGCGGCGCCCCGCGAGGGACAGGGCGGCACTCTGGCGGGCACGGGGCACGGAGCGGTACCGCTCCGTGGGGTCACGCACGGGGCACGGAGCGGTGCGTGCCGGTGCCTGGAGCACACACGGGGCACGGAGCGCGGAGCGATGATCCTGCCGGGAGCACGGGGCACGGGGCACGCGAGTTTGCTGGGTGCGCGCGAGTGGTGGAGCAGCGGTCCGCGAGGGCGGGTAGCGGGTGCGGGGCGCGCCGGATACGACAGCGCCGTGGCCCCGTGCTGGTACGGGGCCACGGCGCTGAGCGGCGAAGCCGCGTGACAGCCGTTACTGCTGCGGCGGGAGCATGTCGCGGAACTCCTTGGGCAGCTCGAACGAGCTCGCGTCCTTGCCCGCGCCCGGCAGCCCGAACGCGTCGCCCTGCTGGCCGCCGGGACCCGCGGCGCGACGCTCCGCCGCGGCCTGTTCCTCGGCCTTGCGCTTCATGGGGTTACCGCTGCGCTGCTTGCCCTTGGCCTTCTTCTGGGGCTTGCCTTTCTTGCGCGAGCCGCCACCCATGCCAGGCATCCCCGGCATGCCGCCGCCCTGGGCCATCTTCGACATCATCTTGCGCGCCTCGAAGAAGCGCTCGACGAGGTTCTTGACCGCGCTGACGTCGACACCGGAGCCACGCGCGATACGGGCACGGCGCGAGCCGTTGATGATCGTCGGCTCCTGCCGTTCGGCCGGGGTCATCGACTTGATGATCGCGGCGGTACGGTCGACGTCCTTCTCGTCCAGGTTGTTGATCTGGTCCTTGATCTGCCCCATGCCCGGCAGCATGCCGAGCAGCTTCGAGATGGAGCCCATCTTGCGGACCTGCTCCATCTGCGCCAGGAAGTCGTCGAGCGTGAACTCCTTGGGGCCCTTCGCCAGCTTGGCCGCCATCTTCTCGGCCTCGGCCTGGCTGAAGGTCTGCTCGGCCTTCTCGATCAGGCTCAGCATGTCGCCCATGCCGAGGATGCGCGAGGCCATGCGGTCCGGGTGGAACGCGTCGAAGTCGTCCAGCTTCTCGCCGTTGGACGCGAACATGGTCTGCCGGCCGGTTACGTGCGCGATGGACAGCGCCGCACCACCGCGGGCGTCACCGTCAAGCTTGGAGAGCACGACGCCGTCGAACCCGACGCCGTCCCGGAACGCCTCCGCGGTGTTCACCGCGTCCTGGCCGATCATCGCGTCGACGACGAAGAGCACCTCGTCCGGACGCACGGCGTCACGAATGTCGGCGGCCTGCTGCATCAGCTCCTGGTCGATGCCGAGGCGCCCCGCGGTGTCGACGATCACCACGTCGTACTGCTTGGACCTGGCGAAGGCGATGGAGTCCTCGGCGACCCGGACCGGGTCACCCACGCCGTTGCCCGGCTCGGGGGCGTAGATGGCGACCCCGGCGCGCTCGGCGACGACCGAGAGCTGGTTGACGGCGTTGGGGCGCTGGAGGTCACAGGCCACGAGCAGCGGCGTGTGCCCCTGCGTGCGCAGCCACCGGCCGAGCTTGCCGGCGAGGGTGGTCTTACCGGCGCCCTGGAGACCGGCCAGCATGATGACGGTGGGCGGGGTCTTGGCGAACCGCAGGCGGCGGGTCTCGCCGCCGAGGATGCCGACCAGCTCCTCGTTAACGATCTTGATGACCTGCTGGGCGGGGTTCAGCGCCTGGGAGACCTCGGCACCGAGCGCGCGCTCCTTGACCTGCTTGATGAACGCCCGGACCACGGGCAGGGCGACGTCCGCCTCAAGGAGGGCGATACGAATCTCGCGCACTGTGGCTTCGATGTCCGCCTCGGACAGGCGCCCCTTGCCCCGGAGGTTCTTGAACGTCGCTGCGAGGCGGTCGGAGAGGGTATCGAACACGGCGGTCGCGAGTCCTTCTTGTCGAAGTCGATTCGGCGGTTGACTCCCAAGGGTATCCGCCCGGTCCGGCATGGTCTGCCCCGCTGCCCATGGCCCCCCCTGCCGGCGCGGGTGAGAGCAGCGTCCCGGGCCCCTGCGTACGGTGACCGGCCCGGCTGGCCGTGCGACGGCGCCAGGGCGCGTCGGCGACGCTGTTCATGAGGGTCGCCGTGCCCACAGTGCCTCATCTGTCGCGCGAACGTCGACCCGCGCCGGGCGAGGGCGCCGTGGCCGCCGCGCCATGCGGCCCGCCAACCCTGCGTCACGGCCCCGTGCCCCGTGCCCCGTGCCCCGTGGCCCCGTGCCCCCCAGCGAGGATCGCCCGCACCGCGCTCCGTAGCCCCGACAAGGCCGCGGCTCCGTGCTCCGTGCCAGAGCTTCCCCCACCTGTCGTGCGGCCACGGGCCGCGACAGCACGAGCACGACGGCCGCGCAGTGAGCCCAGCCCGCATCGCAGGCGCTACCCCGACGGCGAAAAAGGGGGCCTCATGAGACGGACCGCGGCGCCACCTCGCTGACTGGCATAGGGGAGCCGAGTCGGTCGTGCGAGGGGGTCGCCGCGGTCGGGTTCCGGGGCGGGCCGCGTCAGACTGCCGCTTGCGCGGCCTCCATCGGGTCCGGCAGGAGGCGGGTGAGTTCGTTGGCGAGGCAGGCGACCTCGGCGAGGTGTCCGTACTCCCGTACGGCGTTGTCGACCGTCTTGCGCAAGCGGTTGTTGACCCGCTCGGAACGCACCTTCTGGGCCGCGTGTAAGGCGCGGTCAGCGAGCACGGTGCACTGCTCCGGCTCGCGCTGGAGCAGGTGGACGGTGGCCATGCCAATCAGGTTGGGCGCGTAGGAGCGCTGGTGGCTAGGGGTGCCCTGGCTGACTTCCTGGCTGAACAGTTCAACGGCCCGGAGCATCAAGGGCTGCGCCAGGTGCGCGTACGTGGGGCTGCGGCCGGCGACGTAGGCGAGGTCGCGGTAGGAGTGCGCGTTCTCCGCGTACAGCTCGGCCTCGGAGAAGAAGCGGATCCAGTCCGGGTCGGGATCGCCGGGAGCGCAGTCGGCGAAGGTGTCCTCCGCCATCTTCACGGCGCGGTGACACTTGTTGGGCAGTCCCATGTTCGCGTACGCGCGCGCCTGCAGCGAGTGCAACATCGGCTGCACCCGCGCCGTGGCCGACTCCCGCCCTCCGTACTGCGCGAGATGGATCAGCTCCAACGCGTCCTCCGGGCGTCCCAGGTGGATCATCTGGCGGCCCATGCTGGAGAGCACGTACGCCCCGAGGGCGCGGTCGCCGGCCTCCCGGGCGGCGTGGAGCGCGAGGACGAAGTACTTCTGGGCGGTGGGTTGCAGGCCGATGTCGTAGCTCATCCAGCCGGCGAGTTCCGCGGCGGCTGCGAACAGGCGCCTGGCGATGGGGGGCGACTGCGGTTCCTGCATTAGATCGGTGACCTCGTGCAGTTGCCCCACGACCGCCTTGCGGCGCAGTCCGCCGCCGCACTGGGCGTCCCACTGGCGGAACATCCGGGTCGTGGACTCCAGCATGTCCAGCTCCAGCTCCGACAGGCGCACACGGTGCGTCCGGTCCGGCCGCAGCCCGCCGCTGGGCACCGCGCCCGTCGCGCCCATGGGGGCGGGCACCAGCCACCGCTGCATGGGCTCCACGAGCGCCGGCCCGGCCGCGAGGGTGAGCGACGTGCCGAGGAACCCGCGCCGGGCCAGCATCAGGTCACTGCGCGAGAACTCGCTGATCAGCGCGACCGCCAGGGCAGGTCGACGCCGGAGACGGAGGGGGCCTGGTGGTGCACCCTCAGCCCCAGGTCCTCCACGCTCACCACGCACCCGAAGCGCTCGGAGAGCAGTTCGGACAGGATGCGCGGAATCGGTTCGCGCGGCTGCTCACCGTCGAGCCAGCGGCGCACCCGCGAGGTGTCGGTGCTGATGTGGTGCGCGCCGATATGGCGCGCCCTGCGGTTCACCTGACGGGCCAGCTCGCCCTTCGACCAGCCACTGCGGAGAAACCACGAACCCAGTTGCTCGTTGGGTCGCTTCTCAGCGCTTCCGCAGTTGCCGCCCACTGGAACGCCCCCACTTCGAGAGTCACGTCAACGTTCGCTCAGCCGCGACCGCACCATCGTCGCCGGGCCTTCGCCATCCGCGCCAGCCCTCGGCGTTCACCATCGCTCAGCGCCCTCCTTATCACACTCCGCTCCGAGCCATCAGCGCGGGGCGACGTAAGGGGCAGGCATCGTCGGGGTCGAGGCCGGTCGCGCGGCCACGCGGCTCCCGCCAACACGGCCGCACACCAGCGAACGTGAAGCGTCACGACATGCGGTCGACTCAACCAGGTGACAAGCGCGGTTCCGGCTTGCGTGTACCGACGGTAATCCTACGATCACTGCTCCAGCGAGGCGCTTCCGGGAAACGCCACCATTCGCCACCCCTTCGAATGAACTCCCCTGTCGCCCACCACGATTCACTTGTCACAGGTCGCCCTCACAAGGCGCAGTGGTGCGCCACAGGGCGTGCGTTTGACAACACACCAGCCGGTACGCGGCAGCACGCCGCCTCACCATCGGCAGCCACCGAGGGTTTTGGTGGAACTCCAAATCGTAACCATCAAGAGCGCAACCCGTTGGAGGGAACATAGGCTTCACGATCGGCGGCATCCGAGACATCCGGTCGGCCTCACGGCGCCGCGGCCGTACGAGCGAAAGCACGACGGTGGCGGAGTACACCGGACTGTGGGGGTGGGACGTGAGGCCCGGAGCCCGAGCCGTGCGGGGAGCCGGTGGGACGCGTGAGTGCTCGTGCGGCGCGGTCGACTGCCCCGCCCCCGGAGCCCATCCACTGGCCGGAACGCAACCGGTCCCGGCGGGCTCCACCCTCGACGAGGCCGCGGCGATCTGGTCGAGTACGCCGGGCGCCGCGATGCTCCTCCCCGTCGGTCGCGCCTTCGACATCCTTGAGGTGCCCGAGGCAGCGGGTCGCCACGCGCTGGTACGGCTGGAGCGCATGGGCTTACCGCTCGGCCCGGTGGCCGTCACCCCCGATGGACACGCGCAGTTCTTCGTCGCCCCTGAAGCCGCGGCCGAACTCCCGCACCTGTCTCTATCGCATGGGTTGGGACGACGCCGACCTCGGCCTGCGCTGCCTCGGCCACGGCGAGCACGTCACGGCGCCGCCATCCGACCGCGGCGGACTCGGCCCCGTCCGCTGGCTGCGCCCACCCGCCCTGGACAACGCCGACAGCCCCCCGCACGCGCGCCTGCTCCTCGGCACGCTGGCGTACGTCTGCCACCGCTCAGGAACCTGACCCGAGGGCTCGCCCCGTACGTCGGGAGGTCGCCACGCAGGCCGCGCCGGCCCACTCCGGCACGGCTCCGTCATCTCGCGCCCCCGTACCCCCGGCTCCGTACGACTCGACGCAGGTGCCCCTCGGCGGGCAGGCCCGTCAGCGCCCACGCGTTGTCGACGCGCGGCACGCGCCTCGGAGCGCACAGCGGGCGCCAGCGAAGCTGGTAAACGCTCCCCCACGCGCTCCGTGGCGCACGCGTGCCTGGCCCGAGGCCTCCCCCCTCAGCTCCAGCTCCCTCCAGCGAGCCTGCCCGCACTCCCCCGGACGCGACGCCGCCGCGTGACCCACCACGCCCCGTGACACGCCCCGGCAGCCAGGGCAGTCGACCTCAGCCCCGCGAACCCCGACATGAGCGCCGTCACCCCCACTCACACAAGGCGCGGGGCACGAGGCCCCACACGGAGCACGGAGCACGCAACACGGGGCAACGCCCCACGGGGCACGGCGCGACGGAGCGCGATACACGACGCGCGCAACAGAAGCACCGCCAAGCCACGCCCACACCACCAGGACCAGCACGCGGCAAACGAATCACGGGGCGACACCCCACGGGCGAAGGCCGCCCCGCGAGGTGCGGGGCGGCCCTGGGTGGTGGTCGCCTCGGGCGTGGTCGTGCGTTCCCCGTCGCGGGGCTCAGTCGCCGATCAGCGCGTCCACGAACGCCTCCGGCTCGAACGGGGCCAGGTCGTCCGCGCCCTCGCCCAGGCCCACGAGCTTGACCGGGACGCCGAGTTCGCGCTGCACCGCGACCACGATGCCGCCCTTCGCCGTGCCGTCGAGCTTAGTCAGCACGATGCCGGTGATGTCCACGACCTCCGCGAACACCCGGGCCTGGATGAGCCCGTTCTGGCCGGTGGTGGCGTCGAGGACGAGCAGCACCTCGTCGACCGCGCCATGCTTTTCCACCACGCGCTTGACCTTGCCCAGCTCGTCCATCAGGCCGGTCTTGGTGTGCAGCCGGCCGGCGGTGTCGATGAGGACGACGTCGGCTCCCTCGGCCACGCCCTCCTTGACCGCGTCGAAGGCGATGGAGGCGGGGTCGCCGCCCTCCGGGCCGCGTACGGTGCGGGCGCCGACCCGTTCGCCCCAGGTCTGGAGCTGATCGGCGGCGGCGGCGCGGAAGGTGTCGGCGGCGCCGAGCACCACGGACTTGCCGTCGGCGACGAGTACCCGGGCGAGCTTGCCCATGGTGGTGGTCTTGCCGGTGCCGTTCACGCCGACGACCAGCACCACGCCGGGCTTCTCCTGGCCGTCGGCGGTCACACCGCTCTCGGTGTGCACGGTGCGGTCGCTGTCGGTGCCCACGAGCTGGAGCAGCTCGGTACGGAGCAGGGCGCGCAGCTCGTCGGGGGTTCGGGTGCAGAGCACCCGGACGCGCTCGCGCAGCCGCTCCACCAGTTCCTGGGTGGGCGCCACGCCGACGTCCGCGGTCAGCAGGGTGTCCTCGATCTCCTCCCACGTGTCCTCGTCGAGGTGTTCGCGGGAGAGCAGGGTCAGCAGCCCCTTGCCGAGGCTGTTCTGCGAGCGCGAGAGGCGGGCGCGCAGTCGTACCAGACGGCCCGCGCTGGGTTCCGGTACCTCGATCTCGGGTGCGGGCGGCGCCAGCGGCGCCTCGGGCTCCGTCGCGGTGGCCCCCGGCAGGTCCACCTCCTCGATGGTGCGACGGGGCTCTTCGCGTGGGGTCTCGGCTTCCTCGCCGACGTGGGGCTCGGCGGGCGGCGCGGTGACGGACGGGCTGCTCGGCGGGGCCGGGGGCAGCCGCTTCTTCTTGCGGCTGCTGACGACGAGCCCGCTGATCGCGGCGAGCGCGACCACAGCGATGACTACAGCAAGGATGACGATTTCCATAACGACCCCAGTATCGGCCACGCGTCCTGAATTACGGCGCCATCAGTTGGTGGCGAGGACCAAAGCCGCCTAGGTCCCAAAGTGTTGGAGCAAAGTACGATGGTATGGGACGATGCAACGCGCGCAGAGTCCCCGTGTCCCTCCCGGCGGCCATGCACCGGCCACCGCTTGCACGCACGGAGCCCCCATCCATGGACCAGACGTCCACCGCGTTCACCACCCCCACGCCACGACGGCCGACTCCGCCACGACCGCGGCCGCGAGCGCCATCGAGACCCACGGCATCGAACCCGTCCCCGCCCACGAGCGCCATGGCCGCGTGCACGAGCTGTTCCCCACCTGGGTGGCCGCCAACATCAGCATGCTGTTGCTCACCATGGGCGCGGGGCTGGTGGTCTTCAACGGGCTCAGCCTCTGGCAGGTGCTGCTGATCGCCGGGTGCGCCGCCACCGTCTCGTTCGGGACGGTGGGCGTGTTGTCGGTGTGGGGCAAGTTGGGGTGGCGCTCCGGGCGCGATGCTCTCGCGCGCGACGTTCGGCGTTCGGGGCAACTACTTCCCCGGCGCTACTTCCCCGGCGCCGTGCTGTGGGTGGCCCGCTTCGGCTGGGAGACGATCAACGCGGTCACCGGCGCGTACGCCCTGCTGACCATCCTCGACCTGCTCTTCGGCGTCCGGCAGAACAACCTGCTGGTTGGCTTCGTGGCCACCACGTTCCTGGTCAGCGGCATGGGCCGGGCCGTGCTGAACGTGTGCAACCGGTGGTCGACCTATGTCTTCGGCGCCTTCAGCGTGCTCGTCCTCGGCTACCTGATCGTCGACACCGACTGGGGCTCCGTCTTCGACCGTCCGACCGGCAGCACCGCGATGGTGGTCGCAGGCATCGGCACCATCGCGGCGGGCGGCATCAGTTGGGTGCCGACGGGGCCGGACTTCACCCGGTACCTGCCGCACGCGGCATCCGGCCGGAAGATCGTCGGCGCCACGGTCTCCGGCGCGGCCCTGGTGTTCGTGCCCATGGTGCTCATGGGCACCGTCATGGCCGTCGCCACGCAGGACCTCGCCTCCGCCGCCGACCCGGTGTCCTTCCTCGGCGACGTGCTGCCCACCTGGCTCGCGGTGCCGTACCTGATCACCGCGCTGGTCGGAATGCTGTTGATCAACAGCCTGTCGATGTACTCGGCCGGCTTCACCGCGCAGACCATGGGCGTCAAGCTGCCGCGCGCCCTCGCGGTCTCCGTCAACGCGGTCATCAGCCTGGTCGGCGGCCTGCTGCTGATGCTGGTCGCCAAGAGCTTCTACGGCTCGTTCATCACCTTCCTCACGCTGCTCGCCGTCTCGTTCTCGGCCTGGATCGGAGTGTACGCGGTGGACATGTTCCGCCGCGCGCTGGTGGTGCGCTACGACGCGCGGGGGCTGATGGACACCGGTCGCAGCAGCCGGTACTGGTACGTGGGCGGCTTCTGCTGGCAGGCCATGGTCGCCTGGGGGCTGGCCCTGACGGCCGGGTTATGCTTCACGAAGGTAGACTTGGTTCACCGGCCCGCTG
The DNA here is from genome assembly GCA_018114805.1 of Candidatus Streptomyces philanthi. GTDB lineage: Bacteria > Actinomycetota > Actinomycetes > Streptomycetales > Streptomycetaceae > Streptomyces > Streptomyces philanthi. The sequence continues at coordinate 4,644,041 of CP073042.1, read as the reverse complement.
GCGACGAGCTGGATCGGGCGCAACGGCCTGGGATGGGCCGCCACGATCCTCATCGCCGCGGTGAGCTTCGCGCTGCTCCCGCGCCCCCGTGAGGGCGCCGGCGCCGCCCCCCACGGGGCCACGGGCGATGGCCAGAAGTTGAACCCCGTCGGCTGATCCGCGCCCTACCACCTGGCCGCACCGCCGGGCTACCGTCCCCTTCGCCGTCCTCGGACCGCCCACGGCGAAGGGGATCCCCATGTCCGCTGCCCTGCCCACCGGCCCACCGACGGCGCCCAGCACCGCCGTACGGTTCAACCTCGTGAACCCGACGGCCACCCCGGACTCCCTCTCCCGGCGCTACCGCGCGGCCATCGACATGGCCGCCTTCGCCGACGACCGCGGCATCGGCACCATCCAGACCGAGGAGCACAACGGCGCGGTCAACGGCTGGCTGCCCTCCCCGCTCACCTTCGCCGGCACCGTCTTCGGCGCCACCCGACAGATCTCGGTCACCGTCGCCGCGCTACTGGCCCCGTTGTACGACCCGTTGCGGCTCGCCGAGGACATCGCCGTGCTCGACCTGCTGAGCGGCGGCAGGCTGGTCACGGTCGCGGGGCTCGGTTCGCGGCGCGCGGAGTACGGGGCGCACGGCAAGGACTGGCGCTGGCGCGGCAAACTCCAGGACGAGGCGTTGGAGACGCTGCTCGCGGCCTGGACCGGCGAACCGTTCTGCTACCGGGGCCGCACCGTACGGGTCACACCGCGCCCGTACACGCAGCCGCATCCGCCGCTGTACATCGGGGGCAACTCCCGGCCGGCGGCGCGGCGCGCGGCGCGGCTCGGGCTGCCGATGTTTCTGAAAGCGCACCTGCCGCGGCTGGCGGCGTACTACCGGGCGCGGTGCGCGGAGTACGGCTCGGCGGGGCGCTGCGTGATGCCGGCGCCCCGTACGCCGTTGCTGCACCTGTCCGAGGACCCGGACCATACCTGGGCGACGTACGGACAGCACCTGTTGTACGAGGCGCGGGTGCACGCCTAGTGGCAGGCGCCCCCCGCGCGCTCCGGGGCGCATCCCCCGGTGAAGCGACGTGGACGCGCTACGCCGGCAGGGGCGCTACCGGGTCGTGACGCCGGATGAGTGCGTGGAGCTCGCGGGGAGCCTCGGCGACGGCCGGCGGCTGGTCCTGCACCCGCTGTGCGGCGGCATTCCAGTGGAGGATGGGGTGGAGTTCCCTGCACCTGTTCGCGAGCGCCGTGCTACCCAAGCTCGGCGCCGCCCCGGCTCGTTGACGGTGCCGGGGCAGCGGCCTCGGCCCTCGTGTCGCGGGCCGCCGCCCACGGCACGGAGCTACGGGGCGGTCAGCCCATCTCCTCCAGCGCCTTGCCCTTGGTCTCCGGCACCCACTTGAGGAGGAACGGGATCGAGAGCACGGCGAAGATCGTGTACATCACGTAGGCGCCGGAGAGGTTCCAGTCCGACAGCGTCGGGAAGCTGACGGTGATCGCCCAGTCGGCCACCCACTGGGCCGAGGCGGCGACGCCGAGCGCGGCGGCACGAATGCGGTTCGGGAACATCTCGCCGAGCAGCACCCAGACCACCACGCCCCAGGACAGGGCGAAGAAGAGCACGAAGGAGTGCGCGGCGACGAGCGCGACGGTGCCCTGGGTGTCGGGCATCCGGATGTGCTCGCCGGTACCGGTCTTGGACGAGAACGCCCAGGCGGCGACGGCGAGGGAGGCCGCCATGCCGGCCGATCCGATGAGCGCCAGCGGCTTGCGGCCGATCCGGTCGACGAAGGTCATCGCGATGACGGTGCCGACGATGTTGATGATCGACGTGGTGAAGCTGTAGAAGAACGAGCTGCTCGGGTCGATGCCCACGGACTGCCACAGCGAGGACGAGTAGTAGAAGATCACGTTGATGCCGACGAGCTGCTGGAAGACCGAGAGGCCGATGCCGATCCACACGATCGGCAGCAGCCCGGCCCGGCCGCCCAGCAGGTCCCGGAAGGTGGACCGGTGCTCGCGACGCATGGCCTCCTGGATCTCGTCGACGCGCTGGTCGATGTCCACGTCCTTGCCCTCGACCTCGGCGAGCACCGCACGGGCCTGGTCGTACCGGCCGACCGAGATCAGGAACCGGGGCGATTCGGGGATGACCAGCGAGAGCAGGCCGTACAGCACGGCGGGCACGACCATGACGCCGAGCATCCACTGCCATGCCTCAAGGCCCGCGATGGTGCCGCACTGGTCGCCGCCCGCGAGGTGGAGGATGCCACAGTTGACGAGCTGCGAGACGGCGATGCCGACGACGATCGCCGCCTGCTGGAAGGAGGCCAACCGGCCCCGGTAGGCGGGTGGTGAGACCTCGGCGATGTAGGCGGGGCCGATCACCGAGGCCATGCCGATGGCGACGCCGCCGAGGACGCGCCACATCGCGAGGTCCCACAGCGCGAACGGCACGGCGGAGCCGATCGCGCTGATGGTGAACAGTACGGCGGCGATCTGCATGCAGCGGATGCGGCCGATCCGGTCGGCGACGCGTCCGGCCGTCGTCGCGCCGATGGCACAGCCGATGAGGGCCGCCGCGATCACCTGTGCCAGGGCTTCCGAGCCGATATCGAACCGGCCGCGGATCGCTTCGACCGCACCGTTGATGACCGAGCTGTCGTAGCCGAAGAGGAAGCCGCCCATCGCGGCTGCCGCGGTGATGAAGATGACGTGGCTGAGGTGCTCGGGCATGGCCTTGCGGCCTTCCGGCGCCGGCGGCTGCGCGGTGCTGGTCAACGTGCACTCCTGAGGCCCGGCCGCACTGCCGGGCGTGGGGGGCTGGCACTCCCAGTGGGGCACGACCCAAGGCGAGCCACCACTTGAAGGCAAAAGCAACGTTGCAGAGACTATGCCTTCAAGTTTCGAAGTCAATACCTCCGCAACGTGAATAGCGTGAATAGTTCCGCCCCACGCCCGGTGAAGGCTTCAAGTGTTGATCCGCCATCGCGCGGTACGCGCAAGCCGATCAGCGCAACCGCTGACTGATGACTTTCGAGACTCCGTCGCCCTGCATGGACACGCCGTACAGCGCGTCGGCGACCTCCATGGTGCGCTTCTGATGCGTGATCACGATGAGCTGCGAACTCTCCTGCAACTCCTCCATGATCCGGATCAGACGCTGCAGGTTGGTGTCGTCCAGCGCCGCCTCGACCTCGTCCATCACGTAGAACGGGCTCGGGCGAGCCTTGAAGATCGACACCAGCAGGGCCACGGCGGTCAGCGACCGCTCGCCGCCGGACAGCAGCGACAGCCGCTTGACCTTCTTGCCCGGCGGCCGGGCCTCCACGTCCAGGCCGGTAGTCAGCATGTTCTCGGGGTCGGTGAGGATCAACCGCCCCTCGCCGCCCGGGAAGAGGCGCGAGAAGACGCCCTCGAACTCCCGCGCCGTGTCACGGAACGCCTCCGTGAACACCTGCTCGACGCGTTCGTCCACGTCCTTGATCACCTGCAGCAGGTCGGCCCGGGTCTTCTTCAGGTCCTCAAGCTGCTCCGTCAGGAACTTGTGCCGCTCCTCCAGCGCGGCGTACGCTTCAAGCGCCAGGGGGTTCACCTTGCCCAACTGCTGGTACGCACGCTCGGCGGCCCGCAGCCGCTTCTCCTGCTGGCCCCGTACGAACGGCACTGGCTGGTTCCGCGGGTGCTCCGGGTCCCGCGGGAGTTCCTCGCCCTCGGCGGGCGGCGACGGGGGCACCAACTGGTTGGGGCCGTACTCGGCGACGAGGCCGGCCGGCTCCACGCCCAGCTCCTCCAGCGCCTTCGACTCCAGCTGCTCGATCCGCAGCCGCTTCTCCGCGCCGAGGACCTCGCCCTTGTGCACCGAGTCCGTGAGCTTGTCCAGCTCGGCGGCCAGGCCGCGGCCCCTCTCCCGCTCGGCGACCAGCTCGGCCTCGCGCTCCGTCTTCGCCGTCTCGGCCGACCGCCGCTCGTGGTCGGCGCGGCGCAACGAGACCTCGACGTGCGCCAGCAGTTGCCGCGCGCCGGCGGCCACCGCGGCGCCGACGGCCGCCTCGTGCCGCAACCGGGCGCGGAGCTGCTCGGCCCGCGCCCGCGCTTCCCGCTCCGCGCGCCCCCCCCGATCCAGCGCGTCCGCCCGTCCGGCCAACCCCTTGACCCGCTCCTCGTGCGTACGGACCTGGAGCCTGGCCTCCATCTCGGTCTGCCGCGCGTTGGCCCAGTCGGCGGCGAGTCGGTCGCGTACGGCGGTGTCGGGCTCATCCGCCCCGTCCTCGCTGAACGGCGACTCCTCCTCCGCCACCCGCAGCCGCTCGGCCAGCTCCGCTACCTCCTCGGCCGCCCGAACGAGCGCCTCCTCGGCCTTGGCGGCGGCCGCCATCATGCGCTCCGCCTCGCCCGCGGCGCCCCGCGCCTGGCCGCCGAGCCGGCCCAGTGACTGTGCGACGCGCGACTTCTCCCGGTCCGCGGCGCTGCGCCGGCTGGCCAACTCCTCCACCAGCGCCGCCGCCTCGGTACGCCGCTGCTGCGCGGCCCGCTGGGCGTCGGCGAGCTCATCGCACTGCACGGCCAGCTCCGTGAGCTGCGCCGCCGCGTCGTCCACCTGGGCCTGCACCTCAAGGAGGCTGGGCGCGCCGGCCGACCCACCCTGGGCGAAGTGCCCGCTCAACAGGTCGCCTTCGGCGGTCACCGCCATCACCTCGGGCCTCGACGCCACCAGGTCCTCGGCGTCCTCGAGGGCGGTGACGACCACCACGTCGCGCAACAGCCGGCGCACCGCGGGAAGCAGTTCGGCGGGCCCGTGCACCAGGTCCGCGGCCCACAACGGCGCGCCCAGCCCGCTCAGCCGCTGGCCGTCCGCTCCTTGGGCGCCGCCGCCCGCCTCGGCGCCCCCCTCGACCCGGCCTGCCCCGTACGCTCCGTCGGCCCCGTCGATCTCGCCAGCGCCAGCCATCGCGCCGACCGCGGAGCCACCCGCGACCGCGCCAGCGCCCTGACGGGCGTCCGCGCTCCCCTCCGTACGCTCCGGGGCGCTCGCAACGCGCTCCAGAGAGCCCGCCACACGCTCCGGGGCTCGCGTGCCGGCGCCGAGCAGCAACGCCGCCCGCCCGGCGTCCTGCTTGCGCAGCAGCCGCAGGGCGTTGGCCGCCGTGGCGGGGTCGGTGACGGCGACGGCGTCGGCGGCGGCCCCCAGGGCGGCGGCAAGCGGCACCTCGTAGCCGGGGGCGACGGTAAGCAGTTCCGCGACGGGGCCGAGCAGGCCGCCGAGCTGCTCGCCCGCGCCGAGGAGCGCCCCCGTGCCGTCCTTGCGGCGCAGCCCCAGGGCCAGCGCCTCGTGCAGGGCCGCCGTCGCCGCGCGCTTACGTTCGGCCGCCGTCGCCGCCTCGCGGGCCGCGCTGAGCCCGGATTCCGCGTCCGCCAGGGCCCGCTTGGCCTCCTCGTGCCGGTCAGCCAGCTCCGCGTCGCCCTCGTCGAGCCCGTCGACCTCGGCCTTGAGCTGCTCGTACTCCTCCTGCGCGGCCACCGCCCGCTCCCTGGCCTCGTCCCGGGAGCGGGCCAGCCGGTCGATCTCGGCCTGTGCCGAGGAGGCGCGGCTGCGGGCCGCGTTCACCTGGCCGTGCAGCCTGGCCAGCCCCTCGCGGCGGTCGGCGTACGCGCGGGCCGCGTCCCTGAGCCGGCGCTCCTCCTGGGCCAGCTCGCACTCCAGTTCCGCGCGGTGGGCCACCGTGTCGTCCAAGGCGCGGCTGACCGCCTCCAGGGCGGCTTCCAGTTCGGCCTCCTGCTCCCGGACGCGCTGGGCCTCGCGCTCCATCTCCTCCGGGTCGCGGCCCCGTCGCTCGTCCACCGGTGCCGAGGTCGCGCTCTTGACCCGCGCGTCGGCGAGCCCGATGGTGCCCCGTACCCGCTCGGCGAGCTGCGACAGCTCGTGCCAAGTCTGTTGGGCCCGCACCAGGCGGGGCGAGAGCGCTCTTACCTGCTCCTCCAGCGCGGCCTCGCGCCGCCGCGCGGTGTGCAACGCGGCCTCCACGGCCTCCTTGCGTTCCTTGAGCGCCGCCTCGTCCGCGACCTCGGCCCGCAGCGCCTCGCGCAGCGTCACCAGGTCGTCGGCGAGCAGGCGCAGCCGCGCGTCCCGCAGGTCGGCCTGGATGACGGCGGCCCACCGCGCGACGGCCGCCTGTCGCCCCAGTGGCTTGAGTTGCCAGCGCAGTTCGTCGGTCAGGTCCTGTACGCGGGCCAGGTTGGCCTGCATCGCGTCCAGCTTCCTGACCGCCTTCTCCTTGCGCTTGCGGTGCTTGAGGACGGCGGCCGCCTCCTCGATGAACGCCCTGCGCCCCATCGGGTCGGCGTGCAGTACGGAGTCGAGCTGGCCCTGGCCGACGATCACGTGCATCTCGCGGCCGATGCCGGAGTCGGAGAGCAGCTCCTGGATGTCGAGCAGCCGACAGGTGTCGCCGTTGATCTGGTACTCGCTGCCGCCGTTGCGGAACATGATCCGCGTGATGGTGACCTCGGCGTAGTCGATGGGCAGCGCGCCGTCGGCGTTGTCGATGGTGAGGGAGACCTCGGCGCGGCCGAGCGGCGGGCGGCCGATGGTACCGGCGAAGATGACGTCCTCCATCTTGCCGCCGCGCAGCGACTTGGCACCCTGCTCGCCCATGACCCACGACAGGGCGTCGACGACGTTGGACTTACCGGACCCGTTGGGACCCACGACGCAGGTGATACCGGGCTCGAAGCGCAGCGTCGTGGCGGAGGCGAAGGACTTGAAACCTCGCAGGGTCAGGCTCTTGAGGTACACGCCGTCGGACTTTACCGCTCACGCGCCGAGGGGCAGCCGTCCGCAGCGCGCGCCCAGGCGCGCCGCGGCGGCTTTTTCGGTTTCGCCGCCGAAGGTGAAGGGCACATCAGACGGTAGGGAAAACTCGAATCACTGGACGAGAAAGAACGGAGCAAAACGACGAAGGGACGCCGAAGCGTCCCTTGCAGATTCTCAAGCGGGTGGCGATGCTTGCCCGACAGGTCCCCGAAGGAACAGCGGGTCAGGCAAGCGCAGGCTCCGCCTGGGATACGTCGATTCTGTCGAGCAGCGAGTCGCTGTGCTGGACGGCGGCGGACAACGCGTCATTCTCGGCCTGCATCCGGATGAGCTCGGATTCAAGATCCTGTACGCGCTGCTGAAGCCGCCGCATCTCGGCGAGGACTCGGGGGTCGGAGCCGCCGACGTAACCGAGAAGCGCCTTTGCCATGATGGATGGTCCTCCACAATGAGTGACCGACCGGAGCGGTGTGGGTCGTGAGGGATTTCGCACCCGCGATGTCTGCCATCACTACCGACTTCAATGCCAAACAGTTAAGGTGCGCGGAGTTTCAAGCTTCTCACCAAAAAGTTTGACGGTCAACACGATCACACCCCGTATCGACAGGGCAGGCGAGCGTGCGCAGCAGCGAACGGTGCGGCGCGACTTCGTCTGGCGACCCATCGGGCCGTGGAGATCATGCTTAGTCCGCAGCTTTCCACGGACGCGCCGTATTGGCAACCACTAGGCCTTTTCTCCAGGCGCGCATCCCGGGGCACGCGGGGCATAGCCCCCCGCTGACGCTCCCGTCAGCGAATCTCGAAGGTCTCGTAACCGCCGCGCGGGGCGTCCCAAATCTCAGTCACTCCGTCGACTCGCCCGGGCGTGTCGCCCGGGCAGAGCCACTCCAGCAGCTCCTCGCAGCCGGCCTTCGGCCCTTCGCCACCACCTGGACCCGGCCGTCGTCCAGGTTCGAGGCTAAGCCGACCAGCGTACCGATGCGCAGGGCGTTGGCCCGCGTGAACCAGCGGAACCCCACGCCCTGCACCCGGCCTCGCACCCAGGCGGTGAGGCGCACGTTCTCTTTCATACGAGCACGCTAGCCGCCCCACCCCGCCGAGATCTCCCCGGCCTCCCCTTCCCGGTGGCCCGCGGACCGCGAGTACCGCGCCGGCCGAGTCACCCGGAGGACGGCACCGTACGAGCGGGGCGACCGCGCCCCCGTACGGCGCGACACCACCGCGAGTGCGCCACAGGGCGCAGCGGCCCTGGCCCCGTGCCCCGTGGCACCAGTCACCGGCCACACGGCACGGGGCGCGCTCACAGGGCACGCCGCGGGCACCGTCTCCCGGTTACCGCACCCGCCGCGCTCCGTCCCGCCTCCGCGCTCCGCAGCCGGAGCGTATGAGCGGGGCCAGGAGCGAACACGGCCGGGAACGGGTGCGGGCACGGGCGTCCACGGCGCGCTAGACGGCCGGGCCGCTGCGTGCCGTTCGGGGAGACACGACGCGGGGCGGGCGCTGGCAGCGCGGGCAGAAGTAGCTGGAGCGGTTCATCCACGGGCTGCGGCGCATCAGTGCGCCGCACCGGCGACACGGCTCGTCCTCGCGCCCGTACGCGTCCAGTGAGCACTCGAAGTAGCCGGACTCGCCGTTGACGTTCACGTACAGGCTGTCGAAGCTCGTGCCGCCCACGGCGAGGGCCGCTCGCATGACGTCGCGGACGTGGCCGAGCAGTTCCATCGCCCGGGGGCGGGTGAGGCTCGCCGTGGGACGGTCGAAGTGGAGACGGGCGCGCCACAGCGCCTCGTCCGCGTAGATGTTGCCCACGCCGCTGATCAGTGACTGGTCCAGGAGCGCGCGCTTGATGGTGGTGCGGCACCGGCGCAGGGCCGTGTAGAACGCCGTCTCGTCGAAGACCGGGTCCAGCGGATCGCGGGCGATGTGGCCGATGACGTCCGGCAGCCCGTCGGGGGCCCCGGGCAACTGGTCGTGCAGGGAGAGGCCGCCGAAGGTCCGCTGGTCGACGAAGCGCAGTTCGGTGCCCGCCGCGTCGGCGAACCGGACGCGGATGCGCAGGTGCTTCTCGTCCGCGGCGGTTTCCGGCTGGACGAGCAGTTGGCCGCTCATGCCGAGGTGGCCGAGGACGGACCGCCCCGTCGCCTCGCCGCGCGTCACACCGTCAACGCCCCCGTCCACGGAACCCGGCGCTCCGTGCCCCGTCGCCCCGTCGCCCGGCGCTCCGTGAGCGAGCCCCGTGGCGGTCTGTACGGGGTGCTCCGTGGGGGCCGTGGCGTCGGCGCCCACCGTGTCCAAGGGCAGCCAGAGGTACTTACCGCGCCGGCAGGCCGCGGCGAAGCGGTGCCCGGTCAGTTGGTCGGCGAAGTCGGTCGGGCCCGCCAGGTGGCGGCGGATCGCGCGGGGATGCAGGACCTGCACCTCGGCGATGACGCGCCCGGTGACCCAGCGCTCCAGGCCGCGGCGGACGACCTCGACCTCGGGCAGTTCCGGCACGTGATCCTCCGCGGAGGTCGGGACCCGTCACGCGGGTCGGGGAATGGTCGGGTCGGTCGTGCCGCGTAGTGCGACACGGGGGCTGAGGGCGCGCGACCGGCGTGGCGTACGCGACGGGCCCACCGGTGGTGAGCCGGTGGGCCCGTCGAACACAGATGGACTCGTGCGGTACGGCGCTCGGCGCGGCGTACCGCGCCTCGTCACCGTGCGGTCGGTCCAGCCTTTCCGGCGGAGCCGGCCGCCGAAGCGGCGGCGCCGTCGAGGGCCGCACCGCCCGAGGTCGTACCGTCCGCCCCGGAGCCGTCGGTGGACGCCCCGTCCGCGGCGGTCGCGGCGGCGGCCTCGTCAGCCGCCGCGCGGATCGCCCGCCAGGCGGCCTCGGCCGCCTGCTGCTCGGCTTCCTTCTTGCTGCGGCCGGTGCCGGTGCCGTACGCGACACCACCGACGCGAGCAGCAGCCGTGAAGATCTTCTCGTGGTCGGGGCCCGTCTCGGAAACCAGGTACTCGGGCACGCCGAGCCCCTCGGTAGCCGTCAGCTCCTGCAGGCTGGTCTTCCAGTCCAGGCCCGCGCCGAGGTTCGACGAACGCTCGATCAGCGGGTCGAAGAGCCGATGCACCAGTTCGGCGGCGGCGTCGAGGCCCTTGTCGAGGTAGACCGCGCCGATCACCGCCTCCAGGGTGTCGGCGAGGATCGATGCCTTGTCCCTGCCGCCCGTGCCCTCTTCGCCCCGACCGAGCCGGATGAACGCGCCGAGGTCCAGGCCGCGGCCCACCTCGGCGAGCGCACGCGAGTTGACCACCGCGGCCCGCAGCTTGGCCAGTTGGCCCTCCGGCAGGTCGGGGTGGATGCGGTACAGCGTGTCGGTGACCACCAGACCGAGCACGGAGTCCCCGAGGAACTCCAACCGCTCGTTGGTGGGCAACCCACCGTTCTCGTACGCGAAGGAGCGATGCGTGAGCGCACGCACTAGAAGGGCGGACTCAAGGTGATACCCGAGGCGCCCTTCCAGAACGGTATGAGACGAGGCCGTGTCTGCCGTCGCCGTTGCTCCTTCCCCGCGCTTGCGGAGCGGGGTCTTGGCGTCTGACATGAAGCCCGTCACCCGCCGATCAGACGTCGAGGACCTGGCGGCGGTTGTAGGTGCCGCAGCTCGGGCACGCGATGTGCTGCAGCTTCGGCTCGTGGCAGCGCTCGCACGCCACCAGGGTGGGGACCGCAGCCTTCCACTGCGACCGGCGGTGGCGCGTGTTGCTGCGCGACATCTTCCGCTTCGGAACAGCCACGGCTACTTCTCCTGTGGGTCATCCCCGCTAGCGCGAGGGGTGTTGTCCTTCTCGCCGTCCTGGACGGTCTCAGCGAGTCCCTGCAGTGCCACCCAACGGATGTCGACGGCTTCTTGGTGATGGTGGTCCGGGTCGTCCGCCAGCCGTGCTCCGCATTCGGGGCACAGACCAGGGCAGTCCTCCTGGCACACCGGCTGCAACGGCAGTGAGAGCACCACCGCGTCCCGCAGCACGGGCTCAAGGTCGAACAAGTCGTCCTCGAGGAGGAGTGTGTCCTCCTCCTCGGCGTCGTCGCCGGTCTCCGCTGTGCGGCTCCGGTTGTCGGCGTCGGGGTACATCTCGTGGAATTCCGCTTCGAGCTCACGCCCGAGCGGCTCCAGACACCTTACGCACTCCCCTGTGAGCGGCGCACGGGCGGTGCCCGTAACGAGCACTCCCTCCATGACCGCCTCCAGTCGGAGGTCGAGCTCCACGGTCGCACCCTTGCGCACCCCGATCATCTCGATCCCGAGATCACCCGGGGCCTCGATCGAGCGCGAAAGCCGCTTGAGCGCACCAGGACTCCTCCCAAGCTCTCGCGTGTCGAACACGAGTGGGGAACGGTGGTCGAGACGGGCGTTCAGGGCTTCCTGCTTTCTACGCTGCGGCACGGGCGTCCCTCCTCGCAGCACTGCTACGAGACGAAGTGGGCAGCCGGAATCGCGGATATGCGTGCGGCCGAAGAGCCAGGATACTGGACAGGTCGCCGTAGACCCAATCCGCACCAATCGACCCTGCCGCTCCCCCGCGCCCCCGTGCGCCTCGCGGCACGCCTGCCGTCCCGCGCGATGGTGCCAAGGCTCACGTGCGCGCCCCCCGAGCGTAGGTCCCCGCAGGGCGTGGAGCCGCCACAGCCCTCCCAGCAGCGCACGTGGCGCCCCGATGCCGGCTGCTCCGCGCCGGGCACCCGGCGCTGCGCCCCTGGAGCGCACGCCTATCTTGGCGTGCGCTCCAGGGCGCAGCGTGAGCGCGCAGGCGCGCACCGTACGGGCATGGCGTACGAACGGGCCATCAGTACGGGCCCAGGCGGAGCCGGCCCGTCGCGGTGACGGGGCACGGCGCGGGCCCTGGGAGCGGCGCGCGGCGATCGCGCCGGCCGCGCGGGACGCGGGGGTCCCAGGGGCACTGCGGCCTGGCGACGGCGGTGTGGCTCAGCGGCCCTGTTCGTACTGGCGGAGCTGGTCCAGGTTGATCATGCTGGTGTCGAAGAGGCTGGTCTCGTCCAGCGCCGGGGTGCCGGCCGCGCGGGGCTGCTGCTGCGGCTGGTGGCCGTCGAGCGGCTGGGGCTGCGGGTACCCGGCGTGCGGGTCGTAGCCCTGCTGGGGCTGCTGCCAGCCGTAGTCGCTGGCGGGCTGTGGCGCGGCGGCCGGCTGCTGGTACCCGTGCGTCGGCTGCGCCGCGTACGGGTCTTGCTGGGCGTACTGCTGCTCGTAGCCGTACGCGTCCTGTTGGTAGCCCGCCTGGGCGTAGTAGTCCGCGTACTCGGGCTGGCCCGGGGCCCCGGGCGGGGCGGGCGGTTGCTGTGGCAACAGCGGCTGCTGGTCCGGCATGGGGGGCTGGTGGACCGGGGCAGGCGCGTGAGCGGGGACCGGCGCGGGGACGCGCGGGTCGGCGACGTGCTGGCTGGTGGCGAGGTCGGCCAGGTAGTCGTCGTCGCTGGTGCTGAGGCCGGCGGCGCCCGCAGCGTCCTGCGCGGTCATGTGGGCGCCCAGCTCGTCCTCTTCCGTACCGAGCAGCTTCTGTCTGCCCCGGCCGACCGCTTCCAGGGTCTTGGCGAGCACGGCGGCCACAGCGCCCAGCTTGGCGTCCACGTACTCGTCCGCGCGTTGGCGCAGCGTCTCCGGGTCCGCGCTGCGCTCGGGGGCCTGGTCGAAGTGGCCGTTCTCGTCGTCGCCGTACGCGCCGGGGCCGCGCCCGAGGAGCTTCTCGCGGCCCCGGTCGACGGAGCCGATGGTCTTGGTGAGGACGACCTCGAAGTTGGCCAGCTTGCTGTCGACGTAGTCGTCGGCCTCGGCGCGGATCTCCTCCGCCTCGCGGCGCGCCTCGGCGAGGATGCGGTCGGCCTCCTCCTGCGACTGGCGGGCCACCTCGGTCTGGGAGATCAGCGAGCCGCGGTGGGAGTGCGCCGACTCGATGATGCGCTCGGCCTCCTGTCGGGCGGCCGCGACCATCTGGTCCCGGTCGCCGATCACCTCCTGGGCCTGCGCGAGGGAGCCGGGCAGCGCCATCCGTAGCTCTTCGAGCTTGGCGAGCAGCTCGGCCCGGTTCACCACGCAGGAGGCCGACATGGGCATGGACTTCGCGCTGCCGACGGTGCCGACGATCTCGTCGAGCTTCTTCTGCACGTCCACCTTGGGTGCTCGCACTCTCTAGGCCGAAGGGTCGGGACGGGACCGACTGTACGGGCAGTGGGCTCCCGCCCGACACCTACTGACAGACCGTCAGCGCTCGGCGAGCCGCTCCGTCAGGCGCCGGAGCACGAGCGGCGGGACCAGGTGGGAGACGTCGCCGCCCCAGACCGCGACCTCCTTGACCAGGCTGGAGGAGAGGAAGCTGCAGGTGGGGTTGGTGGGCACGAACAACGTCTCCACACCGGACAGGCCGTTGTTCATCTGGGCCATCTGCAACTCGTAGTCGAAGTCGCTGACGGCGCGCAGGCCCTTGACGATGGCGGGGATGTCGCGCTGCTTGCAGAAGTCGACGAGGAGCCCGTGGAACGCCTCGACCTCGACGTTCCCGTACTCGGCCGTCGTCTCGCGCAGCAGGTCGATGCGCTCGTCGACGGTGAAGAGCCCTTGCTTTGACTTGTTGATCATCACGGCGACGTGCACGAGGTCGTACAGCTTCGAGGCGCGGGCGATGATGTCGAGGTGTCCATTGGTGACGGGGTCGAAGGACCCCGGACAGACGGCGCGGCGCAAGAGTGGTTCCTCGCTCTCTAGTGCGGTCATGACGCGCTGTGGTGTGTCGTCGTGGCGGTGCTGCGTGAAGCGGCGCGACCGTACCAAAGCGTGCCCTCCCCGTAGCGACGAGCCCGTAGCCCCTCGAAACCAGTCGGCCACCGGAACTCGCCGCCCCTGGTGCTCCGCTCCACGGTGACCAGTGCCCGTGCCGCGAGCCAGCTATTATCGGAGAGTGTGAGCAGGATCTCCCGCAGCTCGTCGTCGGTGACAGCGTACGGCGGGTCGAGGAACACCACGTCGTACGGCTGCCCCGGCACGGGGCCGGCGACGACCTGTGCCGCCTTGCCCGCCCGCACCTCGGCACCGGGCAGGCCCAGGGTTCGCACGTTCTCGCGGACCACGCGGGCGTCGGCTTCCACCAGGAGGGCGTGTTCCGCGCCGCGGGAGAGTGCTTCGAGGCCGACGGCGCCCGAACCCGCGTACAGGTCGAGGACCCGTGCCCCGGCCAGCGAGCCGAGCAGCGACTCCCAGGTGGAGAAGAGGCCCTCGCGCGCCCGGTCCGAGGTCGGTCGAGTACCGGTGCCCGGGGGTACGGCGAGACGGCGCCCGCCGGCAGCCCCGGCGATCACGCGGGTCATCTGTTGGTCGGCCCTTCGTGGTGGTGGACGGCGGTGACCGTGATCGGCCACCGCTCCCCACGATATGGCGTCGCCCGACGGGCGACTCGGGGGCCGCCCCCGGCGGGCGGGTGTTGGAGACGCGGGGCCGGCAAGCCGGTCGTGGGCGGCGTGCGGCCGGCGCGTGGCTTTCCCGGGCCGCTTGGCCCTTGTCGAGGTACTGACGCGCCGGTTAGCCCTTGTCGAGGTACTGCTCGCGCTCGGCGTCCAGGAGGGCGTCGAGCGCCGTACGCAGCGCCGGCAGTCGCTCCAACTCCGGGTCGGCCGTGACGGTCGCCACGGCCTCCGCGCGGGCGGCGGCGATGATTTCCTCATCGTCGATGACGGTGAGCATGCGCAGACTGGAGCGGACGCCCGACTGGGCCTGCCCCAACACGTCGCCCTCGCGCCGCTGCTCCAGGTCGATGCGGGACAGCTCGAAGCCGTCCAACGTCGCCGCGACGGCGCCGAGCCGGGCCCGGGCCGGGCTGGCCTCCGGCATGTCGGTCACCAGGAGACACAGGCCCGGGGCGGAGCCACGGCCGACGCGGCCCCGCAGCTGGTGCAACTGGGATACGCCGAACCGGTCCGCGTCCATGATCACCATGGCCGTGGCGTTGGGTACGTTGACGCCGACCTCGATCACGGTGGTGGTCACCAACACGTCCACCTCGCCGGCGGAGAACCGGCGCATCAGCGCGTCCTTGTCATCGGGGTGCATGCGGCCGTGCAGCGCCTCGACGCGCAGCCCCTTGAGCGCGCCCTTGGCGAGCTGCTCGGCGACGTCGAGCACGGCCAACGGGGGCCGGCGCTCCCCCGCCCCGTCGGCGCCTTCCGTGGCCTCCGCCGCGCCGCCCACGTCGTACTCCGCGGCGGGGTCTGGCGCGCCCCCGGCCCCGCGCTGCCCCGACTTCGCGCCCTTGCACTCCTTGGGGATGCCCTCCTCGTCACCGATGCACGGGCAGACCACGTAGGCCTGGTGCCCGGACTCCACCTCTTCCCGTACGCGCTCCCAGGTGCGGGAGAGGAAGTGCGGCTTGTCCTTGGCCGGGACCACGTGGCTGGCGATGGGCGAACGGCCCGCGGGGAGTTGGTCGAGGACCGAGGTCTCCAGGTCGCCGAAGACCGTCATGGCAACGGTGCGCGGGATGGGCGTGGCCGTCATGACCAGGAGGTGCGGAGGGCGGTCCGCCTTGGCCCGTAGCGCGTCCCGTTGCTCCACGCCGAACCGGTGCTGTTCGTCGACCACCACCAGCCCCAGATCGTGGAACTGCACCTTGTCCTCAATGAGGGCGTGGGTGCCGATCACGAGGCCGGCCTCGCCGGTCACCAGGTCGAGCAGGGCCTGGCGGCGGGCCGCGGCCCCCATGGAGCCGGTGAGCAGCACCACCTTGGTGCCGTTCTCCGATCCGCCGAGCATGCCGCCCTCGGCCAACTCACCCATCATCTCGACGACGGAGCGGTGGTGCTGCTGGGCCAGCACCTCGGTCGGCGCGAGCATCGCGGCCTGGCCCCCCGCGTCCACCACGGTCAGCATCGCGCGCAGCGCCACCAACGTCTTGCCGCTACCGACCTCGCCCTGGAGCAACCGGTGCATGGGGTGCTCCGCCGCCAGGGCACTCAGGATCTCGGCGGACACCCGCTGCTGGCCGTCGGTGAGCGTGAAGGGCAGCTTGGCGTCGAAGGCGTCCAACAGTCCGTTCTGGCGCCGGGCGCGGGGCACGGCGGGGAGCTGGGCCTCGGCGCGCCGACGGCGCGCCAGGGCCACCTGGAGCACGAACGCCTCGTCCCACTTGAGCCGGTCGCGGGCCGCCGCGATGTCGGCCTTGGTGCACGGCCGGTGGATCTTCAACAGGGCGTCGGGCAGCGTCTCGAAGCCGCGGCCCTCGCGCAGTGCGGGGGGCAGCGGGTCGACCACGCCCTCCCAACCCGTCGCCTCCATGGTGTCGAGGAGCATGCCGACCGACTTGGCGAGCTGCCAGGACGCGAGTTGCTTGCAGGCCGGGTACAGCGGCAACAACTGGCTCGCGAAGGCGTCCACCGCGCCTGCCGCGTCGTCCTCGTGGTCCTGGTCCAGTAGCTCGTAGTCGGGATGGGAGAGCTGCCGGGTGCGGTTGAACACCGAGACCTTGCCGGCGAACATCCCGCTGCGGCCCGGCAGCAGCGCCTTCTCGTGGTGGAAGACGCTCCGCCCGAAGAACACCAGTGTCAGCGCCCCGCTACCGTCGGTCACCGCCACTTCGAGCCGCACGCCCTTGCCGTGGTTGAACGTCTTCTTCGTCGCCTTGGCCACCCGCGCGACCACCGTGACGTGCTCGTCCAACGGCAGGTCGGCGAGCCGGGTCAGCTCGCCCCGCTCCGCGTACCGGCGCGGGTAGTGGTGCAGCAGGTCCCCGACGGTATGCAGGTCGAGGTGGGCGGCCATCACCTTCGCGGTGTTGCCGCCGACGATCTTCTTCAGGGGTTCATCGAGCGCGGGCACGCGGTCCATTGCACACCACACCACTGACAGCGCACGCGACACTCCCCACCACAGGTCCGTGGTACCCCCCCACACCACCGGTCCGTGGTACCGTCCATGCGGCGCCTCCTGCCCGCGCCCTCCGACCGACCGCTGCTGCCGCCCGCCCCGGGGCGGGCGGCGCCCTCGGCCTGCCCCGTGCCCCCAGGCAAGATCACCGCTCCGTGCTCCGTGCTCCGTGCTCCGTGCTCCGTGCTCCGTGCTCCGTGCTCCGTGCTCCGTGCTCCGTGCTCCGTGCTCCGTGCTCCGTGCTCCGTGCTCCGTGCTCCGTGCTCCGTGCTCCGTGCTCCGTGCTCCGTGCTCCGTGCTCCGTGCTCCGTGCTCCGTGCTCCGTGCTCCGTGCTCCGTGCTCCGTGCTCCGTGCTCCGGCGGCATGGTCGGGCCGCCTTGGGGGCGCCGATAGCCCGCGGCGACTCGTGGCCTCGCATACCTCGCATACGGCGTACGCGCGCGGTACGGGGCGCCGGCACTCGCCTCGCTGCCCGCTCAGGTCGCGGACGGCCCGACGGTCATTCGATGCCGATGAGCAGTGGGGCAGCCGGCTGCTCGCCGCGGTAGCTGACCGTGTCCACCGCCAGGTGTCGCTCCCGTACGTGTTCCTCCAGCCGCTCGGCGAGGTTGTTCGGCACGCCGGCTCCCAGCACCAGGGTGACCATCTCGCCGCCGGCCGCCAGCATGCGGTCGAGCACGGTGCGCGCCGTGGCCAGCAGGTCGGCCCCGATGACGACCACGTCGCCATCGATCAGGCCCAGCACGTCGCCCGCCTGGCACACGCCGGCCATCGTCCACGACTGGCGTTCGGCCACGGCCAGTTCGGCGTAGCGGGTCGCGCCCGCGGCCGAGGTCATCGCGACCACGTCCTCGTCGAACCCGCGGTCCCCCTCGTGAACGGCAAGCGCGGCGATGCCCTGAACGACGGAGCGGGTCGGGATGAGGGCGACGCGCACCCCCTCCGTACGCATCTGCGCGGCAGCCGCAGCGGCGCTATGGCGCAGCTCGGCGTCGTTGGGCAGCAGGACGACCTCGTGCGCGTGCGCTCGCCGAATCGCGTCGACCAGTTCGCCACTGGCGGGCGGCTCCCCGGGGCGCGCGGTGACCACGGTCGCGCCCGCTTCGCCGCACAGTGCGGCGAATCCGTCGCCGGGTACCACCAGAACCACGGAGCGCGCGGCGCGCTCGCCCCGTGCCCCGTCCCCCGTGCCCCGTGCCCCGTCAGTTCGCTGGGGTTCCCTGGGCGCGGTCTCCCGGTCCAACCGGCGCTCGGCCGCGGCGCCGAAGTGCGTGATGCGGAGCCGGTACGGGCGCCCCGCCTGGATGCCCGCCTCCACGGCGGCTCCCGCGTCGTCGACGTGTACGTGCACGTTCCACAGCCCGTCGCCACCCACGATCACGAGGGAGCCACCCAGCGCGTCCAGCCGCCCACGGAGCCGGGCCACGGCGGCGTCGTCGGCCTCCAGGAGGTAGATCACTTCGTAGCCGGGGCCCGTGATCGGCTCGCCGTCGCATCCCGTGGGCTGGCCCGAGTGTCCTGCGACGGCGGGCGCGCGCTCCGGGGTGGCGGCGCCGTACGGAGCGTCGGCGTCGGAACTCCGGTCGGTCGGGGCCGGGGGGCCGGGCGGGGCGGCGGGGCGGCGCGGTTCGCGGGGTTCGGCGTCGGAGCGGCCGGCACCGAGGCAGTGGCTGCCGGGCGTCGCCCGAAGCGGGCTGGTCGGCGCCGTGGCGCGTTCGCCGGTCAGCGTTTCGGCCAGGGCGCCGAGGACGGTGACCAGGCCGTAGCCGCCCGCGTCCACGACGCCGGCCCGCGCGAGCACGTCGAGCTGGCCGGTGGTCGCGTCCAGAGCGGCGCAGGCGCCCTCGTAGGCGGCCCGCGCCACGGCACCGACGGACGCGACGGCCCACTGCGTGGCGGGAGTGCTCTGCGTCCGCCGAGTCACACTGCCCTCGCTCGCCGTAACGGCCCCGTACGCCGCGTCGTGCTCCGCACCGCGCTCTGTGGCCGCCCCGTGTCCCGCTTCGGCTCCGTGTCCCGCTTCGGCTCTGTGCCCCTTGTGGGCTCCGTACCCCATCGCGGCCCCGTGCCCCGTTCCGGCTTCGTACGGCGCCGATGTCCCGCACTCCGCGGGTCGGGCGCCCGCCGCCCGCGCCGCTGCCGCTGCCGCCGAGGCGGCGACCGTCAGGACCGTGCCCTCAACGGGCCGGGCGACCGCGTTCCGGGCGGAATCGGCCGCGCGGAGCAGCGCGCGCGACAGGGCAGCGCCACTGGCGTGGCGCGCGTCACCTCCGCGCCGCGTGTCGTCGACCGCATCACCCGCCTCGTACTGCTCGGCGAGTACGTCCGCCATCCCGCGCAACATCTGGGCCAGGATGGTGCCGGAGTTACCGTGCGCGCCGATCAGCGCCCCGTGCGCCATGGCTCCTATCGCGTCGCCCAGGCTCGGCCTGGACGCGGTACCGGTAGCAGCATGGCCGTTGAAGGCGGCGGCGACGGCCTGCGCGGCGGACTCGACGGTGAGGTAGAGGTTGGTGCCGGTGTCACCGTCCGCAACCGGATAGACGTTGATGGCGTCGATCCCCTCGCGGGCGCGCCCCAACGCCTCCAGTGCCAGCCCGCACCACGTACGTACCGCCTCGGCGTCGAACGTGTGCGGCACCTATGGCCTCCTTTGGACGGTGCTGGGTGGCAGCGCGGATGCCCGCAGGGTAGTCGCGCTTCGCGGAGATCGTCTGGGGCAGGGGCCGGGGCGGCCATGGTAGTTTCGTTGTACGCGAGCGGTCGTTGTATGCTGCTCCGGTTGCCCGATCAGGTCGGGCCAAATCTCCCCGGTGATGCCGATCAGCTATTGATTCGACGAACCGGTAACTCACCGTAAGTGCATCTGAAGTCTTTGGAGTGACCCGTGGCTGCCAACTGCGACGTCTGCGGCAAGGGGCCGGGCTTCGGCAACAACATTTCGCACTCGCACCGCCGCACTCGCCGTCGTTGGAAGCCCAACATTCAGACGGTGCGCGCTGTGGTCGGTCGGACGCCGAAGCGGCTCAACGTCTGCACCTCGTGCATCAAGGCCGGCAAGGTCGCGCGCTGACGTTCCCGTCGTAGCGCAGCCAGCCGGTTGCCAAAGCCGGCCCGCATTCGTCCGGGCCGGCTTTTTTGCTGCCCACGAGCGCCCCGTGCCTCCCTTCGCGGCTCCGTCGCCCGCTCGTGTGCGGGCACTCCGGTGAGGGCCACCGTCCGTGCCCCCTGCAGGATCACCGCCGTGCCCCGTGCCCCGTGCCCCGTGCCCCGTGCGCCGTGCCCCGTGCCGGGATGTCCGCCGCCCCCCGCGCCACGCTCGCCTCGCGCCGGTGCGACGGCACGTAGCCGACTGCTCGACCGGCCGAACGCACGGGACGACGGATCAGCGCCAGCGCCAGGCGTGGTCGACCGGGCCGATGCCGGCGCCCAGCGGGAAGCCCGCCGCGATCGCCCCCGTGACGTACTCCTTGGCCGCCGCGACGGCCTCCGGCACTGGCATGCCGTGGGCCAGGTGGGCGGCGATGGCGCTGGCGAGGGTGCAGCCGGTGCCGTGGGTGTGGCGGTTGTCGTGGCGCGGGGAGCGGAGCCAGTGTTCCTCCGCCCCGTCCGTCAGCAGGTCCACCGCGTCCCCGCGGAGGTGTCCGCCCTTC
This sequence comes from Candidatus Streptomyces philanthi, assembly GCA_018114805.1. Taxonomy (GTDB): domain Bacteria; phylum Actinomycetota; class Actinomycetes; order Streptomycetales; family Streptomycetaceae; genus Streptomyces; species Streptomyces philanthi. The sequence goes on along the minus strand of CP073042.1, from coordinate 4,623,680 downwards.
ACTAGGGCCCAGCGGGGGCCGAACTCCAGGATGGCCGCCGCGGCGCGCGGCATGTCGGCCTCGGTGGCCACGCGCACGCCCGTGAGTTGCGCGACCTCGTCCAGGTTGGGCGTGGCAACCGTGGCGACCGGCAGCAGCTTGGTGCGTACGGCGTCGAGCGCGTCGGCGGCCAGGAGGGCGTCACCGTGCTTGGAGACGCCGACCGGGTCCACGATGACGGGCGCGTTGAGGTCCGTGAGCAGGCTCGCGACGGTCTCCACGATCGCGGGTGAGGCGAGCATGCCCGTCTTCACGGCCTGGACGCCGATGTCGTCGACGACGGAGCGGAACTGGGCCCGGATTGCCTCCAACGGAAGCTCCCAGGCCCCCTGCACGCCCAAGGAGTTCTGCGCCGTGACCGCGGTGAGCACGCTCATGCCGTGCGTGCCGAGAGCCAGCATCGCCTTGAGGTCGGCCTGAATGCCCGCCCCGCCGCCTGAGTCGGACCCGGCGACGGTCAGGACACAGCGCGGTACGGCGGTGGGGACGGGGCAAGCACCCGGGGTGTCTGTGGTCATGCCACCGAATTTACGCCGCGCTGTTCCCCGGCCTCTCGGCCCCCTCACGGCTCGCTGACTCAACCCACCGGACCGCGCCGTTCGGGCCGCGCCGGAGCGAACCGCCACCCCAACCTCCAGCCCCCAACCCGCCCCGGACGTCACGGCGCGCCGGCACTACGGGGCGACGCAACGGAGTGGGTGGAGCGGGGCGCCAGGACGTGACGGCGCGTGGCGTGGCCGTGTGCCGCATGTCCACGTGAACGTACGCCGCGGAGGTACGGCACCGGCGGCACGGGGCGGAGCGGCGGGCGGAGTCAACTCCGCGCGGGCAAGGTCGCCGGCCGCGCGTACCCGCACCGGCGCCGCACCGCCCACCCGGCACGGCGCCCCGTATCCCAGCAACGGCCCCAGGCCCGGCGCCGGCTCCGTGCGTGGCACGAGCCGGCCCCGTGGCCGGCCGAGCACGTGCACGGGGCCCGGTTGGGCGGGCTCCAGAGAGGCTTACCCAACTGGCCTGGCCGCAGCTTCAGCTCACCGTGGATTCCTCGATGTCGCTGAAGTGGTCCCAGCCGGCCTTGGCCCACGGGGCGCCGTCCACCGTCACCTGGGGCAGCGCCGACGGGTTGCGGACCTCGCCGATCACCTTCCAGCGCGCGGGCAGCTTCACGTCGGAGGGGAAGGTCGCGACGATCGCGTGGTCCTCGCCGCCGTTGAGCACCCACTGCAGCGGGTCCACGCCAACCGCCTGGCCGATGTCCGACATCTGGGAGGGAATGTCTATCGACGCGGAACTCAGATCGATGCGGACCTTGCTGGCCTCGGCGATGTGTCCGAGGTCGGCGACCAGGCCGTCGCTGACGTCCGTCATCGCCGTGGCCCCGAGCCCCGCCGCGGCGGGGCCGGCGTGGTACGGGGGTTCGGGGCGACGGTGCGCCTCGACGAAGGCGCGGGGCGAGCGGAAGCCGCGGGAGAGCACGGCGTGACCGGCCGCAGACCAGCCCAGCCAGCCCGTGACGGCGACGACGTCACCCGGCCGGGCCCCGGCGCGGGTCACCGGTTCGTGGTTGCGCAGGTCACCCAGGGCCGTGATGGCCACGGTGATCGTCTCGCCACGCACCACATCGCCGCCGACCACCGCGGCGCCCGCCACCTGGCACTCGTCGCGCAGGCCGTCCATCAACTCGTTGGCCCACGTCGCGGGGAGGTCCGCGGGGACGACGAGACCGAGCAGCAGCGCGGTGGGCACGGCTCCCATGGCGGCGATGTCCGCGAGGTTCTGCGCCGCCGCCTTGCGGCCGACGTCGTACGCCGTGGACCAGTCGCGGCGGAAGTGCCGCCCTTCGAGGAGAACATCGGTGCTTGCCACGACCCGTCGGTCGGGCGCTGCGACCACCGCGGCGTCATCCCCCGGCCCCAGGCGGACCGCCGGGGTGCTGGTGAGTCGGGAAGTCAGCTCCCTGATCAGCCCGAACTCTCCCAACTCGCCCACGGTGCCCTTCATCCCATCGCCCCTTTGCACTGTTCTTCCGCCCTGTGCTCCGCTGTCCGCTCCGGCAGGCGGCACGCCGCGTGCGCCGCGCGAGTCTCCCCGCGTTGCTCGGCGACGCGGTACCGTGGCGTCCCTTCTTCCTACATGATGCTCGTCGCCGCCCTGGAGGTTCCGTGGTACAGGCGTACATCCTGATCCAAACTGAGGTCGGCAAAGCGTCGACCGTTGCCGACGTCATCGCCAAGATCCCGGGAGTCATCCAGGCCGAGGACGTGACGGGCCCGTACGACGTGATCGTGCGCGCCCAGGCCGAGACCGTGGACGAGCTCGGCCACATGGTGGTCGCCAAGGTCCAGCAAGTGGACGGCATCACCCGCACCCTCACCTGCCCGGTCGTCCATCTGTAGCTCCCCGTATCCTCGGCCCGGTGAGTTTTGCACCGCGCCGTTGGCACCGCCTGCCCATCGGCATCCTGCTCTTGTCCGCCGTGGGCTGCTCTGACAGCGACGAACCCGCAGCTCCCGCGGTTCCCACTCCGTCGGCGCGGACCGTCACGTTCTGCAAGGCTCTGCACAAGGAACTGCCCACGAAGGTGGAGGGACTCGACCAGCGCGAGACCGAGCCCGCGTCGGAATTCACCGCTGTCTGGGGCAAGCCCGCCGTGCAACTGCGGTGCGGCGTACCGCGCCCCGATGTGCTCACGCCCGGCAGTGAACATTACAACCCCCTGGCCGACTCCGTGGACATCAACGGAGTCGGCTGGTTGCTGGAGAAGCAGCCCGATGGCTACCGCTTCACCACCACCCTGCGCAAGGCGTACGTGGAGGTCACGGTTCCGTCGAAGTACGCCCCCGAGATCAACCCCCTCACCGATCTGGCGGACGCGGTCAAGAAGACCATCCCTGCCGGCATCTGACCCACCGCCCCACAGCTCGCACGCGCCGGTCACGGCCGGGCGGGGCGGGACGGGGTACGAGGCCGTGCGGCGCTCGGAGTGCGGGGCACGGAGCGCGCGCTGGACGGAGCGGTACGGACGGACGGGCGCGCACCGTTCCACGCGACGGGGCGCGCGACGTTGGCCCTCAGCGCCCGGCGTTCTGACTCACGACACGGCGCCTTGACATCGGCTGACGCCCCCACTGCGGCACTGGCCCTCCGTACGGGCGCTACGGGCGCTACGAGGTCGAACGGGGCCCGCTTCGCGCATGCCCGGGCCCCGGGGCGCACGGAGCAGCCAACGCGGGTCGGCCGGACAGCGGTGGGACGTCGGCTCGGCCCACGGGGGGGGCGGCTCGGCCGATACGGGGCCGCGTGGGTCGACACCCGCATCGGACGCCGGTTCCGTGCCCCGTGCCCCGTGCCCCGTGCCCCGTGCCCCGTGCCCCGTGCCCCCAGGCAGGATCGCCGCTCCGTGTTCCGGGTCCGCGCGATCAGGGCAGGTGCCGCGGCGGCACCGTACGCCGCCGGCCAGGCGCCCAGTGCAGCGCCTCACGTACGGGCCTCGTACGCCGCTCCGGTGGTCGGCGTACTGGTCAGCGGGGGGCATCGCCGCACAGCCTGGCCGACGTGCGGGCAGAGCAGGACGGGAGGTGCCTAGCGCAGGCCCGTCGGACGGTTGAGGGCGGCCTGGATGAGGCGATCCACCAGTTCGGGGTAGCTCACGCCGCTCTCCTGCCACATGCGCGGGTACATGGAGATCGGCGTGAAGCCGGGCATGGTGTTGATCTCGTTGATCACCAACTCGCCGCCCTCGAGGAGGAAGAAGTCCACCCGCGCCAGGCCCTCGCTGCCGGTGGCGTCGAAGGCGGCGATCGCCATCTCCTGAACGCACGCCGTCTCCTCGGCGGTGAGGGGCGCGGGCACGATGCCGGACGCCGAGTCGATGTACTTCGCCTCGAAGTCGTAGAAGTCGTGGGCCGTGACCGGTGGGATCTCGGCCGGCACGCTGGCCCGCGGGCCGTCCTCGAACTCCAGCACGCCGCACTCGATCTCGCGCCCGCGCAGCAGCGCCTCCACCACGATCTTCGGATCGTGCCGCCTGGCCTCCTCGACGGCCGCGTCGAGGTCCGCCAGGTCGTCCGCCTTGCTGATGCCCATGGAGGAGCCGGCGCGAGCCGGCTTCACGAAGATCGGCAGGCCGTTCTCGGCGGCGAAGTCCACGATCTTCTTGCGCGCCACCGCGCCCCGGTCAGTCTCCGGGCCGAGCACCCACTCACGGGCCCGGATGACCTCGTAAGGCCCGATCGGCAGCCCGAAGGAGTCGAAGACGCGCTTCATGTACTCCTTGTCCATACCGACGGCGGAGGCGAGCACGCCGGCCCCCACGTACGGCACGCCGGAGAGTTCCAGCAGGCCCTGCAGGGTGCCGTCCTCGCCGTACGGGCCGTGCAGCACGGGGAAGACCACGTCCACGTCGCCCAGCGCCTTGGGCACGGAGCCGGGCTCGCTGTAGACCACCTCGCGGCTGCCGGGGTCGAGCGGCAACAGCACGCCGCCCTCCGGGGTTTCCGAGAGCTGGTCGACGTTGGGCAGCGTGCCGTCGCTGATGGCCATCCGCTCGGGCGCGTCGGCGGTGAGCGCCCACCGCCCCTCGGTGGTGATGCCGATCGGCATCACCTCGTACTTCGTACGGTCGATGGCCGACAGCACGGCGCCGGCGGTGACGACGGAGATGGCGTGCTCGGAGCTGCGCCCGCCGAACACGACGGCGACGCGCGGCTTGCGACCGTCGGTTCCGGGGCCGGCGGCGGGCACGGGGCTTGGGGAAGTGGACTCGCTGCTCATCGGATTGAGATTACCCTGCGACCCGCCCGCGGTCAGGTCTCGCCAGCCGGTGTCCGCGGCCCGCCCCCTCGCAGGGGCACGGAGCGCCGCCCACGACCACTCCACCGGGACGGCCTGCCGCCCGACCACCCGCCGCCTGACACCCCCACCCGGCCGGATCCAACGAGCCCCGCCCCGGGCACCGTACCCCACCGCGCCTCTCCGCAACGGGCGCCCCCGCACGCGCTCCGGAGCGCACGTCGGCACCGGCGCCGGCCTCCGGCACCGGACCGCGCGCCGCGTCACCGGCGGACGCCCTCATACGCGCTTCGGGGCCCCGTGGCATGTGGCACGGGGCCCCGGAGCAGGCGTCGAGCCGTCACTTCCCGCCGCGGCGAGCCGGTCCGAGCGTGTTCAGTGGCGCTCCGGCTTGGCGGACCGCGACATCAGTTCCTTGAACGCCACGAGGGGCGGCTTCCCGCAGTGCACGATGCTCACCACGGTCTCCGTGATCGGCATGTCCACCCGGTGGCGCTGCGCCAGGTCGAGGACGGACTCGCAGGACTTGACGCCCTCCGCCGTCTGCTTCGTCACCGCGATGGTCTCGGCCAGGGTCATGCCCCGCCCGAGGTTGGTGCCGAAGGTGTGGTTGCGGGAGAGCGGGGACGAGCAGGTGGCGACGAGGTCGCCCATGCCCGCGAGCCCCGCGAACGTGTGCGCGTCGGCGCCCATCGCCAGCCCGAGCCGGGTGGTCTCGGCCAGCCCGCGCGTGATCAGCGACGCCTTGGCGTTGTCCCCGAGGCCCATGCCGTCGGCGATGCCCACCGCGAGGGCTATGACGTTCTTCACCGCTCCGCCCAGTTCGCAGCCGACGACGTCGGTGTTGGTGTACGGGCGGAAGTACGACGTGTGGCAGGCCGCCTGCAACCGCTGGGCCACAGCCTCGTCGCTGCACGCGACCACGGCGGCGGCCGGCTGTCGGGCGGCGATCTCCTTGGCGAGGTTGGGCCCCGTAAGCACCGCGACCCGCTCCGGGCCGACCCCCGCCACCTCCTCGATGACCTCGCTCATCCGCTTGGCAGTGCCGAGTTCGACGCCCTTCATCAGGTTGACCAGCACGGCGTCGGCCGGCAGCAACGGGGCCCATGCGGCGAGGTTGGCGCGCAGCGTCTGCGACGGCACGGTCAGCACCGCGAACTCTGCGCCCCGTGCCGCCACCGCGGGGTCCGTGGTGGCCCGCACCGTGTCGGGGAGCTTGGCGTCCGGCAGGTAGTCCGGGTTGCAGTGCCCCGTGTTGATGGCTTCCGCCACCTCCGGGCGGCGCGCCCACAGGGTCACCTCACACCCGGCGTCGGCCAGCACCATCGCGAAGGCGGTGCCCCACGATCCGGCGCCGAAGACGGCACAGCGCGTCACGTGGCGTTCCCCTCAGTCTCGTGCCCCGTCCGGCCACTGTCGCGATCCGTCCGGTCGGCCTCGTGCTTGGTGCGGCCGGCCTCGCGCTCCGTACCGTCGGTCTCGTGGTCCGCGAGGTCGGCGGAGCCGAGGCCTTCGGCCGCGCCGCCCTTCGGCTGTTCGGCCCGCCCCGCCGGCACCGGTTCCTGGCGGACGTGGGCGAGGAGTTCAGTGACGGCGGCCATGATCGTATCGGTGGCGGCGCGCAGCACCTCGGCCGTCGGTTCCTGGCCGTAGTACGCGGACAGGTCGACGGGGGGACCGGCCACGACCTTGAAGGTCTTACGGGGAAACAGCCGCAGCCGCTTTGCCCCCCCGTAGGGGGGAAGCACCGCATTGGCGCCCCATTGCGCGACGGGAATGACCGGGGCCTTGGTGAGCAGCGCGACGCGGGCGGCGCCGGTCTTGGCACGCATCGGCCACTGATCCGGATCGCGGGTGAGCGTGCCCTCGGGGTAGAAGGCGACGCATTCGCCCTTGTCGATCGCGCTGACGGCCGCACGGAAGGCGTTGGCGGCGTCCGTGGACTCCCGGTAGACCGGAATCAACTGGAGCCCGTGGAACATCCGGCCGATAACGGGCACCTTGAAGAGGGCGGACTTCGCGAGGAATCGTGGCACACGCCCGGTGTTGTACTGGAAGTGCGCGTACGCCAGCGGATCGAGATACGAGTTGTGGTTGATCGCCGTGATGAATCCGCCGTGGGCCGGAATGTTCTCCATTCCACGCCAGTCCCGTTTGAACAGAATCACGAGCGGCGGTTTCACGAGGACCGCTGCCAGGCGGTACCAGAAGCCGATTCTGTGGCGGGGCACTCGGACGTCCTCCTCTTGGTCCCTGCTGACCTGCTGGCTTGCTACCACCCGGGCAGCCGCACAAGTGTCGCCCCAGGTATCTGGTCTGTCGAGGACACCGTAACCCCGCCGGTCCCAGGCGGCTTCGGCAACAGGCAAGAATGATGCGCGTGCGCAGAGATGAAGCGAGGGAAGCGGGAGTGAGCTGGAGCTTGGTAGTGCCGCTGAAACCGCTCTCCCGCGCGAAGAGCCGGCTGGCCGACGCCGCGTCCGACGACCTACGCCCCGGGCTCGCGCTCGCTTTCGCACAGGACACGGTGAGCGCGGCACTGGCATGTCCCGGAGTACGGGATGTGGTGGTTGTCACGGACGACCCGCTCGCGGCGGCCGAATTGTCGACGCTGGGCGCAACGAGTGTGCGAGACACGCCCGGCACCGGCCTGAACGCCGCACTGGCCCACGGCGCCGCCGTGGTGCGCGCACGGCGCCCCGACACGGCGGTCGCCGCGCTCAACGCCGATCTACCGGCCCTCCGGTCCGCGGAACTCCACCGAGTTCTGACCGCCGCCGCGGATTTCCCCCGGACCTTTCTCGCGGACGCCGCCGGAATCGGCACCACATTGTTGACCGCGGCCCCGAAATGGGAACTCAATCCGGCTTTCGGCGGCGCCTCCCGTGTTCGGCACCGTGCCACGGGAGCACAGGACATTCCGCTGCCCGACGTACCGAGCGTGCGCCAGGACGTGGACACGGGGCGCGACCTGCGGGCCGCGCTGGACCTGGGAGTGGGCCCGTACACGACCGCTCTCCTCGCCGCTAACGGAGCGCCGCCAACAGCGTCCAGCGCCACGCCCTCCGGCTCCCCCGCACCCCACGGCTGACCCCATCCGGCCCCGCCCCGATGCCGCCGACCTCTCCCAGCCCGTGCGCCCCGCGCCGCCTCCCCGCACGCCAGGGGCATGACGTGGTTGGCTCTACGGGGCAACGGGGCGCGGAGCGATGAATCCCGCACGGGGCACGGGGCACGGAGCCGCGACTGGTAGGCACGGAGCCCGGAGCGGCGCTCGCTACGGGCACGGGGCGACGGAGCGCCGGACCGACCCGCGCGGGGCAGCCCCTGGCGCGGGCTACGCTGCTGCGTATGCAGGCGACCGCGTACACGTACGACCCCGACACCCGTGCGGGCAGCGTGCTGCTCGACGACGGAACTCCGCTGGACTTCGACGCGGCGGCCTTCGACGCTGGCGGGCTACGACTGTTGCGGCCCGGCCAACGCGTGCGGATCGACGTCGAGGGCGAGGGCGAAGCCCGCCGCGTGGTCCTGGTGACGCTCCAGACGTTCTAGGTCCAGGCCGCTCGACAGCCCTGCGGGCCCGCTCACGGCCCGCTCTCACCCGCGGGCCCCGGCGGCGCGCCCCGTCCTCCGTCCCCGGCCGCATACGCGCTTCGAGCCCCCCGCGCCGCCGCGAAGTCGCCGCCCCGTGCTCCGTGCTCCGTGCTCCGTGCTCCGTGCTCCGTGCTCCGTGCTCCGTGCTCCGTGCTCCGTGCTCCGTGCTCCGGCGGAACGGTGCCCCGGTGGCGGCCGTACATCGCGCCAAACAGCTCCGTACGCCGCGCAGGGCAGCGCCCCCCACACCGACCGCGCCCAACGACGGCGCCCAACAACCGCCACCGTGGGGCACAGGAGTCGGTGCCGGCCGGGGCGGCGCGGGACAGGCCGGGGCGGGACGGAAGTGTCGGCGTCGCGGAAACGGACGGTGCGTGCGGACGGATTCGAACGCACCGCGGGCCGGGCTCCCCTGGGGGAGTCCGGCCCGGCGAGGTGCTGAGCGAGACGGTGGTGGCCGCCGCGGCTACTTCTTCCTCGCGGTGGCCTTCTTGGCCGTGGTCTTGCGCGCGGGAGCCTTCTTGGCCGTCGCCTTCTTCGCCGGCGCCGTCTTCTTGGCGCTGGTCTTCTTGGCGGTGGCCGTCGTCTTCTTCGCCGGCGTCGCCTTGACCGCGGTGGCCTTCTTGGTCGCCGTGGTCTTCTTGGCCGTGGTCTTCTTCGCCGTCGCCGCCTTCTTGGCGGTGGCCGTGGTCTTCTTCGCCGGCGTCGCCTTCTTCGTCGCGGCCTTCTTCGCCGTCGAAGCCTTCTTGGCGGTGGCCTTCTTCGCTGCGGCCTTGGCCGTCGTACGCGTGGAAGAACCGCCCGAGAGGCTGCCCTTGGGGGCCTTCTTCACGGCCACGTCGTTCTTCGGGAGCTTCTTCGAGCCGCTCACCAGATCCTTGAAGCCCTGACCCGCGCGGAAGCGCGGCACCGAGGTCTTCTTGACCCGGACCCGCTCACCGGTCTGCGGGTTACGGGCGTACCGCGCGGGGCGGTCGACCTTCTCGAACGAGCCGAAACCGGTGACCGAAACCCGGTCACCGCCCACGACCGCGCGGACAATGGCGTCCAGTACCGCATCCACCGCATCCGCAGCGTTCTGGCGTCCGCCGAGCTTGTCGGCAATGGCTTCCACGAGCTGCGCCTTGTTCACGTCTTCCCCTTCGGAGACATTGCTGGAACGAATCTGTTCAAGCTTTTTCGCACGTTAGGCAGATATATACCGCAAATCAAACACGAAACGGGCTAATCACCCTTGTGCCGCAACGAATTCGACCTTCAGGGAGTTCCGTCGCTGTCGAGATCTTCGGGGAAACGGCCCTCGTCGAGGTCGTTCATCAACCGGTCCAGACGCCGCGCCGCGTCTGCCAGATCGTGCTTCGCAGCTGCCGTGATGACCAGCAGCTTCCGGGACAGCGCCATCCGTACGCCCTCCGGGACTTGGAGTGTGCGCACCCTCGCATGCGCTTCCTTGAGACGGTCGCCGACAATCCCGTAAAGCTGGAGTTGGGTGTCGCGTTCCATACGTTGATTGTGCCATCTACGGCGAGTTGTCGCCTCACGGGGCCCCAACACACCGATGCGCCGCCGGTCCGGAGACCGACGACGCATCGTGCCAAACGTGCCCCGTACACGGAGCACCGGGGTGCCTTAGACCTACACTGTATGGGGTTTGAAGGCCGGTCGGACGGCCTCGTACGCAGCGATTTCCGCCTCTTGGCGCAGGGTCAGGCTGATGTCGTCCAGCCCCTCGAGCAGTCGCCAACGAGCATTCTCGTCAAGCTCAAATTCGGCCGTTACGCTCCCGGCTCGCACCTGGCGCGTCACAAGGTCCACGGTGACCGTGGTTTCCGGGTCCGCCTCGGTCAGCTCCCACAGCCGCTCCACCGTCTGCTGCGGCAAGACCACGGTCAGCAGACCGTTCTTGAGCGAGTTCCCCCGGAAGATGTCGGCGAACCGGGAGGAGATGACCGTCTTGAAGCCGTAGTTCTGCAAGGCCCAGACCGCGTGCTCGCGCGAGGAGCCAGTGCCGAAGTCCGGGCCGGCGAGGAGCACGGTGGCGCCCGCGCGCTCGGGCTGGTTAAGCACGAAGTCCGGGTTCTTGCGCCACGCCTGGAAGAGGCCGTCCTCGAAGCCGTCGCGGGTGACCTTCTTCAGCCAGTGTGCCGGGATGATCTGGTCGGTGTCGATGTTGCTGCGGCGCAACGGGACGGCGCGACCGGTGTGCGTGGTGAATGCTTCCATACCTGATCAGACCCCCACGGGAGTGGTTGACGGAGCGAGGTCGGCGGGCGCGGCGAGGCTGCCGCGCACGGCGGTGGCGGCGGCGACCTGGGGCGAGACCAGGTGCGTGCGCCCGCCCTCCCCCTGACGCCCCTCGAAGTTGCGGTTGGAGGTGGAGGCGGAACGCTCGCCGGGAGCGAGCTGGTCGGGGTTCATGCCCAGGCACATCGAGCACCCGGCGTGCCGCCATTCGGCCCCGGCCGCGGTGAAGACCTTGTCCAGGCCCTCCTGCACCGCCTGAAGGGCCACCCGTACCGAACCCGGAACCACCAGCATCCGGACCCCCTCGGCGACCTGGCGCCCCTCCAGCACGGCGGCGGCCGCGCGCAGGTCCTCGATCCGGCCGTTGGTGCACGACCCGACGAAAACGGTGTCCACGCGGATGTCGCGCAGCGCCTGACCGGCCGTCAACCCCATGTGCTCCAGGGCCTTTTCGGCCGCCTGTCGCTCGCTGACGTCCGCGTACGAGGCGGGGTCGGGCACGGACGCCGACAACGGGGCACCCTGCCCCGGATTGGTGCCCCAGGTGACGAACGGGGCCAGCGTTGTCGCGTCGATGACCACCTCGCGGTCGAAGGTGGCGTCCTCGTCGGTGCGCAGGGTGCGCCAGTACGCCACCGCCTCGTCCCACTGCTCGCCACGGGGCGCGTGGTCGCGGCCCTTGAGATAGGCGAAGGTGGTCTCGTCTGGGGCGATCATCCCGGCCCTCGCGCCGGCCTCGATGGACATGTTGCACACGGTCATCCGCGCTTCCATCGACAGCTTCTCGATGGCCTCGCCGCGGTACTCGATGACATAGCCCTGACCGCCAGCGGTGCCGATCCTCGCGATGACCGCGAGGATCAGGTCCTTCGCGGTCACGTCCGCGGGCAGTTCGCCCTCGACGGCGATGGCCATCGTCCGGAACGGGGCCAGCGGCAGCGTCTGGGTGGCCAGCACGTGCTCCACCTGCGAGGTGCCGATGCCGAACGCGAGGGCGCCGAACGCACCGTGCGTGGAGGTGTGGCTGTCCCCGCACACCACCGTGGTGCCCGGCTGGGTCAGCCCCAACTGCGGCCCCACGACGTGCACCACGCCCTGCTCGACATCGCCCAACGGGTGCAGCCGGACACCGAACTCCGCGCAGTTCTTGCGCAGCGTCTCCAGTTGGGTGCGGGATACGGGGTCCGCGATGGGCTTGTCGATGTCGAGGGTGGGGGTGTTGTGGTCCTCGGTCGCGATGGTGAGGTCGGTACGCCGCACCCGCCGCCCCGCCTTGCGGAGCCCGTCGAACGCCTGCGGGCTGGTCACCTCGTGCAGCAGGTGCAGATCGATGAAGAGCAAGTCGGGCTCGCCCTCGGCGCGCCGAACGACGTGATCGTCCCAGACCTTCTCCGCCAGTGTCCGTCCCATCGCTGTCCCTCCGGTCGGCGTCGCTGCCGACCCAACTCGTGTGTTCGCGGGAGCGCCGCCATGAGTTCCCGGCGCCACCTCCAGCCTGGCGGCTGCCGTGAGAATTTGAACTTGCGTTTCATACTGTGAGACGCGAGTATCGTTGCATGGACAACCCTAGCGGCGTGGGCGTACTCGACAAGGCGGCTCTGGTGCTGAGCGCACTAGAGGCCGGCCCGGCCACCCTGGCAAACCTGGTCTCAGCGACCGGTCTCGCGCGCCCGACGGCGCACCGTCTCGCGGTGGCGCTGGAGCACCACCGCATGGTGGCGCGGGACATGCAGGGGCAGTTCATCCTCGGCCCCCGACTGGCCGAACTCGCGGCGGCGGCCGGCGAGGACCGGCTGCTGGCCACGGCCGGCCCGGTCCTCACCGACCTGCGCGACGTGACCGGCGAGAGCGCCCAGCTCTACCGACGCCAGGGCGACATGCGCATCTGCGTCGCCGCGGCGGAACGCCTGTCCGGACTGCGGGACACGGTGCCGGTCGGCTCGACGCTGCCGATGAAGGCCGGTTCGGCGGCGCAGATCCTGATGGCCTGGGAGGAACCGGAGCGGCTGCACCGCGGCCTGCAGGGGGCGCGCTTCACAGCGACAGCCCTGTCGGGCGTACGGCGCCGGGGCTGGGCCCAGTCGATCGGCGAACGCGAGCCGGGCGTGGCCTCCGTCTCGGCGCCGGTACGGGGCCCCTCAAACCGCCTGGTCGCCGCGGTCTCCGTCTCGGGCCCCATCGAGCGCCTGACCCGCCACCCGGGCCGCATGCACGCCCAGGCGGTCATAGACGCCGCGCTACGCCTCTCCGAGGCCCTGCGCCGCGCGGGCTGACTCCCCCCAGCCCGTGCGCCCGTCACGCCCTCGCACCACCGCACCGACGCCGCCCCGTGCCCCCAGACAGGATCACCGCCCCGTGCCGCAAGGAGGCAAATGCCGCTGTGTCGCGTGAGACTCCGCACCGCGCCGGGGCACCGCCGGGCAAAATCGCTTCACGTTGGTTACCGGACCGCGCGGCCCCGTGCCGGCCAGGCGCGACAACGCGGCGACCCGTAACGAAAGATGGCCCCCGCGTCATGCGGGGGCCATCTTCTTCTCTCTTGTACCCCCGACCGGATTCGAACCGGCGCTACTGCCTTGAGAGGGCAGTGTGCTAGGCCGCTACACAACGGGGGCTTGTCACTACATATCCAAGAGATCAGACGAAGGATCTCTTGCTGGGCTACCAGGACTCGAACCTAGACTAACTGAACCAGAATCAGTCGTGCTGCCAATTACACCATAGCCCACCAAAACTGAAACCCCCCGCTGGGGATTTTTGTTTGGATCTGCGCTTTCCGATGGAGCTTCCCAGCCCCTGGCGGGCGGCGCAGAAAGAACATTACCCGACAGGAGGCGGCGCACCAAAACGGATACCGGTCGTGTGAGCGGCTCGACAGCCGCCCCAGGCGGGCCGCGCCCCGCGCACCGGCCCAGCCTGGCCCGCGCGCGGCAGATCCTCCGCCAGCGACCCGCGCCGTCGCGGCGAACGCCACCGCCTGCCCCGACGGCGCCGAGCGCACCGCCAACCACGGAGCGTCGGCCCCACCCACCGCGCGGACGCCCACCACCCGCACCCGGCCCACGCCCGCCAGGCGCACCGGCCCACGGAGCCGGACGGCAGGGCGACAAGGGCTGGCCCACGGCACGACGCCGCACGACCCAACACAGCCCGCACGGAGCCGCGACGCGGCCGTAACGGGGCGGTGGCCGGCGGCGGAACGGTGGCACAAACGGCTGGCGCCGCCCCACACCGCGGGACGGCGCCAGCCGTGGCCGGCCCCGTCGGGGCGCACCGTGGGCGGGGTTACAGCGCGGCCCGCAGCCGGCGCAGCGTCTCCTCGCGGCCGAGCAGTTCCATCGACTCGAACAGCGGCGGCGATACCCGGCGGCCGGTGACCGCGACCCGCAGCGGCGTGAAGGCGAACTTCGGCTTGATGCCGAGCCCATCCACCAGCGCCTCGCGGAGCACGGCCTGAATGGGCTCAGGCGTGAAGTCGGCCAGCTCCTCCAGTGCCTTGATGCTGGCTTCGAGGACCGGCTTGGCGTCCTCGGTGAGCACCTTGGCCGCGTCGGCCTCGTCCACCCGGAAGTGCTCCGGCTTCACGAACAGGAAGCCGAGCATGCCGACCGCCTCGCCGAGCACCACCATGCGCTCCTGGGTGAGCGGAGCGGCCTTGGCGAGCAGGTCGAGTTCGGCGTCGCTGGGGCCCCGTCCCGGGAAGAGGAAGGGCACCAGGCGGTGTGCGAACTCGTCGGGCGCCAGGGCACGCAGGTGGGTGGCGTTGATGGCCTCGCACTTCTTGAGGTCGAACCGCGCCGGGTTGGCGTTGACGTCGCACAGGTCGAAGGCGGCGACCATCTCCTCGATGGAGAAGATGTCCCGGTTCTCGGAGAGCGACCAGCCGAGCAGGGACAGGTAGTTGAGCAGCCCCTCGGGGAGGAAGCCGCGCTCGCGGTAGAGGTTCAGGGACGCCTGTGGGTCGCGCTTGGACAGCTTCTTGTTGCCCTCGCCCATGACGTACGGGAGGTGACCGAAGGCCGGCACGGTGCCGTTGCCCACGCCGATCTGGGCGAGCGCCCCGTACAGCGCGATCTGGCGCGGCGTGGAGGAGAGCAGGTCCTCGCCGCGGAGCACGTGCGTGATCTCCATCAGCGCGTCGTCGACCGGGTTGACGAGGGTGTAGAGCGGGGCCCCGTTGGCGCGCACGATGCCGAAGTCCGGCACGTTCTCCGGGGTGAACGTCAGCTCGCCGCGCACCAGGTCGGTGAAGGTGATGGGGGTGTCGGGCATCCGGAACCGGGCGATCGGGGTGCGGCCCTCGGCGCGGTACACGGCGATCTGCTCGGCCGAGAGGTCGCGGCACTTCCCGTCGTACCCGGAGGGCTTGCCGGCCTTGCGGGCCGCGTCGCGGCGGCCGTCGAGCTCCTCGGTGGTGCAGAAGCACTCGTACGCGAAGCCGCCTTCCTGGAGCCTGCGGGCGACGTCGGCATAGATGTCCATGCGCTGCGACTGCCGGTACGGGGCGTGCGGGCCGCCGACCTCGGGGCCCTCGTCCCAGTCGAAGCCGAGCCAGCGCATCGAGTCCAGGAGCTGCTCGTAGCTCTCCTCGGAGTCGCGGGCCGCGTCGGTGTCCTCGATGCGGAAGACCAGGGTGCCGCCGTGGTGACGGGCAAACGCCCAGTTGAACAGTGCGGTGCGGACCAGGCCCACGTGGGGGTTGCCGGTGGGCGAGGGACAGAAACGGACGCGTACGGGAGATGCGCTAGCCACGCTTGATCACCTTGTTGGTGAGAGTGCCGATGCCTTCGATGGTGACGGCGACTTCGTCGCCGACGTTGAGCGGGCCGATCCCAGCCGGGGTGCCCGTGAGGATGACGTCACCCGGGAGCAGCGTCATGGCCTCGGTGATGTGCACGATCAGGTCCTCGACGGAGCGGACCATCTCGCTGGTGCGGCCGAGTTGCCGCTGTTCACCGTTGACGGTGCACATGATCGCGAGGTCGCCGGGTTCGACGTCGGTCTCCACCCACGGCCCCAGCGGGCACGAGGTGTCGAACCCCTTGGCCCGCGCCCACTGCTGCTCGCGGCGCTGTACGTCGCGCGCGGTGACGTCGTTGGCGCAGGTGTAGCCGAGGATGACGTCCCGGGCCCGCTCGCGCGGGACCTCCCGGCACATCCTGCCGATCACGACGGCCAGCTCGGCCTCGTGGTGGACCTCCTGCGAGAAGGAGGGGTAGGCGATGGCGTCGCCGGGGCCGACCACCGAGGTGGACGGCTTGAAGAAGGCGACCGGAACGTCGGGCACCTCGTTGCCGAGTTCCCTGGCGTGCTCCGCGTAGTTGCGACCGATCGCCACGACCTTGTTGGGGAGCACCGGGGGCAGCAGGCGCACCTTGTCCAGCGGGACCTTCTGGCCCGAGCGTTCGAATTCGGCGAAGGGGTGCCCCTTGATGATGTCGAGGACGGGGCCGCCGTCAGGGGCGGCGGCCTCCTCCACGACTCCGAACGCGACGTTGGCGTCGATGGAGAATCTGGCGATGCGCACGGTAAGTGCTGCCCTTCACTACTGATCATTGGCTGAGGTCTGACGCTCCAGGCTATCGCTCCGTTTTCGACACCGCCGCGCTCCCAGCCCGCCACCCCGCGACAACGCCCCGGCGCACCGGGTAACGGTGCGGGGCGCGGCACCTCTCGTGTACGGGGCCCGGGGCCAGCCCCTCCGCCCCCTACGGAGCACGGGGCACGGGGCACGGAGCGCGCGGCAGGAGGCGGGGCACGGAGCCCAGCCCCCTCCCGAACAGAGCACGGGGCACAGGGCCCAGCCCCTCCCCCGTACAAAGCGCGGCGGGGCTCCCCCTCCCGGATGCGGAGCACGGAGCCACAGCGCACGGTCCCGGCCGCGCCTGGGCGGCGCGAGCACAGTGGGCAAGGCGGGCAGCGGGAGACAGGGCACGCGGAGGGAAACGCGAAAACCCCAGCCCTCCCGGCGGCGTGGCCGTACGGAACGTACGTCGCCGGCCGGGGGCGGGGCGCCGGGGAGTGTGAGCCGCTCGCGCGCAGGGCTCGCGACCGCACGCCAGGGGACGCGACGAGGTGGGGCGGACGGGGGCGGCGGGCTCCGAGAGGGCCGTGGGGCGCCGCCCACGAGGGGGGTGGCCGCTACTTGGGTGCTTCGGTGAGAATCGTGCGGCGGGGGTTCGCCATCTGGGCGGGCAGCTCGACGGAGGCGGCCTGCCGCTCTTCGGCGGGCGCGGTCTGGAGTTCTTCGGCATCCTTGAGGTGGGCGAGAGTGGTGCGCCGCGGGTTGGCTATGTTGCGGAACATCATCGTCGTCTTCACTGGATCTGCCTCGTCTTGTCGTTTTCGCGCACGGTGTAAAGCGTCAGGCTAAACGCGCGCCTCCCCCGAAATCCGCGAGGCCAGTCACGCCCAGCATGTGAGTTCTCTCACGAAGAGGCGGACAAATGCCGCATCGTGCGCACCTATCACCCTAGGCGGAATCCGGCATTACTCACCTATGCAGACGTTCCGCTCTTGATCATCGCGACCCGGACACCCACCACTCCCGAGCGGAACGTGCATAAAAGTCCGTTATCACGGCCATTGTTTTCCACATGCGGTCACTTTGTTGCCACGTACCGTCACCGCATCCACACCGTGGCCCACGGCTCTTGTTGGAGCATCCGGCACTGTGCTGGAATTCCACGGACCGCCGACAGGATTCACCTGGCGCGCAGCGGGCGCAGACGGGGCGCCGAGCGGCGGTGGCCTCGCTCCGCAACAAGGATAGGGTCGAGCGCGCCGGTCACTCACGACTCACAGCGTTTCGCCGTACGCACGGCGGGACACCTGGTCCAGAGGTTGCGACGCTAGTGCAGGGACGTTTCAAGAAGGATGGCAACGCCGCGGCGGACCCCGAGTCGCGCGGTGGTACCGACCGCGGCGCGGATGTCAGTACGCGGCCGACCGCGCCCAGCGGCGAGGAGTCATCCGGCGAGCGGCCGAAGGTGAAGGGCCCCACGGGGCCCGGGCCGCGAATAGCCCTGCGTAACTGGAAGATCAGCACCCGCCTCGTGTCGCTGCTCGCCCTCCCCGTGGTGGCCGCCACCACGCTGGGCGCCCTGCGTATCCAGAACTCGATGGACAACATCGAGCAGCTCGACCAGATGAAGCTGCTCACCGAGATGACGCAGCAGGCGACCGAGCTGGCCAACGCGCTCCAGGAGGAGCGGGACCAGTCGGCCGGGCCGCTGGCCGGCGCCGGCGACGACCGGGACGACCAGGTGGTCGCCCCGCGCCAGGCGACCGACCAGGCGCTGGTCGCGTTCGCCGACGCCACGGACGACCTGGACCCGGTCGACCCGGCGATCACCGGCGTGCAGTCCACGGTGATCGACATCAAGAAGCAGCTCAACAAGATCCACGAGATCCGCAAGCAGGCGTACCAGGACCGCGACTACACTTCGCAGACGATCCTCGGGTACAACGAGCTGATCACCTCGCTGCTCTCGCTCTCCCAGGACATGGCGCAGACGACCAGCAACCGCGCGATGATCAACAAGACGCGCGCGCTGGCTACGTTCTCGTCGGCCAAGGAGTACGCGTCCATCCAGCGCGCCTCCATCAGCGCGGCCCTGGCGCACCCGAACAAGCCCAAGCTCTCGGCGATCGACAGCCGGTACACCTCCACGGCGCTGGAGAAGGAAGACCAGGCGCTCCGCCGGTTCCTGGAGATCCGCAGCGGTGACACGCCGGAGCTGCTCGACCCGCTCACCGGCGACAACAGCGACATCAACGCGGCCAACAAGTACGCGCTGCGCATGGTGCGCGACCCGGAGAGCCTGGCGTCCGCCAAGCGCACCTACATGGACTGGTACGACCAGGACAGCATCAAGCTCGTGGCGATGTCCAAGATCGAGCAGACGCTGCTGACGGAGATGGAGCAGAAGGCCCGCGAGCTGCGCTCGGAGGCCAAGCAGGACGCGTTCATCAACGGTGCGCTGATCCTGCTCGTACTCGGCATCTCGCTGGTCGGCGCGTTCGTCGTCTCCCGCTCCATGGTGCGTTCGCTGCGCCGGCTCCAGGACACCGCGCAGGACGTCGCCCAGCAGCGACTGCCCGAGCTGGTCAAGGAGCTGTCCGAGCACGACCCGCAGGACGTGGACACCTCCGTCGAGTCGGTCGGTGTGCACAGCCGGGACGAGATCGGCAAGGTGGCCGCGGCCTTCGACGACGTGCACCGCGAGGCGGTCCGCCTAGCCGCCGAGCAGGCGCTGCTGCGAGGCAACGTCAACGCGATGTTCACCAACCTCTCGCGCCGCAGCCAGGGCCTGATCCAGTGGCAGCTCTCGCTCATCTCCGAGCTGGAGTCCCGCGAGGCGGACCCGGACCAGCTCTCCTCGCTGTTCAAGCTGGACCACCTCGCGACGCGTATGCGCCGTAACGGTGAGAACCTGCTCGTCCTCGCCGGTGAGGAGCCGGGGCGCCGGTGGACCCGCCCCGTGCCGCTGGTGGACGTGCTCCGCGCGGCGGCGTCCGAGGTGGAGCAGTACGAGCGGATCGAGCTCAGTTCCGTTCCGGGCACCGAGGTCGCGGGCCGGGTCGTCAACGACCTCGTGCACCTGCTGGCCGAGCTGTTGGAGAACGCGACGTCCTTCTCGTCGCCGCAGACCAAGGTCAAGGTCACCGGGCACGCGCTGCCGGACGGTCGGGTGCTCGTGGAGATCCACGACACTGGCATCGGGCTCTCCCCCGAGGACCTGGCGGCGATCAACGAGCGGCTGGCCAGCCCGCCGACCGTGGACGTGTCGGTCTCGCGCCGGATGGGCCTGTTCGTGGTCGGCCGCCTGTCGCTGCGGCACGGCATCCGCATCCAGCTCCGGCCTTCGGACTCCGGCGGTACGACCGCGCTGGTCATGCTGCCGGTCGAGGTGGCGCAGGGCAGTGGCAAGAAGCCCGTGCCGGGCGCGCCCGGCACGCCCGGTTCGGCCGGCGCCCCCGGGCAGTCCGGCACGCCGGCCGGGGGCACCCCCGCGCTGGGCAAGGCGGCCGGCCCCGGTGGCAACGGCGCTGCCGGCCCCGCGACCGCGGGTACGGGCACGCGCCGCCAGGTGCCGGGCTCGGGACCGCGGGCCGAACTCGCGGGCGGCGGCTCGACCCCGCAGCGGTCGAAGCCGAACCCGAGCGGCCCGGTGCCGCCGACCGGCACCGGCGCCGAGCCCACACGGGGCGGCGCCACGCGCAGCGGGTTGCCCACGCGCCCCGTGGGCGCCTCAGTGCGCGGCAACGGAGCGGCCGGGATGGGCGCCGGTGGCGGCGACTTCTTAGGCAGCGGCGGCAGTGGCAACCGGGCCAGCGGCAGCGGAAACGTCCCCACAGCCACCGGTGACTTCTTCGGAGGCAGCCGGGCCGGCGCGCGCAGCGCGGCAGCCGCCGACCAGGGGCAGGGCCCGGGCGCGAACCGCCCGGCGCTGCCCACGCGCGGCGGCCAGGACGCGCCGGACCACGAGCCCACCGTCGCCCCGCCGACCGGTGCCCCCGCGGGTGCGGGCCGCTCCGGCGAGCGTGGGGGGCGCCCGCAGCTCCCGCAGCGCGGCCCCGCCCCCGAGTTGACCGGCGCCGTGGCGCCCGAGTCCACCGACGCGCCGCCCCAGGACGGCGGGCCGCAGGCGCCCGGCGCCAACTGGGGCGCCCGGCGCGCCGCCGCGGCGGACGACTGGCCCACCGACGGCGACGCCGCACGCGACCACGCGGAGATCGACACCACGCCGCCGTTCCCGCGCGGGGCCGCCGGCGGCCCCGGCGACACGGGCGAGTTCGCCGTACCCACCGCCCCGCACGGGGCAGGCGACACCGGCGAGTGGGTGCGGCCGAACACCGCGGACACCGGCGGCTACCCGCTTCCCGACACGTCCGACACCGGCGGTTACCCGCGACCGGCAGGCGGCCCGGGCGACACCGGCGAGTACGCGCTGCCGTCCCAGTCTTCCGGCGTCGCGGACACCGGCCAGTACGCGCTGCCCGCGGGCGACACCGGCGAGTACCCGCGCCCCACGGACACCGGCGGCTACGCCCTGCCCAAAGGCACCGACGCATACCCGGACGCGTACGCCCAGGGCACCTCGGAGGAGACCGGCGGCTACGCGGCGCCGACCGAGGCCGGGGCGTACCCGCGGCACACCGACACCGGCGAGTACGCGGGGCCCGACGCCTTCGCTGGCGGTCGCGGCGACACGGGTGAGTACGCGCTGCCGGGCGGGACGGGCGAGTACCCGCGGCCCGCCGACACCGGCGGTTACCCGCTGCCGGAGCGTGCGGACACCGGCGAGTACCCGCGTCCGGAGCACGGGCAGGACGGCTCCGGGGACACCACCCAGTTCCAGCGGCCCGACTTCAACGGCCCGCCGCCCGGTCGTGGCGGGGCGTACCTGCCGCAGGGCGGCCCGGGCGTGGGGCTCGGCCAGAGCGCGCACGCCGAGCCGGCGCCGGCGCCCGAGGACGACCACCTCACCGGCGAACTGCCGCTCCCGCAGGGCTTCGACAACGGTGGCACCCCGATCTTCGACACGATCGAGTCGCGCTGGTTCCACAGCCCGCAGGGCCCCGGGCCGGCCGGTCCGGCCGCCGAGCCCGCGGCGCGCCCCGCCGACCCGCATGGTGGCGCTCCCGGCGACGAGGGCGAGTTGGCGCGGTCGGCCGCGCCCCCGCTGCCCAGGCGCGAGCCGGGCCAGCAGGGTCTGATCCCCGCGCGTGCCACGGGGCAGCGGCCCCAGGCGACGGACGGCGCGGACGCGCCTGCCGGCGCGGCCGGGAACGCGGCCTGGCGCTCCTCCCCCAACGACGAGCGCTGGCGGCGGGCCGAGCAGGTCCGGGAGCCGGCGGCGGGCGGGGTGACCTCGTCGGGTCTGCCCCGTCGAGTGCCGCAGGCCAACCTCGTCGACGGCACCGCCGAGGAGCGGCCCGCCCAGCGGCGCGGCGGCCCCCAGGTCTCCCGCGCGCCCGACGACGTGCGCGGGCGCCTGACCAACCTTCGTCGTGGTATCCAGCAGGGCCGTCAGGCCGGAACGGACGGTCGGCCTTGAGTCTCGCGGTCGCGGTCCCCTTCACCAGCAGGAGCGTTAGTTGAGTCCGATGAGCCAGGCGGCGCAGAACCTGAACTGGTTGATCACCAACTTCGTGGACAACACCCCGGGGGTGTCGCACACGGTGGTGGTCTCCGCCGACGGCCTGCTTTTGGCGATGTCCGAGGGGTTCCCCCGTGACCGGGCCGACCAGTTGGCGGCCGTGGCCTCCGGTCTGACCTCGCTGACCTCCGGCGCCTCCCGCATCTTCGAGGGCGGCGCCGTGAACCAGACCGTGGTCGAGATGGAACGCGGCTTCCTCTTCATCATGTCTATCTCCGACGGGTCCTCGCTCGCGGTGCTCGCGCACCCCGAGTGCGACATTGGTCTCGTCGGTTATGAGATGGCGCTTCTCGTCGACCGTACGGGTAACGTCCTGACCCCTGACCTACGTGCGGAATTGCAGGGAAGTCTGCTCAACTGACCTTCGACCACCGTCCGTCCTTCGCTTCACCGCCAGGCCCCCCACCGGCACCGACCGACGGCACCACTACTCGCTTGCTGTCCCGACCGGAGGAACCATGAACCCGCCCGCTGCCTCGACCGGCCCGTACGGCGCCTCTCACCACGCGCCGTACGGGGTCGAAGGTGACCAGCCGCTGGTGCGCCCGTACGCCATGACCGGGGGTCGCACCCGGCCGCGCTACCAGCTCGCCATCGAGGCACTGGTGAGCACGACGGCCGACCCCGCGCACCTGCAGGGGCTGCTTCCCGAGCACCAGCGGATCTGCCACCTGTGCCGGGAGGTCAAGTCGGTCGCGGAGGTCTCCGCGCTGCTCGCGATACCCCTCGGCGTCGCTCGCATCCTCGTCGCCGACCTGGCCGAGGCCGGCATGGTGGCGATCCACCAGCCCGGCAGCTCCGAGGCGGGCGGCACGCCTGACGTGACTCTGCTCGAAAGGGTGCTCAGTGGACTCCGCAAGCTCTAGCGGCGCAGCCCGCTCCACCACCTCCGCGAAGATCGTGGTGGCAGGCGGCTTCGGCGTGGGCAAGACCACGTTCGTCGGCGCGGTCTCGGAGATCAATCCGCTACGGACAGAGGCCGTGATGACCTCCGCATCGGCGGGGATCGACGGCCTGAGCCACGTCCAGGACAAGACCACGACGACCGTGGCGATGGACTTCGGCCGCATCACGCTGGACGACGACCTGATCCTGTACCTGTTCGGCACGCCCGGGCAGGACCGTTTCTGGTTCATGTGGGACGACCTGGTCAAGGGCGCGATCGGCGCGATCGTGCTGGTGGACACGCGCCGGCTGGCCGACTGCTTCCCGGCCGTCGACTACTTCGAGAACTCCGGCCTGCCGTTCGTCATCGCCCTCAACGGTTTCAACGGGCACCAGCCCTACTCCCCCGACGAGGTCCGCGAGGCGCTCCAGATCGGACCAGACACGCCGATCATCGTCACCGACGCCCGGCAGCGCGGGGAGACCAAGAGCGCGCTCATCACCCTGGTCGAGCACGCGCTGATGGACCGCCTCAAGTAGCGTGAGCTACTGGGTAGTTGCCGTACACACCGTTGTGTCGTTTGCCACGGCTAGCCCGCAAATTCATAACGTTTCGACAGGCAATTACCGCACGCCCACTACACCAAGTAATCAACCGACTCCGGAGCGCAGGCGATTCTCCTGAATTTTGCCGTCGGTCGCCCTTAACGCCCGTTTTATCTCCGTGGCCGACAGTCCTCCATCCGGTAGCAGCACTGTTTGGAATGCGCCTGCCTCACGTGCTGGAATTCGCTGAACTGAGCGGTAAGGGCTCAGCAGAGAACGGCACAACATCAAGTGCCGACGCCGAGAGGTTGTTGGTTAGTGAGGCGAAGCACAACGGCGCCCGCGACGGGGTCGCCCCAGCCACGGACCCCACAAGGTCAGGCACGGGGCAACTTCACGCCGCCCTTGCGCACGGTGGCCTCACCCGACGCGGCACCTGACGCCCCGCCGCCCCAGGGCGGCCCCTGGTCCCCGCGCAACTGGCGGGTCCCGGTCCGGCTGAACGCGATCCTGCTCATACCGGTGCTGGTGGCCCTGGTCTTCGGCGGCTTCCGCGTCGCCTCGTCCGTGGAGACGTGGCAGGAGGCGCAGGACGCCGAGCGCACGGCCGGACTGGTGCGTGCCGCGACGACGTACGGCCAGGCGCTGATCAACGAGCGCGACGTGTCCACGGTGCCGCTCCTCGAGGGTCGCGAGACCGACGAGATGCGGCAGGCCCGGCGGACGACCGACGCGGCGGCCAAGGAGTTCGACCGCTTCGCGCGCGACATGCCGGACGACGCGGGGCTGGAGCGCCGGCTCAAGGCGTTCCGCGCCGTGGAGCCGCGGCTGACCTCGCTGCGCCAGAACGCCTTCTCCTCACGGCTGCCGGGGGTGCAGACCGAGGAGGGGTACGTGACCGTCCAGCACCCGCTGATGGAGTTCTCCAACGAACTCAGCCTCGGCACCGGCAACATCACCTCCTACGGTCGTACGGTCTACGCGATCTCCCTGGCCAAGGCAGCCGAGTCGTTGCAGCGCTCGATCGGCGCGCACCTGCTTACCAAGCCGGGTCACAGTGACGCGGACCGCCTCGTGCAGCTCACCACCTTCTCCTCGTACGCCTATCTGGAGCGGATCGCGCTCCTGGAGTTCGAGTCCGGCGGCATGGACGCGGACACCGCACACCTCAAGCGGGCCCTGCGGGAGGCCGCGGAGAGCGGGAAGAAGAAGACGGCCGCCGCGCGGGAACGCGCCCAGGGCCGTGGCGAGGACTTCACGGCTCCGCCGTCGATGGACACCATGGTCAAGACCATCGGCTCCGGCGCGAAGCTGTCCGAGCTGCGTGACCAGGGCATCACCGCCGCCTCCTGGTTCGACGCCTCGACGGCCCAGTTCGACGCCTACCGCGCGGTCGAGGAGAGCCTGGCCGACAAGGCGGTGGACGAGGCGGCGCAGATCTCCTCCGACGCCCGCCGGGACACCTTCGTCAACTCCGCGATCGTGCTGGTGGCCCTGCTGGCCGCGTTCATCGTGGCCGGTCTGATGGCCCGCTCGATGAGCCGGAGCATGCGCCAGTTGCGCAACGCCGCGCTGGAGGTCGCCGAGCAGCGGCTGCCCGAGCTGGTCGACCAGCTCTCGCGTACGGAGCCGGGACGCACCGACGCCCGCGTGACCCCCATCCCGATCGCCACCCGGGACGAGATCGGCGAGGTCGCCCGCGCCTTCGACCACGTGCACCAGGAGGCGGTCCGCTTGGCCGCCGAGCAGGCGCTGCTGCGCGGCAACGTCAACGCGATCTTCACCAACCTCTCGCGCCGCAACCAGGGCCTCATCGAGCGCCAGCTCACGCTGATCAGCACGCTGGAGAACAACGAGGCCGACCCGGATCAGCTTGAGAACCTGTTCCGGATGGACCACCTGGCCACCCGCATGCGCCGCAACGGCGAGAACCTCTTCGTCCTCGCGGGCGAGGAGCCGGGTCGGCGCTGGAACCAGCCGGTGCCGCTGGTGGACGTGCTCCGCGCCGCCTCGTCCGAGGTGGAGAGCTACGAGCGGATCGAGCTGGCCGGGGTCCCGAACAGCGAGATCCACGGCAACGCCGTCACGGACCTGGTGCACCTGCTGGCCGAGCTGTTGGAGAACGCCACCACGTTCTCCTCGCCGCAGTCCAAGGTGCGGGTGACCGCGACCCGGCTGCCCGACGGCCGGATCATGATCGAGATCCATGACAAGGGTATCGGCCTGACCGCCGAGGACTTCGCGGACATCAACCACCGGCTGGCCCACCCGCCGTCGGTCGACGTGGCGGTCTCCCAGCGCATGGGCCTGTTCGTGGTCGGCCGACTGGCCAACCGGCACGGCATCCGGGTGCAGTTGCGCCCCGCCGGCGAGCAGACGGGCACCACGTCGCTGGTCATGCTGCCCGAGCCGATCACGCACGGCGGTGGCGGGGACGACGCGCCCCAGGAGGACTTCGCCGTCTCGCCGATCGTCCCCGAGCAGCCCGCGGTCCCGTCGCCGCGGCAGTCGACCGCCCCGCGCACGGCCGCGGACCTCGGCTTCGACGACACCGGCCACCCGACGTACGAGGGCCAGCCGGCCGCTCCCTACGCGCAACAGCGGGGCGCCCCGTACGAAGGTCAGCAGGGTGCCCCGTACGAGAGCGCTCCGGGCGGGAGCCTGGGCGGCGAGTACGGGAGCGAGTACGGCGGCGGCCAGGCGGCGCCCGCTCAGCAGCCCTACGGGGCCGAGCAGGGCACCGGCTTCCCCGCCGGTGACGGCGGTGCCGCCGGCTACGATGCGGTGCCGGGCGCCGGCTACGACGCCGGGCCGGGCAGTGGGTACGACGCCGGCTACGCGGCCGCCCCGGGCGGGGCGACCGCGAGCGGCTACCCGGACGAGGCCGGACACGCGGCGGCGCAGGCCCCGTACCCGGGGCTGCCGGAGCACGAGCGCACGGGCCGGTCCCCGCTCCCGGACACGGGGGTCGCGCCGACGCCGGACGGGCTGCCAGGGTACGGTGGCTACCTGCCCGACGGCTCTGGCGACGGTGCGTATCCGGAAGGTGGCTACGCGGATCAGTCCGAGACCGGGCAGCAACCCTACGGCACCCACGACGCGCGGGGTCACCAGGGTGAGTGGGCGGCGGCCGACGCATACCAGGCGCCCGGCGCCGATGCGCACGGAGCGCAAACGGAACCCTTCCCGAGCGCTGCGGAAGACGGCCCGGAGCGCGTAGAGTTCCACCGTCCGGGCCCATCGCCCAGCGGCATCGACTCGATCACCGAGGCGGGCCTCCCGCACCGTGGCAAGCAGTGGCGGGCTTCGGACGGGGCCGACGTCGCGGACGCGGCGGCGGACCACACCGAGTCAGCACACCCAGGACCCGAGGAGCAGGCGGAGCCGGAGCAGCAGCACACGCCGCGGCACGCGGACTCCGGCTGGCAGTCGGCCAACGACGAGCGCTGGCACCGTGCCGAGCAGCTACGTGAGCCGAAGGCAGGCGGAGTGACTCCGTCCGGGCTGCCGCGGCGCGTCCCCAAGGCCAATTTGGTAGAGGGTACCGCCGAGGAGAGCCAGCAGGGCGGACCGCAGATTTCGCGGTCCCCGGAGGACATCCGCGGCAGGTTGAGTAATCTGCGGCGCGGGGTCAAACAGGGGCGCAACGCGGGCGCCGACAACAGCACGCACCACCAGCATGACCAACAGGGCTTCGGCCCCGGCAGCACCTACGATCAGGAGCGTTAGTGTGAGCCCGATGAGCCAGGCGGCGCAGAACCTGAACTGGTTGATCACCAACTTCGTGGACAACACCCCAGGGGTGTCCCACACGGTGGTGGTCTCCGCCGACGGACTCCTTCTGGCGATGTCCGAAGGGTTCCCCCGTGACCGGGCCGACCAACTGGCGGCCGTAGCGTCCGGTCTGACCTCGCTGACCTCCGGCGCCTCCCGCATCTTCGAGGGCGGCGCCGTGAACCAGACCGTGGTCGAGATGGAACGCGGCTTCCTCTTCATCATGTCCATCTCCGACGGGTCCTCGCTGGCCGTACTCGCTCACCCCGAGTGCGATATCGGTCTCGTCGGCTACGAAATGGCCCTCCTCGTCGACCGCACCGGTGGTGTCCTCACCCCGGACCTCCGCGCGGAACTGCAAGGGAGCCTTCTCAACTAGCAAACAAACAGTGCGTTTCGCGCCACCGCGCCATAGGGTGCGGTGGCGCGACCGGCAGACAGGCGAGTTGGAGGAGGAACCGTGGCAACGCCCCCGAACGGCTATTCGTACGGCGAAGGGCAGCAGCCTGACCCCCAGGGCCAGGCGCCGCTGAACCGGTTCAACTTCCCCTCCGCGCCCAGCCGTCGGATCCGGCCCGCGGCCCAGCGCCAGCCGGGCGCGGCCGAGCAGCCGCACCCCCAGCAGAGCCACCCCGGCCAGGACCAGTACGGTCAGAGCCAGCCGGGCCAGGACCAGTACGGTGCGCGGCGGCCGGGCGGCTCGTGGCACGCCGACCCGCAACAGCAGTCCTCTCCGCGACAGCCGTACAAGCAGGGTTACGGCCAGCCGCGCCGCCACGCGCAGCCGCAACGACAGCCACAGCCCCAGCCGGGCTACGAACCCCCCGCCGGGCCGCGCCATCCGCACAGCCCGCGCATCGAACCGGTGCCGCCGCAACGGCACGAGCCGGAGCCGGCACCGGCCGGTAGCGCGCACAACCCCTTGGTGCGCCCGTACGCGATGACCGGTGGCCGCACGCGTCCGCGCTACCAGCTCGCCATCGAGGCGCTGGTGAGCACCACCGCCGATCCGTCCCAGCTCCAGGGCCAACTCCCTGAGCACCAGCGGATCTGCCACCTGTGCCGGGAGATCAAGTCGGTCGCCGAGATCTCCGCACTCCTCTCCATCCACCTTGGCGTCTCCCGCATCCTCGTCGCCGACCTGGCCGAGGCGGGGCTCGTCGCCATCCATCAGCTGGGCGGCGACGAAACCGCCGGCGGTCAGCCTGACGTGACACTGCTCGAAAGGGTGCTCAGTGGACTTCGCAAGCTCTAGCGGTGCAGCCCGCTCCACCACCTCCGCGAAGATCGTGGTGGCGGGCGGCTTCGGCGTGGGCAAGACCACGTTCGTCGGCGCGGTCTCGGAGATCAATCCGCTACGCACCGAGGCCGTGATGACCTCCGCATCGGCGGGGATCGACGACCTCACGCACGCGCCGGACAAGACCACCACCACGGTGGCCATGGACTTCGGCCGCATCACGCTCGACCAGGACCTGATCCTCTACCTGTTCGGCACGCCCGGGCAGGACCGTTTCTGGTTCATGTGGGACGACCTCGTACGCGGTGCGATCGGCGCCGTGGTGCTGGTCGACACGCGCCGACTGGCCGACTGCTTCCCGGCCGTCGACTACTTCGAGAACTCCGGCCTGCCGTTCGTCATCGCCCTCAACGGCTTCGACGGGCACCAGCCGTACACCCCCGACGAGGTCCGCGAGGCGCTCCAGATCGGACCGGACGCGCCGATCATCGTCACCGACGCCCGGCACCGCAACGAGGCGAAGAGCGCGCTGATCACCCTGGTCGAGCACGCGCTGATGGCCCGCCTCCGCTGACCCGACGCAGGCCGGGGCGGGGACGGGCCGCGGCACGCGCCGCCCCTCCCCCGGCCGCGGCCGGCCGCGCTCCCCGACCGGGAGCCGCCGGCCCCCGCGACCCGAAAAGCCCCCGCCGCTCCGAAGAGCAACGGGGGCTTCGTGCTGGATACCGTCCGGCGGGCCGGTCAGCCCTGCCAGCTGTGCGGCGCCCGGAAACCGGGCGTGCGCTCCAGGCGACGCCAGCCGGCGGTCGAGCGGCGGGGCGCTGGCGGCGCTGTGAGGTGCTGCGTGGCGGCGGCGCGGGCGAGCAGGACCGCGGTGACGGCGGCCAGTTCCTCGGCGTCGGCGTGGCCCCGCTCCACCCGGACAACGGTGTCGGTCAACGTGCGGGCGGTGGGCTCGGTTGCAGTGCTCACAGGCTCTTCGTCTCCATTACTACGGCGGTTACTGCGGCGGGTTGCCGTGCTTGCGGGACGGCAGGTCGGCGTGCTTGTTGCGCAGCATCGCCAGGGAACGGGTCAGCACCTCGCGGGTGTCGGCCGGGTCGATCACGTCGTCGACCAGGCCCCGCTCGGCGGCGTAGTACGGGTGCATCAGCTCGGACTTGTACTCCTTGACCATGCGGGCGCGCATGGCCTCCGGGTCGTCGGCGCTGGCGATCTGCTTGCGGAAGATGACGTTGGCCGCGCCCTCGGCGCCCATCACGGCGATCTCGTTGGTCGGCCAGGCGTAGGTGAGGTCGGCCCCGATCGACTGGGAGTCCATGACGATGTAGGCACCGCCGTACGCCTTGCGCAGGATCACCGAGATCCGCGGCACGGTGGCGTTGCAGTACGCGTACAGCATCTTGGCGCCGTGCCGGATGATGCCGCCATGCTCCTGGTCCACGCCGGGCAGGAAGCCGGGCACGTCGAGCAGGGTGACCAGCGGGATGTTGAAGGCGTCGCACATCTGGATGAAGCGCGCGGACTTCTCCGACGCCTCGATGTCGAGCACGCCGGCCAGCGACTGCGGCTGGTTGGCGATGATGCCGACAACGGCCCCGTCGAGCCGGGTGAGCGCGCAGATGATGTTGGTCGCCCAGCGCTCGTGGACCTCCAGATACTCGCCGTCGTCGACGATCTCCTCGATGACCTTGCGCATGTCGTACGGCCGGTTGCCGTCGGCCGGCACCAGGTCGAGCAGCGCCTCGCCGCGCCGGTCGGCGGGGTCGGCCGCCTCGGCGACGGGCGGGTTCTCCCGGTTGTTCTGCGGCAGCAGGGACAGGAGGTAGCGCACCTCTTCGAGGCAGGTCTCCTCGTCGTCGTAGGCGAAGTGACACACGCCCGAGGTCTCCGCGTGGACGTCGGCGCCGCCGAGCCCGTTCTGGGAGACCTTCTCGCCGGTGACCGCCTGTACGACGTCGGGGCCCGTGATGAACATCTGCGAGGTCTCGCGCACCATGAACACGAAGTCGGTCAGCGCGGGGCTGTACGCGGCACCGCCGGCGCACGGGCCGAGCATCACCGAGATCTGTGGGATGACGCCGGAGGCGCGGGTGTTGCGCTGGAAGATGCCGCCGTACCCGGCAAGCGCGGAGACACCCTCCTGGATGCGGGCCCCCGCACCGTCGTTGAGGGACACCAGCGGCGCGCCGGCCGCGATGGCCATGTCCATGATCTTGTGAATCTTGGTGGCGTGGGCCTCGCCGAGCGCGCCGCCGAAGATCCGGAAGTCGTGCGCGTAGACGAAGACAGTGCGGCCGTGCACCGTGCCCCAACCGGTGATGACGCCGTCGGTGTAGGGCTTCTTGGCCTCCAGGCCGAAGCCGACCGCACGGTGTCGCCGCAGGGGTTCGACCTCGTTGAAGGAGCCCTCGTCGAGCAGGAGGTCGATCCGCTCCCGGGCCGTCAGCTTGCCCTTGGCCTTCTGCGCCTCGGTCGTCCGCTCGCTCGGGCCGCGCCGAGCTTGCTCGCGAATGGCGTGCAGCTCGGCGACGCGCCCACGGACGTCACTCGCCGCTACGGGCGCACCTTCGAGATTGGTCATGCCAAGACGGTACGTTCCCCAGGGCTGGGAACCTCATGTCGTTTTCCTACAACGTCGTGAACATTTTCGTGTCGCAGGCGGCAGAACTGTGCGGCACTCTTCCCGCATTGTCGGGCACCTAATCCCCATTTTCCCCTGTGTATACCCCACAAAGCATAGGGGGCCACCCTGGTGCGCCCCCTCCACAGCGTCGCGCACTCCACCGGCCCCGCCAGCGGCCCCAGCGGGGCGGATGACAGGGCCGGCGCGGTAGGGGGTGGGCGGGGTCAGCAACCGCCGCAGTTGTAGTACGTCACGTCCCAGTGGTTGGTCTCACGGTAGTAGATGTTGCCGGAGGCCGACTTCCACTTCGATCCGCCGATGGACGCGAACGTGCCGGTGATGTAGTTCGACAGGCAGGTGGAGAGGCTGAAGTCGAGCTTTTAGCCGTTCCAGTGGCTGTACGTACCACTGGCGTGCCCGGTCTCGGTACCACCGGTGATGTTCAGCGCGCACCGGCTGGCCTGCTTGAGTGTCTGGGCGCCCTGCGCGGAGCTGAGGTTGAGCTGCGTGAACGAGGTGCAGTTCGGCTGGTCGCGGTCGGAGCAGCCGCCGGAGGACGACCAGGTGATGCCGGCGTCCCGGAACATCGCGGTGGCCTGCGCGTGGCTCAGCTTCGTGACCGCGTGCGCCTCGGTGGCGCCACCGACGACGCCGACACCGGGCGCGAACAGAGCACCGAGCGCCAGCGCGAGGGCGGTGAGTAGGGACCGCACGACACGGCGCGGACGGCGGCTGCCGGACAGCGCGTGATACATGGGGGAACCTCCTGCTGAGGACGGACCGGACGGTGGGGCGGGTCTGCTGTGCAGGTGGAGCCCCAGGATGATGCCCGAGTTCTACGCGCGTCCGCCAGAGGCCCGACGTGAACGGAGCGCCACGGGTGCGGGGCGGGACGGGTACGGGGCGGGGGCGATGGCCTCGCACGGGGCACGGGGCACGGGGCGCGGCGCGTGGGGCGGGGCGGACCCGGGGCACGGGGCACGGCGCGGGGACTCCCGGAAACGAGAAGGTTGAAAATTGAACGGAATGCCGCTACGATGAATTTCGTTGAAAATTGAACAACAATGCCCCAGAGGAGGAGCCATGGCTCTGTTCAACCGCAAGCGCAACACCGTCCCGGCCGCTCACGCCGCCACCACCGCCACTGGCACCGCCGTCATCGACGCCGCGGCGCCCCAGGCGAACCCGGCCCTCGCGGGGCTCACGGGTGAGTACACGATCGACCCGGCACACAGCAGCATCGGCTTCACGGTGCGCCACGCCATGGTCACCAACGTGCGCGGCTCGTTCATCGAGCACGAGGGCACCCTGCGCCTCGACGGCGCCGACCCGGCCCGCTCCAGCGCCAGCATCGACGTCAGGATCGCCAGCGTCGACACCGGCATCAAGGACCGCGACGCGCACCTGCTCGGCGAGGACTTCTTCGACGCCGAGCGCTTCCCGCTGATGACCTTCCGCAGCACCGGCGTCGAGCAGACCGACGACGAGACCTTCCGCGTCACCGGCGACCTGACCATCAAGGACGTCACCCGTCCGGTCAGCATCGACCTCGACTTCAACGGCGCGGCGACCGACGTCTACGGGGCCGAGCGGGTCGGCTTCGAGGTCAGCGCCACCATCCTGCGCTCCGACTGGGGCCTGACGTGGAACGCCGCCCTGGAGACCGGTGGCGTCATGGTCAGCGACAAGGTGAAGCTCACCTTCGACATCTCCGCCGTCAAGGCCGCCCCGGGGCCTGACCCCCGAACTCCGCGGCCCCGACCGAGCCCTCCCCCGTGGGCCGGCCGGGGCCGCGGTGCGTTCGCCGCCCCCGGGCCGGCCGGGCCCGGCGGGTGCGGGCTCGCCGCTACGGTGCCTTCGCCACGGGGCGGCGAGCCGGGCCGCGACGGGGCCGGGCCGGCACGGGGCGACGGGGCCGGGCATGACCGGACGGCTGAAGCGGGGCGACGGGGCCGGCCGCCCCGCCCCGTCCCGCCGTCATGCCCGGCCGCCACTCCCCCACGCCGGGACCGCCCCGCCCCGCGTCGCCTACTCCTGCGGTTCGACCCCCGCGCGCAGCAGGCCGTAGGTGTACGCGTCCTCCAGCGCCTCCCAGGAGGCGGCGATCACGTTGTCGCCGACGCCCACCGTGGCCCATTCGCCCCGGCCGTCGCCGGTAGAGACCAGGACCCGGGTGGTGGACTCGGTGCCGTGCCGGCCCTCCAGGATGCGGACCTGGTAGTCGACCAACTCCAGGCCGACCAGGTGCGGGTAGATCCGTTCCAGGCCCACCCGGAGCGCCCGGTCCAGGGCGTTCACGGGGCCGTTGCCCTCCGCCGTGGCCACGATGCGCTCGCCCTTGGCCCACAGCTTCACGGTGGCCTCGTTGGCGTGCGTGCCGTCCGGGCGGGTCTCGACGATGCCGCGCCAGGACTCGACCCGGAAGTACCGGCGCGCCCTGCCCTCCACCTCGGCGCGGAGCAGCAACTCGAAGGAGGCGTCGGCCGCCTCGTACGTGTAGCCCGCCAACTCGCGTTCCTTGACCCGCTCCACGACCCGGGCGACCAGCGCGCGGTCGTCGCTGATGTCGATGCCGAGTTCCTTGCCCTTGAGCTCGATGGACGCGCGGCCCGCCATGTCGGAGACCAGCATGCGCATGGTGTTGCCGACCCGCTCCGGGTCGATGTGCTGGTACAGGTCCGGGTCCACCTTGATCGCCGAGGCGTGCAGGCCGGCCTTGTGGGCGAAGGCCGAGACGCCGACGTAGGGCTGGTGGGTTGAGGGCGTGAGGTTGACGACCTCCGCGATGGCGTGGGAGACCCGCGTCATCTCGGCGAGCGCCCCCGCGGGCAGCACCGTCTTGGCGTACTTCAGCTCAAGGGCGGCGACGACCGGGAACAGGTTGGCGTTGCCGACCCGTTCGCCGTAGCCGTTGGCCGTGCACTGCACGTGGGTGGCGCCCACGTCCAAGGCGGCCAGGGTGTTGGCGACGGCGCACCCCGTGTCGTCCTGGGCGTGGATGCCCAAGCGCGCACCGGTGTCGGCGAGCACCGTGGCGACGACCGCCTGCACCTGGGCGGGCAGCATGCCGCCGTTGGTGTCGCACAGCACGACCACGTCGGCGCCCGCCACGTGCGCCGCGCTGACGACCTGCTTGGCGTAGCCGGGGTTGCCCCGGTAGCCGTCGAAGAAGTGCTCGCAGTCGACGAACACCCGGCGGCCCTGGGAGCGGAGGTAGGAGACGGTGTCCCGCACCATCTCCAGGTTCTCCTCCAGCGTGGTCCGCAGCGCGAGTTCCACGTGCCGGTCGTGGGACTTGGCGACGAGCGTGATGACCGGCGCCCCGGAATCGAGCAGCGCCCACACCTGCGGGTCGTCCTGGGCCCGCGTCCCGGCCCGGCGCGTCGCGCCGAACGCGACGAGCTGGGCGTGCTGGAAGTCGATCTCGGCGCGGGCGCGGGCGAAGAACTCCGTGTCCCGGGGGTTGGCGCCGGGCCAGCCGCCTTCGATGAACCCCACGCCGAACGCATCCAGGTGCCGGGCGATCGTCAGCTTGTCCGCGACGGTGAGGTTGATGCCCTCGCGCTGTGCTCCGTCGCGCAGCGTGGTGTCGAACACGTGGAAGTTGTCGTCGAGTGCGTCCGTCATGCTGATCTGGCTCCTGTCGGGATCTCGGTCTACCGGAATGACCGGTTCCACCGTCCCCACTATGCTCCCGTGCGCTCCGTCCCCTGGGGCAGACGGTCCAGGAAACGAAAAAACCCCTCGCGGGTGCGAGAGGTCTGCGCGCGGGTCTCAGACGACGGTGTCCGCGCGGTACTCGGTTCGTACGGGGCGGTCACTGCGGACCGGCGCGCCTGCTGCCAATAATCATGGCGAACGAGAGCACGGCAGGAGTGTGCCACACGCCCCGGTGCGACACCCGCCCGTCTCACGATGCGGGAGCCCCGGCCGGCCACCGCGCGCCGTCCCGCCTTACCGATGCAATGCGGTGCGGCCTGACCAGGCGGCGGCGTACGGGCTCACAAGGCGCGGCCACCCTGCCGGAGCACGAGGCACGGGGCGTGGACCGTAACGGGACACGGAGCACGGAGCACGGGGGCGCGCCCCCAACGGGGTACGGGGCGCGGGGGCTTGGCCGCACCCCCCACGGGGCACGGGGGCGGGGTCGACGCGCGAGGGCCCGCCCACACGCGCGGTGGCGGCGACGTAGGGCGGGCCCGTCGGCGATCAGTGGTGATCGATGGCGATCAGTGGCGATCAACCCAGCGGGTGCATCCAGTGGTGGG
This sequence comes from Candidatus Streptomyces philanthi, assembly GCA_018114805.1. GTDB lineage: Bacteria > Actinomycetota > Actinomycetes > Streptomycetales > Streptomycetaceae > Streptomyces > Streptomyces philanthi. The sequence goes on along the minus strand of CP073042.1, from coordinate 4,588,505 downwards.
TGTCGGGCGCGGCGCCCGTCTGGATGTCCAGCAACGCGGTGCGCAGCTTCATGGTGATCTCACCGGGCTGGCCATCGCCCACCGTCCAGTCGGCGCGGGCGGACTTCACGGAGCCGACGGGGGTGACGACGGCGGCGGTGCCGCAGGCGAAGACCTCGGTCAGCGAGCCGTCGGCGTTGCCGTTCTTCCAGTCGTCGACGGAGATGCGGCCCTCCTCGAACTCGTACCCCAGGTCCTCGGCGATCTTGAGGAGCGAGGCGCGGGTGATGCCGGGCAGCAGGGAGCCGGACAGCTCAGGGGTGACGATGCGCACCGAGTCGCCCAAGCGGTAGACGAAGTAGAGGTTCATGCCGCCCATCTCCTCGATCCAGCGGCGCTCGATGGCGTCCAGCCAGACCACCTGGTGGCAGCCCTTCTCGGCGGCCTGCGCCTGGGCGACCAGGGACGCGGCGTAGTTGCCGCCGGCCTTCGCGGCGCCGGTGCCGCCGGGGGCCGCGCGGACGTACTCCTCGGACAGCCACACCGACACCGGCTTCACACCGCTGGGGAAGTAGGCGCCGGCGGGAGAGGCGATGACCACGAACAGGTACTCGTTGGCCGGGCGCACACCGAGGCCGACCTCGGTGGCGATCATGAAGGGCCGCAGGTACAGCGACTGTTCACCGCTGGCCGGCATCCATGCCTTGTCCTGCGTGACCAGGGCGTCGCAGGCCGCGATGAAGGTCTCGACCGGCAGCTCGGGCATGGCCAGCCGGCGGGCGGACGCCTGGAAGCGGGCGGCGTTGGCATCGGGGCGGAAGGTGGCGACGGTGCCGTCGGGCTGGCGGTACGCCTTGAAGCCCTCGAAGATGGTCTGCGCGTAGTGCAACGTCATGTTGGCCGGGTCGATCGACAGCGGCGCGTACGGAACGAGCTGGGCCTCGTGCCAACCGCGACCCTCGGTCCACTTGATGGTCACCATGTGATCGGTGAAGTGGCGGCCGAACCCGGGGCTGGCCAGAATCTCCTCGCGCTCCGCGGCCGGCAGCGGATGCGAGGAGGGCTTGAGCTCGATCGTGGTCGTCGTCATGAGTACGTGTCCTTCGCCAGGTGGGTTCGGCGGACCGCGCTTACTTCCGTCCCTGTCAGTCGGCTATAACGTCCAAGATTCGCCTTGTGTTGCGGCCCCACGTTCGATTATCGCTCGTGCGCAACCGTCCAGGGAACACAAGGCCGCACCTCGGCGCGCGCGGGCCTGACCTCGATAGTCGCACCCCACCGCGCGGAAGCACAGCGACGGTGAGAAGGCTCCCATCATCGTTTGTGGCCGCGGCCACCGACCTGGAAGCGAACGTCCGCTTCGGGCCGACGCCGTTCCCCGCCGACGGGAGGATCGGTGCCGCGCGGCGCCCCGTACGGGAAACAGCAGCGGAGCACGGGCACGGCGGAACGGTCGTCCGCGCGCGGACGCCTCGTGGCCCCGCGCGTCAGCACGGGGCCACGAGGAAGCGGTCCGTATGACCGGTCAGCGCGTCGCGTTCGTCACGCGCCGCCGGATGCGCGGCGTACGCGTCAGGCGGTGACCCGGATGGCGAGCGCGTCGCCGATCTCGTCCGTGGTCCGGGTCACGCCGTCGCGGGCGGCCAGGTCCTCGGTGACCGCAGTCTCGACGCGGGCCGCCTCCGCCTCGTACCCCAGGTGTCGCAGCAGCAGCGCGACGGAGAGCACCGTGGCGGTCGGGTCGGCCTTGCCGGTGCCCGCGATGTCGGGGGCCGAGCCGTGGACCGGCTCGAACATGGACGGGAAGGCGCCGGTCGGGTTGATGTTGCCGCTGGCGGCCAGCCCGATGCCGCCGGTGACGGCGGCGGCGAGGTCGGTGACGATGTCGCCGAAGAGGTTGTCGGTGACGATGACGTCGAAGCGCTCCGGCTGCGTGACGAAGAAGATCGTCGCCGCGTCGACGTGCAGGTAGTCGGTGGTGACGTCCGGGTACTCCTGGCCGACCCGGTCGAAGATGTTCTTCCATAGGTAGCCCGCGTAGACCAGGACGTTGTTCTTGTGCACGAGCGTCAGCTTCTTGCGGGGGCGGGCGTTGGCCCGCTCGTACGCGTCGCGCACCACGCGCTCCACCCCGTACACGGTGTTGACGCTCACCTCGGTGGCGACCTCGGCCGGCGTTCCGGTGCGCAGGCTGCCGCCGTTTCCGGTGTACGGGCCCTCGGTGCCCTCGCGGACCACGACGAAGTCGATCTCGGGGCGGCCGGCGAGCGGCGTCGGGGTGTTCGGGAAGAGCTTGGAGGGGCGGAGGTTGACGTAGTGGTCGAAGGCGAACCGCAGCTTGAGCAGCAGGCCGCGCTCCAGGACGCCGGAGGGCACGGACGGGTCGCCGATCGCGCCGAGCAGGATCGCGTCGTGGTCCTTGAGCGACTCGAGTTCCGCGTCGGGCATGGTTTCCCCGGTCGCGTGCCAGCGCCGCGCGCCGAGGTCGTACTCCCGGGTCTCCAGCTTCACGTCCTGCGGAAGCACCGCCGAGAGCACTTTGAGGCCCTGGGCCACCACTTCCTGGCCGATTCCGTCACCGGGGATCACTGCGAGGCGAATGCTGCGAGACATGCGAGGACCCTACTCTTCGTCCCATTCGTTGACACGTCATGTCCACAGTTCGGACGGGCGCTCGCCGGACAGGTGGCGTTCACCCCAGATACGGCCGTGGTACAGCCCAGAGTTGATCACGGCTGGGAGCTTTGCTATAATGCCCGCTCATTCCCGCCAGCCGGGCCCCCACCCCCCTGGTCCCGCCGATCTCCCCCGGCTCGGCATCCCCGATGAGCTGGCCCGCCGGATGTCCATGCCGGAACAACACGCCTACCTACGCGCCAAACTGTCGCGACCCGGCGCCCTGCGCGCCGGCGCGGCGACCGCGGGCACGGTCGCCGGAGCCGGCCTGCTCGCCGGCTCCGCCAACGCCGACGCCTGCCCCGTCGCCCCCGCGAACGCCCCGGCCAAGGGGCGCGTTGACGGCTCGTTCGTCGCCCCGTTCGGTGATGCACGTCTCCAATGCCAATGCCAGAACCCGAAGGGGAATGGAATCGCCGGAAGGGCGGGAGCCTGGATACGGCAGGGGTCACCTGCGCGACGCAGCCGGCTCATCCGCCGTCGCTCGATGGAGCGAGACGTTCGGCTTCCACCAACGTAAGCCAGCGAAGCGGAGCTGTCTGCCCCATTACTCGGACTTCCTACTATCTGAGACGGCGGCACTTCCGAGGCTCCGCTGGCACCTGACCTGGGCGTCCCGCCTGTTGGACACCTCCGGCCCCGTCCGGTGCGCTACGCCACCTGTGGGAAGCACGCTCCACACGGGCGGGCCGCACGGCGCGCGCGGATGGACGGGGGCAGGGGCGGGGCTGGAGCGGGGCGGGGTCGGCCGCGTATGGGGCGCGCTCGGGGCGGCGCTGGCACCGGGTACGTTCCGCCCCCGGCCGGTTGGGGGACCAGACGGGGGCGGAAGCTGGTGGCGCGCACGCGTGGCGCGCGCCGGACCGGACCGACCGGGTCGGTCCGGCCGGTGTGTGGGGCTGATCAGCCCATGTGCGGGTAGCGGTAGTCGGTCGGCGGGACCAGGGTCTCCTTGATGGAGCGGGTGGAGGTCCAGCGCATCAGGTTCTGCTTGGCACCGGCCTTGTCGTTCGTGCCGGACGCGCGACCGCCACCGAACGGCTGCTGACCGACGACGGCGCCGGTCGGCTTGTCGTTGATGTAGAAGTTGCCCGCCGCGAAGCGCAGCGCCTCACAGGTGGCGGCGGCAGCGGCGCGGTCCTGGGCGATGACGCAGCCGGTCAGGCCGTACGCCGAGGCGGACTCCATCTGGGTGAGCATCTCGTCGTACTTCTCGTCGTCGTAGACGAAGACGCCGAGGATGGGACCGAAGTACTCGTCCTTGAAGATCTCGTTCTCGGGGTCGGTCGAGACGAGCACCGTCGGACGGACGAAGTAGCCCACGCTGTCGTCGTACGTGCCGCCGGCGACGACCTCGATCGTCGGGTCGGCCTTGGCGCGGTCGATGGCGGCCTTGTTCTTCGCGAAGGACCGCTCGTCGATGACGGCCGACATGAAGTTCGACAGGTCGGTGACGTCACCCATGGTCAGGGCGTCCACCTCGGCGGCGAACTCCTCCTTGAGGCCGTTCTCCCACAGCGAGCGCGGCACGTAGGCGCGCGAGGCAGCGGAGCACTTCTGGCCCTGGAACTCGAAGGCGCCACGGGTCATCGCCGTCTTGAGGACCGCCGGGTCGGCGGACGGGTGGGCGACGATGAAGTCCTTGCCGCCGGTCTCGCCGACCAGGCGCGGGTAGGTCTTGTACTTCTCGATGTTGTTGCCGACCGTCTTCCACAGGTACTGGAAGGTCTTGGTCGAGCCAGTGAAGTGGATACCCGCCAGGTCGGGGTGGTTCAGGGCCACCTCGGAGACGGCGATGCCGTCGCCGGTCACCAGGTTGATGACGCCCTTCGGCAGCCCGGCCTCCTCCAGGAGCTGCATCAGCAGCACGGCGGCGTGGGTCTGGGTCGGGGACGGCTTCCACACGACCGTGTTGCCCATCAGCGCCGGGGCGGTCGGCAGGTTGCCGGCGATGGCGGTGAAGTTGAACGGGGTGATGGCGTAGACGAAGCCCTCGAGCGGCCGGTGGTCGCTGCGGTTCCACACGCCCGGAGCGTTGGCCATCGGCTGCTCGGCCATGATCTGGCGCGCGAAGTGCACGTTGAAGCGCCAGAAGTCGACCAGCTCACAGGGGGTGTCGATCTCCGCCTGCTGGGCGGTCTTGGACTGGCCCAGCATCGTGGAGGCGGCCAGCGTCTCGTGCCAGGGGCCGGAGAGCAGCTCGGCGGCCTTGAGGATGATCGCGGCGCGGTCGTCGAAGGCCAGGGCGCGCCACGCGGGGGCGGCGGCCAGCGCGGCGTCCACCGCGTCCTGGGCGTCCTGGGTGGTGGCGTTCGCGTAGGTGCCGAGCTTGGCGGCGTGGTTGTGCGGCTGTACGACGTCGAAGCGGTCGCCGCCGCCCATCCGCTTCTCGCCACCGATGGTCATCGGCAGGTCGATGGGGTTTTCGCCAAGCTCCTTGAGCTTGATCTCAAGACGGGCGCGCTCGGGAGTGCCGGCTGCGTAGGTGTGCACCGGCTCGTTCACCGGCGCGGGGACGTGGGTCACAGCGTCCATGGCCGTGTCTCCTTCGATCGTCGGGTCTGCGTACGAAAACGTTCTGCGTACGGAACGTAAGGGCGGCGGCACGGGGGCCACCAGGCCGCGGGGCCGTCGGGCTGCCGCCACGGCGCCGGCTCGGCCCCGTGCGGCGGCCCCTCCGGTGCCGTCCGCGCTCCGCTCCGCGCTGGCCTGCGCCGGGCGGCTGGGTGGGGCGCCAGGGGTGCCGGCGCTCGCCGGTCGCAGGGCGCCCCCTGCCAGTCTTACTCCTGTCGGCCGCCGAACGGGGCGGCGTGTGGGGATGCCCACGGGCCGGTTCACGCCGGCGCACGGGGCGGGCCCGGCGGCCGGCGGGGCCGCCAGGGCGCGCCGGTGGGGCGGTCAGCCGCGGCTGACCAGCGAGCGCAGGAAGAAGGTCATGTTGGCGGGGCGCTCCGCGAGACGGCGCATGAAGTAGCCGTACCAGTCCGTGCCGTACGGCACGTAGATGCGCATCCGGTGCCCCTCGGCCAGCAGGCGCTCCTGCTCGGCGACGCGGATGCCAAACAGCATCTGGAACTCGTACTCGTCCAGCTTGCGGCCGTAGCGCCGGCCGAGTTCCTGCGCGATGGCGACCAGGCGCGGGTCGTGGGAGCCGATCATCGTGTAGCCGTCACCGGCCATGAGGATCTTCAGGCAGCGCACGTACGCCTTGTCGACCTCGCGCTTGTCCTGGAAGGCGACGTCGGAGGGCTCCTTGTAGGCGCCCTTGACCAGGCGCACCCGCGAGCCCTGGGTGGCCAGCGCGTGGCAGTCCTCCTCGGTGCGGAACAGGTACGACTGCACCACGGCGCCAGTCGACGGGTACTTCTTCCGCAGCTCGCTGAGGATCGCCAGCGTGGAGTCGGTGGTGGTGTGGTCCTCCATGTCCAGGGCCACGTTCATGCCGGCCTCGGCCGCGGCCTCCACGACGGGCGTGACGTTCGCCAGGGTGAGGTCATGGCCGCCGGGCAGCGCCTGGCCGAAGGCGGAGAGCTTGACCGACATCTCCGTGCGGGCACCGAGGCCCAGCGGGGCCAGCTCCTCGGTCAGCGCCAGGTAGGCATCGCGGTTGCGCAGCGCCTCGGCCGGGTCGGTGATGTCTTCACCGAGAAAGTCCATGGTCACGTCGAGACCGCGCTCGGTCAGGCCCAGGATCACCGACATGGTCGGCTCCAGCAGCTCGCCCGCGACGAAACGGTCCACCATGGGGCGGGTGACCGGCGCGGCCGAGACGATACGGCGGATGGCGTCGCTGCGTGACGCGGCGAGCAGCACGGGACCCAGCACGGGGCACCTCCACGTTGCGATGGTTCTTGTCAAGGCTGATAGCGCCGGGCGGCCAGGGCCACGACGGCAAGGTGAGCCACTGTGAAACTTATGGAGCGCGCCGGCGCGCGACCATCGACACCTGTCACGCGTTGGTGGCCAGGATCTCAGACAGATGTATGACAATGGTTCCGGCAATGCGCTGCGGTACGCGCCAGGCGTGCGCCCCGGGGTACGCCTTGGGAGTGCGCCCTGGGGTGCGCGCCGGACATCCGCCGGGCGGTCCGCCAGGACCTCGTCCGGTCGGGGGCTCGTCCGGTCGGGGACTCAGCCGGTCGGGGGCTCACCCAGTCGGCGCGTACGGGGTGCGGCGACGGCGCCACGCACCGGCACGGGGCACGGGGCACGGGGCACGGGGCACCCAGAGCAGGACGCACGCGGGGCGGGACGAGCAAGGAGTACGGAGCACGCGGGACGCGGAGCACAAGCCACACGGCACACAAGCCGCACGGAGCACGGAAGCATGAAAAACGGGGAGCGCGTGGAACACCTGAAGCACGCGCGGTGCCGGAGCGCCGCGTGAACGTCGCGACCGCACGGCCAGTCGAGCGCGGCTGACGCGACCGGGAGCCGGCCACGGCGGCCGGAGCCGCCGCTCCAGCTCTCAACCACCACCCCACCTCCCCCACGTGTTCCTCGGGCGGCGTACCCGCCCGAGGGGCGCGAGGGCTCATCCAGACACCTCGAAAGCCAGCCACCTCGAAGGGGGCCACGCGGCGGATGCGCGGCGACTACCAGCAACTCGTGGACGAGATCTCGGCGACCCTGGGCGCCCCCGCGACCCTGGAGGACCGGGACTTCGGGCTGATCGCGTTCGGGGTGCACGACAGCGGCGACGACCTGGCCATGGACCCGGTCCGCACCCGTTCCATCCTCCAGCGCCGTTCGACGGCGGCGGTCCGGGCGTGGTTCGAGGGCTTCGGCATCGCACGCGCGCAGGCCCCGTTGCACATCCCGCCCGACCCCGCGGCCGGGGTCTTCATGGGGCGCATCTGCCTGCCCGTACGGCACCGGGGCGTCGTGCACGGCTACGTGTGGCTGCTCGACGACGGCCACCTCGCCGACCTGGAACTCGGGCGCCCCGGCGCCCAGACCGACCCGCGGCTCGCCCAGGCAATGGAGACGACGGCAAGGATCGGCGCCCTGCTGGCGGCCGAGGCGCGCAGCGGAGCGGAGCTGGGCGAGTTGCTCCGGGCCCTCCTGGTGGGGCCGCCCGCGGGGCGGGACGAGGCGGAGGCGGCGCTGCGCGATGCGCTGCGCGGGGCGGCGCGGGGCCCGCTCGCCGTCGTCGCCGTCACGCCCTGGGACACCGAGAACCCCGCGGAGGCCGGTCCGCTGCCCAACCTGTCGGGGCTCGCCGCCGTCTGCGCCATCGCCGGCCGGGCCCGGGCCGCTGGTCCGGGCGCCGGCGCGGGGTCGACGGGCGCGCACCACGCGCCGAGGACGAGCCTGGCCGCGCTGGCGCGGCTGCATTCCGGTGCGTCGCTGGACCCGGCGCACGCGACGGCGGAGCAACTGCTGCGTTCGCCGCGCGCGGCGGGCGCCGAGACCGGGCCGCGCTCCGGCCCGGCCGACGCCGGCGGGCGTGGGTCGGCGGACGGGGCACGGAGCACGGGGCACGGGGCACGGGGCACGGGGCGCACCGTGCGGGGCGCGGCCGGCCGTGGCGGCCGCGCCGTGCCCGCCGCCACGGCGCACGGGGCGCGGGGCGCCGCGGCCGGCGTGAGCGACGTACGCCGCGAGCTCGGCGAACTGCCAGCCGCCTGGCGCGAGGCGCTGGCCGCCGCGCGCGCGGCCCGCGCCGACGAACGCTTCGGGCCCGTCGTCAACTGGGCGGACGTCGGCCCGTACCGGCTCCTGACCGGGTTGCCGGCCACCGAGCCGGACCCGGCCATACGACCACTCCTCGAACTGGGCCACACGGAGCTGGCCCGGACCGCCGAGGAGTTCCTGGACCGGGCGGGCAAGGCGGGCCGCACCGCCCAGGCCCTCGGCATCCACCGCCAGACGCTCTACTACCGGCTCTCCCGGGTGGAGCAGTTGACCGGCCTCGACCTCGACGCCGGCGAGGACCGGCTGCTGCTGCACATGGCGCTGAAGAAGGCACGTCTGGCGCGCGTGTAGGGCTGCCCGGTCGCGTGCCGTAGGGCTACCCGACCGCGTGCTTCGGGCACCCGGCGGCGCGCGTCGTGTCAGCGGCGTACGGGGCCGGCGGCGCCGTCGGCGTCGCCACCGTCACGGCTGGGACGAGGCGGTGACGGGGCGGCGACGAGGCCGGCGGCACGAGGGACGGGGCGGGCGCACGGGGCGGGCCGGAGCCTGGTTCAGCGTCGGCAGAACTCCGCCTCCAGCGTGGCGTCCTCCCTCTCCTGGGCCCCGTAGTCGGCGTTCCTGTTCATCGTCAGGACGTGCCGGCCGTCGCGGGTGGCCGCGGTGCGCGTCAGCGATCCCGGCACCTGTCCGCCGTGGCCCCACACCGTGACACCGCAGGAGAGGGTGAACGACCGGATGCCCAACCCGTAGGTGGCCCGGGGCGTCTCGTCCGCGGGTCGGCGGGGCGCGGTCGGCGGGGTCTCGTCGCCGTCGGACGGTACGGGGACCCCGTCGAGCATCTCGGCGAGTTGCTCGGCGGGCAGCAGCAGCGCGCGGGTGAAGGTGTTCAGGTCGCGCGGCGTGGAGATGACAGTTCCCGGCGCCCAGGCGACCGTCGGGTTGAACTCGGTGACGTCGTGCACCGGGGCCGCCGGGTCCTCCTCGTACAGCCGTGAGTAGTGCCGGCCGTGCGGGGCCGGCAGGGTGGGGGATGACCTCGGCAGCGTGGTGGAGGTCAGTTTCAGCGGCTTGATGATCCGGTTCTCGACCTCGTCCTCGTAGTCGTGGCCGGTGGCCTTCTCGATGACGAGGCCGGCCAGGCTGTAGTTCGTGTCGGAGTAGGACCAGCCCTCCCCTGGCGGGAACACCGGCGGTGGGGCCAGTCCGATGGCCACCAGTTCGTGCGGCGTCGCCCCGTCGTACCGGTGCTGGAGGAACCTCTGCACGGTGAACTTGGCCAGGAAGCCCGGATCGTCGTTGTAGTTGGCGATGCCGCTGGTGTGGTTGAGCAACTGGCGGAGGGTGATCCGCCTGCCGTCGTCGTACGCGTTCCGCACCAGGCCGGGCAGCCACGTGTGCACCGTGTCGTCGAGGGACAGTCGCCCCTCGGCGGCGAGTTGCAGCAGCACCGTCGCCGTGAACGGCTTGGTCACGCTCCCCACCCGGAACCTGTCCCGGGCGAGCCGTGGCCGCCCCGTCTCGCGGTCGGCGACCCCGACCGACCGCCGCCACACCCCGTCAGTGTCGTCGACCCGTGCCACGACGCCCGGGGTGCCGTCGGCGACGACCGCGTCGAGCGCCCGAGCGGTCTCGGCGTGCGGGCAGCTCCGTTCGCCGGCGCGGGCGGCGGGGCCCGCACCGTCGGCGGGGCCGCCGGTCGCCGTGGCCGGTAAGGCGGCAACGGCCGTCAGCGCCCCGGCCACGGCCAGAACTCCGACGCCGCGCCGCAGTTGCCTACGTGTCATGGATTACGCGTCCCTTCGCGAGGGGCGCCACGCCGGATGCGTCACGCCCGTCGCCTGGGAGGACCGAAAGCCACGGGGCCCGTGTTGCCCTCGCCCGTACGGATCGGGGTCCGGTTAGGGTTACGGGGCGCTGGCGCCCGCCAACCCCTGCGGGACATCACCTGCGGGGAGCGGATGGCGCATGGCCTGGACCAGCCAGCCGCGACCGGTGCCCGCCCGCCGCGGGTCGAACGCCTTCGGCGTGGGGCGACCGTACTCCACCGCGACCAGCCCGATATCGCGGATGAGCGGCGCCCAACCACCCCGGCGGAGCCACACGTCGAGGTCCGTACGGGGGCCGCCCTGCCACAGGTCGGTGAAGTCGGGCGAGACAGCGGTGCGGGCGGCCCGCAACAGCTCCCCGTCCTCGCCGTGGTCGAGGGCCAGCGTGCTGCCGGGCGCCGAGAGCACGCTGATCGCGTCGATCAGCCCGTCGGCGGCGACCGACGGCAGCCCGTACACCAGCCCCTCGGCCAGCCACGCGGTGCGCGCCATGGGATCGAACCCCGCCGCGCGGAGGGCCGCGCCCTAGTCCTCCCGCAGGTCGGTGGCGACGTCGACCACCTCGCAGCGTGGGTGCACCCCCGCCGCGCGCAACGCCCGGGTACGGAAGTCCAACACGGCCGCGAAGTCCACCTGGAACACGCGGGTACCCACGGGCCAGTCCAGGCGGTAGGCGCGGGCGTCCATACCACAGGCGAGCAACACCACCTGCGTACGCCCCGCCGCCGCGGCCTCCAGCAGTGCGGCGTCCAGCGCCGCGGTGCGCATCGCCACCTGGTCGGCCATCAGGTCGACGAAACCGGGCCCCGACGGCCCCGTCGGCCCGGAGGGCACCTCGGTCCAGGAGGCGCCGAGGTCTCCGGCCGCGTCGAGGAACAACCGCGCGAACGGGTCCGCGAACAACCGGTCCGCGCGCTGGTGCTCCAGGTCGCGCAGGAACGCGACGCCCAGGGAGGTCTCCGCGAGCCCGGTCAACCCCTCGGCCCGCTCATCTGCCTGTGTCATGGCAATCCCCTCTTTCCGTAGTCCGTGAGTTCACGACGGCGAGTCCGCGTCGGTGTGCAACGCCCCGTCGGACGCCGCCCCGCTCCGTGCTCCGTTGGCAGAGTCGCTGCCCCGTGCCCCGTGCCCCGTGCCCCGTGCCCCGTGCCCCGTGCCCCGTGCCCCGTGCCCCCGGGCAGGATCGCCGCCCCGCGCGGCACCCGCCCCGTCCCGCCGGGCGACGGGGTAGCCCGCGCCCCGGGTCCCCGTCCCCACGGGCGCCGGGGGGACGGGGTGCGCAGGCGGTCTCGTCAGCCCAGGTGCGGTGCCATCGGCTGGGCACCGGTGCGGGCGTCGGCGTCGCGGCTGGGACGCGGGGTGTTCATGAGGGCCCCGACCACGGCCGCCGCCACGACGAGGATCAGCGAGGCCGCGACGAACGCGTCCGAGAACCCCTCCGTCAGGGCCTGCCTGGCGACGTCCGGGGTGGGCGGCCGGTGCGCGTTGAGGTAGTCGGACGTGGTGCTGGCGGCGATCGTGTTGAGCAGGGCGGTGCCGATCGAGCCGCCGATCTGCTGGGCCGTGGTGACCGAGGCGGAGGCGATGCCGGTGTCCTCGGGGCGTACACCGTGCGTGGCGTAGTTCATCGCCGGGGCCATCACCAGGCCCATGCCCATGCCGACCAGCAACTCCGCGGGGAGTACGCCCGCCGCGTACGAGCTGTCCGGCTCCAGCGGGATCAGCCAGGCCGCGCCCGCCGCGGCGAGCAGCAGCCCCGGTGCCACCAAGGCCCGCGGCGGGACCCTGGGCAGCGCTCGCGTGGCGATGCCACCCGCGCCGAACAGCACGCCCGCCGTCAGCGGCAGGAAGGCCACCCCGGTGAGGATCGCCGAGTAGTCCTTGACGGTCTGCAGGTAGTAGGTGAGGAACAGGAACATCGCGAACATGCCGACCATCGCCAGGCCCACCGCCAGGTAGGCCCCGCCGCGGGTCCGGTCGAGGACCACGCGTAGCGGCAGCAGCGGCGTGCCGGCCCGCCGATCCACCGCGACGAAGGCAGCGAGCAGCAGGACGCCCGCGGCCAGCAGGCCGAGGACGCGGCCGGAGTCCCAACCGTCCGCCTCCGCCTCGCTGCAGCCGTACACCACGGCCACCAGGCCGCTGACGGCCAGCAGCACGCCGGGGATGTCGAAGCGGGCCCGGCCGCCGCCGGTCCGGGTGTCGGCGGGCAGCGCGTACCAGCCGAAGACGGCGGCGACGGCGATCGGCACATTCACGTACAGGCACCAGCGCCAGTTCAGGTACTCGGTGAGCAGCCCGCCGAGTACGAGGCCGAGGGCGCCGCTGCCCGCGGCGATGGCGCCGAAGACGCCGAACGCCTTGGCGCGTTCCTTCGCTTCCGTGAACATGACGGCCAGGAGCGAGAGCGCGGACGGGGCGAGCAGCGCGGCGAAGACGCCCTGGAGCGCCCGGACGGCGAGCAGCATGCCGAGGCTCCCCGCCGCGCCGCCGAGCGCCGACGCGCCGGCGAACCCCAACAGGCCGATGACGAAGGTGCGTCGGCGCCCCGTGTAGTCGGCTATGCGTCCGCCGAAGAGGAGCAGGCTGCCGAAGGTGAGGGTGTAGGCCGTGATCACCCACTGCCGGTCGCCGGCCGAGATGTCGAGGTCGCGCTGCGCGGACGGCAGGGCGATGTTCACGATCGTGATGTCGAGCACGATCATCAACTGGGCCATGCCGATGAAGAGGAGGGCGAGCCAGCGTCGTGGGTGCGCGTCCGTGGGGGCTGGCCGGTGGGCGCGGCCGTGGTTCCCCGGGCCGCTCCGGACGCCGGCTCGAGCTCAGGCCCCGGGAAGGAGCCGCCTGGCCTGCGGTCGCTGACGGACATGGTGGTGCCTCTCTCATGGACGAGCTGTGCGGTGTGTGGGTCAGGCCCGTGGGCGTGCCGGGGGCTGGTTGCCGATCAGCCGTGTTCTGATCCGCTTGAACCAGCCGAGGTCGACGGCGGGTCCGGGGAGGGTGGCCCGCTGGTGGCAGGTGCCCGGGGCGCGGAGGCCGTCGAGGTAGATCTCCAGTTGGCGGTGGGCCAGGTCGCCGTCTTCGGCGAGTTGTCCACCGGCCAGGGGTCGGGAGATCCGCATGAGCATCAGGGGCAGGTCGCCGAAGCGCACGTCGGGACGGAGCGTGCCGGCCGCCTGGGCCTGGGTGACCAGTTCCTGTACGGGGTCGGCGGCGTCCTGTCGTACGCCGTCGAGTACGTCGTCGGCCTCCAGGCGCCCGATGAGCGCGGGCATGACGGAGCCGAGTCTGAGGTCGAGCGCCGCGTGCATGAAGGTGCGCAGCGCCTCGAAGGGCTCGTCCTCGGCGTCGCGCGCCGCCAGCGCGGCTTCGCCGAGGGCCGTGAGCACGTCGATGGCCACGCCGCGGATCAGGTCGGTGCGGTTGGGGAAGCGCCGGTAGAGGGTGGCGACGCCGACGCCCGCGCGGCGGGCGATCTCGTCCAGCGGCGCCTCCGGGCCCTGGGCGGCGAAGACCTCTCGGGCCGCGCGCAGGATCTGCTCGCGATTGCGCCGCGCGTCGGCCCGCATGCGCGGCGGCTCCGTGCCGGTGGTGGTGGCGCGGTCGGCGGTCACGGATTCCTCCTCGGGCGGCCGAGGGGTGGCGGGCGCGGCGCGGAGGGTGTTCGCCTACGCGCGGCAGCAGGGCACACGCATCCCGTAGATGGATGGTTTTTCTCCACTTCCATCAGCGTAGGGCCTGCCGCGCATTAATTCATCACCTGTTGAGTAAGTGAGAGAAAAACCGGGCCCGCACCGTCATCACGGTGCGGGCCCGGTCACCCGGTATGCGCGTATACCCCTGCTGACCTGCCCGTACGAGCACATCGGCCGGCGCGGACGCCGTGCCGGGGCCGGGCCCGTCGACGCGCGCTCGCCGGCCGCTCACGTCGCGGAAGCCCGCAGGGCCCGGCTCGCGCCGGTCGGCCCCGCGGGGCGCCACGCCTCAGTCCGTGAGGTTGACCGCGCGCGCCGACGTCGCGTCGATCTCCACGGCGATCTCGCTCATCACGGTCGCCGGAATGCTGTCGTCCACCGTCAGCGCGACGAGAGCCTCGCCGCCGGCCGTGGACCGGGAGACCTGCATGCCCGCGATGTTGATCCCGGCCTCGCCGAGGACCCGACCCAGGGTGCCGACCACGCCGGGGCGGTCGCTGTAGCGCAGGACCGCCATGTGGTCGGCGAGCGCGAGGTCGATGTCGTGCTCGCCCACCGCGACGATCTTCTGCTGGTGCTTGGGACCAGCCAGCGTGCCCGAGATGGACACCTCCTGGCCGTCCGAGAGCGTGCCGCGCACGGTCACCACGTTGCGGTGGTCCGGCGACTCGGAGCTCGTCGTCAGCCGCACCTCCACCCCGCGCTCCTGCGCGAACAGCGGCGCGTTGACGTACGAGACGGTCTCCGCCACGACGTCCTCGAACACACCCTTGAGCGCGGAGAGTTCGAGCACCTTGACGTCGTGCTGGGTGATCTCGCCGTAGACCTCCACGTCGAGGCGGACCGCGACCTCGCCCGCCAGCGCGGTGAAGATCCGGCCGAGCTTCTCGGCCAGCGGCAGCGCCGGACGCGCGTCCTCGGCGATCACACCGCCCTGCACGTTGACCGCGTCCGGGACCAGCTCGCCGGCGAGCGCCAGACGCACCGACTTGGCGACCGCGATGCCCGCCTTCTCCTGCGCCTCCCCCGTCGAGGCCCCCAGGTGCGGGGTCGCCACGACCTGGTCGAACTCGAAGAGCGGCGAGTCCGTGCACGGCTCCGTGGCGTACACGTCCAGCCCCGCGCCCGCGACCCGGCCCTCCTTCAGCGCCGAGGCCAGCGCCGCCTCGTCCACGATCCCGCCGCGCGCCGCGTTGACGATGCGCACCTCGGGCTTAACCTTGTGCAGCGCCTCGTCGCCGATCAGCCCCAGCGTCTCGGGGGTCTTGGGCAGGTGCACCGTGATGAAGTCAGAGACGGTGAGCAACTCGTCCAGCGACAGCAGCTTGACCCCCATCTGCGCCGCCCGCGCGGGCTGCACGTAGGGGTCGTACGCGACGGTCTTCATGCGGAAGGCGGACATCCGCTGCGCGACCAGCACGCCGATGCGGCCGAGGCCGACCACGCCGAGCGTCTTCTCGCTCAGCTCGACGCCGGTGTACTTGCTCCGCTTCCACTCGCCGTTCTTCAGGGCCGTGTTGGCCTGCGGGATGTTGCGCGCGGTCGCGACGATCAGGCCGCACGCCAGCTCGGCGGCGGTGACGATGTTGGAGGTCGGCGCGTTCACGACCATCACGCCCGCCTTGGTGGCGGCGGCGACGTCGACGTTGTCCAGGCCCACGCCGGCGCGGGCGACCACCTTGAGTCTGCGGGCGGCGGCGATCGCCTCGGCGTCCACCTTGGTGGCACTGCGCACGAGGATGGCGTCCACGTCGGCGACGGCGGGGATCAGCTCGGCCCGGTCCGCACCGTTGCAGTGCCGAATCTCGAAATCGGGGCCGAGGGCGTCGACGGTGGCGGGCGAGAGTTCTTCAGCGATGAGTACGACAGGTTTGCTGGGCTTGGCAGTGCTCACGTGGTCCTCAGTCCTCACTAGTCCTTTGCGGAGGGCCGTCCCGACGGCCGAAGGCGGTGAAGGGGTCAGCCGCGTGGAAGACGCACGACGCTGTGAGCCTGACGCGCTTGTGCAAGCAGTGTAGTGGCGTACCGGCCCGCGTCTCGCGTCGTCGCGGAACATCGCCCGGTTCTGAGCGGGCCCTCTGGACAACGTCGTCAGGGCCGGCTCGCACCCGCCGCCCAGCCACGGGCAGGTGCCCCCCGCTCGTCCCCGGTCACGGTTGTGACCTGGGGCGACGTAGGAGCCTGGCGTGACGGCGGCCGGGGCGGGCCGCCCGCCCCGCCGCGCGCTGGGGCCGCGGCGCGCGGACGGCCGGTGGGCGGCGCGGTGTGGGCGCGCGGCGCAGGGGGGTCTCCCGGCACCGCGCGCCCACGCCCGCGCCGGCGGCGCGTCTACTCGTTGTCGTCGACCCAGCTCATGAGCTTGCGCAGCTCCTTGCCCGTGGTCTCCAGGAGGTGGTCCTGGTCGGCCTTCTTGTACTCGTTGTACTTCGGCAGGCCCGCGTGGTACTCGGCCATCCAGTTCTTGGCGAAGGAGCCGTCCTGGATCTCGCCGAGCACCTTCTTCATCTCGGCCTTGGTGGCGTCGTTGACGATGCGCGGGCCGGTGACGTAGTCGCCCCACTCGGCCGTCTCCGAGACCGACCAGCGAATCTTCTCCAGGCCGCCCTCGTACATCAGGTCCACGATGAGCTTCAGCTCGTGCAGGCACTCGAAGTAGGCGATCTCCGGCTGGTAGCCGGCCTCGACCAGGGTCTCGAAGCCCGCTTTGACCAGCGCGCTCGCGCCACCGCAGAGCACGGCCTGCTCGCCGAAGAGGTCCGTCTCGGTCTCCTCAGTGAAGGTAGTCTTGATGACGCCGGCCCGGGTGCCGCCGATGGCCTTCGCGTACGACAGGGCCAGCGCGAAGCCGTTGCCGGTGGCGTCCTGCTCGACGGCCGCGATGCACGGCACGCCGCGACCCTCCTCGTACTGGCGGCGCACCAGGTGGCCCGGGCTCTTCGGGGCGACCATGGCGACGTCGACGCCGGCCGGGAGCTTGATGAAACCGTACCGGATGTTCAGGCCGTGGCCGAAGAAGAGCGCGTCGCCCTCCTTGAGGTGGTCCTTGACGGACTCCTCGTAGACCGTGGCCTGGATCGGGTCGGGCACCAGCATCATGATCACGTCGGCCTCGGCGGCGGCCTCGGCGGGGGTCACCACGCGCAGGCCCTGCTCCTCCGCCTTGACCCGGGACTTCGAGCCCTCGTGCAGGCCGACTCGGACGTCGACGCCCGAGTCGCGCAGGGACAGCGCGTGGGCGTGACCCTGGCTGCCGTAACCGAGAACCGCGACCTTGCGGCCCTGGATGATGGACAGGTCTGCGTCGGCGTCGTAGAACAGCTCGGCCACTTCGGGTATCTCCTAGCTTCTGGGTGGTGCGGCCCACCGTATGACGGCGGGGCGGGGGAAGGGTTGGGGGTCTCGCTATCCGGTCCCCGGGGCCGGCCGGAATCCGCCGGGGTAAGGCGGTCGGCCCGGCGCGCGGACTCGGGGCGCGTGCGCGGTGGTGCGCGGCGCGGGGTGGCGCCGGGCTGGCCCCGGGGTACGGGCGGGCGCGGGCGGCCCGTTACGCGGAGCGGTCGAGGGCGCGCAGGCTCCGGTCCGTGATGGAGCGCGCGCCCCGTCCGATGGCGATGGTGCCGGACTGCACCAGTTCCTTGATGCCGAAGGGTTCCAGCATCTTCAGCATGGCCTCCAGCTTGTCGCTGCCCCCTGTGGCCTCGATGGTGACGGCCTCCGGGGAGACGTCCACGGTCTTGGCCCGGAAGAGCTGGACGATCTCCACCACCTGCGAGCGCGTCTCGTTGTCGGCCCTGACCTTCACCAGGACGAGTTCGCGGTGAACGGCCGAACCGTCCTCCAGCTCCACGATCTTCAGCACGTTGACGAGCTTGTTGAGCTGCTTGGTGACCTGCTCCAGGGGCAGTTCCTCGACGTTGACCACGATGGTGATGCGGGAGATGTCGGGGTGCTCGGTGACGCCCACGGCGAGGGAGTCGATATTGAACCCGCGGCGCGAGAACAGCGCGGCGATCCGGGCGAGGATGCCGGGGGTGTTCTCCACCAGAACGGAGAGCGTGTGCTTGGACATGGGTCTCTCTCTTCTCGGCTTGCGCTCGGCCTGGTGTTCAGTCGTCTTCGTTGTCGCCGAAGTCCGGGCGAACCCCGCGGGCGGCCATGACCTCGTCGTTGGAGGTCCCCGCCGCGACCATCGGCCAGACCATGGCGTCCTCGTGGACGACGAAGTCCACCACCACGGGGCGGTCGTTGATCGCGTTGGCCTTCTCGATGACGGCGTCGAGCTGTGCCGGGTCGTCGCAGCGCAGTCCCACGCACCCCATAGCCTCGGCCAGTTTCACGAAGTCCGGCACGCGGGTTCCGGTCGGCTTTCCCTCGTCCGCCTCGCCGGGGCCGGAATGCAGCACCGTGTTGGAATAGCGCTGGTTGTAGAACAGGGTCTGCCATTGCCGGACCATGCCCAGGGCACCGTTGTTGATGATGGCGACCTTGATGGGAATGTCGTTCAGGGCGCAGGTGACCAGTTCCTGGTTGGTCATCTGGAAACACCCGTCACCGTCGATCGCCCACACCGTGCGCTCCGGCCGACCGGCCTTCGCGCCCATGGCCACCGGCACCGCGTATCCCATCGTGCCGGCCCCGCCCGAGTTCAGCCAGGTCGCCGGTTCCTCGTACTGGATGAAATGCGAGGCCCACATCTGGTGCTGTCCGACGCCCGCCGCGAAAACCGTGCCCCGCGGCGCCAACTGCCCAATGCGCTCGATCACCTGCTGCGGCGACAGGCTTCCGTCCGACGGCAGGTCATATCCCAGCGGATACGTTGTGCGCCACCGGTCCAGATCCGCCCACCACGCGGCCAGATCGCCGACCCGGCCATCGGTCGCGTGCTCGGCGCGGACCGCAGTCACCAGATCGGTGATCACCTCCCGCGCGTCTCCCACGATCGGCACGTCGGCCAGGCGGTTCTTTCCGATCTCGGCCGGATCGATATCCGCGTGCACCACCTTCGCCAGCGGCGCGAAGGAATCCAGTCGCCCCGTCACCCGGTCGTCGAACCGGGCGCCGAGCGCGACGATGAGGTCCGCCTTCTGCAGGGCCGTCACCGCGGCCACCGTGCCGTGCATCCCGGGCATGCCCAGGTGCTGCGGGTGGCCGTCGGGGAAGGCGCCGAGCGCCATCAGCGTGGTGGTCACCGGTGCCCCGGTCAGCTCCGCCAGCACCTGCAACTCGGCGCTGGCCCGGGCCTTGAGGACGCCACCGCCCACGTACAGCACAGGCCGCCGCGCCTGCGTGATCAGCCGCGCGGCCTCCCGGATCTGCTTGGCGTGCGGCTTGGTCACCGGTCGGTACCCGGGCAGGTCCGTCTGCGGCGGCCACGAGAACCGCGTCCGCGCCTGCAACGCGTCCTTGGCGATGTCCACCAGGACCGGGCCTGGGCGGCCCGTCAAGGCCACGTGGAACGCCTCAGCGATGGTCCGCGGAATCTCGTCCGCGTCGGTCACCAGCCAATTGTGTTTGGTGATCGGCATGGTGATGCCGCAGATATCCGCCTCCTGAAAGGCGTCGGTACCAATGGCCTTCGAAGCCACCTGTCCCGTGATGGCAACCAGGGGAACGGAATCCATGTGCGCGTCGGCGATCGGGGTCACCAGATTGGTCGCCCCGGGGCCGGAGGTCGCCATGCACACCCCAACCTTTCCGGTCGCCTGCGCATATCCCGTCGCGGCGTGTCCCGCGCCCTGTTCGTGACGCACCAGCACGTGCCGGACCCGCGACGAATCCATCATGGGGTCGTACGCGGGCAGGATCGCCCCGCCGGGAATTCCGAAGACTACGTCTGCTCCGACCTCCTCAAGCGAACGAATGAGGGACTGCGCGCCCGTGACGTCCTCAGCGGTGACGAACTGCTGTCCGTTTCGGGCCCGCGGCTGGGGGTGGGGAACCCCGGTGGCCTGCTCGGTCATCGGCATTCTCTTCTCGAAGATGAGGGGTGGTGCGGGGGTGGAAAGTGCGTCAGTGCAACAAAAAACCCCTCGTGCCGTGAAGCAATCGAGGGGAGCGCGTCGGGAGGAGGTCCGCAGGGCCTTTGTGGGCCTCCTCAGCCGACGCGCTGTCCAAGTACGAGAATTCGGGTGCGCATGGCTCTGACCCTCCCCCCATCGCCTAGGGAGTGTCAAGTGGGTGGGACGGGCGTCTCATTATTTGAACGCAACGGCGTATGCGCCAGCGACTCGTGGCGCCGCGTCCCGTGTGATCCGCTGTACCGCACGGGCATGGCGCCGCCCACGAGGGCCGGCAGCTCGGACCGCTGCTCGGGCGCGCGGACGTCGGCCAGGACGCCGGAGCGGGCCGTCAGACGCGGCTCCGGGCGCGGCAGCGGGTAGTCGCCCACGGTGAGTGCGCGGCGCAGCCGGTGCTCGTCGAGCGGGCCGCAGAAGACGGTGCCCTGGGCGTGCGTACAGCCCATGGGCCGCAGGGCGGCCAGTTGCTCGGGGAGGTCGACGCCCTCGGCCATCACCTGGGTGCCCAGGTCGTTGGCGATCCGCAGCAGCCCGGCGGTGATCTTGTAGAGCCTGGCCGACTCCAGCACGCCCTCGACCAGGCTGTGATCGAGCTTGACCAGGTCGATGGGGAGCTTGCGCAGGGCGTTGATCGCGGCGTACCCGCTGCCGAACCCGTCCAACGCGATGCGTACGCCCAACCGGCGCAACGCCATCAGCCGGTGCTCCAGGTCCTCCAGCGGCTTGCGGGAGTCACTTTCGGTCAATTCGATGATCAGGTTGCCAGACGGGAGGCCGTACTCGGCGAGCAGGCTCTCCACCGCCTTGGGCGGAATCGCCTTGTCGGCCAACTGGCTCGCGGGCAGCCGCACCGAGACCGCGACCCCGTGCCCGGCGCGCCGCCGGCGGGCCGCCTGCCGAACGGCCTCCTCCAACGTCCAGCGGCTCAGCTCGGCGCTGCGCGCGGCGTCCTCGCCACCGCCTCGCCCGTCGCTGTGGCCGGTGCCCGTGACGCGGAGGAACTCGGCCGGCGTGAACAGGATGCCCTGCGCGGAGCGCCAGCGCGGCTGGGCGGACACGGCGGTGACGCGCCCGCTGTTGACGTCGACGACGGGCTGGTGCAGCAGCACGAACTCGCCGTCCTTGAGCGCGGTGCGCAGCCGCGTCGCCATCTCGGCCCGGCGGGCCACGTCCGCCTGCATCTGCGGCGCGTACAGCTCGACCCGGTTCTTGCCGGCGGACTTCGCCCGGTACATCGCGAGGTCGGCGTTGCGCATCAGGTCGCCCGGGCTGATGCCGGGCTCGGCGAAGGCGACGCCGATGCTGGCGGCCACCCGCACCTCCGTGCCCTGCACGCGGTACGGGCGGGACAGGGCGATGCGCAGCCGCTCGGCGATGTCGTGCACGCGGTATTCGTGGGCGGCCTGGTCCGGGCCACCGTCGCCCATGATGAGCGCGGCGAACTCGTCGCCGCCGAGCCGGGCCGCGACGTCGCCGGCGCGCACGGACTCCTGAAGCCGGCGGGCGGCCTGCACGAGCAGTTCGTCGCCCGCCTGGTGGCCGACGGTGTCGTTGACCGCCTTGAAGCCGTCGAGGTCGATGTAGAGCACCGCGGTGCCCGGGTCGGTGCGCCGCCTGCCGCCGAGCGCCTGCCGCACCCGGTGGGTGAACAGCGCGCGGTTGGGCAGGTCGGTGAGCGGGTCGTGCTCGGCGTTGTGCTGGAGCTGAGCCTGAAGCCGGACGCGCTCGGTGACGTCGCGGCTGTTGAGGATCAGTCCGCCGTGGTGTCGGTTGATCGTGGACTCGACGTTCAGCCAGTCGCCACTGCCGGAGCGGAACCGGCACTCGATGCGGGTGGTGGGCTCCTGGCTGGGCGCGGCGGCCAGGAACCTGCGCACCTCGTGCACGACCGAGCCCAGGTCCTCGGGGTGGATGAGCGATGCCAGCTCGGAGCCGGTCAGCTCCTCGGCGTCGCGGCCGTAGACGCCGGAGGCCGCCGGGCTCACGTAGCGCAGTACGCCGGTGGGCGCGGCGATCATGATGACGTCGCTCGACCCCTGCACCAGGGAGCGGAAGTGGTTCTCCTTCTGCGCCAGCTCCTGGGTCAGGGTGATGTTGTCCATCAGCATGATGGCCTGCCGTACCACCAGGGCGAGGACGACGGTGCAGCCCGTGAAGAGCACGACCTGGTCCACGGCCCGGCCGTTGAGCACGTTGTAGATGATCCCCAGTACGCAGACGCTGGCGGCCAGGTAGGGCGTCAGGGCGGTCAGCGAGTTGGCGATCGGGCGGCCGGCGGGCTGCGGCCGGCGCGGACGCTCCCACTCCGCGCCGGAGCGGGCCGACGCCCACGGCGCGTAGGCCAGCAGCAGCGAGCCCGGGAACCAGCCCGCGTCCAGCGGCTGGCCCGAGTTGTACTGCTGGCGCAGCAGCGGCGAGGTGAACAGCGCGTCGCACAGGACGGTCAGCGCGAGGGCGCCGATGGCGGTGTTGACCGCGGACCAGTTGGCCGACGAGCGCCGGAAGTGGACCGCGAGTACGACGCTGACCAGTGCGATGTCCAGCAGCGGATAGGCCAGCGAGAGGGCGGTGCGCGCGACGCTCTCGCCGTCGAAGCTGGCCGTGTGCGCGAGCGCCAGGCTCCACGAGAGGGTCAGCAGCGATCCGGCGATGAGCCAGGAGTCGAGGCTCAGGCACAGCCACCCGGCGCGGTTGAGCGGGCGCTTGGCGAGCACCAGCAGCCCCACGATGGCGGGCGGCGCGAACAGCAGGAAGCAGAAGTCGGCGAGCGACACCGAGGGCACCGGCTGCCCCCGCACCACCTCGTACCACCCCCATACGCCGTTGCCCAGGCACGCCATCAGCGAGGAGGCGGCGAACATGTACCACGCCGGCCGGGAGGGGCCGGTGCATGAGCGCGCGTAGACGAAGCACGAGACGGCGGCGGCCAGCGCCGCGGCACAGAGCCCGAAGTCGCCCATGATCGTGGCCAGTTCGCGCGATCCCCAGCCGAGGACCGACCCCGCCGCGTAGACGCCGCACACGAGGGTCAGCAGTAGTTGGTGCAGCATCCCGGCGCCACCGTCCGCCGCCCCCGGGCGGGCAAGCACCGCCGCACAGGCGGTCACGACGGCACCGCCGTCAGCTCGCGAATCGCCGCGCCGCGGCTCGCCAGGCTGTGTAGTGATCGACGCGTGAGCCGCGTCGGGTTGTTCATCCATTGGCCGTACATCGCCCGTCGCCCCCCTCGGTTCCGGTCCGTCACGCACGCCGTGCGTTTCGTGGCGTGGGTCCCCGTTCCGGACGATACACCAGATTAGTCACTCAGGGACATAGGTAATCGACACAGCGTAACCAGGGAGGGGGTCGTCAACACTTTGAGCAATCACGTGATTTCGTAGTGTCCCGGAAGTGTGCATTCCGGGTGCTACGTGGCCGCGTTTCAGCCAGCGGTCACGACCACGTTGCGGAGGGGCTCTCCGGCCACGAACCGATGCAGTTGATCCCGCAGAAGCCGCCGGGCACGCGGCAGAAAGGCCGATGACGGGCCGCCCACGTGCGGAGTGACGAGGACCCCTGGAGCGTGCCACAACGGGTGGCCCGGCGGCAATGGTTCCGGGTCAGTCACGTCGAGCGCGGCCCGCAGCCGGCCCGTCTCCAGCTCGGCGAGCAGGGCCTTGGTGTCCACGATCGCGCCACGGGCGACGTTCACCAGCAGCGCCCCGTCCTTCATCCGCCCCAGGAAACCGGTGCTGACCAGGGAACGAGTCGCCTCGGTGAGTGGCAGGGCCAAGATCACCACGTCCGCGTCGGGCAGCAGCTCGGGCAGTGCCGCGAGTGGATGCACGGGGCCGCGCTCGGACTCGCGGGCGGAGCGCGCGACGCGCGTCACCCGCGCACACTCGAAGGGTGTGAGCCGGTCTTCGATCGCCGAGCCGATCGCGCCGTACCCGACAATCAGCACGGAACGGTCGGCGAGCGCTGGCCGGAATCCGGTGCTCCAACGCTCGGCGTCCTGGGCCCGTACGAACCCCGGGATGTCACGCAGCGCAGCCAGCGTGAGCGTCAGCGCGAGTTCGGCGGTGCTCGCGTCGTGGACACCGCGCGCGTTGCACAGCTGGGCGCCGGGCGGCAGCGAGGCCAGTCCTGACTCCATGTGGTCGATACCCGCGGTGAGCGTCTGCACGACCAGCACCCGGGACATCTGGGCGAGCGGCCGCACCAAGGGCTCCGCTCCCTTCATGTAAGGGACGCAGTAGAAGACGCAGCGGGCCGGGTCCGTCGGGTACTCGTCCCCCGCGTCCCAGAAGGCGTACTCCAGGCCCTCCGGCAGGTCGTCGATCTCCTCGGCCGGCAGGGGCAGCCACACCACGGGGCGCACCGTTTCACTGTCATATGCAGGCATGACAGGAGGCTATGCGAAAGGCACCGGCGCGCAGACGTTACGTTGGGGTCCGGCACGGGAGGGGTGCGGGCAGGTGGAGCGCAGGACAATCGGTGCGGGGGCGCTGTCGGTGGGCGCCATCGGGCTCGGGTGCATGCCCATGAACTGGGCGTACACCAGCTCGCAGCAGAGCGGCGAGAGCTCGTTGCGCACCGTGCACGCCGCGCTCGACCGCGGCGTCAGCCTGCTGGACACCGCCGACATGTACGGCCCCTTCACCAATGAGCTGCTCGTCGGGCGGGTGCTCAAGGAGCGGCGCGCCGAAGCCTTCGTCTCGACCAAGTGCGGGCTGCTCGTCGGGGAACAACACGTCGTCGCCAACGGGCGCCCCGGTTACGTCAAGCGGGCCTGCGACGCCTCGCTGCGCCGGCTCCAGACGGACCGGATCGACCTCTACCAGCTTCACCGGGCCGACCCCGAGGTGCCCATCGAGGAGACCTGGGGCGCCATGGCGGAACTCGTCGCGGCCGGCAAGGTGCGGGCGCTCGGGCTGTGCGCCGTAGGAGCGCGCGGTCAACTACGACGCGCCGGAGCACGCGCCGGGGCAACGGCGCCGGCGCGGCTGCACGACGCGACCATCCGCCAGCTGGAACGGGTCCAGCAGGTCTTCCCGGTGAGCTGCGTACAGGCTGAGCTGTCGGTGTGGTCGCCGGATGCCCTGGACACGCTCGTGCCCTGGTGCGCCTCGCGCGGCGTCGGCGTCCTCGCCGCCATGCCGCTGGGCAACGGCTACCTCAGCGGCACGCTGACGCCCGGTCAGGGCTTCGAGCCGGAGGACGTACGCGCCCGCCACCCGCGCTTCACGGGCGAGATGATGGCCGCCAACCAGCCGATCGTCGTGGGCCTGCGCCGCGTGGCGGAACGCCACGGGGCCACGGCCGCCCAGGTGGCGCTGGCGTGGCTGCTCACCCGGGGACGGCACATCGTGCCGATCCCCGGCACCAAGAAGGAACGTTGGGCCACGGAGAACGCGGACGCGGAGCGGCTGCGCCTGACCGAGCAGGATCTCGCGGAGATCGCCGCACTGCCGCCGGCGCGGGGGTCGTGGGACTGAGCCCTCGCGGGGGCGCGAGGGCTCAGGGGTGTGGCCTCAGGTAGTTGCTGCCGCGTTGGCGCGGGTGAAGAAGACGACCTCATCGATGAGGTCGAAGCTCACGGCCCGAGCCCGTTCCACGAGAGACGCGACGTCGCCACCTTCGCAGCACCTCACTTGCTGCCGGGCGTTCCTAGATGCTGTCGTCGACACTTCGCGAGCACAGCGTCCCGCAAACGCGACCTGGCAGGCTCATCGCGTACGAGGAGAGTGCGGAACCTGGCGCGTCTGCTGCCGTCGGGGCGCTGGGCAGTCGACCATCGCTCTCCAGTGCGTAGCAGGATGCCCAGGAAATCCGGGAGTGCCGCGACATCTTCGCTCAAAATCCCCTGTGCCTCCTCGATGACCAGCACAAAATGGTCTGCGGGGAGCCAGGCGAGATCGCTCAGACAGTCGCTGAGCGCAGGGAGATTCCAACCGAAATAGTCTGGAAACCTGAAGGCGTCATAGAACTGTTGGAGGAGTTCACCCAGGTCCCTCAATGTGCCGTCCGCTCATCCACGCGGAGAAGGTGGTGCCGGGAGAGGGAAGGAAGTCCTGACTAGGCACTGAGGCGTCGAGGCCGGCGATGGAGAGCCAGGATTCGGTACTGGTCGGCGGGCTGGGGTCTCGCAGTATGGGGGGCTCGCTCCTTGCCGGAAGTCTTGTGGTGCACTGATAAGTCCCTGGCAACAGCGCCGCGGTGGCAGTCGCCCTGTGACGACCACGGCGCCCCCGAAGCCGCTTCGCCGCGAGCCACCGTACGCACAGCGACCCTCCGGCATCCCGCCAGTCCATGTGGCGGCGGCGGTGAGCAGGGCACGGTGTATAAGGAACCAGGGTCGCGCCCCGACCTCGCTCGCCGTCTGGGCCGGGGCCGCCCGGGCCAGTTGCTCGTGCTCAGTGGGAGGAAACCATCGTGCGACGTACCAGTGTCACCGCCGCATTCGCCGCGGCCACGCTGCTGTTCGTGTCCGGTTGCTCGGACGACGGCGGCAACGGCCCGCTCCTGGGGCGGACTCCGGGGACTCCGTCGTCGTCGGCCAAGAAGGGCGGTGACGGGCCGTCGGCGAGCCCGTCGCGCTCCGCGCCGCCCAAGAAGGGCACCGCGAAGGTGGTGGCTACCGTGGCGCAGAAGTTGAGTGCGCCGTGGGGCGTCGTCGAGTTGCCCGACGGCGATCTGCTGGTGTCCCTGCGCGACGAGGGCAAGGTGGTGCGGATCGGGGGCGAGGACGGCAAGCGGACCGAGCTGGGTTCGGTGCCCGGTGCCTCGCCTGGCGGGGAGGGCGGGCTGCTCGGGATCGCGGTGTCGCCCATCTTCGGTGCGGACCGCATGCTGTACGCGTACTTCACGACCGAGTCGGACAACCGCGTCGCCCGCATGATCTACGACGAGAGGCGCCCCGCGGGGCAGCAGTTGAGCGCGCCCGACACCATCCCCAAGGGCACCCTCCACAACGGTGGGCGGATCGCGTTCGGTCCGGACAAGATGCTGTACGTGGGCACGGGCGAGAGCGGGGACCGCGGACTGGCCCAGGACAAGGACTCGCTCGGCGGCAAGATCCTGCGGATGACGCCGGACGGGGAACCGGCGGAGGACAACCCGTCCCCCGACTCGGTGGTCTACTCGTACGGTCACCGCAACGTGCAGGGGCTGGCCTGGGACAAGCAGAAGCGGCTGTGGGCCGCGGAGTTCGGCCAGGACACCTGGGACGAAGTCAACCTGATCAAGCCGGACGGCAACTACGGCTGGCCCGAGGTCGAGGGCAGGGGCGAGGACGGCGAGGCCGCGGAACGGGGTTTCGTAGACCCGGTGGAGCAGTGGAAAACCAGCGAGGCGTCGCCCAGCGGCATCGCCGTCGTGGACGGCTCCGTGTAGATGGCGGCGCTCGGCGGCGAGCGCCTGTGGCGCGTCCCGCTGGACGGCACCCGGCCGGTGGCGGAGCCGCAGTCGTTCTTCGTCGGTACGTACGGGCGGCTGCGCACCGTCCAGGCTTCGGGCGACGGCACCCTGTTGCTGACCACGAGCAACACGGACGGGCGGGACGACCCGAAGGGACAGGACGACCGCATCCTCCGGCTGAAGGTGAGCTGACACGCCCCGCCGGCCCCGGCGAAGCCCGTACGCAGTCGGAACGGGAGGCGGCTACGCCGTCTCCGCAGGGGCCACCAGGCGCAGCCGGTGGGCCATGGGCGCGGCCTCGCCACGGCCCGAGACCTCCAGCTTGGACAGGATGTTGGAGACGTGGACGCTGGCCGTCTTCGGGGAGATGAACAACTCCTGGGCTATCTACCGGTTGCTCCGGCCGACGGCCACCAGGCGCAGCACGTCGCGCTCGCGCCGGGTGAGTCGGAAGGCATCGGCCGGGTCGTGAGCGTGGGCGCCGGCGGCCGGGTCCGCGTCGGTGGGCGCGGTCGGTTCGGCGGCGGCGTGCGCGGGGTGGGCCAGGTCGGTCGGCTCGGGCTTCGGGCGGCCCGCGGTGACCGCCCGCCGAGTACCAGCGCCGGCCGGCGCGCCGACGGGGCGGGGCCGACCGGCGCCCGTGGACGGCAGCGGGAGCCGGGCGCGCGCCGCCAGCAGGGTGATCGCCTCGCGCAACGGCTGGGCCGCCAGTCGGTCGGCCGTGCCGTACGCCCGTGCCAGCAGGGACGCGGCGTGCTCGCGCGCGGGGCCGACGGTGGCGGGTTCGGCGGCGTGACGGGCGCCGGGGGCGGTGACGGCGGGGGTCGCCGAGGCCGGTCTCGGCCCCGTCGCCGTGGGGTGGGTGGCGGTCGCCGGTGGGGCGTCGCCCGCGGCCAGCCGGGCCGCGGCCCAGCGGTAGCGGACCTGGGCCAGCTCGTACGGGCGGTCCAGCGGGGCCAGGGCGGCGGCGGCCTCGCTCCAGTGCGCGGGCGTGTCCCGGTCCTCGGCGCGCAGCAGTTCGGCCGCCACCAGCAGGCCGTACGCCCGCCAGATCGGTACGGGCTGGGCCAGCCGCTTCGCAGCCGTGCGGACGCGATCCAGCGCCTCGGCCCGGCCCGGCTCGGCGGCGGGCAGGACGCGCGCCTCGGCCTCCGCGGTGGCGGCGGCGAGCAGCAACTGCCAGGCGTAGCGCTGGGTGCCGACCGGAATGCTGCAGTCCAGAGCCTCGGCCAGGAGGGCGCGGGCCCGGAGGATGTCGCCGCGGAGCGCGGCCAGCGTCAGGGCGTGTCGGGCCAGCGTGATGGTGTACTGCGGCTGCGGGGTCGTGGGTGCCGTAGAACTCGCGGGAGGCGAGGTGCTGCTCTCGGGCCACGGCCCACTCGCCGCGCAGGAGCGCGAGTTGTGCGCGCCGGCTCGCGGCCGCTCCGCGGGGCTTGCTGCCCTGGCCGAACCGCTCCGTCTTCCGCGTGGCCTCCAGCGCCTCGTCCCAACGGCCCAGCGAGATCAGCGACTCGGCCATGCTCCCGTATGTCCAACCCTTGGTGTCCACGAGTCCGAAGCGCTGCGCCGTCCGTACGCCCTCGCGCGCGACCTCGACCGCCTCCGCTGACCGGCCGACGCCCTCCAAGGCCGACGAGAGATTGACGTGGCAGCGGGCTATCACGCTGATGTACCCGCCGTCGACGGCGCGGGCCGCGGCGTCGGCCATCTCGGCCAGGCCGCCGTCCACGTCACCGGAGTCGATCATGAGGTTGCCGCGCGTCACCCGCGCGTGCAGTTCCAACTCGTGCGCGCCGACGAGGCGGGCCAACTCCACGGCGCGCTCCGCGGCGGTGTAGCTGTCGGGCCCCGGCTCGTGCACCGCGAGCCAGCCGGCCGCCGCGGCGAGCACGTCCGCGTGCACCACCGACGGTGGCAGCCCGCGCACCAGTTCCTGGGCGCGGCTCAGCTCGGCCCAGCCGTCGCCCCGCGCCAGCCCTTCCATGATCTTGGAGCGCTGGGTCCAGAACCACGCGGCCCGCAGCGGGTCCCGCGCCTCGTCCACCGTGCGCAGCGCGCGCTTGGTGATGGCCAACGCCCGCTCGCGCTGTCCGGACAGGTGTGCGGCGACGACCACCTCCGCGAGCAGGTCCAGATGGCGCAGCGCGCCGTCCTCGTGCACGGCACAGGCCGGGTAGGCGCCCGCCTTGTCCATCGGCCGCTGCGCCGTCCTGACCTCCGACGGCACGTCCTCCCACAGCTCCATGGCCCTTTCGAGGAGGCCCAGTTGCTCGGCGTAGGCGTGCCGGCGGCGGGCGTTGACGGAGGCGGCGAGCACGGCGGGGAGCGCCTTGGCCGGGTCGTGCGCGTAGTACCAGTAGCTGGCCAGCCGCGCCTCGTACTCGTCCTCCCGTACGAGCCCGGGGTCGGACTCCAGGGCCGTCGCGTACTGCCGGTTGAGTCGGGCGCGCTCGCTCGGCAGCAGGTCGTCGGTGACGGCCTCGCGGACCAGGGCGTGCCGGAAGCGGTAGCCGTTGTCGTCGTCCGTCGGGAGCAGGATGTTGGAGCCGACGGCGGCGCGCAGCGCCTCGATCAGCTCGTCCTCGCCGAGCCTGGCCACGGACGCGAGCAGCGCGTGCTCCACGCGCGAGCCGCCCTCCGCCACGATCCGCACCACCCGCTCGGCGGCGTCGGGCAGCGCCTCGACCCGCACCAACAGCAGGTCGCGCAGCGACTCGCTGAGCTCGCACTGGGCTCCGTCGGTGATGCTGTGGGCGATCTCCTCGACGAAGAAGGCGTTGCCGTCGGTCCGCTCGAAGACCCAGTCCACCAACTGCCGGTCGGGCTCGGTGCCGTAGATGCCCGCTATCTGCACGTGCACCTCGGCGCGGTTGAAGCGCGCCAGCTCGATGCGGCGCACGGTGCGCATGCGGTCGATCTCGGCGATGAAGGGGCGCAGCGGGTGGCGGCGGTGGATGTCGTCGGAGCAGTACGTGGCGAGGATGACCAGTCGCGCGCGCTGCACGGAGCGGAAGAGGTAGCCGAGCAGCTCGCGGGTGGAACGGTCCGCTCAGTGCAGGTCCTCCACGACGAGCACCAGCGTGCGCTCGGTGGCGAGCCGCTCCAGGAGTCGCGCCGTCAGCTCGAACAGCCGGGCCCGGCCGTCCTCGTCCCGCGACTCCGGCGCGGTCTCCCCCAGTTCGGGCAGCAGCCGGGCCAGCTCGCCCTCCTGGCCCGCGGCGGCGCGGTCCAGCTCCTCCCCGAACTGTCGGCGCAGCGCGCGCAGCACGGTGGAGATCGGCGCGAACGGCAGGCCGTCCACGCCGATCTCCACGCACCCGCCCAGCGCCGTGACGGCGCCGGCCGCGCGCGCCGCGACCAGGAACTCCTCGGCCAGCCGCGTCTTGCCCACACCGGCCT
The DNA here is from genome assembly GCA_018114805.1 of Candidatus Streptomyces philanthi. GTDB lineage: Bacteria > Actinomycetota > Actinomycetes > Streptomycetales > Streptomycetaceae > Streptomyces > Streptomyces philanthi. Next base: position 4,557,878 of record CP073042.1, on the reverse strand, counting down.
CGCCCCCGAGCAGCAACGCCTGGGGCTGTCGCACGGCGGCGCGGCCGAGCGCGCCCAGCTCCTCGGTACAGCCGACGAAGACCGGGCTGACGGACGTGGTACTCACAGAGCCGAGCATCGCACAGACATCCGACAACGCAGCGAGAAATCCCTCCCGGACGTACGACGCGCCGTCGGCCCCGCCGAACGCGCCGGATCGGGGCGGCGCGCCGCCTTCCATCCTACGGGGCGGCGGGCCGGCTTCCGTCGTACGGGACGGTGCGGCACGCGTACCGGCTCCGGGGCCGGTACGGAGCGCGGAGCGGGCCCCGGGGCAGCGCAGGGAACCACCCGTCTCGGGGGACGCGGGGGCGGGAGCGGTCATGGCCAGAACTCCGATTACGGTGCGGGGCGATCGCGATACGGGGCGCCGTCCGTGCGGCGCACGGCGGGGCGACGGGGCGCGGGGCGCCAGCACTCGCGCGGGGTACGGAGCACGGGCGGTATCCCTCGTGCGGGGCGCGGAGCAGGGGGCACGGGGCACGGGGCGCCGGCCGGGGAAAGGGAGTGCCCCCTACGGAGCCGTGGGGTGAGGTGGCTCCGTAGGGGGCGACGGGGCGAGCGTCGGGTCAGTGAGCCCCGTCAGGCGGTGGCGCGGCACGGTGAAACCGCGCGGCGGCTTCTGGGCGGCCTCACCCGCCCCTCCGCTTCGTCGCCGACAGAACGGCGGGCGACGAGGCGGCTGGTGGCCTCGCGGGCACGGCGGTCGGTGCTGGCCTCGCGGACCAGGTCGCGCTGGCGGAGCTGGTGCAGTTCGTAGTGGAACATCGGGCTCTCCCTGGTGGGTGGTGGTCCGGCAGGGGCGGGGGGCTTCGTGGGCCCCTGCTCGGCCTGCCTTCGTCGTGCCTCCACTTTCGCGACTCAGAGGGGTCGGCCACATCGGGCGAGTGCCTGATTTCCGCCTGCCCAGGGGCCTTAGGTCTTCCGGCCCCGCAGGGCCGACGGGGCCGGACGCACGGTGAGGTGCCTTAGCGAGGCGCCTTAGGGAGGTGGCTCAGCCGGGGCCAGGGGTACGGCCAGGGCCAGGGGTACGGAGCACGGAGCGCGGGGCAGCGGGTACGGAGCGCGAGGCGCCGTGTGTGAGGCGGGGCGCGGTGGGGGGTCCGGTGGCGCGCTGGGCGACTGCGCGTGGGTGGGGCGAGCGGTCACGGGCCGGCGGGCCGGCGTTCGCTCAGCGCCACCAGACGCGGAACGTGGTGGGGAGCGTGCCCAGGGCGGCCAACTCCGCGGCAAGTTCGGGGGCCGACGCCTCGATTCGCTGGCCGGCCACCAGCGGCGCGGAGCGGTAGATCGTGCGGAGCGAGAAGTCCCAGCCGCGCTGTTCGTCGGGGGCGTGCCCGACCCTGACCTCCAGCCGGTGCAGCTCGTACCGGACCATGGCGCTCTCCGCCCGCGTGCTGGCGCAGGCGTCGAGTGCCGACCAGAATTGCGGGTCGGTGAGCCGGGCCAGTTCGTCGGGGGTGAGGGGCGTGGCGTCGAGCAGTTGCCCGGCCAGGCGGCGGGCCACGGACGTCGGGCCCACGTTGTCCCAGGAGGTGTGCAGTCGCGCCTGCGCGGTGATCAGGTCGACGAGGGTGGCGGCGGTCTCGCGGTCGGTGGAGACAACGGAGTCGCGGAGGTCGATCCTGCACAGCATCACGGCGGGATCGGTCTTGAGCCGCCCGGCGGCCCGCCCGCTGCGCACGTACGAGTCGAGATGGTCGAGGTGCAACAGACCGGTGCGGTTGTTGAGCGGCGACGGCGGTTCTCCGGCGAGCGCGGCGGAGAACCGCCGTCGCCGCAGACCCCGTGGCTCGCCAGCACGGGGCGGACCGGGTCGGCCCGCAGCAACCGCAAGCCGATCGCGTGATGGTCGAGGCCGTGGATGCCCTCGAAGGTGTGACTCAGCGGCAGATGTCCGATGTCGTGCACGAGCGCGGCGACCCGGAGCGGCGCGTCGTCCGGTCGGAAATGCGCGACCAACGCGAGGACTCCGAGGCTGTGTTCCAGCCGGGAGTACGACTGCACGGTACTGAGCGACGAGGCTCCGCGGTGGGCGACGAAGTACAGGCGCCGTAGCGGCGCGGTGCACAGCAGGGCCACCTCGACAGGGCGCAGGCGGACCGGTATCCGCCACAGCGGGTCGGTGAACATCGGGGACAGGCCCACGATGTTGGTCGGTGTGGGCCGCGCCGCGGTGTCCTGGGGTGCCTGGGCCTGGCGGCCCGGGCGTGCACTGTCGTCCGTGGGGCTCTGCACGGGCCAACCCTAGGCCGGACGGCGGCCGGCGATCGACTCCCCGTGCCCCGTCCTGCGCCCCGCCACCCACCCGCGTGCCCCGCACACCGACCACACCGGTCGCACCCACCACACCCTTCATACGGAACACCGCGCCCCGGGGCGCCGACGGCGCGGGCGCCCAGCGGCACGGACGCCTCGGCCCGTACCGGCGCCGCCGTAGGCCGCCCCGTCGCCTTCGTCTTCGCGTCCTACGGCGCGGCAGCGTGCTCCGGCGGCTCGATACTGAATCGGGGCAGCAAGCGGTCGAGCCAGCCGGGGAGCCACCAGTTGGCGGCGCCGGTGCATCAGGGCCGGGACCAGGAGCGTACGGAGCACGAAGGCGTCCAGGGCGACGGCGACGGGCAGGCCGATGCCGAACATGGCGATGATGCGGTCACCGCTGAGGACGAAGGCGGCGAAGACAGCGATCATGATCACGGCGGCCGAGTTGATGACCCAGCTGGTTTCGGCCAGTCCGACGCACACGGTGCGGCAGTTGTCGCCGGTTTCTCGCCACTCCTCGTCCATCCGGCTGACCAGGAACACCTGGTAGTCCATCGACAGGCCGAACAGCACGGAGATCATGATCACGGGCAGGAAGGGTTCGATCGGTCCCGCCCTGCACAGGCCCAGGAACTCGCTGCCCCAGCCCCACTGGAAGAAGGTGACGATGACGCCGAAGGAGGAGGCGACGGCGGCGATGTTCATGACCGCCGCCTTGACGGGGATGCCGACACTGCGGAAGGCCAGCAGGCAGGAGCAGGCACCCGAGGCCGACCACGACGCCCACGAACAGCGGCAGCTTGCCGACGATGACCTCGGCGAAGTCATCGTAGCTGGCGGTGAGGCCGCCCACGTACACCTCCAGCGACTTGCCGCGTTCGGCGGCCGGGATCTCACCTCGGCGCGGAGCCGGTCGACCAGTTCGCTGGTCCGCTCGGACTGCGGTGCGGTCTCCGGGATGACGGTGATCACGCTGGTGTCGCCGCTGCTGTGGGCGGTCGCGTCGGTGGAGGCGGGCCCTGGACGGAGGCGACGCGGTCGGCGGCCCCGTCAAGGTGGGCGACCAGCGTGAGGGGCCCGTTGACCCCGGGCCCGAACCCGGACGGGGCCGCCGCTTCCCCGGCGGCCCCGTCCGGGCCGCCGCCAACCGCGCCAGCACCGTTCGCGCCGTCGCCGGCGAGGAGGTCGTACGCCTGGCGCGTGGTCGATCCGACGGGGTTGTTGCCCTGGTCGGAGGTGCCCAGGTGGAGCGAGAGGGTCGGCAGGGCCAGGACGAGCATGACGGCCGCGGCGAGGCCGCCGAGCAACCGGGGGTGGCGCTCAACGAAGGCGGACCAGCGGGCGGCGAGCCCCGTGGGCGCCTCGGAGGGGCGAGCCCCCGCGGCGAGCCGGCGCCGTTCGCGGCGGCTGAGCGCCCGCGGCCCGATGGTCCCGAGCAGCGCGGGCAGCAGCGTGACGGAGGCGGCGACGGTCAGCACAACGGTGAGCGAGGCGGCGATGGCCACGCCGTTCAGGAAGCCCAGTCGCAGGATGAGCATGCCGAGCAGGGCGACGCAGACGGTGCCGCCGGCAAAGACCACGGCGCGCCCGGTGGTGGCCACGGCGCGCTCGGCGGCCTCGGGCACCGGCAGTCCGGCCCTGATCCCCTGGCGGTGCCGGGTGACGATGAACAGCGCGTAGTCGATGCCCACGCCGAGGCCGATGAGCATGCCAAGCATCGGCGCGAAGTCGGCGACGGTCATGAAGTGGCCGAGCAGGGTGATGCCCAGCGTGGCGGTGCCCACGGCCACCACGGCCGTGATAATCGGCAGCAGGCTGGCGGCGAGCGAGCCGAAGGCGACGAAGAGCACCACCGCGGCGACGGCGATGCCGATCACCTCGCTGAGGTGCGTGTCGGGCTTCTCGGTGAGCGCGATGGCGCTACCCCCGGCCTCGACCTGGAGCCCGTCGCCCGCGGCGGCCTTCGCGGCGTCCACAACGGCGCGCGGCTGGCTCGCCGGCAGGTCGTCGGCGGGCCGCTCGAAGTTGACGGTCGCGTACGCGGTGTGCCCGTCGGGGCTGATCTGGCGCGCCCCGTCGGACCCCGCGTAGGGGCTGCCGAGGGCGGCCACTCCGGGCAGGTCGGCGATCCGGTCGAGGGCGCCGGTCATCCGGGCCTCGACGGTGGCGGAGCGGACGGGTTCGTGCCCCGCGTCCGTGTGCCAGACGACGCGGTAGCCGTCACCCGCCTGGTCCGGGAACGCCTTGGCCGCCAGCGCGGCGGCCCTCACCGACTCGGTGCCCGGCACGTCGTAGTCGTTGGAGTACGCGGAACCCGCCACGGCGGCGGCCGAGGCGGCGCCCGCGAGGACGGCCAGCCACAGCACGATGACGACGAGGCGGCGCTTGAGGCACCACCGGGCGAGTGCGGCCATGGAGTGCTGGGTCGCTTCCGGATCGTGCGCCGCTCACCACCGGCGGGTGCCGGGGTTGGGGCTGGGCAGCGTGCGCGGGGAACGGGTGGGCACGGGGCCCGCCGCCTGCCGACGAAGGAGCGGCGGGCCCCGCGCAGCACTCTGACAGTCCGCGGAGATCCTTTGGCCGCTTTGTGGGTTACCCTACAATTGGGCCGCGGTGACCGTTCGCCGCGACCTTGAAAAGATCTCTGGTGTTTTCGCCGTGGCGGCTGCTGTGGCGGCGGCAGTGATGGCTCAGGCGCGGTCCGGTAGCGGGCCGGGCGGCACGCCCACCGCGCGGGCCCCGGACGCCGCGCGCTGCCGGCTCAGCCCGTCACGGACTCCGCCCCATTCTCCATGTGACCTATCAGGCGACGGCGGAAGGTCTCGTCGTCCGCGACGGTGAGCGCCAGGTCGTACCAGCCGTGCGCGCCGCCCGTCGGGAACGGCAGGGTGCGCGTACGGCCCGGAGCGAGGGTGATGGTGCGACGCGCGGCGTCGGAGTAGGCCAGCGGCTTGAGGGTGAAGGTCAGCGGGGCGTCGCCGGCGTTCTCCAGCGACAGGTGCAGTTCGCAACGGCGCTCGTCGATCCGGCTGCGGACCGTGGCCCGCGCCGCGGCGCCGCGGGCGGTGCCGGCGAACTCCCGGCGGAAGCCGCCGGGCCCGGTAAGGGTGAAGCGGTACGCGCCGTTCTTCACCGGCACGTTCCACACCTCGCCCCGCTCGTGCCGGCCCCGCCCCCGGCCCTGCCCGACGCCGAGCGCCCCGTGCTCCGTGGCCCCGTGCTCCGTGGCCCCGTCCATCGCGCCGTACGTCGCGGTGCCCTGCTCCGTGGCTCCGTGCCCCGTGGCGCCGTGCACCGTGGCTCCGTGTGCCCTGTGCGGGTGGCGTCCGGCGCCGGGCAGGTCACGGTGCTGGGGCGTGCCGTATTCGTCGGCGTACGGGTACAGCGCCAGGTGCGCGCTGGAGCGGCCGGTGTTGCGCAGCGCGAGCCGGAAGACGGCCGCGTCGGCGTCGAGGCGACCGTCCGCGTCCGGCCCGTACGGCAGCGGGCGGGCCAGCCGGGTGCCCGGCTCCTGCTTGGGCAGCCGCTGGTCGGCCGGCGGCTTGGGCCGCCAGCGCCCGTCGAAGGGCGGAACCGCGCCCGGCCGCTCCACCTCGGGCAGCCGGCGGCGGCGCGAGAAGTCGAACGCCGACGTGAGGTCGCCGCAGACGGTGCGGCGCCACGGGCTGATGTTGGGCTCGCGGACGCCGAGCCAACGCTCCATGAAGCGGACGATGGAGGTGTGGTCGAACAGCTCCGAGCAGGCGTAGCCGCCCACCGTCCACGGCGAGATCACAAGCATCGGCACCCGGATGCCGAGGCCGGTCGGCTTGCCCTGCCAGAACTCGCCGTCCGTGCCCGCCGGCGGCACCGGCGGCGGCACGTGGTCGTAGAAGCCGTCGTTCTCATCATAGGTGAGGAAGAGCGCGGTGTGCCGCCACACGTCCGGGTTCTTGCCGAGCGCGTCGAGCACCTTGTAGACGATGGTGGCGCTGGCGACCGGGGAGGAGGCTCCCGGGTGCTCGGAGTCGGCGGCGGACGGCACGATGTAGGACACCTTCGGCAGGGTCCCGGCGGCGACGTCGGCGGCGAACGCGGTGGCCGTCGTGCCCGGCTCGCCGCGCCGCAGCGCGCGCTCGAACAGGCTGCGCTCGCCCGCGCTCAGGCCGCGCACGCCCGCTTCGAGGAGTTCCGTGAGCCGCTTGCGGCCGGCCGCGTCGGCGGCGGCGAGCTTGTCGTAGAAGGCGGTCATGTTCCGCACGCCCTCGACCCCGGCCAGCGCCTTCCGCGCGACGGCCTTGAAGCTCGCGTAGAACTCCAGGTTGTTGTCGGTGAAGTTGTCCCACTCCTGGTAGACCTGCCAGGAGTGGCCGGCCTTCTCCAGCCGCTCGGCGTAGGTGGTCCAGGCGTAACCGGGGTGCTTGTCCTCGGCGTACGCGTCGTTGCCCACCGCGCGCCCCCCGCCGGGCTCGAAGCCCGTCCAGCCGCTCACGAGGTGGTTGCGGTTGGGGCTGGTCGAGGAGTGGATGGAGGAGTGGTACGCGTCGCAGACGGTGAACGTGTCGGCCAACTCGTAGTGCAGCGGGATGTCGGACCGGTCGTAGTACGCCATCGTCGCGGCGGTCTTCGCGGTGAGCCAGCCGTCCATCCAGCCGTCCCGCCACGCCTTCGCGCCGCCCTGCCAACTGTGGTCGAGGTCCCCGATGTAATGGAGCTCCTTCTGCTGCGCCGCCGCGGCAGCGCGGACACCGAACGGCAGCACGGTGCCGACGCCGAGCGCGCCGGGCTGCGCGAAGACGCTACCGCCACGGGGCAGTTCGATGGCGTTGCGGTCACCGAAGCCGCGTACGCCGCGCAGCATGCCGAAGTAGTGGTCGAAGGAGCGGTTCTCCTGCATCAGCACCACGACGTGCCGGATGTCGCGCAGCCCCCCGCCGTGGTGCCGTTCGTGGCCCCGTTCGGACGCCTGGTTGGCCAGCGCCTGTTGGAGCGAGGGCGGCAGCAGCGAACCCGCCGCGACGAGCCCCGCCCCGCCCGTCCCAAGTGCCAGTGCCCGCCTGCGAGATATCTCCGATGCCACGCTCTTTCCTCCCGGTCGGCAGCTAATGGTTCGGTCGCACACCATTGGTTACGTGTGGTGGGGAACGTACTGCAGCCGCATGGCACACGATAGGTACCAAAGTGGCGCATTGATGAACGCGGCCCGGCGCCGATCCCGCGTGTACGCGGCGCTGACGCCCCGTCGGCGTCCGGGGCCCCGGCGTCCGAGCCCGACGGCGAGCGGCGCTGTCGACACAGGCGGCGGGAGCGGCGGGGTACGGAGGCGGCGGGTGGCACGCCCCAGCGCCCCGTGCTCCGCACGTCGGCTCCGTGCCCCGTGCTCCGTGGCTTCGCGCTCCGTGGCCCCGGGTCCCGCAGCGTCGCCCCCGCCGCACCCCGCCGCCCCGCGTACGCACCGTTCCCGGCCCCGGGCCGACCGCTTGACCTTCACATCCATGGCAACCCCTAGCCTCGGGCCGTACGTGATCTTGAGGAAGGGAGTCGAGTCATGTCCGGAGCGGTCGTCATCGGGGCGGGGCCGGCGATCGGTCAGGCCGTGGCGCGGCGGTTCGCGCGGGCGGGGATGCCGGTCGCGCTCATCGCGCGGTCCCGGCGGACGGTGGATGAGGGGGCGCGGGCGCTCGGAACCACCGGCGGCGCGCCCGAGGCGGGCGCCGGAACGAGGGCGGGAGGGGAGCACGGCGCGCGGGTGGCCGCGTTGACCGCGGACGTCTCCGACGAGGCCGCGTTGCGGGCCGCGCTCGACGCGGCGGCCGACCGGTTCGCACCCCCCGACGTCGTGGTCTACAACGCGGCGATCGTCCGCCCCGACCGCGTCGGCGAACTCAGCGCACGCGACCACCTCGACGCCTGTGCGGTCAACGTGGTGGGCGCGCACACCGCCGCCGCGCACGTGGCACCGGCGATGGCGCGCCGCGGCAGCGGCACGTTCCTCGTCACGAGCGGCATGCCGCGGCCGGTGCCGCGGTACGTGAGCCTCTCCCTCGGCAAGGCCGGCGTCCGCGCCACTGGTCTCGCTGCTCGACCAGGAGCACGGGCCGGCCGGCGTGCACGTGGCGGCGATCACCGTGGACGGCCCGGTCGCGCCGGGCACGGCCTTCGATCCGGACGCCATCGCCGAGCACTACTGGCGCCTGCACGCCCAGCGACGGGCGTGCCGATGCCGTAGGTGAGGGCGAACGCGGTGACGGGTTGTCCCGCGTTCGCCTCGCTGACGTGCGGGTCAGCGGCGATGTCCGGGAGTACGCCGGCGACGACCACGTCGTCGGTGCCGGCCGTGCAGGTAGCCAGCGCCAGCGGGAGGACGCGACTGATCGGCGCGCCGGTGGGGGCCTGGCCGGCCCGCGCCGTGGTGTCGACCGTCAGGGCCGCCCTCCGGGCTCCGACGCGGCCTGCCCGGCCGCACGGAGCGGGCGGCCAGCGCGGTCGGCAGGGGTGGCTCGGCGGCCAAGCGGGCCCCGTCGATGTGGTGGGCCAGTCGGTCGCGCAGGCCGTGCGGGGTCGCGATGCGCTCGTCCAGGCCCGCAAGCCGGTCGGTGGCCGTGCGCAACTCGGCGGCGCACCCGGCGCGCTCCCGCAGCGGCACGTCGAGGCAGCCCTGTTCCAGGGCCGGCCGGACGTCTTCGACGGTCAGCCCGGCGCTCAGCAACTCCCCGATGTTCGCGGTGCGCACGCCGTCCAGCGCGCCGTACACGCGGTACCCGTTGGCGGCACGCTCCGGGGCGAGCAAGCCCTGTTGTTCGTCATAGCGCAGCGCGCGGGGGTGACCCCGGTCCGCCGGGCCAGTTCCCCGATGCGCGTCTCCTTCTCCCCCACCATGCGTGGACGCCAAAAGGTTGGGGTTGTCGTCAGCGTCAAGCTCAACCCCCAAGGGCACCTCGTCGCTTCCCGCGCGGCGCCCGTCGCGGGTCGCCGGAGCCACTTCCGTACCGGGTGATAGAAATAACTACCGTAATTGCAAAGCCAGTTGATCGACGAATAACGGGCGTCGTTTCCAATTCGCTTCTTTTCCAGGGGATATCAGCCTCGGAGCGCGGGGCAACGTGAAGGGTTCGCCGGCGTCCGCGATGAGGGATTTCCATGACCCAGCCCCCTCCCCGGCCTCCGGGCCCGCTGCCGAACCAGCCGCCCCCGGGCGGCCACGGCCACCCGCCCGCGCCACGCGCGCCGCCAGGTTGGGGACCCTCGGTGGCCGAGGGCGGTGTCGCGCCGCCCTGTCCGGGCGGCGGTGCGGCTTTCGGCCAACCGGCCGCAGCCCGGGTGGGTCTGCCGGCCCCGGTGTTCCGCCTGGTGGCGGCCCTGCTACGTGGCCGGGGACGGGGCCGGGAGCGGGCCCGCCCCCGGGCGCGACAGTCGGCGCCGGCGCGGGAACCGCACCCCGGCGCGGACTCCGGCGGTGGTCGCCGTGGTGATCGTAGTGGCGCTCAGGCTGGCCGGTGGCGCCTGGCTCGTCACCTCGGGCGACGACTCGTCGAGCGGCTCGTCCGGCGGTCCGGGCGAGAAGGAGCCGCCCGAGGCCCGCATTCTCCACGAGATTCCGACCCCTAAGGTGGGAAAAGACCCGATCAACGTGGAGGGCATGTGGACGACCGACCGTAATTTCGTGAAGGCGGACGTCGAGAAGTTCACCGGATATCCACTCGACGGCGGTTCGGCGCAATGGGAAATACCCCTCGGCGGCGAGATCTGCTGGACAACTCCGCATATCAGCGCGGACGGTCTCACACCGGTGTTGTTTCGCGACGCGGACGCCGACAACCCGGTGTGCACCCAGGTCGGGCTGCTCGATCTCCGCGAGGGCGAGCTGCGCTGGCGGCACGAGGTCACCGACGAGTACGGGTCGCGGGTGATGTTCGACGAGGTGACCATGGGCGGCGGCACCATCGCGGCCGGCAGCTCCGACGGCGGCGCGGCCTGGTCGGTGGACGGTAGGCCGCTGTGGAAGCCGGAGGAGGACGCGGAGTGCCGCGACGTCGGCTACGGCGGCGGCGCCCGGCTCGTCGCGGTGCGGCGCTGCGGCGACGTCGCAAGCCCCGCCGTCGACGTGCGGAGAGTCGACCCGAGGACGCGGAAGGCGACGTCGACGTACGAACTGCCGGCCGGCATCGAGTACCTGCACGTGGTCTCGACCGACCCGCTCGTCATCGCCATCGAGGAGGAGAAGAAACGGTCACGGGCTTCACCGACCTGGTGGCCGTCGACGACAGCGCCGCCCGCGGCACCCAACGCGGCGCGATCGAGGTAGGCGACGACACGTACACCCTGGACTGCCAGCCCTCGGTGGTGGAGAGCTGCGTCGAACTGGCGGTCAGCAAGGAGCGCGACGCGGTCTTCCTCGGCACGGAGCAGAACGTGGACGCGGCGACGATGAACGAGATCGTCGCCCTCGACCTGGCCACCGGCAAGGAGGCCGGCCGTACGCCCGGCTCCGCGGACGCCAACCTGCGCGTGCTGGGCCTGGACGAGAAGGGCGCGGTCCTCGCGTACCAGGAGACCACATTGGGCGGCGCCGGTGGCGCCGTGTGGCGCGTCGCTCCGCGTACCCACGCCAAGACGCGGGTGCTGCGCGGCGGCTCGGCCGGCCGAGACACCGAGGCGTCCTTCGAGGCCGGTGGGCAGGTGCGCTACGCGCGTGGACACCTCTACCTGGGCCAGAAGCTGATCAGCGCGCCCGACGGGCCGACCGAGAAGAACGGCCCGCTGGCGATCGTGATCGGCACGGAGTAGCCGAAGCGGGCGGGCGCCGGGACGGGGCGCCCGCCGGCCCGACCGCCCCGCCGGCCGGGGCCCGTACACACACGACGGCGGCGGGCCCCCACCGGGGACCCGCCGCCGTCGTCACCTCCGGGCGGCGCGGCCCCAGGGCCGCGCCGCGCCGGTGCGCTACTCGGTGACGCCGAGCCGCTCCAGGATCAGCTGGCGCACCCGGGCCGCGTCGGCCTGGCCGCGCGTGGCCTTCATGACCGCGCCGACCAGCGCACCCACGGCGGCCACCTTGCCGCCCCGGATCTTGTCCGCAATGGCCAGGTTGCCGGCGATGGCCTCGTCCACGGCGGTACCGAGCGCGCCCTCGTCCGAGACGAGCTTCAGGCCGCGCTTGTCGACCACCGCGTCCGGGTCGCCCTCGCCCGCGAGGACGCCCTCGATGACCTGGCGGGCCAGCTTGTCGTTGAGCGCCCCCTCGGCGACCAGCGCCGCGACCCGCGCGACCTGGGCCGGGGTGATGGGCAGCGCGGTGGGGTCGATGCCCTCCTCGTTGGCGCGCCGGGCCAGCTCACCCATCCACCACTTGCGGGCCGACGCCGCGTCGGCGCCCGCCTCGATGGTGGCGGTGATCAGGTCGATGACGCCCGCGTTGAGGACCGACTGCATCTCGTGCTCGGAGATGCCCCACTCCTCGCGCAACCGGTTGCGCCGCACCCGCGGCAGCTCCGGCAGCCCCGCGCGCAACTCCTCGACCCACTCCCGGGACGGCGCCACCGGCACCAGGTCGGGCTCGGGGAAGTACCGGTAGTCCTCGGCCTCCTCCTTGATCCGGCCCGAGGTGGTGGACCCGTCCTCCTCGTGGAAGTGCCGGGTCTCCTGGAGGATCGTGCCGCCCGCGCCGAGCACGGCCGCGTGCCGCTGGATCTCGAAGCGCGCGGCCCGCTCGACGGAGCGCAGCGAGTTGACGTTCTTCGTCTCCGAGCGCGTGCCGAACTTCTCGGCGCCCTTCGGGCGCAGCGAGAGGTTGACGTCGCAGCGCATCTGGCCCATTTCCATGCGGGCCTCGGAGACGCCGAGCGCCTTGATGAGCTCGCGCAGCTCGGCGACGTACGCCTTGGCGACCTCCGGCGCGCGCTCCCCCGCCCCGACGATCGGCTTGGTGACGATCTCGATGAGCGGGATGCCGGCGCGGTTGTAGTCGAGGAGGGAGTGCGAGGCGCCGTGGATACGGCCGGTGGCGCCCCCCACGTGGGTGGACTTGCCGGTGTCCTCCTCCATGTGGGCGCGCTCGATCTCGACGCGGAAGACCTCCCCGTCCTCCAGTTGGACGTCCAGGTAGCCGTTGAAGGCGATCGGCTCGTCGTACTGCGAGGTCTGGAAGTTCTTCGGCATGTCCGGATAGAAGTAGTTCTTCCGGGCGAAGCGGCACCATTCGGCGATCTCGCAGTGCAGCGCGAGGCCGATCTTGACGGCGGACCCGACGCCGACGGCGTTGACCACCGGCAGCGAGCCGGGCATGCCGAGACAGGTGGGACAGGTCTGCGAGTTCGGCTCGGCGCCCAGGGCGGTCGAGCACCCGCAGAACATCTTGGTCTTGGTGCCGAGTTCCACGTGCACCTCGAGCCCCATGACGGGCTCGTAGGTGGCCAGCGCGTCCTCGTACGACACCAGTTCAGTGACGGTCACGGAAAACTAACCCTCTCAGCCCAGCAGAACGTGGTCGTCGCCGAGCCGCTTGAGCTCACGGAGGAGCAGAGCGACACCCGTGGCGATGGCCGCGGCGGACACCGCGGCGTCCAGGAGTTGCAACGTGTCGTTCTCGTGGCGGGCCTTCTTGCCCTGCTTGATGACGCTCACTACGCCAAACAGGGAGGTGCCGATGGAAAAGTAGAGGCCGGGCTTCGACTTCTTGAACCCCTTGGCCTTCTCAAGCTTGCCACTCACAGGCTGCTCCTCTTCGCTTCCTTACCGGTGCGGTGCAGCGGGGCGGATGTCGTCGTCGGGTGCGCCCCGGCGGCCGTACGCGTGACGCTCGTGCGGTCGGCGTTCACAGGGCCGGTGCCTCCTCCAGCAGGTGGTGGCCCCAGCGGTCGACGAACGCCGCCTCGACCGCCGCGCCTACCCGGTACAGCCGATCGTCAGCCAGGGCGGGGGCGATGATCTGCAGGCCCACCGGCAGCCCATCCTCGGGGGCCAGCCCGCACGGCAGCGACATCGCCGCGTTCCCCGCCAGGTTGGAGGGGATGGTGCACAGGTCGGCAAGGTACATCGCCAGCGGGTCGTCCGCGCGCTCACCGATCGGGAAGGCCGTGGTCGGCGTGGTCGGCGAGATCAGCACGTCCACCGAGGCGAAGGCCCGCTCGAAGTCGCGCGTGATGAGCGTGCGGACCTTCTGCGCGGAGCCGTAGTACGCGTCGTAGTAGCCGGAGGACAGGGCGTACGTGCCGAGCATGATCCGCCGCTTGACCTCGTCGCCGAAGCCCGCCTCGCGGGTCAGCGCGGTGACGTCCTCGGCCGAACGGGTGCCGTCGTCGCCGACGCGCAGCCCGTAGCGCATGGCGTCGAAGCGGGCCAGATTGGAGGAGCACTCGGACGGCGCGATCAGGTAGTACGCGGCCAGCGCCCGGTCGAAGGACGGCCAGGAGACCTCGACGACCTCGGCACCGAGTTCGCGCAGCAGCTCGACGGACTCGTTGAACCGCTGCATCACCCCGGCCTGGTAGCCCTCGCCGCTGAACTCCTTCACGACGCCGACGCGCAGGCCCGCCACGTTACCCTCGCGCGCCGCCGCCACCACCGACGGCACCGGCGCGTCGATCGAGGTGGAGTCGAGCGGGTCGTGCCCGGCGATGGCCTCGTGCAGCAGCGCCGCGTCGAGGACGGTGCGGGCGCAGGGCCCGCCCTGGTCGAGCGAGGAGGAGAAGGCGACCATGCCGTACCGCGAGACGGCGCCGTAGGTCGGCTTGACGCCCACCGTGCCGGTCACGGCGGCGGGCTGACGGATCGAGCCGCCGGTGTCCGTGCCGATCGCCAGCGGGGCCTGGTACGAGGCGAGCGCGGCCGAGGAGCCGCCGCCGGAGCCACCCGGGATGCGGGTCAGGTCCCACGGGTTGCCGGTCGGCCCGTACGCGCTGTTCTCGGTGGAGGAGCCCATGGCGAACTCGTCCATGTTGGTCTTGCCGAGGATGACCACGTCGGCGGCCTTCAGCCGCTGGGTCAGCGTCGCGTCGTACGGCGGGATCCAGCCCTCAAGGATCTTGGAACCGACGGTGGTCGGCACGCCCTTGGTGGTGAAGATGTCCTTCAGCGCCAGCGGGACGCCCGCGAGGGGGCCCAGCTCCTCGCCGCGGGCGCGCTTGTCGTCCACGGCGCGGGCCTGTGCGAGCGCGCCCTCGCGGTCGACGTGCAGGAAGGCGTGCACCTTCTCGTCGACGGCGGCGATCCGGTCGAGGTGCGCCTCGGTCACCTGGACCGCGGTCACCTCGCCGGAGGCGATCCTGGCGGCGGTCTCGGCCGCCGTGAGCTTGGTCAGATCAGTGGTACCCGGCACGGTGGTCACTCCTCCCCCAGGATCTGCGGAACCTTGAAACGCTGCTGCTCCTGGGCCGGGGCGCCGGACAGCGCCTCCTGCGGGGTCAGCGACGGGCGGACCTCGTCCGGCCGCATGACATTGGTCAGCGGCAGCGGGTGGGAGGTCGGGGGGACGTCCTCGGTGGCGACATCGGAAACGCGGGCGACCGCGCCGATGATCACGTCGAGCTGTTCGGCGAAGTGGTCGAGCTCTTCGTCCTTCAGCTCCAGACGCGACAGCCGAGCGAGGTGGGCGACCTCCTCGCGCGTGATGCCAGGCATGCAGCGATCCTCTGGGTTCTTGGCTTGGGTTCGGGCTGGACTCTGGGAGAACGGGCTGGGTTCCTGAGCGTGGACCCGGGCGCCGCGTGACCGGAACCGGCCCGTGCGCCGGGTCGTGACGCGCGCCCAATCCTATGCGCCACGGACAGCACCCGACGAAGGGCTTTCCGACGGCCCTCCGCACGGCCGCGAACCGGCCCGCCTCGGGCCACCGCGCTCGCGGCCGCGAGCGGGACCCGGGACGGCGCGGTGGAGCGATCGTTCGGGGCGTCGGGGCGGGGCGAGGGTCCGGACGGAGCCGCTGTGGGGGCGGGGCGACGGCCCGGGGCGGGGGCGCGGGATGGGGGCTGGCGGGGCGGGGTGTGGGGTATAGGGCGTTAGCGGTGGCGGGGTTTCGCCGCTGCGCCGCCCCGCGCGCGGTTTCCTCCTGGTGCCCTGGGCACCAAAAAGTGCGTTCTTCCACGTCAGGACCGTCCGTCCCTACGGTGTGCGAGGCGTCGGCCACCGCCGACGACCACCGCCCCTCCCCCTTGCTTGCCCTCCGCGTCCCCCTTGCCCCCCTTGCCCTCTACACCGCGCGCGCCACCGCGACTGAACCGCTGGGAGTCCCATGACCATCCTCAAGACGTACGCCCGCCTGTGGGCCGACAGCCTCGACGACGCGCTGCCGCTGCTGCGCGAGTTGACGGGGGCCGAGCCCGACCTGCGGCTGGGCTTCGAGGCCGTCGAGTTGGCAGCCGTCGGCGACTTCCTCGTCATCGCCGGGCCGGCCGAGGAACGGGCCAAGTACGCGCACGCCTCCGCCACCGTCGTCGTCACCGACCTCGACGCGTGCCAGGCCACGCTCACGGCCGCGGGCGCCACCCTCACCACGCCCCTGACCGCGGGTCCGACCGGCCGCTTCCTCTACGCACGCCACGCCGACGGGGCCGAGGTCGAGTACGTCGAGTGGGTCCCGGAGCTGGTCCAGCGAATCATCCGCCCGTAACCCGTTCCACCCGCTCCCTTCCGCTCCCCCGCCCCGGCTCGCCACGCCCGACCGGGCCTGCCGCCCGGCCGGCTCGGGCCGGCCCGGGGGCGTTCAGCGGCGGCGTGCGGCAGGCCCGCTACCTCAGGCAAAACGTTGCGGCAGCCGACCGACGCGAGGCGGGGGCTAGGTCACCGGCTGGTCCGCCTCCTTGCCCACCGACGCGGCCGGGGCCTTCTGTTCGGTCGACGCCGCCGGCACCGAGGGCTCGGCCGACGCCTGGAGGGCCTGGCCGCGCTCGACCTCCCGGTGCCAGCCGCTCTTGCCACGGAGCTTGAGCCAGGCCGTCGTCTCCTCCGGCGGCATCGCCGCGGCCACGAGCCAGCCCTGCACCGCGTCGCAACCCAGATCGCGCAGCCGCTCCCAGGTCTCGTCGTCCTCCACGCCCTCCGCGACGACCAGCAGCCCCAGCGAGTGCGCGAGGTCGAGGGTGCAGCGGACGATCTCCGCGTCCTCGTTGTCCACGACCAGGCGGGCCACGAACGACCGGTCGATCTTCAGCTCGCTCACCGGCAGGCGGCGCAGGTGCACCAGCGAGGAGTAGCCGGTGCCGAAGTCGTCCAGCGACATCTTGACGCCGTGCCCGGTCAGGCCCGCCATCGTGTCGGCGGCCCGCTGCGGGTCCTCCAGCAGGACGTGCTCGGTTATCTCCAGTTGCAGCGCGCCGGGCGGGACGCCGTGCCGGGCCAGGCGTGCGGCGACCGCGCCCGCGAAGCCGGGGGTGTGCACGTCGCGCGGCGAGACGTTCACGGCGACCGGCACGTCGAGGCCGGCGGCGCGCCACTGGGCGATCTGGCCGAGCGCGGTCTCCAACACGTACTCCGTCAGCTTGGGCATCAGGCCCGAGCTCTCGGCCATGGCGATGAACTCGTCCGGCGGCACCTTGCCCCGGTCCGGGTGCACCCAGCGCACCAGGGCCTCAAGGCCGGCGACGTGTCCGTCGAAGCCGACCTTGGGCTGGTAGTGCAGCTCCACGTCGCCCGCGTCCAGGGCGCGGCGCAGGTCGCCGAGGAGGCCGAGCCGGTCGGGCGTGTTGCCGTCCCGGCGCGCCTCGTAGACCTCGGTGCCGCTGCGGTCCCGCTTGGCCTGGTACATGGCGACGTCCGCGCGGCGCAGCAGACCCTCCGCGTCGATCGCGTGGTCGGGGAAGACGGCGACCCCGGCGCTCGCCTCCAGGACCAGGGTGAGCCCGTCGAGGTCGAGGGGTGAGCCGAGGGCGGCGATGAGCGAGCGGGCGGCGCGCTGAACGCTGGTCAGGGAGTCGGTGGTGGGCAGCAGTACGGCGAACTCGTCGCCGCCGAGCCGGGCGACCTCGGCGCCCCGCGGCAGTGCCAGCCGCAGCCGCTCGGCGATCTGCAACAGCAGTCGGTCGCCGGCGAGGTGGCCGAGGGTGTCGTTGACGGAGCGGAACCGGTCAAGGTCGATGAGGACGAGGGCCGAGCGGGTGCCGGCCCGCTCGGCCTCGTCCAGCGCCGACCAGGTGCGCTCCAGCAGCCACTGACGGTTGGGCAGCCCGGTCAGCGGGTCACGGAGCTGCTCCTCGGCGCGGACCCGGGCGATCCACAGCGTGGAGTCGAGGGCTATCAGCGGCACCGCGAACAGCGGCAACAGCATCGGGGTGTGCACGCCGACGACGACGATGAGCGGGGCGATGCCCAGGAGGGCGATGCCGACCAGCGCCTGGCGGACGATGGCGGTGCGCACGACGGTGCGCAAGCCGCCGCCGCGCGGCGCCATCGTGTACCAGAGCAGGGCCCGGGTCACCAGCAGGTAGGCGAAGGCGACCAGGGCGATGGGCGGGATGACGTACAGGTTCCACGCGTCGGGCCGCCAGGGGTGCTCCACCGAGGGGATGGTGCCGAGCCCGGCGAGGGCCAGGCCCGCGGCGCCGATGCCGAGGATGTCCACGGCGCCGTGCAACAGGGCCTGGCGCCAGCGGTGTCGGCGGGCCGCGCCGACCAGCACTACCACGGCCAGGCTGATGACGACGGCGGGCAGCCAGCCGTACAGCAGCAGGGCGGCCAGGGTGAGGGCGGCGCCGGAGCCGGTGCCGCCCCACCAGCGGTCACGGCCGAGGGCCACCAGATGGCCGACGATCGCCCCGGTCAGCACGGCCAGCGACCACCCGACGGTGCCGCTCGGGAAGAGCGCGGTGTCGGTCCGCAGCACGCGGAAGACGCCCACGCCCAGCGCGACGGCGGCCAGCGCGACGACCACGACCAGTAAACCGGGGAGAGCGTTCCGCCACAACCGCGACACTGGGGCGGCGCTGTCGGTCGGTTTCATACCCGTCCCTCTCACAGCCGGCGGTGCCCGCGCCACGGCAGGCGCACATCTCAACAGTAGGCCGCACTAGGCTACGGGGAGCAGCGATCCACAGCGGTTGCCCGAATGCGCCCACGCTCTCCGTAACCATCCGATATGCGCTATGGGAGTGATGCCCGCCGACCCCGGCCGGGCCACCCCCAGAACGTCTGTGAACTATTCCGACCCGTCAGGTGGCGTGAGCGCAACCTCCCGGGCGGCATCGGGTCCCTGTTCCAGCAGCACGCCCAGACCCTGATCGTCCAGTAAGGGCACCTTCGCCTGCATGGCCTTGTCGTACTTGGAGCCGGGGTTGTCACCGACGACCACGAAATGCGCCTTCTTGGAAACCGACCCGGTCACCTTCGCTCCCTGGTTCTGCAGAGCCTCTTTCGCGCCGTCCCGCGTGTACGACTGGAGCGTTCCGGTGACGACGACGGTGAGCCCAGCGAGCGGCCTGGGACCCTCGTCCTCGCCGGCCTCCTCTTCGAGGCACACCCCCGCGGCCCGCCATTTCTCGACGATCTCCCGGTGCCACTCCTCGGCGAACCACTGCTTCACGGACGCGGCGATGATGCCGCCCACCCCCTCGACCGCCGCCAACTCCTCCTCGCTCGCCTCCGCGATGCGGTCGAGCGAGCGGAACTCGCGGGCCAACGCCTTGGCGGCCACCGGGCCGACGTGCCGGATCGACAGACCGGTGATGACGCGGGCCAGCGGCCGTTCCTTGGCAGCCTGGATGTTCTCCAACATGGACAGGGCGTTCTTCTTGGGTTCGCCCTTCTGGTTGGCGAAGAAGGTGACGACCTTCTCCTCGCCGGACTCCGGGTCGCGCTTGGGCAGGCCGCTGTCCGGGTCGAGGACGTGCGAACGGATGGGAAGCAGGGCGTCGATGTCGAGGTCGAACAGGTCGCCCTCGTTGCGCAGCGGCGGCTCGTCGGGGTCGAGCGGCTGGGTGAGCGCGGCGGCGGCCACGTACCCCAGGTGTTCGATGTCTAGGCTCTTGCGGCCGGCGAGGTAGAAGACGCGCTCGCGGATCTGCGCCGGGCAGTACCGGGCGTTGGGGCAGCGCAGGTCGATGTCGCCCTCCTTCATCGGCTGGAGGGCGGTGCCGCAGTCCGGGCACTCGGCGGGCATGACGAACTCCCGCTCGCCGCCGTCCCGCAGGTCGGCCACCGGGCCGAGGATCTCCGGGATGACGTCGCCCGCCTTGCGGAGCACCACGGTGTCGCCGATGAGGACGCCCTTGGCCTTGACGACCTCCTGGTTGTGCAGCGTCGCGAACTCCACCTCGGAGCCGGCCACCGTCACGGGCTCGACCACCGCGTAGGGCGTCACCCGGCCGGTGCGGCCGACGCCGACCCGGATGTCCAGCAGCTTGGTGTTGACCTCCTCCGGCGGGTACTTCCAGGCGATGGCCCAGCGCGGAGCCCGCGAGGTGGAGCCCAGCCGCCCCTGGAGCGGGACCTCGTCCAGCTTGACGACCACGCCGTCGATCTCGTGCTCCACCGAGTGGCGCCGCCTGGGGTCGCCGAACCGGGCGATGAAGGCCCGTACGCCGTCTGGTGTATCGACCACCTCGATGTGGCCCGAGGTCGGCAGGCCCCATTCGCGGAGCAGCGCGTACGCGTGGGACTGACAGTCGATGTCGAAGCCCTCGCGGGCGCCGATGCCGTGCACCACCATGTGCAGCGGGCGGCTGGCGGTGACCTTCGGGTCCTTCTGCCGCAGCGAGCCGGCCGCCGCGTTCCGCGGGTTGGCGAACGGCGCCTTGCCGGCCTCCACCAGGCCGGCGTTGAGCTCCTCGAACCGCTCCATCGGGATGTAGACCTCGCCCCGCACCTCGACCAAGGCGGGCACGCCCTCGCCGACCAGCCGGTCGGGGATCTCCGCGATGGTGCGCACGTTGGGCGTGATGTCCTCGCCCGTGCGGCCGTCGCCCCGGGTGGCGGCGCGGGTCAGCCGCCCGTTCTCGTAGGTGAGGTTGACCGCGAGGCCGTCCACCTTCAGCTCGCACAGGAAGTGGTACGAGGCGTCATCGCCCACGTCCTTGGCGATCCGGTCGGTCCAGGCGGCCAACTCCTCCCCGTCGAAAGCGTTGTCCAGGCTGAGCATCCGCTCGCGGTGCTCGACCTCAGTGAACTCCGTCTCGTACGCCCCCTCCACCTTCTGGGTCGGCGAGTCGGGCGTCCGCAACTGGGGGTGCTCGGCCTCCAGCGCCTCCAGCGCGCGCAGCAGCTTGTCGAACTCCGCGTCGCTGACGACCGGCGCGTCCTTCACGTAGTACCGGAAGCGGTGCTCCTCGACCTCCTCGGCCAGGCGCTGATGCCGCTCCCGGGCCTCGGACGGCACGTCGGACCGCGCCTCGGCGGGCACCGCCACGCGCTCCCCGTCCGCCGCGCCCTCGGACGCGCTCCCGCCTCCGGACACCGTTTCGCCAGCCACCGTCTCGACCTCCCGTTACCTCATCCGTCAACCGCCTCGCGGACACCACGCCGCGGGGCGGGCGCCATCACTCAGGGTTGTCCACGAGCGATGGCGCCGCCCGGACGCAGTGGTCCAACGCGGCTCGCGCGTACCTCGGCGAGGCACCCTCGAGCCCGCAGGAGGGGGTGACCACCACAGACCCCGCGAGGGTCCCCGGCGACAGCCCCAACCTGCGCCACAGCGTCCTGACACCCATGACGCTACCGGCAGGGTCTGACAATGGCCCCGATTGCGGGTCCGTGCCCAGCAGCACACCGGCGAACAGTGTGAGGCCGCCCTCGACGGCCTCACCGATCGCTTCCTGCTCACGCTCCGTGACGAGCGAGAGGTCGAAGGAGACGCCCGCCACCCCGGAGCGGTGCAGCAGGCCGAACGGGACACCGGGCGCGCAGCAGTGCACGACCACGGGCCCGTCGTGCAACGCGCACATCTCGCGCAGGGCGCCCTCGACCACCACCCGGTCGACGGCGGGGTGGGTGCGGTAGCCGCTGGCGGAGCGGACCCGGCCCTCTAGGACGGCGCGCAGCGAGGGCTCGTCGAGCTGGAGCACCACGCGGGAGGCGGGCACCCGGCGTCGCACGTCGGCCAGGTGCGCGCGCAGCCCCTCGGCCAGCGATCCGACCAGGTCCCGGCAGGCTCCGGGGTCGCTGAGCATGGCCTCGCCGCCGCGCAGTTCCAGCGCGGCGGCCAGCGTCCAGGGCCCGACGGCGGACACCTTGAGCGTCCCAGTGTACCCCTGGGTGTACTCCTCGAGCGCGTCCAGGTCCTCGCCGAGCCAGGACCGCGCGCGCCGGGTGTCACGGCCGGGGTGGTCGCCGATCCGCCAGCCGCTGGGCTCCACGCGCGCGTACAGCTCCACGAGCATCCCGGCGGTGCGCCCGATCATGTCCGCGCCGGGGCCCCGCGCCGGCAGCTCCGGCAGCCGCTCCAGCGAACCGGTCACGGTCCTGGCGGCCTCCCGGGCGTCCTCGCCGGGCATGGAGCCGATGCCGGTCGCGGCGCCCGCGCCCCAGCCCATCCCGTCGTTCTCGCTCACACTCACGCAGGAAGCGTACGAGGCGCGGGGCGCGGCGCCGTCGCCCCGTACCAGTACGGGGCGCGCCATGCCACCGGCCGGCTCGGCCCACCCGCCCCGGCCAGGGCGGGGTCAGGCGCTGGGGCGGACCGGCAGGTCGGTGATCTCCGCGTCGCGCGGCAGGTCCAGAGCGGTGAGCAGGGTGGTGGCCACCGACTCGGGGGTCATCCAGCGCTCCGGATCGTACTCCTTGCCCTCCTGCTGGTGCACCTTGACCTGCAAGGGCGTCGCGGTGCGCCCCGGGTAGACGGTGGTGACCCGGACGCCGTTGCCGCTCTCCTCCCAGCGCAGCGCGTCGGCCAGCGCCTTGAGGCCGTGCTTGCTGGCCGCGTACGCGCTCCACTGGGCGTTGGCCCGCAGCCCGGCGCCCGAGTTCACAAACAGCACGTGGCCCTTGGCCAGCCGGAGCTGGGGCAGCAGCAGGCGGGTGAGTTCGGCCGGCGAGACCAGGTTGGCGGCCAGTTGCTGGTTCCACGCCTTGGGGGTGAGGTCACCGACGCCGGCGATGTGCAGCAGCGAGTCGAGGCGTTCCGGCACCTGCTGGTGGCTGAGCGCCCAGGACAGCCGCTCCGGCTCCGCCAGGTTGCTGACGAGCGTCCTGGCCCCGGGGTAGCGCTCCGCCAACTGCTTCGCCCGCCCGGCGTCGCGCGCCAGCAACCACAGCTCGTCGGCGCGTGCGCACAGCCGCTCCGCGACGACGGTGCCGATGCCCGAGCCTGCTCCGGTGATCAGATGCGTACCCATGCCGCGATCCTAACGACGGTTGCGGGGTGACCGGGGCGGCCGGGGGACGCGGAGGGGGACGGGGCGGGGCGGCGGGCGGCCCCGTGTGTGGGCGGCCCGGGTGTGCCACGGCTGGACGCCCGCCTGCTCCTCCAGGTAGGCCAGCGCGCCCAACCCGTCCTCGGTGAAGAAGACGAGATCGGTGAGCGGAACCGGCAGGAAGCCCTCCTGCTCCATCCGCTAGAGCTGCCGCTTGAGGCCGTCGTAGAAACCGGCCGCGTTGAGCAGCACCACCGGCTTGGTGTGCAGGCCGTGCTTCTTGAGCTCCAGGATCTCGGTCGCCTCGTCCAGCGTGCCGGCGCCGCCCACCATGATCACGATCGCGTCGGCGCGCGCGAGGAGCTGTGCCTTGCGCTCGGCCAGGTCCTTGGTGATCAGCATCTCGTCGGCGTTCTGCCGCGCCTTGGCGCGGAGGAACTCCACCGAGACGCCGACCAGCCGCCCGCCGTGCTCCTGCACCCCGTCGGCCATGACCTTCATCAGGCCGGCCTCCGAGCCGCCCCAGACCAGCGTGTGGCCGCCCTTGCCGAGCAGCTCGGCGAACTCGCGGGCCGGTGTGACGTAGCGCTCGTCGAGGTCGGCGGCGGAGCAGAAGACGCATATGTTCATGCCCGTCACTGTACGAGAGCCCGTCCGCGCCGGCGTTCGAAGCCCGGCCGACCGTTCCCCCCGCCCGCCCGGCGGGCTGGCCCTGTCTTTGCCCCGCACGGCGCGCCGTGCGGCCGGTACGGGGCGGGAGGATGGGGCTTCCGAGGAACTGGGACACGGGGGCGGCAGGGCAGGGGCGGGGCGCCGTGCGCTCAGGCCGCCGGTCGGCCTACGCTCAGGCCGCCGGGTCGGCGGACGCCGTGGCCGCCGGCCGCCGCGCGCTCCGTGTGGGCGATCGTCGCCGAACCCACCACCCGCGTGCCGTCGTAGAGCACGATCGCCTGGCCCGGCGCCACGCCCCGTACCGGCGCGTCGAACCGTACCTCCAGCACGTCGCCCACCAGCTCCGCCGCGACTGGCGTCTCGCTGCCGTGCGCGCGGAGCTGGGCGGTGTACCTGCCGGGGCCGGTCGGCGGGGTGCCGCACCAGCGGGGCTTGATCGCGCTGAGCGAGGCGATGTCGAGTGCGCCGGCTGGGCCCACCGTGACGGTGTTGTTCACCGGGGAGATGTCGAGCACGTAGCGTGGCTTACCGTCGGCGGCCGGGACGCCGAGGCGCAGGCCCTTGCGCTGGCCGATGGTGAAGCCGTACGCGCCCTCGTGGGTGCCCAGCTTCGTGCCGTCCTCGTCGACGATGTCGCCCTCGGCCGTGCCGAGCCGCTTGGCCAGGAAGCCCTGCGTGTCGCCGTCGGCGATGAAGCAGATGTCGTGGCTGTCGGGCTTCTTCGCAACCGCGAGGCCGCACCGCTCTGCCTCCGCACGGATCTCGTCCTTGGTGGTGAGGGTATCGCCGAGGGGGAACATCGCGTGCGCGAGCTGCCGGTCGTCGAGGACGCCGAGCACGTAGCTCTGGTCCTTGGCGAGGTCGGAGGCGCGGTGCAGTTCGCGGGTGCCGTCGTCGCGGGTGACGACGGTGGCGTAGTGGCCCGTGCACACGGCGTCGAAGCCGAGCGCGAGCGCCTTGTCGAGCAGCGCCGCAAACTTGATCTTCTCGTTGCAGCGCAGGCAGGGGTTGGGCGTGCGGCCCGCCGCGTACTCGGCGACGAAGTCCTCGACCACGTCCTCCCGGAACCGCTCGGCCAGGTCCCAGACGTAGAAGGGGATGCCGATAACGTCGGCGGCACGGCGCGCGTCGCGCGAGTCCTCGATGGTGCAACAGCCGCGCGCACCGGTGCGGAACGACTGCGGGTTGGCGGAGAGCGCGAGGTGCACGCCGGTCACCTCGTGCCCGGCCTCGGCGGCCCGCGCGGCGGCGACGGCGGAGTCGACGCCGCCGGACATCGCGGCGAGCACACGGAGGGGACGGCCATCGCGCGGAGCGGAAGGATCGGGGGCGCCCGGGAAGTCAGTCATAGCCGTTCCAGGGTACGGGTGCACCAGCCGGTACGTCGCCGCGATTCGCCCCCACCGCGCTCCGCGCCGGCGCCCACCCACGCCGCGAGGGGGCGACGAGGCGACGGGGCGACGGGGCGACGGGGCGACGGGGCGACGGGGCGACGGGGCGACGGGGCGACGGGGCGACGGGGCGACGGGGCGACGGGGCGACGGGGCAGGATGCCGGGTCGGGGCGCGCCGTCGCTAGCTGAGCCCCGCCGTGCGGGCGCGGGCGACGGCGGGGCCGATGGCCGCCGCCACCGCCTCCACGTCCGCCTTCGTGGAAGTGTGCCCGAGGGAGAACCGCAGCGTGCCACGGGCCAGTTCCGGGGGCGAGCCGGTGGCGAGGACCACGTGGCTGGGCTGCGCGACGCCCGCGGTGCAGGCGGAGCCCGTCGAGCACTCGATGCCCTGCGCGTCGAGCAGCAGCAACAGGGAGTCGCCCTCGCACCCGGGGAAGGAGAAGTGCGCGTTGGCGGGCAGTCGGCCCGCCGGGTCCGGGTCGCCGCCCAGCACCGCGTCCGGGACGGCCTCCGTGACCGCCGCGACGAGCGCGTCCCGCAACCCGCCGATCTCGTGCGCGAACTCCTCGCGGCGCGCGGCGGCCAGTTCGCCGGCCACCGCGAACGAGGCTATGGCGGGCACGTCCAGCGTGCCGGAGCGCACGTGCCGCTCCTGGCCGCCGCCGTGCAGCAGCGGCACGGGCGCGTACGAACGGCCGAGGAGCAGCGCCCCGATCCCGTACGGGCCGCCGATCTTGTGGCCGGTGACCGTCATCGCGGCCAGCCCGGAGGCCGCGAAGTCCACTTCGACCTGGCCGAACGCCTGCACCACGTCAGCGTGCAGCGGGACGTCGAACTCGTCCGCCACCTCGGCCAGTTCGGCGACCGGCATGATCGTGCCGATCTCGTTGTTGGCCCACATCACGGTGGCCAGCGCCACGTCCGACGGGTCGCGGGCGATGGCCTCGCGCAGCGCGTCCGGGCTGACCCTGCCGTACCCGTCGACCGGCAGCCACTCCACGCGCGCGCCCTCGTGCGTGGCGAGCCAGTCCACCGCGTCGAGCACGGCGTGGTGCTCGACGGGGCTGGCGAGCAGGCGGGTGCGGGCCGGGTCGGCGGCGCGGCGGGCCCAGTAGAGGCCCTTGACGGCGAGGTTGTCGGCCTCGGTGCCGCCCGCGGTGAACACCACCTCGCTGGGGCGGGCGCCCAGCGCGGCGGCGAGCGACTCGCGGGACTCCTCCACGGTGCGGCGCGCCCGCCGCCCCGCGGCGTGGAGGGAGGAGGCGTTGCCGGTGACGGCGAGCTGGTCGGTCATCGCCAGCACCGCCTCCGGGAGCATCGGAGTGGTGGCGGCGTGGTCGAGGTAGGCCATGATGCGTCGATTCTACGAGCCGGGGCGGCGTGCACGAGAGGCGCGTGGGGGCGCACGGTTCTAACACGTCTAACACGCGCGGGCGCGTCCGCGGGCATCCGCAGTCGCTCCAGGTGAGGCCGGGCAACGGCGCATCCTTCGGTTGCGCCGCCCGCGCCCCGGAGCGCACACGTGGTCGCCCGAGCGGCCGGCGGCGCGGGGAGGCGACCGGCCACGCCGGCGCTCGCGTAGATGCCGTGTTGTTCTCGACGCCCTATGGCATGAGTGTTTAGCATTACGGTCATGACCTGGGACCTGGACCGCACCTTCCACTCGTCCTCCGGCGCCGTGCGGTGGGCGGAGCTGGGTGACCCCGGCGCGCCGCCGGTCGTGCTGCTGCACGGCACGCCGTTCTCCTCGTACGTCTGGCGCGGCGTGGCCTGCGCCCTGGCCGACCGGTACCGGGTGCTGGTCTGGGACATGCCGGGGTACGGCACGTCCGAGCAGCGGGCGGGGCAGGACGTGTCCCTGGCGGCGTAGGCGGCCGTGTTCGCGGAGTTGGTGGCACACTGGGGCCTGCCCGTCGACGAGCGTGACGGGGCCGACGCCGCCCCGTCCCCCCGTACGTCGTCGCGCACGACTTCGGCGGCTGCGTCGCGCTCCGCGCCCACCTGCTGCACGGCGCCGCCTACCGGGCGATGGCGCTGGCCCCGTGGGGCTCGCCCACATACCGGCTGCTGGGCGAACACGCCGAAGTCTTCGAGCGGTTGCCGCCCGCCCTGCACCGGGCGATGGTCCGCGAGTACGTCGCCTCCGCCAGCGCGCCCGGGCTGCTTCCGGACGTCCTCGACCGCCTGGTCGCTCCGTGGTGCGGCGCGGCGGGGCAGCCCGCCTTCTACCGGCAGATCGCCCAGAACGACCAGCGGTTCACCGACGAGATCCAGGGCAGGTACGGCGAGCTGCGGTTGCCGGTGCTGGTGTGCTGGGGCACGACGCGTGGATTCCCGTCGCCAAGGGGCAAGAGTTGGCCGCACTCGTACCCGGGGCGCGCCTGCGGCTCATCGAGGGCGCGGGCCACCTGGTCCAGGAGGACGCCCCCGCCGAGCTGACCGCCGCGCTCGCCGGGTTCCTGCGCGACCAGGGCGCCTGACCCCTGACCCGCGTCCGCCACGCCGAGCCACCGGCCGCCCCCAACGACGGGGCAACGGGGCAGGATGCCGGGTCGGGGCGCGCCTACGGGGTGGCAAGGGTCGCGCAGAGGTCCTCGTACGGCCCGTACAGCCCCAGCAGCTTCTTCGCCGTGCCCGCGGTCCCCTCGTCGGCGGGGCTGATGCGCACCGACATGTAACCGCGGCTGACGAGCCACTTGCCGGCCGGCTGGTCGTGCGCGTGGAAGCCCGTCGCCCAGTTGTCGCCGCTCAAGACGTAGACGTCGGAACGGGGGTAGGCGGGGTAGGTGATGGTCGCCGTTCCCGAGACCTCGCGCTCCACCGTCTTTCCGGTGTCCAGGTTGGTCGCGCGCAGCACCAGGGGGCCGTCCTCGAAGGCGAACACGGGGCGCCCGGCGCCGTCGGTCCAGGTGCGCAGCCGCAGGTCGCTGACCGGGAACTCGGCGCGGGCCCGGAACGGGCAGACCTCGCCCGCCGGGTACTCGTAGGGCCTGGACTCCGGGTGGGTGACGACGGGGCCCCGGAGACCGGTGGTCCGCGCGCCGTCCGGCGCGCCGTGCCGCGATGGCCAGTCGGCGACGGCCCCGTAGCCGCCGCGTCGGCTTGCGTTCCTCATGGTGTCCTCCGTCAGTCGTCAGGCGGCCCGCTCCCCCGGCCTCGGTGGTCGTGCGTCCCCGGGGTGGGCTCGCGACCCGCCGTGCGCGGGCCCAACGCCGCTCCCCGTCGCCTAATACCGCTCACACCGCGCGCTCCCGCGCCGGCGCGACGCCCGGTCCGTCGCGCCGTCCGCCGGCAGGTCGGCCAGCAGGTCGGCGACCGTGTCCGCCTCGCGGGCACCCAGCGTCTGGTAGACGTCGAACGCCTGCGTCCAGCAGGTCAGGGCGCCCCGGGGCCGGCCCTGGCGCCGCATGGCCCGGCCGAGGATCACCAGGGCGTCCGCGCGGCGCCAGTAGCGGCCGTGCCGGTCGAAGGTGGAGACGGGCTGGTTGGCCAGTTCGACCGCGGCGCCGGTGTCCCCCGTGGCGAGCCGCGCCTCGGGGATCCTGGCGCGGGTGCTGGCCTCGGCCACGTACCGGCCGGCGCCCGCGAAGAGGTCCAGCGCGCGCTGGAGCGCCGACAGCGCGTCCGAGGGGCGTCCGCCGGCGGTCAGCGCGCAGCCCAGGGTGTGGGCGGCGTGCGCGACCGCGAGGCCCCGCCTCGTCGGGGGCGCGCCGACCGAGGGGGCGGGTGCGTCGGACGGGGCGCGCGCGGCCTGCTCCGCGACGTCCAGGGCGTGCTCGGCGACTTCGCGCGCCTGGTCGGGTCGGCCGCGCGAGAGGAGGACACGGGACCGGTCGGCCCACACCCGCGCCAGGCCGGACAGGTTGTCGTCGCTCTCGTAGGCCCGCTCGGCCAGTTCCAGGAGCTTCTCGGCCTCGGCCAGGCGGCCCAGGCTGTACACGGCGGCGGCCCGCTCGTGCGGGGCCAGCGCCCGGACGACGGGGTCGGACGGGCCCACAGCGTTCGCGTACTGGTGCATCGCCTGCGCCGCCGCGCGCTCGGCCGCGGGGAAGCGGACCGCCCTGTTGTGCGCGTGGGCCAGCACCGCCAGGGCGCGCTGCCGCAGCGCCTGGGTACGAGTCCCGCTCGCCGGCAGGGAGAGGGCCTCGACGCACTCGGTGAAGTGCCGGGCGTACGCCTCGTCGTCGGCCAGCGCCGGGGCGGCCAGCGCCAGGTCGGCCAGGCGCTGGAGCAGGCCCGCCGAGACGCGGCCGGGCTGCGCGGCGCGGCGCAGCACGCGCAGCAGCCGGGGCGCCTCGTCGCGCAGCCACCGCGCCGGGGGGTAGACGTGGCGCGCCGCCGCCCGGTCGAGCCGCGCGCCGTGGGAGGCCAGGTGGCGGGGCAGGGTGCCGCCCGGGTCGAGGTGGCGGAGCGTGGCGGCGCCGGCGACCAGGTAGCGGTCGGCCAGGCGCAGCACGGCGGCGTCGCTCTCACGCCGCGCCAGGTGCTTGCTCGGCGTGTCCGCCGCGCCGAAGCCGTGCTTGGCCAGCTCCTGCTGGGCGTAGAGCAGGGCCAGGGCGTTGAAGCGGTACCGGTCGCGGTCCTCGCGGTGCAGCAGGGACGCGGAGGCGAGCGCGTCCAGCAGGTCCTCCGCCAGGAGCTGCGTACGGTCGAGCAGCGCTGCCGAACTGAACCGGCTGACCTCGTCGTGGTCGAGCACGGATAGCAGGCAGAAGGCGCGTTGTCGCTCCGTGTTCAACCGGCGGAAGGTCTGCTCGAAGCCGGCGCTGATCGATAGGTCGCCGACGCGCAGCCCGGTCAACCGGTGCGCGGGGGCCGCGAGCCGGTCGGCCAGCCGGGTCAGGGGCCAGGGGAAGCGCTGGTGCTGCCGGCGCACCAGCTCGCCGGCGATGCGCAGGGCCAGCGGCAACCCGCCGCAGTACCGGAACAGCCGGTGCGCCCCGTTGGCGTCCTGGACCACCCGCGCGCGCCCGAGCAGGCGCGCCAGGAAGTCCAGCCCCTCGCGCTGGCTGAACTCGCGCAGCGCCACCCACGGCACCCGCTCCGGCGCGGCGTGCGTCCTGCGGCTGGTGACGATGGCGGCGCAGCCGGGGGCGTCCAGCAGCAGCGGCGCCGCCTGCGCCCAGCCGTGCGCCCGGTCGATGACCACGAGCACCCGCCGCCCCTCCAGCATCGCCTGGTAACGCGCACGGCACGCCCGCGTGCCGTACGGGATGTCGTCCGGCGCGGCCCCCAGGGCAAGCAGCAGGGCCTCCAGGACGCGGCCGATGGCGGGCCTGCCGCGTTTGCCACCGTGCAGGTCCACGAAGAGCCGCCCGTCCGGGAAGGCGGGGCGAGTTCGTGCGCGGCGGCCAGGGCGAGCGCGGTCTTGCCGATGCCGCCCAGCCCGCCGATGCAGCAGACCGGCGCCGTGTGCCCGGTTCCGCGCAGCGCGCCCCGCAGCTCGGCGAGGTCCGCCTCGCGGCCGACGAAGTGGGCCGGTGGCGCGGGGAGTTGGACGGAGAGGCGGGTCCCCGGGCCACTGGGCGCGGGGGTCAGGCGCGGGCACGTGGGCGCCGCGCAGGATGCGCTCGTACAGGTCCTGCACCTCGGTCGTGGGCTCCATGCCGAGTTCGTCGGAGAGCAGCCGATGGCAGTTCCGGTAGGCGGCGTTGGCCTCGGCCGTGCGCCCCGCGCGGTGCAGCGCCGTCATCAGCAGGTGGTGCAGCGGCTCGCGCAGCGGGTGCCGCGCGACCAGGGCGGCGAGTTGGGGGACACTCTGGTCGACGCGGCCCAGGGCGAGGTCCAGGCCCAGCGCGCGTTCCTGGAGTTCGAGCCGCCACTCGGTGAGCCGCGCGCGCTCGGCGGCGGCGAACGGGCCCGGCACCAGTGCCAGCGGCTCCCGGTCGCTCCGCAACCGCTCCAGCACCTCGCCGAGCAGGGCGCGCGCCGCGCACGTGTCCCCGTGCCGCAGCGCCTGGGCCGCCGCCTCCCGGAGCTGGAACTCGCCGACGTCGGTGCGTACGTCGCCGTCCAGTGCGTAGCCGTCCGGGCCGGCGCCGCGCAGGACGCCCGCCCCCACGGTGCGGCGGAGCTGGGCCACGTAGCCTGTGGATGACGGCCGGTGTCTGCGCCGGCTGTTGGGCGCCCCACAGCGCCGTCGCGGCCTCGTGCACGGTGACCGCGCGCCCCTTGCGGAGCAGCAGCAGGCACAGCAGCGTCTGCTGGCGGGGCCAGCGGGGGGACACCTCGACGTCGTCGCGCCAGGCGCGCACGGGGCCGAGCAGTTCGAAGCGCAACCGGTCGGCCCGTACCGGCTCGACGAACGGCGGTGGCGGCTGGCCCACCCCGTCCGGCGGCGGCCCGTCCGCCCCGTCGGGCCGTGGCTGAGGCCCGCCGGGGGGCCGGGCCCGGCCTACTTCGGGAGCGACCGGGGCCCGATCGGTGGGGGCCGCGTCGTACGGGCCGCGCGTCGCCGCGTCCGACGGCGTCGCCCCGGCCACGGGAAGCCGCGGTCCGAAGGGCGCGCGCGTGTAGGGAGGAGTGCGCCCCGAGCGCGGGGAGGTCGGTCCGGACAGCGGCGGCCTCGGTGCGGAGGGCGGGGCCGGACGCGGTCGCCGGGAGGCCGAGCCGCTCGCAGACCGGGCCCACGAGCACGGCGAACGCCCGGGCGGTGCCCTTGAGGCGCAGCAGGCCCTCCGGGTCGGCCATCAGGGCGGGGAAGTCGGGCAGGCTGCCCAGGTACGGGGCCAGGGCGCGGCCCACCGCCTCGACGATCTCGAGGGAGCGCTCGACGCCCAGAGCGCTGAAGAGAAGTTCGCGCACCCCGTCGGCGAAGTCGTAGACGGGCTGGGCGGCGTCGGCCGGGGCCAGGCGGCGGGTCAGCGCCTCGACCTCCGGAACGCGCGCGGCGGCCGGCGAGGCCGGGGTGACCTGGGTGAGGAGGCCGCCGAGTTGCAGCTCCGCCACCTGGGCGGCGGACGCCTCGGGCAGCACGGCCGACCTGACCAGGTGCATGACGGGCGTGGTCAGCGGGCGGACCGCGGAGAGCCGGACCGCCAGCCGGTACGCCTCCGGTGAGAACGTGCTCCGAAACCGCTCGATCCGCTCCTCCGCGGACAGCCCCACCACCCCGG
This sequence comes from Candidatus Streptomyces philanthi, assembly GCA_018114805.1. Taxonomy (GTDB): domain Bacteria; phylum Actinomycetota; class Actinomycetes; order Streptomycetales; family Streptomycetaceae; genus Streptomyces; species Streptomyces philanthi. Next base: position 4,526,145 of record CP073042.1, on the reverse strand, counting down.
TACCGGGCCCGCCCCCTGACGACGCCCCACGTGACATGGCCCCGCGTGACCTCACCCCGGGCGACGCGGCCCGCCCCGGCTCGACCGGCCCGCCGGCATCCGGCGCGACCAACGTCTCCGAGTGCGCCGACAGTTCGAGCAGGGCCGCGTCCGGCGCGACCAGTGGCGGCCCGGCGGATGCCGCCCGGCGCGCCGCCACCCCCTTGGCGCCCGGCGCCCGCTCCACCGGCACCAGCACCGTCTCGACGTGGCGCGGGGTGCCCGGTCGGGTCTGGAGGGCGACCCACGGCGCCAGCGCGGCCGGCGCCAGTCGCAACACCGGCAGCGCCACGTGGTGTTCGGCGCTCGGGTCACGCTCGCCGGTGAGCGGGTCGGCCACGCCGAGCCGGTGCGCCGGGCTGAGCGGCGCGACCGCGGTGAGCAGTCGCGGCTGGGCGTCGAGGCCGCTGCCCCTCCACAGCCGGCGCGGCAGCGCGTGCAGCACGGCCACGGGGCCCCACCGGTGCTGCGCGAGGAGGGCGCGCAGGGTACGCGGATCGCGCCAGGCCGGGTACACGCCGTCGGTGAGGATGAGGACGACGGCGCCGGGCCCGTCGGCCATGGACGGGGCGCGCCGTCCCCGGTCCCCGACCCGTGCCGGGTCGAACCGCTGCTGCCGTACGGGATCGAAAGGCGCCGCTGCGTCGCAGCACCGCGCGCACCTCGGCGGCGACCGGGTGCCACACCCGCATGGAGGGCGACCGGTCGACCCAGAGCACGGCCGTTAGGGCGCGCTCGGGGACCGCCGTGGTCACCAGGTCGAACAGCCCCGTCTCGGCGATGAGCCGCACCGTGGCCTCGATGTCGGTGACGGTGCGCTGCGGGTGGTCGTGGTAGCGGGTCAGCAGGCGCAGCGCCCGTGCCAGTCGCTGCGCCTCGGGCAGCATCCGCCCGCCCGGCACCCGGCTCCCCCGCGCACCCCGCCCGGCCCCATCGCCGCCCGCGCTGCCGTGGCTGAACAGGGCGCGCCGTGGTGGTCGTCTCCCGCCGGGCGGGGCGGCGGGGCCGGCCGCCCCCGTCGCATCCGGCGCCGACGGCGGGGCGCTGGTCGGCGGCGCGGCCGGCTCGCCGGGCCCGGGCAGCGGGGCGGCGCCCCGTGCGCCCGCCCCGCCGGGCTCCGGGGCCACGGACCGCCCAGCCGACGCGCCGCGCGCGGGCCCCACGGGGGCACCGGTGGGCGCGCCGGCGGGGAGGTTCGTCGCGGCCGTCCTCGGCGGGCTCGCCCGGCCGTGGCTGGGCGGCGTCGACCACGGGGTCGGGCCCGCCGGATGGCTCGGACGAGCCGGGCGGGGCGGACGGGGCGGGCTTGGCGGACGGGGCGGGGTTGACGCAGTGATCGGGCGGGGCTGGGTCGGACGGAACGGAGTCGGGTGGTGGGGGCGCGGCCGGTGGGGCGGGGTCGGGCGCGGCCCGGCGCGCGTCGCTCGGCTCGGCGTCCGCGATGACCTGGGCCAGCCACAGCACGTCGAGCAGCTCGTCGGCGCCGGGGTCGTACCCCACGCCGACGAGCGCCTGCCGCAGCCGGTCGATCACGTCGGTAACGTCTCGTCGAGCCGGTGCATGACGGCCGCAAGGAGCTGGTCCCGACTCATGTCGGCGCCCGCGAGGCGCAGGTGGACAGCGGCCAGGAGTTGGTCGGTGGCCAGGGTCTCGGTGGCGGAGCGGCGCAGGAACGCGTCGATGAGGTCCTCCGCCCTCGCCCACGCCGCCTTGCCCAGCCTGCCGCGGACGATGTAGCGCAGGCGGTCGGCGTCCGGGTCGGGCAGGTCGAGGCGGACGCAGCGGCGCAGGAACGCGGGGGGAAAGTCGCGCTCCCCGTTGCTGGTCATCACCACGATGGGGAAGTGCGTGCAGGCGACGACGCTGCGTCGCACCCTGGCACGCTCCCGTCCCCCGCTGACCAGCACGTCCACATCGCGCTGCTGCTCGGGCAGCCGGGCCAGCTCGGGGATCTCGAACTCGCCCTCCTCCAGGACCACCAGCAGGTCGTTGGGCAGGTCGATGTCGGCCTTGTCCAGCTCGTCGATGAGCAGCACGCGCGGCCGGTGCGCGGCGGCCAGCGCCGTGCCGAGCGGGCCGAGCCGCAGGTACTGGCTGATGTCCGGCTCCGGGGCCGCGGCCCGGTAGCCCGAGGCCCGGCGGCCGGCGTGCAGCGCTCCGTGCGCGCCGCCCCGCGCGCCACGGAGCGCGCGGGCGCGGGTGCCCTTGCCGCGCGGGCCGGTGCCGCCACGCATGCTGCCCCCCGTGCGGCGACGGCCCCCATCGCGCGCTCACGGCGCAGCGACGCCTCGCGCAGCCTGCCTACCGCGTCGTACCGGTAGAGGGCGTCCGCCAGGGTGGCGCGGCTGTTCACGGACCAGCGGAGCACCGGTCCGAGCCCGAGTTCGCGGGCGATGGCGTGGGCGAGTTCGGACTTGCCAGTGCCGGGGCGCCCGGTGACCAGCAGCGGGCGGTGCAGGTGCAGGGCGGCGTTGACGATGGCGATCTCGTCGCGGCCCATCAGGTAGGGCGGCGTGGGGCCGGCGTGCCGGGTGGTGGCGAACCGGCGCCAGGACGGCGGCTGCGGCAGCGGCGCGGGGCCCCGGAAGGCCCACCACGCCTCGCCCTGCGGCCCCGCCGCCCCGTCACCCGGCGAACGGGCCCCCACGGCCGGCTGGTTGGGCCCGCCCCGCTCGTTCGGCTCGCTCGGCTCACGCGACTCGCTCGGGGGGCCTGCGCCCGGTTCGCTCCGGGCACTGCCCGATCCGGCTGGTGGGGCCGCGGCCTACTCTCCTTGATCGTCGTGGGCGTGAGGGTGGGCGTCGGCAGCGGCCAGGGCCTGGGACGACGCGGGCGGCCAGGCGCGCGCCACGGCCCGGGGCTGGTGGCGGCCGGTCATGACGCCGGCTCCGCGAGGACCCAGGGCTCCGGGGCGAGCGGCGGCGGCCGGTGGTCGGGTGGGTCGTGCAGCAGCGACAGTTGGCCGCCCCGGTGCGTCGAGATGCCGGGCTCGGCCATCGCCTTGGCCCGCTCCAGCCGTACCGCCTCTCGGTGCCCTCCAGCACGCTCGACAGCCCGCAACAGCGGCGGCACGGGCTGGCGGTCCGTCGGCTCGTACGCCTCCAACACGTCGATCACGTCGACCAGTCCGGACAGCGCCCGTGGCTCCGCGTCGTAGGGCAGTACGGCGGCGAGCAGGACCTCCGGCGTCGCCTGGCGGCAGCGGGCGAGCAGCCCGGCCAGGTCACGCCGTTGGTCGAGGGTCAGGCACTCGGTGGGGCTCACGATGCGCGCGGCCCTGCGCAGCCGCTCCCACGCCGCCCCGGCCACACCCACCGCACCGGCCGCGCCAGCCGCACCGCCGTCGGGTGCGAGGGTGCCGCGGGCGGCTTCGAGGAGTTCGGGCACGCCGCGCCGGCTGCCCACGGCGAGCCGTACCAGGCGCGCGTGATCGGTGCCGAGGTCGCGCGCGGGGAAGCCGAACCGTGCCGCGAGCCACCGCTCGCACTGGGCCACCGACGCCGGCGTGGCGAGCACGTTCTCCAGCGCGGCGAGCAGTTGCTGCACGCCGCGCCGCGCGGCGGGCACCCGCAGCGGCGGCATGCGGGGCAGTTCCGACTCGATCGCCGGCAGGCTGATGCCATACACGACGGCCGGCGACCGGTCCTGCTGCCCGCCGGCGCCGGCGCGTGCTCGCGCGGCCTGCGCGTCCTCGTGGACGGCAACCACCAGCCCGACCACCGCCTGGCGCGCGGTCCCACAGCGGGCCGCCGCTGTACCCGGCGCTCACGCCCACCCCGCCGACGACGTCCAGCGCGACCCACGGGGCGGCCACCACGCGCGGCCTGGCCCGGATCGTCGTGACCGGGTTCCCGCTGGCCCACAGCGCGACGACCTCGCGCTCGCAGTCGTGGAGCTGGAACGGCGCCGGCTCGGCGCCCGGCGGAACGCCTCCCTACAGCCGGAGCACCGCCAGATCGCCGTGGTGCACGAGCCGTCCGGGTACCACCGGCGCGCGGCCGATGGCGTCCGCGCGCTGGGTCCGCCACCCGCCTGGCTCCACCCGGGCGCTGACCTCGCGCTCCCGGTCCACCAGCGGAAAGGCCAGCCGCAGCAGCGCGTCACGGGGCGGGCCCGACTGGTCGAACTGGGCCCGCCCCAGCGCTGTTGACGACGTGCGCACAGGTCAACACCAGGTCGTCGGCGATCAGCACACCGGCACCGACCGGCCCGCCGTCGCAGAGCACCGAGACGAACGCGGCGTGCAACGCGGCGTCCTCCACGTCAGCGTGCATGTCGATCACGCTGCCTTACGCGGACGTCGAGCTGAGGTTACAGGTGGCGGAGACCATGAAGTTGGCCTCTCCCTTGCCGGTGAAGACGCCGAGGCTGAGATCGGTGCCGAGGGTGACGCCGAACTGCACCGTCACCTCGTCCGGGCGGCGCGGCGAGTCAGCGAGGGAAGTGTGGATGCTCTCCAACACCCCGCTCAGCGGGCGCAACGCGTTCGCCAGCGCCTGCCCGCCCGCGGACAGGGCGCGCGCGGTCCTGCTGTCGACACTGACCGCGCGGGCCCCGCCGAACCCCGAGGGAAGTTCGAGATCGGGCCCGGGCGGCTGGCCGTACGGGGCGTCAGGCGCGCCACCACGGCCATCCGCACCACCGTCGCCGTGGCCACCGCCGTCACCGCCGTCAGCGGAGTCCGGCGCCCCGCCACCACTCACCCCCGTCGCGCCGACGGGCGTCGGGCGCGCCCCTTCGGCGACCGGGGTGAGACGCAGCTAGGTGACGGTGCCGTCGTCAAATGTCAGAGCAAGGTCCCCCATGGCGATCAGTGTGGCACGCGGAGCCGGGCGCGGGGAGCGTCCGAACGCCTCGTTCCCCGGCCCCGCGCCCGCCGCGCGCACCCAGCCGATCCACCGCACCCCACTCGCCACACCCGCCCCAACTCCCGTCAGGGTGTCGGAAGGTGAACTCACATCAGCCGGGCGACACCCGACGCGCCGCCCCGGTAGTCAGCCGCCCCGCGTGGCGCGGGGACGCCGCTAGCCCAGCTTCACCCGGGCCAGTTGGCGGGCCTGCGCGACGAGTTGGTCCGCGCTGTCCCAGACCTGGACGTCCTCCTCCAGGAAGCCGCCGGCCAGGTTGCGGGTGGTGATGGCGACGCGCAGCCGGCTGGGGGCGGGGCGGCGGCGGACGTGCGTGGTCAGCTCCACCGTGGGCACCCAGCCGCTCAGCCCGAGGTCGAACGCCGTGGGCGGCAACGCGTCCACGGCCAGCAGCAGCGACAGCGGATCGGGGTCCCTGCCGTTGGCGAGCCCGAACCAGGCCCGCATGTCGCCGACCCCGCTGGGCTGGCCGACCGCCCAGCCCGCGGTCGCCGGGTCGAGGCGCATGTCGAAGCGGTCCACGATCTCGGAGCTGTCGCCGAGCGGCACCTCGCCTCGGGGGGCGTCATCCGCGCCGAGGCAGTGTTCGTACGGGGGCATGGTCGGCGGCGTGGCGGCGGTGCGCACGTCGTTGGGCAGCGCGTCCAGGTGCACGTAGGTGGCCAGCACGCGGATGCGCTCCACCTCGGCCCCGTCCTCGTCGAACTGGACGAGGGACGCCTGACCGGTGGAGAGGGTGCGACCGGTACGGACCATCTCGGTGCGGATCACGGCGGGCCCGGGCTGCGAGGCGGTCAGGTAGTGCGCCGTGATCGAGAACGGGTCGGGGTGCGGCAGGGTGTCGCCGAGAACCCGGCCGAGCACGGCCAGCAGGTAGCCGCCGTTCAGCGCCTTAGAGGATGCTCCAGCGCGCGGAGAGGTCGGGGTCGTAGGTCGCGGTGACCGCGACGGAAGGAGCCCCGGATTCGGTGGCGGAGCCCGTTCCGGGGGCGCGGCGGGTCACCGTCGTGTCCCGGTCGAACTCGCTGTTACCGATGGTTGCCTGTGCCATGGAAAGCACCGTACACGCCAAGATTACCAACGGGTAGGTTTCCCCGGAGCACGGAGCACGGAGCACGGGGCACGGGGCGGGCCCGCCGGCTGGTCCGCGCCGGCGTCAGGCGCCCTCCGCCTCCTCGCGGACCGTGCTGCGGCGGTTCCAGGCGCGGGGGGCGCGCCAGCCGAAGCGCATCGCGCACAGCCAGAGGGCGAAGGCCAGCAGGGCGGCGAGCGCGCTCGTGCCGCCGCTCAACGCGTCGAAGTGCACCAGCAGGGCCACCACGGAGGAGCCGAACAGGGCCGGTACGGCGTAGATCTCGCGGTCCCAGCGCAGCAGCGAGGGCACCTCGTTGGCCAGCACGTCGCGCAGCACGCCACCGCCCGCCGCCGTGGCGACGCCCAGCGTGACCGAGGCAGTCAGGCTCAGCCCGTACTCGTACGCCTTGGTGGTGCCGGCCACGCAGAACAGGTCGAGGCCGGCCGCGTCGAACACGCCGACCGCCCCGTTGATCCGCTCCACCTCGGGATGGAGGAAGAAGACCAGGCTGGCGGCTATCAGCGGGGTCACGAAGTACCCGAAGTCGGTGAAGGCCGCGGGCGGCACGGCCCCGATGATCAGGTCGCGGATCAGCCCGCCACCCAGCGCGGTGACCTCGGCGAGCACGGCTATGCCGAAGACGTCGAAAGTTCTTGCGTACGGCGAGGAGCGCGCCCGAGATCGCGAAGACGAAGATCCCTGCGAGGTCCAAGGAGCGCAGCACGGATGGCGTGAACAGATCGGTGAGCACCCGCTATTTTTACCCCGCGGGTCCGGGATGCCCGATCTGATCAACGGGGCCCGGGGCCGTTGCCGGCCCGCCCCGATCCCCCGTGCGGCCCGGCCACGGGACCCGCCTCCGGGCGTCGGACGTGCCCCCACCGCCCACATCCGTGGCCACGGCCACCGCGCCACCCGCGCCCACCGCCCCGACCATGATATCCGTCACCGCCGGCGCCCGTGGTCACCCCTCGGCGGACCCGGGCTCCTTCCGTACCGGCTTCGCCGGCTCCACGGGCTTGTCCGCCGACTCCTTCGAGGGCTTGGCGGACGCCTCGGCCACGGCCCCGGCCGTCGCCGCCTCCGCGGCCTTGGCCGGCGCCTTCGCAGCCCGCGTGGTCGACTCCGCCGCCGGCGCCGCCGCCGCGCTCGGTGCCTGTGTGCGGGCGCCCTTGCCGTCACCCGCAGCACCATCGGCCAGCGCGGCGTCGCCCGGCTTGAGGTCCTCGTGGTTCTCGGGGTGGTGACACGCCACCTGGTGGCCCGTCTTCAGCGCGAGCAGCGGCGGCTCCTCCACCGTGCACACCACCGTGGCCTTCCAGCAACGGGTGTGGAACCGGCAGCCGCTCGGCGGGGCGATGGGTGAGGGCACGTCGCCGCGCAGCAGGATGCGGTCGCGCTTGACGCGGCGCCTTGGGTCGGGCACCGGAACCGCCGAGAGCAGCGCCCGGGTGTACGGGTGCATCGGCCGCTCGTAGAGCGATTTCCGGTCAGTCAGCTCGACGATCTTGCCGAGGTACATCACCGCGATCCGGTCCGACACGTGCCGGATGACCGACAGGTCGTGCGCGATGATCACGTACGTCAGGCCCAGCTCCTCCTGGAGGTCGTCCAGCAGGTTGACCACCTGGGCCTGGATCGACACGTCGAGCGCCGAGACGGGCTCGTCCGCGACGACCAGCTTCGGGTTCAGGGCCAGCGCGCGGGCGATGCCGATGCGCTGGCGCTGGCCGCCGGAGAACTCGTGCGGGTACCGGTTGTAGTGCTCCGGGTTCAGGCCGACCCGCCCGAGCAGCCGCTGCACCTCCGCCTTGACGCCGCCCTCGGGGGTGATGCGCTGGAGCTTGAAGGGCGCGCTGACGATGGTGCCGACCGTGTGGCGCGGGTTCAGCGACGAGTACGGGTCCTGGAAGATCATCTGGACGTCGCGGCGCAGCGGGCGCATGCCGGCGACGTTCAGGTGGGTGATGTCCCGGCCCTCGAACTCCACCGTGCCGCCGGTGGGTTCGAGCAGTCGGGTGATGAGCCGCCCCATGGTGGACTTGCCGCAGCCGGACTCGCCGACCACGCCCAGCGTCTCGGCCGGCTTCACGTCGAAGCTCAGCCCGTCCACGGCCTGGACCGCGCCGACCTGTCGGCGCAGCAGCCCCTTGGTGATCGGGAAGTGCTTGACCAGGCCGGTCACCTTGAGCAGGGTCTCGCCCGTGGCTGGCCGCTGCTTCTGCAACGTCACGTTGTTCTCCGACACAGCTTGGTCCTTCACAGCTTGGGCGCAATCTCTTCGGTCCAGATCCGCGTCCGCTCCTCCTGCGACATGTGGCACGCGGAGAAGTGACGGCTGCTGACCTCCTTCAGCTCCGGCCGCTCGGTGCGGGTGCGGTTGTCGGCCGGCACGTCCGCGTACGGGCAGCGGGGGTTGAAGGCGCACCCCTGCGGCACGTTGATCAGACTGGGCGGCGAGCCGTGCACGGGGATCAGCCGGTCGGTCTGGTCCCGGTCGATGCGTGGCATCGAGCCCAACAGGCCACATGTGTAGGGGTGTTGGGGCTCGTAGAAGACCTTCTCGGCCGGGCCGCGCTCCACGCACCGGCCGCCGTACATCACCAGGATGTCGTCGGCGAGTTCGGCGACGACGCCCAGGTCGTGGGTGATGATGATGACGGCCGAGCCGAACTCCGTCTGCAGGTCCCGGATCAGGTCGAGGATCTGCGCCTGCACGGTGACGTCCAGGGCGGTGGTGGGCTCGTCGGCGATGAGGAGTTCGGGGTTGTTGGCGAGCGCCATCGCGATCATGGCGCGCTGCCGCATGCCGCCGGAGAACTGGTGCGGGTAGTCGTCGACCCTGCGGTCGGGCTGCGGGATGCCGACCCGGTCCAGCAGTTCGAGCGCGCGCCGCCGCGCCGTCTGCTTGTCGACCTTGTTGTGGACCCGGTACGCCTCCACGATCTGCGCGCCGACCGTGAAGTACGGGTGCATCGCGGACAGCGGGTCCTGGAAGATCATCGACATCTCGCGGCCCCGCAGCCGTCGCACCTCGTCCGGGTGGGCGGCCAGCAGGTCGGTGCCGTCGAACCAAATCTCGCCGGAGATCCGCGCCTTGCCCCGGCCGTACTGGCCAACGGTGTGCAGCCCCATGATGCCGAGCGAGGTGACCGACTTGCCCGAGCCCGACTCGCCGACGATGCCCAGCGTCTTGCCACGCTCCAACTGGAAGGAGAGCCCGTCTACGGACTTGACCAGGCCGTCGTCGGTCGGGAAGTGCACCCGCAGGTCGCGTACGTCCAGGAAGACGCCCGTGTCCGGGGCGCCGGCGGTCGTCGGCTCGCCTACGGCGCCGGCCCGTCGCGCGGGCCTGCCACTCGTCTTGCTGACCGCGCGCCCGGCCCCGGGGGTGGATTCCGTCGTCATGAGAGCCTCACTCGGGGGTCGATCACAGCGTACAAGAGGTCCACGATGAGGTTGGCGATGACGACGGCGCCCGCCGTGATCAGCGTGACGCCCAGGATGAGCGGCAGGTCGCGTTCGTTGATCGCCCGCACCGCGGACTGGCCAAGGCCCGGGAGGCTGAACGTGGTCTCGGTGAGGATGGCCCCGCCGACCAGCGCGCCCAGGTCCATGCCGAGGATGGTGAGCACCGGCGTCATCGTGGAACGCATCGCGTGCTTGCCGATGACCACCGGTTCGCGCAGCCCCTTGGCGCGCGCGGTGCGGATGTAGTCCTCACCGAGCACTTCGAGCATGGTGGCCCGGGTGAGTCTGGCGTACATGGCCGCGTACAGGAAGGCGAGCGTGACCCAGGGCAGGATCATGCCGCTGAACCACTTCACGGGGTCGGTGCCGAATTCGGTGTACTCGTTGCTCACCCAGTCGAGCTGGTACGAGAAGATCGCCAGCGAGACGACGCCGGTGAAGTAGATCGGGAGCGAGACGCCCGCCAGGGCGACGGTCATGGCCGAGCGGTCCCAGATCGAGCCGCGCTTGAGCGCCGAGACGATGCCGGTGGCCACGCCACCGAGCACCCACAGCAGGGCCGCGCCGCCGGCGAGGCCGAGGGTGACCGGCAGGCGGTCGGTCAGCACCGGCCAGATGAGCTGCTCGTTCTTGAACGAGTACCCGAAGCACGGTGCGTCACAGTGCACGCTGTCGGTGCCGCTGGTGTAGTCGCGCCCCATGAACAGGCCGCGCAGGAACTCCCAGAACTGGACCACGATCGGGTCGTCGAGCCCGAGCTTCTGGCGGATGGCCTCGATGGCCTGGGCGTCGGACTGCTTGCCGACGTACATCGTCGCCGGGTCGACGCCGGTCCACTTCGGGATGATGAAGAAGATGCCGAAGGTCACCAGGATGACGACCATCAGCGTCAGGACGACGGCGAACAGCCGCCGGATGAGGTATACGAGCACTGCTTTCGGCCCGGCCGCGGCGGGGAACCACCGGAGTTCGTCCGGTGGTTCCCCGCCGCGGAACGCGGCCATCACCTGCCCTTCGTGCCTAGCGGCGGGTGCGCCGGGATGCGGCTGGCCTCACACCAGACCTGCGGATACGGGTGGTGGTGATCATTTGACGACGCCCAGCGCCTGGTAGTCGTAGCGGCCGTTGAAGGAGTCGGCCGTGTAGACGTTGGTGAGCCGGCTGCTGCGCCAGATGATGTTCTTCTCGAACACGAACGGCAGGTAGACGGCGTGCTCCGAGACCATCTTGTTCATCTCGGCGTAGATCGTGGCCGCCTTGTCGTCGTCCAGCTCGGACTGCGCCTGCGTGAACTTGGCGTCGATCTTCGGGTCGCTCAGCATGCTGTAGTTGTTGTTGCCGTTGTCCAGGATGTACTTGCTGTGGACGAGCGGCTGCGAGAAGCCCTGGCCAGTCGGGAAGTCCGGGCCCCAACCCATGATGATGATGCCGAAGTTGTGCTTCTTGACGTAGGCCGGGTTGCCGATGATGCCGGCGGTCTGCGAGCCATCGTACTGCTCGATGGCGGCCTGGATGCCGATCTTCTTCAGCGACGCCTGGAGCGACTCGGCGGTGGCGACCTCGACCGGCTTGTTGTTGCGCACCGCGATGGTGGTCTTGAAGCCGTTCGGGTGGCCGCACTTATTCAGCGCTTCCTTGGCCTTGGCGGTGTTCGGGGCACCGCCGTCCTCCAACGCGCCGTACGGATCGTACTTCGGGTCCGAGCCCTTGACGACCGGCGGCAGCATGTTGGTGGCGATGTCGCCACCGGCCTGCGGGCCACCGCGGGCGGTCTGCAACGACTTCTTGTTGGCGCCGTAGATGACGGCCTTGCGGCACTCGATCTTGTCGAACGGCTTGACCGTCTGCGGGAAGACCGCGTACCGGATGAACCCGGTCATCGGGTTGTCGATGTTGCCCTTGTGCTTGCGCAGGGCCTCCACGCGGCCGGCCTGGCCGACGCCCGTCGCGTTCAGGTCGACGTCGTAGTCGCCGTTGATCAGGCGCTTGTCCATCTCGTCGGAGTTGGTGATGAGCGACAGCGTGACCTTGTCCGGAAGGGCCTTGCGGATCGGGTCCGAGGACTTCTTCCAGTGGGGGTTGCGGGTAAGCACCATGGACTTGTTGGGCTCGTAGGACACCCACTGGTACGGGCCCGAGGAGAACGGCTTCTGACCGTAGCGCGAGCCGGTGTCCTTGTCCTGGCGGACCGGCGACGCGGCCGGCATGGCAAGCATCTGCTCGAAGTCACCGTTGGGCCGGGGCAGCTTGAAGACGATGGTCTTGTCGTCCGGCGTCTCGATGGCCTTCAGGCCCAGCTTCTCGGGGTGCCTGTCCTTGTACGGGCCCTTGTACTCGCCCTTGGGGTCGAGCGTGTCCTTGAGGTAGATCGGGCCGCCGGACAGCACGTCCTGGGCCCAGATCCGCTCGATGCCGTACTTGATGTCCTTGGACGTGATCGGCTTGCCGTCCTGCCAGGTCAGGCCGGGCCGCAGGGTGTACTCGTACCGCTTGCCGCCCTCGGTGATGTGGGCCGCGGCGGTGGCCATGTCCGGCACCAGTTCCTGGCTCTCCTTGCCAGGGGCCGGCTTGTAGGTGATCAGCTGGCGGGTGTAGTAGCGGGCGTAGTCCCAGACGAAGCCGTAGTAGCCGCGCTGCGGGTCCCAGGAGTCGGCGTCCTGGGTCCCGATGAACTTGAGCGTGCCGCCCTTCTTGTCCGACGGGTTGGCGATCTTGTTCTGTGCGGCGTTGAAGCCCGGGCCGCCGCCCTTGCCCTTGTCGTCACCGCCCCCGCAGCCGGCGGTGGTCAACAGAGCCGCGACGACGACGGCCGACCCGGCGGCCAGTCTGCGCTTCGATGTGCGATGGGTTGTCACGATCTCGCAACCTCCGTGGTGGTGACGTTTCTTTGGCTTGCGTGGTGGGACTGCCGATGGAGCGGAATGGGCCGGCGTGGAGCGACGGAGTCAGCGGTTCCGCTTCGGATCGAGGGCGTCCCGGACGCCGTCACCCAGGAGGTTGAAGGCCAGCACGGTCACGAAGATGGCCAGCCCGGGGAAGATCATGAACATGGGCGCGATCTCGTACGTGCGCACCGCCGTCGACAGCATCTGACCCCACGAGGCGGTGGGCGGCTTGACGCCCGCGCCCAGGAAGCTCAGCGCGGCCTCGGTGAGGATGTTGGCCGGGATCATCAGGGTCATGTAGACCGTGATCGGCGCGACCAGGTTGGGCAGCAGTTCCCGGAACAGGATGTAGCGGCGGCCGGCGCCGAGGCTCTGCGCCGCCTCCACGTACTCGCGCTCGCGCAGCGACAGCGTCTGGCCGCGCACGATGCGTCCCACGTAGGGCCAGCCGAAGAAGCCGATCACCACGATCAACACGCCCATGCGGACACCCGAGCCGCTCAGTCCCCACAGCTCGCTGGGCACGACGGAGACCAGCGCCAGGATGAACAGGAGCTGCGGGAAGGCGAGCAGCAGGTCCATGGTGCGGCTGATGATCGTGTCGATGACACCGCCGAAGTAGCCGGCGATGATGCCGAAGACGGTGCCGAGCAGGACGGCGAAGAGGGCCGAGAGGAAGGCCACGATCAGCGAGATGCGGGTGCCGTAGACCACGCGGCTGAAGGTGTCGCGGCCGTTGACCGGTTCGACGCCGAACAGGAAGTCCTTGCTCATGCCGCCCCAGTCGCCGACCGGTTGGCCGCCGAGCAGGGCGTCGACCGTCTCCGGGCCGTCGTGGAACTCGTTGGGCGGGTGGCCGAACCAGCTCACGATCAGCGGGGCGAAGATCGCGACGATGATCAGGAGCAGCACGAAGCTGCCGCCGGCCAACGCCAGCTTGTCCCGCTTCAGTCGCACCCAGGCGATCTGGGCGGGCGAACGGCCCGCGATCTCCTTGGCCGGGGCGTCGGCCGCGACGTCGGCAGCCGCGGTCTCGGCCGCGCTCGTGTCGTGCAGTGGTGCCGTCATCGTGGTGGGGACCCCTCTCGGCCGGGTGGTGACCGGCCCACGACCGCCGCTGTAGCAGCTGGTTCACATCAGTTGGAGCAAAAGCTGGTAGAGCAAAAGCTGCTGAGCTGGTGCAAATGGGCTGAACCTGGCGTGCGGGTACCGCTGATGGTGCGAGAGCTGCGAAGCGAGATCCGCCCTCGCGGCCTGAGTGCGGCCAAGCGCGAGAACGTTGACACGGGCTCGGCGCGAAGAGTGCGGACGGACCGGGAAGTTCACCCGCGGCGCGTCACTCGTTCGGGCCGTGTGACGCGCCACACGTCCCTTGGAGCGGGAGTCTTCAACGCTGCCGCGATCACCCGCCAGACCTCATCGGTAATGGATGCGCAACTGTGATGTGGCCAGGAAGGTTCCGTTATCGGAACAGTGGAGCCGGATGAGCGGGGCGCAGTTGTCCGATTACCCACCCGCGAACAGGGGTTGTGGCCAGCGACGGCCGCCCGCGCCGAGTGGAGGGACGCGCTCCCTGGAGCGCGCCCGACGCACCGCCCGAGATTGGCGCGTTCCCGCAACCATGGCGGGTCACCGCGAGATGTGGCCGACGACGACGGGGCAACACGCTGTGTGCGCCGGGGCACCACCCGGGGCCCAGCGGGGCACCGTGCGGAGCGCGGCGGGGCGCCGAACGGGGTGCGGCGAGGGCCGAACGGGAGGCGGCGGGGGCTGGATGGGGTGCGGCGGCGTGCCGGGCCGGGTGCGGCGGGCGGGGGCTACGGGCGCGGGCCACGGGCCGGGGCAGCCGGCGGCCAGTGCGCTCAGTACGGCTGGGGTTGCGGCGGGTAGCCGTATCCGGCCGTGGGCGCGGGCGTCGGTCCGTAGAGGTCGCGGTCGAAGAAGGGGCGGCTGTTGGCCTGCATCCACATCGCCACCGGGTCGTACGCGTCGGCCATCGCGACCGTGGAGACCGGCAGCCCGTCGGGCACCACCCCGACGGCCTGACGCATCATCAACCGCACGGACTCCACGGCCTGTTGGCTCTTGTCGTACAGCTCAAGGCCGATGGCCAGGTAGGGGCTGCCGAGCGCGGGCTGCACCAAGGCGCGGCGCAGCGAGCGCACCGCGGGCATGCGGTGCGCGTGCTGCCCGAGCAGGGCGTAGAACTGGTGCATCTCCACCGTGGGTTCGCTCAGCCGCAGCGGTCCCGCGGGCAGTCGGTCCAGGCCGCCCGCCACGCGCCGCAGGTCGGCCCAGGGGACGCCGACGCCGCCACCGGGGGCGTGCGGGTTGAGCCACAGGCCCCAGCGCTCGGGGAAGAGCGCGGCGGCGACCTGCCGGCCGGTGACCACCTCGTGGGAGCGGTGCCAGCCGCTGGCGGCCAGCTCCTGCACGGAGGTCACGCACGGCGCGTAGCCGAGGCCGTCGATGTCCATGTTCCCGTACTGGGCGTCGGGCGATCCCGGCTGGCCGTGCCACAGGAGCATCCACACCTGGCCCTCGACGAGGGCGTGCAGGAGGCGCTCGTACGCGTCGAAGCGTCCCGGGGAGACCTGCCCCAGCGCCTCCTCGACACCCGTCCCGCCTCGCCCGCCACCGCCGAGATACGAGTCGCTGCGCACCCCCTGTCCGCGCCCGCGCTCACCTGGTTACGCCCCTTCTGTCGGCCGATGTCCGGGGCGCCGTCGCACGCCCCGCCCGGTCATCCAACCAGCTTACGAGTCCCCCTCGACAGCTCCCGCACGACGTCATACGTCCCGGTCGAAGAACGGTCGCACCCGCCCCAGCATCCAGTCCGCCACCGGGTCCTGGGCGATGTCCAGCAGTACGAGCTGCACCGGCCAGGCCACCGGAACCGCGCCGAGCGCCCGGCCGAGCGCGTCCAGGACCAGGGCGCGGGCCTGCGGGTCGGGGCGGTCGACCTCGACGCCGACGAACAGGGCCGGGGGCTGGCCCTCGACGCTGGCCAGGGCCCGGCGCGCGGTCCGCACGCCGGGCGTGGCGGTGAACTCGATGCCGGCCGCGGCCAGGAAGTCGACCGGCTCGACCTGCCAGTCGGGCTCGTAGAGCAGCACCCGACCGCCCGATGCGGCCCCGTCCAGGGGGGTGCGGCCGGCGCGGCACAGTTCGGCGACGGCGAGCGTCGGGAGCGGCACGCCGACCGCGCCGCCCGGGTTCACAACGATGCCCACCTGCGGGGGCAGCCCGCGGGCGAACTCGACGGCCGGTGCGACGGTGAAGGACATCTGGCCGCCGGTGAGCGCGTGAAACTGCGCCTCAGAGCTGAAGACCGGAGTGCACGCGGCGCCGTCCAGTTCGATGGTGGCGAGGTCCAACTCGGTGCTGTCCGGGCCACCGCCGCGCGGCAGCGGCACCCATATCAGGCTGCGCCCGAGTACCTCGACGACGCGGGCGCTCGCGCCCGTCCGCTGTTGTCCGTCCGGGCCCAGCGCGAGCGAGGCAGCCAGCACTTCTTCGAGCTCGTTGCACGGGAAACCGCCGACAGCCGGGGAGGTTTCGTGTCGCTCAGGGATGCTCATCTCGTCCAACCACCGTCTCGTCCGACCTGCCTACGCACCCTAAAGGCTGCGTCCGCGCCCGCTCCCGCGGGCCACCGCCCGCCCGGCGCACGGCGCCCTTCACGGGCGCCCACCCACCGGCTCCCGCGCCGGCGCCCCGTCGGGCGCGCGGAGGTTTGGTGCCTCGTTGTGTCTCCAGGGCGTCCCGTACCCCGCGCGCCGAGCCGCGCTCGCCGCGCGGGCGCGAACGCGGGCGGGCCCAGTGGACGGGCCCAGCGGGCGGGTCTAGTCGAACCCGATGTCGGCCAGCGCCCCGGACGCCGTGCGGTCCAGCAGGACCGCCGACGCGCAGCCGGCCGGCGGGGTCCCCGCGAGCGCCTCCGCGCGCAGCCGACCGACCGCGGCGCGGTGGCGGCCGAAAGCGTACAGGGTGACCCCGCGGCCCCGCGCGGCCTGTCCGGCCAGGGCCAGGCGCGGCGGCACGTCCAGCAGGACCAGGTGGAGGGCGACGCCGCGACGCCGCGCGCAGCGGGCCAGCCAGCGGCGTACCCACGGCATGGTGCCGCAGTCGTGGACGACGACGCTGTCGCCGGAGCGCACGGCGCGGCGCAACCCCGCGTAGTGCGCCAGGCGCACCAGCGGCCGGTAGGCGGAGTAGGCCAGCCACGGCGGCATCCGGCGCTCCCAGCGGTCCCTGGCGTCCTGCGAGTCGACCCGCCGCACCGGCCGGTCCTGCGCGTCCCGGGTCGGCACCACGCGGCGGATCAGGGTGCTCTTCCCGCTGCCCGGCAGGCCGGAGACGACGACCAGGTCGCCGGCGGCGTAGCGCAGCTCGCGCACCCCGGTCGGCGGGGTGGCCGCCACGGCTGCCACGGGCGGGTCTGACAGGGCCGACGCGGCGGCCGGGGCAGGCGGTCGCGCTGGGGCGCCGGCGGCGCGTGCCCGCGGGAGGTGGCCGCCGCCGTCGGGCGCACGCGGGGCCGGGTCGCCGGCTGGCTCCGGAGGCGTGGGGCTACCGGCGGGCTCCTCGTCGGACGAGCCCCCGGCGCGCCGTTCGCTGACCGGAGGACCGGCCGAGAGGTGCTCGGCCGCGGGCCGGTCGGTAGTGGGGCGGTCGGCAGGGGGTCGGCCGTCGGTGGGGCGGTCGGCTAAATCCGTCAGCGTCGCGCCGGGCCGCGTACGGGCCCGGTCCGCCGGCTGGACGTGGGCCAGGCCGCCCGCGCGCAGGTCGCGGACCCGGGGGCCGCGGCCCGGCCGCACCAGCTCCCCGGCCGCCCGCGCCCGTTGCCGCGACGGCGCGGCTGGCGCGGTCACTGGAGGTGTTCCTGACTGTCCCGCCTGCGTGCCCTGACCCTGCAACGTGATCGTCCTCCCCGAGCATGACGGCGGCGGTCACCACGGTCCGCGTCCACCGAGTGTAAAGAAGAGGTAATACGCCCCACCGGAGATTTGGGTGCCGGACCGGGGGTCCATCGCTCGCCTGTCCGTGTCATGATGTGCGCGCAACTGCATACTGGCCGCTCGAATCCATGCGGGAGAGTTCCCGGACCAGCGATGATCTGCTCGATTAGCCGCCCGGGACGCCGAAGGAGCAAGTCCTCCCTTGAATCTCTCAGGCCCCGATACCGCGTGGATGAGGCAGATCTGAAAAGCGAGCCGTTCGCGCGGCTCCACCCAAGGTGCAAGCCTGCCCCGCTCCGCGGGGGGTCAAGGCGAACCTCTCAGGTTCCGATGACAGATGGGGAGGATGTCCTCGCCAGCCCTGCCCACCCCCTGGGAGTCCGCACCGATGAGCAGCCTGCCCGATTCTCCGCGCCGCACCGCCCTCGACGCGACCCATCGCGCGCTCGGCGCCACCATGACCGACTTCGCGGGCTGGGACATGCCGCTGCGGTACGGCAGTGAGCGCGAGGAGCACGTCGCCGTCCGCACCCGCGCCGGCCTGTTCGACCTCTCCCACATGGGTGAGATCACGCTGACCGGCCCGCAGGCCGCCGAGGCGCTCGACCTCGCCCTTGTCGGCAACCTGTCCTCGGTGGCCGTCGGCCGCGCCCGCTACACCATTATCTGCGACGCCGACGGCGGCATCCTGGACGACCTGATCGTCTACCGGCTGGCCGACCAGACGTACCTGGTGGTCGCCAACGCCTCCAACTCGCAGACCGTGCTGGACGCGCTGACCGAGCGCGCCGCCGGCTTCGACGGCGCCGTCCGCGACGACCGCGACGCGTACGCGCTGCTCGCCGTCCAGGGCCCCGAGTCCCCCGGCATCCTGAAGTCGCTGACCGACGCCGACCTGGACGGGCTCAAGTACTACGCGGGCCTGCCCGGCACCGTCGCCGGCGTCCAGGCGCTCATCGCCCGTACCGGGTACACAGGCGAGGACGGTTTCGAGCTGTTCGTCGCCCCGGGAGACGCCGAGACCCTGTGGCAGGCGCTGACCGAGGCGGGCGCGCCGGTCGGGCTGATCCCGTGCGGGCTCTCCTGCCGCGACACGCTGCGCCTTGAGGCGGGCATGCCGCTATACGGCAACGAGCTGACCACCGCGATCACGCCCTTCGACGCCGGACTGGGCCGCATGGTGAAGTTCGAGAAGACTACCAACGGTGGCCGCTTCGTCGGCCGCGAGCCGCTGGAGGGGGTGGCCAAGCGGGCAGCCGAGGCCCCGCCGCGCAAGCTGGTCGGGCTGGTCGCCACGGGTCGTCGGGTGCCGCGCGCCGGGTTCTCCGTCGTGGCCGCCGACGGCACGGTGATCGGCGAGGTCACCTCCGGCGCCCCCTCGCCCACCCTCGGCAAGCCGATCGCCATGGCCTACGTGGACGCGGAGCACGCCGCTCCGGGCACCGAGGGCGTGGCCGTGGACATCCGCGGGACGCACGAGCCGTACGAGGTCGTCGCGCTCCCCTTCTACAAGCGCGAGCGCTAGCCGCCGCCCCGTTCCCACCCGACCGAGGCGTCCGTTTGTTTCCCGTCCGACGCCTCGGCGGCGTTTGTCCGTTCCATCGTTTTCCCGCCCCCTTGCAGGACCACGCCATCGCGTACAGGAGAATCAGGTCATGAGCAACCCCCAGCAGCTTCGCTACAGCAAGGAGCACGAGTGGCTGTCGGCCGCCGCGGACGGCGTGTCGACGGTCGGCATCACCGAGCACGCCGCGGGCGCGCTCGGCGATGTGGTCTTCGTCCAGCTCCCGGAGGTCGGCGCCGAGGTCACCGCGGGCGAACCCTGCGGTGAGCTGGAGTCGACCAAGTCGGTCAGCGACCTGTACGCGCCGGTAACCGGTGAGATCACCGAGGTCAACCAGGACGTCGTGGACGACCCGTCGCTGGTGAACACGGCCCCCTTCGAGGGCGGCTGGCTGTTCAAGGTGAAGATTTCGGACGAGCCGGACGACCTGCTCTCCGCCGACGAGTACACGGCCTTCACCGAAAGCTGAGCACCTTTCCACGTGACCCTGACGCCTCTGATCTGATCGGGATGCCGATGTCGACTTTCAACAGTTCCCTCCACGAGTTCGACCCGGACGTCGCCGCCGCCGTCGACGCCGAGCTCCACCGCCAGCAGTCCACCCTGGAGATGATCGCGTCGGAGAACTTCGCTCCGGTCGCCGTCCTGGAGGCCCAGGGCACGGTCCTCACCAACAAGTACGCCGAGGGTTACCCGGGCCGCCGCTACTACGGCGGCTGCGAGCACGTGGACGTCATCGAGCGGATCGCCATCGACCGCATCAAGGCGCTGTTCGGCGCCGAGGCGGCCAACGTGCAGCCGCACTCGGGCGCCCAGGCGAACGCCGCCGCGATGTTCGCGCTGCTCAAGCCCGGCGACACGATCATGGGCCTGAACCTCGCGCACGGCGGGCACCTGACCCACGGCATGAAGATCAACTTCTCCGGCAAGCTCTACAACGTGGTCGCCTACCACGTGGACGAGCAGACCGGTCAGGTCGACATGGACGAGATCCAGCGGCTGGCCAAGGAGCACCGTCCGAAGCTGATCGTGGCCGGCTGGTCCGCGTACCCGCGCCAGCTCGACTTCGCGGCCTTCCGCCGGGTGGCCGACGAGGTCGGCGCGTACCTGATGGTGGACATGGCGCACTTCGCCGGCCTGGTCGCCGCGGGTCTGCAACCCTCGCCGGTGCCGCACGCGCACGTGGTGACCACCACCACGCACAAGACGCTCGGCGGCCCACGCGGTGGCGTGATCCTGTCCACGGCCGAACTCGCCAAGAAGATCAACTCGGCGGTCTTCCCCGGCCAGCAGGGCGGCCCGCTGGAGCACGTGATCGCGGCCAAGGCCGTCGCCTTCAAGATGGCGGCCTCGGAGGAGTTCAAGGAGCGCCAGCAGCGCACCCTCGAGGGCTCGCGCATCCTGGCCGAGCGGCTGACCCAGGCCGACGTGGCCGAGGCGGGCGTGGCCGTGCTGTCCGGCGGTACGGACGTGCACCTGGTCCTGGTGGACCTGCGCAACTCCGAGCTGGACGGCCAGCAGGCGGAGGACCGGCTGCACGAGGTCGGCATCACCGTCAACCGCAACGCCATCCCGAACGACCCGCGTCCCCCGATGGTCACCTCGGGCCTGCGGATCGGCACCCCGGCGCTGGCCACCCGCGGCTTCACGACCGAGGACTTCCGCGAGGTCGCCGACGTCATCGCGCAGGCGCTCAAGCCGTCCTACGACGCCGAGGCGCTGCGCGGTCGGGTGAGCGCGCTGGCCGCGAAGCACCCACTGTACTCCACGCTGTAACCCCTCGGCTGGGCGCCTTTCCCGGGGCACCGCGCACACTGGTAGTGGGCCGGTGCCCCGTCCCGCGTCCGGGCGGGGGCGATCGCCGGCCCGCGTCCAGCCGGGCGCACCACCCGCCGGCCCGCCCGGCCCGTACGTCCCGACAACCGCATCCGGCACCGCACCGCGGCAGCCACACCGCCCGCCCCGCCCGGGGCCGGCGCCTCCCCTCCCCCGCACCCACCCGCTCCGCCCCGGGGCCCCTCTCTCCCAAGCCCCATGGGCGCGCAACCCCGGCCCGCACCGCCAGCCTCTCTCCCTCCGCACTCCGAACCGCCCACACCGAGCAGACAAAGGGGTCAGCCACCGTGGCCATCTCCGTATTCGATCTCTTCTCCATCGGCATCGGTCCCTCCAGCTCCCACAGCGTCGGCCCGATGCGCGCCGCCCGCATGTTCGTGCGCCGGCTGAAGAACGAGGGCCTGCTGGCCCACACCACCGCCATCCGGGCCGAGCTGTTCGGCTCCCTGGGCGCCACCGGGCACGGCCACGGCACGCCGAAGGCGGTGCTGCTCGGGCTTGAGGGCTACTCGCCGAAGACCGTGGACGTGGAGCGCGCCGACGACGAGGTCCAGCGCATCCGTCAGACCAAGCGGCTGCGGCTGCTCGGCGCGGAGATCGGCACCGACCACGAGATCGACTTCGACGAGCCGAACGAGCTGATCCTGCACCGCCGCCGCTCGCTGCCCTACCACGCCAACGGCATGACGCTCTTCGCGTACGACGCGGAGGGGGTGCCGCTCCTGGAGAAGACGTACTACTCGGTCGGCGGCGGCTTCGTCGTGGACGAGGACGCGGCCGGCGAGGACCGCATCAAGCTGGACGACACGGTGCTCACGCACTCCTTCCAGACCGGCGACGAGTTGCTGCGGCTGTCCCGCGAGACGGGCCTGTCCCTCTCGGGGCTGATGCTGGAGAACGAGAAGGCGTGGCGCACCGAGGAGGAGATCCGCGCGGGCCTGCTGGAGATCTGGCGGGTGATGCAGGCGTGCGTGACGCGCGGCATGTCCCGCGAGGGCATCCTGCCCGGTGGCCTCAAGGTCCGCCGCCGGGCCGCGACGGCCGCCCGCGCGCTGCGCGCCGAGGGCGACCCGGCCGCGCACGCGATGGAGTGGGTCACGCTGTACGCGATGGCAGTCAACGAAGAGAACGCGGCCGGTGGCCGCGTGGTGACCGCCCCGACCAACGGCGCGGCCGGCATCATCACCGCCGTCCTGCACTACTACGTCAACTTCGTGGCGAAGGGTTCGACGCAGAGCGAGCAGGAAGACGGCATCGTCCGCTTCCTGCTCGCGGCCGGCGCGATCGGCATGCTGTTCAAGGAGAACGCGTCCATCTCCGGCGCCGAGGTCGGCTGCCAGGGCGAGGTGGGCTCGGCCTGCTCGATGGCGGCCGGCGGCCTAGCCGAGGTGCTCGGCGGCTCCACGGAGCAGGTGGAGAACGCGGCTGAGATCGGCATGGAGCACAACCTCGGCCTGACCTGCGACCCGGTCGGCGGCCTGGTGCAGATCCCGTGCATCGAGCGCAACGGCATGGCCTCGGTCAAGGCCGTCACCGCCGCCCGCATGGCGCTGCGCGGCGACGGTCGCCACCACGTCTCACTCGACAAGGTCATCAAGACCATGAAGGAGACGGGCGCGGACATGAAGGTCAAGTACAAGGAGACGGCGCGGGGCGGGCTCGCGGTGAACGTCATCGAGTGCTGATGAGATAGGCCCTGACCTGCGGTTTAGCGCCTTTCACCGCTGTCAGGGTCTTTCCCGTTTGTACGTCGAAAAGTCCATGAGAAGTCCCCAGGACAGCACAGAAAGTCCCCGAAAAGTCCCCGGGAAATCCGCGGCGAACGAGGGCCTGACCAGGGCCCCCAACCACACCGGCCCTACATCGCCAGACGGCCCAGGCTCCCCCGTCCGCCTCGGCAACTTACCGAGGCGGACGCCCCTCCGTCTCCAGCCTGCCGAGACCGGCCCGCCGCTGAGCCGCTACAGCAGTTACGCCCCGTCAGATTTCACCTGCCAGCAAGTCCGCCAGAACGGTCAAGTAACGGAAAGACACTCTGATGTCCCAGGTCAGAAAGGGTGGTCCCCGTATGCACCGGGTTGGCCCGCTGGTCGGCTGGGCCAAGAGCGCCATCCCCGAGTGGCCTCCGTAGGCACGGGGTTGGCCCGGTCGGCGCCTACCTGCCGTACCTGCCGTCCGCATGGTCCCCGTACACGGGGGTTGGCCCCGTGTACGGGGGTTGGCCCCGTGTACGGGGGTTGGCCGATGCCCTTGAAGTGGTGGTCCCCCGTTGGCCCGCCCCTCGCTACACCGTCGTCTGCCGCTGGATGGTGGTCCCTGTGTGCACGGAGCTGGCCCGCTCGCCAGCTCCCACCCCGAACTCGGTGCCCGGTGGTCCCGTATACACGGGGTTGCCAGCCCAAGGCCCGCCGGCACCCCGTGGTCTCGGTTCTGGCCGACTGTCGCTCAGGGACAGCAGGGTGGTAGTTGTCAGCTCACGTCACAGCGGTGCGTGACGCGCCTGAAGGCAGCGCACGGTGCGGTGCCTGCGGGCCATCGAGTGGCAGTGCGGTGATGCCTCGCTGTTCTCCGTCCGGAATGCCCGGCTGACCGTTTCGATGGCTCCCTCGTGTGAATCGCAGGGAAGGGGGCACAGGAGTGGCCGATCTGATGCCGTTCCGGCAAGGTACCGACGGCCCGGACGTCGAGCTTCGGGGTTCGACGGTGGCGTTGGAGGTGGAGTTGCAGCGTCGGGTCGAGGCGGCGCTGGAGCCGATGCTCGGCGTGCGGTTCCTGGCGTCGGAGTACCCGACCGGTCCGTGGTCCCGGGGTCGGATCGACACCCTCGGGTTGGACGAGAACGGCAGCCCGGCAGTGATCGAGTGCAAGAACGGGGCCGACAACGGGGTGCTGTCGCAGGCCGTCTCCTACCTGTCCTGGCTGGAGTCGGCGCACCACGAGTTCGAAGCACTCGTGCAGAAGGTGCTGGGGGCGGAGGCGGCCGAGTCGATCGACTGGCGGCGTCCACGGATGATCTGCGTCGCGGCCGGCTTCTCCCACCACGACCGTGTGGCCGTGCAGCGGCTGCCCGAGCGGATCGACCTGGTGCGCTACCGGGTCTTCGAGGGCGGTCTGCTGAGCCTGCTGTTGGTCGATTCCTCGCCCGGTGTCTCGGCCGCTGCTTCGTCTCGGCGAGTTCGGGAGTGGGAGTTGGCGGTCGATGTCACGGTGGCAGCTCCGGCGGCTCCTTCGCCGGTGAGTGCCGGCCTCGTGCCGGACTGCCTGAGGGACCTGTACGCGGAGATGGACGAGGCGCTCACAGCGTGGGGTGGGGTCGAGGATGACCATCCTGCAGTCCTACCGGCAAGGCCAGCGGTGCTGGGGCGAGGCCGGCATGGACGCCCTGTGGTCCGCCGCCACCATCAAGATCGTCGGAGCGGGCATCGACGACGCCGACTTCGCCGACCGCCTCAGCCGGCAGGTCGGCGACCACGACGTTCGAACCACCTCGGTCTCCACCAGCGAGAGCGGCAAATCCACCTCCGTGAGCATGCGCACCGAGCGCATCCTGCCGCCCGACGCGATCCGCGCCCTCCCCAAGGGCAAGGCCCTGCTCCTGGCCACCGGCATCCGCATCGCCATGCTCGACCTCCGACCCTGGTACGAGGAACCCTCCGCCAAGGTGATCGGCCCAGCCTCCGCCCGCGCCACCAAGGCGATCACCGCACGGGCCATCGCGAAGTCCCACGGCCGTGACGACTTCGGGTTGTGGGCGTGAGCGCGCCCACCCCGCGCCCCGGGCGGTTCGTGCGCTCACCGGTCGTTCTGCGCGACGGGCAGTGGTGGTTGGTCAGCGGGGCCGGCTCGATCCTCGCCTCCGATCCCACGTTCACCAGCAGGCTGGACGGCTACGCACAGGCGATGGTCGCCGCCGATCAAACCGTGGGCGGCCTCCGCGCCCGGGGGAGCGAATCTCCCCCGCAGGATGCAGGGGGGCAGCGATGAACCCGCTGCTGGGCGCGGAGCAGGCGCTGATCGGTTCCGTACTGCTCGACCCGGGTCAGCTCTCGCACCTTGACTGGCTCGCGCCAGATCACTTCTACCTGCCAGCTCACCAGACCCTGTTCGCCGCGCTGCGCAAGCTCCGGGACGATGCCCATCCCGCGCTGTTCCAACAGCCCGTGCCGTTGTCCTGGGTGAGCGATGCGGTCGACGAGGCCAGCGCTCACGTACGGGGGCTGACCGCACCGTACGCCCACACCCTGATCGCGGCCTGCCCGCGCCCCGCGCACGCTCCGGTATACGGCCGCATGGTGCTGGAGGGCGCGATCCATCGCAGCATTACCGAACACGCGATCCGCCTCCACCAAGCGGCCCGCGCCGACGCCCTGCAGGGCAACGTCGAGGGAGCCCTGCATTACGCGGACGTGCTAGCCGGCGTGCTCAGCGATCTCGCATAGCGGTGGGGTACAGAACCACGCCCGACCACGCCTTCCACTCCGCCGGCCACCGTCCCGGCCGTACAACCGCCGGTCCGTGCCGACCAGGTCACCGAGGACGAGCGGTTCCTTCTAGCCCTCCTCACCGAGCAGCCGAAGGCCATGGAAAGGGTGGTCGGCTGGCTGCGGCCTGGAGACTTCGCCGGCCCCGCCCACGGGCAGCTCTACCGCTGTCTCGGCGCGCTGCACCACCGGGGTGAGCCCATCGATCGGGTCACCTTGCTCTGGGAGGCCCAGCGACGCGGGCTTCTAGCCGACGGAACACTGTCCGGCGACCAGTACACCGCCATCTGCGACAGCGTGGGACCGGGCAGCGCCGAGTGGCTCGGCGAGTCGGTAATGCGCTCGTCGGTCACCCGTACAGCAGCCACGTCCGCGCATATCATCCAGGCCCTGGCGGAGAACGAGGCACTGGCCCCCGGGCGGCTCATCAGTCACGCGCTGCACGCACTCGGTCCACTCGATGAAGTGCGTGCCCGCTGGCAGGCAGCGGACGGCCGCCCCGCACCGAAGCCAACCGCACCGACTCCCTCGCCAGCCGGGCCGCCCCCCGCGCGGGTACACGCCGCGCTCACCCGCAGCACACCGCGCCCATCCACGCCTTCCCGGGCCCGGCCTCCTTCTGCCCCCAGCCTCGCCGCCATGCGACCGCTCTCTCGCAGACACGGCTGAAGACTCCCCTCGCTCGACCTCTCCCTCGGGACACACCATGAACAAGACCGAGCACCTCCGCTACCAACCCGATGCCCGGGAAGCTGCAGCGCGGGTGGCGGATGACGCGCTCAGCATGGCGAGCACCGCCCTACGCGAAGCCGCCGACTCCCTTCACGCCGCGTCGGTGACGGTCTCGCCTCCGTCCGCGCGGCTGCGGGCAGCCCAAGGCCGATCCGCGACCACGGCTCCCGCGTTCGCCGCGCCTCCGCCGACTGCCCAGGGAGCAGCAGCTCCTGCGGACCGGATCGTTCGGGGGTGGTGACATGCGGACCGCCATCGCGTGCCCTCCGCTTATCGGCTCGCTCTGCTCGGGGTACGGGGGGCTGGACCTGGGCATCCAGTCCGCGCTCGGCGGCACGCTGGCCTGGCACGCGGAAGTCGATCCGAACGCCTCACGCATCCTGGCCCGCCACTGGCCCGACCTCCCGAACCTCGGCGATATCACGGCCGTCGACTGGACCGCCGTTCCCCGGGTGTGCGTCCTGACGGCGGGTTTCCCCTGTCAAAGACGTCTCGGTCGCCGGCCGCCGGGCCGGACTCAACGCCCAGACCCGCTCCGGGCTGTGGCTGCACGTCGCCTGTGCGGTCGAAGCCCTCCGACCTTGCCTGGTTGATCGAGAATGTGCGCGGCCTCCTCACCTCCCCCGCGGGTTCCCCTGGCGACGTGGAACTCTGCCCGTGGTGTCTGGGAGACACCCCAGGTCAGCCTCCTCTGCGGGCACTCGGTGGCGTACTCGGATCCCTGGCCGGCCTCCGGTACGACGCGAGGTGACTCGTGCTTCGCGCCTCCGATATCGGAGCCCTCCACCGCCGCGAACGCGTTTTCCTCGCCGCCTGGCCCGCCGAACGCTCGGTGCAAGACGCCGGCCAGCAACATCGCGATGGACGGCAGCTCGCAATACCCCTGTCAGGGGACGAGCGAAGGCACGACCCGAACCTGGCCGACGAGGTGATGCAGCTCCTGCCCACACCGAAGGCGTCGGGCGGGACCAAGGGCTCGCCCAACCAGCGGCACGGCAATCGGGACATGACCCTGCCGAGCGCAGCGGCGTCACTGTTGCCCACACCACGGGCCCGCGACACGCGCACCTCGGGAAGCCGAACGGGCACGGGTCGGCGCCCTCCCCTGACGGCAGCGGCATTGCCGCTCTGGACGGAATCGGCTCCGGGAACCGGGGAGCCGACCAGCGATGGGGGGCGTACGCAGCTGCCATCGCCCGGTGGGAGACGCTCACCCGCCCCGCGCCTGCGCCCACCGATACGGCCGGACGGCTTCGTGCCGACTTCGTGGAGTAGATGCAGGGCCTGGAGCCCGGCTGGGTCACCGCAACCCCCGGGCTCGGACGACCAGCCCAACTCACCGCACTGGGCAACGGTTTCGTGCCTCAACAGGCCAGCCGAGCAGTGCAGTTGTCGGCGCCTCCCTTCCCGCGCTGCCTCCACTGCACGACGACGTAGCGCCCCTGCACCAGCATTTCCCGGCCGGACCAAATCGCGGTTCCTCCAGATCCTCTTCGGCGTGTCGTCGTCTCACAGATGGAGCATGCCCCCATGTCCGACACCAGCGCGCCCACCCCCGACCAGGAACCGTTCCGCGTCCCCGACGGAGACCTCGACGACCTCGCCAGCATCGTCGCCAAGACCATGGCCGAGGTCAGGCAGCACGACGTCATCGTCGACCGTCTCGGCTCCGAACCGCCACCCGCAGCCACCGCCACTGAAGCGGCCGGCCACGCTCCGTTCCCGGAATCGCTTGACGCCGAGGGCGAGGACGAAGGACCTGCTTCGGTGTTCATCGTCGCCCTGGGTGGGGAGGCGTACGCGGCGGAGATCGCCGCTCTCACCGACTGGGTGAACTACCTGTTCCTGCCCGTGTACGGCAGGGAGATCAGCAGCACGCGCCCGTGGTGCAAGCAGTGGCACGAGCACCCGGAAGCCGTCGCCCGACTGCACGCGCTCTGGCTCGCCCGGCAGCAACTCACCGACACCGAAGCCGGCTTGACCGGACCCGCGACCTGGCATCGCGACCACCTGGACCACACGCTGGCGCACCTGCGGGCTCCGGACGGGCCGTTCGCCGCGTGCACCACCAGCCCAAGCCGGCCCAACCACCGGGTGCTGGCCACCCCCGCGCCCCAGCCGCTCACGGCGGAGGTGGCGGCGTGAGCTACGCACTCGACCTTCGCCTCGACGACCTCGTGGCCGCCGACGCGGACTCCCGGCAGGCGGAGCAGGCGTTCTGGCCGCAGGACCTGACCGTCCTGGCGGATCACCACAGCGGCCCCGACCGCGCCCACAGCTATGTCGTCGCGTACGACCGGTCGATCACCTGGGGTGTGCCAGGTCAGCCGCAGATCGCCACGATCAAGGTCGCGCGCGACCTGGACCAGGCCACCTACACCTACACCTACACCCTGGAGATGGCATACCACGCCACGGTGCCGTTCGCGCAGAACTGGTTGATCGAACGTGGGTGCCCCGCCGAGCCGATCACCGCGCTCGACGGCGACCTGATGCAGCCGGCCGATGACCGCACCGTCCGGGTCGAGCAGCAGATCCGCGACTCGGGCACCCGGTATGAGGTCCTGGGGAGTTGGACCTCGGACTTCGCGCCGTGTGAGACGTGGACGCTGACGCGGGACTTCGACAGCGAACAGGCGCCGATTCGCCTCTTCCTGCAGGAAGGGGACTTCGACACCCACTGCTACACGGTACGCGAAGGCGCCTTCCACGACGAAGAGAGGGCCCGTCGCTGGTTGGACGAGCGCAGTGGGCCCCTGCCGCAACCGTCGGAGTACCGCGGTGAGGCCGCCGGCCACCGGGCCCGTGCCGCGCTCCGTCGATCGCCCGGGGTTGCCGCGCTACCCAAGGGCGGCCCCGATGCCCCCAGGCGCCGTCGGCTGGAACTGCTCAGCGGCCGGGTTCCGGGAGGTCGCTGTGAGTCGGGCCCGCTTCGCCTTCGCCGCGCACCCTGACGCCATCGCCGATCTTCGGGCGCTCCCGGATCGCATAAGGGACTTGGCGCTGTTGGAACTACAGAACCTGGTGCACGGGAGTAACGACTGCCTGCCGCTTAAGGGTCGCCTCGCGGGCTTCCAGAAGGTCTACGTCGATCCCGCCGTCTCCTACCGGATGGTCATCCAGTTCCGCCCGGCCTCACCGAGTTCGACCCACGACCGCGAGATCTACCTCGTCGCCGCTGGCAGCCGCCAGGATTACGAGGTCTACCGCTCGGCGCAGTTGCGTACCGCACCTGAGCAGGCCGATGCGCGTGCTGCTGCCGCGGCTCGGGTGCGGGCCGCCCAGTCCCGCTCGCCTGGCGCGGCCGGCCGGCAGACAGCCGTCCCGGCGCTCTCTGCGGCGTCGGGCCAACCTCCAACTGCCGTGACGCGAAGGGTTGCCCAGCGATGAACGCCCACCCTCGCCGGCTGGTCGCTCACCCGGCAGGAGACGACTGGGTGAACCCCCACGATCCCACCGAGCGGCCCGGCGCCCATCTCGTTGCCGAGCAGCTCGACGTCACAGACCCCTTACACCCTGAACATCGCCTACCAGCCGAGCGACCCGCTGTACCGCGCCGCCACGCACACCATCGGAGCCGCCCACGAACTCGACGAGTTGCACAACCGCATGTCGCATGCAACCCGTGCCACCCTCGAAGTGCTCGAACCCGTCGCACGCGGCGAGTTTACCGGCGCATCTGACACGTACGAGCCTGTGCGGTCCGCGGAGCGGCAGGTCGAGCAGCTCGCCTCGCGACAGAACAGGGTCTTCGAGCGCCTCGCCGAGGCGATCTTCGTGTACCGCCATCTCCTGACCGAGGCGAACGCTGCCCAGCCCTCACGCGGGGAGGTTCACGGTCACGGTCGAGGCGATGACTGGGCCGTTGCCGGCGAGCGCGGGCTCGATGCCCTGCGTGCGGTGGAGGCGCTTCCACCGCAGTGCGGTCTACGGCTACGCCTACCTCTCCGACGGGCACGGCCAACGTCCCAACCCGAGCGTGTGGCCCGAAACCGTCCAGGGACTGGTCGCCGAAGGGCTGCTGGAACAGGACACGCGCGAGAGTCTCTACCGGCCCGGACAGTTCCTGTCGCTCACCGCGCAGGGCCAGGCCGCCCTGCGCGACGCTCGCACCACGCAGCCCCGCGTCTTCGCCGCCCTCAGCCGCAGCGACGCGTCGGCAAACCAGCCCGCCATCGGCGATGGTCCTCCCGCACCCGCACCCGCACCCGCACCCGAAACACCCAACAAGCCCTCTCGCTCCCGCTGACCCCTCGCCGAAAGGACACCCCTCATGCTCACCCCCACGCAACCCTCCGGCTCACCGCTCAGCTCCCTCGACGCTCAACATGTTGAGGACACGCTGTCTCGCATATCACCGAAATGGACCACCTGGACGACGCAGACCCTGGCACACCACGGCCCGCTGCGCACGCGTGAACTGGCCGCGCATCTCCCGTTCGTCCGCGAACCGACCCTCCGCCGGCGCCTGGGGCGGATGCACGCCGATGGGCTGGTCACCCGAGTGGGCGACACTCATCAGGCTCCGTACCAGCTAAGCGCCCTCGGCGCGGCGCTGTCTCTCTCGTTCACCGGGCTCTCGCGGACTGGTCCCAGCACCATCTCTCGCTCGGCACGGTGGCTGCGGCCGAACGCGTCGAGGACTCCCTGCGCCGTCTGCACCTGTGGCATTGAACCGCCGTCATTCAAGTCCTCGGTACTGGCGGTCCCACGCGGTTCGTCCACATCGCCGAGGAGGTCGGCCTGGACACGAGCCTCGCCCGGCAACGCCTCAACCGGCTTCAACTCGACGGCCTGGTCGCCCGCGTCGGACCTCGCCACGGCGACCCTACGTCCTGACCAGCGCCGGACAGGCACTGGGCCCTGTCTACACAGCCGTCGAGCACTGGAGCAACCCCATCACGGAAAGGCTTTCGACTCCCCCGGCCCCCGCCAGGTCGGCGGCCCAAGCTCACTCCCACGTGCCGCTGGGAGCCGGTGACGTGCATACGGCAGCGGCGCTGCGGCGGAGCACCGCCGTACCGAGCACCGTCTTCAGCCACCCGTCACAGCCTCAACCGCGAGTCCCGGCGGCCTTCACCCAACAATCCGCCCCCAGCCGGGGCCGGTAGCCCGCATGCCGCCAAGAGTCCGCCGCGCATCCCTCCTTGCCACCGCGCCCGTGTCCGGCCGAGTAGCCGCTCGGCCGGGCACGCGGGCACGTGCCCCTCCCTCACTTCCGGAGCTGACGCATGCGCCACCCGCGCCCCGACGGCCAGGACCCCTACCAAGAAGTCCTGTTCAGCCCCCGCTGCCTGGCCGGCTCCAACGGGACGGGCGAAGCCGGCTTCGCCCCCGTCGCCCACTGGCCGCACCACCAGATCGATGACGGGCCCTGCCAGCTCCTGGTGACCTCGCCAGACCAGCGGGTCCGTATCGGCTGGTTCGGCGACGACTTCGAACTGTGGAAGATCACCGCGGCCCAGAACGCCCTCTCCGCCCCCCGCTGGACAGCAACCTGCAACCACGTCACCCCAGCCGAGATCGTCGCCGGCCTCACCACCGCTCTCGCCCGCGACTACGCCGAAACCGACCCCTACGAGAGCAACGCCCGCTTCCTGACGAACCCGTCGTACCGCCGAACCGACACCATGCAGCCGCTGCTCGACGCCGGCTGGACCCGCGCCCACAGCACCGAGCTGGGCACCATCGAGATCATCGCGCCGGACCAGACGGGCATCCTCATCGACAACCGCCGCTCCCGCTCGGACGGCGAGGCCGTAGAGCTTCTGGGCCGGTCCGCCCGGCTGGAGCACCCGCGCGGAGGTCCTCTTCTCCGCCCGCACACCCGACCACCTGATCGCCGCGACCGCCGCCGCCATGACCGACCCCACCCCGGTCGTACGAGAGCGCCATCAGCTCCGCCGCACGATGCAGCACCTGGCCATCCTCACCCCGGTCAACCCGACTGTCGAACCGCTCCCCCGGTGCCCCGAGCGCCACGCGCTCCCACACCCATGGACGTGCGTCGCACCGCTGTCACTCAGGCCCTCCACCGCGCCGCCCACCTTCCGCGGACAGCCGCAGACCTGCGCGTCATGGCTGCCCGCAGCCGCACGGCGACCGCGACACGCGGCCGGCCGAGCAGCCCGGGGCCCGCGCTCAGGGCCAAACCGCTGGCGAACCTGTCGGTCTCACGCCGCAGCCGCTGACCCGCCGGCTTCAAGGCTCCCCAGGCCCCGCCGCTGATCAGGAAGGCAGACCGCCCTCGCCGGTGTCGTCATCGAGGCGCGGGTCCACTGCGCGGGCCAACTCCTCCAACGTCAGCTCCACGCGCCGCCCATCCGCGACCCTCTTCCCCACCGCCGCGCCTCCCTCCCGGCCTCAGCCGACCTGCACGCCGATGGCCCACTGACCGTCGGCGACCATCGCGATGTCCCCCACCGTCCATGGCCGCCCCGCAGCACGAACCTTGCCCTCCAGCCCCATGCCGACCCGGCCTCTGTCCATCCCAGCCACCCGAGAGCCCCCTCGATCCCGTGCAGCCCGCTGCCGCAGCCCCACCAGGACAACCGCGCCGGCCGGCCTATTCCCCAACCCCGGCCCAACTCCCACGACCGCCGGTTCGCCCACGGCAGACACCACTTCCCGGGATAAGGACTACGCACTCCGCCAGACCGCATGCCAACGTACGGGTACGGGAAAAACCCCAGTTCAACGAAGGGATCTCTACCCGTGAGCACCTCCACCACTCTCCTGCCTGCCACCGCTCGCCCAGTCGCGGAAGCCTGTGGTTGGCTCTCCAGCGGCCACTGCGCGACCCCCGTGCTCGACCTCCTCAAGGCCCTCGGCTGGTCGGTGGTCGATACCCCGGAAGCCGACGTCCACGCAACGAGCCCGGACGGGCGTACGTACGTCGGCTGGCTGCCCGAAGATCCCGACGCGTGGCAGCGCCGCATCGTTTGGCGGGTCCGGGTACAGCCGACCGAAGGCGGACCGTGGGAGCAGGAGTTCGGCTTCGACACCCCCGCCGAGGCCGTTACCGGCTTCATCGCTGCCCTCGTCGCACACCACTGACCGACAAGGACAACCCACCTTGCGCATGCTCTTGGCCACCCGCCCCGGATACCGCCGCAAGTGCGCCTACGCCCGACGCTGCACCTGTCTTCTATCTGCCCGGCCAGTACGGTCGGCGCGCGAAGACCCTCCGCCGCCGTGTCGAACAGCGCCAGTGGCAGCGCGCCCTCCTCGAATGACCACGCACCACCGGCCAGCGCTGATCTCAGCCAACACGTAGCTGCCCCAGCCCACCCTGCGACACCGGGCCCTTCTCGACCACCAGCCGCGTGCGGGGGCGGGACCGCGCTCGACAGACCACAACCAACACCCAGCTCGACGTTCTTTACCGCTCCCGGAAGGTTCTCGTGCCCGCATGGCAGACCGTCGGCCACCTCCTCCACCAACTCAACGACCTTGACCCAGAACTCCCGATCCGTCTCGCCGTCAACCCCGACTTCCCCTTCACCCACTACCTGGGCGCCAAGATAGTGGTCCGGGACGGCAGGGCGTTCATCGCCGACGACGGGCAGGAGGACTACCTCCCAGCAGCAGTCAGCAACGCTCTCGGCTGGACCTGAACCGCCAACCCGACGACCTCGGAGAGAAGACCCCCATCTCGCCACACGTCAACCCGCCGCACCGCCTTCCGCTGCACAGCCTCACCGTACGGCCCATGCCGCACGGCGTACGGAGTGCACTGGTCCAGCGCGTCTCCGGCCTGCCCAACGGACCGATCGCCGTCACCTGGCTACCCGCCGGTGCCCCGAGGCTCTCGTGGCCACGTTCGCCTCGGCTGGGAACCGACCTCCACTGCAGGTTGGAACGTGGCTGCCCACCTCGGCTTGGCTGCCATCGAGGTCCACCTCGCCACCTGGCCCGACGCACCAGATAGCTCTCCCAGCCTTATCCGTCCAACGCTCTCAGAGGCGCGGCCTGTGCGCCGCTCTGGCAGTCGCCGCGGCTGCCCTCGGCCTCTCGGATTGCCTCGCTGGAACCTGACGAACACCGTAGAGGCCGCCTCACCTTGACCAGGCGAGGTGGCCGCAGGTGTACTCATTGGTCAGTACACGCGCCCTACCCGACGAATGAGCAAAACCTAGTATTTTACCCTGCGCTGCGTATCTTGGCGACTCGCCCTCGGCGACTGGGTGAGTACTGCACGATGGCTCTCATTAAGACTGAGAAAGCTTCGTGTCACCAGGGAGGTTCACATGGGAGTCTCGGACAATGCAGACCGACGACAAGTACGGCACCTGAGAGCGGATACAGCGCCCATCGCCCAACGGATGGTCGTGGGACCGCGCCTTGTGGGACATCCGCACTCAGCGAGGGGAGACGCAGAAAAACGTCGGGGCGAAGGTCGGCTTCTCCTCCTCGAAGCTCAGCCGAGTCGAAAGCGGCATACACGAGTTCAAACGGCAGGACCTTCGTCACTTATTGGATGCCTATGGGGTCGTAGACCCCGAAGAGCGGGGCAGCCTCGTGCGCCTCGCCGAGGAAGCGAACGAAAGTGCTTGGTGGAGGCCGTGGAAGGACGTAGCGACCAAGCACGCCATCAGCCATGTGAGCTTCGAGAGCATGGCCCAGCGTGTGCGGTCGTACGAACCGGCGCATCTCTCAAGGCTGCTACAGATCCCAGACTATGCCCGCGCGGTGATTTCAGGAGGGCCGGACGTCTACGCCGACGCGGTCGAGCGGCTGGTAGAGCTTCGCCTTGAGCGGCAGCGGCAGATGTGGGAGACGCCCAAGAAGCTCTACTTCGTGATCGATGAACTCACATTGCTTCGCGGCGTGGGGAATCCGAACGTGATGCGTCGACAGCTCAATCACCTAATCGAGCTGTCGGATGGTCCGCGATACGTCTTCCACGTTCTGGAGTTGCGCACATTAAACGTGCCGAGCTTCTTGGGCGTAACCACGATCTTTGCCTTCGCTGAGCAAGCACTTCCGGACATCGTGTATATCGAAGGACTTGAGAGGGCTCAGTATCTACAGGACGAAGGCCAGGTCGACGTGCGAAAGCGGATCTTTGACCGCGCTCGCAAGGTCTCCTTGGGGCGCAGTCGGTCAGTGCAGCGAATGCGGGATCTACTCAAGCAGT
The DNA here is from genome assembly GCA_018114805.1 of Candidatus Streptomyces philanthi. Taxonomy (GTDB): domain Bacteria; phylum Actinomycetota; class Actinomycetes; order Streptomycetales; family Streptomycetaceae; genus Streptomyces; species Streptomyces philanthi. Next base: position 4,491,094 of record CP073042.1, on the reverse strand, counting down.
GGTGACTTCCCCCACTGCCGGCGGCTGTTACCCCCACAGGCGCGGGGCACCGCTGGCAGCAGCACTACTTCTTGCGCCCGACACCCACGTAGAGGGACACCTCGGTCTCTGTGACCAGGCTGGGGCCGCTGGCCGGCTCAGGACGCCACCGGTGGGCAACTACTAGCCCAGGCTCGACAACGTCCAGGCCGTCGAAGAACCGCAGCACTTCAGCTCGACTGCGAATCTGGGCAGGAGTTCCACGCCTCGTGTAGATCTCGGCGACCGCGTGCCAAGCTTCGGGCTCAAAGTCGTACGTTACGTGTGACAGCAAGAGGTAGGACCCCGGGGCAAGTCGATCGACGAGGTCTCGCACGATCACGTAGGGGTGGCGGTCGTCGGGAACGAAGTGCAGAAGGGCATGGAGGTTCAGCGCTAAGGGTTCCGTGAAGTCGATGCACCGCGTTCTCTCAACTGCGTCCAGCACGGCTCGCGGGTCGGTGGCGTCGGCTTCCACGTAACGCGTCGCCCCACTTGGTGTGCTGTCCAGCAGTTCTTCTGCGTGCACGAGGACGATCGGGTCATTGTCCACGTACACGATCCTGCTATCCGGGGCCACGGCCTGTGCCACCTCGTGCACATTGGGTTCCGTCGGGATACCGGTGCCCACGTCGATGAATTGGCGGATGCCGCATTCTGCGGCTAGGTGACGGACTGACCGATGCATGAAGGCACGATTCGCTCGCGCAGGGGTAACAACGGCGGGAAAGCGAGATATCACCCCCTTGGCCGCTTCTCTATCGACAAGGTAGTTGGTTTTCCCACCAAGGAAGAAGTCGTACATTCGGGCACTATGCGGCCTATCCTGACTTAATCCCGTTTCCTCTAGCGTCTGGTCTATGACGGAATCACGTAGCTCCCCAGACCCTTCATGCCCGCTCCCGGGCGCTCCAGCCCCGCCGTCATTCACGCTGCCGCTCCCTCGGTCCCACTTACACATGGGGTGAACTTGCCGCTGTCGAAATGCACTTGCATCTTCGGTCATGCCCCCTCGGCCACCGCGAGCAGGTCCGTGTTCGCCACTGGCATGACAGAAGGCGCCCACTGCGCCGGAGTCAGCGCTCACACGGCGACACAGGAGCACGAGGAGTCTCCGGGAGCACTAGGCTGCGGCGAATCAGGGCGGCTACAGCGCTCCGTCGGCCACTGCGGCGATGAAGGCTGCCGCCTCGTTGCGGTGGAACCTCAGGACCGGGCCGCCGGGGTCCTTCGAGTCACGGAAGGCGACGGCATCCGAGTCGACTTGGATCTCCACGCAAGCGCCGTTGTGGTTGCTGTAGGAGCTCTTGGTCCACCCGCAAGAGGGCCCACCGTTGAGCGGAACGCTCCCCTGGGAGCTTGCCGTGGCCACGCCCTGCTGAATCATCTCCGCACCTCCACCGCTTCACGCATCTGCAATTGCAGTCACCTGGAGGTTGTCCCCCCTCGCCGCAAGTTTCACGCCGGTTCGTGGCGCGATTCATCGACTTAGGGGGGTGTCAGCATGCAAGTGCGGTTACACGGGGGGCGCATTTCATCAGGCTTCACGCCCCCCCCACGCACGGGCTCCACTTCGGTAGCGAGGCCGGCCCCAACATCTAGGACAACGCACCTGACCTGCACACTTCTCATGAAGCGGGTGCCGTGTCGCCGGGAGCGGAACCGAGTCCGCCTCTCCGTCACAACCTTACGAAAAGCACATGTGCGATGTATAGGTCGATAGCGCGGGGCCGGCACGGTGACCCCAGGGGTAAGCAACGTCTTACCGTCAGTGCTCGCTGGCCGCTACCCGGCTCAGCCGCGGGGCCTCGGCTTTACAGGTTGACGCCCAGTGCCAAGGCCCCGCGTACTACGAACTCAAGGAGTCGCTATGGCGGCATCCCCTGCCTCCCGACGTGCCAAACGTGGTCGCTCCGGGAAGCGCAAGCATAGGAACAAGGGCAAGGTCGTCCACGACGTCTGCCGGATCTGCACGGCTAACGCCGTCGTGCTTGGCGCATACGCCAGCACGCAGACCCCGCTACCGCCCCTCGGCCCCGGCAATGCACTGGCAACGGCCGTGCTCGCCGCGCTCGTTGCGTGGTTCACGCGAGGTGTCGACTGCGGCCGTGAGTGAAGCGTGGGGGTGCGGCTTCTGCTGCGCCCCCCACCTCCTTCCGCGTCATCGCCGTTGTGCGTTGCTGCGCTGCTGTGGTTGCTGCCGCTCCTCGCTCAAGCACCGCCATCAGCGCTCGTTCGTGATGTCACGGCAAGTGCAGTGCGGAGCGCCGCACGCAGCGCTGTCTGCGAGACGGCTGAGGCGCCTCCGACTGCTGGAAGGGATCAACTAGATGTCTCGACGCCACGAGCGAGACCGCGTTTCCGCGAGGACCGCTTACCACATCGGCCACATCCTGCAGCGGGTGATGCGGCTGTCGAAGCGCTCTGCTGACGACCTCGCCCATACTTCTCGACCTACCGCTCCGCCAACTCACTGCATACCTGGTGGGGGACCAGTTCCTACCACGCCATCTGGTTGAGAGCATCGCACGAGCATGTTCCGCCGATGCGCAGGTGTTGCTCATGGTGTGGGCAGGTGTTGCTCATGGTGTGGGAAGACGAGCGAACTCGCCGTGCCAACGGGGCTACGAGGCAACGGCGGGTCTCTACGGGAACGGATCACAGCTAAACAAGGAACACCGTGGACGTACGCTCTAGCGCACGATCGCGCAGATGCTTTCGTACAACCAGCGTCTCAATCCCTGGCCGCTACGCGACCTGGTGGGGCGACTTAGGGGACAGAGGGGCGCCGATGGCGCATCGACGGCTCCCTCTGTCTCCCTTCGCATTGCGCCCTTGATGCCGATCAGCCGAGGTAGGCGCCGGTGAAGGTCCCGTCAAATCCGAGCGCTGCGAGGCCCTGCTCGACGCTGGGGTAGATGGTGATACGGGGCACGGTGATTAGAGCGTCGAAGTCGGCGGGGGTGATCTCCGGTTCGAGCCACTGGTTGTTGCAACGGCAGCAGATCCACACGTTCCGAAGGTGGTTGATGAGGAGCCAGTCGCATCGGGCGTTGCAGAAGGAGCAGAGGGCGGGGATTCCGCGGAGGGTCAGCGTGTGGGGATGGGTCAGGCAACGTGTGGCGTCAGGGCCGTTGCGCGACTGCGGCTCGTACTGGCGCTGCGGCCGGGTGTTGGGGGCATCGGGGCGGGCGGGTAGCGCGGGCTTCGGGGCGGTGGTGCGTTCGGTTGTTCTGGTCACGAGCGTCATCTCCGGTCGGGGTCTTCGGTGTTCATCCGCAGCAACAGGCGAAGCCGGTTGTCGAGGGAGTTCGCGAGGTGAGGCGGGGCGACTATCGGCGGGGCGGGCGGAGCCGCAGCGGGCGCGCCGTGGTGGGTTGATCCGTTCTGTGCGGCTGGGGCGGTGGCCGGTTGACTTGGGCCGGCTGATGCCGGCCGGTGAATGGTGTGTTGTGGTGTTCGGGTGGGCGGGGAGTCGTGCGAGGCGGCGTAGGCGCCAAACGAGAACGTCGGTCACGTCGTCGGCGGTGTCGAGTTCGCGCAGGTCGATGGCTTGTCGCACAAGAGCCTTCGGGTTGCGGCCGGCTCGTTCGGCTTGGGCGAGGGTGGCGGTCAGGGCGTCGGTGTTCGTCAGCGGCGTGCCGCCTGGTAGCAGCTGCTCGGCGAGTGCAGCGCGGAGGTTGGCTTCTTGGGTGTGGCGTTCGACTGCGGGGAGAGCCCGGCCGTTCTCGCGCAGTGCTCGCATGGGGGTGGTGGCTGTCCGGTGGTAGGCGGTGCGGAGGTGCTCGGCGGCTTGGCGGCTCGCGTAGGCTTGCTGGGCGTGGTTGCGGGCGGAGTGCCAGTGAGCGGCGGCGAGCGTGGCCAGGATGAGGGTGGACAGCAACATGGCGGTGGTGGCGCCGTCTTCGCCGCGGCCGAAGGCGTTGCCGGGTTGGATGATGCTGCGGGCGGCCGAGCGCAGGGCCTGGTTGTCAGCGTGTTGGGCTCCTATGTGGCTGCGGGTGGCGCGCTCGAAGGCGCTGGCGGCGGAAGCGAGTTCAGCGCGGGTGGTGGCCGGTGAGGTGAGCGCGACTGCGTCCAGGAGCTCTCCCAGCCCGACCAGTTGGGCGGCGGCCTTCCCGCCACCGTCGCGGAGGGTGGTTGTCGCTCGGTCGGTAGCCTCAGTGGCATGACGCCGAGCTCGTGCGGGCGGGGACCACTCTGGTCGGTCGTGGGTAGCCGGGGCGGTTCGTGGCTCGGGGGCGCCGGCGGTCAGCCGGTGGCGAATCTTGAGGAGGGAGAGGTCGGGAGCCAGTTTGGAGCCGGGGTACCAGATCGGCTCGCCGTGGCGGTTACGGTCGCCGGGGAGCGCGACGTTATATCCGAGGGCGTCGCCGGAGGGACCGGTCCGCAACCTCACGTGCAGGCCCGCTTCCTGGAGGCGGATAAGGAACTCAGCTTCGGTCGCGGCTCCGGCGAGGGCGTGGCGGACGGCTTCGCGGAGGGTTTCGCGGGAGGTTTCGGGGCGGCCGGTGCGTTCGGCCTTGAACTTCTCGGCGCTGGTGGGGTTCTTGGCCGCGGTACCGTCGCCGGCGTTGAGATGGCGCAAACCCAGTTCCTTCTCGATGCGCCGGCAGGTGGCTTGGGCCTTGTTGAAGTCGTAGTTGAGGCGGGGGTTACGCAGGTCACCGCGGACCAGGGTCGCAACGATGTGGATGTGGTCCTCTGCGTGGCGGACGGCGATCCACCGGCAGCCATCGGGATCACCGTTCGGGGCGATGCTGGTGGCGTGGACGATGCGCTGGGCGACGGTGTTCCACTCCTGGTCGGAGAGCCGCCGGTCGCCGGGGGCGGTCCGGACCGAGCAGTGCCATACGTGCTTGGCGGGGGCTCGGTCGCCGGCCTGCTTGACGCGGAGATCGAGGGCAGCGGTGAGACGGGCGAGAGCAGCGCGAGGGTAGGGGTCGAAGCTGGTGTTACGGCCAGGGTCGGGGGCGAAGCCGTCCCAGGAGCCGACCAGGTGCGCGTCGATGTGCTCCTCCCGCCGGCCGGGGCCGTAGAGGTAGACGAGCAGGCCGTGGGTGCGGGAGCCGCGCCCAATGTCAGGAACCATCACAGCCGCCGGGTCACCAGGTCGTTCGCCACGTCGTCGATGCAGCCGAGCAGCCGGAGCAGTACGCGGAGTACGTGTTCGAGTTCCCCGAACCGCAGGTGGCCGCCGCTGTTGAAGACGTGGGCGATCTGATTGATGTTGTTGCCGATACGGGCGAGCGCGGCTAGTTCGTCGATGGCCGCGTCGAGCTGATCGTCACGGTGTACGGCGGCGGGCCCACGGGCTGTGGCGAGGCCGGCGGTGGCAAGGAAGTGGGCCACAGTGACGCCCCGCTGTGCGGCGGCGAGGGTGATCTCGGTCTTCTCGGCGTCGGAGAGGCGGGTGGTCGTCTTGCGGGTGCGCTCGCTCGGATTGCGGGCGCGGCGGCGCGGTGTGCGGTCGGGAAAGGCGGGCGCATGCGGCGGCTGCTCGCTGTCGTCGTGTTCGTCGTCACGGTGGTGATCTTCGTGGTCGGCTTCTCCCCCAGTGACTGGCGCCCCCGGGTGCCGGCCGCGCGGTGGGCACCGTGCGCCCTCGCTCGGGAACCCACCGGGCCTCCCTTGCCCTCCGGCGGGGGCAAGTGCGTACGACGGGCGTAGGACCGTCGTACGCGATAGCTTGCTCCGCCCGGGGCCGTCGTGGGCGCACGCTGCTCGGCGTACACAGGTCAGCGGCGGTGGTCGCGCGCCAGCGCACGCCGACTCCGCTCTGTACCAGTCGCCGGACCGCCCCGTACGCCTGGTGCGTCTTGCCCGCGCCGACGACCCCGGCCATCAGCAGGCTGGGACCCGTGGTGAGCTGTCGCCGGGCTCACTGGCTGGGAGCGGCGGCTGCCTCGGCGACGTCACGGGTCCAGGCCAGGACCTGGGGGTAGTCCGCGACGGCGTCCTGGTAACGCGGGGGCATCGCCGCCAGCAGGGCGTCCAGCGGGGAGAAGGGCTCGGGCTCGTCGGTCAGTTCGGCGACGGTGCTCGGGCCGATGTTGCGGGCTGCCAGGATCCGGGCCATGCGACCCAGGGTGCCCTCGCTGCCGAGGGTCTGCGGTTCGCGAGTACGGGTGCGCATCACAGCTCCTCGGCGTAGGCGGCGGCAGCGTCGGCCGGGTTGGTCCACGCCTGGTGAGCGGGCACGTTAGGCCGGATTCCCGGCCGCGCCAAAGCGCCGGAGCGTGCGTTCATGGCCTCGTTGACCATGCTCGTCAGCACGCTCGGGTGCTTGGGGTTGGCAGCGAACTGCCGCAGCCCGGCCCGCACGTGCTCGGGGGCGATGCCCTCGCCCAGCAGCTTCTTGACGACACGTCCGAGGTGCCCGATCACGTCGCTGGGCGGACGCTGTGCGCAGGCCGCGACGTACTCGCCGACGAGCTGGTTGGCCGAGGCAGTGGCTGCGGGCGCCGTGCGCCCCGTAGGAACAAGAGATCCAAGATCCTAGATCCAGGCGCCGAGCCCTCGCCGAGGCTTCGGGGAAGGTTCGGCGAGGGCTCGGCGAATGTCTCTTGACCTGGGCTTTTCAGCTCAGGGCGACCACGGGTGCCGACCATGCCGTCGAAGGCGTCCTGCTGGACGGTGGGGGCCTGGCCGGCGTGGCCGCGAGGTGTCGCAGCGGGCCGCGCGGGCAAATCGAGGGCTCGGGGAGTGTTCGGCGAAGCCTCGGCAAGCCCTCGGGTAGGGGTGGGCGGCTCCTCGACCCGCTTGGTGCAGATGCCCCCGCAGGGGCCGCACCGGTCGGCGCCCTGGTGCTGCAGGCAGGAGAGCAGGCGGGACTGGCTCGGCTTGTCGATCTTCTGGTGCGCGGACCAGGTCACGACGTGGAGGTAGCGGCGGGCGTCGCAACCAGTGTACCGGCAGATCAGGCCAGCGTCCGCGAGCTGGTGAAGGTCGTCCTCGACGTGAACCGAGGTGTGCTCGGCGCGCAGCGGCCAGAGCAGGCCGGCGATGATTGCGGCGTTATCGCGGTGCCGGCCGTGGTCGTCGGCCTGAGTGAGCAGGCCGAAGAAGGTGCGCTCCGCCTCGACGCTGACCTCGGCGAGCGACTCGGAGACGAATGCCTCCGGCTTGATGGTGCGTATCCGTGCCATGTCAGCGGCCCCGACCAGCGGTGGTCGGCGCACCAGTCGTGAGGGTTGCATCGGCGAGATGGAAGGTGTGCGGCTGTGTCCAGTCCGCCTGCGGCCAGGTGCGAAGAATCCAGCGGGCCGCGACCGTGGCGGTCGTACGGCCCAGCTCGATGGTCTTGCCGGCCGCGTCCTTGATGGTGGCGTGCGGGTGGGGCTACCGCCGCTGCGGGTCGGTGAGGCTGACGCGGATGGTGGCAGCGCCCGGGACCATGTCGGCGAGCTGCGCGGCGAGGCGGTGCTGACGGTCTGCGTTCGGGCATGCCGGGATTCCGCTCGGCGTGGCGAGCATGCGATACTTCCTTGTTCGTAGGAGCGCGGTGCGGCGGTTCTCGTGCAAGAAACCCCGTCACCCGCGAGATGTGCATCGGCGCCCCTCGGGGTGCCGGCCCGACGCCCAGGAGTTGGTAGCTCCCGGGCGCCGGTCTCCTTTTCCCGCTGCGGCGTCATGGCCCGCGTGCGTGCATCGCCCCTCCCTACGCCTCTGGCCCCGGCCGGTGCTTCGTCCCAGCGGGGACCAGGACCATATGGCGACCCCCGGCACAAGTCCAGCCTCACCGCACCCGCCCCGACCAGGCATGGAACACTGCACTGGATGAAACATACAGCCAACGTACAGTGCAGTTACATATCGAAGTCAACTGCAATGTCGACAGTTGGGACCGGCGCCGGCGCTGGCCTGGGCACGTTGACCGCGGATCACCACTGGAGTGGATAGGATGGCGGTGCGGACGAAGGGGTTGGAGATGACCGAGAAGAACGAGCGCACCTTCGCGGAGCTGCTCGACTACCTGTTCCGGGAAGTGCACCCGAAGGGACGCGGCCCCTACACGTACGCGGAGGTCTCGCAGGGCATCCGCGACAGCACCGGCGTGACCATCTCCGCGAGCGCCATCCAGCAGCTCCGCACCGGGACCAACACGAACCCGAAGATGCATACCATCCGGGCCCTGGCTGCTTTCTTCGGCGTGAGCGCGGGCTACTTCTTCGACGAGGACGAGACCGAACGGCAACGCGCGGAGATCCAGGTGATCACAGCCATGCGCGACCAGGACGTGCGCCGGGTCGCCCTGCGGGCCAACGGCCTCAGCACCTCAAGCCTGCACATGCTGAGCACCATGATCGAACAGGCCCGCCGACTAGAGGGCATGTCGACGGAGTCCGAGAACTCCGGACTGCTCGACGACGAGTAAGCCCCCGCAGGCAGTCTTCATCATCGCGACCGCGGCGCCCCACGGGACGTCGCGCGAGGCGATGAAAAGGCGGCAGCCTTGCAACGGGTTCCACCACCCACCCTGGGCACGCCGCAACAAGGAGCCACGCACCCAGGTGACTTGCACCACAACTCGCCGCGGATCGACACCGAGGGCGCCAGACCCAAACAGTCACGCTAATCAGTCATAGCGGGCATCGGGCAGCGTTGACTAGCCGCTGGCCGCCGCCGCGCCGACCCCTGATCCACAAGGGGAAGGCCCTTCCCTCAAGATCGAAACGCACCCCTCGCCTGCGGGGCCCTCGCCGCCCCCTCTCACGCGACCACCTCTTCGCGGCCTGGAACTTCGAGTTCCAGCGGGCGTGAGATTTCCCCCGCTTTTGGCATCCTCCCGGCTGTCACTCACAACCATTTGCGAGACGTAGCCGAAGTGAGGGGGGTGTTGCCATGCCATTGCCCGTAGCCGACGAAAACCGACTGCGTGAATCGTGCGAGGAGCAGGTTGACCTTCTGCGTCTTCCCTATCGCTTCAGTACGCGCGAACTGCGTGACGCGGTGGCCAAACTGCGTGGAAAGCCTATCGTGCTGAAGCCATTGAGCACGCTCGGTGCCATTGACGCACCCTGCGGTATCAGGGTCGAAACTCCGTCAGCCGATCTCCTCTATTACGAAGAGGGGACTTCTGTCCACCATCAGCGGCACGTCCTCGCGCACGAACTGTCTCACGTGTACTGCGATCACCCAGGCAGCCTGGAAGTCGACGCGGATAGGGCAGAGGCCATCGGCGTGAGCCCCACGCTAGTGATGCGCATGTCGGGGCGCACCAGCTACTCGTCAGCCGATGAACACTAGGCGGAAATGATGGCGACGGTTATCCGTAAGCGCATCTACCGCGAACTCCCCTCGCACCAACCGAAAAAGGGAACGGATAGCTGGGACGGGCTCTTCGCCCAGCCCATCAAGAGAGGCCGGTTCCGTTCGCGATGAACGTCGTATTCCTGGGCATGACATGCCTACTCGCGGCGGCTGCCCTCTACTGGATTCTCCGCCATGGCGCTCCTCGGCCGACCGGCACCTGGACAATGGGTGCTCTCCTCAGCTCCTTCGCCCTGGCGTTCGCCTCCTACGCACCGCTGTTCGAGAATGCCATCGAAGCCGTCGTGCCACACGTCGCCCGGCTGTTGAGCAACTGTGCCTCGCTGGCCGCTGCCACCACGGTGGTAGCCGTCTCGTTCCAGCTCAACCTGGAGGCGTCGGAAGCACGGCGGCGAATCCACCTGCGTCTGGTCCTCTTCGCCGCGTCCGCCTGCGGGATGAGCGCGCTCTTCGTCTACGAGCAGATGTCGCATCGCTGGGCGCGGGTGTACGCGCTTTACGTGCTCCTGTTCGTCTCCTACCTCGGCTTCGCCGTCGTCGACTTCCTGCTCCAGGCCGTGCGTCAGTCGAGGTCGAGTCGGCACGCCAGCGTGCGCGTTGGCCTGCGCACGGCGGCGGGCGGCTGTGTCTTCGCGCTGGTCTACGTGGTGTACAAACTGACGGTCCTGGTCTCGCTCGGCTTGGGGTTCCGCCTTGTGCCCGACGGCTCGAAGTGCTCGTCGCTTGTGGGCGCGCCGTGTGTCTTCAGCGTGACCTCGCCAGCAGTGGCCGTCCTGCTGCTCTGCGTCGGCTTGACGCTGCCCGCCATCGCCTACCCGCTCAGCCATTCCCGTCGCCGCCGCTGGGAATCGCGGTCCTTCGACGCGCTCGGTGCCCTGTGGCGTGAGCTTACCGACGCGGTGCCCGAGGTCGTCCTGTCGCCTGTGGACTCCTCAAGCCAGGACTGGGACTTCCTGCTCCGGCGGCGGGTCATCGAAATCAGCGACGGCATCCTCGCGCTCCGACCGTACCGGTCGCGCGCGATCCAAGAGGCCGCCCTGCGGGTCTATGACACCACAACGGAGCTGGAGGTCGCGGGCGTTGAGGCGGCTGTCGTGAAGGCAGCCCTGGTCGCCTATCGGGACGGTGAGTTGCCCGACGAGGTCGCTTCGCCCTTCCGGGGGGCCGCCGCCCGGAAGGACCTCCGCACGGACGCGGAGTGGCTCCTCCTCGTGGCCGCCGCCTACGCCACCCACCCTCGACGCGTCGCCGGCGCCAGCCGGCCGGAACCCGTAGGACAGTGAAGGCATGCCCAACCCAACCCATGACCTCCACTTCCTGCGAGACCCCTACCCCACCTACGCCACTCTGCGCGCCGCCTGCCCCGTGCAGCAGGTGCCGACCGGCTCCGGTGGCCACGCCAGCTATCTGGTCACCAGCCACGCGGAAGCCAGGGCTGCTCTGGCCGACCCGGGGCTCTCGAAGGACACCGCCGCCTTCTTCGCGGACAAGAACTCACGACGGCGCCTACACCCCGCCGTGGCGCACAACATGCTGGCCACCGACCCGCCCCAGCACACCCGGCTCCGCAAGCTCGTGACAAAGGCGTTCACCACGGGCGCCGTCACAGAGCTGCGTCCCTTCATCGCGCAGACCACGGAGGCGCTACTGACGCGCTGGCCCGCCGGGGAGACGGTCGACTTCGTCGCCGGGCTGGCGGTGCCATTGCCGGTCATCGTGATCTGTGAGCTGCTCGGCATCCCGGAGGAGGACCGGCCCACCGTCCAGCGCTGGTCGCGCGACCTGTTCGCGGCAGGCAAGCCCGAATTCATCGACGCGGCCTCCCACCACCTGGCCGACTACATGACGAACCTCGTCGCCATCAAGCGGTCGGCACCCGGCAACACACTGCGCGACCGGCTCATCTCGGCCCACGACGACGACACCCGCCTCACCGAGGAAGAACTGGCCTCCCTCCTGGCGGTACTGCTGTTCATCGCCGGGCACGAGACCACGACCAACTTCCTCGGCAACGCCACCCTGGCACTCCTCCAGTACCCGACCGCCCTGCGTCGCCTCCGGGAGAGCCCGCATGACCTCCCGGCCGCGCTGGACGAGCTGCTCCGATACGACGCGCCACTCAGCCTCACCACGTTCCGGTACACCACCGAACTCCTCCACACTAGGCGACGTCGCCATCCCGACCGGCACCCCCGTACGCATTGCCCTGGGCGCCGCCAACCGCGACCCCCAACGATTCCCGGAGCCCGACCTCCTCAACCTCGGCCGCGACGCTACCGCCCACCTCAGCTTCGGCCACGGCATCCACCGCTGCGTCGGCGCACCTCTGGCCAAGGCCGAAGCGGAGATCGCCCTACGCGCCGTACTGACCCGGCACCCCCACATCCGGCTCGCCGTGCCACCCGCAGAGCTGCGCTGGCGTCACACCCGCCTCATCCGCGGACTGACCTCCCTCCCAGTCCTCGCGTAGACGAAGCCTCACCGCGCTCCTCTGCGACGAGCAATCTGTGCCTTTTCGCAGGGCTGGAACTAGCAGTTCCACGCCGTACGAACCGATATCGCGAGCGCCGTATAATTCCGCGAGCAAAAGCCGTCACAAAGGAAGGGAGCGAGCGAGCGCTTGCGTTTTGGGTCACGTTCGGGGCGTGACCCAAATCACGAACTCTCCATCTTTCTCTGCTATGAACGCTCGACCTGGAACCCCGAACATGATCACGCACGTCCTCCGAGCCGCCCGCGAACGCAACGGCCTCTCCACGGATCAGGCCGCCGAACTCTGCGGTGTCTCCGGGCGCTGGTACCGCGCACTGGAAAACGGAAACTCGGGCCGGCACTCCAACGCACTCCTGACCAAGATCAGAAGCGCTCTCGGCCTGAGCGAAGAGGAGTGGCTCGTCCTCTACCGCCTAGTCGGCGCACAAGACCTCCCCGAAGAGATCATGGCCCCCACCGCCAACACACCCGTGCCGGACCGCATCCGCACGTTCGTCGAGGGCCTCGAGCCCTGGGGCGCGTACCTCTGCGACTACCGCTGGGACGTACTCGCACACAACCACGCGATCACCCGCCTCTTCCCCTGGGTCCGGAAAGGCGTCAACGTCATGGAATGGGCGCTGACCGACCCCGAGGCCCCCGACAGTCTGATCCGCTGGGAATCGGAGTGGGCAGTGCCGATGATGGCCCAACTCCGCCTGCACGACGCACAATGGAAAGACGACTCGCGCATGCAGGCCGTCACGCAGTCCATACGCTCGACAGCGGCAGGCCGACGCTTGTGGAACTCCCCGAACCTGCCCCCACTTTCCTATCCAGCCGCCGAAACCACACGCCGACTCCGAGGCTCTGACGCACGCATCTACGCCATCCCCTTCGTACCGGTCATGCCACTCCAAATCCCCTGGTACCGCTTTATGACCGTCATGCCTGCATGACCAACTAACTGGCGCCTACGCAGGAACGATGTACGCGGAATGCTCCGAGCGCGTGTGTTTCCGTTGTGATGTACCAGAGCGGATGAGGGTCAGAACTGCTCGTTGCCAAGGTCGATCAGATCGACGCCGTTACGGAAGGCATAGGCCACCAAGTGCGCTCGGTTGCGAAGGCCGAGCCGCGACAGAGCTTTTCCGATGACGTGCTTGACGGTGTTCTGAGGCAGTCTCAGATTAGCGGCGATAGCAGTGGTGTTCATTCCCTTCGCGACCAGGATCAGGACCTGCAACTCTCGATGGGTAAAGGCACTGCCGCGTCGGTGAGAAGAGAGGGGCCGGCACTCCAAAGGATCGGGAGACACGCGTGGTTCGCCTTTCGCTATGGCTTGCAAGGGCCGCTTCCTTGCCAGAGGCGGTCGCAGACAGACGGGCGTGCCCGCCAGATGTTGTGATGCGTCAGGGTGTTGTTGGTTGCCTCAGGACGCGTGCCCTGGACTCGTGACGTCGCGCGGCTTTGCTGCTGCCGACCGCGCGAGCCACATCCGCCAACGCTCGGTGGTTACGGGCCGCCTCCTGGTAAAGGACGATCTCGCCGCCAGCACCGACGGTGCGTCCCAACGCGCGGGTCAGCGCATCCCGAGCCTCGTCGTGCTGGCCGGCCCGGTAATGCACCACGCCGATCAGCCGCAAGATCATCGCCTCGTACGGACGCGGGGTGCCGGAGACCAGGGCCGGCACCCGGCCCGCCTCCCGGTGCGCCTCGGCGAGCAGGTCCAACGCGGTGCCGTGGTACCCCGCGAGGGATTCGACCTCCGCCCAAGCCGCCAGCTCCCATATGATCGTGTCGCCGATAGCTTGGCGTAGTCGGATGGCATGCAGGAGGGCCTCACGGGCCAGCACTCCGTGTCCGAGGGCTTGGTGGGCCGCGGCTCTGATGTCGGAGATCACCGCCAGCCCCCACACGTGGTCGAAGTTGCGGCGGTCGTACGACCTAATAGCCTGATCCAGCGTGACAAGAGCCTGCTGCTGGTCGCCCGCCTCGCACAACAGTCGCGCATGCGCTGTGAGGAGGCGCGCCTGCAAGGGACGATCACCGCTTCGCTCGGCGCTGTCCCAACCCGTCCGTTGACTGTGGTACCAGGCGTCGGTGCGCCCCAACAGACCCGCAGCCCACGCTGCATCGGCGAGCTGGCCCGCAAGGTGATGCAGTCCGGCGGCACGCACCAGTTCTTGCACAGCGCTCAACGCCGCCCGCTCCCGTTCCAGCCAGCGTGCCACCGATTCGGCATCCCACACCGTGCTCTCGGCCTCAGGGGTGGAGAGCACGAAGGTTGGCTCGGCCACACGGTGCCCGGGGAACAGGGCGTTGGTCGCCGCGCCGGCCGTGGCCAGGTAGTAGTCGCCCAGGTAAGCTACGGTCTCCGCGCGTAATGCTGCGTCCCGGCCCCGCGCTTGGCCACGCAGCCACTGGTGCGTCTCCTGCCCCAAGGCGTAGCGGCCCGGGCCAATGGAGGTAAGCCAGCGCCGCGCATGCTTAACGGCGGTCGTGCGCTCCGTGGATGACATCCCTCGCAGCAACGTGCGAAGGACGGCCTCGGTGAAGTACGGAGTGGGGTGAATGCCCAGCCTCCAGCTCAGACCGATGCTCCGCATCTCGGTGCCCACGGATGGTTGCTCTGGCTTCTGGTTCACGCGAACCCGCCGTCCTGCGCGAGCTTGATCTGGCGAGCCAGCACGTCGGCGTCCACCAACCTCTGCGGTGTGGGCTCGCGCACCCACTCCAACCGGTCCAGCAAGTGGGGGAAGTCGATCATCGCCATGCACCGACCAGCTCGCGCCGGCCACCGCCGGCTGGTGCCGGCAGGCACCACCCACACCAGCCAGCCCGACACAGTTGCCACGGGCCCGCTCCCACCCGGCACGTGATCCATTCTCCGCAGGACCGCATCCGACGTGAGCCCTCCCTCGGTGATCACCACGTCGCAGGTCCCCCAGTGCGCGGGCGTTGCTTGGCGCCTCTCGGCAAACGACTTGGTCGCGGTCACGCGGTAGCTCCGCTTCCTGGCGGGAGGGCAAAGGTGCACCAAACCTGCTTGCCACGTGAGGTACGCGTGCACCCCCATCGCGTGGACAGGCCGGCCACCAAGATCAGTCCTTGCCCCGCCTCTTCAGTCGCGGTCGCCTCGCGCAGGCACGGTTCCGCCAACGACGAGTCCTCGATCGCCACGGAGATCGCCGTCGGCGACGGCGCGACGCGCACCGTGACCGCATCGCCGGACGGCGCGCGCTGCACGGCGTTGGCGAACATCTCGGTCACGCACAGGTTCACGCGCAGAGAGAGATCGCTCGCTTCCGGTGCCCAGTCACTCACGCATGCGTTCACCCACTCCCGCACCGCCGCTGCCTGGGCGAACCGCGCCGGCACCTGGCGTTGCTGCGCCACCGAGCCCATTCCCGCCAGCGATGTAGGCGAGATGACGAACGGTGGATGCGGGAAGCCGCGTTGCCAATCGATCAGCGCTCGCCGCTCGCGAGCGGACCTGGCCACCGTGTGTACTGCCGGAACGGCAATGCCCGCCGCGCCGCCGGCCCCCACCGCGTCGAGCGCCTGTCGCAGGCCGTCTCGCTACAACGGCGCCGATGCTTCCACACTCACCTGGTCGACGAACTCATCAGCCACGACCCAACCGCGGGCCGTAACGTACTCGCGCACCGTGCTCAACATCTCGGTCAGCGCTCCCTCGTGGGTGTGCGCACCGGGCAACAGGCAGGCGTAGATCACCAACGCGGTGCCCGGTGGGGCTACAACAGGTGGCGGCGCCGGGGCGGAAACGAGCGAGCCTTCCGTGGGGGACATCGGGTGATTCCTCGTCATCGTGGGATGGCTACGGGGCCGTGGAGAGTCCCGTGAAGGTGGGGACGTCGCGACGCGTCGTCTCTGGGAGCACGGGCAGTTTCTGGAGCTGGTCACAGGCAGCGACGCAGGTGGAGAGCAGGCGCGAGGCGCTGCCCAGAGCACCAGCTCACTGGTGGGCCGAGGGCACCAGGCTGGCGTCGTTGGTCCGGCTCACGGATCAGACGTTTCTGATGCCGACGAGCACGCGACCGATGGTGTTCGTGTCGACTTCAGCGGCTCTCGGCATCCCTAGGGTGCTCGTAGAAGACCGACTTGGAGGATGCGACGGTCTCCCGTCTCCACTCGCGTGTCCGGTGGGAATCAGGCCGACTTCGGCCCACACCACCTTGCAAGCCGTGCCGCGAGCCGGATGGTGACCCCAGCGCCTGCTCAGCGCTGCGACGATGAAGATGCCCCGGCCCCCTGTCACCTCGACACCGACCTCCTTCAGCACTGGCGGCCTCGTGTCGCGGTCCCACACCGACACCCGCACCACGTCGCCGGCGATCTCCAGCATGAACTCGAAGGTCTGCGCCCTGTTCCACGACGAGAACGGAGAAGCTTGCGCCTCGTCCTCCTTGGGGTGCCGCACGGCGTTCGTGGCCAGCTCCGACACGAGGAGCTGCACGGTCTCGATCGTGTCGGAGTGCACACCCCAACGGGACAGAACGTCTGCCGTGTGCAACCGTGCCAGGCCGACCGCATTGAGGGTATCGGCCAACGTGAGCCTGTTGCGCGGATGTGGTGTATGGGACATGTGTGCCTCCCGAGCTGGGAGAGGAGCGCGAGGTGTGTTCGCTGGCTCTCGCTCGTTTGGTGGGATTGTCGAGTCGGGATCAGCGGTTCGAACAGCGGCAGGCGGCATCCCGGGTTACCGCCCACCCTCCCCGGGCCCGGGATGCCCATGCCGCCTGATCTCCGACCGCGCGGCTGCCCGGACCGGGTACGCCCATAGGAAATCCGCTCCGGCGCCCCGGTAAAAAGGGAGCACGAGGGGTGTCTTGGCCCACGGGGGTTGGCACGGTTGGTGAAGGGTTGGACAGATGACGAGTACAGGGCCGGACCAGACGCGGGAAGCAGTGGCGGGGCGTTTCAGGGGCCGCCGGATGGTGGTCACGGGCGGTTCCAGGGGGCTCGGCGAACACGTCGTGCGCTTGCTCTTGGCGGAGGGGGCAAAGGTGGCGACGTGTGCCCGTAAGCAAGAGCCACTGGAAACACTTCGTCGTTCGATCAGTTCTCCCGAAACTCTGTTCGCTCAGACCTTGGATGTCTCGGTGCCGGAGTTGCTCGAACGGTTCGTGGACGACGCCGCAGCACCGCTCGGGGGCCTGGACGGCGTGGTCGCCTGTGCCGGCAGCGCGCGCGGGCGAGGCATCGACGAGGCGACGGCGCAGGACTGGTCGGCAACGTGGGAAATGAACGTCGGCCATGCCGCGCGGCTGGTGGCGTCGAGTGCACAGCATCTGCGCGAGGCTGATGGCGGTCCGGTCGTCGTGGTGGCTTCGATCTCCGGCTGGAAGCCGGGGCCACAGGCTCAGTACGGCGCGGCGAAGGCGGCGCAGATTCACATGGTGTCGTCATTGGCGAGGGAGCTGGCCGTTGACGGAATCCGAGTGAAGGCGGTCTCATCCGGGTCCATGCTCATTCCGGGCAAGCGGTGGGACCGGATGCGACGGGAGGACCCGGTGGCCTTCGACCGCTTCCGTGCGGAGTTCCCAGGGGGCGACTTGGTGCAACCCGAGGAGGTGGCCGACGTGATCGCGTTCCTGCTCTCAGAGCAGTCGCGAGGAGTGACGGGCACCAACATCCCCGTCGATAAGGGCCAGAACGCTCCGACGCCGGGTGGCTACTGAGCGAGCGGGTCATGCCGCAGCGCCGAGTACGGGCCTGGCCCTGAGCTGGAAATCGCGCACGATCGGCTCGCTTCGGTGCGGAGCAAGGCGTGCACGGAAGTCGCGCAGAGCCTGGACGGATCGCTCACTGTGAACACCGCTGAGCTGGTCCAAGGCGTTGGTGGCCGCGTCGACCGCCTCGTCCAGTCGGTCCTGTTGGAGGTACGCCGTGGCGAGTACGGAGCGGCTAATCGCCTGGCGGCGGCGATCGCTGTTCGCCTCCACCGACGCGTTGGCGAGGCTCTCTGCTTGTGGTGCTTCGCCGAGGTCGCGGTGGACCAGGGCGGCCTCGGCCTCCAGGTAGTGGTGGTCCAGGAAGCGGACCCATGACGATTCCTCGACCGGCCTGCGGCTGGCGTCCAGGCTTTTGCCGGCCGCGTGCAGGGACGGCTTTTGCCGGCCGCGTGCAGGGACGCCGTGGCCTGCCGCGCGTTGCCGAGAGCAGCGTAGCCGCGGGCGGCCATGGCGTGCAACCTCATGAGCCCCAGCGGGCTGCCCGACGACTTGGCGGTCGCGATGCCCGCCCGGGCGAGCGAGACTCCTTCGGCAGGGTTGCCGAGGCTGGTGGCGAGGTGGGACATGCCCGCCAGGATCTGTCCGCCGAGCACCCTGTCGCCGCCCTCGGCGCACAACCGGAGCGCCTGGATCATGTACCGCTCGGCGAGCCCGTAGTCGGCGGTGTCGTACGAGCACCAGCCTGCGGTCGCCGCCATCTTCGCCACCGCGGTGTAGAAAGGCCGGCGCTGGTGTGCGGGCAGGTTCCGCTGCTGCAACATGGGCGCGAGCTGGGTGCTGAGGTAGTGCACGATGCTGGCCCGGACTCCGCCTCCGCCGAAGCGGTTGTCCATCTCGTCGAACATTTCGATCATGGCCTGGACCTGCTCGGCAGGACCGCCATCGGCGACAGCGGCCAGTCGAGGAGCCTGGTCGTCCTCAAGGAGCGAGAGGAGCCACTGCCGCTGCGGGTCCATCAAGGCCGTCGCGACGAACGGCGTGGCCCCGAGGAGGCTGCGCCGTGAGATATCGGTCGAGCCCAGCTCCGCAAGTGTGTGCAGCGTTTCACCCACATCTTCACGGTACGTCAACGCTCGCGCGACCACCGGCCGCTGCTGCTGCTCTGGGAAGCCGAGGTCAACCGGTGCGATGGGGCGCCCCAGGAAGTCGGCCAGGGCCGCAGCGATGAACTCTGGAGCGCGATCCCGAGGGGTCATCCCTTGCAGCCAGCGGGTCACCGACGCCTTGTCGTAGCGCGTGACCACGCCCTGCAACGCGGCCAGTTCGTTGACCTTGCGAGCGAGGGCCGCGTGCGAGCGACCGACTTCCAGGATCACAGCCCCGAGCGCGGCGCTCGGCGAGTTGGAGCCGTTGCCCTCGGCGGAGCACTTCCGGTCGTGGAAAGCGGATATCGACTTCGCCTGGGACCAGCCGATGAAGGAGCGGGGCTACCCGACCGGACTGCGCGTGCCCGGTCTTCACTCGTACTTCATCGGCCAAGGCGGTACCTGGTGGCGGCGGTTGGGCTCGTACTCCATCCAGAGTATCGAGCGCGACACCGCGGTTCCGCTCGGCACCACCGGCGACCTGGTGGTGACTGGCCATGCGCCGCGCGTGATCTACGGAGAGCGCGTTGCCTCCGCCTCTTGACGGGACACTCGCGACGTTGGCCGCCGTGGACGCGGCGTCGGACCGCACCGTTCGTGCGGGTCTGCTACTCCCCTGGGCCAACGTCGCGGTGGAGACCGAACTCGCCCGCCTCGGACTGCGCCACACCGTCTTCCACCACGCGCGGCTTGTGCCCGCCTCCAGGACGACGGCGATCGACGCCTCGTTCTGGCACGGTCTGCGCGAGGCATCAGCGCAGGCACTGGACTCGTTATCGCACATACCGCTCGATGCGGTGATGCTGGCGTGCACGTCCGCGGGCTTCACTGGCGGACCACCGCTACCGGGCGGTGTCCGCACCGCCTTCGACGCCCTCGTGCAGGCCCTCGCAGCAACGGGCACAAGCCGCGTGGTATTAGTCACGCCCTACCGCCCTACCCTGCTCCGGTGAGCGAAGCAGAGGCCGCAGCGTTCGCCGAGGCCGGAGTGGAGGTACTGGCTCACACGAACCTGGGCCTGACCGACGGCTACCCCGAGATCCCTTCGGCTCGGGTTCTCGCCCTGGTGGGCCGGCTACCGCAGGGCGCGGTCGACTCCGCCGAGGCCATAGTCCTGTCGTGTACCGGATGGCACACCCTCTCGGTGGTCACGGAGCTGGAGCGCCGGTACGGAAAGCCCGTGCTCTCGTCCAACCTCGCTATGGCACTTCTGGCCACCCGGATCCCAATCGGATGTAGATGCGTGAAGATCGAACGTGTGAAGGCAACACCGCTCGACGTTCGGCGTGTTCACCGGTTGATCGAGCGCGCCGCCAGCCTGCCGGACGTGCGAGCGGAGGTAGAGGCCAACCACGACGAGAACCGGTGGTGGCCGACGACGATCAGCGACCCACGGATGCGGATGCTCGCCGCCGGCTGGTCCACCCGGGTCTCCTACCGAATGATCGAGACATACGCCCGGGTGATCGCGTCAGCGGACGTCTATGGCTTCGACAGCCTCGTCGCGGCCACTGACGCCGAGCTGGCCACGTTGGTGCGAGCCCTCGGCAGGCCGAGGGCTCGCATCGACTATCTACGCTCGCTCGCCGAGCTTCTCGGTTGCTGGGAGAAGGAGGGGACCGATCCGACTGCGGAGTCAGCCGACTGCGACGCCCTCGTCTTCGACTTCGCGGCGCGGGTACGAGGTGCCTCCTACAAGGTGGCTCAGTGCGCACTGCTCACCGCTCGCGGGTATCACTGCGGCATCATCCCGGTGGACTCCGGCATGGTCACCAAACTGGCCCGCCCTGGGTCTCGCCCTTCCGCCAGGCGCTGTGGCTCACGAACGTATGCGGCACGTCCTAGAGGCGGCCGTGCACGCTCGCTCGGCCGAATTCCGGTCACTGATGACCAACAACGCGTACGAGGTCACGCTCCCTACGGGGGCACAGCCAACCTGGTTCGCACACCTCGTCCTGATCTATTTCAAACGCCTGTACCTCAACGGTCCAGCCCCACGCCTCTGTAGCCGGCGACCGGTCTGCTCACAGGTCGTTGACTGCGCACACCCCACCCGTCGTGCTTGACCTGCCAGGGGGAGAAAGTGGAACGGCTCAACGTGATCGGCAACATCAGCCGTGACCTGACCCGCTACCCCGACCATCGCGGTGGCCCCCAGCTCGGCGGCGCGGCTCTGTTCGTTTCGTTGGCGGCAGCGCAGGCCGGTTGCCGTGCGGCCCCGGTCTGCGTTCTCGGCACCGATCTCGCCCACCTTCCGAAGGCGCCGGGACTGGACAGGCTCGACTGGTCGGCCCGACTCCAGGCAGCCGGCATATCCACCGTCTTCGACTTGGAATACGACCCGCAAGGCGAGCTGATGGCCGTAGGCGTGGACTACGGCGTGGCTGAGGGCCTGACCCGAGCATGCGCTCCGGCACGTGGGCCTGCACCCGCACAGCACAGCACCTACCACGTCTGCTGCCGTCGCCCACTGAACGTGGCGCCAGTGCTCGGCCGACTCGCGAAGCACGCCGCCGACTTCAGTGTGGACTTCTTCCTGCCGAGTGCGGAGGAGATGATCCGCGCTGCCGCTCCCTGGCTGCCGAGGGCGAGCACCCTGTTCGTCAACGCCACGGAGTACCGATTACTGGAGGCGGTGATCGACTGCGGCACGCTTGCGGAGGTCATCGTCTCCGACGGCCCCCGGCCGGCAGTGGTGCGCTGCTTCGGACATCAGGCAGCCCTCGCCATTCCGCCGCCGCATCCTCCGCGCGAGGTCACCGGCGCCGGAGACACCCTGGCCGGAACGTATCTGGCCCGTCGCTCGCTCGGGGCGACAGCCACCCAGGCTCTGACGGAGGCGACAGCCGCCGCAGCCAGGTTCGTCGCGTCCCCACCCCTGCCCATCCCTGCGCCCCGACGTAGCTAGCTGACCGACTTGGAGGTCCCCTGCGGTGTCCGTTTACGTCGCCCACCGACTGTTCGCCGCCCACGACCGTGCTCTCGCCGCCGACCTGGCCGATCGACTCAGCGCCAAGATCGGCGCCCATCGCGTCTTCCTGCCGTTCTGCGACACCGACGAGGAGGACCTGGTCGCCGAGGTCAAAGGCCGCCGCCTGTTCGAGTTGGACCGCGCCCGACTCAGCGGCCTCGATGCCATGGTCGCCATCCTCCACGGTCCAAGCCTCGACGACGGGGTCTGCATGGAAATCGGATACGCCGCCGCCGGCGTCCCCATCGTCGTGCTCACCACTGACTTCCAGACTTACTCACTGGACGAGGCCGGCCCACGCCTGGCGTTCCCCGGCCCTCTCCTCCAGGCCATGGCCACACACGTCGTGCGCGTCACCAAGCTCGGACCACCCAACCAGCCGTCAGGTCCGCCCCCGTCCCGCTTCGCAAGCTTCCGGGCGCGCAACACCGCACAGATGAGCACAGCTCTCGACGCCACCCTCGACGCTCTGCTCGACCTCCCGGCTCACGCTCCACGTCTCCCCTGCTTGCCTTCGCCTCGCGGTACCACCGTCCACGTAGAGGCGTCACCGTACGCTACGCGGTCTGGAGCCAGGAGCACCTGGCCCGAACCTGAGCCGAGGCCGGGCACACCACGACGGTTTCCCAGCGCTTCACGTCAGCGGACCCTGTAAGGGGAGCCCTGGCTGACCTGTCCGCGGCGTGCTCGGCCACCCATCTGCTCGCCGACGTATCAGGTCCCGAAACACCACCGGGAACAGCCCTCCTCATCGGCGCCGCTGCCGCCGGCGGCGCACGCATCGCCACCTACCAGCCTCGCCCGACGTTCACGCACCCCCACGGCCGCGAGCCGAACTGGCGCAACCTCATGATCCAGTACGCCGCCGAAGCCCACCTCGACACCGGTGGCACCCTCCAGTCCTGGCTGGCCACGTGAAACTCGACCAGATCGCCGGCGGGTACCAAACCTTGGCGCTGGAAGGCTGCGACGGAGTAGGCAAAAGCACGCTCGCTGCGCGGCTATGGACGCACTACGGCTTCACAGTGGTGCACTCCCCCAAGACACCCGACCACCTCGACCTGGTCAGCCGCTACAGGGAGATCCTCACCCAGACCGGCCGGCTTCTCTTCGATCGGTGCTTCATCAGCGAACTCGTCTACGGCCCCTTGCACCGGGGCCGTTCCCGAATCAACTGGAGCCAGGCAATCGACCTCGCCGAAAGCGTTGTCGAGCGCAGCGGCACGTTCGTTCACCTGACCGCGCCACCGGCCGTCATCCAGCAGCGCCTGCTCTCTCGCGACGGCGAAGCGAACCGCTTGGAAGATATCTCCTCCCTGGTGGAGGGGTACAGGAAGGTCTTCTCCACTCTCGCTGACTACACTCGCGTGCGCACCCTCGAGCACGATGTCCCCCGAACTCCCACGTCGGAGTGACGACCCGAATCCCAACGTCGACACACTGATCCCGCTAGTCTGCGAAGGCACCTGCCGCACCACCGCTGGAGGAGCCTTGGAGATCGGTGCCGCCCAGAAGCTCGCCTGGGAAAACAAGTCCCTGAAGGGTTTCAATACCACCGACGTAGCCTTGGAGTTTGGTCTCCTGACCGCCGAGGTCGGCGAAGCCTTCACCGCCTGGCGCAAGGGACTACCCAACCTCGGAGAGGAGCTGGCCGACGTCTTCCTCTACCTGACAGCCCTGGCCGAGATGAACGGCGTGGACCTGGACGCCGAGGTCGCCCACAAGATCGAGAAGAACACGCGACGTACGTACGAGCGAAACGAGTACGGGGCGCTGGTCCGGACGAGCGAGACGTAGGCGCTCCCTACGCAGCAACGCTGGAGTCGGTTCACGCGCGGGAAGCCCTCCCTGCGGCTGTAGTGTCTTCGGCTACGGATTTCCCAGTGGGATACCTTCAGCGGCTGCTCGAAGGTGCAGTGCGATCCACCCGGACGATCCTGAAGATCGCCACCGTTCCCAAGAACGGCGACGACCCACCCGTCAGCGGGTAGTCGCCCTTCGTTGCGGAGTAGAGGGCGAGTCCCTTCTCCGCAAGCTCCTCCAGGATAGCTGTGATGCTTCGCTGCGCATCACGTACCGACGGTCGAGAGAACTCGATGTCTCGTGGGATGTCGCTCCAGTCTCGGAAGCTTTGAACCGCTCCGTCAATGAGGTCCTGCTCTTCGTCGGTGCAGTCGTCCGGCTCTTCGTGTGGCAGCCACCCAAGGCAGACCGAGAGGATCGGGCCAGAGGTCTCGCCCCGTCTTCATGTGGTTGAGGATGACAACCTCAAGCTCAGGCTCGTCCACCGTGACGATATCGACGATCTTGTCGACCTGCGCCCGCTTGAGCTTGCTGATCTCGTCGGCGAGCGTCTTAAGACCCCACACCTCGATGGTGACGCCGGGGTACAACGGGCGAAGCTCGTTGTCGATGAACCGGTCGACCTCGCCCGGCAAGGTGTCGTTGGTGAGGAAGCGCCACACCTTCACGTCCCGGTGCTTCTGGAGACAGCCCTCCAAGTCACCACGGATCTTCGACTTGGTCTTGTCGATCCGCTCGCCACGCGTTGCGTGTGCTGCGAAGAATACGCGGGCCTTAGGATAGTAGCCGTCGTTCTTGGTGTCACCCTTCGGTCCGGCTGCCCGCACGGGTTGGAAGTCACCAGGGTACAGCTCCAGGCCGAGCCGGTCCATGCAGTCCTGGAAGGTGCTGCCCTCCATGCGGAGAAGCTGGCCTTCAACGAGTTTGCGCAGCGAGTTGAGATCCACGGCAGCCATTACCGCACAGTCCCTTGACGCCGCGCAGCTAGGTCGCAGGGATCAAGCGACGGCGTGCGGCGCTGTGTTGGTATGTCTAGGGGCCTTGCCGCCCGGCTCGCTCCATGCGATAGCCATGAGGTCGCAGGGTACGCGCCGGGCGGCAAGGCCCCAGGCGCTCGTCTGTGTTGAAGGTCGTCAGGTAGTTGGTGGCGTAGCACTTGCCCCCCTCGGCAATCGTGTGGATCAAGACGCAAGCAGTCGGACGACCGAATGCCAGCCGGCGCATTCGCCCACAGCAGACGCTCACCACTGGAACTCCGGCCAAGCCGATGCCAATCTACACAGGCGTCCAAACACCAGAGCCACGTCGCCCTATCAGACATTTCCAGCCTGCCCAAACCTCGACCTTCCTCGCATTCTGCAGCCTGTCAAAACACACCAGACAGGAGACAGCAGGTGCCTGCAACTCCCCGTACGCACGAGGCCGCCTTCCTCAAGCTCCCGAAAGCAGCCGAGTACCTCGGCATTTCGCCGAACACCCTCTACGTTTGGCGCCAGCGCCGCCAGGGCCCGCCTAGCTTCCGCATGGGCCGCCGCGTGATGTATCGGATCTCGACACTCAACGAGTGGGTCTCCTTGCAGGAACAGGCCGACTCCCGCTCCAACGAAAAGCTCAACCCACTCAACCGAAAGGTCACACGCCGTGTCACATATCGCTCCGCCTAACCGCGGAACGACGAACCGGCCATGCTGGTTATCGCCGCTTCGCTCACCGTCACCTAGCCCACAACACACCTTTTCTCGCACAGAACGTGAGGTTCGACTTCCATGGCGGGATACATAGAGGACCGCTGGCTGAAAAAGCGGCCGAATAAGCAGACCGGGCAGCGGGAACGAACAGCCCTCTGGGGCAAAGGTCAGCGCTACCGCGTCAAGGGCATACCGGGCGTTCAGGACCGCTCGTTCGAGACAAGCGCAGAGGCGAAGCAGTGGCTCGCCACCACGCAGACCGACAGTAAGCGCGGCCAGTTCATCGACCCTCGTGACGGCGAGATCCTCCTGGCTGAGTACATCGAGGAGCACTGGTGGCCTGGGCGATCCGACGAGCCTTCAACGGCCGCTCCGATGCGCAGCCGCATCTGGAACCACATCATCCCGCTTCTCGGTACCACGATGCTGCGCGATATCGACGCCTCCGCGCTTCGCACCTTCAAGGCCGACCTCCTTGAGAGGGTGGACGAGTCCACCGCTGAGGTGATCTGGATTCACCTCACGACGATCCTCAACGCCGCCGTCGACGACAAGCGGCTGTTGAAGAACCCGGTCAAGATGCACCGAATGGTCAAGGCTCCGAAGGGAACCCGAAAGAAGGCCAAGGCGTGGCGCCGATCGACCGTTGGCGCGGTGCGAGCAGAGTTACAAGAACGCTATCGCTTCGCGGTCGACATCGGCCTGGTACTTGGCCTCCGCCAAGGAGAAGCTTTCGGGCTGGGCGAGGAGAACTTCGACTTCGATGCCGGAGTCGTGCACGTCCGACGCCAGTTGCGATGGGACTCAAAGAGACGGCCCTACCTCTGTCTACCGAAGGGAGGCAAGACCCGTCTCGTACAGCTCTCCCCCCGCCCTGGGCCTCCGCTCCGCGCCAAGGCGCACATGCAGAGCTTCCCCCTGTCGAGTGCACCCTGCCATGGCGCAATCCCGAGCCCCCAACCACTCCGTTGCAAGAGCGGCAGCGGAAGCCCATCACGGTTCAACTCGTCCTCAGCACTTCTCAGGGCAACCGCATCTACTACCGCACCTGGAACGAACGAAGCTGGAAGCCCGCGCTCGTGTCAGCGGGAGTCATTCGGATCGTGGAAGAGAAGCTCCAGACTCATGGCGAGCGGGTCCGCAAGCGACCGGTCTTCGAGCTGTCCCGCTCGGACATGTTCCACGCACTGCGCCACACCTACGCCAGCGTGCAACTCGAAGCCGGCGAGTCGATCGTCAGCCTGTCCGAGTGGCTCGGCCACTCCTCTCCGAAGATCACGCTCGACCACTACGCTCACTTCATGCCCGGGGCCGGCAAGCGCGGCCTCTTAGCCATGGACGCCTGGCTTACGCAAGGTCACCCACCAAAAGTCCCTGAGAAGTCCCCAGCCGATGAAATGATCAAGAAAATGACCTCAAACGCGCAGGTCAGCAGGGCGCTCATCAAGGCGGACAACGTGAAGGTCAAGTACAAGGAGACGGCGCGGGGCGGGCTCGCGGTGAACGTCATCGAGTGCTGAGGCGATAGGCCCTGACCAGCGCGTTCGCGCCGTTCAGCGCTGGTCAGGGCCCTCCCTGCCGCCTCGATGGAAAGCCCCTCGGGAGCCCCCGGGGAGTCCCTCGGGAGCCGCTGGGAGGGGCCGAAAGCCACTGAGGAGTTCCTGGGGCACCCTCCGGGGCGAGGTCTTCCAAGAGCGACGGCCGCGGCCGTCCCCAAGTCGCCGGCACCACGGACCGCTCCACAGACCGCACCCCGGCGCGCGCCGCCGGCGGTCCCGACGAAGCGGCCGTGCCGGAGCGCCTACGCGGCTCGGCGGGGTTCGCGCCACGCCTCGTAGGATCGGCACATGGTGGCCTTTGTACCGTCGTTCGTCTGCTTCATCCTGCTCTGTGCTGGCGTGATACAAGATCGCCGCCGAGTGAACAACGCGGTCCTGCTGGGCCTGTCCGCCGTCTTCGCGGCGATCGCGCTCTTGCTGCACGTGGCCTCCGAGCGGGCCCAGTTGGGCCGCGATCTGGCGGTGGCGCTGCTGACCCTGGCGGGCGTGGGGGTCGTCACACTGGCGTGGTTCCTCATCGCCAACGGGATCACCATGGTCCGCAAGGAGGGCCGGGGCCTGGCGAACCTGCTGTCCCTGGGGGCGGGCACCGCCCTGGTAGCCCTGCTCGCGCTGCTGATCACCGGGCTGGTGCTGCACACGCACACGCTGGTGGTGGTCGCGGCGACGGCGGTGGCACTCGCCGGATACGTCGCCTTCCTGTTCCTCTGTCTCCTCGTCTACGGGGGGCTTGTACGGGCGTCTGCGCGTCCGGCGCCGGGCGGACTACGTGGTGGTCCTCGGCTCGGGCCTGATCGACGGCACCACCGTGCCCCCGCTGCTGGCCGCTCGCCTCGACCGGGCCCGCAAGGAACACGCCAGGCTGTCCCGGAAGGGCCGGCACCCGGTTCTGCTGACCTCGGGAGGGCAAGGCCCCGACGAGAAGCTGCCCGAGTCCCACGCGATGGCCGACTACCTGGTCACCCAGGGCTTCCCCGCAGACCTGATCGAACGCGAGGACCGCTCGACGACCACGGACGAGAACCTGACGTTCAGCAGAGCCCTGATGGAGCGGGCGAAACCGGACTACCGGTGCGTGATCGTCACGAACAACTACCACGTCTTCCGGGCCGCGATCACCGCCCGCCGCACCGGCGTCCGGGGCCACGTGATCGGCGCCCCGACAGCCGCGTACTTCTGGCCGAGCGCCATAATCCGCGAGTTCGTGGCCCTCTCGGTCGCCTACCGCCGCACCAACGCCGCGCTCTTCCTGCTCGTCCTGCTGAGCGGCCTGTTCATCTGGTGGCTGGGGTGGCCGTCGCCGGGGGCCGTCACGTAGGAGGAGTCGGGGGCCCCAGTGACACCACCGCCCGGCCCCGCGACGCAAGAGGCACGACGCGAGTGCGCGTTGCGGGCGCCGACCTGCGGGCGCCGACCCGTGGCCTCTCCTTCCGCGTCCAGCGAAGGCCCCGCCCGCACGGCGCGTACCGGCAAGCGAGGGTGCCCGTCCACGTCGAAGACCCCGTCCGGCGCCGGCTTGGGCGGGGGTCAGATCCGGGTCATGGTCGAGGTGTAGCCGCCCCCGCCGGGGTAGACCCAGTCGCCGGTCATGGTGGTGCCGTCGGCGGTGAAGGTGCCCCGGAAGTAGGCGGGGCTGCCCTTGGCTCCGGCCCAGATGGTGAGCTGGTCGCCGGTCAGTTCGTAGACGTAGTCGAAGGTGTTGCCCTGCGAGTCGTAGTAGCGGGAGGCCACGTCCGGGCTGGTCGGCTCGCCGTAGGGGCGGAGGTTGCCGATGACCTCCAGGCCGGTGACCGGCTCGCCGGACTGGACCAGGTCGACGTGCTGGACGAGGAAGAACCCGCCGGCCAGCCACTCGTAGCGGACGGTCCCC
Organism: Candidatus Streptomyces philanthi; assembly: GCA_018114805.1. Taxonomy (GTDB): domain Bacteria; phylum Actinomycetota; class Actinomycetes; order Streptomycetales; family Streptomycetaceae; genus Streptomyces; species Streptomyces philanthi. Next base: position 4,462,596 of record CP073042.1, on the reverse strand, counting down.
TCCACTCCGCCAGTCACCTTCCAGGCGCCCACCAGCGGTGCGAGGGCGCGGAGTTCGGCGCTCGGCTCGGCGGGCGACTGGTGCGCGTGGGTGGTCTCGGCCGTGGTCGTGACCGCAGCGGCTTCGGTGGTCGTGGTCGTCTCGGACATCGGGTTCTCCCTCTCGGTGGGTTGCTTGCCCGGTACCTCGTGGCACGGGCCGGGTTCTCGACAGGCCCCGGACGTGATCCACGTCATATGGGACGGATGTCGAAGGTGGGTTCGTGGCTACGAGGTTGCGGGCGGGGGTCGAGCCGGCCCCGTCGCGCTCGCCCTTTTCCCCCCGGTGACCGCCCGTAACATCGTCGAACCGAGAACAGGGAGTGCCCCGTGAAGTACCTGCTGTTGGGCTACACACCGGCCGACGCATGGGACGCGGCGACCGCCGACGCCCCGACCGAGGAGGCACTGGCCGCCTTCGCGGTGTACCAGGAGTTCGAGAAGGAGCTGATCGCCTCCGGCGAACTGGTCAGCACCGAGGGGCTGGGCCACCCGGCGGTCAGCACGACGGTGCGCCCGACGCCGGAGGGCGTGGTGGCGACCGACGGGCCGTTCGCCGAGCTGAAGGAGGCGCTGGCCAGCTTCGCCGTCATCGACGTCTCCGACCGGGAGCGGGCCACGGAGATCGCCGCCCGGATCGTAGGGGTGCTGGGCGAGCCGATCGAGATCCGGCCGGTCATGGGCGAGGACTTCGCACCGTGACCAGCTGGCCGTGCCGCCACCCCCGCCCCCGCCCGCCATACGACCGGGCGGGGGCGGCCGGCCGAGGCCGGCGATGAGCAACGTGACTGACAAAGTTCCCATAGTCGACGGGGCCGACGGGAGCGACGGGGCCGGCGCGGCCGGGGACGCCGGGGAGGTGGAGCGTCTGCTGCGTACCCGAGGCACCGCACGTGCTCGGCGCACTGACGCGGCGCTTCGGCCGCTTCGACATCGCTGAGGACGCCGTGCAGGAGGCGCTCCTCGGCGCGCGCACGGCCTGGACCGCCGAAGGTGTGCCCACCCAACCGCGCGGCTGGCTGATCCGCGTCGGCTACCGGCGCATGGTGGACCTGCTCCGCTCCGAACAGGCCAGGCAGCGACGCGAACGGGACGTCAGCCTAGCCGAACTCGCCTCCCGGACGGCGGAGCCCGCGCCCGCGACGGACGACAGCCTCACCCTGCTCCTGCTGTGCTGCCACCCCGAGTTGGCGCCCGCCTCTCAGGTCGCGCTCACCCTGCGTGCCGTCGGCGGGCTCACGACCGCCGAGATCGCGCACGCCCACGGCACGTCCGAGGCCACCATGGGCACCCGGATCAGCAGCGCCAAACAGCGGCTGGCCCGCGCCGGCGTCCGCTTCACGCCGCCGACCGGCGCCGATCGCGAGAGCCGGATGGCCGCCGTCATGCGGGTGCTCTACCTGGTCTTCAACGAGGGCTACACCGCCACCGCCGGGCCCACCCTCACCCGGCTCGACCTCACCGGCGAGGCGATCCGGCTGGCCCGCATGCTGCACGCCGCCGCGCCCGAGGATGCCGAGGCGAGCGGGTTGCTGGCGCTCATGCTGCTCATCGAGTCCCGGCGGGCCGCACGCGGTGGGACCGGGACCTGATCCGCGAGGGAACCGCGCTGGTCGACGGCGTCTGGGGGCGCCGCGCTGCGGGGCCCTACCAACTCCAGGCAGCCATCGCGGCCCTGCACGCGGCGGCCCCCTCCTCCCGGCGGACCGACTGGCCGCAGATCGCGATGCTCTACCTGTGGTGGGAACGGCTCGCCACGAGCGCCCCGGTCCGGCTCAGCCGCGTGGTCGCCGTCGCCCAGGCCTTCGGGACCGCCCGGGGGCTCGCCCTCCTCGACGACCTCAACCGGCGCCACGGCCTGGACCGCCACACCCTCACCCGGCAGCGCGAACGCGCCGTCCGCGCCCACCTGACCCACCTGTCCGGCGACACCAGCCGCGCCGCCGCCCTGTACCGCGAGGCCGCGGACCTCACCGAGAACGAGGTCGAACGCAGCTACCTGCTCGGCAAGGCAGACGGCGGGTGACCGGCTAGCGCTCTCGGCCGCCGTTCGCGGCGCGCCCGCCCCCGTCCCGTAGCCGCTCGGGCCTGCAGGGCCGCTTCGGTGGTGGTCAGTCGGGCGCCGCGGGCGAACGCCGCCGCGAACACGGGCCCGCCCAGGGCGGCGCGGGCCGCCGCCGTGCCACGGTCGACGTCGCCGCGCTCGGCGGCCGGCAACGGGGCGCCCACGGAGCGCCGGGCCGCGTCGGCCGCGCCGAGCAGCAGGGCCGCGCTGGCGGCGGCGGGCCCGTCGGCGGAGCGGGCGAGCGCGCCCGCGACGCCTTCGAGGGAGAGGGCGATGGCGCGCGGCTCGTCCAGGGAGCGGGCGACGTCCAGGCCGCGCAGGTGGTACGCGGCGGCCAGGGTCATCTCCCCGCGCAGCTGCGCGACGAAGCCCAGTTCGGCCAGGCGCAGGTGGTCGCCGGCCCGCGACGAGACCGCCGCGTAGCCGTCGCCGATGTGCCGCAGATACGCCTCGGCGGCGTCCAGGTCGTGCGCGCGGCGCGCGCCGAGCGCCAGGCCCATCTCGGAGTGGATCACACCGTAGGTGTAGCCCTGCTCGACGGCGCCGCGCCGGGCCCGCTCGTGCAGGTCGCGGGCCCGGTCCCAGTCGCGGGCCAGCAACGCGAGGCGACCCAGGCCGGAGAGCCTGGCGGAGACCTCTGCCGCGAGCCCCAGTTCCCGCGCCATGCGCAGCCCCTCGTGCTGGCGGCGCGCGGCCTCCTCGTACGCGCCCTTGATCTCGGCCAGCGCGGCCAGCTGTGTCACGGTCTGCAACTCGCCCCAGCGGTCGCCCGGTTCGCGGAAGAGTTCGGCGCCGCGCAGCCCGTCGCGGCTGAGCGCGGCCAGGTCGCCGCGGACCAGGGCGAGCATCGCCCGCAGGGCGAGGGCGGCGGCCGTGCCCCACCGGTCTCCCGCGGCCGTGCACAGCGCGAGGGCGTGCGCGTTCAGTTCGTCGCTCTCGTCCGTGGCACCCGCGCTGAACAGGCCGTACGCGCACAGCCACAGGGCGCGGGCGCGGCGCGCGGGGTCCGGGACCGCGTCGGCGACGAACCGTTCGACGGTCACCTCGCGGTCCGCCCGTGAGCAGCGCGAACGCGGCGTGCAGCAGGGCGAGTTCGGCCGCCACGGGGTCGGCCCCGGCGGCGCCCACGGGGCGGGTGGCGCAGGCGGCGCGCAGGCCGCGCCGGCCCTCGGTGAGCCGGCCCCGCAGCAGCCACCACCAGGCCAGCGCCGTGGCCAGCCGCGCGGCGTCGTCGGCCGCGCCCGGCGCGGCGGCGGGCCCCGTCGCCTCGTCCAGCGCCCGGCGCAGGTTGTCGGCCTCGGCGTCCAGGCGGTCCAGCCACGCTCGCTGTTCGGCGCCGTGCAGACGGGGCGCGGCGCGTTCGGCGAGCGCGCGGTAGTGGCGCAGGTGGCGTTCGCGTACGGCGTCGAGGTCCGCCATGTCGACCAGCCGCTCGCGCGCGTACGCGGCGACCGACTTGAGAAGCCGGTAGCGCCGGCCGGTCGGCGCGTCCACGACGACCACCAGAGACCGGTCGACCAGCCGCGTCACCAGGTCGAGCACGTCGTGGTGGGCGACCCCGTCCCCCGCGCAGACCGCCTCGGCGGCCGGCAGGTCGCAGCCGCCGCCGAACGCGGCCAGCCGGCGCAGCACGATCCGCTCAGGCGCGCTGAGGAGTTCCCAACTCCAGTCGATCACCGCGCGCAGCGTCTGCTGGCGCGCGGGCGCCCCGCGCTGACCGGAGGTCAGGACGCGGAACCGTTCGCCGAGCCGATCGGCCAACTCCCACACGCCCAGCGCGCGCACGCGCGTGGCCGCCAGCTCCAGCGCGAGCGGGAGGCCGTCCAGGCGCCGGCAGATCTCCTCGATGGCATCCCGGTCGCCGGGATCGGCGGTGTCGGCGGGGCCCGGGTCGACCAGGAAGCCGGGGGCGCGGACGGCGGCGCGCTCCCGGAAGAGTCGTACGGCGTCGGCGGTCGGCAGCGGCTCGACCAGGAACACGGACTCGCCGGTGCGGCCCAGCGGTTCCTGGCTGGTGGTCAGCACGCGCAGGCCGGGAGCGGTGTGCAGGAGGAGGGTCACGAGTTCGGCGGCGACGTCCACGACGTGTTCGCAGTTGTCCAGGACGAGCAGGGCGCGGCGGTCGCGCAGGGCGGCGGCGAGGCGGCACGGCGGGGCGGGGGCGCTGGCGCCGCGCGGCGCCAGCGCGGCATCATCCCGGATGCCGACGGCGGCGGCGACGGCCTGCGCCAGGTCGTCGGCGGTCGCGACGCGCAGGCCGGCGAACTCGACGAGCCAGACGCCGTCGGGGAACCGCTCGGCATCGCCCGCCGCCTCCCCCCGCCGCGGCCACGGCCAGCTGCGTCTTGCCCACGCCGCCCGGCCCAGTGAGGGTCACCAGGCGTGTGGAGTCGAGGAGTCGCCCGACCTCGGCGAGCTCTTGCCCGCGACCGATCAGCGAGGTCAGGAGCGCGGGCAAGCGCGCCCCCGGGCCCGCGAGGGACGGTGCAGCCACCTCGGCGGGCGACCCGTCGGCCGGCGGCCCCTCGGCGGGCGGCCCCTCGGCGGGCAGCTCCTCGGCGGGTAGCCCCGTGGTCGCGCCGTTGGTCGGCGGAGCCGGTGTGCGCGGGTGGGAAGCGGGGGCGGGTCGCGGGGCGGCGGGGCGGGGAGGAGGCGCGGGTCCTGCCGGAGCACCGCCTGGTGCAGCTCGCTGAGTTCGGGGCTCGGATCGACCCCCAACTCCTCCGCGAGGCGGGCCCGCAACTCCTCGTACGAGGCGAGCGCCTCGCTCTGCCGCCCCGCCCCGTACAGGGCCCGCATCTGGAGGGCGCGCATGCGCTCGCGCAGCGGGTGCCGCCCCACGAGGTCGGTGAGTTCGCCGGCGACGGCCGCGTGGTCCCCCACGGCAAGTCGCGCCCGCGCCCGCTCCTCCAGCGCGGACAGCCGCTGCTCAGTGAGGCGCCGCGCGGCGGGGCGTGCGAACTCCTCGTCGGCGAAGTCCGCGTAGGCGGGCCCCCGCCACAGGGCGAGCGCCTCGGCGAACCGCGCGGCCCGCGCCCCTGGCGGGCCTCGGCGACCAGGGCCTCGAACCGGGCGGCGTCCACCTCGTCGGCGGCGCCGGCCGCGCCGTCGGGGCCCTCAGCTCCGCGCAGCGGGAGCCCGTAACCGGACGGCTGCCGCACCACCCGGTCCCGGCCGATGACCCGGCGCAACTGGGAGACCCGGGACTGCAGGGCGCCCGTCGGCCTGCTCGGCGGCTGGTCGCCCCACAGGTCGTCGACCAGGCGATCCATCGCGACCGGGCCCCCGTCGTGCGCGAGCAGCGCCCGGACCTTCACCTCGGGGACCGGGACCGCCTTCCCCACCTCGTCCCACACTACCAGTGGCCCCAGCACCCCAAACCGCATGCGCGTCACTGTATAGCCGCGTCTGGGCCGCGGTTCTGAGCGGTACGGAGCGGGCGGCGGTACGGGGCGTGGCGGCGTGGCCCCGTCTGTGCGGTACGGGGTGGTCTCGCCGAAGAGGCGGAGGCGGCGTCGCCCAGTCGGTACGGCGCGGGGCACGGGGCACGGGGCACGGGGCACGGGGTGAGCGTGCGGCGGCTCGTGGGTGTGGGGCCGCAGCCGATTCGAAGGATTTCCGAAGCGGCCCCGTGCACAGTCCTTCTCGCCGGGCCGCACCGTGCGCCCGGCGCGGACGACGGGCGCGGGACGGGAGTGGCAGGCATGACCAGGTACGCGGGGACCAAGGCCGTGATCGTCGGCGCGGCGAGCGACATCGGGCTGGCCATCGCCAAGCGCCTCGTGGAGGGCGGCGCCCGGGTCCTGCTGACCGCCGCCACGCCACGGGAGCACGCCCGGCTGCGCCGCGAACTGGGCCCCGCCGCCGAGGTGGTGGCCCCCGACGCACTCGACGCCCGACTCGCTGCCGCCGGCGGCGGCGTGGACCTCGTGTTCGCCGACGCCGTGGCGGCCGTACGTTCCCTGGCCCCGTACCTGCGGGACGGCGGCGCGGTGGTGCTCACCGATCCCGCCCCACCCACCGCCTCGTGTCTCCCCACCGCCCCGTGTCCCGCCACCGCGTCGCCCGCCGCCGCGCACGCGCTCGCCGCCGAACTGGTCACCCGCGGCATCCGTGTCAACGCGGTGGCCGCGGGCTGCATCGCGGCGCCGGACGGCGCCGCCGTACCTCTCCCGCCGCTGGGCCGGCTCGGAGCCGCCGAGGAGGTGGCCCGCGCGGCGCTCTTCCCGGCGACGGAGGCGACCTTCACCACGGGCGCGCGGCTCCCCATCGACGGCGGCCTCGGCCACGCGTGACCCGCGCGGGCGCCGCCACACGGCCCCGTGCCCGGCACTCCGCGCCCGTGTGCCCTGTGCTCCGTGCGCCCCGCCCCGTGCTCCACGGCCCCGTGCCCGTACGCCCGCCCCGCTCCGCACGCCACGCCCCGCCCCCCACCGCTCACCGCCCGGACCAACCCCAGACCCGCAGTCCCAGACCCGGGGCCCGCGCGGCCCGGCCGCCGGGCCGCGGATCTCACCAGAACCGGAGTACCTCGTATGAGCACCACATCCGACACCGCGCTCGGTCCACCCCTCGGCCCCGGCCCCGACGCCGGGCACGACCTACGGGGCGGCGGGCCTAAGCAGCGGCTCCCGCTGCTCGCCCTGCTCGCGCTGGCCACCGCCGTCTTCGTCACCAGCCTCACCGAGACGCTCCCGGCGGGCCTGCTGCCCGCGATGAGCCACGACCTCCGGGTCAGCGAGTCCGCGGCCGGGCAGACGGTGACCATCTACGCGATCGGCACCGCCCTGACGGCCATCCCGCTGACCGCGGCCACGGCGGGCTGGCGCCGCAAGCGGCTGCTGTTAGCCGCCATGGGCGGCTTCGCGCTGGCCAACACCGTCACCGCCGTGTCGTCCCACTACAGGCTGACGATGGCGGCGCGGTTCGTCGCCGGCGTCGCGGCCGGCCTGGCCTGGGCGTTGCTCGCGGGGTACGCGCGGCGCATGGCGCCCGCCCACCTCCAGGGCAAGGCGATCGCCATCGCCATGGCGGGCATCCCACTCGCGCTCTCGCTCGGCGTGCCCGCCGGGACCTTCCTCGGCAAGGTGACCGACTGGCGGGTGGCGTTCCTCGCCATGACGGCGCTGACGGTGGTGTTGCTGCTGTGGATCGTCGCAACGGTGCCGGACCACCCCGGGCAGGGGCGCGGCGAGCGGCCGAGGATGCTGCGGGCGCTGCGCGTACAGGGCGTGGCCCCGGTCCTGTTCGTCACGTTCGTCTTCGTCCTGGCCCACACCATCCTGTACGCGTACATCGCCCCGTACCTCGACGACCTGGGCCTGGGCGACAGCGCCGACCTGGTGCTCCTCGTCTTCGGCGTCGCGTCGCTGGCCAGCATCTGGGTCGTCGGCGCGCGGATCCACCACCGGCTGCGCGTCCTGACCATCGCCAGCACCCTGCTGGTCACGGTGGGTGCCGCGCTGTTGGCCGTCCTCTCCGACCACGCCGCCCTCGTCTACGTCGCCGCCGTCCTGTGGGGCCTGGACTGGGGCGGGGTGCCCACCCTCCTGCAGACCGCCGCCGCCGACGCCGGTGGGAAGGCCGCCGACGCCGCGCAGGCCATGCTCGTCACGCTCTGGAACGGCGCCATGGCGGGCGGCGGCGTACTCGGTGGCCTCCTGCTCGACGGGCTCGGCAGCGACTCGTTCCCGTGGGCCGTCCTACTGCTCCTCGCGCCGGTGCTCGCGGTCGTCCTCGCCGCGCGCCGGCACGGCTTCCCGAGCAGCCGGCCCACGGGCTGACAGGGTGCGGCGACGCGCCGGGCCGCCGTGTTCGGCGGTCGGGGGCCCGTCACCCCCGCCGCTTCCCCGGCCCCTGGTACCTGGTCCCCGCTCCCGTGCGAACGGGGCCGGGGGCCGAGGCCGTGACGCCAGGTGCCGACACAGATATTCGCCGCGCCCACCGTCTCCAACAACGCGCGGAAAGGGCGCTGGAAGGCTAGGGAATGAAATTTCCCGAAAGCATTCGGCAGCCCTTTCGTGAGCGGACTGCCGCCATGTGCGGGTCGCGTGTTCGGGCGAGTCCCGGAAAGGCCGGGTCCGGATGCGGAGGCCGGGAGTTCGGGGGGCCTAAAGAACGCGCGCGGGAGTTCGCGTTCGGGCGACCACCGCAGGTGAGAGGCGAGCCGGCCGACGTCTCCGACAGGTGCGGCGCGCCCGCGTCCGGGTGCGCGCCGCCGCGGAAAGCGAGCCTCCGTCCCTGACACACGGGGGCCGCCGACCCCACATTGTTCACGCGCGGCGAGCGGCTTTGCTCACCATGTGGACCACAGTCGCGCCCCGGTGCCGGCAGGCGCTCCCCGACTTCCGGCCCGCCGCGGCCCACGCCCCGGGGCGCATTCCCCCCGTGGAGACGATCACCGGCCGCGCCCGCCCGCCCCGCGGGCCTCGCCGGCGGGGCCGCCTCCGTGGCACGTCAGCCCGATGGTGCGGGGCGGTGACCGTTGGATGAGCCGGGCGCCACCAACGCCCGTTCGCGGGCCTTGCGGGGCTGGCGATAAGCAGCCGGCGCGCGCACGGCGGCCGATATGTCAAGCCGGTGGCGATCAGTTCGATTGTGAAGCTTCGCCATCGAGTCGATATGTCTACTTCAGCCGGGCATCCGCATGATAATCTGCTTAAGCGGTCGCGTATTCGGTGACGTGCCGGGGAATTCTCACGGCAGGGTCATTGACATGTGGGGCGCGTGGACGACGTCTGATGCATGGGCACGTCGGCGGATCGACGAACCGCCCAGGGTCGGGGGGGAGGCTTATCTGGCATGCAGCGTAACGACGATCGATCATCCCCGTTCCGGGATTGAGCAGAATCGCTGGCAGCAGTTCGCCAGCGGGTGAGAACCGCACGGACGCTCGCTAGCTGTTCCACGGAATCCATGGGAATCCCGCGGAGGATGTTTCTGTGCACCGAAACGGCAAGCACGAGAGTCGACTCACGCACAACGCGACGACGGCGTACGAGATCGCCCGACGCCCCGCCGCCTAGGGTCGCCCCTCTTCCGGGAAACGCACGCCGACATCGCATCGCCCGCCCCCTCCGGCGTCGTGCTCCACACGACGCCGGGACCGACCTTCGCCCCGTTCGCACGCACGGTCAGCGGCTGACGGCGGAACACGGGGTTGCCCTCGATCACCAACCCCCGGGACCCGACGAGTTCACGGCTCGTCACCGGGCACCTGGGGGCGGAGTTCTCTCGGCAGCCTCGCCGCCCCGGCCGCATCGCACATTCCGAACCCCAGCAGAAAAGGTGTTGATGTGTCGCACAGCGGTGTCATGGACGAAGCAACCGAACTGCAACCGTTCGGGATTGTCCTCAACAAGCACGAGAGCGGCGCGGACCTGCGGTCCCTTCCGGTCGCGGAACTCGACGAACTGACCCGGAAGCACCGGGTCGTCGTGTTGCGCGGCTTGGAGATGCTCCCGAAGGAGGAGCTGGTCGAGTACTGCCGCGAGTGGGGCAAGATCCTGGAATGGGACTTCGGTCCGGTGCTCGACCTCGAAATCAGGGATGAGCCGCAGAACTACCTCTTCGCCAAGGGCGACGTGCCCTTCCACTGGGACGGCGCGTTCGCCTCCGCCGTGCCGCGGTTCTTCCTGTTCCAGTGCCTCACGGCGCCGCCCGCCGGTGGCGGCGGCGAGACCGTCTTCTCCGACACGGCCAGGGTCCTGCGGGAGGCGAGCCCCGAGGACGTCGCGCTCTGGGAGAAGATGGAGATCACGTACCGGACGGACAAGGTCGAGCACTACGGCGGCCTGGTCACCACGCCGCTCCTCGGCGAGCACCCGGCAAGCGGCGAGCGCACCATTCGCTATGCCGAGCCGCTCGACCCGGAGCGTTATCTGAACCCGCTCTTCCTCGACGTGCACGGTGTTCCGGCCGACCAGGGAAAGGCGGCCCTGGAAGACCTCAGCGCACGTCTGCACGACCCGAGTGTGTGCTATGCGCACGAATGGCGCGACAACGATATCGTGATCGTGGACAACCACGCGTTGCTGCACGGCCGCAACGCTTTCCACGGGGATTCCACGCGCCATCTGCAGCGCATTCAGATCCTCTGACCCGACGAGTGAGTTAGCACCAGCACGGCCGCACTTCCGCGCCTTTGCACTTCTGCACTTGCACCATGGGGGAACCATGATGGAAATCTTTGACGATATCTCGTACGAGCCCGGGCAGTTCTACGCGGACCTCCAGAACCTGGCCGACAAGAGGTCCGTTCCGTTCGACGGCGCCATGGTGCGCAAGAGTCTCGAAGTTTTCGCGAAGGAAATTGACCGTTCCGTCGTCCAGACGAAGACCACGACCAAGCCGGGAGACGGTATCTACTACCGTTTCTTCTACAAGTGGGAAAAGGATCTGGTTGACATCGCGCGTCGAAACGACCTGCTGCGGCATGGCACCGAACCAATCGACCGGCTTCAGCGCGAGGTGCTCGACACGTTCAGCAACGCCACGCAGGCTGGACTGGATTTCGAAGCGGGGCGCGGCCTGGCAAAGGTGTGGACGTTCACGGGAGTGCGGCCGATCGAGGACCTCTTCGGGCTCTCGGCGATACCCGAATCGGTTCCCGCACACGCCGAGTTCTTCGCCCGGCACGGGCTGCGCAGGGCGTTCTTCGTCGCCTCCGACTGCCACGGCGAGACGATGAACCTCTATCCCGTCATCGAGCCCGAGTGCAGGAACGCGGAATGGCTGCGCACGCTCGTGGACGAGACCAGCGGATCGCTCGCCGATACGCCGGACTACGGCAGGATGATGGGGTCCCTGGCCAGGACGGGATGCTTGGGCATGACCTTCAGTTGGCGCAGCCCCGAACTGCACCGCTGGGCGCTGTACAGCCTGAACGCCCCGACCGGTGACGGTTCCGAGTTGCTGCCCGCGCTGCCGGGGACGTTGGCGGAGTTCGACGACCAGGCGCCGACGCTCAACGCCGATCCGCAGCGGAACGTCGCCTGGTCGTTCGACAAGGCGGGCTTCTACACCAAGTTGGAGAAGAGCTACGCGAAGGACGCGAACTACTTCCTGACCACCGAAATGGGCTGCGACCTCAGTCGCTGACCCCTCGGGCCACAGGGAGCGGGTAGCGCCTTCGCTCCGCCAGACCGAGCGTGCCGTGTCATGCGCGCGTGAGTCGCCCCCGTCAGCCGGACGGGGGCGACTCACTCACGTCCTCCGCCCCGCCCGCGCGGCGCATACCGCCCGGTGCCGCGCCAGCTCGTGGCGGGCCAACACGGTGCCGGCGCACAGTGCGGCGCCGACGAGGAAGACGTACACGCTCGGGTTGCCCCAGCCAGGCACCGCGTCGAACGTGCCGTCGGTCCACCGGCGCTCGGCCCGCGACAAGCGTCGTCAGCGGCACCCAGCCCGGCATCGTCCGCCCTCCCACGTGGAACCGCACGTCAGCGGCGTGCCGACCGCCGTACTGGGCGGCACGACCGACGCCCGCCGGCCCCTGTCGCGCCGCGCTGACAGCGGCTGGCCCGCGCGCCCGCCCCGGGCGGCCGGCGGCCCCGGCTCCCCCCGGGTCGGCCCGATCGTGACCCGTGAACTCCCCCTGAATATCGTGCCGTTGCTGGTGAGACCGCGGGGGGGGCGGCCCGTATGCTCGTTCGTGGCCGCCACCCGGGCGGCCCCTCCCGTCGCATGCGGTTGCTGGAGGCACGGCGGATCGGTGCTGGCGTCCTCCCACAGGCACGCCCTGAGTGATCCCAACGGAGGGCCCATGACGAGCAGCGGCGCGTCCTCACACGCCTTCGGGCCCCGGGGCCCGGCGGCGCTGTCACCACCGCGGACCGGGCCTGGCTCGCGCTCGCCTGCCGACTGGCGCGGGCGAGTCCGCGCTCGGCGACGGCGTACAGCGTCGGGGCGGTCATCGTCGCCGCCGACGGCACCGAGCTGGCGCGCGGGTACGCGCGGGAGCTGGACCCGAACGACCACGCCGAGGAAGGCGCGTTGAGCAAGCTCGACGCGGGCGATCCGCAGGTGGCGACGGCCACCCTCTACGTCTCCCTGGAGCCGTGCGCCCACCGGGCCTCCCGGCCCCGGTCGTGCGCGCAACTCCTCACGGCGGCCGGCATCGCCCGCGTGGTCACGGCCCGGCGCACGCCCGCGCCGGACGCGCCGGACGGGGCGGGGCCGCTGGCGGCGGCGGGCGTCACGGTCCTGGAGCTGTCCGAGTACGGGCCGGCCGCGATGGCGCCCAACCTGCACCTGCTCGGCTGAACGGAGTACGGCGGCCAGGCGGACGAGAAGGGACTGGCGGCGACCGGACTCGATCGGACGCGTTCGGGACACCCCCGCTCCTGGGCAGAGATGGACCGTTGAGTCGAGCTGGGTGAAGGAGTCGCCTCGTGCCGTCTGACGTAGCCGCCCCCGTACCACGCCAGGAACCGCCGCCCACGGGTACCGGTGCCACCCGGCCCGCCCCGCGCCGCCCCGGCCGACCGCGCCGGCGCGGGGCACGGGGCGCGCTGGCCGTCGTCGCGCTGGGCCTCGTCGCGACCTGCGCGCTCGGCTCCGCGCCCGCGTCGGCCACCGGCCCGGACGCCGCGCAGCCGGCGGCCGGCGGCACGGCCGTCACGGAGCCGCGCACCGGGCCCCGCACGGAGGCGCGTACGGGGCCAGCGAAGGCGTCGGATACGGAGCGGGGCCGCTCCGGTCGGGCCCACCACGACGTGTTGTTCGTCGGGGCCCACCTGGACGACGAGTACGCGTCGCTGTCCACCTTCGGGCAGTGGCACGAGCGGGACGGGCTGTCCACCGGCGTCGTGACGATCACCCGCGGCAAGGGCGGCGGCAACGCCACCGGGCCGCAGGAGGGCGCCCCGCTCGGGCTGCTGCGGGAGCGCGAGGAGCGCGCGGCGGTGCGCCACGCGGGCCTGCGCGACGTGTTCTACCTGGACAAGCCAGACTTCTGGTAGACTCTCTCGGCACCGCTCACCGCCCGCGTCTGGGACGGTCCACCCCGCGCGGCGGACACGTTGGAGCGGCTGGTGCGACTGGTGCGCGCCACCACCCCGCGGACCATCGTGACGATGGACCCGCGCCCCTTCGACCAGCACGGCGCCCACCAACTCGCCGACCGGCTGGCCGTGGAGGCGTTCCGGCTCGCCGCCGACCCCACGGCCTTCCCGCACCAGATCACCCGCGAGGAGTACCGCCCCTGGCAGCCGTCGCGGCTGCTCGCGCAGAACTGGCGGATGCGGGGGCCCGCCTGCGCCACGGCCGAGCCGCGCGACCCGGCGACGGGGCTGCCGCAGCAGGGCGTGTGGGAGGGCGCGTGGCCCACACGGCACCGCACCACCTGGGCGCAGCAGGAGCGCACGGCCGCGCGCGAGTACCTCTCGCAGGGCTTCGGCGCGCTGCCCGAGAAGATCACCACCCCGCGCGAGAAGCTGGGCTGCGACTGGTTCTCGGTCCTGGCCGAGGACGGCGAGCCGCTGCGCGCGCCGGTGCGCCCGCAGCGGGACCTGCGCCCGGTGTTCGCCGAGTTCCGCGCGTGGGCCGAGCGGGTGGACATGCCGTGGCTGGCCAACGGGGCGCAGCCGGCCTACCCGGCCGCCCCACCACCACGGTCCCGGCCGTGGCCACCCCTCCCACCGTGGACGGCGCCGCCGCACCCGGCGAGTACGGGGCCGGCGAGGAGTCGCCGCTCACGCATTGGCAGGGCGAGCGGTGCTCGGCCGCTGACTGTGCGGCGTCGGCCCGGTTCGTACGGCACGGCTACGACCTGTACGCCACGGTGCGGGTCTCCGACGACGTACGGGGCGCCGCGTTGGAGGCGAGCGACTGCAAGCGGCACTGGCGTACCGACGCGGTGTAGTTCGCGCTCGACCCGCGGGGTGACTCCGACGACACCTCGACCACGTTCAAGGCCGCGGTGCTGGTCTACGACTCCGACACGGCGGACAGGACCGGCCAGAGCCGGCTGGCCTGGTCGGCGTACGGCAGCGCGCAGGCGGACCCGTACGTATGGGGCGCGGCGCGGCTGGCGGGGTACGCACCGCCCGGTGGGCAGCCGGTGCGCGACCCGGTCATTCCGCTGGAGGCCGCGCAGCCGGGACTCGCTGCAGTCCGTCTTGCAGAGCCTGCGCACCGGCGTCCCGCTCGCCGCCGGCCCGCGCGTGCCGCGCTGAACCCGGGGCGGTCGTCGCCGAGCCGGCGGGGACAGCCCCGGGAGGCCGGGCGGGGGACGGGGCGTGGCGTCACTCCGTGCGGACCGTGAACTTCCGTAACGATGGCCCGTTGAATAGAGTCCGCCCATGGACCTGGAGTTCCGGCACTTGCGGGTGGTGCGGGCCATCGCGGACCACGGGACCCTGACGGCCGCGGCGGTCGAACTGGGCATGACCCAGCCGTCGGTGACCGAGGCCCTGCGGCGCGCGGAGCGGATCACCGGCGCGCCCCTGTTACGCCACGACGCGCACGGCGCGGTGCCGACCCCGCTCGGCGAGTTGCTCGCCGCGCACGCGGGGACGGTGCTCACCGCGATGGACTGGCTGGCCGCCGCCACCGCCCGGCACCAGGCGGGCACCCTGCCATCCTCGGTGCGGTTCGGCTGCACCCCGGGGCTGTTGGTGGCGCATCTGACGGTGGTGGCGCCGCAGGTGCTCGGCGGCCCGGTCGAGGCGCGCACGGGGAGCGACCTGGCGGTGCAACTGGCCCTGTTGGCCGACCGACGCGTCGAGGCGGCGCTGATCGCCGGCAACCCGGGGCCGCGGGCGCCCGTGGGGACGGGCATCGAGTGCGCGGTGGTCTCCGTCGAGCCGTTGTTCGTCGCCGTGGCCAGTGGGCACCGGCTGGCCGGCGAGGTGGAGATCGAGTTGGCCGAACTGGCCGGGGAGACCTGGTGCGTGGCCGACGGCCCGCGCAGCGAGGGCGGGCGCCACCTGGAGCAGGGCTGCCGGGAGGCCGGGTTCACGCCGTGCGTCCGGCAGGCCGACTGCACCTCGGCGTTCCAGCTCGCCGAACTCGCCCAGGCGGTGCTGCCCATGATGCCCGGCAAACGGCCGCGCACCGGGCTGACCCTGGTGCCGCTGCGCGGCTCCCCGCTGCGGCAGCGCACCAGTCTGTTCTGGCACGCCGACGGGCCCCTGCGCAGGTCCCTGGTCGAGGGGGTGAGGCGGGAACTGGTGCGGGCGCAGCACGAGATCGTCGAGCGGACGCCGGTGTATCAGGCGTGGCTGGAGCGCCACCCGGAGTGGGGGACGACGCCTCCGCGGATGGTGGCGGAGTACGCGCCGGGGGCGTAGGGCACGGCGCGTACTGCGTGATCCTCCGCGCGGGCGGGGCCGCCGGCCGGGGCGGGCGCGCGGTGGCCCACCGCCGGTGGCAGGTCGGGGGCCGGGCCGCGGGCCGCGTGGTCGGGGGTCGGGGGTCGGGGCGGGTTCGGGCGAGCCGAGCCAGCCCGGGTTCGGGTCCCACCAGCCCGGGACGCGGCCCAGGGGGCCGACCATGGAGCGGTAGGCGGCGGCGAGGCCGTCGCGGACGCGGGCGGCGCCGGCGGCATCGATCGGGCCGTCCTTCGACCACAGCAGGACGTGCCGCACCCGCACCGGCGCCCCGCGGGCCCCGCGGACGGCGAGCACCGTGCCGATCAGCGGCAGGCCGGTGTCGAGGGCCTGCGCGGGCACGGCGACGGGGTCGCCGCGCCGCAGCAACTGGCTGATGACCAGCGGTTCGTACGCCCGCACGGCGATGGGCCCGATGCCGGCCAGCTCGCACTGGTCCGCCAGGTGGCGGTCGAACTCGTCATCGCCGTTGACCGCGAGCAGCCAGGTGGAGCAGGCCAGTTCGGACAGCTCCACCTCCGCCCAGCCGGCCAACGGGTGATCGGTTGCGAACATGACAAAAATGGGTTCGGAGCCGACGACGGTGCGCTCGACTCCGGCCGGCAGGACGGGCTCCCGGCCGGGGAAGTCCACGTGCAGGGCCAGGTCCACGGTGCCGTCGGCGAGCGCGGCGAGCACCGTCGCCTGCCGGTCCACCACCGCCAGGTCCACCACGTCGTCGGGGCACACCGCGCCGACGACGTCGCCGAGGCGGGCGGCCAGCGGCGTCTGGCGGACGGCCAGCCGCAGCGTGCGCGAACCGGAGCGGTTGCGGAAGTGGCGTACGGCGCGGTCCAGTTCCTCCAGCGCGCCGAGCACGTCGCGCACGTGCGGCAGCAGGACGTCGCCGAGCGGCGTGGGGTGCGCGCCATGCCGGCCGCGGTCGACGAGGGTGCCGCCGACGGCGCGCTCGATCCGCCGCACCTGTGCCGTCAGCGCCGGCTGCGACACGCCCCAGGCTCGCCGCCGCCTTGGTGACGCTGCCCGCCGCCTCGATCGCCGCGACGAACCGCAGGTGCCGCACCTCCAGGTCCATTCGGCAGAGTATGGCCGACCGGATTCCCGAAGCCCAGACTCTCGACGGCGACCGTCACACACCCCGGGCCACCGCCGGCCAACCCGGCCCCGTTCCCGGTTCCCCGTCCGGAGACGGTGCCGGCGCGCGGGGCCACGTCGGCGTACTGGCATACTGGAGGCCCGGCGCGGCCCCGTACCGGCGGCCCGGCATGCACCTCCCGTGGCGAGGCCGGGGCATGGGCCCGGAGCCGGGGCCCGGTCGGGCCGCCGCCGCTAGGAGGCCGCCCGCTGTAGCGCGGTGGGCGCCTCCCGGACCGCTCGGACCGCCCTGGCCTCCTCGCCCGCGCGCCGTACGTCCGCCAGCGACGCCAGGTAGCGCTCGGCGTCCAGGGCCGCGGCGCAGCCGGTGCCGGCCGCGGTGACGGCCTGCCGGTAGGTGTGGTCGACCACGTCGCCGGCGGCGAAGACGCCGGGCACGTTGGTGTGCGTGGCGGGTGCCAGGACGCGCAGGTAACCGGCCGCGTCGCGGTCGAGTTGGCCGGCGAACAGGTCGCTGCGCGGATCGTGGCCGATCGCGACGAAGAGACCGGTCACCGCGAGCGGTCGGGTGGCGCCGGTGGGCCGGTCGCGCAGGGTCACGCCGCTCAACCGCGCGTCGCCGTACAGGGCGACCACCTCGCTGTCGTACGCGAAGCTGATCTTGTCGTTGGCGAACGCCCTGGCCTGCATCACCTTGGAGGCGCGCAGCGCCCGCCGGCGGTGCACGACCGTGACGGAGCGGGCGTAGCGGGAGAGGAAGGTGGCCTCCTCAAGGGCAGTGTCGCCGCCGCCGACCACCGCGAGGTCCTGCCCCTTGAAGAAGAACCCGTCGCACGTCGCCCACCAGGACACGCCCCGGCCCGCGAGCCGCTCCTCGTCCGGCAAGCCGAGCTTGCGGTAGCCGGAGCCGGTGGCGACGATCACGGTGCGGGCGCGGTGGGTGGCGCCCCGGTCGTCGGTGACCTCCTTGACGGGGCCGGCGAGGTCGACGGAGACCACCTCCCGGTCCACGAGTTCGGCCCCGAACCGCGCGGCCTGGGCCCGCATGTAAGCCATCAAGTCGGGGCTCTGCACGCCCGCCAGGAAGCCGGGGTAGTTCTCCACCTCGGTGGTGGTCATCAGGGCGCCGCCGACGCAGAGCGCGCCGCAGAAGACCAGCGGTCGCAGGCTGGCGCGCGCGGTGTAGAGGGCAGCGGTGTAGCCGGCCGGGCCCGAGCCGATGACGATCGTGTCCCGCACGGGGCCGCCCATCAGCGCTGCCCCGTCCGGGCCTCGGGCGCGCCCGCGCGATCGGCGGGCACGGCGCCCCGGCCGGTCGCGGCGTCCGTGGGGCCGACGTAGGCCAGCAGGTTCCGGGATTCGGCGCCCGGGTCCTGGACGCGGTCCGGGGTTGCCGCGCGGGCCAGCGCCGCGTCCAGGTCGGTGGCCGAGGTGTCCGGGTGGTCGTGGAGGTAGGTGGCCGCGACACCGGCGACCTGGGCCGCGCTGGCCGAGGTGCCGCTGAGCCGGGTGTAGTACCGGTCTCCGAGGCCGCTGGCGACGGGGATGCCGGCGCCGGCGCGAACAGGTGCACGCAGGAGCCGGTGTTGGCAGCGGCCAGCCGGCGGTCGGCCTGGTCGGTGGCGGAGACGGTGAGCGCAGTGGTCTGGCGGCCCGGCGTAGCGTCGCAGGCGTCGATCGGCTGGCCGTCCGCGTCGCCGTTGCCGGCGGGCGCGGTGTAGGCGATGCCCTGGGCCGCCATCTCGTAGAGCTGGAGGTCGAGTACGGAGCCGGGGTCGCCGGAGAAGCCGAGGCTGGCCAGCGCGGGTTTCGGGGCGTGGGCGCTGATCCAGTCGACGGCCGAGACCAGGCGACCGTGCCGTCGCAGCCCAGCGCGCGCACGGACGCGATCCGGGCCTGCTTCGCCACCCTGCTGCGGGCGCCCGCGACCAGCGACGCGGTGGCGGTGCCGTGGCCGTGGCAAGTCGGTGGCCCATCCGCCGGCGCGGTCGCGGATCGCGTCGTAGGCGGCGGTGACCCGGCCACGCAGCTCCTCGTGGCTGCCGCGCACGCCGGTGTCCACGACGTACACGGGCACGTTCGGCGCGCTGTTGGGGCGGTGTACGCGCCGTCCAGCGGCAGGTCGCGCTGGTCCAGGCGGTCCAGGCCCCAGGGCGCGACCCGGCCGCAGTGCGGGCGGCCGTCGAGGGCGCCGGCGACGCGGTAGGCGCGGTCGCGGGTGACCGAACCGACGCGGGTGTCCTTGAGGTACGCGCCCACCTGGGCCTCGGTCAGGGCGACCGAGAAGCCCTGGAGCGCGGCGTGGTACGTGCGGCGCAGTTGGCCGCCGGCGTCGGCAACGAGCCGCTCGGCCGCCGCGCGGACCGCCTCCGGTGTCGGGTCGGTGCGCAGGAGGTGCACCACGTACACGCCGGTGTCGTCGGCGCGCGCGGGCGCACCGGCGCTGGCTGGCTGGTGCCGGTCCGACCAGTGGCAGCACCAGGGCACAAGCGGCGGCTGCCGTCACCGTCAACCGTGGAAGCGTCTTCTTCGTCATCGGGAACCTCTCGTCGCGCGGGGGCTTTCCGGGGGGAAGGGGGCCCGGCGCCGGTCGGGGCGGGCGCCGGACCCCGGTCGCGGACCCGGGCCCGCCCGCGTGGGGGCGCGGGCGGGCCCGGACCGGTGGGGGCCCGGCCCGTGGGGCACGGCGCGGGCCGGTGGGGCCTTCGGTGGCGGTCTCAGGCCATGGGGTGGGGAAGCGTCCGGGGTGCGCGCACGGGGTGCCGGGCCGCCGGCGCACGCGACGGGGCGGCCCGGCACGTGGCGCCGTTACAGGTTGTTCAGCCAGGTGCGCAGGGCCTGCGGCCCGTCGTAGCCGACCATGCGGCTGCCGGCCTTCTGGCCGTTCTGGACGTTGATCAGCGTGGGGATGCCCCGCACGCCGTACTTCTGCATGATCGCGCGGTTGGCGTCCGCGTCCACTCGGGCCCACACCCAGGAACCGTTGTCCGCGGTGTTGTACTGCTGGAGGTAGGGCTTCATCTTCTGGCACAAGTGGCACCACGACGCGGTGAAGTTGAGCACCACCGGGCGGGTGGCCGACATCCGCATGACCTGCTCGTAGTTGGCGGCCGTCACGTCGACGACGGAGGGCTCCGCCGCGACCTGCCGTGCGGGGCCGGGGACGCGGCGGCCGGCAGCGCGGCCCCCGGCAGGAGCGCGGCCACGGCCGTCGCAATGACGGTTGACTTACGGAGCATGGGGTTCGTCCTCTCGTTGTGCGCGGTGGGTGGTTGCCGTGCGGGCCGGGCGGGCCGAGCCTGGGGTTGCGCCGGCGGCGCCCGTCGTGCTGCCCCGCGGTGTCGCGGTCGCGGATGGTGCGGTCGCGAACAGTGCGGGTGCGGCGCGGCCGTGGTGGGGGCGTCGGTGCGGTGAGGCGCCCTCGCGCTGCCGCGTCTGCCGTGCTGCCGGGTTCGCCGCGCTGCCGCGGGGGACGGGGTCAGGCGGCGGCCGATTCCGTCGGCAGTGCGCCGCTGACCCAGTCCTCGATTCCCTCCCGATACTTGCGGACGTTCGGGTAGCCGAGCTCCACGAGCCGGGCACCCACGAGTTCGCTGTTGCGGCAGGGCACGTTCGCGCAGTAGACGACCAGCGGTACGCCGGGGTCCGGAAGCAGTCGCGGCGCGAGTTCCCCGGTGAACCGGGCGGCTTCCTCGTAGGGGAATCCGGGGATGTTGACCGCGCCGGGCAGGTGTTCGCGCGCGTAGTAGTCGGCGGGCATCGTGTCGATCACAACGACCGCATTGGCCGCGATTTCCTTGCGGAGCTGTTCCCTTGTGATCAGTGGCAGCACATCAACCTCCGGATTGTGTCGTGTTGACCTCGGCCAGCGGGGGCGCGGAATGGTCAACGGGGGGCGTGCGCCGGGGCGCGGTGAGCTTTCCGACGACGGAGTACAGAAGCAGCGCAGTGACGACCGCGTTGACGGCGGGAATTCCGCTATCCAGGTATTCGCCGACCAGGGCGCCGGCCGCCCAGCGCACCAGGGAGAGCGGCATCCAGTCGGCCCCGCCGGCGAGCAGCGTTCCGCTCTCGCGGGCCCGGTCGAGTTCGGCTCGGAAGCGGCGCACGACGAAGTACTCGGCGATGATGACGCCGGCCACCGGCGGCGCGAGGACGCCGATGGTTTCCAGGAAGTCGGTGAAGTCGTCCACGATGCCGACGGCGGACAGGGCAGTGCCGGCGGCTCCGATGACGACTGCCGAGCCGTCGGCCGCACAGCACGTCGATGGAGTTCACCAAGCCGAGCGAGGACGAGTACAGGTTCCAGTCGTTGATCCTCAGGATCGCGGTGGCCAGCACGAGCGTGCCCAGGACACCGGAGGACGAGGTGATGATGCCGACGATGTCGGAGGTCCTGGCGCGTGCGCGAGCAGCACCGCGGTGAGCCCGATCAGGTACTCCCCCAGCGTCACGCTGATCAGCGTGTGCTTGACGACGTCCGAGGGGCGCCGGTTGAACCGCGTCATGTCCGGCGTCATGAGTGCGCCCAGGATGAAGGCGCCGGAGACCAGCGTGGTGCCCTCCGCCAGCGACATGGCGGGCACGGCCGGCGCGGAGGTCACGAGGTCGCCGACGGAGTGCTCGGCGAGCGCGTCGACGATGGAGTAGCCGGCCAGGACGAGGAAGGCGGGCACGGTCAGGTAGGCCGTCCACGCCATCACGGTGAACCCCGTACACCGTGATGGCCGTGATGACCACGCCGCCGATCAGCGCCCACGCCCATTCCGGAGTTCCGCCGGCGAGGTCGTGCATTCCCCGGGCGAAGACCCCGTTCTGCACACCGAACCAACCGGCGAGGCTCAGCGCGATCAACAGGCCCACCAGTGCCGAGCCCTTGCGCCCGAATCCGGACCAGCGGGCGAGCAGCGAGACCGACAATCCCTCGCGTACACCGGCGATGCCGAGCAGAATCGTGATGACCTCCAACAGGACCGAGCCGACGGTGATAGCGATGACGGCATCGATGAAGTCCATTCCGAAGCCGAGTACGGCACCCACCAGGAACTGTTGGAACGAGGAGACCTGGCCGAATCGCTGGACCGCGACGGATATCCAGGAATACCGGGCCTCGGCGGGCACGCGGGTCAGCGCGTAATCGTCGAGCCGATCCGCTTCGGCGGCCATCAGCCGCCCACTCCAATAAGGGAGAGGTCCGGCGCGGTGTCGTCCTTTTCCCGTACGACGAGGAATCCCTGTCCCGGGGCGGGGCGCCACGGCAGTTGTCCGGCGTAGAACTTCTCCAGGAACGCGACCCGCTGGTGGTAAACGAACAGCGAGGGCCCGGCGCCGCAGATTCCGCCGGAGTCGGCGAACAGCGGAAGTTCGGCGATGAAGTAGCGCACGGCGAGCAGCGACTGCTCGTCGGTGGGCGTGTCCCCGGGCGGCAGCTTGCGGTCGAGCACCCAGTGCGTGGCCTTGAGGCAGGCCGCCCGGAACGCGGCGTCCCGCTCGAAGAGTGTGCCCGCCTCCTCGACCAGCTCGCGGTAGCGCGGGGGCTCGGTCAGCTGCGCCATGCCCAGGATCAGCCGCTCCGGCTCGGGCACGTCGAGCGCGCGCAGCGCGACGGCCACCTTGTTGTGCGCGTACTGGCCCTGCCGGCTGGCCTTGTGCCGGGCCCGGCCCGGGGAGTAGCCGAGGGCCTCCAGGGTGTGCGCGGCGACCGTGTCCGGGATGAAGAAATGGCACTGTTCGAAGCGAGTTAACGCCCATTTCGCCAGTGCCGTCAGCCTCTCCGTGTTGAAATAGCTATTGAAGGGGCTGACTCCGATACACACGTGCGAGACGGTGGGCAGCAGCGCGCCACACCGCTCGGTAAGTGGTTCAGGGTTGAACATGTCTCGACCTCGCCAACGACTCGTATGACCTGCTCCGCGCACGGCCACGGTGGGGCCGTTCCGGGATGAGACCACCAGCAGGATCTTCACGCTTCACCGAATGCCCGGGTAGTGTCAGCGGGCTATGCCCGGCGCGCATACCTCGGCGCGTCGATAAATGCTGCGCACGTAGCACAAAAAGGTACGGACCAAAATCCCCAATGAGGGGACAGGTCGGAGCGTAACCGTCGGGCAAACGGCACAAACACCCGCCTCACGTCGCACCGGGGAAGACCGTGACAGGAGAAAGTCCGGCGTTCACAAATTGCCCTTCCTGACTCTGGCGTTCAGGACTCGCGCGGCATATCTTCGTGGCCATGGAGTTGCAGCTTCGCCATTTGCGCAATCTCTGTGCCGTAGCGACCGCTGGCAGCCTCAACAAAGCGGCGGCCGAACTCGGATTGCCACAGCCCGCACTCAGCCGACAGGTCCGCCGTCTGGAGGGCCTGCTCGGCGGAGCCCTGTTCCAGCGCGACACCTACGGCGTCCGGCTCACCCCGCTCGGCGAGAGCGTGCTCGGGCACGCCGAGACCATCGTCCGGCGCTTCGACGAACTCGACGCCCAACTACACGCCCACCGCCAACACCAGCGCCACACGCTGCGCGTCGGCTGGGACGCGGGCCCGCTCTCCGAGGCCCTGCTCGACTGCCTGTGGCAACTGCGCATCGTGACGGTCGACTCCTCGTCCGAGCTGAACGCCCTGTTGCGCGCCGGCGAGGTGGACATCGGGTTGTTCAGCATGAGCACCGAGGTCGAACAGCCCGCCACCGACGGGCTCGTGCTGGCCCAGGTGGCCGAGACCGCCGTCTTCCTCGCGCTGGCCGAGGACCACCCGTTGGCCCGCGTCCCGTCGCTGCGCATGGCCGACCTCACTTCCGAGGAGTGGATCTCCGTACTCGGCCCGGACGGCTGCCAGGAGGCGCTGCGCAAGCTGTGCGGCCCCTTCGGCTTCGTCCCGAGGATCAGAGCTACGACGTGCCGGTGTCGGGCCCGCGCTGCGACGTCATCCGCCACCAGGGCTGCGTGACCCTCACCCAGCAGATCCGCCCGGTCGCACCGGGCACCGTACACCGCAGGGTCATCGACCTGCCCTCGCGCATGCGGCACTGGCTCGCCACACTCCCCGGCAACCCGGCGGCCGGCATGCTGCCGCAGCTCGCGCGACTCCTGGCCGTGGCGCACGACGAGTTGACGCACGAACGCGGCGCCAGCGGTCGCGGCGCCGCCGTGCCCACCACGCCGATCGGCCACCGCGCACCGATCGCCGCGCCCCGCACATCCCTGGGCCGCCCCGGCACGTCTGTTGGTCATGACGCTGGAAATCCATGACCTGCGCGTCCTGCGCGCCATCGCCACCGCGGGCAGCCTGGCCGGCGCGGCCCGCGCGCTCGGCACCCACCAGGCGAGCGTGAGCCGCAGGCTCCAGCGCATCGAACGCGGCGCCGGGGTCACCCTGTTCTGCCGCGGCCCGCGCGGGACGACGCCGACCGCGGCGGGACGGCTCGTGCTCGGCGGCGCCGACACGCTGCTCCCGCTGGTCGACTGGCTGCTGGACGCCGCGGCCGAGCGCACCGCCCGTGGCCGGGCCCGGGCGGCCCGGCCGACACGGTGCGCGTCGGTGCCGTCGGCCACCCCGCGCTGCCCGCGCTCGTGGGTGCCCTGTACGCGCTGTTGCCCGGCGCCCCGCTCGACGTGCGCACCGAGGAGTCCAGCGCCGCCCTGCTGGACCTGCTGCGCCCCCAGAGGGTGGAACTCGCCCTCGTACGGCACTTCCCTTGCCTGGACGGGCCGCCGTCCACCGACGTCGAGAGCGCCGTCATCGCCCACGAGGGGCTGCTCGTCGGTCTCGGCGAGGGGCACCCACTCGCCGGCCGGCGTTCGGTGGCCGCCCTGCGCGACCTGGCGCCCCACACGTGCGTCCTGGTGGACGCGCACCAGGGCACGCTGGGACGACGGCTGTTGGGTGCCATCGGGCACAGCGGCGTCGACCTGCGCCTGTCCCGCGCCACGGACCGGGGCCGTGGCCGCGGCGATGGTGCGCGCCGCCAGCGCGGCGGTGGCCGCCTTCCCGGCCCCCGCGCCGCTGCCCGGCGTGGTCTTCCTCCCGCTAGACGACGACGCGGCGCGCTACACGCTCCTGTTGGCCTGGGCGCGCGGGGGCAGACTGGCCGCGCACGGGCGCCAACTGGCGGAGCGGGCGCGCCGCGCGTATCCGCCGGCGCCCACCGACTGACCGCGCCCGTCGGGCAACCGCCCCCATTGGGCACCCGTGATCGGTTCCATACCGTCCGTTACCGGGAACAAGGAGAACAAGCCATCCCCCACCCTCCCCCCACCACGCTCACCCTCCTATCCCCACATCCCCCGGGAGGCAGCACGATGCTGCGCGGAATCGACGTCAGCTCGCACCAGGCGAGCAATTGCAGCACCGAGGGGCTCTCGTTCGTCTTCGTCAAGGCGACCGAGGGCCGCTCCTACATCAACCCCAGGCAGTCGGCGCAGGCCGACCGCGCCCGCGACGCCGGCTGCGTCGTCGGCTTCTACCACTTCCTGTGGCCGGACAACCTCACCGCCCAGGCCGAGTACTTCGTCGAGAAGTGCGCGTCCAGGAAGGGCGACCTGCTCGCCGTCGACTGGGAGAACACCAGCAAGGGCACCCGCGCGAGCAACGCCGAGAAGGACAGGTTCATCCGCGAGGTCAAGCGGCTGCGCCCGGACCACCGGGTGCTGCTGTACTGCAACCGCACGTTCTGGCTCAACCACGACACCACCTCGTACGCGGGCGACGGCCTGTGGATAGCCGACTACGTGACGGCCGGGAAGCCCCGCATCAAGGCCAAGTGGCGCATCCACCAGTACACCGACCGGCCACTGGACAAGGACGTGGCCGACTTCAGGAGCGAGGCGGCCCTGCGCGGCTGGGCCGCCTCCTAGCCCCGCCCCCGCCCGCCGCCCGCCCGGCCGGCAGCCCGGCAGTCCGGCGCCCCGGTGATCCGCAGCCTGGCAGCACGCGAGCCGGCCAGCCACCGCGAACGCCCAGGTCACGGGCGGTGCCCGTCGGCGTTGTCAGAGGGAGCGCTTAGGCTCCCCGCATGAGTTACGCAGATGTGCGCGAGCTGCAGAGCGCGCTCACCACGGCATCGGACATCGCCTTCTCGCTGGGTTCGGAGCCGTCCGCCCTGGAGACCGACCAGCTCACAGACGCGCTGCGGCGCGCGCTGGCCGCGGCCGGCGCGCTCGGGGCCGGGCACGGTTCCACGGGCTGCGCGGAGCACCCGCGCGGCGCCACGGACCCGCTGTACGGGGACAAGGACGACCCGCTGCCGCCGGGTTGGGGCCGCTGCCTGCTGTGCAACGACCGGCGCCGGCGCGCCAGCGCCCAGCGGCGCGGCGGTCGCTGAGCCCCGCGCGCCGGGCCCGACCGCGCCGCGCTCCCCCGTGGGTGGCGCGGACGCGTCGGCCCAGGACGCCGAAAGCCCCCGGGAGCGGCTCGCGGGGCGCCGGTTCCGCGGGGGCTTCGGGCGGTTCGACAGGCCGTCAGCGGTTCTGGATGGCCCAGAACTCGTCGAAGGAGAGCTTGCCGTCCTGGTTGCTGTCGGCCGACTTGATGATGGCCTCCGCGACGGACTCCGTGACGAACGGGTCCCCCAGTTGGGCCATCACGCTCTTGTACTCGGACGCGGAGATGTATCCGTCCTTGTCCAGGTCGTACCGCTCAAACGCCGTGCGCGCCGCCTCGATGTCCGCCACCTGGGCCGCCCCTTTTCGTGTGGTTGCTTTTGACCAGCACACATTAGCGACCCCTCGGCGTGGCGCCGTAGCCAACCGGCACACCTCAGCGCTGCCGTGCCGCCTTGACCAGCCTGAGGTAGCGCGGCCAGTCCCAGTGCGGGCCGGGGTCGGTGTGCGTCGCGCCGGGCACCTCGTTGTGTCCGATGATGTGCTGGCGGTCGACCGGCAGCCCGTAACGGTCGCAGAGCGATGCGGTCAGCGCGGCCGACGACCGGTAGAGCGCGTCGGTGAAGTACTCGGGCTTGTCCACCCAGCCCTCGTGCTCGATGCCGACGCTGCGCGTGTTGTAGTTCCAGTTCCCCGCGTGCCAGCCGATGTCCCGCTCCCGCACGCACTGCCCGACGAGGCCGTCCACCGAGCGCACCACGTAGTGCGCCGAGACCTGCTTGGCGGGGTTCTGGAAGATGGCGATGGTGTCCTTGAACGTCTCCTGCGTCACGTGGATCACAACGAAGTCGATCGGGCACGCGTCGGGGCGGCTGGAGGCGGTGAAGTTCTCGGTGCTCGCGGGCGCCCAGCGGGCCCCCGGGTAGTCGACGTCACCGGCCCGCCAGTCCGGTCTGGCCGCGGCCAACGGGGCGGCGGCGCTCACCAGCCCGAGGGCGGTGGCACCGAGCAGGGCGCCGCGCAACACGTTGCGGCGGGAGGCGTGGGGGGCGTGGTCTTCCATGGGGTCTCCCGAGTCCGTGGTTCGGTGGGGCACCGTCGGCGCGGGTTCGGCCGTCGGGGCGTGCGGTGCGCGCGTCCGTGCGGGGGCGAGAGGCGCGCGGGGCGGGGGCGGTGACGTGCAACGGAAGGCAGGGACTGACACTTCCCCACATCGTGAACGGTGGCGGGGACGGTGCCAAGAGGACCAGCCGCACAGCCCACGTACGGCTGGCAAAGAAAGTTCCCGACGCCTTGTCCAGACCCTTGAAAGCACCCGAGGGTCGCATGTATTCCTTACATATTTTTGACATTCACCCGCCGCCTGCAAGGCACGTGGCACAGTTCACCTTAATTTGACATCTAAAATGTCGTATTTGATCCCCTAAGACCCTCATGCAGCTTTGAAAGCCTCGCACCTTGTCTGCGATAGTTGAAGCAGCGACCCCCATTGACCCGGGCCAGGTCGTCGAGCAACGCCGCTACGGCCACACGCCCTCGCGCCGTGGCGGCAGTGGCACGAGGAGGCACCCGCCCGTCCCAGGACGCGGCGGGGGCTTCTTCGCTGCCGTCCGAGGCGGCGCCCCCGCCGCCCGGCCCACCGCCGAGGCCGGGGTCACCGCTCGGGCACGCGCATCTCGAACCACGTCGTCTTGCCGCACGGCAGCAGGTCCACGCCCCAGCGGTCGGAGAGCTTGTCCACTAGGAAGAGGCCGCGCCCGCTGACGTCCAGCTCATGCACCGGCATCAGGCACGGCAGCCCGCGCGAGGGGTCGCGGACCTCGACCCTGATCCAACCGCGCCGGCGCAGCAGGCGCAGCCCGAAGGCGCGGGCGCCGGTGTGCCGCACGGCGTTGCCGACGAGTTCGGAGACGAGCAGCACCGCGTGCTCGGCCGTCTGGGGACCGAGGGCCCACTGACGGAGCACCACGTTCTGCGTCAGCGGGCGGGTGGCGGCCGACTCGGGGCGGGAGAGCAGGCGCACCTCGGCCGTGGCGGGGTTGCCATAGAGGTCGAGCGCCTTCGTGGCGAGTTCATCGTCAATGGTCGTCACCCAGCGCGCGGGAGCAGATTCGGCTTCCCGGCGCGACTGGTCCATTCCCTCCAAGCCCGCCATGCCCCCATCATGGCCGCCGAGCGGGCGGCTCGGGGCGGAACCGTGGGATTCGGCGCGCCCGTACGCAACGCCACACAACTCCGCCACGACATATGCCAAAGGCACGTACAAACGTACGATTGCCCACCTGACCTGCCGTGACGACACGCATGCAGGTGATGACGTTGCGTGCGACGGCGCGTGCGCGCCAGCGCGGCCCCGCGCACGTCCGCGCCCTCGATTCGCCCGCACGGGGCACGGGGCCCGCCGACGGCGGACCCCGTGGACAACTCGCTCCGCGCTAGCGGAACTTGGCCTTGCCCGGGCCCTCCTCCACGAAGCTGCGCATGCCGGTCTCCCGGTCCTCGGTCGCGAACAGCCCGGCGAACCAGCCGCGCTCGATGGTCAGGCCGGTGTCGATGTCGGTCTCCAGGCCGGCGTCCACCGACTCCTTGGCCGCGCGCAGCGCGATCGCCGGACCCCGCGCGAGCCGCGCCGCCCAGGCGTGCGCCTGCGCGTAGACTTCGTCGGCGGGCACGACCCGGTCGACGAGGCCGAGGGAGAGCGCCTCGTCGGCCTTGACCATGCGGCCGGTGAAGATCAGATTCTTGGCCTTGGAGGGGCCGATCAGCCGCGGCAGTCGCTGGGTGCCGCCCGCACCGGGGATCACGCCGAGCAGGATCTCGGGCTGGCCCAGCTTGGCGTTGTCGGCGGCGATCCGGTAGTCGGCGCAGAGGGCGAGCTCGCAGCCACCGCCGAGCGCGTACCCGGTCACGGCGGCCACCACGGGCTTGGGGATGCGGGCCACGGCCGTGAACGCGTCCTGCAGGCCGCGGGCCCGCGCCACCATCGCGGCGTGGTCCATGACCTGCATCTCCTTGATGTCCGCCCCGGCGGCGAACACCTTCTCGCCGCCCCACAGGACGACCGAGCGCACGTCCGCGCGGCCGGAGACCTCGGCGGCCAGCTCGCCCAGCCGGTCCTGCAGGGCGACGTCCAGCGCGTTCATCGGCGGGCGGTCCAGGCGGATGACGCCGACGCCGTCGGCGACCTCAAGGTGCACAGTCTCAGTCATGAGCGCAGGTTAGCGCCCACTAACAGGGCGACGGGCGGCCCCCCGACGCACGTCACAGGCGGGCGGCCGGGCGCGGGGCCGCGGGTGCTCACTGCTTGGCGGTCCACTCCGACCAGGGCATGTTCCAGCCGCTGAAGCCGTTGTCGGGCCTGATGGTCTCGTCCTGCGAGTTCTTGACCACGACCACGTCGCCGACCTGCGAGTTGCGGAAGAATCAGGCGCCCGGCGTGGAGCTGTCACCGCCGCCGCGCTGGTCGAAGAGGCCGATGCAGCCGTGGCTCGCGTTGACCGAACCGAAGGTCGGCCTGCCGGACCAGTAGTTGCCGTGGATGAAGGTGCCCGAGGTCGACAGGCGCATCGCGTGCGGCACGTCCTTGATGTCGTACTCGCCCCCGAAGCCGACCATGTCGCTGTTCATCCGGGTCACGGTGTGCTTCTCGCTGACCACCATCGTGCCGTTGTACGTCTCGGTGCCCGGCGCTCCGGCGGTGATCGGGAGGGTCTTGATGACCTTGCCGTCCCGCTCAACCGTCATCTTCTTGGTCTTCGCGTCCACGGTGCTGACCTGATCGCGCCCCACGGTGAACCGCACGGTCTTGGCCTGCGTTCCCTAGACCCCGCGGGTGCCCTCGACGCCGTCGAGCCGCAGGTTGGGCGTGACCTTGGTACCCGCGGCCCAGTACTTCTCGGGGCGGAAGTCGAAGCGCTGGTTGCCGAACCAGTGGCCCTCGACCGGCACGGACGGCTGCGCGGTGACGCTGACGGCGCGCTCCACGGCCGCCCGGTTGGTGATCGCACGGCTGAAGTTGAGCGAGACAGGCATGCCGACGCCGACCGTGTCCCCGTTCTCGGGGGTGAAGTGGCCGACGAAGGTGTCCTTGGGGACCAGGGTAGTGAACGACGCGTGCTTGGCCGACTCGCGACCCTCACCGTCCTTGGCGACGGCGTCCACCGTGGACTTGGTGGAGGCGCCCAGATGGCCGGTGGGCCGCCAGCTCGCCCCGTTGTCGGCGATCTTGCCGGCGACAACGTTGCCCTTGCTGTCCGCCACCTTGACCGAGCTGAGCTTGCCCTTGTCGGCGGTGACCTTCAGGACACCACTGGTACCGACGTCGACGGCGCCGTCGCGGGGCGCGATGGAGACCACGGCCCGCGACGCCTTGTTGTCGCCGCCCTTGCCCTCGTCACCGTCGTCGCCCGAGTCGCCGCGGCACGCGGACACCAGCAGCAGCGTCGTCCCCAGCAGCACCCCGAGCAGCCCCCGGCGCCGTCGCACCCCGGACATCCCCTGCACGTTCACCCGGTCGTCTCCCCTCGAACGGCCGCGCCCCGCGGCTCCCCGTCGTGCGAACACCTGCACGCATGGCGATAGACAACCACAACGTACGGAAAGTGGACTGACTGCGAATGTCACCGTTCCGTTCCAAGTCAGACGCGGAACGCGGGCCATCGGCGAGCACGGCGAGCCGCCGGTCCAACAGCCGTCACGACGCTCGCGCGCCGCGCCACGGGAAGGCCAATCGACGCACGGGAACGGGGTTCCGGCCACGTCAGCACAGCGCGACGGGCCGGCCGCGGAGACGCGGCCGGGCCCGTAGCGGGGGCGAGGCCACGGGCGCTCGTCCCCGCACGCGCGGGGACGACCCACTCCAGACGGACCCGCTACGGAACGGGGACACCCCCGCGGGGCGGGGACTTCTGGGGAGGCGACACCCGGGTGCGGCAAGGGAGCACGGCGCGCGAACGCCGGCCGAGCCGGGCGCCGGCGCCGGTGACTGCCGGGGCCGCGCGAGGTGGCCCGGGCGCGCCCTCGCCGCACCTGCGCGGACGCGGCCGATGCGATCGATCGGCACGCTTCGGGCCGGCACTCGGCGAGTGCCGGCCGCTTCGGTGGAGTTCGGCGACGGGGGCGGCAGCGCCCGGCGGGCGCTGCCGCCATCGCTCGTGCCGAGCTAGGCGGCAGTGGAACGCGCCGCGCGCGGACCGGCGGCGGGCCGGCGCGCGTCCGTGGCCGGGGCGGTGTCGTCCTCCCCGAAGTCCGCGGCCTGGAAGGGGTTGGTCGCTGGAGACGGCGATGCTGTGGCGGAACGGCGGGGCTGCCCTTCCGGAGCGGAGAACAGCGGCGTCGGTTCGATGAGAGGTCTCCCTATAGGTTACAGGCCCCCGGCGGGGCCTGGCGTGCCGCGGGCGGGCACGGCGGTGCTACAGCTTGGTCATCTTGGCGTACGGGCTCAGGATGCGCATCTGCGCCGGACCGAAGTCCACGAGCGCGGCGATTCCCTCCTCGACGCCGATCACCCGGCCGAGGCCGTACATGTCGTGGGTGACCTGGTTACCCACGGCGAAGTGCTTGGCCCCGGGATGACCGGGGCTTTGAAGGGGCTGGTCGGCAAACGACGCTTCGGAGCAGCAGGCTTTGTCATTGGCCTCAGTATGCGCCTCCGTGCGCCCCGTTCGCAGGGGTCGGCGGTACGGAACCGGGCTGCGGCCCCCCGTTTCCGCGTTTCGCGCGGCGGAACTTGGCGGTTCGTACGACTGCCCGGGGCACGCGCGCTGCCGACCGTGACGGTACGCCGACGCTCGGTGCCTGGCCACGGCGGCCGGCGGTCCGGCGCCGGCGACCGGTCTCGCTGACCCCGTCGGCGGCGCGCGGCCGACTCGTCCGGCGCGCGGCCGGCTCGTCGGCGCGTGGCCCGGTCTCCCACGGCTCGGGGCGGGCGCGCCGTGCGAGGGGCTGTGCGCCGGCGGCGCCGACGGTGCGCCCGTCGCGCCTCGGGGCGGGCGGGGTACCAACGGATGCTCCCTGCCCGCGGCGTGGGGTGTCGTACGAGGTCACAGGGGTGGGCGGGGGGGGGAGGTCCGCCGATGTCGGCCAAAAAATCCAGTGAGCGATGTCAGTGGTGAACCGTAGTCTCGCCCCTGATGGCTGCGACAGATGAAGTGACGACGACGGAGCGGGAGGCGCCCTCCCCGGAGGGTGCCCGCGAGGATGCGGGACCGGCGAAGGGCCGGTCGACCGTGCGCTCGTTGCTGCGGCTGTGGCCGTACGTGCGGCCCATCCGGGGCCGGCTGGTCAGCGCGGCGCTGGTAGCGATCGTCGCCTCCTGCATGAGGCTGGTCATCCCGATCACGCTGAAGTGGATCGTGGACGGGCCGGTGGCCGACCGGGACCCGGGCGGCACGTGGCTCGGCGGTGCGCTGCTGCTGGCGATCGGCGTGGCCGAGGCCGTGCTGTTCGGCATCCGGCGCTGGCTGGTGGCCCGGCCGCTCGCGTCGGTGGAG
The DNA here is from genome assembly GCA_018114805.1 of Candidatus Streptomyces philanthi. Lineage (GTDB taxonomy): Bacteria > Actinomycetota > Actinomycetes > Streptomycetales > Streptomycetaceae > Streptomyces > Streptomyces philanthi. The sequence continues at coordinate 4,430,261 of CP073042.1, read as the reverse complement.
GCGGCGATGCGGGCCGACCTTTACCAGCACCTGCAGCGGCTGCCGGTCTCCTTCCACGACCGCTGGGCCTCGGGCCAGCTCCTGTCGCGGGCCACCACCGACCTGCAACTCGTACGCCTGTTTCTGGCGTTCCCGCTCACCTTCCTGGTGGTCAACGGCGCGACGATCCTGATCGGGTTCGGCATCCTGCTGGCCCAGGACTGGCACCTCGGGCTGGTCCTGATGGTGCCGGCGGTGCCGATGGTAATCCTGTGCTCGTACTTCGAGAAGCGGTACTCACTGGCGGCGCGCAGGGCCCAGGACCAGATCGGCGATCTGACCACCCTCGTGGAGGAGAGCGTCCTCGGCATCCGCATCGTCAAGGGCTTCGGGCAGCACCGGGGCCAGGCGCGCGCGTTCCGTTCACTGAGGCTGCGGCTGCGGGAGACGGAGCTGCGCAAGGGAAGCCTGCTGGCCAGCCTGTGGGCGCTGATCATGATGTTGCCCGAGCTGGCGCTCGGCGCGGCCCTGGTGCTCGGCACGGTGCAGGTCGCCGACGGGGACATCTCGGCGGGCACGCTGGTGGCGTTCCTGTCCACCGCCCTCGCGCTGCGCTGGCCGGTGGAGTCGATCGGCTTCCTGATCGCGGTGAGCAACGACACGGCGACGGCGACGGACCGCTACTTCGAGGTGATGGACGCGCCGGAGGCCGAGGCCGCGCCCGCGGGCACCCCGTCGGCCTCCGCCGCGGCGGACCCGGCGCACGCACCCGCGCCGGCCGACCACCCCGGGCGGGCGGACGCGGCCCACGACGGGCTGCGGTTCGTGGACGTCTCTTTCCAGTATCCCGACGCGCCCCCCGACTCCCCGCCGCTGCTGCGCGGCGTCGACCTGCACGTCCGCTCCGGCGAGACGATGGCCCTGGTCGGGACGACCGGCAGCGGCAAGACGACGCTGACCGCGCTGGTGCCCCGACTCCTTGAGCACACCGAGGGCCGCATCACCGTGGACGGTGTGGACATCACCGCCCTATCCCGGAGCGAGTTGCGCGCCCTGGTGGCCGTGGCCTTCGAGGAGCCGACGCTGTTCTCGGCGACGGCCGGGGAGAACGTGCTGATGGGGGCGGCCGACGCCCGGCCGCGCGAGTTGGAGCGGGCCCTGGAGGTGACGCAGGCGGGGTTCGTCCACGCGCTGCCGAAGGGCGTCGACACCCAGGTCGGCGAGCAGGGGCTGAGCCTGTCGGGCGGCCAGCGGCAGCGGCTCGCGCTGGCCCGCGCCGTCGTCGGCAACCCGCGCTTCCTGATCCTGGACGACCCGCTCTCCGCGCTGGACGTGCACACCGAGGCGCTGGTCGAGGCGGCGCTGCGGCAGGTGCTCGCCAAGGCCACCGCCCTGGTCGTCGCGCACCGCCCCTCCACGGTGCTGCTCGCCGACCGGGTCGCACTGCTGTCCGACGGCCGCGTCAGCGCCGTGGGCACCCACCACGAACTCCTGCGTACGAACGCCGAGTACGCGGCACTGATGTCCGGCGAGGGGAGCGACCAGCCATGACCACCAGCGTCTCCAGCGAGCCCGTCGCTAGCGGTCACACCGACGGCAACGGCCCCGGCGACGGCCCCGGGCAGGGCGACGGGCCGTCCGGACCGGGCGGCGGGGGCGGCCGGGGCACCGGCGGCGACGGCGGCAGCGGCGACGGTGCGGGCCCGCCCGCCCCCGGCGCCGGCGACCCGTTCGACCGGGACGACCTGCCCACCCCCAAGAGCGCCTCGCGCACGCTGCTGCGCTCGCTGCTCGCGCCGCTGCGCCGGCACGTGTGGCTGGCGGCCGTGCTGATCCTGCTCCAGCAGGCCACCGTGCAGGCCGGTCCGCTGCTGGTCGCGTACGCCATCGACACCGCCGTGCCCGCCTTCCGCTCCGACGACAACGGGCCGCTGATCGCCGTGGCCGTGGCGTACCTCGGCAGCGCGCTGCTGGCCGGTCTCCTGCAGTACACGTTCGTGCGCGTGTCGGCCTACGTGAGCCAGGGCGTGCTGCTCGACCTGCGGGGCCGGATCTTCCGGCACGGGCAGGCGCTGAGCGTGGACTTCCACGAGCGCTACACCTCGGGCCGGCTGATCGCCCGCTCCACCTCCGACGTCGAGTCGCTGCGCGAACTGCTCACCGAGGGCCTGGAGGAGCTGCTCGGCGTCTTCCTCTCCGTCATCTACATCTCCTTCCTCCTGCTCTACCTGGACTGGGGCCTGGGCGCCGCGGCCATCGCCTCGTTCGCCCCGCTGGTCCTGCTCGTGCGGATGTTCCAGCGGCGCTCCCGGCGCGTGTACGCCGAGCGCTCGACGGCGACGGCGGCGTTCATCGTCAAGTTCACCGAGACGATGAACGGCATCCGCCCGGTGCAGGCGTTCCGCCGCGAGCGGGCGAACGAGCGGGACTTCGGCAAGCTCAACGCGAGCCACGAGCGGGTCAACGGCACCGCCATGCTGGAGATGGCCCGGTACGTGGTCGGCTCGCGCCTGGTGGCGAACTTCGCGGTGGCCGCGATCGTGATGTGGGGCGCCTACCGGGTGGCCTCGGGCGGCCTGGAGCTGGGCGTGCTGGCGGCGGCGGCGCTCTACCTGCGCCGGCTCTACGACCCGATCGACCGGCTCGGGATGTTCCTCAACGCCTACCAGTCCGCCGCCGCCTCGCTGGACAAGATCGCCGGTCTGCTGGCCCAGCGCCCGTCGGTGCCCGAGGCGGTGGACCCCAAGCCGCTGCCGGAGCGGCCGGCCGGGCGACCCGGTCGGGAGGTCGTCTTCGACGGGGTGCGGTTCGCGTACCGCACGGGGGGCGAGGTGCTGCCGCGCTTCGACCTGACGCTGCCCGCCGGGCAGACGGTCGCGGTGGTCGGGGCGACCGGCGCCGGCAAGTCCACACTGGCCAAGCTGCTGGCCCGGTTCTACGACCCGCCGCCGGTACCGGCCGGCGAGCGCGACAACGGGCGCGTCCTGCTCGACGGCGTGGACCTGCGCGAGCTGGCCACGCCCGACCTGCGGCGCGGGGTGGTGATGGTCACACAGGAGGCGTTCCTGTTCTCCGGCACCGTGGCCGACAACATCGCCATCGGCCGGCCGGACGCCACCCGGGAGGACATCGAGCGGGCCGCCAAGGCCATCGGCGCGCACGACTTCATCGCCGCGCTGCCGGACGGGTACGACACGGACGTCCGCAAGCGGGGCGGGCGAATATCGGCCGGTCAGCGGCAACTCGTGGCCTTCGCACGGGCGCTGCTCGCCGACCCCGGCGTGGTCATCCTGGACGAGGCGACCTCCTCGCTCGACATCCCGGGCGAGCGGGCCGTGCAGCGGGCGATGGACACGGTGCTGCGGGGTCGTACGGCCGTCGTCATCGCGCACCGGCTGTCCACGGTGGAGATCGCCGACCGGGTGCTGGTGATGGCCGGGGGCCGCATCGTCGAGGACGGCCCGCCCTCGGAGCTGATCGCGGGCCGGGGCCGCTTCGCCGACCTGCACCAGGCGTGGCGGGACAGCCTGGTGTAGGCCGGGCGCCACCCCCGCCCCGGTGGGGGGTCGGGCGCGCTGGGGCACCGCCTGCTGGAGGTAATCTAACTTATTCCTTCAGGAGGCTGCGTCAGTGGAGTTCCGGCTGCTCGGAGCGGTTTCCGTGGCTACCGAGGCCGGCGAGTTGTCGGTCGGCCCGGCCAAGCGGCGCAGCCTGCTCACGGCCCTGCTGCTGCGGGCGAACCGGCCGGTGCCGGTGGAGCACCTGATGAGCACCCTGTGGGACGACGAGCCGCCGATGCGCGCCCGTACTGTCATCCAGGGCCATGTGTCGCGGCTGCGGGCGCTGCTCGCCGAGGCGGACGCCAGGGCGTTCGGGGTCGAGCTGGCCACCCAGGGCGCGGCGTACGTGCTGCGGATGCCGGATAGCCTCCTGGACGCACACCGCTTCGAGGAGTTGGTGACGCTCGCCGGCAGCCAGCGGGCCAGCGCCGACGCGGTGGCGCTGTACGAGGAGGCGCTGTGGCAGGGGCCGGCGCTGACCGGGGCGTACCCGAGTCGCACGGTGGTGGCCGCGGCCGAGGCGCTGGAGGAGCGGCGGCTGACCTCCGTCGAGCTGCTGGCCGCGGCGTACGCGCGCCTCGACGAGCACGCCCGGGCCGCCGCCGTGCTGCGCGCGGAGGCCGCGGCCCATCCGCTGCGCGAGTCGCTGTCGGCCGCGCTGATGACGGCGCTCCAGCGGGCGGGGCGGCGCTCGGAGGCGCTGGACTGGTTCCACCGCACCTGTTCCACCGCACCCGGCGGCTGCTGGCCGACGAGCTGGGCGTGGACCCGGGGCCCGAGCTGGTGGACGCGTACGCGGTGGCGCTGCGCGGCGAGGGAGATGAGGCACAGCCGGCCCCGGGCGCGGGCGCGCCGAGGTTGCCCAGCGCGCCGCTCGGGCCGCCGCTACCCGGCACGGTGGACCTGTTGCCGCGCATGCCGCGCGGGTTCCACGGGCGCGCGGCGGAGTTGGCCACGCTGTCCCGGGCCACCGTCGGCACGGCCCCCCGTCTGCCTGGTCACCGGGCCGGCCGGGGTAGGCAAGACGGCGCTCGTGGTGCGGTGGGCGCACCGCAACCGCGCCGGGTTCCCGGACGGGCTGCTCTACGCCGACCTGCGCGGCTTCAGCGACACCCGCGAGCCGGCGCACCTGGAGGTGTTGCGGGATTTCCTGTTGGCGTTGCAGGTCGCGCCGCGGCAGGTGCCCGAGTCGGCGCAGGCCGCCTCCGCGCTGTTCCGCTGCCTGACCGCCGACCGGCAGCTCCTGGTGGTGCTCGACAACGCGCGCGACTCCGCGCAGGCCAGGGAGTTGCTGCCGGGCGGCGCGCGCTGCGTGACGGTGGTCACCAGCCGGAACCGGCTGCACGGCCTGATCGCCTCCGACGCCGCCCGCCCCGTCCCGGTGGACGTGTTGGAGCCGGCAGACAGCACGGCGCTGCTGGCCGCGGTGCTCGGGCCCGAGCGGGTGGCCGCGGAGGAGGCGGCGGCCCGGGGGCTGGCCGAGCTGTGCGGGGGGCTGCCATTGGCGCTGCGGGTGGCGGCGGCGCGCCTGGCGGACCAGCCGGGGTGGTCGCTGGAGGCGATGAGCGCCGAACTGTCGGACGAGTCGCGCCGGTTGCACCTGTTGGACGTGGAGGACACGGGGGTGCGGGCGGCGCTGCGGCTCACCGTGCGCGGGCTGCCCGAGGGCATGGCGCACCACTTCGCGTACCTCGGCCGCTACCCCGGGACCCATGTGGACCGGTACGCGGTGGCGGCGCTGGCCGGCACGGCCCCGGAGACGGCCGAGGCCGCCATGGACCAGCTCGCCGCCGCCCACCTCGTCATCCGGACGGCGCCGGACCGTTGGACGCTGCACGATCTTGGTGCGGCTGTACGCGCGCGGGCTCGACGCGGACCGCGAGGCCCTGGTCCGGGTGCTCGACCAGTGTGTGGCCACCGCCCTGGCCGCGGCCGGGGCGGCCGAGCCGAGCCAGGAAGAGTGCTTTGCGCTGCCCCCGGACTTCCGCCGGCCGCCGGCGGTCCGGGCGTTCGCCGGCCGCGATCAGGCCATGGCCTGGTACGCGGCCGAGCGCGAGGACCTGGCGCTGCTCGCCGGCGCGGCGCACGCGGCCGGCTGGCACGGGCGGGCCTGGCGGATCGTGCTCGGCCTGTGGCCGCTGATGGTGTGGCGGGTGCGGGACAGTTGGGCCCCGCTGCTCGGCCTGGCCCTGGCGGCGGCGCGGGCCGACGCCGATCCCCGGGGCGAGTCCCGGGTGTCGGCGCTGCTCGGGTGGGTGCTGATCGAGGAGGGCCGGCCAAGGGAGGCGGTGGCGCACCTGGAGGACGCGCCGGAGCTGGCCCGCCGGGTCGGCGACCGGCGCGCGGAGGCGACCGCGCTGGTCAACCTGTCGCTGGCGCAGGCGGCGCTCGGCAGCCTGGACGAGGCGGAGCAGGGGTGCGTACGGACCGCCGAGTTGGCACGCGCCGTCGCCGACCGGCACACCGAGCGGCTGGCCATGTATCACCTGGCCCGGCACCAGTTGGACGCCGAGCGTCCACGGGAGGCCCTGGAGACGGCGCTGGCGGCACTTGACCTGGCGGGGGACTCGGACATGTCGGTGGCCTCCCGGGTGCTGCTGCTCTCGGCCGCCGGCGAGGCGCTGATCGACCTGGGTGAGCGGGCCGAGGGCGTGCGGCGCCTGGAGGACGCGGCGCGCGAGGCGGAGGCGTGCGGCTACGACGACGGTGCGGTGCGGGCGCTCGGCGTGCTGCTGCGGGTGTCGGCGGACGAGGGGCTGCGGGCGCGTTACGAGGCGGCCCGGCGGCGCTGCCGGCCGTGAGGCAGGGGCCGGGGCGGGGTCAGCCCGCGCGCGGCGGCTCGGCGGGCCAGGGGTACCGCACGCCGGTGAGCTGTTCGGAGCGGGCCCACAGCAGGTGGGCCGTGGCCGGGTCCTGGAGGGCGCGTTCCCGGGTGCGCAGGACGCGCTCGCCACGGAGCTGGAAGGGGCCGTCGGGCACCACGTAGCCGCCGCCGGGCACGTGGGGGGGGGCGGTGGCCGCGTAGAGCGAGGTCATGGCGCCCGCCGGCGTGGGGCGGAAGGCGGCGCGCACGAGCAGTCGGACCAGGAGCCGGTAGGCCCGTCCGCGGGTGCGGTGAGCGCCGCCGGTGAGGACGTTGGAGCGGGTGAGTCCGTGGGCGACCGCGACGCTGCGCAGCCGCAGCCCGCGGGCGTCGGCCCCGCGTTGGAGTTCCTTGGCGAAGTAGAGGTTGGTCCGCTTGGACTGCACGTAGGCGAAGGCCGCTCGGTAGTGGCGCTCGGCGTTGAGGTTGGTCATGTCGAAGCGGGCGAAGCGCTGGCCCTCGCTGCTGACCGTGACCACGCGCGGATCGGCGGCCGCGAGCAGGTACGGCAAGAGGAGGCCGGTGAGCGCGAACGTGCCCAGGTGGTTGACGCCGAACTGGGACTCGAAGCAGTCGACGGTCCGGGAGAAGGGCACCATGGCCACGCCGGCGTTGTTGACCAGGAGGTCGAGCCGGTCGTGGGGCCAGGCCGTGGCGAAGCCGCGCACGGACGCCAGGTTGGCGAGGCCGAGGACGCGTAGTTCGGCGCGGGCGCCGGGGACCTCGGCGCGCAGCCGTTCCACCGCGGCGCGCCCCCGTCCGGGGTCGCGGCAGGCCAGCACGGTGTGGGCGCCGCTCCGGGCCAGTTCGCGGGCGGTGACGTAGCCGATGCCGCTGTTGGAGCCGGTGACCACGGCCAGTCGGCCCCGCTGGCCGGGGAGCGGGTTCGGCGTCCCTCTGGGGTGCGCGTCCGCGCGGCGGCGGGCGCGTGGGGGGGGCGGTCGGCGGGTGGGTCGGGTGGTCGCGCGGCGCGTTGCGGGCACTGACCTGGGGAGGGCGGGACATGGGGCCTCGATTCCGGGGGCGGGGAGGGCGGAGGTGGCGGTCGCGCGTACGGCAGCGCGGTACGGCGTGACGCGGCGCCGCGTGACAGGGCACAGCACGACACGGCACAGCACGGCACGGCCGCATCGCAACTTGAAGTTGCGATAGCTTGATCCTGTCGCACCATCCACCGTCAACGCAACAGGGAGTTGCAATGGAGTCCGCCGCCACGCCCACCGGGCGCGTCCCCGCCGTCGGACGCGGCAACAAGATGCGCACCGCCGTGCTGGCGGCGACCCTCGCCGAACTCGCGACGACCGGGTACGCGGGGCTGACCGTCGAGGGCGTCGCCCAGCGGGCCGGCGTGCACAAGACGACGGTCTACCGGAACTGGAAGGACGCGCCCAGCCTGGTCGTCGACGCGCTGACCAGCCATTTCGCTACCGACATTCCGATACCGGACACCGGGTCGGTGGCCGGCGACCTGCGCGCGCTGGCCCAGGCGCTCGTGGCCAGCGTGTCCACGCAGGCGGGGCGCGCCCTGATCACCACCGTGCTCGCGGAGGCCGCCCGCCTCCCCCGGCTCGCCGACGTCAAGCGCGCGCTCTTCGACGACCGGTTCCGGCGGGCGGAGCCCGTGGTCACCCGCGCCGTGGAGCGCGGCGAACTCCCCGCGGAGACCGAGCCCGCCGAACTCCTCAAGACCCTCGCCGCGCCGATCTACTTCCGGCTGGTGTGCACGGGCGAGCCGGTCGACGAGGGCACCGCGGACCGGGCCGCGCGGGTCGCGCTGGCCGCCGCGCACGCCCGCGCGCTGCCGGCGGTGTGAGCGGCGGACGCGCGCGGGCCGCCACGGCCGCCCGGGCGCGTTAGCCACCCCGTTTCCCGCTCGAAGCAGCACGTCAGCGAGACGACAGCCGTGCGTAAGCGAAGCGGCAGCGGCCCCCGACACAGTGGTGTCAACAGCGGAGATGACCACCGCTGAATCCGAACCAGCACAACAGGGGGACCCCCGTCATGAGCACCTCTCGCATCCGCATCGCCGCCGTCGCCGGAGCCACCACCGCCCTCGCCCTCGGCTTCACCGCCTACGCCAACTCGGCCACCGACAGCGGCACCCAGACCCGCACCGGCACCGTGGCCCACGCCGCGCCGTATACCAGCACCACGAGCGTGGAGCAGGCAACCGGCCAGGTAATCGCGCGCAAGGGCGCCGCACCCGCGGCCGCCGGCCACCAGGTTACCGTGGCGAGCGCCAAGACCGTGACCAGCACCCAGAAGACCGTCGCGGTCGCCAAGAAGAAGCCCGCGCCGCGGGCCACAAGCACCAGTGTCCGGCAGTGCTCGGGCGACGAGATCTCGTACGACGTGCTGCACCGGTTCCCCAAGCAGCTCGGTGAGCACCTGCTGGTGACGGCGATGAACGCCGACTCCAAGCCGTGCTGGGTCACCGCGTCCCCCTCCGTCATGCTCGGCGACACGGTGAACGTGCTGCCGCACTCGAAGAAGGACGCCCCCGGCGGCACCGCCCGCATCACCCTGAAGCCCGGCGCCAAGGTCTACTCGGCCGTCGACCTCTTCGCCGACGGCGAGAAGAAGCGCACCTCCACGGAGCTGTCGCTCGCGCTGCGCGACCAGGGCGGCGACACCAGCCCGGCCGTCGAGCTGAACGCCTTCACCAGCAAGGGCGCGGTCTCGAAGTTCACCTGGTCCAGCGCGGACGTGACGAACTGGAACACCGCCAAGCCGTACGACTTCTGAGCGCGCCCCGCGCGGGCGCCGGTGATGAGCGGGGGTGACCCCGCCCACCACGGCGTCGGCCGCCTCGCGCCGCGCGTCGAACCGGTACCACCGAAACCGGCGGCGTGGACGGCGCGCGAACGCGGCGGTGCGCGGGGTAGGCGGCGGACCGTGACCGGCCAGCAGTGGGCTGGGGACCATCGGGAGCGGGCCGCCGTGGGACGGCGGGGTGTGAGTCGGATGCGGCCGGCTCACACCCCGCCGCTGTGTCGTTTTCAGCCTCCGCCGGCCGTGCGTCCCGGCGCGCTCACTCGCCCGTGCGGCCGTCCGCCAACTCGCGGGCCACGTCGAGGTGGCCGAGGTGGCGGGCGTACTCCTGGAGAAGGTGGAAGAGGATCCAACCGAGCGTCGGCGCCTCCTCCGTCGAGAACCGGCCACCGAGGCTCGCGCGGCGCTCGGCCGGCACGCCGGCGGCGATCTCGCGCGAGCGCGCGCACTGGTGGCGGTGCTCGGCCAGCACGTCGGCCGGGCTCTCGTCCTCGGCGACGTGCCAGCGGTCGCCCGGCCCCCGGTCTCCCGAGGCGCGCCGCTCGGTCATCGTCGTGCCGCAGAAGCCCCAGACCAGCCAGCGCAGTTCGACGTGGGTCAGGTGCTTGACCAGTTGCAGCGGCGTCCAGCCGGAGGGCAGCCGGCTGGTGCGCAGTTCCCGCTCGCTGAGGCCGTCCAGCTTGCGGTGCAGCGCGTCGCGGTAGGCGTCGAGGTAGCCGTCGAGGAGCACGCGCTGGTCGGTGAGGGACTTGGGCGGTTCGTCGAGCCCGTCAGCGGGGTTCGTCATCTCATGATCGTACGGAAACCGCCCCGGCCACGAGCGGTCGCTGCGCCCGGTTCGCGGCGCGCGGCGCGGGCCCGGGTGGCGCGGGTGGCCCAGGGGGTCGGGCGTGACCTGGGGTGCGCGCCCGGCTTGCCCGTGACGGTCGTCGGTGCAACCGCCGTGGGGTCGCCGGCGCCCGCCCCGGCGCCGCCGCGGCCGCCGCGCCGTGCGGACCCCGCGCCGGGACACGGGGTGCGCCGGTGCGCGGCGGCGGGCCACCGGGCGGGGGTCAGGACGGCCCCGACATCTGCTATACGGACGTCTCCGTTTCGTCAACGGACGGTTTTGGACAACTTTCCGACGGGACCCTGACATGTACATCGTCGTGATGGCATTCTTCCCCTCGTCCGCCACATGGTTCCCCCACAGCACCTCGCCGCGCGACGGTGGCTCCTCACGTGTCCGGCACATCGGGCCACGCGCTGTCCCCGCAATAGCACGTCGCCACCGCGCCCCGCCCACGTCACCGCTCCCCGGGCGGCGCCAGGAGCGCTGTGCCAGCGCGCCCGGCCCCCATGTCGCACCGTCCCCCCCACGCGCTGTTCAGCTCGCTTCGCTCTGCCCGGGCGACCACCCAGCCGCCCGGTCATCCCGGGCCATCGCCACCGCGGCGGCAGTAGAAGGAGTTCCGCGTGAGACGCACCCCCATCGACGAACGGCCGCCACCGGTGCGTTCGTCGCCGTAGTCGCCATGCTCGCCGTCGGCGTGCAGGCCATCAGCGCCACCGCCGACACCGACGGCGGCGCCGCCCCCGACGCCTCCGCCCCCATGTCCAGCATGGCCAACCGCGGAGCGATGCCCGTCAAGCTCCCCCCCTGCCGAGCGGGCCGCGTTGCTGCGCGACGCCGACGCCACCAAGGCCGAGACCGCGAGGACGCTGCGGCTCGGCGCGCAGGAGAAGCTGGTCGTCAAGGACGTATCCAAGGACGCGGACGGCACCACGCACACCCGCTACGAGCGCACCTTCGCCGGCCTCCCGGTGCTCGGCGGCGACCTGATCCAAGGGCGGCAAGCTCAAGGGCGTCACCAAGGCGACGAAGGCCACCATCAAGGTCGCCTCCACCCAGGCGAAGCTGCCCCCGTCGGCCGCCGAGCGGGCCCCGATCAAGGCCGCGCGGGCCGAACGACGCCTAAGCTGGCCAAGGCCGACAAGGCGCCCCGCAAGGTGATCTGGGCCGCCGACAGCACGCCCAACGAGCTGCACGTCATCACCGACGCCAACACCGGCAAGGAACTCTTCACCTTCCGGGGCGTCAAGAACGGCACCGGCTCCAGCCAGTACAGCGGCGAGGTCGAGCTGGGCACCGCCAAGGAGGGCAGCGGCTACACGCTGACCGACGGCGAGCGCGGCGGCCACAAGACGCTGGACCTGAAGAACGGGCAGGGCGGCCAAGGCGAGGCGTTGACCGACGACGACAAGTGGGGCACCGGCAAGCCGGAGGACGCCCAAACCGCCGCCGTCGACGCGCACTACGGCGCCGCCCTGACCTGGGACTACTACAAGTCCGTGCACGGTCGGGACGGCATCAAGGGCGACGGCCAGGGCGCCACGTCCAACGTGCACTACGGCCAGAACTACTCCAACGCGTTCTGGCAGGACTCCTGCTTCTGCATGACCTACGGCGACGGCGAGGGCAACACGCACCCGCTGACCTCGATCGACGTCGCGGCGCACGAGATGACGCACGGCGTCACCTCGGCCACCGCCAACCTCACCTACAGCGGCGAGTCCGGCGGCCTAAACTAGGCCACCTCCGACATCTTCGCCACGGCCGTCGAGTTCAACGCCGACAACGGCGAGGACGTCGGCGACTACCTCATCGGCGAGGAGATCGATATCCGTGGCGACGGCAGCCCGCTGCGGTACATGGACAAGCCCTCCAAGGACGGCAGCTCGCTCGACAACTGGGACAAGAACGCCGGCGACGTGGACGTCCACTACTCGTCCGGCATCGCCAACCACTGGTTCTACCTGGCCTCCGAGGGCAGCGGCGCCAAAGAGATCAACGGCGTCTCGTACGACAGCCCGACCGCCGACGGCTCCTAGGTCGAGGGCATCGGCCGGGACAAGGCCGAGAAGATCTGGTTCAAGGCCCTGACCACGTACATGACCTCCAACACGGACTACGCCGCCGCGCGTGAGGCTACCCTCAAGGCGGCGACCGACCTGTACAGCGCGGACGGCGCCGAGGTCAAGGGCGTGGACGCGGCCTGGGCCGGCGTCGGCGTCAAGTAACCCGACACAGCACAGCGGCGACCGCCCGGCGCGGCACCGCACCAGCACGTGGGGCGGGCCCGGGGACACTCCCCCGGGCCCGCCCCACGTCGCCCCAGTCCACCGCGCGCCGGGCGCGGCTCAGCGCATCAGCAGCCCGGCCTCCTCGCCGGTGCGCTCCGTCGGCGCCGCGACCAGGCCCAACTCGGCGCCGCTGAAAATGAGTTCGTGACAGGGCAGGACGCGGACGATGTAGCCGTAGGGCCCCGAGCGGTCGAGGGCGAGCGGGCCCGCGTACGACCAGTGCCCCTCCAGGCTCGGCCCGCCGACCGGCTTGAGCGGGACGGCGCGGGCGGCGCCGATCCGGTCGGCCTCGTCCACCAGGCCGGCCAGCGCCTGCACCTCGACGTCGTCCAGCGTCAGGTCGCCGAGCGAGACCCTGACCCGCAGCGTCAGCGTGGTGCCCAGCTCGACCGTGGCGCACTCCCCCTCACCCGACGCAGCCGCGGGCGCGGGCGGCGAGGCGGGGGCAGTCGCCGCAGGTGGCTCGCTCTCGGCCTTGATGTGGTCCACCGCGACGCCCGGCCAGGCCGCCCGCACCCGGGCCTTCCACTGGGCCAGCTCCCGCGCGGCGGGCCCGCTGGTCGCAGGGTGGCCCGGGCGGCCGGCACGTACAGCTTCTCCACGTACTCGCGCACCATCCGCCCCGCCAGGACCCTGGGGCCCAGCGTCGTCAGGGTGCGGCGCACCATGGCGAGCCAGTGGTCGGGCAGGCCGCTGGCGCCGCGCTGGTAGAAGCGGGGGGGGGTGATCTGGTGGGCCAGCAGGTCGTAGAGGGCCGCGGCCTCCAGCGCGTCGCGGCGGTCCTGGTCGGCCTCGGCCAACTCGCCGACGGCGGTCGAGGCGTCGGCGATGGGGATGGCCCAGCCGAAGTTCGGGTCGTACCACTCGTCCCACCAGCCGTCGCGCACCGACAGGTTGAGGCAGCCGTTGAGGGCGGCCTTCATGCCGGAGGTGCCGCACGCCTCCAGTGGGCGCAGTGGGTTGTTCAGCCAGACGTCGCAGCCGGGGTACAGGCACTGGGCCATGGCCATGCCGTAGTCGGGCAGGAAGACCAGCAGGTGCCGCACCCGGGGGTTGTCGGCGAACCGGACCAGCTCCTGGATCAGGCGCTTGCCGCCGTCGTCGGCCGGGTGCGCCTTGCCCGCCACGACGATCTGCACCGGCCGCTCGGGGTGCAGCAGCAACTCGGTGAGCCGCTCCCGGTCGTGCAGCATCAGGGTGAGCCGCTTGTACGCCGGGACGCGGCGGGCGAAGCCGATGGTGAGCACGTCCGGGTCGAGGACGCCGTCGATCCAGCCGAGTTCGGCCCGGTCGGCGCCGCGCTGCCGCCAGGAGGCGGCGAGGCGTTCGCGCACCTCGACGACGAGGCGCTCGTGCAGGGTGCGGCGCAGCGCCCACAGGTCCGCGTCGGAGGTGTGCGCCGTCGCGTCCGCCGGTCGGGCGCCGGCGTCGGTCGCGGTGCGCCCGGCGACCCGCGCGCCGAGCCCGGCCACCTCGGGCGCCACCCAGGTCGGGGCGTGCACGCCGTTGGTGATGGCGGTGATGGGCACCTCGGCGGCGTCGAACCCGGGCCACAGGCCGGCGAACATCTCGCGGCTGACCTGGCCGTGCAGCGTGGAGACGCCGTTGGCGCGCTGGGCCAGCCGCAGCCCCATCACGGCCATGTTGAAGAGGCCGTCCTCGCCGCGGGGTAGGTCTCCCGGCCCAGCGCGAGGACGCGCTCGACGGGCAGTTCGCCCAGATCGCCGCCGTCGCCGAGGTGGCGGGCGATCAGCTCGCGGTCGAAGCGGTCGATGCCGGCGGGCACGGGGGTGTGCCTGGTGAAGACGGTGCCGGCGCGCACGGACTCCAGGGCGGTATCGAAGTCGGCGCCGGCGGCGATGAGTTCGCGGATGCGCTCCAGGCCGAGGAAGCCGGCGTGCCCCTCGTTGGTGTGGAAGACCTCGGGCGCGGCGTGTCCGGTACGGGCGCAGTACGCGCGCACGGCGCGCACCCCGCCGATGCCGAGCAGCATCTCCTGAAGCAGCCGGTGTTCGCTGCCGCCGCCGTAGAGCCGGTCGGTGACGTCCCGTTCGCGTTGCGCGTTCTCCTCCACGTCGGAGTCAAGCAGCAACAGCGGCACCCGGCCCACGTCCACCTGCCAGACGTGCGCGCGCAGCGAGCGCCCGCCCGGCAGCGCGAGGGTGACGCGCGCGGGGCGGCCGTCCGTCTCGCGCAGCAGCGTGAGCGGCAGCTCGTTCGGGTCGAGCACGGGGTAGTGCTCCTGCTGCCAGCCGTCGCGGGAGAGGGTCTGCCGGAAGTAGCCGTGACGGTAGAGCAGCCCGACGCCGATCAGCGGTACGCCGAGGTCGCTGGCAGACTTGAGGTGGTCGCCGGCGAGGATGCCGAGGCCGCCGGAGTACTGGGGCAGCGCGGCGGTGATGCCGAACTCGGGCGAGAAGTACGCGATGGCCCGCGGCAGCGCGCCCGACGCGGGGCCGTCGCCGCCGGCGGTCCCGCCGTCGCCGCTCCCGCCGTCGGCCGACCGGCGCTCGACCTGCTGTTGGTACCAGCGGGGGCCGCTCAGGTAGGCGCGCAGCTCGTCGGCGGCGGCGAGGCGGCGTACGAAGACGGGGTCGGCGGCGAGGCGGGCCAGCCGGTCGGCCGGGACCGAGCCGAGGAGACGCACCGGGTCGCCGCCCGCGGCCCGCCAGCCGTCCGGGTCCAGTGCCTGGAACAGCTCGCGGGTCTCGGGGTGCCGCCAGGACCAGCGCACGTTGCGCGCGAGGTCGCTGAGCGGTCTGAGGGGGTCCGGGAGGACGGGGCGCACCTTGAAACGACGAATGGCCTTCACGCTCCGACGGTAGCGGCGGCCACCCAGTCGATTCGCCAATATCCACGAAATTTCTGCGTTTCTGTAATCAGACACGCTATTTATCCGTTCTGCGACTGCCTGAACGGGTGACACCGCCCCGCGCGGAGGCGCCCACGGGGGCACGCGCCCGTCCCGCGCGTGCGGCCGGCCGGGCCCGCCGCTGCCTGCCACTGATAGGGGCAGGCAGCGGGCGCGGCGCTGACGGAGACTGGGGGCATAGACACACCAGCCGAGTTGGGAAACTTCCTGCGCAGCCGCCGCGCCCGGCTCCAGCCCGCCGACGTCGGGCTGGTCTCCTACGGGGGCCAGCGCCGGGTGCCGGGACTGCGCCGCGAGGAGCTGGCGCAGCTCGCGGGCGTGAGCGTGGCGTACTACACCCGGCTGGAACAGGGGCAGAGCGGCAATGCGTCGAACGGCGTCCTGGACGCGCTCGCCCGCGCGCTGCGCCTGACCCCGGACGAGCACGCGCACATGCGCAACCTGGCCCGCCCCGGGCGCGCTGCGCGCCGCCCCGCCGCGCGCCCCGCCACGGCCCGCCCCGCCACCCGTCAGCTCGTCGCGGCGATGGGCGCGGTGCCGGCGCTCGTGCTCGACACGCGGTACGACGTGCTCGCCTGGAACCCGCTGGGGCACGCGCTGCTCGCCGGGCACCTGGACGCGGGGGCGCCGGAGCGGCCCGCCGAGCGCCCGAACACGCAGCGGCTGCTCTTCCTCGACCCGCACGTGCGCGAGCTGTACCCGGACTGGGAGTTCGAGGCGCGGCGCGCGGTCTCCTCGCTGCGCCTGGCCGCCGGCGAGCATCCCGACGATCGTCAACTGGCCGAACTGATGCGAGAGTTGATGATGAAGAGCACCGAGTTCGCCGCGCTGTGGTCACGGCACCCGGTGCGGGGCTGCACCAGGGGCGTGAAGGTGTTCCACCACGCGTTGGTGGGGCCGCTGGAGCTGGCGTTCCAGATGTTGCGGCTGCCCGACTCCGACGGGCAGGGCGTGCTGGCCTTCAGCGCGGAGCCGGACTCGGCCTCGGACGCGGGCCTGCGGCTGCTGGCCGGTTCCGTGGCGACCGCACCGGGCGCGCCGGCAACGTCGGACGCGCCGGCGGCGGGCGGGGAGCCGGACCCGGCTCCGGCCCGAGGCGCCGGGCGGGCCACGCGCTGACCGCGCCGCGTCCGCCCGGCGCGGCGCGCGGGGCGCTGTTCGCGGGCGGCCCGCTCGCCCGCCGAGGCGGACGCCGAACTCCGCCTCGATGACCCGGAAGAGCACGTCCCAGCTCTTCCACTCGGTGTTGGTCTGGAGGGAGAGGGTGTGCTCGCCGTCGGCGGTGCCCACCGCGTAGAAGAGGCACCCCCAGAAGCTGCCGCCCACGCCGCGCAGCGTCAGGCCGCCCGTCACCGCCCGGTCGAACTCGGAGACGCCGAGGCCGTACCGGGCGTGTGGCGTCCAGTTGCCCCCCTCGGTGGAGACCGTGGTCCACATCGCGCGGTGCTGCTGCGGGGGCAGCAGGGTGCCGGAGGCCAGCGCGCCGACGAACCTGATCATGTCGCTGGTGGTGGAGACGACGTTGGCGGGCGCCCACGAGGTGGCGAACTCGGTGACGTCGAGGGGGTCGAGCCCGGGTTCCTCCATCGCCGACTCCCAGTTCTCCGGGGTGACCTCGGCCGGGTCGGTGCCGTCCTTGTAAAATAGCGTGGAGTAGGCCCGCGGCCCGCGGGTGCGGGTCGGGGTACCGCGCGTCCTGGGCGGAGCGTACGAAGGTGCCGGTCAGGCCGAGCGGCCGGACGACCCGGCGTTCGATCTCCTCGGCCAGGCTGTTGCCGGTGACCTTCTCGATGATGGCCTCGGCGACGTAGAAGCCGCCGTTGGAGTACTCGAAGCGCTCGCCGGGGGCGCCGACCGGCGGCCGCGACACCGTATGGCGAGCAGTCGCTCGGTGGTGAACGCGTCGAAGCGGTGCTTCGCGAACGCGGCACGGGTGGCGTACCTGCTGGTTAACTCCGGCGCCATGCCGGTGGAGAAGAGGCCGCCGGTGTTGCTAAGCAGGTGCCTGATGGTGATCCTGTCGCCGTCGTAGCCGTTGCGGTCGAGGAGGCCCGGCAGCCAGGTGTTGACCGGGTCGTCGATGCTCAGCCTGGACTCGGCCGCCAGCGCCAGCAGCACGGTGGCGATGAACGCCTTGCCGCCGCTGCCGGTGTGCGCGTACTCGCCCGGTCGGCGCGGCGCGCCCGTTTCGAGGTCGGCCACGCCGGCGGCGCCGAACCACCTCCGGTCACCGTCCCTGATGTCGGCGACGATGCCGGGGACGCGCCCCTAGGCCACCGCCCAGTCCAGCGCCCGCCGCACGTCGGTCTCGCCCATGTTGCACCGCTCCCGCCCGTTGAGGATCTTCACGACGCGGTGGAAATTACGTTGCATAGACAAACTCGTCAATCAACAGTCGGCACGCTTAACGGCAAATCAGCAGCTCAGAGGCGTGAAATCGTTGCACGCACCCTGCCTCTTAATGCAACACGGCTCGTTGCATTACCCTCGTGTCTCCGCCGACCGACGAGGACGCCGATGCCCGGAGAGAGACTCACCCGCCAGGACCGGCGGGAGATCGCAGCGGGACTGCGGGACGGACTCACCTACGCCGCCGTCGCCCGTCGGCTCGGGCGGGCACCAACTGCGAGAACCTGCCGCGCACGCACGAACTGCTCAAGCGGGTGCGGGCGGAGATCGACGCGCACTACCCGGACACGATGCTGCTGGCCGAGGCCAACCAGTGGCCGGAGAACGTCGTGGACTACTTCGGCGACTTCGAGCGCGGCGGCGACGAGTGTCACATGGCCTTCCACTTCCCGGTCATACCGCGCATCTTCATGGCGGTGCGCCCCGAGTCCCGCTACCCGATCTCGGAGATCCTCGCCAAGACGCCGGCCATCCCCTCCGGCTGTCAGTGGGGCATCTTCCTGCGCAACCACGACGAGCTGACGCTGGAGATGGTCACGGACGAGGAACGTGACTACATGTACGCGGAGTACGCCAAGGACCCGCGGATGCGGGCCAACATCGGCATCCGGCGCCGGCTCGCCCCGCTCCTCGACAACGACCGCAACCAGATCGAGCTGTTCACCGCCCTGCTGCTGGCCCTGCCGGGGTCGCCGATCCTCTACTACGGCGACGAGATCGGCATGGGCGACAACATCTAGCTGGGCGACCGGGACGCCGTACGCACGCCGATGCAGTGGACGCCGGACCGCAACGCGGGCTTCTCCTCGTGCGACCCGGGGCGGCTGTTCCTGCCCACGATCATGGACCCGGTCTACGGCTACCAGGTGACCAACGTCGAGGCGGCCATGAGCAGCCCGTCCTCGCTGCTGCACTGGACCCGGCGGATGATCGAGATCCGCAAGCAGAACCCGGCCTTCGGGCTCGGGTCCTTCACCGAACTCCCGTCGAGCAACCCGGCCGTCCTGGCGTTCCTGCGCGAGTACGGCGACGACCTGGTGCTGTGCGTGAACAACTTCTCGCGGTTCCCGCAGCCGACGGAGCTGGACCTCAAGGCGTTCGACGGGCGTCACCCGGTCGAGCTGATCGGCGGCGTGCGCTTCCCCGCCATCGGTGAGCTGCCCTACCTGCTCACGCTGGCCGGCCACGGCTTCTACTGGTTCCGGCTGCGGCCCGCCGACGGCGTCGACCGCGCGGACGCCCACGGCTCCCGCGACCGGGTAGCGGTGGGCTGAGCGACACCGTCGGTCCGGCGCCTCGCCCGTGCCGCCGGACCGACGTCGCGCGCACTCCCCTACCCGCACGGGCTCCTCCTCGCCGCGCCCTGGGCGGGCTCGCTCGCCCCGGGCCCGCGTACGACGTCGCGCGCGCCCGTGGCGTGCCGCCAGCGACCCGCGCGTTCGTAGGCCGCCCTCCTGCACCGTCGCGCCCGGGCGGCTCCCCGAGGTACGTCCACAGCGCGTCGCCGCCCAGAAATTGCAGCAATCCGGGACACTCCGTCCTATCTGTCGTGTGCCCCGGGGAAAGGACGCGACGTCATGTCGGACTCCTCCATGTCCCGGGGGTCACCCCCCACCCCTCGCCCGCGACGGCGAGCGCCGCGCAGCTTCGCCCCACGGGCACGGCCACGGGCCCGCGCGGGGCCGGACCGCGTACCGGCGGCGCGGGCCAGGTCGCGGCGGCGGGGCCGGTCGCCGGCAGCGGCGCCGACGACGGGTTGCTGGCCTCGCTCGCGCCGCTGCTGACCGAGTGGCTGCCACAGCAGCGCTGGTTCGCCGGCAAGGGCCGCCCGATCAGCGGCTTCACCCTGGTCTCGGCGACGGAGCTGCTCCCGTGCGCGGCGCGCGACGGCCGCGGCGGGCCTGCTGCACCTGCTGGTACGGGCCCACCAGGGTCCGTACCAGGACGCCGAGGGTGCCGCCGGCGGCGGGGCGGAGAGCAACCCAGGAGACGACGCGGGCGCGGGCGACGGGTCGGCGGGGCGCGCCGGCCGGGCCACAGCCGGGGCCGGGGCGTTGGCGAAACCATCCTCCGCGTCCCGCGTGCGCCGGCGGCCGGCCGCCGAGCTAGCCGACTGCTACCAACTGCTGCTCGGCGTGCTGCCGCCGAACCCGCACGGCGCCGGGCCACCGCCGGCGGGCGGGGCGGTGCGGGCCGCGCCCGGGCCCGCCGCCGTGGGCGGGGCGGGCGAGCCGGCCGGGGCGCGGGAGGCGGCGCCGCTGCCGCCGCGGCTGGCCCACGCCCTCATCGGCCGACCCGCCACCGGGCCGCTGGCCGGGGCGCTGCTCCACGAGGCGCTCGCCGACCCGCGACAGGCCGCGCTGCTCCTCGAACGCCTGCGGCTGCCCGGCACGCTCGGGCCGCTGCGCTTCCGGCGTGCCCCGGGCGCCGCCATCGAGCCCGGACTCACGCCCCGCCCGCTGGCCGCCGAGCAGTCCAACTCCTCGGTGGTGTACGGCGACGCGTACATCCTCAAGGTCTTCCGCAGGATCGCGCCGGGCATCAACCCCGACCTGGCGGTGGCGCTCGCCCTCGCCCGGACCGGCTGCCGTCGGGTGCCCCCGCCCACCACGTGGTTCGAGGCGGCCGGAGCGGGCGCACCGGCGACGCTCGGGCTGCTCCAGCCCTACCTCGCCGACTGTGCCGACGGCTGGCGGTACGCCCTGGACCAGTTGGCGCGCGGCGCCGACTTCACCGCCGCCGCGCACGCGCTGGGACAGGCCACCGCCAAGGTCCACCTCGCGCTGGCGCGCTCGCTGCCGACCGCCGAACTCGGCCCCCCGCAGATCGACCATCTCACGGCCGCCATGTCGCGCCGGCTGGACGCGGCGGCGGGCGCGGTCCCCGCGCTCCGGCCCTTCCGCCGGGCGCTGCACGGCGCCTACGCCGACCTCGCCGCGCTCGGCGACAGCGGGCGCGCCTGGCCGGCCCAACGCATCCATGGCGACCTGCACCTCGGGCAGGCGCTGCGCGGCACGCGGGACGGCCGGTGGAGCCTGATCGACTTCGAGGGCGAGCCCGCGAGCCCGCTGGCCGAGCGGCGGCGCCTGCAACCCGTGGTCCGCGACATCGCCGGCATGCTCAGGTCGTTCGACTACGCGGCGGCGGTGGGCGCCAGCGGCGCGCACCACGGCCCGGGGAGCGCCGTCGCGCCGTGCGAGCCGCGCGAGTGGGCACGCCGCTCCCGGGCCGCGTACTGCGCGGGGTACGCCGCCGCCTGCGGCCACGACCCGCGTGCGGAGCCGGAGTTGCTGCGCGCGTACGAGACCGACAAGGCCGTCTACGAGGTGCTCTACGAGGCCAGTCACCGGCCGGACTGGCTTCCCGTCCCCCTGTCCGCGATCCGGCGCCTCGCCGGGCCAGCCGCGCGGGACACAGCATGAGCCGGGTCCCGGACGGTCCCCTAAGCTTTGGAGGCCCCCACGTGACCGCACGCCCGTCCCCCGAGCCCCGGCCGGCGCGCCCCGCCGGCCCCCGCGACCGGTCCCCGGCCCGGGTGCTGGGGCAGCCGCTGCCCCAGCCGCAGTCGCCGCCCGCCGCTTCGACAGCACGGCCGGACGGAGTCCAGGAGGGTGAGGCGGCGCGTGGCGACACGGCGCGGCGGCCGACACCGCCCCGGGGCGCGGCGCGGGAGGGGCGGCGCGCGGCGTGGTACTGGCCGCCGCGCCGCTGGTGGGGGACGAGCGGCGGCGGCTGTTGGACGGCGCGCACCACGACCCGCACGCGCTGCTCGGGGCGCACTGGAGCCGGCCGGGGTACGGTTCCGGGTGCTGCGGCCCTTCGCCCGCTCGATCGTGGTGGTCGCACCCGGACTGCGGGCGCCGCTGCGCTCCGAGGGGGCCGGCCTGTTCTCGGGCGTGCTGCCGCTGCGCGAGGTCCAGGAGTATCGGCTACTGGTCTCGTACGACGCGGACGATGACGCCGAGGATGGCCGGGACGGCGGTGACGGCCGGGGCGGTGGGCGTGAGGTGCACGATATCCGTACCGCTTCCTGCCCGTGCTCGGCGAGTTCGACCTGCACCTGATCCGGGAGGGGCGGCACGAGCAACTGTGGCAGGCGCTGGGCGCGCGGCCGATGGTCCACCAGGGAGTGACCGGGACCCGGTTCACCGTGTGGGCGCCGAACGCGCTCGGCGTGCGGGTGGTCGGGGACTTCTGCTGCTGGGACGGGACCGCGTACCCGATGCGGTCGCTGGGGGCCAGCGGGGTGTGGGAGCTATTCCTGCCGGGCGTCGGCGAGGGAGCGCTGTACAAGTTCGACATCGCCCGGCCCGACGGCTCGCACACGGTGCGCGCCGACCCGATGGCGCGGCGCACCGAGTGCCCGCCCGCCACGGCCTCGATCGTGCACGCCTCGCACCACCGCTGGCACGACCAGGCGTGGATGGCCGGCCGGACCGGGCGGCCCGTGACCGAGTCGCCGTTCTCGGTCTACGAGGTGCACCTGCCCTCGTGGCGCCCCGGGTCGGCTACCGGGAGCTGGCCGAGCAACTCCCCGCGTACGTCAGGGACCTCGGGTTCACGCACGTGGAGTTCATGCCGGTCGCCGAGCACCCCTTCGGCGGCTCGTGGGTCTACCAGGTGACCGGCTACTACGCGCCGACGTCCAGGCTCGGCACCCCGGACGACTTCAAGCACCTGGTGGACGCGCTGCACCGGGCCGGCATCGGCGTGCTCGTGGACTGGGTTCCGGCGCACTTCCCACGGGACGACTGGGCGCTCGCGGAGTTCGACGGCCGGCCGCTGTACGAGCACGGCGACCCGGCGCGGGCGGCGCACCCGGACTAGGGCACGCTGATCTTCGACTACGGGCGGCGTGAGGTGCGCAACTTCCTGGTGGCCAACGCCGTGTACTGGTGCGAGGAGTTCCACGTCGACGGGTTGCGGGTGGACGCGGTGGCCTCGATGCTCTGCCTCGACTACTCGCGGGACTCGGGCGCCTGGTCGCCGAACGCGCACGGCGGCCGGGAGGACCTGGACGCGGTGGCGTTCCTCCAGGAGATGAACGCCACGGTCTACCGGCGCTGCCCGGGCGTGGTGACCATCGCCGAGGAGTCCACCGCCTGGGACGGCGTGACCCGGGCGACCCACCACGTGGGGCCCGGCGGCCTCGGGTTCGGGCTGAAATGGAACATGGGCTGGATGCACGACTCGCTGGGGTACGTCGCGCACGACCCGGTGCACCGCGCGTACCACCACCACGAGATGACGTTCTCGATGGTGTAGGCGTACTCGGAGAACTACGTGCTGCCCACCTCGCACGACGAGGTGGTGCACGGCAAGCGCGCGCTGGTCTCAAAGATGCCGGGCGACTGGTGGCAGCGGCGCGGCAACCACCGCGCCTACCTGGCCTTCATGTGGGCCCACCCGGGCAAGCAACTCCTCTTCATGGGAAAGGAGTTCGCCCAGGGGGCGGAGTGGTCGCAGGAGCACGGTCCGGACTGGTGGCTGCTCGACCCGTCGTACGAGGCCGAGCCGGACCACCGCGGCGTGCGGGACCTGGTGCGCGACCTCAACACGGTCTACGCGGCCACACCCGCGCTGTGGCAGCGGGACGCCGCGCCGGAGGGGTTCGCCTGGATCGACGGGGACGCGGCGCAGGACAACGTGTTCGCCTTCTCCCGGCACGCGGCGGACGGCACGCCGCTGGTGTGCGTCAGCAACATGTCGCCGGTGGTGCGGCGCGAGTACCGCATCGGCGTCCCGGACGAGGTGCCGGCCTGGGAGGAGGTGCTGAACACCGAAGCGGAGCGGTACGGCAGCAGCGGGGTCGGCAACCCCGACCCGCTCAAGGCCGAGCCGTACGGCTGGCACGGCCGGCCGGCGTCCGTCGTGCCGGTCCTGCCCCCGGTGGCGGCGATCTGGCTGCGGCCAGCGTAGCGCCACCGCCGACCGGCGGTACGGGGCGCCGCCGGTGGCCGCGCCCCGCGGCGGCGAAGGCGCCGCCCCGTCCCGGAGGAGCGGGACGGGGCGGCGGGTGGGGCGAGATGGGGTGAGGTCTCGCCCCGCGAAAGGGCCTCCTGGTGTACGCCTGCCCCGCCAGCGGGCGTCCCAGTCCGACCGGTGGCCGTGGGGACCTCCGGTCGGGCGGCCAGGCTTGTGGCGACCGGCCTGACGGGCCTCAGACCTTGGCCGCCTCCTTGCCGTCCGCCTCGGCGGCGGACGGCGCGGTGGCCGCCTGCTTGGCCAGGGCGACCCGCTCGGACGGCCCGTCCGCGGGCTCGTCGTCGTCGGGCGCGTGGCCGTGGCCGTCGTTGAGCAGCGTGCGCTCGTCGAACGGGATCCGTCCGTGCAGCACCTCGCGCATCCGGTCCCGGTCGATCTCCTTGGTCCAGGTACCGACGAGGACGGTGGCCACCGCGTTCCCGGCGAAGTTGGTGAGCGCCCGCGCCTCGCTCATGAAGCGGTCGATGCCGACGATCAGCCCGACGCCGTCCACCAGCTCCGGCCGGTGCGACTGGAGGCCACCGGCGAGCGTGGCGAGCCCGGCCCCGGTGACGCCCGCGGCCCCCTTGGACGCCACGATCATGAACAGCAGCAGCAAGATCTCCTGCCCGACGGAGAGCGGGTCGCCCATCGCCTCGGCGATGAACAGCGAGGCCATGGTCAGGTAGATCGCGGTGCCGTCGAGGTTGAAGGAGTAGCCGGTGGGGACGGTGATGCCGACCACCGGCTTGCTGACCCCCGCGTGCTCCATCTTCGCGATCAGCCGCGGCAGCGCCGACTCGGACGAGGAGGTGGACAGGATCAGCAGGAACTCCCGCGCCAGGTACTTCAGCAGCAGGAACAGGTTCACGCCCGCCACCAGGCGCAGGATCGTGCCGAGCACGACGACCACGAAGATCACGCAGGTGACGTAGAAGCCGATCATGATGACCGCGAGCGAGCGCAGCGCGTCGGTGCCGGTCTCGCCGATCACCGCCGCGATGGCGCCGAAGGCACCCACCGGGGCCGCCCACATGATCATCGCGAGCACCCGGAAGACGAGCCGCTGCAGGTGTCCGATGCCGCGCAGGACGGGCTCGCCCGCCTTGCCCATGGCCTGCAGGGCGAAGCCGACCAGCAGGGCGATCAGCAGGGTCTGGAGGACCTCGCCCTCGGTGAAGGCGGAGAGCATGCTCGTCGGGATGATGCCGAGCAGGAACTCCTCGGTCGACTCGCTGGCGCCCTCGGCCTCGCCCTGGCCCGCCTTGGCCGCCTCGCTGGTCAGGTGCAGCCCGCTGCCCGGCTCCAGGATGTTGCCGACCAGCAGGCCGATGGCGAGCGCCACGGTGGACATCAGCAGGAAGTAGCCGAGCGCGAGGCCGCCGACCGCGGCGACCTTGGCGGCCTTGCGGACCGACCCCACGCCGAGCACGATCGTGCAGAAGATGATCGGCGAGACCATCATCTTGATCAGGTTCACAAAGCCGGTGCCGATCGGCTTGAGCTCCACGGCGAAGTCGGGCGCCGCGAAGCCCAGCGCGATGCCGAGGAGCACGGCCACGATCACGAAAATGTAGAGATAGTGAGTCTTGTCCCGCTTCGCCGGTCCCGGCGTCCTCGGCCCCGAGGCCTTCGATCCCGGTGTCGTCCCGGAGCCTTCCCCGGTCGCCTGTCCCGCCCGTCGCGATGTCGAGCCGGAGTCGGGGGGCGAATCTCCCGGCTCCGACGGCGAGGTCTGCGCAGCCACGGCTGCCTCCTTCGGTCGTGCATTGCTGCTCGGCAGGGCTGAGAGCTGCGTGGGTACGGCCCAGCCACCGCTGCTGAGGACGTCCGGCCCGGCCGCGCCATGGGGTACGCGCGGCTCACGAGCGGGATGTCCCGGCGACTATGCACCAGGCTGTGACGGCGGTCACCCTTACGTACATTGCGTTCACGCCGGGGACAGCGTGCACACTGAGCCGATGCGCATCCCCCGTCCTCGCAGCCTCGCTGGCCAGCTCTTCGCCATGCAGGTCGTGCTGGTCGCCGCCGTGGTCGCCGGGTGCGCCGTCTTCACCTACGTCACGGCCACGGGCGAGGCCCAGGAGGCCGCGCGGTGCCAGGCGTTGACCGCAGCCACCACCATCGCCAACTCCCCCGCCGTCGTCGAGGCGGCCCGCTCGCCCGACCCGACGCTGGTGCTCCAGCCATACGCGGAGCGCGTGCGGCTGGACTCCGGCGTCGCGTTCGTCACGATCATGAGCCCGCGCGGGGTCCACTGGACGCACCCCGAACCCGGCCGGATCGGCGAGAAGTTCCCCGGTCACACCGGGCCCGCGCTGCGCGGCAAGGTGTTCTCCGAGACGTACACCGGCACCCTCGGCCCCTCCGTGCGCGTCATGGCCCCGGTGCGCGAGGAGGGCGGCACGGACAGTCCGGGCCCGGTGGTCGCGCTGGTCAGCGCCGGGATCACGATCAAGGAGATCACCGAGCAGGAGCGGCGCCAGGTGCTCGCCCTCACCGGCGTCGCGATGGCCGCGCTCCTGCTCGGCACCTACGTCACCAACGCGCGGCTACGCCGGCACACGCACGGTATGAACGCCAACGAGCTGAGCCAGATGCACGACTACCACCAGGCCACGCTGCAGGCGGTGCGGGAGGGCCTGGTGATGCTCGACGGGCAGCGCCGGATCGCGCTCATCAACGACGGCGGGCGCGAACTCCTCGGCCTGCCCCGCTCAGAGGCCGCCGCCACGGCCGGCTCGTTCGAGACCGCCGCCGCCCTCGACGCGCGGGGCGGCCGGCACGTGGGCGAACTCGGCCTGCCCCCACCGCTGACCGCGGCGCTGCTCGACGCCGAGCCACGGGTGGACGAGCTGCACCTGACCGCCGACCGGGTCCTGATCGTCAACACCGCGCCGGTGAGCAGCAACGGCCGGCGCGGCTCCGTGGTGACCCTGCGCGACCACACCGAACTCCAGGCCCTCTCGGGCGAACTGGACTCGGTACGCGGCTTCGCCGAGGCGCTGCGCTCACAGGCCCACGAGGCGGCCAACCGGCTGCACGTCGTGGTCTCCCTCATCGAACTCGGCCGGGCCGACGAGGCCGTCGAGTTCGCCACCACCGAGCTGCGACTGGCCCAGGCGCTCACCGACCAGGTGGTGGGCGCGGTGGCCGAGCCGGTGCTCGCCGCGCTGCTGCTCGGCAAGGCGGCCCAGGCCAGCGAGCACGCGGTGGACTTCAAGCTGACGCCCGACAGCCACATCGACGACGGCCTGCTGCCGGCCAGCCTGCCGGCCCGGGACCTGGTGACCATCCTGGGCAACCTGGTGGACAACGCCATCGACGCGGCGGGTGGCCAGGCCACCTCGTCCGCGCGGGGCCGCTCGGGCCCCGGCCGCCGCTCGGGGGCGCCCGTGGGCGGGCGACGGGGGCGGGTCACGGTGACGGTGCTGGCGCGGGACGAGGAGTTGACGCTGCGGGTCGGGGACAACGGCCCCGGCGTCGGCCCGGGCGCGGCCGAGGAGATCTTCCAGCGGGGTTGGAGCACCAAGGCCGTGCCCGGCCACGGGCTCGGCCTGGCCATCGTGCGCCAGACGGTGCACCGCAACGGCGGCACCATCACGCTGGGCCGCTCCTCCCGGGGCGGCGCCGAGTTCACGGTCCGACTGCCCCTGCGCACCACGGAGGAGACCCCCCTCGACGCCGAGCCCCGCCCCGCCGAACCCGCGCCGGGCACGGGCGGGCATGACGCGGAGCAGCCGAGCACGGGCGCGGCCAGCACGGGCGGGCCCAGCAGGGGCGGGCCCAGCGCCGACGCGCCTCCCGTCGGCGGGCCCGGTGGCGGGGCGGCCTCGTGAGCGCCATGGAGAACGGCCCGGCGGCGGCCGACGGGCCGATCCGCGTACTCGTCGTGGAGGACGACGCCCTGGCGGCGGACGCGCACGCCCTCTACGTCGGCCGGGTGCCCGGCTTCACCGTCGTGGGAACCGTGCACTCCGCCGCGCAGGCGCGCCGCGCGCTGGACCGTACCGTCGTGGACCTGCTGCTGCTCGACCTCTACCTGCCCGACGGGCACGGGCTGCGGCTGCTGCGCACGCTGCGGGCGACCGGGCACGGTGTGGACGTCATCGCGGTGACCTCGGCGCGCGACCTGGCCGTGGTCCGGGAGGGCGTCTCGCTCGGGGTGGTCCAGTACGTGCTGAAGCCGTTCACGTTCGCTACCCTGCGGGAGCGGCTGACGCGGTACGCGGCGTTCCGGGCGACGGTGACCGTGGGCGAGGCCAGCGGCCAGGCCGAGGTGGACCGGGCGCTCGCGGCGCTGCACGCGCCGCAGGCCCCGGCCGAGCTGCCCAAGGGCCTCACGCTGGCGACCCTCCAGGCGGTCACCCAGGTGCTGCGCGCGGCCAGCGACGGCATCTCGGCGAACGCCACGGCGGAGGCGCTCGGCATCTCGCGGATCACCGCCCGGCGCTACCTGGAGCACCTGGTGGACACAGGCCGCGCGGCGCGCACCCCGCAGTACGGCGCCGTCGGCCGGCCCGAACTCTCCTACCGCTGGGTCTCCCCAGCCGCCCCCTGACCCCGCCGGGGCCAACGGCGCGACCACCCGCCGACGGCGGCGCCCCCGCCGGACCGGGTGCCGGCCCCGCGACGGCGTCGGCACCCCGCCACGGCGGCATTCCGCCAGGGCGGGCGGCGGAGCCGGGCCCGGGGCCACGGCGCCGCGCCGCCGCACCCGGCGCCTGACGTTCCGTTTCCCCCACCGGTGACCGGCGAGCACACGAGAGCGCACGTAGTCGGGCCGGGAGGTAAACAGGAAGCTTTCCTAACCATCGTCTTGTCGCGCCCGCACCCGCTCGCTAGCGTTCGCCTCCCCAACTCCCTTCCAAGGATGGAGGCATGGCGTGGCAATGGTGAGGAACCGCAGATCGCTCGCCCTGCTGACCGTCGCCGCGCTCGCCGGTGGTGGCGGGCTCTGGCTCGCCGGCGTACCCGGCAGTCAGGCCGCCGACGCCGCCCCCGCACGGGCCACGGTCGCCGACGGGCCCGCGCGCCCAGGCCGCCGCCATCCCGTTCGGCAGCCACTCCTTCTCGTACGTCGAAGGCGCACTCAAGCCCTCCGGCAGCCAGAAGGACAACGATGCCAAGGTGCTGGCCTTCTACCAGAAGTGAAAGGCCAACTTCATCAAGCAGAACTGCGGCAACGGCTGGTACCAGGTGTACTCGCCCGACGCCGACCACGACTACGTCGCCGAGGAGCAGGGCTACGGCATGGTCATCACCGCGACCATGGCCGGGGCCGACGCCGACGCGCGGAAGATCTTCGACGGCATCCTGAAGTACGTCCTCGACCACCCCTCGTCGATCAACAAGGACCTGCACGCGGCCGAGCAGAACGCGAGCTGTAAGAGCGTCAACGGCACGGACTCGGCGACCGACGGCGACCTGGACATCGCGTACGGGCTGCTCCTCGCCGACCGGCAGTGGGGCAGCTCCGGCACGTAAGACTACAAGGCGCTGGCCGTCAAGCGGATCAACGCGATCAAGAAGAGCGAGGTGCACAGCGGCACCAAGCTGACCAAGCTCGGCGACTGGTCGTCCGGCGACTACGACCAGGTCTCCCGCACCTCGGACTGGATGCCGGGCCACTTCAAGGCGTCCAAGAAGGCGACCGGCGACGGCACCTGAGACGCGGTGCGGAACAAGACGCAGCAGGTCACCGCCAACCTCCAGGCCAAGCACGCGGCGAAGACCGGGCTGCTGCCGGACTTCGTGGAGAACACCACCGCCACGCCCCGGCCCCCGTCCGGCGAGGTGCTTGAGGACCCGCACGACGGGGACTACCACTGGAACGCCTGCCGCGACCCGTGGCGCCTTGGCACCGACGCCGCGCAGACCGGCGACGCGGCCTCCAAGAAGGCGGCTCTCAAGCTGAGTTCGTGGTCCAGGTCGAAGGCCGGCGGCAACCCGTCCAAGCTGGTCAACGGCTACCGGCTGAACGGCACGGCGTACGGCGACGGCAACGACGCCGCGTTCTTCGCGCCGTTCGCGGTCGCGGCGATGAACGACGCCGACGGCCAGGCCTGGCTGGACGCGCTGTGGAAGAAGATGGTCGCCACCGCGCCCGGTTCCGACGACTACTTCTCCGCCAGCGTCCAGCTCCAGTCGATGCTGGTCGTCACGCACAACTTCTGGACCCCCTGAGCCCCACCCGCGCTCCCACGGCCCGGCACCCGCGCGGTGCCGGGCCGCTCGCGCGCCCGGGCGGCGCGCCGCACTGCGCCGTACCGGTGGTCCCGGTCATGAGGGGGAGGTCGGAGTCATTGACCGACCCTCGGAGTTGATCGTACGGTCACCGGGCAGTCACAGCCGCGTCCCGTCGGCGCCTCCTGCGCGCCGCGGTGCGCTGTGCCCAAGGAGGCCGTGCCCGTGCGCCCCACCGCCCCGCTCATCCTCACTGCCACCCTCGCCGTCGCGGCCACCTCGCTCACCGGCTGTGGCGTGTTCGGCACCGACCCCAACACCCTCAAGATCGTCTACCTGCGCAACACGGACAACAAGGTCCGGCACATGGACGCCTAGCTGTCGCGGGTCAAGGACGAGTTCGAGCGCGCCCACCCGGGCAAGAAGGTCAAGCTCATCCCCATCCAGGCCGCACAGCCCGACTACTGGGTGAAGGTCCAGCAGATGATGCGCTCGGCGAAGACCACGCCCGACGTGGTGTACGAGGACACGTTCATCATCAACTCCGACGTCGCCAGCGGCTACTTGCGCCCCCTCGACCGCTGGCGCGACTGGGACCGGTTCCTCCCCTGGGCCAGGGCGGCGGCCCGGGCCGAGGACGGCAGGACGTACGGGGTGCCGATGGGCACCGACACCCGGGCCCTGTGGTTCAACAAGAAGCTGTTCGCCAGGGCCGGGCTGCCCACCGACTGGCAGCCCCGGAGCTGGGACGAGCTGCTGAACACGGCCCGCACGCTCAAGAAGAGGCTCCCCGGCGTCATCCCGCTCAACGTCTACACCGGCAAGGGCCCGGGCGAGGCGTCGGTGATGCAGGGCTTCGAGATGCTGCTCTACGGCACCGGCGCCGACCGCCTCTACGACCCGAAGGCAGGCAGGTGGGTCGCCGGTGGCCAGGGGTTCGAGGACGCGCTCGCCTTCCTCGACACGGTCTACGGCGAGGGGCTCGGCCCGCACCCCTCGGACGCGGTGGACCCCAACGTCCCCACCCAGGTGGCCACCGAACTCCTCCCGGAGAAGAAGGTCGCCATCGCCCTGGACGGCTCCTGGATGGGCCAGTTCTGGATCGAGTCGGGCGGCCGCCCCTGGCCCGCGTGGTCGACGGAGCTGGGCCAGGCCCCGATGCCCACCCAGTACGGCCAGCCACCCGGCAGGGTCAGCATGTCCGGCGGCTGGACCTCGGCCATCCCGGCCAAGTCGCGGAAGCCCGACCTGGCGTGGAAGCTGGTGGAGACGTTGCAGAGCCAGCCGAACGCGGTCGAGTGGTCGCTGCGGGACGCGCAGATCGCCGTGCGCGCCGACGTCGCCGCCGACCGCCGTTACCGCACCTCGATGCCCGGCATCGAGTTCTTCACCGGCCTGGTCCGGCACACCCACTACCGGCCCGCGCTCCCGGTCTACCCCCGGGTCTCCTCGGCCATCGGCGAGGCGATGGAGGCCGTCACCACCAGCGACACCTCGCCGGCCGCCGCGGCCGGGGACTACGACGACGAGCTGGACTCGATCACCGACGGCAAGGTGGTGAACCGCGGCCGATGACCACCACCCTCGCCTCGCGGTCCCCCGCCCCCGGGCCCGGCCGGCCACCAGCCGGCAGCGCCGCCGCGCGCTGCGCTGGCTGCCGCTGGCCCCGGCCACCGCGCTGCTGCTGCTCTTCCTCGGCGGACCCATCGTCTACTGCGTCGCCATCGCCTTCACCGACACGCAGTTGACCGGCTCCTCCTCGACGAGCTTCGTGGGCCTGGACAACTTCCAACGCGCCTTCCAGGACGAGCACTTCCGCAACGCCGTCGTCCTCACCCTCGTCTTCACCGTGCTGTCCTCGCTCGTCGGCCAGAACACGCTGGGCGGCTCGCTGACCATCGCGGCCTGGGTGGTCCCGGAGATCGTCGCCGGCTTCCTGCTGTACGCGTTCTTCCGCGACGAGGGCACGCTGAACGCCGTGCTCGACTGGGCCCACCTGCCGTCCCAGGACTGGCTGTACAGCGCGCCCATCATCGCCGTGTCGCTGGCCAACGTGTGGCGCGGCACGGCGTTCTCGATGCTCATCTACTCCGCCGCGCTCGCCGAGGTCCCCCGCGAGATCACCGAGGCCGCCGAGGTGGACGGGGCCGGCGGCTGGCGCCGCCTGTGGCACATCACCTGCCGATGATCCGCCGCTCCATCGGCACCAACCTCATGCTCAACACGTTGCAGACGCTCTCGGTCTTCGGCCTGATCTGGGCCATGACCCGCGGCGGCCCCGGCAACCGCAGCCAGACGCTGCCGGTGTTCATGTACGACCAGGCGTTCCTGAAGGCCCTCATCGGCTACGGCACGGCCGTCGCCCTCCTGCTGCTGCTCATCGGGGCCCTGTTCGCCGCCGTCTACCTGCGCCTGCTCCGTACGAAGGTGTGAGCACCGTGACGTCGTCCAGCCTTTCCGTCCCGTCCGCGCCGGCCGCCGGCCAGGAGGCCGCGCGCCCCGCCCCGGCGCCGCGCACGGCCCGCCGCACCCCGACCGAGCGGCGCCGGTCGCGCCGGCACGCGGGGGTCGACCTCGTGCTCCTGGCCGTCGCTGCGCTGTTCGCCCTGCCCCTGGTGTGGTTGCTGCTCGCCTCCGTCGACGCGGAGGCCGACCTGCGGGTCGGCGCACCGTCGCCCGCCACGACGGAGAACTTCGAGGCGGTGTGGAACGAGGAGATCACCTTCCGCCCGATGCTCAACAGCCTGCTGCTGTGCGGCGGGGCCACGCTGCTGACGGTGGTGTGCGCGGCGCTGGCCGCCTACCCGCTCTCCCGTTACCGCTCCCGGCTGGTCCGCCCGTACCTGCTGACCGTGCTGTTCACCACCTGCCTGCCGGTCACCGCGATCATGGTCCCGGTCTACGGTCTGTACGTGCGGGTGGAGCTGATCGACAGCCTCCTCGGCACGGCGCTCTTCCTGGCCGCCACCCAACTCCCTTTCGCAATATGGCTGATGAAGAACTTCATGGACGGCGTGCCCATCGCCCTGGAGGAGGCGGCCTGGACGGACGGCGCCTCCTGGCACCAGGCGCTGGTGCGGGTCATCCTGCCGCTGATGGGGCCGGGCCTGACGGTCGTGACGATCTACAGCTTCATCATGATGTGGGGGAACTTCTTCGTCCCCTTCATGCTACTGCTCACCCCCGACCAACTCCCGCCGCCGGTCACCCTGTTCACCTTCTTCGGCAGCCGTGACTCGGTCGTCTACGGCCAGTTGGCCGCGTTCTCGCTGCTCTACTCGACGCCGGTGATCCTGCTGTACGTGCTGATCGCGCGCCGCCTCGGCGGCGGGTTCGCGCTCGGCAGGGCGGTCAAGGGGTAGGCCCCGGACCGACCCCGCCCCTGCCAGGCCGGGGCGGCGTCGGGACTCGCGCCGGAGCGGTGTCGAGGCCGGTGTCGCAGCCCGTGCCGGGTCAGGCGTTCCGCTGGGCGGCGGCCCGGCGCTGGCGCTTGCCCAGTGGGGCCTGCGAGAGGTCCTCGGCCCGCGCCCTGAGGTCGCGGTAGCCGTAGCCGCGCTGGTCGAGCCAGGCCCGCGCGCGCTCCTCGGCGCGCTCGGTCATCACCAGGATGTCCTCCTCGGCCTCGCCGGTGTCCGCGAAGCGGAAGGTGAAGGCGGACCGCGCGGCCAGGTCGTAACTGAGGTGGCCCTCGGTGGTGAACGACGCTCGCAGGACGTCGTGCTCCGCGGCCCGCGCCAGCAGCTCGGCCCGCTGCTCGTCGCTGAGCCCGTCGAAGACGCCACGGACCATGATGCGGAAGGTTCGAGTGGTCATCGCGCGAGCCTAGCCAGGGCGCCGGCGCAGCTCCACCGGGATTCGCCTTGACTTGCACCTTAGGTGAAGTTTTACGTTCACCGCACCCGCTCTCCGCGGCGGGTCGGCCCACGCCGTGTGGCGGGGCCGGGCGGACCTCCCGAAGGACAGTGAGCAGCCATGACGATTCTGGTGACCGGAGCGACCGGCAACGTGGGCCGCGAGGTGGTCGAACAACTCATCGAGCGGGGGCACCGGGTGCGGGCACTGAGCCGCGCCCCCGGGCGGGCCGCGCTGCCGGCCGGCGTCGAGGTGGTGGGCGGCGACCTCACCGAGCCCGGCACGCTGGACGCGGCGTTCGAGGGCCTGAGCGCGGTCCACCTCATGACGTACAACGCCGACCAGGGGGCGCTGACCACCGGGCCCGAACTCGCCAGGCTGGTGGAGCGGTCCGGAGCGCGACGGGTCTCGGTGCTGTGGAGCGGTTCCGAGGGCAGCGTGTAGCAGGCGCTACGGGACGGCCCCACGCCCTGGACCTTCATCCAGCCGGGCGAGTTCATGTGCAACGCGCTGACCTGGGACGACTCCATCCGTACCGAGGGCGTGGTGCGCGAGCCGTTCGCACGGGCGCGCAACGCCTCGGTCCACGAGGGCGACGTGGCGGCGGTGGCCGTGCATGCGCTCACCGAGGACGGCCACGCCGGCCGGCGCTACGTCCTCAGCGGTCCCGAGGCGCTGACCGTCCCGCAGAAGGTCGCGACGTTGGGCGCGGCGCTCGGGCGCGACCTGCGCTACGTCGAACTGACCGAGAAGCAGGCGCGCCAGCGGTGGCGGGAGTCGGGCGCCTCGCCGGAGGCCGTCGACATGCTGGCCGAGTGGCACCGCGACCCGCCGCCCGAGGGGTACACGGTGGTGCCGACGGTGCGGGAGGTCACCGGCCGCCCCGCGCGGAGCTTCGCCGACTGGGCGGCCGAGCGCGCGGACCGCTTCCGCTGACCGGCGCGCCGCTCCGGTGGCCACGCGAGCCGGCCCGGTTCGGCCCCCGCGGCGGCCTGGCAGCCGCCCGCCTAGGGTTGGCCGGGTGCGGCGGCAGCGTCCTCGGCAGCGGCGTCCTCGGTAGCGGCGGGCGCGTCAGCGGCCGCGTCGCGCCGGGGCCGCGCGTCGCGGTACTGGATGCGGGAGGCCGGGTGGTCGGGTGACTGCTCGTCGAGCGGGACGATCCCGTACCGCGCCACGCAGTCGGGACACGACCACACGGTGCCGCCGGGGCCGGAGTTGACCTCGATCACCGCCACCGCGATGGCCCGCTCGGTGGGGCCCCGATGGGTGGTTGCACCAGCTCGATCGTGTGCTCATGGTGCTCCTCGGCCGCGTCCGTCCAGGAAGGAGGACGCGAAAGCGCACGCTCGGGTGCCAGCACGACGGGCCCGGATGCGGAAATCCGGACACCCGTCGCGCCCGGCGCCCTCACGGCGTCGTCGGCGCCGCGCAACAGTGCGAGGCCGCCGAGCGCTTGGCGAACTCCGCCAGCGCCCGCCGCTCGTACGCCGGGTCCGCGCGCGGCTCCCGGTCCCGGTCCCGGTCCGTGAGCGTGCCCTCGATCTTCTCGGCCGTGTACAACGGGCGCTGCCGGCCCTTGCCGCACTCCGCCGTGCCCCACCAGAACCGGAGCTGCGGCACCTCCGAGCGGCCCGCGCGCTCCTTGTCGAAGTCCGGCGCCTCGGGTCGGGCACCGCTCCCGTTCTCCACGACGTACCGCAACTCCTCGGCGTACGGCCCGTACAGCGCCCGCAGCCGGTACCGCCCGTGCGCCGCCTCCTCGTCGCCGCCGACGACGCACGCCTCGTACGGGGCCGTGTCGCAGGCGCTCTCCCAGGCACGGGAGACACCGAGGCGCCCGTGGGCGGGGCGAGCGGCGGGGACTCCGGCGCAGGTGCCGCCGGCGTCGCGGACCGGCACGTACTCGTCCTCGTTCACCGGCAGCCCCACCGCCGTCGGGTCCTCGCCGAGCCGCGCGTCGCAGTCCCAGTGCCGGGCGGCCTTGGCGGCGGTGGCGGTCGCCACGCGCGCGAAGTCCGCGCGGTGGTCCGCGTTGTCAAGGGTGACGTCCTCCCGCCGACCCGCGCCGTAACCAGCAGGTCGTCCTGCGTGTCGGCGCAGTCGAGGACGACCGAGGTCATCGCCTCCGTGCCGCCCCGGTGCCCGTCGTCCCTCGTCGCGAAGACCCCCGACCACCCGTGGCCGAGCGGCGCCGGCGCCAGCCCGTACGGCATGCCCGCGTACAGCTCCCGGAAGGGCGAGTCCGGTGCGCCGCGCGCGGGCACGCCGCTCACGGTGACCGCGACGGACGCCTCGACGGTCGGCTTACCCGCGTTGCACTCCAGGTCCCAGCGGATCGAGCAGCGCACCCGCAGCGAGCGCTCGTCCGTCTCCCGGCCGGCGAAGGCGCCCGCGCTGTCGTTGCCGCCGTCGCCCTTCTTCAGCGGCCCGTCACCGAGGAGGGTCGGCGCCTCGCGCTTGGCCAGCACGCCGTCGCAGGCGTCGCAGGCGTCGCCCAGCAGCTTGTCGCCCTGGTAGCGGTCGTAGCCGCCGCCGAAGAAGAAGTAGCCCGTGCCGATGAGCGCGAGCAAGACGAGCAGCCCCCGACCCACAGCCCGATACGCGACCGGCGCGCCCGCGCGGCCTCCCGCTCCCGCGCCGTAGGCCCCTCGCACGCGGAGCGCCCGCGCCCGCCGCCGTCCCGTACGCCGGCCTCGCGTACGCCATCGCCCCGTACGTCGCCGTAGTCGCCCGTCTCCGCGGGGCGCGGTCGTCGCCTGTGTCGGTCACTTCTGCACCACCTCGTCGGGGCTCGGCCAGCGCGGGGACCCGCAGTCCTGCGCGGAGGCGATCCAGTTGGCGACGCGCAGGGTAAACACGACGTGATCTTCTGGCGCAAGCCAGCACCGGGCACCGCGCGGGCACCACCGAGCCGCCTCCGCGCCCGGGCCCCACAGCTGGTGGGACGTCGGCTCAGCGCGTCAGCTCACCGCGTCGGCGGGCGCCGCGGCGCCGGTCCCGGGGGGGGCGTGCCGCTCGGCGGCGGGGGGCGTGCGGTAGGCGCGCAGGGGGCGTTGGCCACGGCCAGGGCGGCGACCGCCAGCGCGGCGGACGCCCCGCCGACGACCAGGGAGCAGGGAGCGGAGGTGGCCGACGCCATCAGGCCGCCGCGGAAGTTGCCGAGTTCGGGGCCCGCGACACCGATGACGTGCTCCACCGACGAGACCCGCCCCCGGTACGCGTCCGGGGTCTCGCGCTGGACCAGGGCGCCGCGGGTGATGACGGACACGGTGTCGGCCGCACCTGCCACCGCCAGGCAGCCGAGCGCCAGCCACAGCGGCCCCGCCAGACCGAAGCCGGCCAGCGCCAGGCCCCAGACGCCGGCCGGGGACAACTGCACCAGGCCGGCACGGCGCCAGCGCATCACCGTGCCGGAGAGCAGGCCGGCCGCGATCCCGCCGACCGCGACGGCCGAGAGGAACAGCCCGAGGGTTCGCGGATCGCCCCGGAAGCGCGCCTCGTTGACCAGCGGGAAGAGCGCGACGGGCATGGCGAGCAGGGTCGCGGACAGGTCGGTGGCCAGCGAGCCCCACAGCGGCGGGTGTCGCAGCACGACCCGCCACCCACCGCGCTTCGGCCGCCGCCGGCCGCCGGCGGCGTCGGCGTCGGCCCCCTCGGGCCGCGTGACGGGCAGGTGGCGCACCGCGAGCGCCGCGACCGCCATGGCCAGGGCCTGGGCGGCGTACGCGGCGGCGACGTCCCAGCGGGCGATGACCAGCCCGGCCAGCGCGGGCCCGGCCAGCATCGCCGTCTGGAAGGAGACTTTGGTCAGCACGAGGCCGGCCGCTACCTGGTCGGCCGGCAGCAGCCGGACCGGGAACGCGCGCCGGGCCGGAGCGCCGAGAGCGCCGCAGCTCGCGCCCACGGCGACCAGGGCGACCAGCAGCATCACGCTCCGGTTGCCCGCCAGGGCCTGGGCGCACAGCCCCGCGGCGGCCAGCAGTTGGCCCACGGTGGTGGCCCGCACCACCGCGCGGCGGTCGACGGCGTCGGCCAGCACGCCGCCGAGCAGCCCGAACAGCACCATCGACAGGCCGGTGGCGACCCCGATGGCGCCGGTGGCCACGGGGCTGCCGGTCAGGTCCCAGACCTGGGCCAGCACCGCCACCGTGGCCATCTGTCCGCCGAGTTGCGAGACCGAGGTGCCGATCCACAGGGCGCGAAACGCCCGCCCGGTCCGCAGCGGCGGGTGTCGAGGAGCCGGAGGCGAACCCGCCGGCTCACCGTGGCAGCTCGACCAGATGCCCCAGCACCCGCTGCCGCATCGACCGCCGCTCCAACGCCCGCCGCACCTCCTCGACCACGGCGGTCATCGCGTACGGAACCTCACCGTCCAACTCGGCGACCGTCGCGTGCATGGCGCGCCACTCCGCCTCCAAGAACGGCACCAGCGACCGGCCGCGCTCGGTCAGGTCGATCCGCCGGGTGCGGGCGTCGGGGCCCGGTTCGGAGGTGACCAACCCCTCCTTGCGCAGGGCGACGACGGTCTGGCTGACCGCCGAGTGCGAGCGGTCCAGGGAGCGCGCGAGTTCCCGGATGGTGAGCGGCCCGGTGTGAGCGAGCCGGATAAGCGGATAGGCGAACCGGGGCCGCACCCCCTCGATGCCGCGCTCGACGCAAGCCTGCTCGATCTCGGCGTCCATGGCGGCCAACAGCTCGCGCAACGAGTGCCAGGGGTAGGGTAAGCCGGTGGGGTCGGAAGATGTAACAGCGCTAATATAACAGCGCTGCGATATTTCGGACCGCCTGCCCGGACACCGGCCCCCGAGGCGGGGCGCCGCCCCCGCCCGACGACCGCACCACCACCCCGCGCCCGGGAGGCGACCGGCCCCGGGCCCCGCGCGCCGCCCCGCCAGCCACCCACCAGGGGCGTACGGCCCCTCAACCCCAGCCCTGGCCCGCCTCACCCCTTACCCCAACTTCCGGGCACATCAGGCCAGTTGAGTGGTGCGGAACAGGGATACCCACGCTCACGGCGGGCGCCCGGTGGGAGCGGGGCCCATAGGCAAGCCGTATGCAAGGTTGGGATTGTTACGGAAGTGGCCCGGTGTCCCACAGTGAATGGCGGCCGGCGTTCAGCCCCGGCCCGGGAGGGCCGGCCCGCGTGTCTGGGGCCGGTCGGGACGGACCCCCTCTCCCAGCGCTCCCCCCACCGTCTTTGGAGGACAGCACGCCATGAGACTCCGCACCCTGCTGCGCGTCGCGCTCGCCCCCGCGCTGATCGCCGCAGCCGTCCTGTCCGCGCAGAGCGCCAGCGCCGCGGACGGCACGCCCGAACCCATCGCGCCCAGCACGAGGATCGTCGGCGGCGGCCCGGCCAGCGAGGCGTACTCGTTCATGGGCTCCATGCAGGTCAACGGCCGGCACGGCTGCGGCGCCTCGCTCATCAAGAGCGGGTGGATGGTCACCGCCGCGCGCTGCGTGGCCGGCCAGCAGCCCGGCAACTTCCGGATACGCATCGGCTCGTCCGACCACATCAGCGGCGGCACCCTCGCCTCGGTCTCGCAGATCATCCGCCACCCCCGGTACGGGCAGGTCGGCCCGTACGACATCGCGCTGCTGCGGCTGAGCCAGCCGGTGGCCAACCAGCCGATCAACATCGCCAGCACCTCGCCCGTCGAGGGCACCGCCACCCGCCTGCTCGGCTGGGGCCAGACGTGCGGCTCGCCCGGCTGCGGGCCCGCGCCGCGCGGCCTGAAGGAGCTCAACACGCGCATCAACCCGGACCGGATGTGCACCACCAACTTCAACAGCTCCGTGGAACTGTGCGTCTACGGCAGCCGCTCCGGCACCGCCTGTTACGGCGACTCCGGCGGCCCGGCCCTGATAAAGGAGGGTGGCGCCTGGCGGCTGGCCGACGCGACCAGCCGGGCAGGCGTGAACAACCAGATCTGCGGCACCGGTGACGCCACCGTCTACACCGACGTGACCGCCCACCAGCAGTGAATCGCCCAGCAGACGGGCGGCCTGCGCACCAGCTAGGCACCGCCCGCTCCCAGACGGCCCCCGCAGCCGAGCCGCGTCCCCGCTGGCCGGCGCGGCGGCCGGCCCGCCCCGGCGCGGCCCGTGCCGGGAGGGCCAGCCGGGCCCGGCGCCAGCCCGGGGCGGACGACGGGTTCCGGTAGCCAGTCGGGGATGCCGGGCCAGGGCGGGCCGGGTGGTCGCGACCGGGTCGCGCCCGCTCGGCCGGCACGGGCGGCGGCCGAAGCCGCGCGTTCGGTGAGAAGCCGCGCGAACCGGCCGCCGCCCCTCGCCCCCGCGACCGGTCAGCCGGCCCGACGGTGGGCGCAGACGGTCACGGGGCCGGGGCCGGGGCCGGGGCCGGGGGCCGAGCCGGTGGTCAGAAGACCGAGTCCGCCTCGTCCATCCGGTCCGCGGGCACCCGCTTCAGCTCGATGACCGCCTCGGCCAGCGGCACCAGCGTCACCTCCGTGCCGCGCAGCGCCATCATCATCCCGAAGTCGCCCCGGTGCGCCGCCTCCACCGCGTGCCAGCCGAAGCGGGTGGCCAGGACGCGGTCGTACGCGGTGGGCGTGCCGCCGCGCTGCACGTGGCCGAGGATGACCGGGCGGGCCTCCTTGCCGAGGCGGTTCTCCAGCTCGGCGGCCAGCCGGTTGCCGATGCCCGCGAAGCGCTCGTGGCCGTACTGGTCGATCTCGCCCTTCTGGTAGTCCATCGAGCCCGCGGCGGGATGCGCGCCCTCGGCGACGCAGATCACGGCGAACTTCTTGCCCCGCGCGAACCGCTCCTCGACCATCTTCACCAGGTCGGCCACGTCGAACGAGCGCTCCGGCAGGCAGATGCCGTGCGCGCCGCCGGCCATGCCGGACTCCAGCGCGATCCAGCCCGCGTGCCGGCCCATGACCTCCACGACCATGACCCGCTGGTGCGACTCGGCGGTGGTCTTCAGCCGGTCGATCGCCTCGGTGGCCACGCCGACGGCCGTGTCGAAGCCGAAGGTGCGGTCGGTGGCCGAGATGTCGTTGTCGATGGTCTTCGGCACGCCGACGACGGGCATGCCCGCGTCCGCGAGCATCCGGGCCGCGGTCAGCGTGCCCTCGCCGCCGATCGGGATGAGCGCGTCGATGCCGTACGAGCGGGCCAGCTCCTCGCAGTTCTCGGCGGCCTCGCGCAGCCGGGCGCGCTCCAGGCGGGCCGAGCCGAGGATGGTCCCGCCGCGGGCGAGGATGCCGCTGACGGCGTCGAGGTCGAGGGGCCGGAACCGACCGTCGAGGAGTCCCTTGAAGCCGTC
This sequence comes from Candidatus Streptomyces philanthi, assembly GCA_018114805.1. Classification (GTDB taxonomy): domain Bacteria; phylum Actinomycetota; class Actinomycetes; order Streptomycetales; family Streptomycetaceae; genus Streptomyces; species Streptomyces philanthi. The sequence goes on along the minus strand of CP073042.1, from coordinate 4,389,390 downwards.
CTCGAAGCCGATGACCTCGTCGTCGTGTCCGGCGACGGCGCGGTGCACGACCGACCGGATCACGGCGTTGAGACCGGGGCAGTCGCCCCCGGCGGTGAGCACTCCGATGCGCATCCTGGTCTTTCTCCTGCTCCTGGGGTTCCCCGTGGGCCGGGGCCGGGGGAGGTAAATATGAGCTCGTCCGATTGTTTCACGGGCCCGAAGCTCCCGCGCACCCCACGGGTCATGCGCTATACCCACGGGCCCGGGTAGTGTCAAGAGGCGATGACCGGCCCGGGCGGGTGATTCTTCGTTCGGCGCGGGGCGGGAGCACGACGCCCGTTTCAGGGCAGTCGCTCCACGGTGGTGCCGGGCCCCTGCCCGGGCCCGCCTTGGCGTCCCGCGCCGTACGCCGCACCATGCCGGGCGCGGGTGGCCAGGGTCGCATCCAGGACCTGGTCGCGGCACCCTGGACGGCGGGGAGCGGGTCGACCCCACGCGGCCCCGGGCCACACCGCGGGACCAGCCGGGTAGCCCCGGCGGAGCAAGAGCCGACGCAGCCGAAGGATCGGAGAGCACGCGTGACGCGCAGCGTGTATGTGACCGGGATCGACCGCGGCGACGGCCGCCAGGTCGTGGAGCTGGGAGTGATGGAGCTCCTGACCCGCCACGTTGACCGGGTGGGCGTCTTCCGCCCCCTGATGCACGACGGGCCCGACCGGCTCTACGAGCTGCTGCGCGCCCGCTACCGGCTCACCCAGCCGTCGGAGTCGGTGTACGGCATCGGCTACGACAAGGCCGCGACCCTCCAGGCCGAGCGGGGCACCGACGAACTGGTCGCCGAGCTGGTCGCCCGCTTCCATGCGGTGGCCAGGGACTACGAGTACGTGCTCGTGCTCGGCAGCGACTACGCGGCCACCAGCCTCCCGGACGAGCTGCACCTGAACGCGCGGCTGGCCAACGAGTTCGGCGCCGCCGTCATCACCGTGGTCGGCGGGCAGGACCAGACCGCCGAGTCGGTGCGCTCCGAGGCCCGCAACGCCTACCGCGCCTACCAGGCGCACGGCTGTGACGTGGTGGCCCTGGTGGTCAACCGGGCCGACCGGGCCGAGATCGCCGGGCCGCTGGCCGAGCAGTTGCCCGTGCCCTGTTACGCGCTGCCCGAGGACGGCTCGCTCTCGGCGCCCACCGTGCGCCAGGTGGTGCACGCGCTCGGCGCCGAGGTGCTGCTCGGCGACGACTCCGGGCTCGCCCGCGACGTGCGCGACTTCGTCTTCGGCGGCGCCATGCTGCCCACCTTCCTGCCCGCGCTGACCGAAGGGGCCCTGGTGGTCACGCCGGGCGACCGCGCGGACCTGATCATCGGCTCGCTGGCCGCGCACACCGCCGGCGGCCCGCCCATCGCGGGCGTCCTGCTGACGCTGGACGCCCGCCCGGGGCCCGACATCCTGGCCCTGGCGTCCCGGCTCGCCCCCGGCACGCCGGTCATCTCCGTGCCCGGCGGCAGCTTCCCGACGGCGGCCGAACTCTTCGCCATGGAGGGCAAGCTGAGCGCGACCGTCCCGCGCAAGGCGGAGACCGCGCTCGGCCTGTTCGAGCGGCACGTGAACACCGCCGAGCTGACCGACCGGATCTCGGTGGCCCGCTCCAGCCGGGTCACGCCGATGATGTTCGAGCACGAACTCCTTGAGCGCTCGCGCTCGCGGCGGCACCGCGTCGTGTTGCCCGAGGGCACCGAGGAGCGCGTGCTGCGCGCCGCCGACGTGCTGCTGCGCCGCGACGTGTGCAACCTGACGCTGCTCGGCGAGGAGGACGCGGTCCGCAGGCGCGCCACCGACCTCGGCATCGACCTGAGCGGCGCGCAGATCACCGACCCGGACACCTCGCCGCTGCGCGAGCGGTTCGCGGAGCTGTACGCGAAGCTGCGGGCGCACAAGGGCGTCTCGTACGAGCTGGCGTACGACGTCGTGGCCGACGTGTCCTACTTCGGCACGCTGATGGTGCAGGAAGGCCTGGCCGACGGCATGGTCTCGGGCGCGGTGCACTCGACGGCGGCCACCATCCGGCCCGCCTTCGAGGTGATCAAGACGGCGCCCGGGGCGCAGATCGTCTCGTCCGTGTTCTTCATGTGCCTGGCCGACCGCGTGCTGGTCTACGGCGACTGCGCGGTCAACCCCGACCCGAACGCCGAGCAGCTCGCGGACATCGCCATCCAGTCGGCCGCCACTGCCGCCAAGTTCGGCGTCGCGCCCAAGATCGCCATGCTCTCGTACTCCACCGGCACCTCCGGCTCGGGCGCGGACGTGGACAAGGTCCGCAGGGCCACCGAGCTGGTCCGCGAGCGCCGGCCCGACCTGCCGGTGGAGGGACCGATCCAGTACGACGCGGCCGTGGACGCCGCCGTGGCCGCCACCAAGCTCCCCGACTCCCAGGTCGCCGGGCAGGCCACCGTGCTGATCTTCCCAGACCTGAACACGGGCAACAACACCTACAAGGCCGTCCAGCGCTCGGCCGGCGCCGTCGCCGTCGGACCGGTCCTGCAGGGGCTGCGCAAGCCGGTCAACGACCTCTCGCGCGGCGCCCTCGTCCAAGACATCGTCAACACCGTCGCCATCACCGCCATCCAGGCCCAGGGCCAACCCGGCGCCCCGGCGGCGCCCGCAGAGAAAGCACCCAGCGCGTGAACCACTCCCCCGACCGCACCCGAGTGCTGGTCCTCAACTCCGGCTCCTCGTCGGTCAAGTACCAGCTCCTCGACATGACCGACGGCGGCCGGCTGGCCGCGGGCATCGTGGAACGCGTCGGCGAGGGCGAGGTGCCCGACCACACGGCAGCGCTCGACCGGGTCTCCGCCGAACTGTCCGCACAGGGGCTCGGCCTGGACTCGCCCGCGCTGGCCGCCGTGGGGCACCGGGTGGTGCACGGCGGCACCCGGTTCACCGAGCCGACGCTGATCACCGACGAGGTGCTCGCCGAGATCGAGAAGCTGGTCCCGCTGGCCCCGCTGCACAACCCGGCCAACGTGACCGGGATCAAGGTGGCCCGCGCCCTGCGCCCCGACCTGCCGCAGGTCGCCGTATTCGACACCGCCTTCCACGCCACGATGCCGGAGTACGCGGCCCGGTACGCGATCGACGTGGACACCGCCGACCGGTACGGGGTGCGGCGCTACGGCTTCCACGGCACCTCGCACGCCTACGTCTCGCGGGCCGTGGCCGACCTGCTCGGCGAGGACCTTGCCGACCTCAACACGATCGTGCTGCACCTGGGCAACGGGGCCAGCGCGTCAGCGGTGGCCAGCGGCGTGTGCGTGGAGACCTCGATGGGGCTCACGCCGCTGGAAGGGCTGGTCATGGGCACCCGGTCGGGCGACCTGGACCCGGCGGCCATCTTCCACCTGGCGCGGGTCGGCCGCATGTCGGTGGACGAGATCGACGCCCTGCTCAACAAGCACAGCGGCCTGATCGGGCTGTGCGGCGACAACGACATGCGCGAGATCGGCCGCCGGATGGGCGAGGGCGACCGGGACGCGCAGCTCGCCTTCGACGTCTACGTCCACCGGCTGCGCAAGTATGTGGGCGCGTACACCGCGGTACTCGGCCGGGTGGACGCGCTGGCCTTCGCCGCCGGCGTCGGCGAGAACTCGGCCGCCGTCCGCGAGGCGACGCTGCGCGGGCTCGGCGGGCTCGGCATCGAGGTGGACACGGTCCGCAACGCGCTGCGCGGCAGCGGCGGGCGGCTGATCTCGACCGAGCGCAGCGCGGTGGCCGTCGCCGTGGTACCGACCGACGAGGAACTGGAGATCGCCACGCAGACGTACCGGCTGGTGAGCGCGGAGCGCTCCGGCACGTCAGAGCGGTAGACCAGCCCGATAAATTCCGCCCCGAAACAAAACGGATAGGATCTGCCTCATGCGCCGTTCCAAAATCGTCTGCACCCTGGGTCCCGCCGTCGACTCCTACGACCAGCTCAAGTCACTGATCGAGTCGGGGATGAACGTGGCCCGCTTCAACATGAGCCACGGGTCCCACTCGGAGCACGAGGAGCGGTACCACCGGCTCCGCAAGGCGTCCGAGGAGACAGGCCGCGCGGTGGGCGTCCTCGCCGACCTCCAGGGCCCCAAGATCCGTCTGGAGACCTTCGCCGACGGGCCGGTGGAGCTCGTGCGCGGTGACGAGTTCACCATCACCACCGAGGACGTCGCGGGCGACCGGACCATCTGCGGCACCACGTACGAGGGCCTGCCCGGGGACGTCTCCAAGGGCGAGTCGATCCTCATCAACGACGGCAACGTCGCGCTCCAGGTGGTCGAGGTGGACGGGCCGCGGGTGCGCTCCATCGTCATCGAGGGGGGCGTGATCTCCGACCACAAGGGTATCAACCTGCCCGGTGTGGCCGTCAACGTGCCCGCGCTGTCCGAGAAGGACGTCGAGGACCTGAAGTTCGCGCTGGAGCTGGGCTGCGACATGGTCGCGCTGTCCTTCGTGCGGGACGCGGCCGACGTGCGCGACGTGCACCGGGTGATGGACGAGGTGGGCCGGCGCGTGCCGGTGATCGCCAAGGTGGAGAAGCCGCAGGCGGTGGCCAACATGGAGGAGGTCGTCGCGGCCTTCGACGCGGTCATGGTGGCCCGCGGCGACCTGGCGGTCGAGTACCCGCTGGAGCAGGTCCCGATGGTGCAGAAGCGGCTCATCGAGATGTGCCGGCGCAACGCCAAGCCGGTGATCGTGGCGACCCAGATGATGGAGTCGATGATCACCAACTCCCGGCCGACCCGCGCCGAGGCGTCCGACGTCGCCAACGCGATCCTGGACCGCGCGGACGCGGTGATGCTCTCGGCCGAGTCCTCGGTCGGCGCGTACCCGCTGGAGACCGTCAAGACGATGTCGCGCATCGTCACCGCCGCCGAGCAGGAGTTGCTCTCGCGCGGCCTGCAGCCGCTGGTGCCGGGCAAGAAGCCGCGCACCCAGGGCGGTTCGGTGGCCCGCGCCGCCGCCGAGATCGCCGACTTCCTGGGCGCCAAGTCGCTGGTGGCCTTCACCCAGTCCGGCGACACGGCCCGCCGGCTCTCCCGCTACCGGGCCCAGCAGCCGATCCTGGCCTTCACCACCGACATGCTGACCCGCAACGTGCTGACGCTGAGCTGGGGCGTGGAGACGTTCGTAGTCCCGCACGTGGCCAACACCGACGCCATGGTGGACCTCGTCGACGCGGAGCTGCTCAAGCTGGGCCGCTACAACGAGGGCGACACCATGATCATCACGGCCGGCTCCCCGCCCGGCGTGCCCGGCACCACCAACATGGTGCGCGTCCACCACCTGGGCTCCTCCTGACCCACACGCGACGACCGTGGGCCGCGCCGGCACATCAGTGGCGACGCGGCCCACGGCCTTGTGCGGCTCCCGGTGGCCCGGGGGCGGTCCCCCGGGGACCGCGGACGAGCGGCGGCCCGGAGCGCCGGGCGTCCCGCCCGCCGGACCCGGCCGTGCGCCGCTCAGCCCTCCGTCTGGTAGAGGTGCATGCCGGGCACGGTGAGCGTCCCACCGAGCTGTCCCGCCTGCGTCACCCGCACGTCGGTGAAGAACAGTTCGGGAAGTGTCAACGGCGGTGGCGCGTCGGGGCTGAAGGTGACCGGGATCAGGCCGAGCAGCTTGCCCTTCAGCTCCTCCGTGTACATCGTCACGGTGCCGTCACGCATCGTCGAATTGCTGCCTTTACGCGCGTCAACGTGCGTCTTCGTACCGCCGGGGCCGACCACCGTCTGCTGCAGGTCGCGGATGTCGATGGAGCTGGCAGTGAACTTCAGAACCGCCTTCTCCCGGCCGCTGTACGTCTTCACCTTGACGATCCCGTCGTACTTGAGGCCGTGCAGGGCGAGCAGGCTGCTCTCCAGGATCCACGGGTCCTCGGGCAGCAGCGGGGCGCCCTCCTCCAACGTGGCGTCGCGCAGCGCCTTCTCGTCCTTGACGGGGCATGGGTAGGGCTGCGGGTCGTCGGCCGACGGCAGGGTCGGCTTCGCGGTCGGGTCGGTGTCGTCCTCGGCCGCCTCGCCCCGATCCGCGTCCTCGCCCTCGGCGTCCTCGGTCGCGTTCGCCCGCTCCCGCTCCGCCTTGTCGGCCGCCTCACGCTGTGCCTTCTCGATCCGTTCCCTGAGTTCCGCGGCCTTCTTCTCGGTCGCGGCGTCGTCGGCGCCGCGCCCTGACGGAGAGTCAGGCTTGCCCGTCGATACGTCCGTTGCGGCGCCGTCGGCCTCGTCCTTGGTCGCACCCTCGCCGGCGTCGTTGTCGGTGTCCGTACCCGCGTCCGGTCGGGGCGCGGTGTCGGTGGGCGCCGGGGTGGTCGGCTGGTCGCCTTTGTCGCCGTCGAGCAGGTCCTTGATCTTGTCGCCCAGGCCCAGCGGGTCGAGCGGGTTCCTCGGTTCGGGCTCGGACGGGCTCGGGGTGACGCTGGGCTGCTTGGCCGCGCCCTCGGGAGCCGTGGTGTCCTCGGGCTGCCCGGCCCCGGGCTTCGGGCCGTCCGTCGTCGAGGACGGCTTCGGGGGCGCCTGCGTGCGCTGCGTGGCCTCGTCGGTCTCGGGCCGCGCGTCGGAGGTGGCGTCCGGCGCGGGCTCGCGGTCATCGGCCGCGTCCCCGCCCGGCGAGGTCGAACTCCCGGGCGCGGTCGGCTCGTTGTCCCCGCCGCCCGCCGTGTCGTCCGGCTTGCCGTCCCGCTGGTCACGCTGGTCACGCTTGTCGTCCGGCCGCGGGTCCCGCTCGCCCTTGCCGTCCCGCTCGTCCTCGCCGTCGTGCTGGTCCGGCTGGGTCACGCAGGGGCCGGGCTTGAAGCGGTCCTTGGCCTGGGTCTCGGCCTGGGCGAGCTGCGGCGTGAGCCCTATGCCCATCAGTACGGCCGTCGGCATGGCCGCCAAGGCGATGGCCTTGCCCGCGGGCATGTGCAGTCGGTCCAGTATCGATTTCTTCGGGGCGGCGTGCCGCGGCCCCGTTCTGGCCCGGCGGCGAGTCTCGCCCTCCCGGCGGGTCTCGCCTTCCGGCGGCCCCTGTTCACCCCGCACGGTGCCTCCCATTCCTGGTTTCCTGGTCCGTCGCGGTCCCGGCGTCCGCCGCCTCCCGGGCGTCGTCGACGCCCGCGTCCGGGTCGGGCCCAACGGCCTGCGCGTCCTCCGTCGACCTCCCGGCGAGCATCTCGCCGGGCGCCCATGAGACGCCCAGTGCGCCGCCGAACAGCGCCAGCAAGAAGCCCAGCAGGAAGCCGCCGAAGTTGGAGACCACCAGGGAGACCAGACCGAGGAGGATCGCGGCGACCCCCGCGAAGACCCGCGTGGCGGACTGGAACCACATGGTCAGACCGAGGACCACCAGCAGCACGCCGATGATCAGCGAACCGGAACCGGTGGTGGTGGACATCCGGATGGTCAACTGGCCCATGGTGAGGTTGGCGTACGGGAAGTACGCGATGGGCAGCCCGCCGAGCAGCGTCAGCAGCCCCGCCCAGAACGGGCGCTGCCAGCGCCACGCACGGAACGTCGTCCGCCACTGGCGGACCCGGTCACGCGCCCCGGGCGACTCGGCGCCCATCGAAACCCCCGGCGACTCGGCACTCATCGAAAACAGCTCCCTGGGGCTGGCGATCGCATCGTCGATCGCGGATGTTCACTGCGTGGGCACGGGGGTGAGGGGCCGTGCCCCCCACCCGCCTCAGTGCCTCAGTAGCACTCGTGCTTGCCCTTTTTCACGTTCATGGCCAGGCCCGAGAGCTTGAAGGTGCCCGCGCTGGTCGCCCAGGCGGTCTGCTTGACATCCTTCAACTGCGCCCTGTCGGCCTCCTGGGCGAACGAACCGGGGTCCGCCTGGTCGCCCTTCTTGATCCCAGGGCCGTACTTCGTGTCGCCCGCCGCCACACCGATGTTGATGTCCGTGAACGTGGCATCGGCGTTCAACTGGTCGAGGTCGATGTACAGGTTCTTCGCCTCGACCGGCTTGCCCGCCTTCGTACCGGCCGACAGCTTCAGCGACACGTCGCCGAAGAGCGGGACCGGAATGACGACGGACTGGCACAGGTTCTTGATCGTGGCGCTGTCGAAGGCCGACACCGCAACGGGGATCTTCTTGCCCCCGTGCTGTGCGTCGATCGCGCCGTACTGGACGAACCCCTTGCCGTCGAGTTCGCCAGCGGTGACCTTGAAGTGCTGACCGGAGACGCTGAACGATGCTGCCAGCGCCCCCTGTGAGAGGGCCACACCGATGGCGGCCGTCGCAGCGACGCTGGGCACCATGACGACGGCGAACCGCTTCCATCTGGTCCCGCCACGAGCCAGGGACTCCATGACTTTCCTCCTTCTCGGACGTACATCTCCAAATCCGAGCCCGTCGCAGTGATCACGGCGACCCTGATCTGAGATGGGAGAAGTGCTACGTCCTCGGGAAGGAGAGCGCCCGCGCCGGGCAGGGTGCACCCGGATCACCGGCGATCACCCCCGAGCGACAACCACTGCCGCGCTGGGCGCGCGGCCTTGCCGGACAGGCCCTGCCGCGCGGGCAGAGACCCCCCTGTACTCAGACCGGCTCGACTGCCGCCGGCCCGCTCGGTGGGGACCCACGAACCCTCATCCCCGGCTGGCTGCCGCGGCGTTGGAATGGACCGAGCTTGGCCGATCGTGGTCCATCCACAGCTTCGACACAAGGGGTTCATTACTTGCGAGTAACGCCCAGATAACCGAAGCAGCGCTGGCCGATATCGGCCGCACACACAGGGTCGCCGGGCGAGCGCCGGAAAGTAACGGATAAGCCGTTAAAAACCAGACATATGGCCGGCGTTCACTTACTACGAGTAACAGCGGTCGCGATTACCAAGTTTTGGTAAAGCGCGACCGCTACGTCGTTTGGATCAGTGTGTGTCGGCGGTGTGAAAGAACGGCGTCAGAACAGCAAGCGGGCGAGCGCGCCACGCGCGGTGACGACCCGCGGATCGTCGGCGCCGATCACCTCGAAAAGCTCCAGCAACCGCAGTCGGGCCCGCTCCCGGTCGTCACCCACCGTCCGCTTGACGAGGTCCACCAGCCGGCCGAAGGAGTCCTCCACGTGCCCGCCGACCAGGTCGAGGTCGGCCGCCGCGAGTTGCGCGTCCCCATCGGTAGGGCGGTCGGCGGCGTCCTTGCGCACCTGCTGCGCGTCCAGCCCCTGCACCCGCCCCAGCAACTGGGCCTGCGCGAGGCCCAGCCTGGCCTCCGCGTTGCCCGGGTCGTCGGCCAGCACGTTCTGGTACGCGCGCTCGGCGCCAGCCAGGTCGCCCGCGTCCAGGGCCTGGTGGGCGGCCGAGAGCCCCGCATCGTGCGGGCCGGGGGGCTGCTCGGCGGCCTGGATGAGCTGGTCGAGCACCTGCCGGATCTGCGCCTCGGGGGCCGCGCCCTGGAACAGCGGCACCGGCTGACCTGCGACCACGGCGAAGACGGCCGGAATGCTCTGCACACCGAACTGCTGGAACAGCGCCTGGTTCGCCTCGACGTCGATCTTCGCGAGGACGAACCGGCCCGCGTACTCCTGCGTGAGCCGCTCCAGGATCGGGCTGAGCTGCTTGCACGGCCCGCACCAGTCGGCCCAGAAGTCGATGACGACGGGGACCTCGGTGGAGCGTTGGAGGACCTCCTGCTGAAAGCCCGCCTCGTCGACATCGATCACCAGTCGCACGGAGCCGGGGGTCGCGCCCCCCTGGGCCGACCGCTGGGCCCGTGCCTGCTCCGCCTTCTGCTTCGCCTCCCCGGCCGCCTTCACAGCGGCGAGGTCGACTACTCCCATGGGCAAATTCCGTGGCTGCATGAGTACATCCTCCCCCCTCCGCGCGGCGATCGGAAAACACTTCGCGTCATGCGCGCACCGGGCCCCCGCCGACGCTCCGCAGGCGTGCGGAGCGAGGGAGCGGACCCAGCGGTGAGGCCCCGGAGGGCCTCGGGTGCGAGCACCGGGTCCCCACCCGGGCGCCGCACGCTGTGTTCGGCGTGGCTGCCACTCTTTCGATACGAGTCGTAGCGTAACTGTCAGCCCCCAGCAGCCGACAAGGCGCTCGAACGATACGGCTCGTGATCTCGCTCACGACGCTCCATTCCACACTGGTTACCAGGGGGTAAGGTCGCCCGCATGCCGTGTCCCACGCACCGCCGCCGTACCGGTCGGCCTCGCAGCACGGAGGCCAACCGGGCGATCCTCGACGCGACCCGCGCCGCGCTGGTCGAGCTGGGCTGGGGGAAGCTCACCATGAGCGACGTCGCGGCCCGCGCCAAGGTCGCCAAGACCACCCTCTACCGCCGCTGGGCGGGCAAGAGCGAGCTGGTCGTGGACGCGGTGGCGGACATCTTCGACGGGCACCTGGCACTGCCCGACCGGGGCAGCCTGCACGCCGACGTGGAGGGCGTGGTCCTCCAGTTCGCCGCGCTCCTGGAACGCCCGGAGACCAAGACGGCCCTGATGGCCGTGGTCGCCGAGTCCACCAGGGACGAGGCGCTGCGCGACCGCATCCGGTCGGCCATCGTGGAGCGGCAGAAACGGCTGGTTCTGCTCGGCCGCGAGCGCGCCCAGGCCAGGGGCGAACTCCCCTTCGACGCCGACCCGTCGGTGGCCGCGAGCCAGGCCGACCTGATCTTCGACCTGATCGCCGGCACGGTCGTGCACCGCGCCCTGGTAAGCGCCGAACCGGTGGACGCCGAGTGGGCCGCCACCTTCAGCACCCTGGTGGTCAGCGGCGTCCAGGCCACCCTCGGCGCCACCGCCACCGCCACCACCGCCGCCACGAACGCCGCGCCGCCCGCGACTAACTCGCCCCGCGAACCGGCCGAATCACCGTCGAGCTGACCGCCGAACGGCCGGATGGCGGGTATCCCCCGGCGGCGAGAGGGGGCACGCTCCGGGCATGACCCGACACCGCCCCGTACCGCCGCCGACCGCCGCGCCGTGGCACGGTCCCCGGCGCGGCGCGACCACCGTCGCCGCCGCCCTGCTCGTGGCCGCCTGCGCCGCGCCCGCGCTGGCCGGCCCGCCCCTGCCGCGCCCCACGGCCCCGGCCCCGGCCCCGACGGCGACCCCGCTCGCGACCGGCTCGGCCAGCACCGACGCGGGCGCGGGCGCCCACGCCCGCGCACGGCCGTGGCTCGCTGCACTCGATCACCCCGCTGGCGCGCCTGTCCCGCGACGAGGTCGCCCGCGTCGTCGCCGAGCACGGGGTGGACGTCTCCTCCGTTAGGCACCGCATCGCCACCCACCGGATCGAGTACGCGACCATCACCCCGACCGGCCGCCCCACCACCGCGTCCGCCCTGCTCACCGACGGGTGGACGGCACACCTTCAGCACCCCACCGGTGCCCTCGCCGAGGTCATCGAGGGCATCGACGGCACCTGCGCGTGGCGGCCACGGGTGCCCGTGCGGCTGCACACCGCCGCCGGCGACCGCGACGTGCCGACCGGCAACACCACCTCCTGCGCGAGCGATCTGCGCCGGCGCGGCGCCCACCCGGAGGTCGTCCGGCACGGCAACGTGGACCAAGTCTGCGGCTACCTCGGCGCGCTCTCCGACAACGCCCGCTGGCTCGCCCGCTACGGCTAGAGACCGATCATCCGTCAGGTTGAGGCGCGCACCACCACTCCCCTACGGGAAACGCCCACCACGATCCGGGGGGTACCCCGATGGTGGCGCGGTGCTCGGTGACCAACCATCGGATCATGACCTTACGCAGCAGTCGCAACACTTCCCGTGGCGGCATCGGGCTGACCGCCATCGCCGCCGCCGTGCTTGGTGCCGTGTGCGCGGCCCCGGCGCTGGCCGCCCCGCCGGCGGCGACCGCCGACCGACCGGAGACGGCCCGCGCCGGGCAGCCGCACGGCGACCGGGCGCGCGGCACCCTGCTGTCGGTGACCCCGCTCCAGCGGGTGACGCGCGAGGAGGTCGCCCGGGTCGTGAAGGCCAACGGCACCGACGCGTCCACGGTGCGCTACGCGTCGCGACGTACCGCCTCACCTACGCGACCATCACGCCCACCGGCGAGCCCACCACCGCCTCCGCGCTGTTCGCCCTCCCCGACGGCGGTGGCGAGCGACTGTCCACGGTGGCCAAACACCACGGCACCATAGCCTACCGGGGCGGCGCGCCGTCCACCAGCGACGACTTCTCCACGCTGGCCGCGTGGCTGTACAGCGCGGGCGGCCGGGCCACCGTGCCCCCGACTACCTGGACCTTGGCACCGGGCCCGGCACCCACCCGTACGTGGACACGGCCTCCTCCGTCTCGGCCTCCGTCGACGCCCTGGGGGCCGCGCGCCAGGCCGCCGCACAGCACGGCCGCACGCTCACCCGCGACGTCCACGTGACCGGCTTCTCGCAGGGCGGCCAGGTCGCCATGGCCGTGGGCCGCGAGCTGAGCCGGGGCGTCGACCGACACCTGCGGGTGCGCTCGCTTGCCCCGGTGGCCGGTCCGTACGACATCGCGGGCCAGGAGCTGCCCGCGCTCTTCGACGGCCGCGTCGACGACAGCTCGGCCGTCTACTACCTCTCGTATCTTCCTGACCGCCCAGAACCGGCTGCACCACCTCTACGACGACCCGCGCGAGGTCTACAGCGAGCCCTACGCCTCCACCGTGGAGACGCTGTTCGACAACGACCACACGGAGGAGGAGATCGCCAAGGGGCTGGCACCCGACATCAAGGCGCTGCTCACCGACGAGTGGACCGAGCGGCTCAAGCACCCGACCGGCAAGCTCGCCGAGGTCATCGAGCACAACGACGGCGTCTGCGACTGGGCCCCGCCGCGCCGGTGCGGCTGCACACCTCCACCGGCGACCGCGACGTGCCCATCGGCAACACCACCTCCTGCGTCGGGACGCTGGCCGAACACGGGGTGCGGGCGAAGGTGACCGACCACGGCAACCGCGACCACGGCGACACCTACCTGCGCGCGATCGGCCAGAACGCGAACTGGTACGCGCGCCTGAGCTGAACCGCTTGGGCTGAGCCGCCGGGACACCGGCCGGTGACGCGCCGGAGGCGGTCCGCACATCCCGTCGGGTGTGCGGACCGCCTCCGGTCTCGCTGTCGGTGGGCCGCCGGTCAGAAACCCACGGGCTCCGTCCAGCCGCCCCACTCCTCGCGGAGCACCCCGCAGATCTCGCCCAGGGTGGCCTCGGCGCGGACGGCAGCGAGCATCGGCTCGATCATGTTGGAGCCGTCCCGCGCGGCGGCGAGCATCGCGTCCAGCGAGGCGGTAACCACGGCCTCGTCACGCTCGGCCTTGCGCCCGCCGAGCACCCGCACCTGCTCGCGCTCGACCTCGTGGCTGACCCGCAGGATCTCCAGGTCGCCGGTGACCGAGCCGTGGTGGCAGTTGACGCCGACGACCCGCTTCTCGCCCTTCTCCAGGGACTGCTGGTACTGGAAGGCCGACTCGGCGATCTCGCCGGTGAACCAGCCATCCTCGATGCCGCGCAGGATGCCCGAGGTTATCGGCCCGATCGGGTGCTGCCCGTCGGGCACTGCGCGCCGGCCCCGCTCCTTGATCTGCTCGAAGATCTTCTCGGCGTCGGCCTCGATCCGGTCGGTCAGCGCCTCGACGTACCAGGAGCCGCCCAGCGGGTCGGCCACGTTGGCGACGCCGGTCTCCTCCATCAGCACCTGCTGGGTGCGCAGCGCGATCTCGGCGGCCTGGTCGCTGGGCAGCGCCAGGGTCTCGTCCAGGGCGTTGGTGTGCAGCGAGTTGGTGCCTCCGAGCACGGCGGACAGGGCCTCGACGGCCGTGCGCACCACGTTGTTGTACGGCTGCTGCGCGGTCAGCGAGACGCCGGCGGTCTGGGTGTGGAAGCGCAGCCACTGCGCCTTCTCGGAGGTGGCGCCGTAGACGTCACGCATCCAGCGCGCCCAGATGCGGCGGGCCGCCCGGAACTTGGCGATCTCCTCGAAGAAGTCGAGGTGCGCGTCGAAGAAGAAGGACAGCCCCGGCGCGAAGGTGTTGACGTCCAGGCCGCGGGAGAGCCCCAGCTCCACGTACCCGAAGCCGTCGGCCAGCGTGTAGGCCAGCTCCTGCGAGGCCGTGGCCCCGGCCTCGCGGATGTGGTAGCCGGAGACGGAGAGCGGCTTGTACGCCGCGATGTGCTGGGCGCAGTGCTCCATCAGGTCGCCGATGAGCCGCAGGTGCGGCTCCGGCTGGAACAGCCACTCCTTCTGGGCGATGTACTCCTTGAAGATGTCGGTCTGCAGGGTGCCGTTGAGCACGCGCGGATCGACGCCCTGGCGCTCGGCGGCGACCAGGTACATGCAGAACACGGGCACGGCGGGCCCGCTGATCGTCATGGAGGTGGTCACGTCGCCGAGCGGGATGTCCTTGAACAGGATCTCCATGTCGGCGGCCGAGTCGATGGCCACGCCACAGTGCCCGACCTCGCCGAGCGAGCGCTCGTCGTCGGAGTCGCGGCCCATCAGGGTCGGCATGTCGAAGGCGACGGAGAGGCCGCCGCCGCCCGCGTCGAGGATCATCTTGTAGCGCTCGTTGGTCTGCTCGGCGTTGCCGAAGCCGGCGAACTGGCGGATGGTCCAGGTCCGGCCCCGGTAGCCGGTGGGGTGCAGGCCACGGGTGAAGGGGAACTCACCGGGCCAGCCGATGCGGTCGAAGCCCTCGACGGTGTCGCCTGGCGCCGGGCCGTACACCTGCTCGACGGGGTCTCCGGAGAGCGTGGTGAAGTCGGCGTCGCGCTTGCGTGCCCCGTCGAACCGGGCCAGCCAGCGACAGCGGCCCTCCTCAATGCCTTCGGCGTCCATGCCAGCAAATTTACTTGGACGTCCTAGTAATTGTCGATGCCGAACTGCGTGACGCCGCCGTTCGGCGCCCGACAGCGGGCGCCGAGGAGGGCGTCGGCCCAGGTGGCGGCGGTCTCGAAGGCGGGGGGACGGTTTCGCGGGGGCCAGCCGGTGAGACGGCGACGGCCGACCGGTGAGAGCCGCTGGAAGCGCCGGCGCCAGCTACGCGGCCGGCGCGCCGCCGCTCAGGCCTGGGCGGGCTCCGCCTCCGGGGCTTCGATCAGCGGCTCGACGTCCTGGGCGACCTTGCGCTCGACGAAGAACGCGGCCGTCGGGATAGTGCCGGACACCAGCACCCACAGCAGCCGGCCAAACGGCCACCTGGCCTTCTGCCCCAGGTCGAAGGCGAAGATCAGGTAGATGATGAACAGCACGCCGTGGATCTGCGAGATGACCAGGGTCGCGTCGGCGCCCTTGCCGAAGCCGTACTTGAAGATCATGGAGGTGCAGAGCACCAGCAGCATCACGGCGGTGATGTAGGCCATCACCCGGTAGCGGGTCAACACGCTTCGCTTCATGAGATCGAGCGTAACCGCCCGTACCGGACGGATCTTGGCCGGCCCGGGTCGGGGGCGCGGTGGTTCAGCGCGGCGTGGAAGCGGCGCTGTCGTGGGCGGTGTCGGGGACGGACGTGGGGGCGCTGTCGGTGCCGGTCCTGACGGTGGCGTCGGCGGTGGTGCCGGAGGCCACGGGCCCGGCGGCCTCGGCGGTGAAGTCGCCAGACGCCACGCGCAGCGGGCGCAACAGGGCGAAGATCTCCGCGCACTGCCGCGCGTCGTAGGCCCCGAGCCCGAACTCCATGTCCATCAGGTCCTTGGTGGCCGCCTCCACCACCTCGCGCCCCTTGTCGGTAATCGAGGCCAGGGTGCCCCGGCCGTCGTTCGGGTTCGGGCGCTTGGCCACCAGGCCCGACCTGACCAGCCGGTCCACCGTGTTGGTGACCGAGGTCGGGTGGACCATCAGCCGCTCGCCGATCTTCGACATGGGCAGCTCGCCCGCCTGGCTGAAGGTGAGCAGCACCAGCGCCTCGTAGCGCGCGAAGGTCAGGCCGTACGGCTTGACCACCGCGTCAACCTGGCCCAACAGGATCTGCTGGGCGCGCATGATCGAGGTGATGGCGGCCATCGACGGCGTGGAGCCCCAGCGCTCCTGCCAGAGTTCGTCGGCCCGGGCGATGGGATCGAAGGCGAGACTGAGCGGTTTTGCCACGCCACCGACCCTACCGGCCGGTCATATGGCGGTCAGCCCCGTCTCAGACTTCGGTCGCCACACCCCGCCGGCCGACGGGGCGGGGTGCGGCGCGCGAAGCCCAGACGTGGCGCGGGCCGGGCCCGGGCTGGGGCCGTGGTGGGGCGGGGCCCGCCGGGCGGCGTCAGCACTGGCGCTCGAAGACGACCTCCGGGTGGGCCGGGCTCGGCCCGTCGAGCAGCGGCTGCGGCACGCCGCGCAGGTACTGCTCGAAGAAGGCGGCCACGTAGGCGCGGGTGATCTGCTGGGAGCGGGTCCCGGACAGCGGGGCCATCGGGTCGGTGTAGCCGAACTGCTCGGCCAGGACGGGCCAGTCGGTGAAGCTGAGGTGGCCGGCGTGGGTGACGGTCAGCCAGCGCTTCCAGCCGTCCTCCCAGGAGGTGTCCTCAGGGTCCGGCGGCATCAGCTTCGGGTCGCTGCCGACCAGCATGAACGCCCGCCCGTCCAGACCCTGGTCGGGGATCGGCGTGAACAGCGTGCCGTCCAGGTTGACCCCGGCCCGCACCCGCGGGTCGGCGGCCATCGCCGCCGCGGTGCCCCGCGCCGCCGATGGAGTGGCCGGCCATGCCGATGCGCCGGTCGTCGATCAGTCGGCGTGCCGCCAGCTGGCCTTCGGCCCGGACAGCTCGTCGAGCAGGAAGGAGACGTCCCTGGCCCGGCCGTCGGAGACCCGGCGCAGGTCGCCGGTCGGGAGCACCTGGTCGCAGGAGACGCAGTCGAGCAGGCGCCCGCCGGGGAAGCTGGAGCCGCCCGACTCGTACGCGTGGTCCACGGTGGCCACCACGCAGCCGCGGCTGGCCAGGTCCTCGGCCAGCACGGTGAGCGAGGAGCGCTGCATGGTGTACCCGGGCGAGAGCACCACCAGCGGGTAGGGGCCGCCGGCGCGCAGCGGGCGGGCGTCCTCGCAGCCATTGGTGCGGGTGGAACTGAGTTCGCGGGGTGTGAGGAGCTTGCCGACGTCCGGCTGGGCGTCGAGCACGGCCTTGGCCTCGGCGTGGGTCCCGTACCCGGCCCGGCCGCCGGTGCCGGGCTTGGCCGGGTAGTAGACCGAGGTCATCAGATCGCGGTCGGCGGCGGGTACCCAGGGATCCTCGCGGTGCTCGTCCACGAGGTGGAGGGTGTCGCGGCCGACCGCGTACGGGCCGGTGGGGCGCGGGAGCGCGAGGCGGACGCCCTTCCCGTGGTGCTGGGCGTCGCCGGTGGCGTCGGCTCCGGGCGCGGCCTCGGCGAACGGGGCGGTCCAGTCGGCGGGCGGCGCGCCGGGGGCCCGTTGGTCGGCCGAGGCCGTGCCGGTCAGGGTGGCCGGCACGGCGATGGCCAGGGTCACGATCGCGGTCGCCAGACCGCGGGTGATCTTCTTCATGACCGTGACACTAGGCCAGGTGAGCGGGGCTCTACGTGGTCGCACGTTCCCGTACGACCTGAGGCCGGGTCGGGCCCTCTCGTCAGCCCTCGGTCAGGTGTCGTTCGACGGTCTCCACCTTCGAGGTGAGGCCATCCACGACGCCGGGCCTCAGGTCGGCCTTGAGCACCAGGCTGACGCGCGGGGCGCGGGCCTCGACCGCGGCGACGGCCCCGTCGGACGACGTCCATGACCTCGTCCCACTCGCCCTCGACTGGAGGTGAACATCGCGTCGGTACGGTGGGGCAGACCGGATTCGCGCACCACGCGCTCGGCGCCGGCGACGTCCTCGCCGACGCCGAGCGGGGTGACGAAGAAGGCGACGATCACGCGTTGACGATCCCTTCCTTGCGGGCACGGGCCGCGATGACCCCGGCCTCGGCCTCGCGCTTGAGCCTGGACTCGGCGAAGAAGCCGCCGGTGGGCAGCACGGAGAGCACGAAGTACAGGGCGGCGGTGCCCGCCGACCACTTGGTCCGGTTCCAGGCGTCGACCCAGAAGACCACGTACAGCACGAACAGGATGCCGTGCACGGCGCCCATCACCGGCACCGCGTTGAAGTCCGTGGTGCGCTTGAGGACCGAGCACACGAGGAGGAGCAGGAAGGAGATGGCCTCCGGCGCGGAGACCAGGCGGAGCCGGCGCAGGGCGGAGGCGGTCTTGATGTCCACGGGGGCACCTTCAGTCACGAGGGCGGGACGGGCACCCCTTGTGCCCGTCTTCACAAGCCCTGCCATTGTGACAGTCACCCGGACGATCTCTGCCCCCGGGTCCGCGCCGCACCGCGCCCACCAGCGGGGGCCCGGCGGCCCGGTGGGACCTGTGCGGGCCGGTCGCGAGCGATAGCGTCCCCTGTGTGGCTCACTTTCGGCTCCAGGGGAGCAAGGTCCTCGCCGTCGACCTGACCGGTGACACCGTCAAGGCCAGGAAGGGCTCGATGGTGGCGTACGACGGCGAGATGACCTTCAAGAAGAAGACCGGCGGCGGGGAGGGCCTGCGGGGGATGGTCACCCGGCGGCTCACCGGCGAACAGATGGAGGTCAAGGGGCACGGCACCTGCTACTTCGCCGACCGGGCCAGCGAGATCAACCTGGTCACGCTGCACGGCGAGAAACTGTACGTCGAGGCGAGCAACCTGCTGTGCGTGGACGGCGCCCTGCGCACCGGCACCACGTTCACCGGGCTGCGCGGCGCCTCCCAGGGCAACGGCCTGTTCACCACAACCGTCGAGGGCAGCGGGCAGGCCGCGCTCGTCTCGGCCGGCGAGGCGGTCGTGCTGCGCGTGACGCCCGAGTACCCGCTGCGGGTGGACCCGGGCACCTACGTCGCGCACACCGGCCGCCTCCAGCAGCACTTCCAGTCAGGCGTCAACTTCCGGACGTTGATAGGCGAGGGTTCCGGGGAGGCGTTCCAGATCCGCTTCGAGGGCGAGGGCCTGGTGTACGTACAGCCCAGCGAGCGCGACACGGTCGGCGGTGAGGTCTGATGCCGTTCACGATGGTCAACTCGCGGATCGTGGAGGCCGCGATCACACCTGGGCAGACGATGTTCAGCCAGCGCGGGGCGATGCTCGCCTACCGGGGCGAGGTCGCGTTCACGCCGAGCATCACCGGCGGCCAGGGCGGCGTGATGTCGATGATCGGGCGCCGGGTGGCGAACGAGGCGACGCCGCTGATGACGGTGGAGGGCAGTGGCACGGTGCTGTTCGGGCACGGCGGCCACCACGTGCAGGTGGTCGACCTGAGCGGGGAGACGCTGTACGTGGAGGCGGACCGGCTGCTCGCCTTCGACGGCACGCTGCGCCAGGGCACGATGTTCATGGGTTCGCAGGGCGGCGTGATGGGCATGGTGCGCGGCCAGGTCTCCGGGCAGGGCCTGTTCACCACGACCCTGGAGGGACACGGCTCGGTGGCGGTGATGGCGCACGGCGGGGTCATCGAGCTGCCGATCACACCGGGCCGCGACATCCACGTGGACCCGCAGGCGTACGTCGCCCACCGCGGCAAGGTCCGCAACAAGCTCACCACCGCGATCGGCTGGCGCGAGCTGGTCGGCCGCGGTTCGGGCGAGGGGTTCCAGCTCGCCCTGTCAGGCACCGGCACGGTGTACGTCCAGGCGTCCGAGGAGAAGCTATGACCGGCCCCGTCGTCTTCGACGCGCACTCGCTGCCGGCCAGCGACAACGTCAACGCGTACGCCTTCAGCGTGGCGCTCGACGGCCAGTGGTTCCTCCAGCGGGGCAAGATGATCGCGTACTACGGCGACATCGACTTCCACGGCGTGGGCCTCGGCCGGCTCGACCGGCTCATCGCCCGCAGCTTCCACTCCCCCTGCACGCCGCGGACTGGGTGGTGGCCGAGGGGCGCGGGAAGATGGTCCTCGCCGACCGGGCCTTCGACGTCAACTCGTACGACCTCGACGACGGGAACCTGACGATCCGCTCCGGCAAGCTGCTCGCCTTCCAGCCGTCCCTGTCGCTGAAGCAGTCGATCGTGCCCGGTTTCCTGACGTTGATCGGCACCGGCACGTTCGTCGCGGCGTCCAACGGGCCCGTGGTCTTCATGAAGCCGCCGCTGCGCGTCGACCCGCAGGCCCTGGTGGGCTGGGCTGACTGCCCCTCGCCCTGTCACCACTACGACCACCAGTACCTGCGGGGCTTTCTCGGCGGCATACGGGCGCACACGGGATTCGGCGGAACCTCTGGCGAGGAGCACCAGTTTGAGTTCGTGGGAGCGGGCACCGTGCTCCTGCAGTCAACGGAGCAACTCATGGCCGAGATCGCCACCGGCGCCTCCCCCGACCAGGCGGGGGTACCGTTTCGTGATCGGTAGCCTGCGGAGTGTAACGTCGAACGCGTGACCTCAAGCAGCCGCATACATCGATTGGTTCAGAATTCAACTTCTTTAGGTAGAATCAATCACATGGAGACCGAGACCGGCACCAACTGGCTCAACCACGAGGAACAGCGCGCCTGGCGCGCCCACCTGGACGTCAGCCGTCTGCTCATGCACAAGCTCGAACGGGACCTGCAACCGTTCGGCCTGACGAACAACGACTACGAGATCCTGGTGAACCTCTCGGAGTCCGAGGACCACCGGATGCGGATGAGCGACCTCGCCGCCGCCACCCTCCAGTCCAAGAGCCGCCTCTCCCACCAGATCACCCGGATGGAGAACGCGGGCCTGGTCCGCCGCGAGAACTGCGAGTCGGACCGGCGCGGTCTGTACGGGGTCCTCACCGACCGCGGCTGGGAGACGATGCGCGAGGTCGCCCCGCACCACGTGGCCTCGGTGCGGCAGCACTTCATCGACCTGCTCGGTGCCAGCGGGATCGACGCGCTCTACGGTTCGCTCGCGCCCGTCGCGGAGCACCTGCGCACCCGACGCAAGATCGGCTAGGGCTCGCGGTCGGTCCCGTCGGGCGGCCACGCCCGACGGGACCCCGCCCACACGGCACCGACGCCACCAGCCCGACGCTCAGCCCGCGCCCGCGTCGCGCCGGGCAGCCGCACCTCGAAGCGGGCGCCGCCCGCCTCGGCCGCGCGCACCGTCAGGGTGCCGCCGTGCCGCGCCACCACGTCGCGCGCGATCGCGAGGCCGAGCCCAGCGCCGCCGTCGTCGCGGCCGCGCGCGTCGTCAAGCCGTACGAAACGCTCGAAGATCCGCTCCCGCTCGGCCTCCGGCACGCCGGCACCGTCGTCGGCGACGGCCAGCACCGCCCACGCGCCCCGGACGTCGTGCTCCCGCCGCACCGACACCTCGACCGCGCGCTCCGCGTGCCGCTGGGCGTTGTCCAGCAGGTTGCCCAGGACCCGGGCGAGTTGCCCGCGCGAGCCGCTGACGTCGATGTCGGCCAGTTCGTCGGCGCGTACGGCGACCCGGTCGCCCACCCGCTGCGCCACCTCGTCGCGCACCAGCTCCGCCAGCGCCACCCGGCCGCGCACCGGCCGCTCCCCCGCGTCCAGACGGGCCAGCAACAGCAGGTCGGCCGCCAGGTGCTGGAGCCGCACCACGTCGGCGACCGCGCCCTCGGCGTCCAGCAGTTCCGGGTGGGGCACGCCCACCTCAAGCTGGGTGCGCAGGCTGGCGATCGGGCTGCGCAGTTCGTGCGAGGCGTCCGCGACGAAGCGGCGCTGCCGCTCGACCGAGCCCTCCAGCGCGGCCAGCGTCTCGTTGGTGGTCACCGCCAGGCGCGCCACCTCATCCCTGGCCTGCGGCTGGGGCACGCGTCGGGACAGGTCGGCGCTGGCGGTGATGGCCGCCATCTCGCGCCGGATGCACTCCACCGGGCGCAGCGCGCGCCGGGTGACCAGCCATGTCACCGCCGCGACGACGGCGAGCAGCGCCGGGAGCCCGATCAGCATCGCGCGGCGCACGGTGCCCACCGCGTCGCGCTCCGTGGCCAGCGGGGCACCGGCGTAGACGGTCAGGGACTCGTCCAGCGGGGTCGTCACGCGGACGGCGGCGAACCGGTACGCCCGCCGCTCCGCGTCCACCGTGGCAAAGCCCTCGTGGTGGGTGGTCCCGTCGTGGACCTCGCCCTGTCCCGGCAGCGCCTGGCCCAGGCTCTCGCCGCGCTCGATGGCCTCGGCCGCCTCCTCCGCCGCGTCCTCGGCGGCCTCGGCGGTAGCCTCCCGGGCCGCGTCGTCCTCCAGGTCGGTGTCCTCGTCGGCCTCCGCGCGGCCCTCCCCCCTCCTTCGGGGCGTCCGGCTCGTCCTGACCGTCCCGCTCGTCGGAGTCGCCGTCGCGTTCGGGGGTGTGGTCGGGGGTGGGTCGCGCGGTGGGGGTTGGGCGCTCGGGCGGGGCGACGGCGCGCACGCCGGCGTGGCCAGTGCCGGTGATGCGCGTGAGGTCCTCGCTCACGGCCCGTACCCGCCCGTCCTCGTCCACCACCTGCACCGGCGGGTCGTCGTCCAGTTCGAGGCGGGCGCCGGCGGCCAGCCGGGCCGCGACCTCCCGGGCCCGCACGTCCGCCTGGAGGGTGGTCTGCTCCCGCAGGTTGTCCCGGAGCACGCCGGGCACGACGACGCCGGCCAGAACCAGGGCCAGCGCGACCACCACGCTGGCGCCGACCGTAGCCCGCGCCCGGACCGACCCGAGCGCCCCGCGCACGCCCCTAGCCACGGCCCACCAGCCGGTAGCCGGTGCCGCGCCGGCGCAACAGCGCCCGCACCCGGGCGAGCAGCACGACGTACGAGAACGGCTTGGTCAGGTAGTCGTCGGCGCCGGTGTCCAGGCCCTCGGCCTCGCCGTACTCGCCGTCCTTGGCGGTCAGCATGAGGATCGGCACCTCGTTGCCGGCGGCGCGCAGCGCGGCGCAGACCGCGTAGCCGTTCATGCCGGGGAGCATGATGTCCAGCACGACCAGGTCGTACGTGCCCTCGCCGGCCCGGTGCAGCCCGCTGGTCCCGTCGTGCACCAGGTCCACAGCGAAGCCCTCCGCGGTCAGCCCTCGGGCGAGCGACAGGGCGAGCCGCTTCTCGTCCTCCACGATCAACAGGCGCATGCGCACAGCCTCGCAAACGGAACCTGAAGAGACCTTCAGCCGGCTTCAGCTTCCGTTCAGCATCGCCGCGCCAGTATGGGTGACGTCAACGACCGGCCGAGCACCCTCCGGGAGGAACCCTCATGAAGCGCAACCTCGCCATCGCCACCGCCGCGGCGGCGGTCCTGATCGGCGGCGGCACCGCGTCGGCGGTCGCCCTGACCCACGACGGCGACGACGCGCCCGCCAGCCCGACCCGGTCTCAGGCCGCGGACCGGAACGACACCGACCGGGACGACGCGGACCGGGCCCAGGACGGCACCGACGACGCGAGCGACGACCGGGACGCGCGGGATGCACGGGACGAGAGCGACGACCGGGACGGCCGGGAGGACGCCGCCGAGGAGCGGGCGCTGCGGGGGGGCGAAGGTCACCGTGCGGGAGGCCGTCGACGCCGCGCTGAAGGCCAGGCCCGGCACCGTGGTCGCGGCCGAGCTGGACGCGGACGACGGCGCCCGCGC
Organism: Candidatus Streptomyces philanthi; assembly: GCA_018114805.1. Taxonomy (GTDB): domain Bacteria; phylum Actinomycetota; class Actinomycetes; order Streptomycetales; family Streptomycetaceae; genus Streptomyces; species Streptomyces philanthi. Next base: position 4,365,931 of record CP073042.1, on the reverse strand, counting down.
GCTGCGGGACGTGGACGTCCTCGGCTCGGACGGCAACTGGTACGAGCTGACGCTGGACGGCGCCACCGGCAAGGTGACGCACCAGGAGCGCGACGGCTCGGACGAGTCCAACGACCGCGACGGCCCTGATGGTTCCGATGGTTCTGAGGGACCTGACGGCTCCGACGACTGACGGTCGCCCCGCGGGCGCGCCGCTGCTCGGCGCACGCCCCGCCCACGCCGGCAACCCGCCCCCGACGGGCCATCCTTGATGGCCGTTCAGGACCCCCAGGTCCCCGCCCAAACCCCCGGGGCGGGGCCCTGGGCCGGCGCTCTCGCGCGGACGTACGCCCCCGTGCGAGCGTGCGCTTTAAGAAGGGGCCACGCGGGGCGTCCGCCACCCCAGGAGGGCCTCGGCAGGCTCCGCGACAGCCCGTACAGCCACGTACGACCGCCGTGCAGCCGCCGTACAGCCGCCTCCCGGCGGCCCCCGTGTCAGCCCTGGGTCAGCGCCGCGACCAGTTCGTCCGCCGCCGCGTGCGGGTCCAGTTCGCCGCGCACGATGCGGTCGGCCAGGGCGCTCAGCCGGCGGTCGCCGCGCAGGTCGCCGATCCGCTCGCGCAGCGCCGTGACCGCGATCGTCTCGACCTCGCGGGCCGCGCGCCGGCTCCTGCGCTCGGCGAGGATGCCGCGCTCCTCCATCCACGCGCGGTGCTTCTCCAGCGCCTCCACGACCTCGTCCACGCCCTCGGCGCGCGCCGCCACCGTCTTCACGATGGGGGGCCGCCAGTCGCCGGCCGCGCGCGCCTCGCCCAGGCCGAGCATGTGGTTCAGCTCGCGCACGGTGGCGTCGGCGCCCTCGCGGTCGGCCTTGTTGACCACGTACGCGTCGCCGATCTCCAGGATGCCGGCCTTCGCCGCCTGGATGCCGTCGCCCATGCCGGGCGCGAGGAGCACCACGCTGGTGTCGGCCTGCGAGGCGATCTCTACCTCCGACTGGCCGACGCCCACGGTCTCCACGAGGATCACCTCGCAGCCCGCGGCGTCGAGCACGCGGATCGCCTGCGGCGCCGACCAGGCCAGGCCGCCGAGGTGGCCACGGGTGGCCATGGAGCGGATGTAGACGCCCGGGTCGGAGGCGTGGTCGCTCATCCGCACCCGGTCGCCGAGCAGCGCGCCGCCGGAGAACGGGGACGACGGGTCGACGGCCAACACGCCGACCCGCCTGCCGATCTTCCGGTACGCGGTGATCAGCGCCGAGGTCGAGGTGGACTTGCCGACGCCGGGCGAGCCGGTCAGGCCCACGACGTAGGCGTTCCCGGTCAGCGGGGCGAGCGCCGCCATCACCGCGCGCAGCTGCGGGGACGCCCCCTCCACCAGCGAGATCAGCCGGGCCACCGCGCGCGGCCTGCCCTGCCTCGCCTGTTCCACCAGGTCGGGGACGTCCACCATCGTGCCGTTCTCCTTCATCGCGTGTACGGACCGGACCGGCTCGCTGGTACGGGCCGGGCCGGCGGAGCGGGTGCGAGCGAGGATCGCCCGCTACTTCTTGGGGACCCGCACGATCAGGGCATCGCCCTGGCCACCGCCGCCACACAGCGCCGCCGCGCCCACGCCGCCACCGCGCCGCTTGAGCTCGAGGGCCAGGTGCAGCACCAGGCGGGCGCCGGACATGCCGATCGGGTGGCCGAGGGCGATCGCGCCACCGTTGACGTTCACCTTTTCCGCCGAAACCCCGAGGTCCTTCATTGACTGGAAGGCGACGGAGGCGAACGCCTCGTTGATCTCGATCAGGTCGAGGTCGGAGACGGTCAGGCCCTCCTTGCCCAGGGCGTGGTTGATGGCGTTCGAGGGCTGCGACTGGAGCGAGTTGTCCGGCCCCGCGACGTTGCCGTGCGCGCCGATCTCCGCGATCCACTCCAGGCCCAACTCCTCGGCCTTGGCCCGGCTCATCACGACGACGGCCGCGGCCCCGTCGGAGATCTGCGAGGAGCTGCCGGCGGTGATGGTGCCGGACTTGTCGAACGCCGGGCGCAGCTTGGCCAGGCCCTCGACGGTGGTGTCCGCGCGGATGCCCTCGTCCTGGCTGAAAACCACCGGCTCGCCCTTGCGCTGCGGGATCTCCACCGGCGTGATCTCGGCCTCGAACAGGCCGTTCTTCTGCGCGGCGGCGGCCCGCTGGTGGGAGCGGGCGGCGATCTCGTCCTGCTCGGGGCGGCCGATGCCCAGGCGCGTGTTGTGGCGCTCGGTGGAGGCGCCCATCGCAATGTCGTCGAAGGGGTCGGTGAGCCCGTCGTGCGCCATGGCGTCCAGCATCTGAACGGCGCCGTACTTGAATCCCTCGCGGGACTTGGGCAGCAGGTGCGGGGCGTTGGTCATCGACTCCTGGCCGCCGGCGACGATGACGTCGAACTCGCCGGCGCGGATGAGCTGGTCGGCGAGCGCGATCGCGTCGAGCCCGGAGAGGCAGACCTTGTTGACGGTGAGCGCGGGCACGCTCATCGGGATGCCCGCCTTGACGGCCGCCTGGCGGGCCGGGATCTGCCCGGCGCCGGCCTGCAGCACCTGGCCCATGATCACGTATTGCACCTGGTCACCGCCGATGCCGGCGCGGTCGAGCACGGCCTTGATGGCGAAGCCACCCAGGTCGGCTCCCGAGAAGGTGCGCAGCGAGCCGAGGAGGCGGCCCATGGGCGTGCGAGCGCCTGCGACGATCACAGAGGTAATGCCGGTCGTTCCAGTCATGGTGCGGCCCCTTCGGAAGCGTCAGGGATGTTAACGAGGGTTATCCGTCAATGTACTGAGCGGTACGCGACAGGTCATCGGCGCGAGGATGTGATCGCGCGCACGTTGCGTAATCGACCGTGCCGACGGTGCACTAAGGGCATGCTGACGAGAATCGACCACATCGGTATCGCCTGCTTCGACATCGACAAGACCGTCGAGTTCTACCGTGCCACGTACGGCTTCGAGGTGTTCCACTCCGAGGTCAACGAGGAGCAGGGGGTACGCGAGGCCATGTTGAAGATCAACGAGACGTCCGACGGCGGCGCCTCCTACCTCCAGCTCCTCGAACCCACCCGCGAGGACTCCGCGGTCGGCAAGTGGCTGGCCAAGAACGGCGAGGGTGTGCACCACATCGCGTTCGGCACCGCCGACGTGGACGCGGACGCCGCGGACATCCGCGACAAGGGCGTGCGCGTCCTGTACGAGCAGCCGCGCCGCGGCTCGATGGACTCGCGGATCACCTTCCTGCACCCCAAGGACTGTCACGGCGTGCTGACGGAACTGGTGACCTCCGCCTCCCCCGAGCAGACCGAACACTGACTCACCCCTCCCCCGGCCGGTAGAGTGCAAGCTCGGCCGGGGCGCGGGTTGGGGGCTCGGCCCAAGCTACGCCGATGATCTGACACCATTTCTTCGGAAGGGCCAGCCCTGTGCACCACCCGGGACCCGGGGCGGGGCAGGCCACCGACGCGACCAGGGGACGGATGGGACCGCGCAGTGCGGGGCTACGACCGCTACGAGCCTGACGATCACCTTTCGCAGTTCGAAGCCGAGATGGAACGGCTGAAGACCGAGCGAGAGAAGGCCGTCCAGCACGCCGACGACCTCGGCTACCAGGTCGAAGTCCTGCGCGCCAAGCTGCACGAGGCGCGCCGCACCATCGCGTCCCGTCCCGCGTACGACAGCGCCGACCTGGGCTACCAGGCCGAGCAGCTCCTGCGGAACGCCCAGGCGCAGGCCGACCAGCTCCGCGCGGACGCCGACCGGGAGCTGCGCGACGTGCGCGCGCAGACCCAGCGGCTGCTCCAGGAGCAGGCCGAGCGGCAGTCGCGCCTCGAGGCCGAGCTGCACGCCGAGGCCGTGGCCCGCCGCCAGCGCCTGGACGAGGAGTCGGCGGAGCGGCGCGTGACCGTCGAGTCGCACGTCAATGAGAACGTGGCCTGGGCCGAGCAACTCCGCGCCCGCACCGAGGCCCAGGCCAGGCGGCTGCTCGACGAGTCGCGGACCGAGGCCGACCAGGCGCTGGCCGCCGCGCGCGCCGAGGCCCAGCGACTGGCGGAACAGGCCAGGGAGCGGCTGAACGCGGAGGCGGAGAGCGCCCGCTCGGAAGCCGAAGCGATCCTGCGCCGGGCCCGCACCGACGCCGAGCGGCTGCTGACCGCGGCGTCCACGCAGGCCCAGGAGGCCACCGACCACGCCGAGCAGCTCCGCAGCAGCACCACCACCGAGGCCGAGCAGGCCCGCCGGCAGGCCACCGAGTTGACGCGCGGCGCCGAGCAGCGCATGCAGGAGGCCGACGCGGCGCTGCGCGAGGCGCGCGGCGAGGCCGAGAAGCTGCTGTCCGAAGCCAAGGAGGAGGCGGCGGCCAGGCTTTCGGCCGCCGAGTCGGACAACGAGCAGCGCACCCGTACCGCCAAGGCGGAGATCGCCCGGCTGGTCGGCGAGGCCACCAAGGAGGCCGAGGCGCTGCGGGCCGAGGCCGAGCAGCTTCGGGACGACGCCCGCGCCACGGCGGAGCGGCTGGTCACCGAGGCGCAGGAGAAGGCGCGTGCCGAGGCGGCCGAGGACGCCGCGGCCCAGTTGGCCAAGGCGGCCCGCACCGCCGAGGAGATGCTGAGCAAGGCCGCCGAGGACGCCAAGGCCGCCACCAAGGCCGCCGCCGCCGAGGCCGAGCGGATCAGGACCGAGGCCGAGCGCGAGGCCGACCAGCTGCGCGAGGCCGCGCACGACACGGTCGAGCAGCTCAAGGGCGCGGCCAAGAACGACACCAAGGAGTACCGCGCCAAGACCGTCGAGCTCCAGGAGGAGGCCAGGCGGCTGCGTGGCGAGGCCGAGCAGTTGCGGGCCGACGCGGTCGCCGAGGGCGAGAAGATCCGCGGCGAGGCCCGCCGGGACGCGCTCCAGCAGATCGAGGAAGCGGCCAAGACCGCCGAGGAGCTGCTCACCAAGGCCAAGGCGGACGCCGCCGAGAGCCGGGCCAGCGCGACCGCCGAGGGCGAGCGGGTGCGCACCGAGGCCATCGAGTGGGCCACGGCGCTGCGCAAGCAGTCCGAGGAGGCGCTCGAGCGCGCCCGCGGGGAGGCCGAGGACCTGGTGGCCGCCGCCGAGGAGGGCGCCGGCAAGATCAGGTCCGAGGGGGCCGAGGCGGCCCAGCGGTTGCGCGAGGAGGCGGAGCGCGCCACCGCCGAGCGGCGCGCGGAGGCCGAGGCGGAGTGGGCGCGGCTGCACGCCGAGGCCGAGCAGCGGGTCGCCGCCGCCGATGAGGCGTTGCGCGAGGCGCGGGCCGAGGCGGAGCGGCTGCGCCGGGAGACGACGGAGGAGACCGAGCGGCTGCGGGCCGAGTCGGCCGAGCGGCTGCGGGCCCTCCGGGAGCAGGCCGAGACGGCGGCGCAGCGGCTGCGCGACGAGGCCACCGCGGACGCGTCCAACGCCCGCGCGGAGGGCGAGGCGGTCGCGGTCCGGCTGCGGAGCGAGGCTGCGGCGGAGGCCGAGCGGCTGCGCGGCGAGGCGCAGGAGAAGGCCGACCGGGTGCGCGCGGAGGCCAAGGCCGCCGCCGAGCGGCTGGCCAGCGAGGCGGCCGAGGCGCTGGCGGCGGCCCAGGAGGAGGCGACCCGGCGGCGCCGGGAGGCCGAGGAGTTGCTCGCCGACGCGCGCGGCGAGGCCGAGCGCGAGCGCACGCGGGCCCAGGAGCAGAGCGAGGAGTTGCTCGCCTCGGCCCGCAACCGGGTGGCCGAGGCACAGGCCGAGGCGCAGCGCCTTGGTGACGAGGCGGAGCAGCGGGCGAGCAAGCTGGTCTCCTCGGCCGAGCAGACCGCGCAGCAGGTACGGGACGCCGTCGCGGGGCTCCAGGAGCAGACCGAGGCGGAGGTCGCCGGGCTGCGTTCGGCGGCCGAGCACGCGGCCGAGCGGACCCGTACCGAGGCGCAGGGCGAGGCGGACCGGGTGCGCGCCGACGCGTACGCGGAGCGGGAGCGGGCCTCCAGCGACGCGGCGCGGGTGCGCCGGGAGGCGCGCGAGGAGTCCGAGGCAGCCAAGGCGCTCGCGGAGCGCACGGTCTCGGAGGCCATCGGCGAGTCGGAGCGGATGCGGGCCGACGCCCGCGCGGAGGCCGACCGGCTGCGGAGCACCGCGGCCCAGCAGGCCGACGCGTTGGTCGCCAAGGCCACATCCGAGGCCGAGCGGATGGTGGCCGACGCGACCGCCAGGGGCCAGCGGCTGCGCACGGAGGCCGCGGACGCGCTGGCGGCGGCCGAGCAGGACGCGGCGCGGTCGCGCGCCGAGGCCCGTACGGACGCCAACCGGCTGCGCTCGGACGCCGCGCAGCAGGCCGACCGGCTCATCGCCGAGGCGACGAAGGAGGCCGAGCGGCTGCGGGCCGAGGTGGCGGCCGAGGCCGAGCAGGCGCGCGCGGAGGCGGCGGAGGTCACGGCCGCCGCCCGGCAGGAGGCCGACCGCACACTGGACGAGGTGCGCAAGGCCGCGGGCCAGCGCCGGACCGAGGCCGCCGCGCAGGCGGACCGGCTGGTGGCCGGGGCGGCCAAGGAGGCCGAGAAGCTGCGGGCCGAGGCGGCCGCGACGGTCACCTCGGCGCAGGAGCACGCCACCCGGACCCGGGTCGCCGCGGAGAAGATCAAGTCGCAGGCGCAGGAGGAGTCCGACCGGCTGCTCGCCAAGGCCCAGGTCGAGGCGGAGCGGACGGTCGACGCGGCCCGCGCGGCGGCGGCCAAGCGCCGCGCCGAGGCGGCCGAGCAGGCCGACCAGCTCATCGCCGGGGCCCAGGAGGAGGCGCTGCGGGCGGCCACGGCCGCCGAGGAGCAGGCCGACACCATGGTGGGGGCGGCCCGCAAGGAGGCCGAGCGGATCGTCGCAGAGGCCACCGTCGAGGGCAACCAGCGGGTGGAGAAGGCGCGTACGGACGCCAACACGATGCTGACCGAGGCGCGCGGGGACGCGACGGCCATAAGGGAGCGGGCGGAGGAGTTGCGGACCCGGGTCGAGGGCGAGGTCGAGAAGCTCCACGACCGCGCGCGCCGGGAGTCCTCCGAGGCGCTCAAGTCCGCGGGCGAGCGGGCAGACAAGCTCGTCAAGGCCGCCGAGGAACAACTCGCCCAGGCCGAGAAGAAGGTCAAGCAACTGTTGTCGGACGCGAACAGCGAGGCGAGCAAGGTTCGGATCGCCGCGGTGAAAAAGGCCGACGGATTGATCCGCGAGGCCGAGGCCAAGAAGACCGCGGCAGATCGCGACGCCGCACGGGTGCGCGCCGAGGCGGCCGACGAGGCGAAGAAAATGATTGACGACGGCAAGCGGGAACTCGAGTTGCTCGTGCGCCGCCGCAAAGACATCAACGCGGAGATTTCCCGCGTCCAGGACGTGTTGGAAGCCCTCGAATCCTTCGAGGCACCGACGTCGGGCAGTGGGAGCGGCAAGGACAACGGGGGCGCGAAAACAGTGCCAGGCGCGGGCGCTACTCGTTCAAGCGGCAAGCAGTCTGAAGGCTAGCCACTCAAATGAGGGGTCATTCTCCAGATCAGACGGGCAATGACTCGAAGACACGCCGTCCGCACCCCTAGGATTCTCCCTATCACCTCACCGGTCTTCTTTCGACAGGAACCCCATGAGCGACACTTCCTCCCCCTTCGGCTTCGAGCTCGTGCGGCGTGGATACGACCGCGGTCAGGTGGACGACCGAATCAGCAAGCTCGTCGCCGACCGAGACAGCGCCCTGGCACGCATCACCTCCCTGGAAAAGCGCATCGAGGAACTCCACCTCGAGACGCAGAACGCGCAGGCTCAGGTCAACGACTCCGAGCCGTCGTACGCGGGTCTCGGCGCGCGCGTGGAGAAGATCCTCCGCCTCGCCGAGGAGGAGGCGAAGGACCTGCGCGAGGAGGCCCGTCGGGCCGCAGAGCAGCACCGTGAGCTGGCCGAGTCCGCCGCGCAGCAGGTGCGCAACGACGCGGAGACGTTCGCGGCCGAGCGCAAGGCGAAGGCCGAGGACGACGGCGCGCGGATCGTCGAGAAGGCGAAGTCCGAGGCGAGCACGTTGCGCGCCGACGCGCAGAAGGACGCGCAGTCCAAGCGCGAGGAGGCGGACTCCCTCTTCGAGGAGACCCGCGCCAAGGCCGCGCAGGCCGCCGCCGACTTCGAGACCAACCTCTCCAAGCGCCGCGAGCAGTCCGAGCGCGACCTGGCCTCGCGCCAGGCCAAGGCGGAGAAGCGGCTCGCGGAGATCGAGCACCGCGCCGAGCAGCTTCGCCTGGAGGCGGAGAAGCTGCGCACGGACGCGGAGCGGCGGGCCCGGCAGACCGTGGAGACCGCGCAGCGCCAGGCCGAGGACATCGTGGCCGACGCCAACGCCAAGGCCGACCGCGTGCGCAGCGAGTCCGAGCGTGAGCTGGCGGCCCTCACCAACCGCCGCGACAGCATCAACGCGCAGCTCACCAACGTCCGCGAGATGCTGGCCACGCTCACCGGCGCGGCCGTGGCCGCCGCCGCCCCCGAGGACGACTCGGCGCAGCGCGGCGTTCCCGCGCAGCAGAGCCGCTGACCTCCGGCAGGGCCGCGGCGTGTGACGCGCCGCGGCCGGGACCGTCCCGGCGGCGGGCGGTTCGCCGGCGGTCACCGTCCGGTGGGGACGTGGGTGGCCGCGACCGCAGCTGATCGTGGCTCTCGGGCCACGGGGCCGTGGGTCGTCGGTAGCTCACAGGTGACCGGCGAGCGGTGTGTCCGCACCCTTGCGTAAACAGCGCCGCACACCGCGGAAAACGGTGTGCGGCGCTGCTTGCTGTGGGGTGGCGTGTAGGCCGCACGGCCCTTAGCGTGGCCTGCATGATCGAGCTTGTGGGGTTGACGAAACGCTACGGCGACAAGCTCGCCGTGGACCGGTTGACGTTCACCGTGCGCCCCGGGATGGTCACCGGCTTCCTGGGCCCCAACGGCGCCGGCAAGTCCACGACCATGCGCATGATGCTCGACCTGGACAACCCGACGGCCGGGGACGTCCGCATCGACGGCAAGCACTACCGGCAGTTGCGCGATCCGCTCAAGCACATCGGCGCGCTGCTGGACGCGAAGGCCATGCACGGCGGGCGCAGTGCCTACAACCACCTGCTGTGTCTGGCGCAGAGCAACGGCATCCCGACGAGCCGGGTCAGCGAGGTGCTCGACACCGTCGGCCTGTCGTCGGTCGCGAAGAAGCGCTCCAAGGGCTTCTCGCTCGGCATGGGGCAGCGGCTCGGCATCGCGGGGGCCCTGCTGGGCGACCCCGAGATCCTGATGTTCGACGAGCCGGTCAACGGGCTCGACCCCGAGGGCATCCACTGGATTCGCCACCTGATGAAGAACCTGGCCGGTCAGGGTCGTACGGTGTTCGTCTCCAGCCACCTGATGAGCGAGATGGCCCTGACCGCCGACCACTTGGTGATCATCGGGCAGGGCAAGTTGATGGCGGACACCTCGATGGCGGAGTTCATCGCGCAGAACTCGTGGTCGGGCGTGCGGGTGCGCACGCCCGACCACGAGCGGATGCGCGAGGCGCTGGCCTCGGCGGGGCACACGGCGCTGGTCGCGCCCGACGGGGCGCTCGAGGTGGACGGGGCGAACACGGCGCAGCTCGGCGAGCTGGCCGCGCGGCACCAGGTGGTGCTGCACGAGCTGAGTCCGCAGCAGGCCTCGCTCGAAGAGGCGTTCATGCAGCTCACGGCCGAGTCGGTGGAGTACCACGCGCACACGGGCCCGGCCGGCGCGTACCCGGGGGGCGCGGGCGCTCCGTACGGCGGGGCCGCGCCGGGCGCGGTGCCGCCGGGTGCCGTGCCCCCGGGCGCGGTCCCGCCGGGCGGCAGTGGGTACCCGCCGCGGGCCTATCCGCCCCAGGGGCCGCCGCCGGGCCAGCCGAGCGGGCCCGGGCAGCGGGGACAGGCGGACCAGCCCGGACAGGGTGGGCAGCAGGGCGGCTGGGGAGCCGACTGGCAGCGGAAGAAGGGCTCCTGACGATGGCGGTCGCGACGCAGGTACTCAGGTCCGAATGGACCAAGATCAGGTCAGTGCAGTCCACCGGGTGGACCCTCGCGCTGGCGCTGGTGGTCACGGTGGCGCTGAGCATGCTGCTCAGCGCGCTGAACAAGAAGGAATACGGCGACATGTCGCCGCACGAGAAGCTGGAGTTCGACCCGACGCTGATCAGCTTCGCCGGCATCGGCCTCGGCCAGCTCGCGCTGATCGTCTTCGGCGTGCTCGTGGTCTCCAACGAGTACAGCACCGGCATGATCCGCACCTCGCTGGCGGCCGTGCCGCAACGCATGACGTTCCTGGCCAGCAAGATCAGCGTCTCCACGCTGCTGGCCTTCGTGGCCGGCCTGGTGATCAGCTTCGCCAGCTTCTACGCGGGTCAGGCCATGCTCGGCGAGCACAAGGCGTCGATCGGCGACTCGGGCGTGCTGTGGGCGATGATCGGCAGCGCGCTGTACATGACCCTCATCACCATGTTCGCCATGGGCGTCACCGCGATGCTGCGCAGCCCGATGGTCTCGCTCGGCATCCTGATGCCGTTCTTCTTCCTGATCTCCAACATCCTGGGCAACGTCCCGGCCACCGAGAAGGTCGGGCGGTACCTGCCCGACCAGGCGGGTTCGCGGATCATGCAGGTGGTGCGGACCGACGACGACGCCCCGTACGGGCCGTGGGGCGGGCTCGCGATCATGGCCGCCTGGGTCGCCGCGGCGCTGATCGGCGGCGCGCTGGCACTGAAGAAGCGGGACGCCTGAGCGACGCCGGTCACGGCGCGCGGCTACCGGCCGTCTGCGTACGGTGACGCGGGGGAAACCCGGTACAGCCGGACGTGGCCGGATGTTTCGGTACGGGTCGCCCGGGGCGCGCGCCGATCGCCGGCGGAATGGAATCTTCAGCTCCCGGTTATCCTCCTAACCCTCATGGGGGCGAGCCGGCAGGTGGCTGACGCCCCGACGACGGCGAGGGCGGAGATTTGATCGAGGCAGTCGGCCTGACGAAGCGCTACGGCGCCAAGACGGCCGTGCGCAACCTGACCTTCCGGGTACGGCCGGGCGCCGTCACCGGCTTCCTGGGCCCCAACGGCTCGGGCAAGTCCACGACCATGCGCATGATCTGGGCCTGGACACGCCGACCGCGGGTCAGGTGACGGTGGGCGGCTATCCGTTCCGCCGGCTGCCGAACGCGCCGCGCTAGGTCGGCGCGCTCCTCGACGCCAAGGCCGTGCACGGCGGCCGCAGCGCGCGCCAGCACCTGCTGGGCCTCGCCCAGCTCTCCGGCATCCCGGCACACCGGGTGGACGAGGTGCTCGGCGTGGTCGGGCTCCAGAGACGTGGCCAAGAAGCGGTCCAAGGGCTTCTCGCTCGGTATGGGACAGCGCCTGGGCATCGCGGCGGCGCTGCTCGGCGACCCGCAGGTGCTGCTCTTCGACGAGCCGGTCAACGGCCTCGACCCGGAGGGCATCCTGTGGGAGCGCAACCTGATGAAGCAGCTCGCCTCCGAGGGCCGTACGGTCTTCGTCTCCAGCCACCTGATGAGCGAGATGGCGCTCACCGCCGACCATCTGATCGTCATCGGCCGTGGCCAGTTGCTCGCGGACATGAGCGTCACCGACGGACATGAGCGTCACCGACTTCATATCGGCCAACTCCGCCGACTTCGCCCGGGTGCGCACGCCCGACACGGAGCCGCAGCAGCGCGAGAAGCTGGTGGCCACGCTCACCGAGGCGGGTGGGCAGGTGCAGCCCGAGCAGGACGGCGCGCTGCGCGTCACCGGTCTCGCCCTGCCACGCATCAGCGACCTCGCGCACGCGGCCGACATCCGGCTGTGGGAGCTGGCGCCGCACCGGGCGTCGCTGGAGGAGGCGTACATGCGCATGACGCAGGGCGCCGTGGACTACCGCTCGACGCACGACCTGCGCGCCGGGCTCCAAGCGGTCGCGCCGGGCCAGCCACTGCCGCCCGGCGCCCCGCAGGGCTGGGGCCAGCCCGCGCCGCAGGCCCCCCAGCCTGGCCCCGGGCCAGCCGAACCCGTACGCGCCGGGCCAGCCCCATCCGTACGCCGCTGGCCAGCCGCCGTACGCGGCACAGCCGCCGGCCGCCGCGCCTTCCAGCGTTCAGCCGGTGCCGCCGGCCGCGCCGGCCGCCGCCTCGCCGCGCACCACGCAGTTGCGCGCCCTGCCGGACCAGCCGCCCGCCCCCGCGGGGCAGCCGCCCGCCACCCGCGCCGACCCGGACAAGCGCGACAGCGAGGACGCCCGATGACCACCCCTCAGCAGCCGCACCCGGCCCCCGGCGCCCCGCAGCAGCAGGGCCAGCCGCAGGCGGGCGGTGGCTTCGCGCACGCCGGCTACACCTCGCCGATCCCGATCCGGCCCACCCACATCGGGCACGCGCTCGCCTCCGAGTGGACCAAGATCAAGTCGGTGCGCTCGACGATGTGGACGCTCACCGTGATGGTGGCGCTCGTGGTCGGCATCGGGCTGCTCACGGCGGTCGGCATCGCCAGCGGCGACACCGACCTGGAGGGCGAGTCCCCGCTGGCCTTCGGCTTCTTCGGGATGCTGCTCGGCGTGCTGTGCGTGATCACGCTCGGCGTGCTGGCCGTGTCGTCGGAGTACAGCACCGGCATGATCCGTACCGTACCGCCCTGACCGCGTGGCCCAGCCGCAGCCGGGTGCTGGCGGCCAAGGCGATCGTCTTCTTCGCCCTGACCTTCGTGGTGACGCTCGCCTGCACGGCGGTCGTCGGCTTCATCAGCGACAGCATGCTGAGCGGCAACCCGGGCGCGGGCGACGGTGGGCGTCAGCCTGTACGTGGCCCTGCTCGGGCTGCTCGCGCTGAGCGTGGGCTCGATGGTGCGGCACTCCGCGGGCGCGATCACCATCATGATCGGCGTGGTGCTGCTGCCGCTGGTGCTGGCGCTGTTCATGCGCGGTGACGCGCTGGAGGACGTGCGCGAGACGATGTTCGAGTACTCGGTGCCCAGCCAACTCGGCATCATGTTCAGCAACACGATGGTGGACTCCGGGCCCTCCGGCTGGGACCCGCTGCTGATCATCCTGGTCGTCACGGGCGCGGCCCTGGCCGCCGCGTTCAGCGTGGTGGCGAAGCGGGACGTCTGACGCCCCGCCCGGGCCCCGGCGCCGACCGTCCGGGCCCGGCGCCCCAGCCCCGGCCGTCCGGGCGGATGCCGCGCGCGTCAGTAGCGCGGCGCGTTACGAGACCGCTGGAGCTTCGCGATCCGGCGGTCTCGAGCGTTCCAGCAGCCGCGGTGCCAGTGCCGCCGGTCGTCCACGCCCGCGTAGCTCTGCCAGACCACGAGGTGGCCGACGCCGGGCGGGATCTCCTGGTCACAGCCGGGGCAGCGGTAGTACTTGCCGGCGGCGCTGCCCACCACCGACCGCACCAGCCACTCCTCCCCCTGCCAACTCTCCGTCCGCTCCCCACCCGTGGACGTCCAGGGGGAGTGCTCTGCTGACTTCTCGCCGCCTCGGGGGCGGTTTCGGCGAGGGGACACGGGGCACCTCGTGGTTTCGGCGGGGACTACGGACCGTTACCAGCGTAAGGGCTGTCGTCGCCGTCGCGGGAGCCGGCGGCAGTCAGCGCATCGCCACATCTCCTGATCATCATGAAAAATTCTTGCCTAGCCGTGCCCTTGGCACGTGACAGGCGTTAATGCCTTCGGGAGGCCGCGTCGGTCGCGAGGCTGCAAGAGGAGGCAGAGCGATGCGCGTTGGAGCATTCGTCCTGGCCGGACAGTTCCTGGGCCAGGGACAGGGGGAAGCACTGCGCAGGGCGGTGCGGACCGCCGAGGTCGCGGAGGAGTCGGGGCTCGACGCGGTCTGGCTGGCCGAGCACGACTTCATTCCGTACGGCGTCTGCCCGTCCGCCACGACCCTCGCCGCGCTGGTGCTCGGGCGCACCCGCCGGATCGGCGTCGGCACCGCGGTGAGCGTCCTGTCCACGACGCATCCGGTCGCGCTGGGTGAGCAGGCGGCGCTGCTGCACCTCACCACGGGTGGCCGGTTCACGTTGGGCGTGGGGCGCGGCGGGCCGTGGGTCGACCTGGAGGTGTTCGGTACCGGACTGAAGGCGTACGAGGAGGACTTCCCCGAATCGCTGGACCTGCTGCTGCGCTGGTTGCGGGAGCCGTCCGTCGGCGCGGCCGGCGAGCGGTTCGCCTTTCGGGAGGTGCCCGTCGTACCGCGGGCGGACGAGTTCCTGGACGGCGAGCCCGCGGACGGGCCTCCGGTGATCGTCGCGTGCGTGTCGCCGCGCGGTGTCCGGCTGGCCGCCGAGCGGGGGTTGCCCATGCTGCTCGGGATGCACTGCGGGGACGACGAGAAGGCGGAGATGGTCGCGCTGTGGCGCGCGACGGCGCTCGCCGCCAGCCACCCGCCGGAGACCGTCGCGGCGGCCCCGCACGTCTCCACCGGCGTGATGCAGATCGCCGACACCCGCGCGGACGCCGCGGAGTCGCTGCTCAAGGCAATGCCCGGCTGGCTGCGGCGGGGTCTTGGAGCGTACGTAACGGTGGACGGGCGGCAGCGGGCCATGCGCGACCCGCGGGCCTACACCGAGCTGCTGTGCTCGCTGCACCCGGTGGGTCCGCCCGCGCTGTGCGCGGACCTGCTCGCGGCCAGCGCCGAGCGCACCGGCATCGAGCGGTTCGCCTTCCTGGTCGAGGGCTGCGGCGAGTCGACCGGCACGGAGGAGAACGTGCGGCGCCTCGGCGAGGAGGTGCTGCCGCGCTGTAGCTGACGCCCCGCGCCACGGCCGACGGTGGCCGCGCCCCCGCGGCCTCCTCGGCCCGGCCCGGGACCCCCCGGCCGGTGCACGGCCCGAAGGGGGCGCGCCCCGTACGCGCAGCGGGAGAGCGGGAGAGGGGGTTCGCCGCCCCGCACCGGTCGGGCACCGTGCGCCTGCGGGGCGGCTGCGACAGCGCATCAGCAGTCGCGCAGCTCCGGGGACTGGTTCAGGAGCTGTCCCCGGATGGAGGTGAAGCGGGCGAGGCGGTCGTCGGCGGACGGGTCGAGCGGGAAGACCGCGACCCGGTGGCAGTTCTGGAACGCCAGCCGAACCCCGAAGTGCCGCTCCAGCGAGCCGCGTATCGCGTCGCTGGCGAGCGCGCGCAGCAGTTACCCACGCGCCTGCTCGTCCGGCGGCGGCACCTGGTTGTCGGCGAACTCACCGCCTTCCAGATTGAGTTGGGCCACCAAAGAGCTGGCCATCTCCCAGGCGTACGGCAGGGAGGTCCGGACGCAGTCGACGAATTCCGCTTCGTCGACCTCGCCTCGCTCGGCCTGTCCGAGCAGGGCCGGTGAGACGTCGAGCAACATGGGTTCTCCTCTCGTGACCCAGGGGTCGGGGCCTGGCGGATGAGGGCGGGAGCCGCGACGCAGCGTACTCGTGCGGCGACCCACTGCTTCAACGGTAGTTCGGGCCACCATGCCCGCACCAGGACGTTGCACTCACTACCAGCCAACGGGGAGGAGGTCGGTCGGGGACGAATCGCGTGGACGGGGCGGCGTCGAGTAGCGTTGCCGACCATGCGTCTCGTCATTGCCCGCTGCTCCGTTGACTACGCGGGCCGGCTCACTGCTCACCTCCCCTCCGCGCTCCGACTGATCCTGGTCAAGGCCGACGGCAGCGTGTCCATCCACGCGGACGACCGGGCCTACAAACCCCTCAACTGGATGTCTCCGCCCTGCACCCTCAAGGAGGGCGAGGACAACGTGTGGACCGTGGTGAACAAGGGGGGCGAGAAGCTCATCATCACCATGGAGGAGGTGGTGCACGACTCCTCGCACGAGCTGGGCGTGGACCCGGGCCTGATCAAGGACGGGGTCGAGGCGCACATCCAGGAACTGCTGGCCGACCGCATCGAAACCCTCGGCAGCGGCTACACCCTGATTCGGCGCGAATACCCCACCGCCATCGGACCCGTGGACATCCTGTGCCGAGACGGCGACGGCGGGACGGTGGCCGTGGAGATCAAGCGGCGCGGCGAGATCGACGGCGTCGAGCAGCTCACCCGCTACCTCGAACTCCTCAACCGCGACCCGCACCTGGCCCCGGTCAAGGGCGTCTTCGCGGCCCAGGAGATCCGGCCGCAGGCCCGCGTGCTCGCCACCGACCGCGGCATCGGCTGCGTCATCCTCGACTACGACGCGCTGCGCGGCATCGAGGACGACAAGCTGCGCCTGTTCTAGGCACCCCGCGGACCGGCTCCGCGCCGTACCGGCCGAGCGGCCCGGCGTACTCCTCGCGCCGGGCCGCTCGCGCGCGCGGGCCCGGAACCGCGCTCCCCCGCCGGTCAGACCCTCGGGTTGGTCGGGTCGGTGGCCGGGGACCCGGTGCCGGGATCGCTGGTGATCTGGGTCGGGGACTGCGGCGGGTCCACCGTGGTGGGGGCCGTGCTCGGCGGGCTCGTCGGCTCGGTCGGCGGGTCGGTGGGCCGGGTCGTGGGATCCGTCGGCCTGGTGGTGGGCGGGCTCGTGGGGCGGGTCGGCGGGTCGGTCGGCCTGGTCGTCGGGTTGGTGGGCCGGGTCGACGGGTCAGTGGGCGTGCCGTCCGTGGGGTCACCCGTCGGTGACGGGCCGCCCGTGGTCGGGCCGCCGTCGGAGGGCGAGGCGCCCGGGAAGCGGCCGGCGCCGGTGGAGCCCGACGGGCTCGGCGCGCCCGAGGCGCCCGGGCCGGTGGTCGCGCCGGGGCCGGTGGTGCCCGGGCCGGTGTCGCGGCGCGACTCGTCGGCGGCGCGCTCCTCGTCCCCCTCGTCGCGCAGGGGCGTGCTGTGCCGTGGCGTGACGCGCTCCGGCGCCCCGTCGTCGCCCGAGGTGGCGCCGAGCGTGACGACCGTACCGAGGACGGCCGCCAGGGCCACGCCGGCGCCGATGGCCGCCGCGTTCCGGCGCGCCCCGACCAGCAGGAGCAGCTTGCGCACCGACGCCCGCCAGGGGCGGCGCCGCCCCCGGCGGCCGGCGCCACCGCTGGGCCCGGCAGCGTGTCGCCCGCGTCCTGACGCGGGCGATCACGGTCGTGTCGGTCGGGCTCGCGCCACCGCCCGCCGCGTCGCCCTCGGCCGGCGCTGTGGCACCGCCCTCGCCCTCCGTGAGTTCGCCGAAGGTGTCCAGGCCGCCGGGTGCCGAGATCCCGGTGCGGTCCACAACCAGGGCCAGGGCCCGGCGGCCGGCGACGGCTCCGCGCCGGTCGGCGAGCAGCCCGCGCAGCGAGATGGACGCCTCAAGCTCCGCGCGGGCCCGGTCGAGTTGGCCCGTGCACAGGGCGAGGACGCCCAACTCGTGGTGGAAGTCAGCCTCTTCGGTCACCTCGCCGGCGAACCTGGCGGCCTCCTGGCCGTGCCGCAGGCAACGCTCCCAGGCGCCCCAGCCGAGCCCGGCCGCGAACGCCGGGGCCGCCGTCCGCGCCAGCAGCACGGCCGCGCTGAGCTGCCCCACGCGCTGCACGCCGCCGTCCCCGGTCGCCGAGCACGCCGAGGATGGCGTCGGCCTCCTCCGTCGCGCGGCTGGCGTCCACCGAGGGGTGGCCGGCTCACCAGGCGTAGTGCTGGGCCACGGTGAGGGCGCGGGCCGCCGCGTCGTCGGCGAAGCCGGCGGCGGTGAGCTGCGCGGCGACGCCGGTGACCAGCCGGTAGTGGTCGCCGGCGGGGGTGACCAGCCAGCAGCCGATGAGTTCGGCGATGGCGGCGTCGGCCCGCGGGTCGCCGATGAGCGCGGGCAGGTGGGCCGGGTGCAGGCACTCCCCGCCCAGGGCCAGCGCGTACCGCAGGGTCTCCCGGGCCGGCGCGCTGACCAGGTCGGCCAGGAGCGCCGCCGGGCCCGGCTCGGCGGTCGGGTCGGCCGCCGGCTCGGCGGGCCGGCCGGCCGCCTGGTCGCGGCCCCGCAGCAACGCCGCGGCCTGTACGAAGCGCAGCGGCAGCCCCTCGGACTCGAACCACAGGTCCGCCGCCCAGGCCGCCTCCTCGTCGGTGGGCGGCCGGCGCACGAGACGACCCAGCAGCTCCATGCAGGCGGCCCGGCTGAGGCCGCCGAGCGCGACCTCCTCCAGGTAGGCGCCCGGGGACGGGGCCGAGACCTCCGGCGTGGCCGATATCAGGAAGGCGCACTCGGGGGTGGCGTCGAGGAAGTCGTCGAGCGGCGGCCCGTCGAACTCGATGTCGTCCACGATGACCACGGCCCCGATGTCCCGCGCCAACTCCAACAGCTCGGCCCGGTCCGGGCGGTGCGTGGGCATCCGGAAGACGGCGGCGCACAGGCCGTGCAACAGGTCGGTGGACGTGCGGTGGTAGCCGGAGAGGCGGATCACGCCGTCCGGGGCGAGGTCGCCGCAGCCGTCGGCGACCGCGTCGAGCAGCGCGCTGCGCCCGGCGCCCGAGGGGGCGGTCAGTCGTACGGAGCGACCGCGGGTCAACAACCGTATCAGCCGGTCCCGTTCCTACTCGCGGTCCAGCAGCGGCAGCTCGCGGTGGGCGGTGCCGGCGGCGATGGCGCCCGGGCCGGCGGTCACGGTGGAGCGCGCGACGGTCTGCGCACGGCGCAGTTCGGCACGCTCCTCGCGGGTGTAGCGGCGCGGCGCGGCCGATCGGTGCGGGCTGCCCGGTGGGCACTGCTCGATCTCGCTGCCGTCGATGGGGTTGACGGTCAGCAGGTAGTCGCCGAAGGTGAGCTGGGCGGTGCGGGCGATGCCGGGCGACGGCGTCGACGACGCCCCGCCGCGGTCGCGGTCGTGGGGGCCGATGGCGGGCGGCTGCGGGCCGCGGTGTGGCGTGCGCCGTGGGCCGCAGGTGGCGGCGTCCGGAGCGTCGTGGCCGTGCTCGTCAGGCCCGCGGTGCGTCGGGTCCATGGTGAAAGCCCCCCAGAGCTGCGTGCCGTGTGGTCAGCGGGCTGGTCCACGGCGTGCCGGAGTCGGGCGGGCGCCCGGGCCGGCGCGGCCGTCCGGTGTCCGCCTGGCATGGCCAGCGGCGCTCGCCGAACGTCAAACCTGTGCCCAGTATCGCTGACCCGCCGGCCGCCGCGCCGACCCGGCGAGCGAGCCGGCGCGCACGGCCGCTTGCCGCCGCGGCCCGGGGGCTCGGGCCCGGGGCCCGCAACCTCACACCCGGGGCAGGGATTCGACTTCCAGCCCGCCCTCGATGGCCAGGATGCGGTGCAGTCGGGTGGCGACCAGGAGGCGCTGCATCTGGGGCCGCACGCCGCGCAGCACCAGGCGCCGGCCGACGCGGCCGGCCCTGCGGTGGGCGCCCATGATGACGCCGAGCCCGGTGGCGTCCCAGGCGTTGAGTCCGGAGAGGTCCAGCACGAGGTCTCCGCCACCGCCGTCCACGGCGGTGTGGAAGGCCGCACGGGCGTCCGCCGCGCTGCGGATGTCGAGTCGGCCCCCGACGACCAGCTCAGCGTGGTCGCCCTTGATGTGCATATGCGCTCCCCGATGGTGCGTCGTTGTGGTCGTATATCTACACAGTCGTATATCTACACAACTGACTGCCTCTCATACGGCAAAGTTGCCGCCCGTAAGCGAACCGATACCGAATTCACCTCATGGAGTGGGCCCATGGGGTGCGGGCCTGTCTGTGGTTGTCAACGGCACGGCGGGCGCCGCTTCCCGGGGGCGCGGCGCACGTGCGCGTGGAAGGCCAACTGCCCGCTCGCGCGCGGCTCGACACCTCGCACAGCGTGTCGGGACCGGCACGCGGGCCGGCGGCGGGTCAGTCGTGCGGGTAGAAGCCCCGGCCGCTCTTACGGCCGATGTCGCCCGCCTCGACCATGCGGCGCATGATCTCCGGCGGGGCGAACTTCTCGTCCTGCGACTCGGTGTAGATGTTGTCGGTGGCGTGCAGCAGGATGTCCACGCCGGTGAGGTCGGCGGTGGCCAGCGGCCCCATCGCGTGGCCGAAGCCGAGCTTGCAGGCGATGTCGATGTCCTCGGCACTGGCCACGCCGGACTCGTACAGCTTGGCCGCCTCGACGACGAGCGCCGAGATGAGGCGGGTGGTGACGAAGCCGGCAACGTCGCGGTTGACCACCACGCAGGTCTTGCCGATGCCCTCGGCGAACTCGCGGGCGGCGGCCAAGGTTTCGTCGCTGGTCTTGTAGCCGCGTACGAGTTCGCACAGCGCCATCAGCGGGACCGGGGAGAAGAAGTGGGTGCCCACGACCCGCTCCGGGCGCGAGGTCGCCGCGGCGATCTTGGTGATCGGGATGGCCGAAGTGTTGGAGGCGAGGATCGTCTCGTCCCGCACCAGGCCGTCCAGGGTCGCGAAGATCTCGCGCTTGACCTCGATCTTCTCGAAGACGGCCTCGACCACGATGTCCGCGTCGGCGGCGGCGTCCAGGTCGGTGGTGGTGGCGATGCGAGCCAGCGCCTGCTCGGCGCCCTCGGCCGTCAGCTTGCCCTTGGAGACGAACTTCGCGTAAGACGCCTCGATGGCGTCCTTGCCGCGCGCCAGAGCGGCGTCCGTCACGTCGCGCAGAACGACGTCCGAGCCCGCCTGGGCCGAGACCTGAGCGATGCCGGACCCCATCAGTCCGGCCCCGATGACGGCGAGCTTCTTGGCCACTGCGTCTCCCTTACCTGCCGGGGGCCACGGTGCCCCCACCACACTGGATTTTTCGACTTTGAGGCGGACTTTAGCGGGCGTCAGGGCCCCGGGGGCAGGGGAAGAGATGCGCGTCACGTCTCACATGACGGACTTCACACCGCCGGCGGTCACGGAGCGGGGCGCACCGCGTAGTTGAGGACGCGCTCGCTCAGCAGGTCCTCCATCTCGTCCAGCAGGCCGAGCGCCTCGCGCGATACCTCGGCGACCTGACCACCGGCCATCATCCGGCGGCCGACGAAGCCCATCAGGGTGCTCTGCACCCAGGCGAGCTGACCGCCCACCAGCGCCGGCAGCGGGTCGGCGGCGGCGGCGCCGGTCTCCTCGCGCAGGACCTTCTCCACCTCCTCGACCACCTCCTGCTGGAGGTACCACAGGCGCGCCTTGAGGGCGTGGGCGTCCTGGATGACACGCATGAACTGGCTGTAGCCGGTGAACAGCCCGATGGCGGGCGAGGCGGTCTCGACCTCCGCCGTGAACTGGCGCAGCACGCCGCGCGCGGCGGACTCCCCCACCTGGCGACCGCGCACGTAACGCGGCAGCCGGTCCACCACGCACGCGCCGCAGTCGAAGAACAGGTCCTCCTTGGCCGGGAAGTAGTTGTAGACGGTGTTGACCGACACGTTCGCCGCCTCGGCGATCTCCGCGACAGTCACGGCGTCGAAGCCGCGCTGCAGGAAGAGCCCGGTGGCCACGTCCGAGATGTGCTGCCGCGTTTGCCGCTTCTTCCGCTCCCTGAGCCCCTCTGCCATGCTCCCATCGTAAGCCTGGCTGGATAACCACCAAAATTGTATTGATTGCAAGATTTAAGAGTCTCTGTTTTTCTGTGGGCATGGCAATCATCAGCACGGTCGGCCTCGCCCGGACGTTCTCCACCCCCAAGGGCCCGGTGGCGGCCGTGCGGGGCATCGACCTGACCGTGAGTCCCGGCGAGATCGTCGGCCTCCCCGGCCCCAACGGCGCCGCCAAGACCACCACGCTGCGCATGCTCACCACGCTCCTGTCGCCCACCGGCGGCGCCGCCACCGTCGCCGGCTGCGACCTGGTCCGCGACCCGGCCGGGGTACGGCGCGAGAGCGGTTACGTCGCCCAGTCGGGCGGCGTCGATCCGAACCTGACGGTCCGCGAGGAACTGGTCACCCAGGGCCGGCTCTACCGACTGCTCCGGACCGAAGCGGTCGCGCGGGCAGCCGAGTTGGGCCTCGCCGACCTGCTCGACCGCAAGGCCGGCGCCCTCTCAGGCGGGCAGCGGGGGCGCCTGGACATCGCGATGGGCCTCACCAACCGGCCGGCGGTGCTCTTCCTGGACGAGCCGACGACCGGCCTCGACCCCGGCAGCCGCGCCGACCTGTGGAAGCTGGCGCGCCGGGTGCACACCGAGCACGGCACCACCGTCGTCCTCACCACGCACTACCTGGACGAGGCCGACGCGCTCACCGACCGACTGGTGATCGTGGACCGCGGCGTGGTGGTGACCGACGGCACCCCGCGCGACCTCAAGCGGCGCCACACGGGCTCGCCCGACGCCACCCTCCAGGACACCTTCCTGGCCATCACCGGGCACGGCATCGCCCCCGACGCCCCCGCCCTCCCCACGGCGACGGCCCCCACCACCGCCTGACGCGGCCGGCCCGCCTGACGCGCCTGGGCCACCTGGCCCGCCCGGCCCGGCCGGCCCGGCACCCGACCCACCTCACCTCCGCGAGGAGCGCCCACCATGGCCGCCACCCTGTCTGCCCTGTGCTCGGACACCGCGCTAATCTTCAGCCGGTACGCCCGACAGACCCTGAGGTCTCGGTTCCAGATGCTCTTCGGCATCCTGATGCCGCTGCTCTACCTGCTCTTCTTCGGCCCGCTGCTCACCGACCTGCCGCTGGGCTCCGAGGGCGACTCCTGGCAGGTGCTCGTGCCCGGGCTGCTGCTGCAACTCGGCCTCTTCGGCGCCTCGTACGCCGGCTTCGCGGTGCTCATCGAGAAGCAGAGCGGCGTGCTGGAGCGGATGCGGGTGACGCCGGTGAGCCGGCTCGCGCTGCTGCTCGGCCGGGTGTTGCGGGACGCGGCCGTGTTCGTCTTCCAGGCCGTGCTGCTGGTGCTCGCCGCGCTGGTGATAGGGCTGCGCGCCCCGGTGGGCGGCGTGCTGGTCAGCCTGGCGTTCGTGGCCCTGCTGACCGTGTCGCTGGCCTCGCTGTCGTACGCGCTGGCCCTCAGGGTCAACACGCCGCAGGAGTTCGGGCCCACCATCAACACGCTGACCATGCCCGCGATGCTGCTGTCCGGGCTAATGCTGCCGATGACGCTGGCCCCGGCCTGGCTGGACGCGCTCTCCCACCTCATACGGTTCCGCTACCTGGTGGACGCGGTGCGGGCGGCGTTCGTCGGCGACTTCGTCAGCTCGCAGATGCTCTACGGGTCGCTGGTGGGCGCCGCCCTCTCGGTCATCGCCGTGACCATCGACACCCGGGTGTTCACCTCCGTCAGCGCCTGACCGGTGGTTAGGCTCGCCCCATGGTCAATCTGACGCGCATCTACACCCGCACCGGCGACAAGGGCACGACCGCGCTCGGCGACATGAGCCGCACCGCCAAGACCGACGTCCGCATCGCGGCCTACGCAGACGCCAACGAGGCCAACGCCGCCATCGGCGTGGCCATCGCCCTCGGCTCGCTCCCCGCCGAGTTGGTACGCGTCCTCATACGCGTCCAGAACGACCTCTTCGACGTGGGGGCCGACCTGTGCACGCCGGTCGTGGAGAACCCGGAGTTCCCGCCGCTGCGGGTCGAGCAGTCCTACGTCGACCAGTTGGAGGCGGACTGCGACACCTTCCTGGCCGACCTCGACAAGCTGCGCAGCTTCATCCTGCCGGGGGGCACACCGGGAGCCGCGCTGCTGCACCAGGCGTGCACGGTGGTGCGGCGCGCGGAGCGCTCCACCTGGGCGGCGATCGAGGAACACGGCGTCGCCGAGGAGGGCGGCAGCATGAACCCGCTCACCGCGACGTACCTCAACCGCCTCTCCGACCTGCTGTTCATCCTGGCCCGCACCGCGAACAAGGAGACCGGCGACGTGCTCTGGGTCCCCGGCGGCGAACGCTGAGGGCACCGCCCCGCGGCCCCGCGCGCCCCGCGAGCCCCGGGGGAGGGCCGTAGCGGACGGGGCCGCAGGCGAGGTGCCGTACGGGGCGGGGCGGCTGACGGGCGCCGGTCGGGGCGGGAGCGCGCTCCCGCCGCCCCGCCATCGCGCCGGGCGGGCCCAGCGGCCGGGCGGGCGGCCGCTCAGCGGTCGCGGTGCGTCACACGCTCGACCTGCTGCCAGGCGGGGCGCCGCTCGACGCCGGGCTCGGCGTCGACGCCGTGACCGCCGGCGGGACCCGCGGGGTCCTTTTTCGGCCACAGCGTGTACGACAGCGCGACCAACAGCCAGATGCCGACCACCATGCCCATCGGCGTCTGCGTGTCGCGCAGGGCCGCCGTGCGGTCCGGGTCGTCGACGTACCAGATGGCCAGTTGCAGCAGCCCGGCCGCGATGCCCGCGCCCAGCGCCGTGCGCAGCCACATCTTCCACTCGTGCGCGGCCCGCGCCATTCCGTACTTCGGCGGCTTGGCCGGCTTCGGCCCGCCCGCGAAGCGGTACGCGAAGTGCCGGTCGGCCCACCTCATCGTGTAGTGGTCGTAGGCGACGGAGAAGCCGATGTACATGGCGGCCAGGCCGTGCCTGGTACTCGCGGTGGCGCCGTCGCGCAGGTCGATCACGGTGGCGACGAGCAGCGCGAGTTCGAGCACCGGCTCGCACATCAGGATCGCGGCCCCGGCGCGCGGCCGCCGCAGCAGGTAGCGCACGCTCAAGCCGCCGACCAGCAGCACCCAGAAGCCGACCTCGGCGACGACGATCATCGTGACGATCACGGCAGCGACCTCCTGTTCCAGCTCGGAGCCGGGCGACGTGATCCCGGGCCACTCCCTCCAGACTCCCCGCGCGCCGGGCCGCGCGCGTCGTCGCCGCTGACGAGAGGGCGCTGCATCCTTCGATGTACCCGCCCCGGCCGCACCCGCGACCGTCAGCGGACGCCGGGCCGGTGACCTGCGTGTTGTGATGGAGGCATGCCCCGCAGCCGGTCCTCGCTCCGCCCGCACGAGCACGACGTGCTGTTCAGCGTCGGCGGGCTGCTCGCCGGGCTCCTGCTCTACGCGCTCGGCCTGCGCAACAGCCCCGCCGCCTTCGGGCTGCCGGGGTGGCTGGCGCTGGTGGCGCTGTTCGTGATGTCCAGGGCCGAGTTGCTGCGGCGTACGGCCCCGCAACTCGGCCTCACCATCGCCACCTGCGCCGAGGTAACCCCAACCAACGCGGCGCCTCTTACACTAGGCAACATTGACGCGTTGGCCCGGGGGGGCGGCTTCGAGCCAGGCCAGGAAGCCGGTGAGGGCGTCCTCGCTCATGGCGAGTTCGAGTCGGGTGCCCCGGTGGCGGCAGGCCAGGACCACCGCGTCGGAGAGGAGGGCGAGTTCCTCCTCGCCCTGCGGGGTGCGGCGGGCGATGACCTCGATGGCCGACCGTTCGAGCAGTCGGCGCGGGCGGGGCGCGTACGAGAAGACGCGGAACCACTCCACCCGGTCGCCGCTGTAGCGCGCGACCCCGTACACCCAGCCCTTGCCGCTCGGCTCCCCCGCGTCGGTGCGCGGTACGTCGGCGCCCTCGGAGGCGGCGGTCGCGGCAACGGCGTCCGGGCGCGGCGGCACGTCCCAGCGCAGGCTACAGTCGAACGTCCCGCCGGATCGCTGGATCAGTCGTCTCCGCAGCCCGAAGACGAAGAGCCCCAGCAGCACGAGTACGACGACCGCGCCGCTGACAAGCAGAGCGAGGACCATCTTCACCGACCTCCTCGCGTCATCCAAAAATCCCGCACCTGCATCGCCTCAGCCGCGGGCCGCTGGATCGAGGTCCAGCGGTGCCCGCGGCTGAGGATCGTACGTATCTGTGGCTGGCTCAGTGCGCGCCCGCCACCGCGCGCAGTCGGACCTCGGCGCGCCGCTCGGCGGCGTCGTCCGCCTCCGACTTGGCACGCTCCAACGCCCGCTCCGCACGCTGTACATCAATCTCGTCAGAAAGCTCCGCGATCTCCGCGAGCACCGACAGCTTGTCGTCGGCGAACGAGATGAACCCGCCGTGCACCGCGGCGATCACCGTCCCGCCGTCGCTCGTACGAATGGTCACCGGGCCCGACTCCAGCACACCGAGCAGCGGCTGGTGGCCGGGCATGACGCCGATGTCACCCGATGTGGTGCGCGCTATGACCAAGGTGGCCGCGCCGGACCAGACACTCCGGTGCGCAGCGACCAGCTCGACGTGCAGCTCAGCAGCCAACGTGGCTCCTCGGGTCTCAACCCGGCGGGTGCGCCGGATGTTGGGTCGAATCCTAGTGGGCGTGGCGGGAGGGACGGGACCATACCCGCCCCTCCCACTACGTCAGGCGTCAGGCGACGCCGAGCTCCTTGGCCTTGGCCTTGAGGTCGTCCAGGCCACCGCACATGAAGAACGCCTGCTCGGGGAAGTGGTCGAACTCACCGTCGGCGATCGAGTTGAACGCGCTGATCGACTCGTCCAGCGAGACGTCCGAGCCGTCGAGACCGGTGAACTGCTTCGCCGCGTGGGTGTTCTGCGACAGGAAGCGCTCGATACGACGGGCGCGGTGGACGGTGAGCTTGTCCTCCTCGCCCAGCTCGTCGATGCCGAGGATCGCGATGATGTCCTGCAGGTCCTTGTACTTCTGCAGGATCCCCTTGACGCGGGAGGCACAGTCGTAGTGCTCCTGCGAGATGTACCGCGGGTCCAAGATGCGGGACGTCGAGTCCAGCGGGTCCACCGCCGGGTAGATGCCCTTCTCCGAGATCGGCCGGGAGAGCACCGTCGTCGCGTCGAGGTGCGCGAAGGTGGTCGCCGGGGCCGGGTCGGTGAGGTCGTCGGCGGGGACGTAGATCGCCTGCATCGAGGTGATGGAGTGACCACGGGTAGAGGTGATGCGCTCCTGGAGGAGGCCCATCTCGTCCGCCAGGTTCGGCTGGTAACCCACCGCGGAGGGCATGCGGCCGAGCAGCGTGGAGACCTCGGAGCCGGCCTGCGTGAAGCGGAAGATGTTGTCGATGAAGAACAGCACGTCCTGCTTCTGGACGTCGCGGAAGTACTCGGCCATGGTGAGGCCGGCCAGCGCGACGCGCAGACGGGTGCCCGGGGGCTCGTCCATCTGGCCGAAGACCAGCGCGGTCTTGTCCAGCACGCCCGAGTCGGTCATCTCGTCGATGAGGTCGTTGCCCTCACGGGTGCGCTCGCCGACACCGGCGAACACGGAAACACCCTCGTGCAGCTTGGCCACACGCATGATCATTTCCTGGATGAGGACGGTCTTGCCGACGCCGGCGCCGCCGAACAGACCGATCTTGCCGCCCTTGACGTACGGGGTCAGCAGGTCGACGACCTTCAGGCCGGTCTCGAACACCTCGGTCTTCGACTCGAGCTGGTCGAAGTCGGGCGCCTTGCGGTGGATGGCCCAGCGCTCGGTGACGTCCTTCTCGGCCTCGGGCTTGTTGAGGATCTGGCCGAGGGCGTTGAACACCTTGCCCTTGGTGATGTCACCGACGGGCACCGTGATGCCGTCGCCAGTGTCGGTCACCGCGGCCTGACGGACCAGGCCGTCGGTCGGCTGCATCGAGATGGCGCGGACGACGGCCTCGCCCAGGTGCTGGGCGACCTCGAGGGTCAGCGTCTTGAGCTTGCCGTCCTCGGCCGGGTCGGCGACCTCGACGGTCAGCGCGTTGTAGATCTCCGGCATCGCGTCGACGGGGAACTCCACGTCGACAACCGGGCCGATGACCCGCGCGACGCGGCCAGTGGCCACGCCTCCAGGAGCGGTCGGCTCAACAGTGGTGGTCATATGAGTCACTCCCCGCGGTCGCGTCGGCCAGGGCGCTCACGCCACCGACGATCTCGCTGATTTCCTGGGTGATGTCGGCCTGACGGGCCGCATTGGCAAGCCGCGTGAGCGACTTGATGAGTTCTTCCGCGTTGTCGGTCGCCGACTTCATCGCGCGGCGCGTGGCGGCGTGCTTGGAGGCAGCCGACTGGAGCAGCGCGTTGTAGATCCGGCTCTCGACGTACCGCGGCAGCAGCGCGTCGAGGACCTCCTCGGCCGACGGCTCGAAGTCGAACAGCGGCAGGATCTGACCCTTGCTGGCGCCCGCCTTCTCCGCGTGCTCGGTGGCCTCGTCGATGCTCAGCGGCAGCAGCCGGACGTGGACCGGCGTCTGTGTCATCATCGACACGAACTCGGTGAAGATGATGTGCAGCTCATCGACACCGCCCTCGGCCGTATCGGTGGTCACGGCCTCGATCAGCGGGCCCGCGACCGTCTTGGCGTCCGCGTACGTCGGGTTGTCCGTGAAGCCCGTCCACGACTGCGTGACCGCGCGGTCACGGAAGCCGTAGTAGGCCACACCCTTGCGACCGACGATGTACGGCAGCACCTCCTTGCCCTCGGCGGTGAGCCGCTCGGTGAGCCGCTCGGCCGCCTTGATGGCGTTGGAGGAGTAGCCGCCGGCCAGACCGCGGTCGCTCGTGATGAGCAGCACGGCGGCCCGCGTCGGGCGCTCCACCTCGGTGGTCAGCGGGTGCCGGGTGTTGGAACCGGTGGCAACCGCCGTCACGGCGCGGGTGAGCTCGTTCGCGTACGGCGTGGAGGCGTCGACCTGACGCTGTGCCTTCACGATCCGTGACGCGGAGATCATCTCCATCGCCTTGGTGATCTTCTTGGTGGCGGTGACGGACTTGATGCGGCGCTTGTATACCCGTACCTGGGCGCCCATGCTCAGCCCTCACCCAGCAGCTTGCCGTCCGAGGTCTCGAACTGCCGCTTGAAGGAGGCGATGGCCTCGGCGACCGCCTGGAGCGTGTCGTCCGACATCTTGCCGCCCTCGCGGATCGACGTCAGCAGGTCCTTGTGCTCCTGGTGCAGGTAGTCAAGCAGCTCGCGCTCGAAGCGACGGATGTCCGCGACCGGCACGTCGTCCATCTTGCCGGAGGTACCGGCCCAGATCGAGACGACCTGGTCCTCGGTGGAGTACGGCGCGTACTGGCCCTGCTTGAGCAGCTCGACCATGCGCTTACCGCGCTCCAGTGACGCCTTGGAGGCCGCGTCCAGGTCGGAACCGAAGGCGGCGAACGCCTCCAGCTCGCGGAACTGCGCGAGGTCCACGCGGAGTCGACCCGAGACCTGGCGCATGGCCTTGTTCTGGGCCGAGCCACCGACTCGGGAGACCGAGATACCGACGTTTAGCGCCGGCCGCTGGCCCGCGTTGAACAGGTCGGACTCCAGGAAGCACTGGCCGTCGGTGATGGAGATGACGTTGGTCGGGATGAACGCCGACACGTCGTTGGCCTTCGTCTCGACGATCGGCAGACCCGTCATCGAGCCGGCGCCCAGCTCGTCCGAGAGCTTGGCGCAGCGCTCGAGGAGCCGCGAGTGCAGGTAGAAGACGTCACCCGGGTACGCCTCGCGGCCCGGCGGGCGGCGCAGCAGCAGGGACACGGCGCGGTAGGCGTCGGCCTGCTTCGAGAGGTCGTCGAAGACGATCAGAACGTGCTTGCCCTGGTACATCCAGTGCTGGCCGATGGCCGAGCCGGTGTACGGGGCGAGGTACTTGAAGCCCGCCGGGTCCGAGGCCGGAGCCGCGACGATCGTCGTGTACTCCAGCGCGCCCGCCTCCTCCAGCGCGCCACGCACGCCGGCGATGGTGGAGCCCTTCTGGCCGACGGCGACGTAGATGCAGCGGACCTGCTTCTTGGGGTCGCCGGTGCGCCAGTTGTCCCGCTGGTTGATGATCGTGTCGACGGCCAGGGCAGTCTTGCCGGTCTGGCGGTCACCGATGATGAGCTGGCGCTGGCCGCGGCCGATCGGGGTCATCGCGTCGACGGCCTTCAGGCCGGTCTGCATCGGCTCGTGCACCGACTTACGCACCATGACGCCGGGAGCCTGCAGCTCCAGAGCGCGACGGCTTTCGGTCTCGATCTCGCCGAGGCCGTCGATCGGGTTGCCGAGCGGGTCGACGACGCGACCCAGGTAGCCCTCGCCGACGGCTACCGAGAGGACCTCGCAGGTACGCGTGACCGGCTGGCCCTCTTCAATGCCGTTGAACTCGCCGAGGACGACCGCGCCGATCTCGCGCTCCTCGAGGTTGAGGGCAAGACCAAGGGTGCCGTCCTCGAACTTCAGCAGCTCGTTCGCCATGGCCGAGGGCAGCCCCTCGACCTTTGCGATGCCGTCGCCGGCAACGCTGACCGTACCGACCTCCTCGCGCGAGGCCGCGTCCGGCGTGTACGCCTGGACAAAGTTCTCCAGTGCGTCCCGGATCTCCTCCGGCCGGATCGTGAGCTCCGCCATCTGGGTTCCCTGCTCTCCTTGTTGGGCCCGAAGTTTTTCTGGGGGGTCTGGGGGCTACCCCCAGAGGACATCAGTCGGCCCAACTCGGGCCGCTCGCGATGCTTGTTGAGTTGGTGGCTGGTCAGCCGGCCATCCGACGGGCCGCCTCGTCGAGACGGTCCGCGATGCTGCCGTTGATCACCTCGTCACCGATGCGCACCGTCACCCCGCCGAGGACGCCCGGGTCCACGTCGAGGTTGAGGTGCACCGCGCCCCCGTAGATCCGGGCGAGCGCACCGCTCAGGCGCTGCTTCTGCTGGTCAGAGAGTGGCACCGCGGAGGTGACGACGGCGACCACGCGGCTGCGACGGTCCGCGGCCAGCTTGGAGAGGGCGTCAAGACCCGCTTCCAGACTACGTCCCCGAGGCTGGGTGACAAGACGGATCACCAGCCGCTCGGTGACGGGGTTGGCCCGACCGCCGAGCAGCAAGCGCAGCAGCTCGGCCTGAGCCGCCCTGGCGCCCTGGTGGGCGGCCTTGGCGGCCAGCGCGGCCCGCAGTTCGGCGGAGGAGGAGACGATCCGGCCGAACCGGAACACCTCGTCCTCCACGTCGTCGAGCACGCCCGCGCGCTGCGCGGCGATGAGGTCGGCGCTGGCCGCCAGCTCCTCGACCGCGTCCACCAGGTCACGCGAGCGCGACCAGCGGGAGCGGACCATGCCGGAGACCAGGTCCAGGGACTCGCCGCCGAGCTGGCCACCAACCAGTCGGCGCACCAGGTCGGCCTTGGCCTCGCCGGACTGCGCCGGGTCGGTCAGTCCCCGGCGCAGCGACACCTCGCGGTCGAGCAGCGTGGTGACGGCGGCCAACTCCTCGGCGAGCTTCGCAGCGTCGACGGACGTGTTGTCCGTGAGCGCGTCGAGTCGCTCGCGTGCGGAGGCCAGCGCCTCGCGGCTCGCTCCGTTCATCGCGTGGCCTCGGCCTTCGTCGCGCTGTCCTCGAGTCCGTCGAGGAAGCGGTCGATGGTGCGGCTCTGCCGGGCGTTGTCCTCAAGGGCCTCGCCCACGAGCTTGCCGGCCAGTTCGGTGGCGAGCTTGCCCACGTCCTGGCGCAGCGAGAGCGCGGCCTGCTTGCGGTCGGCCTCGATCTGGGCGTGACCGGCGGCGATGATGTCCTCACGCTGCCGCTGGCCTTCCGCGCGCATCTCGGCGATGAGCGCGGCGCCCTGCGCCTGCGCCTCCTGGCGCAGGCGCGCGGCCTCGTGGCGGGCGTCAGCGAGCTGGGCCCGGTAGTCATCGAGAACCTGCTGCGCCTCGGCCTGGGTGGCCTCGGCCTTCTCCATGCCGCCTTCGATCGACGCCCGGCGCTCTTCCAGAACCTTGTTGATGTTCGGGAGGAGCTTCTTGGCGAGGAAGAGGAAGACGATTGCGAAGGCGATCAGGCCGATGACGAGCTCTGGGATCGGCGGGACGAGGGGGTTCTCGGCCTCCTCGGACGCCATCTGTACCAGGGCGTTCACATCAGTGCCTTTCGTCGAATCGACTGGGCTTTACGCCGTGATCAGCTGGTCGGGTAGACGAACGGCATGACCAGACCGATCAGGGCGAGCGCCTCACAGAAGGCGAAGCCGAGGATCTGGTTGGCGCGGATCAGGCCGGCAGCCTCGGGCTGACGGGCGAGGGCCTGGGTGCCGTTACCGAAGATGATGCCGACGCCGACGCCGGGGCCGATGGCCGCGAGGCCGTAACCGATCGAGCCGAGGTTGCCCTTGAGTTCGACACCAGCAGCAATGGTCTGGAGAGCGGACATGCCGGTTCTTCCTTCTCTTTCACGGACCGGTGGGGGTTGGCCACCGGACGTCTATTGGACTGGGAGAGGCGGGTGCTCAGTGGTGCTCGGCTAGAGCGCCCTGCACATAGGTGGCGGCCAGCAGCACGAAGACGTACGCCTGGACGGCCTGGATGAAGAGCTCGAAGGCGGTCATCACGATGGTCAGCACGAACGAGACGCCCGCGTAGACGATGCCGATCCCGTTCAGCAGGTACCAGCTGGCGATGGTGAACATCAGCAGCAGCAGGTGACCGGCGAACATGTTCGCGAAGAGCCGGACCGCGTGCGTGAACGGCCGCACGATGACGTTGGACATGAACTCCAGGAACATGACCAGCGGCAGGACCCCGCCAAGGGACTTGTCGTAGCCGGTGATGTTCTTCATGCCGCCGACGAAGCCGTGCTTGCTGAAGGTGAGGTACATCCACAGCACGTAGACGATGAGCGCCATCGCGGCGGGGAAGGCGATGATCGAGGTCACCGGGAATTGGGCCACCGGGATGATCGACCAAAGGTTCATGATCCATACGAAGAAGAACAGCGAGACCATCAGGGGGACGTACTTCTCGCCCTCCTTCTTGCCGAGGGTCTCGTAGACGATGCCCTTGCGGACGAAGTCGTATCCCGCCTCGCCAATCATCTGCAGCTTGCCCGGGACGACCTTGGCCTTTCCGAAGGCCGCCCAGAAGAACCAGACGATGGCTACCGTTCCCAGCAGCGCCAACAGCATCGGCTTGTTGAACTCGAAGCTGCCAACGGTGAAGATCGGGTCGAAGGTGAACGAGTGAAGCCCTGGGGCCGGGAAGCCGCACCCGTCAAAGATGTGGCAATCGGTCTCGAAGGCAAGCGTCTGGTCAGAACTCACCGCGAGCTCCTTCAGCGTGGCGCATGGGTACGGCAACCTCGTTGTGTCGGCGCGGCACTGAGCCACGGAACGGCACTGGACTGGCTCTTACGGATTAGGGGGCAGCTGGTCAGCGCTGGGCCGGGGCGGATCGCTGGCACCTGCCGCGATGGCCGCTGGTTGCGTCCTAGGACGTGCGGGAGTTCAGCCGCCGGCGCCAGCTGTGCCGCAGATAGCACCGGACGATAGCAGGCGCTCGCGCGGACATTTATTCCGCCCCTACGTGTCACGTCGTGGAGCCTGCGGTCTCTGACTTCTGGGCCTCGGGGGCCGCCGGATCGACGTAGAAGATCTTGGCTTTCATGTGCGCGCGAGCCTGGGCGCCGATCCACACGACGGTGGCGACGACCAACGTGATGGCGAACGCCCGGGGATTGAAGAACGTGGCGTTCTTGAAGACGGCGACGAAGACCACCATCAGCAGAAGCTGGACCACGTACAACACGAGTCCAATGCCCTGAAAAAGCTGCGGAAGGAATTTGGCGACCCACTGCAGGACACCCAGCCCCATTCCCATGAGCGGAATCACAAGCACGACGCCGAAGACAGCACCGATCGCCCCCTTGCCACCCGCGAACACGGCGCTGGCCGCCACGGCAAGGGCGCCGACGGCAGCGGTGGGTACGGCGGTATGGAGGAGGATTCGGGCGTCATTCGACTGCATGGCGGCAGCTCCGGCTGGGCGAGAGGGCGAGCGTCGTCATGGACGAGCGTAGCCCGGGGCAAGGGATGACCTAGGACCCGAAGGACCATCACACTGGGGCCCTTGGGATCTGTGCACCCGGTTTCGTGAACGGTATCACAAACTATTTGATGAGGTCTTTACCTACAAAGTGTGCTGCCCGTCACACAAAAGAGTTACTTACGTCACGCCCAACTGACGTGAGCGAGAAAGTCTGGTATGTGAGCGGCACCCGGATCACCAGGCAGGATGCGGGCGGCCCCACGCGGGGCACCCCACACCATGTCGTGCGCATCCTCGCATCGCCTACCGCGCGGGCCGCCACGCGGGCCCGGAGCATGCGGGTCCGGATCACCGGTGCGTGCTGATCTCGCGCCGCTGCGGCAGCCGCGAACGGTCGCCGACGGCGGTCGCGCCGTGGAACCCGCTGGGTACCGGCTCCCGCTCCTCGCCCTCGTCGGACACCGCCTCCGGGTGGGCCTCGGAGTAGCTTCCCGGGGCGTCGGTCGCGGCGTGCGCGCCACGGCGCCGGCCGCGCCGGTAGCGGGGCGGGAACAGGCTCTCCGCCCAGCGCGGCGCGTGCGGCGTGAACCGCGGCAGCAGCAGGAGCACCAGGCCGACGCCGCTCAGCGCGGCGATCGCCAGGACCACCCACATGCTCGCGGAGTTGACCGAGTAGGCCACGGCGCCGAAGGCGATCAGCGCGGACCAGAAGTACATGATGAGCACCGCGCGGCTGTGCGAGTGGCCGATCTCCAGGAGCCGGTGGTGCAGGTGCCCGCGGTCGGCGGCGAACGGCGACTGGCCGTTCCAGGTGCGTCGCACGATGGCCAGCACCAGGTCGGCGACGGGCACAGCGATCACCGTCAGCGGCAGCAGCAGCGGGATGTAGACCGGCACCATCGCGTGCACCGCGGCCCGCTCCGAGCCCGCGGACGAGTGGAGCAGGTCCGGGTCGACCTGGCCGGTGATCGAGATCGCGCCGGCGGCCATGACCAGGCCGATCAGCATCGAGCCCGAGTCGCCCATGAAGATGCGCGCCGGGTGCATGTTGTGCGGCAGGAACCCGAGGCACATGCCCATCAGGATCACCGCGAACAGCGTCGCCGGGGCCGCGGCCTCCACGCCGTAGCCGAACCACATCCGGTAGGCGTACATGAAGAACGCCGTTGCCGCGATGCAGACCATGCCGGAGGCCAGGCCGTCGAGCCCGTCCACGAAGTTGACGGCGTTGATGGTGATGACCACGAGCGCCACCGTCAGCAGCGTGCCCTGCATGGGGGTGAGCGAGACCGTGCCGACGCCGGGCACCGGGATCCACAGCATGGTCAGGCCTTGGAGGACCATCACGCCGGCGGCGATCATCTGGCCGCCCAGCTTGACCAGCGCGTCCACGCCCCACTTGTCGTCCAGCACGCCGAGCAGCCAGATCAGCCCGGCGCCCGAGAGCAGCGCGCGCGGCTCGTTGGAGATCTCGTAGACGCTCTTGAGGTTGGTCAGGTGCGCGGCGACGAGCAGTCCCGCGCACAGCCCGCCGAACATCGCGATCCCGCCAAGTCGCGGGGTGGGTTCGCGGTGTACGTCCCGGGCGCGGATCTCGGGCATCGCCCCGGCCACGATGGCGAACTTCCGCACCGGGCCGGTGAGCAGGTAGGTGACCGCAGCCGTGACACACAGCGTCAGCAGGTATTCACGCACGGGCTGCCCCAGAGGTTTCGCTGGCCATCACAGCACCACACCCTATGCGCGTCAGACCTTCTTCTGTGAACTTGAAGACAGACGCACGGCAGCCGTCAGTAGTTCCCGTCGTCGATCCGGGGTACGGCCGTGGCCGGGTAGGGGGGGAAAGCTCCCGGCCAGTTCCGCGACCTCCGCGCGCACCGCCACGTCCTCGCGCAGGGCCGCTCCGATCAGCTCCCCGATCCGCTCCATCTCGGCCTCCGCCATGCCCTGCGTGGTGACCGCGGCGGTGCCGAGCCGCAGCCCCTTCACGTACCCGGCCACCTGTCCGGGCTGGGGCAGCGCGCAGGTGTCGAGCACGATGCCGGCGGCGGCGAGCCGACAGCGCGCGGTGCGCCCGTCGAGGCCGATGCCGGTGACGTCGGCGCTGATCAGATGGGTGTCGGTGCCCCCGGTCAGCAGCCCGAGCCCGATGCCGTCGAGCGTCCAGGCCAGCACGCGCGCGTTGTCGACAACGCGGTGCGCGTACGCGACGAAGTCGGCCGTCGCCGCCTCCGCGAAGGCGACCGCCTTGGCGGCTACGTTGTGCATCTGCGCGCCGCCCTGGGTGAAGGGGAACACCGCCCGGTCGATGCGTTCGGCCAGCACGGCGTTGCACAAAATCAAGCCACCGCACGGCCCGCGCAGCACCTTGTGCGTGGTGGCGCAGACCACATCCGCGTACGGCATCGGATTGGGCGCCGCGCCGCCGGCCACCAGGCCGATAGGGTGGGCCGCGTCCGCGATGAGGTAGGCGCCGCTCTCGT
Organism: Candidatus Streptomyces philanthi; assembly: GCA_018114805.1. GTDB lineage: Bacteria > Actinomycetota > Actinomycetes > Streptomycetales > Streptomycetaceae > Streptomyces > Streptomyces philanthi. The sequence continues at coordinate 4,330,019 of CP073042.1, read as the reverse complement.
CGGCGATCTCCCGGAACGCGGCGTAGTCCGGGTGTCGGGGGTAGGAGATCGAGCCGCAGACGATCGCCTTGGGGCGGTGGGCCAGGGCCAGGGCGCGGACCTGGTCGTAGTCGATGAGGCCGGTGGCGCGGTCCAGGCCGTAGCCGACGAAGTCGAACCAGCGGCCGGAGAAGTTCGCCGACGAGCCGTGCGTGAGGTGTCCGCCGTGCGGCAGGCCCATCGCGAGGACCGTGTCGCCCGGGCGCAGCAGCGCGGCGTAGGCGGCCAGCACGGCGGAGGACCCCGAGTGCGGCTGGACGTTGGCGTGCTCGGCGCCGAACAGCGCCTTGGCCCGGTCGACGGCGATCCGCTCGGCGAGGTCCACCAATTCGCAGCCGCCGTGGTGGCGGGCGCCGGGGTAGCCCTCGGCGTACTTGTTGGCCAGCGGCGAGCCGAGCGCGGCCAGCACGGCGCGGGAGGTGAAGTTCTCGGCCGCGATGAGTTGCAGGCCGTCGGACTGCCGCTCGACCTCTCCGAGCAGCACCCCCGCGATCTCCGGATCGACCCGGCGCAGCGCGTCGAGGTCGTTTCCCCAGGGGGTCTGTGGCAGGGACGTGGCACTGACCGGCATGGCGAACCTTCCGGGCCGAGAGGGGCGCAAGGCCCAATGTAGGGCTGCCGTGCCGTGACCGCCCGGTGTGCGCGCCGCCCAGGGCGGTCCGTCGTGGCGGGGGCGGATCGTGGCGCGCGGTTCACGCCCGCCAGACGGTGGGCGCCCGGGCCGCTGTGCGCTGCCGTGTCGCCCGTACGGGCGAGGGGGCGGCCCCCCCTTCCCGGGCGGCGCTCGCGGGGCGGCACGCGCCCGCTCACCCCCGTGCGGGGCGGCGCTGTGGCGCGGGCCGCGGGCGGGGTCGGCCACCACCGCGGCCGGGGTCGTGCGGCCCGGACGGTCGGGCCCGGGCGGCGGGTCGTCCTGGGCGGGGCTGGGCGGGGTGGCCCGGGCAGGGCTAGGCGGGGGCCGGCACCCCGGTCAGGGCCGTGACCACCGGGTCGAGGGCCTGGTTGATCTCGTCGCCGATGCTGCGGAAGAACGTGATGGGCGCCCCGTACGGGTCGTGCACCTCGTCCGCCTCCTCGTTCGGGGCCAGCAGCCAGCCGCGCAGCGCGGCGGCGGCCCGCACCAGCGCGCGGGCGCGCTCGACCACGCCGCCGACCTGCTCCGGGTCGGGGAGTGTCGCGGGGTCTATGGCCCGCACCAGCCGGGTGAACTCCTTGAGCGTGAAGGTGCGCAGGCCGGCCGAGTGCCCCATGGAGATGACCTGGGCTCGGTGGTCGCGGGTGGCGGTCAGGACCAGGTCGGCGCGGATGACGTGCTCGTCGAGGAGTTCGCGGCCGAGGAAGCCATCCGGGTCCGCGCCGAAGTCGGCCAGCACGGTGGCGGCGTGCGCCTCCATCGGCGCGCCCTCGTGGCCCCAGGTGCCCGCGCTCTCCACGACGAGGCCGCCAATGTACGGGTCACCGAGGCGGTGCGCCAGGGCGTGCCGGTTCAGCCGCTCGGTGATGGGCGAGCGGCACACGTTGCCGGTGCTGACGTGGAGGATGCGGAAGGCGCCCGCACCGTGGCCCTGGCCACCGTCGCGGGAGAGGTCACCGTCCGCTATGCCACGCCCGTGGGGGGACGTCAATTGGCCACCTCAAGATCGGGCACGACCTCGCGCAGTTGGTCAGCGCTGAGGGCGCCCGCGCGCAGCAGCACCGGCACCCGGCCGGTCACGTCCACGATGGAGGACGGCACGGCGGCCGGCGTCGGCCCGGCGTCGAGGTAGACCGAGATGGAGTCGCCGAGCATGTGCTGGGCCGCGTCGCAATCCTGCGGCGAGGGGTGGCCGGTCAGGTTGGCGCTGGAGACGGCCATCGGCCCGAACTCGGTCAGCAGCTCGATGGCCACCGGGTGCAGCGGCATCCGCACCGCGACCGTGCCCCGGGTCTCCCCCAGGTCCCAGGTCAGCGACGGCCGGTGGCGGGCGACCAGCGTGAGCGCGCCCGGCCAGAACGCGTCCACCAGCTCCCACGCCTGCTCGGAGAAGTCCGTGACCAGGCCGTGCAGCGTGTTCGGGGACCCCACGAGGACGGGTGAGGGCATGCCCCGCCCGCGGCCCTTGGCCTCCAGCAGATCGGCCACGGCCTCCGCGCTGAAGGCGTCGGCCCCGACCCCGTAGACGGTGTCGGTGGGCAGCACGACCAGTTCACCGCGGCGGATCACGGACGCGGCCTCGCGCAGGCCGGTCTTGCGGTCGGTCGCGTCACCGCAGTCGTATCGCCGAGCCATTTAACAGACCTCCTCGTACGTGACCAATGTCTGCTGCTGCCGCGTCCTCGCGCGGCGCGGCGCGGCGCGGCCGCGCCGCGCGGGCACTCGCTCGCCATTGCACCCGTCATGGCATGGCCCGGCGCGCCGTGGCGAATCGGGGGCGGTTGTTCAGGTCGGGGTGGTCCGCGGCGTCCGCCCACCCCCGTTCCTCGGTGAAGATCCACGGCACCTGGCCGCCCTGGGTGTCGGCGTGTTCCACGACGACGACGCCGCCCGGGCGCAGCAGCCGGTGTGCGGTGCGCTCGATGCCGCGGATGGTGTCCAGGCCGTCCTCGCCGGAGAACAGCGCGAGCGAGGGGTCGTGGTCGCGGGCCTCGGGGGCGACGTACTCCCACCCGGTGAGCGGGACGTACGGCGGGTTGCTGATCACCAGGTCGACCTGGCCGTCGAGTTCGGGGAGCGCGGTCAGGGCGTCCCCGTGGTGCAGGACGACGCGGGAGCCCTCGACGTTCTTGCGGGCCCACTGGAGCGCGCCCTCGTCCAGTTCCACGGCGTGCACGCGGGAGCGCGGCACCTCCTGGGCCAGGGCCAGGGCGATGGCCCCGGAGCCCGTGCACAGGTCGACGATGAGCGGCTCGACGACGTCCATGGCGCGGACCGCGTCTATGGCCCAGCCGACCACCGACTCGGTCTCCGGCCGGGGAACGAACACGCCGGGGCCCACGTGGAGTTCGAGGTAGCGGAAGAAGGCGCGCCCGGTGATGTGCTGGAGCGGCTCGCGCGCCTCGCGGCGGGCGACGGCCTCCCAGTATCGGGCGTCGAAGTCCGCGTCGGCGACGGCGTGCAGCTCGCCCCGCTTGACGCCGTGCACGAACGCGGCAAGTTCCTCCGCATCGAAGCGCGGCGATGGCACACCCGCGTCGGCCAGTCGCTGGGTGGCCTGCGCCACCTCGGCGAGCAGCACGGACCGCGGATTCGGGGGGCGACCCCTGGGTGACTGCTGCACGGGCCCTCCTACTGGGCGGCGGCCAGCTTGGCCGCGGAGTCGGCGTCGACACACGCCTGGATGACCGCGTCCAGTTCGCCGTCGAGCACCTGGTCCAAGTTGTACGCCTTGAAGGCGACACGGTGGTCGGAGATCCGGTTCTCCGGGAAGTTGTACGTGCGGATGCGCTCGGACCGGTCCACCGTACGGACCTGGCTGCGGCGCGCGTCGGACGCCTCGCGCTCGGCTTCCTCCTGCGCCGCGGCCAGGAGCCGTGAGCGCAGGATACGCAGTGCCTGCTCCTTGTTCTGGAGCTGGCTCTTCTCGTTCTGGCACGAGACCACGATGCCGGTGGGCAGGTGGGTGATGCGCACCGCGGAGTCGGTGGTGTTGACGGACTGGCCGCCGGGGCCGGACGAGCGGTAGACGTCGATGCGCAGGTCGTTCGGCCCGATCTCGACCTCGACCTCCTCGGCCTCGGGGGTGACGAGCACGCCGGCGGCCGAGGTGTGGATGCGGCCCTGCGACTCGGTGGCGGGCACGCGCTGCACGCGGTGCACCCCGCCCTCGTACTTCAGCCGCGCCCACACGCCCTGGCCGGGCTCGGTGGCACCGCCGCCGCCCTTGGTCTTGACGGCCACCTGAACGTCCTTGTAGCCGCCGAGGTCGGACTCGTTGGCCTCGATGATCTCGGTCTTCCAGCCGACGCGCTCGGCGTAGCGCAGGTACATGCGCAGCAGGTCGCCGGCGAATAGCGCGGACTCCTCGCCACCCTCGCCCGCCTTGACCTCCAGGATGACGTCCTTGTCGTCGCTGGGGTCGCGGGGTACGAGCAGCAGCCGCAGCTTCTCGGTGAGCCGCTCGCGGAGCTGCTCCTGCTCCTTGACCTCGTCGGCGAAGTCCGGGTCGTCGGCGGCCAGTTCGCGCGCGGCCTCGATGTCGTCGCCGGCACGCTTCCAGTCGCGGTACGTGGCGATGATCGGGGTCAGCTCTGCGTACCGCTTGTTCAGCCGCGTCGCTTCCCGCTGGTCGCCGTGGACCGCGGGGTCGGCGAGCCGCTTCTCGAGGTCGGCGTGTTCGCCGATCAGTTCCTCGACCGCCTCGAACATCGGGACTCGTTTCTGCGCAAGGGGTGCTGGGTGGGGGTGGGGCGTGGGGCGGGCCGGACGCCGGCGGGCGCGGGCCGGGTGGCGAGGTGGCCGCTACGCCGAGTGGCGAGGTGGCCGCTACGACAGAACGCCGGTCCTCGGCCACCCCGGTCGGGGCGGCCGAGAACCGGCGCCGGTTGGGTCGCTACTTCTTGGCGGACCCGGCGTTCTTGCCGAAGCGGGCCTCGAAGCGGGCCACGCGGCCACCCGTGTCGAGGATCTTCTGCTTGCCCGTGTAGAACGGGTGGCACTCGGAGCAGATGTCAGCACGGATGCTGCCACCGGTCATGGTGCTGCGAGTGGTGAACGACGCGCCACAGGTGCAGCTCACCTGGGTCTCGACGTACTCGGGGTGGATGTCGCGCTTCAAGGGAATCTCCTAGTTTTCGGGAGGGCACCGGGCCGCTGGGACCCTTCGACACGATGGGCAGGTCGCAAGGGAAGGCTGCCTGACGTGAACCGGAGCCGACGGACCAGTCTGCCAGCACTGGCCGTATCTCCCAAAACGAGACCGACCCGCCAGGTATTCCGCCCACCCCGCGCGGGCACGGACGAGCCCCCGCGCACGGGTCGCGGGGGCTCGTCGCGGCGTACGGGCGGGGCCGGGGAGGGCCCGTGGGGCCCGCGCGGGGCGGAGCCGGCGGGGCGAGCTGGCAGGGGTGGGGCCGGCGGGGCGGGAGCGGGCATGCCGGCTCCTCGTGCTCAGCCCTGGGCGATGGCCCTGGTCAGCGACAGTGTGGGGGTCGTGCTGGTGCGCGGCTCGGGGGAGTCGTCCTCCAGCTCGGCCTCGCCGTTGCCGCCGTCGACCACCTTGCCCGCTTCCGGCGGGTCGCCGACCGAGCCCTTGGTGGCCGACTTGGGGATCGGCTTGTCGGCCAGCAGCGCCTGCCACACCTGGTTGGCCTGCTCGGTGAGCGGCACCACCCGGTTGATGTCGATCGTGTCGTAGACCACGGGCAGCGTCACCATCGTCATGTGGTTGGAGTCGATGCCCTTGAGCCCGCGGGAGAAGCCCAGCAGCTTGTTGACCGAGGCCAGCTCGGAGTCGGTGGTCAGCGCCTTGGTAGAGGTGTCGGCCAGGTCGTAGAGCTTCTTCGGGTTGCCGAAGACGTCGACGTCCTTGATCTGGTCGAGCAGGGCCCGCACGAACGCCTGCTGGAGCGCGATCCGCCCCAGGTCGGTGCCGTCGCCGACGCCGTGCCGGGTGCGGACCAGGCCGAGCGACTGTTCGCCGTCCAGGGTGTGGTCGCCCGGCTCCAGGTCGAGGTGGCTCTTCTTGTCCTTGATGGGCTTGATGGTGGTGATGTCCACGCCGCCGAGCCGGTCTATGAGGTCCTTGAAGCCGGAGAAGTCGACCTCGATGTAGTGGTCCATGCGGATCTTGGTGATCGACTCGACCATCTTGACGGCACACGTGGGGCCGCCGACCTCGTACGCGGTGTTGAACATCACCCGCTTCGCCGCCGGCGTCTCCTCACCGTCCTTGGTGCACGGGGGCCGCTCGATGAGGGTGTCGCGCGGGATGCTAACGACGCTGGCCTTCTTCCGGCCCTCGTGGATGTGCACGATCATCGCGGTGTCGGAGCGGGCGCCGCCCTCATCCTTGCCGTACTTGTCGTTCTTGCCGGCCCGCGAGTCCGAGCCGAGGACGAGGATGTCCATCGAGTCGTTGTCGACGTCCTCGGGGCGTTCGGTGCCCAGCGCGGCGTTGATGTCCACGCCGGTCAGGTTGCCGTTGAGCTTGTAGTAGAGGTATCCGAGCGTCCCACCGCCGAGCAGCACGAGGGCCGCGGCGATCCACGCGGTGGCCACCAGGGCCCGGCCTCGCTTGCTCGGCGCCTTGCGGCGTCGACCGGTGGCCTTTCGGCCATGGCGGCGCCGACCCGCCGACACGCTGTTGCTCTCGTCCGCCATGGGCCCCTCAGTCCTCGGTGGTTCCGCTACCCCCTGCCCGCCATACTTCTGGCGCGCCCCGTCGTGACTAGTCAGACGAGGGCTCGGGCGCCAGGGTTGCATAGCGTCGCCCTCGGGAATTTCGCCCGCCATCCGGTCGAGTCCGCTCCGGAGCCGGCCAGGACCCCGTTCACCTGCTGTTTCGTGAGCCCGAGCGCGACGGTTGCCCGCCAGATGGCTAGTAATCGCTGTGCTCCACGTCTCAGCGGATCGGCGAATCGACGCGGTCACCGATGTTTGACGCCCGGTGACGTGGCCCGGCGCGCCCGCCGGCGTACGCGGCGCCGCCGGCGTGCGCCCAGCACGCGGAAGGGCCCCTTCCGTACCGCGTGCGGTACGGAAGGGGCCCGATGCCCGTGGGCGCCGTTTTCCGGTGCCGGCTGGCCGGCGGGAGGGCTGGGCGCCCGGTGGCCCGCCGTGGGGCGGCGGGCGGTGGAACGACCGGGTGGAGCGTCAGTCGTTGCCGTTGGCCGGTGCGGGCGTGGTCTTGGCGATCTGCATGAGGAACTCGGCGTTGGACTTGGTCTGCTTCATCTTGTCCAACAGCAGCTCGATGGCCTGCTGCGAGTCCAGCGCGTGCAGCACCCGGCGCAGCTTCCAGACGATCGCCAGCTCCTCGCTGCCGAGCAGGATCTCCTCCTTACGCGTGGAGGACGCGTCCACGTCCACCGCCGGGAAGATCCGCTTGTCGGAGAGCTTGCGGTCGAGCTTGAGCTCCATGTTGCCGGTGCCCTTGAACTCCTCGAAGATCACCTCGTCCATGCGCGAGCCGGTGTCGACCAGCGCGGTGGCCAGGATGGTCAGCGAGCCGCCGTCCTCGATGTTCCGCGCGGCGCCGAAGAACTTCTTCGGCGGGTAGAGCGCGGTGGAGTCCACACCACCGGACAGGATGCGCCCGGAGGCCGGCGCCGCGAGGTTGTACGCACGGCCCAGACGCGTGATGGAGTCGAGCAGCACCACGACGTCGTGCCCCAGCTCCACCAGCCGCTTCGCCCGCTCGATGGCCAGCTCTGCGACGGTGGTGTGGTCCTCGGCCGGGCGGTCGAAGGTCGAGGAGATGACCTCGCCCTTGACCGACCGCTGCATGTCGGTGACCTCTTCGGGCCGCTCGTCCACGAGGACGACCATGAGGTGGCACTCGGGGCTGTTGTGCGTGATCGCGTTGGCGATCGCCTGCATGATCATGGTCTTGCCGGTCTTCGGCGGGGCCACGATCAGGCCACGCTGGCCCTTGCCGATCGGCGTCACCAGGTCGATGATCCGGGTGGTCAGCGCGCCGGACTCGGTCTCGAGGCGTAGCCGGTCCTGCGGGTACAGCGGCGTGAGCTTGCCGAACTCGGGACGGCCGCGGCCGGTCTCGGGCGCCATGCCGTTGACCGAGTCGAGTCGTAGCAGCGCGTTGAACTTCTCGCGCCGCTCGCCCTCGCGGGGCTGGCGCACGGCGCCGGTGACGTGGTCGCCCTTGCGCAGGCCGTTCTTGCGGACCTGGGCCAGCGAGACGTACACGTCGTTCGGCCCCGGCAGGTAGCCGGAGGTGCGGATGAACGCGTAGTTGTCGAGGATGTCCAGGATGCCCGCGACGGGGATCAGCACGTCGTCCTCGGCGACCTGCGGCTCGTTGCCGAAGTCCTCGCGGCCGCGGCGCCCGCGCCGGTCGCGGTAGCGCCCGCGCCGACCGCGCCGGCCGCCCTCGAAGTCTTCGCCGTCCTCGTCGGCCCGCTGGCTCTGGCCGCGGCCCTCGCGCTGCTGCCGGCCGCCACCGCCCTGGCCGCCGTCGTCGTTCTTGCCACGCCGGCCCTCGCGCTCGCCGCGGTCGCGCTGGTTGCCGCGCTCCCGGCGGTCGCCCTTCTGGCCGCGCTCGCCACGGTCACCGCGCTCACCCTTGGCGGGCTTGCCGTCGGCGTGGCCGGCCTCGTTCTTGGCGTCGGAGCGGGTGTCCTGCTTGGTGTCGGACTTGCCCTGGGCCTGGCCGTCGGTCTGCGCGTCGGAGGTCTGCTCGGCGCTGTCCGGGCTGCCCGCCTGGGAGGTGGCGCGGCGCCGGCGGCGCTCGTTGACCAGGGCCTCGTCGCTGACCGGCTGGCCGGGGATGTCGATCTGCTGCTGAGCGGGGGCCTGCTCGACCGCCTTCTCGGGCTGCTTGTCGGCTCCCTCGCCCGTACGGGCCTTGGAGGTCGCACGGCGCTTCGGCTTAGCCGGCGCCTCAGCGGCAGGCGCGGTCTCGGTGCTCTTGGCGGCACCGGAACTGGCCTGCTTCTCCTTGATGACCTCGATCAACTGGCTCTTCCGCATCCGGGCGGTGCCCTTGATGCCGAGGCTGGAGGCGAGCTGCTGGAGCTCCGCCAGGACCATGGCGTCAAGGCCGGTACCGGAACGGCGCCGCCTGGGGGCACTAGCAGTGGCACCGGTGGCAGGCGCGGCGGGAGCGTCCGTGGCGGGCGCGGCGGCATTGCCGACGGAGTTGTCGGTGTTGCCGGAGGCGTTCACGCCCATCAGATCGGTGGTGTCGCTCACGAAGGGTCCTTCCCTGGAGCGGGCGTCGGCCTGTCTGGCTCGGCGACCGGTTGTGCTGTCCGGCTGTGGTCCATACCACGTGGACTGGGCCGGGGCGGTGGTCCGCCAGGACGGCGGAAAAATCGGTGCTGGGTCCGGCGCACGGTAGAGACGTATCACTCAGATCCGCCACGCCGATTCCGGAGCGTGCTCAAAACTGCTCAGGCAGGCTGCTCAGGCAGTTGGGGAGGCTCCCGGAAGAAGGGTGGTCCCGAATGGGGACGGTGAGCACTTCGCCTTTGCAACAGTCCAAAAGGCTGCAGGTGCACACTTGAGCTTAACACTACCGGCTCCAACAAACATTCCCCCTCTCCAAGTCCGGCAATCGCATTTCAGCCAGGCCCGGGGTGGCCCCCGGCCCCCGTGTGTCAGGCGAGCGGCAGGACGCTCGTGCCCCCCGCGTCGAGGGCCAGTCGGTTGGCCGCCCATCCCTCGCCCGCCAGTCGCGCGACCTTGTCCGCCGCGCCGCTCTCGGCCAGCGCGAGCACCGTGGGGCCCGCGCCGGAGATGACCGCGGGGACGCCGTCGGCGCGCAACCGGTTAACCAGGGCCACGCTCTCCAGCATGGCCGGCGCGCGGTACTCCTGGTGCAGCCGGTCCTCGGTCGCGGTCAGCAGCAGCTCGGGACGCCTGGTCAGCGCCTCGACCAGCAGCGCGGCGCGCCCCGCGTTGGCCGCGGCGTCCACGTGCGGGACGGTGCGCGGCAGCAGTCCGCGGGCGGTTTCCGTCGATACGGCGCGAGCGGGTACGAAGACCACCGGAACGATGGAATCCGCCGGCGTCATGCGGATGGCCCGCGCTACGCCGCCGTCCATCCACGACAGCGTGAAACCGCCGTACAGGCAGGCCGCGACGTTGTCCGGGTGACCTTCGAGCTCGGTCGCCAGCTCAAGGAGGGCCTCGTCGCCGAGTCGCTCGGCGCCGCCTATGGTCACCGCGCGCGCGGCCACGATGCCCGCGCAGATCGCCGCGGCGGACGAGCCGAGCCCGCGGCCGTGCGGGATGCGGTTGGCACACACCAGCTCCAGGCCCCGGGGCTGGCCGCCGAGCAGGTCGAACGCGGCCCGCAGGGAGCGTACGAGCAGGTGGTTCTCATCGCGCGGCACGGTCTCCGCGCCCTCCCCCGCGATGTCGATGTGCAGCCCGGCGTCGGCGACCCGGACGACCACGTCGTCGTACAGACCCAGGGCCAGGCCGAGGGCGTCGAAGCCAGGGCCGAGATTGGCGCTGGTGGCAGGGGTGCGCACCCGGGCGGCGGCGGCACGGAACGCTGGACCGGCCATCGCTCGATGACTCTCCTTGTGTGACTGCGGATGTGTGACGACGAGTGTGTGCCGGCTGCGGTGTGTGCGGGGCTGCGGTTTATCGAAGAAGTACGGAACACCGCGAGGGCCGTTTCGGCAATGCCGCACCGAGCCGATTGCTCAGCGGCGGGGCGGATTCAGTACAGCTTATCGAAGGAAGGTTCTGTGGCGACATAGGGCGCACGGGAGGCGCACGATGCGTGTCGTGAGCCGTCCCGTGCTCCGTTATCCTCGCTTTATCAGTGCCCAGCGGGATAAAACCTAGGGAATTAACGGGTATTCCGCGAGACCGTCACCCAGCTCGCGGACACCACTTACCCAAGGTTACGCCAGGTACGGACCGGGGGTCAGGCCAGCCCGAGGCTGCCGGCCGCGGCGTCCGCGTCCACCGCCACGGTGACCGGCTGCGGCGCGCCCGCCACCGCCCAGTCCGGGTCCTTGAGGCCGTTGCCGGTGACCGTGCAGACAATGCGCTGCCCCGGGTCGACCTTGCCCTGTTCGGCAGCCTTGAGCAGCCCGGCCACGCTGGCGGCCGACGCGGGCTCCACGAAGACGCCCTCCTGCGCGGCCAGCAGCCGGTAGGCGGCCAGGATGTGACGGTCGGTCACCTCGTCGATGAACCCGCCGGACTGGTCGCGGGCGCGCTCGGCCTGCTCCCAGGAGGCCGGGTTGCCGATGCGGATCGCGGTGGCGATGGTGTGCGGGTCCTTGACCGGCTCCCCACGCACGATCGGCGCCGAGCCGGACGCCTGGAAGCCCCACATGCGCGGCGTACGGGAGGAGACGGCCGCGTGACCCTGCGGGGACGGGGCGGCGTACTCCTGGTAGCCCTTCCAGTACGCGGTGACGTTGCCCGCGTTGCCGACCGGCAGCACGTGGATGTCGGGGGCGTCCCCGAGCGCGTCGACGACCTCGAACGCGGCGGTCTTCTGGCCCTCGATGCGCGCCGGATTGACCGAATTCACCAGGGCGACGGGGTACTTCTCGGACAGTTCGCGCGCCAGCGTGAGGCAGTCGTCGAAGTTGCCGTCCACCTGCAGGATACGCGAGCCGTGCACCAGGGCCTGGCCCATCTTGCCGAGCGCGATCTTGCCCTGCGGCACCAGGACCGCGCACACCATGCCGGCGCGCACCGCGTACGCCGCGGCCGAGGCGGAGGTGTTGCCCGTGGAGGCGCAGATGACGGCCTTGGCGCCGACCTCCTTGGCCTGGGTGATGGCCATCGTCATGCCGCGGTCCTTGAAGGACCCGGTCGGGTTCGCGCCCTCGACCTTGAGATGAACCTCACACCCGGTGCGCTCGGAGAGCACCTGCGCGGGGACCAGGGGCGTGCCGCCCTCGCGCAGTGTCACCACCGGGGTGTGCTCGCCGACAGGGAGCCGGTCCCGGTACTCCTCGATGACCCCGCGCCACTGATGAGTGGTGCCCTGCCGAGCGCTGATGTTTGCGGACATTGCTTTCGTTACTCCCCTTGAACCCGCATGATGCTCGCGACGCCGCATACCGTGTCGAGCTGCCGAAGCGTCTCCACGGTGGCCGAAAGCGCCGCCTCCGGCGCCCGGTGCGTCACCACGACCAGTGACGCCTCACCGTCCTTGCCCTGCTGGCGGACGGTGTCGATGGAGACGCCGTGCTCGGCGAAGACCTGGGCGACCTGAGCGAGGACACCCGGCTTGTCGGCGACGTCGAGACTGATGTGGTAGCGCGTGACCACCTCGCCCATGGGGCTGACGGGAAGCCGCGTGTACGCGGACTCGCCGGGGCCCGTGGTGTCGGCCAGTCGGTTGCGACAAGCGGCGACCAGGTCGCCGAGGACCGCCGACGCGGTGGGCGCGCCGCCGGCCCCGGGCCCGTAGAACATCAACTGTCCCGCGGCCTCGGCCTCCACGAAGACCGCGTTGTACGCCTCGCGGACCGAGGCCAGCGGGTGGCTGAGCGGGATCATCGCCGGGTGCACCCGCGCGGTGACCGAACGGCCGTCGCCGGCCCGCTCGCAGATCGCGAGCAGCTTCACGGTGTAGCCCATGCGCTTCGCGGACGCGATGTCCGCGGCCGTCACCTCGGTGAGGCCCTCGCGGTGCACGTCGTCCAGCCGTACCCGGGTGTGGAAGGCGATCCCGGCCAGGATCGCGGCCTTGGCGGCGGCGTCGAAACCCTCGACGTCGGCCGTCGGGTCGGCCTCCGCGTAGCCGAGCGCGGTGGCCTCGTCCAGCGCCTCGGAGTACCCGGCGCCGCTGGTGTCCATCTTGTCGAGGATGAAGTTGGTGGTGCCGTTGACGATGCCGAGCACCCGGTTCACGGTGTCCCCGGCCAGTGACTCGCGCAGCGGGCGCACCAGCGGGATGGCGCCGGCGACGGCCGCCTCGTAGTAGAGGTCGGCGCCCCGCTCCTCGGCCGCGGCGTGCAGCGCGGCGCCGTCCTCGGCGAGCAGCGCCTTGTTGGCCGACACGACGCTGACGCCGTACTCGAAGGCGGTGGTGATGAGGGTGCGGGCCGGCTCGATGCCACCGATGACCTCGATGACCACGTCGATGTCACCGCGTTTGACCAGCGCCGTAGCGTCGGTGGTGATCAGCTCGGCGGGCACGCCGGCGCGCACCCGGCCCGGGCGGCGCACCGCGATGCCGGCCAGCTCTACCGGGGCCCCGATGCGCGCCATAAGGTCGTCCGCGTGCGTCGTCATGATGCGCGCCACCTCTGAGCCGACCACACCGCAGCCCAGCAGCGCCACCTTCAACGGACGCGTACACATCATCCGACCTCGTTTCCTCTTCTTTTACCGCACATACGTCGGCACCCAGTCTCACTCACCGGACGGGAGTTCCCTCCACCCGTCCAGTATCCGAGATGTCTATTTCGTCTGTCGGCATACCGCGCTTCCGCGCGCGGGGCTGGCCCGCTGCCGCCCCTCAATTGTCACCCGACGTCGAGCCTCATCAGGTCCTCCTCGGTCTCCCGCCGCACGATGACCTTGGCCGCCCCGTCGTCCACGGCGACCACCGGGGGCCGCAGCGCGTGGTTGTAGTTGCTGGCCATCGAGCGGCAGTAGGCGCCGGTGGCGGGCACCGCGATCAGATCGCCGGGCGCGATGTCGGCCGGCAGGAACGCGTCGCGTACGACGATGTCGCCGGACTCACAGTGCTTGCCGACCACCCGCACCAGCATCGGCTCGGCGTCGGACGCGCGCGAGACGAGCGAAACCGAGTACTCGGCGTCGTAGAGCGCCGTACGGATGTTGTCCGACATGCCGCCGTCGACGCTGACGTACGTACGCAGGCCCTCCAGCGGCTTGACCGTGCCGACCTCGTACAGCGTGAACGCCGTCGGCCCCACGATGGCCCGCCCCGGCTCGACCGAGATCCGCGGCACCGCGAGCCCCGCGGCCTGGCACTCGCGCGTGACGATGCCGGTCAGCGAGGCCGCGATCTCGTGCGGCTCGCGCGGGTCGTCGTCCGAGGTGTACGCGATGCCCAGGCCGCCGCCGAAGTCGATCTCGGACAGTTCGACGCCGTGCTCGTCACGGATGTCGGCGAGCAGTTGCACGACGCGGCGCGCGGAGACCTCGAAGCCGGCCATGTCGAAGATCTGTGAGCCGATGTGCGAGTGGATGCCGATCAGCTCGAGGCCGTCCAGCTTGAGCGCCCGGCGCACCGCCTCGGCCGCCTGACCGCCGGCCAGCGCGATGCCGAACTTCTGGTCCTCGTGCGCGGTCGCGATGAACTCGTGGGTGTGCGCCTCGACGCCGACGGTGACCCGGATCTGCACGCGCTGGCGCTTGCCGAGCCGCTCGGCGATGTGCGCGACGCGCACGATCTCCTGGAACGAGTCCAGCACGATCCGCCCGACACCCGCCTCCACGGCCCGCCGGATCTCCTCGGTGGACTTGTTGTTGCCGTGCAGCGCGATGCGCTCGGCGGGCATCCCCGCGGCCAGCGCCGTGGCCAGCTCGCCGGCCGAGCACACGTCGAGGTTGAGCCCCTCCTCGTGCAGCCACCGCACGACGGCTCGGGAGAGGAACGCCTTGCCCGCGTAGAACACGTCGGCCTCGCCCCCGAACGCCTGGTGCCAGGCCCGGCAGCGGGCCCGGAAGTCACTCTCGTCCAGGACGTACGCCGGCGTGCCGAACTCCTCGGCGAGCGCCCGCACATCGAGCCCACCCACGCTGACCGCGCCGGTGTCGGTACGGGTCACCGTGCGGGCCCACACCTTGGGGTCGAGGGCGTTGAGGTCGGCGGGCGGCGCGAAGTAGTGGCCCTCGGGCAGCACGTCGGCGTGCCGGGGCCCGGCGGGGTGAGCGGATCGACTCATGGTTCTCAGGTCTCCTACAGCGACTCAGTCGGCTCAGAGGTGGGCGGGAGCGGAGATGCCGAGCAGGTTCAGGCCGTTTGCCAGCACCGTTCCGGCGGCTTCGGCGGTGGCCAGCCGGGCGCGGTGCGCGGCCGAGGGTTTCTCCTCGCCGCGCGGCAGCGGGGCGCAGTCGTCGTGGAAGCGGAAGAAGGCGTCGGCGACGGCCATCAGCTCCCGCGCCAACCGATCCGGAGCATGCCGCCGCGCGGCGGCCTCGACCACCCGCGGGTAGTCGGCCAGCAGGGCGAGCAGGGCCCAGCGGGCGCGCGCGGCGGAGTCGTCGCCGGTATCGGTAGCGGCGTCGGTGACGGAACCGTCGGCGTCAGGCTCGATGCCGAGGTCGCGGCCGTTGCGCAGCAGCGCCCGGACCCGAGCGTGGGCGTACCGCACGCGGAACAACGGGTTGCTCTCCCGCTGCGCCAGCACCTCGCCCGGATCGCAGCGCGGAACGTCATGCGCGGCAGCGCTCAGCAACGCCCACCGCGCACCGCCCCACCCCAGCGACTCCACGAGCTGGTCCAGCGCGCTCCCCGGCTCGCGCACGGAGAGAACCACGGTCTCGGTGGTGGTCTCGGCGCCGCTGGTGGTGGGGGTGGGAGTGACGGCGAGGGAGACGGCTCCTCCGGCGCTGGGCAGCGCATCGACCTCGCCGCCACACGCGGTGGCCAACCGCGCGATGACCTCGGCGAACAGCGCGGTCCGCGGCCCGTCCTGGTACCGCAGCCGCAGCCTCGTTCCCACGAGCACGTCGCCCCGCCCGTACGCCGCGCCCTGCGCGAGCACCTCGCGTACGAGCCCGGCGTGCGCCCCGGCGGCCACGGTAATGTTCACGAAGCCGGGCCCGGCGACCTCGACCCGCTCGATCCCGGGCTGCTCGGCCAGCCGGCGCCGCAGCACCTCCGCGACGTCCCGGGGCGCCTGCCCGGAGGCGGCGGCGAGCCGCAGGGCGACATGCGAGGCGAAGTCCCCACAACCGGGCCAGGGCGGCACCCGTACGATCCCCCGCCGCGCGCCACCGTCGGCTCCCCCGGCCTCGGCGATCAGCGGCGCGAGGGCGTCGTCCGGCACGGTCAGCTCACCAGCCTCGACGGCGGAACGCACGACGTGGACGACGGTGCGAGAGAGCTGCGCGGGGGTCACGGGGCAAGCGTATGGGAGAAGGGGGGAGGCTTAGCGAACGGGTTTCCCGACGCGCCCCCGCCCCCGGGGCCGGGGGACGACCTCTCCGGCGCGCGGTACTACGAGGTGAGGTGGTCAGAGGTTCAAGTGATCACGGGCACAGCCAGCCACCGCACAGCACCACGGTCGCGCAACCCGACGGCTGGAGCAGTAACGGTTCAACCACCGGGCCGAACGACGGGCTCAACACCTTCAGACGGCCCAGATCCGGGGCCGTCGTCGTCACCTTCCTCCCCCACCTCATGACCGGCGGCCTGTCGCACGAGTTGTCTCACGAGCCGCACCAGCTCGGCGGGCTCGAAGGGTTTCGCGAGGAACGCATAAACACCGGCAGACTGCCCGCTGTCGACATCCGACTGCGTGCAAGCGCTGACGATGGCGAGGGGAAGGTGTCGAGTACGCACGTCATCCCGCAGTCGAGCAGCGGTCAGCAACCCGTTGAGACGGGGCATCACCACGTCGAGGGTGACCACGTCAGGCCTTACGCGATGCACGATTTCCAGGCACTCGACACCATCAGCCGCGGTCACGACCTCGAACCCCTCTAGCTCAAGGTTGACCCTGATTAGCTGCCGGATGACCTTGTTATCATCGACAACAAGGACCCGGCCGGACACGCCAGGCACAACTCGAAGCGTAGGCGTGCGACTCCGACTGCGTCCGGGTTTTGCCCACTTCCGCCACGTGGGGGGACCTTTCAGCGAGGCTCCCCACGATACGCGACGAATGCGCTACAAGCGCGGGCCCGTCGTTCCGCTTCCCCCGGCGCGCCCTCCGCGGGGCCCCTGGACCCGTCGCTTCGGAGCGCCGGCTCGCTCCCCTCCCCCACCGACCGCGGGGGCCTGCGGAGGGCGCACGAAAGGCGTTCATGGCCACCCCTCATGAGCTGGTAGTGTTCTCTCCGTGGCCACGCAAGAGGGCGGACGCCCCCGTAGCTCAGGGGATAGAGCAACGGCCTCCGGAGCCGTGTGCGCAGGTTCGAATCCTGCCGGGGGCACAGTGTGTAACTCTAGCTGTGCAAGTGTGGCGAAGACCCCGTCATAAGCGGAAACGCTGGTGGCGGGGTCTTCGTGTTGGTAAGCCGCTTGGCATCGGGCCGGTACGGACGATATGAGCCGTGGTGTTGTCTGACCAACCAGCCTCGCCTACGCTACGCAACAGTACGAACACCTTGCTGCGACCGACCATGTCGGCGTGGCACCTCCTATGGCCGTCGCCCGGGTTTTCGGGGTTGGCCATAGCTGTTTCTGTGCTTGGGGGCTCGTTCTTGTATCTGTGCTACATCGACGAGTCAGGCACCGCTCAGGTCCTCAACCCTGACGTGCCCGACTCGGTTCCCGTCATGGTGATCGGCGGCTTCACTGTCCCGGAGGAACGCATGACAGCGCTCGCCTCGGACTTCATCGAATTGAAGAAGCGGTTCCGACCGGAGCTGCGCACTCGGCCCACCCTGCGGGACGTCGTGCACCACGAGGTCAAAGGCGAGACCCTCAGGAAGTCCTTCCGCCGTACCGGTCGCAAGCAGCGTCGTGCGGCGCACGGCTTCCTCGACTATTTGCTCAACCTGACTCGAGCAACACCACTGCACGGTGTTGGCTCGCGTCTGGGTGAAGCGAAATAGCGTCGTCTATGACGAAGAGGACTTGTACGCGTCTTCGGTCGCCGCGCTCTGCAAGAGCTTTGAGAACTACCTCGCTGAACGGGCGGCCAGCGGAATCGTCGTGCTCGACAGTCGGAACCCGTCGGACAACGCCGGCAGCGTGCACGGCATCACCGCACGCAAGTTCAGCAAAGACAGTGACGAGCTACCGCATCTTCCCGAGTCCCCCGTCTTCGGGCACAGCAACACCCACCTCGGCCTCCAGATCGCCGACCTCCTGGTGTCCGCGATCCTGGCGCCCGCGGCTGCCGCTACGTACGCCGCGGACCTGGTCGGCAACGTGCACTATGATCCCCGATTCGCCGAGGTGCGAGAACGGCACTGCCCGCGGCTCGGAAAGCTGCAGTACCGCTACCAGGACGGCCAGGGGAAGTGGTCCGGCGGCATCGTGGTCTCGGACGGCCGGAGACGGCAGTCGGCCCGCAGGCTATTCGAGCCCGCCCCGCATGTGGTGGGGCAGCCGCTTCATGACATTCAACGGCACGCGTCGGCCCGCGATCTGGCCACCGTGGCTTCGTTCCCGGAGTCGGCGGCGCCTGCCCCGTGACGGGGCGGAACGCATGAGTCCGCCGTGGCCCGCACGGGCTCGTCTCCGGTCCGCCGGGTGACGGCGGCTGGCGAGGGATCACGGCTGTGCGGTTTGTGGCGCCATCGCCGCTGCATACGATCAGAGGTGAAGCTTCTTGCTCATCCTCGGTCTCAGTCGTACGGTCTCGTCCGAACAATTTCGATCACGACGGACTCCCACCGGGAAAGTCCCCCACCTCGAAATGGAGGGCCTCCGTGCCTTCGTTTTCGCCTTGCGTCTCGCAAGCGCGTGCCACTGGCCATTCTGCCGCCAAGGTCCTCCACCGCGAGCCCGTCGCATGCGGCGCGGCCTCTCGCTGAGCTGCCATCCCACATGCCGTCCACTCTTTAGTTGTTGTCACGGTGATCATCGTCGGCTAGGCACAGCACCACGGAGAAACGTTTTCCTTTTCGACGCCCGAGCCTTGGGCGTCTCGGGGAGACCACTCGCTCCTGCTCCTCGCCTCGCGTCTCACTCGTCAACTCCTCGGCCGGGATAGGCGAGTTCCGCACGTGGGCGACGACCACCTTGGCATGCGTCCGAGCGTCTACCGAGCGGCGAACACGCCTCACCCGCTCATGTCTTGACACGGTCGCGTGCCATGCCTTCATCAGCACAACTTGCGGGGCGAGGGGGTCGCGAGGCCCCCTCGGTCTGTGCAGAAACTGACCGAGCGTGCGCAGTTAGAGTGGTTGTCCCTTCATCAAGCGGCCCGCCAGGCTTCCCTTCCCCTCTGGCGAGATGTCCAGTGGCTTGAGGGACACGCCCCCACCCGCTCCAGTCGCATGCGTTGCCTGGGGGTTCGCCTTGCTCATTCGTGATTCCGCGTCTTCGGTCGCCGCCCGACTTCTCGAGGGCTCACTCGAGTTGCATCTGATCGAGCAGTTCGTGCACCGCCACGGCTACCGCCCCGGCGAGTCCGAGGTCAGGTCGTGGAACCGCAGCCTCCCGGCGCTCACCAGCGCACTGCTCGACGCGGGGCTGGGTCAGGTGGAAATGCTCGTCGAATACGGCCTGCCGCTGACCAGCAAGCGTGCCGACGTCGTGCTCGCGGGGGTTCATCCGAAGACCGGCGAGCCCTCCTATGTGGTCGTGGAACTCAAGCAGTGGAGCGAGGCGCACCCCGACGAGGACGACGACCTCGTGCTGCGCCGGGTGGATGCCTATTCACGGCCCGTGTTGAACCCGATCGAGCAGGTCCGTAGGTACTGCGACTATCTGGTGTCGTTCAACGGAGCACTGGCCGACCACCCGAAGCGCATGTGTGGAGTCGCCTATCTCCACAACGCCACCGACTTCGGGGTGGCCGGGTTGGACGCCGCTGAAACCGACGAAAGCGTCCGCATGTTCACGGCTGAGCGGCGGGGGAAGTTCCTCGCGTTCCTGAAATCGAGGCTCGCTCCCGAGTCGGGTGCCAAGGCCGCGGACATCTTCCTGTCAGGCAAGACTCAACCGTCGAAGCAGTTGATGGCGGTAGCCGCAGACGAGGTGCGTGACCGCGAGCAGTTCGTGCTGCTGGACGAGCAGCAGGTCGCGTACGAACTTGTGCTCCGCGCCGTGCGGGACGCGCACCGGTCCCACCACAAGCAGGTGCTGGTGATGACGGGGGGCCGGGTACGGGCAAGAGTGTCATCGCGCTCTCCGTGCTGGGCGAGATGTACCGGCGGGGCGTCTCGGCGCTTCACGCCACGGGGTCGCAGTCCTTCACCAAGACGATGCGCAAGGTCGCTGGCGCGCGGAAGCGTGAGGTCCAGGATCTGTTCAAGTACTTCAACAGCTTCATGACCGCCGAGCCCAACACCATCGACGTCCTGCTCTGCGACAAGGCGCACCGCATCCGCGAAACCTCCGCCAACCGGTACACGCACGCCGAGCACCGCACGGGCAAGCCGCAGATCAGGGAGCTGATCGACGCGGCTCGCGTGCCGGTCTTCCTGCTCGACCAACACCAGGTCGTACGGCCCGGGGAGATGGGGACCGTCGCGGAGATCGAGGCTGCCGCGGCCGCCATGGGCTTGACGTGCCGAGTCGTATCGCTGGACAGCCAGTACCGGTGCGGCGGCAGTGACGCCTGCCTGCGGTGGGTGGTGAGACTTCTCGGAATCGAGGAGGGCGGCCCCGAGGAGTGGGAGCCGGATGGACGCATGGAGCTGGAGGTCGCCGACTCGCCAGCGGCTATGGAGGAGTTTCTACAGGCGAAGCGGGCGCAAGGATAAGGAGCGCGCATGTCGGCCGGCTACTGCTGGAAGTGGTCAGACGCCAAGCCCGGCCAGGAACTGCCCGCTGACGTGGTGATCGGTGACTGGCGGCGCCCGTGGAACCTCAAGAGTGACCGCTCGGTGATGGGCGCTCCTCCGTCGGCGCTGTGGGCCACGGACCCGGCCGGGTTCGGTCAGGTGGGGTGCGTCTACACCGCTCAGGGCTTCGAGTACGACTGGAGCGGGGTGGTCTTCGGCCCTGACCTGGTGTGGCGAACTGACCAGTGGGAGGTGAACCCCTCCCCTCCAAGGACCCGGTGTTCAAGCGGACCGTTTCGCAAGACGATGTGAAAAGGCTTGTCCGCAACACGTACAAAGTGCTGCTGACGCGCGGCATGGTCGGGACCATCTTGTACTCGACCGACGCGGAGACGCAGGAGAAGCTCCGTGAACTCTCGATCGTCGACACCGGTGACGGCGTAGCGGTGCTCGCTTTCTGGTGAGAGGGCTGGATGGTCGCGGCGAGCGGCCCGGTGGGGAGCACCGGGCCGCGAACCCGCGCCCGGCGGTGCGGGTAGGGTGCATCATTTCCCATGGACTCAGGGGATGAGGGCGCGGAGGAACTCCCGTGTGGGCGGGTCGGTCGCATACAGCACGGTGCCCTTCATCCCTCGGGTGAGGAGCACCTTGTAGGTGTTTCGGATCAGTCGGTGGAATTCGTGCGTCGGCGCGTTGTCGAGAACCTTGTCCTCGCTCGCTGACGGAACCGACTGCCAACCGTGCTCGCGCCACACCAGGTCGTCGCCGATGATGACGCCGCTCCAGTCGTACTCGAAGCCCTGGGCGGTGTAAATGCAGCCGACCTGACCGAAGCCCGCCGGATCTGTCGCCCACAGGTCCGATGAGGGCAGACCGCCCACGCCGCTCGAGCCCTTGATGTTCCAGGGGCGCTCCCAGGAGCCGATCTTCACGTCGTTCACCAGCGAACCATCCTTGTTCGGGTCGCTCCACGGCCAGCAGAATCCGGCCGTGATACGTCCGTCCTCGCCGCTGGAGCGCTTTTGTCGCAAGAAGTCCTCGAGTTCCTCGGGGCTTTCGGCGACGTGTACGGCGTAGCGACCCTGGTCCCCCTCCCACTCGAGGGGGCCACCGGGCTCGATGCCCAACAGGCGCAGCACCCATGTTTCGTAGGCACGGCTGCCGCCGGTGCGGAACTGGCCGTCGAGGTCGACGTGTCGCACCGTGAGTCCGCGCTTGGCCGCCACTTCCTCGATCATCTGGAGTGAGCCCGTCTCGCCGGGTCGCACCACCTGGTGCTGGTCGAGTAGGAAGACCGAGACAAGAGCGGCGTCTATCAGTTCGTCGATCTGCCGCCTGACCCCGCATCTACTGCCGAGCGGTGCTCCGTTGGAAGTCTCCCGCAGGCGGTGCGCCTCATCAAGTATGAGGACGTCGAGCCCGCTGGACTTGTCGCCGGTAAAGCTGTTGAAGAAGCCGTCTGGAAACAACGCGTTGCTGTGCGGGCTCCATGATCGTTGATCTTGCGTGGTCATATCTCAGTCGATGTCCCAACAACTTGCCTCGCGGTTGGGCACGTTGCTCCCCCATCTCAACGAACGGCAGAGGCGGTTGCTGCTGGCCGCAGAGGCCCGTGAGCTTGGGCATGGCGGAATACGTGCGGTGTCCCACGCGACTGGTGTCAGCGAAACGACGGTGCGTAAAGGCATCGCCGAACTCGCAGATGAACCGTCGCCCTTTCCAGGTGGTCGCGTTCGACGCCCTGGAGGCGGCCGCAAGAACGCAGCCTCGAAGGACCCAGGACTGCTGCCTGCCCTCTTGGCGTTGGTCGAGCCGGATGAGCGAGGCGATCCCATGTCGCCCTTGAGGTGGACGACCAAGTCGCTGCGGCATCTCGCCGACGAGCTGACCCAAAAGGGGCATCCAGTCTCCGCGACCACGGTCGGGAAACTGCTGCATGAGAACGGGTTCAGTCTTCAGGGCAACGCCAAGACCCTGGAGGGAAAGCAACACCCTGACCGAGACGCCCAGTTCCATTACATCAACAGCCAAGTCAAGGAACATCAGGCGGCGGGCGAGCCGGTCATCAGCGTTGATACGAAGAAAAAGGAGATGGTCGGTCGGTTCCACAACCCGGGGCGAGAGTGGCGCCCAAAGGGAGAGCCGATCCACGTAGAAGATCACTCTCTGTTCTGGCGCGGCGAGATCCAACAGGTCATCCCCTACGGGATCTACGACATCGGGGCCAACACGGGCTGGGTCAATGTCGGTGTGGAGCACGACACATCGGCCTTCGCGGTCGCTTCTATTCGCCGATGGTGGGATAACCGCGGCAAGACCGACTATCCGAGCGCCAAGCGCCTTCTCATCACGGCGGACTCCGGCAGCTCGAACTCTCCGCGATACCGACTTTGGAAGTCTGAACTCGCAGCTCTGGCCGAGGAAACCGGCTTGGCTATTACCGTCTGCCACTTTCCGCCTGGAACATCGAAGTGGAATAAGGTCGAGCACCGCCTCTTCTCTCACATCACCATGAACTGGCGCGGACGCCCGCTGACCAGCCACGAAGTCGTCATCAAAACCATCGAATCCACCCGCACTCGCTCCGGCCTGCGCGTCGAAGCCGAACTCGACACACGCTCCTATCCGATCGGGGTCACGGTGAGCAAGGAGTACTTGGACTCCTTGCCGATCCAGCCACACGACACTCACGGCGCCTGGAACTACACCATCGACCCGCACGATCACTGCACTGCGCCTGCGGCAAGCAGAAACCCAGGTCCATCCAGTCGGAAGTCCTGGAGATGCTCTCCCACCCCGTGATGACCGGGATGACTCGGGATGAACTGGCCCAGCTTATCGCGCTTCTGGAGCCAGCCCAGGCGGCCAAGGCCGAGCAACGGAACTACGACCGACGAGGCGGGAAACGACGACGTATGAAAGGGGCAGGCGGGATGACGGTGATCACGCCTGCAGCCCGGACTGTGGCCACGCTCGTCTATCTCCGCGGGATCTGCACGATGCCCGTTCTTCAGGACCTCCTCGGAGTAACCCGAAGCGGCCTCCAGAAACCCATGCGGGAGACCCGAGCCCTCCTGACAGAACACAACCACACAGTGCGCGCCATCGACCTCAGGCTTACCACCACGCAAGCCGTCCGGGACTTTGTCGCTTCTGCCGGCTCCCTCCAGGAAATCCACCCTCAAGAAGCACTGCGGCATCCGGCCATCACGGGTATGAGCCATGCCGAACTCGATGCCATCACCACGCGCTTGGCTACTCGGTACCAAGCCCGGCTCCAAGAAATGCGACACAACCGACGCGGAGCCGAGCTGAAGAAGGACCCGGGCACAGTCATCTACAACAAGATCACCAACGAGGGCCGCGTTCTTGCCGCGATTCTCGCCATGCGACAGGTCGCCACCCGTCCGGTAATCGCCGAACTGTTCAAGGTAAGCCCTCGAACCATCGGCAACGCGCTTGTGGAACTGCGCCCGCTCCTCAAAGGAGACGGATGCAACCCCACCCCCGTTCACCGGGCACAACGGTTTCATAGCGCGGAGGAACTTCTCCGCTATGTCGAGTATGTCGAGGCCAGGGAGGAATCGAATACCCGTGCGGAACCATAAGGTTGTTTGCGCACGGCTTCGAAGTACGTGAACAGGCTGCCACTATCCCGGTCGTTGTTCGAGATCCGTTGTTTCAAGGTCCGGGTGAAACTCCTGGAGCCCGTGGTATGCGCCACCGGATAGCCGTCACGCAACAGGCTTCCCATCAGGGAAAGGGCGATCACGCTCTTACCTGATCCCGGACCGCCGGCGACGACCACGAACTCCTTGGTTCCGGAGGGCCGCTCATGAGCCATTCTGAGAGTACGCATGACGAGGGAGAAGGCCGTGTGCTGCTCACCGATGAGCGTGAAATGGCTACAGTGGAGCACTTCGTCGGCGGCGACCTTCATCAACGCCTCGTTCGGAGCGAAGCGACTTGCGAGCAGTTCGTCGCCGACCTGGTCGCTGTCGTCGAAGACGATGGTTTGGCGCAGAAACAGGACGAAGTCGTCCTCGGTGGTCGGGTGAACAACCTGCTGTCGGCTCCCGGTGTGCTGAGGAGTTCCGCGACCCCTTCGCTCTCGGCGTTGTGCAGGTAGGCCACTCCGGTAACGCGTTCACCGTGCCCTTCGAGCACCAGGGCGTAGTTCCTGAGGTACTCGCAGTACCGGGTCACCTGTGCGATCGGGTGCAGCGTGGCTCGCCGGGGCAAGCCGATGACCTCGCAGAGTTCGTCGGAGCCCGGGATCAGCCGTGCCCTGCTCCACTGTTTGAGCTCAACCACCACATAAGCCGGATCACCTGTTTTCGGGTCTCGTCCCGCCAGCACCACGTCGGCGCGCAGGCTGCACATCGGCAGCGCGAACTCGACCAGCATCTGTACATCCTCGAGACCGGCCGTGACGAGCAGGCGGGCCAGCGCGTCCAGGCTGTGTCCCCACGAATTGACCTCTGCGGCGGAGGGAGGCTGCTGGTACGTCATCCCGGTACCTTCCCCTCAGCTCGTTGACGTAAGGGCGCTGCCCGAAAGCGGATTCCGCGAGCAGCTTTCGGGCGGAGGTTTGCTTGAAGGCCACAGGTCCCCCAGGAAGACAGCGCCGTCGCGCGGGGGGCGTGTCCTCGTGGGAAGCCCGTCGGATGCGGCACGTAATGCCCGAACTTTACCGAACGGGCGTTTGCCTGAGTGAGCACCTCTCACCGTCGGCTGAGAGGGCAGCTCAGTGGAAGTCCCTGTCCAACGACATCGTCCGCAGCTTCAGCCCCGAATCGCTGGCCGCTTCCCGCAGCACGACGGCGAACTCCTCCGGTTCTCGGCCCACCCCGGGCAGGCCAGTCGACAGGATGAACACGGGCACCTGTGCGGCGGCGAACGAGCGGCGCACGTACGAACCCAACGCCTCATGCCCGGCCGGTTCCTTCGCGCGGATCGTCGCCTGCTCAAGCGCGGATTCGCCACACAACAACATGTCGCACCGCGGCGGCTCGTGCACGTCCTCCGACGTGAGGAGCCAGGCCCGGTAATCGGAACGGCTGAGGAACTCAGCAGTCGTGATGGCCAGTTGTGTCGCCTCGAGTCGCGACAAGCCCGTAACCAGCACTACCGACTTCTGATCTGCCGTGAACACCGCACGGAGCACGGTGGTCACCCAGTGCGTCGCTCCGTCCTAGTCGTTCCTGATACGAAATTCCGGGTGAACCCGGTTTTGACTACATGCCTGGTCCGCCACGTACTTACCGAAACGCGTGCTGTCGGCCAGCAACTCGGCGGATTCGCTTCCAGGTGATGCCCCCAGCCTGCGGCGCAGGAATCTCTTCAGCGCGCCGCGAGAATCGCGAGTGAACACGTAGGCCAACCTGTTGCGTGGCCCCGCCAGCAAGTCCGTCACCTGATGGTCAGCGGCGTTGTGGAGATAGGCCATGCCCACCAAGCGGTCGCGGGGCTCTGAGAAGAGGTCATGGGAAGCCAGGAGCGCTCGGCATATCCTGGCCGTTTGTTCGGCAGGGTGATGTTTCTTGCCGCCGATCATGTTGGCGACGATGAAGCGGCGGTCGTCCTGGATGGACCTGGGTTTCTGCTTGCCGCAGGCGCAGTGCAGTGATCGTGCGGGTCGATGGTGTAGTTCCAGGCGCCGTGAGTGTCGTGTGGCTGGATCGGCAAGGAGTCCAAGTACTCCTTGCTCACCGTGACCCCGATCGGATAGGAGCGTGTGTCGAGTTCGGCTTCGACGCGCAGGCCGGAGCGAGTGCGGGTGGATTCGATGGTTTTGATGACGACTTCGTGGCTGGTCAGCGGGCGTCCGCGCCAGTTCATGGTGATGTGAGAGAAGAGGCGGTGCTCGACCTTATTCCACTTCGATGTTCCAGGCGGAAAGTGGCAGACGGTAATAGCCAAGCCGGTTTCCTCGGCCAGAGCTGCGAGTTCAGACTTCCAAAGTCGGTATCGCGGAGAGTTCGAGCTGCCGGAGTCCGCCGTGATGAGAAGGCGCTTGGCGCTCGGATAGTCGGTCTTGCCGCGGTTATCCCACCATCGGCGAATAGAAGCGACCGCGAAGGCCGATGTGTCGTGCTCCACACCGACATTGACCCAGCCCGTGTTGGCCCCGATGTCGTAGATCCCGTAGGGGATGACCTGTTGGATCTCGCCGCGCCAGAACAGAGAGTGATCTTCTACGTGGATCGGCTCTCCCTTTGGGCGCCACTCTCGCCCCGGGTTGTGGAACCGACCGACCATCTCCTTTTTCTTCGTATCAACGCTGATGACCGGCTCGCCCGCCGCCTGATGTTCCTTGACTTGGCTGTTGATGTAATGGAACTGGGCGTCTCGGTCAGGGTGTTGCTTTCCCTCCAGGGTCTTGGCGTTGCCCTGAAGACTGAACCCATTCTCATGCAGCAGTTTCCCGACCGTGGTCGCGGAGACTGGATGCCCCTTTTGGGTCAGCTCGTCGGCGAGATGCCGCAGCGACTTGGTCGTCCACCTCAAGGGCGACATGGGATCGCCTCGCTCATCCGGCTCGACCAACGCCAAGAGGGCAGGCAGCAGTCCTGGGTCCTTCGAGGCTGCGTTCTTGCGGCCGCCTCCAGGGCGTCGAACGCGACCACCTGGAAAGGGCGACGGTTCATCTGCGAGTTCGGCGATGCCTTTACGCACCGTCGTTTCGCTGACACCAGTCGCGTGGGACACCGCACGTATTCCGCCATGCCCAAGCTCACGGGCCTCTGCGGCCAGCAGCAACCGCCTCTGCCGTTCGTTGAGATGGGGGAGCAACGTGCCCAACCGCGAGGCAAGTTGTTGGGACATCGACTGAGATATGACCACGCAAGATCAACGATCATGGAGCCCGCACAGCAACGCGTTGTTTCCAGACGGCTTCCGGGCGGCCGTGATCGGTGGCTCCTTCCCCGACTCCATTCCGTGGACGAAGTCCGGGTGCGCCGTGGCGGGGGAACACGCCGCGGCACCGACAGCGGCGAGCCGGGCCGCCTCCTCGTCGTCGGCCGTCGCCACGAACCAGTCCTGGTCCGCCGCCCACGCGAGGATGTGCGAGTCGGCGACTGAGGCGTTGCACCACGCGGACACCGTGGCACGCACGAGCGTGGCCCCCCACCGGGCAACAGGATCGGAAACCGTCTCGCCCCCCTGTGCGAGGACGAAGTCGCCGACCTGATTCATCACGTTGACCGTGAGTCCCTTGATCCCGCATGTGCAGGCGTGCTGCCGAGCCTCGCGACGCAGCCTGGCGAGGACGTCCCGGCACAGGGCACTGCTCACCCGTCGGGAGGGCTGCCAGCCGGATGCCCAGGCTACCGAGCAAATCCTGTCGGGCCCTTTGGCCGCAGCGAGTTGAAGGCCAGCTCCACCATGTCGACCGAGAGGTCGTCCAGGGCGCCGATGGCCGGGGAGTCCAGGGCGTTCAGCGCGGCGGCCAGCGCTTCGATGTCCTGGGGCGAGGCGCTCGACGGGGACCACGGCGGTTTCGTGACGGCGTGGTAGCGGTCCTGCATGTACGCGTACTCCGTTTCTGTGGACACATAGAAGAAAGAAGAAGGGGGTTGGTCTGGCCTGGGGCCGCACGAGAGCCGTGCGGATCAGCGACCGCGCGTGTGCTCGGTGACGAATGTGTAGCCGTGGGGCAGTTCCCAGCCATCCGCCTTGCCGAGCCGTCGGCAGTGCTCCCAGAAGGCCGCGCGCTGGGCGTCGCTGGGCAAGGAGCCCGGTCGCAGGCGGCGCAGGTGACCGGGGACGAACTGGACGCCCCGTAACCCTTCGCCACCCGGTTCGGTGTCGCCCCAGGCCCGGACCACCCGCTGCCGGGCGGGGCGGTAGCCGATGAGCGGAATGGGCCGCTGTCCGTCACGCGGCGGGAAATGCGGCTGGCCGCAGGCGTCTCGGCTACCGCGGGCCGGTTCCAGGAGCCGTATCGCGAACAGTTCCGCGACGGCCGATTCCAGGGCGGCGACCTGCGCCCGAGCCGGCCGACGCCCGTAGACCGCGCCGGGCAGAGCCGCACGGTCCAGCAGGGCGTGACCGTCGAGGGTGAGGAGACTGCAACGCCGCACGGTGCGCATCACCAACTGCCGGGGGCCGAGCCCGACGGCGCTGTCTCCGTTGCGGTCACTTCCCGGGACGTCCTCCCTGGTGAATACGTGGGGGTCATAGCAGTGCCCGGTCTCACGGTCACCGACCTGTACCCGGTCCGTGAGTCGCGTCGTGATCAGGCGGATCACGGAACCGCCGCGGCGGTGGCGCAGTTCCAGCATGAGGCAGGGGAAGAAGGAGTCGGGCCAGGAGATGCCGGTCAGCCGGCCCGAGTCCTCGCCGAGTTCGGCGACGACGTCCTGCGTCGCCTCATCCCTCAGCCTCTCTCCCGCATGGTCGAGTTCGAGGCGACAGATGCCGCGTGCGTCGCAGGAGCGACTCAGCTCCTCGACGACGTGCGGATGCAGAGGAACCAGCCGTCAATGAGGTGGGCCAGCCGCAAGGAGCCCCGCCAGACGATCTCCCGCGCGTCGCTCCGCAGGAGATCACCGACGCCGAGAGAGGCGTCGTCGGCCAGCGGCAGGTCGACCGGGGGCAACTCTGCTGCCGACTCCGGCTCCGATGGCGCGGGCAACGTGGATGTCCAGCCGCGGCCGGCCGGCGCCAGGGGGTCTCCGGGCGCTTCCGCATCACCGGGATGATGGGACCGCCACACGCCACCGCCCTCGAAGGCGTCGTCGAGCGTGATCCGCGAGCCGTTCTCGAACAGACCCAGGTCACTGTCCCCTTGAACGATGTCGGCGAGCGCCACGTTCGCCCGGCACACGGCTGTGGCGTACCCCACCCCCGTGAGTAGTTCGGTCGCCCCAGGAAACCCGCGAAGCCGCGGTCCGATCGCTGTGTACACCGTGACCGGCGTGGTGAGCCCGTAGCGCCGCTTGCCCGGGGTGGCCGCGCGCTCGACCGCGGCGGCGAGCGACCTGAGGTCGTCGCCACCCAGCGGTCCAGTGTCCCGCCAGCAGTCCGCGAGCGAGCTCCGGGTCATGGCGTAGTCACGCCAGGTGCGCAGGGTGCTACTGGAGTTGAGCACACCCCGCACCGTCCCGAGGATCCCGAGCAGTCCCGCCCGCAGGTCGTCGTGTGCATCGCCCACCAGCGCGGCGAGGGACACGGGAACGAAGGGGCTGAGCAGTTGCTCCCGCGCCGTGGTCAGGAAATAGTCCGCATAGGCGGCCAGGTCGTCGCGGCGGGCCGCCTCCGGGGACGGGTAGCGGACGTCGACGAGGACATGACCGTCCTCGTTGATCCAGCGCCGGCGCGTGCGTAAGCGGTAGAGCTGGGCCGGTGACAAGCTCAGGGCCGGGCCGAAGGCGTGGAGATCGGGACCAGCAGTTCCCTGCGCTGTGGCGAGACGCCGTCTCCCGCCCTGCCCGGACCCTCGGCGCCCACAGGCGCCCCCGACACCCAGGGCGGTATGTCACCGAGGGTGCCCACCTCTGGGTGGGCACCCTCCCGATAGACGATCTCGGCATACAACGGGTCCGACCCCGTGGCGACACACACCATGGCGCCGACCGGGAGCTCGGGGGTGGATTCACCGAAAGTGATGACCGGAAAGTCGTCGAGGCGGAGCGGGCTGCCACCGTAGCCGTCGCCGTCGAGGTCGTACCCGAAGTAAACGGCGTTGAAGGCGACGGTGGTGTGCACGGGCGCCGGCCGGGCCGCGACGACCGCTTCGAGGTAGCGCCGCAACCGGTCCCGCTCCCCGTCGGGCACGGCATCGTAGCCTCGCGTCATGGCAGAGGTCAGCAGGGCCCGGTCGCCGTACGGATCAGGGATCTGCGCCCTGTCGCCAGGCGTCAATAACGCCTTTGTTCCCCCACGTTCGTCAACCGTCCCTGACACATACGGGTCCCCACCCATGGCACCTCCGCCGCGCTTCAGACCACTGCGGTCCGACGTGCGGTAGTTCCGGAAGGGTATGCCGACCTGGAACATTCGGGAAGCACTTTCGTCACTTTGCGATAATTGCCAGTGACTCTGCTCGTGCTCGCCCGCGCGCCAGTGTCAAAGCGAGCCCGTATCGCGGGGTCCGGGCAGTTCAGAGCCCTCTGCGGTAGCGCCAACCGCGCCCCCGCCGCCCTCCCCGCCCTCAGTCATCAGGCCGCCATGCCCCGTCACCCCCGCTTCTCCAGCCGGCTGCCGCGCGGCACAGTGAGGGACATGATGTCGCTAGGGCCGTCCAGGCGATGCGGTACCAGCGGCCGCGCGGAACGATGACCGCGGAGCCGGCCGCCACCGCGACCTCCTCCTCCACCTCGTCCGGCTGCTCCGGGCGGAAGTACAGGCGTATCCCGCCGGCGAGGCAGGCCACGACCTCCTGCGCTTCGGGGTGCACCTCCCAGTGGTCGCCGTGGACGTCGGCGTCGGTCTCTACGTGGAAGGTCATCAACTGTCAGCCGTCCCCGTCGTGTTGGAACACCGGCTCCGCCGCCCGGGCGCGGCCGTCCTGGTGCAGGTGGAGGAAGGAGGCGAACAGGTCGACAGGACGGACGGGGGCGGCGGGGTCGATCGGGGTCGCGGTCATGGCGGGGGTTCCTTGTCTGGGGTCAGGTTCTCTGGTCAGGGTCGTGCGCGCGGGGGTGGTGGGGTCGGTGGGTCGTACGGGGAGGGCGCCGACCTCCGGCGAACGGGGGCCGGCTCCCGGCTACCGGAGGCTTCGCCCGTACGGTCAGGACCGGGCCCGTACGGTCAGGGCCGGCTCACGCGTCCAGGGCGCGGCGCAGCGCGCCGCCGAGTTCGGTGAACTGTCGTTGGGAGATCTCGGCGGACAGGATGGCCTGCGAGCCGTGGAAGGTGCCGGCCCACTGGTGGAGTTCGACCGACACGCCGGACTGGAGCAGGCGCAGCGCGTAGTCGATGTCCTCGTCGCGGTTCGGGCAGAGTTCCGCGGAAGCGACGTAGGCCGGCGGCAGCCCGGACAGGTCGGTGGCGCGGGCGGGGGCGGCGTACGGGGTGGCTGCCTGGCCGGCCAGGTAGTGCTTCCAGGCGGCGGCGACCGTGTCCCGGTTCATCCAGGGCGTGTCCATGAAGTTCCGGCTCGACGAGGTGACCTGGCGGTCGTCGAGCCCGGGCTGGTTGAGGAGCTGGAAGCGGATCGGCGGCCCCTGCTCGTCGCGGGCGCGCAGCGCGAGCCCGGCCGCGAGTCCCCCGCCGGCGCTGTGCCCGCCGACCGCGATCCGGTCCGCTTCGGCACCGAGTTCGGCCGCGTGCTCGCTGGCCCAGGTCAGTACGGCGTACGCGTCGTCGAAGGCGGCCGGGAACGGGTGCTCGGGGGCCAGTCGGTAGCCCACCGAGATCACGGTCGCGCCGGAGGCCGACGCGAGTCGGGCGGCCGACGGGTGCTCGGTGTCCACGTCGCCCATCACCCAACCGCCGCCGTGCAGCCACACGATGGCGCCGCGCGCCCCGTACGGGCGGTAGATCCGCACGGGCACGGCCGGGTCCGCGCCCACCGTGCGGTCCTCGACGTCCATGTCGGTGACGTCGGGCCCCGAGACGGAGGCGGCCAGCGCGGCGAAGTTCGCGCGCTCGGCGACCGGGTCGCTCAGCTTGGCCCGGGGGAGCAACGGCAGGAACGGTTCGAGTTCTGGGTCCATGGCGACTATCCTCGCGACGGCCGACCACCGAGGTCATCCGCCAACCGTCGGACAACCGGCCCGGGTAGCGCGCCGATCGACGCCTATCCTGCGGCCATGGAGGCACTGGCCGTACGGCTGTCGCAACTGGACACGCACGTCGAGGGCGCGATCCGGGTCGTCATGTTCTACGACACGCTGATGCGCCGCCGCGTGGACCTGACGGCGCTCACCCGCGCGTCGGCCGGCCTGGCCGAGTGCGTGGCGGCGGTGCGGCTGCACAGCACAGGGCGGGCGATCCGGCTCGCGCCCGACGGCCAGCCGGCGCCCGCGTCCAGCCGGGCGCCGATCGTCCTGGACGAGGAGGAGATCGGCACGGTGTGGCTGGAGCGCCCCAGGCCGCCGAACCCGCTGGACGACGTGGTCCTGGACCGGCTGGCCATCGCCGCGGCGGCGGTAGTCGAGCGGTACGGCCCGGCCCGCACCACCATGGCCGACCCCGCGCTGGTCGAGCTGGTGATCAGCGCCGACAGCGACGAGGCGGCCCGGGCCCGGGCGGTGCGGCTGCTGGGCTTCGCCGCCGAGCGGCCGGTCCACGTGCTGGCCGTGCGCGCCCGAATCCCGCTGGACCGGGTGGCCGGCCTGCTCTGCCCGGCCCACCAGGTGAAGGCCGCGCCGCTGACCGACGTGGACGTCATCCTGGCCAGCCACGCGGACCCGGCCCGGCTTCCGGCGGACGTGCGCGCGGGCATCGGCGCGGCCGAGCGGCCCGAGCTGTCCTGGCAGCAGGCCCGCATCGCGCTGCGCTTCGCCACGGAACGCCGACCGGTCGTGCACTACCGCGAGTTGGGGGCGCTCGCGCTGCTCGCGCAGGCGCCGCCGGACGCCCTGCGCGCCAACGCGGACGTGGCCGCGATCGCGCGCCTCGCCGCCAGCCCGCGGGACCTGGAGACGCTGGACACCTACTGCGCCACCGGCTCCCTGCGACGGGCCGCCGACCTGCTCCACCTGCACCACAGCAGCGTCGCCCGCCGCCTCGAACTGCTCGGCAAGGCCCTGGACCTCGACTTGGCCGAACCCGCCGGGCTGATGCGGGCCCGGCTCGCCCTCGCCGCCTGGCAGCTCACCGGCGACCGCGCCCCGGACTGACGGGCCGGCGCCTCGGGCCGGCACTGGGCCCGCGACGACGACAGGTCGGGCCGGAGGCTCGGGCCGGCGCCTCACACCGGTGGCAGCAGGCGCTTCTGCGGCTTGCCCATCGCGTTGCGCGGCAGCGCCTCCAGGAAGCGCACCTTGCGCGGTCGCTTGTGGGCCGACAGGTGGCCGGCGACGAAGTCGATCAGCTCCGCCTCGCCCACCCCGTCGGCCACCACGTACGCCACGATCTCCTGCCCGAGGTCCTCGTGCGGCGCGCCGACGACCGCCGCCTCGCGCACGGCCGGGTGGTCGAGCAGCGCGTTCTCGACCTCACCGGCGCCGATCCGGTACCCCCCGGACTTGATCATGTCCGTCGAGGCCCGCCCGACGATGCGGTGCGTGCCGTCCGGCCCGACGGCGGCGATGTCGCCCGTACGGAACCAGCCGTCGGCGGTGTACGAGGCGGCCGTGGCCTCCGGCCGGTTCAGGTAACCGTCGAACAGGGTCGGCCCGGTCACCTCCAACTCGCCGATCTCCACGCCCGATTCGGTGACGATCCGGGTCCGCACCCCGGGCAGCGGAACGCCGACGTGGCCGGGGCGCCGCTCGCCATCCGCGCGGGTCGCCACGGTGATCAGCGTCTCGGTCATGCCGTACCGCTCCACCACCTGGTGCCCGGTCAGCTCCGCCAGCTCGCGGAAGACCGGCGTGGGCAGCGGCGCGCTGCCGGAGACCAGCAGCCGGGCGTCGCGCAGCGCCCGGGCCGCGGCCGGGTCGCCGGCGACCCGGCTCCACACGGTGGGCACCCCGAAGTAGAGGGTGCCGCCCGCCGCCGCGTACGCCTGCGGCCTGGGCCGGCCGGTGTGCACCAGGCGGCTGCCGACGCGCAGCGCGCCGAGGACGCCGAGGACCAGGCCGTGCACGTGGAACAGCGGCAGGCCGTGGGCGAGCGTGTCGTCCGGGGTCCAGGCCCAGGCGTCGGCCAGGCCGTCCAGGCCGGCGGCGACGGCGCGCCGCGAGATGAGGGCGCCCTTGGGCGCGCCGGTGGTGCCCGAGGTGTAGAGGATGAGCGCGGTGGCGGCCTCGTCCGGCTCCGGCTTCGCCCAGTCGGCGCGCTCGGCCGCGTCGACGGGCACCACCTCGACGCCCTGGCCGCCGCCCTGACCGCCCGCGCCGCCGCCCGGCCCGGTGCCGCCGCCCGCCCCGCCCGGCCCGGTGAGCAGCAGGGTCGCGCCCGAATCGCGCAGGATGTGATCGCGTTCGGCCGGTCCGGAGTCGGGCGGCAGCGGGACCACCGGCACGCCGGCCAGCAGCCCGCCCACCACGGCCACAACGGTCTCCAGGGTCGCCTCCGCCCGCACGGCCACCACCGGCGCGCCCGCGATCCGGGCCGCCACCGCGCCCGCGGCCCCCAGGAGTTCCTCCCGGGAACAGGGGCGACCGGCGATGGTCAATCCGTCGGGCCGGTCCTCGCCTGCGCTTGCCAGGGCCGCCAACAGAACCTTGCTCACCAGCGTTTCCTCTCCTTCGGGCAACATCGCGCCCCGCGTGTGTCATACGCCGTACGTGTCGAACGTCCTGCGTGTCGTACGACGTGCGTCTCGTACGCCGCGTGTGTCGTACGCCGCCGGGGCGACGTTACCCACTCGCCCGCCCGCCCCGTGCGCGGGCCGCTCGCTGGGCGGACCTGAAGCGGGCGGCGGGAGGCCGGCGGGCTTCGCCCCGGTGAACGGCGGGCACCCGGCGGGCCCGGCGCGGCCCGGCGAGCGGGGGCCGGGGCGGGGTTCGCCTGGTCACGGGCCGTTCCGGGGGCTGAACCGCCGGCCTGATAGGGGGGCTGACCCTACTTACACCGCCGGCGGTTGCCCGTAGCGTAGGCACCATGGACGCCCACGACCCAGAGGTAAAGAAGGAACTCGACGCGATCTTGCAGACCCGCAAGGAGCTCGGTCCTGAGTACGAGTCGGAACTGGTCGATTCCTTCCTGGAGAAGGTCGAGCAGCGCTTCAACGATACCGCCGACCGGCACGTACGCCGGCAACTGGCCGAACAGCAGATGTCCGCCGCGCGCGGCGTGGGCTCACCGGCGGGGGCGGACTCGGCCAACGCCGCCGGGATCGGCCTCGGCGAGCGGTTCGGCTTCGTCGCGGTCTCGCTGGTGCTGGCCATCCCGCTGTCGGCGATCGCCGTGGTCAACGAGGGGCTGTCAGGGCTGCTCGTCGCCTGGGGCGGGATCGTCGGCGTGAACGCGGTGCACTCCTTCGGCGGCTTCGCCTTCCTGCACCGGGAGGGGAAGAAGTCCACCAGCGACTGGGACTGACGGCCCCCGCGTCCTCACGGCTCCGCCACGGCCTCCGCAGCGCGGCGACGCCCGCGACCACCACCGGCCGCACCGCCTCCCCGCTCCGATGCGCCACCAGGACCGTGCGGCGCAGCACCGGGCGGGTGGCGAGCGCGCGGAGCCCGGCGGGCAGCGGGCCGCGCCCCAGCAGCGGCACCAGCGCGGCCACCAGGCCGGCCGCCACGAGCGCCAGTTGGGCGGGCGCCCGGCGACGTGGCAACTGATGTCCGGCTCAAAGCCCCGCTGGCGCGGCGTCTGCACCAGGAACGGGGGGCAGGCGCCGTCGCCGGTCCACGACGCTCACGGCGTGTTGGCCAGTCGGTCGAGTTCGACGACGCCCAGCCCGACCAGCGGATGCCGTACGGACAGGGCGCCGTCCGCGACGTCCGCGACGTCCGAGAGCAGCTCGAAGGCGGTCAGGCCGGCCGGCAGCGCGGTCGGCAGCTCCTCCCAGCCCTCCACGACCGCGAGGTCGAGTTCGCTCACGCGCACGCCGGCCAGCATCTCCTCGGCCCTGCCGGCCAGCACCGTGGTGCGCACGCGCGGGTGCCGTTCGCGCGGCGATACCAGGGCGGGCGGCAGGAACGTCTTGATCGCGACGGAGAACGAGCCCACCCGCAGCGGGCAGGCGACGGTCGAGCCGGGGCGTCCCGTTCGGGGCCCGCGCGCCGAACCCCACCGCGCCCGGCGGCGTGGCCCGCCGGCTGTCGCGCGACCCGCGGGCTGCTGGCAGTGGCCGGGGTTGCCCGCATCTCGGTGTCGGCCATGCCGGTCCGGCTCTCCGAGCCTCACCGGAGACCGCCGCGTTCTTCCGGTGCGCGCTGGCGCTGCCGCCGCTGCTGCCGCTGCTGCCGCTGGCGCTGCGCGAGCGGCGCCGGCTCGGCCCGCGGCCGGCCGGGCACGCCGGCGTCGACCTGCTGCCGAGGTGCCGCTCGGGGCCGACCTGGTGCTGTGGTGCGCCAACCGCCCGCCGCGAAACGGACCGCCACGCCACACGTCGCGCCACCCCGCCGCACCGCCCGTCAGGACGCTAACGCGTGGCGAGCCGCTCCAACAGGGTGGCGCTGCGCGCCAGCAACTCCCGCTCCTCGTCGCTGAGTTCGGCCTCGATAGCCTGCGCGAGCCAACCGACCCTGCGGCCCCGCTCCGCTTCGAGCGCGGCCCGGCCCGCGTCCAAGAGCTCCACCAGCGACTTGCGGCCGTCCGTGGGGTGCGCCCGGCGCGTGATCAGGCCCTGTTCCATCAGCAGCCCCACCGCGCGGGCCATCGACTGGGGGCGTACGCGCTGGTCGGCGGCGAGGTCGCTGGTGGTCATGGCGCCGTTGCGGTCGAGCGCGCCGAGCACGGCGACCTGGCCCAGCGGGATGCGGTCCTCATGGGTCACGCGTCGGGTGAGCTTGCCCATCGCGGTGCGCAGTTCAGCGGCGATGGTGGCGGCTTCCGAGGTGGGCATAGGGCACTGTACCCGGCTGACCAGCAAGGCCGCCGAGGTGAACCGTGCACGGCACCGCGCGGCAACACCGCGCGGCAACGCCGCGCAGAGGCACTGCGCAGCAATGCTGCGCAGCCAAGCTGAACAGGAAAACTGCTCAGCATTGCTGTAGAGTTCACCAGGCCGGGGTCAGCGCCAGCGTCGTCGCTCTACGGCCCCGACACCCCACAACGGGAAGGGCTCCCATGTCCACACAGGCTGCTCCCACGTCCGCACCGGTCGTCCACACCGTCGACGCCCCCATCGAGACCGTCACCGCCCGCCAGATCATCGACAGCCGGGGCAACCCCACGGTCGAGGTCGACGTCGTCCTGGCCGACGGGTCGCTGGGCCGCGCGGCCGTCCCCTCCGGCGCCTCCACCGGCGCCCGGGAGGCCGTGGAACTGAGCGACGCGGACGCGGCCCGCTGGCACGGCAAGGGCGTCGAGCGCGCAGTGGCCCATGTGAACGGGGAGATCGCGGCGGCCGTGCGCGGCCGCGACGCGGCGGACCAGGCCGGGCTCGACGCCTCGCTGATCGCTCTCGACGGCACCGCCACCAAGTCCCGGCTGGGCGCCAACACGATCCTCGGCGTTTCCCTCGCCGCCGCCAAGGCCGTCGCCACCGCCTACCGCCAGCCCCTCTACCGCAACCTCGGCGGCGCCGAAGCCCACCTGCTGCCGCTGCCGATGATAAACATCGTCAACGGCGGCGCCCACGCCGACAACCCGCTGGACTACCAGGAGTTCATGATCACGCCGGTGGGCGCGGACACCTTCCTCGACGCCGTACGGATGGGCAGCGAGGTCTTCCACACCCTGCGCCGCGACCTGCTGGCCGCCGGGCACTCCACGGCCGTCGGCGACGAGGGCGGCTTCGCCCCCGCGCTGCGCACGGCCGAGGAGGCGCTCGACTTCGTCATGACCGCCATCGAGCGCGCCGGCTACCGCCCGGGCGCGGACATCGGCCTTGTCATGGACCCGGCGTCGTCGGAGTTCTTCCGCGACGGAGTGTACGACTACGCCGGCGAGGGGCTGCGCCGCACCCCCGCCGAGAACGCCGACTACCTGGCCGGGCTCGTCGACGCGTACCCGATCGTCTCCATCGAGGACCCGATGGCGGAGAACGACCTGGACGGCTGGCGCGAGCTGACCGCCCGCGTCGGCGACCGCTGCCAGCTCACCGGCGACGACGTGTTCTGCACCAACGAGACGCTGCTGCGCGAGGGCATCCGCACCGGCGTCGGCAACTCGGTCCTGGTCAAGGTCAACCAGATCGGCACCCTGTCCGAGGCGCTGGCCACGGTGGAGGTGGCCCACCGGGCGGGCTAGACGGCCGTCATGTCGCACCGCTCGGGCGAGACGGAGGACACCACGATCACGGACCTCGAGGTGGCGACCGGCTGCGGCCAGATCAAGACCGGCTCGCTCTCCCGCTCCGACCGTACGGCGAAGTACAACCAACTCATCCGCATCGAGCAGGAGTTGGGCGACGCAGCACGCTACGCGGGGCGCTCCGCGCTGCGCGGGGCGTGAGCGGGCGGGCGACGGTGACGCGGCGGTAGCCGCCGGCCCGGGCCCGGGCGCGCCCGTACGCGCAAGTGGCCCGCGACCGGGAGGGTCGCGGGCCACCGCCGGCGTACGCGGGGACCGCCGCACCCCGCCGGCGCACTCGCCGGGGGCGGGACGACGACGGTCCCCGCGGGGGACGCGGGACGGGCCTCGGGCCGGTCTCGCCGCGTCCGGGCGACCATGGAGGTCCGGGAGCCGCTCCGGAGGTCCGTGTCGCCGCACATCGGGTGTCGGTGTCGTCCTGCCAACGTCCACCAATGTGCCGGACGCGTGTTAAATGCGTGCTGCTGGCGCGTGACGATACGTACCGCTTACGCGAAGGGGCGCCCACGCGGCGTTCCGTGACACTCCCCTGACGCGGGCGGCTCCGGCGGCCCGGCTACTTGGCCGCGCCCTTGGCCAGGTAGGCCAGCAGGTCCTGCCGGCTGACGACCCCGGTCGGCTTGCCTTCCACCAGCACGACGGCGGCGTCCGCCGCCCCGAGCACGGCCATCAGGTCCGATACCGGCTCGCCGGAGCCCACCTGCGGCAGCGGCGGGCTCATGTGCTTCTCCAGCGGGTCGGTCAGCGCCGCGCGCTGCGCGAACAGCGCGTCCAACAGCTCGCGCTCGACGACCGAGCCGATGACCTCGGCGGCCATCACGTCGGGGTGGCCCGCGCCGGGCTTGACGATGGGCATCTGCGAGACGCCGTACTCGCGCAGCACCTCGATGGCCTCGCCGACGGTCTCCTCCGGGTGCATGTGCACCAGCGAGGGCAGTCCGCCATCCTTGCCGCGCAGCACGTCACCGACGCGCACGGCGGGCCCGGCCTCCTCCAGGAAGCCGTAGTCCGCCATCCATTCATCATTGAAGATCTTCGAGAGGTAACCCCGCCCGCTGTCCGGCAGCAGCACGACCACCACGTCGTCGGGGCCGAGCCGCTCGGCGACGCGCAGGGCGGCCACGACCGCCATCCCGCAGGAGCCGCCGACGAGCAGGCCCTCCTCCTTGGCGAGGCGGCGCGTCATCTGGAAAGCGTCCTTGTCGGAGACCGGCACGATCTCGTCCGCGACGGTCCGGTCGTACACGCTCGGCCAGAAGTCCTCGCCGACGCCCTCGATCAGGTACGGGCGGCCAGAGCCGCCGGAGTATACCGAGCCCTCCGGGTCGGCACCGATCACCTTGACCCGGCCGTCACTGACGTCCTTGAGGTAGCGGCCGGTGCCGCTGATCGTGCCGCCGGTGCCGACGCCCGCGACGAAGTGCGTGATCCGCTCATCGGTCTGCTGCCACAGCTCGGGCCCGGTGGACTCGTAGTGCGAGCGCGGGTTGTCCGGGTTGCTGTACTGGTCGGGCTTCCAGGCGCCGGGGATCTCGCGCACCAGGCGGTCGGAGACATTGTAGTACGAGTCCGGGTGCTCGGGGTCGACGGCGGTGGGGCAGACCACGACCTCGGCCCCGTACGCCCGCAGCACGTTGATCTTGTCCGTGGAGACCTTGTCCGGGCAGACGAAGACGCACTTGTACCCCTTGCGCTGGGCGACCATCGCCAGGCCCACGCCGGTGTTGCCCGAGGTCGGCTCGACGATCGTGCCACCGGGCTGGAGCGCCGCCGACTCCTCGGCGGCCTCGATCATCCGCACGGCGATCCGGTCCTTGACCGACCCGCCCGGGTTGAAGTACTCCACCTTCGCCAGGACGGTGGCCTGAATCCCCTCGGCCACGCTGTTGAGCTTCACCAGCGGGGTGTTGCCCACCAGGTCGATCATCGATTCGTGAAACTGCACGCCCTACTCCAGGTTCAGCGGGGTCTCCGCGAGTCAAGGGGCTGCCGCCGGCGCGGGCCCACCCCATAAGCCTATTGCGCCACGGCCCGGCGACCACTGCCCTGTGGATAACTCAGCGCAACCGCATCCTGGCAATCGGGCGACGACGGCCCCCCCCGCCCGGCCCACGCCTCACCCAGACCAACCGGTTCTCGGCCAAGGCGGAGGGGACGGATTCCCGTCAGTCGGCCCCCGACCAGCCCCCGCACCGCACCCGTACAGCGCCCCGCCCGCGCCGCGACGTGCGGCGGGACCGCCCGATGGGCGCGTTGCGATCCGGCGCCGACCGGGCAACACAGCAGTAGGCCCGACCGGCGGTGCGTATCCGCCGGGCTGGCCCGGGAGACCTACGCACGCGAGAGAGCACGGAGGTGAGCGGGCCCATGTCGATGTCGAGAGCGCGGGTAGCGCGGCGGATCGCGACCGCGGCGGCGTACGGGGGCGGCGGGATCGGGCTGCTGGGCGGGGCTGCCGTCGGGCTGCTGCTCACCGAGGTGCGGCTGGCCAGACGCGTGGTGGGCGGCTCCGGTGACGAGCCACCGCGGGCCGACGGGCAGTACCGGCACGGCCTTCGACCACGAGAGCGCCGCCCCGCCCCTGCACCTGGCCTTCCTCGGCGACTCGACCGCCGCCGGCCAGGGCGTACGCCACGCGCACCAGACACAGGGCGCGTTGTTGGCCTCGGGCCTCGCGGCCGTGGCCGAGCACCCGGTAGAGCTGCGCGTGGCGGCGCGGCCCGGCGCGCAGTCCGACGACCTGGCCCGGCAGGTGGCGCTGCTGCTCGGCCCGCCAGCCGACGCCGACGGGCCCGGCCCTGGCGGGCCCCGGGGCGGTGGGTGCAGCGGCGGGTGGCGCGGGGATGGACGGGGCAGACGGGGCCGTGGTCGGGGTGCCCGGCGGCGGGGGTGGCGAGCCGCCGGACGTCCGGTGCCCCGACATCGCCGTGATCATGATCGGCGCCAACGACGTCACGCACCGGATGCCGCCCACGGAGTCGGTGCGGCTGCTCGCCGACGCGGTGCGCGCGCTGCGCGCCGCCGGGTGTGAGGTGGTCGTGGGCACCTGTCCCGACCTCGGCACCATCGAGCCCGTCTACCAGCCGCTGCGCTGGGTCGCCAGGCGGCTGAGCCGGCAGTTGGCCGCCGCGCAGACCATCGCCGTCGTCGAGCACGGCGGGCGTACCGTCTCCCTCGGCGACCTGCTCGGCCCCGAGTTCGCCGCCCACCCGACGGAGCTGTTCGGGCCGGACAACTACCACCCGTCGGCCGAGGGGTACATGACGGCCGCGATGGCCATCCTGCCGACCCTGTGCTCGGCGCTCGGGCTGTGGCCGGAGGAGGAGCGGCCGGACCCGGCCCGCCGCGAGGGGTTCTGGCCGGTGGCGCAGGCAGCGGCCGAGGGCGGCACCGAGGTCGCGGCGGCCCGTGGCCCCTGGGCCCAGCTCTTCCGGCGCCGGCGCCGCCGCCTGCCGGCCGACCCGGCGTCCGCCGCCCTCAGCGGCTGACCGCCCGCCGGCCCGTGGTTGCCCCGTACGCCCCCGCGCACGGGGCCCCGCGCGTCGTCGTCCCGTGCGTCGGGCCCATACGTGGCCGGCCGCCACGGACGCGGCGCGCGAGGGTAGGGGAACGGGTGGGGTGGCCGGAAATCGCCCGTGCCGCTGGGTGAGCAAGCGCTTAGAAAAGAGGCCCGCATCACAGCGCGCGGCCCATGACCTCGTGGCTACGGGCGGGTAGCTTCCGACGCAGTGCCCGCCTTCGCCCTCTGGAGCCGTGATGACCGAAGCAGTGATCGTCTCAGCCGCTCGTTCCCCTATCGGTCGCGCCTTCAAGGGGTCGCTCAAGGAGGTGCGGCCCGACGACCTGACCGCCCAGATCGTCGGGGCCGCGCTCGCCAAGGTACCCGAGCTCGACCCGCGTGACATCGACGACCTGATGCTCGGCTGCGGCCTGCCCGGCGGGGAGCAGGGTCACAACCTGGGGCGGATCGTCGCCGTCCAGTTGGGCATGGACCACCTGCCGGGCTGCACCATCACCCGTTACTGCGCGTCCTCGTTGCAGACCTCGCGGATGGCCCTGCACGCCATCAAGGCCGGCGAGGGCGACGTGTTCGTCTCGGCCGGCGTCGAGACCGTCTCGCGCAGCGTCAACGGCTCGTCCGACGGCA
This sequence comes from Candidatus Streptomyces philanthi, assembly GCA_018114805.1. Lineage (GTDB taxonomy): Bacteria > Actinomycetota > Actinomycetes > Streptomycetales > Streptomycetaceae > Streptomyces > Streptomyces philanthi. The sequence continues at coordinate 4,287,663 of CP073042.1, read as the reverse complement.
TGCCCGGCACCCACAACCCGCTGTTCGCCGACGCCGAGGCGCGCACCGCGCACCGGGCCGAGCACGGCGGCGAGGGCTGGCACGACCCGCGCGAGGACGGCCTGGTGCCCGACGCGTACATCGCGATGGGTCAGACCGCCGAGAACCTGGCGCGCGCCAAGGGCGTGACGCGCGAGGACATGGACGCCTTCGGCGTGCGCTCGCAGAACCTGGCCGAGCAGGCCATCGCGGCGGGCTTCTGGGAGCGCGAGATCACCCCGGTCACCACGCCCGACGGCACGGTCGTCAGCAAGGACGACGGCCCGCGCGCGGGCGTGAAGCTGGAGGGCGTGGAGGACCTCAAGCCCGTCTTCCGCCCCGACGGGCTGGTCACCGCCGGCAACTGCTGTCCGCTCAACGACGGCGCCGCGGCGCTGGTGATCATGTCCGACACCAAGGCGCGCGAGCTGGGCCTGACCCCGCTCGCCCGCATCGTCTCCACCGGCGTCTCCGCCCTGTCCCCCGAGATCATGGGGTACGGCCCGGTCGAGGCGTCCCAGAGGGCTCTCAAGCGGGCGGGTCTGACAATCGGCGACATCGACCTGGTGGAGATCAACGAGGCGTTCGCGGCACAGGTCATCCCGTCCTACCGGGACCTCGGCATCGATCTGGACCGGCTCAACGTGAACGGCGGCGCCATCGCCGTCGGCCACCCCTTCGGCATGACCGGGGCGCGGATCACCGGGACCCTGATCAACTCGCTCCAGTGGCACGACAAGCAGTTCGGCCTGGAGACCATGTGCGTGGGCAGCGGCCAGGGCATGGCCATGGTCATCGAGCAGTTGAGCTGAGCCCGGATCGCGAGGGGCCCGGTCGCCAGCGGGCGCCGTCCCGGCCGTGCGCGGCTCGCACGCCCCGCCGCGCGCCCCCGCGTAACTGCGCGCGCCGCCCGGTCCCACGCCGCTCGGCGCGGGACGGGGCGGAGGCGAGGCCGGGGCGGCGGTGGGGCGGGGCCGGGGCGGCGTCCACCCACCAGGCCGTGACCGAATCTCCCCCAGGATGTGACCTATACCGCCGAGCGGAACCGATCGCGCAGGTCAGGGTTGTTCGGTACAGACTGTCTGTGTCTTTATACCCACCCAATCCATGACGTTGTGCACTGACACGGGGCGACGCCACCGGTCAAGCTAAGGTAGGAATTCGGGGGGAACCACAGCAACCGGGAGTATGTCAGTGAGCGCTACGTCCCTAGCCGTACTGCTGGCCGCGGGCATCGCCACGACCGTCGGCGTCGCGGCCCTGCACACCACTCGCGGGCTGCGCCGCCAGATCGCCGCCCTGCGCGCCGACGTCGCGACCGCCACGGCCGTCGGCGCCCGGGCCGGCTCCGCCGACGTGCCCGCCGCCCGCCATAGCCCGGCCGAGGAGATACGCGCGGCCGTCGCCGACGCGCTCGCCGAGGAACGCGAGCGCGAACTCGCCGAGGCCCGCGCGTTCTGGGCCGCCCAGGAGGCCCGCGACGCGGCCTCGGGACACGAGAGTTCCACGCTGCTCGGCGGGTTGGCCGGGTTCGGCGACGAGCCGTCCATGGACCCGACGCAGTACGTGCCCCGTCAGCCCGACCTCGCCGGTCCTCCGTCGGCCCTGGAGGCCGAGTTGCTCGACGCCGCGCTTGAGGCGGCGTTCGATCCCGCGCTCGACCTGGCCGGCGAGCCGGAGGGCCCGGAGGCGGCCGAGTTGGCCGCGGCCCGCCGTCGCCACCCCTCGCACCCGTCGCACGGCGCGGGCGACGGCGCGCAGCGGTCGGCCGTCGTCGGCCACGAGCGCACGGTCGCGCTCCTCGGCGAACTGGCCGACTCCCACACCCCGCTGGTCGACGTGCGCCCCGGCCCGCTCGGCACCCTCGATGTCTACGTCTTCGCCGATGGCACCACGGTCTGCATGACCCCCGGTCACCGTGAGACGGCCGACCAACTCGCGCGGGCCCTACGGGAGGGCGACGCCCCCGTGCTGCTCGGCGGTTCCGGCGTGGCCGGCGCGTACACGCTGACCTTCGGCTACGGCGACACCAGCGTCTTCGTCCTAGCCGACCGCGTCATCGCCTCGCTCTGACCCGCGCGCCGGACGCCGCGTTCCGGGCGTACCGGCGCCGTCCGCCCGCTGGAGAGCGCCGGCCCGCCCCGCCGCCAACCGGGCGCCGTGCCCCGCCCGTCGCGAGGGGCCGTCAGAGGCCGCAGCGCGCCCGGGCCTCCCGCACCAGGGCCGCCGCCTCCCGTGCCGCGTGCCGGGTCGCGGAGGGGAACGTCCGCTCCCGGCCGACGTCGGCCGGCTCCCAGCCGAGGGCGTGCGCGAGGTCGTGCCCGGCGACGGCCACCTGGTCGGCCACCACGAACACGCCCGCGTCGGGCACCGTACGAGGCGCGCCGTCTGGCTCCTCAAGGCGCTGTGCGCGCAGCGCCAACTCGCGGGCCAGCGCCAGCCCTTCGGCGGCCGGGCCCGGGCCGAGTCGGGACTGAGGCAGGGCCCGCAGTCGGTCGGCGAGGCGGTCCACGTCGGCCAGGAAGGCGGTCACATCATCCACGCCGCGACTCTATGCACCCCCCGCGGACTGTTGCCAACACCCAAACGCTCAGGCACGGTGAGGTGAAGGACTGCTGGGCCACGTCGTGGCGCAGTGACCAGGACAACGCCGGAGGCGCCGATGTCCCACGTCTTCTCCGATGAGACCCACCGGAACCTGCTCTCCCGAATCCCCCACTGCACCGGCCGCGCCGTGGCCGACTGGCTGCGCACGGTAGACGATGGCCCCGCCCTCTTCCGATTCGACGAGAAGGTCAACTGGCTGCGCGGCGAGCATCAGCTCGCCTACGGACACGCCAAGGCGATCATCCATGAGCACGACCTGCGGCGTGCGGCGCGCAAGCTACGGTAGACAGCGCCGGCCGCGCGCCGGGCAACGGCAGAGCCCCGGAGGCGTGTGCCTCCAGGGCTCTGGTCGTGCGTCACGCGTGGCGCGTCGAGGGGAGCCTCGGGCCGCTGACTCGGGCAGTCGTACCGTCCCTCGTCGCGCGAGGCGCGGCCGGGGTCGGGCCGCGCCTCGCGGCTACTCCCGGAACAGGGCGATCAGCCGCAGCAGCTCCAGGTAGATCCACACCAGCGTCAGCGTGAGGCCGAACGCGGCCAGCCACGACTCCTCACGCGGCGCGCCGTACGCCACGCCGTCCTCGACCTGCTTGAAGTCCATGGCGAGGAAGGCCGCGCCGAGGACAACGCCCACGATGCCGAAGACGATGCCGAGGCCGCCGCTGCGGAAGCCGAGGCCGTCGCCGCCACCGAAGGCCGCGAACAGCAGGTTGACCGCCATCAGCAGCACGAAGCCGATCGCCGCCGCCATCACGAAGCGCTGGAAGCGGGCGTTGACGCGGATCAGACGGGTGCGGTAGGCGATCAGCACACCGGCGAAGACCGCCATGGTGCCGAGCACCGCCTGCATCGGGATACCGGACCAGCGAGCGTTGAACATTTCACTGATCACACCGAGGAAGACGCCCTCGAACGCCGCGTACCCAATGATCAGGGCCGGGACGGGCTTGCTCTTGAACGCCTGGACCAGTCCGAGCACCATCGCGACGAGCGCGGAGCCGATCGCGATGCCGTAGCTCTTGCTGGACACCGGCAGTGCGGCCCACGCGACGATGGCACCGACGATGACGGTGCCGAGCGTCATGGCGGTCCGCATGACGACGTCGTCCATCGTCATGCGATCAGCCCGTGGCGGCGCCGCCTGTCCGCCGTAGAGCTGCTGCATCTGCTCGGGGGTCAGGTCCTGCGCGCCCGGGGCATACGGATTGGTGGGCTGAGCACCAGTGGCGTACGGGTTGCCCTGAGTCGCTGCGGGGCCCCCGGCCTGCGGCGGCGTGTTGAAGCCCGCGTAGGCGTTGTCGCGGCTGAAGCCCCGTCGCGAGAAGACCGGGTTGCTGCTCCTCATCTCACTCCTCCATGGCCGCCCTGCGCGACCTTGAGTCAAGGGTAATGGGTAAGCAAAACAATCACCCTAGTGCCAGGGGAGGATCTTTTCGCCCCTCTTCAGCCGCTACCCGCACGGCACCCGGGCATGCGGCGAACGCTCGGCGACGGCCTCGACGTGCTGGCGTCACGGGTCGTACGGGGCCCAGCCGGGGTCGCCGTCGCGGGCGAAGGAGACCCAGGCGCGGTGTACCCGGGCGGCCAGTCCGTGCGCCGGCAGGGCGGTGCGCGCGAAGACGAACGGCAGCTCCACGGCGTGCGCCGCGCCCAGCGCGCGCCCCAGCGCGGGCGAGCGCCAGCCGAACTCGTACGCGTACGTCGCGGCGCGGCCGTGCGCGGCTGTGTGCCCGGGCCAGCCGCCTGCGGGCGCGGGCCGCCGCGATGTCGCGAGCCGCCTCGGCGTGCCGGCCCGCGGGGCCAGGGCGGCGGTGGCGGTCAGCTCCGCGCGGGTGGTGCTGGTCAGGCGCCCCTGCGGGACGACGTAGAGGTTGCCCTCGTCGGCGGTGGTGCAGACCATCAGGGCGACGTCGGCGCCGGTCGCCGTGGCCGCGAGGGTCTCGGCCGGTTGGCGGGCGAGGGTCAGGCTGAGCGAGCTGAGGCCGAGGAGCGGGTCGCCCGCGGTGGCGGTACGCAGGTCCAGGCCGGCGAGCGCGTCGAGGGCCGCCACCAGGCGCTCGTCGGGCAGCTCGGCGAAGGCCGCGGCGGCGGCCGCCACCCGGGTGACGCGGGCCGCCTGCTCGGGGGTGTGCGCGCCGAGCCCGTTGCCGCTCTGCACGATCGCCCGCCGGAACAGGCCGGCCGCCGCGTCGTCGGCCAGCAGCGCGGCGACCAGGCTCGCGCCGGCGGACTAGCCGAAGAGGGTGACGTTGTCCGGGTCGCCGCCGAAGGCCGTCGCGTGCCGCCGCACCCAGCGCAGCGCCGCCGCCACGTCGAGCAGCCCCCGGTTGGGCGGGGCCCCGGGCAGGTCGAGGAAGCCGGCGACGCCGAGCCGATAGTTGACGGTGACGAGGACGACGCCGCTGCTGGCGAACCCCTCCCCGTCGTACAGCGGCGCGCGGCCCGAGCCGGCCACGAAGCCGCCGCCGTGCACGAAGACCAGCACCGGCAGCCCGCGTTCCGGGGCGGTTGCCGGAGGCGCGGGGGCCCAGACGTTGAGGGTGAGGTAGTCGGGCCCCGGCACCCAGCCGGGGCCGAAGTAGGGCGACATGTCGAGGCCGCCGAAGGCGTCTCGGCGTGGCTGCGGCACCGTCGGACCGTGGGCGCCCGCGTCCCGCACGCCGGGCCACGGCGGGACCGGCGCGGGCGGTGCGAAGCGGGCGGCGCCCTGCGGCGGGGCGGCTTAGGGGACGCCGAGGAAGCGCTGGACGCCGTCGGCGCCGCGTCCGCGCAACGTGGCGGAGGCGGTCTCGACGGTCGGCGTCGGGGTGTGGGGGTCGTGGTGGGTCATGGCTGCTCGTTCCGTCCGGTCTGCCGGCCGGGCTCGCGGGTCGGCCTCGCTCGGCCGGTCGGCGGCCCGGGCGGTGCTCGGTAGGTGCTCGGGGGCTCGCTCGGGAGTGCGCGGCGGGGTCAGAGGCGAGAGAAGGGAGCCCACTTCCCGATCGCGAAGCCGGCGCCGCGACCGGCTGACCTCCGCGCCACCGTGCCCGCCGAGGTGGGCCGGCAGGACCAGGGCGCGGTGGTAGGCGGCCCAGCCCAGCAGCCGGTGCCGGGAGGCGCGGGCCCGCGCCGGGTGCTCGCAGAAGCAACTGTTGACGTCGGGCTCGACGAACTGGAGCGGCGTGTGCAGCAAGTCGCCGACGAACACCGCGCGGTCCCCGCCCGAGGCAAGCTTCAGCACCGCGGAGCCGGGCGTGTGGCCTGGGGAGAGTTCGAGGCGCAGGTTCGCGTCGATGGTGTACTCCTCGTCCCACAGCAGGGTCTGCCCCGCCTCGTGTACGGGCGCCACGCTGTCCTCGAACACGTTCTGGTTGCCCCGCCCGAGGCGGGGGGTGTGGCCGCGCGCGGGGTCCCAGAACTCGAAGTCGCGGCGCGGCATCAGGTACGTCGCGCGCGGGAAGGTGGGCGTCCACACGCCGCCGTCCAGAAAGGTGTTCCAGCCGACGTGGTCGACGTGCAGGTGGGTGTTGATCACCAGGTCCACGTCGTCGGGGCGTACACCGGCACGCGCCAGGTTGTCCAGGTACCCGGTACGCAGATGGCTCCAGACCGGCGCGTACGGGCGCTCCTTGTGGTTGCCGACGCCCGTGTCCACCAGGATGGTCCGGCCCTCGCTGCGCACCACCCAGGTCTGCACCGCGGACTGGCAGATGTCCGTGTCGGCGGCTAGGAAGTCGGGACCAGCCAGGGCCGGTGGGCCTCCCAGGCGTTCTCGGGGCTGTCGGGGAAGAACTCCCGCGGGCTCATGCGGACGGACCCGATAGTACTCGGTGACCCGGGTGATCGTGACGTCGCCGAGGACGATCTTGTGCACGGCGGTCTCGGGTACGGCGGTCTCGGGCACGGCCGCCGCGCTCGCGACTGACGTGTTCGCGGCTGACGCGTCAGGGGCCGTGGCGTTCGGGGCTGTGGCGTTCATGGGGCCTCCTACGGAAGCGTGGGGCGGGGTGGGTCGGACCCGTTCAGGCTCCGGCCGGCGCGCGTCGCGGACCAGCACCGCCCGTGCCGACCCCTGGCAGGGGCTGGCTCGCGGGGGCGGGGGGCGCGAGGCTTGGGGGATGGACGACAGGCGACTCGGTGAGTTTCTGCGCGCGCGGCGGGCCCGGGTGCGGCCCGAGGACGTCGGGCTGCCCGACGCGGGGCGGCGCCGGGTGCCCGGGCTGCGCCGGGAGGAGCTGGCGCTACTGGCCGGGGTCGGCGTCTCGTACTACACCCGGCTCGAACAGGGGCAGGCGCACAACACCTCGCCCGAAGTGCTGGACGCCATCGCCCGGGTGCTCGGGCTCGACGCGCACGGGCGCGCCCACCTCGACCACCTGAGCCGACCGGAGCCGGGCCCCGACGCGGGCACCAAGCGGGTGTCGTGCGCGACGCGGGAGTTGCTGCGCACGGTGGGCGAGGTGCCCGCGCTCGTGGTGGGGCGGCGCGCGGACGTGCTCGCCTGGAACGGCCTGGGCCACGCCCTGCTAGCCGGCCACCTCGACCCGGCCAGGCCCCGAACGCCCGGCCGACCGGCCGAACCTGGCCCGGCTCCTCTTCCTCGACCCGCACGGCCGCCGCCTGTAGGTCGACCGGCGGCGCAAGGCCCGCGCCATGGTGAGCAACCTGCGGTACGTCACCGGCCGCCACCCCGGGGACGCCGGCCTGGCCGCGCTGATCGGGGAGCTGTCGATCGGCAGCCCGGAGTTCGCCGTGCTCTGGGCCGACCACCGCGTGCACCCGTGTGAGGGCGACGTGTACGAGCTGGGCCACCTGGTCGTCGGCCCGCTCACGGTCACCCAGCAGAACCTGTCGCTGCCGAGGTCGCCCGGGCAGTCCCTGGTGCTGGTCACCGCTGCCGCAGACTCGGCGTCCCAGCACGCGCTGACGCTGCTGGCCCAGGCACGGCGCCGACACCCGGCGGCGTCGCCCGCGCCCGGGCGGCCACAGCTCGCTGCTGGTCGTGCCGGAGACCGTGTTGAGGGTGACGCTCTGGTCGGCGAGGTCGGCGAGGTCGGCCAGCGTCAGTGCGGCGCGCCCGGCCAGCGGGCTGTCGTCGGGCAGCGCCGCGACCCGCTCCTCGCTGAGCAGGTACGCGCTCCGCAGCCCGGGCTCGGCCAGCGGCCCGCGCAGCAGCGCGGCGTCGGCCTTGCCCGCGGTGAGGCCAGCGCTGCGGTCGTCGATGCGCAGCAGTTCCAGCGGCGTGTCGGGGTGGGTCTGGCGCCAGCGGCGGAGCAGCGGCGTGGTGAAGGTGCCCAGCGCCGACCAGGCGTGCCCGAGCCGCAGCGGCCAGGCGCCCAGGCGGCTCGGGTCCAGGGCCGCGTCCACGGCGGCCAGCGCGGTGACGGCCCTGGCCCGAAAGGCGTGGCCGGCGTCGGTGAGGCGCAGGTGGTGCGTGGAGCGGTCGGCGAGCCGCACGCCGAGGTGGGCTTCGAGCTGGCGCAGGGAGCGGGACAGGGCGGGCTGGGTGAGGTGGAGCCGGGCCGCGGCGCGGGTCAGGTTGGCCTCGTCGGCGTTGGCGAGGAAGTGGCGCAGATGACGCAGCTCCACGGTCATGACCGACAAGCATAAGCACCGCTCAACCGGCATTTCCCCGCTCGGCCCGCGCTGGCTAGCGTGGCCGGTGTGACCGATGTGCGCGCCCCTGCCCCCACTGCCGACACGAGCGCGGGCGGCCCCGCTGCCCCGGCCGGAACGGCGGCCCGGACCGGGCCGGCCGGGGCCGGGCCAGCCGGGGCCGGGCGTGGCGAGCGGGCCGCCGGGCTGGTCGGGGTCGGCCTGGTGGCCGGCGACATCTGCTCCCAACAGTTCGGGGCGGCGGTGGCCGCCTCGCTCTTCCCCCGGGTCGGCGCCCTCGGCGTGGTCTCGCTGCGGCTCGCCGTCTCCGCGCTGGTGCTGCTGCTCGTCTGCCGCCCGGCCGTACGCGGCTACGGGCGCGCCGACTGGGCCGTAGTCGCGGGCTTCGGAACGGCGCTGGCCGGCATGAACACGCTGATCTACCAGGCCATCGACCGCATCCCGCTGGGCACCGCCGTAACTCTGGAGGTGCTGGGCCCGCTGACGCTGTCGGTGGTCACGGCGCGCGGCCCGGGCCGCTGGCTGTGGGCCGTGCTTGCGCTGGCCGGCGTGGCGCTGCTCGGGCGTGGCGGGTTCGGCAAGTTGAACGCTGCCGGGGCGGGTTGCGCGCTGGGCGCCGGGGCGCTGTGGGCCGCGTACATCCTGCTGTCGGCCCGGGCCGGCAGCCGCTTCCCGCGCGTGGACGAGCTGGCGCTGGCGATGGCCTGCGGCGCGTTGTTGAGCCTGCCGCTCGGGGTGGCCGGCGCGGGCGGCGCCCTGCTCGACCCGGCGGCACTGGCCCTCGGGGGCGCGGTGGCCCTGCTCTCGTCGGTGCTCCCCTACACCCTGGAACTGCTGTCGCTGCGCCGCCTGGCGCCCGCCGCGTTCTCCGTACTGATGAGCCTGTCGCCCGCGGTCGCCGCCCTCGCCAGGTACCTGGTCCTCCATCAGGACCTGACGCCGCCCAAAGTGGCGGCCGTCGCGCTGGTGGTGGCCACCAGCGCGGGCGCCGTCCGGACCGCGACGGCACCGGGGGCGAGGCGGCGGACCCGACTGCGCCCGGGTCCGCGATCGGGTCCGCGATCGGAGTGACGTCCGGGCCCGGGCTCGGGGTGACGTACGGGGTCGGCTACGACGCCGCGTTCGGATCCCGAAGCGAAGCGGTCACCCCGGCGGATGCGGTGACCGCGACACGACGAGAGCCAGGAAGCGGGCCAAGACGGTTCATTCTTGGGAAAGTTTGGGAAATCCGGCAAATCACCATAAGAGAGGACCCGTCTTATCGCGCGCCCCTCGCGAGGCGCGGCCGCGCGCCGAGCACGCCCAACTGGCCGCGGGTGAGGCGCGACACAGGGCGCGCGCCACACCGGGGGAGCCGTCGGGGCGGGACGGGCGCCCCCTCGCGCGCGGTGGGAGTGCGCCCCGGCGGGAAGTTGGCCCGGGCCGGTGGCGGGGGCGGCGCGCGCGGGCAGCGCCGCGACGCAACGCCGCAGGCGTGCGGGCCCGGGCTACGGGCCGTTTCTCCAGGTCAGACCGGACGAGCGGAGTGGTGCCCGGAGCCGGACTTGAACCGGCACGGCCCGTAGGCCAGCGAGGTTTAAGCTCGCCGTGTCTGCATTCCACCATCCGGGCAGGGGCGCTCTCGCTGCCGCACACACGGCGTACGGCCGTCCCCTCAAAGAGGAGCAGGACGAGCCTAGCCGGGGAAGGCGCCACGAACGGCTGAACGGTCGATCGCCGTTGTCTTATTTTATTGGCAACTGAGGGAGCATCAGCAGGACGAACTCGCCACTGGCACATGCCACTGGCCCATCAGCACTGTTGGTGCGGTACGTCACGCCCATCGGACCGAAATGACGGAAACTCGACGCAGCGTTGAGAAAAGCGACGAACGCGCTTCCGGTCCTCCACCCGTAGGCCGTACACGTCCCGTACGCGCCGAGCCGCGCCAAGGGCCACAACCCCGGCCGCCCCAGGGCCTGTCGGCACATCCCAAAGCGCCCGCACTAGCAGAAATCGAAACGGAGCAAAAGCCCCCGCTACGAGACACGGCATCGTACGCACCACGGTCCTCCCCAGCCCCAGCCCCTCGCTGGTCGCCGTCCCCCTCCGTACGCCCTCGCGCCTGCCGGGCGGGGCGGACGACACCAGAAGCGGGCGGTTCCGGGGGCGGGCCGTAGCGCGCCGAGGCGGCCAGCGCCGGGGCGGCCCGGCCGCGCGGGTCGGCTCAGGGGCTCGGGGTGACGCGGGGCCGCCGCCTGCGGCGCGCGGCGCCCTCTCGGGGTTCTTCTCCTCCCCAAGGATGAGTCGCCTCCTCCGGTGTACCTCGTGAGTCTCGCCGGGAACGGGCGCAGGGGCTGATGGCTCGAGACGAGAGGCCGGCGAAGATAGTGGGGTCCCCAGGCACCGTACCGACAGGAGTTCGACCGTGACCACCACCTCCACCGCCACCCGCAGCACCGCGGTGGCCGCACGCGCAACGGATCTTCGCAAGGTCTACGGACAGGGCGAGACCCAGGTAGTGGCCCTCGGTGGTGTCTCCGTCGAGTTCCGGCAGGCCGAGTTCACCGCGATCATGGGCCCCTCCGGCTCCGGCAAGTCCACGCTCATGCACTGTATGGCCGGCCTGGACTCGGTCTCCGGCGGCTCGGCCCAGATCGGCAACGTCGAGCTGACGACCCTGAAGGACAAGAAGCTCACCCAGTTGCGCCGCGACAAGATCGGCTTCATCTTCCAGGCGTTCAACCTGCTGCCCACGCTGAACGCCCTGGAGAACATCACGCTCCCCATGGACATCGCGGGCCGCAAGCCCGACAAGCAGTGGCTCGACATGGTCGTGGAGACGGTCGGCCTCTCCGGGCGCCTCAAGCACCGGCCGAACCAGCTCTCCGGTGGTCAGCAGCAGCGCGTGGCCGTGGCCCGCGCCCTGGCCGGCAAGCCCGAGATCATGTTCGCCGACGAGCCGACCGGAAACCTCGACTCGCGGTCGGGCGCCGAGGTGCTGGGCTTCCTGCGCAACTCCGTGCGCGAGCTGGGCCAGACCGTCGTGATGGTCACCCACAACCCGGTGGCCGCGGGCTACGCGGACCGCGTGGTCTTCCTCGCCGACGGCCAGATCGTCGACGAGCTGTACGAGCCGACCGCCGAGGCGGTCCTCGACCGCATGAAGCGCTTCGACGCCAAGGGCCGGACCAGTTGATCCAGGCGACCCCGACCACCGGCCCCCACCCCCAGGACTGACAGACCCATGTTCCGTACCGCCCTGCGCAACGTGCTCGCGCACAAGGCCAGACTGCTGATGACCGTCCTCGCCGTGCTGCTCGGCGTGGCGTTCGTCGCCGGCACCCTGGTCTTCACCTCGACCATCTCCGACGCGTACCAGAAGAGCTCCGAGAAGGGGTTCACCAACGTCGACGTCGCGATCAGCCCGGACGACGCCGACGACAAGGACAACCCGGGCGACGCGCCCAAGCTGAGCCAGTCCCTGCTCGACCAGGTGACGAAGCTGCCGGGCGCGGAGTCCGCGACCGGCACCGTGACGGGCTTCACCGCGATACCCGACAAGGACGGCAAGCTCGTCGGCGACGGGTTCACCTCCTCCGGCGGCAACTACTTCCCGTCCAAGGACGGCAAGGACGCGCGCTACACGATGAAGGAGGGCCGCGGCCCGACCAACGTGCGGGAGGTGGCGCTCGACTCCAGGACCGCCGACCGCGCCGACTACGGGATCGGCGACAGCATCGACGTGTCGGTCGACGGCCCCGTCCTGAAGCAGAAGGTCGTCGGCATCTTCACCACCGACGACGGCAACGTCGCGGCGGGCGGCAGCCTCGCGCTGTTCGACACCAAGACCGCGCAGAAGCTGTACGCGGAGCCCGGCAAGTTCACCGGCATCGAGCTGAAGGCCAAGCCGGGCACCACGCAGGAGGCGCTCAAGGCGCAGGTCCAGAAGGGCCTGCCGGACCGGACCGAGGTCGACACCGGCGAGAAGCTCGCGGACGACCAGGCCAAGGACATCAAGAACGAACTAAGCACCATGCAGACCGGCATGCTCGCCTTCGCCGGGATCGCCCTGTTCGTCGGCATCTTCATCATCGCCAACACCTTCACCATGCTCGTCGCGCAGCGCACCAAGGAGCTGGCGCTGATGCGCGCGGTCGGCGCCAGCCGCCGCCAGGTGACCCGCTCGGTGCTCATCGAGGCGACGGTCGTGGGCTCGATCGCCGCCGTGACCGGTGTGCTCGCCGGCATCGGTATCGGCGCCGGGCTGCGCTCGCTGCTGAACTCCAGCGGCGCCACCGTTCCGGACGGCCCGCTGGTGGTCTCGCCCACCACGATCGGCGTCTCGCTCTTCGTCGGCATCGTGGTGACCGTGCTGGCCGCCTGGCTGCCCGGCCGCCGCGCGGCGAAGATCCCGCCGATCGCCGCGATGGGCAGCGTGCACGCCCCGCCGACCACGCGCGGCCTGGTGGTGCGCAACAGCATCGGCGCGCTCTTCGCCGGTGTCGGCATCGCCCTGGTCCTGGCCGCGACCACCATGGACGACGGTAAGGGCCCGATGGGTCTGGGCGCCGGGCTGCTGATGATCGGCGTCTTCGTCCTGACGCCGCTGCTCTCCCGGCTGCTGATCGCGGCCGCGGCCCCGGTGCTGCGGATCTTCGGAATACCCGGCAAGCTCGCCCGGCAGAACGCGGTGCGCAACCCGCGCCGCACGGCCGCCACGGCCTCCGCGCTGATGATCGGCCTGACCCTGATCACCGGCCTGACCGTGATCGCCGGTGGCATACAGAACGCCATCGACAAGATGGCCCGGGACTCGCTCAAGGCCGACTACATCGTCAGCATGGCCAGCATGACCCCGCTCGCCCCCGAGGTCGGCGAGAAGCTGGAGAAGCAGCCCGAGGTCGAGAAGTCCAGCCCGCTGCGGCTCTCGCCGTCCCGAATCGACGGCAAGAAGACGGACCTGGCCGGCGTCAACGGCAAGGCCATCGGCGACCTGACGAAGCTGGAGTTCACCGAGGGCTCCTTCGCCGGGCTCGGCGGCAACCGGGTCGCCGTCGACAAGAACCTCGCCGAGGACCGCGGTTGGAAGGTCGGCTCCTCGCTGACCACGACCTTCGAGGACGGCAAGAAGAGCCGCCTGGTGGTGTCGGGCGTCTACGAGGGCAACGTGATCATCTCCGGCGTGATGATCGACAACGCCACCCTCACCCCGCACGTGAAGGACATCGCCGACTTCCAGGTCCTGCTGAAGACCAAGGACGGCGTCAACGGCGACGTCAAGGAGTCGCTGGAGAAGGCGCTGGGTGACAACCCGGCCATCAAGGTCCAGACGATGGACGACGTCTCCAACGACATAGCCAAGCTGATCAACCTGATGCTGAACATGCTCTACGGGCTGCTCGCGATGGCCGTGATCGTCGCGGTGCTCGGGGTGGTCAACACGCTGGCGATGTCGGTCTTCGAGCGGTCGCAGGAGATCGGCATGCTGCGGGCCATCGGTCTGGACCGCAAGGGCATCAAGCGGATGGTGCGGCTGGAGTCGCTGGTCATCTCGCTCTTCGGCGGCGTGCTCGGCATCGGTCTGGGCGTGTTCTTCGGCTGGGCCGCCGGCGAGCTGATCGGCCCGAGCCTGGGCACGTACGAACTGGTCGTGCCGTGGGGCAGGATGGGTCTCTTCCTCGTCCTCGCCGCCCTTGTCGGCGTGCTGGCCGCGCTGTGGCCGGCCCGCCGGGCCGCGAAGCTGAACATGCTCGCGGCGATCAAGACGGAGTAGCCCCGGGGCCCCGGGTGTGTGTACCGCGCGGCGGGCTACTCCACGTCGCCCCGGCCGTTCCCGCCCGCGCCGCCCCGGGCCCGCCCGGTACGGCGTATGCCCGGCGGGCCGGCTGGCGAGGGAGCCGTCAGTTCCAGGTGCGGGTGCGCAGCGGCAGCCCGGAGGTGCCGGGTTCCGGGGTGCGGACGGCGAGGACCTGATTGACGCCGATGCGGTTGCGCTCGAAGGCCAGCGCGCTGGCGGCCATGTACAGCCGCCACACCCGGGCCCGGCCCGGCGAGACGTACCGGAGCGCCCGCGACCAGTTCCGCTCCAGGTTGCCGACCCAGGCCCGCAGCGTCAGCGCGTAGTGCTCGCGGAGCGACTCCAGGCCGCGCACCTCGAACCCGGCCTCCTCCAACTGGCTCACCGTCCGCCCCACGGGCGCCAGCTCGCCGTCCGGGAAGACGTAGCGGTCGATGAACTCGTCCACCCGGTAGGCGTCCTCGTGCCGCTGCGGCGGCCGGGCGATCTGGTGGTTGAGCAGCCGCCCGCCGGGCCGCAGCAGCCCGTACAGCAGCGCCGCGTACTCCCCGTACCGCACGGCGCCCACGTGCTCGGCCATGCCTATGGAGGAGATCGCGTCGTACGGACCGTCGCTCACCCGGCGGTAGTCCTGGACCCGGATCTCGACCCGGTCGGTGAGCCCCGCGTCGGCGACCCGCTTGCGGGCGTACTCGGCCTGCTCCTGGGAGAGCGTGATGCCGACGGGCCGTACGCCGTACTCGCGGGCCGCGTGCAGCACCATCGAGCCCCAGCCGCAGCCCACGTCGAGCAGCCGCTGCCCGGGCTCCAGGCCCAGCTTGCGACAGACCAGGGCGAGCTTGTCGCGCTGGGCCCGCGTCAGATCCGCGTCCGCGGCGTGGGACGCGGCGGGCCCGGAAGCGGCGTCGGGGGCGGGCCAGTAGGCGCAAGAGTAGACCATGGACGGGCCGAGGACCAGCTCGTAGAAGTCGTTGCCGACGTCGTAGTGGTGGCTGATGGCGGCCCGGTCCCGGCGCAGGGTGTGCAGCGGGCCGCGACGCGCGCGGACCTCCTCGGCGGGTGGCTTGGGGAGCGGCCACGGGCCGGCGACGGCGAGCAGGTCGCGGGCGGCGGAGCGCAGCCGGGGGTCGCGGGCCGCGCTCAGCGCGAAGCGCAGGCCGCGCCGCGACTCGGCCTCCTCGCCGCGCTCCCACAGCACCCCGGAGAGCAGGTCGAGGGCCGCTGTACAGATCGCCGTCGATGTCCAGGTAGCCGGCCACCCAGCCACGGGCGAGGCCGAGTTCGCTCGGTTGCCACAGCAGTCTGCGGACGGCCCTGCGGTTGCGCACCACCAGCGTCGGCAGCTTCACGGAGGCGGCCGCCGCGGCCGCTGTGTCTCCGGTGTCTCCGGGGTTTCCGGTGTCTCCCGTGTCGGGGGACGGGCCGGGCGGGGGCCCCGCCTCGCTGCCGTCCCAGGCCCGGATGCGGACCGGGAACGGGGTCCCGAGGACCTCCTCAGCGAGCGCGGAGAGCCGTCCAGCGGCATCGGCCATGTCGCACACCTCCAGGGAGACGCGGTGATGTCGTGTCGGTGCACCTCAGAAAGATTCACCTGCCACGTAAAACACCGATTGCCCGTGCGACAGTCCCGCGCGCGGTTGAGGAAACGGCAAAATCACCCAGCTGCCCGGCCGGGCGCGGGCCCGACGTTGGGGCGCTGTGATGGTGCGGGGCGGGGCGGTGCGGTGACGCCGAGGCGCTGTGACGGTGCCGGGACGGCGCGGTGACGCCGAGGCGCGGCCGGGGACGGGCCGGGAGAGCCCCGGTCGCCGTGCGCCCCGCCGAACTACGCGACCTCGTCAGCGCGCTCGCCGACCGCCTCGCGTCCCGCGCCCGCCGGGTCTGACCGCGAGCACCCCGCGCGCCCGACCGCGCGGGTCCCGTGCCGTGAGCCGGTACGTCTGCCGCCCGTGGAACGCGCGCACGCGTCGAGGGCGCCCACCCCACGGATTGGTGGACGCCCTCGACGCTGGTCGCGGGCCTGGCGGCCCGCTCGGTGTGCGGCCGGCGGGGAAGCCCGTACGAACGGGCTTCGGCGACCAGGTCGCTACGCCTTGGCCTTGGCGGCCTTGGCGTCGTCCTTGTCCGCCGGCGCGGCGGCGCGGGCCGAGACGGGGGACGCCGCCTCGTAGAACTCCTCGCGCGGGTTCTCGATGGCGCCCAGCGAGACGACCTCGCGCTTGAGGAACATCCCGAGCGTCCAGTCGGCGAACACGCGGATCTTGCGGTTGAAGGTCGGCATGGCCATGCCGTGGTAGCCACGGTGCATGTACCAGGCGAGCCGGCCCTTGAGCTTGATCTTCATCTTGCCCATGACGATCATCGCGACGCCCTTGTGGAGGCCGAGGCCCGCCACCGCACCCTTGTTGGCGTGCTTGTACTCGCGCTGCGGGAAGCCCCGCATGCCCGAGATCACGTTGTCGCCGAGGACCTTGGCCTGCCGCAGCGCGTGCTGCGCGTTCGGCGGGCACCAGGCGTTCTCGTTGCCGGCCGCGCGCCCCACGAGGTCGGGGATCTGCGCGTTGTCGCCGGCGGCCCAGATGTAGTCGCTGCCCTGCACCTGGAGGGTGGCGGCGGTGTCCACGTGCCCGCGCGGGCCCAGCGGCAGGTCGAAGCGGGCCAGCGCCGGGTTGGGCTTGACGCCGGCGGTCCACACGATGGTGCTGGTGTGCACCTCCAGGCCGTTGTTGAGCACCACGTGGCCGTCGACGCAGGAGTCCATGCCGGTCTTGAGGTAGACCTCGACGCCCCGGCTCTCCAGGTGCTCCTTGCACCAGGCACCGAGCTTCGGGCCGACCTCGGGGAGGATCTTGTCGGCGACGTCCACCAGCACGAAGCGCATGTCCTCGCGCTTGACGTTCGGGTAGTACTTGGCCGCGTCCCGGGCCATGTCCTCGACCTCGCCGACGGTCTCGGCGCCGGCGAACCCGCCACCGATGAAGACGAAGGTGAGCGCCTTGCGGCGGATCTCCTCGTCGGTCGTCGAGTCGGCCTTGTCGAGCTGCTCCAGGACGTGGTTCCGCAGGCCGATGGCCTCCTCCACGCCCTTCATGCCGATGCCGTTCTCGGCCAGGCCGGGGATCGGGAAGGTGCGGGAGACCGCGCCGAGCGCGATGACGAGGTAGTCGAAGGGCAGCTCGTACGCCTCGCCGACCAGCGGCGCGAACGTGGCGACCTTGCGGTCCTGGTCGATGGTCGTGACGCGGCCCGTGAGGAGCTCCGCCTTCGGGAGCACGCGTCGCAGCGGAACCACGACGTGGCGCGGGGAGATGCTGCCGGCGGCAGCTTCGGGAAGGAAGGGCTGGTAGGTCATGTACGACCGGGGGTCGACGACCGTGACGGTCGCCTCGCCGTACCGCATCTTCTTCAGGATGCGGCGTGCCGCGTACAGACCTACGTACCCACCGCCTACAACGAGGATTCGGGGACGCTCCGTGGTGCTCATGATTCGAGTATCCAGCACCCCCAGGGGGGTTGCTCGTGAGCCCCTTCACAAGAAGGGCAACTGGCTCTGTTACACTCCGCGGCCCTCGTGACCGATCCCATACGACCTCCGGGGAACCGGAGGGCGGGCCGGAGCGTTACTCATCCCCACTGATCAGGGCCTGTGGCGCTACTCTAGAGTAAATAAGCGCCGCCCGCGGGCGGTCCGTATCTCACGTTTAACTCGGCTGAAACAGGGCGGTCCGACATCGGGTGTCCGCACCGCCAAGAACCGGCCCCGGGGGCGCCTTCGAGGCCCTCACCGGGACCTTTTTCATGTGAAGGATTTCACGAACTTTCTCGCGGGTGCGGTTCCGGGGACGCCCGGAGAGCGCCAAACGCCCCGGTTTCGGCCCCGGGTGGGGCCCTGCCGGCCCGGGGGCGGGAGCGGGTCGAGCACGCTCACCCCCGGGCAGCCGCCCGAGCCGGGCATGGCTGACGGGGCGGGGCCGACGATGCGGTCCGCGCACGCCAGCGCGCACCCCCACCAGCCGCGGCGGCGACCGGGGACATCAGGTTACCCACGGCCCCTCTGGTCGGGTCGCCCACGACCCCTCAGGTCCGGGTCGCCCACGGCCCCCTCGGTTTGGACTGGCCCGTACGCGCCACTCGGTGGTCACCGACGCGCACGCCGCGTTCACAGGTGTGCGGATCACGGGAGGGCGAGGGCGTGGCTTGTCAGCGCGCCGGCCCGTGGGGGATGGTTTCCAGAAGGCAATGATTCCGTTCGAGTTGACGAGGTGAGGGATTCGCCCAGCGGGTCCTCCAATGTGGTCTCCACCCAAGCGGACACCGTCACGCACGCGGAGCCGAACTTCCCATGGGCCCAGGCCCCGTACCCGGTACTGGTCGCTGACGGGTCGGGCACCCTCGTCCAGCACAACGACGCGGCTCGGGCGCTGCTGCCCGCGGCCCATCCTGGCTCACGCCTGACCGACGTGGCCCCGGGCTGGCTGGCCGCGGCTCACCGGGCGGTGACCGCGCCCGACGCGCGGGGTGAGCAGGGGCCGGAGGCACCGGCCCCGGCGTCCGGCGAGATCGACGGGCTCCACTTCGAGGCCCACTCCACGCTGTGCGCCGACGGCACGGTCGCGTGGTGGCTGGTGGACGACACCAACCACCGACTCGCCCGCGAAGCGCTCCGCACGCAGCGCGAGCGGACCGCGTTCCTGGCGAAGGCGTCCAGCCTGTTGCTCGCCAGCCTCAACCTGGGGCGCTGCATGGAGGTGACCGCGCGGATGGCCGCCGAGCACCTCGCCGACGCCGCGCTGGCCATCGCGCCGTCCCGGGGCCACCGGCTGCCTGTGGTGACCTGCCTGCGCGGCGACTCCCCCGCACGTCGCAGGAGGAGGTGGAGCCCGAGGACGTTGCCGGCCTCGGTGAGGCGCTGCGCGGCTTCCCCCCGGTGCCCTCCCGGTGGATCGACCCCGCCTCGGCCCCGGACTGGATGATCCCGGCCGGGTTCGGCCCGGTCGGCTCGATCGTCATCACCCCGCTGCCCGGGCACGGCGTTCCCGCGGGGGCCCTGGTGTTGCTCCGCAAGGTGGGCAGCGCCTCCTTCACCGACGAGGAGGAGGTCTTCGCCCGCCTCTTCGCCACCCGCTCCGGCGCGGCCATGTCCGCGGCCCGCCTGTACGCGGAGCAGGCGGGCATCACCGAGGTGTTGATGCGGGAGCTGCTGCCGCCGACGCTGCGTCAGGTCTCCGGGGTAGACTTCGCCGGCGGCTACCGCGCCTCCCCGGATCACGAGCGGATCGGCGGGGACTTCTACGACGTGCACCCCGCCGCCGTGGAGGGCCAACCCTCCCTCGTCGCCCTCGGGGACGTCTGCGGGAAGGGCCTCGAAGCCGCCGTCCTCACCGGCAAGATCCGTAACACCCTGCTCACCATGGCCGACGACCACCAGCGGATGCTCACCCTGCTGAACACCGCGCTGCTGAACTCCCATCACACCCGTTTCGCCACGCTGGTGCTGGCCTCCGCCGTCCGCGAGGGCAACGGCGTCGAGGTGAGGCTGACCAGCGCCGGCCACCCCAGTCCGCTGATCATCCGGGCGGACGGGACAGTGGAGGAGGTCGACACCCGCGGCACCCTGGTCGGGGTGGTGCCGGAGGTCCCGGCCCGTACCGTGGCGGTTACCCTCTCCCCCCGGGGAGACCTGCATCCTCTACACCGACGGCTTCACTGAGGCAAAGGGCGGCCCGATGGGCGACACACAGTTCGGCGAGGAACGCCTCAGACGAGCCCTGTCCGAATGCGCCGGGATGCCCTCGGAGGGCGTCGTGGAGCACCTCCAGATGCTGGCCTCCCAGTGGCTCGGGCAGCGCCGCCACGACGACATGGCCGTGGTCGCCATCTCGGCGCCCCGCACTCACCACCTGAGCGCGGTGGGCGGACACACCCAGGGCAGGTACACCGCATGAGCACGAGCACGAACACCCCCTCCCGGCTCCCCCGCGACACCCACCTCGACGAACTGGCCGACCGGCTGTGGGAGAGCGTGACGGCCAAGGACGAGCACGCGGCCACCGAGGTCGTCATGGGCGCCCTGGACGAGGGCGTCGACCCCGAGTCCGTCCTCCTGGACGTCATCGCCTCGGTGCAGGGCAAGGTCGGTGAGGAGTGGGCCGCCGCCCGGATCAGCGTCGCCCAGGACACGCCGGCACAGCCATCAACGAACGCGTGGTCGCGGCGCTCGCCACGCACCCCGCCGCGCGCGGGACCGCGCACCGGGGCCGGGTCACGGTAGCCTGCGTCGACGGCGAATGGCACGCGCTGCCCGCCCGCCTGGTCGCGGAGGTGTTGACGCTGCGCGGCTGGCAGGTCGACTACCTCGGCGCCCAGGTCCCCTCCTCGCGCCTGCACCACACCCACGCCGACGCGGTCGCGCTCTCCAGCTCCATCGCCACCCGGCTGCCCACCGCGCACGCGGCGATCACCGCGTGCCAGGCCGTGGGCGTGCCAGTACTTGGTCGGCGGTGCCGCGTTCGGCCCGGACAGCCGGTACGCACACCTGCTGGGCGCCCAGGCATGGGCACCCGACGCCCGTACCGCCGCCGACATCCTGGCCATGGGGCCGCTCCCGCAACCCCGGCCCGACCATCAGCAGATGGACGACCTACCGCACCTGGCCGACCAGGAGTACACGATGGTTGTCCGCAACAGTGACGCTCTCGTACGGGCCGTCTTCCACGCGTTGGAGGACGCCCTTCCCCTGATGGGAGTACGACGAGGCCCAGCGGGAGCGCACGGCCGAAGACCTCGCGCACATTGTGGAGTTCCTCGGCACGGCCCTCTACCTCGGCGACGAGGACCTGTTCGTACGGTTCCTCACCTGGACCGAACAGATCCTGGCGGCGCGCGGAGTGCCCACGCGGTCCCTGCCGGCCGCCCTCGGCCTCTTCGCCCGTGAGCTGAAGGACTTCCCCCGGGCCGTCCACCTGCTGGAGCGCGGCTCCCAGACCCTGACCACCGACTCCCCCACCGACGCCGGACGACACGCATGACCACCCTGCCACCCACCCTGCGCCTGGCCACGGTCGAAGCCGAGGACGGCGTCCGCATCGAGATCACCGGGGACCTCGACTACGACAGCGCAGGCCTCCTCCTGGAGGAGGCCACCACCCGCCTCGGGGCCCGGAGCGACCTGAACAGCCTGCTGCTGTCCTTCGCCCGGGTCGGCGTCATCGACTCCACGGGCCTGTCGGCCCTGCTGATGATCCACCGCCGCGCGACCGCGGCGGGGGTGCGCCTGCACCTGGACGACCGGCCTCCGAAACTGGACCGGCTCCTCACCATCACCGGTACGCTCGAACACTTCACGGCACCGCCCCCCGCCGGCGCCGCGACCCCGCACCAGGTCCCGGCATCACCCCTCGCGACCGAGGCGGAATCGAGATCGGCTCGCCCCACCGGGCCCCACAGCAGCACCTGAGCTACTACCCGGGTCCACCACCGGGCGCAAGCACCAGCCGACGGGGAGCCATGCCCGCGCCAGACGCCGACCTCGACAGCACCTGCTGTTCGGAGACCACCGATGCCGTCAGCGGCATCGCCGAACTCCTCGACGTCGTGTGGGAACGCGCGAGAGACGCCACCGCGCCCGCGTCCGTCTCGCAGTTGCGACTGATGTACGTCGTCGACCGGCAGGACGGCATGCGGATGCGCACGCTGTGCCACCTGCTGGCCTCCTCGCCACCGAACGTCAGCTGCATGTGCGACCGGCTGCAGACCCTCGGCTTCCTGGAACGCCTCCCCTGCCCCGACAACGGGCGCGAGTTCGCGCTGAGGCTCAGCGCGGCGGGCCGCAGCCACCTCCGGCGCGTCCGCGAGGAGCGCGAGAACATGCTCCACGAAGCCATCCACGGCATGGCCGCCCCCGAACGCCGCGCCCTGGCCCGGGGGCTCACCGAACTCACCACCCGGCTCACCACCCACGACGACGCCCCCAGCGGGCTCCCTGTCCCCTCACCTCCCGCCCCTAACCCTCCTCCCCCGAACCCCTCTCCCGTCGCCGTGGGTCGACACGCCCTGTGCTGACGGGGGGTGACGGTGGGTGGGGCGGGGAGCGCGGGGGTGATCCGGGTGCGCTCGGGGACAGCCTCGCGAAGCCGTACAACCGGGCCTCCACCCGGCGTACATTGCCAGTGTCAGTACGCAATGGGGAGTCAGCATGCCCGACGTCCAAGACAAGCACACAGGTACCCGCATCCGCGAATTCCGGCTCATCCGCGACTACACGCTGGCCCAACTCAGCCAGCGTTCGCACGTCTCGACGAGTCAACCCTCCCGCGTGGAAAACGGAGAACAACCCCCCAGCCCCTCGGTTCTGGCAGCCGTCGCACGGGCCCTCGGGGGAACCCTTTCCGTGTTGCACGGGCAGCCATACGTCCACATGCTCCAGAAGGAGCAGCTCGACCGGTTGCTCGCCGCGATCAGCAGCGCGCTCGACGCATGGGACATCCCGCCGGACGACGACATGCCGCAGGACTCCCTCGACGCGGTGGCCGGGCGGGTCTCGGAGCTCTCCCGGTTGCGCGCGAAGGGCGAGTTCGCCCAGGTCACCGAGGGCTTCCCGAGGCGATCGCGGCGACCACGCTCGCCGTGCAGACCCACACCGCGCCCGGCACGGCACGGGAGCGCGCGCACTACCTCCAGGCGGAGGTGGCTCGGACCACGGCCATCCTGGCGTACCGACTCGGCTACATGGACCTCGCCCGGCTCGCCCTCGCCCGCATGGCCGCCGCTCCGCAACTCGGGCGATCCGCGCCAGGTGGCCGTCGAGCGGTACGAACGCGCCGTGATCACGCATGCGGAGGCGTCGCGCCCCGACCGAGGCGTGGCCCTGGTCAAGCAGGCACTGGGCGACCTCGAAGAGGACGGCGACCCACAGGCCTCGGCGGTACGCGGCACGCTGCTGTTGCGCGCCTCGGCCTTGTCGGCCGTGCAGCAGCGGAAGTCCGCGGCGAGCGACTGGCTTGAGCAGGCGGCCGAGGTCGTGGCGGCCGGCGAGCGGGCCGACGCGGCGCAGGACCCGCCCGGCACCAGCTACGCCCTGGCCTTCGGGGAACTCAACGTCTCGCTGGGAAGGTTGGACGTCGCCCTCCTCCAGGACGACCACGAGACGGCTGTGCGGGTCGCCTCGGAGGTACGCCTCCCGGCGACGTACCAGCCGACCAGGGTTGCGGGCTTCCTGATTCGCAAGGCCGTGGCGGAAGCGTGGACCGCTCGACACGAGGCGGCCCTGGACTCGTTGCTCCAAGCCCCCGCCAAGCAGCGCCACAGTTGACCCGCTACCACCCCGACGTGCACCAGACCGTCGGCACCCTCCTACGGGCCCGCCAACGTGCCGCCGACCCGCTGCGGCAGTTCGCGGAGTGGGGTGGCGTGTAGCACTGCCGGCCAGCCTGCTCGCCGACGCACTCCCCCAAATCCCCTACCACAGCCGCATCTTGCGACCGCCAATCATGGCCCGACCGCTTGGGGCAGAGGTACCGTTCTCGTGACGAGCCTGAACGGAGTGTTATATGTCCGAGAGCATCAGCATGGGCGCGACTCTCTGCGACATCCGCAAACGGCGCGGCCTCTCGCAGAAGGCGCTGTCCGAGGCCAGCGGCGTTCCCATCTCCCTGATCAGAAAGCTGGAGCAGGAGCAGCTCGATCACACGCGCCTGGAGACCGCTCACAAGCTGGCCACCGCCCTTCGCGTCCCGACGACGCAGCTCTTCGACCGTCGCGAATCCCCCGAAGGCGCCGACCCCGACGCGTCACCGGACGCCGAGGTGTGGGCCCCGGTCCGGCACGCCGTGGAGCGTCCGCCGACAGACACCGCCACCGAAGCACCCACCCTGGAAGGCGTCCAAGCGGCGGCGGATGCCGTGGGGAGGGCCTGGGCGACCAACCAGCTCGCCACAGCCGCCACATTGCTTCCGCCCGCGCTGCGCGACGCAGAGGCGCTGGGAGACGAGGGACGCGAGGCGTACGCCTACGTACTCCATCTCGCCGGCTCCCTTCTTACGCAGACCCGGCATACGACGCTGCCGAGACGGCGCTTCGGCGAGCCCTGGACGCCGCCCAAGGGCGGCATCGAAGTGCCTCCGTCGCCGGAACCATGTGCTGGCTGGCGATCAGGCAAGGCAAGCTGGCGCAGGCTCGTACGCTCGCGACGCGATGGGCGGACGACGTCGAGCCGAGGGTGAGTCGGGCCACGGCGGGGGACCTGGCAGCGTGGGGCGGATTGCTCCTCCACCTGGCATCGGCCTGCGCGCGCGACAACCGACCGGGCGAGGCCGGCGACGCGTTGAGGTTCGCGCAAGCGGCTGCGGTGATGACCGGCCACGAGCTGCCAGTCAGGCGCCGCATGGGCGCGTGGGGGCCGCTGACGGTCACCTACAAACGCGCGGAGCAGCACATGATCGTGGACCGCCCCGACAAGGTGCTGGAGATCGCGGGAGGCACCGAGGCACACACGAGTGACGCGGGCCGAGTGCAGAACGGCTTCAACCGGCATCAGCTCGACGTGGCAACAGCGCACGTCCGCATGCGACACCATGCCCAGGCCGTGAAGGTTCTGTCAGAGGTGCACGCTCGGGTTCCCGAATGGTTGGCCTAGCAGCGATACGCCCAGGACATCCTCGGCGACGTGGTCAAGCGGGGCCGCACACTGACGCCCGAGATGCGACGCCTCGCCGACGTCGTAGGGCTGCCTCTGTAGACGGCTTGTCACTTAGAACGATGCCCCCTCAACCCTCTTACGGTCAGCCATTAAGCGATTACCCCACGGCCCCCCACAACAGCCGGGCACCGCCATGACTCGCCGACGCCGCTACTGCTACGTCGAAATGAGCCTGGCCCCTGGTCCGGCAGCCGATCCGTACACCATCCGCGCCACGTGCCTGACCTGCGCCGAACAGTCACCGGAGCCCGAACCGTCGGAGTCCATCACCGATCAACACCAGCGGGCTCAACGCTCGTGTACGAGCCACGCAGCCCGCGACCATTCCGACGGCCGCCACCTGCGCTACACCGCAAGGGTCACCTTGCGGTGGCT
This sequence comes from Candidatus Streptomyces philanthi, assembly GCA_018114805.1. Taxonomy (GTDB): domain Bacteria; phylum Actinomycetota; class Actinomycetes; order Streptomycetales; family Streptomycetaceae; genus Streptomyces; species Streptomyces philanthi. Next base: position 4,262,596 of record CP073042.1, on the reverse strand, counting down.
GGTCACGCCCGGCGAGAACATCGGGCCCATCGCACCGTAGGCGGGCGAAGGTGGCGGGCTGGGTGATGAGGTTCGGGCGCACGGCTAGGTGAACCAACCATCGGCGGTGGACAGTTGCGCGGTCCGCGAGGCTGGTGTTGGCGTCCGGCTCATGCGTGGAGCAGCCTGCGGATACGCTGCGAACACTGTCCTGCCGGGAGGAAGACGTGAGTGGTATGCCGAGCTTGAGCGAAAGGTCGGAGTTCGTGGAAGTTGCAAAAACCGGGGCACCCCGCGATAAACTCGCAGGTCAATTGCTCTGGTCCCCGCGCGCGAGGATGGTCCCGGGCAACGCAAGATGCATTGGCGCATCTTGCGCTGGTCCCCGTGCGCGAGGATGGTCCCGCGTCCGCGAACCCACCGGCAGACCTTGCCGACAGGTCCCCGCGCGCGGGGGTGGCCGCCCATCCGTCGGCCCGCCGTTCCAGGAGAATCCCTGGTCCCCGCACGTGCGGGGAAACCCCACCCACCCCAAAACCGAGCGCCCAGGTCGGCCCGCATGGCCAACCAGAGCGCTCACAAACGTTGCCGAAACCAGCTCACTCGCCGGCGACGGCGACAGCCTCCGTCACCCGGCCGCCAGCAGCTCCAGCGTGTCGATCGCGCGGTTCGAGAAGCCCCACTCGTTGTCGTACCAGGGGACCACCTTCACGTGGCGACCGTCCACCCGGGTGAGGGCCGAGTCGAAGATGGACGAGGCGGGGTTGCCCGTGATGTCGGAGGAGACCAGGGGGGTCTTCCGAGTACTCCAGGACGCCGGCGAGGAGGCCTTCGGCCGCCTTGCGGTAGGCCGCCAGGATGTCGTCGCGGGACACGTCGCGGGCGACGGTCGTGTTGAGTTCGACGATCGAACCGACCGGTACCGGGACGCGGATCGAGTCGCCCGACAGCTTGCCGTCGAGCTGCGGCAGGACCAGGCCGATGGCCTTGGCGGCGCCGGTCGTGGTCGGGACGATGTTGACGCCGGCGGCGGGGGTCGCGGTGCGGGCTGTCCTGGAGGTTCTGCTCCTGCGTGTAGGCGTGCACCGTCGTCATGAAACCGTGCTCGATGGCCGCGAGTTCTTCCAGGACCGCAGCCAGCGGCGCGAGGGCGTTCGTGGTGCAGGAGGCGTTGGAGACGATCGTGTGCGCGGCCGGGTCGTACGCGTCAGTGTTGACGCCGTACGCGAGCGTGACGTCGGCGCCGTCGGACGGCGCGCTGACGAGCACCTTGCGCGCGCCCGCGTCCAGGTGGGCCCGCGCGGCCTTGGCCGCGGTGAAGCGGCCGGTGGCCTCCAGGACGATGTCGACGTCGAGTTCGGACCACGGCAACTGCGCCGGCTCGCGCTCGGCCAGCACCTTGATCCGGCGGCCGTCCACGACGAGGACGTCCCCGTCGACGGTCACCGGGCGGCCGAGTCGGCCGGAGGTGCTGTCGTAGGCGAGCAGCCAGGCGAGGGCGGTGGGCTCCGTCAGGTCGTTGATGGCCACGACCTCAAGGGCGCTGTCGCGCTCCAGCGGTGCGCGCAGCACGTTGCGCCCGATGCGGCCGAATCCGTTGATGGCGATGCGAGTCATGAGTGACGTCCCTTCCCTTTCACACCCGGGCTCGTTTCGTTCCCCACCAGCCTCGGGCGCGGCCAGCGCCGCTGACAGTGGCGGGAACACCATGGTTCACAAGGATCGCGCCACCCCGCCGGGGCGGGCCGCGCCACACCGCGCGGACCGCGCGGACCAGGCCGTACGGGGCAGAACCGCGTCGCATCGGACGGGCCGCACCGCACGGGGGCTGGCCGCGATGTACCGGGCGAGCTACTCGCCCCGAGTGAAGGTGCGCCGGTACTCGCTCGGCGTGGTGCCAAGGATGCGTTGGAGTGGTGCCAAGGATGCGTTGGAAGTGCAGGCGCAGGTTGGCGCCGGTGCCGAGTCTGGTGTCGGCGGCGATCTGCTCGACGCTGCGTTGCGAGCGCTCCAGCAGTTCGCGGGCGAGGTCGATGCGGGCGCGCATTACCCACTGCATCGGCGTGTAGCCGGTCTCCTCGACGAAGGGACGGGAGAACGTGCGCGGCGAGACCCCCGCCTGCCGCGCCAGTACGTCGAGGGTCAGCGGCTCGCCGAGCCGGTACAGCGCCCACTCGCGGGTGGCGGCGAACCGCTCGCCGCGCGGCTCAGGCACGCTGCGCGGTACGTACTGGGCCTGGCCGCCGCTGCGATAAGGGGGCCGCGACCAGGCGTCGGGCCGCGTGGTTGGAGGCGGCCACGCCGAGGTCGCCGCGCAGGATGTGCAGGCACAGGTCGATGCCGGAGGCCGCACCGGCCGAGGTGAGCACGCTGCCCTCGTCCACGTACAGCACGTTCTCGTCCACCTTGACCTGCGGGTACCTGGCCATGAGGGCGCGCGTGTAGTGCCAGTGCGTGGTGGCGCGCCGGCCGTCGAGCAGGCCCGTGGCGGCCAGCGCGAAGGCGCCCGTCGAGATGGCGGCCAGCCGCGCGCCCCGCCCGTGGGCGTCGACCAACGCCTCGACCACGGCTGGCGGCGGGTCGTCGCGGTCCGGAAACCGGTAACCGGGGACGAAGACGATGTCGGCCCAGGCGAGCGCGTCGAGGCCGTGGGCGACGTCGTACGCGAGGCCGTCACCACCGGTCACCCGGCCGGGCGCGGCCCCGCACACCCGCACCTCGTACGGCATGCTCGCGCGGGTCGTGAAGACCTGCGCCGGAATCCCGACGTCGAGCGGCTTCGCCCCTTCGAGCACGAGGACGGCGACGCGGTGGAGACGGGGTGCGGGCACAGGGAGAGGTTACGTGGGGTGTCGGCAGGTCCTACGTTTGCCGCTGCGCGGGGCGGGTGAGCCGGGCAGTTCGGCGACCGTTGAGGCCAGCCCCCGCCCGAATCCCGCCGCGTGTACGCGCGGCTACGTACGCTGAGCTCATGGTTGAGAACACCGTGCCCGTACGGGAAGCCCGCGCGCGTCTGACGGACTACATCAACCGGGCGGAGGAGGGCGTTCCGACCGTCATCACGCGCGACGGCGTACCGGTGGCGGCCCTGGTCCCGATCTCGGACCTCGAAGCGCTGGAGGAACTGGAGGAAGCGGCCGACGTGTTGTTGGTGCATGAGGCGGAGGCGGTCCTGGCCGAGGACGGGCCGACGGCGACGATGGCCGAACTGCTGGCGGACCTGTTCAGCGAGCGCGGTGCGGGTGCGGCGTGAGGTACGCGTTCCGGTTCGCCGCGCCAGCTCCACGGCACGTCGAGCGTCGCCGTGTGCCGAATAGCCTCCCCGCCCAAAAGGACCTTGCGTGAGCGATTTGGCGAGATTGGGCGATAGGTCGCGATCAGTGAAAGTTGCAGAAAAGTAGGGTGCCGCACGATAAAAGCCCACGTCAATTGCTCTGGTCCCCGCGCGTGCGGGGATGCCCCCCGCACCCGACACCACCCCCACCCGCCGTCACCCCCTGGCGCGTTCCGCCACCCCGAACGCCATCCCGTCCAGAATGTCGTGCTCGCTCACGACCACCTCGTGCGCGCCCGCGCGTTCCATCAGGGACAGGAGGACCAGCGCGCCCGCGCCGATGACGTCCACGCGGCCGGGGTGCATGACCGGGATGGCGGCGCGTTCGGCGTGGGTGGAGTGGAGGAGGCGGTCGGTGATCTCGCGGACGCGGTCGAGCGGGATGACCGCGTGGTGGATGGCGGTCGAGTCGTACGCGGGCAGGTCGAGCGCGATGGAGGCGATCGTGGTGACCGAGCCGGCCAGGCCGACCAGGGTGTAGCTGCCATCGGCGGGGCGGAGCGGGACCGTCTGCTCGACGGTGTCGAGGGCGGCCTCCACGTCGGCCCGTATCGCGGCGATCTGGGCATCGGTCGGGGTGCCGGGCTCGGGGACCTTGCCGGTGGCGTCGGCCAGGTGGCGTTCGGTCATGCGGACGCAGCCGACGTTCACGCTGCGCGCGGCGCTCACCGCGCGGTCGCCGACGACGAACTCGGTGGAGCCGCCGCCGATGTCCACCACGAGGTAGGGGCCGGCGCCGGCCGGGGACTGGCCTGGGGTCTGGGCAGCCGGGTCCTGGTGGGCCGTCAGTTCGCGGGTGGCGCCGGCGAAGGAGAGGGCGGCCTCCTCGTCGCCGGTGATGACCTCGGGTTCGACGCCGAGGATGTCGCGTACGCCACGGACGAAGTCCTCCCGGTTGGAGGCATCGCGCGAGGCGGAGGTGGCGACGAAGCGCAGCGCGGGGTGCGGGCAGCCCGGGACGCCGTGCTCCCTGATGACCTCGGCGTACTCGCGGCACGCGGCGAACGTGCGCTCCAGCGCCTCGGGGGCCAGCCGGCCGGTGCGGTCCACGTCCTGGCCGAGCCGGACGATGGTCATGCGGCGGTCCAGCTCGTGCAGGGCGCCGGTGTCCGGGTCGATGTCGGCGACCAGCAGCCGGATGGAGTTGGTGCCGCAGTCGATGGCGGCGACGCGCTTCACTCGCGGTCTCCTTCAGGAGCATCGGGGGGCGCGGGTGTCGCGGCGTCGCGCGTGTCGCCGGGGGCGCACGGGGTGACGCACGGGCCCTTGCGCCACCACTCGGGCAGCAGCGAGATGGCCTCGTCGCCCAGCGGGTTCACGCCGGGGCCGGCGGCCAGCGAGTGGCCGACGAGGACGTGCAGGCACTTGACGCGGTCGGGCATGCCGCCGGCGCTCGGGAAGTTCTCCAGGACCTCGACGGCGTCCCGGCGGGCGAGGTAGTCCTCGTGGGCCGTGCGGTAGGCGGCGGCCAGCTCCGGGTCGGTGGCCAGCCGCGCCGTCATCTCCTTCATGACGCCCTCGGCCTCCAGCGTGCCGATGGCGGAGGCGGCGCGCGGGCAGGTCAGGTAATATAGCGTCGGGAACGGCGTGCCGCCCGGCAGCCGGGGCGCGGTCTCTACGACGTCCGGGTTGCCGCACGGGCAGCGGTGGGCGATCGCGCGCAGGCCGCGCGGGACCCGGCCGAGCTGGTCACCGACGGCGGCGACGTCTGCGTCGGTCGGGGCGGCGGGTGCCGTCTGCGGAGGGGGCGTTTCCATGCGAGCAGTGTTCTCTTCGGTTGGTCGGTCCGCCGCGCCGGGTGCGACGGGCGCGGCGGAGGTGGTGGGTGGGGCGGGTACGGCTGGCTGGTAGGGCGGGTTTGGGGTGGCTGGTGCGGTGTGACGGGTTACGGGACGGGTGGCCGGCGCCGTGGGTCAGCGCTGGGCGTCGGCCGTGTCGACCTCGCCCCACAGGTTGCCGTACCAGGGCTGGTCGGCGGAGCGGTCCTCGTCGGAGCGCTCGGCGTCGTCGTCGCCCGGGCCCAGCATGCTGTACCCGGTCTCGCCGGGGCGCAGGTAGTGCAGGTGCTCACGGGCCAGGCGCTCGATGTACGCGGGGTCCTCAAGGCGGGCCTTGCGGTCGCGCAGCCGCTCGACGTCCTCGCGGATCCGCTCGGCCTGCAGGCGCTGGTCGGCGATGTCGGAGCGCTGCGACACGTACTGCCGTATCGGGTACGCGAGCGCGACGACGAGCGAGCAGACGACGAGCGCGAGGAGCGCGGCGCGGCCGGTGAGCCGGCCGCGGCGGGGCGGCCTGGCCCGGGTGCGGGCCCGGTAGACCCGGGCCGCAGCGTTCTCGCCGAGCACCCTCAGCCTGGTCGCGGTGGAGAACCGGTCCGCGGGCACGTCTTACCCCTTCGTCCGTAGGTCGTCCGTGAGCGGTCGTACGACAGAGGTCAGCCGTCGTCAACCGTGGTCGGCCGGGCGCGTTGGGACGGGTGCGCCTGGTCGGTCGGCGTGCGCCGGCAGCCGAACGCGCGCCGCCAGCACACACGTGCGTCCCCGGCCACGGTACGGGACCGGGGACGGACGGAAAAGCGGTGGGCTCGCCGTGCGGTGGGCGCGGCGCGGCCCGGCTCAGCCCTCGAAGCGGAAGCGCGGGAAGGCGCTGCGGCCCGCGTAGACGGCCGCGTCGTCGAGGATCTCCTCGATGCGCAGGAGCTGGTTGTACTTGGCCACGCGCTCGGAGCGGGCCGGGGCGCCGGTCTTGATCTGACCGCAGTTGGTGGCCACGGCCAGGTCGGCGATGGTGACGTCCTCGGTCTCGCCGGAGCGGTGGGACATCATGCACTTGAAGCCGTTGCGCTGGGCCAGCTCGACCGCGTCCAGCGTCTCGGTCAGCGAGCCGATCTGGTTGACCTTGACCAGCAGGGCGTTGGCAGTGCCGGAGTCGATGCCCCGGGCGAGGCGCTCCGGGTTGGTGACGAACAGGTCGTCGCCGACGATCTGCACCTTGTCGCCCAGCTCGTCGGTGAGGGTCTTCCAGCCGTCCCAGTCCTCCTCGTTCAGCGGGTCCTCGATGGAGACCAGCGGGTAGGCGGCGACGAGCTCGGCGTAGTAAGCAGTCATCTCGGCGGCGCTGCGGGACTGGCCCTCGAACGCGTAGGCGCCGTGCTTGTAGAACTCGGACGCGGCGACGTCGAGCGCGAGCGCGATGTCCTGGCCCGGGGTGTAGCCGGCCTTCTTGATGGCCTCGACGATCAGGTCGAGCGCCTCGCGGTTGGAGTCCAGATTCGGCGCGAAGCCGCCCTCGTCGCCGAGGCCGGTGGACAGGCCGCGCTCCTTCAGGACGCCCTTGAGCGTGTGGTAGACCTCGGCGCCCCAGCGCAGGGCCTCGGAAAAGGACTCCGCGCCGATCGGGGCGATCATGAACTCCTGGATGTCCACGTTGGAGTCGGCGTGCGAGCCGCCGTTCAGGATGTTCATCATCGGCACCGGGAGCTGGTGCGCGTTCGGGCCGCCGAGGTAGCGGAAGAGCGGCAGGTCGGACGCCTCGGAGGCGGCGTGCACGACGGCCAGCGAGACGCCGAGGATGGCGTTGGCGCCGAGCGAGGACTTGTCCGGCGTGGCGTCCAGGTCGAACATGGCCTGGTCGATCAGGCGCTGCTCAGTGGCGTCGTAGCCGACCAGCTCCGGGCCGATCTGCTCGATGACCGCGAGCACCGCCTTCTCCACACCCTTGCCGCCGTAGCGGGCCTTGTCGCCGTCCCGCAGCTCAAGGGCCTCGAACTGGCCGGTCGAGGCGCCGGACGGCACGGCAGCACGACCGGTGCTGCCGTCGTCGAGGCCGACCTCGACCTCGACCGTGGGGTTGCCTCGCGAGTCGAGGATCTCGCGAGCTACGACGACATCGATAGACGGCACGAGCGGTCTCCTTCGTGTGGGTCTGAGCTTCTGCGACACGAGCCTAACCGGCCCCGGCACCCCGGCTCGCCGCACGCCCGCCGGACGAGATGACAAGAGGGACAAAAGCGCAGATCGGTGGGTGAACGGCGCAACCGAATCGGCCGCGGGGGCCCGGACAGCGCCGGCCGGGACGTCCGCGCGAGGCGCCCGCGGCATGCCTACCGGGCCCGGGCGTCCGGGCCGCGTCGGCACGGCGTCCATCCGGCGGCCGGACAGCGTCCGTGCGGCGTCCGTACTGGCGGCGCCACGGCGCGTGGCGCCTGGGGCGCGTACGGGGGCGGCTTGCCTGGGCGTGGCCCGCGCGGGGTGGCAAACGCGGAGCCCCGCCGCGATGCGCTCGGGGGAAGGCGCACCGTGGCGGGGCGGTCTGCGGCCCCTCCGGGGCGGAGAGGGGCGGGCGCCGGGCCGGCTAGGGGGGAGTCGGCCGGGCGCCGGAAGCGGGGATCAGCTCAGGTGGAGCTGCTGGCCCGGGTAGATCAGGTCGGCGTCGGTGACGACGTCGTCGTTCAGGTCGTACAGCTTCTGCCAGCCGCCCTTGACGTTCTCGGCCTTAGCGATCTTGGCGAGGGTGTCGCCGGCCGCGACCTTATACTCTCCGTCGCCCTTCTTGATCGTCTTCGGGGCGTTCTGCTGCGGCGCGGCCTGCTTCGGGGCGGCGTGCTTGGGCACGTACCGCTCGGAGCTGCGGCTCGGGGCCTGGTCGTCCGAGGCCGGGGCCTGGTCGTCCGAGGCGCGCGGGCCGGCGTGCTTCGGGGCGGCCTTCGGCGCGGCCTGCTGCGGCGCCTGCGGCTTGGGCGGGGTGTAACCGCCCTGGGTCAGGTTGACGCCGCAGTGCGGCCAGGCGCCCTTGCCCTGGCTGGCCAGGACCTTCTCGGCGATCTGTATCTGCTGGGCCTTGGACGCCTTGTCGGCGGTCGGGGCGTAGGCGGTGCCGCCGTACGCGGCCCAGGTGGAGGCGGAGAACTGCAGGCCGCCGTAGTAGCCGTTGCCGGTGTTGATCGACCAGTTGCCGGTCGACTCGCACTGGGCGACCTGGTCCCACTGGCCGGTGGTGGCGGCGTTGGCGCCGGTGGCCCCCATCAGCGGCACGGCGACGGCGGCACCGGTGACACCGGCGAGCGTAGCGATGCGGGTACACTTGGACGGACGGCGGTGCTTGCTCTTGGAAATCAGCATGTTGCTTTCCTCACCGACGCCTACGAGGTGAGCTGTCGGGTTCGGACTGTGAGTTGCCCGGCCGCGGTTTCCCGCGGCTTCACCCCAAGCCGTTCAGCCCCCTCGTTCCACGGACCGTCCGGCACTTACCTGTGGTTCCCCCGCTCCTGCCTTCGGCGCTTGACGCGTCGGTTCCCCCCCGGCCGCCGGCAGGATTCGGCGTGACGACCAGTGGCGCCCGCGGTAGCGAGCGATGAAGACCGTAATCACAGATCCCCGGAGTGCTCAAACCCAACATCTCTGGAAAGTCAGTGGGGTTTACCCGCAAGAAAATCACATCACCGCAGGTCAGACAGTTCACCTGAAGGATGGACAAGCACGACACGCCGGAGATCGAACGAGACCCATGTCTCACTTTCGCGAATCGGTGTACACCAGGGTGAAATACACCAAGTGACGGCCGATCAGCGCTCCGCCGCGGCCCCCAGGTCGAGTTTCTGGCCGGGCAGGATTAAGTCGGGGTCGTCCCCGATGACGCTCTCGTTGGCCTCGTAGAGCGCCGGCCAACCGCCCGGCGTCTCGTGCTGCTCGGCGATCGCCCACAGCGTGTCACCAGACCGGAGCCGGTGCTCACTCCGCGTCTCCTCGCCCGACCGGTCGCCCGCGCGCCCGCGCTCGCTACGGTCGGCGTGCCGGCCCTCGGGGCGCTCGCGATCGTCGTCCCGGACATCGGGGCGGCCCGGGGCGCCGGCGGGCTCCTCGCGGGGCTCGCCGCGGTGCTTGCGGTGCCCGCGCCGTCCTAGCGCGCCCCTTCGTCGGCGCCGGCCCGCTCCCCGTCGCCACGCGGCGCGTCGGGCGTCTCGCGCCCGGCCTCGCCGCGGCCCGCGGGCCGCTCCTCGCCCCGGCTCGGGTCCGGGGTGGTGCGGGGCGTCCCGGTGGGCTCCGCGTCGTCACTGGGCGCGGACGCGTCGGGGCTGGGCTCGCCGCTCCGGCCCGGCCCCTCGTCCTGGCCGTGCGTGGCGTCCGGGGTCGGCTCGGCGTCCGGCTTCCGCTCGTCGGTCGGGGGCGGCTTGGCGTCGTCCGGGGTGGGCTTCGCCTCCGGGGTCGCGTCCGGTCTCGGGCTCGGGGCGTGGCCGTAGTCGCCCCGGTCGGTGCCCCGGTCGTCGTGGCTGGGGCCGCCCGGGTTGACGTCCGGGATCTCGCCGTCCTCGGTCAGGCCGGCCGTCTGCGCGCAGTCGTTCCAGGCCACGGGGCCGCGCTCGGACAGGATCGTCTGGGCGATGGCTATCTACTGCGCGCGGCTGGCCAGGTCCGGGCGGGGCGCGTGGTCCGTGCCGCCGTAGAGCTGCCAGGCGTCCAGGCTCAGGCCGAGGCCACCGTAGCGCCCGTTGCCCTCCTTGGCGCTCCAGGTGCCCCCGCTCTCGCACTCGGCAACGCGGTCCCAGGTGGCCATGTCGGCGGCGCCGGCGCTGGTGGCGCCAAGCAGCGGGAGGGCGATTCCTGCGCCGGTCACCCCCGCGGCGACGACGATGGCCGGGGCCTGACGGGGGCGGCGATGTTTGCCGTTGCCGGATCGCATGCGGTGGCCTCTCAGGTGGACGGCAGATTTTCACAGTCGAACATACTGCCGGCCCGGGACCGTCACAATCTGATGTAGCGGAGGTCACGTGGCGATCACACCCTTGACGGGGCGTCAGTTCGCGGGTGCGCGCGTCCGATTGCCCGCGCCCTAGCACAGGGCCGTGGCGCGTTCGCGGGCGGCCGGCCGAACGCCCGGCGCGCGGCCGTGCCGAGGGGCGCGGGAGGTCAGGAGCGGGGCGCGGGATGCGCGGGGTCGGCAGCGGCGGGCGGCGTCGCGCTGCCCGGCACGTCGAACGGCCGGCCCGCGGGGCGCCCGCCGCCCCTTTCCGGCACCCGGGCGCGTCAACGGCGCCTCCTCCCATCGCCGTACGCGCCCTACGCAGCCGACCGCACGGGCGCGGCCCCGGTGGGAGGTCACCTCCGGTGGAGGTGGAAGTGGAGGCGGAGGCCGCTGGAGGCCGACGCCGCCGGAGTCGACCCGTCGCGGCCGTGCCCGCGCGGGCCGCCGTATGAAGGGGACGCCGTACCAAGAGGAGGTCGGCCGGCGCGAGCCGCCGTACTAAGGGGAGGCCAGGCCGCCGGGTGGGGTGAAGGTGACCGGCAGGGTGCGCAGGCCGCGCATGATGAGGCCGCCGCGCCAGCGCAGTTCGTCGGGGTCGGCGTCCAACCGGAGGTCGGGCAGCCGGGTCAGCAGGGTGCCGATCGCGATGCGCGCCTCGATGCGAGCCAGCGGGGCGCCCACGCAGTAGTGGATGCCGTGGCCGTAGCCCAGGTGCTGGTTGTCGCGGCGGGAGAGGTCGAGCCGGTCGGGGTCGGGGAAGCGACGCGGGTCGCGGTCGGCGGCGGCGAGCACCACCAGGACCGGGTCGCCCGTCGCGACGTGCTGCCCGTCGATGGTCAGCGGCGCGGTGGCGAACCGCCAGGTGGCCAGCTCGACCGGCCCGTCGTACCGCAGCAGCTCCTCCACGCCGGTGTCCAGGAGCGCGGTGTCCCCCGTGGCCAGCGCGGCCTGGAGCCTGGCCCGCTCGGCGGGGTGGCGCAGCAGGGCCAGGGTGCCGTTGCCGATGAGGTTGATGGTCGTCTCGAACCCGGCGAAGAGGAGGACGAAGCACATGGCCGCGGCCTCGTTCTCGGTCAAGTGCTCGCCGTGGTCGCTGGCCCTGATGAGCCCGGAGATCAGGTCGTCGACCAGGTTCTCGCGCTTGCGGTGGATGAGGTCGGCGAGGTAGTCGCGAATCTTCCTGACCGCGCGGGCCACGCCGCCGCGCGGTCCACCGCCGTGCCGGATCATCATGCCCGCCCAGTTCCGGAAGTTGTCCTGGTCCTCGGGCGGGACGCCGAGCATGTCGCAGATGGCGTAGATGGGGAGCGGGAAGGCGAACTCGTGGATCAGGTCGGCGCTGCCGCGCTCGGCGAACGCGTCGATCAACTGGTCGGTCAGCTCCCGCACGCGCGGTGCGAACTCGGCGGCGCGGCGCGGCGTGAACGCCGCGGAGACCAGCCGGCGCAGCCGCGTGTGGTCCGGCGGGTCGATGTTGAGCAGGTGCGTCATCAGGTCGGCACTGCGCTCCCCCGGAATGCCGACCCGCCCCTTGGCGTGCGCGGCGGCGCTGTGCCGCAACGGGTTCTTCGACAGCCGCGGATCGGCCAGCACCCGCCTGGCGTCGGCGTACCGCGTCACGAGCCACGCCTCGACACCGCTGGGCAGCGTGGTCTTGTGGACGGGGGCGTGCTCGCGCAGCCAGGCGTACGCCGGGTACGGGTCGCTGGCGAACTCCCAGGTGAACAGCGGCGGCATCGGCGGCACGCCGGCCCCCAACGCGCCCGCCTCCGACGCGGCCGGCCCCGGCACGTCCAAGCCCGACTCGGCTGGCCCCGCTCCGTCCGAGCCCGACTCGTCCCAGCCCGACCCGGCTGAGCCCGACCCAGCTGAGCGCGGAGCGGCCGGGCCCGACCCGGCTGGGCCCGGTGCCCTCGATCCCGGTCCGACCGGAGCGGACGCGTCCGGTTCGGGGGCGTGCGGACCCGGTGGGCGGGGAGTGGTTTCTTCGGGCACCCTCCGACGCTACTCGCCCCGCGCCGGCCCCCGGCGCGGTGGAGCGGTGCCGTGACGGCCGGGGGAGAGGTGCGGCGGGGCGGCTACTTGCGGCGGCGCCGGCCGGTGTACTCGCCCTCGCGGGCGGGCCTGGTGCCCTCGTTGCCGTGGTCCTTGGGTCCTTGAACTCGTACGGCATCATCCGGTGCCGTCCGTCGTGCTTCGGCACCTCGTCCGGCACCCGGTGCTGGGTTTCGTAGCCGATCTCCCCACCCTCCTGGTGGCCGGGGCCGTGGTCCGGTGGGCAGTGGCCGGAGCGGTGTTCGTCGGAGGTCTCCCACGCGCCGGAGCGCCGCTGGGGCTCCTGCGAGGGCGGCGGCTCGCGGTCGCGGCGGCGGAGGCCGTAGACCACGGCCAGGATAAGCACGGCGACGACGGCGAGCCCGGCCACGAAGGGCGCGATGCCGACCAGGAGGTCGCGTTTGATGGCGAGCTCGACGACCGCGTCCGAGGCCAAGCCCGTCGGATGACCGGTGGTGGGGCCATGCTCTGGATGTTCATGCACCACGAGTACCCCATCTTGTCCGTGCTCAGTCGGCCCAACTGGACAAAACGCCGCACGCGCCCCGGGTTCCCCCTCCCGCACGCCGTCCCCCGGCGCCCCGCCCCGGTCGGCGAGCACGATGGGTGGCCAGGCGATTAAGCGCTGGACGCCCCCGTCCCCGTCGGGGGAGGGTCGGGCGGGCACCGCGCTCCGACGCGCGGAGCACGACCGGCCCGACAGGAGGCGCGCGGCGAGGATGGCGGAGTATAGCATGCGGGACGACGGCGTACGGAGGACAGCGCCGGACGCGGCCAGGCCGCCCGCGACCGGGACGCACGGAAGCGGGTCGCCCGCGACCGGGTCACACGGGAGCGGACCGCGCGGGGACGGGTCGCGAGCGGCCGGGACGGGAGGCGCCGTGCGGGACGCGGCCGGGTCGGGTGGTGACGGGGCGGGCAGCGCCGAGCCGGACGCGGGCGCGGGCGCGCCGGGCATCGGGCGCGGCCTGTTGCTGCTGATGTCGGTGGCGGCCGGCCTGTCCGTGGCGGGCAACTACTTCGCCCAGCCCCTCCTCGACACCATCGGCGACGACCTGGGCCTCGGCTCCTCGCTGGCCGCGCTCGTGGTCACGGTGGCCCAGGTGGGCTACGGGCTCGGCCTGGTGCTGCTGGTCCCGCTCGGCGACCTGGTCGAGCGGCGGCGACTCGCGGTCGGCCTCACCGCGGCCACCGCCGCCTTCCTCACGGTCACCGCCAGCGCCCCCAACGGGGCCCTGCTCCTCGTCGGCACCGCCCTGACTGGCTTCGCCTCGGTCGCGGCCCAGGTCGTCGTCCCGTACGCGGCCACCCTCGCCGCCCCGCACGAGCGCGGGCGCACCGTGGTCACCGTCATGTCCGGGCTACTGCTCGGCATCCTGCTGGCCCGCACGGCCGCCGCCGTACTGGCCGACCTCGGCGGCTGGCGTACCGTATACTAGGTCAACATACTAGGTCAACGCCACCCTGATGGCGATCCTCGCGGTGCTGCTCCACCGCTACCTGCCCCGGCTGCGGCCCACCTCCACGCTCCGCTACCCGGCGCTGCTGCACTCGACGGCCGAGCTGCTCGGACAGGAGCCGGTGCTGCGGCGGCGGGCAGCGATCGGGGCGCTGACGTTCGGCTCGTTCAGCGTCCTGTGGACCGCGATGACCTTCCTGCTTTCCGGGCCCGACTACCGCTGGTCCGACTCGGCGATCGGGCTCCTCGGCCTGGTGGGCGCGGCCAGCTCCCTCGTCGCCTCGATGAGCGGCCGGCTGGCCGACCGCGGCCTGGCCCACCAGGTGAGCCGCGTCGGCGCGCTGCTGTTGCTGCTCTCCTGGGGCCCGCTGCTCGCCGCCGGCCCCGGCGGCCCGTGGGCGGTGGCCGCGCTGCTGCTCGGCGTGCTGACCCTGGACCTGGCCGTGCAGGGCGTCCACATCAGCAACCAGAACCTGGTGTACGCGGTACGTCCCGAGGCCCGCAACCGGCTCAACTCCGCCTACATGAGCAACTACTTCGCCGGCGGCGTGGCGGGTTCGGCGATCACGTCGGGCGTCTGGGCGGCGGGCGGCTGGCCGGCGACCTGCGTGGCCGGCGCGGCCCTGGCGGCGGGCGCGCTGCTCCTCGCGGCCCCGCCCGCGCCCCGGCCCAGGCGCCCGCCCCGTAGCGGGCCGTGCCGCCGCGAGCCCGGGCGGCGGCTACTCGGCCGGCTCCCCGGCGTCCATGGCACCCGACGCCTGCGCGTCCGACTCCTCCGCCGCGCGGATCGCGTCCCGGTAGATGCGCGCGGCGGCCCGCAGCGCCGTCTCGGGGTCGGTGCCCGCCGCCTCGGCGCGGGCCGCGAGCGCCAGCAGCTCGTAGCCAACCCCGGGGCCGTCGGGCAGCGCGGAAATGCCGGCCTTGCGGGCCCGCAGCGCAAGCTTGGCGGCCAGCGCGAGCGCGGGCTGGCCGAGCGGGACACCCTCGGTGACCGAGCTGCGCTGCTTCTCGACCGCCTTCGTCCGCAGCCACAGCTCCTTAACCTCCTCGGGCGTGCGCGCGGTCGCGTCGCCGAAGATGTGCGGGTGGCGGCGGACCAGCTTGTCCACGATGGTGGCCGCGACGTCGTCAATGCCGAACGGCTCCGCCGGGTCGTCCTGCGCGATGCGGGCGTGGAAGACGACCTGGAGCAGCACGTCGCCAAGTTCCTCGCGCAGCTCGTCGCGGTCCCCGGCCTCGATGGCCTCGACCAGCTCGTACGCCTCCTCGATGCCGTACTTGGCCAGGTCCCGGTGGGTGCGCTGGCTGCTCCACGGGCAGGCCAGCCGGATCTGGTCCATGATCTGCACCAGGTCGAGGAGGCGTACCCCGGGCAGGTCGTACGAGCCGGGCAGCAACTCCAGGTCGGGCACGGCGGCGCGGCCCGAGCCGGCGAGGGCGGCCAGCTCGTTGGTGAGGGCGGACTCGCCGGCGACCGAGGTCACCACGACGACGGTGCGCCCGCCGGCGGTCGCCCCGGCCTCACCACCGGCGTGAGCCCCACCACCGGCGCCAGCCCCACCGGCGGCAGCGGCAGCAGGGGCATCGGCGACGCAGTACGCCACCAGAGTGCGGGCGTCGGCCTCGGCGATCTCGACAGCGATCCCCGCGTCCCGCAGGTACGGGAGTTGGGGGTGGTCCGCGTCGGCGCACAGCACCCGGTCCGCCGCGCGCAGCGCCTGCCACGCGGGCCAGGACAGCAGACCCGGCGCGACCCGGTGGGTGGTGGTCAGCAGGACGAGTCGGCCGGTGCCGCGGGCGGCCTGGGGGGCCGACGTTCGAGGAACGTTCACCCCTCGAACGTAACCCACCCGTGGGAGCCGGCTACGACGGGCGCCGCTGTGGCTCGTCGACCTTGATCCACGGCTCCTTGGTCGGCACGGCCCGGCCCTGCAGGCTGTCCCAACTACCGTACCGCGGGTTCACGTCGATGCCCAGGCGCTTGGAGGTGGTCTGGAACGCGGTCACGGCGGGGCCCTCGCCGAGTTGCTGGACCAGCTTCATGCGCAGCAGCTCGACCCGCATCGTCGCGTTGATCTGCCGCGGCGCGATGCCCTGCTCGAGGAAGACGATGCGCAGCGCCTCGGCGCCGCCCGGCCGGTTCTCGGCCCGCTTGACCTCCTGCTGCACCTCGCGCGGCGTGACCGTGATGCCGTTGTCCTTGGCGGCGCGCCCCACCACCCTCGTGTGGATCATGCGGATCAGCGTGTCCCGGCTGAGCTGACCGGAGCGCGCGATCAGCTCGGTGGCCTGCGGGGAGTCACGCTGGGCGTCTCGTACGTGCGCAACCTGCGACTGGAGCTGCGAGACGGTGATCCGGTCACCATCCACGACGGCCGCCGCCCCGGGGTGCGCGTCGCTTCCGCAGCCGGTGAGCAGCGGCACCGTGCCGAGCAGTGCCACGGCGGAGACGGCGAGCGCGGCCCTGCGCCTCCGCGCGGTCCTGGGGCTTCGAAGCGAACGCAGCATGGAGCCTCCCGGCAAGGTTCAAGACCTGAGGAGGGGCGGGCGGAACGCCTCCAGGGGTGTGCGCATCGACCTGGCGTTGATCGATGGTAAGGAGTCGCAGCGGCGGCAGCCACTGGTTCAACCAACGATTCGTGTTCGGTTGGGATGCGCGAGCGGGACGTACGGGCGAATTAGCGGACGGAACACCGCCCGCGCGCCCGCCCCGCCCCTCCCCGGACGGCCCGCTGGACCGGCGCGCCGGTCCAGCGCCCGGTGCACGATCCAGCCCGCCGGCTCAGCGCCCCGGCGCCTCGGTGGGGGCGGTGGCGACCGGCAGGGCGGTCGACGGGCAGCCGCGCAGCACCCGGGCCATCGCGTCCTTCTCGGCGCGCGTGACCCACACCCCGTACTTCTTCTTCACCGCGACCTGCCGCGCCACGTACGGGCAGCGGTAGCCGGTGTTGGCCGGCAGCCAGGTGGCGGCGTCGCCGTCGCTCTTGCGGCGGTTGGCCGACGCCTCGACCGCGATCAGGTTGAGCGGGTCGTTGGCGAAGGCGACCTGCTTGCCGCGCGGCCACCGACCGGCACCCTTCTGCCAGGCGTCGGAGAGCGCGACGACGTGGTCGATGTCCACCTTGCTGCGGCCGCGCCGGTAGGCGACGTCGCGGCCGGTGTACGGGTCGTCGGCCAGGGTGCCGGCGACGATGACGCACTTGCCGTCGCGGAACCGCACGTCCTTCAGGTCGCGCCGGAGGATGTCGTCGCGGGTGCCGCAGCCGTTGCGGTCGGTGTCGGTCCACGCCCGCCCGAACCGGCCGCGCTCGTACCCGGTCCTGGGCGCGCGCCCCTTGACCACCAGGTCGTCCAGGGCCCGCAGCGCGCTGGCCGTGCCGGCGCTCGGCGCGGGCCCGCCGCTCGGCGAGCCGCCCTTGCCCGCCCCGTCCTGCTCGGGCGAGCAGCCGGTGAGCGCGAGCAGCGCGGCGAGGGCCGCGGCGGGCAGGGCGGTGCGGCGGGCGCGTATCACGGGGTGCTGTCCGTTCGTCAGGCGCGGGGCGTGGGTGTGCCGTGGGGCGGCATCACGGTACGGGCTGTCGCGGCGCGAGGTGGCGGGAGCGACGCGATCGGCGCGGACCGCCGCCCGGACCCCGGCTTGGGTCGGTGACACCCCTGCTGGGAGCGGGTCCGATTCGCGTATCTTTGCGGCGGGGGTGGGCTCCTTCGTCCCCGCGCGCAGGCACCGCGCACCGCCGCTCGCAGCCAAAGGACCGCACCATGGATTCGGCCCCCTCCGTCGCCGCCTCAGCCGAGGCGGTGGTGCCCGACGGCTCCCCCGACGCGCAGCCCACCGGGCACCGACCGCGGCGCCTCGCGCGGCGGCTGCGGGAGGCCAGGTTCGACCCGTACTGGCTGGCCGCCGCGCTGTTCGCGGCGTACGGCGACGCTGTCGGTCACCCGCTACTGCCGGTTCGCGTCGATGTCCTGGGACCTGGGGATATTCGAGCAGGCGGTGCGCTCCTACGCGCACTTCCAGGCGCCCGTCGTCCACCTCAAGGGACCGGGCACCAACGTGCTCGGCGACCACTTCAGCCCGGTCACCGCGCTGCTCGCGCCATTCTACCGGGTCTTCCCCAGCCCGGTGACGCTGCTGGTGGCGCAGGCCCTGCTGTTCGCCGTCTCGGCCGTGCCGGTCACCCGGGTCGCGGCGCGCCTGCTCGGCCGCCGCCGTGGCCTGGCCGTCGGCGTGGCGTACGGCGTCTCGTGGAGCGTGCAGCGGGCCGTGGACTTCGACTTCCACAAGATCTGCTTCGGCGTCCCGCTGATCGCCTTCGCCCTGGAGGCGCTGCTGCGCGAGCGCTGGCCGGCAGCGGCGTGCTGGGCGGCGCCGCTGGTGCTGGTCAAGGAGGACCTCGGGGCCACCGTCGCGGCGATCGGCGTGGTGCTGTTCCTGCGCGGGCGCCGCGCGCAGGAGAAGGTGACGCCGCTGGCCCTGGGCCTGATCGGATTCGGCGTACTGGCCTCGGCGTTCGCGCTCAGCGTGGTGATCCCGGAGTTCAACACCAGCGGCTCGTACGACTACTGGAACAAGATCGACGCCGAGGGCGGCGGCCCGGCCCCCACCATCCTGCTGGAGACGGCGCTGCGCACGCTGGCCTGGGTCCTGGTGCCCACCACCGGGCTGCTCGCGCTGCGCTCCCCGCTGCTGCTCGTGGCGCTGCCGACGCTGGGGTGGCGCTTCGTCTCGCACGAGGAGCACTACTGGGGCACCGACTGGCACTACAGCGCCGTGCTGATGCCGGTGGTCTTCCTCGCCCTCGTGGACTCGGTCCAGCGCTCACGGCTCAGCCGGCGCGGCTACGCCGACCAGTTGCCGGCCGCGGCCGCCGCCGCGGGCCTGGCGCTGTGCACCGCGCTGCCCATGGCCGGGCTGACCGAGGCGGACACCTACCGCAAGCCGGCCTGGGTCAACGGGGCGGAACACCTGCTCGACCGCGTCCCCGACGATGCCACGGTGGAGGCCAACATAGGACCCATCAGCCGCCTCACGCAGCGCTGCCGGGTGCTGTGGATCGGCGACACCCGCGGCGTGCTGCCGGACTACATCGCCCTGCACGAGCCGAACGGCCGCACTCCGGACCAACTCGTCGACTACGCCCGCCAACTGCACCCCACCGCGCGGTACGCGCACGTCGGCAGCGCGGGAGGCGTCGAACTGCTGGCCCGGGTCGGCGGCGGGGGCCAGGCCGCGGCGTAGCGGCGAGGCGGCCGCGCCGGGGGCGTACGGGGTGGGGCGTACGGGGCGCGCGGCCCGGCGGCTGTGCGCAGGGCCACACCGTCCGGCGTTTGCCTGGAGCCCCGGCACCGACGATAGTCACGGGTGGTCAACCGATCACGCAGGTCTGGCAGATCGGGCCACGACGGCCCGGCAGACGAGAACCGAACGAGGGGTCCCATGCAGCCGATCACCGTACGTGGCTATGAGACGGACTCGCAGGGACACCTCAACATGAGCGTGTACATCCAGTACACGGAGCACGCCCGGGTGGGGCCTGTTCCAGGCCGCGGGGCTGACGCAGGCGGCGCTGCTCAAGGCGGGCGTCGGGCCAGTCAACCTGGAGACCAACATCAAGTACCTGCGCGCCGGCGTCCAGCGGCAGGTCCGCGTCCGCGTCGGCGCCGGCCGGCACGCTCAGCACCTCCCGCAGCACCCGCTCCACCAGCGCGCCCGTCTCCTCGCGCTCACCCACCACAGCCTCCCGCCGTCACACGCCTGCCCGCCTCTGCCGCCCGCCCGCCTGTCCGACCCCGCCCGTACGGCCCGTGCGCCCACACCACTCCACCACACCGGCACCCGACTGCCCGGCTCGCCCGAGGGCGACCGTGCCGCCGGGGGCGGTACGACGTCCGCCGGGCGGCGATCGGCGGGGTGCCGATCGCCGCCCGGCGGCGGGGAGGGGATCGGGCCGTCGGCCCGGGGTGGGTCGGCGCGTGGGGCGCGGACCCGGGTGGGGTTCAGCGGGTGGGGTTCAGCGGGGTGGTGGGGGTCAGACGGCGCTGCCCGCGACCCACTCGTCCCAGGCCATGTTCCAGCCGTTGAGCCCGTTGTCCGGCTTGATGGTCTTGTCCGGGGAGTTCTTGATCACGACGACGTCGCCGAGGATGGTCTGCTCGTAGAACCAGGCGCCGTCCCGCGAGGGGTCGCCCGCGCCCTTGGCGTCGTTCAGGCCGATGCAGCCGTGGCTGGTGTTGGCGGCGCCGAAGATCGAGTCGGAGCCCCAGTAGTTGCCGTGGATGAAGGTGCCCGACGTGGACAGCCGCATGGCGTGCGGCACGTCCTTGATGTCGTACTCGCCCTTGCCGTCCTTGCCGGTGAAGCCGACCGTCGAGCCATCCATCCGGGTCTCCTTGAACTTCTCGGAGATCACCATCTGGCCGTTGTACGTCGGGTTCGCGGCGCTGCCCGCCGAGATCGGGATGTCCTTGATCTTCTTGCCGTCACGCACCACGGTCATCCGCTTGGTCTTCGCGTCCACCGTGCTGACCTGCGAGCGGCCGATCTTGAAGCTGACGGTCTTGTCCTGGACGCCCTTGACGCCGTTGGACGCCTCGACGCCGTCGAGCTTCATATGCATCTTCACCTGCGACCCGGCCTTCCAGTACTCCTTTGGCCGGAAGTCGAGGCGGTTGGCGCTGAACCAGTGGCCGACGATCTCCTGGCCGCCGGTGCTCGTGACGTTGATCGCGGACTGCACGTCCTTCTTGTTCGTCACGGGCTTGTCGAAGTTGATCGACACGGGCATGCCGACGCCGACCGTGGAGCCGTCCTCGGGCGTGAAGTTCCCGATGAAGCTGTTGCTCGGGGAGACGGTCGTGAAGGACGTGTTCTCCGTGGCCTTGCGGCCCTCGGAGTCCTGCGCGGTCGCCTTGATCTTGTACACGGTCGAGCGCTCAAGCTGCCCGCTCGGCTTCCAGGACGTGCCGTCCGGGGATATCACGCCGGGGACCTCGGTCCCCGCGGCGCTGGTCATGGTGACCTCGGAGAGCTTGCCGCTACTCACGGTGACCTTGGCGTCACTGTTGATGCCGGCGTTGTCGGCACCGTCCTTCGGCGTGATCTTGATGCGCGCGTCGGACGCGTCCTCCGCCGCGGCCTTGTCCACCTGGGCCTGCGACTTGCCCGGCTTCTCCTTGTCGCCACCGCCACAGGCGGAGAGGGTCAGTACGCCGCCGAGCAGCGCAGCCACGGCCACGAGGCCCTTGCGGCGCTTGCCGTCCGTCATCACACGCTTCTCCATTACTGCTGAACCCCGTCAATCCCCGAGCCGGACGGTCGGGCAGACAGGCGTACCGGCCACTGCATATGAACGCATGCACCTTTTGGCCCGTTCCACTACCAGTGGAACTGTGGGCAAGGCCACTCACCAAAAGACCCCGGTCAGACCATATGCCTGACCGGGGCTCCGGTGGTACGGGTCAGCGTCCGCCGCCCCCTTCCCGCATCGGTTTCGTTACCCTCCCGCCCAGCCCGCCCTGCGCCCAGCCGCCGGCCGGGTCGTAGGCGTCGGGGTCGTCCGCCGCGGCGTCGATCCGCCCGCCGAGCCCCACGTCGTGGGCGGCGCCGTCCTCGTCCCCACAGTCGTCTGGCAGGTCGTCGTACAGGTCCTCGTCGTCGTCCAGGCCCCACACCTGGGCGTCCGGGTCGTAGTCGACGGGTTCGCTGCTCCACGACGCCTGGGCCAGCTCGATCCCGGGCACCTCCTTGACCAGGGCGTACGGGTCGATGAGGTAGGCGAGCGCCTCGGCCTGGTCGTCGCGGATGGCCACCCGCGCGTGCGCGCGCTCCTCCTCGGGCATGAACGCGTCGCCGTCGATCTGTTCCCGCGCGGCGCCGGCCAGTTGTTCGGCGTCGTTGATGTCGAGTACGAACTCCACGCGAAGCCGTACGAACGTGGATGTTTCCGGAGTGCTCATGTTCCGGAGCGTAGGCGGCCCGCGCCCAGCCTTCCGCGCGACCCGCAGCGGTCACTACCATCGGCCGATACAGGGCCGATTGGCCGCCAGCACAAGGGGGATCTCTTACGTGACCACCGCACGCTGACCACTGCTGACCGCCGCTGCCGCTGGCGTGTTGCTGTGTGCTCTGTGGTTCGTGTCCTCCGCCAAGGCGACGGAGGACGGCCCCGAGAACCGTCAGCCGTCGTCGCGACCGGTCCCCGCCGCGGGACCGAACGCCCCCGCCGGCCAGGCGCGGCTCGCCGAGTCCGGCAGCATCGACACGACCCCGTACGTGGTGGGCGGCGTCGGCTTCCTCGGCCTCGGCGCGGCGATGGTCACCGTCTGGCTGCGCCGCTCGCGCGCCCTCTAGAGCACCCGGCCGGGCCCGGCTGTCCGGCGGGCCCGGTCGCGCTGGGGCGCCTCCCCGTGGGGTCAGGCGAGCGGACCCGTCACCGGCTCTACGGCCTCGATGAGCGCGCCCGAGCGCACGAACGCCTCGGCCGCGGCCAGGTCAGGGGCGAGGAAACGGTCCGCCCCGGGGCCCTCGACACCCGCCGCGCGCACGGCGGCGAGCACGGCCTGGGTGGCCGGCGCCGGGGTCATGCCCGTACGCAGCTCAATGGCGCGGGTCGCGGTGACCAGCTCGACCGCGATGATCCGGGTCAGGTTGTCCACCGCCGTACGCAGCTTGCGCGCGGCCGACCAGCCCATCGAGACGTGGTCCTCCTGCATCGCGGAGGACGGGATGGAGTCGACCGAGGCCGGCACCGCCAGCCGCTTCAACTCGCTGACCAGGGCGGCCTGCGTGTACTGAGCGATCATCAGGCCGGAGTCCACGCCCGCGTCGTCGGCGAGGAAGGGCGGCAGGCCGTGCGAGCGGTTCTTGTCCAGGAGCCGGTCGGTGCGCCGTTCGGCGATGGAGCCGAGGTCGGCGACGGCGATGGCGAGGAAGTCCAGGACGTAGCCGACCGGCGCGCCGTGGAAGTTGCCGTCGGACTCGACCCGTCCCGTGCCGTCGGCCCCGCGCAGCACCACGGGGTTGTCCACCGCGGCGGCCAGTTCGCGCTCGGCCACCAGGCGCGCGTGCGCGAGGGTGTCGCGGCCGGCGCCGGCGACCTGCGGCGCGCAGCGGATGGAGTACGCGTCCTGCACCCGGGGCGCGTCGTCCTGGTGATGGCCCGTCAGCCCGGAACCGGCCAGCACGCGCAGCATGTTGTCGGCGCTGGCCGCCTGCCCGGGGTGCGGGCGGATGGCGTGCAACTCGGGGGCGAGCACCCGGTCCGTGCCGAGCAGCGCCTCAAGCGAGAGGGCGGCCGTGATGTCGGCCGAGGTGAACAGGGGGGCCAGGTCGGCGCAGGCCATGACGAGCATGCCCAGCATGCCGTCGGTGCCGTTCAGCAGCGCGAGCCCCTCCTTCTCGCGCAGCTCGACCGGCGCGATGCCGTGCTCGGCGAGCAGTTCGGCGGCGGGCCGCAGCGCACCGTCGGGGCCCTGCGCCTCGCCCTCGCCGAGGAAGGTGAGCGCGCAGTGCGAGAGCGGCGCGAGGTCGCCGGAGCAGCCGAGCGAGCCATACTCGTGCACGACCGGGGTGATCCCGGCGTTCAGGATCGCGGCCATCGTCTCGACCACCACGGGGCGCACCCCGGTGTGCCCGGAGGCCAACGTCTTTAGGCGCAGGAACATCAGCGCGCGCACCACCTCGCGCTCGACGTGCCGCCCCATGCCGGCCGCGTGCGAGCGCACGATGTTGCGCTGCAACTGGGCGCGCAGCTCGGGGCTGATGTGCCGGACGGCGAGCGCCCCGAAGCCCGTCGAGACCCCGTACACGGGGTCGGGCTTGGCCGCGAGTTCGTCGATGACCTGGCGCGAGGCCGCGACACCGGCCAGGGACTGCGGCGACAGCTCGACGCGCACCAGCCCGCGCGCCACAGCGATCACGTCCCCGGCGGTCGTACCGGACGTCCCCACCACCACAGAGTGCATATCCATATTCAGGCACCCTAGAGACTGAATCGCGACCTGTCACCATCCGTTCGTCGCGACCTCCGCTTCCGCCGCCTCGTCCGCCCCACGCCCCGCGAGCCCCGGTATCTTGCGGACGAACTCCCGCTGCCGCTGCCTGCGCTCGCACCGCAGGCCGTCCCTGGCGACCTGGTACAGGGCCTTCTTCCACTTCTTGCGGGCGGCCTTGCGCAGCCAGGTGAACTCGGCCAGCTCCCCCGGGTCCCCCTGGCGCAGCGCTTCCAGAAGGCACTGCTCGTACGCGGCGGTCTCGGCGGAGGAGGCCGCGAGCGCCACCGCCAGCCTGACCCGCTCCGGGAACGGCGCGCCCAGCGCCACGTCCCGTACGAGCGACCGCGCGAGCCGCTCGTCCCGGCTGGCCAGGCCCGACAGCAGGCCCAGGAAACGGGCGCGGTCGCCGCTGCACGCCTGGGCCAGCAGGGAGCGCGCGTCCTGGGGATGCCCGGCCGCCGCCAGGGCGCAGGCCAGCTCCACGACGTCGCCGACCGAGGCCCGCTGGGCGTGATCCCGCAACGCGGCGGGGGCCAGCAGGTCGCTGCCACCGTGACGCACGCTGCGCACCGGTGCACCGCGTGCCCGGCGAAGTGGCTGCGCAGGCCCCTCCAGAAGACCCGGCTCGCGTGGCCGCCTCGTCCGGGCCGTGCGCGCGCAGCGCCTGGGTCAGTACGTCGACCGCGTGCCGCCAGTGTCCGGCGGCGTACAGCGCGCCCACCAGCCTCCCGACCTCCGGCACGCTCCAGTCGCCCACCGCGTGGGAGAGCAGCCAGGTGGCCCCCTCCTAGAGGCTCGCCGTGTGCAGCGCCGTGACGAGCGCGACCAGGTGCCCGTGCTCGTGCCGCCGGTGGTCGACGCTGTGCCACAGCAGCCGGTCCGCGCCGGAGTAGGCGAACCGGGAGACCATCACCGCCAGGTCCACGACGTCACGGGCGAGGCGCGTCTCGGCCGCCACCCGTTCCAGGCAGGCCGCCGCCTCGCGGGACGGGCCCAGCGCCAACAGCTCGCACAGCTCGGCCACCTCCTGGACGGAGCGCTCCCGCGCGCACACCTCCAGGGCAGCCTCGACCGTCTGCCGGGCGCCCACGCCGTCGAGCAGGACGACCAGGTCCACCACGTCCGCGACGGGTTTGACGGTGGCGGCGGCCCCCAGGTACACCCGCGCGCTGGCCGTCTGCCCGAACCGGACCAGACGCAGCGCCACGTGCGCGATGTCGGACATCGCGTGGATCTCCAGCGAGGTCTTCATGACGGTCGCCGTGGCGGCCTCCAGGCCCTCCCCGCCGAAGTGGCGGATGAAGACGGCGGCGTCGGCGGCGGGCCGCACCAGCACCAGGGCGGGCAGCGCCGCCTCCGCCTGCCGGTGGTGCCCCGCTCCGTACAGCGCCTCGATCAGGGAGGCGGCCTCCTCCACCGGACGCGACTGACCCGCCGACTTCACCAGCTCGGTGGCCATCGCGGTACGCCCCGGCACGCTCAGGTGGGTCACCAGGTCGACCAGTTGGGGTACCGAGGCCGTACGATCCGTCGTCTCCAGGATCTCCAGCAGGCCCGGGCGCTCGCCGGCCTCGCCGGCCCGCTTCTCGGCCTCCGCGAGCTGCCCCTCCAACCGGGTGCACTGCTCCTCGGCCTCGGTGACCTCCCGCTTGGCGTCGGCCAGCGCGCCCTGGAGGTCGTCCACCTCGTGCAGCAGCCGGTCGCGCTCCTCCCGCAGCTCCTGGTAGGTGGCGCGCCAGGCGATCAGGGCCTGGCCGTAGGCGTGGCGGTCCGCCGCGCGCTCGTCCTCCAGCCGGTTGATCTTGCGCTGGAGCGTCGCGAGCCGCCGTTCCCGGTCCCGTAAGACCTCGGTCAGCGCCCTGGCCAGCGCCTTGCCCTGGCTCGCCTCCTCGTCGGCCTCGGCGAGCCGGTCCTGGAGCCGCTGGACCTCGGAGGCGGCGGAGCCGGCCCGCCGCGACCTGCCGTGCAACTCCCGCAGCAACAGCTCGACCTCGGCCGTGACCGGTTTGCCCTCGTCGGCGAGGTCGGCCATCAGGTTCGCGATGAACGACCAGGGCGGGGTCCGGCCACCGTTCAGGTAGCGGGAGACCGTGCCCTTGTCGAAGTGCCAGTGTATCGCGTAGCGCCGGACGCTGATGTCCATGCACGCGAACAGCTCGCGCAGCGTCTGGGCCAACGCCCGTTTGTCCTCGGCCAGTCCGGTGTTCAGCGGGGCCAGTGCGCCTGCCGTGCTCTCGCCTGCCACGCCCGCCTCTTGACTTGGTGTGTCGCGGGCCCGGTGACGTGTCCCGCCGCTCGTGTCGGCGGGGACGACCGCCAACTCCCCGACTATCGCGGCCCGGTGTACGGCTGACGACCGGTTCGACCGTTGCCAGTCACATCGGCGACACCCCGGCGCCGCCCCGGCGACGGGTGCCGGGCGGTGTCGCCGATTCCCCACGCACCCCCCGTCGCCCCTTGCCGCAACTCCCTACCGCCGGTCGACAGTGAGCGACACCGGCCAGCACCGACCCGAGGAGGAGCCATCACCAGCACCCACCCACCCAGCCACCGCCCCCACGACGGCGAACAGGCGCCGCCACCGGGTCGGCCCCGCCGGTGGCGGCGGCTGACCCGCCGCCTCGCGCTCCATGCCCTGGCCGGCGCGGCGAGCGCGGGAGGCTCGGCGCTCGTCACCCTGCTGATCCTCTGGGCGCGACGCCACTGAGCGCCGGGGCAGCGTACGGGCGACGTCCACCGGCGCCCCGCGCGCCACGCCCCCCGTCGGCAGCCCGCGCCAGCCGAGCCGAGCGCCTCCAGACCCGCCGCGCGCCCGCGCCCGCGCTCACCGCCGCCCGCGGCCCCCGCCAGCCCGCCGCCGGGCACGCCACCGCCACCGGACAGACCGCCGCCGGGGCCGTTGCCGGCGCCCGGGGAGGCGGGGGCGCCGAGCGTGCCGCCCGGGGCGCCGCCGGGCTGGGGGGCGGCCTTGCCCCGGGAGGCGCCGTTGCCCCGGCCCCGGCCACGGATGCGGCGACGGTCCGCGGTGGGGGCCGGGGCGTCGGCGAGCCGGACCACCGGGTCCTTGGTGCCGCCGTCGCGACCGGCGACCACCGGGCGGTCCACGTGGGCGGCCTTCGCGCGGTACTTGGGCCGCGTCCGCCAGCCGGAACAGCCGGCGCGCCGAGCGCACCGGGCCGATCGGGTCGCCGGTGGACGCCACGCCGCAGGCCACGCCCTCACCCAGTTCGAGGGCGCCCGCCCGGCGGCACAGTTCGTCGGCGACCGCTACCACCTCGTCCGCCGGCGGGCCGACCGCGAGCAGGCAGAACTCGTCGCCGCTGAGCCGGGCAGCCAGCGCCCCCGGCAGCATCGCCCCGCACACCGAGAGCACCGAGCCGAATCGTTCCAGCAGCCGGTCGCCCGTCTCGTGGCCCAGCGAGTCGTTGACACGCTTGAGCCCGTTGAGGTCGCACACCACCAGGCTCACCACCGCGCCCCGCCGGGTGTGCGCCTCCAGCGCCTCGTCGAGCCGCATGTCCACCGCGCGCCGGTTGGCGAGCCCGGTCAGCGGGTCGGTGAAGGCCAGCCGGTGCGCCTCCTCAAGCCGCTCGCTCTGGGCGATCCCGGCGGCCGTGACCGATGCCAGCACGGTGGCGAAGTCGGCGTCGGCCCGGTCGAACGCCGGCCGCCCCGGGGGCCGCGCCACTTACAGCTCGCCCCACGCCCGCCCGCGCAGCACGATCGGCGCCACCACGCAGCAGCCCCGGCCGCGCCGTCGCAGCGCCGCGACCCGCCCGGACCGCGCCCCGCCACGGCGCCCACCACCCGAGCCGGGCGCCTCGGCCGCCGCCCAGTCCGTGGCCACCTCGCCCGACGCCGTCTCCACCCAGGCGCGCGGCTCGCCGCCGTTGATCCACCGCTCGTGCAGGAACTCCGTGATCTCCGGGAAGTCGTGCACCGGGTACGCCTCGTCCACCGGGAACTGCTCCTCGCCCGGCGCCAGCTCCCCGACGTTGACCAGCACCCGCAGCCGACCCAGCTCGCGCTCCCACACGCAGATCGCGGCGAACGACCCCTCCAGCGCGGCCAGCGCGCTCAGCGCGGCGGCACGCATAGACTCCCGTGCCGTGTGCGCGGCGGCCATCGCCTGCGCGAGCCCCACCACGGCAGCCAGCCTCGCATCGCCCCGGTCCGTCACTTTCTGCACATGCCTGCACCTCAGCGTAAGAATGTTCGGCGATTTCCGCTCGCGGCAGGTTGAGGCGCGGAAGGAGAGGCCCATGCCGGCGCACTCTCCCGCCCCCGGAGTCTCGGTCAACGCGCAAGGACGGTCAACGTCGCTCGCCCGTAACCTCCCGCATCCCTACCAACCGGACCCCCCGGCACGCCGCCCGCGCCCGTCCGCTCACTCACCCGGCCACTGAGGCGTCCGCTTCTCGTTGAACGCCGCCACGCCCTTGGCCCGGTCGCCGGAGAAGGCCACCGACCGCCACGCCGCGTCCTCCACCTCAAGCCCGGCCCGCAGGTCGAGGCCCTGGCCCAGGCGCAGCGCCCGCTTGGCCGCCCGCAGCCCCACAGGCGAGTGGGCGGCGATCCGACCGGCCAGCTCAAGCGCCGCGGTCCGGGCCTCGCCCGCGTCCACGAGCTGGTCGACGAGGCCCAGCTCGCGCGCCTCGTCGGCGGCGACCCGGCGCGCCGAGAACACCAGCTCGGCGGCGCGTGCCGCGCCCACCCGGCGCGGCAACAACTGGGTACCCCCGCCGCCCGGAATCACGCCCACCGACACCTCGGGCAGCGCCACCACGGCCGTCCGGTCGGCCACGATCACGTCGCACGACAGGGCCAGCTCGAACCCGCCGCCCAGCGCGTAACCGTGCACCGCGGCGATGGCCGGGACCGGCAGCTCCAGGACGCCGGTGTACGCGGCGCGCGCCACCGGCCGCTGCCGGCCCAGGTCGGCGTCGCTGAAGGAGTTGCGCTCCTTCAGGTCGGCGCCCACGCAGAACGCCCGGTCGTGCGTCGAGGTCAGCACCACGGCCCGCACGTCGCGGTCCGCGCCGAGCGCGGCGCAAGCCGCCGCGATGGAGCGGGCCATCTCCGTCGAGACCGCGTTCATGGCCTGCGGCCGGTCGAGCACCAGCTCGGCCACGAAGCCGTCCCGTCGCACGGCCACCCACTCACCGAACCGCTGCTCCGTCATCACGCCACCCTCCCGGTTAACGATCGTGAACCTGCCGTCGGATCATCGCAGCCCCACCCGCACCCCCGCTACCTCCCGCCCCCACCGACCGACGACGGGGAGGGCTCGGGAGAGCGCGGAGAGGAACGCGGGTGCCGAGCGGGTCGGGTACGGGCCGGCCCGCGTCTTGGGCGTACGACGCGCCCCCGGCGTACGGCTCGGGCATACGACACGGCCCCGCGCATCCGACCCCGGGGAGCAGCGCGGCGCCGGTGCCGGAGGGGCAGCGGCGCCGGGCGCGGGGCGGAGGCCCGGGGCAGTGCGGGGGCCGGGGTGGGGTCAGGGGCGGCGGGTGAGGAGCCAGGGTTCGACGACGCCGAGTCCACGGACGGCGCGCTGCCACATGGGCTGGAGCGCGAACCGGTACTTCACGGACTCGCCCTCCTTCTCGGCCGCCGCGGCCTCCGCCTCGGAGCGCGGCGCGTCGCCGGTGCGCGACAACTCGTCCGCGAGCGCGCCGTCCACGAGCACGGCGTCCTTCGGTGCTATCGATGTCAGCCGGCTCGCGAGGTTGACCGTCGTACCGAACACGTCGCCCATCCGCGTCGTCACCGACCCGAAGGCGAGCCCCACCCGCAGCGCCGGCATCGTCTCGTCGTGCGACATCGTCTCGATGAGCCGCAGCCCGATCTCCGCCGCGACGCCCGCGTCGTCGGCCGCGTACAGCACCTCGTCGCCCAGCGTCTTGATGAGCCGTCCGCCGTGCGCCGCCACCAGGTCGGCCGCCGTAGTCTCGAACGCCTCGACCAGCTCGCCCAGCTCCTCCTCCTCAAGGCGGCGGGTCAGTCGCGTGAACCCGACCAGGTCGGCGAAGCCGACGGCCAGCCGGCGGTTGACCATCTCCGCGTCGTCCTGCGCCTGCACCACGCGCCCGGTGGCCGCCGCCAACTGGCGTCGCCACACGTAGACGATGAACTCCTCCAACTCCGGCAGGAGGAGTTCGACCAGCGGGTACGCGATCTCGGTCCGAGTCATCCCCGGCTCCTGCGGCTCGGTGAGCCCCTCCAGGAAAGAGTCGATCTGCCAGTCGGCGAGCCGCGCCGTGGTCTGCCCGGTCGAGCGGGCGACCTGCACCGCCATCGGCTCGCTCAGCAGCCCGGCCTCGACCAGACCCGCGAGCCGGCGCAGCGCCAGCACGTCCGCCTCGGTGAGCGCCTTGGCCTGACCGATGTCCGCGAACCCCATGGCCCGCCAGAAGCGGGAGGCCAGCTCCATCGAGACGCCGGCGCTGCGGGCCGCCTGGAAGGGCGTGTACCGCCGCTCGGCGCCCAGGATGAGCTGCTCCAGCTTGAGCGCGATCGGGTCGTCCTCGACGGCGGCGGCCCGCTCGGCCGCCGCGTTCCGGTCGTGTCCGGCGCCGGGGTCGGTCGGGGACGGGGGTGCCCCGTCCTCTTCCGCTCCGGCCTCCTCGGCGGCGTCCGGCGCGGTGCGCGGAGGGTATGGGGGAGCCGGCTCACCGGCACCCGAGTCGTCGACGCTCACCGGCGTACCCCTGTCCGTGGCGTGGTCGCCCTGGGCGAGGAGACCCCAATCCCTGTCCGGTCCCTGCGCACTGCCCTTCCGTTCTTCCGCTCGCCCGTGACGCCCCGCCCGCCCTCGCGCGCGTCGCCCCGCGCACCACCGCGCGCACACTCGAAGCCGACGCGGATACCGCACGCACCACCGGTCACCGACCGTGTGCCACCGATCGTGCCCGGTGCCACCGGCGGCACGCGTCGCTCGGCGCCCCCGGAACACCGGGCGGCGGCACCGCCCCCGCTCCCGTCCCACCAGCGGGCCAGCCGGACGGACCAGCACAACGATACGACAGGTGTGCCGTAGCTCACTCTCCCGTCGAAGCAGGACGCAGGTGGACGATGTCCCCGGCGGGCACCGCCTCCCGGCCCCCGCCCTCGGTCTCGATGACCAGCCGGCCGTACCCGTCGACGGCCACCGCCTGGCCGACGCACTCCCGCTCGCCCGGCAGCATGGCCCGCACGGACCGGCCGAGCGTGGCGCAGCCGGCCGCGTACGCTTCCTGGAGCCGACAGGCCGTCGGATCGCCGTCGGCCTCCCGCCACCTCCCGTACCACTCCTCGAACGAGCGCAGCACGGCCCGCAGCAGCGGGTCGCGGTCCACCTCCTTGGCGCCGGCCAGGGTGAGCGAGCCCGCGCCGGGCACGGGCAGCTCAGCGGCGCGCAGCGAGACGTTGAGCCCGACGCCGACCACGACGCCGGCGCCATCGGTCTCGTCCGCGCCGGCGACGTGCGCCCCGTGCGCGTCGGTCCGCGAGTCGACGCCCGGCCCGGCCCCGGCGCCGTTCGCGCCGGCGGTGCGCGCCGTGGCGCGCTCGGCGAGGATGCCGCCGAGCTTGCGCTCCTCCCCGTGCACCGTCACCAACACGTCGTTGGGCCACTTGAGGGCCGTGTCCACACCGGCGGTACGGGACAGGGCGCTGGCCGTGGCCACCCCGGCCAGCAGCGGCAGCCAGCCCCACCGCTCGGCCGGCACCGACGGGCCGGGCTGGAGCAGCACGGAGAAGGAGAGGCCGGAGCGCGGCGGCGCGCTCCAGCCACGGTCGAGCCGGCCGCGGCCGGCCGCCTGCTCCTCGGCGATCAGGATCTGCCCCTCGCCGGCGCCGGCCGCGGCGCGGGCGACGAGGTCGGTGTTGGTGGAGCCGGTCCTGGGCAGCACGTCGAGCGCGGTCCACAGGCCGCCGGGGCGCAGCAGCGACCGGCGCAGCGCGGACTCGTTGAGGGGCGGCCGGTCCAGGTCGGACCAGCGTTCGCCGCCGGAGAAGCGTGGGGTCTGTGGGGCGTCAGATGAGGTCATGTGGTCAGCCTAGAAGCGGAGGGCGCGTGATCCGTGGACGTCACACCCGGTCGAAACGGTGCGATCCCCAGCCCGCCGGTGTGGCCAACGACGCACCGCCGGGGCGCGGTCACGCCGATACCCTACGAGTCGGTAGCCAAGCCGGCCCGCGCGGCACGAGCAGGGAGCGCGGGTGGCCCACACCCCCGAGGACGAGCAGGAGCCGCATCCCGATGTCCGTGCCGGAACACGACATCCACACCACCGCGGGGAAGCTCGCGGACTTCCAGCGCCGCGTGCAGGAGGCCACCCACGCGGTCTCCGCCCGGGCGGTGGAGAAGCAGCACGCCAAGGGCAAGCTCACCGCGCGCGAGCGGATCGACCTGCTGCTGGACGAGGGGTCGTTCGCCGAGCTGGACGAGTTCGCGCGGCACCGCTCGACGAACTTCGGCATCGAGAAGAACCGCCCGTACGGCGACGGCGTGGTCACCGGGTACGGCACCGTGGACGGGCGCCCGGTGTGCGTGTACTCGCAGGACTTCACCATCTTCGGCGGCTCGCTGGGCGAGGTCTACGGCGAGAAGATCGTCAAGGTGATGGACTTCGCCCTCAAGCACGGCTGCCCGGTCATCGGCATCAACGACGGCGGGGGCGCGCGCATCCAGGAGGGCGTGGTGGCGCTCGGCCTGTTCGCCGAGATCTTCCGCCGCAACGTGCACGGCTCGGGCGTCATCCCGCAGATCAGCCTCATCGTCGGCCCGTGCGCCGGCGGCGCGGTGTACTCGCCCGCGATCACGGACTTCACCGTGATGGTCGACCAGACCTCGCACATGTTCATCACCGGACCCGACGTGATCAAGACGGTCACCGGCGAGGACGTGGGCTTCGAGGAGCTGGGCGGCGCCCGTACGCACAACACCACCTCGGGCGTGGCGCACCACATGGCGGGCGACGAGAAGGACGCCATCGAGTACATCAAGACGCTCCTGTCCTACCTGCCCTCCAACAACCTCTCCGAGCCGCCCGTCTTCCCGGAGGAGGCCGACCTCGAGGTCACGCCGGAGGACCTGGAGCTCGACACGCTGATCCCGGACTCGGCGAACCAGCCGTACGACATGCACCAGGCCATCGAGCACGTGCTGGACGACGCGGAGTTCCTGGAGACGCAGGCGCTGTTCGCGCCCAACATCATCACCGGCTTCGGCCACGTCGAGGGCCACCCGGTGGGCGTCGTGGCCAACCAGCCGCTCCAGTTCGCGGGATGCCTGGACATCGACGCGTCCGAGAAGGCCGCCCGCTTCGTGCGCACCTGCGACGCCTTCAACGTGCCGGTGCTCACCTTCGTGGACGTGCCGGGCTTCCTGCCCGGCGTGGACCAGGAGTACAGCGGCATCATCCGGCGCGGTGCCAAGCTGATCTACGCATACGCGGAGGCCACCGTTCCGCTGATCACGGTCATCACCCGCAAGGCGTTCGGCGGGGCGTACGACGTGATGGGCTCCAAGCACCTGGGCGCCGACCTCAACCTGGCCTGGCCCACGGCGCAGATCGCGGTCATGGGCGCGCAGGGCGCGGTCAACATCCTGCACCGGCGCACCCTCGCCGCGGCTGAGACCCCCGAGCGCGCCGAGGAACTGCGCAAGGAACTCATCGCCGATTACGAGGACGCCCTGCTGAATCCGTATGTCGCGGCCGAACGGGGGTATGTGGACGCTGTGATCATGCCGTCGGAGACCCGTCGCCACATCGTGCGCGGCCTGCGCACGCTGCGGAACAAGCGCGAGTCCCTGCCGCCGAAGAAGCACGGCAACATCCCGCTGTAGGAGGGCCGTTGACATGGTGATCAAGGTTGTACGGGGTAACCCGACCCCCGAGGAGCTCGCCGGCGCCCTGGCGGTGGTCCGGGCCCGCGCGGCAGCGCGCAGCGCCGCCGGGTCCGATGGCGAAGCCCCACAGGAGTGGTCCGACCCGGCCCGCACCGTCCCCGGCCGCCGACTGCCCCACCCGGGGCCGAAGGCGTGGCGCACTGCCTTCTGGCCGGCCTGACCGACCCGTAAACCGCCAGAGAACCAGCACGGCACGGTCCGGCGCCTGAGTACCCGCACTCAGGCGCCGGCCGCTTTTCCGGCGCACGATGTTCCGCATGTTGTGGTCCGACCCGCCCGATGAACCACCCGATGAACTCCGGGTGACGGAGTCCATGGTGCGCCGGGCGGGCACCGTCCTCGCGGTCGCCACGGTCGTTCTGATGCTCATCATCAGCCTCAGCGCCTGAGCCGCCCCGGCCGCCCCCACTTCCCTCCCTCTCCCCGCCCCCTTACGGCCCTCCCCCACCGAACCCGTGCCCCGCCGTGGCCCCCGCGCCGTCCCTCCTACGATGGCCGCATGAACGCCCACCACGCCGACCGCACCGGCCCCCGACGCCTCATCCTCGCCTCGCAGTCGCCCGCCCGGCTCGACCTGCTCCGCCAGGCGGGGCTGGCCCCCGAGGTGATCGTCAGCGGCGTGGACGAGGACGCGCTCAGCGCTGACTCGCCCGCGCGCCTGGCGCTGGTGCTCGCCGCGGCCAAGGCGCGCGCGGTGGCCGAGCGCCCGGCGGCGGCCGATGCGCTCGTCGTCGGCTGCGACTCGGTCTTCGAACTGGACGGGCAGGCGCTCGGCAAGCCGGCCGACGCCGAGGAGGCCACCGCGCGCTGGAAGGCGATGCGGGGCCGCTCCGGCGTGCTCCAGACCGGCCACTGCGTCATCGACACCGCGACCGGCGCGCACGCCAGCGCCACGGCCTCGACTACCGTCCGCTTCGGGCACCCGGAGGACGCGGAGATCGCTGCGTACGTGGCCAGCGGCGAACCCCTGTACGTGGCGGGCGCGTTCACGCTCGACGGCCGCTCGGCGCCGTTCGTCGACGGCATCGACGGCGACCCAGGCAACGTGATCGGCCTGTCGCTGCCGCTACTGCGCTGCCTGCTGGCCGAACTGGGCACCGGCATCACCGACTTGTGGCAGCCACCGACCCGCTGAGCCCCGCCGCCCGTACGCCGTGACCCGCGCTCCGGCGCGCGGGCGCGGCGGCGCGCCGACGCCATACGCCGAGACCGTGCGGCTACGCGCTCGTGTACGGCGCGGGCCCGGCGGGAGGCGCCTCCTCGCCGCCCGGACGCGGCGCGCCCTCGCGCTCCTCGTCGTAACTGAAGAGGCTGAGCACGACGAGGCCGAGCACGGCCATCATGAACGCGAAGGCGGACCAGCGGACCAGGCCGACCGCGAAGGCGCCCAGCAGGCCTTGGGTAACCGCGCAGGTGATGAGCAGGACGCGGGCGAAGCGGCCGGGCGGCAGGTCCCGCACGGCCATCCGCAGCAACACCACGCCGCAGCCGATCAGATAGAGCCCGATGAGCCCGCCCGCGACCCAGGTGGCGAGGGTCATCACGCCGGGGTCCAGGTCGGCGAGGGACATGTCCTGGTGGTCCACGACCAGTCCCAGGACCCAGTTGAGCAGCGCGATGACGACCGCCTCGACCATCAGCACCAAAGCCGCCACAGCGGCCACCGTTCTGCGCGCCACCCACGTCACCTCCTCCGTGCCGCCCGGACCGTTACCCCCGGTACGCCGTCTCGCGGAACGCTACTAACGGGTAAGGCGCCCGGACAAGGGGGCTGCACCGGCCGCGTGACCGGCGCGCACCGTAAACCTCCGCGCCATCAGGCACGGACGACGAGAAGGCAAAGTTTCCGCCCCCCGTTAGTAGATTCCCCACAAAGAATCCCGGCCCCCCGCCGGGTACCCAGGCGAGACCTTGCCCACACACCGAAGCGCTCCGGTAGGCGCGAAAGCGGGGCGTACCGTGGTGCATCGGGGGATGTGGTCCCTCTGCGGGGACCTGGTGCGTGCACTCTGTGGTCAAGCTCACTCTCGGAGGCTTCTCGGCGCACAGTGTTGCCTGTACCTACAACTCTGCTTGTTTCAAGGAGGGAGCCATCGTGCGCAAGGTGCTTATCGCCAACCGGGGCGAAATCGCTGTCCGTGTTGCCCGTGCTTGTCGGGATGCCGGGATCGGGAGTGTGGCGGTGTACGCGGACCCGGATCGGGACGCGTTGCATGTGCGGGTTGCTGATGAGGCGTACGCGTTGGGTGGTGAGACTCCGGCCACCAGTTACCTGGATATGGGCAAGGTGTTGGCCGCGGCGGCCGAGTCCGGCGCGGACGCGGTCCATCCTGGGTATGGCTTCCTGTCGGAGAACGCGGACTTCGCCCAGGCGGTGTTGGACGCGGGGTTGACGTGGATCGGTCCGCCTCCGCAGGCCATCCGGGACCTGGGGGACAAGGTCGCGGCCCGTCACATCGCCCAGCGCGCGGGCGCGCCTTTGGTGGCGGGTACCGCTGATCCGGTCTCGGGTGCGGAGGAGGTGGTGGCCTTCGCGCGTGAGCACGGTCTGCCGATCGCGATCAAGGCGGCGTTCGGTGGGGGTGGGCGGGGGTTGAAGGTGGCCCGCTCGCTGGAGGAGGTCGCCGAGCTCTACAACTCGGCCGTCCGCGAGGCGGTGGCCGCCTTCGGGCGCGGTGAGTGCTTCGTGGAGCGCTACCTGGACCGCCCACGGCATGTGGAGACCCAGTGCCTGGCTGACCAGCACGGCAACGTGGTCGTGGTCTCTACCCGTGACTGCTCCCTGCAGCGTCGGCACCAGAAGCTGGTCGAGGAGGCTCCGGCGCCGTTCCTGAGCGCGGAGCAGAAAGCGGAGCTCTACCGGGCCTCGAAGGCGATCTTGCGTGAGGCCGGGTACGTGGGAGCGGGGACGTGTGAGTTC
This sequence comes from Candidatus Streptomyces philanthi, assembly GCA_018114805.1. Taxonomy (GTDB): domain Bacteria; phylum Actinomycetota; class Actinomycetes; order Streptomycetales; family Streptomycetaceae; genus Streptomyces; species Streptomyces philanthi. Next base: position 4,226,217 of record CP073042.1, on the reverse strand, counting down.
CTGGTGGGTCAGGACGGCACGATCTCCTTCCTCGAGGTCAACACGCGTCTCCAGGTGGAGCACCCGGTGACCGAGGAGGTCACCGGGATCGATCTGGTGCGGGAGATGTTCCGGATCGCCGATGGTGAGGAGTTGGGGTATGCGGACCCGCCGGTGCGGGGGCATTCCTTCGAGTTCCGGATCAATGGTGAGGATCCGGGGCGTGGGTTCTTGCCGGCGCCGGGGACGGTGACGCGGTTCACGGGGCCCTCGGGGCCTGGGGTGCGGTTGGACGCGGGGGTGGAGTCGGGGTCGGTGATCGGTCCGGCGTGGGATTCGTTGTTGGCGAAGTTGGTCGTCACTGGTGCCACGCGGCGGCAGGCGTTGGAGCGGGCCGCGCGGGCGTTGGGCGAGTTCGAGGTGGAGGGGATGGCGACCGCGCTTCCCTTCCATCGCGCGGTGGTCGCTGATCCGGCGTTCGCTCCCGAGCGTTCGGGGTCGACCGAGGCGTTTACGGTGCATACGCGGTGGATCGAGACGGAGTTCGTCAACGACATCAAGCCCTTCGTCCCCGGCGACGTAGCGGGTGAGGACGGTGAGGGCGAGGGCGGCGGTCGTGAGACCGTGGTCGTCGAGGTCGGTGGCAAGCGCCTTGAGGTCTCCCTCCCCGCCTCACTCGGCTTCGCCCCCACGGCCGCCAGCGGTGGCCAGGCCAAGAAGCCCAAGCGCAAGGCGACCAAGAAGTCCGGTTCCGCCGCCTCGGGTGACGCGCTGGCCTCCCCGATGCAGGGCACCATCGTCAAGGCGGCGGTCGAGGAGGGCCAGCGGGTGGAGGAGGGCGACCTCATCGTGGTCCTGGAGGCGATGAAGATGGAGCAGCCGCTCAACGCCCACCGCGCCGGCACCGTCAAGGACCTCACCGCGGAGGTCGGCGGCTCCGTGTCGGCCGGCGCCGTCATCTGCCAGATCAAGGACTGAGCGCGGGCTGAGCGCGCTGTCCCCAGCCGTATCAAGCCATATCGAGCAGCGCGGGGCGCAGCCCCACCGCACGCGGGCGCGTGCCCCACCAGTGCGATGCTGGAGGCAGGGTCATGCCGGGCGGCGCGCCGCTTCGCGGGAGGCGTGGACGGCGCACACCGGCGCGGCAGGGCATGACGGGACGGCACGGACGGACGGCATCGGGCCGCCGCCACAGGGCGCGCGGTGCGGTCCACGGGAGGGCCATGATGGCGAGCGGAACGGCGGGGGTCACCGAGGGGGCGGCCGAGGCGCGTACGGCGTTCACCGAGCGCGGCACCGACGCCTCGCTGGAGGAGATCGCGCGGCGGGCCGGCGTCGGCATCGGCACCCTCTACCGCCACTTCCCGCACCGCACGGCGCTGATGAGCGCGATCTTCGAGGACGAGGTCGAGGCGCTGCTCGCGCGCTCCCGCGAACTCCTGGCCGCGCCCCAGCCGTGCGTCGCGCTCCTGGAGTGGCTGCGGGCCATCGTCACGCACGCCAGCACCTACCGGGGCCTGTCCCGGGCGCTGATGGCCGCGCACAGCGACGAAGGCTCCACCATGTCGCGGTGCAGCATGCCGATGCTGGCGGCCGGCGGCGAACTCCTGGACCGGGCGCAGCGGGCCGGCGCCGTACGGGCGAGGGTGGACATCGCGGACCTGATGCAGTTGACCAACGCCATCGCGCTCGCCGTCGAGCAGTCCCCCGACGACCCGGAGCTGGCCGACCGGCTGCTGACCCTCACCCTCCAGGGGCTGCGCGCCCGGCCCACCGAGCCGGGCCGGCCGCCGCAGGGCGAGACCCCCGGGCCCCCGGGGCCGGCGACGCCGCGTAACGCGTCCGCCCCCGTCGCGCCCCGCCCCGTCGCGCCCCAGGCGACGGTCGACCCGCCGGCTGGGCCAGCGGGAGCCGGCCGGTGGGCGCACACGCGCCCTCGGGGCCGGCGCGCGGTGTGCGTCGGCCCGAGGGCGCGTGCGTGCGGACCCAGGCGGGGCTCCGTGCCCGGCCCGGGGCGTGCTCAGCGTCGGCGGGGTGCCAGATCCGCGACCCGGCCGCCGAGTTGTTGGTCGGACAGGGACACCGAGCCCCGCAGCCCCGGGCCGCCGGGTGCCGTGGGGGGATGGGTACGGCGCGGGCCCGGCAGCGGCATGTCGCGCCGCGCCGGCCGCCCCACGGTGGGGCCGGCGCCCTGGCCCTGCCCGGGAGCGGGGGCCGGCTGTCCCGCACCGGCGACGGTGATCTGCACCCCCTGGTCGGCGAGGGCCTGGAGTTCGGTGGCCGAGCGCTCGTCCCGGGTGAGCGGCTCGTTCGTCACCAGCCGTGTGATCACGTCCGTGGGCACGGTCTGGAACATGGTGTCGGTGCCCAGCTTCGAGTGGTCCGCGAGGACCACCACCTCGGCCGCCGCCTGCACCAGCGCCCGGTCCACGCTCGCCGAGAGCATGTTGGACGTGGACAGGCCGCGCTCGGCGGTGAGCCCGCTGCCGGAGAGGAAGGCGCGGGAGACCCGCAGCCCCCGCAGGGACTGCTCGGCGCCGCTGCCCACCAGGGCGTAGTTGGAGCCGCGGAGGGTGCCACCGGTCATGACGACCTCGACCCGGTTGGCGTGGGCCAGGGCCTGGGCGACGAGCAGGGAGTTGGTGACCACGGTCAGACCGGGGACGCGGGCGAGCCGGCGGGCCAGCTCCTGCGTCGTCGTCCCCGCGCCGACCACCACGGCCTCGCCCTCTTCGACGAGGCCGGCGGCGAGATCGGCGATGGCCGTCTTCTCCGCGGTTGCTAGATGGGACTTTTGCGGAAAGCCGGACTCCCTGGTGAAACCACCCGACAATACCGCACCGCCATGCAGGCGGTCGAGCAGTCCTTCCGCCTCCAGCGCCCGCACGTCCCGCCGTACGGTCACTTCGGAGGTCTGGACGACACGGGCAAGCTCACGGAGCGAGACGGCTCCGTTCGCGCGCACCATTTCAAGGATCAGTTGGCGACGTTCTGCAGCGAACACGAAACTGAAAGTAACGCCAACGACCGTCTACTTTCAGCCGGTTCCGCCAATTAGCAGAAGTTGTTCACTGCTGGGCAGCACAGGTGGTATGGCAGTGCGTTACAGCTCGTTTTGCGTCTTGCGGGTCTGGAGCTGGCGGGCCACCTCGGCGATCGAACCCGACAGCGAGGGGTAGACCGTGAAGGTGTTCGCGATCTGCGCGACCGTCAGGTTATTGTCCACCGCGACCGAGATCGGGTGGATCAGCTCGCTGGCGCGCGGCGAGACCACCACGCCGCCCACCACGATGCCGGTGCCCGGCCGGCAGAACAGCTTGACGAAGCCGTCCCGGATGCCCTGCATCTTGGCCCGCGCGTTGCGCAGCAGCGGCAGCTTGACCACCCGGGCGTCGATCTTCCCGCTGTCCACGTCGGCCTGCGTGTAGCCGACGGTGGCGATCTCCGGGTCGGTGAACACGTTCGCGGACACCGCCTTCAGGTTCAGCGGGGCCACCGGCTCGCCGAGGAAGTGGTACATCGCGATGCGCCCCTGCATGGCCGCGACCGAGGCCAGAGCGAAGATGCCGGTGCAGTCGCCGGCCGCGTACACGCCCGGCGCGCTCGTACGGGAGACCTTGTCGGTCCAGATGTGACCGGACTCCTTCAGCCTGACCCCGGCCTCCTCAAGGCCCATCCGCGCGGTGTTGGGGATGGAGCCGACCGCCATCAGGCAGTGCGTGCCGGAGATGACGCGCCCGTCGGCGAGCGTCACCTCGACCCGGTCGCCCACCCGCTTGGCGGACTGCGCGCGCGAGCGGGCCATCACGTTCATCCCGCGGCGCCGGAAGACGTCCTCCAGCACGGCCGCCGCGTCCGGGTCCTCGCCCGGCAGCACCCGGTCGCGCGAGGAGACGAGGGTGACCTTGGAGCCGAGGGCCTGGTACGCGCCGGCGAACTCGGCGCCGGTGACGCCGGAGCCGACCACGATCAGCTCCGCCGGCAGCTCGTCGAGGTCGTAGACCTGGGTCCAGTTCAGGATGCGCTCGCCGTCCGGCAGCGCGTCCGGGATCTCCCGCGGGTGGGCGCCGGTGGCGATCAGCACCGCGTCCGCCACCAGCGTCTCCTCCGTGCCGTCGGCCGCCTGCACGGTCACCGTGCGCGAGCCGTCGGGCGTCTGCGCGGGCTCGACGCGCCCGCGACCGCGCATGACTCGGGCACCCGCACGGGTGACGGAGGCGGTGATGTCGTGCGACTGGGCCAGCGCCAGCCGCTTGACCCGGCGGTTGACCTTGCCCAGATCCACGCCGAGCACCCGGGCGGCCTGCTCCAGCGGCGGCGTGTCGTCGGCAACGATGCCCAGCTCCTCGTACGAGGAGTCGAAGGTCGTCATCACCTCCGCCGTCGCGATCAGCGTCTTCGACGGCACGCAGTCGGTCAGCACCGAAGCGCCGCCAAGGCCGTCGCAGTCCACGACGGTCACGTCCGCTCCGAGCTGCGCCGCGACCAGCGCCGCCTCGTAGCCGCCAGGTCCGCCGCCAATGATCACGATCCGGGTCAATGAAGTTCGCCTCGCGTATTCGTCTCGGTCGGCCCAGGACGCCGGACCGCACCACGGAGGCGGCCGGTGTCACCACCGGCCGGTCCGGGGGTCGCCCCCAGGGGGATGAGTTACGTGCCCCATTGTCTCGCACCCAACAAAACGCCCGCCTGTCGGGGCCCCACCGGCCGAGCGCGCGCGCCCGGGCCGCGCGGACGCCGTCACAGACGTCACCTCGCGGCTCTCCCGTACCCTCAAGGTCATGTCGCTCTACGCCGCGTACGCCGGCAACCTCGACGCGCGGCTGATGCCACGCCGCGCCCCGCACTCGCCGCTGCGCGGCACCGGCTGGCTCTCCGGCTGGCGACTCACCTTCGGCGGCGAGCAGATGGGCTGGGAGGGGGCGCAGCCGACGCTGGTGGAAGTGCCCGGATCGCAGGTCTTCGTCGCCCTCTACAACATCGCCCCGATGGACGAGGAGTCGCTGGACGGCTGGGAGGGCGTGGGGCTCGACATCTACCGCTGGGCGCGCATGCGGGTGCACACGCTGGACGGCGAGGAGAGCGCCTGGCTGTACGTGCTCAACGGCTACGAGGGCGGGCTGCCGTCGGCCCGCCACCTGGGGGAGATCGCGGACGCCGCGGAGTCGGCGGGCGCACCGCACGACTACGTGATGGAGCTGCGCAAGCGCCCCTGCTGAGCCCCGCCCGGCACGAGATGCTTTACCGCAGGTCACGACGGTCCCCTACGGGCCAGTAAGGACCGAACCAGGCCACTGGTCCGCACATCGTCGCAAACGCATCTACGCGCGTAGGGGATTACCGGTTACCCTCGTGCGCGTGAACGCATCAGCTTCTTCGGACATCCAGGGCGACCCGCTCCACGCCGGCGGCCAGACCCCCTTCGCCGCCGCCGCACGCCTGCGCGAGCTCACCGGCGCCGAGACCCACGACGTCGCGCTCGTCATGGGCTCCGGCTGGGTGCCCGCCACCGACGCGCTCGGCACCGCGGACCACGAGTTCCCGGTCACCGAGCTGCCCGGCTTCCCCGCCCCCGCCGTCGCCGGCCACGCCGGCACGGTCCGCTCGTACCGCATCGGCGACAAGCGCGCGCTGGTCTTCCTCGGCCGTACGCACTACTACGAGAACCGGGACGTGGCCGCCGTGGCGCACGGCGTGCGCACCGCCGTCACCGCGGGCTGCAAGACCGTCGTGCTCACCAACGGCTGCGGCGGGCTGCGGGTCGAGATGCGGGTCGGCCAGCCGGTGCTGATCAGCGACCACATCAACCTCACGGCGACCTCCCCCATCATCGGCCCCAACTTCGTGGACCTAACCGACCTGTACTCGCTGCGGCTGCGCGCCCTGTGCCAGCAGGTCGACCCCTCGCTTGAGGAGGGCGTCTACGCCCAGTTCCCCGGGCCGCACTACGAGACGCCCGCCGAGATCGCGATGATCCGCACGATGGGCGCCGACCTGGTCGGCATGTCCACCACGCTGGAGGCCATCGCGGCCCGCGAGGCCGGCGCCGAGGTGCTCGGCATCTCGCTGGTGACCAACCTCGCCGCGGGCATGACCGGCGAGCCCCTCAACCACGAGGAGGTCCTCCAGGCCGGCCGCGACTCGGCCGCCCGGATGGGCAGCCTGCTGAGCCAGGTGCTGGGCAAGCTCTGAGCGCACGCCCCGGGCCCGGCCGGCCACCCCACGACGGGTCGGGGCAGGCCCGTTCGGGACAGGGCCGCTCGGGACAAGCCCGTTCGCGGCGGGCCCACTCCAGGCAGCGGCTTGAAGGCGCGCGCCCGGGGCGGGCCGGGGCCGGGCGGGGCCCGGCGGCGTACCCGTACCGGCCGAGGGCCAGCCGTTGCTCGTAGGCTCGCCCGCACGCGCCCTGTGGCGCCCCGAACCGGCGCCCGAGCCGGCATTTCGAAGGACGCGACCCCCACGCGAGAGGCGGAACCACCGTGCAGCAGGAACTGATCGCCCAAGCCCGGGCCTGGCTGTCGGACGACCCCGACCCGGTCACCCGGCAGGAGCTGACGGACCTCATCGAGGCCGGGGCGGGCGACGAGCTGGCCGCGCGCTTCGCGGGCACGCTCCAGTTCGGCACCGCCGGGCTCCGCGCCGAACTGGGCGCCGGTCCGATGCGGATGAACCGCGCGGTGGTCATCCGGGCCGCCGCCGGCCTGGCCGGCTACCTGAACCGGCGGCACCCCGCGCGGGACGCCCAGCCGGCGGACGGCGACCAGCCCGAGCCGGGCCTGGTCGTCATCGGCTACGACGCCCGACACCGCAGCGCCAACTTCGCCCGCGACACCGCCGCCGTCATGGTCGGCGCCGGACTGCGCGCGGTGCTGCTCCCGCGCCCGCTGCCCACGCCCGTGCTCGCCTTCGCAATCCGCCACCTGGGCGCGATCGCCGGCGTCGAGGTCACAGCGAGCCACAACCCGCCCCGCGACAACGGCTACAAGGTCTACCTCGGCGACGGCGTCGCCGGCACCGCCTCCCGTGGCGGCTCGCAGATCGTCCCGCCGGCCGACGCGGAGATCGCCGCCGAGATCGCCGCGGTCGCCGGCGCGCACGCGGTGCCGCGCCCCGAGTCCGGCTGGGAGATCGCCGGCGAGGACGTCGTCGAGGCGTACCTGGAGCGCGCCGCCAGCGTGCTGACCGAGGGCTCGCCGCGCGCGGTACGCGTCGTCTACACGCCGCTGCACGGCGTCGGACGGCAGACCCTGACCGCCGCGTTCGCGCGCGCCGGCTTCCCGGCGCCCACCGTCGTCGCCGAGCAGGCCGAGCCCGACCCGGACTTCCCGACCGTCGCGTTCCCCAACCCGGAGGAGCCGGGCGCGATGGACCTCGCGTTCGCCACGGCCCGCGCGGCCGCCGACAGTGCCGCCACCGACCTCGTCATCGCCAACGACCCGGACGCCGACCGCTGCGCCGTGGCCGTCCCCGCGCCCGAGGAGCCCGCGGGCTGGCGGATGCTGCGCGGCGACGAGGTCGGCGCGCTGCTCGCGGCGCACCTGGTGCGTACGGGCCGGGCTGGTCGGGGCGGTCAGAGCGCGACCGACGCCACCTTCGCCACCACCACTGTCTCCTCGTCGCTGCTGTCCCGGATCGCGGCCACCGCCGGCGTGCCGTACGCCGAGACGCTCACCGGCTTCAAGTGGCTGGCCCGTGTGGACGGCGTGCGGTACGCGTACGAGGAGGCGCTCGGCTACTGCGTGGACCCGGCCGGCGTGCGCGACAAGGACGGCATCACCGCCGCGCTGCTCGTGGCCGAGTTGGCGGCGGGGCTCAGGGCCGAGGGCCGGACGCTGGTCGACCTGCTGGACGAGCTGGCGCTCGCGCACGGCCTGCACGCGACCGACCAGCTCTCGGTGCGGGTCGAGGACCTGTCCGTGATCGCGGCGGCCATGGAGCGGCTGCGCACGCAGCCGCCCACCGACCTCGCCGGGCTGCCGGTGACCTCGGCCCAAGACCTGTCCCAGGGCTCCGAGGCGCTGCCGCCCACAGACGGGCTGCGCTACCACCTGGCCGGCGGCGCGGGCTCCGACGTCGAGTCGGCCCGGGTCATCGTGCGGCCGAGCGGCACCGAGCCCAAGCTCAAGTGCTACCTGGAGGTCGTCCTCACGGTGGCCGCGCCCGACGCGCTCCCCGCGGCCCGCGCCCACGCGCGGGAGGTGCTGGCGGCCGTCAAGCGCGACCTGGCGGCGGCCGGCATCTGACACCTGGCCGGCGGTACGCCGTGGGGGCCGGCCCGGGACGTGCGACTCGGGCCGGCCCCCACGCGTGCGCGTACGGTCACCGTGCCCCGGCCCGGCACGCGGGACCGGAGCCGGCTGGCGCCGAGATCAGCCCGTGCTGGCCAGGACGATCAGCAGCACGGCGCCCGCCGCCGCCGGCGCCAGCACCTCCCACGCCCAGCGCGCGGTCGGCTGGCCCTGCGCGCCTGGCCGGGTAGCGTGCCGTTCGGCCAGCTCGCGGATGTCGTCGATGGCCTGGTCGGAGGGGGCACGACCGGAGTCGGCCAGCGTGTCGCCGCGCCGGACGCCCACCGGTGCGCGCCCGCTCACGTCCTCGGCAGCGGCGCGCGCCTGCTGCCGCGAGACCGGGATGGCCCAGAGCTGGTACTTCCGGCCGCCGGCCAGCACCTCGCTGCTGTAGCCGGCGCGCGCCCCCTCGACCGACTGCCAGGGCAGCGTGATCGTACGGAACGGGTTGCGCACCAGCAGCCGGTCCGCTCCCGCGAACACCGCGGGGCGCAGCGTGAACGCCACCGCCAACGGCACCACGAGGAGCAGCCCGCACAGGGAGAGCCACGGCGTGCGTCCCTCACCGCGGACCAGCGCGTCGCCGCCGAGCCAGGCGCCGAACACGAGCAGCAGCACGCCGGTGGCCATGGCGCCGGTGGAGCGGTAGACCCGGTCCTCGTACACCTCCGTGTCCGTGTCCGCGCCCGCGCCCTGCGACGCGGACGCCGGGCGCCCCGCCGGGCGGGCGGGCTGGCCCGATCGGGTGGCGCCGCGCCCCGCGCCGGCCGCCCCGGACCCGGCGGCGGCGCGGGGCGTCTTGGTCAGCCTGGTCAGCGCGGGCTGCTCGGGCTTCGCGGGCTTCTCGGTCTGCGCGCGCTGCTCCGACTTCGCGGGCCGCGCCGGCTTCTCAGGCTGTTCGTCTTGGTCAGCCTGATCGGTCGGGGTGGTGGCGGGCGCGCGGCCCGCTGGGTCCGCGATGCCCGCGGGGTCCGACCGGTCGGCCGTGCCGGCGGGCCGGTCCGCGCCGGTCGGCTCGGTCGGCTCCGGCCGCGCGGGGGTGGAGGAGGGGTCCGGACTCGTCATGCGCCCGATTGTGCCCGACGCTCCGGAATGCGGACGTTGCGTTACCGCATCGAAAAAGTGCGTCGATTCACGGGGGTGACAGGCTGCTACGCGCGTAGATATGCTCGCCTGGTGACCATGCCCACAACAGTTCCCGCATACGGCGACGAAGCCGCGCGGCGCCTGGCATCGCTGGCGGACGTGACCGCGAGCGACGGCGCGCTGCGCCGCTTCCTGCACGGCCTGCCGGGGGTCGACGCGGTCGGCCTCGACGCCCGCGCCGCGACGCTCGGCACCCGCTCGATCAAGACGTCGGCGAAGGCGTACGCCATCGACCTGGCGATCTCGATGGTCGACCTGACGACACTCGAAGGCGCCGACACCCCCGGCAAGGTCCGGGCGCTCGGCGCCAAGGGCATGCGCCCCGGCGACGGGGCGCCCCCGGTCGCCGCCATCTGCGTCTACCCGGACATGGTGGCCACCGCGCGCCAGGCCGTCGCCGGCTCCGGGGTCAAGGTCGCCTCGGTGGCCACCGCGTTCCCGGCGGGCCGCGCCGCGCTGCCGGTCAAGCTGGCCGACACGCGGGACGCGGTGGCGGCCGGCGCGGACGAGATCGACATGGTGATCGACCGCGGCGCCTTCCTCTCCGGCCGGTACATGGAGGTCTTCGAGGAGATCAGGGCGGTCAAGCAGGCGTGCGCCCGGCCCGTCGGCTCCGAAGCCGGCAACGCCGCCCACCTCAAGGTCATCTTCGAGACCGGCGAGCTCCAGACGTACGACAACGTGCGCCGCGCCTCCTGGCTCGCGATGCTCGCCGGCGCCGACTTCATCAAGACCTCGACCGGCAAGGTGGCGGTCAACGCCACGCCGCCGGTGACGCTGCTGATGCTGGAGGCGGTGCGCGACTTCCACGCGACCACCGGCGTGCAGGTCGGCGTCAAGCCGGCCGGCGGCATCCGGACGACCAAGGACGCCGTCAAGTACCTGGTGTTGGTGAACGAGACACTGGGCGAGCGCTGGCTGTCGGCCGACTGGTTCCGCTTCGGCGCCTCCAGCCTGCTGAACGACCTGCTGATGCAGCGCCAGAAGCTGAGCACCGGGCGCTACTCCGGTCCCGACTACGTGACGGTGGACTGAGACAGATGGCTTTCGACTACGCACCCGCACCCGAGTCCCGCGCGGTGGTGGACATCGGTCCGTCCTACGGGCTCTTCATCGACGGCGAGTTCCAGGAGGCGTCGGACGGCAAGGTCTTCAAGACCGTGGCGCCCGCCTCCGAGGAGGTGCTCTCCGAGGTCGCCCACGCCAGCGAGGCGGACTTGGACCGGGCGGTCAGGGCGGCCCGCCGGGCGTTCGGCCCGTGGTCGGCACTGCCGGGCGCCGAGCGCGCCAAGTACCTCTTCCGCATCGCCCGCGTCATACAGGAGCGCTCGCGCGAGCTGGCCGTCCTGGAGTCGCTGGACAACGGCAAGCCCATCCGCGAGACCCGGGACACCGACCTGCCGCTGACCGCCGCGCACTTCTTCTACTACGCGGGCTGGGCCGACAAGTTGGACCACGCGGGCTTCGGCCCGAACCCGCGGCCGCTGGGCGTGGCGGGCCAGGTCATCCCGTGGAACTTCCCGCTGATGATGCTGGCCTGGAAGATCGCCCCGGCGCTGGCCACCGGCAACACGGTGGTGCTCAAGCCGGCCGAGACCACCCCGCTGTCCGCGCTGTTCTTCGCCGACGTCTGCCGCCAGGCCGGGCTGCCGCGCGGCGTGGTCAACATCCTCACCGGCGACGGCTCGACCGGCGCCGCGCTGGTGTCCCACCCGGACGTCAACAAGGTCGCGTTCACCGGCTCCACCGAGGTCGGCCGGCAGATCGCCCGCACGGTGGCCGGCACTGACAAGAAGCTGACGCTGGAGCTGGGCGGCAAGGCGGCCAACATCGTCTTCGACGACGCTCCCATCGACCAGGCCGTCGAGGGCATGGTCAACGGCATCTTCTTCAACCAGGGCCACGTGTGCTGCGCGGGCTCGCGGCTGCTGGCGCAGGAGTCGGTGGCCGACGAGTTGCTGGACGCGCTCAAGCGGCGGATGGCCACGCTGCGCGTCGGCGACCCGCTCGACAAGAACACCGACGTCGGCGCCATCAACTCCGCCGAGCAGCTCGCCCGGATCACGGCGCTGGCCGAGGCCAGCGAAGCGGAGGGCGCCGAGCGCTGGGCGCCGGCGTGCGACCTGCCGTCCACGGGCTACTGGTTCGCGCCCACCCTGTTCACGGGCGTCACCCAGGCGCACCGCATCGCCTGCGAGGAGATCTTCGGCCCGGTCCTGTCGGTGCTGACCTTCCGCACCCCGGCCGAAGCGGTGGAGAAGGCTAACAACACCCCGTACGGCCTCTCGGCGGGCATCTGGACCGAGAAGGGCAGCCGCAGCCTGTGGATGGCGAGCAAGCTGCGCGCCGGCATCGTGTGGTCCAACACCTTCAACAAGTTCGACCCGACGTCGCCGTTCGGGGGCTACAAGGAGTCGGGCTACGGCCGCGAGGGCGGCCGGCACGGCCTGGAGGCGTACCTCGCCGCTGCGGGCCCGCAGGAGGACCGCGCCGGAACGTCGAGCCCGGAGGGCGACCGCTGATGTCCACTGTTGACCGCTTGAGTGTGCTCAAGACCTACAAGCTGTTCGTCGGGGGGAAGTTCCCCCGGTCCGAGAGCCGGCGGGTGTACGAGGTGACTGACGCAAAGGGCGCATGGCTGGCGAACGCCCCGCTCTCCTCCCGCAAGGACGTCCGGGACGCGGTCGTCGGGGCCCGCAAGGCGTTCGGCCCCTGGTCGGGCGCGACGGCGTACAACCGAGGCCAGATCCTCTACCGGGTCGCCGAGATGCTGGAGGGCCGCCGCGAGCAGTTCGCCGCCGAGGTGGCCGCGGCCGACGGCGTGTCGGCCAAGAAGGCCGCGGCGCGGGTGGACGCGGCGATCGACCGGTGGGTCTGGTACGCGGGCTGGTCCGACAAGGTGGCCCAGGTCGCCGGCGCGGCCAACCCCGTCGCCGGGCCGTACTTCAACCTCTCCACGCCCGAGCCGACCGGCGTGGTGGCGGTCCTCGCGCCGACCGACTCCGCCTTCCTCGGCCTGGTGTCGGTGATCGCCCCAGCGATCGTCACGGGCAACACGGTCGTGGTGGTCGCCAGCGAGCGGGCGCCGCTGCCGGCCCTGTCCCTCGGCGAGGTGCTGGCCACCTCCGACCTGCCCGGCGGCGTGGTCAACATCCTCTCGGGCCGGGCCGCCGAGCTGGGCCCGCCGCTCGCCGCCCACCAGGACGTCAACGCGATCGACCTGGCCGGCGCGCCCGGCGAGTTGGCGGTCGAGCTGGAGCGGGCCGCGGCCGACAACCTCAAGCGCGTCCTGCGTCCACAGCCTGGGGACACGGCCAAAGGCGACCACTGGTTGGCCGACCCCGGCACCGAGCGGATGCTCTCCCTGCTGGAGACCAAGACCGTCTGGCACCCGATGGGCGTCTGAGCCATCCGTCGGTCCTAACGGGCGACGCGCGGGCGGGGCCGGGGCACCACCCCGGCCCCGCCACCGGCCCCACGTCGCCGCGGGCGGATCAGCCCGGGAGCATGCCCAGCGCGTCCCGCACGAGCGGCAGTTCCGCGATGGTGTCGCCCCGGGTCAGTGGCGCGGTCACGTCCGCGGTGCTGACCGCCAGGAAGTCGGCGACCTGGGTGCCGATGGCGTTGGCCAGCGGATCGGCGCCGGTCCCCGCGAACGGGTCGAGCTGGAGCCGCTTGACCGGCCCCAGCACGCCGCCCACCACGGCGGGCGTGGTCCGCGCCATCGCCTCCTGCGGACTGGGCAGCTTCTTCTGCTCCGCCTCGGCGTCGGCCGTCACGTTCCGCGCGTTGCTGAGCGTGTGGTCCACCAGCTCGCCCACCGGAGCCGCCTGCGCGCTCGCCGCGCCGCCCGCCGTGACGACCAGCCCCGCGCGCACCAACGGGCGCGATGCGAGGGCCCGCTTGTTACCCGTGCGTGAGGCCATGTGCACCTACCAGTTTCCTGTGGGAAAGCGTCATCGGTCGGACACGCACGGTAGTTGAAGCGGTCGGCGGGCAACCACTCGCCTGCCCAGGGGGTCCCTCGTTCGGCCCAATGCCGCACACTGGTGTCCCGTGACAGCGCCTCCCTCGTATCCTCGCGTGATCTTGCTGGCTGGCCCGTCGGGCTCGGGGAAGTACTCCCTGGCCGCCCGTAGCGGGTTGCCCGTGCTCAACCCTCGACGACTTCTACAAGGAAGCCACGGACCCGTCCCTGCCGGCGCTCCCCGACGGCGGCGGCGCCGACTGGGACTCCCCGCTGTCCTGGGACGCGGACGCGGCGGTCGCGGCCATCGGCACGCTGTGCCGCACGGGCCGCACCGAGGTGCCGCTGTACGACATCCCCACCAGCTCGCGCACCGGCAGCGCCAGCCTCGCCCTGAAGGGCTCGCCGCTGTGCGTCGCCGAGGGCATCTTCGCGGCGGAGATCATCGACCGGTGCCGGGAGCTGGGCCTGCTGGCCGACGCGCTGTGCCTGACCGGCCGCCCGCTGACCACATTCCGCCGGCGGCTGGTGCGCGACCTCCGCGAGGGCCGCAAGCCGGTGCCCTACCTGCTACGTCGCGGGCTGCGCCTGCTGCGCGCCGAGCGGGGCATCATCACCCGCCAGACCGGCCTCGGCGCGCACCCGTGCGACGCGGCGAGCGCCCTGCACCGGATCGCCACGGCGGCCACCACCCCCGCCGCGCACCTGGCCCGCCTGACCGCCCGCCCCCGCGCACGTACGTCGCGCCGCGGCACCGCTGGATGACGCCCCGCGCCCGCGCACAGCAGTGCGGGGCGGGACCGGCACACCCCCCGCGCGCCGGTCCCGCCCAGCTGTTCCCCCGTATCCCCCATGGCGTTCCGCCCTCCCCCCGGAAGGCGGCCCCCCGTTTCCCCCGTGGCAGTCCGCCTTCCCCCCCCCGGAAGGCAGTCCGCCGGTTTCCCCACGTGGTCCCGCCTCTCCCCCGAGAGACGGCCCCCGGTTCCCCCGTGCTCCCCCGTGTTTCCCCCTGCCTTCAGGCGACGAGCTCGCCGAAGGACTCCTCTTCGTACCGCCCGAAGGCGAGCGTCTCGTCGCCGCGCAGTCGGCGCAGCGACCGCCAGATGCTGGACTTCACTGTGCCGACGCTGATGTCCAGTATGTCGGCGATCTCCGGGTCGGTGTGGCCCTCGTAGTAGCGCAGGACGAGCATCGTGCGCTGCAACTCGGGCAGGCGGGCCAGGGCCTGCCACAACACGGCGCGCAGCTCGGTGCCGCGCATCGCGTCGTGGTCACCGACGGTCTCGGGCAGTTCCTCGGTCGGGTACTCGTTCAACTTGGGACGACGCCAGGCACCAATGTGCAGGTTCGTCATGGTGCGGCGGAGGTATCCGCCGACAGCGGCCTTGTCACTGATACGGTCCCAGGCCCGATAAGTGGAGAACAGTGCGCTCTGCAGCAGGTCCTCGGCCTCGAACCGGTCCCCAGTCAGGTGGTAGGCGGTGGCGAAGAGGGAGGCGCGGCGCTCCTGGACGTAGGCGGTGAACTCCGCCTCGGCCCGGTCGCCGCTTCCCCCGTGCGCCGTGCCCCCGTTTTCCCCGTTGCCTACGGCGACCGCGGCGCCCCCACGGGCCTCCGTGGCCGCGTCAGCCGCCGCCACGTACATGATGGGCGACCGCTGACGTCCGGTACCGCGAGCGCACCCCCGCCCGCTCACGGCACCGGACTTGTCTCCCCCAGACTCCGTCTGAGGGTTCCCCCAGCTCCAACCGGCGTGTAGGCGCGTCCGAATACCTGCGCTGGTTGTCGTGCCGTGCAGGGTGTTCATGTCGCGCCCCCCGTCGTGGAGCTTGTCTCGGTCTCTTGCCTACCGGGTGGGTTCCGCCCGGTGACCAAAAGACTGGCAAGCCAGTTTCATCGCGTTGTCCGTCGACTGTCACAGCCGTGTCACAGGCCCCGAATCCCGGGCGAGCCGTCGCGCGCTGCCCCGGAGGTCGAACTCCAGCCCACCTGTAGGCCAGAATGACCAACGTGCCTTTCCTGTTGCTGATCGAGGACGACGACGCCATCCGCACGGCCCTCGAACTCTCCCTGTCCCGCCAGGGCCACCGTGTGGCGACGGCGGCCACGGGAGAGGACAGCCTCAAGCTGCTGCGCGAGCAGCGGCCTGACCTGATCGTGTTGGATGTGATGCTGCCCGGAATTGACGGCTTCGAGGTGTGCCGCCGCATCAGGCGCACCGACCAGTTGCCGATCATCTTGCTGACCGCGCGGAGCGACGACATCGACGTCGTGGTGGGCCTGGAGTCCGGCGCGGACGACTACGTGGTCAAGCCCGTGCAGGGGCGGGTGCTCGACGCCCGTATCCGGGCCGTGCTGCGCCGCGGCGAGCGGGAGGCGAACGACTCGGCGTCGTTCGGCTCGCTGGTGATCGACCGCTCCGCGATGACCGTCACCAAGAACGGCGAGGATCTCCAGCTCACCCCCACCGAGCTGCGACTCCTGCTGGAGCTGAGCCGGCGTCCGGGGCAGGCGCTGTTCCGGCAGCAGTTGCTGCGCCTGGTATGGGAACACGACTACCTCGGTGACTCGCGGCTGGTCGACGCGTGCGTGCAGCGGCTGCGCGCGAAGGTCGAGGACGTGCCCTCGTCACCGACCCTGATCCGCACGGTGCGGGGGGTCGGATACCGACTGGACACCCCCCAGTGACGGACGGGCCCAGTCGAGTACGAGGCTGGGCTGCGGGACTTCTGCGGTGGATGAGCCTGCGGTTGCGGCTGATGCTCGTGTTCGCCGTGGTCGCCCTGGTCGCCGCCGTCTCGGCGTCCGGCATCGCGTACTGGCTGAACCGTGACGCCGTCCTGAACCGGACGCAGAACGCCGCCCTCGACGACTTCCACAAGTCGCTGGAGGACCACACCGGGGCCCTGCCGCTGGAGCCGGACTGCGACGCTCTTGACGTCGCCGCGCAGCACATGGCGGAGAGCTCGCAGAAGTACGAGGTGCTGCTGATCACCCAGCAGAACGGCCACACCGGCTGCGCGGCCTTCTCCAACGAGCAGGCCTTCGACTGGGAGATGGTGCCGGACGCGCTGCGCAAGGCGGTCAACGAGAAGCGCGCGGTGGACGGCTCGAACGCCTACCCCTACCACCTGTACTGGCAGCGGATCTCGCTCGACGGGGCGCCGTACCTGGTGGGTGGCGCCAAGGTGATCGGCGGCGGCCCCACCGGCTACATGCTCAAGTCGCTGGAGAACGAGCGGCAGGACCTCAACTCGCTGGCCTTGTCGCTCGGGATCGCCACCGGGCTCGCGCTGATCGGCTCCGCACTGGTGGCGCAGGCCGCCGCCGCGACGGTGCTGCGGCCCGTACAACGCCTCGCGGACGCGGCGCGCAAGCTCGGCGAGGGCAAGTTGGACACCCGGCTGCGGCTCTCGGGCACGGACGAACTAGCCGACCTCTCGCGTACGTTCAACCGGACGGCCGAGTCGCTGGAGAAGCGGGTTGACGACCTGAGCGCGCGGGAGGCGTCCAGCCGGCGGTTCGTCGCCGACATGTCGCACGAGCTGCGGACGCCGCTGACGGCGATCACCGCCGTGACGGAGGTCCTCGAGGAGGAGGCGGACTCGCTCGATCCGATGATCGCGCCCGCCGTGCAGCTCGTCGTCAGCGAGACCCGACGGCTGAACGACCTGGTGGAGAACCTGATGGAGGTGACGCGCTTCGACGCGGGCACCGCCCGCCTCGTCCTGGACGGCGTGGACGTCGCCGACCAGGTGACGGCCTGCATCGACGCGCGGGCCTGGCTGGACGCGGTGGAGCTGGACGCGGAGCGCGGCATCGTCGCCCGCCTCGACCCGCGGCGCCTCGACGTCATCCTGGCCAACCTGATCGGCAACGCGCTCAAGCACGGCGGCTCGCCGGTGCGGGTCTCGGTGCGGCCCGCCGCCGACGAGTTGCTGATCGAGGTACGCGACCACGGCCCCGGCATCCCCGAAGAGGTTTTGCCGCACGTCTTCGACCGCTTCTACAAGGCCAGCGCCTCCCGCCCGCGCTCGGAGGGCAGCGGCCTCGGGCTGTCGATCGCCCTGGAGAACGCGCACATCCACGGCGGCGAGATCACCGCGGCCAACTCTCGCGAGGGCGGCGCGATCTTCACGCTGCGCCTGCCGATGGACGCCTCCGAGGTCGTCGCGGACGCGGGCCGGTCGGACCAGGCGGACCAGAGCAAGAAGTCCGGCAAGGCCGGGAAGGCCGACAGGTCGGAGAAGCCGGAGAGGCCCGACCAGGCCGACAGGCGGGACGGCAAGAAGGACCGGGACCGGAAAGACAAGAGGAGCGAGCGATGAGCCCCCGGACCACGGACCCGTACGGCACGCAGGGCGTTGGCCCGACCCTCCGGGTGCCGCGCCGCGTGCCCGGTGGCCGGGCGGCGACGCTCGGGGTGTTCGGGGCGGTCGCCGCGTCGCTGGTCGCCGGGTGCGGCATCCGCTCCACCTCGGTCCCCGTGGACGCGGGCGCGGCGCCCTCGCGCGCCTCGTGCCAGTTGCCCAGCGCCGCGGCGTCCCCCCGGGCCACCGACGGGGTCGCCGTCACCATGCAGCTCGTGTGCTCGGCGCAGTTGCTGCCCGTGCGGCGGGTGCTCCGGCTGCCGAAGGGTGACCAGGCGCCGCGTCCCGACGAGTTCGCGCGGGCGCTGCTCAACCAGCTCCAGCAGCCAGTGTCGGCCGCCGAGGCGAAGGTGGGCGTCAACACCGAGGTGGCCTCCTGGGTGCAGGTCTCGGGGCCGGCCAAGGGCGACCCGGCCGGGACGCTGCGGCTGAACCGGGAGCCCGACGAGCTGCCCCCGTACGCGCTGGCGCAGCTCGTGTGCACCTTCACCGAGACCCCGGCGGTGGGCAGCAGGCGCGCGGTGGTGCTCGGCGGGCCGGCCGCGCCCGAGGGGGAGGACGCGCTCGGGGTCGGCGGGCTCAAGCGGTACGAGTGCGGCGCGGACCTGCGCACGCGGCCCCAGAGCGCCCAGAGCTCGGGGACCCTGCTGGAGTAGCCGGCCGGCCGGGCGGGCCGGGCGGGCGGGCGGGCCGTCGGATGGGGCCGCGCCCCGGCGGGGGCGGGTCGCATGGGAGCGGCGGGCTGGGCTGGTGGGGCGGGACGGACGGCGGCGCAGGTCGGGGCGGGCTTCGGCGCGCGGAGCGTGAGGCCCGTCACCGTGGGGTCGGCGGAACCGGGACGGCGGCGCCGCGCGTCCTGACTGACGTGCAGGGTCATGGTCCCGGCCGCACGGCCGACATCCGCTTCCGCCTCGCAGGCATCCTCCTTCTGGTGGCGCAGCTCGCCTTCATCGGCTGGCTCTCCCTGCGCCCACTGGCCGCCACCTGGGTCACGGCCAGCAACCTGGAACCGCTGGCCTCCATCCGTGGAGACCTCGACGTGGGGTTCGCGGAGGCCACCCGGCGCATCGCGCGCGAGCTGCCGCTGTACGCGCCGCTCGGGGTGCTGCTGCCGCTGGCGGGAGGCCGCGTCGACGCCCACCGACTGGCCTCGCTGCTGCGTACGGTGCTGGCCAGCGCGCTGATCTCGTGCGCCGTCGAGCTGGCCCAGTCCACGGTCGCGGGCCAGGTCGTGGACGTGGACACGGTGCTGCTCAGCACGGCGGGCGTCGCGCTGGCGCACCTGGCGGTGGTGCCTGCCGTACGGGCCCGGCTACGCCGCCGGGTGCAGGGACGGGCACCGGCCGCCCTCCCCCGGGAGGAGGCGGTCTCGGGGGTGACCCCGACGATCCCCAGGGTCGGCATCGCACCGTAGTGCGACGCCCCGTCGGCCGCGGGCACCTAGCGTGGAGCTATCAACAGTTCCTCGGGTGAGACCGCGGACGACGACAGGGAGTCACCCATGAGCACCGCTCTCGTACGCCCCCAGAACAACAAGATGATCGCCGGCGTGTGCGCCGGACTGGCCCAGCGCTTTGGGACGTCCGCGACCACGATGCGGGGGGTCTTCGTGGCCTCGTGTCTGCTGCCGGGCCCGCAGTTCCTGCTCTACCTCGCGCTGTGGATACTGCTGCCGGCCGACAACAAGAACCGGGCCGGTGCCTGGTGAGCCACTGGCCCGGGCTGACGCGCCGGGCGCCGGAGTGCGGGGGGCGAAGGCGGGGGCCACACGCGGCGATGGGCCGCGCGCGGCGTCAGCCCCCGATCGGCAGCCCGCCGAGCAGGTTCTTCACCGGGTCCGGAACGGTCTTGGCGTCGGACTTCGGGAGCTTGTCCGTCTTCTTCGGCAGCGTCTTCACCGCGTCCGTGGCCGGGCCCGTGAGCGGCTCAAGCCCGATCGGGGCGGCCGACGCGGTCCCCGCGGCGGTGGCGGCGAAGGCGATACCCACGGCGGCGACGCCGAGGGCCTTGATCGTTCCCTGCTTCATGAGAGATCTTCCTTGGTACGGGGTTCTTGAGCGGCACTGCAACGTAGCCAGCCGCTCCGACGGCCGCAAACACCGGAGATGGGCCGGGATGTCGGAAGTGCCGGTGTGCGCCCGCACCGCCGCCACCCTCGCCGCAGCACCCCACCGCACCAGGAGAACCGCTGGTCAGCGGCTACCCGACGGCGGTCTGACGGAACAGCCACTCGGCCTTCAGCTCGGCATAACCGGGCTTGATCACGTCGTTGATCATCGCCAGACGTTCATCGAAAGGGATGAACGCGGACTTCATCGCATTGACGGTGAACGACTGCATGTCGTCCAGCGTGTAGCCGAAGGTCGATACGAGGTGCTCGAACTCGCGGCTCATGCTGGTGCTGCTCATGAGCCGGTTGTCGGTGTTGACCGTGGCCCGGAAGTGCAGCTTGCGCAGCAGCCCGATGGGGTGCTCGGCATAGGAACTCGCGGAGCCGGTCTGCAGGTTGGAGGTGGGGCACAGTTCCAGTGGGACGCGCTTGTCACGCACGTAGCTCGCGAGCCGGCCGAGCTTGATGCCGCCGTCCTCGGAGACGTGGATGTCGTCGATGATCCGCACCCCGTGGCCAAGCCGGTCGGCGCCGCACCACTGGAGTGCCTGCCAGATCGACGGCAGGCCGAACGCCTCGCCGGCGTGGATGGTGAAGTGGTTGTTCTCGCGCTTGAGGTACTCGAACGCGTCCAGGTGTCGGGTGGGCGGGAAGCCCGCCTCGGCGCCAGCGATGTCGAAGCCGACGACGCCCAGGTCGCGGTAGCGGTTGGCCAGTTCGGCGATCTCCAGGGAGCGGGCGGCGTGCCGCATAGCGGTGAGTAGCGCGCCCACGCGGATGCGGTGACCGGCCGCGCGCGCCCGGCGCTCCCCCTCGCGGAAGCCCTCGTTGACCGCCTCGACAACCTGCTCCAGCTTCAGCCCCTGCTCCAGGTGCTGCTCGGGGGCGTAGCGCACCTCGGCGTAGACGACGCCGTCGGCGGCGAGGTCCTCGGCGCACTCGGCCGCCACCCGGCGCAGCGCCTGCGCGGTCTGGAGGACGGCGCAGGTGTGGGCGAAGGTCTCCAAGTAGCGTTCGAGCGAACTGGAATCGGCCGCCGCGCGGAACCAGGTGCCGAGTGCGGTGGGGTCGGTCTCGGACAGCCCCTCGTAGCCGTTCTCCCGGGCCAGTTCGACGATGGTGGCCGGGCGCAGCCCGCCGTCGAGGTGGTCGTGCAGCAGCACCTTGGGGGCGCGCCGGATCTGCTCCGGGTTGGGTTGCTGGGTGTTCTCGCTCGTCATCTGCGCACCATAGCCCCTACGCGCGTAGATCGCCCGGGGTATCCGGCTGGATAGATACGGAACAGTGACCAGTCCGCTTAGTGGAGTACACCGTTGCTTCTGCCATCGTTCTGACATGGCTCAGCAAGCGTTGCCGGAACGACCGGATCGAAGCGCCCGGCTGGGGCGGCCCGTGGGGGTGGCGGCGTAGGGGAAGGCCGTCGGTGGGGTGGCGCTGCTGCTGCCCGACGGTACGCCAACCGGAACCCGACGGCCGACCACGCTGTCGGCCGCGGCGATGTAGCCGCTCGCGCGCGGGCTGGCGAAGGCGAGCCGGCCGGAGGGGCTGACCGCGCACGTCGTCCGCTATCGATGTCGCGGCTGGAACGGCTCGGCCGCGGACCCCGTGGCGGACGCCGATTGGGCCGCGGACGAGGTGGTACGGCGCTACGGGGACGTGCCGATCTGTCTCGTCGGGATGGGCATGGGAGCGCGGGCCGCGCTGCTGGCGGCGGGACACTCGGCCGTGAGTTTGGTCCTGGCCATCGCCCCGTGGCTACAGAGCCAGGAGGCCACGCTGAGCCCGGACCCGGTCAAGCACATGGCGGGCAGACAGGTGCTCGTCGTGCACGGCAGCAACGACGAACACACCGACCCCGAACTCTCCTACCGGCTGGTCGAGCGGGCCAAGAAGATCAACAGCACGGTGTGCCGCTTCGAGGTGCACACCGACGGCCACCGCCTCGACCAGCACCGCCAGGAGGTGTACGCGCTGGCCGCCGACTTCGCGCTGGGCTCCCTCTTCGACCAGGACTACGCGCGTCCACTGGCGGACGCGTTAGCCGCCCCGCCCCCGCTCGGCCTGCAGATGCCGCTCGCGGCGGGCTTCGGCTCGTCGTTGCGGCGGTAGCGCGACCGGGGGCCGAGCCCGTGGGCTCGGCTGGGAGCCGGGCCGGCGGGTGCCGCGGGAGGCAGGGCCGACGGGCGCCGCAGGGAGCGGGGCCGGCGGGCCTCACCGGGCGACACCGGGTCGGTGACGGCATGACGGCGGCCCGGCGGCGGCGCGGTGGTAGCACGGCAGCTCGGCGGTGGCCCAGCGACGACTCGGCAGTGGCCCGGCGGCCATGGTGCGGCAGCGTGGCGGCGGATCGGCGGCGTAGGGGATGGGGCGCACGGGGGTGGGTGCGGAGCGCATGGAAGACTTGTCGGCATGCCTCATCGCCGGCCGGTCTCCCGCACCCGTGTCCGCAGCCGTCGCCCCGCGCTCGCCCGCGCGGCCGGCCTGATGTCCGGCGCGCTCGCCGCCACCGTGGCACTCACCGGGTGCGGCAGCGGTAGCTCGTCGGGCAAGGCCACCTTCACCCGCAACGGGTCCAGCACCATCGAGACCGTGGCCAAGGCCGACCGTCCGGCCGCGCCGGACATCTCCTGGGCCGCGCTGGACGGCGAACGGGTCAGGCTCGCCGACTACCGGGGCAAGGTGGTCGCGATCAACCTGTGGGCCTCCTGGTGCCCGCCGTGCCGTGCCGAGACCCCGAGTCTGGTCAAGGTCGCCGCCGAGACCAAGGACGACGTGGCGTTCATCGGCCTGAACAGCGACCACGAGAAGGCCCAGGGCCTCAAGTTCGAGAAGGAACTAGGGGTGCGCTACCCGAGCTGGCACGACCCGGCGGGCAAGCTGGCGCTGCACTTCCCCAAGGGCAGCTTCAACCCGCAGGGCATCCCGTCCACCCTCTTCATCGACCGCGACGGCAAGATCGCCGCCCGCGCGCTCAGCCCCGTCGGCGAAGACGACCTGCGCGAGGCCCTCAAGCCGCTGCTGGCCGAGAAGTCCTAGCGGTTCGCGCGGCACGGGACGCCGACCGGACGACCGTCAGCGGGGCCGGCGTCGGCGACCGTCAGCGGGGCAGGAGTTGGCCTCGGCGGCTCAGCAGGAAGCGCTTGAAGGCGGTCACCGGTGGCGTGTCCAGGTGCCCGTCGAGCCAGGCCAAGCCGATCTCGCGGACCGCGCGCGGCGCCGTCACCGTCAGCTCCACCACGCCGGGCCTCGGCACCGCGGGCGGCGGGAGCAGCGCCACGCCGAGGCCGGCCGCCACCAGGCCGCGCAGCGTCCCCCTCGAAGGCGATCTTCGGCGTGAACCCGGCCTCGGCGCACACCGCGTCGGTGATCCGGCGCAGCCCGTAACCCGGCTCCAGGGTGACGAAGAGTTCACCGGACGCCTTGGCGAGGCGGACCCGCTTGCGGTGCGCGAGCCGGTGGTCGTCGGGGACGACCAGGCGCAGCTTCTGCTCGTCGAGGCGGCGCGCGACCAGGTCCGGGGCGTCCGGAACGGGTGAGGTCAGGCACAGGTCGAGGTCGCCGGCGCGGAGGCGTTCGAGCATCGCCTCACCGCAGTTCTGGACGAGTTGGAAGCGCACCCGCGGATGGTCGACGCGGAACGCCCGGAGCAGCACGGTCTCGGAGCCCAGCGTGTGCAGGAAGCCGAAGGCGACCTTGCCCGCGGCCGGGTCGGCGTCGGCGCGCACCGACTCCGCCGCCCGCTCCACCTCCGCCAGCGCCCGCTGGGTGGAGGCCAGGAAGGTGTGGCCGGCCGGAGTGAGCGAGACGGTCCGGCCGTGCCGGGCGAACAGGGCGACGCCCAGGTCCGCTTCGAGCCGCACCATGGCCCGACTCAGTGTGGACTGCGGCACGCCGAGTTGCTGTGCGGCACGGGTGACGTGCTCGTACCAGGCCACGGCCGCGAACTGCAGGAGCCGCGGCGCCAGGGCCGCCGCCCACGAGGCGGCATGGGTGCCGGTCGCGGCCGGCGCCGACGGGGCCGGGCGCGCGGGTGGGGACGGAGGCGGGCCGGCGGCCGGGGTCGGGGCCCGGGTCGCGGCCGGCGGACGCACGACGGAGCAGGGCCCACGGCCGGCCAGCCCGCGCCCCGCGCGCACGGATCGGCCGGCGGTGCGGGCGAGAGGGCCGACACCAACGACGGCAAGCTGCGTCCCGGCGGGCCCGGCTACCGACGGATGAGCTTCGGGCTGCTGGCGGCTGTCTCCACCTTCGCACTGCTCTACTCGACGCAGGCGCTGCTGCCCGCCATCTCCGGTGACCTGGGAGTCTCGCCCGGCCAGGCGAGTTGGACCGTCTCGGCCGCGACCGGCGCCCTCGCGCTCGCCGTGCTGCCACTGAGCGCGCTCTCCGAGCGGTTCGGTCGGCGCACCCTGATGACCGTCTCGCTGAGCGTCGCCGCGGTCGTGGTCCTGCTCACGCCGTTCGCCCCCAACCTGGGCTGGCTGGTCACGCTACGCGCCGTCCAGGGCGCGGCGCTGGCCGGGGTGCCCGCGTCCGCGATGGCATACCTGGCCAAGGAAGTGCGGGGCAAGGAGCTGGTCAGGGCGATCGGCCTGTTCGTCGCGGGCAACAGCATCGGCGGCATGTCCGGTCGCATCCTCACCGGCTGGGTCGCCCAGGCGTGGGACTGGCGGGCGGCGCTGGCCGCGGTGGGGCTGCTGGCGGCGGTGTGCACCGTGGTCTTCCGACTCCTGGTGCCCCGGGCCCGGCACTTCACGTCGCACCCGGTCGGGCCGCGCGCGCTGGCCCGCACCATCGGGGGCCACCTGGCCGACCCGCTGCTGCGCCGGCTGTACGCGATCGGGGCGCTGTTCATGACCGTGTTCGGCGCGGTCTACACCGTCATCGGCTACCGGCTCATCGAGGAGCCGTTCAACCTGCCGCAGGGCGTGGTCGGGTCGATCTTCCTAGTGTACCTGGTCGGGACCCTGTCCTCGGCGGCGGCGGGTCAACTCGTCGCGCGGCTCGGCCGGCGCAGCGCGCTCTACCTGGCGGTGGGCACCACGGCACTCGGCCTGCTGCTCACGCTGACCTCCACGCTGCTCGCGGTGCTGCTCGGGCTGGTGCTGATCACGGCGGGCTTCTTCGCCGGACACGCCGTGGCCTCCTCCTCGGTCAGCCGCACCGCCACGACGGGCCGCGCGCAGGCGTCCGCGGTCTAGCCAGTCGGCGTCCACCTGGGCAGCAGCGCGGGCGGCACGCTCGGCGCCATCGCCTTCCACGCAGCGGGTTGGGAGGTCACCGTCATGCTCGGCCTCGCGGCGATGGTCGGGGCGGCGAGCATCACGCTCTACGCGACCCGCAAGTCGTTGGCGCAGCGGCGGGCGCTGGCGGCGGCGCGGTAACCAACTGAACCAGGCCGTCCGCCGCGTCGCCGGGCCGCCCGCCGGGCAGCCGTCCCCGCACGCGGTCGCGGGAGCGGCCTCGGACGCGGCCATCACGCCGCCCGGGTGGCGAAGGCGCCGGTGCCGAGGGTCATCTCGAAGGGTTCGGGGAGGTGGAGGTCCGCCCCGAACCCGACCGCGCTGAGCACGCGATACGCCTCCCTCTCCAGGGCCCCGTACAGCGTGACGACGGGGCCCGCGGGGCCCATCGGTCCACGAGCACGTACAGCGGGACACCGGCCAGCGCGTAGCCGGCGGCCTTGGTGGGGCGGTCCCGGTGGGCGCTGGCCCGCGACGTGATCTCGACCGTCATCCGGGCCGTGGCGGCGGGGACGTACGACGCGGGCTCAGCGCGCGGCGCACCCCACTTCGGCACCACCGCCAGGTCGGGGACGAAGATGCCCTCGCACTCGGGGACGGCCAGGCCCAGCCGCTGGTAGACCCCCAGCCCGGCGGGATCGCCGCGTACAACCGCCGCTGGATCTGGTCCAGGACGTGACGGTGGTGGCGGTCGGGCGGGGGCGAGAGGGTGACGGCCCCCTCGATAAGTTCGGCCCGCCACCCCTCGGGGGCGTCCGACTCCTCCCATCCCCGGGCGAGATCGGCCCACCCACCGGCCACGGCCGGCACCTGCTCGGTACGTCGCGCACTAATGACGCCGCCTCCCCGGGCACTGCCCCCTGCGGCACCCCTGCGGTCACGTCATCCATCCCAGCACGATCCGTGGCTCCCGAGCCGGTTCGCCGCCCCGCGCCACTCGAACGTGTGAGCGCATTCCGAACCCGCACGCCCCGGAGCGATCCGCCCACGCCCCGCCCAAGCCAATGCCCCACGCGCCACCGCCCGCAGCGGCGTCCGCGCACTACCCGATGCGGTCCAGCACCACCGGCTGCGGTTCGAACCGCGTCTCGGGCGGGGCGATGAGGACGCCGCCGTTGAGGGCCTCAAGGGCGTAGCCGAACTTCTCCGGGGTGTCGGTGTGCAGGGTCAGCAGCGGCTGACCGGCGGTGATGCGGTCGCCCGGCTTAGCGTGCAGTTCGATGCCGGCGCCCGCCTGGACCGGGTCGTCGCGGCGGGCGCGGCCGGCGCCGAGCCGCCAGGCGGCGACGCCGACGGCGTAGGCGTCCAGGGTGGTGAGCACGCCGTCGACGGAGGCGTTGACCACGTGCTGCTCGCGGGCGACGGGCAACTCCGCGTCCGGGTCGCCGCCCTGCGCGAGGATCATCCGGCGCCAGTGGTCCATGGCCGAACCGTCGGCGAGCGCCCGCGCCGGGTCGGCGTCGGGCAGCCCTGCCGCCGTCAGCATCTCGCGGGCCAGTGCCACGGTCAGCTCGACCACGTCGGCCGGGCCGCCGCCGGCCAGCACCTCGACCGACTCGCGCACTTCGAGGGCGTTGCCCGCGGTCAGCCCGAGCGGGGTCGACATGTCGGTCAGCAGCGCGACCGTGCGCACCCCGTGGTCCGTGCCGAGGCCGACCATGGTGGAGGCCAGCTCACGGGCCTCCTCGATGTCCTTCATGAAGGCGCCGGAGCCGACCTTGACGTCCAGGACCAGCGAACCCGTGCCCTCGGCGATCTTCTTCGATATGATCGAGGACGCGATGAGGGGGAGAGACTCGACGGTCCCGGTGACGTCGCGCAGCGCGTACAGCTTCTTGTCGGCGGGGGCCAGGCCGTCGCCGGCGGCGCAGATAACGGAGCCGACGTCGGCCAGCACGCCGAGCATCTCATCGTTGCTGAGCGCGGCCCGCCAGCCGGGGATGGACTCCAGCTTGTCCAGGGTGCCGCCGGTGTGGCCGAGGCCGCGGCCCGAGAGCTGCGGGACGGCGGCACCGCAGGCGGCGACGAGCGGGGCGAGCGGCAACGTAATCTTGTCGCCGACACCGCCGGTCGAGTGCTTGTCGGTGGTCATCCGGGGCAGCGAGGAGAAGTCCATCCGCTCGCCCGAGGCGATGATGGCAGCGGTCCAGCGGGCGATCTCGGCGCGGTTCATGCCGTTCAAGTAGATCGCCATGGCCAGCGCGGCCATCTGCTCGTGGGCGACCTCGCCGCGGGTGTACGCGTCGATGACCCAGTCGATCTGGGCGTCGGTGAGGCGGTGGCCGTCGCGCTTGGCACGGATGACGGAGATGGCGTCCATGGGCGTGCGGGCCTTTCTGGGCGGGGTGGCGCGGGGCGCGCGGGGTGTGCGCGCCCCGGCCGCCGCGCGGTCGGGGCAGGCGGCCGCCCCGGGCCGTCGATGACGGGACAGGTGGCACGGCCACTGGCCCGTACAACGTCCGGGGCGGTTCTATCGTTCGAGGTCAGCGCCGGGCACGGAACCGGCGCCCGGCTCGGGATCGGCACCGGGCCCGGGGGCGGCGCGCTCAGGGGTGGCGGCGCGTTCGAGGTCGGCGGCGCCGAAGGCGTCCGGGAGGAGTTCGGCCAGCGGGCGGATGCCGCGGGCGGTGTCCATCCGGAGCCGCGGGCCGCCGTGTTCCCACAGCAACTGCCGGCAGCGACCGCACGGCATGAGGACCCGGCCCTCGCGGTCGCAGCAGGTGAACGCGGTCAGCCGGCCGCCACCGCTCGCGAACAGCGCGGAGACCAGGCCGCATTCGGCGCACAGCGCCACCCCGTAGGCGGCGTTCTCGACGTTGCAGCCGCTGACGGTGCGGCCGTCGTCCACGAGGGCGGCGGCCCCGACCGGGAAGCCGGAGTAGGGGGCGTAGGCCCGGGACATCGCCTCCCGGGCCCACTGCCGCAGCTCCTGCCAGGCGCTCTCGGGGAGCGGGGCGAGGGTGTCGGGGGCGTCGGTCATCCGCCCTGTCCCCTTCGGTAGGGCTTGTTGTTGGCCTTGGGCATGCGGAGCCGTTGCGCCGCCAGGGCCATCACCAGGAGGGTGACGATGTACGGCGTGGCGCCGACCAGCTCGTTCGGTACGGAGTCGGTCATCGCGTACCAGAGGACCAGCAGCGCGGCGGCCAGGCCGCTCAGCCCCGCCGCGATGTAGTGCTGACGGGTCAGTCGCCATACGGCGAGTGCCAGCAGGCCGAGCGCGACGAGCAGTATCAGGGCGTGCACGGTGGTGCCGCCGCTGCGCAGTTGCAGCGCGTCGGAGTAGCCGAACAGGCCCGCGCCCATGGCCAGGCCGCCGGGGCGCCAGTTGCCGAAGAGCATGGCCGCCAGGCCGATGTAGCCCCGGCCGCCGGTCTGGCCCTCGTTGTAGATGTGCGAGCGGACCAGGGCGAGGAAGACGCCGCCGAGGCCGGCCAGCGCGCCGGAGGTGACGACCGCCGCGTACTTGTAGAAGTAGACATTGACGCCGAGCGACTCGGCGGCGGTCGGGTTCTCGCCGCAGGAGCGCAGCCGTAGCCCGAACGAGGTCTTCCACAACACCAGGAAGGTGCCGGCGAACAGGGCGATGGCCAGCACGGTCAACGCCGAGATGTCGGTGACCAGGCCGCCGAGGATGCCGGCCACGTCGGAGACCAGGAACCAGTGGTGCTTCTCCAGGTCGGCCAGCCAGTCGGCCAGCCCCGGCACGGTGAACTGCTGGATGTCGTCGACCTGCGGCGACTGCTTGGGGCTGCCGCCCTCGTCGGCCAGCGGCTCGAACCAGCGCTTGGCCAGGTACGACGTGGCGCCCAGAGCCAGGATGTTGATGGCCACGCCGGAGATGATGTGGTCCACGCCGAAGGTGACCGTGGCCACCGCGTGCACCAGGCCGCCGATCGCGCCGCCGAGCACCCCGGCCAGCACGCCGGTGCACGGGCCCCACTGGTAGCCGGCCCAGGCGCCGAAGAACGTGCCGAGGATCATCATGCCCTCAAGGCCAATGTTGACCACACCGGCCCGCTCGGCCCACAGCCCGCCGAGGCCGGCGAGGCCGATGGGCACGGCCATCGACAGGCCGGCGGCGATCTGGCCGGAGGAGGTGATGTTGTTGAACGCGGGGGTCTGGCCCGAGGCGACCTGGTCGATGATCTCGCGGACCACCGACAGCGTAATCAGGGCGCCCGCGATGATCAGCAGCACCTTGGCGAAGGACAGCCGTCCGCTGGCGGTCCGGGAGGCGCCGGGCGGGCCCTTCGGGGTCTTGGTGAGAGTCGGGGCGCCGCTCACTGGGCCACCTCCCGCCTGGTGAGATTGACGGCCTGCTGGGCGAGTTCGGCGCCCACCCGCTGCTGCTGGCGCTTGATACCGAAGCGGCGCACCAGTTCGTACGCGATGACGACGCACAGCACGATCACGCCCTGCATCACGCCGACGATCTCCTTGTCGTACCCCTCGAACTCCAGCCGGTTGGCGCCGCGTTCCAGGAAGCCCCACAGCAGCGCGCCCAGCGCGATGCCGACCGGGTGGTTGCGGCCGAGGAGGGCCACGGCGATGCCGGTGAAGCCGACGCCGAGCGGGAAGTCGGCGGTGAACTGGTGCGTGTCGTTGAGCACGGTCGGCATGCCGACCAGGCCCGCCATCGCGCCGGAGAGCACCATACTGGTGACGATCATGCGCTTGACGCCCACGCCGCTGGCCTGCGCCGCGGGCTCGGAGCGGCCCACCGAGCGCAGGTCGAAACCGAACCGGGTGCGGCCGAGGACGAACCAGAACGCGCACCCGGCGAGCACGGCCACCACCAGGAAGCCCCAGATCGGGTCGAGGTCGCCGCAGGTCGGAATGGTGAAGAAGTGGCTGGACTCGGGCAGCGGCTCGGTCGAGACGATGTTGGTGTCGGAGTCGAGCACGCCGAGCCGGCCGTCCACGAGCAGGTAGCTGATCAGGGCGGTGGCCAGCGAGTTCAGCATGATGGTGCTGATCACCTCGCTGACGCCGCGGTAGACCTTGAGCAGCCCGGTGATCGAGGCCCACATGGCGCCGACCAGCATCGCCACCAGGATGATCAGCGGGATCTGCACCAGGCCCGGCAGGTTCATCGCGCCGCCGGCGGCTGCCGCGATGAACGCGGAGAGCCGGTACTGGCCGTCCACGCCGATGTTGAACAGGTTCATCCGGAAGCCGATGGCGACGGCGAGGCCGGCCAGGTAGTACGTGGTGGCCTTGTTGAGGATGTAGACCTGGCTGTCGGCCTTGCTGCCGTACTCGAACATCACGCCGAAGGCGTTTAACGGCTCCTTGCCCGTGGCGAGCAGCACCAGGGCGGTCACCGTGAACGCGGCGACCAGGGCGAGGGCGGGCGCGGCGATCGCCAGCAGCACCCGCTCCTTGTCGAACTTCTTCATCGGCCCTCTCCCGGCCCGTCGGTGGGGTGCTCCAGGTGGCCGCTGGCCGCGCCGGTCATCGCCGAACCCAGTTCCTCGGGGGTGATCGAGGCGGGGTCGGCATCGGCCACCAGCCGGCCTCGGTACATCACCCGCAGCGTGTCGGACAGGCCGATCAGCTCGTCCAGGTCGGCCGAGATCAGCAGCACCGCGAGGCCCTCGCCGCGGGCGGCGCGGATCTGGTCCCAGATCTGGGCCTGCGCGCCGACGTCCACGCCGCGCGTGGGGTGGGCGGCGATGAGCAGCTTGGGCAGGTGGCTCATCTCCCGGCCGACGATGAGCTTCTGCTGGTTGCCGCCGGACAGCGAGGCGGCCGTCACCTCGATGCCGGGGGTGCGAACGTCGTACTCGGCGACGATGCGCTCGGTGTCCCGGCGCGCGGCCTTCGGGTCCAGGAGCCAGCCCCGGCTGTTGGGCGCCTCGGTGACGTGCCCGAGGATGCGGTTCTCCCACAGCGGGGCCTCCAGCAGCAGCGCGTGCCGGTGCCGGTCCTCGGGGATGTAGCCGATGCCGCCCTCGCGGCGGGCGCGGGTGGGGGCGTGCGAGATGTCCCGCACGTCCAGCGTGATGGTGCCGCCGTCGGGGTCGCGCATGCCCATGATGGCCTCGACGAGTTCGGCCTGCCCGTTGCCCTCGACGCCGGCGATGCCGAGGACCTCGCCCTTGCGGATGGTGAGGTCGATGTCGTCGAGGACGGGGCGGCTCACGCCGTCCGCGTCGACGACGCTCAGCCGCAGGTCGGCGACGCGCAGCAACTCCACGTCGGTGACGGTCGACTGGCAGGTCTGCGGCGAGGGCAGCTCGCTGCCGACCATCAGCTCCGCGAGCCGCTTGGCCGTGGTCCGGCTCGGCTCGACGGAGGCGACGGTGGTGCCGCGCCGGATGACGGTGATGTCGTCGGCGACCGAGAGCACCTCGCCCAGCTTGTGCGAGATGAAGATGACGGTCAGGCCCTCGGCGGTCAGCTCGCGCAGGTTGTCGAAGAGCGCGTCGACCTCCTGCGGCGCCAGCACCGCGGTCGGCTCGTCCAGGATGAGGACGCGGGCGCCGCGGTAGAGCACCTTGAGGATCTCCACCCGCTGTCGGTCGGCGACGCCCAGGTCCTCCACCAGCGCGTCCGGCCGCACGCCGAGTCCGTACGCCTCGGAGATCTCGCGCACCCTGGCGCGCGCCCTGGCCCCGATGCCGTGCAGCCTCTCGGCGCCGAGGACGATGTTCTCCAGGACGGTCAGGTAGTCGGCGAGCATGAAGTGCTGGTGCACCATGCCCACCCGGCGCGCGATGGCGTCGGCCGGAGAGTGCAGTTCGACCTCTTCGCCGTGGAGGGCGATGGTGCCCTCGTCGGGCCGCTGCATCCCGTAGAGGATCTTCATCAGGGTCGACTTGCCCGCGCCGTTCTCGCCGACGAGGGCGTGCACGGTGCCGCGGCGGACCGAGATGTCGATGTCGTGGTTGGCGACGACGCCGGGGAACCGCTTGGTGATTCCGCGGAGTTCTACGGCGTAGGGATGTTCCTCGCCGGCGGGTGGCTCGCCCGTTGGGGCGCTGGCGGCTTTGATGGCGACTCCAGAGGGTGGGGTGGTGGCGGGCCCGCGGGGAGCGGGAGGCCGCGCCCCAGGGGAAGGGCCTGGAGAAAGCAGCGGCGGGAAGGGCCTGGAGAAAGCAGCGGCGAAGCGGCTTCCTCCAGGCCCGGTGCAACGGCCTCGCGGCCTGGGTGCGGGTCAGCCCGCGTAGGTGGACTTCACCTTGATGTCGCCCGCGATGATCTTCTTCTTGGCCTCTTCGATCTTCGGCTTGATGTCGTCGAGGAAGCCGCCGGAGTACGAGAGGGAGACGCCACCACCCTGCTTGAGGTCGTACGTCTGAACGCCGGTCATCGCCTTCTTGTCCTTCAGGACGCTGACGATGAAGTCGTAGACGGAGCCGTCCACGT
The DNA here is from genome assembly GCA_018114805.1 of Candidatus Streptomyces philanthi. Lineage (GTDB taxonomy): Bacteria > Actinomycetota > Actinomycetes > Streptomycetales > Streptomycetaceae > Streptomyces > Streptomyces philanthi. The sequence continues at coordinate 4,193,743 of CP073042.1, read as the reverse complement.
TCTTCACCACCGAGGTGAGGATGGAGTTCTTGTAGTCGGCCAGGCCCTTCTCGTAGTACTGGTCGCCGTCGACGCCGATCGACCAGGCGCCCTTCTTCTTGGCGGTGGCCTCGATGGCGCCGGAGCCCGAGCCGCCGGCCGCCGAGTAGATAACGTCGATGTTCTTGTCGAGCATGCCCTCGGCCATGTCCTTACCGCGGTCGGGCAAACCGAAGCCGTCGGTGCTGCCCGGGGTGACCCACTGGACGTCCACCGTCGCCTTCGGGTTAGTCTCCTTGACGCCCTGCACGTACCCCGCGGCGAACTTCTTGATCAGCGCGCTGTTGGTGCCGCCGATGAAGCCGACCTTGCCGCACTTGCTCTTCAGCGCGGCGGCGACGCCGGCCAGGTAGGAGCCCTCCTGCTCGGCGGAGACCAGGCTGGCCACGTTCTTGGCCTCGACCACCGAGTCGACGATGGCGAAGTCGGTGTCCTTGTACTTCTTGGCCGCCTTGGCGAGCGAGGGGGTGTAGGCGTAACCGACGCCGATGACCGGGTTGTAGCCGGCCTCGGCGAGGTCGGCGAGCTTCTGGTAGCGGTCGGCCTCGGTGTCGGTGTTCTTGGCGGTCATCTCCTTGCCGCCCACCTTGAGGTCCTTCTTCGCCTTGTCGAAGCCCGCGGCCGCGGAGTCGTTGAAGGAGTGGTCGCCCCGGCCGCCGACATCATACGCCAGGCCGATGCCCTTGTCCCCTTCTTCCGAACTGCTGCCACACGCGGTGGCGGAGAAGGCGAGTGCCGCGGTAGCGATGCCCGCGACGGCGATCTTGGATGCCCGGCGCACTAGGGTCCCCTTCACTCGAAGCGCCATCTGTGGCGCTGATTTCCGCCGCATCGTAACGCGCGTAGAACCACAGAAAAGGGGAGTCAGTAAGCCGTTATCGGATCGTCGCGAACCTGCCGCGACGATCCCGTCTACGGCGGCCCTACGGAAGGTTGCGATCGAGCGAAGCGGCGGCCGTGAACAGCTCCACCCCCACATCGATGGCCTCCTCGTCCACGTCGAAGTCCCCGGCGTGCAGGTCGCGACGGGCGGTGTCGCCGACGCGGCGCACCCCGAGCCTGGCCATCGCGCCCGGAACGTGCTCCAGGTATCAGGAGAAGTCCTCGCCGCCTAGGTTCTGCTCGGTGTCCTCGACGGCGTCCGCGCCGCGCCGGGCCGACATCGCGCGCCGCAGCAGCTCGGTCACGTCCGGCTCGTTGACGACCGGCGGCACCCCGCGGATGTAGTTGATCTCGAACTTCGCCCGGTGCAACGTGGCGACCTCCTCGATCGCGGCGTGCACCAGGTCCGGCGCCGACCGGCCAGCCCGGCAGGTCCAGGCAGGGCACCGTGCCGGACAGCTCGGCGTGTTGCGGGATGACGTTGGTGGCGTGGCCCGAGGCGATACGACCCCAGGTCAGCGCCAGCCCGGAGCGGGTGTCCACGCGGCGGCTGAGCACCGCGGGCACCTCGGTGGCGACCTTGGCGGCGGGGTGACCATGTCGGTGGTCAGGTGCGGCCGGGCGGTGTGCCCGCCCGCGCCGTCGAGGGCGATCTCCACCCGGTCGCAGGCCGAGGTGATGGGCCCGACGCGCAGCCCGAGCCGCCCGACGTCCACCCGCGGGTCGCAGTGCACGGCGATGATTCGGCCCACCCCGTCCAGCACGCCGTCCTCGATGATGTCTGCGGCCCCGCCGGGCAGCACCTCCTCGGCCGGCTGGAAGATCAGCCGCACCGGGTGCGGCAGCCTGCCCTCGCGGGCCAGCTCGGCCAGGACGAGGCCAGCGCCGAGCACCACGGTGGTGTGCACGTCGTGCCCGCAGGCGTGCGCCCGGTCGGGCACGGTCGAGCGGTACGCGACGGTCTTGGTGTCCGGGATCGGCAGCGCGTCGATGTCGGCGCGCAGCACGAGGAAGGGCCGGCCGTCGTCCCGGCGCGCGCCCGCGCCGTCGCCCGGGTACCCGTCGCCGTACGCCGAGCGCGCGTCCCCCTCGCCCCGCTCGGCCGCGCCGTCGTCGATCAGCCGCGCCGGGTCGATGTCGCACACGAGCCCGATGCCGGTGGCCAGGACGCGGGGCGCGAGGGCAGCCTGCTCCAGTCTGGCCTTGATGGCCGCGGTGGTCCGGAACTCGCGGTTCCCCAGCTCGGGGTGCATGTGCAGGTCCCGCCGGAGCGCGATCAGTTCGGCGCGCAGCACGGCGGGCAGCCCGGCCTCTGCGGTGACACCGGGCAGCTCGGCTTCGACGGTGGCTTCGGGCTCAAGGTCGCGGGGCGTTACGTGGTTCACGCGTGCAGCGTAAAACGCCACGCGGGCCAACTGCGCGGCGATCAAAAAAGTTCAGCCCGTCAGGGGAAGAAAATCGGGCCGCTGGTCGCATGAGTGGCGACCCGGTGGGGTATGAACGCTGTTTAAGTCCGCCCGTCGAACGGCGGTCCGCTCACCCAGGGTGAGCGGACCGTGGGACCGCGACCAGGCTAGGGCTGGCTCGGCGAAGCCGGCGCGTACGGGAGTCTGTGCACGTCGCGGGCGATGCCCGTGACGCCGGACAGGAACCCCTGGGCGCGCGGCGAGGCGTTCGAGGTCAGCCAGGCCGGATCGACGTCACAGACGGCGACCTTGATGCCAGTGCCCGCGAGCGCCAGCGGCAGCGTGTGCACGACCGTCGAGGGAAAACTCAAGATCATCCGCCCTATGGGACCGCGCCGGGCGATCACCTCCAGCGGGAGGTCGGGCCGCACGATCTCCAGGCCCACCTCGACGCTGATCCGGTGCAGCTTGTCGGTGGCCTCCTTGCGGTGCGCGAAGTAGCGCGTGGCCCCGTGCTCCCGGGTCAGCGCCGTGACCGCCTCGAGGTACCGCTCCAGGTCCACCACGCAGGTCTCCACCAGCGAGGTGCCCACCAGGTCGGTGCCGCCCGTCAGCCTGGGCGGGCCGAACCGGGCCCGGGTCCAGGCGAACGTGTTGGAGGTGACCATGACGCCGGGCGGCGGGTCGACCGGCATCGAGCTGAACACCTCGACCCGGCGGTGCTGACCCGGCGTCAACCGGCGCCGCGCGCCCGCCGAGACCGGCGCGAACACCAGGTCGCGCGCGCCACGGCTGCCGCGCCGGTGCCAGCGCTCGAGGCGTTCCCCGCGCGCCAGTTGGGAGATGAACTCCATGGTGGCCGTGCCGTCGTCCACGACGATCAGGTCGCGGGCCTTGGCCATGGTCAGCAGGAGTTGCACGTAACGCGAGAACGGGTCGCCGATGACGATGCGGCCCGCGGCGCGCAGCAGCGAGGCGAGGCCGCTGATGGTGCGCAGCGGCGCGGAGGCGCCGCCCCGCGCCTCCTCCCAGCGCACCCGCACGCCCTCTTCCCGGGCCAGCTCCGCCATCCGACGGAGCTGGCCACGGGTCATCGGGTCGTGCGGCGACAGCACGATGACGGTCAGGTCCCCCGGTGCCCCAACACCGGTGTCCCCTCCAGCCCGGACGCCCGCCGGGGCGCCGGAGCCGGCCGCGTCCCCGGACGCGCGGAGTGCGCCTGTCTCTCCTGACACGCGCAGCGCGTCAGCGTGGGCCCACTCCAGAACATTCAACAGTTGTACCGGGCTCTCCACGAAGGCGAGCGTGCTGCCCGGGGCGGCGTCCTGGGGGGACGCGCCGCGCCCGGGCAACGCCCGGGCGCGGCGTTCGGAACCGGCCCCACCCGCGGTGAGGGTCGGTTCCGGAACAGGGTTGAGCGGCCCTGTGGTTGAGCTCACGAGGTCTACCTCACGCTCTCGGCGGCCTCGCCTCGCGGCGAGGCCGCACTGCCGACGGGAGTTGCCGGGTGCCTGGCCCGGAAGGCGGCGCGGCGTGCCCACGGCCCGTGGACACAGGTCACACGGCGGCGGGCTCGCGCTCCTCGGACTCGGCAATGACGCCGGCGACGCGGCGCAGCTTCTTCATCGGGCCCAGCTCGCTCTCGTACACCTTCTTGACGCCGTCACCGAGGGAATCCTCGATGGTGCGGATGTCGCGGACCAGGCGCTGCAGGCCCTGCGGCTCGACGGAGGCGGCCTGGTCCGAGCCCCACATGGCGCGGTCGAGGGTGATGTGGCGCTCCACGAAGGTGGCGCCGAGCGCGACCGCGGCGAGCGTGGTCTGCAGGCCCGTCTCGTGGCCCGAGTAGCCGATCGGCACGTTAGGATACTCGGCCTGCAGGGTGTTGATGACCCGCAGGTTCAGCTCCTCGGCCTTGGCCGGGTAGGTGGAGGTGGCGTGGCAGAGCAGGATGTTGTCGCTGCCCAGCACCTCGACCGCGTGCCGGATCTGCTTCGGCGTGGACATGCCCGTCGACAGGATGATCGTGCGGCCGGTGGCGCGCAGCGCGCGCAGCAGCTCGTCATCGGTCAGCGAGGCGGAGGCCACCTTGTGCGCCGGGAGGTCGAACTTCTCCAGGAAGGCGACGGCATCGGTGTCCCACGGGGAGGCGAACCAGTCGATGCCGCGCTTCTTGCAGTGCTCGTCGATCTTGCGGTACTCGTACTCGCCGAACTCGACGCGGTGCCGGTAGTCGATGTACGTCATCCGGCCCCAGGGGGTGTCGCGCTCGATGTCCCACTGGTCGCGCGGGGTGCAGATCTCCGGGGTTCGCTTCTGGAACTTGACCGCGTCGCAGCCGGCGTCGGCGGCGACGTCGATCAGCTTGAACGCGTTCTCCAGGTCACCGTTGTGGTTGATGCCGATCTCACCGGTGACGTAGACCGGCTGGCCGGGCCCCGCGGTCTTGGCACCGAGGGTGCGGAGGCGGGTGGAGCTCATGAAGACAGTTCCTTTCCAAGAATCCACGAGGCGATCTCGCGGATCGCACCGTCTCCTCCGGGGGTGGAGGTGACCGCGCGTGCGGCGCCACGTACGATGTCGTGCGCACCAGCGACCGCCACGGGCCAGCCGACGAGGCCGAAGCACGGGAGGTCGTTGACGTCGTTGCCGACATAGAGCACGCGCTCGGGCGCGATGCCCTGCTCCTCGCACCACTGCTTCAGTGCGAGGTCCTTGCGGTCGATGCCGTGGAGTACGGGAACCCGCAGCTTACGGGCCCGCGCGGCGACGACCGGGTTCTGCTCCGTGGACAAGATCAGCAGCGGGATGCCGCCTCGGCGCATCGCCGCGATACCGAGCTCGTCGCCGCGGTGTACGGCGACGAGTTCGCGTCCTTCGGAGTCGATCAGCACCCTGTCGTCCGTCTGGGTGCCGTCGAAGTCGATGACCACCGCGTCGATGTCGTCGCGGGTGGGGAGGTAGTCGCCGCGGGCCTTCGGTCCCGGCCCGTCCAGGAGCGGGGCCAGCGCGCGGGCGCGCTCCAGGTCGTGCGGGTCGTCGATCTCCAGGACCCGCGCGGCGTCGGTCAGTACCAGCGCCGTGTGGCCGAAGAAGCGGTGCTTGTGGACGCGGAAGCCGTCGGCGCGCATGCCGTAGGCGGCGCCGGTCTCCAGCAGGTCCTGCGGCCGGTCCTGGCGGCGCGGACGGAACGACTTGTCGTGGTTGACGCCGAAGCCGCCGCTGGCCCCGCCGGCCACCGCGCCCCGCGCTCCGTCGGCCGCCGGGGCGGCCGTGGCCGACCCCGCGTCGGCCTCGCCGGCCTCGTCCGCGTCGCGCCAGACGAAGCCGTGGAAGGGGGCGACGGTCAGCGCGGTGTCGGCGCCGCCGTCGAGGATGGCGCCCACGACACCGTCGATGTCCTCGCGGGTGATGAACGGGCTGGTGCACTGCACGAGCAGCACCAACTGCGTGCTGCCGGGCCCGTCGTGCCCGGCCTCGTGCGCGTCCATGGCGTGCAGCACGGCCGCCTCGCTGGTGGCGGTGTCGCCGGCGATGGCGGTGGGGCGCTGGATGACGTCGGCGCCAGCGCCGCGCGCCGCGGCGGCGATGCCCGGGTCGTCGGTGGAGACGACGACGTCGGTGACCAGCCGGCTGGCGCGGCACTCACGCACGGCGCGGGCCACCAGCGGCACGCCGTCGACAGCGGCGAGGTTCTTGGCGGGCACGCCCTTGGAGCCGCCGCGCGCGGGGATCACCGCGAGGACCCGGCCGCCGCCGGGCCGATCGCCGCCGCGGCCCTCGGCCGTCGTGCTTGTGCCTGGCGCGCTGGCGCGTCCTGCGGGCTCCGAGGTGGACATGGCGGCTCCTGGCTCGTGGCGCTGCGCGCCGGGGTGGGTGGGGGGCGTCCCCGGTGTGACCTGCCGGTCCCGCGGCGGCCTGGCCGGGTGGGCGTCGGTGGTGGGGTGGCCCTGCTCGGTCGCGGGCGCCGGGCCCGCGGTCGGCTCCTGGGCCCGTGCGGTGGTGCGCTCGCCGGACGCGGGCGTCACAGCTCCCCCATGCGGCGGATGACGGGGGCCACTCGCTGCACGCCGTGCCGGTAAGCGCCGCGCGCGGCCTCGCGCATCGTGTTGCGGACGACGCGCTTGAGCCCGGAGGCGTCCTGCGGTTCGACGCTGACGCCCGGGCGCGGGCTGCCGTCGGCCTGGAAGCCGTAGCGGCCCAGGACGCGCGGCAGGTAGCCGGGTGCGGTGACGGCCGTGTAGTACGGGGTGACCGGCGGCAGCGGCGGGCCGGTGAGCAGGTCCTCCAGCCGGTTGCGCACGGCGTCGAAGGCGTGCTCGTACGCGCCGTCGGCCGCGGCCACGCCCTGCCGCTGGACCCACTCCGGGTCGGCCTTGGGGCGGTAGCCCGCGTCGAGCTGGTCCCAGGAGGCCAGGCAGCCCGAGCCGAGGAAGTGGTGGTTGCCCAGGCCCTCGCGGATGCCGAGGTCGGTGAGGATGGCGGTGGGGATGTTCCGGTGCAGCGATTCGAGGGCGGCCGTGGAACTCACCGTCACCAGCAGGTCGGCGCTGTCCAAAACCTCGCCCATGTGGCCGTAGACGAGCCGGAAGTTGCTGGGCAGCGTGCCGACGTGCCGGTCGGCCAGCTTCTGGTAGGGCAGTTCCTCGATGTGCGTGGTGTGCTCGCCCGGCTTGCTGCGCAGCTTGACCAGGACCTCGCGGTCGGGGTGCTTGCGGGCGTGCTCGACGGCGCGGCGCAGCAGGTAGGCGCGGTCGGCGCGGTTGTCGGGCACGGACGGCTGGACCGCGAAGACGACGGTGCCACCGGTGTGGGGACGCCGGGTGCGCGCGGTCTCGTCGTACGGGTCGCCGCCGAGGAAGGGCAGCGCGCACTCGACGACGACGTCGGCGTCGGCGCCGACGCCATGGTACACTTCGCGGAAGCGCTCGGCGTCGTAGCAGCTGTTGGCCAGCACGATGTCGGCGCCGTTCCGCAGTAGCAGGCCGTCGGCGAGCTTCTCGTAGACGACGCCCACGTAGCCGGTGATGAGGACCGGGCGCTGGTCGGCGTCGCGCAGGGCGTGGCCGAGGGCGTGCAGCATGGCCTGGACCCCGCCGCCGACACAGGAGAGCACCACGGCGTCGTAGCGCTCACGCTCTATCGCGTGGAGAAACTCGATGCCCGTGACCTCGCGCATGGCGTCCGCGGGCACTCCGACCTCGGAGAGCTGACGGGCGGTGGGAGTCGCGCGTCCTCGCAGCAGGTATCCGTCGAGATGGTAGTCCGATGTGAGGCGGTGTGCGGTGAGCGCGCCCCACTTCCACCGAGTGTCGGAATCTGCGAGAACGGCCACACGAGGCTGGGAATTGGTACGGGTGGGCACGTCGCTGACGCTAGGAAGGGTTTGCGAGTCACGGCCCAACACAGACGCAACAAACGGTTAACAGCATGTCGACTGTTGGCGAACCTGCCCGGGAGAGCAGCGGGTTAACCATTCCGCCTTCCTTCGTTCACCTTCTCGTAGGCCATAGGTCAAGACGAATGCTGGGCGGACACCTACCGTCACCCGAGTGGTTAAGCTCTCCGTCATCGTGCCGTTCTACAACGTGCAGACCTACGCACCAGACACACTAAGAAGTCTGCGCGCCAACGCGCGGGAGGACTTCGAATTCATTCTCGTCGACGACTGTTCGAAAGACGGGACCCCCGAACTGCTGGAGCGCGCCGAGCGCGACCTGCCCGGGGCGGTCCTCGTACGGCACGAACAGAACGGCGGGCTCGGCACCGCGCGCAACACGGGTCTGGACGGGGCGCGCGGCGAGTACCTGACCTTCCTCGACGGGGACGACTGGCTCGCCCCCGGGTATTACGAACAACTCCTGGCCACCACGGAGGATTTGGGTTGCGACTTCGTGCGCACCGACCACGTGCAGGTGACCAACCGCGCGCGCTCCATCCACCGGGTGCCGGTCGGCCTGCGCAACACGGTGCTCAACCCGCGCGACGTGATCCTGCCGTCCGACCGCTCCACCTCCGTCGACTACGCCTTCGCCTGGGCCGGCATGTACCACCGGCGGCTGCTGGACGACGGGCTGCTGCATTTCCAGGACGGACTGCGGACCGCCGAGGACCGGCCCTGGATCTGGAAACTGCACCGCGAGGCCAAGTCGTTCGCGGTGCTGGGCATGCTCGGGGTGTTCTACCGGCGCGGGGTCGCCTCGTCGCTCACGCAGATCGGCGACGTCCGGCAGCTCGATTTCATTCGCGCGTTCGACCAGGTGATCGAGGAAACGTCGCGCGATCGGGAAGCCGCGCGTTTTCTTCCGAAGGCCGTGCGCACCTATTGTGCGATCATTTCCCATCACCTTGGTGGCATTGAAAGGTTTGAACCGGCCGTGGCACGTAAGTTGCGCATCATGAGCGCGGCGGCGATGAAGCGGATGCCGCAGCAGGTGCTGAACGAGGCGCTGGACGCGATGGACTACGATCGCGCCGCCCGGCTGCGCAAGCTGCGACGCCGCCCCGTCGGCCCGGAGGTCGCGGTCTGATGAACACCCGTAACCGCACCCAGATCTTCTTCGCGTCCACGTTGTACGGCGCTGCCACGCTGGCCGCGGCCATCGACGCGGACTGCTTCCCGGAGGCCGACCGCCGACTGCTGCTGATCAGCAACAACGCGGCTATCCCGGAGACCACCCCGAGCCTGGACGAGATGCCCGGCTTCGAGGTGCTACGCCCCAGGTTCGACGGCGTGCTGTCCTGGAACGAGACGATCAGCCCGTTCCACCCCGGCGGCTGGTCCCCGCGCGCGGACGACGCGCCGCTGTGGGAGCGGCACCTGCGCCTGCTGTGGGGCCTGGGCGACGACGACATCGAGATCGTCCCCGAATCGATCCAGGTCAACCCGGCCCTCGCGGTGGCCAGACTGTTCCCCAACGCCCCGCTCGAGGTCTACGCGGACGGCCTGATGAGCTACGGGCCGACCCGCAACAAGCTCTCCCCGCTGGTCGGCACGCGCGTGCGCAGGCTACTCTACCTGGACCTGGTCCCGGGGCTCAAGCCGCTGCTGCTGACGGAGTTCGGCGTCCCGTCGGAGATCGTGCCCACCGACCACTTCAGCAAGGTGCTGGCCGAGATCTCCGGGGTCTCCCCCGAGGTCACCGTCCCGGACGCGGCCCCCGGCACCAAGGGCCCGGCGCTGCTGCTCGGCCAGTACCTGTCGGCGCTCGACATCCTCACTCCGCAGGAGGAAGAGGAACTGCACGTCCGGATGTTGCGCGGAGTGGTCAGGCTCGGCCACCGCGAGGTGGTCTTCAAGCCGCACCCGACCGCGCCGGCGCGCTGGTCGCGCCTCCTGGAGACGGAGGCAAGCATGCTCGGCGCCGAGCTGACCGTGGTGGACTCGCCGGTGCTGGCCGAGGTCCTCTACCAGCGCACCCGGCCCTCGCTCGTCGTCGGCTGCTTCTCCACCGCCCTGATCACCGCGAGCGCCCTGTACGGCCTGCCCGTCGCCCGTACCGGCACCGAGGTCCTGCTGGAGCGGCTGACGCCGTACCAGAACAGCAACCGCATGCCGGTGACCATCGTGGACGCTCTGCTGCCCAACCTGGACGACCACGCCGCGGTCCAGGCGTGGCAGGCGCCGCCCGGCGACCGCGCGGGCAAGGAGCTGACCGGCCTGGTCGCCGCCGTCGGCTTCGCCATGCAGGCGAAGACCTACCCGGACCTGCGGCCGGCCGCTGAGCGCTACCTCTCCGCCAAGCTCAACGCCCACACCTGGCGGTACTTCAAGCGCCGCCGGCTGACCGCGCTCGGCCTGCCCGGCGCGGTCCCCTCCCACCTCTCGTTCCTGCCGCGCAACCCCACGGTGCGCAAGGTGGCCCGCAGGGCCCGTGCCGTGCAGCGCCAGATCAAGAAAAGGGCAGCCTTCGGATGACAGCTCCGAGTACCGCACCGGGGCCGCTCCCCGATGCCGTGACCGCCACGCCCCCGGCCGACAGGTCGGGGGTGCCCGACACTCCGGTCACCGCCCTTGAGGGCAAGCCCCCGGGGCAGCGTCCACCGTCGCGGCTACGCACACTGGACGGGCTGCGGCTGGTCGCGGCGCTCATGGTCGCCTGCTACCACTACGGCGGACGCGACGGCGAGATCGTCAAGGCGTGGGGCTCCTCCCCCTCCCACCAGTTCCCCACCGCGTCCGAGTGGTTCGCCTACGGCTGCCTCGGCGTGCAGATCTTCTTCGTCATCAGCGGCTTCGTGATCTGCATGAGCGGTTGGGGCCGTCCGCTCAAGGACTTCTTCGCATCCCGCGTCTCCCGGCTCTTCCCCGCCTACTGGGCGGCGATCATCCTGGTCACGGCCGTCTTCGCGCTCCCGGCCGTGGCGTTCGCGACCGTCTCGCCCAGCGACACGCTGGTCAACTTCACGATGCTCCAGCAGCCGCTCGGCGCCGACCGAGTGCTCGGCGTGTGCTGGACTCTCTGGGCGGAACTGCGGTTCTACGCGCTCTTCGCCCTGTTCGTGGTGCTCCCAGGGGCGAGCCGGCACCGGGTCGTGCTGTTCTGCGCGGTGTGGACGCTGGCCGCGGCCATGGCCGACGCCGCCGACCAGCCACTTCTGGACATCGTGCTGATGCCGGAGTACGCGCCGTACTTCATCGGCGGCATCGGCCTCTATCTGGTGCATCGTTTCGGCAATGACGCCCTCGCCTGGGGCATCGTCGGAGTCAGCTTCCTGATAGGACAGCGGTACGCGGTGGACGAGCTCTGGCACCCCCAGAAACCGGACTTCTTCTCGTACCGCCACACCTCGGTCATCATCGGCATCGTCGCGCTGGGCTACCTGGCGGTCGCCCTCGTCGCCCTCGGCAAGCTGAACTGGGCCAACTGGCGCTGGCTCACCGTCGCCGGCGCCCTGACCTACCCCTTCTACCTGGTTCACGAGCACCTCGGCTGGGTCGCCATGGAGACGCTCCACCAGGACCTCGACATCCCCTCGCACGCGACGTTCGCGCTCACCATCGCGATCATGCTGGCCCTCGCCTGGCTGCTGCACAAACTAGTCGAGAATCCCCTGACTCCGGTCATCAAGCGATCGATCTACGGCAATCGGAAGCGGTAGGCGGAAACCCGTAGCGGAATCCGCGGAGCAGCCGCGGCACGGCTGCGGAGCGACGACGGATGAACGACGGACAGCCGACGGACCCCAGCGGCCCGGCACGCGCGCGCAGCGCGGCGCCGGGCCGTCCGCGTTGGCGGTACGAGCGTTGGCGGTACGGGGGCGTGAGTGGGTACGGGCGTGGTGGTACGGGGCTGGTCAGGCGGGTTGGTTCGCCTGGCTGGAGGGGGCGGGCCTGGCCAGCAGGGTGGCCTCAAGGCCGGCGACGATCACCCGCAGCCCCTCCTCGAACCAGTCCCCGTAGTCGTGGAAGAGGTCCGGACCGACCTCGAACGCCAGCGGGAACTCCGACCCTATGAACTCGGCGCGCTCCGCCACGTCGTACCCCGGCGCGCGCTCCCCCGGTACCGGGTGCACCACCTGCTCCTCGATGACGAAGCCGAGGGTGTAGGTGAACGCGATGAACGAAGCGCGGGCGGCCCGCCCCACGGGATAGCCGGCGTCGACGAACACCCGCAGGTGCGCGTCGAGCGACTGCGCGTGCCCGGCGTCGGTGAAGCGGCTGCCGCTGAAGACCTTCGCGCCGTCCCGCAGGCCAAGCAGCGTCTGCCGCAGCCGCCTGCTGGACTCGGCGAGCTGCCCCTGCCAGGTGTCCGCGACGATCGGATGGTCCTCGTGCATCCGGCGGTAGATCGCCGTGGCCATCTCGTCCAGCTAGTTCCTGCTTGTTCTTGAAGTGCCAGTACAGCGCGGGCGCCTGCACGTTCAGCTCCTTGACGATCCTGCGCAGCGTGAGCCCGTCGAGCCCCACCTCGTTGAGCAGCCGCAGCGCGGTGTCCACCACCTGAGCCCGGTCCAGTCGCGTCGTCGCCATGTGGCCATTTTCCCCTCCCGCGTCGGTCCCCCGCCCCCAGGGCCGGTGACCCCTTGACAGCTTAACGCCGTTAAGCGTATAGTTTGACTAAGTCGAATTTAACGACGTTAAGGAGCTGTGGTGCCCGCTCGCTCGGCACCCGACGCGTCGCCGACACCCGGAGCCACCGCCGCGCCCGACGCCCCGTCGAAGGGGGCGGCACCCAGCGCGCGCGGTGGACGCTTCCGCGCCGGGAACGCCGACGGGGCCATCGGAGTATGTCGCGGCGGAGGACGCCACGGCGGTCGTGCTTGATCGTCGGCGCGGGTCCGACGTGCCTCATCCTCGCCTGTGACCTGGCCCGACGCGGTGTGCCCGCGCGCGTGATCGAGCAGTCGGCCACCCTCTTTCTCTTTACCGGCGCGCGCGGCAAGGGCATCCAGCCGCGGACCCGGGAGATCTTCGACGGCCTCGGCATCGGCCCGGCCATCACCCGGTTCGGTGGCCCGTATGCCCTCATGCAGCGGTGGCGCGGCAGGCAGCGCCTGGTAGGAGTGGGAGATGCTGGACCGGGCCGAGCCGCACGAGGGCGCTCCGTATCGCGAGACGTGGATGGTGCCGCAGTAGCGCACCCAGGAGGTGTTGTACGAGCGGCTGCGCGAGCTGGGGGGCGGCGTCGAGTTCCACACCAGGCTGACCGGGTTCCACCAGGACACGCACGGTGTGAGCGCGACGGTGACCCGATCCGCCGGCCCTGACGAGACGATCCGGGCCGCCTATGTCATAGCGGCCGACGGCGGGCGCAGCACGGTGCGCAGGCTGACCAGCGTGGCCATGAGCGGGCACACGGTGGACCCGTTGCCGATACTGGTCGCCGACGTACGCCTCGCGACCGCGCACGACGCGGTGCCTAACGCCGTGGCTGACGCCCTGGGCACGCTCCACCCGGCCGCGGACGTGGCGGATGCGGCGAAGGGGACGAGTGCGGCGAGTCGGGCGGACGCGTCCGGGTCGGCCGACGAGACGGCCGGTCCTGGCGGCGCCGAGGTGACGGAGGGTTCCGGTTGGTTGGCGGGACGCGCACCGTCAATTCCACCCCAGGAGGTAGGTGACTCCGGAATCCGGCGCATCGGCGATTTTGACGGGGTGCGCACCCGCGCGCAGCGACTGGCGGTAGACCTCGACCTTGTCGCCGCGCTCGACGAGAAAGGCGATCTGTTTCTTGTCCGGCGATGGCACGACACCATAGGAGGGAGATCGGCCTCGGGAAGGAGTGGTTCGACGTCCCGCACGATCTGGAGGTCTACCGTGAATCGCACCCGGAGGATCTGAGCGTTCGACTTACCCGCGTGGGAGCAGATCAGGTCGCGGGAGTCCAGCAAGAATTCGGGCGAACAATCGGGGACCTCGGTGCTGCCTCGGGGAATTCGCGGCCCGTCGCCGCCGTAGTCGGCGCTTTTGCTCAACGGGGTTCCGGCGTCACGGTCGACACCGCGCTTACGGAGTTGGAGTTGGTTCCAGACGGCGTTGGGTTCGGCGATGTAGCCGCCGGTGGGGTGAATGGCGGACTCGTTCAGGTCGGAGTCCTTCGCCCGCCAGGCCACGCCGCCGCCTAAGGAGACCTCGCTGAGCGGCTCGCCATAGGGCGTCGACGGCCGGGCCACGGTCCCGTGCGCTCTCCGGTGGGTTCTCTGGCAGCCGACTGCGCAGCCGGCCGGTGCGGTCGATGTACCACAGGTCGCCCTCGTGGAAGACCGGATAGCTGTCCCGTGGCGCGTCGGCGGGGTTCCCCGCGTCCGGCTCCGGCCCCATCGGCAGCCCCGTGCGGACCTCGAAGGCCACCGCCCGTTCGCCCACGCCGCCGGGCCCGGCGAAGCGGCCGGCCATCTGGGTGTAGTCCTCGTTGAACATCTGCCGCAGCGCCGAGAAGGCGGGATACCCGCCATGCCGTCGTGACAGGCGTAGGAGCCACCGGGGTTCTGGTCGGCCGGCAGGTCTCCCGACGCGGCGGACACAACGCTGGCGTCGCGTACGGAGAGCCCGGTGAGGGCGAGTTCCGCGGAGGAGGAGCAGTTGAGCAGCAGCACCGTCTCCGGGATTCTGAATTCGGTGCCCCTTACCCGGTTTTCAACTCCGCCCTTTACGGCGGTGAGCGACGACAAAGAATCAGTCGAGCTGTCACAGCCGGCCTGGAAGGTGATGACGGAGAAGGCGAGCAAAGCGGTCAACAGATGGGGAGTCCGTAGACGGAGAATGCGCCCCATGTGGTTCTCCTAGAGTCACCGGGTCGGGCTTCGACACACTGCGGTGCAAGGCGAGAGAGCGAGCGTCACTGTATCCGCCCGTGGGGCGGTGATCCAGGGCGGCGAAGGCAACGGAGGGTCAAGGCCGTTGATGAATCCTTTCCGCTGACGCATCCCTCTTTCCTTTCGTCCGCACGCCCGTTTTAAACTCCCGCTGACGCCTCTCGTTCCGCTGCGTGCTCGCGCTTCCCTCCCGGTGTGCGGCAAGGTGAGATACACCCACGTTTCCCGCCTCATCTCTCCCTATCACCGGCTTTTTCCGGCCGTACGCGGCGTCTGCGCCCGTTTGGCCGGGCCGGCCGGGGCCCGCCGTACCCAGAACCCTTGCGGGTGGCCCGGCCCAACGCGGGCCGGACGTGGGCGAGTAGCGGCGGGCCGGGGAGCGAGGAGTGCGGCACGCACGGCACGCCGCGCGAACTCGGAAGTCCCGCACGGGGCAACGGGGCGGCCGGGCGCGGGAGCGGGCGGCGGCAGCGGACAAGTCGGCGGGTGTGAAGGGAGGGGCGGAAGGGGCGAGACGCGAGCCGGAGCGGGCGGCCGGGCGCCGGACAGCGGCGGGACGTCGCGGAGCGGGGGGCCAACGCCGCAGGCGGGCGTGCCAGTCGTGTTCGAGGATGGCGTACTGACGGTGTCGTGCCAGCCGCCGTTCGCGTAGGCGTAGTGCCGCAGCACGCCCTCGCGGGTCATGCCCGCCTCCCGCGCGGCGCGTTGGGCGGGTGGTGTCGGACGGGAGGACGCCCGCCCAGATGCGGTGCAGGCCGAGCCGGTCGAAGCCCAGCACGCCGAGGAGGTAGCCGAGCGATGTTCCGTGGCGGATGGAAGTCGTCAGCCTCGGCGTACGGGACGCCGAGGAGCGCGGCGAGTGAGCGACCGATCGTGGACTTGGGCGTCCCGGCGCCGGGTCGGCGTCACGGTGCGCCCCGCCGAGGAGTGGAACGTCTTCGACCCGCAGGTGATCCACTGGCGCCTGGCGGGGGCCGACCGGCCGCGTCAGCTCCGCTCCCTCACGGTGCTGCGCTCGGCGGTCGAACCGGTCGCCGCCGGCCTCGCGGCGACCCTCGCCACGCCCGAGCAGTGCGCGCGGCTCACCGAGCACGCCCTGGGCATGGTGGCCACCTCACGCGGCCAGCAGCTCGATGCGTATCTGGTGCATGACATGGCCTTTCACCGAACGGTGCTGAACGCGTCGGGCAATGAGATGTTCGCGCGCCTCGGCGACGTGGTGGCCGAGGTGCTGGCCGGGCGGACCGAACACCATGTCATGTTCGCCGATCCGGACCCCGCGGCGGTCTCCCTGCACGTGCGCGTCGGCGAGGCAATACGCGAACGCGACGCGGCCCGCGCCGAGTCGCTGACCCGCGAGATCGCCACCGGCGCGATGGCCGAGCTGGACGTGCTGGCCCCGTAGCCGCGCCGCCCCATGCCGCCCGACCGGGTCCGACCAGGTCGGCTCACGGCAGCCAGTCGGGCGGGAACACCCGGGGTACCCAGGCCAGGACGTCGAACCAGGTCGCGAGGCGTCCGCCGGTGATGTGAAAGTCCGCGTCCCGCTCCACCTGGTAGCTGGGCCCGATGACCCGGACCGTGGCCGGCGCGTCGAACCAGTTGTGCAGCGCGACGGGGCGCGGGGCGTGCAGGTCGAGGAGGTACGCGTCGGGGCGGGCGGTGCTCAGCACGGCGTCGGCGAGTGCGGGTGACGGGGGCGCGACGGTGTGCAGCGTCTTCCCGTGGCCGAACATCAGGGCGACCGACACGTACCCGGCCCCGAAGTGCCGCCGCAGCGCCCCACCTTCCACCCACCGCGTGACCGGGGACGCCGCCGCCGGCGGGAACGACGCGGTCAGCGGGGCGCCGGCCGCGGTGTGGGCGAGGCCGCTCCACAGGACAAACCGGTGGCCGGTGTGTTCGTGCCACCAGATCGCGTCCTCGGCCATGAGCGGCAACGAGCCGTCCGGGCCACCGATGGCGTCCGGATCGCCCGGATCGCGGTCGTGGCCGTGATCGCCGTGGTCGTGGTCGTGGTGATCGTCGTGGTCCTGGTCGCCGTCGCGTCCGTGGTACGCGTAGAACCCCTCGATCACCCGCGCGTGGCGCAGCGCGAGCGCGTGCCCGGGGCCGGGGCCGGGCGGCAGGCCCGCCACGAGTGCGCGGGCCCGCCGCGCCGCCGCGCGCAGGGGAGCCTGGTCGGGCAGCTCGGCGTACCAGCGGGCGTGCTCGGCGGCGGGGCGCGCGGGGCGCAGGTCGGCGTAGAGGGCGAGGAGTTCGGGCAGTTGGTCCGGGGCCGTGGCGCGGACGTGGTCGGTCACCGCGTCGTAGACGTGGGCCCGCACCGCGCCGTAGTCGAGGCCGACGACGCGTACGCGGTCCTCGGGTGGCGCTGGTTGAAGGCCCGTATCCAGTGCAGCGCGGCGAGGAACTCGGCGCTGCGATACGGCCGCCAGGCGTCGGCGAGCAGTTCGCGCGGGGTCACCGGTCCGTCACCGCCGTAGCCGGGCACGGCGGTGACGGCCACGTACGCGTCGTACTGGAGCCCCTTCGACCAGTCCTCGTCCAGGGCCAACGAGCGGAAGCCCAACTCCTCGACGAGGTAGCGGATCAGTTGATGGGCCAGCGTGGTGAGTTCGGCCGCGCCCCGGGTGGCCGCGCCGAGGCCGACCACGCGGGCCTCGCCGACCATGGCGCGCAGCGGCACGAGGTGGTCGAGCGGCGCGCGGGCGCTCACGTCGGGGAGCGGGTGCGCGTGCCCCGCTATCCAGTGCCGTACGGCCGTGGCACCCGCCCCGCCGTCGGGCACGGGGAGCGGCTCGAAGGGATCGGCGGGCGCGGGCATGGCGTGCTCCTCGGTCGCGGCGTCGAGCCGTCCCGGCCGGCGCGGTGGCCGCGTCACGGCCGGGCGTGCGCTGGGACAGCGTACGGTCGCCCCCAGGCTCTGACCTCACCCCCGGTTCAGGTCAAGGGCTCGTGCGCTGCGCGACCTTCGGCGGCACCGCCGCCCAGCCCGGTTCCCCGCCCTGGCGCATGTGCCGCCCTCCCCGTCACCGACGCCGTTCCGCCGCCCCCCGGCTCCGGGGGCGCCTCCGCGTCGAGCCCGAACAGCGGCAGGCAGGGGTCGAGGCCGGTCAGGGTCACCGGGAGGTCGGGGTCCGGCCGCAGTCGGCGCGGGCCAGCCGCAGTCGGCGCAGCGTCGCCGGCCGACCACGGGAGACCACGCGGCACACGCCGTCGGGCGCGTAGCCGAGCCTGCGCGAGACCCCGCGCGAGCGCGCGTTGTCCTCGAACGCGGCCGTGACCGCCTCCCGGGCCCCCAGCCCGGCGAAGGCCAGGTGCAGGATCGCGGCCCGCATCTCGGTGCCCACGCCCTGGCCCTGGTGGCGCAGGCCGAGCCAGGAACCGGAGCCGACCACCCCCAGTACGCCGAAGTCCCGCCCGGACAACTCCTGCGTGCCCACGGGCCGGCCGTCCCGGAAGACGGCCAGGTTCAGCGACCAGTCGTCCGGCGTCCAGTCGCAGCGGCGCAACCAACAATGGTACTGGACCACCGAGCGCGCCCGTCGCGGCCCGGGCGCGTCGGACCACGGAACCGTGAACGGCATCCGGTCGGGCGCGTGCACGCCGTCGGCGGCGAGGTCGGCCAGCGCGGCCAGCTCTTCGTCATTGGGCAGCCGCAGTTCCAGGCGCGGCGTGGTCACGCGCAGCCCGGCCAGCGGCCAGTGGTCGATCAGCATGACCCATTGTCGGCGGGGCGCGCCGGGGCGAGCACGCGGTTTTTCCGGGTCGGCCGAGCGCGCTGCTCTCCCGGGCAGGTCGAACGTCCGCTTCCCGCGCGCCGGTTGACCGTCCCCTCCTCGTTCGGCGGGTGGACCTCCGGGCCTCGCCCGCTGGTTGAGCGCGCGGGCGTGCGCCCCTCGTCTCCGCTCAACGCGAGGTTCGACACCCGGCGGCCCCGGGCATAAGTGGGAGGGGAAAAAATTGCCGTGATGTGGGGGGCGACAGATGCGCCGGATGTCCGTTTCGGTCTTACAGACCACGCTCGCCGTGGTGACGGCGGCAGCCGTGACCAGCGTGAGCCGGCGTCCGTGCGATCCGGGGCGTCCCAGGGGCCGACCGCCACCGCGAAGCCCGAGCGCGACGCCCCGCAGCGCACGCACAAGGCGCCGGAGCCCGCCCGGACCAAGCCCCGCACGCAGCGCCCCGCGCCGCCGCGCACCCACCGCCCTGCCCCGGCCCCGACCCGGGCGCCGTCCAAGCGCACCTGGCCGACGCGTCCCGCCAAGCCACTGCCGCGGCCGGTGCTCGCGCTCGGGACCAGCGGCGAGAAGGTGCGCGAACTCTAGGCCCGGCTGCGCCAACTCGGCCTCTTCGACCGTCAGCCCACGGGGTACTACGGCTCGGTCACCGGCACGGCCGTCTCCGCCTTCCAGCGCGGCCACAACCGCCCAGCCTCCAGCGCGCTGGACGCCAAGACGTGGGCCAAGCTGCGCGATCTGACGGACCGGCCGAGCCGGACCGCGATGTACCCGCCGACGAGCCGCCCGATAGCCAAGCCCGACCCGCGGTGCATGACCGGGCGGACGCTGTGCATCAGCAAGGCCAGCCGGACGCTGTCGTGGATGGTCGACGGCAAGGTGCTCACGGCGATGGACGTCCGGTTCGGCTCGCAGTACACGCCGACCCGCGAGGGCACGTTAAAGATGGACTTCAAGAGCCGCGACCACGTCTCGACGATCTACGACACCCCGATGCCGTACGCGATGTTCTTCAGCGGCGGGCAGGCGGTGCGCTACTCGTCGGACTTCGCCGCCCGCGGCTACAGCGGCGCCTCGCACGGCTGCGTGAACGTGCGCGACAAGAAGAAGATCGCCTCGGTCTTCACCCAGGTGAAGGCCGGCGACAAGGTGGTCGTCTACCGCTAGCCGCGCCGTTTTGGACCGTACGGGCGGACGCGCCCGCTCCCCCGGGCGGCGCCACGCCGCCGCCACGTTTCCCTACCCGGGCCACACCCGTATCGGCGTCAGGCCGTACGGGCAGCCGGGCATCAGGCCGTGCGGGTAGGAGGGGGCGCGGGCAGGGCCGGGGGAACGTGCCCCACCCGCGCCGGTTGCGCGTAGCCGCAGGTACGGGGGGGGGGGGGAACCCCGGCTTGCGCGCGGCCGATGACCAGTGGGCCCGCTCCATTCAGCGCCGTGACGCGAGAAAACGTCACACCTCATCGGTTCTGGCCGGTACACGGCGCCCCGCAGCGGGCACTTCGTCCGTTAACCAGCGATATGCCGGGCGGAAGTCGCCCGCACACCTTCCGCTCGCCCGTGCGAGCGGCCGTGAACTTCAGTGTCGCGTGGCCGGACTCGGCGTCACACTCGCGGTGTGGCTGGGGGTAGCGGTGGCGGTCTGCGTGGGTGAGGGGCGGTCCTGCCCGGGGGCCGCCCGTCGTCGCCGTCACCGCCGCCCTGGTCGCCCTCATCCGGCTCCTCGCCGGGCTCGCCGCCCTGGCCGCCGCCACCGCCGCCGCCACCGGGGCGCGGGACGCTGTCCTCGTTGAGCAGGCCGGCGCAGAACTTCCGCACCGCGCTTGGCCCCACCCGCCGCGCGCTCCAGCTTCAGCATCGTGTGCGGGTCCAGTCCCACGTCCTTGCCGTTCTTGTGCGCGACGTAGTCCCGGCACATGGCGAGGACCCAGCGCTTGCGGTTCGGGTCGGGCGTCCAGCGCGGCGGCTGGCTGCTCGGGCGGTTGCCGGGCGCGGTGACGTCGGGGCCGTCGCCGGGGTCGAACCCGTCGCCCGCGCCCTCGGTCGCGCCGCCGCTCGGGCTCGCGTCACCGCTTCGGCCCGGGCCGTCGGGGGCGCGGAGGCGGACTCGGTGGGCCGCGTGCCGTCGCCGGGCGGCCGCGCGTGGCTCGGGCCGGTGGACGGCGTGCCCATCGCGCCGCTGATCTTCGGTTGGGGCACCGAGCCGTCGGGGGTCCCGGCGGCGGTCACGCTCGCGGCCGGGGTCGGCGGCACGTCGCTCCGGAAGGGCGTCGGCAGCACGCCGGTGCCCGCGGCGACGGCGACGCTCCCGAGCGCGCAGCCCACCAGCGCCGCGGCGAGACCGGCACGCAGCGGGCGCACCGACACCGGTCTTCCCCGGGCCGGCCTGCCCTTCCGGCCGGGGCCGGTGTCCGCCCCGCCCACCACGGTGATCGCCGACGGGCCCGTGGTGCGCCTGCCGCGCCCCGTGGCAAGCGTGGAGCGGCTCTTGGCGGACGCGCCCCGCGCGTCGGAGGCCGACTCAGCGGCTCCGGGCGCGGCGGCGGCGCCCCGTTCGTCGCGCGCGGCGGCCAGCGGCGCGCCGTCGTCACCGGCTCGCGGCCCCTCAGGCAGCCCCGCAAGGGGCCCATGGACGTCGCAGAGCGCGGGCGCGACGGGCGCGGCGCGCGGCCCGTCGGGGGACGCCACCGGGGCCGAGCGCGCGGCGCGGAAGGCAGCGACCGCCGCGTCCTCACGAGGCAGCGGTCCCTCCTCGCACCCCGGGCGGGCCAGCGGTCCGATCGCGTCCTCGGCCACGGCCGCGAGCACGGCGGCCAGCCGCTGGGCCGCGGCCTGGTCGTGGTGGTCGTGCGTCGTGGGGGCGCCGCGACCGGGGGTCGCCGGGCCGCCGCCCGCCGGGCCGCCGGCGGCGGTCGGCCGCGCCGCGGAGGCGCCCAGGTCGTCGGTTCCGGCGGGGTCTTCGACGTGGGTGAGGCCTTCGCAGGGGCCGCCGACGCCCGCCGTGGCGATTCGTTCCGCCTCGCTCCGTCCCTGGTCAGCGAGGGTCGGGCCAGTCCCGTTTCGCTCTCTTCGCGCTCCGCCGAACCCGCTCTGGCCAGGCACCGGGGCGCCGCGCAGCAATCGCTCAGCGGCATCATCATCCAGCCAGGCGTACTGGTGCTTGTCGGCCATCACATGTCCCTCTGCGTCCGCGCGCACGAATTCGTCACACTCGCGGACGTCGTCGCGCCGCTGCGTCCCAGGCGCTGCGACGGGATCGCCTCTCCCGTCGCGTCCGCTCCCACTTCGCCCGGTGTGCCCTCCCTGCCGGTGAGCGCCGTCGCCCCCGGTCGTACGGCGGAAGCCGCCCCCCTCCGTGGCAGCGGGGCCGGTTCCCGCGCCGCCATGCTCTCCATCCGCCCCGCCCCCGGGGGCGGGCCCGGGCGCACCGGGGCCGCCCGGGCCCGGTGCGCCCGGCGCGCCGAGGGGGCCCGCGCCGCCCTGGTCGACGGGCCCGTTCGGCGGGCCTTGGATGAGGTCGGCCAGGCGCCGCAGGCCCCGGTGGGCCGAGGTGCGCACCGCGCCGGGGCGCTTGCCGAGCACCCCGGCCGCGCTCTTGGTGTCCAGGCCGACGACCACCCGCAACACCACGGCCTCGGCCTGGTCGCGGGGCAACTGGGCGATGAGCGCGAGCGTGTGCCCGGTGCCCAGCGACTCCAGGGCCTCGCGCGCGGTGTCCGCGTCGGCCGGCCGCTCGGCGAGTTCGGTCTCGTCCCCGCCGATGGCCGGGCGGCGCCCGCGCATTCTGATGTGGTCGAGCGCCCGGTTGCGCGCGATGCGCGCCGCCCAACCCCGGAACCGGTCCGCGTCCCCGTTGAACCTGCCGAGGTCGCGCGCGATCTGCAGCCAGGACTCCGACGTGACGTCCTCCGCGTCCGACTCGCCGACCAGCGTCCGTACGTATCCGAGCAACCGAGGGTGCACGGACCGGTAGACGGTTCGGAAGGCGGCCTCGTCTCCGTCCTGCGCCGCGCGCACCGCGGAGGTCAACTCCCCGTCGTCCCCCTGCACGCCCTCATCCTGCTCCACTTGGAGAATCCGCTGCTCAGCGGCGCCGTACGTGGTCGTCGTCCGGGCCGCCTCCGGTCTCAGTATCCGGCGGGACCGGAGCCGTACGGGTACTGCTGCTGGCCCGGCGCCGGTTGCCCCGGGGCGGGCGGCGGCGTGCCGGGGCCGCCGCCGTACTGCGGGCCGCCGTAGGGAGCTGCGCCGCCGTAGGGCTGGCTCGGGTAGGGCTGGCCCGCCGGGGCCCCGTACGGCGCGGGGCCGGACTGCGGCGGGAGCGTGGCGCGCTCGGCCTGCATGGCGGTGATCTGGCGGACCAGGAGCAGGGCGAGGATCGCGGCGGCGATCAGCACGCAGGAGGAGAACATGCTGGCGCCGAGCGCGGAGTGCATGGAGTCGATGGTGTCCATCGCCTCCTTCGGGGTCTCGATGTCGCCGTCCTCCATCTTGGTGTTGGCCACCTCGTACCGGATGCTGGCCACCATGCCGATGACCTGACCGACGATGAGCGTGACCCACCAGCTGTTCAGCAAGCCGCGCTTGGCGGCGTGCGGGCCCTGCGGGGAACTGGCCCGCCAGATGTCGTTGGCGATCTGCTTGGGGAACCAGAGGTTGACCACCGGCGTGAACCAGGCGCCCGCGGCCCAGCCCGGCGTGAACCGGTGCTGCCCAGGCGCGAAGACCTCGGCGTTCAGTCGCAGCCGGCGGAACCAGACAGCCCACACGATGGCGACCGCGACGACCACGAAGAAGTTGATGACCGACATGCCCATGGCGAAGTCGTCGGCGTCGTCGGCCTTCTCGTAGGAGATGAACTTCCCGTCCTGGAAGTCCCCGAGGATGCTCCACCGGTCGGTGACGGCCACGAGGACCGCGATCTCCGAGGCGATCAGCACCCCGAACAGCACCGTGAGCGCGGTCGACAGGCCGCGCCGCAGGTCCACGGGGGCCGGCATGCCCATCCCCTGCGGACCGGGAGCGGGATACCCGATCGGGGGCGCACTGGGCAACGGCTGCTGCTGTTGCTGCTGGTAGGAGCCGCACGCGGTGCAGCGCCCATCGGCGCCGACGGCGGTGGCGCGGCAATTCCCGCACGGAAACATTTCAGGCCCCCTGGAACGCGGCCGGTGATCCAGGCCGCGATGAGATATGCAAACGCCGCGCCCGACGGCGCGGACCTGCACGTTACGGGCATCCGCTAGGGCGCGTCCAGACCGGTCCGCGAGGCCGGTGTGACGCATTCGAGGCGCGTGGCGCTGTAGGTGATACGGGCTCGTACGCGGGTCCGTCTCGTACGGCGGTCGGGGCCTCTCCTGTGGGGGGTGGCGGCCCCGACCGTCTTGAGCTTTACTCCGGCCCTGGCCTGCGATGACACGCGGACCAGGGCCTTCGTGCGACCAACGCGTGAGCACGGCGTGACCAACGGCGCGCGGCCACGCGGGAGTCCGGCCGGGCCGGTGGGCCGCCAGGTGCCGCCGGCTACCGGCCCGCCACCCGCTCGCCCAGCGCCGCGAACCGCGCCCAGGGCTCGCGGGGCTCGCGGGGATCCCACACGCGCTGCGCCAGCGCGCGCAGGGGCGCGCGGATGCCGCGCGCGATCTGTCTCCGGCGTCTGCGCGTCGGCGATGTCGCACCAGATACCGAACCGGCCACCCAGCACCCGGTCCCGGCCACCGAGCGCGGCCGGCACCGACTCGCTGCCCCGCAGCACCCGGGGCGACCACTCCTCGTAGATCCGCTTCCCGGTGGGGTACGCGAAGTCGTTGGGCTCCCCGAGTACGTAGTAGAGGTACTCGTCGTTCACGTTGATCACCGGGCGGCCCTCCCGCAGGTACTCCTCCGGCTGTCGGGCCCCGATCTCCTTGCCGGTCCAGTACTCCACCTCGCGGTCCTTGTCCGCGCGCACCACGCCGCCCCGGAAGAGGCCGTCGTTCCACGACTTGACCCGGGCCCCGGCCTCGCGGGCCGCCTTGGCGCGGTCGTTGAGCCAGCCGGTGGCCAGGTCCCGCACCCGCGCCCCGGACCCGTATCTGCGCTCGGCGTGCCGGGCCAGTTGTGGGAAGATGTCCTCCGGGTCGCGCACGGTCAGGGCCAGGTACTCGTCCCCGCCCAGGTGCCAGTACGGGCCGCCGCCGGCGTCGGTGGCGAACAGCGGGGCGAACTCGCGCAGCAGGTCGTCACAGGATGCGGGCCGCGCCGGGCGCGGAGATGTCGACCGTGCCACGGGGGGCGCTGCCGTCCGCGCCGCGCAGTTGCAGCGAGGGGTGGGCGCGGATCACCGTGCCCAGGTGGCCCGGCGAGTCGATCTCCGGGATCACCGCGACGTGGAGCCGCTCGGCCAGCCGCACGATCTGCCGCACCTGAGCCTTGGTCAGGTGCTGGGCGGAGACGATCTCCGGGTGCGAACTGCTCTCGATCCGGAAGCCCTGGTCGTCCGAGAAGTGCAGGCCTACCTGGTTGAGCTTGAGTTCGGCGGCCTCGCGCACGCGGTCCTCGATCCAGCGGGCCGTGAAGTGCTTGCGCGCCGTGTCAATCATGAGCCGGCGCTGTGGCCGGTCCGGCCGTCCCGCATGACGCCGGCCGACAGCCGCCCGTCGCCCGAGCGCAGCGCCTGCCGGACCGTGCGGGTGCCGTAGAAGACGCCCGCGTCGTCGGAGCCGGTGATCAGCGCCTGCCCGTCGCGCACCGTCAGTACGAATAGGACTCGCGGGCGATCTGGTCATCGCCCGGTGAGCCCGGTTCACCCGCGACCTCCCGCGCCGGTCGCCGCGCGACCTCGTCGCCCGGCCGCCGCGTCCCCTTGCCGTCCCCGGCCTTGGGCGTGGCCCGGACGACCGAGGCGGGGTGCAGCGCGAGGGCGATGTCGCCGCGCCGGGGCGGCCCCTCGGCGACGGTGAGCCCGAGCTCGCGGGCGAGCCGGTCGGCCTCGTCGGCGAGCGGGCCCTTCCGGTCCACGACCACCCGCGAGTCCTCCCCCGGCCGCCAACCAGGCCCGCCCTCGAGCTCGTACGAGCGGACGGCGGGGACGGTGCGCGGCGCGGGCGGCGGGTCGGCCGAGCCGAGGGAGCAGGGCGGGCGACCGTCGAGCGGCGGCGGCTCCGAGGGGCCGGCGGAGGTGGAGCCCGGGCCGTCGCGCGCGGGGTCGGAGTCGTCGCCGCCGGGCCACCCCACCACGGCCAGCACGATCGCCAGGGCCGCCGCGACCGCGAGGGCCGCGACGGTGGCCGTGGTCTTGGAGACAGAGCGAGGCATCCTCATGGGGCAAACCTCCCATTGAGGGGCGAAAGAGCGGAGATAGCGGAGGCAAATCGTCCACCACCCGCAGAAAAACTCTCTCCTTCGGGTGAAGTTCACATCGCACCGGGTCCATTTCGGAGAGGTATCGCTACCGTGACCTCCGCCTCCCCCCTGTGAGCCCTCGCCCGCCCTCAGCGCACCCTCCCTGCTCACTCCTCTCGCTGGCCCACCCCGCTCAAAGCCCCCTCCCGCCCGCCAGGCGCCCACGCGGCGACCCTGGCCACCGCACTTCCTCTTCCCGCCCACTTTCCCTGGTTGTTCCCTTCAAGTATCCAATACGTCACGCTCCGCAGCGACCGGCCACCGCGGGTCGCTCACACCCGCCCCGTTCGCCGCCTTCTTCGCCGGGCCGCTCATCCCGAGGAGGCCACCGTGTCCAGCGACACCCCGGACGTGCTGACCGGCGCCACCACCGCGCCGACCCAGCCCTCAGCAAACGCCCCCGCCCCACCGGCGCCGGGACCCCCGCCACGCCGCCCCCGTCACCGGCCGCGCCACCGCCACCGCCACCGCCACCGCCACCGCCACCGCCACCGCCAGGCTGCGCGCTCGACCGGCTCAGCGCCGCCCAGGACGGGGCAGTCGAGGCCGCGCTGCTGGCCTGTTGCGGCAGCCGCCGCTGGGCCCGCCGGCTCGCGACCCACCGCCCCTACCCCGACCTGCCCGCGCTGCTGGCGGCCGCCGACGAGGCGAACTACGACCTCACGCCGCGCGACCTCACCGAGGCGCTCGCCGACGAGTCGGTGGCCCAGCACGCGCCCTCCGGCTCCCGCGGCCCCGGCACGCTCGCCGCGCACACCGCGCTGCGGGCGGCGCACGCCGCGTACGAGAGCAAGTTCGGGCACGTCTTCGTAGTGTGCCTGGACAGCGTCCCGCACAAGGAGGTGCTCGGCCACGTGCTGGCCGCCATCCGCGCCCGGCTCGACAACGACGCGGAGACCGAGCGCGAGGTGGCGGCCGAGGAGCTGCGCCGCATCGCGCGGGGGCGGCTCGCCCACCTCGCCGCGACCAGGCCGCACGGAACCTGACGCTCCGCGCGCCGCGCCGCACCCGAGGCGTTGGGGGCAGGGCCGCCCTAGGCCGTACGTGGCTGTTTGATCACACCTCCGGACCCCGGCGCGGGGAACCGACAACACGTCGCTAGAATGGCCAGGGCCGGTGGACCGTACCCGGCCGGGCCCGACCGACAGTAAGCCGGTGGCCCCAGTCCCCGCTCCCGGAGGGTTTTCCGTGCCGGCTGGAACGCTGTACCGCGGCCGGGAAGGCATGTGGTCCTGGGTGGCTCATCGAGTCACCGGCGTGACCATTTTCTTCTTCCTGCTCGTCCATGTGCTGGACACCGTGCTCGTCCGCGTATCGCCCGAGGCGTACGACGACACGATCGCGATCTACAAGAACCCCGTAGTCAACCTGATGGAGTACGGCCTCGCCGCCGCCGTGCTCTTCCACGCGCTCAACGGCCTGCGCCTGATCGCCGTGGACTTCTGGTCGAAGGGTCCCCGGTACCAGAAGCAGATGCTCTGGGCCTCGGTGGGTATCTGGGTCGTCCTGATGGCGGGCGCCTTCTACCCGATCATGCAGCACACCCTGCGCGACCTCTTCGGGAGCTGATGATGGCGACTGACACCACCCCCGCGACGGCCCACGCGGTCACGACGTACGACGTCGACAACCCCGCGCCGGTCATCGAACCGCCCCGGGCCCGCACCTCGAAGACCCCGAAAGCCAGCCGGACCAACTTCGAGCTGTACGGCTGGCTGTTCATGCGGCTGTCCGGCATTCTGCTCACCGTCCTGGTCCTCGGTCACCTGCTGATCCAGCTCGTGATCGACGGCGGCGTCTCCCGGCTCGGCTTCGCCTTCGTCGCCGGCCGCTGGGCCTCGCCGTTCTGGCAGGCGTGGGACCTGGTGATGCTGTGGCTGGCGATGCTGCACGGCGCCAACGGGCTGCGCACCATCATCAACGACTACGCGGAGCGCGACCAGACCCGCTTCTGGCTGAAGACGGTGCTCTACTGCGCCACCGTGTGGACCATCCTGCTGGGCACGCTGGTGATCTTCACCTTCGACCCGAACATCCGCTAGAGCCCGGGGCTGACGCAATCCGATGAAGATCCACAAGTACGACACCGTCATCGTCGGCGCCGGTGGCGCCGGGATGCGCGCGGCCATCGAGTCGACCAAGCGCAGCCGGACCGCTGTCCTGACGAAGCTCTACCCGACCCGCTCCCACACCGGCGCGGCGCAGGGCGGCATGGCCGCCGCCCTGGCCAACGTCGAGGAGGACAACTGGGAGTGGCACACCTTCGACACGATCAAGGGCGGCGACTACCTGGTCGACCAGGACGCCGCGGAGATCCTGGCGAAGGAGGCCATCGACTCGGTCCTGGACCTGGAGAAGATGGGCCTGCCGTTCAACCGCACCCCGGACGGCACCATCGACCAGCGCCGGTTCGGCGGCCACTCGCGTAACCACGGCGAGGCCCCGGTCCGCCGGTCCTGCTACGCGGCGGACCGCACCGGCCACATGATCCTCCAGACGCTCTACCAGAACTGCGTCAAGGAGGGCGTGGAGTTCTTCAACGAGTTCTACGTCCTCGACCAGCTCATCACCGAGGTCGACGGGGTCAAGAAGTCGGCCGGCGTGGTCGCGTACGAGCTGGCCACCGGCGAGATCCACGTCTTCCAGGCGAAGGCCGTCATCTACGCCTCCGGCGGCTGCGGCAAGTTCTTCAAGGTGACCTCCAACGCGCACACCCTCACCGGCGACGGCCAGGCGGCCGTCTACCGGCGCGGGCTGCCGCTGGAGGACATGGAGTTCTTCCAGTTCCACCCGACGGGCATCTGGCGGATGGGCATCCTGCTCACCGAGGGCGCGCGCGGTGAGGGCGGCATCCTGCGGAACAAGGACGGCGAGCGCTTCATGGAGAAGTACGCGCCCGTCATGAAGGACCTCGCCTCGCGTGACGTCGTCTCCCGCTCGATCTACACCGAGATCCGCGAGGGTCGCGGCTGCGGCCCCGAGGGCGACCACGTCTTCCTGGACCTGACCCACCTGCCGCCGGAGCAGCTCGACGCAAAGCTGCCGGACATCACCGAGTTCGCGCGGACCTACCTGGGCATCGAGCCGTACACGGACCCGATCCCGATCCAGCCCACCGCGCACTACGCGATGGGCGGCATCCCGACCAACGTCGAGGGCGAGGTGCTGGCCGACAACGACACCGTCGTGCCCGGCCTGTACGCCGCCGGCGAGGTCGCCTGCGTGTCCGTGCACGGCGCGAACCGGCTCGGCACCAACTCGCTGCTCGACATCAACGTCTTCGGCCGTCGCGCGGGCATCGCCGCCGCCGAATACGCCGCCAAGGCCGACTACGTCGAGCTGCCCGAGAACCCGGCCTCGCTGGTCATCGAGCAGGTCGAGCGGCTGCGGGAGTCGACGGGCAGCGAGCGCGTCACCGAGATCCGCAAGGCGCTCCAGGAGACCATGGACGCCAACGTCATGGTCTTCCGCACCGAGCAGACCATCAAGACGGCGGTCGAGGAGATCGGCGCCCTGCGCGAGCGCTACCGGAACGTTTCCGTGCAGGACAAGGGCAAGCGGTTCAACACCGACCTCCTGGAGGCCATCGAGCTGGGCAACCTGCTCGACCTGGCCGAGGTGATGGCCGTCTCCGCGCTGGCCCGCAAGGAGTCGCGCGGCGGCCACTACCGCGAGGACTACCCGAACCGCGACGACGTCAATTTCATGCGGCACACCATGGCGTACCGCGAGGTGGGCGCAGACGGCACCGAGTCGATCCGGCTCGACTACAAGCCCATCGTGCAGACCCGCTACGAGCCGATGGAGCGTAAGTACTGATGAGCAGCGCGACCCTTGAGAAGAACCCCTCGGCACCGACGGACGCCGAGTCCGCCGCCGCGCACCTGATCACGGTCACGTTCCGAATCCGCCGGTTCAACCCGGAGGTCTC
Source organism: Candidatus Streptomyces philanthi (assembly GCA_018114805.1). Lineage (GTDB taxonomy): Bacteria > Actinomycetota > Actinomycetes > Streptomycetales > Streptomycetaceae > Streptomyces > Streptomyces philanthi. The sequence goes on along the minus strand of CP073042.1, from coordinate 4,164,101 downwards.
GGACCAGGCGGTCTGGGAAGACTTCCAGATCGAGATGGACCCCAAGGAGCGCGTCCTGGACGCCCTCCACAAGATCAAGTGGGAGCTGGACGGGACCCTGACGTTCCGCCGCTCGTGCGCCCACGGCATCTGTGGTTCGGACGCCATGCGGATCAACGGCCGCAACCGGCTCGCCTGCAAGACACTGATCAAGGACATCAACCCGCACAAGCCGATCTCGGTCGAGCCCATCAAGGGCCTGACGGTCCTGAAGGACCTCGTGGTCGACATGGAGCCGTTCTTCCAGGCGTACCGGGACGTGATGCCCTTCCTGATCACCACGGGCAACGAGCCGACGCGCGAGCGCTGGCAGTCCGCGGCGGACCGCGAGCGCTTCGACGACACCACCAAGTGCATCCTGTGCGCCGCGTGCACGTCCTCGTGCCCGGTGTTCTGGAACGACGGCCAGTACTTCGGCCCGGCGGCGATCGTCGGCGCGCACCGCTTCATCTTCGACTCGCGTGACGAAGGCGGCGAGCAGCGGCTTGAGATCCTCAACGACCGGGACGGCGTGTGGCGCTGCCGCACGACGTTCAACTGCACGGAGGCGTGCCCGCGCGGCATCGAGATCACCAAGGCGATCCAGGAAGTCAAGCGGGCGCTGATCACCCGCCGCTTCTGACCTCGCGGTCGGCCGTGGTGACGGTGTGTCCGTCGTGACGGCTGGATGGCTCGACCTCGCGGTCGGTCGCCAACGCGTGTGAGGGCCCCGTACTGGCTGTTGGCCGGTACGGGGCCCTCGCGGTGGTGCGGGCCGCGCTCCGGTGCGGGCCGGCCGGGCCGGTGGACCGCCCGGGGGCTCCGGGCTAGCTCGCGACGCTGGAGGGCGCGGCCGGGGAGGGGCCCGGGTCCGACGTCGGGCCCTGCGCCGTGGCCGGGGCGGGGAGGTCGGAGAGGGCCGCGTAGTCGGTGAGGGCGGCACGGCGGCGCTGGAGCTCGGCTATGTCGTCCGTCCAGCTTCGAGAGCTAGCCGTCCACGATGTCGGTGAAGTGCACGCAGTCGCGTACGCCGGGGCCCGCGCTGCGCGTGCAGGGCAGCACCGTGCGGATCGCGTCCGTGTTCAGCCCCGTGGCCAGCAGTTCGCGGACCCGCCGCACCCTGTCCACGGCCTCCGGGCCGTAGCGGCGGTAGCCGTTGCTGTCCCGCTCGGAGCGGAGCAGGCCCTGCTCCTCGTAGTAGCGCAGCAGCCTCGTGCTGACGCCCGTGCGCCGTGCCAGCTCGCCGATCAGCATTCCGCCCGGCCGTCCTTCCGCCTCGATTTGACCTTCACACCGATGTCAAAGGGCAACCTACCGGCCATGGCACAGATTCCCGCGGCCAGCACCGCGCGCCCAGTCCTGTCTCCGTCCCCGTCCCTCGCGTCCGCCGCGTCCGGGCGTCCCGACATCGGTTCCGGACCGGTCTCCGCCCCCGTCCCGGCCGCGCCGACCGGTCCGTTGACCACCCGGGTCACCGGCTCCGGTCCCGGGCTCCTGCTCGCGCACGGCGCTGGCGGCAGCATCGAGGGCAACTACGTGCCGATCCTGCCGGCGCTGGCCGCGGGGCACACCGTCGTGGCGCCCGACTACCCGGGCTCCGGGGACACGCCGCGCGCCGGCGCGCCGCTGACCCTGGACGGGCTGGCCGACGCGCTGGTGGCGGAGGCGGTCGGGGCCGGTGTGGAGACCTTCACGCTGGTCGGCTACTCGCTCGGCACGGCGGTCGCCGTACGGGCCGCCGCCCGGCACCCGGAGCGGGTGCGCGGCCTGGTACTCACGGCTGGTCTGACCAAGGCCGACAACCGGCTGCGGACCACGCTCGCGCTGTGGCGCCGGCTGCTGGCCCTGAGCGACCGGCGGGCCTTCGCGGAACTGGTGGCGCTGACCGCGTTCGCCCCCGCGACGTACCCGGGCCTGGCGGCCGACCAACTGGACCCGTTGCTCGACGACATCGCCACCTCCGTGCCGCCCGGCACACCCGACCAAGCGGCGTTGGTCGAAGCCGTGGACACCACGGCCGACCTCCCGCGCATCGCCGTGCCCACGCTGGTCGTCGCCACGACCGAGGACCTGCTGGTCTCCCTGCACCACTCGCGCCCGCTGGCCGAGAACATCGCGGGGGCCGAGTACGCCGAGTAGGCCACCGGGCACCTGCCCATGGTGGAGGCGCCGACGGAGTGGGCCGAGCTGATCACGGACTTCCTGACCCGGCACGGGCTCTGAGACCGCGCTCCGAGCGTCCCGTGAGGGAGCCGCCGGAAGTCCCCACTGGCCGGGCCGCCCGTGGACAGGGTCGGCCCGGCGTGGCAGTCAGATGCGGTCCAGCTCCCACAGCCGCCACATGCCGGTGCCCCCGGAGAGGATGGGTGCCGGCGATACCGTCCCTGCTGACCACGATGTCCTTGCCCTGCCAGAGCGGCAGTATCGGCACGCAGTATCGGCACGTCGTACGCGATCAGCCGCTGGATCTCCCGGAAGTCCCACACCACGCGTTCCCGCTGCGAGGTCTTCTGGGCGTCGTGGATCAGGGCGCGCACCCGGGGGCTGCGATAGCCGTTGTGCAACGTGGACTGCTCCCCCACCAGCGGGCTGACGAAGGTGTCCGCGTCGAGGAAGTCCGGATACCAGATGATTCCGTACGCGTCGTAGTCGCCCTTGTTGAAGCCGCGCTGGAACTCGTCCCACTTGTACTGCTTGAACGACACCTTGAACAGGCCCGTCCGCTCCAGTTGCGCCTTGATTTCCTCGCCTTCAGCCTTGGCCGCCGAGCCCGGCGCGTACGCCATGCGGAAGCTGACCGGGGTGGAAACGCCGGCCGCCTGGAGGAGTTGGCGGGCCTCGTCGGCACTGGGTTTCGAGTAGGAGTCGTAGAAGGCGGTGTTGTGGCTGGTGAAGCCCTTCGGGATGAGTGAGTAGAGCGGATCGACGGTGCGGCTGTGTGCCTTGCGGATGATCTCGCCCCGGTCGACGGCGGCGGCAATGGCCCGGCGCACGGCGGGGTTCTTCAGCGCCGAGCCAGCCCACACGTTGAAGACCAGATTGCCGGTGGTGGCGCCCGGGTTTTCCATCACCTTCATGGCGGGGTCGGTCGCGGAAAGCGAACGCACGTAGGCGGCCGGCAACTGTCGCGCGGCGACGTCCACGTCCTTCTTCTTCCAGGCGTCCCGCAGCGCCTCGAATCCGCGAAGTAGCGGACCATGACGGGCTTTCCGGTGGCTTTTATGGCGCCCTGGTAATCGCCGTTGGGACGCAGCTCGGCTATTTTCTCGGGCTCGTACTTCTTGAGCACGTACGGCCCGGACCCGGTCACGTCCTGGCTGGTGCTCAGCTTGTCGGGGCTGTACTTCTCCCGGTCCACGATGGAGCCGGCGCCGGTCGCGATCTTGTACGGGAACGTCGCGTCGGCCGATATGAGGTGGAAGATCACCTTGTCATCGCCCTGGGTCTCCACCGACTTGAGGCTGGTCAGCAGCGACATCGGGCCGCGCGGGTCGTTGATGACCACGATCCGGTCGAAGGAGAACTTCACGTCCTCCGCCGTGATGTCGCGACCGCCGGCGAAGCGCAGGCCGGGGCGCAACTCGCAGATGTACGTCCGCAGCTCCTCGCCGGCGAAGTCGCATCTCTTCGCGGCGTCCGGCACCGGCTTCGGGCTGTCGGTCCGGAAGGTCAGCAGCGACTGGAAGACGTTGCTGTACAGGCCCCAGGAGCCCGCGTCGTACGCGCCCGCCGGGTCGAGCGTGGTCACCGGGTCGGCCGTGCCCACCGTGATCGGCTCGTCGTCGTCCGACAAGGACAGGACGTCACAGCTGCTCACGCCCCAACCGGTCACCACGGCACCCAGCACCCATCCCAAAGCAAAACATCGCTTGCCGACCCATCGCATCCCGCGCCCCCTCCGGCACTTCACAACCCGGGGAAGAAATCACAGGCGCATGTGACAAACTCGCAACCTGTTCCCCGCTCAACAATGCGCTTCACCCAATCACACGGCTGACGCATGCGCTAGCAACCTTCTTTTCTCGTCGGGGATTTCACCACTTTACGCATGCGTACGGTGCGGCAGCCACGCACCGGTAAGCGGCCCATCCCCGGAAAGGGCCTTTCTGCCCGCATCTTGCCGCAGCGGTTCACGGAGATACCGGAAGACGCGGGCAAAGGACGCGGTTTCGTCGTTCCGGGGCGAAATAGGGGTCGATCCGCACCACAAAGAGGACAAGTCACTCGAAGGCGGCCAACGGATCTCCCGAACCGCCGCCATTTCACCGCCGACGGCACCCCGATAAACGAAAGTCCTCGCGGTTGTGGCGCGGTGCCGGTTTGCGAAGCGGACGCGGTGTGGGCGCTCGCGGCGCCGACGTCGCGGTGCGGGGCGTGCGGTTACGGGGGGGGGCGGTTACGGGCGCGGAGGCGTGGCGCGTAAAAGGCTCAGACCAATGCGCCGGAGGCGGAGATAAGGACGGGAAGTAAGCCGTCCGATCGGGGGCGCGGCGAAATGCGGAACGATCGCTTTAGGCGTGCGGGGAGGCGAGTTGGACGACCGTGATGTCCGGCGGCGCGCCCACGCGCACCGGCGGGCCCCACGCGCCCGCGCCGCGCGAGACGTAGAGCTGGGTGTCGCCGTACCCCTCAAGCCCCGCGACCGTGGGGTTGGCCAGCTCCGCGAGGTAGTTGCCGGGCCAGAGCTGCCCGCCGTGGGTGTGGCCGGAGAGCTGGAGGTCCACGCCGTGCCGCACGGCGTCGTGGATGACCACGGGCTGGTGCGCGAGCAGCACGGCCACGCGGCCCCGGTCCCGGTCCCGGTCTCCGAGCGCCTGCCGGAAGTCGGGCCCCTTGCCCTCGTCCTCGCCCGCCACGTCGTTGACCCCGACGAGGTCGAAGCCGGGCAGCTCGGTGCGTTCGTGCTCCAACGGGCGCAGGCCCAGCGCGCGCACGTGGTCCACCCACGCGTCGGCGCCGGAGAAGTACTCGTGGTTGCCCGTGACGAAGAACGAGCCGTCCCGCGCCCGCAGGTGCCGCAGCGGCTCGGCGGCGGGCCCCAGGTCGGCCACGCTACCGTCCACCAGGTCGCCGACCACGGCCACCAGGTCCGGGTTGACCCGGTTGATCGTCTCCACCACGCGCTGGGTGTGCGCCCGGCCCAGGATCGGGCCCAGGTGGATGTCGCTGACCACCGCGATCCGGTACCCGTGCACCTGCCGGGACAGCTTGGCGAGCGGCACGGTGATCCGCTTGACGCGCGGGCCACGGAAGACGCTGTACGTGCCGTACCCCACGGTCGCGGCGGCGACGGCACCCGCCCCCGCGGCCACGGTCCGCGCGACGAACAGCCGCCGCGAGGTCTGGGCCGCGGCCTGGTCCGGGGTGGGCTCGTCCGGGGTGGCCGCGTCTGGTGTGGGCTCGTCCGGGGTGGGGGCGGTGGCGCCCGGGCTGTCGGTGGTGGGCGAGGTGACAGTGGCGGGCGAGGTGGCGTCCGAGCTGTCCGTGGCGTTCGGGCTGTCGGTGGCGGTGCCGGACGGGGTGGGCGTGGCGGTGGTGACGGCAGTGGCGCCGCTGGTCGTGGTAGCGCCGCTGGTCGTGGCGGTGGCCGGTGGGGTGGGGCCTGCGGTGCCGGTGGCCACGGGGGTGGAGGCGGTGACGGCTTCCGTGGCGGGGGCGGCCGTGGCGGGGGCCCGGCGGAGGTGGTCGTGGCGGGGGCGCACGGGCGGGGTGCGTCTCGCGCGCCGTTCGAGGGCCCGCAGGAGGAGCGGTCGGACCGCCTCGCCGACGATCAGGGCGAGGGTCAAGTACAGCAGCGTCGCCAGCCAGATGTACCCCGGCCAGGCCAGCACCCACTGCACGGTGAACAGGGCGCCCGCGCGCCCGATGAACCAGAGCCCCGACGCTCAGCAGCGGCAGGGCCACCACCGCCCAGGTGCCGACGCACCGAGGCCAGCCGCCCGTCGCAGTGACATCGCGCACCATGCGGCGCCAGACATACCAGTGCACGCCCCCAGCAGTGCGACGATCAGCAGCGCGACCAGCGCGAAGACGGCAACCATCCCCCCATCCTTCCGTTACGTCGAGGCGCCTTCGCGCCGCAGGGCCCGCACGGCACGGAACCCGAGCACCCCGATCCCCGTCCCCAAGAGAAACGAGGTGATCGCGAGCGCGAGATGGACCCAGAAGTACGTGGTCGGGTCGCCGGACTCGTCGAAGGCGAGTCCGCTTGAGTCTTTCCAGAGGTTTTTTTACAAAGGTGAACCAAATGCACCAGCTCCACGCCCCGAACGCGAGCAGGAACCAGGACACGGGGCGGCTGAGCTTCATGGCTTCCAGTATGCGGAACCACTCCACGGAGCCGGCGGGAGGGTCGCGTTCTCCCGAGGCGCCGGTGACGCACCGTACCGCTACCGATACGTTCACGTCCGTGCCGACGACTTTCCGTACTTTGCGCACCCCCCCCCGCGCTCCGCGCACCGCCGAAGCCCCTCCCCCGCCGCCGCGCTCCCCCGGGCGCGGGCGCGCCGCGGCGGTCGCCGCGCTGCTGGCCTCGTGCCTGCTCGCCACCGCGCACCCCGCGCTTGCAGACGACGGGCCGCGGAAGGAGGAGCCCAAGGAACCGAAGCCGCTGGCCGCGATGTCCACCGTGGGCGGCACCCAACTCGGCAAGCCCGGCACCCAGGTGCGCCTCACGGCGGGCGCGCCGCCGCTGGCGAAGGGGCTCACCGCGCGGTCGTGGATGGTCTCGGACGCCGAGTCGGGTGAGGTGCTGGCCGCGCACAACGCGCACTGGCGGCTGCCTCCGGCCAGCACGCTCAAGATACTCTTCGCCGACACGCTGCTGCCGAAGTTCCGCAAGGACCAGACCCACAAGGTGGAGCTGTCCGACCTGGCGGGCATGGGCAAGGGCAGCAGCCTGGTCGAGGTCAAGGAGAAGTACACCTACTCCGTGCACGACCTGTGGCTCGGCGTCTTCACTCCGCTCGGGCAACGACGCCGTGCACGTGCTCTCCGCGATGAACGGCGGCAAGCCGCAGACCGTACGCGACATGCAGGCCCACGCCGACGAGCTGAACGTGCGCGACACCCACGTCGTCAGCCCGGACGGCTACGACGAGAAGGGGCAGGTCAGCAGCGCGTACGACCTGACGCTCTTCGCCCGCTCCGGGCTGCGCAAGGCGGACTTCCGTGAGTACGCGTCCACCGCGCGAGCCAAGTTCCCCGGTGAGGTGAAGAAGGACAAGAAGACGAAGAAGGCCAAGCGCGAGCACTTCGAGATCCAGAACACCAACCGGCTGCTCACCGACGACACCGACCTGGACCCTTACGAGGGCGTCGCCGGGGTCAAGAACGGCTCCACCACGCAGGCCGGCGCCACCTTCACCGGCGTCGCCGAACGGGGTGACCGGGTGCTGCTCGTCACCGTCATGAACCCCGCGAAGAACGAGCACAACGAGGTCTACCGGGAGACCGCGAAGCTCCTCGACTGGGGCTTCGCGGCAGCCGACGCCGTCGAGCCGGTGGGCACGTTGGTGGCGCCGGGCCCCGACGGGGTGGCCGACGCCGCGGCGGACGAGAAGAGCGGGGAGGCCGGCGGTGGCAAGAACAGCCACCAGCAGGCCAACGCCGCCGTCCCGGCCGGCGGCGAGGGCGCCGGCGGCGGAGCCTGGACGGCCGCGGGCATCGCCGGCGGCTCGCTGGCCCTCCTCGCGGCAGCCGCCTACGCCGTACACCGCCGCTGGCCCCTGCCCGACATGGTCCGCCGCCGCTCCCGCCCCTGACGCCCCACCCCTGGCCCGTCCCGCCAGCCCTCGCGGTCCGGCCCCGGGCGGAACGGGCTAGCCGCTCCCAGGGCCCGGCCTCTCCCGGGCCTCCGGCTCGCGCTCCGCCGGGGCGCCGGCCGCGCCCGTCGGGTCCGCGGCGTGGCCCGCGTTCGCCGCGTCCCGTCGCGCCCGTACGACGTCCACGGCTTCCGGCGTCGCCCGCGCGTGCACCGCTTCCGTGGGCGCCGGTCCCGTGTGTACGAGCTCGGCGTGCGGGGGTTCCGCGGGGGCTCCCTTGGTCAACTGGATTCGCCCCTCCGGCCCGGCCTGCCCCTCTGGCGGCCCGGTCGCCACCGCTGTCGTCCCGGGCTCGTCATCGGCCGGTTCGGGGGGCACGGGTATCTCGTGGGCCTTGGACGGGGTCGCGGTCCAGCCCGCGCAGAACAGCAAGAGCTTGGCCGTGAAGTTGATCCACAGCAGCAGCGCGATCGGCGTGCCGAACGCCCCGTACATGCTCTTCGCCGCCACGCCCTGTATGTAGCCGCTCAGCAGTGACTTCAGCAGTTCGAAGCCGACCGCGCCGATGAGCGCGGCGACGATGACGGCGCGGCGGGGCGGGGTGACGCCCGGCAGCCAGGTGAGGACGTAGCACAGCAGCAGGAAGTCGGCGCCGACTGCGGCGGCGAACGCGGCCAGCCGCAACAGCCAGCTCCCCACCCCGTCCTCGGGGATGTCCAGCTCCGAGGCCGCCCAACCCACCGCGGTGACCGCGAACGTGGAGACGGCGAACGAGCCGAGGGCCACCCCACCGAGGCCCAACAGGATGCCGCCGTCCTTGAGCTTGCGCAGCACCACGTTGTCGTGTTCGTCGTCCAGCTCCCACACGGCCCGCAGGCACTCGCGCAGCGAACCGACCCAGCCGATGCCGGTGAACAACAGCGCCGCACCCGCCAGGACCCCGACCGTGGCCGCGTTCTCCACCAGCGCGCTGAGGTCGAGCTGCCCCGAGATGCCCGGCACCTGGGCTGCCAGCTTGCCCTCCAGTTCGCGCATCCTGGCGTCGCTGAGCACCGCGGCACCGATGGCCGCCCCTACCGTGATCAGCGGAAACAGCGCGAGGAAGCTGATGAAGGTGATGGCGGCGGCCAGCCGCATCCAGTGAACCCGCTCCAGGGTCTCGTACGTACGCCACGCGTGCGTACGCATCAGCCGCGCCACGATCGGGCCGATCCACGGCAGCCGGGTCAACCAATCCATAAACGCTTTTCTACCCTTACCCGCATATTCATTCCTCTGCCGGTCCGCCCGTGCTGCCTGACTCGGCTGGCCTGCCTGGCTCATTTGGCTCGGCTGGCCTGCCTGGCTCGGCCGGCTTGCCTGGTCTGGCGCCCCTTCCGTTCTGTGTGGTCCGGTCCGCCCCGGTGGTTCCGGCTTGCGGTGGCCGTCCGACCGCCCCCTGTCTGGGCTGCGCTTTCCCCGTCGCCGCGGGCGCTACCCCTGTCCGGCCCGGGGATCGGCCCCAGGCCGGGCCCGCAGCGTGCCCAGGGCCTGCGGCAGCGGGCGGGAGTGCACGATGCGCAGCCCCGACACCGCGCGGGTGAGCACCACGTACAGCCGGTGCAGCCCGCGGGGCTCTGCCGCCACGATCGCCGCCGGCTCCACGGCAACCACCTGGTCGTACTCCAAGCCCTTGGCCAGGGAGGCGGGCAGCACCGTCACCCGCCGCGCCGGGTCGGGCTCGGCCGTGGCGATGCCGGCCTCCACCAGGACCCGGCGCACCTCGGGTACGGCGGCGTCGGCGGCTATCACCCCGATCGAACCGGCCGCGCACCGCGCCGCGCGTACCGCCGCCACCGTGCCGGCCATGGCGTCGGCCACGGAGTGGACGTGCAACTCCCCGTCACTCCGCAGCGAGCGGGCGGGCGGCACCCGGGTCGCCAGGTGCGGCAGCAGGGCGTTCGCCACGGCCACGATGGCGGCCGGCACCCGGAAGCAGGTGGTGAGCGGGGCGACCGTGGCGTTCGGCTTGCCCAGATGCGCGAGGTGCTCCGGCCAACTCCGCGCTGCCCAGGGCGTCGTGCCCTGAGTCAGGTCGCCCAGCACGGTCAGCGAGCCGAAGTCGCTGCGCCGGGCCAGCACCCTGCACTGCATGGGTGACAGGTCCTGTGCCTCGTCCACCACCACGTGGCCGAAGCTGCCCGGGCGTTCGATAAGGCCCGCCACCTCGTCGATGAGCACAAGGTCCGTCGCCGACCAACGGGCGCTCCTGACCGAGCGGGGCGGCTCGGCCCAGCACAGCGCGGCCTGTTCGGCGGGCGAGAGCAGTCCGTCCGAGGCCGCCTGGATCACGTCGGGGGCGCTCAGCAGTTCGGCGACGACCTCCCTCGGGCCGCACCACGGGCCAGGCGGCGTCCAGGAACGCCTTGACGGCGCGGGAGCGGCTCATGCGGCGCACCCACTCCTGGGGCGGCGGGCCCGCGGGCCGCTCGACCTGGCGGCGGACGAGTTCCACGGTCCGCGAGAGCACCCAGTCGCGGCCCGTGGCGTACGGCGGCGCCTGCTCCCGTACCCGGGCGACGATCTCGGCGAGTTCGTCGGCGTCCACCCGCCAGCGGTAGGTGCCGTCGGGGATGGCCAGGGACTCGCTCGGAGGGCGCACGCGCCGGTAGAGGGCGCGCGCGAGGACCTCGGCCGCGGGGGTCGTGCTTGACTGCGGCCGTCTCCGGGGGGTCCTCGCCGCGCACCGGGAAGCGGTCGACGAGGTCTTGGTCGGTGCACTGGCGGACGTCGATCTCACCGAGCGCGGGCAACACCTCGGCGATGTACCGCAGGAAGGTGCGGTTGGGCCCGACGACCAACAGGCCGCCGCGTTGGATGCGTTGGGGATAGGTGTAGAGCAGGTAGGCGGCGCGGTGCAGGCCGACGGCCGTCTTGCCCGTGCCGGGAACCGAGTCGGCCAACGCGCGCCGTACCAGGTCGTCTTGTTCGGGTTGGATGGTGGCGACGATGTCCCGCATCGGGCCCACCCGGGGGCGCTCGATCTCCGCGGCCACGATCCAGCTGCCGCCCCCGGCCGTCGCGGCTTCGTCGCCCCGGTCCGCCGCCGCGGTCGCCGCGCCGAGTCGCTCGTCCTCCAGGCTGGTGAGGTCACCCGGCTCGCCCCTGCTGGCGGGGGCCCAGCCGAACCTGCGGCGTACCGCGACGCCCTGCGGGTCGCGCGGCGGGGACGCCTGGTAGAAGACGCGAGAGACGGGCGCGCGCCAGTCGATCACCATGGGCGTCGCGGTGGCGTCGGCCGCGATGTGGCGACGGCCGATGTAGTACCGCTGGCCTCGGTGGTCTCCGGTGGTGGGGGCGGTGTCGAAGTCAAGACGCCCGAAGAACAACGGGGCCTCCGGCTCCTCCGCAATCTGCCGGGCGTAGCCGCGTAGGTAGCGGCCGAGCACCTCGGCGCTCGCGCCGTCACCGGAGACGTCTTCCCCCAGCGACACCTGCCGCCGGGCCGACTCGACCATGCGGGCCAGCGTGACCCGGCACGCGCCGACGTGGGCCCGCTCGGCGGCGAGCCCTCCGTCCGGTCCGCCGCCGGAATGATTGCCCGGGCCCTCCCCGTAACCGCCGTCCGGGCCCCCTCCGGGACCACCCCGTCCGGGCCCCCTCCGGGACCACCGCCCTGGTCACCCTCGGGGCCACGGCCCGGGCCAGCACCCGGGCCGCCGCCGCCCGGACCATCGGGGCGGTCAGCCGGCGGGCGGGGTCCGGGCGGGCGGGGGCCGGACGGGGGCAGGCCTGGCCGAGGCGGCCCCGGCTCAGCCAGGGAAGGCACAGTCGGAGAAGGCACAGTCGGGGAAGGCACAGTCGGGGAAGGCACAGCGGGAGGCGACCAGTTCAGGGAAACGGAGGACGAGGGCCGATGGGGCGCGTCGGCGGCCACGCCATGGGGTGGTGAGGTCATTTCGGTACACCTTTCGCGTGGGAGTGGCGGGCAGGCCGACTCGGTGGGCACGCTCGCGGGCAGCGCGCATCGCCGCTCGGCGCGCGCCGAGCGGGGCGAACGGTCGGATGGTCGAGTGGTGGTGCGCGGCGGGGCGCGGCCCCGTGAGCTGAGAGGCGAAGAACAGGCGGTCGGCGGCGGTCAGCTCCCCCGGGCGCGGTCGGAGCCGAAGCCAGCGCCCCGGGGCAGCGCGGGCCCCCGCCTCGCGGACGAGCCCGCGCCAGCGGGCCCACGACGCGCGGTCAGCCGTCAACCGTCAGCCCAGGGTGGGTGGGGCGCCCGTCAGGGGCGCTGGCCTGCTGGGTCAGAGGTGGGAGCCGAGCACGGAGAAGGCGTGGTCGGCGGCGGTGACGGCCGACGGGTAGACTGCGTCGGCGCTCTCGCCGTCGGCTATCCGACGCCAGTTGTCGAGCGCCAGGATGCGCTGCGCCGCGATGGCCTGGCTCGCGGTGAGGCGGGCCGTCAGCGCCTCCAGCCTGGTCGGCTCCCCGGGGCCCGGCAGTCCGGAGCCAGGACCCGGCAGGTCGGGACCGGCGAGCGGGCCCGGGACCGCCCCGGGGCCGGCCACGGGCGCGCCGGTCGGAGCCGTCTCCACCGGCGACGTGTCAGCCGGACGCGGCTTCGCCTCGGGGGCGTGCGCCACCTCGTACAGCGTGCGGGCCAGGGCCTCCTCGGACCGCGTCGTGTACGCGTACAACCGCGCCACCAGGCTCGGGGTGCCGTACAGCAGGCGGTGGAAGACGAGGACCTAGGCGTCGTCACACAGGCCGGTGACCGGGTCGCGGCGGTCGAGTCCGGCGCGGAAGTGCGCGTGCAGCGCCTGGAGGGGGCTCTGCTCGGGGGCGCGGGCGCGGACCACGCGGCTGGCCTCGCCCTCGTGGTCCGCGAAGCGGTAGAGCGCGAGGTCTTCCTTGGTCGGGAAATAGCGGAACAGCGTGGGCTTGGAACCATGGCCGCGGCGGCGATCTCCGCCACCGAGACCTGGTCGAAGCCCTGCTCAACGAAGAGCGCGATCGCGGCGTCGGAGATCGCCTGATAGGTGCGCTGCTTCTTGCGCTCGCGAAGACTCGGGTGGCCGTCCATGAGGACGGCCTACCGATAATGAGACCCGGTTAAAAGTCCGTCACGGGATCTTTTCTTACTCGGTCACGTTGAGCGGTTCGTTCCGTGCCGCACCGCGGTCTCGGCCCCGGTCGCGAGCGGTCTCCCGGCTCCGGGTGCGGTCCCGCCCGTCGCGGTCACGGTCCGCGTGCTGCGTCTGGCGCGGGAAGGTCGGGCCCGGGCCCCGCTCTCCCGCCGAGCCGAAAGGGTATTCGCGCTCCAGCCGCCAGACGCCGTCCTGGCCTTGTTCGTAGAGCGCGAAGCCCTCGATGGTCCACGCCGCCTCGTAGTCCTTCAGCTCGGCGTACGCGCGGTCCATCGCCTCCTCGGAGATGCCGTGCGCGACGGTGACGTGTGGGTGGTACGGGAACTGCAACTCGCGGGCGCACGGCCCGGAGGCCGCCCGGACGCGCTCCTGGAGCGCCGTGCAGTCGTCGGCGCCCTCCACGATGTTCACGAAGACGACCGGCGAGAGCGGGCGGAAGGTGTCCGTCCCGGACAGCCGCATCGGGAAGGGGCCCCAGCCGGCCGCGACCTCCGCAAGGTGGCGCTCGATGCCGGGCAGCGCCGCGGCGTCCACCTCGGTGGGCGGCAACAACGTGACGTGCGTGGGGATACCGTGCGCGGCCGGGTCCCCGAAGCCCGCGCGCCGCTCCTGGAGGAAGCTGCCGTACGGCTCCGGGACCGCGATCGAAACGCCGATCGTTACGGTCCCCACTGCGTTCTCCCTTCCGCACCACTGTCTGGTCGAGCTGTCCGTCACGCCGCACGCCCTCGTGTCCCTGTCAGGCGGCCGAGCGCCCGTTTCAGTGTGCCGGCTTCCCGGCGGTCCCAGCTAGGTTCCTTGGGCCGCACCGGCCTGGACCCATGCACCGTCCGCGGCCGGACCGGGTCCGGCCGCCGGGCCACCGCCGGCCCGGCGGGCGGGGCGTGGCCGCTCAGCGCTTGGCGGGCAGCATGCCCACCTTGTCGTACACCGGGGCCAGGGTCTCGGCCGCGACGGACCGTGCCTTCCCGGCCCCCTTGACCAGGATGTTGTCCAGCGTCTCGGGGTCGTCCAGATATTCCTGGGTGCGGCTGCGGAACGGTGTGACCCAGTCGACCATGACCTCCGCCAGGTCGGTCTTCAGCGCGCCGTAGCCCTTGCCCTCGTACTTGCGTTCCAGGTCGGCGATGCTGGTGTCGGTGAGGGTGGAGTAGATGGTGAGCAGGTTGCTCACGCCGGGCTTGTTCTCCTCGTCGTAGCGGATCACGGTGTCCAGGTCTGTGACCGCGCTCTTGATCTTCTTCGCGGAGACCTTGGGCTCGTCCAGCAGGCTGATGATGCCCTTCGGCGTGGACGCCGACTTGCTCATCTTGATCGACGGGTCCTGCAGGTCGCAGATCTTGCCGGTCTCCTTGACGATGTGCGCCGAGGGCACCGTGAAGGCGTGGCCGTAGCGGCTGTTGAACCGCTCCGCGAGGTCCCGGGTCAGCTCGATGTGCTGGCGCTGGTCCTCGCCGACCGGCACCTGGTCGGCCTGGTAGAGGAGGATGTCGGCGACCTGGAGGACCGGGTAGGTGAACAGGCCTACGGTCGTCCGGTCGGCACCGTGCCTGGCCGACTTGTCCTTGAATTGCGTCATGCGGGAGGCCTCGCCGAAGCCGGTGAGGCAGTTCATCACCCAGCCGAGCTGCGCGTGCTCGGGGACGTGGCTCTGGATGAAGAGCGTGCACCGCTCGGGGTCGAGCCCGGCCGCCAGCAGTTGCGCGGCGGCGAGCCGGGTGTTGGCGCGCAGTTCCCGCGGGTCCTGCGGGACCGTGATCGCGTGGAGGTCGACCACCATGTAGAAGGCGTCGTGGGTTTCCTGCAAGGCGACGTACTGACGGATCGCACCGAGGTAGTTGCCGAGGTGGAAGGAGCCCGCAGTGGGCTGGATACCGGACAGCGCGCGAGGACGTTCATGGGCCATGGCATCCATTCTCTCAGGTACGCGACGCGACCACGGCCCCCGGTCGAAGACTGGGGGGCGGTTGGCAGCAGCCTGCCGCGGCGCGCGAGGCAGGCGCCGGCGCGCGCCAGCGCGCACGGCACGCGCGCGCTACGGCACGACCACGCACAGCGATCCGCCGACACGGGGTCGGCGCGGCCCGGGCCCGTGGGCGCCAATACGGCTGGCTACGCAATTCTTCTTCGCATTCCCCCCCGAGCGACGATAGAAAGAAGGCTGAGCCCGCCCTGACTCCGTAAGGATGGAGCGCACGTGACCGCTAGTGAACGCAGCATCGCCGCAGCAGAGGCGCACAGCGCGCACAACTACCACCCGCTGCCCGTCGTCGTCGCCGCCGCGGACGGCGCCTGGGTGACCGATGTCGAGGGGCACCGCTATCTCGACATGCTCGCCGGATACTCCGCGCTCAACTTCGGACACGGCAACCGCCGTCTCATCGACGCCGCCAAGGCCCAGTTGGAGCGGGTCACGCTGACGTCCCGGGCCTTCCACCACGACAGGTTCGCCGACTTCTGTACGGAGCTTGCCGCGCTGTGCGGCAAGGAGATGGTGCTGCCGATGAACACCGGCGCCGAGGCCATCGAGACCGCGGTCAAGACGGCCCGCAAGTGGGGCTACCAGGTCAAGGGCGTGCCGGACGGCCAGGCAAAGATCGTCGTCGCGGCGGACAACTTCCACGGCCGCACCACGACCATCGTCAGCTTCTCCACCGATCGGGAGGCGCGGGCCGACTTCGGTCCGTACACGCCCGGCTTCGAGATCGTCCCGTACGGCGACCTGGCCGCGCTGGAGGTGGCGGTGGACGAACACACCGTCGCCGTGCTGATCGAGCCGATCCAGGGCGAGGCGGGCGTGCTGGTGCCGCCGGCCGGCTACCTGCCGAGCGTGCGGGAGCTGACCCGGGATAGGAACACGCTGTTCATCGCGGACGAGATCCAGTCGGGGCTGGGACGCACCGGCAGGACCTTCGCCTGCGACCACGAGGACGTGGTTCCGGACGTGTACGTGCTGGGCAAGGCGCTCGGCGGCGGTGTGGTGCCGGTCTCCGCGGTGGTCGCCGACCGCGACGTGCTGGGCGTCTACCGCCCGGGCGAGCACGGCTCCACCTTCGGCGGCAACCCGCTGGCCTGCGCCGTCGCCCTTGAGGTGATCGACATGCTGCGCGGCGGCGAGTACCAGCAGCGGGCCACCGAACTCGGCGAGCACCTGCACCGCGAGCTGGCGGCGCTGACCGGCGGTGGCGCGGTGCGCGAGGTGCGCGGGCGCGGCCTGTGGGCCGGCGTGGACATCGACCCGGCGCTCGGCACGGGCCGCGAGGTCTCCGAGCGGCTGATGGCCCGCGGCGTACTGGTCAAGGACACCCACGGCAGCACCATCCGGATCGCCCCGCCACTGGTGGTCAGCAAGGAGGACCTGGACTGGGGCCTTGAGCAGCTCCGCGCCGTGCTGACCTCGGCCGGCGAGGGCACCCAGGGCGGCTAGCCGGGGCGGCCGGCTCACCCGGCTCAGTCAGCTCACCACCTCACTGGAGAGCGGGCCCGCCGCGCGAGCCGCGGGCCCGCGCCGGCGTCCCGCACGACGACAACGCCCGGCGCTCCGGCAACGCCCGGCGTTACGGCAACGCGCGGCACAGGGCGTCCAGCGCGCCGGCGTACGCGTGGTCGGGCGGGGTGCCGTAGCCGACGACCAGGGCATCGCCGATGACGTCGTCGCGCGGGGCGCCGTCGCCGCCGGTGCCCGCGCCCAGCCGGAAGCGGCGCAGGCCCTCCAGCGCCAGACCCTGCCAGGCGGCGCCGTTGATCACCGACTGCTCGGTGCCCGGCGGGAGTTCGAGCAACGCGTGCAGGCCGGCCGCTATGCCGCTGACCTTCACGTGCGGGGCGCGCTCGGCCAGGGCTGCGACGAGTTGGTCGCGGCGGCGCTGGTAGCGCTGGCGCATGCCGCGCACGTGCCGGTCGTACGCCCCCGAGGTGATGAACTCCGCCAGCGTGAGCTGGTCCAGGCCGCTGGTCTGGGAGCCGGGGCGACGCTTGAGTTCGGCGACGGCCGCGAACAGCCGCTCCGGCAGCACCAGCCAACCGAGGCGCAGCGCGGGCGACAGGCTCTTGCTGACGGTGCCCATGTAGACGACGTGTTCGGGGTCCAGGCCCTGCACGGCGCCGATCCGCTGCCCGTCGTAACGGAACTCGCCGTCGTAGTCGTCCTCCAGGAGTACTCCGCCGGTCTCCACCGCCCACTTGACGGTGGCCGCGCGCCGGTCGGGCGGCAGCGAGACACCGAACGGGAACTGGTGGGCCGGTGTCATCAGCGCCGCCCTCGCCCCCGTACTCGCCAACTCCTCGGTGCGCGGGCCGTTTTCGTCGAAGCCGACCGCGACGGTGCGCAGCCCGCAGCCGGTGAGCAGGTCGCGGTGGATGTCCAGGCCGAAGGACTCGACCGCCACCAGGTCAGCGCCGGGCGCCGCGCCGGGCAGCCGCGCGGTGTCGCCGAGCACCTCGCCGACCAGGCGCAGCCCCTCGGACAGGCCCGAGCAGATGAGGATGCGCTCGAGCGCGGCGCGTACGCCCCGGGCGCGGGCCAGGTACTCGGCGAGCGCCCGGCGCAGTTCGGGGCGGCCGGCGACGTGCGTGCCGTAGCCAAAGGCGTCGTTGGGCGCGTGGGTGATGGCCTTGCGGGCGGCGGTCAGCCAGGCGGCGCGCGGGAAGGAGGACACGTCGGGCGAGCCGGGCATCAGGTCGTAGACCGGGGTGGGGGCGGGCGCGGGGCGCGGGGGCGGGCGGCGTACCGGGGTCGGGGGTTCGAGGCGGGTCCCGGAGGGGACGGGGCGCTCGGCCACGCGCGTCCCGGAGCCCTGGCGGGCGGTGAGCCAGCCCTCGGCGACGAGTTCGGCGTAGGCGTCGGCGACCGTGTTGCGGGCGATGCCCAGGTCGGTGGCGAGGGTACGGGAGGAGGGCAGGTGGGTGCCGGGGGCGAGCCGGCCGGATCGTACGGCGTCCCGCAGTGCGCTCATCAGCGACGCCCGGACACCTCCCGTCCGGCTCAGCTCCAGGTGGAGGTCGCTGCCGACGGCGAAGTCGGCGGCGGAGTCGGACGGCGTCTCAGTGGCCCAAGAATCTGCCATGGAAATGGACCATACCCCTGGGCTAGTGCGGCCGTAGCGTGAGGGCCATGGCGACGAGCGAAACGGCCCGTAGACGGGGTCCGAGGATGGCACTGCCCACCCTCGCACCCGAGTTCTACAAGGCCATGATCAATCTTGACGCGGCGGCCAGACGGTGTCTCGACCCCGCCCTGATCGAGCTGGTGAAGATTCGCGCGTCGCAGATCAACCACTGCGCCTTCTGCATCACGATGTACACCCGGGACGCACGGACGGAAGGGGAGAGCGAGGAGCGGATATATCTGCTCAACGCGTGGGAGGAGTCGCCGTCGTACTTCACCGCCAAGGAACAGGCAGCGCTCGCGCTGACCGAGGCGGTGACCGTCCTCACCGACGGGTTCGTACCGGACGCGGTCTACGACCGGGCGGCCGAGCACTTCGAGGCCGCCGAACTCGCCCAAATCGTCAGTCTGATCATCACGATCAACGCGTGGAACCGGATCAGCGTGACCACGCGGATGTCCCCCGACAAACCGCCCTCCGAGGAGTTGTGATGCCCCCCACCCACGCCGACAACACAGCGGACACCGCCGAGAACAGCGACGCCCGCGACGCTGCCAACGCCGACAACACGGCCAAGGCGTTCCTAGCCCTGCACCACGGTCGGTCGCCCGCCGACCCGCTGATCCTTCCGGGTCCCTGGGACGCGGCCAGCGCGCGGATCTTCGCCGACGTCGGCTTCCAGGCGCTGGCGACACCGAGCGCGGGCATCGCGGCCTCGCTCGGCTACGAGGACGGCGGCGGCACGCCGGTCGACGAGATGTTCGCGGCGATCGCCCGCATCACCCGGGTGGTGGACATCCCGGTGTCGGCCGACGTCGAGGACGGCTACGGCCTGGCCCCGGCCGAGTTGGTGGAGCGGCTGCTCGAAGCGGGCGTGGTGGGCTGCAACCTGGAGGACACCGACCTGGCGACCGGCCAGCTCAAGGACGCCCGGCAGCACGCTGACTGGCTGGCGCGGGTGCGCGAGGAGGCAGGCGACCGGCTGGTGATCAACGCCCGGGTGGACACCTTCCTGCGCGGCGACACCAGCGCGGCGGCGGCCATCGAGCGGGCCAGGCTGTACGTCGCCGCGGGCGCGGACGTGATCTACCCGCTGCTGGCTCCGGTCGAGTTGGTCACGGAGCTGGCCCAGGGCGTCGGCGTACCGCTGAACATGGCCACCATGCCCGGCGGCCCGGCCCTGGCCGAGATCGGCGAGCTGGGAGCGGCCCGGATCACCTTCGGGCCCGGGTTGTTCCACGAGGCGATGGAAGCGCTGCGCGGGCACGCCGAGCGACTGCACTCGGCCCAGCCCGGGGCGTAGCCCCTGATCGGGAGCGCCCGGACACGGGGGTTCTGGGCGCCCCTGGGCCTCCGCCACGGCCATCCGTGACGGAGGCCCACAGCGGGCAGGTGGGGTGGGACGCGTACGACGGGGGCCACCTCACCGGCCGGATCGCCGGGCAGCGGGGCGTGGCGGGCGCCTCGCCACCCGCGGGCCGGCCCGTCGGGGCCAGGCCGCGTGGGAGCCCGGTGCACGACGCCGGGGCCCTCGGGCCCGGTGGAGCAGAACGCCACGGCTCACGGGCCGCGGCGTGACGGGGGAGCCGCGTCGCACGGGGGTGACGGGGCTAACAGGGGGCCGCGCCACCACGAGGGTGGCACGGCGACACGGGGGAACCGCGCCGCCTGGTCGGGGCGCGGTGTACGGGGGAAGCCGGGCCGCCCGACGGGCGGCCCGGCGCTACGGGGGTTGCCGCGCCGCTCGTCGAGCGGCCGGCCGCACGGGGGAGACCGCGGTGCACGGGAGCACCGCGGCGGGCCGCCGAAACGCCTGGTGTTCCACGGCGTTTCGGCGGCCCCTTTACCTGTGCGGGGCGGCCTTTTTCAGTACCGCGGGGCGGTCCCTTGTGCGGGGCGGCCTTTTCCGTGTCGCGGGGCAGTCCCTCGTGCGGGGCAGTCGCTTGTGCGGGGCGGGCCGCTACCGGCGCCGGGGGCCGGCCGCGACGCCGGTGCCGACCGTCACGGCAGCCAGCGCTGCCACACCTCGGGGTTGGCCTTGACCCAGCGCTCGGCGGCCTCGTCGGCCGAGAGGCCCTGCGAGGCGATCATCTCCGACACGTCGTTCTGGTGCTCCTTCGACCAGTGGAACTTCTTGAGGAACCGGACCGCGTCGCCGCCCTTGTCTGCGAAGTCCGCGTTCAGGTACTTCTGCAGCGGGGTCGTCGGGTAGGCGCAGTCGACGGAGGCCGGGTCCTCGGTGCCCCTGGCGGCGCACTCCTCGGTGTACTCCGGCAGCTTCACCTCAACCATCGGCACCTCGTTTAACAGCCACTTCGGCTCGTACCAGTAGGTCAGGAACGGCTTCTTCTGCTTGGCGAACTGCTTGATCTGGGTGATCTGCGCCGCCTCGGAACCCGCGAAGACCACCTGGTAGTCCAGACCCAGGTTCTTCACCAGCGCCTTGTCGTTGGTGACGTAGGACGGCGAGCCGTCGAGAAGTTGGCCCTTCT
Source organism: Candidatus Streptomyces philanthi (assembly GCA_018114805.1). Taxonomy (GTDB): domain Bacteria; phylum Actinomycetota; class Actinomycetes; order Streptomycetales; family Streptomycetaceae; genus Streptomyces; species Streptomyces philanthi. Next base: position 4,143,597 of record CP073042.1, on the reverse strand, counting down.
TGCCGCTCTCGGCCGTGCGCAACCGGTCCGCGTACCTGTTGAGGTTCTTCCAGTCCGTCACGTGAGGTTCTTCCAGTCCGTCACGTCCGGGTGCGCGTCGGCGAAGTACTTCGGCGCCCACCAGCCGATGTGGCCCCGGACGCCCAGGTCGCCGCCGCGCGCGATGGTCTTCTTCTCCTCGACGTACCGCCGCTCCTGCTCCGGGTGGCCCCAGTCCTCCAGGATCGCGTCCACCCGGCCCTGGCTGAGCGCGTCCCAGGCCGGCACCTCGTCCACCTGCACGGTGTCCACGCGGTAGCCCAGCTCGTGCTCCAGCAGGTACGTGGCGACCGCCACGTTGCCCTGCGCACCCACCCAGGACTGGACGGAGAGGGTGACGGTCTTCGCGCCGGACACGTTCGCGTAGGGGGACGACTGCTTGGTCATGTCGGCCTTGCCGCAGCCGGTGAGGACCAGCAGCGACGCGACCGCGCCGAGCGCGCCGACCGTACGGAACCGGCCGCCGAGCCGCCGAACCCTGCCAGCGGGTACGGCGGGTCGGCGGGCGGCGTCCGCGCGGGCCCGGCGGGTAGGCGAGTTGGGCGTACGGATGGCCATGTCAGCGGCGCGCCGTCGGCTGCGTCACACGGTCGAGCATTAGGCCCAGGCAGACGATGGCCGCGCCCGCGACGAGGCCGGTGGCCAGGTCGCCCTGGGCCAGGCCGAACAGCACCTCGTAGCCGAGGCCGCCGCTGCCCACCAGCGAACCGATGATGACCACGGCCAGCACGAGGACCACGCCCTGGTTGACCGCGAGCAACAGCGCGGGCCTGGCGAGCGGGAGCTGCACCTCGCGCAGTTGCTGGCCACGGCTCGCGCCGAGGGAGCGGGCCGCCTCCAGGGCCGCCGGGTCCACCTGGCGCAGCCCCCTGGGTGGTGATGCGCACCACCGCGGGCAGCGCGTAGACGACGGCGGCGGCAGCGGCCGGGGCGCGCCCGACGCCGAACAGCGCGACCACCGGGATCAGGTACACGAACTGTGGCATCGTCTGGAACACGTCGAGCACCGGGCGCAACAGCCGCTCCAGGCGTGCACTGCGAGACGCCGCGATGCCGATCGCGAAGCCGATGACGAGCGTGACGGCGACGGCGGCCAGGACCTGGGAGAGGGTGTTCATCGACTCGTCCCACACGCCGAGCACCCCGACGGCGTCCAAGGCCAGGGTGGCGGTCAGGGCCGTGCCACAGGTGCCGATCAGCCAGGCGAGGGCGGCCACGATCAGCAGCGCCGACCACCACGGCAGGGCCTGTAGGCCGTCGCGCAGCGGGTCGAGCACCCAGGAGGTGAAGTGGCCGGCCCAGTCGGCGGTGCCGCCGACGACCGGGACGCCCGAGTAGAGGTAGTCGGTCATCCAGTCGACGGCGTCGTTGACGGGCTCGGCGATCTCCACCGTCCAACTCTTCGGCCACGTCAGCGAGTCGGCGAGCTGGCCCGCGACCAGGGCCGCCGCAACGACCCAGCCGTCCAGGCCGCGCAGCCAGCGCGGGGCGGCCGGGGCGGGAGAGTGCTCGCCCGCGGCGGCGGTCGTCCGGTCCAGGACGACCGCCAGCAGCACGATCGGGATGCCGGCGGCCAGCGCGGCCCCGACGTCGACCGAGGAGAGCGCCTGGTAGACCCGGTCACCGAGGCCGCCGCCACCGATCATGGAGGCGATCACGGCCATCGAGAGGGCCATCATGATCGTCTGGTTGAGGCCGAGCAGCAGCTCCTTGCGGGCCAGCGGCAGCCGGGCGGTCACCAGGCGCTGCCAGCGGCCGGCCCCCAGCGAGTCGACGGCCTCAAGGACGCCGGGGTCGGCACCGCGCAGCCCGAGCGCGGTGAGCCGGGCCATCGGCGGGGCGGCGTAGATGACGGTGGCCAGCACCGCGCCCGGCACGCCGATCCCGAAGACCAGGACGACGGGCAGCAGGTACGCGAACGCCGGCAGCACCTGCATGGTGTCGAGCACCGGGCGCAGCACCCGGAAGGCCCGCTCGAACAGCCCGCCGGCCAGCCCCAGCAACCCGCCGACCACGACGGACAGCGCGACCGCGACGACCATCAGGGCCAGGGTCTGCATGGTCGGCACCCACATGCCGAGCAGCCCGCACACCGCGAACGAGACGACGCTGGTCAGCGCGGTCCGCGCGCCAGCGGCGCGCCAGGCGACCAGGGTCGCGGCGGCGGTGACGCCGGTCCAGCTGAGGGCGAGCAGCACCAGGTAGACGCCGCGTACCGAGGCCACGATGCCGTTGCTGATGTGCCCGAAGAAGTAGAGGAACAGCGGGTGGCTGTCGCGGTTGTCGATGATCCAGTCGTTGGTGTCGGTCAGCGGGTCGGTCAGGTCGACGGTCAGCGCCTCGGGCCAGCTCCCACTGGACCACCTGGCGTGCGCGATCGGCACCAGGACGGCGGCCAGCACGGCGAGCACCGCGAGCTTGCGCACGGCACGGTGGCGCAGCAGGGCGCGGACGCGGCTCTGGTCGCGGCCGTCACGCTCGGCGGGGGCGGGCCCGGAGTCGGGCTTGGGCCTGGGGGCTCCCGTGTCGCCCGTGCCCGGCGGGTCGACGGCCGGGGTGGTGGCGGGCGCGGACCCCTGACCGGTGGCGGGTGTGGTGGCGGCGCTCATCCGCGGCCGCCAGTGCCGGCCGCCGTGGCGGATTCGGTGCCGCCGCCGGAGGGTTCGGGGGCTGGCGCATCGGTCCCGTCGGCGGTCTGCTGGTCGGGAGCCTGGTAGGCCGACCGGTTGGGAGCCTGGTCGGTGGGCTGGCCCGTGGCCGGGTCGGGCGTTGGGTCGTCCGGGGCCGTGGCGGCCGGGCCGGCGGGAGCGGCGGTGGCGACTGGCTCGTCCGCGCTGGTGACGGCCGGGGCGGCCGAGTCGGTGGGAGCGGTCGTGGTGGCCGGCTCGTCCAGGCCGGCGACGACGTCGAGCAGGCGGGCATGGTCGACCACGCCGAGGCAGCGGCCGGCGTCCATCACGCGGGCCGGGCCGCCGGAGCGGGCCACGGCCTCGATGGCCTCGGCGACGGTGGCGCCGGGCGCCAGGGCGGGTCCCCGGTCGACCTCGTCGGGACGGACAGGGCGCATCGCCCGGCGGACGGTGAGCACCTGCTCGCGGGGGACGTCGCGGACGAAGTCCCGTACGTACGCGTCGGCCAGAGAGCCCACGATCTCCTCGGGCGTGCCGAGTTGCACGATCCGGCCGTCGCGCATCAGCGCGATGCGGGTGCCCAGGCGCAGCGCCTCGCTCAGGTCGTGGGTGATGAAGACCATGGCGCGGCCCTCGTCCCGGTACAGGCGGATGACCTCCTCCTGCATGTCGCGCCGGATCAGCGGGGCGAGCGCGCTGAACGGCTCGTCGAACAGCAGCACCTCGGGGTCGACTGCCAGCGCGCGGGCCAGGCCCACGCGCTGCTGGTGGCCGCCGGAGAGTTGGCCGGGGCGGCGGTGCTCCAGACCGGTCAGGCCGACCTTGGCCACCATCTCGGCGGCCTTCGCGCGCCGCCGCGCCTTGCCCATGCCCTGCACCTCGAGCCCGTACGCGACGTTGTCGAGCACCGAGCGGTGCGGCAACAGGCCGAAGTGCTGGAGACCACGGCGGCGCGGTGCCGGCGCAGTTCGCGCAGCCGGGAGCGGTCCATGGCGAGCACGTCCTCGCCGTCGATGTCCACGCTGCCGCTTGTCGGCTCGATGAGCCGGGTCAGGCAGCGCACCAGCGTGGACTTGCCCGATCCGGACAGGCCCATCACGACGAACACCTCGCCCTTGCGGACGTCGAAGCTCACGCCGCGCACGGCCGCCGTGCAACCGGTGCGCTCCCGCAACTCGGCGGCGGGCAGGTCGGCTTCGGGGCTGCCGGGAATCCGGTCGGCCCTCGGCCCGAAGACCTTCCACAGGTCGCGCACCGCGAAGACGGCCGGATCGCCCGCCCGCCCGGTGGCCGGAGCGGCTTCTCCGCTGGCCGGGGCGGCGGCTTCCGCGCTGGTCGGTGCGGTGGCTTTCGCGCTGGTCGAGGTGGCGGCGTCGGAACGCGCGCACTCCGACGCCGGCGGTTTCGGCCCCTGCGTGGTGTCCTGGGAGTGGCGGGCGCTGCTCACGCGGCACCTCCCGGCGTCTGGGTGCGCACCAACATCTCGGCACACTTCTCCCCCACCATCAGGACCCCGATCATGGGGTTGACGGCCGGCATCGTCGGGAAGACCGACGCGTCGGCTATCCGCAGGTTCCGCAGGCCGCGTACTCGCAACTCCTTTTCTACGACGGCCAGTTCGTCGTCACCGGCGCCCATCCGGCAGGTGCCGGCGGGGTGGTAGACGGTGTGCGCGACCTTACGGGCGTACTCGCTGATCTCCTCGTCCGAGGTGACCTCCGGGCCCGGACACACCTCGCGCCCCAGCCAACCGGCCAGCGGCTCCTGTGCCGCGACCCGGCGCGCGATCTTGATGCCGTCTACCAGGGTGCGGCCGTCGTAGTCGCCCTCGTCCGTGAAGTACCGGAAGTCGAGCGCGGGCTTGACGGCCGGGTCGGCGCTGGTGAGGTAGAGCCGGCCACGGCTGCGCGGCTTGGGGATGTTGGGCGTCATCGACACGCCGTGCGCGGGCTTCTCGTAGCCGAGGCGCTCCGGGTTGTCGGTGAAGGGGATCTGGTAGAAGTGGAACATCAGGTCCGGGCCACGGGATTCCGGGTCGCGGCGTACGAACAGGCCAGCGTCGGAGTCCATCGCGGAGTTGTCCGGGATCGGGCCGTTGGTCTCCCACACGATGACCGACTCCGGGTGGTCGAGCAGGTTCTCGCCGACGCCCGGCAGGTCGTGGACGACGGGGATGCCCAGCGCCTCCAGGTCGCCGCGCGGGCCGATGCCCGAGTGCATCAGCAGCCGCGGGGTGTCCACCGCGCCCGCGCACACCAGCACCTCGCGCGACGCCTCGACGAGTTGCTCCGTGCCGTCCTTGGCCCGCACCCAGACGCCGGTGGCCCGGTCGGCGTCAAGTTCGAGCCGGTAGGCCCAGGTCTCCAGGAGGAGGGTGAGGTTCGGCCGGTCGCCCGCCTCGATGTGCGGGTGCAGGTAGGCGACGGAGGCGGAGGAGCGCTTGTTGTCCTCGGGGTGGTACGCCAGGTCGAAGAAGCCGACGCCCTCGTGGAACGGCGCCTTGTTGAACCCCTCGACCCGCGGCACGTCGAGGGCCGCCTGGGCGGCGGCGACGAAGTCGCTGGCTATCGCGTTCCGGTCCTTCTCGTCCACCGGGACGATGTTGTTGCGCAGCCGGGCGAAGTACGGGTCCATGGACGCCGCGTCCCAACCCCGCGCGCCGGCCTCGGCCCACTCGTCCCAGTCGCCGGGCAGCGGCTTGAAGCTGATCAGCGTGTTGTGCGACGAGCAACCGCCGAGGACCCTGGCGCGGCTGTGCCGAATGTGCGAGTTGCCGCGTGGTTGCTCGGTGGTCGGGTAGTCGTAGTCGAGGTCGCCGCCGAGCAAGCCGAGCCAGCGGCGCAGGATGAGCACGTCGGGGCAGGCGATGTCGGTGGGGCCGCCCTCGATGACGGCGACGGTGACGTCCGGGTCCTCGGTCAACCGGGAGGCGATCACCGAGCCGGCGGTGCCACCGCCGACCACGACGTAGTCGTAAACGGGCATGGGGGGTCGCTCCTTCTGCAAGGTACGTGCGTGAACGTGGTTCGTGGGCAGGCGGGTTGGCGTGTCCGCGCGGGTGTGGGCGGGCTGGGGCGTCCGCGGCGGCCGGCGGGGTGTTCCGCCGACGGCCGGGGGCGGGTTGGCACGTCCGGGGGCGAGCGGGTCGGGTGCCCGTGGGGGCGGGCTGCTGGGTGTGGCCCGTGGCGGCAGGCGGGTTGGCGCGCCCGTGGAGTCGGGTGGCTTGGCGTGCCTGCGGGGGCAGGCGGGTTGATGGGCCCGCCGGGGCGGTCAGCCCGCGAACCAGCGGACGGGCCGCGGGTCCAGGTTCTGGTAGACGTGCTTGGCCTCGCGGTACTCCGCCAGGCCCGAGGGGCCCAGCTCGCGGCCGACACCGGACTTGCCGAACCCGCCCCACTCGGCCTGCGGCAGGTACGGGTGGTAGTCGTTGATCCACACGGTGCCGTGCCGCAACCGGCCGGCGACCCGGCGGGCGCGGCCCGCGTCGGCGCTCCACACGGCGCCCGCGAGCCCGTACTCGGTGTCGTTGGCCAGCGCCACCGCCTCGTCCTCGGTGCGGAAGGTCTCCACGGTGAGGATGGGCCCGAAGGTCTCCTCGCGGACCACCCGCATCTCGCGGTGGCACTGGTCGAGCACGGTGGGGGCAAAGAAGAACCCGGTGGCGGGGCGGTGCGGGGCGGGTTCGGGCTGGCCGCCGCCACAACGCAGCGACGCGCCCTCGGCGAGCGCCGACTCGACGTACGCCCGGGTCTTCTCCCACTGCTGGCGGGAGACTAGCGGACCGCACTCGACGCCCGGCTCGGTGCCCCGGCCGAGCTTGATCCGCTCGGCGCGGCGGGCGAGTTCGGTGACGAAGCGCTCGCGCACGGACTCCTCGACGATCAACCGGGCGCCCGCCGAGCAGACCTGGCCGCTGTGGATGAACGCGGCGTTCAGCGCCTGGTCGACGGCGGTGTCGAAGCCCTCTTCGGTGGCGCAGACGTCGGCGAAGACGACGTTGGGGTTCTTGCCGCCCAGTTCGAGGGCGACCTTCTTCACGGTCGGCGCGGCGGCCTGGGAGACCTTGACGCCGCTGGCGAGGCCGCCGGTGAAGGAGACGAGATCGACGCCCGGATGCTCGGACATGCGGGCGCCCACCGGGTCGGCCGCGCCGGTCACCAGGTTCGCCACGCCGGCCGGCAGCCCGGCCTCGACAAGGAGGCGGACCAGGTGGACGGTGGACAGCGGGGTGACCTCGCTGGGCTTGAAGACGAAGGTGTTGCCCGCGGCCAACGCCGGGGCAACCTTCCAACTGGCCTGGAGCAGCGGGTAGTTCCACGGCGTGATCAGCGAGCAGACGCCGACCGGCTCGTGGACGACCACGCTGTGCACGTCCGGGCTGCCCGCGTCCACGACCCGGCCACCACCCTCGTTCGTCACGAGGTCGGCGAAGTAACGGAAGGCGGCGGTCACGTCGTCGACGTCGACCCGCCCCTCCTCCAGGGTCTTGCCGGTGTCCCGGCTCTCGGTCAGCGCGATCTCCTCACGGTCGCGCTGGAGGAGGTCGGCCACCCGGCGCAGCAACGCGGCGCGCTCGGCCACCGGCGTACGCGGCCACGCCCCGCTGTCGAAGGCCCGGCGCGCCGCGGCGACCGCCGCGTCGACGTCGGAGGCGTCTCCTTCGGCCACCGTTGCGAGGATGGTCGCGTCCGCTGGGTCGAGCACCTCCCGCTCGGCGCCACTCACGGCCGCTCGCCACTCTCCGTCAACATGGATGGTCTCGATCGCCGACACTCTGGTTCTGCCTTCCGATACACCGACATGTTCCACTGCTGTTCACACCAGCAACCGAAACGCCTCCCCGGAAGAAAGAAACGTATGCATGATTTTTGATGGAAAGTGGCCTGTCTCACTGTCTGTAATTGAGCTTGGCAAGCTTTAGCGAGTAAAGAACTGATAAATTCACCCTCCGCTAGTCAACTGAGGGGGATGAATCTCGCCATGACGAGGAAGTACGGCGTGCTGGGCGCGACAGCGTGCGTGGTCGCGGTGCTGGGCCTGACGGGCTGCGGCAACGACAGCGACAGCGACAGCAAGAGCGACAAGGCGTCGCAGGAGCCGAAGAACGAACTCGCCAACCTGTCCGCGCAGCAGATCTCCGACAAGGCCAAGGAAGCCCTGCTCGGCGCGACCTCGCTGCGCATGAAGATGGACCAGGACACCGGCACGGAGTCGCTGAAGATCAACCTGGCTCTCGACAAGAAGGGCAACTGCAACGGCACCATCGGCGACGGCCAGGGTGCCAGCTCCGAGCTGATCAAGGCCGACACCAAGGTCTGGATGAAGCCGAACGCCACGTTCTGGACGCAGCCCGACGTCGGCGGCAAGGAGGGCGAGGCGGCGGCCGAGCTGTTCAAGGGCCGCTACATCCACGGCACCACCGACGACGAAATGCTCAAGGCCAACGCCGACATGTGCAACCTGGCGGCGATGCAGGCGTCCATCAAGGCGGACAGCGAGACCAAGGACAAGCTGACCAAGGACGAGCCCACCAAGCTCGCCACCCAGCTCGTCGTCCCCCTCACGAGCCCCAGCGACGACGGCGGCAAGCAGACGATGTACGTCGCCGCCACCGGCACCCCGTACCCGCTCAAGATCAACGTCGTGGGCGGCAAGGAGCCCGGCACCGTCGAGCTGAGCGACTACGAGAAGCCCGTCGACACGACCCCGCCGCCGGCGAGCGAGGGCATCGACATCGCGAAGTTCGAGGAGCAGTTCGGCAACTAGGGCGCGCACCCTACCTACGGATTCCTCTGGGGATTCGTCTAGGGACTCCTTCACGGCTCCTTACTACGGCCCGCTTCGCCGCTTGGCGCGGGGCGGGCCGTTGGCGTGGGGGTGGAGGGTGGGGTAGAGCGTGGGGTGTGGGGGGCGCAGTGGGGTGTGGGGGCGTTGGTGAGGGGTGGGGTGGGGTGGGGGATGCATGTGGGGGTGGGGGCCCCTCCCTCCTCCCTGCCGCCCGCCGACCTTCACCGGATGTTCGCAGTCGCTCCACCAGCGGGCGGAAGTTACCTGCGAGAAACCTGGCATGTGCGATGACGAATACACACCGCCGCGCCCCGATCTGACCGAGAGGCAGTGGCTCGACCTCGACGACAGCATCGTCACCACCGGCCGGCCCGCCGCCGAACCCGTCGCCGGTGCCGCCGGTTCGGGCGTGGGCCGCCGCACCGTGCTGGGTGGCGCGGTGGCCGGAGCGGCGGCGCTCGCCCTGACTACCGCAGGCAGCCCAGGCGGCGCAGGCCGCGCGGGCGGCGAGCGGTGCCCCGGTGGACAAATTCCCCCTGCCCAGTCGGCCGAGGCCCGGGGGTTCGTATGCGGTGCTGGTCACCGGGGACGCGGGCACCGGCAACGAGGCCCAGTACGCCGTCGCCGCAGCCGCGCGGAAGGTGTGCCGCACCGACGGTGTCGGGGTGGCCATCGGCCTGGGCGACAACCTGTATGAGAACGGGCCCGAGTCGGCGCACGACGACGAGTTCCACACCAAGTTCGAGAAGCCCAACACTGGCATCGACGTGCCGTGGCTGATGGTGCTCGGCAACCACGACTGCTCCGGGCTGATACCCGGCAGCGGCGGCGACCCCTCGCGCGGCGACCGCGAGGTGGCCTACGCGACGACGTCCCGCCGCTGGCACATGCCCGCGCGTTACTACTCGACCGCGCTGCCGGCCGGCCCCGGCAGGGGCGCGCCCGTGGTGGAGTTCTTCGCGGTGGACACCAACCCGGTGGCCTCGACCGTCACTCAGCTCGACCCGTATTTCCGCTGGGACGGCCCGTACATGCGCGAGCAGCGGCGTTGGTTGGACTCGGCGCTCACCGCCTCCCGTGCCACCTGGAAGATCGTCATCGGGCACCACCCGTAAGCTGAACAACGGCAAGCACGGCAGCGCGGGCTCCTATGACGGCTTCACGATCGGCCACTACAACCAGCGGCGTGCACCTCAAGGAGTTGTATGAGGAGGTGGTGTGCGGCCGGGCCGACCTGATCCTGTCCGGGCACGACCACACCCAGCAGATCCTCGAGCCTACCAAGCGGTCGCGGGGCACGCGGCAGATCGTGTGCGGCACGGCGGGCAAGAAGGGCGACGGCAAGGCACATGACGATCACCCAGCGCGCTGGCAGGACTTCGGCGAGCACGGCTTCATGGTGATGAAGGTGTCGACGGGCAAGCTGACCATCGACGCCTACACCGTGGACGTGGCCACCGCCACGCGGGTCCATCGCTTCACCTCCACTTCGGCGTTGAGCGCGCGCTCCTGACGTTACGTCAGCCACGACGCCACGGGCACGGTCGCGTCCCGAGGACGCGCCCGCCCGTCGGCGCGACGGCGAACGGCACCGGTCCCCGATGCGGTGCGGGGAGGGCGTTCGCGAGCTGTGCTTCAGGTTAGAGGAGGCGGGGCGGGCGTGGGGAAGAGCGGAAGAGGCTGTGGATAAGTGGGGCTGGGACCTGTGGATAACTGCTGGTTCGTACGACGTACACGTGCCCGTGGCCGGAGTACGCCCCGCCCCTGTCAACACGGCACGTCAGCACACCCCATCAGCACGCCTCGTCCACACGACCCGTCCGTCCCAGCGACGTGGCCCGGGGCACGAGGCACGGCGAAGGCCGTCCCCCAGCGCACTGCCGGGGAACGGCCTTTCGCGTCTCGCCCAGGCGCGGCGAACGCGCCGCGACCCGTGAACCCGCGAGGCCCAGTGGCCCCAGGCGGGCCGGTGGATCAGAGCAGGCCCAGGCCGCGCACGGCGTCGCGCTCCTCCGCGAGCTCCTTGACGGACGCGTCGATGCGGGTCCACGAGAACTCGTTGATCTCCAGGCCCTGCACGATCTCGTACGTGCCGCCCTGCGTGGTGACGGGGAAGGAGGAGATGAGGCCCTCCGGCACGCCGTACGAGCCGTCCGACGGGATGCCCATGGAGGTCCAGTCGCCAGCGGCGGTGCCGTTGACCCAGGTGTGCACGTGGTCGATGGCGGCGTTGGCGGCCGAGGCGGCCGAGGACGCGCCGCGGGCCTCGATGATCGCGGCGCCGCGCTTGGCGACGGTCGGGATGAAGGTGTCCACCAGCCACTGCTCGTCGTTCACGACCTCGGCGGCGTTCTTGCCCGCGATCTCCGCGTGGAAGATGTCGGGGTACTGGGTGGCCGAGTGGTTGCCCCAGATCGTGAGCTTGCGGATCTCACTGACCGGGGTGCCGGTCTTCTGCGCGAGCTGCGAGACGGCGCGGTTGTGGTCCAGGCGGGTCATCGCGGTGAAGCGCTCGCGCGGCACGTCCGGCGCCGCGGCCTGCGCGATGAGCGCGTTGGTGTTGGCCGGGTTGCCCACGACCAGGACCTTGATGTCATCCGCGGCGTGCGCGTTGATCGCTGCGCCCTGCGGCTTGAAGATGCCGCCGTTGGCCTCCAGGAGGTCACCGCGCTCCATGCCCTTGGTGCGCGGGCGGGCGCCCACGAGCAGGGCGACGTTGGCGCCGTCGAAGGCCACGTTCGGGTCGTCCGTGATGTCGATGCCGCGCAGCAGCGGGAACGCGCAGTCGTCGAGCTCCATGGCGGTGCCCTCGGCGGCCTTGAGGCCCTGCGGGATCTCCAGGAGGCGGAGCTTGACCGGCACGTCCGCGCCGAGGAGGTGGCCGGAGGCGAGGCGGAAGAGCAGCGCGTAGCAGATCTGGCCGGCCGCGCCGGTAACGGTGACATTGACGGGAGTGCGGGTCATGGCAATCTCCTGCTGCGAGCTAGCGGTGGGTGTCCCTGCCCATTTTCCGAGGTCTCTTGGTATCGAGAGGCGCGGCGCCAGGCTATCCGACGCGGCGAACGCCCACTCCACTGCCCGGTGTGTCCCACCTCACCGGCCGCGCGGCGGTGACCGAACCGGCCGCGCGGCGGCGACGAGCCGGCCGTGGCCGCGTCGGCACGCGCGGCGTTACGGGCCTGCCGGCGCGGTGGTCCGCGGTTGTCGTACGGGCGTCACGCGCTGTGACGTGCGCCGCGCCCCGCACCGCGCCATGCGGCCTGTGGTGCGGTTCGTGGCGCGCCTTGACGCGTCACCCGCCCCGATCGGGCGCGGCGGGAATGCGCGAGGCGACGGCGCGGAGCCGGACGGGGGCCCGAGGGCGCGGAACACGTCGGCGGTGTCGGCGGCCGGGTCGGCCGCGCGCCCCGGTGCGGCGGGCGTGGGGAGGACCGCGCGGGCCCGGGAACAGGGCCGGCCGGGTCGGGTGGGGCCGGCCCTGACATGCCAGCGGCGGCCGTTCGCGCTCAGGAGGAAACGCGAACGACCGTCTGCGGCCTTGCCGTACCAGTGGGGGGTTACTAGTCACTTGCCCCGCATTGGCGTGCGCATGCTCCCCGCAATGCGTACCATCACCGAACGGTCACTCGCCCTACGCAATTCACCAACAGAACAGGGCAAAACCGCTCGCCCGGAGCGACGCTCCGTCAAGAGCGGCATGGACCGCCCCCACGCCCGGGCGGTTGCCCCCGCCGCACCGCTGCCGCTCCCCTGCTCAGACGCCGGCGCCGTGCCGTGTCGGCGGCGGCGTCACAGCGCTCGGGCGGCCCCCGCGTACGGCCGGACGATCCTCGACCACCCGGCCCGGCGAAGCCGCTACGCCCGCGCCGCCACGAGCCGCTGACGTCCTCTCACGGACTGGTGCACCCGGTCTCGCCCGTCGTCCGTGTGACGCACGCCGTGGCCAGCTTCGCGGACCGCACGGACACCATGGCGGTGTACGCGTCGCCGTCTGCGTCCGCCGTCCCGCGCCGCTCCTGGCCGCGTTCCGCGTCCGCGGCCCCGCCCCGTACGCGCACCTCGTCGCCGGGAGCCGCCTGGGCGATGCGGGCCCAGGCGGCGGCGCACACCTTGCTGTAGCGGACCTCCACGTACACGCCGCCCACCATGGCGTCGGTGGTGGTCTTCGAGTGCGTACCGCCGCAGCCCATCGCCTCGGGGTCCTTGCCGCCGCAGGCCGCGCCGGTGCATCGGACGCCCTCCGGCAGCGGCGCGCTGGGCGTCGTCGTCGGGGCGGACCGTTTCGACTCGCCGTCCCCGAACCGGACGTCGAAGACGAGCATCGCCGCCGCGACCACGAGCAGGGTGCCCACCACACCCGCGGCGAACATGCCCAACCGGTGCCAGCGCCCGCCCGCCGCTCCGGCCGGGACCGCCTCGCCGCCCTCGACGGGCTTCGCCGGCGTCCCGGACCCGCCGCGCGGCGCGGGCTCCGCGCCGGTACGGGCGCTGGCGCCGGTGGCGGGGGCGGGGATCGGGGCCGACGGCACCAGGCTCCGTGCCGGTGCCCCGGGCTCGTCGGCTCCCGCCGGCTCGTGCGCCCACGACTGGCGCGCCGGGCGCACGCCGGCGCCGGCCCGTCGTCCGGGACCCGTGGGCGTGCGCGGCGGCGCGCCCTGGCCCGGCGTCGGCGTCGCGAGGACCCGTGGCCAGGCCAGCCGGGGCGCGGGCCGCGCGGCCTCGTCCGCCGCGTCCTCCGGCTCGGTCACCTCGGCCGCCTCGGACATCTCGGACGCCGGCCGCGCCCCGGCGGGGCTCTTCGCCCGCCCCGCGCCGGCGCCGGCCTTCGGCTTCACCGCGCCGGACCGAACGGCGGGCCCCGGCGCCTGGCCCGGCGCCACGGGCTCCGGCGGCGCCGCTTTGGCGGCCGTCCCCAGCGGGGAGGCGTCGTCGGTCTCGGCCGCCGGCCCCGCCTCCGCCACGTCCGTCTCCCCGGATTCCTTATCCGGCGCCGGCGTCGGACCCGCCTCCGGCTGGCCCGTCGCTGCCACCTCGTCAGACGTGGCGTCGGACGGTCCGGCCTCCTCGTCGGCCGTGCTCTTCGCGCGCGCCGCGTCCCGCGCCTTGAGCATCGCCGCGAGCAGGTCGGCCGCCCGCCGCGCCTCGATCGTGTCCGCCGGCAAGGCCAGCTCGTTCTCGCGCCCACCAGCGCCCGCGCGCCGCGTGGCCTTCGGCGCGGCGACTGCGGGGGTCGCGTCGGTTGGGTCGACCGCGTCGGCGGCGTCGGCCGCGAACGGCCCTTCGGGCAGGTCCGACCCCTCGGGCGCCGGCCCGCTCGCGATGGGCTCCGCGTTCGACGCCGCCTTGCGGGTCAGCGCCTTGCGGGCCGTCAGGAGCGAGCGCCTGGCCGCCGGTCGGCGGGGCTCGGACCGCGGAGCCCGTGGCTGCGGCAGGACCCGCTGGCCCCGGTCGGGCAGCGGTCGGCCGCCGACCTGCTGGCCGTCCGCCGACCTGACGTCGGCCGCGGCCTCGTCGCCGGTGGTCGCCTGCCGACCCGCGGCGGGCCGCTCCCCCGCCGGCGCGCGCCGCGCCCCCGGGCGGCGGACCAGCGCGGTGGTGGGCCCGGCGTTGCCGAGCGCGCGCTCCCGGTCGAGGACCGGCCAGGCCCGTGGTGGGGTGCGCCCGTTCGACTCGGCCTGTGCCGCCGCCGTACGCCGCCCGGTGCCCGGGTCGCCGTCGGCCGTGGCGGCCGGCTCGCTCGCGTCCGTATGCGCCGAGCCGTCCGGTTCCCCGGCACGGCGTGCCTGCGGCTCGGACCGCGCCGGGGCCTTGACGTCCGCGCCGGCGCGTCGCGCCACCGGCGCGGGCGCAGGGCGCACGGGGGCACCACGGGGTGGTGTCGACGCGCGGTCGTGCCGCGCGTCAGCGCTGCGCGACGCGCGCTCCGCCGCGTCCCGCAGCGCGTCCAACTCGTCCGCGTCGGCTCCGGTCGCCTCGGCCAGCGCCGCCACGGCGTCGCGCGGCGGCAACGCCCTGCCGCCGAGGAAGCGCCCCCAGGCGGCCCGTTCGTAACCGGTGCGCTCCGCGACCGCGCTCGCGCTCAGGCCGGCGCGCTCGACCAGTTCGCGCAGCCGCTCGGTGAAGTCCCGCACGCGCGGATCGAGTTCCTCCGGAAGCTCTCTCCAGCGAGGCATCGTCCCCCGCCCCCCTACTTCCTCATTCGCTTCGCACGACGTCGTCATCGGGCCCACCCGTATGCCCGGCTCCCGCGAGCGCCCGACGGCGCCCGCGCGGCCCGGCCGGCACCGCACCCGACCGTGCGACCTGCTGACCGTACGTCCATCCGACCGTCAGATCTGCTGACCGCAGACCGTACCCAAGGATGACAGTTTCCCGCATAGGGGACGCACCACGGGACCGCGTTCCGCCGCGTCGTCCGCTCCCGGCGAGCGTGGCGACCGTGGCGAGCGGCTCGACCACCGCCGCACTCCGCCGTCGGTCCGTCCGCCGCTGGCCGGGTGGCCGCGGCGCGGGACAGGGGGACGTGTTCGCAGCGATCCCGTTGCGTAACTGCGACGCGGTACCGGAACAGTCACTTCCGCGCCACAAGCCACACCCTGCGCTTGATCCACGGCGTCCCCCGCGGCGATGCTCGTACACGGTTCGAAACGCGAGCCGGGAAACAATCCGCGCTCCAGTGCGACACCAGCGTGATACCACGACACCAGCGCGACACTGCAATACCGCGCGACAGTGGCCGTCACTTCTGAAGCACCGGAGTCCGCGGCCCCGGACGCAGCGAGCGGCGGCTCGTCCTCCCACGGGGGTGGAGGACGAGCCGCCGTCATGTCGTGCCCGCGCGCGGAACCCGGCTCAGCGGACCGTGAACTCCATCAGGTCCTCCAGGAACGGGATCTCCAGCCACGGGTCCGGCTGCGTCATCATCGACAGGACCACGATCAGGGACCCGAGCAGCCCGTACGTCACCATGTCGGTGAAGCGCGAGCGGACCGCCAGCATCCCCACCGACGGCAACAGCCAGCGCAACAGCGCCCCAAGCAGCAGCGAGAAGCCGACCACCAGGGTGCCGGCGCGCTGCGCCTCGAGGGCGACGACCAGCAGCCCGGCGGCGACGCCGCTCATCACCGTGAGCAGCAGCCACTGTCGCGCCGGTGCGGGCGCCTGTCCGCTCGCCGCCCGGCCGCCGCCCTCCGGCCGTGCCGTGTCCCGGGTGATGCGCGGGAATCTGCGCGAGCCGCGCCCGGGTCCGGAGTGGCGCTGGGCCCGCGTTCCCGCTCGCGGCCCGTGCTGCGCCGCGACTCCGGCCGCCGCCGCTCCGGCCGCCGCGGCGGCCAGGCCGCCCTCGCCGCTCACGTGCGCACTCATGGCTGGCTCATGGCTGGTCGCCCCCTTGCTCTGGTTTTCTCGTGACCGGGTGCCGCGCGGCTGCCGGCGGCACCCGGGGTCGGGGTCAGTCCCGTGCCCGCGCCGCGCGCTCGGCGGCCTCGACGACGTTGACGAGGAGTTGCGCCCGGGTCATCGGGCCGACGCCACCGGGGTTGGGCGAGAGCCAGCCGGCGACCTCGGCGACGCCGGGGTCCACATCGCCGACGATCTTGCCTTCGCCGTCCCGGCTGACGCCCACGTCGAGCACCGCGGCGCCCGGCTTGACGTACTCCGGCTTGATCAGGTGCCCCACGCCCGCGGCGGCCACGATGATGTCGGCCTGGCGCAGGGCGTCGGGCAGGTCACGGGTGCCGGTGTGGCACAGGGTGACGGTCGCGTTCTCCGACTTGCGGGTCAGCAGCAGGCCGATCGAGCGGCCGACGGTGATGCCACGGCCCACGACGACGACGTGCGCCCCGTCGATGGCCACGTCGTGGTGGCGCAGCAACTGGATGATGCCGTACGGGGTGCACGGCAGCGGTCCCGGCTCACCGAGGACGAGGCGGCCCAGGCTCATCGGGTGCAGCCCGTCGGCGTCCTTGGCCGGGCCTATCAGTTCCAGGACCCGGTTGGTGTCGATGCCCTTGGGGAGCGGCAGCTGCACGATGTAGCCCGTGCACTCGGGGTCCTCGTTCAGCTCGCGGACGACCGCCTCGATCTCCTCCTGCGTCGCGGTGTCCGGCAGTTCGCGCCGGATGGAGGCGATGCCCACCTGCGCGCAGTCGCGGTGTTTGCCGGCCACGTACCACGTGCTGCCCGGGTCGTCGCCCACCAACAGGGTGCCGAGGCCGGGCTGCACGCCCTTGGCCTGGAGCGCCTCCACGCGGGTTTTGAGAGCGGACTTGATCGCGGCGGCGGTGGCCTTGCCATCGAGAATCTGGGCGGTCATGGACCCATCCTCCTGGATAAGCAGAGATCGGCGCGCCCCCGGGCCGGTCGGCGCTGACCTGGCCCCGGGGTGCGGCCCCGTACGGGTTGGGGGAACAGCTGGGCCACCTGCCCCGCCGGGGTGGCGGGGCCGGTGGGCTCAGTGGAAGAAGTGGCGCGTGCCCGTGAAGTACATGGTCACGCCGGCCGCCTTCGCGGCCTCGATCACCTGCTCGTCGCGGACCGAACCGCCGGGCTGCACCACGGCCCTGACGCCGGCCTCGGTCAGCACCTCAAGGCCGTCGGGGAAGGGGAAGAACGCGTCCGAGGCGGCGTACGCGCCCCGCGCCCGCTCCTCGCCCGCGCGCTGGACCGCGAGCCGCGCCGAGTCCACTCGGTTGACCTGGCCCATGCCGACGCCGACCGTGGCGCCGTCCTTGGCCAGCAGGATCGCGTTGGACTTCACCGCGCGGCAGGCGCGCCAGGCGAACGCCAACTCGGCCAGCCCGGCCGCATCCAGCGCCTCGCCGGTGGCCAGCGTCCAGTTCGCCGGGTCGTCGCCCTCGGCCTGGAAGGCGTCCTTGGCCTGGGCCAGGCCGCCGCCGTCGATGGGGCGGAACTCCACCCGGGCGGCGGGGGCGTGCGGGCAACGCAGCACCCGGATGTTCTTCTTCTTGGCGAGCGCCTCGACGGCGCCCTCCTCGTAGTCTGGGGCGATGATGACCTCGGTGAAGATGTTGGCGACCTGCTCGGCCATGGCGCGCGAGACCGGCTGGTTGACCGCGATCACGCCGCCGAAGGCGGACAGCGGGTCGCAGGCGTGCGCCTTGCGGTGCAGCTCGGCGACGTCCGCGCCGACCGCGATGCCACACGGGTTGGCGTGCTTGATGATGGCCACGCACGCCTGGTCGGCGCCGTGGTCGTAGGCGGCGCGGCGTGCGGCGTCGGTGTCGACGTAGTTGTTGTACGACATCTCCTTGCCGTGCAACTGCTCGACCTCGGCCAGACCCCCGTCGCCCGCGGTGTAGAGGGCCGCGGCCTGGTGCGGGTTCTCGCCGTAGCGCAGCACGTTCTTGCGCTCGTAGGTGGCGCCGACGAAGCCGGGGAACTCCTCGCCGTCCCCGACGTAGTCGGCGGCGAACCAGGAGGCGACGGCCGTGTCGTAAGCGGCGGTGTGGTGGAACGCCTCGGCCGCCAGCCGCTTGCGGTGGTCGAGGTCGAAACCACCGTCGGCCACGGCGGTGAGCACCTGCGGGTAGCGGTCGGGGTTGACGACCACGGCCACCGACGGGTGGTTCTTGGCGGCGGCGCGGACCATGGAGGGCCCGCCGATGTCGATCTGGTCCACGCACGCGTCCGGGTGCGCGCCCGAGGCCACGGTCTCCTCGAACGGGTACAGGTTCACGATCACCAGCTCGAACGGCTCCACGCCCAGCTCGGTGAGCTGCTCGCGGTGCGCCTCAAGACGCTGGTCGGCGAGGATGCCCGCGTGCACGCGCGGGTGCAGGGTCTTGACCCGGCCGTCCAGGCACTCCGGGAACCCGGTCAGCTCCTCGACCCTGGTCACCGGCACCCCGGCCGCGGCGATCTTCCCGGCCGTCGAGCCGGTCGAGACGAGCTGGACGCCCGCGGCGTGCAGGCCGAGCGCCAGTTCCTCAAGCCCACTCTTGTCGTAGACGCTGACCAGCGCGCAGCGGATGGGCCGCTTCGTACCTTCGACGGTCACGGGATTCTTACCTTTCGTCCCTCAATGCGGTAGCCGTGTCGGGCCAGACGCCCCACGACATCGACGAGCAGCCTGCGCTCGACTTCCTTGATCCGCTCGTGCAGAGCGGTCCCCCCGTCTTCCTCGTCCTCGTCCCGGACCTCGACCACGCCCTGGGCGATGATCGGACCGGTGTCGACCCCGTCGTCGACGAAGTGGACGGTGCAGCCAGTGACCTTCGCGCCGTACGCGAGCGCGTCCCGCACGCCGTGGGCGCCCGGGAAGCTCGGCAGCAGCGCGGGGTGCGTGTTGACGATCCGCCCCCCGAAGCGGGCCAGGAACTCCGGGCCCACGATCTTCATAAACCCCGCCGAGACGACCAGGTCGGGCTCGTACGCAGCGCTCGCCTCGGTCAGCGCCCGGTCCCACTCGGCGCGCGTCCCGTACGCCCCGACCCGGCACACGAACGTCGCGATCCCGGCCCGCTCGGCCCGCTCCAGACCGGCGATGCCGGTGCGGTCGGCGCCGACGACGACCACGCGGGCGCCGTACCCGTCCGGGTCGGCGGCGATGGCGTCGAGCAGGGCCTGCAGGTTCGTACCCGATCCGGAGACCAGCACGACCAGCCGGGCGGGGGGCTCACCGGGCCCGCGCGGGGCGACGATCACGGTGTCGGGGCACTCGCCGGAGGCTGCGGTGCCGCGCGCCCGGGACGGGGCGGCGGGGGCGGGCGCGCGCTCGGCACCCGCCGATGCGGTGGGGG
Source organism: Candidatus Streptomyces philanthi (assembly GCA_018114805.1). Lineage (GTDB taxonomy): Bacteria > Actinomycetota > Actinomycetes > Streptomycetales > Streptomycetaceae > Streptomyces > Streptomyces philanthi. The sequence goes on along the minus strand of CP073042.1, from coordinate 4,124,381 downwards.
GCGCGGAGGGGGGCGGGGAAGCCACGGCGGTCTCTTTCTCGTGGTGCGCGCACGGGCGCCGCACGCGCATGCGGGGGTTCCTCACGCGGGTGGTGCGGGCCGTGCGGGGTGGTGCGCTGGTCGTACGGGTGGTGCGGGCCGACGCCACGGCGGGCGGCGCGCTCCCCCGACCCGGGAAGGACGGGCGACCGGAGCGGGCGCGCCGGACGCGGTGGAGCGATATGCGGTTGCCAGGCGCCGGCACGGTGGTTGACCTGGACATTCCGCCGCGGACGGGCTTTGTACGGTCGTACGAGATCGCGGAACGCGGAATTCCAGGGAACTCTACGAAGCGGCCGACCGTCGGCAACGATACCGGCACACGCGACGGCCCCCACGGGACGGGGGCGCGCCCGGGAGGTAGCGTCTGGACTGCGAATGCGCTGGGAAAGCCGGAGAACCCGCCCCGGAAGCCCGGGAAGACCACCGGGGGACCCGTCAGGAAGAAGGGTCGCCAGGGGGTGGGGTCAAGCGGACGGACCGGGGCATTCGCTGATGACGTGGGAACCACAGTCCCGTCTGCGCCCAGGCCGGACGGCGCCAGCCGGGCCACAAGGCCCGGCCCGCGGGACGACGACACAAGGGGAAGACACACTCCACATGCCGGACCCATACCGCCACGCGGCGCTCCACTCCCCACTGTCTTCCCTCCGTGCCGGGGGGTCGCGATGAGGTACGTCGACACGCCACGCGTGCTGCCGCTGCTGCGCGACGGGCGGCCCTCGTCGCCCGATTCCCCGGGCGACGGTCCCAGCGACACCGCCGCCCCGCCCGCGTCGGGCCCGCGAAACGACCCTTCGGACCCGCAGGGCACGCCCGACCCACAGGGTTCGCGGGAGCCGCAGGAGCCTCGCGACGCTACGGGCTCGCAGGAGCCTCGGGACGCGCACGGCTCGCGGGAGCCTGGGGACTCACAGGGTTCGCGGGAGCCCGGGGCCGGCGACGCGCGCCCCGGCGCCGGCGGGGAGCATGGCGGCGGCTCCGGCGCGGCCGACGCGCCCGCGGCCCCGAACGCCGCGCCGGGCGCGCCGGCGCAGCCGCCAGCGCAGCCGGGCAAGCAGCCGCCGGCCTGGCCCGCCGCGCCCAGCGGCCCGCCCGCGCCGGGCGAGGCGAGCGCCGGCGCGGGACAGCGCGGCAAGCGCGATCGCTGGGCCCGCTGGGGGCCGGCGGCCGGCGACCAGCCCACCGGCCACGGTCAGCAGGGCGGCGGCCAGCAGCCTGGCCCGGACCAGGGATCCCAGCAGGGCCAGGGGCCGGACGAGGAGGAGCGGCCGCCGTCGTGGGGCAGCCAGTGGAGCAGCCGGCAGCCGGGGCGCAGCAACGGTGGCGGCTTCGGCGCGAGCCCGAGCGGCGGCCGGCCCGGCGCCCAGCGCGGCCAGGGTGACCAGAACGGCCAGAAGGGCAAGGGCAGGGCCCGCTGGGACCCCACCGACCCGGTCCAGCGGCGCGCCCGCTACTCGCTGCTGTCCGGCATGTGGGCGTTCTTCTTCGCCCTGTTCAGCCTGCCGGAGATCGCGCTGCTGCTCGGCGCGCTGGCGCTGTACTGGGGAATCAGCGCGCTGCGGGCCAAGCAGCGCCGGCCGGAGCCCGCGGCGGCGGCCGTGGACGCCCCGCCGCCCGCACCCGACGCCACCTCGGCGCCGCTGCCCGCCCCGAAGAACGGCAACGGCTCGCGGCAGCAGTCGACGGCGGCCATCAGCGGCGTGGTGACCGGCGGCATCGCGCTGGCCATCGTCATCGCGACGTACACCTTCCAGCTCGTGTACAGCGACTACTACACCTGCACGGACGACGCGCTGACCAAGTCCTCGCGCCAGACGTGCGACCGACACCTGCCGGAGCCGCTCCGGCCGATCCTGGACGACTGAGGACGCCCGGGAGCGCCTGACCAATGACCGGGCCGCGCATCCGAGCCCGGTACCCAGGCCGGCCGATCAACGACCGGCCCCCACGGCCGTGCGCGGGGCCCCACGGCGGCCAGCCCGCCGCCGACACCGCACGCGGCGGTCACGTGCCCCCGCCCGGGCCCCGATCGTCCGCGCCTGACCGGCCCTCCTGGCCAGGCTGGCTCTCCGGACCCGGCTCGGGGGGCGGGGTCGAGTGGCCGGCGCGGGTCGCGGTCACCCGGCTCGACGCCCGCCCCGCTGCCACTCGCCCGTTCCGGACCGTCCAGGTCGCCGTCGCCCGTGACCGGGACGGTGTAGGCGGTGGCCGGGGCGGTGGCCGGGGCGGTCGCCGCGGGCTGCGGGGCGTCCCGCTCGGCAACGGTGTGTGACTGCGGCTCGTACGAGGTTGCTGGCGCTGAGGCGGCTTCGGTGGTGTCGTGGCTCGGGATAGTGGGTTCGAAGTCGGCCATCAGTCCGCCCGACGACTCCCGCAGCGCCGCCCAGCGCGCGCGCCGGGCGCCCGTCGCGTGCCAAGCCTCCTGCCCGGCTTCGGCGCCCGCGACGCCGCTGACCTCGTACGCCCGGTCCACCGCGGCCTCGTACGCGCTCCACTGCGCCGCGTACGCCCGCGCGCTGCGCCACCGGTCGTACCACGCCAGTCGCAGGCGCCACCAGCGCACGAGCAGCGCGCTCGGTACGCCGAACACCACCGTCCAGGCCAGCGCCGCCAGCCCGGCCCACCACGGGTCGGGGCCGAACTCGGCCAGCGCGCCCGTGCCGAGCGGGCCGCCCGAGGCCCAGGCGAGCAGGGCCGTCGCGGCGCCGCAGACCAGGCCGGCCAGCGCGGCCGCGCGGGCGGTGCGCGCGCAGCCGCACCCTCGGCCCCGCCCGGCCCGTCCGCGCTCCGGGCTCGCGGGCACGGCGACCGTGCGCCCCAGTGCGAGCCCAGCGACCGCCGGCACCACCCCGACGAGCCCCCACGACATGAGGTCGCCCCGCCCGGTCTCGGGCAGCGCGGCGAACAGCGGGAAGTGCGGCAACACCGGGTACGCCGTCGTCTCCACCGGCCCCACGAGGCTGCCAGCGCCCACCGTGAAGCCGGTTCCGAGGCTGTAGGAGACACCCCCCGAACCATCGCGTTGGGGAACAGCGCCAAACAGAGCGCGAGCACCGCGAACCGTCCCGACCAGTCGCGCGCGAGGTACGGGAAGGCGCCCTCCACCGCGCCGGCGTTGGTCACCAGCGACACGGTGGTCAGCACCGCGCCCCCGGCGACCAGCACCAGCGCGTCCCAGCCGCCGGCGCGCAGCGCGGCCACCACCACGGGCAGCGGCAGGTTGGGGCGTACGGCCGACGGCACCAGGTCGAGCGCGAGGCGGGCGGGGCCGGCAGCGGCCAGGCTGGGGCGGCCGCTGGCCAGCCATGCCCCGGTGGTCACCGCCACCAGGGCCAGGGCCGCCATCCACAGCAGGGCGCCGCCGGGTTCGACATCCAGCGCGCCGGATTCAGCGTACAGCAGCGCCGCGACGCCGACCAGCAGGTACGCGCCGACCACCAGGCCGATCACGGAGCGCGCCGCCCGTCCGGGGTGGTCCGCACGGGCCGGACCGAGCAGCGACGGGCGAGCCGTGGGAGGGGCGTCCGCGAGTTGGTCGGCGTGGCCGCCGGCGTCCGCGTCCGCCGGCCCCCCATGCGCGGAGCGCACGGCGGGCCCCGTGACGGGCACGCTCTCCCACCCACCGCCCCGGGCTGCGCCCCGACCTCGCGCCGGCGGCCTCGGCCACCGCCTCGGGCCTCCTCGACGGCGTGCCGCCCGGCGCGGTAGAGGAGCCAGCACGGCAGCGCGGTGAGCAGCAGCGGGGTCAGGCCCATGGTGGTCTGGCCGCCGGTCACCGTGTGCGTGCGGACGAGTTCGGCGCCGTGGGCCAGCAGCCACAGGCCCGTGGCGATCCGCAGGGTGCCGTCGGGGCTGCCGTCGGGGAACGGCGAGGTGATCCACAGCAGCAGGACGACGACGGCGAGCGCGCCGAGCCCGAGCCCGGCGGCCACCGCGCCGCTCAGCAACGCCTGTCCGGCGGCAGGCGAGCGCCGGGCGGCAACACGGCCCCGCGAGGACGACGGAAGGCTGAGGTCGGTCATGTGGGTCACCCGGCCATGCTGCCAATAACACCCGTTTTGTCACCGCAGCAGGCGCATGGTCGCCGTGTCGCTCACCATATTTATATGCGAGCTTTGACCCGCTTTGCCCGTACCGACTCGGCCACCACGGTCGCCCGCGCGGCCGAGCCTCCCGCATGAGACGCCGGAAGGCCCCGCGACCTGACACCAGGTCGCCTGACGTCACGACGCCCCAAGCCACGTCGCCTGACGCCACGTCGAACACCGCCCCTCCCCCCGCGCCGTCGCCGTCCCGGTCACCGTCGCCGGGTGGGGGCGGCGGTCGGCGGCGGAGGTCGGGGCGCGTACGAACGGTGTGTCAGCCCGCAAGGGCGACCCCGCGCCGCGCGGGGCCACGGTGACCTACCCGGGGCCCGACCCTGCGGGCACGCGGCGGACCCCGGCGGGCGGGAACGGCGCCAGGGCGGGCGGGAACGGGGCCACGGCAGGGGGTGCCACAGCGAGGGATGCCACAGGGAGGGGGAGCGCCGCCGGGGACGGCGCACGAGCGAAGATATCCGGCCACCGCCGACGCCCGGCCGGAGCGGACCAGTCCGGGCGTACGCTCCGGTCGCTGGCCCGTACGGCTGCCCAGAACCACTCGGATCGGCCAGTTCGACGGGACCGGTTGGGGCAACCGAAGCCGTCGCGGCGACCACCACGGACCCAGCGCGACCACGGCGCTCCACCGGGCATCTCGCGCGGTGGGCAGCGGCCCGGCGGGCCCGTCCGCTGGAAGCATCCGGAACGAGGAGTTCAGCCGAACGACGTCGGTCAGCCGAACCAGCCGGCCGGCGCGGACAGCGGACCGAACCCCAGGAAGGCGCCCGCCGCCGGAGCCGGGCCAGGCCCCGCGAAGGAACCGGCCGGCAAAGACCCGAGTCCCAGGAAGGAAGCGGGCCGAGCGCGCGGGTCGCGGTCCGGGAAGTCCGCGAAGCCCACGGACCGTGGCGGCGCGAAGCCCGGGGCGAAGGCCGCGAACCGCCACGGCGTACGGTGTCACGGAACCTCCGACGCCGCGCCGCGCCGCACGGCGGACGACCCACCGCCACACCCCACGGGCAGCGACGCGCGGCCCACGGCCGCGCCGGCCACCGACGAGCCGTCCACCCCCGCGCAGGTCGGGCCCGGCGACGACCCCGCACCCGGCGGGCCGGGGTCGGCCGCCACCGAGGCCGGTGGGCTCGATGCCCCGACCAGCCCCGCCGCCGCGTTCGACGCCCTGTACGTCCGGCACGCGCCGGCACTCACCAGCCAGGCGTACCTGCTCACCGGGCGGTCCCAGCTCGCCGAGGAGGCCGTGGAGTGCGCGTTCCAGCTCGCCTGGCAGCGTTGGCCGGAAGTCGCCGTTGACCGCGATCCGGCCGGCTGGGTGAGGGCCGCGGTGTACGAGTTCGCGCTCTCCCCGTGGCAACAGTTGCGTCCGGAGCGCAAGAAGCCACTCCGCGCCGCCCCCGCCGACTCCCCCACCACGACGGAGAGCGGGCCCGACACGCATAAGCTCCCGCCCCGCCCGCGCCTCCCCCGCCCGCACCTGACTCGCCTGCGCCTGCCCCGGCGCGGGCCGGCCACCACTGCCCCCACGGTTCAGGACGCGCCGGCCCACGCCACCGGCCAGGAGGCCACCGCCCACACCACCACCGAGGCCACCGAGGCCCGCCCCCACCCAGCCGGGGCCAGCACCGACGCGGGCGCCAAGGCCGGCGAACCGCCCGTTCGCACCGACCGGCGCCGTCGCCGGGCCCGTGGCCGAGTGCTGGGCGCGCTACGGCGGGCCGTGCGCCGGGCCGCCGTCGAGGCCGGCCCCGGCGCCGTACCGCCCAGCGACCCGGCGCTGCTCGACGCGCTGCTGAGCCTGCCGCGCTCGTACCGCCGCACCCTGCTCCTCTACGACGGCGTGGGGCTCGACCTGCCCGAGACGGCGGCCGAGACCGAGGCCAGCACCCCCGCGACCGCCGGTCGGCTCGTACACGCCCGACAGGCGCTGGTCGAGCGACTGCCGGAGTTGCGACGGGTCCCCCACGACCGCCTGGGCGCGGCCCTGCACCAGCGCCTGGGTGCGCTGGCCGTGGCGCAGCCGGTACGCGTGCGCGCGGCGGAAGCCGTCCGGAGCGGCAGCGAGCGCACGACGAGCCTCATGGTCCGCGCGTCGGTGGGGCTCACCGCGTTGATCGCCGCCGCCACCGCGCTCACCCTGGTGACCAGTGCGGAGTCCGACGCGCCCACCACCGGCCCCGCCCGCCCCGCCGCGACGTCCCCCGGGCCCGGTCTCCTCCAGGCCGCCCCCGTCCCCCTCGCCCCCCCTCGGCCGCGTCCTCGGTCACGCCCGCGTCCTCCACGGCCGGGACCGCCACCACCGGACTCACCAGTTCTGCCGGACCTACCGGGCCCGGCGGTCGCCCCTGACGGGCAGGACCGCGACCGGTAGCCGGACGGGGGACGCCGCCATCGGCCCCGGATACGACGGCGGGCGCGGGTCCACTCCCCTCCGGGGGCGTGGACCCGCGCCCGTCACGCGGTTCAGTCAACCCACGCGGTCCCGGGCGGCCTGGTCGGCCGGCCCGGCGGGACCGCGTGCGGAGGAACCGTGTCAGCCGGCGAGGACCTCGCGGGCCAGGCGGGCCGTCTCGGACGGCGTCTTGCCGACCTTCACTCCCGCGGCCTCCAGGGCCTCCTTCTTCGCCTGCGCCGTGCCGGAGGAGCCGGAGACGATGGCGCCGGCGTGGCCCATGGTCTTGCCCTCGGGCGCGGTGAATCCCGCCACGTAGCCGACGACCGGCTTGGTGACGTTGGCCTTGATGAAGTCCGCGGCCCGCTCCTCGGCGTCGCCACCGATCTCGCCGATCATGACGATCAGGTCGGTGTCGGGGTCGGCCTCGAACGCGGCGAGCGCGTCGATGTGCGTGGTGCCGATGATCGGGTCACCGCCGATGCCGACGCAGGAGGAGAAGCCGATGTCACGCAGCTCGTACATCATCTGGTACGTCAACGTGCCGGACTTGGACACGAGGCCGATGCGACCCGGCTTGGTGATGTCGGCCGGGATGATGCCGGCGTTCGACTGACCGGGGGTGATCAGACCCGGGCAGTTCGGGCCGATGATGCGCGTCTTGTTGCCCTTGCTGCCCGCGTACGCCCAGAAGTTGGCGGTGTCGTGGACGGCGATGCCCTCGGTGATCACGACGGCCAGCGGGATCTCGGCGTCGATCGCCTCGATGACCGTGTCCTTGGTGAACTGCTCGGGGACGAAGATGACCGTGACGTCGGCGCCGGTGGCCTCGATGGCCTCCTTCACGCCGCCGAACACCGGTACCTCGGTGCCGTCGAAGTCAACGGTGGTGCCGGCCTTGCGCGGGTTCACGCCGCCGACGATGTTCGTGCCCGAGGCAAGCATCCGCTTGGTGTGCTTCTGGCCCTCGGAGCCGGTCATCCCCTGGACGATGACCTTGCTTTCCTTGGTGAGAAAGATAGCCATGGTTACTGGTGACCTCGTCCCTTACTTCGCAGCCAGCTCGGCGGCCCGCTCCGCGGCACCGTCCATCGTGTCCACCTGCTGCACCAGCGGGTGGTTCGGGTCGGTCAGGATCTTGCGACCCAGCTCCGCGTTGTTGCCGTCGAGGCGCACGACCAGCGGCTTCGTGACGTCCTCGCCCTTGGTCTTGAGGAGCTCCAGCGCCTGCACGATGCCGTTGGCGACCGCGTCACAGGCGGTGATGCCGCCGAAGACGTTGACGAAGACGGACTTCACGTCCGGGTCGCCGAGGATGATCTCCAGGCCGTTGGCCATGACCTCGGCGGACGCGCCACCGCCGATGTCGAGGAAGTTGGCGGGCTTCACGTTGCCGTGGTTCTCGCCCGCGTACGCGACGACGTCCAGCGTGCTCATGACGAGGCCCGCGCCGTTGCCGATGATGCCGACCTGGCCGTCGAGCTTGACGTAGTTCAGGCCCTTGGCCTTGGCCGCCGCCTCGAGCGGATTGGCCGCGGCCTTGTGCTCAAGCGCGGCGTGGTCGGGCTGGCGGAACTCGGCGTTGGCGTCGAGCGACACCTTGCCGTCCAGCGCTATGATCTTGCCGTCACCGGTCTTGACCAGCGGGTTCACCTCGACGAGGAGCGCGTCCTCCTCGATGAAGACCTTCCACAGCGTCTTCAGGACCTCGACCACCTGGTCGGCGATCTCGGCCGGGAACTTCGCCGCGGCGACGATCTCGCGGGCCTTCTCGTCGGTCACGCCCTCGATGGCGTCCACCGCGATCTTGGCGAGCGCCTCGGGGTTCTGCTCCGCGACGACCTCGATCTCCACGCCGCCCTCGACGGAGGCCATGGCGAGGAAGGTGCGGTTGGTGCGGTCGAGAAGCAAGGAGACATAGTACTCCTCCACGATGTCCGCGGTCTCGGCCAGCATGACCTTGTGGACCGTGTGGCCCTTGATGTCCATGCCCAGGATCTGGTTGGCCTTCTCGACCGCGTCGGCCGGGTCGGCGGCGAGCTTCACGCCACCGGCGTTGCCGCGGCCACCCACCTTCACCTGCGCCTTGACGACCGCCCGGCCGCCGAGACGCTCGGTCACCTCGCGCGCCGCCTCAGGCGTGTCGATGACTTCACCGGCCAGTACCGGTACACCGTGCTTGGCGAAGAGGTCCCTCGCCTGGTACTCGAACAGGTCCACGCGCGTCCGTCCCTTTGCTTCTCAACTACACCGGCGGTCTGAGTGATCGCGGTTCTTGTCTGCGCGGGCGTGCCGCGAAGGGCAGCGTGACGACGCGGTCACCAAGGTCGCTACAGGGTGGCTTCGAGATTGTACGCGTCAGCCGGGTACGCGGCATGTCCGGCTGGAAGGTTATCCCCGCATGCCGGGGCTCCCTAAATCACAGATCACACTTGGGCGGTGATAACAGTCACAGATCACTACGCAATGGTGGCTGAGCACCACGGGGGATCACCCGCTCGGCCGATGTGGGACCCGAGTCGCCCGATGACCTTCCGATGCCAGACGTGGGCCGTTCACGCCGTCGAAACCCTTCCCTCCCCGGGCCTCCCTCCCGACAGCTCGCCCCACCCGGGACGCCCCGGCCACACCTTCCCGTAGCCCCTCTCCCTCGCGCCTCCTCCGCGCCGCCGCCTCCGGTGGGGTGGGTGGCGGAGCGCGCCCGGGTGGTGGAGCGCGCCACAGCCGGGGGCCGGGCAGCCACGGCGGCGGCTGGCTCGTGCGGGGGGAGGGCGCGCGCGGCGGGGCCGGATGGTGGGTGGGCTCGGGCGAGAGGCGTGGGCGGCGGGCTCAGGTGGCGGGCGGTACCGCGCCGAACCGGCATACGGGACGCGGCGGGCTCGGATGGCGGGCGTGCGCAGCGGGCCCGGGTGGCGGGTGGTTTCGTACGGCGACCGTCCCCGTGCGACGCGGGCGCCCCCGTGCGAGGGGGGCGGGCTCGGGGCGCGGCCTCGCTCGCGGTGGGCGTGCGGTCCGGCGCCCGCCGGGGCTCCCCGCGGCGGGCGGCGGGGGTGCCGGAGAGCCGGGCCTGGCGGAGCCCGGCTCTCCGGCGGCTTGGGGGGCGGTGCGCCCGGCGCGGCCGAAGCCGCCTGGTCGGCGCGACCGCCGCGCTCCGCCGTGGGAGTGCCGCCACCGAGTACGAACCCGCTCGCCGCGAGGCCCGCCGCCCACCGTCCCGGCCGCCGCGCCCCCGGGCCCCACCTCTCTGCGGCTCGCCGACGCCCCGTCCCGTTTCCGACCGGGGAGGAAGAGGCGTGCGGAGGGAGAGGAGGGAGAAGGGAGGAGAACAGCGGACGACGGGGTACGGGCCATTCGGCGGACGAGGCGGTGAACGTCTCGGTGCGGGGCGATCCTTGCACGCTGCACAGGTGGCCGCTCAAGCCCTCGGGCGTCGGCTTATCGATGTGACTCCCCATCTGGTATGGGCAGTTGACGTCGCTCGATAGCCGCTGCCATCACGTCGGGAAACAGGTCGGGCGTACAGGCGAAGGCCGGCGCGCCCAGCGCCGCGAGCGCCCCCGCGTGCTCCCGGTCATACGGCGGCGCGCCCTCGTCGGACAGCGCCAAGAGCGTCACGAACTGCACGCCCGACGCCTTCATCGCGGCTACCCGCCCGAGCATCTCGTCGCGTATGCCGCCCTCGTACAGGTCGCTGATCAACACGACGACGGTGTCCGCTGACCGGGTGATCTGCGACTGGCAGTACGCCAGCGCACGGTTGATGTCCGTGCCGCTGCCCAGTTGCGTGCCGAAGAGCACGTCCACCGGGTCGTCGAGTTCGTCCGTGAGGTCCACGACCGCCGTGTCGAAGACGACCAGGCGGGTGGCGAGCGAGCGCATCGAGGCCAGCACGGCGCCGAACACCGAGGCGTAGACGACGGAGGCCGCCATCGACCCCGACTGGTCGATGCAGAGGATGACGTCCTTCTTCACCCCGCGCGCGGCCGGCCCATACCCGATCAGTCGCTCGGGGATCACCGTGCGGTACTCGGGCAAGTAGTTCCCGAGGTTGGCGCGGATCGTGCGGTTCCAGTCGATGTCCTGGTGGCGGGGGCGGCGCGTCCGCGCGGAGCGGTCGAGCGCGCCGTTCAGCGTCGCGCGCGTGCGGCTGGACAGCCGCTTCTCCAGGTCCTCCACCACCTTGCGCACCACGGCCCGCGCGGTTTCCTTGGTCGTCTCCGGCATCGCCTTGTTGAGCGAGAGCAGCGTGCCCACCAGGTGCACGTCGGCCTCCACCGCCGCCAGCATCTCTGGCTCCAGGAGCAGGGTGGAAAGGCCGAGCCGGTCGATCGCGTCGCGCTGCATGACCTGCACGACGGAGGTGGGGAAGTACGTGCGGATGTCGCCGAGCCAACGGGCCACGCGCGGCGCCGAGTCGCCGAGCCCCGCGGAGCGCTGTCCTCCCCCCGTCCCGCCCTTGCCGCGCCCGGCCGCCCCGCCGGCCCCGCTCCCCACTCGTACAGCGCCTCCAACGTCCGGTCCATCGCGGCGTCCCGCCCGCCGAGCGCGTAGCCCGTGCCGTCGGCGCCATCGCCACCGCCGAGCACCAGGCGCCACCGGCGCAGCCGTTCGGCATCCGGTACGCGCGAGGCCGGTGCGACGGCGCCGCCTCCCTGCCCGGGCGCCTCGGCCTGACCGCTCCCGCCGTCGGCGGGTGCCCCGGCCACGGCCGGCCCGGCGGGCCGACCCGACGCCTGTACCCCGGCAGACGCTACCGCCGTGGCCGATATTCCGGCGGACACGCCGGCCGACACCCCGGGCCCGACCGTGGCCCGCTGTCCGGTCACGGCCTGATCGCCGGGCACGTCGTGTCCGCCGGTCGCGGCCTGTTCCCCGGGCGCGACCTGCGGCTCGGCCGCTGTCGCCGCCACCGGTGCGGGATGCGGCTCCGCCCGGGCCGGGCCGTCGATCCCGAGGAGGGCCCACAGCGTCGGCAGCACGGCGCGCGCCCGCTCCCGATCGGGCTCCGGGCCGAATCCCGCGGCCGGGGCGACGGTGGCACCGGCGCGGGCGCCGCCGCCCGGGCCGCGGCGCACCAGTTCGCCGAGCGTGCGGCGCACCCCCTCCTCGTACGCGGAGGAGGTGCGCCGCAGCAACGGCAGGACGTCGGTGAACGCGTCGGGTGCCACGCCGCACAGCCAGTCGTCCACCAGGCCGAGCAGCCGTTCGTCGTGGACGAGGAGCATGCCGCCGCCAGCTCCCCCCGACGAACCCCTCGATCCAGGCGACTGCCGCGACCGGCGGCGTGCCCGGCGACAGGGCGAGCCCAATCAGACGGGCGGCCTCGCCGTCGGCCAACTGTCCTTCGTCGAGCAGGAGTCGGGCGGTCCGGCCCCGGATGAGGCCGGGCATGCCGTCCCGTTCCGCCAGCACGCGCAGCACGGCGGACCAGCGGGTCCGCAGGCCCGGCTCGCTGGGGATGGCGGGGGCGGTGGGCCGTGGGGTGCGCGAAGCCGCGCGGTCAGCGGGCCCGGCCGCCGGAGCGCGGGTCTCGGCCAGCAGGCCGATGGCCCGGTGGGCCACGTCCAGGTGGCCGCGCACCTCCTCGGCGCCGTCCACGTCCAGGCCCACGCAGGCGGGTGACAGGCCGACGCAGACCCGCTCGGCGAGGCCGACGGCGACCTCGCCGAGCGCCGCCGCGTCCGTACCCCGCACGTCGCCGTAGCGCACGGACCGCACCAGCGCGGGCAGCGCCTGGGCAAGGTGGCCCACATCGGCGGCGAGCGCGGCCCGGTCCGCGAGCAGCGGCATCACGACCGGGAGCGCGTCGGGCAGTCCGGCGAGCAGGCAGCGCTCGGCCAGTTCGGTGACGTCGGCCAGCCCCTCCGCGTAGACGGCCAGGGCCGCCGCCCGCGCGGTCGCGGCCGAGCGCACCGTGGTTCCCCAGACGCCGGCCTCGGCGACCCGCACCGCCAGTTCGGGCTCCCACCGCAGTCGCCAGGTCTCGCGGAACGTGCCGGTGTTGGCGCGGGCGTCGCGCGCCGGCACGCCCCACGCGATGCCGAGCAGCCCCAGCCGGTGCAGCAGCGCGCTGCGCTCCGCGTCGGTCTCCTTCCGCAGGTCGAGCTCCATCTCGCGGTCGGTCGCCGTCGGCTTCAGGCGCAGGGCGCGCTGGGCCCGGGCCAGGTCGCGCTGCAACGGCGTGGCGGGGGCCGCGTCGGGGACCTCGCCGATGTCGTCGCCGACCACCAGCCGCTCGCGGACCACGGACAGCGGCACGTCCGATCCCTCGCAGAGCACCGACCGGATGGCGTCGGTGGTCTCGGTGAGCCCCGCCAGCGGGCGGCCCCGCAGGACGGCGAGGGTGTCCGCGAGCCGTACGGCCTCGATGACGTGCGCCGTCGACACGGGGTAGTCCTCCTCCCGCAGCAGCCCCGCGACCTTCTTCAGCCAGCGCTCCACGGGCCGGTCCGGCGCACCGAAGAGGTGCCCGTACCAGCCCGGCGAGGTGATGCCCGCGCCGTACCCGCTGGCACGGGACAGCCTGCGGTGGGTCCAAGGCACCCAGCTCAGCTCCACCTTGGCCTTCGGCAGGCCGCGCAGCAGCCCGCGTTCGGCGGCCACGGTGGTCTTGGTGGTCAACGCCGGCACGTGCAAGGCGCCGCAGACGATCGCGACGTCGTCGCCGAACTCGGGCCGCGCCTCACGCAGCCGCAGCCGCATGTGCGCCTCGCGCACCGCGTCCCGGTCCGGGCCGTCCGCGCCGCCCGGGCCTCCCTTATCTCCCTGGTCACCCCGGTCGTCGGGGCCGCCTCGGCCGTCGGGTCCGCCCCGCGCGGCGGACCCGTCCGGCCCGGCGGGCTCGTGCTCGGCGCGCAGGGCGGTCATGGCCTCGCCGATGGCCGCGAACGGGGCCAGCACCCGGGCCCGGGCCGTCGCGTGCCCGTCGCGCCCGTCGTCCTGGGCGAGCGCGCGCGCCGGCCCGACCAGGCGGTCGGTGTCGTCGTCCGGCGCGGGCTCACCTCGGTGCTCGACGACGTCCTCCCACCACCGCTCGGGGTCGTCGTACCCCGCTGCTGCCGCGAGCGCCGCCAGCGGGTCGACCCGCACCGGCGCGTCGCCTTCGTCGTGCGGGCCGTCGCCGTGGTCCGCCGCGTCGGGACCCCCGCGCCCCGGCGCGTCGGCGCCGGTGTCCTCGCTCGCGCCGGTGAGCGCCAACGTGTGTGCCGCCGGCAGGTCGATGAAGCGCACCGGAACGTCGTGCCGCAGGGCCCAGCGGATCGCCACCCACTCCGGCGAGAACTCGGCGAGCGGCCAGAACGCCGCCCGGCCCGGCTCGTTCGCGACGTGCGCGAGCAGCGCGACCGGGGGCCGGATCCGCGGGTCGGCGGCCAGCGGCAGCAGCGCGTCCCCCTCCGGCGGGACCTCGATCAGCACGGCCTTCGGCGCGCACCGCTCCAGCGCGGCCAGCACGGCGCGGGCCGAGCCCGGCCCGTGGTACCGGACGCCCAGGAGCAGCGGTCCCGCGCCGCCGTCGGTCGCGGCGGTCGACCCGGCCTGTCGCGCGGCCCGCTCACCGATCGCCCTGGCCGCCCGCGCCAGGGCCCGTGCCTCCCCCGTGGACGGGCCGCCGTCGGCCTCGTCCGCTACGGCGACGACTCCCGCACCGGCGGAATCATCCGCCGTACTCCCCCACGAAGCGTCCACCGCGTTCTCCTCGCACGTAACCGATCCCTGCCGGAACATCGCCACCCCCGCGCCCGTGAACGGCGCCCCGGGGGCGGTCGCGGCTCGACCCGCGACCGCGCCCAACAGCGCACTCGAACCTGCATCCGTGCCGGCACGCGCGCTCGACCGCGTGCCTCGTGCTGGGCCGCCGGCCCCCGAATCGGCCCCGGCGCCCGGGCCGGTGGGCGCGCCCCCACGCGCACCGGCCGCCTCGGGGAGTGCCCGCGCCGCGTCGGACGCGGACGCTCCCCGCTCGTGCGCGTGCGTCACGCGCTCACCTCGCGGCAGGCGCGGTAGAAGTCCTTCCAGCCATCGCGCTCGCGCACGACCGTCTCCACGTACTCCTGCCAGATCACGCGGTCGGCGGCCGGGTCGCGGACGACGGCGCCCAGGATGCCCGCCGCCACGTCGTCCGCGCGCAGCACGCCGTCGCCGAAGTGCGCGGCCAGCGCCAGGCCGCCGGTGACGACCGAGATCGCCTCGGCCGTGGACAACGTGCCCGACGGCGACTTGAGCTTGGTCCGGCCGCCGCTGGTCATCCCGGAGCGCAGCTCGCGGAAGACCGTGACCACGGGCCTGATCTCCGCTATGGCCTCGGGCGTGGACGGCAGGTCGAGCGACGTGCCGAGCTGGTCGACGCGGCGCGCGACGATCTCGACCTCCTCCTCGGGCGTGCCGGGCAGCGGCAGCACCACGGTGTTGAACCGGCGGCGCAGGGCGCTGGACAGCTCGTTGTTGCCCCGGTCCCGGTCGTTGGCCGTGGCGATCAGGTTGAACCCGCGCACCGCCTGCACCTCGGCGCCCAACTCCGGGATGGGCAGCGTCTTCTCCGACAGGATGGTGATCAGCGTGTCCTGCACGTCGGCCGGGATGCGGGTCAGCTCCTCCACGCGCGCGGTCATGCCCTCGGCCATGGCCCGCATCACCGGGCTGGGCACCAGGGCGTCCCGGCTCGGCCCGTGGGCCAGGAGCTGGGCGTAGTTCCAGCCGTACCTGATGGCCTCCTCCGAGGTGCCCGCCGTGCCCTGCACCAGCAGGGTCGAGTCGCCGCTCACCGCCGCCGCCAGGTGCTCCGACACCCAGGTCTTGGCGGTGCCCGGCACGCCTAGCAGCAGCAGTGCCCGGTCCGTGGCCAGCGTCGTCACGGCGACCTCGACGATGCGGCGCGGTCCCACGTACTTCTGAGTGATCACGGTGCCGTCCGGCAGGGTGCCGCCCAGCAGGTACGTGGCCACGGCCCAGGGCGAGAGCCGCCAGTTGGTCGGCCGCGGCGAGGGCGGCCAGCTCCTCGACGAACGCGTCCTCGGCGTGCGGTCGGAGCGCCTCCAGGCGCTCCTCGGCCTGCGGTGCGGCGTCGGCGGTCGCGGTGGCCTCCGACGCGGCCCGCGCGGTGTCCGATACGGTGTTCGCGGTTCCAGACACGGTCACAAATCCCCCTCTTCACCTGCCCGTCCGGCTGCCTCAGCCGGGGACGTCATCCACCATGCACCACCCCTCTGACAATCCCGCTCGGGCTGGGGAAACAGCAGGTCAGCGCGATTGTCAGTGGGGTGGCCTAGCGTCGTGGACATGAATTGGCAGGGGGAACGATGGACGGCGGAACAGGTGCTCGCGCTGGCTCCTGACGCCGCGTCACAGAAGGCGGGCGGCAAGCTGTCGTCGCCCGCGCCGTGGTCGGGCACCGGCGTGCGCGACGGGGCGCTGTGGGGGCTGTGCTCGGGCAGCGGCAGCAAGCCGTACCAGACCGTGATCGACCTCTCGGGCCCGGCGTACCGATGCAGTTGCCCGAGTCGCAAGTTTCCGTGCAAGCACGCGCTGAGCCTGCTGTTGCTCTGGGCCACCGGGGAGCCGGTGCCCGACGCCGAGGCGCCACCGTGGGCCGCGGAGTGGCTGACCGGCCGGCGCGAGCGCGCGGAGCGCGAGGCGGCCTCGTACGCCGGCGCGCAGGGGGCGGGCGCCGGCGAGGGGGCGGCCGGTGACGACGGGGCGGCGGCGCGGCGCCGCGCCGACCGGATCGAGCAGCGCGAGCGACGCATCGCCGCGGGCGCGACCGAGTTGGAGCAACGGCTGACCGACCTCGTCCGGGACGGCCTGGCCGGCGCCGACCGGTCCGGATACGCGCAGTGGGATGAGACGGCCGCCCGCATGGTCGACGCCCAGGCCCCGGGCCTCGCGGCGCGGGTGCGGGAACTGGGGGCGATCACCACGTCGGGGGCCGGCTGGCCGTCCCGTCTGCTGGAGGAATGCGCACTCCTGCACCTGCTCAGCGAGGGCTTCCAGCGCGTGGCCGACCTCCCCGCCCCACTGGCCGCCACGGCCCGCACGCGGGTCGGGCTGACCACGGACACGGCGGAGCTGCTGGCCACGGCGGCACCGGTCCGCGACGACTGGTTGGTGCTCGGCCGGCAAGACAGCGACGACGGCAAGCTGACCACCCGGCGGGTGTGGCTGCGCGGCGAGCGCACGGGCCGGATGGCCCTGCTGCTCTCCTTCGGCGCCGCCGGCCGCGCCCCCGAACTGTGGCCCTCCCGGTCGGCCTGGTGCTCGACGCGGACCTCGCGTACTACCGGCCGCCCGCCCCCTGCGCGCCGCCCTCGGCCGGCGTTACGGGAACAGCGGCGGCGGCACGCCCGCCCCCGCCATCCCTTCGGAACCCGAACTGGCGGCTGCTGCTGCCCCGGCCCGGTCAGCCGGCGCGGACCCGGACTCCGCACGGCACGCCGGCGCCACGCGCGCGGCCGGCGCGGCCGGGGCAGCCCCGCCCGGCGTGGACGTCGCCACCGCCCTGGCCGCGTACGGCACCGCGCTGCGGGACGATCCCTGGCTCGACGCCTGGCCCGTGGTCCTCTCCCGGGTCGTCCCCGTGCCGGGCGCGGCCACCCTGGAGGCCCTCGCCGGCGCGGGCGCCCCGCGCGGCGGACAGCGGGGCGGCGGGGCGGACCCCACCGGATCAGCGGACCGGGCCGGTGACGGCGGTTGGCAACTCGCCGACGCGGGCGGGGAACTCGCCCTGCCCATCGACCCGCGCTGCGCGAGCAACCTGTGGCAGCTCACCGCGATATCCGGCGGCGCCCCCCTCACGGTCTTCGGCGAGTGCGGACACCGCGGCTTCGTGCCGCTGACCGCCTGGAACGGCGCGCCGGTCGCGCTCACCTCCGGCACCAGCCGCACCGGACCGTGACGCCACGGGCCGCGCCACTCCCCGGGCACGCACGCGCCTGGTCACGTGTGCGCCTGGTTGCACACGCGCCGCGACACGCGCGCCTCGTCACGGGCGCACGCGCGACCGGTACGCGGCCACGCCGCCCGCCACCATGCTGTCAGCGCCGACCCCGTCAGCGCGCCCGCCGTGGCCGACGCGCCCCGGCGGCACCACACCAGGGCGGCCCCGCACGCCGTCACCCGGCCACCGACGGACCGACCGGGCACCCCGGCGGGCGCACGGCCCGCACCTCGCGCCGCCGAGCCCGCCGACCGGCCGCACCTGGCGTCCGGCCGACCCGCCGAAGCCGCCGCCCTGCCGCTCCACCTTCCCTGGAGGCACACTGTGACGTTGACCGACACATCGGCTGCCCCGGCGGCGCCCGAAGGCGTACGCCCAGTGGCCGACTGGGGCGACCTGCTGGCCGCCGCGCTCCTCGGCACCGACCGGCGCACGCCGCCGGTAGCCGCGCGGCCGGGCCAGGACCCCGCGGCGGCGCTCCTGGAGGCCGCTGCGATCAGTACCGTGCAGCGCCGGGCGGGGCTGCGGCCCGCCGCCGCGCGGCGCGGCCCCGCCCCGGCACCCGCCGACCCGCGGCCGGGTCTGCCGCCCGCGGCCCACGTGCGGCTGGCCATGCTGCTCACCGAGCGCGCCGGTTCCGGGGGCAGCGGCTCGCGTACCGCACCCGACCTGGCGGAACTGCTGCCGCAGTGGCTGTCCGCCGCCAATCGGCACGGCTACCGAGCGCCCTCGGCCCTGCTCGACGCGGCCCGCGCGCGCACCGACCTGCGCCCGGCCGCGCTCACCCTCGCGGGCCCGCGCGCTGTGGCTGGCGCGGCTCAACCCGGACTGGAAGTTCGCCCTGCGCGGCGGCGACACAGCGCGTCTGGGAGGAAGGACTGTTCGCGGAGCGGGTGGCACTGCTGGCCTCGCTGCGCCGCCGGGACCCGGCCGGGGCGCTGGCCCTTCTCTCCCGCACCTGGAGCACCGAGCGGGCCGAGGACCGGCTGATGTTCCTCGACTCGTTGCGCGAAGGCCTCTCGCAGGCCGACGAGCCCTTCGTGGAGCAGGCCCTGTCCGACCGCAGCCGCAACGTGCGCGCCACCGCGGCTGAACTGCTCGCGGCGCTGCCCGGCTCCGCGCTCGCCGCGCGGATGGCCGCCCGCTCGACGGGCTGCGTCACCCTGCACGAGGACACCGGCCGCCCCGTGCTGGCCGTGGCACCGCCCGCGAGCTGCGACAGCGAGATGGAGCGCGAGGGTGTCATCGTCAAGCCGGCGTCGGGGCGCGGTGAACGGGCCTGGTGGTTGGGCCAGTTGGTGGAGGCGACCCCGCTCGACGCCTGGGCCGAACGGTTCGGCCGGCGCACGCCCGCGCAGATCCTCGCCCTGCCGGTCGCCGACGACTGGCAGGCCGAGTTGCACGCGGCCTGGGACCGCGCCGCCGTGCGAGAGCGGAACGCCGACTGGGCCCGCGCCCTGCTCAACACCCCGGAGACGGCTCAACACCCCGGAGACGGACCCGTCAGCGCCGCTCACCGACCCGCCCGCCGGTGGCGCCCGCGCGGCACAGGCGGCGCTGGGCGGTCACACCTGTCCCCGACGGCCGCCGGTCTGTCCTGGCGCGATCCGGCCAAGTTGTTGGCGGTGCTGCCGGCGGCGGGCGGGCCACGTGGGTGGCGGAGTTCATCGCGGTGCACGGCTTGTCCGACGCGTTCCGGCTGCTCGGCGTCTGTACGGTGCCGTGGCGGTGGTGGACACCCTCGACATCGCCCGCGACGCCGGCAGTTACCCCTGGAGCTTCAGCGGGGTGATGGGCCTGGCCGAGCGGTGCCTCGACCCGGCGCTGGCCGATCGGCTCGAGGTGCTGACCGCGATAGCGGAGGAACCCCGCGACGGCGCGCCGGGGGCGGTCGGCTACTGGTCGGAGGCGTTCCAACGGCTGGTCGGCACGTTGCGGCTGCACGCCACCATGCAGGCGGAACTGGCCGCCACACCGGGCCGACCGGCCGGCACACCGGCCCCAGGAGACACGGAGGAGACGGGAGGGGCGAAAGCCAGCGAGCGCTAGGCAGAGACGGCGTCGGGTGCTGGTCCGCGGGTATCGCACCGCACCGGGCGCCCTGCGGGCGGTCGCGCGCGGCGCCGGCCGGCCTTCGCGGCTGCGTGCGGGCGTACGCCGGACCCCCGCCACCGGCGCCGCCTACGGCGGAACCTGCCGCACGCCCCCGCCCTCGTACCGCCCGCGACGGACGAGCGGCCACCGGCCACCGCGGGGCGCGGGACCGGGGGCCGGTAGGCGGGGAGTTACGCCTCCGCGGGGTGCCGCACGTTGGCGCGCACCCATGCCACGACGTCCGTGGTCGGGGCGCCGGGGGTGAAGATCGCGGCCACGCCCTGTTCCTTCAGCGGGGCGATGTCCGCTTCGGGGATGATGCCGCCGCCGAACACCTTGATGTCCTCGGCCTCGCGCTCGCGCAGCAGTTCAAGAACCTTGGCGAAGAGCGTCATGTGCGCGCCGGAGAGGATGGAGAGGCCGATGGCGTCGGCGTCCTCCTGGATCGCGGTGTCCACGACCTGCTCCGGAGTCTGGTGCAGCCCGGTGTAGATAACCTCCATACCGGCGTCCCGCAGCGCACGCGCGATGACCTTCGCCCCGCGATCGTGGCCGTCGAGCCCCGGCTTGGCCACCACCACGCGGATCGGACCGGTCACTCCCATCACTGCCCTCCATGCCTTTATGGATTCCTGGCCCCTGCTCCCGCAGGCGGCCAGCACGTGCCACGCACGACTGCCGTCACTGGACCATAGGTGTGAACGAACGTTATCGCCAGCATCCCGCACCCGGCCGTTTCCCGGTGAAGAGGGAGGGGGAAATCACACGTGGACACCACGTACGCTACGCGGCGAGCTCGCGGGACGACCGGGTAAGCCATCGTGAAGTCGCCGTACCCTGCGCCGTCAGCCGCCCGGCCCAGGGTACGGCCCACACCGGCCGGCTTCCCCGGCCTCGGCCCACTGGTCCCCCCGCCTCACCACACGCGCCACAGCGCGACCCACCCGCCCCAACCGCCGCCCAGCGCATCACGAGCCGCGCCCCCGGTCGCACCCGGCACCCGGCACCGGGCACCCGGCACCCGGCACCCGGCACCCGGCACCCGGCACCCGGCACCCGGCACCCGGCACAAGTTTGGTCACCCGCGCGGCGATTACGGCTTACGCGAAGCCGGCACACGAGCCCCCCGCGCAGCCCCCTCGCAGAGGGCCCGTAGACGCTCGAGAAGTGGCTTCGGGTGCGCGATCATGGCGAAATTTATCGAACAGATATCGAACACACGGCCAAGTAATGCCGATCGACGCGGCGAAAGGCGACCAAATGCCCGTTCTCGGCGAGCAAGAAGCCTGCGGAAGATTGTCGGCGTGGCATACCGCCGGGTACAGTGGCCGCTAATTCTCCTGCTGTCGAGGCGAAAGAAGTTGGTGGTGAACAACCGTCACCCGTCGGGGAACCCAGACCCGGCGGCCCATATTCCCGATGCCTCATCAGCGCATTACGGGTCGTATGACCAGCAGAGCGCACAGCACGGCTATTCCGGGTACGACGGTTACGCCACCGGTACCTTCGACCAGTTCGCGACCGGTTACGGCGAAGCCGACGGAGCCGGCGACCCCGCGCTCCCCGATGCCTCGGACGGCGGACGGCAGCAGCACGCCGCGCACGACGCCGGCTACGACGGGCACTCGTCCGACTCCTACGACGCCGGGCAGTGGAACGCCGCGTACGACGATCAGTCGAACGGCTATGACACCGGCAGCTACGACACCACGGCCAACTGGGCCGCCGCAACCGGTTATCCGCAGCCCGCCACGGGGCCGTTCACCGGCGCGGACACCGACTCCTCCGGTCAGTGGGACGCCAGCGCCTGGGGGGGCGGAGCAGCCTGACGCGGGACGGTTGGACACCGGGCGGTTCGAGGCCGGCCCGTACGACACCGGGCAGTTCGCGACCGGGCCGTTCGTCGCCGGGCCCGCGGACACCGGTCAGTTAGACGGCGGCCCCTTCACCACCGGCACCTTCGACGTCGGTCCCTTCGCCGACCAGACGGCGGGCCAGGCGTACGGCACCGGACAGTTCGACTCCGGGCAGTTCGACGCCACACAGTGGAACACCGGCGCCTTCGACGGCGCCCCGCGCGAGGCCGGGCGCCACGAGGCCGGGCGCAACGACACCGACCAGTGGGACACCGGACAGCACGAGACCGGTCAGTGGGACACCAGCCAGTGGGAGACCGACGGGCACGGGTCCGGTCCGTACGGCAGCATCCAGTGGGACACCGGCTCCTTCCAGGTTCCGGACGCCGCCGGCGACGTGGCCCGTGACGCGGTGATGTACATGCCGGGCGAGGCGCACGCCGGCGCGCCGGGGCAGTACGACGAGAACGGCGCCTGGGACACCGGCTTCTTCGCGACGGCCCCCGCCGCGGCTCCCGGCTACGAACAGCCGTACCCGTGGGCGGAGTCGGGCGACGAGGAGCACACCAGGGCGCACGAGCGGGCGTACGACCCGGCGCCCGAGGCGGAACCTGAACGCACGGCCGCCTTCCCAGCCTTGTGCGAGGCCGATCTCGACGCCCCATACGACCTCGACGCCGCCCCCGGCGACGCGTCCTCCCCCCACCCCTCCGGCCCCTCGGCCCCCGCCCTCGCGGAGCCCGGCACCCGCGCCGCCCGTCGTCGACAGCAGCCCGAGGCCGCGGTCGCCACCGCCCCGCCCGCGCGTCGGGACGGCGGCCGTGGCCGGCATCGGCCGGCCGCGCGCCCGCGACGTTCCGCGCTGCTGACCGTCGCCGTACCGTCCGTCGCCGTCATGGGCGTCGCGGCGGTGACCGCCGCGTCCGTCAGCGGCGTGGGCGGCGACGGCGACAAGAAGGACGAGTCGACCACGCAGGCGGCTCCCGACCGCCCGATGGTGCAGCCCACCGCCGCCAACAGCAAGCTGGACACCCAGCTCGCCGGGCTCACCGAGAAGGCCGACAACTTCGCCAACCGCGCCAGCCGCACCCAGGAGCGCATCGACCTCAAGGCGCGGCAGGCCGCCGAGAAGAGGCGCAAGGCGGAGGAGGCCGCGCGCAAGGAGGCCGTGCGCCCCAAGTTCGCGCTCCCGGTGCAGCAGCACCGACTCAGCGCGCAATACGGGCAGGCGGGCATCAACTGGATGTCGGTGCACACCGGCATCGACTTCCCCGTCAACTACGGCACGCCCGTCATGGCCGCTACCGACGGCACGGTGCGGACGCAGTTCAACACCGCGTACGGGAACATGGCGATAGTGACGTCGCCCGATGGCACCGAGACCCTGGTACTGCCACCTCGGCAGCACGAAGGTGCGTACCGGATCGGTGCAGGCAGGCGACACCATTGGTTACTCGGGCGACTCCGGCAACTCCACCGGCCCGCACCTGCACTTCGAGGTGCACCCCGGCGGCGGTTCAGCCATCGACCCGCTGCCCTGGCTGCGCGGACACGGACTCGACCCCACCTGACAGCGCGCCGCCGGCGGCGCCTCGCTCGCGCGCCGGCCGGCGGTGACAGCACGACACACGGCATGCCAAGCGGCCGGGCCCGGGCGCACGCCCCTCAAGCCCGCCGCGCCGGGCGCACGCCCCCACCCGCGAGCGCCCCACAAACCGTGCGAGCGCCCCGCACCCGCCCGCACACCGGGCCGTCCGGGTGTCGGCCCCGGCGCGCGGTGGGCCCGCGCGCCGGGGCGTACGGCTACAGCTTCTCCACCGGCGCGTACCGCAGCAGCAGCCGCTTGGGCTTCTCCTCGCCGAAGTCGATCGTGGCCTCGGCCGCGTCGCCGCTGCCCTTGACCCCCACGACCGTGCCCAGGCCGAACGAGTCGTGCGTGACCCGGTCGCCCACGGCCAGCGAGACCACCGGCCGGTCCTTGACCCGGCGGGTGGGGAAGGCGTTGCTGGTGCCCCGGCCGCCGCCGGAGCGTGCGGACGCGGACAGTGACGAGGAGAGCGAGGAGGCCACCGAGCTCATCGAGGCGGACGGCATCGCCGGGCCCGTGCGCTTCCAGGTCAGGAACTGGTCGGGGATCTCATCGAGGAACCGGGACAGCGGGTTGTACGCGGGCTGGCCCCAGGCGCTGCGCATGGTGGAGCGGGTGAGGTAGAGCCGCTCGCGGGCGCGCGTGATGCCCACGTACGCCAGGCGGCGCTCCTCCTCCAGCTCATTGACCTGGCCGAGCGCCCGCATGTGCGGGAAGACCCCGTCCTCCAGGCCGGTCAGGAAGACCACCGGGAACTCCAGGCCCTTCGCGGTGTGCAGGGTCATCAGCGTGATCACGCCGGTGCCCTCCGCGTCCTCGTCGGGGATCTGGTCGGAGTCGGCGACCAGCGCCACCTTATCCAGGAAGTCGGCCAGCGTACCGGTGGTGGCCCCGGCACCGGCGGCCGCCGCGTCCTCGGCCCCCACGGCGGCGGCCTGCGCCGCCACCGGCCGAACCGCCGTGTCCGACTCGTCCGGCCCGCCGGCGGCCCCAAAGTTCGCACCCGCCCCGGCCTCGACGCCCCGGGCCACCACGCCCTCGGCCACCGCGGCGGGGGCCGCGGTCTCGCCCGCGCCGGCGTAGCCTGCGGCCGGCCGCGCCCCGGCGTCCACCGGTTCGCCCGGGGTCACGCCGCGCTCCTGCTCGAACTCCAGCGCCACCGCCGCGAGTTCCTGGAGGTTCTCCACCCGGGTCTCGTCCTGCGGGTCGGTGGACGCCTGGAGCTCGGCGAGGTAACCCGTGCGCTCGAGGACCGCCTCAAGCACGGTGACCGGCCCGACCCCGGATTCCACGATGGTCCGCAGGTCTTCGAGGAGCACGTTCAAGCGCTTGACCGCGTTGACGGAGCGCGCGGCCATGCCGTACGCCTCGTCGACCCGGCGCAGGGCCTGGGCGAAGGAGATGCGCTCGCGCTGGGCCAGCGCGTCGATCATCGCCTTGGCGCGCTCGCCGATGCCGCGCTTGGGGACGTTGAGGATGCGCCGCAGCGGCACCGTGTCCTCGGGGTTCGCGAGCACGCGCAGGTACGCGAGGATGTCGCGGACCTCCTTGCGCTCGTAGAAGCGGACGCCGCCGACGACCTTGTACGGCAGGCCGACGCGGATGAAGACCTCTTCGAAGACGCGGGACTGGGCGTTGGTCCGGTAGAAGACGGCCACGTCGCCGGCGCGGGCGTCGCCCGCGTCGGTGAGCCGGTCGATCTCGTCCGCGACGAACTGCGCCTCGTCGTGCTCGGTGTCGGCCACGTACCCGGTGATGGTGGCGCCAGCGCCGGCGTCCGTCCACAGGTTCTTCGGGCGGCGGTTCTCGTTACGCTCAATGACGGCGTTGGCGGCGCTGAGGATGGTCTGCGTGGAGCGGTAGTTCTGCTCCAGCAGGATCGTCGTCGCGTTCGGATAGTCCTCCTCGAACTGGAGGATGTTGCGGATAGTCGCGCCGCGGAACGCGTAGATCGACTGGTCCGCGTCGCCCACCACGCACAGCTCGGCCGCGGACTCGGCCGGCCCGACCAGCTCGCGCACCAGCGTGTACTGCGCGTGGTTGGTGTCCTGGTACTCGTCCACCAGCACGTGCCGGAACCGGCGGCGGTAGTGCTCCGAGACGTCCGGGAACGCCTGGAGCAGGTGCACCGTGGTCATGATGATGTCGTCGAAGTCGAGGGCGTTGGCCTCGCGCAGCCTGGCCTGGTACATCGTGTACGCCTCGGCCAGCGTCTTCTCGAAGCCGCCACCGGAGCCCGCGCCGTCGCCGCCCACCTGCGCGGCGTAGGTCTCCTCGTCGATGAGCTCGTTCTTGAGGTTGGAGATCTTGGCACTGAAGGACTTGGGCGGGAACCGCTTCGGGTCCAGGTCCAGGTCGTGGCAGACCAGGGCCATCAGCCGCTTGGAGTCGGCCGCGTCGTAGATCGAGAACGAGGACGTGAAGCCGAGCTTCTTGGACTCGCGGCGCAGGATGCGCACGCAGGCGCTGTGGAAGGTGGACACCCACATGGCGTTCGCGCGCTGGCCCACGAGGTCTGTGACGCGCTCCTTCATCTCGCCCGCGGCCTTGTTCGTGAACGTGATCGCCAGGATCTCGCCGGGGTGCGCGCGGCGGGCGCCCAGCAGGTGCGCGATGCGGTGGGTGAGCACCCGGGTCTTGCCCGAACCGGCGCCGGCGACGATGAGCAGCGGCGATCCGGCGTGCACGACCGCGGCCCGCTGCTGCTCGTTCATCCCCTCGAGCAGCGCGGCCGGGTCCACGGCCGGGCGCGGCGCGCCGTTGCGGTAGTACGCCTCGGGCTCGCCGTACGGCTCCTCGCCGTACGCGTCGGCCCCCGCGCGGCCGGCGCGCTCGCCGAAGCCGGCGGCCGGCCCCGGGCCCGCGCTCGGGGCGAGGTCCCAGCCCTCGAACAGGTCGTGCGGGACCTGCTCCGGGGCCTGGCCCGCGGGCACCGTCGGGTCGCCCGGGGCTTCCTCGGGGATCTCTGGCTCCTCGGGCGGGGGCTCGCCGCCCGCCCGAGCAAGATCCGCCAGGAAGTCGTCGTCAAAGAGGCTGCTCATCGCGAACAGAGTGTAGGCGGCACCACTGACAACCCGCACGGCCCTTCCCCGGACCCCTTCCCGACATGTCGAAGACCGGCCTTCCCAGCCGCCCGCGCCATTGGCTACGGTGCCTGGTCATGGCAGCCCGTACCCCCTCGGAGAGAGCGTCGGCGACGGGCGGCCCGCGCCGAGTTCGGCCCCGTCAGGCGGCCGGAGCCGGGGACCCACCGTTCCCCGCGCCTCACGGGAGTCCCCCGTAGGCGGGAAAAGTACCACCGGGGTGAATCGGACCGCGCCCCCACGTGCGGACCATAGGGCATTCCCTTCCCTCACCGTGCGCTCGGCGACGCCCGTCCCCGAGCCGCGCGGAGCGCCCGAACCCGACAGCTCACCCGGTAGGCGGTCCACGGAAGGAGTCGCCTCCCTTGGCGTCACACCGCAGGTCGCGGTCCCGGCTGGACGTGACGGCCGGTCGTCGTACCGCCGCCGGCCTCACCACGGCCGTGCTCGCCTCCCTCGCCCTCCTCGCCCAGTTCGTGCCGTCGGCCACCGCCGTACCGCGCGAGCCGCGCCCCTCGGTTGAGGAGGTGCGGGACCGGGTCGACGCGCTGTACCGCGAGGCCGGCAGGGCCACCCAGGCGTACAACGGCGCCAAGGAGCGCACGGACGCGCAACAGGCCCGGGTGGACGAACTGCTCGGGGACATATCCGAGCACACCGAGCAGGTCAACGAGGCGCGCCGCAGGCTGGGGACCTTCGCGGCGGCCCAGTACCAGCGGCAGCGCCCACTCGACCGCGACGCTGCTCCTGGCCGCCGACTCCAAGAGCCTCTTCGACCAGTCGCACCTGCTGGCCCGGATGACCAGTCGGCAGCAGCGGGCGCTGGCGGACTACGAGGCCCGGCGGTCGGCGGCGGCCACCCAGCGCGGCAGGGCGACGCGGAGCCTGGCCTCCCTCACTGCCGCCCAGGACGACTTGCGGGCCAAGCGGAAGTCCGTACAGACCAAGCCGGCCGAGGCCCGGAAGCTGCTGTCCAGGCTGACCGCCGAGGAGAAGGCCAGGCTGGCGGAGCTGGAGCGGAAGAAGCAGGCCGAGGCCGCGCGCAAAGCCGAGGAGTTGGCCCGTAAGCAGGCGGAGAAGGAGCCAAAGGAGCGGGAACAGCGCGAGCGGGAGCGGGAACAGCGCGAGAACGACGGCGACACGGGCGGCGACGGCGGCGCCGGAAGCGGCCAGGGCGAGGACGCGGGCCACGGCGACGGCTCGGGCGACACCCGCCCGAGCGGCCCCGCTCCCCCGGCCGACACGGCGAAGGCGCAGCGGGCGATCGACTTCGCGCGGGCACAGCTCGGCAAGCCGTACGTGTGGGGCGCCACAGGCCCCGACTCGTACGACTGCTCCGGGCTGACGCAGGGCGCGTGGAAGGCCGCCGGGGTGACCCTGCCGCGCACCACCTGGGACCAGGTCAAGGCCGGCCAACGCATCGCCACCACCGACCTCGCCCCCGGTGACCTGGTCTTCTTCTACGGCGACAGCAGCCATGTGGGCCTCTACGTCGGCGCGAGCAAGATGATCCACGCGCCGCGGCCCGGGACCGACGTGCGGGTCGAGTCGATCTACACGATGCCGCTGTACGGGAGCGTGCGGCCGGCCTGACCCGCCGGGACCGCGTCCGCGCGGCGGGCCCGTCTCCCCTGGCACGGGGCGGGCCCGTCTCCCCTGGCACGGGGGCGGTTCCGCTCGCCAGTGGAGGCGGTTTCCGCTGGCTGCTGGCGGGAGGGAGCGGCGTCCGCCGGGCGCAGCGTCCGCCGGGCGTGGCAGGGGCGGCGGGGGTCCCGTACCGGTCGCGGCCTGGCGGGGTGGTGTGGCGTCCGGCGGGAGGCCGCTGGACCGCTGAGTGCACGGGCTGGGGGACAGAAGGCACCCCCAAGGCACCCCCAAAGATGAATGCCAGATGCGTATTCCATAGAATCGCGGCGTGCGACTGACCAAGGCCACCGATCTGGCGCTCCGTGTCGCCATGCGCCTCGCGGTGCTCGACGCGGAGAGCGCGCCGACCACCCGTGAGGTGGCCGACGCCGTCGCCGTGCCGTACACCCATGCCGCGAAGGTCGTCACCCGGCTGCGCCACCTCGGCGTGGTCGAGGCCCGGCGCGGCCGGGGCGGCGGGCTGGCGCTGACCTCGACCGGGCGCGCCGCGTCGCTCGGCTGGCTGGTGCGCGAGCTGGAAGGGGCGGGCGACGTGGTGGGCTGCGAGGACGACCCGCCGTGCCCGCTGCGCACGGCGTGCCGGCTGCGTAGCGCGCTACGCCAGGCGCAGGAGTCCTTCTACGCCACGCTCAACCCGATCACCATCGCCGACCTCGTCTCCGCCCCGACCGGCCCCGTCCTGCTGGGCCTCACACCCCGCCCCACCTAGCACCTGAACACCACCCGTCACCCGACCACCATTCGCCGCGCCCGCCGCGCACCACGCGGGCCGCGACCAAGCCCGCCCGCGTCCCACGCGGCCACCCCGCGCCACCACGCCCGAGGCCCCAGGCCCACGCCGCCTCTCCCCACTCCCCCTGACCGGCCCTGGCGCCGGATGCTCGCGGCCCCTTCCGCGGGAAGCCTCAACCAAAAATACGAATCTAAGAATCTGATTTGGAGTAGCCATGCTGTCCGAGAAGTCGGCCGTCGCGGTCCGTGCCACGCTGCCCGCCGTGCACGGCGCGCTCGACGAGATCGCCGCACGCTTCTACGACCGGCTGTTCGCGGCCCACCCCGAGCTGCTGCGCGACCTGTTCAACCGTGGCAACCAGGCCAACGGGACGCAGCGGCAGGCGCTCGCCGGCGCCCTCGCGGCGTTCGCGACGACGCTGGTCGGGCCGTCGCCCACCGCGCCCGACGAACTGCTCGGCCGCATCGCCCACAAGCACGTCTCACTCGGCGTCACCCGCGACCAGTACGACGTCGTGCACACCCACCTGTTCGCGGCCATCGCCGAGGTTCTGGGCGAGGCCGTCACGGAGGGGGTGGCCGCCTGGGACGAGGTCTACTGGCTGCTCGCCGACTCGCTGCTCGCCGCGGAGGGTCGGCTGTACGCGGCGGCCGGCGTGGCCGAGGGCGACGTGTGGCGGGAGTACCGGGTACTGGAGCGCACGCCGGAGGCGGACGGCGTGGTGAGCTTCCTGATCCGGCCCGCCGACGGCACGCCGCCCCCGCCGTCCCGGCCCGGCCAGTACGTCTCCGTGCAGGTCGAACTGGACGACGGGGCACGCCAGATACGCCAGTACAGCGTGAGCGCGGCCCGCCCCGAAGGCTTGCGCCTGACGGTCAAGGCCGCCACCGGCGAGAGCGAAGGTGCGCCGGACGGCGCGGTCTCCACGCATCTGCACGCCCGCGTACGCGCCGGCGACACGCTGCGCGTCAGCCTGCCGTTCGGTGACGTCACGCTCGACGCGCGCGACGACGGCCCCCTCCTGCTGGTCTCCGCCGGCATCGGCTGCACGCCACTGATCGGCATGCTCGACCACCTGCTGACCACCGGGGCGGGGCGGCCCGTGGTCGCCGTCCACGGCGACCACGCCGAGCGCACCCACGTCTTCCGCGAGGAACTCGACGCCCTGGTCCGGAAGTTGCTGGACGCCGTCGCCCACGTCTGGTACGAGGAGCCGGCCGGCACCTGGCCGGCCGACCGCACCGGCCGCGTCGACCTGTCCGCCGTCCCGCTGCCCGACCTCGCCCACACCACCGCCTACCTGTGCGGTCCCCTCCCCTTCCTGCGCGCGACCCGCGCCCAACTCTGCGCCCTCGGCCTGCCCGCGGACCGCATCCACTACGAGGTCTTCGGCACCGACCTGTGGCGGGGCGAGGAGTAGGGGAGGGAGGAGGGAGTAACCGAGTCGGGAGCGGCAGAAGGGGGCGGGGCGGCAGAAGGGGTCGGGGCGGCAGAAGGGGTCGGGGCGCGCGGGATGGGGTGGCGCTCGGGGTACAGCCGCTGGGGCGGGACGCGCCGCCACGGCCCGCCCCGCCCCAGCACGCCCGAGGGTCAGGTTCGGCCGCCCGAGGTTGAGCCGGCTCGCCACGACGTACGCTTGAATCGTTACGCCAGCCGGCCTTGGCCCACGCGAACAGGCGGTACGACGGTGGACTACGCACGCATGTGGGAGATCGGCGAAGAACTCGCACGGCACGCCCCCGACCCTTTCGTCGGCTACGAGATCGTCGGGGATCAGATCGTGATGATGATGTCCCCCGGACGGCCACACGAGCTCATCGTGTGGCTGATCCGCGAGCAACTAGCAGAGCAGTTGCGGGAGAGCTCTCCGCGGTTGATCGCCCACACCGGCGGGGAGGTCGCAGACCCCACCATCGGCCGACTGCAGAGGCCGGACGTGCTCGTGGTGCCGTACGACGTCTTTACCGAGCGGACCATGAACCCCTTCGAACCGGCGGACGTGGCGCTCGTCGCCGAGATCGTCTCCCCGTCCAACCACACCAACGACTACCTGGACAAGATGGCGGCGTACCCGGCGATGGGCATTCCGCTCTACCTCCTCGTCGACCCCCGCAAGGGCACCGTGGCCGCGCTCTCCGACCCCGGTCGCGGGCCCGACGGACCGCGCTACCGCACGCGCAGCGACTACGTCTTCGGTGACATCGTCACCGTGGGCAGTTGGACCGTGGAACACGACCGACTTCCGCACGTACCCGTAGCGGCGCTGAGCGCGCCACCTCCGGACAGCCCGCCCCCCTCGACGCCCTCCGGCGAGCGGCGCGGCACGCCCCGCGAACCCGCCGGCCCGCCGCCCGCGAGCCACGCTCCCCGTAGGCATAACACCAGGAGGGGGTGTATGAACTTCGTGTATAAACAACTTGTGCAGTGCTCGGCATGCTTCCTGAACCCGCCACGTCCGGCGCGCCTGACACCGTTGTCTCCGCCTCCCCCGCCCCAGAGGAGTCCAACGCGCCGGCTCCGGGGGCGCCGCCCGCCGGCGGAGGCCGCGGGCCTCGGGCACGGCCGCAGCCGCGGCCGGCGCGCTGTCCCTCGCGCTCGTGCTGAGCGGTTGCTCGTCGGACCAGACCGACACGACGTGGCCGGCGTCCGCGCGGTCCAAGGCCGGCGACAACGCGAAGGGGAAGCAGGGAGCGGTGGACTGCGCGAAGGCCAAGTGCATCGCGCTGACCTTCGACGCCGGCCCCGGCAAGGACACCGGGCAACTCCTGGACACCTTGAAGGACAAGAAGGTCCCCGCGACCTTCTTCCTGCTCGGCAAGAACCACGTGAAGAAGCACCCCGACCTCGTACGCCGGATCGCGGCGGAGGGCCACGAGGTGGCCAACCACACATGGTCGCACCCCCGGCTGACCGACCTCGAACCCGACGAGGCGCGCAAGAAACTAGCACTCACCCAGGACGGGATAGAGGAGATAACGGGGCACAAGCCGACCCTCATGCGCCCGCCGCAGGGCCGCACCAACAAGGACGTCTCCAAGGTCAGCAAGGAACTCGGCCTCTCCCAGGTGCTGTGGAGCGTGACCGCCAAGGACTACTCCACGACGGACTCCGCGCTGATCAGGAAGCGGGTCCTGGACCTGGCCGACCGGGACTGCATCATCCTGCTGCACGACATCTAAGACGGTACGGTGCCCGCCGTACCCGGCATCATCGACGCCCTCCACAAGCGCGGCTTCACCTTCGTGACCGTGCCCCAGCTCATGGCGCCGGCCGTGCCGGAGCCCGGCGAGGTCTACCGCCCCTGAGCGGACTTCAGCGCCTCTGAGAACGCCCGTGAGCGCGCCCGCCCACGCCGCCCCCGGGGCCCGGCCCCGAACTCCCCGCAGCCGGGGCACGCACCGGGCCCCGCTGGGGCTGGCTCCCGCGCGAGGCGCGTCGCGGTAGGGCCCTCCAGGTGGAGCACCGGAGCCGCGCCCGCGGTGGGACCGGCGACCGGCCCGGCGTACCGGCGGTGCGGCCGGGACCGGTGGGCGAGAGGGGCCCGGCGGGCCAGAGGAGCCCGATGGGCCGGAGGGGCCCGGTGGGTGGCGCACGCTCGCTCAGACCAGTCGGCGCGCGGTGGCCCAGCGGGTCAGCTCGTGCCGATTGGAGAGCTGGAGCTTGCGCAGCACCGCGGAGACGTGGGACTCGACCGTCTTCACGGAGATGAACAACTGCTTGGCTATCTCCTTGTACGCGTAACCGCTTGTACGCGTAACCGCGCGCGATCAGCCGCAGCACCTCGCGCTCGCGCTGGGTCAGCCGGTCCAGGTCCTCGTCCACCGGCGGCGCGTCCGTGGAGGCAAAGGCGTCGAGGACGAAGCCCGCGAGGCGCGGCGAGAACACCGCGTCGCCGTCCCGCACCCGGAAGATCGCGGCGACCAGGTCGGTGCCGGTGATGGTCTTGGTGACGTACCCGCGGGCGCCGCCCCTGATGACGCCGATGACGTCGTCGGCCGCGTCGGAGACCGACAGGGCCAGGAAGCGCACCGGGTTCGACGCGTCGCCCATCAGCGCGGCGCTGCGACGCAGCACCTCGACGCCGCCGCCCCCGGGCAGGTGCACGTCGAGCAGCACCACCTCGGGGCGGGTGGCGGCGATGACGCTGACCGCCTGGTCCACGTCGGCCGCCTCGCCCACCACCTCCACGCCCGTGCGCTCGGTCGCCCCGATCTCGGCCTGCACGCCCGTACGGAACATGCCGGTGGTCGTCCACCAGCACGACCCGGACGTGCCGCTCGGCCCCCGCCGCGCCCGCCGCGCCGCCACTGCCTCCGGTGCCCGTCACGCCTTCGGTCATGTCGCGACCCTCTCCATCTCAAGTTCCACTTCGGTGCCCGTCCGGCGCGGAGCGCAGCCGCGCCGTGCCTCCGTTGCGCTGCATTCTGCCGATGATCGACTCGCGTACGCCCATCCGGTCGTCCGGCACCGCGTCCAGATCGAAGCCCGGGCCCCGGTCCCGCACGGACACGAAGACCGTACGCCCCTCCACTTCGGCGAAGACCTGCACGGCACCGCCCTCGCCACCGTACTTGGCCGCGTTGACCATCGCCTCGCGCGCGGCCTGCATCTGCGCGAGCAGCCGGTCGTCCAACGGGCAGTCGCCGACGCACACCACCTCGACGGGCACGCCGTGGTGGTCCTCGACCTCCGCCGCCGTGCTCTTGACCGCGTCCGCGAGCGTCGCCGGCTCGTCGGCCTCCTCCTTCCCCCGGCCCTCGGGCCGGTTCAGCCAGGCGCGCAGCTCGCGCTCCTGGGCCCGGGCCAGCCGGGTGACCTCACGCGCGTCCTCGGCGTTGCGCTGGATCAGGGTGAGCGTGTGCAGTACCGAGTCGTGCACGTGGGCGGCGACCTCGGCGCGCTCCTGGGCCCGGATGCGCATCAACCGCTCCTCGGACAGGTCCTGAGGCATGCGCACCAGATACGGCCCCGCGAGCAGGGCTATGCCCACGAGGGCGGCGAGCGCCGCCTGGAGCACGGCGCCCAGGTGGCGGGCCGAGCCCTGCATCACGACGATGCCAGTCACGCCGGCGCTGACCAGCACGACGCCCGCCGCGCCGCACGCGATCGGCAGCAGCCGCTTGCGGCGGCTGAGCTCCACCCACTGCGCGCGCCGCGCGTTGTCCGCCTGCCTCCACACCAGCGCCACGCCCGCGCCGATCAGCAGCAGCGGCCAGACATAGGCGTTGGCCCGGCCGAGTTGGAAGCTGCTGACGAAGATGGCCATCCCCGCCACGACCGCGATCAGGGCGAATATCTGGCCCTTGTCCGGCTTGCGGGCCAGCAGCCTGCGCTTGCCGTCCCGGCCCGTGACGGCCGCGGGCCGCGGGGCCTCCACGCCGCCGACGCCGAGCGGCACCACGAAGCCAGAACAGGGCGTAGAGCAGGACGCCGAACCCCTCGGCCATGAGGAACGCGAGGAACACGATGCGGACCCAGGAGACCGGCAGCCCGAGGTGGCCCGCCAGGCCCCGGGCGACGCCACCCAGCATCCGGCCCCCTCGGCGCTGCGGTACAGCTTGCGCAGGGGCGGCTCGGTGGGGGGCGATGCGGCGGTCATGTCCTGATCGTCACACGAGCACCGCGGCCCGGACATCAGGGGCTGACCCTGATCCTGTACACCGGAACCCGGAGGCTCACCTAGGGGCGCTCGTCAGGGCACCCCGCGCTCCCCCTCCGACCTGCCCCGATCGGGGTCCGGCCGGACCGCCACCGGGCCGCCACCGCCCACCCGCTGGCGACCGGCGACCGCCGACCAACGGTCGCCCACCCACGACCGCCGACCGCCGACCAGCCGAACGACGGTGACGGTGACGACGGCGATGTCGGTGACGGTGACGGTGACGGTCAGGAGTCGGTGCCGGCCGCCGCGCCCTGCGCCCTCTTGACGTCGTCGGCCGTGTGGAAGCTGTGCTTGATGACGTCGAAGATGGGCCGGTACTCCGACCACTGCTCGCTCGGGCCCGACACGTAGATGGCGTACTCCTCCTTGCCCACCTCGCCGAAGCCGAGGTCGATGCCGCGGAAATCACTGGCCCTACCGCGGAAGGAGAACTCCCAGATGGCGGCGGGGTCGCCGCGGAAGGTCGTGCGCTGCATGCGCAGCCGCTTGAGCGTGGGCTCGCGCTCGCGCCACTGCGCCTCGATGTCCTCGAAGTGCTCCAGGTGGTCGGAGCTGGCGAAGTCCAGCACGTTGATCTTGATGCCGACCTTGCCGGTGGGGTCCACGTAGTCGACCTGCTCGCCGGTGCCCGACTTGCGCGTCCAGCCGTCCGGAACCGGGAATGAGACGCCCAGGTCCTTCTCGTGCACTAGGTGGTAACCGGCCAGCACCGGGGACGGCTTGGGCTTCGGCGCGCCGGGCTTCGCCGGGACCGCTCCGTCGCTGCCGGGCCGCTGCGACGCGCTCTGCCGCGCGCTGGGCCGCGCGCCGCCGTCGTCCTTGTCGCTCGACGCCAGATAGACGACCACGGCGCCGGCACCGGCCGCGATCAACCCCACGGCCACCGCGCCCCACAGTGTCGCCCGCCCACGCCGCCGCCCGCGCGCACCACCCGCCCCGTCCGGCACGCCGATCGAGGTGGGCGCGGTGGGCGAGGACGAACGGCCCGCCGACGCGTGACCTGTCTGGACGCGTGACCTGTCTGTGGGTGCGCGCCCGGCGCCTGCCCTACCGACGCGTGTCCTACCGGCGTGGAATGGCTCTGCGCGTGTGGGTGAGGCTGCTGCGGGGGCGTCGGGTGCTGGAGGGACTGTGCGGGCTGATGTGTCTGTCGCGGCTGCTACGACTGACTGGTTTGCGGCGACTGCCGCGGCTGATGGGACTGAGGCGACCGGTTGGACTGCTGTGATTGCCGTAGTTGCTGCGTCTGTTGGGGCTGGTTCGGCTGCTGCGATGTGTGGGTCGGCTGGCGGTCGGCCCGCAAGCGGGTGGGAACGGTACCGACGTCCGAGTGCGGCCCGCCCGGGGTGGGCGTGTGGGGGTGGGCCGGATCGGGGGTGATGTCGCGTGAGGGGTGCGCGGTGGTGCCCGACGTCGCCCCGGAGGCCGTGTTCGCAGCGCCGGCCGGCGCCGTCCCGGGAGTCGGTTCCGGCCCGGTGGCCGCCACGCCGCCGTTGACCCGGGTCGGTGCCGTGGCCGGCTCAGGGTTCGCGGTCGCGGTGGCGTCTGGTGCCACGGCGTCAGGTGTGGTGCGTGCGGCCGCGTCAGGTGTGGCGCGGGCGGCGTCCCCCGTTTCGGGCAGCAGCGACGACCGCATCAGCTCCGTCTCGGCCTCAGCGGCGGCCCGTAGCGTCCACTCCACCGTCTCCGCCGACGGCCGCACGTCCGGGTCCTTGTCGAGCAGGGCCTCCACGAGCGGCGCTAGGACGCCGGCGTGGCGCAGCGGCGGCAGCTCGTCCACGGCGATCGCGTACGCCGTCTCGAACGCGGTGTTCTTGCGGAACGGAGGCCGCCCCTCCACCGCCTGGTAGAGCGTCGCACCCAGCGCCCACAGGTCGGACGCGGGGCCCGGCTTGCCGCCCTTGACGCGCTCGGGGGCCACGTAGTCGATGGAGCCGACGAGTTCGCCGGTCTTGGTCAGGGTCGAGGTGCCGGAGGCGACGGCTATGCCGAAGTCGGTGAGCACCACCCGGCCGTCGCCGAGCGGGCCGTGCCCCACGGCGCGGTGTCCGCCGCTGGCCTCGCGGTCGCCGGGGGCGCCGTCGGTGTGGTGGCCGGGGCCGGGGCTGCCGCCGATGCCCAGGAGTACGTTGCCCGGCTTGACGTCCCGGTGCAGCACGCCCGCCGCGTGGGCGGCCCGCAGCGCGGCGATCATGCCGCGGCCGATCCTGGCGGCCTCCTCGGGCTCGATGCGGCCCTTGCGCTTGAGCACGTCGGCGAGGGTCGTGGAGGGCACGTACTCCATCACGATGCACGGCACGCCGCGGTCGTCCACGACGTCGTGCACCACGACCACGTTGGGATGGGCGATGCGCGCGGCGCTCTGCGCCTCGCGCCGCGTCCGCTCGTACAGTGTGGCCAGTTCGTCGGCGGCCAGGTGCGGCGAGATGTGCAACTGCTTGATGGCGACCTGACGGCCCAGCAGTTCGTCGGCGGCTCTCCACACGGTGCCCATGCCGCCGCGGCCGATCCGCTCCGCCAGCCGGTACCGCTTAGCGACCAACCGCCCCTCGTCCGACACCGCACACCCCTCTACTTCCCCCAGCACCGTTCGAACGGCCACGATAGCCGCCTCCTTGCCGTACTCCCGCGTCGCGTCGCACGTCGCGCCCCCTGGGAGTGCTCCCCAGGCTGGGGGAAACAACGCGGAATCGGGCTCTCCGCCTCGCTTGGGCCGCCTCTCGACCTCCGGGTCCCCATCGATCGACGGGGCGCGCGGCGCGCACGAGCGCCCCTTGGGGGTGGGTCGGGGGGATCTCAGGGAACGGCCAGGGTCATGGCGGCTGCCATCTGGCGAGCCGGGTTGACACCATGGACTCATGACCGATGCACCCACCGCCGAGCACGGCGCCGCCGGGCACCCCGGCGGCGCCCGGCGGCGCCACGGCCACCGAGCCTGGGCCGCCCGCGCGCGAGCCCCTGCGGCGCAGCCGTGAGCACAAGGTGATCTCGGGTGTGTGCGGGGGTCTCGGCCGGTACTGCGACCTGGACCCGGTCATCTTCCGCGTGGTGCTCGCCGTGCTCGGCGCGGCGGGCGGCCTCGGCCTAGTCGCGTACGGCTTCGCCTGGCTGCTCATCCCGAGCTACGGGGAGGATGAGAACGAGGGCCGGCGGCTGCTGTCCGGACGCGTCGAGGGCCCGGCGCTGACCGCCGTGCTGGCCGCCCTGGTCGGCTGCGGCCTGTTCCTGATCGATGCTCAACAACGGCAGTGTCGTGGGCTTCGCGATGATGGTCTCGCTGGCCGCGGTCGGCGCGGGGTACTGGTCGCGGCACCGGCGACACGCGGAGGGCGACGGCCCGGTGGACCCGGCGACGGCGCAGGCGGTCGCCGACGCACCCCCCCCCCGAGACGCAGGCCCCGCCTGTGCCCGGCTCCCCCTCCTAGTGGCGCGACCCGATCGTCAAGGACGGCACGACGGGGCTCCCCGGCGCCATCCGCCCCGTCACGGTCACGGCCTACCTGTGGGGCCCCGACGACACCCCGTACGAGCGGCGCGCGGGTTCCTCCGTGAGCCCGCCGCCCGCCCCGCGCGGCGAGGGCATCGGCGGCCGGACGTTCCTGCTGGCCACGTGTGCCGCCGTGATCGGCGTCAGCGCCACCTGGAGCACCAAGCCACTCGGCACCAGCCTGGAGATAGGGCTGGCGTGCGCGCTGGCGGTGTTCGGCGTCGGACTGGCGGTCAGCAGCCTGTACGGGCGCACCAGCGGCGGCACGATGGTCTCCGTGGTGCTGACGGCCACGCTGCTCGCGGGCGCCGCGGCGCTGCCAAAGTCGGTGACCGCCGACTGGCGCGAGCGCACCTGGCAGGCCACCGAGTCGGCCGAGCTGCGCGATCGGTACGAGCTGGGCACCGGGTACGCCAAGCTCGACCTGACCAAGCTGCGCCCGGGCCGCGGCCGTACGCTCGGCACGCACGCCTCGGTCGGCGCGGGCAAGTTGCAGGTCACGGTGCCCGCCGACGTGAAGCTGCGGCTCACGGTGGCGGTGGGCTTCGGCGACATCGAACTCCCGGGCGAGCGCGGGGACGACGTCGACGTGGCACCCCGACGCTCGCGCGAGGTGACGATCCAGCCGCAGGCAGGCGGCGAAGACACGCGGCACGCTGGTGCTCGATCTCGACGTGGGCGTGGGACAGGTGGCGGTGGTACGGCGATGAAACGGCACACCTTCGAACCAGGCCGACTCATCGCCGGCGCCGCGGCGCTCGCGGTCGGCGTCGGGTACGCGTTGGACGCTGCCGGCACCTGGGACCCGCCGCCCTTCGCACTGCTGCCGGCGCTCGGGGTCGGGCTGGTGTTCGCGGCGCTCATCACAGCGGTTGACCCACGCGATGCGCCGCCGCCGCAACCGCGCCCGGCGCATCGAGGCCGCGGCGAACGCGCCGTCACCCGAGGAACGCGCCATGGCCTGGCACCGCAGGGCACACGCCGCTGCCTACGCGCCCCGTGTGGACCAGGCGGAGCACGGCCGCGCACGGTACGGGCAGCACGGCGGAGGCAGCGAGCACGACGCGGCCCGCGAGCCCCGCCCAGGCGCGGCCGACCCCCCGACACGGACGCCACCACCACGGACCACCCGATCAACCGCCCTGCGGACACCAGCCCAGGGGACGCCAACTCCGTCGATACCAGCTCCACCGGCGCGGACTCCACCAGTCCCGACCTCACCACCACCCGTGCCGACATACGCCCGGACCCGAACCCGTGCTCCGGACGGGGCCCCGACGGCGAGTAGGGCAGCCACCGGGCGGGCGGCGCCCCACAGGCCCCCAACGAGCCAACGCCCCACCGCCCGGCCCACCCGACACCCGACCCGAGCCACTCGGCGGCCCAACACCGACCCCAACCAGCCGACACTCAGCCGCCGGAGACCTCTCACCCACCACCCGCACCACGCACGCATCCGCGAAGCGGTCAGCCCACGTGGGCGATACGGGCATCTGATCCGGGCGAAGCAGGCACCCGAGGGAGGCGATACAGGCACCTGCTGGACGCGAGACGGGCATCGCGCCGTGAGGTGAGCGGCTGGTCCAAGCAGGGCTAGGGCAGGCGCGCGGCGGGCCGACGGGTGGCAGGCCAGTGCGGGCGGGACCGGAGCGGGCGGGCCAGTGCGAGGGCGGCCGATCGCTGGCCGGGGCCGGCGGGCTAGGACAGGACAGGCCAGGCCGAGACAGGGCAGGTCAGCGCAGGGCAGTGCAGGGCGGCAAGGCAGGACGGAGCGGTTCAGTCGGCCGTGCCGGGCTTGGTGCCCCAGACGTAGACGCGGTCCTCCAGGTGCAGGAGGTCCCACAGCGTCGCCGCGTCCTTGACGGTGAGGTTCACGCAGCCGGCTGAGCCGCCGCCGTCGAAGAACTGGGCTTACGGCATGGGGGCGTTGGCGTAGAGGGTGGAGACGTGGTCCTTGATCCGGGAGTAGATCGCGTGCCAACCCGGCCGGGTCTCCTGGGCGTCCCGGCCGGTGCGGATCGGCACGGGGCCGAAGTCCAGCCGGTCGCCGGTCTGCACACAAAGCAACTGTCGGTTCATGTCGACGCAGGTGACTCGGAAGGAGCGAACCGGGCAGTGACCAGCGGCATTCGGGCGGTGTGCGGCCTGCACCGCGACAAGCGTGCGATACGTGCCGAGGTCGGCATAGCCGTCGGTGCGCGCGGTGCCGTGCTGGGCCTGGAAGGCGCAGATGGCCCGGCAGTCCAAGACTGACTGCCAGGCCGTCGACGGGCCGACCCAGGTGCTTCTCCAACGGGCGCTGATAGGGCCCGGTGGGCGCGGTGCACGCGGCGTCGTCGGCAACAGCACCGGCGGAGGCAGCGGAGGCAGATGCGGCGCCGGCCAGCGCCGTCACCGCACTGAGGAGTGCCGTGGCCGCGAGAGCAGCCACGGCACGGGGAAGACGGACAGGGCGCACGTCACAACCTCCTGGGAGAACGTTCCAGGGCCCTGTCAGTGCATCACCGGGCCGGTTCGGCCGCCCAGTCATGGACGGCCGAACCGGTGAGCGTCAGGAGCGCGAGTCGGCGTGCGGCTGGTGCTCGCCGCCCTTGCCGTGCTCGCCGCCCTTGTGGTTCTTGTCGTGCTTCTCGTTCTTGTTGGGGGTGTTGTGGTGGTTGTGACCGTGGTTCTTGTCGTCGTTGTGGCGGCCGTCCTTGCCGTGGTGGTGGCAGTTCTTGCCGTGGTCGCCGTGGTTCCCGTGCTCGCCGTGGTGGCAGTCGCGGCCGTGCTCGCCGTCGTGGCCTTGGTCACAGCACTCGCAGTGGCACTCGCACGGGGGCTGGGGCTTGCAGTCCTTGCCCTTGCACGGCTCGCCGCGCTTGTTGGCCAGCTCCACGGTGACGCCCTCGGAGCTGTTCTCCTTCGTCACCTCGTACGGTCCGGAGACAGGGTCGTCCGGCAGTTCGTACCCCTCGGGGACGGCCGTCTCGCGGAGGTAGTACTCCCCGACCGGAAGGTCCTCGAAGGTGCAGACGCCGGCCTCGTCGGTCGAACATCCGCGGCCCTGACGGGTGTCGGGGTTGTCGCCCCTGACCTGCAGGCCCTCGACACCGTTGGTCTCCCGCCACAGCTCGAAGACGGCACCCGCGAGCGGCTGCCCGTGCTTGGCGTCCTTCTTCAGCAGCTTGATCGAACCCTTGCCGGGAGGCGTGGCCTTGCGGGTGTTCTCCGCCTCGACCCGTACCCCGGCCTCGGCGTTCTCCTCCGTCAGCGTGAGCGGACCGAAGGTGGTGTCGTCCGGGAGCTCGTAGCCGTCGGGGGCCTCGTTCTCGACCCAGTAGGTTCTCGACCCAGTAGTACGTGTCGAGATTGGTGGTGTCGGCGCACACACCGCTGGCCGGGGTGGTGCAGGTGGAGACCCGGGTGTCCGGGTCGTCGCCCGTGGTCTGCAACCCCTCGGTGCCGTTGCTCTCACGCCACAGCGTGAACTCCGCGCCCGCCAACGGATCGCCGGTCTCGGCGTCGGTCTTGATGACGCTGACCTCGCCGGTGGTCGACTCCGGCTCGGACGAGCGGTGGTTCGCCGCCTCGATCTGCACCCCGGTGTCGGCGTTGTCCGCAGTCAGCGTGAGCGGACCGAAGACGTTCGGGTCAGGCAGG
The DNA here is from genome assembly GCA_018114805.1 of Candidatus Streptomyces philanthi. Lineage (GTDB taxonomy): Bacteria > Actinomycetota > Actinomycetes > Streptomycetales > Streptomycetaceae > Streptomyces > Streptomyces philanthi. Next base: position 4,083,128 of record CP073042.1, on the reverse strand, counting down.
TCGTACCCGTCGGGAGCAGCGGTCTCATCCCAGTAGTACGTACCGAGTTCCGTGGTGTCGGCACACACACCGCTGGCCGGCGTCGTGCACTCCGAAACCCGCGTGTCCGGGTCGGCCCCACCGGTCTGCAGCCCAGGCGTCCCATTGCTCTCACGCCACAGCACGAACTCGGCACCGGCGAGCGGATCACCCGGCTCCGATTCGGTCTTGATGACGCTGACCTCGCCGGTCGTCGGCTCGGGCTCGGACGTGGCGGTGTTCGACGCCTCGACGCGTACGCCGGTGCCGGCGTTCTCCTCGGTCAGCGTGAGCGGACCGAGGACGTTCGGGGTGGGCAGGTCGTACCCCGGGGGTGCCAAGGTCTCTTCCCAGTAGTAGGTGCCGAGTCCGGTCGTCTCGGCACACTCGCCGCTGGCCGGGGTCGTGCACTCCGACACGCGGGTGTCCGGGTCGTCACCGATGGTCTGGAGCCCGGCCACGCCGTTGCTCTCACGCCACAGCACGAACTCCGCACCCGCCAACGGGTCGCCGAGTCCGCATCGGTCTTCAACACGCTGACGTCACCGGTGACCGGCGGCTCGGGCGAATCGGTGTTCTCCGCCTCAACCCGCACCCCCGTATCAGCGTTGTCCTCCGTCAACGTCAACGGACCAAACACGGGGTCGGCGGGCAACTCGTAACCATCCGGAGCCGCCGTCTCCTCCCAGTAGTACGTCCCCAGACTGGTGGTGTATGCGCAGACGCCGCTGGCCGGGGCGGTGCAGGTGGAGACCCGGGTGTCCGGGTCGTCACCGGTGGTCTGCAACCCCTCGGTGCCGTTCGTCTCACGCCACAGCGTGAACTCCGCACCCGCCAACGCGTCACCCGTCGCCGCGTCCGTCTTCAGGACACTGACCTCACCGGTCGTCGGCGGCTCGGGACCGGTACCGCAGTCCGGCAGGTCACCGTTGAACGGGTACGCGTGGAACTCCTGGCTGCCGCCACCGGTCGCCGCGCTCGTGTGGGTCAGCGAGCCGGTGGTGAACATGCGTCCGTTGACGCCGGGGAGCTTCACCGTGGTCGTCGACGACTGCTCGCCCACCAGGACGCTGCCCTGGAACTGGCCGCTGCCGGCCAGGTCCACCGACGTGGCGTTGGGGAAGTTCCACAGCAGCCACTCGCGGTAGGCGTTCAGCGGGTCGTCGTCGGTGATACCCCCGCTGTAGGTGTTGATGGTGCGGTCGGCGCCGACGATGTTGACGAGGATCGTGGCGTCGGCCAGGATGCCCGCGAAGGCGATGCCCTGGGCGCCGCCACCCGCCCCCACCATGTCGAAGTCCACGTTGAACACCTGGAGCGAGGAGGTGCCGTCGCCGGTGAACAGCGTCTGGTACCGTTGGTTGACCGCCGTGCCGGTGGCGGGCCTCGGCGCTCCGTCCACGCGCGCGTAGCAGCGGCTGGCTGCCGTGAGCTCGTCCCGCAGGGCGGTGTACGGCGCGACCGCGTCACTGTCCTGGATGGTCGTGCCCCGGACGGTGCCGGTGAGCGTCCCGGCGTACCGGACGATGGCGTCCTCACCGACGACGCCGCCGGTCGTGTCCAGGGTCTGCCCAGGCGCGACGGTCACGTCCCCGCCGGTGCTCAGGAAATCCGAGCCGTCGGGTGGCGGGACGCGCGAGCCGACCCCGACGATGCCGAGGTTGTAGAGGCCGCCGGCGGCGGCGTCCTTGTTCTGGTCGAAGTCGTCGAGCACGACTACGCGCCCCTCGGCCGCCCGGCTGCGCACCAGGAAGTCGTCGCCGACGAAGATGTTAATCGCATCGTCCCGGTCGTGGAAGGCGTCGTTGTTGATCGGCGGGAACGGGTCGGGGCAGGACCCCGGCACACGGGCCGAGGCCGCCCGGCAGGGGCGCAGCCGCCGCTGGCGGTGCGCTCAAACCGAACGTCAGTATGGGCACGGCCGTGGCGACCACGGCACATGCAACGCCGGCGGCGCCGGCGCGTGATCGGAGCGCGGCTAGGCGCTCGGAGATGGGTCTCATGCGCGGCATCGTGCGTAGCCGCACGAGGTGCGGCGGTCAGTGACACGGGCGCTTGCGCCGGTCACCTGGTTGATCCCACCCATACGGGCTGATTAACGCCAGCCGTGCTTAGGCCGTTCGTGACCCACTGACCGCACGTGTGCGCCCCGGGGCGCACACGTGCGCGCGAGGCCGGTCACGGGCGGCCGGCCACCGCTCCGATGCGCCGTCGGCCCGGCCCGCCAGCACCCCGCCCCCGTCCCGAGCCGACCCCGCCGCACCGTTGCGGGCCACCGCGCCACCCGCGCGACCGCGCCGCGCCACGACGGGCCCGCCATAGTACGAGCGGGGCGCGGCGCCCGCGCGGCGAGCCTCCGCCGCTGCCGGGTCCGCCTGGTGTGGCGGGGCGAGCCGTGGTACGCCCTCGGGCCAGCCCCGGAGCGGCGGCCGGCCGAAGGCGGCCCCGGCCCAGCCCAACCCCCCAGCCCACCCGGGACGCGTAACGGCCGCGCGCCCAGCAGCACGTGACCGCGACACACGACAGCGACCAGACCCGGCCGGTAGGCCAGAACGCCGCGGTGACGCCCGAACCCGTGCCGGTCAGCCGAAGACGCGGCCTCCGCGGCGCCAGCGGTTACCGGCGAGCGCGGCGTCCACGGACAGGTACGGGGCGCCCGCCAGAATCAGCGGCAGCCAGGCCATCAGGTAGGCCAGGTCGTTGCCGTAGTAGTACGGCTCCGTCGAGCAGCTCACGGTCAGCCACAGGCTCAGCGAGATCAGCGCCCCGCCGACCGCCGCCAGCCGGGCCAGCACGCCGAACAGCGTGCCGAGGCCGACCGCGAGTTCGCCGCAGGCGATGGCGTAACCGAAGCAGGTGGGTGCCTTCAGCGCCAGGTTGACCAGGCCCGGGAAGGCCGCGGACGGGCGCGCGAAGCGCATCGTCTCGCCGATCGAGCCCGGCCCGCTGTCGGACAGGAACGACGCGTCGGTCAGCTTGTCGAGGCCGGCGTAGACGAAGGTCACGCCCAGGAAGACGCGCAGCGACAGCAGGGCGTACGGGGCGAGCGCGGAGCGCCCGCCGCGCCGCCGCCTGCAGTCCACCGTCCCTGGGTCATGCCCTCGCCTCTCCGTCGCCGGGTCCCCAGTGTCCCCGCGGGGCCGGGCGGTCGTCAGTCCAGGTCGCTGCGACCGTCCAGGTTGTCCACGACCCGTCGCAGCAGGTTGATGAGCTGGACGTACTCGGCGTCCGAGAAGCCGGCGCGGATCCGGTCCAGCGTCCGGGGCACGCGTTCCCACAGCGTGGCGAGCGCGGCGGGCCCCTCCTCCGTCGGCCGCAGCCGCTGCTCCCGCCCCTCGGCGAGCCAGCCGCGCCCGGTGAGGTCGTCGGCGACCGAGTCCGTGACGGCCGAGTCCACGTGGTGTCGCAGACCCGCGGGCAGCTCGGCGCGCGTCAGCCCGTCGTCGGAGCGGTTGATCAGGTTCAGCACCCACCACTGCGGCTGTCGGATGCCCAGGGTGTCGTTGATGCTGCCGACGACGAGTTCCTGGGCGACGCCGGTCCAGTAGCCGACCGGCTGTCGCAGCAGTTCCTCGTCCGAGTACATCTTGAGCACGGTCCCTCTCCTCACGGTCGGGGCCACCTCGCACGGACCGCCGCGAAGGTGGTCGCCCCGCGGCAGCGGGTTCGGGAACACGTGGTGACCTGCGCTGTCGTACGCGTCCGCAGAGCGGTGCGGTGCGGTCTCCCGACGACGAGATCACCGTAAAAGTTGAACCATTATTCAAGTCAACCGCCCGGAGCCGGCCCGCCGCGCCCCGGCCCGACCAGCTCCGCACGAGCCCGCCGCGCCCCGGCCCGACCGGCCCCGCACGAGCCCCGTCCCGTCCCGCCCCAGCCCACGCCGCCCCACCGGCCCCGCGGACCACCACGAACGGCCGCGCCGCCCCCGGGAGATCGGGGGCGGCGCGGCCGTGACGCGGGGTGCGGTGAGGCGGGAGGAGCTACTCCCACTCGATGGTGCCGGGGGGCTTGCTGGTGATGTCCAGGACCACCCGGTTGACCTCGTCGACCTCGTTGGTGATGCGGGTGGAGATGCGCGAGAGCACGTCGTACGGCAGGCGCGACCAGTCCGTCGTCATCGCGTCCTCGGAGGAGACCGGGCGCAGCACGATCGGGTGGCCGTAGGTGCGGCCGTCACCCTGGACACCGACCGAGCGGACATCGGCGAGCAGCACCACGGGGCACTGCCAGATGTCGCGGTCGAGGCCGGCCGCGGTCAGCTCCTCGCGGGCGATGGCGTCGGCCTCGCGCAGCAGGTCGAGCCGGTCCTTGGTGACCTCGCCGACGATGCGGATGCCGAGCCCGGGGCCCGGGAAAGGCTGCCGCTGGACGATCTCCTCGGGCAGGCCCAGCTCCTGGCCGACAATCCGGACCTCGTCCTTGAACAGCTTGCGCAGCGGCTCCACGAGTTCGAACTCGATGTCGTCGGGGAGGCCGCCGACGTTGTGGTGCGACTTGATGTTGGCGGTGCCAGTGCCGCCGCCGGACTCGACGACGTCGGGGTAGAGGGTGCCCTGCACCAGGAAGGCGACGTCCTCGCCGGCCTCGCCCGCCTCGGCGACCAACTCGGCCTGGGCCTGCTCGAAGACCCGGATGAACTCCCGGCCGATGATCTTGCGCTTCTGCTCCGGGTCGGACACGCGGGCCAGCGCGGCCAGGAACCGCTCCTCGGCGTCGACCACCTTGAGCTGCACGCCGGTGGCGGCCACGAAGTCCTTCTCGACCTGCTCGGACTCGCGCTTGCGCATCAGGCCGTGGTCCACGTAGACGCAGGTGAGCTGCGAACCGATGGCCTTCTGCACCAGCGCGGCGGCCACGGCCGAGTCCACGCCGCCGGAGAGTCCGCAGATCGCGCGCTTGCTGCCGACCTGCTCGCGGATGGCCGCGACGGCCTCCTCGACCACGTTGCTCGTGGTCCAGGACGGCTCGATGCCGGCGCCCCGGTACAGGAAGTGCTCCAGGACCTGCTGGCCGTGCGTGGTGTGCATGACCTCGGGGTGGTACTGCACGCCGTAGAGCTTCTGCTCGTCGTTCTCGAAGGCCGCGACCGGGACCACGTCGGTGGAGGCGGTGACGGCGAAGCCGGCGGGCGCGGCGGAGCACGCGTCGCCGTGCGACATCCACACGGTCTGCTGGTCCGGGGTGCCCTCGAAGAGGGTGGAGCCGGACTTGGCGACCGCCAGCGGCGTCCGCCCGTACTCCCTGGCACCGTTGTCGTCGACGGTGCCGCCCAGCAGCTCGGCCATCAACTGGAACCCGTAGCACATGCCGAAGACCGGGACCCCGGCCTCGAACAGGGAGCGGTCGACGCGCGGCGCGCCCTCCTCGTACACCGACGAGGGCCCGCCGGAGAGGATGATCGCCGGCGGGTTCTTGGCGAGCATCTCAGCCACCGGCGTGGTGGATGGCACGATCTCGCTGTACACCCGCGCCTCGCGCACGCGACGGGCGATGAGCTGTGCGTACTGCGCGCCGAAGTCCACGACGAGGACAGGGTCCGGCTCGTGCGCTTCGGTGGCAGAGGGAGTCGCTGATGGCACTGGGGCGGCCTTCCGGCGGTGGTACGGGGGGTTGGACTTTCTATCCTAACGGGCCCATACTCTGCTCCATGTCCAAGCGCGTGACCTTCGTCTTTACCTATGGTACCGGCCCGTCCGGCTGCCATGGTCGTCCTGCTTGATCACTTAAGCGACTTCCCAGGCGCCCCGGGCCAGCCAAGGCCCGGGGCTTCCTGCGTTGTGCCGGGTCTGTGGTCGGCCGGGGCCGGTAACCCCAGGACCAGGAGAGACCCATGAGCACCGCCAACGCCGCGACCCCCGCACCCCTCGGCGGCCCCGCCCGCCCCCCGGCCCGCGACGACCGCCGTCGTCGAGCCCGCCGCCCCGCGGCCCGTCCGTCCCTCCGACGCCGAGGCCACCGGGGCCCGCACGGACGCCGCGGCGGGCGCCATCCACGACGCCCGGCGGCGCATCGACGACCTCGACAGCCGGATCATCGGCCTGGTCCAGGAGCGGGCCGCCGTCTCGGCCGCCATCCAGCGCGAGCGGATCGCGTCGGGCGGGCGCCGCGTGAACCTCGCCCGCGAGCTGGAGATCCTGAACCACTACCGCGACCAGCTCGGCAAGCCCGGCACGGCCCTGGCCATGACCCTCCTCGAACTGTGCCGGGGCCGCGCCTGAGCCGACACCGGCCGGCAGCCGACAGGTCCGACCCGGCCCGGCGTACCCGGCCCGACCCGGCCTACGGAACGGGGCACGGCCGGCGGCCCGGCGGCCCCGGCGGCCGGGAGGGCACGTGGGGGGGTGGGGCCGTACGCCCATGCCCCGGCGGGCCCGTACGGCGCGCTCGGGTCGCGGTCGTACGCCGGAGCGCCGGGGAGGGCGCGGCAGGGCGTGCCGGGTGTCGGGAAGGGCACTCGGCGGGCGATTCGCGGCATGTGCGGAATCGTTTAGTCGCCCGGTACGTCGAGCCGTCACCCGTACGGCGCGTGACCTGCTCGCGCGACCTGTCGTTGGGCCACGTGTCCGCGCCAGCCAGGAGCGGCCCCATTCCACGCGTGGCTTCCGTACCTGTTCATCGGGCGCCCAACGGCAGCAGGACGGATACCCGAAGCGATGAGTCGCGCTCCCGTGGTGACGCAAATGGAGCGCGTCGTGGGACCTCGCTTCGGTCAGGCGACCGGACGGCAGGGGACAGCAGCCCGGTCGCCACACCAACGGTCGGCCCGGGGACGCCTGGGGCCGACCGCATCCGGTCGAAACGGTTGCGCCGGATGTGGCATATCCACCACGATGCAGAGCGAGGGCCCCGCACCGCACCACCCGCCTCCCGGGTGGCGCTCCCGCCGTCGACGGCCCGACCCGCTGCGATGGGCAGGCCCGCGACCGGTGCGCGCGGGCGACGACACCGAGACCTTCCGGGCCAGCGGCGCGCCCCCCCCCGGCGCCGCCTCTCAGCACCGGCGCTGCCCTGACACCGTTGCTGACCGCCGAGAGCCCCGTGGACGCCACCCCCGCGGCGTCTGCGGGGCTCTCGCACATCGACGCCCGCCCGCACCTCCCCGGCCCCGGGCGGGCGTCCCCGACTCCCTTTACACCAGAGGCAGTTGACCTCCTCCGCACCCCTCGCGGCGCCTCCGAAGGCCACACGCCACACCGCCAGAAGTCACACGCCGCGCCGTCCGAGGCCGCCCCCGGAAACCCGTACCCACGCGTCGTGCGCCGCCCGGCGGAGGGTGGTACTCAGCCACGCTAGGTCACCGGACCGGGCCGCGTCCGCAGGGGGGATCGCGCAGGTCATCGCGGGCGGGTGGGGTTGCCAGTGAGCTAGATCACCGCGAGTTGTGATCATTCTGTGTGCAACCTTTGGCCAGTACTACTGGTCATGTACGTGCAAACGCACGGCCATGGCGCGCCCCGCCGCGACGGCCGACCCCGCGGACGCCGCTCCCCTTAGCGGCTCCTCTGGACCCCGAAGAGGTCTTCATGAAGCTTCGCCACACCCTCACGGCCGCCGCGGCCACGGCGGCCCTCCTGCCGCGACGCTGCTCGCCGCACCCGGTGCGTACGCCGAGGAGCCGCCGCCGCAGACGCCGACGGGCACGCCGACCCCGACCGGTGAGCCCACGGGCAAGCCGACCGGGAAGCCCACGGACGAGCCCGCCGGGAAGCCGACCAGCACCCCCACCGACGGGCCGAGCCCGACGCCCACCGACTCCGAGCCGCCCGCGCCCTGCGAGGACAGCGACGAGTACGCCGAGGACCCCGACCTGAGCACCCCGCTCGTCGGGCTGCCGTCCAAGGTGGTGGCCGGCAGGGGCTACCACGGCTTCACCTTCCGCGTGAAGAACACCTCGGACCGCGCCTTCCAGCGCGTCGACCTCGGCATCCTGGCGGGCACCGCGCACGCCGAGCACCCGGAGGGCACCGGGAAGTACCTGACCCTCCAGTTCAAGAACCCGGACACCGGGGCCTGGGAGAGCATCTCCACCGACCAGGACGACGACGCCCACGGCTACGTCGGTTACACCTCGGTCAGGCGGCACGAGACGATCCGCCTCGACCTGCGGCTGAGCGTCGCCAAGAGCGCGCCCGACGGCTTCGGTTACGCCATCTCGATCGGCGCGTTCGCCGACGAGGAGGGCAACTGCGTCTACTCCAGCGGCGACTACTACGACTTCGAGGTCGTGAAGTCGGCCGCGCAGCTCCCGGGCGGCAACGAGTCCCAGGTGCCGGACGCCAAGCCGCAGGGCGGCAAGAAGCCGCTGCCGGTGTCGATCCCCAAGCGGCCCGTCGGCGACAAGGCGATCCACCCGGTCGGTGAGCTGGCCAACACCGGTTCGGACTCGAACCTGCCGACGATCGCGATGATCGGCGGCGTGGCGATGGTCGCCGGCGCCGGCGCCATCCTCGTCGTGCGCCGCCGCAAGGCCGGGGCGACGCCCGCGTAACGCCGGAGCGATCCCGTAGCACACCGCACTGCGGGGCCGGGGCGGCTGGCCCACCGACCAGCCGCCCCGGCCCTCGCGCGTGTCCCGGCCGCGCGGCTCGGCTCGTCGCGCGTCACAGTTCCGGCGTCGCCTCGGAGGCGGGCTGGGCCGGCTGGGCGGGCCGTGGCGGGATGGTCGGCACCGGCAGGAGGGGCAGGTTCAGGGCGCCGAACGCGCCCTCGGGGACCGCCGGACGGCGCGGGGCCACGGGCACCAGGCGCCGGTAGGGCTCGCCCTGGGCGGGGCGCGGGTCGGGTTCGCCCTTGTTGGGCCACAGCGACATCGCCCGCTCGGCCTGCGCCGTGATGGTCAGCGACGGGTTGACGCCCAGGTTGGCGGTGATCGCCGCGCCGTCCACGACGTGGATGCCGGGGTGGCCGAAGAGCCGGTGGTACGGGTCGATCACGCCGTGCTCGGCGCTGGTGCCGATCGGGCAGCCGCCGAGGAAGTGCGCCGTGAGCGGGGTGCCCATCAGCTCGCCGACGTTGGTGCCGGCGAAGCCGTTGATGGACTCGGCGACCAGCCGCGCCGCCTCCTCGCCCTCCGGGATGCGGTCCGGGTTGGGGGCGCCGTGCCCCTGTCGCGCGGTGAGCAGGCACTTGCCGAGGCCCTTGGCCTTCCGGTAGGTGGTCAGCGAGTTGTCGTGGGTCTGCATGACCAGGCCGATGATGGTCTTCTCGGACCAGCGCCGGTTGGACAGCGCGCGCCCCGCGAGCACCGGGTGGCGCAGGTTGGCCGCGAGGAAGCTGATCCAGTTGGGGACCCGCTCGCGGTGGGTGAACTGGAGGATGGACAGCGAGCCCATCGCGTTAGAGCCCTTGCCGTAGCGCACCGGCTCGATGTGCGTGGTGGCGTTGGGGTGGATGGACGAGGTGATGGCCACGCCCTTGGTGAAGTCGACCCGCCGCTCGCCGCTGATCTTCCGGTAGCGCCGGTCGGTGGTCTGCGAGCCGAGGATGGCCTCGGAGTTGGTGCGGGTCAGCGAGCCGAGCCGGGGCGAGAGGCGTGGCAACTCGCCCCGGTCGCGCATCGCGTGCAGCAGGGTCTGGCTGCCGTACGTGCCGGCGGCGACCACCACCTGGCGGACGCACAGCGTCCTCGGGCGGGTGCCGCGCCGCCGGTCGGTGGGGACGGTGGCGACCCGGTAGCCGCCGTCGGGGTGTTCGCCCAGACCCACGACGGTGGTCATGGGGTGGATGGTGGCCCCGGCACGCTCGGCGAGGTGGAGATAGTTCTCGTTCAGGGTGTTCTTGGCGCCGTGCCGGCAGCCGGTCATGCACTCGCCGCACTCGGTGCAGGCCCGTCGCGCGGGGCCGACGCCGCCGAAGTACGGGTCGGGCACGGTATCGCCGGGCGCGGCGCGCACGCCCTCGCCCGTGCCCTGGGGCGCGGCGTCGTCGCCGTCGCCGAAGAAGACGCCGACCGGGGCCATGTGGAAGGAGTCCCCCACGCCCATCTTCTCGGCCGCGTCCCTGAGGTGGACGTCGGAGGGGGTGAGCGTCTTGTTCAGGCGTACCCCGAGCATGCGCCTGGCCTGGTCGTAGTACGGGCGCAACTCCTCCTGCCAGTCGGTGATGTGGCCCCACTGGGCGTCCTGGAAGAAGGCGGGCGGCGGCACGTACAGCGTGTTGGCGTAGTTGAGCGAGCCGCCGCCGACGCCGGCGCCGGCCAGCACCATGACCTTGCCCAGGACGTGGATGCGCTGGATGCCGTAGAGGCCGAGCGCGGGCGCCCACAGGTAGTTGCGCACGTCCCAGGAGTTCTTGGGGAGTTCGGTGCGGGCGAAGCGGCGGCCGGCCTCCAGGACGCCGACCCGGTAGCCCTTCTCGCTCAGCCGCAGCGCGCTGACCGAGCCGCCGAAGCCGGAGCCGATGACGAGGACGTCGTAGTCGTAGGCGGCGTCGTCGTGCTCGGAGGTAGGGCCGGGCGCGGCGTGGGCGGGGCCGGGGGCGGAGCCGTTGTGGACAGAGTCATCCCGTGACACTGGGGTACCTCCGTGGGAACGGGCGGCTCAGCGGAGCCGGATGGCCTTCATGGCGCGCAGGCCGCGGGTCATGAGCTGGGTGTACTGCTCGTGCGAGAGGCCGAAGGAGGGCGCGAGCGGGACCAGTCGCTGCTGGGCGATGGTCTGCGCCTCGGTGTACTTGAGGATGCCCTCGCTGCCGTGCCGGCGTCCGAGCCCGGAGTCGCCCATGCCGCCCATCGGCGCCTGGGCGCTGCCGTAGGCGGCGGCGTAACTCTCGTTGACGTTGACGGTGCCCGCGCGCAGCCTGGCGGCGACGGCCCGGCCGCGGGCCCCGTCGCGCGTCCAGACACTGGCGTTGAGCCCGTACGAGGTGGCGTTGGCCCGGGCGACGGCGTCGTCCTCGTCGGTGAACCGGTAGATCGACACGACCGGGCCGAAGGTCTCCTCCGCGCAGACGGCCATCTCCGGCAGCACGCCGTCCAGGATGGTCGGCTCGTAGAAGTATGGGCCGATGTCGGGCCGCGCCCGCCCGCCCGTGACGACCTTGGCGCCCTGGGCGACGGCCTCGTCCACGTTCCGCCGCACGGTGGCCAGTTGGCGCTCGGAGACCAGCGAGCCCATGTCGGCGCCGTAGGCGAGGTCGCCGCCGAGCCGCATGGCGCGGGTGCGGGCCACGAAGCGCTCCACGAACGCGTCGGCGACCGACTCGTGCACAAACAGCCGCTCGATGGAGATGCAGAGCTGGCCGGCCGAGGAGAACGAGCCGCGCACCGCGCCGGCGGCGGCCTTGTCGAGGTCGGCGTCGCGCAAGACGAGCATGGCGTTCTTGCCGCCGAGTTCGAGGGAGCAACCCACCAGGCGGGCCGCCGCGCCCTGGGCGACCTCGCGGCCGGTGCGGGTGGAGCCGGTGAAGGAGACGAAGTCGGCGTGTTGGACGACGGCGGGCCCGATCACCGGCCCGTCGCCGAGCACCACCTGCCACACGCCCGCCGGCAGCCCGGCCTCGATCAGCGCCTCGTGCGCCCACAGCGCGGTCAGCGCGGTCTCCGTGTCCGGCTTCATCACCACGGCGTTGCCCGCGACCAGGGCGGGCAGCGCGTCGCCGACCGACAGCTCGAAGGGGTAGTTCCACGGCGAGATCTGGCCGACGACGCCGCGCGGCTGGCGCAGTTCGGTGACCCGGGTGAGGGCCGGGGTGACGCCGGTGTGCCGCCTGGGGGCGAGGTAACCGGGCGCCTTGCGGCCGTAGTGCCGGGCCGCGACGCTGACGGCCTGCACCTCCTCGTGCGCGTGCAGCCGGGCCTTGCCGGTCTCCGCCTGGATGAGGTCGAGCACCTCGGCCTGGCGGCGCAGCACCAGGTCGTGGAAGCGCAGCAGGACGGCGGCCCGCTGGCGCACCGGGGTCCGCGCCCACAGGTACTGCGCCTGGCGGGCCCGGTCGAAGGCGGTGGCCACGTCGTCGGGGGTGGACTCGGGCAGGTAGGCGAGGCCGGCACCGGTGGCGGGCGCGTGGCTGCGGGTCCTGCCGCTGCCGACGACGTCCCGGGTGAGCCGGGCCACCAGCTCGGGGGTCACCACGTCGGCCACCGTGCGAGTGCCCGCCGGGGCGGCGAAGACCGGGTTGTCCGCGGCGGCGGGCAACGTGCTGACAGTGGCCTGCGTGGTGCCCTTCGAGTCCGTCATGCGGGTGAGCGTATTCCCGCGACGGCCGTTTGGGTACCCGACGGTAACTCCTTTTCCCGGATAGACACGGCCGCGTTTCCCGCCCGCCCCACCGCGCCAGTAAACGCTGGTGACATCTGCCCTGGTCAGGGGCGTTGCGCCCGGCGACGGGACGGCCGAGCCGGGCCGGCGGCCGGTTTCGAGGCCGGCCTCGAACCCGGCCGCCGCGCCCCGCCCTGGGGTCGCGGCGCGCGCGGACCGGGCGCCCGCGGGCCCGCTCGCGCGCGTCGCCGGGCCGGCTACAGGTCCTTGATCCGCAGGTGCTTGACCACGTCCTTGAAGAGCCGCTCGCCCTCGGCGCGCGGCTTGCCCTTGGCAGGCATCTCCACGCTGAGCTGCCACTGCACCTTGGAGTCGTTCATGTAGTGGAACTCGCGGCGGCGCAGCTCCTCCGGGTTGTCGGAGTCGTTGGTGGTGTACGTGGCGGTCAGCTCCGCGGCCTTCTCGCCGTGGTACGTCGTCGCCCGCACCGAGCCGTCCACGGAGTCCTTGGTCCAGCCGTAGTCGTAGGGGTTCTCCTGGTAGTCGTCCAGGTAGGAGTTGGCCTCCTGGAGCGCCGTGGGCGTGTCCGACTCGTCGGTGACCGGGTCCCGGTTCAGGGTGATCGTGAAGACCTTGCCCGGGTCGAGCAGCGTGATCTCGTCGTCGTCCTCGCTGAGCGTGTAGTCATCGGGCGCGGCGAGTTCGGCTCGTACGCGCTGCACGGCGTCGACCGACTTCCAGCCGGCGGGCGCGTCGTCACCGTCGCCACCGAACGGGTCGACCACCACCATGACCGCCCCGACCGCGACCGCCAACACGCCGGCAGCGAGCACGAGTCGGCCCTTGCGACCGCGCGGCCAGCCGGGGATCCGGGACGGGCCGGCGGCCGGGGAGCCGGCGCCCGAACCCGCGGCGATCAGCGTCGGAAGCTGGAGTGCCGGGCGGGCCACCGACTCCAGCGTCTGCCGGGCCTCGGCCGCCGTGGGCCGCGCCCCCGGCTCCTTGCGCAGCAACTGCATGATCAGGGCGCCCAGGGCGCCGGAGCCGCGCGCGGGCACCTGCGGCTCGGCCGACAGGACCGCCTGCAGGGTGGCGGGGTGGTTGGTGCGGCGGAACGGGGACATGCCCTCGACCGCCGCGTACAGCACGACGCCCAGCGACCACAGGTCCGACTCGGGCCCCGGCCGCTGGCCGAGCACCCGCTCGGGAGCGATGAACTCGGGCGAGCCGATGAACGCGCCGGTCTCGGTGAGCCCATGCTCGCCCTCGACCTGGGCGATGCCGAAGTCGGTCAGCACGACCCGGCCGCCGGGCCCCCCGCCCTGGCCGCCGCCGACGCGGCCGAGCAGCACGTTGTCCGGCTTGACGTCGCGGTGCAACACGCCCGCCTCGTGCGCGGCAGCCAGCGCGCCGAGCACCTCGACGCCGATCAGGGCCGCCTCGCGCGGATCGAGGGTGCCGTCGGCGAGCACGTAGCCCAGCGACCGGCCGCGCACCAGCTCCATCACGATCCCCGGGCGGCCGTCCTCGACCACCACGTCGTGCACGGTGACCACCGCCGGGTGGTCGATCCGGGCGGCGGCGCGCGCCTCGCGCTGCATCCGCTGGTAGACGGTCTGCCGCTCGCGCTCGGGCAGGCCGTCGGGGACGCGCGGCTCCTTGACCGCGACGTCGCGGTCCACGATCTGGTCGTGCGCCTTCCACACGGTGCCCATGCCGCCGTGCCCGAGCCGGGACACCAGCCGGTAGCGACCGCCGATCAGCCGGCCCGCGTCCGGGTCGGCGGCCGCGGCCCAGGCAGCGTCGGCGCCGGCGGTGGTCGGCGAGCCGGCGCCCGGCACCGCCGTAAGGACCGGCGGCGCCGGCGGGGACGGCGGAACCAGCGGGACCAGCAGAACCAGTGGGACCGGCGGAACCCGCGAAATGGGTCGGCTCGTACGCGCGCTGCCGCGCCGCGGGCGACGGGTCCTGGTACTGGCCTTGACGCTGGCCCTGGCCAGCGACCGCTCCGGCACCCTGCCCGGGGGTCGCCTCCGGGGCGGCCGGAGGCCGCACGCCGCGCGGTGGCTGGAGTCCGTAACTCGTGGGCTCGTCCGCCCGTCCCCCATGGTTATTCATGGCTTAATCATTACCTCGCGCCGGTGGCCCGTTTCCACCGGCCTCGGGTACGGGCGGCCGATGTGATAAAGCCGTTGCCACTAGGGCCGGTCGCCGCCGCCGGGGAGGTCGAAGGTATCCACAACGGTGTCGAAATGTCGCCTACCCTCGTCTTTTTCCGCCACAGGAGCCGATGCCCACACGTCGTACATCCGGCCCCCCTCGTCCCAACTGGGGTCGTACGTCCGCCGCGCCCCGCCGTCGTCCCGCGCCCCGTTCCAGGTGAACTCCCACAGCGCGGCCGGCCGGCCGTTGTGCGTGGTCTCGGTGACCCGGCCGTCGCGGTAGCCCTCGTAGCGCTGCGGACCCTCGGCGTGCGCCTCGCGCATCACGCGCGCCGCGCCGCGCGGGTCCAGGGTCTGCGGGTGGATGCCGATCCGGAACGCCGGGGGCGGCCCACTACGCGCCCTCCACACACCCCGTCGCCAACCCCCGCAACGCGCTGTACGCCTGCTGGATGAACGCCCCGTTCGGGGCCGGCGCCCGGTTGGCCAGCGCCACCAGCGAGACGCCCGCCTGCGGGCTGAAGCCGGCGAACGCCGTGGAGCCGCGCGTGCCGCCCGAGTGGTGGTAGAGGTCGAAACCGGGGCGCGGGCGGATGTTCCAGACCAGGGCCATCCGGGCGGTGCCGCGCGGCACCACGAGCCGGGGCCGGGTCACGTCCGCGAGGGCCGCGGTCAGCCGCGCCGGCGCCGTGCCCGGTGCCGTGGCCGGGTCGGTGAGCGCGTCGAGCAAGCCGAGCACGTCGCGGGTGCTGGAGCGCAGGGCCCCCGCCCCGGGCAGCCCCGGGATCTCCCACAGGGGGGGCGGGCCCGGCCGTGCCAGTAGCCGGTGGCCTGCGGAAGCTCGGGCGTGCACGTCGTACGGCGCAGCCCGAGCAGGCGCAGCACCCGGGCAGCCAGGAGTTCCCCGTAGTCGCCGTAGGCGCCGCGCCCCGGCGACGCGGCCCACGCCAGCAAGTGGCCGAGGAGCCCGACACCGAAGGTTGGAGTAGCGGAACCGGTGGCCGGGGCGGGTACGGGTGCGGGTGTGGCCGAGGGCGGCGAGCAGGTCCTCGGTGCGGAAGGTGGCGTACGGGTTGGTGAACCACTCCGGCGCGGCGCGGGTCAGGAAGCCGGGGGCAGCCGGGGCAGCCCGGAGGTGTGGGTGGCCAGGTGCAGCAGCGTGATCGGGTCGCCGGGCACCCGTGGGGCCGCGACGCGCGGCAGGAAGCGGGTGATCGGGTCCTCTTACCGCACCTCGCCGCGCGCCACCGACTCGGCCAGCAGCAGCGCGGTGAATGTCTTGGTCAGCGAGCCCAGCTCGAAGCGCGTGTCGGCGTCCACGGGCCGGCCCTCGCCCCAGGCGGTGCGCCCGTCGGCGAGGAAGACCCGGTCCTCGCCGCGCCGGGCGGCGACCGCGACGCCGCTGGCGCCGGGCGCCGCGCGCAGCAGCGGCACCAGGGTCTCGGTGGCCCACGCCGGCTCGGCCCCCATCGGCGCCGGCGCCGGCCGCGCGCCCCCGTGCGCACCCCGGCCGGTGCGCCGGCCCCCGTCCGCCGGTCCCGCCTCCCGCTGCCCCGCGTCCGCCCGGCCGGCGACCGCAGGCTCCGCGTCCTTGCGGCCGCCGCCGAGCGTGCGGGAGACCGCGAGGGTGCCCGCGACGGCGGCGACCACGGCGGTGTGCTGGTGGTGCTCGAAGCGCTCGTCGGGGTCGTCGGAGACCGGGTCGCCGTCGCGCGGCATCAGGCCCTCCGCGTGCTGCACCCGGGCCAGCAGCTCCCAGTCGGCCGCGTCGCAGTACGGGCGCTCCAGGCAGCACCCGACGATCATCAACTCGGCTACCAGGTGCCACTGTTCGATCTCGGCCCAGATGTCGATCCACACCGGCAGCCAGGTCGAGACGTACTCGGTCAGCTCGTGCGAGAGCCCGTTGGGGCAGGCGCCCCAGTCGGTGAGGTGGAAGACCGCGTGGGTCAGCGAGTAGCCGGTCATCCAGTCGATGAGCCAGGGCTCGGGGGTGCCGCCGAGCCAGGTGGCGCGGGCCAGTTCGTCCCAGTCGTAGGCGTGCCGCCCCGAGTCGAGGCCGACGATGCGGGCCGCGTTGGCGACCGCGAGCTTGCGGTTGGGCACCTGCTCCAGGCCGCGCACCGTGCGCAGCCCCGTGGTGTGCGCGAGCAGCCGCTCCAACGGCTCGTGCCGGTAGCCGACCCGGGTGAAGTGGGCGTACGTCTCCAGCGGGTCGCTCATCATCGGGTAGCGCAGCAGCCGCTCGTAGAGCATGTCGCCCTCGCCGAACTGCCGCCAGCAGTAGTCGATCAGCTCGCGGGCCACGCGCAGTTCGATGGTGCCGGCGGCGGCCTCGCGCAGCACGAGCGTGCCCGCCAGGGCGGTCTCGCCCAGCGGTTTGTACACGCTGTTCGGGTCGCCGAGGTGGGCCGTGGTGTCGTCGGGCAGCGCTCCGCGCTGGTGGTGGGTGTGCAGCCAGGCCAGCGCCTTGGAGCTGACCTGGTGGGCGGTCTGGGTGACGGACGCCGTCATGCGGAGGGCTCCAGTGCGAGCAGTCGGCGGGCGATGGCCAGGTCGAGGGCGATCCGGGGGCCGCCGCCACCGAGCAGTTCGAGGTGCTCGATCAGCGGGGGCAGTTCCAGCGGGACCGGCACGCCGTCCGACGCGAGGAGGGCGAGCCAGCGCACGATGCGGGCGGCGGTGGGGTGGTCGCGGCGGAGCAGGGCGCGACTGGCGCCGCGGGCCAGGGCACAGCGGGGCGCCGCGCGGTGCACGGGACCGTCGAGGCCGGGCAGGGCCAGCGGCGAGAGCTGCCCCATCCGCACCGACCAGCGCTACCAGTCGAGGCCCGCGGCCTCGGTGGCGGACGCGGGGGCGTCGGCCGTGTACGCGGCGTCGGTGGCGTGCAGCCGGTCGGCGGTGTACGACCCCTCCGGGACGCGGACCGCCTCGCGCGCGCGGGGACCGCCCGCGCCGTACGCGGCCCGCAACCGGTCGTCGACCAGCAGCGGCGCGCCCTGCGGCTGCGGTGCCTGCACCCCGGTCACCTCGGCGGTGTCGATGCCGGTCAGCTCCGCGAGGCCGGCTGCGGCGGAGCCGGCCGCCGGCGGTCCCGCGGGCGCGGTGAACCAGCCGAGCAACTCGGCCATCGCCCAGTCGCGCCAGGCCACGACCCAGGGCTCGGCGGGGCCCGCCGGGGGCGGGGTAGGCGAGGTGACGGGGGGCGGGAAGATCGTGAAGGAGGTGGCGAAGGCCGCCGCGTCCTGGGGGTGGAAGACGCTGTCGCCCAGCAGGAACGGGGCGAAGGTGTCCGCTCCCACGACCCGCAGGGCGGCCAGCGCGGCCTTGGGATCGTCCGCACGCTCCACATGTTCGGCGACCAGGGCCGTGCCCCCGGCGCCCCGAAGGGCGCCGAGGACACGACGAGCCAGGTCGGCCGCCGATTCAGCGTAGGCCGTCTGCGACCGATCGGGGCTCACTTGTCCCTCGGCTCATTCGGCGAAAGGAGCACCAGGAGCAGCAGCACGCCCGCGGCCTGCGGGGTGTACATCGGGGCGTCGCTCAGCGGCGCCTCGGGCTCGGTCATCAGGTGACCGACGGCTGCTTGGTCGGTGGGGGTGGCGAGTAGGGATGCGGTGTGCTGAGCAAGCATTGATGCCTCCTCAATAGACGTGGCCATGGCTGTCGATGACTGTTCACGATGTCCTAATTTGCACCTCTTCATAGCCATCTGTGGAGTTGCACGACCAACCTGTTCACACCGGGCATTCATCCACACAATCGGCCCAACGCCAGCGCCGCCCGCAAGAGATGAACCGTCAATTGCTGACCCTTAAATAGAACGTCGTAAGAAATCGCGAGGAACAGGTCGCACGAGGGCCCCTGCCCGACCGCGCGGAACAGGCCACCGGCAGCCCCACCGACCCCATCCCGCCCCATCCCGCCCGCGCCCATGCCCCGACACGCCAACGGCGGCCGGCGCCACCGGGCTCCCACCCGACACGCGCCGACCGCCGCCGCGATCACCTCAACTCGCTTCATAAGAGGCCGACTTGACACCCGCCCGGCGACCGGGCGCAGGGGCCACGGAACCCGGTCCGGGGCGCGTGTCAACCGCGCACGCGCCAACTACGGCTGTCCGTCAGCAACTCGCGCAGCTCCGGGTCGCGCACCGAGGCCGTGTCGTCGGTGGCCCGCACCGTGATCCGCTGGCCGTGGCCGCCCGGCCGGACGCCGAGCGAAGCCGGCGTGACCGCCTGCTTGCCGCGCGCCCGGCGCACCTCGCGCCCGTCCACGTACCAGCGCACCGACGCCGACTCCGGCACCCGCACGCTCACCTGCTGGCCGCGGGTCAGCGGCCGGTCCGTGGGGACGTGGCTGGCCAGCACGCTCGCGTGGCGGTAGAAGCCCGCGATCATCGCCTCGCGTCCGGGCAGGTTGAACTCGCGGCCGAGGGTGCGCATGATCGAGTTCTCGGTGTGGCGGTTCAAGCCGCGCGGGTAGTAGCCGCCGCCCTCGTACGCGCCGACCGTGCCGCCGTCCGGGGAGCGCTGGCCCAGCCAGCGGTGCCAGTTGGTGCGCTGCGCGGCCATGGCGGACGCGCTCAGGGTGCTGATGTTGGCGTCGGCCTGCTCGGGCCCGGTGTGGGTGCCGTTCTCGTCGTAGACGTACTCGTCGGCGAGCTTGCCCAGCGAGTGGCCCGTCTCGTGCACGGCGACCTGCGCGGAGTCGGGGTGGTCGGACAAGACGGTGGCGATGCCGTCGTAACCGGGCCCGGAGGACACGTCGTTGTAGCCCGCGCCGCCGTACTTGGCGGCGTTGCTGACGACGATGACCAGGTCGGCGGCGGGGGCTTTGGCCGCGTACGACTCGACCTTGTCGGTGTCCACGCACAGCAGCCGCTCCAGGCCGCCGCACCAGAAGTTACGAGCCGAGCGCGGTGTCCTTGACGACGGATCGCGTGGGGTCGCCGGAGACGCCGGAGTCGTTCGAGACGGCGTCCACGGCCCACACGTTGAACAGCCCCCGGTACGCGTGGTACGGGGCGACCGCCGAGACCTGCTGCAACGTGGCGCGGGCGTCAGCGTGGAAGTCCGCCTGCTCGGCCGCCGTGTAGCCGTCGCCGATGATGACCACGTCGAGCTTGTCGGCGGTCGACCCGTTCTCCACGATCGGGGTGACCTCGCCGTCCCCGGCCCGTTCGGCCACGGCCAGCGGCCGCTGGGCGCGCGATCCGCTCGGGCGGCTCGGCCGGCACCCGCACGTGCCGGCCGTGGCCGCCAGGACCGGAGAAGTACTCGACCTCGTGCGCCCGCTCGCCGCCCGCGGCGCTCGGCCGCCGGCCCTCGGCACCGCCGGCCGCGTCGCGGTGCCGGTCAGCACCGCGACGGCGGTGACCGCCGCGGCTATCGCGGTGGTACGGATGCGGGCTCGTGCGCGTCTGGGCATGGCAACTCTCCCGGGGCCGGTTACGTAAGTGGCTGGTTAAGCCGAGTTAAGTTGCCGCTCAACGTAGGGGGCGGGGAGGCGCCGGGCAATGGGTCGGGCGCGGGTTCGTGCGAGGCCGCCGCTGGGCGGGGCGTACGAAACGGGCCGGGACCGCCGAAACGGGGCGGGCCGCCACGGGCCCGCCCCGTTCCCACCGCGTCCCCGCCGCATCCCCCGCCCCGTTCCCGCCGGTGGGGGCCGGCGCGGTCAGGCGTCGCGGGCGAGCCGCAGCAGGCGGTCGAGCACCACGCCGCCCGCGCGCACGCCGTCGTGCTCGTACTCGTTGGTGACCCAGGTGCGCAGGCCACGGATCGCGCGGGCAGTGGCCAGCGAGTGGGCGGTGTCCACGAACAGGTCGTGGTGGTAGATCGCGGCGGCTGCCGGCACCGCGTTGCGGGCCAACCGCTCCGCGTCGTACAGCGGGCCCCAACCGGTGTGCGCGGCCAGCGCGTTGGCCGTCTCGCGCAGCGGGCGCAGCGCGGGCTGGGTCTCCAGGATCCACGGGTGCACGCTCTCGCCGGTGAGCAGCACGGGCGCGCCGGCGGCGACCGCGGCCGGCGCGTCGAAGCCGGGGAACTCCTCCAGCACCCGGTGCGCCGACCAGTTGGTGGCGCGGCCGTCCTGCGCGTAGATGGACTCGTGCAGCAGCGTGTAGAGGGAGCTGCCGGCGCGGCTGAGCACGGCGGCGACGCGCTCGCCGAACGCGTCGCCGAGCCGTGGCCCGTCGACGGTGTCCACGAAGGCGTCCTCCAGCAGGTAGTGCAGCCGGTGCGAGCCGTCGCCCGAGCCGAGCAGGATGCCGAGCTGCTGGAAGGCGGCGGGGGTGAGCGTGGAGCCGTCCGGCAGCACCTCCTCGTGCGCGCCCAGGTGGGCCACGACGCGCGCGGCGATCTCGGCGTCACAGGGGTAAGGGGCGTAGTGGGCCAGCGTCTTGCGCTCCATGCGCGGGTAGGCAGCGCGGTAGACCGCGTCGGCGTCCGCGTCCAGGCCCGGCAGCCCGCCGGTGATCAGGGCGGTGGCGATCCCCTCGGGCGCGTACGAGAGGTAGATGACCACGCAGAAGCCGCCGAAGCTCTGGCCGAGCACGGTCCACGGCCGGCCGCCGGTCACCTGGGCGCGCACCAGCTCGCAGTCGCGCACGATCGCGTCGGCCCGGAAGTGGCTGAGGTAGGCGGCCTGTTCGGCGGGGGTGCCGCGGAGCGGGAGGGTCTGCCGGGTGGCCGGCGTGGAACGCCCGGTGCCGCGCTGGTCGAGGAGGAGCACCCGGAACTCGTCCAGGGCCCGGCCGAGCCAGCCGCCGCGCCCGACCGGCCGGTGGGCGCCGAAGCCGGGGCCCCCTTGCAGGTACAGCAGCCAGGGCAGCCCGTCCCGGTCGGCGTGCCGGTCGGCGGCGACGACCTCGCGGGCGTAGAGGCGGATCCGCTCGCCCTCCGGCGCCGCGTGGTCCAGGGGGGACGTCGAAGGCGTGATCGGTCAGGACGAGACCGGACTGGCGTACGGTCACAGCGGGGTCGACCACGTTCGACATCTGTCCATCCTCTAGTAAATCGACTAGTTAAGTGAATTTATCGCCGAGATAAATCCCTCCGCGATAAACCTACCCGCGGAAGACGAGGGCACGGTGGCTGACAAGAGCATCCGGGCGGCGGCCCGGGCGGACGACGCGACGGGGGCGGCCGGGGACGCGAGCGGCGCGACGCGGGACGACCCGACGGGGCCGCGCGCCATCGGGCGCCGCGTGCTGCGGCTGCGCACCGAGCGCGGGCTCACCCAGCGCCAGCTCGCCGAGCCCGCGTACGCCGCCGCCTACGTCTCGACCCTGGAGGCGGGCCGGGTGCGCCCGTCGGACGCCGCGCTGCGCCACCTCGCCAAGCGGCTCGGCACCAGCCCCGACGAGCTGGCCACCGGCCGCTCCCCACGGGCCGCGACCGAGCTGCGGATGGCGCTGACCGACGCCCGGCGCACGCTGGCGACCGGCACCGCGCGGGAGCGGTTCGAAGAGGCCGAGCGGCTGTTGGCGGACGAGCCGCTGCCGCGCCGGGTACCGGCCATCCGCGGCCGGGCCACCGCCCACCTGCTCGCGGGCGAACTGCGCTACTCATGCTACCTGTTGGAGAGCGCCCTCGACGAGCTGAACGCCGCCGGACTGCACGACCCGGACGCGCTGTTGCTCCTGTACACCGCGGCCATCGCCCCGTACATGGACATGGGCGCGCACGCGCGGGCCGCGCAGGCCACCGA
The DNA here is from genome assembly GCA_018114805.1 of Candidatus Streptomyces philanthi. Lineage (GTDB taxonomy): Bacteria > Actinomycetota > Actinomycetes > Streptomycetales > Streptomycetaceae > Streptomyces > Streptomyces philanthi. The sequence goes on along the minus strand of CP073042.1, from coordinate 4,061,038 downwards.
GCTGGCGCTCGCACTGGCCCCGCGCGTCGCCGACCCGGTGCTGGTAGCCGGCATGCACCGGGGCGTGGCCCGCACCCTCATCGCGGAGGGACGCACGGCCGAGGCGGACGCCTCGCTCGCCAAGGCGCAGGAGCTGTACCAGCAGTTGCGCGTCCACACCGACCTCGCGCACTGCCACTGGATACGCGGCTACGTGCACGCCCAGGACGGCGACCTGCCGCGCGCCGAGGAGGAGTTGCGCACCGCCCGCTCCATGCTGGCGTCCAAGCGCGCCGCGCTGTACACCGTGCAGGTGGAGGTGGAGTTGGCGGACGTGCTGCGGCGGCGCGGCAAGACGGACGAGGCCCGGGACCTGCTGCTCCCCCTGCTCGCCACCCCGAACCCGACCGACACCGCACCGGCGCCCGACCCGGATGGCCCGGCGCCCGAACCGTGTGGCCCGGCGGCCGCACCGGATGGCGCGGCGACCGAGGCCACCGGCGGGCTGACCGCGGAGCGCGGCGCCGTGCACGCGGGCGGCGCGCACCGGCTGCTCGGGCTGATCGCGGAGGAGGCGGCCGAGGAGCACTACTGCGCCGCCCTGTCCCTCCTTGAGCGCTCCGGCGCGGCCGGCGACCTGGCCGACCTGTGCCGGCTCCTCGGCGACCTGCTGCGCCGCACGGGCCGGGTGGAGGCGGCGCTCGACGCGTACCGCACCGGCCTCGGCCACCGCGCCGCCCCCGGGCGCGTCGGACGCGGAGCACGGGAGGGGCGGGGCGGGAGGCGCCCGGGCGACGTACGGGGCGTGGGAAGCACACGGGGCGCGGGAGATGTTCGGGGTGTTCAGAGCCTACGGAGCGGGGCAGGGCTCCGGCGTACGCGCGGCCGGGGCGGGGGGCGGCCCCCCCGGGGAGCCGTCGCGCGGAGCCTTTACGCGGAGAGCGGCTCGGCGCTCTCGTCGGTCGCAGTGTGCAGGTCGGGGTAGACCTCGAAGAGGCGGCGCACGCCGAGGGCGGCGAGCACGCGGTTCACGTGGGAGCCGTCGACGGCTCCCTGGGCGGGGAGTATCAGGCGCAGCCGCCCGGAGCACGAGCGCATCAGGCGGCGGGCCGCGATGAGCACGCCCACGCCGCTGGAGTCGCAGAACCGCACCTCGCCCAGGTCGAGCACGAGACTTCGGCGCCCCTCGGCCACGGCGTCGTGCACGTGCTGCCGGACGGCGGGCGAGGTCACCAGGTCCATCTCGCCGGCGACCCGCAGCACGGCCCACTCCCCCTGCTCGACCTCCAACACCTTCAACGTCACGCGCCCGAAGCCCTTCGCTCGTCCGCCCACCGGGAATCCGTAAACCGGAACTGGCTGATCCTGGAGCGGCTGCCCGAGCCCCACGCCACGAAACCCGGAGCCCACGCCAAACCGGCCAACCCTGCCGACCCTATGCCCCGCTACGGCACATCAGCCCCAAACATCCGGTCACACGCCCATAACACATCGACACGTTCGGACGTGAGCGTTCGACACCGATCGAAGTCCCCCGCCGTTCGTTGGACCAAAGTGACCGTACCCGTACCATCCGCCACCACCCGGCCGACGGAGCTTGCGGCAAACCCCCGTTGCCACCGAAGCTCCGGACTACATTCGAAGGAGCAGTGGCAATACGACCGGAAGATCGGGACGGGGAACGGGAACGTTGGGGGCCCGCATGACGCAGCAAGCACCGCTTCGCTGGGACCGCAAGATGCAACAGCGGCTCGCCCGCGGAGAGGCGGCCGCGCTCGGGGAGCTGTACGACTGCTTCGCGTCCCTGGTGCACCACTTAGCCTACCGCGTGCTCGGCGAGGAGGAAGCCGCAGACCGCGTCACCCGCGACGTCTTCGCCCACGTCTGGGAGAACCCGGACTCCTTCAACCCGAAGCAGAGTTCGCTGCGGTCCTGGATCGCCGCCCTCACCCACCGGCAGGCGGTGCACCGGCTGCGCCAGTCCACGGCGGCCTGCGTGGCCGAGGGCACCGACGCGGTCAGCCCGGCGGACGTCGAGTCAAAGATCCGACACGCCTCGGCCGCCGCCCGCGCGGACTATATCGTGACCGCCATGCCCGCGCCGCTGCGCGACGCCCTCGAACTCGCCTACCGCGAGCGGCGGGACTACCGGGAGGCCGCCGCCGCGCTCGGGGTCACCGAGGACGAGGCCAGACGGCGACTGCGGCTCGGCCTGCAACTGCTCTCCACGGCTCACGACGCCGCGCCGCGGTCCAGTTCGCCCCCGGAACCCGGGCACGCCCGGTGAGCGGGCCCGGCGAACCGGGCCACACCGGCCCCGACGACAGCGACGCCCCCGGCCCCGCCGGACGGCCGCGCATACCCGCGCCGCGCCCGCCCGCCGAGGACGGCGGGCACTGGCCCGGGCCGGCTCCGGTCCGGCCGCGCGGGGTGCCGGCGCAGGGCGGGTCGCCCGAGGCCGCGGGGGCCGAGAAACGACACACGGAGTCCGAGACGGATGCACTCAACCCCACGACAGCGCGACCAGAGGAGGAGCCGGCGGCGGCCGACGCCCCTCCCGGACCCGGCACGCGAGGGGAGGGCGACGCCGTGAGCGCGGACTCCGACGTGATCGGCGCGCCCGACGCGCCCGCCCCGTCGCACCACGTACTCAAGTCGATGCTCGGCGCCTGGGCGCTGGCCGCCTGCTCGGCCGAGGAGATCGCCGTCGTCGACCACCACCTGGGCCAGTGCCTGACCTGCGCCGAGGAGGCCGTCCGGCTGCGCAGGGCGGTCGGGTTGCTGCACGTCGAGGAGAACCTCGACCTCAACCCGCAGCTCAGATCCCGGGTCCTGGCGGGCTGTCTCGGCCGCCGCCCGGCCGGCATCCCGGTGCCCGAGTGGGCCGCGCCGTACGACGCGGAGGCCACCCGACTCGACGCGCTGATCGGCGACATGGGCGAGGCCGAGTTGCGCGCCCCGGTGGCGCTGCGGTGGTTCGACGGCGAGCGGGCCCGGCTGCGCGACACCACCGTGGCCGGCGTCATCGGCCACCTGCTGACCGTGGACAGCATCGTCGCCACCGCCGTCGGCCTGCCCGACCCGCTCGGCCCCGGCGCGCCCACCGGGCCGCTGGCGCGCACCAAGGCGTACTGGCGTGCCGAGCCCGCCCACGTCGCCCAGCTCACCCGGCACGGCGAGCGCCCGCACGGCCTCCGGCCGCCGCGCGCCGCCTCCCGGCCGGCCACCCCACGGCCGCCGGAGCCGCCGCGGACCGGGCCGGGGCAGGAGGCGATCCGCGGCCCGTGGCGCGACCAGGGGCGCGCGCTGCTGCGGACCGTGTCCTTCGCCGGCCGCGGCATCAGCCAACTCTCCTTACCGTACGGCGAGTTCGCGCTGCCGCTGCGCGACGCGCTGCTCGACCGCGCCTTCGAGTGCTGGGTGCACGGCGTGGACATCGCGGAGGCGGTCAGCTACCCGTACAAACCGCCGGCCGCCGCGCACCTCAACCTGAGGATCGACCTGTGCGCGCGGCTGCTGCCCCGGGCGCTCGCCGAGCGGCGGCAGGCCGGGCTCGCGAGCCCGCCGCACCACCTCGGGCGGGCCGGGGTGCCGAGCCGCACGCTGCACCTGGAGGTCGAGGGGCACGGCGGCGGCCACTGGTACATCGCGCTCGACTCGCCGACCGCCACGGCGTCCCCCGACGAGCAGGTGGCGCACCTCGTGCTGGACCGGGAGGAATTCTGCCGGTTGGTGGCCGGACACGTGCCGCCGCTGGACGCGGTGGCCGGGCAGCTCGGCGACCCCGAGGCCATCCGCGACGTGCTCTACGCGACCGCCTCGCTCTCCCGGCTGTGACCGGCCCGGCCCGGGGCACCGCGAGCCGGCGCCGCGCGCCGCGACCGGCCCACCGGCTACCGGCTACCGGCTACGCGAAGACGACCGTGCGCCGCCCGTTGAGCAGGACGCGGTGCTCGCTGTGCCACTTCACAGCGCGGGCCAGCGCCTGGCACTCCACGTCCCGGCCCACCGCCACCAACTGGTCCGGGGTGACCTCGTGGCCGACCCGCTCGACCTCCTGCTCGATGATCGGGCCCTCGTCGAGGTCGGCCGTGACGTAGTGCGCCGTCGCGCCGATCAGCTTCACGCCGCGCGCGTGCGCCTGGTGGTAGGGCTTGGCGCCCTTGAAGCTCGGCAGGAAGGAGTGGTGGATGTTGATGATCCGCCCGGAGAGCCGCTTGCACAGGTCGTCCGAGAGCACCTGCATGTACCGGGCGAGCAGCACGAGTTCGACCTCCTCGTCCCGGACGAGCTCCAGGAGTCGCGCCTCCGCCGCGGCCTTGGTGTCGGCGGTGACCGGGATGTGGTGGAAGGGAATGCCGTACGAGGCGGCGAGTTCGGCGAAGGTGGGGTGGTTGGAGACGACGGCCACGATCTCGATCGGCAGGGCGCCAATGCTGGAGCGGAAGAGCAGGTCGTTCAGGCAGTGCCCGAAGCGGCTCACCATCAGCACGACGCGCATCTTCTCGTCGGCCCGGTGGATCTGCCAGTCCATCGCGAACGAGTCCCCCACCGCGGCGAAGCTCGCCCGCAGCTTCTCCACCGTGACCGGCGACTGCGCCGGCCCGGACCCGTCGGCGCCCTCGCCGCGGCGGCCGCCGGTGAAGTGCACCCGCATGAAGAACAGGCCCGTGTCGCGGTCGCCGAACTGCTGGCTGTCCTCGATGTTGCAACCGGTCATGAAGAGGAAACTGGAGACGGCGTGCACGATGCCCTGCTTGTCAGGGCACGAGAGCGTGAGCACGAACTGCTCGGTGGTGTGCCCCGCGGTGTGCTCGGGGGCGGACGGCGGCGCGGGCTGCGAGGCGTTCATAACCCAATAGCCTCGCACACCGTGGGTCCGGCGGCTCAGGCCGTCTGCGTGAGCCGCGCCAGCGCCTGGAGCGAGTGGGGCGGGACGTCCGGGTCCTCGCCGTCGGCCGCGGCCAGGTATACGTGGGCCTCGCGCGCCGCGTGCACCGCCTCGGGCCAGCCGGGGTGGCCCATGTACGTGGAGACCGGCGCGTCCGCCCCGACCTCGTGCATGATCCGCAGCACCCGGAGCACGGCGGCGTCCACGAGCGCCGCCTCCTGCGCGTCCTGGAAGATCGTCCCGACGTACTTCTCGGCCGACCAGTTGTCCAGCCAGGTGTCCTCGACCAGGCGGTACACGGCGTCGGTCACGTCCCCGTAACCGTCCTGGCCCGCGAGCCAGCAGTCCCGCTGGAACGCGGGGTCGGAGAGCATGTGCAGCGCCGAGCGCACGTTGCTGCGCCAGCGCCACCACGGCATGTCAGTGAGCGGCATAGCGCCCATGGTGGTCGAGCGGCGACCGCGACGGGAAGTCCTCTCCGAACCTTGCACAGTAATCGATCATACGTTCCGCACATGGGATCCTCTCCACACCCCCGTAATTCACCTCCAATACACCTTTCGTTACGCAGACAACTCTCAGGCGTTCCGGGCGGGACGCAACGGTCTGTTCCTATGAACGGTCGGCGACGTCCCTTCCTCCGTCCTACCACTACCGCGCGAGTGGCGGCTTGTGCGGCGGCCGGCACGCTGCTGATCAGCGGCTGCGGCGTCCTCTCCGGGTCCTCGAACGGGGCCCGCGACGAACCCATAACCATCATGACCTGGGCCCCCGACGACACCAACGCCACCAACATGCCGGGCATGCCGGCCATGGCGCAGGCGTACGCCCGCTGGGTCAACGACAAGGGCGGCATCCACGGCCGCAAGCTCCGCGTCCTCACCTGCAACGAACGCAACGACTCCATCGCCGCCGCCCAGTGCGCGCGGCGCGCCGCCGACGAGAAGGCCGTGGCCGTCGTCGGCTCCTACAGCCAGCACGGCCGCTCCTTCATGTCCCCCCTGGAAGCGGCCGGCATCCCCTACATCGGCGGCTACGGCCTGTCCGAGGAGGAGTTCAGCAGCCCCTTCTCATACCCGGTCAACGGCGGTCAGGCCGCCCTCCTCGCGGGCAACGGCCGCCAGTTGGCGAGCGTGTGCGGCGCGGTTTCGCTGGTACGCCCCGACACCATCGCCGGCGACGAACTGCCCGAACTCCTCGACGCCGGCCTCGCCGAGGGCAACCGCAGCCCGGCCGCCGACATCCGCGCCCCGGAGGACGCGAGCGACTACACGCGCCAGGCCCAGCAGGCGCTGTCCGGGGCAGGCAGCGGCGAGGGCTCGACCTCCGGCGCTGGCACCGGCACCGGCGTGAGCGACGGCACGGTCGCTCACACGACGGGCGGCGGCCCGGGATGCGTGACCGCGGCCCTCGGCAAGCGCACCAACACCTTCTTCGACTCCTTCCGCCGCGTACAGGAGGACGACTCGCGGGTGCGCATCGCCTCGATCCTGGGCAGCGTGCGGCAGTCGTTGGTGGACAGCACCGGCGGGCGCGACAGCGCCCTGGAGGGGACGTACGCCACCGGCTGGTACCCGGTCGCCGAGGATCCGCGCTGGCAGCCGATGCAGAAGATCGTTCACGACTACGCCTTCGACGACAACCGCATCGACATCGCCGACCCCGGCGTGCAGACCACGTGGATCGCGTACACCGTGCTCAGGTCCGTGCTCACCTCGCTCGACCCAGGCGAGATCAGCGCCCACGCAGTCCGCACCACGCTCGACCACGGCCACGCCACGGACACCGGCGGCCTGACCCCCAAGCTCCGCTGGCGCTTCCAGGACCTGCTGCCGATCCGCGACTACCGGCGCATCGTCAACGCCAACGTGACCTACCAGGTGGTGAAGGACGGCAAGTTGGTGACAGTCCACCAGGGCTTCGTCGACGTGGGCCAGACGCTGGTCAACCGCAAGGCGGCGTAGCGCTCCCCCGCTCCCCACCCGGTCGGTGCCCGCGCGGGCACCGACCGGGTGGGGGCGGGCCGGTCAGAGCTGCGCGGCCTGGCGCTCCGTCAGCTTGAACTTGCGCGCGACCGGGTTCCACAGGTCGGCCGCCTGCTTCTTGGCCGCGCTCGCCTCGCCGCTGGCCCGGTTGCCGGAGGCCGTGTGGCCGGTGGCGCGGGCCTTGCCCTTGACGCAGCCCTTCTTCTTGGCCGCCTGGTCGGCCCACGCGGCGTAGTGGTTGTCCGCCGACGCGGAGGACCGCCACGCCTTGGTCAACGCCCGGACGAGTTCTGTGTGTTGCGGGAGCTTGTCCAGATTCAGCTCGCCGAGCCGGGTCACCAAGGCGTTGCGCTGCTGCGCCGCCGACCGCAGATCGGCGGCGGCCTTGGGGAGCGCCTTGCAGGTCTTGATGTTGTTGACCGAGGCGATCACGCTGGCGCGGCTGTTGCCGCTGTCCTTGAGCAACGCGTCGAGCGCCTTGGCCTGCGGCTCGGCGGGGTCCGTCGTCTTGGTAGGCGTCGGGGACGGGGACGCCGAGGGCGCCGCCGACTCGCTGGCCACGACCTCCTTGCAGGAGTCGGTGGACTTGTCGCCCTTGTCCTTCTTATCGTCGTCGCCCATGCTCATCGCGGCACCCGCCACGAGCCCGGCCACGGCACAGGCCGCGACCACGGCGCCGATCACCACGCCGCGCCGGGAGCGCCGCCGCCCCCCGTCGTCACCGGCGTAGCCGACGGCACCGGGCCCGTCGTAGCCGGCCGCCCCGTCGTGGCCCGAGCCGGGGCCGTACGAGCCGTGCGACGGGCCCTGTTGCGGGAGGTGCGGGCCCGGGTCCTGCTGGTAGAGCGGCATCTGCTGGGTGGAGTCCGGGGCGTCGACCGCCCCGTCCGCCCGGAACAGCCCGTCGAACTCCGCGGGCGGCTGCCGGTCACCGGGCGCCCCCGGGCGCACCCCGTACGGCGCGCCACCCGGGTGCGGCGGCTGGCCGGCGGCCGGGATCGGGCCCGGCAGCACCTGCGTCACGTCGCCCGCACCCGGCCGCGGCGGGCCGGCGTCGAAGTTCGGCCGGCGCAGCATCGTGGTGGACTCGGCCGGCGACTCGGGGGGCTTGCGCAGTTCGGGCTGCGGCTGCCGGTGACCCGACCGGGGCCGCTCCCCCGCGGCCGGCGGCTGCGGGCGCAGAATCTGGGTGTGGCCGCCCTGCTCGGCCGCGAGGGCCGGCGGCTGCGCGCGCAGGATCTGCGTCCGCGGCTGCGCCTCGGGCTGCTGGTACGGCGCGCCTTGGCCGCCCTGGCCGTTCTCGCCCGGCTGGACCGACTGGCCGTACGGGCTGAACTGTCCCGACTGGTCCTGGTAGCCGGGGGCCTGGCCGGATTGCTGGGGCTGGCCGGGGTACGGGCCCGGGTGGCCGGGCAGCTGCTGGGGGGCCTGTCCCTGGTCGGGCTGCTGGGCGTGGCCGGTGGGCTGGCCGGACGGCTGCGGGTAGCCGTAGCCCTGTTGCGGCTGGCCCGGCTGGTGGGCCTGCTGCGGCGCGAGGCCGGGCGCGCTCTCGGCGGGCAGCGGCAGCGCGCCACCGGGCAGCGGAGCGCCCGGCATCGGCCCGGGCAGCGCGCCGGGCGGGGGGCCGCCCGGTATGGAGCCGCCGACCGACGGCATGAGCTGGGTCGCGTCATGGTCGTGACCGGGGGCCTGTCCGTACCCCGTGGGCGCGGCGGGCGGCAGTGGCTGACCCGACCCCGGCTCCCGGGGCATCAGCGTCCCGGCCTGCCCGGCGGGGCCGCCGCCGGGCGGCGGGCCCTGCGGCGGGCGCGGCGCGTCGGGGCCCCAGGGGTCACCCCACGGCTGGCCTTCGGCCGGGGCCGCCTGCTCGGGTGAGGGCCAGTCGTACGGAGCGCCCTGCCCCCCATCGTGGCGGAGGCCAGCGGAGGGCAGGACCACGCCCTCGTGCGCGGGCGGGGCCGCAGGAGACTGCGGCTCGTTTCCCTGTCCGCTCTGCGTCACCGGGACTCCTATGCGTTATGCGGAAGTACGGAACCGCCCGTCACGCTACCGGGTCCCCGCGGGCCGCGGGCAGCGCTCCCGGGCCCGCCCCGCGGGGGCCGCCGTGGGCGCGGACCGGTACGGATGGGGGCGGGCCGCGACAGCCCACGCAGCACGCCACAAGATCCCGCACAACGCCCATGCCGCCAGGGGTGTCCGCGCCCCCTGGCGAGCGCCGCGGCGGGGCGGTGTCGCCGAGGTCGCGGACGTCCCGGTGAGCACCGGTGGGCGTCGGCGGGGGCCCGCACGCGCGCGGTGCCGGGCCCCCGCCGGCCCCGTGCCGGCAGCGCCATCCCCCGCCTCCCCCGGTGCGGCGCCGCGCCCTCCCCGCACTGGTCCGGGCCCCTCCGCCCCGGCTCATCACCCCCGCCCACCGCGCACGCGGCCGCCTGGTCGCGCCGGTTCCCGCCGTCCCCGCCGGGGCGCGGGGGCGGCGGCCGGCCGCCGGTCCGCTACGCAGCCGCCTCCAGCCGGGCGCCGAACTCGCGGACCACGGGCTCCTCCCGGAAGGGTTCGAGCCGCTGTTGGAGGTCGTCCAGGTACTCCGCGCCGCGGTGCGAGCGCAGTTGGCCGAGGAGTTCCAGGGCGCGGGTCCCGGCCTGGTACGCCTCCTCCACCTCGCGCTGCTGCACGTGTGCCGCGGCCATCAGCAACAGGCCGATCGCGCGCCGCCTGGCGCGCGCGTCGGGGTGGCCCTCGACCGCCTCCCTGGCGCGCTGCCCGGCCGCCTCGCCCTGCCCCAGGTCGCGGTGGCAGTAGGCGAGTTCGTCAGCCAGGTAGGGGTGGTCGAAGTACCGGATCCACGGCGGGTCGTCACCGGAGTCCGGGGCGGCGTCGGCCTGTTTCCAGGGCGGTGCTGGCCTGGTGGGCGGAGGTCTGGCAGGCCCTGGCGTCGCCGAGCAGCGCGTGCCCGCGGGCCTCCGCCGCGTGGAACATGGCCCGGGCCCGCGGCGTGGCCTGCCCCCGTGCCCCCCTCCTGCGCGGCCCGTGCCAACTGGGCGATCTCCCGCGGGTTGCCCAGCGCCGCGGCGAGGTGGCTCATGCTCGCGGCCAGCACGTACCCGCCGTACGCCCGGTCGCCCGCGGCCTGGGCCAGCCGCAGCGCCTGGATGTAGCAGCGCTAGGCGAGCCCGGGCTGGCCGGTGTCCACGGCCATGTAACCGGCGAGTTCGGTGAGCCGGGCGACGGCGGCGAACAGGTCGCGGCCCACCGACTCCCGGTACGAGCCGGCCAGCAACCCGGAGACCACGCTGTTCAGATAGTGGACGACGACCAGCCGCAGGTGGCCGCTGCCGTACTGGTGGTCGAGGGTGACGAGCGCCTCCGTGGTGGCCCGGACGGCCGCCACGTCGGCCCTGCCGACCCGGGCCGCCGCCGTGCGCGCCACCTGCGGGTCGGCGCTGGTGATCAGTCAGTCCCGGCTGGGTTCGACCAGCGCGGAGGCGGCGACCGTCGAGCCGCTCAGGAAGTCGCGCCGGCCCACGTCGCTCCGCCACAGCTCGCAGACCTGCTCGATCGCGCCGACCACGGTGGGCGAGAACTGGAGGCCAACGCCGGAGGCGAGGTTCTTGCCGCCCGCCATGCCGATCTCGTCGATGGTGACCGTGCGCCCCAGCGCCTCGGCGATGACGGCGGGCGGGCGCCCGCGCGGCTGCTGGCCCCGGAGCCAACGGGCCACGGACGTCTTGTCGTAGCGCAGGTCGAGGCCGTGCTCGGCGCCGCACATGTTGACGCGGCGCGCCAGGCCCGCGTTGGAGCAGGCCGCTTCCTGGATGAGCGCCTGCAACCGTTCGTTCGGCTGCCGCGCCACGAGTGGCCTAGCGGCCATGGTGTACCCCCTGTTACTGCGGTGCGTTCACCTCGTGAACGCCGGTCTTTCGCGATCGCTGCCCGCCCCCGGGGCGGGAGGTCCAGCACGTGCCCGCGTGGCGCACGCACGACGGCCACCGGCCCGTTCGAGCCCGTCGGCCGCGCGGCCTTCGGGGTCCGAACCGTGTCCCGTCACGGATGGTGGCTACCAGCACACGGGCTGACTCCTCGTACGCGCCCCCACCCATGCATCCATGCGCCCCGCGTGCCGTAGTGATGCTCCCCTCCCCGGCTTCGGCCCAGCCGTAACCCTTGGTGACAGCGGTAGTTGAGTGAGCGTGGAGAAGACCTTGGACGTCACAGCAAGTGCGCAGATCCCCCAGCAGCGCGGCGAGTCGCTGCTCGACGCGGCGGTGCGGTACGCGGAAGAGCGGCATTGGGATGTCCACCCCGGCACCTGGCTCCAGGTGGTCGAGGGCGGCGAACGGTGCTCGTGCCAGCGGGCCGACTGCCCGGCGCGCACCCGGCGCGGGCGGACTGGGCGGGTGCGGCCAGCGGCAGCCCCGTTGCCGCGCGTCGGATGTGGGAGAAGACCCCCAGGGCGTGGATCCTGCTGAGCACCGGGCGCACCTTCGACGTGCTCGACGTATCCGAGTCGGCGGGCTGCCTGGCGCTGGCCCGGATGGAGCGGATGGGCGTGCCCGCTCGGTCCCATCGCCTGCACGCCGGGGCGCCGGATGCTGTTCTGGGTACTGCCCGGCGGCGCGCTCAAGGTCCTCGACCTGGTCCGGAAGGTCGGCTGGCCGCCCGCGGCGCTCGACCTGGTCCCGCGCGGCGAGGGCGACTACGTGGTGGCGCCGCCCTCACGGGTCGGCTCGCGGGGCCCGGTGCTGTGGGCGCGACAGCCCACGTCGGCCAAGCGCTGGCTGCCGGACGTCGAGGAGTTGGCGAGCGCCCTGGCGGACGCGGCGGAGTCGGCGGATCGCCCGTCGTCCGGCGCGGCCGGGGCCGGCGCGGGGACGCTGGGCCGGGCGGGCTGGTCGACCTAGACGTCCCGCGCCTGGTCGGCGCGGCCGGGGTCGACGTCGCGGTGCGGGGTGCGGCTGGACCTGTCGTACTCGCGGATCTACTCCCGCAGGTCCTCGGTGATCTCAGGCGACTCCTCGGGCATCTCGACCAGCTCGCCGCCGTGCGCGTCGGCGGGTATCTCCATGATCCAGCCGGGGCGGATCAGGCTGGCCTGCGAGAGCCTGGAGCCGTCGGGCTGCACGCGGTCCTTGTTGAGCTGGTAGATCTCCTTGTAGCGGCGGCCGTCCAGGTGCCGTTCGGCGATCTCCCACAGCGAGTCGTGGTGCCGGCCCTCGGGCGACTGGATGCGGTAGAACTTCGTCTGCCGCCGCTCCTCGCCCACGTGCGCGCTGCCCGTACCGGGCCGCGCGGGGTCGACCATCCGCTGCTGGTGCGGTTCCAGGTGGCGCGGGCCGTCGCCGACCTTCTCGCCCGCCTGGCCCGGGGTCTGCTGGGCGGAGGCCACGGCGCCGCGCGCGTTCTCCTCGTACGCGTTGCCGATCTGGGACAGCCCAGAGGTCAGGCTCGCTGCCGACGCGCCGACCAGCAGCAGCGCGGCCACTAGTTGCCGCGCCAGCAACTGGCTCGGCCCGGCGCCGGGCACCCGCGACGGCATGCCGATGCCGGAGATCTCCGCCTTGCCCTCGACGATCACGCACGCGGCGAACTGCGCCCAGGCCAGCCACACCACGACGGTCAGCACGTCGACGAAGACGCTCGCGGTGACAGGCTGCCGCACCGTCTCCAGCGTGGGCGCCTCGTGGGGCAGCGGCCAGCCGACGAATTACGCGAGTGCGCCGGGTACGCCGATGAGCAGCGCGGACAGCGCGATGAACGCGAAGAACGCCTTGACGAAGTCGCCCACCGTACGGGTGCGCACGGGCAGCGGCTGCGGCTGCCGTCGCGGCTGCGAGCCGGACGGGCCTGGGGTGGGGCGGGCGGTGCGCGCCATGGGCGGGATTCCTCAGCCTCGGGTGGGGGTCATCGGACGGGTCGGCGTGGCACGTGCGGCGAGCGACGCGAAGCGACGGGTGCGGACGGGGACGGGGGCTCAGCGCCGGGGCGGCCCCGGCGGCGGGCGTCGTCCGCGACGTGCCGCGGGTCGCGGGAGCCCCGGGGGCCCGGCTGACGCCTGGGGGCGTACGCGTCCCGGTGGCCGTAGGGCGCGCGCTGGCCGCACGGACTCCGCCGGCCGTACGGGCAGCCCCGCCGATCGTACGGGCCCCGGCGCGCGAAGGTCAGCCGACATGGGACTCCGCCTTCGACGAGCCCCGCACCGTGAAGGAGCCGTTGTAGAACGGGCCGGTCAGCACGGGTTCGTAGGTGAGTTGGATCTCGACCTCGACCTGTTCGGCGTTGGCCGACACGCAGCGTGACGCGACGACGTCGGGGCCGGAGAGCCCGGCCTCGCGGGCGAACTGCCGCACCCGGGCGCCGCAGTTCTCGTAGTTGATGGGCGGGCTCGTGCCGCCGCTGGCGCGCAGCGCCGCCTCGTCGATGTCCTGCGGGGCGTACCGGGCAGCCTGCTCGGCGATGTCGGCGGCCCGCTCGCGTTGCGAGATGGACATGCCGCCGTCCACGACGAACGCGGCCAGCGCCAGGAAAACGCGGCCAGCGCCAGGAAGAGGAACGGCGAAGAGGATGACGGCAGCCGCGCCCGCGCCCCGGTCGTCCAGGCGCCCGGCGTACCGGCGCTCGACGGCCCGCGCCCAGCGCGCGGCGAGCCGAGCGCGCGCCGGCTGTCGCCTCGCGCGCTCGGCCGGCCGGGTGGGCGGGGCGCTCATGAGGCCCTCCGGTAGGGGTCGATGGGCGAGCTGCCGGTGGCCTTGACCGTGCTGCCGATGTCGAGGCAGATCATGCGCAGGCCGCGCACCTCGCAGCTCACCTAGACCTTGAAGAATCCGCCGGGTTCGAAGCAGGAGCCGGTCATCCGGACGTCCAACGAGCCCACGCACACGTCCTTCAGGTCCGCCGCCGCGGCCTTGCGGGCCTCGCGCATGGCGACGTCGTAGTCGTGCTGGATGGAGCCGGCGCGCGCGGCGTCGCGGGCGGCGCCGTCCACCGCGCCCCGGCCCTCCACGAGTTGCCCGAAGCCGACCAGGACCAGTACCAGGATCATCACCGGCGCCAGGATGACCACCTCGATGGTCGAGAGCCCGGCGTCGCCGGCGCGCGGGCCGCCACCGGCCGCGCTCCCGGACGCCTGGGGCCCGCTCCCGGACGCCTCGGCCACGCTCCCGCACGCCTCGGGCGCACGCCGGGGCCCGGGCCCGGGCCTCCCGGACCGTCGTACGTCGCTCAGCACGCCACACCGCGCTCAGCCCCTGTCCACGACGAACCGCTCGATCGGCCCCTGTGACCGCGCGTGCACGGTGAACCGCATGCCGGGGAACACGGTGGGCACGTCGGCCTCGACCTGCACCCCCACCGTGTCGGCGGGCGGCGTGAGCAGCGTCACCTCGGGCTTGATGAGCAGGTTCGGGCCCAGTTGCCGGATGTAGCTGTCGGCCGTGGAGCGCGCCTTGCCGCCCCAGCCGCCGGGGTTCTCGTCCGCCTCGGCGCGCGCCTTGCGCGCGCCGGCCTGTGCCGCCGCCTGGGCGACGTGGTCGGCGAAGAAGTACAGCGCGAACTGCACGGTCGCGAAGATCAGGAAGAACAGGACCGGTGTGAGCAGCACGAACTCGATGGCGGTCATCCCGCTGTCGCTCGTCTGGCCGCCGCTGCCACGTGCCAGGCCCGGCGTCGCGCCCGCCCGGTCGCGGCCGTCGCCGCGCATGGCGTCCACCCTGCGGCGCACCGCCCCCGGTTCGTCTCATGCCGTCATCCCCGTCGTCTCCTCGGTCCCCTGGCGCCGTCGCCCTCACGGGGCGACCCGGTGGGGCAGGCGCCGCGGCGCTCGTCACCCCGTACGGGCTCCGCCCCGGCACGCTCCCCCGGCCGGTTGCCCACCGCCCGCGTGAGCCGGCCGGTCACCCGCCCACCGGACACCCGGCGGGCCGGCGCGGTGGGCCGCTCGGCCCCGGCTGGCTCCGGGGCGCCCGGCCCGTGGCCCGGGTCGTGACGCGTCGGCCCGTGGCGGCGTCACCGGTTCCACTAGCGTCAGCGGGTCGTGCCGTGCGTCCGCGGGCCTTGCCGGCGCCAGCAGGTCGTGCTGGCGTCCGCGCCCTTGATGCAGTCGCCGACCTTGTCCGCGCCGTCGCTGAGGGCGGCGTTGATGATCGCGGCGACCACGACGGCCGAGATGATGACCCATTCCACCGCGGAGGCGCCGCGGTCGAGTTCGCCGGAGCGGGCGCGCTCCACCCGGCCGCGCACGAAGGCGAGCAGGAAGTCGAGCGCCGGGTGGCTGATGCGAGGGCCTGTGTTCATGGTGAGAGTGTCCTCTCAGGTGGTGGGGGGAGTAGCGAGGGAACGGTGACCGTTGGAGAAGGGCTGTGTCGGCGGTGTCGGCATGGTCAGACCTCGAAGACGCGCATCGCGGCCGGAAAGATGAGGAAGACCAGGAACCCTGCACACAGCAGCAGTTGCGCCACCAGCATCGACTGCGACTTTTCTCCAGCGCTCCCTTCGACCTCCGCGAGCTCTCGGTGCCGCATCGTCTCCGCGCGCGACCCGAGTGATTCACGTATCTTCGCCCCGTCGTCCGCGACCAGCGCGAGGGACGAGGAGAGGTCCTTGAGTTCATCGACGCCGAGTTCCTCGCCGAGGTTCCCGAGCGCCTGCCACTGACTGGTCCCGGTGATCCGGGCGTCAGCGAGCGCGTTCCTGATCAGCCGCAGCGTCCAGCCGTCGCTGACGTCGGCAGCGGCCATCAGCGACTCGGGCAGGCCGCGCCCGCCGGCGAGGTTCATCGCCACCAGGTCCAGGTACGCGCCGATCACCCAGTGCAGGTCGCGCCGCTTGTCCGCGGCGTCCCGGCGTACCTCCAGGTCCGGCAGCATGAAGAAGACCGCGCCGAACAACAGCGCCATCCACACCGGGATGATCGGGCTGCTGCCGAAGCCGAGCGTCCAGACGATGAGGAAGACGAACGGGCCGAAGACCAGCCCGGCCGCGCCCAGCAGCACCTTCGCCCAGCAGCACCTTCGTCGCGAGGAACGACTCCCAGCTCCGTTCGAGCACCGCCAGGTCGGCCCGCAGCGAGCGCTGCTCCCAACCCTGTTGCAGGTAGAAGTCGGCGACCCGCTGACCGATCCGGCCGCGGGCGGCCTCCAGCCAGCTCTCCCGGCCCGCGCCGCCGTCCTGGCCCCGGTCGGCCTCGTACCGGCCGGCGTGCGCCGAGCCGCGCGCCCGCAGCGCGTCGATCTGCGCGACCCGCGCCACCGCCCCGCGCCGGCCTGGCATCAGCGCGCGGACCAGGGTGTAGACGCCGAGTCCGAAGACGGCACCGACCAGGACCGGCATCGTGATACCGCTGTTCATCGGGGGGGTCACCTCATCGCCGTAGACGGGGGCCTGCACGGTGCCCGCGCCGGGCTGCCGCACCGCGTGCGCGCCGGCGCGGACCGCTCCGGCGTCGCGTCGCGGGTCAGGAACCGGTCCGGCGTGTCGATGCTGGACAGCTTCCGCAGCCACCAGAAGCCCATCGCGAACAGCGCGCACACGCAGGCCAGGACGAGCTGCCCGACCGGCGTCCCGTACGGCTCGACGAAGTCCCGGTTGAAGATCGACGCCATAACCCGCTTCCGCATGTCGACCTCCTCGCGCGCCGACTTGGCCAGCGCGCCTAGCACCTCGCGCAGGCCGGGGCCGCGCAGCCGGGAGTTGAGGATGAGGGGGGCGATGATGCTGTCGGCCGACGCGTCGTCGATCTCGTCGGCGAGTTGTTGCAGCGCGTCCGGCAGCGGTGTGCGCGCCCGCAACCGGTCGACCAGCGCGTCCAGGTGCGGGCGCAGCGCCGGCGCGGCGGCCCGCGCGGAGGACGGAATGGCCTGTTCCAGGCCGACCGCGCCGGCGATGGTGTCGCGCAGCGACTCGGTCCACGCGGCCAGCGCCTCGACCCGGCGCATCGCCGAGCACTCCTCGGCCGCGCCGCCGAACAGCCGGTCCCAGACGAAGACCAGCACGCCGGCCGCCAGGCCCGCCACGATCTAGCGGGTCAGCAGCAGCACGGCCAGGCCGACGCCGATCGCGAGCGAGCCGCGCCGGCTGGCGAACCGGGCCAGTTCCGCGGCGCGCTGGCCGGCCCTGGCCTTCTCGCGTTCCGGCTTGGGCGGCAGCCCCCGGACGGCGACGATCAGCAACGCGAGGCCACCCCCGACGACCACGCCGGACAACAGCGCGAACAACGTGGGCAGCGAGAAGAACCCACCCATCGACGTGACGTGATTCATACGGCCCTACCCCCAGGCCCCGGACGGGCGGTAGCCGAACGCGGCCAACTCGTCCAGGGAGGTGACCGGCGCGTGCGGCACGACGCGGCCGTCGGCAGTCTCGATGAACACCTCGCTGGAGAGCACCCGGCCGTCGACCCCGTTGACCTCGCGCACGGATGTGACGCGGCGGCTGAGCGAGCCACCGCTGGCGTAGTCGTTGCGGCGCTCGACGAAGACGACGAAGTTGACCGCGCCGGCGACGAGCATGTGGCTGACCTCGATGGGCAGTCGTTCGTTCGCCTGGAGCGCGTAGGTGGAGATGCGGTTGAACACCTCGCTGGAACTGTTGGCGTGGATGGTGGAGAGCGAGCCGTCGTTGCCCTGCGACATCGCGTTGAGCATGGTGAAGATCTCGTCGCCGAGCACCTCGCCGACGATGACCCGGGAGGGGTTCATCCGCAGCGAGCGGCGCACCAGCTCGGCCATGCTGATCGTGCCCTGCCCCTCGGAGTTGGGCAGCCGCTCCTCGAACGCCACGACGTTGGGATGCAGGTCGAGGAACTGGTCGAGGCCCAGCTCAAGCGCCCGTTCCACGGTGATCAGCCGCTCGCTGGGCGGGATCTCGTTGGCCAGCACCCCCAACAGCGCGGCGTGCACGGCCGCCGCGTAGCTCTCCTCGGTCTCCGCGTCCAGCGGGGTGCGCCCGAGGTTGATCTCGGCGCGCGCGTAGTCCTCCAGGATCTGCGCGATGACGGCGCGTGCGTACTGCCACTCGTCCTCGGCGGTCATCGGCGCGGCGCCGGCGACCTGGTCGATCCGGCGCTGCTCGGCGATCCGGTCGCCGGCCTCCTGCCGGAAGAGCTTGACGAGCTGGTGGTCGACGGTGCTCACCAGCCCGCTCCCCCTCCGGCCCCACCCGCACCACCGGCCGCACCGGGCCGGTGCTCGGGCTGAGCGGCACCGCCGTCATACGAGCTGCCGCCGTCGAACGGGGCGTTGGCGTCGAACGGGGCGTTGGCGTGGAACGAGGTCTGCGGGTCGTACGGGCCACTGCCGCCGGACACGGCCTGGCGGTCGTACGCGCTACCGCCGTCATAGGGGCCTTCGCTCTCGTACGCGGCGGGCGGCTGGGGCTCGGGCTGTGGCTGGGCCTGGCCGGGGCGCGGCATCTGGTGGATCTGCTGGGTGCGCTCGTTCTCGCGGGTCTGGTCGCGCGGCGGGCGCGGCCGCGCCGACCGCGCGTGCTGGTCCCGCTGCTCGTCCGGTGGCTGGGGCGTGCCGTCCCGAGGGCTGCTCGCCGGGCCCCGGAGGGTTGCCGTGCCCGTGCCCGTGGTGCGGGGGCTGGGCGCCCTGCGGGGCCCCACCGTCCTGCGGGGGCTGGGCGTCGGGGCCCGGGTGCGGGACGTGTCCCGACTGGCCCGGCAGCGGCTGGGCCGGACGGCCGGCCTGGCCGGATTGTGACGCGGCGGGCTGGGGGCCCGGCCGCGGTCCGGTGACCCGGCCCGCGCCGCCGACACCACCGCGCGCGCCGGCGAACGCCGCGCCGAACTGCTGGTGCAGGTCGCCGACGACCTTCCGCGCCGAGCGGATGAGCAGCGACTTGTCCAACCGGCCGCGCTTGCGCCCGGCCAATTGGTCCGCGACGGAGGCGTCCCGCGCCACGACGCCCACCACGCGCGCCCCGGCCTGCGCCGCCACGAGCATGTCGTTGACCTGCCCGACGAGCCGGCTCGCGCTCCCCACGTCGGCCACCAGGAGCACGCGGATCAGCGGCGTTCCCAACTGCGCCGCGCCGCGCTGCCCGCCGTGCAGCCGGGCCGACAGCGCCGCGGCCCGGTCCCTGACCCGCGCGAGCTGCTCCGGCTCCGTACCCGCGACCAACAGCACGATCGACGCGTACGGGAACATCTCCACGGCCACCGCGTCCGCCCCGACCCGGCCGCAGTCGGCTATGACGTCGGCGGGCCCGTCGGGCGAGTCGCCGAGCCCGGCGAACGCGCGGCCCAGCATCGGCCACAGCCCGGCCAGCCCGGCCGACTGCTCGGAGCTGCCGAGCCCCACGAGCACGTCGAGGCCGCCCAACATGGGCTGCGCGTGGTCCCACAACTGGTCGGACACCAGGCCGCGGCGGGCGGTGGCGCCGATCGAGAGCATGCCGGTGTTCGGGTCCAGCGGCCCGCCGTGCGCCGCCGAACTGCGGTAGACGAGGTCCCCGCCGGCAGGGTCGACCTCGGCCAAGGAGCATGCGCCGAGGCCAGACGGCCGCCATCGCGACGGCGGCCGTGGTGACCGCCGGCGAGCCCTTGTCCGCGGCGAGCGAGAGCGATGAGCGCCATATCCCCTACGTTCCTGTCCCCTGGCGCCGTGGCTCAGTTGCCGCTGCTGGTGGACAGCCGCACGACGGAGACCGCGCCGTTGGCCGCGGCCTGGGTGAGCGCGGGCGCCTCATCCTGGTTCACCACGACCGCGACCGGCAGGTCCCCGCCGCCGATCCCGTCATTGGTGCCGGTCACCGTGTCCACGGTCGCACTGCGGACCAGCAGGGCGTCGTTGCCGCCCGACTCGCCGCCGTCCCTCGAGGAACCGCCGGAGCCGCCCTTGGCGTCTCCCACCCGGTACGCGGCGACCACGTCGCCGGGCTTGAGGCCGCGCGGGTACTGCCCGTCCTTGAGCGAGAGCCCGACCACGACCTTGCCCTCGGGCAGCCCCTTCTTGTCGGTCAGCATCGAACCGACGAGAAGCGAGCCTTTCGTCAGGTCGGCAGCGGCCCGGTAATTGGACAGCGCATTCCGCTGTTCCCACTTCACGTAATCGATACCGGAATCCTCGGCGACCATCACGGATTCAATAGCGGAGGGCGGAATCGGCTTGCCCGCACTCACCTTCTCCGTAATCTTCACCACTTCAATACGATCACCGGCGCGCAACACCAGGACAGTCGCCCCCAACGCGCCCACCAGGATGAGGAGTACGGCGAGCGCGGCGAGCGCCGGTTTCCGTTCACGAGGCGCGGAAGGGAGTCTCTGCCCCGCTGGCTGACCGGGTGCGGTACCCCGGCCACTGCCCGCGCCCGTGCGCTCCTGAATCTTCACGCCACTGACCACGAAGTTATGTCCGTATTCAGGCATTTGCCCGCTACAGCCACTGTCGCACGCTTAAACCGCAGACTAAGAAGCTGTCAAGTCATCGCACCGTATCAGCAGCCTATAGCGGCCTCAAGGCGCGGCAGCGGCACTCACCACTCTCCGACTCTCTCCGTTATCCGCACGCAAGGGAACCGTCGCCATTGCCGCGCGCATCCATGTCATTATCGGTGGCGTTTCTCATCGAACACCCACGGGAGTTACGTACGTTAAACACTCAGACACGCTTCGGCGCAGGCATCGTGCTGCTCGTGGCCGCCTCGATGACGCTGACGGCATGCGGAGGTGACTCCAACTCGGGCTCCGACAGCAAGGACACGATCAAGGGCGCCGAGAGCTCCTCAGCACCCGCGCCCGACACGGCCAGCCGAAGCTCAACCCCCATGGACGACGGGATCGACCGACCGGAGGTCAAGCTGCCGGCGGATGTGAAGAACGTCTTCGAGGACGGCAAGACGGGCGATCCGAAGAAGGACGCGGTGCTGGCGGACAGCGAGCGCGGGCTCAACGCCATCGACGAGGCCATCACCAGTGGCAGCACAAAGCGGCCCGCTCTCAAGTTCTACGTAAAGGAAATGGCCCTGCTGTCCGCGCTTGAGTACATCAAGTCCTATTACGACGCCGGGGTCACCTTCACGGGAAGTACGCGCTACTACAACCGCAAGGTCACGTTCCTCAAGGACGGGTCAGCAGTCGTCAACTACTGCTCGGACCAGACGAATTCGAGCAGCGTCAACAAGAAGACAGGCAAGGTCAAGAAGAACGAGCCCGGGCCGGGCAACTTCGGCTACTACACCGACACGCTGACCAAGAACAAGCTGGGGGTGTGGCAGATGACCAAGGCCATCTCAACAAAGGGGACAAAGGAGAGAGAGAAGTGCCAGGCTTGAGGCATCACATCATAACTTGCGGCGCAGGTACCGTCGCTGTCGCGATATTGACGGTTACGCCACCCACGGTAGCCCAGGCGAATGAAACCAGGGGCGGACGCGACCCTGGGTCCCAACGAGCCGAGGTCAATCCCTCCGGCACCAACCAGAAGGTCGCCGTAGGCGTCGAGTCGTCGGGCGTGGAAGTCAATGTCAACGGCAGCAACGGGCAGGGAAAAAGGGAACGCTGACCCCGCGCAACTCCAACTGGAAGCCGCCGGGCTGCTGGTACGAGCCGAGGATCACGCCCAAGGAGCTGAAGGGCACGATCGAGGGCCTGGAGAAGATGCCCGGCTTCTTCGGCATCGGGCCCACGTTCGCTCAGGTCTACAAGACCATCTTCCAGACCCACAAGTACGACGACTACAACATGAAGAAGCAGGGCAAGGGCCAATTCTGGGTAGCGGTCGTAAACGAAAACCGCAAGGACGAACCAGAGGCGCAGTCGTGTAACCGACTGCCCTTCTGGGTCGACGAGGGCGACACGCCGGACGAGCCACTCGCCATCTCGACGAAGATCCTCGCCGAGTACGCCTACGACGAACTCCCCCGTGCCGGACACGGACATCACCATGAGCCCGTCCGGCAAGCAGACGGCCAACCTGGACACCTGGATCTGGCTCGACAAGTCCAGGTTCAAGCCCGTCTCCGCGACCGCCAACCTACCCAGCATCGGCCTCTCGGCCACCACCACGGCCAAGCCGGTCTCCCTGACCATCGAGCCCGGCACCCAGGACGCGAAGGTCGATCCCGCCTCGGGCGAATGCCGCATCGGCGCCGACGGCAGCATCGGCACCCCGTACAGCGACGACAGGAAGAACCAGGCTCCGCCGTGCGGCGTGACCTACCTGCGGGCCACCGACCAGACCGGCCCGCATCCGCTCAAGGCGAACGTCACCTGGGAGATCTCCTGGACCAGCTCCGACGGTGACGGCGGCGCCCTGCCCACCGTCACCTACGGGTACACCACTGACGTGACCGTCGGCGAAGTGCAGTCTATCAACCGGTGACGCCGCGCCGCGAGCCGGCTACCGCCCACGGGGCGGCAACAGGCCGCGAGCACGACGGTCGCCAGGCCCTCGACCACCTTCGTCACCGCGCACTTGCGCCCGGGCAGCGGCGGCAGCACCTCGCGGATGCGGTCCACCTCCGCGTCGAGGCCCTCGGTGGTCATGGCGTCGAACGCGTTGTGCAGCCGCAGCCCCGTGACCTTCTTCCACGGGATGTCATCGCCCTCGAAGCCGACGGACTCCGGCCCGAAGCGCAGCGCGCCAAGACTGTCCAGGGCGCGCAGCGCCTTGGCGGTGATGGCGGGCACGCGCGGGTGCTGGCAGATGAGGGTACCTAGCGAGAACTCCCACTCCCGCTCGGCCGGCGCGGCCGGCGGCGGCAGCGCACCGAGCACCCCGAGCACCCACTCGCCGGAGGCGTTCGCCCCGGTCCGCCGCGCGTCACTCCCCCGACTGACGACCTCCCGGCCGACGTTGGCCGCGGCCGAGGTCACCGCCTCACCCACGCCTCGTATGCGATCCCGTACCCACACGGGTCCCCCTTCGCTGGTCCTACCGCATGCGCGCTTGCCACCGCGCTCACGGACTGGCACCGCCATCTTCGACCCGACTCGCGGGTAGGGGCTACGCCTCGCGTCGCGGACGAACGGGCTTACCAGACAGTGCGCGCTCAATCCGCGCATCTATATATCACGCCGACAACGCCCGGGAGTTTGTGCGCGGCAGACCTCGCGGGACCCCCGAACAGAAACAGCGGACGCGGACCGGCAACAAGGTGGGGGGCCACGGCTCCCGTCTCGTCAACAAGGCCAAGAGCATCGGCAAGAAGCTCAATCCGAAGAAGTGGTTCCGAGCAGGGCAACATCTCCTGGCGCCCCCTACTCGCACTGACCAGCCATGAGTGAGGTTGAACGTGACGTCGTATTCTTTCGAGCTTGCGCCGTTCGCGCACCCGGACCGCGACGGTTGGACATGGCAGATCGGCGACTACGGGATTGTCACTGTGCACCATGAGCTGACCAAGTCCCGCAAGGAGAAGACCGGTCAAGCGCGCCTTTACGGAGACGGTTGCAGCGTCGCCCCGACGGCGGAGTCGTGTGACGGGACGAGCGCGACCAGACATGAATCACCGCGGAGAAGTGGCCCGCGCGCTCACTTCGCGGCAAAGGGGCAGCGTGCGGCCACAAGGGCGCGTCCGTCGAGGCGCGGTTCCGTTTCCGCTTCGGGCGACTTTCGCCGGGTGCACGTCGGCTGCTGCCAGGCCGGTCGTCACCGACGTCAACGGGCGTGTGACCTGCTGTAGTTCCGCGTCACCAGATGGGCACAAGCCTCGGCTCGACGGTCCTCTGTCCGTGAGCCTGTGACAGCATGCTGGTCATGAGCGTGACCTACACATCCAGTTACGCGATCGGAATGGTTGCGCGGAACGAAGTGTGGGGTGCGAGAACAGAAGGAGATCGCGGTGGCGTACGGCAAGGGCGCAGCCGGGCAGGAACCCGCGTTGCCCGCCGTCGACTGGGCGAATGTCGACGAATTCACCATTGGCGGGGTGGAACGTCCCATTACGCCGCACCGTAAGCGTGCGGTGCGTGGCCCACGCGCCATCCGCGTGCCCTCCGGCGGGAAGAACTAGCGGGTGTACGCACCGTGTGCCTACTGCGCACCGCCTTCGGCGTCCACTCCGCCCGGCGTCACAGGCCCCTGTCTGTACGAGGACGAGGCGGCCGAGCGGCTGCTCTGCTCCCTGAACGACGTCGGGGAATCGGACGGAGAACGTCAGCACCAGGTCCGGGACGCCCACGGTGGGCTTATCGGTTCCATCACCCGCATTCCTCCGTCAAAGCGCATGTTCAAACACACCTGGCGCATCGAACAGGTCGGCCAACCCGAGATCATCGGTCGTAACCAGTGGGCCAGCGGTGACACCAAGGACATCGTGGAGAACGGTGTCAGCAAGGTCGTCTTCGGCGCTCTCAAATCGGCCGTGACGTCCTTGGGCGCAGAGGAAAGCGACCACCACGATTCCCGTGAGCGGACGCTCGAATGGCGGGCCGAGGGAAACGTGGTCATGGTTTCACAGGGCAGCAAGTGGGTGACCATCAAGGCCGGCTGGGTCGACCGTCGGCTGGCGTTCGCGTTCGCCCTGCTGGGCGACCGATAGCGCTGCCGCCGATCCGGCGACTTCAGCGAAACCGGGATTTTCCCGACGCCGAGGGCAGTCACTGACTCCTAGAGCACGTGGAGGAACGAACACGGGGGTGCGCAGCGTGCGCAATGTTAATCCGGGAGATCTGGAACAACTGGCCAAGCTCATCGACGGCAAAGGCGGCGTCGGTGATCGACTCCGCGAGGCCTTCACCCGAGCTTCCACACTGGGAGTGACCGACAGGCTGACCGCTCTCAAGCCCATGACGGCGTGGGTCAACGATTCGGGGACGGATCTCCGCAAGCGGGCTGCGATCGCCCGCTTGGAAGACGGCGATCCCGAGGCCGGCCTGCGGTGGGCCGGCTTCACTGACGAGGACCTCAAGAAGTACAAGGGCGAGGGCCTCACCCCCGATGTCCTGCTGCTCGCCAACTCCGTGGCGTCCAGTGAGGAGCCCCAGGCCAAGGTTTTCGAGCGACAATCCAACGAGTCGCTGACTGACTGGCTGGACCGTATCAAGGCGCACACCGTGGGCAAGATTCCCGGACTCGCGCCGCACGAGGCCACGATCCAGACCATGATCGGCCTGTACGGCGACTGGAAGTCGGTGAATGGCACCGCGGCCGTGAGTCGGCCGCCCTCACCAAGGTGTTGGTAGGCAACTCCTTGGCCAAGGGGCCGTTGCGGACCTGGAAGACCCGCATTGGCGTGGCGATGCGTGGCAGCGGCAACGCCCGCATCCAGCAGTGGGGCGGCAGCTTGATCCGCGTGAAACTCCCGATGCGTTCGCTCAACGCACCGGGAAGTTGGCTGCCGAGCAAGCTGACACAGTTCGCGAACCGTGTTCCGGGAACATCCGGAATGATCGCTGACCGCACGGGTCAGGCTTTCGACGCGGCGCGGCGGTTGCCGTTCATGAGGTCGCCGATATGGCGCGGACTCACCGCTAACAAGGCCATCAACGCCATCGTCGGTTCCGACACGTTGGCGGCCCGGTTGGACGGGCTCACGCATTCTGGGCAGCCCGTCGCGCGGGCCGCCAACGCGAGCCTGTACAAGGTCACGAAGAACATCGCCACCCCCGGGGTCGGGCCGTTGGCTGGTCGCGCGGCACGGCCCTGCTCAAGGGGCTGGCAGGGGCCGGGAAGGTGTCGGGCGCGCTCCGCGGCCTCGGCCTGGTCGGCGGGGTCGCCTCCACGGGCTTCAGCGCGGCGAACGTGATCTCGTAGGGAAATCCGGTCAAGGCGTTCCAGAGAAACGGTGCCGGGTACGTCGCGGATGTCGCCGAAGTCGGGTTCAACGCCTCGTTGACGGCGTCCATGGTGATACCCAACCCGTACACGATCGGAGCAGCAGTCGTCTTCGGCGGAATCTACGTCGGCGCGAAGGTCGTCGAGCACTGGGACGACATCAAGAGCGGGGCGACCAAGGCAGTGGCGTGGACCGGCAACAAGGCCAAGGAACTCGGCTCGACCGCCGTCAACAAGGGGAAGAGAGTCGCGAAGAAACTCAATCCGAAGAACTGGTTCTGACGCACCGGTCGTTGCGGGCCCCACCCGTAGCAGGTAGGGCCCGCCTCGGCTCGGGCCGCGCCGGCCCCACCGCGACGCTCCGGGTGCGAACCCATCCGGCAGGTGGTCGACGCGGCGTCGCTGACCAGCGGAGTCGCGTCCGTCGGTGGCGGCCGGCGAGCAGGCGAGACTCCCGGCCTTGGGTCGCCGGGGAGAGGCCGTAGCCCGCCGTTACGGCGCCGCGGCCAGCTCGTGTTTGTCGGGCAGGAGGTCGGTGATGCGTTCCCACACCCGGCCAGGCGACACCCCGCACGAGCTTCAGCGCGCTGTCCGGTCCCACCTGGCCCTCCAGAATGAGCTCCTCGGGCTTCTCGCGCACCCAGTAACCGCGGGGGCCGCAGTCCCACACGGCGAGTGCGCGCACCATCGCTGAACGCTCTCCTTCGTGCCCGCCGTCCCATACGGAGGTGATGCGCCACATGGAGTTCACGCTGAGGATGAGTCCACTCAGCGCTTCGGACTCGGCCGCCGGCAGTCCCCCGACCGTCGTCAGGGCGTCGCGCGTCAGCTCGCCGGCCTTGGCCTCGTCCCCCTCGGCTTCCTACAGCGCGCTGAACGCCGCGTCAAGCGCGCCCATGGTGGTCTCCACGCTGGCGACCTCGAAGTCCTCCGCTTCGCCACGCATGAGGTTCACCATGCGGGCGAGTTCCCAGACGATCGTGGTGCCGTCGATGGGCACGCACTCGGACTCCTCTTCGCCGGGCCAGCCGTCGTGCACGAAGACGTCGTCCTGGCCCACGATGAGGGCGTGGTTCAGCGTGCCGTGTTCACCGGTGACCTCCGCGGTGATGAGCACCATGGGGTTGGCCATCGCGGTGAGCAAGGGCGCCAGCACCGGGGCGAGTTCGCCCTCCTCCCCCACAAGACCGATGCTCTGCAGCTCGGTCAGGGAGTCCCACAGCTCCTCGACCAGTGTCTCGCCATCGACGAGGTGCGCGAAGAGGGCCATGTGT
Organism: Candidatus Streptomyces philanthi; assembly: GCA_018114805.1. GTDB lineage: Bacteria > Actinomycetota > Actinomycetes > Streptomycetales > Streptomycetaceae > Streptomyces > Streptomyces philanthi. Next base: position 4,034,199 of record CP073042.1, on the reverse strand, counting down.
CGGTCCGCCAGCCGGAAGCGTGCCCTGGAGCTGTCGTAGGAAGGCATTTCTCTCACTTCTCCCCGTGAACTCGGCAAGCTGGCCGACTCACTTATCCTTGGGCTTCCTTGCTTCTTCAGCGCTCTTGTCGCATTCAGTCGCCATTTCGCGCAATTTGGTGGCAACTGTCCCGCATTTCGTGTGCCACGTCTTCAGGTAGCCGCGCACCTTGTCGGCATTGGGGCCCGCCCACTTCTTCATCTGGTCGGTGCTGTGCGTCTTGGGCCTCTTGACCAGTGAATCAATGTGGTCGGCCAGCGACCGGAGTTGTGTTGCCCGCTTGGTCAGGTTCTCGATTTCCGGGTCGGCCATGCTGCTCTCCCCCTATCACACGACCTCTTCAGCATATCCTCACACCGTGTTGCGCGGATCAGGGCCACATAGCTCTGAGTGGGCATTGCATCAGGTCCGTTACAAGGGACGATGCCGGTTACACCGAGGTCAAGTGGTGCGATAGCGTCCAGGCGTGCGGACGGAACATCCGTCTGCCGCTGTCATACGGGGAGGATCACTATGTCCGGTGACATGGACCGCGGTGCAAGTCTTGAGAAGCTCAAGTCGCTCTACGAGGACTTCGACAAGAAAGCGGGCGAACTCGCCGCCCTCGTCAAGGCGCTGAACACCAAGACGACCGGTAGCGAGAGCTACTGGAAGGGCCCGAAGGCGAACAGCTTCCGTGGCGAGTGGTCCAACGTGAAGCCGACGTTCGACAAGTTCGTGGAAACGCTGCACAGCGCCAGCAAGTCGGCCAAGACGAGCCACGACAACATCGAGCGCGCCACCTGAGCTGCGCGCTGCTGGGCAGCGCGATGCCAAAGTGTCCGGGGCGTTCACCTCACAGGTGGACGCCCCGGTCGCATGTCCCCGTAATCGCGGCGTATTCGGCTCCCGTGGCGACGAGCGGTTACTCGTCCACAACTCCCTGTATGGGCATCATTCCGCCGCCTCGTATCAGCAGGCCGCTGCCGGGGGCGCCGGTGTTGCTATTGGCCGGCAGCCGAATATTGAACAATTCGCCGTCGGAGGAACTCTGCGGCGTCAGCAGGACGCCGTTGCGCGTCTTCCGGGCCTCGGTCACGAAGCCGCGGTACTGCGATGACAACGTGTCAGTCGTGCCCGCCGCGACCAGCCCGTGGTCATCGTCCATTCCGCTACGGAGGACCGCCTCCAGCGCGTCGTCCAAGGGCTCGTCGTACAACAGCTCAGCGTCGTCGATCAGCACGACATAGGGGCCGTTGGCCCTGCCAGTGAGCTCCTCCAGGTCCTCGGCCTTGGCATCCGAACCGAGCAGGCCCAGCACACCGGGGCGGCCTTCCAGTTCGCGTAGCGGCGTACGACGGGGCGTGATCAGGATGACGGGGGTGCCCTGGTGCAGGAGAGAGCGGGCCGCTCCGAGAAGCATGGCCGAGCGGCCCGACTTCGGTGGCCCGGCGATGACGATGCCGGGGCCCGTCTCGCGCAGGTCGACGCCGACTGGCTGCAGCTCGTCGCCCCCCACACCCAGCAACGTCCACAACGGCGAGGGCGCGGCGAACTCGGGGTCGAGCGCGAACGCCTCGCGCGCGGTGATAAGGGTGGGGAGGGCATCGACCCGCATCGGCCGCAGCGATCTGGGGAGGCGGGGCTGGCGCGCGGTGGCCTCGACGCCGATCCGGCGCAGCGCCGCGACCTGTGCCTGTCCGGACGGGTCCGGATCGAGCAGTCCCAACTGCGTCTCCTCCACACCGTTGTCGGCGAGTCGCAGGGCGCGTCCCGACGGCATGTGCTTGGGGACGTCCTTGGCGCGGAACCCGGCGATGGAGTAGTCGCTCGGGTCGGCGAGGCGGAGCACGAGGCGCTCTCCGAACACCGATGCCACCTGGCCGGTCAGGCCACTGCGGTCGGCGGTCATGACGACCCGAAGGCCGACGGCGGCGCACTCGCGGAAGATGCGCTGCATGGCTTCGATGAGCTGCCCGTAGTTGTAGCTTTCGAACGTCGAGACGAATCCCTCCCACGCGTCGAGCAGGAGGACCATCCAGGGCAGCCGCTCCGCGGGTTCGGCTAGGGCCCGCTGGTCTGCCGCGCTGGAGGCGCCCTGCAGGGCGAGCATCTGCTGACGCCTGGAGATCTCGGCCAGCAGGCGGTCGATCAGGCAGCGCACCCGGTCTGGTTGGTCGCGGGTAACGACGGCACCCACGTGGGGCAGCCCCACCAGTGGGAGGAGGGCGTTGGAGCCACAGTCCACCGCGTAGACGTGCACGTCTGCCGGTGAGGTGCTACGGGCCAGTGACCCGGCGAGGGTACGCAACGCGGTGGAGCGGCCGGAGCGGGGGCCGCCCACCAGCAGCGTGTGCTCGCCGTCTACCAGGTCCAGCGCGAACGCCGCCCGGGCCTGGGCTGCCGGCAGGTCGGTGAGGCCGAAGGGAGCGGGGCTGACGTCGGCACCGGCCTGCCCCGTGGCGGTGGCGGGCAGCTCGTCCAAGCTGACGAGGTCGGGCAGCGGCGGCAACCATGGGCTTCGCGGGGGCGCGAAGCCCATGGATTCGGCCCCGGCCCGTACGGCATCGACCAGCACGGCGAGGTCAGTGACCATGGTGCCGTCGTCGTCCGCGTCCACGGGTTTCGGCGCCGGGCGTCCGTACGCTGTCCACGCGAGTGCGTGCAGCGTGGCCTTGGGGCCGACCTGGCCCGTGCTGGGACGCCGACCGCCGATGCGTGCGGACTGCACGCCGACCAGCGACTGAGCCCCGGACCGCACGTAGGCGCGGCCTGGTGTGGACTTGGATATGGCGCCCGCGTCCGGAGCGTCGATGACGTCCGAGGACTCGGAGCCGTCGGTGACGCGCAGCGCGATCCGCAGGTTGGTGTTGGCACGGATGTCGGCGCTGACCACGCCGGCGGGCCGCTGGGTGGCGAGGACCAGGTGCACGCCGAGCGAGCGGCCTCGACGGGCAATGTCCACCAGGCCCGCGATGAAGTCCGGAAGTTCGGCGACCAGCGAGGCGAACTCGTCGATCACGAGGACCAACCGGGGCATCGGCTCCAGTTCCGGCTGGAGCCTGCGGGTGTCGTTGTAGTCCTCGATGTCCTTGGTCCCCGTGTTGAACAGGATCTCCTCGCGTCGGTGCAGTTCGGCGGCCAGGGACGCCATCGCACGCTCGGTGAGGTGGGCGTCGAGGTCGCTGACCATGCCGACGGTGTGCGGCAGCCGGGCGGAGTCCATGAACGCGCTGCCGCCCTTGTAGTCGATCAGGACGTAGTTGAGGGCGTCCGGCCGGTTGGCCACGGCGAGGGAGGCGATGATCGTCTGGAGGAGTTCGGACTTTCCGGCGCCGGTGGTGCCGGCGACCAGTGCGTGCGGCCCGTCGCGACGGATGTCCAGCACGAAGGGCCCGTCAGCGGCGATGCCGATGGGCGCCTGTGTGGTCGCGCCTCCGGAGCGCCAGACGCGTTCGATGTCCGCGCCGGTGGGGTCGGGCATGCCGAGCAAGGCGAGCAACCGGGCGGCGGTGGGCAACGAACTGTCGGCGTCGTCACGGCTCACGTCACAGACGGGGGCGAGGGAGCGGGCCATCAGTTCGCACCACTCCAGCGTCACCTGGTCGACGAGCACCGGGCCGAGCGACTCAAGCCCCGACCCACGCAGGTAGGCCCGGGTGGCGGACTCCGGGGTCCAGGACAGCGCCGTGCTGCACTCCTCGGGAAGCAGCCGCTCGTCGGCGTCGAGACACAGCGCGAAGATCCCGTGGCGCGGCCCCTCCTGGAGGAGCTGAGGCACGCCGGGCATCCGGCGCAACAGGCGGGCGCCATCAAGGACGACCAGTACGTACGGGTCAGGGCGCAGGGCGCCGGTGGCGCTGTGGTGCTGGCTGGCGGCCTTGCGTCGCTCCAGTTCGTTGAGCAGCTCACCCACACGGCGGGCCACCGTCTCCGAGTCCGAGCCGAGCAGGGCGACGCAGTCCTGTCCCTGTTGCGGCGCGGTGTGCGGGAGCCAGTGCGCCCAGCTCCAGTCCGCCCCCGCGGTCGGGCTGTCGCAGAGCACGACGAGGGACAGGTCGCGCGGGCTGTGCAGGGACGTGGCCTGGACGGCGAGCCACCGCGCCGCGCAACGCCCGCGCCCGGTCACCGGCTATACCGACGACACCGAGTTCGGTGTAGGCCAGGGGGACGGGCACGTCGGCGATGACAGGAGGCTCCGGCCTCTCGTCGTCGTAGCCACCGCCGCGTGCCATCATCAACTCGATGTCGGCGGGCTGGTCCGCGACGCCGAGCCGCAACCGCATGACGTCCGGGTCCGTGATCCGACGCTCCCACAGTCTCCGTCGCGGACCCGTGGCGAAGAGGAGGACCTCAGCGGGGTCGGGGTGTGCGAGGCGCCGGTCGCGCTGGTCCTGCTTGCCCACCTCGCGAAGTCGCACGGCGTGCTCGGCCATCTCGGCCTTGTACTGCTTCATCGACTTGCGGTGCTGCTTGCGCCCGTACCGCGCGTCACTCACTCACCCACTGGCTGATCATCATCAGGGGGCTCATCAGACAGAACAGGAGCATGTAGATCTGCTTGGTGACGAAATACATGATCAGCCCGAACGCCAGCGGTACGAGCGAGGAGAGGATCTGGAAGCGGGTGGTCTCTCCCTTGCCCGGCAGCGCGGGCACCACCAGGCGGGCACGCGGGCGCAACGGTGACAGTCGGGGCGGGCGGTTGTACGCGAGGCCCCCTTCGCCGGTCGGGGCCAAGTAGGCGTCGGGGTCGGCCGGTTCGTCGAGCACGAAGAGCGAGTCGCCGGTGCGCAGCATGCCGCCGCGGGGCCATTCCTCTCGCGCTCTACCGGCTCGTCGTCCAGGAGCACGGGCACATCGGGGTGTGGGGCGACGAGCACCGTGCCGTCGGCGTGGACCGTGACCCTGGCCGCTGTCGGTGGCAGATCGGGGTCGGCCACCGGCAGTGTGCAGGACGCGTGCGTGCCGATGGTCGCCACTCCCGCCCCCAGCCGCACCACGCGACCCGCTCCGGGTCCCCCGCCACGCGCAGTTCATAGCGCCCGCTCGGCTCCCCCGCCCGCATCAGCGGACCGACCGTGTCGTCGACGGAGACCCGCATGCCGTCGCGGAGGACGGACGTGGCCCTCTCGGTGGGGTGGCACGCGCGGCCGTCCGCCCACAGGGTCGGGCCGGTGGGCCGTGCGTCCGGGCGGCCCTTGGCGCTCCAGGAGAGCGGGACGACCTCGCCGGGGGGTGTCTGTGGGCCGGGCGGGCGGGTGGCGCCGGTCGCGTTCGCCAGTACCGCGGCGATGTCGGCGACCGTGGCCGAGTCGTCGGCCGTGACCAGCACGTCCTGGGGTTCGGCCCCCGCCCGCACAGCCGTCACCAGGACACGCATGGCTGCCTTCCTCCCCGCCCGCGGCGTTGCGTGGCTCTCAAGTCGTTCGTCCCGAGGCTATCTGTTGAGTGTCCCATCGAACGGATGGACTGTGGATAACTCGGCACCGCGTGCGATGTGCGCGGTATGCCCGTGAATGCCAGGGGACTTCACGGCGCGTGGACGTCATGGGTCTCCACGGCGGGCGGGTGCGCCGTGGGTTCCGTACGGCGGGGTTCCGCACCTCGGGGCTCCGTACGGCGGGTTCCCTACCTCGGGATTCCGTACGGCTGGGTTCCGGGGTTCCGCACGGCGGGGTCCCCTGCGGCGTGTGACGTGGGCCGGGCGGGAGGTGGGGCGGGGCCGGGGCGCTGGGGCCGGGGATCGGCCTCGGGACTACACCTGGTGTTGGGGGGCGAGGGCGCCGGCCAGGGCGGTCAGGAACGCCTCGGGAGCGCGGGTGGGGATGCTCAGGCCCTCGCCACGCCGGGTGGCGATGGTGACGCTGTCCATGCCCATCGGTACGGCCCAGCCGCCGCCCACCAGTCGGGGTGGGCGTTGGCCCGCCCAGTGGGCCGTGTTGGCCGCGGCGAACGGGCACCCCGGGGGCTGCTGGGCGCGGTGCTGGGCGGCGGTGACGGAGTCCGAGTCGAGGTGGGTGAGGGCGAAGCGTTCGCGGCCGACCCGCAGGGTGGTGTGGTCGAGGTCGATGCGGTTGTAGGAGTACTTGGAGACCGGGACGCTGGTGAACGCGAGGAGCAGGAGCAGGAAGAGCGCCGAGACCGCGAGCCACGGCCCCAAGTCTTCCGGGAGCGAGTCCACGCCCATCCAGGCGACGCCCGCGACGTAGAGGGTGACGCAGCTCAGGAACCAGACCTTCGACGGGCGCTCGCGATACATGGCGTCGATGATCCGAGACGGGTTTCGCGCCTGGCAAGCGCTCGCCCACCCCCGGCGCGATGAGATGAACCACACGGCCGCCCCGCCGGGCCGTACGGCGGGGAAGGCGGGCGCGTCGGTGTCGGGTGCGGTGAGCGAGAGCGCGGCTGGTCGGTGGGGCAGGTCGGCCGGGAACAGCCCGCCCGAGCCGAACGCCGTCAGGCCGGGAGCGCTGTCTCCAGGAAGGGTTCGACCACGCGCCGCCAACCCTCGGGCTGGTCGTAGTGGACGAAGTGGCCGGCGTCCGCCACCTCCGCGTATATGCCGCGGGGCAGTACGCGCACCATCTCCTGGGCCTCCGCCCGGCCCAGGTCACCGTCCAGGCCGCGCACGACCAGGGTCGGGCACTCGACGTGGGCGAGGTCCTCCCAGTGCGCGTCCTGCACCCAGGTCTCACGGGCCGTCAGCATCTGGCGACGGGAGAAGACCGGGCGCTAGCCATCGGTGCGCTCGGCCATCACCTCGGCGAAGAACTCACCACGGGTCGGGCGCGGGCGCTCCAACCAGGAGTCCCCCTCGCCGAACCACTTGCGGACGTCGGCCAGCGTGGCGAAGGACACCGGCCAGGACTTGAACCACTCCGACCACTCGCGCTGCGAGGCCGCCCCCAGGGCGGAGGCCCGCATGTCGCAGATGACCAGCGCGCGCACGAGGTCGGGGCGGCGGGCGGCCAGCTGCCATGCCGTCAGGGCGCCCATGGAGTGGCCGATCAGGGTGACCGGGGCGAGGCCGAGCTACTCGACGGCGGCCTCCGCGTCCGCCACGTACGCCTCGCCTGTGAACGGGCCGCCGGAGGGCTTCTCGCTGCGGCCTTGGCCCCGCTGGTCGAGCGCGACCGCGCGATACCGGGTGGAGAGCCAGCGGGCGGTCTCCGCCCAGTGCGCACCGCGGCCCATCAGCCCGTGCAGTAACAACACACCGGGGACCTGCTCGCCGGCCCTGCCGCTGACCACCTTGGGCGGATCGGCATACTCCCAGGCAGCGAGCCGCACCCCGCCAGCTCCGGTCACGTCCGTGCGCCACACCATGTGTCCTGGCACCTCCATCCCTCCCTAGACCAGCTCCACAGTATCGAACTCGTATTCGAACAAGCGGGGATCGGCGGCAATACCCCTCGTTCGAGTGACCGGCCTCGGGGATTGTCCGCCGCCCCCGAGGGGAGACAGCTACACGGGGGCGGACTGCTCGGGGAAGGGAGTCCGCCGCGGCGCACCTTGGGAGCTCGGGGCTCCAGGTCGCCATCGGGGAACAGGGAGGCAAGGCCACGGCAGCCGGGGGCCTTGTGTCGCGCACCTCGCGGCGCGCGGCCCATGGGGCGTACGGGCGGGGCCGTCCACGACCTTGACGGGCCCATCGGCCCCCTCTTCAGCCCCGGTGGATACACCGGGAGCCCGTGTGCCCACATCCCCGGTTCTCAACGCAACTCCGCGCATATGCGTCAGCGACAGCGTTGCACGCCGGGCGCCCGGGCGCGCGGTTTCCCCCAACTCCGGCGCGGAAAAACCGCGTTGCCGCAGGAGGTCGTCATGGCCGGCGCGCGGTGGCGGAAGCGTACGGCGCGACCCCGGCCGGGGCGGCCCCGAGGCCGATCACACGGGCGTGGCGCCGGCCCCCGATGTGGGGGACGGCGCCACGGTGATCCGAAAGCGATTCCAGCGCGATCCGGCGGCACGCCGGAAACGATGCGAAGACGGACCGAAGATGGTCCTCGGACGATCCGGAACGCTAACGAGAACGCGGCCCGAAGAGGGGCGCGCGAAAGCGGTCCGAGAGTCCGGGAGAAGCGCCCGGAAGGTGATCCGGAGAGCGGTGCTAGCGCTTGGCCACGAACACGTGCGACGCGATGGCGGACTCCAGCTCCGCCGCCTCACCGCTGCTGCCGATCATGACGCCCCCGGCGGACTCGGTCACGCTGACCACCGCGCCCGGCTGCACTCCAGCCCGCCGCAGCGTGTACATGAGCTGGGCGTCCGTCTGGATGGGCTCGCCGATGCGGCGCACCACGACGGTCTTGCCCTCCGCGCCCGGCTCAAGCTCCAGCAGGCTCACCATGGTGGAGTCCAGGAACGGATCGGCCTCGGCCGGCTCGCCCAGCTCCTCCAGGCCGGGGATGGGGTTGCCGTACGGCGACTCGGTGGGGTGCCGCAGCAGTTCGAGGACGCGCCGCTCAACCGCCTCGCTCATCACGTGCTCCCAGCGGCAGGCCTCGGCGTGCACCTGCTCCCACTCCAGGCCGATGACGTCGACGAGCAGGCATTCGGCGAGCCGGTGCTTGCGCATGACGCGCGTCGCCAGCCGGCGCCCCTCTTCGGTCAGCTCCAGGTGCCGGTCGCCGGCCACGGTCACCAGGCCGTCGCGCTCCATGCGCGCCACCGTCTGGCTGACCGTGGGGCCGCTCTGGCCGAGCCGCTCCGCGATCCGGGCGCGCATCGGGACCACGCCTTCTTCTTCGAGCTCCAAGATGGTGCGGAGATACATCTCCGTCGTATCGATCAAACCGGACATGTGCGTGCCCCTTGATGTGTCGTGCGGTGGCCCTGGACTCAATTCTGACGCATCCCACTGACAACCGGGGCTCGCGCGCGTGATCGGCTGGTGTTCGACCGAGTACGGCGTATTGACCGAGTACGGCGTATTGACAGGGCACTGGTCCAGACCGCAACGTGATCCGCGCCACGCACACCACGGATACGACAGCACAGGCCGGAGAAGCGGGCGCAGCCGTGCGCGCTCCGGAGCGAAAACACCCGAATAACGAAAGAAAAACGAAGGAAAGGGCCCCTCGTCGATGAGCGAGAGCAGGCGGTCAGTCCCTGCCCCCTGGCCGAGCAGTACCTCGACGCGGCCATCGCGCTGCTACGCGCCGTACGTGACGAGGAAGCCGGGCCCATCGCCGAGGCGGGCACGATGATCGCGGACACCGTGCAGGCGGGCGATCAGCTCTTCGCCTTCGGCGCCGGGCACTCCTCGCTGCCCGCCCAAGGACGTCGTTTACCGCGCGGGCGGGCTCGCGCTGATGAACCTGCTCCAGGTGCCCGGCGTGATCGGCGTCGACGTGCGGCCGGCCACCCTCGGCAGCGCGCTGGAGCGGGTGAACGGGCTGGCCGGTGTGGTCCTGGACACCAGCCCGGCCGTGGCCGGCGACCTGCTGGTGATCATCTTGCTGTCCGGTCGGAACTCGCTGCCCGTGGAGATGGCGATGAACGCCCGGGCGCTCGGCCTGAAGGTGATCGGCATGACGTCGGTGGCGTACGCGTCGGAGACCAAGTCGCGGCACGCGTCGGGGACCTTCCTGAAGGACCACTGCGACCTCGTCCTCGACAGCAAGATCGCGGTCGGCGAGGCCGAGTTGACCGCCGACGGCGTCGCCGCGCCGTTCGCGCCGGCGTCGACGGTGGTGACCAGCGCCGTGATGCAGGCGGTCCTGGCGTCGGCGGCCGGCGAGTTGGCCACGGGCGGCATCGACCCGCTGCTGCTGCGCTCGGGCAACGTCGACGGCTGCCACGAGTGGAACGGGCGCGTGATGGCCGAGTACGGGGACCGGATCTTCTACCGGCACTGAGATCTCCTGCCGGCGCTGAGCCGCCCACCCCCGTACGTCCGGCCGGTGGCCGACCCGGTACGCCCCGACGCTCCGCGCGCCCCGCCCCCGCCGGCGCGCGCCAGCGGCTCCGACCCGCCCGGTCAAGCGCCCGGCGTCAGCGCAACCGCTGGGCCAGGTCGATCGCCGCGGCGACGCGGACCGCCACGTCCTCCGCGTACGCCGCGTCCGCGCGGTCGAAGGCGCGGCGGCTGGCGCCGCGCAGGAAGGAGGCCACGCCCAGGGTGCGGCCCCGGCTCCGGAGTACCGCGCAAGGCCGTGCACCGTGCCGCTCGGCCACTTGCGCGCCGCCGCCCACTGGGTGCTGACCTCCTCGTCGGCGCGGCTCGCGCTGGCGCGCACGGAGCCGCCGCGGTCGGCGGCCTGGAGCGCGGGGTGGCCCGCCGCGTACGCCACCGGGATGCCGTCGGTGCTGCCGGCGGGGGCGTTGGGGCCGATGCCGGTGGCGGCTCCGGCGGGGGCGGCCACCGCGCGGACGAGCACGATCGGCGGCCGGTCCGGCAGCGCCGGGCCGGCGGCCTCGGGGTCCCCGGCCGACGAGCGGTCGGCCTCCACCCCGTCCGCGCCCGCCTCCGCGCCCGGCTGGCCCGGACGGCCCGATGACGGCTCGCGGACGAGGTCGATCAGGGCGTGGTCGGCGAAGCCAGCGAGGGCGAAGTCGAGGTAGACGGTGGCCGCCTCGAACGGGTCCTCGCACTCGGCAGCGGCCCGCGCGGCGCGGTGCAGTTGGTTGCTCCGGAAGCGCGTCCGGGCCCTTTCCTGCTCGGCCCGCTTGGCCTCCGTCACGTCGCGGAAGATCCAGGCCACGCCGAGCGGGACCGCCTCCTCCGTGAGCGACGAGGCCAGCCGTAAGGAGCCGCTGCGCCAACAGCGGCGCGGGGGCGGCTGGCCGAGGTCGGCGCCCTCGCCGCGGACGGTCACCCAGATCTCGGTCGGCTCGGGCGGCGCGCCCTCCGCGAGCACGTGCTGGAAGGCGCTCTCCACCTCCTCCATGCCCTGGTCGAGGAGTTCCCCGAGCGGGCGGCCGAGCAGCGTGGCGCGGCCGGCGCCCAGCGAGCGCGCCGCGTGGCCGTTGACGACCGCGGAGCGCAGGTCGGCGTCGACCATGACCACGCCCCAGGACGCGTCCTCGAACAGCGCCTCGCTCAGCGCGATGGAGCGCTCCAGGTCGATCTGGGTGTGCACCTCGCTGAAGGCGCAGTACACGCCGGCGGCCTTGCCGTCCGCGCCGGGTACGGCGGCGGACTGGGTACGGACCAGGACCCGGCCGCAGTCCTTGGTCAGCAGCGCGAACTCGTGCACCTGGCGGCCCTGCGCCCGCATCGCGCCCAGGAGCAGCGCCTCGGCCTCGGCCGCGTCGGCCGACCGCACCGCCCAGCCGGCCAGGCCGCGCCGGCCGACCGCCTCGTCGGCGGACCAGCCGAGCATGCGTTCCGCCTCCCGGTTCCAGTGGGTGACGGTGCCGTCCGCGTCGAACGCGCACAGCGCGGCGTCCATGCCGTCGAGCAGGGCCGCGAGCAGGTCGGAGTCGTCCCGGTTCGGCCGGGCGGTCGGGGCCGGCGCCCCCCGGGCCGGCGCCGGACGGGTCGGGTGCCGGGTCGCCGGCGGGATCGACGGCGTCGGACGCGGGTGGGGAACCCGAGGAACGGGGGGCTCGGAGCGTGGCGAAGCGGTCACCGGTCACCCCCTGCTTGTCGTGCTGAACGGGCGGGACGTGGCTCTCGGTAGGAAAGATCTGAAGGGAGCTGAAAAGAACTGAGGAACCGAAGGTCTGAGGTGTTCGAGTGTCCGAGGCGTGCCATGCGGTCCGGGAGCGGCCGCACGACGGATGGGGCGGGTGCGGCGGGCCGTGCGCGCGACAGCCACACGACGAGATATTCAACTCGAACGTGACGCGCACCACACCACCTTCAGCGAAATCGTTGCCTGCCGGAAATTCGGTTGTGAGGCCGCGGAGGGGTTCTTAGGCTTGAGGTATACGAGAAGGGAGGTGGTTCGGCCGATGTACGAAATCCGGACGCGTGAGGTGACTGCGCGCTAGTCGCCCGACGTCGCATCTCGCCTTCCCCCCGACTCCGCGGCGCGGAGCCCGGCGGGAACAGGCCGCGTAACGCCGGACGTGCACACGAATGCTGTGTGCGGCTGGCCAATCCCAAGCAGTCACCCGACCCGCGAGTCGCCGGTACGTCCGACCGGCCCCGATGCGCCACCAGGCGCGCCGGGAAGCGACTCGCGGGTCGTCTTTTTCCCGGGGCTCCCCGGCGGACCCCCGCACCCCCGTTCCCCGCTCGTACGCGATCGGGCCGCCCGCACGTAATCGGGTCGGCCCCTGACGTCCGCCCCGTCGCCTTGGCTAGGGTGCAGCCATGGCCACCGCCCGCGCCGAAGAACCGGTCCTGCTCGACCCCCAGGGCCCTGTGATCACGGCCATCGCGTGCGCCGTGGGCGCCGCCCTGTTCCTGGGCGCGGGAGGAGCCTGCGGTTACGTCGTCGCCCGCACGCGGAGTTCGGCGAGAGCGGCGTCGGGTGGACGTGGGTCGGCGCCGGGCTCGCCCTTGCTCGCGGCGTTCGTCGCCAGTGTCGGATGGTCCACAGTTGCCTCCGCACGCGCGGAGCTGCGGGCCACGCTCCAGCTCGCCGCACTCGGCGTCGACGCATCCGCCCTGCTCCTGGCGGTCTCCTCCGCCCCGCCGAGCAACGACCACCACTTCCAGGTCCGGCTGTCGATGCGCGTCAGCGGCCCCGGGTTCACGCCCTTCGAGTGCGGCGCCGAGGTTCTGCGGTACCAATTCGGCGGGGCCACGCCGGGGACGGTGCTGCCGGCCCGGGTCAATCCGGTCACCCGCGTGTTCACCATCGAGCGCCCGCCGGCGCCCCCGGCCCCGCCCCCGGTCCCGGAGATCTGAGGAGCCGGTGGAGCCCGGCGGGAGCGATGGGGACCGGTGGGACCGAGAAAACCGATGTAGCCCCGTTCGGCCCCGTGTGGCCCGGTGAGTGGCTGGCGCCGACCCGTCACGGGCAGAGGCGTTCGACGCGCCAGGAGTGCGCGGGTTCGGGCTCGGACGTACGGACGTAGCGCAGGCGGTCGTGGAGGCGGTTGGCGCGGCCCTGCCAGAACTCCACCGAGTCGGGGGTGACGCGGAAGCCGCCCCACTGCGGGGGCACCGGGACCTGCTCGTTCGGCGGGTAGCGGTCGGCGAGTTCAGCGTACATGCGGTCGAGTTCGGCGCGGGAGCCGATCACCTCGGACTGGTGGCTCGCCCAGGCGCCCAGTTGGGAGCCGTGTGGGCGGGTACGGAAGTACGCCGCCGTCTCGTCCCGCCCGGTGCGCCGCACGGTGCCGGTGATAATGACCTGGCGGTCGACCGGGTGCCAGGGGAAGAGCAGCGAGACCGCGGGGTTGGCGGCGAGGTGACGGCCCTTGCGGGAGCCGTAGTTGGTGAAGAACACGAAGCCGCGGTCGTCGTAGCCCTTGAGCAGGACAGTACGGGAGTGGGGGCGGCCCGCCTCGTCGACGGTGCTGACGACCATCGCGTTCGGCTCGTGCAGGCCGCTGGTGACGGCCTCTTCGAACCAGTGGGTGAACTGGGCGAAGGGCATGGCGGCGAGGTCGGATTCGAGGAGCCCGGCGCCGCGGTAGTGCTCACGCATGGCGGCGGGGTCATGGACGCGCGGCTGCTGCGGGTCGGCATGGGACACGCGCATATCTTGCAGCATGCGGGGCAGACCCCGCATGCTGCCCCAGTGGGGACCCGCCGTAATCCTCTCGGGTGGAAGGGGGCAGTGTGCCTCTTCTCACGCTTCCCCGCAGGTGGCGAACCCACCAAAATCATCGACTGGCCCACTGTCGCCTCCGGACACCACCAACTATCGTGTCCGGTCCTGGACCGAGCCGCACCACTTCACCGTCCGGGCCGGCTCCGCACGCGACTGGATGACCGCCACGTCGCGCGGGGCCGGCGCCGAGGGGCGGTCGTCGCGGATCGCGAGCCGCACCCGCGGCCGTGAAACCGCGCCGGCTCCCCCATTCCTTGACAACTTGGTCACAAGCCGCTTTGTCGACCACTCTCAGAGGAGCCGCCTGATGTCCGACTTCATACCCGGACTTGAAGGAGTCGTCGCGTTCGAAACGGAGATCGCCGAACCCGACAAGGAAGGCGGCGCCCTCCGCTATCGCGGCGTGGACATCGAGGACCTGGTGGGCCACGTCTCGTTCGGGAACGTGTGGGGCCTGCTGGTGGACGGGGCGTTCAACCCCGGGCTGCCGCCCGCCGAGCCGTTCCCGATTCCCGTGCACTCCGGCGACATCCGGGTACGTGCAGTCCGCGCTGGCCATGCTGGCGCCCGTGTGGGGCCTGAAACCGCTGCTCGACATCGACGAGGAGCAGGCTAGCGAGGACCTGGCGTGCGCGGCCGTGATGGCGCTTGTCGTACGTGGCGCAGTCGGCGCGCGGCCAGGGGCTGCCGATGGTGCCGCAGCGCGAGATCGACAAGGCCGAGACCGTCGTGGAGCGCTTCATGCGGCGCTGGCGCGGCGAGCCCGACCCGAAGCACGTGGCGGCCGTGGACGCGTACTGGACCTCGGCGGCCGAGCACGGCATGAACGCCTCCACGTTCACCGCCCGGGTCATCGGCTCCACCGGCTCCGACGTGGCCGCCGCGCTCTCGGGCGCGGTGGGCGCGATGTCGGGCCCGTTGCACGGCGGGGCCCCGTCCCGCTTCCTCGGCATGATCGAGGAGATCGAGCGGACCGGCGACGCGAGCGCGTACGTCAAGGGCGCGCTCGACCGTGGCGAGCGGCTGATGGGCTTCGGGCACCGGGTCTACCGGGCCGAGGACCCGCGCGCCCGCGTCCTGCGCCGCACCGCCCGCGAGTTGGGCGCGCCGCGCTTCGAGGTGGCCGAGGCGCTGGAGAAGGCCGCCCTCGAGGAGCTGCACGCGCGCCGGCCGGACCGGGTGCTGGCCACCAACGTGGAGTTCTGGGCGGCGATCGTGCTGGACTTCGCGGAGGTCCCGGCGCACATGTTCACCTCGATGTTCACCTGCGCCCGCACGGCCGACTGGAGCGCGCACATCCTGGAGCAGAAGCGCACCGGGCGCCTGGTCCGCCCGTCGGCGCAGTACACCGGCCCGGGCTCGCGCGACCCGAAGGACATCGTCGGCTACGCCGACATCGCCCGCTGACCCGGCCCGCCCCCGCCTCTCCGCCCCGTCGTCCCGGCCGCGCGCCGGGACCGCGGGGCGTTCGCGCGTCCCCGTCCGATCATGGTGCGCCCACGTTTTGAAGCGACCGCTTCACAACATGCAACGGGCACCCTCGCGCCCCACTTCTGAAGCGCGCGCTCCACAACGCGCCCGCCGCTCCCCCGACCCCACCGCACCGACCCCACCGGAGGAACATCGTGCCGCTGCAGGTCTACGTCCTCGGCTTCGTAATCTTCACTCAGGGGACCTCCGAGTTCATGCTCTCCGGGCTGCTCCCGGGCATGGCCGACGACCTGGGCGTCTCCATTCCCGACGCGGGGTTGCTGATCTCCGCCTTCGCCATCGGCATGGTCGTCGGCGCGCCGCTGCTCGCCCTCACCACGCTGCGCTGGCCGCGCCGCACCGCGCTCGTCGCGCTCCAGGCCGTCTTCATCGCCGCGCACGTCGTGGGCGCGCTCGCGCCCGGTTACGGGGTGCTGTTCGCGACCCGCGTCATCAGCGCCCTCGTCTACGCCGGCTGCTGGGGCGTCGCCCTGGCCGCGGCGGTGAGCCTCGCGCCGGCCGGCGCCACCGGTCGGGCCGTCGCCACGGTGGCCGGCGGGCTCACGCTCGCGACCATCGTGGGCGTCCCGGCGGGCACGCTGCTCAGCCAGCACGCGGGGTGGCGGGCCGCGTTCTGGGCGGTGGCCGTCGCGACGCTGGTCAGCTTGGTCTGGACGGTGCTCGCCGTCCCCGCCGGGCGCGGGGCGCACGTTCCCACCGTCTCCGCCCGCGCCGAACTGCGCGGCATGGCCAGGCCGCACCTGTGGCTCTCGTACGCGATCACGGCGTTCACCTTCGGCGCGGTCATCGTCACCTTCAGCTATCTGACGTCGCTGCTGACGGAGGTGAGCGGGCTCGCCGAGGGGTGGGTGCCGGCCGTGCTGGCGCTGTTCGGGGTCGGCGGGTTGCTGGGCATCACGGTCGGCGGCCGGCTCGCCGAGGCGCACCCGCTGCGCACGCTCGGGTGGGGACTCGGCGGGCTGGTCCTCTCTCCGGGGCGCTGGCCCTCACGGCGCGGCGCGCGGCGGTCGCGGTCGGGCTGGCCTTCGTCCTCGGCTTCGTCGCCTGGGTGACCAACCCGGCGCTCCAGTCACGCGTTTTCGCCCTCGCGCCGGAGGCGCCGACGCTGGCGGGCGCCACCAACACGGCCGCCTTCAACGTCGGCAACACGCTGGCCCCGATGCTCGGCGGCGTGGTGATCGACGCGGGGTACGGCTTCACCTCGGTGGCCTGGGTGGGCGTCGCGCTGGCCGTCGCCGGCTGCGCCGGCACCCTGTGGGCGGCCCACCTCGCCGCCCGCACCGCCAACGCCTCGCCCGTACGTCCCGCCGACACCCTCGCCGTGCAGGACCGCACCCCCGCCCCGCTTGCTCGGCTCAGACGCCTGACGGCACTGGCCACGACCTCAACCCCGGCCTCGACCACCAGCACCGAACTGAGGAGTCACACCATGTCTTCGTCTTCCCTCATCCCTCACACCACCCCCACCGTCCGTACCCGCGTCACCGCCGATCCCGACTGGTACGAGTCAGCCGGGATATCGCTGGCCGTCCGGGTCGGGGAGTTAGTCTTCACCTCGGGCCAGGCGCCCGTCGACGCGCACGGCGCGACCGTCGGCGTCGGCGACTTCACGACGCAGGCCCAGCAGGCGTTCGCCAACCTGGCCACGGTGCTGGCCAGCACGGGCTCCGGGCTCGACCAGCTCGTCAAGCTCACGGTCTTCGTCACCGACGTCGCCCACCAGGACGCCTTCGGCGCCCTGCGCGCCCAGCACTACCCCACCGCGCCCTTCCCCGCCGAGTCCTTCGTCCAGGTCGCCGCGCTCGCGGACCCCCGGTGGCTAATCGAGATCGAGGCAGTGGCGCTGGCCAGGGCCGGCCGCGCCCGGTGACCGCGGCCCCAGGGTTTTGTACGGGCGCTACAAAACCCTTACCGTGACGTCATGGCCAGGCCACGTGCGTTCGAGGAGGGCCGCGTCGTGGACGCGGCGACGGAGACGTTCTGGCGGCACGGGTACGAGGCGACCTCGACCCGCGAGCTGAGCCAGAGCACGGGGCTCGCCCCGTCGAGCCTGTACAATACCTTCGGCGGCAAGCGGCAACTCTTCGTACGCGCCCTGCGCCGGTACTGCGAGACCGCCACCGCCCGCCAGGTGGAGGTGCTCCAGCGGCCGGGCCCGGTGCGCGAACGGCTGCGCAAGCTAATGGTGGAGGCCATCGACGCCGACCTGGACGGCGAGAGCCCGCGCGGCTGCTTCGCCGTCAACTCGGCCATCGAGGCTGCCGGCAGCGACCCGGAGGTCAGGGAGGCCGTACGGGGCAACTTCGGGCGGGTGGAGGACGAGTTGTGCGCGGTGCTGACCTTCGGCCAGAGCACCGGCGAGATCCGCGCCGACCGCGACGCCCGCGCCCTGGCCCGCCAGGCGCAGACCGCATACTACGGGCTACGGGTGCTGGCGCGGGCCAGTGACGACCGGGACGCGTTGCTGAGCACGGTGGACCTCACGCTGGCGGGGCTGTGAGCGGGGCCTGACCCCGAGCGTCTCCCGTGCGGGGCGGCGGGCCGGGCGGGCGGTGTTCGCGCTGGTCGGGGCCCTGCCGGGCGGTCGGCCCGGCAGGGACGGGTCAACCCTCGTCGGGCAGGCCGCCGCGCCACAGCACCGCCGCCGTGTGCCGGCCGGTGAGCAGCGCGCGGAAGGCGTGGGCCAGGGCGACGCGGCCGACGTCACGCATCGGCGTCCACACCGTGTGGGGCCGCCCGCAGTCGTCGCAGGGCGGCGGGCCGCCGGCGGCGAGCCAGCCGCCATCGAAGACCAGGCCCACCTGCTCCTCGTGGCCCGGTTCGGCCGGCTGTTGGTCGACGGCCAGCAGCCGCAACGGCTCCGGCGCGCGCAACCCCAACGCGGTCGCCACCCGCCCCGCGGCGTACGGGATGGGTTCGCCGGGCCGCAGGATGACGCCCGGCGGCGCGGGCCGCTCGTCCTGGACGACCTGGAGCACGTGCGGCCAGGACCGGCTGACGTCGA
Organism: Candidatus Streptomyces philanthi; assembly: GCA_018114805.1. Taxonomy (GTDB): domain Bacteria; phylum Actinomycetota; class Actinomycetes; order Streptomycetales; family Streptomycetaceae; genus Streptomyces; species Streptomyces philanthi. The sequence continues at coordinate 4,016,007 of CP073042.1, read as the reverse complement.
GCGGGTTGGACGGGTCGGCGAGGCGCCACACCAACAGGTGGACCCACGTCTGACGGGGACGCGTCACGGCCCCGTCCCGCCCGCGATCTGGGACATGCCGGCACACTCCTCGGGGCTCCTGTCATCGAAGGTGCACAGCCCGCACGTGTCCCTGCCATTGGACCAGAACCAGCCCTCGACCGTGCTGTGTTCGACCCGGCGCGCGGTTGGGGTAGAGCACGTCCTTGCCCAGCGCGTCGGGGTCGAAGAGCGCGAGTTCGTAGGCGTGCTGGAAGTCAGTGTCGGTGACCGGCGACCACGTGTCGTCGGTACGCAGGAAGAAGCGGAGCGCCAGGCCGCGCACGACGACGCGGTGCGCGCCCTCGAAGACGCGACGGCTCAGCACGCTGAGTCACCTCGCCCGGCACCACGCGGCCCGGACCTCCGCTGTCTGGGTACCCGTTCGAGGGGATGTTCGCGAAGACGCTGGACACGCGAAAGCCCGTTGGCCTTACGGTGCTGAATGGAGGCGCGGAACGTCTTGACCCGCTCGCCAACCATGCGGATGGCCTGGCAATTGCCACCTGAACACCGGATTTTCGCAAGCGAGTTGATCTCTTGTGCCACCAACACGGTTGCCTGCTGATCTGCTCGCGTCGCGCCCTCGTACGAGGCGACGGGCGCGGTCAACTTCTCATCGGACGGCGTGGGGACAGGGGTGGAGGACATGGCGATACCGCTGCTCTCCGTAGCGACATCACTACCGGGGGGATTCAGCGTGGCCCACAGCGCGTAACCCTTCAAATAATCCAAGCCGAAGGAAGAGTTGGAGCCGACCATGGTCAACTGCAAGGACCTGAACCCCGACAGCAGCCCGCGCGCCACCTACGGTGCACGTTTACGGAGGCACCGCGAGAACCGCGGCTGGACCCAGGAGCAACTGGCCGACCGCCTCGGCCTGTCCAGCCAACACGTTTCGGCCGTGGAAACCGCACGGAAACCGCCAACCCTTCCGTTCTCGCGCAAGGCAGATGATGCCTTCGGCGTGGCCAACTCCGCCGAGTCGTTCGAGCGCCAGTGGCGCGACATCCGGCACGGGAACCTGCTGGAGGGGTTTCCGGAGTACGTGCTGATCGAGGGGCGGGCGGTTGAGATCCGGCTGTTCACCGTCGGAGTCATCCCAGGGTTGCTGCAAACACCTGAATACGCGCGTGCGCTTGCGGATGGCCACGTACGGCGAGGCACCCTCTCACCTGAACACGCGGATGAGCGAGTGGCGTTTCTCGCGGAACGACAGGCAGCCCTCCGACAAACTCGACCACCCACGATGATCGTCGCCATGGACGAAAGCTGGATCCGGCGCTGTGTCGGCGGCGAAGGCGTGATGCGCAAGCAGCTCAGAAACCTTGAGGAGTTCGCCGCACGGCCGAACACCATGCTGCAGATCGCCCCCTTCAGCACCAGCGAGCGGAGGCCTTTCGATCTACCGATCAACCTGCTGACCATGGCGGACAGGTCGATGGTCGCGTATGCGGAGTCACACGCACAGGGACATCTGGAGCGCGAAAGCAGCTTCGTGCTGTCCGCACTGGCGGACTACCATCAGCTACAGGCCGAATCCCTGTCGCAGGCCGAGTCTGCGGCCATGATTAACCAGGCACGAAAGGGCGCCCCGTGACGACCGAACCCCGCTGGACCAAGTCCTCCTACAGCAACAACGGCGGCGACTGCGTCGAGGTCGCCGCCAACCTCGCCGCCTACGGCACCGTCCCCGTCCGGGACAGCAAGAACCCGCACGGCCCGGCTCTCACCTTCGGCACGTCGGCCTGGTCGGCCTTCGTGGCAGGCGTCAAGGCCGGCGACTTCGACGCGTAACCGCGTACGACGCAACAGGCTCCCCGCAGCTCTTCGCGCAAGAGCAGCGGGAGCCTTCGCATGCCCGGGCGTACGACCGCCCGCGAATGTTGCGATTTTCGCACCGTCAGCACGCCTTCCATGCGCCCCCGGCCTCCGTCCTAGCCTCGAACCGTCCGGCGTTTCGGAGTGGTTGCGGATCGCGGACCTGAGTGCAGGACGTCATGCGCCCCCCATCGAGAGAAGGGTACGGACATGCGCGTACAGCGCTGGGCAGTGCTATCGAGAGACCCAGACAAAACCGACATTGAGGATGGCGACGGAGGCGGCTCCAATCCTCCGCAAACCCCCGAATTGACCTAACCAGATGAACCACAGCCCCCCCGTGGCCGCCTGTTGGCCAGGGGGGCGCCCTCTCGACTCTAAGGTGACCATCGAAGTCAACTACCTTGGAGGGTAAGGGAAATGGCGCAAAGCATCACCGGAACTGGACGGGTCATCGTCGCCCCCATCACCGTGCAGTGGAGGACTGGGCAATGCCTGGTCGCCTATGCCCGTGAGGGCGAAATGGCGATCGTGGCGACTGTCCCGGCGCCAGAGGTGCCTCATGGAGAGTCCAGTCTCTGGGATGTGGCAGCACGGCGCTTACCCACCAACGTGGTCGATCAGAACGAGTCCTACGAGCGCTGGATCATGAATGTCGGCTGGGGGATGAGCGTCATGCCGCCCAAGCGCGCCCTGTTCACCTCCGATGAGCCGTGGACCATGGACGTGATGAAGACGGCGCGCTTGAAGGCTCCCGCCTACAACTCCATCGGTGTGCATGTTGGCCGCCTCACCTTCGACAACCCGCAATCCATGGCGCGTGCCCGCGCGCTGCTGGCACCTGACACCCAGTAAGGCGGCTTTCCGGCGGAGTAAGCCGTCGAGGGAGCAACCCCGCACCTCAACACGGCCCTCGTTCCTCTCCGCCCCCGGAGCGACGGGGGTCTTCGCATGCCCGCGCCTCGCGCGCCACGACGCCGGCCCACCTCACCCACTATTCCGTCTTGCTAAGTACCAGTAGTCAGCTTTACAGCGTACCAGTACTCAACAGCGCTGACTAACGCAGAGGGGAGGTGCTTCATGGCCAAGCTGCTGACCGAGATGCTCAAGGGCACGTTGGAGGGCATCATCCTGGCCTCTCTGTCCGGCCGGCCCGCGTACGGCTACGAGATCACGGCGCGGCTGCGTGAGCAGGGGTTCTCCGATATCGCCGAGGGGACCATCTACGCGCTGCTCATCCGGATGGAGAAGCGCGGGCTCGTGGACGTGAAGAAGATGCCGTCCGAGAAGGGGCCGCCGCGCAAGGTGCACTCCCTCAACACCGAGGGACTGGAGTACCTCGAAGAGTTCTGGAGGACGTGGAGCTTCCTCACGGAACGACTGGAACAGCTCCGCGAAGGGGGAAAGTGACCATGTCTGACGCCGAGAAGAGCGGCTTCCTCTCCCGGGTGATCGGGCCCAAGAAGCGCTGGCGGTCGTACAAGGCGCGCGTCAAGGAGTTGCCGGCCAACTACCGGCTGGCGGCCGAGGCCATCGAGCGACACCTGATGCACTTCGTACCGACCGACCACGACAACACCGCGACAATGTTCGAGGACCTCGCCGACCTGATCGAGGAGGCCGCGGCGAACGGAACGCCGATCCGCGAGATCATCGGGGAGGACCCGGCGGAGTTCGTCGCCGAGTTCGCCCAGAACTACACCGACGGCACCTACGTCCCCGCCCGCCTGCGCGAGCGGCTGGCCGACGACATCGCGCGGGCCGAGGCCGAGCCCCCGGAGGGTTCCGAGGGCACCGCGTAGCCCCGCACCGTACGTCCCGTACCGCAGGTTCCGTACCGCAAGCCGCGCACGCACCACCTGCCGTAAGCCGGTACATCAGCCGCCGCTTCATCCGAGCCGCGCCGCCGTCGCGCCGGGCCCCGGCCAGGACCGGGCCACTTCCCCGCGCCACGCGCCCCGCACACCGCCACACGCGCCCAGCCACGCCGCGCCGCGCGGACCCGCACCCTCAGCCACTCACGCCATCGCACGGGAGAACTCCATGGCTTCCTACTCCATGGCTTCCTTTGTCATACCCACGTCCAAAAAAGTGGACGGTCTCGCGCCGTCGACCGCCGTCTCCGCCGTCGGGCTGCGCAAGTCGTACGGGGACAAGACCGTCCTCGACGGCATCGACCTGCACATCCCGGCCGGAACGGTCTTCGCCCTGCTCGGCCCGAACGGGGCCGGCAAGACAACCGCCGTGAAGATCCTGTCCACCCTCATCACCGCCGACGCCGGCACGTTGCGCGTCGGCGGGTACGAGCTGGCCACCGACGCGCAGGCCGTACGGGCCGCGATCGGTGTCACCGGGCAGTTCTCCGCCGTGGACGGGCTGATCACAGGCTAGGAGAACATGCTCCTCATGGCCGACCTGCACCACCTCTCCCGCCGCGAGGGGCGCCGCGTCGCCGCCGAACTGCTGGAGCGGTTCGACCTGGTGGAGGCCGCGAAGAAGCCCGCCGGCACCTAGTCCGGCGGCATGAAGCGGCGGTTGGACATCGCGATGACCCTGGTCGGCGGCCTGCGGATCATCTTCCTCGACGAGCCGACCACCGGCCTCGACCCACGCAGCCGCCACAACATGTGGGAGATCATCCGTGGGCTCGTCTCCACCGGGGTGACCGTCTTCCTCACCACCCAGTACCTGGAGGAGGCCGACCAACTCGCGCACCGAATAGCCGTGTTGAATGACGGGCGGATCGCGGCCGAGGGGACCGCCGACCAGCTCAAGCGGCTCGTGCCCGGTGGCCACGTCTGGCTGCGGTTCGCCGACCCGGCCAGGTACCGGTCGGCCGCCGCCACGCTGCGCGAGGCCCACCGGGACGACGCGGCGCTGGCCCTGCAGGTCCCCAGCGACGGCAGTCAGCGCGAGTTGCGCTCGATCCTCGACTGGCTCGACTCGGTCGGCATCGAGGCGGACGAGCTGACGGTGCACACCCCCGACCTGGACGACGTGTTCTTCGCCCTGACCGGCCCCACCGCCACACCCACCACCGGCCTCGCCGCCGACTCCGCCACCGGCTCCACCGCCGGTCCCGCCACTGTCCCCCAACAGCGCAAGGAGAACGACCTATGAGCGCCCTCGCCCTCGCCGTCCGCGACTCGACCACGATGCTGCGCCGCAACCTGCTGCTCACGCCGATCATGATGCTGCTGCTCTTCGTCTACATCTTCGGCGACGTGATGAGCGCGGGCATCGGGGGCGACGACGCCGACCACTCCGAATACGTGGCCTACCTCGTCCCGGGCATCCTGCTGATGACCATCGGCAGCACCGTGATCGGGGCCGCGGTGCACGTCTCCATGGACATGAACGAGGGCCTCATCGCCCGTTTCCGCACGATGGCGATCCACCGCACGTCCGTGGTCATCGGGCACGTGGTCGGCAGCGTGTTGCAGTGCCTGGCCAGCGTGGTCCTCGTCGGCGTGGCCATCGGCTTCCGCTCCACCGACGCCACGACCCTGGAGTGGCTGGCGGCCTTCGGGCTGATCGCGCTGTTCGCCCTCACGCTCACCTGGATCGCGGTCGGGATGGGCATGTCCAGCCCGCACCCCGAGGCGGCCAGCAACGCGGCCATGCCGCTGATCCTCCTGCCGCTGATCTCCAGCGCGTTCACCCCGGCCATCGAGACGCTGCGCGGCCTGCTGCTCGGCTCCGAGATCGGCAACGACGGCTGGATCGCCGTCGCCTGGTGCGTCGCGCTGACCGCGCTAGGCTACTTCTGGGCGACGGCGCGGTTCAACCGCGACCCGGCGTGAGGGCACGGCCCTCGTCCGGGCGAGGGCACGCGCCTTCGTACGGCGAGGTCGGCGGCGGGCAGCCTCCCGTGGCCCGGCCCCCGTAACGACCCAACCGCCTGGCCCTCCCCGGGGCCAGGCGTCGCCCCGTACGACCCGAAGGGCCCCGCTCCCTGCGGCCGGGGCACGGCCTCGGTCAGGACCTCGGGCACTGCTTCCAGGCGAGGCGGTTGAATGGTGTTCACGTCGCCGTCGTCTGGTGCGCGATGGTCCAGCCGACGGCGGGCGTCGGCCGGGCCCACTGGCCGGGGTCGAGCCCGGCGACCAGCGCGTCCAGGTCGTCGCCCTCGGCCCGCAGGTCATCGAGGAGGGCGGCGGTGCCGGCCATGTGCGCTCCCCTCTCCTCGGGTGCTCCTCGGGTGCTGTTCAAGCGCTCTTCGGATGCTCTTCCGGTGGTGCTCGTCGTCATGCCGGGGCCGCTCGCGCCCACCGGCGGAACGGCCCGTTCGGACAGCGAGCCGGCCCGGTCCGGGCAACGGCCGGGGCGAGGCCCGGCGGCGAACGGGACGGCCTCGCGCGGGAACGCGCCGGAACGGCTCGGGAGCGAACCAGCACGGCCCGAGTTCGGATCGGAACGGCCCGCCCGCGGATCGGAGGCGGATCGGTACGGGCTCGGGTCAGGCGGACAGCGGACGTTGGGGAGCGCCGGCGCGGCTGCGGACACACCGCGCGGCGAGCGCCGGGGACGTGCCCCCGGTGCCGAGAACGAGAGTGGCAGCGTCACCATAAACAAGCAAGTGTGATTGCATTGTTTTCTTCGAGCGACGCGCGCCACCCGCGCCCCGCCGGCCCCTTATCGGCCTACAGCGGCGCGTCAGGGAAAGGATTCGGGCGAACTCGGTGGCCAGATAAGAGCAGGTGGGCGAGGCCACATTGGCGTCCAGCCGTCTCAAGTGACGGTCGATAGTAAGCAACTTGCTGCACTTTGTGGGCAGTTGGAGCCGAAGGCGGGCCATACGCGCAGGTCATACCGGTCGTCCGAAACCGCATATCGGCCGCTCTCCACGGCTCGGAAACCAGACGTTTACTTCGGCGCGCGCGTGCGCAGTCATCGGGTTATACGCTGAAAGTCCTGGGCGCGAGCCAGGCACACCCCTTACTCGGTGGGTGTTTTCTCCAGGTCTCCTGAACTCTCGGACAAGGGCGGTGCGGTGGTACGGAAACGGGCAGCACTCAGCCTGCTGGCGGCCGTGATCGGCGCCATGCTGGCCGTGCTGTTGAGCGTTCCGACGGCGCAGGCCGCCACCCCCGCCCCCGCCGGCTCGTACAGCGCCGGCCAGGCGGCGGAGACCGTCAGGCTGTGTGAGGACACTCCACGGCAGCCGCGGCAGGGCGAGGAGTTGCCCGCTCGGTCATCGGCGTCGGGCAGTTACGGCACGACCCAGACCGCGCCGCCAACCTCCCGGCTGTGCAGTTCGACACCCGTCGCGCACGCCGCGCGCGCGTGTGGCGCCCCAGGGCCGGGCGGCCCCGACTGCGCGTCGCTCGGGCAACACCGAGAACGCACAGCGGCACTGCCCGTCATGCTCCAGGTCTTTCGCTGCTGAGATGGCCGCGTAAGAGCACCGGACCGGCGCCCACGCCCGGCCCGGACCCACGCCGTGCTCCGCGCCGGGCCCACCGTCGTGCCCCGTGGAACCGTGGACCGGCCGCACTTCGGCCGTAGCGCGGTCCCGGCCCGGCCCCCAGCGGCGGTCCGCTCCCCCAGCGACCTTCCGAGCACCCAGCACACCCCTGATGCGCCGCCCCGCCGCGGACACGCCACCGCGTGCCCCCGGTGACTCCCGTGCGCCCCATCCGGGCGCGGCTCCGACCGGTGACGATGGCCGTACCTCGGCCCCCACACCGGTGGTTCCCCCTGGGCCGCGCGTCGGACGCCCGTCAGGCGCGGCCACCTTCTTCCCGCTCGGAACGGTTCCGCCTGGGCACTCCCTGTTCCCTATACGCCAGTTCGTACAGATGCGCACCCCCCTTCAGCGCAGGAGGCAACTGACATGAAATCCCTCATCGACCACGCCCGTACCTTCCGTGACCAGCTTCACCAACGCGCCGACCTGGCCGCGTTGGCCGCCGGACAGTCGCCGGAGGCGCTGTTCATCACCTGCTCCGACTCCCGCGTCGTCCCGTCGCTGATCACCGGCGCGCGCCCGGGCGGCCTGTTCGAGCTGCGCACGGCGGGCAACATCGTGCCCGCGTACCGCCCGGAACACCCCAGCGGCGAGACCGCCACCATCGAGTACGCGGTGGAGGTGCTCGGCGTCGCGGACATCGTGGTGTGCGGCCACTCGCACTGCGGCGCCGTGGGCGCGCTCGTGCGCGGCGAGGACCTGACCGCGGCCCCGGCCGTCCCCAACCTGGCTCGCGCACGCCACCCACTCACCCACCGGGCCGCAAGGCCCGCTGGAGCCGGGCGACCACGGGCCGGAGGTCGCGCGCCCGGTCCAGGCGCACATGTTGGCCCAGTTGGAGCGGCTGCGCGGCTACCCGTGCGTCGAGCGCCGGCTGGCCGCCGGCACGCTCGGGCTGCACGGCTGGTTCTACGAGGTGCACACCGGCGCCGTGCTCGAACACCGGCCGGCCGACGACGCGTTCCTGCCGCTGTGAGCCCCGACGACGGACGACGCCCACCCACCGGTCGCACCGTCCGACTCCGCCCGACCCCCAGCCCGCCCGCGGCTCCCGGCCCCGTGCCGCCGAGCCTCGGCAGACCGCATCGCGAGGACACCATGCGCCCCACCGCCCTCACCCTGCGGCGTGACTTCGCGGCCTCACTCGTCGTCTTCTTCGTCGCCCTGCCCCTGTGCGTCGGCATCGCCGTCGCCTCCGGAGTGCCAGCCGAAGTAGGCCTGATCACGGGCATCGTCGGCGGCATCGTCACCGGCCTGCTCCCCGGCAGCAGCCTCCAGGTCAGCGGCCCGGCCGCGGGCCTGACCATACTCGTCTACGAGGCGGTCGAGACCTACGGCCTCGGCGTCACCGTGCTGGTCAGCGGACTGGCCCAACTCGCCCTCGGCTCGCTGGGGTTCGGCCGCTGGTTCCGGGCTATATCCATATCCGTGGTCGAGGGCATGCTCGCCGGCATCGGCCTGGTCATCATCGCCGGCCAGTTGTACGCCATGGGCAACATCACCGCGCCCAAGACCGGCCTCGACAAGATCACCGGTCTGCCCGGCCTGGTCGGCGACGTCGCCGGGAGCGGCGACGCGCTGATCGCCTTCGCGGTCGGCGCCGGCGTCGTGCTGATGCTCGCCACCTGGCCGTACCTGCCCGCGAAGGTGCGGGTCGTGCCCGGCGCGCTGGCCGCCGTCCTGCTGGCCACCGGCGTGACCGCGCTGGCCGACCTGTCGATCGCCAAGGTCAAGGTGCAGGGCCTGCTCGACTCGGTGAACGTGCCGGGCGGCGACGACTTCGGCGACCTGGCCCAGGTCGGGATCATCGGCACTATCGTGGCCTTCACCCTCATCGCGTCCGCCGAGAGCCTGTTCAGCGCCGCGGCGGTGGACCGGCTGCACGACGGGCCGCGCACCGACTACGACAAGGAGCTGATGGCGCAGGGCGCAGGCAACACGCTCTGCGGCGTGCTCGGCGCGCTGCCGATGACCGGGGTCATCGTCCGCAGCTCGGCCAACGTGCACGCCGGTGCCGTCACCAAGGCGTCCCGGGTGCTGCACGGCGTGTGGCTGCTGCTGTTCGCCGCGCTGCTGCCGGCTGTCATCGGCCTCATCCCGCTCGCCGCGCTCGCCGGTGTCCTGGTGCACGCCGGGTGGAAGCTGCTACCGCTGGGCCACCTGGTGCCAATGTGGCGCAAGCACCGGGGTGAGGCGATCATCCTGGGCGTCACGGCTCTGTCCATCGTGGCGGTCAACATGTTCGAGGGCGTGCTGATCGGCCTGGCCCTGTCCATCATCAAGACGGCCTGGGAGACCTCGCACATCCACACCTCGGTCAAGGAGACGCCGAGCGGCACCATCCGCGTCTCCCTCACCGGCAACGCGACGTTCCTGCGGCTGCCGAAGATGCTCGACACGCTGGAGGGACTGCCGGCCGACCGGCCCATCGAACTGGACCTGTCCGGCCTGCGCCACCTCGACCACGCGTGCAGCACGGCCCTCACCGGCTGGGCCGAGCGGCACAACGACGAGGGCACGGTGCCGGTGCGGATCGCCGCGGAGGCACGGGTCGACGGCGCGGCGAAGGCTCCCGACGACACGCCGGCCGACACCACGGACGACGCCGACGCGCCGCCACCCGGCCCGGCGGACGGACGCACCGAGAAGGAACGCGAGCGGGTGACCGCCTGACCGTTCCCCCGACCGCCCCGCCCCGCCCCCGCCACGGGGGCGGGGCACGCACCACCGGGCCGGGCCCGGCGCCCTCCGCCGCGCCCGGCCCGCGCGTGCGCGTGGGCTGTTCGGGAGGTGCGGGGTGTGGGTGTGGCGGCGGTACGGGCGTGCGCGTACGGGTGTGCCGGGGTGGCCCAGGCGGGGTCGGGGTCGAGGTAGGGGCGGGTGCGGGTGCGGGTCCAGCTCAGGTGATACCGCGCGAAGCTGGTGGACTTCAGGCCGGGAAAGGCCAACTGGCTCTCCCACTGGTCGCCGTCGCTGTCGCCATCGCTGGCGGTCTGAACGGCCCGTGCGGGCTGGGCGGCCTGAACCGGCTGAGCGGGCTCGGGCCGACCGGCATCGGCGTCCTCGTGGGGATCGTGCGCCTGGTGTATCGCGGCCAGCGCGTCGATGTGCGCCTGGACGCTCACCCACTCCGCGTAGTTGAGCACCCGCGTGCCGTCCGTGCTCACGTGGAAGTGCGCCGCGAGCAGCCCGTCGAAGTCGTCGACCTCCGGTTCGCCCCGATCGAACCAGCCGTCCACCCAGCGCCGCAGCCGTGCCTCGTCCGGCCCGTCGAACGCGATGCTCACGGCGACGGCGCAGCCGACGGCCGGCGCCCGCGGGCCGCGCGAGCCAGGCGTGAAGGCGCTGCGGTAGAGGCGGTAGGACGTCACCCCGTCACGCTCGATGCCCGGCACCGCCGCGTCGATCTCGGCGGCGTGCGCCGCCTGCCGCCCCGCCCTGACGCACGCCTCGCGCGCCGCCTCGCTCGTCCACTGCGCGTAGTGCAGGAGCGTCTCGCCGTCGGTACCGGTGTACACGCTGGGCGTGGGCCAGGGCAGTCGCTGCCAGGTGGCGGCGATGGCGTCCACGGCGGCGCGCTGCCGCTCGGGGGTGCCCACCCGCCAGGTGCTGAACGTGGCCAGGCCGGTGTCGGCCCTGGTGGCGTCCGGATAGGCGAACGGGCCGCCGGCCGGTTCAGCCGCCTCGCCCACCTCGGCCGTCCCGCCCGTCCTCGGGGGCGTGGTCGTACGGTCCTCCGCGGTCATCGCCGGTCTCCTCGTGGTCCGGGGGGCCGCGCGCACGCGCCGCGCGTGCGTGCGTGCCCCGCGCACGTGCCGGACCGCGCCGTGCCCCGGGCACGGGTGCCGGGCGGCGTCGCCCTTGCCGTCCCCTGCCGTGAGCGACGCAAGCGTGCGCTGGCCGGCGGGCCGGGGGCGCGGCGCGGATGGTGACCATCCTGGAACTTCAACCACGTTTGAGGTCAAGTGCGTTCGGGGCCGAGTGGCGGCTCGCTCTTCGTACGGCGTTCGGCCAGCGCATCCGCCAGCACCTCGGCCAGGTGGCGGGCGCGCTGGCCGGCGAGTTGGTGGAGTTGCGTACGGCAGGAGAACCCGTCCGCCAGCACCTCGGCACCGGCCGGCCGGTCCCGTACGGGAGGCAGCAGCGCCTCCTGGGCGCAGGCCACCGAGACCTCGTAGTGCCCGGCCTCGAAGCCGAAGTTGCCGGCGAGGCCGCAGCAGCCGCCACTGAGTTCGCCGGTCAGCCCGGCCCGCTCGCGCAGCGTGCGCTCGGCCGCGTCGCCGAGCACCGCGTGCTGGTGGCAGTGGGTCTGGCAGACGACGGGGCGGTCCACGCGGGGCGGGCGCCAGTTCGGCGCGTACTCGTCCAGGGCCTGCGCGAAGGTGAGCACCGACGCGGCGAGCCGGGCTGCGTTTGGTGTGTCGGGACCGAGGAGTTCGGGCAGGTCGGCGCGGAGTGTCGCGGCGCAGCTCGGTTCGAGGACGACCAGCGGCAGCCCCGCGTTCAGGGCCGGGGTCACCGCGTCCACGGCCCGCCGCATCACCTGCTTGGCCCAGTCGAGCTGGCAGGTGGAGACCCCAGGTCAGCCCGCAGCACAGCGGCCGGCCCGGCCCGGTGGGCGGCACGACGACCCGCAGCCCGGCGTCCTCCAGGACGGCGACCGCGGCCCGCCCAACGCCCGGCGCGAGGTAGCTAGTGAAGGTGTCGGGCCACAGCACCACGGTGGGCCTGTCACGGCCCCGGTCCTGGTCGCGGTCCCGGTCGCGGTCGCGGCCCTCCGGCTTCCACCGGTCCGCCGGCCCCAGCCTGGCCGCCCGTGGCCGGGCCCGGACGCGCCACCAGCGGGGGAAGGGTTCGGCGGCCAGCTCCGGCAGGTCGCGCTCCGGTGCGATCCCGCCAACCCGCTTGACCAGCGTGGCGAGTGGCCCCACCCGGGCCGCCGCGCCCGCCACCGGCGCCAGCCGCAGCGCGGCGGCGGCCCGCAGCCACACCGGCAGCCAGCCCATGGCGTAGTGCGCGGCGGGCCGCAGCCGGCCGGCGTAGTGGTGGTGCAGGAACTCCGCCTTGTACGCGGCCATGTCCACGCCCACCGGGCAGTCGGTGCGGCACCCCTTGCAGGACAGGCACAGGTCGAGCGCGTCGCGCACCTCGGTCGAGCGCCAGCCGTCCTCGATGACCTCGCCGGCGAGCATCTCGTGCAACAGCCTGGCCCGTCCCCGGGTCGAGTGCCGTTCCTCGCCGGTGGCCCGGAACGAGGGGCACATCACGCCGGCGCCGCTCACGGAGGTCGTACGGCACTTGGCGACGCCCACGCAGCGCCGCACCGCGGCCGAGAAGTCACCGCCGTCCTCCGGGTAGCCGAACGCGACGTCCACCGGCTCGCGCGGCAAGACCGCGAACCGCAGGTTCTCGTCCAGCCGGTGCGGCCGGGCCAGCATCCCCGGGTTCATCCCGCCGGCCGGGTCCCACAGGTCCTTGAACCGCTCGAAGAGTTGGACGAGTTGGCTCCCGTACATCTTCGGCAGCAGTTCCGCGCGCCTGCCCGTCGCCGTGCTCGCCCGACAGCGAGCCGTCGTGCGCGACGACGAGGTCGGCCAGGTCGTACGAGAAGTCGCGGAAGCGCGCGATGCCGGGCTCGGTGAGCAGGTCGAAGTTGATCCGTACGTGGGTGCAGCCGTCGCCGAAGTACCCGTACGGCGTGCCGCGCAGCGCGTGCTGGGCGAGCAGGGCGCGGAAGTCCCGCAGGTAGCCGCCGAGCCGGGCCGGCGGCACCGCACAGTCCTCCCACCCCGGCCACGCCTCTCCCCCAAGCCCCCGGCTCCGCTCGGGCAGGGAGGCACCCCCGGCGTCCGGCTTCCGGGTGGCCGTGCCGGAGGCATCCTCGCGGACGCGCCACAGGGCGCGCTGGTGGGCGGGGTCGGTGATGACCGCGCTGTCGGCGCACTCGGCCGCCGCGTCGCGCAGCAGCGCGCCGGCGTGCGCCCGCGCCTGCTCCGGGCTGTCGCCGCCCACCTCCACGAACAGCCAGGCCCCGCCGCGCGGTAGCGACGCGGCGGCGAGCGGCCCCACCAGGTGGCTGGCCATGCCCTCGACCGTCAGCGGCCCGTGCGGCAGCAGCGTGCTGGCCGCGTCGGCGGCGGCGTTCTCGTCCGCGTACCCGAGGATCGCCAACACCCGCGCCCCCGGCGCCCGGACCAGCCGCACCGTCGCCTCACTGGCCACCCCGAGAGTGCCCTCGCTGCCGGTGAAGGCCCGCGCCAGGTCGACACCGCGCTCCGGCAGCAGCGCGTCGAGCGCGTACCCGGAGATGCGGCGCGGCAGGTCGGGAAAGCCGGTGCGCAGCAGCGCCAGGTTCCCGTCCACCAGGGACCGCAACCCGTCCCGCAGACGGGCGGACAGCGCGTCCAGGGTGCCGCCGCCCTCCCCGCGGAGCCACACCCGCTCGCCCCCGTACAGCAGCGCCGACACCTCCCGCACGTTGTCGGCGGTGGTGCCCCAGGCCACCGAGTGCGCGCCGCAGGAGTTGTTGCCGATCATTCCGCCGATGGTGCAGCGGCTGTGCGTGGACGGATCGGGCCCGAACGTCAGCCCGTACGGAGCGGCGGCCGAGCGCAGCTCGTTGCAGATCACACCGGGTTGGACGACGGCCGTACGGGCCTCGGGGTCGAGCGAGAGGACGCGGTTCAGGTACCGGGTCGTGTCGAGCACGACCCCGACCCCGGTCGCCTGCCCGGCGATCGAGGTCCCGCCCCCGCGCGGTACGACGGGCACACCGTGCTCGCGGCAGACGGCGAGGGCGGCCGCGATGTCGTCCGCGTCGCGCGGCGCGACGACGGCGAGCGGCACGCGGCGGTAGTTCGAGGCGTCCATCGTGTGCAGCGCGCGGGTGGCGGTGTCGGCGGCCACGTCACCGCGCACGGCCGCGCGCAGGGCGTGGGTGAGGGCGCGGCTTTCGGCGCGGCTTCGCGCTGGGGACTGCGGCCGGGTGGCCGGGCCCCGGGTCGCCCTCCCCGCCGGGTGGGGGCCGGGCCGCCCTTGGTGGGTGGCCCGTCGCCGGCGGCCGTCGGCTGGCCGCTCGGTGCGTCGGAATGCCGCTGGTCGCCGCCTGACTCCGGGTCGTTGCTCTTCTGCGCCATGGGACCAGCGTGCCCGGGACGGGCTGGTTGGGGTGAGGTGGCGCACGGGGAGAACCCCGACCCCAGCCCCGCGAGGTAGGTCCGGCCCCCACGCGCGAGACACCGCTCACGCGCGGGAGCCGGACCCACGTGCACCGGTCAGTCGCACTGCTCACACAGTTGCCCGCGCCGCACCACGACCGGCAGCGACCTGCCCACCCCCGGCTCGGGCACCCACCGGCCACGGTGGGAGCGGCGCTGCGGCGGGCCGTACGGGGACTGCCAGGCCGGCCGGTCGGCCACGGCCGAGGCGCGGAGTCGGGCGACGAGGGGCTTGTGGCCGAGGGTGAGGCGGAAGGCGTTGTTCACCCGGGGGCGCGCGGACGCGGACAGGGAGCAACGGCGGAGGACGATCGACCGCGAGGTGGGAGAGGCCACCCAGGTTGTGGACACAGAGATATCCCGTTTCCAGTGAGAGGACCGCAGCGAAAGGCAGCGCGGCGCACAGGACTGCGACGCGCGACGGAACAGCGCTCGGGGGTTCTCACGTGGTGTACAACGGCACGTCCTTGACCGGGGAGCGGATGACTGCGGGCGGAAAGACGGTAACGGCCCACGGGAGCCCGGCTCCACTCTAATTTCGGCCGGCTGGCGAGGCCCTTTCTTCGGCCGGGTGGCGGGGACTGCTGGCACGTTCTTTTCGCTGACGCTTCGGCGCACCGGCACGAGGGGTATCCCGTACGCGGCGTGGGACGTTTCGCCAGCAGTGCGGGCCGGGCTCCCTTCGCGCGCGAGGGCCCGCGCCTCACCAGCACGTCGCCGACCAGGGGAGAGTCGCACATGAACCGCACCACCACCGCCACCGCCTTACTCACCGCCCTCCTCACCGTCAGGCTCACGGCGTGCGGCGGCGACGACGGGAAGCCGCAGAGCATCGACGCGGCTATCCCGCCGAAGCCCAACGCCGACGACCAGGCGTACTACATCAGAGCCCTGCGAGCCATCTCGCCGAGCCTCGCGGAGGACGAGGACTGGGCCGTCAGCCGGGGGCGGACCACGTGCGGCACCATCCTCACGTACCCGGACGACCGCTCCAAGCAGCTCAGCGCGGCGCGCGAGCAGTTCGGCGGCGTCACCCAGCTCACCGACGAGCGGGTCGAGGAGGTCTTCGACACCGTCCACGGGCACCTGTGCGCCAACAAGTAGGCCGGCCGCCGCTGCCCGACGTGCCCCGCACCTGGCACACGCGGGGTGGAGCCGGTCGCCAGTCGCCACCCGACCCGGGGCCGCCCGGGGGCCGCACAGGTTCCCGCCGAGGACGACGTCGGGCCCTCGCGGACGGGGGAATCGCGAGGGCCCAGGCAGAGGGGGGCCAAAGGCCCCGGAAGCCGGCAGAGGCCCCGGACGAGGGTGACGTCAGTCCTTGCGGAAGTCCTTAGTCCTTGAGGACGTCCTTGATGTTTTCCTTGGCGTGTCGGGCGTCTGCCTTGGCCTGGTCGGCCCGGCCCTCCACGGTGAGGCGCTCGTTGCCCACGGCACGCCCGGCGGCTTCCTTGACCTTGCCCGTGGCCTGGTCGGTCTTGGCCTCGGTCTTCTTGTCGGCAGCCATGTGACTCACACCTTGGTCTACTGGACATCAGGTACATCCACCGTCTGACCGCTGTGATCGGGTTCAAACACGGTCGACGGCGGCGGCTGGACGCGGCGCGTGCGGCGACCGGCGCGGACCGCAGTCCCCGGCCTGGCGCCCGCGATCGGCGCACCAGTCACCCGGTCACTGATCGCCTACGACCGCCGCTTCAGGTGTAGGCCACCGTGTCGCGCACTTCACCGAACCGAGGAAAGATCTTCTCCACGGTGAAGTCGTGCTCGTCGGCAGCGAAGCCGGACATCGCGTCGGCGACGAACTCCACCTCGTAGCCGTGGTCACTCGCGGCCCGCGCGGTGGACTCGACCCCCATCGTGGTGACCAGCCCGGCGAGTACCAGCGTGTTCACGCCCAGAGCGCGCAACTGGTCGTGCAGGTCGGTGCCGTGGAACGCACCGACGGTGCGCTTGACGATCACCACATCACGGGGCTGGACCAGACCGGCGGCGAAGCCGCTGCCTGGCGGCTGCTCGGTCGTGTTCGGCATCTCCACGCGAACCAGCACCACCGGGCGATCGCTCGCCCTGAACGCCTCAGCCAACCGGCGGCAGCGCGTCAGCACCTCTTCGCCGGAGTGCGGGGCAAGGGGCAGGTCGATGATGCGCGGCATCAGGTCGATGAGGATCAGCGCGGAGGTCACGGAGACGATGGTAGGCCAGGGCCCGAGGCCGCCTCCCTTCAGCTGTACCACCAGGTGAGCACGTCGGACTCCTTCGTCCTAGGTCCCCAGCCCTCGGCCGGGCCCGGCCGAGGTCCGGTCGCAGGGCCGATGCCGCGCCCCGGCCGCCGGGGAGACGATGCGGGACGTGCGCGTTGACAGAGTTGACCGTTGACCCCGCTGACAGAGTTGACCCCGTAGAACCCGCTGAGAGGAGCGCGACATGTCGCACCTGGAACCCCTCGCCTATCCGGAACCCCGCTACCACGGTGCCGGAGGTGAGGTGAACGCGGTCTTCCGGCCGGCGGACGCCCCGCCGGACCTCTCCACGCCCGGCGGCTCCACCCACTACCTGGCCACCAACGAGTCCACGGGTGGTGAGTTCGGCCTGTACAAGGTGGAGTTGGCGGCCCGTTCGCCCGGCGCCAAGCCGCACTTCCACCGGGCGATGTCGGAATCCTTCCACGTACTCTCCGGCGAACTAGAGCTGTACAACGGCGAGAAGTGGGTCACCGGCCGCGCCGGCGACTTCCTGTACGTGCCGGTCGGCGGCCTGCACGGGTTCAAGAACGCGACCGACGAGCCCATGACCATGCTCATGCTCTTCTCGCCGGGCGCGCCGCGCGAAGAGTACTTCGAGCGGGTGGCGGAGATGTCCCAGCGCGGCGGCGAGGAGCTGAAGCGGTTCCGCCACCGGCACGACAGCTACTTCGTGGAGGACTTCGAGCCGGAGACGGGTGGCGGCGGCGCGGCGTAGCCGTGGGTACGGCCCTCCGGGGCGGCCGGCGACGCCAGGGCGGTCGGCGAGTTGGGAGCCACCCGGCCCGGCGGGGCCGCCGAGGCGGTGCCGACCACGACCGTGACGTCCAACTCCTCCGAGGTGGTCAGCCGGGCCGTCAGCCCGCCCCGTACGAAGGCCAGCGCGGCCCGCGCGGCCTGCCGCTCGCTCGTCTCGACCAGGACGCAGCCGCCGGGCGCCAGCCACCCGCGCGCCTCGGCGGCCACCCGGCGCAGCACGTCGAGCCCGTCCGTGCCGCCGTCGAGCGCCACCAGCGGCTCGTGGTCGCGGGCCTCGGACGGCAGCAGCGCGACCGCGTCGGACGGGACGTACGGCACGTTCGCCGCCAACACGTCGACCCGCCCGCGCAGCGCGGCGGGTAGCGGCGCGAACAGGTCGCCGCCCTCGTACACGCGCCCGCCGACGCCGGCGACGTTGCGCCGGGCGCACCGCACGGCGGCCGGGTCCACGTCGGCGGCGTACAGGGGGGTACCCGGCCCGAGCGCGGCCACCAGGGCGGCTCCCACCACGCCAGAGCCGCAACACAGGTCAACCACGACCGCCCCCCTCCCCGCCCGCGCCGCCGACCGGCGGCCCGTCGCGTGCGCGACGGCCTCCCCGACCAGGAACTCCCTACGCCGCCGGGGCACGAAAACCCCCGGGTCGAGGGAGATCCGCAAGCCACGGAACTCGGCCCAGCCCACGACCTGCTCCAGCGGCAGCCCGGCCACCCGGGGCCGCACCATCGCCTCGACCTCCTCCGGGGTGCGAGCGGTGCGCAGGATCAGCTCCGCCTCGTCCCTCGGCGAACACACAGCCGGCGGCCCGCAGGCGAGCGACCATGTCGGGCGGGGCGGTTACGGCGGAGGGTGAGGCGGGAGAGCACGCGGGAGGCTCGGTGGGCTGCGCGTACGGGTCCGGGTACGAGCCCGGGCCCGGGTGCGTCGGGGACTGCGCTACGGGGGTGAGGCGGGGTACGTCGTAAACGTGTGACACGGGAACCTTTCGAGGCGCCTGCGGGGCCCCTGGGTTCACCTACGTGACGAACCGCACCCATACGAGGGGGAGCACCCGACCTGACACTGCGGTAATGGCGCTCACCTCCTCTTTCGCTCGACGGTTCACGGCTGGAGCGCGTGACCACTGGAGCGCGCCATTATACCCGACCGGCGCGCGAGCACCAGCCGCACGCCCCCACGTGCTCGGGCCGGTGGGCCGGCTGCGGTGGGCTGTCTGGAGGGCGTCCGTACGCCCCATGCCGCCCGGGAACTCAGTCAGGCCATTCAGAGCTGCCGTCGCAGCGCCCGCCCTCCTCTTGTCGGCTATCAGATTATCTGAGAACATCAGTTCATGAAGACAATGACCGCTACCGAAGCATCACGAAACTTTGCCTCCGTGCTTGATCGCGCAGAGCGCGGTGAAACCATCGTGATCACGCGTGGAGGTAAACGCCTGGCCATACTCAGCCCGGCGCCGGGGGCCACGGGGCGTGTCGTGAAAGACGCCCTCCTGCGGCATGTCGGCTCCCTTGACGACGCTTTCGCGGATGACGTGAATGCCACCCGCGACCTGCTGACCCTGGATGATCCATGGAGCGACTGATCCTGGACACCGGCGTACTGATCGCGATCGAGCGTCGGAAAGTCGCTCTCGATGATGCGCTGGCCGATGGGGACGACCCCGCCATCGCTGCTGTCACGGCCGCAGAGCTACTACTGGGCGTTGAGCTGGCGGACAACACCAACCGGCTCGGCCGCCAATCCTTCGTCGACACTGTTCTCGCGACGGTCCCGGTGGAGGAGTACACCGTGGATGTGGCCCGTGCTCACGCGCGACTGCTCGCCCACGTGCGGAAGACTGGCCAGCCCAGAGGCGCCCATGACTTGATCATTGCGGCCACTGCCCTGACCTCCGCGCGCACGGTAGTCACCTATGACAAGCGCGCGCGCTTCGATGATCTCCCCGGCGTTCGTGTGCGTTGGTTGTGAGGATTCGGGACAGTAGGCACTTGCTGCACCGCGCCACCCAGGCTCGTCTCAACGTCGGCACGTCGCCCCGCCGCGGCCTGCACACAGCACCGTGACGATTACAGCGAGTTCTGCGCGGCAGGCGGCGCCCTCACCTTCGCCGCCATGGAACGCACCCTCGAAGCGCACGGCCGGGTGGGACGGGAGGTGAGGTGGGGAGGGCGTACGGGTCCGGGCCTGGGCACGGGCCCGGAACCGGGTGCGTCGGGGACTGAGGCGGGGTACGTCGTAAACGTGTGACACGGGAACCTTTCGAGGCGCCTGCGGGGCCCCTGGGTTCACCTACGTGACGAACCGCACCCATACGAGGGGGAGCACCCGACCTGACACTGCGGTAATGGCGCTCACCTCCTCTTTCGCTCGACGGTTCACGGCTGGAGCGCGTGACCACTGGAGCGCGCCATTATACCCGACCGGCGCGCGAGCACCAGCCGCACGCCCCATACCACCCGCACCGCACCCCGAACACCCGCGCCAACCCCGCCGTCCCCTCCTCGGTCACCTGGATCACGCGCGGGGTCGCGCCCCAGCGCACCCAGTCCAGGGCGAAGAGTCGGGCCGTCAGCGCCGCGCCGAGGCCGCCGCCCAGGTGGTGGCGGTGCTCGCTCCAGTCGACGCAGTACCGCACGGCGGGGCGGCGCGGCGGCAACCGGTCGACCTCGACGCCCAGTTCGCGCAGGAACGCCCGGCCGTGGGCGGTGAGTTCGTAGCGAATGTCGCCGCCGTACGAGGCGGGGCGGTCGCGCACGGCCTCGTCGGGGCGGTGGACGCCGTCGTAGCCGGTCAGTACGTCGCGGTCGAGCAGTGCGCCCATCAGGTCGGTGCCGAGTTGCCCGGCGAGGTGGTCGTAGCAGGTGCGGGCGCGGTGCAGGGCGCCGGCGCGGTTGCTCTGCTTCAGGGAGGTGACGGGCAGCGGCGGCGCGATCAGCGCGAGGGCCTCCAGGGCGGCGGAGACGTCCGGGCCGGCCAGCCGGTAGTAGCGGTGCCGGCTCCGTGGTTCGACCGTGACGAACCCGCCCTCGACCAGCTTGGCCAGGTGCACGCTCGCGGTGGCGGCGCTGCCCCCCGCCTCGCCAGCGAGCGCGCTGGCCGGTAGCGGACGGCCGTCGGCCAGGCACTTGAGCATCCGGGCCCGCGACGGGTCGGCGATCAGCGCGGCGGCGCGGGCGATGTCGGTCTGTTGCTTGAGCGGCTCGTCGTCCCTCATGGCGGCAGCGTACGACGGCGACACTTTTACGGGCGACGAAGCGTCTGGCTCCGATCATCTCTCCATGAGAGCAACGCACCTCGCCGCTCGCCACCAACCGGCCGCCGCCGCCCACCGAGAGCCGACGGCCGGCCCGGCGGCCGAACGGGCCACCGGCGCCCGCCCGCGCCCGCCGCCCCCGCGCTCGCCATGGCCCCGTTGCTCGCGCTCAGCCTCGGCTACTTCCTCGTCATGCTCGACGTCACCGTGGTGGGCGTGGCCATCCCCGACATCCGCGCCTCGCTCGGCGCCGGCACCAGCGCCCTCCAGTGGATCGTCGACGGCTACAGCACCCTCTTCGCCGGCCTGTTGCTGCTCGGCGGCGCGCTCGCCGACCGCGTCGGCCACCGCCGCACGTTCCTGGCTGGCCTCGCAGTCTTCACCGGCGCCTCACTAGCCTGCGCCCTCGCCGACTCTCCGGGACCGCTGATCGCCGGCCGGCTGGCGCAGGGCGCGGGCGCCGCGCTGCTGGTGCCCGCGCCCCTCGGCCTGCTCCAGGTCACCTATCCCGACCGCGCGGTGCGCGCCCGCGCCGTCGCCGTTTGGGGCGCGGGCGCCTCGGTGGCCTTCGGCGCCGGACCGGTCGTCGGCGGGTCGCTGGTCGCCGGCGGCGGCTGGCGCGCGGTCTTCTAGCTGAACCTCGCCGTCGCCGCCCTCGCGGTGGCCCTCACGTTGAGCCACCTCCCACCCACCGGCCCACCACGGCCCAGAGCGCCGAAGGCGGACCCGCTCGGCCAGGTTCTGTGCATCGTCGGCCTCGTCGCGCTGGCCGGCTGCCTCAACGAGGCCGGCACACGCGGCTGGACCTCGCCGCTCGTGCTCACGGCGCTCGGCCTCGGCATCGCCGCCCTGACCGCCCTCTACTTCCAGCAGGAGCGCGGGTTCAACGCCCTGGCCACGGGGCTCGCCCTGCTGCCGTCGGTGTGCATGGGGTTGGTCGCCGCCCCGCTGTTCGGCCGGCTCGCCGCGCGCACCGGACCGTACGTACCGATGGCCGCCGGCCTCGTGCTGGGCGCGGTCGGCTTCCTCGGCTGGCTCCCGGCCGGGCCCCACACCCCGTACCCAGTGGTGCTGTTCGCCCTAGCCGCCACCGGTCTCGGCCAAACGCTGACGGCCATCGCCGCCACCGCCGTGATCATCGACGCCGCGCCCGCCACGGGCGCGGCGTCGCCTCCGCCGTCTTCAACGTCTCCCGCCAGGTCGGCCGCACCGTCGGAGTCGCCCTGTTCGGCACCTTCGCCACCGCCGCTTCCGACTTCACCGAGGGCCTGCGCCTGTCGGCCGCCCTCGCCGCGACGGCCTTCGCGACCGGAGCCCTGCTCGCCCTGACCACCCACCACCACGCCACGTCCCGCACACCAGGGGCCAACTGACCAGCTCGCCACGCACCACATGACCCACCCACCCCAGGAAACACCGCACCACACACCCACCAGAGAGGACCACCGACCATGACGAACACGACGCGTACACAGCCCCAGACGCCGGCACAGGCCACCACCACGACCGGACCGGCCCGCCGCCCGAACCCCGGCGTGCTGCACTACGCCGCCTTCACCACCACCCCCACAGGCGGCAACGGGGCCGGCGTCGTCCTGGACGCCTCCTCCCTCAGCGACACCGAGATGGTGACGATCGCCGCCGAACTCGGCTACTCCGAATCCGCCTTCGTCACCCCCGGCCCGCGCCCGCTCGTTCACGCTGCGGTTCTTCAGCCCCAAGGCGGAGGTGGGCTTCTGCGGCCACGCCACCGTGGCGACGGCGGTCGCGCTCGGTGAGCGGCTCGGGGAGGGTGACTTCGACTTCCACACGGCCGCGGGCCACGTACCCGTCACCGTCCGCGCGGAGAACGGCGTGCTGAAAGCCACCCTCACCAGCGTCGAACCCCAGGTGTACGACGCGGCCCCGGTCGATATCGCGGAGGCCCTGGCGGCGCTCGGCTAGCGGGCCGACGAACTGGACGCCACCCTGCCGCCGCGCATCGCCTTCGCGGGCGTGCGCCACCTGGTGCTCGCGAGCGCGACCCGTGAGCGACTGGCCGACCTGGACTACGACTTCGACCGACTGCTGCGCCTCATGCGGCGTCTCGACCTGACCACCGTGCAACTGGTGTGGCGCGCGACGCCGACCGTCTTCCACGTCCGCGACCCGCTCCCGGTCGGCGGCGTGGTGGAGGACGCCGCGACGGGCGCCGCCGCGGCGGCCTTCGGCGCGTACGCCCGCGCCCTGTCCCTCGTCCCGGCGGAGGCGAGGCTCACCCTCCACCAGGGCCACGACATGGGCCGCCCCTCCCTGCTGGAGGTCGACTTGCACGCGGACGACCCGCGCGTACGCGCCACGGGGGCGGCGGTCGGGCTGGCAGGATGACGCCGTACGCGGAGTACGACCCGCGCCTCACGCGGCGTCACGACGCGCCACCCGCGAGCAGGGCCATCGCGGCGCACTCCGCGGGCTCCCGGTCGTCGAAGGTGCACATCCCCGCGGCGCTCGCCCCGTCCGACCAGAACCACGCCTCGTCGGTGGTGTACTCGACCCGCCGCGCGTTGGGGCACAGCACGTCCTTGCCGAGCGCGTCGGGGTCGAACAGCGAGATTTCGTAGGCGTGTTGGAAGTCGACGTCGGTCACCGGCTCCCACGCGTCGGCGTCCCGCAGGAAGAACCGCAGGGCAAGCCCCTTGACGATGACCCGGTGCGCGCCCACCAGCGCGAGGGGCCGCGTCAGGCGACCTCACCTCCGTTGCCCGCGTCCCGGTGGCGCGGGCAACGGCAGGCACCCCACGCGTCGGCGCGGTGCTGCGACTCAAGCTCGCTGCGGGACACGGTGGTTGGGTCGACGCGGACCGTACGACCCCCTACGGGGCGAGGCATTTCACCGGGGCGCATAGAATACACCCGGAGGCTCATATGGTGTGCATGGTTTTCCTTCCACCGGTCACTGCGCGGCTCCAACGGCGTTACTCTCCGTACCCTGCCGATCGTTCCTCGTGATCGACGTGGCGCACTACCGGCACAGCCGTGACAGGGGCGACCCTGTCACTGACGGAAAGTGATGGAGCGTGAAGCACAAGACACCTTCGGGACGTACGACATCGGCCGAACTCTTCGGCGAACTCGTGCGGCAACTCCGGATCAGGGCGGGGCTCACCCAGGATCAGTTAGCGGCGTCTCTGCCCGTAGACCGCTCGCTGGTCGCCCACATCGAGGCAGGCAAGCGCCGCCCGAACCTGGAACACGTGAAGGTCTTCGACAAGCTGCTCGTCGCGGACGGTCTGCTGGTCGAGATGTGGGGCAAGGTGGATTGGTACGCCGCGCATCCCGCACATCCGGACTGGTTCAAGAAACGTGCGGAGATGGACGCGAGGGCGGTCGGTCTGCGCGTTTGGCAGACGCAGTTGGTGCCTGGCTTACTACAGACGCCGGACTACGCGAGGGCGGTGTTCACACGCGAGGGCCTGCCCCCTGAGCAGGTGGAAGATCGCGTACAGGCGCGACTGAAGCCGACAAGAACGCTTCCTTGAGGTCGACGGCCCACCGCTGCGTGTGGTGCTCGAAGAGAGTGCGCTCTACAACGTCGTGGGCGGGGCGGACGTCATGCGTGATCAGTGCGCCCACCTGCTGAACGTCCAGCGCACGGCGAACATGGTGATCCAAGTGCTGCTCGCCACGCGGAAGGAGACCCCGCGTCCCACCGCGTCACTATCGCTGATCGTTCTCCCGCAAGGTCGCGGAGTACTGTACTCCGAATCAGTCAACAGCGGGCACTTCGTCCATGACCCGACGGTCGTCTGCAACGCCGGGCGGACATACGATTTACTGCGTACGGAATCGCTATCGGCCAGCGAGACTGCCGCTCTGATCAGCGACGTGATGGAGAGGTACGACCAAGGTGAAAACCCCCGAACTCAGCGCGGCGACATGTCGCAAGAGCAGCTACAGCGGCGGCAACGGCGACTGCATCGAGGTAGCCCCCGGGTTCCCCGGCGTCGTCCCCGTCCGTGACAGCAAGGACCCCCACGGCCCGATCCTGTCCTTCGACGCCCCGGCGTGGGAAGCCTTCATCGACGGCGTCAAGGCGGGCGACTTCCCCATCTGAGCCGCGCGCGCAGCGCACCCCGCACGCTCCCCGTTGCCGACAAGGCGCCCCTGGTCGTATCGCGTACGAGGTGGTGGGCCGGGCAGTGACCACCGACGGTTGTTGGTCAGCGACGGAGGACGTACATGGCACTGCTTGGTTGGGGCGCGTTACTGCGGAGCGAGGGCAACTCGGGTTTGGCAGAGGCACAGTTGACGCCGCGATTGCCGTATCCGGACGAGTGGTTCGCCCTGGCGACCAGCGGCGAGGTGCCGCCGCGCCCCATCGGCGTGGACGCGTTGCCCTGTTCGACAAACTCCGCGCGCTGCTCGTCGGTCAGCTCGGCGGCGCCCATGGTGGGAGTGAGGGCGCCCATGGTGGGAGTGAGGATGAAGCCGGGGGCGAGCGCGTTCACGCGTATCCCGCGTGGCAGCAGCTCGACGGCGAGCACCTTCGAGAAGGCGGTGACGGCCTCCTTCGCCGCCGAGTAGGCGCTGAGGCCGGGGAAGATCCGGTCGTTGGAGACGGTGGTGAACACAATCGAGCCGCCCTCGGCCAGCAGCGGCGTCAGGCGCTGGACGGTGAAGAAGGCGCCCTTGGTGTTCACGTCGAAGACGCGGTCCCACGACTCCTCGGTGACCTCCTCCAGCGTCTGGAACTCGGCGATGCCCTGATTGACGAACAGGTAGTCGATGCCGCCGAGGCGGTCGGCGACCTGGTCGCGGAGGGCCGCGACGGCGGCGGCGTCGGTGGCGTCGGAGCGCACCGGGTGGGCCAGCGGGGTGTCGAGCGCGGCCCGCGCCTCGGCCAGCCGCTCGTCACTGTGCCCCGTGAACACCACCTCCGCGCCGCGATCGGTCAGGGCCTGGACGATGGCCCGGCCCATGCCGATGGTGGCCCCGGTCACGACGGCCCTCTTGCCAACCAGGTCCTGCTTCTCAACCAAGTTATGGGGATTGCCAGTTGAGCGCTGCTGAGCACCGCTGTTCGTTGTCATGGCGGCTAAGCTAGACCTTGACGTCAATGTCAAAGTCAAACGTCCGTGTTCGGGGGTCACATGTTCATCGGCGAGCTGGCGAAGCGCACCGGCGTCAGCACCAGGAGCCTGCGCTACTACGAGCAGCAGGGGTTGCTCCGGCCACGGCGGCGGGCCAGCGGCTACCGCGAGTACGACGACTCCGACGTGGCCACCGTGCGCCGGGGCCGGGTCCTGCTCGCGGCCGGGCTGAACACCGACCTGATCCGGGAGGTGCTGCCCTGCATGGCCGACGAGGGCGCCATCCTGGCACCGCTCTGCGAGGAGATGGCCCAGGACCTGCGGGACGAACGCGAGCGCATGGGCCGTTCCATGGAGCAACTCTGGGCCGCCCACGCCATGCTCGGCTCGATCATCCGCGCGGGCGAGGCGCTGACCGCCGGGGCCGGTCACCAAGGGATAGGGGCGGGGGATCCGGGGCGGCGCGGCCCGGGCCCTGGCACGCGGGGCATCCCCTCAGCCCGGCGTGCCAGGGCCCGGCACAGCGCGTCCAGGGCGCCCGCGAACGTGTGTTCCGGTGGCGTGCCGTACCCCACCACCAGGCCGTCCTGGGGCGGCATCGGCGCCTCCGGGTGGCGGTAGGGGCTCAGGCCGTCCACGGCCAGGCCCTGCCACGCCGCGGCCTGCACGATGGTGCGGCTCCGTGCCGGGCCGCAGTTCGAGGACCGCGTGCAGGCCGGCCGCGATGCCGGTGACGGCGATGTGCGGGGCGCGCTCGGCGAGCAGCGAGACCAGTTGGTCGCGCCGGCGCCGGTAGCGCTGCCGCATCCGCCGTACGTGCCGGTAGTATGCCCCCGACTCTATGAGGTCGGCGAGGAGGAGCTGGTCGGGCACGCTGACCGACAGCTCGCGCTCCCTCTTGGCCGCGAGCACCGCGTCCACCAGCGCGTCCGGGAGCACCAGCCAGCCGAGGCGGACCGCCGGGGACAGGCTCTTGCTGACCGAGCCGACGTACACCACGTGCGCCGGGTCGAGCCCCTGCACGGCCCCGACGGGTTGCCGGTCGTAGCGGAACTCGCCGTCGTAGTCGTCCTCGATGACCAATCCGTCGGTGGCGTGTGCCCAGTCGATGACGGCCGCCCGGCGCTCGGGGTGCAGCGGGCCGCCGGTCGGGTACTGGTGCGCGGGCGTCAGCAGCACCGCGCGGGCGTCGGCGGCCGCCAACCCGTCACCCGCGCGCCGTGTTCGTACACTGGCAGCGGCACGCCACGGATGCCGGCGCGGCCGAGGATCGTACGGTGGAAGCCGAGGCCGTAGGACTCCACGGCCACCGTCAGCCCGCCGTCGCGCCCGCGCGCGCCGCCCGTCAGCACGTCCGGCGCCGCGTCCGCGCCCCGCCCCCAGGCCGCCGCCCGGCCCGCGTCACCGAACCCGCCGTGCGGCGGTAGCTCGCGCGGCGGGCCCCCACCCCGCACGGCGTCGACCAGCACCCCGGCCAACAGCCGCAGGCCGTGCGCGAAGCCCGAGCAGATCACGATGCGTTCGGGGTCGGCCCGCACACCACGGGCGCGGGCAAGGTACTCCGTCAGGACGCGGCGCAACTCGACGCGCCCGCGCGGGTCGTTGACGCCGAACGCCGAGCTGGGCGCGTTGGTCAGCGCCCGGCGCGAGGAGGTGAGCCAGGCGGCGCGCGGGAAGGAGGAGGCGTCGGGCGCGCCGGGGTGCAGGTCGAAGGTGGGGCTGGCGGCCAGCGACGGGCGGGTCGGTGCGCGCGGGGCGACGGGCCGTGGCGGCACGGCGCCCGGCGCGACCCGGGTGCCGGCGCCCCGGCGGGCGGTGAGCCAGCCCTCGGCGACGAGTTCGGCGTACGCCTCGGCGACAGTGTTGCGGGCGACGCCGAGGTCCACCGCGAGCGTGCGGTAGGCCGGCAGCCGGGTGCCGGGCACGAGCCGTCCGGTACGGATCGCCTCCCGCAGGGCCCGCGTCAACGAGGCCCGTACACCTCCCGGACCGGTCAATTCCAGATGGAGGTCACTACCGAGCCCATCGGTCACTTTGCCCCACGATTCCGCCATGGCAATGAACCATATGTGCGCGCGAAAGGCCTCCTAGAGTCGAGGTATGACCACTGAACACACCGCCCGCATGAACTTCACGAAGGCCGCCCCAAGGTCTTCCAGGCCATGATCGACCTGACCGCGGCCGCCAAGGAGGGACTTGACCACTCCCTCGTCGAGCTGGTCCAGATCCGCGCCTCGCAGATCAACCACTGCGCGTACTGCCTGCTCATGCACACCACCGACGCCCGCAAGGCCGGTGAGAGCGAGGAGCGCGTCAATCTGGTCAGCGCCTGGCACGAGGCGCCCACCTTTTTCTCCGAGAAGGAGCAGGCGGCGCTGGCGCTGACCGAGGCCGTCACACTGCTGCCGAACGGCGTCTCGGACGAGGTGTACGCGCGGGCCGCCGAGCACTTCGACGAGGCCGAGCTGGCCAAGCTCATCGGCGTCATCTTCGCCATCAAGTCATCTTCGCCATCAACGCGTGGAACCGGATCGCCGTGACCACGAGCAAGGTCCCCGGCACAGCCTGAGCCCCGGCCCGACCTCGTCGCCGCACGCGGGCCCGGCCTCGTCGCCGTGTGCGGCCCGGGGTCGCCCCGCGTGCTGGCCCGGCGCCGGCGTCCGCCAGGGCGCCCGAAAACCGACACCATTCCAGGGGCATATTCAGCCTGATCCGGCCCGTATCCGGTCACCTCTGATCGCGAACGGTGCTCACCTGGTCTCATACGGTGGACCGCCCTCTAGCACGTGGGGCGTAACGGATTAGGCTTCGCCCGTGGCTGAGATCCAGATTCCTGCTGACATCAAGCCCGCCGACGGACGCTTCGGCTCGGGCCCCTCCAAGGTGCGCACGGAGGCGCTCAGCGCCCTGGCCGCCACCGGCACCTCGCTGCTGGGCACCTCACATCGGCAGCCGCCGGTCAAGGACCTGGTGGGCCGGGTCAGCGCAGGCGTGCGCGAACTCTTCTCGCTGCCCGACGGGTACGAGGTAATCCTGGGCAACGGGGGCACCACCGCCTTCTGGGACATAGCGACCCATGGCCTGATCGAGCGCATCTCACAGCACCTGACCTTCGGCGAGTTCTCGTCGAAGTTCGCCAAGGCCGCCAAGCTCGCCCCGTGGCTGGGCGAGCCCACCGTGATCAACTCGGACCCCGGCACCCACCCGGAGCCGGTCGCCGAGGAGGGCGTGGACGTCTACGCCCTCACCCACAACGAGACCTCGACCGGTGTGGCAGCGCCGCTGCGCCGGGTCGCCGGGGCCGACGACGGAGCGCTCGTCCTGGTGGACGCGACCTCCGGCGCCGGCGGCCTGCCCGTCGACATCACCGAGACCGACGTCTACTACTTCGCGCCGCAGAAGTCGTTCGCGGCGGACGGCGGCCTGTGGCTGGCGGCGTTCTCGCCCGCCGCCCTGGAGCGCGCCGCGGGCGTGCACGGCTCGGGGCGGTACGTGCCCGAGTTCTTCTCGCTGCCGACCGCGATCGACAACTCGCTCAAGAACCAGACGTACAACACCCCGGCGCTCGCCACCCTCTTCCTCCTCGCCGACCAGCTCGACTGGATCAACGGGCAGGGCGGCCTCGACTGGGCCGTGCGGCGCACCGCCGATTCCTCGTCCCGCCTGTACGGGTGGGCGGAGAAGTCCTCGTACGCGTCGCCGTTCGTCGCCGAGCCGGCGCAGCGCTCCCAGGTCGTCGGCACCATCGACTTCGCCGACAGCGTCGACGCCGCCGCTGTCGCCAAGGTGCTGCGGGCCAACGGGATCGTGGACACCGAGCCCTACCGCAAGCTGGGCCGCAACCAGCTCCGCGTCGCCATGTTCCCGTCCGTGGACCCGGCGGACGTCGAGGCCCTGACGGCTTGCGTGGACCACGTCATCGAGAAGCTCTGACCCCCGGCGGGCCCACCCGCCACCGCTGTCCACCCGTGAGCCCCGCCCGGCACCGCCGCCGAGCGGGGCTCACGCACACCGCCCTCCGGGCGGGAGCGGTGCGGCGTGGGCTGGGTGGGGGCCGTCGGCTGGGCGGGGGCGTGTCGACGCGTCGGGCGCGCCGCGCGCGCCGGGCCGTGCCTTCATGGACCGTATGACCCACACCCCCCGACCGCCCGGCCGGCGCCCCGACCAGCCAGGCCCCGGGCTCGCGCCGTACGTCCGGCAGAAGACCGTGCTGCTCACCACGTACAAGCGGGACGGGACGCAGGTCGGCACGCCGGTGCACATCGCCGTGGACGGCGACCACGCGTACGTCCGTACCTACGCGGCATGGCCTGGAAGGTGCGGCGGCTGCGCCACGACCCCCGGGTGACCCTCGCCCCCTCCACCACCCGGGGCGTCCCGACCGGCCCGGCCACCCCCGCCCACGCCCGGCTCCTCGACCCGGACAGCCCGGAGAACGCGCGCGCGGCCCGCCTGCTGGCGCGCAAGTACCCGCTCACGCACGGCGTCCTGGTGCCGCTGCTGCACCGGGCGAAGCGGGTCCGCACGCTCCACTAAGAACTGCGGCTGCGGCAGCCGACGGACGGCGGCGCCGAACACACGGGCCCCGACGGGGCACCCCACGACGACCCGACCTGACGGCGGCCTGACCGGGCGGACAACGCCTCCGGCTGGTCGGTTCGACCCGTCAGCTCCGCCGAGCGGCGGAACGCCTCCGGCTGGTCGGTTCGGGCTGGTCGGGGTCACCTTCGGCCGAACAGCCGGCGGACGGCCATGCCGAGGGCGGCGCAGACCACGAGGAGGACGCCGACGAGGTAGTAGTTGCCGGAGTCGCCCTCACCGTCCGCGTCGCCGTCCGCCAGCGCGCCCTTCCCGCCGTCGGCCCCGCCGTCCTTCTCCCGCTCGCGGCGCACCTTCGGCGAGACCTGCTCGTCATCGAGGTGCACCGCCGAGACCCGGCTGTGCTCGCCCTCGGTGCCGTACATCAGCGTGCCGCCGTCCAGGGTGTACGTCACCGACTCGCCCTGCCGCTGGATCGGCATCCGTGGCTCGGCGATCTTCTTCGGCTTGCCGTCGCGCCAGTCGAACAGGGCCGACTCGAAGTAGCCGCGCAGCACCAGGTGCGCGCCGTCGGGCGAGAACGCCCCGTCGGTCGCCAACACGTCCACGTCACCGACCCGCTCGAAGCGGTTGACGCCGGTGGTCGAGAGCTTGGCGGGCCCGGCGTAGAGCCGGCTGCCCTCCTCGCGCTTGCTGACGATGTAGACCCGGCCCGTCTTCGGGTGCACCATCATCGCCTCGGCGTCCCGAGGCCCGTCCGCGTATTGCACCGTGCACTGCTTCGCGGTCACCGTGGTGTCCGCGAGCCGCTTCGGCTCGGGGAACGCGTAGATCCACACCTTGGGCCAGGTGCCGCCCATGTTGTCGCCGATGTCCGCCACGTAGACCTGGCCGTCGGGCCCGACCGAGATGGCCTCCACGTCGCGCGGATCGCCGATGCCGCGCAGCGTCACGGTGGCGACCGTACGGCCCGTCTCACCGTCCACGGCGTACACGTACAGGCCGTCGTCGCTATCGTTGTGCGTCCAGTACACGCCGGGGTGCGCCCGGCTCGCGGCGAGACCGCTGGACTCGGTGATCCGCTCGTCCTGGATCGTGAACGACGACGGCCGGTCGCCGCCGGCGGCGGAAGCGGACGCGGCGGGGCCCGACCCCAACGGGGCGGCGGGGAGCGCCACCAGGACAGCGGCGAAGGCGCAGGTGACGACGCGAGCAAGCGAACCCATGGGCGTAAGCCTGCCATCCCCGCGCACGGGCCCGCGGCGCGCGTGCGAAGTCCCCGTACGGCCGGGGCGCCGCCGGCCCCGCCCGGGGCGCCGGACCCACCCTTTGGTCAACCCTGAGTGACCAAACCACCCGTACGACGGAAGATGCGACAGGCGTCCTGGGTACGCTGAAAGGGTCGGCAAGAATCCCGATCATGGGAGCACTGATGATGACTGTCGTGCCACAGCTCGAGTGGCCCCGCCCGCCCGTGGGCGGGTACACCGCCGACGATCTGGACCGGCTTCCCAACCTGCCTCCGCACACGGAGCTGATTGACGGGAGCCTTGTTTTCGTGAGTCCGCAGACGGCCTTCCACACACTGACCATGCGCGTGCTGGAGAATCGGCTCACGCGCAGCGCACCGCCCGACCTCATGGTCTTCCGGGAAATGAACATCGCCATCGACGCGCGCAACCGCCAGGAACCGGACGTGATGGTGGTATGTGACCATGCCTTCACCGGCCTGGCCCAGACGGCCTTCCAGCCCACCGACGTGGTCCTGGCCGTCGAGGTCGTCTCCGCCGACTCCGAGGCCCGGGACCGCGAGTCCAAGCCGCTGAAGTACGCCGGGGCCGGCATCCCGCACTTCTGGCGGGTGGAGGAGGCACGCGGACTGCCCGTCGTCTACGTCTTCGAACTCGAACCCGCCCGGCGCACGTACGCGGTGACCGGCATCTACCACGAACAGCTCAAGGTCGCCGTGCCCTTCCCGGTCGAGATCGACCCGCGCCAGCGCGGCGGCGCGAGGGCCGCGCCGGACGCCGAGTAGCCCGGGGCGCGCGAGGGGCGGGTGGGACGAGTGGTGCTCTTGCTTGGAGTCCGCTCCAAGGCGTTCGCTGGGCTCCATGAAGTACACGCAGCTCGGACACACCGGTCTCAAGGTCAGCCGCCTGGTGCTCGGCACCATGAACTTCGGTCCGCAGACCGACGAGGCGGACAGCCACGCGATCATGGGCGCCTCGCTCGACGCGGGCATCAACTTCTTCGACACCACCAACGCCTACGGCTGGGGCGCCAACAAGGGGCGTACGGAGGAGATCATCGGGTCCTGGTTCGCCGAGGGCGGCGAGCGGCGCGGCGGCGCGGTGCGCTCGGCCTGGTGAGCGAACAGTGCCTGTACAACCTGGCCGAGCACACCGCCGAGATGGAGGTCATCCCGGCCGCGCGGGACTACGGGCTCGGCGTCATCCCGTGGTCGCCGCTGCACGGCGGGCTGCTCAGCGGCGCGATCCGCAAAAGGAGCGGGAGGGCGCCGGGGGCCGCACCGCCTCCCGCCGGGCCGCCACGACCCTCGCCGACCGGGCGGTGCGCCAGCGCGTGCAGGCGTACGAGGACCTGTTGGCCCAGCACGGCAGCGAGCCCGGCGAGGCGGCCCTGGCCTGGCTGCTCACCCGGCCCGGCGTCACCGGCCCGATCGTCGGCCCGCGCACGGCGGAGCAGCTCGCCTCGGCGCTGCGGGCGGTCGAGCTGGAGCTGAGCGACGAGGTGCTGACCGGCCTCGACGAGATCTTCCCGGGCCCGGCGCCGGAGTCCTTCGCCTGGTGACCGGCGACACCGCGTGACGGGGCGGGCCCGAGCGTTCGACCGCTCGGGCCCGCCCCGCGTCATGCCGTGCCCCACCCTCCCGCACCGTGACCCCGAGTACACCGTTCGTCACCCTCCCCCTGCTACCGTCCCCGACGGTAACTACGCTGCTACGTACGAGAGTTACGGGACCCGGGGGAAGTGGGGGAAGCCTGTCGTTCCAGGAGGAATGGGGCCGGATCCGCAGCGAGGCGGCCACCCGGACGCGGCTCAACAGCGCGGGCGGCGGCGACGCCGACCGGCTCGTCGTCCGCCAGGAGGACCTGGGCCGGGTCGGCCACGAGGCGTTCCTGCTGCACGGCCGGCTCAAGAAGGCCGGCGACATCGCCCGCGGGGCGGCGGGCAAGGGTTCGACCGCCACGGCGGCCGCCACCCTGACCTCGCACAACTTCACGCTGGGCGAGGCGCTCACCACGATGTCGGCGATCTGGGACGACCAGGTCAGGACGCTGCTCCAGTCGTGCGCGCACATCTCGAACCACCTCGACTTCTCGAAGAAGTCCCACACGCACGAGGACAAGGAGATCGCCGCCACCATGTCGCACCGCGACGGCAGCGCGATGACGGCCTCGGCCATAGCCCAGCACTACCGCTGACCACGGCAGAGCGACGTTCGCGCACGGCCACGGCCACGGCAAGACGGACGAGTACGAGAAGACGGAAGTACGAGAACGCGTGAGGTGAGCGCACCATGGCAGGGCTGACGTACGACGACCTCTACCAAGTCTCCTTATCCAGCCTCGGGTCGGCGGCCAAGGACTGGAAGGAGATGGTGGACCAACTCGCCACACTGGCCACCGACGCCTCGGACGGCATGGTCCGCCAGTCCGACGCGGCCCGCTGGGAAGGGGTGAACGCCGGCGTCACCCGCCCCTTCGTCCGTGCCACCGCCGCCGGGTTCCGCGACGCGCACGCCCAGGCCACAAGCATCTGGAGCATGCTGCGCGACGCCCACCAGGACCTGACGGCGGTCCAGAAGGCCCTGAAGAAGGCCGTGGACGTGGACGCCAAGAAGCACGGCATCCTGGTGTCGGGCGGCCCCGGCTCGACCGCCACCTGTCAGTACGTGGACAGGTCCGGCGAGAAGACCACACTCAAGCCGGACCAGGTCGAATACCTCAACGCGCTGGAAGAGCAGATCAACTCGCTCATCGCGCAGGCCGTCGAGATCGACGGCTCGGTGACCCGTGCGCTGGGGAGGATTCACGGCGGCGACAGCCACGACTTTGGCCACGCGAAGTACGACTCGCTGGACGACGTCCAGCGCGAACGCACCGTGCAACTCACCCGGAAGAGCCTCTCCCTGCACGAGAAGGGCGAGGAGCTGAGCACCAAGGAACTGGCCGAGTTCCGCACGCTCTTGCAGGGCAGCGCGAAGGACCCGGAGTTCGCGGTCGGGTTCTACCGCGAGATGGGCGCCGAGGACGCGCTGCGGTTCCAGGCCCAGTTGTCCATAGACGCGTCGTCGGGTGACGACAGGACCCGACTGGAACTGGCCCAGAGCATCCAGGAGGACATGGGCCTGGCCCTGGCCACGGCGACCGATCCCCCCACCGGCAAGGACAACCCCCACACGTCGTTCCGCGAGGACCGCACGTACCTGGGCAAGGCGTGGATCAACAAGCTGAAGAAGGTGGGAACGCGACCACTGGACGTCGGCCTCGACCACGCCCAACCCGTCGGCTACCAGGCACTCGCCTCCCTGTTGCGGAACGGCGACTACGACAAGAGCTTCCTCAACCCCATCGCCCAGCACATGGTCACCCTGGAACGCGAGGGCGGAACCTGGCCGGTGCCCGACCCGCACCAGGGCGACCAACACTTCGGCCTCAACCTTGCCGACGAGAAGAGCCCGGGTTGGGACCCGATGACCGGCCTCCTGGAGGCATTCGGCCACAGCCCCGAAGCCTCCACCGCCTTCTTCAACGGCTCCACCGGCGGCGGCGACAGCGACCTGAAGCGGCTGAGCAACCTGGACTTCTTCCTCAGCGAGGACAAGGGCCGCGATTGGCTCCCCGACAAGACCAGCGGCCTCACCGACCCGGACGACGAAAGCCGCGCCCCGGCCAAGCAGGCGCTGGGCCACGCGCTGGAGTCCGCCACGACGGGGCGAGCGTACGGGGACGAGGGGCCGCTGAAGCCGCATACGCGGGAGCAGGCGGATCTCTTCACGAGAGTGGTGCAGGAGCTGGGCGCCGACCCCGGTTCACTCAAGCACGACGGGAGCCTCGCGGCACTCGCTCCGAGCCTGGGGAACATGTCAGCGGAGTACATGCATGATATCCAGCGGGCGTTCGCGGGAGAGGACTCCAGCGGATACTTCGAGCCCGCAGGAGCCCGCGCGAACTTCGATGAGCTGAGTAACGAGAGTTCCCTGGCCAAATTCCTTCAGGCTACCGCCGAAGACCCTAAGGCGTACGCAACCATCACTCATGCCGAGCAGGCCGTGACCACTGAAGCTATAAGCTCTGCCCTAGGAGATCGCGGGGAGAAGTCCATTACTACCACTGCGGATCTGACGACAAGGCCAGGCGCAGTCATCGCCAGCTTGGCCGCAGTAGGGCAGGGAAATGCCATTGCTGCCGCAGACGACAGCGTGGAGAAGATTCGAGAGTTCAACGAAAATCTGGAAACTGGAGCCAAATGGGCAGGACGCTTCTCAGAGATGGCGGGGAATCATATTCCCGTTTACGGAGATGCCGTCAGCTGGGTTTACGAGAATGCCCAGGAGGCAGTTCTGAAACACTACACCAAGGACGAGGAAGAGGCGGCTAAGCTGATCGAAGAGAATAGGAAAGACTACCTAGACAGCGGGCGCCAGCAGTCCGCAAAGGCCATGAAGCAAGCATTTATCGATGCGGCCAAGCAAGAAAGAATCTCGACGGCACCGGGGACACCGGGAGGCCAGGCAGCCGACGTCATGTTCCATTCCGTCAACACCGGTTTCGCGGACGGGAAGACCCGGTGATGCGCGATGGGCTCGCCTCACTCAGGTACCCGGCTGGCATTTCAACGCTCACAGCGCTTGTGCTTTCCGCAGGCGTCGGAGCGTGGTGGCTCACCACTAGCCCATAGGCAGCAGACAACGTCACGAATGTACCCGAGCGAGTCTGCGAGGGGCGTGTTTCAGGAGCCCAGGTCGAACCGCTGCTGCCCACTCGGGACGGGGAACTCAAGGAAGAGACGCTGTTCTTTGACAAACTCTACGACATAGGGCATTGCAACTTGAGCACCAAGAGCAGGGAAGTACTCATAACGGTCGAAGCCGTTCCGGCCTATCAATACCCTCGCCAGACCATCGAACGCAAAGGCGTACCCATCTCCCTGGGTTCAGCCTACGGGTACATGCCGAGGGAACATTCTATACGACTCCACGTCCCGTGCACCTTCAAGCATGAAACGCAACGGGTAGTTGTCGGGGTGAGTTCGACCGTGAATCGCCCCGACACCAACTCTACTCCGCCCCAGGCAAAGCCCGTCGAAGGCGATGACAAGGTGGCCACCTTCACGGCAGCCGTAGCTCGCGAGATCACTCGCGACTGGCTCAAGTGCCCCAACGCCGACAAGCTCCCCGAAGGCCCGGTCAAGATCCATTAGCCGCAGCGGCCCACGCCGGAACGAGCCCAGGAGGGCGGGCAAGGGCGTCGTCACCAGCGGGCGTCAGCCCACGAACGCCGCCACCGCCACCACCACGAGCAGCAGGATGAACGTGCCGCTCACGATCAGGCTTCTCATTTTCGGGTCCACGTTCCGAGGTTAACCCGAGCCCCGGACGGCGCGGTGACCGACCCAAGGTCGGTGGGCGGCCGTCGCGTACCGGGCGGCCCGGTCACTCCCCCAGTGGCCAGGACGTCAGCGTCTCGTAGCGGGGCTGGGCGCCGGGGACGCCCTGGTCGGGAAGGTTGCTGCGGACCAGGCTGAGCCGGGCGGCGCGCCATGGGCGGCCCGCGAAGTCGGCGAGGGCGGCGGCGTAGCGGGGCAGGTCGGCGGCGCCGGTGCGGTCGCGGGCCAGGGTGAGGTGCGGCGTGTATGCGCGGTGTTCGGTCATCGCGACGCCGGCACGGCGGGCCGCCGCCGACGCCGAGTCGGCCAGCCGGCGCATCGGGGGCAGGCCGCCGGACGCGCCGGCCCATAGGGCCCGGCCACCGAAGGTGCCGGCGCCCTGGAAGCGGAGCTGGAAGTCGCCGTTGCGGTGCGCGGCGCGGCCGAGGCGAGTGTACAGCTCGGGCAGGGTGCAAGGGGTCCACGTCACCGTAGAAGGCGAGGGTGAAGTGCCAGTTCGCACGGGCGCTCCAGGTCAGCCGGTCCGCGCCGGGCAGGTCGTGCAACGGGGCGACGGCCGAGGCCAGTTCCGCGGTGGCCGCCTCGGGTGGCAGCACGGCTGCGAAGAGTCTCATCCGCTCAGTGTCACCTACGGGGCTCACAGCCCAGCATCACGGGCCCAGCCCCCACGGGCCTCGCGCCCCGGCCCCACCTCACCGGGCCCGACCAGCCCACGAGCCCGACCGCGGTCTCCCCGCCCGGGTCGCCGGCCGGCCGTGCCAGGCGCCGGCTACACCGTCTTCACCAGCGGCTTCCTCGTACGGCGACCGCGCGCGGCACCATCGCCGGGTCGAGCGCCATCGTCCAGCCCGGCGCCGTCGCCCGACCCGGCACCATCGCCCGGCGAAGCGCCACCCTCGGCGGCAGGCCCCGCCGGCCCCGGCTCAGCCGGGGCCGTGGGAGCGGCACCCGCTCCGGCCTCCGCCGGGACCGCCCCCGGGCGCGGCACCAGCCGCACGGCGCGGTGGCCGCGGCGCAGGTCGAGGCGGAGGCGGAAGCCGCCGACGCGCATGAGGACCAGGCCGACCGTGAGGGCCGCGAGGGCGGAGATCACGCCGCCGGCGATGAAGCCGGCGCGGGCGCCGTAGGTGTCGGTGGCCCAGCCGACGAGCGGGCCGCCGATCGGGGTGCCGCCGACGAAGACCATCATGTACAGGCTCATGACGCGGGCCCGCATCGACGGGTCGGTCGCGAGCTGGACGCTGGAGTTGGCGGTGACGTTGAACGTCAGGCCGAAGACGCCGATCGGCACCATCAGCGCGGCGAACGCCCAGAACGAGGGTGTGAGCGCGGCGACGATCTCCAGCAAGCCGAACAGCAGCGCCGCGCCGACCATCATGCGCAGCCGCGACGTGCCGCGCCGGGCGGCGAGCAGGGCGCCGGTCAGCGAGCCCGTGGCCATCAACGTGTTCAGCAGGCCGTACGTGCCGGGGCCGGCGTGGAAGACGTCGTCGGCGAAGGTGGTGAGCCAGAT
This sequence comes from Candidatus Streptomyces philanthi, assembly GCA_018114805.1. Taxonomy (GTDB): domain Bacteria; phylum Actinomycetota; class Actinomycetes; order Streptomycetales; family Streptomycetaceae; genus Streptomyces; species Streptomyces philanthi. Next base: position 3,977,433 of record CP073042.1, on the reverse strand, counting down.
GGGGAAGTTGAAGCCGAAGGTGCCGATGAAGCCGACGAGCACGATCGGCCAGATCAGTTCGGGGCGGCCGGCGACGTACCGCAGGCCCTCGCGCAACTGGCCCTTGCCGCGTGGCGCGCGGTCCACGGAGTGCAGTTCGGCGGTCCGCATCATCAGCAGGCCGATCAGCGGGGCGGTGAAGGAGAGCCCGTTGAGCAGGAAGGCCCAGCCGCTGCCCACGGCGGTGATCAGGACACCGGCCACGGCGGGGCCGACGAGGCGGGCGGACTGGAAGTTGGCGGAGTTGAGGCCGACGGCGTTGCGCAGGTCGTTCGGGCCGACCATCTCCATGACAAACGCCTGCCGGGCCGGGGTGTCCACGACGGTGACCATGCCGAGCAGGAAGGCGATCAGGTAGACGTGCCAGACCTGGACGTGGCCGCTCAGGGTGAGCGCGGCGAGCGCGAGCCCGCACAGGCCGAGCGCGGTCTGCGTGCACAGCAGCATGCCGCGCTTGGAGTAGCGGTCGGCGATGACGCCACCGTACAGGCCGAACAGCAGCATTGGAAGGAACTGGAGGGCCGTGGTGATGCCGACGGCGGTGGCGGAGCCGGTGAGGCCGAGCACGAGCCAGTCCTGCGTGATGCGGGACATCCAGGTGCCGGTGTTGGATATGACGGCGCCGCTGGCGAAGAGCCGGTAGTTGCGGATCTTCAGCGAGCTGAACATCGTGCCGCGGGTCGGCGGGGAGTCGGTGGGTGTAGACGGTTTTGGTGCGGGTGCGGAGTCTGCTCCGGGTCCCGTACTCAAAGCGGCTTCGCCTCCTTTCGGTGCGGGGAGGCCGCCGCTGGGGCAGCCTCCCGGGTCGGCTCGGGTGACGCGTTCGCTGTGGGGTCCTGACGGTCGGGTTGGGCCCGGGGTGGGCCGGTGGCGGGTGCCCGGCGGGCGGTGGGCCGCACGCCGGGGGTGGCGTCACAGGTGGGCGAGCTTCTCCAGGACGGGCGCGGCGGCGCGCAGCGTGGCCCACTCGTCCTCGTCGAGCTGCCCGGCCAGGTCGGCCAGCCAGGCGTTGCGCTTGCGGCGGCTCTCTTCGAGCATCGCCTCGGCCCGCTCCGTCTGCGTGACGACCTTCTGCCGGCGGTCTTCTAGGTGTGGCTCCAGCCTGACCAGACTCTTGGCTTCGAGCAGGGCCACGATGCGGGTCATCGACGGTGGCTGTACGTGTTCCTTGCGGGCCAGCTCGCCCGGTGTGGCCGAGCCGCAGCGCGCGAGGGTCCCGAGCACCGACATCTCGGTCGGGCTGAGCGACTCGTCCACGCGCCCACCGCGCCCGCCGTCGGAGACGAGCGGCTGGTGCTTGAGACGTCGGGAGAGGCGCATCACGGCGGATCGCAGTGAGTTCACGGCGGCAGCGTCGTCGCCGGTCAAGTCAGGCATGTATTTAGCGTAACTCATTACGCTACCTAACAAAACCCGAAAGCGTTTCCCGTACGAATCACCCATACGAGTGATCTGGCGCCATGAAGTGAACGAACGGCGCCGCCCTCCCGGCAACGCTGTCCCGCATGGGATCAAAGGTGCTCAGCCTGCGGGTCGACGGCGAGTTGCTGGACCGGATACGACAGCATGCCGCCAAACGGGGCATGAGTGTCCAGGAGTACGTGGTCCGGACGCTGATCCGGGAGGACTTCGACGAGCGCTTCCACGCCTCCCTGGACGAGACGGCGGCCTTCTACGACGAGCCCGGCACCCCGTCTGACGCCCGGACCCGCTGACGTCCCGCACACGCACCCGACGACACCGGGCCCCGGCCGGCGTGGTGCCGGCGGGGCCCGGAGCGGGGTGCGGGGGCGCGGGCGTTACTTGACGCCCAGGGCCTGCTCGATGGGGTCGAGCAGGAAGTAGACGAGGAAGCAGGCGCCGACGACGTTGAGCAGCCAGGGGACCTCACGGAACCGCTGGGTCGCGATGCGGAGCAGGATGAACGCCAGCACGCCGATGGTGATGGTGATGCTGTACGTGAACGGCATCGCGATCATCGTCAGGAATGCCGGGATGGCGATCGTGACGTCGCTCCAGTCGATCTCCTTGATGTTGGCCGCCATGATCAGGAAGCCGACGACGAGCAGCGCGGGCGTCGCCGCCTGGGACGGGACGACCTTGGCCAGCGGCGTGAAGACCAGGGCGAGCAGGAAGAGGCAGCCGGTCACGATGTTGGCCAGGCCGGTGCGCGCGCCCTCGCCCACGCCGGCGGTGGACTCCACGAAGCAGGTGTTGGCTGACGCGGAGCCGAAGCCGCCGCCCGCCACCGCGATGCCGTCCACCATCAGGATGCGGCCCATCCCGGGCAGCTGGCCCTTCTCGTCAGTGAGCCCGGCCTCCTCGCCGACGCCGATTATGGTGCCCATCGCGTCGAAGAAGCCCGACAGCAGCACGGTGAAGACGAACAGGCAGCCGGTGAGGACGCCCACCTCCTGGAAGCCGCCGAAAAGGCTGATCTCGCCGATGAGGCCGAAGTCGGGGGCGTCCACCACCTTGTCCGGCACCTCGGGGACGGCCAGGCCCCAGATCGCGTCCGGGATGGTCACGAGCGCGTTGATGATGATGGCGACGAAGGCCATCACGGTGATGCCGATGAGGATCGCGCCCCGCGTCTTGCGGACGACCAGGATGAACGTGAGCGCGAGGCCGATCACGAAGACCAGCACCGGCCAGCCCTGGAGCTGACCCCCGGGTGCCGAGGCCGAGCGGGACGCTGGTGTGGGCCTTGTCCGGGTTGCGGGTGACGAAGCCGGAGTCGACCAGGCCGATCAGCGAGATGAACAGGCCGATGCTGATCGCGATGGCGCGGCGCAGCCCGCCGGGGGATGGCGTCCATGACGCGCCGCCGCAGTCAGGAGGCGACCAGGAGCATCAGCACCAGGCCGGCCAGCACGACCATGCCCATCGCGTCCGGCCAGCTCATCTTCGGCGCGAGCTGGAGGGAGACGACGGCGTTGATGCCCAGGCCCGCGGCGATGGCGATGGGCACGTTGCCGATGACGCCCATCAGCAGCGTGGTGAGCCCGGCCATCAGCGCGGTGACCGTGACGAGCTGCCCGTTGTCGAGGTAGCTCTCGTACTTGTCGTGGCCCGCTCCGAGAATGATCGGGTTGAGCACGATGATGTACGCCATCGGGTTGAGCACGATGATGTACGCCATCGCGAAGAAGGTCGCCAGGCCGCCGCGCACCTCGCGGCCGACGGACGAACCCCGCTGCGTGATCTTGAAGAACCGGTCGACGGCGTTCCGCGACTCGGGTGGGGGCGGGGGCGGCTGCGGGTCGTTGACCGCTGCGCTGGCCGAGGGGGACATGCGGGACCTCAGTCGGACGGGCCTTGAGGGAAGGCGGGGATGGGGGGTGGGACGGGGTGGGGACGGGGCGGGCGGCGGGGGCGGGCGGGGCGCCCGCCGGTCGACGCGGGTCGGCAGCGTGCGCCGCCGGCACGTTCGCGCCCGCATTGGGATGTTCCTACGAATAAGTCCAGACGGAACTGGACCGTTGCAGTATGAACAAACAAGAGAAAGATTGCTATCTCCGCGCGTAGACCGATATAGCTCCCGGCCTGTCGAGCGGCGCCCACCCCGCCGGTCGACCGTGCGGACGGACTACGCTTGGACCATGAAGAAGTGGACCCCCCTGCACGAGGCGCCCGAGCCCCTGGAGGGCAACGTCGTCGCCACGATCAGCGGTGGCACGATCGTGTGGTTCGTCCTCTTCCTCACCCAGCTCCCCTTCTACAGCTGGTTCGACGACCACGACCACCTGTGGTGGCTGTGGACCTGCCTGGCCGGCGCGGGACTCGGGCTGATCGGCATCTGGTACGTGCGCGGGCGCGACGAGGCCATCCGACGCCACGCGGCCGAGGCCGAAGCCGCGCGGGCGTCCGACGCGACGGCCGGCGGGGCGGGCGCGGACGACACGGCGGCGGGCGGGACGGCGCCGGGAGAGGCCGGAGCCACCGCCGTGGCGCGGCCCTCGGACGAGGCCGGCGCCACAGCGTAGCGGCACGCCGGCCGGCCCGGGTCCGAAGGCGAGCGGCCGGGGCGAGCGGCCAGCGGCGCCGGGGAGCACGGGTGGGGCCGCCGCAACAATGGCCTCGGAGGTTGCCGGCGCAGTTGAGAGAACTCCCACGCCGCTTTGGTGCGTATTCAAGGGGTGGCCGTTGTCTTCCCCCCGTACCTTCGTGTCATGACGTATCGGGCTGAGACCGCAGTCGACGAACCTGACCCGGACGGCGGCGCGGCCTCCGCACTCACCGACGCGGCAGCACGTCGGCCCGGCAATCCCGGGCTGAGCACGGCCGAGGTGGCGGAGCGGGTGAGCCGGGGCGAGGTCAACGACGTCCCCGTGCGCTCCTCACCGGACATCATCCGCGCCAACATCTTCACGCGCTTCAACGCCATCATAGGCATCCTCTTCGTCATCATGCTGGCCGTGGCGCCGATCCAGGACGCGCTGTTCGGCTTCGTGATCGTCGCCAACACCGCGATCGGCATTATCCAGGAGGTGCACGCCAAGAAGACGCTGGACAGCCTGGTCGTCATCGGTGAGGCAAAGCCGACCGTGCGGCGCGACGGGGTCGCCGCCGAGATCCCGGTCGGCGAGATCATTCTCGGCGACCTGGTGGAGCTGGGGCCCAGCGACAAGTGCGTGGTCGACGGCGAGGTCGTGGAGGCCGACGGCCTGGAGATCGACGAGTCGCTGCTGACCGGCGAGGCCGACCCGGTGCTCAAGCGGCCGGGCAACCAGGTGATGTCCGGGTCCTTCGTGGTGGCCGGTGGCGGCGCGTTCACGGCCACCAAGGTGGGCCGGGAGGCGTACGCGGCAGCTCGCCGAGGAGGCGTCGCGGTTCACGCTGGTCCACTCGGAGGTGCGCAGCGGCATCAGCCAGATCCTCAAGTACGTGACCTGGATGATGGTCCCCACCGCGATCGGCCTGGTCATCAGCCAGAGCGTGGTGGAGAACAACGACTGGCGCGAGGCCGTGCGCCGGGTGGTCGGTGGGATCGTGCCGATGGTGCCCGAGGGCCTGGTGCTGCTGACCTCGGTCGCCTTCGCGATCGGCGTCATCCGGCTGGGCCGCAAGCAGTGGCTAGTGCAGGAGCTGCCCACGATCGAGGGCCTGGCCCGGGTGGACGTGGTGTGCCTGGACAAGACCGGCACCCTCACCGAGGGCGGCATGGACGTCACCGAGGTGCGGCTGCTGGGCGACGGCCAACCGGCCGGCGGGGGCGAGGGCGCCGCGCCGGACGAGGCCCACGTGGGGCAGGTGCTCAGCGCGCTCGGCGCCAGCGACCCGCGGCCCAACGCCAGCCTCCAGGCGATCATCGACGCGTACCCGGAGCCGGCCGACTGGGAGTGCACGGCCGCGTTGCCCTTCTCCTCCGCCCGCAAGTACAGCGGCGCGGCCCTGACCGAGCCGTCCGGCCAGGCCAGCGGCTGGCTCCTTGGCGCCCGTGACGTACTGCTGCCGGCCGGCGACCCGGTGCTCGGCGAGATCGAGGACCTGAACACGCAGGGCCTGCGGGTGCTGCTGCTGGCCCGTATGGACCGCGAGCTGGACGACGAGCGGGTGGCCGAGGGCGTGCGCCCGGCCGCGCTGGTCGTCCTCGAACAGCGGCTGCGCCCGGGTGCGGCGGACACGCTGCGGTACTTCGCGGAGCAGAACGTCGCGGCCAAGGTCATCTCGGGTGACAACGCTGTCTCGGTCGGCGCCGTGGCCGGCAAGCTCGGGCTGCCGGGCGCCGAGCACACGGGTAGACGCCCGCCAGCTGCCCGCCGACCGTGAGGAGATGGCCACCGCCCTTGAGGACGGCGCGGTGTTCGGGCGGGTCACCCCGCAGCAGAAGCGAGACATGGTGGGCGCGCTCCAGTCGCGCGGCCACACCGTGGCGATGACCGGCGACGGTGTCAACGACGTGCTGGCGCTCAAGGACGCGGACATCGGCGTGTCGATGGGCTCCGGCTCCGAGGCAACTCGCGCCGTCGCCCAGATCGTGCTGCTCAACAACAGCTTCTCGACGCTGCCCTCGGTGGTCGCCGAGGGCCGGCGGGTGATCGGCAACATCGAGCGGGTCGCCAACCTGTTCCTGGTCAAGACCGTGTACTCGGTGCTGCTGGCGCTGCTCGTGGTCTGCTCGCAGGTCTCGTACCCGTTCCTGCCCCGGCACCTGACGCTGCTGTCCACGCTGACGATCGGCGTACCGGCGTTCTTCCTGGCGCTAGCCCCCAACAAGGAGCGGGCGCGGCCGAACTTCGTGCGCCGGGTGATGCGGTACGCGATCCCCGCGGGCGTCATCGCGGCCGTCGCCACCTTCGCCACGTACCTCATCGCCCGGAGCCACTACACGGGCGAGGGCGCGCGGGACGCGGAGACCAGCGCGGCGACGCTGACGCTGTTCCTGATCTCGATGTGGGTGCTGGCGATCGTCGCGCGGCCGTACAGCTGGTGGCAGATCGGGCTCGTGCTGACGATGGCGCTCGGCTTCGTGATCGTGGTCGTCACGCCGTGGTTGCAGGATTTCTTCGCGCTCAAGCTGGTCGGCACGTCGATGCCGTGGGCGGCGGTGGGCATCGCGGTGGCCGCCTCGCTCCTGCTTGAGGTGGCCTGGCGCTGGGTGGGCCGGCGCTTCCCGGCCTAGCGCGAGCCAGCGCGCCCGGGCGCTGACGACGGCGGACGCCGACACGCGAGCGGGCCCGCTCCAGACTATGGCGCGGGCCCGACCCGTTTCCGGCGACGCGCGCCGGGTGCTGCTACCTTACGATAGCGTTACTTCACGTCGACGAAGTCCACGCCGGAGGCGACGGCCGCGTGGGTGCTGTAGCCGGCGAAGTTCCAGCGCCAGTCACCGTCCACCGACGCCTTGACCGTGGTGTTGTAGTCGCCGTTCTTGTTGCCCTTGACGGTCTTGACCGTCGAGAAGGTCTTGGCGCCCTTCTTGCGGAACTCTAGCTTGGCCGACTGGTTGCCGTGGTTGACCCACTTGTTGTCGCCGAAGACGTCCCAGTGGGCGCGGGTCAGCTTGCCCGTGACCGTGAGCGTCTTGCCCTTCTTGACGGGCTCGGGCGAGGCGTTGACCGTCAGCTTCCCCTCCCGCTGGAGCCGGAAGGAGCCGGCCTTGTCCGAGGTGAAGAAGTCGTCGTCCTTGGCATCCACCCAGGCGTCCACGTACCAGGTGCCGGCCAGCGCGTTGGTGTACAGGTCCACGCGCGGGTCGATCTTGAAGGTCGCGGTGCAGGTGCTGACCTTCTTGTTGGCGGCGGCGACGCACTTGACGGCCTTGGTCGGCTGGAAGAAGCTGGACGACGGGCCCAGGATGTCGATCTTGGCACCCTGGATGCCCGAGTTGTCCTGCACCGTGATGGCGACCATGAAGGTCTTGGCGCCGCTCGTGCCGACGACCACGTTCTTGCCGCCGTTGACGACCACCTTGGTGATCTTGGTGTCGCCGTAGCCGTCCGCGTGTGCCGCAGTGGCGGTCAGACCACTCAGCACGGTGGCGCTGGTGACGGCGAGCACAGCCAGAGATGCGCTCTTGCGCATGAATCCCCCCATACCATGAAAAGGGCTCCATCCTCTCTGATGAGATGACGGAGTCCGACGGGAGCGACTGTACGTATTTCACCCGTCATTCACAACTGTTTCCGGAGCCCCACGAGTTGGGCCTCGTCACATACGTCCCGTCAGACCCGTCAGCCCAGCCCCATCAACCGCGCCGGCCCCGGATCGGCGCGCCACCCACCGGCGGGCGGCGTCAGGCGACGGCAGTTCCCTCAAGCTCGACCAACTGGCCGGGGACGGCCAGCCGCACCACCCCGAGCATGGTGGTGGTCGGCGCCACCCCGGCGGCGGCCAGCCGCGCCGCCAGCACGCCGTAGTGCTGGAAGAGCAGGTCGACGTCGGTCGTGTGGACGTTGAGCCGCACGAGGTGGGCGAGCGTCATCTCCGCCTCGCCAAGCACGGCCTCCAGGTTGTCGAGGCTCAGCGCCAACTGCGGCGCCATGTCCCCCTCGTGCTGGGGCTTGCCCTCGCGGCCCATCGCGGTCTGGCCCGAGACGTACAGGGTCCGGGTGTGCCCGGAGACGAGCTCGCCCTGGTTGAACCCCAGCTCCGTCGACCACGCCACCGGGTTGATCGCCGTTCGCTCCACTGCCATGACAGCTCCGTTCGTTGATGGTGGCTCCGCACGCCCGTCGCCCGGCGGCCGCCGTTGTGACGGGGTGGCGTCGTGGGAAGAGCCTCGCGGCATATCACGACACCCTCTGTCACGTATCGGCTTACAGTGCTGCGCATGCGTGCTGACTGGCTAGTTTCCCTGGTCCTCCTGCTGCGCCAGCGCGGTCGGCTGGCCGCGGACACGCTCGCCCGCGAGCTTGAGGTCTCCACCCGTACCGTGCTGCGCGACATCGAAGGCGCTGTCCGCCGCCGGCGTGCCGGTCTACGCCGAGCGCGGCCGGCACGGCGGGTTCGCGCTGCTGGCCGGCTTCCGGACCGAGCTGACCGGGCTGAACCACGACGAGGCGCTGGCCCTGCTGACCGCCGGGTCGGCCCGCGGGGAGCCGGCGTTCGGCCTCGGCGCGGCACTCGCCTCGGCCATGCGGAAGGTGGTCGACGCGCTGCCGGAGGACCACCGGGCGGGCGCGAGCGACGCCGCCCGGCGGCTGCTCGTCGACCCGGAGACCGACCTGCTCGCCCGGCGGTCGGCCACCGACCAGGTGCCCGCCGCCGCGCTGGCCGAGGTCCGGCGCGCGGTGCTGGCCGGGCGCAAGCTGCGCATCCACTACGCGGCCACGGGCCAGCCGCCCCGGTGGCGCACGGTGGACCCGATCGGCCTGGTCACCGTGCGCGACCGGGGCTACCTACTGGCCACCCGGGCCGGCGCCGACCGTACGTACCGGCTCTCCCGGATCGCGGCGGCCGAGGAACTCGCCGAACCGGCGGAGCGGCCGGAGACGGTCGACCTGGACCGGATCTGGCAGGAGGGCTCCGCGCGGTTCGGCTTCGACGGCGAGCACCACGTCACCGCGCTGATACGGGTGCGCCCGGCGCGGCGGGAGGAGTTGGTGGACACCGCGCTGGGCGTGCGCGTCCTGGAGCCCGACGCCGACGGCTGGGCGCGCCTTGAGGTCACCTTCCAGGACGCGCGGCACGCCGAGTGGGCGCTGTGGGAGCTGGGCGCGGACGCGGAGGCCGTCGGCCCCCGGTCGCTGCGCGCCTCGCTACACCAGCGCGCCGCCGCGCTCGCCGGCCGCTACGCCGACACCCCCTGAGCAGCCAGCCGATCGCCCGCCGCTGCCCCCGCCCCTCAGGCGGTGCCCGGCGCGCCGTCGAACCAGCGGGAGCGGGCCAACTCCTCGGTGCGGGTCAGGTCTTCGATGAGGGCGGCGACCTCGAAGCGGCGCTCCCACTGGCTGGCGGCCCAGCACAGGCCCGCCGCCACGCCCTCGACCGTGGCCGCATGCAGGGTGCCGTCCACGTACCGCCAGTCCAGCTCCACCTGGCGCGCGCCCGAGCCGTCCACGGACCGCAGCTCGACCAGCAACTCCTCGTGTTCCACATACGACAGGGTGGCGCCCGGCAGCAGTTCGCGGACCGCGTCGGCGACCTCGTGCGGCTCGCCGTGCGAGAGCACCGGGGCCGGTTACGCCTCGCTCAGCCGGCGGGACCGACAGCAGGGGCCGCGCCTCGGCCATGGCGAGCGGCATCAGGTCCGGCGCGTCGGCGACCAGCGCGTCCGCCGCGTCCACCACCTCCACGGCGTACTCGACGGCGTACGCGTCCGCCTCCTCGTCCCCGTCCTCGCCGTGCCCGTACGTCACCGCGCGCAGTTCATCCGGGAGGGTGACCTCCTCCGGGGTAAGGCGGGCCAGCGCCCCGTACAGGCCACGGAGTTGGGCCGGGCCGACCTCGCTGTCCTCGTCGACGAGCCGGGCCAGCAGTTCGACGGCTCCGCCCGGCTCGTCGAGCAGGGCCCGCACCGTGGTGCGCACCCCGAGCGCGCGCAGCACCTGGGTGTCGACGTCGGCGGTGTCGGCCGCCTCGTACAGGCCCGCGAGCAGCGAATCGCCGCCGGCGGCCCGCAGCCCGGCCGGGCGCCGGCCGTCGAGCACCGGGTGGCTGCGCAGCCACCACGCCGTGTACGGGCGCACCGTCTCGGTCGTGCCGCCGGGCAGCAGCACCCGCACCGGGGTGGTGAGCGCGTCGCGCAGCGGCGGCCGGGACAGCATAGCCAGCGCGAGCGGCCAGGCGTCGTCGTCCACCAGGTCCAGGTCGCGCACGGCCACGATCTCGGTGGCCACCGGGGGCACCGGCGTCGGCTCCAGGCCGTCGAGCAGGTCCTCGCACCACACGTCCACGGCGTCGAGCACGCCCACGTCGTCGGGCTCGGAGTAGTCGCTGTCCCGTGGTTCCAGCTCATCCGGGTCGAGCACCACGTCGGTGGCCCGCACCAGCGTGAAGCCGGCGAGCACGCCCACGGCCGCGAGCGTCTCCTCGCCCCACCGCTCGACCAACTCGTTTTCGCAGGTGGCCAGTTCACCCGGTCGGATGACGCGCTCGAAGTCGCTGCCGGGCACCACCAGGTCGCCGGCGAGCGCCGGCTCGCCGTCCTCGTCGGGCAGCGCGAGGGCGGCCAGCCACGGCTCGTCGCCGGGGGCCAGCCGGGCGTCGCGCACCAGCGCGAGCACCGTGTCGGCCAGCGCCTCGCCGTCCAGCGGGCCGCCCGGCGCGTCCTCGTCCAGGAACGGGTCGAAGTCGTCGTCGGCCGCGTCCAGCGAACCGGCGACCGCGGCCCGCACCTGCGGCGTGGTCAGCACGGCGCGCGGCGTGGCCGGGGTGGCTGCCCAGCTTCTCCAGGAGCGGGTGGACGGCGTCGGGGTGGGCGACCTTGAGGCCGAGCCTGGCCAGCGTGCGGTGCTGCCGCGCGGCGGCACTCTCGGCATCGGTACCGGGCCCGGCACCGGCCTCGGCATCCGGCGCCGGCCCTTGGCCGGCGCCGTCGGGCAGTGGCAGCAGGACCTGGCGGGGCCGATCGTCGTACGGACCGCGCCGCTCTCCTCGCCCCGCTAACCGGTCCCACCGCCCAGCGGAGCGCCGGCCAGCGGCACCGGCAGGCCGCTGAGCAGCTCCGGGTCGGTGCCGGCCAGCGCGTCGTAGAGCCGCCGTCACCAGGCGGGGCGGCGCTCGGCGCCCGCGAGGCGCTCGACCATCTCGCCGAGCCGCACCCGGCCCACGTCGAGCGCGCGCAGCTCGGCCCGCCGCTCAAGGCCGGCCGGCAGCAGGTGCAGGAAGAGTTCGGCGAGCACCCGCACGGTCTCTGCGCCAGCCCCCTCCAACACCTCCGCCTCCAGCGGGCGCAGCACGCCCGGCGCGTCGGCGACGGCTGGTTCGGCGTACGGGTCGGCGGGGTCAGGCGCGGACACAGCCTCGGCGTCCGTCCCGGCGCCCTCGGCCGGCCCGTACGCGGTGGCCGCGCTCGGCAGGAACGCGACCCGTGGCAGCCGGTCGAGGACCAGGCGGCGCAGCGTCCCGTCCAACTCGCCCTTGCCGAGCGGCTCGGGCACCAGGTCGAGCGTGCCGACCGTCACGGGATGCCAGTCGCCGAGCAGCGTGGCGTACGCGTCGGCGGCGCGGGCCAGCAGGAAGTCGGTGAGCGGCCCGGGCGCGACCCGGCGGCGGGTGGGCTCCAGCGGGAAGGAGGCGATGAGCAGCGCGGGCAGCCCGAGCGGTTCGTCGGTGGGGGTCGGCGCGTGCACGACCGGCGCGGCGCCGCCGCGCGCGGCCCGCCCGGCGCCCTGGGCGCCGCCGTCCCCGGAGTCCAGGCCGAGGTCGGGCAGGGCGGGTCCGCCGCCGACGCGCACCGGCGCGCCCTCGGCGTCCACCGGCACCGCCCAGGTCACCGACCACACGGGGCGCAGCCGCTCCTCGACCGGGCGGTCGGCGAGCAGGTCCGGGGTCAGCGGGCCGCCGTCGCGGGCGACGCGCCAGCGGGTGGCGCCGCTCTCGTGCGCGCTGTCCTCGATGACACGTACGGGCCGTCCTGGCGGCGGCGCAGCGTCCGCACGCCCTCCGGGGTCTCCACGACGACCTCGGTGAGGCCGGGGAGGGTGAGCAGCAGCGAGGCGTCGAGCAGGCGGCGGGCCAGGTCCTCGGCGGCGCCGTCGCGCAGCGGCAGCACCACGACCGTGTCGTAGCCGTCGGGCGCGCTGCCCTCGGCGGGCAGCGGCAGCTGCAGCAGCAGCACGTGGCCCTCGCGCCGGCGCAGCTCGTCCGCCAGGCCCGGGCTCTCCTCGGCCGCCCGCTGGGCCAGCTCGCGTGCCTCGGCCAACGACCAGCGGACGCCGCCCGAACGGCTCACGATGGCGGGCTCGTCGCTGACCGCGAGGACAGCGGCGAAGCCGACGCCGAACCGGCCCACGGCCAGCCCGGCCTCCGGGTCGCCGGCGCCACCGGCACCGGCAGGGGCTTCGTCGCGCTTGGCGGAGGCGCGGAGCGTGGACAGCGACTCGGCGCCGGCGGCGTCGAGCGGGACGCCGTTGTTGGCGGCGGCCAGCACCGCCGGGCCCGTGCCGCCGTCGCCCGCGCGCACCCCGGCTGTCCGGTCGGGCTGATCGCTCTCGTGCAGGGTCAGCCGGAGCCGGCCCGGCACCTGGGCGCGGGCCGCGGCGTCGGCGGCGTTCTGGGCGAGTTCGATGATGAGGCGGTCGCGGTAGCCGCCGAGTGCGAGGTCCTCCTCGGCGTTGGCATCCTCGCGGAAGCGGGCGGGCGAGGCGGCCCACGCGTCCAGGACGCCGCGCCGCAGCCGCCCGGTACCGAACGGGTCCGCGGCCCCCGTCGCGCCGCGCACCATCGCCGTGCTGCTGCTCACCTGTCGTCTCCCCTGTGCCGGTCCGTCGGCCCTCCGCACGCGCGGTGCGTACGGCATGCCGGCGGTGAACGTACCGCCATCCCGCCGCGCTCCCCGACTCCCCCGTCCGCCGGGCGGACGCCCCAGGTGGTGGCGGGCAGCGGCGGCCCGGCCGGGGAGGGGAGGGGCGGCCCCGCCGGGGAGACCGGCCGCGCGGGGGTGGGCGTGGCCCGACGCCGGGGCCGGGCCCGGCGCGCGCCCGGGGTCGCGGCCCCGGGGCGGGGCGGCTCAGGCGTGCGCGGGCGGGGTGGCGTGGTGGGACACAGGGGTCAGGACTGACCTGTCAGGAGTGGCCCGTCAGGAGTGGCCGAGTTCCTCGGCCGGGCCGTCGGGCTCCACGGAGCCGCCCGTACGGTCGGGACGCAAGGTCAGCGGGTCAACCACCGTCTCGTCGATGACGGGCGGGGCCGGGCGCGGCGGCTTGGGCATGACGGCGGCCTCGGAGTGGCCACCGCAGCCGTAGCTGAGGGAGACTACGCGGCCGTCGGCGGGGCTGAACTCGTTGGCGCACACCCCGAACACCTGCCGCAGCGATCCCGTCAGCGGCACCAGGAACCCGCAGGTCATACAGGAGGCCGGGGCCGCCTGCGCCATCGGGGTCTTCGCCCCGTACGCCTCGTCCCAGCGGTCGGCCGCCACGTGCAGCCCGTACCGCGAGAGCACCCGGGCGCGCCCGAGGCCCAGCTCCTGGGCCACGCCCGCGATCGTGCCGATCACGGGCAGCTCGGAACCGTCGGCCGCGGTGCCCGGGTCGCCGGCCGCGGGCGCCGGCTGGGTGGCCGGGGAGCCGGGCGTGACGTCGGCGTCCTCGGTGTCCGCGAGCTGGGCCAGCTCGCCGGAGAGCGGAGCGCGCCCCGCGCCGGCGGCGCCCTCGGCGACCGCGCGCACGGGTGAGCCCTCGTCCGCCAGGACGGAGTTGGGCGGCGGGGCGTCCTCGCCGGTGAAGCCCGGCTCCAGGCGCAGGTCGTCCGCCTCGGTCGGGAGCAGGTCGCCGGGGCCCATGTCGCCCGGGCACAGCCGCTCGCTCCAGGGCACCCACTCCGGCGCCAGCAGCGCCTCGGGCCCGGGCAACAGCACCGTCTCGTCGAGCGTGACGACCTTGGCGCGGGAGGCGCGGGCGACGGTCACCGCCCAGCGCCAGCCCCGGTAGCCGGGTTCCGCGCACTCGAAGAAGTGGGTGACCACGCGGTCCCCGTCGGCCGCAAGGGCGACGTGTTCGCCGACGGGGCCCGGGAACGCCGCCTCTTCGGCCGCCGCACGGGCAAGATCGACCGCCTCGGCGCACAAGCGGTCCGGGGTACGGCTTCGCATCGCAGTACTCACAAGAATCGATTCTCTCCTACGCCGTCTCACGAGCGCGCCGGCCTAGCAGCCGGGACAGCGGACGGAGCGGACCTGTGGACCGCGTCGACGTCCGCGCCCGAACGGCCTCGGACGCACCGGTTACGTCCCATTCTGCGGGATGCTGACCCGGTGCGTGGCCAAGAACGACCGCCAGTGGCGCGTAAGGCACGCTACCTTGTCGGACCGCGCCACCCCCACCCCGCCTCGTCCCCACGGGGTGCGCGCCCCGCGCCGGGCCCCGCCGGCCGCCCCCGCGCGCCGCCCCGACACCCGGCGCGAGGTGGCCCAACCGGTACCGCGTACCCCCTCTCCCGGCCGCCATCCGACCGCCGACCGAGATCGCGGGGCGCCCCCGCGCCCGGGAGGTGGGGGCGCGGCGACGCGGATGTGGGGGAAACACGGCGGAGAAGCGACGGAAAGTCGCGTACGGCGCCCTGATGAGGTAGACGATGTCGTGGTGAGAGGCACGAGGTTCGCCGCGGGTGGCGCGATCGGGAGGTCGCGGCGCTCGTTCGGCCAGACGCTACGGCGACCGTTCGCGAGCACGGCTCGCGGCGTGCGGCGGGCGACCCATGCGCACGGCGCGGGCGAGTCCGGCCTCGGGAAGCTGATCGAGCTGCACGCGGTGAACTCCGCGGGCGACATGATGATCACCGTCGCGCTCGCCTCGACCGTGTTCTTCTCCGTACCGACCGACGAGGCGCGCGGCCGGGTCGCCCTCTACCTCGCCATCACGCTGGCGCCGTTCGCGCTCCTCGCCCCCGTGATCGGCCCGCTGCTCGACCGCGTCCCGCACGGCCGGCGCGCGGCGATGGCCAGCGCGATGCTGACCCGGGCGCTGCTCGCGCTGACGATGGCCGACGCGGTCAGCGGCGGGGGGCTTGAGCTGTACCCGGCGGCGCTGGGCGTCCTTGTGGCCTCCAAGGCGTACGGCGTGGTGCGCTCGGCGGTCGTGCCCCGACTGCTGCCGCCACGCTTCTCGCTGGTCAAGGCGAACTCGCGGGTGACGCTCGGCGGGCTGCTCGCCACCGGTCTCGCGGCGCCCATCGGCGCGGGGCTGCACCAGATCGGGCCGGCGTGGCCGCTCTACGGGGCGTGCGCGGTCTTCACGATGGGCACGATCCTGTGCTTCACGCTGCCGCACAAGGTGGACTCGGCCAAGGGCGAGGCGCGGGCCCACGTCATCGCGCACCCCCCGCACCTGCGCTCCCACGACCACGGCCCAGCCCGCGCCCCGCGGCCCGCCGCCGCCACCGGTCCCGACACCGACGCGACCGTCCGCGCCGACGCGGCCACCGCCGAGGCGGCGGGCGCGGGTGCCCCCCAGACCGGGGCCGTCGCCGGGCCGGCAGCCGCGACCGCCGCGAGCACGAGCGCGACGGGCACGAGCACGGCCACCGTCGACGGCGGCGCGACCGCCGAGCAGGGCCCGCCCGACACCCGGGAGGCCGACGCCCGGGAAGCGGACGCCCGGGAGGCCGAGGTGCCGGAGGCCGACGCCCTGGAGGACGCGGCACAGGTGCCGGCCAGGGCACAGGTGACCGCCAAGGCACGGGAGATCGGGGCGCACGAGACGGCCGGGGCGCACGAGGTCGTGCCGTACGCCGGCGACGCGGCGTACCCGGACTGGGACGAGGAGCCGGTCAAGCGGCCGTGGCTGCGCAACGTGGGCTCGTCCGTGCTGCACGCGTGGCCGGCCAACGCCACCATGCGCACGCTCTCCGGCTTCCTGACCCTCTTCCTCGCCTTCATGCTGCGCGAGCACCCGCTGAGCGGGCTCAGCCCCGAACTGTCGCTGGGCATCGTGGCCGTCTCGGCGGGCGCGGGCAACGCGCTCGGCACCGCGATCGGGGCCGGGCTGCGCGCCCGTGGCCCGGAGCTGATCATCGTGGCCGTGCTGACCACCTCGCTGGCCACGGCCGTCACCGCGGCCGTCCTCTACAGCCAGGTGGCCGTCGCAGCGCTGGCCGCCGTCGCGGGCCTCTCGCAGGCGCTAGGCAAGCTGTCGCTGGACGCCCTGATCCAGCGCGACGTGCCGGAGAACGTCCGTACCTCCGCGTTCGCCCGCTCCGAGACCGCGCTCCAGATGTCCTGGGTGGTCGGCGGCGCGATCGGCATCGCGCTGCCGCTCAACGGCGTCCTCGGCATGTCGACGGCCGTCTGCTTCCTCGCGCTCGGCTGGCTCGGCACCGTGCGTGGGCTGCTCGCTTCGGCCAGGCGCGGCACGCCGCACCCGCGCGTGGCTTGATCCGCGCGGCCCGATAGCCTGCCAGCATGACCACTGCCACGCGGCGGAGCCGCACTTCGATGTCGTCCTGGCGCAAGGGCCGCCGCGTCGCCGCCGCCGTTGGTGCCGTGTCCATCGGGCTGATCACCCTGGCCGCCTGTGACAAGCCGACCCCCCTCGCGACCGTGACCGTCGGCACCAGCTCGGTGAACTCGGAGGCCACCGACGGCTGCTACGGCGACGGCAAGGTACTGAACGAGAAGAAGACCAAGGACTGCCTCTCCAAGAAGGGCGGCAAGACGATCAAGGTCGCGCCCGGCGAGAAGGTGCGCATCGGCGTGGACCCGGAGATCGGTGAGTCCGGCTGGGTGATTGTTTCGAACAACCCGCTCATGAAGGAACCGAGCAAGGACAACTACCGCAGCTTCGACGGCGACACCCTCTTCGAGCAGGAGGACCCGCAGACGGGTCAGACGATGGGCATGCGCGACAGGGTCACCATCGCCATCGTGGAGCTGAAGGGCAACAACGGCCCGAAGGCCATGTGGCACTTCAACCTGGAGCGCGAGGACTAGGCGGACCAGGCGGTCCCGCCGGGCGCCACCCGCCCCGCGGGCCCGGTCGCCCCGCCCGCCCGGGCCGGTGACGTCCCCGCGACGCCCACCGCCCCGGGCGCCCCACTCCGTACCGCCCGATCCACCCGTACCGCCCGATCCACCTGCACCAGCTCAGTCACACACACCGCACTGCACCGAGTGCCGGCCCAGCTCGCCGGCGGGCCGCGCCGCGGCCGCCGCGCGGGGGCGCGGAGCGCGGTGCACGACCAAGGGGCGTGAGTCCATGCGCGCGCTGATCGTTACCGCGGTCCCAGCCGAACGCGACGCGGTGGTGCGGGGCATCCGGGATGCCGGCGCCTTCGAGGGTGTGGAGCGCGCGCTGCCCGGCGCCCCCGGGTACACGCGGCACAGGCTAGCGCTGCCGGTCACCGGGGCCAGCGACGCCCTGACCCTGGACGCGCTGGACGCCGACGTGCTGGCGGCCGGCGTCGGACCGGCCGCGTCGGCCGCCGCCACCGGCAGCGCCCTGGCCACCGCGACGGCCGGCGGCCTCCCGTACGACCTGGTCGTCTCCGCCGGCATCGGCGGCGGGTTCGGCGTGGCCCCGGCCGTACCGCCCACCGGTACGGGAACGGCTGGCGCGGGCCGGGCGTCGTCCGGTCCGGCCGGGCTGGCGCTCGCGGCCGTGGTGGTGGCCGACGCAATCGTCGCCGCCGACCTGGGGGCAGAGACGCCCGACGGCTTCGCCGCCGTCACCGACCTCGGCTTCGGCACCATCCGGCACCTGCCGCCCGCGCACCTGGTGCGGGCGGTGGCCGAGGCCACCGGAGGCGTGCGCGGGACCGTGCTCACCGTGTCGACGGTCACCGGCAGCGCCGAGCGCGCCGCCGAGCTGATGGCCCACCACCCGGGAGCCGTGGCCGAGGCGATGGAGGGCTTCGGCGTGGCGGAGGCGGCCACCGCGTACGGGGTGCCGGTGCTGGAGATCCGTACCGTCTCCAACGCGGTGGGCCCGCGCGACCGGGCCGCCTGGCGGATCGACGCCGCGCTGGCGGCCCTGACCGGCGCCTTCGACGCGCTCGCGCGGGCGCTGCCGCGGGTGATGGCGGAAAACAGCGCGCCGACCGACCCGGCGCGGGAACAGCGCGGGCCGCGTCGGCGCTGCACGAGGCGGCCTCCGACGCGGCGGCCGGCGACGGGCCGACCTGAGAGCCAGACCAGCCCCGGGCCCGCGAAGACGCCCCGCTCCCCCGCCGAAGGAGCCACCGCAGACCACCCCCCGCGCGAGGAGGACCCCGAGATGACGGAAAGCGCCGAACTCTCCGACCCGGCACCCGACGCCGGCGGGAGCGACGACCGCCCGCTGCGCATCGCCTATTCGCCGTGTCCGAACGACACGTTCGTCTTCGACGCCTGGGCCCACGGCCGCGTCCCGGGAGCGCCCGCGCTCGACGTGACCTTCGCCGACATCGACGTCACCAACGGCATGGCCGAGCGCGGCGAGTTGGACGTGCTGAAGGTGTCGTACGCGGTGCTGCCCTGGGTCCTCGACGAGTACGTGCTGCTGCCCTGTGGCGGGGCGCTCGGCCGAGGCTGCGGGCCGCTGGTGCTCACCTCGGGCCCTGCGGACGCCGCCGACCTGGCGGGCCGCACGGTCGCGGTGCCCAGCGAGCGGTCGACGGCGTACCTGCTGTTCCGGCTGTGGGCCGCGACCGAGGTGCCGGGCGGCGTGGGCGAGGTGAAGGTGCTGCCCTTCTACGAGATCATGCCGGCCGTGTGGGCCGGCACGGTGGACGCGGGCCTGCTCATCCACGAGGCGCGCTTCACCTACCAGGACTACGGGCTGCACTGCCTGGCCGACATGGGCGAGCACTGGGAGGCGACCACCGGGCTGCCCATCCCGCTCGGCGCGATCATCGCGCGGCGCGCGCTCGGCGCTGAGCGGCTGCGCGAGCTGGCGGACGCGGCGCGCGCCTCGGTGCGCATGGCCTGGGACGACCCGCTGGCCTCGCGCCCGTACGTCCTGGAGCACGCGCAGGAGATGGACCCGGCCGTGGCCGACCAGCACATCGGCCTGTACGTCAACGAGTTCACGGCCGACCTAGGCGAGGACGGGTACGCCGCCGTGCGCGGCCTGCTCACCCGCGCCGCGGCCGAGGGCCTGGTACCCGCCCTGGCCCCGGGCGCGCTCGACGTCGTCTGAGCGCTCGGCTCGCGGCTGGGTCCTCGGCTCCGGCCGCGCACTCGGCTCGCGGCCGAGCCGCGCCGGCGCTTTCCGTACGCCTGGGCCCCGCCCCCCCCCGAACGCGCGAGGGGCGGGGCCGTCGACATGGGTCGGGCAGTGGGTGTCGGCGTTAGCGGACGGTGAAGGGGCGGCTCGCGCCGGTGAAGGGGCTGATCATGCCGGACAGCGCGCGGGCGTCGCCGTGGTGGACGAGGCGGTACGTGCCCGGCTCGGCCTCGCCTGGGATGTCCCAGGTCAGCGTGGCCGTGGAGACCGCCAGATAGGCGCACTGCCAGCGGTAGGTGGTGGACCAGTCGTCGTCCGTGGCCACCGTGCGCCAGCCGCCCGGCGCGCCGGGATCGCGGCGCTCCACCTCCAGGAAGGTGGAGCCGGTGCGTAGGTTGTTGGCGGGGTGGCCGGTGAAGAAGGTGGCGCTGGCGCGCTCGCCGCGCCGGTAGCCGTCCGCCGCCGGCTGGTCGCGTACGTCGCCGAACTCCCGGCCCGTGAGCGGCGCATCGAGGACGGGGCCGGGGTTCAGGCTCAGTTGGTGGTCGCCGCGCCAGGCCGGGCGGGTCTGACTCGGCGTCGGCTCGCCGGTGCGCAGCGCCCGGGCGAGGCGCGCGAACTCCTGCTGGTAGGCGGGGAGGGTGTAGCGGCCGAAGTGGGTCGAGGCCCCCTCGTAGTGCTGGGCGTCGTACTCCTGCGGCGTGGTGACGTATTGGCTGTACGCGTTGGAGTAGCCGGCGAACACGGTGTGCCGCGAGGAGTCGCCGAGTTCGGCCGCGACCGTGTTGGTGACCGGATGGCCGACCGCGATGGTGAACTCGGCCGGGGCCGCGGTGAGGGTGAGCTGCCCGATGCGCACGATCTGCACCGGCAGGACCTGCGGGGTCCAGGCCGGCCGCTGCGCGCCGGTGGCCAGGAAGACCGGCTTCGGCGCCTGGCAGCGGCGCAGCCCGGGCGGTTCCGGGTTGAGCACCGCGCCGAGGCCGACCACCAGCGGGTTGGCCCGCAACTCTCCCTCGTCCACCAGGTCGGGCCCGGGGCCGTCCTCGGCGCCGGTGGTGAACGCCTGCCCGAGGGCGGCCTGGCAGGTGCGGTGCGGCTGGCCGTCGGGGGTGTAGCGGCCGTTCACGTCCACGGCGGAGAAGTCGACGTAGCGCTGCCGGTGGTCGATGGGACCGCGCAGCTCCTCCGTGGCGCCGTCGAAGAGTTCGAGCGCCTTGGCGGCCTGCCGCTCCCCGATGATCCTGGCGTTCTCGAACTCGTCGTCGGTGGGGCCGTGGGCGCCGCCGTCGCGCAGGTTGGGGGACATGTCGCCGGCGTTGGTCTGCGTGAACGCGGCGACGAACCGGCCTCGGTCGGCCGCGTCCACGCCGAAGGCGTCGTGCTCGACCCGGTAGCTGGCGTACCCCTTGTTGTCGGCGCTGATCAGCGTGTTCTTCGGGGTCATGGAGGTGGCGTGGGTGGGGAACCAGCTCAGCATGCCCACCGGCCGGCCCGCCCGCTCGAAGCGGAGCACGGTCATCCGGGTGTCCACCTCGCCCGGGAAGCGGGCCCGCTCGGCGGCCGGGATGCGGGGGAAGGCCGCCGCCGACCGGTTGAAGTTCGCGCCCCGCAATTCGCCGGTGGCGATCTTCACGGTGCCGGGAGCGCGGTCCGCGTCGGCGGCGACGACGGCCGCCACGATGCCGGAGACGATCGCCTCGTACGTCTTCTTCTGGTGCCCGAGCGTGGTGAGGTTGTAGAGCACGTCGTGCCCGTGGCCGCCGGGGCCGGCGTGGGTGTGGGTGGCGGAGAGGACGACGTTGCTCTCGGTGTAGCGCTGGCCGAGGCGCTCGGCGAGCCGGCACAGCACCTCCTGGTGCACGCCCTGCATGATCATTCCGACGTCGGTGCTGACGAACGCCGTGCGCCCGCCGTGCGGTTGCTCCAGCACGAAGGCGCGTGCCCACTGCCGAGTGTGGATGCCGGAGGTCCGCTGGTCGAGCCGGGCGTACCCCCATCATGCCGACCTGGGCGGCCTCCCCGGTGACGTCGGCGACGCCCACCCCGACCCGGTAGCCGCCGCCCTAGGCGGAGGCTCCGCCAGCAGAGGCGGGGGCGGGGGCCGGGTCGGCCGCCGCGGGGCCCGGCGCGGCGAGGCCGGCGGCCACCACCGCGGCGAGCAGCGCGGCGGCGGGCCGGGCCCGGCGCCGGAGACCGCGGCGACGATCGGGCGTACGGATGCTCAGGGGGGCGCGATCACCGGGACCGCGCGACGGACACAACGTGCGTAACGACATACGCGGTGCCTGACTGTGAGGGGTGGGGCGGCCCCGGTACGGCCTCTGGGAAACCGCCCGGGCCGGCGCTTGCGGCTCAGAATGGGACCCGTACTTACTCCCGGGTCAATACGCTGAACACGTAAACCGAAAAGGTACTCAGCTTTCACGCCACCGCTGGGCCCCCGCCCGCACCCCGTTCGGCGGGAGCGGAACCCGCGCTTTCCGAGCCCGTTTCGCCTTCCCGGGCCCCCGGGAGCCCGGCCGGCCCGCCGTACTCCCGTGGCCCGCCGCGCTCGAAGATCCCCTGGACGACGCGCCGCGCCTCGGCCAGCACGGCCGGGTCGCCCTGCTCCGGGTCGCACTCGAAGGCGAGCTTCACCAGCGCGTCCCCGGCGGCGACGGCTGTCAGCAGCGCGGTGCGCAGCCGGTCGTCCACCACGACGCCGAACCGCGTGCCGATCAGCTCGGCCAGCCGGTCGGCCACCACCTCGTCGTTGCGCCGCCCCTCGGCCAGCAGCTGGTCGTCGGCCACGTCCCCGAAGAGCACCATCCGAAAGCCCACGTCGGCCCGCGACATCCGGACGTACTCGTCGAAACCGGCCGTCGGCGCCTCCGACCAGTGCGTGAACCCGGCCCGCGCCAGCAGGTGGTCGAGCCGGCCCAGGAAGGCGTCCAGCGTTGTGGGCGGACGCGGCCCGGAAGACCGCTCTGCGGTCGGTGAAGAAGCCGTACAGCGTGGCCAGGCCGACGCCGGCGGCCTCGGCGATGCGGGTGGTGGTGGCCGCCGCGTACCCCTCGCGCACCACCAGCCCCACGGCGGCGTCCATGATGCGGTCCACCTTCTCGCGGCTGCGCCGCTGCCGGAGCTCGCGGCGCAGCGCGCTCGGGGAGGCCACGGGGTCGGGCGTCGGGCGGACCGGGGTGGCTCGCGTGGGCTCCGCCGGCTGAGCGTTCATCCACCCATCTAACCGAAGCGGGGGCTGCCTGACGATGACACGGAAAGGCGGAAACTAGAAGGGATGTCCCCATAGTGTGGCCGCCCCGGCGCACCAGCCGGCGCACGCCACCACCGCGACGACCCCACCCGGTCCACGCACCGGCGTACGCGAGTCCGCCCGGCACCGCCCGCGCCGCACCCCGGTGCGCGACGGCGTACGAGGGGGCGGGGCGGGTCGCCCTGTCGGGGGCGGAGGCGGAGTGGGCCGTCCTGTCGGAAGGGGCGGACGCGGGGCGCGCGACGCGCCGGGCCGCACGCGGCGGCGTACGCGTACGGCGCGCGCCACCATCCCCTACGGCCGGGCCCGGCGCGTCACCGCGTGGGTCCGGGCCTCGCGGGCCCGGGACCACATGGCGCGGGACCGGCGGGTCGATGGAGCCGCCGGGCCCGGGATGCGCTGTCCGCCGCCGCGCTACACGTCGAGCTGGTCCGCCACGGCGCGCAGCATGCCCGCGATCTTGGCGCCGTGGGCCTTGTCGGGGTAGCGGCCCCGTTCGAGCTGCTGGGTCACGTTCTCCAGGAGCGTCGTTAGGTCCTGCACGATCGAGGCCAGCTCGTCGGGCTTGCGTCGCTGGGCCGCCGCGACCGACGTGGTCGGGTCGAGCAGAGTCACCGAAAGCGCCTGGTCACCGCGGTTCCCCGCGACGACCCCGAACTCCACGCGCTGGCCTGGCTTGAGCGCCTCGAAGCCTTCGGGGAGCACCGACGAGTGGACGAAGACGTCATCGCCGTCGTCGCGGGAGAGAAAGCCGAAGCCCTTCTCGCTGTTGAACCATTTGACCTTGCCGGTAGGCACGTCTGTCCTCGTCCCTCGTAACTCGTCGGGAAACAACGGAAAACAGCTCTGGATAGCACTACAGCGGGTCGCAAGACCCGCCGGCACCAAGGCTAATGGTCCGGAGCCTGGTGACAAGACGTACCCGGGTCATTCCTGCTCGGTAATGACCGACAGGAGTCTCAACTGTTGCAGGTAGGGGACCTACCCTGGTCACGTGAGTAATGAAACTTCCCGTACTGGGGATCTCCTGGTCTGCATCGGCGCGATCGTCTTCCTGGTCGGCGCGGTGGGGACGCTGGTCACGGTGGCCCCGCTGCTGCTCGGGCTCGACCGGCTGCCCATGCCCGCGTACTTCGTGTCCATGCTGATGGGCGTCGGCTTCGTGATCGCGGGGGCCGGCCTGCTGACGTCGATCGCCGCACAGCGCCGCCAGGCCAGGTCCGCCGCGTAACCCTCCGGGCGCCGCCCCTGCTGCGGGCCGGGCCCTCGGTGCCCGTTCCCCGGCACGCGGCCTTGGGCTCGGGCACGGGTCCCCGCGCGCCAGCGCGCCCGCCCCGGCGTACGCGCGCTAGGTGGGCCCGCTGGCGTGGCGGGCGCGCCGGAGGGGCCCGTGGGTCAGGCCAGCTCGCTCACGTACGAGCGCCACCAGGCGGGGAACTCCGTGAGGTCGGCGAGGACGACGTCGGCCCCGGCCGCGCGCAGCTCGTCCGCGTCGCACGGGCCGGTCGCCACCGCCACCGCGAGCGCCCCCGCGGTGCGGGCGCCGCGCACGTCCCCGACGTGGTCGCCGACGTACACGCTGGCCCCGTACTCGCGCAGCGCCTCCGCCTTGGCCTCGGCCCACAGCCAGCCGATGACGGCGTCGGGCTCGATCCCGAGGTGGGCCAGGTGCAGCTTGGCGTTGGGCTCGTGCTTGGCCGTGACGACGATCGCCCGGCCGCGGGCAGCGCCCACCCGCCCGGCCCCGACGCCCGCCCGCGCGCCGCCGGCGCCCGCCCCGTCGGCCTCCGGTCCCGCGCCGCCCGCCCCGTACCCCCGCACCGCGGCGATGGCCTCGCAGGCGCCCGGCAGCGCCGGGGTGGGGGCGATGGCGTGGGTGGGGTACAGCGCGCGATAGCGATCACCGACTGGCTGGATCTGGTGGTCGGGGAACCAGTGCGCCAGCTCCTGTTCGAGCGGTGGGCCGAGCCGGGTGATGGCGAGGTCCGCGTCGATGAAGGTGCCGGTCTCCTCCGCGAGTGCTTGGTACGCGGCCTTGATGCCAGGTCGCGAGTCGATCAGGGTCATGTCGAGGTCGAAGCCGACCGTCAGGAAGGGCGGCGCGTCGGCGGTGCCCGGACGCGGATCGGCCCGGTGCGGGGCCGACTGGGGGCGCTGCGACGGCTGTGGGGGCTGGTGCGGATGCGAAGACATGGTCGATATTCTGCCGCGTCCCGCCGCTTACACTTAGCCTGACCTAACCACCCGTTCAAGATCCACTTATCCCACCGCGCGCGATGTGAAGGGCACGATGTCAGCCGTCCCGACCAGCAGCGCCAGGGCCTCCCTGGTCAGCCGCCGCATCGGCTGGACAGCGATCGCCGTGCTGGCCCTGCTGCTTGCCATGCTGCTCAGCCTCGCGATCGGCAGCCGCCAGATCGCGCCGTCCGCGGTCTTCGACGCGCTGCTGCACGGCGGCGGCAGCGACGCGGCCGAGGTGGTCCGCTCCATGCGCCTGCCCCGCACGGTGGTGGGGGTGATGGTGGGGGCCGCGCTGGCCATGGCGGGCACGGTGATGCAGGGCATCACCCGCAACCCCATCGCCGACCCCGGCATCCTCGGCATCAGCCAGGGCGCGTCGGTGGCGGTGGTGGTGCTCGCCATCGCGTACGCCTCGGTGCACACGCTGACCGGATACGTGTGGTTCGCCTTCGCCGGCGCGGGGGTCGCGGCCGTGCTCATGTACGCCATCGCCGCGCGCGGGCGCGGCGGCGCGACCCCGGTGAAGCTGGCGCTCGCGGGCGCCGCCATCAACGCGCTGCTGGTCTCGGTGACCATGGCGGTGCTCACCACAAAGGCCGCGGCGCTGGACGAGTTCCGCTTCTGGCAGGTCGGCTCGCTCTCCGGTCGGGACGTCGAAGTGGCCTCCCAGATATGGCCGTTCCTGCTGGTGGGCGTGGTGTTGGTGGCCTCGGTCGCGCGCGGGCTCGACGCCCTGGCGCTCGGCGAGGACGTCGCCAGGGGGCTGGGCCAGAACGTCGCCACCGTACGGATCGTCGGCGGCCTCGGCGCTGCGGTGCTCACCGGGGTGGGCGTCGCGGCGGCGGGGCCGATCGCGTTCGTGGGCCTGGCCGTGCCGCACATCGCCCGCGCCGTCGTCGGCACCGACCACCGCTGGGTGCTGCCGATGGCCGCCCTAATCGGCCCGGTCATGCTGCTGGTCTCGGCCACCGTGGGCCGGATCGTCTTCCCGCCGAGCGAGGTGCCGGCCGGCGTGATGACCTCCCTGATCGGCGTGCCGTTCCTGGTGGCGCTCGTACGTCGAAAGGCGGTGGCCGCGTGACCGGCACCCCCGAGCGCGGCCCACGCCGCGCCTTTCCTCCACCCGTCGCGCACCACGAACCGGACGGGCCGGTAGCGAGCGGCCCGCGCGGCGCCGGCGCTCGCGGGGCACTGCGGTGAGCGCCGTCGAGACCGGCCCGGCGGCCGGGCGTGCGGCCGGGCGTGCGACCGGCCGGGTACGCGCTGGTGCGCGCCGGTCGCGGGGCCTTCCTCCTGCACCGGCGGGCCACCGTCGTCGCCGGCGTGCTGGCCGTGCTGCTGGCCGCCGTCTGCGTGCTGTACCTCTCGGTCGGCGAGAGCTTCGTGCCGCCCGGCGAGGTGGTGCGGGTGCTCGCGGGCCAGCCCTCGCCCGACCGGCTCGTCGTGGAGACCCTGCGGCTGCCCCGGATGACGCTCGGCCTGCTGGTCGGCGCGGCCTTCGGGGTGGCCGGCGCGCTGATCCAGACCGTCGCCCGCAACCCGCTGACCAGCCCCGACATCATCGGCGTCACCCAGGGCGCGAGCGCGCTGACGGTGGGCGCGATGACGTACAGCGTCACCTCGTACGCCGTCCTCCCCTACCTCTCCATCGCCGGCGGCATCGCCGCCGCCGCGCTCGTCTACGTCTTCGCCTGGCGCGGCGGGCTGCACGCGGCGCGCTTCGTGCTCATCGGCATCGGCTTCGCGATCGCCCTGCGATCGATGATGCAGCTCTTCCTGACCAAGGGCGACTACCTGGTCGCCCAGCAGGCCCAGGTCTGGATGACCGGCTCGCTCAACGGGCGCGGCTGGGACGAGGCCAACCCGCTGACGCTGGCCCTGCTCGTGCTGCTGCTGTGCGTGATGTGGGCCGCGCGGGCGCAGCGTTCGGTGGCGTTGGACGACGACACGGCCACCGCGCTCGGCGTGCGACTCGGCCGGGTACGGCTCGGGCTCGTGCTGCTCGGCGTGGTGCTCGCGGCGCTGGCGACCGGGGCCGCGGGCCCGGTGGACTTCGTCGCGCTGCTGGCCCCGCAGATCGCCCCCCGGATGACCCGCACCGCGCAGATCCCGTTGCTGTGCTCGGCCCTGCTGGGCGCGTTCATCGTGGTCACGGCCGATCTGCTGGCACGGAAGCTGTTCGCGCCGACGGAGCTGCCGGTCGGCGTGCTGACCGCAGCCATCGGCGCCCCGTACCTGATCTGGCTGATCATCCGCAGCCGCACCGGAGGCAAGGCATGACGAAACCCGCATCCGCGAACGCCGCCGCGCGCGGGCTGACCCTGGCCTACGACGACCGGGTGGTCGTGGAGGGCCTCGACCTGGCCGTCCCGCAGGGCGCGGTCACCGTCATCGTCGGGCCCAACGCGTGCGGCAAGTCCACGCTGCTGCGCGCGCTCGGCCGGCTGCTGAAGCCGCGGCACGGCGCCGTCCTTCTCGACGGCACCGCACTCGACCGCATCCCGACGAAGAAGATCGCCCAGTCCGTCGGCCTGCTGCCGCAGACGCCGGTGGCACCCGAGGCGATCACCGTCGCGGACCTGGTCTCGCGGGGCCGCCAGCCGCACCAGAGCTGGTGGCGCCAGTGGTCGGAGACGGACGAACGGGCCGTGACGGACGCGATGGCCCGTACGGACGTCTCGGGCCTCGCCGACCGGCCGGTGGACGAGCTGTCCGGCGGCCAGCGGCAGCGGGTGTGGATCGCCATGGCACTGGCCCAGGAGACGGACCTGCTGCTGCTCGACGAGCCGACGACCTACCTGGACATCGCGCACCAGGTCGAGGTGTTGGACCTGGTCCGGCAGCTCAACCACGAGCGGGGCCGCACGGTCGTGGCGGTGCTGTACGACCTCAACCAGGCCGCGCGGTACGCGGACCTCCTGGTGGCGATGAAGGCCGGCCGGATCGTCGCGCAGGGCAGCCCCGCCGAGACGGTCACCGCCGATCTGGTGCGCGAGGTCTTCGGGCTCGACTCGGTCGTCGTCCCGGACCCGGTCACCGGCAGCCCGCTCGTCGTCCCCGGCGCCCCCTGGCGCCCCACCGACCCGGCGCGGGACACCCCCGCCTCGGCATGACCGGCCCGTACGCCCCGGCCCCCGCCGCCCCGTAGTCCCGTGGGCCCCTCTGCCCGTACGACCACGGTCCCGTAAGCCACAGCCGTAGCCCCGCCGTCGTCGTCCCGTAGCCGTAACCGAAGTCCCGTAGCCGTAGTCGCCGTAACCGACGTCCCCGCAGTCGAAGTCCCCGAAGCCGACGCCGTACGGCACTCTCCTCGCCTCCCCCTCCCTCCCGCTCCCACTCCTCCGCTCCCTGTACGGCCCCTGCGTACGGGCGGCAGAAAGGTCAGACCATGACCCACCTCCCGTACCGCCGCACCCTCGGCGTCGTCTCGCTCGCCCTGGTCACGACCGTGGGTCTGACCGCGTGCGGCGCACAGTCCGACGACTCGTCGGACGGCGAGAAGCGCACGGTGAAGACGGCCATGGGTGACGTGAAGGTGCCGGAGTCCCCGAAGCGCGTCGTGGTGCTCGACACAGCCGAGCTGGACTCCGCGATCACCCTGGGCGTCAAGCCCATCGGCGCCACGCGCGCCGACGTGGCCTCGGGCTTCCTCAACTACCTGCCGAAGGAGAAGGTCGAGGGCATCAAGGACGTCGGCACCATCGCCGCGCCGAACCTGGAGACCATCGCCAGCCTCGACCCGGACCTGATCCTCACCAACAAGGACCGCGACGCGACGCGTTACAAGGAACTCAACGCCATCGCGCCCACGGTGATGACGGAGACCACCGGCTACCCCTGGAAGGAGAACTTCCAGGTGCACGCCGCCGCGCTCGGCAAGACCGCCGAGGCCAAGAAGGTCGCGGCGGACTACACCGCCCACGCCGGCCGCATCACCGACGCCGTCGGCGACCCGGCCAATGCCAAGCAGACCAAGGTCAACGTTGTCCGGTTCATCGAGGGCGCCGACATTCGGATCTACGGCAAGAAGAACTACATCGCCACCGTCCTCGCCGACGCCGGCCTCGGCCGCCCCGCCGTCACCGACAAGGCCAAGGACGGCTTCTCGTACGACGTGAGCCCCGAACAGATCGACACGGCGGACGCGGCCGTCGTCTTCACATCCACCTACGGCGACCCGAAGAAGTCCGGCGAGATGAAGACGACCGCCAGCGGCCTGTGGAAGAACATGGACGCCGTCAAGAACGGCAAAGTTTACACGGTGGACGACCAGCTCTAGATCCAGGGCATCGGCTACACCGCCGCCAACAAGATCCTCGACCAGATGCAGGGTGACCTGACGAAGAAGTGACCCGAGTCCGACCTGCTCCGACCCGCCCCACCCTGCCCCACACGTGGTGGCACCGCCCGGCGCGGGGCGCGGCTCGGGGTGCGGCTCCTTCCCGTACGACTCGGCTCGTACTCAGCTCATACGACTCAGCTCATACGAGCCGGCTCGTATGCCCGTGCTCCTACGGTGGCACTACGCGCGGTGGTACGCGGCACCGAGGCACTACGACCGTGGTGCTACGCGCGGGGTGGGGCTCAGCCGTTGCGCTTGCGCTGCACGCGCCACACCAGGTAGAGCGCCGACCCGAACGCGGCGAACCGGATGACCGCGGGGGCCGTGTCGGCAAGGGCGTCACCCATGCCGTCCTCCGGGATGGCCACGCCCCAACGCCCCTCGAACCGCCCCCACAGCCACACCATGCCCCCGAACACCGCGAGGCTGGGCACGCCGATGGTGGCGGCGGTGGTCTCGCCACGGGTGAGGCCGCGCGTGTTGTAAGCGAGGACCCAGCCAAAGCCCAGCGCGATCCAACTGCTGAACGCGCCGCCCACGAGCAGCAGCAGCGCGGCCACCACCGCCAGCCAGGCGATGGCCCCACCGCCACTGCCGCTCTTGCCGCCACGCCGCCGCAACACCCGCCGCAGCAGCCCTCGGCGCTTCCCGCCACCCTCGTCGGCCGCGCCGCCGCCACCCGCCGTGCCGTCCACGAGCTTCCCCGAGGTGATGTCGGGGACCGAGCCGTCCGACAGCTTCTCGACCGGTTTGCCCCCGGGGCCCGTTTCCCCTGGCGGCTTGAGCAGGTCAGGCAGGTCGATGCCGCCGACGAACCCGTCCACGTAGCCCGGCCCCTGGCCCTGCGGCGCGAAGACACCGCCGTCGAACGGGCTGACCTCCAGCGGCCCCGGCTCGCTGAGCCACCAGTCGGGGTTCGACTCGCGCAGCCCGAGTTCGTCCTCGCCGGCCAGGTGCGGCGGCGAGGCCGCGCCCGGCGGCCGGAAGTACGCGGGGCCCGGCGCCCCGAAGCCCTCCGCACCCTCCCCAACCTCCGGCGCCTCTCCCGCCTCCGGTTCCCCCGCCGCCTCTTTCCGCAGCCGCGGCCCGGCCGGCCGCTCGGCGGCCGGCTGTGGCGGTGACTGCGGCTGCGGCTGTGCCGGTACGTCCGGGGTGGCGGGGCGTGCGGTGCGGCGGGCCGACCGGTCGTCGCCCCGCCGCTGGGACGGGGTCCTGCCGGTGAACCCGCTGGTCAGGTTGGACGTGAAGGCGCTGAGATCGGTCAGTTGGGACAGCTTCTCGCGGGCCGCGCGGGTCGCCTGGTCGGCGGCCGAGAAGATCCCCGTACGGTCGGCCCCGGCGTCGCCCGCCGGGGCTCCCCCGCCGGCCGGCCGCCCCGCGCCGGCGTCCTGCTGACGCGCGGCGGAACTCGGCCCCGGCTCGATGTGCGTCGGCTCGATCGGCGCGGGCGCCCCGGGAGGCCGACCCCCCGCCGCGACCACCACCTCGGCCGGCGTCCCGATCTTCGCGAGCAGCTTCTTCACGGCGGCGGGGTTGTCCCCACCCGCCATGGCGGCCCGCCGCCGATCAATGTCGGCCCGCAACTCGGAGACCAGCCGCACCCGATCGCCCGAGAGCAGCCCTTGCTGCTGGGCGAGGTCGCCGACCTTGCCCAGATAGTCATAAACGAGCTGATCGCTCTCGATCCCCACCAAAACCCCTGCGAATCGGGAACGTTGGCGCCCTGAACTGTTCCGACGTTACCGTTCCAGCCGCGCTGCGTGGCGCTAGCGCCACGGGTGGGTTGTTTCGGCCGGGGGTGATTCGCTTGCGTGCGGCGTGCGGGTTTGTGACGGAGGGCTGTTAGGCGGGGGTGGGGCGGGTTGGGGGCTGGTGACACCAGCCCGGCGATGCCGGTGGTGTTCTTTACCCGGTCGGGCCCGGACCCTCAGTCACGCGTCGCGTCCTCGGGCCACACGACGGTCACTGGCACTCCCGTGCGTTCGGCGTACGCGACGATGTCCGCGGTCCCTCCGTAACCACGAGCCGGAAGCCCGTCCCAGACGGCGATGAGTCGGTCGACCAGGCCCACCAGAATCTCGGTGCCCGCCATATGGGCCTGTGCGTCAGAGCGCCGCAGGCCCGTCGAATGGACCCTGGCCGCCTGCGCCAGCAGGGCGTCGTACGTCACGTGGTGCCAGGCGGGCAGGCCGGCCCGGTACTCCTCGGCCGGCACGACCGCATCACATCAGCCACCGTGCTCGATGACGATTTCGACGAACCACGCGTCGGGACCGTCAGCCAGACACGAGACCCCGCACAGCTCAGCCGGGGCGAACTGACTGATCTCGTCAGCGAGTAGCGCCCTGACCTTTTCCTCAACCTGCGCGGGGAGCCCGCGATGCCCGGTGATTCCGAGACGCATGGAGACCTCTTCCTGTGAGACTAGGAATACATGTCCCTGAGCCGCTCATCGGAAGCGCGGACCGCTCCGAGAGGCCCGGTCGACAAACGCGATGGTGGCCGTGCTGTGGCTGGCTTACCCTCACCGAGGGCGCCGAGCCGAGCGCTGGACCGCGAGCAGGGCGATAGCCTGGGAAGCCTGACCGGCAGGGGGCTTTATGGGTGGCATGCCGAGCTTGAATTATAGGTCGGAGTTCGCGGAAAGCTTGAATTATAGGTCGGAGTTCGCGGAAGTTGCAAAACAAAAAAGCAGGGTGCCGCGCGATAAAACCGCAGGTCAATTGCTCTGGTCCCCGCGCGTGCGGGGATGGTCCCGCGGGCACCTCCGCGCTGATCTGCGGCCTGATCTGGTCCCCGCGCGCGGGGCTGTCCCAGCCACACCCGACCATGCTCCGCCCTGTCAACTCCCCCGTCGCGCCTCCTCGGGCCAGACGACATCCACGGGAATCCCCATCTCCCGTGGAGCCACCACCACATCGGCAGTTCCCCCGCCCTTACCGCTCGGCGGCCCGCTGTCCCACACCGCGACCAGCCGGTCAGCCGGCTCCAGCAGCACCGCGTTGGCGGCCTCGTAGGCAGTCCGGTTCGCCGTTTCGTGGGGCATGACGAGCGTCTCGTGGGCGGACAGGCGCAACCGGTCGAAGGTGTCGGCGTGGGCGGGCTTGACCTTCGCTTCGCGGTAGTCCCGCGACGGGATGACGACGATCAGGCGCCCGCCCGCCTCCAACACAGCCTCGGCGAACAGCGAGTCCGCTCCGGCCGCGATGCAGGACACGCCCGTCAGCTCGTCGTCACGATGCTGGGTGATGACGTGTCGCAGGGCCTCGCGCACGAGGGCGGTGGTGGCGTCGGCCAGGTCGATGTGTCCGGTGACAGCCAGCGTGACCATGTGGCGCTTCCTTACTTCGACGGCGGCGGGCTACGCGACGGCAGTCCGCCAGCCCAACCTGCCGGTGCGGGGGGTTGTCACCGTACGAGATGGGGGAAGCGGCACACCTCACCCCGGATGACGGGAGCGCGCGTCGGCGTACCGTGGATTCCAGGCCCTGCGACGGGAGCAACGTATGAGCACTTCATTCGAGTTGGGCATGGGCGATCGGCTGGCCCGGTTGCGGATTCGGCGCAGTCTCACGCAGGAGCGCCTGGCCGAGCGTGCCGGGGTCTCCGTTGACGTGATTCGCAAACTGGAGCAGGGGCGACGTCGGACGGCCAGGTTGGCCACGATCAATTCCCTCGCCCGGGCGCTGGATACCGAGCCAAGCTACTCTCGTGGGCGAGCCCTCCACCTTCGAGAATCCGGACCCCCACGCGGAACTCCCCTCCGTGTTGGCCCTCCGGCGAGCCATCTCACCGGTGTACGACCTGTTCGACGGCGAAACCGACCCGGAGGATCCGCCCAGCATCGCCGCGTTGCGCGCCTCTCTCCATTCCACTGACGGCATTCGACGGGAGGGGCGTCTCGGGGAAATCGGTGCGCTACTAACCCAGTTGATTCACGATGCCCGGGCGGCGGTCCACACCTCCTCCGGAGCCGATGCGGCGGCAGCGCATTCCGTACTGGCCGTCGCCTATCAGGTGGAGGCGACCACGCTGGCCGCGCTGGGCAAGGAAGACGCGGCCTTCACGGCCATAGAGCGGTCGATGCAGTCGGTTCGGCAGAGCGACGATCCGCATCTCGAAACCCTCGCGTTGTCCACGCTCTCCTGGGTCTTCACCAAGCAGGGGCGCCTCGCGGACGCCGAGACGGTGGCCTTGAAGGGGGCCGCCGCCATCGAGCCGAATTTCCGGTCCGCGCCGAAGGAACTCGCTCTGTGGGGCGTCCTCATCCTCCGCGCGGCAACCGCTGTCGTACGGCAGGACCGCCGCGACGACGTAACGGACCTGCTCAACATAGCCTCGGCCGCCGCCGCCCGCATCGGAACGGACCAACTGGTCTACGCGACGCCGTTCGGCCCGACAAATGCCGGGGTGGCGAAGGTCAATTTCCTGGTGGAGATGGAACGGGCCCCCCGAGGCTATCCAGGCCGCCCGTACCGTTCCCGATATCGTTCCCCACCCCCTACCTGGCGGGCCAGGTTCTACGTCGATCTCGCCCTCGCGCACGCGGAACTCCACCAGGACGCCTCGTCGGCCAGGGCGCTACTCAGGGCAGAGCAGGCCGCCCCGGAATGGATGCGCTACCACGCGACGACGCGCCGGCTCACCGGCGAACTCCGCGAGCGCTCCACGCGCCGTGATGCTCCGGTTGTCGGGCTGGCCGCCCGGCTGGGCGTCGCCGGGTAGACACGCGTCCTCACGCCGCTGACCGAGGGTCGATGGCGATGGCGACTGTGGTGCGTTACGCCGCCGTGGTCGCGCCGTGTGCTGCGGCAATCCGCTCGATCTCCGCGACGAGCTTGAAGTCCAACGGCGTCACCACACCGCCAGCGGTGTACGTGGTCATGCTGAAGTGCAGCAGCTCCCACCAAATGTCGATGTCCGAGTGGTGCTGAAGCCGTTTGGCGGCTTCCGCTACCTCGTTGATGGCCTCGATACTTGTGTAGTAGTCCAGTTGGTAAGTCTTCGAGATACGGCTCGTATCGCCGGACCATCCTGCCCAGTTCGCCAGATTCTCCTTGAACTCTTCCGCCGTCTGCGGGTCGCGCTCGGCCATATGCCTCTCCTAATCTCGATGGTTAATGCGCAGGCTTGAATGAGCGAGTAGTGCGCGCGCCTCATCGGTCACGGGAGCGCCGTGCCAAGGTACCAGCCGTTCCCAGGTCAGTTGCAATTCCTGCCACAGGCGAGCCGAATCGACCTGTACCGCTACTCGAATGGCCGTTGCCAGGGCTTCCACCGATTCCTCCGGCTGTCTGCTGTCAGCTAGTGCAGCCGCCCGTCGTGCGGCGAACGCACCGGAATTTTGCCACCGCGCCCCAGGAACGATCTGGTCCCACAACTGCACGGCTTCCGGCCCAAGCCGCATGCGGCTGTAGCAGGTGGCTCGCTGGGTTTCCAGGTAAAACGGTGTCCTTGTCGCGTTGCCCCACGCGTAGTCGTCATCGATGTGCCCGATGAGTTCGCCGGCTCTGTCGAGCAGCCGATCGGCGGAAGTGCGATCACCAACCAACGCATACCCGTGAGCGGCTTGCTGGAGCGCTTGCACTCTCACCTTGGCACAGAGGTGGCTCTCGTCAGCCAGAGCCGCCGAAGCCGTCTCGATCGTCGTCGGCCCGTCACCGTCATCCATGGCCACCATGGCGCGGTTGGCCAACGCGTGGGCCACGAGTTGCCTGTCGTGAGATCGATGCGCCAGGTGCAGGGTTCGTATTCCCCAGACCGTCGACTGATCGAGTTTTCCCACATCCTGGTAGAGCCACGTGATCAAACCAGCGAATCCCGCAGCCACCTCCCAGAGCCCCTTTCGGGTACCTCCGTGGCTGAGAGACGCCACATGCGCGACAATCCGAAAGTGCGCGAGGGCAGAGGGCACGAGCCGATGGGAGCTATGCGATGCGTCGGCTGCCCACAGTTCGCGGAGTTGGTTCCTGAAATACCCGATGCACTCCGGTGGCACCGCGCGCGACGGAGGTGAACCGGTGGGAATCACGGTGAGTGCGAGGCCGCTGCTATCGGCGAGAAATGTGCGCCTGTCAAGCCCGAGCCCAACGTGCTGCTCGAATCGCGTGAGAGCATCCGCGAGGGCCAACGAGGCAGGAACGGGCGCGCCCGCCAGCCAGTGGGGCGACACGCCGAGCGCCTGCGCGAGGAATGGGAGCCAGTCGTGTGGCGTGCGCAGCCCTCGCTCGTACCGAGTGATCTCGTTCCGGATCAGGCCCCCGGACGTCAACCCTGCCAACTGGTTGGCCTTGGCCGCAAGCTTGCCCTGCCCTAAGCCGAGTTCGGACCGACGTTGTCGCATCCACTCGCCAATGGTCGTGCGCTCCATGCTGGCCCCTACCTGGCCCCCACCGCTGCCCTGTCTCGCGACTCCTCCCTCCAGTTGTATCAGCGGAACTGGCTCTTCTGAGTAAGGGAAATGGGGTGCGTGATGGTCGTGGACTCGTCGCAGCTCACCTCCGGGCCGCGAGCCTGGATTCCGCCCGGTGAGGGCGTCAACTGATCCTCCATCGGTCAGCACGGTTGGCGCGTCATCGGCCTGCCGACCTGGTTGGGCAACCGTGTGATGGCCGAACTCGGCGAGGGCAGTGGCGCAGTCATCCAGGACGACCTCGTACACACCATGACCTGGCTCGTTCCGTTCGGCTCGGCCGAGGAACGCGCGCTGCCGCCCGAGGCCGACACGACGGGCAACGAGGGAAAGATCTTCGTACCGGGCATGGCGCGGACGCGCACCACGTACTGGCGCGTCAAGCCGGACGCCCAGCGGCTGTTGACCGACTGCGCCCGTCTGCTCGCCGCACTCGAAGCCGTCCAGAACAACTCGCGCCCCGGGCGGCCAGCGTCATGACAGACACGAGACTCGACCACGTGGCCGTGCTCCCGGCCAGGCCCGGTACGCACTACGTCGGCATCCCGCCCGCGCATCGTCGTACGGGTCCGGGGTTGCACTGGCACGTCCCGCACAACTGGTCCGGCCGCTACCTCACCGAACCCGCCTACCTCGCCGCCGCCCTCACCCCGCCGTCCACGCCGCCCACGGCCCCCACGGCAGCCGGTAGCCGCCATGACCCACCGACGCCGTTACCGCTACGTCGAGATGAGTCTGGCTCCTGATCCGGCAGCCGATCCGTACACCGTCCGTGCCACGTGCCTGACCTGCGCCGAGCAGTCCCCGGAGCCTGAACCGTCGGAGTCCATCACCGGTCAACACCAGCGGGCTCAGCGCTGGTGTACGAGCCACGCGGCCCGCGACCACTCCGATGGCCGCCATCTCCGCTACACCGCCCACGTCACCTTGCGGTGGCTGGTCACACCCGCCGAGGACATCGGGCCCGTCGCGCCGTAGGCGGGTGAAGGCGGGGAGCGTGAGGTGGCGTACAGGCGCACGTCAAGGCGCACGTCAGGGTGAACCGACCATCGCTGCTGTCCGGTTCGCACGCCAAGAGGCTGGTGTTGGCGTCCGGCTCACGTGTGGAGCGGCCTGCGGATACGCTGCGAACACCGTCCTGCCGGGAGGAGAGTGTGAGCGGTATGCCGAACTTGGGTGATAGGTCGGAGTTCGTGGAAGTTGCAAAAAACCGGGGTACCGCCCGATAAACCCGCAGGTCAATTGCTCTGGTCCCCGCGCGCGGGGGGATGGACCCGACTTCGACGCCTTACGCAGGCTCTCTTGGGCCTGGTCCCCGCGCGCGGGGATGGTCGCGTCCCCACCAGGTGGTACCCCCTCCCGGACGGCTGGATTCCCCCCCCCGCGGGGGGGGGGAAGGTCCCGTGGCTGCGCGTGTCCTGGACGCCTACGCGGCCTGGTCCCCGCGCGCAGGGACGACGAACCCACCCCACCCCCACCCAAGTCTCAATCAAGCCCCACTCGCGCCGCCGCCCCCGCGTTGCATGACTCATAGGGCGGCAGCCGCCCACCTGGTAGCGTGGTCCGAATGACCACCTCGCGGGATCGAGCGGCACGCAGGACCCGGGGAGCCGGGCAACGCGACGGCGCCCGTGGGGCGCCGCGCACGTTGGCGGAAGAGTTGCGGGGGCGCCCCGACAGCGCGCTCGAACTGTTGCTGCGCGCCCGGCCTGAACTGCTCAATCCGGTGCCGAACAACCTCACCCAGCTCGCCACCAGGGCGGGCACCCGGGCGTCGGTCGTACGGGCCGTCGAGCGGCTGGACAGGTTCGCGCTCCAGGTCGCCGAGGCGCTGGCCGTGGCGCCCGACCCGTGCCCGTACGAGACGCTGCGCGACCTGCTGACCGGCGACCCGGGCACGCCCCCGGAGCCGAGCCACGGTGCGAACGCGGCCCCGCACGCTCCCCCGGCGCTGAGCCCGGGCGCAGGCGAGCACCCGGACGCGTCCTCACAGTCCGGCACCGGCCCGGCCGAAGATCCAACCAACAACGCCGCCGCGCGCAGCGCCACCGCGTCCCCCGACGACATCCACGCCGCCCTGCCCCACGCAGTGGCGACGTTGCGGCGGCAGGCGCTGGTGTGGGGTGGGGACGACTGGCTGCGCCTCATCCGTACCGCCCGCGAACTGCTCGCACCCGCCGCCACCAGGCCATCGCCCACCGGGCTCGGGCCGACCGTCGCGGAGGCCACGGCGGGGATGTCGCCCGGGCGGTTGCAGGAAGTCATCGCCGCGGCGGGGTTGCCGGCCACCCATGATCCCGTAACCGCTGTCGCGTCTCTGACCAGCCTGTTCAGCGACCGTACGCGGATGGCGGCGCTGCTCGACCAGGCGCCGCCGCAGGCGCGCGCCGTGTTGCGGAAGCTGATGTGGGGGCCGCCGTACGGCTCCGTGTCCGCCGCCACCGCCGAGACGGCCGCGGCGGAGAACGGCGTGGGCCAGGCCCCGCACCCCGACCCGGGGCCGGCCGGCGCGCCGCAGAGGCACGCCACCGCGCAGGGTGAGCCCGCGCACGCCGCCTCCGGCCCCGCGCCGCACCTGCGCTGGTTGCTGGCCCGTGGCCTCCTGCTGCCCGCGGGCCCCCGCAACGTCGTCCTGCCGCGCGAGGTCGCGCTGCACCTGCGTGGCGGGCGGGCGCACCGCACCGCCGAACCGGTGCCGCCACCGCTCGCGCCGCTGACCGAGGGGCGTACACAGGTTGTGGACAGCGCGGCGGCCGGGCAGGCGTACACCGCGCTCGCGACGGTGGAGGAGTTGCTCGCCGAGTGGCAGAGCGGCGGGCCCGCCGTGTTGCGCGCCGGCGGACTGAGCGTGCGCGACCTCAAGCGGACCGCCGGCGCACTCGACGTGACGGAGTCGATGGCCGCGTTCTGGATCGAGCTGGCGTACGCGGCCGGGCTGCTGGCCTCGGACGGGGAGGCGGACGAGCGGTTCGCACCGACGCCGGCGTACGACGAGTGGCTGCGGCAGCCCGACGAGCAGCGGTGGGCCCGGCTCGCCACTGCCTGGCTGGTGGCCACCCGTACGCCGGGGCTCGTCGGTGGCCGGGACGCCAAGGGGCGCACGCTGGCGGCGCTCGGGCCCGACCTGGACCGGGGCGCCGCGCCGGAGGTGCGCCGGCGCGTGCTCGGGCTGCTGGCATCGCTGCCGGCCGGGGGCGCGGTGCCGGCCGACGCGTTGCTGGCCAGGTTGGCGTGGGAGCGGCCGTTGCGGGGCGCGGCCGGGGCCGACGCGCCCCCGGGGGACGACCCGCGTTCCCGGCTCGCCCGCTGGGCGCTCGCCGAGGCGGAGGAACTCGGCGTGACCGGTCGCGGGGCGCTCGCGGCGCACGGCCGCGCGCTCATCGGCCCGAGCGCGCCGCCCGAGCCGACCCCGACGGCCGAAGCACTCACCGAACACCCCGACTCCGCCGAACAGCCCGACTCCGCCGAGCACGCCAGCCCCACCGAACAGGCCGCCCCGACCCCCGCCGAACTGGCGGCCTCCGGCGCCGCTGCCGCGCGGCTGCTGGCCCCGCTGCTCCCGCAGCCGCTGGACCGCGTACTCCTCCAGGCCGACCTGACCGCCGTCGCGCCGGGGCCGCTCGAACGCCACCTCGCCGACGTGCTCGGCGTCCTCGCCGACGTCGAGTCCAAGGGCGGCGCGACGGTCTACCGCTTCACGCCCACCTCCGTACGCCGCGCGCTCGACACCGGCTGCACCGCCGCTGACCTGCACGCTTTCCTCGCCGAGCACTCCCGTACGCCGGTGCCGCAGCCGCTGGCGTACCTGATCGACGACGTGGGGCGCCGGCACGGGCAGTTGCGGGTGGGCGCGGCCTCCGGGTACGTGCGCTGCGACGACGACGCGCTGCTCGCCGAGATCCTGGCTGACCGGCGATCGTCGGGGCTGCGGTTGCGCCGGCTGGCGCCGACCGTGCTGGCCGCGCAGGCGGACCCCGCGGTGCTGCTGGAGCGGCTGCGCGAGATGGGGTACGCGCCCGCGGCCGAGTCCGCGGAGGGCGACGTGCTGATCACGCGGGCCGACGCGTACCGCACCCCGCCGCGCTCCGCGCCGACCCCCGTGCCCGACGGGCCGCCGGTGCCGGACGAGACGCTGTTGCACGCGGCGGTACGGGCGATCCGCGCCGGCGACCTGGCAGCGACGGCCGCGCACAGGCCGGCCGCGCCGAGCGGTGGCGACAAGGCCGCCGCCGACGCCGCCCCGGGCGCGGCCGGCGACCGGCCCGCCCCGCCGGCCACCGGCGCCGGCCGGCTCCCGCGCACCACGTCCGCCGAGACCCTGGCCACCATGCAGGCGGCGGCGCTCACCGGCTCCGCCGTGTGGATCGGGTACGTCAACGCGGACGGCGCCGCCAGCCAGCGGGTGATCGCGCCGGTGCGGGTCGAGGGCGGCTTCGTCACGGGGTACGACCACACCGCCGACGAGGTCCGCACCTACCCGCTGCACCGCATCACGGGCGTCGCCGAACTGGCCGACGACGCGTTGTGAGCCGGCGGGACTCCCGCTGGCCCGGCTCGACGCCCCACCCCCGCGCCACCGGTGGGCGCCACCGTGGAACCCCGCTGACGGCCCACCCGAGCGGCCCGCACCAGCGGTCCCCCACCCCCGCGTGACCGATCCCACCCCGGCGCCGCGCCCCGATGAGCGACACTGGCTGTTTGGCCGCCCATCGCGCGGCGGCCCCCGGACGCCGTACCGGCCGCCGCCCCCGCGGTGTGCTCGCGCGGTCCAGGGCGGCCCGGGTGGTCGCCGATGCCAGCCGGTCAGCAGCGGAAAGGGCGAGGCAACGTGAACGGACCCCTCATCGTCCAGAGCGACAAGACACTCCTCCTGGAGGTGGACCACGACCAGGCCGGCGCCTGCCGTCGGGCCATCGCCCCGTTCGCGGAGCTGGAGCGCGCGCCGGAGCACATGCACACCTACCGGGTCACCCCGCTCGGCCTATGGAACGCCAGGGCCGCCGGGCACGACGCGGAGCAGGTGGTGGACGCGCTCGTGGAGTTCTCCCGGTACCCGGTGCCGCACGCCCTGCTCGTGGACGTCGCCGAGACGATGGCCCGTTACGGGCGGCTGCGGCTGCTCAAGCACCCCACGCACGGGCTGGTCCTGGAGAGCAGCGACAGGCCGGTCCTGGAGGAGGTGCTGCGCTCGAAGAAAGTGCAGCCGCTGGTTGGGGCGCGCGTCGACGAGGACACCGTCGTGGTGCACCTCTCCGAGCGCGGGCAGATCAAGCGGACCCTGCTCAAGCTGGGCTGGCCGGCCGAGGACCTCGCCGGGTACGTGGACGGCGAGGCGCACGCGATCGAGCTAGACGAGAGCGAATGGTCGCTGCGCCCGTACCAGAAGCAGGCCGTCGAGGGCTTCTGGCACGGCGGCTCCGGCGTGGTCGTGCTGCCCTGCGGCGCGGGCAAGACGCTGGTCGGCGCCGGCGCGATGGCCGAGGCCAAGGCGACCACGCTGATCCTGGTCACCAACACCGTCTCGGCCCGGCAGTGGAAGCACGAACTGGTGCGGCGCACCTCGCTGACCGAGGACGAGATCGGGGAGTACAGCGGCACGAAGAAGGAGATCCGGCCGGTCACCATCGCCACATACCAGGTGCTGACGACCAGGCGGAAGGGCGTCTACCCGCACCTTGAGCTGTTCGACTCCCGCGACTGGGGGCTGATCGTCTACGACGAGGTGCACCTGCTGCCGGCGCCGGTGTTCAAGTTCACTGCCGACCTCCAGGCGCGCCGCCGCCTCGGTCTGACCGCGACGCTCGTACGGGAGGACGGCCGCGAGTCGGACGTCTTCTCGCTCATCGGCCCCAAGCGCTTCGACGCGCCGTGGAAGGAGATCGAGGCGCAGGGCTACATCGCGCCCGCCGACTGCGTCGAGGTGCGGGTCGACCTGACCGACAGCGAGCGCCTGACGTACGCGACCGCCGAGGCCGAGGAGAAGTACCGCTACTGCGCGACCACCGACTCCAAGCGGCGGATCACCGAGGCGCTGGTCAAGCGGCACCAGGGCGAGCAGACGCTGGTCATCGGGCAGTACATCGACCAGCTCGACGAACTCGGCGAGCACCTGGGCACGCCGGTGATCAAGGGCGAGACGACCAACGCCCAGCGGGAGCGGCTGTTCGACGCCTTCCGGGCCGGCGAGCTGTCGGTCCTCGTCGTCTCCAAGGTGGCCAACTTCTCCATCGACCTGCCCGAGGCAACGGTGGCCATCCAGGTCTCGGGCACGTTCGGGTCGCGGCAGGAGGAAGCCCAGCGGCTCGGGCGGGTGCTGCGGCCGAAGGCGGACGGGCACGAGGCCAGGTTCTACTCGGTGGTCGCCCGCGACACGATCGACCAGGACTTCGCCGCCCACCGCCAGCGGTTCCTGGCCGAGCAGGGCTACGCGTACCGGATCGTCGACGCGAGCGAACTCCTCGCGGACGAGGACGCGTGAAGGTCGTCGTGGGGCCGCCATGAGCGTCGTGGGTCCGTCGTGAGGCGTCGTGAGGCCGTCGTAGGACGGATGGTGTGAGGTGGGCCGTGCGCGGCGGGCCGTAGGAGGGCGTGGCGCGCGGAAGGTCCGTGGGTCGGCGGTCGCGGGCGCGGTGGTGGTGCAGGAGGGCCGGCGGGCCGGTCGGTGCGAGGCAGTCGGGTACGGGCGGTCAGGTACAGGTCGGTGGAATACGGGTCGGTCGGCTGGGGCTACTTCTTCCTCACGCCCGCGTCCTTGTAGTCGCCGAGCACGGCCACGCTGAACGGGGCGCCCGCGAAGGCCCGCACCGCGTGCAGCGCGGTGCCCAGCGGGCGGCGGGGGCGCGGGAGCCCGGCCGGTGCGCGGCGCGGAGGCGGTGGCGCAGACGGCCGGGGTCGCGGGGGTCAGCGGCGTGGAGCCGTAGCCGCTGGTCGTCGGGGTGAGGGGCGCTGAGGTGATGGTCGCGGTGCTCATGTACTCCATCATCGATTTCGCGAGCGGCCCAGGCATCGGCCTGCCGGTGTAAACGTCGGTGGGCGCCCCTCCTCCGCCTGCGGTCCCATGGCATCCCCTACGGGAGGTGGAGGCCAACCCTGAGATTCCCGTCCCGCCCGCACCCGAGCCGGAGCGGGGAACCGCGGCCGGTCCCGTGGAAAACCGCTCGCGTCCGCCTGTCCTCGTGGTTAAACTCTCGCTCTTCCCCGGCCGTGCCGGGTCCCCCGCCTCCCTCACCGCCAGGGAACGCCGCCGTCCGGACGGAAACCGGGCGGTCTTCGCTCACATCCGCGCGTAGGCGCCCTGCGCCGACGTGCGCCCTCGCGCGCCCCTCAGCGCACGCGGGCGTCCACGCGCGCTTGGTACGCCCTCGTACAACAGCAGGAGGCCACACCGTGCCGTCGCACGCACGGCAACCCGCCGCACCCCTGCC
The DNA here is from genome assembly GCA_018114805.1 of Candidatus Streptomyces philanthi. Classification (GTDB taxonomy): domain Bacteria; phylum Actinomycetota; class Actinomycetes; order Streptomycetales; family Streptomycetaceae; genus Streptomyces; species Streptomyces philanthi. The sequence continues at coordinate 3,934,472 of CP073042.1, read as the reverse complement.
CGCCAGCGCCGATGAACCACCCGAACCGACCACGGGCGCCGCGGCCGTCCCGGGCAAGGGCGACGAGGCCGACGCCGCCGGCGGCGGGCCGCTCGCCAGGGAGCGCGCGCACCTGGCCGCCTCGCGGGCCGCGCTGCGGGCCATGCGCCAGGACGCGGAGGCGCTCGACACCCAGGACACGGCCGGGAACTGGGTGAGCGCCGAGTCCCTGCGGCACACCATCGACGAGCGGATCAAGGCGCTCGCCGACCTGTCCGACACGCTGCTGTTCTTCGGCGGCCTCGACTACGGGCACGACCACCACACCACCGAGACGCCCGCCGCGCCCGCTCCGGCCGACCGGCCGGCCGGCCGTGGGGAGCACGGTGGACGAGGTCGGCGACCGGTTCTACATCGGGCGCCGGCACGTGCACGACGCCGCCGGCGAACCCATGGGCATCGACTGGCGCGCACCCATCTCCCAACCCTTCTACCAGGCGTCCCCGAAGAAGCCGATGGACGTGGTACTGCGCCGGCGCTTCGGCTACACCGGCGGAGAGTTGACCGCGTACGAGGACGAGCCGCTCAGCGGCCCCGGCGCCGACGGCGGCGAGCGCACCAGCAGGCTCCTCCAGTCCGAGATCGAGCGGCCCCGCGTCGGTCCGATGCGCGACATTGTCGCCACCATGCAGCCGGAACAGGACGAGATCGTCCGCGCCGGCATCGGCGGCACGGTCTGCGTGCAGGGCGCGCCCGGCACCGGAAAGACCGCCGTCGGCCTGCACCGGGTGGCGTACCTGCTGTACGCGCACCGCGAGCGGCTGGCCCGCACAGGCACCCTGGTCATCGGCCCCAACCAGCCCTTCCTGCACTACATCGAGCAGGTGCTGCCGGCGCTTGGCGAACTCCAGGTCAAGCAGGCGACGGTGGCCGACCTGGTGGCGTACGTGGAGGTGCGCGGCACGGACAGCGCGGAGCGGGCCCGGATCAAGGGCGACGCGCGGATAGCCGAGGTGCTGAGCCGCGCGCTGCGCTCCGGGGTGCGGATGCCCCAGGAGCCGGTGGCCGTGGCGCGCGGCTCGCGGCGGTGGCGGGTGCCGGCGTACGAGGTGGAGGAGATCGTAAGGGAGTTGCTCGCCCGCGACATCCGGTACGGGGCAGCCCGCGCGGCGCTGCCGCAGCGCATCGCGCACGCCGTACTGGTGCGCATGGAGCAGTCCGGCGAGGCTCCGGACGACCGGGTGCAGGACGCGGTGGCCCGCAACGCGGCGGTCAAGGAGATCTGGCCGGCGGTCGATCCGGTCAAGCTGGTGCTGCGGCTGCTCTCGGACGCCGACGGGCTGGCCGAGCACGCGGCGGACATCCTCACCGAGGAGGAGCAGCACACGCTGCTGTGGGAGAAGCCGGCCCGCAGTCCGAAGTCGGCGAAGTGGTCGGCGGCGGACGCCGTGTTGATCGACGAGGCGGCCGACCTGATCGAACGCACGCCCTGGCTCGGGCACGTGGTGCTGGACGAGGCGCAGGACCTGTCGCCGATGCAGTACCGCGCGGTGGGCCGGCGCTGCACGACGGGTTCGGCGACCGTCCTCGGCGACATCGCGCAGGGCACCACGCGGTGGGCCAGCGGGAGTTGGGCCGAGGCGCTGCACCACCTGGGCAAGCCGGAGGCCCGGGTCGAGGAGTTGACGCGCGGCTTCCGCGTGCCGCGCGAGGTGATCGCGTACGCCTCGCGGCTACTGCCCTCGATCGCCCCGGACCTGACGGAGGCGACCTCGGTACGGGAGACCCCGGGCTCGCTGGAGTTCCACCGGGTGGCCACGGAGGACGCGGGCGAGGGGGGCGCGGCGCTCGACGCGGAGGTGGTCGCGGCCTGCCAACGCGCCCTGGCCCAGGAAGGGTCGATTGGTCTCATCGCCACCGACGCCCGCGTCCCGGCCCTCGCCGACGCCCTCACGTCGGCCGGCCTCAGCTACCTCTCCCCCGGCGAGGAGAGCACGGCCGACGCCCGCCTCACCCTGGTCCCGGCCTCGCTCGCCAAGGGCCTGGAGTACGACTACGTGGTCCTCGACGAGCCGGCCGCGGTGGTGGCCGGCGAGCCGCTGCTGACCGGCCCGACGACCCGGCCGGCCACCGAGGCCACGGGCGAGGCCGGTGCCACGGACGCGCCCGGGTCCCCGCCCACCGCACCGGCCTGCGCCGCCTCTACGTCGCCCTCACCCGCGCCGTGTCGGGCCTGACCATCGTCCACGCGCAGCCGCTACCGGCGGAACTCGCGCGGGAGGAGGGTCGGGTGGGGGTGTAACACCCGGGAAACACGAGCCCATGGTGCACACGGTCACTCTCAACATCCCGCAGTTCGAAGTAATATTCCAACTGACATATCAACTAGTTGAGGTGAGAGAAGCATTTCTCGCCGAACGAGGATGTTCGCAAGAAGACGTGCGAGTGCTCTTGTCAGCCGTTTGGGACATGCGCGCCTTCGTGATCGCGCACGTGCGGGTGACATCTTGAGTATCGTCATCGGGATCGACGAACACGCGACAGTTGACCGAGGCGCCCCGCCCGCCTCCGTACGGGACTCAGGAATCTCACCGACCGAGCATCTAACGCTGCTTCCGCGGCGACTGGCTCTGCTGGGACCCATTCTCCTGAAAACCACGGTTCACGCCCTGGGCGGGATGGAGATCTTCTATCGGACCGGTCACGGAGAGGCCGAGATTGATGCCGCGTCGCGGGCTCTGGCCTGGGGGCGAAGTGGAGGACCGACATCGTGCAGGTGATTGCCCCATGAGGGACACGCTGATCCTGTTCACCAGCGTGACGCACCACCCCACGCTAGTTGCCCGCCTCCGCAGCTTTCCCCGCTTAGCCGCAGGGCCGCAATTCGAGCGCTACGCGTGCGGCGACTGCACGTTCGGGGTGGACTTCAGCCAGGACGTCCTGGATGAATGCGATGAAAGCGAACTCGCCTGGATCGCGGAGCGGATAGGGACTTTCCGCGCCACACTGATCGAATACGAGAGAATAGCGTGCGCTCGCACGCTTCTTGAGCGTGTAATCCCGGACCTGAATGGCGTTCTGGATACCAACTACGAAAGCCTGGTCAGTTTTCCTGACGCCATGCGCTGGCTGACACTCCACCCTTATCGGCACTTCCGGGAGGGCCCGCCACCAGACCTGCTGACCGATGACGGCCCGCACACGCGTGCCACGAAAAGCGCCACCTGACAGTTCACACCCTCCGCCAGTCAACCCCGCCTCCCCGCGAGGACCCCTGTGCACCATGACATCACCGAAGCGGTGACCGCCTACCTGCACGCGGTCGGCACGGGCCCCGGGCTGGGTGATGGAATGCGTCACCGCCCCCGGTACTCGTTGAGTGGCGAGTACGTAGCCGTGGGCCGGTATCGCGACGCCCGGGAGCGCGAGGAACACGCGCGGGTGGGGTCGGGGAGTACCGACTGGCTGTGGGCCGAGGGAGACGAGATGCGGTTCGAGGAGCAGAGCGGGCTGCTGACGAGCGCGTTTCTCGCCGTGCCGGAGGAACGTCGCAGGATGACGGCGAAGGTGCGGAGTGGCTGTCCGTGCCTGCCCGCCCGGGCGGGTTGTCCGTCACGCCGGGCACGGACTTCGACCGGAGTCGGGGCGGAATCTCGCTGGTGGGACGCGACGGCTGCCGCCCTGGTGTGCCACTACCCGGCGGCCCGGGCGCGCCGCGGCGGCCTGAGGAACTACGCGACGCCATCGCCACCAGTGGATCCTCGGACGTCCCCCGGAAGGACGTGCTGCTGCAAGCCATGCGCGAGCTGATGGAGCGCTGGTACGACCGAGGGGCGTAGGGCGAGCCCCACTACCCACCACCCCCGTCGTGATCTTGTCCCCGCCACCACCGTCCCCGAGGATGGCCCCACCGAACACACGGGCGTCCGGGCCCGCGACGGGGAGCGGAGGAGAAGCGTGACCGATCACTGGGTGCGGCTCGAACTCGACGTGGCTGCGTTCGACGGGGCCCGCTTCGAGCGGTACGTGCGCGCGTGCCAGGCCGCCGGCCTGCGGCTGACCACGCTCGCCGAGTTGGGGGACACGCCGGAGCACCGGCGGGCGGTGTACGAGCTGAACAAGGAGTGCTCCGCCGACATACCGGAGCGCGGGGAGTTCTTCTCGTACGAGGAGTTCGTTCGGCGACGGTTCGACGATGTCTCGTACGACCCGCGGGGCGTCGTGCTCGCGCTGGACGGCGACGCGTGGGTGGGGATGGCGGCGACCTCGCGGCACAGCACGTTCGCGATGAACGAGATGACCGGGGTGCGCGCCGCCTACCGGGGGCGGGGCGTCTCCCTGGCCATGAAGACGTACGGCATGGCCTTCGTCAGGGAGTGCGGGCTGCCCGCGGTCCGTACGGTCCACCATCCGGCCAACGCGAGCGCGATCGCGATGAACCGGAGGATGAGGTTCGTGGACGCGGCCGGCTGAGTCACACCGGTAGGCACGCGACCCGGCCGTGTCTGGCGTCGCACGAGGCCACGCGCGTGGGCGCGGGGCGCCTCCGCCCGCGCCCACGCGCGCCTCAGTTCCTGCCGCGCCGCGCCGGCCCGTGGCGGTCCCGGGCCCGGGAGGCGCCTCAGCCCACGCCCACCGGTGCGTCCAGTGCCGTGCGCCAGGCGACGACGGACTCGACGTCCACCGGGCCTAACCAGCCCTTGGGCCGGCGGCGCCGCCGATGTGGAAGGCGTCGACGCCCGCCGCGCGCAGCGCGGGCAGGTGGTCCAGGCGCAGGCCGCCGCCGACGAGGATGGTCGGCTCGTACCCGGGTTCGCCGACCTGGCCACGCTTCGCCTCGGCTGCCAGCGTGGCCAGACCGGCGTCCACGCCGGTCGCCGAGCCGGACGTCAAGTACGTCTCGAGGCAGGGGAGTTCGATCAGCCGCTTGCGGGCCAGGTCGCGGTCGGCGGCCCGGTCGATGGCGCGGTGGAAGGTCCACGAGGCGCCGTCGATGGCCTCGGCCAGCGCGCGCACGGTGGCTAGGTCGGGCTGCCCCGCCTCGTTCAGGAAACCAAAGACGAACTGGTCAGCGCCCTCGGCGCGGAGCGCTCGGGCGTTCGCGCACAGGGCCGCCACCGCGCTCTCGCCGCCCGCGGCGAAGCCGTCGGCGGAGCCGAGCATGACCCGCAGCGGGAGGTCGACGGCGGACCGGATCGCGCCGAAGCCGTCGAGCGTGGGGGTGAGCCCGTCGGCCGCCATGTCGGTGACCAGTTCGAGGCGATCCGCCCATCCGGCCTCGGCCGCGACCGCGTCGTCCACGCCGAGCGCGATCACCTCAAGAATTAGTCTTGACAAGTAACACAGAGTGCCACATCCCGGCCCGGGACCGGAAGGTGTACCTCACAATTGGCCTATGCCAGCCCCCGTGCCACATCCCCATTCCCCTTCCGGCGACGCCTCCTTCGGCGACCGCCGCGCCGGCCAGCACGAACGCCAGGACCCGGGCGCGTCGGAGCCCGAGCCCCACCCCGCGGAGTCGGCCACGGATCCGGCCGAAACCCCCGCCGCGACCGGCTCCCCGCACCCCGCGACCGACGCCCTGCTCTCGCGCTGGGCGCAGGCGCTGATCAACGCGCGCGCGAGCGGCGCGGGGCCCGACCCGCTTCCGTACGGCGAGAACCTGCTCGCCCGCTGGGCCGAGCCGCATCGCCGGTACCACACCACCGACCACCTCATCGCCGTGCTCAACCGCGTCGACGAGTTGGCCCACCACGCGGACGACCCCGACGCGGTGCGGCTCGCCGCCTGGTTCCACGAAGCGGTCTACCTGCCGGACCGCTCCACCAACGAGGAGCGCAGCGCCCGGCTGGCCGAGCGCGCGCTGCCGGAGGCCGGCGTCTCGCGGGAGACCACCGCCGAGGTGGCCCGCCTGGTGCGGCTGACCATCGAGCACGACCCGGCCGAGCGGGACCACAACGACCAGGTGCTGTGCGAAGCGGACCTGGCGGTGCTGGCGGGCGGTCCGCAGGAGTACGCGGCGGCCGTGCGCGCGGAGTACGCGTTCGTGCCCGACGACGCGTTCCGCGCCGGGCGCGCCGACGTGTTGCGTCAACTCCTCGGCCAGGAGCCGCTGTTCAGGACGCCCACCGGGCAGACCCGCTGGGAGCGGGTCGCGCGCCGCAATCTCGCCACCGAACTGGAGCTGCTGAGCGCGTAGCGCCGGCGCGGCTCGGGGGTGCGGTTCGGGGCGGGCGGCGGCTCGGGGGCGTGGCGGCTCGGGAGGCGTGGCGGCTCGGGGGCGCGGTGCACGGGCGGGCGGCGGCCCGGGGGCGGCAGCGGGGGCTGGCCAGGCCGGGTCCCCGGCCGTGCCGTCTGACCGCTGACGGGCGTGTGACCTGCGGAAAGACACCAGGTAGCAGCGGCGCACCGGGAATGTCAGGCGGCGGACTGTTCTTGCCTGTCATGCCCGTCCCGACTGAACCCACAGCGCCCCACCCTGCCCCCGCGCCTCCCGCTTCCCCCGAGTCACCCGCGGCGCCCCACCGCATGCCCATCGCCGTGTACGTGCTCGGTCTTCGCGCTCGGCACCTCGGAGTTCATGCTCTCCGGGCTGCTCCAGCCGCTCGCCCGCGACATGGGCGTCTCCATCCCCCAGGCCGGCCTGCTGTTCTCCGCGTTCGCGGTCGGCATGGTGGTCGGCGCCCCGGTGCTAGCCGCCGCCACCCTGCGGCTGCCGCGCCGGACGACCCTGATCGCCCTGCTGACCGTCTTCGGGCTCGGCCAGATAGCCGGCGCGGTCGCCCCCACGTACGCCGTGCTGTTCGTCTCCCGCGTCATCAGCACGCTCGCCTGCGCCGGGTTCTGGGCCGTGGGGGCGTCGGTGGCCGTCTCGCTGGTGCCGGTGACCGCGCGGGCCCGGGCGATGGCCGTGATGGTCGGCGGGTTGAGCATCGCCAACATCGCCGGCGTGCCCGCCGGCGCGTTCCTCGGCCAGCACGCCGGCTGGCGCGCCGCCTTCTGGGCGGTGGCCGGACTGTCCGCGCTCGGGCTCGTCGGCGTCATCGCCCTCGTGCCCCGTACGGCGCCCGCGACCGGCGACGACGCGCCCTCACTCCGCCGGGAGCTGCTCATCTACCGGGACCGGCAGGTGTGGCTCGCGCTGATCACCACGGCCCTGAACGGCGGCGCCGTCTTCGCCCTGTTCTCCTACCTCGCACCGCTGCTCACCGACACCGCGGGCCTGAAGGAGAGCTGGGTGCCGACCGTGCTCGGCCTGTTCGGCGTCGGCGCCCTGATCGGCACGGCGATCGGTGGGCGCATCGCGGACGCGCACCTGTTCGGCACCATCTACGGCGGCATCACGGCCTCCACGGCCGTGCTCACGCTGCTGGCGCTCACCGCGGCGGTGGCCGGTCGCCGCCGTCACCCTGTCGCTGCTGCTCGGCGTCACCGCCTTCACCACGGCACCCGCGCTCAACCCCCGGATGTTCAACGTCGCGAGCGCAGCGCCCACCCTGGCCGGGGCCACCACGACCTGGGCGTTCAACATCAGCAACACGGTCGGCCCCTGGCTCGGCGGCCTGGTCATCGGCGCCGGCTGGGGCTACCCGGCCGTCGCGTGGACCGCCGCCGCGCTGGCCGCCCTCGCCGTCGGCACCACGGCCGTGGCCTCCCGCCTGCACCGGCGGAGCACCGCCACCGAGTCCGGCACCCGCGTGGTGGCCAGCTCGGCCGACTCCGCGCCGAAGGCCGCCGCCCCGGCCAAGACCGAAACCACCACGGCGGCGGGGCCCTGCTCCACCACCTGATCCCCCGCCGCGCGGCGGGCGGACCCGCGCCCCGGGCCCGCCCGCCCCGGCGACGCACCAGGCGCCCGACCGCCGGAGGCCGAGGGGCCACCGGGCTACGGGGCGGCGCCGCCCGCCGAACCGGGGTCGCCCAGGCTGTCGTCGCGCGGCGGCGCCGCGCCGTCGGCCCCCTACCGGGGCCGACGCAGCCCGGCCCCGGTGAGCCGCCGCACCAGCTCCTTGCTGCTCACCTCGATCGCGCCGGCCTCCACCGCCGCCGCGTAGCTGGCCGACGGCAGGTCGTAGTGGTCGCGGTCGAAGCCGCGCCGCGGAACGCCGACGCGCTCGGCGAACTCGTGCAGCTCCGCGTACGAGACGTCGCTGACCAGGTGCGACAACATCCGGCCGTGTCCGGGCCACACGGGCGGGTCGATGTACACGGCCATCAGTGCTCGTCCTCGGCCTCGCGGTCCCGTGTCGGGCCGCGGCCCCCACCGCCCGACCCCACGGAGCCCAGCGCGCCCACCCGGGCGACCGCGACCGTGGTCTTGGCGCACACCCAGTGCGGGTCGGCGCCCAACTCGGGCTCCACCTCCAGCGCGTGCAGGTCGCCCACGCACACCGGGCACCGCCCGTACCGCTCAAGCAGGGCGTCCTGGACGTCCTGAGCCAACAGACCCGCCACGAACTCCGAGCCCTCGGGCCACTGCTCGACCCACCACAGGCGGTGGGCCACCGCGTCCTCCACGAGCGAGACCACGTCCGCCCGCGCCACGTCCCCCGCCGACAGGTCGGCGAGCACCAGCGCCCGCGCCATGTGCAGTGTCTGTTCGGGCTCCATGGCTCCATTGTCAGGGGCACCGAGGGTTGACGCCCGCCATGACTGAAAATACCTTTCAGAGAGTGAGCAGCAGACTGAAAGAAACTTCCACCGACGGCGGTGGCCGGCTCGCCGACGCCGCGCCGTCCGGTCTGTTGGCCCCGGCCGCCCTGACGGCCAAGGTCCGCGCCCTGGCCCCGTCCATGACCCGCTCCATGCAGCGCGTCGCCGAGAAGGTCGCCGCCGACCCGGCCGGCTGCGCCGCGCTCACCGTCACCGGCCTCGCCGAGCGCACCAGCACCAGCGAGGCCACCGTCGTACGCACCGCCCGCGTCCTGGGCTACCCGGGCTACCGGGACCTGCGGCTGGCCCTCGCCGCGCTCGCCGCCCAACAGGCCGCCGGCCGCGCGCCGGCCGTCACCGCCGACATCGCGGTCGACGACCCGATAGCCGACGTCGTCGCCAAGCTGGCCCAGGAGGAACAGCAGTGCCTGGCGGACACCGCCGCGGCCCTCGACCCGATCCAGCTGGACGCCGCCGTGGCGGCGCTGGTGGCCGCCCGCCGCGTCGACGCGTACGGCATCGCCGCCTCCGGCCTGGTCGGCCAGGACCTGGTGCAGAAGCTGCTGCGCATCGGGCTCATCGCGCACGCCCACACCGACCCGCACCTGGCGGTGACCAACGCCGTGCAGCTCCGGCCGGGCGACGTGGCCATCGCGATCACGCACTCGGGCCGCACCATCGACGTCATCGAGCCGCTGCGCACGGCCTTCGACCAGGGCGCGACGACGGTGGCGATCACCGGGCACCCGGAGGCCGAGGTCGCCCAGTACGCGGACCTGGTGCTGACCACCTCAACCGCCCGCGAGAGCGAGCTGCGACCGGCCGCGATGTCCAGCCGTACGAGCCAACTCCTCGTCGTGGACTGCCTGTTCGTCGGCGTCGCGCAGCGCACCTACGCCACCGCGGCCCCGGCCCTGTCCGCCTCCTACGAGGCGCTGGCGCACCGCCACGACCCGCGCCCGGGCCGCTGAGCTCCGTCCGCCGCCTCCCGCACGCCGACCGCGACACCCCGCCCGCGCGGCGCGCCCGCACCCGGGTCCGCGAACCCCGAACCCGGACGCGTAACAGCCGTACCCAGCCGTACCAGCTCTCTCCTGCGAACCTCCCTCATCCGTACCGAGAAAGAGCCCCCGTCGCATGAACTCCAGCATCCAGGGCCAAGCGCACGACCGGCTCGGCGCCGAGCTCGACACCCTGACGACCGAGGCGTTCCGCCCCGAACTCGCCGACGTCGACCGGCTCAACACGCTCGCCATCGCCCGTCTGATGAACGCGGAGGACGCCGCCGTCCCCACCGCCATCGCCGAGCGGCTTCCGCAGGTGGCCGCGGCGATCGACGCGATCGCCGCGCGGATGGCCGACGGCGGCCGGCTGATCTACGCGGGCGCAGGCACCGCGGGCAGGCTCGGGGTGCTCGACGCCAGCGAGTGCCCGCCGACCTTCAACGCGGCCCGCGACCAGGTCATCGGCCTCATCGCGGGTGGCCCGGACGCGCTGGTGACCCCGATCGAGGGTGCCGAGGACAGTGCCGAGCTGTCCGCCGCCGACCTGGCCGCGCTGAAGCTGACCGACCGCGACAGCGTGGTGGGCGTCTCCGCTTCGGGGCGCACGCCGTACGCCGTCGGGGCCGTGACGTACGCGCGCGAGCGCGGCGCCCTGACAGTGGGGCTGGCCTGCAACGCGGGCTCGGCCCTCGCGGCCGCCGCCGAGCACGGCATCGAGGTCGTCGTCGGCCCCGAACTGCTCACCGGCTCCACCCGGCTCAAGGCGGGCACGGCCCAGAAGCTGGTGCTCAACATGGTCTCGACGCTGACCATGATCCGGCTCGGCAAGACGTACGGGAACCTGATGGTGGACGTGCGGGCCTTGAACGAGAAGCTGCGCGCCCGCTCGCGCCGCATCGTGGCGCTGGCCACCGGCGCGCCGGAGCGGGAGATCGAGGCGGCCCTAGCGGCCACCGGCGGCGAGGTCCCTAGCGGCCACCGGCGGCGAGGTGAAGAACGCCATCCTCACCCTCCTCGCGGACGTGGACGCCGCGACGGCCGAGCGGCTGCTCACGGAGTCGAACGGGCACCTCAGAGCGGCGATCGATGCCGCCCGCGCGGCCTGAGACCGGCGGGACGGCAAGGCCCGCACGGCACGGCACGGGCGACCCGCACGACACGAGCGCCCCGCCCGGCACGAACACCCCGTCCAGCCCGGGCAGCCCGTCCAGCACGGGCGACCCGCCCGGCCGGAGCCCGACGGCCCGCGCCGCCCCGGGCCCGGCCCCGGGAACGCCGCCCGGACGAACCGGGCCCGGACGCGCCCGAGGGCGGCACCTGCAGGCGGTGCCGCCCTCGTTCGTCGGAGCAGCCGATCCGCGACGCGGATCAGAAGTCCATGTCACCGCCCGGCATGCCGCCCGGCGCGCCCGCGGGGGCGGCCTTCTCCGGCTTGTCGGCGATGACGGCCTCGGTGGTGAGGAACAGCGCGGCGATCGACGCGGCGTTCTGCAGCGCGGAACGCGTCACCTTGGCCGGGTCGATGATGCCCTCGGCCAGCAGGTCGACGTACTCGCCGGTCGCGGCGTTCAGGCCGTGACCCGGGGTCAGGTTGCGCACCTTCTCCACGACGACGCCACCCTCAAGGCCGGCGTTGACCGCGATCTGCTTGAGCGGGGCCTCCAAGGCCAGGCGCACGGCCTGCGCACCGGTGGCCTCGTCGCCCTCAAGCTCCAGCTTCTCGAAGACGGCGGAAGCCTGCAGCAGGGCCACGCCACCACCGGCGACGATGCCCTCCTCGACGGCGGCCTTGGCGTTGCGCACCGCGTCCTCGATGCGGTGCTTGCGCTCCTTCAGCTCGACCTCGGTGGCGGCACCGGCCTTGATGACGGCCACGCCGCCGGCCAGCTTCGCCAGGCGCTCCTGGAGCTTCTCGCGGTCGTAGTCCGAGTCCGAGTTCTCGATCTCGGCGCGGATCTGGTTGACCCGGCCCTGGACCTGCTCGCTGTCGCCGGCACCGTCGACGATGGTGGTCTCGTCCTTGGTGATGACGACCTTGCGGGCGCGGCCCAGCAGGTCGAGACCCGCGTTCTCCAGCTTGAGGCCGACCTCCTCGGAGATGACCGTGCCACCGGTGAGGATGGCGATGTCGCCGAGCATGGCCTTGCGGCGGTCACCGAAGCCCGGGGCCTTGACGGCGACGGACTTGAAGGTGCCACGGATCTTGTTGACGACCAGGGTGGACAGGGCCTCACCCTCGACGTCCTCGGCGATGATCAGCAGCGGCTTGCCCGACTGCATGACCTTCTCCAGGAGCGGGAGCAGGTCCTTCACCGCGGAGATCTTGGAGTTGACGATCAGGATGTACGGGTCGTCCAGGGACGCCTCCATACGCTCCATGTCCGTCGCGAAGTACGCGGAGATGTAGCCCTTGTCGAAGCGCATACCCTCGGTGAGCTCCAGCTCGAGCCCGAAGGTCTGCGACTCCTCGACGGTGATGACGCCTTCCTTGCCGACCTTGTCCATCGCCTCAGCGATCAGCTCGCCGATCTGGGTGTCAGCGGCGGAGATGGAGGCGGTGGAGGCGATCTGCTCCTTGGTCTCCACGTCCTTGGCTTGCTCGAGGAGCTGCGCCGAGACGGCCTCGACGGCACGCTCGATGCCGCGCTTGAGGGCCATCGGGTTGGCGCCGGCGGCGACGTTGCGCAGGCCCTCCTTGACGAGCGCCTGGGCCAGGACGGTCGCGGTCGTCGTGCCGTCACCGGCGACGTCGTCCGTCTTCTTCGCGACCTCCTTGACCAGCTCGGCGCCGATCTTCTCGTACGGGTCCTCGAGCTCGATCTCCTTGGCGATGGACACACCATCGTTGGTGATCGTGGGCGCGCCCCACTTCTTCTCAAGGACGACGTTGCGGCCCTTGGGGCCGAGGGTGACCCGGACGGCATCGGCGAGCTGGTTCATCCCGCGCTCGAGACCGCGCCGTGCCTCCTCGTCGAACGCGATGATCTTGGCCATATGAAGTGGTCCTCCCAGGACTGGGGGTCCCCCCGGCCAGTGGCTGGGGGAGGGTGGATACTCCAGGACCGCGCGCGGCGCCCGCGACGGACGGCCTGCCTGCCGAGCGGTTCCTTCCCACCCGACCTGCGGGCCTCACCGACCCGGTCCTGCTGTCACTCTCGACATCAGAGTGCTAACACCAATGATTAGCACTCGGCACCCCCGAGTGCAAGGCGCGCTCCGCAGGAGCGTCGGTGAGGGGCGGTGGTCGGGGATACGGTCCGCCCCGTGGCCCCGTGATCGCCCCCTCCACGTTCACCGTACGCAGTCGCAACGCGCGGGAACGAAGGGCGGGCCGCCAGGGACGGCGCGGCCGGTGGAGTGCCGGGGGCCGTACGGGCCGTCAGCGGGCGCCCGGCGCGGTGGCGTGGGGCGGGGTCAGGGTGGGCGTGCGCCGTGTGCGAGCCGTACACGAGGCGGCCGCGCCCCCGACACGAGCCGGCCCGCCCGCCCGTACGCCAGCGGCCGTGGACGCGGGCGCGAGCGGGACCCGAACGGCGCGCCAGTCGCTCACCACCGCGCGCGGCCCGGGCCGCGACCGGGGTGTGCCATGCGGCCACGATCGGGCGGGGCACGCGAAGGGCCCGCACCCCCCTGCCGAGGGTGCGGGCCCTTGTTCGCGCTGCAGTCGGTCGGCGCTCAGCCGGCCACGCGGACCATGTCCGCCTGCGGCCCCTTCTGGCCCTGCGAGATCTCGAACTCGACCCGCTGGCCTTCCTCGAGGGTGCGGTACCCGTCCATCTGGATCGCGCTGTAGTGGACGAACACGTCCGCACCACCGTCGACCGCGATGAAGCCGTACCCCTTCTCCGCGTTGAACCACTTGACGGTGCCCTGAGCCATTCCTAACTCCCCTATTGCTGGCCCTTGCGCAGGACCGCACTCCGCGGACCCGGGTCAGACCTCACCCCTGAGAAACCCCTCACTTGCGGAAAGGGGACCCCTGGGGCGTGCGCCGGAACGCGTCGACCGCGGCTGAATGTATCTGCCCAGATGCCCAGAGCAACAGGTCAATCGGACGAGAATTCTGGGCGCGCGTCATCGGCCATACGAGGTCAAATCCGGTGATTACCGGTTAAGTCGGGCTGGACATGGCGGGAGGAACCCGGCAAATCACGTCCACACCTCACGCACATTTTGACCGACCGCTGCCGCGTTCCGCGCACGGGCCCGTAAGAGAGGGAGGGAGATCAGTTCAACCTTATCGCGGTTTCAAACACGGAATTGCCCCGTCCACTTTCTCGTGGACGGGGCAATTTGGGCAGTTCGCACCGCGGAATGCGCGGGTCAGCCGCCGGCGACGGCGGGAATGATGGAAATGCCGGCGCCGTCTGGGGTCGCCGTCTGAAGACCCTGGTCGAAGCGGACGTCGTCGTCGTTGACGTACACGTTCACGAAGCGGCGCAGCTTGCCCTGGTCGTCGAGCACCCGGGCGGCGATGCCCTGGTGGTTCTTCTCCAGGTCCGCCAGCACATCGCCGAGGGTCGCGCCCTCGGCGGGCACCTCGGCCTTGCCGCCGGTGTAAGTGCGCAGGATGGTCGGAATGCGAACGTTGACGCTCATGAGGGGGCCACCTTCGTGGGAGAACGGAAAGCTTGCTGATCGCGGCGGACGGGGCGCCGGCCGAGTGGGTGGCCGGCGCCGCGGGCGTCAGCCCGCCAGACCCGCCGCGCGGAACGCGTCGAGGCTCGGCTTGATCGTCGCGGTGGGCCCGGTGGTGGGCGCGACGGCGTCCAGCGTCTTGAGCCCGTCGCCGGTGTTGAGGACGACGGTGGTGCGGGCCGGGTCGAGCTGGCCGGTCTCGATGAGCTTCTTGGTGACGCCGACGGTCACGCCGCCCGCGGTCTCCGCGAAGATGCCCTCGGTGCGCGCGAGCAGCTTGATGGCGTCCACCACCTGCTCGTCGGTCACGTCCTCGACCGCTCCCCCGGTGCGCCGGGCGATGTCCAGCACGTACGGGCCGTCGGCCGGGTTCCCGATGGCCAGCGACTTGGCGATGGTGTTGGGCTTGACCGGGCGCACCACGTCGTGCCCGTCCTTGAAGGCCCGGGAGACCGGCGAGCAGCCCTCGGCCTGCGCGCCGAAGATCTTGCACGGCTTGTCCTCGACCAGACCGAGCTTGATCAGCTCCTTGAGCCCCTTGTCGATCTTGGTGAGCTGCGATCCGGAGGCGATCGGGATGACGATCTGGTCCGGGATCTCCCAGCCGAGCTGCTCGCAGATCTCGTACGCCAGCGTCTTGGAGCCCTCGCCGTAGTACGGGCGCAGGTTGACGTTGACGAAGCCCCAGCCCTCGCCGAGCGAGTCGCCGATCAGTTCGCTGCAGAACCGGTTGACGTCGTCGTACGTGCCCTCGACGGCGACCAGTTCGCCGCCGTAGACCGCGGCCATGACGACCTTGCCGGCCTCCAGGTCGTGCGGGATGAACACGCAGGAACGAAAGCCCGCACGGGCGGCGGCGCCGACCGCGCCGGCCAGGTTACCGGTCGAGGAGCAGGAGAGGGTGGTGAAGCCGAAGGCGCGCGCGGCCTCGACGGCGATGGCTACGACCCGGTCCTTGAAGGAGTGGGTCGGGTTGCCCGAGTCGTCCTTGACGTACAGCCCGCCGGTGACGCCCAGCTCGCCGGCCAGTCGGTGGGCCTTGACCAGCGGGGTCAGGCCCGGGTTCAGGTTGGGCTTGGACGCGACGTCGGCGGGCACCGGCAGCAGCGGTGCGTACCGCCAGATGCTGTTCGGGCCGGCCTCGATGCGCTCGCGCAGCCCCTGCGGGTCGCCGGTCGGCAGGTCGTGCCACCTCAAGGGGGCCGAAACACAGCGCACAGGCGGAGATCGGGCCGAGGTCGAAGCGCTCGCCGCACTCGCGACAGGAGAGCGCGGCGGCCGGGCCGAGGTCCACGGGCGCGGCGGACGCGTCCGACGTGGCAGGGGCGGTGGTGCTTTCGGTGACTTGCACAACCATGGAGGCGAGGCCCTTTCTCCTCATCTTCCTCGCGACGCATCTCGCCACGAGACGGAATTGGCACCTTCCCCGCCGGGAGCCTCGCGGTGCGAGAAACCGACTGGAGGGTTGCCGGGGCTTCAACGGGCCGTGTCCCTCTGCCCCTCTGGATGAGCGGTATGGCACCGGCTCCTTGGAGCCAGGCTTTATTGGCGTGATGACCCCGGCATGCGACGGTCATCCGCATTGTTCAAGACTGTAACCGAAGGCTGGGACCCGAGTGAGGGTCGTCCAAACCACGAGATGAAAGTAACATCGAGCGCCGCTCGGCGCGCAAAGGAGTAACGCAGGTGCTGGAAGAGGTGGAGCGCTGGCTCAGTCGCCGGTCCTGGTCCGCTGCCGACCGTCCGCTCGACCTGCTCCTCGCGGCGAAACGGGCCGGTGGCAGCAGCATCAGCGTGGTGCTGCCCGCGCTGAACGAGGAGGCAACGGTCGGGGCGATCGTCGACGCGATCCGGCGCGACCTGATGCGGGCGGTCCCGCTGGTGGACGAACTGGTGGTGCTCGACTCCGGCGCGACGGACGGCACCGCCGAGGTCGCGCGCGCGGCCGGCGCGCGCGTGGTGCACCGGGACAGCCTGCTGCCCCGGGTGCCGACGGTACCGGGCAAGGGCGAGGTGCTGTGGCGTTCGCTACTCGCGACCAGCGGCGACATCGTCTGCTTCGTCGACGCCGACCTGCGCGACTTCTCCGCCACCTTCGTCTCCGGGATCGTCGGCCCGCTGCTCACCGACCCGGAGATGCAGTTCGTGAAGGCCATGTACGACCGGCCGCTCGAACCGGCGGCGCGCGGGGCCGAGGCCGGCGCCGGGCCCGTCGGACAGGGCGGCCGGGTGACCGAGCTGGTGGCCCGGCCGCTGCTGAACCTGCACTGGCCGCAGCTCGCGGGGTTCGTGCAGCCGCTCGGCGGCGAGTACGCGGCGCGCCGTTCGCTGCTCGAGCGGCTGCCGTTCCCGGTCGGCTACGGCGTGGAGCTGGGCCTGCTCGTGGACGCGCTGCACACGGTCGGGCTCGACGCGCTCGGCCAGGTGGACGTGGGCGTACGCCGCCACCGCCACCAGGACGGCCAGGCCCTCGGCCGGATGGCGGCGGCGATCTACCGCACGGCCCAGCTCCGTCTCAAACGGGGCCACTTGACGCGCCCACGGCTCACCCAGTTCACGCGCGGCGCCGGCGGCGGATTCGAGCCGCGGACGCACCCGGTGGACACCGAGGAACGCCCGCCGATGATCGAGGTCCGGGAGTACGCGGAGCGCTGGGCAGCGTAGCGGGGCCGGCGGAGGGGAAGCCCGCGGCGCCACCCGGGACACCCGGGACAGCCGGGACAGCCGGGGCGGACGGGGCGGACGGGGCCCGGGGGATGGCGGGGCGACCGGCCGGGCGGGTGGGGCGGATCGGGTCCGTACGTTTGAGCGGTTCCGGTGGTGGCTAGGCTCGGCACATGGTCTCCGCGCACTCCGAGCAGGACGCCGCCGAACGCGCGCGCGACGCCGACCCCGGGCCCGGTGCCCAGGTGCTGGTCGCGTCGAACCGTGGGCCGGTCTCGTACGCCCTGACATCGCCACCACCTCGTTCGCCATCGCGAACACCAACGCCCGACGGCGCGAGCGCCGCCGAACCGGCTGAGCCCGCTGAATCGGCTGAGCCGCCCGCGCTGACCGCCAAGCGCGGCGGCGGCGGACTGGTCTCGGGCCTCTCCGCGATCGGCGCCGACGCCCGGGCGGTGTGGGTATGCGCCGCGCTCGGCGACGGCGACCGGGAGGCGGTGCGCCAGGCCGCGGCCCGCGCCCCCGGGGCCGACGGCCCGACGGGAGCCGGCGGCTCGGCAGGGGCGCTGCTCGACACCGGCGACACCGGCGGGCAGCGGGTGCGGATGCTGGACATCGCGCCCGAGGTCTTCGCCGCGGCGTACAACGGCATCGCCAACTCGGTGCTCTGGTTCGTCCACCACCTGCTGTACCAGACCCCGCTGGAGCCGGCCTTCGACGCGGAGTTCCAGCGCGAGTGGAAGGCGTACGAGGCGTACAACGCCGCCTTCGCGGACGCGCTCGCGCGCGAGGCCGCGCCGGGGGCGGCCGTCCTGGTGCAGGACTACCACCTCTCGCTGGTTCCCGCGCTGCTCCGCGAGCGCCGCCCCGACCTGCGCATCGGGCACTTCTCGCACACGCCGTGGGCGCCGCCGGACTACTTCCGGATGCTGCCGGACGACGTCGCCAACGCCGTGTTGCGCGGCATCCTCGGCGGCGACCGGGCCGGGTTCCTGACCGAGCGCTGGGCCGAGGCGTTCGCGGACTGCTGCGCCCGGGTGCTCGGCGCGCGCGTCGAGCGGGACGCGGCATCGGGCGAGCTGACGGTCGAACTCGACGGGCGCACGGCCCACCTCGGGGTGCACGGCCTGGGCGCGGACGCGGAGTTCCTGCGCGAGCGTTCGCGCGCGGCCGACGTGGTGGAGCGCCGCACCGCGCTGCGCGCGCAGGTCGAGGGCCGCGACGCCGACGGCGGGGCGGGTGAGTCGGCACAGGACGCGGGCGGCGGCCGGAAGGTCATCGTCCGGGTGGACCGCACGGAGCTGTCCAAGAACATCGTGCGCGGCCTGCTCGCCTACCGGCGGTTGCTCGCCGACCGTCCCGAATGGCGGGAACGGGTCGTGCACGTCGCCTTCGCCTACCCGTCGCGGCAGGATCTGGCGGTGTACCGGGAGTACACGCAGGAGGTGCGGCGGGTCGCGGACGCGATCAACGAGGAGTTCGGGACGCCGGGTTGGCGGCCGGTGGTGCTGCACGTCAAGGACGACTTCGCGCGCTCGCTCGCCGCGTACCGGATCGCCGACGTGGCCCTGGTGAACCCGATCAGGGACGGCATGAACCTGGTCGCCAAGGAGGTCCCGGTGGTCTCGGACGCGGGCTGCGCGCTGGTGCTCTCGCGCGAGGCGGGGGCGCAGGCCGAGCTGGGCGACGCCGCGCTGACCGTCAACCCGTACGACGTGCGGGCGACAGCCGACGCGCTGCACGAGGCACTGACAATGGACCCGGGCGAGCGCGCCGAGCGGACCAAGCGGCTGGCCGCGGCGGCCACGGCGCTGCCGCCCCAGCAGTGGTTCCTGGCCGAACTGCGCGCGCTGGGCGCGGCGTAGCGCGCCGTCCCACGACAGGTCACCGGCCCACCGCCCGCCGCGACCGGACACCGTTGAGCCGCCCCCGACCCCAGGGGCGGCTCAACGCACTCGGAGCGCGCTCAGCGCAGCTCGTGCGCCAGGGACGAGAGCAGGTCGACCACGCGACGCGGGCCGTCCACGACCAGGTCGGCCCGCTCGGCCAGCGCGGCGACCTCGGCGCTCCCGCTGCCGACGAGCAGCCCCGGCAGCCCCTTCGACCTGCGCCGTTCCACCGCCTCGAAGGCCGCGATGTCGCCGAGATCGTCCCCCGCGTACAACACGGCCTCCGCGTCCACCTCCCGTACGAACTCCTCAAGCGCGACGCCCTTGTCCATGCCGGGCGGGCGCAGCTCCAGGACCAGTCGGCCAGGTTCGACGATCAGGCCGTGCCGGTCGGCGAGCGCGGCGAGCGGGGCGCGCAGCGCCTCGAACGCGGCCTGCGGGTCGGCGGCCCGGCGGGTGTGCACGGCGATGGCGCGGCCCTTGTCCTCGACCCAGGTACCGTCGGCCGCGCCGGCCCAGGCGAACACCTCGGCCAGCTCGCCCTGTGCGGCGGCCACGCCCGGGTGCGGCTCAGGGGCGCGCAGGTTGCCGGTGACGGCGTCCCAGCGCTCGGCGCCGTAGTGGCCGAGCACGACCAAGTGTTCGAGGCCGGGCACGCCGGCGAAGCCGCCGTAGCCCACCGCGACCTCGGCCGGCCGGCCGGTGAGCACGAGGACCGTGCCAACCAGCGGGGCGAGTGCGGCCAGTGCCGGCACGGCCGCGGGGTGGGCCCGGGCCTGCTCCGGGTCGGGCACGATCTCGGCGAGGGTGCCGTCGAAGTCGAGAGCGATCACGGCGCGTTCGGGCCGTGCGAGC
Organism: Candidatus Streptomyces philanthi; assembly: GCA_018114805.1. Classification (GTDB taxonomy): domain Bacteria; phylum Actinomycetota; class Actinomycetes; order Streptomycetales; family Streptomycetaceae; genus Streptomyces; species Streptomyces philanthi. Next base: position 3,914,791 of record CP073042.1, on the reverse strand, counting down.
AGCGCCGCGAGGCCGTCACGGCCCGCGGCGGTGGAGGGGACGGGAATGCCCATGCGGTCGACCTTACCGGGGCGCCCCGACGCCGTCGCCAGCGCCGGTTCCGGCCAGCGGCGGGGCGGTCGTACGCGTGGGGCGTAAGCGGGGGCGCGCCCGTGGCCGTACGCGGGTGGTGGCCCGGTGCGCCGGCTGGGGTGTGCGGCCATCGGCCGTTCGTCAGCGGCGGGAGCGGCGGGCGGCGCGCAGCCGGCGCAGCCGGTGGACGGTCACCGGGTTGTGCCGCAGGGCGCGCGGGTCGTCGAGGAGGGCGTTGAGCACCTGGTAGTAGCGGGTCGGCGACATGCCGAGGCGCTCGCGGATCGCCCGCTCCTTCGCGCCGGGCCCCGACCAGCCGCGGCGCTCCAGCGCCAGCACGGCCACGTCCCGCACGGAGAGTTCGCCCTGCTCGGCGGGGTCGTCGGCGGCGGCCGTCCCGGGTTCAGTGCCGGCCGACGGCCCGGCCTCGGCGGACGGCTCGGGGGTGGCATCGGGCCTGGCCTCGGCGGACGGCCCGGCGTCGGGCCCGGTGCTCGTGACCGGCTCGCCGCCGCTGGCCGGCGCCTGCGGGGCGGGCGTTCCCCCGGCAGGGCCGTCGGTGCTCGGGGCGCCGTGGGTCGGGTCGCCGCCGGTGGGTGGGGGGCCGGGCTCGGCGGGGTGTGTCACGCCGGCAACCTAACGTTCCTCGTTCTCCGTGGCGTCGGCCGCACGCTGGATCTCGCCGAGCGCGGTCGACGGGTCGCCGCCCTTGGCGACCATGGTGCCCACCGAGTCCCGCAGCTTCTGGTTGACCTTGGCCCAGGACGTCTTGTCGAACGGGTAGAACTGCGCGGTCTCCAGGCCGTCGAGGAACTGCCAGAGGCTCTTGTACTCGTCGTTGCGGCGCATCGTGTCGGACGCCTCGGTGGTGACCGGCAGCAGCCGGTACTTCGACGCGAACGCCACGACGTTCGGCTCGCTGTAGACGAAGTCGAGGAACTCGCCTATCTCCTTGCGGTGGCCGTTCTTCTTGAACGCCATCATCCAGTCGGCCACGCCCATCGTGGTCGCCGAGGGGCCGTCGCGCCCTGGCAGCGGGGCGACGTCGTACTCGATGCGGTGCCCGACCACCTGCTGCATCAGCGTCGGGTGGCCGTTGAGCATGCCGACCTCACCCCGGGTGAAGGCGTTGAAGGCGTCCTGGCGGTTGAGCTTGCCCGGCGCGGTGGGCCCGGTGAGGCCCTTGCCGACGAGTTCGTCGCGCAGCCACTCCAGCGTCTCGACGTTCTCCGGCGAGTCGAGCATGTAGCTGCCGTAGCCGTCGGTGTAGCCACCGCCGCCGCTGAGCAGCCAGATCAGCGTCTCGGCCTGGGCCTCCTCGCGGCCGAGCGGCAGCGCGTACGGGTACTTCACGCCGATGGCCTTGAGCTTCTCGGCCGCGGCCTGGAGTTCGTCCCAGTCGGTCGGCGGCTTGAGGACGCCCGCCTCGCTGAACAGCTTCTTGTTGTAGAAGAGCAGCCGGGTGCTGGCGCCGAACGGCATCGCGTACTGCACCCGCTTCACCTCGCCCGCCTGCGTGATGGCGGACGGGAAGGACGCCTGGGTGCGGATGGAGAGGATCTGGTCGGCGCGGTAGAGCATGCCCTTGGCGACGAAGTCCGCGTACGTGCCGAACTGGACGAGGTCCGGGGTGTCGCTGCTCTCGATCATCTGGGCGACCTTCTTGTCGATGTCGGCCCAGCCGAAGACGTTGACATCGATCTTGATGTTGCCGTGCTTGGTCTCGAACGCGCGGGCCAGGTCGCCCCAGTAGTTCAGGGAGCTGTTGGTGCTGGCGTCCCCGTAGTCCGCCGCGACGAGCTTGAGCCGTACGTCACCGGAGCCCGATCCGGCGCCGCAGGCGGCGAGCGTCGGAGTCACCGCCGCCGTCGCGGCACCCGCTGCCGTCAGACTCAAGAACCGCCGCCGCTGCACAACCGGTACCCACCCTCGTGCTCTGCTCTGTTTCCCGGAATCTGCCGGAGTGTCACTCTCCGACACGAGTTGCGAGTCTCCCCCGCAACCCCCCTAAGGTCTACACCACACCTGGTCTCGCTTCGGTATCACCTGTGGCCACTTCCGCGTCACCCGTATCGGCTATGACCGGCCCGGAACGCGCCACTCCACCGCCGCGCCGCCGAACCCGCTCAGACTAAGCACGACCCTCTTCGGCGCGGAGGACCATCCCCACCCGAAGCCGGCCAGACCCGCGCCTCATACAGGGCGATTTCCGGGCCATTCCGGCGCCTGGTCGCGCGACCGTGTGCGGTCTCACAGATCGTTTACCGGCCGCCACCGCTCAGCCCGTACGCCGGTCGCCGTTCACGGCGGCGTCGCCGGCCCGCGCGCGCCGCCGCCGAGCCGCGCCGGGGCGTGGCCCGTCGGCGCCCGGCGCGGTGCGCGGCACGCGTTGTGCGATGGGGCGTTCGGGCCGCCGCCGCTGCCCGTCCGGGGTCGAACGGGCGCCGTACGGGCACGGTCTCCGGCAGCCCGCGCGCGGCCGAGAACCCGTGCGGCGACAGGGCGCGACACTCCGCGACGGGGAAGTGGCCTAGACCTCTAGTGGGGAATCGCGCGAGACTATCCCGCGTGAAACACGTCATCGCCCTCGATGTGGGCGGCACCGGAATGAAGGCCGCCCTGGTCGGGGCGGACGGCGAGCTGCTGCACACGGCCCGGCGGCCGACGGAACGCGAGCGCGGGCCGGACGCCGTGATAGCCGGAATCCTCGATTTCGCGGCTGAGCTGCACGCGATCGGCACCGAGCGGTACGGCACGCCCGCCGCGGCGGCCGGCGTCGCCGTGCCCGGCATCGTCGACGAGGCGGCGGCCGGGGTCGCGGTGTACGCGACCAACCTGGGCTGGGACCACGCGCCCCTGCGCGCCCTGCTCTCCGAGCGCCTCGGCATCCCCGTCGCGCTCGGCCACGACGTACGGACCGGCGACCTGGCCGAGGGGCGCATCGGCGCCGGCGAGGGGACGGACCGCTTCCTGTTCGTGCCGCTCGGCACCGGCATCGTCGGCGCCATCGGCATCGACGGCCGCGTCGAAGCCGGCGCGCACGGCTACGCCGGCGAGATCGGCCACGTCGTGGTGCGCCACGACGGCCCGCCGTGCGGATGCGGCCAGCGCGGCTGCCTGGAGACGCTCGCATCGGCGTACGCCGTCAGCCGGGCCTGGGCCGCCGCCGTGGGCGACCCGCGCGCGCTGGCCGTCTGGCAGGACGCCGTGGCCGCGCTCGCCGACGGCCTGGTCATCGCCCTCACCCTGCTCGACCCGCGCCGGCTGATCATCGGCGGCGGGCTCGCCGAGGCCAGGGACACGCTGTTCGTGCCGCTGCGCGCGGCGGTGGCCGAGCGGGTCACGTTCCAACAGCTCCCCGACATCGTCCCGGCGGCCCTCGGGGACACCGCCGGTTGCCTGGGCGCGGGTCTGCTCGCCTGGGATCTTCTCGCTACGGAGGTATCCGCCTGATGGCCGATCGAAAAGCTCTCGCGGGCGCCCGCGTCGTCCTACCGACCGGGATCGTGGAATCCGGCACGGTGACGGTCGCGGACGGCCGCATCGTCAGCGCCAGCCCGGCCGCGGCACCCGCCGCGAGCGGCGGGGCCGGCGACCGCGTCGACTTCGCCGGCCACTGGGTGGTCCCCGGCTTCGTGGACCTGCACTTGCACGGCGGCGGCGGCGCCTCGTTCTACTCCGGCACCGCCGAGGAGTCCCTGCGGGCCATCGCCACCCACCGGCGGCACGGCACCACCACTATGCTCGCCTCCACCGTCACCGGCGACCTGGACGAGGTGGCCCGACAGGCACACGCCCTGTCCGAACTGGTCGAGCAGGGCGAACTGGCAGGCGTGCACTTCGAGGGCCCGTTCATCTCGCCGCACCGCTGCGGCGCGCACGAGCCGACGCTGCTGCGCGACCCGGACCCGGCCGACGTGCGCAAGCTGGTGGACGCGGCCCGTGGCACGGCCAAGATGATGACGCTGGCGCCCGAGCTGCCCGGCGGCCTGGACTCGGTGCGGCTGCTGGTGGAGGCCGGCGTCATCGCGGCCGTGGGCCACACGGACTCCACGTACGACGCGACCCGCGAGGCCATCGAGGCCGGCGCGAGCGTGGCCACCCACCTGTTCAACGCGATGCCGTCGCTGCTGCACCGCGCGCCGGGCCCGGTGGCAGCCCTGCTGGAGGACGAGCGGATCACCGTCGAGCTGATCAACGACGGCACCCACCTGCACCCGACGACGCTGGAACTCGCCTTCCACCGCGCCGGCGCCGACCGGGTCGCGTTCATCACCGACGCCATGGGCGCGGCCGGCATGGAGGACGGGATCTTCCCGCTGGGCCCGATGAAGGTCGAGGTCAAGGACGGTGTGGCACGCATCAGCGACGGCCCGACGGCGGGTTCCATCGCGGGCTCCACGCTCACCCTCGACCAGGTCTTCCGGCGCGCGGTGACCATCGACGGGCTCTCCGTCGAGCAGACCGTACGCGCCCTGTCCGCCACCCCGGCCCGGGTGCTGGGGCTCAGCGACCGCGTCGGCTCCATCGAACCCGGCAAGGACGCCGACCTGGTAGTGCTCGACGCGCACTTCGCCCTGGTCGGCGTGATGCGCCGGGGCACTTGGGTGGTCCGCCCGACGACCGGCTGACACCGGCGCCGTCGGCCGACCACCCCCCGGCCGAGGACGCGCACCACGCCCGCCACGGGCGACGACACCGGAGCGGGGCCACGGCGCGGCCAGCCGTGGCCCCGCGCCCGCGCCGAGCGGGACGCATCCGCGCGACAGGCAGGCGAAACGCGTCGACAACGGCTCATAACGCGTCGAAGGCGCGCGGTTGGCCTACAGGGGTGGGACAACCGCTCCAGCTTTGGCATGATCGCTGCCAGTAAGCCAACCGCTCCGAGCGCCGCACCGCGCAGCACGGACCCGGCGCGCGGGACCGGAACCCCGGCCCGAGGGAACACCGCGCCGGCCGGCCCGCGCCGCGCCGCCGGCGCACCGTCACGACCACTACCAACGGAGGGGGAGCCCGCAGTGATCCTGACCGTGACGCTCAACGCTGCCCTCGACATCACCTACCGCGTGCCACGCCTGCGGCCCCACCACAGCCACCGCGTCTCCGAGGTCATCGAACGCCCCGGCGGCAAGGGCCTGAACGTCGCCAGGGTGCTGGCCACGCTCGGTCACGAGGCGGTCGCCACGGGCCTGGTCAGCGGCGCGACCGGCGCCGCGCTACGCGACCAGCTCGACGCCTACCCGAGCGTCACGGACGCGTTCGTGCCCATCGCGGGCACCACCCGACGCACCGTGGGCCTCGTGGACGCCTCATCGGGCGACACCACACAGCTCAACGAGCCGGGCCCGCAGGTCACGCCGGCCGAGTGGGCCGCCTTCGCGGACCGCTACGCGGAGCTGCTGGACGGCGCCGCGGCGGTCGCGCTGTGCGGCAGCCTGCCACCGGGGCTGCCGGTCGGCGCGTACGCCCAGTTGATACGTACCGCGCGGACCGCCGACGTGCCGGTGCTGCTCGACACCAGCGGCGAGCCGCTGCGCCGGGGCATCGCCGCCCGACCCGAGATCGTCAAGCCGAACGTGGAGGAGCTGGCCGCGCTCACCGGGTCCACCGAGCCGGTGCGGGCCGCGCGCGACGCCAGGCGCCGGGGCGCGCACGCGGTCGCCGCCTCGCTCGGGCCCGACGGGCTGCTGGCCGTCACCGGCGACGGCGCCTGGCGCGCGAGCCCGCCGAGCCGGATCGCCGGCAACCCGACCGGCGCGGGCGACTCGGCCGTCACCGGCCTGCTCTCCGGCCTCGCCGAGGGGCTGCCCTGGCCGGAGCGCCTGGCCCGGGCGGTGACGCTGTCGGCGGCGACGGTGCGGGCGGCCGGTGGCCGGCGAGTACGACGCGGCCACCTACGAGGAACTCCTCCCCAAAGTGCGCGTCGCCAGCTATCCGGCAGCGGCGTGAGCCCCCCGCTTCGTGCCGGGCCCCCGCCCTGGTGGGCGGGGGCCCGGCACGAGCGCGACCGGCAAGAACGCCGCGCCGCGCGCACAGGTCGCCGGGCCGTGGCCCGGCGCGCGGACGACCGCCCGGGTGGGCCAGGCGCGCGGCTGGGTCCAGCCGCGCGGCCGCCGCCCGGGCGGGCACGAGGGGCCGAGCCCGGCCCGGAACGAAGGACGGACATGCCACTGGTCAGCACTGGTGAACTCGTCGGGCAGGCGCGGTCCGCGGGCCGCGCGGTCGCCGCGTTCAACGTCATCTCGCTGGAGCACGCGGAGGCGATAGCCGCCAGCGCCGAGAGCGCCGGCGCGCCCGCGATCCTCCAGGTGTCGGAGAACGCGGTGCGCTTCCACGGCGGGAGGCTCGCGCCGATCGCCGCCGCGGCGGCCGCCGTGGCCCGCGCGTCGAGCGCGCCGCTCGCGCTCCATCTCGACCACGTGGTGAGCGTGGAGCTGCTGCGCGCCGCGCACCCGGAGGGGTTCAGCTCGGTGATGTTCGACGCGTCGAAGCTGTCGTACGAGCAGAACGTGGCGGCCACCGCCGACGCCGTGCGCTGGGGACACGAGCGGGGCATCTGGGTGGAGGCCGAGCTGGGCGAGGTCGGCGGCAAGGAGGGCGAGGCGCCGCTGGACGCGCACGCCCCGGGGGTGCGCACCGACCCGGAGGAGGCCGCGGCGTACGTCGCGGACACGGGCGTGGACGCGCTGGCCGTGGCGGTCGGCAGCTCGCACGCGATGACCGAGCGCACCGCGGCGCTCGACCACGAGCTGATCGGCCGGTTGCGGGAGGCGGTGCCGGTGCCGCTGGTGCTGCACGGCTCGTCGGGCGTGCCGGACGAGGAGATCCGGGCGGCGGTGACGGCCGGCATGGTCAAGATCAACGTCGGGACGGCCCTGAACACGGCGTTCACCGGCGCGGTGCGCGAGGTGCTGGCGGACCAGCCGGCGCTGGTGGACCCGCGCAAGTACGTGGGGCCCGGGCGGGACGCGATGGCCGAGACGGTGGCCCGCTTCCTGGCCGTGGCGCACGCCGACTGACCGGTGCCTGCGGGGTGGCCGGCCCCGCGCAGGGGCGGTCCCGGCCCCGCTGGGCGGGCCGTGGTCAGCCTCGGGCGAGCCAGACCTGGTCGAGGTTGACGTCGCACTTGTTGCCAGCCTCGCAGGACAGCCGCACTGTGTTCGTCCCCTTGTTCAGGTTGACGATGGCCCAGGTGTGGGTCCAGCCCTTCGCCCAGTCACCCTTCTTCGCGAGTGCGAAGTTCTTCATGCTGACGGCGCGCGGGTCTCGCTTGCTGCTCACCGTGAGGCTCAGGTTCTGGTCCTCGCCGGGTACGCCGTAGCCGACGTACAGCCGGTACTGGCCCGCCTTCTCGACGTCCACGGTCCAGGTGGCCCCGGCGCCGGGCTTGTTGATGCCGGCGACGTACTTGCCGCCCTCGGCCTTGGCGCCCGGTATGTCGGAGGCCAGGGTGGTGCCGCCGTCCAGCCGCATGGCCGAGGCGTCCTCGGTGGGCAGCGGCTCCGGCTTCTTCGTCGGCTTAGGGTCCTGGCTGGGCTCAACGGTCTCGGCCGCGGTGGGGCTGGTGTTCTGGGTGGGCTCGTCCTTGTCGTCCTTGTCGCCCGAGTTGTTGGAGATCATGGCGACCGAGATGCCGATGATCACGACGGCCACCACGGCTATCGCGCCGATCAGCAGGCCCTTGCTGTTGGGCCCGCGCCCCGCGCCGCCGCCGTGTCCCGCGGGGGCGCCCTGGCCGTGCCCGGCCTGCCGGGGCGGCACGCCGCCGGGCGGCAGGGCCCCGTGCGCGCGCTGCCGGGTCTGCTGGGGCAGCGCCTCGGGGGCGGTGTAGTGCGCGTTTTGCTGCGGGTAGCCGTAGCCGCCCTGCTGCGGCGCCGGCTGCTGCTGACCGCCGTACTGCCGCTCGCCGACCGCGCGCACGTGGTTGTACGAGATCCGGGGGACGCCAGGCTGCTGCGGCCCGGGATAGCCGTAACCGCCCGTGCGTGACGAGCCCTGGGCGCCCTGGCACGCGCCCCCGTCGCCGCCCTCCTGGCGGTACAGGTAGGCGAACGGGTCGTCGTCCTGCGGCACCCCCGAGCCGTTGTTGCCGGCCGTCATCCCCTGGTCACTCCCACTTCGTCCCTGATGGTCATCCACGCTGTGGCACTCGCGTGCCAGAACAGCTCTTATCAGGGCCGGGGCGGCCGAAATAGCCGTGCGCTGTCCGGATGGCCAATGTTCACGATCGATTAATTCTCGGCAGCCGTGCCGACCGGCGCAGCCTACCCCGCCCCGCAAGGCCCGCGCGGCCCGTCCACGGGGCCACGCCCGGCCATACCACGCCCAGATTGCTAACCCGCACGCCGATTCGCCTTCGACCGCGACCGCTTTTCCACGTACATGCGCTGGTCAGCGGATTGCAGCACTTCCTCGGCCGACATCCCGCAGGCCGCCCAGCTAATACCGAAACTCGCGCCCACGCGCACCGCGCGACCTTCGAAGCGAATGGGCGGAATGATCGCGTTTCGCAGCCGTACGGCGAGATCCTGCGCGTCGGCCCGCCCCAGTCCATCGGCCAGGACCACGAACTCGTCACCGCCGAGCCGGGCCACCGTGTCGCCGTCCCGCACGCCGTGCGAGAGCCGGCGGGCGACCTCGATGAGCACCGCGTCGCCGGTGTGGTGGCCGAACCTGTCGTTGATCGACTTGAACCCGTCGAGGTCGCAGAAGAGCACCGCGAGCCCCTTGGTGCCGTCGTCCTCCTCGCCCTCGGCGGGCGCGTACGTGTGCACGTGGTGGTCGAACGGGCCGCCGTCGGAGCCGGTGAGGCCCTCCAGGGCGTCGGCGTCGGCGTCGAGCCCGGCGAAGCCGCCCAGGCAGCCGAGGTCCACCGCCGAGTCGAAGCCCTCCAGCCCGAACCCCTGCACGTACGCGTCCTGCTCGACGCTGCCGACGAGGGCCGCCTCCCGCACGGCCGTCCCGGCATGCTGCGCACTGTCCGGGCCCACGCCGGCGCTCTCCGCGCCCGCGTAGGCGGGCTGCGGCGAGCGGGCGCACAGCCGGGCGCCGAGCCGGGCGCGCAGCTCGGCGCTGTTGGGCAACCCGGTCAGCGAGTCGTGGCTGGCGCGGTGCGCGAGCTGCAGCTCGTGCCGCTTGCGCTCCTCGATGTCCTCGACGTGGGTAAGCAGGAAGCGCGGCCCGTCGGCGGCGTCGGCCACCACCGAGTTGCGCAGCGAGACCCACATGTACGTGCCGTCGCGCCGCACCAGCCGCAGCTCGGCCCGGCCCCCCTCGGCCGAGGTGCGCAGCAGGGTGCCGATGTCCTCGGGGTGCACGAGGTCGGAGAAGGAGTAGCGGCGCAGCGCGGTGGCCGAGCGGCCGAGGAGGCGACACAGCGCGTCGTTGGTGCGCAGCAGCCGGCCGTGCTGGTCGCCGCCCATCTCCGCGATGGCCATGCCGCTCGGCGCGTACTCGAACGCCTGCCTGAAGCTCTCCTCGCTGGCCCGCAGCGCCTGCTGGTCGCGCTCCAGGCGCATCAGCGCCCGTTGCATGTTGGCGCGCAACCGGGCGTTGCCGATGGCGATGGCCGAGTGGAACGCGTACATCTGCAGTGCCTCGCGGCCCCAGGCGCCGGGGCGGCGGCCGTTGCGCGGCTTGTCCACGGAGATCACGCCGAGCAGCTCGCCGTGCGGCGAGCGGGCCGCGCGCATCGGCGCGAACAGCCGGTCCATCGGGTGCCACTCGTCGGGGAACCTCGGCGCCGGACCGGCGACGTGCCACTGCGGGACGTCGTCGTCGTCGAGCACCCAGCCCTCGGTGTACGGGATGAACCTCAGGTCGCCCCAGCGCTCGCCCATCGAGAGCCGCCGCTCCCAGGACGTCCGCGAGCCGACCCGGCCCGCCATGAGCGCCTCGGCCCCGGGGCTGCCGCTGACCGCGGCCACCACCAGGTCCCCGTCCGGGCGGACCAGGTTGACGGCTGACAGCTCGTATCCCAGGCCCTGGATCACCCCGTCGGCGACGGTTTGCAGGGTCTCCGCCAGACTGCGTCCGGTGTTCAGTTCTGCGACTACTTGATGTAGCTGTCGCAGGGTCGCAAGGCGGATGTACGGCTCCGACTCGGTCTCCATCGATCGCTCTCCCCCGAGACCTCGACAGCAACTCCAGAATTTCTCGTCGGTCTCTCACTGACACGGCCACTGAATCACAGCGAGCTGTCCACCCGGTACACAGGGTCAACAATTACTGCCCGTTGTGACTCATATCACAGCGCGAGTCCGGGGTGGGGATAAGGCCGTTCCGCGGGCTCAGACGGGCCGCGCGATATTTCCTGAAAGCAAATCCGGAATGCGATTACGTTTACCGGAGGCGACTGTTTCGAATATCGGTGCGGATTTGCGGACGCCCCGCGAGCGCCCCCACGACGCCTCGCCAGCGCCCCGTCAGCGCCCCTCCAGCGCCCCCCGGGCGCCCCGCCGGTGGCTCGCCGGCGCTCAGGTCCAGGGACCTAGGGCTCCCCTCCGCCGGGAGCCCGATGCGGCCGGGCGGGGCGGGAGGTTAGCGTCGAGGGCGTGTTGCGAACCTCGTCCTCTTCGGTCCCATCCGCCCCGTCCAACCCAGGCGCCGCCTCGGCCGCCGCTCCCGGCACCTCGGGCGCCCCGGGCACTCCTGCCGCCCCGGAGGCCACACCCGCCCCGGGCGCCGTGGCCCGGGCGGAGCCAGGGCGCGACGTCCCGCATGCTGGTGGGGTGAGCGAGGACGAGTTTCGGGCCGCCCTGGCGCGGCTGGCGGCCGGCGTGGTGCTGGTGACGGCGCACGACGAGGAGGAGGGACCGCGTGGCGAGGACGTCGGCATGACGGCCACGGCCTTCCTGTCGGTCTCGCTCGACCCGCCGCTGGTGATGGTGAGCGTCCGCAACGGGTCCCGGATGGACGACGTGCTGGAGCGGCAGCCGCTGTGGGCGGTCTCGCTGCTCGCCGAGGGCCAGCGGCAGATCGCCGGCCGGTTCGCGATGAAGGGTCGGGTCAGCGACCGGCTGCTGTTCGAGGAGCTGGCTTACACCCGTGGCGAGGTGTCCGACGCGCCGCTGATCAGTGGCGCCCTGGCGACCCTGGAGTGCCGTACGGAGCAGCGCGTCCAGGCGGGCGACCACACGCTGGTGGTGGCCCGCGTCCTGACGGCGCACACCCCCAGCGGGGAGGGCGGCTCGCTGACGTACTTCCGCGGCCGGTACCGCCACCTGAGCTGAGCCGCACCGGCCCGCCTCGCATCGCCTCGCACCAGCCCGCCTCGCACCGCACCGCACCGCACCGGGAGCCTCCCGCGCCCCCGGCGCCACGTCGGTCCCGGGCCCGATCCACGGGTCGAGCCCCGTCCCGACGTAACTGACAGACCATCAGTTACCCTTCATCTCACCCGTCGTCGGGCCGCGGGCGGGGGTTCGCCGGTGGGCCATGACGGGACAGGGGTGACCGGCCCGACACCCGCGCCCGTCGCCTCGCCGGGACGCGCCAGGGATCGCGAACGCGTGGTTCCCGCGCCCCCACACCGCTGGCACGACCGCTCGCCACTGCTCACGCGACCGCCGCCGACCGGGCGCGCGGCGGGCGTCCGGCGCTCCCTGGCACAGCCGGCCGCGCGGCGCTACGACATGCTACATTCCGTAACTGGAAGGGGTGTAACACAGCACGCGCCCGCCGCCGGGAACGGGTGTGCGTGATATGCCTGGCACAACTGCCTTGACGGCGGCGGTAACCGCCCGACCGGGCACCGCCGGTGGTGCGTACGGCTGTTCGCATACGAGAAGCGGCCGGGCCCGTAATGGCGCCCCGATATCGCCGCGCGGCGGGCTGCAGGCGCTTTGTGATCCAGCCTGGCAATAGCCGGCAATTCCGCTCCCCGGAGGCGCCGCGATTTCCCCGGGAAACGGGTGGTCGCCGCACTCCGGTACGGCCGTGCGCCGGCGCGATCGAGCGGGGGAACTGTTTCTCGCTGGGGCGGCGGGGACAGCGCTCGGCGCCGTACGACGACGACCGCGGGGCCGTACGAAACCGCCTAGTGCCAGTCGCGGCCGGACCGGCCCCGCTTGGTGTCGCCGCGCTGCTTCTTCTCGCGCAGCCGGCGCTCGTTGATGCCGCGCGGGATGCGGGTGGGGCGGCGGGGTGGCATCGGCGAGCAGGGACGCCAGCCGGACGGCCGCGGTCTCGCGGTTGCGCCACTGAGAGCAGTGCTCAGAGGCCCGCACGGACACCACGCCGTTGACCAGCCGCCCGGCCAGCCGCTGGAGGGCGCGCTCCTTCCACATGGGCGGCAACGCGTCGGTCGCGGCCAGGTCGAACCGCAGCTCCACCTGGCTGTCGCTGGTGTTGACGTGCTGCCCGCCGGGCCCCGACGAGCGGGAGAAACGCCAGATCAGCTCGGCCTCCGGCAGGGAGACCGAGCCACGGATGACATAGGGCCCGGACATGCTCCCGCGTTGACGCGCTCCCGTCACCCGCATTTCCCGCCCGCCTCACCGCCGCGCCCACGGCGCGCCCCGACGGGGAGCGGAACGACGCACTCCGTACCGCCAGAGTTTGGCAAAGAAAGTAAAGGGGTCTGGAACCCAGCGGTCCCCTGATGGCGTTGTGACGGTAACTTCGTGGACGTCACGAAGACCAACCATCGACCAGTACAAGAAGGGGACACCCCATGGCTGTAAGCCTGTCCAAGGGCGGCAACGTCTCGCTCACCAAGGAGGCACCGGGCCTGACCGCCGTCACGGTGGGCCTCGGCTGGGACGTCCGCACCACCACCGGCCAGGACTTCGACCTGGACGCCAGCGCCATCGCCGTGAACCCGAGCGGCAAGGTCTACTCGGACCAGCACTTCGTCTTCTTCAACAACAAGGCGACGCCGGACCAGTCGATCGTGCACACCGGTGACAACCTCACCGGCCAAGGCGAGGGCGACGACGAGCAGATCAACATCAACCTGGCCGGCCTGCCGGCCGACGTCGAGAAGATCGTCTTCCCGGTCTCCATCTACGACGCCGAGAGCCGCAGCCAGAACTTCGGCCAGGTGCGCAACGCGTACATCCGCATCCTCAACCAGGCAGGTGGCGCGGAGATCGCCCGCTACGACCTGAGCGAGGACGCGGCGACCGAGACCGCCATGGTCTTCGGCGAGCTGTACCGCAACGGCGCCGAGTGGAAGTTCCGCGCCGTCGGCCAGGGCTACGCCTCCGGCCTCACAGGCATCGCGCAGGACTTCGGCGTCAACGTCTGAGACTCGACGCCACTGTCTGAGGAGACGCCACCGTCTGAGTAAGGGACGGGCCCACCGCCCGCCACACCGTTGAGTCGGGGAGTCCCCAGGCCAGGGGCCAGACCTTCGGGTCTGGCCCCTCCCTGCTTCCACGGCCGCCGGGCCGGGTGTCGCCGTCCGCCCTACCCCAGCGGGCAGTTCCGCTCCGGCTGGGCCCTGTTCGGGGAGCAGCACACCAGGGCCAGTGACAGGTACGAGGGACGTTCGAGGTAGAAGCCGAGGGACACGTCCGCTTCCCCGCCCAGGCTCACGGCGGCCGAGTCGACCAGCGCCGCGAGGCGCGTGCGCGCGCGGTCCGCCTCGGACGTGAACCGCGGCGCGTACTCCACCAACCGCGCGCCGAGCCACTGCACGGCCTCCTCCGGCTCGCTCCACGTGCCCCGTACGAGCCCGCCGGGCTTGACGAGCCAGTAGGCTGTTTCCAGCGGGGGCAGATGCACGACGGGGAACTCCGCCCCCACGTCCTTGTACCGCTGGGCCAACTCCGGCCCAGCGGCCGCCGGCGGCGGATCGGGGTGAGGGGGCCGGCGCAGCGCCTCCTCGTCGAAGCGCTGCTTGGCGCCGGCCCACAGGTAGCCGTGGTGGTGCAACTGTGTCGTCCCTCGTCGCAGCGGGCGGTGGCGGCCCGGGGTGGCCCCCGCTCGCCGGAGAACGGGCCGCCGGGTGGCGGGTCTCCGTCGAGCGGGGGCCGGCGGGCGGCCGGTCAGGCCGAGAAGCCGAAGCGGGCCGGGTCGATGCCGGCCGCGTCCAGTTCGGCAGTGGTGAAGCGCAGCGGGGGCAGACCGGGCTGCTTGCTGTCCCCGAGCGCCCATGCGTCCTCACCGATCCTGGAGAAGGTCACGCAAGACTCGCCGTCCGGGTGGGTGTTGCCGCCGCAGGGTGTGCGGAAGTCGGCGTTCACGGGAATGGGGAACGGGTACAGGTGGGACATCGCGAAGCCTTCCTGAAGGTTTTTCAGCTGTGAAACCATCATCGGAGGTCAGGGAATCCGAGGAAAGGGCTAGTCACGTTTCCGCATAAATTCCCCCGCCACCTGGAGCAGAAATTCCGTAGCCGCATCGCCGGTGATTGCGTCGGACCAGAACAGGTCGAAGAGATTCTGATGCTGGATGATGTCTCGCGGGTCTCTCAGCACCACCTCACCGGAGAAGAGTTCAATGGTGACGAGACGATCGTCATAAATCAAGAAGACATTCATGGGCGTGCCGGAAACCTCAACCGCCTGCGGGACGATCCCCAGACGTACGTTCGGCTTTTGGTTGACCTCCGCCATGTGGGAACACTGAGCCGCCATCACGTGACAGTTCGCACGGCGCCACCTGACGGCCTGCTCGGTCATCAGGAAGAAAAACGACCGTGACGCGTCGTCGAGGACCCGCTGACGCTCCATCCGGGCATCCACGGCCCTGGTCATGTCCCTGGCGGGGTTGCTTTCCACCGTGCGGGACAACGTGGCCGTGGCGTACTCCCGGACGTGCAGGAGGCCGGTGGGGATGGCGGGCAGAAAGTGCCTCATCACCAGTGAGGAGGATTCCAGGGCCCGTAACTCGGCCTGCTTGTGGTACAAACCAACGCGGGCATAGGCCCGCCAGGAGACGTAATCGAAGTTCGCCCTGCGGGCCAGTTTCAGTAATTCGTCGGCGACTTCGGAGGGTAAGTTCAGGGCCGTGAGGATGCGTTCCACATCCATCACGGTCGGCAGTGCCCGACCGGTCTCGATTCGGCTGATCTTCGTCTGGCTAATGTTGCAGCGAACGGCCAGGCGTTCACCGCTCAACCCGGAAGCGCGGCGGAGGCCCCGCAGAGCCTCCGCCAAATCCCTCCGCTCCCGTGCCTGCGTTTTAGGTTCGATAGGCACTGAACGGGACAGCGCTTTCCCGTGCTCGGTCCCGCCAGGCGAGGTATATGCTCAGGTCAGGATCTTCGATCAGTTCGCGGTTGATCTGCGTGCCGTCAGGACGGTAGTTCAGGTCCACAACGGTGGACTCGTCGAAGAGCCAGAAGTCCTGCTCCGGAAGGCGCATGTCGCTGTCGGTCAGGTCGAGGACGCGGATGTCCTCCCCGGCCTCGATGTTGCCGGGGATGCCCCCAGGCGAACTGGTAGCGCTGGTAGTCCGTGAGCGGCCGGCGCACGACCCGTACCCGACCGATCGTCTTGCCTGCCTCTCGCGCCCTCCCGAGGGTCGCGTGCCAAGCGGCGTTGTGGTCCTCGGGTTTGGGCTCACCCCGCAGGAAGCGGGCCAGGCTCTCGGCCTCCGCGGGCATCGTGTACCTCGGCTGTACCTCGAAGCGCCAGGCGGAGCGTTGGAAGTCCCGGAAGTACGTCTGCCAGGCGTCACCATCCAAGAGCACGTGCGGCCTCCCTCAGGACGCGTTCGGGAATCGTGACGACGGCCTCCCCGTCGGGCGTGGGGAGGTCGGTCAGGTACCCCTGAATGGCGATGGTGTCGGGCTGGTCGGTCCTGAAGACGTTGGCGCAGTCGCCGCTGTCGCAGTCCGGATCTTCGCCCGCAACCCTCTGTCAGTTCCACTGAGCCCCCTTCGGTCTTGCGTCGTCAGCAAGTTACGGAGCGTAGCGCCCGCTCCACAAGGCCGTCGCGCCGCTAGTCACGTATGCGCATAAACCGGCGGGCACGTCGCCGTGGCCCCGCTGAGGGCGCGCGGACGTCTCTCGTGCGGTCATCTGTACCTCCGTACGTGGTGAGGCGGCCCGGGCGTCCACCTGCGAAAACCCCGTGGACGGCAGCAGCCCCGGATGTCATAGTCCCGCCGTGAACACGACCCGCGCCGCGTGCGCGCCCCGCGAACTGGCCGGTGGACTCGTCCTGCGCGAGGCGTGCCCCGGTGACCTGGAGCAGATCGGTGCGCTGCTCGCCGCGCGCGGCGCGGAGGAGGACGCGCTCGATCACCGGTTGGTGGTCACCGATCCCGAGGCCGGCTGGGCCGCGTGTGCGGTGGTGGTGGACGGCGACCGGGTCGTGTCGACGGCCACGCTGCTCGACGAGGAGGTCCGGGTCGGGGACGTACGACTGCCGGCCGGGCAGGTGGAGTTGGTCGCCACCGACCGGGCGTACGAGGGGCGCGGTCTCGTACGGGCGCTCATAGGGTGGGCGCACGAGCGCTCGGCCGCGCGGGGGCACGTCATCCAGGTGATGATCGGCATCCCGTACTTCTACAGGCTGTTCGGCTACGAGTAGGCCATCGACATCCCGCCCGTGCTCGCCGTCACCGTCCCGCCGCCTGGCGACGGCACGCCCGCGCTCCGCGCCGCGCGGCCCGACGACGTTCCCGCGCTCGCCGCCCTCCAGGACGCGGCCCAGGCCCCCTTCGACGTGGCGGTGCCGCACTCGGCGCCGCGCTGGCGATGGCTGCTCGGGCACGACGCGAGCGACCTGTGGGTGCTGGAGCGAGGCGGCGCCGTCGTGGCCTGCGCGGACGAGGTCGACGAGTTGCTCAATGCCGTGGGCCTCGCCACGGAGCGAGGTGACCACGACGTCGTGGGTGAAGAGACGGTCGGTCTCGTCGTAGCGGCACTCGTCGATCCACAGCCTGTGGCGGGCGACCAGGTCGGACAGCTCGGCGCGGTCGGCGAGTTCACGGAGCAGGGTTTCGGTTCCGGTCATGAGGCCTCTCAAACGGTTAGTTTCACTAACGTTTGGTTCCTCATGAACGTATACCGTTAGGGGTACTAACACAAACAGCTAGGCTGTCAGCATGGAGACCGGCGACGAGCTGCGCTTCGACCGCGGCAAGGAGACTCCCGAGCGACTCAAGGGCCAACTCTCGCGTTTGGTCGGGATGACCGCCGTGCAACTGCGGCGGGTGGCGGGCAACGCGCTCGGCGCGGTGGGGGCCCGCAAGGACCACTTCGTGGCGCTCGCCGCGCTCGCCGAGTTCGGGCCGGCGAGCCAGGCGGCCCTCTCCGACCGAACCCGGATCTACAAGAGCGACCTCGTCGCCGTCCTCAACGACCTCGCGGACGGCGGCTGGGTGCGCCGCGCCCCCGATCCGGTCGACAGGCGCCGCAACGTCATCACCCTCACCGACAGCGGCGAGCGCCGGCTCGCCGAACTCGACCGCGTCCTCGCCGACGTCAACGAGCACGTCATGGCCCCGCTTGACCACGACGAACGCAGGCAACTCTTCGCCCTGCTCGGCCGCGTCAACGCGCACCTCGACACCCCGCCGGGCCCGGCGGCGCCTGAGCCCACCGGCTCGCACCCGTTCCGCCGCAGCGGTGGCGCCGTCGACGGCACGAGCCGCGCGGTGGCTCTCCGTATCGCCCACGGCGCGTCGGCCACAGAGCGCGACGAGGCGGGCACGCGGACAACACGCAGCCCCCTGGTGGCGCGCGCGCCCCAATGCGAGAGTGGCCGCGCTAGCGGTCACGGTCGTGGCCAAGGCTGGGGCAACCGCCCTGAGGTACGCGGATTTTCCCCAGTTTCCGCACAGTTGCCCCCACAGGAGAAGGAACACGTCAGGTGAGCCAGGAACGCGAGTGGAATCAGGGTGTGGCGGCCCCTGTTACGGCACACCGCGTGGCAGCACCCCAAGCGGTACGTGGGGCCGCACGGCGACTCGTGTTACGTGGCCAGCGAGGCCGCGGACAGCCCCTGGCCAACCTCATGCAGAGCATGGAGGACGGTGCTCTCGACCACGCGGCGTCGGTGACCGAGCACGCCCGGGCCACCCTGCACGGCACGGCGTCGGAGGACCAGCTCCGGTGCGCGCTGAGCGAACTGGTGCTCTCGTCCGAGAAGGCCCTACGGATCGCCGCGTGCCGGGGCGAGCGTTTGACCGCCGACGCGGCGGACGAACCGGCCTACGACGAGGACACCGCCTACGCCCGCTGACCTCCCCTTCCCCCGATCCCTTCCTCCTCCCGTGTCTCGTATGTTCTCGCCTTTTCTCGTCGGTTCTCGTCTGTTCTCGTACGGATTCCCGTGCGGTCGCGGGCGGCCTCGTGTGGTCCCCCACCGTCGCTGTCGCGCGGGCTCGGGGTAGCGCGGTGTGGCGCCCGTGCGCCGGGCCGGTTCGCCGACGACGCACGTCGCGGCGTGGGCCGCGTCGGTTGGACGGTCGGGGCGTGGCGTACGAGAGTGGGGGCCGCGCGGTGCGCGGAGGTGGAACCGCGGGGCGCGAACCGTAGAGAGAGGTAGCTCGCATGGCACAGCAGGTGCGTGGCGTGGTGGCCCTGGGCAAGGGGCAGCCGGTCCGAGTGGAGACCATCGTGGTGCCCGACCCGGGTCCGGGCGAGGCGGTCGTACGGGTCCAGGCGTGCGGCGTGTGCCACACCGACCTGCGCTACCGTGAGGGCGGCATCAACGACGACTTCCCGTTCCTGCTCGGGCACGAGGCGGCGGGCGTCGTGGAGTCAGTCGGCGACGGTGTGAGCGACGCGGCGCCCGGCGACTTCGTCATCCTGAACTGGCGCGCGGTGTGCGGCCAGTGTCGGGCGTGCAAGCGGGGCCGCCCGTGGTACTGCTTCGCGACCCACAACGCCACCCAGAAGATGACCCTCGCCGACGGCCTGTCGGCCGGCGCCGAGCTGACGCCGGCGCTGGGCATCGGGGCGTTCGCGGAGAAGACGCTGGTGGCCGCCGGCGAGTGCACCAAGGTGGACCCGGCCGCCTCGCCGGCCGCGGCCGGCCTGCTCGGCTGCGGCGTGATGGCCGGCATCGGCGCCGCCATCAACACCGGCAACGTGGGCCGCGGCGACTCCGTCGCCGTCATCGGCTGCGGCGGCGTGGGCATCGCCGCGGTCGCGGGCGCCCGGTTGACCGGGGCCGCCAGGATCATCGCGGTGGACCTGGACGACCGCAAGCTGGAGCAGGCGCGCGGACTCGGCGCCACGCACACAGTCAACGGGCGCACCACGGACGTGGTCGAGGCCGTGCGCGGGCTGACCGACGGCAACGGCGCCGACGTCGTCATCGAGGCGGTCGGCCGCCCAGAGACGTACCAGCAGGCGTTCTATGCCCGCGACCTGGCCGGCACCGTCGTCCTGGTCGGCGTGCCGACGCCGGAGATGAAGCTGGAGCTGCCGCTGCTCGACGTGTTCGGACGCGGCGGGGCGCTCAAATCGTCCTGGTACGGCGACTGCCTGCCCTCGCGCGACTTCCCGATGCTCATCGACCTGTACCAGCAGGGGCGGCTGGACCTCGACGCGTTCGTCAGCGAGACGATCGCGCTGGACGACATCGAGGAGGCATTCGCCAAGATGCACCGCGGCGAGGTGCTGCGTTCGGTGGTGATCCTGTGACCGGCGAGGCGCGCATCGACCACCTGGTCACCTCCGGGACGTTCTCGCTCGACGGCGGGACGTGGGAGGTGGACAACAACGTCTGGCTGGTCGGCGACGACCGCGAGGTGTACGTCATCAGACGCCGCGCACGACGCGCGGGCCATCATCGAGGCCGTCGGCGACCGGCGGCTGCTCGGCATCCTGTGCACGCACGGCCACGACGACCACATCGATGCGGCCCCCGAGGTCGCCGACGCCACCGGGGCGCCCATCCTGTTGCACCCGGAGGACGAGGCGCTGTGGCGGATGCGGCACCCGCACCGGGCGCCGGACGGGCGGCTCGTGGAGGGTGACGTGCTCACCGTCGCCGACACCGAGTTGCGGGTGCTGCACACCCCCGGGCACTCCCCCGGCGCGGTGTGCCTGTACGCGCCGACGCTGACGGCCGGTGCGCCGGACGAGGGCGGGCTCTCGGGTGTGGGCACGCTGTTCTCGGGTGACACGCTGTTCCAGGGCGGGCCCGGCGCCACCGGGCGCTCGTACTCCTCGTTCCCGACGATCATCGACTCGATCCGCGACCGGCTGCTGACCCTGCCGGCCGAGACGGTGGTGCGTACCGGGCACGGCGACTCCACGACGATCGGCGCCGAGGCACCGCACCTGGAGGAGTGGATCGCACGTGGCCCCTGAGCCGCGCCCAACGGCCCCGGAGCGCGCCGGCGGCGCGGACCGGCGGCATGGGTCGGCCCTCGCCGTTGTCGTTCTCGGTCGCATCCGATCCGGGAAAGAAAAATGGTAAAAAATTCTGACATATACTAACCTTTCGCCCGGAGTGCCGCGTCCTCGCTTATGTAGTCCCGACTCTCACGCCCCGGCAGTCGCCTGGCGTGACGACGCAAGGAGATGAGTGACATGGCAGCAAGGACGCGCCGCGCCCGCGTGACGGCGGCGACCCTGGCCCTCGGCGTGGCGGCGGACGGTGCGGCGCTGGCGCTCGGCACGGCCTCCGCGCAGGCCGCCGACACGACGCGGGCCGCGGCCCCGGCCAAGCCGCACGTGACCGTCGACACCCGCAGCTCGAAGCCGCTCAACGTCCGGATGTACCCGAGCGAGGACGCCACGGACGTGGGCAACCTCACGAACAGCACGGTCGTCGGCGTGGACTGCAAGGTCCGCGCCCAGCAGGTCCAGGACAGCACGTACTGGTACAAGATCCGCGGCAAGGAGCAGTGGATCACCGCCGAGTTCACCAAGAACCCGGCCGGTACCGCGCCGCTGTGCAAGGACTTCTTCCGGGCCAAGCAGGCCACCGACCAGGGCAAGGCCGTGGGCTGACCCTGCCCGACCGCACCACGCGACACGCGGCCGGACACGGCGGCCCTCGGGCCGACACCTCCGGCCGGCACACCCCGCCGGACGCTGGACCACCAGCGCGCCGACGGGGCCGTTTCCCTTGCCCGCGGCCGTTCAGCCGCCGCCCTCAGGGGGCGGCCGGCGGCTCCCAGGCGGCGACGAGGTCGAGCAGGCCGGGGAAGCGGTCGTTCAGGTCGACGACGCGGACGTGGCTGCGCCGCTCCAGGCCGTACTGGCGCTGCCGGATGAGGCCCGCCTCGCGCAGCGCCTTGTAGTGATGGGTGAGCGACGACTTCGGCCGGTCGATGCCCAGCCAGGAGCAGGGGTGGTCGAACCGCTCCGACTCCAGCAGCAGCTTGTGCACGATGAACAGGCGCAGCGGGTCGCTCAGGGCGCCGAGCACCGTCTCCAGGCGCAGTTCCGCCGGGGCCGGCTCCGGCAGCGGAGCGGGCAGGTCGGCGGGTTCGGGCAGTTCCCGGACGGCCGAGATGGTGTGCGCACTCGACGGCATGGGCCGCCTCCCGTCACTCGAATCGCCTCAGTACGGACGGTACGGATCGTACGGACGGCCTCGCTTCCGCACGGACTCAGTACGAGTTCAATCGTACTGCATGCTAAGTTCGACTCAACTCGTACTAGAACGGCGAAGGGGGCGGGCATGTCGGCACGGCGTACGGCCGCGGGGGCGGGGGCGGAGGTGAGCGTGCGGGACGGCGGGCCCCGGCGCGCCGACGTCGTAGCAGGGCCGGCGGGTGGGCGCGCGGCGGCGGCGCTGTGGTGGGTGTGGCTGGCGGCCTGGCCCGTCACGGCGGTCTTCGCCCTGTCGAACGCGGCGATGCCGCTGTACGTGCTGTGGCAGCGTGAACTCGGCTTCTCTGGGGGCACGTTGACCGTCGTCTTCGCCAGTTACATCGCCGGCCTGCTCGCGTCGCTGCTCTGCTGCGGCGTGCTGTCCGACCGGTTCGGCCGCCGGCCGGTGCTGCTGCCCGCGCTGGGTCTCGCCCTGGCCGCCTGCCTCATGTTCGCCACCGCGCACCACGTCGCCGTACTGATCGTGGCGCGGCTGCTCACGGGGCTGGCCGTCGGGGCGGCCGTCTCCGCCGGCATAGCCGCCGTCACCGACGTGGCCGGCCCCGACCGGCGCCGGCTCGGCGCCCTGCTGGCCTCGGCCGCCATGGTCTTCGGCGCCGGCCTCGGGCCCCTCCTGTCGGGCGTGCTGTCCGAGACACTGCCCGCGCCGACCGTCACCGTCTTCCTCGTGGAGGCGGCGCTGCTCGGCACGGCCGTGCTGGTCGTCTGGCGGATGCCGGTGCCGTCGCCGTCGCCGGTACGTCGTGCGTCGGCGGGGCCGTCGCCGTCGCCGGTACGGCGCGCCTCGGCGGGGCCGGCCGGGAGCGGGAGCAGGGGCAGGGGCAAGGGCAAGGGCACGGACGGGGTCGTCTGGATGCGGGTGCCGGGCGTGCCACGGGGCAGTGGGTGGCACCTCGCGCTGGGCGTCGCGGTGTTCGGGCCGGGCATCGTGGCGATGTCGTTCGTGCTCTCGCTCGGTCCCTCGCTCCTGACCGACCTGCTCGGCAGCGGCAGCCGGATCGTGCCGGGCGCGCTGGCGTTCGCGATGTTCCTCGCCTCGACGTGCGTGCAGTTCGCGGTCCAGCGGCGTTCCCGGCACACGATCCTGGTCGGCGGGGCCGTCAGCGTCGTGCTCGGCATGGTGACGCTGGTCGTCGCCGTGCACACGGCGGCCGTCTGGGCCCTGGTCGCCGCGGCCGTGCTCGCCGGGGCCGGCCAGGGCGTGGGCCAGCTCGGCGGCCTGTCCCTGCTCAATTCCAGCGTCCCGACCCATCGGCTCGCCGAGGCCAACGCCGCGCTCAGCGTCGGCGGTTACGCCCCGGCCGGCCTGCTCGCGGTCGGCGCCGGCTACCTCACCGACGCGGTCGGGCTGACCGACGCGGCCACCGCCTTCGGGCTCACCCTGGCGACCGCGGCCGGCCTCGGTGGCGCCCTCGTCGTCGCCCGCCGGAGCCGCGGCCGGAACGGCCGGCCCGCACCGAGCTGACCCCGGGCCGAGCCCCCACGGCTGTCGGACGGGGCGGCCCGACCGGTCGGCCTCGTGGGCCGGCCTGACGGGGCCGCCTCGTGGGGCAGCCTGGCGGGGCGGCCTCATGCGGCGGCCTCGCGAGGCGGCCGAGGGCGCGGGCGCACGGCGGGGTTCCCGCCGGGCGCGGCGTCTGACCGGCCGTCAGCCGACGAGGCCCGTCCAGGTCTTCGGGCCCGCCTCGCTGTCGACGACCAGCCGGTTGGCGCCCTGGAAGGCGCGGACCGCGGAGCGGGTCACCGAGCCGAAGCCACCGTCGGCGGCCAGGCCCGCGCTGTGCTTGTTCAGCGCCGTCTGCAGGGCCCGCACGTGCGAGCCCGAGTGGCCCTGTCGCAGCGTGTACACCAGGTGCGGCCACGTCTTCGGGCCGACCTGGCCGTCGGCCACCAGCTTGCGGGCCGACTGGAACTTCTTGACCGCGCGCACGGAGACCGAGCCGTAGGCGCCGTCGGCGGCGAGCTTGTGGCCGCGCTGCGTCAGCAGGTGCTGGAGGGTCCGCACGGTCGCGCCCCCGGCCCCCGGCCCCCGGGTCGAGGGTCGGCCAGCCGCCGCCCAGGTCCACACCACGGGCGGCGAGGTAGCTGACGGGGTTGGTGATGCCGCCGAGGCCGTTCGAGTGCACCTCAAAGTGCAGGTGCGGACCGGTCACGTTGCCGGTCGCGCCCATGTCGGCGATCCGCTGGCCGGCGCTGACCTTCGCGTTCAGGCCGACGCGGAACCTGTTGAGATGCCCGTAGTAGGTGTACCGGCCGCCGCCGTGCGAGATGACCAGGCCGTTCCCGCTCCGCCCGCCGAGCACGCCCGAGCCGCGCCGGATCACGGTGCCGGCCGCCGCGGCGTAGACGGCCGTGCCGATCGAGTTGGTGACGTCCTGGCCGGCGTGCGGGCCGCCGCCGCGCGGGGCGCCGTAGTGCCCGCCCTTGGGGAAGTGGCCACGGGCGGGGTTGCACCACTGGCCGTTCTTGAGGGACCCGGCGACGTGAGCCCGGCCGCGCCCGTCAGGACCACTCCGAGGCCGGCGCCGAGCCCCCTGCGCGAGGGGCTCGTGGGGCGCTGACCCGCCGCTTCCCGTTCCACACCGTCGACCGGACCACACTGCTCACACATGTCGCATCGTCCTGAAGTCGCTGTCGGCCGGCAGGCGTCGGTCGGCGGCCACCGACCGACGCTGGTCAGCCGGCTGGTCGGCGGTGGTCACCAGCCGGTCCCTCGACCGGCTCGGGGCGGCCGGCGCCCGTCGGGTGCCGGCCGCACGAAGGCCGTGCCCCGCCGCCGAAGCCGTGGTGGGAGCGGTTCTACGCGCGTCACTCCAGGGGCGTGCCGCACCCACGGCATGGCGGCGGGAACTTTTCGTCGAGAGCATGACAGAAAACGGCCGGATGCTCCACAGGTACGGGAGCGACGGAGGGGATTCCCGGCTGTGGTTCACCGCCTGTGTCAACGCCCGCGGGCAGCCGTTCACTTCGCGTACGCGCACCGCCTCCCGGCACGCACGGAACCGGCCGATCGCGCGCGCCGGGGACCGGCCGTCACGCGTCGCGGCTGGCCGTCACGCGTCGCGGCTGGCCAGCGCGCCGGCGGTCAGCACGCAGGCCAGGGCCGCCACCCACAGCACCCCGTCCGCGCTGCGCGCCGCCTGCCCCGCCCACGCCGCTCAGGCCCGACTCCGCGCCCGCGCCCGCGCCCGTATCCGCGCCAGCGGGACCGTTCGCCGTCGGGCCGACGAGCGCCACGCCGAGCCCCGCCGCCACGGTGACCACCGTCTTGGTGACCCCGGACGCCTCCCCCGCGCGCCGGGGGTCGATGACCGCCTGCGTGGCGGCCAGCGTCAACGCGTTGGCGAGACCGAGGGCGGCGCCGGCGACCGTGGCGGCGCACAGGTAGCGCGGGAGGGTGCCGGCGGTGGCCATTGCGCCGAGCCCCACGGCGCCCGCGACCAGGCACCCGGCCATCACGGCGACCGCCCGCGACGGCGCGATCCGCCCCGCCACCACCCCCGCGCCGGCCATCGCCGCCGCGGGGGCGAGGAACGCGCACCTCGCGGCCCCCGCCGACAGCGCCCACGTGCCCTGTAGGGCCAGCGGGGTGACGTAGAGGAAGACGACCGTCGCCGCGTTGGCCACCGCCCAGGAACCGGTCAGCGCGACGTACCGGCCGTTGCGGAACAGCGACAGGTCCACCAGCGGATCGGGCGCCCGGCGCTGCCGCCGTACGAAGCCGGCCAGCGCCACCCCGCAGGCCCCGAGCGTCGCAGCGCTCGGGGCCGACCACCAGCCCCAGGCGGGCGCAGGGTCGACGAACAGCCCCAGCGCGGCGAGCGCGGCCGTGCCCGCGACCAGCCCCGGCCAGTCCCAGCCCCGCAGGCGACCGCGCCACCCCGCCGCCACGCGCACCACCGGTCCCACGCCGACCGCGCGCGCCACTCCGCGCGCGGGGAACGCCCAGCGCGCCGGGAACGCGCCCGGCACCCGGCACGCGCCGGGCGCTCGGATGCCCAGGCGGCGACCGCGGCGCAGCACGCGAGCGGCACGTTCAGCCAGCAGACCGCCCGCCACGACAGGGCCTGGGTCAGGGCCCCGCCGACGAACGGGCCGCACGCGGTGGCCACTCCGCCGATACCGAGCGCCCAGCCAGTCGCGCGCCCGCGCAGCGCCGGCGGGTATGCACCGGTCAGCAGCGCGAGCCCGGCCGGCATGAGGCAGGCGCCGCCGGCGCCCTGCGCCACCCGGGCCGCCACCAGGGCCGGCAGTCCGGGCGCGAGCGTGCACGCGGCCGACGCCGCCCCGAACAACGCCAGCCCCAGAAGCAGCATCCGCCGCCGCCCCCACAGATCGCCGAACCGCCCGGCGCCGACCATCAACGACCCGGCGGCCAACAGATAGCCGCTCACCACCCACCGCACGTCCCCAGCCCCGCCCGAGCCCGCCCCGCCGGCGGGGTCCGGCCCGCCGGCCGGGTCGTCGGGCGAGGCCGCCAGCGCGGGCGCCAGATCGGCCGCGATCCGCGGCAACGCCAGGTTCAGGGCGAACGCGTCCAGTTGTACGCAGCACACCGCGAGGGCCACCGACACCAGCACCCACCGCCGCCCCCGGACGACACCGCCCGCCCCCGCAGCGCCGCCCCCGCCGGGCCGCCGGCTGCCGCGCCCGGGCCCTGTCCACCACCGGGCCGCGATCCGCCGCCTCGTACGGACCAGTGGCCTCGACCTCCCCGTACGCCCCGCCGCACTCGGCACCCGTTTCCCCGCGCCCCCCCCGGCGCGTCCCATATCCCATCCCGCTGTCATGGCGTCGCCCTCCCGGCGTCTGTGGCCCAGTCGTCCGTCCGCCCGCCACACGCGACGCGCGCGGCGGGGTACCGCTCGGGAGGGGAGGAGGGCGCCAGAAACGCGGCGGCGGCAGTGCGCCGTGGCGTGCGCGAGAGGTGGGGCGCGGAACGCGGGAGGTGCGAGCCGGCGCAGCGCCGGTGCGGGCGTCCGTACGGGCGAGCGGCCGGATGAGCCGGGTCGCGGGCGGGCCGGAGGGCCGAGGAGGCCGTAGGAGCCGGTTCGTACGGCGCGGGAGGGCGCGGGCGGCGGAAGGCCGTGGCCGTGGCGGGAGGCGTGGGCGGCGCCGCGCCCGTCCACCGTACGCGGACGGGTGCCGGTACGCCTACCCGTACGCGCGCCCGGGCCGCGTACCAGTCGGGCCGCGTACCGGTCGGGCGGTGTCCGGCGGCGTTCGGCGGGTCGGCGGGCCCGGCGGGTGGCGGGGTGCCGCGGCGTGGGGCGGGCCCCCGGCCCGTGACACCATCGGCAGCGTGATCGACCTCGGCTACTCCCTCTCCCCGCGCTTCCCCGACCCGCCGCAGACGGACTACCGGACGGCGGACGCGTACGCGCTGCGGCACGACCTGTTCTGCGGTGACGTGTACCTGGCGGACACGAAGGCCGACCGGGAGGTGTCCACAGCCTGGGGATGGGTGCCGGTCTTCGACTTCGCCTGGGCGCTGTGCGACATCGTGGAGCAGCTCGACCGCGACCCGCGCGGCAGCCGGTCCGCCCAGCCGGTCCACGCGGAGCTGGACTTCACCGAGTCCAGCGACCGGATGCTCTTCGAGCGCCGGTTCGGCTGGGTGAACGTCACGGCGGACTGGGTACCGCTGGAGGAGCCACCGTTAACGTTCAACCACGCCGCGCTGCGCCGCGAGGCCCGCGACTTCCTGCACGACGTGATCGCGGACCTCACCGACATGCACGAGGGCCTGGCCGACAACCCCGTGGTCTGGGACGTGCAGGCCCGCTTCCCCCGCGTCTGACCCCCTCCCGCCCGGCCCCGCCGGGGCGCGGCAGGGGTCTGGGCCGGGGGCCCGCGACGTCGCCGCCTTCCGCTGAGACGGGCCGGCGCGAACCGCGCCGCCTCCACGAGCCACCCGCGCCCGCACCAGGCGCCCCCGCCATGCCTATCCCGGCGGCCCCTCGTCGGCCACCCGGACGCCGAGTTGGGCGGCCATCGCCGGGGCCAGGTCCAGGAGTTGCGCGGGGCTGATGACGGCGCCGGAGAGGGCGTCCAGGCCACGGGCGATGTCCAGCTTGACCACGCGGCGCAGGTCCACGTCCGTCATGCGGGCCGCGGTGAAGTCCACCCGGCGCAGCACGCAGTTCGCGAAGGAGACCCGCTCCAGCGTGGCACCGCCGAAGTCCGCCTCCACCAGCACGCAACCGTCGAACGTCACGTCCCTGAGCTTGGCCGTGCGCAGGTTGAAGTAGTCGAACTTGCCGCCCCGGACCAGGACGCCCTCCCACGAGCCGCCGTGTGCCTGGGTGCCGCCCAGCCGGGCGTCGGTCAGCTCCACGTCGCGCAGCGAGGCCGTCGACAGGTCCGTCCCCACACCCCCGCACCTCGGTCAGGACACAGTCGATGAACCGGGCCCCCGCGAACACCGTCTCGCCGAGCGCGCAGCCCCGCACCCGGCAGTCCAGGAACCGGGCGCCACGGGCCGCCTGGTCGCTCAGGTCGAGGTCGGCGAAGTCCTGCCCGTCATAGTCCCCCTCGGCCTCCAACGCGCCGCCCTCGTACGGCACCAGGTGGGGCAGCGGCACTCTCGGGCGGCGCGGCGCCCGCACCCCGTCGCGGCGCCCGCACCCCGTCCCCGTCTCCTCACCGGCCACCCGCGCCCGCCGCACCGGCCCGCCGCCGTCCTCGCTCGCCCACGCCTTCCGCCCTCCGTCACCGCGCCCACAGCCCGACCACGCCTGGTTCCTGGCACTGCCCTCCCATCGTGCACCCGGGGTCTGACATCGCCCCGCGCCCCGCGTTGACCTGCGACGCTTGACTTAACCTTTGGTTGAAGTCGGACGCTCGTCGCATGACCGCGGCCCCGCGGGGGCTCCTACAGATGGAGATCGCCATGCACGCCATTCGTCTGCACGCCTTCGGGCCCGCCGAGAACCTCACGTACGAGCAGACGGAGAACCCGCGTCCCGCGCCCGGGCAGGTGCGGATCAAGGTCGAGGCGGCGGGGGTGCACGTCATAGACACCACCTTCCGCTCGGGCGACCCCAAGGCCCCGTACGACCTGCCCGAGTTGCCGACGATGCCGGGGCGCGAGGTGGCGGGCACCGTCGACGGGCTCGGCGACGGCGTGGACCCCTCGTGGCTCGGCCGGCGCGTGGTGGCGCACCTCGGCCTGGCGGCTACGCCGAACTCGCCGTGGTCGCGGCCGAGAAGCTGCACGCGCTCCCCGACGACCTGCCCTTCGACCACGCCATCGCCATGATCGGCACCGGCCGCACCACCGTAGGCATCTTACTCTTCGCGGAACTCACCGCCGACAACGTGGTGGTGGTCACGGGGGCCGCCGGCGGCATCGGCACGCTGCTCACGCAGTACGCGAAGCACGTGGGGGCCACCGTGGTGGGCCTGGCGGGCGGGCCGACCAAGGTCGCGCGGGTGGCCGAACTGGCCGCGGACATCGCCCTCGACTACGACGCCGCCGACTGGACCGAGCGGGCCCGCGCCGCCCTCGGCGACCGCGCGGCCACGGTCGTCTTCGACGCCGTCGGCGGCGAGCGCGGCCTCGGCGCCGTGGACCTGCTCGGGCCCGGCGGCCGGCACATCGTCTACGGCTGGGCCGGCGGCGGCCCGCTCGACCTGGACGAGGTGGAGCTGGAGCGGCGCGGCATCACCTCGCTCCAGGTGGTCGGCAAGCCGATGCTCGACCGGATCGGCGGCCCGGCCGGGATGCGCAAGCTGGAGGAGGACTCGATGGCGCTGGCCGCCTCCGGCGTCCTGGTGCCGTCCGTGCACCGTTTCCCGCTCGCCGAGGCCGCGGCGGCGCACCGCGCGATCGAGACCCGCGGCACGATGGGCAAGGTCGTGCTGGTCCCCTAGCCCGCCCGGCCCCGACCGCACGGGGCGGCACGACCGGACGGCTTACGGCGGTACGGCGGTACGACTAGTCAGCGCGCCGGAAGCGGAAGGTCTTCGCGCCCGGCAGGCCCGCGGGGACGGCCTCCAGCGTGTCTCCGTCGACCACGATCTCCAGGCTGGTCGGGACGTTGACCAACACGCACGGTGAGGCGAACGCGAGCCGGTACTCCCACGCGCCGTCCTCGCCCTCGCCCGTGTCCGCCACCTCGGCCCCGCCGCACAGCCTCGCCGGCGGCGTACCGAGCGTGGCCGCATCGCTCCCATCGACCTGGATCACGGCCTGGTCCGCGAAGTCAAAGTACCCGGCCGGTTGTGGCCCGTCCGCCACCCACTCCCCCTCGATCGGTTCCTGGGACGACTCCTCGGAACACCCGGCCAGTAACAGGCCACGGCCAGGGCAGGCACGGTGAGCGTGCGGCGCATGCGAATCTCCCGGTGGCGGACGACCGAACGGGCCGCAAGTGAAGCAGTCACCTGTCCTCGTCCGCTGCCGGTTCGCCGCCTTCACCCCCACGGCCACGGGCGAGGACGGGTCTCAGTCCACACGCCGAACCCTCGGCGCGGGTACGCTCCGGCGACCCCGGGGCGCGGGTGCGCCCCGGCACCCGAACGCCCGGCGACGTACACGCCCCCGCCGCGCGCCGGCGCGTCCACGGGCGCGGGTCGCCCGCGCGGCCACCCGCCGGGGGCCGTTCACTCCGGGAAGCCGCGCCCGATCCGTACCGCCGCGTCCACCAGTTCGCTCACGTGCATCCGGCCGGCGCTGCTCGGCATCCGGTTGCCGGGCCAATACGCGGAGAGCGCCGCGACCACCCGGCCGCCCGGCCCGTACACCGGCGCCGCGACCTCGGCGCCCTCGCGCTTGCGGACGTCGATACTCTGCGCCCAGCCCTGCCGCCGCACGCTGGAGAGGGAGGCCGCGGTGAACCGCGACCCGCGCAGCATCTCGTGCAGCACCTCCGGCTCCTCCCAGGCGAGCAGCACCTGCGAGGTGGGGCCGGCGTTCATCGGGAATGCCGCGCCGATGGGCACCGAGTCGTAGGGGCCCGACGTGTCGTAGGAGGGGGCGGGGGCCGCGGCAACGCAGATGCGCAGGTTGCCGCGGCGGCGGTAGAGGCGGGCGTTGGCCCCGGTCACGTCGCGCAGTTCGGCCAGGACCGGATTGGCCACCGTCAACAGCCGGTCCTGGCAGGCCTGTACGGCCATCACCCCCAGTCGCGGTCCCAGGATGAACCGCCCGTGCTTGTCCCGTGCCAGCAGCCGCAACCGCTCCAGCGCGAGCACCAGCCGGTGGGCCGTGGGACGTTTGAGACCGGTGTCGGCCACGAGCCTCGTTAACGAGGCCGGGCCGGCCTCCAGGACCCCCAGCAGAAGTGAGGCTTTGTCGAGGACACCGACGCCGCTGAGCGGTTGCTCAGGGGCCAGCGCCTTCTCCGGACTAGTCGTCGTCATGCGTGTGTCTCCTCATCGGACCGGCCCCGCGGTGTGCCAGGACCGTCCACAACCACGGCTTCGTTGCGGATGTCGAGAGATAACGGGCGGAGGTCCGACGGGACTGGGGGAAGACTGCCGACCCTCCGCCACCGCTGGCGCTCCGGGAGGAGTTGCCACCGGTGGGATTCATCATCCTTATTTGGCGCGGATTCCAATTCCCACGGACATGTCTATCCGCCCGGATCGAACACCCGCAATGACCACTACAGGAAGCTGCCAGCCCCAACGGGACACCAGCAATAGTTTGCCTTTTGGCGCATTCGGTCCCCGCTCAACCCCCGCTCAACCCAAACGGCTGTTCTCGGCAACAGGTCCCCCACCCTGCCGCCCCTCACCCCCCCCGCCGCCCCCTCGCCCCCGGGCCCGGGCCCGGGGGCGAGGGGGCGGCGGGGGGGGTGAGGGGCGGCAGGCCCAGTTCGGCCGCCCGGACGCCTGCCTGGAACCGGGAGTCGGCGCCGAGCAGGGACATCATCTCCGCGACGTAGCGCCGGTACGTGCGCACCGAGACCGAGAGTTCGCGCGCGGCCACCTAGTCCGTGACGCCCAGGCGCAGCCACTCCAGGATCTGCAGGAGCATCTCCTTGCGGCTCCGGTCGCCGTCGTCCAGCCGTTCGCCCGCGGCCAGCGACTTGCGCCAGATGCCGGTGAACAGCGTCCGCATGGCCTCGATGACCCCGGGGTCGCGGATGATCGACGCCCGTCGACCGACCGCCGCGTCCACGCAGACCAGGGCCGCCCGGCCGTCGACCACGAAGGCCGCGAGCAGCGGGATGCGGGCCACCCGGACCTCCAGCCGCACCGGCCCGCCGGCGTGCCGCTGCACGAACTGCCGGTCTAACGCGCCCGGCGTACACAGCAACCGGGCCCGCACCGCGCGCCGCCCCGCGCCCTGCCCCCGGCCGGCGCCCCCCCCGCGGCGTCGGCGTCGGGCTGGGCGCGAGAACCGGCCACGGTGCCGACGGTTCCACTTCGGGCCGCCGCGCGGCCCTCGTCCACGGGGCGGCCGTCGCCGCCCTGCGCCGACAGCCAGTCGCCCAGCGCGGAGTACAGCACCTGGGCGTGCCCCGCGTCTCCCGCGAGGACGATGTCGACGCTTTCCCGCGCCTCGGCGAACAGTTTCTTCGCGGTCGCCAGAATGTCGTTCTCCTGACTTCCGACCGCCGCCACCCACGCATTGCGGGACTGTCGGTCCCGGTGCTTCACCACCGTCGACTCGACGAGCGCCCGCACAGCGAGGAGTTCCTGCGCTATGTCGTCCTCGGTCGGTGGATTACTCGCACCGGTCGCGGCGTGTACAAATTCCCTCAACTCATTCACCCACGTGAATTTCACCCCGTGCGGTGCACTGTCACGCGATGCCGGCGGCCCGTCGGCCGGCAATCGCGGCAACGCCCCCGGCGGCCTCGCCGACGCGGCGTGTTCGGCCGTCGTTCGCGGGCGAGCGCCGCCGCCTCTCGGGTTCCTCTCTGGCTTCGCGGGCCGAACCCGTCCGACCCCTTCCCGCTGGCCCCTCTCCGGCTGTTTCCGCTTCCGCTGGTCCCCCGGCGACCGGCCCTCTCGGGCGGCCGCTCAGGCCGGGCCCAGCAGCCCGAGTTCGTACGCCGGAACACCCCTCCTGGAAAGGGGAGTTGGCACCCACGTCGCGCATGATGGCGGCGACGTGGCGGCGGTAGGTACGCAGCGAGACCTGGATCTCTCGGGCCGCCACGTCGTCGGTGCGGCCGGCGCGCAACCGGTCCAGGATCCTGCGCACGGAGTCGGTGCGTAGCCGGTCGGCCAGCCGCAGGTGCTCGGCCATCGGCATCGCGGTGCGCCAGGCGGCGGCGAACATCAGGTCGAGGACGCGTACGGACGCCGGGTCCTCGATCACCGAGGCGTACCGGCCCGGCTGCCCGGGGCCCGCGTGGACGAAGGCCGTCTGACCGTCCACGATCACCCCGCCCTGGAGGTCGCCCGTCTCCACCCGCACCTCGTGGCCGGCCAGGCCGCGCCGCACGGCGGTCGCGACGCCCGGCGTCTCCAGCGCCTCCGCCGCGCACAGGACGCGCACCGCCACGCCCCGGTTCGCCACGCCGGCGAGCTGGTCGAGGAGCGGCGCGAGCGACTGCGCCTGGTCCGGGCAGCTCGACACGATGACGCTCACGCCGTGCCTGGCCTGCGCGATCAGTTGGTGCACGGTGCGGCGGGCCGCCGGCCCGTCGTCGGGCTCCACCACGGCGGCGGGCTGCTCGCTGCGGCGGCGGTGCATGCTGACGGCCGACTCGATGAGCTCGCAGACCTGCCGCAACGCGTGCTCCACCGCGTCCGGATCGCCCGCCCCGTCACCCTCAGCGCCCTCGCCGCCGTCGCGCGGCCCGGCGTCGGGCCGGCTGGCGTCGGGCCGGCCCGATTCGCGCGCGCCGTCCAGGCCCCACGCGGGCCCGCTCCGCCCCACCTGCCTGGGGTCGGCCCAGCCGAGGCCCGCCCGGCCCCCGTCGCCGCGGGAGCGGTCCGCTTGCTCGCGGGGCGCGTCGTCGGGCCGCTGCCGCACGTCGACCGGGTAGGCGTACGCGGCGCACGCGGCTTCCCGCTCCGCGCCGCTTACCGCGCGCCGGACCGCCCTGCGGCGGAACGTTGTGCTGCGGCACGCCGTGCCCCGGAAGGCCGCGCCGCGGTAGGCCCTGCGGTGGGGCGTCCGGTGCGGCGGGGGCGGTGGCACCGTGCGTGGGCGCGCCCGCCACGGGGGCGAGGAGGTCGCCCGGGCCGCCCCCCGTAGCGGTCCGCGCTCCCCACCTCGCCCCCGCCGGTCCGCCGGGGGCCGTCTCCCGTCCCCCGTCCAGGTGGCCGTGCCCGTTTTCGCGTACGGAATCCGCCGCGCCCAGCACCGCGGATTCCCGCGCCGCGTAGCGAGCGGAATGCGCGCTGGCCGGTGCCCTATGGCGTGCCGGCATTTCCGGGCAACCGACTTGTCCCGTATCCGGAAGGCCGGAGGGGCGGGCGGAAGACGCGTGGTGCCGCACTCCCAGCGCACTGCTGAGCGAAGCCCTTACGGGATTCGCCAGCGGGCCTTTCCGCTCGGTGGGCGATGCGGGTGGTTCTGAGTGGGTGGTTGGGTCCGGATGCGGCTGGGTCAGTGGATTCGTATGCGGGCTCGTATCCGTGCTCTGTGACATCGTCGCCAGCTCTGCCATGACTCCCCCATGCGATGCGCGGCGTTCCCGAACGTGTCGTCAACGCTTCGAACACACAGTTGGAGCGAATCAGTCGCGTTATCGAAAGATTCGGTTGTCGGAAAATGCGGTGACAGGTTCGCTCTCGTCCCCCGACGCCGCGTCCACCTGTGCGCCACTCGTTCTTCACTCACGAACTTCGCTCATGAGTCGGTGTGCATTTCCCGTGGCTGGAATGACCCACCCACTGCGCCGCGAGATTAGTTCGCTGGCCGCGACCCAGTCAATGCACCCCAAAAGACAAAGAAAAGGCAAAGACCGCGTTGTGTACCGGGTCCGTCACGAGGTTGCCCCGACAGCGCAACGCGCCTGACAACAAACTGCCGGCGCCGGCCGAAACGTGCGCCTCTCGACGCCACTACCTCCACACGACGCACACGCGTCACTACACCGCGCGAGCCCGCGCCGGATACTTGTCCGGTTGTGGACAGCCGCGCCGCCCGATTGGCAAGTGTGTGTCAGTTACGGAATCCTTACCCGCCCCCGGCCCACCTGCGCCGGCCGCCGGTGGCGCGATTCCGCCCCCGCCCGCGCGAGACCACCCACGCGGCCCCGCCGATCAGCCGGGCACCGGGCCCCCGCCCGGACCACGGCCCGCGCCGCGTCGACACTGGATACCGCAGCCCAGGCCAGGGCGCTTCGCCCGACGCGTAGGAGACCGCTCGTGCCCGACCCCCACCACCCGACGACGGACGGCCCCGACCCCGACCCCGGTCCCGAACGCACCCCGGACCCGGGCTCGGGCTCGGACCCCGGCTCCGCCCGGGACGCCCTCCGCTCCGGCGCCGCCGGGGCGCGCGCCGGCGCCCCGGACACGCAGCCGGCCGCCAAGCCGCACCCGCAGGCCGCCCCGCACGGCGCGCGGGCGGCCGGCGAGCCGGCCCCGTTGCCCCCGTTCCTCGGTCGGCCGAGGACGGGCACCCGGTGGCAGGTGCTCGCGGTGGTCGCCGCCGGCGGCGCGCTCGGGGCCAGCGCCCGCTACGGCGCCGGGCTGCTCTGGCCCACGGAGCCGGACGCCTTCCCGTGGACGACGCTGTGCGTGAACGTCGTCGGCTGCGCGCTCATAGGCATCTTCCTCGTCGTCCTCCAGGAGGCGTGGCAGGCGCCACCGCTCGTACGCCCCTTCGTCGCCACCGGGGTGCTCGGCGGGTTCACCACCTTCTCCACGTACGCCGCGTGGACGTGGAGCGCCTCGTCCACGACGGCGAGGTCGCCACCGCCCTGGGCTACCTGGCGCTCACCCCGCTGGCGGCGCTGACCGCGGTCTGGGGCGCGGCGACCGGCACCGACCGGTTGCTCGCCGGACGGCGGGCCACGGCGTGACCTGGCTCCTGGTCATCATCGGCGCGGCGGTGGGCGCCCCACTGCGCTACCTGACCGACCAGCGGGTACGCGCCCGTTACGCCACGACCTTTCCCGGCGGAACCTTCCTGGTCAACGTGGTGGGGAGCCTCGCGCTCGGGCTGTTGACCGGCGCCGCCCTCGCGGGCGCCGCCGGCTCGCGGTGGCAGGCACTGCTCGGCACGGGGCTGTGCGGAGCGCTCACGACGTACTCCACGTTCTCCTGCGAGACGCTCCGCCTCACCGAGACCCACCGCCGCCGGCGCGCCGCCGCCAATGTCGCCGCGACGCTGCTGGCCGGCCTCGCCGCCGCCTTCGCCGGCGCGACCCTTGGCCGCGCGCTGTGGGGCTAGGTGCCGGCCCCGGCGCGCGAGCCGGCGCCAGGCCCCGGCCGTCCGTGCGCCGGGGCGCCGCCGGCCCGCCGGGCGAGGGGGGCCAGACGGCGGCACTGGTCCAGCGTAAGGGCGGCCGGGTGGGCCGGCAGGGCCTGGAGGCACACGTGGTCGGCGCCCGCCGCAAGGTGGGCCGCGACCCGCTCGTCGCCGATCGCCACGAGGGCGTCGACCAGGCGATCGCTCCCGCCGTCGGCGAAGTCCGCCTCGGCGAAGCCCAGCCGCTGCCAACTGGCCCGGTAGGGCGCAGCCGGCAGGTAGCCCGCGATGTGCTGGCGTGCCCGCTCCCGCGCCTGCTCGGCGGGCAACCCGGCCACCACGGCCTGCTCCACGATCAGGGCGCGGTCCGAGCCGAGCGCCGCGCGGGCCTGCGCCGTGTGCTCGGGCGTGACGAGATAGGAGAACGCGCCGGCCGACCGGTCCCTGGCCAGCGCGACGGCGCGCGGGCCCAGCGCGGCGAGCACCCGGGGCGCGCCGGGCGCGTCGGCCGCCGGCGAGCCGTCGACGCCGGCCAGCGCGAGCAGTGGGTCGGGCGCGTCGAGCCCGTCCAGGTGTTCGCGCAAGGCCGTCAGGGGTCGTTCGTAGCGCAGCCCGAGAACGCCTTCGACCAGCCGCGCGTGCGAGGTGCCGAGGCCCAGGACGAACCGCCCCGGGTGGGCGTCGAGCAGCGCGCGGGCCTGCCCCTCGACCATGCGCGGATGCAGCCCCCAAATCACCGCGATGCCCGTCCCGACGATCAGCGAACGGGTGGCCGCCAGCAGCGTGGCCGCCTCCATGAACGGATCGCGGACGAGCCCTTCGCTGAGCCAGAGGGCGCCGTACCCCAGCGCCCCGATCTCGACCGCGGCCGCCGCGGATTCCCCCGGTGGCCGCAGGTCCATGCCGGGCGTCCAGAGGCCAACGGCGTTGAGGAAGGGCAGGGTCGGTTGCACGGGCGATCTCCCCACTAGAATCCGGAGTGGCACTCCGGTACGTCCGCCAGTGGCGGGCCGGAGACGACGTGGCACGGGAGAGCGACGTGACAGCGAAGGGCGCGGGGGCGACGGGAGGGCGGCTTCAGTCGAGCACCGCCGCCACGGACTCGATCTCCACGAGCTGGTCGTCGTACCCGAGCATGGTGACCTCCATCAGCGTGCTCGGCACGTCGTGGTCGCCGAACCCGTCCCTGACCACCCGCCAGGCGGTGACCAGGTCGGCCTGGCGCTGCGAGGCCACGAGCACCCGGGTGCTGATGACGTCCGTCAGCTCGGCCCCCGCGTCCGCGAGCGCGGTACGCAGGTTCTCCAGCGCCTTGGCGGCCTAGCCCGCGTAGTCTCCCACGGCCGCCGTGCTCCCGTCGGCGTTGAGCGGGCAAGCCCCGGCGAGGAAGATCAGCCGCGCGCCGGCGGGCGCCGTGGCGGCGTACGCGTACTCGGCGACGTCGGACAGCGTGGCGGAACGGATGAGACTGACGGCGCGGGCCATGGCGCGACTCCTTGCGGGGCAGCGGTCGAAACGGACGGTCGCGCCCACGGGCGAGGCCGGCGACCGGCTACCTGGCCAGCACCGGGCGGGGCCAACAACGCGCCCACCGGACGCCCTGCGGCACAGGTCAGCAGGCCACACGGCGTACGGGCGGACAGCGTCAGCCTGTCACGCGGGGCCATGTCCCAGCCAACGCGTTTTCCGCTCGCCAACGAGGCCGGCCCGGGAGCCGGGGCCGAGCGCCGGGGACGGAAACCGGGCCGGGCGTAGGGGCCGGGCGCCGTACGTACGCGGGCCGCCCCCTCCCA
This sequence comes from Candidatus Streptomyces philanthi, assembly GCA_018114805.1. Taxonomy (GTDB): domain Bacteria; phylum Actinomycetota; class Actinomycetes; order Streptomycetales; family Streptomycetaceae; genus Streptomyces; species Streptomyces philanthi. Next base: position 3,877,121 of record CP073042.1, on the reverse strand, counting down.
CGGGAATGCCGGTTCCGGTGGCGTCCGTCAGGACCGGCCGCCGCCCAGCGCGCCCACCGCCACGGCCCTGACGTGGGAGCGGAACCAACGGTGCGCGTGGTCAACGGAGTTACGCGAGTGCCAGGCCATGCCGATGGCCACCGGCGGGAGGTCCAGCGGCAGGGGAAAGACGCGCAGGCCCAGGTCGGCCATGGTCTCGGGCAGCCAGTCGGCGAGGGTGAGCGAGACCAGGCCGCTGGTGCTGGCGAGCATCATCGCGCTGGTGTAGCTGGGCACCACGACGGCCACCCGGCGACGCAGATCGCGGCGGGCCAGTTCGGCGTCGATCGGGCCGTGGCGCCGGCCGCGCCGGGAGACCCCGATGTGGTCGGCCTCGGCGAAGCGTCGCGCGTCGATCGACCCGTCGAACAGCGGGTGGCCGTGGCGCGCGGCGCCCACCATCGGCACCTCGGTCAGCGTCTCGGCGCGGGTCTCCGGATCGAGGTGCCCGAGCACGCCCAACTCCAGTTCGGCGCGGCCCTGTCGCAGCGCGGGCCCACCCTCCAACGTCTCCGCCAGGAACACCACGTCCACCTGCGGCGCCGCGCCGTGGACCCGTTCGAGCAGCAGCCCGGCGAGGCCGGTCAGCAGAAGGTCGGCGGCCTGAACGGTGAACGTCCGCCGCAGTTCGGCGACATCGAACGCGGTCGCCGGCCGGAACAGTGCATCGGAGCGCCGCACCAGCGCACTCACCTCCTCGCGCAACTCCAGCGCGCGCGGCGTGGGCACCAACTCCTGGCCCGCCCGTACGAGCAGCGGATCGCCGGCCGCCCGGCGCAACGTGGCGAGCATCCGGCTGGCGGCGGCGGGCGAGGTGCCCAGCCGCTCGGCCGCCCGCGTCACGCTGTTCTCCTGGAGCAGGGCGTCCAGCGCCCTTAGCAGGTTCAGGTCCATCCCCACACCACCCGTCCAGGGTTATTCCGCTGGGCGCAACAATGCCGTGCCTATCTTTGCATTGCTCGCGAGGTAGCCGACTGCCGAGAGTGGGACCACCCGCGAACGAGCGGGACAGCGACCCTTCAGGAGAACTCCGTGCAGCAGTCCGTCCGTGACCGGTTGGCAGGCGACGTCGTGGCCGCGGTCAGCCAGAGCGGCCCCACCGTGTCCTTCTACGACGCCGCCACCGACCGGCACCTCGACACCGTCGAGGTCATCGCCGAACCGCACGAACTGTGCTTCGACCCGACCCAGCGCCTCCTGCGGTGCTCCACCGCGTACGACTCCGGCTACTACCACGCCAACACCGGCCGACGCAGCGAACTCACCGTCATCGACGCCGACACCCGTCGCGTCGTCGAGGTCGTCGACCTCGCCCCCGAGCACGGCCCGCACGGCCTGGCGCTCGACCCCGTACGCGGCCGCCTCTACGTCAGCGTCGAGGGCTCAGCCGACCGCCCCGGCGGCGTCGTCGTCATCGACACCGCCACCCGCCGCCCCATCGGCCGCATCGACACCGACGCCCCGGGCCCGCACTGGTTCGTCATCGACCCCACGGGCACCGTGGGGTGCGCCAGCAACAAGGAGGCGCCCTTCGTCTCCCTCGTGGACCTCGAACGCGGCACCCTCACCGCCAAGGTCGAGGTGCCGGGCAGCGAGGGCCTGGCTTTCTCGCCCGACGGCTCGAAGGTGTTCGTCGCCGCCCCGTACGCGGCGTTCGGCCCCACCGGCGACGCCGCCGGCTCCCGCCCGACCCCCGGCGTGCGCGTCATCGAGCCGCGCACCACGACCGTGACCGACACCCTCGCGACCGACCACGTCATGCTCCCCGTGCACGCCACCACCACCGGCAGGCTCCTGGTCGGCGAGGTGCGCATGGAGTTGGACCCGGCCTCCCAACTCGGCCGCCAGGCGCCCGGACGGCTCACCGTCTTCGCCACCGACGACCACGCGCGACTCGGCAGCATCGAGGTCGGCCTGGCCCCCCTGACCATCACCTCGTCACCCGACGGCCAACTGGGCTACGTCGCCTGCGCCGCGTCCTCCACCGTGGACGTGGTCCACCTCGACACGCTGGAACGGCTGGCCCGCCTGGAGATCCCCAAGCAGGGCGAACCCGGCGCACACGGCATGGCCTACATCCCCCAGCACCCGTAACCGCCACCCCGTATCACGTAAACACCAACTCCCCTACCGCTGGGCCGAGTTGAGGAAGGCTCGACGCGAGCGGCCACCCGCCAGAACACGAGCGGGCCCTGTCGGCGGAGCCGCCCCCGACCGGGCCGACGCGCCACCACCGTCACGCGGGCTGGAAGTCCCAGAAGCAGTAGGCGCAGGCACCCCGCCCCTCCCACCGCGCCTCGGCCAGCGCGACGCGGCGCGGCGGGTGGTTCTCCATACCCAGGCGGAGGGCGTAGTGCTGCCCCTCCCGCAGGGCCTTGCACCCCGACGAGCGATGGAAGACCGAACCCCCCGCCATCACGAAGACGTGCTTCACGAGCCCCTCGGGAGCAGGCGCGCAGTCCACGCACTGCTCGACGACCATGTCGTGCATAGATCGCTCACTCATACCGGGAGGCTAACCGGGGCAACTGACAAACGACTTGGCCCGCCCGACGGCGTCGACGGCAGGCGTCAGCCCAGCCGACGGGAAGCGGAACAGGCCACCCCGCCCGGCGGGTCAGACCGCCCGGTCGCCCTTCGGCTTCCCGCGCTGCTCCGGCGTGCCGTGCGGCGGCGGGTGGACGGGCTCGGTCGACGTGGCCGGGGACACGGCGCGAGCCCGCGCGCCGCGGCGGTGCCCGCGGACGCGGCGCAGCGGGCTCGGCCCTCGTCGGCTCGGCGCCCGACGCCCACTGCTCCAGCCGCGCCGTGAGCAGTACGGGGCCGCCGGCCGGACCGGCCGCGCGGCCGCCCGGGGCTCACCGGGTGTCGACCATCCCTCCGGTGACGGCGATCGTCTCGCCGATGGTGTAGCTGGAATCGGCGTCCGAGGCCAGGTACACGTACGCCGGCGCGATCTCCTCCGGCTGCGCGGGACGCCCCAACGGCGTGTCACTGCCCAGTTGGTCCAGGCCGTCCTTGGGGATGTGCGGATCGGCGTTGTTGAGGGCCGTCCAGGTGGGTCCAGGGGCCACCACGTTGGCGCGTACGCCGCGGCGGGCCAGGTGGGGAGCGATCGACTTGGTGAAGATGATGAGCGCCCCCTTCGAGGCCGCGTAATCGATCATGGTGACGCTGCCCTTGAGCGCCTCCTCGATGGCCGTGGCGATCACCGCGTCGCCCTCCCCCAGGTGCGGCAAGGCCGCCATCACCAGATGGAAGTAGGCGTAGACGTTGGTCTTGAACGTACGGTCCCAGTCGTCGGCCGTGAGCTGTTCCAGCTCAAGCTTGCTGTTCAGGTAGGCGGCGTTGTTGACCAGGATGTTGAGCTGCCCGAACTCCCGTACCGTCCGCTCGACCGCCTCCCGGCAGAACTCCGGGTCACACAGGTCCCCCGGAATGAGCAGGCAGGTGCGGCCCTGCTCCCGCACAGCCCGCTGGGCCTCCTCCGCGTCGGACTGCTCCTCCGGGAGGTAGACGATCACGACGTCGGCGCCCTCCCGCGCGTAGAGCACCGCGACGGCCCGCCCGATGCCCGAATAGCCGCCGGTGATCAGCGCGACCTTGCCGAGCAGCTTGTCCGCCGCCCGATAGCGCTCGGCCCGGTAGTGGGGCCGGGGGTCCATCTCGGACTCAAGGCCGGGCCGGGACTGCTTCACCGCGTCGAACGGCGGAGCCGGCTCCGAGGTTACCTGCGGCGCCGCACGCCCCCGGTCGCCATCGTTCGGTGAGCTGTCGTGCTGCATGATGCGCCTCCTGTACGGACTCCGTCAACGGCCGCGAGCGGCTGCTCGCACCGCGACCCGCGGGGGCCGACCCCGCGAATCGTCCGGCCCGGGTGCCCACACCACAGCCCCGACAAACGACCCCACTCACCCGTGTGCGCGGCCGGGCCCCGGGGTACCCGTCGATCACTCGAACCCGGACAAGCGGCACACGCCGCCCCACCAGCACACCCCCCACGGACGGAGGGACCATGACGACTCCCGAGGAGAGCCACCCCAAGACGCCGGAGACGGACGACATGCTCGGCGACCCGGACACGCACCAGAAGGACGAACAGCAAACACCCAGCGCGACGAGCCGAACCCTGCGCGAGGCGATGGACGAGGCCAACATCACCCCGGACGACTACGAGCAGGAACCGGGCGACGACCAGCCCTCGCGCCCCTGACCTCCCACCTCCTGTACGCCCCGCACAGCGCGTACCCGCACCCACGACGACGCCCGCCCGCACGACCGCCAGGCACCAGCCCCAAACCAAACGCGCCGGACCGACCCAGGTCCGGGGGGTTCGCGCGGCTCAGCGACGTGTCCGCACACAGAGCCGACTGTCGGGTTCGAACCGACGACCTTCGCTTTACAAGAGCGGTGCTCTACCAACTGAGCTAAGTCGGCGCATCCCCAGCAGTCTACCCACGCTCTCGGCGTGCCCCAGCCGGAATTCCCCTGGACCCGCGCACCGACCAACCCGCGCCCGGGCCCCCTCCCGCGCCCGCCCACACGCACCCGTGGCCGCGCGCCGCCCCCAGCCGCAGCCAACCCACCACCCACCAACCCGCCCGAACCAAAACCCAACCCACCCACCGCACGCCCACCGACCACACCCACCCACCGGTGACACCCACCCACCGCACTCTCACCCACTACACCCACCCAGCATGCTCACCCGCCCCCACCTCCCGGAACTTCTCCGGCGGTGGCTACTGACACGGGGCCCGGGCCAAGTACCGTCACGGCAAGTCTGGTCAGTGGACTAGACCCCTTCCCCGTCGTCGTCGGGGTGCGGAAGACTCCACTCGACCTTTACTCGGATCGTCCGGCACGTTCCTGCCGGTGAAGGGAATGCACCATGGCTTCGGTCACGTACGACAAGGCGACCCGGATCTCCCCGGGCTCCGACAAGCCCGCCGTCGACCAGTTGGAGATCGACATCGAGGACGGCGAGTCCCTCGTCCTGGTCGGCCCCTCCGGCTGCGGCAAGTCCACCTCGCTCCGGATGCTCGCGGGGCTGGAGGACGTCAACGGCGGTGCCATCCGCATCGGCAACCGGGACGTCACCCACCTGCCGCCGAAGGACCGGGACATCGCCATGGTGTTCCAGAACTACGCGCTCTACCCGCACATGACCGTCGCCGACAACATGGGCTTCGTCCTCAAGATCGCGGGCGTCAGCAAGAGCGAGATCCGGGCCAAGGTCGAGGACGCGGCGAAGATGCTCGACCTCACCGAGTACCTGAGCCGCAAGCCCAAGGCGCTCTCCGGTGGTCAGCGGCAGCGCGTCGCGATGGGCCGGGCGATCGTGCGTGAGCCGCAGGTCTTCCTCATGGACGAGCCGCTGTCCAACCTGGACGCCAAGCTCCGCGTCCAGACCCGTACCCAGATCGCCAGCCTGCAGCAGCGGCTCGGGATCACCACCGTGTACGTCACCCACGACCAGGTCGAGGCCCTGACCATGGGCGACCGGGTCGCGGTGCTCAAGGACGGGCTGCTGCAGCGGGTCGACTCGCCGCAGAACATGTACGACCGCCCGGCCAACCTCTTCGTCGCCGGCTTCATCGGCTCGCCCGCCATGAACCTGGTCGAGGTCCCAATCACCGACGGCGGCGTGAAGTTCGGCAACAGCGTGGTTCCCGTCAGCCGCGAGGCTCTCGCCGTCGCGGCCGACAAGGGCGACAAGACCGTCACCGTCGGCGTCCGCCCGGAGCACTTCGACATCGTCGAGCAGAACGGCGGCACCGCCAAGACCCTGACCAAGGCGGCCAGTGACGCCCCGGCCGGGCTCCCGGTCACCGTCAACGTGGTCGAGGAACTCGGTGCCGACGGCTACATCTACGGCAGCGCCGAGGTCGGGCGGCTCGACCAAGGACCTCGTCGTCCGCGTCAACGGCCGCCAGGTGCCGGAGAAGGGCACCGTGCTCCACGTCCTCCCGCGCCCCGGCGAGACCCACGTCTTCGCCACCTCCACCGGCGAGCGCCTCACCGACTGACGCCTTCCCCCGCCGCCGTCCCTCCCCCCGCGCGGGATCGCCCCCCCGTACGGGGGGGGATTCCCGGGCGGGGACCGGGGGATGACGGAGACGCTGGGCACAGGTAGCCGACGCGCGCCGCGCATCTGCCGCACGGTGGATGCGCGGCGCTGTCGTTGTGAAATCGCCGCAGAACAGGCATTTCGAGCCGTGTGCGTCAACACGCGAATCGCATGTGGATGCCATGTCATCCCTCAACAGGGTGACTAAATGTCGGCAAATCATCACTGCTCGCTACGATCGCGGGCATGAACCAGGCCGCCCGCCGTATCGGCAGAACCCTCGCCTTCGTCCTCCCCGTCGTTCTCATCCTCTCCGGCACCCTGGCGGTCACCGCCGTGCCGTGGGCCGGGAACTCCGGGGACTCGGTGCTCACCGCCTCCTCCAAGAACGCCTCCAGCCAGGCCGGCCACCGCCCCCAGCACGAAGTGCTGCGTGACCAACTCCTCACCGAACTCCAGGAGAAGGACCCCGGCGTGGCCCTGACGGATCTCCAGGAGGCCATCACGGAGCGCCCCTCGCTCGCCCGGCACTGCGCGTCCATCGCGCGGGCGCTCGGCCGCGCGGCGGTCGCCAAGTACGGCGGCGCCGCCCACCGCGCCCACGCCTTCTCCCGGCCCGTGTGTGACACGTCGTTCGCCTCAGGCATCGCCCAGGCCAACTGAGGCCTGCCAGCGGGCCGCCTCCCGGCGTCCGCCCCCCGGCCCGCCGCTCGGCCCGCCGCGCGAGAGGTGACCCGTCGTCCGAGGTGTGCCGCCCCGTCCGGTCCGGGCCGTCGTCCGAGGTCCGGACCGGATGAGGGCAGCACCGGCCGGGTGCGGACGTCGTATGAGCCGGCCCGTACGAGCCGGCCCGTACGAGCTGAATCGCGCGAGCTGATCCGCGCGAGCCGGCCGTACGCGATCCGGGCCGTCGTGCGGGCGGCCGTACGGGGCACCGTACGGGCGGTCGTACGAGCGGCCTGCGAGATCCGGCGTCTGGTCGGCGTCCGCGCCGGCCAGCACTTATCGTGCGGACCATGACCGACGATCCCATCCGTCCCACGACCCCTGCCGGCCCCGACGGGCCCCATCAGCGGCCGGCACCCGGCGGGCCCGCGCGCGCCGCCGCCCCAGGCACCGGCGCCCCAGGCAGCAGCGCCCCAGGCAGCAGCGCCGCCACGGGCCCGTCCGTGGCCGCGGGCTCCCCGCCGTCCGGCGCGGCGCCCGAGCGCGCCCCGCGCCCCGCCGCGGACTCCGCCGCCCCCACCCAGGCCATCATCCTCGCCGGCGGCCAGGGCTCGCGGCTGCGCCCGTACACCGATGACCGCCCCAAGCCGATGGTCGAGATCCCCGGCACCGGGACGCCGATCATCGGTCACCAGCTCAACTGGCTGGCCACCGAGGGCGTGACGGACGCAGTCGTCTCCTGCGGCCACCTCGCCGAGGTCCTTGAGGACTGGTTGGCCAGCGCCGATCTCCCGCTCCGTGTCACCACCGTCGTCGAGAACGAGCCGCTCGGCCGCGGCGGCGGCCTCAAGTACGCCGCCGCCTCGCTCCCCGACCCGGACCGGCCCTGGTACGCCACCAACGGCGACATCTGGACGCGGTTCTCGCTGCGCGAGATGGCGGGCTTCCACCACGAGCGCGACGCGGCGGCCACCCTCGCACTGGCCAGGCCGCGCATCCCATGGGGCGCGGTGGAGACCGACGAGTTCGGGCACGTCCTCGACTTCATCGAGGCGCCGCCGTCGCCGTACCTGATCAACGCCGGCGTGTATGTGTTCTCCGCCGACTTCACCACCCTGCTGCCCGACCGCGGCGACCACGAGCGGACCACCTTCCCCCGGCTCGCCCGCGAACGCCGGCTGGCGGGCTACGCGCTGCCGCACGGCGCGTACTGGCGCGCCATCGACACCGCCAAGGACCTCACCGAGGCCGCGAAGGAACTGGCCACCGGCGGCCCGGCGGACAAGGGCTGAGCCGGAGACGGTTCGCGTGCCCCGGGGCCGCCGTGTGACGGCGCGCGGGCTTCGACCGACGGCGGCCCCCGGGCGGGCCCACGGTCCCCGTACGCGCGCCCGTACCGATGACGGCAGCGGCGCCCCGGTGGGACGCCGATGCTGTACGAGGAGGCGTACGGGGGCCGTGGGGCCCCGCCCGCGGGTGGCTTAGCCGAGCAGGCCGCCGAGGGCGCTCTCGCGGCCCATGCCGCCGCTCGTACCGCCGCCGCTGGTGCTGTCGGAGTCGCTGTCCAGGTCGCTGTCGCTGGCCGGGGGCGGGGCCTGCCGCTTGTTGCTGGGGCGCGGACTGCGGGGCCTCCGGCTGCACCTGCGGTGCAGCCTGGGCACCCGAGGTCTGGCTGCTGGTCTGACCGCCGCCGACCTGGCTCTGTTGCTGCTGCTGCCGTACCCGGGGCTGGCTCGGCCCCGCGGTCAGCCCGCCGGGGGCCGGCTGCTGCCCGGTGACGCCCGGCGTGCTCGCCGCGCTCGGGGCCGACGAGGCGGGGCTCGGCGTTGCCGTCGGCCGCGGACAGCGAACCGCTCCGCTTGTCTTGTGGGCCTCGGCTGCCGGGCGACTTGCTCGCCCCGGGCGTGCCCGGCAACGGCTTGCCGGGCAGGTGGTTGGTCGGCGGCTCGCTCGGTCCTGGCACCCGCACGGTGTCCGAGGAGCGCACCGCGGCACCCAGCATCGAGCCGATCAGCAGCGTCAGGCCGGTGATCACGGCAGCCAGCACCGAGCCGCGCCGCAGCACGCGGCGGCGCAGGTCGCGGACCTCGACGCGCGGCCCGAGCCGCCGCCACGCCTCGCCCGCGAGTCGGGCGTCCATCGAGTAGACCGGCGCCCCAGCGATGATCAGCGGGCTCCACGCGGCGAGGTAGATGATGTCGGGCGCGTCGTACGCCGCCACGGTCCGCCAGCTCACCGTCACCAGCAGCGCGGCCGACAGCAGCGCCCCGACCGACGCGGCGAGCCGCTGCCACAGCCCGAACACGGTCAGCACCCCGACCACGACCTGCGAGAACGCGATGGTCAGGCCGGCGCCCACGGGGTGTTCGAGCGCGAAGTCACGCAGCGGGGACGCCACGTCCCACGGGTGCAGCGACTGCAACCAGATCACCATGGATCCGCGTTCGCCGCCGTCGAAGTACACCGGGTCGCAGAGCTTGCCCATGCCCGCGTAGATCGAGATGAAGCCGAGGAAGACGCGCAGCGGGAGCAGCACGACGCCCAGGTTCATCCGGCGTCCGGGGTAGTACGCGTGGCGCACGGCGTCGGTGTTACGCCGCCCCCGAGCCGCGCGGCGCGGCTCGCCGGCGAGGCCCGTGTCCGCCTCGTCCGCCTCGTCGGCGGCGTACGCCGCGGAGTGCCACCGCGCCGTGCCGTCGTCGCCGGCGACGGGGCCGATCACGGTGGTGTGTTCGCCGGTGTCGAGTTCGTCGTCCGGCGGGCCGGCGTCCGGGCTGCCGTCGAACCGGCCGCGCGCGTACCGCGTGCCACCCGGCGGCGTCTCGTCGTTGTACGGCGTGCGGGGGGGCGATGACCAGGGCCTGGACGGGGGGTTCGGGCTGTTCGACGGCGACGCGCGGCAGCACCTGGGTGGCGCCCACGTCACCGCCGGGACCGGCGGGGCCCTCGGGTTCGCCGTACGGGGCGGTCGCGGCGCCGGCGGTGGGGCTCGGCGCGCGCACGGTGCGCGTGGCGCCGGTCGTCGCGGTGGCGGCGAGGCTGGCCTCGGACTGTCGTACGGCCTGGAGGAGTTGGGTCGCCGCGCCGTCGCCCGGGCTCGTACGACCGCTCCACACCACCGGGGCCCTGCGCCGCGCCGGGCGCGCTCCCAGGGCGGCACCAGCCCCGGCGAGCGCGGCCATCCGCGCCGTCTCCACGAGCGCGCTGCTCTTGACGGGGGTCGCGAGCCGCACTCGGAAACTCGCGTGGGAGACGACGACCTGCGCGGGGTCGCTCGGCACCTTCGCCATGTTCAGGTGCGGATCGTCGTCAAATCCCGGTGAGCGTGCCCCCGGAGGTGTGCGGGGTGTTCTGGTGTCCACGCTCATCTAACCAAGTGACCCCCGGTTAAGACACTGCCTTGACCGCCTCGAAAATGTCCGAGACCTGTCAAGCCCGCCGCCGGCTCCCGCAAGCGCAGGCCAGCGCCGCGCGACGGCGGCCCGCGCCGCGCGAAACGAGGCACGTCCCTCGCCCCCCGCAGGGCCGCCCGGCCGCGACCGGGCCCGCGCGGCGCGGGTCGGGTCGCCGCGACTCAGCGACGGCGAGCCGCCTCGTACAGCACCACGCCGGCCGCGACGCCCGCGTTCAGGGACTCCGCCACGCCCGGCATGGCGATGCGTACCCGCAGGTCGCAGGTCTCGCTGACCAGGCGCGACAGGCCCTTGCCCTCGCTGCCGACCACCACGACGAGCGGTCCGTCCAGCGCCTCGACCTCGCTCAGCTCCAGCTCGCCGTCGGCGGCCAGACCGACGACCGTGATGCCGGCCTTCTGGTACGCCTCCAGCGCGCGCGTCAGGTTGGTGGCGCGGGCGACGGGGGTGCGCGCCGCCGTGCCGGCCGACGTCTTCCACGCGCCGGCCGTCATGCCGGCCGCGCGCCGCTCGGGCACGACCACGCCGTGTCCGCCGAACGCGGAGACGGAGCGGACGACCGCGCCGAGGTTGCGCGGGTCGGTGACCCCGTCGAGGGCGACGATCAGCGGGTCCTCACCGGCGTCGAACGCCTTGGCGGCCAAGTCCTCGGGGTGCGCGTAGTCGTACGGCGGGACCTGGAGCACCAGGCCCTGGTGGTTGAGCCCGTTGGTCATCCGGTCCAGCTCGGGGCGCGGGGCCTCCATGAGGTTGATGCCGCCGCGCTCGGTCGCCAGCCGCAGGGCGTCGCGCACCCGCTCGTCGCTGTCGATGAACTGCTGCACGTACAGCGCGCTGGCCGGCACGCCGTCGCGCAGCGCCTCGAAGACGGAGTTGCGCCCCACGACCAGCTCGTTGGTGCCCTTGGGACCGCCACGGCGCGGCGCGGGCCGCTTGGCCGCCTGCCGCACCTTGGCGTTGGCCGCGCGCTGCTTGACGTGTCCCTTACGCATCTCGGCGGGCGGGGTCGGGCCCTTGCCCTCCAGGCCCCGGCGCCGCTTGCCGCCGCTGCCGACCGTCGCGCCCTTCTTGTTGGACGTGCGGCGGTTCCTGCGCTGGCTGTTACCGGCCATGGGTCACCTGTCTCTTACTGCTCACTGCTCAGCCCGTACTGCTCAGCAAAAAAGTCGATGTTACGGAAAGTGTGCCGCCCGGCGTACCGCGCGGCACACCGAGCCGTTCCGGCGTGGCTCTGCGTCCCGCTGTCCGCGCAGCTCAGCGGGGTCCCAGCTCCCAGCGCGGGCCGGACGGAGTGTCCTCAATAACCAGTCCGGACTGGTGGAGCTGGTCGCGGATGGCGTCCGCCGTGCCGTAGTCCTTGCGGGTGCGCGCGGCCTGCCGCTGCTCCAGTACGAGGCGCACCAGCGAGTCCACGACGCCGTGCAGGTCCTCGCCGCGCTCGCCGCCAGACGACCAGCGCTCGTCCAGCGGGTCGAGGCCGAGCAGCCCGAGCATGGCGCGCACCTCGGCGAGCCGGGCGACCGCGGACTCCTTGTCGTCCGCGGTCAGCGCCGAGTTCCCCTGCCGGACCGTGGTGTGGATGATCGCGAGGGCCTGCGGAACGCCGAGGTCGTCGTCCATCGTCTCCGCGAAGGCCAGCGGCACCTCGGCGGCGGGCTCGACCGGGCCGGCCTTCTCGACCACGCGCTGGACGAAGCCCTCGATCCGCGCGAACGCGGACTCGGCCTCGCGCAGGGCCTCCTCGCTGTACTCGATCATCGACCGGTAGTGCGGGGTGCCCAGGTAGTAGCGGAGCACGATGGGGCGCCAGCGCTTGACCATCTCGGAGACGAGCACCGAGTTGCCGAGCGACTTGCTCATCTTCTCGCCGCTCATGGTCACCCAGGCGTTGTGCACCCAGTAGTCGGCGAAGCCGTCGCCGTACGCCTTGGCCTGCGCGATCTCGTTCTCGTGGTGCGGGAAGATCAGGTCGATGCCGCCGCCGTGGATGTCGAAGCGCCGACCCAGGTACTTGTGCGCCATCGCCGAGCACTCCAGGTGCCAGCCGGGTCGGCCGCGGCCCCAGGGCGTGGGCCAACTCGGCTCGCCGGGCTTGGCCGCCTTCCACATCGCGAAGTCGCGCCCGTCGCGCTTGTCGGCGCCGACGTTCGGCAGGTTGTCCAACTCCTGGTTGGACAACTGGAGATACTCCGGGAAGGACCGCACGTCGAAATAGACGTTGCCGTCGACGGCGTACGCGTGACCGCCCTCGATCAGAGTGCTCATCATCTCGATCATTTCCGGGACATGCCCGGTCGCGCGCGGCTCATAGGTGGGCGGCAGGCAGCCAATCGCCTCGTACGCGTCGTTGAACGCGCGCTCGTTGCGATAGCCGATGGACCACCACGGCTCACCGCTCTCGGCGGCCTTGACCAGAATCTTGTCGTCGATGTCGGTGATGTTGCGGATGAACGTCACGTCATAGCCGCGGTAGGTGAACCAGCGGCGCATGATGTCGAAGTTCAGGCCCGACCTGATGTGCCCAATATGCGGTGCGGCCTGCACGGTCGCGCCACAGAGGTAGATCGAGACACAGCCCGGCGTCAGCGGGGTGAAGTCACGGGTCTGCCGGGCGCTGGTGTCGTACAGGCGAATGGTCACGCCACAAGGGTAGTCGGAACAGGGCAGTGCCCCGCGACCCCCGGGGCCGCGCGGACACAGAAGCGTGATATTCGGCGCGCTTCGGTCAGGTCGGGGCGCGCCGGGCGGCGGGGGTGCGGTGAGCGCGTCGGCGACGCGACGGGGCGGCGCCCCGTCGGTCAGAGCCGGCCGACGACCTTGCGCGGCGTCACCCGGACCACGACCCGCTCCGCGTCCTCCTCGATGCGCGGGTTGAACTCGGCGTACGTCTTGCCGGTGTACTTCAGCGACAACTCGTCGATCAGCTCCTGGCCGCCCTCAGTGCTGATCGTCGCGGTGCCGCGGATCTCGGCGTAGGTGTACGGCGCGTCCGCCGGGTTGACCAGCACGGTCACCCGCGGGTCGGCGGCGAGGTTCTTCTCCTTGCGGCGACCGACGGTGGTGGAGATCAGCAGGTCGTCCCCGTCGCGCTTGACCCAGACCACCGAGAGCTGCGGACTCCCGTCGGGCTGGATGGTCGCGACGGTCACGAAGACCGGCCCGTCGAGGATGCGCTTGAGGCCTTCGGAGAGTACGGCTGACACGGTGGGTCCTTCCGTCACGTCGATCGTCCGGCGGTCCCGCCCGGCAGTGGATCACGGGGCGGCTTCCTCGATAGGTACCCAACAGCCCCGGTCCCACCCGCATTCCCGACGCGAGCCTGAGCCGTACGGAGCAGCGCGCCCGGCGCCGGCTCGGCCCAACCCGGCGCCGGCTCGGTTGCGGACGGGACCGGGCCGGCGCGCGGGCCCGACACGCGTGGGGGCGGCGACCCACGTGAGTCACCGCCCCAGGTCGGCGTGCTCGGCGACGCGCTCGGCCGCGCGGCTCAGCGGCGTACGACCAGGGCCGTCGCGATCGCGGCCAGGCCCTCGCCGCGACCGGTGAAGCCCAGGCAGTCGGTGGTCGCGCCGGAGACGGAGACGGGGGCGCCGACCGCCGCGGACAGCACCTCCTGGGCCTCCTCGCGCCGCTTGCCGATCTTCGGGCGCGGGCCGACCACCTGCACGGCCACGTTGCCGATGGTGAAGCCCGCGGCGCGCACGACGCAGGCCGCCTCGGTGAGCAGCGTCAGGCCCGAGGCGCCGGCCCACTCGGGGCGTCCGGTGCCGAAGTGGGCGCCGAGGTCGCCGAGACCGGCGGCGGAGAACAGGGCGTTGCACGCGGCGTGGGCGACGACGTCCGCGTCGGAGTGGCCCGCGAGACCCGGCCCCTCCCCCTCCCAGCGCAGGCCCGCGCACCACAGCTCGCGGCCCTCCTCGAAGGCGTGGATGTCGGTGCCGACGCCGACCTGGGGCAGCACCACGGCGGGCTGCTCAGCGGGGGGTTCAGAACCCATCGTTGGCCCTCCTGCGGGCGAGTACGGCCTCGGCCAGGACCAGGTCCAGCGGCCGGGTCACCTTGAACGCCTCCTCGTGGCCGGGAACGACCACCACGTCGCGGCCGATGCGCTCGACCATGCCCGCGTCGTCGGTGGCGCCCTCACCCGCCAGCTCGACGCGCTCGTGCGCCTCGACCAGCGTGGCCCGGTCGAAGCCCTGCGGGGTTTGGACGGCCCGCAGCCTGGCCCGTTCCAGGGTGCCGACGACCGGTTCCGGCTCGCCGCCGGGGCGCGGCTCGACCTGCTTGACGGTGTCCGCCAGCGGCAGCGCGGGAACCACGGCCGGCGCGCCGGATCGCACCGCGCCCGCCACCGCGTCCACGACGTCCACCGGCACCAGCGGGCGCGCCGCGTCGTGTACGAGGACGACGGTGACGTCATCGGGGAGTGCGGCGAGGCCGAGGCGTACCGACTCCTGGCGGGTCTGGCCGCCGGGAACGACGATGACCTCGGTCTTCTCGGCGACGGACTCGGCGAGCGGGTGCGCGTCGAGCAGTCTGCGGACCTCGGTCGCGCCGTCCGAGGGGGCGACGACGACCACGAGCGAGACGGCGCGCGAGGCGGCCATCGCGCGCACGGCGTGGACCAGCATGGGCGTGCCGTTCAGGGCGCGCAGCGCCTTGGGCGCGCCCAAGCCGAGGCGGACGCCTCGGCCGGCGGCGGGAATGACGGCGGCGGTGCGCACGGGACGCGTGTCGGTGGAGTCGGCACGGTCTGATGCGGACATTGCGTTAGCGTTCAGGTTTGCTTCCTCGGCCGAGTTGGGTATGGCCAGAGCGTGCCGGGCGCAGCGGCCCGATCAGCCCCTTCCATGACGACTGGTCGAGCCAGTGCCCGAGCCCGGCACACCAATCGCCACACACGTGATGTAACCGCACACAGTGTGGCGAAGCGAAGCGCAAGAACTTGCCAGTTGCCCGCCTCCTCGCCCCTGACCGCCGTCGACCGCCTGGGCCACATGGCACTCGGGTCGCGGCGTATCCGCATGCGCGTCTCGCGGACGGTGTCCCGGGCGGACACCGCCGTGCGACCGGTCGCCGGGTGACCGGACACAAATGCCTCACGACACCGTCCCTGCACGCCGGGACGGACGAACGATCGGCGGCGCGCCGGCGCACGATCCGCCCCTGTGGGTGATCGGGTCCACCGCCGTGGCCGCCGGCCCTCGCGGTGGCCGGCGTACGCCAGACGCACCCGGTCAAGGTCGCCGTGAGGGCGCCGGTGACGCGTGCGGGTGGGTGGTGCGGGAGATGGCCGAGGTGCGCTGTACTGCCAAAGCCGAGTGTCGAGCGTGCTGCGTGGAGCTGCGGGGAAGCGTGCTTCACCGGCGCGGACGCGCCGACAAGTGCCCGGTCGGACGACAGATGCGCAGTGCCCGGCGTAGGGATCGCGTCCTCGGGAAGCGACCGCCACTCGGGCATGCGGCAGGTGTACGTCCGTCAGGACGTCCCGCACACCGGCAACGACCCCGTGTCCGTGGGTTCGCAGAAAGTCCTCAGGATGCGAGAACTTCGTCGAGCAGGGCCTCAGCCTTGTCTTCGTTGGTGCTTTCCGCGAGAGCGAGTTCGCTGACCAGGATCTGCCGGGCCTTGGCGAGCATGCGCTTCTCACCAGCGGAAAGACCGCGCTCACGCTCACGACGCCACAGGTCACGCACGACCTCGGCGACCTTGATCACATCGCCCGACGCGAGCTTCTCCAGGTTTGCCTTGTAACGACGGGACCAGTTCGTGGGCTCCTCCGCATACGGTGCGCGCAGCACCTCGAAGACCCGGTCCAGCCCGTCCTGGCCGACCACATCCCGTACGCCGACGAACTCCGCATTGTCCGCTGGCACGCGAACCGTCAAGTCGCCTTGAGCGACCTTCAGCACCAAGTAGGTCTTGTCCACGCCTTTGATCTGGCGAGTTTCGATGGCCTCGATCAGCGCGGCCCCATGATGGGGATAGACCACGGTGTCGCCAACCTTGAACGTCATGTGACGGGTACCCCTTCCGTGCCTATCCAGAGTAACACGTGAACGCCCCGTTCTGAATGGCGTTTTCGCAGGTCAGGGCATATCTCGGGGCTTGACAACAGCACTCGGAACGTGCTTCGAGCGGCGTCGGGAAGGGGGAATTCGCAGGTGGGAGCCACTGTCCGGGCGAGGGGAAACGTGCCCGTCACATCCCGCGACACCCCCGCGCGACAGGCCGTACGTCCCGGTTTGCCAGAGTCTGAGCGTGCGAGTTCCGCTACTCCGTTCGGTCTCGGGCCGGCCACTCCGCGCCGTTTCCGCGAATTGATCAGGCCACGTAGATCACCTTCGTGATCAATTCACGCGACCGTCACCGAGCACCTGCATTCCGCGCCGATATTCATCCCGGCGCGCGGCGGCCGATATTCGGCGCGGGGTCCGCGCGCGGGTGATTGCGGAGCGTTCTCCCCGCTCTTGTTCAACGACTGTTCACAGGCGTGTTCACCGTGTGCGAGCGCCGCCGGGAGGAGGCCGGGGGCAGCGCGGGCGGCGCGCGTCGGGCCCGCGCTGCCCGGGCCGGTCTCGCGCGGGGCGGGCCCGGCCCCGGTAGGGGGCCAGCCGGTGCGGGAGGCGGGTCGGGTGCGTGCTCTCGACGGCGGGTCGGTAACCTAAGCGCGCTGATAGATCCTTTTACGGGCAGCTCACCGCCGCCCCCGCCGTCCATCCGCGACCGGGCCCAGCGTTCGGCCGCCGAAGCTCGTCCTAGGAGATGCCGCCGCCGTGAGCAGCAGCCTTCGACGCGGCGTCCTCGCCGCCATCGCCCTCGTGCTCTCGATCGCCCCGCTCTCCGCCTGCGCGGCCGGGAACGACTCGCAGACGATGGAGATCAACCCGGACCACGCCCACAAGACCGTCGGCGACATCGCGGTCCAGAACGCCACGGTGATCACCCAGCCGGAGCTGGACGACGAGGGCCCCGCCGCCCTCACCGCCAAGATCTTCAACAATGGCTCGTCCGACCAGGTCCTGCGGGCCGTCACGGTCGACGGCAAGAACACCGAGGTCAAGCTGAAGCCCGCGAAGGGGTCCGGCCCGTTGGTCGTGCCCAAGGGCGGTTCGCTGACCCTCGGCGGCCAGGGGAACGCCTCCGCCGAGATCGTCGGCGGCCACGAGGCGGCCAAGGTCGGCGACGCCCAGAAGGTCGTCTTCGACTTCAGCAAGACGGGCGACGTCGCGTTGCGCGTGCTGGTGGTCCCCGCCAAGGGTGACTACGCGAAGTGGGGCCCGAGCCCCGCGCCGACCACCAAGCCCACCGAGACCGTGAAGCCCTCGGGCAAGCCGGGCGACAAGGAGTCGGGCAAGCCGTCGGACGACGAGAGCGGCGACCCGACCGACAAGCCCGGCCAGGACGAGCAGACGCCGACCGGCACGCCCACCGGGAACGCGCGGGACAAGCAGGGTGAGCAGCAGGGCCAGCAGGGCGCCCAGGGCGAGGAAGCCCCGGCCGGCCACTGAGCCCCGCGCGCAAGCGTAACGGCGCGGCCCACCCGGAGCCCGCCCGCGCGTCGGTGCGGTCCAGCATCGTACGGCCGCGAACCGGCCCGTACGACGCCTCGCCCGGCCGGAGGGCTCCGTACGCACCGAACGCCGCGAGGGCGGCCCCCGACCGTGGGGGCCGCCCTCGCGGCGTTGCGGGGTCGGCGCCGCCCGGTGCGGTCTACGGCTCGAACTTGTAGCCCAGGCCGCGCACGGTCACCAGGTAGCGGGGCGCTCCCGGGTCGGGCTCGATCTTGGCGCGCAGCCGCTTGACGTGCACGTCGAGGGTCTTGGTGTCGCCCACGTAGTCGGCGCCCCAGACGCGGTCGATGAGCTGCATCCGGGTCAGCACGCGGCCGGCGTTGCGCAGCAACATCTCCAGAAGGTCGAACTCCTTGAGCGGCAGGTCCACCTTGCCGCCGGAGACGGTGACCACGTGGCGGTCGACGTCCATGCGCACCGGGCCCGCCTCCAGGGCGGCCGGCGTGACCTCCTCGGGCTCGCCGCGGCGGCGGAGCACCGCGCGGATGCGGGCCACCAGCTCGCGGGAGGAGAAGGGCTTGGTGACGTAGTCGTCGGCTCCTATTTCCAGGCCGACGACCTTGTCGATCTCGCTGTCCTTGGCGGTGACCATGATGACCGGGACGTTGGAGCGCCCGCGCAGCTGGCGGCAGACCTCCGTGCCGGGCAGGCCGGGCAGCATGAGGTCGAGCAGCACCAGGTCGGCGCCGTTCCGCTCGAACTCGTCCAACCCTTCGGGGCCCGTTGTCGCGATGGCGACCTCAAAACCCTCCTTGCGGAGCATGTACGACAAAGCGTCGCTGAACGATTCCTCGTCCTCGACAACGAGCACTCGGGTCACGGAAGGACCTCCGGGGCGAACTCAGGGGCGCGAAGCGCCTTCCAGCTACGGGTGGTGGGGGACGGGAGGGGGTTCATTGGTGAAGGTCTCATAGGAACGGTCGGGGTCCTCGTCGTCGAGGTCGTTCGGCTCGATCAAGGAGTTTCCGCCCTTGCGCCGCCCGGAGGCGGCCGCGGCCTCGGCCCGGTCGCGTACGCCACCGGCTTCCGGGAGCCGCAGGTTGAAGGTGGAGCCCTGACCCTCAGCGCTCCACACCGTGACCTCCCCGCCGTGCGTGGCGGCCACGTGCTTGACGATGGCGAGGCCGAGGCCGGTCCCGCCGGTGGCGCGCGAGCGCGCCGGGTCGACGCGGTAGAACCGCTCGAAGATCCGTTCGCGGTCCTTCTCCGAGATGCCGATGCCCTGGTCGGTCACGGCCACCTCGATGAGGTCGCCGCCGGGGGCCGCGATGCGCCGGGCGGCGATGCCGACGCGGGTGCGCGCCGGACTGTAGTTCACCGCGTTCTCCACCAGGTTGCCAAGGGCCGCGGCGAGCTGGCCGCGATTCCCCCACACGTGCAGGTCGGCGGTGCCGCCGGTGGCCATCGTGATCTGCTTGGTGCCGGCCTGGTGGCGGCAGCGGTCGATGGCCTCGGCGACGAGTTCGTCCAGCCGGACCGGCTCGGCGTCCTCCAGCGGGTCGTCGTTCTGCACCCGGGAGAGATCGATCAGCTCCTGGACCAGGCTGGTCAGCCGGGTCGCCTCGATCTGCATGCGGCCGGCGAAACGGGTCACGGCCTCCGGGTCGTCCGAGGCGTCCATGACGGCTTCGGACAGCAGCGACAGGGCGCCGACCGGGGTCTTGAGCTCGTGACTGACGTTGGCGACGAAGTCACGGCGCACGGCCTCGATGCGGCGGGCCTCGGTCAGGTCCTCGACCAGCAGCAGCACCAGCCGAGAGCCGAGCGGGGCGACCCGGGCGGAGACCGCGAGGGCCTCGCCGCGGCCCGTGCCACGGCGCGGCAGGTCCAGTTCCACTTGGCGTATCTCACCGTCGCGACGAGTGTCGCGGGCCATGTGCAGCATCGGTTCGACAGCGAGCTTCCCGCCTCTCACCAGACCGAGCGCGTACGCCGCCGAGCTGGCCTTGACCACCGCGTCCTCCTCGTCGAGGACGACCGCGGAGGACCGCAGCACGGAGAGCACGGTGTCGACACCGGGCGGCAGCGCGGCGTCGGTATGGAGTGAGGAGCGCGTGGGCTTCGCCTGGTCGCGCTCGCTCCAGCGGAACGCCAGCATGGCGATGACGCCGGTGCAGAGCCCGGCGATCGCTGCCACAGCGGCGATTGCCGCGTCCACGTTCATGGCTCCAGGTTAGGCGCCCGCTCGGACCGCTCCACAGCCGAATGGAAGTCGACCAGGTGAGACGTTGCCGATAGTTCACCACGTAGACGTGACCGGTTCACTATCGAGGCTTCAGGTCGGGGCGTACGACACCGCTCGGACCACGGGGGTTGCCGAGAGTTCACCGTTAGGTCGTGATGGGTTTACTTGGCGGGCCGGAACCGGACTCGTTTCGGCCACACCGTGGGAGCGTGGGGCTGACAGCCCTACGGGACCCCCAGCGAGAGAAGGTAAGTGATGCGGGACGCGTACCACGAGGAGCTCGATTCGATCGGTGAAAGTCTGGTCGAGATGGCCCGGCTCGTCGGATCAGCGATCGGCAGGGCCACCACGGCCATGCTGGATGCGGACCTGAAGCTCGCGGAGAGCGTCATCGCCGCCGACCAGAAGGTCGACGACCTCCAGCACGACCTCGAGGCGCGGGCGATAGCCCTGCTCGCCCGCCAGCAGCCGGTCGCCACGGACCTGCGGATCGTGGTCACCAGCCTGCGGATGAGCGCCGACCTGGAGCGCTCCGGCGACCTCGCGCAGCACGTCGCGAAGCTCGCCCGGCTGCGCTTCCCCGAGTCCCCCGTCCCCCGCGACCTGGCCGCCACCATCCTGGAGATGGGCCAGCTCGCGCAGCGCCTGATGGCCAAGGCCGCCGAGGTGATCATCACCAAGGACGTGGACCTGGCGCTCCAGTTGGAGCAGGACGACGACGCCATCGACATGCTCCACCGCACGCTCTTCCAGCACCTGATGGACGACTGCTGGAAGCACGGCATCGAGACGGCCGTGGACGTGACGCTCCTCGGCCGCTACTACGAGCGCTTCGCCGACCACGCGGTCTCCGTGGCCAAGCGGGTCGTCTACCTGGTCACCGGCGAGCACGCGGACGAGATCGCGCCGACCACGCCGGTCGCACCGGTCGACACCGAGTCACCGGCGTAACCCGCGCGTCCCGGGTAACTCGCGGCCGGGCGCACGGCCGCCGTGCGGGCGCCGGGCCCCTCCCTGAGTCCGGCGCCCGCCCCTCTCTCCCCCCCCCGCTCGCCCACCCCCTTGCCTGCCTCTCCCCTTTCCTCCCTCCCCTCTTCCTTTCTTCCTCTCTTCCTTCTCCATTCGTTCCGCGCGCCTTCCCGTGGGCCCGTGCTCCGGCCCCTGTCCGGCCGGAGCACGGGCCTTTGGTGCGTACGGGCCGGGGCGGGTCTTGTCTTCGGTACGGGGACGGGTACACGTGCGGGTCGGGCCCCGGGGCGTACGCGGTCGGTCCACGTCCCGGGCCGGTCCGGGCGCCCTGAAGTGCAGGTGTGAGGTTGGCTGGGGCGCGGGACGGGACGGGGCGGGGTGGGGCTGGCGCGGGGCGGTGGGGCGCGGGGCGCGGCCGGGCGGGGTGGGTACGGGCAGCTGCCGCGCAGGTCGGGACGGGGCGCGGGGCTTGGGTGGGGTGGGGCGGGTTTTGGAGGCGTAGCAGCCGGCGTGCGGGCATTCGCGGCGTACGGACCGCGATGCGCTTACGCGCCGCTTACGCGCCGTTCCGCGCCCCTCGGGGCGCGACGTTCACTGGAGGCTCCACGGTACGCCTGCGAGGAGGACTTCCATGTCAGACACGCCGACCTCCAACCCCACCCCGACGGGGCAGCCGCCCACCCCGACCCCGGCCCGGCCACTGCTCGGCAACTGCGGGTGCGGCTCCGGTTGCCAGTGCGGCTGCCAGTCGGGCGGCCCGTGCAGTTGCTCCGGCGGCTGCGGCTAGCGGTAGGCGGCCGCGCCGCAGGGTGCGCACCACGCACCCGCTGCTCCGCCGAACGGCCTCCCACCCGCGCGGAAACCGCGAGTGGGAGGCCGTTGCGTACGGGGCTCGCACTGGATTCCACCTTGTGCGACTCGTCTGACCACAGCACGGTTTAAGGGGACGCTGCTCGGTGCTCTGCTGCAGGACCACCTGAGAAGGGCGGTACATCGTGGGTTCGGCCAGCCAATGGGCACGTGAGACCTTCGGAGACATAGCCGGTGAACTGGCGGACATCGTCCCGGCTTGCCTCGGCCGGGCCGATGAACGCGCCAGGACCGGGCATGAGGGCGTGCACACGCAGACGCTCGAAGCCTACGGGCATGGTCTCTGCGCGGTGCAGTACGAGGAACTGGCCGCCGGCCTCTCCGAACTGGGAGAAGCCGTGCGTATGCAAGGACGCACGATGATGCTCGTCCGCGGCCACCTGCTCTACCCGCTTCGCTACGCGAAGAAGGACGTCCCCGTCCCACCGCGCGACTCCGTCGAGCCTTCGGCTTCCGCGCGGACCTGATCCGCCGTCACGGTCCGTCGCCCATGCAGCAGGAATTCGACCTGGGCTTGGGAGAACTTGATAGCTCCGAGGTACACCCAGACCTGGAGCTGCTCCCCGAGGACGTGCAGCTCGTCCTCGTCGCCTATGCCTGCTGGATGGAGGCGGGCGTCATGCTCGTCGAATGGGGTTCCGCAGAGTTGCGTCGTGAGGACCGGTACCTGGTCTGGCACCGACACGAGCCGCTGCCGCTCAACGGCTGACGCCGGTCGGGTCCCGTGCCGTGCGACGAGCCCGTCCCGGGGCGGCCGTCGACGCACCGGGCGAGCGGCGGTGAGCCGCAGGGCAGAGCCGGGCGCACGACTCTTGGGCTGACCGGCGGTGCCCGCCGTGACCGCACACACGGGAACTCGCGCGGGGCGCTGGCGGCCTGATGTTCTCTATTACACCACCAACATCGCGCGGGAGGTCGCCGCATGTCCGTGACACGGACCGACATCGACGAGGACGCCCTGGAGCGCGTCTTGGCGCTGTCCAAGGTCAGGACCAGGAAGGAGGCGGTCAATCTCGCATTGCGCTTCTACGTTGAGCGGCAGGAGCGAACGGCGCAGATCAGCCGACACTTCGAGCGTGCGCGTGAGTGGAGTGCCGTCGAGGGCGCCGATCGAATGCACCAGGCGGGGAAGAACAACCGGTGATCTACCTGTTCGACACACCCGGCTTGTCCGACGGCTGCCGCACCGTCGCCCGGCACGCATCCGACCTGAGCGAGCACAACGTCCACGACATCGCCTGAGGCGCCCGCGCCGCACCACGGCTCGCCAGACGGCCCGAGCGCGGAAGAGCACCCTGCCTGCCAGCGATCGCAGGTAGGAGGCTCTTTCGGTGTGCCTACTTCTTCTTCCCCTGGTTCTTGACCGCCTCGATGGCGGCCTTCGCCGCCTCCGGGTCGAGGTAGGTGCCGCCGGGGTTGGTCGGGCGGAAGTCGGCGTCCAGCTCGTAGGAGAGGGGGATGCCGGTGGGGATGTTGAGGCCCGCGATGTCGGTGTCGGAGATGCCGTCGAGGTGCTTGACCAGGGCGCGGAGGCTGTTGCCGTGCGCGGCCACCAGGACGGTGCGGCCCGCGAGGAGGTCGGGGATGATGCCGTCGTACCAGTACGGCATCATCCGCACGACGACGTCCTTGAGGCACTCCGTGCGCGGGCGCAGCTCGCTCGGGATGTCGGCGTAGCGCGGGTCGTCGCTCTGGGAGTACTCGGCGCCGTCCTCCAGCGGGGGTGGCGGGGTGTCGTACGAGCGGCGCCAGAGCATGAACTGCTCCTCGCCGAACTCGGCCAGGGTCTGCGCCTTGTCCTTGCCCTGGAGCGCGCCGTAGTGCCGCTCGTTCAGCCGCCAGGAGCGGTGCACGGGGATCCAGTGCCGGTCGGCGGCTTCCAGGGCGAGCTGCGCGGTGCGGATGGCGCGCTTCTGGAGCGAGGTGTGGACCACGTGGGGCAGTAGGCCGGCCTCCGTCAGCAGCTCACCGCCGCGGACCGCCTCCTTCTCGCCCTTGTCGTTGAGGTTGACGTCCACCCAGCCGGTGAACAGGTTCTTCGCGTTCCACTCGCTCTCGCCGTGGCGGAGCAGGATCAGCTTGTACGGTGCGTCGGCCATGCCCCGAGCGTAATGGACGCCCCGCGGCCGCCCGTTGCCCACCCGCCCGGCCGGGGCCGCCCCGCCCGGCCAGCCGGGTCACCCCTGGCCGGTCAGCCGGGCCGCCCCCGGCCGCCCCGCTCGGCGGCTCGCGCGGGGCGCGCGCGGCCGCGTGACCAGCACGACAGTTGACGGTTTCTGCCAAATGACTGGCAGTCGAGAGCCCGTTCGATGTAAGTTACGACTACCGGCAGAGCCTCTTACATAGCGTGTCGCACGCTCGGAGCTTCCCGCCGCCTCCCCCACGTTCATCCGTTGTTGCGCCCCTCGGAGGATTGTCATGTCCGCTACTGCCATGAGACGGGCCGTGCGCGAGCGTGTCCGGTCTGCCGCGGGAGTTCTGGTGGCTGTGGACCAGCACCCTGGTGAATCGCCTCGGTGGGTTCGTCGCCACCTTCATGGCGCTCTACCTCACGTTGGAGCGCGGCTAGTCGGCCACGTTCGCCGGGCTCGTCGCCGCGCTGCGCGGGCTCGGCAGCGTGGTCTCGTCGCTGGGTGCGGGGGTGATGGCCGACCGGCTCGGGCGGCGGCCCACGATGCTGATCGCCCAGCTCTCCACCGCCGTGTCGGTGGCCGTGCTCGGCTTCATGACACACCCGGTGGCGATCGCCGCGGTGGCCTTCGTCGTCGGGATGGCCAGCAACGCCTCGCGGCCCGCCGTGCAGGCGATGATGGCCGACATCGTGCGCCCCGAGGACCGGGTCCGGGCCTTCGCCATCAACTACTGGGCCATCAACCTGGGCTTCGCGTTCTCCTCCATGGGCGCGGTCTTCATCGCCATCGCCGAGTACAGCTACCAGGCCGGGTTCGTCGGCGAGGCCGTCATGACGCTGATCTGCGCGGTGCTGGTCTTCGTCAAGCTGCCCGAGTCGCGGCCGGAGCGGGCGAAGGACGCCAGCGGCGCCGTGGTCGACCCGAAGGTCGGGCTCGGCATGGTGCTGCGCGACGGCCGCTTCATGAGCGTGGTCGGGCTGTCCTTCCTCATCGCCCTGATCTTCCAACAGGGGTACGTGGCGCTGCCGGTGGCGATGGGCGCCGACGGGTTCTCCAGCTCGGACTTCGGCGTGGCGATCGCCGTCAACGGCATCCTGATCGTGGCCCTCCAGATCCCGGTCACCCGCTACATCGAGCACGGCGACCCGCAGCGGCTGCTGATCCTCTCCGCGCTGCTGGCCGGCTACGGGTTCGGGCTCACCGCGTTCGCCGGGTCGATCGGGGTGTACGCGCTGACCGTGTGCGTCTGGGCGCTTGCCGAGATCGTCAACTCCCCCACCCAGATGGGCCTGGTCGTCCTCCTCTCGCCCACCCACGGCCGGGGCCGCTACCAGGGGATGTACACCATGTCGTGGTCGGTGGCCGCGCTCGCCGCACCGCTGATCGCCGGTCAGGTCATCGACTGGTACGGCGCGGGGTGGCTGTGGGGCGGCTGCGCGGTCGTCGGCTCGGCCGCGGCGCTCGGCTACTGGCTGCTGATGCACGCCCTGCCGGCGGAGGACGTGGCGGCGACGCGGTGGTGGAGGTGCTGAAGCCGGACGCCGGGGCGGCGGGCGCGGTGGACGCGTCGGTGGCGGGCGCCGCGCAAGCACAGGCGTCGGCGTCGGTGGCGGGCGCGGCCAACGCGCCGGCGGCTCCGGGCGCGCAGCCGGCGGGCGCGCCCGCCACCCCCTGAGCCGGCTGGCCTCCGGCACGGGCCCGCCCCACCCGGCGTACGCGTACGGCTGGCGGCTGGCGGCTGGCGGCTGGCGGCTGGCGGCTGGCGGCTGGCGGCTGGCGGCTGGCGGCTGGCGGCTGGCGACCGTACGGGACCGGGCCGGGCGGCTCGTCAGCGGCGAGTCGTCGCGGGCGGGCCGGCGACGGGCCGGCAGGCTGTGAGCCAGGGTCGCCACCGGGACGTGGCGGGTCAGCCGCACTGGGGGGTGCGAGTTGGAAGGGGGGCACCTTCCCCTATCGAGTGCCTGCCGTGCACCGTGCCCCCGGACGGAGGCGACGGAGACCTAGGCTGCGGAGTTTCGAGGTTGCGGGGTTACCGCGTTGCGGGGTGACGGGGTCGCGGGTTACCGGCCGTCGGGCGCCGGGCCGCCGCCCGGACCGCCGTGGTCGGCGTCGGGGCCCGGCCGCCCCTCGCCGGTCAGGTGGGTGAAAGCGGCGAGGTTGCGGGTGGACTCGCCGCGGGCAGTGCGCCACGCGTACTCCTTGCGGATCGCCGACGCGAAACCCAGCTCAAGGAGGGTGTTGAAGCTGGCGTCGGCGTTCTCCAGGACGGTGCCGAGCAGCCGGTCGAGTTCGTTCGGGGTCACCGCGGCCAGCGGGAGGCGGCCGACCAGGTAGATGTCGCCGAGCCGGTCGATAGCGTAACTCACCCCGTACAGGCGGGTGTTGCGCTCCAACAGCCAGCGGTGCACGGCCGCGTCGTTCTCGTCGGGGTGGCGGATGACGAAGGCGTTGACGGACAGCGAGTGTCGCCCGACGCGCAGCGAGCAGGTGGTGGACAGCTTGCGAGTACCGGGCAGGGTGACGACGTACGCCCCGTCGGCCGCCCGCTCCCACTCCAGCTCCGCCTCGCGCAGGGTGCTCTCGATGACGGCTTCCGCGTCGTTGACCGGGCAGGCTTCCGCGTGGTTACCCATGCGTAGATCGTAGGCGACGGCGCCGCTCGTGCAGCGCCGCGCCGTAGACGTCGGCGGTCGCGGCGGCCGCCGCGTCCCAGCCGAAAGACTGCGCGTGGCGGGCGGCGGCGGCGCCCATGCGGGCAGCGAGGTCGGGGGCGGTGACGAAGCGGTGCAGCATGCGCGCGTAGTCGGCGGGGTCGTGGCCGTCGACGAGGAAGCCGCTGACGCCGTCCCGCACGGCGACCGGCAGCCCGCCGACGGCCGCCGCGATCACCGGCGTCCCGCACGCCTGGGCCTCGGCCGCCACCAGGCCGAACGACTCGCTGTACGAGGGCATGACCAGCACGGACGCCGCGCGGTACCAGTCGGCCAGCCGCTCCTGCCCGACCGGCGGCCGGAACTGGACCAGGTCCGCGATGCCCAGCCGGGCGGCGAGCTTCTGCAATCCCTCCGGCTTGGCCAGACCGCTGCCGCTCGGGCCGCCGACGACGGGCAGCACGACGCGGTCGCGCAGCGACGGGTGCTCGGTGAGCAGGTGGGCCACGGCCCGCAACACGAGGTCCGGGGCCTTGAGCGGCTGGATGCGCCCGGCGAACAGCGGCACCAGGACGTGCTGCGGCAGCCCGAGCCGCTCCCGGGCGGCGGCCCGGCTGGCGGCGACGGCCTCGGGGGACGTCTCGGGGCCGGTGTCGGGGGCCGTCGCGGCCAGGTGCTGGCGCGGCGGCGCGGGCCGGAAGCGGTCGAGGTTGACGCCGGGGTGGACGACGGCGACCTTGTGCGGCTCCGACTCGTAGTGCCGTACGAGCTCGCACGCCTCCTCGGCGGTGTTGGCGATGAGCCGGTCGGCGGCCCGGACGATCTGCGTCTCGCCGATGACGCGGGCGGCGGGCTCCGGGGTGTCGCCGGCGGCGAGCGCGGCGTTCTTGACCTTGGCCATGGTGTGCATCGCGTGCACGAGCGGGGTGCCCCAGCGTTGGGCGGCGAGCCAGCCGACGTGGCCGGAGAGCCAGTAGTGGGAGTGCACGAGGTCGTAATGGCCGGGGCGGTGGCCGGCCCAGACCTGCATGACGCCGTGCGTGAAGGCGCAGAGCTGCGCGGGCAGGTCCTCCTTGGCCAGCCCCTCGTACGGGCCCGCGTCCACGTGCCGGACGAGGACGCCGGGGGCCAGCTCCACGGTGGGCGGCAGGGCGCCGGTGGTGGCGCGGGTGAAGATCTCCACCTCGATGTCGATGGCCGCGAGCCGCCTGGCCAACTCGACGATGTAGACGTTCATGCCGCCCGCGTCGCCGGTGCCCGGCTGGTGCAGCGGCGAGGTGTGGACGCTGAGCATCGCTATCCGGCGCGGCACCGAGCGCCCGAACGTCCGGGGACGCCGGGCCGCCGCCCTGCTCAGCAGGCCACTGCGCGGCTTCGGAAGCGGCGACCGGGAGCCTTGCCGAGGTGCGTACTGACTCACCGCGCGTGGCCTCCTTAGACGGCGTGAGGTCCCTCCGGAAGACTGCAACAGCGGAATGCGTCCTTCCCATTTCCATTTTGCCAAGTTGTTACGCGCGCTGGCCGGGCTCGGCGCCTCCGGCCGGAATCGGCCCCCGTCGGGCGAGGGTGCGCGCCGGCTCCCGCACGGGCCGCGCGGAGGCGGTTCCCGGATACGTACACGGACGCCGCTCCCGGGTACGTACGGACGCCGCCCCCGGTACGCGCGGGCGGTGTCCGCGACCCCGGCGCACCGGCGTGCGCCGGCGCTGGCGCGCGGTGCGGTTAGGCTCGCCCGTATGCCGCCCCGTACCCCGCACCGTCCCGTGGGGTCGGTGACCCGCGGCACCACCAACCCGAACCGGCTGCGCCGCATGGACCGCTGGACCGTCGCCACCCACGGGCGGGAGCTGCGCCGCAGCGACGACCCGGTGGCGGTCGACCTGGGGTACGGGGCCGCGCCGTGGACGGCGGTCGAACTGCTCGGCCGGCTGCGTACCGTACGGGCCGACGCCGAGGTCGTCGGCGTCGAGATCGACCCGGCGCGGGTCGCGGCGGCCCAGACCTACGAGCGCCCGGGGCTGCGCTTCGCGCACGGCGGCTTCGAGGTGCCGCTGCCGGGTCCGGCCGGGCGTGCGCCGGTGCTCATCCGGGCGGCGAACGTGCTGCGGCAGTACGACGAGTCCGAGGTGGCCGCCGTGTGGCAACGCCTGTGCGCCCGGCTCGCGCCCGGCGGACTGCTGGTCGAGGGCACCTGCGACGAGATCAGCCGCCGCCACGTGTGGGTGGCCCTCGACCGCACAGGCCCGCGCACGGTCACCTTCGCGGCCCGCCTCGCGTCCCTGGAGCACCCCTCCGACC
This sequence comes from Candidatus Streptomyces philanthi, assembly GCA_018114805.1. Taxonomy (GTDB): domain Bacteria; phylum Actinomycetota; class Actinomycetes; order Streptomycetales; family Streptomycetaceae; genus Streptomyces; species Streptomyces philanthi. The sequence continues at coordinate 3,848,254 of CP073042.1, read as the reverse complement.
TGGCTGAACGCCTGCCGAAGGCGCTGATCCGTGCCGGGCGAGCCCGTACACGCCTTCCTCCGCGACTTCGACCGCGCCTGGGCGGCCAGCCGCCCCGTACGGCGCGCTCAGCGCCCGCCAACGCTGGATACGCTCGGTACGCCTCCTCGCCCGGACTGGCCCCTCACCGACGGGCCCACCCGCTGGCGGCAGGGCGAGGTCACGGTGGCGTGAGGGGCGTTGGCGCCGGGCGGGTGAGGCTTGGGGGCTCTTCTCGATCCTCCCCGGCCCCGCCAGGCCGGGGAACGTCGCAGCCCCTACTGGTCCGCAAGGGGCTGCGTGGGGAACTCTCCGCACGGCGTTGGTGGCGCCTCGGACTAGGTGAGCCCTCGGTGCCGCGTCCATTCCTGCGCTGCCGTAAGCATGGCGCCTAGCCACGACTCGTCAGGCCGGCGCTCTGCTCGCATGAGCCACATCCGGTGCGTGGCGCGAGCGAATGCGTCCAGGGCTGCGGGGTCGGCCTTCGCCCACCCTTCGCATTGATCGGCCCACGTCTCGGGCTACGCCGGCGTGTGACCGGCGGAGATGAGTTGCACGACCACGCACGCCGGGTCGATGAACGCGGCCCCCAACCTGGGCCAGGACCAGTCCACGAGCCACGAGCGCCCGTCTCCGACCATGACGTTGCTGGGGTGAATATCTGTGTGCAGGAGCGTGCCGCCGCGAAAAAGTCGTGCCGCCGTCTCGGGTTCGGTGAAGCGATCCCACCGGTTCTCCGCCCACGTCTGTGCCACCTTGGGCACGGGCAGCGTGCACAGCTGATTGATCAGCTCTCCTACGACCGACAGGTCGGGAGAGTCGGTCGTGAAGTCCGCTCGGCGCCCGGAGACGACCTCGTATCCGAGGACGATCCAGTCATAGTCTTCCGCTTCCCACACGAGTGCCGGCGCGATCGGCCGCACGGTGGACGCGATGGCTCGTTCCCGGAGGATCGAGCTGCGCCGGCCGCCCTGGCGGTTGCGCATGGCTTTGACGAAGAACGGGCACTTCTCACACTCGACCACGGCCGTGAGGTCCGCGTCAAAGCCCCTCTCGGTGCGGCTTACGGAGGTGCGCTGCCCCGTGAACGGATGGATGAGTGACCAGAACTCTGGCCCGGGGTGGTCGTGTCGCACGCTCAGTTCCTTGGGGAGCATTCGGTGCCCGGGTACCCGGGCCTGCATTCCTCGTTCGGGTCACAGCCAGGGTCGCACCTGTCCGGATCGCACAGTTTCCCTGCGCGAGCCGCGTGGCGGATGCGCCGGATCTCCGCCGAGGAGTTGTAGCAGTGGACGCAGTTGAGCTGAAAGCGGCGGGTCAGGTCCAGCCAGAGGGCCTCCGTACGGCGCTCGACGCGCAACAGCCTCCTCTCGATGACGGACGTCACGGACGCTCCGTTTCCGCTAGGTACTTCGCCAGTACGACGCGTCGTTCCGTGGCCGCGCACTCGCCCGGCGCTCACCCCCCGCCCCACGCGGCCCGTGCCGCCGCGGCGAGGTCCGTGGCCAGTTGGGACGGGCTGGCCACGTGCCGGCCCTTCCAACAGCGCGGCACCACCCACCGCACGCCCGCCCCCGCCTCGGGCCGGCCGGCCTGGGGTACGGCCAGGAGACCGCTCGCGACGTGCCGCACGCCGGGCACACGCCAGGCCGTGCGGTACGCGGCGGCCTCCTCGGCAGGCAGCAGCCAGACCGCGTACTGGGCCGTGGCGATGTGGGCGGCCTTCTCCATGCCGTTCGTCCGCATCCACGCCCCGAGTTCGGCGGGGGCGCGGACGGGCTCCAACTGGGCTCCGATGGGCAACATATGGAAGCCGCGCCCGGTTGGCGGCGCCCAGGCGTACGCCCCGGAGCGGGTCCTGCGCGCTACCACCCGCGCACCTCCGCGGCCTCCCGCCGCCCCTCGGGCCCCAACACGTCGTGCGCACACGTCGGGTGGGTCTCCAGGTGCTGGAGCGGGTCGCCCCGCCGCAACCGTCCCACCGTGGTGATCATGGACGCCCGGTCCATGGCCCGCCCGCACACCGCACACCGTGGCGCCAGCCCGGCGGGCCCGTGCGCGCGCACCACGGAGGTTCCCAGCACGGCGGCCAGCAGGTGCGGCTGCGTCACGTAGGACCCGGACCACGCGGTGGGCACGTGCCACCGGGGCCCGCCCCCGTCACACAGGTGACCGGCCGGCACACCCACGTAGTGCACGGTGGGCCCGGCCGTCAGCACGGTGACGTGCTGACGGCCGGGCCCAGTCGTCGTACGGGGCCCGCGCCACCTCGCCCGGCGACACCAACCAGTGCACGCTGCCGGTGTACGAGTCCACGATCGCGGCGCTGCGCTCGATCGCGTCGAGAAACCCGAACGCCCACCGCGCGGTGCCGGTGTCGGTACGCACGGCATCCCAATGCCGACCGGCGGGCAGCACGGTCAGGCGGTCGCAAGGGGGTGGAGTCCAGTCAAGGTCATTCACGGAACTCTCCGAGGTTTCCTGGGTGGGTGGGAGTTGTCCGAGGTGTTGGGCTTGTTCCGTACCCGGGGCGGCGTGAGCAGCGGGAGATGAGAGTGCTCACCGTGCGCGGCGGCGGCCATCAAACGGCGCGGCGTCTGACGTGAGGACCGTGATGTGACACCGTGTTAGTTCACCGCGACGTTCCGCTGTCGGACCGAGCTTCCGGCATTGGGTGTAGGTCGCCTAGTGCGATGCGTAGGGGCAACCTCTTCAGCAGGGACCACTTGGACTGCCGCAGCCCCCTGCGCGGAGGCAAGATGGCCCCATGGGCATCGGGGAACTGATCAGCGAGCTACGTTCAGCGCTCGGCTGGTCGCAGGGGCGCTTGGCGTCGGAAATCAACAAACAGTTCGGGACTACGCTGAGCCGGGAGTACGTGAGCGGCTGGGAGTGTTCGAAGCATGAGCGGGGGCGTTCTCCTTGCGCGCTCTGTCGGTGGTCCTTGACGTCCCTCTGGCTGTCCTGGAGAACGAGTTGGAGCGGGGTACCTTTCTCACCGATGTCGCCGGGGTCGCCATAGCGCCTGTGGTGGCCTCGGACCTGCTGTCCCAGGGCTTCGCCGCCCGGCTTCGCGGCGGCCCGTCGGCGGACGACTGGGAAGGCAAGCTCTCCGCCTATGGCGCGGACTACATGTCCATGGGGGCAACCGACATCCAGCGGCGCGTCTCCGGGTAACTCGTCGCCGTGCGAAAGCAGTTGGATACGTCCCAGCTCTGGTCCGTGGCTGCCCGGTTCATGACGCTGTACGCCAAAACGTTCCCCGGCTCGGACGGCTCCAAGGCCGTCTACTGGTACCGCATGGCGGCCAGGGCGGCGGACGAGTCGGGAGACGAGGCCGCGAGTGTGGGTGCGCGGCCGGGCCGCCATCGCCCTGGGGTACGAGGGGGCCTCGCTGCCGGTGGCCGACGTGATCGCCGACCAGGCGGTGGCTATTTCGGACCGGCCATCGCTCGGCCTCCTCAACGCCGTCTACGGTAAGGCGCACGTCGCCGCCATGCGCGGTGACCGCGCGGCGGCGCTCGAACTCGACGCTCGTGGGCGGCGCGTATTCGACGCGGTGGGATCACACGAACAGACCTCGGACTACGCCGTGCCGTACTGGCGCCTGAACGTCTTTCGGTCGCTCCTGCTGGCCCGCCTCGGCGATGAGAAGGGGGCTGTGGCGGCGCAGGAGGAGGCTCACCGCGAACTCCCTCCGACCCTCCCCTGGTTCGCCACCCACCTGGCTCTACACAGGGGCCTGATGCTGGCCCGTTCCGGGGACCGGGCCGGGGTGTGGCGGTCGTGCGAGCGGCCATGGACGCCCTGCCGCCGGCGAAGCACTCGCTCACGCTGCGGATGTTGCTGGCCGAGGTGCACGCGTAGCGCCCCCCCGAGCGGGGAGGGGCCCCTCGCGCGAGAACGAGAACGTCTGAATGCCCCTGGGAGGGAGCGAGAAGTGCGCCTCCATACGTACAAGCCATACAGAAGCCGCCACCGTCCGGGAGACGGTCCTCGATCTCCACAGCACCGTGCACAGCGGCTCAAGCGACCCTCTTCCTTGTCCCGTGAGGGCTTCAGTTGGTTCTATGCGACAGGTGGAGCGGGAAGCCGTCATGGTCGTGCGTCGTCAGCTTCGAGAACGAGGTTCCGACTGGTTTCGCGTACGGGGGCTCGTTCGCCGCAGGCGGCTAGTGGAAGGGCTCCGAGCGACCAAGTTCCGTGCCGGTGGGCGTGCCCGTCTTCGGGCTTTCCGAACTGCTCGTGCTCAAGGAGTGGCGCAAGACGGGCACTTCGCAGCGCCTGCACGACGCGGTCGTGAGCAGCCGTGGCGACGAGGTCGCGACGCTGCTCGTTGACGTGGCGCACCCCAAGGTCGTGGAGTTGTACGAGCGGTGGGGTTACGAGAAGGTGGGAGAGCAGAAGCCGTTCGAGGACTCCCCCGTCTTCGGCATCATGGTCAAGCGGCTGCGTGCCTAGTGCGCGGGTCACGGAATCCACGGGTTTCCAGCCGGCAGTGCACGCCGCGTCTCCGGACACGGCCGGTCGACGTAGCAAGCGGCGCGCAACGCGCCAGCAAGCTGCTCTTGTCCGACATCCTCTCGCCCCCGGGGAGGCACCCCGACATGAGGCCCACACCCGCCGACCCGGCCGCGTGGCACGCACACCTCGCCGAAGGCAACGCCCGCCAAGCGCGCAAGCGTGTAGCGGTTGACGTCCTGTTGCGTGATGCGGCGGGACGCGTACTTCTGGTGAACCCCACATACAAACCGGGCTGGGATTTGCCGGGAGGCATGGCCGAGGCAAACGAGTCGCCGGAGGAAACAGCGACGCGGGAGTTGCGCGAGGAGTTGGGACTCCCCATCACGTTGTACGGGCTCTTGGTGGTCGACTGGGTCGCCCCGCACGGGCCGTGGGACGACCAACTCGCCTTCGTCTTCGACGGCGGGACGCTGGATGCGCCCGTAACTGGAGGGATAGCCCCCTGCGGCGAGGAACTTTCCAAAGTCGCTTTCGTCACTCAGGGCACGGCACAAGGGCTTCTCGGTGACAGTTTACGGAATCGGTTCAACGCCGCTATGACCAGCTTGCGTGCGGGCCAGACGGCGTATCTACACGATGGCTCCCGCGCTTGGTAGTGGGTGGGGGGTGGCCACTCTTCGGTAAGGGCGTTGTCTCCCCCCGGCACCAAGATCCACCATGCTGGTGGCAGCCCAACCGTCCGCACGGGGAAACACCAGCACATGAACGCGACGCCGACGCCACCACCAGCCCCGGGCACGGAGGGCCCCGTCGCCGACGGAGCAGTGCGGGTCGGTGTCCTCGTGCCGTTGTCGCCGCCCGGCTGGGTGGAGGCCGGGCGGAGCGTGCTGGCCGGGGCCGAGGTGGCCGTTCGGGACGTCAACGAGGCCGGCGGCATCGGTGGGAGGCCGCTGGAGTTGGTGGTGCGAGACACCGCCTCCGATCCGGAGCGGGCCACGGCGGCCGTCGCGGAGTTGGCGGGTCTCGGGGTGGCCGGCGTGGTCGGGGAGTACCACAGCGTCGTAGCGCGGGCCGTCGCCGCCGAGGCCGACGCGGGGGGGGCGTTCCTGTGTTCGTCGGCGGTGCTCGACAGTCTCACCGAGGAGCCGACGGAGTGGGTCGCGCGGCTCGCGCCAGCGCAGTCGTACGGCTGGCGGATCTACGCGGACGCGCTGCTCGACGCGGGCCACCGGCGCGTCGCCGTGGCGGTCAAGCCCAGCGTGTACTGGGCCTCGGGCACGCGCGTGCTGCGGGACCACCTCGCTCCGCGCGGCGGCACCGTGGTCGAGCTGGACGCGCGGGCGCTCGGCCCGGCGGCCCTGTGTGACGCGCTCGTCGAGCACGGTGCCACGGCCCTGCTCCTACTGGTCGGCTTTCCGGAGCCGGCCGTGTCGATCGTCAAGGCCGTACGGCGGGACCCGCGCCTGGCCGAGGTCACGGTGGGCGCGCCCGGCCGGGCAGCCGGAGTTCGCGGAGTGGGCGGCGCTGTTGGGGGGCGACGGGGCCGGGGTGCCGTTCCTGCGATACCTGCCCGAGCGGGTCGAGGCGGCGCTGCGTACGCGACTGGCCGGGGAGCCGTCCTTCGTGGCGTACGAGGGGTACGACGCCGTTCTCGTCCTCGCCGACGTGCTGCGTACGCACGGCGTGGACCGGGCGCGGGTCGCCGCAGCGTGGTCGCGGGTCGCGACGCCGGGGACGGTGCGGTTCTCGCGGCCGGACGGGAGCGGCGTGTGGCAGTGGGCCTGGCCGCCGGTGCGGGTCGTGGAGCGGGACCCGGAGCGGCCCGACCGGTTCCGGGTGGTGCGTACCGGCTGAGCGGGGCCAGGGCCGGCCGCTCCCCCGGCCGGCCGCTCAGCCCTGACGGGCCGCGTCCTCGCCGCCCTCCGCGAGGAGCGTCAGCAACGCGTCCGCCAGGTCGCGGTCCCGCTGGTGGGTGAGGCGGGTGCGGGCGGCGGGTGTGGGGAGCCAGATGAGGCGTTCCACCTCGCGGTTGGGGACGAACGTGTCGTCCAGCGCGCGGGCGGCCCAGTAGCGGCGGACCTCCTTGGGTCGCCCGTCCACCACGTAGTGCGTACTGGGCAGCGGCGGGCCCGGCACGCAGTCCATGCCGGTCTCCTCGGCGACCTAGCGCAGGGCGCCGCGCAGCGCGTCCTCGCCGCGCTTGAGCTTGCCCTTCGGATGCGACCAGTCATCCCAGCGCGGGCGGTGGATCAGCGCGATCTCCAGGCCGGCGCCGCGCGGCGAACGGCGCCACAGGACGCAGCCCGCCGCGCGGATCGGGCCGGTGGCGGCCCCTGGCCCGGTCACGGCGTGGTCACCGCCCGCTGCCAGATGCGGCCGAAGGCGAACCGGGCCGCCTCCACCTCGTGCCGCTGGTCCGCGTGCAGGATGCCGAGCGCGTACGCCGTGGCCGGGGCGATGCGCGGGGTGCGGGCGGCGGCCGCTGCCGCCGCCGCGGCCTCGGCCGCGTCGCGGTGCCGCTCCAGGGCCTGGCTGGCCGCGAGGAGGCGGACGGCGAGCGTGGGCTCGGTCTCGGTCGGGCCGGTGCCCAGCGGCTGGTGCTCGTCCAGCACCTCAAGGGCGTAGCGGCCGATCCGTACCAGCCGACGCACCTGGTGCCACGGCGCGTCCTGGGCCTCGCTCGCCGGTGGGGCGTCGGCGCTGGGGGTGGCGGCCAGGCCGTGGGTCAGGGCCTCCGCGTTGTACGGGTGGCCGGCGCGGCCGAGCGGCAGCGCGTCGATGGCGTCGAGGAGGCGGCGGTGGGCCAGCTCCGCGAGCGGGAGGAGGGCGGCGTCGGCCGGCTCGTCGGCGGCGGAGGCGACCAGCGGGACCTCGGAGGCCAGGAGGGCGACGGCGTCGGCGACCGCATGGAAGCGGGACGAGCCGAGGGCCTGGAGCACCGCGGTGTGGGCGCGGGTCCTGGCCAGGGTGAGTTGGCGCTCCAGGAGTGCGCCGGCGCGGGCGGCGCCGACGGTCAGCGCCCCCGGGCGGGCCTCGTCCGCCTCGCCACGGGAGCCGGCGGGGCCGCCGGCCGGTCCGGCCGGGCCCGGGGACGCGGTGCCGGCGCTCGCGGCGCGACCGGTCGAGCGGGCGGTTCCGGCACGTTCGCCGGGCAGCGCCTCACGCCCGTCCCGGCCGCCCCGGCCCACCTGCGCGTCGCGGGTCCGCTGCTCGCCGAGGCGGCCGGCGCGCACCGCGCGCCCGGCCACACCGTCGGCGGGGAGCTTCGCCGACACGCCCGGCGCGCCTGCGTTCGCGCCGTGGACGCGCGCGCCCCGCGCGGTGCACCCGGTGGTGCCCGGCGCGGCGCCGTTGTCCGTGCCGCCGGGGGCCCGGCCAGCGCCGGTTCCGGGCGGCGGGTCGGCCGGCCGGTCGGCGACCTGCTCGGGCAGGGGGGCGCCGGAGAGCCGGTGCAGGGCGCCGCGCAGTCGGGCCAGCCGGGCGGCGTACGCGTGCTCGCGCGCCAGCATCCCCGACAGCCAGGCCAGTTCGGCCCGGAGCTGGTCGGCCCAGACCGGGTCGGTCAACGGCCGGTAGGTGTGCAGCACGCCGCTGATGCGGCGCGCGGACTGCCGTAGCAGCCGGGCCGCCTCCACCGCCTCCTCCGCGTCCGAGCCGCTCTCGCGGTGCAGCCGCAGGCTCCGCAGGAAGTCCCCCGCCTGCGCGTGCAGGTAGCGGGAGAGCACGTCGCCCGCCGTCGTCGCCTGGCCCTGGTCGCCGCTCGTGACCGCTGAGCCCATGGCGTAGTCCGTCATTTCGTGTCCCCTAGTACCCGAGGCGGTACCGGTGACGGGTCCCTGCCTGGCCCCCGTAACCTCAACCGCCAGGTCATGTCGCTGTTGAACCACGCCGGCGCCTCCGGGCGTCGATGAGCATCTCCTGTACGTGCCGCAGGGGCCGGTCGTCCGCGTCCACCGCGTGCCGGGTCCAGTCGGCGCTGGGTCCCAGGCGCCAGGACGCCGTGGAGTCCGAAACGCCGGTCTCCAGCAGTCGGTTGAGCGCGGCCCGGTGGGCGGGGTCGACGACGCTGACCAGCGCCTCGATCCGCCGGTCCAGATTGCGGTGCATCATGTCGGCGCTGCCGAGCCACACCTCAGGCTCGCCGCCGTTCCCGAACACGAACACCCGCGAGTGCTCCAGGAACCGGCCGAGCACGCTGCGTACCCGTATGTTCTCCGAGAGGCCCGCCACGCCGGGGCGCAGCGCGCAGATGCCGCGCACCCACACGTCGACCGGCACGCCGGCCCGCGAGGCCCGGTACAGGGCGTCGATGATGGCCTCGTCCACCATCGAGTTCACCTTGATCCGAACGTACGCGGGCTTGCCAGCCCGGTGGTTGGCCACTTCCTTGGTGATCCGGTTGATCAGCCCGTCCCGCAGCGACTTGGGCGCGACGAGCAGCCGCCGGTAGTTCTCGCGCAGCGAGTAGCCGGAGAGCCGGTTGAAGAGGTCCGAGAGGTCGGCGCCCACCTCGGAGTTGGCAGTCAGCAGGCCGAGGTCCTCGTACAACCGGGCGGTCTTGGGGTGGTAGTTGCCGGTGCCGACGTGCGAGTAGCGCACCAGCGACTCGCCCTCCTGGCGCACCACGAGCGACAGCTTGCAGTGCGTCTTGAGGCCGACGAGGCCGTAGACGACGTGGCAGCCGGCCGCCTCCAGCTTGCGGGCCCACTTGATGTTGGCCTGCTCGTCGAAGCGCGCCTTGATCTCCACCAGGACCAGCACCTGCTTGCCGGACTCGGCCGCGTCGATCAGCGCGTCCACGATCGGCGAGTCGCCCGAGGTGCGGTACAGGGTCTGCTTGATGGCCAGCACGTCCGGGTCGGCCGCGGCCTGCTCCAGGAACGCCTGCACGGAGGTGGAGAACGAGTCGTACGGGTGGTGCAGCAGCACGTCGCGCTCGCGCAGCGCCGCGAAGATGTCGGGCGGCGAGGCGGACTCGACCTCGGCCAGGTCCCGGTGCGTGCCGGCGACGAACTTCGGGTACTTCAGCTCGGGCCGGTCCAGCGAGCCGATCTTGAAGAGCCCGGTCAGGTCGAGCGGCCCGGGCAACGGGTAGACCTCGGACTCGGCCACGTCCAGCTCGCGCACCAGCAGGTCGCGCACGTACGGGGCGATGGTCTCCTCGACCTCAAGGCGGACCGGCGGCCCGAAGCGGCGCCGCATCAGCTCCTTTTCCAGGGCCTGGAGCAGGTTCTCCGCGTCGTCCTCCTCGACTTCGAGGTCCTCGTTGCGGGTCACCCGGAACATGTGGTGCGCCAGCACGTCCATGCCCGGGAACAGGTCCCCGAGGTGGGCCGCGATGACGTCTTCGAGCGGCACGTAGCGCTGCGCGGACGCCTCGAGGAACCGGTTGAGCAGCGGCGGCACCTTGACCCGCGCGAAGTGGTCGTGGCCGCTGACCGGGTTGCGGACGACGACGGCCAGGTTGAGCGAGAGGCCCGAGATGTACGGGAACGGGTGCGCCGGGTCCACCGCGAGCGGCGTGAGCACGGGGAAGATCTGCTGCTTGAACAGCGCCGTGAGCCGCTCCTGCTCCTTCTCGGTCAGCTCCGGCCAGCGCACCAGGTGGATGCCCTCGTCGGCGAGGGCCGGGCCGACGTCCGTCTGGTAGCAGGCGGCGTGCCGGGCCATGAGTTCGCGGGTGCGGTGCCAGATCAGGTCGAGCACCTCGCGCGGCTGGAGCCCGGAGGCGGAGCGGGTGGCGACGCCGGTGGCGATGCGGCGCTTGAGGCCCGCGACGCGGACCATGAAGAACTCGTCCAGGTTGCTGGCGAAGATGGCCAGGAAGTTGGCCCGCTCAAGCAGCGGCGTGTTCGGGTCCTCGGCGAGTTCCAGGACCCGCTCGTTGAACGCCAGCCAGCTCCGCTCGCGGTCCAGGAACCTGCCCTGCGGCAGCTCGTCGCCGTCCTGCGCCTCGTACGCGTCCAGGTCGGCGTCGATGTCCGGCTCCAGGTCCCGCACGGTCGGGGCGCCGACCGCGTGGGGGCGGTGCGCGGCTATGGAGCCGATGGAGGGCTGAGGGGCGGGGCGTCCCTGCTGGTCAGTATCGGGCGTACCGGGTGCGCCGTGAATGGCCAGTGCTCCGTTGCTCGTGGGCGCCACGGGTGGGGTGGTGGCGCGCGGGCCGGTACCGGGGCCGCGCCGCGCCGGTTCGCCCGTGCCGTGCGGGGAGGTCTCCTGGGTCGTCCCCTGGCCCTGCGGCCGGGTCGGGGCGGGGGCGCTGGTTTCGTGGGGGTAAGCGGCACGTTCCCCGGAAGACTGCTGCATGTCCTTATTCTCCCGCGCATCGAGCCGTGCGGGCTCGGCGACGGGAGCGGGAGGCGGAACTGCCTGGAGCCTCCGGTTGGGGGCATTGGGCACAGCGGGCTGCATTTAGCGATGCTCGCAAGCGACGTTGTATCGCCGGTAACGGGCACATGGCTGTCAGGCAAGCGGGTCCCCTCGCCAGGGTGGCCATGACACGTCCCCCGGACGGCCGCGCCGCCCGGTCTCCGCCCACCTCGCGCGCCCGCGCCCCGCCGGCGCCCCGGGTATGTGCCCGGCTGCCACCGTTTCACGCGTGCGATTCACCCAACCGAGCAGCGCACTCCGGCATTTCGGCTACCTCGGCGGCGGGGACGGACGCGCGGGCGACCCCCCGGGGGGCCGCCTCGGATGCCGGGCCTGAGCGCGCGTTCGGCGGCACGTGGAGGGGCGCGGCCGGCGGCGGAGGGCGGGCGGGCGGGCGGGAGCGCACGGGGGTGTGCAGACGGAGCGCGGGCGCGCGGGTCCTCGCGGCCTGGCACGGACCGTGGTCGCGCGCGAGCGCTGGGTGGCGGCGTGGCCCCGGTCGGGGGCGGGCTGACGCGGCGCGCCCCGGAGCCAGGAGCGGGCCCCGGCCCGGCCGGGGAGCGGGGCCTGGCCTCCCGGCGGCCCGGTGACCTGGCGGCCCGGTGGCCCGGCGCCCGGCGGTCAGCTTACCTCTCCGCCGGCCAGCCGGCCCCGACGTCGGTCAGCGGGTCCCGTCCCCCGCCGCCACGCGCCCGCCCGGCCCGCTCCCCCGGTCAGCTCTCCGCGCGGTACATCAAGTCCGTCTCGTACGTCGTGAAGCCGAGCCGCTCGTAGACGGTGACCGCCGGCACGTTGTCCGCGTCGACGTACAGCATCCCGGTCAGCAGCCCGCGCGCGGCCAGGTGGCGCAGGCCGATCGCGGTGAGCGCCTTGCCGAGGCCGCTGCCCTGCTCGTCGGGGTGGACGCCGACGACGTACACCTCGCCGAGGTCCTCCTCCGCGTGCACCTTCGTCCAGTGGAAGCCGACGAGCCGGCCCGCGCGCTCGGCCAGGAAGAAGCCCGCCGGGTCGAACCACTCCTCGGCATTGCGGTCGTCCAGGTCGCGCTGGGTCAGGGAGCCCTGCTCGGGGTGGTGGGCGAAGGCCGCCGCGTTCACCGCGAGCCAGGCCGCGTCGTCCTCGCCGGGGACGAAGGCGCGTACGGTCACGCCGGCCGGCAGGCTCGGCTCGGGGATCTCGGTCAGCGCCGGCTCCCCCAGCGGGCGCCGGAGCTGGCGCAACTCGCGGAAGAGGGCGAGGCCGAGCACCTGCGCGAGGTGCCGGGCGGCGGGGTGGCCACCGTGTGCCCAGACCCGCAGCCGCTTGCCGGACTCGGCGAGCAGGGCGTTGCCCAGGGCCCGGCCGTGCCCGTGGCCGCGCCGGCCGGGGCGCACCACGAATTCGGCGGCGGGCGGCTCCACCGGGTCGGTGTCCTCCAGTTGCGCGTAGCCGACCAGCGTGTCGCCGTCGACGCGCAGCACCAGGTGCCGCACGCCCTCCCGGCTGCCGCCGCGCAGCCGCAGTCGGCCCTGTTCGGAGACGGCGGGCTGGCCGTCGTTCCTGGCTGCCTCCGCGATGAGCTCCAGCACCTCGCCGGCCAACTCGGGCCGCAGTTCGTCCACGATCTCGATTCGCCGCGCCCGGCCCGGCTCATCCACCACGTCAGTCATGCGCCCGAGCCTACGACCCCGCGCCCCGCCGCCCCAGGGAGCCGTCGCCCGGACCACCCCGGTCGCGCCCGCCCCGCGAGCCCGCGCCGAGCCAAGGCGCAACCAACTCGTCACCTCAACCCCCCTGACCTGCTACGCGCGTCAACCGTAAGCTGCGGCCCGACCCCGCGCGGCATCCGGTACGCCAACGGCCGGCCGGTCCCGCCGCGCCACACCCGCAGCTTCGAAGGGAAGCCCATGCCAGCCACACCCGAACGGCGTCGCGCGGCGCGCAGAGTGGCCGCGACCGCGGGCGCCGACAACGAGGCCGCCGCGCACGGCGCGAACCACAGCGGCCACAGTGGCCACAGTGGCCACAGTGGCCACAGCCGGACCGTGGACGTCCAACTGCTCTCCTTCAACGACCTGCACGGCACCCTTGAGCCCCCGCAGGGTTCGGCCGGCACCGTCACCCAGACCCAGCCGGACGGCACCACCAAGGCGATCCCAGCCGGCGGCGTCGAGTACCTGGCCACCTCGCTGCGCGAGGCGCGCGAGGGCCACCGCTACTCGGTGACCGCCGCCGGCGGCGACATGATCGGCGCGAGCCCGCTGCTGTCCGGCCTCTTCCACGACGAGCCGTCCGTCGAGGCCATGAACAAGCTGGGCCTGGACGTCTCGGCGGTGGGCAACCACGAGTTCGACGAGGGCTCGGCGGAGCTGAAGCGGATACAGAACGGCGGCTGCCACCCCAAGGACGGCTGCTACGAGGCGGGTAAGCGGTTCCCCGGCGCCGACTTCCCGTACCTCGCGGCCAACGTGACCAGCGAGAAGACGGGCAAGCCGATCCTCAGGCCGTACACAGTGTGGAAGCACGAGGGCGTGCGGATCGGCTTCATCGGCGTGACCCTCGAAGGCACGCCGGACGTCGTGACGGCCGAGGGCGTCAAGGGGCTGAAGTTCCACGACGAGGTCGAGACGATCAACAAGTACACCCGGGAGCTGGAGCGCCAGGGCGTGAAGTCAATCGTCGCGCTCATCCACGAGGGCGGCATGCCGGCCTCCGGCTCGTACGACTAGGACTGCGACAGCCCCAGTCCCGGCGACGGCATCTCGGGCCCGATCGTGGACATCGCCAAGAACGTCAGCCCGCAGGTGGACGCGCTGGTCACCGGGTACACCCACCAGGCGTACGCGTGCTCCGTCCCGGACCCGAACGGCGTGCCGCGCACGGTCACGTCGGCCGCGTCCTTCGGCCGGCTGTACACCGACACAACGCTGACGTAAGACCGCCGCACCCGCGACATCGTGCGCACCAGCGTGTCGTCCGCCAACCACGTGGTGGACCGGGAGCAGCCCAGGGCCAAGGGCATGACGGCGCTCATCAAGCGCTGGAACGCGCTGGCGGCCCCGGTGGCCAACCGGCCGGTCGGCCACATCTCGGCCGACATCCCGGGCCGTGGCCTGAACGCGTACGAGACGCTGCTCGGTGACCTGATCAGCGACGCGCAGCTCGCCGGGCTGGCGCCGGCCGACAAGGGCGGGGCGCAGATCGCGTTCATGAACCCCGGCGGCATCCGCGCCGACCTGGCGCACAAGGCGTCGGGGGACAAAGGCGACGGCGTGGTGACGTACGGCGAGGCGTTCACCGTGCAGCCGTTCACCAACATGACCAACGTGCTCGACCTGTCCGGTGAGCAGCTCCTGACCGTGCTGCGGCAGCAGGTCAGCGGGGTCAACGAGAAGCAGCCGCGCATCCTGCAGGTCTCGAAGGGCCTCACCTACACGCTCGACCTGCGCAAGGCGGGCGCGGAGCGGATCGTCACCGACTCGGTCCGGCAGAACGGCGAGCCGATCGACCCGAAGAAGACCTACCGGGTCGCGCTCAACGAGTTCCTGGCCGGCGGCGGCAACGGCTTCCCGGTCCTCAAGGAGGGCAAGAACAAGCTGGTCGGCCCGTCCGACCTGGACGTCTTCACAGCGTACCTGGAGGCCAACTCCACGCCGGAGAAGCCGCTCGCGCCGCCGAAGGCGGACCGCGTCACGATCGTGAAGTGACGCGCCGTGCCCACGGAACGCCATCCGTGGGCCAGCGATCGGGGCCCGCGACCGCTCACCGCGGTCGCGGGCCTAGGCCGTGGGGGCCGCCCGGACGGGCGCGGGTGCTGCACGGGCTACCTCGCGGGCTGGGTGCGCTGAAAGCGGTCCGTGCCGCCGTCGCTCGGGTGGCAGGCCGGGTTCTCGCCGCCGCCCCAGGAACCGTTCCGTTCCGCGACGCGCCGGCCCGAAACAGCGCGCCGCGGAACACCCGCCGTCACCGCGTGTCCGCTACGCCGCCCACAGCTCGGCGCCGCGCGCCGCGACGGCGGCCACGACGCGGGCGATCACCGCGTCGGCGGGCTGCGCGGCGAAGCGCCGCCCGTCCCGCAGCCGCACCGCGAGCTGCCCCGCAGCGGCCTCGCTGACCCCGACGACCACCTGGTACGGAACCCAGCCGGGCCTGCCGGACGCGGGCCCCGAGGGTGTCCCGGTCCGGCTCGGCGACCTCGGCCCGCAGGCCCCGCTCCAGGCACTGTCGCGCGACCTCGCGCGCCCGGTCCACCTGCGCCTCGGAGACCGGCAGGACCACGAGCTGGACGGGGGCGAGCCAGGCCGGGAACGCGCCGCCGTGCACCTCGATGAGGTGGGCCACGGCGCGCTCCACGCTGCCGATGACGCTGCGGTGCACCACCACCGGCCGGTGTTTCGCGCCGTCCACGCCGACGTAGCGCAGGTCGAAGCGTTCGGGCTGGTGGAAGCCGACCTGCACGGTGGACAGGGTGGACTCGCGGCCGGCGGCGTCGGCGATCTGCACGTCGATACTTCGGCCCGTAGAACGCCGCCTCGCCGCGCTCCGCCTCGTACCCGATGCCGGACCGTTCCAGCGCCTCGACCAGCAGCTCGGTGGCGCGCCGCCAGGGCTCGGGGGCGGCGGCGTACTTCTGGCCGGCGCCCGGGAGCGAGAGCCGGTAGCGGGCCGGGGTGATGCCGAGCGCCGCGTGGGCCCGGCCGATCAGGTCGAGCGCGCCGCACACCTCGTCGGCCACCTGCTCCGGGGCGCAGAACACGTGCGCGTCGTTGAGCTGGATCGCCCGCACCCGGGTCAGCCCGCCGAGCACCCTGGACAGCTCCGAGCGGTACATGCCGACCAACTCGGCTATGTGCAAAGGCAGTTCGCGGTATCTGCGGGAGCGGGAGCGGTAGATGAGCGCGTGGTGCGGGCACAGGCTCGGCCGCAGCACGGCCTGCTCGCCGCCGACGTCGATGGGCGGGTACATGTCGTCGCGGTAGTGCGCCCAGTGCCCTGAGATCTCGTACAGCTCCCGCTTGCCGAGCACGGGCGAGTACACGTGCTGGTAGCCGGCCCGGCGCTCGACGTCGCGCACGTACTCCTCCAGCGCGTGCCGCACGGCCGCGCCGGCCGGCAGCCAGTACGGCAGGCCCGCGCCGATCAGCGGGTCGGTGTCGAACAGGTCCAGCTCGCGGCCGAGCGAACGGTGGTCGTGCGGAGCGTCGCGCACGGCGGCGGGCACGGGGTCGCGCATGGTGGCGGGCACAAGGTCGCGCACGGCGGCGGGCATGGGGTCGTGCATCGCGTCGGGCATGGCGGTCTCCTCGCGTACGGGGGCGAGCGAGTGGGCAGCCATGTGGGCCCGAGCCACACGACGACAGCCCCGGGGCGCTCGCCCCGGGGCTGTGGTTTCGCGGACAACGGTCAGCGCGCCGGGACACTCTCCGGCGTCGTCGTGTTCGCGGCGCGCTTCATGCGGCGCACCGTAGCGCGGGCCGGCGTGCGGGCCCGGGCGGTCCGGCGTACGGGCCAGGGTGGGGCGCGCGCCCGCGCGGGCGAAATCGCGTTGCCGGGCGGGGCAGCGGGTGCTGGGGTGTGCCGCATGGAACACAGCGAGGCACCCCCGAGGTCTGACGACGACCCTAACCCGCGACGCGCCCGCCCCACGGGACGCGGCCCGCGTGGCGGCCCTGCGGGCGGAGTTCGACCGGCAGCTGCGGCGGGGCGTGCCGCCCGACGGCGCCGACTCCCGCGTCGAGCGGATGGCCGACATCGTCCGGCAGACCAGCACCGACGACGGCTGGAACGGCGTCCTCTGGTCGCGGCTGACCCCGGAGACGGCCGATGCGGCCATCGCCGCGCAGCTCGACCACTTCGGCGCGCTCGGGGTGGAGTTCGAGTGGAAGCTGTACGACTACGACGAGCCGGCCGACCTCGGGAAGCGGCTGGTGGCGGCGGGCTTCGTGCCCGAGCCGAACGAGGCGCTGATGGTGGCGGAGGTTGAGCGGATGACCGGTGACGTCCCGCTGCCGGACGGCGTCACGCTGCGCCCGGTCCGGGACGCGGCCGACGTGCGGCTGATGGCGGACGTCCACGCGCGGGTGTTCGGGACGGACGCGACGCGGCTGCACAACCGTCTCGTCGAGCAGCTCGCCGACGGTACGGACATGATGGCCGCCGTGCTCGCCATGGCCGGCGACGAGCCGGTGTGCGCGGCCCGCATGGAGTGTTACCCGGGCACCGACTTCGTCGGCCTGTGGGGCGGCGGCACGGTGGCGGCCTGGCGGGGCCGGGGCATCTACCGCTCCCTGATCGCCTACCACGCGCGCCTGGCGGCCGAGCGCGGCTACCGCTACCTCCAGGTCGGCGCATCCGACGACAGCCGCCCCATCCTGCACCGCCTGGGCTTCGCCCAGTTGGCCACGACGACGCCGTACGTGCACGGCGGCTGGCCGGCCCCCACATCCCGGGCCCGTCCCCGTGCGCGTGCCCGGGTCCGAAGCCCGTACGCGTGGCAGCGGGCAGGGCGCCGCGCCCCCGGCGGGAGGCGGTGCCGGGGGCGTGGCAGCGGGGCGACCGCCCGGGCGCGGCCGTGCGCGGGCCCGGGGCGGGGGCCGGGACGCGGCGCCCGCGCCGAGCGGCGCCCCACGGGGCCGCGGGGTCGCGGCCCCGTGGTCGTACGGCCCGCGGGCCACGACCCCGTGGACGACACCCCTGGACTACAGACTACGACCTCCGGACTACGGCCTCCGGGCTACGCCGACTCGGCGGTCACGGCGAAGACGTCGTGGTCGCAGCGGTCGAGCCGGTCCACCGTGGACCAGCCCTCGGTGAGCGAGTCGCGGATCGCCTCCCAGCCCACCAGGCGGGCCTGGTCGAGCCATCCCTAGGCGGCCGTGAAGCACCGCCGCACCCGCTCCAGTTGACAGCCGACGAGGTCACGCAGCGGTTGCGAGGTCTGCCGGGCGGCGACGGTCGACTCCAACTCGGCGCGCTCCAGGCCGCAGCGGCGCAGGTCGTCGAGGGGTACGTACAGCTTGCCCAGACGCAGGTCCTCCTCGATGTCGAGCAGGAAGTCCAGCGTCTGGATGCCGAATCCCCAGGATATCGCCGCGTTCTTGGCCCCGTCCGACAGCTCCTGGCCGCGCTGTCCGAGCAGGACGGCGAGCCAGCGCGCGGGTTCGCCGCTGACGCCGAGCATGTACTGCTCCAGCGCGTACGTCGTGTCGTACGCCTCGACGGTGATGTCCGTGCGCAGCGCCTGGCCGGCCTGGCGCACGTCCGCCTCGCGCAGCCGCCAGGTGTGGACGAAGTCGCAGAACGCGAGCGACACCAGGCGCACCCAGTCGCCGGGGGTGCGCCGATACGGCGTGCCGGGCAGCGGGCCGAGCACGGTGGCGGGGCCGGCCTGCCGCGTGGCGTGCAGCATGCGGAAGAAGTCCTGGGTGAACGCGTCGTAGCGGCGCAGCCGCTCCGCCAGCGGCACGTTGAGCGCGTCGACCAGGTCGTCCGCGTGCCCGCAGAAGGCGATCATGGCGTCCCAGTACGGCCGCTGGTCGGGAGGCAGTTGGTCGCGCATCCAGGTGTGGGACGCGTGGTTCTCCTCCTGGAGGATCGCCTCGCACAGCGCGTACGCCTCCCGGAGGAGCGGGTCGCGGATCTCGGCCGCGTCCAGTTCCTGGCGGGGCATGACACGGGCCGGGTAACGACGAACGCCTGCTGCTCGTTGCGGCGCAGGGGGTCTGGCCGGCGTAGATCCGGTCGATGAACTCCACCCGGTGCTGGTAGATGGCGGTGGAGCTGGCCACCTCCATGACCCGGGGCGTGTTGATCAGGAAGGGCGTCTCGGCGATCAGGTAGCGTGCGGCCTCGGCGGTCTGGTCCTCGGTGGGGTCCGCTCCCCCCAGGTGGTTGCGGAGCACCTGGCGCACCACCCGGTAGTAGCTCTCGCGCGTCTCCGCGTCGCTGTCCACCGCGTCCTCGCTCTCGCGGAGCAACGCCCGGTAGGCGGGCCGGTGCTCGATCTCCGACAGGCGGTGCAGGCCGAACTCCACGTCGGTCAGCGCCGCCGCCTGCCAGGCGCGGGTGACCCGGTTGAAGATGCGCGGCGCCTCCCTGTACGCCTTGCGGCGGGCCCGGCCGGGCGCGTACCCGAGCGCGAGCCAGGTGTGGAGCTGCGCGGTGTGGGGGATCATCACGTCCACCCGCCGGAAGAGGGTGCCGGCCCAGCGGAGCAGTTCGGTGAGCCGCTCCTCGCTGAAGTAGCTGTTGCCGGGCGAGACCCCCACGAGGGCGTGCTCACCCCGGGCGCAGATCTCCCGGCAGTTCTCCGTGAGGGGCTCGGTGGTGAACGTTGGAATGACCGTCGAAGGGTTGGAGTTCGTCACAGCGAAGCATTCCTTTCGATGTCCCGGAGTTCGGGCCGATCACCGGCGAGCCGGCCGCTCTCGCGCTCCCCGCGCAGTACGATGGAGAGGGCGGCGATGTACGCGACGTCCAGCAGGACGCAGGCCACCGTGCAGTACGGGAGCCAGGGACCTGCGTAGACCGAGGTGTCGAAGAACCAGGCGAGGCAGGTGGACGCGGTGCCCACGAACTTGGCCACGGCGATGCCTATCGACTGCCCTCGGCTCGACTGCCGGACGGCCAGCATCGCCAGGAACAGCCCGGACATGGCCACGTTCATGCCGAAGCTGGTGAGGACCACGTCCCCGTCGTCGAATTCCCGAGAGAGCACATCGATCCCCGCGTAGGCCAGGCCGAGCACGACGACGAAGCCGGCGTAGAAGACGCGGCGCGGCAGGTAGGGGAATTCGTTCGAGCCGAAGCGGAAAACGGTGTACAACAGGCCGCAGTCGACGATGAGCCAGATGATGCCGATGAATACCTCGGCGCCCTCGACCTCGGAATTGCTGCCCGACATGTGATCGGCGGATCTGAAGAAGACGAACTGAAATTCCCAGCAGATGTTCATGGCCAGCGCCACGAGCGCAATGCAGTACGTCTTGTCACGCAGCCCGGTCCGTACCGCCAGCACGTACGCGATGGTCCAGCCGAGGCCGCATACGGCGGCGAGCGCCATACGGATGCTGTCTACTATGTCCCCCCTTGGAGCCGTGCTGGTCGCTCGTCACTGATCGCGGCGACCGTTTCGATTGCACAGCGGAATACCGCGACGTCACAACGGCGTGAGGGAGCACTGTGGGCGGAGTGCCGCACCGGCCAAGCGCCCGCGAGAACCCCTATAAATATGCTTTTCACAGGAGCCGAAATTGCCCATCTCGGGCGCGGCGCCGCCCGCGCGTTCGCCCCGTGGGCGCACCGCCGGCCGCCCACGGGCGCGACGGCAGGCGGCCCCGCGGCCACGCGCGCGGTACCGGGGACAATAGGGGCCGCCCCGCACGCGGGGGCGACAAGGCACCGTCCCTAACCTCGTAGGAAGTACAGACGTTGGCACAGCGACAGCACGCCCCGGCCCCGAACGACGCTGGGCGCCCGGCCGCGACCGGCCGCCCCGACGCGGCGCCCGGCCGGCCGGGCGGCACGCCGGGCGCCACGCCGACCAGCACCGAGAGCGCAACGGCGCCCAGCACCGCGAACGGCTCGGCGCCCAGCACCGCGGACGACGCCGAGAGCGGCACGGCCGGCGGCGACGGCGCGCTGCGGGCGGACTGCTCGCGGTGTTTCGGGCTGTGCTGCGTCGCGCTGCCGTTCGCCGCGTCGGCCGACTTCCCGGTAGACAAGCCGGCGGGGCGGCCCTGCGCGAACCTGCGCGCCGACTTCCGCTGCGGCATCCACGCGGACCTGCGCGGGCAGGGCTTCTCTGGGTGCACGGTCTTCGACTGCTTCGGCGCCGGGCAACAGGTCTCCGAGGTCACCTTCGGCGGCCGGGACTGGCGGCGGGTACCGGAGACCGCGCGGCTGATGTTCGACGTGTTCGCGGTGGCACGCCAGGTGCACGAGGTGCTCTGGTACCTCACCCAGGCGCTGGAGATGGCGCCCGCCCGGCCGCTCCACGGCGAGCTGCGCCGGGCCGCCGACGAGACGCGCCAGCTCACCCGCGCCGACGCCGACACCCTCGCCGCCGTGGACGTCGGCGCGCCGCGTCAGTCCGTGAACCCGCTGCTGCTGCGGGCCAGCCAGCTCGTCCGCGACCGGGCCGTTACCGGCCGCAAGAAGAACCGCCGGGGCGCCGACCTTGTCGGGGCGCGGCTGGCCGGAACCTCGCTGCGGGGCGCCAACCTGCGCGGGGCGCTGCTCATCGCCGCCGACCTGACCGGCGCCGATCTGCGCGCCGCCGACCTGATCGGGGCCGACCTGCGCGACACGGCGCTGCACGGCGCCGACCTCACCGGCGCCCTCTTCCTCACCCAGGCCCAGCTCAACGCCGCCCGTGGCAACGCCCGTACAACCCTGCCGGCCGGCCTCACCCACCCCGGCCACTGGTAGCTGTCGCGCGGCGGGGCGGGGGTTCGCCGGTTCCGACCGGAAGACCTCCCGCACGGCGCCGTACCCACGGTAGGACTTGCGTTCGAGGCGGGCCGTCGTGGTGGGATACGTCGATGCGACCCCCCACACGCATACCCTCACCCGCGGCTCATCCGGAGTCCACCAAGGCGTCAGCACCGCCAGGCGCCCACGCCGGAGAGCCCGCCGCCCCCCACCCGGCGCACGCCCCGGCGCGGGCCCGACCGGAAGAACCGGCGCCCCGCCCGTACAACCCGTACGCCGCGCTCGCCGACTCACCGCCGGACCCGGACCAAGACCGCGACCGCGACCAGCGTCCCCGCCACGACGAGCCCCACCCACCGGCCGCGACCCCCACCACAGCCACCCCCACACCTACAGCCACGAATCCCGGCACGACTACGCGGCCGGACCGCGTCGACGACGCGTACGGGCCGCGCGGCCACGTCGAGCACGGCGAGGGCCCCCGGTACCGCGAGAACCCCGGACAGGGGCCCGGCCCCGAGCACGCGAACGGGCCCCAGTCCGGCCCGTTCGCCTGGGGCGAGGCGGAGCCGCTCGAGCTCGGCGGGTGGCTCGGGCTGCGGTCCGATGACGAGGACGACGACGAGCCCTGGTAGCCGCCCAACCAACGCCGCACCGAGCGCGGACGCGCCAGGCGCGGGCGCGGCCGGTTCGCGGCGGTGCCGCTGACCGCGAAGCTGCTGATCGGCGTCGTGGTCTGCGCGCTCGTCCTCACCCTGGCCGATCGCTGCGCGGTGCTCTACGCCGAGCGCGAGGCGGCGCAGCGGCTGCGCGCGGACCTCGACCTGGCCGCCGCGCCCGAGGTGGAGATCCACGGGTTCCCCTTCCTCACCCAGATCGCCCGGCAGCGCGTCGACCGGATCGACGTCGCCGTGCCCGACGTGTCCGCCGACCGGGTCTCGCTGGCCCGGGTGCGCGCGATGGCCGAGTACATCGAGCTGCGCGGCGACGTGCTGCTCTCCTTCGACGACCTCGGCCGCGAACTCGGCGCCTCACAGGTGCGCTATCGCAAACTGGACGACAACGCGGTGCGCGCGGACGGCACGGTGCCGGTCGCGGGGCAGATGCTGCGCGTACGGGCCGACGCGCGCCTCCAGCGGGACGGCGGCCGCGGCATCTCCACACAGATCAGCAACATGCTGCTCGACGTCCCCGAGGTGGCCAGCTACCGGCCGGGCCCGGACGCCGGGCTGCGGCTGCACCGGCCGGCCGCCGAACGGATCGTCCGCGACGCCGCGAAGGCGCGCGCCCTGCTGTCCGTACCCGCGATCGCCGACCGGATCGGCGTGCCGCAGCGCCGCGTCGACCAGGCGCTGCGCAGCGACGCGCGGCTGACCGAACTCGTCGGCGCCCCGCGCTTCGTGCAGCTCCTGATGGGCGTCAACCTGGTGGACGTCGTACGGGACCACCCGTGGCTCCTGGAGAAGCTGGGCCTGGACCCGAAGCTGCTGACGGCGCTCACCGCGCTGCGGCTGCCCGAGTTGTCCGAGCGCCTCGCGCTCTCCTTCCGAATGCCGGAGCAGGCGCGCGACGTACGGCTGCGCGACGTCGTCGTCCGCGCGGACGGCATCCACGCCGAACTGGCCAGCAACAGCCTGCCGCTCGGCGCGGCGCGCGCACGCTAGTCACACCCGCCGACCCAGTCGGCCCAGTCGGTGGGGCCGCCCCGTGAGCGCGCCCCACCGGCCCCGCCCCAGCCCGCCCCGGCGCCGAAACGCCGTGGACGGCCGGCGCCGCCCCCGGGCACGATGGCGACCGCCAACCCGGGGGAGTACACCGTGCCGACGGACGACGTGGACGTGTTCGTACGCACCGAGCGACTGACGCTGCGCCGGTTCACCGCCGCCGACGTGGAGCACCTGGTGGCGCTGGACGGCGACCCACGCGTAATGCGGTTCCTCACCGGCGAGCCGACGCCGCGCGCCGTGATCGAGAACGAGGTGCTGCCGGGGATCCTGCGCGACTACCGCCTCGGCTCGGCCGGCCGCTGGGCCGCCGTCGAGCGGGCCACCGGGGCGTTCCTCGGCTGGCTGAGCCTCCAGCCCCCACCCGATGGCAGCGTCACGGACGTGGAACTCGGCTACCGGCTCGTGGCGTCGGCGTGGGGGCGCGGACTGGCCACCGAGGGGCCCGGGCGCTGATCGACAAGGGATTCGCCGAACTCGGCGTGCGGCGCGTGTGGGCCCAGACGATGGCGGTCAAGACCGCGTCGCGGCGCGTCATGGAGAAGGCCGGGCTCCGCTACATCCGCACCTTCCACGCGCACTTCGACGACCCGCTGCCGGGCACCGAGCACGGCGAGGTCGAGTACGAGCTGCGCCTGGCCGACTGGGCCGCGCGGCGTGCGGACCAGGCCGACCCGGCGGCCGACGGGTCGCGCTGAGCGCGGGGCGGGGCGAGGAGCCCGCCGCCCCTGCCATCCGGAGCCCGGCCGTCCGCTAACAGCCGGAGCCCCACCGCCCGTCAGCGACCGAGCCGACCGCACCGGGCCCGACCACACCGGCCCCGCCCGCACTGGTCAACCCGCACCGGGCCCGGCCAGCCCAGCCGGTCCGGCCGGCCCGACCGGGGCACCTCGGGCGGCGGGTGGGCCGCGCCAGGCAGCCGGACGACGGCCACCGCGCCGCCGCCGTCGGCCGGCCGCAGGGACACCTCGCCGCCCGCGCGCTGCACCGTACGGGCCACGATCGACAGGCCGAGGCCCGAGCCCGGAATGCTGCGGGCCGACGGGGAGCGCCAGAACCGGTCGAAGACGTCCGGCAGTTCGTCGGCCGGGATACCCGGACCGTGGTCCCGCACAGTCAGCACGCCGTCGTCCAGCACCACGTCGACGGTGCCGCCGGGCGGGCTGAACTTGACCGCGTTGTCCAGCAGGTTGATCACGGCCCGTTCCAGCGTGGCGGGCTCGGCCGGCACGTACCACGGCGCGAGCCGCGCCGTGATCCGCAGGTCCTTGCCGCGCAGCCGCGCCCGCCGCCTCGTGCAGGGCGGCGACCGGGGGCGGGCTACTGCCGGGCGGGGCGTCGGCACGGTTGAGTTCCTGGAGGTCACCGATGAGCGAGGCCAACTCGGTCATCTGCGCCTTCACGCTGGCCAGCAGCTCTCTGCGGTCCTCGGGCGGCAGCGCGCGGCCCGTCTCCTCGCTGTGGGCCAGGAGTTCGACGTTCATCCGCAACGAGGTGAGCGGGGTGCGCAACTCGTGTCCGGCGTCCGCGATGAGCTGCTGCTGCCGGTCGCGGGAGGAGGCGAGGGCGGCGGTCATCGAGTTGAACGAGCGCGAGAGCCGGGCGATCTCGTCCCGGCCCTCCACCGGGATGGTGGTTGGCCAGGTCCTCGGTGCGGGCGATGTGCTCGACGGCCCCGGTCAGCCGGTCCACCGGGCGCAGCCCGGCCCGCGCGACGGCGAGCCCCGCGGTCGCCGCGCCGAGCACGCCGAACCAGGCGACCACGGCGAGGACCAGGGCCAGCGTGCTCAGCGCGCTGTTGGCCTCGGCCAGCGGGCGGGACATGGACACGGCGAACACGGTGTCGCCGACGGCGTAGTTCTTGGTGAGCACCGGCACCGGCGCGCCCCCGTCGGTCCTGCCGTCCCGCAGCACCTCCTCGTTCACCCCGCGGGCGACGTGGATGTCCTCGTTGTCGACCTTCACAGGCTTGGAGCCCGGGCCCACGCACCGCCCGCCGTTGGGCCCCACGGTCTGCACGTACACCAGGCTCGGCCCGGCGTCCCGGCTCGGCTCGGGCTCGCCCCGCGGGCAGCGCTCCAGGGTGGCCTGGAGGTAGCTGGGCTTGACCTCAAGGGTGCTCAGCGAGTTGTCGATCTCGTCGCGGAGTTGCTCGCGCGTGATCACCCAGCAGGCGACGGCGGACAGCGCGACCGCGAAGGCCACCGCCAGCGCGGTGAGCAGCGCGAGCCGCGAGCGCAACGGCAGCCGGTCGCGCCACGACCGCCGCCCCCCGGCCCGCGGCGCCACCGTGCTGCCGGCCGGCTGGGGCGGGGTCGGTGCCGGTGTCGGGGCTGGTGTCGGCGTCGGTGTCGGGGCGTACGGAGTGCTGGGGCCGGGGCAGGCGGGCCGGGGCGGCGGATACGGCCCGGCGGGCCGGTGCGGGGGGTACGCCGGGGGTGGCGGCGGGGCGCTCACGCGCCGGCCCCGCGCTCGGGCCGTGCACGTGACCGTGGCCCTGGCCCCGCCCCTGCCCGTACCCGTGGTCGTCGGCGCGCAGCACGTAGCCGACGCCGCGCAGGGTGTGCACCAACCGCTTCTCGCCGCCCGCCTCGGTCTTGCGCCGCAGGTACATCACGTACACGTCAAGCAAGTTGGACGACGGCTCGAAGTCGAAGCCCCAGACCGCCTTGAGCATCTGTTCCCGGGTGAGCACCCGGCGCGGGTGGGTCAGGAAGAGTTCGAGCAGGGTGAACTCGGTACGGGTCAGCTCCACCCGCCGCCCGCCCCGGCTGACCTCCCGCGTCGCCAGGTCCATCCGCAGGTCGGCGAATTCCAGGAGCTGGCCCGCGTCCGGCTCGGCCGCCCCGCCCGTGGCGGCGGTCGCGTACGAACTGCGCCGCAGCAGGGCCCGGACGCGGGCCAGCAGCTCGTCCAGCTCGAACGGCTTGACCAGGTAGTCGTCGGCCCCCGCGTCAAGCCCCGTGACCCGGTCCCCCACGGTGTCGCGCGCTGTCAGCATGAGGATCGGCACGGTCACCCGGGCGGCGCGCAGCCGCCTGGCCGCCGTCAGCCCGTCCATCCGGGGCATCAGCACGTCGAGCACGATCAGCTCCGGCGCGCGGCCCTCGGCCTTCTCCAGCGCGTCGAGCCCGTCCAGGGCCTCGACGACCTCGTACCCCTCGAACACCAGGCTGCGCCGCAGCGCCCCGCGTACGGCGGGCTCGTCGTCGACGACGAGGATGCGGGCGGGACCGGGACGCTCACCGTACTCGGCGGGACTCATCGACGCTCTTCCTTCACGGGTACGGGCGCGGAACGCGCGGCCCGCCCACGGGCGGGGGCGGGCGGTGGCTTACGGGTGGCTCATGGGTGCCCTGCGGGCGTGGCGGGACGGATGCCCCACGGGGAGCGTACGCAGGGGCGGGCGAGGCGTGCCGACGCTCGGGCAGCGGGTCCCTGCCGGGCAGCCGGTCCACGCCGGCCCCGCCCGTGGTCGCGGGGCCCCGCACCGACGGGCACACGGCCCGCCGCGCCGGGCGGGCCACCCCCCAAGGGGCCCACTCGGCGTGGAAGGCCGTGCGCACGGCCGGCTCGCTCCGACCGCCACCACCAGCGGACCGGAGCCGGCGTGTCACACGTTGGTGCCGCCGCCGCGCAACGCGTTCAGGTCCTGCTTGACCGTCTCGCTCGAGATAGCGAAGCCGAGCCCGACGCTGCCGCCCGAGCCGCCCGCCGACGCGGGCGAGGAGATGGCCGAGTTGATGTCGATGACCTCGCCCCTCATGTTGATGAGGGCACCGCCGGAGTTGCCGTGGTTGAGCGAGGCGTCGGTCTGGATGGCCCGGTAGCTGGTCTTGGACTGGCCCACGTCGCCGTTGTACCCACGGCCCTCGAACTCGAACGGCCAGCCCCCGCCGCCCCCCGGCCCCGGCTGCTGCCGCCCCTCGTCGCTGGCCACCGTCACCTCGCGGTCGAGCGCGGAGACGATGCCGCTGGTGACCGTGCCCGTCAGCCCCTCGGGCGACCCGATGGCCATCACCTCGTCACCGACCTTGACCGCCTTCGAGTCGCCGAGCTTGGCGGGGCGCAGCCCACTGGCGTCCGCGACCTTGATGAGCGCGAGGTCCTTGGACGGGTCGGCGCCCACCAGCGACGCCTTCTTCCGCGTGCCGTCGCTCAGGGTCACGGTGATGTCCTCGGAACCCGCGACGACGTGGTTGTTGGTGACGATCTCGCCGTCCCCGGAGATGATCACCCCGGAGCCGAGCGACTGGCCCTGGCTGGTACCCGCCGTGATCTCCACGATGCTCGGCGCGAGCGCCTTCGCCACCTCGGTGACGCTCCCCACGGCCCCGTCCTTGGCCCCCGCGCTCACCACCGACGCCCCCGACGTACCGCTCGACCAGCGGTCGTGCCGGCTGCCGACGAACGCGCCGGTCGCCCGCCGCCACCACGGCCGACACCAGCGCGACCGCCGCGAGCAACACCCCGGTCCGCCGCCCACACGGCCGCCCCGCCCCGGCCCCGTGCGCCCAGCCGTGCGCGCTGTCCGCGCCGAACGTGGCGTACGGGCCCGGGCGCGGCGGCCCCGTACCCCGCGCCCCCGCATGCCCACCCCCCGGCCACACCTGGACGCCGGACGCCGTGGTCACCGCGCCGGCCAGCTCGTACGCCGGGGCGGCCGGCGGCACGGGCGCCGTGGGCGCCACCCCCGGACCGGGAGCGTGCGCGGGCAGCGTCGCGCCGGCTGCACCGGCTGTCGCGTACGGGTAACCCCGAACTGTCCGCCGACGCGGCGGAGGAAGCGGAGCCTGCTACGGGGGCGGGGCCTGCGATGTCGCCGTCGCGGCGGAAGTTCTCGGTCATGGCTACGACTGTGCTGGGCGTTTATGAGAACTCTCTGAGACCGACCTGAGAAGGCCGACAGAAGCGCGTAGGGCGGGGGTAAGGGGTGGCCCCCCTTGGTGCTCAACAGGGTCCCGCCGTCCTACGCCGCGCCACCACAACGACCCGCCCCACCCGACGACTTCGTTGGCAGGCCGTCCTGCCGTGTCCGTAGGTCAGAGGGCCTGCCACTCACCGCCGCGCGGCGGTGACGCCGGGCTCCGGGGAGCGCGCGGCACCGGGCGGTCAGGGTGGTCGAGCCAGACGTGTTGGCCCGCCCGGGAGACGGTGAGCCCGTAGCGGGTCCGCGCCGGCCGGCCGGCGGCCGGCCACCACTGGTACGCGTGCTCCACCTCGGCCCACAGGTGCCGGGGTCCGCGCTGCGTCACCTCGTACGCGTCCACGCGGGGGGCGACGTCCACGCTGGCCCACGACCCGGTGGCCGCGTCCGCCAGCCAGAGCATCCACTCCGTTGGGGGTCCTGCGGGTCGTACCCCTCGGTGCTGCGGCAGTCCACCATGACGCCGATGGCGTGGAGTGCGTCGTCGTCACCGAACGCGTCGTGCGGGTCCAACCGCGTCTTCGCGATCTCTTCGCCGCCGCTGGCGTGCACGGTGGCCATGACGTCCCGGTGCGCCGGGGCGTGTGCTCGCATCCACATGAACGCGCTGTCGTCCACGACCGGGCCGTGCGCGACCAGTTCGCCCGAGATCGAGCGGACGGTGAGGCGCAGCAGTACACCGTTGCGTAGGGCCGTGCCTCACGGAGTCACAATCACCGCGCCCGGGGCGGCCTGTTCGACCCACGCGTAGGGCACCTGGTGGACTGCGCAGGTGGCGATGATCCGGTCGTACGGGGCGCCCGGTGGCCACCCGGCTTCCCCGTCGGCGGCGATCACTGTCGGGTCGAGCCCCTGCGCGGCGAGTGCCGAGCGGGCCCGCCGCGTGAGGTCCGGGTCGATGTCCACCGTGGTCACTCGGTGGCTCCCCAGGCGGTGCGCGAGGAGCGCGGCGTTGTAGCCGGTGCCGGTTCCGATCTCCAGCACCCGGCTGGACTCTTCGGGGGCCAGTTCCCGCAGCATGGTGGCCACGACGCGGGGCATGCTCGCGGAACTGGTCGGCACCCGTTCCGAACCGGGGCCGGCCGTCATCTGTGTCACCAGGGCGGTATCGGAGTGGGCCAGGGCCTCCCACCGCTCCGGATCGTCCGTACGGGAGCACGGGGCCCAACCGTCACCGTCAGAGGTCCAGATCAGGTCCGGCAGGAAACGGCGCCGGTCCACGGCCGTGACGGCCTCCCGCCACTCGTCCGTCAGCACCCCGGTGGCGGCGAGTTCACCGACCAAGGCCGGCATGGTCATTTCTTGGGCTGGGGTGGTGGGGGTGCGGGGTGGGATGGGTTTGTCGGGCTTGTGGCCGTCGCTCTCGGCGGTGTCCGGCTTGCCTCCATGCTTGCCCATGGCGTCCTCCATCGTGGGTCGAAGTCGTCGTGCTGCGGCCAGGCGGGTTCCGTGGCCGGTCCGTCAAGGAACTCTGGTCAGTGGGAGCCGGCGGCGAGCGGGCGCGCACAGCCATCGTGCCCACACCCGTCAGGCAGCGCGATCCCCGCCCGCCGACTCGTCGAGCACGAACCACACCCGCTTGCGGGAGTGTTGGCAGTTGGACGGCCAGGTGACGCCCCACTCGGCGCACAGGTGCTGGACGAGGAGCAGGCCGCGCCCCCGTTCCTCGTAGGTGACGCCGTCGCGGCCCGGGGTGGGGTGCCGGTCCCAGGCTTCGTCCCAGACGGCGACCCGTACGCGACCGGGGTGCAGCGTGACGTCGAGGTATACCAGTGACGTGTGGGTGTGGCGGTGCACGTTCGTGATGACCTCGCTCACGCATACGCGGGCGTCGTCGGCGACGATCCCGTGTCCGGTGGTGACCAGCAGCGTGGTGACGAGGTGGCGCAGGATCCTGGGCGCAAGGTCCGAGTTCGGCACCACGAAACGGGCCGTCGTCGCTGCCTTGAGCGGTGGTGGTGCGGTCTTGGCTCATGTCGATGTCTCCCAACGTCCCAGCGTGACGTGAGCGCCGGCTGCACGGCCGTCCGTGGCTCTGGCCATCCCCCTGGGCACCCTCAACGGGCCCGCGGACGAATGCACTTCGGGTCTTCCCGGCGTGCTGGCGCGGTGTGTGACGTGACCGTAGGGTGCATTCATGCCCCATAGCAAGGTAGTCGCTCAGGGTTAGCCCTACCGAGTGGACCGTGGCACCGTTACGCGCAAGACTGTGAGCAGACAGGAAAGGGACGCATGCCGCCGAGGGACAGCCCAACTGCTCGCCAGGCCCGGCTTGGTGGCGAGCTGCGCAAGCTGCGTGACCGAGCCGGAAAGACCACCCGCGAGGCGGCGGGGATGATCTCTACCGACCAGGCCAAGATCAGCAACATCGAGGCCGGTCGCATCGGCGTGAGCGAGGCGAGAATTCGCAAACTCGCGGTTTTCTACGCCTGTGACGACGAGCCGCTCATCGAGGCGCTGTGCGCCATCGCGCGCGAACACCGCGGCCAGCACTGGTGGGACGAGTACCGGGGTGTCCTGGCGCCCGGTTTGCTGGACATCGCGGAACTCGAACACCACGCGACGGCTCTGCGTTGCCTGCAACCGGTGACGTTCCCCGGAATACTCCAGATCGAGGACTACGCCCACGCGTTGTTCGCCGGCGTTATCCCGCGACTACCCGAGGACGAGGTGCGGGCGCGGGTCGAGCACCGCATGCGTCGGCGCGGCATTCTGGAGCGCGATGACCCACCGCAGTTCGAGGCGATCGTGCACGAGGCCGCCCTGCGCATGCGGGTGGGCGGCCGGAAGATCGCCCGCGCCCAGCTCGAACACCTGCTGTCGGCCTCCGAGCGGCCCGGGATCACTCTCCGGGTGATCCCGTTCACGAGCGAAGGCTTCATCGAGGTCACGCAAACCGTGATGTAGGCGAGCGGCGTAGTGCCGCAGCTCGACACCGTGCACATCGACGCTCCGTTCGGGGGCGGATTTCTTGACTCGGCAGCCAACTTGGACCGCTATCGCACCCTGCTCGATCTCGCCGCGCAGGCAGCGCTCTCCCCTGAAGAGTCGCGGAGTTTCATCCAACACGTCGTACGAGATCTGAGGGACTAGGAATGAACAGCGAAATCAAGTGGCAGAAGTCGAGCTTCTCCGGTGGCGGCGGCGAGCAGTGCCTCGAACTCGCGGACGTCGCCGGTGAGATCCTCGTACGGGAGAGTGACGACCCGAACGTCATTCTCAAGACCACGCCCGCCAAACTCCACGCCTTCATCCAGGGCGTCAAGGCCGGCGAGTTCGACCACTTCGCCCGCTGACGCCCAGCGCACAGCACGCCACCACGCGCCCTCCGCCCGAATCAAGCGGGGGGGGCGCGCACATATGCCAGTACGCATACATGCTCCCGAGCAGTCTTGCTCTCTCGCTCTAAGTAGCGCTAAGGTCGCTTTGCGTAGCCGCCACGGGGTGTTTCCCCCGTGCGACCACGCCTCAGGCGGCGCGCGACTCCCCCGTTTTCGCGCAGTCATGGGGGGAGTTCCTCGAAAGTGCCCTCACCCGTCACTCCCAGTCGGCGAGTGAGGGCAGCCTTGCGCCCCAGGTCGGCGCCTCACTCCCCGCCCGGCGAGAGGAAACGCCATGAGCCCCACCCCCTTCGCTCCGCGCGCTGGGCTGAGGCGTTCGCGGACGTGCCCCGCCACGTGTTCGTACCGCGCTGGTACGAGCGGGAGACCGACGAGCGGGGCGTCACGGTATGGCAAGCGCAACACACCATCGCGCCGAGTGAGTTGGCGAACATCTATCGGGACGTCACCCTCGTCACCGCGCTCGACCCGGCCACCGCCGAACGGGTCGACACCGGCGCCTGGACCGGCGTCCCCACCTCCTCCAGCACCCAACCAAGCCTCATGGCCGGCATGTTGGAGGACCTGCACGTCCAGGACGGGCAGCGGGTGCTGGAGCACCGGCTACAACGCCGCGCTGCTCTGCGCCCGCCTCGGCGATCACCTCGTGCACTCCGTCGACATCGACCCTGACCTCGTCTGCACCGCCCGCGAACGCATGGCCACCCTCGGCTTCGCGCCGGACCTCGATGCGGGCGACGGCCGGGCCAGGCACCCCGCCGGCCGGCGGTTCGACCGCACCATCGCCACCTGCTCGGTGCGCCGGCGCCTGCCGGCCGCGTGGATCGAGCAGAGCGACCCCGACGCGGTCATCGTCGCCGACGTCGACCTGGGCATCGAGGGCGGACTCGTACGCGTCGGCGTCGACGCCGCCGGGCGTGCGTACGGGCACTTCACCCAGACCAGCGGAGACGGTTCATGGCCGCCCGCGACCGCGCCACCAGCTATCCGGCGCCCAGCCCGCCCGCCCCGTACGCCGCCGAGACCGTCACCCGCACTACCACGGTCGTCGCGGCAGACGTGCGCAACCACTACCACCCCCTTCCGGCTGCTCCTTGCCCTCGAACTGCCGGAGGCCGAACTCGTCCACCACCGCGACGACGACGGGAACACCACACTCCAGCTCCAGCCCCCGGACGGCACCTGGGTCCGCGCCCCCGCTGACCGACGACGGCAGCGTCACGTACGCCGGCGAGCGCGACCTGTGGCGTACGGTGAGCCTGGCGGTGGTGGCACGAGCAGAGGCGGCCGGGCCAGGACCGGTTCGGCTACGCCCGCGAGCCCGACGGGGCGACCCGCGTCTGGCACATCCCGACGGGGCGACGCTGGGACCTGTGAACCGGCGGGCCGGCCCGGGGGCTGGCAGCCAACTCCCCACCGCAGCGGGCCACTTCGGCGCCGCCGGGCGCCGAACCCGCAACCCGCTACCGCTACCCGCGATCCGCGCCCGCGACCCCGCTCAGCCGCACCCGCAGGAGCGCCGCACCACCAGCGCCGACGGGAACTGCTTCAGCCGCTCGCGGCGTGAGCCCGCCACCCGGAGGCCGTCGTCCAGGACCAGGTCGACCGCCGCGCGGGCCATCGCCGGGCGGTCGGAGCCGACGGTGGTCAGCGGCGGGTCGGTGAGGCCGGCCTCCTTGACGTTGTCGAAGCCGGCCAAGGCCAGCTCGCCGGGGACGTCGATGCGCAGCTCGCGGGCGGCCCGCAGGACGCCGATGGCCTGGTCGTCGGTGGAGCAGAACACCGCGGGCAGCCGGTTGGGGCCGGCCAGCAGGTCGAGCGCCACCTCGTACGCGTCGTAGCGGTTGTAGGGGGCCTGGAAGAGGCGGCCCTCGGTGGAGCGGCCGGCCTCCAGCATCGCGCGGCGCCAACCCTCGATGTGGTCAGTGACCGGGTCGCCGACCGACGGGGTCTCCTCCGTACCGCCGATGCAGGCCACGTACGGGTGGCCGTGCTCAAGGAGGTGGCGCACGGCGAGTTGGGCGCCGCCGACGTCGTCCAGGACGACGGCCACGTCGTCGATCGCCTCGGGCCGCTCGTGCATGAGCACCACGCGCGCGTTCCACGCCTCGATCTCGGCCGCCGCGTTCTCGCTCAGGCCCTGGCTGATGAGGATCAGCCCGGAGACCCGCATTCCGAGGAAGGCGCGCAGGTAGTGCACCTCGCGCTCGTCCAGGTAGTCGGAGTTGCCGACCAGGACCATCTTGCCGCGCTCGGCGGCGGCCTGTTCGACGGCGTGCGCCATCTCACCGAAGAAGGGCTGCCGGGCGTCGGGGACGATGAGCCCTATGAGGTCGGTGCGGCGGGACGCCATCGCCTGCGCGACGCGGTCCGGCCGGTACCCCAGCTCCTTGATCGCTGCGAGTACCCGCTCGCGCGTGGCCGGGGCGACCGGCCTTGGTCCGTTGTTAATGACATAGCTGACGACCGCGGTCGACGTTCCCGCAAGCCGTGCTACATCATCCCGCGTCACCTTGGCCACGCGCGGAAGTCTACGCGGGTCCCCCTAGCCGTTTACCCGGCGTGCGCCCCCTGCTTACCCGGCGTGCGCCCCCTGCTTTCGCTCCGTCCGCCGCGCGAGAGCGGTCATCGACCGCGTAGCGGGGGTTTGTCCCCTTCGCACCGCGGGCACCGCCGTCACCGCGAGCACCGCCGTCACCGCCGACCCCATCCGTACCGTCCCGGCCCGGGGCCGCCGCCTTCGCGGCCTCCGCGGAACGGTCAGCGGCACGTTCCGCGGCCCGCTCGACCTTCTCCGGGACGACGAAGCGGTATCCCACGTTGCGTACGGTGCCGATCAGCGACTCGTGCTCGGGGCCGAGCTTGGCGCGCAGCCGTCGTACGTGGACGTCCACGGTCCGGGTGCCGCCGAAGTAGTCGTAGCCCCACACCTCCTGGAGCAACTGGGCCCGCGTGAAGACCCGGCCCGGGTGCTGGGCCAGGTACTTGAGCAGCTCGAACTCCTTGAAGGTCAGGTCCAGGACCCGGCCCTTGAGCTTGGCGCTGTACGCCGCCTCGTCCACCGACAGGTCACCGTTGCGGATCTCCATCGGGCTGTCGTCGCTCACGATCTGCTGGCGGCCCATCGCCAGCCGCAGTCGCGCCTCGACCTCCGCCGGGCCCGCCGTGTCGAGCAGCACGTCGTCCACGCCCCAGTCGGCGGTGACGGCGGCCAGCCCACCCTCGGTGACCACGAGCAGCAGCGGACAGCCGGGGCCGGTGGAGCGCAGGAGCTGGCACAAGCTGCGTACGTGGGGCAGGTCACGGCGGCCGTCGACGAGGATCACGTCGGCGCCCGGGGTGTCCACCAGGGCCGGACCCTCGGCCGGCGCGACCCGTACGCCGTGCAGCAGCAGGCCCAGGGCGGGGAGCACCTCCGTGGAGGGTTGGAGCGCGTTGGTCAGCAGGAGCAGTGAGCTCATCCGCGACCACCCGCCCCGCTGCCGCCGGTCGTCACCCTGCACGCCCTGCCCGTGCCGTTGTGCTCGTGCTCGCTTGCCTTGCCCATGACGTCGGTTCCTCCTCGGTCCCTGCGTGGGGCACCACCCAGGAGCGGCCTGGGGGATTTCGCGGCCTTGCTTCGTACGGTGGCGATCAGCCGGGGGTGCGTGGCTGAAAGCACAAAAGGACCTGGGGGCTGCTTTGCCCAGATCCTCTGTCCGGCAGGATAGCCCAATCGCCGGCCCGGCCCGCGGCCGAATGTGCACCTCCCGTTGTTCCCTCGGTCACGCGGCGGCCCGCACAAACGCCCCGCGACGGGCCGCATGGGGGACATTCTCCGCGATTCTCGGGCAAGACGCACCCACTCGGCCCGACCCTGGGCTCACCCCGCCACCGGGACCCGCCGCGTACGGCCGGGGCGTCGCGGCGCCCGACGCCCGCGAGCAGAGCGGACCCGGCCGGGCGGTACGCGCACCGGAACCCCGCCCGACCCGGCTACGCAGCGCGGCATGGGCTGTACGGGGCGTACGGGTCGGGAGTAAGAATCAGCCGCCCCGACGGGCTGAGGCGCGAGGGGCGCACCGTTGCGCGCGTGCACATTTCTGTGGTGTGGATCTTGCCATCGCCCGTATGCATGGGCTAAGCGCCAGCTCGGGGTCCCGTGGGGCTACCGCCTGACAGCGCCTCGGCCAGTTCCTGGAGCAGCCGCCGCTTGGGGCGGGCGCCCACCATCGACGCCACGGGCTCGCCGTCCCGGAAGAGCCACGAGCGTGGGCATCGCCAGCACACCGTAGGCGGCGGTAGTCGCCGGACTGGTGTCCACGTCGAGCTGGACAACCCTGATCCGGCCGGCCTCCTCGGCCGCGACCGCGCTCAGCACCTGCGCGATCTGCCGGCACGGCGGGCACCAGTCGGCGGTGAACTCCACCAGCACCGGCAGCGTCGCCGCCAGCACCTCGTCCGCGAAGGTCGCGTCCGTCACCTCGTCCACACCCTCGGCCTTGATCATCGTCTTCTCCCTCGCGTCGTCTTCACGTTCCCGCGTGCCCGAGTTGCCGCGTTCCCTGGTCCCATCAGCCCGGCAGCCCGTGAGTTCGCAGCGTGGCGGGGGCCCGTCCGACAGCAGGGCCTCGGCCTGTGACAACTGCGCGGCGACCTGCTCGCGCACCGCCCGCAACTGGGCCATGATCTGGTCGAGTTCGGCGAGCTTGCGCCGGTAGACCGCGAGCGAGGCGGGGCAGGCGTCGCCGGCCGGGTGCCCGGCGCGCAGGCACTCCACGAAGGGCCGGGTCTCCTCCAGGCCGAAGCCGAAGTCCTGGAGCGTGCGGATCTGCTCCACCAGCCGCATCGTCGTCACCGTACACGCGGTGGCCGTTGCCGCCGCGCCGGGCGGGCAGCACCCCACAGGTCTCGTAGTAGCGCAGCGTCCGAGTGCTCACGCCCGCCCGCTCCGCGAGTTCGCCGATGCGCATGGCCCCGACGCTAGACGTTGACGCCGGCGTCAAGGCAAGGATCCGGGCGGACCGACAGGACCGACAGGCCGGGCGGGGCGCCCAGCCGGTCCGGTCGGGTCAGCCACCGCTGGCCGACCGCGGCGCGCCGGAGGCGACCTCCGTGCTCCCGGTGGCCTCCTCGCCGGCGAACTGGGCCGCTTACAACCGGGCGTACACGCCCCGCGCCGCCAGCAGGGACGCGTGTGTGCCCTGCTCCACGATCGCGCCCGCCTCCATCACCAGGATCAGGTCCACGTCCCGGATGGTGGAGAGGCGGTGCGCGATGACGAAGCTGGTACGGCCGGTGCGCAGCGACGCCATCGCCTGCTGGATGAGCACCTCGGTCCGGGTGTCGACGAAGCTGGTCGCCTCGTCCAGGACCAGGATCGCCGGCTCGGCCAGGAACGCGCGGGCGATGGTGATAAGCTGGTTCTCGCCGACGCTGACGCCCCCGACCTCCTCGTCGATGACGGTGTCGTAGCCGTCCGGCAGGGTCCGGACGAAGCGGTCCACGTGGGTGGCCCTGGCCGCCGCCACGATCTTGTCCATGGGCAGGCCCTCGGGCGCCCCGTAGGAGATGTTCTCCGCGATGGTGCCGCCGAACAGCCAGGTGTCCTGGAGCACCATGCCGATGTGCGAGCGCAGCTCCTCGCGCGGCAGGGTGGCGATGTCGACGCCGTCCAGGGTGATCCGCCCGCCGGTGACCTCGTAGAACCGCATCAGCAGGTTGACCAGGGTGGTCTTGCCGGCACCGGTCGGGCCGACGATGGCGACCGTCTGGCCGGGCCGCACCGTCAGCGACAGGTCCTAGATCAGTGGCGTGTCGCTCGCGTAGCGGAAGCTGACCCGCTCGAAGGCAACCTCGCCGCGCACCGGGCGGACCGCGCGCCGGGAGTGCCCCGCCCGCTCGGCCTCGGGTCGTACGGTCTCCCCCGCCCCCGGTCGTACGGGCTCGGCCCGTTCGGCTTCCGGGTGTACAGACCCGGGGCGTACGGACTCGGGGCGCTCGGTCCCGGGTCGTACGGGAGTGCCGGTCTCCGGTCGTACGGGAGCGGCGTCGGGGCGCTCCTCGTCCGCGTCGAGGAGTTCGAAGACCCGCTCGGCGGAGGCGACGCCCAACTGCACCAGGTTGGCCATGCTCGCCACCTGCATGAGCGGCTGGCTGAACTGCCGCGAGTACTGCACGAACGCCTGCACGTCACCGATCGACAGCGAGCCGCTGGCCACCCGGAGCCCGCCGACGACGGCGACGAGCACGTAGTTCAGGTTGCCGATGAACATCATCGCGGGCTGGATGATCCCCGAGATGAACTGGGCCCGGAAGCTGGACGCGTACAGCCTCTCGTTCTGCTCGCGGAAGATCTCCGCCGACTCCCGCTGCCGGCCGAAGACCTTGACCAGGTCGTGCCCGGTGTACATCTCCTCCACGTGCGCGTTGAGGGTGCCGGTGGTCTTCCACTGGGCCACGAACTCCGGCTGCGCGCGCTTGCCGATCCGGGTCGCGACGACCACCGAGACCGGCACCGTGACCAGGGCGACGAGCGCGAGCAGCGGCGATATCCAGAACATCATCGCCAGCACGCCCACGATGGTCAGCAGCGAGGCGATGATCTGGCTGGACGTCTGCTGGAGGGTCTGCCCGACGTTGTCGATGTCGTTGGTGGCGCGGCTGAGCACCTCGCCGCGCGGCTGCCGGTCGAAGTAGCTCAGCGGCAGCCGGGCCAGCTTCTCCTCGACCTCGGTGCGCAGCCGGAAGACCGTGCGCTGCACGACGTACGTGGCGATCCGGGCCTGGCCGAAGGCGCAGACGCCGGCCAGCACGTAGATCGCCAGCACCCACAGCAGCGTCATCCCGACCGCGTCGAAGTCGATGCCCTGGCCCGGGACGACGTCCATCGCGGCGACCACGTCGGCCACCGTCCCGTCACCGCCCTCGCGCAGCCGCTGAACGGCCTCCGCCTTGGTCTGCCGCTCCTGGAGTTGCCCGCCGACGACGCAGGCGAAGATCAGGTCGGTGGCGTGGCCGAGGAGCTTGGGGCCGACGACGGTCAGCGCGATGCTCACCACGGCCAGCGACACGACCGCGACGATGCTCGGCTTCTCGGGACGCAGCATGGCGAGCAGTCGGCGGCTGGAGCCGGTGAAGTCCATGGTGCGCTCGGTGGGCTGGCCGCCCATGAACCGCGCGACCCCGACGCCGGGGCCCGCGCGGCGCGGCCTTGGCCTTGGGAGCTGCCTGGTCGCCGGTGCCCCTGGCGTCCTCGGTGTCCCTGGCGTCCTTGGAGAGGGCGGGGGCGATCGGCGGCCGGGTCGGCTCCGGGTCGGACTCGGTGGGGCTCATGCCGCCTCCTGCTCGGTGAGCTGGGAGAGCACGATCTCCCGGTAGGTCTCGTTCGAGGCCATCAGCTCGGTGTGGGTCCCGGTGCCGGCGACCCGGCCCTCGTCCAGGACGACGATCTGGTCGGCGTCCCGGATGGTGCTGACCCGCTGCGCGACGATGATCACCGTCGCGTCGGCGACCTCGCGGGCGAGCGCGGCGCGCAGCCGGGCGTCGGTGGCGTAGTCGAGCGCGGGGAACGAGTCGTCGAAGAGGTAGACGCGCGGCGCCCGCACCAGCGCCCGCGCGATGGCCAGCCGCTGCCGCTGCCCGCCGGAGACGTTGCCGCCGCCCTGCGCGATGGGCGCGTACAGGCCCCCGTCGAGCGCGGCGACGAACTCGCGGGCCTGCGCGACCTCCAGGGCGTGCCACAACTGCTCGTCGGTGGCGTCCGGGTTGCCGTACCGCAGGTTGGAGGCGACGGTCCCGCTGAACAGGTACGGCTTCTGCGGTACGAGCCCGACCCGGGAGCCGGCCTGCTCGGGGTCGAGGTCGCGGACGTCCTGCCCGTCGATGAGCACGCTGCCGCCGGTCGCGTCGAACAGCCGTGGGACCAGGCCGATCAGCGTGGACTTGCCGCTGCCGGTGCTGCCGATGAGGGCGGTGGTGCGGCCGGGCCTGGCGGTCAGCGAGATGTCCCGGAGCACCGGCTCCTCCGCGCCAGGGTAGCGGAACTCGACGCCGCGCAGATCCAGTTCGCCGCGCTGGTCGAGCGGGGTGACGGGAGCGACCGGGTGCGTCGGGGGCAGCACGCTGCTCTCGGTGCCCAGCACCTCCTGGACGCGCTCGGCGCACACCTCGGCCCGCGGGATCGTCATGAGCATGAAGGTGCCCATCATCACGGCGGTCAGGATCTGCATCAGGTAGGAGAGGAACGCCGTCAGGGCGCCGATCTGCATGCCGCCGTCGTCGATGCGCTCGCCGCCGAACCAGACCACGGCGACGCTGGAGACGTTGACGACCAGCAGCACCAGCGGGAACAGCAGCGACATCAGCCGGCCGGCGCGCAGCGAGACGTCTATCAGCTCGGTGTTGGCGCCGGCGAACCGCTCGCGCTCGTAGGCGTCGCGGACGAAGGCGCGGATGACGCGGATGCCGGCGATCTGCTCGCGCAGCACCCGGTTCACCCGGTCCACGCTCTTCTGCACGCCCCGGAAGGCGAGCCGCAGCCGGCGCACGATCAGCGTGACGATCACACCCAGGACCGGCACGATGACCAGCAGCAGCGCGGAGAGCGGCACGTCCTGGTTGAGCGCCATCACGATGCCGCCGACGCACATGATCGGCACCGTCACCATCAGCATGAACGTCATCAGGCACAGCGTCTGCACCTGCTGCACGTCGTTGGTGGTCCGGGTGATGAGCGAGGGCGCGCCGAAGTGCCCCAGCTCGCGGGCGGAGAAGGACTGCACGCGGTCGAAAACGGCGGCGCGTACGTCGCGGCCGAGCGCCATGGCGGTGCGGGCGCTGAAGTAGACG
Organism: Candidatus Streptomyces philanthi; assembly: GCA_018114805.1. GTDB lineage: Bacteria > Actinomycetota > Actinomycetes > Streptomycetales > Streptomycetaceae > Streptomyces > Streptomyces philanthi. The sequence continues at coordinate 3,808,172 of CP073042.1, read as the reverse complement.
GCGCCGATCGCGCACACCATCTGGAGGAGGGTCACGGCGAGCATCACACCGCCGACACGCAGGATGTAGTCCGTGTCCCCCTTCACGACACCGTTGTCAATGATGTCGGCGTTCAGGGTCGGCAGATAGAGGGTGGCCAGGGTCTGGATGAACTGGAGCGCCACGATCGCGGCGATGGGACGCGTATGGGGCCGCAGATACGCCCGCAATAGTCGGACCAACACGTCGCGCACCCTATGGGAGCGCCAAGCGGCCCCGCTCTGGAGTTTCGGCCCGGGGTGGAGGTGGGCGGGGGTGCGCGGGGGCCGGGGGCGAGCGGCCGGGGCGGACGGCGGGGGCGAGGACGACAGGACTGTGGGCGGGCAACGGCGAAGGGGCCGGGCGCGAGGCGTCATAATGGAGGGCGGCACGCGCCCGGCGCGGGGGCAGGCGAGCGGCGACGACGAGCACGTCGCGGAGGACACAGACGAGAGACGGACGAGAAGAGGAGTCCCATGGCGGCAACGGACACGGTGGCCCCGCCGACCGGGACCATCCGGTACTGGGCGGCGGCCAAGGCGGCGGCCGGCACCGCGGAGGAGCCGTACGCCGCGCACACGCTGGCCGACGCGCTCGCCGCGGCCCGCGACCGGTACCGCGCGGAGCCGGAGTTCGCCCGGGTGCTGCTGCGCTGCTCGTTCCTGATCGACGGCGACCCCGTCGGCACCCGCGACCACCACGCGGTCCAACTGGCGGACGGCGGCACGGTCGAGGTGCTCCCCCCGTTCGCAGGAGGGTGAGCCCCAGGCCATGAGGGACCAGCCACACGATCCCCAGCAGCCGTACCCGCCCGCCGACCCCACGGACCAGCGGCACCCGGCAGCCCCCGACCCGTACGCCCAGCAGCCCGGCTATGGGGCGCGGTCCGGCTATCCGGGGCACCAGGGCTATGGCGGACACGACGCGGCGGCCGGCTACGGGACGCAGGGCGGCCACCCGGCACACCCCGGGCACGCGCGGCAACCCGGCTACGGGACGCAGCCCGGTCACGGGCAGCACGCCGACTACGGGACGCGGCCCGGTGACGACCACGGGCCGGGGCCGCAGGCCGGCTACGGCACCCCGCAGGGCGGGGGCGGCCCCGGCCAGGGCGGCTACGCGGCCTACCCGAACGAGCCGGTCTGGCCCAGCTACGACGACGAGGCCACCGCCTACCCGCCGCAGCAGCCGCACCCCGCGCACCACCAGCCCAGCCCCGGCGGCTACCCGGCCGGTGCCGGCTACCCTGACCCCGCCGCACCCAACGGCCAGCAAACACCGGCCGGGCAGCGGGAGTTGGGCGACCCCGCACGGGCATCGGCCGGCCAGCCGTGGCAGCAGCCCCATGCGGGCTACGGCGAAACAGCCCCGATCCACCCGGCCCACCCGAACCACCAGACCCACCCGTCGCACCACGAGCCGTACGCGCCCGAGGCGGGCGCCCCGGCGCACGGGTACGGCACCGACCCGTACGGCCAGGGCCAGCAGCCCTACGGCCAGGGCTAGCGGGACCACCTGAGGCACCAGGTTCAGCAGGGCCAGGGCCAGCAGGGACACCAGGCCCGGGTCGCGTACGCCCCGTACGACGGCGCCCCGTACGACAGGGCCCCGCGGCACGTGACCCCCACGCCGGGCGGGCAGGGCGGCGGCGACACGACGGCCGGAGGGTCGGCCGGCGCACCCACCGGCCCGACCGCCACTCCGGCCGCCAAGCCGCCCGCCGCCGAGCCGATGACCGCGGCGGAGAAGGCGCGGGCCGAGGGCCGGCCGCAGATCCTCGGGCCAGGGCTCCAGCCCGCGCTGCTGACCGCCGTGCTTGCCGGGCTGCTCGCGGTGGCCGCGCCGGTGGCGGAGCCGGCGCTCGCGGTGGACGTGGTGCTGTTGCAGGCGGTGACGGCGGCGGGCTGGTTCCGGCTGAACGGCATGTGGCCCGCGCGGCAGGGCATCGCGCTGGCCTTCCTCGGCGGCGTCGCGGCCGACATCGGGTTGCTGACCACCGACCGGGACCAGGCGCCCACGGTACTCATCGGCACCCTCGGCTGCTGGCTGCTGCTGGTGATCGTGCTCCAGTTGCGCAACCTCAGCCCGCCCGACGAGCGGCTGTACGGGCTGACCGCCACCGCGACCTCGGCGGCGCTCGCCGTGGTCGCGGCCGGGTTCCTGGCCACCGACGCGGACCCGGTCGTGATCGGCGCGGCCGGCGTGGGCATCGCGGCACTCGCCCGCGCGCTGCCGCTGCCGGGCGCCGTCTCCGTGCTCCTGGCGCTGGCCGCGTCGGGCGGCGCCGGCTTCGCCGTCGCGCGCGCCACCGACTTCGGCACGTCCGGAGCAGCCATCGGGCTGGCCGCCGGGGCCTGCGCGCTGATCGGGCTGCGGGTGGCCAGCTACGACTACCCGTCGCGGTTCGTGCACCTCACGGCCGGCGTCGCGTTGCCGCTCACGGCCGCGGCCCCGGCGGTCTACCTGCTCGGCCGGACGCTCGGCTGAGTGCCGCGCCCCCGAACCCGCCGGCCGGACATACGGGCCGGCGGGCCGGGGAACCCGGAGCGTCGGGCGGGCGAAGGCCGCGCGACGGGTACGCGAACCGGCCGGAATTCGAGGGGACGGCCCTCGGATACGAGCGCACGTTCGGCCGATTTCGGACGCGTGCGGCTAGGCTCACAGCCTCAAGCACAGACCTGACCGAGACCCTGGGGGGGCGAAGCATGTCGGACGCGGCGCATACGGACGCAGCGAGCAGGGGCAGCCCGGGCGACGCGCCGTACCACCAGGGGGCCGGTGGCTATGGCGACGGGTACGACGTCTACGGACAAGGGCAGGCCCCGCCCGTGGGCGGCCACGGCGGTTACGACGACTACGACGACCGCGGGGCCCCACCGCCGCGCCGACGCGGGCGCGGCCTGCTGATCCTCCTGGTGATCCTGGGCGGGCTCTTCGTCGCCGCCGACCGGATCGCGGTCAACGTAGTGGAGGACGAGGCGGCCAAGAAGATCAAGAGCAAGGAGAACCTGACCGGCACGCGCGAGGTGTCGATCAAGGGCTTCCCCTTCCTCACCCAGGTGGTCAGCAAGAAGTTCGACGAGATCGAGGTCACCTTCGACGGGCTGACCAGCGAGGAGAACGGCCGGGCCGTCCGCATCACCGAGATGACGGCCACCATGCGCGACGTCAAGGTCTCCGACAACTTCTCCTCCGCCGTCGCCGACCACGCCACCGGCCGGGCCCACGTCAGCTACGCGGACCTCTCCAAGGCCGCCGGCCTGGGCATCACCGTGGGCTACGCCGGCAAGGACGACACCGGCAAGAGCCGGGTGAAGATCAGCGGCGGACTGCTCGGCTTCAAGATCAGCGCGTACGGGACGGTGAGCGTGGTCAACGGTGACACGATCCGGCTGCACGCCGACAAGATCCCCGCCGGCGCGGTGCCGGGCTGGGAAGACAAGGTCCGCGAGCGGACCGACATCGACCGCAAGGTGGACGGCCTGCCGGCCGGTCTGGGGCTAAAGGCGATCGAGACCACCCCCGACGGCGTGGACATCGAGGCCGAGGGCCACGCGGTCGAGCTGACGGGCTGACGCGCTGGCGCGCTGACCGACCGCCGGGCCGACCGGGGTGCCGGGCCGACCGCCTTCGGGCGCGGCCCGGCACCGGCCGTTCAGATCCCGTCCACACACTGAGACGGCTGGTTCCGCAGTACAGATGCCGTCCGCGAAAAGCCTGTCCCGCGCCGGGCACCGGGCCGTACGCACCCGTCAGGCGTACCACATCGCAGACATATTCGTCTCACTATACGGCACGCCGGTGACACGCCCGCCCCCCGTCCTTACGATCGAATACATGAAGCGACAGGCGGATCTCACGAAGCGGCGGGCAGTAGACCTGTGCCGCGTCGCCGCCATGCTCTGTCGCCCTGTCTGACCGAGGCCGCTCTTCCTGGTTTGCCCAGGCGCGTACCGCGCACAACCCGCGGGTTTGCCCCACCTCCGCGCAAGCCGGGCCCGGCTTCGTACCGCCCCCGTGCAGCGCCGCGCGCATCCCCGTCGCCGCCTGCCGGTACGCCAATCTGCGTCACCGTGCACCATCCGTATCTGCCCCGGAGGAGAACAGCATGAGCCGCAGCGACGTCCTGGTGGACGCCGAGTGGGTCCAAGCCCGTATCGATGACCCGAAGACGGTCATCGTCGAGGTCGACGAGGACACGTCGGCCTACGACAAGAACCACATCAAGAACGCCATCCGGATCGACTGGAAGAAGGACCTCCAGGACCCGGTGCGCCGCGACTTCGTGGACCAGGCCGGCTTCGAGAAGCTGCTCTCCGAGAAGGGCATCGCCAACGACGACACCGTCGTGCTCTACGGCGGCAACAACAACTGGTTCGCGTCGTACGCCTACTGGTACTTCAAGCTCCACGGGCACCAGGACGTCAAGCTGCTCGACGGTGGCCGCAAGAAGTGGGAGCTGGACTCGCGCGACCTGGTCGCCGAGGTCCCCACCCGCCCGGCCACGGAGTACAAGGCCAAGCCGCAGGACAGCTCGATCCGCGCCTTCCGCGACGACGTCGTGGCCGCCATCGGCTCGCTCAACCTGGTCGACGTGCGCTCCCCCGACGAGTTCTCCGGCAAGCTGCTCGCCCCGGCGCACCTGCCGCAGGAGCAGTCGCAGCGCCCCGGCCACGTGCCCAGCGCCCGCAACATCCCGTGGTCCAAGGCCGCGAACGACGACGGCACGTTCAAGTCAGACGACGAGCTGAAGGCGCTCTACGAGAGCGAGGGCGTGGACCTGGCCAAGGACACCATCGCCTACTGCCGCATCGGCGAGCGCTCCGCCCACACCTGGTTCGTGCTGCACGAGCTGCTCGGCCAGAGCAACGTGAAGAACTACGACGGCTCCTGGACCGAGTACGGCTCGCTGGTCGGCGTGGCGATCGAGGTCGGCTCGGGCTCCTGAGCCCCTGGGCTCCCGGTTCCCCGACCCGCTCCACCCTCCCCTCCTCTGGTCCCTCGCGACCTTCTTCCTCCATGACGTAAGGACAGACACCCATGTGTGGAGCCCAGGCCGGCGGCCCCGACGCGGCGACGATCAAGCCCGGTGAGACCACCATCCAGGGCAGCGTGACCCGCGACGGCCACCCCGTCACCGGCTACGTGCGCCTGCTGGACAGCACCGGCGAGTTCACCGCTGAGGTGCCCACCTCGGCCACCGGACAGTTCCGCTTCTACGCCGCCGAAGGCACCTGGACGCTGCGCGCCCTGGTGCCCGGCGCGACCGCCGACCGCACCGTCGTCGCCCAGCAGGGTGGCCTGGCGGAGGTCGCCATCACCGTCTGACGCGTGACGCGCCAGCGTGACCGGAGGGCCGCACCCAAGGGGTTGGACGCCTTGTAATGGGGAGCGGCCCTCCGCGCGTGTGCGCACCGGCACGGCGTGCGCGCGATGTGCGACTTCGGCGCGCCCCGGCGTCGTCGTCGGGGCATCGCGCTGCCCGCACGGGGGCGGGCAGCGCGATGGGCAGGGCCGGTGCGGGGCGGGGAAGTGTCCCCACACCGTCCAGGCCACACACCAGGTGCGGGCCCGAGGTCCAGTCGTACGCTGGAGGCATGTACGCCCGGCGGCGACGTGGCTACTTCCTCATGATGGGTGCGTGCCTGACGCTCTTCGTGTCGGCATGGGCCGTGGTCCGGCTGTGGTCGGTTCCGGTGGCGGTCGGCATGTGCGTGGTGGCCATGGTGATTCCGCCGCTCGCGGCGATCGTGGCCAACCGGCGCGGCCCCGACGACCGGTGGTTCGACGAGCCGCCCCCGCGACCACCGGGCCAGCGCACCGACCACGCCCCCCGGCGCCGCCCCCGACCTGGACCTGTGGCCCGACCCCAGCACAGGACGCGGCCCCCGGGGCGCCGCCCTCGGACCCCGGCGCGCGTGGCGGGTCCTACGCCGAGCGCGGCGCGCGCACGGGCGACCCGCAGTCCGACGCGTGGTGGGACGAGCTCGACGGCAAGCACCACCCGTGAGGCCCGGAGCGGGGACTCCGTACGAGCCCCGGACCAGCACATACGAGCCTCGTACGGGCCCGCCCGGGCCCCGGAGCGTGCGGGCGGATCAGTAGACGAGCGCCTGCACGCCGTCCGGCATGACCTCGCTCACGAAGACCTGCGCACCGGCGATGCGGGCGCCCGGGATCAGGTCGGACTCCTCGATGTCGCGACGGGCCGCGCACTGCGTGCAGACGGTCAGCGCGCCACCGCCGCTCAGGATACCGTCGATCAGGTCGGGCAGCGGCGCCGCGTGCGGCAGCTCGAACTCGGCCGCCCGGCCCGGCAGCGCGAACCAGGAGGACTCCCCGGTCAGCCACAGCGAGACCTCGACGCCGCTGGCCACGGCCACGGCCGCCACCGTGAACGCCTGCGAGCACCGCTCGGGCGCGTCCGCGCCCGCCGTCACCTTGATCACGAGCTTCTTCGCCATGGGCTCACTGTAGGCGCGCGCCCACCCCGCCCGCGCCGGGCGTCGGCGGGCGCGACCGGGGGCGGTGGACCTCACAGCGCCGGCCGTCGGGGCGCGGGCTAGACTCGGGCTCGGTCCGTAACACCCCACACTGTGTCCGAGGAGCGCGCTCGTGCTTGAGACAGTCTTCACCCTGCTGCTGGTCCTGATGGCCGTGCTCATCGCCGCGTTCGCGGGGCTCACCCTGTTCAAGCTGTACCAGGGCCAGCGCTGACGGACCCCTCCGCGCTCGCGCCCCGGCGCGGCCCCCTGCGGCAGTGCCCGGCTCCGAACGGGCCGACGCGCCGTCTCTCGTCCTCACTACAGATCGCCTGAACTGATGATCGAGATCCCGTCCGACCTTCACCCGGACCTCGTGCCCCTCGCCTTTCTCCTCGGTAACTGGGAGGGCGCGGGCGTCTTCGACTTCCCCGGCGCCGAGAAGTGCAACTTCGGGCAGGAGGCGACCTTCACGCACGACGGCCGCGACTTCATCGAGTACGTCTCGCACACCTGGGAGCTGGACTCCGAGGGCAAGAAGGTCCGCCCGCTGGAGACCGAGTCCGGTTACTGGCGGATCGACAAGGACCGCAAGGTCGAGGTCGTCATGATCCGCGACCAGGGCGTTGTGGAGATCTGGTACGGCGAGCTGGCCGACCAGAAGCCGCAGATCGACCTGGTCACCGACGCCGTCGCGCGCACCGCGGCCGCCGGCCCGTACACGGGCGGCAAGCGGCTGTACGGGTACGTCAAGAGCGACCTGATGTGGGTCGGCGAGAAGGCCACCCCCGAGGTGCCGCTGCGGCCGTACATGTCGGCGCACCTGAAGAAGATCGTCGACCCGCGCGAGTGGGCCAAGGACCTCAAGGACCTGCCCGACGACGGCATCGCCTTCTTCCGCTGAGCCTGGCAGTCTCTGCCGTAAGCCCGGCAGCACCTCACCCCGGTCGCGTGCGGACCAGACCGGCCGGGCGCGCGACCGCTCCACAACCACATACGTGCCCCGCGGGGGAAGTCCGGTGAAAGTCCGGCGCTGACCCGCAACGGTAGGCGGAGCCCACGCATCCCCCGGGATGCGGGCTCCGCGAGCCCGATCACCCGCGGCGGCGCATGTTCCAGGACTACTCGCCGCGGACTGCGAGGGGACGCACCCGGGGCAACGCCCCGAGCCACTCCTTCACCGTACGGTCGCGGCCCGAGGTGAAGGGGGGAGCCCGCCGTGGCGACCACGACCGAGGATGCCGCCCCGCCGCGCGCAGGCCAGGGGGCCGGCGCGCCCGCGCCCCGGCGGCCCCCGCGCCGCGTGCCACTGCCACCACTGATCGTCGCGCTCGTCGTCGCACTGCCCGGCTCCCTCGTGTGCGGCGTCGCCTTCGGCTCCGCCGGTCTCTCCTGGGGCGAGGTGCTGCGGTTCCTCGGCGCCGGGCTGACCAGCGGCACCATCGGGCCCGACGAGCGGGCGGCGTACACCATCGTCTGGGAGCTGCGGTTCCCGCGGGCGCTGCTGGCCGCCGTGGTCGGGGCGGGCCTGGCGGGGATCGGCGTGGCCGTGCAGGCCATGGTCCGCAACGCGCTGGCCGACCCGTTCGTGCTGGGCATCTCCTCGGGCGCGGCGGTCGGCGCCAACGCCGTGCTGCTGTTCGGGGCGCTCAGCGGGCTCGGCGTCTGGGCGCTGTCCACCGCCGCGTTCGGCTCGGCGCTGGCCTCGATTGCCCTGGTGTACGCGGCGGCCCGCACCCCGCAGGGGCTGACCCCGCTGCGCCTGGTGCTGACCGGCACGGCCATGTACTACGGCTTCTCCGCCGTCACCACCCTGATGGTCTTCAGCGCCGAGCACGGCGAGGCCGCGCGCTCGGCGATGATGTGGCTGCTCGGCAGCCTGGGCGGGGCCACCTGGGACTCGCTGCCGATCGCCGCCGTCGTGGTGACCCTCGGCCTGACCCACCTGATGTACTCCGCGCGCCGGCTGAACGCCATGGCCATGGGCGACGAGACCGCGGCGGCGCTCGGCGTGGACGCCCGCCGGCTGCGCGGCGAGCTGTTCCTGTCCACGGCGGCCGTGACCGGCGCCGTCGTCGCCGTCAGCGGCGCGATCGGCTTCGTCGGCCTGATGGTGCCGCACTTCGCGCGGATGCTGGTCGGTGCCGACCACCGGCGGGTACTCGCGGTCGCGCCGCTGCTCGGGGCGGTCCTCCTGGTGTGGGTGGACATCCTCTCCCGGGTGCTGCTCGCCCCCGTCGAACTGCCGGTCGGCGTGATCACCGCCGTGGTGGGCGTGCCCTGCTTCGTGCTGCTGATGCGGCGGCGCGGCTACACCTTCGGAGGCGCCTGATGCGCGCCGCCCCGGGACCCGGGCCCGGGCCCGTCACCGCTCCCTCCCCCGCTCCCCACCCGTACTCCGGAGGCGCCTGATGCGCATCGACATCGAGCACCTCTCGGTGCGGATCGGCGGCGCCGAGCTGGTGGCCGACGCCACCGTGCGGGCCGCCAGCGGGCAGGTGGTGGGGCTGGTCGGGCCGAACGGCAGCGGCAAGTCCACGCTGCTGCGCTGCGCGTACCGGGCGCTGCGGCCCAGCGCCGGCGCGGTGCTGGTGGACGGCGACGACCTGCACGGGCTGAGCCCGCGCGAGGGCGCGCGGCGGCTGGCGGCGCTGCCGCAGGAGTCGTCCAGCGAGTTCGACTTCACGGTCGGCGAGGTGGTGGCGATGGGCAGGATGCCGCACCAGAGCGCGACCGGGCGCGTCTCGGCGGCCGACGCGCGAGCCTGCACCGAGGCGCTGGCAACGGTCGGCGCGGGCCACCTGGTCGACCGAGGCTTCCTGACCCTGTCCGGCGGCGAGAAGCAGCGGGTACTGATCGCCCGCGCGCTGGCCCAGCAGCCGCGCATCCTGGTCCTGGACGAGCCGACCAACCACCTGGACATCGCCCAGCAACTCGAGGTCCTGGCCCTGCTCCGGGCCGAGCCGGGCGCCGCGCCAGAGCCCGCGGCCACCGTGCCCGGCGCAGCGGCCCGGCGGCCCCACCGACCCCACGGCCACGCCCACCGGCGGCCTCACCGTCCTCACCGCGCTACACGACCTGAACCTGGCGGCCCAACACTGCGACCTGCTGTACGTCATCGCGCACGGCCGCATCGTCACCTCCGGACCGCCGCACGAGGTGCTGACGCCCACGCTGCTCGCCGAGGTGTTCCAGGTCCGCGGCCACCAGGTGCGGCACCCGGTCAGCGGCGCGCTGCAACTCCTCTTCGACCGCCTCCCCCACCAGCCCGCCACCACCGTCCCTGCCACCCGTTGAGGAAGTGCCCAGTGCGCATCACCCGCCTCCGTACCCCCGCCACCGTCGCCGCGTCCCTCGCCCTGGTCCTCACCGTCGCCGGTTGCGGCGCGAAGGTCTCCGATGACGGGGACGAGAAGGCCAAGGACGGGAAGGCCACCGCCGACAAGGGCGGCCACTACCCGGTCACCATCACCAACTGCGGCACCGAGACGACGTACGACAAGGCCCCCGAGCGCGTGGTCACCAACGACGTCGGCATCACCGAGATCATGTTCGCGCTCGCCCTGGAGGACCGGATGGTCGGCTACGTCATGCCCGACGACAAGGGAGACCTGGACGCGGTGCCGTACAAGGACGCGTACGACAAGGTGCCCTGGCTCTCCAAACGGGAGATCAACCGGGAGCTAGTCCTCGACGCCAGGGCGGACCTGGTCTTCGCCGGGTGGAACTACGGGTTCCGCGAGTCGGAGGGGTTCACGCCGGCCGCGCTGAAGAAGCTCGGCGTCGGCTCGTACCTGCTCACCGAGTCCTGCCGGAACGGCGTGGGCAAGGCGCGCGGCGTGATGTCCCCGCTCGACGCGCTCTACACCGACCTGCGCACCCTCGGGAAGATCTTCGACGTGGAGGAGCGGGCCGAGAAGCTGGTGCGCGACTACCAGCGGCAGATTGCCGACGCGGCGGCCAGGGCGCCGAAGGACCGGCCGACGGTCTTCCTGTACGACGACGGGCGGGACAAGCCGTTCACCTCGGGCCGGTACGCCGGGCCGCACGACATCATCACCAAGGCGGGCGGCGACCACGTCATGAAGGACCTCAAGGACAGTTGGGTCACGGTCGGCTGGGAGACCGTCGTCGAGCGCGACCCCGAGGTGATCGTGATCAACAACTACGGGGGCACCAGCGCCGAGCAGAAGAAGAGGTTCCTGCTCGACTACCCGCCGCTGGGGAACGTCTCGGCGATCAGGAACAAGCGCGTCTTCACCCTCGACTACGCGGACCTCGTGGAGAGCCCGCGCAACGCGGCGGCCGTCACCGCGCTCGGCGACTACCTGCGCGGGATACGACGCGACGGAAACCGTCCGAGGTAAGGTAGACATAAGTCACTTACACTGGCGGCGTGGCGACCACCGAATGGAAGAGCAACCTGCGGGCGGGCGGCTACCAACTGACCCCGCAGCGCCAGCTCGTGCTGGAGGCCGTGGACACTCTGGAGCACGCCACCCCCGACGACATCCTCACCGAGGTGCGCCGGACGGCGAGCGGGGTGAACATCTCCACCGTCTACCGCACCCTGGACCTCCTTGAGGAGCTGGGCCTGATCAGCCACGCCCACCTGGGGCACGGCTCGCCGACGTACCACGTGGCGGCGCGCCACCACCACCTGCACCTGGTGTGCCGGGACTGCACGGACGTGCTGGAGGCTGATCAGGCCATCGCCGAGCCGTTCACACGCCAGTTGCGGGAGAGCTTCGACTTCGGCACCGATCTGAAGCACTTCGCGATCTTCGGGCGGTGCGCGAAGTGCGCCGGCGGCGGGGAAGCGGGTGAGGAGCCGCCGGCGGCGCCGTAGGCTGGGGGCATGCTGCGACAATCACCCGCCAGTCCGTTGCTGTCGCTCCCCGGCGCCGTACCGGCGGAGGGTCCGGACGAAGGGGTCGCCGGTCACTACGGCGACCTGTTTCGCGAACAGCGCACCCTCGCCGACGGCTCCGGCTTCGTCGACCTCTCCCACAGGGGCGTGGTCACCGTAACCGGCGACGACCGGCTGAGCTGGCTGCACCTGCTGCTCACCCAACACGTCAGCGAACTGCCCGTCGGGCACGCCACCGAGTCGCTGATCCTGTCCGCGAACGGCCACATCGAGCACGCGCTGTACCTGGTGGACGACGGCACGACGGTCTGGGCCCACGTGGAGCCCGGCACCCAGGGCGAGCTGATCGCCTACCTGGAGAGCATGAAGTTCTTCTACCGGGTGGAAGTGAGCGACCGCACCGAGGAGTTCGCCGTCGTTCACCTGCCCGCCGGCTCGATCGCCGACGTCCCGGACGGCGCGGCGGTACGCGAGACCGCGCACGGCCGCGACGTGTTCCTGCCCCGCAGCGAGCTGGCCTCGTTCGCGGACGCGCACGGCCCGGCGATCGGCGTGCTGGCCCACGAGGCGCTGCGCGTGGAGGCCCACCGCCCGCGGCTCGGCCTGGAGACCGACCACCGGACGATCCCGCACGAGCTGGGCTGGATCGGCACGGCGGTGCACCTGCAGAAGGGCTGCTACCGAGGCCAGGAGACCGTCGCCCGGGTCCACAACCTGGGCAAGCCCCCGCGCCGCCTGGTCTTCCTGCACCTGGACGGCAGCGAGGTCCACCTCCCCCCGCACGGCACCCCGATCCGCCTCGCCACCGACGGCCCCGACGGCCGCCAACTCGGCTTCATCACCACCTCGGCCCGCCACCACGAACTGGGCCCCATCGCCCTGGCCCTGGTCAAGCGCAACGTCCCCGTGGACGCCACCCTGCTGGCCGGCACGACGGCGGCGGCACAGGAGGTGGTGGTCGAGCCGTAGCCCCTGGCGGGGAGCGGCGGGGTCGGGGGGTGGGGGTGGGTGGGCTCGCCCCGTCCGGTAGCCCCGGCCCCCCGGGTGCGGGCTACCGGAGTCTCGGAGGGTGGGGCCGCAGCAACCCAGCACTCGCTGGAAACACTGAGTAGGTCCGCGTGACAACCGTGATGCACCGCGCCGACGAGCCCTCGCACGTGCACACTCGCATCGGGCCCTTCGAGGGCCGCACCGTGATGGCGCACGCAGGAGGCCGTCCGTGTGGGAGCGTGGCAATCTTTCGGCCATGCATCGACTTCCGCAACTCTTACCCGCGGCGGCGCCCCGACGGAATAGGCTGAGTCAATCACTTCGGCCAAGCGTCGGGCACGTATGGGTCTCCCCTGCGGTGGGTCGGGGAACTACCCGCCAAGTACCAAGTCAACGATGTCTTCTGAGCCGTACCACCGGGAAGTCATATGACCTCTATCGCGCTGTTCAACAACAAGGGCGGCGGGGTTGGCAAGACGACTTTGACCTACCATCTCGCCCACATGCTCAGCCGGCTCGGTCACCGCGTGCTCGCCGTGGACCCGGACCCTCAGGCCAATCTGACCGCCATGTGCCTGGACGAGAGTGAGATTGAAGAGCTGTGGAACAGAACGTCCGAGTTGATCGCCCAAGGCGCGGCATCCGCCACCTTGCCCGGTACGGGGCGGGTGCGGGAGGGTCAGACAATCGCCGATGCGGTGCGACCCATCCTGGAGGGAACGGGTGACGCCGCACACGTGCAGCCGATTTCCTTGAAGTCGGGGCTGTGGCTACTACCCGGCAGTCTTGACCTCAGTCGCTTCGAGGACAAGCTGTCCAACGAATGGTTCAAGTCGTTCGCTGGTGCCCCTGCGGCGGTCCGCACCACGACCGCCGTCCACCACGTCGTCAAACACGCGGCTTCGGCCATCAACGCGGACGTGGTCCTCATCGACGTCGGTCCGAACCTCGGGGCCATCAACCGCGCTGCCCTCATCGCAGCCGATTCCGTACTCATGCCACTCGCGGCTGATCTTTTCTCGCTCAAGGGCCTCAGCAACCTGGGGCCCACGCTGCGCGGATGGCGCCGCAGTTGGCAAACACTCGTGCTCCCTCAGGTGCCCGTCGACATCTCGGCCCCGGCCGCGACGATGACGCCTCTCGGATACGTCATCATGCAGCCTGAGATGCGCCTTGACCGGCCGGTCAAGGCGTACAAACGCTGGCTGGAGCCCATCCCAACAGTCTACTCCGCCGCCGTCCTCGACCAGCACCCGACCTCGCGCGACGACAACCAGTACCGCGTCGCCACCCTGCGCAACTACCGCAGCCTGATGCCACTGGCTCACGCCGCCCGCAAGCCGATGTTCGACCTCAAGACCGGGGATGGGGCTCTCGGCAGCACGCAAGCGTACGTACAGACCTGCTATCGCGAATTCCGAGACCTTGCGGAGAACGTATTTCGCCAGGTGGGCACGGAACCCGACTCTGTCACCCCCGGGGCCTCGCAGTCGGATCCGGCTGCTCGCTGGAGGCGTTGAATCCCGTCGGAACCAGTGGGCGCCCCTCCCCCGCCCGGTAGCCCCGGCACCAGGTGGGCGCGCCTGGAAGACTGGGATGGCGGTCTGTCCGAAGCAGTCTTGCTCAGAGCTGGTGGGCGCCCCCGCCCCCTCGGACCTCTACCAGCACCGTGAACGGCCCGTCGTTCGTCAGGGAGACCTTCATGTCGGCGCCGAAGCGGCCCGTCTCGACGTGGGCGCCCAACTGGCGCAGGGCCGCGACGACCTCGTCGACCAGGGGTTCGGCCAGTTCGCCGGGGGCGGCGGCGTTCCAGGTGGGGCGGCGGCCCTTGCGGGCGTCGCCGTAGAGGGTGAACTGGCTGATGACCAGGAGCGGGGAGCCCGTGTCCGAGCAGGACTTCTCGCCGTCCAGGACGCGCACCGACCAGAGCTTGCCGGCCAGTTGCGCGGCCTTGGCCGGGGTGTCGTCGTGGGTCACGCCGACCAGGACGCACAGTCCCTCACCGACGATCTCCCCCACCGTCTCGCCACCCACGGTGACGCTGGCCCCGTCGACCCTCTGTATCACAGCACGCATGTGCACCATGATGCCCTGCGGCCATCTGGGCTGTTCGGGTTTTCCACCGGTGCGGACGGACCCCACAGAGTGGCACGATGCGTGCAGGCGGTGCGTTATGTGGACAACGCGACCAGCTCACGCACCGTTTGAGGGGACGGAAACGCATGATTACACCCGGCGCCGGGCAGTCTCCCGGCTCCGTACCAACCGCTCGGTCATCGTCCGCGGCGAGTCCGGGGAGCCCCGGGTACCCGCCGCGGCCGACACGTGCCGTGGCGGAGCCGGTGCGGGACGCGTGGTTCGGCGGGACGGTCGACGTGCCGCACACGCGCGCGCCCGGCGGACGCCCTGGGCACCTGGCGGAGGCGACCGCGACCGTGTTGGTCCTGGACGGGTTGCGCCTGGCCGAACTGCGCGCCCTGCGCCGCAGCTCGCAGGCGGAGGAGGCGGACCTGAGCTACGTACGCCGGCTGCTCCAGGGGCGGATCGACATCATCCGCGCCGAGCTGGCGCACCGCGCGGCGCCCAGCGCGCCGGCCCCGGTGGCCGACCCGCCGCGCACGGTCGTGGACCGGCTCTCGGAGATCCTGACCGACGGGCCGACACGGCACCGCTCGTCGGCCCGGCACGTGACGCTGGGCACGCCGCGCAGCGGCCCGTACCGGCAACTGGCCGAGGAGATGCTGGCCGAGGTCGAGCTGTCGGACCTGCAGGCCAGGACGGACGAGGAGCTGGACCGGGCGATGGACCGGCTCACCGCCTACGAACAGCGGGTCTCCGGGCAGCAGCAGTTGCAGCGGAAGGCAGACGATTGCGGGGCCGAGATCACCCGCAGGTACCGTGAGGGGGAAGCCCAAGTCGACGACCTGCTCCCGTGAGTGCCCGGGGAGGTCGCCCCCCCGCACCACCGACCAGGAAGCAGGAAGGCCGACGATGTCCTCCGCCAGCTCGTCTCCCTCCGCCGCCGCTGACCCCGCTCAGCCGGCCGCCATACCCCCGGTCCTCGCCGAGGTCGTACGCTCCGGCTTCGTCGAGGGCCGGCACAGGGGCTCGCTCGTGGTGCTCGACGCCGACGGCGGCGTGGACTGGTCGCTCGGGGCGGTGGACGCGCCAGTCTTCCCGCGGTCGACCAACAAGCCGATGCAGGCGGCGGCCGTGCTGCGGTCCGGCCTCGACCTGGCCGGCGAGCGGCTGGCGCTCGCAGCGGCCAGCCACTCGGGCGAGGGCTTCCACCTGGACCTGGTGCGCCGGATGCTGGTCGAGGCCGCGTCGCCGCCGGGCGCCCTGCGGACGCCGCCGGACCTGCCGCTCGACCCGGTCGAGGCGGAGGCGTACCTGGCCTCGGGGCAGGTCAGGGACCGCGTCACGATGAACTGCTCGGGCAAGCACACGGCCATGCTCGCGGCCTGCGCACTGAACGGCTGGCCGCTGGAGACCTACCTCGAGCCCGAGCACCCGCTCCAGCGTCTGGTGCGGCAGGTGGTGGAGGAGACCAGCGGCGAGCCGGTGACGCGGGTGGGGGTCGACGGGTGCGGGGCGCCGCTGCTCGCGATCTCGCTGACCGGCCTGGCCCGCGCGTTCCGCGCGTTCGTGCGCGCGGAGCCCGGGACGCCGGAACGGCGGGTCGCGGACGCGATGCGGGCGCACCCGGAGTACGTGGCGGGTACCCGCCGCGCGGACACCTGGCTGATGCGCGAGGTGCCCGGCACACTGGCCAAGATGGGGGCCGAGGCGGTGCAGGCGGTGGCGCTCCCGGACGGGCGGGCGCTGGCGTTCAAGCTCGACGACGGCGGCACCCGGGCGCTTGGCCCCGTACTGGCGCGGGTGCTGGGCCGGATGGGCGTGGACGCGCCGGTCGTCGCCCAGATCGCGGACGCCCCGCTGCTCGGTGGCGGCGAGCGGGTCGGTGAGGTCCGAGCGGCCTTCTGAGGCGCTTGAGAAATGTGGTGTACCCGGGGCTACGGGTTACCTAGCGTGCTCCCATGGCCCTAGACATTCGCGCCATCACCGAAGCCGAAGTCCACGACTGGCTCCGCGCCTGCAACACCGGTTTCCTCCTCGACCCCGTGCTCAGCGAGGAGGAGGTGGAACTGCGCCGTCCCGGCCTGAATCTGGACCGTACGCAGGGCGCCTTCGACGACGGCCGGTGCGTGGGCTGCTTCCGCAGCTTCGCCCAGGAGCTGACCTCGGTGGGCGGCACCCCGCACCAACGTCAGCATCGTCCCCACGCACCGCCGCCGGGGACTGCTGACCGAGATGATGGGCCGCGACCTGCGCGCCGCCAAGGAGCGCGGCGACGCGGTGGCCACGCTGTTGGCGGCGGAGTACCCGATCTACGGGCGGTACGGGTTCGGCCCCGCCACCTGGACCAGCCGGTGGACGGTGGACATCGCCCGGGCCGGCCTGAACGCGGGCTACGCGAGGCCGGGGGACGCCCCGCTGCTCTCGGCCAAGGGGCGGGCCGCACGGATCGCGGACCCGGGCGGGCGGGTGAACCTGGTCGACGCGGCAGAGATGCTGGTCGAGGGGCCGGCCCTGGACAACCGGCTACGGGCCCGAGCGACACGGCATGGTCAGCCGCGGCGAGCGGGTGTGGCGCCTGGAGACGGGCGAACTGCGCTACACGAGCACCAAGTGGACGGAACAGTTCCACGCGCTGTACCGAGGGCCCGACGGCACCGTCGAGGGCCTGCTCACGTACACGATCGAGCAGCACTGGGCCGCGAAGATGCCGGAGAACACGGCCCAGGTGCGCTCGCTGCTGGCCACCACGCCGGCGGCGGAGAGCGCGCTGTGGTACTTCCTGTTCTCGGTGGACTGGGTGGTCCGGGTCGACACCTGGTACCGGGCACCGAACAACGTGCTGCCGCTGCTGCTCGGCGACCCTCGGGCGGCCGTGCCGCAGGCCCAGGCGGACTGAGTGTGGATACGCCCGCTGGACGTGCCCCACCTCATCCAGGCCCGCACCTACCCGGTCGAGGGTTCGCTCGTGCTCGACCTGCACGACGCGGCGGGCCTGGCCGGCGGGCGCTTCGCGCTGGAGGCCGGCCCCGACGGCGCGAGCTGCGTGCCGACCCGTCGCGACGCGGACCTGAGCATGGACATCGGCGAATTCGGAACGCTGTGGCTCGGCGACGAGTCGGCCACCCGACTGGTCAGCCTCGGCCGCGTCGAGGAGCACCACGCGGGCGCCGCCGCGCGGGCCGACGCGCTGCTGCGGGCCGGGCGCCGCCCGTGGTGCCCGGACTCGTTCTGAGGGATCTTCGCTGGGGGCCCTGGGTTGGGGGCCCCGGACGGGCCGGGGGTCGCCCGTCACGGCGGCGCCCCCGGCCCCGCGCACGCGCCGCCGTCAGACCGCGTCGTCGCAGCTCGCGCAGCAGTCGTACTCCTGCGCGGCGGCGGTGGCCGGCACGGTCGCGGTCCGCGCGCCGGTGCTCTGCTGCGCGGCGACCGTACGCCGGGGCGCCGCCCGCCGTCCCCGCGCGCCGGCGGCCGAGCCGCGAGCGGGCGCGGTGGTCCCGGTGTCCGCGGCGGTCTCCTCGGGCTGGTCGGTCAACAGCCGGCGCGGGCCGTTGCCCTCGGCGCCGAGTTGATCGTACGGGTTGGCCAGCGCGCAGCGGTCGATGGACAGGCAGCCGCAGCCGATGCAGTCGGTGAGGTGATCGCGGAGCTTCTCCAGTTGCCCGATGCGCGCGTAGAGGTCCGCCTGCCAGCACTGGGAGACCCTCGCCCAGTCGTCGCGGTCGGGCGTGCGTTCCTCGGGGAGCAGCCCGAGCACGTCGCGGATGGTCGCGAGCGGGATGCCGACGCGCTGCGAGACCCGTACGAAGGCGACCCGGCGCAGCGTGTCCCGGGCGAACCGGCGCTGGTTGCCGCTGGTACGCCGGCTCTGGATGAGCCCCTGTCGCTCGTAGAAGCGCAGCGCGGACGCGGGCACGCCGCTGCGCTCGGACAGTTCGCCGACGGTGAGTTCGTAGCAGTTCTTGGAAAGTTGCGTCATGTCACCCACCGTAGCTTGACTTCAACCATTGTTTAAGTCAGAGGCTCTGTGTATCGGCACCGAGGCGGGCGGTTCGCCCGTCGCCTCGGACCGAGCACGGCCACGGGACCCCGGGCCGTGCGGCTGCCGTCACCCCGTACGACCCGCACCACGACCGGCCGTGCGCCACCCGCGCGTTCACCTCCAAGGAGAGCCTCCATGTCTGCTATCACCCTCCGTCTCGCCATCATCGTCGGCAGCAACCGAGGTGGCCGTTTCGCGCCGGTCGTCGCCCGGTGGATCACCGAACAGGCCCGCCAGCACGGCGGCTTGGAGGTAGACGTCATCGACCTCGCCGACATGGCGCTGCCCACCTCGATGCCCGCGTACGGACAGGGGCCCGACCCGGAGACGGCCGCCGAGTTGGCGAAGCTGACGCCCGGCATCGCCGCAGCGGACGCGTTCCTCGTGGTGAACCCGGAGTACAACCACAGCTACCCCGCCTCGCTGAAGAACGCCATCGACTGGCACAACGCCGAATGGCAGGCCAAGCCGGTCGGGTTCGTCAGCTACGGCGGGGTCTCCGGCGGGTTGCGCGGCGTGGAGCACCTGCGCGGCATCTTCGCCGAGGTGCACTCGATCACCCTCCGTGAGACCGTCAGCTTCACCATGGCCGGCGAACTCTTGCATGGTGAGGGCGAGTTGAAGAACCCGGAGGCGCCCAACGCCGCCGCCAAGCGCCTGCTCGACCAGCTCGTCTGGTGGGGCCGCGCACTGCGCACCGCCAAGGAGGAGTTTCCGTACGGGGCGTGACGGGTGCCCAGCCACCCGACCCGGCGGACGGGCCCGCGCCCGAACCCCCTCCCGGGGTACGCCCCTTCCGGGGGCGGCGCGGGCCCACGTCGGCGTGTGGGGCCGGTTGCTGCGGCGGGGCCAGACGTGCCCGCGGGTCCATGCGATCGGGCCGACGCGCGCGGGCCGACGCCCCTGCGAACCGTTACGCCGCCGGGCGGCCGAGTACCTCGGCCAGCCGCTCGATGCCGTCGGTGCCGTGCCCCTCGTCGATGGCCCGCCGCGCCACCGCCCGCGCGGCCCGCAGCACCCCGGTGTCCATGCCCCGGTCGTCGGCCGCGTGGATGACGTGGTCGATGCCGGCCGCCACCGAGATGATGTGCGAGTCCTCGCCCGGGTAGACGCCGTCGTCCACGTTGCCCGCGAGCTGATCCATGATGGGCGGCAGGAGGTCCAGGATTCCACGGGCGAACTGCGCCAGGTCGCGCGCCGCGATGTCCTCCTTCCTGGCCAGCGCGAACGCGTGCATCAGCCCGCTCACCGAGGTCCAGAAGAAGTCGAGCAGCGCGACGTCGTACGCCGCCGCGCGGCCGTGGTCCGCGCCCTGGTAGGTGGCCGAGCCGCCGAGGCTGGCGAACGTCGCGCGGGGCTTCTCGTACAGCGCCTCCGGGCCGCTGAACAGGAAGACGGCGGCCGGCGTGCCGATGGAGACGGCTAGGGTGAGGATCGTGCCGTCGAGGTAGTCGACGCCCGGCTCGGCGGCCCACCCGGCGGCGGCGCGGGCCCGGTCGGGCGAGTCGGCGGTGAGGTTCACCAGCGTACGGCCGCTGATGGCGTCGGCCGCCGCCTCCAGGATGCTGTCCGAGGCGGCGTAGTCGATCACGCAGACGACCACCAGTTCGCTCGCCGCGGGCGTGCTCGCGGCCGTCGCGCCCTGGGCGACCAGCTCGTCGGCCTTGCCCGGGATGCGGTTCCACACCGTGGTCGGGTGGCCGGCCGCGACGAACGCCGAGGCCAGCGCCCGCCCCATCGGCCCGAGCCCGAGCACGGTGACGGGGGCGGGGGCGGCGTTGGTGGTCGCGGCGGCGTCAGTGGTGCCGTCGTCGGCGGTGGTGGCGTCCTCGGCGGCGGGTGTTGCAGGCGATGCGGACATGGCGGCGCTCCTTGGGTGGGTGCGGGGTTGGTTGGTGCGGGGGTTGGTTGGCTTGTGGGTGGGCGGGGCGCGAGGCAGTACGCGATGGAACAGGCCGGCGTCGTGGCGCGTTGGGCAGGAGACGGGCCACGGCGAAGTGGGGATGAGCGAAGAACTGCTGACCAAGAAGAACCGGCCGTACGTGTGCAGCCTCGACGCCGCCGTCGATGTCATCGACGGCAAGTGGAAGGTCCTGATCCTGTGGGCCCTCCACGACCAGCCGCGCCGCTTCGGCGAGACCAAGCGGCTGCTGCCGGGCATCAGCGAGAAGGTGCTCGCCCAGCAGCTCCGGGAGTTGGAGGCGGACGGCGTCGTGCACCGCGAGGTGTACGACGAGGTGCCCCCGAAGGTGGAGTACTCGCTCACCGACTCGGGCCTGGCGCTCACCGCGGTACTCGGCCCGCTCGGCGCCTGGGGCACGCGCCGGATGATGGAGCTGGGCATCCCCTACCCCACGCCCTCACACCAGGCGACGTGCTGACGCCCGGTCGGCGGCGCGGGACAGTGGACGGGTGGGTGGGGTATCGGGGTGAGTGGGGGGACGGGGTGGGGTTACGGGTGACGGGGTTGGTTGGCGGGGTGGACTGGTGGATGGGCCAGCCGGACGTGGCGGGGGTCCTCACTCGCGGTGGCCCGGCCATCTCAGCCTCTCCCGGCCGCTCGGGGGCGACAAGTACGTACAAAAAGGTGGGTGATTACCTCGGAGTCACCGGGGTTCGGGTTCCCCCGCGAGGCTGTCCCCGGGGTCGTCGCCGCTGTACAGGTCGGTGATCCGCGCGGCGGTCTCGGCCAGCACGGCGCGGACCTCGGGCGGGTCGAGCACCTCTACGTCCGTGCCGAACTGCAGGAGTTGGCGCGCCGCGCCCACCACCGTGTACCCGATCTCGACCGTGACCCACGCATCGTACGCCTCACCCGCGTCACCCGCCTCGCCCGCGCGATACGCGGCGCCCGCCTCACCCGCCGGGGCCCGGCCGCCGGGCCGGTCCGCTCTGCGTCGGCGCCCACGGGGGCGTCCGCCTGGGCGTCCCCGCGCGCGTCCGCGACCTGGTCATCGGCCAGTCCGCCCCTCGCCCCCGGCCCGGCGGGCCCGAGTCTGGTTCGGGCAGCACCTCGACGCGCGTGGCCAGGAGTGAGCCGACGATGCGTACGAGCATGTCGAGGCGTGACCTGCGCACCCGGGCCCGGACGCGGACCGCCACCGGGCGTTCCTCCACCTCGCGGCGCAGGGACTCCCAGGCGTCGGCCAGTTCCACGCCCGGCCTGCGGCGCGCGGGGGCGTCGGCGACGGTCGCGGTGGCGATGCGGTCGGCGCGGAAGAGGCGCGGGGTGCCGCCCCGCTCGGCCACCAGGTACCAGGTGCCGGCCTCGGCGACGAGCCCGTACGGGTCGACGGTGTAGGTGTGCGAGCGCGTCGCGCCGCTGTGCCGGTAGCGCAGCCGCACGCGGCGGTCGGTGAACACGGCCGTCTCCAGCGCGTTCAGGTCAACCGTCGGGCGGGGCCCGGACATCCAGCGGTCGGGGTCGATGAGGATGCGGCGGCTGGCGAGTTCGGCGGTGGGGCGGTGCGGCGCGGGCAGCGCGACCATCACCTTGCGCAGCGCGGACCTGAGCGCGCCGTCCAGCCCCAGCGCGCTGTGGCTGCCCGGCGCGGTGAGCGCGAACAGCGCCCTGGCCTCGTGCGAGGTGAGGCCAGTGACGTCGGTGCGGTAGCCGGGAAGCAGCGAGATGCCGCCGTGCCGCCCGCGCTCGGCGTAGACCGGGACGCCGGCGGCGGACAGCGACTCGACGTCGCGGTAGATGGTGCGCACCGACACCTCAAGCCGTTCCGCCAGTTCGGCCGCCGGGACCCGGGTCCGGGTCTGGAGCACCAGCAGGATCGACAGCAGGCGGTCCGACTTCATGCGCCGAGTTTCGCAGGCCGTCCGGGAAAACCTGACGGCACCTGTCACGTTGGTGCGACAGCCTCCGTCAGGAGATCGGCGGGGCGCGCGACGGGCAGGCCGTGGCGCGGTTCGCCGCGCCCGCCCGGCCGCGCGCCCGGCGCCGCCGGTCGTGCGACGAGCGTGGTGACACCGAACGGAGAGAGCCCCCGTGAGCCAGGAGAACGCAGTGCCCGACCCGCGCGCCCAGTACGAGCGCGCGGCCGACCAGATGGCCGCCCTGATCGACGCCGTGCGCCCGGACCGGTTGGGCGCCCCGACGCCGTACGCCGAGTTCGACGTGCGGGCGCTCCTCGGGCATGTGGTGCGCGGCA
This sequence comes from Candidatus Streptomyces philanthi, assembly GCA_018114805.1. GTDB lineage: Bacteria > Actinomycetota > Actinomycetes > Streptomycetales > Streptomycetaceae > Streptomyces > Streptomyces philanthi. The sequence goes on along the minus strand of CP073042.1, from coordinate 3,785,534 downwards.
CCCACGGCGCGGCGGAGCTGGGTGCCACGGCGGCCGGGGCCGGGGCGGCCGGCGCGCCCGCGGGACTGTCCGCCGGGCCGTCCGAGGGACCGGACGCCACGGCCGACGTGCCGGACGACGGCTGGGCCACGGCGTACGCGCGGGCGCGGGCCGAACTCGTCGCGGCCTGGGCCGATGACGCCGCGCTCGTGGCCCCGGTGCGGATGCCGTGAGGCGAGGTGCCGGGGCGGCAGGTGTTGGCGGCGCACGTACTGGAGGTCGTCGCCAACGCGTGGGATCTGGCCCGGGCGCTGGGCGACCGCCGCCCGCTCGACGCGGGGTTGGCGCGGGGCGCGCTGGCCGGGGCGCGGCAGGTGCTGCCGGCGGAGCGGCGGGGCGGGCCGGTGCCGTTCGGGCCCGTGCGGCCGGCGCCCGACGGCGCGGACGCGTACGAGGAGTTGGCGGCGTGGCTCGGCCGCGACGCGCGGTGGGCCGCCCCGGGCGTCCGGACGGCCGCCGACGCGGCGGCAGCGGGCGAGTAGACGCTGGACGCCGCCGTCGACGCGCTGGCCGCGCTGGTCCGGGGGCCCGTCCTGCGGCCAGGCGACGCGGCGTACGACACGGAGCGTGCCACGTTCAACAGTGCCGTGGCGCACCGGCCCGCCGTGCTCGCCGGGGTGGCGGACGCGGCCGACGTGAGCGCCGTGGTGGGCCTTCGCAGGGGCCCGCGGGCTGCCGGTAGCCGTGCAGTCGACTAGCCGTGCAGTCGACCGGGCACGGTCAGGCGCTCGCCAGCACCAGCGGCGTGCTGATCACCACGCGCCGGCTGCGCGGCGTCCACGTGGACCCGAGCGCCGGCGACGGCCTGGATCGGCGCGGGCGAGCGCTGGGGCGCGGTGGTGGCCGCCGCGGCGGAGCACAGCCTCGCGCCGCTGAACGGCCCCGCCCCGCACGTCGGCGTCGTCGGCTACCTCCTCGGCGGCGGCATCAGCCTACTCGCCCGCAGCCACGGCTTCGCCGCCGACCGGGTGCGCGCCATCGAGGCGGTCACGCCCGACGCGGTGTTGCGCCGGGTCACCGCCGCGAGCGAGCCCGACCTGTACTAGGCGCTGCTCGGCGGCCGGGACAACTTCGGCGTCGTGACCCGCGTGGAGGTCGGACTCGTCCCGGTGACCCGGCTGTACGGCGGCGGGCTGTACTTCGACGGGGCCACCCAGGGCGAGGCCGTGCTACGCGCCTACCGGGACTGGTCGGCCGGCCTGCCCGAGGCGCTGACCTCGTCCGTCGCGTTCTTCTCGGCCCCCGACGCGCCCACCGTGCCCGAGCCGCTGCGCGGCCGGCTCGTGGCGCACGTACGCGTGATGCACACCGGGTCCGCCGAGGCGGGCGAGCGACTGGTGGAGCCGATGCGCGCGGTCGGGCCGCGGCTGATCGACACCGTGGCCGAGATGCCGTATGCCGCGTGTGCCAGCATCTTCAACGAACCGGCCGACCCGATGCAGTACGACGGGGACACCGTGCTGCTCGGCGAGTTGTCCCCGCGGACCCTGGAGGCGATTCTCAACGTGACCCGGCCGGGCGGGGTGCCGTGCATCGTGGAGGTGCGCCACCTGGGCGGGGCGCTGGCCCGCCGTGGCGGGCCCCCAACGCGATCGGCCTGCGCGACGCCGCGTACCTGCTCGGCGTGCTCTCACTGCTGCGCGGGCCGCTGACCCGCGACGTCGTGCGCCCGGCGCACAAGCGGCTGCTCACGGCGGCGGCGCCGGTCACCGTCGGCCGCTCGCTGCCGTTCATGGGCGCGAGCGGCGAGCACGCGCCGGGCGCGGGCCCGGAGGCGGTCGGGAAGACGACCGGGGAGACAGCGGCGGGCACGGCCGACGAGGTGGTGCGCAGCGCGTACGAGGCGGCGGACCACGCGCGGTTGCGCGCCCTCAAGGCGACGTACGACCCGCACAGCCTGTTCCGCCACAACCACAATATCCGCCCGGCGTAGGGAGGTGACGGGTCGGCGGCCGAGGGCCTTCTCGGGGGAGGTTTCCGGCCGCCGGCCCGGCCGGGCGTCAGGACCGGTCGCCCTTGTGGCCGCCCGGGTCCAGGACGTGGCGCTGCCCGGTGGTCTCCGCCTGGTCCAGCTTGACCACGCCGGGGTGGTGCAGGTCGAAGGCGGGGGACTCGGAGCGGATCCTGGGCAGGGTGACGAAGTTGTGTCGGGGCGGCGGGCAGGAGGTGGCCCACTCCAGCGAACGCCCCTACCCCCACGGGTCGTCGACCCGCACCCGGTCCCCCTTCCTGGCGGTCATCCACACGTTGCAGAGGAACGGGAGCGTGGACAGGCCCAGCAGGAAGGCGCCGATCGAGGAGACGGTGTTCAGCGCGGTGAACCCGTCCGCCGCCAGGTAGTCGGCGTACCGGCGCGGCATGCCCTCGGCGCCGAGCCAGTGCTGGACCAGGAACGTGCAGTGGAAGCCGGTGAACAGCGTGCAGAAGTGCACCTTCTCCAGCCGGGTGTCGAGCATGGTGCCCGTCATCTTCGGCCACCAGAAGCTGAACCCGCCGAACATGGCGAAGACGATCGTGCCGAAGAGGACGTAGTGGAAGTGCGCGATGACGAAGTAGCTGTCCGTCACGTGGAAGTCCATCGGCGGTGAGGCCAGGATGACCCCCGTCAGGCCGCCGAAGAGGAAGGTGACGAGGAAACCGACCGACCACAGCATCGGCGGCTCGAACGACAGCGAGCCCTTCCGCATGGTGCCGATCCAGTCGAAGAACTTCACGCCCGTCGGGACAGCGATGAGGAAGCTCATGAAGGAGAAGAACGGCAGCAGCACGGCGCCCGTCGCGAACATGTGGTGGGCCCACACGGTGACCGACAGCCCGGTGATGGCGATGGTGGCACCGATCAGGCCCATGTAACCGAAGATCGGCTTGCGCGCGAACACCGGGATGATCTCGCTGATCACCCCGAAGAACGGCAGGGCCAGGATGTAGACCTCGGTGTGGCCGAAGAACCAGAACAGGTGCTGCCACAGCAGCGACCCGCCGTTCGCGGGGTCGAACACGTGGGACCCGAAGCGCCGGTCGGCCTCCAACACCAGCAGGGCCGCCGCGAGCACGGGGAAGGCCAGCAACACCAGGATCGAGGTGAGCAGCACGTTCCAGGTGAAGATCGGCATCCGGAACATCGTCATGCCCGGCGCGCGCATGCAGACAATGGTGGTGATGAAGTTGACCGCGCCGAGGATGGTGCCGAACCCCGACAGCGCCAACCCCATGATCCACAGGTCGCCCCAGACGGAGGGGGTCCGCACGGGCCAACTCAGCGGCGTGTAGGCCGTCCAGCCGAAGTCGGCGGCGCCCTGCGGCGTGAGGAAGCTGCTCAGGACGGTCAGCCAGCCGAAGAGGAACAGCCAGTACGACAGCATGTTCAGCCGGGGGAAGGCGACGTCGGGCGGGCCAATCTGCAACGGCATGATCGCGTTGGCGAAGCCGGCGAAGGTGGGGGTGGCGAACAGCAGCAGCATGAGCGTGCCGTGCATCGTGAACGCCTGGTTGTACTGCTCGGTGGACATGATCTGCAGGCCCGGCCTGGCCAGCTCCGCGCGGATCGCCATGGCCAGCGCCCCGGCGATGACGAAGAAGACGAAGGAGGTGATCAGGTAGAGGTGGCCGATCTTCTTGTGATCGGTCGTGCTGAGCCACGAGACGATCACCTGCCCGGTGCCGCGCCGTCCCTCCGCCGCCAGGACGGGAGCGACGGGTTCGGTCGTACGTGTCGTCATCGAGATCCTCAATCTCCAGCACGTGAGAGCCGCGGGGTGCACGGACAGCCCCTGGGGGTCGCCGGGCCACGTGTAGCCAGCCGCGGGGAAACTAGTCCGTCCTCCCGCGCTTTCCGTGCCCATCCCGCGCACCTCGCGGAGAAGGGGCCCGGACGAGTGACGCGCCCTCTCCCCTCTGGCCGCATCGGGGGTGCGCTGACGAGCGGTGGGCGCCCCTGGGCCGGCGGGGCCGGCCGTCGCGCGGGACGATTGTCAGAGGTGGGTGCGAGGCTGTGCCGTGGAAGTCAGCGGCGGGCGCGGTGTCCTGCCGACCGACACGAGGGAGACCGACGATGACCAGCGCGCACATCTCACAGGACGGCACCGGAGGGGCCCCGATCCGGGCCACGGACGTGCGGCTGCGCGACGTGGAGCGGGCGGACCTGGAGCTGTTCTTCGCCTTCGAGCAGGACCCGGAGGCGGCGCGGCGGGCGGTCTTCCCGTCCCGGGAGCGGGAGCGGTTCATGACGCACTGGGAGAACCGGGTGCTGGGCGACCCGACGGGGATCGTCCGGACGGTGCTGGCGGACGGCGAGGTCGCGGGCAACATCGTGTCCTGGGAGGACGAGGGCCGGCGCCTGGTCGGATACTGGCTCGGCCGGGCCTTCTGGGGTCGCGGCATCGGCGGCCGCCCTGGCCCAGTTCCTCGACCTGGTGGACCACCGCCCGCTGTACGCCGACCCGTACGCGAGCAACGAGGCGTCGGTCCGGCTCCTGGAGCGCCGCGGCTTCCACCGCATACCCGACCCCGGCCCCGAGCACCCGTTGGAGCCGGGCCAGGTGCTGCTGGTGCTGGAGCGGTAGGACGCGGGCGGGCGGGGCCGGGCCGGCGGGTTCGGGGTAGGCCGGGGTGGGCGGGTGCGGGGGGCGGGCCAGGGCCCCTCGCTCGGCCCGCCGCCCGGGCTCGTCACGCCTCCGGGTGGGAGGCCGGTTCGTGCGGGCGGGCCTCCGGTTCGTACGGGTGGGTGCTCGGCGCGTAGGGGCAGGTTCCCAACTCCTGCGGGCGGGTGTCCGGTTCATACGGGGCGGGGGGCTGGCCGTGCGCGTCGGTGTCCTGGCCGTGCGGGTTGGCGGTGGTGCCCTCGGTGCTCAGCAGGACGAGGGTGGCCTCGGGGCCGAGGCCCAGGGCCGCACGGCGGTCGGCCGCGCCCTTGCCGGTGAGCGCGGCCCGTACGCCGGCGAGCGAGGCCGCGCCGCACGGCCCGGCCGGTACGCCGAGCGCGGCCAGGTCCCGCACCGCCCGCGCGCCCTGCTCCTCAGACACGGCCACCGCCGCGTCGAGCTCGGCGCGCAGGGCGGGCCAGGCGAGGCTGGAGGGGGTGCCGCAGTTGAGGCCGGCCATGGCCGTCTCGCCGGTCGCGACGCTGACCCGCTCGCCACGGCGCAGGCTCTCCAGCACGCACGCGGCGACCTCGGGCTCGACGGCGAGCAACGCGGGACCAGTACCGGCTCCGCCGTCCGGGCCGGGCGCGCGGTAGTGGGTGACGGCGGCCTGCGCGAGCGAGCCCACGCCCACCGGGACGGCGACGAGGTCCGGCGTGCCGGCTCCGGCCGCCGCCAGTTGGGCGTCGACCTCGGTGAACAGGGTGGCGTAGCCCTCGACGATCCACCCGGGAATCCGCTCGTACCCGGGCCGCCCGCTGTCCTGCACCAGGACGGTCGGCGACGCGCCCGGGCCCGGCCGGCTGCCCGTACCCGCCCCGCTTCCAGCGTCCCCCGTGACCTCGGCAGTCTCCGCGCTCTCCGCCGCCCGGGCCGCCTCACGCACGGCCAGGTCGTACGGCCCGGCCACCCGGGTCACGCGGGCGCCCTCGCCCTCGATGGCGGCCACGGCCGTGGGGTGCACGCGGCGCGAGACGAAGACGTGGGCGCGCTGGCCAAGCAGCCTGGCCACGCGGGCGACGGCCCGGCCGTGGTTGCCATCGGTGGCGGTGAAGAACGTGACCGGCCCGCCCACCCCGGCGGGACCGACCGCCCCGGTGGGCCCGGCCACCGCCCCGGCGGGCGAGCCCGCGCCCGGCCCCTCGACCGCCGGTTCGGCCGCCCCGCCCGCGCCACGCGCCGTCGCTCCCCCGAGCTCGGCCAGGACGCGGTGCAGCGCCCAGGAGGCGCCGAGGACCTTGAACGCCGGAAGCCCGAGCCGCTCCGACTCGTCCTTGACGAAGACCCGGCCGACGCCCATCTCGGCTGCCAGGTACGGAAGCTCCACCAGGGGAGTGGGGGCGTAGTCGGGCAGCGCGGCGTGGAACGCGTGCGCGGCGGTCGGCGCGGGCGAGCCGGTCCAGCGCCGCGCGGCGGGCCGGGCGTACCACGCGGCCGGCGCGAGCGGGCGCCGCCTACCGCCCGGGCGGGCCGTCACCGGCGGCGCCTCGGTACTGGCCACGCCGGAAGGGAAGATCTCAGTCATGCCCTCAGCCTGCGCTGACCTGCTCTTTCCGGTCCAGCGAAGGTTTCCGACCTATATTCGTCAGGAAAGCTGACGTAAGGCCGAGGCGCGCCCGCGAGCGGTACGCGGGGGGCGCGCCGGTCGTCAGGGCCGTGGCCGGGACCGACCGAGGGGCACGGGCGAGGCACGATGTTCGATCTGCACCGGCTGCGGCTGTTGCGCGAGCTGAAACACCGGGGCACGCTCGCCGCCATCGCCGCCGCCCTCGCGTACAGCCCCTCCGCCATCTCGCAGCAGCTCGCCCAGTTGGAGGCGGAGGTCGGGGTGCCGCTGCTTGAGCCGGTCGGGCGGCGGGTACGCCTCACGGAACAGGCCGAGATCCTGGTCGGGCACGCCGAGGCGGTCCTGGAGCGCGCCGAGGCGGACATCGCGACCTCGCTCACGGACCTCACGGGCACGCTGCGGGTCGCGGCGTTCCAGACCGCGGCGCTCGCCCTGGTGCCGGCCGCGCTGACGCTGCTGCGCGCCGCGCATCCCCGGCTTCGCCTGCACGTCACCCAGCGCGAGCCGGAGCGGGCGCTGCCGGCACTGCTGGCCCGCGACTTCGACGTGGTGGTGGCCGAGGAGTACCCGGGCAACCCCAACCCGCGCCCGGACGGCGTGGAGCAGGAGGACCTGTGCGCCGATCCGCTGCGCCTGGCCCTGCCGCCCGGCGTCGCCGGGGCCACGGTCGACGCGTCGCCCCGGGCGGCGCTGCGCGCGCTGGCGGAGCACCCGTGGGTGATGGAGCCGGCCGACACGGCGGCCCGGCACTGGGCCCTGACCCTGTGCCGGACCGCCGGTTTCGAGCGCGACGTGCGGTACGAGTCCACCGACCTCCTGCTCCACCTGCGCCTGGTGGAACAGGGTCACGCCGCGGCGCTCCTGCCCGACCTGGTCTGGAGCGGTCGGGAACCGAGCGCTCCGGTACGCGGGTTGCCGCGCGGGCAGCGGGCGCGCCGGCTGTTCACCGCCGTGCGCCGCGGCAGCGGCCACCACCCGGCCGTACGCGCCTGCCGGCAGGCGCTCCGCCAGGCCCTGGCCGGCACGTCGGGGCTCAAGGATGGCGCCAACTACACGCCTAGCAAAGGCAGTTGACTCGCAACTGCTCCCGCGCCGGCAGACCAGCCCGCCGGCTTCACTCCTCGATGGCGCCGCCGACGGCCCGCAGGTGGTGGCGGAAGGTCAGGGTCGGCGTCTCGCGGCGCTCGGCCAGGTACGCGTCGAACCGCACATGGGCGCGGAGCGTGTGGCCGGCCCTGATCCGCTCGGCCTGGCGCCGTTCGGTGTCGCGGATCGTCTCAGCGAGGGTGAGGAGTTCGTCGGCCCGGTCGGCGGGGGCGAAGAGCACGCCGTCGTCGTCGGCGAACACCAGGTCGGTCGCGCCCACCGTCCAGTCGCCGACGGTGGCGGAGGTCAGCGCGTCGGCCGGGCGCTCGCGCAGGCTCAGCGGCCCGGTGGGGAGCGCGCCGGTGCTGAACACGGGCAGGCCGATGGCGCGGATGTCGGCCGTGTCGCGATGCAGGCCCCAGATCACGACCCCGGCCACCCCGGCGGCCTGGGCCTCAAGGACCGCGAGGTCGCCCACGCACGCCTCGTCGAGCCGCCCGCCGTTGTCCACCACCAGCACGTCGTCGGGGCGCGTGGTCTCGTACGCCTCAAGGAAGACGTCCACGCTGCCCACGTGCCGCGCCGGCAGCACCCACCCGGCGAACCGGCTGCCCGGCGAACCGGCTGCCCGGCGTCACGGCGCGCAGAGACGTGGGCGCGCAGCGCACCGGGACCCCGGCGCGGACGCACGCGTCCGCCACGTGCGCCGTCGTCAGCACCGCGAACCGCCGCGCCACACCGGCCCCGGCGCCCTCCGGGCCGCCCGTGCGGCCTGGTACGGCAGCCCCACCGGCCCGCTCCCCCTGCTGTTCCCGCTCGCCCCGCTGGCTTCGCTCCCGCTGCGCCACGTGTGGCTCCTCGCCGTCCGGCTCCCCGCACGGCTCGGTGCCGGGCCGCGCCCTTGGCCGCATTCTGCCGGGCCCGGGGCGATGTTGGTCCCGTCAGCGTGCGCCGGCCTCCGTCCGCAGGTCCCGTACGAAACGCAGCCCGGGCCGACCGTCCAGCGTCGTCTCGCCCGCGACGACGAAGCCGGTACGGGCCAGCACCGCGCGCGAGCCCGCGTTGTCGAGCGCGGTCTCGGCCTCCAACGTGGTCAGCCCGTACTCCGTGGCGGCGCGGGCGCAGATCGCGCGGACCGCGGCCGTGGCCAGGCCACGGCCGGCGGCGCGCTCGGCGACGCGGTAGGCGATTTCGGCCGAACCACCCGCCACGTCGACCAGGTTGACCCGGCCCAGCACCTCGCCGCCGGGCGTCACCAGCACGTGGAAGTAGCAGGTCCCCAGGGTCTGTTCGTCCAGCAGGCTCCGGTGGCGGGCGGCGAACTGCGCGAAGTAGGCGTCCCCGCGGTCGGGGATCGACGCGGCGAAGTAGGTACGGTTCGCGCGCTCGAAGGCGAGCACGGCCGGCGCGTGGTCGGCCCGCAGGAGGTGCAACTCGGGGGCGGGCTCGGAAGCGGAACCGGGCGCGAGGCGGAGCGCCGGCTCCGGGCCGGCGGGTGCGGGCCGTGGACCTGGGGCGGGGCGGGCGCGGGGGGCGGACTGTTGTTCGGGCACGAGCAGAAGCGTACGCAGTCCCGCTTTCCCGCGCGGCGGCATTTACGGCACCACGGCCGCCCGCCGCCCGCCTCCACCCGGGCCGGCCCGGCGCGCCATCAGGCCGGCACCGTGCCCCAGTTGCTCGCCGGGTAGTCGACGTACCCCTCGGCTCCGCCCGCGTAGTACGTGGCCGGGGCGCCGGGCGACAGCGCGCAGGTCGAGGGCGAACCGGGCGACGAGGTCGGGGTTGGCGACGTAGTGCCTGGCGTACGAGACGGCGTCGGCCACGCCGGCCGCGACGGCGGCGTTCCCCGTCGCGCGGTCGAAGCCGTTGTTCACGATCAGCGGCCCGGCGAACCGGCTCCGGTAGCGGGCGAACGCGGGGATATCGGGGGCGGCGTCGGGCCCGATCGGGTCGCGGCCGCGCAGGTGCAGGTAGGACACCGGCCGCTCGTCGAGTTCGGCCACCAGCGCGTCGTAGTCGGCGAGCAGCGGCTCGTCAGCGACGAACCGGTCGCCGTCGTGCCAGTAGGGCGCGAGGCGCACCCCCACGCACCCGTCCGGCCAGGGTCCCGGCCACTGCGTCCAGGACCCCCAGGAGCAGCCGCCGCCGGCCAACCCGGTCGGCACCGTACGCGTCGTCGCGCTGGTTGAGCCGCGGGTTGAGGAACTGCGCGAGCAGGAACGTGCCGAGGGCGCCGATCTCGACGCCGTCGAACCCCGCGCGGCGCGCCCGCTCAGCAGCCGAGCAGAACTCGGCGACCACCTCCGTGATGTCGGCCCGGGTCATCGCGCGCGGCACGACGGTCTCCCGGAACCCGTTCGGGGTGAAGGACCGCACCCGTGGGTTGTTCGCGGACGGGCCTGCGGGCAGCGCGCCCCCGAGATGGTCGGGGTGCGAGGCGGCGCCCGTGTGCCAGAGCTGGAGCACGATCCGACCGCCCAGCGCGTGCACGGCGTCGGTGACCCGCCGCCACCCGGCGACCTGCTCCTCGCGGTAGACGCCGGGCACGTGGGTGAAGCCGATGGCCCGCTCGCTGACCCAGGTCCCCTCGGTGATGATCAGGCCCGTGCTGGCGCGCTGGGCGTAGTAGGCGGCGTGCATCGCGCCCGGCGCCAGCGTCCCGCCCGCCGCGCGGGCCCGGCTCATCGGGGCCATCACCACCCGGTTGGGCAGCGTGAGCCCGGCGGTGGGCAGCGGGGTATGTGCGGCGACATCCGTGGTCGTCAGGGTTTAGGTCATGGCGTGTCCCTCCTCGGCTGCGGGCCGTCCCCGCCCGCCTGCGGCAGGCTCGGGGTCACCTCGGCCCGGTGGCGTACGTCATGAGGGGGACGGGGCGACGAAAGGTGGCCGATGGAGACGCAAGACCGGTTGGCGGAGCGGTTCGAGCCGCACCGCGGCCGCCTACGGGCGCTCGCCTACCGGATGCTCGGCTCGGGCAGCGACGCGGACGACGCCGTGCAGGAGACCTGGCTGCGGCTGAGCCGGGCCGACACCAGCGAGGTCGCCAACCTGTCCGGTTGGCTGACGACGGTCGTCTCCCGGATCTGCCTCGACATGCTGCGCACCCGCTCCGCCCGCGGCGAGGAGCTGGGCGGCGCGCAGCTGCTCGACCGCTGGGACGGCGCCGGCACCAGCGCCGTCGGCGGCACGGGGCAGGGCGCGGGCCACGGCCCGGACGGCGGGCCCGGCGCCGACCGGCCGCGCCCCGGCACGGACCCGGAGCACGAGGCGCTGCTCGCCGACTCGGTGGGCCGGGCGCTGCTCGTCGTCCTGGACACGCTGACCCCGGCCGAGCGGGTCGCGTTCGTCCTGCACGACCTGTTCGCCGTGCCGTTCCAGCAGCCCGCGCCGATCGTGGAGCGCTCACCCGTGGCCGCGAAGAAGCTCGCCAGCCGGGCCCGGCACAAGGTGCGCGGCACCCCGGCCCGTGGACGCGGCCGAGCTGGCCCGCCACCGCGACGTCGTGGAGGCCTTCCTGGCCGCCGCGCGCGACGGCGACATGGCCGGCCTGCTCGCCGTCCTCGCCCCCGACGTCGTACGCCGGGCCGACCCCGCCGCGCTGCCCCCGGGCGCGCCGACGACGCTGCGCGGCGCCCGCGCGGTCGCCGAGCAGACCATGGTCTTCGGTCGCGGGGCGCGCCGCGCGGAGCCACTGCTGGTCGACGGGCGCGTCGGCATCGCCGTGGCCCCGCGCGGCCGGCTGCGCCTGGCCATCACGGTCACGATGCGGGACGACCGGATAGCCGGGTACGAGGTGATCGCCGACCCGGCCCGGCTCCGCCAGCTCGACCTGGCCGTCCTCACGTGATCCCGCGCCCGTGCGGGGCGCTCACGGGGCGGTCGGCAGCTCGGCCTCGTGGGCGCGGTGCAAGCAGTTCGACGAAGTCGGGGGCCGGGGGCAGGGCGACGGAGCCCAGCTGTCGTACCGGCACGCCGGGCGTCCACGAGTTCATGACCACGGCGCCGGACAGCTCCGGCACGTCGGCGAGCCTGACCTCCCGGACGCGCTGCGCCACCCCGAGCCGCTCCAGTTGCCGGCTGACGACGCCCATCATGGTGCCGCGCAACATCTCGGCCTCGGGCCACACCACCGCGGAGCCGTCCCAGAAGGCCAGGTTCCAGATGGTCCCCTCGCTGATCCGGCCCCGCCGGTCGAGGAAGGCCGCGTCGTCGAAGCCCTGCTCGACGGCCTGCTTGAGGTGGTACGTCTTCGCCACCTCCCCGACGTGGTTGACGCTGGGCAGGTCCCGCTCGTGGTCGACCGCCGCCAGCGCCAGCGGGCCGGCCGGGCCCGATGCCGGCGGGCCGGTGCGGACCAGGACGCTGGGCTCCACGTCGGCGCGCGGCGCGACGAACTCGCCCGCGTGCGAGTACACCGTGGCCAGCAGCGAGACGTCGGCGGGCCCGGCCGCGAGCGCCGCGCGCAGATACTCCCGTATCCGCTCGTCGGGCAACGCCCGCCCGAACATCTCGACCGACGCTCCGCGCAGCCGCGCCGGGTGCAGGTCGAGGCCGCGCAGCCGGCCGTCCCTGACCTGGGCGGCGGTGAAGTGGGCGTAGCCCGCGAAGGCGAGCGGAGTCAGCTCGTCGGCGGTGGCCGGCCGGCCGTTGAGTTGGACGACGGAGGACTGCGAGGGGTGGGCGGGAGACCGGGCCAGACCGATCCGGTTCGGTCTGGCCCGGTCTCCCGCGACGGCGCGCCAGACGCACCGCGACCCGCCGCCATCGGGGACGGCCGCGGGTGCGAAAGGCCAGGTAACGCCATGACGCTAAAGCCTGACACCAGTGCCAAGGTCAAGATCGGTCGGCGCCGAGGCAGTCGCCGGGGCGCTCGCCGGGGTCGGCCCCGAGCCGGTCCAGCTCCGCGCCAATCGCCGCGCGCAGCGGCGCGTGCCGTGGGCCCAGCGCGTGCCGCGTGTCGCTCCACCGTTCGGCCGGGTACCGCCACACCGGCTTGCGCACCGACTCGGCCGGCTCCCACGCGTACCGGGGCCACACGTGCGCGTGCAGGAACGGGTCGGTGTTGCCCAGGATCTCCAGGTTGACCCGCCGGAAGGCCGGGTCGAGCCGCCGGCACGCGCGCTCGACGGCCTCGCCCAGCCGGTCCATGTCGGCCAGGAAGTCCATCCGCCTGACGCGCGGCAGCTCCGAAAGCCGCTGGACCCCGCGGTCGTCCCCGAGCAGCACAGCGTAGCCGGGCAGGAACTGCACGTCCCCGATCACCGCGAACCCCGCGCTCAACCTGCGCAGCACCGTGGGGTTCTCGCTGCCGGTCGCGCCGCCAGTCATCCATCACGCCCGGCGACCCTACCCGCGCCCGCCGGCGACCCCGAGGGCGCCGTCACGGCCTGGCGTACGACCGCGTCATGATCTCCAGGTTGTGGCCGTCCGGGTCGTCGAAGTACACCCCGCGACCGCCGAAGAGGCGGTTGATCCGGCCGGGTTCGGTGTGCCGGGGATCGGCGTAGTACGTGACCCGGGCCGACTCCAGGCGGGCCACCATCGCGTCGAACTCCGCGTCGGGCACGAGGAACGCGTAGTGCTGCGGCTGGATCGGCTCGTCGCGCGTCTCGTAGTAGTCGAGGGTGACGCCGTTGCCCAGGTCCACGGGGAGGAACGGCCCGAACGGGGCGCCCACCGTGAGGCCGAGGACCATCGCGAGGAACTCGGCCGAGGTGCGCCGGTCCCGGGCGTAGACGGCGGTGTGGTTCAGGAACGCCCCGGTGGTGGGGAGTTCGGTGGCGGACTGCTGGTGCTGCTGGGTCGACTGGTGCTGCTGAGCTGACTCGTGCTGCTGGTCAGGTGACATGTGAGGCGATGCTCCGATGCGTCGTACGTCCAGGAGGGGACACACCGCGGGTCGCCGCCGAGCGCGGGGCCGACGAGCGGTGCGCGGTGGGGGCGCGGGCGGTACGGAACGGGGTGGGCGGGGCTCTGGCGCGTCTCGCGCTCACGCCGAGGCCGGGCGCCTCACTCGTGCGTGGCCCATGGCCGACCCGGCAGTCACCCGGCCTACCCTAGCCCGCGCCCCACCCCCGGGCAAGATCACCCACCGCCCCCGCCCGACCCACCCCACGCCCGGCCGTCCCCTCCGCCAGCTCCCCCGGGCTCCCCAACTCCCTGAATCCCCACTCCCCCCACTCCCCTACTCCCCCGGCGCGTCCCGTCAGCGCGACGTCGCGCGGAACGCCCGGCGGTAGGCGCCGGGCGTCGTGCCGAGGGCGCCGAGGAAGCGCCGGCGGAGGTTGGTCGCCGAGGAGAGCCCGACCCGGCGGGCGACGGCGTCCAACGACAGGTCGGAGCCCTCCAACAGCTCCCGGGCCGCGCCGATCCGCTGCGCGAGCAGCCACTGCCCGGGGCTGGTGCCGAGCTGGTCGGCGAACCGGCGGGCGAGCGTACGCGTCGAAAGGCCCGCGCGCGCCGCCAGGTCCGCGGTGGTCACGGGCTCGCCGAGGCGGCCGGTGGCCCACTCCAGGAGCGGCGCGAGCGTGCCGTCGAACTGCTCGGGGCGCGGCGGCGCGGCGTACTGCAACTGCCCGCCCTCGCGGTGCGGCGGCATGACCATGCTCCGCGCGACCTGGGCGGCGTACCGGGCCCCCTGATCGCCGCGGACCAGGTGCAGGCACAGGTCGATGCCGGCGCCGGCGCCGGCGCTGGTGGCGACGTCGCCGTGGTCCACGTACAGCACGTCCAGGTCGACCCGGACGGTGGGGAAGCGGTCGGCGAAGGCCCGCGCGTGCCCCCAGTGCGTGGTGGCCTGCCGCCCGCCGAGCAGCCCGGCGTGCGCCAGCGCGAAGACACCGGAACAGATGCTGACCACGCGGGCCCCGCGGGCGTGCGCCCGGCGCAGGGCCCCGACCACGCCGGGCGACGGCGGCTCGTCGATGGGCAGCCACCCCGGGACGACGACGGTGTCCGCCCGGTCGAGCGCGTCCAACCCGTCGGTCACGAGCATGTCGTACCCGGCGCGCGTCGCGACGGGCCCGGGCTCCTCGGCACACACGCCGAACGCGTACCGCGTCGAGAGCCCCGGGCGCTCGACCCCGAACACCTCGGCCACGCAAGAGAGTTCGAAGGTCGACTGCGGGGGCCGGACCAGCGCCACGATCCGATGCATGGCAGGAAAGTACCGCATGATGTCCTGGTTGACACTCGGCGCCCGCGCCCCCACCCGCCAGGCTGGCCGCATGACGACAGAGCAGCACCCGACCGCCCAGCAGCCGCCCGCGTACGTGTGGGCCACCGCGCAGGACGCCCCGGCCCGCGAACTCTTCCCGGGCATGCGCCTGCGCTCGCTGTGGAGCGGCGAGAACGGCGCGACTGCCCACGTCCTGGAGATGGACCCGAACTCGTGCTGGGAGGGGATCGACGTGCACGAGCCGGGCCCCGAGGAGGTGTTCGTGGTCTCCGGCACCTTCAACGACGGCGTCCGCGACTACCCCGCCGGCTCCTTCATCCACGCCGCCGCCGGCACCTCGCACGTCCCCCAGACGACGACGGGCTGCACGTTGTTCGTCTTCTACCCGGAGGGCTGAGCCCCGCTTTTTACGCTTTTTACGCCTTTCACCCGGCCCCGGGTCCACTCCAGGGGCCCGCCCACGGCCACCACCCGGCACCCTTCACGCCGGCAGCTGCCCCAGGGCGAAGACCACCATGAACAGCGACCACTGCGCGCCCAGGCCGAAACCGCCCACCCGGCCCGGCCCGCGGGAGGCGACCATGCCGGCCAGCGTGGCGAAGGTGGCGAGGGGCACGCCGTACCGCGCCACGGCGATCAGCGCGTCGCCGTAAGCGAGCGTGCTGTGGACGCCGTCCTCGCACGTGCCGCAGGCGATGGCGAAGAACGGTCCCAGGAACGTGATGAACACCCCGCTCACCAGGACCGCCGCCACGAGCACGGCCAGCCCGAGGCCACGGGCGGCGGCACGGGCGCGCCGGTCGCCGACGCCGGCCGGCTTGGTGGTGGAAGCGGATGCGGGAGCGGTGCCGGTGTTCTCCATGCGAGGGACGCTATGTGGCCCGAACTGCCGTACGGTATCCGCTCCCGTACTCAGCGTGGCGTCTTCGCGCGATAGTTACCCCACGCGTCACCGCGCGGGGCGCGGGGCCGGGTCGCGCGGGTGACCCGCCATGACGCGCCACCGGCTGTACGCCGTCACGCCGCGGGCTCCCGCCTCGGGGGCCAGGGAGGCGCGCGCCGAGCGGGCGAGCAGCAGGGGCACAGCGCAGGCCAGGCCCGCCACGCCCAGGGCGGCGGCGGCCGGCCGCGGGCCGAGCCAGGCGAGCACGGCGCCGCAGCCGAGGACGCCGGCGGCGCGCACGGCCGCATTGACCAGCCCGGTGGCGGCGGTGAGCCGGCCGAGATACGCGGCCGGGGTGAGCACCTGGCGCGCGGAGCCTGCCGTGACGAAGGCGAAGGCGGAGCACGCGCCCACGCACAGGACCGCGCAGAACGCGTCGACGAACGCGCGCGCCACGGACAACCACAGGAAGGACGCCGCGAGCCCGCCCAGCGCCACCCCAAGCAGCGGCCCCCACAGCAGGTGCTCCACGAACCGCACCACCACCAGCGTCACCAGCAGCTCACCCACGCCCGCCGCGGAGAGGACCAGCCCGACGTGGGCGGGGCCGAGGCGCAGCGCCTGTACGGACAGCGCGACGACGACCAGCACGGCGGCCCCCGCGCTCACGTGCAGTTACAGGTAGGCCAGTTGCAGCACCCGCGCCAGGAGCCGGAAGCCCGCGAGCACGTCGCGCCCGCGCCCCGCCCGCGTCGCGGCGCGCCCTTCCAGGCCGGGTTCGGTGGCGGCGGGCGGAGCGGGCGCCGCCGGCAGGCGGGCGAGGAGGGCGGCCGAGACGGCGAAGGAGCCGGCGTTGACCGCGAGGGCCACCGGGTGCGGGAGGCGCGCGACGAGGAACCCGGCGAGCGCGGGCCCGGTGAGGGTGGCGACCGCGTCGCCCGCCTCCACCGCCGCGTCGGCGCGCATGATGCGCGCGGACGGCACGAGGGCGGGCAGGTAGGCGTGGGCCGACACGGCGAACAGCACGTCGCCGCAGCCCATCAGGAAGGTCAGGCCGACCAGCAGGACCACGGACGGCTCCGGCGCGGCCAACGCCCACACCAGGGCGAGCCCCCACACCACCCGCCACACATCCGCGCCGACCATCAGCCGCCGGCGTTCGCGGGTGTCGGCCAGGTGCCCGACCGGAAGCGAAAGCAGCAGGTTCGGCAGGATGTTGGCGGCGGTGACGAGGCCGGCGACCATCGGGTCGTCCGTCACCACCAACAACACGATCGGCAATGCCGCCTCGGCGGCACGGTCACCGAGCAGGGAAAGCGTGCGCGCCGCGACAAAGCGACGAAGGTGAGCGGACCGCATACGCCTCCTCCAACGGCCGACCGAGGGCGACACGAATCCACCACCGACAGTTCCTGTCAGCGCCGACCACCGGCCGCCGCGAAGCAGGTTATCCGACGGCGGAGTTGACCAATCCGACGGCAGCGCGCCACCCCGTAGGGCCGTGGAACCAGAGGACCAGCGGGCGGCGGAAGGGCCGGGAAAGCGCGGCGTACGAACACGGCGCCGTCGGCCGGTGACGACCGACACCCGGAGTACGACAACGAGGCGGCGCAGCGGCAAGGCGACGAGTGAGCGCACGAGAAGTCGCGAGGGGATTCGGGCGGCGAACCGGAAAAGGAATGCCGAGGGAATACCGGGCGGGCCAAAAGGCCAGCGGCCCGGGCTGTCGGTTACCGGTCGCCAAAAGGGCGAATATATGCTCTCCGCCACTGTCAAAGTGTAGCGCACCGGGGGGCTTGCGGCAAGGCCCGGATCGTACCGCACGATGTCCGCCGCGGCCAGAACCGACGGAATTCGGTGATGCGCGACGTACGCGTTTCCGCCCGTCGTGGTCCGCCGCGCATTTCCGTTCCCTGGGGGATTTCTTGTTTGACGTCATCGTGGTGGGCGCCGGGTCCCTGGGGGATTTCTTGTTTGACGTCATCGTGGTGGGCGCCGGGCCGACCGGTCTGCTGCTCTCGGCCGAACTGCGCCTGCACGGCGTGCGCGTGGTCGTGGTGGAGCGGGAGCCGGCGCCGACCGGACAGGCCCGCGCGCTCGGGCTGCACGCGCGCAGCGTCGAGGTGCTGGACCAACGCGGGCTGCTGGAACGCTTCCTCCCGCTCGGCCAGAAGTTCGCGGTCGGCGGCTTCTTCGCCGGTATCGACAAGCCGTGGCCCGCACGGCTCGACACGGCGCACCCGTACGTCCTCGGCATCACGCAGGACGTCACCGAACGCCTGCTGGCCGAGCGCGCCGCCGAACTCGGCGTGGAGTTCCGGCGCGGCCTCGAAGTCGTCGGCCTGAGCCAGGACGCAGCGGGGGTGAGCGTCGAGGTGTCACGGACCGGCACGCGTACGCCAGGGGCGAGCCCGGCCGGCGCGGACCCGACTCGGCGCGGCGCCCGCCGGCGACGGGGCGTCGCTGCGCGCCCGGTACATCGTCGGCTGCGACGGCGGCCGCAGCACGGTGCGCAAGCTGCTCGGGGTCGGCTTCCCGGGCGAGCCCGCCCGGACGGAGACGCTGCTGGGCGAGGTGCAGGTCGCCGTCGCACCGAAGGAGTTGGCGGCCGTGGTGAGCGAGGTCCGCGCGTCCTGCGCGCGGTTCGGCACGATGCCGCTCGGGGACAGGGTGTACCGCCTCATCGTGCCGGCCGACGGGTTGGCCGCCGACCGCTCGACGCCGCCGACCCTCGACGAGCTCAAGCAACGGGTACGGGCGATCGCCGGCACCGACTTCGGCGCGCACTCGCCGCGCTGATCTCTCCCGCTTCGGCGACGCCACCCGGCTGGTCGAGCGCTACCGGACCGGTCGCGTCCTGCTGGCCGGCGACGCGGCGCACATCCACCCGCCGACCGGCGGGATGGGCCTCAACCTGGGCCTGCAGGACGCGTTCAACCTGGGCTGGAAGCTGGCCGCCGAGGTGGCCGGCTGGGCCCCGGCGGGCCTGCTCGACAGCTACCACGCCGAGCGGCACCCGGTGACCGCCGCCGTCCTCGACAACACCCGCGCCCAGACCGAACTGCTCTCCTGCGCACCGGGCGCCCGGGCGGTGCGCCGGCTCGTGGCGGAGCTGATGGACTTCGACTAGGTGAACCGGTACCTGATCGAGAAGATCACAGCGCTCCAGGTCCGCTACGACTTCGGCGACGGCCACCCGCTGCTCGGCAGCCGGATGCGCGACATCGGCCTGCGGCGGGGCCGCCTCTACGCGCTGCTGCACGCCGGCCGCGGCCTCCTGCTCGACCGGACGGGCCGGCTCTCGGTCGCCGGGTGGGCCGACCGGCTCGACCACGTGGCCGACCACAGCGAGGAGTTACCCACGCCCGCCGTACTGCTGCGCCCCGACGGCCACGTGGCCTGGGCCGGCGACGACCCGGCGGACCTGCGCGCCCACCTGCCCCGCTGGTTCGGGGCGCCCGTACCCGCCACCGCCGCCACGGCGGTGTAGGACCGCGTCAGGGCGCTACCCTCGGCCCGCTACGTCATCGGCTCCTTGGTCTCGCGCGCCGCCCATGGCCTCCCCTGCATTCCCGGCTCCCCCGGCCCTCCCTGCTCCCCCGGCTTACCCGGCGGCGAGGCCGGGGAGGGGCGCCGTCGCGCGGCGGCGCGGCGGGGTGCCGTGCGCCAGACAGCGAGCGCGCCGAGCGCGAAGCCGATCCCGATAGCCCACCACGCGCCCGGGTGCTCCTCCACTCACATGCGCTGGCCCTCCGGCAGGGCGAGGGCGCCGGTGAGGCGGCCACTACGCCCCGGGGGGAGGCAGGCCAGGGCGAGGAACGCGACGCACCACAGGGCCGCCGCGCCGGCGCCGCTTACCCACCGACGCTGCCGCAGCGCGGCCGAGGCCAGGACCCACCAACAGAGGATGCTGCTGCCGCAGAACGCGCCGAAGGCGTAGCCGGCACCAGGTCCGAGGCCGGCCACCGCGCGCCACAGGCGATCCCCCCACGAGGACCTAGGTGACCCAGCCGACGGCCGCGACCCACACGATCGTGGCGATGTGCCGTTCGGACATCTTGACTATGAAGGACATTCCGCCAAGGCTACGGCACGAGGGCGCCGACACCGCCTCGCCGGCGGGGCGTTCGCGCTGCTCACCAGGGTGCGGCGGGCGCGGGCGAGCGCGGGCGGCCGTGGGCCGGTGCGACCGGGTCGGGAGCACCGGCGGGGACGGGCCGCGGGGGCGGTGTCGCATGCGCGCGTCCCGCGGTGTCTCCATGTGCGACAGGCCGACGAGCGTGCGACAGGCCGACGAGCCGACGGGCAACCCGCCCGACAGCCACCCAGGCACTCGGCACTCAGGCACCCGGCCACCCGGCCACCCGGCCACCCGGCCACCGGACAAGGAGACCAGCATGACCCCGCGCATCCCGAAGGCGGAGATCCCCGCCGAGTTGAAGGAGAACCTGATCGAGCAGTTCGGTTCGGCGCCCGAACCGGTCGAGGTGGCGTTCAACCACCCCGGCGCGGCCGCCGCGTCCCTGGACTTCGCGGGCCGGATGAGCACGTGGGACACGGTGGACGCGGGCCTGAAGACGTACGCGCACATGGCGGTCGCGGCCCAGGTCGGGTGTAGTTGGTGCCTAGACGTCAACTACTTCGCCGCGCTGAACCAGAACCTGGACCCGGCCAAGGCGAGCCAGGTGCCGCGCTGGCGCGAGTCGGGGGTGTTCACGCCGCTGGAGCGGGAGGTGATGAAGTACGCCGAGGCCATGACCACCACCCCCACGACCGTCACCGACGAGTTGTCCGCGAGCCTGCTCGACTAGCTCGGGCCGGCGGGGGTGGTCGAGCTGACCGTGTTCATCAGCTTCGCCAACCTGTCGACCAGGGTGAACACCGCACACGGCGTGACGTCACAGGGTTACTCCGCCGTGTGCGCGATCCCGCTGGCCACCCGCCCCGAGCAGCCCCGGGTAGCGTCGCCGGCATGACCGGTGATCCCTTCGTCGACCACCGCGGCCTGTTGTTCACGGTGGCCTACGAGATGCTCGGCTCGGCGGCGGACGCGGAGGACGTGCTCCAGGAGTCCTGGCTGCGCTGGGCCGCCGTGGACCACGCGCGGGTGCGCGACCCGCGCGCCTACCTCGTACGGGTCGTCACCCACCAGGCCCTCAACCGGCTGCGCGCTGTCCCGCAGCCGCGAGGAGTACGTCGGCGAATGGCTGCCCGAACCGCTGCTGACCAGCCCCGACGTCGCCGAGGACGTCGAACTCGCGGAGAGCGTGTCGATCGCGATGCTAACCGTCCTGGAGACCCTCGGGCCGACGGAACGGGCGGTGTTCGTGCTCCGCGAGGTCTTCGAGCTGCCGTACGGGGAGACCGCCGAGGCCGTCGGGAAGTCCGCGGCCACGGTACGGCAGATCGCGCGGCGGGCCCGCGCGCACGTGGCGGCCCGGCATCCGCGGACCCGGGTGAGCGGGGCCGAGCAGCGGGCCGTGGTGGAACGGTTCCTGGCCGCGCTGCGTACCGGGCGGTTGCAGGAGCTGATGGAGGTCATGGCGCCGGACGTGGTGCTGGTCGCGGACGGCGGCGGGTTGGCGACCGCCGCGCTGGTAGCACGGGTGCTCGCGCGCGCCAACCAGGCGGTGGAGCCGTTCGCGACGGGGACCGTGTGGCTCAACGGCGCGCCAGCGGTCCGCTTCGAGGTCGACGGCGAACCGACGGCGGTGAGCCTCATCGTGGAGGGCGGCCGGGTCACCCGCGTCTACCTGATGCGCAACCCGCGCAAGCTCACGCGCCTTGACCAACTGGCCTCACTGGCCCGGTAGTCCGACCGACGGCGTGGCGGGCCCGAGGGCCCGCCACGTCAGTCGAGACAGAACTCGTTGCCCTCGACGTCCTGCATGACGATGCACGACTCGTTGACACCGTCGGCTACCAGCAGCCGTATGCGCACCGCGCCGAGCGCGACCAGCCGCTCGCACTCCGCCTCCAGCGCGGCCAGCCGCTCGGCGCCCACGAGCCCGGTGCCGACCCGCACGTCGAGGTGGACCCGGTTCTTGACGACCTTGCCCTCGGGAACCCGCTGGAAGAACAGCCGCGACCCCTCACCGGACGGGTCGACGCACGCGAACGCCGACCCCAACCGCTCGGCCGGCAACGACCGCTCGAAGTCCGCCCAGGAGGCGAAGCCCGTCGGCGGGGGCGGTACCTCGTACCCCAACACCTCACACCAGAAGCGGGCGACCCGCTCGGGGTCGGTGCAGTCGAAGGTGACTTGGAACTTCCTGATCAGCGCCATCGGGCCACCTTAATGGGGCGCACTGACACGCGCCGGGCCCGCTGACCCGTGTTGGGCACCACGACACCGGTCAGCGCCCCGGCCTGGGCCAGGCCCCGAGGCGGGGCAGGCGCGCACCACGGGCCGCCGCACGGCGCGGCAGGGGGCGCGCCACAGTCCGGCCGCACGGTTTCGGACACCGGGAAGGGACCTGATCGACAACTGGGGGCAGTGGGCTGTCCCAACTGCTCTTTCCATGTGCGGAGTTGGGGCCCTCTACTAGCCTGAACGCGTCCGAGTGGGGCGCGTACGGAGGGGGCCGGCGTGGCGACGACGAGGAAGTTGATCTGTTTGGCCAATTCCCGCAAACACCGCGAGCGATGCGCTGCGGGCATCGATACGCACGCGCGTTCCTGGGTGCGCCCGGTCAGCGACCGCCCGGGTCGTGGGGTGTCCCGCCAGCGGGCGGCAGTTCCCGAGCGGAGTCGAACCGCGCCCGCTCGACATCATCTCCGTCCGGCTCGTCGACCCCAGGCCCATCTCCTTCCAACAGGAGAACTGCCTCATTGATTCGGACGTCCGCTGGCAGCGGTGGGGGCGGATCGGGTGGGACGAACTCCGCCTCCTGGAAGACCCGGGCACGCGCTTATGGCGGAGCGGCTTCCACACCAAAGCCGGCACCAACGACCGCGTGCCAGCCGACAAGGAAGGCGCGGTGTCGGACTCGCTCAAGCTCATCCGGGTCGAAGGCGCGACGGTACAAGTGGACCGCCCATGGGGCCAGGACGAGCCGGCCGTGCGGGTCCAGTTCCAACACGCTGGGTCCGACTACACTCTGAAAGTGACCGACCCGGTGTGCGAAGAGAGGTACCGAGGGCGGGGTGTCGGGCACCATCCGCTCGGCGATACCTTCCTCACGATAAGTCTCAGCGAAGAGTTGAATGGTCACCTCTACAAGTTGGCGGCGGCCGTCATTGAACGATCCCAAGTGGAGCCACACGGCAGGCGATGACATCCAGCACGATGCTGACCATCGGTCACTCCCACCACGAATTCCCGACCCTGATCGAACTGCTCCGGCAGAACGGGGTCACGGCAGTCGCCGACGTCCGCTCCGCTCCCGCCAGTCGATTCGCACCCCAGTTCAACCGAGCCCCGCTGGAGCGCGGCTTGCACGAGGCGGGCATCAAGTACGTGTTCCTGGGCAAGGAGCTCGGAGCACGCACCAAGGACACCACCTGCTACGTCGACGGGCAGGTGCAGTACGGCCGCCTGGCGCAGACACCCGCGTTCATCAGCGGAATCGAGCGCGTGACGAAAGGCGTCCACACCCAGCGGATCGCCATGCTCTGCGCCGAGGGTGAGCCCCTGGACTGTCACCGCACGGTACTCGTGTCACAGGTGCTCACCGAGCACGGCGTGTCGGTCGACGATATCCACGGCGACGACCACGTGGAAAGCCACGCCGCGGCGATGGAACGCCTCATGGCCAAGTTCGGACTGGCGGAGGACGAACTGTTCCGGAGCCCCACCGAGCGCCTCAAGGAGGCGCTGACGCGCCAGGAACACCGGATCGCGTACGTCAGTGACGAACTGCGCGCCGACGAGGCAGCGGGGTCATGAACATCTACACCATCGGATTCACGAAGAAATCCGCCGAGAAGTTCTTCGACCTGTTGCAGACGTCGGGCACGACGACCTTGATCGACGTCCGCCTCAACAACGTCTCCCAATTGGCAGGCTTCGCCAAACGGGACGACCTGAAGTTCTTCCTCGACAAGCTCTGCGGCATGGCATACATCCACCGCCCCGACCTGGCACCGACACAGCCCATGCTCGACGACTACAAGAAGCGGGTCATCGACTGGGCGACGTACAAAAAGCGATTCCTGGAAATCATCAAGAACCGGTCCATCAAGGACGCCGGCCTACGGGGCCTGGTCGACAACGCCGTCCTGCTCTGCACCGAGGACAAACCCCACCAGTGCCACCGCCGGTTGGTCGCGGAGCACCTCGCCGAGCGCTGGGGCGGCGTCACCATCGAACACCTGGTGTGAAGCTGCAGACCGGCGATCAGCGCGCGAGCTGATCGCCGGTCTGCTCAGTCTCGGCTAGCGCGCTAAGCTCCGTCAGATCTGTTGCCCTGGCTTCCAGCATTGACTGCTGCAGCAGCACAACCATCTGATTCTGGAAACCGTCAGCCTACAACAGTTCGTCGAGTCGGTTAACCTTTTCCATGTGCATATCCAGGACATCGCTAGAAGCGTCCATTCTTTTCTGTGCAACATCCGCGTGACGCTGCGCTTCTAGCGGCGTAGGCGCATCTAGCGCAGCTAGATATGCACGTACTGTCTCCATGAGGTGCTCAATGCATACCGCCAAGAATTCGAGTCGACGTGGGCTGCTGCGCGAGAGACCCTTGACGCGAATCGCACCGAGGAGACGAGTTGGTCACGGAGTACCAGCAGAAGCTGAGCGAGCGTTACCTCGCCGCCGTCCTGCCGGCTCCGGAGCCGTGGCAGCCGGTACTGGACCGCAGGACGCCCACCGGGGACCTCCTCGGTATCGGATTCGCCGTCCATCCCGACAGCGGCCACGACCGCGTCATGGTCGTGGCCGACGGCGGCCATGGACTCTTCGACGCAGTCACCGGCGAGAAGATCGCCCGTGACCGGGACCCTGATCCCGAAACGAGCACCCCCGACGCCCACCCAGACCTCGCCTGTCCCGGACTCGGCCCGATCGCAGGCGTCTTGGTGCGCATTGCCGGGCTCTTCGGCGGCGGCCTGCACAACACCACACCGGACGGCTGGACCCTGGATGTCGTCAACCCCGAGTGGCCCCACGACCGCGTCATCCTCTCCGCCGACGGCGGTTCCCCCAAAGGCCCGACAGGAGGGACGTGGTGGCACATCTTCCACTCCGAGTACTCGGAGCTCCGCGCAGCCGGGTTCTCTCCCTCCGGCCTGACCCTGGCGGTCGCCACCAGCAGCGACCTCACTCTCCGGACCCGATCTGAGCTCCACTTCGACGACTGAGCGGACAGCAGGACACAACACGAGAGGAGGACAGATGGACCGGGCGGAACTCGCCGACCTGCTGGGTGACCAGACCACGGCCTGCGAACCCGCCAGAGCGGCGCCTCTCGACGGAGGCGACTTCGTCGTATGGGACGGCAGCGTTCCCCGTCAGGAGCTTGCTGGCATCTACGCGGCTCGTCTTCGACGTGCGAGGAAGCGAGGTACTGAGACTCTCGCCTTGCCATCCACCGTCGACATCCTCACCCGGTTCGAAGCTGCTCAGGTCAGGATCGGCTGCGTCTTCTCACCGGACCGGACGTGGGTCTTCATGCTCTTCCTCGTCGACGACGCCAGCGCGGTCCTCGCCTGCACGGGAGTCCGCCGAGCGAGCGGGTGACAGTTGTCCTGCTCAAGTGACAACTATCTTGCTCAGTCACAGCGGGCCCTGCCCGTGCGACACGCCACTTTTGCAAGTGGTCGCTTGCAAAAGTTAGCGACGGGCGGCAACATCGCAGGCATGGCAGCACTGAACGTCGGCAACCTCGGCGAGTTCCTGCGTGAGCAGCGGCGCACGGCCCAGCTCTCGTTGCGGCAGCTCGCGGACGCGGCGGGGGTGTCGAATCCGTATCTCAGCCAGATCGAGCGCGGACTGCGGAAGCCGAGCGCCGAGATCCTCCAGCAGTTGGCCAAGGCGCTGCGGATCTCCGCCGAGACGCTGTACGTCCAGGCCGGCATCCTCGACGCGCGGGACCGGGCCGAGGCCGAGGTCACCAGCGCGATCCTGACCGACCCGACCATCACGGAGCGGCAGAAGCAGGTGCTGCTGCAGATCTACGAGTCGTTCCGCAAGGAGAACGGCACCGAGTCGGGCCGCCCCGCCTGCGCCGTCGACCACGAGGGGCCCACGCCCTCCGCTCCGGCAACCGCCGCGCCGGACGCGCCGCGCAGCGACATAGCCGGTGCCGCGGACAGCGGCTCCCCACCGCGCGCGAGCAGCACACCCAACAGCGACCCGGACGCCACACACCCGGACGCCCCCGCTCCGGCACCGGCGCCTCCAAGACGCGACGGGGCCCGGCCCCACACCCCCGACGAGGCATAAGCCGCCAACACCGGCCCGGCCCGGCACACGGCCAGCACGGCCGATCAGACAGCAGCCCAGCCACACCGCACGCCAGAACAGCACGGCAGCGCCGCATGCCCTGACCGATCCGGGAGGACAACCGTCATGGCCAGCAACGAAGATCTCCGCAAGCGCATCACCGACCCCACCCCGCTGTACGCCGTGGTCGGCGCCGCCGACCTCGCGGCCGAGAAGTTGAAGGAAGCCCCGGCGCTGTTCGACCGGCTCGTCGCCGAGGCGCCCGGGCGGATCGCGGCCGTTCGGGACACAGACCCCAAGGCCGTCCAGGAGCGGGTCTCGCAGCAGGCGCAGCAGACGCAGGCCAAGCTGAGCGAGTTGCTGAGCGGCCTCGACACCGACCTCAAGAAGCTCCGCGAGACGGCCCAGGACCTCACGTTGCAGGGCGTGGGCCGGGTCGCCGAGTACGCGGTGCGCGCCCGCGACACCTATGACGAGTTGGCCGTACGCGGCCGGGGCGCCGTGCAGACGTGGCTGGGCGAGGAGTCCGACGAGGAGGCCGAGGTCGACGCGCCGGGCGAACTCGGCACGGCCCGGGACACGGCGCCGCCCACCGCATCGCCACCCCGGCTCGCCCGGCCCGGCCCGCAGCCACCTCCGCGACCCCGGCCCCGGCCGACGGCGCGAAGGGCGGCGGGACCGTGAAGGCGAACGGCACCGCGAAGGCCAACGGCAGCGCCGCCACGGGCACCGGCGGCGCGGCGAGCGCCGACACCCACGCTCCCACCAAGAGTGCCGGGGCGCCGGAGACCGGCGGCGGCGCGGACGGGGCCCGGCCGGCCAGTCAGCGGCCGGCGGCTCCGAAGTCGACGCCCCCGAGCACGAGCCCCAAGCCGAGCCCCCGGCCCCGCCGCGAGCGCGGACACCGACGCGAGCGCGAACCCCGACCCGAACCCCGCCCCGAACGGCGACCCGACAGTGAGGAAGCCCGCGCCCAAGTCCGCGGAGTGACGCCCCGGCCGACACGGCCGAGGCGGATTCTCGGCCCGTCCGCGTCCCCGGCACCGTTGGCCCGGGGACGCGCGCGGCGGGGTCGGCTGGGGGCGGGCGGGCAACGGTCTGGCGGCGGGCCGAGCGTGCCCCGCGTGCCCGTTCCGCCGTACGAGTACCGTTGCCGCTGACACGCCCGACGGAAGCGATGGACGCTCACTACATCTCAGGCGGTGGATGACGTGCTGGTGCAGGGATTCAACGAGATTTTCTACTGGGTCTCCTGGGGGTTGCTGCTCTTCAGCCTGTTCGCCTTCGTCGACTCGGCGATCCGCCGCGAGGACGCGTACCGCGCCGCGGACAAGCAGACCAAGCCCTTCTGGCTCATCCTGCTGGGCATCGCGACGGCGGCGAACCTGTTCCTGTCCGTCATATCCTTCATCCCGATCATCGGGCTCATCGCGACGATCGTGTACATGGTGGACGTACGGCCGGCGCTGCGGCAGGTCTCCGGTGGCCGCGGTCGGCGCGGCGGCTCCAGCTCGGACGGCCCGTACGGCCCGTTCAACGGCCGCTGAGCCCACGCGCCCCACGCGCCGGCTCCCCCACGGACGCCGGGCCCCGGCCCGTCGCCGGCCCCACCGACTCCGCCCGTCAGCTCCGGTGGCTCGCCCGTCAGCCCGGGTACGCCACCACGGCGCGCCCGAGGCGCGGCACCCCGCCACGTGCGGTCACGCGCCGCCGCGATCCAGCAGCAGCACCGCCACGTCCGTCAGCTCGCCGCCATTGAGTTCGCGGACCTGCGTCACGGCCGCGTCCAACAGCGTCTCGCCCGAGAGGCCGGCCGCCTGGAGCGCGCCGACGAGTTCGACCATGCCCTCCTCGCCCAGCCGGTCTCTGCCCGCGCCCACCCGGCCCTCGATGAGCCCGTCGGTGTACATCATCAGGCTCCACTCCGCGGCCAGCTCCACCTTCCGGCAAGGCCAGCGCGCGCCCGCGAGCAGGCCGAGCGCGGGGCCGCCGTCCTCGTACGGGAGGAGGTCGGGGGGCCTGCCCGTGGTGGGTGGGAGGGGGGCCGGGTGCCCGGCCAGGTACAGCCCGGCGCTGCGGCCCTCGGGGTCGATGTCCACCGTGCACAGGGTGGCGAAGATCTCCTCGTCGTCCCGCTCGTGCTCCAGCACCTCCTGGAGCGTGCACAGCAGCGCGTCCCCGCTGAGTCCGGCCAGTGTCAGCGCCCGCCACGCTATGCGCAGCTCCACGCCGAGCGCGGCCTCGTCCGGGCCGTGGCCGTACACGTCGCCGATCATCGCGTGCACCACCCCGTCGGGCGTGCGCACCGTGTCGTAGAAGTCGCCGCCGAGCAGCGCGCGGCTGCGCCCCAGGCGGTAGCGCGCGGCGAACCGCAGGTCGGAGCCGTCCAGCAGCGGCGTCGGCAGCAGCCCGCGCTCCAGTCGCGCGTTCTCCCGCGCGCACAGCCGCGACTCGCTGAGCTGGCGGCGCACGCGGTCGGCGCGCTTGCGCTCCACCGCGTACCGCACGGCGCGGCTGAGCACCCGGTCGTCCAACTCGCCGCGGAACAGGTAGTCCTGGGCGCCGACCCGTACCGCCTCCGCGGCGCGCCCCGCGTCCTCCTCGGCGGTCAGCGCGAGCACCACGTGGCCGGGGACGATGCGCAGGAACTGGCGCAGCGTCCCCAGCGCGTCGACCCCGCCCTCGCCCGCCTCGCCGTCATCGGGCCCCGGCAGGGCCAGGTCGAGGACGATGCACTGGGCCTCGTCGGTGAGCAGCCGCTCCGCCTCGGTGAGGTTGCGGGCGGTCCGCACCTGCACCGGTTTGGCGTCGGAGTCCGTGAGTTCCGGCATCGCGAGCGCCCCGGAGGGGTCTTCCTCGATCACCAGCAGGCTGATCCCGGCGACCGGCCGCGGGCCCGGCGGCGCCGGTAACGCCGCGGCCGATGCCCCTCGCTGGCGCGGCACGGGTACGGGTGCCGGTACGGGCATCGTTCCCTTTCCTTGTCCTCCCAGAGACGCGTCGCGGTCCGCCCCTCACCATGTGCCTGGCCACCCGTCGCGGCCGGCCCATGGTGCCCGGCGCGTCGCGGCTGGCCCATGGTGTGGGGGGCCTCCGAGCCCGGTCGCCACCGCCCCGTCGGCCGCGCGAGGCGGGTGACGGCACGGGGGCTGCTGGGCCCCGGACGGCACGAGGCCGCCCGCCCCGGCCACGCGCCGCAACCGCTGAGTCGGAAGGGCCCGGTGTGCTTGCCGGGTGTTGCAAGGCGACCCTAGCGAACCCTGGCGGCACAACGGAATGCCACCCGGCCCGCTAGTCAGGGTCATATGCCGTGGCCCGTACGGGTATGGGCGGACCCCGAACCAGCGGGTACACGCCAATACCGAGTGGCCTGCCCACGGCCCCGGCCCTCCCGCGCTCCAGCACGCCCGCGCCCCGTTGCATCCGCGCCCCGGGCCCTCCCGCGTGGCCCAGCACCTCCGCGCCCGAGTCAACCCGCACGGCCCAGTCCGCCCGCGCGGCCCAGCGCCCCGTCTCGGGCCCGCGCGCGGCCCGGCCCACCGACCGGCCGGCTACTCCTTGGGTGGGCGCTCCTTGGCCTGGCCCGTGGTCGACTGGCCCTTGGCCGGGCTGGACCTTGGCGGGTCGCTCCTTCACCGGGTCGGGCGCCTGCTCCGTGGGGGCGTCGGGGCAGACCACGCCCAGGATCTCCATCGAGGCCCAGGATCTCCATCGAGCCGGCGCCGGCCAGCGTCACGTTCCGGCCGGGGCGCGGGGGCGTGCACGATGGTGCCGTCGCCCACGTACATGCCGACGTGGCTCGCGTCCCGGTGGTAGATGATCAGGTCGCCCGGCCGCATGTCCTTGATGTCCACCTTGGGCAGTTGGCGCCACTGCTCCTGGGACGTTCGCGGAATGGTCTCGCCGGCCGCGCCCCAGGCCCGCAGCGTCAGCCCCGAGCAGTCGAAGGTCTTCGGGCCCTCGGCGCCCCACTCGTACGCCTTGCCGATCTGCTCCGTGGCGAAGGCGACGGCCCGCTCGCCGGCCGGGGTCGGCTTGCCCTTGGCGTCCTTGACCGCGCCCGAACGCAGCCACGTGGCCTGGGCCTTGGCCGCCTTCTCGGCCTCCAGCTCGCGCAGTCGCTCGCGCTCCTTCGCGGCGAGCTGGGACTCCAGCTTCTTCGCCGCGCCGAGCTTGGCCTTGATGTCCTTGCGCGCGGCGTCCCGCTGCGTGCGGGACTGTTCGAGCCGGGCCCACTTGGCGGTGGCGTCCTTGGCGTACCGGTCGAGGTCGGCCTGGGTGCGGGCCAGGCTGCCGAGCACGTCCTTGGTGGCGTGCTGGCCCTTGCGGGCGAGCGCCACGCCGTCGAGAAAGACCTCCGGGTCGGCGTTGAGCCACACGCGCGCCTCGGGCGACATGCCGCCACTGCGGTACTGCGCCCTGGCCATGGCCCCGGCCTGCCGGCGCAGCGCGGCCATCTCCCGCTGCGTCGCGGCGATGGACTTCGCGATGCGGTCGAGTTCCTTGCCCTGCTCGCGCTGTCGCTCCTGCGCCAGGTTGTACGCGTCGATGGCCGGCTCCGCCTCCGCGGTACAGGGCCTCGACCCGGCGGTGGACCTCCGCGAGTTCCTTGGCGCTCCTGGGCTTGGGCTCGTCGGGGGCCGCCTGCGCCACCCCGGGCGTCGCCAGTATCCCGGCCACCGCGCACACCAGGGCCGCGGCCCGCGCCGCCCCGCGCCCGCGACGCGGCCCGCCGCCCCGCCCGTACCCCACTCCCGTCGCACCGGTCGGCCTCCGTTTCCCCGCGATCACCCGGACCTACTGATACGTAACGCCGGATCGTGCCACGTCACGCCCGCAAACGACAGGGGTGTGGAAAAACCCCACCAAGGGCCGGCACCTTCCCCCACACGGGCCACCCAGGGCCCACCCACCCCAGCGCCGCCCCCGCCCGGCCGCGCGGCCCGCCCTCGCACGGGGCCGCGTACGGCTGGCTGCCGCACGACCGCGACGGCTCCTCATCGCCCCCGTACGGCCGCGCACGACTCCGTACCGACCACGGCCGCGCCACGGCCCAGGACGACCGCGCACGCCCCCCGCCCAGCCTCCGTGCCCTCGTACGGTTCGACCGCCGCCCGCGCGAGCACACCCGGCCCACCCGCCCGCCGCTTCGCGCTCCACCCCAGGAGTTCCGGTCCCAACCGTCGCATCCGTGCGCCCACACCCCACTACGTCACCAGCGACACACGGCTAGACAAGCACCCCCACTCCACCAAATGATCAGCTGAGCACCGTTGATTCACCCTCACGGTCAGGTTCTCCGAGCAAGCCACCACACCGATGGGTGAGGTTCACCCTCCGTTCACTCACACCCATCGGCGGCTTCACCTGATCTGCCTAATTTCGGCCTTACACAGTGCGAGTCGCACCAACCAATGGGCGTCGCGCCAGGCAGGTACCGCGTACTGACGTAGCCCTGTCACCGACATCGACTCTCTCTTCGCACGCCGTCCCCACCGGCGGCTTCTGGAAGGAACTCTCGAAAGTGAAGCTTCAGCGCAAGAACCGGCTTCGCGCCATCGCCGCCGGTGCTCTCGCCGTGTCCGGCGCCCTGGTCCTCACAGCGTGCGGCTCGGACGACAACAGGGGCGGGGACGGCGAGAAGAAGTCCACCGGGGCGATCAAGTGCGACGGCAAGGGCAAGATCCTCGCCTCCGGTTCGTCCGCGCAGCGTGACGCCATGGACCTGTGGGTCAAGGACTTCGGCAACGAGTGCAAGGACATCAGCGTCAACTACAAGGGCACTGGCTCGGGCGCTGGCATCCAGGAGTTCCTGCAGGGCAAGACCCAGTTCGCCGGCTCCGACTCGGCGCTCAAGCCCGAAGAGGTCACCGCGTCGAAGAAGGTCTGCAAGACCGGCCAGGGCATCAACCTGCCGATGGTCGGCGGCCCGATCGCGATCAGCTTCAACGTCTCCGGCGTGGACAAGCTGACGCTCGACGCCGAGACCGTCGCGAAGATCTTCGACTCGAAGATCACCAAGTGGAACGACGAGGCGATCCAGAAGCTCAACCCGGACGCCAAGCTGCCCGACCTCAAGATCCAGGCGTTCCACCGCTCGGACGACTCGGGCACCACCGACAACTTCACCAAGTACCTCAAGGCCGCCGCCCCCTCGGCGTGGCCCTACGAGCCGGCCAAGGCGTGGGCGGGCAAGGGCGGCCAGTCCGCTGACGGCTCCTCCGGTGTCGCCGCGCAGGTCAAGCAGGTCAACGGCGCGATCTCGTACTTCGAGCTCTCGTACGCCGCCTCCAACGGCACCAAGACCGTCGACCTGGACACCGGCGCCGACGCCCCGATCCCGGCCACCGTCGAGAACGCCTCCAAGGCCATCGCCGAGGCGAAGATCGTCGGCACCGGCAAGGACCTCGCGCTGAAGCTCGCGTACGACACCAAGGCCCCGGGCGCGTACCCGATCACCCTGGTCACGTACGAGATCGCCTGCGATAAGGGCAACAACGCCGGCAGCCTGGCGGCCCTCAAGTCCTTCCTCGGCTACACCGCCAGCGAGGCCGGTCAGGGCTCGCTGAAGGAGCTGGGCTTCGCCCCGCTGCCGCCCGAGGTCGCCACCAAGGTCCGCGACACCGTCACTACCCTCTCCTAACCCCGAGCGCGGCTGGTCCCCGGTAGCTCGCACCCCAGGTGGGCGTGCGGCACGACAACGGGGGCCAGCCGCGCCTTCCGGTGCACCGCCGCGCCAGGAGCCGCACCCGGGCTCCGCAGACCGGAGAAACACATGGACATAACACCCACCTCCCCCACCAGCCCGCCACCCGAGAAGCAGCCGCCGCTCGCGGTGGACAAAGTGAGTTCGGGCAAGGCCACCCGGCCCGGTGACCGGATCTTCCTCGGCCTCTCCCGGGGTTCCGGCATCACCCTGCTGGTCGTCATGGCCGCCATCGCCCTCTTCCTGACCGTCCGGGCCGCCTCGGCGCTCGGCAAGAACGAGGGCAACTTCCTCACCACCTTCGAGTGGAACGCGGACAGTGCGGAGCCCAGCTTCGGCATCGCGGTCCTCCTCTTCGGCACCGTCGTGAGCGCCATCATCGCGATGATCATCGCGGTCCCGGTGGCCGTCGGCATCGCCCTGTTCATCTCGCACTACGCCCCGCGCGCCATCGCCGCGCCGCTCGGCTACGTGATCGACCTGCTCGCCGCGGTCCCCAGCATCGTCTACGGCCTGTGGGGCGCGCTCTTCCTGGTGCCGCACCTCGAAGGGCTCTACAAGTGGTTCGACGACTACTTCGGCTGGACCGGCATCCTGGAGTACAACGACGGCACGCCCCGTTCGCTGTTCACCATCGGCATCCTGCTCGCGATCATGATCCTGCCGATCGTCACCAGCGTCAGCCGTGAGGTCTTCCTCCAGTCCCCGAAGATGCACGAGGAGGCGGCGCTCGCGCTCGGCGCGACCCGCTGGGAGGTCATCCGGATGTCGGTGCTGCCCTTCGGCCGCTCCGGCATCATCAGCGCCTCCATGCTCGGCCTCGGCCGCGCGCTCGGCGAGACGATGGCCGTCGCCACGGTGCTCTCCACCAGCTTCGGCATCCAGACCAGCCTGCTCGACGGCGGGGGCGGCACCATCGCCCAGAACATCGCGAGCGGCTTCAAGGAAGCCAGCGACGACGGCCGCGACGCGCTGATCGCCTCCGGCCTGGTCCTCTTCCTGCTGACCCTCGTCGTGAACGGCGCCGCCCGCCTCATCGTCGCGCGCCGCAAGGAGTACTCGGGGGCCAACGCATGAGCCACGCTCCCCTGGCCCCCCAGACGCAGACGCAGACAGACCAGTTCGCCGCACCTTCGCGCCGTGTGGGCGGAGAGATCATCGAAAGGTGCGGGGCATGAACGACATCATGGTCGACAAGACCACCGACCTCGCCAGCGCTCCGCAGACCTCGACGCTGCGCCAGCCCTCGACGCTGCGCCAGCCGCGCCTGCCGGCCTGGGCCCCGATCGGCCTGGTCGCCCTCTCGATCCTGCTCGGCTGCGGCATCGGCGTCGCAGCCGGCCTGGACAGCAAGATCCAGTGGGGCCTCATATCGGCCGTCCTGTTGGTGGCGATCACCTTCGCCCTCACCGCGCAGGTGGAGGGCAGGCGACAGGCCAAGGACCGGCTGGCCACCAGCCTGGTCTGGATCTGCTTCCTGCTGGCGATCGTCCCGCTGGCCTCGCTCATGTACGGGACGATCGACCGCGGCTCCAAGGTCCTCGACGGCGCCTTCCTGTCCCACTCGATGAACGGCGTGCTGACCACCCAACCGGGCGGCGGCATCTACCACGCGATCATCGGCACCCTGGAGCAGGTCGGCATCGCCACCCTGATCGCCGCCCCCATCGGCCTGCTGACCGCCGTCTACCTGGTGGAGTACGGCCGGGGCAAGCTCGCGAAGGCGGTGACGTTCTTCGTGGACGTCATGACCGGCATCCCCTCGATCGTCGCCGGTCTGTTCATCCTCAGCCTGTGGATCATCATCCTCGACTTCGACTACTCGGGCTTCGCCGGCGCCATGGCGCTGGCCATCCTGATGATGCCGGTCGTCGTCCGCTCCACCGAGGAGATGCTCAAGCTCGTCCCGAACGAGCTGCGCGAGGCCTCGCTGGCACTCGGCGTGCCCAAGTGGCGCACCATCCTCAAGGTGGTCCTGCCGACCGCGATCGGCGGCATCACCACCGGCGTCATGCTCGCCATCGCGCGCATCGCCGGTGAGACGGCGCCGATCGTCCTGCTGGTTTTCGGCGAGAAGGTCATCAACAACAACCCCTTCGAGGGCGCGCAGTCGTCGCTGCCGTTCTACATCTACGAGCAGTGGAGCCTCGGCAACGAGGCGTCGTACGACCGCGCCTGGGCGGCAGCCCTCGTGCTGATCGCCTTCGTCATGATCCTGAACCTGGTGGCGCGTGGCATCGCCCGCTGGAAGGCCCCGAAGACCGGCCGCTGAGGCCCCGTACTCCGGCTCCGCCGCCGCGGGGTCGACGTAGAAAAGAAGTGATTCACATGGCCAAGCGCATCGACGTCAGCGGCCTCACCGCGTACTACGGCTCGCACAAGGCCATCGAGGACATCTCGATGACCGTCGAGCCCCGCTCCGCGACCGCCTTCATCGGCCCCTCGGGCTGCGGGAAGTCCACCTTCCTGCGCACCCTCAACCGCATGCACGAGGTTACCCCCGGCGGCCGGGTCGAGGGCAAGGTGATGCTGGACAACGAGAACCTCTACGGCTCCGGCGTCGACCCGGTCTCCGTGCGCCGCACGATTGGCATGGTCTTCCAGCGCCCCAACCCGTTCCCCACCATGTCGATCTTCGACAACGTGGCGGCGGGCCTGCGCCTGAACGGCTCGTACCGCAAGAGCGAGCTGAACGACATCGTCGAGAAGTCGCTCAAGGGCGCCAACCTCTGGAACGAGGTCAAGGACCGGCTGAACAAGCCCGGCTCCGGCCTCTCCGGCGGGCAGCAGCAGCGCCTGTGCATCGCCCGCGCCATCGCGGTCGAGCCGCAGGTCCTGCTGATGGACGAGCCGTGCTCGGCGCTCGACCCGATCTCCACCCTCGCCATCGAGGACCTGATCGGCGAGCTGAAGGAGCGGTTCACGATCGTCATCGTGACGCACAACATGCAGCAGGCGGCCCGCGTCTCGGACCATACGGCCTTCTTCAACCTCGCCGCCGTCGGCCAGCCCGGCAGGCTCATCGAGATCGACGAGACCGAGCGGATCTTCTCCAACCCGTCCGTGCAGGCCACCGAGGACTACATCTCCGGCCGCTTCGGCTGACCGGCCCGACGCCCGCCCCCCGAGGTACGCGCCCCGGGGCGGGCCGAGCAAGAGCAGCTTTGCGGTGCTGCATGGCGGTGCCACCGCAAGGCGATGCGCCCGCCCCCCGGCTCCCGGGGGGCGGGCCGCACCATCCCTGGGCCGCGCGCCGGCGCACGACGCGCCCCCGCCGGTCCGAGAGCCCGACCCAGTCCCCGCGAGCCGTCGCCCCACCGATCCCGCCCAGACCGCGCCCCGCGCGTACCGGGCCGGGTGCCGAGGGGAGACGGGGGTGGCCGGCGGGGCGGGAGGCGGGGGCAGAACGGCCGCGGGCCCCCGCAACGCCCGTCGCGAGGGCCCGAAGTCCGGGAGAGCGGCCCGAAGGGCGGGGCGTGTCCGCTGGGCCGCGGGCCACACCGGGCGTCGGCCAGCCCGACGAGGGGGACGAGGCGGATCAGCCGAAGGCCAGTTGCACGATCCAGTAGCTCACGGCGGCGACCGCCGCCGCGGCCGGCATCGTGATGAACCAGCCCATGATGATGTTCTTGGCGACGCCCCAGCGGACCGCGTTGATCCGTTTGGTGGCGCCCACGCCCATGATTC
Source organism: Candidatus Streptomyces philanthi (assembly GCA_018114805.1). GTDB lineage: Bacteria > Actinomycetota > Actinomycetes > Streptomycetales > Streptomycetaceae > Streptomyces > Streptomyces philanthi. Next base: position 3,749,362 of record CP073042.1, on the reverse strand, counting down.
CCGAGGTGATCACGTGCGTCGTGGAGATGGGCGCGTGGAACATGAAGGACGCGGTGTACATCACCGAGGCCGCAGTCGTCTCGGCCGCGAAGCCCTGCGGCGGGTCCAGCTCGATGATCCGGCGGCCCAGGGTGCGCATGATGCGCCAGCCGCCGGCGTACGTGCCGAGCGAGAGCATCAGCGCGCAGACGATCTTCACCCAGACCGGGATCGGGTCGCCCGAGTCCTCGACATCGGCGATGACCAGGGCCATCACCACGATGCCCATCGTCTTCTGGGCGTCCTGGAGACCGTGCCCGAGCGCCATGCCCGCCGCCGACACGGTCTGCGCGATGCGGAAGCCGCGCTTGGCCTTGTGCGGGTTGGAGTTCCGGAACATCCACATGATCGCGACCATCACCAGATAGCCGAGGATCAGGCCGACGAACGGCGAGACGAACATCGGGATGACGATCTTCTCGATCACCCCGGACCAGATGACATCGATGCCCTCGGCGAGCGCCGCGCCGACCATGCCGCCGAACAGGGCATGCGAGGACGAGGACGGCAGGCCGAAGTACCAGGTGATGAGGTTCCACGCGATCGCCCCAACCAGCGCGGCAAAGAGGATGCCCATACCCTTGTCGCCTTCGGGCGTCTGGATCAGCCCTTCACTGACGGTCTTGGCGACCCCGCTGCCGAGGAAGGCTCCGGCGAGGTTCATCACCGCGGCCATCGCCAGCGCGGCGCGCGGCGTCAGCGCCCGGGTGGAGACCGAGGTGGCGATGGCGTTGGCGGAGTCGTGGAAGCCGTTCGTGTACGTGAAGAAGAGCGCGACCCCGATGGTCACGACGAGCGCGAAGGTGTCCACCGGGGGTCAGGACTCCTTGACCGCGATGGTCTCGACGGTATTGGCGACGTGCTCGAAGGCGTCGGCCGCCTCCTCCAGCACATCCACGATCTGCTTGAGCTTGAGCACGTCCATCGCGTCGTACTTGCCGTTGAACAGATGGGCCAGGAGCTTGCGGTGGATCTGGTCCGCCTGGTTCTCCAGCCGGTTGACCTCGATCAAGTACTCCGTGAGGCTGGTCATGGTGCGCAGGTTCGGCATCGCCTCGGCCGTCAGCTCGGCGGCCCTGGCCAGCACCTCGATCTGCTGCTCAACGCCCTTGGGCAACTCCTCCACCTGGTAGAGGACGACCAGGTCGACGGCCTCCTCCATGAAGTCCATGATGTCGTCGAGCGACGAGGCGAGGGTGTAGATGTCCTCGCGGTCGAACGGCGTGATGAAGGACGAGTTGAGCTGGTGGAAGATCGCGTGGGTCGCGTCGTCGCCCGCGTGCTCCGCCGCCCGCATGCGCTCGGCGATCTCGGCCCGAGCGGAGGAGTCCGCCCCGAGCAGTTCCATGAGGAGCTTGGAGCCGGTCACGATGTTGTCCGCTGACGCGGCGAACATGTCGTAGAAGCTCGTCTCCCTGGGGGTCAGACGAAAGCGCACTGGGGCATCCTCTGGGTGCAGCGGATTCGGTCTCGTTGATGCTAGGCACAACATCCGGCCATGGCTAACCGGTATTGAACCAGTCTCGCCTATCGGGCAGAGTGCCTATAACGGGGCCCGGCCGCCATCAGCTCCATTCGGTACCATGTACCCCGTAGGGGTACATGAGGCTCTCACCGGTCGAAAGGACGCCATGACGACGACGGCAGCCGACAGCGGGGCCGCCCGCGGTGGCGACCAGCCCCAAGCTCCCAGCGACGCCCTGCCCGCCGCCACATCAGCCGAAACCGGCGAGATCACGGCGGCGGCGCAGGTCACAGTGTCCCGCGCCGACGGGGCCCCCGACCAGACCCGTGACACCACCTCGTCCTGCGCGGGCCATGCGAGCGAGGTCACAGCCGACGCTGCCCCGGGCAGCCCGCCCGGACCCCACGGGTACACCAAGCAGCGCGACCAGCACCTCAAGCGGCTGCGCCGGATCGAGGGCCAGATCCGTGGCCTGCAACGGATGGTCGACGAGGACGTATACTGCATCGACATCCTCACCCAGGTCTCGGCCAGCACGAAGGCGCTGCAGTCCTTCGCGCTGCAACTGCTGGAGGAGCACCTGCGGCACTGCGTCGCGGACGCCGCGGTGCGCGGCGGCGAGGAGGCCGACACCAAGGTCACCGAGGCCACGGCCGCCATCGCCCGGCTGCTGCGCACCTGACCCACGCCGCCGACCGGCCGGCCAGTAGGCCACCGGCGCGCGCCACGCGGGTCACCGGCCGCGCCGAGCGGCTCAGGAAGCGCTGCGGTCGTGGCCTCTCCCGTGCTCGCGAGCCGGCTCAGAAGTGGCGGAATTTGATCGGTCCACATGGACGCGGAGCACGGCGTCGATGTGGTCCGCGCTCATCCGCTCCCCGGCTACGCTCGACGCGGCGATCATCAACTCGCCGTACAGGTCGATCTCGACGAGGGCCACATGGTCCGAGACCGACGACCTCTGACGCGCCACCATGTGTGTCACCTCCTCCGAGCCCGGGCCCGCCGGCCGCTCTGGTCGCCGCTCTGACCGCCGGGCCTCTCGCCGGCCGTGTCGCCAGCGTTCCAGCGTAGGGACAGGCACACACCGCGCACATGGCACGGATGGGTCATTTCCATGGGCCGAACCCGTTCGCGGAGCTAATTCTTCGGCGAATCGACCGTGCCCGCGTAGATATCCGCGGGCTTGGGAGGTCGCAGCGCGACCGCCGCGCCAAACGGGTACAGCTCGGTCGTGGAGACCACGTCCGTCTCCCGGCGTTGCCCACCGGCGGCGTTGGTCATGGTGAACCGGTGCCGGATCTTCCGCAACCGGCCCTGCGCGTCGAGGAAGGCATCGAAGCGCACCGCGTCGGTGGCGAACCCCCGCGCCGCGGCCCGCAACACCCCGCGGGCGTACGGCTCCGCGGCGCGCGCCGCCGCGTCCAGGTGGGCGATGCCGCGGTAGTGCCGCAGCCCGCCGCGCGCCGGCGCCCCCGTTGAACAGGAACAGCTCGGCGAGCGCGAGGAGTTCGGTGATCTGCTCGTGCTCGTCGTCGCCCACCGCGTCCTTCAGCAGGTGCACCCGCAGCCGCCCCATCCGCTCGACGAAGTCGTAGCCGCCGCTGCCCTGGATGGCGACCCGGGTCGCGCCGGCGGCCGTCTCCACCGACGTGCGCACCCGGGCGCTACCGGCCCGCGCGAGCGCCCCCGCGGCATCGCGCAGCACCACCGGCGCGGCGCCCACCTCCCGCTCGGCAGGCTCGTCGGAACCGGTGGGCCCCGGCCCCGGGGCGCCGCTCGGACCGCTGTCGATGTCCCACTCATCGGCGACGCGCTCCTGAGCCAGCCCCTCGCCGGCCTCGTCGGGTTCGGCGCGCGACGAGCACCCGGCCGTGGCCACCAGCGTGACCACGAGGCCGCCCGCCACGACGGCGACAGCGCCACCACCGCACCTGTGCCGCCGCACCGACATCCGGACCGATCTCTGGCCCCTCATCGACGTCCGATCCCCTGACCGTTGTCGCGCCCGTGTCCCGCGCGTCGCGCCGCGCCGCGCGTACCGCACCGGATACAGCGCGGGCCGGGCCGTCATGACGACGGTGAAATATGTTCCGTTCAACGATCGCCCCTGAGGGCCGTCACGGCCGGGTAGCGTGGGTACGTGCTTGACTCGGGCTCCGACATACACGAGACGACCACCATCGAAACGGGCGCCTTCTGCCTCGCCCGCTGCTCTTGCGGCTGGTCAGGCCCCGCACGCAGAGCCCGCTCGCGGGCTCGCACCGACGCCGACGAACACCGCGCCACACAGGCGGCACACCCCATGCCCTCCGCTCCCCCACACACCGGTCGCTGACAGCGCATCGAGGCCACCTCGGGCGCGCCGGCCAGCCGCGCGCCCCCTCTCGGCCACCCGGCCTCCGCTCGCTCCTTTCCGCGCACGCCATGCTCGCTCCTTCCGCGCACGCCACCACGTGGCCGAGAATGTCATGGACATGCCTCCGCGTGTCGTGTCCACGCCCGCCGGCACGGAACCACCGTCCGCCCTCTGCGTAGAGGAGACCCACATCGAGAGGGAGGGCAGGATGGACAGGCGCACACTGCTGGCAGCCGGCACCGGACTGGCCGTGGCGGCCGCGGGAGCCGTCGCCTGCGACGACACGGCCGACACACCTGCCCCGAGCAACGAGGGCGGCGCCCCGCGAACCAGCCCGCGCGAGGCCGCCCCGCCCGCCACCACCTCGGCATCGGCCCGCGCCGGCAAGCCCCGGGCCGCCGACTGGACCGCGCTCGGCAAGGGGCTGCGCGGCGGCCTGATCCGCCCCTCCGACGCCGACTACGCCCAGGCCAGGCAGCTCTACAACACCCGCTTCGACCACCAACGCCCGGCTGCCGTCGCGTACGTGGCCCATACCTCCGACATCACCGAGTGCCTGGCCTTCGCCCGGCGCCACGGCACCCCGCTGGCCATCCGCAGCGGCGGCCACAGCTACGCCGGCCACTCCGGCGGCACCGACCGCCTGGTCATCGACGTCTCCCGGCTGCGCACCATACGCACCGGCGCCGGCACCGCGACCATAGGCGCCGGCGCCAAGCTCATCGACGTCTACACCAGCCTCGGCGCCCACGGCGTCACCATCCCCGCCGGCTCCTGCCCCACCGTCGGCATATCCGGCCTCACCCTCGGCGGCGGCCACGGCGTGGTCGCGCGCGCGTACGGGCTCACCTAGTGACAGCCTCGTCGGCGCCACCGTCATCACCGCGGACGGCAGGACGGTGCGCACCGCCAAGGACCGAGAGGCCGAGCTGTTCTGGGCGCTGCGCGGCGCGGGAAACGGCAACTTCGGCATCGTGACCGAACTGAGCTTCCGTACCCACAAGGCGGTGGCCGGCGTCAGCGCGTACCTCACCTGGCCCTGGTCGAAGGCGGCGGCCGTACTTCGCGCCTGGCAGGCGTGGGGCCCCGCGCGGCCCGACGAGATCTGGTCCGCGCTGCACTTGTCGGCCGCGCCCGGCCGCACCCCGACCGTCTCGCTCAGCGCGTTCTCCCTCGGCACCTACGGCGACCTGCAGAACGCCCTCGACCGGCTCGCCGACGCGGCCGGCGCCAGCGCGAAGAGCGTGAGCCTGCGCCGCCGCGGCTACTGGACGCCATGCGCGGGTACGCCGGCTGCGCGAGCAACTCCACCACCCAGTGCCACTTGTCCGGCACGACCCCGGGCCGCGAGGCCTACGGCGCCCGCTCCGACTTCTTCGACCGCTCCCTGAACCAGCTGGGCGTCAGCGCCCTGCTCGACCAGGTCGAGCGGTACGGCCGGGGCAGCGGGGGTGGCGCGGTAACCGTCGCGCTCACCGCCCTGGGCGGCGCGGTCAACCGCGTCGCCCCGCTGGCCACCGCCTTCGTGCACCGCCGGTCACAGATGCTGGCGCAGTACACCGCCTCGTGGCCGGCGGGCCGCACGGGCGCCGCGCAACTGGCCTGGCTGGACGGCGTCCACGCGGCCATGCGCCGGCACGCCTCCGGCGCGGCCTACCAGAACTACGCCGACGCGGGCCTGAAGGGCTGGCGCACGGCCTACTACGGCGCCGCCGCGAACCGGCTCACCGCCGCGAAGAAACGCTACGACCCGCACCGCCTGTTCACCTTCGAGCAGGCGCTGTAGGGCAGGACACAGCACTGGGCCCGGCCCCACGGGTCGTGTGGGGCCGGGCCCGGTGCGTTACGTTCCGGGCCGGCGGGCGGCGGGCGGCGGGCCGTCAGGCCGCCAGGTCGCTGTCGTTCCGCTTGTCGGTGACCGGGGTGACGGCGGGGCCGCCCGGCCCGCGCTGGGTCACCGGTCCGGCCGCCTCCACCGCCGAGCCGCCGGCGTCGGCCCGCACAAGCCAGCTCCAGCGCGAGTTGGCCACGGTCGTGGCCAGCGGGGTCAGCATCATCATCGCCAGCGGGGCGAGCAGCAGCGTCACGGCCATGCCCAGCGCGAAGACGCCGTACTTCCGGTTGACCATGAAGATGCCCACGGCGATCGCCGCGACCAGCGTGGAGTGGTCGCTCACGAACGAGTAGTCGCTCTTGCCCGCCACCAGCACCTCGAGCTCCTGCGGGTGGTCGACGAAGGGGCGCGGGCGCTTGACGAAGCCTCGGATCAGGTTGTTGGCCAGCAGCGCGATGCCGGCCGCGAGCGGCGCCCACACCAGGCCGGCGACGGCGCTCGCCGTGTCGGAGCGCTTGCGCGCGCTCCACCAGGCGCCGACCAGCAGCGCGAGCAGGCCGAAGACGACGCCGAACTCGCCGATGAACTCCATCAGAAGGTCGCACCAGTGAGGCGCGTCCTCGGCCAGGCCGTCGATGTCGTAGAGCAGGCTGACATCCGGGTTCGCCCCTTCCCTGACGTCTACTGCCAGGGGGACCCCAGTGTGAGTCCAGCCATCTGCCGCGGCCCCTTATCCCTTGCCCGTCACGCCCGTCGCTGCAAGCAACCGGCCGCCCCCGCGGTCCTCAACTCAAGTGTGCTGCTATTCTACCCGAAGAAAACGCCCGTGTGGGGCAACGCGTTCCACTCTCCACCCAACGATCACCAGGACGTTATCCAAGGGTGACCCATCGTCGCAGCTCAGAAAGACGGCATCACGGAGAGTTCCAGCCACGCTACACCTCGGCGAACCCCGTTGATCGGCTTCCGCTCCGCGCGTCAACCCCGTCAACAGAAGGGGCACGCACCTTCTCAGGCTTCGCCATTCCGCGGCTCGGGGAGCGCTTTTACGCCATCTTTGGTGACCCGAGTCGCCCCGATGTAGTCCGGCGTATCGATCGGGTCGTAACGGATGACCGCCCCGGTGCACGGAGCATTGATCATCTTTCCGCCGCCGACGTAGATCCCCACGTGGTGAATGGAGCGCGAGTCCTGCAGGTCGTACGCGAAGAAGACCAGGTCACCCGGTTGCAGTTCGTCGCGGCTGGGGTGCGGCCCGGCGTTCCACTGGTCGTTGGCCACGCGCGGCAGCTCGATGTCCACCGAGGCGTAGGCGGTCTTCGTCAGCCCGGAGCAGTCGAACCGCCCGCCGTCGACCGCCGTCCCGTTGCCGCCCCACAGGTAGGGCTTGCCCAGTTGCCGCTGCGCGAAGTAGATCGCGGCCGCCGCCTGCTTGGACGCGGCGACGGGCCGCTTCGGCGCCGCGAAGCTCTTGGCAAGCGTGGTGATCCGCTGCACGTAGTTCTGGGTCGCGTTGTACGGCGGCACCCCGCGGTACTTGACCACCGCGTACAAGCCGGCGTTGTAGGAGGCCAGCATGTTGGCCGTGGGGTCGCCGGGCACGTCCTTCACGTACTTGGCCAGCGCGCAGTCATAGGCCGCCGCCGAGGGGATGGCGTCGGCGAGGTCCCAGATGTCACGGTCGCCGTCGCCGTCCACCCCGTACGCCGCCCAGGTGCCGGGGATGAACTGCGCCAGCCCGCGCGCGTCGGCCGGGCTCACGGCCTTGGGGTTCCAGCCGCTCTCCTGGTAGAGCTGCGCCGCCAGCAGCGCCGGGTTGATGGCCGGGCAGCGGTTGCCGTGCTTCTGCACGAGGTCCACGTACGCGGCCGGAACGGTGCCCTCCGCGAGCTGCACGTCGCCGGCGGAGCCGCCGCTCGTGGCCCTGCTCGCGATCATGTACGTACCGAGCACGAGGAGCACGACGAAAGAAAAGGACAGCCCCATACTGATGCTGACACCGAGCCAGACCTTCTTACGCACCGGTCCATCCGGCCCCAACCGGGCGCTCCACGGACGTGATACGCACGGTACGACGAGGGCCCCCGACTTGGCGAGAGGGCACCCGAGGCCCCGACGCGCACCACAGGGCGCGGGCGGCCACGCGGCGCGCCGGCCCCCGGGGCGGCGACGGCGCCCTGGGCCGGGTGGCGGGCGGCGCGGACGGCCGGCGGGCGACCACCGCCCCGGCCCGCGCAACTACAGTCCACCGTGCGGCCACCCACCGCGACACGAGGGCGCGACCGGGCGAGACGGCGACCCCACGCGCCGTCACCACCCCGTCGGCACACGCGACAAGGACGACCACGCGATGAACATGAACCAGCTCGACTGGCAGCGCGCCGTACCAGAAGGGGAGGACCAGCCCGAGTTCCTCGAGGTGGCCGCGGGGCCCGACGGCCGCGTATATCTCCGGGAGAGCCGCGACCGGGACCAGGTGGTCGTCACCACCCGGGCAAAGTGGGACGCGTTCGTCAAGGGCGTCAAGGCGGGGGAGTTCGACGACTTCGTGGAGTGAGGCGAGCCGTCGGATAGCCGGGAGCACGAGCGGGTACACCCGTAGACGCACAGGACGGAGGCCACCAGCGGCCGCGTACACTCGCGTTGGCCACGCTCCCACCCGGGCCGCTTTCTCCGCGAGCGACCGCAATTCCATTGCGGGCCGTCACCAAGCTTGATACGCAGAGTGACGAACACCCATCGAACTGACACGTCGTCGAGCCGCGTTCGTACGGTTTGACCGCAGGTCAGGACGGTGAAGCCCAGATCCGGTACGAAATGACGCCAAATCGACATGCGACAGTGGCAACTTCGGCGAAGATAGAGACTGACCCGTGCCGCACGGCAAGGCGGTACACAACTACCCATAAGGGGCGGTGAGTTGACATGTACTTGGCAGCCGAAAAAGCGACATAACCACGATCATCGGCGGAATCGCCCCCGACTGGGGGCCTTTCGGGAGCTTGGGCAACGAAGCACGCATCATGATCGAGGTCGTGATGGCGGTGTCCATCCTGCTGTGCCTCGGTATCGCGATCTGGGGCGCGGCCAAGCAGCGCATCGGCGCCACGGCCCTGCGCGACACGTTCAGCGGCGAGCAGGGCAAGGGACTGATCATCGCGGGCCTGACCGGCGTCTTCATCATCGGCTCGCTCGGCACACTGTTCACCATCGTGTACGGCATGGCAGTCTAGGCCGCCGGCCTCCGCCCCGCGCGGACGCGCGCCCGCCGTCCCGCACCGCCGCGCGGCGTACGAGCCCACACCCAGCCCGTACGCCGCGCGAGCCCACCCGCCCTCATCCCACCCGACCGTTCCACGCATACGAGCCCCGCCGCTCGTCCCTCCCCTCCACACAGGCCGCAAGCTGATGCCCACACCTCCAGGCCACTCGGACCGCCACCCCGCGCTCCCCGCGGCCCGGGCGGGACAGGCGACAGCCCCGTCGCGCCGTCGCCACTCCGCCCGCCCGCCTCTCCCCCGGTCCCGCTGCTGAGGTCGTGTCAGCCTGATGTGCACTCACACCATCGCCCCCGCGCCCCGCCGCGCCCCGCTACCGTCGTACGCCGCCGCTCTCGCGGCGGCGTACGAGACGACGGCCGGCTCGGCGACACCCGGGCGGGCCACCCGCCGCGGGGCGGGCGCGGCCGGGCCGCGGTGCGCCGCGGAGACCGAGGCCACGGGCGAAGGGGCGGGCGCGTGATGAGTCCCCACGGCGATGATCACTACGACTCGTACGGCGGCGACCACGGCCCCGCCGGCACCGACGGTCGGCTGACCCGCACCCGGCTCCCGGACGGCGACGGCGACGCGTTCGGCACCGGCCGCCGCCCACGCCCGACCACCAAGCCGAGCCGCAGCCTGCTCACCGTGGTGATCGTGGTCGTCCTCCTCATCGCGGCCATCGCGTTCGCGAACCGCGGCGGCGGCGGCGACTCCGACGACGGCAACGGGGGCGGCTCGGGCGGCACCAAGGGCAACCAGGCCCAGTCCACCGCCCCCATCGGCGAACGCCCCGTCAAGTGCAAGGACACGGCCACGGGCATCGCCACCGGCTTCCCCCACACGGAACAGGGCGCCCAGAGCGCGGCGGCGAACTACGCGGTGGCTTTGGGGCCGGCGGACATGTACAACCGCGAGCGGCGGCGGGAGATCATGCCGCTCATCTTCGCGAGCAACGCTGTCGCGCGCATGCAGTCCGAGCTCGACAGGGCCTACACGAAGGAGTCGCTGAACCAACTCGGGCTCGACGAGAACGGCAAGGCTCCCAAGGGACAGACCTACGTCTCACGAACCGCGCCCGTTGGAACCAAGATGACCGAATACGCGACCTCCACCGCCACGGTGGAGGTGTGGTGCACCGGTGCATTCGGTACCGCGGGCGAGGGGTCGAAGACTCCGGTGGCCAACGACTGGTTCACCACGACTCTCAAGCTGCGCTGGTCAAACAACGACTGGAAAATCGACAGTTTCGCTCAGAAGAACGGCCCGGCACCGGTCAATGCCGACCGAACGGCGTCCACCGCTGAGGAAATCACCAAGGCGGTCGAGGAGTACGGAGGGTTCACGTATGCCCGGTAGCCCGCGCCGCCGCGCCTTCACTCTCGCCGGCGTGCTGGCTGGACTGCAAGCAACAGCCATCCTCCTGGCCAGCCGAGTCGTCGCCGATCCGTCCCCCAGCCCGTCGGGCAGCCCGCCCAACTGCGACTTCCTGCACGGCCAGACCAAGGAGAACTGCGAGAAGGGGCAAGGGGGTGGCAGTTCTGGAGGACCTCCGGACCCCGCCGCCCCCATCGACCCCGCCGCCTCCCTCGCCAGGTCCTGTGCCAAAGCCGCCTCCTGGCTCGTCGGAAAGCTCTCCGACATGGTCAACGAGACGGCGGGCGTCGACTTCACCAACGAGACGTTCCTGCGCCAGTACGCGATCGTCTTCGCCGCCTCCACCGTGCTCACCCTCCTCCTGTGGCTGCTCGCCGTCGCCAAGCGGGCGATCCGTGGGGTGCCGTTCATCAAGGCGATCACCTAGGCCATCGGGTTCCTCTGGCTCACCGTGCTGGCCTCGGCCTTCACGCCGCTGGTGCTCTACACCGTCGTATCGGCCACCGACGCCGTCACGGAAGTGATCGCCACCGGTACGGGGGCCGACAACGACGCGTTCTGCGGCTCGTTCGCCGAAGCACTCAAGAAGGACGAGGACATCGGCGGCGGGCCGATCATGCTCATCGTCGTGTCGCTGGTGACCATCCTCGCGGCCGGCGTGCTCTGCCTCGAACTCGTCATCCGCGCCGCCCTGCTCTACGTCGGCGCCCTGCTGGGCACGGCAGTCTACGCGGGCCTGGTCGACAAGAACATGTGGGGCCACACGTCCGCCGCTGGGCCGGGCTCATGATCGCGGTCATCCTGGTCAAGCCGGTGATCGTCATCGTGCTCGGGCTAGCCGGAGCGCTCTCGGGAGACGAGGGGCCCGACGCGTTCTCGGCCGTGGTCTCCGGCCTGTCGATCATCTTCCTCGCCATCTTCGCGAGCGCGATGATCTACCGCTTCTCGTGCCCGGTTTCGGCGACGAGATCATCAACAGCCGCAACGCCAGCAGCGACGCCGCGTCGCGCCAGGCCGCGGCGATCCTCAGCTCCCCCGCCGCCCTGGTCAAGCAGGGGATGAACGCCCACAGCAACCGCGCCGTCGGCACGCCCGCCGGTGGCGGCTCGTCCCAGCCGCGCCCCGCCAACCCCGTCTCCGGCGGCGTCGCCGCCCACAGCGCGCGCGGCGGTGGCTCCGGCGGGGGCGGCAACCGCGCCCCCGCCACCCCCGCGCCGCGCACCCAGAACCGCAACAGCAACACCAGCAACACCAGCAACACCTCGGGAGGTGACCGGCGTTGACGATTGAGGCCCAATCCCACCCCATCGCGCCCCGCCGTATGTATCTGATCGTTCGGGCGCGCCCGAACGCGATCGTCGGCAAGAACCGCGAGACGGGCGAGATCGCCCTGATCATCGCGGGCGGCTTCATCGGCATGATGTGCGGGTTGCTCATGCCCGTCCTGATGCTACGCATCATCACCCTGGTGGGCTTCCCCGCGCTGGCCCTCGGCCCCGCGCTGGCCCTCGGCGCAGTCTACGTCCCGTACCGGGGCCGCACGTTCTACAAGTGGTTCGAGATCAACCGCTCCTACCGCCGCATCACCCGCCGCGGCGCCACCTACCGCTCGGCCGTCGTCGAGGCCGGCACCCGCCTCGACGGGCGGGAGGTCGAGGTGGGCCCGCCGCCCGGCATCGGGCACATCAACTGGCTCGCGGCGCCCTTCGGGCCCGACGAGATCGCCGTCCTGCTGCACGCGGACCGGCGCACCGTCACCGCCGCCATCGAGATCGAGGGCCCCGGCGTGGGCCTGCGCGATAGCGAGGACCAGGAGGCGCTGGTCGACCGGTTCGGCACGCTGCTCAAGCACGTGGCCAACGGCGACGGCTTCGTGACCCGCCTCCAGATGCTCGCCCGTACGCTCCCCGCCGACCCCGACGCGCACGCCAAGGACGTCGAGCGGCGCGGCGACGCGAACTCCCCGGAGTGGCTCAAGGACTCCTACGACCAGCTCCAGTCGATGGTCTCCACCTCGTCCGAGCAGCACCGCGCCTACCTCGTCGCCTGCATGCACTACACCCGCGATCTGTCCGCCGAGGCCCAGGCCATGGCCCGCGCCTCCCGGCACAGCGGCAAGCGCATCGACCGCGACGCGGGGCTCGCCGTCGTCATGGCCCGCGAGCTGACAGACATCTGCGCGCGGCTCGCCGAGGCCGACATCCGGGTCCGCCAGTCCCTCGGTCAGAGCCGGTTGGCCTCGCTCGTACACTCGATGTATGACCCGGACCACACCATCGACCACATCCAGGCCATGACCCAGCGCAACGCCTGGCCCGCCGAACTCGACGCCATGGAGCCCACCTTCCTCCAGGCCAAGACCCGCGAGTCCAGCACCCGCGCCCCCTGGTGCCACGCCACCGCCTGGGTCAAGGAGTGGCCGATGACGCCCGTCGGCGTGAACTTCCTCGCCCCGTTGCTGGTGCACACCCCGACGTGATCCGTACGGTCACGGTCTGCATGGACCTGGAGCCCACCGAGCTGGCCATCGAGCGGATGCTGACGGAGAAGACCAACGACGAGGCGGAGGCCAGCCGCCAGGCCAAGATGAACCGCACCGTCGACCCGCGGGACATCGCCGCCCACGGCCGCCTCGACCAGCGCGGCGACGACCTGGCCAGCGGCGCGGCCGGCGTCAACCTCGTCGGCTACATCACGGTCTCCTCCCGCTCGCCCGAGGCACTCGCCCGGGACAAGCGCACCATCCGCGCCTCGACCGGCAAGAGCTACCTCAAGCTGGAGTAGTGCGATCGCGAACGCCACCGGGCCTTTGTGAACACCTTGCCGTTCGCCACCGGCATCCGACGATAGGGGCTGCGCCGTGGTCGATCCGATGGGCGTCATCACCGAGGCCTTCACCAGTTTCGTCTTCGGGAAGGTGGAGACGACACGGCTGCCTGTCCGCACCTCCACCGGCCAGGCCCAGACCGTCTACCTGCCCACCGCCGCTCCCGGCCTCGGCGACTCCGGCGTGATCATCGGTCGCGAGGTGTACTCCGGCAAGGGGTACATCTACGACCCGTTCCAGCTGTACGGGCAGCAGTTGCCCGCCCCGCACTGGCTGGTGCTCGGCGAGTCCGGCAACGGCAAGTCCGCCCTGGAGAAGACGTACGTACTGCGGCAGCTGCGGTTCCGGGACCGGCAGGTGGTGGTCCTCGACGCGCAGAGCGAGGACGGCGTCGGCGAGTGGAACCTCATCGCCCAGCAGCTCAGCATCACGCCCATCCGTCTGGACCCGATGGCCGCCCTCGACGGCGGCATCCGGCTCAACCCGCTCGACCCGTCGATCACCACGACCGGCCAGCTCGCCCTGTTGCGCACCATCATCGAGGTCGCGATGGGCCACGGTCTCGACGAGCGCGCCGGCTTCGCGCTCAAGGTAGCGCACGCGTACGTCAACCAGACCGTCACCGACCGGCAGCCGGTGCTCACCGACATCGTCGAGCAACTGCGCCATCCGGAGCCGGACTCGGCCGAGTCGATGAACGTGGACCTGGACGACGTACGGGCCTGGGGGCTGGACGTCGCGCTGGTCCTGGACCGGCTGGTCGACGGTGACCTGCGGGGCATGTTCGACGGGCCGACCACGGTCGGCATCGACCTGGACTCGCCGCTGATCGTCTTCGACCTCTCGCACATCGACCGCAACTCGATCGCGATGCCGATCCTGATGGCGATCGTCGGCGTGTGGCTGGAGCACACCTGGATCAGGCCGGACCGCAAGAAGCGCATCTTCCTGGTCGAAGAGGCGTGGCACATCATCAACTCGCCCTTCGTGGCCCAGCTCTTCCAGCGGTTGCTGAAGTTCGGCCGCCGGCTCGGCCTGTCCTTCGTCGCGGTCGTCCACCACCTGTCCGACGTGGTGGACGGTGCCGCCGCCCGCGAGGCGGCGGCCATCCTCAAGATGGCCTCGACCCGCACCACCTACGCCCAGAAGGCCGACGAGGCGCGCGCCACCGGTCGGGTGCTCGGCCTACCGCGATGGGCCGTGGAGATCATCCCCACCCTCACCCCCGGCATCGCCGTCTGGGACGTCAACGGAAACGTCCAGGTCGTCAAGCACCTGATCACCGAGGCCGAGCGCCCGCTGGTCTACACCGACCGCGCCATGACCGAGGACTCGCTGACCGCCGCGCTGGCCGCCGAGGCACAGGCCGAGGCCCGCGCCGCCGAGGCCGTCGAGCAACGACTCGCCGAGGAGGGGCTCGCGGGCGGTCCCGACGGGTACGACGGCTACGACAGGTATGGCCCGTACGCGCCCTACGGCCCACCCGCGTCCGGCGCGTCCGAGTCCACGGTGGCCTAGGCGATGGCGGACCCGAGGCGGGACCGCGCGTCGGAGCGCGCGCGGCATTCCGGACGGCTTGCTCATCGGGGCGCTGCTGTTCCTGATCGGGCTGGTGCTGCTGATCTGGACGGCCACCGGCCTGGCCGGGCTGCTCGCGCACGGGGCCTGGCCGGAGAACGTGTCGTTCATCCGCAGGCCGCTCGGCACCTGGTGCAGGCCCCGGGCGACCTCGCCGCGGCTTGGCCGCACACACCCGAGGAGCAGCTTTCGGGGTACGGGCTGTTCTGGGGCCTGTTCATCAGCGAGGTCCTGGTCCTGCTGGTCGTCGCGGTCTTCGTGATCGGTACGGTCGCCCGCTACCGCCTGATGCGGGCCCGCCGCGTCGCCGACCGCCGCCAGGCCGCCGAGGAGCGGGCTCACGCCCCGCACCCGCAGCGCCCCCGGGACACCGCCCCCGAGCACCGGCCCCGCGGGCCCCGTGAGGCGGCCCCGGAGCCGTACGCCGCGCCGGCCGAGCCCGCCGCCACGCCCGACCCGCAGCCGCCCATCGACCCCGCGGCCTACTTCACGGCCATCTTCCCGAGCACTCAGCCCGCCCCCGCGCCCGCGCGGCCGGCCGCCTCCACGGCCCAGCCGGCCAGCGCCAGCGGCCACGCCCACGAGGCCGCACCCCAACCGCAGTCGCAGTCGCAGTCGCAGTCGCAGTCGCAGTCGCCCCAGGCTCCGGCCCCAGTCACCGGTACGACCCCCGAGGCCGCGCCCACGCTCCCCCGACGCACGGGGCCCACACCCGCTCCCGTACGGCGCCACCGCGCCGGGTGGGGTGCCCGCGCAGCGCGACGGCGCCTGGCCGGGCGCCGAGCCCCCGTCGCGGGTCCGGTACGGGAGCGCCGCCGAACGCCAGGACGCGGCCCTGCACGCGATCCTGGAGGCGGCCGGCCCGACGCTGGTCACCAGCAGCGACGCGACGCTGTGGGCGGAGACGACGGGCGCCCGCGCCAAGCTGGGCCCGGTGCACGTCTTCGACCCGAGCCACCTGTTGGACACGCCGGCCCGCCTGCGCTGGAACCCCGCCAGCGGCTGCGAGGCGCGGGAGGTCGCCAGGGCCCGCGCGGTGGCGCTGCTGGCTCCGGTCCGCCCGGTCTCGCTCATCGACTCGGCGACGGCGGACGCGGCGGAGACGCTGCTGCGCTGCTGGCTGCACGCGGCGGCGGTGGACGGCCGCCCGTTCCGCCAGGTGCACCGGCGGGCCCAGGGCCACTCGGCGTACGAGCTGGTACGCATGCTGCGGACCAACCCGAAGGCGACCAGTGGCATGACCGGCGAGCTGGAGTCGACGCTGACCGCGCACCCCGAGCGCCGCGACATGGCCCAGGAGCTGACGGCCCGCGCCCTGGCGGCGCTGTCCTCGATCCACATCCGGGACGCGTGCAACGCCAGCCGCGCCGACGCCCTCGCGCTGGAGTCGTTCGTCGGCGAGGGCGGGACGCTGTACGTGGTGGGCGAGTCGCTGGAGAACCCGCGGACGTAACCGGGCGCGATGCCCCTGCTCACCGCGCTGGTCGCCAGCGTCGTCGAGCACGCCCAGCACACGGCCAAGCGCTCCCCCGGCGGCCGGCTGGACCCGCCGCTGACGCTGGTGCTGGACGACATCGCGGACGTGGCGCCGTTCCCCGCGCTACCCGAACTGATGACGGGCGGCCCGGCACAGGGGCTGGAGGCGCTGGCCCTGATGCGCTCGCCGGAGCAGGCACGACAGGCCCGCTGGCCCCGCACGCATGGCAGACTGGCGGGCTGAGACTCGGCACCACGGCCCGCCAGCCACTCCGGGCCGTGCTCCGGTCGGCTCACGGCCGGTACAGGGCCAGCTCGTACTCGGTCTCCTCCGGCCGGTTCGGGTACGGCATGGTCTCGCCGGTCTCGGCGAATCCGAGCTTGGCGTAGAAGGCGCGGGCGGGCTCGTTCCGCTCGTGCACCCAGAGCCGTACGCGTTCGACACGGAACTCGGGCAGTTCCCAGGACCACTCCAGGGCGGCGCGGAACAGTTCGCCGGCGAGCCCGGTGCCACGGCACTCGGGGAGGGTGTAGACGCCGGCCACGTGGGTTTGTGCCTGGTCCCGTTCGACCAGCACGACGGCCATGCCCGCGAACGGCTGCTCGCCCCCCCGGACCATCACCACCGGGCTCGGCGACAAAGGTCTTCACTTCCTCCCCGGCCGCGCCCTGCTCGGCGCGCTTCTGCCAGAACGAGTCCGGCTCCTGGGCCGCCCGCTCGTACGTCTCCACGAAGGCGACCCGCGCCACCGGATCGGCGAGTGCGGCCATGCGCAGTTCCTTGAGGCGAGGCCACTCGTCGCTCTTCATTCCCCTGACCACGTAGCTCATAACCACAGGATCGCAGTACGAAGCGGGCTTCTCCAGAACTTTTCCGTTGAACGCAGAAGAGCCTTGTCACGGATTTCGATCCGTGACAAGGCTCTTCTTACAAGGAGTTCGGCGGCGTCCTACTCTCCCACAGGGTCCCCCCTGCAGTACCATCGGCGCTGAAAGGCTTAGCTTCCGGGTTCGGAATGTAACCGGGCGTTTCCCTAACGCAATAACCACCGAAACACTATGAAATAAACCAACCGGACAACAACACAGTCGTTATTTCAGAACCAACACAGTGAACGCGAGCAACTGAGGAAAAGCCCTCGGCCTATTAGTACCAGTCAACTCCACCCCTTACGGGGCTTCCATATCTGGCCTATCAACCCAGTCGTCTACTGGGAGCCTTACCCCATCAAGTGGGTGGGAGCCGTCATCTCGAAGCAGGCTTCCCGCTTAGATGCTTTCAGCGGTTATCCCTCCCGAACGTAGCCAACCAGCCATGCCCTTGGCAGGACAACTGGCACACCAGAGGTTCGTCCGTCCCGGTCCTCTCGTACTAGGGACAGCCCTTCTCAAGACTCCTACGCGCACAGCGGATAGGGACCGAACTGTCTCACGACGTTCTAAACCCAGCTCGCGTACCGCTTTAATGGGCGAACAGCCCAACCCTTGGGACCGACTCCAGCCCCAGGATGCGACGAGCCGACATCGAGGTGCCAAACCATCCCGTCGATATGGACTCTTGGGGAAGATCAGCCTGTTATCCCCGGGGTACCTTTTATCCGTTGAGCGACGGCGCTTCCACAAGCCACCGCCGGATCACTAGTCCCGACTTTCGTCCCTGCTCGACCCGTCAGTCTCACAGTCAAGCTCCCTTGTGCACTTACACTCAACACCTGATTGCCAACCAGGCTGAGGGAACCTTTGGGCGCCTCCGTTACCCTTTAGGAGGCAACCGCCCCAGTTAAACTACCCACCAGACACTGTCCCTGATCCGGATCACGGACCCAGGTTAGACATCCAGCACGACCAGAGTGGTATTTCAACAACGACTCCACACACACTGGCGTGCATGCTTCACAGTCTCCCACCTATCCTACACAAGCCGAACCGAACACCAATATCAAGCTATAGTAAAGGTCCCGGGGTCTTTCCGTCCTGCTGCGCGAAACGAGCATCTTTACTCGTAATGCAATTTCACCGGGCCTATGGTTGAGACAGTCGAGAAGTCGTTACGCCATTCGTGCAGGTCGGAACTTACCCGACAAGGAATTTCGCTACCTTAGGATGGTTATAGTTACCACCGCCGTTTACTGGCGCTTAAGTTCTCAGCTTCGCCAACCCGAAAGTCAGCTAACCGGTCCCCTTAACGTTCCAGCACCGGGCAGGCGTCAGTCCGTATACATCGCCTTACGGCTTCGCACGGACCTGTGTTTTTAGTAAACAGTCGCTTCTCGCTGGTCTCTGCGGCCACCCCCAGCTCAAGGCGTAAAGCCCATCACCAGAAATGGCCCCCCTTCTCCCGAAGTTACGGGGGCATTTTGCCGAGTTCCTTAACCATAGTTCACCCGAACGCCTCGGTATTCTCTACCTGACCACCTGAGTCGGTTTAGGGTACGGGCCGCCATGAAACTCGCTAGAGGCTTTTCTCGACAGCATAGGATCATCCACTTCACCACAATCGGCTCGGCATCAGGTCTCACCCTCATGTCATCCGGATTTACCTAGATAACGGGCTACACCCTTACCCCGGGACAACCACCGCCCGGGCTGGACTACCTTCCTGCGTCACCCCATCACTTACCTACTAGCCCTAGGGTCAGCGGCTCCACCACTCCCCTCAACTCCGAAGAGATTCAGGGCGGCTTCACAGCCTTAGCATCAGAAGATTCAGTATTGGGCGCTTCAAAGCGGGTACCGGAATATCAACCGGTTGTCCATCGACTACGCCTGTCGGCCTCGCCTTAGGTCCCGACTTACCCTGGGCAGATCAGCTTGACCCAGGAACCCTTAGTCAATCGGCGCACACGTTTCCCACGTGTGAATCGCTACTCATGCCTGCATTCTCACTCGTGAACCATCCACAACTCGCTTACGCGGCTGCTTCACCCGGCACACGACGCTCCCCTACCCAACCCAGCCTCCGTTAGGAGTACATGCTGGATTGACACGACTTCGGCGGTACGCTTGAGCCCCGCTACATTGTCGGCGCGGAATCACTTGACCAGTGAGCTATTACGCACTCTTTCAAGGGTGGCTGCTTCTAAGCCAACCTCCTGGTTGTCTCTGCGACTCCACATCCTTTCCCACTTAGCATACGCTTAGGGGCCTTAGTCGATGCTCTGGGCTGTTTCCCTCTCGACCATGGAGCTTATCCCCCACAGTCTCACTGCCGCGCTCTCACTTACCGGCATTCGGAGTTTGGCTAAGGTCAGTAACCCGGTAGGGCCCATCGCCTATCCAGTGCTCTACCTCCGGCAAGAAACACACGACGCTGCACCTAAATGCATTTCGGGGAGAACCAGCTATCACGGAGTTTGATTGGCCTTTCACCCCTAACCACAGGTCATCCCCCAGGTTTTCAACCCTGGTGGGTTCGGTCCTCCACACGGTCTTACCCGCGCTTCAACCTGCCCATGGCTAGATCACTCCGCTTCGGGTCTTGAGTGTGCTACTCCAACGCCCTATTCGGACTCGCTTTCGCTACGGCTCCCCCACACGGGTTAACCTCGCAACACACCGCAAACTCGCAGG
The DNA here is from genome assembly GCA_018114805.1 of Candidatus Streptomyces philanthi. GTDB lineage: Bacteria > Actinomycetota > Actinomycetes > Streptomycetales > Streptomycetaceae > Streptomyces > Streptomyces philanthi. The sequence continues at coordinate 3,729,580 of CP073042.1, read as the reverse complement.
CTCATTCTTCAAAAGGCACGCAGTCACGACCATGCCCCAAAGGACATGGCAACGCTCCCACGGCTTGTAGGCACACGGTTTCAGGTACTATTTCACCCCGCTCCCGCGGTACTTTTCACCATTCCCTCACGGTACTATCCGCTATCGGTCACCAGGGAATATTTAGGCTTAGCGGGTGGTCCCGCCAGATTCACACGGGATTTCTCGGGCCCCGTGCTACTTGGGTGTCGTACAAGCAAGCCATAGATGTTTCAGCTACGGGGGTCTTACCCTCTACGCCGGGCCTTTCGCATGCCCTTCGCCTACATCTACGGTTTCTGACTCACCCGACGACCGGCAGATCATCGAAGTACGATCCCACAACGCCAACCACGCAACCCCTGCCGGGTATCACACATGACTGGTTTAGCCTCATCCAGTTTCGCTCGCCACTACTCCCGGAATCACGGTTGTTTTCTCTTCCTGCGGGTACTGAGATGTTTCACTTCCCCGCGTTCCCTCCACATACCCTATATATTCAGGTACGGGTGACAGCCCATGACGACTGCCGGGTTTCCCCATTCGGACACCCCCGGATCAAAGCTCGGTTGACAGCTCCCCGGGGCCTATCGCGGCCTCCCACGTCCTTCATCGGTTCCTGGTGCCAAGGCATCCACCGTGCGCCCTTAAAAACTTGGCCACAGATGCTCGCGTTCACTGTGCAGTTCTCAAACAACGACCAGCCACCCACCACCCCGCCCAGAACAGACGAGTTCACTGGGGCCGGCAACCGAAGACACAACCTGACGGCCGTACCCTCAGACACCCAACAGCGCGCCCAACACGAACCCTCGCTTGGCGTGTTCCACGCTCCGAAGAGCAGTACTCACAACCTCACAAGACCCCGTGCCGAATACTCAACGTTCCACCCATGAGCAACCAGCGTCGAACACTCGCCGACGAACTGGCTCTTGGACCACCAAAACAGGTTTGACGGCCAAAGTGCTCCTTAGAAAGGAGGTGATCCAGCCGCACCTTCCGGTACGGCTACCTTGTTACGACTTCGTCCCAATCGCCAGTCCCACCTTCGACAGCTCCCTCCCCAAAGGGGTTGGGCCACCAGCTTCGGGTGTTACCGACTTTCGTGACGTGACGGGCGGTGTGTACAAGGCCCGGGAACGTATTCACCGCAGCAATGCTGATCTGCGATTACTAGCGACTCCGACTTCATGGGGTCGAGTTGCAGACCCCAATCCGAACTGAGACCGGCTTTTTGAGATTCGCTCCACCTCACGGTATCGCAGCTCATTGTACCGGCCATTGTAGCACGTGTGCAGCCCAAGACATAAGGGGCATGATGACTTGACGTCGTCCCCACCTTCCTCCGAGTTGACCCCGGCAGTCTCCTGTGAGTCCCCATCACCCCGAAAGGCATGCTGGCAACACAGAACAAGGGTTGCGCTCGTTGCGGGACTTAACCCAACATCTCACGACACGAGCTGACGACAGCCATGCACCACCTGTACACCGACCACAAGGGGGCGACCATCTCTGGCCGTTTCCGGTGTATGTCAAGCCTTGGTAAGGTTCTTCGCGTTGCGTCGAATTAAGCCACATGCTCCGCCGCTTGTGCGGGCCCCCGTCAATTCCTTTGAGTTTTAGCCTTGCGGCCGTACTCCCCAGGCGGGGAACTTAATGCGTTAGCTGCGGCACGGACGACGTGGAATGTCGCCCACACCTAGTTCCCAACGTTTACGGCGTGGACTACCAGGGTATCTAATCCTGTTCGCTCCCCACACTTTCGCTCCTCAGCGTCAGTATCGGCCCAGAGATCCGCCTTCGCCACCGGTGTTCCTCCTGATATCTGCGCATTTCACCGCTACACCAGGAATTCCGATCTCCCCTACCGAACTCTAGCCTGCCCGTATCGAATGCAGACCCGGGGTTAAGCCCCGGGCTTTCACATCCGACGCGACAAGCCGCCTACGAGCTCTTTACGCCCAATAATTCCGGACAACGCTCGCGCCCTACGTATTACCGCGGCTGCTGGCACGTAGTTAGCCGGCGCTTCTTCTGCAGGTACCGTCACTCTCGCTTCTTCCCTGCTGAAAGAGGTTTACAACCCGAAGGCCGTCATCCCTCACGCGGCGTCGCTGCATCAGGCTTTCGCCCATTGTGCAATATTCCCCACTGCTGCCTCCCGTAGGAGTCTGGGCCGTGTCTCAGTCCCAGTGTGGCCGGTCGCCCTCTCAGGCCGGCTACCCGTCGTCGCCTTGGTAGGCCATCACCCCACCAACAAGCTGATAGGCCGCGGGCTCATCCTACACCGCCGGAGCTTTCCACCACCAACCATGCGATCGGTAGTCATATCCGGTATTAGACCCCGTTTCCAGGGCTTGTCCCAGAGTGCAGGCCAGATTGCCCACGTGTTACTCACCCGTTCGCCACTAATCCACCACCGAAGCGGCTTCATCGTTCGACTTGCATGTGTTAAGCACGCCGCCAGCGTTCGTCCTGAGCCAGGATCAAACTCTCCATGAATGCCTCCAGGATATCCCGGCAAACACACACGAATAAGAACGGAACACCGACCGGAATAAGATCGATGTTCACATCATCCTCGCCGTGTCACCCCAACCCCGTAACGGTGCTGGGAGGACTTTTCAAAGGAACCTCGCCCCCACACAGTGTTGGGAGACGGGGTATCAACATATTTGGCGTTGACTTTTGGCACGCTGTTGAGTTCTCAAGGAACGCACGCCTCCTTCGGTCCCGTTTCACCGGGCCCTCCGGGCGCTTCCCTTCGGCGTTTCCAACCTTACCAGATCCTTTTCCTGCCGTTTCCGGTCCCCTGTTGGAGCGGGGTTTATTTCGCACCTTCCAGCGTGGTAACTACTTTAGCGGATTTCCCCCGAGCTTCATAATCGAAGCTTTCGAACGGATTTCGGCATGCCGAAATCCATCCCAGTTGGGAGACTCGTTAGGGTAGTGGTGTGCCGCCGGTGCGGCACGAGGCGCTGCCGCAGTGTCCAGGTGGATCGCGCGGCAACCCGTGGATCGCGCGGCAACCCCGGCAACCCCGGCAACCCCGGCAACCCCGGAAAACAGTACATGACGCTCTGAAGCACTTCAAACCCGTGGCGGCGTCCCTCGTTCGAGGAGTACCGTCGACGGCGTGACTACGCGCGTACCTACCCAGTGGTGGGCCGCCTAACGGCGGACCAGACCCTGTGCGTACGCGCACCGACGGCCGCCGAATCCGGCGGCCGTTCCGCGTTGTCCAAGCTCCGCTTCGCACCCCGGCCGGCCGGGGACGGCGGCTCCGATCCGGTGGAAGACACCGGGGATATACGGAGAACGCGGAGATGACGGACATGACGAGCACCGCCGAGCCGGTCGCGATCGCTGACACCGCGCGCGGCGTACCGGCTCCGGCACGGGTGCGGATCTTCAGTGGAGTGAAGCCGACCGGGCACCTCACGCTCGGGAACTACCTGGGGGCCGTGCGGCGGTGGGCGGCGGAGGACCAGCACCGGGCCGACGCGCTGTTCTGCGTGGTGGACCTGCACGCGCTGACCGTGGAGCACGATCCGGCGCGGGTGCGCCGGCTGAGTCGGCAGGCCGCGACGCTGTTGCTCGCGGCCGGTCTCGATCCACAGCTGTGCACGGTGTTCGTACAGAGCCACGTGGACGAGCACGCGCGGCTCTCGTACCTCATGGAGTGTCTGGCGTCCGACGGTGAGATGCGGCGGATGATCCAGTACAAGGAGAAGGTGGTGCGGGAGACGGCGCGGGGCAGGAGCGTGCGGCTGTCGTTGCTGACGTATCCGGCGCTGATGGCGGCCGACATCCTGGCGTACGGGACGGACGAGGTGCCGGTGGGGGACGACCAGGCGGAGCACGTGGAGCTCACGCGGGATCTCGCGCGGCGGTTCAACCAGCGGTACGGGGCGGTGTTCACCGTGCCACGAGCGGTGCACCCGGTGGTCGCGGCGCGGGTGATGGACCTCCAGGACCCGACGGCGAAGATGGGCAAGTCGCACGCCGAGACCAGCGGGGATCGTCTATCTGCTGGACGAGCCGGACGTGGTGCGCAAGAAGGTGATGCGGGCCGTGACGGACAGCGGGTCGGCGGTGCGCTACGACCGTGAGGCGCAGCCGGGGGTGGCGAACCTGCTGGACGTGCTCGCAGCGTGTGCGGGTGGGCGGCCGGCCGAGCTGGCCGAGGGGAGGGGTACGCCTCGTACGGGGCGCTCAAGCGGGACGTGGCCGAGGCCGTGGTGGAGACGTTGCGGCCGGTGCGAGAGCGGCACGCGCGGCTGTGCGCCGAGCCGGGGCGGATGGACGCGGTGTTGCGGGCCGGTGCCGAGCGGGCGCGGGCGATGGCGCGGCCCCAGGTGGACGCGGCGTACGCGGCGGTCGGGCTGCTGCCGCCGGCCTGAACGCGCGGCCGTCCGGGGGCTGGCCGGGTCGCCCCTCCTCTTCGTACGCGTGCGGAGGAGGGGCGAACCGGCCGGGGGCGCGGATGTCAGGTACCCAAGGCCAGCTCGCGGCTGCGGTCGCGGGCCGCTTCGAGGCCGGCGATCAGGGCGGCGCGCACGCCGTGGTTCTCCAGCTCGCGGATGGCGTTGATGGTGGTGCCGGCGGGCGAGGTGACGTTCTCGCGGAGCTTGACCGGGTGCCCGCCGCTGTCGCGGAGCATCACGGCAACGCCGATCGCCGCCTGGACGATGAGGTCGCGGGGCAGTCCGAGCAGGATGCCCGCGTCGGTCATGGCCTCGACCAGGAAGTAGAAGTACGCGGGCCCGGAGCCGGAGAGGGCGGTGGCGGCGTCCTGCTGGGACTCGGGGACGCGGAGCGTCTTGCCGACACCGTTGAAGATCTCCTCCGCGTGGGCCAGGTGTTCCTCGGTGGCGTGGCTGCCGGCGGAGATGATGGACATGGCCTCGTCCACCAGGGCCGGGGTGTTGGTCATGACGCGGACGACCGGGGTGCCGGTGGCGAGGCGTTCCTCGAAGAACGCGGTCGGGACGCCGGCCGCACCGGAGATGACCAGCCGGTCGACGGGCAGGTGCGGGGCCAGCTCGGCGAGGAGGGTGCCCATGTCCTGGGGCTTGACGGTGAGGATGAGGGTGTCGGCGGACCTGGCCGCCTCGGCGTTGCTGACCGCCTCGACGCCGTGGCGCTCGCGCAGCTCGGCGGCGCGCTCCGGTCGGCGGGCCGTGACCAGGAGCCGGGCCGGGGACAAGCCGCCGCGGATCATGCCGCTGAGCAGTGCCTCGCCGATCTTTCCCGTGCCAAGCACGGCGACCTTCTGCGCCATGGTGCGCTAACCTCATCCAGCGCGGTCCGGGCTCCCGTGTCACGCGGAGTCCGGTGCGGTACGGAGCCGGGCGGAGGGTTTGGCTCCGCCGGCGGTGTTCGTCGGCATCCTCGCATCGGGGCGGCGGCGACGGGACGGGGGTCCAGGTGGCGGTACGGGTGGTTGGGTGGCGGGCGCCGGCTCGGCCGGGGTGTGGGGGCACGCCCCCGCGCGGTGACCGAGCGGGGGCTCGCCCCCGCGTGCGGGCAGCTGCAGGTGGAAGCGAGGGAACGCGGGGAGGCGGCGCGCACGAGGGTGCGGGTGCGGAGGTGTGGGCGCGGGTTCACGCGCCTTCCTGTGCCACCTCGCGCAGGCGGGCCGCCGGCGGAGTCGGGCGAGGCGGCGCGGCTCAGGGCGCCGGGCCACCAGACCTTCGGGCCGATGTCCAGGGCCAGGGCGGGGACCAGGACGGTGCGGACGAGGAAGGTGTCGAGCAGCACGCCGACGCCGACCAGCACGCCGAGCTGCGCCATGGTGACCAGCGGCAGGACCGCGAAGGTCGCCGCGAGCACGACGCCCGCCGAGGTGATCACGCCGCCGGTGCCGGTGAGGCCAGCGAGGACGCCGCGGGTGTGGCCGAGGCGCTCGGTCTCCTCCCGTACCCGGGTCATCAGGAAGATGTTGTAGTCGATGCCGAGCGCGACGAGGAAGACGAAGCCCATCAGCGGGGTCGACCAGCTCCATCGCGGCGAAGTCCAGGACGTGCTCGAAGAGCAGGTGGGACGTGCCGAGGGCGGCGAAGTAGGAGACGACCACGGTGGCCAGCAGGAGCAGCGGGGCGACCAGCGAGCGCAGGAGCCAGACGAGTACGGCCAGGACGACGAGCAGCACGATCGGGATGACGGTGGTCAGGTCGCGGTCGGCGGCGCGCTCGGTGTCGACGGCCTGTGCGGTGGTGCCGCCGACCAGCGCGCCGTCGACGGCGTGCACGGCGTCGCGCAGCGCGTCGATGGTCTCCTTGGCGGCGTCGCTGTCCGGGGCGTCCTTGAGGACGACGGGGAAGGTGGCGAGTTCGTGGCCGCCGGTACGTACGGAGTCCCCCGGCCCGCCCACCGACGCGACGCCGGGCACCTGCTCCGCCGCGGCCCTGACCTGGGCGAGTCGGCCGCCGTCGGCGCGGGTGACGACGGCGGCGGGGTCGGAGGCGCCGGAGGGGTAGTGCGCGGACAGGCGTTCCTGGGCGACGACCGAGTCGGGCTTGTCCTGGAACATCTCCGCCTGGCTCAGACCCATGGTGATGCCGAGCGCGCTCAGGGCGAGGGCGCCGGTGAGGCCAAGCGAGGCAAGCCAGGCCCAGCGCGGGCAGCGGGCGACGGCGGCGCCGATCGCGGCCCAGGGGGCGCCCGGTGCGCGCGGCGGTGCCGAAGCGCGGGACGAACGGCCAGAAGACCCAGCGGCCCGCGATCACCAGCAGGGCGGGCAGCACGGTGACCATCGCGACGAAGGCGCAGCCGACGCCGACCGCGCCGACCAGGCCGAGCGAGCGGGACGAGTTGATGTCGGCGAAGGCGAGGCAGGCCAGGCCGATGGCGATGGTGCCGGCCGAGGCGAGGATCGCGGGTCCGCAGCGGCGCAGCGCGATGGCCATGGCCTGGTGCCGGTCGGCGTGCTGGTGGAGTTCCTCGCGGTAGCGGGCGATGAGCAGCAGGGCGTAGTCCGTACCGACGCCGAAGACGAGCACCATGAGGATGCCGGCGCTCTGCGGGTCCACCGGCAGCCCGGCGTGCCGGGCGAGGAGGCAGGCGGTGACCTGCGTGAGCACCGCGCCGAAGCCGACCGCGAGCAGCGGGAACAGCCACAGGACGGGGCTGCGGTAGGTGATCAGCAGCAGTGCCGCGAGCACCGCGCCGGTGATGATCATGAGGGTGGAGTCGAGGGAGTCGAAGACCTCGGCGCTGTCGATGAGGGAGGCGGCCGGGCCGCCGACCTCGGTGGTGAGGCCCGGGGGCGCGTCGGCGTCGGCGATCTCGCGTACCGCGTCGACGTCGTCGCCCAGGCCGTCGTCGCCGGCCAGCGGGACGGTGGTGATCAGGGCCTGGCCGTCGGTGGAGGGCTCGGCGCGGGCGACCCGCTGGCCGTCGGCCGCCAGTTCGGCGAACCGCGCGCGGTCGGCGGCGACCTTGGCGCGGTCGGCCGTGGTGAGGCCGCCGTCGCGGGTGTAGACGGCGACGGCGGCGGTCAGCTCGTCGGCCCTGAACTTCTCCAACTCGGTTTTAACCCGGGCCGATTCGGCTCCGCTCGGCAGGAAGGCGTTCGGGCCGTCCTCCTCGACGTCGCCGAACTTGCCGGCCAGGGGCCCGAGGGCGACCGCGAGGATCAGCCAGGCCACCAGGACGACCCATTTCGAGCGGCGTCCGCCGGGGAGGACGGGGAGCCGCTTGCTCCACGCGGGCATGGGTGATCTCCTTCGGAGTGGGAGTGAGTTGTGCGAGGGGCTCGCGGAACATCGCTCCGTGCAGGGCGTGTGGCCGGGAGTGCAGTCCCGGCCACACGTCGTATCGGGCACGGAGAGCGGGTGCAGGGCGCGCAGGCGCGGTGTGCGCGGGGCGCGACGTGCGGGGCGCGGTCCCGGATCGTGGCGCGCGGGTCGTGGGCTACGGGTTGTGGGTTACGCGGTGTGCGGTGCGGTTGCTGGTGATGACGGGCGCCGGTGGGGCGCGGGGTCGTGCGGGCGAGCATGGGCGGCGCCTGGGTGGGCGGCGGGCGGGTGAACGTCGGTGGGGCGAACGGCCTTTTTGCGCAAGGCCGTTGGGTGTGCGGCCACAAGGCAGCCGACGGTTGGGTGGCCGGCAGTGGGGCCGGCGGCGCGCGGGCGGGAAGGGTGACGTCCGGGGCGCGCGGCCGGGTGGGTCGGAGGCTCGGCGGGGCCTGGGCGCACGGGCCGTGGTGCCGGCGCCGGGGGCGTACGGGCCCGGGCCGGTACGCCCGGGCACGGGCGCGGGAGGCGCGTGGGCGGGGTGGTGGGCCCGAGGGGCGTTACTCGATCTCGCGCATCATCTTCTCCATCGCGGCGAGCGACGTGCGGGCCTGGCTCAGCTCGTCCAGGGTGCGGCGGTGCAGTTCCGTGTTGTCCTCCAGCAACTGGGCCTACTTGCCGGCCAGTTGCCTGTGCTGCTCCTCGCGCGCCGCGAGCATGCGGGCCCGCCAGGTGGCGGCGATCTGCCAGACGATCACGATGAGCAGCAGGAAGACACCGCCCGCGCCCACCGCTCCGACCCAGGCTTCGGCCGCGTCGTCCGCGGCGAGTATCACCATCTCCTCGTTCACTGCGCTTCTCTCTTTCACGGATGGGCGGGCTTTCACGGGCTGGCGGACCGCCTGGCGCGCGCGGTGTTCACGGGATCGGGTCGGTCGGCGGCGTCGGGCTGCCCGGCGTCGGGTCGCACGGGGCCGGGTCGTACGGGGCCGGGTCGTACGGAGTCGGGTGGCGCGGTCCCGGGTCCGGCCGCGGTGGGCGGGTCGGGCTCGGGGGTGGGGCGGCGTCGCCGGGGAGCGGCCTCCGGGGCCGGCTCCGCGGCCGCGCCCGCCTCGGTGAGCGAGGCCGCCGCGGCCGCGACGGCCTCGGGGGTCAGGCGGTAGACGAACGGCGCCACCTCGAAGAACTTCATCGCCTTGCCGTCCTCCGACAGTTCCAGCGAGCCGACCACCAGTCCCGCGGCCTCCAGCCGCTGAAGGTGCATGTGCAGCAGCGGGCGGCTGATGGTGAGGTCCCGGGCCAGCCGGCTGACGTAGTTCCGGCCGCCGGTGAGCGCCTGGATGATCCGCATGCGGTGCGGGTTGCCGAGCGCGCCGAGGATCTTCAGCAGTTCGTCTCCGGTCGGGACTGGGGCCGAGCCCATCTCGAACCTCTCTTGCTGTGTGGTGTTCTTACACTGACACCCTGACCAAACACCTGTCAAAGGAAACTGACATATGTCGGGGTGGCCTAGGGACATCTGGGGGTCGTCTCAGGGTTTCCCCCGATGGACCAGCCTCCCGCGCCCGCACCGCGCCCCACTCGCCGCCTCCCCCACGCCCGTACCGGATCGCACCCGGCACCCCGCCCGTCGGGCATGACCTGGCAGGTAATCGACGGGGCGGCGGCCGGCAGGCTCTGCCCCATGACGACGAAGACGAGCACCGAGACCCGCGCCGCCAGCGCCGATGCCGCCCCCGCCAGCACCGCTCCCGTCAGCACCACCGCCGGCGAAAGTGTCGCGGAGCGGACGCGGGCCGTCGTGGCGGAGTACCTGCGCCGGGTGGCCGACCCCGAGCAGGGGCCCGAGGAGATCGGCGCCATGTACGCGGAGGAGGTGGACTGGCAGATCGCCCGGAACACGGCCGTGCCGTGGATTCGGCCGCGTTCCACGCGCGCCGACGTCGTCGGGCACTGGGTCGAACTGGCGGAGCACACGGTGCCGGAGGCGGGCGGCGCGACGATCGACGCCTTCCTGGTCGACGGCGCGGACGCGGTCCTCACCGGCCACCTGCACGGCACGCTGCGAGCTACCGGGAAGTCGTTCCACTCGCCGTTCGCGCTGCGGCTGACCGTCGCGGGCGGGGAGATCGTCCGGCACCACATCTACGAGGACAGCCTGGGCATCGCCGCCGCGTGCACCCCGGACCGGGCCGAGCCCACCGCGTAACGGCGCGGCCACCACCGCCGGCGCGACCGGCGGCACGGGCGCTGCGAGCGCGATCGGCGGCACTGACGCTGACGGCGCCGCACGCCTTGGGGCGGCGCCGGCGCGCTCAGCGGCGCTTGCGCTTCTTGGCGCGCGCCGCGGGGTTTCCCGTACGGGTGGCGCGCAGCCGCTCGTGGCGGGCCCTGGCCGCCTCGTACTCCGCCCGGTACCGCTTCTCGCGCGGGGCCTCGACCAGGCTGCGGCAGAAGTAGGCGAGCAGGACGCCCACGAAGCCGATGAGCTTGATGCTGCGCATCGACTTCTCGCTGGCCGCCTCGTCGCCGCGCTCGGCCCCGTCCCGCCGGCCGCCGCGCCGGCCCTCGCCCGAGCCCAGCTCCTCCATCGTGCGGCCGAAGGCGAGCGCGCTACAGATCGCCAGGGCCACGATGACCATGAGGTTGACCAGGCCGCCGGCGTCCGAGATGGCCACCCCCTGGTACGCGAAGACCAGCAGGAACGTGCCCACGGCGGCGGCCAGCAGGGTGCCGAGCGAGAAGCCGACGCGGCGCAGCGCGTACCCGCCGTCGTGGTGCACCCAGGTGGTGCCGAAGAACCAGATCGAGTCCGGCTCGGGCCCCGCGTCGGCGCCCGCCGCGGCCTTCGCGCCGGGGGCTTCGGCGCCCGTGTCGGGCTGCTGCTCATCGCTCATACCGTCGATTATCGCGGGTTGGCGGGTTCGGTCACTCAGTGCCCTCGCGCGACGTCTAGGCTTTTTGCTCAAACGCGCGTGCGAGGAGGTGGGGCGGTGTCGCTGGGCGTAGGTGATCCGGAGGTGGTCGGGGAGTACCGGCTGCTCGATCGCCTCGGCTCCGGCGGCATGGGCGTCGTCTACCCGGCCCGCGCCGCCTCCGGGCGGCAGGTCGCCGTCAAGGTGGTGCACTCCCAGTTCGCCGAGGACGAGGAGTTCCGCGACCGGTTCCGGCAGGAGGTCGCGGCGGCGCGGCGGGTCAGCGGGGCGCACACGGTGCCGATGGTGGACGCCGAGCGGCCCTGGATGGCGACGCGGTACGTGCCGGGCCGCACCCTCGCCGAGGAGCTGGCCGAGCGCGGGCCGCTGGGCGCGGCGAGGCTGCGGCGGCTCGCGCTCGGGCTCGCGGGGGGGGCGCTGGGCGACATCCACCGGGTGGGCGTGGTGCACCGCGACCTCAAGCCGGCCAACGTGCTGATGGCCAAGGACGGGCCGCGCGTCATCGACTTCGGCGTCTCGCGCGCGGCCGACGACCAGGCGCTGACGGTGACCGGTCGGGTGCTCGGCACGCCGCCGTTCATGTCGCCCGAGCAGTTGAACCGGCCGCGCGAGGTGACGGCGGGCTCCGACGTGTTCTCGCTAGGCACGCTGCTGGCCTTCGCGGCGACGGGGTACGGGCCGTTCGACGCGGACAGCCCGTACCTGACGGCGTACCGGGTCGTGCACGAGCCGCCCGCGCTGGCCGAGCTGGCGCGGCCGCTGCGCGACGTGGTGGAGCGCTGCCTGGCCAAGGACCCGGCGCGGCGGCCCGGGCTCTCGGAGCTGGTGGAGGCGTTGACAGAGCTGCCCACCCGGGGCCCGGTGCGCGTCGCCGCGCGCGGTGCGGTGGGTGGTGGTACGGCGGGCTGGACGGCGGGTGGCGCGGTGGGCCCGGCGGCCGGCGCGGCGCCGCGCGCCGGCGGGGCGGTCGGGGCGGCAGGCGGCGCGGGCCGGGCGGTCGGGCCGGGCCGGCGGCGAGGGGCCGCGGGCGGCCCGGCGGGACGCGGCCGGCGGAGGGCGCGGCAGGGAGCGGGGAGGCGGGCGGCGGTGCCGGGCGCGCCGGCGGGCTGTGGCGCGTTGGCCGCGGCGGGTGCTCGGGTCCCTCGCGTCGCTGACGGCGCTGGGCCTCGGCTGCGGGGCGTTCCTGCTGTTCGGGCCCGACGACGGCGTGCGCACAGCGGCCCGGTGGGGCGCGGGGTGCGGGTGGTGGCGCTGCCGGAGGGCTGGCGGCCGTGGGAGGTGGCGCTGCACCGGAGCGAGGTCACGCCGAAGGCGGGCCCGGCCGGCACCGCCGGGCTCGGCGAGGTCTTCGACCCGCAGTGCGTCGCGCGCGGGACCCGGCTGTTCTGCGGCGGCATGGGCTTCCCCACGGTCCGGCTCGACGCCCGCTCGGGGCGGCTCGACTGGCGCACCGACGCGCTGAGCGACCCGACGGACATAGCGAGCGGCAGTCAGCCGATCGGCGTGCGCGGCGGCTTGGTCTTCGTGCACGACTCGCCGAGCGAGGGGAGCACGCGGCTGGTCGCGCTCGACGGGGAGAGCGGCGCGGAGGTGTGGTCGCGGCAGGTGAGCGACTCCGCCGAGGCGGCGATCGCCGGCGATCTCGTGCTCGGCAGCGCCCCGGGGGACGACGCCATCACCGCCCGCCAGGCCACCACCGGCGAGGTACGATGGTCCTATCCCGTACCGCCCGGGCAGGAGTGCTCGCCGGCCGGGCACGCGGGTCTGCCGTACGCACTGTGCTGGGCGGAGGACGGGGAGAGCGACACGACGTTGGTGCGCCGGCTGGACCGGGCCAGCGGGGCGGCCACCGAACTCGCCCGACTGCGCAACGTGGACGAACCGCTCGGCACCGACGGCCGCGACCTGCTGTTCCTGCGCTACCAGGACCGCGACGGCGCCCCGTACCAGAGCCTGGTACGGCTCGACGCGGTCACCGGGGAGCGACGTGAGGTGCGGATGCCGCGGCTGGCGCTGGGGCACGGTTCGCTCGCCGGCGGGCGGCTGTTCTTCGTGCAGAGCAGCGGCCGGGTCACGGCGGTCGACCCGCGCAGCGGCCGGACGCTGTGGAGCAGCGTGTCGGACGTGGAGCGGCTGGGCCTCCCGTCGGTGTCGACCCGCGAGCACACGGTCTACCTGTGCAACGGCAGCGGTCGCGTCCTCGCGCTCGACCTGCGCGACGGCGGCGAGCGCTGGCAGACCGGGCCGCGCAGCGCCGACAGCGGCTTCGGCATGTCGACGGAGACGAGCGCGGTGTTGCGGGTGGACGGGGCGTTGGTGGCCTCGGCCTCGGACGGCACGCTGTTCTCGGTCGACCCCAACTCCGCGGACCCGGGCCGCTAGCGCGCTCTCGCGGTGCGGGTGCGGGCCCGGGCCCGACGCGGGGCGACGGCCAGGTGCTCGCGTGGTGGCGGGCGCCCGGCTGGTGTTCCCGCGTAGGCCGGCCCGACCGGGCCGGCTGATCCGTCTACTCCGGGGTCAGCCGCAGGACGGAGCGACGTACCCGTCGCTGCCGGTGCGCACGTACGCGTCCGAGATGTACTCACCCGGCGCGATGCTGTCCCAGATGCTGGACGTGCCGTACGGGCCGTTGACGGACTGGCCACGGCGCTGGCAGCGGATGCGGACCCGCGCGTCGTAGGCCAGCACCCGCAGCACCGGGCTAGTGGTGGTCGGGCCGCTGCGGACGTTGACCCGGTAGCCGGGCGCGACCGGGTACGTGGCCTCGCCGGCGACGACGACCCCGCCGGCCGCGCCACCGCTGCCGACGGCGACCCCCGCGACCTCGTGCGGCGGCGTGTCGTTCTCTTCCGTGGCCATATGGCCCCTCCCCAGTTGAGCGATGTGTACTGAGACATGCCGAGACATGGGCAGGTTAGCTTGCCTCAACTGTCCCGTACGCGCTATCGGCTAAGCTCCGTGAGCCGCATGTGCGGACGAATTCACGGGGGTGGGGGAATGCCGCCACTGCGTAGCGCGGGGACAGGCCCGGAAGCGGAAGGTCCGCAATATGCGGGGCAGTACCGGCTGGAGGCACGACTCGGCTCCGGCGGCATGGACGTGGTGCATCTGGCCAGGTCACCGTCGGGAATGCGGCTTACCGTAAAGGTCGTACACACAGAATTCGCCGCCGACCCGGAATTTCGGGCGTGATTTCGCCAAGAAGTCATGGCGGCACGGAGAGTGAGCGGCGCTTTTACGGCCCCCGTGGTGGACGCCGACCCTAATGCCGAACGGCCGTGGATGGCCACGCTGTACATTCCCGGGCCCACCCTCGCCGAGCACGTGAAGCGGAATGGGCCGCTAGCCCCGGACGAGGTGCGCCGCCTGGCGGCCGGGCTCGCGGAGGCACTGCGCGACATCCACCGGGCCGGCGTGATCCACCGCGACCTGAAGCCCAGCAACGTGCTGCTGGCCGCCGACGGGCCACGGGTGATCGACTTCGGCATCTCGCGGCCGTCCGACAGCGATCTGCGTACCGAGACGAGCAAGTTGATCGGGACGCCGCCGTTCATGGCACCGGAGCAGTTCCAGCGCCCGCGCGAAGTGGGCCCCGCGGCCGACGTGTTCACCCTCGGCTCGGTCCTGGTGCACGCGGCTACCGGGCGCGGCCCGTTCAGCTCGGAGAGCCCGTACGTCGTGGCCTACCAGGTCGTGCACGACGAGGCCGATCTGGACGGGGTCTCCCCCGACCTGCTGCCGCTGATCCGCGGTTGCCTGGCCAAGAACCCGGCGGACCGGCCGACGCCCGACGGGCTGATGTCGGCGCTGCGCGCGGGCGGGCACGGCCCGTTCGTCCCGCTGTCCACGCCGTGCGGGGCGCAGCCGCCGGGGGGCACAGCGGGTGCCCTTCCAGCGGGCGCCCAGCTCGCTGGAGCGCGACATCGCGGGGGCGGGCGCGGACGCGTTGCGGCTCGCCGCCGGAGCCGAGGGCGGGGGCGGGCACGCGGGCGACGGGGTCGACGCCGCCGACCCGGGGTCCCCCCGGCCGAGCAGGGGCGGCGCGGAGCGGGACACGCACATCAGGGCCGGCTCACCCGGCGCGGGCGGACGCGCCCACCCTGCCGAGGCCGGTGGCCCCGAGGAGGCCGATGAGGGCGAGCACGCCGCAGGCCCTCTGTTCATCGACGCGTGGCCGGTGGCCGGCGTGTCGGAGGCAGTGGGTCCGGAGGCCGTCGACCCCGAGGTCGGCGTGCGGGAAGGCGAACGCACGGGCGTGCCGATAGGCGGCGAACGGGCGGCCCCGGGCGGCACCCACGCGGCGCGCCGGCCCGGCGTGCTCGGCCGGCTCGCCCGCACCGGCCGCCCGACGCGGTGGGTGACCGCCGCGGTGGCGCTGCTCGTGGTGCTCGGCGCGGGCACGGTGTGGACGCTGCGCCAGGTCGACGGCTTCGGCTCGACCTCCGACCCCGACCGGCCCGCCGCCGCGAGCAGCACCTGGCGGCCGTGGCGGATCGCGCTGCGCGACGCGGCGGGGCTGCCCGCGCCGCAGGGCAACGACGCGCGGATGGCGTACTGCGCCTACGGAAAGGGCGCGCTGTACTGCACGCAACGGGGCATCGCGGCGGCCCGGTTCGAGCCTGGCCGTGGACGGGTGACGTGGTCGACGGCCGGCGCCGGCGCGGCGGACGGGCCGTACCGGACGACGCCACCCTCAAGGACGCCGACGCCCCCGCCGAGGAGGGCCCGAACCAGGGCGGGGAACAGGAGGGCGTGCCCGTCGGCGCCGGTGTTCGCGGCGGGCCTGGTGCAGACGCTCTCCCCGGACGGCACCCGGCTGACGGCCCGCGACCCGGCGAGCAAGCGGCAGCGGTAGACGCGCGAGGTCTCCGCGTACGGCGGCCGGGTCTACCGCGCAGGCGACTCGGTGCTGCTGGTGGCCACCGACGGCACGGTCACCTCCATCGACGCGGCCACCAACCACCAACGCTGGAGCCACCGCGTGGCCGGCCACGAACTGCCGGTCTTCACCGCGTTCAGCGCCGGCGTACGCGGGCTGGCGTACGCGGTCAGCACCGCCCCGGACGGCGCGCGCACCCGGGTCAGCGCGGTCGATCCGGTCACCGGCGCCGTGCGCTGGACCCGCACGCTGACCGGCAACCTCACACCGGTCGGCGAGGGCGCGAACGGCGTGGTGCGGTTCGCGGCCAGCGACATCGAGTCGCGCACCACGGCGGTCGTATGCTACGACCCGGCGCGCCGCGACGAGCGACGACGGGTGCCGCTCGCGGCCCCGCTGCACGCGGCGAGCGTCGTGGCCAGCGACGAGGTGGTCTACCTGCTCGGTTACGACGGCGGGTTGGTCGCCGTGGACACCCGCCCGGGCGCGCCGAAGGCCCAGCCGTGGCGGCTTGAGACCTCCGTCAGCAACGCGTCGCCGCTGGTCGCCGCCGGCGACCGGCTCTACTTCTCGGCGGCCGACGGCCGCCTGTTCGCGGTGGACGGCGTACGCGGCGAGTTGCTGGGCCAAACCCCACCGCGCCCCGGCCGCGCCAAGAGCGGCTACCTGGACCGCGTGCCCACGCCGGTCGCCGCCGAGGGCAAGGTGTTCGCGGCGACGCCGGACGGCTCGGTCTTCGCGGTGGACGACCGGGTTCCGTCGCGCTGGTGAGGGCGGGGGGCCTTGCGGCCCAGCGCCCGGTTACCGGGTTCAGCCGGGGTCAGCGCGCGGTTACCGGTTACCCGTCACCAGTCACCGGTTGAGCCGGGTCAGCGCGCGGTCGAAGACCCGCGACCGGCCATGGTCCGCGCGGGCCAGCACCACGACAGCGAGCAGGCGCAGGGCGGGGGCGACGGCCCGCAGAGTGGGCACCCGGTCGGCGCCCTGCGGGCCGTGGCCCGTGCGTCGCGGGTGCGTGTCGGCGGTGCTCGTGGTGGGGTGGACGGGCTCGGCGAGGCTGGCGGGGTCGCTGCTCTCGGCGAGGTCAGCGGGGTCGCTGGTCTCGGTGAGGTCGGCCGTGGCGGAGGTGGCCAGCGTGAACCGGGCGTGCCAGGTCGCGTCCCGATGCTCCGCCATCCAGGCGTCCACGGCGTACGGCGTGCGCGCCGGACGCGCGGCGGCGGCGCACGGGCCCTGACCGTCGCCGAGGCAGTGGGCGACGTAGCGGGTGCTCGGGCCGTACGCGGTCCAGTGCGACGGGGGACGAGGGTTCCGCTCATCTCGTTCACCGTGCTTGTCTCGTTCACCGTGCTCATCTGGTCTGCCTGGCTCATCTCGTTCATCGCGGTTGGGACTCCTTGCGTGCGGGGTGGGAGAGGGCGGCGCGGAGCGCGTCGACGGTGGCGGGGTTCGTGGTCCCGGCGTGGGCCCAGCGCCGGTGGTGAGTGGCGGGACGGCAACGACAGGTCGCCAACTCAGCTGCCAATGAGGGCACTTCGTGGGCGCCCACCCACCCCCATACACCACGAGGATCAGCCGCACGGGGCTCCCCGGGGTGGCGCGCTGACGGTGGGCGCTCAGCACGCGCTACCGGGCCGGCAGCGTGAGCCCCACAGCGTACGCGACCCGCGCGGTGGCGGCCCGTACCGGTTCGCCGGCCCGCAGGGCAACGCCCGGCAGCCGCCAGGGTGAGGCACCCGCGCGCACCTGAAGCACCTCGGGCCAACAGGCCGCCAGATCATCGGGGTCCCCCGGGTTGGCCGGCCGCCAGACCAGCAACTCCACACGGGCCAGGGCCGGCGTCACGCCCGTACCTCCGCAGCGAGCGAGCGCACGTCGGTCAGGCCCAGCCCGCAGTCCGCGGGCGCCTTGCCGTTGGTCGTCATGATCCCGGCGTCCACGCATCCGTCCACCCAGCAGAAGCTGCCGGGCCCGGCGAGCGCGTCGAGGGTGACCTGTACGCGTTCGGGGTTGGGGTGGTGGGGCCCTGGCTCCCCCCGATCCGGCGGCTCCCGGTCGAACAGGACGGCCTCGTAGGCGTACTGGAACTCCGCGTCCGTGACGGCCTCCCACCCACAGGCGGGGTCGGACAGGCGAGCGTCGGCGAGGAAGAACCGGAGTACGACCCCGGCGACGGTCCGCACGGTGTGCTGGCCGGTCAACACGCGTGCGCGCGAAGCGGGCCGCTCGCGGCGGGGCGGCCGCCTGCCGGCCGCCAGCGGTACGTCGCGCGGACGCTGGGCCCGGCGCTGCGGCTGCCGCGCCAGCGGGGCGGCGAGTTGGGCGTCGGCGGGGGGCCGGGGGCGCGGGCGGGCGTGGTCAGTCATCCGGCCACCGCCGCGCGGTGGCGCGGGCACCGGCATGGACCCCATGCGGTCGGAAGGTGCTGGGCTTCCAACTCTCCCTGGGAGACGGCTTCGGGGTCGATGTGGATGGCCTTACGACTAACGGGGGTCGGCTCTTCGCCGGGGCGCTTCCGGTAGATCCTCACAGTCATCGTGTGATGACGTACTTCCCTTTCCAAGGGCACCTGACTTTCGCCTTCTTGATGTCGTGACAGTTCGTCTTCGCGCACGGCGCTGACCTCCCGAGATAGGCGTGACCTAGAGCACGCGAGTGCTCTAGGTCAGTAGGTACGCCATCCGTGATGGTTCCACTACGGGTGGTGAGTACCCTAGTGTGCTCACCGATAGCCCCTCCGGGCACTGCCAGGGATAGGGAGTTCCCTGATGCCCAGCCAAAAGACCTTCAGCAAGATCGCGAATCACTACCGCGAGCAGATCCTCTCCGGCGACCTTCCCCCCGGAACGAAGCTGCCCTCGAACAGGGAAATGTGCGGAACGTGGGGGGTCGCCGCTGCCACTGTCAGTCGGGCGCTACAGGCCCTTGCCGTAGAGCACTACATTCGTACGACTCCTCGGGGGACCTTCGTCGCTGACGATCCTCGATGGACGCTCACGCCCCGGGACCGTCTGGCCCGAGTGCAGCGAGTGAAGTCGTTCTTGGCCGAAGGCGAGACGAGCATCGTTTTGGGCGCGGAACTCATGCGCCCACCGCTCTACGTCGCCGAAATTTTCGACCTGGAACACGGCGATCAGGCGGTACGCCGCGAATGGGTGGCCGGAAGCGGCCGTACGCGAACGGTGTACGCCGTGACCTGGTACCGCGCCGCATTCCTCGCGGTGGCCCCCGAATTGCTCAACACCGCTCCGGGGCGGAACCACACCATCACCAACAAAGTGCTGGAAGCCACGAAGCGCACCATCACCCACGCCCGCGACGACATGCACGCCCGGAACGCGAACGCCCGCGAGGCCAATCACCTCGGCGTGCCGGTGGGTTCGACCATCATGGCCGGTGCTCACCGTTGGTCCGACGAGGAAGGCATGATCGAGTACGGCGAGTGGTGCCTGCCGAAGCTGTTCACGATCGGCTATGATTACCGCCCGATTCCCTGAGGCAACCCGGCTTGCACGGTGACAGAGACTGGGGCCGTACACCGTCCATCGTGGCCACGCGGGGGGCTGTTCGTCGGCGAGCATGTGGTCGAGCATGGAGAGCAGGTCGTCATTCGGCCGCAGGCGCACGCTCGTTCGGGGCAGATGCTCGGGAGAACAACCAGACGCGGGAAGAGAGGCACGCATGGATGCCGGTGGGTTCGTCGGCTGGGTGAAATCCTCGTACAGCGGCGTCGAGAACGCCTGCGTGGAGTGGTCACCGGACCACTTCGCGTCCTACGGAACCGTTCCACTCCGGGACTCCATGGACCCGGGCGGGCCTGCCCTCGCCTTCGACGCGGCGGCATGGACGTCGTTCATCGACGCGATCAAGGCCGGCGACTTCGACGCCTAGTCTGAACAGACCAGCCCTCGTCAGGGCACAAGTCCGCGTGGCGAGGGCCCTTGCGGAACGGCGCGCGTCCTGCACCAGGGCAGCAGCCCCTACCCCTCCGGCGTCGTCACCTCCTCAAGCCACCGCAGACACCCCGCCGGCCCCGCCTCCACGCGGACGGCCGCGACCTCCGGGTTCTGCCACGGGTGGGCGGCGAGGAGGTGGCGCTCCAGCTCGGGGTAACGCGCGTCAGTGGTCTTCAGCAGCAACTGCCACTCCTCCCCCTCACCGAACTCAGCGTCATACCAGAACACAGACGTAGCAGGGAGGATCTGCGCGCCCGCCGCCAACCGCGCTTGAACCACCGACCGAGCCAACGTTAGGGCCTGCTCACGGGTAGGTGTTGCGGTGGACACTTGGAGAACGTTCGTCGTCATGCGGTCGAGCCTAGGCGCCCAGGACGCCCTTCCCGAGGGAAGCACCTTCGCTCACACCCTGCCGGGATGCCGCGCACTTGCGGCAGCCGGCTAGAACAAGCCGGCCAAAGGGCCCTGCGAGACGTTCTCCAGGATCGCGCGCGGCCGGGAGTCGGACCAGGGTGTGCCGGAACGTGCCCCGGTCGGGCCGGAACAGGTGGTGGGGGAGCAGCGGGAGCGGGTTGTCACGGAGTACGTCCTGGGGCAGGCGGCCTGACGCGGGACGCGGGACGTACGGCTCGGGGGAGACCAGCCACAGCCACACTCCCAGCGGCAGGGGCACCAGGTGGGCCGACGCGGTCGGGCCGGCGGTGGTCCAGGGCTAGCCTGTCTGGGGATGGACCGGTACGAGGAGGATGTAGGCGCCCGCGTCCGGGGAGGGCTGTCCCGGTCCGGCCAGAACGGCTCGCCGCTTCGGGGGGCCTGGCGGCAGCAGGGCGTCGAGCGCGCGCTTGAACACCTCGGCTGTCAGACCGTCCGGGACCCGCACCGGCTGCCCTTGGGAGGCGACCAGGAGGTGGGCCAGGGCCCTGGCCGGCTGCCGCTTCCCAGCGCGGGCTCCACGACCAGTAGTGGCCCGTCCCGGATCGCCCTCCCCACGTGGCGATCGGCTCGTACGGGGGCGTTTTCTCCCCCTTCGCCAGCAGCTCCGTCCAGGAGAGCGGCGCGGCGCCGACGCCGTGGACGGGGACGCGACGCGCGGCCTCCGGGCTGAGCCGTACCGCCTGCCAGAACGAGCAGTCGTCGATCCTGGCCGCCACGGGCAGGCCGCATGCCTCGCAGGCCATGTAGGGCCCGTCGGCCCCGTCGAGGCCGCAGCAGACTCCACCGAGCTTTTCCGGAACGAGCCGCGTTCCACGGATATCACCGGGCACGATGACGCTCGCCCCGGGCGTGCTGTCGGACAGGGCGTGGACCGGCGCGTAGATGCCGCGAGCCTCCGCTTCGTCCGGATCGACCTCCTCCCACAACCGCCACGATCCTCCCCAGGGGTCCGGGTCCACGGCGAACGTCCCGAACTCCATGAGCACCGGAAGCTGAACCCCGTTTCCGTACCTCTGGCGGGCGTGGGCCGGCAGGGCGACCTGGGACAGCGGCCCGGTCAACTCGGCGCCGCATCCCGCGCACACGAATACGAACAAGCGTCCTCCGTCTGGGAATCAGACGTATCCTCGCAGCTCGCCGGCGGCCAGCCAGCCGGGTTTCCCACCGGTTGGAGAGCGGCACCTGTCACCCGACGCGTGGAGTGGCCAGGCAGCGCGCCAGCCGATCAGGCGCGCCTCGAGCCGCCAACCGGGACGGCGCGAGGGCCTGTTCGCGGGCGGGGGTTGCCGTGGGCACCTGGAGAACGTTGGTTGTCATGCGGCCGAGCGTAGGCCGACGCCACCCACCGCCCCCACCTCAGCCGACCGGACCGGCGCGCACACCGAGGGCAATCCCCCCGAAGGCACCCACCCGCCTCACCTCACGCCTCCGCCCCATCCTCCGGTTCCGACCGGGGGCAAGGCCCGGTCCGGTCCGTGCAGAGGGGGCAGGAGGTCAGGCCCAGGAGGCCGGTGCCGACGAGCAGGGTCGCGCACGCGGCCGTGACGACGGTCGGGCCTTCGAGGTCGGCGAGGGTGCCGAGCAGGTTGTTCATAAGGAGCAGGGCGAGGCTCTGGACGAGTACGAGCACGGCCTGCACCCGGGACAGGTGGCTGTCCGGCGTCGCGATGAGGATCAGCGGCGCGATGTGCGCCGAGAACACCCCGTTGCCGACGCCTGTGACCACGGCGGCGGCCGTCGCCGTCGCCACGTCGGGCGCGAGGGCGAGGGCCAGTACGCCCAGACCAGCGGCCATCAGTCCGCTCGCCGACAGGAGGCCGGGCCGGCCCAGCGGGCCGCGCCGTACGACCACCGCGGTGACGGCCACCATGCCGATCCCCTGCGCTCCGATGACCAGCCCCGCCGCGCCCGCGCCCCACTCCTCCTGGCGGGCGAGCAGGGGAAGGAGGAGGGGGAAGACGGGCAGCAGGAGGCCGGCGGCGGCGCCGGTGAGACACAGGCCGGGACGGAGCACGGGGTGGGAAAAGGACACGCGCACGCCGTCCACGGCGTCCTTGAGGAAGCTGGACGGCTCGGTGGCTGAAACGTGGTGTCGCGGGCGGACGACGACGAGGACGGCCAGGGTGAGGGCGAAGGTCACAGCGTTGACCAGGGCGGCGCCGGGCAGTCCGGCGAGGCCGACGAGTACGCCGCCGAGTGGTCCGCCGCCCATATTGACGACCTGGCCGCCGATCTGGCGGAGGGACAGGGCCCGAGGGAGCTGTTCCTTCTCCACCAGGCGCCGTGGCATGGAACCGGAGGCAGGTAGGTAGAAGGCGTCGACGACGCCGACGGCTATGCCCGCCGTGATGAGCAGGGCGGGCGGGGCGCCCAGGTGGTAGGCGACCGCGGCCAGGACGAGGGAGAAGGCCAACATGGCCGCGTCTCCCGTGATCAGGATGCGGCGCGCGCTGACGCGGTCGCTGACCGCGCCCCCGATGAGCAGGAGGAGGACGCGGGGCAGCGTGATGGCGCTCAGGGTCAAGCCGGCGACCATGCCGCCGTGTTCGCTGGCGGCCCAGCCGAGGGCGAAGTAGAAGACGGAGTTGCCCGCCAGGGACACCAGGATTCCGGCCAGCCACAGCAGGTACGACCGGGGAAGCCGGCCGGACTCCCGCGCCGCGTCGCCGAGTTGGTCCACGGCGGCGCCGGGGGGGTGGCGGCGGGGCGCGCCAGTTTCTCGTCAGGTGCTGACACCGAGCGCCCCCGGTTTCGTCCTACTGGGGAGAGGGATAGCAGAACGCACCGTCTCAGACGGCACTGACAACGGGGATCTTCCGGCCGCCGCCCCGGGGGCCTTCACCCCGACGCCTTCGCCCCGGGCGTACGCCAGGCCCGCCGCCCGGCCTCTTCCGCGCCCCCTCCCCGGCGGAGGCTCAGCTACGCGCGGCTGTCCCGCCGGCGCCCTCAGCCTCGCCCTCGCCGTCCCGCAGCGCCGCCGCCGTCAGCGTCAGGTGGCGGGCCAGCACCTCGGCCGCCGTGTCCGCGTCGCGGGCCAGCGCCGCCTCCTCCAGTTGGCGGTGTTCGCCGATGCCGTCGCGGGTCGGGTCGCGGTGGGCCGACCAGCGGCGGGCGAGTTCGCTCGCGGTCCACATGCGGTCGAAGGTCTCCAGGAGGACGGGGTTGCCGCAGCCCTCCAGGAGGGTGCGATGGAAGAGGCGGTGGGCCTCGACCCAGGCCGCGGTGTAGAACTCGCCCTCCCCCGGCGCGTACACGGGAGTGCGGGCCAGGCGGTGGTGGGCGGCGCAGACCCGGGCCTCCCAGTCCACGTCGCCGCGCTCAACGGACATGCGCAGCACGACGGGTTCGACGGTCCGGCGGGCCTCCGCGAGCTGCTGCCAGCGGCGATCCGAGAAGGCGGGGACGGCGAAGCCGCGGTTGGGCAGCCGGTCGGCCAACCCCTCGCCCACCACCCGGACCAGCGCCTCGCGCACAACGGCGAGGCTCACGCCCTGCTCCTTGGCCAGGTCCTGCGGCTTGAGGCCGTCGCCGGGGGCGTACCGCCCGCGCATGATCGCGTCCCGCAGGTGGGCGTAGACCTGCTCGGAGAGCATCTGCTTCCCGGACGGGGCGGGGGTGGGGGCCGGATGCGTCATGGAGGCAGCTTAGACGATTCCAGTGATAATCGTTTATTGCTGTTATGGTCGATCGCGTTGCCGGATGCGCCCGCCGGCGCGCGGTCGCGGAGTACGTACCGACCGCGCCCCCGCCAGCCACCGGCACGCCCCACACGACCCAGCAGAGCCCAGCCCGACCTAGGAAAGCCCGGCCCCGAAAGGAGCGCCCCGTGCGCGCCCACACCTCCCCCACCCGCCCCTCGAGCCGACACCCACCGCCGGCTTCGCCCTCACCAGCAGCACCGTGAGCGACGGCGCCCCCTGGCCGCCCGAGCAGTACTCCGGCATCTTCGGCGTGCCCGGCGGCGGGGACGTCTCCCCACAGTTGTCCTGGCACGGCGCGCCGGAGGGGACCCGGAGCTACGCCGTCACCGTGTACGACCCCGACGCCCCCACCGGGTCCGGGTTCTGGCACTGGGCGGTGGCCGACATTCCCGCCGGCGTCACCGAGTTGCCCGAGGGCGCCGGCGACGCGGCGGGCTCGGGCCTTCACGCCGGCGCCTTCCAGCTCCCCAACGACGCCCGCGGCCCGCTTCGTCGGCGCCGCCCCGCCGGCCGGGCACGGCGCGCACCGGTACGTTATCATGGTGCACGCCCTCGGCGTCGCCTCCGTCGGCGTCGCGGCCGACGCGACGCCGGCCGCGCTCGGCTTCGCCGTGGCCGGCCACACCCTAGGCCACGCGCCCCTGACCGCCACCGACTACACGCCGGGCGCGCCCAGCGGCCCCGAACGGGGTCGAGGTCTCCCGGCTCGTCCCCGCCCCCGCCTCCGCCGTCTTCGCGGTGCTGGCCGACCCGGCGGGCCATGTGGACATCGACGCCTCGGGCATGTTGCTGGGCACCGATGGCGGGCCGGTCACGGCGGCCGGCGACCGGTTCACGGTGCACATGGACCGGGAGGCGCTCGGGGACCGGCCGCTGGGCAGGTACGACGTCGAGGCGGTCATCACCCGGTTCACGCCGGATGTGGAGATCGCCTGGACCGTCGAGGGCCGGCGCGTCCGGCCGCACGTGGAGCACATCTACGGCTACCGGCTGGCCCCGGCCGAAGGCGGCACCCTCATCACCTCGTACCACGACTGGTCCGAGGGCGCCGAGGAGTGGCGGCGGCGCCTCGTCTTCCCCGTGGTCCCGGAGTCGGCCCTGCGGGCCGCCCTCGGCATCCTGGAGCGTACGGTCCGGCGACGGAGCGCCGGCTCCTGACCGTACGCCCCAACTCCCTGACTCAGATACGCTGTTGACGTTCCCCCGGCTCCCCGGGCCGGCTGCCGGGCGCGAGCGGCTCAGTACCTCGTGTCGAGGAAGAGGGCGAAGAACATCACGACCGTGAGCGTCCCGACGCAGACCCAACCGAGCACGAGGCCGGCGGGGGCATGGCCACCGCCGGCCTCGCCCCGCTCCCGGATCTGGCTGCGGGCCACGTAGCCGAAGATCAGCGCGAGGATGCTGCCGATCCAGTAGAGCCACAGGATGCCCAGCACCATGGACGCGACGGCTAAGCCGTTGGTCCGTTGGGCCGGCACGTAGTACGGGGTGGGGTGGCCGGGCCATCCCGTGGGCGGTTGCCACGGTTGCCCCGGCGGCGTCGGGGTGGTCGGCGGGTTGGTCTGGTACGGGTTCGGGCCGGGTGGTGTCGTCATGGCGGACCTCCCTAGGGGCGCGAGCGTAGCGGGATGCTGACACGCTGTAGTCGGGAGGGGTCCGTACGCGTCGAGGCGGCGGCCCACGGGCCGCCACCTCCTCCGTGTCAACGCGCGGACGCGCGCAGCGCCGCCGCGTCAGCCTCCCAGCAGGCCGACGTCCCGCACCGCGCCCTTGTCCGCGCTGGTGGCCATCGCCGCGTACGCGCGCAGCGCCTGGGAGACCTTGCGTTCTCGGGCGGCCGGGCGGTAGCCGCCCAGGCGCTCCAGGAGGGCCGTGCGGCGGGTGGCCAACTCCTCGTCGGAAAAGTGGAGTTGGATGGTGCGGCCGGGGATGTCGATGCGGATCAGGTCGCCGTCCTCGACGAGCGCGATGACGCCGCCCGAGGCCGCCTCGGGGGACGCGTGGCCGATCGACAGGCCCGAGGTGCCGCCGGAGAAGCGGCCGTCGGTGACCAGGGCGCAGGTCTTGCCGAGGCCGCGGCCCTTGAGGAACGAGGTCGGGTAGAGCATCTCCTGCATGCCGGGGCCGCCCTTGGGGCCCTCGTAGCGGATGACGACGACGTCGCCCGGCTTGATGACCTTGCCAAGGATCTTGTCGACGGCCTCCTCCTGCGACTCGCAGACGACGGCCGGGCCCTCGAAGGTCCAGATCGACTCGTCGACGCCGGCGGTCTTCACGACGCAGCCGTCCGGGGCGAGGTTGCCACGCAACACGGCGAGGCCGCCGTCGGCGGAGTAGGCGTGCGCGGCGTCGCGGATGCAGCCGTTCGCCGCGTCGGTGTCGAGCGTGTCCCAGCGCTCGGACTGCGAGAACGCCTCGGCGGAGCGCTTGCAGCCGGGCGCTGCGTGCCACAGTTCGATGGCCTCCTCGGTTGCCGAGCCGCCGCGCACGTCCCACGTGTCCAGCCACTCCTTGATGCCGGCCGAGTGGACGGTGTGCACGTCCTCGTTGAGCAGCCCAGCGCGGTACAGCTCCCCGAGGATGGCGGGGATGCCGCCGGCGCGGTGCACGTCCTCCATGTAGTATGTGCCGCCGGGCGCGACGTTCGGGGCGACCTTGGCCAGGCAGGGGACGCGGCGCGAGACAGCGTCGATATCGCTCAGGTCGTAGTCGGCCCCGGCCTCGAGGGCCGCGGCCAGCAGGTGCAGGATCGTGTTGGTGGAGCCGCCCATGGCGATGTCCAGGGCCATGGCGTTCTCGAACGCGGCGTGCGTGGCGATGTTGCGCGGCAGGACGCGCTCGTCGCCCTCGCCGTAGTAGCGCCGGGTCAGCTCCACGACGGTGGAGCCGGCCCGTTCGTACAGCTCCTTGCGGGCGGCGTGGGTGGCGAGCACCGAGCCATTGCCGGGCAGGGCCAGGCCGATGGCCTCGGCGAGGCAGTTCATCGAGTTGGCGGTGAACATGCCCGAACACGAGCCGCAGGTGGGGCAGGCGTTCTCCTCGATGCGGAGGATGTCCTCGTCGGAGACGTTCTCGTTGACCGCGTCGCTGATCGCGTTGACCAGGTCGAGCTTGCGGACGGTGCCGTCGACCAGGGTGGCCTGGCCAGCGTCCATCGGGCCGCCGGAGACGAAGATGGTGGGGATGTTCAGGCGCAGCGCCGCCATCAGCATGCCCGGGGTGATCTTGTCGCAGTTGGAGATGCAGATCAGGGCGTCGGCGCAGTGCGCCTCGACCATGTACTCCACCGAGTCGGCGATCAGGTCGCGCGAGGGCAGGCTGTAGAGCATGCCGCCGTGGCCCATGGCAATGCCGTCGTCCACGGCGATCGTGTTGAACTCGCGCGGGACCGCGCCCGCCGCCTTGATCGCCTCGCTCACGATCCGGCCCACCGGCTGGAGGTGGGTATGGCCCGGCACGAACTCGGTGAAGGAGTTGGCGACCGCGACGATCGGCTTGCCGATGTCCTCGCTCGCTACCCCCGAGGCCCGCATCAGGGCGCGGGCACCCGCCATGTTGCGGCCGTGGGTGACGGTGCGGGACCTCAGCTCGGGCACGGTGCTCACTCCCTGGTGATGCCTTGGCGCGTACGCCGCTGCGTACGTCGGGGCCTGCGTACGGTATCGTACGAGCGTACGCCCACCCTCCAAGATCCGGACGGCTTTCCCGCGATGTGAGACGGCCCGGCGGGTGGTGGGGGGCGTTCGGCCGATGGTCGGGCGGCGTGCGGCCGGTGGTCGCGGCGGGTGGGGCCGGCGGGGTGGAGTCGGCCGGGCGGCGGCGGGTGTATCGAGTGGGTCGGGGCCGGTCAGCAGGCGCTGCACGCCCGGCGCGATCAGGGCGATCACGTGCTCCGGGTCGGCGTCCGCCAGCGGCCTCATCTTGATCACGTACCGCAGCAGCGCGATGCCCACCAACTGGGCCGCGACCCGCGCGACGAGCCGGCTGGAGACCAGGTCGCGGAAGACGGCCGCCGCCGCCTCGTTGCCCACGGCCGAGCGCAGGATCGCCAGCAACGGCTCGCGGTGCGTCGGGTTCTCCCAGATGCCGAGGAAGAACCGGGCCAGCCGCTCCTCGTGCGGGCCGGCGAGCAGCATGTCCGGGGCGCGCAGCGCGGGCTCGAAGGCCCGCTCGATGGCGGCGGCGAAGACCTGGTCCTTGGTGCCGAAGTAGTGGTGGACCAGGGCCGGGTCCACGCCGGCGCCCTTGGCGATGCCACGGATGGACGCCTTGTCGTAGCCGGGCTCGGCGAACTCGCTGCGCCCCGCCGCCAGGATGCGGTCGCGCGCCGCCGGTTCGGCGCCAGCCACCGCGCGGGCCGGGCGGCGGCCGGCGGGGCGCGGCCAGGCCCTCGCTCATGGTCCGGTCATGCAGTCGTCGCGGTCCCCCGGCACCCGGTGCGGCCGGGACGGCGACGCCAGGTGCAGCCGGGTGAAAGCGAGCGCCTCGGCGAGGTCGGCCTCGCGCTCGGCGCTGGACATCGCGCGCCGCGTGTTGACCTCGACGACGACGTGCCCGGTGAAGCCGTTGCCGGCCAGCCGCTCCAGGAGCGCGGCGCACGGCTGGCTGCCCCGGCCAGGCACCAGGTGCTCGTCCTTGCCCGAGCCCGATCCATCGGCGATGTGGACGTGGGCCAGCCGGTCGCCCATCCGGTCCACCATCTCCAGCGCCTCGGTGCGGGCGGTGGCGGTGTGCGAGAGGTCGACCGTGAAGTGCCGGTAGTCGTCCTTGGTGACGTTCCAGCCGGGCGCGTAGGCGAGCATCTCGCGGTCGCGGTAGCGCCAGGGGTACATGTTCTCGACGGCGAACCGCACGTCGGTCTCGTCGGCCATCCGCCAGATGCCGCTGACGAAGTCCCGGGCGTACGAGCGCTGCCAGCGGAAGGGCGGGTGCACGACCACGGTGGAGGTGCCGAGCCGCTCGGCCGCGGCGCGGGCCCGCTTGAGCTTGACCCACGGGTCGGTGGACCACACCCGCTGGGTGATCAGCAGGCAGGGCGCGTGCACGGCCAGGATCGGGACCTGGTGGTAGTCGGACAGCCGGCGCAGCGCCTCGATGTCCTGGCTGACCGGGTCCGTCCAGACCATGACCTCGACGCCGTCGTATCCCAGGCGCGCCGCGATCTCGAAGGCCGCCGCCGTGGACTCCGGGTAGACGGAGGCCGTGGACAGGGCGACCTTCGCATCCGGGATGCGCACCACTGGCTCTGGCTCTGTCACGAGGGACAGCGTACGGCGCGTACCGCCCCGGCAGCAGGCTGCCTGGCCGGGGCGGTACGCGCCGGGCCCCGGAGACGCCCGCACTGGCGGGGGTGTGGGAGCGCGCCCGGCCGGGGCCGGGCGCGTGCTCAGGCGGGCGGGAGCTGGCCGAGGGCCGGGCGTTCGGCGGGGAGGTGGTCCAGGCGGCGCAGGATCACGCCCTCGCGCAGCGCCCAGGGGCAGATCTCCAGCTCGTCGACGTCGAACAGGTCCATCGCGGCCTCCGCGACCAGCGCCCCGGCCACGAGCTGTCCCGCCCGGCCGGCCGAGACCCCGGGCAGTTCGGCGCGCTCGGCCGTCGGCATGCCGGCCAGCCTGGAGACCCAGTCGGCGAGGGCCGAGCGGCTCAGCGCGCGTTGGACGTACAGCCCCTCGGCCGAGCGCGCCGCGCCCGCCAGGCGCGCCAACTGCTTGAACGTCTTCGAGGTGGCCACCACGTGGTCGGGCCGCCCGAGCCGGCTGAAGTCGCCGACGACGTGCGCGATCTGGGCCCGCACGTGTCGCCGCAGGGCCCGCACGTCGTTCGTGTCCGGCGGGTCGCCGGGCAGCCAGCCGGCGGTGAGCCGGCCCGCGCCGAGCGGCAGCGAGGCCGCCGCGTCGGGCTCCTCGTCCATGCCGTACGCGATCTCCAGTGAGCCGCCGCCGATGTCGAGCACCAGCAGCCGCCCGGCCGACCAGCCGAACCAGCGGCGCACCGCGAGGAAGGTCAGGCGCGCCTCCTCGTCGCCGGTGAGCACCGCCAGCCGCACGCCGGTCTCGGCCGCGACGCGGGCCAGCACCTCGTCGGCGTTGGTCGCCTCGCGCACCGCGGAGGTCGCAAACGGGAGCACGTTCTCGCAGCCCTTGTCCTCGGCCGCCTGGAGCGCGTCGGCGATCACCCCGATCAGCCGGTCGATGCCGTCGCCGCCGATCGCGCCGTCCACGTCGAGCAGTTCGGCCAGGCGCAATTCCGCCTTGTGGGAGTGCGCGGGCAGCGGCCGGGCACCGGGGTGCGCGTCCACCACCAGGAGATGCACCGTGTTCGAACCCACATCCAGGACACCGAGTCTCATGGCCAGAACGCTACTGTGCACCGCCGGCGGGTGCCGAGGGGCCGGTCACGATACGGCTCGGTTGGTCACGGTACGGCGACGGGGGCGGTTTCGGCCCCGGACGCGGCCCGGGACCGCCGACCGCCCCGCGGCGAGCACTCACCCTGCGGCGCGCAGCCGCAGGACGTACGTCGCGGTCAGCGCGACGGCGCGGTCCGCGTCGCGGGACAGCTCGTCGAGCACGCGGATCGCCGTCGGGCCGGGCACGGCCGCCAGCGCCTGGGTCAACCGGCCGCGCGCGGGGACGGGCGTGGCGGCGTCGGCGAGGCGCTCGGCCAGGGCGGTGGCGATCCGCTCCGCCGCCGTGGCGTCGCCGGCCAGGGCGCCGAGCGCGTCGGCCGCGCCGGTGTCGTCCCGCCCCGCCACCACCAGGTCGACGAGCGCGGGGACCGCGTCGGCCTCGCCCCGCGCGCCGAGCGCGAGGGCCACGTGCCCGCGGACCACGGCGTCGGGGTTGTCGAGCGCGGCCCGCAGGTGGGCGGCGGCCTCCTCGCCGGGCAGCTCGGCCAGGGCCCGTACGGCGCGCTCGCGCACCGCCGCCACCGGCGCGGCGAGCCCCTCGGCCAGCAGCGCCGGAACGCCGTGGCCGCCGCTGTGGCCGTGGCCGACACCGCCGTCGCCGTGACCGTCACCGTCGTCGTCGCCGTCGCCCGAGCGGGCCAGCGCCCAGCGCAGGGCCCCGGCCACGTTCGGCTCGCTCTCCCGCAGCACCGCCTCGACCAGGGCCTCCACCGGCACCGGGACCTCGTCGGCCACGGCGAGGGCCGCGCGCTGGCGCGCGCCGGCGCTCGTGGACCCCAGCGCCTGGAGCAGCGCGACGACGCGGAGGACGTCCTCCCAGTCGGCGGGGCCCGCGGCGTCGATCCGGCGCAGCCGGGTGAGCAGTTCGGTCTCGGCCGCGATGCGCTCGCGCGTCGCGCGGACGAGGTGGCCGACGATCGTCGCGGGCGCGAAATCTGGGTCGTCGAGCGCGCGGCCGATCTCCCGCAGCGACATCCCGAGCGCCCGCAGGCTCTCGACGTGGAAGACCGGCTGGACGTCCGCGCCGGAGTACTCCCGGTAGCCGGCGCCCGTCCGGCCCGAGGGCCGGATCAGCCCCAGCGACTCGTAGTGCCGCAGCATCCGGGCGCTGACCCCCGACCGCCGCGCCACCTAGCCGATCAAACACGCCCTAGCTCCCCTCCCGTCCCCGCTGGCCCGGCGGGTCCTGCTGACCTGGCGGGTCCCGCTGGTCCGCCTGACCGAGGTCGCCGAGGGCCACGACGCGCTTCGCCTTCTCGATCGCGAACGCGAACCCGGCGTCCGGATCGCGCAGCGACCGCTCGGTGGCGAGCGCGTGCGCGCGTACCTCCGCGTCGGCGGCCACCGCCGCGGCCCGCAGCGCTGGCACCGCCACCTCGCCCAGTGTGACCAACGCCCGGCTCAGGCTCAGCCGCGTCTCGCGCCCAGCGCGCCCGAGCTGCGTCGCCAGCACCCGGGCCAGGGCCGGCTGCTCGCCGTCCGGTACGAGC
Source organism: Candidatus Streptomyces philanthi (assembly GCA_018114805.1). Classification (GTDB taxonomy): domain Bacteria; phylum Actinomycetota; class Actinomycetes; order Streptomycetales; family Streptomycetaceae; genus Streptomyces; species Streptomyces philanthi. The sequence goes on along the minus strand of CP073042.1, from coordinate 3,698,017 downwards.
ACGACGGCGGCCCGCCAGGCGCTGCGCGCGACCTCGTCGTCGGCGTCGGTCAACAGCTCCCGGGTGAGGGCCGGCCACGCCCGCCGATCCCCGATCTTGGAGAGCGTGTGCAGCGCCTGACTGCGCGCCCGGGCGTGCTCCGAGTGGACCTCGCGGACCAGCCTGGGGAGCGTCACGGACGCCGGATGCCGGGTGAGTGCCCAGGTCAGCGCGTCGCGGACGAAGAACTCGGGCTCGCTCGCGCACCGCTCGACCAGCGTGTCCACGCAGCCCACGTCGGGCGTCGTACCGAGTGCCAGCGCGGCCCGCAGGCGCACCGACGCGTCGTCGTCCACCAACCCCCGCAGCGCCCGCGTCAGCTCCGTCGTCGGTCTCCGTGTTGTCATCGGGACCACCTCCTGGGCACGGAGTGAAAACCTTGTCACCGTGGCAAGGTCAAGCGGCGACGGGGGCACCCGGGCCGTCGGGAACGCCCGCCGTGGCGCATACGCTGGAGTCGTGCCAAAGACGAAAAAGGCGAAGCAGGACAAAGCGCCAAAGCAGGGGTCGAAGAAGGCCCGCAAGACCGCTCCGCGGGACGTGCCGTCCGCCGGGCGGGCCCTCGCTGACGAGGTGGGCCTCGACTTCCCCCGGGCGTGGGTGGAGTTCCCCGACCCGGCCGACGACGAGCAGGTCTTCCGGGTCGACCTGACCTGGCTGACCTCCCGCTGGAGCTGCGTCTTCGGCCAGGGTTGCCAGGGCATCCAGGCCGGCAGGGCGGACGACGGCTGCTGCACCCTCGGCGCGCACTTCTCGGACGAGGACGACGAGGCGCGGGTGGCCGAGCACGCCGCGCGGCTCACGCCGGACGTCTGGCAGTTCCACGACGTCGGCACGCGCACCGGCTGGGTGCAGAAGGACGACGACGGGGAGCGCCAGACCCGCCGCTACGAGGGCTCGTGCATCTTCCAGAACCGCCCCGGCTTCGCCGGCGGCGCGGGCTGCTCGCTGCACATCCTCGCGCTGCGCGAGGGCCGCGAGCCGCTGGAGACCAAGCCGGACGTGTGCTGGCAGCTCCCCATCCGCCGCACCTACGACTGGGTGGACCGGCCCGACGACACCCGGGTGCTGGTCGTGTCGATCGGCGAGTACGACCGCCGGGGCTGGGGCCCCGGTGGCCACGACCTGCACTGGTGGTGCACGTCGGCGACCTCGGCGCACGGCGCGGGGGACCCGGTGTACGTCTCGTACCGCCCCGAACTCACCGAGCTGATGGGCAAGGAGGGGTACGCGAAGCTGGTCGAGCTGTGCGAGGCCCGGCTCGCCGCGCAGCTCCCGATGGCCCCGCACCCGGCCGACCCGGCCCGCACGCCCGCGCCGGAGGCCGTCCGGGGCACCGCCGGCTGACACCGCGCGCGGGCCGGGCCACCGCCCGGCCCGCTCCGCGATGTCACCCGTACGCCCCGCGGCCTCCCCGGCACGGCCAGGCGCCCCGCGGCGCCGGGGGATGCCACGGCCGCGCCACGGCTACGGAGACGGGCTCGCGGGCTCCGTCGGCGTCGGGGCCGGTTCGCTGGGCGTGGGTGTCGGGGTCGGCGTGGGCATCGGCTCGGGTGGCGTGGGGCTCGGGTCGGGCCCGCCGCCCTGGCCGACGCCCTGGATGGTGACCACCGATCCGGACGGGGCCACCGAGACGTGCGCCGTCCGGGGACCGGCCGGTTCCAGGCCGTGATCCACGGACACGGTGATCTTCAGCGACTCGCCGGGCCGTAGCTCGCCCGCGCTCTGGCTGAGCCGCAGCCACGGCGCGTCGGGCGTCGCCGACCAGCGCACCGGGCTGCCGCCGGACGCGCTCAGCGTGATCAGCGTCGTCTCCTCGCCCGGCTGGGCCGTCACCGTCAGGTGTCCGGGCGCGGGCGCGGGCCGGCTGGTGCCGGGCTCCGGACGGTCGGTGCTCGGCTGGGTGGCCGGGCCCCGCGACGGGGCGCGGTCGGTGGGGCGCGGGTCGCCGCGCCGCTCCTGCCGCGCGCGCTCCTCAGCGCGCTCCCGGTCGGGCGAGCGCCAGCCCACGTCGGCGTCAGGCTGGTTGCCCCGCGCGTGCCCCGCCTCCTCGTACGGCTGACCGCCGAACTCGTCCCGCTCGGACGCCGAGACCCCGCCGTTGGCCTGGCTCTCGCCGGTCAGCGGGGCGCCCCGGTAGGCGGCCCACAGCGCCAGCACCGGGGCGGCCACCACGGTCGCCACCACCGTCGTGGTCACCGCGCGGCTCCGCAGCCGCGCGCGCCGGGCTGCCCGGTCCTTCGGGTCGATGGGGAAGCCGCGCCGGTCGAACCGGGGCAAGGTGGCCGCAGCCCGCGGCGGCCGGCCGCGCAGCGCGCACTGCGTCGCGGCGCACACCGCCGGTCGCGGCGCCTCCAGGATTGGCAGCGCGGCCGGCGCCGCGGCCGTGCCCGGCCAGGGCCAGCCGGCCGTGGCGCGCTCGGCGGTCCTGCGGCACTGGCCGCAGTCGTCCACGTGCCGGACGAGTTCGCGGCGCAGCGCCGCGGACAGCAGCACCTGCGCGTCGCCCGCGAGTCGCGAGACGGTGGGGCAGCGGCCGAGTTCGACCACCGCGAGCGCCACGCGGGTGCACTCCACCTCGCAGGCCGCGCTGGCGATCAGCGCCCGGGTGTCGTCCGGGTCGAGCCCGATGACGGCCGCGACCTCGTGCGGCGAGAGCTGGTGGCGCACCGCGAGTTCGAGGGCCTCGCGCTGCTCGGGGGTGGTGCCGGCGGCCTCGGGCCAGGGGCGAGCGCGGCAAGGTCGCGGCGGCGCTGCGCGGGGGCGGTGGGGGCCTGTACGGGGTGCGCGGGGCGGGTCAACCCGCCGCGCGGCGGGTTGACCCGCCCGCCCGCGACTCGGCGAGCGCCCGCAGACAGGCCCAGCGGGCGAGCGCGTACAGCCACGGGCGGCGCAGCCCGAGGTCGGTGCTGGGGGACCGCTTGGCGTGCCCCGGGGCCCTGGCCCGCCCGGGTGGCACGGAGAGTTCGGGCGCCATGGGGGGTGCCATCGGCGACGGCACGGTCATCTCGCGCGCCGGGGCCGCGCCGCCGTCCTTGGCCGTGAACCCGGCGGCCCGGCCGCGCTGCCGCCGCCGCTCCGCGACCGCGAGCGCGTCACCGAGTGCGACGGTGGCGGCGTCGTGGTCGCACAGCACGGACAGGCAGTACGTGAACAGGCCGTCGAGGTAGGGCTCGTAACACGCGGGAGGGTGCTCGACGGCGGTACGGGGGGCGCGCGCCGCGTCGTTGTGCGCGGTGTGCGCCGGTGGGATGGGTGGGGTGCTCGGACCTGCTGCTCATTACCTGGCGACGGTAGGGGGATCACACCGGGTCATCCGCCTGCCACGGGGACCTTTAACTCGTACGGGTGACCATCTCACTCGAAAGGGGACAAGATTCTCGCTTTACGTCATTCCCGGGGCCCGACCTTGACATATGCGTCTGGCCCGTTCGCTTTCCTTGGCACGCCCCCGCCCCGGCCCGGCTCCCCGCCCGCCGGGCCGGGCCCGCCGCCGCGACCCGGCCGGGGCCGGCGGACGGCGGCCCCGGACGCCTCGCACTCCCGTTCTCCACCCGCTCCCACGTCGGTCCCGCCGCCGCTCACAGCGCCCCGCCACCGATGCGCGCCCCGCCTCGACCCACTCCGGGCCGGGGAGTGTCAGACCGCACCGTTACGGTGATGCGCATGGCCACCCGTAGTACGCGCACGCCCGCCAAGGACCGCCCCTCCTACCGCTGTAGCGAGTGCGGCTGGACCACGGTCAAGTGGCTCGGCCGCTGCCCCGAATGCCAGGCGTGGGGGACGGTCGAGGAGTTCGGCGCGGCCCCCGCGGTGCGCACGACGGCGGCCGGCCGGGTCACCACCGCCGCGCTGCCCATCGGCCAGGTGGACGGCCGGCAGGCGACGGCGCGCGGCACCGGCGTCGACGAACTGGACCGGGTGCTCGGCGGCGGCCTGGTGCCCGGCGCGGTCGTGCTGCTCGCCGGCGAGCCCGGCGTCGGCAAGTCCACGCTGCTGCTCGAGGTGGCCGCCAAGGCGTCCTCCGACAAGCACCGCACGCTCTACATCACCGGCGAGGAGTCCGCGAGCCAGGTCAGGCTGCGGGCCGACCGGATCGGCGCGCTCTCCGAGCACCTGTACCTAGCCGCCGAGACCGACCTGTCCGCCGTCCTCGGCCACCTCGACACGGTCAAGCCCTCGCTGCTGGTCCTGGACTCGGTGCAGACCGTGGCCTCGCCCGAGATCGACGGCGCGCCCGGCGGCATGGCGCAGGTGCGCGAGGTCGCGGGCGCGCTGATCCGCGCGTCCAAGGAGCGCGGCATGGCCACGGTGCTGGTCGGCCACGTCACCAAGGACGGCGGCATCGCGGGCCCCCGGCTGCTGGAACACCTGGTGGACGTGGTCCTCAGCTTCGAGGGCGACCGACACGCGCGGCTGCGCCTGGTGCGCGGCATCAAGAACCGGTACGGGGCGACGGACGAGGTCGGCTGTTTCGAACTGCACGACGAGGGCATCACGGGCCTGGCCGACCCGTCGGGCCTCTTCCTCACCCGCCGTGCCGAACCCGTACCGGGCACCTGTCTGACCGTCACCCTGGAGGGACGCCGCCCGCTGGTGGCCGAGGTGCAGGCGCTCACCGTGGACACCCAGATCCCCTCGCCCCGGCGCACGACGTCCGGCCTGGAGACCTCGCGCGTGTCCATGATGCTGGCGGTGCTGGAGCAGCGCGGTCGGATCAGCGCGCTCGGCAAGCGCGACATCTACAGCGCCACCGTGGGCGGCGTGCGACTCACCGAACCCGCCGCCGACCTGGCCATCGCGCTCGCGCTGGCCAGCGCCGCCAGCGATACGCCGCTGCCCAAGAACCTGGTGGCCGTCGGCGAGGTGGGCCTGGCGGGCGAGGTCAGGCGGGTGACGGGGGTGCAGCGCAGGCTCTCCGAGGCGGCCAGGCTGGGCTTCACGCACGCGCTGGTGCCGGGCGACGCGGGCAAGATTCCGCCCGGTATGCGCGTGCTCGAAGTGGCCGACATAGGCGAGGCGCTGCGCGTTCTGCCGAAGCGGCCGCGCCGCGAGGCGCCCCAGGCTCCCCGCGAGCAGCCCGACCGCCGGTAGACTTTGCCCTGGTCTCGCCCGCACGCCCGTACGTACCCAACTCTACGTACATCCGGCAGGGCGGCCTGCGGCACCGACCAGATCTGGCGACGGAGGAGTGCAGTGGCAGCCAACGACCGGGCGACAGCTCCCGGCAGGGCCGGGGGAAGCTCCGGTTCCGATCGTCTGATGCGCGCCTCCCTCAGCGCGGTCGCGCCGGGCACGGCGCTGCGCGACGGCTTGGAGCGCATCCTCCGCGGCAACACAGGCGGACTGATCGTGCTGGGCATGGACAAGACTGTCGAGTCGATGTGCACCGGCGGCTTCGTCCTCGACGTCGAGTTCTCCGCGACCCGACTGCGCGAGCTGTGCAAGTTGGACGGCGCGCTGATCCTCGACAAGGACATCACCAAGATCGTGCGGGCGGGCGTGCAGCTCGTGCCCGACGCGTCCATCCCGACCGAGGAGACCGGCACCCGGCACCGCACGGCGCAGCGGGTCTCCATCCAGGGGGGCTTCCCCGTCGTCTCGGTCAGCCAGTCGATGCGACTGATCGCGCTGTACGTGGACGGCCAGCGCCGCGTCCTGGAGGACTCGGCCGCGATCCTTTCCCGGGCCAACCAGGCGCTGGCCACCCTGGAGCGGTACAAGCTCCGCCTCGACGAGGTCGCGGGCACGCTCTCGGCGTTGGAGATCGAGGACCTGGTGACGGTCCGCGACGTCACGGCGGTCGCCCAACGCCTGGAGATGGTCCGCCGGATCGCCACCGAGATCGCCGAGTACGTGGTGGAGCTGGGCACCGACGGGCGGCTGCTCTCCCTCCAGTTGGACGAGCTGATCGCCGGCGTCGAGCCGGAGCGCGAACTGGTCGTGCGGGACTACGTGCCCGAGCCGACGGCCAAGCGCTCCCGCACGGTCGCCGACGCGCTCGCCGAACTCGATGCGCTCACCCACCCCGAACTCCTCGAACTGCCCATCGTCGCCGGCGCGTTGGGTTACAGCGGCTCCCCCGAGACGCTCGACTCCGCGGTCTCCCCGCGCGGTTACCGCCTGCTGGCCAAGGTGCCCCGGCTGCCCGGCGCCATCATCGAGCGCCTGGTGGAACACTTCGGTGGCCTCCAGAAGCTGCTGGCCGCCAGTGTGGACGACCTGCAGATGGTCGACGGCGTCGGCGAGGCCCGCGCCCGCTCGGTCCGCGAGGGCCTCTCCCGCCTGGCGGAGTCCTCGATCCTGGAACGGTACGTGTAGCTCGCCGCTGGGCCGCTCGCGCGCTGGGTAGTGGCGTGACCTGACGTCTTCGGGGTTCCCCCCGGGGACTTCTGGTCGTATTCGGGGCCGACCGCCCCGGTCCCGGGGCTCTGGTCGTCTTCGGAGTTCCCCCGAGGGCCCCGAGAGCCCCTGGCGGGGTTCCCTTGGGGACGCCTGGCGGTGCGGTGGCGCCCCGCGGCGGGAGCGACGGGTCGGCTTCCTCGACCGGGGATGCTCCTCGCCCCGGGTCCGGGGACTCCTCGTCCCGAGGATGTGCCTCGCCCTGGAGGGTGGGGTGTTCGCTGGTGGTCGGGGTCGGGGTGACTGAGGGTTGTGCGTAGCACCCCGGTACGACGCTCGTACGGCTCGGGTGCCATAGGAAGGTGGGGCCGTCCGCCCGTCGGCTGACTGCCAATCACCGCCTGGGCTGATGTGCGGTGGCCCGGGTCGCGGTCAGGATGGGGGCATGTCGATCGCGACCGTCCCCGCTTCCGCCTCGGTGCTGGCCCCAGCACCCCGGTGGGCCCGATGCTGCGCGCACGCCATCGCGCTGTGCGCCGTCCCCTCCGGGCTGTGGCGCGTCGCCATGGCGTTCGGGGTCTACGTCGGCTACAGCGACCGGGTGCTGCGCGAGGAGTTCGCCATCCCGGGATGGGGCATCGCCTATGTCCTCGGCCTGTCCCTGCTCGCCGAGGCGGCGGCCCTCTTCCCGCTGTTGCTGGTCAGCGAGCGGCGGCGGGTCCAGCACCCGAAGGCGCTCGCCGCGCTGGCCTGGAGCGCGTCGGCGGCCCTGGTGCTGGGGGCGATATGGCAACTCGTGGTCGCCTGCACCGTCCGTCGCCTGCACCGTCCAGAGCCAGACGCTCATGACGAGCGAGACGGCCGAGGCCGTCTGGGCCGTGGCCTTCGCCCCACTGTTCGCGATACCCGTCCTGATGACAGCGGTGACCTGGTCGTACGCCCGACGGTTGCGGGCCAGCGAGCCGAGCTACCGGGTGGCTTAGCGCGCGCCGCGCCTCCGTCGCGGCCGTCGGCGGACGGACTGACGGACGGGCCGACGCGCCGGCGGGCCTATGCCAGGTACGCCGCCCGCTCGGGCGGCACCGCGTGGGTGAATCCCTCGCCGCGTGCCCAGCGCCGCACCTCGTCGACCGCCACCGCCGCGAGCCGGCGCAGCTACGTGCCCTGGGAGCCGGCGATGTGCGGGGTGAGCAGGGCGTTCTCACAGGTCCACAGGGGGTAGTCGGGCGGGAGTTGGTCGGGTTCGGTGACGTCGAGCACGGCTCTGATGCGGCCCGCGAGCAGTGCCTCGGTCAGCGCCTGCTGGTCCACCACCGCGCCGCGCGCCGTGTTGATCAGGGTCGCGTCCGGGCGCAGCGCGGCGAGGAGTTCGCGGCTGACGAGGCCCCGTGTCTCGGGCAGCAGGGGCGTGTTCACGCTCACCACGTCGCTGGCCGCGAAGAGTTCGGGAAGTGCGACGGCGCGGGCACCGAGGTCGGCGGCCTGTTCGGCGCTCACGTACAGGTCGTAGAGGAGGACGTGCAGATCGTGCGGGCGAAGGAGTTCGATGACGCGGCGACCGGTGAGGGAGGCGCTGAGGATGCCGACGGTGCGCTGGTAGTTGCCCTGCTCGGGGCCCGCGTACTGCCAGTGCTCGCGGGCGCGGGCGGCGCGGTAGTCACGGGCCGACTCCAGGACACCCTTGTTGGCGAGCAGGATCATGGCGAGCGTGTACTCGGCCACCGGGAGCGCGTTGGCCCGCGCGGCGGACGAGACCTCGATGCCGCGCCGCCAGCAGGCGGCGCCGACGTGGCCGCGTACCGAGCCGGCCGTGTGCACGACGCCCGCAGGTGGGGTGCGGCGGCGAGCACCCGCTCGTCGATGGGCGGGCACCCCCAGCCGGTGATGAGCAACTCGGTGTCGGCCAGTACCCGGCGAGCCCGTTCGGTGGTGAAGTCGGCGAGGGCGGGCGGCGGGGTCAGGTCGGTGAGTTCGGCGAGGGCAGCCAGCGCCGCCGCGTCGAGCACGCCGTCGGCCGCCTCGGGCGCCATCGCGAGCGCGGCGCGCGGTCGTACGGTGTCGGCGGGGCGCCCGGTGGACGCGTGGGCGGTCTGCATGGGGCTCCGGTCTCCTGCACTCGCGCGGGCCGGCCGGAAGGGGAGGGCCGGCGCCGCCAGATCGTACGGGTCACCACCGCTGTCCGGCCCGCGCGACGCTGACCACCCGACCCGGCCCCCGACGTCGGCCGGCCCCGCCCGGCCCGGTGTCGGCCGGAGGCAGGCGTCGGGCCGGGGCGACGCCGGTCGAGAGCGTGGCCCTGGGCAGGTGCGAGGCCCCGGGCCAGGCGGGCCCCCGCTGGGGGCGGGGTCCCTGGTCGAGTAGCCGGGCTGGGTGACTGAGCGGGGTGGCGCGCCGGGCACGCGGCGGGGCGGGGGAGCGGGGTGGGAGGGGGAGGCCCCCTCAGTCCTTGGCCAGCACGAACGAGACGCGGGCCGTGCCCAGGCCGTCCACCTTGGCCTCGACCAGGTAGGTGCCGGCCGGTGCTGCCTGGACACCGGAGGGGGACGCGCAGTTCTCGTGCGTGATCTTGCGGTCCCAATCCACGGTGCGCTTGATCGCGTCGTCGCCCGGCACCCGCACCATCGAGGTGGCGTTGCCGCTCGGGCAGTCGTCCGAGACCCAGACGTGGTCGTCCGCCGCGTCCGTGATGGTGAGCGAGGCCGACGCGCAGCCGAGGTCCACCTTGCAGGCGCCGTCGCCGGAGTTCTTCACGGCCAGCTCGAACTTCGGCTTGTCGCCGGGCTCGTAGGAGTTCTTGAGGCTGCGCAGCGTCAACTCCACCGTGCCCGCCTCGCAGTCGGCCAGCGTCGAGTCAGACGGCTCAAGGGCGCCGTTGCCGACACCGAGCCCGCCGGCCGCGCCGATGGTGCCGTTGCCGCCCGAACCACCCGGGCCGCCGCCGGCGTTGCCGCCGGAACCGCCCGTACCACCAGAGCCGCCGCTGTCGCCGGAGCCGCCGGTGCCGCCGGTTTCCTTCTCGTCATCCGACTCGTCGCGTCCGCCCGGCCGTTGGTCGTTGACGGGTCCGGACGAGGACGGCCCGGGCGTGATCGTGCTGGCCGTGTCACCGCCGCTGGGGCCCTTGGCGTCGTCCTTGCCGCCGCCGTCGCCACCCAGGCCCACGGCCCAGATGACGAGGAGGACGAGCAACGCGACCAGGGACAGCGCAACTGCCCTCCGCCGCCAGTAGATGGAGGAAGGGAGCGGACCGATCGGATTGCGCAGAGATCCCACGCGGAAACTCTACGAGAGATCCGTTAGGAGACCCGCCAGTACCCGCCGCATTCCGGGCCGACTTTTCTCAATCATCTGCCCGGACACGGCTTTCCGGGCGCACTTTTTCGCGCACCGGGGCCCCTGGCGCTCTGCGACGCCGGCCACCGACGCGTTCCGTCCCGGCGCGTTCCGTACGACGCGTTCCGGCCGCCCTAAGGGTTCCGTACGGCACGCCCCAACCCCACACCGGGCCCCCACTGGACGCCCCGGCACCCCCACGGACCTCACGCCGCACACCAGCCCCCACGCCAGTCCCAGCCGCCCACCAGACCTCCGCGACGGGCCCCGGGACGTCGTGCGCGTGGCCCGTACGGCCCTCGCGGCTCACCCGGGCGCCCGGCGCGGGCCGTTTCGTCGCGAGCCGGGGGCATGCCAGGATCGTTGATGCTATGACTGCCACGCCCGCGCCATCCGTCGAAGCCTCGCAGCCGGCCGAGTGCGCCCCCGAGTCCGCCGAGCACGCCCCCCAGACGCCGCAGCCCGCGACCCCACCGCGGGCGGCCGCCGCCCGGGCCACCACCGGGCGACCCGCCGCCGAACGACCCGCCGCCGCGTCACGCGCCGCCGAGCCGGCCGCCGCAGAACCGGCCGATCCGCCCGCTTCGGCCACCGCCCTGCACACCGCCGTCAACGCCTGGTTCGAGACGCACGCCCGCGACCTGGCCTGGCGGCGGCCCGAGGCGGGACCGTGGGGGGTGATGGTCAGCGAGTTCATGCTCCAGCAGACGCCGGTGAACCGGGTGCTGCCGGTCTACGAGCAGTGGTTGGCCCGTTGGCCGCGCCCCGCCGACCTGGCCGCCGAGCCGCCCGGCGAGGCGGTCCGCGCCTGGGGCCGGCTCGGCTACCCGCGCCGCGCGCTGCGGCTGCACGCCGCCGCGTCCGCGATAAGGGAGCGGCACCTGGGCGACGTGCCGCGCGAGCACGCGCAGCTCCTCGCGCTGCCCGGGGTCGGCGAGTACACCGCGGCGGCCGTGGCCTCCTTCGCGTACGGGCAGCGCCATCCGGTACTCGACACGAACGTGCGCCGGGTCTTCGCGCGCGCCGTCACCGGCAAGGAGTACCCGCCGAACGCGACCACCGCCGCCGAACGCAAGCTCGCCCGCTCGCTGCTCCCCGCCGACCAGGCGACCGCGGCGCGCTGGGCCGCGGCGACGATGGAGCTGGGCGCGCTGGTGTGCACCGCCCGCTCGCCCGAGTGCGGTCGGTGCCCGATCGCCGCGCGGTGCGCCTGGAAGCTGGCGGGCTCGCCGGCGTACGAAGGGCCGCCGCGCCGTGGCCAGACGTACGCCGGCACCGACCGGCAGGTGCGCGGCAAGTTGCTGGCGGTGTTGCGGGAGGCGACCTCGCCCGTGCCGCAGGCGGAGCTGGACCGGGTGTGGCACGAGCCGGTGCAGCGGGCCAGGGCGCTGGACGGGTTGGTGGCCGACGGTCTGGTGGAGCCGCTCGCCGGCGGCGTCTACCGGCTCCCGCAGACCTGAGCCCCTGGGCCCACGGCCGACCGGGCCGCGTCCCCCACTCCTTGTCGGACTCACGCCCACGCGCCCGCACCCACTCATCGGACCCCCGGCACCCGCCGGGCGCACGCGCCCGCGCCCGACGGCGCCCGCTCGCAGGCCGCGCCCCGCCCCACCCCAGCGCGCCCCACCCTCCAGCGCGCCCGGCCGGCCCGCCGCGCCCGAGTCCGCCGCGGAGGGCAGCGTCGCGTAGGGCGGCGGACGCGTTCCGTGACGGGTGGGGCGCCTGGCGGCCGTTGTTACACAACCTATGGGTAGCTGTGCACGGACGGCCGTGCTGGCGTACGGAATGCCGCAACAGTACCTCCGTAGGTTCCTCGGTAACAGGCCACATGACCAGTGGCGTGACGTGGGGAACACCGGGGAATGGAGGCTGCGCTATGGCCAGCAGCGGCGAGGTACTGGACTTCGAGGACTACGTTCGCAACCGGCAGGACGCCCTGCTGCGCAGCGCCCGTCGGCTGGTCCCGGACCCGATCGAGGCCCAGGACCTCCTCCAGACCGCGCTGGTGCGCACCCTCGGCCGTTGGGACCGGATCGCCGACAAGTCGCTCGCCGACGCCTACCTGCGCCGTGTCATGATCAACACGCGTACGGAGTGGTGGCGGGCCCGCAAGCTGGACGAGGTGCCCACCGACGAGCTGCCGGACGCGCGGGTCGAGGACGGCACCGAGCAGCACGCGGACCGGGCTTTGCTGGTGGACATCCTGTCCTGCCTGGCGCCGAAGCAGCGCAGCGTCGTCGTCCTGCGACACTGGGAGCAGATGAGCACCGAGGAGACAGCGGAGGCGCTGGGCATGTCGACCGGCACCGTCAAGAGCACGCTGCACCGTGCTCTGGCACGGCTGCGCCAGGAGTTGGAGAGCCGTGACCTGGACGCCGCCGCGCTGGAGCGCGCGGATCGGCGCGGCGCGAGCGAGCCGACCGGCGCGGCCAGCACCACCCCCGCGGCCAGCGGCACTCGGGCCGGTGCGAACGCCCGGATCAACGGCGGCCCCGGCGTGCCCCGCCCCGCCGCCGCCCGTACCCGGACCGACGCCCGCGTCCAGGCAGGCGCCGCGGCCCGCCCCCAGGCCGGCGCCCACCGCCCCGCGACCGCCGCCGCCGCGGCCCGGCCCGTCACCCGCCCGGCGGCCCACGCCGTCCCGCTCGGTGGCGTGGTGCGCCAGCGGCAGCCGCTGGGCGAGCGCCCGATGGCCCCAGTCGGCGCCGTCAGCCCCGTGGGCGCAGTCGGTGCGGCCCCCGGCCACGGTCACAAGGACCGCCGCGAGCGCCACGATCGGGGGCAGGCCAGGTGCGCGGCCTGAGAAAGCCGGCTCCCAGCAGAACCGCCCTGTTCACCGGGGGTGCGGTCGCGGCGCTCGCCGCGACCGTCGGTCTGGTGTTGGCAGGGTGCAACTCCGCCAGCGATGGCGTGCGCAAGGAGGGCCAGGCGCAGCGCGACGTGGTGACGCGGGAGACGACGCCCTCAGCAGTGCCGACGATGGAGGCGTCCCCGGTCAAGGTGGACGCCGTCGCGCTGGTCAAGAGCGACCCGAAGGTGAACGCCGACCTCAAGCGGAACCTCAAGCCCTGCGTCAAGAACGAGTACCCGATCGACGTCAGCTACGGCAAGCTGACCGGCGCCTCCACGACCGATGTCGTCGTCAACGTCATGACCTGCGGTGACGGCTTCGGCATCGGCTCGTACGTGTACCGCAAGAGCGGCGAGGACTACAAGAACGTCTTCCTCGCCGAGCAGGCGCCGGTCTACATCGACATCGAGAAGAACGAACTGCGCGTCACCCAGCAGGTCTACGACTCGGGTGGCGCGCTGTGCTGCCCATCGGGCGAGGATGTCATCCACTACCGCTGGTCCGACGAACGGTTCACCGAGACCGGCCGCACGCACACGGACTTCAACAAGACCATGGAAGACGACGACGCGGACGACGACGAGTTGCCCAGTGACGACGGAACGGAAGGCTGACGGCGACCGTGGCGGAAACACATGTGCTCTTCGTCGAGGACGACGACGTGATCCGCGAGGCCACCCAGCTCGCGCTGGAGCGGGACGGCTTCGTCGTCACGGCGGCGCCCGACGGGCTGACGGGCCTGGAGCGGTTCCGGGCCAACCGGCCGGACATCGCCCTGCTGGACGTGATGGTGCCGGGCCTGGACGGGGTGAGTCTGTGCCGGCGGATACGCGATGAGTCGACCGTCCCGGTGATCATGCTGTCGGCGCGTGCCGACAGCATCGACGTCGTGCTCGGCCTGGAGGCTGGCGCCGACGACTACGTGACCAAGCCGTTCGACGGCGCCGTCCTCGTCGCCCGCATCCGGGCCGTGCTGCGCCGCTTCGGCCACGCCAGCGGGCCCGGCGGCGCGAACGGCGCGCCCCCCTCCGACGCGGCGCCCGTCGAGGGGCCGCTGCGCTTCGGCGACCTGGAGGTGGACCCGGAGGGCATGGAGGTCCGCAAGGCCGGCGCGCCGGTGGCGCTGACGCCGACCGAGATGCGGCTGCTCCTGGAGTTCTCGGCGACCCCCGGCACCGTCCTCTCCCGCGACCGGCTCCTTGAGCGCGTGTGGGACTACGGCTGGGGCGGCGACACCCGGGTCGTAGACGTCCACGTGCAGCGGCTGCGCGGCAAGATCGGCCAGGACCGGATCGAGACGGTCCGCGGCTTCGGCTACAAGCTCAAGGGCTGACGTGGCGAGGCTCGCGTTCCGTACCGGGTTGCGCTGGAAGGTCAGCCTGGCCATCGCCTGTGTCGGCGCCCTGATCGCCACCTCGCTCAGCCTCGTCGTCCACAACGCGGCCCGCGCGTCCATGCTCGACAACAGCCGCGACGTGATGGACGACCGCGTGCAGGCCGCGCAGCGGTTCTACGAGTCCACCCGCCGGCTGCTGTTCCAGGCCAAGATCGACGACCCCGACCTGCCCGAGCAGCTCAAGGAGGAGGCGGCGCGCGGCCTGCGGGCCACCTACCTCCAGGACAACGGCTCCGGCGCGCCCGAGGTGTGGGCCTCGGTGCCGGTCAGCAACGGCCGGGTGCTGTCGGTGCACGGCCAGTTCCAGGACCGCTTCGCCGTTCTGGACGAGCTGGACCGGGTCCTGGTGGTCGGCTCACTCGCCGTCGTGCTCGGCGGCGTCGCGCTCGGCGTCCTCATCGGCGACCAGCTCTCGCGCCGGCTGCGCAAGGCCGCGGCGGCGGCCCGCAAGGTCGCCGAGGGCGACGGCGACATCCGGGTGCGGGACCAGATCGGCGGCCGGGTGCGGGACGAGACCGACGAGCTGGCCGGCGCGATCGACAGCATGGCCGACACGCTGCGGCAGCGCCTTGAGGCCGAGCGCCGGGTCACCGCCGACATCGCGCACGAGCTGCGCACCCCCGTCACCGGGCTGCTCACCGCCGCCGAACTGCTGCCGCCGGGCCGCCCGACCGAACTCGTACGCGACCGCGCCCAGGCGATGCGGACGCTGGTCGAGGACGTGTTGGAGGTGGCCAGACTGGACGGCTTCGCGGAGCGCGCGGAGCTGGAGGACATCGCGCTCGGCGACTTCGTCGCGCGCAGGGTGCGGATGGTGGCGCCGGAGGCGCGGATCTCGGTCGTACGGGACGCGTACGTGACCACCGACCCGCGCCGGCTGGAGCGGATCATCGGCAACCTGCTGGCCAACGCCGCCAAGCACAGCAAGCCGCCGTTCGAGGTCACCGTCGAGGGCCGGATGATCCGGGTCCGCGACCACGGGACCGGCTTTCCCGAGGAGTTGCTCAAGGAGGGCCCGAGCCGCTTCCGCACCGGCGCCAGCGACCGCGCCGGCAAGGGGCACGGCCTCGGCCTGACCATCGCCCAGGGCCAGGCCCGGGTGCTTGGCGCCCGGCTCACCTTCCGCAACGCGGAGCCGACCGCGGAGGGGGCGGAGGGCGCGGTCGCGGTGCTGTGGCTGCCGGACTCCGCGCCGACCAACACGGGCAGCTTCCCGATCATCCACGTACCGGACTGAGCGGCGGCCAGCCGCGTACGGGCCGAGGGCCGGCCATCGACGTACGGGGCTGGCGCCGGTCGGGGCCCCCGCCCCCGGGTGGCGGGTGTGACGGTGGCGTCCCCCGCCCGCGTCGCGTACCGCTCGGCAGGCACACGCGCGCACACTGGCACTCCCCGCACGCGAGGAGAGGACACCCACACCATGCCCCCAGTGATCGCTGTCAGTGGCGCGACCGGCCGCGTCGGCGGGCTCGTCGCCCGCCGGCTCGCCGACGCCGGTGTCGAGCAGCGCCTGCTCGGCCGCGACCCGTCCAAGCTGCCCGAGCTGCCGGGGGCGGTCGCCGCGCCGCCCGCCGAGTACGGGGACGCGGAGGCGATGCGGGCCGCCGTCGACGGCGCGGACACGCTGTTCCTGGTGTCGGCCCGGGAGAGCGCCGACCAGGTCCGCGAGCACATCACCGCCGTGGGCGCGGCGGTGGCGGGCGTGGAGCGGATCGTGTACGTGTCGTTCCAGGGCGCCGCGCCCGACGCCACGTTCACTTTCGCCCGCGACCACTGGCACACCGAGCGCCACGTCCGTGGTCTGGGCGTGCCGTTCACGTTCCTGCGCGACAGCTTCTACCTCGCCGCGTTCCCCGCGATGACAGGCGCCGACGGGGTGATCCGCGGGCCGGCCGGCAGCGGCCGGGTTGCGGCCGTGGCCCACGAGGACGTGGCCGGGGTGGCCGCCGCCGTGCTGACCACCACCGACGGCACGCACGACGGCGTCACCTAGGACGTCACGGGCCCGACCACGCTCACCCTGGCCGAGGTCACCGACGAACTGAGCCGCGCGACCGGGCGCGAGGTGCGCTACGTCGCCGAGACGCAGGAGGAGGCGTACGCGTCCCGGGCCGGCTACAATGCCGTGGCCTGGGAACTCGCGGGCTGGGTCAGCTCGTACGAGGCGATCGCCAGCAACGAGATGAGCGCCGTCTCCGACGTCGTCCCCCGCCTCACCGGCAGCCCCGCCCGCTCCCTGGCCGACTACCTGCGCGAGCACCCGAACAGCCTGAGGCACCTGCTGCCGCAGGGCGGGGACGCCTGAGTCGCGCCCGTACGAACGAAGGCCCCCGCCGGCGCGCTGGCGGGGGCCTGTCGTGGCGATGGGCTCAGGCGCCGAAGTCGCCGGCCTTGACGCCCGCGACGAAGGCGGACCAGGCCGCCGCGTCGAAGCGCAGCGCGGGGCCGTGCGGGTCCTTGCTGTCACGGACGGGGACGGCGCCGGTGGTGGCGACGCGACCGGGGGCCCACTCAACGCACTCGCCTTGGCCGCCGCTGTAGGACGACTTCACCCAAACCTGTTCCGTCATGACGAGAACTCCTCAGCGATGCGACGGATGAGCTGGACAGAGCGCTCTGGCGAGAGAGCCGAGGCTCGCAGCCGATCGTACGTCGCTGCCGCGTAGCGGAGGATTTCCGGGTCTTCACTCAGGTGCCCGTACCCGAACGGCTCGCTGTAGACCTTGGGTTCGGGCTGGTCACGGTCCACAAGGATGAACGGGACGTTGGATGCTGGGGCTCCGGCGTCGTTTGTGAGCACCTGCACGTTCACATGGGGCGAACTCGCCTGGTCCGCAAGGTGTGTGAGCTGTTCCGCCATGATCTCTCGGCTTCCCACCACGGTGTGGAGAGCGACCTCATGAACGATGATCCACAGCAGCGGAGGCGACTTCTGCTTCATGATGTCCTGGCGCGCCAGTCGGGACTCGACCAGCTCTTCGATCTCCGCGTCGGTGACCCGGGGGTGAGCCGCACGGAACACCGCCTCCGCGTACCGAGGGGTCTGCACCAGGCCCATGAAGAACACGTTGGAGTAGCCGGAGATCGATCGGGCCGTCATCTCGACCTCGGTGTACGGCAGGAACCAGAACGGATGCCCCACCAACTTGGCCAGCCGCTTTCGCAGCCGTACGAAGTAACCGTTGGTCTTGAACACCCTGTCGCACGTCTCGGCGAACTGCATGGAGCCGAGGAGTCTTCCGCCTTCCACCTGAGCCACGTACGTACGGTCGTAGGCCGCCTCCGTGCCGAGTTGCAGCTGGGTCATCCCGGCGTGCTCACGGGCGTGCCGCACCTCGCCCCCGAAGAACCCCATGGGGTCCTGGGATTGGCCTTCCTCACACTCCATGCTGAGCCCTTCCGTCGCGCGGCCAGTTCGCGTGTCGGCCTGACTTTCGGCCGCTCGCTCGTCGACGGTACGGAGAGCGGCGAGCGACTGTAAGGGATTGATTACCATTGGTGATCGTCTGATCGAACGCTGACCGATCGACCACCCTCGTGTCATCCAGCGCTGCCGCAAACGCGCCAAATCCGCTCAACAAAAGCGACCTGTACACGCCATTTACCTATAGGGTGACCTGCGACGGAGCCATCTTTTGGCGCGTCAAGACCGTTATGGCGATAGCCGGAACCAGGCCGTCGAGTGTTCAGGGGGGACATCACCACATGGGTTCCATACGCACGCATTCAGCAGATTTCGCAGGTTCCGCCGATTCCACGGAGCCGACCCAGTCCGCCGCGCCCGGGCGGGCGCGCCGGGCCCTGCCCAAGGCGCTGGTGGCGGTCGCGCTGCCGCTGGCCCTGATGACGGGCGGCACCGCCGGCGCGGTGGCCAGCCCGGCGGCCGACGGGGTCCGGCCCGGCGCGGGCCAGGCTCGGACCAGTGACCAGAACGGCGTCGCGCCGAGCGCGGGCTACCGGTTCAGCGCCGACCAGGGCCGCTTCCTGACCAAGGCCGGCACGGCGCCGAAGGCACTGCGCCACATCAGGGGCACGGCCACCGACTTCACCGTCCTGAAGGGCACGGGCGGCGACGGCCCGACCCTGGCCGGCAGCGCCGACAGCACGTCGGCGCGCGCCGCCTGGGCCGCCAATGACGAGTTCGTGGACCTGTCGTGGCCCGGCGTGGCCGGCGCCGACCCGTACCAGGTCTTCCGCGACGGCCAGTTGATCGCCACCACCCGTGGCACCAGCCTGCGCGACACGCAGGCACGCCCGGGGGCCGCCAGCGAGTACCGCGTGACGACCACGGCCAAGGCGCCGGCGAGCGAGTGGACGGACAGCGAGCGGGCCGCGTTCCGCAAGAGCGGCGAGGCGCCGCTCAACGGCCACACCTGGAGCCTGAACGTCCAGGTGCCGACCGACTCGCAGCCGGCCGCGCTGGAGCGGGCCGCTCTGGCGGCGGAGGCCAAGGCGAAGAAGTACCACTCGACGACCATCCGCTACCGGACCTTCATCCGCAACAAGTGGGTCACGGCGCCGGTGGGGTGCAAGTACACCAAGGGTTACAAGTACGCGGGTGACAACCGCGGTTTTAGCAAGACGGACAGCAAGAGCCACCGCACCGACCTGACCGGCACGGTGTACTGGAACGGCGGTTCCTCGTGGGGTGCGCACATCGGCACAACGCACGTCTACAAGACGAACGGAAAGTTCGTCTCGAAGAAGACCGCGAGCGGAAAGAAGATGTCGTTCCGCGTGATGTCGCAGAACTCGAAGTCGGCCCAGGTGCGCGGTATCACCGAGGCCGGTAATCCGTATTGCGGCGTCGGCAACATTTCCGGTTACTACAACGCCCGGATCAGCCGCAGCGGCGACTTCTACATCTCCGGCCGGCACAAGCGGATGCCCGACCACGAGATCATCATCAGTGGATTCACCCGGTCCCCGATGAAGACGTACACGAAGTTCCTGCACACGTCCAAGCAGGCCAGCCCGACCTGCCTGTTCAAGCCGGCCTGCCCCGCGGCTACGATTGGCAACAACGGCGGATACTAACGGCGGCCGCGACGGAATGGCGCGGTAGGAAAGCCCTCCGTCCGCCCCCTGACGATAGGCACGACCCATGAGCGCACCCCCGGTCCAGGCAACCGCGTACGCCATAGCGGCGACGTTCGTTCCCTGGGCGGTGGGTGCGCTCCTGTCGTTCGTCCTGATCTACGCCGGCGGCTACCCCGACGACGAGGGCGAAAGCTCGTGGGAGACGTTCTCCGGCGACTGGCTCAGCAACTGGGCGCTGGCCTTCCCGGTGCTCGCCGCGCTGATCATCGGCGTGCTCGCGTGGGCCCGGCCGACGCCGCGCCGGTGGCTGGTCGCGACCCGCAACACGGTCGTGTACGGGGGCGTGCTGCTGGTCGTCAGCGTGATCCAGTTCCTGTACGACGGCGCGGGGCAGGCCGTGGACTACGCCTTCGTCACGCTGCTCATCGCGCTGTTCACGCTCCAGTTGCCGCTGTGCGCGGCACTGTCCGCGGCCCTGGCGGGCCCGCTGCGGATCGTGACCGACGCCGACGAGGCCGACGCCGGCACCGACGTCACGGGGGAGCCCGCGACGCGTTAGCGCACGCATGCGAGCGGCGGCCGGTCTCCGTGGAGACCGGCCGCCGCTCGCGTCGTTCCGGGTGATCAGCCCACGTACGCGCCGTGGCCGCGCAGGAAGCCCAGCGGCTCGATGCCGGAGCCGTAGTTCGGGCCGGTGCGGACCTCGAAGTGCAGGTGCGGGCCGGAGGAGTTACCGGTGTTGCCGGACAGGCCGATCGCCTGGCCCCGGTCCACGGTCTGGCCCACGTCCACCTTGATCTTCGAAAGGTGCGCGTACTGGGTGTACGTCTGGCCCTTGTGCTTGATCACGATGGCGTTGCCGTACGCAGGACCGTCGCCGCCGCCGTTGGGGCCGGCCTTGATCACGGTGCCGCCGTGCACGGCCTTGACCGAGGTGCCGACGGAGACGCGAAGTCCTGGCCGGAGTGGCCGTGAGCCCAGCGGTCACCGCCGGCCGCGAACGGGGCGCTCAGCGGCGCGTCGCCGACCGGAGCGATCCAGGAGGCGGCGTTCAGCGGGGTGCGCTGGGAACGGTCGGCGCGCTTGGCCTTGCCGTGCCCCTTGTACCGCTTGTCGGCCTTCTTCGCGGCCTTCTTCTTGCCGTGCTTCTCGTCCTGCTTCTTGTCCTTGTGAGCGGCCTCGGCCTGCGCCTTGGCCTGCGTCTGAATCGACTTCTCCAGCGAACCGGCCGAAGCCTCGGCGAACACGTCGGACTGCGGGGTCGCTGCCAGCGCCACCCCGGTCCCCAGCGCGAGCGAGCCGCCCAGCCCCACGGCCAGTACGGCGGCGCGGGTGCGCAGGACCGACTTGTTCGCGTGGGTGGCCTTGGTGTGCTGCGTCATACGGAACTACCTCCGGGGAAATCCAGGAAATGAATTGATCCCGACTTTGAATCCTCTGCGGTTCGCCGGGATCGCCCTACCTTGGTAACCCGGGGGCGAAATTCTGCCAAGGGGGGTCCCACTCGCGTTCCTACTATCCGATCTCTTGGCGAAAGCCGGGGAAATTCGGCCCTTCCCGGCCGGATATGATCACCCGTTAAGACTATTCGGACAGTCGGCGAGAGGCATCGGAAACGCACCCGTGACCGTCACACCGGGCATTTACCGGGGTTTTCCCGCGCCGGCTCCCCGGTGGCGGAACAGCCCGGGCCCGGCCCTCACGAAAGGCCCGGCCCTCACGGGCCGAAAGTCCCGAGCGGCCCCCACCGCCGCCCGCTATCGCGCCTAGTAGGCCGAAAGAGCCCTGTGCCACATGTCACCGGGCGGGCCGCCGCCGACCGCCGCACGCGGGCCTGGTGACCTGGGCGTTGGCCTGTCCGCCCCGGGACCAACGACCCCCGCCCGCAGTAGCCTGAGCACCGGCCGGGCGGGCCCGGACGGGGCGCCTGGGCAGGGCGCCTGGGCAGGCGGCCCTGTACGGGAGCGGGGGGCGCCCCACGGGGCGAGGTCGGCGGCCCGTACGGAAGCGGGCGCGCGGGCCGCGCGCGGCCCGGGGCGTGCTCCCTGCGGGGCGTGGGCGGGGGAAGGGGGGCGTGGAACGTGGAGCCAACGGTCATCGTCGAGCGCCATTGTGCCGCTCATCAGGAAGCTGTTCGTGGCGCAGGGGCCAGGCGCCGGCCTGGTGGATCGGCCGGTGCGCGTCTGCGGGCTGGTCTCCTTTCCGGGAGGCCACCTCCGGGAACCCGGCCCGCGTGGCGCACCTGAGTGCCGACGCCGCCGCCCTCCACGACACCGTCCTGGAGACCGCCTGCCTGCACATGCTGCACTTCTTCACGCAGCGTTCCAGCTTCGTCGCGCACACCCTGGTGCGGTAGAGCGAGCAGTTGTCCGAGCTGGTGGCCAAGGTGGACGCGCTGATCGAGCGCAACCCCACGCACGCGGCGACCGACGTGCGCTTCGAGGAGCGGTACGCGCGCTACGTCACCCGCAAGCACGGCACCCTCACCATCTACGGCATCGACCTCACGGCGTCACCCGACCGCTGGCCGCTGGACGCCACGTACCTGAGCCTCCAGGCCACGCCGCTCGGCCGCCACCGTCGCGAGGCCCACCGCCAGGCCATCACGCGCTCCCTGAGCTACCGCCTTGACCCCGACGAGGTGGCCCCCGAGGCCGAGCCGGAGGAGCCGTACGCCCCCGAGCTGCCGCTCCCCGCCGAACCAGGCCCTGGCCGACCGGGACCGGGTGCTGGTGCGCGGCGTGGCGGGCTCCGGCAAGACGACGCTGGTGCAGTGGCTGGAGGTGGTCGCGGCCCGCCGGCAGTACGACGAACGCCTGGTCCACCTCTACGGCCGCGTCACCTTCGTCCTCCCGCTGCGCACCCTCACCCGTGGCGGGGAGCGGCTGCCCACGCCCGGCCGGTTCCTGTCCGCCGTCGGCTGCCCGATCGCCGACGCGCAGCCGGAGGGTTGGGCGGACCGGGTGCTCGCCGACGGCCGTGGCCTGGTCCTCGTCGACGGCATCGACGAGATCCCCGAGAGCGAGCGCGAACAGACCCGCCGCTGGCTGCGCGACCTGCTCGACGCGTACCCGGACAACCTCTACCTCGTCACCTCCCGCCCCTCCGCCGTCCGCGAGAACTGGCTGGGCCAGGAGGGCTTCGACGAGCTGACGCTGTCACCGATGGGCCACGACGAGGTGGCCGCGTTCATCGACCGCTGGCACACCGCCGCCCGCGACGGCGCCACCGACGAGGTCGCGGACCGCCCCGACGCGTACGAGCGGTCGCTGCTCACCGCTGTCCGCACCAAGCAGGACCTCGGCCGGCTGGCCACCAACCCGCTCATGTGTGGCCTGATCTGCGCCCTGCACCGCGACCCGCCGCGGCTACCTCCCGCACGGTCGCAAGGAGTTGTACGACGCGGCCCTGTCCATGCTGCTCGCCCGCCGCGACCGGGAGCGCGACATGAGCGGCCCGTACGGCATCGAGCTGCACGAGGAACCGCAGGTCCAACTCCTGCAACGGCTCGCCTACTGGCTCATCCGCAACAGCCGCACGGAGTTGGACCGCGGCCGCGCCGAGCGCATCGTCGCCGAGGCGCTGCCGGCGGTCCCGGCAGCCGCCGCCCAGGGCGACGCACCGGCGATCTTCCGCCACCTCCTCCACCGCAGCGGCCTCCTCCGCGCCCCGGGCCCGAACGCCGTGGACTTCGTCCACCGCACCTTCCAGGACTACCTGGGCGCCAAGCGCGCGGTGGAGGAGTGGGACATCGGCCTCCTCATCGACCACGCGGCCGACGACCAGTGGGAAGACGTCATCCGCATGTCCGTGGCCCACGCCCGCCCACGCGAACGGGCCCAGCTGCTCCGGGAGTTGGTGAGGCGGGGCGACGAGGCGCCCGACGCGCGCACCCGCATGCGCGTCCACCTGCTGGCACTGGCCTGCCTGGAGCACGCGACGGAGGTCGACCCCGGCGTACGGGGCGAGGTGGAGGAGCGTACGGCCCGACTGATCCCGCCCGCCACCAACGTGTCGGCGCGGCAACTGGCGGAGGTCGGCCCGCTGGTGCTTTAGCTGTTGCCGGGTCCGGAGAAGCTGTCGGAGCGGGAGGCAGCCCAGGTGGCCACGACTGCGTCCCACATCGACTCCGAGGCGGCCATGGCGACACTGGCCCGGTTCAGGGACCACGAGTCGATCTCCGGACGCTCCCAACTCGTCTGGGCCTGGCACAGGTACGACACCCAGCGCTACGCGGACGAGTTCATCGCCCACCTCAAGCCGGAGGGGCTGTACTACGTGGCGACCTCGGCCGACGAGTTGCACGCGCTGGCCGTGATGGACGGCCGGCCCAAGCTGGAGACGCGCGGCGACGTGCACCCGGAGGCGGTGGCCGGGTACGTACGCCGCCACCAGCTCACCCACCTGCGGATGCGGGGTAACACCCTGCTGGACGACCTGGGGTTCCTGGCCGGGCAGCGCGAGCTGATCAGCATCAACCTCGCGGACTGCCCATCCGTCCGCGACCTGGGCCCCGTCGGCGCACTGCCGTCGCTGGAATCCCTCACCCTCGGGCTGCCCTCCGCGCAAGCGGAGATCGATCTCAGCCCGCTCCGCTCCCTGCCCGCCTTCACTCGCTCGACGTCAAACGGCCCTGGGGCACGACGTGGCGCCTGGCGCAGTGGCCGCTGGACGCCCCGCTGCGCGCCCTGAACCTCTCCATGCTCTCCCGGGCCGCCGACGGCGTCGCCGACCTGCGGCGGTGGCCCCTGCTACGGCAGTTGGTGCTCGGCCAGAACAGCCCGGAGAGCGCCGCCGAATGGGACGCGATCAGCTCCCTGGGCCACCTGGAGTACCTGGACGTCACGGTCCACTCGCTGACCCTCCTGGAACCGCGCCACGTCCTGCCCACAGTCCACCGGCTCGCCGTGGATCCGGCCCACCACGGCGAGCTCTTCTTCGACACCGCGCCCTGACCGTTGCTGCCCGGGTCCTTCACGGAACTCCGCTGGCTGGACCTGAGCGGCGCCGCGTGCCGAACTCGGGGCTCGACCTCACCCCCTGGCCGACCTCCCCCACCTCACCACCCTCCACCTCCCCCCGGGCACCCGCCTCACCGGCACCGACAGCCTCCGCCCCGACCTCCTGCCGCCCGGGTACGGCTCGTGACGGCCGCCCCCGTCCCGCCCGCCGACCCCAACCCCGACGGCGGGGCCGCTCGCGAAGGTCGACACCGGCCCGCGCTCGTCCCGCCGCGCCCTCGACATCCTCGGCGTCCTGCACGGCCCGTAACCGGGCGGGCCCCCTCGCGTGGCGCGAGCGGCCCTCCAGGAGGGTGGACGCAGTCGGCTTCCTCACGAGCGGCACGACGACGCTGGAGGCGGGTCGCGGCGCGCCGGCGGTTGGCTCCATGGTGATCCTCCCCCGGGTGCCACGGCTTTCCCGCGGTGGAGCCGGGCGGGGACGCGAAAGGCCGCCCCGGGTCCCGCCGAAGCGGGGCCGGGGCGGGCTGGGTGCCGGGGTACGGCGACTGCTTACGCTTCCTTCGTGAGGTTCGGGCCACCGCCCGCTGCCGACTCGACCGGAGGCGTGTCGGGAAGGGCCGTCTTCTCCTCGCCGCGGAAGGTGAACTTCTTCGCGTCACCCTCGCCCTCGACGCCGACGACCACGATGTGACCGGAGCGCAGCTCGCCGAAGAGGATCTTCTCCGAGAGCGTGTCCTCGATCTCCCGCTGGATCGTCCGGCGCAGCGGCCGGGCGCCGAGCACCGGGTCGTAACCCCGCTTGGCCAGCAGCGACTTGGCGTCCGCGCTGAGCTCGAGGCCCATGTCGCGGTCGTTCAGCCGCTCGTCCACCTTGGCGGCCATGAGGTCGACGATCTGGATGATGTCTTCCTCGGTGAGCTGGTGGAAGACCACGGTGTCATCGACACGGTTGAGGAACTCGGGCCGGAAGTGCTGCTTCAGCTCCTCGTTGACCTTGTTCTTCATCCGCTCGTACCCGGTGCGGACGTCGCCCGCGGCGGCGAAGCCGAGGTTGAAACCCTTGGAGATGTCCCGGGTGCCGAGGTTGGTCGTCATGATGATGACCGTGTTCTTGAAGTCCACGACCCGGCCCTGGGAGTCGGTCAGCCGACCGTCCTCCAGGATCTGCAACAGCGAGTTGAAGATGTCCGGGTGGGCCTTCTCGACCTCGTCGAAGAGGACGACCGAGAACGGCTTGCGTCGCACCTTCTCGGTGAGCTGGCCGCCCTCCTCATACCCCACGTAGCCGGGGGGCGAGCCGAACAGCCGGGACACCGTGTGCTTCTCGCTGAACTCCGACATGTCGAGCGAGATGAGCGCGTCCTCGTCACCGAAGAGGAACTCGGCGAGGGTCTTGCTCAGCTCCGTCTTACCGACGCCGGACGGACCGGCGAAGATGAACGAACCGCCGGGGCGCTTGGGGTCCTTGAGGCCCGCCCGCGTACGCCGGATGGCCTGCGAGAGCGCCTTGATGGCGTCCTTCTGCCCGATGACGCGCTTGTGCAGCTCGTCTTCCATGCACAGCAGACGGGAGGACTCCTCCTCGGTCAGCTTGAAGACCGGAATGCCGGTAGCGGTCGCGAGGACCTCGGCGATCAGCTCCTCGTCCACCTCGGCGACGACGTCCATGTCGCCGGCCTTCCATTCCTTCTCGCGCTTCGCCTTCGCGGCCAGGAGCTGCTTCTCCTTGTCACGCAGCCCGGCGGCCATCTCGAAGTCCTGCGAATCGATCGCGGACTCCTTCTCGCGGCGCACGTCGGCGATCTTCTCGTCGAATTCGCGGAGGTCCGGCGGAGCGGTCATCCGGCGAATGCGCATCCGGGAGCCGGCCTCGTCGATGAGGTCGATAGCCTTGTCCGGCAGGAAGCGGTCGGAGATGTAGCGGTCGGCAAGCTGAGCCGCGGCCACCAGGGCGGCGTCGGTAATGGAAACGCGATGGTGCGCCTCGTACCGGTCGCGCAGGCCCTTGAGGATCTCGATGGTGTGCGGCAGCGACGGCTCAGCGACCTGGATCGGCTGGAAACGGCGCTCAAGGGCCGCGTCCTTCTCCAGGTGCTTGCGGTACTCGTCGAGCGTGGTGGCGCCAATGGTCTGGAGCTCACCACGGGCCAGCATCGGCTTGAGAATGCTGGCGGCGTCAATCGCGCCCTCGGCCGCGCCGGCACCCACCAGGGTGTGCAGCTCGTCGATGAACAGAATGATGTCGCCGCGCGTGCGAATCTCCTTGAGCACCTTCTTCAGGCGCTCTTCGAAGTCACCGCGGTAACGGGAACCGGCGACCAGCGCACCCAGGTCCAGGGTGTACAGGTGCTTGTCCTTGAGCGTCTCGGGCACCTCGCCCTTGACGATGGCCTGCGCCAGCCCCTCGACGACCGCCGTCTTACCGACGCCGGGCTCACCGATGAGGACCGGGTTGTTCTTGGTGCGGCGCGAAAGCACCTGCATGACCCGCTCGATCTCCTTCTCGCGCCCGATGACCGGGTCGAGCTTGGATTCGCGGGCGGCCTGCGTCAGATTGCGACCGAACTGGTCCAGGACAAGGGACGTCGAAGGCGTGCCTTCGGCGGGGCCGCCGGCCGTGGCGGCTTCCTTGCCACCGGAGTAACCGGAAAGCAGCTGAATGACCTGCTGCCGGACCCGGTTCAGGTCGGCCCCGAGCTTCACGAGGACCTGGGCGGCGACGCCCTCGCCCTCGCGGATCAGGCCGAGCAGGATGTGCTCCGTGCCGATGTAGTTGTGCCCGAGCTGAAGGGCTTCGCGGAGCGAGAGCTCCAGCACCTTCTTGGCACGGGGGGTGAAGGGGATGTGGCCGGACGGGGCCTGCTGGCCCTGACCGATGATCTCCTCCACCTGCTGCCGGACCGCCTCGAGCGAAATCCCGAGGCTCTCCAGGGCCTTAGCGGCGACACCCTCACCCTCGTGGATCAGGCCCAGGAGGATGTGCTCGGTGCCGATGTAGTTGTGGTTGAGCATCCGGGCTTCTTCCTGAGCCAGGACGACAACCCGCCGCGCGCGGTCGGTGAACCTCTCGAACATCGTTAATCGCTCCTCAGAGCGGTCAGAAAGATCGGGGACGATCCCCTCCCTGTCCTTCCGCAGCTTAGTCCCGCAAGCAGGGACCGCTCATTACCAACTGCCGACACCCGGGATCTCCTCCACTAGCGATGGGGAGGGATTCCTGCCCCGAACAGCCGGCACCTGCTCCAACCCGATGGTGCGAGACGATGTTCCCGCAGGCCAAGCTTCTACGCACACCGCCACTACGCCAATGGCGAACGCGCCGCTGCCCCGGCCGTCGGACCGCCCCTTCCCACTAGGTCTGTCTTAACCCTCACGCACTGACACTCCATGCCGCGCGACCCGGTTCCATCCGCTACGGGCGAACAACCTCGCGCCTCCGCGAAGCCTCGATCGCCGCTCGCACACCCCGAGATGCTCACAGAAAGTTACTCTATGTCAACCGAGCGTAACCTCTCGCTCCCCCGACGGGTTGCCCCGGACATGGCCTCCCCCGACCGGACAGCGGTGGCACCCGCCCCGCCGCGCACCCCCCGCGCGGCCCCGTACGACACCGGGCGCGCGCGTGCTCTGGCGTGCGGTACGCGAGTGGTACGAGCGCGAGTTTGGCTGGCCGACGGCCCCGGCATGCGAGGGGCCGGTCGAGTTGCTGACCGGGCTCTGTTCCGACGTTCTGGTGCTGCCCGCCGACGCGGGCGGCGCGGTGCTCGACCGCGTGTCGCACACCGGCCCCGTGGCCGTCCACGGACCCGCGATGCACTTCCTCGTCGCCCCGGGCGGCGCTGACGAGCTGCCCGGGCTGCTCGACTGGTGGGACTGGGGCGGCGTGCCGCTGGAGCTGACCGTGCTCGGCGCGGGTGGCCGCATGGCCGCCCCCGTCCCCGCAGCCCTCGGTGACCACGGCTCGCCGGAGGGCGCCACCTGGGTGCGACCCCCGATCCCCGGCCGCGGGTCGAGCAGGGCGTTGCCGTCCCTCGGCCTCCGGTGCAGGGAGGGAGCCCGAGGGGCCCACGGCCTTCCCGACGGTGCGGGAAGAGACGGCTTTCGGGGCGACGCCGACGCTCCGGACCTGGTCCGACTGGTCAGCGCCGCGGCGACGGAGTGCCACCGGGCCCGACTGCTGCGGTGCGTGCGGCGTGATACTGGCGGCCGGACTCAGCCGTTGGCCTTCTCGTACGCCTCACGCACGGTGGCGGGCACGCGGCCACGGTCGTTGACCTCGTAACCGTTCTCCTTCGCCCAGGCACGGATCTTCGCCGTGTCCTGGCTCGTGCCCGCGCCCGCGCGCACGCGCCCGCGACCACCCGCGGCACGGCCACCGGTGCGCCGCCCGCTCTTGGTGTACGGCTCGAGAGCGGAGCGAAGCTTGTCGGCGTTAGCCGTGGTGAGGTCGATCTCGTACGTCTTGCCATCGAGCGCGAACGTCACGGTCTCGTCGGCCTCGCCACCGTCGAGGTCATCAACAAGAAGGACCTGAACCTTCTGTGCCATTGAGGATTCCTTTCACGGATAAGGGATTACGAGGCATTAGCAAACCGCTTTTCCCGAGAAAACACAAACCCCCAGCGAAGGTTCGGCTACGCATCCGTGTGGGAACACTCCGTTGCGGAGCTATGTGATAGGTGAGCGATTCGGACATAGGGGCCCGCGATCACAGTTGCAGAAGCATCCGACTGTTGCCAAGGGTGTTCGGCTTCACTCGTTCGAGGCCAAGGAACTCAGCGACGCCCTCGTCATAGGAACGGAGCAGCTCGCTGTAGACATCGCCGTCCACCGGCGTCTCCCCGATCTCTACAAAGCCATGCTTGCTGAAGAACTCGACTTCGAAGGTGAGGCAGAAAATTCGCCGAACGCCGAGCCATCGCGCCGTCTGGAACAGCTTGTCCAGTACTTGGTGTCCGATGCCGCAGCCGGCCAGACCCGGGCGCACGGCCAGAGTGCGCACCTCGGCCAGATCTTCCCACATCACGTGGAGCGCGCCGCAGCCAATGGCCTCGCCATCCTCGTCCCGCTCCGCTACCCAGAACTCCTGGATGTCCTCGTAAAGCGTCACGGTCGCTTTGTCGAGCAGGATGCGCTCACCGACGTACGCGTCGATGAGACGCCGGACGGCGCGAACATCGGAGGTGCGGGCGCGGCGGACGGTGACGGCTTTTGATAGCGGGGACATGGCCGGACGCTATCGCCCCGCTTCACCGCTCGCCTCGTCGGGCTGGTCGAGTTGCACCACCCGCATGGCATCGCGCAGGGCTTCCCGCTGGCCTTCGGACATCATGCCGAAGAAAGCCACGAGCGCCGCCGCGGGGTTGTCACTGGCGGACCACGCTTCGTTCATGAGTGCGGCGGCGTAGGCGGCCCGGGTGGAGACGGCCTCATATCGATAGGCGCGGCCTTCCGCCTCGCGTCGCACCCAACCCTTCTGGTGAAGGTTGTCCAATACCGTCATGACGGTCGTGTACGCGATGGAGCGTTCCTGCCGAAGGTCTTCCAACACTTCTCGGACGGTGACCGGGCGGTTCCACTTCCACACCCGCGCCATGACCGCGTCTTCCAGCTCTCCCAATGGCCGAGGCACACTCGAATAACAGTGGTATATGTCCTATTTGCCCGACTGTTAAGCGGGAAAAAGGGCGCACGTTCCGGCCATTCGGCCCGGCGCCTGCGCCCGGGGCGGGCTCACCGAGGGTGGACTCGTGGGGTCGACGGCCACCGCCCGGCCGGCCGGTAAGCCTCGGCGGCGGCGCGGCGGAACGGGGTGGGCTCAGGCGCCCTGGCCCTCCGGTACGCCGTCCTGCTTGGCCGCTTCGGAGCGCACCAGTGCGGCGTCCACGGCGGCGTCTTCCTTGCTCTTGTTCACGCCACCCTGGCTCTTCACGATCGTCTTGATCAGCGCGATAAAGGCCACGGCCATCACGGCGGGCGGGACCAGCGCGGAGACGTAATCCATGAGTGTCGGCCTCCCTGTGCTTGAGACCCCCAGGTTACGGGGTGCCCCCGGGCCGCCCCGACAGGGGCCGGCACATCCGGCGTACGGCCCCCGCCCGGCGGCCCGGGCGGGGCGGCTCCGCGCGGGGCTCGCCGGGTGCACGGGCAGGGCGTGCGCCGGGGCGCGGATCAAGCCGAGCAGACCGGCAGCAGGGTGGGCAGGCGGTCGTCCGCGGGTGGGGCCGCGGCCGGTGCGGCGGTGGGGCGCTTGGGCGGGAAGACCTCGCCGGGCGTGGGTACGGGGCGGCGCGGCGTGCTCGGCTCGGGCCCGCCGGGAGGCCGCCTGACCGGCCCGGGCGCCTTGTCCGGGGACTGCCCCGGAGGCTTGCCGGGGGACTTGTCCGGAGTCTTGCCCGGGGCATCGTTCGCGGGGCCGTCCGGCGTGTCGCGCACGCCCGCGCGCATGTCCCGCGAGAGGCGGTCGCGCCACGGGCGCGGGGCGTGCGGGCGAGCCGCGGCCGGGCCAGCCGCAGCCGGGCGAGCCGCGGCCCGGCCGGCCGTGAGGTGCGGAGCTGCGGCCCTGCCGCCCGGCAGGGCGACCAGGCGGGCCCGCACCTCCATCTCGGCCAGCCACTCGCAGCGGCACAACAAGGTGGTGCGCCGGCGCGTCTCGGCCGGGCTCGCCGGGGTGGCGCACAGCGCGCGCAGGGCAACCAGGTCCGCGGCGCACGGGACGTGTCCGGCCGCGACGGCGCTCGCCAGTTGCTCCAGGTAGCCTGATGGCCGCGCCGGGCAGGGCGGCCCGGTAGCGGGCGAGTTCGGCCAGCAGGAAGGCGCGGAGCCGGCCGCCCTCCCGCGCCGCCTCGTCCACGCCCTGGGCCAGTCGCAGGAACTCCCGCACCTCCTCGTCCCGGTCCGGCCCCAGCGCGCGCCGCTGGCCCGGGGCGAACGGGACCCGCTGCCCGTCCGCGCCGTGGGCGGCGCGAGCGGGGCCGGGGGCGGTGGGGGCGGCCGTGACGGTGGCGGCGGGCGGTTCGAGCGCGAGCGCGAGGGCACGTCGCAGCACGCGCAGCTCGTCCGCGCTGAACGCCATGCCGCCTCGCGATCCATAGGGCGTGGGCATGGAACGACTTTAAGTGCTAAGCGGACAAATACTCCTCAGTACGCCATACCAGGGCGCGCCCTCAGCCATACGGCCGGCACCCGCGCGCCACGGCCCCGTCCGCGCACCCGTGCGAGCCGGTCCCGCCGTGGCCGGGGCGCACGGGCCGTGAGGGCCCCGCCTCCCGCCGCGCGGCCCGCGTCGGCCCGCCCCACCTGCGGCGATTCGCCCGAGGGGGTCGCGTGCCGCACGCGCTCGACGAGGCTCGCCTCCTGCCCGCGGAGCGCGCGTCGTTCTGCGGTACGCAGGGTGACCGGATGACCGGGTGACCGGGGTGACCGGATGGCTGGATGCGCCCCGCGATACGCCGCATTTCGCGCCTTCGTGCGCCGTTGTGCGCCTATCGCCGCGTAGCCGTTTCGTAACCCGTTGGCAATCACAGAGTGCAATCGCGCTTGCAAAATCTGTCATCACCGATCAGATCTGAATAAGGCCGCGCCGATTCGCGCTTATGCGCACGGTTTCCCGCGCGGAGAGAGCGGCCGAGTGAGGACTACGGCAATGGGAGCGGAATTCTCGGTACGGCGCGCGGCGCGTAGCCGGTGAAGCCGCGGGTACACGCACGGGATTCGCTGAGTGCCGGTACCCCGGCGCGGGACGCGGCGCCGGGGCGCGCGGCCAGGATATGTCCCGGTGGTGGTTCCGATAGGCGGCCGAACCGGAGGCGCGGCCGAGCCCCGGGCAAGCGTGGGCGAGCCCGGAGAACGCACACCGTGGGCCCGGGCCGCCCGCCCCGGACCGGGCCCTCGCGACCACCGGGAAAAGCACATCCGGAATGCGCCGGGCCCACGCGGCGCGCGCCCTACCGGCAGGCCCGGCTCACGTACGGGAGACGTTGCGCTCGTACACCAGGCGCAGCCCGATCAGGGTCAGCCAGGGCTCATGCTCGTCGATGACCGACGCCTCGCCGAGGACCAGCGGGGCCAGGCCGCCGGTGGCGATGACCGTGACGTCGTCGGGGTCGTCGGCCAGCTCGCGGGCCATGCGCGCGACGACGCCGTCCACCTGGCCCGCGAAGCCGTACAGGATGCCGGACTGCATCGCCTCGACCGTGTTCTTCCCGATGACGCTGCGCGGCCGGGCCAGTTCGATCTTGCGGAGCTGGGCGCCCTTGACGCCGAGCGCCTCCACCGAGATCTCGATGCCGGGGGCGATGACGCCGCCGATGTACTCGCCACGCGCGCTGACCGCGTCGAACGTCGTCGCCGTGCCGAAGTCCACGACCACGCACGGCCCCTCGTACAGCTCCACCGCCGCCAGCGCGTTGATGATCCGGTCGGCGCCGATCTCCTTGGGGTGGTCCATCAGGATCGGCACGCCGGTCTTGACGCCCGGCTCCACCAGCACGGCCGGCACGTCGCCGTAGTAGCGGCGGGTGACCTCGCGTAGCTCGTGCAGGACCGAGGGGACGGTGGAACAGCTCGCGATGCCGTCGATGCCGTCGCCCAACTCCTGGCCGAGCAGCGGGTGCATGCCCATCAGGCCGTTCAGCAGCACGGCCAACTCGTCCGCGGTGCGGCGGGCGTCGGTGGAGATGCGCCAGTGCTCGACGATCTCCTCGCCGTCGAACAGGCCGAGGACGGTGTGCGTGTTGCCGGCGTCGATGGTGAGCAGCATCAGCCCTCCTCCCGCAGGTCGAGGCCGATGTCGAGGATGGGCGACGAGTGGGTGAGGGCGCCGACCGCGAGGTAGTCGACGCCGGCGTCCGCGTACGCGCGGACGCTCGCCAGGGTGAGCCGGCCCGAGGACTCCAGCTTGGCGCGGCCGGCGACCAGGGCGACCGCCTCGCGGGTCTGCTCCGGCGTGAAGTTGTCGAGCAGGATCAGCTCGGCCCCCTCGGCCAGGACCGGCTCGATCTGGTCGACACGGTCCACCTCGACCTCGATCGGCAGCCCGGGGAACGCGTCCCGTACCGCCGTGAACGCCGCCGCGACGCCGCGAGCCGCCACCACGTGGTTGTCCTTGATCAGCGCCGCGTCCGACAAGGACATCCGGTGGTTGACACCGCCCCCGCAGCGGACCGCGTACTTCTCCAGGGCGCGCAGGCCGGGGGTGGTCTTGCGGGTGTCGCGGACGGCGGCGCCGGTGCCCGACAGCGCGTCGGCCCAGGCCCGGGTCGCGGTCGCGATGCCGGACAGCCGGCACATCAGGTTGAGCGCGCTGCGCTCGGCGGTCAGCAGGTCGCGGGTGCGGGCACGGACGGACAGCAGCCGGTCGCCCGGGGCGACCCGGTCGCCGTCCTCGGCGTGCCGCTCGACCTCGAACGCGTCGGTGCACACCACCGACAGGATTGCCTCGGCGATGCGCAGGCCGGCCACGGTGCCCGCCTCGCGGGCCGTGAAGTCGCCGGTGGCGACCGCGTCCTCGGGGATGGTCGCGACGGTGGTGACGTCCACGCCGCGATCGCGGTCCTCCTCGATCGCCACGTGCGCGATGTCCTCGACCTGCACCGGGTCGAGCCCGGCCGCGACCAGCAGCGCCGCGAGGTCGGGGTCGAGCCCGCACTCCAGCGGGTCCAGCTCGTACGCGCCGTCGGCGGCGCCGCAGCCGCAGCCGTCGCCGCAGCCGCCGGTCTCCCCCGCTCCTCCGGCGGCTGCAGGACCGCCGATCGGCGACAGCGGGAGGTCCACTGGGCGCGGGTTGTCGTCGGGAGTGCTCACGGTCACGACTCCTGGGTGGGCTCGTTGGTGCTAACGTCGTCGACGGGGCTGGGGCTTGTTTCAAGGCCGGGGCAGGGGCCGGGGCCGGTTTCGGTGCCGGGGCCGGTCTCGGGGCCGTGGTGGACGGGCGGGAAGGCCGTGCCGGCCGTGGTACGGACCACGAGGGTGCGGTCCGGGCGCAGGGTGACCAGCAGGTGCCGGGCCCAGGCGGCGTCGTCCCGGTCCGGGCGGTCCTCGCGCCAGTGGCAGCCCCGGGTCTCGGCGCGCCGCAGCGCGGCGGCCACCAGCGCCCGGGCGACCAGCAACAGGTTGGTCGCCTCACACGTCTCGACGCCCGGCTCCGCGGTCTTGCCGTCGAGCTCCAGGGCCCGCGCGGCGTCCTCGTGCAGTCGGTCGAGCTGCTCGGCAGCCCGGCTCAGGGTCTCGGCCGAACGCAGCACTCCGGCGCCCGCCGTCATGACGCGCTGCACGGCGAACCGGGCCTCCGGCGCGAGGAGCGGGGTGACCGCCGGCGCGTCGACGCGGCCGGGGGCGGGCTCCGGCGCGGCGGCGCGCGCGGTGACCGGGGCCGACTCGGGCGGGGTCTGGGTCGAAGCGCTCTGGCTGGGGGCGGCCTGGGGCGCGGCGGCGGGCGCGGCGATCTCCGCGGCGATGTCGGCGGCCATCCGCTCGGCGAAGACCAGACCTTCGAGGAGCGAGTTGGAGGCCAGCCGGTTGGCTCCGTGAACGCCCGTGCAGGCGACCTCCCCGCACGCGTACAGGCCCGCGACCGTCGTACGGCCGCGCAGGTCGGTCCGTACGCCGCCGCTGGCGTGGTGGGCGGCGGGCGCGACCGGGATGGGCTCGGTCACCGGGTCGATGCCGTGCGCGCGGCACGCGGCAAGGATGGTGGGGAAGCGCCGCTCCCACATGGCCGCGCCGAAGTGCCGGGCGTCCAGGTACACGTGGTCGGCGCCGCGTTCGCGCATGCGGCGCATGATGCCCTTGGCGACGATGTCGCGCGGCGCCAGCTCCGCCAGCTCGTGCTGCCCGACCATGAAGCGGGTGCCCTCGTCGTCCACGAGGTACGCGCCCTCGCCGCGCACCGCCTCGGAGACCAGCGGCTGCTGCCCTTCGGCCTCCGGGCCGAGCCAGAGCACCGTCGGGTGGAACTGGACGAACTCCAGGTCCGAGACCTCGGCCCCGGCCCGCAGCGTGAGCGCGACGCCGTCGCCGGTGGACACGGGCGGGTTGGTGGTGGCCGAGAAGACCTGGCCGATGCCGCCGGTGGCCAACACGACCGCCCGTGCCCGCACCGCCCCGACGCCGTCCCGCCGGCCCTCCCCCATGACGCGCAGGGTCACGCCGGCGGCCCGGCCAGTCTCGTCGGTCAGCAGGTCGAGGACGAGGGCGTTCTCGATGGTATCGACGCGGCCCCCGGCCGGTGCCGCCCCGGGCGTGCCGGCCGCGCGGACGGCGTCCACCAGGGCGCGGGATATCTCCGCCCCGGTCGCGTCGCCTCCCGCGTGCACGATGCGGCGGCGGTGGTGGCCGCCCTCGCAGGTGAGCAGGATCTCGCCGGTGTCGGCGTCGCTGTCGAAGCGGGCCCCGGTGCCGATCAGTCGGTGCACCGCGCCGGGCCCCTCGGTGACCATGGCGCGCACGGCATGCTGGTCGCAGAGCCCGGCGCCGGCGACAAGCGTGTCGGCCTCGTGCTGCTCGGGGGTGTCCCCCTCGCCCAGCGCCGCGGCGACGCCGCCCTGTGCCCAGCGCGTCGAGCCGTCGTCCAGCCGGGCCTTGGTGACGACGGTGACCGAGGCGCCCGCGGCGGCGCAGCGCAGCGCGACCGTCAACCCGGCCACACCGGAACCGACGACCACCACGTCGGCGTCGATCGCCCACCCGGGCGCGGGCGCGTGCAGTCGCAGCACCGCTCCGGGCGCGGGCCCACCGGCCGCGTCGGTGGTGGTGGCTGCGTCGGTGATAGTGGGCGCGGCGGGCGTGCCGCGTTCCGTACGCGTCATGGTCTGACTCCCCGCTGCGCGAACTCCAGGCGGACGTTGTCGATGAGGCAGGTGGCGCCGACCCGGGCGGCGACCGCGAGCACGGCCTCACCCGTGAAGTCGTCGCCGACCTCGGTGAAGTCGGCCGGGTCCACCAGGGCCAGGTAGTCCAGGACCAGCGCCGGCTGGTGGTCGGCCGTCTCCGCCAACACCGCCCGCGCGGCCCGCCGCACGAGGTCGGGTAGCGGTACTGCCGTCGCCGAAGCGGGCGCGGCGCCGGTCAGGGCGCCCCCGGCCGGCGCGCCCGTCGCGGGCGCGGCGACCTTGGTTCCGTCCGTCGCGGTGACGTCCACGACGAGGGTGACGTCGGTGGCGGTGACGTCCACGGTGGGGGTGTCCGTCGTCGGTGCGCTCGGCGCGGGGCCGTTAGTGGCCGGAACCGGCCGGTCGGCGGCCGGCGTGGGCGCGCCGCCCGCGGCGGCCAGCGCGTCGCGGCCCGCGAACAGCGCCCTGGACAAGGCAAGGGCCGTGGTGCGCTCGGCGGGCGCGAGGTAGCGGTTGCGGCTGGAGAGGGCGAGGCCGTCCGGCTCGCGCACAGTCGGGACGCCGACGACGCGGACCGGGAAGTTCAGGTCGGTGACCATGCGCCGGATCACGGCGAGTTGCTGCGCGTCCTTCTCGCCGAAGAACGCCACGTCGGGCCGGGTTAGGTGGAGCAGCTTGGCGACGACGGTGAGCACCCCGTCGAAGTGGCCGGGGCGGGACGCCCCCTCGTACCGCCCGCCCATCGGGCCCGCCGTGACACGGACCTCGGGCTCGCCGCACGGGTACACGTCCCGCACGGGCGGCGCGAGGACGATGTCAGCGCCGGCCTCCGCCGCCAGCTCCAGGTCCGCCTCCAGCGTGCGCGGGTAGCGGTCGAGGTCCTCGCCCGCGCCGAACTGCAGCGGGTTCACGAAGACCGTGACCGTGACCAGGCCCTCGTCGCCGACTCGGGCCCGGGCGGCGCGGATCAGCGCGGCGTGCCCAGCGTGCAGCGCGCCCATCGTCATGACCACAGCCGTCCGGCCGGGCGTCGCGTGGGGGGTCAGCGCCTCGTCGTAGTCGCGGACGCTGGTGCACAGCTCCACGTCGGGGCCGCCGGCGCCGGCCTCGCTCCACCGTAGCGGGCTCATCGGTCGCCTCCACTCGTACCGTTCGCGCTGCTCGTGCCGTCGCCGCCGGGCGGCCCGTCCTCGTCCTGGTGCGCGAGCACGCCCAACAGGTCCTCGGCCAGCTCCGGCTTGAGCCGACCGTGCGCGAGCGCGCGGTCGGCCGTCGTACGAGCCATGGCAAGATAGCCGGGCACCATCTGCGGCGCGCGCCGGCGCAACTCGGCCACGTGCGCCGCGACCGTGCCCGCGTCGCCGCGCGCGACCGGGCCGGTCAGCGCGGCGTCGCCACCGCGCAGCGCGTTGTCCAGCGCCGCGCCGAGCAGCGGACCGAGCATCCGGCCCGGCGCCGCGACGCCCGCCTCCTGGAGCAGCTCCCGCGCCTGGGCGACCAGCGTGACCAGGTGGTTGGCACTGATGGCCAGCGCCGCGTGGTAGAGCGGGCGGGCCTCCTCGGCGATCCACTCCGCCTCGCCGCCCATCTCGATGACCAGCGCCTCGGCGGCCAGCCGCAGCTCCTCGGGCGCGGTGACGCCGAACGAGCAGCCCGCGAGCCGCTCCACGTCCACGGCCGTGCCGGTGAATGTCATCGCCGGGTGGAGCGCCAACGGGAGCGCGCCCGCGCGCAGCGCGGGGTCGAGCACGCCCGTCCCGTACCGCCCCGAGGTGTGCGCTAGGAGCTGCCCCGGGCGCACCGCGCCGGTCTCGACCAGGCCGTCGACCAGGCCGGGCAGCACGTCGTCGGGGACCGTGAGCAGCACCAGCTCGGCGCAGGCCAGCACCTCGGCGGGGGTCACGAGGGGCACGTCGGGCAGCAGCTCGGCGGCCCTGCGCACCGAGGCGTCGGAGACGCCGGACGCGGCCACCGGGCGGTGCCCGGCCAGCCGCAACGCGGCGGCGAGCGCGGGCCCGACGCGACCCGCGCCGACGACTCCGACGGTGAGCCGGGCGGGCCTGTCCTGGGGGTCTGGGAGGTGGGGTGGATTCACGGAGCGACGGCCTTCCGTTCCAGTCCGCGAGGGGTACCGGACGATTGAGCGCCATGCTACGGCTACGCGAGTGCCCACGGCCGTCCCCTGGTGCGCCCAGGGCCTGTGGATAACTCCGCGCGCCGCCCCGCCCGCCGCCGCCCACCCCCTCCCGCGCCCCGCCCCCGCCACCGCGCGCGGGTCGACCGGGGACCTACGCGGGGCCTACGGGGGACGTGTGCGCGGCGTACGGGGGCATGCGGGGGATGTACGAACGTACGGGGCCAGGCGGCTTACTCGGCCGGCCGGCTCCGGGCCCCCGGCGTCGCACAGGTCGCGCTCTGGGGCCGTCGCGCGGGCGTGGTGCCTGGTGGCGGTGGTCGCGCGGCGGGGCGCCGGGCGGGCGGGTTCCGTGCGCACCGGCGCGGTCGCCGGCGCGGCGGGCGCCGGCGTGTGGCGAGCGGCCGTGCTGCCACGGCTCGTCGCGGGGTGCAGCCAGCGGGTCAGCGTGGCGCGCGCGGCGCTCAGCAGACGGGGGCCAGGCCGCCGCCGATCGCGCGCTCCGCGACCACGGCCTGGAACCTGCGGTACTCGCGCACCTCACCCGCCACCCGCCAGTCGTTGCGGGCGGCGCGGGGACGCCCTGCTGTGCGCTGCGGTAGAGGTCCAGTGCGTACTGCTGCGTGATGTCTATGGCCTCAACCCTGCGCCGGCCCGGCCGAGCGCGTCGCTTCGATTGACGAAGGCCGTCAAGTGTGCGCTGAGCTGGGCCGCGAACAGTGCACAGTAGGTCTGTGAGCGTCACCATCGACATCGCGGGCCTGCCCCCGGAACGCATCGCCTTCGCCCCCTCGCCCATGGCGGAACTGGGCGCGGCGCTGCACGCGCTGTCCGAGCCCGCCCACCACCCGGGGCTGCACAACTGGACCACCGCCACCGCCTGCGCGCTCAAACCCGACCTGGCCGACCGGCTCCAGGAGGCGGACTTCCTGTGGCGCACCACGCGCTCCGACATCCTGCTGCCGCCCGACCCGGGCGCGACGCTGGCCGAGGACATGGACCGGCTGGACCAGATGCCGGAGGAGGAGTTCGTCACGGCCGCCCTGGAGATCTCCTGCGCGGCCAGCTACGGGCGCGCCCGGCCGAGCCCGCTGCACGACCCGTACAAGCGCGACCGCACCCGGGAGCGGACGGCGGCGCGCGGCCCGTGCCAGGCGGCGTTCGTGGAACGGGTGCTGGCCGACCCGCCCGCCGTACGCGCCTGGCTGCGCCGCCTCTTCGAGGACTGTGAGCAGGCGTTCTTCGGGGATACCTGGCAGCGCGTGCGGGTGCAACTCGCCGCCGACGCCCGGCACAAGGCGGAGGTGCTGCGGCGCAGGGGCCTCGCCGAGGCACTGGCCGAGGTCTCGCCGGCACTCACCCTCGACGCCGAGCGGCAGCGCATCGTGGCGGACAAGCTGGCGACGGGTCAGACGACCGCGCTCCAACCGGGCGAGCGGGCCGTCATCACCTTCGTGCCGACCGCGTTCGGCTAGCCGCACCTGCTGGTCCTGCACGCCCCGGGCTGGAAGCCCGTCGTGCACTACCCGGTGGGCTCCCCGGAGTTGCCGCGCCCGGAGGCGCTTGAGCTGGTGCAGCGGCGGCTGGAGGCGGTCTCCCACCCGGTGCGCATGAACCTGTGCCGGACGCTGTCCCGTGGCACGCACACCACCGGCGAGCTGGCCAACGCGCACGGCATCACCGCGCCCGAGGTCTCGCGGCACATAGCCGTGCTGAAGAAGGCGGGCCTGCTGACCACCCGCCAACGCGGCCGGTACGTGCTGCACCAGCTCGACCTGGCCTCCGTGGCGCGGCTGGGCTCCGACTTCCTGGAGGCCCTGCTGCGCTGACGCGCTGACTGGGCCGGCCGCCGGGCGGACGCCCGCCAACGCACCGCCGCCCGCTCGCCGTGCCGGGCGGCAGCGGGTTCCCGCCGCCGCGCCGCCCGTACCGTACCGGCTACTGCGCCGAGCCGCCCGCGCGCACCAGACCCGTCTCGTACGCCAGCACCACCACCTGCACCCGGTCCCGCAGGCCGAGCTTGGTCAGGATGCGGCCCACGTGGGTCTTCACGGTCGCCTCGGAGAGGACCAGCCACGCCGCTATCTCGCCGTTGGACAGACCCTGCGCGACGAGCATCATCACCTCGCGCTCCCGCTCGGTCAGCTTGCCGATCTCGGAGCGCTCCGCCTCTGCGGCGCCGCTGCTCGGCCGCATCAGCGTGAACCGGTCGAGCAGCCGGCGCGTCGTGCTCGGCCCGACCACCGCGTCGCCGCTGTGCACGGCGCGGATGGCGGTGAGGAGTTCGGCGGGCGGCACGTCCTTGAGCATGAAGCCGCCCGCGCCGGCCTTCAGCGCCGAGAACGCGTACTCGTCCAGGTCGAACGTGGTGAGTATCAGCACCTTGGGCGCGCCCTCGGCACGACAGATACGGGCGGTGGCCTCCACCCCGTCAAGCCGTGGCATGCGGACGTCCATCAGCAAGACGTCTACCTCGGTGCTCCGCAGCACCTCCAGCGCCTCAAGGCCGTCACCAGCCTCGGCGACGACGTCCATGTCCGGTTGCGCCGCGAGCACCATGCGGAAGCCGGTCCGCAGCAGGGCCTGGTCATCGACGAGCATCACGCGAATCGGCATCGGTCCGGTTCTCTTTCTTCAGGCGGGGCGGTCTGGGGCGGGGCGGGTGGGAGCGGGGTGAGGCGAGGCGGTGCGGTCTCGGGGGCGGGCCGGGGTGGCCGTCGGAGTCAGGGGAACCGTACGCGCGCCGACCACCGCCACTCACCTCGACGGCTTGAGCGGCAGCACCGCGCTGACCCGGAAGCCGCCACCGCTACGCGGACCCGCGTCGAGCCGGCCGCCGACCATCCCGACGCGCTCCCGCATGCCGATCAGGCCGTGGCCGAGCCCGTCGGCGCCGCCTGCCTCGTACAGCTCGCGGCCCGCGCCTCGGCCGTCGTCCTCGATCAGCAGGTCGAGTTCGGTGTCGGCGTAGCTGAGCCGGACGGTCGCCCCGACGTGCTCTCCGCCGTGCTTGCGGGTGTTGGTAAGCGCCTCCTGCACGATGCGGTACGCGGTCAGCTCCACGCCGCTGTCCAGCGGACGCGGCTCGCCCGCCACCTTGAAGTCGACCGGAAGACCGGCGCCCCGCACCTGCTCTATGAGGTCCGTGAGCTGCTCGACGCCGGGCTGGGGCACGTACTCGCCGCCCTCGCCGCCCTCCCCAGTACGCAGCACGCCGAGCAGCCGTCGCATCTCAGCCAGCGCCTGCCGCCCGGTCCCCGAGATCGTCTCCAGGGCCTGCTTGGCCTGCTCGGGCGCGGCGTCCAGGACGTACGCGGCGCCGTCGGCCTGCACCACCATGACAGACACGTTGTGCGCGACGACGTCGTGCAGCTCGCGGGCTATTCGGGCGCGCTCGCCCGCGACGGCCACCTTCGCCTGCGCCTCCCGCTCCCGCTCCAGGCGCGCGGCGCGCTCCTCCAGCTGGGCGTAGTACGCGCGGCGGGTACGGATCGAGTCGCCGAGCACCCAGGCCAGCGCGAAGGGGATCGTCATGAAGCCCACGGAGACGACGCTCTGCCACTGGGTCTGGGTCTGGGTCTGGGTCTGGACCTCGTTCGGCCAGCGCACGGAGGCGATGGTGGGCGCGCACAGGCCGCCGATCAGCCCGAACCAGGAAGCCCAGCGGGCCCCGTTGGCGGCGCAGGTGTAGATGACCACCAGCATGGCGAAGTCGGCCGGGTTGATCCCCACGTCGGTCGCGAGCTGGATCACCCCCACCGCCACGACCACCAGCAGCATCTTCTCCGGCGCGCGCCGGCGCAGCGCACTGGCCGCGCACAGGACCGCGCAGAGCACGGCGGCCACCGGCCGCTGTTCGTCCTCTACCTCCTCCCCCACGATCCAGAACAGGGCGAGGCCCGCCAGCATGACAGCCCAGAAGCTGTCCACACCGGTGGGGTGCCTGCGGAGGAAATCGTAGAGACGTTGCACGTCACCCAGCGTAGGCAGGAGAAGTAAGTGCAGGGGTCAACCGGACGGTCGATCCGGTATGGCCCCGCGTACTCCCCAAGGTGGAGACCGACCACCCGGTATCCTCCCGCGAGATCCTCCCACTGCGGCAACACCCCAGGTCAGCGGCGGGACGGACGGGTCGGTGAGCCCTGCCTCGCCCGGGGGCCCAGGATGGTCGTGCCGGACCGGTCAGCCGGCGCGACGACAGCCGAAGAAGAAGACGGGAGCACCGGTGGAGGGCAGCGGCATGACACGGGGGCCCGGAACGGCCGACGACGGGGGCAGCGGGGCCGCCGGGTCCGGTGGGGCCAAGGGTGCGCGCGAAGTCAGCGGGGCCCACGGGGTCGGCGGCACCGGGCCGGCGGGTGTGGGCGGCCGGGCACCGACGAGCCCGCCCCCGCCGAGTGCGCCGTCCGAGCGTACGGGGTGGCGGGCCGCCGCCGAACGGGCGCTGTACGGGCCGGGCGGCTTCTACCAGCGCCCCGAGGGTCCGGCCGGCCACTTCCGCACCTCCGTGCACGCCTCGCCGCTGTACGCGCGGGCCGTCGCCACGCTGCTGACCCGCGTGGACGCCGCCCTGGGCCACCCCACCGAACTCGCCCTCGTCGACATCGGCGCCGGCCGCGGCGAACTCCTCACCGGCGTACTGGACGCGCTGGAGACCCCGGGCGCGGTGACGGGCGCGGTGGGCGCGGTCGGCCTCGCGGACCGGCTGCGCCGGTACGCCGTCGAGCGCGCGCGGCGGCCGGCCGGGCTCGACCCGCGCATCGAGTGGCGCGCGGAGCTGCCCGCGCCCGGTTCGCTGACCGGCCTGCTGATCGCCAACGAGTGGCTGGACAACGTGCCGGTGGACGTGGTCGAGGTAGACCCGGACGGCGTGCCGCGCCAGGTACGGGTGGCCCCGGACGGCACGGAGGAACTGGGCGACCCGGTCGCGGGGGCCGACGCCGCCTGGTTGGCCGACTGGTGGCGGTGGCCACGGGAGGACGCCCCCGGACCGCACGCTCCACCCGTACGGGCGGCCGAGCCGCTGTCGGAGGCGGACCCCGGGCCGGACCCCGGAGCGCGGGCCGAACCCGGGACACGCGTCGAGCCCGGAGCGCGGGCCGAGGTGGGCGCGCCCCGGGACGCAGCCTGGGCGCGCGCCGTGCGCGGCCTGGACGCCGGGCTCGCGGTCGCCGTGGACTACGCCCACACCCGCGCGGCCCGCCCCCCGTACGGCACCCTCACCGGCTTCCGCGACGGCCGCGAGGTGCGGCCCGTGCCGGACGGCTCGTGCGACCTGACCGCCCACGTCGCGCTGGACGCGTGCGCGGCGGCGGGCGCCCGGGCGGCGCGCGCGGGGACCCCCGTGCTGCACACCCAGCGGGACGCCCTGCGCGCGCTCGGCCTCGCCGGGCGGCGGCCACCGTTGGCGCTGGCCAGCACCGACCCCGTCGGTTACCTGCGGGCCCTCGGGCTGGCCGGCGAGGCGGCCGAGCTGACCGATCCCGCGGGGCTCGGCGACTTCCGCTGGCTGTGCCAACCGGTGGGCCCCCTCGCCGTCGCCGACGTCCTCCCGCTCCAGGCCCCGGCCCCCCCAGGGACGGGTCCGGGCCGCCCCGGGCGAGCTGAGAGACTGGGCCCATGACGGAGACGACAGTCGGCATCGGCGGGGCGGCGGAGAGCACCGACATGGTGCTCAATATCGGGCCGCAGCACCCGTCCACGCACGGCGTAGTGCGCCTGCGGCTGGTGATCGACGGCGAGCGGATCGAGCGGGCCGAACCGGTCATCGGCTACATGCACCGGGGCGCCGAGAAACTCTTCGAGGCGCGCGACTACCGCCAGATCATCATGCTCGCCAACCGGCACGACTGGCTCTCCGCCTCCTCCAACGAACTCGGCGTGGTGCTCGCCGTGGAGCGGATGCTCGGCATGGAGGTGCCCGAGCGCGCCGTGTGGACCCGCACCCTGCTCGCCGAGCTGAACCGGGTCCTCAACCACCTGATGTTCCTCGGCTCCTACCCCCTGGAACTCGGCGGCATCACGCCCGTCTTCCACGCCTTCCACGAGCGGGAGCAGCTCCAGACGGTGATGGAGGAGATCTCCGGCGGCCGGATGCACTTCATGTACAACCGGGTCGGCGGCCTCAAGGAGGACCTGCCCGCCGGCTGGCTCGGCCGCGCCCGCGCCGCGGTGGCCGAGGCCCAGTCCCGGATGGACGTGTACGACGACCTCGTCCTCGGCAACGAGATCTTCCGTGGCCGCACCCGCGACGTGGGCGTGCTGTCCGCGCGGGCCGTGCACGCCTACGGGGTGAGCGGCCCGATCGCCCGCGCCTCCGGCGTCGACTTCGACCTCCGCCGGGACGAGCCGTACCTCGCGTACGGGCACCTGCGCGACACGCTGCGCGTCGTCACCCGGACCGAGGGCGACTGCCTGGCCCGCTTCGAGTGCCTGCTCGACCAGACGCACAACTCGCTCGACCTCGCCGAGGCCTGCCTCGACCGCATCGCCGACCTCCCGCCGGGCCCGATCAACCAGCGGCTGCCCAAGGTGCTCAAGGCCCCCGAGGGCCACACGTACGCCTGGACCGAGAACCCGATCGGTCTCAACGGTTACTACCTGGTCTCCAAGGGCGAGAAGACCCCCTACCGGCTCAAGCTCCGCTCCGCCTCGTTCAA
Source organism: Candidatus Streptomyces philanthi (assembly GCA_018114805.1). Classification (GTDB taxonomy): domain Bacteria; phylum Actinomycetota; class Actinomycetes; order Streptomycetales; family Streptomycetaceae; genus Streptomyces; species Streptomyces philanthi. Next base: position 3,653,428 of record CP073042.1, on the reverse strand, counting down.
CAACATCCAGGCGTTGACGGAGCTGCTGCCCGGCACGCTGGTCTCCGACATGGTCTCCATTCTCGGCTCGCTGTTCTTCGTCGTCGGCGACATCGACAAGTAGCCCGGACGACCGGACGCTCCAACCCCCGGAGACCCGCAAGGAGCCCCACCACGGGGCCCCTTGCGGGTCTCCGGCTTGCTCACGCTCTGCGCGCGCGGCGCTCGCCGCGCGGCGCGAGTTACGAGATGGCGCCGCGCAGCTCGGCTAGGTCGATCTGCTCGGTCTCGTCGTGCGCGGTCAGGTCGATGACCCCGTCGTCCGTCGTGTCCGCCGCGTTCGCCGCGGTGGCGGTGGTCGCGTCCTGCTCGTGCGGCGCGTCGTGCGCGTCCCGCGCGTGCGCCGCGTGGTCGGCGATGGCCTCGGCGCCAACCACGTCCGCGAGGTCGTCCTCCAGGGCGCCGGCACGGCGCGCGGCGGGCGCCCCCGACGCGTTGCCGAAGAAGTCGAAGCCGCCGACCGCCCGCGACGCCGGGCGCCACTGCGGGGCGGCCTGCGCCGGCTGCGGCACCACGGCCGCGGCGAGCGGAGCCGCGACGGGCCCCGCGAGCCCGGCGGCGCCGTCGGCCCGACCGTGCTCGGCGGCCTCGGTGCTCCCGGTGGCCCGCCCGTCCCGCACGGCGTCCCGACCGGCGGCGCCGATGTCTCCGGCCTCCGCGGCCTCCCGTACGTCTCCGGCCTCCGCGACGTCCCGTACGTCGGCGGCGTCGGCAGTGTACGCGGCGTCGGCGGGAGCCGCCAGGTCGGCGTCCGCCTCGGCGACGGCGTCGACACTGGCGGGCACGTCAGCGGGTGCGGCGGCGCTCTCCACCGCGTCAGCCGCGCGCTGCGCGGCCGCGTTGCGGGCGAGGTCGCGCAGGGCCACGGCGGCCCGCTCGTACACGGCGGGCTGGAGGAGGCCGGTGAGCCGCATCGTCGGTACCGCAGCGGTCGTGGCCGCCGGCTCACGGCCGGCGGCGGGCCGGGCGGCGTCGGCGCGGGCGCCGCGCGCGGCGGCCACGACCGCGACGGCCGCCGCGGCGCCCGGGGTCTCCACCGCGTCACCCTCCGGGGCGGCGCCGGAGCTTGACGGGGCGCCAAGGGCGAGGCGGCGGCGCTCCTCCAGCGTCCGGGCCCGCTCGGTCTCGGCGGTGGCGTACCGGCGGAGCAGCGCCGCGTGCTCGTTGCGCAGCAGGGCGAGTTCGGCGCGCAGCTTCGCGTCCAGCTTGGTGCGCGCGCCACGGGCCCGCTCGGCGTCCGCCTCCAGCTCCGCCAAGCGTTCCTCAGTCCGCCACTCGTCGCGCAGCCGGGCGCGGTTCAGGTCCGCGAGGCGCTTGTCCGCCGCGCTGTCCCAGCGGCGCAGCAGCACGGCGCCGACGATCGCGGCCACCGCCGCGATCGTGGCCAGCGAGCGGACCAGCAGGGGTTCACCGACGAGCCACGCGGCCGCGGCGCAGGCGGTTGACACACCCGCGACGGCCAGCGGTGGGAGCAGCCGGTGCAGAGGCAGGGAATGACGATGGCGTCCACGTGGCATGGCCTGAAACTTACCGTGCGTACGTCGCGCGGCGCTGCCCGCCCCGCGATCTGTTCCCTCCCGGTTACTTGCCGAGCAATCCCTTCTTCTCCAGGTAGTCCTTGGCGACATCCGCGGGCTTCTCCCGTTCGGCGTCCACCGCGCGGTTCATGTCGGCCAGGTCCTGGGTCGTCAGAACCCGGGTGAGCTTGTCGAGTACGGCTTCCAACTTGGCCCCGCCGGCGTCCTTCGCGTTGACGACGGGAAGGACGTTGTCGGCGTTTTGCAGGCCCTTGTCGTCCTCCAACAGAACGAGCCCGAAGTCCTCCAGTGTGGCGTCCGTCGTCGTGGTCAGCAGCATGTCGTCGGTGCCGTCCTTGACCGCCTGCTTCGACTGCACCGTGCCCACGCCCTTGGGGTCGATGTCGGTGACATCGACGCCGTACGTCTTCTTCAGCCCGGGTGAGCAGAACGGGCGCTGACCGCATTCGTCGCCCGCGGCCAATTTGATCTTGAGATGGGACGCGCCGAGATCCGAGAGGGTGGTCAGATCGTGCTTCTCGGCGAACTCCTTGGTCACCGCGAACGCGTTCTGGTCGATGGCGTCGCCGGCGGAAAGCACCTTGAGTCCGCGCGGTTCGGCGAGCTTCGTGAGGGCCGCGACGGTCTTGTCCGTGTCGTCCGACGCGACGGGATTCTTCGCCGGCGCGTCCGGGCCGTTCTCCTTGGCGTTGAGGAATTCGGCGAGCGTGGCGGCGTATTCCGGGACCACGTCGATCTGGCCCTTCTCCAGCGCCGGCTCGTACAGCTCGCGGTCCTTGAGTGGCTGGATCGAGGCGGAGAAGCCGGCGTCGTCCAGTATCTGGGCGTACAGCTCGGCCATGATCTTGAACTCGGTGAAGCCGGCCGCCCCGACCACCACCGTGCCCTTGCCGCCGCCCCTGGCGGAGGAGTCCTCCAGGCTCCTGCCGCCGTACCCGATGACGACCGCGGCGAGCGCGACGATCGCGGCCGTGCCGCCCGCGGCGAACTTCACCGCCGTCGCCCGGGGCCACCCGGTCCTCCGCGCGCCGCCTGGCCGCGCGGACCGCCGCCGGCAGCGGGCTCAACAGCCGCTCGGCGACCACCTGGCCGGTGTCGTAGGTGTTGAAGCCGGCCGTGATGATGCGGCCGAGTCCGCCACCGCCGGGCAGCGCCGCCAGCGTCGTGGTCGCCACCACCTGCACGGCGGCCGTCCGCAGCCCCGTCATGATCAGCGGGAAGGCGAGCGGCGCTCGACCCGGCCCAGCAACTGCCAGCCGGACATGCCTATGCCGCGCGCCGCCTCGACCACGTGCCGGTCGGCCTCGCGCATCCCGACGTACGCGTTGGTCAGCAGCGGCGGCACCGCGAACAGCACCAGGGCGATGATGGTCGGCACGTCCCCGTGCTTGCCCAGCGGCGTCAGCATCAGCACCACGAGCACGGCGAAGGTGGGCACCGCGCGGCCGGCGTTGGAGATGTTGACGGCGAACGCGCCGCCCTTGCCGATGTGGCCCAGGTAGAGCGCGACGGGCAGCGCGATGGCGCAGGAGATGGCCAGGCACACCAGGGTGAGGTACAGGTGCTCGCCGAGGCGGTGCCAGACGCCGCTGGTGCCCGCTCAGTTCGCGCCGGTCGTCAGCCAGTCCCAGGCGCCGGTGATCTCGTCCATGTGCTCAGCCCGCCTTCGCGCCGCGCGCCGGGTCCCGATCCGGCTGCCGGCCCCGCCGCCGGATTCCCGGGCCCGTGCCCGGTTCCAGGGCGTCAGCAGCTTCTGCACGCCGAGCAACAGCACGTCGGCGACGATCGCGAGGGCGACGCAGATGGCGGACGCCGTGAGCACCTGGGCCTTGAAGAAGCTGTCCATGCCGTCGTAGATGAGGTTGCCCAGGCCGCCGAAGCCGACGATTGCGCCGACCGTGGTAAGCGAGATGGTGGAGACCGTCACGATCCGCACGCCCGCCATCAGCGCGGGCAGCGCGAGCGGCAGCTCCACCTCGAAGAGCAGCCGTCCCTGCCCGTACCCCATGCCGCGGGCCGCCTCGCGCGCGTCGGCCGGCACCGATTCGAGGCCGGCCAGGATGTTGCGCACCAGGATGGTGAGCGAATACAGCACGAGCCCGGTGACCACCGCCGCCGCCGAGACCCCGAACACCGGCATCAGCAGCGCGAACATGGCCAGCGACGACACCGTGTACAGCACCGTCGTGAGGCCGAGGACGGGGCCGGCCGCAGCCCGCCAGCGGCGGGCGAGCAGCGCCAACAGGAACGCCACCAGCAGCCCGATGGCCACCGAGACGGCGGTGATCCACACGTGTTGTACCGTCGCGTCCGTGAGCTCCTGGCTCCGCGTGCGCACGTACTCGCCGCAGATCCACTCGTTCGCCGCGAGACAGCCCTTCGCACTCATGACCGCCTACCTCCCCCGCCCGTGCCGGTCCCATGCCCCGCGCGCGTCGCCCGCGCCGGTCCCATGCCTGGCGACCCTAACCCCGGGCACTGACAATCGAACCAGACCGCCACGAGAGCGCAATATGTTCTTCAACGACTACGGCGACAATGGGGACCCATGATCCGCTTCGAGCACGTCAGCAAGCGTTACGCTGATGGCACCACCGCGGTCACCGACCTGTCCTTCGAGGTCGCGGAGGGGAGCTGGTCACGCTCGTCGGGCCGTCCGGGTGTGGCAAGACCACCACGATGAAGATGGTCAACCGGCTCATCGAGCCGTGCAGCGGGCAGATCTTCCTGGACGGCGAGGACATCGCGACGATCGACCCGGTCCAGCTCAGGCGCCGGATCGGCTACGTCATCCAGCAGGTAGGCCTCTTCCCACACAAGACCGTCCTGGAGAACACGGCCACCGTGCCGCACCTGCTCGGCTGGCAGCGCGGCCGGGCCAGCGAGCGGGCCGCGGAACTGCTCGACCTGGTCGGCCTCGACCCGTCGGTGTACGGCGACCGGTACCCCGACCAGTTGTCCGGCGGCCAGCGCCAGCGCGTCGGCGTGGCCCGCGTGCTCGCGGCCGACCCGCCGGTGCTGCTGATGGACGAGCCCTTCGGCGCGGTGGACCCGGGTCGTGCGCGAGCACCTGCAGAACGAGTTCCTGCGGCTCCAGGAGCAGGTGCGCAAGACGGTGCTGTTCGTCACACACGACATCGAGGAGGCGGTGCGGCTCGGCGACCGGATCGCGGTCTACGGCGCGGGGAGGATCGAGCAGTTCGACGCCCCGGCCGCGGTGCTCGGCTCGCCCGCCAGGCCGTACGTGGCCGACTTCGTCGGCGCCGACCGTGGCCTCAAGCGGCTCACGGTGACCCATCGAGCCGGGCGACCTGGAGCAGCCGCCGGTCGTGCACCTGACGGACCCGCTGCCGAAGGCCGCGGCCCGGCTCGCGGCCGAGGGCGCGCGGTGGGCGGTCGCCCTGGACGACCAGGACAAGCTGCACGGCTGGATCGCGGCGGACGCGGCGGACGCGGCCGGCGGCGGGACAGTGGGGGAGGACGCCCGCCTCATGGAGGCGTGGCTTCCGGTGGGCTCCTCGCTCAAGCGGGCGTTCAGCACCATGCTCCAGCACGACGCGGGCTGGATCGCGGTCCTGGACGGCGACCGCTTCCTCGGCGTCCTCACCCCGGCCAAGCTGCACGAGGCCCTGCGCCGCTCCATCGACGCGGGCGCCCAGGACATCCCGCGCTCGGACGTCGAACTCCAGACGGTCGCCGACGCGTAGCGCCCTGCCGGGCCCGGTGAGTCCGCCGGGCCAGTCGTGCCTCCGGTGGGCCCGGTGAGCGGGGCGTACGGCACCCGCGCGGGCCGGGCTCCGGTCCGCGCGGGCGTGGCTCCGGCCTGGGCGGCCCCCGCCCGGGCGGGGGCCGCGAGTGGGGCGGAGGCACGGTCGGCGGGGCCGCGGGCGTCAGGCGCGGGCCGCGCCGCGCGGGTCGGTGACGTCGTCCTCGGGGAGCTTCAGCACGCGCTCCAGGAAGAACGCCACCGCGACCACGGCCGCCCCGGCCACCACCGAGGCGGCGGCGTAGATCGCCTGGTCGCGGCGGGCCGGCACGTCGAGCTCGTTGAGCAGCAGGAACAGGCCGATGCCGCCGTACATCCCCGAGGCCAGCGCCGCCACCAGGGCGCTGGCCTGGCCGAAGACAACCGCCCGGGCCGCCACCAGCGGGTCGACGCCCTTCGCGCCGGGCCGCCGCTCGCGCTGGGCCTGGAGCCGGGAACGCATCGACAGGGCCGTCGCGCCCAGCACCACGGCGATCAGGGCCAGCACGACGGGGGCCGCCAGCGGCACGCTCGGCAGGGTGCCGAGGCAGTCCCAGAGCCGGGCGCCCGCCCACGACAGGACGCCGGCCACGAGGAAGAGACCGACCAGTACCCCGATCCGAAGTTGCTTCACCGAGTGGTCGCCCCTCATCGTCGCTCTACCGCCCTTCCGCAGGCGCCGCCAACCGCGCGCGGCACCAGCTACCTCAACGCCTACTCAGCTACCTCAACGCCTACTCAGGCAGCCGCAGTTCCAGGTCGACGCGCGGCACCACACCGCCACGGTCCACCCTCGTCAGCAGTTCGGCGACCGGTCCACGCCCCGGTACGACCGCCTCCGGCTCCACGTCGTGCCACGGTACGAGAACGAAGGCACGCTCGTGGCAGCGCGGGTGCGGAAGGGTGAGCACCGGGTCGTCGGAGACGACGTCCTGGTAGGTCACGATGTCCACGTCCAGTGTGCGCGGTCCCCAGCGCTCGTCCCGCACCCGCTCGAACGCCTCCTCGAGGGCCTGGCCGCGATCGAGCAGCGAGGTCGGGGGCAGGGTGGTCTTGATCAGCACGACGGCGTTGAAGTACGTGGGCTGCGACCCCGACTCCACGCCCCACGGCTCGGTCTCGTAGACCGGCGACACCGCCTTGACGCGCAGGCCGGGTGTGTCTTCCAGGGCGTCGACCGCGCCCTGCAGGGTCTCCAGGCGGTTGCCCAGGTTGCTGCCGAGCGAGATCACCGCCCACTTCGGGTTGGACAGGGTCACGTCGGCGGCGTCCACCTGTTCCACCACGGCGGAGGGGACGGGCTGCACGGTCGGGTCGCTGCTGCTCATACTCGGCTCCGCGTGATGGTAATGGTCACGTCGTCAAAGGGGACGGTAATCGGGGCTTCCGGCTTGTGCACGACGACCTCCACCTCGCGCACCGTCGCGTGCTCCAGACAGTTCTGGGCGATCCGCTCGGCGAGCGTCTCGATCAGGTCCACCGGCTCCCCCGCCACCACGGCCACGACCTCTTCGGCCACGACCCCGTAGTGCACGGTCTTCGTGAGGTCGTCGTCGGCCGCCGCCGGACGCGTGTCCAGGCCGAGCACCAGGTCCACGACGAAGGTCTGGCCCTTCGCGCGCTCCTCGGGGAACACGCCGTGGTGCCCACGGGCCGTCAGGCCGCGCAGCGCGACACGATCCACACGAATCACTCCTGCTGGTAGTCGGTGCGGACGGGCACCGACCACGGCCGGCGCGCCACCCTGGCTGCCTGGGGCTGTCACACCCCCGTTATCGAATCTACCTGCGAGCGCCGACAGCGCCCGCCCTCGGGGGCTATGGACAGCACGCCGTCCAACTGCTAAGCGCCCATTGCCAGCACGCTGACCCGTCTCCCGTGCCCCACTCCCTACCCTCCCGTAACGCAGCTCGAACGAGCGGCCCAGCACGCCGCGCTGACGCGCCCCGCGCCGACGCTCTGTCGGCATCCCGGCCCGCCCGGCACTACCGCGCGCCGGGCCCTCCGAGGCCGGGTCCGGTTGGCGTCCAGGGTGGGTCCGACGCGCGTCCGGCGGGCGTACGCGACGCGTGAGCCAGGGGTACGGGAGGCGTACGGGGCCCGCCGCGCCCCCGTCGCTATGGCCGCCCGGACCGCCCACGGCGGCGCCCCGGCCAGCACGCGGCGCGGCCCGGACCCCCGAGGGGCCGGGCCGCGCCGCCAGGTAGCCGGCTCAGCCGCCGAGGCCCGCCGGGCTGCCGCCGATGCCGTCGTCGGGGGGCGTGTCGGGGTCCTCGTCGTCCCGCTCGGCCAGCACCGGTGAGCCGTGGTGGGACCAGACCTTCCAGTCGTCCCCGCTGCGCCGGAAGACGTTCGTCGCCACAACGAGTTGCCCCACCAGCGGGCCGAGCGTGCCCTCCTCCTCGGCCGGGCCGCCGCTGAGGATGTTCTCCGTACAGGTGACCAGCGCGGTGTCGCCGAGCACGGACACCTCGACGTCGGTCAGGAAGAACTGGATGTACTCCGTGTTCGCCATGATCAGCGCGTACGAGCGGAGCACCTCGCTCCGCCCACGCAGCACCGGCCACCCCGGGTGGACGCAACTCACGTCGCTGTCCAGCCACATCGCGCCGAGCGCCGCCGCGTCACCGCGCTCCATCGCCTCGTAGAGGGCGGTGTTCGCGCGTTCCACCAGTTCGTTGTCCGTACGGGAAGTCACACCGCTCCCTCTGCGTTGGCCACGCCGACCCCACCTGCCCCGCTCGCCTCGCACGTTCCGTCTGCCCCTGCCCGCTCCGTCTCCGTTCCGTGCCCCGCGCCCCCGGCCGCTCCCGCGCCGCGCGTCGCGCTCTCGATCGCCAGCGCGACCCGCACCGCGTCCGCGCTGGCCCGCACCTCGTGCACCCGCACCGCCCAGGCGCCCTGGCGGGCGGCGATGGCCGAGACCGCGGCCGTCGCCGCGTCCCGCTCGCGCGCGGGCGGCGGGCTGCCGGCGCCGCAGGCCAGCACCCGGCCGAGGAACCGCTTGCGCGAGGCCGCCACCAACAGCGGTCGCCCGAGCTGGCGCAGCCGGCCCAGGTTGGCCACCAGCGCCAGGTCGTGGTCGGCCTGCTTCGCGAAGCCGAGCCCCGGGTCCAGGACGACGCGGTCGGGCTCGATGCCGCCGGCCACCGCGCGCTCCAGGCTCTCCTCCAGTTCGGCGACGACCTCGCCGACCACGTCCCCGTAAACGGCCCGGTTATTCATGTCGATGGACTGGCCGCGCCAGTGCATGACGACGAACGGCACCCCGGCCGCGGCGACCATCGGCACCATCGCCGGGTCGGCCGCGCCGCCGCTCACGTCGTTGACCAGCGCGGCGCCGGCCTGCACGGCGAGTTCGGCGACCGAGGCGCGCATGGTGTCCACGCTGACGACGGCACCGGCGCCGGCCAGCTCCCGCACGACGGGCACCACCCGCCGCAGCTCCTCCGCCTCGTCGACGCGCGCCGCGCCCGGGCGGGTGGACTCGCCGCCCACGTCCACCAGGTCGGCCCCGCTGGCCACCAGGTCGAGACCGTGCTTGACGGCCAGCTCGGTGTCGAACCACTGGCCGCCGTCCGAGAAGGAGTCCGGCGTCACGTTCACCACGCCCATCACGGCGCACCGGTCCCACTCGGGCAGCCCGACCAGTCCGCCGAGACCCAGCCGCCCACCGCCATCACGCAACGTACTCATGACTCCAGCCTAGGCGGCCCCTCCCACCGGGCCCGCGGCCGGCGCCCGCTAGCCCGGACTCGCCTGCGAGGCGCCGGCGCCCACGGGCAGGCCCCGCCCGTCGGTCGCGCCGGCGCGACCGGCCCTCGCGGACGAACCGCCGCCGGGGGCCGAACCGGAACCGCGCCGCCACCACCTGGGGCGCGGCAGCGACAGCGAGACGAAGCCTTCGGCCTGCATCGCCGCGAGGCCGATGCGCGGCAGGTCACGGGTGTTGCGAAAGACCACGAAACGTGGCTCCCAGCGCGGCTGAAACTTCGCGTTGAACTTGTACAGCGACTCGATCTGGAACCAGCGCGACAGGAACAGCAACAGTCCGCACCAGCCACGCAACACCGGCCCGGCGCCCAGCTTCTCGCCGCGCGCCAGCGCCGAGCGGAACATCGCGAAGTTGAGCGAGACCCGCTGCACCCCCAGCTCCAGCGCGGCCTGCAGGGAGGCCACAATGAGCAGTTCGTTCATGCCCGGGTCGGCGGACCGGTCGCGGCGCATCAGCTCAAGGGACATGCCGTTGCGGCCCCACGGCACGAAGTTCAGCACGGCCTTCAGGTCCCCGTGCGGGCCGGCGCCCGCGCCCTCGGCGTCCGTGTCGCGCCGGTGCGCCGTGGCGATCACCACGTCGCCGTCGGCGGGGTCGCCGATCCGGCCGAGCGCCATGGAGAAGCCGCGCTCGGTGTCGGTGCCGCGCCAGTCGGCCGCCGCATGCTGGACGCTCTCCAGCTCGCCGGGGCCGAGGTCGCGCACCCGCCGCACCCGGGTCTCGTAACCGTTGCGCTGGATGCGCCCGACCATCTGCCGCACGTTGCGCACCGAGCGCCCGCTCAGCGTGAAGTCGGCCACGTCCACGATGGCCTCGTCGCACAGCTCCAGCGCGTCCAGGCCCGACTCGCGGGTCCACACCTGGCCGCCGGTCTGGCTGCACCCCATCACCGCGGGCGTCCACGAGTGCGCCCTGGCCTCGGCCATGAAGCGCTCGATGGCGCCCGGCCACGCCTCCACGTCGCCGACCGGGTCGCCGCTGGCAAGCATCACGCCGGACACCACCCGGTAGCAGAGGGCGGCCTTGCCGGTGGGCGAGAAGACCACGGCCTTGTCGCGGCGGAGCGCGAAGTGGCCCAGCGAGTCCCTGCCGCCGTGCCGGGCCAGCAGCTCCCGAAGCCGTTCCTCGTCCTCGGCGGTCAGCCGGGCGGCCGGCTGCTCGGGCGGAAGGCCAGGTACGCGGTGGTCACCACGGTCAGCAGGCCGAGGGCGCCCAGCGAGTAGCCGACCGTGTAGCTGACGTCGCCCGTGTAACGCACCGGGCCCTCGAAGCCGAAGAGGCCCCACAGCACGTGCTGGCACCGGTCCGCGAACGACGGCGAGCCGATGACCTTGCCCGGGTGCGAGCCGACGATGACCAGCCAGAGCACGAGGCTCGCCCCGCCGAGGACGACGAGGTTGGCCAGCGCCTTCCACCGGGTGCGCGGGTCGGGCAGCGCGGCGAACTCGCCCCGGTGCCGTACCAGCACCGCCAGCAGCACCAGGGAGAGCACCGCGCCGGCGACGGAGTGCCGGTAGACGAGCTGGGCCGCCGCGCACGCCGGCAGCAGGCCGGCCGCCGCGATCCAGGCCCGGTGTTTGCGCCGCTTGAGGCCCTGGGCGAGCATGAGGAGCAGCACGCCCACCACGATCGAGGCGGCGGCGGCCAGCGGGCTCACCGCGCCGGGCAGGATCTCCGCCACCGCGTGCAGCCTGCTGTGGCGGAAGCGTGGGAAGACGCCCGCGGCGATGTCGAGCAGGCCGATCAGTGCGCTGGCGGTGCCGATCACGGAGGGGATGGCCTCGGGCCGAGGGACCCGAGCCACCCGTCGCAGCCTGGTGGCAACCACTTTGGACTCTTCACCGTCTTGCCTTGCAGACATGTACTTCCCGTCGCCCCTGTCAAGAGGATCTGCTGCCCGCTGTTTCACAGCTTTGGTCAAATTGCGCGCCCTTTAGGACGGTGATTTACCGCACGGGGTTCATTCCGCGGCACGGGTGACCGGTCGCCCGTCAGAAAGCTCACCATGGGTCTCACCAGCAACAAGGTCGTGACGATCGCCGTCATCATGGCCGTGCTGTTCTTCGCCGCCACCGTCCGGCTGTGGCCCAGGCTGGCGGGGCGTACCCCCCTGGGCCGTCCTGGGCCGCGTCGGCACGCTGCTGGCCACCCAGGTCGCGGTGTTCTGCGCGATCGGCCTGTTCGCCAACCAGACCTTCGGCTTCTACGGCTCGTGGGCCGACCTCTTCAGCACCGAGGACACCCCCGGCGTGGTCGTGGACCACGACACACCGGCCCACAAGCGGGTCAAGGTCATCAGCACCCGCAAGGTCAACGTGCCGGGCGGCGACCGGCCGAGCGTCGGCGGGCACATCGAGAAGGTCACCGTGCAGGGCCCGACGTCCCGGATCGCCAGCCCGGCCTACGTGTACCTGCCGCCCGAGTACTTCAGCGAACCCGACCGCGTCTTCCCCGCGGCCGTGATCCTCACCGGCTACCCCGGCACCGCCGAGGCCCTGATCAACAGCCTGAGGTACCCGCAGACCGCGCACAAGCTGGTCAAGCGGGACAAGATGCAGCCGATGGTGCTCGTCATGCTGCGGCCGACGGTCGCCCCGCCACGGGACACCGAGTGCGTGGACGTGCCGCGCGGCCCGCAGACCGAGATGTTCTTCACCACGGACCTGCCGCACGCGATATCGGCGCACTACCGCACCGGCAAGGACGCGCGGAGCTGGGGCGTCATCGGCAACTCGACCGGCGGGTACTGCGCGCTGAAGATAACCATGCGCCACCCGAAGGCGTTCTCGGCCGGGGCCGGCCTCTCCTCCTGGTACGAGGCGCCCATCGACCGCACCACGGGCGACCTGTTCGGCGGCAGCAAGCAGCTCAAGTGCGAGAACGACCTGATGTGGCGGCTCGACCACAAGCCCGCGCCCCCGGTGTTGCTGCTGGTCACCAGCAGCAAGAAGGGCGAGCACAACTACAAGGACACCCTGAGGTTCATCGACAAGGTCAAGCAGCTGAACGCGGCCGGCGAGCCGACCCGGATCTCCTCGATCCTGCTGGAGAGCGGCGGCCACAACTTCAACACCTGGCGCCGCGAGGTCGGTCCCACCCTCACCTGGATGGGCAGCCGCCTGGTGGCCCCCGTCTCCCCCGCTCCCTGACGCCCCGCGCCCCGGCGCGCCGGGGCGCGGCGCACCGGCCCGCGGCGGCGGGGGTCGGGTCCGGCTAGCGGCCGATGATCAGGCTCATCGCCTCGGAGCGGGTGGCCGAGTCGCGCAGTTGGCCGCGGACGGCGGAGGTCAGCGTCTTGGCGCCCGGCTTGCGGATGCCGCGCATCGACATGCACATATGCTCGCACTCGATGACGACGATCACCCCGCGCGGCTCCAGTATCCGCATAAGCGAGTCCGCGATCTGCGTGGTGAGCCGCTCCTGCACCTGCGGGCGGCGCGCGAAGACGTCCACGAGGCGGGCCAGCTTGGACAGCCCGGTGATCTTGCCGTCGCCGGACGGGATGTACCCGACGTGCGCCACGCCACGGAAGGGGACCAGGTGGTGCTCGCAGGTGCTGAACAACTCGATGTCCTTGACCAGCACCATCTCGTCGTGGCCCAGGTCGAAGGTGGTGGTCAGCACGTCCTCCGGCTCCTGCCACAGGCCGGCGAATATCTCCCGGTACGCCCGGGCCACCCGCCCCGGCGTCTCCCGCAGCCCCTCACGGTCCGGATCCTCGCCGACGGCGAGCAACAGCTCGCGGATCGCGTTCTCGGCGCGCTTCTCATCGAACTCGCCGATGGTGCTCTCGCCGTCCAGGGTGACCGGGTCGGTCATGGGCGTTGCCTCGTTCCTCGCTCGTGCTGTCGACTCCGTACAGCCGTACAGCCCGTACGCGGGACTCACCCGCGCATCCCGCGCCAAAGGCCGCCCCCCCCAGGCTAGAACCTGGGGGGCGCGGCCTACATTCCGGGCCGTGGGCGTCGCCCGTCATCGTGACGAACGCGACCCGGTCCGCGAGCCTGGCGCCGGCTCCCGGCCCGACCGCCACGGGCATCGTCCGGGCGGTGCGATCCGGTGGATCAGGCTTCGCGCGGCGGCTCGTCCTGGAGTTCCGCCGAGTCCTCGGACGTGCCGCCCTTGGCCAGCGTCCCGGACGAGGTGCCGTTGGCCGGGGCCAGCTCGCGGGGCGAGAGCACCGGCGGCCGGGTCGACGGCGTGCGCCGCGAGGAGCCGGTCCAGGCCGGGCGCAGCGGGCGCTTGACGACCGTGGAGAAGATCTCCGCCAGCTCCTCCTTGTTCAGGGTCTCCTTCTCAAGGAGGGCGAGCACGAGGTTGTCGAGCACGTCCCGGTTCTCGACCAGGATCTCCCACGCCTCGTTGTGCGCGTTCTCGATGAGCTTCTTGACCTCTTCGTCGACCAGCGCGGCGACCTCTTCCGAATAGTCACGCTGGTGCGACATGTCGCGGCCGAGGAACGGCTCGGAGTTGTCGGAGCCGAACTTGATCGCGCCGAGCCGCTCGGTCATGCCGTACTGGGTGACCATCGCGCGGGCGGTGCGGGTCGCCTTGTCGATGTCGTCGGAGGCGCCGGTGGTCGGGTCGTGGAAGACCAGCTCCTCCGCCGCGCGCCCGCCCATCATGTACGCGAGCTGGTCGAGCATCTCGTTGCGCGAGGTGGAGTACTTGTCGTCCTCCGGCAGCACCATCGTGTATCCGAGGGCGCGGCCACGGGAGAGGATGGTGACCTTGTGCACCGGGTCGCTGTTCGGCGACGCCGCCGCGACCAGGGCGTGCCCGCCCTCGTGGTACGCGGTGGTCTTCTTCTCCTTGTCGCTCATGATCCGGGTCCGCTTCTGCGGGCCGGCCACGACGCGGTCGATGGCCTCGTCCAGGGCGTGGTTGTCGAGCAGCTTCTTGTCGCTGCGGGCGGTCAGCAGCGCCGCCTCGTTCAGCACGTTCGACAGGTCGGCGCCGGTGAAGCCGGGGGTGCGGCGGGCGACGGCCTGCAGGTCGACGTCCGGGGCGACCGGCTTGCCCTTCTGGTGGACCTTGAGGATCTCCAGGCGGCCCTGCATGTCGGGCCGGTCCACGGCGATCTGCCGGTCGAAGCGGCCGGGGCGCAGCAGCGCGGGGTCGAGGATGTCGGGCCGGTTGGTCGCGGCAATCAGGATGACGCCGCCCTTGACGTCGAAGCCGTCCATCTCCACCAGGAGCTGGTTCAGCGTCTGCTCGCGCTCGTCGTGGCCACCGCCCATGCCGGCGCCGCGCTGCCGGCCCACGGCGTCGATCTCGTCCACGAAGACGATCGCCGGGGCGTTCGCCTTGGCCTGCTCGAACAGGTCACGGACGCGGGAGGCGCCGACACCGACGAACATCTCGACGAAGTCGGAACCGGAGATCGAGTAGAATGGCACGCCCGCCTCACCGGCGACGGCGCGCGCGAGGAGCGTCTTGCCGGTGCCGGGGGGGCCGTACAGCAGCACACCCTTGGGGATCTTGGCGCCGACCGCCTGGAACTTCGCGGGCTCCTGCAGGAACTCCTTGATCTCGTGGAGTTCCTCGACCGCCTCGTCGGACCCGGCGACGTCGGCGAACGTCGTCTTCGGGGTGTCCTTGGTGATCAGCTTGGCCTTGGACTTCCCGAAGTTCATGACCCGGGAGCCGCCGCCCTGCATCTGGTTCATCAGGAACAGGAAGACGACGACGATCAGCACGAAGGGAAGCAGCGACAGCAGGATGCCGATAAACGGATTCTGCTTCGACTGGGAGACCGTGTACCCGTCGGGGATCTGGTCCTTCTCGACGTTGGCCTGAAGCGTCGTGGCGATCCGGACGCCCTGGTCGCCGATGTAGTTGGCCTGCAGCTTCCGGCTGCCCGAGATCTCGTCCTCGCCGTCCTTCAGCTGGATCTTGATCTTGTGCTCGTCGCCGGTCGTCAGCTCTGCGGATTTGACTCGGTTCTTGTCGATCGCATTGACGACCTCGCTGGTGTCCACCGACTTGTAGCCGCCGGACGAACCGACGACCTGCATCAACACGACCACGGCGAGGACGGCCAGCACGATCCACATGACCGGCCCACGGAAGTAGCGCTTCACGTCCATCCATACGGGGCGGAATCGCCCCGTCCCTCCTGCCACAGTGAGGCACGGAACCCTCTCGCGAGAGCTGCTTGTGCGCGCGGTGTTTTACTCGGTCTGAAAAGACTGACCTTCGGACGGTACCCCAGCATCGTCACCAGGCGCCGCCACGGGCAGTTAACGAAATGGCCTTCCCCTGCTTCAACGGTGGGAAACGGTGCCCGGTTCCCACCGCGGCCCGGGGCCGGGGGCGGCCGGTCAACCGCTGTAGACGTGCGGTGCCAAAGTGCCCACGAAGGGCAGGTTGCGGTACTTCTCCGCGTAGTCGAGGCCGTATCCCACGACGAACTCGTTGGGGATGTCGAAGCCGATCCATTTCACGTCGATGTCGACCTTGGCCGCCTCCGGCTTGCGCAGCAGGGTGACGACGTTGAGCGAGGCCGGGTTGCGCGAGCCCAGGTTCGACAGCAGCCAGGACAGCGTCAGGCCGGAGTCGATGATGTCCTCGACGATCAGCACGTCACGACCGGCGATGTCGGTGTCCAGGTCCTTGAGGATGCGCACCACCCCGGAGGACTGGGTGCCGGCGCCGTACGAGGACACCGCCATCCAGTCCATCGTGACGTGGGTGGACAGGGCCCGCGCCAGGTCGGCCATGACCATCACGGCGCCCTTGAGGACGCCGACGATCAACAGGTCCTTCCCCTGGTACTCCGCGTCGATCTTAGCCGCCAGCTCGGCCAGCTTCGCGTCGATCTCTTCCTTGGTGATGAGCACCGACTGGAGGTCGGTGCTCATGTCCTTGTCGTCCACCCGCGCCACTCTCGCTTGGTTCACGCTTACCAGGCTCGGGCGAATCAGCCCTGCCGGATCACCAGTCTGCCACCCTGCCTGAGCACCTCGATGCGGCCGGGCAGGTTGATGGCGCGCTGACCGTGCCAACTGGTGATCAGTCGGTCCACCTCCTCGATGTGCCGGGCGAAGAGCGAACCCGCAGGTGAGCCGGCTGCGATGGCCACCCGGCGGAGCACCCTGCGGCGCACGGCGGCCGGCAGGTCGCGCAGCGCGGCGGTGTCGAGCGAATCGATGACGTCACAGGGCTCCGCGGCGGGGCTCGGCCGGGAGCGGGTGAGGGAGCCGACGGAGCCCGCGGAGGAGGCGGGGGACGCGCCGACGGCAGGGGACGCGACGGCAGGAGGCGCCACGGACGGTACGGGGGACGGGCTGCCGGCGGGGGCGTCGGCGGTGGGGCGCACGGCGGCGCGGGCGCCGGGGGGCGCGGGCGCGGGGCGGGGGGTCGCGTGGGAGGGGGCGGTGGGGCGGGTGGGGACCGGCGCGCGGTCCTTGGGGACGGGGCGGGCGGCGCGCGCGACGGCCTCCACCTCGGCGGCCCAGGCGTCCAGGGCGTCCGCGTCGTCGCGGGAGAGCTGCGCCGTGCGGGCCAGCGCCTCGACGACGCCCTTGCCGAGCGCCTTCTCCAGCATCGGCAGCGCCTCTTGGCGCACCCGGGAGCGGGTGAACACCGGGTCGGCGTTGTGCGGGTCGTCCCACACCGGCAGCGACTGGGCCAGGCACGCCCGGCGGGCGGTCTGCCGGTCGAGGTGCAGGAACGGGCGGCGGTAGCGGCCGCCCTCGCCGGAGACGACGGCCATGCCGGACAGCGAGCGGGTGCCCGAGCCGCGGGCGAGCCCGAGCAGCACCGTTTCCGCCTGGTCGTCGCGGGTGTGGCCGAGCAGGACGGCGCGGGCGCCGTACCGCTCGGCGGCGTGGTCGAGCGCCCCGTACCGGGCGTCGCGGGCAGCCGCCTCGGGGCCGCCGTCGCAGCCGACGGCCACGGCGATGGACTCGACGAGGTCCAGGCCCAGCGCGCGCAGTCGCTCGCAGACCTCGGCGGCGCGCGCGTCGGAGCCCGGTTGCAGCCCGTGGTCGACGGTGACGCCACCGGCCCGCAGCCCCAGCTTCGGGGCCTCGAAGGCGAGGGCGGAGGCGAGCGCCATGGAGTCGGCGCCGCCGGAGCAGGCGACGAGGATCAGCGGGCGCGGGTCGGCCGTGGTGTCCAGCGGGGAGCCGCCGGGCGCGGGAACGACACCGTGGGCGGCGGCGCCACGGGCGGTCTCGGGGCCGCGGGCGGCGGGGGGCGAGGGGAGAGCCACGGGCGCCGCGAGAGCGGGCGGGGCCGGGGGGGACGACAGGGAGGGGGATGAGGGGGAGTCGGTGTCGGCGAGGACGTCTTGGAGTACGCGGCGAACCGCCAGGCGTATCGCGGCGACCGCTGGATGGGGACCCATGTCCGTTTCCCATCTTTTCAATCGGGGGGTGCCTCGGGAGCTAGATGAGGCTCCAGTCACGCTAAGTATGTAGATGGTGACAGAGCCGAGCTGTTACCCGAGCATCGCACGCCTACCCGTTGCCGAGGGTCCCTCAGACGAGTGATGAAGTGGTCGTTCACCTGCCTCCTGGCGTGCGTGCCCTACGACTCTGCCTTACGGTGCACCCTCGCGACCCAGTCCGCCGGTTTGTGGATCTCGGCCTTGGTCGGGAGGGTGTTCGGGGACGTCCAGACGCGGTTGAAGCCGTCCATGCCGACCTCGCCCACCACGGCCCGCACGAACCGCTCCCCGTCCCGGTACTGCCGCAGCTTCGCGTCCAGGCCGAGCAGCTTGCGCAGCGCCTGGTCGAGCCGGCCGGCGCCGCTGGCCCGGCGCTTCTGGAACTTCTCCCTGATCTCCGCGACGGAGGGCACGACCGAGGGCCCCACGCCGTCCATGACGAAGTCCGCGTGCCCTTCGAGCAGCGACATCACGGCCGTGAGGCGCGCCAGGATCTCGCGCTGGGTCGGGGTCTGCACCAGCTCCACGATGCTGCGCCCACCGCGCTCGACCGGGCCCCCGTCGGGGTGCTCGGGGCGGTTCCCGGTCAGCGACTGGGCGGCCTCGCGCAGCCGCTCCAGGAGGGTGGCCGGGTCGACGTCGGTCTCGCCGAGGAACGCCTGGATCTCGGACTCAAGGTGGTCGCGCAGCCAGGGCACGGCCGTGAACTGGGTGCGGTGCGTCTCCTCGTGCAGGCACACCCAGAGCCGGAAGTCGTGCGGTTCCACGTCCAGCTCCCGCTCGACGTGCACGATGTTGGGCGCGACGAGCAGCAACTGGCCACCGCCGGTGCCGCCCGGCAGGTCGCGGCTGGCCGGCGCGAACGTCTCGTAATAGCCGAGCACCCGGGAGGAGAGGAAAGAGAGCAGCATTCCCAGCTCGACGCCGGTCACCTTGCCGCCGGCGGCGCCGAGCACGGCCCCGCCCGGGGTGGCGGAGCGGCGGGACTGCATCTTGTCGAGCAGCGGCCCGAGCACGGCGCGGAACCCGGCGACGTTCGCCCGCACCCAGCCCGCCCGGTCCACGACCAGGACCGGCGTGTCCGCGAACTCGCCGCCGGCCGGCGCCATCCGGGTGAACGCGCGCACGTGCTCCTCCGACGCCTTGGCGTGCCGGCGCAGTTCCTGGACCGCCGCCCGCGCCTCGTCTTGGCTCACCTCGGGACCCGACCGCGCGAACCGGATGGCGGTCGCCACCGCGAGATTCCAGTCGACCATCTCGACACCACCGATGCTCGTCATGGCTTCACGGTACGTGGGCCCCCCCGATGTGGGGTAGCGAACGATGTTTCCGCTCGGCTGGCGGACATCCCGGCGGCCGGCCCCGCCACCCCGCGTGGCCTGCGCCCCGACCGCCCGCGCCGACCTGACCCGACCGCTCGTGCCGGCCGCCCACCCGTCCCGGCGGGAGCGCCCCGGGAGAGGGCGGCGGGGTGGCCCGGCGGCCGTCCGACTCAGCGGCAGCCGCAGTTCGCCACCGCCGAGGCCAGCCGGTCGAGCACCCGCTGGGCCGCGGCCGGGTCGGTGCTGCCGTTGGTGAGGAAGGCGAAGGTCAACAGCCGGCCGTAGGCGTCCACGACCGTCCCGGCCAGGGTGTTGACCCCGTACAGGGTGCCGGTCTTGGCCCGTACGACGCCCCGGCCGACGGCCTCCTTCCCGTACCGGTCGCGCAGCGTGCCGGTGAAGCCGGCGACGGGCAGCCCGGTGAGCACGGGGCGCAGCGCGGGCTGGTCCGGGCTGGCCGCCCGCGCCAGGAGCCGGGCCAGCAGCCCGGCCGAGACCTTGTCGGCGCGGTCCAGGCCGCTGCCGTCGGCGAGGTGGGCGCCGGACACGGGCAGGCCGAGCCGCTCGAGCCGGGCGGTGACCGCGGCGCGCCCGCCGGCGAAGCTGGCCGGGTACCCGGTGGCGCGGGCGGTGTGCCAGGGCAGGGCCTCGGCGATGTCGTTGTCGCTGTACGTCAGCATGCGTTCGACCAGCGATGACAGCGGCTGGGAACGGACGCTGGCCAGCGTCCGGCCCGGCCCGCCGACGCCGCCCTCGCCGTCCTTGGCGCCGGTCCCTGGCGTCTTTGGCGTCCTTGGCGCTGTCGCCGCCGCTGGTGGGGCGCGGGTCGCCGGTGACCTTGACGCCGCGGTCGCGCAGCATCTTCGCGAAGGTGCGGGCCGCCTCGGCGGCGGGGTCCTTCACCCGGTCGGCGGGTCCCCGGTCGGAGTCGTCGCGGCGGCCCTCGTCCACCATGAGCGCCGTGACGGGGGCGAGGTTCTCGTTCGGCAGAATCGGGTGCCGGCTGGTGCCGGCGTACAGGGAGGTGTCGTAGCCGAGCCGGACCGTGTGTTCGCAGCGGGCACGCAGCGCGCGGGCGGTCTCGTCAGCCAGCTGGCGCAGGCTGGCGGGGTGCGAGGCGTCGGGGCCACGGGTGGCCCGGGCGGTCAGGGTCGGGTCGCCGCCGCCGACCAGGACGACGCGGCCCGGGGCGTTCGGGTTGGCGGTGACGCGGGTAGTCAGGCGGTGGCCGGGGCCGAGGGCGGACAGCGCGGCCACGCCGGTGGCGATCTTGACGGTGGAGGCGGGGATGGCGCCGGTGCCGGCCTTGGCCCCGTAGAGCTGCCGCCCGGTCGCCACGTCCACCACCGCGCCCGCGCGCAGCGGCCCGAGCGCGTCGGCGAGCCCCGGCCCGGTCGGCACCGGGACGACCGCTCGCCGGTGTCCGGGGACGGCGACGCCAGGGCGCGCCGAGCGGGGCGAGCACGGGGGCCGCGCCGGGCGCCCGGGCCGGGTCCGGGCCGGGCCCGGCCGTCGTCGCCCGGGTGCGCTCCGGAGGCGGCCCGCTGGCGCTCGGCCGTACGCTGGCCGGAGTCCCAGGGACCGGCCGCGACCACGCAGGTCGCCGCGACCGCGAGGCCGACCACGGCGGAACCCGCCGCGAGCACACCCGTTCGACGCTGCTCCATGGTGGCCGCCCGCCACGGGCCGAGCCACCCGCCAACCCGCCATCTGGCCTCGTCAGGCATCTTCGAGCAGCCCCTTTCGCAACCACACACCTGCGTGAGGGACACTTAACCACCCGAAGCTATGTGCTGATCATGGAGGAGCCACCCGTGGAGTTCGACGTCACCATCGAGATCCCGAAGGGTTCGCGGAACAAGTACGAGGTGGACCACGAGACGGGTCGCATTCGCCTCGACCGTCGACTCTTCACCTCGACCAGTTACCCGGCCGACTACGGATTCGTCGAGAACACCCTTGGCGAGGACGGTGACCCGCTGGACGCGCTGGTCATCCTCGACGAGCCGACCTTTCCCGGTTGCCTCATCAAGTGCCGCGCGATCGGCATGTTCCGGATGACGGACGAGGCCGGCGGCGACGACAAGCTGCTCTGCGTTCCCGCGTCCGACCCGCGCGTGGAGCACCTGGGCGACATCCACCACGTCTCCGAGTTCGACCGCCTGGAGATCCAGCACTTCTTCGAGGTGTACAAGGACCTGGAGCCCGGCAAGTCCGTCGAGGGCGCCAACTGGGTGGGGCGCGCCGAGGCCGAGGCCGAGGTCGAGGCGTCCATCAAGCGCCTTGAGGCGTCCGGCGGCGCCCACCACTGACGCTCCCGGCACGCCGGCGCCGCGCTGCGGCGCGGCCCGGCGCCCGGGCCAGCACAGCACCGATGGGCGGGACCCGGGCCGGGTCCCGCCCATCGGCGTGCCGACCTCGGGCGGCGTACGCGCTCCGCGACGCCCGGCCACCCACCCTGACGGCGGGCGGCCGCCCGCCCGGGCCAGCGGCGGCGTCCGCGCTAGAAGCCCCGCGTCCGCTTGGCCGCGCGGCGCAGCGGACCGCCCACGTCCGTGCCCGGCACCGGCGCCTGCAGGAAGAGGCGGGCGATCTCGTTGCCGAGGTTCACTCCGATGGCGATGGCAAGGGCCAGCGAGGCCGCGCGGGTGAGCGAGGCGATGCCGGAGTCCATGTTCTTCTGGGCCAGCGCGAGCAGCCCGAAGTACGTCGCGCTACCCGGCAGCAGCGGCCCGATCGCGGCCGTGACGTACGGCAGCGCCGAGGCGTACCGGTAGCGGGACAGCAACTGGCCGAAGAGGCCGACCAGGCCGGCGGCGGCGGCGGTGGAGGCCACCGCGGGGATGCCGGCGACGTCGTGCATCGAGCCGTAGACCAGCCAGGCCACGCCGCCGTTGAGCGTCGCGAACAGCACCGTGGAACGTTCCTGCTGGAGCAGGACGCAGAACGCCAGGGCCAGCAGCATGGCCGAGAAGAGCTGCACGACGGGCCGTTCGTCGCCACGCAGCGCCGCCTCCGGGTTGAAGTTGGCGCCCAGCCGCAGGCCCACGTACAGCACCGTGAGCACCCCCACGACGATGCCGACGATCAGGTACATCACCTCGAGCAGGCGGGCGGAGGCGGTGATGTAGTAGCCGGTCAGGCCATCCTGGATGCCGGCGACCAGCGCTCGCCCGGGGATCAGGGCGAACAGCCCACCGGTGATCACGGCCGAGCCCTGCACGTTGGCGCGGGCGAGGCTGAGCGCGACGCTCATCGCCGCCGGGGGCATGGCCGCCGCCACGAACTGGTAGAACTCCGGCAGCCCGCGCCCGGACGCCAGCCAGGCCAGCCGGTCGCCGAGCATCGCGCCCAGCGCCGCCGCGACGAACACCAGCCAACTGCCGCCGACCAGCGCGCTCGCCGCGCCGGCCAGCGCGCCGGAGGCCACGTTCAGCGCCCAGCCGGGGTACGGGTGGCGGTTACGGCGTATCTCGGCGAGGCGCCGGTAGGCCTCCTCGGTGGTGAAGTCGTCCTGCGAGGTGATGTCGTCGACGAGCCGGAAGACCGCCGCGAGCCGCGTGTAGTCCACCGCTCTGCGCCGTACCGTCCGGCTAGCCGTGATCGGGTCGTCCACCAGCGAGGGCTGGTACGAGATGGACAGCAGCGTGAAGGTGACGGTCGGCTCGCAGCGTTCGAGGCCGTACGCGTGGGCCACCCCGAACATGGCCGCCTCGACGTCCTCGGCGCCCTCGCCGCCGGCGAGCAGGATCTCGCCGATCCGCAGCGTGATGTCGAGCACGCGGGGGACAGCGTGCACGGACTCCTCGTGCTTCTCGACCCGCTCGGGCGCCGGGCGCTCGCCCACCGGCATGCGCAGCATCGTGCGCATCCGGTCCTGCCAGGGCGTCTCCTTGGTCAGCCGGATGACGGGGATGCCGTGCGGGGGTGTGAACGCCGGGCCGCGCGGGGCGCCGCGCGGCGTGCCGTGCCCGGAGGCGGTGCTGCCGATCGGCCCGCCGCCGGTGGGCTGATCGGCCGAGCCGGGCGGGACGAACGCCGAGCCCTCGGCCTCGGCCGGCCCCTCCACCACCTCCGGCGGCAATCCGCTCGGCAGGGCGAACTCCGACGTCGGGTGCTCGTCCTCGGACGGGTGGGAGGGCATCGGCAGACCGAGCGGCGGCGTGAACGCGCTGTGCGCCTCATCCGACTGAGGCTTGTGCTCCCCCGCCTCGTCTATGTCACCCATGCCAGACCCGCTTTGCGACTGTGATGCCACGTGCCTCTCTCCTCGCCCGCCTTCCGTGCCCTCGCCGACGCCTGATCATCGGCCGGGCACCCAGTGTGCAACGTCTTCCCGCGTCGGCCCGGGTCACCCACCCCGTCGGCGCGGGTGGCGGTACGGGCACGCACCGTGACGGTGCCAACACGCGGTGGCGGCGCCGCGCGCTGTGATGATGGATGGTTGCCCCGCCCGCGCCCGGCAGCAGCCTCGACGCGCCCGGCCGCGCCAGCACTGGGGGATGGCTGACCCGCTAGGGGGCGGCCGTCCGCACGCATGCGTCAGCCCCCGGGACACCGCCCCGGGGGCTGCTGGTTCGCGCCGGTTCAGCGCCGCGCGTGCCACCCGCGCGAGCCGGGCGGGTCCTGCGGGCCGTGCGGGTCCTGTGGGTCGTACGCGTCCTGAACGGGCTGCCCGGCGTACGGGTCCCGCGGGGCGTGCGGGCTGTCGGACTGGTACGGCCGCGCGTCGTGTGCCAGGTCGTACGCCACCTCACCGGCGCCGTGTCCCGGCGTCTGGCCGCCGCCGGGCGTCGGCTGCGCGCCCTGGCCCGGGTGCGCCCCGTAGCCGGGCTGAGCGCCGTGATCGGGCTGCTGGCCGTACCCCTGCCGCGGCTCGTACGACCTCTGGTAGTCGCCCTGCGGCGCGCCCTGGGCCGGGTAGCCCGGCTGGGCCTGGTGTCCCAGCTGGCCCTGCCCCGGCTGGTGGGCCAGCGGTCCGGGCTGGCCCTGGGCCTGGTAGCCGGGCCCGGGCTGGGGCTGCTGGCCGTGGCCGGCCGGGTAGCCGCCCTGGGCCCGCGGGTCCTGGTAGCCCGCCGCGGGGTGGTGCTGGGCCTGCGCGGGCCGCTGGCCCGACTGCTGCGGGTAGCCCTGCTGGGCCGGCCCACCCGGGTAGCCCTGCCCCGGCTGGCCGGGGCGCTGCCGCTGGCCCTGCTGGTGGCCGGGCTGCTGGCCCTGTCGCGGGTGCTGGCCCGGCTGGCCCTGGTGCTGCTGGCCCTGGTGCTGCTGTGGGTGCTGCTGGCTCTGGGGCCGCTGGCCCGGGTGCGGGCGCTGGCCCTGCTGCGGGGTGGTGCCACCGGGGTGGCCGAACACGTCGGCGCGGGCGCCGCCGGGGCCGCCGCCGATCGGCTCGCCCGGGGTCTGGGGCGGGGCGCCGGCGCCACCGGCGTCGACGGCGGACGGCGCGGCGGTCGAGCGCGCCGTGGCACCGCCCTCGGCCGCGGCGGCCTTCTTGTTCTGACTGCGGGCGCGCAGCACCTCGATGATGATCGGCAGCACCGAGAGCAGCACGATGCCGACCAGCATCGCCTCGATGTTGGAGTGCACCCAGTCGACCTTGCCGAGCGCCGCGCCGAGCAGCGTGACGCCCGCGCCCCACAGCACGCCGCCGATCATGTTGAAAGTGATGAACGAGCGGTAGTTCATCCGGCTCACGCCCGCGATGATCGGCGTGAAGGTCCGCACGATCGGCACGAAGCGGGCCAGGACCAGCGACTTGGGCCCGTACTTCTCGAAGAAGTCGTGCGCCTTCTCCACGTTCTCCTGTTTGAAGAGCTTGGAGTCCGGCCGTTTGAAGAGCGCGGGTCCCGCCTTGCGGCCGAAGAGATAGCCGGCCTGGTCGCCGGCGACGGCCGCGACCACCACCAGGAGGCAGACGAGCCAGAGATCCATGTCGACCACGTCTGTGGTGACGAAGAGGCCGGTGGTGAACAGGAGCGAGTCACCCGGCAGGAAGAAGCCGATGAGCAGGCCCGACTCGGCGAAGACGATGGCGAGCACGCCGTAGATGCCGAACTGGTCGATCAGGTGGTCCGGGTCCAGCCAACTGGGGCCGAGCGCGAGAGTGGTCACGGGTGACGAGACTCCTGGATCAGGGGGTGCAGGCGACGCGTGGTGCCCGGCCGCGGTCGGAGGAGCGGAACTGAGTGCGGCTGGGTTCGTATAGTCGACCCAAAGCTATCAACGCCAGCGGCCGGACACCGGTTCCAGGCCGGCCAACCCGGAGCGCTCCGCGTGCGTCATCTCACCCGGACGGGAAACCCGCACCTCACGCGCCCGACCGTCGCACACCTCACAGAAAGTAGGCGCATGAGCATCGAAGAGTACGGCGGCGGCCAGCAGGAGCACTCCGACGTCCTGGTCGTGACGACGAACGACGTGCCGGGCTACGACGTCCAGCGGGTCATCGGCGAGGTCTTCGGGCTCACGGTCCGCTACCGCCACCTGGGCAGCCAGATCGGCGCCGGCCTGAAGTCCATGGTCGGCGGCGAGCTGAAGGGGCTGACCAAGACGCTGGTCGAGACCCGCAACGAGGCGATGGAACGCCTGGTCGAGCAGGCCCGGGCGCGCGGCGCGAATGCGGTCCTGATGATGTGCTTCGACGTGGCGTCCGGCTGCGACGTGGGCACCGAGGTGTGCGCGTACGGCACCGCGGTCGTCCTCGCGCCCAGGGCCTGACGGCCGCCCGGGGCCCCGGCCGGCGCGCCGCCGCCGGGGCCCCGGGCGCGGCTACGCCGACTCGGACCCGCCGTCACCGCCGTACCGCTCCGCGTTGGCCGCGATGGCGTCCCGCAAGTAGCCGGCCAGGCCCGGGGCGACGGCCTCGTAGGTGACGGTGAAGCGGGGGTCCGTGACGTACATCTCGCCCAGCGCGGTGTGCGTCCCGTACGAGCAGTTGTAGTACCAGCGGCTGATCCGCTGCCGGTGCTCCTCCGCCAGGTCCATCGCGGCCGGGGACCCGGCGGGGTGTCCGGCGCGCAGCACGGCGACCGCGCGCCGCTCCCAGTCGGCCTCCTCCTCCTTGATCCGGAGCCAGTCCTCCTTGGTGTACGCGGCGGCCCTGCGCCGCGACTGCTCGTACGCCTCCGTCTGGCCCCAGCGGCGCTCCACCTCCGCCGCGTGCGCGTCGGGGTCGTGGTCCCCGAAGACCTCGAACTTCTCCTCGGGTGTCAGGTCGATGCCCAGTGTGCTCGCCTCCATGGCGCGTTCGACGGCGGCGACCATGGCCTGGAGCCGGTCGATCCGGGCGGTCAGCAGACCGTGCTGGCGCCGCAGGTGGGCCCGCGGGTCGGCGTCCGGGTCGTCCAGCAGGGCCGCCACCTGATCGAGCGGGAAGCCGAGCTCGCGGTAGAAAAGGACGCGCTGGAGCCGGTCGAGATCGGCGTCGGCGTAGCGGCGGTGTCCCGCCCGGCTGCGGGTGCTCGGCGCGAGCAGCCCGATCTCGTCGTAGTGGTGCAGCGTGCGCACCGTCACCCCGGCGAACCCGGCGACCTGTCCCACGGTGTAGCCCATCACCCCGCCCTTCCGGTTCCTTCGGTACGCCGTCCACGGTGCGTCCTCACGCCGCGTGAGGTGCAAGCCCGCATGTCGGAAAGGGCTTGGGCGCGGGTCGGGCCGGATGGCATCCTGCGCTCCATGGTGGGGATAACGGACCTTCCGACCTACCTCGCGGGCCTCGCGCTGATCATCCTGCTGCCGGGTCCGAACTGGCTGTACGTGGTCTCCGTCGCGGCCCGGCGCGGCCCGCGCGTCGCGTACCAGGCGGCGGGCGGCGTGCTGTGCGGCGTCACGGTGCTCATGGTGCTGTCGGCGGGTGGCGTCGCCTCGCTGCTGAAGGCGAGCCCGATCGCCTTCACGATCGTGAAGTTCGCGGGGGCTGGCTACCTGACCTGGCTGGCGATCGGGATGCTGCGCGACGCCTGGGCACTGTGACACCGGCGCGCGGAGCGGGCCGAACTCGCGGACGCGGCGCGCGGCGCGGACGGGGCGCCGCCGCGGCGCTCTCCACCGACGCGGCGGAGGCCGCCGGCGCGCGGGCCGGGCAGGGGGCGGTGGCCAAGGCCCGGGCCGCGGGCGAGCGGCCGTTCCGGCGGGCGCTCGTGGTGAGCCTGCTCAACCCGAAGGCGATCTTGTTCTTCATCTCGTTCTTCGTGCAGTTCGTCGACCCCGACTACCCGCACCCGGTGTTGTCGTTCGTGGCGCTCGGCGCCTGGGCACAGTTGTTCAGCATCGCCTACCTGTCGGTCCTGATCTTCAGCGGCACGTTCCTCGCGGCGACCTTCCGCCGCCGCAAGCGACTGACCGCCGGCCTGTCGGCCGGTGCGGGCGCCGCCTTCCTCGGCTTCGCCGTCAAGCTCTCCCTGGCAAGCGCCGGGTAGCGGGGCACGCGGCCGACGCCACCCGCGCGGCGGGGAACGGACGTGCCGCTCCCCGGCGCGCGGGCGGCGCCCGGTGGGTGTCGGGGCCGGGCGGGGGGCCGGGGTCGGGCCGGGTCAGGCGGACTGGGTCAGCTCGGCGCGGCCGAACAGCAGCGCGTACCCGGACGGGAGCTGGGCGAGGACGCGGTCCAGGAGGAGAGGGACGGCCCCGGCGTCCCAGCGCGTGGTGGCCAGGGTGCCCCCCGTGCGCGTGGACAGGTCCTTGAAGAAGGCCCAGCCGGTCAGCGGCTTGAGGGCGGGGATCTCGTCGGTGAAGGCGGTGGCGGCCTCGGTGGGGAGGCAGGCGGCGAGGTCGACGCGTTCGTCGCCGGTGAGCTGGCGCCCCAGGGCCGCGAGGACGGCCCGCGTGACGTCCTCGGCCCGCTCCCGGGTGGGGTACGCGCCTTCGTAACGGATCTTCTCCAGCATCTGGTGAAACGTCATGCCGGTGGGGGCACTGGCCGGTTCACGCAGCGAAAACATGAGGGGTCGCCTTTCTCGTCTCGTGGCGTCGCACCGCGTGGCGTCGCACCGCGCGAGGGCCGACCGGGCAGGCGCCGGCCGGCCCTCACCGAGGTGAAAGGGGATCTACGAAGGGGGATCTGCGAAAGAGGGGGCTACGAAGGGGACCTGCGAAGGGGGATCGCCGCACAGCCGCACGGGGCGTGCCGCGCGGGAGGCGCCCGGCCCCGGGGGCGGGCGCGGGTCCCGCGCGCTCGACGCGGGGGCGGGGTCAGCCGCTGATCTGCTTGTTCTCGCTCGCCCCGCCGATCTCGATCCGGCGCCGCTTGGCGCGCTCGGCGATCGGGATCCGCAGGGTCAGCACGCCCGCCTCGTACTCGGCCGAGATGTGGTCGGTGTCGAGCGTGTCGGCCAGCACCAACTGGCGCGAGAAGACGCCGAGGGGCCGCTCGGACAGCTCCATCCGCACATTGTCCGCCCGCACGGCGGGGCGGCGCTCGACCTTGACCGTCAGCATGTTGCGCTCGACGTCGATCTCGATGGCGTCCTTGGCGACACCGGGCAGGTCGAAGACGATCACGTAGGTCTCGCCCTCGACGTAGGCATCCATCGCCATGGATGAGGGCCGGGACCAGGTGCCCGTGACGCCGGCGAACTGCTAGGCCAGTCGGTCGAGTTCACGGAAGGGGGTCGGTGCGCATCAGCATCGGGGAAACACCTCCAGGACTGGGACGAACTGCCAGTGCGCTTCGTCTGCCACCGTTGCAACATGTCATCCAAACAGCGACGTGTCGTCCATCCGATGACGCCGACGGCGTCCCTTCCCGCGACACCCAGTGAGACGCTCAGCGAGAGGACTCCCGTGCCCCCTCCTTCTGCACCACGCGAGCCCGCCGCGCCCGGCGATCCGCCCTCGTTCTTCGCCGCCGCGGCGGCGCTGGACGCGATCAACGAAGCCGTCCGTACCGCCCAGCGCGACACCCCCGCCGACGGCGGGACGGCGCCCGAGCACAGCCAGGCCAGCGCCGACCAGGCGCTGGCCGCGCTCCTGCTCCTGCGCGAGCTGCGCGAACAGCTCGCCGGGTGGGAGTCCGGCCTGATCGAGACGGCCCGCGCGGCGGGGTCGAGCTGGGCGGACCTTGCCCACCCGCTGGGCGTGGCCAGCCGCCAGGCCGCCGAACGCCGCTACCTGCGAGTACGCCCCGGGCCCCCCGGCACCACAGGCGAACAGCGGGTGCGGGCCACCCGCGAGGGGCGGGCCACCGACCGCTCCGTCACCGCCTGGGCCCGTACCAACGCCGCCGAACTGCGCCAACTCGCGGGCCAGATCACCGCCCTGACCGACCTGCCCACCCCGGTGCGCGCCCCAGTCCCGGATCGCCGACGGACTCGGCGACAACGACGCCGCCACTCTGATCACGCCGCTCACCAAGGCCCACCCGCACCTCGAGGCCGACCACCCCGACCTCGCGGCACGCATCGACGCCATCACCCACCACACCGACCGACTGCGCGGCGAGGGCGGGGGCGGCGGACCGGCTGAGCGCCGGGGCCCGCCGCCCGCCCGGGGCACGTAGGACGCCGGGAGCGCGGCCGACGGCGGGGCGCGCCGACCAGTCGAGAGACGTGGCCCGCCCGGTACGGGTCGGGCTCAGTGCGGGATCGTGTCGATCAGCTCACGCGCGCCCTGTCGGAGCAGGGCCACGGCCAACGAGGTGCCGAGCGTGGCGGGGGCGAGCGGGCCGGCCCACTCGTGGGCGTCGAGCACGGTCTTGCCGTCCGGTGTGAAGACCCGGGCGCGCAGCGAGAGCCGCCCGTCCCGCTCGGCCCTCACGTACCCGGCGATCGGGGAGTTGCAGTGGCCCTGGAGGACGTGCAGGAGCATGCGTTCGGCGGTGGTCTCGCGCCAGGCGTCGGCGTCACCGAGGCCGGCCACGGCCTCGATCGTCGCGCTGTCGCCCTCCCGGCACTGGAGCCCGAGCACGCCGGCCCCGATCGGCGGGCACATCGTCTCGACCGACAGCACCTCGCTGGCCAGCTCCGGGCAGCCGATGCGGGCCAGCACCGAGACGGCGAGCAGCAGCGCGTCCGCGTCGCCGGCGGCCAGCTTCTCCAGCCGCCGGTTCGCGTTGCCGCGCATCGGCACACAGGTCAGGTGCGGTTGCGAGACGGCGAGTTGGGCGACCCGGCGCACCGACGAGGTGCCGATCCGGGCGCCGGCCGGCAACTGGTCGAGGGCCAGCCCGTCCGGGTGGACCAGCGCGTCCCGGATGTCGTCGCGCTTGAGGTACGCGGCGAAGACCGTGCCCGCGGGCAGCGGCAAGTCGGCCGGCACGTCCTTGACGCAGTGCACTGCCAGATCGGCCTCGCCGGCCAGCAGCGCCGCGTCCACCTCCTTGGTGAACGCCCCTTGCCGCCCAGCTCGGCGAGGTCGCCCAGCCACCGGTCGCCGGAGGTCGTGACCGGCACCACCGTGGTCCGGATGTCGGGCCGCAGCGCGGCCAACTCCGCGCACACCCGCTCCACTTGGGCCAGTGCCATGGGCGAGGAGCGGGAAACAATGCGGATCAGCTCAGCGTCGGCCATGCCATCCACGATAGGCGGTCACCCGGCGCGCGCCGCCCCGGCCGTCCCCGGCGGCCTCGTCCCAGCCAGCCGGGGGCGCACGCCCACTCGGGCCGACCCCCGTGAGGAACGATCCGAGCCTGCGCGAGGCCGGCCCGGCCCCATACCCGGATCGGCCCGGGCCCGCGCGAGGATGGGGCCATGGTGCGTACCGAGACCCCGTGGGGCCCGTGGGAACCGGAGACGCCGGCGGCCGTCGCGCGCCGGTTCGCCGGCGTGTCGACGCCGTGGTGGATCGCCGGCGGGTACGCCATTGAGCTGGTGGCCGGGCACACCGTCCGGGACCACGCCGACATCGACGTCCTGCTGCTGCGCCGGGACCAGCTCGCGGCGCAGCGCGCGCTGGCCGGCTGGGAGTGGTGGGCCGCCGACCCGCCGGGCACGCTGCGGCGCTGGGCGCCGGGCGAGCTGCTGCCCGGCTCGGTCCACGACGTCTGGTGCCGGCCGAGGCCGGCGGAGCCCTGGCGCGTCCAGCTCATGCTCGACGAGGCGGTGGGCGAGACGTGGACCTCCCGGCGCGACCCCGGGGTGCGCCTGCCGTTGGCGGCGCTCGGCCGCCGCACCTCGACCGGCGTCCCGTACCTCGCCCCCGAGGCGCAGCTCTACTACAAGGCCGCCGCGCCGCGTCCCAACGACGAGCTGGACTTCGCCGGCGCGCTGCCGCACCTGTCCCCGCCCCAACGGGCGTGGCTCTGCCGCGCCATCGCCCACATCCGCCCGCCCGCGTGGGCCGTACGCTCGCCGCGCGTCAGCCGTACGCCTGCCACGTGTCGCCCGGCACGCGCAGCAGCGAGCCCGCGCGGCAATATGCCCGTATTATCTACTCGCGGCAAGGGAGAGCAGACCCGAGGGAGCAGCACGCCATGGGCACACCCGCATCCATGAACGTCGCCGTCATCTACTACTCGTCGACCGGCACGGTCCACGCGCTCGCGAAGGAGATCGCCGACAGCGCGGAGCGGGCCGGCGCCGAGGTACGGTTGCGCCGGGCGACCGAGCTGGCCCCGCGCGCGGCCATCGAGTCCAACCCGGCGTGGGCCGCGCACGCGGACGCGACCGCCGACATCCCCGAGGCGACCGGCGACGACATGGTCTGGGCCGACGCGGTGATCTTTGGCTCGCCCACCCGGTACGGCAACGTCACCTCGCAGCTCAAGTCAAGCAGTTCATCGACACGCTCGGCGGCCTGTGGCAGCAGGGCAAGCTGGCCGACAAGGTCTACAGCGGCTTCACCTCGTCGGCCACCACGCACGGCGGCCAGGAGTCCACGCTGCTCGCGCTCTACACCACCATTCACCACTTCGGCGGCATCCTGGTCGCCCCCGGCTACACCGACCCGTCGAAGTTCGTGGACGGCAACCCATACGGCACCTCGCACGTCGGCGGCCCGGAGACGCCCATCGACGACAACGCCCGCACGGCGGCCCGCGTCCAGGCCGAGCGCGTGGTCCGCTTCACCCGGGCGATCAAGCAGGGCCTCGCGGCGTGACCCGGCCGGTGCGGCCGGACCCGGGCCCGGCCGCACCGGCCGCGAGACAGGGCGCCGGCCGGCGCTAGCCGCCGAGGCGCTGGTAGCGCCGCACGGCCAGCGGGGCGAACACCACGATCAGCGCCAGCGGCCAGGCGACGGCCAGCAGGCCCGCGTGGTCGACAGCCCAGGAGTCGCCGCCCCAGCCGGAGTTGTCGAACAGGTCGCGGACGGCCGTCGCGGTGGCGGACATCGGGTTCCACTCCGCGATCGCGCCCAGCCAGTCCGGCATGGTGTCGGCCGAGGTGAACGCGTTGGACAGGAAGCCGACGGGCGAGACCAGGATCTGTACCGCCTGCACCAGCTCAGGCTTCCCCGCGGCCATGCCCAGGTAGGTCCCCACCCAGAGCATCGCGAAGCGCAGCAGGAGCAGCAGACCGATCGCCGCGAGCCCGGCGGCGAACCCGCCGTGCCAGCGCCAGCCCATCAGCAACCCCGCCACCAGCAGCATCAACACGCTGACCAGTGACTCGATCATGTCGGCCGCGCTGCGCCCGACGAGCACCGCCGACCTGCTCATCGGCATCGCCCGGAAGCGGTCGAGCACGCCCTTGTTGAGGTCCGTGGTGACCGACACCATCGTGGACTCGATGCCAAACACCATGGTCAGCGCGAGCATCCCGGGGAACAGGAACTCCTCGTAGTCCCCTCCCCCCGGCGGCGTGCATGCCGCCGCCGATGAAGTACGCGAACATCACCAGCATGATCACCGGGAAGACCAGCCCCACCACGAGTCGCACCGGCTGCCGGGCCCAGTGGGCCAGGCTCGCGCCGGGTCATCGTCCAGGAGTCGGTCAGCGCCCAGCCGAGCCGCCCCGCCGGCCCGGTGGGCCGTGCCAGCGGGGACAGCTCCCGCGCGTCCGTCCCCCGCGCGTCCATCGCCGTCGCCGTCATTCCGCCGCCTCCCGCTCGTTCCGTACGCCCCGCTCGCCCGCCGCGGCCCCCGCCGGGGCGCCGACCCGCTCCGTCCGGGCGCCCTCCTCGTCCGGGCGCGCGCCCGTCAGGTGCAGGAAGACCTCGTCGAGGGTGGGGCGGCGCAGCGCGATGTCCCTGGCCTCGATGCCGGCCGCGGCCAGCGCCCGTACGGTCTCGGTCAGCGCCGCCACCCGGTCCGCGACGGGGGCGCTGACGCGCAGCGCGTCCTCGTCGGTCTCGACGCCGTTCGCGCGCGCCGCCATGCCGAGGACGGACGCGGCGGCCGGGAGGTCGGCCGCGTGGTGCAGCACCATGTCGATCCGGTCCCCGCCGATGGTCGACTTCAGCTCGTCCGCGGTGCCCTCGGCGATGGCGCGGCCCTGGCCGACGACCGTGATGCGGTCGGCGAGTTGGTCGGCCTCCTCCAGGTACTGGGTGGTGAGCAGCACCGTCGTGCCGTCGCCGACCAGCGAGCGCACCGCGTTCCACACCTCGCGCCGCCCCCGGGGGTCGAGCACGGTGGTGGGCTCGTCCAGGAAGAGGACCTGGGGGCGCATGATGAGCCCGGCCGCGAGGTCGAGCCGGCGCCGCATGCCGCCGCTGTACTGCTTGATGGCCTTCTTGCCGGTCCCGGCCAGGCCGAACTGCTCCAGCAGCTCGCCCACCCGCCGCCGGGCCCGGGAAGCCCCAAGGTGGTAGAGCCTGCCGAACATCTCCAGGTTCTGGAAGCCGCTCAACCCCTCGTCCACCGCAGCGTGTTGCCCGAGCAGCCCGATCCGGTACCGCACCTCGTCGGGGTGG
This sequence comes from Candidatus Streptomyces philanthi, assembly GCA_018114805.1. GTDB lineage: Bacteria > Actinomycetota > Actinomycetes > Streptomycetales > Streptomycetaceae > Streptomyces > Streptomyces philanthi. Next base: position 3,619,827 of record CP073042.1, on the reverse strand, counting down.
GTCGCCACGTCGAACCCGGCGACGCGGGCCCGCCCGCCGTCGGCCCGCAGCAGCGTCGCGAGCACCCGCACGCTGGTCGTCTTGCCGGCGCCGTTCGGGCCGAGCACACCGCGTACGGTGCCGCGCGGCACCACCAGGTCGAGGCCGTCCAGGGCCCGGTGCTTCCCGTACCGCTTCTCCAATCCCTCGCGACGATGGCGTGATCGTGGTCAGCCAATGCCTTCCCCTCCAGCCGCCGACCACGGGGCGCCACCGCCCCGCAGCCCAGTAGTCAAGTTTGATTAGGAGCGCAGAAGGTACTGCCCGCCTGCGCGGTTAGTCAAACTTGATTACTCGACCCGCGACCCCGCCCCGCCCGGAGGAGCGCCCGGAGGCTACTCGCTACGCTGCGGGCCGCCCGCCGCAGCGTCGCCCGGGTGCGGGACCGTGCCGTACGGGTTCTCGACGCCCTCCGGGAGCACGGCGCGGAACGGCTCGCCCTCGCCCGCCATGACGTACGCGCCACCCTCAAGCCGCTCGATCAGGGCGCGCGTCCAGGCCGCGCCGCTGTCCACGGCGGACAGCCACAGCTCCATGATCTCCGCGATGTGCCCGATCGACTCGGCGCCCTCGTCCGGCACGCACGCGTCCGTCACCGTCTCGTGCCAGTCCTCCAGGCCCTTCAGGCGCTGCCGCAGGAGGGCGATCGCCTCGTCGCGCGGCAGGTCCACGATGAACCCGACGCCCGCGCTGAGCACGTCGAGCTTGGGGTTCCAGCTCGACAGCGCCTCCCTGAGCAGGGCGAAGAAGACCTCCTCGCCCTTGTCGGTCAGCTCGTACTCGGTGCGCGGCGGACCGCCCGCCGTGCTCGGCGCGACGTCGTGGGCGAACAGCAGGCCCTGCTTGGCCATCTGCTTGAGCGCGTGGTAGATCGACCCGGGCTTGGCGTTGGACCACTCGTGCGCGCCCAAGAACTCCAGGTCGTTGCGCACCATGTAGCCGTGCGCGCGCCCGCGCTGCCGCACCGCCCCGAGCACCAGTAACCGCATCGCCGACATCGCCCGCCACCCCATCTCCACGCCACACACACGCCCGCTTGTCAACACCAAGATTAGATGGCCGCCGGATGGCTATTCAATTTTGACTAGTGACACTTCTGGCTGACAAGCTCGCCGCCATGACGGAGACGACCACGCCCGTGTTCCCGTGCCGCTCGATCCCGGAGACCCTCGCCTTCTACCGCGCCCTCGGCTTCGAGGTCGCCTTCGAGCAGACCAGCCCCAACCCGTACGCGGTGGTCCAACGCGGCGCGATAGCGCTGCACTTCTTCGGGATGCGCCGGCACGACCCGGCCGCCTCCTACAGCACCTGCCTGATCTCCACCGACGCCGTGGACGAGCTGCACGGCGCGTTCCGCGCCGGCCTGCGGGCAGCGTACGGCAGGGTGCCCACGCGCGGGATCCCGCGGATCGGGCCGCTACGGGACACCACGTACGGCGTGCGGCAGTTCCTGGTGACCGACCCCGGCAGCAACTGCCTGCGGATCGGCCAGCCGACCGGCGAGAGCCTGGAGCACGGGCCGCGACCGGACGGGGCGTTCGCCCGCGCGCTGCACCTGGCGGCGCTGCTCGGCGACGCCAAGGGCGACCACCGGCAGGCGGCACGCGTGCTCGACCGGGCGCTGGCCAGGGCGGAGGCCGCCGCGCCCGGGGAGCCGGGCGCCGAGACGGCCGGGGAGCCGGGCGCCGACGCGGCCGGTGAGCGCCCGACAGCGCCGGAGTGGGTGGCCACGCTGGTGCTCCGCGCCGACCTCGCGATCCGGCTGGACGAGCCGGAGCGGGGCGCGGAGTCGCTCCATCGGGCCGAGGGCGTGGCGCTCACGGCCGAGGAGCGGGCCGGCGTGCGCGACGCGCTGCGCCGGGCCGCCGAACTGCGCGAGGAACTCGGCGGCGAACCGGGCGCCGGACCGGCCTAGTTCGCCCCCCGGTGACCGGCCGGGCCGGCCCCGGCGCGGGCGGGCGTCCCGTACGCGAGGGGTGCGGGGCCCGCCGGGTGCGGGCACGCGGCTCACACCACGCCGTCCCCCGCCTCGTCCACCAGCACGAACGCGGTCTTCCCGTCGATCGCCTCCCGGATCGCGTGCCCCGCGTACCGGGCCACCTCCTGGATCATGGTCAGCAGGATCCAGCGCGCGGAGCGGTCCCGGTCCTGCGGGTACCAGGGCGCCTCCGGCAACGTGACGACGACGTCCAGGTCGGGGAGCGAGTTCACGTACTCCTCGGTCTGCCGGGCGACCTTCTCGTAGTACGCGAGCAGGCCGGCCACCGTCTCCTCGCCGACCCGCTCGAAGGACTCGTGCCAGGTCTCGTACGTCCGCAGCACGGTCTCCTCCGGACGCCCGGCGAGCGTGCCCATGATGCAGCCCTGCTCCACCTCGGCCACGTGCTTGAGCAGGCCGAACAGCGACAGTTCGCTCACCGTCGGCTTCTGGGTCGCCTGCTCGTCGGTGAGCCCGAGCAGGGCCCGCCGGATGCCGCCGCGCTGGGCGGCGAGGTAGTTCAGCAGTGCGGCGCGCTCGTCGCCGCGGGGCTCGGCGTCTACGAAAGTGGGCATGGGGTCCGCCTCTCCGGTGGGGCCGGCGCGTTCCCCCGGCCTCGCTGAAGAACACGCTACGCAGCATTGCGGACAGGTTCTGTCCGCAAGCGGACGTGTCCCGGAACACCCCTCCAACCGTCCCCCGGCCGGCCCTCCGCCCACCCCACGCACCGGCCGCCCCCCGCCCCACGGAACGCGACAGCCCCGCCGGGACCAGAGCCCGGGCGGGGCGGGGGATGCGGGTGGGGCCGTCGGGCGCGGGCGGTGCGGGACGGGGCCGGCGCACCGGGGCGGGTCAGAAGGGGAAGCTGGTGCGGCCGTGCTGGATGGAGATCCACTTCGTGGTGGTGAAGCAGTCCACCATCGCCTCGCCGTTCAACCGCCCCACGCCGGAGGACTTCTCGCCGCCGAACGGGACGATCGGCTCGTCGTGCACGGTGCCGTCGTTGACGTGGATCATTCCGGTACGCACCTTGCGGGCCAGCGGCACGCCGCGCTCGATGTCGCCGGTGTGCACGGCGCCGCTCAGCCCCGTAGCTGGTCTCGTTGGCGATGCGCAGCGCCTCCTCCTCGCCGTCGAAGGGGATCAGCATCACCACGGGGCCGAAGAACTCCTGCACGTACACCGCCGAGTCGGGGTTGACGTCGGTGAGCACGGTCGGGCCGACCATCGTGCCCTCGACGGTGCCACGCACCAGGGCGGTCGCCCCGTCGGCGACGATCTGCTCCACCATGCCGCCGATCGCCTCGGCCTGGCCCTCGTTGATCAGCGGGCCGATGTGGGTCTCGGGGTCGCGCGGGTCGCCGACCTTGAGCGCCTTGACCTGGGCGACGAACTTCTCGGTGAACTCGCGCTCGATGGAGCGGGCCACGAGCACCCGGTTGGCGGCCGTACAGATCTGCCCCTGGTGCGCGAAGCGGCTGACGACCGCGGCGTCCACCGCGTAGTCCACGTCCGCGTCGTCCAGCACGATCATCGCGCTGTCGCCGCCCAGCTCCAGCACGGTGCGCTTGAAGCCGGCCGCGGCGACGGTGGCCACTTGCCGGCCGACCTTGTCGGAGCCGGTGAAGGAGATCACCTTGGGCACCGGGTGCTCGATGAGCGCGTCGCCGATCTCGGCGATGTCCGTGATCACGACGTTGAGCACGCCGGCCGGCAGCCCGGCGTCCTCGAAGACCTTGGCGACCAGCCCGCCGCCGCACACCGGGGTGTTCTGGTGCGGCTTGAGCACGACCGCGTTGCCGAGCGCGATGGCCGCCGCCACCGACTTGATCGAGAGTCAGGAAGGGGAAGTTGAAGGGGCTGACGACGCCGACGACGCCGACCAGCTCCCGGTAGACGCGGTTCTCCTTGCCGTCGATGGGCGAGGGCAGGATGCGTCCCTCGGGCCGCAGCGCGAGCTGGATCGCCTCGCGCAGGAACTCCTTCACGATGTGGAGTTCGAACCCGGCCTTGGCCTGCGTGCCACCGACCTCCGCCGTCATCGCCTCGGCCTCGCGGTCCTCGACGATGCGCAGCGCCCGCTCGAACACCTGGCGCCTGGCGTACGGGTTGAGCTCGGCCCATCCGCGCTGCGCCCGTTCGGCGGCGCGGTACGCCTGGTCGATCTCCTCGACCGTGGCGACGGTGATCGAGGCGAGCTTCTCCCCTTTGTACGGATCGAAGTCCACGATGTCCCACGAGCCGCTCCCGACCCGCCACTCACCGTCGATGTACTGATAGGCCAACTCGGAGAAGATAGGACATGCCATCCCTTATCTGAAGGCCGGGAGGCGGCTGGCCACCCGGGGGCTGGGCGGGGTCTCCTGATGGTCCGTCATCGTAGTGAGGGCTCACAGCAATTGGAGACGGGCCCTCAGCAAATCCCGGGATTTGGCCGGAGACAAGCTGTCCGACCGCGGCCGCTCCATCGCCGGCTCGTATTGCGTGACCTCCTCGCGCTTGTCGAGGTAGAGCGCGCTGGTGAGTTGTTCCAGATAAACGATGTCCGGCAGGTCGGGTTCCGGAAAGCGGAGCATCGTGAAGGCCCTGCTCTCGCCGGAATGGCCACCGAAACTGAACGGCATGACCTGGAGCGTGACGTTCGGCTGCTCGGACAGTTCCAGCAGGTGCCGCAGTTGGGCGCGCATCACCGCCGCGTCACCGTAGGACCGGTGCAGCGCCGCCTCGTCCAGCACGGCGTGGAACTCCGGGGCCCGCTCAGAGACCAGCAGCTTCTGCCGCTCCAGGCGGAGCGCCACCCGCCGGTCCACCTCGCTCGCGCACGCGTCGCGCTGGCCCCGGGCGACGACGGCGTGCGCGTAGTCCTCGGTCTGCAACAGGCCATGGACGAACTGCACCTCGTAGACGCCGATATAGGAAGCGGCGCCCTCAAGGCCGACGTACGTCTGGAACCAGCAGGGCAGTACGTCGCCGTAGCTGTGCCACCAACCCGCCACATTGGGCTCCCGGGCGAGTCCAAGCAGCGCCGAGCGTTCCGCCTCGTCCGCGACCCCGTAGAGCGTGAGCAGGTCCTCGACGTCACGTGCCTTGAAGCTCACCCTGCCCAACTCCATGCGGCTGATCTTGGACTCGGAAGCACGGATCGAATAACCAGCCGCCTCACGCGTGATGCCACGCGATTCGCGGAGTCGTCGGAGCTGAGAGCCCAGGAGGATGCGGCGCACCACCGATCCACTCGACTCACTTGTGGCCATTTCCGTGACTCTCCCTGTACGTTCCGTACCCGCCCGGGCACGCCCCCACGGACCCTCGGCCGCGAAGTCTGCCACTTCTAGGCTCCGTTGAGTGCGCATCTCATTACCCAGATGTGAGATGGACGCAAGTGACCTTGGGAAGAATTCCGCGCCAACAAGCCCAGTTCGTAGCAAACCGGCCACGTGCACGTGCATCTGCCCTTGCATCTGGTCCGGACATTGGGAATCCTGTCAACTCGCGCACGTGCACGCTGTTTGCAGATCCAGCCAGGGTCGTCACGGCCACGAATGCCAGGAGTGCCTCGCATGGGGATCAACGGCTCGACCATCGTCGAGCCGTTATGGCAGGGCCTACCCCCCATCGACCCCTCGGCCCTCTCCAACTCCGCGTCCTGCGCGCTGGCAGCCCGTTACGACGCCGTCAAGGGCGCTCGTGAGTTCACCCGCGCCACCCTGCACGGCTGGGACCTGGCCCAGCTCTTCGACGACGTGGCACTGGTCGTGTCGGAGCTGGTCACCAACGCGCTGCGGCACGCGCTGCCCGGCGAGGACCGCGAGAGCGTCGGGTCCCGCCCAGAAGCAGGCCATGGGGCCGGGAACGGGGGCGGCCCCATGGCCGGTGTCGAACCGGCCGTGCGGCTGCACCTCATGCGCTGGACCTCGCGGCTGGTGTGCGCGGTGCGCGACCCGAGCGAGGTCAGCCCGGTCACCGGCGACACGGCCCTGTTCCCCGAGCTGAACGGGGCGGCCGAGTCAGGCCGCGGGCTCTACCTGGTCGAGTCGTTCAGCGACAGTTGGGGCTGGCACCCGCTGGCGGGCACGCTGCGCGGCAAGGTCGTCTGGGCCCTGTTCCAACTGCCCCGCGGCGAGGGCTGACCCAGCGCGACCGCCGCCACCGTCCCGCGCCCCGAACCAACGGCGCGGGACGTCTCCCTGCCTGGCGCCACCCCGCCGGGGCGGGGTCCTGCCGGCGTACGGGCCCGGCCGTCCCGCCGCCGCGCCCCCCGGCGCGGAGCGCGGCGGTCAGCGTGGCGGCGGTCCGCAAGGTTGGCGCATATGACTACGGAAGCCCCGTCTGGTCCGTGCCGGGCCACAGGGGCCACGGGGGCGGCTGAGCGGCCGGAGTCGGGCCGCGCGCGGGACGGCCGGGGCGGGGCCCGTCCCCCGACCGGCTGACGCCCCAACAGCGCCATCACCCCATAGGGCGACCCGGAGCGGCGCGCCATCGCACCGCGCCCGCGCGCCCAGCCCCCCGTAACCGGGGCCCTTCGACGCCGTCCACCGCGCGTGGACGCGCGACGGGGAGAAGCCGGGTTCCACTGACGGCCCGGCGTCCGCGCGCCTCACCGGGCCGACTCTCCCGCGCGTCCACCGCCCGCACCCCAACCGCACCAGTACAGGCTACGTCGCGGCCGGTTCCCCGGCGCCGGCCAGCCCGGTCGGCACCGCACCGCGCCGCGACCCCCGGCCGGCACCGGTTAGCGAGGTGGTGGAGGGCCGGCGCCGGGGCCGCTCGGCGGGCGCGGGCGGGGCGCGGAGGGAACGGTCGCGGGCCGTCGCGGGCCGGCGGCCGGTGCGCGGAGGCCCGCCGGGGAGCCCCGGGCAATCGCCGGACGTGTGCCGGAAATGCCGCGAACGGGCCGCGCGGGCGACCGGTTCGCGCGGGCGAATCCGGGGATTCCGCCGCCCGGTGGACTTTCACCGACCCCGGGCGGGGGCCGGTCGGCGCCGCGTCGGGCTCAGCGCGATAGGGGTCAATCACCCACCAGGTGGTCAAACTCCACGTCCTTCACGCCCAGCAGCATGGCCTCGATCTCAGCTGGCGTGTAGACGAGCACCGGACCGTCCGGATAGCGGGAATTGCGGACGGCGACGTTTCCACCCGGCAGTCTCGCGCATTCAACGCAGGAACCCTGCGAATTGCTGTGCCTGCTCTTCTGCCAGGCGACCCCCGGGAGGTCCGTCGCCGCCATGCCGTTATACGCGTGGTGCACAGAACTCTCCGTGGGTGATTGCAGTGGTCAACTACCCCGGATCATAGTCCCGTTCATCTGCTGCTGCATGAGCGGATACACGTGCATGCGGCGCGCCCGAATGATCACCGCGCGGCGTAAGGCAGCAACGCCATCTCGCGGGCGTTCTTGATCGCCCGCGCCAACTGCCGCTGCTGGGCGGAGACGCGCGTCACCCGGCAACTACGGATCTTGCCACGATCGGAAATGAACTTACGGAGCAGGTCGGTGTTCTTGTAGTCGATATACGAGACGCCAAGCACGTCCAAGGGGTTGGGCTTGGGCTTCAGGTTTTTGTGGAGCTGTGTGGAACGAACCATGGGAAAGAGCGGTCCTTTCGGGAGAGTTCGGGCGAATTCAGCGATGCGGGAGCGCGCGGAAGGGCGCGGAAGGTAGCGATCCGTACGGCTAAGTACGGGGACGCGTACTCCGCGCAGTGGCGCCACGTACCAGGGGGTCGGCGTACGCGTTCTCATGGGACCCGTGGATATCGCGGGGTGCCGCGCGGGGCGGTCCGGGCCGGAATCGCTAAGTCCAGCACGGTGGGCGTGGAGACGGGCACGCTCGGTGCGGACGCATTCACAGGCGGATGTGAATGGAGGTCTTCGCTGAGACGCGTATCACGGGCATGGGTACGTGAATCGCGGGTAAACGAGAGGGAATTCAGAGAACGGGGTCGAGGGGTTCGTCGAACGCGCCCGACAGGGAACGCCAAGCCGTGTGGCCAGCCGCGTATTCCGCGTCCGTCAGCAGACACGACTCAAGGAGCGCGACCAGCCCGTCCCGATCGAGCCCCGGCGAGGTGAACGTCAGGTGCTGGGCCCGGTCCCCGTGTTCGGGGTGCCAGTCGAGCGCGGCGGCCACCCGGCGCACCGGCGGGACCAGCTCCCAGGCCGCGTCCGGCAGGCCGGCCAGCCACGGGCCGGCGCTCTCCACGCACAGCGCGCCGCCCGCCGCGTCCCACGACAGCAGCGTGTCCGGCCGGTCCGCGAGCCAGAACCGGCCGCGACTGCGGGCCGCAGCACAGGTCAGGTCCTCCAGGGCGGCGTGGAGCTGCCCCGGGTGGAAGGGGCGCGTCCGGCGCCAGACCAGGGTGGCGACCCCGTCCGCGTCCGCCTCCTGCGGCAGCAGCGCGCACGCCGAGTGCTGCCGGCCGGCCGCCGCGTCCACGTCGAAGGCGGCGAGCGCCGCCGCCGCCAGCTCGCCCACCGCGTCGACCGACACCAGGCGGGCCGTCGGGTGCAGTTGGGCCACGAGCGCCCGACCGGTCGACTCCTCCGCCGCCAGGTCCTCGGGCGCGTCCACCGCCGCCGCTCCCCCGGCGTCCGGGTCGCCGGGCGCCAGGGCCAGCACGGACGGGTACTCCACCTGTCGCGCCCAGGTCTCCCCCACCGTCCGCTGGTCGGACTCGGCCACCGCGAGGCCGGCCTGCGCCAGGTCGTCGCCGCAGGCCAGGTACGGCACGACGAGCGCGGGGTCGACGGCCGTGAGCACGCCGCCAAGGAGCAGTCCGGGCTGGTCCGGCGCCGCCTGGGCCGAGGCCGCGGCCACGGCCTCCGCCGCCGACCGCGGTTCGACCGAGTCCCACAGCTCCACGACGGCCAACGAGAACCAGCCACCCGAGGCCAGCCGCTCCAGCGTCGGCAGCAGGTCGGCGCGGAACGCGCAGCACGCGCAGTCGTTGACCATGGGCGCCGCGTCCCGCTACAGCGTCTCCCGGTGGTCGCGCACCGTGCGGCGAACCGCGCCCTCGCCGGCCGTGGCCAGGTCGTGGTGGACGACGACGCTGCCGGGCACGGCGCGCAGCAGGCGCTCGACGGTCGCGCGGCGCGCGTCCGCGTGCAGCCCGGCGACGACCGCGACGGTCAGCGCGTCCCGGCCCATCAGCGGGCCCCCGTCCACCGTACCGGCGCTCGAACCGCTCCACCCGGCCGGCGGTGTGCAGGACACGCGCGGTGCCGGTGTAGAAGGGGTGGCTCGCCGAGGAGATCTAGACGTCGATGACGGGGTACGTGTTGCCGTCCGGCCAGTCGATGGTCCTGTCGCTGGTGGCCGTGGTCCGGGTGAGGAAGGCGTAGTCGGCCGCGCGGTCACGGAAGACCACCGGACGGTACAGGGGGTGGTTGCCGGGCTTCATGGCGGGGGCTCCTGGGTCTGCGGGTGTCCGCGGCGGATGGCGGGTGGCGGGTGGTCGGGGCGGTGGAGGTGAGCGGTGGCTGGTCGGGGCGGGTCAGCGCTCTTCCCGGAAGGTGACGTGCCGCCCGACGAGCGGGTCGTACTTCCGGAGAGCGGGTCGTACTTCCGGAGCTGGAGCCGGTCGGGGTCGTTCCGGCGGTTCTTGCGGGTGACGTAGGTGAAGCCGGTGCCGGCGGTGGAGCGCAGTTTGATCACCGGGCGTAGTTCGTTTCGAGCCATGGAGGCTACTATACAAAAATGGTTTCCATTTTCATTAGACCGACCGAGCCCGGTCCCGGCCCCGTCCGAGGAGGCGACCTGCCATGTCGGCGCACTGCCAGTTGACGGGCCGCGCGCCCGCGTTCGGCCGGTCCGTCTCGCACTCGCACCGGCGCACGCCCCGCCGCTTCGACCCCAACATCCAGCGGAAGCGCTACTGGCTGCCGAGCGAGCGGCGCTTCGTGCGGCTCACGCTGAGCGCCAAGGGGATCAAGACGGTGGACACGCTGGGCGTCGAGGCCGCCGTGGCCTGCGTCCGCGCCCGAGGAGGGAAGGTCTGATGGCCAAACAGAGCAAGATCGCCAAGAACGAGCGGCGGCGCCTGGTCGTCGCGCGGTACGCGGTGCAGCGCGCGGCCCTCAAGGCCGTGATCCGCGACCCGCGCACCCCCCCCCCGACGAGGAACGCCGCGCCGCGCGGCGGGAGCTGGGTCGCCAGCCGCGCGACGCGAGCGCCACCCGGGTCCGTAACCGGGACAGCGTAGACGGCCGCCCGCGCGGCTACCTGGGCGCGTTCGGCCTGTCCCGGGTCAACCTTGCGCGAGCAGGCCCACGCGGGCTACCTGCCGGGGGTGCGCAAGTCGAGCTGGTGACCGCAGCGCGCCCCCCGGGGGGCGACACCCCCGGGGCGCGCGCCGCGGCGCCCGGGGCGGCGGGGTCGGCCCCGCGCCCCGGGCCCAACCCGCCGGAACGCGGAAAGGCACAGGCCGGGCGCCAAGCGGCGTAAGGGGTTCCGTTCCGGCCACAGGATTGTCAGACCCCCCTGCAAGACTCCGTGGCATGAGATGGGCGGTGGCGGAGGCGGCGACGGGGGTGTGCGCCTCCGCCCGCTCGATGACGCGGGCCGGCCGAGCGGGCCGGTCCACCAGGCGCGCGACCTGGTGTCCGCGGTGCGCGAGCAGCCCGAGGTGACGCGGTGGGTGTGGCAGTCCACCGCCGCGGCGTACGGCCGCCTGCTCGCCGCGGGCGTGCGGGTCGAGCGGTGTTACAACGTGGAGGTCGCCGAGACGCTGCTGCTCGGGTACGCGGGCCAGTGGGGGCGGCAGCCGCGTTCGCTGGCCGCGGCGTGGGCGCGGCTGCGCGGGCTGCCGGTGCCGGAGGACCCCCCGGTGCGTACGGCCGACACGCAGCCGTCGCTGTTCGAGGCGGGCCCACCGCCGCTGCCGCCAGGCACCGACCCGTTGGAGGCGCTGCTCGCGGTCTACGCCGACCAAGTGGAGCGCACGGCGGCCGTCGAGCGGCCGGAGCAGATGCGGCTGCTCATCACGGCCGAGTCGGCCGGCATGCTCGTCGCCGCCGAGATGCGGCGGGCCGGCGTGCCCTGGCGGGCCGACGCGCACCGGCAGGTGCTGGCCGAGCTGCTGGGCGAGCGGTACGCGGGGGGCCAGGAGCCGTGGCGGCTGACCGAGCTGGCGGACGAGATCTCGCGGGCGTTCGGCAGCCGGGTACGGCCCGACCTGCCGGGCGACATCGTCCGGGCGTTCGCGCGCGCCGACATACGGATCGGCTCGACGCGCGCGTGGGAGCTGCGGGAGATCGACCACCCGGCGGTGGAGCCGCTGTTGCGGTACAAGAAAGCTCTACCGGCTCTACACCGCGCACGGCTGGTCCTGGCTCCAGTCCTGGGTGCGCGACGGGCGGTTCAGACCCGAGTACCTGCCGGCCCGAGTACCTGCCGGGCGGCACGGTCTCCGGGCGCTGGACCACCAACGGCGGGGGCGCGCACCAGATCCCCAAAGGTGGTGCGGCGCACGGTGATCGCCGACCCGGGGTGGCGGCTGGTGGTGGCCGACGCGGAGCAGATGGAGCCGCGCGTGCTCGCCGCCATCTCGCGGGACCGGGGGTTGATGGAGGTCGCGGGCGGCGCGCGCGACCTGTACGCGGCACTGTCCGACCGGGCCTTCGCCGGCGACCGCGCGCAGGCCAAGCTGGCCCTGCTCGGCGCGATCTACGGGCAGACCTCGGGCGACGCCCTCAAGCACCTCGCCGACCTGCGCCGCCGCTTCCCGGCCGCGGTCGCCTACGTGGACGAGGCGGCCCGCGCCGGCGAGGAGGGCCGCCTGGTGCGCACCTGGCTGGGGCGCACCTGCCCCAGCGCCTCGCAGGGGTCCGACGCCGGATCGGACGAGGCGGGCCTGCCGCAGGCGGAGGAGGACGCACCGCCACAGGGCGCGGGGACCGAAGGGGGCGGTTCCGCCGGGGCGTACGGGGTCGGCGCGCAGGCGCGGGCCCGTGGGGGTTCACGCGCAACTTCGTGGTGCAGGGCAGCGCGGCCGACTGGGCCCTGCTGATGCTCGCCGCGCTCCGGCGCGAACTTGCCACGCTCCACGCCGAGTTGGTGTTCTTCCAGCACGACGAGGTGATCGTGCACTGCCCGCTGGAGGAGGCGGCCCAGGTCACCGAGGCCATCCAGGCCGCCGCCGACCTCGCGGGCACCATAGCCTTCGGCACCGCCCCGGTCCGCTTCCCGCTGACCCCGTCCGTGGTGACGTGCTACGCGGACGCGAAGGACTGAAGGGCTGAGGCGGACCCCCAGGGCGGGTGGGGGCACGGCCGCCGCGAGGGACGCGGCCCGAGGCAGGGGGCTCGGCTCGTGGGCGTCGGCGGGCGCGGGTGATGGGGGGCATGCGGGCGGCGTAGTCCAGCGCGCGCGGGGGGCGGGGGGCTCGGACGATGAGCGTGGGGCCGCCGGGCGGGCGGCTCCGGTGTCGCCCGGGCGAGTGGGATAAAGGGAGTGCCTCGTGAGCCTCAGCCTTGAGCAACTGTGCCGCTGTTCGGTGGCCGTCGATCTCGGCGCCGCCCAGACCCGGGTCTACCTCAAGGAGGTCGGGCTCATCGTCAACCAGCCGACCGTCGCCGCGGTGAACACCCGCACCGGCGCGCTCATCGCCGTCGGCTCACTAGCCGAGCGGATGACGAGCCGCACCCCCGGGCACATCCGCGTCGTGCGGCCGGTCAGCGGCGGCACCGTCGTCGACATCGCCCAGCGCATGCTGCGGTTCTTCGTCGGGGACAAGGTGCGCCGCGCCTGGCGGCGCAAGCCGCTGCTGCGGGCCGCCGTCTGCGTCTCGCACGACGCCGACCCGCTGGCCGGGCTCGGCGCGCGCCGGGTCGAGCTGGTGGACACGCTGATCGCCGCGGCCGTGGGGTGCGGGCTGCCGGTGGAGCGGCCCGAGGCCACGATGATCGGCGTCTGCGGCGCGACGTCCACGCACATCGCGGTGCTGTCCATGGGCGCGATCGTGGACGCGGAGAAGATCCCGGTAGGCGGCGACATCATCGACCGGGCCGTCGTCGAGCACCTGCGGACCGGCCACGAGCTGCTGCTGCCCGGCCAGAGCGGGCACCCGCTGCACGAGGTGCTGCGCGGCGCCGACCCGGCCCTCGGGGGCGCCGAGGTGCACGGCAGGGACGTGACCACCGGGCTCGCCAAGTCCGTCCACGTGGACGCCGCCGAGGTACGGGCCATCGTGCGCTCGCCGCTCACAGGCGTGTTGGACGCCATGCGGGCCGTGCTCAGGCGCTGCCCGCCCGACCTGGTGGCCGACCTCGCCGACCGGGGCGTCGTGCTCGCGGGCGGCAGCGCGCGCCTGACCGGCCTGGACGACCTGCTCGCCCAGGGCACCGGCATGCACACGCACGTCGCCGACCGGCCCGACCTGTGCGCCGTCGAGGGCCTGGGCGCCCTCCTGGAGGGCAAGGTCCGGCCGCTCCCGCTCGGGCCGCTGAGGCCACTGAGCCCGCTGAGTCACCGCGCCGCTGGAGGCACTGAACCGCTGCGGCATCGGGCGCCCCCGGGCGCGGGGCGCCGCGGCGGCCCGTCGTGGCGGGGCTCCGGGAGGGAGCGGGGGCGCACGACGGCGCGGCGAGGGGACACGAGGGGCCATAAGCCGCATACGGCGCACCGGGAACTTCCGAAGGGCGCTCGGGGGTTGTCTGGGTGGTTCAAGCCCCGACGCGTAGCGCGCAAGGAGACAGTCATGGCCCTGTGAGACCGGTTGAAGAACTCCGCCCAGACGATGCAGACGCAGTTGCAGGCCAAGAAGGCCGAGCTCAAGAGCGGGGCATTCCGCGATGCCAGCATGGCGATGTGCGCGCTGGTGGCCGCGGCGGACGGGTCCGTCGACCCGGCCGAGTGGCAGCGCGTGGCGGCCCTGATCGCCTCGAACGACGTGCTGCGGAACTTCCCCGCCGACGACCTCCAGCGCCGCTTCGACGAGTACGTCAACCAGTTGACCCGCGACTTCGCGATGGGCAAGGTCGGCGTCCTGCAGACGATCGGCAAGGTGCAGAAGAAGCAGGTCGAGGCGCGTGCCGTGCTCAAGATCGGCATCGTCATCGGCGGCGCCGACGGCGACTTCGACAAAACGGAGCAGGGCGTGGTCCGCGAGGCATGCCTCGCGGTGGGCATCGACCCCGCGGAGTTCGACCTCTGAGGGTTCCCCGCCGCCGCGCTCGGCGTCCCCGCCGGCCGTGCCGGTGCGCCGGCTACGGCACGGCCGGCGGCCGGTGCGTGTACGTCTTGCTGCGCATCAGGAAGTCGCAGAGGTAGCCGTCGTGCGGCAGCCCCGGCACCAGGACGTGCGTCGGGTGGTTGCGGATGGTGGGCTCCTCCAGCAGGCGGACGACCAGCTCCTGGTCGAAGGTGAGGGCCGTGAGCACGATCGTGTCCCGTAGCGGGCCCACCCCGTCCTCACGGATCCACGGCGCGACCCACACGCACGGGAACGGCAGTTCGAGTCGGGCCTGCGGCGCGTTCGCGTGCGGTAGTTGGAACACCGCCGGGCGCAGCACCGCCGCGCCGTCGCCGAGTTCGTTGACCACGGTGTCGCCGCCGAGCCACGCCGTGGCGTCCGCGGCCTCGGCGTACAGGAACTTCTCCAGGTCGCGCGCCGCGTCCACCCGCCGCACCGGCAGGACGGCCGCCGGGGACTCTGGCGCCAGCGACGGCAGGCCCGCCAGCCGCTCGGCGATGGCCCGCGCCAGCGGCTCCGGGTCGCCCTCGACGAAGACGGCTGTGGCGTTCACGCAGGCCGCGCCGGCCTGTTCGCTGACCGAGGCGACGATCGTGTCCAGGTGGCGCAGGACGCCGGTATCCGCGGTGAGGAGGATCTTGGCCCGTCCCGGCCCGTGCGGCAGCACGGCCGTGCTCGCGCGGTAGGCGTCCACCACCGCGTCCCCGCCGTACACCATGGCCAGGTCTGCGCCGGTGACCAGGTCGTCGGCGACGCCGTGGTCGCTGGGCAGCAGGACCACGCGGTCGGTGCCGAACCCCGCGGCGTGCAGCGCGGAGACCAGCCGGTGCGCGCTGAGCGACTCGGGCCGCGAGGGGCGTACGGCGACGCGGTAGCCGAGGGCCAGCGCCTCCGCCCACTGCTCGTGGATGCCGGGGTGGTTGCCGGCGGCCAGCACGGCGAGCACGTCGCCCCGCCGAATCCACACCGCGTTGCTGGTGCCGTACGACGCGTCCCGGCTGCCGCGCGGCCTGGCCTGGCCGGCGAAGCCGTACGCGCCGGCCAGGCCGGTCGCGACGGCCCGGGTCGCCTCGCGCACGACCGCGATCGGCAGGCCGCTGACCCGCCTGACGGCGTGCTCGTACTCCTGGACGGTCAGGCCGTTGACGGTGGCGGAGCCGAACAGCCGGCCGGCCTCGGCCAGCGCCGCCGTCCGCTCGGCCACGGGCAGTGGCCGCGCCCGCCGCAGCGCGGCCAGAGCGCGCCGTACATACAGCCGGGGCACCAGGCTCAGCTCCGCGACAGGGCGGCCGGTGACGTCGTGGAGAGTCTCGCTGGCCTGCGAGCGGTAGGGCCCGTTCGGGCCGAGGGCGTCGAGGCGGATCAGTTCCGGGGCGTCGGACACGGGTCAGTACACCCCCTCGACGACGGCCGTGCCGGCGAACGTCGGGACCGGCCTGATGTCGGCGACCGCGTCGCCGCCGAAGCCTGGGGCGCCCGGGAGGCGCAGCGCGGTGTCCCGTTCGAGGTTGTTGGGGATCAGCATGGCGCGGCTGACGTGGTTCATGACCACCTGGCCGCGCTCGCCGTACGGCACCGGCTCCCCGGTGTCCGGGTCGACGACCCGCATGCTGATGAACGGGTACGGCGGGTCGAAGGTGGACGGGGCGTCGGCGGCCAGCCCGGCCCGCTCGGTACATGCCGCCGCCGACCATGGTGCTGCCGTAGAAGCCGAGCAACTGGGCGTCGGGGAAGACCTCGTTCCTGAGGAGGCCGCGGGTGTCGACGCTCATCGAGGCGCCGCCCCAGATGATGGTACGCACCTTGCGGTTGATGAGGTCGGCCATCTCCTCGTGGTCGGCCAGTCCCTCAAGGAGCGGCGGCGTGGTGAAGACGACGCCCACGTCCTGGCTGCGCAGGATCCACTCGACCTGGTCCAGGACGTGTTCCAGATATCTCCGGGTCTCCTCGGACCTGCCCTGCGCGACGCACTTCTTGGCCCACCGCGGGTCGAGGTCGACGGAGAACGGGACTCCGCCCCTGCGGTGCGCCATGGTGCGGCTTATCGGCGCGAATATGTGCGGGCCGCCGATCGTCAGCCAG
This sequence comes from Candidatus Streptomyces philanthi, assembly GCA_018114805.1. Classification (GTDB taxonomy): domain Bacteria; phylum Actinomycetota; class Actinomycetes; order Streptomycetales; family Streptomycetaceae; genus Streptomyces; species Streptomyces philanthi. Next base: position 3,603,534 of record CP073042.1, on the reverse strand, counting down.
TTCACGTCGCGCGGAACGCCTCGGTCGTCGAGGACCTCGCTGTGCCAGGCGCACAGCCGCTCGTGGTGGTCGGGAAGCCAGGCGACGCGTTTGAGCGAGCCAGTCGTGCCGCCGCTCTCGTACACGTCCACCGGAACGCGCTCGTCCCCGTATCCGCGCGGCACGAGATCCGCTATGCGGACGTCTCGTAACTCGTCTACGATGTTCGGGAAAAGCGCGAGATCGGCCTCGGTGCGAATGTCCGTGCGCGGGTCCGAAGTCCAGGGTCTTGGCCCGCTCCAGCCAGAATCGGGAACCGGTTCTCGGGTCGAAGTGCCATTCCATGGCGACGGCGAGCAACTCCGACATGGCCGGCGGTCGCGACCAGTCCGCGTCCAGCACCGAGGGAGCCGGCGCCGCCGGTACGGACTTCTGGCGGGTGGATCGGCTGGCGCGCTCGGTGAGCACGTCGGCCACCGCCGTCGCCACCCGGTCCGCCTCGTCGTGGCTCATCACCAGGGGCGGGCTGAGCAGCACGGTGTTCGGGTTGTTGCGGACGATGACCCCGGTGCGCTCGCGCACCAGCGGCGGCACCCACTCGGCCGTCAGCGGCTCCCCGGTGTCCGGGTCCCGGGTCAGCTCGATGCCGATCATCATCCCGACCTACCGGATCTGGCCGACGATGGGCAGCTCCTCCAGCCGGCGCAGCCGGGCGCCGAGGTGGTCGCCCACGTCGGTGGCGGCCGCGAGCAGGTTCTCCCGCTCCACGATGGCCAGGTTCTCCAGCGCCACCGCGCAGGCGGTGGGGTGGCCGCTGTAGGTGTAGCCGCCGACGAAACCCTCGTCGCGGGTGACGACGTTGGCCACCCGGTCGGCCACCAGCAGCGCGCCGAGCGGGACGTAGCCCGAGGTCAGACCCTTGGCCGTGACGATGAAGTCGGGTGCAACGCCCAGCCGCTCGGCGGCGAACCAGCGCCCGATCCTGCCGAACGACGTGATGACCTCGTCCAGGACCAGGAGAATCCCGTGCGCCGTGAGGAGTTCGCGCACCCGCGGCCAGTAGTCGGCGGGCGGTTCGACCACGCCGGCTACGCCGAGGATGGGCTCGCCGATCATGACGGCGATCCGCTCGGCGCCGATCTCCTCGATCGTCTCGCGCAGTTCGCGCAGGCAGAACTCGGTAGGGTCCTCGCCCCCGTACAGCTCGGGGTGGAAGGGCATCGGCGGCGTCAGGTGCCGGACGTTCGGCATCATGGGGCCGAAGCCCTGGTGGAACATGGGGAATCCGGTCGCCGCCGCGCCGCCGTACGTGACACCGTGGTAGCCGAAGTTGCGGGCGAGGACCCAGGTGCGCTCCGGCTCGCCGCGCCGGTGGTGGTAGAGCCGGGCCATGCGGAGCGCGGCGTCGACCGCCTCGGCGCCGCCGCTGGTGAAGTACACCCGCTCCATCGGCGCGGGCGCCAGCTCGACGAGCCGCTCCGCCGGGTGGGTGGCGGGCGCGTTGGTGAACTCGTGGAAGCTTCTGTAGTAGGCCAGTTGGGACATCTGCCCGGCCACGGCCTCGATGAGTTCGCGGCGGCCGTGGCCGACGTGCGCGAGCATCAGCCCGCCGGTGGCGTCCAGGTATTCCCTGCCGTGCGCGTCGCGTAACCAACAGCCGGCGCCCTCGACCATGACGACGCGTTCCGTGGAATCGCCGGGCAGATGGGGGTGGATCAATCGGGACTGGTCCTTTTTCACCAGTGCGTCTGCGTCTATGAGCGGAGGCGTCGCATTGAAGGGCTTCATCGCATCCTCACGTCAATAATGGGAGCAGAAAGTTCCATTCCTAGCGCATTGTGCGGAGACGCCCAGTGTGCAGCAACGGGGCGGGAGAAGGCAGGGTTCCGGGCGAGGGGTCCATCATATGGAATTCCTCACGTCCCTTTGTCCGGCACGAATCACGGTGAATTCCCCGTTCCGCACCGACGGCCGCCCGCCGTTCGACGGCGGACGGCCCGCATCCGGGTCACCGCCGCGCCCGGCGGCCACCCCCCGCGCCTAGCGGTACGTGTTGACCAGTCGGGACAGGTGACGCCCGGCGATGGCCTGACGCCCGGCGATGGCCATGGGCTCGGCGCTACGGGAGACTTGCGCGGCGAGTTCGGCCCCCTCCAGGGTGCTGATCACGGTGTGGGCGAGGTCCCGGGCGTCCTGCTCGGCGATGCCGGCGTGCTGGAACTTCTCGGCGACCAGGCCGCGCCAGCGCTCGAACGCCTCCTCGACGGCCTGCTGGATGTCGGGTATCCGGCCCAGCGTCTCCAGGGCGGTGGCCGTGATCGGGTAGCCGTCCTGCCAGCCCGAGTCGCGCAGGTACTCCGCCACGACCCAGGCCAGCGCGGCCACCGCCTCGGCCGGATCGTCCTTGGTGGCCAGGGCGTCGCGCAACATCTGGGCGAAGTGCTCGTCGGCGTGGCGCACGGCGGCCGCCGCCAACTCCTGCTTGCCTCCGGGGAAGAAGTGGTAGACCGAGCTGAGGGCGACCCGCGCCTCGGTGGCGATCTGCTTGATGGCGGTGCCCTAGTACCCCTGGCGCATCATCAGCCGCGAGGTGACGTCGAGTATCCGCGCCCGGGTGCCCAGTGTCGCGACCATGTCGAACACCCTACCGGTGGAACGTTCATTCCATTCTGTGTACGCTCTGGATGGAATGAACGTTCGCTCCACTCGAACCCGGCGAAGGGTTGACCTCGTGCGCCACGACCGCGTCACAGCCAACGGCATCGACTTCTCCTACGCGGAGGAGGGCGACGGCCCGTTGGCGCTCCTGCTCCACGGCATGGTGGAGACGCCCCATGTGTACCGACACCTGATACCGGTCCTCGCCGACGCGGGGTACCGGGCCGTCGCACCGTCCATGCGGGGGTTCGCCCCCACCCAGATCCCGCCGGACGGCAGCATGAGACTGGCCGACCTCGTCGCCGACGCCAACGGCTTACACGAGGCGCTCGGCGGCGACGCGAACGCGGTGATCATCGGCAGCGACTGGGGGGCCTACACCACGTGGGGCGCCACGGCCCAGGCACCCGACCGGTGGTCGAAGGCCGTGGTGGCGACCATCCCACCGGTGCGCTTCCTCAAGCCGCTGGACCCGGCCATGATCCACAAGCTCGGCCATTTCTTCTTCTTCCAGATGGCCGTGGCCGAACAGATCGTCCCGCAGGACGACTTCGCCTACCTGGACTGGCTCTGGGACTACTGGAGCGGCTCGCTCCCGGGCGTCGACCTCACCCCCGACATCGAAGCGGGCAAGGACGCCGTGCGCGATCCGGCACAGCTGCGGCTGGCGCTTGAGCTGTACCGGCAGAACTTCCCCGCCCGGACGTACGGCACCGACCGGTGGAAAGGCGGAGCGCTGCTGGCCGAACTGCCCACCCAGCCGACGCTGTACCTGCACGGCAGCGAGGACCCCAGCACCGACCGGGAGACGCTCGCGAGGATCGTGGCCGCGCTGCCCGCCGGGTCGGACGGGGCGATGTTGGAGGGGGTCGGCCACTTCCCGTTCATCGAGAACCCGGACGAGGTGAACCGGCGCGTCCGCGCGTTCCTCACGGGCTGGCCGACGGCAGCAGTCGGCCGTCGCCCCAGGTCAGAGCGGCGGCCGGCCGGGCGCAGGCGAGAGCGGGATCAGGCCAGGGTGGCACCGCCGCGCCGGGCGAAACTGGCCATGATCGTGTTGTGGAACGGGCGGATGACGGTGAAGGCTTGCCCGAAGGCTGGTTGTAGCGGACGACGGTGCTGCACGCGCCCTCGGCGCCGTGCGCCCCGTCCCGTACGACGAAGATCACCCGGTAGCTGAGGTGCTCGTCGTCCTTGCCCGCCACCACCTCGTCGGCCGAGACGTCGATGACCCGCATCGGGCCGAGCCTGGCGCCGGGGACGACCTCGCCGGGCTCCCGCACGGCGCTGCCGCGCAGCCCGAACGGCTTGACGATCTTGTCGCGCAGGGACATCAGGGCGATGACCCACTTCGGGGGACGAACTCATCATGGCCTTGGCGAACTCGGCCGGGGTGGTGCCGGGGGCGACGTCCACCGCCACCGTGTCCACGTGATCGACACCGCCCAGGCTCGTCTCCCCGCTCGGGCTCACGGCCCCGGCGGACTTGCGGACGACAGGTCCTCGCGCCACGTCGCTCTCCTTCTGCGTCCTGCTTGCTTGCTTCGGTCTCGGCCCAAGGCTCGCACGCGCACATCGCTCGCCCCGCTCCCCCGGCGCCCGCCCGCCGTGGCGGGGCGGGCGCCGCGCGGTCGCTCACACGGTGGCGAGCTGTTCGTCCTTGATCTGGCAGATGACGGCGCCGGCCGACACGGAGCCGCCGACCTCCGCGGTGAGGTCCTTGACGGTGCCGGCGCGGTGGGCGTTGAGCGGCTGCTCCATCTTCATCGCCTCCAGGACCACGATGAGGTCGCCCTCCTCCACCCGCTGGCCCTCCTCGACCGCCGCCTTGACGATGGTGCCCTGCATCGGGGAGGCCAGCGCGTCACCCGAGGCGGCGGAACCGGACTTCTTGGTCGCCTTGCGCTTGGGCTTCTTGGCCTGGCCACCGCTGGCGGCCGTGGGGGCGAAGCCGAGTGAGGCGGGGAGGGAGACCTCAAGGCGCTTGCCACCGACCTCGACGACCACGGTCTCACGACCGCCGCCCTCGCCCTCACCGTCCTCACCCGCTACGTCGCCGGGGACGAAGGGCTTGATGTCGTTGACGAACTCCGTCTCGATCCACCGCGTATGCACCGTAAACGCCTCGGTCGACCCCGAACGCTCGGGAGCGAACGCCGGATCAGCGACCACCGCGCGATGGAAGGGAAGCGCGGTCGCCATCCCCTCCACCTCGAACTCGCCCAACGCCCGCGCGGCCCGCTCCAACGCCTGCCGCCGCGTGGCACCAGTGACGACCAACTTCGCCAACAACGAATCCCACGCCGGACCGATCACCGACCCCGACTCCACCCCCGCGTCCAACCGCACCCCAGGCCCCGAGGGCCCCGTGAACCGCGTCACCGTCCCCGGCGCCGGCAAGAACCCACGCCCCGGATCCTCACCATTGATCCGGAACTCGAAGGAATGCCCCCGCACCGGCGGGTCCGCATACCCCAACTCCTCACCATCGGCGATCCGGAACATCTCCCGCACCAGATCGATCCCGGTGACCTCCTCGGTCACCGGGTGCTCCACCTGGAGACGCGTGTTGACCTCGAGGAAGGAGATCGTGCCGTCCTGACCCACCAGGAACTCACACGTCCCCGCTCCCACGTACCCGGCCTCACGCAAGATCGCCTTCGAGGCCCGGTAGAGCTCCGCTTTCTGCTCCGCGCTCAGGAACGGCGCCGGAGCCTCCTCGACCAGCTTCTGGTGCCGACGCTGCAGGGAGCAGTCACGGGTAGAGACCACGACCACGTTGCCGTGCTGGTCAGCCAGGCACTGGGTCTCCACATGCCGTGGGCGGTCCAGGTAGCGCTCCACGAAGCACTCACCGCGCCCGAAGGCGGCCACCGCCTCGCGGACGGCCGAGTTGTAGAGCTCGGCGACCTCCTCCAGCGAGCGGGCCACCTTCAACCCCCGCCCACCCCCACCGAACGCCGCCTTGATCGCGATCGGCAGACCGTGCTCACGCGCGAAGGCCACCACCTCCTCCGCACCCGAGACCGGATCAGCGGTACCCGCCACCAAAGGCGCGCCCGCGCGCTGGGCGATGTGACGGGCCGCGACCTTGTCCCCCAGGTCCCGGATGGCCTGCGGAGGCGGACCGATCCACGTCAACCCCGCGTCCAACACCGCCTGGGCGAAGTCCGCGTTCTCCGACAGGAAGCCATACCCAGGATGGACCGCGTCCGCGCCGGACTCGGCCGCCGCGGCCAACACCTTGCCCATATCCAGGTAACTGGTGGCCGGAGTCTCACCACCCAACGCGTACGCCTCATCAGCAACCCGCACATGCAACGCGTCCCGATCCGGGTCCGCGTACACCGCCACACTCCCGATCCCGGCATCCCGACAAGCACGGGCAACACGGACAGCGATTTCGCCCCGGTTGGCGATAAGCACCTTGCGCATGGGCATCCGATTCCCTTTTCCCACCGGCCGCGTCACCCGGTCCGGGTGCGTCGGCTCCGCTGGCGACGCCGCCGGCGTCGTCACCTTCGTCAACGGTCGAGTGCCGTTAGGCCTGCCGGCCGCGGCGGCCCGCGTCCCGGACGCCCCGGGTAAGGCGCCGCTCATGAGGTCCACGACCCGGGCGCGCGGTAGCCGAGGGCGCCGGCGCGGCCGGGGCCCGGGTGGTCCCAGCTCACCCGGGGGCGGCCCGGGCCGCGCGCCGGGCCGCGCCGCGCGCCCTGGGCCAGGACGGCGAGGCGACTTCCTCGGCGCCCGGCGCGCCGCGTATGACCCGCAGGTGGGCGTCGTCGGTCGGCGCGGGCGCGGTGGGGGCGGTGGGCTGCTCGTGGACGGCGCTGGGCGCGCCGCCGTGCCTGGTCGCGCCCATCACACCGGCGGCTTTCCGTGCTTGCGGGAGGGCAGGTCGGCGTGCTTGGTGCGGAGCATGGCCAGCGAGCTGATCAGCGCGGAGCGGGTCTCGCGCGGGTCGATGACGTTGTCCACCAGGCCGCGTTCGGCCGCGTAGTACGGGTGCATCAGCTCGGTCTGGTACTGCTTGATCTTCTACTGACGCACCGCGTCCGGGTCGGCGGCGGCGGCGATCTCGCGGCGGAAGATGACGTTGGCCGCGCCCTCGGCGCCCATCACGGCGATCTCGTTGCTGGGCCAGGCGAGCGAGACGTCCACGCCGATGGAGCGGGAGTCCATGACGATGTACGCGCCGCCGTACGCCTTGCGCAGGATGACCTGGACGCGCGGGACGGTGGCGTTGCAGTACGCGTAGAGCAGCTTGGCGCCGTGCCGGATGATGCCGCCGTGTTCCTGGTCGACGCCGGGCAGGAGCCGGGCACGTCCACGAGGCTGACCAGCGGGATGTTGAAGGCGTCGCAGGTCTGCACGAAGCGCGCGGCCTTCTCGCTGGCGTGGATGTCCAGGACGCCGGCGAGCGAGGCGGGCTGGTTGGCGACGATGCCCACGACGTGCCCGTCGAGCCGGGCCAGGGCGCAGATGATGTTGGTGGCCCAGGTGGGTTGGACCTCGAAGAAGTCGTGGTCGTCCACGATCTCCTCGATGACCTGGCGCATGTCGTACGAGCAGTTGGGGTCGCCGGGCACCAGGTCGAGCAGCGCGTCGGTGCTGCGGTCGGCCGGGTCCTCGGTCTCCTCGACGGGGGCGGTCTCGCGGTTGTTCTGCGGCAGCATCGACAGCAGGTAGCGGACCTCCTCCAGGCAGCTCTCCTCGTCGTCGTAGGCGAACGCGGCCACGCCGGAGACGGAGGCGTGCACGTCGGCGCCGCCGAGGCCGTTCTGGCTGATCTCCTCGCCGGTGACGGCGCGCACGACGTCGGGCCCGGTGATGAACATCTGCGAGCTCTCGCGGACCATGAAGACGAAGTCGGTCAGGGCCGGCGAGTAGGCCGCGCCGCCGGCGCAGGGGCCGAGCATGACGGAGATCTGCGGGATGACGCCGGAGCAGCGGGTGTTGCGCTGGAAGATGCCGCCTGGCGAGCACGGTGAAGCCCTCCTGGATGCGGGCGCCGGCGCCGTCGTTGAGGGAGACCAGCGGGGCGCCGGCGGACTCGGCCAGGTCCATCAGCTTGTGGATCTTCTGCGCGTGGGCCTCGCCGAGCGCACCGCCGAAGATCCGGAAGTCGTGCGCGTAGACGAAGACGGTACGGCCGTGCACGGTGCCCCAGCCGGTGATGACGCCGTCGGTGTGCGGCTTCCTGTGTTCCAGCCCGAAGCCGCTGGCGCGGTGTCGGCGCAGCGTCTCGATCTCGTGGAAGGAGCCCTCGTCGAGGAGCAGGTCGATGCGCTCGCGGGCGGTGAGCTTGTTCTTGGCGTGCTGGCGCTCGGTGACCGCCGGGTCGCCCGCGTGGATGGACTCCTTCAACTCCCGGATTTTGAGTAGCTGTTCGGGCAGCCCGCCAGTGCTCGGGTCCTCGGGCAGGTCGTCGGTGGTGATCCGCCGATCGTCGGTGATGCTCATGGTGCGCGTCCCCCTGGGCTTTGCTGGTGTCAGGCCGCCGCGGCGGCTGTGGGTGCGAGGGCGTCGAGGGTCTTGGCCAGTCGGCGCTCGTCGCCCGTGGTGAACGACGGCAGGTCGGGCACGATGCGTCGGCACAGGCCGCTGAGCACCTTGCCGGGACCGACCTCGACAAACTGGGTGACGCCGGAGGCGGCCATCAACCGCACCGACCCGGTCAACCGCACCCGGCCGGCGAGTTGGCGGCGCAGCGCGTCGGTGATGCCGCGCGGGCTGGTGGCGTAGTCGGCGGTGACGCCGGAGACCACCGGGGTGCTGGGCTCGCGGAAGGTGACCCGGTCGAGTTCGGCGGCGAACTCCTCCTCGATGCCGCGCATCAGGGCGCAGTGGAAGGGCGCGCCGACCGGCAGGGCGATGGCCTTCACGGCGCCGGCGCGCTGCGCGGCCTCGCGGACCTTCTCGATGGCGCCGGCCTCGCCGGAGACGACCGACTGGCCCGGCTCGTTGTCGTTGGCGAACTCGGCGACCTGGCCGGTCTCGGCCGCGACGTCGGCGCAGATCTCCTCGACGGTGGCCAGGTCGAGGCCGAGCACGGCGGCCATGGCGCCGGGCACCTCCTCGTTGACGCCGGCCATCAACTGGCCTCGGCGGCGCACCAGGCGCAGCGCGTCGCGCCAGTCCAGCACGCCGGCGGCGACCAGGGCGGTGTACTCGCCGAGGCTGTGGCCGGCGACGACGTCGGGGTGCACGCCCCGGTCGCCGAGCACGTCGAGGGTGACCAGGCTGGTGAGGAAGACCGCGGGCTGGGTGATGGCGGTGTCGCGCAGCGCGTCCTCGGGGCCGTCCCAGCACAGCGTGGAGAGCGGGATGCCGAGGATGTCGTCGGCCTGCCGGTAGTAGGTCTCCACCAGGTCGGGGCGGGCAGCGACGAGGTCGAGGCCCATGCCGACCTTCTGCGAGCCCTGGCCGGGGAAGAGGAACGCGGTCCTGCCGCGCTCGGCCTCGGCCTCGGCCTCGCCCGCGCCAGCGGCGGCCGGGCCGCCGGGGTGTCCGGGGCCGTCGGGGCCGTGGAGGAGGCCGTGGCCGCGGGGTGCTGGGTGTCGGTGTGCGTCATGGGCGTACTCCTCACGCGCTCGGCAGCTTGCTGAGGCGCATCGTGTCGTCCGGGCGGGGGCGCGGCGGGGCGGGCTTGGTGTCGCGTACGAAGAGGACCACCAGCACCGCGCCGACCAGGGTGATGGCGGCGGCGTACCAGGCACCGTTCTTCATGCCCTCGGTGACGGCCTTCTGCTTGAGCGCGGCGGCGGCCTCGGCGGTCGCCTCGCCCTTGCGCTGGAGGTCGGTCATCTCCTCGGTGGCCGCGTCGGTGCGGTTGCTCATCAGCGCGCCCATGATGGCGATGCCGACCGCGTTGCCCACCTGGCGGATCATGGTGCCGGCGCTGGCGGCCACGCCGACCTGGTCCTGCGGGGCGGAGGAGATGGTCAGCCCGGAGGCGACGGGCATGGCCACGGCCATGGGCAGACCGGTCAGCAGCATGCCGAGCAGCAGCAGGATCCAGGAGCCGGAGTCGCCCTTGGGGTCGGCCAGCGTGTAGAGCGCGATGCCGACGGCCATCAGGGTCATCGCGAAGACGAACGCCTTGCGCTCGCCGGCCTTGGCGACGATCCGGCCGCCGACGGGCGCGCCGATCATCAGCATCAGCGTCATCGGCAGCAGCCGGACGCCGGTCTCCTGGGCGCTGAGGTCCAGGCCGGTCTGGAGGTAGATCGACAGGTAGAAGATCAACGAGAACATGCCGGCGCCGAGCAGGAACGAGGTGACGATGCCGGCGCCGAAGGACGGTCGGCGGAACCAGCCGAGGTCCATGATGGGCGCCTTGGAGCGGGCCTCGACGGCCAGGAAGCCGGCCAGCAGGACGACGCCGCCGCCGAGCAGCCCGAGCACCCGGGCGGAGGTCCAGCCCCACGAGTTGCCGTTGATCAGGGCCAGGTTGACGCAGAGCAGCGAGGCGCTTAGGGTGATGACGCCGGGAAGGTCGATGGAGTTGCCGTCGCTCGCGCGACGCTGGTCGGCCCACATGCCGGCGAGGGCGGCGAAGATGACGACCGCGCCGATAGGCACGTTGATGAGGAAGATCCACTCCCAGCCGGCGTGGTCCACCAGGAGGCCGCCGACGGCGCCCCACATCATGATGTCCTTGGCGAGCGCCTTGCCCTCGAAGGAGGAGTAGACGATGGCCAGCGTCAGCGGCATGACGACGGCGCCGCCCACGCCCTGCACCACGCGGCCCACGTGCATCGTGGTGATGTGCTCGGCGCCGAACAGGGTGATCTCGCCCGCGGCGGCGCACAGCACCGAGCCGGCGAGGAAGACGACTACGCCGATGACGTAGATCACCCGCTGCTCGTACAGGTCACCCAGCCGGCCGGCGGTGACGATGAGGACGGCCAGGGCCAGCATGTACGCGTTGGCCACCCACTCCAGGTCGTCGAAGGTGGCGTCCAGGTCGTCGCCGAATGGTCGGCATGGCCACGGTGACGACGGTGACGTCGAGCAGCGCGATGAATAGGCCGAGCAGCCCGGCCAGCAGGGTCAGACCGGGCTTGTTGCGCGGTGGCAACGCCCGTAGGTGCAGGGTGTTTCCCGACATGAGGTGTCCTCGTGCCCTTCGTCTCGGTGTCAGCCCGCCCGCTGGCGGTCCACGAACGCGATGATCAGATCGGCCACTTCCTGCGCCTGTTCCACGTGGCAGAAGTGACTGAAGCGGGGGTCCATGCACAGCTCGGCGCTGGGCATGTCCGCCTGGAGCGCATCGGCACGATCGCCCAGCATCCCCGGGTCGTTGGGGCTGCCGATCACAAGCGTGGGAACCGATACGTGGGAGAGCACGAGGGAGGACACCGCGCTGTACTGATCGAAGAGGGCCAGGAACGCCTGGGGCCCATTCTTCTCCAATATCTTGCGCCCCATGGTGTTGAAGATGTCGGGGTCCATCGTGTGGGCCCGCGGGCCCAGCCAGGTCTGCAGCCCGGCGGTCATCACGGCCGCGAACCGCTGCCGGAAGCCGTCGAAGATCGCCCAGTCCACGGGTTGGGTGGGCGACCAGTAGAAGGGTGAGAGCAGGATCAGCGCGTCCAGCTTGGGGGTTGGCGCCCGAGGCCAGCCACTGGAGCACGGAGTTAGCGCCCATGGAGTGCGCGATGAGCACCGAGACCGTCTCGGGCATCATCTGCAGGCCGCCCTCGATCCACTGGCCGCTGGTTGCCCGGGCGCGCCAGCGGTAGGTGCCGCCGGAGCGCCAGGGCATGTCGAGCGGGAAGCTGCGGAAGCGCCCGGACAGGAGCTGGCTCAGCTTGGTGTAGCTGCTCCAGTCGTCCTCCAGGCCGTGTACGAGCGCGGCGGCGGGCAGCTCGGCGAACCGGTGGACAGCCAACTCCTCGCCGTACAGCAGCGACGCCTTCACCGGGGCGGGTCCGGACTCGGGGCTCATGCCCGGCTCCGGCGCGGTTCGACGCGCAGCAAGGTGAGGTTGCCGCGCGGGCCGAGGGCGCCGACCACGGGGCTCTCGCGCACGCCGCGCACCAGGTGCTGGGCCAGGCCGAGCACGGGCGTGGCCGACACCTGCGGGGCGCCGGTGGTCACGGTCAGGGCGGTGGTCGCGCCGCGCGTCTTGGCCCAGTCATCGGCCGCCTGGGCGACGTGCGCGCCGCCGGTGGCCAGCAGGGACAGGTGCAGCACGCCGGGCGGGGGTGCCCAGGGCGTCGAGCGCGGCGGCCAGCACGCGCTGGGCGGCGGCCGGGTTGCCGGGCACCGTGCGCCGGGAGCCGCCGGTGAGCAGGGCGTGCACGGTGGCACCGCGCTCGGCGGCGCGCTCGGGGCGCTCCAGGTGCAGCAGGCAGGCGCCGGCCGCGTCCACGCCGGGCCCGGTGACGGTGCGGGCGGCCCTCGACGGCGCCGACCAGCACCGCGTCGGCCCGGTTCGGCGGCCATCGCGCGGGCGCCGACCAGCGCCGACTCCAGTCCGGCGGTGAGCAGGTTGACCAGCGTGATGTTGAAGGCACGCAGGCCGTGCGCGATGCCGAGCCGGCCGGCGGGGACGTTGACGGAGAAGTTAGGGCACTCGACGGGGCTGATGCCGGCGATGCCCTCGGCGAGCAGGGCCCGGTCGATGCAGTCCACGACGACGTCGACGGCGAAGTTGGTGCGAGCGCGACGCCGACCCGCTCGGGGGCGTGTTCCGTGGCGCCGTCGGCGTCCTCGTTGGCGTGGGCCAGGGCGAGTTGGACGGCGGCGAGCGCGGCCCGGGTGGCCTCGGGCAGGAACCGCCAGCCGCGCTTGCCGAGAAACTCGGCGGGCGCGAAGTTGTCCAACTCGGCGATGGCCCAGGGACGTTCGTTGTCGGTCGGCTCGGTGCGCCGGAGGTCGGCGGCCCGGGCCAGCTCCCGCGCCCCGATGGCGGGGCGGCTGACGGCGCCGACGCCGGTGATGGCGACCGGCGCCGAGGTGGACACGTTCACGCTGCTCCCTCCCGTGGGGACACGGAGCGACCGGGCCTGGCGGCCCACCCGTGGGTCTCGGTCGTGGTGGTCGCGTCGGGTTCCAGGGCCGCGATGGCCACGGAGATGTTGTTGCCGCCGAACGCGTACGCGTTGACGAGGACCGCGCTGCCGGCGCTGGCCTGCGGGGCCTCGCGGACCACCCGCAGCTCGCAGGCGGGGTCCAGCTCGCGCAGGGTGCCGACCGGCGGCACCGCGCCGTCCCGCAGCACCAGGGCGGCGGTCAGGCAGGAGAACGCGCCGGCGGCGCCGCTGTGGGCGAGCGACGCCTTGATGGCCGTCACCGGCACCTCGGGCGTGCGCGGGCCGAGCAGGGCGGCGGTGGTGCGGCTCTCCACCGCGTCGTTGGCCGGCGTTCCGGTGCCGTGGCAAAGCACCGCGCCGACGTCGCCCCGGCCGAGCCCGGAGCGGTGCAGCGCCTGGGTGCCCTCGGGGTCGGGCGCGGTCTCGTGGAAGGCGTCGCAGCTCCACCCGGAGTCGAGCACCCGGGCGTACGGGCTGGCGCCCCGGCCGCGCGCGTGGGCGGCCGACTCCAGGACGAGGAAGGCGGCGCCCTCCCCGTACACGGTGCCGGCCCGGTCGGTGTCGAGGGGGCGGCAGGGGCCGGGCTCGGCGGAGCCCAGGCGCAGGAACGCGCCGACGGCGGGCCGCGAGACGGCCTCGGTGCCGCCGACGAGGACCACCTCGGCCTCGCCGGCACGGATCATCTCGGCGCCCATGGCCACCGCGTAGGCGCCGGCCGCGCAGGCGGTGGAGACGGTCAGGCCCGGGCCCTGCAGCGCGAGCCGCTCGGCGAGCAGGCCCTGGGTGTCGTACGGGTACCACTGGAGGCCGGTCAGCTCGCGGCGGCCGTCGCGCTCGGCCTCGCGCAGGTCGCTGTCGCCGTTGCCGGTGCCCACGACCATGCCGACGCCGTCGAAGACCGCGGGCCCGGCGTCCGCGAGGCCGGCGTCGCGCAGCGCGTCGCCGGCGGCGGCCAGCGCGAAGCCGCTGGCCCGGCCCGGCTCGTCACCGGGGTGCGGGGCCGGGCGCGGGGCGTCGGTGACCGGGGTAGGTGTGGGTGCCGTCGACGGCGGTGCCGGGCGCGGCGAGCGGACGCACCGGGACCTCGCCGCGCAGCAGCCGCTCCCAGTACTCCCCCGGGTCGTTGCCGAGCGGCGAGACGACCCCCAGTCCGGTGATGACGACGTCGTTGGTCATCAGGAGGCCCAGGTCAGTTCGTCGGACGGGCGCATGACGGGGATGGCGTAGTCGACCTTTGAGACCAGCTCGTCGTCCACGTAGCTCTCGCCGCTCATGATCACGTTGTCGCCGACGAACTGGTCGATGCGCACCTCGTGGCGGAGTGTGTCCCCCGGGTAAACGGGGCGGCGGAACTCCATGTCCCGGGCGGCGGCCAGGATCAGCCCGCCGTTGCGCTCGCGCGCCTGGGACCTCACGTGCCGCATCCACAGGAGCGCGCCGCCCTGGCCCCAGGACTCCATGAGGAGCGCGGGCGGGTAGGCAAAGGCGCGGGTGGGTGCCCCGGGGGCGATGCCCGCGTAGCACGGCTCGCTGCCGGTCACGGTCTTCGCGGTGGTGATCCGGTCCGGGGGTGAGATGTCGAGCACCTTGTCCACGAGCAGGATCGGGTGGGCGTGCGGTATCAGTTCGCGCAGCTCGGCGTAGTCGATCATGAAGTCCCCGTACGTTGGGTGGCCTGGCGGCCGGTGGGCCGGCGGTGGCCGGTCAGGCGGCGCCCGATCCGGTCGGTTCCTCGGTGGGAAGCACGCGGAACGCCATCTTGACGAGTGCCGCCTTGGCCTCCCCGTTGGTGCAGTGCGCGACGACGCGCAGGAGATCGGCGCCGTTCCCGCTGGTCTCGTCATCCGACGCCTGGCACACGCAGCGCACCTGGAGGGTGTCGCCGGGGCGCAGGGCAGTGGTGAACCGCACCGAGGAGATCTCGGCCGGCTCGACGAAGGTCCGCTCGCCGCGGTGGGCGCGCACCAGGCGCAGCACCGCGTCGAAGACGGACTCGATGATGAAGGCGCCCGGGTAGACGGTGAACTCGGGGTAGTGGCCCTCCAGGTACGGGTCGTCCTCGCGCACGGTCTTGCGGACGACGACCTCCGTCTCGGAGACCACCGCGACCTCGTCCACCGGGTCGATGGGCGTGGCCCGCAGCCTGCCGGTGACCGGCGTGAAGGCCGGCCCGGCAGGGGTGGTGGTGCCGCCCCCGGCCCGCTGGGTGACGGTCACAGCGACACTCCGCCGTCGACCTCGATGACCTCGCCGGTGATGTACTTCGCCCGGTCGGAGACGAGGAAGGACACCAGGTAGGCGACCTCGTCGGCGCCGCCGTAGCGCTTCATCGGGATGGACTTGAGGGCCTCGGCGCGGATCTTCTCCGGCAGCGCCTCGGTCATGCCGGTCTAGATGAAGCCGGGCGCGACCACGTTGACCCGGATGCCGTACACGGCGACCTCCTTGGCCAGCGAGGCGCTCATGCCCTGGATGCCGGCATTGGAGGCGGAGTAGTTGGACTGGGTGGCGTGGCCGTAGACGCCGGAGATGGAAGACATGTTGACGATGACGCCCTCCTTGCGCTTCATGAAGTCGAAGACGACCGAGCGGCAGAAGTTGAACGTGCCGTTCAGGTTGGTGTCGATGACGGCCTGCCAGTCCTCGTGCGGCATGAGGACCATCGGGTTGTCCTTCACGATGCCGGCCGAGTTGACGAGAACGCTGACCGGGCCGAGCGCCGCCTTGGCGTCCTTGATGAACGCCTGCACCGCGGCGTAGTCGGCCACGTCGCAGGGCGCGTGGTAGACCTGCGCACCCTGTTCGCGGATGAGCTTCTCGGTCTCGGCCGCGGCGTCGTTCCCGCTGCGATAGCAGAACGCGACGTCGTAGCCGTCGGTCGCCAACTGGACGGCGCAGGCGCGGCCGATGCCGCGCGAGCCGCCCGTGACGATCGCCATGGGGCGCTGGGTGTCGGTCTCGGTCACTGTTCTCGTCCTCTCGTCCGTGCGGTCGGGGCGAAGCGGCGTCAGCCGCAGCCGCCCGCGGTGTCGTGGTCCATGGAGCCGTGCCGCTCGATCAGGTCGGCGGGGATGTCGGCCAGCGGGTCGGGGCTCACTCGGCGTCGACCAGCGGGTAGCTCTCGGTCTGGGTCTCAGTGGCGACTGCGGTCATCGTTCAGCTCTCCTTCACGCGGCCTTGCTCACGGCGGTGGCCAGCGCCTCTTCCAGCGTGGTCACGAAGTCGTCCAGCCGGTCCAGGCCCCAGAAGCGGTGCCGGCCGACCTTGAAGTACGGGACGCCGAAGACGTCGTCCTCGTACACGCGCGTCAGGGCCTGCACGCCCGCCTCGCGGATGTGCGCCTCCTCGGGCGCGTTCACCAGGGCCTCGGCGTCCAGCCCGGCCTCGACACACACCCGGCGCAGCGTGTCGCGGTCGCAGATGTCCTCGCCGCGCTCCCAGCGGGCGGCCATCGCGGCGGTGTAGTACGCGCGGTGCACGCCCAGCTCCTTGGCCTTGATCCAGGCCAGGTGCGGCAGCTCCCACCACTCGTCGCCCTTGTCGATCGGCCACTTCATCGGGTACCCGTACTTCTGCGACAGGCGCTTGGTGTCGTTGAGGATGTACAGGTGCTTGGCCTTGCTCATGGCCACGTAGTGGAACCCGCCGCCCTGCTCCTCAAGCGCCTTGCTGCTGATCGCGTCGGGCTCGAAGAACGGGATGTACTCGATGAGGTCCTGGGCGTTCGGGACGCGCTCCTCCAACTGGCGCACCGCCATCCAACTGAACGGCGAGCGCAGGGAGAAGTACAGGCGCGGCGGCTTCCTCACGCGGCACCCCCGAGCAGCGTCGCCTGGGTGGCCTCGTCCAGCACGGCGACCGTGCCGGCCTGCTCGCCCCGGCTGATGGCGTACCCGTGCATGATCGTGCCGGTGGCGGCGCGCTCCAGGGTGTCGCCGCGGCGCACGTAGCAGTCCATGCGCGCGGTGTACATGGTGTCCTTGAGGATGTCCTCGACCTTGAAGACGGTGTGCACCGTCTCCTCCATGTAGATGTCCGAGAGCATCTGCACCCGGGCCCGGGAGACCACCGGAATCCAGCCGCGCTCGTCGAGCAGCTTGCCGACGGCCAGCCCGCGGTCGGCCAGGAAGCGGTCCACGACCTCCTCCATCGTGCGAATGTACGCGGAGTGCTGGAGCCGGTCGGAGAAGTGGCAGTAGTAGTAGGGCGCGCGCCAGTCCCACGGGTAGGCGCCGGAGCCCTCGGGGGCGAGCACGTCGGCGACGGTGCTCCCGGCGGGGATCTCCAGCGTGGCCTTGGCCGAGTTGGTCAGCGCGGCCACGTCCGGCACCACGTACGGCTCCAGGATGGCCGGCACCGGCTCGGAGCCCGAACCGTCCTTGACGGCGACCAGGGCGACCTGGACCTTGCCCTTGAAGGACGGTGACGGTCTCGCCCTCGCGCTCGACAGTGAGCGACACGTTGAACGGCGCGCCCTGTCCCGGCTTCGGCTTGCCGGAGACGACGGTGGCGTACACCTGCTCCTCGGCCTCCAGGGCCACCGGCAACTGCACGGAGGAGTCGACGATCTCCAGGCCCAGGCCGTAGCGGTGGTAGATGTCGCGGGCGCCCACGCCGCGACCGCGGAAGTACTGCAGCACCCCCTCCTCGACCAGGTACATGAAGTGCTTGAACCCGATCCAGGTGCGGATGTTGGCGCCCTCGTAGCGGGGCTGGCCGACGTAGCTGGTCGGCTGCCCGTCGAGCAGTTCAGTCACGGTTGTTCCTCCTTCGGATGAATCGGCGGCGGACCGGGGGTCGCGGAGGAAGTCGGCGACCCCCGCGGTCATCTCCTCGGCCCGGTCGATGTGGCAGAAGTGGCCGTAGCCGGGTCGGCTGCGCAGCGTCGCGGCCGGCACGGCGTCGGCCAGGGCCCGCGCGCGCATCGGCGTCAGCCCCTCGTCGCCGGGCCCGACGTAGATCAGCGTGGGCACCGTGACGCGGGACAGGTCGAGGCGGCCGGACTCCTCGAACGCCTCGTAGAAGACGGGGAACGCGCTGGGCACGGCCCGCTCCAGGAGCTTGCCCTCCATCAGGGCCAGCACCTCGCGGTCCATCCGGGCGGCGCGCGGGCCGAGCGAGACCCGTAGCCCCTCCACCAGCACGCGGCGCAGCGCGGCCACCGAGCGCGTCCGCAACTGGTCGCTCAGTGGGAACCCGGCCGGCCGGTAGAACGGCGCGACCAGCACCACGGCGTCCAGCTCGGCCCGCTGGCCGCCCTCGCCGGCCTGTTGGGGCAGGTCGGCGAGGTGGGCCAGGATGGCGTTGGCGCCGAGGGAGTGGCCGAGCAGCGCGCGGGGACGCTCGGGCAGCAGCGCCAGGGCGCGCCGCAGCCAGTCGGCCGGGCCGCCCTCGGCGGTCCACGCGTAGTCGGTGCCGCCGCACCAGGGCAGGTGCAGCGAGTACGGGGTGTAGCCGGGCAGCGCGCCGAGCACGGTGCGCCAGCTCTTCCAGCCGTCCTCCATGCCGTGCGCGGCGACGATCGGCGGACCGCTCCCGGGGCCCCGCCACACCTGCACGGGTCCCTCGGTCGGGACCAGCGTCCAGCCGTCCACCACGGTCATGCCGCGGCCCCCGCTTCCCGCCGGGCCCCGGCGCGGGTGACGTCCACGGTCAGCCAGGCGTCGTCCGCGTCGCCGCAGCGCACGGTGGTGGTGGCGCCACTGTCGGAGTCGCCGGCGAGCCTCGCGGCCGCCGCGGCCAGGTGGACCACGCCCGTCGCCCCGTACAGCTCGCCGACGGCCGGCTGGCCGTCGGCGGTGCCCGGGTCGCTGATGTGGCGTCACCGCGCCGACGGTGAGGCCGGTGTCGGTGGGCCAGGCGCCAGGCCGGCCGAGCAGCACGCAGCCGGCTCCGGCGATCAGCTCGCCCGGGTCGCCGGGGCGCAGCGCGGCCAGCGCGCGGGCCACCGGATCGGCGGGTTCGACGCCGACGACGACGGCGCGCCCGGCGAGCAGCAGCAGCCGAGCCAGCCGCACGGCGTCAAGCCCTGCCGTCACGCCGGAGCACACGGCCAGGTTGGGGCCAGTGAAGCCGTACCTGATGGCGATCGAGGACGCGATGACGTTGCTGGAGGCGTTGGGGGCGTCCAGCAGGCTGACGACGGAGCCGCCGCGCGAGCGCATGTCGTCCAGGACCGTGCTCACCGTCTCCACGTTGCCGAGGTTGGAGGCGACGACGATGGCGGTGCCCGGCGCGTACGGCAGCGGCTCGGCCAGCTTGCCCGGGGGCAGTCCGAGCGCGCGGTGCGTGGCACACAGCGCGAGCCGCGTCGACGGCTCCTTGCCGAGCAGGCCCTTGCGGCCCAGCACGTCCTTGGCGTCCTCGGGCGCGCAGGCCGGCTCGGCCGGCGAGCCGGGCAGGTCGGCCTCGGACAGCCCCGGCACGTGCACGGCCCAGCCGGCGACGGACAGCGGCTGGTCGGCCGCGCGGGCCTGGCTAGGCGTCGTGTTCCGGGTCTCAGGCATCGACGGCCTCCACTATCGTGACGGCGTTGACGCCGCCGAAGCCGAACGCGTTGATCTGCGCGATCCGCGGCCGGGCGGCCAGCGGCTCCCCGATCACCAGGGCCAGCTTCTCGGCCTCCGGGATCGCGGTGCGCAGCCCGGTGACGGGCGGCACGGTGCCCTGCCGCATGGCCTGGCAGGCGACGAGCACGCTCATCAGGGCCGCGCCGCCCGAGGTGTGTCCGATGGCGCCCTTGATGCCGGTGACGGCGGGCGCGTCGGCCGGCGCGACGTCGGCGAAGAGCGCGGTGGCCTCGGTCGGGTCGTTCAGCGCGGTCGAGGTGCCGTGCGCGACGACCAGGTCCACGTCGCCGGGTTCGATGCCGGCGCGGCTGTGGGCCTCGCGCATCGTGGCGAGGACGCCGCCCGGGTCGGGGGCCGTCTCGTGGAACGCGTCGCAGCCGATGCCCACGCCCCGCACGATCCCGAACGCCGTCTTTTCCGAGGGGAGTTCGAGGACGACGGCGGCGGCGCCCTTGCCGAGCAGCACGCCGTCCCGGTCGGTGTCGAAGGGGCGTACGGTCTCGGCCGTGGTGGTGCCCACCCGGCCGATCATGGTGAGCATCGACTCCGTGAGGGTGTCGCAGCCGGCGGCCACGACCGCGTCGGCCTCGCCGAGTTCGAGCAGGTCGGCGGCGAGCGCGAGGGCGTAGCCGGAGGCGGCGCACGCGTTGGCGAGCGTGTGCACCTCGGTCACGCCGGGGGCGACCGACCGCACGGCCTCGTTGAAGTGCGTCTGGGCGAGCCGCAGCGCGGCGTCGTCGCCGTGCCACTGCTCGACGGCGCGCAGCTCGCGCAGCCCGGTGCCGACGATGACCGCGACCCGGCTGGTCTCCGGGTCCACGCCGGCCTCGGCAAGCGCCCCCGGCGACGGCCTGGGCCAGCCAGCGCCCGGAGAGTCGCACGTCGTCGCCGACGCCGTACGGGGGTGTGCCGGCGGCGCCGCTCGCGCTGACGGCCGCCACGACCGCGTCGCGGTAGGCACGCTCGGTGGCGTCGTCGATGCCGTACCCGTGGGGGACGTTCAGCTTGGCCGGGTCACCGGCGCGCAGCGGGGAGACCCCGCTGCGGCCGGCGAGCAGCGCGTCGAACGTAGCGTCGAGATCGCCGTGGCAGCTCACCATGGAGCTACCCGTGATCGCCACCGGCACGACTCCACCCCCTGACGACGGCCGCTCCGGCCGCGCCTTCGGCGGACCGCGTGGTGATCAGCGACAGCTCGCCGTCCCGCGCGGGCTCCGCCCGGTGCCGGGCGAGCAGCGCGGCGAGCTGGAAGGCTCCAGAGGCGCTGAACGCCTCGCCGGTGGCCTCCTTGACCCGCAGCCGCTGGGGCCCTCGTCGAGCAGCGTCATCCCGTTGGCGGCGGTGGCCACCGTGGTGATGTCGGCCGCGGTGACGCCGGCGCGCTCCAGGGCGCGGCTGATGCACAGGCCCAGGCCGCGACTGAACTCGCCGTCGGGGCCCGGCGGGTCGAAGACCCCGACCTCGACGGAGAGCACCTCGGCGTCCGGGGTACGCCCGGCGGCCCGTACGGACTCCGCGTTCTCGACCACGAAGACGGCCGCGCCCTCACCGGGTGCCGCGTCGCCGCCGTAGACGGACTGCGCGTAGTGCACGGCTCACGACTCCTGCGGGCTGAACTCCTCGACCGCGCCGGCCAACAGGGCTTCGGCGTAAACCCAGTTGATGAGGTTGCGGGTGTAGCGCAGCACGTTCAGCATGGCCATCGGGCCACCGGCGACGGTGACGTTGGGGCCCTGCAGGCCGAACTTGATGCGCGACTGGCCGGCCGCGCAGTTCATCACCGCGTTCGGGAACAGCAGCGGGTTGACCAGGTAGGGCCGGTCCTGGACGAAGGTGTCCTTGCTGTAGTCGCTGGTGGACTTGGCGCTGCCGGCGGTGGTGCCGAGCGTGATGCCGATGCGGGCCCGGTTATCGTCGTTGATCTCCAGGTCGCTGTCGGCCAGCGCCTCCTTGCAGGACCATGCCCAGCGAGGTGGAGCGGTCGAAGAACGAGGTGCCCTTGCGGCCGAGGTGGTCGCGGACCTTGAAGTCCACCAGCGCGTGCGCGTCGTCGCGCGGCAGCTCCTCCTCGAACATCTCGCTGACGTCCACCGGGGCGGCCGGCGCGGCGAGCGCGGCGGCCAGCGCCTCGGGGCCGATGCCGGAGAGCACACAGAAGCCGGTGATGGCCAGCGCGGTGGACCGGGTCCCGGGCTCGGCGAGCGCCGTGGTGGGTGCGGTCGCTGTGCTCACTCGGGCCTCCCCAGCATCACGATGACGTTGTTTCCACCGAACACGAAGCCGTTGACCTGCGCGATCCGCACGTCCGCGGCGCGTGCCTTGTTCGGCACGGGGTCGATCTTGAGCATGTCCGGGTCCGGGGTATTGAAGTTGATGGTGGGCGGCAGGAACAAGCCCGCGATGCCGAGCACCGACGCGATCGCCCCGAGCCCGGAGGCCGCGCCCATGGTGTGGCCGAGCATCGACTTGGTGGAGCTGATCGGCGGCGGGTTCTCGCCGAAGACGTCCACGACGGCGCTGGCCTCGACGAAGTCGTTGGCCGGCGTACCGGTGCCGTGGGCGCAGATGTAGTCGACCTCTTCGGCCTTGATGCCCGCGTTGGCGTGCGCGATGCGCATGCACTCGGCGATGCTGTCCCGGTTCGGGGCGACCATGTGGTTGGCGTCGCAGTTGAGCCCGTAGCCGAGCACCTCGGCGTGGATGTGCGCGCCGCGCGCCTGGGCCGACCCCAGCGACTCCAGGAACATCGCCGCGCCGCCTTCGCCGGTGATGATGCGGGAGCGGTCGGCGTCGAAGGGCGAGCACGCCTTCTCGGTGAGCGCGCCGAGCCGGTAGAACCCGGCGTGCGACCAGCGGCCGACCGAGTCCGCGCCACCGGCGATCATGTAGTCCGCCTCGCCGGTGCGGATCAGGTCGTACGCGTAACCGAGCGCGTAGTTGCTGACCGAACAGGCGGTGGACAGGGTCACGGCGTCGCCGGTCAGGCGCAGTTCGCGGTTGACCGCCTGGGACAGCCGGGCGCTGGAGACCTGGCGGATCAGACCCGCGTCCAGGCCACCCATGCCGGCGGTCAGCGAGTCCTCGGTGCGCTTCTCCAGCACCTGCGACTCGCCGGTGGTGCCCATGCTCGATCCGGCGCGGGAGGCGGCCAGTTCGTCTTCGTCGATCCCGGCGTCCGCGACCGCGAGGCGGGCCGCGGACGCCGCGAAGAGGCTGGTACGGCCCCACTCGTCGACAGACAGCCGCCGGACCATGTCCTCTGGCCGGAAGGCGTGGACTTCGCCGGCCATGATGTAGAGGAATCCGGTGGGGTCGAAGCAGGCGATCGGCAAGACGCCGTTGACGCCTTCGCGCAGCCCCTCGCTGTACGCGGACGCCCCGATCCCGATGCTCGACACGGGCCCCAGGCCGGTGATGACTACCCATCGGAGTGACATGAGGCTCAGCCCTGCCAACCAGCGTGCTCGGCGAGCACGTTGTAGACCTCGGTGAGGTTGATCATCTTGGGGAGCTCCGACTGCGGGATCTCCACCTTGTACTTCTTCTCCAGGCGGGCGAGGATCTCGATCGCGCGCAGCGAGTCGGCCTCGTGCTCCCCGATGAAGTGGCTGGTCTCCGAAATCTCCTCGGGCTCAAGCTCCAGCACCTCCGCGACGATTTCGCGGATCTCGTCGAGCTGCTCCTGCTTGGTGGCGGTCGACATTTATGGACACCTTTCTCGGGCTTCTGAGGAGAATTCAGAACGTCGATCTCTCGCGTTCCGACACTTCGATATTAGGCAGCGTGGAGGCGCCTGAGCCACCATCGATGGGTGTTCACAGATAGCCCAACAGCGCTTTTCCAAGACCCACTTGGGAACCGTTGTGCGCCACGCCACAATGGCCGACCGATAATGAATAAGTCATTACTCGCGAATAACAGAACCGCGATATCTGTTGCGGTTCAGTGACATCTCCGGGGCCGCCGCCGCATTTCACCGGGCCCGGCATTGCCTGGCTTTGTCGCCCAGGAGGCGGACGGGGTCGTCGACGGGGTTCCCCATACGTACGGGACCGCGCCCCGGCCGGCTCCCCGAACGCACCGGCGCCGGCCCGGCCGGTGCTCGCCGTCGTGACGGCGGCCTCCGGCCGGACCGGCGCTGGGGTGGGGCGCTCGGCTGGTGCGGGAGTGGGTCCCTCGGGGCGGTGCCGGGTGGCACCGCCTTCGGTCCGCGGGTTACGCGTCGGCCGTGGCGGCGGCCGTCTGCTCCTACGGCGGGTCCAGCACCGAGCTGGGGCGCATGGCGGTCATCACGGACTCCACGCGCAGCACCTCGCGCCCGTCGTCGGTGGTGGTCGCACCCTCGAAGAACCAGGTGCCGGCGAAGGCGCGGCTGATGCGCACCTCGTGCCGCAGCACGTCACCGGGCAGTACCCGCCCGACGACCTCGATGCCGCTCATCCCGCCGAACAGCGCGACCTGGCCGTCGGTCGCCTCGGGGTCCTGGTCCCAGGCGGCAAGCAGCGCCGCGCTCTGGCACCAGGACTGGATGAGCAGCGCCACCGGGTAGCCGTAGCCGGCGTCGGGCGTCTCGTCGGGCAGCTCCTGATACCAGGGCTCGTTGACCGAGACGGCCTTGCGGATCACGATCCGCTCGCCGGGGGTCACCTCGTCCACCCGGTCCACCAGCAGGATCGGGAAGCGGTGCGGGATCAGGGTCTTCAGTCGGTGCGGGCCGATGGGCCCGGACTCGGTGGCGGTCACTCGAACCACACTCCGTCGAATCTCGTCCCGGCGCGCGGCCAGGTGCGTGGGCGGTGCGGCGCTGCGCGCCGTCGATCAGGCGGTACGGGCGGGGCGTCGGCCCGTACGTCAGGCGGTACGGGGGCCCGGCGTCCGGCCCGTACGTCAGGCGGTACGGGGGCCCGGCGTCCGGCCCGTACGTCAGGCGGCGTCGCGGTAGCGCAGCCGCAGCGTGGACGCCTTGTCGCGGTCGGTGCGGCAGCGCACCCGCACGTCGCGTTCGCCGTCGTCGCCGCGCTTGACGGTGCACTCCACGGTCAGCACTTCACCGGGGAAGACGGGAGCCGCGAAGCGCACCGAGCGCACCTCGACCAGCTCCGTGCACGCCCCGTCGGTGCGCTCGGCGTGCAGCCGTACCGCGTGGTCGACCGCGTCCAGCGTGAACACCCCCGGCAGCAGCGGGAAGTGCGGGTAGTGGCCGGCGAACACGGGCGCCGACGGGTCAACGGTGGTTCGGGTGTGGATGGTGCCGGCGTCGAGGCTGACCACCTCGGCGCCGGGCAGCAGGTCTACCGCGCTCATTTCAGTTCGCCAGCTTCCGCACGATCAGGTCATGGACATCGGACGGCCGATCGACGTCGACCCTTTCGCGTCACGTTCGCTTTCGCGTTGCCGTTCGCTTTTCGGGTTCGCGGCGTCGTCCGCGTTGATTCGCGTTGTCGTTCGCGACACCCGGCCACGGGGCGGCGCACCGGTGCGGACGACCGCCCTTTCGACGCCCAAGGCCGTACCCGCGTCTGTTTCCCCAACGGCCCCCACCGGCTTCCCCGGGCTCGCGCCGGGCCCGCGCCGCCGCCGGCCAACTCCCGCCGGGAAGCCCGCCGTACGTCCAGCCCCCGCTTTTCCGTTCGGCGCCCCACCACAAACGCTACGCGAAGCCGAACCGGGCTCCGTACCACTCATGGGTGTTGGCAAAAGCCGAATTCCCCCACCGAGCACCGACGTACGGGTATACGCGGCGCGCCGGCGCACGAGGACGAGACGACGGGTGGACGGGTGGACGGGAGGGCCGGAAGACGGGGGCCGGAGGAAGGGAGGCAGGAGGACGGGAGGCGGGAGGACGGGAGGCGGGAGCCGGGGCTAGAGGGCGAGGGTGCCGCGCAGCACGGTGCCGTCGGGGCCCGCCGTCGCCTTGACGCGCAGCAGCCGCGTGGAGTCGTCGTAGACCATGCGCAGTTCCATCGCGCGGAACGCGTCGAGCCGGGCACGGCCGTCGGCGGTGCGCAGCGGCGGCACGCGCCACTGGGGCGACGCCACCGAGCGCAGCCAGGAGGTGAGCGCGCCGAGCACGCTCTGCTCGCGCAGGTAGACGTTGCGCGGGTGCTCGATCTGGTTGGCCATCGCGTACTCGGCCGGGAAGCGACAGCGGTAGTAGGGCTCCGCGTTGTTCCAGGTGCCCTGCATCAGCCGGTAGCAGCGCGCGCAGCGGACCATGCCGCGCAGCACGTACTCGCGGGCCGCCGTGGCCGCCGCGTCCCGCTCGGATCGGGCGCGGCGGGCCTCGAAGCGGGCCCATACCCGCTCGAATACGTCGGTGGGCAGCACCGGCGTACACAGGGCCGCGCCCTTGCCGCCGCTGCCGGTGGCCGCGTGGCCGGCGTAGCGCGGGTTGACGAGGATCGCGCGGACAGCGCTCTTGGACCAGGCCGCGGCGCCCTCGCCGGTGCGCGGGCCGTGTGAGCCGGGACTCGGCACCTCGTCGGCAGTCAGGCCCTCGCGATGATCTGGAGGCAGCGGTCGTCCAGGTACTCGTCGAAGATGCGCCGGACGATCGGCGCGATGCGCTCGTCGGGCACCAGGCGCAGCCCGGTCCCCTCCGGGCCGGCGACGGC
The DNA here is from genome assembly GCA_018114805.1 of Candidatus Streptomyces philanthi. Taxonomy (GTDB): domain Bacteria; phylum Actinomycetota; class Actinomycetes; order Streptomycetales; family Streptomycetaceae; genus Streptomyces; species Streptomyces philanthi. Next base: position 3,577,671 of record CP073042.1, on the reverse strand, counting down.
GCGGTAGCCGTACGGCGGGTGGCCCCAGATGCGCGGCTTGCCGCCCCGTCCGGGCGCGTCGGTGGTGTGGGTCCCAGCGGTACCGGCGACGGCCCGCTGGGCCCGCTGGGACGATATTCGGTCATGGACCGGCGACGACAAATGCATGAAACTCCCCCGTAGTCATGTACGTCGTGTGATCGTGCGGAACGTCGTGTGATCGTGCGGAGCGCGGCAAGCGCGCGCCGCTCGGACAGTGGTGTTCGAACGGTGACTCGTGGCGTGCGGTGCCCCTCCCGCTCCCGTGGGCCGCGTCGTTGCGGCACGGCGCCGGGGTGGTGGTGGGCGGTACGAGCACGATGGGCCTGACCAGGGCCCGTGACGGGATGGACCGGCCTTCCGGAGAGGCCGGATCGGCGTCTTTCCCGCGACGCCCTCATGCTAGGTCGGGCGCGCGGCGCGACACAACGCGGAGTCCACAAGATGCCAGCGGCGAAAGACGGTTTCGGCAGGCCGCAATTCGCGGTGGCAAGTTGTTGTCTCCGGCCCGGAGATGCGGTACAAGCCGCCCCATAAAAACGGCGCAGGATGCTCCGGAAAACCGGCACACCGTGCACCGTAAAAACGGTACAATATGCTCCACATCACTGGTACAGAATGTTCCGTAGGGCTGCCGCGCACCGCGCGACAGCCCTCCGTTCCGTCCTTTGCAGGGCCCGCTACAACAGCCTCATCCGCAGGGTGTACACGCCTGCCTGAAAGCGTGAGGTGGCGCCGAGCGCGCGCATGATTTCGGCGACCCGGCGCCGGTAGGTGCGTACGGAAACCGACAATTCCCGGGCCGCGGCCTCGTCGGTTTATCCCTCGTAGAGAAAGCGCAGGATCTGGGCCCCGGAGCCACCGCGCAGATACTCGCTAATCTGCTCGTATTCGGTGAGCGGGATAGCGCGCCGCCAGGTCCCCATAAACATGTCGTGCAGCGCCTTGACCACGACGGGAGCGCGGACCAGGGACGCCTGGTTGTCGCCCGCCTCGGGGTCGGAGCGCACCAGCGCGACCCGGTTGTCGATGATGACCAGCCCGCGCTGCGACTCCCCCGCGAGCCGCACCTGGACCGTCTCGGCGGTGTCGCCGGCGCGCTCGAACTGCCCGAGCCGGTGCGCGACGGCGACCTCCGGCGAGCAGATGAGCCGCACCCGCACCGCGCCGGCCCAACGCCCGCCAGCTTCTCCAGCACCCCCGTCAACACCTTGACGGCGGTGGAGTTGGACGGCACGAGGACGGACACGGTGTGCTCGGCGCTGGCCACCAGGCGATCGAGCGCCCGCACCGCGGTCTCGGTGTCCTCGGTGGTCACCAGGAGCGACTGGTCGAGCGTCCTGACCTGGTGCCGGGTCACCACCGTCTCGATGATCGCGCGCACCTGGTCGAGCGCGTCGTCGACGTCCTCGGCCACCTGTGACCGCGCCAGCGGCATTTCCGGCAACGGGGTCCGGCCCGGTGGATCGGGAACCGCAGCGATCGACCTCGAAGTCGACATTTTCACCCCGTTGAACAACCGTGAAGCCACATTGCGTCGAGCGCGAACTCTCGACGTGAGGTAGACCTCGGGGTAAATTAATGGTAAATTCGCGATTTCACGGCAACCGATAACGACCGGCAAGCGGACCACCGGACGCCACCCGCACGTTGATGAAATCGTGCGACCCGCTCCTCGCCGTGGTAACCGCACAATAGGCGACTAAACCTACACGGCTACAACTTGCGACGTCAACAAAAACCATCCATTACGAGATTCAACAATAGCCGTCTGAAATATCCGTCCGACTGCCAGCGACTCCCCGGTCGACCGGGGCGCGCATGACCGCCTGCCGCCGACCGGGCTCGAACAACACCCCGTAACCGATTACTCACGCGGATTCCGCATTCCCCGCGCCCGTGTTCCGATTACCGAAGCGCCCCCCTGCGCTCACTCCCCGCGTACCCGACACGCCGGCCCGGCGCGGGCCCCCCGCCCCCGGCACCTCGTACGCCACCGCCGCCCGCCGCCATCCACCGCCGACCATCCGCCCGGCTGCCCGCCGCGCCGCCAGCTCGCCGGCCGGCACCGTCCGCCGGCTCCGGCGCCCGGTGGCGCGCCGCCCGCCGAGGACCCCGCGCGCACACGCCCGGGTGCGCGGGGCGGCCCACCTCGCTCCGGGTGTTTCGCCAACGCCGTGGCGCTGCCACGATATGGGCCATCACACGACGCGTTCGCCACGTGCCCCACGGCTCGGCGGAGGCGACTCCCGAAGCCGGTCCCAGCGGCCCTCCCCCGGAGGGCGCGCGGGAGGCCCCGCCCCTCGGGCACGGGGCCCGTGCCCGAGGGGCGGGGCGGCGGAACGCGGCGGGGACCTCAGAGGTACGACACGGGTGGGCAAGGCGGGGAGGAATGCGTGGCCGAGGTGTTCCTACGACGGTTGACCAGATGGCAGGCCGAGCAGCAGCGGGAGGCCATCGCTGACCTGTACCTCATGGCGTACCGCGAGCCGCCGGGCGCGGCCCCACCGCCCGGGCCGGCCGCCGACGCCGGCGCGGTAGCCCACGCGACGCCGGTCGGGGCGCCCAGCGCCGGCGCGGGCCTCCCCGACGCCGTGGTCCCGGGCCCGGGGCCCGCCGGCGGCGGCCTGGCCGAAACCGTTCGGCCCGGCGGCGCGTGGGACCGGGAGGCGGCCGAGCGGGCGCGGGCCGGGGCCGCGCGGCACGGTCGGCGGGCCTTCCTCGACCGCTTCGCCGAGCACGTGGGCCAGCCCGAGTTCGGCATGATCATCGCCAGCACGCCCACGCTGGTCGGCTTCGCCTACGGCTTCCAGGCCGACCGCGCCCGCGTGTGGCACCCCGGGTTCCAGACGGGCATCCCGCCCGAGATCGACGAACTCACCTACTCGCGAACGGTGTTCAGCCTCGCCGAGCTGTGCGTGCTGCCGGCGCACCGCCGCCAGCGGATCACCACCCGCCTCGTCGACCAGCTCCTGACACGCGCGACGGGCCCGCTGGCGACGGCGACGGTGGACGCGACGAACCCACCCGCACAGCACGCGTTCGCCTCCTGGGGCTGGTCGCGCACGGGCGCCCTGCTACCGGCCGCCTCGCTCCCGGACGCGGCGCGGGAGCCGGAACGCGAGGCGTGGAGCCGCCGGCTGGGCCGCTGACCGCCAGGCACGCCACGCGGCGGCCCCGTCCTCGCGACGGGGCCACCCGCCCGCGCGCGGCCGGGTGGCCGACTGACCGGCTGGCTGGCTGTCCGGCTGGCTGGCGCCGCCGTACTACCGGCGACCGTGCGCCGGGGTCCCCACCAGGTGCTCCGTTAGGAACGCGCCCAGCACCGACCGGACGGCCGCCAGGCCGTCGCCGGGCGGCAGGGTGCCGAAGCTGAACGGGGTGTCCGGGTAGTCGGGGTCGCGCAGGCCGAGCGGGGCGGCAAGCACGTCGAAGTCGGTGGCCGACATGTGCCCGGCCCCGGGCACCCGCACCCGGTCGCGCGGCCCGCGCAACAGGGGCCAGACCCGGTCCCAGCCGGCCAGGATCTCCGGGTCGTCGGGGTCGTCCGGCGTCAGGGCGCACAGCAAGCACCGGCACCGTAAGCCCGCGCGTCAGCACGGGCCCGTACAGCGACCCGTCCACCACCCGCAGCCGGGGCCACCCGGTCGTCCCGCAGCGCCGCCGCGCCGCCCAGCGAATGGCCAACCACCGGGACGCGGCCCGGGTCGACACGCTCCCGCCACGGGCCGTCGGCGGCCAGCAGGTGGTCCAGGACGAAGCGCAGGTCGTCGGTGCGGGTGGCCAGGTAGCGGGCCTGGAGGTTCGTGCGTGTCGCCCTCGTGCCGGGACTCCGGCTCGCGGTGGGCGATGACGCGCCCGTCGGGAAAGGCGACCCCGGCCGCGTCGTACGGATGGCCCACGCCCGCCACCCACAGCCCTCGCGAGGCCAACTCCTCGGCCAGTCCGGTCAGGCCGGCCCGGTACTCGCCGAGCCCCGACGACAGCAGGACCAGCGGCGCGGCGGCGCCCGGCAGCGTCTCGGGCAACTCCGCCCCGAGGTCCTCGCCTTCCTCCGCCCAGCCGTCGAGCACCAGCCGCGCCACCGGGAGCGGCAGATACTCGGCGCGGGCCGGCGCGGGTCCGTCGGCCCGGGGCGGCGCGGCCGGGTACCAGAGCTGCGCCATCACCTCCCGGCGGCGCTCGCCCTGCCAGGGGTCCGCGCGGGAGGCGTCCACGAGGTGCAGGGCCCGCGTCCCGACCGCGTGCCCGCCACCGGGCGGCGGCAGCCTCAGTCCGCTCGCGGAAACGTGCGGGTGTCTCGTCACACCGGGTCTCCCTGTCGGTCCTGCCTCTGCCCTGCATCCGCCCTGCCTCGCCCCGGCCCGCCGCCCTGCTCGCCGTCCGGGACGGCACTGATCCAACAACACGCCCCGGGCCCGCACGCAGCCAATTTGTTTCGGCCTCCACGACGGTCTTCGGCCGGCGCGCACAGCCACCCCGCGCCGGCGTACGCGGCCCCCTGGCCCGTACGCGCCCCGCCCCGCCCCGGGCAGAACGCGTCCGCCCTCCCCGCCCGGCGGCCCGGACCCGCGGCCTACTTCCCAGCCCGCCCCGGCTCCGGCAGCTTCAGCACCTCCGTCAGGGCGGAGACGCTATGGTCCCCGTGGCCCGCCTCGACCGCCCGCCTGAGCAGGTCGTGGAAGGGCTCGTGCCAGGTCACGTCGAGGTTGGCCTCCGCTCCGAGTTCCGCGTCGTGCGCCGCCCTGGCCAGGAACAGGTTCACCGAGGACGCGGGCTCGCCGTACTCGCCACGGTCGATCTCGTCGGCGAAGGCCGGAAGGATCGAGTTGATCGTCTCGAACCACTTGGTGCTGAACCGCACCATCGACGCGACCGGCAGACCACGGGCCTGGAGCGCCGCCGCGCCCTGGAAGAAGCCGACGAGCGCGGGCAGCAGGGTGCCGCCCACCGCCATCTCGTACAGCGCCGCCAGGTCCGGGTCGGCGCCGAGGTAGACGGTGTCGCCGCCCAGCACCCGCAGCGTCGGCGCGAACTCCTCGAAGACGTCGCCGTCGCCGCCGTAGTACAGCAGCGTGTCCGGAGCGCCCACGGCGGACGGCACGTTCTTGACCGCGCCCCCAGGTAGCGCGCCCCGTGCCCGCGCGCCCACCGCGCCATCTGCCGCGCACCGGCCGGCGACCCGCTGTTGAGCGTGGTCAGGGCCCGCCCCCCGAGCGCGCCGGCGACCGGTTCCAGGGCCTCGACGGTGCTCTCGTACGTGGTCAGGCAGGTGATGACCAGCGGGCTCGCGGCGATCGCGGCGCCCACCGTGGGGGCCTGCGCGGCGCCCTTGGCCACGAGGGGCACGGCCCTGTCCGGGGTGCGGTTCCAGACGGTGGTCGGGTGCCCGGCCGCGAGGAACGCCTCCGCGAGCGCCCTGCCCATCGAGCCGAGGCCGACGACGGTCACGGGGGTACGGTCCTGCTCGATCATTGCGTTGCTCCTGCCAGACGCCGAATTACCGGGAGCCGACAAAGGGGATCAACACCGTTGCTCCCGAACGGAATTGGCGCGCCGGTACGCGGATTCGCGGGGCGCGGTGTGAGGGCTGTTCCATGCTGCGCGGCCCACCGCCACTTCGGCAAGTACCTACAATTCTTTCTGGTACCCATATTTTTGTGAGGGGAAGGGCCGATGAAGAAGCGCGGTTACACCTGCGGTCTCGACGCCGCGATCGACGTCATGGGCGGCAAATGGAAGGGCCTGATCCTGTTCTGGCTCGGCGAAGGGCCACTGCGGTTCGGCGAGTTGCGGCGCGCGGTGGAGGGCATCAGCGAGCGCATGCTCATCCTGCACCTGCGCGAACTGGAGGCCAGCGGCCTGGTGCACCGCGAGGTCCACCAGCAGGTTCCGCCCAAGGTGAAGTACTCACTGACCGACTTCGGCCACACCCTCCTCGCGGCCCTCACCCCGCTCGGCCAGTGGGGCGAGGACCACATGGAGCGCCTCCAGGCCATCCCGTAAGGGCGCGCATTTCCCGACCCCGCCGCACCCGGGAATTCCCGACCGCCGCGCCGGGCAATTCCCCGACCGTCGGGCCGGGCTTTCCCTCTCGGTGGGCCGGGCGATTTCCCATCCCGTGGGCCGGACTTCCCCTCCCCCGGGTCGGGCGCGTTCGCCTCGTCCGGGGGCGGACATTCGTCGCGCGGGCCAGCCCATAACCGGTGCCCCGGCCGGGCCCCCCTCCCCGACCCCGGCCGTAGGCCCCCGAAAGACCGGACCGCGAGGCGCTCCACGGACGGACCACATTCGCCCTGCGAACCGGTCCGCGTTCGCCGCGCGGGCCGGACGTACGAGCCCCAGATCGGGCGTACGCACCGTCCGGGACCGACCGTACGGGCTCGGAGGCGCGGCCACGGGAAACCGTGAGCCAGCCGGGGCTGGGCGTGGGCGTCGGTGGCTGACGGGCAGACCGGCGGCGGGCCCGACCGCCCGGTGTCGGCGACTCGTCGCGAGGTCTAACCGCCCGCGAATACACCCCCCAGCTTGTCCAGTGCCTCCCGCACCACCTGCGCCGGATCGACCTCCGCGGGTCCCGCTAGCCACTGTTCGAAGCCGACCCTGAAGGCGGCGATCCCCGCCTCGGCGGCCAGGGTCGCGGTCGGGTCGGCGACGCCGCGCCGGCGCAGGGCGTCGGCCAGCCCTGACGCCATCGCCGCCAGCTTGATCAACTCACGTTCACGGAGGCTGGCGTTGGCCACGATGACGGCCTGCCGCTGCCGGGCGTGCTCGTGCCGCTCGGCACACAACCCGGCCAACGCCACGAGCCCGGCCGTCAGCGCGCGCAGTGGCGGCGCCGCCGGCGGCGCCGCGCCGACCGCGCTCGCCAGCACCTCGTACACCTCGTCCGACGCACCGAACAGCACCTCGCGCTTGTCCGCGAAGTGCCGGAAGAAGGTCCGCTCGGTGACGCCGGCCCGCTGCGCGATCTCGGCGACCGTGGTCTGTTCGTAGCCCCGCTCGGCGTAGAGCTCCAACGCCGCCCGCGCCAGGCGACCACCCGCGTCCGGCTCCCATCGTCCCATGCGCCGATCCTACGTGACGACAGTCTCTGACATCAGATGCTACGTTGATGACACTCGCTGACATCAGTCGCCACTCAAGGTCTGGGGTTCTTGGCATGCGCATCTTCGTGACCGGCGCGTCCGGTTGGATCGGCTCCGCCCTTGTCCCCGAACTCCTCGCCGTGGGGCACCAGGTCGTCGGGCTCGCCCGCTCCGACGCCTCGGCCGCCGCGCTCGGCGCGGCCGGTGTCGACTTCGTCCGCGGCACCCTGAACGACCTCGACGTGTTGCGGGACGCGGCGGCCGCAGCGGACGGCGTGATCCACCCCGCGTTCAAGCACGACACAGCCTTCGCCGGCGACTACCAGGCCGCCGTCGACGCCGACCGCCGCGCCGTCGACGCCTTCGGCGACGCGCTCGCCCACTCCGCCCGGCCGTTCGTCCTCGCCAGCGGCCTGGCCGGCCTCGCGCCCGGGCAGGTGCTGACCGAGAACACCCCGCTCGCCAGCGGGGACTCCCCGCTGGCCCACCGGTCGGCCACCGCCCGCACCGCGCTCGAACTCGCCGACCGGGGCGTGCGGGCCAGCGTGCTCCGGCTGGCCACCACCTGCCACGGCGACGGCGACCCCGGCCTGCTGACCGCCCTGATCGCCACCGCCCGTACCACGGGCGTCTCCGGATACCTCGGCGACGGCTCCCAGCGCTGGCCGGCCGCGCACCGCGTCGACGTGGCACGCCTGTTCCACCTCGCGGTCGAGCCGGCCCCGGCCGGCGCGGTGCTGCACGGCGTCGCCGAGGAGGGCGTCCCGATCCGCGCCGTCGCCGAGACGATCGGCCGCCGCCTGGACCTGCCGGTGACCTCGGTGGCGCCGGTGGCCTCCGGCGCCGCGGCCGAGCACTTCCCCTGGCTGAGTCCCTTCCTCGGCCTGCACACCCCCGCCTCCAGCGCCCTGACCCGCGACCTCCTCGGTTGGCGGCCGACCCACCCCGGCCTGCTCGAACAACTCGACCAGGGCCACTACTTCCGCGCCCCTGCCGACGCCGCCTGACCTGGCCGTCGATGGCCCAGACGTCCGCGAGCGGCCCGAGGTGGCCGAGCTTGTCCGGGTTGATGACCGAGCGGATGGCCTGCACCTGCCCGTCCCGTAAGTCGAGGGCGAGCGTGTTGAGGACCCTGCCGTCCCGGTCGCGGAAGATGGCGCCGAGCTGGCCGTTGAGTTCGCGCGGCTCAAACGTCACCTCGACCCGGGCCAGCAGCGGCATGACCGAGCCCAGCAGCCGGGCCACGTTGTCGGCGCCGGCCACCGCCCGGGCGAGCTGCGGGGCCTTGCCACCGCCGTCGCCGACCATCTGCACGTCGGGGGCGAGCAGGTCACGCAGCCCGGCGACGTCGCCCCCGCGCAGCGCGTCGAAGAACCGGGTGGCCAACTCCTGCCGCTCCCGCCGGTCCGCCGCGAACCGGGGGCAGCCCGGCCGCCATGTGCCGCCACGCCCGTACGAGCAGTTGCCGGCACGCCGACTCCGAGCGCCCGACCGCCGCGGCGATGTCGGCGAACCCGAAGGCGAACACCTCCCGCAACACGAACACCGACCGCTCCAGCGGACTCAGCCGCTCCAGCAACAGCAACGCCGCCATCGACACCGCGTCCGACAACTCGGCCGAGCGCTCCGGGTCCTGGTACGGGTCGTTCAGCAGCGGCTCGGGGAACCACGGCCCGACGTACTCCTCCCGCCGCACCCGCGCCGAGCGCAGCACGTCGATCGCGATCCGGGTCACCGTGGTGGAGAGGAACGCCTTGGCCGACGTGGGCACGGTCGGCGAGCCGTCGAAGCACAGCCACGCCTCCTGCACGACGTCCTCGGCCTCGCTCACGCTGCCCAGGATCCGGTACGCGATCGAGAAGAGCAGCGGTCGCAGCTCCTCGAACTCCTCGACCTTGTCCACTGCGCCTTCCCCTCCACCTGTTCCGGCTGGTCGTGTCAGGCTGGTCGTCTCGTACGGCCCTACAGCGCGCTGGGCGTCTCGCCCCGGGCGAGGTCGGCCTTGATGCGGTCGGCGAGGCCGACCTCGTAGGCGCCGGCCGGCTGCTGGGCGATGATGTTCAGCCGGTTCGTGGTGTTCATGAAGGCAACCAGCATCACCAGGGCGGTGAGCTGGTCGTCGTCGTAGTGCTTGGCGGCCCGCGCACACACCTCGTCGCTGACGCCGGTGCCCGCGTCCGCCACCCGGGTCCCCTGCTCCGCCAGCTCCAGCGCCGCGCGCTCGGCCTCGGTGAAGACCGTGGCCTCCCGCCACGCCGCCACCAGATGCAGCCGCACCTGCGTCTCACCGGCCACGGCGGCCTCCTTGACGTGCATGTCGATGCAGGCCGCACAGCCGTTGATCTGACTCACCCGCAACGCCACCAGCTCCTGCGTCACGGCCGGCAACGACGACTCCTTGAGCGCCTTCCCCGCCGCCATGAAGTGCTTGATCGCCTTGCCGGCGCTCGGGGCGGCGAGGTAGTTCAGTCGCGCGTCCATGATGTGCTCCTCCGTGGTCGTCGGTCGCTTACACACCCTGGGACGAGACAGCCCCGCGTCCCGTGACACGGCGGCGGGCACAGGCCCGGGACTCGGTCCGCCCAGCGGGTACGGGGCGCTGCCCGGTGGATGCGGGGCACCGCCTGGTGAGTGCGGGGCGCCGCCCGGCGGGGGCGGACGCCGATCGCTGGCGCGGGCGGAACCGGGCACCCCGGCGGACGCGCGGGCCTACTGGCCGACCCGCCCGTCGACGCACTCGCGCAGCAGGTCCGCGTGGCCGCAGTGCCGGGCGTACTCCTCGATCCGGTGCACCAACAGCTCCCGTACGGCGATCCCGTCCTTGCCCAGCCGCTCGCCGAGGTCTGGGTGGCGGGCCAGCGCCGCGTCGGTCGCGGCCTGCTCGCACTCCAGGTCGGCGAACGCTGCGGCGACCTGGGCCGGGTCGGCGACGGCCTCGTCGAAGTCAGCGTCCCGCCTGCCGTACAACTTCGGCAGCGGCTCACCCTCGCTGATCCAGTTCCGCCAGTCCCGCTCATCCTCGGCGAGGTGCCGCACCAGCCCGAGCAGCGACATCGTGGACGGCGGAACCGACCGCCGGGCCAACTGCTCCGCGTCCAGGCCCTCGCACTTCATCCGCAGGGTCAGGCGGTAACCCGACAGGAAGTCCGCCAGCGTCGCCAGCTCCCCGTCCGGGCTGGCGCCGTCGTTGTCGCGCGGATCGTCATCGGGGTCCACCCACGTGTCGGGATAGACGGACGCCTGACTCCACCGCTCGGGTCGCTCGCTCATGCCCGCCATGTTCGACCGCGCGACCACACCCCGCCAGCGAGTTTCACCCGTGGGCCCGCCCGCTCAGGGCGCACCGCTCGGCGACTCGGCCCCGGGCGGCATCAGGCCAGCGGAAGGTGTCACGCCGTCGGAAGGCAGCACGTCCGTGGGAGGCGTGGCGTTCGTGGAAGGCGTCGCGTCGGCGGACGGTGTGTCGTGGTCGTGCTCGTCCCAGGAATAGGTCGGGTTCTCGTTGATCGACGGGCTCCAGGGCGTCTCCTTCGGTGGCTCGAAAGGGCCCTTTCGGGCCTGTATCAGGTACATGAAGACGACGAACACGACGCAACTGATGACGATCAGCGCCAGTCCGATGGGGTTGTTGGCGTTGTAGACGTACCGGTTTGTGCCCCATGGGCTCTTCTTGAAGACCGGCTCGTACTCGTCCTCGTCACGCTGCGGCATGGACTCCCCCGAAGAATCGCTGTCGGTGACCGTGAGCGGAGATCGTCGCATACGAGCCAACGCGGAAAACGCCAGCCCGGGGCCCTCCGGGCCCTTGCTCTGCCGTAGAGGACGTGCGCAACGAACGTCGTCGAGTTCGGGAATCCCTCCGTGGTTAATCCGAAACGCGGCGAACCCGACCGCGACCCCGACGAAGAACTACCGCCGGGTAGCGAACAGCGCCTTTCGCCGAGCGAGTTATGGCAACTCGTGGACCCGCTCAGCACGCACGTACGCGCGCATCTCTCGCGCAAGAAGCTGGCCTCCACGTCGCCGGGAACGGTGGTGACCGCGTTCCGCGCCAGGCGGCGTCGCGGTGGATGGCGTGGTGGTACCTGTCCGGCCGCGTCTCGTGGCCGATGCGGCTGGTCAGCGCGCGGCACGCGGCTATACGCGGAATCGGTCGAATGCGGTGTGGCCACACAAGAAGCGTTTCTGCGGCTGCGTTTCCACCTGGCAATTCAGCGGGCGTTCGAGAGGCGTTGTCCCGAACGGGGAATAGAGACCCCGTGCCGGTCCCGATACGCGAACCCACTCGAACCTCCTTACGACCACGACGCGAATGCGAAAGGGGACGCATGGCCATCAGAATGACCGACTCCGGATATCACGGTCCGCAGCCGGGTGAGCGCGCCTACGATCCGTTCACCGATCGGATCGGGGTGCTGCAATCGGTCCACAGCGTGGAAGATCTCCTGTTCGACCCCGAAGTCGACGGAAAACGTATCGCCTTTCTCCGCGCCGAGGGTGGCGGTATCGAGTGGACGGCCAACGCCGACGGGCTCCGTCTCCCGGAGCCGGAACACGGCCAGCAGGCCGGTTAGGCGACCGTCGTAGCGACGACTGACCGGCGTGCCCGCCTACGTGACGCCCGGAATGTCCGGAGCATCCGGGACGTCCGTGGTCGGGGTGGTGTCAGCGGGGTCAGCGGGGTCGACGGCTTCAGCAGTGTCCGTGGTGTCCGTGACGGGCGTGGTTGTCGTGTCGATTGCCGGCTCGGCCGGCTCGGCCGGCACCGTCGGTTCGGTGGCGGACAGGCGGGCGCGGCGGGCCAGGAGCAGGGTGCTGCCGAGCGCCGCCGCGATGGCGACGCCGCCGCTGACGGAGCGCGGCAGTTGGTCGGGGCGCGTGTGACCGGGCTTGGTCACCAGTCGGGTGGGGCCGCTGGAGCGGCAGGTCTCCAGGACGCGGTTGTAGGTGATCTCGTCGTCCACGCCGAACAGGTCGTTGTGCTCCCGGAAGTCGTCCATGCCGCCCTCGTACACCCGGCCGTCGGTGTCGATGAGGGTCGGGGGGCCGTTGGGCGTGAACGTGCCGTACAGGGGGTCCAGTTCGAGCCTGCCGTTCGCCCGGGCGACGAAGAGCATGGTGACGAAGAGCCGGGCGCCCCGGGCGGCGTGTTCCTCGGCTGCCGCGAGCTGTCTGGCCGAAGCACGGGGAAGACCGCCGCGCGGGGAACTCGCCCGTGGCTCCGGCACGTCCAGCGTCAGGCCGTCGGGCCGGGCCGTGAGGGGGCGGGCCGGCGAGCCCTGGTGCGTTCCCGCGCTCACCGCCAGGCCCAGTATGACGAAGGCCACCAGAGACGTCGCGCCCAGGGTCAGCGCGGTGCGCCGGCTCACCGGGGCCGCGTCGCTCGTGACCCACCGCTTCCAGCGGCCCGTTCGCGGCACGATTCCGTCCACCGAGACGCCCTCCGCTGTGCGTACTCAGCGATCCGGTCACCCACGCGGCGCGATCCGCCCGAGGCGGCGTGGTGCCCTTCGGGCACTGTGCGGCCGAACCGTCGGGAGGGGTCACGTCGTCCGCCCGTGGCCGCCCCTGGTCGCTGGTGCGCGTCGGTGCTCGCTGGCAGGCCGGCCGGCGGGCGGGGGGCGCGGCGGCCGGGTCGGGGGTCAGCGGGGCCCGCCTGACGGAGACGGGTGGGCGAGCCGCGCGCTTGACGGAGGCGGGTGCGGGGGGCTGCCAGGCGGGGGCGGAGGGTCTGCCGGGCGGAGGCCGTGTGTTGAGGGTCCCGGCTGGCGATGCCAGAACCCCCAACAGTCCCGCCGGAACGGAGGCGACGTGGGCCTCTACGGTAGGGAATCCAACGGGCCCGGTGCGTGGCGGGCGTGCCTGACCCGTTGCCCGCCCTGAAAGCATGCGGGAACATCACGGTACGGGCCCACCTGTGCGGACCGCATCGGTCATCCGGCTGATCTCGTGCGTACCGCACCGGGTGTAGCGCGCAGCCACGCTTACCCCCGCCGGTACGAGTGCGGTTCAGCCGATGTTCGCCGTACCCCCTCCCCTCATCTACGGAGGTCGCTCTACGTACCAACCAACTCGCGGTGTGTCCATCGCACTTGGCCTGCCGCGTTCGGGCCGGACCCGGCGTCGGTGGGGGCGGCCGAACGCATCTGGCAGCAAACCTGGTCCGGTACGGCGGCGGGGGAAGCGCTGCCGGGGATAGTACGGGCGGGGGCGCCGGCGGCCGTGCGCACATGACCGAAAAGAGAGGGGTGCGGCCCACCGGGAGAGCCTCACGGGCCCCGCGGGTCCGACACGCCCCACGGGCGCCACGGGACCCCTCGCGCGCGCCGGGCCGAGCACGCCGCGCGGGCCGGGGCAGGCCGGCGGGCAGGGCTGCCATTCGGTGGCCGGCGCGGGGCTCGGCCACCGGGGGCGTGGCGGGCTCACGGGGGTAGCGGCGCCGGGTTGCGGGGCGCGGCGGGTGGTGCGGCGGGCTCGGCCAGGATGAGGGTCAGGTCGTCGGCGGAGGTCGGGCCGGCGTGCGCGGACAGCAGGTCGAGCAGCCGGCCGAGCGACGCGTCCGGGGTCGGCCCGCGCAGCGCGGCGTGCACCTGGTGGTCGAGCGGGAACAGGTCGCCCTTGGCGTCGCGGGCCTCGGCCAGGCCGTCCGTGTACAGCAGCAGCCGCTGCCCGGGCGCGAGGGTGACCCGTTGCAGCTCCGGGCCGGGCGCGAGGCCCAACGGCGTCGAGGCGTTGGGCGGGTTCGAGCATCTCCAGGTGTCGGCCGGCGCGCAGCGGCGGTGGGTGACCGCAGTTGACGAGGCTTACCTCGCCGGGCGCGAAGTCGGCCAGCAGCAGCGTGACGAAGTCCTCGGGGCCGAGTTCGGCCGCGATGCGGGCGTCGATGGTGTGGGCGAGCTGGACCAGGTCGGGCTCGGCGGCCGCCGTCTGCCGGAAGGCGGCCAGCACCGCCGCGCTGAGCCGGACCGCGTCCAGGCCGTGTCCCTTGGCGTCGCCGACGATCAGGCGAGGCCCGGTCGGGGTGAGGATCGCGTCGTGCAGGTCGCCGCCGATCAGGGCGTGTTCGGTGGCCGAGCGGGTGCGTACGGCCAGCGTCAGGTCGCCGATGGCCGACGGCAGCGGGCGCACGATGGCCTGCTGGCTGACCTGGGCGATGCGGGTCATCCTGGCCAGCGCCCGGTGCGCCTCGCGGTGCGCGCGCTGGGCCGCGTCGCACGCGTTCTTGGTACGCGCGTGGGCGCGCTGGACGTGGGCGAGCACGCGGCGGGTGCGCAGCAGCGCGTGTCGGGTCGAGGCGTACGCCTCGCGCGTGCGCGCGTAGGCGCGTCGGGTGCGGGCGTGCGTGCGGCGCATCCGGGCGTAGCCGCGCCGGGTGCGGTCCTCGGCACATTGGGACCGCGTGCGGGCGCGGGCCACCAGCGTCGCGCTGAGCCCGCCGACGGCCGCCGCGAGCACGTCGTTGACGTGCTCCGCGCTCGCCGGCCGCGGGGCCCCGGCGCCGCTGAGCGGCAGGGCCGCAGCGAGCAGCACCGCCAGGCCGGCGACCGCGGCGGTGGTGCACGCGGTCAGCCGGTACGCCACCAGCAGCGGGCCGACGACGAACAGCGCGCCGAAGACACCGCCCCCGAACGCGACCTGGGCCACGGCGACGAGCCCCTCGGCGAGCACCGCGGCCAGCAGCCAGCCCCAGTGTGAGCGCACCACACACCTCCGCGAGGGCGCCATCGGCCCCACTCAGGGGCCGGACCGTAGTCACCCTGGCAGACGCCGACGACACAGGTAGTCACCTTCTTACTTTCTGTGACGCGGTACGGGCAGATGTGGCCGACTTAGCGCTCGTTCGTCACCCTCTTTCGTCAGACCGTCGTCAGTTCGTCAGTTCGTCAGGAGGCCGCCGGGGTTGCGCCCGTAGGCGGCCGGCGGCCTGCCAAGTCGCGGAGTGGTGTGGGTAGCTCTACGGATCCCCGGGCGCGCGGGAGTTTGGCAGGCTCGTCCCGGCGCGAGCGGTACACGCGCCGCGCTGACGCCCGCCGTGCCCCCGTCGCTCGGCGGGCCGGCGCCGGTCCCGCGGACCATCGTGGCCTGGGACGCCGCGCGCGTCGTACACACCAGTCGGATCTTCCTCGACGCGGGCCTGCTGACGCCCGACGAGGTGGTCGGCGATCACGGCGGCCGTGGAGCTGACGCGGCCGGCGTACGGGTCGTGGGAGGAGTTCAACAGGAGTTTCCTCGCCGGGCGCATGTTCTGGCAGCTCGACACCAAGCGCTTCGACCAGCAGAAGGCCGAGGACGACGGCGGGAAGTGCCCGGCCGCGGCCGGGCACCTGGCTCACCAGGGACGACAGCCCCTGGCGGCGACTTCCCTGTTAGCGGGGGGCGGGGGCGATCGCGGAGCCGCCACCGGCCGCCGGCACAGCCTCCTGTCCGGGCGGCCCGCCCGTGACGCATCCTTCTGTTGGCGCTGACGGCCTGTTGGCGCTGACGGCGCCACTGGCGCACCGCGGAACCCCGGGGGACATCGTGAGACGAGTGATCGACGACCGCTTCGAGTTGGTGGAACGACTCGGCGGCGGCATGGGCATAGTGTTGCGCGCCCACGACCTGGCCCTCCACCGTGACGTGGCGCTGAAGGAGGTGCGCCCGCCGGACCCGGCACTCGCCGAGTACGACCCTCAGGCCGCCCGCACGCTGCGCGCCCGCGTGCTGCGCGAGGCACGCGCCCTCGCCCGCGTCGACCACCCCAATGTGGTGACCATTCACCACATCGTGGACGGCGGCGAGGACGCGTACCCGTGGATCGTCATGGAGCTGGTCTCCGGCGGTTCGCTCCAGGGCCGCCTGGACCAGGGGCCGATGACGCCCGTCGAGGCGGCCCGGCTCGGCGGCGGCATCCTGGCGGCGCTGCGCGCCACGCACGCCGTCGGCATCGAGCACCGCGACGTCAAGCCCGCCAACGTGCTACTGCGCAAGGACGGCCGGCCGGTGCTCACCGACTTCGGCATCGCCGCGATCCGCGAGTCCACCAGCCTCACCGCCACAGGCTCCATCATCGGTTCGCCCGACTACATGGCCCCCGAGCGCGTCCGTGGCCAGGCCGGCGGCCCCGCCGCCGACTTCTGGTTGCTCGGCATGCTGCTGTACGTCGGCGTGGAGGGCCGCCACCCGCTGCGCCGCGGGAACACCCTCGCCACCCTCGCGGCCGTGCTCAACGACGAGGTGCCGCCGCCCCGCAAGGCCGGCCCGCTCACCGAGGTCCTGACGCTGCTGCTGGTCCGCGACCCGGGCGCGCGCCCGGACGCCGGCACCCTCGACCGCATGCTCACCGCCGCCATCGCCCAGGGCGAGGCGGCGAGCGCGGGGAACGCGAGCGGCGCGGGCGGTACGGGGACCGGACGTGCCGGCGCGGGGGCGGCACCGGCGAGCACGGCCCCGATGAGCACCGCGGACCTGGGCGACACGGCCCCGGCGCCCGGCCCCGTCGACACGACCTCGGACGCCCGCCCGGGCGCTCACCCGTCGACGACTGGCTCCGGCCCGGCGCACGACTCCTCGGCCACCTCGTTCCCGCTGACCCCACCGAGCGGCGAGAGACCCGGCGCGGGGCAGGGCACGGCCGCGCGCGGGGGAGGACGACCGGCAGCACGGGCACGGGCGCGCGGGCCGGCGCGGGGACGGGCACAGGCGCGCGCCGGCGCGGGCGCGACGGGCGCGGGGACGACGGGTTCCGGAACGGCGGGTTCGGGGTCGGCCGGGCGGGGCGGGCTCGGCGGCGGCGCCTCGTACCGCATCAGCCCGCCGTCCGCCCCGGACCCGGACACCCGCAGGTTGGCGACGGCCGGCGTGGTCGCCCTCGCCGCTGTCCTGACCGGCGTCCTGCTCTAGGTACTGCTGCCCCGACCTGGACGACAAGGCCGGCGCCCCCACCGCCCGCCAGACGCCGGGCCCCGGCACCTCGGCGACGACCGCCGGGCCCTCCTCCGCGCCCCAGCAAGACACCCCTGGCACACAGCCCTCCTCGCCCTCGTTAGGCGACACGGGCGACACCGACGAGGACCAGCCGCAGACCGACCTGCTCACGCCCGACGGGATCCGCAAGGCCCTCACCGAGCTGCGGCCGTTGATGGACAGCGGCAAGGTCATCAGCCTCGTGGTCTACCCCGAGCACGTGTCGGCCGAGGCGCTCGTGCAGGGCAGCAGCAAGCGGTACGACCGGTTCAGCTACCGTGCGGACAGCGGGGCCTCCCGGGACGGCGCGGGCGGCACGAAGGCGACCGGCACCCAGCCAGTGGACCTGGACGCCTTCGACTGGGACGTCCTGCCGGCGCTGATGCGCAAGGCGGACCAGGTGCTCGGCGTCGACCAGCCCACCAGCCGCTACCTCGTCGTCCGCGCCCCGTCCAGCGTCTTCGACGAGGGCCAGAGCATGAGCGTCTACCTCTCCGACGCCTACGGCTCCGGCTACCTCAAGGCCGACCCCAAGGGCAAGGTCATCGCCACCTACCGGCAGGACAAGTGATCCCCTGCGACGGAGCGGAGGGGCCGGTGCCAGACGGTGTTGGGCCGGTACCGGGCGGTGTGGGGCCCGTGCCGGGCGGGGCTGGGCCGGTGCGTCCCTGGGAAGGGGCCGGTCAGGAGTTCACTTCGCCGTTGCCGCCACACATCTGACAGGGTGCTTCGTGGTTCCACCGCTCCTCGTCGGTCCACTCGACCTTTCCGCTCCCACCACACGATGAGCAAAGAGGCATAGCCGCGCCCATCCCGATTCGGCTTTACCGCACGTCCTCGTCCAGGAGAACGGCTCGCACTCCCGGTAACGTTTCCTTGACGAGCCTGATCCGCAGCCGGCCCTCCCACGTCCCGGCGACGACGCCTTCGAAACCGTTGACCCACCCTGATGCGCTGTCTTCCACGCAGATCATGTCGCCGTCCTGGACCTGCGGGTTGCTGCCGTACCCCACTTCTTCGGTCATCTGCCGCACCTCCTCCGCGTCATGCTGTCAGTTCACCCCAGCGGACGTTGGCGCCTTCCCCGGTTGGGTGGGCGCACGGGGAGGCGCACCGACGGCGAGCAGCAGGTCGCGGCCTGCGACGCGCACTCCGCCAGCAGCCGGCTCCCGCCGATGCCCGCCTCGCCGCACACGTCCACGGCGGCAGGCCCGCCCGCGCCCAGGCGTTCCAGGACCGCGTCGAGCCGGTCCAGCTCGGCCGCCCTGCCGACGAGCGGCACCCGCGCCCCACGGCCCGCCCCGCCCTCGTACGTGCCGGCCACCACACGCCCCCGTCGACCACCCGCACCGGCAGCGGACGGCCCTGGCCCCCGCGAGGCCGCGGCGGCCACCCGCGGGTGTCGCCCACGACCGTTCTCTCGCACACCCGCGACACCCGGCACCGGCCCCTGACCCGCCACCCGGCCAGGCCGCCGGACCGAACCGCCGCGACGGGGCGGGCAGCACGGCCGCGTCAGGCTCCGCTCCCGGCCCCCGTGCGCCCGCCCGCGCGGGGCCGGTGGTCAGGGCGCGGTCGACCCGCCGCGCGCGTCGGGGCGGACCAGGAGGCCGCGGTCGAGGGCGACCACCACCGCGTGGGTGCGGTCGCTCACGTCCAACTTGGCGAAGAACCGCAGCAGATGGGTCTTGACGGTGGCCTCGCCGATGACCAGGCGGCGGCCGATCTCCGCGTTGGACAGGCCGTCGGCCACCGCCGTCAACACCTCCAGCTCGCGCCCGGTCAGCGCGACCGGCGCCGGCCGGCGCATCCGCGCCACCAACCGCTCGGCGACCTTGGGGGCCAGCACCGTCTCGCCACGGGCCGCGGCCGCGATGGCGGCCACCAACTGCTCCCGCGAGGTGTCCTTAAGGAGGTATCCGACGGCCCCGGCCTCCACCGCCCGCTCGATCTCCGCGTCGGTGTCGTACGTCGTGAGGATGAGCACCCGGGTCGGGGCGCCGCTGGCGGCGATCCGCTCGGTCGCGCCCACCCCGTCAAGCACCGGCATCCGCAGGTCGAGCAGGGCCACGTCGGGGGCGAGCGCGCGGACCGCCACGACGGCCTCGGCCCCGTTCGCGGCCTCGCCCACGATCTCCACGCCGGGCTCCGGGGCCAGCAGCGCGATCACCCCCGCGCGCATCACCGTGTGGTCGTCCGCCACCAGCACCCGGATCCCGCGCCCCGTGGCGTCGGCGCCCGGGCCCCCATGCGGGCCGCTCCCGTCAGCCGTGTCCGTCATGTTCGCCGTGCCTCCTCGTGTTCGGTGGTGGGGACCGTGGCGAGCACCCGGGTGCCGTCCCCGAGCGAGCTGGTCACCCGGAGTTCGCCGCCCAGCTCGGCCAGCCGCTCGCGCATCCCGTCGAGGCCGAAGCCCTCCGCGTCGGCCACCACGAACCCGCTTCCGTCATCGGTGAGTTCCAGTTCCACCCCGTACGGCCGCGCCGCGAGCACCAGGACGACCGTGGACGCCCCCGCGTGCTTGCGGACGTTGGCCAGCGACTCCTGGGCGCAGCACAGCAGCGCGATCCGGGTCCGCTGGTCGCCAGGCCACGTCGGGCAGTTCGGCGGTGACGGTGAGCCCGGTGTCCTGGGCGAACCGGTCCAGCGTGCGGCGCAGCGCCTGGGCCAGCGTCCCGGGGGCCGCGCCGGCCCGTGGGGCGGCGCCGACCAGCGCGCGGGCCTCGGCGAGGTTCTCGCGGGCCGTCCGCTCGATCGAGACCAACTGCTGGGCGCTGCGGTCGGGATCGGTGCGCACGCCCGAGCGCGCGGCCTCGGCCAGCACGATGATCGAGGCGAAACCCTGGGCGAGGGTGTCATGGATGTCGCGGGCCAGCCGTTCGCGCTCGTCGGCCGCGCCCTGGCGCTGGTTGGCCTCGGCCAACCGGCTCTGGGCCTAGGCCAGTTCGGCGGCGAGCGCGTCCGCCCGGGCCCGGGTCAGGCCGACGAAGCGGTAGAGCCACCGGCCGACGACCACGCCCGCCGCGTAGGCGACGAGGTTGCCGGTGCGCAGGTGCGGGCTCCACCCTTGGGACAGCACCCCGCCGAGCGCCGTGCTGGCGGCCACGAGGCCGCTGAGCTTGGTCGCGGCCCACGGCCCGGCCGCGAAGACCCAGAACTGCGGGAGGGCCAGCACGAACAGCGCGGCCGCGCCCTCCAGCACGTACGACACCGCCCCGACGTGCAGTCCGAGCAGGGCCAGCAGGACGGACGGTACGAGCCCGGCCCGGGGCCCGGGCACCTGGCGGCGGGCCGCGAGCAGCAGGGCCCCGTAGTCGGCGGCCAGCAGCAGCATCAACGCCGGCAGGACCAGCATCCGGATGACGAACGCGTCGAGCAGCACGGCGACCGCGAGCACGTAGCCGATCTGCTTCATCTCGATCAGGTGCAGCCCGACGAAGCTGGCGAAGACGGTGACCATCACCACGGCCGCGCTGGTGACCACGCCCGCTGAGCGGCCGATGCCCTCGATCACGGCCCGCCGGGTCGGCACGCCCGCCAGCGCCGCCTCCCTGATCCGGCTGACGACGAAGACCTGGTAGTCCATCAACAGGCCGAAGAGGATCACGAACAGGAACAGCGGCACCTGGGAGCCGACGGAACCGGTGGAGTCGAAGTCGAGCAGGCCCTCGGCCCACGAGGGTTGGAAGGTCAGCACGAGCACGCCCAGCGACGCGCCGGCCGACAGCAGGTTCAGCACCACGCCCACCAGGCCGAGCACCACGGAGCGGAACGCCCACACCGTCATCGCGAACGTCACGATCAGCAGCGCCCCGACGATCAGCGGCAGCTTGTCCTTCTGGTGCTCGGGATAGTCCGCGTAACGGGCCACGTCGCCGGTGACCGCGTTCTCGACGCCGGCGAGCCTCCCGATGGTGGCGGGCACGTGCTCGGCGCGGATCGACCGGAGGGAGTCCTGCGCGGCGTCGGTGCTGACGTGGTGCGGCACCTGGAGCTGGAGCACGCTGATCCGCTTGTCCCGCGAGGTGCTCAGCGCGGCGTCGCCGGACAGGCGCGGGTCGTCCCGCACGTCGCGGGCCAGCTCGCGCAGGGCCTCGGTGACCTCGGCCGAGCGCTTCGCGTCGGCGCGGACCACGATCTGGTGCATGGCCTTGAGTTCGGGGAAGGCGGCGTTCTGCCGGTCGTAGACCCGCATGGCGCCGATCGCCCGGGAGTGCGTCTCGCGGCCCATGTCGGTCAGGTTAAGGGCGAGCGCCGGGGCGGCGACGGGAGCATCCCGAGGACGGAGGCGGCCAGCGCCACGGCGGGCCGCCTGCTGACGCCGCGCAGCACCGCCGCGGTGACACCCGGCCGGGCCCGCTCCGGCGCGGGGCGCGCTGGCGTACGGGCCTGCCGCCGGCCGCCGCGCGGGCCGCCCTGCGCTCGGCCCGCCGCTCGGCGCGCGCCCCGAGCACCGCGAGCAGGGCGGGCAGCACGGTCAGTGAGCTGAGGACGGCGACCAGGGTGACGACAATGGCGCCGACCGCGATCGAGGAGAAGATGACGTTGTCCACCAGGAAGAGCGTCGCGGACGAGACGGCGACGGCCAAGCCCGAGAAGACGACGGCCCGCCCGGAGGTTGCGGCGGCCAACTCCACCACGGCCGCCGGCGCGAGGCGGCCACCGGCGCGCGCCCGCTCCTCGCGCTCGCGCTTGAGGTAGAAGAGCGTGTAGTCCACGCCGACGGCCAGGCCGATGAGCAGGATGACGTTGGTGCCGATGCCGGCGTCCGGGAAGGCGTGCGAGGCCAGCGTCGACAGGCCGATGGACGCGGCGATGGAGGTCAGCGCGAGCAGCACCGGCACCAACGCCATCGCGACCGAACTGAACACCAACAGCAGCGTGACCAGGGTGACCGGCAGCGCGATGATCTCGGTACGGGCCAGGTCGTCACCGCGCTGCTGGTCCGTGCCCTTGCCGATCGAGGGCGAGCCGGTCTCCTCGACGCGGAGCCCGGGGTGGGCCTTCTGTACGGCGGCGGTCCGCGCGAGCAGCGGGTCGACGTGCTCCTTGCCCTCCCGCTCGTCGCCGAACATCGTCACGTCCACGCGCACCGCCGAGCCGTCCGCCGAGCGCACCGGGGCGGACACCGCGCGCACATCCGGCAGTTCGCGCATCCGCTCGGCCACCTCGCGGGCCGCGGCGTCGGCCTCGGCCCGGTCGAGCCGCCCGGTGCCGGGGGCCGCGGTGATCAGTACGCGCTCCACGGGCCGCTGTTGCAGCCCGCCGTCCTCGGCCATCGCCTCGGCCCGGCCCGCCTCACCGATGCGGTAGTCCGCGGCGGTGGCCGGGTTGCCGCCGACGGCGATGCCCGTCCCCAGGCACAGCGCGACGAACACGAACCAGCCGACCATCGCGCGCCAGGGGTGCCCGGCGCTCCACCGAGCCATCCGAACTGGAAGATTCTTCATGGTGTTCATGCTGGTCGGCGCGGTGTTGCCGGCGACAGCAGCGACCGGTTGAATCTGGGGTCCACCGGTCGGTGGACCCCCGTCGCCCCGAACCCGAGCCCGCGCGCCCCGGCCTGCCAGCCTCCGGCTGCCCGGCTGCCCGGCTGCCTCACTCGCCCGCCCGTGCCCACGACGGCGTGCCGATCCCCGCCCGCCCGCGCGCTCCCCTCTATACCGGGCCACCCTCTCTATACAGGGCCGCACCGCGTTGACCCGCGCATCCGCCGGCGCGCGCTCCGCGTGCGTCTCCCCTGCCCCGCGCGGCCGGCGCCGCTGCCCCGGGCGACGGCCGCGCGTGCGTGCGCGAACCCCGTCGGCGGACGGGGGTTGGGGCGACCGCCACGCGGACGCGGGCCGCCAGGTGGCCGCCCACGGGATGCGTACGCCCACGTCCACGGGTCCCCCTCGCGCCCCGCCCCGCGGGCACCTCGGGACGTCAACCCCCTCGCTGAACTCCCATTTCCCGGCAAACCCCGGCACACCCGTTCCTTGACATCCCGGATTGATACAGGCCAATCTCCGGCTGGTCTGCTCCAAGTCGCCCGGCCGTCCGATCCGTCGGCCCACACCCGCACCTCGGAGGTCCCCTCATGGCACGTGGCAGCTACCCGGAACTCATCAGGTTGGCTAACTCCGTCCTTCAACCGGGCTTCGTCGGCACCACCGCTCCTGACTGGGTGCGCCGCCGCATCGCCGACGGGCTCGGCTCCGTCGTGCTGTTCGGGCGCAACATCGAGACCCCCGAGCAGGTCGCCGCGCTGACCTCGGCGCTGCGCGAGGAGAACCCCGAACTCATCGTCGCCATCGACGAGGAGGCCGGCGACGTCACCCGGCTCGACGTGCGCACCGGCGCCTCCTGGCCCGGCAACCTGGCGCTCGGCGCCATCGACGACCCCGACCTCACCGAGCAGGTGGCCCGCGACATCGGCCGCGCGTTGCGCGCCATCGGCGTCTCCCTCGACCACGCGCCGAGCGCCGACGTCAACTCCAACCCGATGAACCCCGTCATCGGCGTGCGCTCCTTCGGCGCCGAGACCGACCTCGTCGCCCGGCACACCGCCGGCTGGGTGCGCGGCCTGCAGAGCGCGGGCGTGGCCGCCTGCGCCAAGCACTTCCCCGGCCACGGCGACACCAACGTCGACTCGCACCACGGCCTGCCCATCTTCACCGCCGACGCGGAGACCATCACGCGCGTCGCACTGCCGCCGTTCACCGCGGCCGTGGAAGCCGACGTACGCACCATGATGACCGCGCACATGCTCATCCCGGCCTACGACCCCGAGCTGCCCGCGACGCTGAGCCCGACCATCATCAACGGCGTGCTGCGCGACCAACTCGGCTTCACCAGCCTGGTGATGACCGACGGCATCGAGATGGGCGCGGTCTCCGGCAAGTACGGCATCGCGGGCGCCACCGTCAAGGCGGTCGCCGCCGGCGCGGACGCCGTGTGCGTGGGCGGCGAGAGCGCCGAGGAGTCCACCACCGTCGACCTCGCCCAGGCGCTGGTGGACGCCGTCGTGGACGGCACGCTGCCCGAGGAGCGGCTGGCCGCCGCCGCCAACCGGGTGCAAAAGTTTGCCGCCTGGTCGGCCGACCTCGCGCGGCAGGCGGACACCGCGACCGACGAGTCCGACATCGGCCTGGTCGCGGCCCGGCGCGCGGTGCGCGTCAGCCGCCGCCCCGGCACCGGCGCCGAGTTCCCGCTGGCCGGCGCCCCGCACGTGGTCGAGCTGTCGCCGACCATGAACCTGGCCATAGACGGCCGCACCCCCTGGGGCGTGGCCGACCCGCTGCGCGCCCTGCGCCCGGAGACCACCTCGGTGCGGCTCACCGAAGCCGAACTGTCGGACGCCGGCGACCTCCTGGACCGCACCGCGCTGGCCCCGGCCAACGGGCGGGAGCTGGTCATCGTCGTCCGCGACGCCGCCCGCCACCGCTGGATGTCGCAGGCCCTGGCCGGCCTGGTCAGCCGGCGCCCGGACGCCCTGGTGGTCGAGATGGGCGTGCCCGTGGACGCCCCGCTCGGCGCCGTCCACCTGACCACCTTCGGCGCCACCCGGGTCTCCGGGATCGCGGTGGCCGAGGTGCTCACCGGCGGCGCCTGAGCCGCGCGGGGCGACCTCCCCGAGGGGCCGCCCCGCCACTCCCCCACTCCCGCGCCCCGGCCGCACGCGGCGGCGCCTTGTACGCCCCTACGCCCCGCGCGCCTCCACCGCCCCGTACGCGCTGTCCCGCGTCTGCCACGCCGGCCGCCCGGGGGGCGCTTCGCGCACGCCGCCCGCGCGTTCCCGCGACCTGGCCGCGCGCCGCTCAGACCTGCCGCGAGACGACCGGTTCGGCATGCCGCGCGCCCGACCACGTGGCGGTTGGGGCGACCGTGACGCGCGGTCTGTCGCGTCGTCAGATGGGGGTTGTGAGACGGGGGTTGACACCCAAAGTTGGTCTAGTCCATCTTGGGGGACAGCGCGTTCGGCACGGTGGGCGAGCCGACCTGGCTCCACGCCGCCTCCCTGAGCCGGCCGACCGGAACCACCACGTCCACCCCGGGTCACGACACGGCCCGGGTTCGGACGCCGTACGACGAGGTAAGGAGACCCGGCTCTGGCGCCACGGCGAACCACCACCTCCACGACCGGTGTACGCGGCCCGCACCCGGCGCCCTGACCACTGCCGAGTCCCACCTCCCGCGAGTTCACCGCGGCCCCCGCGACGCCGGATGGCGGCCCATGAACCACCCGCCGCACTCCGCCGCCACGAGCCGCGCGCGATGGCTCCCTTCCCTCTGGTTCCGCCACCGCTCCCGATGAACCCGCGCGCGACACGGCAGCAGCCGAGGACGGTCCCGCACCGCGCCCCGTCGT
This sequence comes from Candidatus Streptomyces philanthi, assembly GCA_018114805.1. Lineage (GTDB taxonomy): Bacteria > Actinomycetota > Actinomycetes > Streptomycetales > Streptomycetaceae > Streptomyces > Streptomyces philanthi. The sequence continues at coordinate 3,552,270 of CP073042.1, read as the reverse complement.
GGAACCGCCCGCGCGCACCCCGCGACCACCCGCCCCGCCCCGCGCCGCCGCCGGGCCCCGAAACCGGGGGCGCGGCAGGCCCTCCCCGCACCACCATGCCCAGGAGACCCGCATGCCCACGCCCGACGGATACCTGTACCGCGCCGCATCGGACCGGCCCTACTTCAGCACGGACGGCGACACCTACCTCGCGCAGACCCCGCTCAAGGACATCGACAAGACGCTGCCACCGCGCGTGCTGTCCAAGGAGGACCTCGCCTTCTGGCGGACGTACGGCTACGTCGTGGTCAAGGAGGCCATCCCGGCCGCCTCTGCGAAGAAGCTGCTCGACTTCGCCTGGGAGTTCCAGGGGCTCGACCCCGGCCGCCCCGAGACCTGGTACACCGAGCGCACCTTCCGTACGGACCTCGAACGCGACCTGTACGTCTACGGCTTCGTCGAGGCGTACCACCACCAGCTCATCTGGGACAGCCGGAAGAGCCAGCGGGTCTACGATGCGTTCGTGGACGTGTGGGACTGCGAGGAGCTGTGGGTGACCCTCGACCGGCTCAACCTCAACCCGCCTAACCGCGGCAACCGCTCCCGCTCACTGATCGAGCCCACCGACGAGGGCTTCGACATCGAGCTGCACTGGGACGTCGACTCCACCCGCAGCGTGCTGCCGCAACGCGTGCAGGGCGTCATCGCGCTCCACGATACCAGGCCCGAACTCGGCGGCTTCCAGTGCTGGCCCGAACTCTTCCGCCGCTTCGACCGCTGGAAGCTCGACAAGCCCACCGACCGCGACCCGGTCCGCCCCGGCGTCGACCGCTCCGAATTCCCTTTTGTACGGCCCGAGTTGGCCGCCGTCGACCTGCTGATCTGGAACGGGATGCTGGCGCACGGCGTGGCGCCCAACACCTCCGAGCACGGCGTGCGATCGGTGCAGTACCTGTCGATGATGCCTGCCCTGGAGGAGCACCACGAGCTGCGCGCCTCGCGCGTCGACTCCTGGCGCCACCTGTCCACGCCCACCTGGAACAAGACCCTGGTCGGCGACGCCACCCGGCACGAGTCGCTACGCTACCCGACGGCCGACCTCACCGACCTCGGCGAGCGGCTGCTCGGGCTCACGTCCTGGAACGGCATAGCGACCGAGTGGTGAACCGGAGAGACGGAATGCGCGCCATCTGCCTGACCCTCCCGACCAACCGGCCCTCAGCGGCCATGGTCACGGCCATCTGGGCCGAGGCCGCCCACGCGGTGCGGCACTTCCCCCGTCGCGGTGCACGTCCTGATCCTGGACTCCGCCGCGGCGCTGGCCGCCGTGCCCCACACGCCCGGGGTGGTCGTACACCACCTGGACGAGCACACCCAACGCGCCTTCCTGCGCGCGGCGATCGAACGCGCCGGGCTACCCAAGCCCAAGCTGGTGCTCGACCTCATGCTGCCCGCCGCTAGTGCTCGACCTCATGCTGCCCGCCGCCGTCTCCTACGGCGCCTGCACCAACCGGGCCTTCCTCATCGCCGCCTCCCTCGGCTGCTCGTCCGTCCACCGCCGGGACTCCGACAGCTCGTACCAGGAGCTGAACGGCGAGCCCGTCTACCCCGTCCACCACGAGCTGACCTCGATCGGCGAGCGGGCCCGCGACGCCGCGCCCCGGGTGGACGCGACCAACCTCGACCCGACGCACCTGGACAAGCCCGTGGTGCTGGTCGGCGCGTCGTTCGTGGGCGAACTGTCCGTGGACATCAGCGAGATCCGGCAGCTCGACGCGGACGTCTACCGCGACGTCGTCGGCCTGTGGGCGCCCGCCGACTGGAGCGCGGAGCAGAAGCGGGAGCTGGCCGACGAGTCGTTCACCGGCGCCGGCACCGCGCCCTTCACCGGCGACCACGCGCTGCTGACCCTCGTGGACCCGATGCGCCTGGACATGTGCAACATCAGCTTCCAGCAGGTGCACGAGCGGGTGCCGCTGCCACCGGCGACCGACACCATCGGCAGCGACTACTTCCTGGTGCACCTGGTGCACGACGCGGCCCTGCCCGGTGTCCTGCACAACCGGCACATCGTGAACTTCTACCCCACGGAGCGGCGCACCGACGGCGGCTTCATGGCCTACCAACTCCGCTTCACCAAGTTCTTCCTGTCCATGCTCTACCTCAACGCCGTCTACGCGGCCATGGCCGAGGCCGGGCCCGCCCTGCTGGACGACGCACACCAGGTGCGCGCGGAGCGCGTCAGCGAACTGGTCTGGGACAGCACCCGCCTGCCGGTGACCGAGAACGAGGAGCGGCTCGACGTCCTGGAGCGCTCGTACCGCGCCCTCGGCGGCCGGTACGCCGCCTTCGCGCGGTCTATCGCGCCGCGCCGCCAGCAGTTGCTGGACGAGGCCCGCCACGACATGGAGGACTTCGCAGGGCTCATCGACGCGTGGCGACCCCTGGTGCGGGTGAGCCAGGCCACGCGCATCCACCCGCTCGACAGGTAGACCCCCGGGAGCCATCCACATGTACGTCAAAGTCTCCGCACCCCTGCGCGCCGCCCTCGCGGCGGCCACCGAGGACCAGCTTATCTACGCGACCTGGCCAGCGTGGCGCGCCGCCACGCGACCCTGCTGCGCGAACTGCCCGGCGTCCACGTCCGCTCCGCCATGAAGGCGTGCCCCGTGGACGAGGTGCTCACCCGGCTCGTCGGACAGGGCGCCGGCTTCGACGCGGCCAGCCCCGCCGAGATCGCGCAGGCCGTCGGCGCCGGCGCGCCGCTGGACGCCATCCACTTCGGCAACACCGTCAAGTCCGACCGGCACATCGCCGAAGCCCACCGGATGGGCGTGCGCGACTTCGCCACCGACAGCGTCGAGGACGTGCGGGCCATCGCCCGGCACGCGCCCGGCGCCCGGGTCTTTTGCCGACTGGCCACCGACGGCGCGGGCGCCCTGTGGGGCCTGAGCCGCAAGTTCGACTGCACGCCGTCGGACGCCGTGCGCGTCATGGAGGCCGCCCGGACCGCCGGCCTCACCCCTGCGGGCCTCTCTTTCCACGTCGGCTCCCAGCAGATGACCGCCGAGGCCTGGCGGGACGCCATCGACCGGGTGGCCGGCGTAGTGACCGTACTGGCCCGGCGCGGCATCCACATCGACCACGTCAACCTCGGCGGCGGACTGCCCGCGCCGGACGGCACCGACCGCGCCGGCGACCCGCTCGACCCGCCCCTGGACAAGATCTTCGCCGTCATCCGCGAGGGCATGCGCCGGTTGCGCACCGTCGCCGGCGGCCCGCTGGACTTCCGCATCGAACCGGGCCGCCACCTGGTGGCCGACAACGGTGCCATCCGCGCCCACGTCGCCCGCCTGACCACCCGCGAGCAACTGGGCGGCGAGCGCGCGCACTGGCTCTACCTCAGCTGCGGCAAGTTCAACGGCCTGTACGAGATGGACGGGCTCCAGTACCCGCTGCTCTTCCCCGGTCACCTGGAGGACGCCCCGCGCGTGCCCGCCGTCATCGCGGGACCCACCTGCGACAGCGACGACGCGTACGACCCGGCCGGCGCCCCCGTCCACGTCCCGGCCGGCCTCGCCTCCGGCGACCCGGTGTGGATCACGTCCTGCGGTGCGTACGCCACCAGCTACACCACCCAGGGCTTCAACGGGTTCGGCCCGCTGCCCTACACCTGGATCGACGGCGACCGCGCCGGCCGCGGCGGCCCCACCGCTGGCGGCCCCGGTGACGCTGGGCGAGGTGGCGTAGTGAACGACGTCCGCATCCGCCCCATCGCCGACGCCGACTGGCCCGCCCTGGCCGCGCTCGAGGAGCGCGCCTACGCCGGGCTCGGGCTCTCGAGGGCGAGGCCGCGCTCCGCTCGCGGGCCCGGGTCTCGCCCGCCACCTGCACCGTCCTGGACCGCGCCGGGGACCTCGGACCTCGTCGGCTACCTGATCGCGCTGCACTAACCGCCCTTCCACAGCCCCGACCTGGCCCACGCGGAGACGGCCACCACCGCCGTCCCCACCCGCAACCTCCACCTGCAACGACCTGGTCGTCGCCCCGGAGCACCGCGGGGCGGGCCTGGCCCGGCGGCTGCTGCGGCACCTGACCACGGCGGCGCGGGGCGCCGGGCACGAACAGATCTCCCTGGTCGCCATCGCGGGCAGCGCGCCGTTCTGGGCGGGGCACGGGTACCGCCCGCACCCGAGGTGACGCTCCCCGACAGCTACGGCACGGACGCCGTCTACATGTCCGCGCCGGTGCCGGGGCGCCCCGGCCCCCGGACGCGCCGACGACCCGCGCACCGGGACACCCGTGATCGACGAAGTGGGCTGATGCACATGTTGGGTGTTCGCGACGACTTCCACCGGCGGCTGCTGGCGATCGCGGCGCTGTTCTGCGTCCTGGGCTTCCAGTACGCGACCTGGGCGCGCGGCTGCCGGCGCTCAAGTCCGACCTGGACCTGAGCAAGGCCGAGGTCGGCCTGCTGCTGATGGCCGCGGGCGTCGGCGCCGCGATCTCCTTCCCGCTGGTGGCCGTCCTGACCCGGCGCCTGGGTTCGCGGCGGCTGGCGGTCGTCTCGGGCCTGTTCCTCGGCGCGGTCCTGCTCGGTCTCGCCGCGGCGCCCAACTACTCGCTGGCGTTGGCCGTGATGTGCCTCGACGGCCTCGCCGTCGGCTGCCTCAACGTCGCCATGAACGCCCAGGGCACGGCCCTCGAAGCCCGCCACGACCGTACGGCCATGGCCAAGCTGCACGCCGTCTTCAGCGCCGGCTCGCTCTTCGCCGCCCTGCTGGCGCCCGGCATGAACGCGCTGACCCACTCCGTCGCCGCGCACTTCGGCGCCGCCGCCGCGATCATCGCCCTGCTCGTCGTCGCCACCCGGCCCCACCTGCTCCCCGACGAGGCCCCGACCGAGGACCCGTCCGCCGCCCACCCAGCCACCCACCAGGCCACCGACGAGGCCGCGGCGGACCGGGCAGACCGACCGCGCCGCCGGCTGAGCCTGCCCGCCACGGCCACCCTGTGGATGGGCGGTGCCATGGTCTTCGGCACCGTCACCGAGGGGGCCATGAACGACTGGTCGGCCCTGTACCTGGAGGAGGTCGCCGGTGCCTCGGCCAAGGTCGCCCCGCTGGGCATCGCCGTCGTCTCGGTGATGATGGTGGCGGCCCGGCTCTTCGCCGACGGCTGGCGCGCCCGCTGGGGCGACGACCGCGTCGTCCGCGTCGGCAGCGTCCTGGCCCTGCTGGCCGGCGGCGTCGTCCCCGCGCTGCTCGGCTTCACCTGCATGGGCCTCGGCATGGCCGCGGTCACCCCCTGCGTGTACGTCGCCGCCGCCCGCCAGGGCTCCGGACGCGCTGGCCCTGGTCGCGGCCATGGGCACCACGGGCCTGCTGGCCGGCCCGCCGGTCATCGGCTTCATCGCCCAGGGCAGCAGCATGACCTGGGGCATGGGCGCGGTAGCGGCCTCGGCCGTCCTGGTCGCCGCCTGCGCCACCCGCATCCGCTGGACCGCCGCCGCCCAGGGGAACCCCAAGGCAGCCGGCCCCGCCGAGCCCGTTGCGGCTACCGACCCTGTCGAACCCGCCGAGCCCGCCGCCTCCTAACCGCGAACGCGCCTCTCTCCCCCTCCCGCCCCGCCCCCGCGCACCCGCCCCGGGGCGGGCGGACCCGTCTCGTCGCCGCGCCGACCACCTGGTGAGGGTGATCCACCGGGCGGGAACACCAGGCAGCCGAGCGGCTGACGGGAGGTGACGCGTGGAGTCACCCGACCCCACGGCGATACGCGTGCCAAGTTGACGGTCCTGTCGCACGGCGTCGGGTACGAAGAGACTCGCCGTGGCCGGCCACACCAGCACCGAGCCCACGTTCGCCCTCTCGCCCGCACGGCTGTTGGCCGACGGTGAGCCGTACGTCGACGGCCTCGTGCTCTCCCACCCGGAACAGCGGGCGCGGCTGCGCCGGGCCTGCCCCGCGGCCGAGACGGCGGCGGTCGTCGCCGGCGACCCCGCCTTCGACCGCATGCTGGCCGCCCGTCCGGACCGCGAACGCTACCGGCGCCCGCTGGGCGTACGCCGTGGCCAGCGGCTCGTCGTCCTGAACTCCACCTGGAACCCGGAGGGTCTCTTCGGCGACGGCGGCGGCCAGGACCTGCTGCCCGCCCTGCTGCCCCGGCTCGCCGCCGAACTGCCGGCCGACGACTACCGGCTGGCCGCCGAGCCGCACCCCAACATCTCGCACGGGACGGCCCCGGGCAGGTACGCGTCTGGCTGGACCGGGCCCGGCGCGGTGGGCTCGCGCTGACCGACCCCGTACACGGTTGGCGGCAGGCCCTGCTGGCGGCCGACGCGATCGCCGGGGACTTCGGAGCGGTCAGCTACTACGCCGCGGCCCTCGGCACCCCCGTCCTCCTGGCCGCCAGCGACCAGCGGCGCCTGGACCCCGAGGCCTCGCTCGCCGACTTCCTACGCCAGGCGCCCCGACTCGACCACGCCGCCCCACTGCGCCCCGCGCTCGAACGCCTCCTGGCCCAGCACCAACCGCTCCCGGGCCCGGCCGAGTTCACCACCTCGGCACCAGGCGCGTCGGCGACCCTGCCGCGCCGGCACTTCCACGCCCTGCTCGACCTCCCCGAGCCCGCCGCCCCCGCCCTCCTCGAACCGCTGCTCCTACCCCCGTACGACCCCGCCCCGCCGCACCACGCCGCTCCGCGTGCGCACCCGCGTGCGCAGCACCGACGTCGAGATCGAACGCACCACGGACCACCCGTACGGGACCCCGGACGCCGACGCCGACCCGACCGCCTACGCCTCGGCCCTCCACGCCTGGCTGACCACCGGCGCCACGCCACCCCCGACCGGCATCACCCGGGTACACACGGCCGGCGACGTCCACCCGGTACGGGTCCGCCCGGTGGGAGAACCCCCGGTCACGCCACCGCCTGCCAACGCCGGCGCAACTGGTCGAGGTAGCGGAGGTGGGGGTGGCGCGCTGGGGCGTGAGCAGGCGCTCGGCCTCGTCGACCGCCGCCAGCGCGGCGGCCGTGCCACCCCCGTCGAGCAACGTCTCGGCGAGATCGGTCAGGGCACGGTCCTCGTTGTAGGGCTCGCGCGCGGCACCGCCCCCACCCGCGAAGAAGTCCCGCGCCCGCTCCAACGCGGCGCGGGACTCCGCCAGCCGCCCCATCCCGCGCAACGCCCGCCCCTGGTGCCGCGCGACCAACACGAGCGCACGCCCGAGGTCACCGCCCCCCTCCTGCCCAGGCCAGATCCCCCGGTAGACGCGCTCGGCCCGCACGAAGTTCTCGTACGCGGCCTCGTACGAGCACCGGTTCAGCAGCAGCAGTCCCCGCAGCCGCCAGCGGGTAGCCCGAGGAGAGATTACGAGGCGCCGTGATGGCCGAAGAGGCCCCTTGTCTTGTCCGGCTTCTGCGCGTGTCCTCACCTCCCGACATGGTGTACCGGTGCCGTGCACAGACAGGCGATGGGACGTTGTACAAGAACCGGGTGAGCGGCCCAGACATGCGCTGTCACCACCATCGAGGTCGGGCAGCGGGACACGTTTTGACGCCCCTTAAGAAGCCCGCGAAACGTACCCAGGTCACGCGCTCAACGCCGCGCCGAGCGCCGTCGCGATCGGCGGGCCCTCAGCCCCCGCCGATGGCTGTGGCTCGGCCCGCACGGCGAACTCAGCCCGCGACACAAGCCACCCAGGAAACTCAGAGGGTTGAGGAGGCCGCACGGGTGTGCCTGGACGTGATACAATGCAGTGGCACTGCCGTAATAGCTGAGCGTGCGTCACGTACGTATCGGACGAGGCGTGGAAGACCCTCGTGAAGCGTCATCGCCGGAGGGGCTGCGATCCTCTGGCCCGGTTGGCGCGAGACATCCTCACAACGGCAAGGACCTTCTCCACGAGACCGTTGGCCGCGCCGTCGGCGGTTTCCTCGGCCTGTTAGGTCGCCCCAGAATCGAGAGGGTGTTCGCACAGGAGGTGGCCCGGAGGATCCCGCTGCCGGTTGACGCGAAGCTCTCGGCAGCCGCACGAGGCTTGCAGATCGCGGGCATCTACATCTGTGCGTGGGAAACAGGGACTTGACCGACTGCGCCTGCCTGCGAGACGTGATCAGAGTCGAGGGCAAGGAGCGCCTACAGCGTCTGATCCACGGAGCGGTGGGAGACTGGCAATCGCTTCCCCGGCGAATGCACGATGGTGTGATTGGGCTTTGACCAGACGGTACAAGGCAAGGGGTGTCGGACGAAGATCAGGGGCCTGCCCCCGCTCGTTGTTGACCGGGTGTGCGTCCGGCGGTGAACGGTGGCGGTCGCGACCAGCACCATGCCCGGACCGCAAGGATGGCGGTCTCGAGTCCACCCACCCCCAGGACCAAGAAGAGCCGGTACGCCGTACCGATCCCGGCACCATTCATCGGCCCGCTCTCACCTGTCGAAGAAGGCGATGCGTCGGACGGACGGGCCCCTTCTCCCCACCCCTACGCCCCCGCCCGGGCAGGCTCCCAGACCCACGACTGAGACAAGAACTGAGACTGCGGACAGCCGCGCGAAGCACGCTCGGCGCCGCCGCTACATCCGCTGAACGGCAAAACCACAGGTCCGAAGCTTTCCGACCTGGGGTTGATGGAGCCGCCTTCGGTATTCGAACCCGAGACCTACACATTACGAGACCGAAAGTCGTTATGTTACCCAGCGCCGTGCCATGTCACTGAATACCATTGCGCCTGATCAGCGCAGGAACGGCCAGTTGATTCATGCCGCCTCGTAGGACGGAGTCCAAAGGCGTCCGGCCACCGAGCGGCCACCGCTGAGGCTACGGCCACGAGAGGTACCGTCTTCATGCCCCCGTCGCGCCGACCGTCGCAACCCTACAAACTGAGGGTTGAGCCCCTCTCAGCGTCCAACCTACAAAGCCTGCGGGGTCTAACACCGACAACGGCAACAGCAGCCCCGTCCCACTTCCCCATCCGTGGGAAGGCTCGACTGGAGCAGGGACGGCGGTTCGGGCACTAGCTCCTCCGCCGAGTCATCAAGGGCCAGCAGACGCTGAAGATCTGCGGTTACTACCCGGTAGGTGTTGCCCAGCTTCAGTACCTTGCACGGATACTCGCCACGCCTCGCCAGAGCGTAGCCGGTGCTTCTCCCCAGCGAGAGAATTCCGTTGGCCGTCTGCAAGCTCACCGTGGGTGGTAGTGCCATCACGTACTTGCGCGTAAGGGCCGTGCCGCTAATTATTCCGGGTTCCTCAGCCACCGCGCTCTCCTAACGCCGCCGGGGTGATATGAGGGCGCCTTCCGTCCCCGGACTGGTGTCCAGCGTTACCGACGCGCGCAAAGAGAACCTCCCCGAGTCGACCGATTCACTCGTACGGGCGATCTCGATCGGCAACATCCTGACCCTCCTCCAGCGAGATCGGTGGAGGCACCAGCCCCATCTGACGCTCCTCGGTGAAGTTCGCGCCAGAACTTCACTCATGTAGCCCCACCACCTAATGCCGAGCCGTGTTCCCAACCGGTCAGCCGAGATTGTGGCGGAGGCGGCGGATATAGGTGCCGATCTTCGCGCGGCCTTCTCACGGCCTGGGGACGTGATGGTCGGCTCAGACCGTGTTTGAGATCTGTCGTAGCCAGGGATACGGGTGATCGTTGAGCTATGTGTGAGTAGTTCTTGGGTCGGGTATCCGTCGGATCTGTCGGACGAGCAGTGGGTGTTGGTGGAGCCGTTGCTGCCGCCGACGCGGTTGGGTCCGAAGAGTTGTCGGCGGGAAAAGCATCCGCGGCGGCAGATCGTGGACGCGATCTTCTACGTGGTGCGGACCGGGTGCGCGTAGCGGCAACTGCCGAAGAACTTTCCGCCCTGGCCGACGGTCTACTGGCACTTCACCTGGTGGCACGACGACGGAACCGTCGAGCGCGTCCACAACGCCCTACGCGAGCAGGTTCGCAAAGCCGACGGCCGCGACCTCAGTACGGACTGATCGACTCGCAGTCCGCAAGCACCGCCGACACCGTCCCGGCCGCGACCAGGGGCTTCGACGCGGGCAAGAAGGTCAAGGGCCGCAAGCGGTTCATCGTCACCGACACCCTCGGCCTGCTCCTGTCCGTCCACGTGGTCGCCGCGAGTGTCTAGGACTGCGACGGTGCGTGGCGTCCGCTCTTGTGGACCCACCTAGATCACCCGGGGGTGAAGAAGGTCTGTGCGGACCAGGGCTTCGCCGGACGCCTGGTCGACTGGACAGCAGCAGTCCTCGGCCGCGAGCTGAAGATTGTCCGCAAGGACCCTGGTAAGAAGGGCTTCCAGGTCCAGCCCAAGCGCTGGGCCATCGAGCGAACACTGTCGTGGATCACCGCACTACCGCCGCCTCGCCCGCGACTACGAGCAGCAGCCGGCACACTCCAAGACCATGATCAGCTGAGCCATGATCGGCATCATGGTCCGCTGGCTCACCCGTGGCCGACCGGCAATCCGACCAGCCCCCGACCCCTCTCACGCGTCAACCACTGAGATCTCAAACGCGGTCTCAGCAAGTAGCGATCTGTCCGCCTTCAAGCGAACTCAGTGGCGACGGCACGATCTCCGAGCGTTCCCGGCGAGGTCGCTTCTGCACCCCGGCTCCTAGTTCGCGCGGCAGAGCAGCTGGCACCGTACGCACCCTTCGGCAGCGGGGGAAGACGGGCGGGCTGCTGCACGCTCGCCGTCCCAAATTCTCCTCCAGACAAACGCAGTTGAATCGCGCGGCATCACCACCCGGGCTGTTCACGAGCCAGTGAGCCAGTTCCAACCTGATGGCGAGCTGAACAAGTTGGGCTGACAACGTGGTGAAGCCTCTGGTAGACGCGACGGTGCTATCCCGCTCCGGCTGCGGCATCTGCTGGATAGCCGGCGAGGGCGACGGCCCGCTCATCGTCGCCTCAGCGTCCGTCGACGGGCCAGCCGCCGAGGGCATCATCGCCCGCGCCCGCCAGCTGCGCGAGGACTACGGCAACATCACCGGCTATGCCCTCGACGAGGACCCAACCGCCTCGCGCGGCATAGACGGCCTCGGCGACGTACCGAAGGTGTTCCGGGCGAACGAGGAGCAGCTGTTTTACAAGCGGATCGCCGCCCGCCTGGCTGAGTCCCGGCTGGACGTCTGCGGTGAGTGGACCATCGCATCCGTGGCCCAGGCGCCGAAGCCGTGAGACGTGAACATGACGGACATATGGGCCGCTGGGGAGGACGGCAAAGGCACCACGAAGCGCGGCATCCGCCGGGCCGAAGTCGCCGCTGCCCACGCCCGCCGCACCGCCGCCCTACCTTCACGACGGCCGCTAAGCCTAGCACCTCTGCTAGCGCCGTAACTGTTCTGACCTGCTACCTAGCGTCTAGCAGCAGCGTCCGCGAGATGGCGGATACCCGCTGTCGGGAGGAGGTCAGGCCCACGCTGATCGCTAGCGCCGCGCTCGTCACCGTCCTCGGCTGGTACGCCGTGCTGTGCACAGTGAAGCCGTTCGCGCCGTGTCGCCGTTGCGTCGGCCGCAGCGAGATCGCGCACTTCGGGAAGCCACGTACATGCCCGCGCTGCCGCGGTCACCGCCCCCGGCTGCGCCTCGGCCCATGCGTGCACGACGCCTGGTGCCACACCCAGCAATAACGATGGCTCGTCAACGCGCGTAACTGGTTGCCCTACAAGTTACCACTCTAGTTGTCGTTCTGGTTTCCGATCGGTAGGTTGAATGGTATGGCCCAGCGTGAGATCTATCCCAACCCGCCATTGGTCCTGACAGTCATCGAACTACGCCACACCGAGACCTCACCCCTAAGTGAGGCCGATCAAGCCGCCCTCAAGACTCTTCTCGCCGCAAAGTTCCCGCTCGCCCGACCGGTCCACAGGCTCGGCATGACGCTGACATCTGCCGGCGTCACGCAGGAGAACGCTCTCGACCCGCGATACATGACCCGCGACAACACATCTGCGGTTACCTTCCGCAGGAACGGCATCGTTGTCGAGACCACCAGGTACGAACGACGGAGTACCCTGCGCGAGCTCCTCCGTCTTGCTGTCGAAGCGCGTCAGAAGGTTGCGTCCGCGGACGGCATCGTGCGGCTCGGCGTCCGCTACGTAAACGAGATCCGCGCAGACATCGAGAGCCCGAGCGACTGGTCGCAGTGGATCGTCCCCGCCCTCACGTCCGGTGCGGCCCTTGAGGCAGGCTCCGCTGGTCACGCCATGACGTGGCAGGGCGTGTCAGTCTTCGGAAGCCAGGAAAATGGTGTGGCACTGCGCCACGGTAACCACGAGGGCTATGCAGTCGATCCCGGGTCCGACCTCCGACGCGCGCCCCCTCCGCCTGGACCCTTTACCTCCTCGACCTCGACGGCTTCTGGCAGCCAGAAGGCGACGTGCCCACCCTGGACTGGGAAAACATCGAAGCGCGCTACGACGAAGCCGCCTTGAACTCATACCGACTGTTCGAACAGCTCATCACCGACGAGTACCGCCAGGAGGTTCTTCGCCGTGACCAGTGACCGCAGTGGCGCCACCCAGACCACATCGAACCCGCCGGACGGCCTCGCCCAGCCCACCGAACCCACCGTCACGCTCACCAACCACCTCGACAATCTGATCGACAGCACCGGCTCGCTCCGCAGCATGGGCAAGCAGATGTCTGAGAGTGCGGGGGCTAGGCAACAGAAGGCCCTATTCATCGCGTGGCAGCGTCGTACCAACGGGCGAGGCAAGCAGGCTCCAAAAGCTCTGCTTGAAGAGATCGGGAACCTGGGTTTCGCCTGGCGTGACGTCGCCCGCATGATGCGCGTCAGCGTCCCGGCCGTGCAGAAGTGGCGCCGGTCCGGCGGCGTCACCGGCGAGAACCGCCGTCGCCTCGCCAGCCTCCTGGCACTGTGCGACGAGATCGCCGAGCGCTACATGATCCAGGAGATCGCCTCCTGGTTCGAGATGCCGATTTCGGACCAGGCACCGGTGACCCCGATCGACCTCTACGCCGAGGGACACGCGGACCTGGTTCTCGAGCACGCCGTCGGAATCGACGACACCGAGCAGATTCTCACCGCCTACGACACGGGCTGGCGCGAGCGGTTCCGCTCCGGCTTCGAGGTGTACCAGGACCACGACGGTCAGATGTCCATCCGGCCCAAGGACGCGTGACACGTTGCCGCACAACATGGAAAAACCCCGTGACCCAGAGGACTTGTACCACGCGCTCGGCAACGACGTGAACCCCGCGCGCCCCATCCTCACCGGTGACGTCATAGAGGCCGTCGAGATCACGAACGCCGACGGTGCGACCATCACCAGAACGGTTATGGTCCTCGACCACCCCTGCTCCCTGCGTACCAACGGCGTGGACCTGGCCGACCGTCTCCTTGTAGCGGAGGTTCACGACAGCTCGCCCATCAGCTGGCGTGAGGGCGAGTTCAACCGAATGCCCCTGCCCGCCCCAATGCCAAGCGCCGAGGGCAAATCCCGCCCTCTCGCGGCCTACTTCGACACCAGCTACCATATTTCACCCGCCCAGCTCCTTGCCGGCAAGCGGATCGCCTGCCTGAGCGTCCTGGGCATCGACTTGATGTTGCAGCGCCGGGTCAAGCACTTTAGCCGGGTGACGGTACCCACGGACAACTTCGACAAGGCCAATATCCACGTCTACGAGGAAGCTGACCTCGTCAAGGGATGGTGCATGGAGCGGGAGGACCATGGCGTGAAGGCCGAGGATGCCTTCTCCGAGTGTCTCAAGTGGCTCAGGGAAGACCTCGGCGGCCGCACTCGCCAGGACAAGCTCAAGGATGCTGGATTGCGCAGCACCGTTCGACAGCAGATGGGGCAGCGACTCCGGGAACTGCGGGCTGTTCGTAGGAGCACTTCTCGGGCCGAGGCAGATGCCGCACGCTGCCCAGGCCCTCAGGGAACCGCCATTACGCCCCACACATCCACGTATATACCACCAGCACAGTCAGATCGAGGAGCAACATGGCAGACGAAGACGCCCAGTTCAAGGCGCGCGATCCTCTTCGAAAAGATCGCCGATGCTACCGAGGCGTTGAGCAAGCACAATGCGCCCGCGCAGGCGAGCGCGCTAAAGGACCTCGCCGAGGCGTACGCCTCGCTATCTTTCCCGAACCAGCCGCACAGCTGATCGGCGCTGGCCAGATGCCCCGTCACCCTGTCCGCCGACGGCTGGTGGCGGGGCGTCGTCTCGTCCGCTGATCCTGCCCCACGCCGCGCCAGTCCACCGGTGGGGACCCGGCCAGTTCCTCGGGCTCCACCTCCTGCCCCGCCCGTCACAGAAATTTCACCAGGTCCCTGAGGTCGTGGGCCAGCCCGAGGATCTTTCCGTCCACGCGCACCCGACGGCCGCCCGACGGGGACGGCGGGGAGACCTGGAGAGATCGGCTGCCAGTGATGGCCACGTGAGTGAAAGGCTGACGGTGATGGAGGGGCACACTGGTAGGTTCCCCCGTCACGGCCTCGACTTCCGCAGGCATACCCGGCGGGCGGCCACCAAGTACCGACGGCTGGACAGCCTTCGCCTTCAACGGTGTTGGCCTCGACCACTTCGTCCTCGCGGTACGGGCCATCGGCCGGTGCGAACCGCTTCTGCCCTTAGCGCCTCTCTGAGCAACAAGTCGATGGATCAGACAGCCGGATGGCCCCTGTCATGCCTGCTCATCAGAAGGCACTCCACCCAATCTAGGCCCATTGGATAAACACATCCGTGCGTGCTTGATTGTCGAGATCGCGCAGCCCTCACGCCAGTGGCCCCGACCGAACGCAAGGCTGACAGGGATGTCTCTGCACGATCGCTGCACACTTGGCCACCAGGCCGAACCCGACGGACAGAAGCAGCCCACCGAGCAGCACATAAGAGCAGGTCATAGGCCTGTAGCACTTAATGGTTGCACCCACCAAACTGAGACCTAAGCATTGCGATGCGTAGACCACGCGTGCCCAATTTGCTGCGATCCGAAAGTGATGGAGAACAAGAAACCCCAGGTCAGCGGTTACCTGACCTGGGGTTTAATGGAGCCGCCTTCGGGATTCGAACCCGAGACCTACGCATTACGAGTGCGTTGCTCTGGCCAACTGAGCTAAGGCGGCATGCCGTCCGAGCCTGATCGGCGGCGACGGCGGAGCCAAGTGTACACAGTTTCGCGGGGTGCTCCGTACGAGGTGGTGTTCGGGGGCTTCGCGCAGGTCAGACGGGTCGTGTGGGGCGGGGGCGGTCAGGTGCAGGTGGTGTCGGGGGCGGGGAGCTGGCACGTGAGGAGGTAGGTGTTAATCGTGCGGTCCGCGCACTCGCTGCCCCGCCCGTACGCCGTGTGGCCGTCGCCGTCGTACGTGAGCAGGCGGGCCGAGGAGAGCTGGGCGGCCAGGGAGCGGGCCCAGCGGTAGGGGGTGGCGGGGTCGCGGGTGGTGCCGACGACGAGGATCGGGGCGCCGCCCCTGGCCTCGATGCGGTGCGGGCGGCCGGGTCGCCTCGACGGGCCAGTAGGCGCAGCTCAGCGCCGCCCACGCCAGGGTCTCGCCGAAGAGCGGGGACGCCTTCCGGAAGGCGGGCAGGGACTGGGTCGCGTCGGCCGGGCTGTGGAACGCCGGGGGCAGGTCGAGGCAGTTCACTGCCTGGTTGGCGACCATGAGGTTGCTGTAGGTGCCGTTGTCCGAACCGTTCGTAGAACGCGTCTGAACAACTGGAGCAGCTCCGTACCGTCCCCTCGGATCGCCTCCGCGAGCCCCGTGCGCAGCGCCGGCCACGCCCCCTCATCGTACATCGCCGACATCACCGCCGTCGTGGCCAGCGACTCCGTCAGCGTCCGCCCCTTCTCGGTGCGCAGCGGTCGCGCGTCGACGCGGTGCAGCAGGTCGCCGAGGAGGCTGACGGCCTCGGCGCGGTCGTCCGTGCCCAGCGGGCAGTCCGCGCGGCGGACGCAGTCCGTCACGAAGGCCGTGAGGGCCGTCTCGAAGCCGGCGGTCTGTTCCAGGTTCATCCGCTCGGCGCCCAGCGACGGGTCCATGGCCGCGTCCAGCACGAGCCGGCCCGCGCGGCCCGGGAACAGCCCCGCGTACGTGGCTCCCAGGAACGTGCCGTACGACGCGCCCACATAGGTCAGCTTCCGGTCGCCGAGCACGGCGCGCAGCACGTCCATGTCGCGGGCCGCCTCGGTGGTCGACAGGTGGCCGAGCAGCCGGCCGGAGCCGTGCTGGCAGCCGTGGGCCACCTTCTCGTACGCGCGCACCAGGCCCCGCTGCTCGGCCGCCTCGTCCGGGGTCTGGTCCCGTCCGCAGGTGGGCGTCCATCTCGCGGTCCGACAGGCACCGCACCGGCTCGCTGCGCCCCACCCCGCGCGGATCGGACGCCACCATGTCGTACCGCACCCGCACGGCGCCCGGGTAGCCGATCCCCGCGTACGCCTGGAGGTAGCCGATCGCCGAGCCGCCCGGTCCGCCCGGGTTGACCAGCAGCGAACCCAGCCGGCGCGGCCCGTCGGTGGCCCGTTTGCGGGAGACGCCGAGCCGCACGTCGCGGTCGGCGCCCGGCCGCTCGTAGTCCAGCGGGACCCGCAGCGTGGCGCACTCGAACCCGCTGGGCCCGCACGGCCGCCAACGCAGACGCTGCTCGTAGTAGCCCCTGAGCGGGGACGGGACCGCGGGCGGCAGCGGGCGCAGGGCGGTGGCGGTGCGGCTGTCTCCGGACCACGCGTCGGGCGCTCCCGTCTCGTGAGCCCGGGGCTCCACCCGGCGCGCGCCGTCGTCGCTCCCGCCGCGCTCGGCGACCTCGCCCGGCCGCCCGTGCTCGCTGCCGGGCGCGGGCGGAAGCGGTCTCGACGTGGAGGCCGAGGCCACCGAGCCAGGGGACGGGACGCCGCTCGACGAACAGCCGGAGACCAGCAGCGCCGCTGCCGCGACCACGGTCCCGGAGGTACGGAACAAGCGGCTCGTATCCATCGTCGACCCCTCAGTCGTACGCGGCGTGGACGCGCGTCAGCCGCACATAGGCGGTCGCGCACCGCGAGTCGGAAAGTATCGACACGGGTACACACCGTTGCTATTTCTGGCCTCCGTACGAGTGAACGTCACGCTGAAGCAGCCCTCGACCGGTCCCGTCCCACCGGCCCGGCCCAGCCCGGCCAGGGCGGGGCGGTGGCGGCGCGGGCCCGGCCGCGGCGAGGCTGTGTCGTAGGCCCCCCGACGGGGGCCGTACGGGCGGCGGGGCGCGCGGACGAGGGTGTGAGGGTGCGGCGGGCGGGTCAGCCCGCGCGCAGGGACAGGGTCATGGCCTCGACCGCGAGGAGCGGCGCCACGTTCCGGTCGAGCGCCTCGCGGCAGGCGCGGATCGCCTCTATCCGGCGCAGCGTCCGCTCGGGCCTGGAGTTCGCCGCGATGCGCTCCAGCGCGTCGCGCTGCTCGGCGTTGGCTATGGCCACCTGCGAGCCGAACTGCAAGGCGAGCACGTCGCGGTAGAACGCCGTGAGGTCGGTGAGGGCGAGGTCGAGGCTGTCGCGCTGGGTGCGCGTCGAACGGCGCTTCTGCCGGTCCTGCAGGTCCTTCATGACACCGGCCGTGCCGCGCGGCAGCCGGCCGCCGGTGCCCGCCGCCGCCCCGAGCGCGGCGCGCAGCTCCTCCGTCTCCTTCGTGTCGGCCTCCTCGGCGAGCTGCTTGGCCTCCTCGGTCGCGGCGTCCACCAGCTCCTGCGCGGCCTTGAGGCAGCCGCCGACGTCGTCCACCCGCAGGGGCACCGACAGCACGGCGGCGCGGTGGGCCCGGGCGCGCTCGTCCGTGGCCAGCCGGCGGGCCCGGCCGATGTGCCCCTGCGTGGCGCGCGCGGCGACCGCGGCCCGCTCGGGGTCGATGCCGTCGCGCCGTACGAGCACGTCAGCGACGGCCTCCACCGGCGGGGTGCGCAGGATGAGGTGACGGCAACGGGAACGGATCGTCGGCAGCACGTCTTCCAGGGAGGGGGCGCACAGCAGCCACACGGTGCGCGGTGCGGGCTCCTCGATCGCCTTGAGCAGTACGTTGCCCGCGCCCTCGGTCAGCCGGTCGGCGTCCTCCAGGACGATGACCTGCCAGCGCCCGCTGGCCGGGGAGAGCTGGGCCCGGCGCACCAGGTCGCGGGTCTCCTTCACACCGATGCTCAGCATGTCCGTACGGACCACCTCGACATCCGCGTGCGTACCGATCAGGGCGGTGTGGCAGCCGTCGCAGAAGCCGCAGCCCGGTGCTCCGCCCAGCGCGCGGTCTGGGCTGACGCACTGCAGGGCCGCCGCGAAGGCGCGAACCGCCGTCGAGCGGCCGGAGCCGGGCGGGCCCGTGAACAGCCAGGCGTGCGTCATCTTCGCGCCCGACGGGCGCCGCGTCGGGCGGCTCGCCCCGGCGGCCGAGCCGCCCGGAGGCGCTGCGTCCGCGGTCGAGGCGTCCGTGAACAGCGCGTCCGCGTCCTGCGCGGCAGCGGCGAGCTGCTCAGCGACCCGGCCCTGCCCCACCAGGTCGTCCCACACCGCCATGACGCTTCTCCCTGCCTGCCGTACCTGCTGCCGTGCCCCGCCTGTCCCCGTGGCCCGTCGTCTCGCGCCCCCGCTGTCCCGCACCGCCGTCACGCGACGCGCCACTCCGCGCGCTACTCGCGTTTCACGCCGGGCGGCCTCCTCCCCCGCCTGCCGCACCGCCGAGCGGCACCCACCCGCACCCGCACTGGCGCCAACAGGTTGACGCCTTAACGAGCCAACGCGTCAGCGCGTCGACGGGTGCGCCGCAGGCGCTCCGACCGTCGCGGCGGCCGGTTCGCCCATCCGCCAACCATTGTGGAGTACGGCACTGACAATGCCGGCCGCACCCGTGGTGACCTGCGGCATCACCCACCGGCGGCGGGTGGGGCGGGCCCGTGCCCCGCCCTCGGGGCCGACCGCGTCCGGCTCAGCCCTTGCGGCCCCAGCCCCTGCGGCCACTGCCCGGGCGACCGTCGCCCGTGCCGCCCCGACTGCCGGGGTCCCGCTGCCCGGGCTGCTCGCCCGGTGAGTGATCGCTGACGTCGTGACCGGCCTGGGGCCCGTGGTAGGCGCCCTGGTGGCGCTCCTCGGGCAGGGCGTAGTGGCCGCCACCTGCCGCGTCGTGCGGGCCAAGGAGTTCGTCGGCCAGCGTCGGCAGGTCGTCCAGCGGGGTCTCCTCGGCCCACTCGGGGCGGCGCCGCTTGCGGCCGTGCGGGTCCGCTCCCGGATCGCCCGCCTGCTCCGCGCCGGCCTGTGTAGGGTCGAACTGCGGCAGCTCCCGCGTGCGCTCGTTGCCGGATTCCGGGGCGGCCTGACGCCCGCCGTCGGCGGCGTCGGACTCGGGCCGGAACATCCACGGCGGCACCCGGTCCGCGGGGTCCGTCGGGCGCTCGGCCTCCGGACGCGCGCCCTCGGCGCCGACCGCGGGCAGCACGGCCGTCTCGTCCATCGCGCCCGTGGGCGTGTCCGGCTGGGGCGGCGTCGGCAGTTGCGTGGTCTCCTCCGTGTCCCACGTCTCCCGCGACTCGCGCGTACCAGCGGCCTCACGCGCACCCACGGCCTCACGCGGGTCCCGCGCACCGTCGGCCTCGCGCGTGTCGCGTGCCGCACCCGCATCGCGGACCGCACCCGTCTCGCGTGCCCCCGGCGCGCTGGGCGCGCCCTGCGCCGGGGAGTCCGCCTCGGGGCGTACGCGCGGCAGCACCCACGTCGCGTCGTCGGCCACATCGCTCCGCGCGCCACCGCCCGCGCCGCCGACGGCAGCGTCCGGTCGCGGCGCCCGCGGGTCTATCCGCGGCGTCTCGACCGTCTCCGGCGCGTCGGGGCCAGCGGCAGCCCGGGGCTTGGCGGCGGAGAGCCCAGGGGGCGGGGTCGCCGGGGCCTCACCGGCGCCCGCCGCGGCCGTACCCACCGGTCCGCCCGCACCCTTGTCGGACGGCTTGACCAGCGGCGTCGGCACCGTGGGCGCCTCGTCCCGCGCACTCGGCCGGCCGGGCTGCGGCAGCGCCGTGTCGGTCGCGCCCGGCGCGCCGCCGAGCCCCGGCTCCGGCAGCGGGGCAGCCGCCTCGGCGGCCAGGCGCGCCTGCTCGGCGCGGAGCAGCGCCTCCTCCGCCTTGCGCTGCTTCTCCAGCCGCCGCGCCTCGGCCTCGGCCCGCCGCCGGGCCTCCTCAGCCTGCCGCTCGGCCTCCAAGCGCTTGGCCTCCTCGGCCTCGCGGCGCTTGCACTCCTCTTCCTCGGCCCGCAGCCGGGCGAGCTGTTCCTGCCGCTCGCGCTCCAGCCGCTCCTCCTCGGCCTTGCGCGCAGCCTCCTCCTCGGCCTTGCGGCGGGCCTCTTCCTCCGCCTTCCTGCGCGCCTCCTCGCGGGCCTCGATCTCGGCCTGCGACAGCGGCAGCACCTGGTCGAGGCGGTGCCGTACGACCGTGCTGACGGCCTCGGGCTCCTGGGTGGCGTCGACCACCAGGTAACGCGCCGGGGCCGCCGCGGCCAGCGTCAGGAACGCGGCCCGCACCCGCTGGTGGAACTCGGCGGGCTCGGACTCCAGCCGGTCGGGCGCCTCCGTGAACCGCTCGCGGGCGGCCTCGGGGGAGACGTCGAGCAGCACCGTCAGATGCGGAACGAGACCGTCCGTCGCCCAGCGCGAGATACGGGCGATCTCGGTCGGCGACAGGTCACGCCCGGCGCCCTGGTACGCCACCGACGAGTCGATGTAGCGGTCCGAGATCACGACGGCGCCACGCTCCAGCGCGGGCCGCACGACCGAGTCCACGTGCTCGGCCCGGTCCGCCGCGTACAGCAGCGCCTCGGCGCGGTGCGAGAGCCCCGCGCTGGCGACGTCGAGCAGGATCGAGCGCAGCCGCTTGCCGATCGCGGTGGCGCCCGGCTCGCGGGTGACCACGACCTCGTGACCCTTGCTGCGAATCCACTCCGCGACCGCTGTGACCTGCGTCGACTTACCCGCCCCGTCGCCGCCCTCGAAGGCGATGAAGAAGCCGTTCGCGGCCGGCGCCTCCGCCGGCTCGCCGCCGCGCACCGCATCCCGCAGGTCGCGCCGCAACGGCACGCCCTGCCGGTCGTCGGTCTTGCCGAGCACCAGCGCGGCCACCGGCAGCAGCAGCGCGCCCACCAGCATCAACGTGAACGCCGCGCCGCCGTGCGCGAAGACGAAGTCGCCGTTCTCCAGCCGGTGCGGGCCGATCGCGGCGGCCAGCAGCGGGGCGGCGAGCACGCCGAGCGCGAGCGCGACCCGGACGACCGCATGCAGGTGCTCCGTCGTGCGTGTCCGCCGCGACTCCTCGGTCTCCTGGTCGAGCAGCGTGTGCCCGACGTTCGCCGCGATCCCCGCCGCGACGCCCGCGAGCAGCGCCAACAGCAGTACCGTCGCCGGGTCGGGGACCAGGCCGGTGGCGAGCAGCGCGAGCCCGGTGGCCGTAATCGCGAGCGCGAACAGGCGCCGGCGCGAGAGCGCGGGCAGCACCCGTGGCGCGCACCGTACGCCGATCACCGGACCGCCGGCGATCACCAGCGCGAGCAGCGAGAACCCGACCGGCCCGCCGCCGAGGTCAGCGGCCTGGAGCGGGGCGACGCCGAAGGCCGCGGCCATCGCACCGGCCACCGCCGCGCACGCCGGCACGAGCACCGGGATCGCACCCGTGCGCCCCTTGTCGGGCGCGGTGTGCCGGGCGCCGCCCGCCCCGCGCACCGGGACCTTGGGCCGGCGCAGGCCCTCCAGCGGGGAGCGCGCGCGAGTGGCCTGCGCGCCGGGCAGTTCCAGGAAGAAGAGGACGGAGACCGAGGCCGCGAAGAGGCCGGCGGCGACGTACGAGGCCAGCGCCGGCTGGTGCTGGTGGAACCAGTCGATGCCGGAGCCGAGCACGTTGCTCAGCAGGGTGACGACGAGCATGCCGGCCGCGGCGATCGGCAGCGAGACGGCGGTGGTGCGGAGCGAGAGCCTCCGCAACGCGTCGAGGTGGTCGGGCAGCAATCGTACCGCCGCGCCCTCCAGTGGGGGCGGCGGCAGCAGCGCCGGGGCCGCGCCGTCCTTGGCCACCGTCCACAGCCGCTCGGCCACGCCCACCACAAAGGCCATGACGAGGAGCGATGCCACGGCGTCGGCCGGCATCCAGTCGATCCACAGCGGGGCGATCACCAGGAGTACGAGCCGCACCCCGTCGGCGCCGATCATGGTCCAGCGCCGGTCGAGCGGTCCGGAGGGGCTGATCAGCGAGGCCAGCGGCCCGAGCAACACCGCGCCGAACAGCAGCGTGGCCAGCAACCGGGCGCCGAACACCGCGGCGATGGCAAGCGCCGCACCGCGATACCCGCCGCCGAACGCGCCCGCCGCCACCGCCGCCTGGAACGACAGCGCCAGCAACGCCAGCACGGCTAGCGCGTCGCCGATGCCGCTGACGAACTGTGCACTCCACAGCCGTCGCAGCGGTGGGTAGTGAAGCAACGCTCGTACGGCGCGCTCGCGGGAGTACGCGGCGAGAGCGCCGGCTGAGGATCTGACGGCCGTTGGCTGCTCGGTTCGCGTCATCCCTCCAGCCTATCCGGGTCACACGAATTGCCGTGCCCGAGCCCGAACATGTGGACGGGCGCATCGCGGCATACGCCCGGACGAGTCGGTCACAGCAGGGCGAACCAGCCCCTGAGGGGGTCGCACAGGGGCGCGTGAGCCCGTCGCGCGCCACGGAATCCGCCGTGACCGCCCGTCCGAGCTCGGCCACGGACCACACGATCCGGCCACCGCGCCGCTGCGCCCCCCACGCCGCCACCCCGTCGGATCGCCGGGTCGCGCGGCTCCCGCCGAACGCGCGGGGCGTACGCGGCGGGCGCGCGGCCGCGCAGCCCGCCGCACGGAAACGGGCAGCCCCTGGGCGCGGAAACGGGCCGCCGTGCGTACGCGCGTGCGTTACTCCGACGCGTCGCCCGACGACCTGGTCGCCGTCGCAGCCTTCTTCGCGGTGGACTTCTTCGCCGGTGCCTTCTTGGCCGTCTTCTTCTTCACCGGCCCCTTGGCGCGCTTCTCCGCGAGCAGCTCGTAGCCGCGCTCGGGCGTGATCGTCTCGACGTCGTTGTCGCGGCGCAGCGTGGCGTTGGTCTCGCCGTCGGTGACGTACGGGCCGAACCGGCCGTCCTTCACCACCACCGGGCGCTCGCTCACCGGGTCGGTGCCCAGCTCCTTGAGCGGCGGCTTCGCCGCGGCCCGGCCACGCTGCTTAGGCTGGGCGTAGATGGCCAGCGCCTCGTCAAGAGTGATCGTGAAGAGCTGGTCCTCGGTCTCGATCGATCGCGAGTCGGTGCCCTTCTTCAGGTACGGCCCGTAGCGGCCGTTCTGCGCCGTGATCTCCTCGCCGCTCTGCGGGTCGACGCCCACCACGCGCGGCAGCGACATCAGCTTGAGCGCGTCCTCCAGCGTCACCGTGTCCAGCGACATCGACTTGAACAGCGACGCCGTGCGCGGCTTGACCGCGTTCTTGCCGGTCTTCGGCGTGCCCTCGGGCAGCACCTCGGTCACATACGGTCCGTACCGACCGTCCTTGGCGACGATCTGTCGCCCGGTGTCCGGGTCGGTGCCGAGTTCGAAGTCGCCGCTCGGCTTGGCCAGCAGCTCCTCCGCGTACTCCACGGTCAGCTCGTCCGGCGGCAGCTCGTCGGGCACGTCCGCGCGCTGCCCGGGCTCGCCCTCCGTGGGCGAGGGCTTCTCGACGTACGGGCCGTAGCGGCCGACCCGCAGCACGATGCCGTTGCCGACAGGGAACGAGGACACCTCGCGGGCGTCGATCGCGCCGAGGTCGGTGACCAGTTTCTTCAGGCCGCCGAGGTGGTCGCCGGCCACGTCGGCGCCGGGCGAGGCGGCGATGTCGCCGGCCGCCGGGTCACTCTGGTCAATGCCGAAGTAAAAGCGTCGCAACCACGGCACGGCCTGAGCCTGACCGGCGGCGATCCGGTCCAGATCGTCCTCCATCTTGGCCGTGAAGTCGTAGTCGACCAGCCGGCCGAAGTGCTTCTCCAACAGCCCGACCACGGCGAAGCTCAGGAAGGAGGGCACCAGCGCGGTGCCCTTCTTGAACACGTAGCCACGGTCCAGGATTGTCCCGATGATCGACGCGTACGTCGACGGGCGGCCGATCTCGCGCTCTTCCAACTCCTTGACCAGCGACGCCTCGGTGTAGCGGGCCGGCGGCTTGGTGGCGTGACCGTCGACCGAGATCTCCTCGGCGGTCAGCCGGTCGCCCTCGGCGACCTGCGGCAGCCTGCGCTCGCGGTCGTCCAGCTCGGCGTTCGGGTCGTCGGCGCCCTCGACGTACGCCTTCATGAAGCCGTGGAAGCTGATCGTCTTGCCCGAGGCCGTGAACTCGACGTCCCGGCCGTCGCTGGCCTGGCAGCCGATGCGCACGGTCACCGAGTCACCGGCCGCGTCCTTCATCTGGGAGGCGACGGTCCGCTTCCAGATCAGCTCGTACAGGCGGAACTGATCCCCCGTGAGCCCCGTCTCCGCGGGCGTGCGGAACCGGTCGCCCGAGGGGCGGATCGCCTCGTGCGCCTCCTGCGCGTTCTTCACCTTGCCGGCGTAGCTGCGCGGCTTGTCCGGCAGGTAGTTGGCCCCGTAGAGCTGCATGACCTGCGCCCGGGCCGCGGTGATCGCGGTGTCCGAGAGCGTGGTGGAGTCCGTACGCATATAGGTGATGAAGCCGTTCTCGTACAGCTTCTGCGCCACCTGCATGGTCGACTTCGCACCGAAGCCCAGCTTCCGGCTGGCCTCCTGCTGCAGCGTCGTGGTGCGGAACGGGGCGTACGGGGCGCGGCGGTACGGCTTCGACTCGACCGAGCGCACCGCGAAGTTCGTCTCGGTGAGCGCCGCCGCCAGCGCGCGGGCCTGCGCCTCGTCCAGGTGAAGGACGGCTGAACCGTCCTTGAGCTGACCGACCGAGGTGAAGTCGCGGCCCTGCGCGACCCGGCGGCCCTCCACCGACGCGAGCCGCGCGGCCAGGGTGCCGGGGTCGCTGGCGTCGCCGGTGCGGCCGGTGGCGAACGTGCCGGTCAGCTCCCAGTACTCGGCGGAGCGGAACGCGATGCGCTCCCGCTCCCGCTCCACGACCAGCCGCGTCGCCACCGACTGCACCCGGCCCGCCGACAGCCGCGGCATGACCTTCTTCCACAGCACCGGCGAGACCTCGTACCCGTACAGCCGGTCGAGGATGCGGCGGGTCTCCTGGGCTTCGACCAGGCGCTGGTTCAGCTCGCGCGGGTTGGCCACGGCGGCCCGGATGGCGTCCTTGGTGATCTCATGGAAGACCATCCGGCGCACCGGGACCTTGGGCTTCAGGACCTCCTGGAGGTGCCACGCGATGGCCTCGCCCTCGCGGTCCTCATCGGTGGCCAGGAAGAGTTCGTCCGACTCGGCCAACAGCTCCTTGAGCTTCTTGACCTGGTCCTTCTTGTCGTGGTTGACGACATAGATGGGCTGGAACTCGGCGTCGACGTTCACCCCGAGGCGCGCCCACGGCTCGCCCTTGTACTTCGCGGGGACCTCGGCAGCGCCGTTCGGCAGGTCGCGAATGTGCCCGACGCTCGCCTCGACCACGTATCCAGGGCCGAGGTAGCCCTTGATCGTCTTCGCTTTGGCAGGCGACTCGACGATCACGAGTCGTCGGCCGCCCTTCGCGGTCTCGCTGGTCGGGGACAACTTCGCTCTTCTCTCCGGTCGACGCTCAGTGGCTGGGCCACCACGCGTACGGTGCTCGCGGTGGCAATACGGTGACGCTGCGGAGCGTGACGGTACCTCCCGCCTCGGTGTCAAACGGAAAAAGCCCTCAACGCCACTCGAAGGGTAAGCCGATGGTCGCCTAACCACTCCTCCTGCTGCGCACCGCCTAGGCGCTGTCACGGTAACCCGACAACCGGGCCGCGTGCCGCACGGGCCAGCACTCTGCCGGGTCGGTCAGCCGGTCAGCCGGAGCCCAGGCAACCAGATTCCGCCGACCAGCGCGGCGGTGCCGAGAACGGCGGAGAGGACCGCGGCGACCGTCGGGTGCGAGCCGTCCAGGACGGGCTGGCGCTGCCGCAGCCGGACCGCCGTCCACAGCAGCAGCGCGACGCCGAACAGCGCGAATGCCGTGCCAGCGAAGGCCTCGGGTCCACTCTCCATGCGAGGAGGGTGGCACGTACGGACGGCTTCCGGGCGAACGCCACGTGAACGTCCTCACATCGCTGTCCACCGGGCCGGCACGCGCGCCCGCCGCTCATTTTCGGCCGAGTCGGAGCCGAACCCAGCCACCGCACGCCACACACCCCACCCGGCACACCGGCCCCACACCCGCCAGACGCCCACACCGCGTCGGCACCCCGGCACCGCGTCGGCACCGCACCGCGTCGGCACCGCATCACATCGGCTGACGAGACCGGCGCCGGCGAGCCACCGCCGCCGACGACGCGCACGCCCGCCGGGGCCGGCGACAGGCCGCACGGGCGACAAAGCCGGGGCGGGGCCACCCGGCAGGCTCCGTACCCGGCGCGACGACACCCCTCTCTAACAGAGTACGACTCTTCAACGGGCACGACGCACCCCGGTCCTCACCCGCGCGGCGAGCCGCGCCCCGGCACCCCGCCCACCGCTGCCCGCGGCCTCGCCCGCCGCCCCACCTCTCGCCCGCCGCCCTTCACCCCGCACGCCCCTCGTGCCCCGGGCCGCCCCCTCCGTGCTCCTCTCCGCCCCGCCCGCCCCACCGGGCGAAGCCGCGTCCGCGTTCCGCAACGGCGGGCGGCCGGCTACGCCTCCGCGTCCCCGACCGGTTCCAGGAAGCCCTGCTCGACCAGGAGCCGGATGGACTCCGGCGTCCGGTCCCGGAGCTGGACCGGGTCCTCGCCGAGCAACTGGGCGATCGCGTCCAGAATGCGCCCCGCGCTCAACGAGCCGTCACACACCCGGGTGAACCCCGCGCCGACCGTGTCCACCTTAGTCGCGCGCCGCATGCCCCGGTTCTGCCGCAGCACCACGTGCTCAGGGTCCTCCGCCCCCGGCAGCCCCACCTGCTCCTGCACCACCTCGGGCGCGAGCCGGAAGCGCGCCGCCAACAGGGCCGCGTCATCCGTGGCCCGCAGGAAGTCCTGGCACTCGAAGTGCGCCCGCACGCTCTCACCCAGCGGCTGCTCCACTGGGTGCGGCCACTCCTCCACGGTCACCGATGGGTTAGCGGCGCCGGACTTGCGCAGGGTGATCCAGCCGAAGCCAACCGCCGTCGTGCGCCGCGCCGCGAACTCGTCCAGCCAGGCGTCGTACCGCTCCGCGTACGCCGCCGGGTCCCCCTGGTGGTCGCCGCCGTCCCGCAGCCACAGCTCCGCGTACTGCGCGACGTCCTGCACCTCACGCTGCACGATCCACGCGTCGCAGCCCCGCGGTACCCAGCTCGCGACCCGATCCCGCCAGTCCTCCCCCGCCACGTGCTGCCAGTTCGCCAGCAACTGGCAGTAACCGCCGTCCGTCAGGTGCTCGGCCGCGCCCTCGACCAGCGTCCGGCACAGGTCGTCTCCGCCCATGCCGCCGTCCCGGTACGTGAACCGCGCGCCGGGGGAGATCACGAAGGGCGGGTTGGACACGATCAGGTCGAACGTCTCCCCCCGCACCGGCTCGAACAGCGAACCCTCCCGGGCCTCCGGAACAGCCGCCCCCGACAGCGCGAGGGTCAGCCGGGCGAACCGCAGGGCCCGCGGGTTGCGGTCGGTCACGGTGACGCTGCTGGCGTGCCGCGCGGCGTGCAACGCCTGGATGCCGGACCCGGTGCCCAGGTCGAGGACCCGTCCGACCGGCTCCCGGACGGTGATGCCGGCCAGCGTGGTGGAGGCGCCGCCCACGCCGAGCACCAACTGCGACCGCGGCACGGCGCGCTGCTCGTCGTCGGTCGGGCCCACATCGACCGCCCCGTCGGCTCCGGCCCGCGCGTCCGACGCGGCGTGCGCCCCAGGGCGTACGGCGATCCCGCCCGCGCCCCCCAGCGCACAGCCGAGGTCGGAGACGATCCACCAGTCCTCCCCGTTCGGCCCGCCGTACGGCCGCACGTCCACGCTCGCCCGCACCGCGCCGCCACCGGCCGCGCTCCCACCCGCGCCGGTGTCCGACGCCGGAACGTCGGCGGTGCCGGCGGGCACCAGCCAGCCGTCGGCCAGGCAGTCCTCGACCGGGAGTACGGCGGCGAGCAGCGCCGCGCGAAGGCGTTCGGCGCGCTGCGGATCGGCGTGGGGCAACTGGTGCGTACTCATGGTCCCCATTGTCGGGGCAACCACCGACAATCGGCGAAGGCCCGGCGCCGAGCCGGGTGTGGCGGGGCGCCGGGCCCGTTGTGCCGCCGCTCTCGCGGGGCCCTGGCTCCGCCCGTACGGCCTTGCTTCCGCGCTCGTACGGGCCGTCAATCCGCACGCACGGGGCCCGCGCTCGCGGCGACCGTCGGGCGGCTCCGAGGATCGCCAGGGGTCGACCTGGTCAGCCGGCGCGGCCGGCGCGCTCGCGCACCGCCACTCGTCCGAGCGCCCGCGCGTGTCCCCCTGGTCAGGTTTCGTCTGGTCGGTCTCGTCTGGTCAGGTTCGCCCGGTCAGGCAGGCCGGAGCCGCGAGCGACGTCGACACCCCGTCAGGAGCCCTCGGCCGCCGGGGCGTTGACGTCCAGGGAGGGGGCCGGCGCGCCGCCGCTGGGTCGCTGGCAGCCCTTCTGCTTGGCCATCGCCTCGCCCACCTCGCCTTCCTGGAGTCGCTTGAACGCGTCGTCGCTGTTCTTGCACAGCTTGTTGAGTTCCTCGGCGATGCCGTTGAGGCCCTTGGCGAACTTCGACTTGTCCTTGGTGTCCAACTTGTCGACGGCCGTCTTGAGGTCCTCGTACGCCCGCGACCTGGCGTTGAGGCCCTCGAGCGCCTCGGTCTGCGCCTTCTCGCCGTCGTCCACCGGCGGAGCGCCCGCGTCCTTGACCGACTTGCCCAGCGCCCGATAGGCGTCGGAGATCTGCTGGAACGCCTGGGAGTCCGTCTGCTGGAGCTTCTTGGAGTCGGGCTCGTCGGCGCCACCCTGAATGGCCGCGTTGGCGTCCCGGATCTTCTTCAGCTGTGGCTGCATGCCGCCGCAGACCTTCTCGGCCCAGCTCTCGACTTTCTTGTCGCCGTCGTCGTCACCGCCGCCGCAGCCAGTCAGCGCCAGTACGAGTGTCGCACCGCCGGACAGTGCCGCCACAAGCTTCTTGTTCACCGGATTGGTCCCTTCCATGGCCTTCGGCCCCGGAACTTACACGCCCGCAGAGCCAGAGCTACGAGTTGAACATCCCTTATATGGCCTATTAGGGATATTTACGCCGCACTGGGCGTGGCGTTCACCTCGCCATCCGGACGACCGGCCCCCCCGCATACCCGCGCCCCACCCCGGCCGCACGCCACCCGCCGCGCCGCGCCCCGACCGATCCGTATCACGGGCCCGACGGGGCGTCACAACAGCGACACGGCGGGCGGGCCGTGCGCCAAAGCGCGCCACCCGCCCCCGCGTTACCCCCGGCGCCCCGCCCCTCCCGGCGCCCGCACCCTCACCACTCACCGACAGCCCCCGCGCAGAACACCGGACACAGAACCCGCCACGCGCCGCCGCCACGCGCGGCCACCGACAGCGTACGGGTCGTCCAACGCGTACCGCCACCGCGTGGCATGCGGTGGCGGTACGCCAGGCGTGCGCCTGACCTGCGGTGTCGCGCTCGATCTGGCTCAGGACACCACCGCGGGGTCGACGCTCTGGGCCTTCCGGTCGGCGCTGGACTCGCCCTCGTCACCCACCGCGATGCCGCGCCGCCTGGAGAGGTAGACCGCCCCGATGATGGCCAGGATCGCCAGTATTGGCGATGACCGCCCGCAGGCCCGGGCTCGCGTCGTCGCCGTAGCTGAACTTCACGACCGCCGGCGCGATGAGCAGCGCCACCAGGTTCATCACCTTGAGCAGCGGGTTGATCGCCGGGCCCGCCGTGTCCTTGAACGGGTCGCCGACCGTGTCGCCGATGACCGTCGCGGCGTGCGCATCGCTGCCCTTGCCGCCATGATGGCCGTCCTCCACCAGCTTCTTCGCGTTGTCCCAGGCACCGCCGGAGTTGGCGAGGAAGACCGCCATCAGCGTCCCGGCAACGATCGCCCCGGCCAGGAACGACCCCAGCGCGCCGATGCCCAGCGAGAACCCGACGGCGATCGGCGCGAGCACCGCGAGCAGGCCGGGGGTGGCCAGTTCGCGCAGCGCGTCCTTGGTGCAGATGTCGACGACGCGCCCGTAGTCGGGCTTCTCGGTGTAGTCCATGATCCCGGGCTTCTCCCGGAACTGCCGGCGCACCTCGTAGACCACGGAGCCCGCCGACCGCGACACCGCGTTGATCGCCAGGCCGGAGAAGAGGAAGACGACCGCCGCGCCGAAGACGAGCCCCACCAGGTTGTTCGGCTGCGAGATGTCCATACTCAGGTTCATCTCGCCGGCCACGTTCGCGTTGACGTCGTTGACCGCCTCGGCGATCGCTTCGCGGTAAGAGCCAAACAGCGCGGCCGCGGCCAGCACCGCCGTGGCGATCGCGATGCCCTTGGTGATCGCCTTGGTGGTGTTGCCCACCGCGTCCAGGTCGGTGAGCACCTGCGCGCCCTCGTCCCGGACGTCGCCGGACATCTCGGCGATGCCTTGCGCGTTGTCCGATACGGGTCCGAAGGTGTCCATGGCAACGATGACACCGACAGTGGTGAGCAGTCCGGTGCCGGCCAGTGCCACCGCGAACAGCGCCAGCATGATCGAGGTGCCGCCCAGCAGGAACGCCCCGTACACGCTCAGGCCGATCAGTGCCGCCGAGTAGACCGCCGACTCCAGGCCGAGCGAGATGCCCGAGAGCACCACGGTCGCGGGCCCGGTCAGCGAGGTCTTGCCCACGTCCCGCACCGGCCGCCTGGTGGTCTCCGTGAAGTACCCGGTGAGCTGCTGGATCAGGGCGGCCAACACGATGCCGATCGCGACGGCCACCAAGGCGAGGAACCGCGGGTCACCGTCGTGCGCCAGGATCTCCTTGTCCGTGATGCCGTCAAGGTCGGCGTACGAGGACGGCAGGTACGCGAAGACCGCCGCGGCCACCAGGACCAGCGAGATGGCCGCCGAGATGAAGAAGCCCCGGTTGATCGCCGTCATACCGCTCCGGTCCGCGCGGCGCGGCGCCACCGCGAAGATCCCGATCATCGCGGTGACCACCCCGATGGCCGGGACGATCAGCGGAAACGCCATGCCCGAGTCGCCGAAGGCGACCTTGCCGAGGATGAGCGCGGCCACCAGGGTCACGGCGTACGACTCGAAGAGGTCGGCCGCCATGCCGGCGCAGTTGCCGACGTTGTCCCCCACATTGTCCGCGATGGTCGCGGCGTTGCGGGGGTCGTCCTCGGGGATGCCCTGTTCGACCTTGCCCACGAGGTCGGCGCCGACGTCCGCGGCCTTGGTGAAGATGCCGCCGCCGACACGCATGAACATCGCGATGAGCGCCGCGCCCAGGCCGAAGCCCTCCAGCACCTTCGGCGCGTCGGCCGCGTACACCAGCACCACGGAGGCCGCGCCCAACAGGCCAAGCCCCACGGTGAACATGCCGACCACACCGCCGGTACGAAAAGCGATCTTCATGGCCGCGTGCGAAACCTCGGTCAGGTCTTTACGCGGCTGACCTTCTTCGGGCGTTGCCGCACGCGCCGCGGCGGCAACTCGGACATTACTGCGAACCGCGAGCCACATGCCGATATACCCGGTCGCCGCCGAGAATCCGGCGCCGATCAAGAAAAAGAGCGAACGACCGCCACGCTGCGACCAGTTATCGGCTGGCAACAGCATGAGCAGGAAGAACACGACGGCCGCGAAAACGGCGAGGGTACGCAACTGCCGGGCCAGATAGGCATTCGCGCCCTCCTGCACCGCGGCCGCGATCTCCTTCATGCTGTCCGTGCCCTCGCCGGCGGCGAGCACTTGGCGTACGAGCACGACTGCGACGGCCAGCGCCGCCACCGCCACGGCGGCGATCAGCAGGACGATCAATCGGTTGCCGTCGGTCAGCTCGGCAGCGGCCAGGGTTGGGGACAGGTCTAGCTGATGAGGGGTAAGAGGCCCCGCCATTCGTCCTCCTTGACGTTTGGCACATGGGCGCGCAGCGGTTTCACGACCGCGAAACAGCCGCCACGCCCAGGCATCCTGAGCTCAAGATGTGGACGGATTGTAGGGATCAACGCGAGATCAAAACAGTGCACCTCTAAGAGAATTCGCTTGCATGAGCGGTGATCAAATGGTTCGGCCGCCGCAATTTCCCTCATACGAAGGAAAGCGCCCATCATGCTGACGCCCAAGAAATGATCTCAGGGTCTTATGAACGCACCTGCTCAGAGCTTTGCCCCCGCCTCAGAGGACAACAATAAACAGCTTTGGAGCATTACATTCTTACGCCCCGACGGCGCGCTCTCCGACTCCGCCGAGAAGCGACGCCCCTCGTCCCGGCCCCGCCAAGAGGGCGCGAAGTGGACGCAACCGAGCCCGCTCCGCGAGCATGCCGGGCCCGCTGACACCGGCATCCCCACGCGCGACCACCGACCGCACGGCCACCAGACGGGGCGACGCACGACCGACCCCCAGACGGCCCCTGCGAGCGCGACGACGCCGCCCTCGCACGCATGGCCGGCACCGCACCCACACCCACGCACGCGCACACGCGAGCGCCACCGCAACAATGGCAGTGGCCCGCCGCGACCTCCGTAGGAAATCCGCCCCGGCGTCACCCACCACCGGTGTCACGCCCCTACGGGCTCCCGCGCGCATGCGAACGCGACGTGTCGCAGCCAGGCCCGACAGCGTGAGTGGCCGCGTCCAACTCAGAATCAGGCTCGGGCGCGTCTGGAGCACTCGGACCGGGCCGACAGCGGAGAGCCGGGGCTCAGCCCGCGTCGTCGGAAGCCGCGCGGCAGGAAGGGCCGAACGCGTCAGCAAGGACCAGATATGTCAGGAACGGCCCGACACGTATCAGGAAGGGGTGGACGCGTCAGCGGTGGGCCAGCTCATGCGGATCACACCGCCCGCCTCGTCCGAGGTCACCTCGACGTCATCGACCAGCCCGCTGATCACCGCGAGGCCCATCTCGTCTTCCGCCTCGGCCCCGGATTCATCGCCCGCCGGCGCGTCGCCGGCGCCGTCACTATCGGTGGCACGCCCGGGCACGGCTCGCGGTGCCTCGTCCCCGACCTCGATGGAGAACTTCTTCTCCTCCTCGGTCAGGGCCACCTGCACCGGTGCCGAGACACCATTACTGACGTGCAGTCCGACGGCTCGAGAGCACGCCTCGCCGACGGCGAGCCGCACCTCGTACAACACGGCCTCGTCGACTCCGGCCCGGCGCGCCACAGCGGCTGCCACCAGCCGGGCGGTGCGGACGTGCTCTGGAAGGGCACTGAAACGAAGTTCGACGGTGGCCATGCCATCCCCCTCGGTCATACGTGCCCTTTTCCGCGTCTACCGAAAAGGGCGAACTCGCGGAGGGGCCGGGCCGTCAGCCCAGTTCCCCCCGCCACGACGATCTTCCACCCCGCACCACTGGAGCGGGGCGTCCGGCACCGTCAGTCGGTGGCGGAGACGGCGTCATCAACCGAGGTGTGAATGGGGAACACCTTGGTCAGGCCGGTGATACGGAAGATCTTCAGGATGCGCTCCTGGTTGCAGACCAAGCGCAGCGAGCCCTCATGGGCACGCACCCGCTTCAGCCCGCCGACCAGCACGCCGAGCCCGGTGGAGTCGAGGAAGTCGACGCCCTCCATGTCAACGACCAGGTGGTAGCTGCCGTCGTTCACAAGCTCGACCAACTGCTCCCGCAGTTTGGGCGCGGTGTATACATCAATCTCGCCACCGACTTCGACGACCGTACGGTCGCCAACGGTCCGGGTCGACAGGGACAGGTCCACGGAACCTCCAGCACCTTGCATCGAGCGGTCGCCCCCATGGATCGGCAGCCGCGATGGCATTCAATCACTTACCAGTAGGCGCGCACGACGCCTTGAGCCCATTGTCCGCCACGCCAGTGACAGACTCTGGGTCAATGGCCCACAATCAACTCCCTCGGCCTGCTGGGACGCGTCGCTCCCCGCGGGCCATGTTGGATCACCTCGCCGCCGGGGCGGACCGGGCAGCGCGCATCACTCATACGGAGCACTTGCCCCCGCGTACGGGTCAGCATGCCGACTGGCCTTCGTCGATCCGGCCGGAAGTGATCGATGCCATCGCGGCGACGGGCATCGACCGCCCCTGGAGCCATCAGGCCCAGGTGGCGGAGCACGCGCTCCGTGGCGACTCTGTGATCGTCGCCACGGGCACGGCCTCCGGCAAGTCGCTCGCCTACCTCGCCCCCGTACTCAGCACCCTGCTCGACGGCGCCGAACTCCCCGGGGACCCGAACGCCACCGCTCAGAGCACCCGGGCCCAGGCCAACCCGCGCACCGGCGCACGGACCACCACGCGGCGCGCGACCGCGCTCTACCTCGCCCCCACGAAGGCGCTCGCCGCCGACCAGCGCCGCGCGGTCACCGACCTCGCCGCGCCGCTCGGCTCCAGCGTCCGCGCCGCGGTCTACGACGGGGAAACCCCGGTCGAGGAACGCGAGTGGATCCGCGGCTACGCGAACTACGTCCTCACCAACCCCGACATGCTGCACCGGGGCATCCTCCCCGGGCACCCGCGCTGGTCCTCCTTCCTCCGGGCGCTGCGTTACGTCGTCATCGACGAGTGCCACACCTACCGCGGGGTCTTCGGCTCGCACGTCGCCCAGGTGCTGCGCCGGCTACGCCGCGTCTGCGCCCGCTACGGCGCTGAACCCGTCTTCCTCCTCGCCTCCGCCACCTCGGCCGAGCCCGCGCGGTCGGCCGCCCGGCTCACCGGCGTCACCCCGGTGGAGATCACGGACGACTGTTCACCGCGCGGCGAACTCGTCTTCGCCCTCTGGGAGCCTCCCCTCACCGAACTGCACGGGGAACGCGGCGCGCCCGTGCGCCGCACCGCCACCGCGGAGACGGCCGACCTCCTCACCGACCTCGCCGTGCAGGGCACCCGAACCGTCGCCTTCGTACGCTCCCGCCGAGGCGCCGAACTCATCGCCCTGATCGCCCAGGAACGGCTCGCCGAAGTCGCCACCAGCCTGCGCCACCGGGTCGCCGCCTACCGTGGCGGCTACCTCCCCGAGGAGCGCCGCGCCCTGGAACGGGCCCTACACAGCGGCCAACTCCTCGGCCTGGCCGCCACCACCGCCCTCGAACTCGGCGTCGACGTCGCGGGCCTGGACGCCGTACTGCTGGCCGGCTATCCGGGCACCAGGGCGTCGCTGTGGCAACAGGCCGGCCGGGCTGGACGCGCTCGGCAGGGGGCTCTGGCCATCCTCGTCGCCCGGGACGATCCGTTGGACACCTATCTCGTCCACCACCCCGAGGCCCTGTTCCAACAGCCTGTAGAGTCCACCGTGCTGGACCCCGACAACCCTTACATGCTCGCTCCGCACCTGTGCGCGGCCGCCGCCGAACTCCCGCTAACCGAGGCCGACCTGGAGCTCTTCGGCCCGGCTGCCGCCGGCCTGTTGCCGCAGCTCGAACAACGCAAGCTGCTGCGCCGCCGCGCCACCGCCTGGCACTGGACCCGGCGGGAGCGGGCCGTCGACCTCACCGACATCCGCGGCGAGGGCGGCAAGCCCGTCCAGGTGGTGGAAGCCGGGACGGGCCGGCTGCTCGGCACCGTGGACGCCGCCGCCGCACACAGCACCCTCCATGAGGGCGCCGTCCACCTGCACCAAGGCCGCACCTACCTCGTCCGCCACCTCGACCTGGGCGACTCGGCCGCTCTGGTGGAGGAGGCAAACCCGCCCTACTCGACCACGGCCCGCGACACCACCGGCATCGCCATCCTGGAGACCAGCGCCGAAGTGCCGTGGGGGGACGCCCGGCTGTGCTTCGGGTCGGTCGAGGTCACCAATCAGGTCGTCTCCTTCCTCCTTCGCAAGCTCATCACCGGCGAGGTGCTCGGCGAGACGAAACTGGACCTGCCGCCTCGCACCCTGCGCACCCGCGCCGTCTGGTGGACCGTCACCGAAGACCAGTTGGAGCGGGCCGACGTCACGGCGGAGGCACTGGGCAGTGCCCTGCACGCGGCCGAACACGCCTCGATCGGCATGCTGCCGCTGTTCGCGACCTGCGACCGCTGGGACATCGGTGGCGTGTCCGTACCACTACACCCCGACACCCTGCTGCCCACCGTGTTCGTCTACGACGGGCACCCCGGCGGCGCCGGGTTCGCCGAGCGGGCCTTCCACACCGCGGCCCGCTGGCTCACCGCCACCCGCGAGGCCATCGCCGCATGTGAGTGCGCCGCTGGCTGCCCGTCCTGCATCCAGTCCCCCAAGTGCGGCAACGACAACGACCCGCTGGACAAGAAGGCCGCCGTGCGCCTCCTCGCCGAACTACTGGCCCAGTCCCCTCCCTCGCCCGCCGAGCCCGCGCCGTAAGCGGTATCGGCGGCCCCGACGCCGGCCCGCGCTCGGGCCCCCGCTGCGGGACGGCCGCGCCGGCAGGCAGCCTGTGCGCCGGGGAGGCCAGCACTATGCCGAACACCACGGCCGCCGGCGCGGGGGGGGGGCGGCGGACTCGTCCCGCCGAAGGCTGGGCAAGCGGCCCCCGACGTCGTCGACCCGCGCACGGCACCGAACTGCCCGACGCTGCCGACAGGAGCCGCGACATCCGCGGTCGCCGGCCCCGCCCGGGCCCGCACGCGCGGAGTCAGCGCCTTCGACGCTCCGGAGGGGAGCACCGATGTCACCCTGGCCGCCGGCATCTCCGCGACGAGGTCCGCGATCTCGCCACGCACCGCGCACTTCACCACGCGCGGGCCCTGCGCTCGGGCCACGCGGTCGGCCAGGCCGCAGGCCACACGTTCGCCCTCCAACGCGTGGTCGGCAGCGGCCAGGGCCGCCAAGTCGGCCGCACCACCGGCTCGATGCCGGGCGGCCACCACCGCCCCCATGGTCAGTACCACGGCGAACACCACGCACAGCGCCGAGGCCGCCACGGCGACCCACATCGTCGCCATCCCGCTGTCTCCCCAGCTACCGCCGCCGCGCCTCCTTGTCGCGCCGGGGGTCGGCCGCAGCGGTTCAGCCCATCGTGACCGTGTCCTCGGCAAGGGCCACCGCCTCCCCCTGGAGTGTGATCGCCAGCGGACCTGGCCCCGCCGTGCGGGCCTCGAACCGCACGTGCACGAGTTCTCCCTCTCGGCTCATGGTGTGATCCTGGCGTCGCGCGGCGCGGCCGATCGAGCGGCGGCCATCGCCGCGGCCGGTGTCTCCGAACGCGCCGCGGCCCGGGCGCCCGCCCGCGCCGCGTCCACGCACTGGATGTGCGCGGAGGCAGCCATCAGCCCCCAGATGAACATCAGGGCGAACAGGGCCAGCGTCGGCAAGACAACCGCCGCCTCCGCGCTGACGGCCCCACGATCGCCGCGCAGTGCGGGCCGTGGAGGAGACGCGCCACGGGCTCCTGGTGTCCTCGCGGTGCACGTCGGGCCGCGTGCGGACCGCCCAACTGGTCCCCTAGAACTGCGCATCGAGCGCCTTCTGGATGACCGACTGGAGCGCGCCCGTGACGGGCCCACTCGTCACCACCTTGTACAGAACGGCCGCGAACGCACACGCGGCGATCGTCCCCACCGCGTACTCGGCGGTCGCCATCCCCGCGTCCAGCCTGCTGTGAAGCGCCGCGCGCCAGCTCGCACACCGTCGGGCGCCCCAACCCACCAGCCTGATCGTCCCCACGTCTCCCTCATCTCCTCGTCGTTGTCGTGTGTTGCTCAGGTAGTCAGCAGTCCGTCGGCAAAGCCGATGACCACCGGCGCCACGCCCACCAGCAAGAAGGCGGGCAGGAAACACAGTCCGAGCGGGGCGGTCGCGAGCACCCCGGCGCGCCTGGCCCTGGCGATGGCGACTCGGCCGCGATCCGCTCGGCAGTCGGCGGCCAGGCGCGTGACCGGCTCGACCGCGGGTGCGCCCGTCACCGTCGCCCGCTCCAGTGACCGCGCGAGCCCAGCGGCGCCCGGCAGGGCGGCTACGCGACCCCAGGCGACGGATGGGTCGCCACCCAGGCGCAGCTCCGCCGCCGCCCAGGCGAGCCGCCGCCCCAGGGGGCCACCAAGCGAGTTCCCCACCGCCTCGGCAGCCTCCGGCGGCCTCGCCCCCGCGGCCAGGCAAGCGCCCAACATCTCTGCGGTGAGCGGCAGTCGCGACATGGCCAGTGCCTCATGCTCAGCCGAGAGCGCGCCGCCCGCCGCGCCGACCGCTCCTCCCGCCAACGCGTCTTCGCATCTGGCGACACTCTTTCGCTGCCACCGCCAGGTGCCGTACGCCAGGGCGAGCCCTGCCCCGTACCCCACCCAGCCGTCGAGGAGGATGGTGCCAAGGCGCCCGCAGCCACCGGCCGTCAGGTATTTCCGTACGATCCCGACCCGTGTCGCAGCCGGCCGCCCGAGGGAGGCCCAACGGCGCCGCACCCGGGCCGCTTCTCCTTGCGGAGCACGCGAACCGGATGGCCAGAGCGCGGCCAGCCGCCGTTTGCCGCGCCGGGCCCGTGCCGCGCTGAACACCAGCGCCGCGCAACCAGCAAAGCACGCCAGCGAAATAACCGTCCCCAGCCTGTGGATAACTTCTCCGAGCACGGCACACCTCCCCGATCAACCCGGTTGGTCCTGCTTTGTGGCGCGCCCCACCGGCTCTGCGGCGCGACGAACGATGTGCGGTCCAGGCCAAGCCCGCCACCTCCAGCAGCACACCGAGCAGCAGGCAGCTCAGACCGGCGGGGGTGTGGAGGAGGACATGCAGCAGACCAGCACCGAGCGCACTGCCCAGCACGAGCCCGAACGCCGGCAACAGGGCGAGCATCGCGGCCGTCGATCGCACACCCGCCAAATGGGCGCATAAGTCCTCACGTTGGTCGCGCTCCGCGCGCAGCGCCGCCGCGACGCGATCGAGCCCGTCCGCGAGCCCCGCGCCCCCGTCTACCGCCACCTCCCAGCACGCGGCCACCCCCGCCAGCCCTTCCGCGCCCGGCAACCGAGCCACCTCCCGCAGCGCGGTGGGCACGTCGCCGCCGAAGCGCGCGGCCGCCACGACCTCTTCCCACCCGTCGGGCAGGTCCGCCACGTCGACGGACCGCAATGCCTCCCCGGGTTGCCGCCCGGCACGCAGTTCGCAGGAGGCGGCGGCGCAGAGTGCGATCACAGCCGCGCCCCTTCGCGCTCGGCGTCACTCCACCGCCCGGGCCCGCCGCCATCGCCAGCCCACGGGAGCAGCCAGCACGGCACCGGCCAGGGGCAGTAGCGAGTCGGTCAACAGGGTGAGTACGCACCCCGCCGGCAGGCAGGCCAGCTCGCCGCTGAGCTCCCATCGCCGCACCGACGCCGGCAGTCGTTCGCGCCAGCGCGGCCAGCCAGTGCCCTGCCCCAAGGAAGCGAGCAGACGCGCGAGGCCGCCGCCCGGCCCCCTGCGCTCGCTCGCCCTCGGTGTGCCGATGCTCGGCGGGGGCACCGCGCAGTCCGCCAGTATCAGCCTGCCGCGCCACAGGTGGCGTTCCGAGCCCGCGCTGTCCCACAGGACTACGACCAGGCAGAGCACTACGGCACACAGCACCAGAGGCTCAACCGTCACCGCGCCGCCCATCACGCGCCACCACCTCCCCGCGCGCACAACTGCTCCAGGCGGGTCCAACCTGGTGCCCGCTGGAATCCGTGCGGGCTCCACAGCGCCGCGGGCGCCGTGGTCACCCATCCCTCCCGATCGCGCTCCAGCACGTGCAGTTCGGCGATCCGCCGGCGCCCCCGCCGGTCCCTGGCCAGATGAACGATCACGGACAGCGCCGCGGCCAACTGGCTGTGCAGCGCCGCCCGATCGAGCCCGGCCGTCGAGCCCAGTGCCTCCAGCCGGGCCGGGACGTCTCCCGCCGCGTTCGCGTGGACCGTCCCGCAGCCGTCCTCATGGCCGGTGTTCAACGCTGACAGCAGGTCCGTCACCTCGGGTCCGCGAACCTCGCCCACCACCAGTCGGTCGGGTCTCATCCGCAACGCCTGCCGCACCAGGTCCCGCAACGTCACCAGGCCACGGCCCTCCTGGTTGGCGGGGCGCGTCTCCAGCCGTACGACATGGGGGTGGTCAGGCCACAGCTCCGCGGAGTCCTCGACCAGCACGATGCGCTCGCCCGGTCCCACCAGGCCCAGCAGGGTGCTGAGCAGGGTCGTCTTCCCCGATCCCGTGCCGCCGCTGATGACGTACGAAAGCCGGGCGTCCAGGATCGCCCGGAGCAGCGCTTCCCCGCCGGCGGCACCGTGCCCGCCGCGACCAGCTCGGCGAGCGTGAACGCCCGGGGGCGCACCACGCGCAGCGACAGGCACGTGCTCGCCACGGCGACCGGGGGCAGCACGGCGTGCAGCCGCGTACCGTCCGGCAGCCGGGCGTCCAACCAGGGCTTCGCGTCGTCGAGCCTGCGGCCGGCCACGGCCGCCAGCCGCTGCGCGAGCCTGCGCACGGCTGCCGCGTCGGCGAACCGGACCTCGGTGCGTTCCAACCCCGCACCTCGGTCGATCCATACCTGGTCGGGCGCGGTGACCAGCACGTCGGTGACGTCCGGGAGGGCGAGCAACGGTTCGAGGGGCCCAGCACCCACCAGTTCGGAGCGCAGGTCCTGGACGACCCCGAGGACTTCCGTGTCGCCGAGAAGCCGTCCTTCCGCCCGCAACGCGGCGGCGACTCGCGCCGGTGTCGGGTCCGCTCGGCTGCCCGCCAACCGGGTGCGCACGGCGTCCAACAGGGTGCTGCTCACGCGGCACCTCCACTGGGCAGCGCCCGAGCCCAGAAGCCGGCACAGAACCTGGCGAGCGGACCACGCTCGCTCGCCCCCGGCGGCTCACCCGATTCCAGTGCCGCGAGCAGACCCGTTTCCGGTGGCAGCTCGCCGGCCAGGGGCAGGTCAAGCAGCCGGGCGATCTCCTCATCGGCCAGCCCACCCCCGGTCGGGCCTCTGACCACGACCCGCAGGTCGCGCAACACCATCCGCACACAGGAGGCAACCCGATGGGCCGCCGCCACGGACCTCAGCTCGGCGGGCACCACCAGGAGCGCCATGTCGAGCTGTGCGAGCACCTCGGCCGCGGCCTGGTCCACGCGTCGCGGCAGGTCGACCACGACAGCGCCACCTCGGCGGCGCGCCGCGGCGAGGACCGAGCGGACCGCCGGCGACGGGACGGCCGTCACGCTGCCCCGGTCCCAACTGAGCAGGCGCAAGGAGTGCAGCTCGGGTAGCGACTCTTCGAGCGCTCCCGCCGCCACTCGACGCTGCGACTCTGCGAAGGCCGGCCATCTGAGACCTGGCGCGCTCTCCCCGCCGAGCAGGACGTCGAGGCCGCCGCCCAGCGGATCGCCGTCAATGAGCATGGTGCGCTGCCCAGCCCGGGCGGCCGACACCGCGAGGGCACAGGCCAGCGTGCTGGCGCTGGCGCCGCCCCTGCCCCCGATGACGCCAACGGTGACGGCCTGGTCGCCCACACCCTCGGCGACGTCGGCGATCCGGTCCACGAGCCAGGTCTCGGCGTCGGGCAGGAAGAGCACGCACTCGGCCCCCATCTCGATGCCCTGCCGCCAGATGCCCGGGGCGTCGAGGTCTCGGCCGATGAGCAACACGCCCTGCCTGCGGGGCACGCCCACCAA
Source organism: Candidatus Streptomyces philanthi (assembly GCA_018114805.1). GTDB lineage: Bacteria > Actinomycetota > Actinomycetes > Streptomycetales > Streptomycetaceae > Streptomyces > Streptomyces philanthi. Next base: position 3,510,521 of record CP073042.1, on the reverse strand, counting down.
GCGCCGTGCGCAGTCGTCGCCGACGAGAACCAGTGGCGCGCCTTCCCAACCACTGCTGCCGGTGAGCGTTCCATGCGCCACTTCCGGCGCTGAGCCGGCTGCGGCACACAACCGCAACAAGTCGTCGAGAAGCCCTTCGTCTTCCGTGACGATCAGCGGTCTACGCCGTAGATCGGTGGCCTCTCCCAGTTGACCGGAGGCGTTAGTTCCAGCCATGGTCCCCTCCTCATCTCGCTACCCGCTGTCGAGCCCGCGTACATCGCGGGAATCGACTGTGCAGCGATCCGAGAAATCTCGGGGATCTTGGCCCGAAACTGTGGATAACTCGGCGACTGTGAATATTGCCGCCCCCTAAACCGGCTACTTCCACACTCACGTCGTGATTACGCAGGGTTACAGGGCAGACTCATGGAGGCAGCGCGACAAACGGACACCGGGAGAGAAAAATGATCAAGAGTGCCGCACCGAAAGGCGTCTGGACATGCGACGACCCCCGCCGGGGGGAGAGCGGGGGTCGTCCCCACGACCGACTCGGGGGGGGGAGGAGGAGCCGGACGGGGTTAGCACGGTCGCGAACGATCCGTGACTTCCATGGTGTACCCGAGGGCCTTCCTAAGCAAACCCACTCGCCGCCGCTTACGCCGAATGGTGGGCCCTATGCTCAGCGTGTGAAAAACCACTCCTTGCCGCGCACAGCCGCCTTCTTTGATCTGGACAAGACGGTCATTGCGAAGTCGAGCACTCTCACGTTCAGCAAGTCCTTCTACCAAGGGGGCCTGATCAACCGCCGAGCCGTACTACGCACCGCATATGCACAGTTCGTCTTCCTTGTCGGAGGCGTCGACCATGACCAGATGGAGCGGATGCGGGAGTATCTTTCCGCGCTCTGTCACGGTTGGAACGTACAGCAGGTGCGGGAGATAGTGGCTGAAACTCTGCACGCCCTGATCGACCCCATCATCTACGACGAGGCCGCCTCCCTCATCGAGGAGCACCACGCGGCGGGCCGCGACGTCGTGATCGTCAGCACTTCCGGAGCGGAGGTCGTCGAGCCCATCGGAGCGCTGCTCGGCGCCGACCGGGTCGTGGCCACCCGGATGGTGGTCGAGGACGGCTGCTTCACGGGCGAGGTGGAGTACTACGCGTACGGCCCCACCAAGGCCGAAGCCATAGCCGAGTTGGCCGAGTCCGAGGGTTACGACCTGTCGCGCTCGTACGCGTACAGCGACTCCGTCACGGACCTCCCCATGTTGGAGTCGGTCGGCCACCCACACGCCGTGAACCCCGACCGCAGCCTGCGCCGGGAGGCGAGCGCTCGTGGGCTGGCCCATCCTCAACTTCAACCGCCCGGTTCGCCTGAAGCAACGCGTCCCCTCGCTGTCCATGCCCCCACCCCCGGTACTGGCGGCAGCCGCTGCCGTGGGAGCCGCCGCCGCTGCGGGGCTGGTCTGGTACACGGCTCGACGCCGTACGCCTGCACGCGACCTCGTCGCCCTGCAAGCCGCGCAGACTGCCCAGGTTTGACACCAAAAGTAAATATCTACGGGAGGGGGTTCCACTTCCTCACCGAGGAGAGTAGAAAGGAATCAAAGGCCCGCGAGACCAGGGGACATCCGAGAGGAAGCCCTTCGTATCAAGGCCCACGGACCACGCACAGACGCTCGGCACCCACGCGACGCCGACCCGTCGATTACGGGCCAGCCGCACCAGGAAGGGGGCAAAGTTCCCGACCTGATGGACACGATTTCGAGGACGCATGGTAACCGGGCGGACGTGCCAGCGGCGGCACCGTAGTCAACTGGTGCCGTCGCAAATCTGCCCACGGAGCACCGGGGGCCGCGTCGGCCCGCTCACCGCGACACCATCCCCCGGCCGGCTTCGCCAACCCCCGCCCCCTCCGGCTTGATGGCAGCGGGCGTTCGAGGTCCATGCGAAGTCGCGAGCGACCCCACGCGTGACGAGGAGCCTCGCCGTACGTCAGGCCGCTCCGCGCTGGAGCGCCTCACACACGGCTGTGGTCTCGCGAACCCCGAGTTCGACCGCCCGTCCACAGTGCACGATCCACGCGGCGACTCCCTCAGGCGTTCCCGACGCATAGCTCTCGAGGGCGCCGACGTACTCGGCCCGCCCCTGTTCGGCGTAGCCAACCTCAGCCGGGCAGATCGACTTGGGGTCCAACCCACTACCAACCAGGACAACCCGCTCAGCGGCGCGAGCGACGAGCCCGTTGTGCGAGCCGAACGGGCGCAGCGCGAGCAGTTCCCCGTGCACGACAGCCGCGACCACCAGCGCGGGAGCCTCCGTGCCCGCGAGCAGCAAGCGAGCCAGCCCGTCCAGTCGACCCGCCACCTCGTCAGCGTCCGGCAACGGGAGTTCGAGCAGGGGCTCGTCCACCCCCTCGCCGGCCAGCCTGGGCCGTCCCACCACGTTCGTCTCGTCCTCCGCCGACCCACCTCGCGCGACATCGCCCGCCGCCACGAGGTGCAGCCTGGCCAGTACCCGGAGGGGCGACTGCCGCCACACGCTGAGCAGTTGCCCCGCCTCGGCCGTGAGGCGCAGTGCCGCGCCAACGGTGCGCGGTTCGCCCCGTGCGCCGAAGTCGGTGCGCCGCCGCACTTCCTCCAGCACCCAGTCAGCACCGGCGAGCGCCGCCGATCCGCGAGCACCGCGCAGCGCGGCCTCGGCGGTGACCTCGTGGCTGCGCCGGCGCATGACCCGGTGGCCGTACGCCCGGTCAACGGCCTTGCGGACGGCGTCGATGGAATCAGCGACCCCAGGCAGGGCCACCAATGCGGGCAACGGATCGGACGTCCCACTACTCATGAGTACGACACTACGCACATCGGAGGCCGCACCCCTCATTGGAGTGGTCTTCTTCACCAAGCACAGCATTCAGCCCCACCCGCACATCTACGCTAGGTGAACATGAAGATCGCTTTCGCGGGGAAGGGCGGCAGCGGCAAGACCACGCTGTCCTCGCTCTTCATCCGTCACCTCGCCGCCGCCCGGGTCCCCGTCATCGCCATCGACGCGGACATCAACCAACACCTGGCAGCCGCGCTCGGCCTGGACGAACACGCGGATTCCGCGCCGCCCGCCATGGGCGCCCAACTCCCGCTCATCAAGGAGTACCTGCGCGGGACCAACCCGCGCATCGCCTCGACCGAGACCATGATCAAGACGACGCCTCCCGGGGCGGGGTCGCCGCTGCTGCGGGTCGGCGACGACAACCCAGTCTTCGACGCCTGCGCCCGCACGATCCGTCTCGACGACGGTGAGGCGCGCCTCATTGCGACCGGCCCCTTCACCGAGTCCGACCTCGGCGTGGCCTGCTATCACTCCAAGGTCGGCGCGGTGGAGCTGTGCCTGAACCACCTGGTCGACGGCCGACAGGAGTTCATCGTCGTGGACATGACGGCGGGCAGCGACTCCTTCGCCTCCGACATGTTCACCCGCTTCGACATGACGTTCCTCGTGGCGGAACCAACCAGGAAGGGAAGCGCGGTCTACCGGCAGTACAAGGAGTACGCGCGGGACTTCGGCGTGGCCCTGCGCGTGGTGAGCAACAAGGTGCAGGGCCCCGACGACCTCGCCTTCCTGCGCGACGAGGTCGGCGAGGACCTGCTCGTCACCTTCGGCCAATCGGAGTAGGTGCGAACGATGGAGAAGAGCCGCCCGCCCAGGTTCGACACGCTGGAAGCGGCCAACCAGCAGGCGCTGCGCGTCCTCCACGAGACCGCGGACGCCGCGTACACCTCACGCGACTGGGAGCGCTACACCCGCCAGATGGTCCACTTCCACCTCAAGAACGCGGAGAGCTGGGGGAACGCGCGGACCGGCGCGGACCTGGCGGCCCAGGTCGATCCGGCGTTCACCCTGGACGAGCGACCCGCCGCTAGCCGGCAGCCGGCCTGAGCCAGTCCCCGCCGCCGAACGGCTGCCACGCGGTTCCGGGCGACCGTTCGGGGACGCGCGGTGCGGCCCTCGGCCACCGCGTCGCTCGCGGGGCGCTGCCCGTCAGGCGGGGTCACGGCCGACGGGGCTGTTTCGGCTCCGAGGTACGCGGCCCAGCCGCCCTTCGGCCGCTCGCCCACGTCCAGCTTGAGCAGCTTCTCCAGGACTCGCGGGTCCTGGGCGTCCATCCAGTCGGCGAGCTGCTTGAACGACACGCAGCGCACGTCCGGTCGGGGGCACACCTTCTTGATGGTCTCCTCGACGGCACGCATGTACGTGCCGCCGTTCCATGACTCGAAGTGGTTGCCGACCAGCAGCGGCGCCCGATTGCCGCGGTACGCGCGGTCGAAGGCGGCCAACAGTCCGTCGCGCATCTGGTTACCCCAGGCGGCGTGCTTGGCGCGGTCTCCGCGGGTCGTGCCGGACTGGTTGACCAGGAAGTTGTAGTCCATGGACAGCGCCTCGAAGGCGCGTCCCGGCATCAGCACCTGCTGCAGCGGGAAGTCCCAGATGCCGCCCTGCTTGGTGGGCCAGACCTGCCGGCCGCCGGAGGCGCTGGCGTCGTAGCGGAACCCCATGGAGCGGGCGGCGGGTATCAGGTTGCGCTGGCCTTCGAGGCAGGGGGCGCGGCCTCCGACGAGTTCCGCACTGTAGTCGAACGGCAGCGGCTGGGCGTCGAGAAGACCGGCGTTGGTCTTCCAGTTCTTGACGAACGACTCGGCCTGTCGGATCTCGCTGCGCCACTCGTCCACCGACCAGGTGCCGACACCCGCGTCGGGGCCGCAGAAGTGGCCGTTGAAGTGCGTGCGCCTATCTCGTTGCCGTCGCGCCATGCCCCGGCGAGCTGCGCGGCGGTGTACCGGACGCCCTTGGCGTCGTTGAAACCTATGTCCGAGGCGCCGGGTGCGTGCTTGGGCGGGCGGTAGAGCTCCTTCTTGGCCTCGGGGAGCATGTACACGCCGCTGAGGAAGTACGTCATCGTCGCGTCGTACCGCTTCCCCACCTCGCGGAACCGGGAGAAGAGCCGCTGGCTGTCCTCGCCAGCGCCGTCCCAGGAGAAGACGACGAACTGCGGTGGTCGCTGCCCGACGCGCAGTCGCTGGAAGTTCGGCTGACGGGGCTGGGCACCGGTGTACGCGGTCGAACCGTCGCCTATCAGGCGCAAGGGCTTCGCGGCCTTGCGAGCCGGCGCCTTTTCCTCGCTCTCCGCGTCGGAGTCCCCTGAGCCGCCGGAGCAGCCGGCTATCCCGACGAGTATCGCGGTCAGGAACAGCCCCGCTGTGGCCTTGCGTGCAGTCGTCATCTGCCGCCTCGCTTCCTGACTTCTGAGCGCCCACAGAGAAGCGGGCAAAAACCTCATAAGTCATCTAATAGTTAAGAAGCGGAGAGATTTCCTAAACCGACACTCACTCGATAGGTGGAATGACTGGCGCGGCCGATCGGAACCCCTTCCGTGCGGCCTTTACCTGGGATTACGATTCGCTTACCGATGCTTGAGAGTGACGGATCAAATGCACACCGTTACCACTTGCGGTGGTTTCGCGCCTTTTAGCGCCATGTCTGGCCGAATCCCCGAGTCGCTGCCGGTCACCCACCCCGTAGTCCGGCGCACAGGCATCGCCCCCGCACCGCCGCCATCCGCAGTACTGGCTCAGCGGTGCACGGCTTCCTCAAGACCACCCACCAGTACGCGAGCTCCATCGCAACCCACAGCAGCCCACCGCAGTACGCCGTGCCCACGGTCGTGGCCTCGTCCACGACCGCGCAGACCCGGAGGAGACGGGAATGTTGCAGCTCCGGAGCCAGGTCGATCGCGCCTCCGCGCGCAGGGACCTCGCTGCCTCGATCGTCATCTTTCTCATCGCCGTCCCCCTCTCGCTCGGGTTGGCGTTGGCCACTGGCGCGCCCCTTCAGGCCGGGCTCATCGCGGCCGCCGTCGGCGGCATCGTGGCGGGGCTGGGCCAGATGGCCCTAGGAGCGCTGCGGGTCGCCCGGGCGGCGCTCGCGGTCAGCCCGGCGATCGTGCACGGGATGCTGGCGGGTATCGGCGTGGTCATCGCCATCGGCCAGTTGAGGGTCATGCTCGGCGAGAACCCAGGCGGCTCGACCCTCGACAACCTTGCCGCCCTCGCGTGCGAGCTGTTCCACCCGCACGCCGCGGCGTTGCTGGTGGGTGCGGTGACGGTCGCCGTGCTCGTGTCCTGGCCCCGGCTTCCGGGCCGCGGCGGGCGGCTGGCGCGGCTGGTCCCGGGCCCGTTGGCCGCCGTCGGCGCCGGGACCGCGCTCAGCGCCGGGCTCGCCGTCCCCCGCGTCGACCTGCCCTCATTGCAGTTGCAGGGTCTGCCGTCGCCGCCGGACGGCCCGGTCCTCGGGGTGGCCGCCGCCGTGCTGACGGTGACGTTGGTGGCCAGCATGGTGTCCCTGCTCTCCGCCATCGCGGTCGATCGGTTGCAGGCCACGCGGCCCGACACGCGGGGGACGCAGACCCGGCTGGACCGCGAGTTGGCCGGGCAGGGGGCGGCCAACGTGGCCTCCGGCCTCCTCGGCGGCCTACCGGTGGCTGGTGGCGCCATACGCGGCTCGGCGAACGTGAAGGCCGGGGCGGCGAGTCGGGGCTCCACCGTGCTGCACCGGGTCTGGGTCCTGGTGTGCACCGGGCTGCTCGCCACGGCGCTGGAGTCCATCCCCCTGGCGGCACTGGCCGCGCTGGTCATGATGGTCGGCATCCAGATGGTGAACTTCGCGCACATCAAGCACGTGCAGCGGCACCGCGAGTTCCCGGTCTACGCGGCGACCCTGGGCTCGGTCGTCCTCTTCGGAGTACTACAGGGGGTGGCCGTCGGCGGGGTCGTGGCCGTCATCACCGCGTTCCGCTGCCTCACCCGCACCCAGATCACGGTCACCGGCGAGGCCGATTGCCTACGGGTGCGCGTCAACGGCCAGCTCACCTTCCTCGCCGTTCCCCGGCTGAGCCGCGTACTGGGCCAACTGCCGGACCGCCGGAGCGTGGTGATCGAGCTGCACGGCTCGTTCATGGACCACGCGGCGTACGACGCCCTCCAGTCCTGGGCTCAGGGGTACCGCTCGGCGGGCGGTTGGGTGCAGCTCGGCGGGCGCACCGGTCGCCCCCTGGTCGAACCGGCAAGCGCGCATGCGCACACGCAGCCGTGTAGACCATGGATGCCCTGGCGCAACCACCACTGCACCCGTCCCCTGGCCCCCGCGCGGCGGGACAAGCCGAGCAGCAGTCAGCTCATCGGCGGAGTCAGCGCCTTCCAGCGCAACACCGCTCCGCTGGTCCGCGAGGAGTTGGCCCGGCTGGCACGCGAGGGCCAACGCCCTGGTCAGCTCTTCCTGACTTGCGCGGACTCCCGGCTCGTCACCAGCATGATCACCTTCAGCGGGCCGGGGGACCTGTTCACCGTGCGCAACGTCGGGAACCTGACACCGCCGTCGGACGACGACAGCGCCTGCGACTCGGTGGCCGCGGCCATCGAGTACGCGGTGGACGTGTTGGAGGTCAGCTCCCTGACCGTCTGCGGACACTCGGGGTGCGGAGCCATGCAGGCGCTGCTCAACTCCGCGGGCAAGCCCGCCGACGACACCTCGCTCTCCCGCTGGTTGCGCCATGGCTGGCCCAGCCTGGAACAGCTGGAGCGGGTGAAGAAAGGAGAGGCCGAGCAGGCGTCCGGCGGCGGTGCGAGCATCCGTCCGACTGTGGCTCTCGACGGGCGCCCGGTGGCGGACGACACGGAGCTGCTGGCCCTGGTGAACGTGCAGCAGCAGCTTGAGCATCTGATGGCCCACGCGTGCGTGGCCCGTAGAGTACGCGAGGGCACACTCGTGCTGCACGGGATGTACTTCCACGTGGCGGAAGCCCAGGCGTACGTCCTGGACCCCGCCTCCGGAGTATTCTGCGCCGTCGCGCCGGAGCGCCCCGAGCACGCCAGCCCTTCGGAGCAACTGCCCAACGCCCTCGTGCCACCGGAGGCCGCGCCGCTGCCCGGGGCGGGCCCTCACCCGGATGAGCAGCGCGAGCGGGACGGCGGCCACGCCTGTCCACGGCCACCCCTCACCGGCGGTTCGGAGCCGGCGGAGGCCCCCGCTCCGCGCCTGGGCTCCCGACAGGAGGAGCCTGCGGACGGCCGACCGCATCCTTACGAGGACACGCCTTCAGCGGAGGGCCCCGGGGCGGCCCGGGCCCCCGAGCCGGCCGGCAGCGCGGCCCGCTCGGCAGGCCGTTCGGGCCAGGGCCTTCGGGCGGCGGGTACGGCGTCGAATAGGGCGGCGGGCGGGGAGACCGGACGGGATCGCGGCTCGGGCCCGCACACCTCCGAGACCGCGGGCTCGGCCGGTTCGGAGCGGGTGGGCGAGGCGGCTGCTCCCGGCGGGATCGGGACGACACACCGTGATCACCGCACGCACGACCAGTCGGGTCGAGCCATGCCGTAAAAGTCCCGGAAGCGGCCGGAAGCAGGGGCCACGGGGGCGTCACCCAGTAAAGGTCTACACCAATTTTTATCAACAGCCCTTGTCAGAGCGTGCCGCTGGCTGATGAGCTATGAGCTGGGACACAACGGGCACCCTGGGAATGGGAGAAGTCGTGAGCAACGAAAGCCTGGCCAACCTGCTTCGTGAGGAGCGGCGTTTCGCGCCACCCGCCGACCTGGCCGCGAAAGCCAACGTCACCGCGGAGGCGTATGAGCAGGCGAAGGCTGATCGGCTAGGCTTCTGGGCCGAGCAGGCCCGTCGGCTGAGCTGGGAGACGGAGCCGACCCAGACGCTGGACTGGTCGAACCCGCCCTTCGCGAAGTGGTTCGCCGACGGCAAGCTGAACGTCGCGTACAACTGCGTCGACCGGCACGTGGAGAACGGGCTCGGGGACCGCGTAGCGATCTACTTCGAAGGCGAGCCGGGCGACACGCGCGCGATCACCTACGCGGAGTTGCAGCGCGAGGTGTCGCGGGCGGCCAACGCGCTGACGGAGCTGGGCGTGGCGGCCGGGGACCGGGTGGCGATCTACCTGCCGATGATTCCCGAGGCCGTGATCTCGATGCTGGCGTGCGCGCGCATCGGCGCGCCGCACTCGCTGGTGTTCGGCGGATTCTCGGCGGACGCGCTGGCCACGCGCATCAACGACGCGGACGCCCGCGTCGTGATCACCGCCGACGGCGGCTACCGACGCGGCAAGCCGTCGGCCCTCAAGCCCGCCGTGGACGAGGCGCTGACCCGCCCGGGCACGGAGAACGTGCGCAGCGTCCTCGTGGTGCGCCGCACCGGGGAGAAGACGACGTGGACCGAGGGCCGCGACGTGTGGTGGCACGACGTGGTGGGGGGCCAGTCCGACCAGCACACCCCGGAGGCGTTCGAGGCGGAGCACCCGCTCTTCATCCTCTACACCTCGGGCACCACGGGTAAACCGAAGGGCATCCTGCACACCACCGGCGGTTACCTGACGCAGATCTCGTACACGCACAGCGCGGTGTTCGACCTCAAGCCGGAGTCGGACGTCTTCTGGTGCACGGCGGACGTCGGCTGGGTGACCGGCCACTCGTACATCGTCTACGGGCCGCTCTCCAACGGCGCCACGGAGGTGCTGTACGAGGGCACGCCGGACTCGCTGCACCAGGGGCGCTGGTGGGAGATCGTGCAGAAGTACGGGGTGTCGATCCTCTACACCGCCCCGACGGCGATTCGCGCCTGCATGAAGTGGGGCGATGACATTCCGGCGAAGTTCGACCTGTCGTCGCTGCGCATCCTCGGGTCGGTCGGCGAACCGATCAACCCCGAGGCGTGGATGTGGTATCGCAAGCACATCGGCGGGGACCGGGCGCCGATCGTGGACACGTGGTGGCAGACCGAGACCGGCGGCATGATGATCAGCCCTCTGCCGGGTGTGACCGCGACGAAGCCGGGTTCGGCGCAGGTTCCGCTGCCCGGTATCGCGGCCACCGTGGTCGGCGACGACGCGAACGAGGTGCCGAACGGCTCCGGCGGGTACCTGGTGCTGGCCGAGCCGTGGCCGTCGATGCTCCGCACGATCTGGGGTGACGACCAGCGCTACCTGAACACCTACTGGTCCCGCTTCGAGAACCGGTACTTCGCGGGCGACGGCGCGAAGAAGGACGAGGACGGCGACATCTGGCTGCTCGGCCGGGTGGACGACATCATGCTCGTCTCCGGGCACAACATCTCCACCACCGAGGTGGAGTCGGCTCTCGTCTCGCACCCCAAGGTCGCTGAGGCGGCGGTGGTCGGCGCGGCGGACCCGCAGACCACGCAGGCCATCTGCGCCTTCGTGATCCTGCGCGGCGGGGTGGCGGAGGACGAAGGTCTCGTCGACGAGCTGCGGGCGCACGTCGCCAAGGCCCTGGGGCCCATCGCCAAGCCGAAGCGCATCCTCCCGGTGGCCGAGCTGCCCAAGACGCGGTCCGGGAAGATCATGCGTCGACTGCTGCGGGACATCGCGGAGAACCGCGACCTCGGTGACGTCACCACGCTGACCGACTCCTCGGTCATGGACCTGATCCAGTCGCAGCTCCCGGGCGCCGGCAGCGAGGACTGAGTGGAGGACTGAGCGGGAGTAGACAGCTCACCACCCGGAAGACGGGACGCGCCGGGCCGGCCGCGGCACCCACGGCCGGCCCCACAGCCCTCGCGCCCCCAGCACCGCACCCGCCACGCTCCCCCGAAGGGTCGGCCAGTACCCGGAGGCGCCCGCCCCGCGACCCGACCGGCACGGTCCCCACCGCGCGCCGCGCCTCCCTCCCACCAGGCGCGCCACAGCGACAGGCGCCCGCGTCGCGGACGCCCGGCGACGCCAGCGGCAGCGGCAGCGGCAGCGGCAGCGGCAGCGGAAAAGCACAGATCAGCAGCGTCGAGGCGGAGGCGTCGGGGGAAGATCGCGGCTGCGCGGCTGGAGCACGGATCGGCCGTTCCGGTTAAGCTGGGGGCCGTCGCGTAAATTTGGCGACAAAGTTACAGGGTGCGCCGGGAAGTCTGGTCGGCATATACCACAGGTGTATCCGCAGCCGCCCCGCTCCTGGAGGTCAGCCCGTCGTGGCCACGCCCGGTAACCGCAAGTTCCTTGGACGCCTCTCCCTCCCCGAGCGGAACTACGTCGCGGAAGCGCTCCGCACCGAGAGGGTGGGCGGCGTACTGCTGCTCGTCGCCGCGGTGGCGGCCCTGCTGCTGACCAACACGCCGCTCGACGACACGTACAACGATGTCCAGGACTTCTCGTTCGGGCCCGAATCCCTCCACCTGCACCTGAGCGTCGGCGCGTGGGCCCAGGACGGCCTCCTCACCATCTTCTTCTTCGTCGCCGGCATCGAGCTCAAGCGCGAACTCGTGGCGGGCGAGCTGAATGATCCCAAGGCCGCCGCGCTGCCGGTGATCGCGGCCGTGTGTGGCATGGCGGTGCCCGCGCTCGTCTACACCGTGGTCTCCCTCAGCGGTGGCGGCAGCATGGACGGCTGGGCGGTGCCGGCCGCCACGGACATCGCGTTCGCGCTGGCCGTACTCGCCGTGATCGGGACCGCGCTGCCCGCCTCGTTGCGCGCGTTCCTGCTCACCCTGGCCGTCGTTGACGACCTGTTCGCCATCCTGATCATCGCGGTCTTCTTCACGACAGACATCAACGTGGTCGCGCTCGTGCTCTCCTTCGCCGGGCTCGCCGTCTTCTGGGGGTTGCTCCGGCTGGGGGTGCGCGGCTGGTACGTGTACCTGCCGCTGGCCGTGGTGATCTGGGCGTTCATGCACGCCAGCGGCGTGCACACGACGGTCGCCGGCGTGGCCACGGGCCTGATGCTGCGGTGCACCGTGCGCGAGGGCGAGGAGCACTCCCCCTGCGAGCGCATCGAGCACCTGGTGCGGCCGGTGTCGGCGGGGTTGGCGGTGCCGCTGTTCGCGCTGTTCGCGGCGGGCGTCTCCATCTCGGGCGGCGCGGTGGCCGACGTGTTCACCAAGCCGGAGACGCTGGGCGTGGTGCTCGGCCTGGTGATGGGCAAGACCATAGGGGTCTTCGGCGGTTCGTGGCTGGCCGCGCGGTTCACCAAGGCGGAGCTGAACGACGAACTGGCCTGGGCCGACGTGCTGGCCGTCGCCTCACTCGCGGGCATCGGCTTCACAGTCTCGCTGCTCATCGGCGAGCTGGCCTTCACCGACGACCCGCTGCTGGCCGACGAGGTGAAGGCGGCGGTCCTGATCGGGTCGGTGCTGGCCGCGGTCTTCGCCAGCGTGCTGCTCAAGCTGCGTAACAACAAGTACAAGAAGTTGTACGAAGAGGAGGAGCGCGACGAGGATCAGGACAGCGTTCCGGACATCTACGAACTCGACCGGCCCGACTACCACCTTCGAATGGCGGCGATCTACGAGGAGAAGGCCGCCGAACACCGCAGACTGGCGGAGGCCGCCGCGGCATCGCAGAGCACCGAAGGCGACGGTCCGGCATGATCTAAGAGGCTTCAGATCCGCGCCAGGCCGGTAGAAGCTCCGTAGTACGTCCGTACGCGGCCCCCGCGGGGACCGACAGCCAGAGGAACGAGGGAGACAGGCGATGAGCGCAGCCGACGAGGGCGGAAACCGTAGCCTCGGGCAATTGGTGTCCACGGCCACCAGTGAACTGTCCGCGTTGGTGCACGACGAGATCGCGCTGACCAAGGCCGAGTTGCGGCAGGACGTCAAGCGCGTCGTGATGGGCAGCACCGCGGGGATCGTGGCCGGTGTCCTGCTGCTGTTCTCGCTGCCGGTGCTCAGCTTCGCCCTCGCGTACGGCTTGCACGCCTGGACCGACCTGGGCCTGGCCTGGTGCTTCCTGATCGTGGGCGGCCTGTACTGGCTCATCGCGATCGTGCTCGGGCTGCTGGGGCTGGCGAAGTGCAAGAAGGTCAAGCCGCCGCAGAAGTCCATCGCTTCGGCCAAGGAGACCGCCACCGTGCTGAGCAACGTCAAGCCCCACCACCGCGCGCCGGGCGTGGCCGTCCCCTCGGGCGCCCACGTTGTGACACGCTCGACTGCATGACGGCTCCGGAACCCCCCGCTCGGCTCGCCTCCGTCGTACGTCCCGACGGCCCGTGGACACACCGGGACGTCGCGGCGAACGGTGCCAGGTTTCACATCGCCGAGATGGGCGAAGGGCCGTTGGTCCTGCTGCTGCACGGCTTCCCGCAGTTCTGGTGGGCGTGGCGGCACCAGTTGCCACGGCTCGCCGAGGCCGGGTTCCGCGCGGTGGCGATGGACCTGCGCGGGGTGGGCGGCAGCGACCGCACGCCTCGCGGGTACGACCCGGCCAACCTCACGCTCGACGTCACCGGGGTGATCCGCTCACTCGGCGAGCCGGACGCCGCGCTCGTCGGGCACGATCTCGGTGGCTACCTGGCGTGGACGGCCGCGGTGATGCGGCCCAAGTTGGTGCGCCGGTTGGTCGTGTGCTCGGCGCCGCATCCGCGCCGCTGGCGTTCGGCCATGCTCCGGGACGTCAAGCAGAGCCGGGCCAGCGGCCATGTGTGGAGCTTCCAGCGTCCGTGGTTGCCCGAGCGGCAGCTCGTCGCGGACGACGCCGCGCTGGTCGGACGGTTGGTCACGGACTGGTCCGGGCCGCGGCCGCTCGACGAGGAGGCCGTGGAGGTCTACCGGCAGGCGATGCGCATCCCCTCCACCGCGCACTGCTCGGTCGAGCCCTACCGGTGGTTGGTGCGCTCGCTCGCGCGCCCGGACGGCGTGCAGTTCTACCGTCGGATGAAGCGCCCGGTACAGGTGCCGACGCTGCACCTGCACGGCTCGCTCGACCCGGTGACGCGGGTGCGCAGCGCGGCGGGGTCCGGCGAGTACGTCGAGGGGCCGTACCGCTGGCGCCTCTTCGACGGGTTGGGCCACTTCCCTCCCGAGGAGGATCCGATCGCGTTCTCCACGGAACTGGTCAACTGGTTGCGGGACCCCGAGCCCGACCGCTGACGCGGCAGGCGGGGTGCCGCCCGCACAGGGACGGGTACGCCACCCGAGCGGGCGGACGCCGCCGAGCGGCGGGCCGCGTCGTGCGCGCCGGCGCCCGGCGAGCGGTCCGCCCTCCCTGCCCGCCGGGCCCTCCCCGTCCGCCGGGCCTCTCGAGTGCGCCGCGCCCGAGCCAGCGCCCGGCGGGGCCGGGTAGCGTTGCCGTACGATGCCGCCGGCGCGTTCGGCGGCTTGCCGGAGTGATCTGACCCCGTGTACCTGAGGCTTCCGCTTGCCTGGCGCATAGGCCAATTGACGGACCCGCAGGTGATTACCGACCTTGGGCCAGGGGCAGAGTCCCAGGTATGGGCTGGACGCACGACTACCGTGACGCAGCGAACGATCGCGGCCTCGACGCCGCGCTAACCGTCTCCGAGCGGGGCGGCCCCGGGCAAGCACCGGGCCATGATCCTCGTATCGGCATTCCCCGCATCATCCGCCGCCGCGCCCGCTGGGTGTCGGCGCGGTTGCGCCATCCGCGTAGCCGATAGCAGCACGTCCGGCGAGCGGAGCGCCCGCCCCGTGTGGCGGAGGACTCCTCCCGTCGGTTCCCCGGTTACCCGTACCGCGCGCCAAGCGGTCAGCGTGCTCCCGGAGCGATGAGGGGCGGCGTGCGGAGCCCGCCTCGTGGGGTGCAGCGCGCCGCGTGACACGGCCCTGTCAGGGTCGTTCTCCGCCGTGCCGGGCCCGTTCGGGCCCCGCCGCTCGCTCTCGGCGCACCGCTGACACACCGCTGACGCACCGTGTGCGGCACGCGGCGCGAGTGCCTCCGGTTAGCCGGCGTACGCCGGCGCTCACGCTTACGTGGGCCGCCGCGCGCCCAGGGCCGCGCGGGTACCGCTGCCTTGGGGGGCGCGGGCTGGCGCGGGCGTGCTGGTGGTGGCGCGCGCGGAAGTGGTGGCGTGGGCGTGGTGGACGCACGGGCCTCAATAGAGCGCGCGCGGGCGTGGCGGGCTCGTAGGGGAGCGGGGTGGTTCGCCTGTTCCGCTCCCCTACGCGCCCGCTCACATGGCGCAGCCCCGGGTGTCCACCTGGTCGTCGGCCGTGCGGCCTTCCGTGATGTTCTCCTGGACCTCGTTGGCGGTCAGCGCGTAACCCGTGTTGGCGTCGTCGAGGGAGCGCGCGAAGACGACGCCGTAGACGCGGCCCTCGGGGGTGAGCAGTGGCCCGCCCGAGTTGCCCTGGCGGACGGTGGTGTAGAGGGAGTAGACGTCGCGGTAAACCGTGCCGCGATGGTAGATGTCCGGGCCGTCGGCCTCGATCCGGCCGCGCACGCGAGCCGCCTGCACGTTGAAGTCGCCGTTCTCCGGGAAACCCGCCACGATCGCGCCGTCGCCGCTGCCCGCGTCGCCCTCCGCAAACCGGAGGGCCGGGGCGCGCAGCGCGGGGACGTCCAGGACGGCGATGTCGCGCTTCCAATCGTAGAGCACGACCTCCGCGTCGTACAGCCTGCCCTCCCCGCCGATCTGCACGGTGGGCTCGTGGACGCCGCCGACGACGTGGGCGTTGGTCATCACGCGGTGCGGAGCGTAGACGAAGCCCGTGCCCTCCAGGACCTTGCCGCAGCTCGACGCGGTGCCGACCACCTTGACGATGCTCTGCCGGGCGCGCTCCACGGCGGGGCTGTTGGCAAGCTTGGGGTCGGGGGCCGGCACGGAGGTGATCGGCTCTTCCGCGAACGGCGAGAACACCTGCGGAAAACGGTTCTCCGCCAGCACCGAACCGAAGTCGTCGAACCAGGTGTTGGCTTCCTCGGGCAGGACACGGGCCACGCCGAGCAGCACCTTGGAGTTGCGGACCTCCTTGCCCAGCGTGGGCAGTGAGCTGCCGGCGATGGCGGACCCGATCAGCCAGGCGACCAGCAGCATCGCCATGACGTTGACCAGCGCCCCGCCGGTGGCGTCGATGGCGCGCGCCGGCGACCACGTGATGTGTCGGCGCAGCTTGTTGCCCAGGTGGGTGGTGCACGCCTGGCCGATGCTGGCGCACACGATCACGATGACGACCGCGGAGATCGCGCCGAACGAGCCCGGCGAGGCTTTGTCGGTGGTGCGGTCCCATATGACCGGCAGCAGGTACAGGGCGACCAGGCCGCCGCCGAGGAACCCGGTGACCGACAGCACGCCGACGACGAAGCCCTGGCGGTAGCCGATGACGGCGAACCACGCGGCGGCGACCAGCAGCAGGATGTCCAGCACGTTCACGAAGTCACCGTCTCACGCACGCCAGTCGAGCGGGACGTGGCGTTCCCTGTCCCACGGCCGTTCCCAGCCAGCGAAGTGCAGGATGCAGTCGATGACGCCGGCCGTGAACCCCCAGACCAGCGCGCCGCCGACGAGGAAGGCGGGGCCCCGGTGGCCGCTGGGGTGTATGGCAACGGCGCGGTTGGCCGGGTCCGTCAGCTCGGCCACCGGCACCGTGAACACCCTCGCGGTCTCGGCCGGGTCGACCGGCGCGACCGGGCTCGGCCGGCGCCACCAGCCGAGGACCGGGGTCACGACGAACTCGCTGACCGGGATGTACAGCCGCGGCAGCACGCCGAAGAGCTGCACACCGGACGGGGCGAGGCCGGTCTCCTCCTCCGCCTCGCGCAGCGCCGCGCGCAGCGGCCCGTCCCCCGCCGGATCGCCGTCCTCCGGATCGAGCGCCCCGCCGGGGAAGGAGGGCTGCCCGGCGTGGGAGCGCAGGGTGCCGGCGCGCTCCATGAGGAGGAGTTCGGGGCCGCCCGGGCCAACGAACGGAGGGTTGGGGGCGGGTGCAGGGCCGGCGGCGTCGCGGGCGCGTCCACTTTCGCGGGCGCCGTCACGTACGGGGGCGCCGTCGCGTACCGACGCGCCTCCGGGTCCGGGGTGACGCGCGCCGGCGTGCGCACTGTGCGTGGGCCCACCGGGCGCCCCGGCCTCCCCGTTCGCCGCGGACGCTCGCGCCGGCTCACCGGTCGGCGCCGGCCCGCGCCCCTGCGCGGTGGCCCGCCCGGTGGGCGGTCCCTCGCCGAAAAGGACGAGCACGGCGGACTGCCGGCCCGAGCCGTTCGCGGGGGGCAGAAATCGGCTGAGTTGACGCGGCTCTATGGTGCGCGCCGCCCGCGCGACCGGCAGCAGCCAGTCGGGCAGCCCGTGCTCGCTGACGGGCACCGGCCGACCGCCCCGGGCCGCTCCCCCGGCCACCGCCGGGGCGCGTACGCCCCCTGCCGGGTCACCGGTCCCCGAGCCGTCCCCGACCGGACCGCGGCCGGGCGCCGGACCGCCGGCCTTCGAGCCACAGGGTTCCGGGCCGCCGGCCGCGAGGCCCCCACCGCGCGCGGCGGCCGCGCCGGGGGCCGCCGCGTCTCCCGATCCGTCCGTCACGCGGCCCCCAGGGGCGGGGCGGGCTGGCCCGGGAAGTCGGCGGGAGGTCGCAGCCGCTGGCCCGGCTGGCCGCCCATCTCGTACTTCAGCAGCTTCCGCGCCTTCTCAGGGTCGGTCTCGCCCTCCCCGTACGACGGGCAGAGCGGGGCGATCGGGCAGGCGCCGCACGCGGGCTTGCGCGCGTGGCAGACGCGGCGGCCGTGGAAGATGACGCGGTGCGAGAGCATCGTCCAATCGCTCTTCGGGAACAGCGCGGCGACGTCCGCCTCGACCTTCTCCGGGTCCTCCTGCGCCGTCCACTTCCAGCGCCGCACCAGCCGCCCGAAGTGGGTGTCCACCGTGAGCCCGGGGACTCCGAAGGCATTGCCCAACACGACGTTGGCCGTCTTGCGGCCGACGCCGGGCAGCGTCACCAGGTCTTCGAGTCGGCCCGGCACCTCGCCGTCGAAGCGGTCCCGCAGCGCGGCGGACAGGCCGAGCAGCGACTTCGCCTTGGCCCGGAAGAAGCCGGTCGGGCGGATGAGCTGCTCCAGGGCCTCGGGCTCGGCCGCCGCCATGTCCTCGGGCGTCGGGTAGGCGCGGAAGAGGGCGGGCGTCGTCTGGTTGACCCGTAGGTCGGTGGTCTGGGCCGAGAGCACCGTGGCCACCAGGAGCTGGAACGGGTTCTCGAAGTCCAGCTCCGGATGCGCGTACGGATATATCTGGGCCAGCTCGCGGTTGATCCGCCGGGCGCGGCGGACCAGCGCGAGGCGCGATTCGGGCTTGCCCGGTTTCGCGGCCTTGGCGGCTTTCGCAGTGGACGACTGAGAGCGTTCGCTCACAGCAGAACTACCTGATGCGGACGGCTTCCCCCTGCTTCCGTCGGCGGGCCCTCCCGGCCCCTTGCCCTGTGCTCTCACCGGCGTATTGGACACTCGGCCAGCGTAAGGCCAGCCACCGACATCCGCCCCGAGCGCCGGAAAACCACTGCACGATCGGACCCCTGCCGTAGTGTCCTTGATGTCGGTGCGTCAAACTTGTGATTGATCGCACTGTTTTACCGTCCGGCATCATGGAGACCACGGTCCCCTGTGCATGTCGACAAGGAGAGATCTCGTGGACGACGTTCTGCGGCGCGCCCCGCTCTTCGCGGCGCTCGATGACGAGCAGGCCGCTGAGCTGCGCGCCTCCATGGGGGAGGTCACCCTCGCGCGGGGTGATGCGCTCTTCCACGAAGGGGACCCCGGCGACCGCCTGTACGTGGTCACGGACGGCAAGGTGAAGCTGCACCGCACCTCGCCCGACGGCCGCGAGAACATGCTGGCCGTGCTCGGCCCCGGCGAGTTGATCGGCGAGCTGTCGCTGTTCGACCCCGGCCCGCGTACAGCCACGGCGAGCGCCCTGACCGAGGTGAAGCTGCTCGGCCTCGGCCACGGCGACCTCCAGCCGTGGCTCAACGCCCGGCCTGAGGTCGCGACGGCGCTGCTGCGCGCGGTCGCGCGCCGGCTGCGCAAGACCAACGACCAGATGTCTGACCTGGTCTTTTCCGATGTCCCCGGCCGTGTGGCCCGGGCGCTGCTCGACCTCTCGCGGCGCTTTGGCGTGCAGTCCGAAGAGGGCATGCACGTCGTTCACGACCTCACGCAGGAGGAGTTGGCCCAGCTCGTCGGCGCCTCCCGGGAGACCGTCAACAAGGCGCTCGCCGACTTCGCCGGCCGCGGCTGGCTGCGCCTCGAAGCGCGCGCCGTGATCCTGCTCGACGTCGAGCGGCTGGCCAAGCGCAGCCGCTGAGCCGGAGCAGCGGGCGGCCCGACTGTCTCGGGCCACCCGCCGCGCGCCGGGCGCACCACCTCGGCGTCCGCGGGCTCGCGGGACCCTCACCGGCACGCCGGCGCCTCAGCGCTCCCGCAATGCGGCGCCGACCCGCTGGTGGATCGGCGGCCTGAGCGGCCACCAGCCTGACCCGCCGGCAACAGCTCCGCGCGCCCCGGCGCCTGGGGGCGTTCGTACGCTTCGTACGCGGTACTCCGCGCCACCTCACGTCACCCGGCGCCAACCCGCGTCACCGCGTGCCGCTCCACGCCGCCCCCGCCGCTCGCCCGGCCCGGCGCGGTCCCACGCGCCCCGGCACCCCTGCGCGGCCCACGAACCCCCGACGCGTCTGCGCACGGGCCCCGTAACGGCCCAGCCGCGCCAACCCGCCCACGCGGCCCCGTACGGCCCAGGAGAGGCCGGCTACGGCTGCCCCCGCGGTCCCGTGCGCCCGCGCGCGGGCGGCAGGACACGCCCGCTGCGCGCCCGCGCGTACGGGGTGCGCCGAGCAGAGGCGAGCCCTGCGGCCGGGCTCCTGGCCGGTCCAGGCTCGGCCACACCCAGCGGTCAGATCAGGTCACGTTCACCCAGGTACTCGAGCTGGGCGCGTACGGACAGCTCGGCCGCGGGCCACAGCGAGCGGTCGACGTCGGCGTACACGTGCGCGACGACCTCGGACGCGGTGCGATGACCATTCTCGATGGCCGTCTCCACCTGGGCCAACCGGCTGGCCCGGTGCGCCAGGTAGTACTCGATCGCGCCCCGCGCGTCGGCCAACACCGGGCCGTGCCCCGGGAGCACCGTGTGCACGCCGTCGTCCACGGTCAGCGAACGCAGCCGGCGCAGCGAGTCCAGGTACTCGCCGAGCCGCCCGTCCGGGTGGGCCACCATCGTCGTGCCGCGGCCGAGCACCGTGTCCCCGGTGAGCACCACGCCGTCGGCCGGCAGGTGGAAGGAGAGCGAGTCCGAGGTGTGGCCGGGCGTGGGCACGACGCGCAGCTCCAGGCCACCGGTGGTGACCACGTCGCCGCCCGCCAGCCCCTCGTCGCCGAGCCGCAGAGCCGGGTCGAGGGCGCGCACGCGGGTGCCGGTCAGTTCGGCGAACCGGGACGCGCCCTCGGCGTGGTCCGCGTGGCCGTGCGTGAGCAGCGTCAGGCCAACCCGGCGACCGGCCCGTTCGACGGTGGCCACGACCTCGGCCAGGTGCCCCTCGTGCAGCGGCCCCGGGTCGATGACGACGGCGAGGTCCGAGTCCGGCTCGGCCACGATCCAGGTGTTGGTGCCGTCGAGCGTGATGGCCGACGGGTTGGGCGCGAGCACGCAGTGGGCCCGGACGGTGGCCGGGCCGCTGATGGCGCCGCCGCGCGGCTGGCCGGGAAGTGCGGCTGCGTTGGTCATGCGCTGGCTCCGTCCGTGGCGTTGGTCATGCGCTGGCTCCGGCTCCGCCCGTGGCGGCGGGAGGGGGTGGCGTGGTCGAGGTGTCAGGTGTGACGTGCCGGGTGAACTCCTCATGCCCCGGCCAACTCAGCTCGATCCCGCCGTCCCGCAAGGTGGCGCGGGCCAGAATCGGCGTCAGGTCCCGGTCGGCCGATGCGGCCAGCGCGGCGGCGGCCGTGGCGTGCGGGACGAGTTCGCGCAGCGTGGCGATGATCGGCGGCATCATCAGCAGCTCGCCTCGGTCGTAGCCGGCGGCGGCCTCCCGTGGCGTGATCCACACGGTGCGGTCGGCCTCCGTTGAGGCGTTCCGGGTGCGCTGGCCCGCGGGGAGCGCGGCGACGAAGAACCAGGTGTCGTAGCGGCGCGGCTCGAACTCCGGGGTGATCCAGCGCGCCCAGCCGCCGAGCAGGTCGGAGCGGAGCACGAGAGAGCGGCGGGCGAGGAAGTCGGCGAAGGACAGTTCGCGGGCCACGAGCGCGGCGCAGTCCGCCTCTCAGTCGTCGCCGGTCGTGTCGGCAACGACGGTGCGCGCGTCCGGCCCGGCCAGCAACACCCCGGCCTCCTCGAACGTCTCCCGCACCGCCGCGCAGACGATGGCCTGGGCCGTGCCCTCGTCCGTCCCGAGCCGCTCCGCCCACCACTCGCGCGAGGGGCCGGCCCACCCGGTGTCGCGCTCCTCGTCCCGCGCGTCCACGGACCCGCCCGGATACGCGTACGCGCCCCCGGCGAAGGCCATGGAGGCGCGGCGGCGCAGCATGTGGACCGCGGAACCGGCCGCCGTGTCGCGCAGCAGCAACACGGTCGCCGCCCGCCGCGGCTCGACGGGCACCAGCGTGCCGTCCGCCAGTGCCCGGATGCGCTCGGGCCACTCCAGCGGGTACCACTGTGCGGCGCTCGGGGCCACGCCCCCGGCCCCCGGTTCCGCGACGGCCTCCGACGTGCTGGACCCCAGACCATTCGTAGTGGACATGGCCGGATGCTATGCGCTGGTCCACGGATGTTCGAGAGGCAACCGTGACGACGGGATGAAGCCGGGCCCGGCGGGCGCGTTCACCCGACCGTGGAGCCCAGCCCGACCGTGGAGCCCGGGAGGGCGCCATCGAGCCCGCCCCCGGACGGGCGCCTGTGCCGAGCACGCCGGGGTGGTGCGGGAGGTGTCCGGCCGCGCGCGGGCGCACCGCGTACGGCGCGCCGCCCCCGCTGACGCGCCGGCGCCCGGGCCGCCGCACACCGCGCGGCCCGTTCAGGGCCCCGGAGCGCGCGCCCTCAACCCTTCGGCTGGGTGAAGCGGATCCGGTTGCCGAACGGGGCGCGGAGGCCGCAGTCGGTGCCGTACGGGCGCTCGGTGGGCTCCTCGGTGAACTCGACGCCGCGCCCCAGCAGCGTCTCGTACGTCTTGCGGCAGTCCTCCGTGGTGAGGATGAGCCAGCCGCCCATCGCCCCCCTTGGTCACCAGGTCGCGGACCTGCGCCGCCGTCTCCTCGGATATCGCCGGAGCGCCGGGCCTCTCCAGCAGGATCTGGCGCTCCGGGTGGCCGGGGACGCCGACGGCCAGCCAGCGCATGAATCCCATGTCGATGTCAGCGGCGACCTCGAGGCCGAGCTTGCCGACGTAGAAGTCGAGGGCCTCGTCCTGGTCGAGAACGTATATCTGCGAATGTGTGATGGCGTTGAACATGTTCATCACGTTAGTGAGCGGTGCGGCCGAAAACTTATCCAAAACTGCTCACTCCGTGGACGGCCGCCGCGTCAGTCGCTCGGCCGCGACCAGGCCATCGTGAAACAGGTCGGCACGCCGGTGACCGCCGCCTGTTCGCGGTACGCCCGCGGCGACCGGCGGACGATGTCGCGGAACGTACGGCTGAAGGTGCCGGAGCTGCCGAAGCCGACGTCGAAGCAGATGTCCGTGATGCTGCGCTCGGTCTCCCGCAGCAGGAACATCGACCGCTCGACGCGCCGACGCTGCAGGTAGCGGTGCGGCGTCTCGCCGAACGTGGCCCGGAAAACGCGCGTGAAGTGCGCCGGCGACACGTGCGCGATCCGGGCCAGGGCCGGCACGTCCAGCGGCTGGGCGTACGAGCGATCCATCGCGTCCCGGGCCCGCAGCATGCGGCGGTTGCTCTCTTCTACGGCGCGGCTCACGGCGCCATCACACCACGTCCACGCGCGCCGGCACCCGAGCCGGCGCCCACGGCCGGCACGGACCAGCACGCACGCCGACGCCGGCGCATCGCCGCCAGCCGGCACGTGAGCGGGCGCGCGGCCCGATGACCGCGCGCCCGCTCACACCTACAGCGTCACAGGGCCCGCCAGAGATCTCGCGGGACCACCCGCCGCACTACGCGTCCGCTACCTCGACCTGGATCTCGACCTCGACCGGCGCGTCCAGCGGCAGCACCGAGACGCCGACCGCGCTGCGCGCGTGCACACCCGCGTCGCCGAGCACCTCGTGCAGCAACTCGCTCGCGCCGTTCAGGACGCCCGGCTGCCCGGTGAAGTCGGTCGCCGAGGCGACGAAGCCGACCACCTTCACGACCCTGACCACTCGGTCCAGGTGGCCGACCTGCGACTTCACGGCCGCCAGGGCGTTGAGCGCGCAGATCCGGGCCTGCTGCTTGGCCTCGTCCGCCGTCACCTCGGCCCCGACCTTGCCGGTCACCGACAGCTTGCCCCCGACCAGCGGAAGCTGGCCCGCGGTGTAGACGTACGACCCCGTCCGCACCGCGGGAACGTACGCGGCCAACGGCGCGGCGACCTCGGGCAGCGTCAGCCCGAGGTCGGCGATCCGCTGCTCGGCGGGGCTCACGCGCCCTTCTCCCGCTTGAGGTAGGCCACGAGCTGCTCGGAGTTGTTGGGGCCGGGAACGACCTGGACGAGCTCCCAGCCGTCCTCGCCCCAGGTGTCCAGAATCTGCTTGGTCGCGTGTACGAGCAGCGGCACGGTCGCGTATTCCCACTTGGTCATGGTGCCGACTGTAATGCCTCTCCCCGGGAGCATCGTGCGTAGCCCGAAAGGGAACTGGTTAGGCTCACAGATGTGAGCAGGCTCCATAGTCGTTAGTGGCAAGGGCGGCACCGGCAAGACCACGGTCGCCGCGGCACTCGCGCTGGCTCTCGCCACCGAGGGTCGGCGCACGCTGTTGGTGGAGGTGGAGGGCCGGCAGGGCATCGCCCAACTCTTCGAGACGGAGGCGCTGCCGTACGAGGAGCGCAAGATCGCCGTCGCGCCGGGTGGCGGCGAGGTGTACGCACTGGCCATCGACCCCGAGCTGGCCCTGCTCGACTACCTCCAGATGTTCTACAAGATGGGGAGCTCGGGCCGCGCCCTCAAGAAGATCGGCGCCATCGACTTCGCCACCACGGTCGCCCCGGGACTGCGGGACGTGCTGCTGACCGGCAAGGCGTGCGAGGCGGCGCAAGGGCAAGGACGGCCGCTTCGCCTACGACTCGGTCGTCATGGACGCCCCGCCGACCGGTCGGATCACCCGGTTCCTCAACGTCAACGACGAGGTCGCGGGGCTGGCCCGGGTGGGCCCCATACACAACCAGGTGCAGGCCGTGATGCGGGTCCTCAAGTCGCCCGAGACGGCGGTGCACCTGGTGACGCTGTTGGAAGAGATGCCGGTGCAAGAGACCATAGACGGCATCGCCGAGCTGCGCGCCGAGGGCCTGCCGACCGGCGGCGTGGTCATCAACATGGTGCGGCCCGCGGTGCTGGACGCGGCGGCCGTCGACATCGCCGCGACCCAGGAACGCGCCGGCATCGCCCAGGTTCTCGCGCGCGCCGGTCTGGGCACGGCGCACGCCGGCGGTCGGGCCGAGCAGTTGGTCGAGCCGCTGCTCGCACAGGCCCACGAGCACGCGGAACGCGTCTCCCTGGAGCGCGTCCAGCGCGCCGAACTCTCCCAACTCGATCTGTCCACAAACGAGTTGGAGATTCTCCCGGACGGCGTCGACCTGGCCGGCCTCTACCGGCTCGCCGCCGACCTACGGAAGCAGTGGCCAGCGTGACGGACCGGCGCACGACGCTCCGGCTCTCCGCCGTTCCGTACGCCGGCAGCGGTGACCGTACGACGCGCCCGCGTACGCGGGGGCACACGCACACGAGCGGGGTCGCGCGACGGAGCCCGGCCCACGCCGGGCGCGCACGGCACGCGCCCGTACGACCCGAACACATCCGACCTGAGCAGCACGAGCAGACACGGCAAGCACCCCGAGCACGGCGAGCGGACACGCGACACGCGCGCCCACGACACGGGCACGCGCGGCACGCGGGCACGGAGCCACGGCGCGAGCACGCGCATGGCGACCACGCGCGGCACGCGCATCCCCGGCCTGGGCACGCGCGGGGCGCGTACGGACGAGGAACGAGCGCACGAGACGGGCACGCACGCGGCGCGCACGCGCGGCGCGAGTCGGTACGCCGTGCGCGCGTACGGGCAGGAGGCGGCATGACGATGGACACGGCGCCACGGCTGGAGGCCGACGCGGTGCTCGACGACCCGCAGACCCGCATCGTGGTGTGCTGCGGTTCGGGCGGGGTCGGCAAGACCACGACGGCCGCGGCGCTGGGCGTACGGGCGGCCGAGCGGGGCCGCAAGGTGGTCGTGCTCACCATAGACCCGGCCCGCCGACTGGCACAGTCGATGGGCATCGACTCGCTCGACAACGTCCCGCGCCAGGTCAAAGGCATCGACGACACGGCCGGCGGCGAACTGCACGCCATGATGCTGGACATGAAGCGGACCTTCGACGAGTTCGTCGAAGCGCACGCGGACGCCGAGCGCGCCGCCGCGATCCTGCGCAACCCCTTCTACCAGTCCCTGTCGGCCGGGTTCGCCGGCACGCAGGAGTACATGGCCATGGAGAAGCTCGGCCAACTGGGCGCCCGCGACGAGTGGGACCTGATCATCGTGGACACCCCACCGAGCCGCTCGGCGCTCGACTTCCTGGACGCGGCCAAACGCCTTGGCTCCTTCCTCGACGGCAAGTTCATCAAGGTGCTGATGGCCCCGGCGAAGGTCGGCGGCCGGGCGGGCATGAAGTTCCTCAATGTCGGCATGTCGATGATGACGGCACGGTGAGCAAGCTCCTCGGCGGCCAACTGCTGCGCAACGTACAGACGTTCGCGGCGGCCATGGACACGATGTTCGGCGGCTTCCGGACGCGCGCCAACGCCACGTACCAGTTGCTCCAGGCCCCCGGCACCGCCTTCCTCGTCGTGGCCGCCCTGGAGCGGGACGCGCTGCGCGAGGCCGCGTACTTCGTCGAGCGGCTGGCCGCCGAACGAATGCCGCTGGCCGGCCTCGTGCTGAACCGGGTGCACGGCAGTGGTGCCGCGCAGTTGTCCGCCGAGCGGGCGCTGGCGGTGGCGGAGAGCCTGCAGGCCGCCGCAGCGGCGGGCGCGGGCGCCCCGGACGACACGGCCGCCGCAGGGGAGAGCCACGCGGCCGACGGGATCATCGGGACCGGTGAGGCCGACGGGGGCCACGGGGAGTCTGTGGACGGGTCGGTTCCGGTCAACTCAAAGGAAAATCTGCCAGTCGACGGCATTGTGGATCGTTCCGCCGGGCAGGGGGAAGCCAGTTCATCTTCGCCCACGATCCGCACACCGCACGACACGGCCGGATCCGCCGCCCCCACCGGCGCCCCGGCCCATGACGAGGAGCCGCACGCCACCACCACACCGCAGACCCCAGCCAGCGCGCCCGCCGCGCGACCGGACGGCCCGGCCGCCGCCACCGACATCGAGGCCACCACTCCCCCGGAGACCTCGCCGGAGGCGACCGCCGCCGCGACCGACCCCGCAGCGGCCACCCTAGCCACGGACGGCGCCCCCGACAGGGCCAGCGCCGAACAGTTGGCCGCGGGGCTCCTCCTGCTGCACGCGGAGCGCATGTCGTTGCTCGCGCGCGAACAGCGCACGCGGGACCGCTTCACCGCCCTGCACCCGGAGGTCCCGGTGGCCGAGGTCGCGGCGCTCCCGGGCGACGTGCACGACCTGGTGGGCCTGCGCGCCGTGGGCGACCGCCTGGCGGTGCAGCGCTCCTGAACAACGCGCCCGCAGGCACCGGGCCGGGTTCCGGCACGCCCTGACCAGGGGCGGGCCCGACGAGGGCGGGCTCCGTGCGGTGGCGTACCGGCACGCCCGGGCCGCGTCGCGAGGACGCGCTCCACCGCACCGCGTCGGGTGTGCGGCACCGGACAAGGGCAGCGGCGCAGAGCGCCCGGTGACGCGCGGGCAGGCGCACCACGAGGTGGTCGAGCCGAGTCGATCGGGTTGCGTCGGGGCGGGGCGAGACGGGTGAGACAGGACGGGTCACGGAACTGGTAGCTGGGCAGTCGACAAAAGGCGCGCTATGCCCGACATGCGAGGCCCATTTCCAGCCAATGCCACGCACTACCCAAACGGGCTCTTCTTCACGGACACACGGGACCGACGAACTTCCCGACCGCCCCACCGCGACCACCAGCACCACCCACCCCGGACTCCAGGTCAGCAGACCCGGCAGGCCCAGCAGGGCAGACCACGGCAGTCACGAACGCCGCAACGGGGGCCACGTCGCCGCGACACCCGCAACACCACAAGCGGCAACGCGCACAAGGCACACGACGAGCACCGAGGCATCAGCGTGCCGCGCGTCACCGACCGGACCGTACGACGCCAGGGGGACACTGCGTGACGGTTCGACAGGAGCGCGAAGGAGGAACGAGACGCGCGGCACGCCAGCATGTCGCGGGGCGACTCCACGCGCCGCACCGGGCCGCGGTGGCCTCGGTCGTCGAGACCGTACGGGGAACCGGCGAACAGGATCGACTCGGCGATGCCCGTGGTGGGAGCGCGTGCGAGACGACCGAAAGGGTGTGCCCCACCGGGGCAGTCGCGGCCCGCCAGCGGCTATCCGACCGCCGCGTAGTCGCTGTCGTAGTAGTCGTACTCGTGGTCATCGAGGCCGACGGGCAGGATGCCCGCGCCGCGCTCGTACTCCGTGCGCGCGGTCTCCAGCAGTCTGCGCCAGGAGGTGACCGTCGGGCGGCGGCGCAGCAGCGCTCTCCGCTCCCGCTCGGTCATGCCGCCCCACACGCCGAATTCGACGCGGTTGTCCAGCGCGTCCGCGAGGCACTCCGTGCGCACCGGGCAACCGGTGCAGACGGCCTTGGCCCTGTTCTGCGCCGCGCCTTGTACGAAAAGTTCATCCGGATCGGTAGTGCGGCAGGCTGCCTGCGCACTCCAGTCGGTTACCCAGCCCATGCTGGCGCCGTCCTCTCGCGAATTGAGGCTCCCCCACGGCGACAAACAGCATATTCACCGTCGCCAGTTGAGGACGTTACGGAAGGCAGGCAGGGCGCAACACCCCCTGCGGGCCCAATCTTGAATGGCCCGAACGGACTATGCGTACGCGGCAGATCACCCAACGGAGTGACCTGACGACATTGACGTCTTTTCCGACAATGCAGTGCAGATTCCCCTCAACATTTGGGGCAATCTCGCGACACCTACCGACAATGCGGACAGGTCTCATCACTCACTGGAGTAACAGCAGAGGTGTTGCGGCAGCGTACGACTGGGGCTGGCGAAAAACAGCTTATGCGAACAGGCAGGCGCCTGTCCGGCGAATGAGAACGTAGGCTGCCCTCCATGGGAAAGAAGCGCTCCGGCGGAGGTCTCACGACGACCCAGCAGGCCGCGAAGTTCCTCGGCGTCAGCCTGCTGGCCGGAGCCGTGCTGGCGGGCATCGTGCTGCCCGCGGCGGGTGTGCTCGGCCTCGCGGCCAAGGGTTCCGTCGAGGGCTTCGACGAAATACCGGCGAACATGAAGACGCCGCCGCTCAGCGAGCGGACCACGATCCTCGATGTCAAGGGCAACGAGATCGCGAAGATCTACTCCCGCGACCGGACCGTGGTGGACCTGGCGGACATCTCCCCGTACATGCAGAAGGCGATCGTCGCCATCGAGGACGCGCGCTTCTACGAGCACGGCGCGGTGGACCTCAAGGGCGTGCTGCGCGCGCTGAACAAGAACGCACAGTCCGGCGGCGTCTCCGAGGGCGCGTCCACCCTCACCCAGCAGTACGTGAAGAACGTCTTCATAGAAGAGGCCGGCAACGACCCCGACAAGTTCGCCGCCGCCACCGAACAGAGCGTCGGCCGCAAGATCAAGGAACTGAAGTACGCGATCCAGGTCGAGAAGGAACTGGGCAAGAAGCGCATCCTGCAGAACTACCTGAACATTACGTTCTTCGGGCAGCAGGCGTACGGTGTGGAGGCCGCCGCCCAGCGCTACTTCAGCAAGAGCGCCAAGGACCTCAACCTGGAGCAGTCGGCGCTGCTCGCCGGTCTCGTCCAGTCGCCGAGCCGGTACGACCCGGTCAATGACCCGCGCGAAGCGACCAAACGGCGCAACATGGTGCTCAAGCGGATAGCCGATGTGAAAGACATCACGCCACAGCAGGCCGAGGCCGCGCGCAAGAAGCCGCTCGGCCTCAAGGTCAGCGAGCCCAAGAACGGCTGCATCACCGCCGTCCACGGGGCCGGCTTCTTCTGCGACTACGTGCGCCAGGCCTTCCTCACCGACCCGATCTTCGGCAAGACGTCCAAGGAGCGGGCCAAGCGCTGGAACCAGGGCGGCCTGACCATCCGCACGACGCTCGACCCGCAGGCGCAGAACTCCGGACAGAAGTCGATCACCGATCACGTCTACCAGACGGACTCGGTGGCCACCGCCGTCACGCTGGTCGAGCCGGGCTCGGGCCGGGTCGTCGGGATGGGGCAGTCGCGGCCGTACGGCTTCGGTGACAACGAGACCCAGATCAACCTGTCGGCCGACCGGAGGATGGGCGGCTCGAACTACGGCTTCCAGACCGGTTCGACGTTCAAGCCGATCACCACGGCCGCGGCCCTGGAGAAGGGCAAGCCGCCGCACCAGGAGTACTCGTCGCCGTACGAGATGGAGTACCCGAGCCCGGTGGCCACGTGTAAGGGCCACTGGCGGAACGACCAGAACGACCCCGCGACGGTGGCGAACGAGAACCGCAGCGAGGTCGGCCCGTACCGGATGCAGGAGGCGACCGCGAAGTCGGTCAACACCTACTTCGTCCAGTTGATCAGCGAGATCGGCGTCTGCCCGGTCACCGAACTGGCCGCCAAGATGGGCATGCACCCGGCAAGTGGCGACAAGATCAAGCAGGTGCCTTCCGTCACCCTCGGCAGTGAGGGCATGTCCCCGCTGACCATGGCCAACGCGTACGCGACGTTCGCCAACCGCGGCATCTACTGCACGCCGGTCTTCATCGACTCGATCACCGGGCCGGGCGGCAAGAAGCTGAAGGTGCCGGAGTCGTCCTGCTCGCGGGCCATGTCGACGAAGACGGCCGACACGATCAACACCCTGCTGCGCGGCGTGGTCGAGGACGGCACCGGCAGGAAGGCGGGGCTGAGCAGCCGGGCCAGCGCGGGCAAGACGGGTACGACGGACGAGCGGAAGGCCGCCTGGTTCGTCGGGTACACGCCGAACATGGCGGGTGCCGTGTGGGTCGGCAGCCCCGGTCCGAAGGACGTCGAGATGGTGGACATCACTATCGGTGGCGTCTACCACGAGAAGGTGTTCGGCGCCGACACCCCGGGTCCGATCTGGAAGGACGCGATGAACGGCGCGCTGGAGGGCAAGCCGGCGCCCGGCTTCAAGACCGTGCACATCGACGACCCCGACAAGAAGAAAAAGAAGAAGCCGGGGCGCGGCGACGACGACAAGCCGCGTAAGCCCCACAAGCCGGGGCGGCCCGGGGGCGACAAGGGCGACGACGACCCGTGGCCCGACATCACCATCCCGCCGGGCGTGATCGGTGGCGGCGACGGAGACAGCGGCGGCCGAGGCAACGGCGGCTGGCCGGACTTCGGCTAGCTGAGCCAAGCCGGGTTGGAGCGGTAGCGGTAGCGGTTGGTGGTACGGCGGAGGGTCGTCGTACCACTACGGCAGGGGCCGCATGGCGAGGCCCGGCTGGCGGGGAACTCCCTACGGGTCCCGTTCGGGGCGCCGGGCCGGCCGTTACGGGGCGTCGGGTCAGCCGGCCAGGGCGCGCTTGACCGCGGGGGCCACCCGACCGCCCTCGGCCCGGCCCGCGACCTTCCTTCGGGTTCACGATCTTCATCACGGCGCCTATCGCGCGCGGCCCCTCGGCCCCGGCGGCCTTCGCCTCCGCGACCGCGTCGCTGACCAGCGCGTTCAGCTCGTCGTCGGTGAGCTGCTTGGGCAGGTACTCGGCGAGCACCACGCCCTCCGCGCGCTCCCGCTCCGCCGACTCCGCCCGCCCTCGGCGAACGCCTCGGCCGCCTCGCGTCGCTTCTTCGCCTCGCGCGCGATGGTCTTCTCCATCTCGGCATCGGACAGCTCACGGACGCTGTCGCCCGCGGCCTCCTCCTTGGTGATGGCCGTGATGGTGAGCCGCAGCGTGGAAGAGCGCAGCTCATCGCGGGCCTTGATGGCCGCGGTGAGGTCGTCCTGAAGCCTGGTCTTGAGCGTGGTCATGCCATCGAGTCTGCCAGGAGGCCGGGCCGGACGCCCTGTGATTTCAGGGGTGCCGCGGGTTCTGCGACAGGGGTGCCGCGGGTTCTGCGACGATGGGATCATGCGCGCGCGATACGGAGCACCCCTAGGAATCACCGCTGGAATCACGGCAGTCGGCGCGGCCGGCCTGGCCTACGCCGCGGGCTACGAAGCCCGCTCGTTCCGCCTCCGACGCGTCAGCGTTCCGGTACTGCCACCGGGCGCGGAACCGCTCCGGGTGCTCCAGGTCTCCGACATCCACATGGTGTCCGGGCAGCGCAAGAAGCGGCACTGGCTCCAGAAGCTCGCCGGGATGCGGCCCGACTTCGTGGTCAACACCGGCGACAACCTCTCCGACCCGGAGGCCGTACCCGAGGTGCTGGACGCCTTGGGGCCGCTCCTCGAGTTCCCCGGCACGTACGTCTTCGGCTCCAACGACTACTACGGCCCCAAGCTGCGCAACCCGGCCCGCTACCTGCTGGAGAAGGCCAGCGGCCGGCACGGCCTGAACGGCAACCCGCCGGTCGTGGGCGCGGTGCACAACCCGTGGGAGGAGCTGCGGGACGCGTTCGACGCGGCGGGCTGGATCGGCCTGTCCAACACCCGGGGGCGACTGAAGCTGGACGGCTTCGAGATCGCCCTGACCGGCCTGGACGACCCGCACATCAAGCGCGACCGGTACGCGAAGGTGGCCGGCGGCCCGGAGACGGACGCCGACCTGTCCCTGGCGATCGTGCACGCCCCGTACCTCCGCAGCCTGGATGCCTTCACCGCCGACGGCTACCCCCTGATCCTCGCGGGCCACACGCACGGCGGCCAGATCTGCCTCCCCTTCTACGGGGCCCTGGTCACCAACTGCGACCTGGACACGGAGCGGGTCAAGGGCCTGTCCACCCACCGCGCCGGCGGCAACCACTCCTACCTCCACGTCTCCGCCGGCTGCGGCACCAACCGCTACACCCCCGTCCGCTTCGCCTGCCCGCCAGAGGCCACCCTGCTGACCTTGACCCCGCGGGAGGGGTAGGGGCGGGTGTGGGGGGGGCGGTGATGCGGGTCGCGGGGGGCTGTCGTCGATCATCGGCTGCCCTGGCCCGCACCGGCGACGGAACGTGCGCGCCGCCGTCGGGCCGACCATGGATGCCGCGCGCCGAGCGTCGGGCCGACGCTGGTCTCCGTGCGCCGGGCGTCGGTCCAGGTCGGCCCGGTGGGTGGGGCCCGGGATGGGGGTCGGAGGGGGCTTCGGAACCGGATTTCGTCTACGGCGGCGGGTCCGCTACAATAGAGCTTGTTGCTTCGGGGTGTAGCGCAGCTTGGCAGCGCGCTTCGTTCGGGACGAAGAGGTCGTGGGTTCAAATCCCGCCACCCCGACTGAAGGAACAGCAGGTCAAGGTCGTGATTCGCGAGAGCGGGTCGGGCCCTTGACTCATTTCTCGGGCTTCTTGGGAGCCATCGGGGAGCCAACTTCGGGATCCGGCTCCCAGCAGGATCCCGTTCCGAGGATCGTCCGCAGATTTGTGACCTGCGAAGGAGTCCCGGCGACAAGCGATCTTTGGCACTATGGACGCTGCTAGCGGTCTAGCACCGCTTCCCGCCGGAGGCTCCCGCAATGCCGCAACCGTCCGACGACCACCGCCGTATACAGACTGGCGTCATCGGCCACAAGGGCTCCGACCTAGCGATCGTCCTGCCCATGCAGGCGAGGGAGCTAGCCCACTGGCGGCAGCAGCACCCCGATTACATGTACTGGTGCGGCACTCTGCTCGGCGGCTGTGGCGAGCCACTGACCAACCGCCTCTACCACTCCAAGGTCTGCCATTTCGCGCACCACCCTCACCACACCTGCACACGCGCGGCCAACGGAGAGAACAGCGCCGACCACCTGTTCATGAAGCAGGCACTGCACGAGTGGATGCGGAACCAGCGGCTCAAAGGAACCGTACGGCTGCCACGCGGCACCGCCCCGCTCGGTGAAGCGATCGACGTCAACCTTCAAGGTGGCCAACGGCGGATGCGCTTTCGACTCAGACTCAGCAGCACACCGTCTCGGGGGCAGGCTTCGGAGGAGGCAGCGGAAGTAAACGGACAGCATGTCGACTGGATCTTTGGCATGGGTGGCCCTGTTCCCACGCGATTCCTCGACGAGGACGGTTATGTCTTCCGGATCCAGTTCGAGACCCAGGGGGCGAAGCGTTGCCCATACCTTGGCGTGCAACAGAGAAGTGGGCCGATCACGTGGGAGCCGTTCGCCGAGGCAACCCTGACCGACGAGGGGCTGACGACACGGGCAGTCGAAGAAGTCCGGGCCAGGCGTAAGCGGTCCATCACACCCCCTCACAGCAAGAGCATCACAGATTCGTCACCTGGGGCGGCCAGCAGAAGCCAAGCAGCCAAGGACATGAACGGGGAAGAGCTTGTCGTCGCACTGCGCGAAGCTCTTGAACTGGATGCCCGCTGGGCGACCAGGCCGACCTGGAAACGTCTCGGACAGACGGTCGGTACAGACTTCACCCGCTTTAGTGCCGATGATCTTCGAGACCTTCTTGCGGAGGTAGATGGACCATTCCCTCCAGATGCCCCGGTGTTGTCGGCTCTCATCCGAACTGATGCTGGCGGGCCACTGCCGTACCTAGGCAACTTCCTCGAAGCCCTCGGCTTGGGACTGCCGTCGTCTGCATCTCATTTGAAACGGTGGTCTCAACGGGAAACGGATCGCGCCTTCGCCAAGTACGGAGTCCCCCACGCACTATGCCTCCGGCATTGCCACTTGGCGCAGCAGTACCTGAGGTGTTTGTCCGCCTCCCAGACCCCACTCGCCAGCCGGCACGACACCGAGGACACCAGGCAGGCAAGAGAGCGGGCGATCGTTCCTCAATTAGCCGGGGGCGGTTGGAGCGCCTGGTTGCTCGGGGGCAAGAAGTGATGGGTAGCGCCCCGGGCAAAGCCAAGGTCCGACTGAAGCGGGAGCTTCGAGCAGCTCGTCGGCTGCTGGGGAGCACCCGGCAAGTTCAACTCAACAGTCGAGGTTCGGGTGTCCTGCGAGAAGCAGCGGCCAAACTCGAGAATGCCATCACAACGGCTGAGAAGGCTGCTCGACGTCACCGGCAACCCGTTGAGAGCGCCGTTCGCCAAAACTCCTCACATGGAGAGCTCAAGCCGGATCAGCAGCAACAGGTACCTCGGGTCCAGAAGACAAAACCGCCCGGTGCGCCAGATCCAGGCCAGGACCTGCGCCAACGCCTGCTCAGGGTTGCTCAGGCAGGTGGCACTACACACTGGCCGCTCCTGGCCAAAGCGAAGACCACTTCTGAGGAGGCACGCCAACAACTGCTCGCACAGATTGAGGACCAGTCAGGCGACGCTCCGCTGCTATCCGCACTGGTCATGACACCGGGAGGCGGACCGGTGCCTTGTTTCCGGGAGATCCTCAGAAGCGTGGGACTCGCCGTGCCCCGTTCAGATGAGGCGCTGTTGCGAATCTGGCGCCGTGAACAAGAGCGCGCGCACGCAACCTATGCGGACTCGCCTCGCCCAGTACCGCCCAGGCTCGTTCCAAAGGCCAGCGCAATCGATACTCCACACGGACGAGCCTGAGGGCGGCTGAATGGCCGTTCGCTGCAAGGAATCGGCCCTTCAGCCGCACAAACGCCTACTCACAGGGGCAGGGGTCGTCCCCGGAGCAGTGTGTCGAGTGCGGAGGTCCTCACCTGGCGGATCCGCCGTCTCGCTCACAGGCCGCCACCCAGCGCCCGCGCCCTCGGCAGCTCAGGCACGCTCGACCAGGGCCGCAAGGCCCATGGTCGTGCACCAGAACGAGCCCGTCGCCGCGACGCCGTTGAGCCCGATGCCACGGCCCAGTCCACGCCGATAGGCCGACCGCTGGCGGCCTCCTTCCTGCATCCGAAAGAGGCCGTCGCTGTACCCGGATCACGCCATAGGCATCAGGTAATCGCTCGCCCCTCTTGGCTCAGATGTCCCCGCAGTACCGTGGCCCGCTGCTACGGTCCCCCGCATGACGCACTCGGTCTCCGCTGTCCGCTCTGTCGACCTCCGAGTCGAGCCGGTCGACAAGGTTCTTGACCGCGTCGAGCGGTCCTTTCAGACCCGGCTGGACCTGGGCACGGCCGTGCGCAAGCGCCGGTCCGTGGGGGCCCGCACAGACCGAGGTACCTGGGTGCGAGTGGAGCGGCGCTCCCTCGACAAGATCACGGACCAGGGGTGGAACGGTACGGAGGGCGCTGCCCGGCTGGAAGGCGTTACCCAGCCCGCGTGGAGAGGGTGTGTGGTCTGGCGGGACGCGGACGAGCCAGCGATGTGGCAGCCCGACGAGACCGATCTCCTTCCCGGTACGCCGATCGGGACCGCCGTCCTGACGCAGGAGCCGACTCTGTCGGAGGAGTGGTGGCGGGCCTTCGGTTCTTCACTGGACGCGCTCGCACGGAACACGACCAGGCGCGTAGCCACTCCGGACACCGTCACGATCACCCAGGAGCTGGTCAGCGGGTCGATCCGGGGCGTGTTCCCCGAGTTGATCGACACGACCGTCGAGCGGTGGGTTCCGGCTCACGCCGACCTGAACTGGGCCAACATGAGCGCGCCGACCTTCTCCCCCTTCGACTGGGAGGACGGGGGAAACGCCCCCCGGGGTCCTCGACTCCGCGACCCTCTGGGCCGCCTCGCTCGCCGTCCCCGCTCTGGCCGACCGCGTACGACGCGAGCGGAGGCACGACTTCGAGAGCTGGGACGGCAAGCTGATGAAGCTCTTCGTATGCGCCAAGATCCTCGGACCGGACGCGCACCCGCAGGACCCTCGGATCGAACCCGCCCAGCACAGGGCACGGCAGGTCATCGCGGAGCTTCAGGTCGGCTGACCCGTCGACCGCTCCCGGAGGAGGGCGCGGTACTCGTGGATCGTCCGTTCATTGGGCTCGGCGGCCAGGGAGTCGAGCAGTTCGCCCAGATGAGCCGGATCGTCCGTGCCCACGGCCATGGTCCCGACACCCGGGAGGCAGTACGAGGCCCGAAAGGCCGCCTGGGCACGGGAGAATCCGTCACCGCCCTGGAGGAAGACCCGGGGGTCGATCCGACCCCATACCGAGTTCCCCGTGTTTCCACCGAAGGGGCTCATACCCCACAAGCGACTGCGGTCGAGGTCCCAGGCCGCCGCGAGGGCTTCAGCGGCTTCGAGCGTTCTGGTACCGACCAGCAGCCCGGCTCGCGCCATGAGGACCGATGGTTTCGGCGTCGTCGGATCGACCAGGCCGACCAGCGGGGACGGATCCCAAGAGGCCATGCCCCAGGCACCGGACAGCCCCTTCGATGTGGCGTCGTCCAGCGCGGCGCACGCTTGTGCCAGCGTGTCCCGACCATGGGCGGAGGCGTCACCAAGGGATTGCTCCGGGTTACGCAGGAACACCAGGCCGGGCTCCCGTCCGAGATCCCGGACGGCGTGTTCCACGGCCTCGTACAGCCGCACGGGGTCCAGGGAGTGCTCGGCCCGTTCCCGTCCCGGGAAGTAGCCCACACCTTCGTGGAGACCATGAGCCTGGGCAGAAGATCGCCGGCCGTCCGCGCCAGGACGGTGTGCGAGCGGAAACCGAGGTAGTTGGCGCTCGTGTCGAACCGAGGTGACGCCGAGATCCAGCGCCCCGGTCAGGAGGCGGCGTTCGTGGCGAGACCGGTGTAGCCCGAGGACAACTCGGGAGGTGAGCACCGCGCACAGCTCGTCCTTCACCAGGATCTCGGCGACCTCCACCGCTTCGGACCCGACGACGGAGACCGCCCGGTCCAGCGGCACAGGCCTCCCGCTCAGCAGCAGCCGCAGCGAGGGCAGGGCCTTGGCCAGGAGGGTCAGTTTCTTCCCCGAGGCCAGGACGTCGACGGTCTCACCGTTCTCCTCGATGCGCGGAGGGAAGTGGGTGGTGCACACCACGGCCTCGAGTGAACCGAAGACGTCCAGGAAGGGGACCTGCCGGGGAAGCGGCATCGCCTGCTCGTACGCGGCCAGGAAGTCGGCCGGCGAGCGTTCGGCGACCAGCTAGGTGACGGCCTCCGTCACGGCGTGGAACACCACTCCGTCACGACAGTCCAGGTCGTGCCGGAAGATCTCCTTCTCGCGGCACCAGTCGCCCAGCCACGCCAGCCAGCTCGCGCCGGTGCGCTTGGTGATCCCGAAGGTGACGTGGAGGCTCTTCCCCGACCCGTGGCCGTTACGGGTCGCCTGGTGCCAGTGACCACGGGGGATGTGCATCACGTCACCGGCCTTCAGCACACCTGACCAGATGATCTCTTCGCTCGGGGTGTCGTTGGGGTCGGCGTCCCGGTACAGAGGCACGGCCCGGGAGGTGCTGCGGACCTCCCAGCCCTTCTCGCCCGCCAGCTGGATGATCACCACGTCGTGGTCGTCCCAGTGCAACGGGAAACCCGACGCCTCGTGCGTCGTCAGATACGCATTGACCTGGACGAGATACGCATTGACCTGGACGCGCTCATGCGACCACCACTGGAGGGCTCGGCAGGCGTCGTCGCGCCAGCGCGCGAGCCGCCGGGAAGCGGAACTCCACAGGTCGCCGTTCGGTCCCTGCCATCGCGTGGATGTCCCCACATCGCCCCCAACGATGGTGTCCCAAGCCGCTCTTCATCCATGGCAGCACCGGATCACACGCAGGTAGGGCGGGAGTCGGCCAGGGCAGCGGGGGTCGGTTCCGCAATCAGCCAGCCGCGGTCATCACCTTCCGTGACATATGCGTCTAAGAGCACGATTGGCCATGGCTGTGAGTTACGAATCCTCTGCAGAGCGTGTGGGCAGGCGCGATGGAGGCTGGCGGGAACGGTCCGTGCGCCGGGCCGTACGGCGGAGCCGTGCGTCTGGACATAGGCAGGTGACGACCTGGGCCGCCGAGGAGAGGGCACCACGGAAGGCGAGGAGCGGAACACGGGCGGCGGAGGGGAGGTCGCCGCGCTCGGTGAGCTTGGCCAGGACGAACAACGGGGCGTGCGCGGCGAGGTGTTGGCGGAGTCGACGACGTTCTTGGCGACGGTCACGTGCTCGGGGTAGGACGAGATGGCGTGCGGCGCCCTCGATGACGCGGAAACAGCGGGCGCCGCCCAGGAGCCAGGAGGTTCGGGGGCGTGTGGCGTGCGGGCACGGCGTGGGCGGCGCGCTCGCGGCACGCGTCAGCGGCCCGTGCGCCGCCTCCGTCGGGTGTGGCGGGACGGGTCGCCGTACCCCCTGGCCTCGAACATCGTTCTCCCCCCCCAGATGGCGCACGTCGGCACGGCCGCACAGGGTGCCTGATCTGGCACAGTCCTACGCGTCGAGGACGTGGCCGCGCACCGCCTCCCCGCTCCGGGCGGTGTGCGCACCAACGCCGAGGGAGCGGTCCGTGAGGAGAACGATGGGTGTCGCCACGACGCGGACCGCCGACATCGCCGTGACCGGACTCGGGGTGCTCTCGCCCGTCGGGCTGACGCCCGAGGCGAACTGGGCCGGGTTGTGCCGGGGGCGCTCGGTCGCCGCGTACGACGCGGAACTCGCGGGGTTGCCGGTTGACTTCTCCTGCCGGGTACCCCGGTTCGACGCGGCGGCGGAGTTGGGGGCTCGGTGGACGCGGCGTACTGACCGATTCAACCAGTTCGCGGTGGTCGCGGCGCGACGGGCAGTGGTCGACGCGGGGCTCGACCCCGGCGCGTGGGACGGCGAGCGGGTCAGCGTGGTGCTCGGTGTCGGGTCCAACAGCCTGGACACGTACACCGCGGAGTTCCGCGCGCTGAGCGACGAGCGGCCGGACCGCGTGTCGCCGCTGGCCCTGCCGCGCAGCGTGCCGAACATGGCCGCCGGGGAGGTGGCGATGGACCTGGGGGCGTGCGGGCCCGGCTTCACCACCGCCAGCGCCTGCGCGTCGGGCGCCACGGCCATCGGCGTGGCCCGGGACCTGTTGCGCGGGGGCGCGTGCGACGTCGTGCTCGCCGGCGGCGGCGAGTCGGCCTGCTGCCAGATGAGCGCCACGTGCTTCGCGCGGCTGCGGGCGTTGTCCCGCCGGACCACCGCACCTGAGCTGGCTAGCCGTCCCTTCGACGCCGACCGCGACGGGTTCGTGCTGGGCGAGGGCGCGGCGGTGCTGGTCATGGAGCGGTACGCCGGCGCGCGGGCACGCGGGGCCCGGGTGCGCGCGCTCCTGCGCGGCTACGACGCCACCAGCGACGCCCACCACCCCATCGCGCCGCTCCCGGACGGCAGCGGCGCGGCACGCGCGATCCGGATCGCCCTACGGGACGCCGAGTGCGCGCCGCACGAGGTCGGGCACGTGAACGCGCACGGCACCTCGACGCGCCTCAACGACGCCGCCGAGGCGGCCGCGTTGAGCCGGGTGTTCGGCCAGCACCCGCCGCCGGTGACGGCGCCCAAGAGCGTCGTCGGGCACGCGCTCGGCGCCGCCGGGGCGCCGCTGGAGGCCGCGTACACGGTCCTCAGCCTTGAGCACCAGGCGATCCCGCCGGTCGCCAACTTCGGCTACCAGGACGGGGACCACAAGCTGGACGTGGTCGCCGGCGCGCCGCGCCGCCATGTCCGCCGCGATCACCTGCTCGTTCGGTTTCGGCGGTCACAACGCGGTGTTGGTCTTCGCGACCGAGTGACGGGGCGGGTGCACGGGCATTGGTTCCGGGCCCTGGGGGCGCGCGGGGTGCGGGGTTGCGGGGCGCGGGATGGGGAGCGCGGCGGCGCCGGCGCGCGGGGCGGATGGTGCGAGGCGGCCACGCGGCGGTGCCCGCGGTCGAATCAGTGGTGCGCCGGGGGCTTGGAGGCGCGCAGCGAGTACATCAGGGGGACGCGGGGTTGGTCGGGGGGGCAGGCGGTAGTAGGGGGTGTCGGCCTCGGGCTGGAGCGAGTCGAAGCGTTGGAACAGCGTCATGTCGTGCTCGTGCAGGAACTCGACGCGCAACCCCGCGGCGGCCAGGGCACTGATCACCGAGCCCAGCGGATGCTGACATTCCACTCGCCGGTTGCTGCTGGTCGGGGCGGTGGTATCGGCGTACGTGCCGGGGGTCTCGTCGATCCACGGCTCGCGGTTGAAGTAGTCGTACGCGATGCGGCTGGCGGTGGCCTCGTCGAGCGCGTCCACCAGCGGGTGGAACTCGGAGAGGTAGAGGAAGCCACCCGGTGCGACGAGGGCCGCGACCGTCTCCGCCCAGCGCACGATGTCGGGCAGCCAGCACAGCGCGCCGATGCCGGTTTAGACGATGTCGTACGCGCTGTCCGGCACGGCCTCCACCGCGTCGTACACGTCGGCCGCGACGAAACACGCGCGGTCGGGGCCGAAGCCCAGCTCGGCGGCGAGGTCGCGGGCAGCCTCCACGGCCGGCGCGGAGAAGTCGAGGCCGACGACGTGGGACGCGCCACGGCGGGCGAGGGAGAGGGTGTCGAGACCTATGTGGCACTGGAGGTGCAGGACGCTCTTGCCGGTGAGTCACCGAGTTCGTCCGCCTGGAAGTCGTAGAGCGGGTCCTTGCCCGCGCGGAAGGCGTCGAGGTCGTAGAAGTCGCTGGCCAGGTGGATGGGAACCCGCTCGTCCCACATGGCGCGGTTCGCTTCTCGCCAGTCGTGGGGGCAGGGAGATGTGCCATGTCCGGGAGGTTATCCACAGGCAGAAGGGCTCGCCAGCGAGTTGTGGGTCGGTCGGCGCAGAATGGGGTCATGACTGAGAGCAGCGAAGCGGTGCGGGGCGGGACCGGCCAGGCGGACGGGAGCGCGGAGCACGGCCACCAGGAGGGCGGTGGCGGCCCGGCAGCGGGCGCGGCCGGCGCCGTGAGCGCGGAGTGGCCGGACTGGGAGAAGCGGTTCCGCGCGGCGCGCGTGGGGCTGCCGGACTGTGCGGAGGGCGCGCCCGAGCGG
The DNA here is from genome assembly GCA_018114805.1 of Candidatus Streptomyces philanthi. Classification (GTDB taxonomy): domain Bacteria; phylum Actinomycetota; class Actinomycetes; order Streptomycetales; family Streptomycetaceae; genus Streptomyces; species Streptomyces philanthi. The sequence goes on along the minus strand of CP073042.1, from coordinate 3,469,571 downwards.
TCACTGTTCGTCTCGAACGCCACGGGGACGTACGAGCTGTACGCCTGGGACCGAGCCACGGGCGAGCAGCGCCAGGTGACAGACCGGCCGAACGGCACCACGGACGGCGTGCTGTCCCCCGACGGCCAGTCCATCTGGTGGTTCTTCGACACCGACGGGGACGAGTTCGGGATATGGCAGCGGCAGCCGTTCGCGGGCGGGCCCGATGAGCCGGCCGTGCCGGGCCTCGCGCCCTCCTACCCCGCGGGGCTCGCGCTCGGGCTCGACGGCACGGCGGTCATCGGCCGCTCCACGGACGAGGACGGCTCGGTCATCCACGTCATACGGAGTACTCGCACGGCGGGCGACACCGGTGCCAGCACCGGCGATGGCACCGGCACCCTGGCGGCCCGGCCCGGGGCGGCGGACGCGGCCGATGTCGAACCGGGTGGGGACCAGGCCCCCGCCCCCGTGGAGATCTACCGGCACCGCCAGTCGGCGGGCGTCGGCGATCTCTCGCACGACTCGTCCCTGATCGCCATCGAGCACACCGAGCACGGCGACGCGATGCACTCGGCGATCCGGGTGGTGAGCCTCGACGGCACCACCGTCGCCGAACTGGACGACACCGAGGGCGGCGCAGAGGAGCTGGGTCTCGCCGTGCTGGGGTTCGCGCCGGTGGCGGGTGACGCGCGGCTGCTCGTGGGCCACCAGCGGAGCGGCCGGTGGGAGCCGATGATCTGGAACCCGCTCACCGGCGAGGAGCGCGCGCTCACCATCGATCTGCCCGGTGACGTGGGCGCCGAGTGGTATCCGGACGGCACGGCCCTGCTCGTCGACCACAGCTACCAGGCACGCGGCGAGCTGTGGCGGTACGACCTGGCGTCCGGGGAGCTGTCGCGGGTGGAGACGCCCAAGGGCACCATCTCGGGCGCGACGGCCCGACCCGACGGCTCGGTGGAGTTCCTGTGGTCGTCCGCCCAGCACCCCCCGCAGGTCCGCTCGACGACCGGCCGCGTCGTGCTGGAGCCCCCGCCGCTGCCGGGCGGGCTCAGCCGGGCCCCGGACTCGGTGCCGGTGGAGGACGCGTGGGTGGAGGGCCCGGCAGGCCCGGTGCACGCGCTGGTGCAACGCCCGGCTGGCGAGGGTCCGTTCCCCACCGTCTTCGACATCCACGGCGGGCCGACCTGGCACGACAGCGACGCCTTCGCGGCCGGCCCGGCCGCCTGGGTGGACCACGGGTACGCGGTGGTGCAGGTGAACTACCGGGGCTCGACGGGGTACGGGCGGGCCTGGACCGACGCGCTCAAGCACCGCGTCGGACTGATCGAGCTGGAGGACATCGACGCGGTGCGCGCGTGGGCCGTCTCCTCCGGGCTGGCCGACCCGGAGCGGCTGGTGCTCAGCGGCGGCTCGTGGGGCGGCTATCTGACGCTGCTCGGCCTCGGCACCCAGCCCGACGTGTGGTCAGTGGGCCTGGCAGCGGTGCCGGTGGCCGACTACGTCACGGCATACCACGACGAGATGGAGGCGCTGAAGGCGATGGACCGCACGCTCCTCGGCGGGACCCCCGAGGAGGTGCCCGAGCGGTTCGCGGCCTCGTCCCCGCTCACCTACGTCGACCAGGTCCGGGCGCCGGTCTGCATCTCGGCTGGCGTGAACGACCCGCGCTGCCCGATCCGCCAAGTCGAGAACTACGTCACCCGGCTCGAGCAGCGCGGCGCGGTGCACGAGGTGTACCGGTACGACGCCGGGCACGGCTCACTCGTCGTGGAGGAACGGATCAAGCAGGTGCGGATGGAGATAGCGTTCGCGGAGCGGCACCTGGGGCGCGACGGCGAGCCGACCAGCCAGCCGACCTCGACGACCGACACCACCAGCCTGGCTAGCTCCGCCAGCGCTTCGGGCGGGCCCGTGGGCGGCTCCACGAGCGGGGCGACCGGCAGCGCCGCCTCCAACCCGGCCGCTGTCGCCGGCCCGTAGCGCCGGGCCCTCCCCGGGGCGGTTGGGCGCGGGGCGGCGGGACGTACCGCCGCCCCCGGCCCGGCCCGCCGCCTGAGGGGCGAGCGGCGCGCGGGCGGGGCGTGGGGCTGGCGGAGCGGAGGGGGGCAAGCGATGCGCTGCGGGCCGGCGGCACGCCGTTGGTCGCGGGTGCGCCGTTGGGCTCAGGCACGCCGTGAGCCCGGGTGCGCCGTGGGCCACCGGTGCCGCGCGGACCCGGCGCGCCGGCCGGAGGTCGGGGCGGGGGCGCGGCGTACGGCGTACGGGACGGGCCACGGCGCCCGAGGCGGTGCACCGGGTGCGGGGCGGGGGCAGCCCCGCACGTCGGGGGTGGGCTGCTCGTCAGCCGCGGGTCGCCCCGGCCGCCTCGGGGGCGGACGCCGACTCCGGCGCGCGGTCCTGGTCGGGTCGCCGCTCGGGGGCTGACGCCTCCGAGGCCGGGTCGGGCGAGGCGGCGTCGGGGGCGGGCCCGGGGTGGTCGGGACCGTCCGGCCCGTCGGAGGGGCCGGGTCCGGAATCATCGGAAGGAGGGACGATGCCCAGGGCCACGTCGCGGGCGTGCTCCACCTCGCGACGGAAGAGCCGGAACCACATGAAGATGACGAAGCCAGCGAAGACGAACCACTCACCGGTGTAGCCCAGGTTCTGGAACGCCTTCAGGTCGAGCCCGATGCCTTCGGCCGCGGCAGGCGGCACGGGCTTGAGCGGGGCGGTGGCCTTCGTGACGGTGACCCACGCGTTGTGCACGTCGTACGGCAGGAGGTTGACCAGCGTCGCCGCGCTGATCATGCCGAGTTGCCCCTTCGGCAAGCCGCCGCGTGCCTGGACGCCGTCGCTGGTGCTGTGCTCCGACGCCTGGAGCGCGCCGACCACGGTCACCTCGCCGGCCGGTACGGCGGGCACATTGGCCCGGTCCGCCGGGGAGTCCGCGTCGCCGGGCAGCCAGCCGCGGACGACGGGCAGGGCGCGGTCGCCGTCGATGCGCAGCAGGGTGAGGACGTAGAAGCCCTCGCGGTCGTCCAGCGAACGGTTCGGGACGAGCAACTGCCGCGCGGCGTCGTACCGTCCGACCGCCCTGGCCTGCCGGCCCGAGGTCTCCGTGGTCACGGGGAGCAGTTCGGCGAGGGGCGCGGCGGCAGCCGACTCCGCCTCGGCGGCGTGGTCCTGCTGCTCCTGGTGCGAGTCCACCCGCGACTCGAAGCGGCCGAGCTGCCAGCTCCCCATGAACAGGCAGAGCGGGATGCTCAGCGCGGCGAAGACGTTGATCCCCCACCACCGAGGCGTCAGCAGAAACCGATACACACCACCACGGTACGGGCTGGCGCCGCGGAGGAAGCAGGAGGGGCCTCGGCCACCGGGGTTCGGAGGGGGAGGGGGAAGGGCCCCGGGGGGGGAAAGAAACCAGACAGCCCCGCAACCAACCTCCTCCGCCATGCCGCCCGCCACCCACGCCCGAGTCACCCCGCGGTCCTCCGGCGGGTGCTACGGGCCAGCGCCGCCGCTCGCGCTAAGGGCTGGGCAGGGCTCCGGTGTGGTAGACGGTGCCGGCGCACGCTTCGGGAACGGTGGCGCTCGCCACCACGGGGTCGCCCGCGTCCGGTGTGTGGCTGATGACCACGCTCGACGGGGTGGCGGGTTCCTCGCCGCCACCGCCGCCACCGGTGCCGCTGCCCGGCCCCGCGGTGTCTCCCGGTGCCTCGGAGGCCGGCGCGCCCTCCGCCGGGGTCTTCTGGGGCTCCCCGGTCGTCGGCGTGGGGCTCGGCGTACTGGTGTCGGAGCACCCCGAGGCGCCGCCGCCCGGGGCGGGAATCCAGGCGTACCGCACCTCGTACGCCTGGCCCGGCTGCAGGATGAGCTCCTCGGTGGCGGCCGAGGGCGGGGGCAATCGAGTGGCTGGGGTCGCCCACCGTGTGGTCGACGACCTGGACGCTGGACGGGTCAGCGGCGCCCTGGGCCATCGCGCCGACGACGCCGCTGCCCTCGACGGTGCAGGGGTCGCCCGAGGTGTTGACGACGCGGAACGAGCCGTACACCTGGCCCTCCGCGTCGGCCGCGCTCGCGCTGCTCCCGCCGTCGCCGAGTTGGTCCCTGGCGCAGGTCGGCGAGGTGGCGGCCAGGGTGCTCGACGGGTTGAGTGGGGGCGGGTCAGCGGAGCGGGTGGCCCGTGGAGTGGGCTTGTCCTTACTTCTTTTCCTTCTTGTCTTCTTTCACCTTTTCCATGTCTTTCTCGGACGGCCGCTTCGACTGCTCGTCCTTCGGACCGCCCTCGCCGTGGTGGCCGCCGGGTTACCGCCTCGGGGGTGCGCTCGCTGCTCGCGGCGTTGGCTGGGCGGCCGTGCGAGTCGTCGCCGATGGCGGTCACGTGCACGAAGGCGGGGATCGCCGCCCCGCCGAGCACGATGGCCGCGGCTGCGCCGACGAGTGCCTGGCGGCGGCGTGTACGACGGACCGGTACGGCGCGGCGCAGGTGATCGAGCGCCTCCGGGGTGGGCTCCAGGTTCTCCACGGCGCCCTGGAGCAGGCGGCGTAGGGCCTGCTCGTCCAACTCTCCGCCGAGTCCCGCCAACCCGCCGCCGAACTCTTCCCCGGTGTCGTCGCGCTCGGCCGTCGCGTCGGCGGACCTACCCGCACTCGTCGCGCCACCGCCACCGCCACCGTCCGCGCTGTCGCCCTGCTCGGACCGCTCGGCCTCAGGTCGCACAGTCTTGGACCACTCGGCCTCGGACCGCTCGACCCCACGCTGCTCGGCCTCAGGTCGCTCGACCCGGGACCGCTCGGCCTCGGGTCGCGTGGCGCCGGCCCGCTCCACCACGGGCCGCGCCGTTACCGGCCGCCCCGCCGCGAGCTGCTCGGCTGTGGGCTCCTGCTCGGGCTCGGGCTGGTGCGCTCCTAGCCCGTCGGGGTCGGGCCGCGCCGTCTCAGGCTGGCCTGCTCCGGAGCGGGCGGTCTCGGGCTGGTCGCTGGTCCGCTCGTCACCGCGCGGAGTGCCGGCCGGGGCAGGTGGTTCGGGGGAGTCGTCGGCGGGGGCCCGTCGGGCCCGCCGGCGGTGCGCTCCTCGGCATCGGGGCCCGCGGCCGAACCCGTCGTACCGCCCGGTTCGTCGGAAGAGTTCTCCGCGGTGATGGGCGCCTCATGGGTCTCGTAACGGCCATGACCATCCTGCCGGTCGGACCTACCCGGCCTCGCGTGCTCGTGGTTCATGCCGGGGCCTCCATGGCGACGCGCAGCGCCGCGATACCGCGCGAGCCGTACGCCTTGACCGAACCCAGCGATATTCCGAGGGTTTCCGCAACCTGCGCTTCGGTCATGTCGGCGAAATAGCGCAACACAAGCACCTCGCGCTGCCGGCGCTGCAATCCACGCATCGCCTGGATCAGTTGGTCGCGCTCCAGCAGTTCGTACGCGCCTTCTTCGGCACTCGCCATATCGGGCATGGGCTTCGAGAGGAGCTTCAGCCCGAGAATGCGGCGGCGCAATGCGGAACGGGAAAGGTTGACGACGGTCTGACGCAAATAGGCGAGCGTCTTTTCCGGCTCGCGTACGCGATTACGCGCGGAATGGACGCGTATGAACGCCTCTTGGACGACATCCTCACACGACGCCGTATCGTCCAAAAGCAGCGCAGCGAGACCGAGCAGCGACCGGTAATGGGCGCGATAGGTCTCGGTGAGGTGATCGACTGTGGTGCCCGCTGCCATCGCCTCGTCAATGTCCCCGCGCTGTGAAGGTAGTTGGACGGGACGAGCGGCTGGCCACGGCGCGATCACCAGCATACCGCCAGAGGTACGCGGGCGCGGCGGGCGCACTGCCGCGCTGCCGCCCCCCAGGGCTGTTGCGATGCCAAGTACCTCTGCCACGCCTGTTGGACACGCTTCCCCCGTCAGGGTTGTACGCGCGAGGCGCCGTTCCGAACAATGCCGCAATTACCTCCATGCGCAACGACCCTCCCTCAATGCACCATTTGTAACAGCGCCCGTGAGGGGCGGTAACGAAGACGCTCCCCCGCGATCCGTGGTTGCGGCGAGCGGAGAGCGAATAATCGAACAAAATGATGTCACAAATCAAGCGAAGCGACCCTGCCATTCAGCCACGAAATCTTCACATGTTGTACCGCAGGCCGGCGGACACCCTTGCACCGCCCCCCTTCAGGTCGGCCCCCACACGAAGCGACCCCCACTCCGTACGCGCCCCACGCCCCGCTTCTCCCCCCGCCCCCGTCTCCCGCTCGGAGCGCCGCTCACACGCACCACGCCACCGACGCCACCGCCAGCCGCACCGGTGCCGGCACCCCGCACCGCCACCGGCACCCGCACCCGCACCCGCACCCGCACCCGCACCGAACCACCACGAACCTCGTTCACAGGTGCAACGCACCACACGTCACCCGCCGCGCCACACACATCACCCGCCGCATACAACCGACCCCGCACACAGCGCGGCCGAACCCGCGCACCACGGCCAGGCCCGGCTCCCCCGGCCTCCCGCACGCCTCCCACCAGCGACGTAGGTGAACCTCGACCGTACCGGCGGGCCCGTGGCGTACGGGCTCCGCGGCGGGTCGCCGCGGCCGGGAACAACGCAGGGGCGGCGGCGAGGGGGCGTCCGACAGCGCGTAGCGACGTATGACACCGCAAAGACCACGGCCCCCGCTGCGCGTCCGCCTCGCGGTGTGGTGCGACGCGAGGCGGAGGAGCTGGCGGGGGCTTGCGGCCGATGGCCCGTGGGACATCGGCCGTCGGTCGGAGGCTGCCGGACAGTGACGGTTCGTCAGGGGCAGCGCTGGTCAGCGACGCTCGGTCGGTGTCGGCTTCGGTCAGTTCCGGCTATCGGTCAGTTCCGCGGCCACGACCTCGGCGATCTGGGCCGTGTTCAGCGCCGCGCCCTTGCGCAGGTTGTCGCCGCAGACGAACAGTTCGAGCGCCTTCGGGTCGTCCATCGAGCGGCGCACGCGGCCAACCCAGGTGGGGTCGGTGCCCACGACGTCGGCGGGGGTAGGGAACTCGCCCTCGGCCGGGTTGTCGCACAGCACCACGCCAGGCGCGCTGGCCAGGATCTCGTGCGCGGCCGCCACCGTGACCTCGTTCTCGAACCGCGCGTGCACGGTCAGCGAGTGGGTCGTGATCACGGGCACCCGGACGCAGGTCGCGGTGACGCGCAGTTCGGGCAGCCCGAGGATCTTGCGGGACTCGTTGCGGACCTTCAGCTCCTCCGACGTCCAGCCGTCGTCCTTGAGCGAGCCGGCGAAGGGCACCACGTTCAGCGCCATTGGCCCGGGGAAGGGGCCGGTATCGCCGACCGCGCGGCGCACGTCGCCTGGCTGCGTGCCCAGCTCCGTACCGGCGACCTTGGCGAGCTGCGCGCGCAGGGTGTCCACGCCTTCCTTGCCCGCGCCGGAAACGGCCTGGTAGGAGGAGACGATCAACTCGCTCAGCCCGAACTCGGCGTGCAGCGCCCCCATCGCGACGATCATCGACAGGGTGGTGCAGTTGGGGTTCGAGATGATGCCGCGCGGGCGCACGCGCGCGGCGTGCGCGTTGACCTCGGGGACGACGAGCGGAACGTCCGGGTCCATCCGGAAGGCGCCGGAGTTGTCGACCGCCACCGCGCCCTTGGCCGCGGCGATCGGCGCCCACTGCGCCGAGACCTCGTCCGGTACGTCGAACATCGCGACGTCGACGCCTTCGAACGCCTCCTCGCTCAGCGCGACGACCTCGACCTCCTCGCCGCGCACGGTGAGCTTGCGGCCCGCCGAGCGCGGTGAGGCGATCAGTCGGATCTCGCCCCAGATGTCCGCCCGCTCCGAAAGGATGCCGAGCATGACCATGCCGACGGCGCCGGTCGCGCCGACGACGGCCAGCGTCGGCTTGCACGCACGGCCCGCGGCACCGCTGTCGCCACTCACGCTCGTCACGCCTCCCACACTACTCACCACGTTCACACCACTCTCACCACCGAGACCGGTCATCGCCCGGTGCAGCCGTACACGACGGCCTCGTCGCTCTCGCTGTCGAGGCCGAACGCGCTGTGCACCGCACGCACCGCGTCCTTGACCTCGTCCTGCCGGGTCACGACCGAGATGCGGATCTCGGAGGTGGAGATCAGCTCGATGTTCACGCCGGCGTTCGACAGCGCCTCGAAGAAGGTCGCCGTCACCCCGGGGTTGGTCCGCATGCCCGCGCCGACCAGCGAGATCTTGGCGATCTGGTCGTCGAAGCGCAGCGAGTCGAAGCCGATCTCGGGCTGCGCCTTGGTGAGCGCCTCCATGGCCTTGTGGCCGTCGGTCTTCGGCAGCGTGAAGGAGATATCGGTCAGCCCGGTGGACGCGGCGGAAACGTTCTGCACCACCATGTCGATGTTAAGCTGGGCGTCCGAGATCGTACGGAAGATGGCAGCGGCCTCGCCAGGTTTGTCCGGCACGCCGACGACCGTGATCTTGGCCTCCGACGTGTCGTGGGCCACCCCGGAGATGATCGCCTGCTCCATGCCTTCTTCTCCTTCAGGCTTGTTTCGCACCCAGGTGCCCACGTGGCCGGAGAACGACGACCGGACGTGGATGGGGATGTTGTAGCGACGGGCGTACTCGACACAGCGCAGGTGCAGCACCTTGGAGCCGCTGGCCGCGAGTTCGAGCATGTCTTCGAACGCGATATCGACTATCTTGCGCGCCTTCTTCACCACGCGCGGGTCGGCGGTGAAGACGCCGTCCACGTCGGTGTAGATCTCGCACACCTCGGCGTCGAGCGCCGCCGCCAGCGCGACGGCGGTCGTGTCCGAGCCGCCGCGGCCGAGCGTGGTGATGTCCTTCTTGACCTGAGAGACACCTTGGAATCCGGCCACGATCGCCACCGCGCCCTGATCGAGCGCGTCCCGGATGCGACCGGGCGTGACGTCGATGATGCGCGCTTTGTTGTGGACCGAGTCGGTAATGACACCCGCCTGGCTGCCCGTGAAGGACAGTGCTTCGTGCCCGAGGTTTTTGATCGCCATCGCCAGCAACGCCATGGAGATTCGCTCTCCAGCGGTCAGCAACATGTCGAACTCACGCCCGGCAGGAATCGGCGAAACCTGCTGAGCGAGGTCGATCAACTCGTCCGTAGTGTCGCCCATCGCGGAAACCACGACGACCACCTGGTGGCCGTTCTTCTTGGCTTCCACGATTCGCTTGGCGACGCGCTTGATGCCCTCGGCATCCGCAACGGAGGAGCCGCCGTACTTCTGCACGACAAGGCCCACGTGCGCTCCTCGCTGTCTCTTCTGGGGTCACCCGCCAGACCCCCACCAGGGGGAACTGCGGTCGGCTCAGTCTAACGAGCAAGTCGGATAAGCCCTCCCAATATCACATAGCGAGACACATAACTCACTTCATGATCAGGCAGGACGCACCACACTCACCCGCTCAGCGAGCAACCCTGCCCGCTTCACGCGAGGGCACACAAGAACGTAATTCAGGTCACAATGCGACCGCCACACCCAGGCGGCCGAAATACCACCCATCCGGGTGTCGCACAGCCGGACCTCGCACCGAAATGCGGACGTACGGCGGGTGAACCAGCCACGCGGCGCGACCGTCCAGGCCGGCCGGCGCCCGGGCCGACTCGCACCCGAGAGCAGCTCGCGTCCGGGGCCGGTTCACCCGCGGGGCCAGCGCGCGCCCGGGGCCGGTCCACCCGCGGGGCAAGCTCGCGCCCGCGCCCGCCTACGGGCGCGCGGAGGACGGCAGGCCGAGCGGGGCGGCGATCTCCGCAGCCATCACCCGTCCCGCCTCCTCGGCCAGCTAGTCGTCGCCGTCGGCGTTGCTGTCCGTGTCCAGGCTGTCGAGCTCGTCGAGCGGGCTGTCCAGGCGGACGTGCGCGACGAGCGACTGAAGGGCACGCAACGCGGCGGACGCTGTGGTGCCCCAGTTCGACAGGTAGGAGAACTGCCACCACCACAGCGCCTCGCTGACGCGGCCGTCACGGTAGTGCGCCATGCCGTGCCGCAGGTCGGTGATGATGTCGGCGAGGTCGTCGGAGATGCGGCAGGGCACCGGCTGCGAGCGCGACACGTACGGGTCGAAGACCTCGGAGTACACGTCGATCGGGTCGAGCAGCGTGGCGAACCGTTCGCGCAGCTCGTCCACGTCCGGCTCGGGGCCGACGTCGGGCTCGTAGCGCTCGTCCGGTACGAAGTCCTCGTGGGCCCCGAGCCGGCCGCCCGCCAGGAGCAACTGCGAGATCTCCAGGAGCAGGAAGGGGACCGCGCTGTTTGGCTCGTCCCCCTTGGCGACCTCCGTGACCGCGACGATGAAGCTCTCGATCTGGTCGGAGATCTGTACCGCGAAGTCGGCCGGGTCGTGGTGGCTGTCGTGCAGCGTTGCGTCAAACATCGAGAAGTCTTCTCCCTTCGAAGGCACGTCCCAGCGTGACCTCGTCGGCGTACTCCAGGTCTCCCCCGACGGGCAGGCCGCTCGCCAGCCGCGTGACCTTCAGGCCCATGGGCTTCACCATGCGCGCGAGGTACGTGGCGGTGGCCTCCCCTTCGAGGTTGGGATCGGTGGCCAGAATCAGCTCAGCGACGGCGCCGTCCGCGAGCCTGGTCAGCAGTTCCCGTATCCGTAGGTCGTCCGGGCCGACGCCCTCGATGGGGCTGATCGCCCCGCCGAGCACGTGGTACCGGCCGCGGAACTCGCGCGTCCGCTCGATCGCGACGACGTCCTTCGGCTCTTCCACGACGCAGATGACCGCGACGTCGCGGCGCGGATCGAGACAGACACGGCACTGCTCGGCCTCGGCGACGTTGCCGCACACCGCGCAGAACCGCACCTTCGCCTTGACCTCGGTCAGGGCGTGCGCCAGGCGACGTACGTCGGTCGGCTCAGCCTGCAGGATGTGGAAAGCGATCCGCTGCGCGCTCTTGGGACCGACGCCGGGAAGCCTGCCCAACTCGTCGATGAGGTCCTGGACCACGCCTTCGTACACGGAACGCCTCCTCCTTCTGTGTGTATCTCTGTCAGTGGCTGATGTGGCTGGTGTGTCGGCGTCCTGTACGGAGCACGGCCGGCCGGGGCCGTTACCGGACCGGAGCGGTCCGGACGCGGTGCTGAGCGGTCGGGAACGGGGCCGGGGCCGGCCTCGCTCGGTGGAGGACGACGTACCGAACGGCGCGTCGAACGACGTGTCGGACGTCCTGTCGCGAGACGTTATCGAATTGAAGGGGAGCCGTGGGTCGGGACCGTCGGGGGGTGCCACGGGGGGCGGCTCCGCTCCCTAGGGGCCGGATGCTGGAGCGCCCTGACCGGATGGCCGGGGTTCGGCTGACGTGTCGAGGAGTACGGGACCCGAGGAGTACGGGCGTCGGGAACGCGTCAGAAGGGGAGCCCGGGCATCCCGCCGAGCCCCTGGGCGAGCGGCCCGAGCTTCTGCTGCTGGAGCTCCTGCGCGGACTGGTTGGCGTCCCGAACCGCGGCGACGACGAGGTCCGCGAGGGTCTCCGTGTCTTCAGGGTCCACCGCCTTCGGGTCGATGACCAGGCCCTGGAGCTCGCCGCCCCCGGTCACCGTGGCCTTGACGAGACCACCACCCGCCGAACCCTCGACCGGCGTCCGCGCCAGCTCCTCCTGAGCCGCCGCGAGGTCCTGCTGCATCTTCTGCGCCTGCTGCAGCAACTGCTGCATGTTGGGCTGGCCGCCACCGGGAATCACGGGCTCGCTCCTGGCTGTAGACGAACATGTTCAGTAGCCCGAGCCTACGTGTTCGGCCGTTCCCACGCTCTACGCCGTACGGAGGAGGCCAGAGGCAGCAGTACGACCACGGGTGCGGGCCGCGCGGCGGTGGCGGGTACGGCGGTAGCGGGGTACGGGCACCCGCGCTGCCGCGCGCACCCACGCACTATTCGTCACCGCCGCCCGTCACGCGCTACTCGTTGGCGATCTCTTCGATGACGGTCGCGCCCAGCTCGCGCACGATGAGGTCGTAGCCGCTGAGCGCGTTCTCGACCAGGTCCGGATCGTCCTCGGCCGGCATGTCGTAATCCGGCGCCACGGGCGTGGGCGGGCCCTCCCCGTACGCGCTGCCGCCGCCCGGGCCGCCCAGCGCCGCGCCGGCCGCACCGGGGCCGCCCGCCGCACCGGCCGCGGCGGCCTGCCGGGCGCGCTGGGCGCCCTCGCCGCCGGGTCTCGGGCTGCCCGCGCCCCCGGGCCGCCGCCCGGCCCGGGTCCGCCGGAACCGCCCGCGCCGGCCGGGCCGGCCCCGCCCTGGCCGCCGTCGGTGGGGATCGCCGGCGGCTGGGGCGCCTGTCGGGGCGGGGCGGCCGGCGCGCCCGAGCCGAACCCGCCGGGGCCGCCGCCGGGCCCGGCGGCCGGGGCCTGGCCCGCGCCGCCCGAGGGGTCGACGACGGCCTCGATCCGCCACTGCACCCCGAACCGGCTGTTCAGCGCCTGCCGCAGCACGTCCTCGCTACCACCGGCGACGAAGCTGCCGCGGGCCCCCGCGTTGGAGAAGCCCACCTGGAGCGTGGTGCCGTCGAACCCCGTGACCTGCGCGTTCTGACTCAGCAAGATCCAGGTGAAGCGGCGTTGGTTCTTCACCGCCTCCAGGATGTCGGGCCACATCGCGCGCACCTGCGCGGCGCCCTGACCCGCGTCTCCCCCCTGGGGCGCGGCGCCGGGCGCGGCTCCCGAGGGACTCGCACCGCTCACCGGACCAGCCAGCGCGCCACCGGCCGCAGACGCTCCGTACGCGCCACCGCCCGCGCCACCCGTGCCGTACGCGCCACCGCCCGCGCCGGCCTGCGCGCCGGTCGCTCCCCCGGTACCGGGGGAGGCACCGGCCGGGCGGCCCGCACCGGCGCCGGCGGCCGGCGCCCCCGCGCCGCCGCCCGCACCCGCGCGCGTGGGCCAGGCCCCCGGGCGCTGTCCGCCGACCGGCTGGCCACCGGGCTGACCCGCGCCATGGGCCGGGCCAGGGCCGCCGGGAACGGCATGGCCCTGTTCGGCGGCGGGCGGCTGGCCGGCCCCGGCGGGGCCGGGCTGCGCGGCGACGGGAGCGGGGCCCGGCACGGGGGCCGGGGGTGTCGGGGCCGGAGGTGCCATCGGCTGCGCCGCAGCGGGAACGCCGTGGCCCTCGGGCTCGGGTACGTACCCCATCGGTGGCGTCCCCGTGGGCGCGCCGACGATGCCGTTCGTCAACGCGCTCCGCTCCAGCTTGTCCAGCCGGGCCTGCACCGAGCGCTCGTTGTCGAAGGCGGCGGGCAGCAGCACCCGCGCGCAGATCAGCTCCAACTGCAACCGGGGCGAGGTCGCCCCGCGCATCTCCGTGAGCCCATTGTTGACCAGGTCGGCGGCGCGGCTCAGCTCGGCGGCGCCGAACACCGACGCCTGCGCCTGCATCCGCTCGACCACGTCCGCGGGGGCGTCGATGAGCCCCTTGGTCGCCGCGTCGGGCACCGCCGCGAGGATCACCAGGTCGCGCAACCGCTCCAACAGGTCGGCGACGAACCGCCGCGGATCGTTGCCGCCCTCGATGACCCGGTCCACGACCTCGAACGCCGCGGCCCCGTCGTCCGCCGCGAACGCGTCCACGACCGCGTCCAGCAGCGACCCGTCCGTGTACCCGAGTAGGGCGGTCGCCATGGCGTACGTCACGCCGTCCTCGGCCGCGCCGGCGAGGAGCTGGTCCATGACGGACATCGAGTCACGCACCGACCCGGCCCCGGCCCGCACGACCAGGGGCAGCACCCCGTCCTCGACGGGAATGTCCTCGCGTCCACAGACCTCGGCCAGGTACTCGCGCAGCGTCCCGGGGGGCACGAGTCGGAAGGGGTAGTGGTGCGTACGCGACCGGATCGTCCCGATGACCTTCTCGGACTCGGTCGTCGCGAAGATGAACTTGAGATGCTCCGGCGGCTCCTCGACCACCTTCAGCAGGGCGTTGAAGCCCGCTGAGGTGACCATGTGCGCCTCGTCGATGATGTAGATCTTGTACCGGCTGGAGGCCGGCCCGAAGAACGCCTTCTCCCGCAGGTCACGCGCGTCGTCCACGCCACCGTGCGAAGCGGCGTCGATCTCGACGACGTCGATCGAACCGGGCCCGTTGCGCGCCAGGTCCTGACAGGACTGACACGTGCCACAGGGCGTCGGCGTCGGGCCCTGCTCACAGTTCAAACAGCGGGCGAGGATGCGCGCGCTCGTCGTCTTGCCACAGCCGCGCGGCCCGCTGAACAGATACGCGTGGTTGACCCGGTTATTCCGCAGCGCCTGCTGCAACGGGCGGGTGACATGCTCCTGCCCGATGACCTCGGCGAAGGTCTCGGGGCGGTAGCGACGGTAAAGCGCGAGGGACGACACGCATACGACGATATCGGCCCGCACTGACAACCGACCCGCGTCCGCGACCCACGGCCCGCCTCCCGGCGCCGTCGCCGCCCCGGGCCGGCCGAAATCCCCACTGAGGCACTGATCACACCCCTACGCGCCCGCGCCCCGCGCCGGCTCCCCCACCAACGCAAGCGCCCCCCACGCACCCGCCAGAGCCCACTTACCCTTGCTGCCTTCCAGCCCTGGGGGAGTTAGGTGAGATAGCGCCACGTGAGGGGCTGAGCCCCACTCTAGCGGATACCGACCCCTCTCCAGGACCGCACCCCTCCCTTTCTCCCGCCCTACCCGGATCGGGTTCGCGAGCACTGCTTTCGGTCTTGTATTGTTTGCGGCGGAGGATTCGCCTAGTGGCCTAGGGCGCACGCTTGGAAAGCGTGTAGGGGGCAACCCCTCACGAGTTCGAATCTCGTATCCTCCGCAGCCGCCTGAACAGGCGAAAGGAAGCGGCCCTGCTGATCACAGCGGGGCCGCTTCGTTGTCCACTCAGCCGTCATTGTCCTGTGTTTTTGTCCACAGGCGCCGTTTCCGGGGCTCCCCAGATGGCTTCGGCGATCTTCCGGGCGACGTCCTTGAGCATGGCGTCCGGCACATGCAGGTACCTCGCCCGCATGCTGTCGGACGTGCCCGGCTCCCACCCCATGATCTGATCAATGACGCGCGCCGGGACACCAGACAGCATGAGCACGGTGGCGGCCGTGTGCCGAGCATTGTGTAGCCGGGCGTTCCGGACCCCGGCGTCATCCAACAACCGCTTCCAGTCGTGATAGTCCGTGTTCGGGCTGAGTGGACCACCCAGAGGCTTGGTGAACACGTAGTCCGACTCGATCCACAGGTCGCCGGCCGCCATGCGCTCGCGCTCTTGCGTCTCGACGTGGGCCCGAAGCATGGCGACCAGCGGGCCCGGCAGGGGCACGGCGCGGTGGCCGGCGCGGGACTTGGTGTTCTTGGTCTCGCGCCGAACCTGCACCTTGTCCGGGCAGTACCCCGCCTTTCAGCCGCACGGTGAAGCTTCCGGGCATCCGTGCTCGTACCTGGGGCGCAGACGGTTCCGGCGTAGCTTCAGGTACTCGTTGTTCAGGTCGACATCAGACCAGCGCAGTCCGAGCGTCTCGCCCTGCCGCAGTCCGAGCGCGAGTGCCAGCATCCAGCGGGCACTGTTCCGGCGCTTGTTGGCTTCGAGCAACAGGCACTGAACCTCTTCCACAGAGTAGGGCTCAACCTCGGATTCGTCCTCTTCCAGCCGTGGCGGCTTCGCCAACGCGGCGGCATTCTTCGCCGCGTAGCCGCGCCGTACCGCCTCCCCGAGCGCGGTTCGGGCGGTGCGGTGAGCTTGGTGAGCGGTACCGGCCTTGCGCTCCCCGTTCGCCTGCATTCGGCGGTACAGGCTTTCCAGGTGTTCGGGCTGCAAGCGGTCAAGGCGGTGCTTGCCGACACCGGGCACGAGGTGGACGCGAACGGCGACCTCGTAGCCGTCGTAGGTATTCTCGCTGACGGTTGGTTTGGCGATGTTCTCAACCCAGTGCTGAAGCCACTTCTCAACTGTCCATGCCTTACTAGGCTGTTGGGCCGAACCCGCGTCGCGCTGCTTCTCCAGCTTTTTGACTTCTTCAACCAGGTCATCGCGCGTCTTGGGCGTCAAGTGCCGGCGGTAGGGCTCCCCGTTGTCCTTGTAGCCCATCGGCACGCGAGCGTGCCAACGGCCGTCCGCCCCGAAGTAGATCGCCGATTCGCCGTTGGCGCGGCGGGTGCCCTTCTTCATTCTCTGCCACAAGCAGGCTCCTGTTTTCTTGCGTGTCGGGATGGGGGACCGGGGCGGCGGGCTGTCCTGTCCGGGAGTGCCGCCGCCCCGGGCGTCGTCAAGCGGCGCTTTGGGCTGCGCGGAGGCGGGCGACGTACGCGGCCGGGGCGTCGGCGGGGACGCGACGGAGACGGCCGACGGGTACGGACCCCAGCTCTCCGGAGCGGATGAGCGCGTAGCACGTGGTTCGGCCGATGCGGAGTCGACGGGCGGCCTCTTCGACCTTGAGGAGAACCAGGGTCGGGTCTTCGGTCGGGGCCAGGGGAAGGGTGGTGGGTTCGTCCACGGCTCACTCCTGTGAGGGTGAGTTCATGGGCAAGTGCCGCCGCACAAACCGCAATATCCGCAGAAACCCCGGGGAGGACCGTTGAGCTGCGGTGATGCGGTGCGTAGGTGCTGACGGGTGGTGCTCGGCAGAAAGCCGCGATATTCCGCAAAAATCAGGTGGGGCCGACAGCCGGTCCCCGTGGGCGGGGTGGTGCTCGGTTTTTTGCGGAATATCGCGGGATTGTGCGACGGGCCCCCCGTCCGGGGGCGGCGTGGGGGCCCGTCGCAGGTCAGCGGGGCTGTCCGGGGTTTTCTGCGATTTAGCGGTTTGTGCGAGGGGGGTTGTGTGTGCGGGCTAGGGTCACCGGCCACTGTGGCGCAGGGACGGGTGGGCCTGTAGGCGGGGTGCCGGGGGACGTGCGCGCTTGCCGGTGCGCTCCGGCTGGTAGGACCGCAGGTATCCGTGGTCTTCCAGCAACGCGAGGGCCGGTTCGAGGTCCGCGACGGTGGGGACCTCGCTGCGGGACAGGACGCTGAAGACGTCCCGCCGGCTGACGTCCTCCCATCCGTTGTCCCTCAGCGCTTCCAGCACGCTGCGGGCGCGGGACAGGACCGGGTCGGCGCCCATGACGTCGAACACGGCGAGGGCATGGGCGGTGTAGTAGTCCCCCAGCTCGATGGCCGCGCGCATGGTGTCTTCGGTGACCGGGTGGGCGTAGCCGTGGTCGGCGAGGTGCAGCAGTGCAGCCATGCGGGCGGTCGCCCCGGCCAGCTTTCCGGCCCAGTTGGAGATGTGGCCCAGCTTGCCGCCGCGCGCCTTGAGCTGCGGTTCGATGCGCTTCTGATAGGCGATCAGGGCCGCGTCCGCTTCCGGGGTGAGCTGGATAACGGCCGGGTCGGTCCACTCCGCCAGGGACAGGGCGAGGTCGATGACCCGGGCGGTGTAGGCAGAGGCCGTCTCTTCCGGTACCGGGTCGGTGATGATCTCGCGGTCACCGACCGTGGACACCGGCAGAGAGTACAGGAAGCGGGCCAACAGTCCCCGTCCCTCGAACCCCTTCACCTTCCCGATGTCTCGCAACACATCCGGTTGCACGGCGAGGCCGATGGTCAGTGCGGGGGCGTCGATGTACTCGCGGCGGGTCTGCCGGTTGACCCTCAGCCGGCCCCCGGCATGCCCCTTGAGGAAGACTTCCATGTTGGGGGCACCGGAGTAGCGGCTGGCGATGATGTCGAAGATGCAGCCCTCAGCGCTCATCACCGACAGCCGCCCGCCCTGTTCCGCCATGAGCGAGGTGACCGTCTCGGGTGTCGAGTCGTCCGCCAACAGGACCGGTTCGGCGGGGACGGTGAGCGTGTCGGCCGTCTGCGCGAGGCCCACGGCCGTGGCCACCATCTCATCGCGCTTGTCGCCGTCGGCGGACGCGGCCTTGGCGGCGGCCTTGTCCGCCGCTTCCTTGGCCAACCGCGCCGTCAAATCCGCTTCCACGATCACGGGCTTCATCACCGTCTTGAGCTGCTTCTCCGCCTCGTACAGGGGGTTGGTCAGCAGCGCGAACACGGCCGACTTGCGGTTAGCGGGCGGGAGCGCCACCACGGTGTAGAGGTTGGTGGGCTCACGCCAGTTGCCGCGCACGTGGACCACCGACCGGCCGCCGGCCGCCGTGGCGAGCACGGCAAGCGCGATCGATCCAGCGAGGTCGACCGGGGTCTGTGTCTCCTCCGCGACGGCGGTCACGAACTCCCCCAGCCATGCGGGCAGTACGTGTGCGGGGAACGGCGGGCGCTCACGGCGACCGGTGAGGGGAATGGGGTCCTCCCACACGTCCGGTGCCGCATCGTCCTAGCCGGGCGGTGCTTCCAGGGTGGGCAGTCCGGCCCACAGGTCGGGGCTGTCCACAGGCTGTGGAGTCATGAGGCGGCCCTCCCTTCGGCGGTGGTGGTGTGCGGGCAGACGCCGACGCTCACGCGGGCGGTCAGCCTGATGACGGCGGCGCGGCCCCGGGCGCGTTCGTGGTGCCCGCAGACACAGAGCCAGTCCGCGACGGGTACGCCTTCGCACTGGATCTGAAGCCCCGGGGTGATGCCCGGTGACGGTGACCGTCTGCGGGTCCAAGCCAACGGCAGAAAGGACGCCCTTGCGGGCGGCGACCTTCGGGTTCGCCCACGGTCGGCCGTGGCGGGCCCTGTGCGGCGCCTTGAGGGCCGTTCGTGGCGGTTCGGGGAGCCCCTTTGTTCATGCCCGCCCCCTCACCGGCCGCCTCAAGGCCGTTGGCGACCGCGCGGCGCGCGTAGGTCTCCGGGACGCCCACGGAGACGGCGGCCGTCACGATCTCCTCGCCGATCGCCGCGAGTCCGCACGGTCCGGGGCACCCGGTGTGCTGTGCTGCGAGGAACCGGGCGACGCCGAACGCCTGTGATCCGGCGCCGGATTCGGTGCGGGCCCTCACGAGCGCGAGGCCGCGTTCCAGCCCGGTGCGGATGTAGCGCTCAGTGTGGCGGCCCCCGGTGGCCACCGACCGGTCCCATGGGGCGCGCACGGCGGCCGGGAGAACGGCCATACGGCCGGTGGCGGGTCCGAGCCAACGGGCTTACTGCATAAGGTACTTGATGTCGATGCCGGGCCGGACCGCGTTCGCCGACGGCATCCCGCCCTGATAAAGCCAGTGTTCGCCGCGCGTCGTCCGCACGGTGCGGGTGGCGGGCAGGGTCTCGCGGGCCCAGGCGACGGCCGCCGTGTTGTCGAGGTCGACCACGGTCAGCCCGGCCCCACCGGGGTGGTAGGCGACCGCCACCGCCTCACGCCACACCGACGCCCACACGAGCGAGGTGAGAAGGTGCGGGTCGGTTGTCGCAGCGGCCCAGGCGTGACACGGGGAGGGGCACTGGCACGGGCCCGCCGCCTTCATGTTGGGCCGTCCGCCGCACGCGTTCGCCTTGCAGGTGCGGCAGTTGCCGAACGGGACCTTGCCCGCCCGCAGGGGCAAGATCGGGGCCCCGGCCGCCGCGAGGGCGAGAGCCGTGCGCAGGGGGTTCCCGTCCGGGTGGTTGCCGCCGGCGAGACGCCGGGCCTTGCAGTGAGGTGTCATGCTGTAGGTCTCCTGTTCTGCTACGTCGGGATCGGAGACCGTGGGTGGCGGGCTGTCCTTGTCCGGGAGTGCCGCCGCCCACGGGCGAAGCTAGAAGGGCGGTTCGTTGCTGTAGCCGTCCGACCCCCACGGGTCACGGCCGGTGTGGCGCCGACGCAGCCACCGAGGCCGATGCGGCAGGGGCAGCAGCGGCCAGCGGCGGTTATCGTTCCAGCAGCCGCAGGGGTCCCAGTCGGTGCCGGCGTACTCGCCGTTGTGGTCGCCGTAGTCGTACTCGAAGCCGCCGATGCCCTCGCAGTCGCGGCAGTCGGGGCGGGGCGTGTCAGTCAGAACCAGGTCCCGGCGGGGCCAGTGGGCGACCTGAATACGCAGTCGGATCACGGGGGTTGGCATCCTGTCAGCCGTTGAAGGTGCTGCGCTTGATCACGGCCTTGCGGATGTTGACCGTGCTCCCGTTGCGCCCGCCGTTGATGGCGCGCACGGGCATGCGCCACGCGAGGACGGCGAGGGCGATCCACATCGCGGCGCCGGAGGTGAACCCGGCGGCGGCGTTGATGACCTCGCCCACACCCCAGCCGACGCAAGCCGCGAGGGCGCCGCCGCCGATCCCGGCCCCGACGAAGCGCTAAGCGATCGGGTCAAGCAGGGGAAGCGGCGTCAGGTCGCGCGGCTCCGGCATCGCCATGGGCGGCGGGGCGAGGTGCCTGGGCATGGGGACCATGCGCCCGTAGGCGTCCGGCACCCAGACCACCGGCCCGCGTTCGGCGGCCAGTTCGACGGCCGCCGCGTCGGGCGCTTACAGCTCCAGCGAGGCCGGGTCGTACGCGGCGGCGGTTGGCATGTCTGGCCGAAGGGCGGGGACGTGTTCGTTCACTGCGTGCCTCCAGCAAGGTAGGCACGACCTGCGGCGGTCACCTTTACTCGGTCGGTGCGACCGTCGCCGATGTCGACGAACCCAAGGGCATCCAGCGGGTGAAAGGTGCGGTCGTTGACGGTGTACTGCGTGCCGTCCAGGCGCCAGCGGCCCCGGGGCGCGTGATGGAACAGGACTGCGTGGCCGTCGTCCTGGTCGGCGATGGTTTGGAGCAGTGTGCGAACGCCACGTGAGAGCTTGGTCATCGTGAGTGCCTCTGATCAGTTGCCGAGGGAGTTGGCCGCGTCGGCGAACGCCTTGACCAGGTCGCGGATGGGCTCGTAGGCGCCGGTGCCGGCGGCGAAGAACCCGAACAGGAACAGCACGATGGCGGCGCCAGCGCCGGCGGACTTGGTCTTGACGGCGAGGGCGAACGCAGTGACGAACAGCAGCACGGCGGAAATATCGAAGATCATCGGTTTCCTTCCGGGAGGGGGTGTCGGTGCCAGCGTGGTAGATGCGGGCCCAGCGGTTGTAGAGCCAGCGGCCGACGCGTATGCGCTTGCCGGTCGCCTTGCAGCGGCGGCAGTCCTTGCCGCGCTTGAACCGGCCTTTGCGGTCGGCCTTGAGCTTGTGGCCCATGCCGTGGCAGTTGCGGCAGTCGCCGAACGGTGAGGCCGCACACAGCCCGGCATAACCGAGCGTGATGGCTAGTAGGCAGGCGATAGCAAGGAGGATGGGGGTCATCAGGGCCCCTCCGGGGCGGCTTTCAGGGGTTTCCGCAGGTGGGCCGCTATCCGCTAGCAGCCTGATCAGGCCGGATTTGGGGCGCTAGCGGCCCCGGAGCGTCAGCCCGCGTCCTGGTTTCCGTCACGCTCCGCAATCGCCGTGACGATGTGCGAGCGGTCGATGCCGCGCCGGTTGACGACCTTGCCATTGACCCGGGGGCCCACCTGGATGGTGGGGACGCCGTGCGGCTTGAGGACGGCGGCGAGTCCTTCAGGGTCCCAGCCGTCGTAGACCTCCGGCCGCAGTTCGGCGAGGCGGGCGACGACGGTTTCGGACCACACCTTGGGCTCGTCTGCCGGGACGACGGCGAGGATGTCACGCAGCAGGTCATACGCCGCGCTCTCGTCCGCCTCCGGCTCTTCCCCGAGCGCGTAGCCGGACAGCGTGCCGGCCAGTTCGCGAGCCTTGCGGGCGCGGGCGCCGATGGCTTCGGCGGCCGGGGCGTCCACGTACACGGAACCGACGATGCGGGCGTCCGAGCCCTCGCCGACGAAGTAGTGAATGCCCTTGTCAGCCCAACTGAACATGGTGGCGCGCACACCCCGCTTGTAGGCGGACGTACCGAGCACCATGTCGTTTTCCAACTGGCCCATGACCTTCAGGCAGAACCGGGCCGACGCGTTCGCGCTGATGCCCGTGGGCAGCGCCTTCGCGTCCGGGCGCTGCGTGGCCAGAAGCAGCACGATCCCGGTCGCCGGACCGCGTTTGACCAGGTCAGTGCAGATCTCTTCGAGTTCCTTGCCGTACTTGTCGTGCTCGAACCAGACCTGGCACTCATCCACCCCGACCACGATCGGGTGCAGTCCCAGCGACGTCTTGTTCGCCAGCTCGGACGTCACCTTGGACTCGGGACAGATGTCCCGGGGCAGTGAGCGGATCATTTTCGCGCGGCGCCGCAGTTCCTCGCGCAGGGCGCGCAGGTCCCGCACCGCGTACTCGATGTCCTCCTCTTCGTCCCCGGCACGGTGCCGGTGGCTCACGGCGTTGCCGACCGGGTCAAGGTCGCCGGTGCCCTTGAGGTCGTAGGTGTGCAGCTCAGCGCGCGGGTCCAACGCCGCGATGAGCAGCAGCAGACGCAGAAGGAACGTCTTGCCCATGCGCGGGATCGCGCTGATGACGGCCGCGATGTACATGAGCGTGATCTCAACCCAGCGCCCGCGCTGGTCGGTGCCGAACGCGATCGGCTTGAACAGTTCCACGCTGCCGGACTTAAGCAGCGGCCATACGGGCTTCTTGGCCTTGGACATGTCCTGATCGCCGACCCACAGCACCAGGTGGCCGGTGTGCTCGTTGGGCACCGCCTCCGGCCACACGCAGCCCAGCGGGCAGCGCAGACCGGACGCGAGGCGTTCGCGGCGCTCGATGATGTCCGTGACCGTGACGCCGAAGGGGAGGTTGCCCTCCGCACGCCAACCGGGGCCGTCACGCGTGATCGGGGCGGTGAACTCGAACCCGTCCCGGCCCTTGCCCTGCGCCTGGTTGATCGCTGGGATGCCGAGGGAGCCGAGCGCCCGCAGCACGATGTCACTAGTGAGCTTGGATGCCGTGGGCAGTTCCACCGCCCTGTGGATGACCGGGTCATCCTCCTTGCGGCCGGCGTAGCCGAGCGCCAGCACGACCGCGCCGACCGACAGCGCTTGAAGCCAGTTGGGGGCGAGGACGTAGATGGCGAGCACGGTGACCAGGACCCGCAGCCGGACCCGGCCGTCACGCTGCCGCGACAGCTTCAGGTACTCCGCCACGTCCTCGCGCCGCACGGCGGCGAGGCGGACCGGTTTGCCATCGCGGTCGGCCACCCACCGCATCGTGCCGCCCACGAACTTCGCGGCCCCAGCCGGGGCTTGCAGAGTCAGGTGAGCGGCGTAGATCGGGGAGCGCAGCGCGTGATAGCCGACCGAATGGGCGTAGTGGCGGGCCACCCATGCGGCGGCCGTACGCAGTTCGGCGGTCGACCGCAGCCAGACCGGGACCACGTCCCGGCGCTTGGCTGCGGCCAGCCGACCCAGGTAGCCTGGACCAGTCGCGGTCGGGGCGGGACGGTCGACCATGACGGCCGTGGTCGGGTCGTCCGATGCCGGGCCAGTCGGGGTCGACTCACGCGCAGCGCGGGCCTTGTCGAGGTCGACCACATCGGCCCCGGGGTTGGCCGTCATCTCGGCTTCCAGCCGGTTGAAGAGTTCGTTGTCGTCGTCAGGGTGCTTCACTGAGGGTTCTTCCACTTTCGGGTGTGAGGAGGGCGGGCCCGGCCGGCGCTGTAGGAGGTGGGCGGCCGGGCCCGTGAGATTCATGCAGCGCGCTGTTCCTCGGGATAGGCGCAGGTCACGCAGGTTCCGAGCGTGGGCGGGATGACGTATCCGGCATCCGCGCCGCACTCGGGGCAGCGGCGGCGGGCGGGCATCATCGCTTCGTGCGCACGCCAGCGGCCCGGCGTCATCGGACGCACCGGCCGGGCGAGGTCGACCCGGTACAGGTACGCGGTCAGCGGCTCCCGACGGCGACGCGGGCGCAGGATCTGCGCCGCGATGTCCTGACCGCCCGGCCGCAGTCCCCGACTGCGCAGTTGGCGGCGAGTGGCGAAGTCGTTGGGTGCGCACCGCCACGGGAAGGTGGGGATGCCGAAGCGCTCCCCGGTCGGGTCGAAACAGTCGGCGAGGGTCAGCCGCTTCACGCGGCCTTACCGCCGCCCTTGCCGCGTTCGGCAAGGATCGTGTCCCGCAGCATCCGCGCGTTCGCCGGCGAGGTGTGGACCGTGCGGCGGATGCCCTCCGCCGTGATCCGGTCGGCGGGCCAGTCGGCCGTAGCGGTGCGGGCCTCAGCGAGCAACTGTTCGGTCGTGCGCTTCGGCCGGGGCGACCGCGCCACCGCCGGAACCCGGCCGGTCGCCCGACGGGATCGGGGGGGAGTCGGCCGCCACCGCCCGACGTCCGGTCGGCGTAGGATCGGCCTTGACCGGGTCGACCGCCGGGGCGATCGCGGGCATGGGCTTGAGCGGGAGAGTCGGCTTCACCAAGTCGACCGGCACCGGATCGGGCACCGAAAGCCGCGTCAGCACCACCGACGGCGCCGGGGTCGATTCCCGCAGGTCAGCCGTAGACCGATTCCTCATGGCCTCGGTGGATTCCTCCGCATTCGCGTCCATGGCGGGAATCGGGGCGAGGGCGGGGGCGGTGCCGCCGAACATCGACGCGAGGGCGGCATCCGCACCATCGGTGATCCGGTCGCGCTGGACATCCAACAGCCTCGATCCGAGTGCCGCGTCCCCGACCCCGACTTTGCGGGCCAGACGCCACGACGCCCGATCGGACCGCTTCCGTACGCGGTTGACCGGGTGATGGGCGGCACGGGCACGGTGGTAAGCGAGGGCCTGCACGATGTCGGCGGTACGCCGCTCGTTCTCCGCGTCGCGGCCGTCGGTGTAGACGACGATCCGGCGGGCGAGGAACGCCATGCCCTCCGCCGACACCGACATGCCCATGGGGGTCAGGGCATAGATCACGGTGCGTCCTGAATCCGGTGCAGCCGTGGCGCCCATGACGGCGGCGGCGGCCGGCAGCGCCCACAGCCCGATCCGGACCACGCGCGGCGAGGACTGTCCCAGCATGGTCAGGCCCAACAGGACCCGGGCGAGCACGGCGGTAGCGCCCTCGCCAGCACAGAGCGCACCGAGCGCGGTGCCGGTGCCGTAGGCGTGCCCGATGTTGCTGTACGTGGCGATCCCACCGACCACGCCCGTGGCGAGCATGGGCACGAACGCGGCCGTCAGGACACCGGTCTGAAGCTTCGTCAGGGGCTTGCGGGTGTCGCTCATGCGGCACCACCCAGGGCGAATACGACGGACAGGATGAGCAGCGCGCCGCCCGCGCACGTCAGGTCGACCGCGCGGCGCAGGCAGGTGAACTTGGCGACCGCAAGCCGGGACAGGGCCGCGATGTCGGCGGCGAGGTCCCGGGACGCGGCGGTGTCGGTGATCTGCTCGGGGGTGAGCGTGACCCACAGCGGGAAGCCATGCCGCCCACCCAGGTTCGGGCGCACCGACCGCAGCAGCAGACCCGCCGCCCCGATCAGCAGCGCCAGCCCCAACCCGCCCGCGACGTACGCCGGGACGTTCAACGGCAGGTCACGGGCGACCGTCCACGCGCCGGCGAGCACCGCACCGACGAACGCCAACAACAGCGCCGTCTTGGCGTCGGTCCGCGCAATCTCCGCCTTCACCTCGGAGTGCGCGGCCGTCAGGTTCTGCGTCGCGACGCTCATGCCGCTTCCCCCGTCCCCGGCCGGTAGCCGCGAGCGGCACGGAGGAACGGCACCGTACGGGTCAGTGCGTCGGCGTACAGGGCGTCCCAACCGGCGATCTCGTCACCGGCCTCCGCCTCCGCCCGCAGGTCGGCGAGGACGTCACGGGCCGCGTCCTCGCGGGCGGCACGAGCGTCGTCCGTCTCGAACTCCAGCGGGCCCCGGAACAGGTCGACGTCGATACCGAGCGCCAGTTCCGCGAACTCGATGTCGCCGTGCGCTTCCTGGCAGGCGACGAAAGTGCGCATACGCATTCGCATGATGGATCTCTCCTTGATACGTCGGGAATGGGAGATCCGGCGCGGCGGGCTGTCCTGTCCGGGAGTGCCGCCGCGTCCGGAGATGAGGCCAATGCGGCACGTCGCGGCGAGCCAAGTGGCCCCGGGCGGAAGTCGATTCCGCGCCCTCACGGCTGGATACCGGGGCCGAAGGTCGTCACCCGGCCGTCACGGAGACGGGGTCAAGCCCCGTCGATCTCAAAGCACTCTGTTGAGTTCTCAAGGAACCGGCGCTTCCTTCGTAGTCACCCCTGCGGGCTTTCCTCCGGGCGCTGCACGGTCGGCGCACACACCTGAATGCGTTGTGTGTATTACCTACCACTCATGTTGTCAGAAGGATTCCGCGCCGTCAACCCCGTTGCTTTCGACTCGGGGCTGCCGGCTCTTCCCGTGCGGTGGTGGTTCAACTGTCGCCAACCGGGGGCAACTTCGGGAGCGTGCACTTGGGGGTGCACTCGTGCACTCCTACGCGGCCCCCTCTACACCCCGGCCTTGACCTGCGTAGAGTCACGTTGGGTCAAGCTGGCACTACGGCCGTTCTCTGGGGGTTCGATGGCAGACCAGAACGCCAGACTGACTGCGCTCATGCAGGAAGCCGACCTCTCGCACAAGTCGCTTGCTCGCGCGGTGGTCGCCGCTGCCAGCCGATCGGGCGAGGTCATCACCTGTGACCACACGTACGTCACGAGGTGGCTCAAGGGCTCCATACCGCGGGGCAACATGCCTCAGTTCATTGCCGACGCCATCGGGCGCAAGCTGGGACGCCAACTCACCATTGACGACATCGGGATGGGCAACGCGGCGGTGTCCGCCGTACAGCCGGACCTGGGACTTGAGTTCGCGGACAAGCCGGAGACGACAGCCAAGACCGTGTCCGACCTCTGGCGGGCCGATCTGGCTGACGCTCAGACGTTGGTGCGAGCACAGCCGGACTCTGCGGCATGGAACGCCGCTTCCCTGCGCTGGATTGTCGCCCCTCCGGACGGCGAACTCGCGCGGGCCGGCAACCGTGCGGTCGGCGCCGTGGACGTGGAGATGATCCGCTCGACGGCCGACGCGTTCAGCATGCTTGACGGCAAGTTCGGCGGCGGCCACGCACGGCGGGCACTGATTCAGTACCTGCACACGGACGTCCGCCCGATGCTTGACGGGAAGTACTCCAACGCCGTGGACAAGGAACTGCACTCGGCCGTGGCCGAAGCGCTGCTACTCGCCGGCTGGATGTCGTATGACAGCGGCTTGCACGGCATCACTCAGCGGTACCTCATCCAGGCTCTCCGCATGACGCAAGCAGCCGGTGACAGGCTTCTCGGCGGAAGTATCCTGTCGGCGATGAGCCATCAGGCGACGTTCCTTGGGCGATACCAGGACGCCGCGACGCTCGCCCGTGCGGCGTACACAGGTCCCGCCGGCGTCCTCGGGCCGACGATGGGGGCACAGTTCCGCGCCATGGAGGCGCGGGCCCTCGCCCGTCTCGGAGATGAACGAGGCTGTGACCTCGCCCTAGCGGAGGCGGAACGCATGTTTGGCCTGCGGACCCCGGACAGTGATCCGCCCTACATCGCGTACTTCGACGAAGTGGAGCTTGCAACCGAGATAGGCCACTGCTTCCGTGACCTGGGTCGCTCCGCAGAGGCCAAGGAGCGGGGTGCCGGCTCCATCTTTGGTGACGGCCTGAACAACCGAAGCGATTTCTTCGCAACGATGGTTCAGGCTGAAGCTTACATCAATCAGGGTGAGATCGGTCAAGGATTCAGCATCGCGTTGAACGCGCTGAAACTCGGCGAGGGCCTGAAGTCCGCACGTTGCGTTCAGTACGTGCGGGAGTTCCAGGGGCGCGTAACCCCCGGAATGAGGCGGGCCACGGAGTTCCTTGCATTCGAGGAACAAGCCCGTGGATTCCGCCTCTGGCAACAGGTCGGTTAACGCATCTAGAAAGGTGCCCAGTCTCGGCGAGAGCCACCCGATCGCAGGGTTTCCACCATCTTCTCAACTTCCTCCGCCGCACGCGGGTCGGTAGCGGCATTCTGTGAAAGCCACATGACCATCAAAAGTTCACGGATGCTCCGTAGGACGGAATACCCAGACCATTCCCGCAAATCGAACCCGTATCCGGCGACGAAATCAGCGTACTCGGCTTCTGTGTGCCAACCGAAGCTGTGGTAGTACATAGCGGTCTGCATCAGGTCCCACTCTCGGGGGCCCGTGACGAACCCGTCTAGGTCGATAACCTTGGGGTGCCCAGCCGCATCACGCAGGACGTTGCCCACGTTGAAGTCACCATGCAGGTGCCCGGCCGGAAGTGCGAACCGGAGACGGCCGTACTCACCCTCCAAATCATCTGCCATGGACCGGAGGAAAGCGCGGGTCGTTACCAGAATGGCCGCACGATTCAGACGCTGCATGACCTTATCGAAAGGCCGAAGAGGCGGGAGAGAGAAAGTCGGCGACTCCAATCGATGAAGTCGCCGCAGCAGTTCACCCATCTCGCCCGTACTCGCGAAAGTTTCCCCGTCGGCGAGCCCTTCCCAGAACGTAACCGGGTGCCCCTGAATAACGACCGGCTGTTCGGCCGCCGTGACGAGACGTGCCGCCGGGTATCCCTCGGCCGCAAGCCATTCCGCTACAGCCACTTCCCTTTGCACGGAGGGAAGGCGATCAGGGCTACGACCTACGCGCGATACGATCCGGCCGCCGTCAATTCGGAATACCGCATGGTCCCCGAATCGCAACATCTCAATTCCGTCCGGGTCCACTTCGGCAACCTCGCACGCCTTACGCAGAATGGTCGCCGCCGCGTCTGCATCGAATTCGGTGCGCTCAGTCGTCATCATACCGTCTGAGTCCCCCGTCCGGCCGGCAACGCACGCACTTCCCGCCCTCGCGCGGCTCCCTTGCCGATGAGCCCTTGCCCCTCCATCTGCGCGATGGCCGAACGCACGGCAGTCCGCGACGCTCCGAACCGTTCGCACAGCTCCTTCTCGGTGGGGAAGCGGTCGCCGACGCTGACCCCGTCAGCCCTCAACAGGTCGGTCACCTTCTCGACCAACGGTCGACGGTCACCGGTCCCCACGACGAACCACCCGGCACCCTGTACCGACTCGATGACGCCCTGAGCCTTGAGCGCGGCAAGCGCCCGCTCGATGGTGCTGCGGCTCACGGTGTACTGGCTCACAAGTGCCGACTGAGACGGCAGCGCCTCAGTGATCTCGCCTTTCCTGATCTTCTCGCGGAGAGATTCCGAGACCTCCAGGTACGTACCTCGCGGACTGCCCTGCGGCACGTGGCCTCCCCTTCCTCGACCTCGCCGGCGTCCCGGTGGCGCCTCACAGTCTCCAGCTTCCCACGTCCCATGCGAGCGTCCGATGACCTTGTCTCCCCTGCTCCGTTCAGCACCGTTCGTTGTCCTGTGTCTTTGTCCAGTGCGCCGATGGCCGCCACCGTTCAGCGCCGTACGCGCGCCCCGTCTCACCTGCCGTTTGAACCCCCATGAACACCCCCGGACGGCCGCGCGGACAGTTGGAAAGCGTGTCGGTGGCAACCCCTCACGAGTTCCAATCTGGTATCCCCCGCCAGTGCTCTCACCGGGCACGTTGTCGAAGGGCCCCACCGCTTGCGGTGGGGCCCTTCGACGTGTGCGGCCCCCGGCCCCCAGCCGCGCCCGAACGGCTGGGCCTGTAGCGCCGCCAGCCCGGCACCCTGATCAGGTCCGCGCCCCAACCTCGCGAACGCACACCCACCCACCCGCTATCGGTACTGACACAGGGGCGTAGGGGCATCGGCGTAGCCCATCCGGCACCCCACCCACCCGGCGGGGCAACCAGCAGCAAGCCGGCTCACAGCCCCCAACGCCCACGAACGGCCGGCTACCAGCCACACCAACCACATCCGGTCGATTACCGCCGTTCGGCAGCAACGGCGTCGAACCGCTCCATACGCTCGCGCGTCTGTTGCGTTCCGCTCGCCTCTCCTCGGGAAAACCATGCACCCGCCGCACCCGTATGCCCCGCAGACACCAGCGCCTCCGCGGCGTTGGTGGCAGCATCCTGTGCTCGTCGTCGTCCTGCTGATCCTCCTGCCGCCCGTCGGGATCGTGCTGGTCTGGCTTACGCGGTGGAGTCGCGTGAAGAAGATCGTCGCGACGGTGCTCTCGCTGCTCTGGCTCGTCCTGGTCATCGTCACCGACCCGGACGACACGTCGGACGACAAGGAGCCGAAGGCGAAGCCCACCGTTCAGGAGACGGCCACGCCCACCCCGACTCGCGGTGACAGCGGAGCGACGCCGACTCAGCGGGAAAGCAGGAAGGCCGTACCCCGGTACGTCGGGAAGATCCTGCGCAAGGCGAAGGCGGCCGCCGGTTCGGACGGGTTTGGTGTCATCTCCCACGACGCCTCGGACGGCGACGCGGGGCAGTGGGACGCCGACAACTGGCGCGTCTGCTTCCAGACGGAGGCCAAGGGGGGCAGCTCCAAGGTCACGCTGGACTTCGGGGTCGTGCGGAAGAAGGCGCCCTGCCCGGCCGCGGACGGGGAGCCGGTGCCCTGGCCGAAGATGCCGGACGTGGTAGGCGAGACGTTCGCCGACGCGTCGGCCTCCGCGAAGAAGGTCGGCATTACGGACGTCACGGCCGAGGGCGCCTACACAGACGTCACGCCGCCCGCCGAACCGTATGACTGGACGGTGTGTTTCCAGGAACCCGAGGCGGGCGAGGAGGTCCGCGACCCGGCCTCGCGTACGGCCGCTCTGATAGGTGGTCGAGCGGGGGGCCTCCTGCCCCGAGAGCGAGGGCACCCGGTCGCGTCCGGACCCCGACGTGCCCGGCCCCGGTGACGGCGACGCGGGGGACTCCAACGGGTCGGCGGCTACCGGCGGCTCGTCCTCCTCTTCCTCCTCTTCCTCCTCTTCCTCCTCTTCCTCCTCGTCGTCCTCGTCGTCGTCCTCCTCTTCCTCCTCCGGGAGCACCGGAGGAGGAAGCGTCTACTACGAGAACTATGCCGCCGTCCGCGCGGCCGGGGCCGATCCCATCTGGCGGGGTCAGCCGGGGTACCGATCGGGCCTGGACCGCGACGGCGACGGGATCGCCTGCGATCGCTGAGCGTGAGGTGGGGCGGGGTGGAGCCGCCGGGAGCGGGGGAGCTCCACCCGAGGTGGCCTGATATCGCCGTCTTCCGCTGCTAACTGGGTTGCTCAAGAACGCCGTTGGTGGCGACAGGACGTCCCTTTCGGGGCGCTACGCTCACTTCAGGCGATCTGGATTCGGATCGATACGGAGAGCGATCGGGAGGACCGCCTCGGGTTCGGTGAGACCACCTTCCGGTGTGTGCGAGGTGGAGCCTGTCGGCCGGGTGAACGCTCTGCCGTCGGGCGGCGCGTTCCCCGGCTGGCGCGGTGGTGGCCCACCTGCCGTCCGTTCCATCCGTTCCCTCCGACCCGTCCGGTGTCGCGATCCGTTATCCGATCCGATGGCCCCGCACCCGCTCAGCGAAAGGATGTCCCAGCGATGGCGCACCACGTCCCGGTGGCTCCGCACACCGAGGAACGCCGAATTCCCCACCACCAACTCGGCGAGAAGGGACATGCTGTGGGCCTGGCTGCGTTTCGCCCGGGCGACCGTCGTGGCTAAGGCGACCGGGCTGTCCGAGGAGCAACTGCGCGCCAGGCTGGTGCCGTCGGAGACGACGGTGGGTGGGATTCTCAGGCATCTCGTAACGGTGGAACAGCACTGGTTCGGCATCGTCCTCGGCGGTCAGGAGCACCCGATGCCGTTCGGCCCTGATGACCCGGACGGCGACTGGCGGGTCGCCGAGCACGACCGCCTCGACGGCCTGCTCGATCGCTACAGCGCGGCCTGCGACGCCAGCGACAAGGTCATCGAGTCCCTCCCGCTGGACAGTTTCGGCGCCCAGCGGGAGGGCGACTACACCCTGCGCTGGGCCCTGTCCCACGTCACGATGGACACCAGTCGGCACGCCGGGCACGCGGACCTGCTGCGGGAACTCCTGGACGGCGAGCGGGGCTGGTAGCGGCCCGCGCACGCGAACAGGCGTCCCGGACGGGCATCGCGGACGACGTGGCGAGGGGCCCCGACCGCCCCTGGTCGGGGGCCCCTCGACGTGCCCGCGCCGGGTGTCAGGCGGGTTGGTGGGTCGTACGGGGTGGGGTGCTGGGGTCGGGGAAGAGGGCGCGGGCCCGGGCCTCCAGGGAGTCGACGCGGGTGAGGACGGAGGCGACGACGCGCATCGCGGCCAGGATGTCGCCGCCGGGGCCGCGGAGCACGCGGGAGTAGCCGATGAACGTCTTCATCATGGCGCCGAACTCGGTGACCTCCGTGGCCGCCGCGCGCGTGGACTCGGCCATGTCGATGATCTGGTGGAGGAAGTGTTCGTTGTCAGCGTCGAGTTCGCTGCCGAGGTGTGACTCCGCCATGTCGAACGCCGCGTGGATGCCCGCCTCGATGTCCGCCATGCGCTCGGCGAACGCCTCGCTGTGCGCGCGCAGCGCGGTGGCCGGCGCCGCCATCTTCCACGCGAGGTTCCCCACGATCACGAGCCGGGCGCTCGTCGATCCCTTGGCCGCCGTCACGGCGTCCATCTGCGGCGTGCTCTCGTACACGACAGCGGCGATCTGATGCAGCGCCTCCCCCATCGCCTCGATGTCCACCAGGACGGCGTCCATCTGCTCCTCGGCCTGTGCCATGCGGTCGACGAGGCCGGGCGCTTCGGGCTCCTCCTCGGTCGACTCCGTGGCGCCGGGCACGGGGAGTGGAGTGGCCGCGCCGAGGTCGGCGACGGGGCCGAAGCCCTGGGCGACGCCCGCTGCCAGGACACGGCTCAACTGGTCGCGGGCCTCGTGGAGGCTGACCTCGCTGCGCCGGAAGCGGATCGTGCGCAACTGGCTTATTTTGAATGGGAGTTTGCCGTTCTCGCCGATGAGGATGGCGGACAGTTTGCAGCCGAGTCGGTAGCCCAGTTCGAGGGTGACGTTGGGGTTGCCGCCGCTGACGTCGGCGATCACGATGTCGTCCTGCTGGAGTCGGCGGTAGACCTGTTCGGTGATCTCGCCGGTGTCGGTGAGGGTGTGGGCGCGTACGGGTGCCATGTGGTGTTCCCAGCAGGCCGCGACGATGATCTCCTCGTACACGCGCATCGATTCCTCGTACAGCCGACGCTCCGGGGTGCCGTGTTCGGCGTGCTTGTCGCCGATGGAGCCGATCACGAAGCAGCTCGGTGTGGGTGTCGATGGTGGTTCGTCGGGCGTTGTGTCGTGCTCAGGGCTCACGGGGTCTCCTCCTGTTCCGTCTCGGCGCGGGTCAGCAGGGCGGACGCGGCGGCGCCGGCATCGATGTCCGCCGCGTAGACCGGGAGGTTCTCGATGCCGAGGGACCGCAGCAGCCAGGTGGTCGGGACGCGGTACTGGCCGCCGACGCGGAGCACCGGGCAGGGGAAGCGGTCTTCGCGGGCCAAGGAGGTACGCGGTGCCGATGCTGACCGCGAAGGCGCGGGCGGCCGTTCGCAGGTCAACACAGATCGGGAGGTCGAACGCCTCCGCGAAGGTGAGGACTCAGTGGGTGTAGCTCATCACAGGCTCCGGTGAGGCTGGAGGGTCAAGGTGCCGATGGGCCGCCCGGGGCTCGGGCGGCGAGCGCGGTGGACCAGGTGCCGCAGTCCCATGCCGTCGGCAAGCGCGCCGATGCGCTCGCCTTCAACGCGCTGCGGGAACTCGGTGAAGCGCAGTGAGGCGGCGAGGCCGTCGGCGCGGTCGGGCGGGGTGACGTGCAGGGCCCAGCCGTCCGGAGCGGCCTCCTCGTACGAGATGGCGGGGGTGTGCCACATCGGGCTGGTGTCCGGGGCGGCCCGTTCGTGCCAAGTGCTCCGGGCGAACAGCCAGGCACGGCTCGCGGCATCCCGCATCACGCGCTCGGCAGCTCCGGCGCGGAGCGGGTCCACGGTGGGCAGCCCCTCCAGGAGGCCCCGTACGGTCTCGGCCTCCAGGTCGGCGCGCTCGGCCGGCAGCCGGCGGACGATGCGCCGTACGCTGCGGCGTAGTCGGGGCAGGGCGTACCAGACAACCAGCAGCGTGGCGGTGCCGCCGGGGGCCGGAGCGGTGGTGGCCTCGCCCAGGATATCGGACCAGATGCCCCGGGCCACCGCCCCGTGTCGCGCCGGCCCGTGCACCAGAGCGCGCGCCGCGCACCGGTGCAGCGGTTCGGTCCGAGGGGCGGCGGGGCCGGGGCCGCTGGCTCCGGCGTCGTTCGGGAGGGCGGCGACGTGCGCCTCGATGGTGTCGAACAGCCTGGTGTGGTGCAGCAAGGTCACACGCTTCTCCGATGGTCGGCTCTCCGGTGGCCGATGGGGTCCGACACACCGGGGGTGGGAGGGGAAGGTGACTTCGGCGGGCGTTGCCCCGTCGGGTCGAGGGCGAGGAGCACCGCTGTGGTGGTGTGGACCCGGGCGGCCAGCACGTCGATGCGACTGGCCAGGTTCCGGGTCAGGGTAAGGGCGCGGGCGAGGGGGAACGGCGGATCGGGTGGCGCGGTGTGCGTACACAGGGGCTGGCAGGCCGATCCGAAGTTGTTGACGACGATGCGCTGTGCCGATGAGCCGTTGATGGCTGCACCGTGGCCTACGTAGTGGCTCGTGCCGTGGCGCGGGAAGCCGCACTGGTCGGGGTGGTCCCCGTCAGACGTGGCGCTCACGAATGGCCGGGGTCCTGTCGCGGCGCCATGTGGTGGTGGATGTCGCGGACGGCGCAGTCCATGACCGCGACACCGGACTCCACGTGCTGGTGTCGGGTGGGGGGAGACCCAGCCTCGGCTGGGACAGTGCTGGCCGCCCGCTGGGCCTCCTCCGGTGCCTGCGCGTCCGTCTCCCGCAGGCAGCGTCGCACCGGCTCGGAGTCCAGCAGGCGGTGGTTCTCGCTGCGTGACGCCGCGTTGCCGTCACGGGGCGCCCCCGGCGCGAGGGGCACCGGGCCGATGTGGATGCTCATCCGCAACCGAACGGGCGACCGCGAACCGGCGTTGTGCCGCAGCAGGTGAGCGTTCAACTCGTCGGCGAAGGGACTCACAAGGAACGGGACCCACGTGGGGTCGCACCCGAAGGAGAGTCCGTCTCCCGTGTTCGTCTCGAATTCCCGGGACACACCGCCCAGTCCCGCCGATACGAGAGCGCGCTGCACAACCTCAGCGATGGTCTGACTGAGCGGAGCCTGCTGAATGGACGGCAGGCGGGTCGAGCCCATTGCGTCCACCGCGACCATGCCGAAGTGAGGCGGCAACGGGCTGCTTCGGAAGATGCCAATACGCGGGAATATGGTCATGAAGGAATGCCTCCCAGGTGCTTCCGACGGCGATCTGTCCATTCGATGGTCGGCTATCCACGGAGGCCCCGAGTGGAAGAATTTCCTAAGCGAAAATTCTCCCATGCGAGCCAGTGATGTGCATCACAATCTCTGCCGGGGCCAGTATCGGTTGAGGGCGTCTCTACTCCGCGTACCGGCGGGCCAGTTGCCGCAGTGTGCGTTGATCGCGGATACGGATAGCGGGCCACCGAACCGAGATCGCGTCGCGCCGCTCCAACTCGGAGACGGCGTTGGACAGCGTCCGCGGGGTCACGCCCAGGGCGAATGCGAGCGTCTTTTGCGGAATTCCCGAGATGAGGGGTTCGCCTGCCGTACGAGCCAGGTCGAGGAGTAGCCAACTCAGGCTGCTCCGCACGCCGAGGCCCCGGGCGCCTACCCTGACGTTGGCCTGGCGATGCAGTTCCTGCGCGTGCACCAACAGGTCCTTCATCAGGTCGCGGCGCTCGACGCCAGCGAGGAAACGTCCACTGTCGACGACCTGGACGAGGGTCTTGCAGGTGGCCTCCACATTCGCGTTCCGCACCCCACCCGAGAACGCGGACGTCTCGCCGATGAGTTGTCCACGTCCACGGATTTCCAGGAACGTGTCGGTACCGTCCGGGTTCGGTTCAGTCACCAGCACCCACCCCTTCACCACACGGAGAATACTTCCCCCCGGCTCTCCTTTCAGGAATACGCGCTGGCCCTTCGGATACGACGTGGTGCGTCCCGAACGAAAGATGCTGTCCCAACGACGATCAACGACCATCGGTTTCTCTTCGCTTCCTCTCATCACCTGACGAACCGGCCACTCTGCCCGCCCTACGGAAATTATTTCCCCCCACGGCGTCGAACAAAAGGGCGTGCGGAAGCGGGGTTTC
Source organism: Candidatus Streptomyces philanthi (assembly GCA_018114805.1). GTDB lineage: Bacteria > Actinomycetota > Actinomycetes > Streptomycetales > Streptomycetaceae > Streptomyces > Streptomyces philanthi. Next base: position 3,433,651 of record CP073042.1, on the reverse strand, counting down.
GCGCCCCACACGCGCCCTCTATCGCGCATGCTCCATGCGCCGCCCGGCCAATTCGCGGTTTCGCGCGCGCCATTTCCCAGCGCCCTGCTGGGCGGGCCCGGGTCTCGGTTACCGGAATTCGTGCCGCGCGATACGGGAACCCTCCCCGCGTGTCGGTCGCCACCCGGACTCCTTCGGCTTCGCGACCATCCGGAATCAGACGAAGGAGACACCTCGACATGAGTACGCCGTATTCCCTCGCCGTCCCCGACGCGTTCGCCGCGTCGTACGGTCATGACAATCCGTCCGGGCGCGCCTGGGTCGCGCGGCTTCCCCGGCTCGCCGACGCGATGTTGAGCCGTTGGGAGTTGCGTGTCAGTGGGCCCGTGGCGCACAGCATGGCATCGGTTGTACTGCCAGTGACCCGTGCCGACGGGACGCCGGCGGTGCTGAAGTTGCAGCAGGAGCGGGAGGAGACCGCGGGGGCGGCGAGTGGGCTGCGGGCCTGGGGTGGCGGTGGTGTGGTGCGGATGCTCGACCACGATCCGGGCTCGGCGAGCATGCTGTCGGAGCGGCTGGACGCGAGCCGGCCGCTGTCCTCGGTGGCCGACGACGGCGAGGCGATGCACGTGCTGGCCGGGTTGCTGGCGCGGATGACCGCGGCGGCCGCGCCCCCGGACGTGCGGCGGCTCGCCGACATCGCCACGGCGATGCTCGCCGAAGTGCCCGGGGCCGTCGAGAAGTTGGCCGACGTGGACGAGCGGCGGTTGTTGCGGACGTGCGCGTCCGCGGTGGCCGAGTTGGTCGGCGAGGCGGACGACCGACTGTTGCACTGGGACGCGCACTACGACAACGTCCTCGCCGGCGACCCCGGGGTCGAGCTGCTGCCGGCCATGGACAACCGCTGGCAGGAGGTCGTGGTGCCCGACGGCGTGACGCGTACCGTGCTGCGCCGCTTCGCCCTGCTGACCGAGGAGCTCGGCCTGGACCGGCGGCGCGCCACCGGCTGGACGCTCGGCCGCGTCCTGCAGAACGGCCTGTGGGACATCGAGGACGGCAGGTCGGCCCTGGAGCCCGCCCTGGGCCCGCCGGTCGCGGGCGCGACCGGCGGGCCCAGGTCGCTCGAACGCGTTCGACGCGGGGTCACCACGATCGACGGCCATGGACTGGCCGGAGCGGGTCACGAGCCTGCGGCAGTGGTCGCGCGGCGGCACCCGCGCCCCGCACAAGCCGCTGCTGCTCCTGTACGCCCTCGGCGGGTTCCAACAGGACGCCGACGGCGCGTTGTCGTACAGCGACGTCGAGGCGGACCTGCGCCGGCTGTTGGTCGAGTACGGGCCGCCGCACCGGACGACGCCCGCCTACCCGTTCCACCACCTGACGAGCGACGGCGTGTGGGAGGTGCGCACCGCGCACGGGGTGGGCAGCCCGGGCCCCGGGGTGCGAGAGTTGCGGGGCTCGCGGGCCGCCGGGCGGCTGGCGCCCGAGCTGCGGGTGGCGCTGCGGCGGGAGCCGGGGCTGGCCGGTCGGGTGGCCCGGGTCCTACTCGACCTGCACTTCCCGCCCTCGCTGCACGGCGAGTTGTGCGACGCGGTCGGCCTCGAGCTGGAGCCGGCCGTCGACTTGCCGCTCCTCGCCGCGCGGCGGCAGCGGCGGGACCGGCGGCTGCGGGAGCTGGTGCTGAGCGCGTACGCGTACCGGTGCGCCTTCTGCGGTTACAACGGGAAGCTCGGGGGGCTGACGGTCGGCCTGGAGGCGGCGCACGTGCACTGGTGGGCTTTCGGCGGCCCGGACACCGTCGACAACGGGCTCTGCCTGTGCTCGCTGCACCACAACCTCTTCGACCGTGGCGCCCTCGGCATCGACGAGGGCCGCCGCGTCCTGGTGTCCCAGCGGTTCGCCGGCGACAGCCCGGCCGCCCGCGCGCACGTCACGGAGCCGGCGGGCCGCCCGTTGCTCCGCCCCCGAGCCGGCGCGAGTGACGTCGCCGTCACCCATCTGACCTGGCACTCCCGACACGTCTTCCGGGACGGCCCGCGCCCGGTCGCCCACGCCTGACCGGCCCAGGCCCGCGCCCCGCGCCGCCGGCTCACGCCTGACCGGCCCGGACCCGCGCCCCGCGCGGCCGGCCCGCGCGTGCCGCGTACGCGCCGGTCCGCCTCACCCCGCCGTGCCGACCGCCGTGACGACGACGGCCGCCAGCGCCAGGCCGAGCAGCAGGATGGGAGCGCCCGGCGGGAGGCCGGTGGGGCGGACGGGGCGGGCGGTGGGGACGGAGTCGGGGTCGAGGCGGGCGGCGCGGGCCCGCTGCTCGGGTGGCGGGTTGGGTGGGAGGGTGACGCGCCAGGGTTGCCGCGGGTCGTACTCGACCACGGTCAGGTCGAACTCGAAGACGCTGCTCTGCGCGTTCCGGTCAGCGGCCGGGCGGCGCTGGTCCTGTCGACCGCGCGCACCCCGCGCACCAGGGCCGGGGCGTACGCGCGCGGCCCCTCGGGGCGCAGCGGCCAGGCCGCGTCCTTGCTGGTGTCGCGCTCGCCGATGACGCCGAGGACCGCCAGCGTCAGGGAGCCGGTGAACAGGCCGGTCAGCAGCAGCCAGCGCGGGGCCCGAAGAGGGCGCCGCAGGCGAGGGCGGCGAAGACCGCGCCGGTCACGGCGACGCCGAGCAGCAGGTGCGGGGCCAGCAGGCGGCGCACGCCGCGCGGCGGGCCCATCACACCAGGCCCCGACTGGTGCGGCGGACGATGGCGACGCGGGTACGGCGCGGGTCGCCGGGCCGCTCCCGGTCGTACACGGCGAGGACCGGGCGTCGGAGCGCGGCCTGTTCCGTGACGGCCCGTACCTCATGCGGCGTGCCCCGCGCGTCGTGGAAGGCCACGGTGACCTGGCCGTACCTGCCGCTCAGCCGGTCCCAGCCGGAGAGCGTGGCCGCGGCCGTGTCGTAGCGGCAGGAGAGGCGGCGCAGCGCGGCGGTGCGGCGGAGGCTGATCGCCGCGCCCCACCAGGCCAGCAGGGAGCCGAGCCCCACGGCGCACCACAGGACGGTGAGCCAGGTGGACACGGACAGGGCGGTGATGGGGGCGATGACGTGGAAGTCGGTCTGGGAGTCGTGGGTGACCTGGCCGTCCGCTATCGCGTCGTGCCAGCCGACGATGCAGGCGACCGCGCAGAGGACCACGACCACGCCGCCGCTCGCCCGGTGCAGGAAGCGCGCAGCGAGGACGCCGAGGAGCCCAGCGGCGCCGGTGCCGAGCAGGGTGGCCCCGGCGGCGAACTGGTCGCTGGCGCAGGTTCCGGTCCCGTCGCAGGTCCACTCGACGGTCGCCGCCTCGTGGCTCGCCGCGTGCCAGCACACCTACACGAACCAGGCCAGCAGAGCGCAGGACAGCGCGCGCAGAGCGTGTCCGTAGGCTCTCGGTCGCACGTCGGCCCCCTTCCGCGCGGCCGACTCCGTGCCGGGCCGCGCCTGGGCGGACCCTATCCGCCGGCCGTACGGGGGGCTGTCGGTGACCCCCACCACGGGGCCGCCGCGCCCGGCCGTCCCGACGGGGCCGCGGCGCGCCGCCGCGACGGGACGGCCGGGTCCCGCCCGCACGGCGCGTGCGCGCGGGACCCGGCCGGGTGCGGACCCGGGTGCGGGCCCGGGGCCCTGTGGTCAGTTCGGCTAGCGGCCCGACTTCCGCAGCGAGCAGGTGGCCAGCACGGTCTTGCTCGGGTCGCTCTCGGAGCGGGCGGTCAGGGTGACCTTTCCGCGTTGTTCGGCGCCGGGGCCAGCGGTCACGGCCACGTCCACCGGGACCGAGGTGCCGGCCTTGGCGGTGGCGAGGCGGTTCGGCAGCCAGGCGGACCAGCCCCGGCCGACGGCCGCCGCCGACAGCCGGTACACGTCCGAGTCCAGGTACGGGGCGGCGTCCTCCGGGTGGGCGCCGGAGTCCGCGGCGGCCTCGCCGGTGTTGGTCAGCGAGAACGTGCACACGGCCCGTTCCTTGCCCGGCTTGCCGTGCGGGGTGCCCCGGCCCCGGTCGAGATCGAGCCCGCGGTCCTGGCGCCCGGCCCCGTCCAGGGAGCGCACGCCGACGGTGTACGAGAGCACGCCGGCGCGGTCGCGCTTGATGTCGAGCACGTAGAAGTGCAGCCGGTTGGCCTGGTCGACGTACTCGTAAGCGCTGCCAGAGTCGGCGCCCGCGTGGAAGAGGGCGTCGCTGAGCTGGCGGTAGTCGCCCATGGTGATCTTCTGCTCGGTACCGTCGGGGCGCTTGAAGTCGACCAGGTCGATGTCCTCGGGGTGCACGTCGACGACCGAGGCGAACGGGGCCAGGTCGGCGTTCTTCGTCTTGGCGAGCAGGACGCCGTTGTCGGGCGTGAAGGAGTCCATGCCCATCCGGTCCACGACCTCGACAGTGTAGTTCTGGTAGCCGCCGCCGTCGCACAGCGGGTCGGTCGCGCGGTCGCACTGCGGCGACAGGTCGCGGGCCATGGTGATGTTGACCCCGGTCAGCCCCTTCTCGCCGGGCGGCGCCGAGCGCGCGGTCACGTCGGCGACGACCATCCCGGAGTCCTTCAGGGCGTCGCGGTCGAGCCGCAGCACGTTCGCCTCGTCCACGATGCCGAGCTTGAGCTTGTCCCGCAGCACATGGTGGGCGCCCATCGAGGCATCCGCGGTGGCCGAAGTCTGCCAGCGGGTGTGCGGGCCGCCGGGGCCGTTGAACGAGCCCCGCGAGAGCATGCCCCAGATGCCGGAGTACGAGCGGCTGAGCGGCTTGCCGTAGGGGTTGTTGTAGTTGTCGGCGATGCCCAGGATGTGGCTCAGCTCGTGGGCGAAGACGGCCATGCCGGAGCTTTCGGCCTGGGTGGAGGAGCCGTCGGCGGCGTTGGGCCAGATGCGGGCCGCGGCCTGCCAGGAGGTCCAGGGCACGTAGCGGGTGCTGGCGGCGTTGCCGCCGTCGGCGGTGGGCGCGGGCGGTCCCCACTGGGCGAGGACGTCCTTCGGGTCGGTGAACTTCATCTGCCCGAACTCCTGCCAGGCGGCCGACTCGTCGACGCCGGCGGTCAGGAAGAAGACGAAGTCGAACTCACCGGGCTTGTCGGGGCCCACGTCCTTGGTCCACGCGCGTTTGCCGTCGGCGCGGATGTCCTTGCCACAGGTGTCGCCGACCGGGCAGGCGCCGGGGTTCATGCCGGGCTCGATGCCGTACTGGTAGGACTTGTGCGGCAGTTGGTAGACGCCGAAGGCGGTCAGGTCCACGCCGACCCGGCCGCCGGAGTCCTCCATCCAGTACTCGTTGATGGTGTGGCCCCGGTTGAGCTTGCCGGGCTTGTTGAGGAAGTCCTCGTAGAACTGCGGAAGTTCGGCGCGCGGCACGTTGGACACGGCCGGCACCGGGTTGCCGAACTTGGCCTTGCCGGCGGGCTGGCTGACCGAGAAGCCCTCGTCGGGGTAGTCGAGCAGGACGAGGGCGCCCTTGAAGGTGCGGTCGGTGGGCTTGAGGTCGGGGTCGGCCCAGTCGGTGCCGGGGACGAAGCGGTACTCGTCCCAGGTCATGTCGTCCGGGTTGCGCCAGTTCTGCGGGTCGATCGGCGTGGCGAGCCGGGGCAGCTGCGCGGGCGCGTCGCCCGGCGCCGGCGCCGGGCGACGCGCCCGCCGGGGCGACGGCCAGCGCCACCAGCAGGCCGACCACCAGGGCGAGTAAGCCGAACCGCCGGCCGCCCCGGGGCGGCCGGGGCACCGACGCGCGCGGGACGCGCGGAGCGGGCGGCGGATGCGCCGGGAGCGGGGTACGCGGCGCACGCGCAAGCGGCGGAGGAACAAGACTCACCTCGTGGCCTGATCGCTGTCAGAGATCATCGGACGTGGACATGGCAAGTCGTTCAGCGGGGTTTCCCACCGCCGTCAAGGTAAGTCGGGGGGCGTCGGTACGCCAGAGTGCCGACCGCACGTTCGTGAGGTCACCGGCCCATAGCCCCGCCGCTCCGGCCCGTGCGGCGACGGACGCGACACGGGGCGGGGCGTGCGTGCGGAGGCCGTCGCGTACGCGGGCGTTGGTGGCCCGGGATCACCGGCGGGCGCGGCGGCCCTGGGCCACCCGTGGGGGCCGGGGGTCCGTGGGGGTCGGGGGTCCGTGGGGGCCTGGCGGGGCCCGCCGTCAGCCTCGGGGGCGGCGGTGCGGGCGGAAGCGGCCCCCGCGGACGCCTCACCACGGCCCCCGCACGCGCCCCACGACGGCCCGCCCCGGGCCGTCCCAGGTCGCCCCGCTCAGTGGTGGAAGCCGGTTGCGCTCGGCGTCGGTGGGGGCGCCTCTGGTCAGGCGACGCAGGGCCCACCGCAGATAGTCGGCGAGCAGGGCGATCTCGTCGCGGCCGACGCCGTGCCGGACCAGCACCCGGTGGATGACCGTCTCGTGCCGGTCGGCGGGGAGCGGGTACGCGGGAACCTGCCAGCCACGCATGCGGAGTTGATCCGACAGGTCGTACAGGTTGAAGCCCGCCCCGCGCGGGTCGGTGAGGGTGTACGAGACGGCGGGCAGCGCGCCCTCGCCGTCGTACAGCAGGGTGAACGGGCACATCTGGCGTACCTGGCCCGCGAGGTACCGGGCGGAGTCGGCGCACGCCTGCTGGACGCGGCGGTAGCCGGCCCGGCCCAGCCGCAGGAAAGCGTAGTACTGGGCGATGACCTCGCCGCCGGGCCGGGAGAAGTTGAGGGCGAAGGTGGGCACGTTGCCGCCGAGGTAGTCGACCTGGAAGACGAGTTCGGCGGGGAGCGCGTCCGCGTCCCGCCACAGCGCCCAGCCCACGCCCAGCGGCGCGAGCCCGTACTTGTGCCCCGACGCGTTGATCGACGCGACCCGGTCGAGGCGGAAGTCCCACACCAGGTCCGGGTGGAGGAACGGCGCGACGAACCCGCCGCTGGCCGGGTCCACGTGGATCGGCACGTCCCAGCCCCGCTCGGCCTCGATCCGGTCGAGGGCGGCGGCGATCTCGGCGACGGGCTCGTAGGCGCAGGTGAAGGTCACCCCGAGGATCGCGACGACGCCGCTCGTGTTCTCGTCCACGTACGCCGCGACCTGCTCCGCCCGCAGCCCCGTCGCGCCCGGCTCCAGCGGCACCTGGCGCAATTCAACGTCGAAGTAGCGGGGGAACTTCTCCCAGCAGACCTGTACCGGCCCGGCGACGATGTTGGGCCGGTCGACGGGCTCGCCCCGCGCCTGCCGCCGGGCGCGCCAGCGCCACTTGAGCGCGAGCCCGCCGAGCATGGCCGCCTCGCTGGACCCGGTGGTCGAGCAGCCGACGGCGCCCCTCGGCCCGACCCCGCCGCCACCACTGCCCTCGTCATCGCCGTCACTGCTGCCGCCGCCGCTCGACGGCGCGTGCCACAGGTCGGCGAGGACGCTCACGCAGCGCGCCTCGATCTCGGCGGTCTGCGGGTACTCGTCCTTGTCGATCATGTTCTTGTCGACGCACTCGTTCATCAGCCGGTGCACCTGGTCCTCCGACCACGTGGTGCAGAACGTCGCCAGGTTCTGCGCCGCGTTGCCGTCGAGGAGCAGCGCGTAGACCACCTCGGGCGGCGCGTGCTCGTCCGGCATCCGGTGCTTGGGCAGGACGTGCGCGCTCATCGGTGAGGCGAAGACGTCGGCGTACGGATCGTCCGCGGGCGTCTCCTTGGCGCGGTGCAGGGCCATGAGCATGCTCCTCCGGCTGCGAAGGCGGCGAACCCCCCACAACGACGTATACCGGACGGCTCCCGATCCCGCCCCCGCTGGCCCGCCTCCGCTGGCCTGTGCCAGCCGGCCCGCCACCGCTGCCCCGCCTACGGCCCGCCCCCGCTGCCCGTCCAAGAGCGGCTGGCCCCGTCCGGTGGCTGCGCCCGCCCCCCGCCGCCCGCTGCTAGAACAGCTCCGCGAGGTGGTGCCGGAGCACGGCCAGCGCCGCCTCGGGTGGGCGCTGGCCGACCAGGATGCTGGTGCCGAGGCCGTGGCTGAGGGCCAGCAGCCGGGCGGCCTCGACGGCGGGGTCGGCGGTGGGGGGGGAGCTCGCCGGCGGCGCGCACCGCCGCGAGAGCGTCGGCGAGCCGGGCCTCAAGGAGGTTGGGGCCGGCCACGAAGGGGCGCGCGGCCAGCTCCGGGTCGGTCATCGCGAGCACCGCGGACGAGGTCCAGATCAGGTGGAAGGCGCGGCTCGGCTCGTCGGTGGGCAGCGCCTCGGCGCAGAACGCCTCGGTGAACGCCCGTGCCGTGACCGGCCTCGGCAGCGCGGCCAGCCGGTCCGCCCAGCGCCGCCGGCTCTGCCGCTCCAGGGTGCGCAGGGTCGCGTGGACGAGGTTGGCCTTGGTCTCGAAGTAGTACTGCACCAGCCGCAGCGACACGCCGGCCTCGGCCGCGACCGCGCGCAGGGTGACCGTGTGCAGGCCCGTCCGCGCGGCCACCCGTACCAGCGCTTCGGTGATCCGCGCCCGGCGCTCGGCGTGATCGACGGTCTTGGGCACCGCCGGCCTCCCCTGCTCATCGGTCGGGACGGCTCCCCCAGGCGCCCCGAAACCTTTATGGTACCGCCGTACCATAAAACTCGGGAGGCAGGTGCCATGGCGGAGCACGAGGCGGGGGACCCACGCCGGCCCCCACCGGCCGCGGCGGGCCGGCCGCCCGGCCCCGAGCGGGGCAGGGCAGCCGGCGAGGTGCCGGGCGGGACGGGGAGCGACGCGGGCGGCGCGGTGCCCGACGGTCAGGGCGCGGAGGGCGCGCAGGACCATCAGGGCGCGCCAGACCGAAAGGCCAGTCAGGGCGGGCGGAGCGGCGGGCGGCGCGCCGTGCTCGCGCTCGCCTGCGCCGCGCAGTTCATGGTCATCCTTGACGTGTCCGTGGTGAACGTCGCGCTGCCGTCGATCAAGGACTCGCTCGGCTTCGACGCGGTGGCGCTCCAGTGGGTCGTCGGCGCGTACGCCATCGCCTTCGCCAGCCTGCTGCTGCTCGGCGGGCGACTCGCCGACCTGTACGGCAGGCGCCGGGTCTTCGCTCTGCGGGCTCGCGCTGTTCTCGCTGTCCAGTCTGGTCGGGGGGCTCGCGGGGGCGCCCGGCGTGCTGATCGCCATGCGGGCCGTCCAGGGCCTGGGTGCCGCCGTCCTCGCGCCGGCCACCCTGACCATCCTGACCACCACCTTCGCCGAGGGACAGGGCTGCACCCGGGCGCTGGCCACCTGGACCGCCGTCAGCTCGGCTGGCGGCGCGGCCGGCAACCTGGGTCGGCGGGGTGCTCACGCAGTCGCTGTCCTGGCGCTGGACGCTGCTGATCAACGCGCCGATCGGGCTGCTGACCGGCCTGCTCGCGCTGCGGCTGCTGCCCGCCGACCGGGTCCGCGCGGCGGCCCGGCGGCTCGACGTGCCGGGCGCGGCGCTGGCCACGATCGGCGTGACCGGCCTCGTGTTCGGCGTGACCCAGGCCGAGCGGCACGGCTGGGTCGGCCCGGCCACGCTGGCCGGGCTAGGCGGCGGGGCGTTGGCGCTGGCCGGGCTGTGGTGGGTGGAGGCGCGGCACGCGGGCGACCCGCTGATCCCACGCGCGCTGCTGCGCGCCCCGGGCGTGCGGGTGGGCAACACGGTGATGCTGCTGGCCGGGGCGTGCTTCATCCCGATGTGGTACTTCCTCTCCCTGTACATGCAGGACGTCCTGCACTATGGGGGCTCGCCACCGGCCTCGGCTTCCTGCCGCACACCCTGGCCGGCATCGTGGCGGCCCGGCTCGCCCCGCTCGCGATGCGGCGCGTCGGCGCCCGCGCGCTGATCGCGGCCAGCGCCCTGCTCGCCGCGGCCGGTTTCCTGTGGCAGAGCGCGCTCGGGGCGCACAGCGGTTACGTGACCGGGCTGCTCGGACCGGCCCTGGTGATGGACACCGGGAGGGGCCTGTTGATCACCCCGATCACCACCACCGTCACCTCCGGGGTCGCGCCCGACGCCGCGGGCGCCGCGTCGGGCCTGATGAACGCCGCCCGGCAGGTGGGCGGGACGTTCGGCCTCGCGGTGCTGGTCTCGGTGGCGGGCACCGCGGCCGGCGCGGTCGCCGGCTACCGACGGGCGTTCTGGGCCATCGCCGGCCTGTGCGCGCTGGTCGCGGTCCTGGCCGCTGCGCTCCCACCGAGCCCACCCGCCCCCGCACCGCCGACGCCCCGGACGGCGACCCGCCGAACCCGCCCGCGGGGGACGAGCCCGCCCGCTAGGCACCCCCGCGCCACCCGCTGGCCACCCCCGGCGAATTACGGATGCGTCCCGCGCCACCCGCGAACTAGCCTGGAGGCATGTCCACGCCCCGGATCTCCTAGCTCAAGGACCCGCTTCCACACCAGCCGTGTGTCCTTCTGCTTATCCGGAGCGTCTCCTCATGATCACTGTTCGCGGTCTCGACGTGCGCGTCGGCGCCCGTCCGCTGCTGTCCGACCTCTCCTTCCACGTCGCCCCCGGCGACCGCGTCGGCCTGGTCGGCCGCAACGGCGCGGGCAAGTCCACCCTGCTGACCCTGCTAGCCGGGCAGGTGGCGCCGGTCGCCGGCAGCGTCACCCGCACCGGCCCGGTCAGCTACCTCCCGCAGGACCCGCGGGCCGCCGACCCAGCCACCACCGTCGCCGACCGGGTGCTCTCCGGCCGCGCCCTCGACCGGGCGGTCGCCGCGCTGCGCGCCGCCGAAACCGCCATGGCCGACGCGACGGACCCCGGCGCGCAGCGGCGAGCCATGGACGCGTACGCGCGGGCCGAGGCCGAGTTCCAGGCGCGCGGCGGGTACGCGGCCGAGGCGGAGGCCGCCCGGGTCGCGGCCGGCCTCGGACTGCCCAACTACGCCATGGGCCGGCCCGTCGGCGAACTCTCCGGCGGCCAGGGGCGCCGCGTCGAACTGGCCCGCATCCTGTTCGCCGGGCAGGGCACGCTGTTGCTCGACGAGCCGACCAACCACCTGGACGCCGACTCCGTCACCTGGTTGCGCGCCTTCCTCGCGGCGCACCAGGGCGGCCTCGTACTGATCAGCCACGACGCCGGGTTGATCGCCGACACAGTCAACCGGGTCTTCCACCTCAACCCGGACAGTGGCGGCCTGAGCGTGCGCAAAACCGGCTGGCGGACCTTACCCCACGCAGCGGGAGGCCGAGGAGCGGCGGCGCGGCCGGGAGCGGGCGAACGCCGAGCGCAAGGCGGCCACGCTGCACGCGCAGGCGGACAGGATGCGGGCCCGGGTGGCGACGGCGGTGGCCGCCAGGAACATGGCCCGCCGCGCCGACCGGATGCTCGCCGACCTCGAACCGGCCCGCCGGCGCGAGAGGGTGGCCAGGTTCCGGCTGCCGGCATCCGGCCCCGTGCGGCCGGATGCCGCTAGGGGCGGTGAGCCTGGTAAAGGCGTACGGGCGGCGCCGCGTGCTGGACGGCGTCGCCCTGGCCGTGGACCGGGGCAGCCGTCTGGTGGAGCTCGGCCTGAACGGCGCCGGGAAGACGACGCTGCTGCGGCTGCTGGCCGGCCGCGAACGGCCCGGGGCTGCGGCTCGGCTACTTCGCGCAGGAGCACGACACGCTGGACGGCGCCGGGACCGTCCGGGAGAACCTGGCGAGCGCCGCCCCGCACCTAACCGACGGCGAGGTGCGGCGGGTGCTCGGCTCGTTCCTGTTCGGCGAGGACGACGCGACCAAGCCGGCCGGCGTGCTCTCCGGCGGCGAGAAGACCCGGCTCGCGTTGGCCGGCCTGGTGCACTCCGGCGCGAACGTGCTCCTCCTCGACGAGCCGACCAACAACCTCGACCCCGCGTCCCGGGACGAGGTGCTCGGCGCGGTCGGCACCTACCCGGGCGCGATCGTCATGGTCACCCGCGACGAGGGCGCCATCGCTGCCCTGCGCCCGGACCGCGTCCTGCTGCTGCCGGACGCGGACGAGGACCTGTGGAACGAGGAGTACCTGGAGCTGGTGGGGCTCTCGTAACCGCACCCGGTCGCTGCCACGCGGGGCCGCCGCCCGCCGCCCCACCCCGGGGGCACCGAACCCGGCCGCGCGGACCCGGCACGTACGGGGCCGCGCGGGGCGGCGGTGCGGGGCCGCGCGGGGCCCCGCACCGTACGCGCCGGCGATCCGGACCCGCCGGGCATTTCCCCCGTACGGGTGATCGCCGCTTCGTTGCGGCGTTGCGGTTGGACGCGGGGCCCTAGCTTGGCGCGTTGGTGAACCTGGTGGCTGGTTCCGCTGACCGGAGGCGCTCTCCCGTGCAAGGTCCCGCTCCGCAAGACGACCAGCACCCCGCCGCGGCCTCGGGCGGGCGGGGCGCGCTCTTCCCCGACGCCGTCGACGCCCTCCTCGCCGACCTCGGCTCGGCCGCCCGCCAGGTGCTGGCCGAGGCCGAGGCGGTGGAGCGGCGGATGGAAGAGTTGACCGACGCCGACGAGGAGACGATGGTCCGCGACCGCGCGGCGGGCCGCAGCGTGTACGCGCCGACCTCGGCGCTCGCCTCGGCCCGGGCCAGGCTCTCGGCCCACTCGGCCCTCGGCCACCGGGAGACCGCGCGCGCCTTCGTCTCCTGGTGGGCCGACGCGGCGACGGTCGCCCTGGTCACCGCCGCCTGCCACGCCGCGCCGCACGAGGCCCGCATGGTGGCCGCCAACCCCGAGATCGCCATGGACGACGAGGACCTGACCCACCTGCCCAAGATCTCCGACCACTCCCGCCAACTCATCGAACTCGGCGCGCACATGCACGACAACGGCGACGGGCTGTCCGAGATGGTCGCCGACCTGGCCGTGCGCAGCGGCGTACGCATCGGGCGGGACGCGCGGGGCGCAGTGACGGTGTACGAGGACGGCCAGCCCGACGCGCGGCGCCACCGCCTGTGGGGCAACCGCTGGGCGGACCACCAGGTGCCCACGCTGCCGACGTCCGAGCAGCTCACCGTCCTGCTCGGGGGCGCGCCCGCCGACGTGCTGGCCCGGCTGCACGCCGCGCTCGCGGCCATCGACGCGACGCTGGTGGCCAAGGCGCACGCGGAGCGGCTGAGCGACAAGGACGGCCCGTGGACGCCGGCCGAGATGATCGAGTACGACCAGCTCTCCGCCCAGGTCGAGGGCCTGACCCGGCAGTTGGCGCAGTACGCGCAGGCCGCCCAGGACTGCGTCCCCGCCGCCCGCGCCCTCGTCCGCCGACACGAGACGGCACCCGCGCCCGCCACCTCCCGAACCCGCGACCCCACCCCGCGCCCCGGTCCGCATCCCCGGCTCCGCCGGGCCCTGGGCCAAGCCAGCGCTGGGGGACCCGCAAGCGATGTCGAGGATTGACGTGGGCTTTCACCACGGATGACGATCTCTGGCGGGCCCCGGCGCACGCCGGCGCCGCGAGCGATCGGAGGATGATCCGTGGAAGCGCTTGAGGCGGTGGCCATCGGGGCCGCGGGCGTCGTGGCCGGTGGCATGAACGCGGTCGTCGGCTCCGGGACCCTCGTCACCTTCCCCACCCTGTTGGCCTTCGGCTACCCGCCCGTGGTGGCCAACGTCTCCAACAACATCGGCCTGGTGCCCGGCTCGATCAGCGCCGCGTACGGCTACCGGCGCGAGCTGCGCGGGGCGTGCTGCGGTTCGCCGTCGCCTCGCTCATCGGCGGGCTGACCGGCTCCCTGTTGCTGCTCAAGCTCCCCGAGTCGACCTTCGACGCCGCGCTGCCCGCCCTCATCCTGATCGCCTGCGTCCTCGTCCTCCTGCAACCGCGCCTCAACCGCTGGCTGAGCAACCGCAAGAGTGGCCCCCGGCACAAGGACGGCGGCGTACCGGTGTGGTGCGGCGTGCTGGGCGCGGGGTGTACGGCGGGTACTTCGGCGCGGCCCAGGGCGTGTTGATGATGGGCATCTTCGGCGCGTTCCTGGACGAGGACCTGCAATGCCTGAACGCGGTGAAGAACGTGCTCGGCTCCGTCGTCAACGGCGTGGCCGCGGTGGTCTTCATCATCGTCGCGGACGTCTCGTGGACCGCCGCCGCGGTGGTCGCCACCGGCGCCACGATCGGCGGCCTGATAGGCGCCCGCATCGGCCGCAAGCTGTCGCCAACCGTGCTGCGCGGCATCATCGTGGCCGTCGGCCTCACCGCGTCCGTGGCGGTGATAATGCGCTGCCCACCGGCCGCCCCGGCCCCGGCGGCCCGTACGCCGCGCCCGGAGCGGCCGGCCCCACGCCCCACCCCACCCCCGCCCCGCCTCACGTCACGTCACGTCGGACATCTTCGGCATCTCGCCCGCCGTCCTGGTCGCGTCGATCACGGCGAAGCCGGCGCCCTGCGGGTCGGCGAGGGACGCGAACCGGCCGTACGGGGTGTCCATCGGGCCGAAGTGCACCCGGCCGCCACCGGCGGTCGCCCGGGCCATGGCCGCGTCGCAGTCGTCCACGGCGAAGTAGACCTGGAGGTGCGCGGGGACCTCGGCCGGGAAGTCCTCGCCCATCGCCATCCGGCCGAGCACCGGCCCTTCGGCGAGGCTGAAGACCCGGAAGTCCATCTGCTCGTCGTCCACCTGCTGCGCGCGGTAGGGGAAGACGGCGGCGAAGAAGGCGTCGGACTGCCGTGGCTGGCGCGTGTACACCTCGGCCCAGCAGTACGCGCCGGGCTCGGCGACCTTCTCGAACCCCTTGTGCTGGCCGGCCTCCCAGACGCCGAAGGCGACCCCGCCCGGGTCGCGGGCGATCACCATCGTCCCGAACTCGCTGACCCGCATCGGCCCCATCACCACCTCGCCGCCGGCCGCCCAGATCGCCTCGGCGGTCGCCGCCGCGTCGTCCGACGCGAAGTACAGGCACCACGCGGACCGCTCCTCCGCGCCCGGCATGGGCAGCACGACGGCGGCCACCGCCTTGCCGTCCGCGTACGCCTGCGTGTAGTCGCCGTACTCCGTCGAACTCTCGCCGAAGGTCCAGCCGAGCACGTCGCCGTAAAACGTCTTGGCGACCTCGAAATCGGTGAACATCGCGTCGGCCCAACACGGTGTTCCTGTCGCGAAGGTGGTCATGGTCCACATGTCCTCTCGGTCGCCGCGCCCGCCGGCCGGTGGGCGGTTCCGTTCCGCACTCTCGTCAGTCGGTTCCCCTTTGCCGCCGGTACGGAATTCCGCGCCGTAACCCGCGACTAACCGCGGCCGGCTCGGCGTAAGAGCCGTTCAACGGGGTTGCCCACGCTAGCGGTTCGCGGCTCGCCGGCCAGCGAGCGACTCGGCCAATTCCTCCACCACATCGAGGTCATTCACAGTCCGCATAGCGGAATTCAGGGCCTTAATTCCGACAGGCGAGAGCGTGTGTTCCGGTAGACGAAAACGGCTATCTCGCCGGCAACTGACCGAGCGGGAAAAACGCGCGAAGTACTTCCCGGAGGAGGTAATGTCTGCGCACCGTCCCGCTTTTTCGTCCCGCCGTGCCCGGCGCCCGCGCGCCGTGCTGCCGGCACGCCGTCGTGCTCGCCGCGCCGCCGTGCCACCGCACCGCCGTGTCCGTCGCGTCAGCGCGTCACCGCGCCGCCGAGCTGCCGAGCCCGGCAAGAAGAGGAGATCCGCCGTGCCCACCGTACCGCCGCTCAACCAGCCCTTCTCCCTCACGCCGACCACGGGCTCGGACACGACCCCCACCCCGCCGGTGCGGCCGGCCGCCCAGGCCACGACACCGGCCGCCCAGGCCACGCCGGCCACCGCGGCCGACCAGCACTCGGTGATCCAGGTGCGCGGCGCCCGCGAGAACAACCTGCGGAACGTCTCGCTCGACCTGCCCAAGCGGCGCCTCTCGGTGTTCACCGGAGTCTCCGGGTCCGGCAAGTCCTCGCTGGTCTTCGGCACCATCGCGGCCGAGTCACAGCGGCTGATCAACGAGACGTACACGGCGTTCGTCCAGTCGTTCATGCACAGCCTGGGCCGGCCGGACGTGGACGCGCTGCACAACCTGAGCGCAGCGATTGTCGTGGACCAGGAGCGGATGGGCGCCAACTCCCGTTCCACGGTCAGCACCGCGACCGACGCGTACACGATGCTGCGCATCATCTACAGCCGCCTGGGCACCCCGCACATCGGCACCTCCAGCGCGTTCAGCTTCAACGTGGCGGAGGGCATGTGCCCCGAGTGCGAGGGCGTCGGCGAGGTGTCGAAGATCGACGTCGAGCAGCTCGTGGACCGCGACAAGTCGCTGAACGAGGGCGCGATCACGGTCCCCGGGTTCGCCGTGGACTCCTGGTACTGGCAGGTGATGGCGGGCTGCGGGCTGTACGACCCGGACACCAAGCTCCGGGACTTCACCGAGAGCGAGTGGGAGGACTTCCTCCACAAGCCAAGCACCAAGCTGCGGATCGGCTCCCACAACATCACCTACGAGGGCCTGGTCACCAAGGTCCAGCGGGTCTACCTCAGCAAGGACCGCGAGTCGATGCAGGCCCACCTGCGCGCCTTCGTGGACCGCGCGGTGGTCTTCGCCACCTGCCCGGCCTGCGCCGGCTCCCGGCTCAGCGCCGCCGCGCTCTCGTCCACGATCAACGGCGTGAACATCGCCGAGTGCTCCGCGATGCAGATCAGCGACCTGGCCGTGTTCGTACAGGAGATCTCCGACGCGTCCGTCGGTCCGATCGTCACCTGGCTGCGCGAACTCCTGGAGTCGCTGGTCGAGATCGGCCTCGGCTACCTCAGCCTCAACCGCGCCTCCGGCACCCTGTCCGGCGGTGAGGCGCAGCGCGTGAAGATGGTGCGCCACCGGGGCTCCAGCCTCACGGACATGACGTACGTCTTCGACGAGCCGACAGTCGGCCTGCACCCGCACGACATCCGGCGGATGAACGACCTGCTGCTGCGGCTGTGCGACAAGGGCAACACGGTGCTGGTCGTGGAGCACAAGCCGGAGGTGATCGCGATCGCCGACCACGTCGTCGACCTGGGCCCGGGCGCGGGCTTCGAGGGCGGCCAGCTCTGTTACGCGGGCGACGTGGCGGGCCTGCGCGCCTCTGACACGCTCACCGGCCGCCACCTGGGGCACCGGGCGCGGCTGCGCGAGCGGCCCCGCGAGCCGCGCGGCCGGATCGAGATCCGGGGCGCCGACGCACACAACCTGAAGAACGTGGACGTGGACGTTCCGGAGGGCGTCCTCACGGTGGTCACCGGCGTCGCCGGCTCGGGGAAGAGTTCGCTGATCCACGGCTACCTGAGCAACCGGGAGGACGTGGTCGTCGCCGACCAGTCCCCCATCCGCGGCTCCAGGCGCTCCAACCCGGCCACCTACACCGGGTCTGCTCGGCCCGATCCGCACGGCCTTCGCCAAGGCGAACGGCGTCAAGCCGGCCCTTTTCAGCGCCAACTCGGACGGAGCCTGCCCGAACTGCAACGGCATCGGCCTCGTCTACACCGACCTGGCGATGATGGCCGGCGTCGCCTCGACCTGCGAGGAGTGCGAGGGCAAGCGGTTCACGCCCGAGGTCCTGACGTACACGTTGCGGGGCAAGAACATCAGCGAGGTGCTGGGCCTGTCGGTGGCCGAGGCGTACGCGTTCTTCGCCACCGGCCAGGCCCACACCATCCTCGGCCGGCTGCGCGACGTGGGCCTGAGCTACCTGCGCCTGGGCCAGCCGCTGAACACCCTCTCCGGCGGCGAGCGCCAGCGCCTCAAGCTGGCCATCCACATGGCCGAGAAGTCCTCGACGTACGTCCTGGACGAGCCGACGACCGGCCTCCACCTCGCCGACGTGGACAAACTCCTGGCGCTGCTCGACCAGTTGGTGGAAGCCGGCAACACGGTCGTGGTCATCGAGCACCACCAGGCGGTCATGGCCCACGCCGACTGGCTCATCGACCTCGGCCCCGGCGGCGGCCACGACGGCGGTCGCGTCATCTTCGAGGGCACCCCGGCCGACCTGGTCGCCAAGGGCGAGACGCTGACGGCCGAGCACCTGCGGGAGTACGTGGGCGGCTGAGGCGCGCGCCTCAGCCGCCGATGACCGCACGGGGGCCGGGACGCGGGGAGCCGGGGTTACCGCGCGAACCTCACCAGGTCGGCCGCGCCGACACACCCCGTCCACCACCAGGTCGTGCCCGGTGACGAACGAGGCCATGGGCGAGGCGAGGAACACGCACGCGTCGCCGACGTCCTCCGCCCGCCCCAGCCGCCCGGCCGGCACGGCGGCCTCCCAGCGGCGCACGCCGTCGGGCCAGGCGTCGGCGAGTCCCAGGCACCCGATGAGTCCCGGCGAGACGGAGTTGACCCGGATCCCGTACGGCCCGTACTCCAGCGCCGCCGACCGCGCGTGCATCGCGACGGCGGCCTTGGCGGCTTGTAGTGCGCGTGACCGGGCGCGGGCTGGCTCGCCTCGATGGAGGCGATGTGCGTGACCGTGCCGCCGCCCGCGCGCATGGCCTCGGCCGCGGCCTGGGTGCAGGCGAAGGTGGCACACAGGTTGGTGTCCACGACGGCGGACTAGTCGGCGAGCGTCATGCCGGGCAGCGACTGTACGGGCTGCACGCCGGCGTTGTTGACCAGCGCGGTCAGCCGGCCCCCACGCCAGGCGGCGGCCTCGCGCACCAGCCGGTGGCACTCCGCCTCGTCGGCGAGGTCGGCACCCAGCGCCAGTGCGGCCCCACCCGCGTCGTCGATCTCCGCCACCAGCGCGCGGGCGGCCTCCTAGCTGCTCCGGTAGTGCGCGACCACGGCCGCGCCCGCCGCCGCGAACCGCCGCGCGATTCCCTGCCCGATCCACCCACCGGCCCCGGTGACCAGCGCCACCTGTCCGCTGAGATCGGGCAGGCGGGTGGCGTGTGTGCTGGATTGGTTCACGTCGGTACGCCTCTCGGTCCGCTCACAGGGGCACGATCCTCCTCGGTCCCCCCGCGTCTCAGTCGACGTCCCCGCCACACGTGCCCCACCTCACGGCAGGCACAACGCACGCACCCGCTCCGCCACGCGCGGGTAGCGGGCGGCGAGGTCGTCGACGTCGCCGTGCTCGTACGTGTCGTCCGTGAACCCGGGCGCCATGGTGCACCCGAGCAACGCCCACGCCCCGCCACCCGCGACGGCCCCGCCCATCCAGGTGCCGGCGGGCACAGTGAACTGCACCTGCTGCCCACCCAGCACGCCGGGCCCGAGCACCACCGTACGGTCCGACCCGTCGGGCGCCAGGAGCAGCAGCTCGATCGGGTCACCGAGGTAGAAGTGCCAGGTCTCGTCAGAGCCGAGCCGGTGCATGGCGGAGTACCCGTCGGCGTCGTCGGTCAGCAACACGACGATGGCCCGTCCCCTCCGGCCGCCCGTCGTCCCACTCCGCCCCGGCCCACGTCTGCAGGTACCGCCCGCCCTCACGCGGAATCGGCTCCAGGCCGTAGTGGGCGACGAGTTGGGCTGGGGTGGGCCGTCGGCTCGCGCCGGCGGGACGGGGTGGGGTGCCTGGGGTGTCGGACATGTCGGAGCTGCTGTCGCTGGTCATATACGGCCCCCCACTGATGGTCGGGGCCAGCGTACGGGGGCGGGGCGGGGCAGGTCAGCAAAATGGCCTGCACACCACGATGTGGCGTGCAGGCCAAAGAAAAGAGGAGCAGTAGCCTAAGCGAGTGCCACTTTAAGTGTGCTACCAATCTAGCACGGTGCCCACGAGCTGGCTACCAGCCAGCGGCCACGTCGATAGGGTGCGGTGATGGTCACTTCCGCAGCCCCGGACCCCGACCCGTACGCGCGCCGCGTCCTGGCACGGATGGCGGACTTCTTCACCGACGAGGGAACGCCGTGGCCGCGCCGGCTCTGGGACATCGGGTCTGTGCTGGCCCTGGAGGAGCTATGTGAGGCCGGCCACTGGCAGGCCCACAACGTGCTTGCGTCTTCGGCGTGCGACTGGCAGCGCAACGAGCTCCGGGCACTGATCGGGCCTGATCAGGGACTGGGTGAGCGGGAGCTCCGCAGGGAGATCAACCTGCTGCTCCAGAATTCGCTCGTGGATCCCAGCCCGGAGCGGCGGCGGCTGAAGGAGATCATCGGTCATGTCCGCGTCGGGTATCTGAACCGTTGGGCGAGTGCTCTGAAGGTTGAGGAGGACAAGCGGGTCAAGCCTGAGCGCTTCTCCCGGACCGTGGCCGCGCACCTTCTCGATCTTGGCTTCAGCGCCAGCCGCCTGAAGGTCTGGGCCAGGAGGCTCGACCGCGATCGGGCCACCGGCGTGGAGATCGCGGAGGCCGCCGCGGAGCTCGCCCGTACGAGCGCCCGGCCGCACGAGGTGCTGGTCGCGCTGGAGAAGGTACCGGGCCGCCGTGAGCTGGCGGAACCGCTCGACCACTGGCGCTCCAAGGGCGAGGTCATCACCAGGCTCAAGGACAACGGCCACGACCCGGCCGGTATCCGCACCGGCGGCGGCTTCGTCTACCGGCTCGACCCGTACGGCGCGGCCGAGCAGGCACGCCAGCTGCTGGACCGGATGGTCGCTCGATCCCACTACCTGCGTCGCCAACGCGGCGGCGTCGTCCCGGTGCCCCACATCTGGGTCGCCGGTCATCCCCGGCCGGTACCGCTGGCCCCTCCTGCCCGGGGCGCCGACGTCCTGTCCCTCGCGCATGAGGGACACCTGTACAAGGTCGACAGCCGACGCGGCCGCATCGATGACGCTCTCGAGCTCGCCGCTGCGGTCAACCGCGGAGCGCTCGCCCCCGCAGTCGCCGGCGGCTGGGCCGCCGTCGAGTCCCTCCTCGTCCACGCCGACGATCCGAAGGGTGATGGGGAGCGCTCCGGCAAGGCAATCGCCGCCGACCGGATGGCCACCATCATCGCCTGCTCTTGGCCCCGTGCCGAACTCACCACCCTGGCCCACCGCCACAGCCCGAGCGAACCCGACGACCTCTCCCGCGCTGTTGCCGCCTGCACCACGAACAGGGAAGCCGCCCGCCTGGTCGTCAGCGCTATCGAAGCCACCGGAGCTGAGGTCCTGGCGCTGACCAAACCCACCGGCTACAGCGATCAAGCCGCCGCCCAGCGCATGGTCGCTCTCCTCGCCAACCCCCGATCCCAGCTCAACGACGTCACCAAGGCGTTCCGCATCGCCATGCGCCGCCTCTACCGGACCCGCAACATCATTCTGCACGGCGAAGCCACCCACAGCGTCGCCCTCGAAGCTGCCGTCCGCATCGCCGCCCCACTCCTCGGTGCCGGCCTAGACCGCATCGTCCACGCCTCCTACACCGAAAACCTCGACCCCCTCGACCTGGCCGCTCGCGCCGAATTCGCTCTCCAGCTCGTCCACGGCGAGACCGGCCTGACCACGGTCGACCTGCTCGAACCCGTCAGGTGAACGAGGAGGCTGCTGACTGCACCGTCCGCAACACGAACATACAACCGCCGCCATCCTGCGCGACCTCCTGGTGGGTGCCGGTACGAACTGATGCGTTCAGGCCGGTGGCACACCTATGGCAGTCGTACCAGGAACTCCGCCACGTCACAGGCGGGACTGCCGCGCGCCGACCAGGTTACAGGAACTCTCCCCGCCGCACAGCCCCGACGAACGCCGACCAAGCCACCGTGTCGAAGACCAGTGCCGGACCCTGCGGATCCTTGCTGTCCCGGACGGGGACGGCACCCGGGTAAACCGTGCTGACCTCCAGGCAATCTCCATTGCTTCCACCGCTGTAGCTCGACTTGCGCCAACCTTCCAGGGCCGATGCGTCGAGAATGCCCTTACCGCGCTGCATGCTCATACTGCTCTTCAACTCCCTTGAGAAACATGAGGGATTCGTGATGCGACAGGGCGTCGCCTAGAGCTAGATCGTAGGACACGAGCCACTGCTCGACGACCGTAGGCGAATCCAGCACCGTGCCGGTGCTGAGCCCCTCTACATAGGCCAGCGGCGCCATGTACTCAAACCGCACCAGCGTCAGAGGCCCCTCAAGCAAGGGGTGTGCGCCGACGCTGAAAGGCAGCACATGCACACGAATGCGCTGTCGTTCGCCCAGTTCGCAGATGTGTCGCAGTTGAGCAGCCCATGACGGACGGCCCACCGATAGCCCGTCGCAGCACCGTCTCTGTCGAGGCATGACCGCACGCAACGACAGCGCACTACCCGGCTCCACCACCTGATTCGGCTGCGTACTTCATGTCGAGCGATGCCGGCGCTCCGATCAAGGAGTTCGCCGGCGCGACTACGGGGGCCCAGAGATCAGCCAGGCATGTCAGGGGCGTGGGGTGCGGCTTCCGGTGCGGGGTCCCCGTACGACGCCCTCCACGCGCCCCGGGCGAAGTGGACGACCCCGTCGGGGGTGATGTGGACGCGGCTGCCGTAGAGGGGGAGGTTGCCTTCCGCATTGAGTCGGTCACGGATGCGTTCGAGCCTCGTCCAGAGGCGCTGTGGGCCACCCTGATGCACCTCGGGTGGGTCGATCCAGGTCGCCGAGGCGCGGGCACAGGAGCCGTCAGGGTGGACCAGCCAGGCGGTGCGCTGTTTGTCGCTCCCGTCGTAGTACGAGGTCACGCCAGGAACGGCGAGTTGGAGCACGGCTTGCAACTCCCACGACTCGGTCACGTTCACCACCGGATACCGGCCGGTGGTGACCTCCTAACCTTCCTGGGCACGTGCCTCATCCGAAAGCGCCGCCAGGCTCTCCGGGTAGTCCGCTCCCGATCGGGTGACCATGAACCCGGCACGATCCCACTCGACCTGCCCTCGCGCGCTACCGTCCGGCTCCTTGTCAGCCTTGACGATCACGTTCATACGGGCGAGGGTGGTCACGAACCGCCCGCCCGGCCGCAGCGCGGCCACCGCGCTCGCGAGGTTGGGGAGGGCCACCAGCGACACGATGCGGTCGAAGGTGCCGGGCAACGGGCCGGTGGCGTCACAGGTGACCACCTTGGGCGCCAGCCCGATCGAGTCGAGCCGCCGCGTCGCGGCTTCGGTCAGGTGCGGGTCCACATCTATCGACGTCACCCGGTCCGACCCGAACCGACGGGCGACGAGAGCGGTACTCGTTCCGGTACCGGTGCCGATCAGGCCCACGTCGGCACCGTCGTACAGGAGGCCGTGGCGCAGCATCCGGGCGACGAAGGTGGGCAGCGTGCTGGACGAGGTGGGGCGGCCGGAGGGGTGATCGTCGGGGCTGGTGGCGTCGGCGTGCGCCCCGCCGACTCGGGTGACCAAGCTGTCATCCGCGTAGGCAGCACGCAGCCAGGCGGACTCGTCCGCCTGGCCATCACGCAGGGACCACTGCCCGCCCTGCCACTCCCACCAGCGCGGCACGAGAATGTGCCGGGGCGTGACCGCGAGTGGTTCGCGCCAGCGCGAGGTGGGGTCGGCGATGTTGGCCGCCAACTGCTGGGCGAGCAGTTGCCAGTTCAAGCGCGGGACCCCATTCGTTCGTACGGGTCAGTCGAACTCGCCGTCACGCACAGCCCCAACGAACGCCGACCAAGCCGCCGTGTCGAAGACCAGTGCCGGACCCTGCGGATCCTTGCTGTCGCGGACGGGGACCAGGGCCGGGTGAGCCTCGCTGACCTCCAGGCAATCTCCGTTGCTGGCGCCGCTGTAGCTCGACTTCCGCCAGGCGCCCAGGTTCGACGCGTCGGGAATGCTCTTACCGTGTTGCGGCATGCTCATACTCCTCTTCAACTCCCTTGAGAAACTTCAGCGATTCGCGGTGCGACAAGGCGTCGCCCAGGGCGAGATCGTAGGACACCAGGCATCGCTCGACCACCGCCGGTGAATCCAGCACTGTGCCGGTGTTCAATCCCTCCACATAGGCCAGCGGGGCCATGTCATCGAAACGCATCAGGGTGAGGGAGCTCTCCAGTACCGCGTGGGCACCGACGCTAAACGGCAACACGTGTACGCGGATGCGCTACCGCGCACCCAGGTCGTAAGATGTGTCGTAGTTGGCCAGCCATGACAGATGGCCCACCCACAACGCGCCGCAAGGCCGCCTCGTCGAGGAGGGCCCAGAGCTCCGGACGCACCGGATCATCCAGAATGTCGGCACACGCGCGACGCGTGCGAATGCTGTCCGCACACTGCTCTTCACTCAGTCGGGGGAATCCAGGGCCGAATACCGCCCTCGTGTAGTCCGCCGTCTGTAGCAGACCAGGAACCAGCGACTGGGCGTAAGCGCGGATCATCACCGCCTGCGGTTCCATCTCAGCAACGCCCGCGAAGAACGTCGCAAGTTTGCTTCCGGGTAGGAAGCGCCGGAGGACACCCCCGGTTTCGAGTACCTGGTCAAGGCGCTCCGCGTCCTCCACAGAGGGAAAGCGCCGGCCAGCCTCAATGTGGGCGATGTGCGACCGCGACATAACGGCTCGCGCCCCCCAACTCCTCCTATGTCCAACCGCGCGCTTCCCGTCTCTCCTGCAGCTCCTCGCCGTACGCGTTGCGGTCTTTCGGCCCACTCGCCAGTGTCATGTGTTGACCCCTTCGTGCTCAGTGCTTTGGCACGCCAAACCCTCTAGCGACGGTACTCCGCCGTCTCCCACTCTGTAATCGGTCCAGTGCAGTACGTGAGAAAGGGGTGCCTGGCCATGAGCAACAGCGCACATGCGGGGAACAACTCGGTGAGGCACGAACAACAGCAGTCGGCTAACGACACAAGCGATCACCTGGTCGTCGAGGCAGTCTCGGACACCAGCGTGGCGCGGGACCGCGAGGCCATCCAACTGGCCATGAGACGGGAGCTGTTGGCCCACGCCAAGGACGTACTCTCCGTTCCCCGCCAGCCCGCCCACGTACTCCGCTACACCTGCGCCCGGCTGACCGAGAGCCTGGACGACGTCCTGCACGTGGCCGACGAGCGCGGTCAGCGCCTCACGGCGGGTGAGCCGAAGTCCCGGGGGCCCGCGCTGTACTGGGGCAACCCGGCCCACGACGACGGCGGTCACACCGGCCGAGGGGCCGGACCCGCATGACGTACGCCGTGTACCGGTTCGTCCAGCACACCATTCGCCAGGCGCCGGAGGGTGGCGTGACGTACGAGGCGTTCTGCATGACCGCCGGCTGCCGGGCCGAGTCGGGCGGGTTCAAGGACCAGGACGACGCGCAGGACTGGTGCCTGCGGCACACCGGCCGCAACCCGGGGCACGACCTGTTCCGCCGGGTGGTCACCGACTACGCCCGCGTCGTCCGCGACGAGGAGTGACCCGCGCCCGGGGCGCGGGCCGGGGCGAACCAGGAGGCCGCCCCCGCGCGGGAGTCCGCGCCGGGGCGGCCCCGCCGTGTGCGCGCTCGCACCCCCGCGCGCGAGCGCGCTCCGTAGGCTCGGCGACCATGAAGGTACTCATATCCGTAGACATGGAAGGCGTCTCGGGGGTCGTGCACCCGAGCGAGACCAATCCGACCGGTTACGACTACGAGCGCGCGACAGCTCATGACCGCCGAGGCCAACGCCGCGATCGCCGGCGTGCTCGGCACCGAGCCCACCGCCACCGTGCTGGTCGCCGACGCGCACGGGCCGTTCCGCAACCTGTTGCCGGAGGCGCTGGACCGGCGGGCGCGACTGGTGCGCGGGAAGCCGCGCCCGCTGGGCATGCTGGCCGGGCTCGACGGCTCGACCGAGGCTGTCCTCCTCGTCGGTTACCACGGGCGGGCCGGCGCCGGGCCCGCCGTCCTCGCGCACACGATGAGCGACGCCGTACTCGATGTACGCGTCGCCGGGCGCTCGCTGGGCGAGATCGGGCTGAACACCGCGATGGCCGGGCACCTGGGCGTGCCGGTGGAGTTGCTGAGCGGCGACGACACGGCCTGTGACGAGGTGTCCGAACTGGTGCCGGGCGTCCGTACCGTCGCCGTCAAGCAGGCCATCGGGCAGAGTGCGGCCGTCACCCTGCACCCCGAGGAGGCCCGGGAGCGACTGCGCGACGCGTCCGCCAGGGCCGTCACGCGGGCCGGGCTACGGGCCTTCCCGGGTCCGGTGGAGGTCGAGGTCGACCTCGCCAGCCCGACCACGGTGGACGTGGGCATGCTCGTGCCGGGCGTCGGAAGGGGCGCGGGCGGCCGTACGGTCACCTTCACCGCCGCCGACTTCGCCGAGGCGTACCGGCTGGTGCTCCTCCTCGTACAGCTCGGGACGATCAAGCCGGCGTGACCCCACGCGGGTGCGGGCCGGGGTGGCACGGCCCCGGGGTGCGACTGTGGACGGGCCTCAACTACCCGACGGTTGCCGGAGGTTGAGGACCGACACTCCGGGCCCGTTCGCCGGGTCCGCTACCCCGCCCGCAGCCCCCGCAGCAGCAGGGCGACCAGGCGGCGGGGATCGTAGTCGGGGTCACTGTTGCGGCCGATGCACAGGTTGCCGACGCCGCGCATGAGTTCCTGCGGTGGCGTGCCGGGCTCGATCTCGCCGGCCTCGACCGCGGCGTCGAGCAACCGCGCGCAGACGGGCACCAACCGGTCCAGGAAGTAGGCGTGCAGCGCGTCGAAGCCGCCGCCGTCGGACTGCATGGCCTTGGCCAGGCCGTGCTTGGTGACCAGGAAGTCGACGAAGAGGTCCACCCACGCGCGCAGCGCGGCGAACGGCGAGTCCGCCTCGGCGAGCAGCGTCGGGCCGGCCTGGGCGCACGCGTCGACCTGGTGCCGGTAGAAGGCGACGACGAGGTCGGACCGGGTCGGGAAGTGGCGGTAGATCGTGCCCATGCCGACCCCGGCCTCGGCCGCGATCCGGCGGATCGGCGCGTCGACGCCCGAGTTGACGAACACCGCCGCCGCGGCGAGCAGCACCTGCTCGTTGCGCTGCGCATCGGCCCGCTTGCCCCGGGGCGGCGTCTTCCCGGACTGGCCCGCAGTCGGCATCACGTACTCCTACCAGCGACGTTGACAAAACGGAACAGCGCTCCGCTTTCAGCTTAGCTGAAGCCGGGCCCTCCCGTACGCCTCGCCCACCGCGCCCGCTCCCGGGCCCCGGCGGCCGACGCCCTCGAAGGGAACACCCAGCGCCATGAGTGAAACGACGCAGTCGAGCGACGCCGCCCTCGGGGCGCCCGCTCCCGTCCTCTCGGTCAGCCCGGTCGTCCTTCCCACCCCCGAGCGAGCCGTTGACCTGGAACTCCGCGTCTCCGCGCCGGTCACCGGAACCAACCTGCCGATCCTCCTCCTCTCACACGGCCAGGGTTACTCGAACCACCTCTCCTCGCTGAACGGCTACGCGCCGCTGGCCCACTTCTGGGCGGCGCACGGGTTCGTCGTCCTCCAACCCACCCACCTCAGCTCGCGCTCGCTGAACCTGCCGCCGGAGACCCCGGGCGCCCCGCTGCACTGGCGCTCGCGCGCCGAGGACATGTCGGGCGTCCTGGACCGGCTCGACGAGATCGAGGCCGCCGTGCCGCTACTCGCCGGCCGCCTGGACCGCGAGCGGGTCGCGGTCGCCGGGCACTCGATGGGCGGGCAGACCGCGAGCCTGCTGCTGGGCGCCCGGTACGTCGATCCGCGCGACGGTGGCGAGGTGGTGCTGGCCGAGCCCCGGATCAGGGCGGGCGTGTTGCTCGCCGCGCCGGGGCGTGGAAGTGACACGCTGGTCGAGTCCGCCGCCGAGTTCGTCGCGTTCCTCACCCACACGGACTACGCCACGATGACCACGCCCGCCCTCGTGGTCATCGGCGACCGGGACGAGTCGTCCCACCTCGGCCCGGCCTGGCACGCCGACCTCGTACGCGCTGGCCCCCGCCCCCAAGACCCTGCTCACCCTGCACGGCGGGGAGCACGGGCTCGGCAGGGTCTCCGGCTACGACGTCGCCGAGACGACGGACGAGAGCCCCGAGCGCGTCTCCGCTGTCCAGCGCCTGACCTGCGCGTACCTGCGCGGCCAGCTCTACCTAGGCGACCCCGCCTGGCAGCGGGTGAGCCAGTCCCTGACGACCGGACCGAACGCGCTGGGCCAGATCGAGTCGAAGTGAGCGGAGGGTAGGCGGCCCTGGCACCCGCCCGTGCCCCGTACCCACCCCCTGACCCGCCGCCCAGCGCGAAGCCTCGCGAAACGCTCCGCGCCGCGCGGCAACCGCGCGCCCACCACCTCGCGTCTTGCTCCTCGCGCGCGCCGACCCACCACGGGCCGTCGCGCGCCTGCCACGTGCACCACGGGCACGACAAGCACCACAGGCACGACCAGCGCACCGAGAACGGCGACGGGGGAACGGTGAACGACGTCAGCTACGCCGAGAGGTCATGGGTTCCGCTGGCCATCACGGTCGAACTCAACGACAGGTCGCTGCGGGTCGGCGGGTCCCGCACGCCGCTGTCCCACCTCAACATGGTGGCGATGGCCGACGCGTTCCTGCGCGGCCAGTGGCTCGGCGGGGGCGGGGCCGAGCGCCCGCTCGACGGGTTGCCCACGGGCAGCGGCGTCGTGCCGGTGGTCCGCGCCTCGGGCTCGGTCAAGCCGGTGAAGGCACGCCGGGCACGAGAGTTCGCCGACGCGCTGGGACAGTTGGCGCTGCGCCGGAGCGGCGGCGCCGACGCGGTGGCGGTGGCGGCGGCCCAGGCGCGCGGCGAGGGCGTACCCCTGTGGATAGATAGCCCGCCGCCAGGCGCCCGGGCCCACCGGCCCCATCACCGTGACCGTGGACCGCCGGCTGGTGCGCGCAAACGTCTGGGGCGCGGACACCCGGTCGTCCGCCTGCGCGGCCCGTACGGCATGCCCTAGGGAACCCGCGACGCGGCCGGCATGCTCGCGGTGACCGTCGACGAGCGGCCGGCGTCGCTCGCCGTGCGGCAGAGCTGGCGCAAGTCGCAGCGCGCCGTCACCCTGTGGACCGAGCGGGGCGAGTGGGAGCTACGCCGGCACGACCACCGTGGTAGCGAACTGCGCCGCGACGGCCGGCTGGTGGCCCGGCTGACCCGGGCCGAGCCGGCCCGTACCCGTAGTCAGCCGCTGCTGCCACTCGCCGGCGTGCGCTACGAGAGCGCGGACCCGCTCGACGCCGTGCTGGCCCAGTTCTTCACGATCGCCTTCGCCCTCGGCGACGGCACCGGCTCGATCAGCTTCGGCACCCGCCGCCCCGCACCCGACCCGGGCGAGCCGATCACCTGGGAACAGCCGTGGTTCACGCACATCGGCGGGACGAGCGACGACTCGGGTGGCGGCTCCAGCGGGGACGGCTGGGGTGACGGTGGCGGGGGCGGCGACGGCGGGGGCGGCGACGGCGGGGGCGAGTAGGCGCCTCCGCCGGGACCACACGCCTCATCAACTACCACGTGACATCGGCTTGTTGCGGCGACGCTACAGGCGTGTGTACGGGCGGCCCGGCGGCTTCCGAAGGGCGTTCGCGCGCCCGTACCGTGCTGTGGCGATCACCAGGCGTCACACCGAAGAGGAAGCTGGTGCACCATGTCCGTCACCGACGAGTACCTGGCCAACAACGCGACGTACGCCGCTTCCTTCGAAGGGCCGCTACCACCCTCGCGTCACGTGGCGGTGGTGGCCTGCATGGACGCGCGGCTGAACGTGTACGCGGCGCTGGGCATCCGGGAGGGTGAGGCGCACGTCATCCGCAACGCCGGAGACGCGGTCACCGAGAACGAGATCCGGTCGCTGGCGATCAGCCAGCGGCTGCTCGGCACCCGGGAGATCGTGCTCGTCCACCACACCGACCGCGGGATGCTGACGTTTTCGGACGACGCGTTCCGGCAACGGATCGAGGAAGGAGACGGGCATCCGACCGCCGTGGGCAGCGGAGGCGTTCGGCGACGTCGAGCAGGACGTGCGACAGTCGGTGCGGCGGATCAAGGCCAGCCCGTTCGTGCCCCACACGGACGCCGTGCGCGGCTTCGTCTTCGACGTGGCGACGGGGCGGCTCAACGAGGTGAAGTGAGCACGGCTCCCGAGCGGGAGTGCCCCGGCCGGTGAGCTTCTGGCGGGCCCGAGCGCCCGACGCGCTGGCCCCGCTGGCCGCCGTCCCCGGCCGGGCCCGCGCCGCCGCCTACTCCGCCCCGGCCCCGCCCGCGATGTGGTTGATCTCCCGGCTGCGCAGCACCCGTTCGCCGCCGCGCCGTCCGACGACGGCGATCATGGCCTGCCCCAACCGTTCCGTCGAGGTCACCTGCCCGGGCGCGACCCGGCGCAGCACCGGGTACGCCAAGGAGGTGGCCGCGTACGCCGCCCGGTACAGCGGCGTCTTGGACCGCTCGCCGTGCACAGGGTGGATGTAGTTCGGCCGGAACAGGTACGCGTCCAGGCCGTCCGTGGCCAGCAGCGCGTTCTCCGTCTCCCCCTTGACCCGCGCCCAACTGGCCCGGGAGCGGCCGGTGCCGTCGGTGCCCTCGCCGGAGACGTAGGTGAAGGTGAGCCCCGGGCTCCGCGCGGCCAGCTCGCGCGCGCCGGCCAGCGTGTAGTCGTACGTCACCCGCCGGTACTCCGCCGCGCTCTTGCCACCGGCCGATATGCCCAGGCACCAGAAGCAGGCGTCGAGGCCGGCCAGCTTCGCGCCGATCGGCGCGAAGTCGGCGAAGTCGCCGTGGACGACCTCCCGCAGCTTGGGGTGGCGCCGCCCGAGCGAGGTCCGGCCGACCACGAGCGCGCTCTCCACCCGGGAGTCGAGCAGGCACTCCCGCAGCACGCCCTGACCGACCATCCCGGTCGCACCGAAGATCACTACCTTCACAGCCAGCCGTCCCCTCTGCCGATCCACCGAACCAGTCCGCGCGCCGGGTACGCGCCGTACCGGCCACCCGCCCGCCGACCAGATCTCGCCCCGCCCGGGCCTGGCCCGCCACGGCCGGACGCAGGACCGCCTGGCCCTCGCCCGCCCCACGCGCGCGGCCGGACACGCAGGCCCCGGCGTGGCGCGCGGTCGCGGAGGGCGGGGGCGCGGGAAAGGATGGCCGCAGAGCACGTCCCCCGCGACCGCCCGGCACGAGAGGAGGACGGGGACAGCCCGGGCCGCGTCCACCGACGGCCCCGGCGCCCTGACCGCCCATGGACACCAGCATCCGGCTCGCCCAGGAGCCCGCCGCCGACGCCCTGCTCAGCTGCAGCCCGCTGGCCACCCTGATCGGCATACTGCTCGATCAACAGGTCCCGATGGAGTGGGCCTTCGCCGGCCCGTACACCATCGCCAGCCGGCTGGGCGCCGACGACCTCGACGCCCCACAACATCGCGGGCCGCGACCCGGAGGAGTTCGCCGCCCTGCTGTCCGCCAAGCCCGCCGTGCGCCGCTACCCGGGCTCGATGGCCGGGCGCGTGCAGTAGCTCTGCGCGTACCTGGTCGAGCACTACGACGGCGACCCCGCCAACCTCTGGCGCGACTGCGACGACGGGAGGGAAGTGCTGCGCCGCCTGAACGACCTACCGGGCTTCGGCAAGCAGAAGTCCCAGATCTTCCTGGCCCTGCTCGGCAAGCAACTCGGCGTGCGGTCCGCCGGCTGGCGGGAGGCGGCGGGGGCGTACGGCAAGGAGGGCGCACCGCTCGGCCGCCGACATCACGGGCCCCGAGACGCTGGCCAAGGTCCGCGCGTACAAGCAGAGCGCCAAGCAAGCCGCCCGCGCGGCCAAGGGGGAGTCGGGCGGCGGGAGCGGCGGCGGGGCGCGGAAGCCGACCGCCGGGGGCGGGCGCGGCGGCGCGAAGCCGCGCGGTTGAGCCGAGCGGACCGGGGTCGGCGTGCGTCAGCTCCCGATATGCGGCCCTATGTCGGCTCCGTACTCTCCGCTCATGGCTGCGCCGGGTGCCACCGGCCCGGTAGGCTTTCCGTGTGATCTTCAAGCGCATCGGAAACGGGCGGCCGTACCCCGACCACGGCCGGGAAAGCACCCGCCAGTGGGCGGATGTGGCCCCACGCCCGGTACGTCTTGACCAGCTCGTCACCACGAAGCAGCAACTCGATCTGGAGACGCTGCTCGCGGAGGACTCGACGTTCTACGGCGACCTGTTCGCCCACGTCGTGAAGTGGCAGGGCGACCTGTACCTGGAGGACGGGCTCCACCGCGCGGTGCGCGCGGCGTTGCAGCAGCGCCAGGTGCTCCACGCCCGCGTGCTGGAACTGGGCTGACCCACCCGCCTCGGCCGACGGCGTCGGCCGGTGCTTTCGGCTGCGCCGATCGGGTTGGGCCCGGCTCGAACGGTTGATCATTTAGTAGGCATGAGCGGCGGACCGCACTACGCTGCCGCCATGAGCATGCTGACGCCCCCCGGCATGGGCGGAAAGTACCGCATCACGGGTGACCGGTACCCGCGGATGCGCCGCCCCAGAAATCGCCATCGGATCGTGTTCGCGGCCATCGGCTCAGTCCTCGCCCTCGGCCTCATCGGCTGGGGAACGCTCCAGCTCATCGACGTGTTCACCGGCGGCGGTGGCAGCACCGCGCACGCCTCCGAGGACCGTGGTGCCTGCGAGCCGCCGGGCACGCCGTCCCCGTCGGCCAGGCCGCTCCCGAAGCCGGCGACCATCACCGTCAACGTCTACAACGCCACGCCCCGCAGCGGCCTGGCCAAGGAGACCGCCGACGAGCTGCGCAAGCGCGGCTTCAAGGTCGGCACGGTCGGCAACGCCCCGGCCGCGTACGACAAGAAGGTCAAGGGCGCCGGCCTGGTGCTCGGCCCCAAGGCCGCCACCGACGGCCGCACCGACGTGCTCGGCACGCAGCTCGCCGGGGCCCAGACCAGGACAGACGCCCGCAAGGGCCAGGACCTCGACCTGATCATCGGCGACGGCTACCGCGAGCTGGCCGCCGAGCGGGACGCGCGGCGGGCACTGGCCACCCTAGCCCAGCCGGCCCCGCGCCCCAGCGCGAACTGCTGACCCGCTGAGCCGGGTGACCCGCTGAACCGCCACCCCGCCGGAGGTCGCTGGCCCGCGCCCGCCGCGCCCCGGGGGGCGGGGCGGGCGCGGTCTCAGCCCGCGGTGCCGTACATCCGGTCGCCCGCGTCGCCGAGCCCGGGCACGATGTACCCGTTCTCGTCCAGCCGCTCGTCCACGGACGCGGTGACCACCGTCACCGGCGTCCCCGCCAGCTCCCGCTCCATCACCTCGACGCCCTCCGGCGCCGCCAGCAGGCACAGCGCCGTCACGTCGTCGGCGCCCCGCCCGATCAGCTCCTTGATGGCCGCGACGAGCGTGCCGCCCGTGGCCAGCATCGGGTCCAGCACGTACACCTGGCGGCCGGAGAGGTCGTCGGGCATCCGCGACACGTACGTCGAGGCCTGGAGCGTCTCCTCGTTCCGCACCATCCCGAGGAAGCCCACCTCGGCCGTGGGCAGCAGCCGCACCATGCCGTCGAGCATGCCGAGGCCGGCCCGCAGGATCGGCACGACGAGCGGGCGCGGGTGCGAGAGCCGCACCCCCGTCGTGCGGGTGAACGGGGTCTCGATGTCCACCTGCTCGGTGCGCACGTCGCGCGTCGCCTCGTACGCGAGCAGGGTGACCAGCTCGTCGGAGAGGCGCCGGAAGGTCGGACTGTCGGTGCGCCGATCGCGCAACGTGGTGAGCTTGTGCGCGACCAGCGGGTGGTCGACGACGTGGATACTCATGGCAACGACAGTAACCGAGTGCACGTGCGACGACCGCTTCGCGCCCGGCCGCCGACAGTCTGTGGCCTCGGTGGCATCAAATCCACCGTTTCGGGGGAAAGTGGGCACCTAGGCCCAGCCCACCACACCGGAGCCGGGCCCCGCCCGAGGTGGTGTCAATGTCCGGCCCAGACGAACCCGGCGCCGACGGCGCGCCGCGTTCCTGCGCGAACTGTACGAGGCGCGCGAGCTGCGCGACCGCGGCCAACCCCGCCGCGCCCGCGCGGCGCGCATGCGCCAGGCCATGCGCATGCGCACCTTTCGCGGGTAGCGGAGCCACGACGGCGCCCCCGCCGGCGGCGGCACGGCGACCCCGGGCGGGGGCCCGTCGCGGACGGCCGCCCGAACGCGCGGGACCGGCCGCCGTGCCGCGCGGGCCCACCCCGTCGAGCGCCCCTCACCCACCGCCGACGCCGCCCCGACACACCCCGGCTGAGCAGCGGGCGCGCGCCGGTCGAGCGCGCACTGAGTGATCACCGAACTACCGAACGTACGTCCGGATCACCGAGCGCTCCCAGGGATGATCCATCAGTGACAACACGTCACAGAGCCGCCCGACGCACTCCGGAAGACCCTTCGCGGCGCGCTGGTTTCTGCCACGATTCCGAGTGGCGGGGCGCTGCCCCGTCGGTCCCGGCACGCCTATGACCAGTGGGAGAGTCACGGTGTACTTCGCCGCACTGCTCGCGCGCACCGAAGACGGGTGGGAAGCGAGCGACACAGAGCTCGACGACGTCGAGTCCCTGTCCGATCTGACCGAGCTGGCCCGGGGGGCCGCGGTCGATGAGGACACGGTGCTCGTCTACATCGAGCAGGAAGAAGCATGGTTCGGCCTCGTTCGGGTGGACGGCGAGGACGACCCGCGCACCTACGTATCGGACGCGGCGGCAGCCGCCCGCAGCTCGTACGGCGCGATGCTCACCGACGAGCTGACCGAACACAACGCGGAAGCCGACCTCGACCAGCTGGTCGACCTCGACGGCACGGAGGACGGTGAACCCGACGCGGAGGACGACGACGACGCGCCCGACGTCGCGGGCGAGGCCTTGCCCGCCGGCCCGCTCGGCGACCCGGAGGTCCTCGCCGACCTCGGCATCAGCACCAAGGAGCTGCGCGCACTGGGCGATGACGCGCTCAGCGAGATCGCGGACGTCCTCGGCTGTGGGGAGGTTCTGGAGGCGGTGCGCTGACGACAGGTGAAGCCGCCGCCCGCCGTCGGCCGGGCGGCGGGACGGCCGCACACTGGTGCCATGACTGATCCCCTGCGCGCTCCCTGGCTCGGGCCGATGCGGCACGCCCTGGAGGAGGCCGTACGGGCCCCGGAGACCGGCGACGTCCCGGTCGGCGCCGTGGTCCTCGGCCCGGACGGCTCCGTGCTCGGCCGGGGGCGCAACGAGCGCGAGGCAACCGGCGACCCCACGGCCCACGCCGAGGTGCTCGCCATCCGCGAGGCGGCGGCCCAGCTCGGCGAGTGGCGGCTGACCGACTGCACGCTGGTGGTCACGCTGGAGCCGTGCACGATGTGCGCGGGGGCGATCGTCCTCGCGCGCCTCGACCGGGTCGTCTACGGGGCGGTGGACGAGAAGGCGGGCGCCGTCGGCTCCCTGTGGGACGTCGTGCGCGACCGCCGCCTCAATCACCGTCCCGAGGTCGTCCACGGCGTGCTGGCCGACGAGTGCGCCGCCCTCCTGACCCACTTCTTCCGCGACCGCCAGGCGCCGTCCCGTACGAGCGACCACGGACCCCGAACGGGACAGAAGGCCCCAAACCACCTCCGCCCCGGAACCGATTTCGGCGCACGGCCCCCCGTCCACTAAGCTGTCTCTCGGTAGCGTGTCCGAGCGGCCTAAGGAGCACGCCTCGAAAGCGTGTGAGGGGGCAACTCCTCCGTGGGTTCAAATCCCACCGCTACCGCTTCTGGCAAATCGCCCCTGACCTGTGAGAACCGGTAAGGGGCGATTTTCGTCGTGGGGTGCCGTACGGCAGGCCGCCGCAGCGCGCGAGCCCTGGTGGCAGGGGCCTAACGGCCGGGCGTTACCCGCTCACGCCGGGGTGGCCACGGGACGTGAGTGAGGTGTTGTCGGAACGTCAGCGGCCCCGGGAAAGGTTGTGCCCACGCCGCGGGAACGACCACCGAAGAGTGCAGCACCACACGCAGGGGGAACCGCTCATGCGCACTTCTCGGATTCGCACCGCCACCCTGGCCGTCGTCACCGCCGCGCTGGCGCTGGGGCTGACCGCGTGCGGCGGCTCCGACGAGGGCTCGAAGGCGGCGGGGGGCGACAAGACCACCGGCTCCACGCAGAACCAGTCCACACCCGCCGAGGACGGTGACGGCGGCAAGGGCGGCACGGCCAGCGAGGGCGGCACCGCCGGCGGCACGGACAGCGCGGGCGCCAAGGGCGGTACGGAGCGGGCCGGCAGCGGTGGTGACACCAAGGAGGCCGCGCGCGCCAAGACCGCCCCGGGCGCGTCGGACAACGGCACGACGGCCGACGTCCAGCAGTGCGTCGGCGACGAGATCATGGTCAAGGCGGAGCACCGCTTCGCCGGTGAGCAGGGCGACCACCTGCTGCTCACCGTCTCGAACGCCGGCGACGAGCCGTGCTGGGTCACCTCGTACCCGTCCGTGAAGCTCGGTGACGACCTCGACGACCCGGCCCCGCTGCCGCACTCGGAGAAGGACCACCCGGGCGGCGACGAGCGGATCACGCTCAAGCCCGGCACCCCGGTCTACAGCGCGGTGAACCTCTTCGACCACGGCACGGACAACCGCAGCGCCACCTCGTTCGCGATGGCCCTGCGCGACACGAACGGCCAGACCCAGCCCTCCTACTCCGTCGACGTCAAGGGCGCCCAGCCGAAGTTCACCTGGACCGAGGCCGACGTGCTGAACTGGAGCACCGAGAAGCCGTACGACTTCTGAGCCACCGTGAGCCTCTCCGACATCGCGCCGCACGCCGGCTTCCGCCAGGGCGTCGCCCGGTGGTGCCCGCCCCGACCTGGAAGAACAGGTCGGGGGCGACGCGCTTTCACGCGCCTTCAGGGATCGATGGGCCCCCTGACACGGGCGCGAGGGCCAGTGGGGGGCGAGGGCCGGTGGGGCTGGACGCCACCAGGCCGGGGGCGGTGCGTCAGGCGTCCGCGTCGGCGCGCTGGGTGCCGCGCGCGCTGGGGGACAGGCTCCCGCGGCGGCTCCGGCCGCCGGCGATGACGGCCAGGACGACCGCGAGGCCGAGGACGGCCGAGCCGCGAAGCCACACCGCGGCCTCGATCTGCGTGGCGAGCACGACGCAGGAGGCGGCGCCCAGGACGGGCAGGACGACGGGGCGCGGAAGTGGCCCGGCTCGCCGGGGTCGGAGCGCAGGGCCAGGGCGGCGGTGTTGACGAACAGGAAGACCACCAGGAGCAACAGGACCAGGGTGGAGGCCAGCGTGACCACACTGCCCGTGAGGGCGAGCAGCAGGGCCGGCCCGGCGGTGGCGATGATCGCCACCCAGGGAGTGCGCCGGACGGGCAGCACCCGGGTGAGCACGCCGGGCAGCAGCCCGTCGCGGGCCATGCCGTACGCCAGGCGGGACGACATGATCCCGGTGAGCAGGGCGCCGTTGGCGACGGCCACCAAGGCGATCGCGCTGAAGCAGGAGCGGGGGCACCCCGCCGGCGGCGCGGACGACTTCGAGCAACGGGCCGCTGGAGTCGGCGAGCACCTCGGTGGGCACGGCGGCGGAGGCGGCGACGCCGACCAGGACGTAGACGAAGCCGGCGGTGGCGAGCGCGCCGAAGAGGGCGCGCGGGTAGGAGCGGCCGGGGTCGCGGGTCTCCTCGGCGACGTTGACGGACGTCTCGAAGCCGACGAAGGAGTAGTAGGCGAGGACGGAACCGCTCAGCACGGCCGCCGCGGGATCCTCCCGCGCGGTGCCCAGCTCAAGGAGTCGCCCGGGGTCGCCCTCGCCCCGAGACAACAGCCAGGCGCCCAGGCACACGATGACCACCAGCCCGCCGACCTCCACCAGCGTGGCGACGACGTTGGCCCGGGTGGACTCCCTGATGCCGCGCGCGTTGACCAGGCCCAGCAGGACGAGGAAGAGGCCGGCGACGAGAGCGACCGGCAGGGTGAGGAAGGCGGTGAGGTAGTCACCGGCGAAGCCACGGGCCAGGGCGGCGACCGAGACGATCCCCGCCGCGAGCATGCAGAAGCCGGTGACGAACCCGGCCGCCGGCCCGAACGCCCGGGTGGCGTAGTGGGAGGACCCACCGGCCCGCGGGTACTTGGTCACCAGTTCGGCGTACGAGGCGGCAGTGAGCAGGGACAGCGCCAGCGCCACCAGCAACGGCACCCACACCGCCCCTCCGGACGCCGCGGCGACTTGCACCACCAGCACGTACACCCCGGCCCCCAGCACGTCGCCGAGGATGAAGAAGTACAACAACGAGGTGCTCAGGGCGCGCCGCAGCGCGGGCTCGGGCGCCGCGGCGGGCGGCTTCGGGTTCGTGGACGGTCTCGCGTTCGCGTTCGGCATGCGCCCACGTGTCCCCGCTCCGGAGCGCCGTAAGCACTCCTCACGCGGGTACGGGCTCCTCGCCGCCGCCCGGGGGCACGGTCCGCGCGCGAGCCGGCACGGCGGCGAGGACCGGCGGGGCGACGGCCGGGCGGGGTAACGCCCGGGCGCGCGCCACACGCCGCGAGTCCCGGCGCGACCACCCGACGCGGCCACCCGGCACAGGCCGCCGGGCACACGAGAGCCGGCCGTACGGCGTGGGGGAGGTACGCCGTACGGCCGGAGCCGGGTTGGATCAGCCGTAGTTGACGGCGGCGTTCACGTTGTTCTGCCAGTAGATCACGTGCGGGTCGTTCACGTACGTCGTGCCGCCGGGGAGCTTCAGGCCGACGCCGCGGCCGACGCTGCCCTGGTCGTTGGCGGAGTTGAAGTAGAGGCCGAGCTTGGAGGTGTAGTAGCCGTCCTTGCCGTCGTCGGCGGCCGACGAGGTCATCGCGGTGGCGTACGCGGACTGGCCGGGCTTCAGCGTGACCACGGACTGGGGCTTGCTGCTCTTCCACGGCTGCGCCGGGGACTGGGCCTCACCGAACTGCAGGTAGGCGTAGCAGGTCTTCTTGGACGTGTTCTTCGCGGTGATCAGCACGTGGTTGAGCGGGCGCTGCAACGTCTGCACAGTCACCTTGGTCTCCGCCGCCGTGCACGCGGTGGCCTCGGTGCCGTGCGAGCCGGCGCCCGTGGCCGAGCCGGCGCCGAACGCGGTGACCGGTCACGGCCGCCACAGCGGCGAGTGCGGCGCCGCGCAGGACACGGGTGGAAGCGGCGGAAAGAGGCATGACGTCCCTCCTGGGGTGGATAAGTGCGGGCTGTTCCCGACATCAACGAGCTTCCCCAATTGCCCTAACACGCCCCTAAAGGTTGGTTGGTGACTCGGCATCACCTCGCTTGTTCCCGACGGCCAGTCGGGTCTCACCGCGTGGGGGGAGCGCGGGGGCGAGGTGTCGGCGTACGGGACGGAGGGGCGGCCCGCCCTGGCCCGGCGGGTCAGGCCAGGAAGTCGAGGGTCGTCCCGGCACCCGTCGCCTCGGCCCGCTGGAAGGCCAGCCAGCTCAGCGCCAGGTCCTGCCAGGGCAGGCCGACCGGGGCGTAGACGGTGAGTTGCCGGCCGTGGGAGCGGGCGGCGGCCTCGCCACGGACGATCTCGCCGAGGGAGGCGGCAGCCGTGGACGCGGGCAACCCGGCGTTGGCGAGGGCGCCGTGGGTGGCGACCAGGGTGGCGTCGTCGACGATCAGCCGGGCGGAACGGAGGACGTCGGGAGCCAGCTCCCGCTTTCCGGGCTCGTCGGCGCCGAGCGCGGTCAGGTGCTGCCCCGGCCGCAGGTCCGCCAGGTGCAGCAGGGGCTCGCGCGACCAGGTGGCCAGCACCACCACGTCCGCCACGGCGGCCACCTCCGCCGGCGTGGCCAGTGCGGTGCCGCCGTGTCGGTGCGCGAAGGCGGTCGCGCGCCCGGGGTCGGTGTCGTGCACGACGAGCCGGTCCCAGGAACGCAGCGCGCGCAGTCCGCGGAGGGTGAGTTCGCACTGGGCCCCGGCGCCGATCACGCCGACCGTGCGGGCGCCGTCGGCGGCCGGTCGGGCGATCAGGTCGGTGGCGAGGGCGGCGGCGAGGCCGGTGCGCCAGGCCGTGACGGTGGCGGAGTCGATCAGCGCCAGCAGGGCCCCGTCGGTGCCGCCGTGCAGACAGATCACGCCCCGCAGGGCCGGGTTCGCGCCGGGGAACTTCGCGTTGACCTTGACCGTGTAGGCAGGCGTTCCGGGCAGCAACCCGGGCAACAGGGCCATCGCGGTGCCAGGGAAGGGGAGGTCGGTACGTACCCGCTGGCCCGGCGGACCACCCCGCGCGGCAGCGGCGAACCCCTCCCGCAGTGCCTGGACACAGGCCGCCGGGTCCAGGAGTTCCAGCAGTTCAGAGCGGGTCAGGAGGCGAGTGATGCGCGTCAGGTTGTCACGCTGGCCCGGGTCGAGCGGGCGGGGGCGCGCGGTGCGGGTGACGTAGGGGTGGGGGTGGCGCGGGGGTGAGTGGCGTAGGTGGCATACGGGTGGGTTAGTTCGGCGTGGGTGGCGCGAGGGGTTCGGGCTGGAAGGCGTACGGGCGGGTCAGTTGGGGGCGGGTGGCGTGAGCGTGGCTGGTTTCGGGGTGGGTGGTGTGGGGGCGGGCGTGCTACTTTCGACCGCGTCGCGTTTGGCTGCGCAGCGACCACCGAGTCGGCTGCGGGACGAGAGGGGGAGGTAAGTCGATGGCCGCCGTAGAGGCTGCTGCCGTGTGCAGTGCCCGCCGGACCAACCTCACGTCCCGGGCCCCGGTCTGACCTGACGTTTCTCACTCCCGCCCATACGCCTTTGGCCTGTGGCGCGCGGGGGGCGAACGGTTCGCGTGCATCGGGGCCCCCGTTCAAGGGTCACTACGTTGCCTCAACCTCTTTCGGAACAACCCTCTTCGTCTCCACCCTCTCCGCCCTCTCCAGCCTCTTCTCCCGTACCTTCCTCGGCGCGGCCGGCTGAGTCGTCGCCGCCGCGGCCGTCGTCGCCTCCCCCGCCGCGCCCCCGTGCGCGGGACGGGGCGGAGGTGCCGGACCGTCCCGACAGGCCCGATCCGGTGGCCTCGGCGCTGTTCGCCCTCCACCGTGGGCTGCCCCGGCAGGGGCCCGGCTCGGACACCACCACCCGGCGCCTGCTGGAGTTGGCGGGGCCGCTGCCCGGGCCCCAGCCCCGGGTGCTCGACGCCGGTTGCGGGCCCGGCCGGGACGCGCTGCTGCTGGCCGAGGAGGCCGGCACGCGAGTGACCGCGGTCAACGTGCACCAACCCTTCCTGGACGAACTCGCCGCCACCGCGGCGAGCCGGGGCCTGGGTGAGCGGATCACGGTGCTCAACCGCTCGATGGACCGGTTGCCCTTCCCCGACCACAG
The DNA here is from genome assembly GCA_018114805.1 of Candidatus Streptomyces philanthi. Taxonomy (GTDB): domain Bacteria; phylum Actinomycetota; class Actinomycetes; order Streptomycetales; family Streptomycetaceae; genus Streptomyces; species Streptomyces philanthi. The sequence goes on along the minus strand of CP073042.1, from coordinate 3,392,763 downwards.
CTTCGACGTGATCTGGTCGGAGGGCGCGGTCTACACCGTCGGCTTCGAGACCGCCCTGCGGCGTCCTCGTCGTCACCGAGATCGAATGGACCACCAGCACCCCGTCGGCCCCGGCCCGGGCCTTCTGGGACCCCGTCTACCCGCTGCGTACCAGCGCCGCGAACGCCGACGCCGCCCGCGCCGCCGGCTACTGGGTGGACGCCCACTGGCCGCTGCCGGAGAGCGACTGGTGGAACGAGTACTACACGCCGCTCAGCGAACGGATCGCCCGGGCCGACCCGGCCCACCCGGGGATGGGGCGGGCGCTGGCCGCGGTGCGCGCGGAGATCACCCTGCGGCGTCACCACGGCAGCGACTACGACTACGCCGGGTACGTCCTGCGCCCCGACGACACCGCCCCGGGCGCCGCTCCCGGCGCCACCCCCGACACCACGGCCGCGTCGACGATCGCGACCACGACCGACGCCCACCTCCTCACGAACCGGAAGACCATGACCACCTCCTGAACCACGCGCCCCGAGACCGCCGCCGACGTCGACGCCATCCGCGAGATCAACACGGCCGCCTTCCCCACCGACCTGGAAGCCGGCATCGTCGACGCGCTGCGCGCCGACCCGGCGGCGTGGATCGACGGGCTGTCCCTGCTCGCCGAGGCGCCCGACGGCACGCCGGTCGCGCACGCCCTGCTCACCCTGGGCCCGTGCGCCGTCCTGCCGTCCGCTCAGCGCAGCGGTGCCGGCTCGGCCGCCATCCGGGCGGGGCTCGACGCTGCCCGCGCGCGGGGCGAGGGCCGCGGGGCGAGGGCCTGGTGCTCGTGCTCGGGCACCCCGAGTACTACCCCGCACTTCGGCTTCACCCCGGCCTCGCGGTTCGGCATCCGCGCGCCCTTCGAGATCCCGGACGAGGCCATGATGGCCCTCATCCTCGACCCCGCCCACCCGATGCCCACCGGCACCATCGAGTACCCCGCCGCCTTCGGCGTCTGATCCCGATCACCCGCCGTGCCGACGCCCCGCGCGTCGGTATGGCGGGTATGGCGGGTATGGCGGGTACGGCGCGTACGGCGCGCGATAACGCGATAGGAGGAAATGGCGCGCTGGGGCGGTCCGGCGTGCGCAACGGCGCGGGAAACGTACGAAGTTAACTATTTCCCGTGCCATGTGCGGCCATAGCACAATTCCGCACGAGTCGCTAATCTGATGGCGGGGCCGCTGAATTCGGGGACGGCGCGGGCCCCGAAAGGAGAGCGGACTCATGAACGACCATTCCGCGAATGAATACCCGGTAGATCCGACCACAGATGTGGACCCCGAACAGCTCGCGGCGGCGGTGGCGCGGTCGGCGGACACCGCGCCGGCGCCCGAGGCCACCGATTCACCCGACGGCGTCTCGGAGGTGCGTTCCGGCCACACCGAGGCAGCCGCCGAACCGGCGGCGCGCAGCTCCGACCACGGCCCGGCCGTGCGCCGGCAGCCTCGGGTCAGCGGAAGCTGAGGGGTGAGTGACGTGCTGAAATTCATCAACGGCTACTCCGCCAAGATCAACGTCATGATCGAACGGCTCGACAACGGCTGCCGGCCCGAGCCGTGGCGCAGGACGGGCTGGTGGGTGATCGAGCCCGGCGGTTCGAAGGTCGCGTACAGCGGGGACCTCGCCGACGTCAACCGCTACTGGTACTGGTTCGCCTTCGCGGTCGACGGCAGGAAATGGAGCGGCCCGTTCCCGGAGAACGTGCCGCATTCCGTGTTCGACTGGTGCCCCGACGTGGCGAGCAGCCCCTCGATGAACATCGGGATGCGCGAACTGGACGTCGACGGAGCCGACGACAAGGTGCTGCGACTTATCCAGTAGTTTCCTGTCCCATTCCGTTTCCCGGCTCGCGAGTTCTCCACGCCCGGCGTCGCGTCACGGTACGGCCGGACGCGGGGAGGTGATGTGCCCGGGCCCCGGGCGTTAAGTTCGTGCGGAGACCGCTGAGTTGCCGTACGAGGGGGCGGGTGATGACCGAAGGTGCGGACGGCGCGCGTTCCCCAGCGGGGCAGGGCCTCGACCCCGCGCCCGGTACGCGCTCGGCCATGGCCGGGGACAGCCGCTCGGTCGCGGCGGCCCCGGGGGCGGCACCGTTCGGGCTATCTGCTGGAAGTGCGCGAGATGCGGGCGCACCGGTTCGAGGGCCGCTCGGACGAGCTGGCCGCCATGGCCGCGTTCGCGACGGCGCCCGAGGGTCAGGCCGGCGGGTACTGGCGCCCGCGTGGACGGGGAAGACGGCGCTGATGGCGGAGTTCGTGCTGCACCCGCCGGACCGCGTCGACGTGCTGGCCTTCTTCATCACCGCGCGGATGGCCGGCCGCGCGGACCGTACGGCCTTCCTCGACGCGCTCGGCGGGCAACTGCGAGAGTACCTGCGCGAGGGCGACGTCGAGTGCGGCACGCAGGGGGCGTTCCTGGACGGGCTGGAGCGCGCGGCGGCGCGGGCGCGCGCGGCCGGGCGGCGGGTCGTGCTGGTCGTGGACGGGCTCGACGAGGACACAGGCGTACGCACCGGCAGCAGCGGGCACAGCATCGCCGCCCTGCTCCCCCGCACCCCGCCGCCGGGACTGCGGATCATCGTCGCCGGCCGGCCGAACCCGCCGGTACCCGGCGACGTGCCCCACGGCCACCCCCTGCGGGACGCGGGCATCGACCACCCGCTGGCCGCCTCGCCCGCGGCCCGGGCGATGCGCGAGGACGGCGAGCGCAGCCTCGAAGAGTTGCTGGACGCGGGCGGCCTCGGGCGGGAGTTGGTGGCCCTGACGGCCGCGTCGGGCGGTGGCCTCAGCGCGGCCGACCTGGCCGCGCTGACGGGTGACTCGCGCCGCCGCGTCGAACTCACCCTCAGCGGCGTCATCGGCCGCTCCTTCCGACGCCGCCCCGCCCAGTGGGCCTCGGACGCAGACGGCCGGCCGCTGTCCCTGTACGCGTTCGCCCACCAGGAACTGCTGGACGGGGCCCGCGACATCCTGGGCCCGGCTGCGCTGGCCGAGCAGCGCGCGCGGGTACACGCGCACGTGACGACGGCGCGGGAGGCGGGATGGCCGCCGGAGACTTCGGAGTACGCGCTGGCGGGGTATCCGCAGTTGCTGCGTGAGACGCGGGATACCGGGCGGCTTGAGGCCCTGGCCCTCGACCAGGCCCGGCACGAGCGGCTGTGGCAGACCACCGGGACCGACAGCCAGGCCCTGACGGAGATCACGGATGCGGTGGGGCTGCACCGGGCGGTGGAGGACCCGGATGTGGCGGCGTGTGTGCGGTTGGCCTACCGGCGGGACGAGGTGTGGCAGAAGGCGACGCGTGTTCCGGGCGGCGTGATCCTGACGTGGGCCGCGTCAGGGCAGGTGCGGCGGGCGTTGGCCGCGGCGGGGCACAGGCGAGAGGAGCGCGAGCTGCCCGAGCTGCTCGCCGGTATCGCGGCGAACGCGGGTGGTGACGCGGACGTCGTCGCCCAGATGGTCGCCACCGCCCAGAGCCTCGGCGAACCCGGGCGAAGGCGCTCGTGGCCGTGGCGTTGGCCACGGACGGGCAGCCGGACGTGGCGAGCGCTCTCGTCCAGCAGGCGGTTGAGACGACGCGTGCCGTGGCCGACCCGGAGGCACGGGCTCGCTTGACGGACCACCTGGTTCAGGGGCTGTACGCCGTTGGGCGCGAAGACGCCGCCGCCGTCCTCGTCGAGCAGATCGTCGAGTTGGCCAACGCCGTCACCGACCCGGAACAGCGGAACTGGGCGATGGTGGACCTGGCATCGAGGTTGGCCACCCTGGGACGACGAGCCCCCGACGCCCGGTTGTCCCAGCGCGCCCGCGCCGTCGCCGAATCCCCGACCGACCCCTTGCACCGGGCACGCGCCCTGGCGTACGTCGCCACCCAGTTGGCGCCTGCGGGACAGCACGACGAGGCCACCCGGCTGCTCGAGCGGGCGGTCCACATCCACCCGCACCACACGTCCTGGAGGCACGACGGGACGGTCGTGATCGCCGTCGTCCGCGTGATGGCGGCGGTGGGGCGCTACGAAGACGCCGTAGCCACCGCGGACGCCGCTGCCGACGAGGATCTTCGTCCCCTCGCGCACCGCCTCATCGCCCGGTCACTGGCCCACGCGGGGCGCCACGGTGCCGCCCTCCGGCTCGCCCACAGCATCACCGATCCGTGGTGGTGCGCTACGGCGCTCGCGGACGTGGCCCACGGGCACGCCACCGCGGGGGACCGACAGGGTGCGACAGCGACCGCGCAGCAAGCACTCGACATCGGTCGCGTTCGCTATGACACGCATGAACACGTTTCGGTTCTGGCCGCCCTGGCCCAGCACCTGGTCTCGACCGGGCGCCACTCGCGGGCGGAACCACTAGCCCGTCAGGCGTCCGAGATCACCCTGGCCCAGCAGCGGGTGGACGCGCTGACCGCCGCGGCGACGGCGTGGCTCGCCGTCGGCCAGCGGGAACCCGCGGCCGACCTGATCCGACGAGCCACCGAGCGGATTCACACGACCGCCGCCCAGCACGAACGAGAGACGGCCCTGGCTTCCGTGGTCGAGGCGCTGGTGGCGGCCGAGCAGTACGAGAAGGCCGCCACCACCGCCCACACCATCACCGACCCTCGTACGCAGGTCGACGCCCTGGAGAACGTGGCCGAGGGGCTGACCGCGGCGGGCCGGCTCGAAGAGGCCGGTCCGCTCCTCCGCCGAGCCGTCGAACTCAGCGAGGACGACGGCCAGTCGGCGGACGGCCTGCTCCGTGCCTACCTGGCCGGCGCACGGTTCGAGGAGGCCGTCGACCTCGTAGGCTCTCTCGCCTTCCCCGAAGAGGTCGCGCTGGGCCTGGCGGAGGTAGCGCGCTCCATCGCCCTCCACGGGCACCGTGCTGAGGCCACCCAGCTCGTCGCCCAGGCACTCGACGCGGTGCGCGACGTGGGTAACCTGAGTTACGAGGCTCGCGCGCAGACCGCTGTCGTCGCGGCCCTGGTCGCGAACGCCCAGCCCGAGGACGCGCTCCGCCTCGCCCGTTCCCTCACCGCCCACCCGGGCCAGCAGGCGCGGGCCCTGGCCAGTGTGGCCGCCGGGTACGGGCCCACGCCTCAGGGCCGGAGCCTGCTCGCCGAGGCACTGGCGATCGGTAAGCCGCTGGCGGTGGTGGCCGAGATCGCAAAGGTGGAACCAGCCGCCCTGGAGTCCCTGGCCGACTACCTCCAAGCCGACGTCGCAGCCGATCTCGCCCAGCCAGGTCACCCCACCCAGCCACCATCCACCCCACCCCTCCCTCAAGCCGAGTAACCCTTCGGCGGCACCAGGCTGGCCAGTTGGTCGAAGGACAGCCAGTACACCTGGTTGCCGCCGAAGGACGCCGGGTCGGCGATGAGGACCGTGCGCTGGGCGTCGTCGTAGCCGATGACGGTGAAGTAGTGGTAGATCGTCTGGTCCGGCGGGTAGCCGGGGGGCTGGTTGCCTGGTGGGGCGACGATGTTGGTGACGAGCGGGTAGTTGTTGTCGATGTCGAGCACGATGTCGCGCCACAGCAGGTCCTTCTGTTCCTGCGTGGGCGGGTCGTTCGGCATGTCCTTGGTCTCGTACCACCCCGTGCCGAGGTTGGCGTTCAGGACGCCCGTCACCTGGCTGATGTGGTCCGTACCGGCTTCGGTCGTGCCGAGTTGGGCGGCCAGCTCGGCCTGGCTCGGGGCGGCGACGCGGGCCGAGAGGGCGATGCGGGTGGCGGCCGGGCCGCACCAGTAACCCGTCTCCTGGACCTGATAGTCGACCGGGAGGGTGTGCGCGCTCGACGTGTGGACGCCGTCGATGGTGAGCCGGGTGCCCGGCTCGTTGCGGCCGCTGACGACCGCCGTGCCGGCCCGCGCACCGTGGTCGAGCACGTCGGGCACGTGGAGCGCCGAGACGGGGTGCGGGGGTGCCGGGCGGGCCTAGGCCCGTCGTGGCGGGGGCGAGGAGGGCGCCGGTCGCGGCGGTGGCGACGGCCGTGGCGAGCAGTCTCTTGCGCATGCGGGCTCCTGGTGTGCGTGTGGGGGGATGCCGTACGAGGAAGGCGCGCGGGTCAGTAGATCGGCGGGACCGTGGGGCTCTCCTGGGCGAGCAGGTCGCGGGCGAACTGTTCCCACTGGGCGTACCGGTCGGGGAACACCGAGACCTGGACGGCCTGGAAGACGTCGCCGGGCGGCATCGTCTGGCAGCCGGTGATCTGGATCAGGCCCGGGTTGCTGCCGAACCGGGCCACGCCGTAGAAGGACACTGGACGAGGTGGGCACGTCGGTGATCTGTTCCGGCGTGCCCCAGCCCGTGCTGGGGCGCTGTTGGAAGACGCCCAGCGAGTCGTGGTCGACCGGTACCAGGTAGTTGACGAACTTCGACTCCTGCATGGCGGTCATGAGCGCGATGATCTGCCCCTGTTCGGGGATGCCCGCGCCCTTGCCGACGCCGATGATGGTCCGCGCGTTGGCCAGTTCGTCGGGGCCGAGGTCGGCGGCCGTACGGAACGTCTGACGCAACTCCGCGTCGGACGCCCGCTCCAGCGCCCGCGCGGTCGCCCGGTCGATGGTGCCGGTACGCGGCAGGCCGTGCCGGGCCTGGAACCACTCGACGCCCTGCCCGGGGGCCGTGTCCCCGGCGGAGGCCAACACGTGGGGTGGGACAGTGCGCGGCGTGGCCGCCTGGGCGTCGCCGGGCGCGCTGAGCAGGGCACCGGCGGCCAGCGGCGCGGCGGTGGCGACGGTCGTCGCCGTCGGGCGGGTGGGGTAGAGGCGCAACGCCACTCCTCGGGGTTTCGGGGTCGTCGTGGCATCCCCCGCCCGGTACGTGGGCGTACGCGGGCGCGCTCGCGCGCCGCGCCGTCCGCCGTCGCCGGCCGCATCGGGGCGTACTCGATGCTCCGGCGCCGACCGGACGACACATCGACGCCGCACGCACGGCACGTTGTGCGGAGACAACGCGGTGGGGGGACGCGTGTGCAACGGTCCGGCCCAGCTTTCTGGCATGTACATGTCAGGCGCAACCGTTGGACGTGACGCGCGTAGTTCACCACTCCGGCGACAGCGTACGGACTCGCCCCACCGCCCGCCCCCGATAGGCCAGTTGTCGACTCGGGACGCCGCGCGCCCGCCCGTTCGGCCGCCGGCCGGCCCGTCCACCCGTTGGACGGGCCACCCCGCACTCCACCCGGCGTTCACCCCGGGCGCTCCTCCCCCGTCACCCCACCGACGGTCCGGCCGAGTGCGCGGCGACCGTGAAGAGGTGGTCGGGCCCGGGGTTCTCCAACTCGTCCAGGACCACGACGGACAGGTCCTCGGCGCTGATCCACGAGGCTCCGTCGGCGTCGGTCAGCAGCGTGTCGGTGCCGCGCCGGTAACGACCTGTACGCTCGCCCGGGTTGAGCTGGGCCGGCGGGCACAGGTACACCCACGGGCCACGCGCGTGGGCCCGGCAGGCGCCCAAGTGGGCGACGCCGGCGGCGGCGACGGCCCGTATCGCGGGCGGCACGTACGCCGGGTCGTCGGCGACCAGGAGTTCGGGGTCCGTCGGGCTGCGCAGCGCGCCTGCGCCGCCGACCACCAGGACGGGGACGCCCGGCGGGCCCGCGATGGCCAGCACCGCGCGGGTGGCCCCGACCAGGAACTCCCGGTCGACCGGTTCGGTGCGCAGGGCCACCACGACCGCGTCGGCGGCGGGACGGGTCGCCGCACCGGCCAGCGCCGCGCGCAGGGCCCCCGGGTCGCCCGCGTCGACGGCCACCGGTGTCACGTACGGGTCGGCGCTGGTCGGCATCCGCGCCAGGGCCAGCACCCGGTGCCCGCGCGCCCGCGCCTCGGCCACCACCCGGCCGCCGACCATCCCGGTGGCGCCCAGTACGGCGATCGTCAGGCCGCCCCGCTCCGCTGGAGCGGGGGTGCTGTGGGGTCGGTGGTCGCCGCGTACGGCGTCGGGTTGCTGGTCGGCATGGGGGTCGCCTCCGTGGGGTGTCGGTGATCGTGGTGCGGGTGGGTCGCCGTCGTGTCGGGTGTCGGCGCCGACGCGCCGGTGGCTGTCACCGTCGCCGTCGTGTCGGGCGTCATCGCGGCTGGGCTCCCGGCAGCACGGCGCCCGGCTCCGGGGTCGAGGCCGGGGCCACCGCCGAGGCCACCGCCGGCTGTGGGGCCGCGACCCGTTCCGGGTCCGTCGGGCCCGTACCGCGGAGGCGGAACCGGAACCGGACGAGACGCGGGGCCGGGAACTGGGCGGCCAGCAGCGCGGCGAGGGCCAGGGCGAAGCCCAGGGCCTGGAGCGAGCGCAGCGACTCGCCGAGAAAGAGGCCGATGAGCGTCGCAACCAGCGGCGACAGCAGCACCAGCGGCGCCGTCGCGCCGACCGGCAGCCGGCCTATGCCACGGAACCACAGCGTGTACGCGATCAGTCCGCCCATGCTGCCCAGCCACAGGTAGCCGCCGACGGCGCCGGCGTCGATCCGCTCGGGTACGCCCTCGACGGCGAGGGTGAGCGGGAGCAACAACAACCCGCCGACAGCGAGTTGCCAGCCGGCCAGGGTGAGCGGGCCGACGCCGGCCGGGCGGCCCCAGCGCTTGGTGAGGACGACGCCACCGGCCATGGCGGCGGTGCCGCCGAGCCCGGCGAGCACGCCGACGGCGTCGAGCCTGGCCTGCGGCCCGAGCACGACGAGCCCGACGCCGACCACGCCGGCCACCCCGCACACCCAGCGCCAGGCCCCGGGCCGGTCGCCGAGCGCCACCGTGGCCAGGCCTGCGACCAGGAGCGGCTGGGCCGCGCCAAGGGTGGCGGCGACCCAGCTGGTCAGGCGCTCGGCCGCCAGGAACAGCAGCGGGAACAGCGCGCCGATGTTCAGCACGCCGAGGACGGCGGCCTTCCACCACCAGTCCCCACGCGGCAGCACGCGGGTGATCGCCAGCGCGAGCAACCCGGCGGGCAGGGCGCGCAGCAGTCCGGCGAACAACGGGTTTCCCGGCGGGAGGAGTTCGGTGGTCACGGCATACGTGGTGCCCCAGGACAGGGGCGCGAGCGCGGTCAGGGCGACGGTGGCCGCCCGCCGCGCGGACGAGCCGCGCGACGGGCCCGACGACCGGTGGGTCAGGGCATCCATGCGGGAAGTCTGGGCCGCGCCGGATCATGGACGCAAAGCATGATTGCGATAGCTTCTATGAAGCAGCAGCATGGACAGATTGACCTGCAACAGATGCGGTACGTCGTCGCCGTCGCCGAGACGCGCAACTTCACCCGCGCCGCCGAGCGCTGCTCCGTCGTGCAGTCGTCGCTCAGTCACCGGATCGCCAGCCTGGAGCGGGAGCTGGGGGTCAAGCTGTTCGCCCTCTCCAGCCGGCGTACGGAGCTGACCAGCGCCGGGGCGGCGTTCCTCGCCCGGGCGCGGGAGTGCCTGGCCGCCGCCGACCGGGCGGTGGCCGACGCCGCCGCGGCGGCCGGGGTGTTTCGCGGGCGGCTGGACGTCGGAGTCATCGTGACCACGGCCGCCGTGGACGTGCCCGAGCTGTTGCAGCGCTTCGGCGCCCGCCACCCGGACGTGCGGGTCCTGCTGCGGGCCGGCGACAGCGACGAGTTGGTCGCCGCCATCCGCGCGGGTGAGCTGGACGTCGCCTTCCTCCGCCTGCCACGGGACGCGCGCCCGGCCGGCGTGGAGTCCCTCGTCCTCGACCACGACGAGCACGTGTTGGTCGTGCCGGCCGGCCACCGGCTCGCCGGCGCCCAGCGGGTCACGCTCCGCGAGGTGGCCGGAGAGACGTTCGTGGACTTCGTGTCCGGCACGCCCGCCCGGGCCCAGTCCGACCAGGCGTTCGCCGCCGCCGGGCTGGCCCGCGACATCGCGTACGAGGCCGGCGGCGCCGAGTTGGTCATCCGGCTGATCGCGCGCGAGCTGGGCATCGCGCTGCTGCCGTCCGCGTTCGTCCGACCGCTGGCGGCCGACGATCCCGCGCTCGCGCTGGTCCCGGTGGTAGACGGGCCGGGCCGCGTCGAGTACCTGGCCTGGAGCCGGTTCAACCCGAGCCCGGCCACCCGGGCGCTGCTGGACGTGCTTGGGATGGCCCGGCCGGCCTGACCGTACGTCATGGACGTCGTCCAGACGCTGACCACCGAGAAGGGAACCCGGCACGGGGTCGCACGAGCACGATTCACCCCCGTCGATCCGGGCCTTGTCCCGGGGCCCTGAGCCGCCGCGTGCGGCCCGTCGCCGTCCGGCCCCTCCCCGTACGGCCGCCCGTACAGCCCGTCGCCCCGGTTCACTCCGTCGTGAGCCGCTTCTCCAACAGGGTCACGCCGTACGACCGGCCGCCGTCGCCGTTCTTCGCCGCCCGCTCGCCGACCACCGCGTACCCCGCTGCCTCATAGTAGGCGCGCAACCGCGGGTTGTCGGCCAGGCAGTCCAGGCTGCACAGCGTCCGCCCGTGGGCGAGCACGCGGCGCTCGGCCGCCGCGAGCAGGTGGCGGCCCGCGCCGGGCGGGGCCGTCTGCCGGTCGACCACGAGGCGGTGCACGTAACCGGCGACCGGCGGCTGTTCGCCCCACGCCGCCACGTCCTCCCACCACAGCTCCCACGCCCCGACGGTGGGGCCGTCCGGCCCGAGCGTGGACAGCCACAACTCGCCCTCGCGCAGCCGCGCCCGGAAGTGCTCGGGGCCCAACTCGCCGGGCCGCCACTGCTGGATGCCCCGCGCGCGCTGCCAGCGCGCGGCGGCGTCCCGCAGGCGGACGAACTCGGTCACGTCACCCGCGTTGGCCCGCCGGAAGGTCAGGGCCGCGAGGAGATCGGTCGTGTGCACCATGGGGTCGATCGTCCCCGACCCGGTACGCGGCCCGACCGCCGCCCCCGCCTCCGCTCTCGCGCGCCCGTCGCGCCCGACCCGCCTCCCAGATAACGAATGGGCGGCGGGCGGGGCCGCCACACGGTCCGGCCGTCGCGCCCCTGTGGCAAAGTCAGCCCCGGAGTCAGGCGCAAACCCCGGCGTGCGTGCGGGAGTTCACGAGGGTGAGGGGGACCCGTGGGGCGGGTGGTCGACGGTCGGTTCAAGCTGGTGGAGCGGCTCGGCGGGGGCGGGATGGGCACGGTGTGGCGCGCCCGCGACCTGGCTCTCGACCGCGACGTGGCGCTCAAGGAGGTCCGCCCGCAGGACCCGGCGCTCGCCGAGCACGACCCCGAAGGGGCCCGCCAGCTCCGCACCCGCGTCCTGCGCGAGGCCCGGGCCCTGGCCCGGATCAGCCACCCCAACGTGGCGACGATCCACCACGTCGTGGACGGCGCCGAGCACCCGTACCCGTGGCTGGTGATGGAGCTGGTCCCGGGCGAGAACGTCGCCGACCGGCTGGCCCGCGGGACGCTGCCCCCGGCCGAGGCGGCGCGGCTGGGCCGGGGCGTACTGGCCGGCCTGGTCGCCGTGCACGCGGCCGACATCCAACACAGCGACGTCAAGCCCGCCAACGTCCTCGTCCGGCCCGACGGGCGCCCGGTCCTCACCGACTTCGGCATCGCCGCCATCCAAGGCTCCACCGTGCTCACCGTGGCCGTCGAGGGCCGCCACCCCCTGCGGCGCGCCAACACCCTCGCCACCCTCGCGGCCATCGTCGGCCAGGACGTCCCACCGCCCACCCGGGCGGGCGCGCTGACGGAGCCGCTGCGCGCCCTGCTCGTACGGTCCCCGGGCCGCCGCCCCGACGCGGCCACGCTGGACCGCCTCCTGGCGGCGGCGGAGACACAGCCCACGGCGGAGGCGCAGGCGGCGGTCCCCGCCGGGACGGCGGGGACCGCGGGGGCCGTACGACTCGCCGGACGTCCAGAGGGGGCGGGGGCCGTGCCCGTCGCCGACCGGCAGGCCCCCACCGAGCCGCCCACCCCCGCGCCGGCCCCGCCGCCCGCCGCACCAACACCACCCCCCGCACAGCCCGCGCAACCCGCACAGCCCGCGTTCCTCGCCCCGGCGCCCGCTCCCGCACCGCCGCAGGGTCAGCCGCCCGGCGCCCCCAGCCGAAGGACGCGGCGCGGCGCCCTGTACGCCGCCACGGCCGGCGCCCTGGCCGTCGCGGGCCTCATCGCCTGGAACGTGCTGCCCAACGACGCCTCGGACAAGAACTCGGGCAAGGGCGACGACCGCTCTTCGCAGAGCCGCGGGCCCACGCCCGACCCCAACGCGCCGGCCGGCGAATCCCCCGTCGGCGCGGACGCCGACAAGGGCACCGGCAAGAAGATCACCATCGGCATCAAGTCCGACCAGCCGGGCATCAGCGCCCGTCGGCCGGACGGCGACTACGCGGGACTCGACGTGGACGTGGCGACGTACGTCGCCAAGGCACTCGGCCACACCCCCGCCGACATCGTGTGGAAGGAAGTGCCCAGCGCCGACCGGGAGACCGTGCTGGAAGAGGGCAAGGCAGACCTCATCGTGGCGACGTACGCCATCACCGCCGAACGCGAGAAGCGCGTCGACTTCGCCGGTCCGTACCTGACCGGCCACCAAGACGCACTGGTCACCGCCGGCGACCTCTCGGTGCGGAAGCCGGAGGACCTGCACGACAAGCGGATCTGCGCCCTCCTTGGCAGTACCACGGCCCTGCGCCTGCGGACACAGATCGCCCCGCAGGCACAGATCGTGGAACACGACTCCTACGAGGGCTGCATCGACGCACTGCCCCAGAACTCGGTGGACGCGGTCGCCTCCGACAACGTCATCCTGGCCGGCTACGCCGCCCAACAGCCCGGCGCCTTCCGCCTCGCGGGCCTGGACCTGTCCGACGACCCGTACGGCGTCGGCCTACCCAAGGGCAGCCCGCTGACGGGCAAGGTCAACAAGGCCCTGAAGCAGATGGCGGACGACGGCTCGTGGGACCGGGCGGTGCGCAAGAACGTGCCGCTGCTGGGGCGGTGACGGCGGCCGAACGCCCTTATGCGTACGTGTCGTTGGCCGGCAGAAGCCATGTTCCAGCCTGTGATCCGGAATGGGGAGAACCACGGTGCGTAGTGCGACCTCTGACGAGGTCGAGGGCTTGGTCGCGGCCATGTTGGGTCGGCAGGCGTCACTTCAGGCGGACCCACCACCAAAGTTGTCCGTCATCCTGGATGAGGCCTTGCTATGTCGCACGGTGGATGGGCCACTCGTCATATATGAGCAACTGGCGGCTCTCCTGCCCTTGGTGGACGGGCCGTCGAGGGTTATCCGAGTCTTGCCGTTCTCTCACGGAGAGCATCCGTTCCTGGGTGGGTCGCTGACGCTCATGACGGTGGGAAGGGGCGGCAACTGCGTCGAGTGGGCGCCCTCGGCCGCCACCCACGGCACCGTCCCCGTCCGCGACAGCAAGAACCCCGACGGCCCCACCCTGGCCTTCGTCACCCAGGCGTGGGCGGCGTTCGTGAACGCCGTGCGGCTGGGCGAGTTCGCCTAGTCACCCACCTCGTACCGGGGCCACCCGACTTCCCACCCGCTCCAGAAGAGGACCCATGCCCCTCCTCCTGCACAGGTATCACGGCCTGCTGATCGCCGCAGGCACCGTGTGCATCGTGGTGAACGGCTCGGGCATCGGCGTGCTGTGGCTCAGCGGGGTCGGGCTGCTGCTGCTGGTCGGACTGGTGCTGAGGTGGGCCCTGACACGCGCGGAGCGCCCGCCGCGGAACGTGGCCGCCCCGCTGGAGTTGCGCGCGCCCGTACAGGGGCGCTGGACGGCGCTCAACGGGCCGACCACGAAGGTGCCCAGCCACACCCACAGCCTGGCCCAGACGTACGCCATCGACCTCGTCCGTCGGCCCGCGCCGGACCACGTCTGGGTGTGGCCGATCGCCCGGCGCGCGGCGTCCTACCCGGCGTACGGGCAGCCGCTGCCCGCACCGGCCGACGGCCGGGTCGTGGGCGCCGCGGACGGGCAGCGCGACCACCTCTCGCGCACCTCGCTCGCCGGATTCGGCTATCTGCTGGTGGAGGGCTTCGTACGCTCCCTCGCCGACCCCCGGCACGTCCTCGGCAACCATCTCGTCCTCGACCTGGGCGACGGCACCTACGCCGTCTTCGCGCACCTGCGGCGGCGGTCGCTGCAGGTGGCCGTGGACGAGCGAGTGTCGGCCGGCCAGCCGCTGGCCGAATGCGGGAACTCGGGCAACTCTTCCGAACCCCACCTGCACTTGCAGCTCATCGACGGCCCCGACCTCACCTCGGCCCGCGGGGTGCGGTTCACCTGGCGGTATACGGACGACGACGGCCGCGAGCGGGTGGGCGTGCCCGCCGACCACACCAGCTTCACGCCCGACGCCACCGCCGAGCCGTAAAGCCGCTTGCCCGGCCGCGACCGCGCTCTTACCCTGACGCGGTGACGACTCAGGTGATCGTGCTCAACGGCGGCTCCAGCTCCGGCAAGACCGAACTCGCGCGGAGCTTGCAGGGGGTGGTGGCCGAACCGTGGTTGCTCATGGCGGTGGACTCGCTGATCGAGGCCATGCCCGCGGCCCTGCAGAATTCCGGCGACGGGATCGAGTTCGCCAGCGACGGTGCCGTGAGCCCCGGGCCGCAGTTCCGGGAGTTGGAGGCGGCTTGGCAAGCGGGGGTGGGCGCGATGGCGCGGGCCGGCGCCCGGATCATCATCGACGACGTCTTCCTCGGCGGGTCGGCCACGCAGGAGCGGTAGCGGCGGTCGCTGGACGGGTTGCACGTGCTGTGGGTGGGGGTCCGGTGTGCGCCCGAGGTCGCGGCCCGCCGCGAGTCGGCGCGCGGCGACCGGGTGCCCGGCATGGCCGCCGCGCAGGCCGAACTCGCGCACCGGGGCGTGTCGTACGACCTGGAGGTGGACACGAGCCACACCACGTCCGTGGAGTGCGCGCGCACCATCGCCGCCCGCGTCGGCTGAGCGCCCCCTCGGCTGCCAGCGGCCAGGGGCGGGCCCCTCCGCTCCGTGCCGTGACGCGGTCAGCTCAACCTCCCAGTAGGGCCGTGGCTGCCGCGATGACGGGCAGGCCCGCCTCACCGGCCAGCGCCGCGATGCCGGAGACGCGTCGCACCAGGTCACGTCGGCGCTCCAAGACGTCTCCTCGGCGATGGACTCGGCCACCGCGTCCACCCCCGCCCGGTCTTTCTCGTCCAGGTGTGGGCGCATGTTCTCGATCGCTCGCAGCAGGGCCTCCATCGCTGGCCCGCCGGCGGTCGCGGCGATGGTCTTGCCGCCCACCACGATGTCACCGTGCCCGGTGTGCTCAGCCTTGCCGACGCTGCCCGCCCCGTACTGCCAGACGCAGTCACCGCTCACCGTCAACCGATCCTTCCGGTGCCGCTGTGCTCGGCCTTGCCGATGCTGCCCGCCCCGTACCTGCTGGATGAGATCGCCCTGCACCGCGTGTTCCACGTTGACGACCGTCTACGCGACATCGGGACTACCGATCGCCTTGGTGATCTCGGAGACCAACCGTCCGATCTCCTGCTCCCGAGTGGACCAGATGGCCTCGTGCTGGACACCTGCGGTATTGAGCACGAGACCGTACAGCGTGGGATTCTGCAAGACGATGACCAGGTTCCACACGACAAACGCCTCGACGACGAGAGCGGCGATCGTTCCCTCAATTCCACCGACACTGGACAACAAGCCGCTCAAAACAAAGCACCCGAGGGAGCGGATGACGAATTTCCTCCAGGCTTTGTCGCGGTCGACGACCAGTACTCGCTGGCCGACGTGGGCGATGTTACGCAGCGGGTAAGCCTCGCCTCCCACCCACAACACGCCATCTCTGATTCTCGCTTGGGCCACCACAGGCCCCTCCTGTCAATTACGGGTCGGTGGGGTGTGGAGCGTAGCGAAGCCCATGGGTCCACGCGGCGGAATACGGATTCCTCAATTCCTGTAAGCGCCATCGAAACAGACGCGGAATACCGGCACGGTAATGTCCGGAAACGGGCGTGTGGGGCTTTCCGGTGACCGCGACGCACATTCCCGTCGACACGGGAACGGGGACTCGCGCCCGGCGCCGACGCCGGGGGGTGAGCGACAGGCGAGGACCACGTCGCGTGGCCTTTCCGCACCCCCGCGCGCACGGCCCCGCCCGTCGGCGTCGACTACCCGAGCGTGCGCGACCTCGCTGGCCCGGTAGGCACGGAGTCGTGCAGACCGGATCGGCCACCGCATCGGAAGCGGGGGCCAGGGCCTAGAGCCTGTGACCGAGAACACTCGACCGGGACGGGCCCTCCACACCCACTCCTACCCCCGCTTGTCCAGCACCAACGCCGTGTACCCCACCTCCCGGCCGGCCGCGGCGTGGGCCCGGATGACCGGGCACAGGGCCTCCCAGTCGGCCGGGGCGAACTCCCGCAGGCCCGGCCAGCGGGCGCGCAGGGCGAGGCGGCCGGGACCGGTGGCCGCGACCGCTCCCACGGCGCCGATGAGGCGGGCCGAGCGGCGGACGACGGGGCGGATCCAGTCGTGTACGGCGCGGACCTCGAAGCCGGCCCTGGTGGCGCCGGCCAGGTAGCGGTCGAGTCGCTCGAAGTCGTCGAACCGCCAGGCCGCGCGCACCAGGCCCCGTGGGTCGAGCCGGTCGATCCGCGCGGACCGCTCGTCGGGCCAGGTGAAGTCCACGAGGACGAGCCGGCCCCCGGGGGCGCAGCACGCGGTGGCTCTCGACGAGGAAGGCCTCCCGACCCTGCGAGCCGAAGTGGAACGCGGCCTCCAGGCAGTGCACGCGGTCGAAGGAGCCGTCCGCGAACTCCGTACCGCCCGCCTCGTCGGGCAGCCGGGTCACGTCCGCGACGGCGAAGGAGACCCGGGGCCAGTGCCCGAACCGCGCCCTGGCCAGGGCGATCTGGCGCTCTCCGAGGTCGACGCCGAGGGCCCGGCAGCCAGCGTCGGCGAGCCGGGCGGTGGTGTGGCCACGCCCGCAGCCCGCGTCGAGGACCAGGTCGCCCGGGGCCGCCTCCAGGAGCGCCAGCGACCGCCCGACGAGCGCCCGCTGGAAGTACCCGCCGCCGCGTACGGCCGCGGGGAGTGTGGGCAGCGTGAAGTAGCCAACGTTCAACAGGTCTTCCCAGCGGACGTGTTGCAGGAATTTGAGGAAGATGTTGCCCTCGCCGTACCCGTCGTCCACCTGCGTACCGGCACCCATGTCGCGCTCCCGACTGGCCCTAGAGACCCTGCTGACCAACCTGCGATCATGGCACAGGCACGGGCCGCCGGTGGCGTTGTCCGAGGCGGGGGCGGACACGTCCGTAGCGGCCGGGTTGACCGGGGGTCGCCCACACCCGCCCCACCCCGCCCCCGCTGCCCCGCCCGCGCCGCGCGGTGCCGGCGGCGCGCGCCCGGCTACGAGGTCGGGGTCGCGTCCGAGGCCGGGCCGGTGCCCGACTCATGGGGCACACCTCCCACTTCTCGTCGACCACGGCCACGTCGAGCAGCGCCGACTGCGTGGTGCCCAGTTAGGTGAAGGTCCGCGGGTCGAAGACCCAGGTGGTCGGGTCCGACGGGGGAAGCGGAAGGTCAGGCCGACGCCGTGCCGGCCGGCCCCGTCGCGTACCTCCTTTGTGAGGGTGGTGCCGGGCGGCGGCGCGCAGCAGTGCCGCGTGGAGGTTGGGCTCCAGGGTGGTCGCGTCGAGCACGCCGTTGATCAGCTCGAAGACCGCCTCGTCACGGCTGGGACCCTGCCCCCCGGTGTCCTCGTACAGCTTCTCCAGCAGCACGTCGGGGTCGGTGGGCAGGGACGCGAGGCGGGCGTAGGACCACGGCGGTGGGGCGTGGTTGGCCCCCGTCGTGCTCTGGCTGGTGGGCGCGTGATCGACCGCGCGCGGTCTCGCCGCGCGTCACCGGGGTGGCCCGGATGACGCAGCTCGCCCCGGCCCGCGCGGGGAAACCAGTCCTCGCGGTGGCCGAAGCCGCGCAGCCCGAAGCCGAGGACCTGGCCGTCCCCCAGGTACCGGACGTAGACGTACTGGTCCGGGCGGACGGTCACCGGCGGACGGCCGGCCTGCGCCGCCGCGGCCTGGTCCAGCAGGTGGACCGCCGACGGCTCGCCGTTCCCGCCGACGACCTCGGGCGACGGGCCCAGGCCGGCGGTACGCACGAGGACGGCGACCACGGCCATCGCCACCACCACGATCGGCACCACCACGGTGGTGGACCGGCGCCAGCGCGACCGGTGGCGCACACGGTGTCACGTCGTCCGCCGACCGCCGGCCGATCTCCCGTACGAGCCCCTCCCGCAACTCGCGGTGGCGGTGCGCGTCGAACCGGGGCACGTCGGGGGCCGGCAGCAACACGGCCAGCTCCTCGCACTCGCCCGTCTCGTCTCCCCTCCGCGGAAAGTGGCTCATGGGTTCCTCTCCCCCGTGGCCCCGGGCCCGGAGCCGGCCGCGCACGGGCCTGCCACCAGGGGGCTCGGCCCGGGCGGACGGACGACGGCCCGTGGGGGCATCCTCCTCAGTTCGGCCTCGGTGAGCCCGCGCAGCCGCTTGCGGGCGCGCGAGAGCCGGGAGCGCACCGTGCCGACCGGCACGCCGAGCGCGTCGGCCACCGTGGCCGAGTCCAGCCCCTCCCACACGCACAGCGTGACCACCTCGCGCTCCAGGCGGCGCAGCCCGGCCAGGGCCCGGCGCGCGGCGGCCAACTCCTCGCTGTCCACCATCCGCTGGGCCACCTCGTCAGCGAAGTCGGGTACGGCGTCGCCCACCGGGAGCCGGGCGAGCGCGTCGCGGTGCCGGCGCGCGGCCCGCACGGTGTTGCGCAGGACGTTGGTGGCGATGCCGAGGAGCCACGGGTGCAGGTGGTCGTCGCCGTCCGGGAGCACCCGTTCGCGCAGCCGCCACGCCTCCAGGAAGGTCAGGGACACCACGTCCTCGGCGGTGGCCCAGTCGCCGGTCACCCGCAGGGCGTGCCGGTGGACGGCCGTCGCATGGTCGTCGAACAGCCTCCGGAACGCGTCCGGTTCCCCGTCCCGCACCCGCACCCGCACCCATAATGAATGCTCCACACCCCTGACCTGTCCGCCCGCCCGACCGCGTTCGCGTGATACGGGTCACAGCGGACCCGCGCGCGGTCGGGCGGCCGATCGGCTGTCGCTCAGGCGGCGGCCAGCGGGCGCCCGGCCCGCGTCAGGTGGCGGGTCCGATGCCGAACGGGCTCACGACGTACGCGCACTCCGTGTACGTGTAGCCGGGCTCGATACGCGCCGTGTCGGTGCCGGAGGAGTTGGTGGTGCCCTGCGACTTGTGGAGGAAGTACGTGGTGCCGACGGGCAGCGACAGCGTGCCCTGCGGGTAGCTCTTGCCGCTCTGACACGCGTTGTCGCGCGCCTGCGCGCGGTTGGCGTACGTCGTGCAGCCGTCGCACGCCGAGAGCGTGAACCTGCCGGTGACCGGGCCCGTGTAGAGGATCTCGACCGCGTTCGGGCTGTTGTTCTTGACCGTGACGGTCACGCCGCCGCCGGACTTCGTCGTCGGCAGCCGCCTGCCCGCGTCGGGCAGCTTCGTGGCGATCTCCGCCGCGATGGCGATCTTCTGCGCGCGCGGCCGGTTCCTGTCGTCGCGGTAGGTGCGGGCGAAGTCGTTCATGGTCGACAGGGCGGCGGCGAACTGGCCGTCCTCGTACTGGTCGACCCCGCACGCGTGCCGGTGCGCACGTGCCCGCTCGCCGTGCCCGCGTCCCGGGTGAGCGCGGCGGACCCGGCGCCGGCCGCCTTGGCCAGCGTGCTGGCCTGGCCGCCGAGGGTGCGCAGGGTGGTGACCGACGCGCACGGCTCTCCGTCCTTCAGGCCGCCGGCTGCCCGGCTGATCGCGGCGCTGACGGCCGGCTCCACCTTCGCCGCCACCGCGGAGTCGGGGAAGTCGGTGAGCAGCGCGCCGAGGTGCTCGGCCTTGCCCTCCGCGGCCGAGGGCTGGCCGAGCCCGCTCACGCCGCACTCGTACAGCGAGGTCGCCAGCCGGTCGTCGGGCCAGCCCCTCAGCTTGCCGAGGTGCCGCTCGTCGATGGTCTTCGGGACGGTCCGCAGGAACGTGAGGGGCTCGATCGCCGCGCAGTACTCCTTGCGGCCGTACGTCACCCCGACGCTCTCGTAGTACGTGCGCATCCGCTCCGGCACGCGCTTCGCGGCCCGCGAGCCGGGGTGGTCGTCGGCGAGCGCGGCGTAGCCCTCCAGGGCCCGCCGGTAGTCGGCCTCGGCGTCATCGAACGTCCGCCCGACCTGGTCGCTGACCAGCTCGTCGGCCTCGGCGAGGCGGTCGAGCAGCATCTCCTCGGTGGCCTCGTAGCGCGCGCTGTCGTACGCGAGGTAGCCGCCGCCGGGCGCGGCGAGCAGCACCAGGCCGAGCAGCACGGCCACGGCCGCGCGCGGCGGCCACGCCAGCGGCCGGCGCAGCCCGAGGAACGCGCCGTGTGCGGCGGCGGCCGCCAGCACCACCAGGTACCCCGCGACGAGACCACCGGCCACGCCGTCCGGCTCGGCCGGCAGCGCCAGCAGGAGCAGCCCGGCCGTGGCCGCCCAGCACACGGCGACCGCCCACCACACGCGCAGCAGGGCGTAGCCGACGCCGAGCCCACTGAGGTTGAGCAGCCCTACAGCCACGGCCCGCAGCTGCTCGGACGGCCCGGGCGGCGCGGGCGGCGCCGGTGGCGGGGGGCGCGCCGTCGGGCCCCGGCGCCAGCGCGGGCAGATGCAGCGTGGGCCGCTCCCCGGACGGCTGGCCCCCGGCCGACGACGCGGCGGGCGGCTGGCCCCCGGGCGGCGGTGGCGACGCGGCGCCGTAGGCGGGCGGCGGTGCGGCGCCGGGTGGCGGTGGCGGGGGCGCGGGAGGCCCCGCCGGTTCCCCGGCCCCCTTGTCTCTGCCGGTCGCGTCGCGTTCTTCCCACACCATCGACGTACCCCCCTGGGACGTTGCTGCCGTACACCCGGCCGGCCGGTCGCCGCCGCACCGCGACCGCGGCCACGACGCCCACCCACCACACCGGACCGGCCCCGTTCGGACCCCGCCCCGCCCGACCCCCTGCCGGGCGCGCGGCGCGTACGACCCTACGGGGCGCGCGGCCGGACGAACAGCCCGCTGGGGCCCCAACTCACCTCGCCGAGCGCGCACTTGGTCAGGCGCGGCACGGAACGCGGCACTCGGCGTGGCACGTCACGCGGGGCGGCCGGGCCGGGAGATGTGGCGGCTATATCACGCGCCCCCGGCGCGTGCTGACGTCCGGACACCGCGATTTCGGCCAACTCCCTCTTATTCGCGCGCTCCTGGGTGGGACTGAGCGCTAGCGTGAGAGCCGGGCAGTAGCGGACGCACCCGCGTACGGACACGGGTAGCGGGTCCGTACGCCCGTCGTCAGCGGGACGGAGGCGCGCGCCACGACGCGGCGACGCCGCACGCGCGCGGGCCGCACCAGCGAACCAGCGGGACCCGGCCTGGCTTCGGCGGAGGGGCACAGCCGGTGGGCTCGGCACGGCCGGCCGCGCCCGGCCGTGCGTGGCGCCGTGCGGAGCCGATCCGGGGGTGCGCCGATGCCGGCCCCCACCACGTGCCTCGACCCAGCGGCCGGGGCGGGCGGACGGCGGGGCGCGGGTTCCGTGACGTCGGCGGGACAGAGGGGGAGCGGATGACGCAGCAGCATGACGAGCAGGTGGCCAGAGTGCGGCCCAGGGGCCTCAGGAAGGGCGCGGTCATCGCGCAGTCGCTGGACAACAAGTAGGTCAACGCGGAACTGACCCGGGACATGGTCGCGCGCGGCCGGTCGTTGGGCGAGGTCGACGACGTCCGCGGCAAGGAGGTGCGGGCAGAGTACTTCCGCGGCCTCATCAACACCCGAAAGGTCGTCGCCAACCGCACCTACTTCTGCAACAACGCGGCGATCAGCCGGGACTACCTGTACGACGGCGGCGCCCGCCGGGCCCACCAGAAGCTCCTGGGCGACGGGTCCCTGGTCACCTTCCTCCTGCACGAGCGGGAGCCGACCGACCGGCCGTCCAACGTCGACCTGGACGAGACGGCCTTCACCGCCTGGCGGGAGACCCTGGCGACGCTGCCCGCGACGGCGCGCATGACCTGCCTGCGGATGTCCTGGGACGACGAGCAGAACCGGTTGGACACGCGGAACGCCCTCTTCCTCCCCTTCGCCGCCCGGGTGCAGGCCCTGACCGCCAAGGACCTCCCGCTGCTGGCCCGGCAGGTCGGCGTGGCGGAGGAACGGCTGCCCGCCTTCGCCCGCCGCATCGGCCAGGTCGTGGACCACAGCAACGAACTCAGCGTCGCGGGGCGCCCGGTCACCCGCAACGTCCTGTACGAGCGGTTCGTCTCGGTACCGGGCCGGCCGGTGTCGGAGGGGCGGTACGACCAGGACAAGCCGTCCGCCGGGGAGATCAAGCAACTGCTCGACCTGATCTACAAAGTCAACCTCGCCGACGCCCTGAGCATGTACCCGCTGACGCCGGGCGGCAGCCTGCAACGCGTCGCGCTCCAGGAGTGGCGCGACCTCCGCGGCTCCTCGTCCCCCTCGGGGGCGGGCCGCGTCATCGAGGACCCGGACGAACTCTCCGACCTGCTGCGCTTCCTTCTGCGACAGGCGTTCAGCACGGTGCAGAACGGCTTCACGCCGGCCGAGCTCGACGTCCTCGAACTCGGTGACGTCGCCACCCTGCGGGAGACCGGCGCGTGGAACGCGTACATCACCGCCTTTGACCACCTCCTCGCGGACCCGGCTACCTTCAGCGACCGCGTGGGGCTCGTCTTCGACCGCTACATCGCGCTCAACCGGAAGATCGTCGAACTGGCGGCGGCCCGGCACGGCGGGCACTCCACGTCTTGCTCCCCGGTGGTCGAGGTGGTCGTCAACGTCGGGGGTTCGGTCATCACGGCCGTCACCGGCGACGAGACCTGGTCGCTGACCGGCGCGCTGGGCGCCACCGCGCTAGACAAGTACGGCGGTTCCGTGCGGCTCGTGCTCCGCAACCGGATCGCCGGGCACCGCGAACAGAAGTTCGCACGCGAGATCGCCACCATACGGCTGGAGACGCTGGCCGCGTGGCAGCGCTTCCAGGACCTGGTGGAACGGCTCCCCGGCTACCGCGAGGTGGCTCCGAACCTGGGGGCCAACAACTCCACGACCACGCGGGACGATCTGGAGTACTGAGGCCCCGGCGCCCGGCCCACCGTGGGGCGGGGGCCGGGCACCTGTAGCCAGGGCGCGCGTTCGGGGGCGCGGGCGGCGCGCGTCCGGGCGCCCGGAGTTGGCACGAGCCACGGACGGCGAGCGTGCGCGCGGCGGACACTGGACACGGAACGACGTCCGCCACGAAAGGCACCATGAACCGCTACGACCGGCTGCGCGCCGAGCGCCCCGACCTGTTCGTCAACAGCCCGGACGGCATCGAACTGCTGCTGTCCCCCGAGGCGGTCGAGGCCGCGCGACGCGGCGCCAAAGCCGCTCCCGACGCGCCGGTCGGCGTCGTGTACGAGGACTCCTACGTGACCGTCGTTCGCGACGCGGTCCGCTTCCCCGACGGCACGCACGGCCTCTACCTGCGCGTGCTCCCCCGCGTGACGGACCCGGGCGTGGTCGTCCTGCCGCTCCTGCCCACCGGGCGCGTCGTCATCGTCGAGCACTACCGACACGCCACCCGGGCCTGGCACTGGGAGGTGCCGCGCGGCATGGGCGAGCCCGGCGCGACCGGCGCCGACAGCGCCGCGCGCGAACTGCGCGAGGAGATCGGCGCCCGGGCGACCGAGCTGGTCCCGCTCGGCGACGTCCACCCCGACACGGGACTGCTGGGCAGTCGCGTCGCACTCTTCGCCGCCCTCCTCCCGCCCCCCCGCGCCCGGGGAGGAGGTGAGCCACGCAGGCGACGGCCGGCGCGGCGGCGACGGCCGGGAGCACTCGGGGGACGAGGACGGCGGGGGCGACGTCCACGAGTACGGCGGCCGGCCGTACCCCGGCGCGCGGGACGTCGCCGAGGGCATCCGGCGCATGATGACCGTCTCATACGACGCCCTGGGGGAGATGATCGCCACCGGCGCCGTCACCGACGCCTTCACCATCGCCGCGTACACCCGTGCCCGCCTGGCCGGGCTCCTCGCCACCCCCGCCCGCGCCCGCGCAGGGCGACTGACGGCTGACGCGTACGGAGCGCTGCGACGGACACGGGGGGAGGGGACGGGCGTCGCCCCGGCACGCCGGGGCCGACGCGCGTCGGCAGGGACCCGCGTCCGGAGAACGGGCCCGTCCGCGCGTGTCCGCCCCGCCCTCACGTCACTGAAGAGCACGTGAACGATCGCACTACTCACTCGATCGGCTCACCCCTGTGGATAGAATCTCGCGAGCTCACAGAAGACGCAGGGGAGGCGAGCGGTATGGCTCAGGCGAGGAAGATCGCTACCTACATACTTGTCGTCTTCGTGCTGTACACCATCATCAACTCCCCGGCGCGGGCCGCCGAGCTGGTGCAGATCGGGTTCGAGGGCATCTCGGACGCGGCCAAGGGCATCGGCGACTTCATGACCGAGCTGGTCAAGTGACCGGTCGGGCCGCGAACCGCCCGACCACGACCACGACCGCCCGGCACCCGCCACCCGCGTCAGCCGCCGCCACGCACCCACCACCCGCGTCATCCGTACGGAGGGCAACCCAGTGATCCGTCATCTGGTCCTTTTCAAGCTGAACGAAGGCGTCTCCCGCGACGAGGAGCGCGTGGTCGCCGGCGTGAAGGCGTTCCAGGAGCTGGACGGGGTCGTCCCCGAGTTGACGTTCTGGGAGTACGCCTGGAACATCACCGACCGGCCCATCGCGTACGACTTCGCCATCAACTCGGCCGTCGCCGACCGGGAGGCGCTCACCCGCTACCTCGAACACCCGGCCCACCAGGCCGCCGCCGCGCGGTGGCGCGAGTTCGCCACCTGGGTGATCGCCGACTACGAGTTCTGAGCGGCTCTCTCCGCACGACCCACGGCCCCCTGCCACGACGGTGGGGGGCCGTCGGCCGTCTGGGGCGGCGGAACCGGGCCCCGCGCGGGTCCGCCGAGCGCGTCAACTCACCCATCAACACGGAGCTATGCGGTGCTTGCACATAGTGGACGCGTCTTGTGATGCTATGACCGCTTTTGCCGGATGATTGGGATGGGACGACCTGAAGGATGGCGTGACCGTGACGGCCCGTACTGCACCCAAAGCCCCACCTCAGGCCGGCACCGGCGAACGTGCGGCCCGCGCCAAGCACACGACCGCCCCCGCTTCCGACCCCGCGGCCGAGCGGGACGCCGCGAGCGCTCCCCCCGCCGTCGACCCACCCGCCAGCACCACCGCCCCGGCCACCCCACCACACTCGGACACCCCCGCTTCCGCTCGCGCCAGCGGGCCCCGCCGACGAGGGCCACCCGGAGCACCCCGCCCCGGGCCCCACCGCGCCCGGACGCCCGGGCGCCGAGCCGGCCGAGGCCGGGGCGGCGCGTGCCGGGGCGGCCGGCACGGCTCCCCGTACCGACAGCGCCACCCGGACCGGGGCCGACGCGGCCCGTACCGGCACCGGCGCGGGGGCCGGCCGGCGTCGACCGGGCGGTGCGGCGGGCCGCGGCGCGGAAACGATCCGGCCCACGGGCGGCCCCGGGGCCCGCCGCCCGCCCGCCGGCCACACCGCCGGCCACCGCCCCACCCGGCGCGGGCGCGTCCGCCACCGAGCCCACCGCCGCGCCGGCCGACGCGACCGCCCCGCACGCCGCGACCGCGTCGGACGCCGGGGCCGAGGGCGGCGCCACCCCGCGCGAACGGCGCAGCGCGGACGCGCGGGCGCTGACCCAGGTGCTGTTCGCCGAGTTGTCGGGGCTGGAGCACACCCGGGTGCGGACCGCGCTGATCGAGGCCAACCTGCCGTTCGTGCGGCTCGTTGCGGCCCGCTTCCGCAGCCGCAACGAGCCGATAGAGGACGTCATCCAGGTCGGCACCATCGGGCTCATCAACGCCATCGACCGCTTCGACCCGCATCGCGGAGTGCAGTCCCCGACGTTCGCCATGCCCACGGTCGTCGGCGAGATCAAACGTTACTTCCGTGACAACGTACGGACCGTCCACGTGCCGCGCCGGCTCCACGAGCTGTGGGTGCAGGTCAGCGGCGCAACCGAGGACCTGACGGTGCTGCACGGCCGCTCCCCCACCACCGCGGAGATCGCCGCCCGGCTGGGCATCGGCGAGGACGAGGTGCTCGCCTGCATCGAGGCGGGGCGCTCGTACCACGCGACGTCCCTGGAGGCCGCGCAGGAGGGCGACGGGCTGCCCGGGCTGCCCGACCGCCTCGGCTACGAGGACCCCGCCCTGGCCGGGGTCGAGCACCGCGACCTCGTACGCCACCTGCTTGTCCAACTGCCGGAGCGCGAGCAGCGCATCCTGCTCCTGCGCTACTACAGCAACCTCACCCAGTCGCAGATCAGCGCCGAGCTAGGCGTTTCCCAGATGCACGTCTCGCGGCTGCTGTCGCGCAGCTTTGCTCGGCTACGTTCCGCAAATCGAATCGAGCCGTAACTCGCGAAGGGGACCCCACGAACGGCCCGCAGGCAGTAATGTCGACATGGAGCTACAGCGTGTTGCCGACATGTGACATTCTGCAGGAACGGTGTTTGGCGCGGCTGATCTTCCGGTATTCAGGGGGAGGTTGCGTTCTTCACCCGCGAGCGCTACCGCGACCGTCCGCGACCTCAAAGAGGGTGGCATGTCCGTAGATTTGGGCAGCTCGAAGGTGCTCACCACTGACGCATCACGCGTGCTTGACGATGGCGACGCCATCGACACTCGCACCCTCTCACGCTCCCTGTTCCTGCGGCTCGCCGCGCTCGACCAGGACAGCGCGGAGCGCACGTACGTACGCGACACCCTGATCGAGCTGAACCTCCCCCTGGTCCGGTACGCGGCGGCGCGCTTTCGCAGCCGCAACGAACCGATGGAGGACATCGTCCAGGTCGGCACCATCGGGCTGATCAAGGCGATCGACCGGTTCGACTGCGAACGGGGCGTCGAGTTCCCCACGTTCGCGATGCCGACGGTCGTCGGCGAGATAAAGCGGTTTTTCCGGGACACCAGTTGGTCGGTGCGGGTCCCGCACCGGCTCCAGGAGCTGCGGCTGGCCCTGACGAAGGCCAGCGACGAGCTGTCGCAGAAGCTCGACCGGTCGCCCACCGTTCCCGAACTCGCCACCTGCCTCGGCGTTTCCGAGGAGGACGTGGTCGACGGCCTCGCCGTCGGCAACGCGTACACGGCCAGCTCCCTCGACTCGCCCTCGCCCGAGGACGACGGCGCGGACGGCTCGCTGGCCGACCGCCTCGGGTACGAGGACAGCGCGCTCGAAGGGGTGGAGTACCGCGAGTCGCTCAAGCCGCTGCTGGCCCAACTGCCGCCGCGCGAGCGCCAGATCATCATGCTCCGCTTCTTCGGGAACATGACGCAGTCGCAAATCGGCGAAGAGGTGGGCATCTCCCAGATGCACGTCTCCCGGCTGCTGACGCGCACCCTCGCGCAGCTCCGCGAGGGCCTCATCGCCGACTGATCGCCCCCACCACCGCGAGATCCGCTCCCACCCCGCTCCTCCAACACGCCACCGCCGCGCGCCCACCACGCGCCGCAGCCGGCGGGAGGGGCGGGGTGCGCGCGTGTCCCGTCCGGCTCGCCCCGCCGGAACCGCTCGCCCCGCAGGAGCGGCTCACCACGCGAGGACGGCTCGGTCCCACAGGGGCGGCTCGACCCCGCACGGGCCGCCCACCCTCACGCGCGCGGCTGGGCCCCGATCGGCCACCCAGCCCCGTGAGCAGCCGCCGCGAGGGCCGCTCGCCCCGGGAGGCGGGCCGCCACGGCGCGGCCGTCCCGTACACCGCCGGCGAAAACGGTCCGGCAGCCCGTCGGGGCGCCGTGCGCGGGGCGCTGGCGGGGGTGACGAGCTGCCGGAAGGGACGTACGGGGCGGTCGGGGCGACGTGGGTCAGGCCAGGGCGAGCCAGGCGACGGCGGCGACGACCGCCACCGCGACGATCACACCGATGATCACGCCGAAGCGTGGGCCGGACGAGGTCGGTCCGGCGGCGGGCTGGGGCTGCTGCTGCGTGCCCTCGTCAACGAAGGCGCGGAACATCTGGGTGCTGCCAGCCGGGTCGTAGTTGCCCTTGGGGCCAGGGTTGTTCGCCATGGGCCCCAACCATAGCGAACCTGTGGAATCGCGCACAGCCCCGGGGTTTCCAGGGGGTTTGACGGGCCCTTTTCCGACTTGACCGGGGGCCGACACAGGCTTTATCGGGTGTTTACTCCGCGACCGGTCATTTCATTTGCCTGTAGCAACTAACTTCTCTTATGGTTTCCCTAAGCAACTTGATCACCGGGTCCGACGAGCCCGCCACCAGCGACCGACCTCCGGCCCACCAGACCGGGGGCGCCGCCGGGGCCAGCGGCCACGTACGGGCCCGGCGCCACGCACGGGCCGCACCCGCAGCGGATCACACACCCCCTACCTCAAGCCCACCGCGACCGGGCAGGCCGAGCCGGGCCTGTCCCGGCCCGTTCCGGTCGGGCGCCAGCCGCGCGCACGCCGGGGCACGCCCCGCAGGCACGGCGACCCGGCAGCACAGCGAGCCACCGCTGAACGCCGCCGAACAGCGCCACACCCGTCCGGCAGGCCCCGCCGCACACCCGCGACACCAGGAAGGAGCACCGATGGCGACGCAGGAGCAGTATCGCGAGTTGGCGCGGCAGTTGTCGGCCACCGCGGCCATCCAGCGCGACCTGGGCCGCGCCCTGCCCGCCGACTGCCCGCCGGCGTCGGCCATCGTGCTGATGGTCCTCAACCGGCACGGCGAGATGCGGATGAGCAAGCTCGCCGAGCTGCTGTCCATCGACATGTCCGTGACCAGCCGGCACGCGGCGCACGTCGCCGACCGGGGCTGGATCGACCGGCAGCCCGACCCGCAGGACAAGCGGTCCCGGCTGCTGCGGATCAACGCGCGCGGCATGGCGCTGCTGGACGAGGTCGCCGACCGCTACACGGAGGTGCTCGCGCACTACCTGAGCGACTGGTCGGACGCGGACCTCGGGCAGCTCAACACGCTGCTGGCCCGGCTTCGGGGCAGCTTCGGCGACTGCCGGGCCCGCCCCTCGCCGTTCGCCGCCCCGCCGCCGCGCGCCCCGGCCGCGGACCTGGCGGCGGCGCCGGCCCCGACCACCGCCGTTCCGGGCCCGGTCCCGGCCCCCGGCGGCGCGCCCGACCCGGGTCCGCCCCCGTCGGCGGACGACGACATCACCCGTACACCCGCGAAGCGATAGGCGAGAAGGAACTCAATGGCAACGACCACACCACCCGGTGTGCGGGGAGCGGAGCCCTCCGTGGGCGGGAAGCACGCCGCGGGCGCCTCCCACGCCTCCCCCGCCGGGCCCATGTCCCACCGGCAGATCCTGGAGGCGCTGTCCGGGCTGCTGCTCGGCATGTTCGTCGCGATCCTGTCGTCCACGATCGTTACCAACGCCCTGCCGCAGATCATCAGCGACCTGGGCGGCAGCCAGAGCTCGTACACCTGGGTGGTCACCGCGGCGCTGCTCGCGATGACCGCCTCCACACCGCTGTGGGGCAAGCTCGCCGACCTGTTCAGCAAGAAGCTGCTAGTCCAGATGTCCCTGGTCATCTACATGGCCGGGTCGGTCATCGCCGGACTCTCGCAGAACACGTCGATGCTGATCGCGTGCCGTGTGGTGCAGGGCATCGGCGTCGGCGGGCTCACCGCCCTCGCGCAGATCGTGATGGCCGCGATGATCTCGCCGCGCGAGCGCGGCCGGTACAGCGGCTACCTCGGCGCCACCTTTGCCGCCGCCACCGTCGGCGGCCCGCTGCTCGGCGGCATCATCACCGACACGAGCTGGCTCGGCTGGCGCTGGTGCTTCTACGTCGGCGTGCCGTTCGCCATCGTCGCCCTGATCGTGCTCCAGAAGACGCTGAGCCTCCCCGTCGTCAAGCGGGACGTGAAGGTGGACTGGGCCGGCGCGTTCTTCATCAGCGCCGCCGTGTCGCTGCTGCTGATCTGGGTGACGCTGGCCGGCGACAACTACGACTGGATCTCCTGGCAGACCTACGCCATGGTCGGCGGCTCGGTCCTGCTCGGCCTGGTGTTCGTTTGGGTCGAGTCGCGGGCGGCGGAGCCGGTCATCCCGATGCGGCTGTTCCGCAACGCGACGATCACCCTGGCCTCGGTCGCCAGCCTCTTCGTCGGCATCGTGATGTTCGCCGGCACGGTCTTCTTCAGCCAGTACTTCCAGTTGGCGCGCGGCGAGTCGCCAACGATGTCGGGCGTCATGACCATCCCGATGATCCTGGGTCTCGTGGTGTCGTCGACCGTCTCGGGACAGGTCATCACCAAGACCGGCCGCTGGAAGGCGTGGCTGGTCAGCGGCGGCGTGCTGCTCACCGCCGGCATGGGGCTGCTGGGCACGCTGCGCTACGACACCGCGTACTGGCACATGTCGGTCTACATGGTCCTGATGGGCCTCGGCATCGGCATGATGATGCAGAACCTGGTGCTCTGCACGCAGAACCAGGTCGCCCCGAGCGACCTCGGCGCCGCCAGCTCCGTCGTCACCTTCTTCCGCTCGCTCGGCGGCGCGGTCGGCGTCTCCGCGCTCGGCGCGGTACTCGCCCACCGGGTCACGCAGTACTCGAAGGACGGTTTCCGCGAACTCGCCGCGCAGGGCGGCCAGGTCCCGCCGTCCGCGGGCAGCGGCGGTGGCGGCATCCCCAAGCTGGACAAGCTGCCGCCGCCGGTGCGCACCGTCATCGAGAGCGCGTACGGGCACGGCGTGGGCGACATCTTCCTGTACGCGGCCCCGGCCACCCTGCTGGCCTGCCTGGTGATGCTGTTCATCAAGGAGGTCGCGCTCCAGACGAAGGTCGCCGGCCACGACGCCGCGCCGACCGAGCCCCGGGTGGCCGCGGCCTCCGCGCCGCTCGCCGAGGACGCCGACCCCGCCCGGGGCGCCGCCGCTGACCGGGACGGCCGGGAGGGCCGGGAGGGCACGCTGGTGCTCGCCGCGGTCGGCACCGCCGGCGCGCGGGCCGAGGAGGCGGCGGCCCCCACGGGCGCCGCCACGCCGAACGGCAGCGGCCCGGTCGCCCCGGGCCCCGACCAGGCGACGGTCGCGCTCGGGGCGGCCGGCCTGCCGCAGCCGGCCGCCGTGGCCGAGGAGCAGCAGGCCGTGGCGCGGGCGGCGGCCGGCGAGGCCGGCGGCGGCGTGTCGATCCACGGACGGATACGCGGCGGCGCCGGCGCCGGGGTCCCCGGCTCCGCCGTCACGCTGACCTCCCAGGGCGGCGACCAGCTCGGCCGCGCCGTCGCGACCCAGGACGGCTCGTACGCGCTCCAGGCGCCGGGCGCCGGCTCGTACGTGCTGCTCGCCGGCGTCAGCGGGCTGACCGGCGCGGTGCGCGGGGTCGCCGACGGGCTGCCGGTGGAGGCGGCCATGGTCGTGGTCACCGACGCCAGGGGTGACGTGCTGGCCAGCGGGGCGACCGGCGCGCAGGGCGAGTTCGCCTTCACCGAGTTGGCCCCCGGCACCTTCACGCTCGCCGTCAACGCGCTCGGCTACCGGCCTGCCGCGCTGCCGGTCGAGGTCGGCGGCCAGGGCAGCACCCGGGTCGAGGTCGAGCTGCGCTCGGGCGCCCGGGTGCGGGGCACCGTGCGGGCCGGCGCCGACGGCAGGCCGCTGTCGGACGCGCGGGTCACGCTGGTGGACGCGGCCGGCCGGGTGGTGGCCACCACCGGCACCGGCGGCGACGGCGCGTACGCCTTCACCGACCTGGAAGCCGGCGACTACACAGTCATCGCCAGCGGCTACCCGGCGGTGTCCACGGCGCTGCCGGTCTCCGGGCCGGGCGTCGACGACCACGACATCACCCTCGCCCACCCGGACGGCACCGACCGTCCGGAGGCGACGGGCGACGGCGACCCGACCGGTCGCTGACACGACCCCGGCCCCGGGCGCCCGCTGAGCGAACGGTCCCCGCACCACGACGGGGGTCGAGCGAAGCGCCCGGAGCCGGAGCGGGGTCTGTGGAGGGCCCCGGGCCTGGAGTCGGCCCACAAGGTCACGGCGGCGGCGAGCGCACAGGCAGGGGACGGCCTGCTCGCCGCCGCCGTGGCCGCACCCACGGGGGCACGCCGGCGGACCGACCGCCGGCCGCCCGCGACAACGATCGATCCGGCACCCGCGACAGTACCGCAACTCGGGAGCGGGAACGGCATGACGACCATGGGAGCGGGCCACGGCCGGGCGGGCGAGGGCGCGCACGGCACGCCATCGGAGGCCGGGGACGGCCACGCCGGCGCCGGCCGGGCGGCCGGCGCGGACGGCGCCCGGGTGCGCACGCGGGACGACTGGGCCGTGCGGCACGCCGTGGTGACCGTCACCGACATGGCGGGCCAGCAGGTGGCGCGGGCGGCGGCCGACGAGGAGGGCGTGGTGCGCACGGCCGGGCCGACGTCGGCACCCTGGTGCTGGCCCGGCAGGGCGGCGTGGAGCTGCCGCCGCGAGGCACCTGGTCGCTGGACCCGGTGCACTCCTCGGTCACGGCCATCGCCCAGCACCTGGGCATCTCCAGCATCCGGGGCCGGTTCCTCGGCTTCGGCGGCCGGGTGGAGATCACCGAGGACATCGAGCAGTCGCGCGTGACGGCGGTCATCGAGGCGGCCAGCATCGACAGTGGCAACGACATGCGCGACGGCCACCTGCGCTAGGCCGACTTCCTGGACGTGGCCCAGTTCCCGCGGATCACGTACGCCAGCACCGGGCTCACCCCGGTCGGCTCCGACCGCTGGACCGTGCACGGCGACCTGACGATGCGCGGCGTCGTGCGGCGGGTGGACCTCGACCTCGCCTACCTGGGCACCGGCCAGGACCCGTGGGGCGGGGTGCGCGCCGCGTACCGGGCGACGGCCGAGCTGCGCCGCGAGGACTTCGCCATGCACTACAACCAGGTGGTCGCGGCGGGCATCGCGGCCATCGGTACGACGCTGCGCGTCGAACTCGACATCCAGACGGTCCAGGGCGACCTGCCGCCGCAGACGGCGTAGCGCCCGCCCCTCCCTCCCCGCCCGGTCCGGGCGCCCGCGCGTGTGGTGGGCCAGGGTGCGGGCCCGGCGCCCCGGGCCCGCACGAGGGGCAGGTGGCCGCCCTACGCCTCGCGCGCCGCGTCGGCCGGGTGGCCCGCGCGCTCGCGCATGACCTCAAGGCCCGCGATGACCATCTCTAGGGCGAAGGCGAAGTCGCGCTCGCGCATCTCCTCCACCGTCGAGCCGCCACGGGCGCGCATGATCCGGCTGGCGTTGCCGAAGGACTCCTCCAGCTCGGGGTCGGCCTCGATGGTGTCCATGACGTGGAAGAAGTAGTCGTCCTGGCTGATGCCGGCCTCCCGGCAGCGCAGCGCGAAGCGGCCCTCGATCGTGCCGAAGCCGTAGACGAACTGGAAGACCACGCTCAGCGCGCCCGTCATGCCCTCGTCGGGCACGTCGCTGCGGCGGATGACCCGCTGCGCGGCCTCGGCGAAGGCCCGCGCGTTCGGGCCGATGTTCAGGTACTCGCCGACCAGCTGCGACACCCACGGGTGCTGGACGAGGATCTTCCGGTACTCGCTGGCGAGTTGGCGGAGCTGGTCGCGCCAGCCCACCGGGTCGCCGGCCGCGTCGACCTCGTCCTCGGCAGGCAGGCGCATCTCGGCGTTGACCTCGTCGAGGGCGAGTTCGAGCAGTTCGTTCTTGGTGGCCACGTACCAGTAGACGGACATGGCGGTGACCCCGAGTTCGGCCGCGAGCCGGCGCATGGAGAACCGGGCCATGCCCTCCGCGTCCAGCAGCCGCACCGTCGCCGCGATGATCTTCGCCCGGTCCAGCCCGGCGGGCTGGTCGGCCTTCCGCTTCCCGCTGGATGGCCCGGCCAACCACACGCTGGGCCGTGGCCTGCTCGTGCCGCTGCCGGTTGCCATCCGCGCTCCTCCATCGATCGACCGCCCTGTACCCGTAACCCGATGCTATGCCGCGCCAGCCACCCCGTCGGCCTTCCGTACGGGCTCCGCCGTACGTTCCGCTCGCCACAGCAGCAGCGCCGCCAGCACGCCCCCGAGGAACACCGCGCCCGCCCCGACCAGCTCGCTGGCCTGGATGCCGCTGGCGAACGCGTCGGCACGGCGGACCGGTCGGACGCGGTGTCCACCCGCTCCAGCGCGGTCGGCAGCGAGCCGGCGCCGGCCGCGGCGGCGGGCAGCAGCGCGGCGAAGCGGGAGCCGAGGACCGCGCCGAGGGTGGCGACGCCGAGGCCGTTGCCGAACTCGGTCAGCGTGCCGTTGACCCCGGCCCCGATGCCGGCCTTGGCCGGCGGGATGGCCGACATGATCGCGGTGGCCATGGCCGGCATCGCCACCGCCATCCCGGACCCCATCAGCACCAGGCCCGCCAGCACGCCGCCGCACCCGTCCCGGCCCAGCAGCCCGACGGCCGCCAGGCCGCCGGCGATCATCGTCATGCCGGCCAGGATGGTGCTGGGCGTGCCGAACCGGGTCAGCAGCCGGGCGCCGACGCCGCTCAGGTTGAGCACCACGATCATCAGGGCCAGCGGCGCGGTGCGCAGGCCGGCGGCCAACGGCTCGTAGCCGAGGACAAGTTGCAGGTGCTGGGTGAGCAGGAACAGCGAGCCGCCCATGCCGAAGGCGATCAGGATGCCGCCGGCCACCGCCCCGACGAAGCGCCGGTCCTCGAAGAAGCTGAGGTCGAGCATCGGGTACGGGACGTGCCGCTCCAAGGCCGCGAAGGCGGCGAGCGCGAGCAGCCCGACGGCCGCCGCGACCAGCACCCGGGCCGAGAGCCAGCAGTGCTCCGGCCCGGCGATGATCGCGAAGACGACGCCGCTCATGCCAACCGTGGACAGCAATGCGCCCGGCAGGTCGGGCCGCTCCCCGGCGCCGCTGCGCGACTCGGGCACCATGCGGGCGACGGCGACCACCCCGATCAGCGCCAGTGGCACGTTGATCAGGAAGATCGCGCCCCACCAGAAGTGGTTGAGCAGCGGGCCGCCGATCAGCGGCCCGGCCGCGAACCCCAGCGAACCGACCGCGCCCCACAGCCCGATGGCCTTGGTGCGCTCGTCCTCGGCGAAGACCTGCACGACGACGGCCAGGGTGGTGGTCATCAACAGCGCGCCACCCACGCCCATCCCGGCGCGGGCCGCGATCAACTGCCCGGGCGACTGCGCATACGCGGCGACCACCGAGCCGACGCCGAACACCAGCAACCCGGTGACCAGCATCTTCTTACAGCCGTACCGGTCGGCCGCGCTACCGGCGGTGAGCAGCAACCCGGACTGCACCAGCGCGTAGGCATTGATCATCCACTGGACGTCGGCGGTGCTCGCGCCCATCTCGCGGGTGAGCGAGGGCACGGCGATGGTGGGGACGGTGTTGTCGAGCAACACGGTGAGCTGCGCGAGGCAGATGACGGCGAGGATCAGCCACCGGCGCGGGTGCCGGACGGGCGCCTCGGGCGCCTCGTCCACACCGGCCGCCCCACCGTCCCCACCCCCCGGCGGCTCGGCACCGCTCGGGGAGACGTCCGGCCCGGGGCCGCTTGGGGAGGTGTTCTCGGTGTCGGTGGGCGGCACGGGCGCGGGCACGCCGCCCCGACGCGCGGCGGCGCGCGCGGCGGGGGTGTGCGCCCGGCGCCTCGGTGGGGGAGTCAGAGGCTTCCGCGTCGGGCGCCGCGGGGCCGGTGGGGAGCGGGGGCCGACGGCGGGCGAGGGACGGTCGGGCGAGGGGGGAACGGCGGCCATGAGCACGTCCTTATACGGTGTACGAACACAGCGACGTACACCGTATAAGAGATTCCTCTACGCCGCATAGTCGGCGCCCTGCCGGCCCCGGACCATCGGACTGGGCCGGACCAGGCCGGCGGGCTCAGGCCCTCTGGCCCGGGCGGTTCGGACCGGCCCGGTGCCGGGCTCCCACCGCCTCACACCGGTTCGGGCGCGGCCTGCGACCTCGCACGCGACCCGCGCTGCGAGGTCGCCTTCGGCGCGGGCGCCGGCTCCGGCGCCGCGTCGGCGGCCTTGATCAGGTAGCCCATGCCGCGCCGGGTGTGGATCATCGGCGGCCGGCCGGCGTCGATCTTCCGCCGCAGACAGGAGATGTACAGCTCGACGACGTTGGGCCGGCCGCCGAAGTCGTAGCTCCACACCCGGTCCAGGATCTGCGCCTTGCTCAGCACCCGACGCGGGTTGCGCATCAGGAAGCGCAGCAACTCGTACTCGGTGGCCGTGAGCCGGATCGGCACGCCGCCGCGGACGACCTCCTGGCTGTCCTCGTTCACCGTCAGGTCGCCGACGGTGAGCACCGACCCCGCGCGCGGTCGGCGCCGAGCGCCGCAGCAACCCGCGCAGCCCCGCGATGACCTCCTCGACCCCGAACGGCTTGGTGACGTACGCGTCGCTGCCCGCCGTCAGCCCCGCGACCCGCTCCCGCGCGGCCTCCTGCGAGGCCAGGAACAACACCGGCACGCCGGGCATTTCGCGCCGCAGCCCGGCCAGCGCGGAACGGGCGTCCGCGTCCGGCAGCGACAGGTCCAGGACGGCGACGTCGGGCCGGAAGGCGCGCGCCGCCTCCGCGACCCGCCGCCCCGCCCGCCGTGCGCACGTCCCAGCGCTCGGACCGGAGCGCCATCGACAGCAACTCGGCGAGCAGTGCCTCATCTTCGACTACGAGGACCCGTACGGGGCTGCCGTCGGGTCGCGTCAGCTCGGTGTGCCCGGTGGGCGATGACGTAGCCATGGCGCAAGCGTGGGGCGGCAGCGTGAGAGGGGCCTTGCGGCTTTCTGTGAATCGGCTGAGAAACGGGGCCGGGCGAGCCGGAGCCGGGCGGGCCAGGGCCGGGTGGACTGGCGGGATCTGCCGGGCCCGACCGGGCGCGGACGAGGGGACGTCGCAGACCAGACCGTGATCACCCGATGGGACGAAAACCCGGCATGGCCGGAATACGCGCGTGACCGGGCCCGCTGTACGCGGCATGGCACTTCATGAACGTCTTGGCCGGGTCGGTGTGTGGAGCCTGGGCCTGCGCGCGGATGACCCGGCGCGCGAAGCGGAGTTGGGCGAGGCAGCGGCGGAGCTAGAGGAGTTGGGGTACGGGACGCTGTGGATCGGCGGCAGCCCGTCGGTCGACCAGGCGGTCCCGCTGCTGGCCACCACGGAGCGGGTCACCGTCGGCACCAGCATCCTCAGCATCTGGGACCACGCCGCGGCGGACGTCGCCGCCCGCCACGCGAAGGTCAACGCCGCGTACGGGGGGCCGGTTCCTGCTCGGCCTCGGCGTGAGCCACGACGAGATCGCCCAGAAGAACGACCACCCGCTGGCCAACCGCCCGTACTCGGGGCTCAAGGAGTACCTGACCGCCCTGGACACCGCCCCGACGCCGGTCCCCCGGGACCAGCGGGCGCTGGCCGCGCTCGGCCCGAAGATGCTCGAACTCTCCCGCGACCGCGCGCTCGGCGCCCTCCCGTACCTGGTCACGCCCGAGCAGGTGGCCCAGGCCCGCGCCAGGCTCGGCCCCGACGCGGTGCTGGCCCCCGAGTTCAAGGTGGTCCTGGACCCGGACCGGGAGCGGGCCCGCGCCGTCGCCCGCACCTACCTGTCGTTCTGCCTGCGCCTGGCCAACTACGCGAAGAACCTGCTGCGACTCGGCTTCACCGAGGACGACCTGGCGGACGGCGGCAGCGACCGCCTCCTGGACGCCATCTTCGCCATCGGCAGCCCGGAGGCCGCGCGCGAGCGGGCCGAGGAGTTCGGCGCGGCCGGCGCCGACCACCTGGCCGTACAGGTGGTGACCGGGCAGGAGCGGGAGCAGCCGGTGCGCCTCCCGCGCGCCGAATGGCGCACCCTGGCCGAGGCCCTGCCGCTCACCGACTGACGCCCGCGAGGGCCGCGAAGCCGGCCCGCACGGAGCGGTACGGGGCGGGGCGGGGCGGACGCTGGCCCGTCGACCGACGGAAAGGGTAACTCCGTTGTCCACAGGAATGGGAGTCGTACACAGGGCGATCTCCCGCCCCGTCCGCTCCGGCGCCTCGTCCCGTACCGTCGGCACATGAGGATTCTCGCGATCTCCGGCAGTCTGCGCGCCACATCGTCCACCGGGGCGGTCCTGGAAACCGCGCTGGAAACCCTGGACCGCTCGACGTGGACCGTGACGTACGGCGAGATCGGCGCGCTCCCGCACTTCAACCAGGACCTCGACGGCGAGGACGCGATACCGCACGCCGCGATGGCCGCGCTGCGCTCGGCCGTGGCCGAGGCGGACGCGCTGCTGTTCGTGAGCCCGGAGTACGCGCACGGCGTGCCCGGCACGCTCAAGAACGCCATCGACTGGCTGGTCAGCACCGGTGAACTCGGCGGCAAGCCCACGGCCGTCATCACCGCGTCCCCGCACCCGGCCGGCAGCGAGTTCGCCTACGCCCAACTGCGCTAGACCCTCGGCATGTTGCACGCCCAGCTCGTCGACGACGCCTGTCTGCGCATCCCGGTGGTCGGCACGAAGCTGGACCGCGAGACGGGCCGCGTCCGGGACGAGGCCACCCGCGCCGAGCTGACCGCGGCCCTGTCCGCCCTGACGAAGTCGGCCCAGGTCTGACCCGTCTCGCATAGCCCCACACGAGCGCGCCACCACGCCCGCACCGCCCACGACCGCGCCCGGCCCGTCCTGGCCCCCGCCGTCCGCCGTCCGCACCTGAAGCGAGCCCGATCGCATGAGCGCTCTGCGCACGATCCACGACATACCCGTCTTCGTCCTGCCCGCCGACGGCGAACCCATAGCCACCGAGCAGGACGCCCTCGACCTCATCGGCAACGCCTCGTACCAGGGCGCCCAGTGAGTCGTCATCCCGGCGGACCGACTCGCCCCCGCGTTCTACGAGCTGCGCACCAGGCTCGCCGGCGACATCGTCCAGAAGTTCGCCAACTACCGGGTGGGCCTTGCCGTCGTTGGCGACATATCCGCCCGGACGGCGGCCAGTTCGTCCCTGCGGGACTTCGTCCGGGAGTGCGACCGGGGTCGCCAGACCTGGTTTGTCGCCGACGAGGACGAACTGCGCGAGCGCCTCGCCGGCTAGCAGTCGCCGGCGCCTGCTCCCTCACGGCGCGGCGTCGGGCCGCCCGATCCCCCACAGCCGGGCGGCGTTGTCGTAACAGACCGCGCGCAGCCACGCCGCGTCCTGGTCGAGCCGGGTGAGGACGTCCAGGGCGTGGTGGTAGCCGTACGGGATGTTGGGGAAATCGCTGCCGAAGAGTACGCGGTCCCCGAGCGCTCCGAGCCGCGCCCGCTCCGCGCGCGGGAAGCGGGACGAACTCCTCGGTGAAGTCGGTGAACACCATCGTCGTGTCGAGGTGCACGCCGGGGTACCGCTCGGCCAGGTCGAGGAACTCCGTGTACTCCGGCATCCGCAGGTGCGCGACGATCAGCCGCAGCCGCTGGATGCCGGGCGAGCACCTTCCCGATCGGCCCGGGCCCGGTGAACGCCCCCGGCGCCGGCCCCGACCCGCAGTGCGTCACGACCGGCACCCCGGCCTCGGCGATGGCGCCCCACACCGGGTCGAGCAACCGATCGGCCGGGTCGTACGCCCCCACCTGCACATGCGCCTTGAACACCCGCACGCCACCCGCCAACGCCTCCCCCACGTACCCGGCGGCCTCCGGCTCCGGGTAGAAGGTGGCCGTCCGCAGACAGTCCGGCGTGCGGGCGGCGAACTCAGCGGCCCAGCCGTTGAGCCAGGCGGCCATGCCGGGCTTGTGCAGATAGACCATCGACGTGAACGCCCGCACGCCGAACCCCCGCAGCGTGGCCAGCCGTTCGTCCTCTTCCTGCCGGTAGGCGATGGGCCAGGGCCGACCGAGCAGCGGCCCGGCGGCGTCGAAGTACGCCCAGACCTTGGCCAGCACCCGCTCGGGCATGAAGTGCGTGTGCACGTCGATCAGCCCCGGTAGCCCCAACTCGCCCCAGAACCCGACGACCCGCTCCCGCTCGCCCCCTGCAAGATCCATGACAGCAACCGTGCCAGACCCACCAACCGACCACCAGAGACGAATCCCGGGCACCACCGCCAACCCGGAAAACGACCGAGGGCCCGGCACTAAGTGCCAGGCCCTCGACCTTCAAGTAGCGGGGACAGGATTTGAACCTGCGACCTCTGGGTTATGAGCCCAGCGAGCTACCGAGCTGCTCCACCCCGCGTCGATGAATGCAACCTTACGGCAACTTCCCCGGAGAGGGAAATCGATTCTCCGGTGCAGGTCAGAGCCTCTCCGCGAGCCTGCCCCCGCGTCTGCGAGCCGCCGAGAGCCAGCCCACTTGGCACACCTCGACCCCAGCGGTGAGGCAACACACCACAAGCGCCTACGCCCCACGACCACGTACGGCATCCGCCCGCATCCACCCGATGCCGAGCCCCGCGACCGCCTCCCTCACCCCCACAGCCCCCTCACACACCCGACGCGCGGCCGGCTCGCCCCGCCAACCGCGCACTTCCCACATTCGAGGCGCCACCACGAAACAGGCAGAATATTCGCCCACAGAACCCGAAAGACCCAGATAAAACCCGACAGAAAAGGAAACGACGCGACGACCTCCGAACCGCTTCGCGCCCGCGTAACGGCGCACGAAAGGCTCGAAGGCCGCCGCGATACAGAAGGAATCAAGAGTCTTCGCATCACAGTGAAGAGCGACGACGTCTCCAAAACCCGCTGACATCGCCTCACGCGTCGGCGTCAGCCGATTGCCGGCTCAATCTTGCCGTGCGCATTGGCGGGCATGAACTTCTTGTTGCCCGCGTAATGCACCTGGTAGCCGTAGCCGACGGCGTTGACCCAGGTCAGTGGGTCCAGGATGTTCGACCCGCTGTCGAGGTTCGCGACACCCGTCGAGTCGGTCACCGCGGTGCCGAACTGGCGGCCGTTAGCCAGCGTGAACGAGATCGGCTGGTTGGCGATGGGATGCCCGTCACCATCCAGGAGCGTCGCGCTCATCTGGGCCTGAGCCTGCCCGAGAACCGTGCCCTTGACCGTGGAAGCAGTCAGCTTCGGGTACGTCTTCTCATCGCTGGGCTGCGGCTGCGGCGGGTAGTAGTAACCTCCGCCTTGCTGCGGCGGCGGCTGGGGCGGGTAGTACCCGACGGGCTGTTGCTGAGGCGGGTAGTACCCAGGCGGCGGCGGGGGCGGGTACCCTGCTGCGGGTAAGGATGGGTCAACGAAACTCCTTAACGAATATCGAAGCGGAGGCGTTTATCGCCTTGCGGGTTCAGCCTGGCATCCGATCCGTTAATACAGGAATAGCAGAACAGGCATATTCACCCGCACGGTGCACGCACCATCACGACATTGACGCGCACCACGCGATATCCACAATCCCGTCAATGGTCGGCCAATACGACGCAAACCCCGAAAGAGAAGGCTGCCCCCCGCTCAGCAAAAAGCATTCTCCTTGCAGCGAGGCGCCAAAGGTGGACGCTTCCGCGCGCACCCCACCCGCCGGCCATCTCGCCCTTCCGAACCGCCCTGCACAGCCAGCGCGTTGGCCTCCCTTGGCACATCGGAGAACGTCTGGCGTCGAGCGGATCACTGACCACCACTCGCCCGCGGCGGAGTTCGACGGTCAGTCCCGTGCGAACCGTCGGAGTCGCGATCGCCCCTCTGCCGTCCGGCTCAGGGGGCGGAGAGCCCGGCGTTGTCGGCGTCACCGCCATCCCCGCTTGGCGCCCCGACGCCCACGGCACCACCCCTGCCGACCGAACCGTCCGTCCGCCTGACGGCCCGCCCCGCATCCCGCTACGCTGCCGGTCCCCCCACACGTCATACACAACCTTCATGCCCGGGGGACCTCTTGAACGACTTCTCGCAGCAACCAACCAGCCCCCGCGGGGCGCCCCAGCCTCCGCCCCCACCACGTGGGACGCGCAAGCGGAAGGCCCTCATCGCCGTCGCTGTCACGTTCGGCGCGCTCCTGGCCATCGGCGTGGTCGGCGCCGTCGCCGGCGGTGACGACGAAGACGACGGCAAGACCGCCGACCGAGCAGCCACCCCCAGGACGCCTACGCCCGAGCCGTCGCGAACACCGACCCCCGACACGACGCCCGCGACACCCGCGACACCGAAGCCCGCCCCCGAGGACGCCACCCCCCGCGAGAAGCCGACCCCCGAGCCAACCCGCGACACCACCGAGGAAGCGAAGACGGCCGTGCTCCCGGACTTCGTCGGCAGGCAACTCCAGGCCGCGCAGGACGCCGCCCAGGAGGCGGGCTTCTACAACCTGACCTCGCACGACGTGACGGGCGAGAACCGCTTCCAGGTCTACGACCGGAACTGGCACATCTGCTCACAAACACCCGACCCCGGACCGCACGCCCCCGACAGCGAGGTACACTTCGGCGTCGTCAAGAACAACGAGACGTGCCCCTGAGGCTCTTTCCACCGCTCCACCGCCCACGGTGGTGGAGCGGCCCTTGCTCGGAGGAGCTGCTAGACATCCGGCCTCGCGAGGATCGTGTACGGACTGCCGGAAGGCGTCGTTCGCTGTCGTTGCTGTCACTGAACAGAAGGGGAGGCCAGGCCCCCGGAACGTCCACCACACGCTCCGAGTCATCCGGCACCCCATCCGACCTGCGAAAACACGAGAATGCCTCCGGCATAGCCGTTCAGACGGCACCTTTAGGTATCGGTTCGCGATTTCGGCCACATCTCAAATAGTCGCGCAGATCAAGCGGAATGCCGTATGACGAAGTGGGAAGCCGCATTTCGCATTCGCATCTGTTCGCATAGAGGATTCGGCCATTTAAAAATCAAAACAGGCCCCTACCGCAGCTCATGAGGGGTAGGGAAGCATGCGCATGCCATTTTTCCCTACCAGCCCTCCGACCCTAGGAGATGCGTAAATGCGCCACACTAGACGCACCGCGACATTCGCGGTGTCTGTCGTCCTCGCCCCCCTCCTCGCCACTGCGCCCTCCGCGCTAGCCAGCGACGAGCCTGCTGTCGATGCGCCGGCGATCACGGATTTCGTAGAGATTACCGACCGCTATCTTGAACAACGGGCCGACTCGGTGACTGTCAGCCCGGCGCAGGTAGGCACGATGGCCGTTCCCACCACCGAGGCGATGAGCCGAAGGCTTGTGGCCGAGTATAGACAACTCATAGCCTTGGGCGCTGAATACAAGCAGCTCGACGGTGGATACACCAGTACAGCAGTGGCTGTCACTCCCACGGGCCACTTCGCCTGGACGCAGACGACAGCCACATTGGACGTCACTGAGGACACAAAGCTCTTTCACCCGGCCGATGAGGTCGCCTCCGGAGCACCAGAGGCTCAAGAATGCTCTCTTGAGCACACTTTGACGTTCAGCCGTGACAGTGACGGAACCTGGCGCCTATCTTCCGACCGTGCCGACACTGGCTCTATGCCACCTAGTACATACATGGCCGAGCCGCAGCTCGATCTCGAAATTCCAGAAGAAGACAGCAGCGCACCAGATGAAACCGAAGACGGCAAGACCGAGACATCATCACCAAACGGCGCGCCCGGGCCGAGAGGTGACCCAAAAGAGCTCCAGGCCGTGGCGGGATACGACTACAACAAGATGGCTGCTTATGCCAACAAACACTGGAAGAAGAACAACGGCCATTTCCGCACCTATGGAAACGACTGCACCAACTTTATCTCCCAAGCAATGGATGCTGGAGGCTGGGGCGCAAAGGGCGGG
Organism: Candidatus Streptomyces philanthi; assembly: GCA_018114805.1. Taxonomy (GTDB): domain Bacteria; phylum Actinomycetota; class Actinomycetes; order Streptomycetales; family Streptomycetaceae; genus Streptomyces; species Streptomyces philanthi. The sequence goes on along the minus strand of CP073042.1, from coordinate 3,349,006 downwards.
TCATTGCACCAACGCAGGAGCAACAAGTACTGGTTCTACGGCCCGATGAAGATGGTGACCAGTTATACGTGGGCTGGCGCAGAGAACTGGTACTGGTTCGCCACGAAGCACTCCAAAAGAACTTATATTCTCGCCAACGTGAAACAGCTAGGAAAGGGAGACGTACTGCAAGCCGAATTCGACCGCAACAACACCATCAACCACACGATGATCGTCACCAGGCGGACTATCAGCAACAGCTACCTCACATATCACACCCCTAGCGTGCATAACAGGAGCCTCGAGAAGATCCTTCACAAGTATTCCAAGGGCTGGTGGTACGCCCACCGCATCTGAGAAGCTCATGCCAGCCGACCTGGAGGCGTCATGAATAGGCAAAGGGTGCTCCTAGCAGCCACTGTATTGCTTCTTACTGTCGGTTGCAGTTCCGCCGACGCTGGCGGTACCTCTGGTGAGAGTAGCCCGCCCCCCGGGGCCCCGGATTTAGTGAAGCGCTACGTCGAAGCTCTCAACGACCGCGATGTGAAAGGCCTACTGGAAGTCGGAGCCGCCCCTGACAAGCCGTGGTCGCGGAAACAGGCGGCCGAGATCATTCAGTCCAGGGGCGGCAAGGGGCTGACCATCGCGAAAGCACCTATTCGGTACGAGCGGATGGGTGACTACATGGGCAAGGCTGCCCTGACAACTTCTGACACTAAAGGGCGCACGTTGCGGGAAACGGTTGATCTGATACACGACAAGAGTCATTGGCACGTCGTTCTCTTCAAGTGGCCTAACGGAGATAAGGAATCCTCGAAGTCGTAAAACTGTCAAGTGCTTGCTCCGTAAAGTGCGCAACGGATCTGCCACATTGATCGCATAGGGTGGCGGGGTCCGTTGCGAGCGTATTTAATCCCGGAAGTTTTCCCCGCATGGGCGGGAGTGGTCCGGTGTCGGCGTCCTGCTCGGCGGTCGACGCCGAGTGGGGTGGTCCGTACGCGCACACGCAGCCCGGCGGCGACATCGGGTGTTCCCTGCGCGAGCGGAGGTGGCCTTCCGAAAGGCAGTGCATGCGGCAGGGCGCAAGGACTGTGGAACAACGGAGTGCGTCCCCGCATCGGCGCAACCACTGGGTCCCGCCCACCAAATCGGCCGCACCAGCAACCCGCCGGCGCGGCCGTTCGTACGTGAGAGAACTCGGGTCAGTCAGGATCGCCCGACTCGTCGGCCACTCCAGCACGAGCGTCACGGAGACGGTCTACCGCAAGCAGCTCGGGCCCGTGATCGAGACGGGGGCGGTGGCCATGGACGAGATCTTTGAGCCGTAGTCACGCAGATAGACACGCAACAACAAGAGGGGCCCCGATTCGGGGCCCCTCATCTGCGCGCCCGGCGGGATTCGAACCTGCGACCTCGTGACCCGTAGGTTCGGGCGGGGGTTCTGGCGGCGGCTTCAGACATGCGCCGCGACGCGGGGCACGGTGAGCCAATGACCGGCGGCGCCCGCCCCACGTTGATGTCAGCGTTGGTGCCGCTCGGCTCCTATGACATCCGCGCCTACCGCCCCACCTCATCACGCTCATCACGCGAGAGCCGGCGCCCGAAGCCCACCTCTTACATTATCCCGCGTCTACAATTATTGTCTAAGGATGTAAGGCGCGCATGCATGAACACCTGCTTGCGCATCCCGGACGCCCGACTCCAGCCGCCCCGCGTGTGCGCATCGCGTGGCACACGACACACATGGATCACGGTCCGCGGGCAGGTCAACCCTGCGCCCGGCACTCCGGTCCCGCCCCGACAAGGGTCGGGCCTCCACCCCATACCCCCTCGTAAGGCACTGTCATGTCACTCAAGGAAATCCTCCCCGGCCGTCTCGGCTTCGGCACCGCCCCGCTCGGCAACATGTTCCGCGCGATCCCCGACCAGGAGGCCCGCGCCACCGTCGAGGCCGCCTGTGACCAAGGCATTCGCTACTACGACACCGCCCCTTTCTACGGCGCCGGCCTCTCCGAGGAGCGCCTGGGCCAGGTGCTCTCCGGCCAGCCCCGCGACTCCTACGTGCTGTCCACCAAGGTCGGGCGCGTCGTGCTCGATGAGCCGGAGACCGACGTCCCTGACTTCGGCGAGAAGGGCGGTCTGTTCGAGCACGGCAACCCCAACAAGATCCTCCACGAGTGGACCGCCGAGGCTACCGAGCGCTCCATCGAGGGCAGCCTGAAGCGCCTGGGTGTCGACCGCCTGGACATCATCTGGGTCCACGACATCGCCCAGGACTTCCACGGCGACGCGTGGCTGGGCAAGTTCGAGGAGGCCTGTACCGGCGCGTTCCGGGTGCTGTCCCGCCTGCGTGACGAAGGCGTCATCAAGGCGTGGGGCCTGGGCGTCAACAAGACCGAACCGATCGAGCTGACCCTGGGTTTGGACGAGCCCAAGCCCGACGGCTTCCTGCTCGCCGGCCGCTACACCCTCCTCGACCACGAGCAGGCGCTGCAGCGCCTGCTGCCCTTGGCCCAAGAGCAGGGCGTGGGCATGGTCGTCGGCGGCCCGTACAGCTCCGGCGTCCTGGCCGGCGGTGCCCACTTCGAGTACCAGCAGGTGCCGCCGGCGACCGTGGAGCGCGTCAACAAGATCAAGGCCCTCGCGGAGCAGCACGGCGTGAGCATCAAGCCGCCGCCCTGCAGTTCTCCCTGGCCCACCCCGTCTCCGCCGCCGCGGTCCCCGGCGCCACCCGGCCCAGCCGCATCGCCGAAGACGTCGCCGCGCTCAACGAGGACATCCCGGCCGCGTTCTGGCACGACCTGCGCGCCGCCAACCTGGTCAGCCCGGCTGCCCCGCTGCCCGCCGGCGCCTGATCCCACCCCCCATCAATCCCCCCACCCCCCTTCCGCACCCCGGAGAAGCACCCATGGCTTCCACTTCCGTCTCCCGTACCGTCCCCGCCTCGCCCGAGAAGGTGTGGAGCCTGATCGGCGGCTTCGACGCGCTCCCTGACTGGCTCCCCTACATCCCCGAGAGCACCAGCCTCGAAGGTGGCCGGGTACGGCGCTTGAAGAACCCCGAGGGCGAAGTGATCGTCGAGCGCCTCGTGGACTTCAAGGAGATCGAGCGTCACTACAGCTACGCCATCTTCCAGGCACCGTTCCCCGTCAGCGGCTACGTCTCCACCCTCCGGGTGCACGCGGTCCCCGGCCGGGACGACATAGCCGAGGTCCAGTGGTCCGGTCGCTTCAACCCGGACAACGCCCCCGAACAGGAGGTCGTGGACCTGTTCACCGGCATCTACGCCGACGGCCTCGACGCCCTGGACACCACCCTCGCCTCCTGACCAAGCGGCTCGTTCCCCGCAGCCCGGGCTGGGCACCACGCGCGCCCGGGCTGGGCACGCGTCGCGCACCCCCTCGGCCCGCCGGATCATGGACGTATGACGTGCAACGACAGACCGGGGAACGACACGGCCAGCGCGTGAACCGCGCGTCGCCGGGAACGACACGGCGCGGCGTGTCCCCTGGAGTTGTTCTTCGACCTGGTCGTCGTCTTCGCCTTCGGTCAGCTCATAGAGCACCCGCACGGTCAGCTGTCCTGGCGCGGCGCCGGTGAGACCGCGGTGGCGCTCGTCGCGGCCCTCAACTTCTGGGCGTTGACCAGCTCCGACGCGACCTTCCTGGACGTGGAGCGGTCCACCGCTCGGCGGTGGGTCCTGGTCGTCGTGGGCGTGGGTTTCATGAACACGCAGATCCCACATGCAGTCGCGGACCACCCGTGGGCCTTCGCCCTCCCGCTGGTCACTGTCTTGCTCCTGGTCGACCTCACCGCCGCCGTAAGGGCGCGAACGCCCGTTCTGCGCCATCACTACCGAACTCGCTGCGGGGCAGCGGTCACTGTCAACACTGCCGTCACCACATACGCCAGAAGGCCGTCCCATTTACTGGAAGGGCCCTCTGAATTCTGCTGCGCGCTCGGCAGGATTCGAACCTGCAACCTCTTGATCCGTAGTCAAGTGCTCTATCCGTTAAGCTACGAGCGCTTGCTTCCCGGCGTTTTCTTGCCCGGTCGCCTTTGCGGGAACAACATTACATGACCTGCGCCGCGAGGCGAAATCCATTCCCCCGACCCGCTCTGACCTGCGGAAATGACTGCGGAGCATGATCGCCGTCAGGTGAAGCGGACGATCACGGGTGAGTGGCTGGGAGGCACGAGATGTCGCGATCGCGCGGGGAGGCCTGACCGACGCCGCGTGCCCCGGTCCACCCAGCCGGCCCGGCCCGCACCGGCGGCGCCAGCAGCGGCGCCCGGCGTGTCGCGCACCCCGCCCCGTCCACGCCGGGGCACGCACCCCACCCCGCGGCCCGCACCCCGCCGCGCGGGCAACGCAAAAGCCCCAGCCGTACGAGACGGTCGGGGCTTTGTACAGAGCGGAGGCTCCGGGATTTGAACCCGGGATGGGGGTTACCCCAAACCGCATTAGCAGTGCGGCGCCATAGACCAGACTAGGCGAAGCCTCCACACACGGACCACGCGAGCGCGCGGTGTGTTGTGTGCAGATGATGGCACAGCTCTGCGGGCTGTCACCAATCGCGGCCCATGGTACTCGGCGTTCGGCGGGGGCGGCAAAGGCGTATCGGCGCCGCGCGGGTGTTTTTTGGTGCTTTCCAGCGATTCGTCGCTTCGTCGCGGACTTCTTGCGCAACGGACATCCCACGGGCGCGTTAGTCGGACAAGGGCGCGCCGCGCCCCGTAGTCGCACGATCTTGGAGTCCTGGATGTCAACGCACCGCCTCATCGTCGCCGCCGCAGCCGCCGCGGCCGTGGTTCCCGCCTTACTGAGCGTCGCGCCGCACGCCGCGGCCAAGCCGCTGCCGGTTCCGGCGCCCGGGCCCGCGCACCACCTCACCGTCACGGTGTCGGACACCGGCAAGGTCGCGGACCAGCGCACGTACCACCTCTACTGCCACCCGACCGGCGGCAACCACCCGAACCCCGCGGCGGCCTGCGCCGAGGTGTCCAAGAAGACGGCGTGGGGGGCCGACCCGTTCGCGCCGGTGCCGAAGGGGACGGCTTGCACCAAGATCTACGGCGGGCCGGCGACGGCGCACGTCGGCGGGCGTTGGTCGGGGCGGCCGGTCAGCGCCGACTTCTCGCGCGTGGACGGCTGCGAGATCAGCCGCTGGAACAAGTTCGCGAAGTTGTTGGGCACCCCCCGCAACTGATGACCCGGCCCCGGCCCGGCGCGCGGGGCCCCGGCCCGGAACGTGCCCCGGCCCGGAACGTCTGGTGAGACCTCGTGCCCCCGCCCAGGACCTCGGTCCCGGACGGGGGACGTTTCCGACAGGGGCACGCTTCTGACGGCGCGCCACCGCTCTCTCGCCGGTCCCACCCTCTCTCCGGTCCCGCCGTCGCCGCTCGCAGCGGTGGCGTTTCGGGCATGCTTGCCATTTCCGAAGTTCTTTGCTCTTTTCATCTGTTCGGTGATGTTCGGGGGCTTCCCCTCGCTTGGATGTTCGGGGGCTTCCCCTCGCTTGCCACGATTCCGTGGCGAACCGCGCGTGGCGGCGCCGCAGGGGCCTCGTTCCGGCCGCGTACAGGCCTGGTACGGGCCTCGTACGGAGCCACGGGGCGTGGTGGGCGCGGGGCGGGTGGGGGTTGCGGGGAGGTCGGGCTGGTCCTGGTTCGGGGGCGAACGTCGGGCGCGGCGAGGTTTGCCCCAGGGTGCGCCACGCGCGTCGCGGCTCACGCTCATCCGCCGCCGCGTCGAGGGCGCCTGCCCGTAGACTCCTCCCCTAGTGACGCCAGCCGGACGGGCGGCAGGATGACGCCGGGTGTCCGCAAGGAGCGTAGATCTGGGAGGAAGCGTCGTCGTGAGCAGCAGGCCATCGCGAGGCGCTGCTCGCCTCGCGGCTGTACTCAACGCGCTGCCCGACGCACTGTTGCTCGTCAACGCCAACGGCACCGTCGTCAACACCAACCACATCGCCCTGGAGACCTTCGAGGCGCCGGGAACGGCGCTGGTCGGGCGGGGGTTGCTCGACCTGCTGCCGTCCTTCGACTGCAAGCGCATCCCGGGTTCGATGCGACCGAGCGGCGAGGTCGAGGGCGTCCGGACGAAGCCGACCCGCATGATCGCGCGGCGGACCGACGGCATCCAGTTCCCGGTCGAGGCGACCAGCGCCAACCTGGAGGACGGCCGCACCCCGTACGTGAACCACCACAGCTACACCGGTGACGAGCTGCTCATGCTCGTCGTGCGCGACCTGACCGGCACGCTCGACACCGAGGCCGAACTCGCCCGGCAGCAACGGCAGACCGAGATGATACTGCGGGCCGCGGCCGAGGGCGTGGACATCGAGGGCAAGGTCGTCCTCGTCAACCCGTCGGCAGCGCAGATCCTGGGTTACAGGGCCAGCGACCTCGGTGGCCAGGAGTTGCACCCGCTGGTCCAGCACACGCGCGCGGACGGCACGCCGTTGCCGTACGAGGAGACGCCGCTCGCCGACACGTTGCGCTCGGCCGCAAGCACCGGGTGCGGGGGCAGGTGCTGTGGGCCAAGGACGGCCGGGCGGTGCCGGTGGACCTGACGACGGCGCCGGTGCGGGACGGCGAGCAGTTGGTGGGCGCGGTGATGACGTTCACCGACCGGCGCTCGTACGACGCGCTGGCCGCGCGGCACGCGCAGCTCCTCGCCGTGCTCGACGTCTCGCTGCGCGGGCCGCTGGCCGAGCTGCGCGGTGAGCTGGGCGGGCTCGCCGCCGACCCGGCCGGGCAGTTGTGGCCCGAGGCCAACCAGGTGCTGCACTACCTCGCCGCGGGCTACGCGCGTATGACGACGCTGGTCGACAACGTCCTCAGCTACCAGCGGCTCGCGGCCGGCAAGGAGCGGCTCGCGCGCGAGACGGTGTCGTTGGACGCGGTGGTGGCCGCCGGCGTCGAGGGCGCGATCGAGCTCATCGGCCCGGGCCGGGCGCGGTTCGCGGTGCACGCGCCGCCGATCGAGGCCGAGGTGGACCCCGTACGGCTGGCGCAGGCGCTCGCCCATCTGATCGCGGACGTGGCCGGGCTGGACGCGACCGGCAACGCGATGGCGGTCGGTGGGACGGCGGCGCAGGACCCGGGGGCGCACGGCGCGCCGGGGGGCGCGCCGCAGCCGGCCGCCGCGCCCGGCGACTCGACGATCATGGTGGGGGCGGCGCAGCGCGGCGACGTCGTACGGATCGAGGTGCGCGGCCCGCACCCGGGTGGCGACCCGGTGCACGAGCCGATCGTGCGCGGCATCGTCCGCAAGCACGGCGGCGTGTTGCAGACGCACAAGATGGCGGGCATGAGCGGCAGCGCGTACGTGCTGGAGGTGCCGGTCTCCGCAGACGGCAAGCCGCTGACCAGTGGGCGGGCGGACACCGACGACAGTACGGGCGCGGTGCGCGTCCCCGTGGACCAGGACAACTCCACCACCGTGATGCCGGTGCCCAAGGAGCCGCGCGCGGTACGGACGGCGCGCGGGCCGCGGGCGTCGTGGGGGGCAGTGACGCCGCTGGCGGCCGGCCGTCGTCCGGGCGTCGGGCGCGTCGTACGGGCGCCGCGGGCGAGGCGGCGGGCCAGGCAACGCCGGCCGGCAGCGCGCCGGGTGCCGAAGCGGCCGGGAGCGGTGACGGCGACGGCGGTGGTACCGACGCCAATGCGGGCGCGCGGCAGCGGCCCACGGGGCGCCGGCGTGCGCGCCGCGACCCCGCCGAGGAGCGGCCCGCTGGCCAGGGCGGCGACGCCGGCCCGGGCGGCATCCCAGTCGGTCCTGGCATTCCGGTGGGGCCGGGCGCGGCCGGGCTGGCGGCCACGGACAAGGCCAGCAGCGGTCAGCGGCGCCGGGCGAACCGGCACGCGCGCGGCGACGGCGGTGCGGGGCAGGCGCCGGGCGAGCCCGGGGAGACGGGCGCCGTCGAGGAGCCGGTCGGCCCCGAGGACGGGCCGCGCGCCGGCGACACCCGGCCGGTGCCCGCGCAGGGCCTGCCGCCCGACGCGCGACACGGCGCCAGCTCCCCGTGCCGGCGCAGGGCCAGCCGGGCAGCCCGGGTCAGCCGGGCGGTGGCGCGGACGGGCGGCGCGGCGCGCACGCCGGCCGGCACGAACAGGTGGACCGGACGGGACAGCCAGGCCAGGCGCGGTCGGGCCAGGCCGACGCGACAAGCCAGGCGGGGCACCCGGGCCAACCGGGACGGATTCCCGAGCAGTTGGCGGGCGGTGCCGGTCAGGGTGGCGCGTTGGCGCTGCCGCCCGCCGCGAGCGACGCGCGGGGCGGGCCGCAGGGGCCGGGCGGCCTGGAGCCGGCCGGGCGGGCGCCCGGCCGGCCCCGAGACGGCACGTACGGAGCAGGGGCCGGGCCAGGCCGGGGCGGACCCGCGCTCCGGGGGCTGGGCCGCCGCGCCCAGCGGCGGGCCCCGAGCAGCAGCCGACAGCGCAGCAGCAGGCGCACGAGGTGGCGGCCGGGCGCGTGCCGGTCGCGCTGCCGCCGGCGGCAGCGCGACCGGCCCCGCAGCGCAGGACGTTCCGGGCCAGGCCGACGGCGCCGGCGCGGCGGGCGCGCCGTGGCCGACCGGCGTTCCGGAGCCGCGCGCCGAGGCCGCGCCTCCGTGGGGCGGGCCGCACGACCAGGGACAGCAGGCCCAGCAGGGACCCGGCCAGCCAGGGCCCGGCCAGCAGGGCCAGGGGCAGCGGCGCGCGGCGCCCGCTCGCGGACGAACAGCCGCGCCCTGGCACCGACGGGCGCGCCGGTCACCCCGGCCACGCGGGTCAGCCCGGCCAACCCGGTCAGCCCGATGTCCGGTCGCAGGGTGGCCGGCCCGGCGAGCAGCCGCCGGCCGGGCGGCGTCCGCTCGGCGACCCGAGCGGCGCCGGACAGGCCGCCGCCGGCGGCGACGCGGCCCGCAGCACGGCGAGCCCCAGCACGGCGACCCGCACCGGGGCGACCAACACCGTGGCGACCCCACGCACGACACGCAGGGCCGCCCGATCAGCGTGCGCACGCTCGGTCAGGGCATGCCCTTCGCGCAGGCCATCCCCGACCCGACGGCCCCGCCCCAGCAGCCGCACCACCCCGCGCGGGGCGGCCAGCCCCGCACGGGGCGGGCCAGCAGCAGCCGGGCCAGCCGCCCGCGTCCGGGGCGGCCGGTTCGGGCCGGCGCCGCAAGCTGGCGGCGCGCCCCGACGCGGAGTACCCGGTGGACCCGCACGGGCCCGAGGCGGGCCCCGACGCCGCGGGCCAGGGCCGGGGCGGCGACCCGATGGGGACCGGGCGGCCGGACGGCTCGGCGCTGCCGGGCCTGGCGCAGCCGCCGCACCGCGCGCCGCAGCCGATGCCGCAGGTCCCGCAACACCCGGGCCAGCAGCACCCACAGCAGCGGCTGGCCTCCGGCGCCGGGCGGGCGTTCGCCATAGGCGCCCCGGACGAGGGCGCCGAGGGCCCCGAGCCGTTGGACAACCCGCGGCGCTGTTCGTGGACCCGCTCACCGGCCCATCACGGGCACGGCGCTCCAGTCGCTGCGTACGGCGGCGGTCGCGGCCGAGGTCCCGGTGCTGGTGACGGCCGGTCTCGGGCAGGCGAGCCGGGAGGCGGCGTACGGCGCTGACCCGGCCGTGCTGCTCAAGGCGCTGGGCCCGCGCGACAGCGAGCAGCACCCGCCGCGGGTGTTGCTGATCGAGGAGCACGAGCCGATCGCGGGCGCGCTGTCCGAGACGTTGCAGCGGCGCGGCATGCAGGTGGCCCGCGCCGACACGGACGCCGAGGCGGTCAACCTCGCCGCCCAGACACCCGGCCCAAACCTCGCCGTCATAGACCTCATGCAGGTACGCCGCCGGCGCGCCGGTATCGTGGACTGGCTGCGCGGCAACGGGCTGCTCAACCGCACCCCGCTCGTCATCTACACCTCCGCCGACATCGACCCCGGCCAGCTCTCCCGGCTCAGCTCCGGCGAGACCGTGCTCTTCCTGGCCGAGCGCTCGACCAGCCCCGAGGTGCAGGGCCGCATCGTGGACCTCCTCGCCAAGATCGGTACGAACTGACGCCGGAGCGGCCCCGCCCCGGCGGGCGCCCGCTCGACGGGCGCCTCCTCCGACGCCGGCCCACACCGCCGTAGGCCCGCCCACGCCGCCACCCCGCACGCCCGCCTACCGGCACGCCCATATGCCCGCGCCCGACGATCCCCACCCACCGAGGGTCTCCCCCAACGCGTCTCCGCCCCTAGCTACCTAGATTGCTAGCACCGCCCCGTGAGTGACGAAGGGGTCAAGCAGTTCAACGTGTACTTGCCGCTCGGGCTGATCAAGCAGGTCAAGCACCACGCCATCGAGACGGGTCAGTCCCTGTCGGCCGTGGTCGCGGACGCCCTGCGCGTCTACCTCGACGACACCCACGGGCAGCAACAGCAACCGTCTGACAAGGAGAGCTGACATGGCGACCGACGGGATCGAGGCCGTGTTCCTGGAGACACACAACTGGGGGAAGGCGGCGAGGTTCTGGCAGTCGATGGGCTACGAGCTGGAGTTCGCGACGGACCACCAGTCGGGCCAACTCCGCAACGGCGACGGGCCGTACGCCTTCATCGCCGAGGTTCCCGAGGACCGGGAGCCGCGCACCCGGATCGTGCTGAAGGTGGCCGACGCACGGGCGCTCGACCTGGACCCCGACGTCGAGGTGGTCACGCCGTTCGAGAAGACCCACTACGGGACCGCCGAGATGACCGTCCGCGACCCCGACGGGCGACTGTGGAGCCTCCAGGCGCCGGCGTAACCACCGACCTACGGAGAGGGAGCGGTCATCGTGGCGGAAGGACCGAACGGGGTGCCGGACCACACGGCGGTGCGGGTGGCCCTGTGGCGGGCCCTGCACGTACGGGTGGACCCGCCGCCACACGTGTTCCGGGACGAGGTCGGGTTGCGGCGAGCCCGGCGCGGACTGGCGGCGGCCGGACATGGACCCGCTGGCCACCAGCGGCGCGGGCTGCCATCGTGGCCCGCGCGCGCTTCGTCGAGGACCTGGTCGCCGAGCGGGCGGCCCACGGTGTCGACCAGTACGTCGTGCTCGGCGCCGGACTCGACAGCTTCGCCCAGCGCCGGCCGGAGGCCGCCGCCGACATGCGGGTCTTCGAGATCGACCAGCCGGCCACCCAGGCGTGGAAGCGCCGGCGCCTGGCGGAGCTGGGTCACCCGACGGCCGACGCGGCGCACGACGGGCCACCCGAGGGGCCGCACCTGGTGCCGGTGGACTTCGAGGCCAGCGAGGACTGGTGGGAACGGCTCGCCGACGCCGGCTTCGACCGGACCCGGCCGGCGGTCGTGGCCTGCACCGGGGTCACGCTGTACCTAACGGAGGAGGCCACCACCGCCACCCTGCGCCGGCTCGCGCGGCTCCCCCCGGCTCGACGCTCGCGATGACGTTCCTGCTGCCGGCCCGGCTCGTCGACCCGGGCGACCGCGCCATGCTGGAGGCGACCAAGGTCAGGGCGCGCGCGGCGGGGACTCCGTTCATCGGTTTCTACGCCCCGGACGAGATGCTGGCCCTGGCCCGCGACGCCGGCTTCCGGGACGTCCGCCACCTGCCCGGCTCCGCGCTGGCGGACCGCTACTTCGCCGACCGGACCGACGGCCTGCGCCCCTCCAGCGGGGAGGACTTCGTGCTGGCCACCGTCTGACCCGGCACCGGGCCGGCGGTCCGGCTCCCCACGGGCGGCGGTGAGAAATCCGCGGGCCGGACCGGAACACCGGCTGTTAGCCTGATTCGTATGCAGTATCTGCTCTTCCTCTGACCGGGCCACAGGCTCCGCCGCCCCCCCTCGTGGTGGGGCGCCGAGAGCCGCGACGCAGCCCACGGCCCCCGCCCCCGCCGGGCCGTCCGTCAGCCCGAAGGCGCACGCACACCCCGCTCGTCCGCGGGTGGTCACCCCTCCCGTACGCAGGTGGCGTGCGCCCGTTTCCGGAGGAAGAACACCATGCCCACTCTTGCCTTGCCCGCACGCGACCGGGTCCAGTTGACCTGCGCCGACGTGCACGTCGCGCGCGGTGGCCGCGCCGTGCTGCGCCACCTCGACCTCCAGGTCTCGCCAGGGGCGCGCTGGGGCGTCGTCGGCGAGAACGGCCGCGGCAAGTCCACCCTGCTGCACGTCCTGGCCTGCACCCTGACACCGGACGCGGGGACCGTGCACCGCGTGGGGACCCTCGCGCTGGCCGAGCAACAGCTGCCCGCCGGGGACGGGCGTACCGTCGGCGACTTCGTCGACGAACACCTCGCCGACGCCCGTGCCGCCGTGCGCGACCTCGACGCCGAGGCGGCGTACGCGGACGCCCTGGAGGCGTCCCAGGCGCTGGACGCCTGGGACGCGGACCGCCGGGTCGACGTGGCGCTCGCCGGCCTCAGCGCGGTCAGCGACCGCGCCCGGCCCCTCGACACGCTCTCCGTCGGCCAGCGCTACCGGGTCCGGCTGGCCTGCCTGCTCGGGGCCGACGACGACTTCCTGCTCCTGGACGAGCCGACCAACCACCTGGACCTGGCCGGACTCCGCTTCCTCACCGAGCGGCTGCGCGCACACGCCGGCGGCTCCGTCGTGGTCAGCCACGACCGGGCGCTGCTCGCGGACGTGGCCACCCACGTGCTCGACCTCGACCCGACCCGGGACGGCCGACCGCGCGTCTACGGCAGCGGCTACGACGGGTACCGGGAGGGCCGCGCGGCCGAGCGGGCCCGCTGGGCGGCAGAGTACGAGCAGCAGCAGGCCGAGCACGTGCGGCCCGCGCAGGCGCTGTCCGAGGCGCGGAACCGGCTCAGCACCGGGTCACCGCGCCGGCGCCGCCGCGCCACCTGGCACCGCCCGAGCTGCCGACCCGCCCCGGCGTCGTTTTGCTGCGCGCGGACGGGGTGGCCGTGGCCGGGCGGCTGCACCAGCCGGTCAGCCTGGCCCTGGAGTCGGGCGACCGGCTGGCCGTCAGCGGCCCCAACGGCGCGGGCAAGTCCACGCTGCTGGCGTACTGGCCGGCGAACTCGCCCCCGCCAGGGGCCGGGTACACCGGCCGCACGGTGTCCGCCTCCACCTGCTCGGGCAGGAGTCGCCGCGCGCCACCGGCGAGCGGGCCCGCGAGCTGTACGCGGCGCACACCGCGCGCCTGGTCAGCGCCGGCGTCCTGGCGGCGGGCGAGGTCGTCGGGCTCGGCGCGCTGGGGCTGCTCGGCGCGCGGGACGCGGACAGGCCGGTGGCCGAGTTGTCGACAGGCCAGCGGCGGCGGCTCGACCTCGCGCTGGCCCTCGCGTCCCGGCCGCACGTCCTGCTGCTCGACGAGCCCACCAACCACCTGTCCATCGCCCTGGTCGACGAGCTGACCGAGGCGCTGCGGGCCACCGCCGCGGCCGTCGTCCTGGCCACCCACGACCGCCAGCTCCAACGCGACGTCAGCTCCTGGCCACACTTGGCCCTGTCGCCGCGCCGGCTCCCGCCGTCGGCCACGGGCACGCGCCGCCCGTAACGCCTCCCGTACGCCACCCCCGGCCCCTGGCCTGAGCCCTGACCTGGCTGAGGGCGTGGCCCCTGACCTGGCTGATGGCGTGGCGCCGGGGCCGGGGCCGGGATTGTTCACCGGGCCCACGGCGGCTTGCTGAACAACCCGCGGCGACCTGAGATGGAGGCCGGAGGCCACGGGGAGCGCCGACGATCCGGCGTCGCCCGCCGCACCACTCGCCGTCACGCCCGTCGCGTCGCTGGCCGCGTCGCTTGCCGGGCGGGGGCCGGGGGGCGGCCCCCGGTCGGTGGGTGCCGGTCGCGAGGGGAGGCGCGACGGTCACCGTGGCCTCCGCAGCGCCCGGCCGTCCCACGCCGCCCACCGGCGCGGGGGACACAGGACGATCCCGACGAGGAAGAGGAACAGTTCCACATGGCCGATACCTTCACGCCAAGGTGCCGCACGGCGCTGGCCGTCGCCACGGCCCTCGCCGCCTCGCTCGCCGCGGTCACCGCCGCGCCGGGCCCCGCGCGCGCCGCCGAGGCCGACCTCACCCCAGGCGCCGGCGCGGTCACCGCGAGCACGAGCGACGACAACGCGCCAGCCAACGTCGTGGACGACGACTTCGGCACCCGCTGGTCGGGCGAGGGCGACGGGGCCTGGCTCCAACTCGACCTCGGCGCCCCCAGGACCGTGAGCCAGGTCAAGCTGGCCACCTACCGGGGCGACAGCCGCCGCAACCGGTTCCAGCTCCAGTACTGGACCGGCTCCTCCTGGTCCACCGCCTTCGACGGCAGCAGCACCGGCACCGGCACCGGCCTGGAGTCGTTCGCGATCCGCCCCGTCGAGACCTCCAGGATCCGTTACGTGGGCCACGGGTACGCGGGCGAGGACGGCGCCACCGGCACCTGGAACAGCCTGACCGAGGTGCAGGTCTGGGGCGGCACGTCCGACGGCGACGGCGACGCCCGGGTGCCGGCGGACGTGCTCGACCTCACCAACTGGAAGCAGACCCTGCCCATCGGCGAGGAAGAGCGCCCCACCGAGATCACCCAGCCGGAGCTGGCCCGCTACTCCCACGACCCGTACTTCACGGTCGCGCCGGGCGGCAAGGCCGTGCAGTTCGGCGCGCCGGTCAACGGGGTCACCACCAGCGGGTCCAAGAACCCCCGCTCCGAGCTGCGCGAGATGAGGAACGGCGGCAAGGACAAGGCGAGTTGGTCCACCACGTCGGGGACCCACACGATGACCGTCCGCGAGGCGTTCACCCACCTGCCCAACGACCGCCCGTACCTGGTCGGCGCCCAGATTCACGGCGGGAGCGACGACCTCACCGTCTTCCGCCTGGAGGGGAAGAAGCTCTACGTCACCGAGAAGGACACCACGCAGCACAAGCTGGTCGATGACGACTACCAGCTCGGCACGGTCTTCGAGGCCACCTTCGTGGCCGGGGGCGGCAAGGTGAAGGTGCACTACAACAGCGAGCTGAAGACCACGATCTCGCACTCCGGCTCCGGCAACTACTTCAAGGCCGGCGCCTACACGCAGGCGAACTGCGGCAACTCCAAGCCGTGCGGCTCCAGCAACTACGGCGAGACCGCCATCCACCACCTGACCGTGCGGCACGACTGAGCCCACGGGGCGGCGGTCCGACCCGGGGCGTGCGGGCCCCGGGCCGGCCCCGCCGACCGTGCGACCGCACCGCCGGGTCAGGCGAGCTGGCGCACGTCCAGCTCGCCGTCCGCGTACTGCTTGCGGATCACCTTCTTGTCGAACTTGCCCACGCTCGTCTTGGGCACCGCGGGCACCAGCGCCCAGCGCTCGGGCAAGTGCCAGCGCGCGACGCGCTCGGCGAGGAAGGCCCGCAGCTCCGCGTAGTCCGCGCCGGCGCCCTCCCTGAGGACCACCGTCGCGAGCGGGCGCTCGCCCCACTTCTCGTCCGGCACCGCCACCACGGCCGCCTCCGCCACCTCCGGGTGGGCCATCAGGTGGTTCTCCAGCTCCACCGAGGAGATCCACTCGCCGCCGGACTTGATGACGTCCTTGGCCCGGTCGGTCAGCGTGAGGTAGCCGTCCGGCGTGATGGTGCCGACGTCACCGGTGCGCAGCCAGCCGTCCGGGCTGAACTTGTCCTCCGGGCGCAGCGGCACCCCGGCCGCCCCCCCGTAGTACGCCGCCGCGATCCACGGCCCGCGCACCTCAAGCTCGCCCGTCGACTTCCCGTCCCACGGCTGGAACGTGCCGTCCGCGCCGGCGAGCCTGGCCTCCACCGAGGCCGGGAAGCGCCCCTGGGTCTGCCGGTAGGCCCACTCCTCCTCCTCGGACAGGCCCGGGTGGGCAATGCAGCCGAGCGGCGAAGTCTCGGTCATGCCCCAGGCGTGCAGGACGCGGATCGCGTGCCGGTCCCAGAACGCCCGCATCAGGGACGGCGGGCAGGCGGCGCCGCCGATGATGACGCTACGCAGCGAGGCCACGTCCCGCTTCCGCGCGTCCAGCTCGGCCAGCAGCCCCTGCCAGATGGTGGGCACGGCGGCGGCGAGCGTCGGGCGCTCGGCCTCGATCATCTCGGCGAGCGGCGCGGGCTGCAGGAACCGGTCCGGCATCAGGAGCGTGGTGCCGGCCATGAACGCGGCGTGCGGCAACCCCCACGCGTTCACGTGGAACATAGGCACCACGGGCAACATGGTGTCCGCGACCGTCATCGCGAACGCCTCGGCGTTGTTGACCTGCATGGCGTGCAGGTAGATGGACCGGTGGCTGTACGCGACGCCCTTGGGGTCGCCCGTCGTCCCGGAGGTGTAGCAGAGCACCGCGGCCTCGCGCTCGTCCAGCTCCGGCCAGTCGAAAGCGGTCTCCCGCCCGGCCAACAACTCCTCGTACTCGTGCACCTGCGGTCGCGCGTCCGCGAGCACCGACCAGTCGCCGGGCCCGGCCACCACCACGTGCTCCACAGTCGGCAGGTGCGGCAACAACGGCGCGAGCAGCGGCAGCAGCGAACCGTTGACGATCAGGACCAGGTCCGCCGCGTGGTTCACGATCCAGGTGAGCTGGTCGGCGGGCAGGCGCAGGTTCAACGTGTGCAGGACGGCGCCCATGGAGGGGACGGCGAGGTACGCCTCCATGTGGTTGCTGTTGTTCCACATGAGGGTTCCGACCCGCTGGTCGCCCCTTACCCCCAGCTCGTCGCGGAGCGCGTGGGCGAGCCGCGCGCAGCGCCGGCCGATCTCAGCGAACGTCCGCCGCTCGGGCGCCGCGTCCCCGGTCCAGGTGATGACCTGCGAGTCGCCGTGCACCACCGAGCCGTGCCGCAGCAAGCGACTGACCGTCAGCGGTACGTCCTGCATCGTGCTCAGCACCGGGGCCTCCCAGAAAAGAGTGAGGGTTACGCGCGAGTAAGGGATGGGCTGAAATATCGCAGTCACCCGGTGGGATGTCACTACTACGAGGCGACGCCGGGGCCCGTTTCGGACGCCTGGCGCCACGCGCGGCCCCCGGCGACCGCTGGCGCGGGCCGTGTGGCCGGCAACAGAGCGGGCGCGGGCCTCCGTCCGCCCGAGGCGGACCGGGCCGCGCGCGAAAGTGTGAGTTCCGCTACTCTAAGGGCGGCGGGCGGCCGGCGTCGTGTGGCCGGCCGGCGTCGCGAGACAGGCGGCGGCGGGCGCCGGAGACGCGCGCCGACGCGGGCGGTCCAGCGGCGCGGGCGGCGTCCGGGGCGGCGCGGGCCGGCGGTACGGGCGCGGGCAGGCAGGTGCCGCGGCTGCGGCGGGGGAGCACGGCAGACCGCGGCGGTCGGGTGGCCGGAGCGGGCCGGCGGTGGCGGGCGCGCTACGCGGCCCGGCTCAGCTCCGGGTCCTCGCGGAGCTTGCCGAGCGCACGGGAGACGGCACTCTTCACCGTGCCGATCGAGACCCCGAGCACTTCGGCAGTCTGCGCCTCGCTCAGGTCCTCGTAGTACCGCAGGACGACCATGGCGCGCTGCCGGTCCGGGAGCCGCACCACCGCACGCCACATCGCGTAGCGCAACACCTGCTGCTCCGCCGGGTCGGGCGCCGGGGTCGGGTCGGGCTCCGGCAGCTCCTCGCAGGCGAACTCGTCCACCTTGCGCTTGCGCCACTGCGACGTGCGCGTGTTGACCAGGGCCCGGCGCACGTAACCGTCCAGCGCGCGGTGGCCCTCTATTCGCTCCCACGCCAGGTACGTCTTGGTGAGCGCCGTCTGGAGCAGGTCTTCCGCGTCGCTCGGGTTCGCGGTCAGCGAGCGGGCGGTACGCAGCAGCACCGGGCCGCGGTCCCGTACGTAGGAAGTGAACGACGGGAACTCCGGGGGTGCTAGCAGTGGATGCGCTGTTGCACACAGGCGTGGTCATGCCGTTAACGCTAGAAGCGGACGCCCTCCCGCGGATCGGCCGCAGGTGCCGAAGGAAAGTCCGCCTCTGGTTGTACGGGTGGTGCTGGCATCACCTCCTACGGGCGGAGGGCTCTCAGGGTCTGTCAGGGTCGCGCTGCGAGGCGCGGGCCACGGATGCCGCGCCGTCCCCGCCCGCCACGCCTGCCGCGCCGGCCCCTGGGACCGGCACCGGTCGTGAGACCCAGGTATGAGCCGCGCCCCGGACGCGCCGCCACCCAGCCCCGCCCGACCGCCACGCCCAGCGGCGAGGAGGCCGGCGCGTGGGTGGTCAGGGCGGCGGCGAGGCGCCGGGCCCGGACTCAGCGGATGATCGCCACGGGCGCGTCGACGCGGTTGCAGTCGATGACGAGCCGGCGGCCCCCGTGCCGCTCTGTGACGTCAGCCGCGTACTGGTGGATGCGCCGGTGCGGGTGCCAGGCGCGGCGGTCCAACCACTTCTCGCCGTACAACGACGGGGGTACGCTCCAGCGCGCGAACCACATCACCTCCGGCAGGTCCCGCTCGCCCGCCTTGCGGGCCTGCTCCATGTGGCGCACGCCCGAGTTGGCGCTGCTGTAGAACCCCGGCACGTAGTCCTGCTGCCGTACCTCGCGGCTCCACGAGCGGATGAAGGCCAGCGTCGTGCGGGCGCAGCGGTGCTGTCCGAGGCGGTACGCCTCCATGTCGAAGTAGAGCGCGCTGCCCGGGGCCATGCCCAGCTTCCGCGCCTGGCCCACCGCGTCCCGCGCCTCCTGCCGGCCCTGCGCCCAGGCGTTGTTCCCGATCGTGTACTTCCGCTTGATGTTGGCGATGACGCACGGCGACTGCGAGCCGACGTAGATAGGCAGCACGTTCCAGCCCAGTTGCCTGGTCTCGCGCAGCCAGCTCTTGTCGAGGTGCTTCTGGTGCTTACAGTGGCGGGCGCGGCCCCCGAAGTAGACGCCGACCCCACGGTAGGGCGAGGCGAGCCAGGCCCGCATGGTGCTCAGCGGCGGCGCCTGACACCGGTCGAACGCCCAGCCCTGGAAGATCTTCCGCTTCGTCCCGCCCGCCTTGGCCTCGCCGGCCTTGGGCTTGTCCGGCGCGGGCCGGTCGGCCTTGGGCTGGTCCCCCGTGGGCCGCTGGGGCTTCGGCTGTCGCGGCTGCGGCTTGTCCGTCGTGGGGCGGTCTGTCCTGGGCCGGTCCCGCTTGGGCTCGGTGGCCGGGCGGTGCGCGGCGGGGGGCTCCGGGGGCGTCTTGTACGGGACGAGCACGGGAGCGGCCCGCCGCTCCGCGGGCGCGGGCTGGGCCGGCTCGACGCGGCCCGTCCCAGAGCGGACCGGTGCCGTGCGGAGGGGCGAGGACCGCAGGAACGGGGAGTCGATCGGCAGCGGGCGCACCGGGGTGACGCCGGCCGGCAGGGTGCGCGGCAGGTAGCCCTCACCCGTACGCCCGTACGTCCGGTCCTCCGCCACCGACACCGGGCCGGCCACAAGCACGCCGCACAGCGAGGCGAGCGCCGTCAGTACCGCGATCACCGCCCCGGCCAGCCGCCCGGAGCAGCTGAACCACCCCGGTCGCTGGGGCGGCGGCCCCAGCCGCCGCAGCCACGTGCTCCGGTGCGGGCAGCCGTCCACGGGCGGCTGAGGGGGCCCGAGGGGCCGGCGGCGTCGCAGACGCCAAGACCGCGGGCCCTGCCCGCGCGTGCCATATGTTTGTCCCATAAAACGAGTGAAGGCATCGCCTTACCGTGGCGCCCGCAGACACGCCTGTCGTTCAGCCGTCTGCCCCCGATCGCGGCCCCGACCTAGCCCGGACGTGGTACCCCGGCGACCTCCGCCGCCCCGCCCCGCGCATCCGGCCCCGGCAGCCCGGCCCGGCAGCCGGGTCCGGTTTCGGGTGCGGGTCCGGGCGCACGACAGTCGCGCGGCGGGCCCCGGAGGGTGCCGCCGCGCGACCGATCACCTCGTGTCAGCCTCGTGGCCGCGCACCAGCCGCCAGAGGCTCACCGCCTCACCACAGGGGGCCGAAGCTCACGTTGGTGTTGTGCTGGCTGATCGGGGTGAGGCCCGAACCGATGACGCTCGCGTTGTTGTTATTGTTCGTGGCCCCCGAGCCGTTGGCGTTCTGCTACGTCGTGGTCGAGTTCCCGAGGTTCAACCCCGCCCCGCTCCCGATCAGCGCGGCGTCGCCGTCGTTCGACTCGGCCTTCGAGAGGCCGGCCGCGAGCGCTCCGCTGTCCGCCTGGGCCACCCCGCCCATGAGGACGATGGCCAACGGGAGCGCGGCGACGGCCGCCAGAAGGCGTGCGGTGCGAGTGCTTGACATGCCAATTCCTGCTGGAATAAAGGGCTTTGGCCCTAGAGCGAGAGAGTGGGCCCACCGCCTCGCCACCGTGTCGACGTCGCGAGACCAGAGTTGCACACCGGGCCTGCCGTGAACGCTGCGCGACCCCCGATTCCCCCGCAAGCATGACCCTTCACCCCTAAACTCGCTCGCACCAACTGGCCGGCCACCAAGCTCTGTTGCGCCCCGCCGCCGCGCCCGCGCCACCCCCCCGTACGCCCGCGCCACCCCCACGCCGGACCGCCCCCGCACGTCCGCCACCACACGGCGCGTGACCGGCGTACGCCGGTCACACCCTCCCCGCCGGCACGCCCACCGGGGCCCGAGCCCCGATACCGAACAAGGGCCCGCGCCCCTCCCCCGTACGGGTAGTGCCCACGGTGTCCGCGACCCGCCCCCGCCGTGCGCCGCGCACCATGGCCGGCGGCCAGGACCGCGCCCCAGGAGACCCACGTGAGCACCGTGCAGAGGCCCCCGCACTGCCCCACCTGCGGAACCAGCCCGCTGTGGAAGGACACCAGCGCGATCAGATCCGGCAAGGAGGACCGCTGGCTCTTGTACTGCACGACGTGCCTGCGCACCTACCTCCCCACCGGCGACCACAAGCGCAGATACGCCTGACCGACCAGCCGCCCCCAGCGCCCCTCGCGCGCCCCGGGGCCGCCCCAGGCACCCGGGGCGGCGAGCGCGGGAATCTCCGGCGGCCGACGCGGGTTACCTACCACCGCACAGCCTGCGACGGGACGGACCGCGCAAAGGGGCCGGGAGGCCGGGAGCCAATGAGTCTTCGCCAGTACGAGTACGCCCTGGCCGTGGCCGAGGAGGGTTCGGTCACGGCGGCGGCGGAGCGGCTGCACGTGGCCCAGCCCTCGGTGTCCCAGCAGATCCGCGGCCTGGAGCGGGAGCTGGGCGTGGAGTTGTTCGCCCGCACGGCGACGGGCCTGGTGCCGACCGTGGTCGGCCGCGCGTTCCTGCGCGAGGCGGAGGTCGCGGTCAACGCATCGCGCCGGGCCCGGGCGACGGCGCGGGCTGGAGCGGACGAGTTGGTGGGCGAACTGGTGGTGTCGGTGCAGATGGGCTTCGGCACGCGGCAATTGCCGGGCGCGCTGGGCGCGCTGCGCCGCCGCTTCCCGCGCCTTGAGGTCACCGTCTTCGAGGAGCCGAGCGCAGCCCCTCCAACGCCCACCACCTCGGCGACGAGGAGTTCGTCGTGGTGTTGGGCGCCGGGCACCCGCTGCTCGACGCCGACGGGGTCGACCTGCACGCGCTGGCGGGTGAGCCGTGGGTGCGGTTCAACCGGGACAGGGCGCTCGACGGCGTACTGGTGAACGTGGCGTCGAAGGCGAGGAACGCGGCTGCCCTGGCCACCTCTTCGACGGTGCCGAAACGCCGCATGGGAACCCCCTCGGCCTGCCGCGCCTTGAACTCCTCGGCGGCCTCCGCGCTCATCGCCCGCTCCAACACCCCCGTGCCGATCGGGCCGGGGCTGACCGCGTTGACCCGGATTCCGCGCGGCAGCAGCTCGCGGGAGAGACTGCGGGCCATCGAGCGCAACGCCGCCTTGCCGGCCGCGTAGACACTGGCCTCCGGCACGCCCATGACGTTGGCGATCGACGTGGTGAGAACGACGCCCGGGCCCGCGCTCAGCAACGGAGCGAGCTTCTGCACCGTGAAGTAGGCGCCCTTGACGTTGACGGCGAACAACTCGTCGTACGCCTCCTCGGTCGTCGACCCGAAGGGGGTGAGCGCCGCGATGCCGGCGTTGACGAACAGGGCGTCGACCGAACCGAGTTCGCCCCTGACCCGGTCGGCCAGCGCGTCCAGGTCGGCGAGTACGGCCACGTCGCCGCGTACGGCCACCGCGTTCTCGCCGAGCCGCTCCCGCGCGGCGTCGAGCGTGGCCTGCGAACGGCCGGTGATCACCACCCGTGCCCCGTCCGCCACCAGCAGCTCCGCCATCGCCAACCCCATGCCGCTGCCGCCACCCGTGATCACGACGTTCTTCCCGCTGTACTTCCCCATACCCGACTCTCTCCTCGCTCTTACCGCTCGTCTCACAAATGCGTGGATATTCCGCAACGCATGTCGCCGCACGCCCCGCGAATTCCCGGACGCCGCCGACGTCGGGGAATTCCGGTGCCGTCAGCCCCTGGGGAATTCACTGCCGTCCACGATGAGATTGCTCCCGGTGAGCCAACCCGCCCGGCCGGACACGAGGAACAGCACCGCGTTCGCGATGTCGTCGGGCTGACCGTCGCGCCCCAGCGGCGCGGTGTCGTCGGCGTTGGTCTGGCTCGGCGCCCCGTTCAGGCGCGCCCACCGCTCCCGCGTCGCCTCGCCCCCGGGAGTGGCGACCCGACCGGGCGACACGGCGTTGACCCGAACTCCGTACGGGGCCAGTTCCAGCGAGAGCCAGCGGCTGTACGACTCCAACGCCGCCTTCGCCGCCACGTAGTGCAGGAACGGCCCCACCGGGGTGAGCACCGCGGCCGAGGAAACGTGCACGATCGCCCCCCGAGCGCCGCTCCCGCATCCCCGGCGCGAGCAGCGCGTCCAGCCGCACGGCCGCCAGGTAGTTCAGGTCGAGCGCGCCCTGCCACTCCTCTTCGGGAATGGCCAAAGCCCCCGGGTGCGGCGCCGCGCCACCCGCGTTGTGCACCACGATGTCCACCCCGCCAAGCCGCTCCCGCACCGCCGCGGCCAGCGCCTCGGCCCCGCCCCGCGTCCGCACGTCCACCGCCACGAACCCGGCCCCCTCCGGCACCGCCCCCGTCGCCGCCGACCTGGACGTCGTCACCACCTCGGCCCCCGCGTCCAGAAACTGCCGCACGACGGCCGCCCCGATCCCCCGGGTGCCCCCGTCACGAGGGCGCGCTTTCCCGCGAGTTCCTTCGTTTCCGTTCCACCGTCGTTCGTGGTCATGCCACGTGCTCCCTCGAATCGCTCAGGTCATGGTCTGCTCGATGGAGGAGAGAATTCCGCCGCGCACGGAACACGAATTCCTGCAGAATTCGCGGCGCTCCGTTTCCTTCGCATCGAGCTGTTTCACGGTACGACCGGCGAATAATGCGAGGCAAAGACGAATGAACAGCAGGTCCTATAGGAAATCCCTATACCGCGCCCGCCGAGCACTGGCCGGCCGGGGAGCGTGCCCTGCCGCGGGCCGGGCGGGGCACGGCGTCGCGGTGCTGTTCCGCGTCTACCGCCAAGGTCCTTCGTGGGGTCCCGTCGCGCTCGAACCAGCTCATCGCGAAGGGCTTGACTGAGGACTGACCGGCCCCGCGTTGGCCCGCACCTGGTCCGCACACGCCGGTCACTCCGAGGACAGGCGCGGGACACAGT
Organism: Candidatus Streptomyces philanthi; assembly: GCA_018114805.1. Lineage (GTDB taxonomy): Bacteria > Actinomycetota > Actinomycetes > Streptomycetales > Streptomycetaceae > Streptomyces > Streptomyces philanthi. The sequence continues at coordinate 3,325,504 of CP073042.1, read as the reverse complement.
GAGACGCCCCCAATGCATCAGGGGCGCCCCGGAATCCGGGGCGCCCCTGATGACCAGCAAAGATGCTGAACTGGGCGGAGGCTGAGGGATTTGAACCCTCGGTGACGTCGCCGCCACGACGGTTTTCAAGACCGTTCCCTTAGGCCGCTCGGGCAAGCCTCCCTTGCCCCGCCGACCTACCGCGAGGCGTCTACAGCCTAGCGGCTCTCCGGGCCCGGTCGCCGCCCTGGTCCGGAGGTCGGACCGGGGCGGCGGCGGGGTCAATCGCGGTGGTGGGGCACGGGTGTGGGAGCGGCGGGGTCAGCTGTCGCCCTTGCGCTCGCCCAGGGTGACCTGGACCTTGTTCTTCTTGCCGTCCCTGATGAAGGTGACGACGACCTTGTCGCCGGGGCGGTGCGTCCAGATCTCGCTGATCAGCGTCGGGCCGCTGTCGATCACCGTGTCGTCCAGCTTGGTGATCACGTCGCCGGCGCGCAGGCCAGCCTTGTCGGCCGGGCCGCCCGGGGTGACGGGGTCGGTGGTGCCCTGGCCCTGCCGGGAGATGGTGGCGCCGGCGCCGGTGTCCTTCATGTTCACCGTGGCCTCGATGACCGGGTAGACCGGCTGCCCCGTCTTGATCAGTTGCTGGGCGACCTGCTTGGCCTGGTTGATCGGAATGGCGAAGCCGAGGCCGATGCTGCCGGACTGCTGGCCCTGGCCGCCGAAGCCGCCACCGCCGCCCGCCGGCTGGATCGCGGAGTTGACGCCGATGACGGCGCCGGAGTCGTTGAGCAGCGGCCCGCCGGAGTTGCCCGGGTTTATCGACGCGTCGGTCTGCAGCGCGCTCATGTACGACGCCTTGCTGCCGCCGCCGTCGCTGGAGGAGACCGGCCGCTTCTTCGCGCTGACGATGCCGGTCGTCACGGTGCCCGAGAGCCCGAACGGCGCGCCGATCGCCACCGTGCCGTCGCCGACCTCGACCTTGTCGGAGTCGGCGAGCGGCAGCGGGGTCAGGGCGCCGGGCGCGTTCTTCAGCTTGAGCACGGCGATGTCGTACCCCTCGGCCCGGCCGACGATCTCGGCGCGGTACTTCTTGCCGTTGGAGAACGTGACCCGCAGCTCGCCGCTGTCCGCGGCGGACGCGACGACGTGGTTGTTGGTGAGCAGGTGGCCCTGCTTGTCGTAGACGAAACCGGTGCCGGTGCCGCCCTCGCCGGAGGTGGACTGCGCCTCGATCGTGACGACGCTAGGCAGCGTCTTGTCCGCGATGGCCGACACGGAACCGGGGGCGTGGCAGCTGGACTTGGCCTCTCCGGTGGCGGAGATGGTGGTCGACTCGGTGTCGTTGTCCCGCTCGGCGGCCCAGAACCCGATGCCGCCGCCGATGCCACCCGCGACCAACACCGCCGCCAGGACACCCGCGAGGATGCCGCCGCGCCCACGACGCGGCGGCACCGGGCCGGGTGCGCCCGCGCCCCAGGGGGCGTGCGGGTCGCCGGGCCCACCACCTGTGCCGTACGGCTGGCCGCCGCCCGACCACCAACCGCCACTCCCGGCACCACCCACACCCCCGGCACCGCCCGCGGGCGGGCCGCCCACCGTCCCGTGCTGTGACGCGGTCTGCGCGGCGTGCGGCGTCCCGGCCTGCGGAGCGTGCGGTGCCGGGTGGCCAGGGGCGGCGGCCGACGGCGCCACGGGGGCCGGCTCCGCGAGGGGCGCCGGCGTACGCCCCGCGTCGGCGGGCGGGCCGGCCGGGCCGTCCTGCCGCGCGGGCGCGTCGACCGTCGTGGTCTCGGTCGTCGGGTGCGCCCCGGGCGAGCCGCTCACCGTCTCGTCGTCGGGGGCCGAACGCGCGGGGTCCGCCCCGGCGCCCTTCGCGGAACCCACCGCGTCCGGGGCAGCCGGCCGGGGCGTGGCCTCCGGCGGGGCGGGGGCCACGGGCGGGGCGAGGCCGTAGTCGGGGGCGGGGTGCTCGGGGCCGGGCGCGGCGGTCGGCGCTGGAGGCGCCGTGCGCGGCTCGGTCTCGGGCGGAACAGCAGCGCCTTCGTTTTCCGTGCTCACAGCTCACTCCTCAGATGCACGACGTTTCGGTCAGGTGGCGGGCGGCCATCGCGTACGAAGGTCTGCCACCAGCCTTTCCCACGGCCTGTCAGGCCGCCGTAAGGAGCGGCGGACCGCCCCGGAGGGCGGCGGACCGCCGTCAGCCTCACCCGGCGCTCCCCCACTTCGGCCTGGGTGCAACGGACGGAACGGGTGAGCCGCCGCGGGGGCGGGTGCCACCGAGGCGGCGCGCGCCGGGCAGTGGCACCATAACGCGGTGACCTTTGCGCGCCCGGCCGGGGACAGTCGCCCCGGCCCGCACAGCCCGTTCGTCGTCGCCCACCGCGGGGCCTCCGAAGCGGAACCCGAGCACACCCTGATCGCGTACGAGCGAGCCATCGCGGAGGGCGCCGACGCCCTTGAGTGCGACGTACGGCTGACCGCCGACGGGCACCTGGTGTGCGTGCACGACCGACGGGTGAACCGGACGTCCAACGGGCGGGGGGCGGTCTCCAGCATGGAGCTGTCCGACCTCGCCGCCCTTGACTTCGGTTCTTGGAAGGGGCAGGCCGCCGACGCCGAGGTACCGGACCGGGACGCCGCCTCCGTGCTGACCCTAGAGCGGCTGCTCGAACTCGTCGCCGACGCGGGGCGCCCGGTCGGCCTCGCCATCGAGACCAAGCACCCGACGCGCTGGGCCGGGCAGGTGGAGGAGCGGCTGCTGACGCTGTTGCGCCGGTTCGGCCTGGCGGGCGGCCCGAGCGCGCCGGACGAGCCCGCGCCGGTGCGGATCATGAGCTTCTCGGCGCGCTCGCTGCACCGGGTACGCGCGGCGGCCCCCGGCCTGCCCACCGTCTACCTCACGCAGTTCCTCTCGCCCCGGCTGCGGGACGGCCGGCTGCCCGCGGGCGTGAGCATCGCGGGCCCCAGTGTGCGCATCGTCCGCAACCACCCCGGGTTCGTCGCCCGCCTGCACCGCGCGGGGCACCGGGTGCACGTATGGACCGTGAACGAGCCGGCCGACGTCGACCTGTGCGTACGCTCGGGGTCGAGGCCATCATCACCAACCGGCCGAAGCAGGTGCTGTCCCAACTCGGGCGCACATACGCCCATGACACGGAGTGCACCGGCGCATTCGGTACGTAGGCGATCACGACGAGTACGCCACCCGATCGCAGTTGGCCGGTTTCCGATCCACTTCCTCCGGGCATCCACCTCTTGGCATGGGGCAAGGGGGGTCTGGGGGGTGGCGTTGGTGGTGGCACAGGAAGTGCCGACGTCGTCGACTATGTCCGTTCCCCATGGCCCTGCGGGCATGGGTGAGGCGCGGCACCGGATGCGCGGGGAGCTTCGCTCCAGCGGGGTGCCGGAGTCGGTCATAGACGACGCAGTACTGATCCTTTCCGAACTGCTCAGCAACGCGTGTCGGGACGGGCGCCTGCTGGACGTTCACGACGGCGGGGCGAGCGGTCACGACACCGTGGGCGGCGGGGCCGCCGGCGCGATGCGCGCGGCCTGGCACGTGGAGACGTGCGGCAGGCTCACGGTCGAGGCGACCGACGGCGCCGGCCCGACAAGACCACTTCCAGCCACGCCGTCGATCACGGCCGGTGGCGGTCGGGGCCTGCACATCATCACGGCGCTCGCCGAGGATTGGGGCGTACGGGACGGACACGGCGAAGTCACTGTATGGGCCGTCTTGTCCCCCCATGACGCGTCGCCCGAGACGCCCTCGCGCGTCGTCCTCTCCCCCGGACTGCGCTACGCGACGCCGCACCCCGAGCCGCTGGGCGGGCTCGACGGCGGCCTGGGCGGCCTTGAAGAGTTGAACGAGCTGGGCGAGCTGGGCGAGCCGGACGGCACCGCCTGAGGCACCCCGGCTCAGTGAACCGGCCCGGTCGCATCGGGCGGGGGCACGGGGCCACGCCGGCCCCTCCGGTGGTTCGGGCCCGGGCGTTCTCACGGCGGACCGCGGCCCGGTGCCCGACTGCCGGAATCCGGTTCCGTGTCGGCCGCGTGTCGGGCCGCGCGTCGCGCCGCCTGGCGCGCGCTCTGGCGGACCCGCGTACCGGAAGGGCTAGGCTCGGCGACGCGTAGGAGCCGTACCGACCGGGAGACAGCCACACCATGGCCAAGAAGCGCAGCCCCCAGCCGAAGACCACGCCCCAGGGCGCGGCCGATGCCTACCCCGTGGTCGGGGCTCGCGAGCCCTGCCCGTGCAATTCGGGCCGGCGCTACAAGGCGTGCCACGGCCGGGCCGCCGCGCACGCGGTGACCGAACTGGTGCAGCGCCCGTTCGAGGGGCTGCCCGGCGAGGCGGACTGGGTCGCGCTGCGCGAGCTGGTGCCCGCCGCCACCGTGGAGCTGCACCTCAAGGAGGGGCTGCCGGACGGAGTTCCGTCGGTCACGCTCGCCACGGTGCTGCCCATGGCCTGGCCCGCGCTGCGCCGCGACGACGGCGCCGTGCTGATCGGCCTCCAGAACGACACCACGTCGGGCGACCTGAGCCGCGACCTGGCGAGCACGTTGCGCCGCGCGCTGACCGCCGAGCCGGGCACGCCCGTCGCGGCCGGCGACGCACCGGGCGCCGGCCGGGCGCCGGCCGACGGGCCGCGGCTCCAGGACCTGCTGGACCTCGACCGCCCCTTCGAGCCGGTGGTGCACCAGGGGTTCGAGTTCTGGATCGAGGACGCGGAGAACGCCAGCGCCGAGGTCACCGCGTCCCTGGAGCGGGCGAACGAGGCCGCGATCCCGACGGTCCGGCTGACCGGCGTCGAGTCGGCGTACTGGTGCGAGACGCCGGACAAGAACCACCTGCGGTGGGTGATGACCCACCCGGAGGAGAAGCTCCTCGACGCGCTCGCCCGGCTGCACGCGGCCGGCGTGCCCTCGCTCGGCGAGGGCACGCGGCTGGTCGGCTCGTTCCGCGCGCACGGCCTGACGGTGCCGGTGTGGGACCTGCCGACCGCGACGCGCGCGGACGACGTGGAGAAGCCCACCGCGCAGTTCGCGGAGCGGCTCGCCGGCGCGCTCGCGACCGAGGCGCCGCTGACGCCCGACGAGCGCCGCGCGCGCAGCGGGCTCACCAACCGTCAGGTCACCCTGAGCTGACGCCCACGGGCCCACCCGGGCCCGCCCGCGCGCACCTCTCCCCGGGGACGGGGTCGCGGGGCGCGGGGAGGCGGCCGGGCGGGAGCGCGCGTGGTGGGGCGACCGGCGCGAGAGACCCGGCGCGGGGGTGGGGTGCGGCCTACGGACAAATGGCCGTCGCTGGCGGAAGGCCGAAGCCGTGCGCAAACAACCTTATGGTTCCGCACGGGTATTCGATTCCTCCCTGGCCTCGACATACTCGACATAGCGGAGAAGTTCCTCCGCGCTATGAAACCGTTGTGCCCGGTGAACGGGGGTGGGGTTGCATCCGTCTCCTTTGAGGAGCGGGCGCAGTTCCACAAGCGCGTTGCCGATGGTTCGAGGGCTTACCTTGAACAGTTCGGCGATTACCGGACGGGTGGCGACCTGTCGCATGGCGAGAATCGCGGCAAGAACGCGGCCCTCGTTGGTGATCTTGTTGTAGATGACTGTGCCCGGGTCCTTCTTCAGCTCGGCTCCGCGTCGGTTGTGTCGCATTTCTTGGAGCCGGGCTTGGTACCGAGTAGCCAAGCGCGTGGTGATGGCATCGAGTTCGGCATGGCTCATACCCGTGATGGCCGGATGCCGCAGTGCTTCTTGAGGGTGGATTTCCTGGAGGGAGCCGGCAGAAGCGACAAAGTCCCGGACGGCTTGCGTGGTGGTAAGCCTGAGGTCGATGGCGCGCACTGTGTGGTTGTGTTCTGTCAGGAGGGCTCGGGTCTCCCGCATGGGTTTCTGGAGGCCGCTTCGGGTTACTCCGAGGAGGTCCTGAAGAACGGGCATCGTGCAGATCCCGCGGAGATAGACGAGCGTGGCCACAGTCCGGGCTGCAGGCGTGATCACCGTCATCCCGCCTGCCCCTTTCATACGTCGTCGTTTCCCGCCTCGTCGGTCGTAGTTCCGTTGCTCGGCCTTGGCCGCCTGGGCTGGCTCCAGAAGCGCGATAAGCTGGGCCAGTTCATCCCGAGTCATCCCGGTCATCACGGGGTGGGAGAGCATCTCCAGGACTTCCGACTGGATGGACCTGGGTTTCTGCTTGCCGCAGGCGCAGTGCAGTGATCGTGCGGGTCGATGGTGTAGTTCCAGGCGCCGTGAGTGTCGTGTGGCTGGATCGGCAAGGAGTCCAAGTACTCCTTGCTCACCGTGACCCCGATCGGATAGGAGCGTGTGTCGAGTTCGGCTTCGACGCGCAGGCCGGAGCGAGTGCGGGTGGATTCGATGGTTTTGATGACGACTTCGTGGCTGGTCAGCGGGCGTCCGCGCCAGTTCATGGTGATGTGAGAGAAGAGGCGGTGCTCGACCTTATTCCACTTCGATGTTCCAGGCGGAAAGTGGCAGACGGTAATAGCCAAGCCGGTTTCCTCGGCCAGAGCTGCGAGTTCAGACTTCCAAAGTCGGTATCGCGGAGAGTTCGAGCTGCCGGAGTCCGCCGTGATGAGAAGGCGCTTGGCGCTCGGATAGTCGGTCTTGCCGCGGTTATCCCACCATCGGCGAATAGAAGCGACCGCGAAGGCCGATGTGTCGTGCTCCACACCGACATTGACCCAGCCCGTGTTGGCCCCGATGTCGTAGATCCCGTAGGGGATGACCTGTTGGATCTCGCCGCGCCAGAACAGAGAGTGATCTTCTACGTGGATCGGCTCTCCCTTTGGGCGCCACTCTCGCCCCGGGTTGTGGAACCGACCGACCATCTCCTTTTTCTTCGTATCAACGCTGATGACCGGCTCGCCCGCCGCCTGATGTTCCTTGACTTGGCTGTTGATGTAATGGAACTGGGCGTCTCGGTCAGGGTGTTGCTTTCCCTCCAGGGTCTTGGCGTTGCCCTGAAGACTGAACCCGTTCTCATGCAGCAGTTTCCCGACCGTGGTCGCGGAGACTGGATGCCCCTTTTGGGTCAGCTCGTCGGCGAGATGCCGCAGCGACTTGGTCGTCCACCTCAAGGGCGACATGGGATCGCCTCGCTCATCCGGCTCGACCAACGCCAAGAGGGCAGGCAGCAGTCCTGGGTCCTTCGAGGCTGCGTTCTTGCGGCCGCCTCCAGGGCGTCGAACGCGACCACCTGGAAAGGGCGACGGTTCATCTGCGAGTTCGGCGATGCCTTTACGCACCGTCGTTTCGCTGACACCAGTCGCGTGGGACACCGCACGTATTCCGCCATGCCCAAGCTCACGGGCCTCTGCGGCCAGCAGCAACCGCCTCTGCCGTTCGTTGAGATGGGGGAGCAACGTGCCCAACCGCGAGGCAAGTTGTTGGGACATCGACTGAGATATGACCACGCAAGATCAACGATCATGGAGCCCGCACAGCAACGCGTTGTTTCCAGACGGCTTCGCCGGTGGAGGTACCGGAGTACGGGAGACCGGAACGGTGGGCGCGGTGCGCACGAGGGCGGGGGACGCCGTTTTCGGAATATCGTATTCCGTATGGGCCCTGTTCCGGGGTGCCGTTTCCCACCAATGACACGTCCGCTCAACTGACCCGTTTGCCCGATTGTTTGCACGGCCAGTGCGCGGATGCCGTTCGTGGGACGTCAGGTGATCGAATCCGACGCCGACGGATGAGGCCCACCGAATGAGCCCGTACGCGACGGCACGCGCCACGACTTACCGGCTTCCGTTCTTCCCCACACGCCACGACCGGGCGGGGGATATCGCAGCGTCTTTGCGGAACGCGTTGTTCGTACAGTACGGACAAATCTTTCGTACGGTCCGCACAATGTACGATCCGCACGCGACGGTGACAGACACCGCGTCACCGGATCGCCCGTCGCGGCGCCCGGTGCCGCCGCGGACGCGAATGGCGGACAGGGGCGACGGCCAAGGCGCCGGGGGCGGCGCCCACCACCCCGCGCCCCGCCTCGTCCGGCCGGGCCCGTTCGCCCGCAGCCGTACGACCAGCGCGAAGACCTGTCGGGGCGGGGTGCGGCGAAGCCCCGGGCGGGCGTGTACGAACGAGGGGTGGAAGGTGGCAACGGGGGCCGGCGGGGCCGTGGGGGCGCGTGGCGGGCGCGGTCGGGGGGTGGCTACGTCGTCGGCGCGGGGCGCCGCGTCATTAAGAAGTTCCCGACCGATTCGCGGGAGTTTGTGGCCGCCGGAAGGGTTTAGGAGTCCGACGGTTTCCTTGAGGTGCGGGTTCGGGCGGTGCGTTGTTCCGGGTCGCGACGGGTGTGGCGGGCGGTCGGGCGTGGTGCCCGCGTACGGCCACCGGGGGCCGCTGTTGCGTACGCGACATGAGATAGCCGCGATTGTGTCGGGATAGCGGAGTTAGCCCAGTCGACGGGCCGCGCGGGGTGCGGCGATCACGGCGTGTCCCCGACGGGCACCGTACAGATGATCTCCAGACGATCCAGATGCGTGACTCTGGTCACAACTCCCGGTATTAGCCAGGAAATACGCGTCTTGAAATCCGCGATCGAATTTGCGAACTGCCGATCTCTTGTTACCATGCTAGGAGCCCGGTCGCTGGTGCATCCCCCGTCGCCAGCGACCGGGCCCCTTCCATGCCCGGCCCACGTCGCCGGCAGCCAGGGGAAACCACGTCCCCGGCCCGTTCATTCCGCCCAGCGCGCCACCGAGTTGCCGCGCCGAGGGCCCCGCGCTCCGCCGGCCCAGCGCCCGCACCGCTCGAAGTCCCCTCCGGCCGCGCGGCCCCCCGTTCGCGCACCGCGCTCCACGCCCCCCGCGCGGCCCGGTTTCTGGCTCGGCGTCAGTCGCCCCCGCAGGCCCGCACCACGCTCCGGCCAGGGCAGCCCGCCCCCAGCAGGCGCCCGACCCGCTCCAGCTCCGGGCCGTAGGCGCCGCTCAGCGCCCGCCTCGTACCCGCCCGCGGCCCGGGCTGGCCCAGCCCGGAGCGGCGACGGCGCGTACCGCCGTCAGGCACCGCCTGGCGGACCTCGCCCCCTCCCCGGCCCACGTGGTCCTGCCCGGCCCGCGTGGGGCCTGCCTGGGCCGCGCGAGGGGTGGCCGCACGGCTCCCGGACGGGCTAGCCCGCACCGCGCCGGTCGCCGGCCCCTCGCGTCGCACCGACACCACCCGGCACCACAGCGCCTCCCCGGCGCACCGCCCGACAGCCGACGCACCGTCCGGCACGGGGGTGCCGAGTCCGCCGGCGACCTAGCCCGAGCGATGCTCCAGGGGCGCTCCACCAGGTCACCACCCGTACGCTGGCCGGCCGCCGGGCCGACTCCGACCCTTCGCACCCGGCGACGCCACAACGGCCTTCGACCGCCCCACCGCACCCCTCGCCACTACGCCCACCACCACGCGGCGCCCTGCCGCGCGTGGGGCCGCAGGCCGCCCGGCCCTGGCCGCCGCCCGGCGGGGCGCCACCCGTGCGCGACGGTCCGGGGGCGGGCGCCGGGGCCGGTCGTGCCGGGGCTCGACCCGTCGACAGGCGGCTCGGCACGCGGCCCGGCATGCGGCCCGGGGTCGCGAGGGGTGAGATCACATCCGTCACATAGGCCACTGGCGTCACATTTGAGCGAGGCTTGAGGGTCGATATCAAGCGAGTACCGATGAGTTGCCTCAGCGCGTCGGCGACCCCGGCGTGGCGCGATCACGCTTGCACTCTCCGTAACCGTGGTCTTCGCGCGGTCGCGCGCGGTGGGGCGGCGCGCGGCGCGGTGCGGGGTAATTGGAGGTTTCCGCGCTTTCGCCGCCACGCGCCGGGTGGCCGGCGGCGGCGTCGCGCCGGGCGCGGCGCGAGGCCGTTCGGTGTACCGAGCATTGAAGAGTGGAAGACAGCAGGCGACGAGCGGGGCGCAGCGCCCGGCACCGGAACGCCGCCCGCACGCCCCGTCACGGCCGGCCGCCGCCCGTCCGACAGACCGGGCCCGCACTGCCCGCCGTACGGACCGTACGGTCCACGCGAGCGCCGCCGCAGCACGCCTGGCACGAGTGCCGCCGTCCGCCTCGTGCCGGCATCCGTCGCGCGGCCCGGGCTGGCGCCGGCCGGTTCGCGACGGGCGGGGGCGCGGCGCGGCCTACCGGCCCGGCGTGGAGCCGGGGGCGCGGGCCCCGGGGCACGAGCCGTACGGCCCCTCAAACGCCACCGGCCCGCGCGGAGGCGGGCCAGCGGGTTGGCAGGTGCGCCGCCGCCCGGGTGGGGACGGGGCGGCGGGGCGCTCAGTAGGCGAGTTCGCTGCTGCTGCCGCCCGGGGCGTTGGCGCTGGCCTCGACCAGCGCGTCGGCTACGGCGCCGACCTGCGGCAGCCACGGGCGCGACACGCCGCGGGCGGCCGGCCGGGGGGCGCGCTCCCAGCGCACCTGTCCCGCGCCGGTCTGGGACGGCGGCAGGGCCACGTACCCGCCCTCGCCGTGGAAGCGCAACGAACTGGGCACCCAGTCCTGCCGGTGCAGCAGCTCGCCGAGCTCCTCCAGCGAGTACGGGGCGACCAGCAGTGACCAGCGGGTGGGCGTGGCGATCACCGGGCCGATGGCGATGCCGGCCAGGTCGAGGGCGGCGACCGCGCGGGCGCCGGCGACGGCGGGCAGGCTCACCGCGCTCGGGGCGCGGTTGCCGGTGGCGAGGATGATCGGCGCGGTGGGCCGGTTGGTCCACCACCACTGCACCATCCGGGCATCGGTGGTGGCGGCCAGCAGGCCGGGGTCGAAGGGGTGCGCGCCGGGCACCACGCAGTCAGGGTGCGGGCACCCGCACTCTCCGGGCCTGCCACCTGACGGAATGCCGACTCCGGGCAGGATCGGCCAGTGCCATTCGGTGGCACAGGTGAGCGCCACGCCGAGCAGCGCCGTCCTCCTGCCCCGCCCCATCGAGAACTTGCGTCGCCTTCCGGGGATCTCGCGCATGAGCGCTCGTTCCTTTCCGTGAACGCCGAGGGCTGCGGACTGCCGTACGCGGCAGCGGACGATGGATCTCCATGAACTCCGCCTGGTCGGGACGGCGCCATGGCACTGCGGTGGCACTGCTCACACGGTGGCACTACTGACACTGCTGGCACTGCGGACGCTACGGCCTTTTCGCAACATCCCTGCATTTCGCTTGCGCAGTGCGGCGCTGGATCAACGCCGTCGATCACCTTGCGTGAAACGCATGTCACCGCACGTGCCGGGGGTGTGCCTCTCCCCGACCGTGCTCCACGAGGAGCCCCTTGCGGTCGAACCTGGACCATGGCGAGGGGTGGCGTGCGCGGCGCGCCTGCCGACTGGTACTCAGTGTGCGTCCCCCGCCACTGCTGAGGGTGGGCTCGACCGTCATCGATGAAGACGCTCGGACCCGCGATGGGGTTCCGGGTCGACCCAACTGCCCCCGCCCTTCAACAAGTGCATACCCGCCGAGGTGGGTATGACGCGCTGCCGGATGACGACAGTCGACCGCAAATCGATAGCTCGAAGGATATTTTCAAGACAACTTTGATTCACCACAGACACCAACAACCCCACCGCACCAGTGCTAGACATCGCCTTACGGGTGCGTGTACATGTGGAGCATTCGTAGCGACGCAACATGACATGGGGGTTTGCGATGCTATTGAGACGAATGCCCCTGCTTTCTGATCCCATGCCGTGGACCGATAAAGCGCTAAGGATCGTAACGAATACGGGCATACTGCTCGATGAGTCCCGCCGCGTTGGCGGCCAGCCCCTATCCAGCGCCGAGAGCGGTCAACCATGAGTGCGCGCCGTCTTCCGAAAGTGGCTGGAATCGATTCCGCTGTGCCCGGCCCCTCCGACAATCCCGCGCCCGCCCCAGCCGCTCCCTCGCCCCCCACCGACGCCGCCCCATCGGCGCACCAGTCGGCCTCTGCGCCCCGTACGGGCCCCGCCGGCGCGCCGTCCGCCGGCACCACCCCGTACACCGCCGTCCAGGACCGGCTCGCCGGCTGGGTCTCGGACCTCACGACGCTGCACGAGTTGACCGAGCGGCTCGCCCACGCGACCACGCTGGACGACGCGCTGCGCGAGTTGCTGCGCGCCGGCGCCGCCCTCGTCGGCGCGCAGCGCGGCATGGCCGCGCTCGAACCCACCGACGGGCTCGGCCCCGAACTGACCATCGGCCTCGGGCTCGGCCGGGCCGAACTCGGCCACATCGAGACCATCCCGCGCGCCTCCGGCTCCGTCGGCCGGCTGCTCGACGGGCTGCCCGCGCCCGCCGCGCGGCCAGCACGCGGCGGCCAACGCCCGGGGCCCGCGCCGACCGCCCAGCCGGCCCCGGACGGCGCCGCTCCGGACGGCGCCGCCTGGCCCAGCGAGGTCGCCCACCCCGACATCGCCAGCGAGGACGACCTCGACCCGCACCACCGCGAGGTGGCCGCCCGGCTCGGCTACGCCGCCAGCTACGCGCTGCCGCTGGAGCCGCGCGCCCAGCTGCTGGAGCCCCCGCGTGACGGGGCCGACCCCGGCCTCGACCACGCCACTCGCGCCGGTGACCGGGGGCCCGCCGGGCGAACCCCCGTCACCCCGGTGAACCCCGCGCTCGCGGTTGACCCGGCGCCACCACGTGGCCGGATCGGTGCCGTGGTGTGGCTGTACGACGAGCCCACCGAGCCGACCGCGCGCCAGCGACACCTCGTCGGCCTCTACTGCCGGTACGCCGCCGAGCACATCGGCCGCCACATCGAACTGCACCGGGACCGCCGCACCGTCGCGACGCTGCGCGAGGAGCTGCTGCCGAGCCGGCTGCCCCGGGTGCCCGGCGTGCGGCTCGCGGCCCGGCACCACACCGGCCCGTCCGGCGGCGGCGACTGGTACGACGCGCTCCCGCTGCCCGAGGGCGCGCTCGGGCTCAGCATCGGCGGCGTCACCGGCAGCGGGCCGAGCGCGGTCGCGGCGATGGGCCGGCTGCGGGCCTCGCTGCGCGCGTACGCGGTGCTTGAGGGCGAGGACCCGGTGGCCGTCCTGTCCGACCTCGAACTCCTGCTCCGGCTGACCGAACCCGCCCGCGCCGCGACCGCCCTGTTCGCCTACTGCGAGCCCGCCCACCGCTCGGTGGTCCTCGCCGGCGCCGGGCACTGCCCGCCGCTGCTCATCGGCGACGAGCACACCGCGTACGTGGAGACCTCGCTGTCCGCGCCGCTGGGCATGCTCGCCTGCTGGGAGGCGCCCAGCGTGGGGATAGAGCCGGGCCCAGGCGAGACGCTGCTGCTCTACAGCGACGGGCTGCTGCGCCGCACCGGCGCGCCGATGGACCAGGCGTTCGCCCGGCTGCACGCGGCGGCGGCGAGCGTGCCCCGGGCCGGGCGCCGCGAGCCGGAGGCGGTGGTCGACCACGTGTTGCGGGCGGTGCTGCCCGAGGGCCCGGGCGCCGGGCGCGGCCCGCTGGGCGACGCAGCCGCCGACACCGAGGACATCGTGCTGCTGGCCGCCTGCTTCGACTGACCGACCGCCCGCCGCGCGCGCCCACGCCCCGTGGGCCCGGGACCCACCCGCCCGGCGGGCCCGGCGCGTCCGGCGGGCTCGGCGCGCCCAGCACGTCCGGCGGGCCCAGCGTGACAGGTGTCACGCGCCGCGCGGCCCTCCCCTCGCGGAGCCTGGGCCGGCCGCCTCCGGCGCCCGTGCCCGTCGCCGGCCCCGCGGAGGCCGCCCCAGGCCGAAGCGGCCGGGAGTGGGGCCGGGAGCCCCCGGGCCGGGCCGGTGGGCGCCGCTCCCGGGGGGAGGTTTCGGGCCCCTCCGTACCGGTGCGTCCCGCCCCTGCGGGGGACGCACCGCTCACCCATACGATGGGTAAGGTCCCCAGGCCCGAGGCCAGGGGCGGTCCAGTTCGAGGAGGAGACGTGACCGAGGAGCCCACTCCGGAGACCCTGGAGAGCGACAAGCCGATCAAGCAGCGTAAGAACGCGCTCTACCTGGGCGTGTCCGATGAGCTGGCCGAGAACATGCAGAGCAGCTGGGCAGACACCGAGCTGCACGACCTGCGGCCGATCCCGCAGGCAGAGCACACCGCACGGCGCCGCGCCGCGCTCTCCGCCCGCTTCCCGGGCGAGCGGCTGGTGATCCCGGCGGGCAACCTCAAGACCCGCTCGAACGACACCGAGTACAGCTTCCGTGCCTCCAGCGAGTACGCGCACCTCACCGGCGACCAGACGCAGGACGGCGTCCTCGTCCTGGAGCCGGCCGGGGCAACGGGCCACACGGCCACGCTCTACCTGCTGCCGCGCTCCAACCGCGCCAACGGCGAGTTCTGGCTCGACGGCCAGGGCGAGCTGTGGGTGGGCCGGCGCAACAGCCTCGCCGAGGGCGAGCAGCTCTACGGGGTGCCCTGCGCCGACGTGCGCGAGGTGGCCGGCGTGCTGGCCGAGGCGAGCGGCCCGGTGCGCATCGTGCGCGGGCACGACGCGGGCCTGGAGGCGGCGCTGACCGACAAGGTCACCGCCGATCGGGACGAGGAGCTGAAGTCCTTCCTGAGCGAACTGCGCCTGGTCAAGGACGAGTTCGAGATCGGCGAGCTGCAGAAGGCCGTGGACTCCACGGTGCGTGGCTTCGAAGACGTCGTGCGCGTCCTCGACAAGGCCGAGGCGACCTCCGAGCGCTACATCGAGGGCACCTTCTTCCTCCGCGCCCGGGTCGAGGGCAACGACATCGGCTACGGCTCCATCTGCGCCGCCGGCCCGCACGCGACCACCCTGCACTGGGTGCGCAACGACGGCCCGGTCCGCCCCGGCGAGCTGCTGCTGCTCGACGCTGGCGTCGAGACGCACACCCTCTACACGGCCGACGTCACCCGCACGATGCCAATCAACGGCACGTTCAGCCCGCTCCAGCGCAAGATCTACGACGCGGTGTACGCGGCGCAGGAGGCGGGCATCGCGGCGGTCAAGCCGGGCGGGAAGTACCGCGACTTCCACGACGCCGCGCAGCGCGTCCTAGTCACCCACATCGTCGAGTGGGGTCTGGTCGAGGGCCCGGTGGACCGGGTGCTCGAACTCGGCCTGCAGCGCCGCTGGACGCTGCACGGCACCGGTCACATGCTCGGCATCGACGTGCACGACTGCGCGGTCGCGCGGCGCGAGACGTACTCGGACGGGACCCTGGAGCCGGGCATGTGCCTGACCGTGGAGCCCGGCCTGTACTTCCAGGCCGACGACCTGACCGTGCCCGAAGAGTACCGGGGCATCGGCGTGCGGATCGAGGACGACATCCTCGTGACGGAGGACGGCAACCGGAACATGTCGGCCGCCCTGCCGCGCACCGCCGACGAGATCGAGCAGTGGATGGCCCGCCTGAAGGGCTGATCCCGCACCGTGCGACGGCCGGCGTCAGCCGGCTGGTTACCGGCGGCCCGTGCGCGGGCCCGCCCGTACGCCGCCGCACACGCACCACCCGCCACACCGGCACCCACGCGGCCCGGTGGCGAAGCGCCCGACGGGCATCGCCACCGGGCCGCGTCGGCGTTCGCCCCCCCGCCTGGCCCGGCCCCCCGAAGGCCGGGGGTCGAGGACCAAGGGCCGGGAGGGGCGGGCGAGGGGTGGCGGGGCCGGGACGGCCCAGCCCGCGCTACCCCTCGTCCGCGTCGGCGGCGGCGCGGCGGAAGACGCCCGCGCGGGCCGCCTCGTAGGCCGCGGCGGCCGTGGTCTCGGCGAGGTGCCAGTCGATCGGGCCGCGCGAGACCAGCAGCCGGTAGTAGAACGGCGCCCCGAGCGCGGCGATCACCACGTCGGTGTCGGTGTCCGCCGCCACCTCGCCGCGTTCGATGGCCCGCCGCACCAGCACGGCGGCCTCGCGGCGGCGGTCCCGGAAGAAGTCGCGCAGCATCTCGGCGGCGTACGGCTGGCGCACCGCCGCCGCCACGACCGCCTCCATGACGCGGCGGTTGCGCGGCGCCGCGTAGAACCCGCCGATCCCGCTGGCCAGTCCGAGCAGGTCGGCGCGGAGCGAGCCGGTGTCCGGCAGCGCGATGTCGGCGCTCTTGTCGATCATCAGCTCGCAGATGATCCGCTCGACGGTCCCCCAGCGCCGGTAGACGGTCGCCAGGTGCACGCCGGAGCGCTGGGCGATCTTCTCCATGGTGAGTTCGCCATAGCCGCCCTCGCCCAGCTCGTCCAAGGTCGCGGTCAGGACGGCGGCCCGGGTGCGCGCCGTCCGGCCTCCCGGGCGGACCGACCCGGGGGTGGGCTCCTCTTCGCTCATGCGCTCCCCAAGTTGCCCTGCACGATCACGGCCCATATTCTCCTAGCCAATCTAACGCGAACGTGCTCGCATTAGATTCGCGCAGCACACCGCGTGGCAGGGGTCCCACGGGGGAGGACCTCTGCCATGCGGCAGGCTCGCCGCACCGCGCCACGGCGGCCGACCACACTGGCCGCCCCGGCGCGCCGCCCCGTCCGTGACGTGAGCGTCCGGGTCCTGCAGAACATCGGTGGCTGCGGCCCGTACGCCTACGTCGTGGCACAGTTCGAACCGCCCGAACCGCGGGGCGAGCCGCCGGGTCCGGACGGGTTGGAGCTGCTCAACGCCGTGCCCGAGCGGCACCTGCCCGCGGAGTTCCTGCCGGCGCTGCGGTCGGGGCTGGTGACAGGGCTCGACGGCGTGGCCGCGACCGTGCTGCTCACAGCCGGCGGGCACCACGAGGTGGACTCGTCCTAAGCCGGCTTCCGGCTCGCGGGGCGCTGCGCGGGGCGGGCCGCGCTCATCGGCGCCGGCCTGTCGCCGCCGCACGAGGCAGCCTCGCTGCCCTGGACCACCTGGCCCGGCCGACCCCGGCTCGGGCCCAAGCGGCGCGTGGGCCGGGGGGTTCGGAGCGCCGGGTGACGAGGACGGTCACCGGGCCGGCGTCCCGTCGCCGCGCGAACTCCCGCCGGGCCTGCTGACGTTCGCGGAGTTCCCGCGCGCCCGGCTCGCGCCGGAGCGTGGCTGACGCCCCGGCCCGCGCGGCGGGCGCCCCCCCTCGCGTGGGCCGCCCCGCGTCGCGGCCAGCAGCACGCCCGCGCCCACACCCTGGAGCCAGCCGAAGGACTCGCCGAGGACGAGGGTGGCGCAGAGGGTGTTGATGACGGGAACGGTGAACATCATCAGCGAGACGGTCGCCGGGCCGACGCGGCGCACGCCGCGGTAGTAGAGGAGGTTAGCCACCGCCGCCGCGCCGACCGCCAGGTACGCCAGGTTCAGCCAGGTGCTGACCGGCAGTCGGGACCACGCGGTGCGGGCAGGTCGGGCGCCGCGAGCACGCCGAGCAGGGCGGCGCCGGCGCACATCGCGTACGTCGTGGCCCGCAACGGCGCGATGCCGGCCATCGCGCGCGGCCCGGCCAGCGTGTATGCCGCCCAACACACCGCGCTGAGCAGGAACAACACGTCGCCCCACAGCCGTTCGCCGCCACCCGCCGCGCTGCCGCCGGCCCCCAGGAAGAAGACCGCCGCGCCGACGAGGCCGAGCCCCAGCCCCAGCACGCGCCCCGCACTCGGCCGCTCCCTCCCGGTCGCCAGCAGGAACGCGCTGGTCAACACGGGACTCAGGACGGGGATCAGAATGCCGGCGTCCAGCGCGGAAGCGAGCGAGAGTCCCCAGAAGAAGCACCCGTTGTACGCGAAGACCCCGAGCACGCCGGCGGCCATCGCCGGCCAGGCGCCGCGCACCGGGACCGGCGGCCCCCGCGCCCCAGGAACCGCAGGGCCACCAGCAGCGCGAAGGCGCCGCCCCCGAACCGCAGGAAGGCGCCCACGGTGTGCGGGACGTCCGCCACCACCGCCTTGGAACTGGAGAAGGCCACCCCCCACAGCGCCATCGTCGTCAGGAACAACAGATTAGGGATGCCCGGCGCCCCGCCCCGGGCCCGCGCCCGCCCCCGTGCCCGTACCCGCGTCGGCCGCCCCGCTCGTGCCCGTGCCCGTACCCGTGTCCATGGTGCTGACTGTGCCGAGCACGGGCACCGCACGCCTTGAACGCTGGTGCGCCCGGCACAATGGCTGCCATGTCGGGCGGATCAGCGGACAGGTCCACGGGCGGGGCGGCGGGCGTCGGGAACCGGGCGCGGTACTGGCGGGACGCGCCGCGGCCGGTGGAAGCCATGCACGCGCACTTCCATGACCACGTGTACGCGCCGCACAGCCACGACACGTACTCCTTCGGCACCACCGACGAGGGCGCCCAGCGCTTCCGCTGCCGGGGCGGGGACCACACCAGCGCCGCCGGGATGGTGATGGCGTTCAACCCCGACGACGTGCACGACGGGCGCGCGACCGTCGAGTTGGGCTACCACTACCGCATCGTGCACATCGGCCAGTCCGTGGTCAGCGGCATCCTCGCCGACACCGCCGGCGGTCGGCCGCCCGCGATGCCGCTGTTCGCCCGCCCAGTACTGACCGACCCCTGGCTGGCCCGCGCACTGACCCGGGTGCACGTCGCCCTGCTGGCCCCGGCCAGCGCGCTGGCCCGGGACGAGACGCTGACCGCGGCCGTCCTCGCGATGGCCGGACGCGGCGCGACCCGCGCGCCGCGCGTACGCACCCTCGCCGGCGGCGGGCAGCGCCGGGCTGCCCGCCGGGCCCGCGCCGCGCTGGACGAGGCGCCGCTCACCCCGGTGTCGGCGCAGCGGTTGGCCTCGGCGGCCGAGTGTAGCCGGTTCGCCCTCTACCGGGCCTTCCGCGCGGAGTACGGCATGGCCCCCAGCGGCTGCTGCGGCTGCGCCGGGCGCGCGCCCTGCTGGCCGGCGGCGTGCCACTGGCCGAGGCCGCCACCGCGACGGGCTTCGCGGACCAGGCCCACCTGCACCGCTGGTTCAAGCGCAGCTACGGCATCACGCCCGGCACCTACCAGCGCGCGGCGAGCTGATCCGGGAAGGGCGGGCGAGACGGGCGCCGGTCAGGCCATGTGGCCGCGTGGTGCTGTCGGTTGGCGCTCGGTGACGGGGACGAGCGAGGTGGGGTCGGGTGGGGGCGTCGAGCGGGCCCGCTCGAAGCGGCGTGCCGGCCGGCCCAAGGGGCGTGGCCGACACACCCGCCGCTCGGCCGGCAGCCGCCGGCGGACCCGCCAGGAGAGCGGCGCCGGATACGGGCAGTCGGGTACGAGGGGTCGGGTACGGGCTACCGGCGCGGACGTACACGGTGGGGTATCGGGGGTTGTCAGGACGCCATGAAGGGCGCGTCGTCCCGCCACTTGAGGATCTTGTCGAAGCTGACGACGGTGCCGTCGCGCTCGGGGCGGTTCCGGTAGCGGACGCGGTCGGTGAGTTCCTCGATGAGGAACAGTCCGCGGCCGTGCTCGGCCAGCGCCGTCTCGCGGGGGGCGGCGGGCTGGCGGGCCTGGTGCGCGGGGGCCTGGCACGTGGGTTGCGGGGTGCGCGCGGCCAGCGCGCGGGCGTGGCGGCCCCGGGGGAGGGCCGGGCCCGAGTCAGTGACCTCGATGCGGCAGGTGTCGCCGTCGATGAAGGCCGTCACGCGGTAGTCGGTGCTCGACGCGTCGCCGCCGTGCTCGACGGCGTTGGCGCAGGCTTCGGAGAGGGCGAGGGAAAGATCGTAGGAGACATCGGGGTCCACGCCCGCCGTCTCCATGGCGCCCACCAACAGGCGCCGGGCGAGTGGCACGCTCGCGGCCTCGCGCCGCAGATGGAGGGACCACCAGATGCTCATGCTCCAGCCTCCCGGTCGCGGCTCGACATATCGATACCGTATGCCTGTCCCGAAGGTCGGTAAGCCCGCCTCCGGTGTGACTACGCTCATTCGGCGGATGCGGTTGAGGGCGTAAGCGGTGTAAGGAGCTGGGGCGCGGGGCCATCCGTGTGACGCGGGGGGCGCTCTCCGACGGCCCGTGGCACCCCGTGCCGCGGTTCGCGGGTGGGTCGTCCGGGACGGGGCGTACGCGCCGGATGTCGGAGCGGGCCCCGTCCCGAAGGCGTACGCGGTCCCGGGCGGAAGCCCGGGTCCGCGCCGCACCCCACCGCTTCCTCACTCACCGCATCCCGCCGCTCACGCGAGTCCCCCGGCACCCGGACGTGAAACCCGCTGTCCCGGGATCGGGTCCCGCCGGGGGTGGAACGGGCCCCGTCCCGTGGGCCGACCCGAACGCGCCGCTGCCACGTGGCCCATCCCGTACGCCCATGCGACGGGTGTCGGCGAGGAACCACCGAAAGGCCCCCACCCCTGCCGTGGGGAGACGTTTCGCCCGGTGGGATGATGACGCAGCCATGTTGTGCCGCACGTCGCTCCGCTTCCGCCCCTCGGGGAGCTCATCGCTCCGCGGGCGGATGGTGCGTGCCGGCGCCGGGTTGCGGCTGCTGCGCGCCGCGTTCTTCACCACCGTCTGTGTCGCGCTGACCGCCGGCGGCCACGTGCTGGCCTCGTGCGCGGCGGTGCCGGGGTGGACGCTGGGCGTGGCGTGGCTGGTGACCTTCGCCGTGGTGGCCCCGCTGTCCGGACGGCAGCGCTCGCTGCCGGGCATCGCGGCCGGCCTCGCGGCCGGGCAACTCGTCCTCCACTCACTGTTCGCGCTCGCCCAGCGCGGGGTGGCCGGTCTGCCGGCCGTCGGGCACGCGCACGGCGACGGCGCCCGGGCGCTGCCACCCGGCGTGGCCCCCGACAGCGCCGACGGGCGGCTGATCGTCCTCGCCGCGCGGCTGGTCTGTGACGAGCCGGGCAAGATCTCGGTGGCCAAGGCGCGGCGGATCGTCGGCGACTCCGGGCTCGATCCCGACCGGCACGCGCAGACCGGCGCGGCCGTCGCGGGCGCGGTCCGGCACGGCTCCGGGTCCGTCCTGGACGCGGTGCTGCCCTCGCTGCCCATGCTGCTGGGACACCTGCTCGCCGCGCTCGCCGCCGGCTGGCTGCTGCGCCGGGGCGACGCCGCCCTGTGGCGCATCGTCGCGCTGTCCGCGGCGCCCGCCCGCGAGGTCGCCGACGCGGCGCTGGTCCGCACCCTGAGGGCCGCCTTCGCGCTGGTCGGCGCGGTGTGCGCGGGGCTGTCCCGGTCCGCCGTCGGGCCGCGCCCGTGGGCGGCCCGCGCCGGGGGCGAGACGCCCGCGCGACCCCGGGTCCTCGCGCTGCACCACGCCGTGATCCGGCGCGGGCCGCCGCGCTACGACCTGGCGGCCTGACGCGAGACGCCCACTCCGGTACGGCCGGGGCGGTGTCGCGCGGTCGCCCACCGCTGCGCTCACCTTCCCCGTAACGTCCCAGGAGTCCCGTCATGAACGCCCCGCACACCTCGCACCCGACGCCCGTCGCCCCCGACGCCCACTCGACCCCGGCCCTGGACACGGCCCCGGCCCCGAGCCGCGCCGCGCGCTGGCGGCGCGGGGCGGCAGCTCGCCGGCGCGGGCGCGCTCGCGGCCGGCGCCGTCCTGCTGTGCTCCGTGGCCGCCCTGGCGCACGTCAGCGTGCAGCCGGGCCAGGCCGACCATCCGATGTCGTCCGTGATGCCGCAGCCCGTGCCCAGTTGGCAGGTCAAGGTCAGCAAGGGCAAGCTCGACAAGCCGCTGGAGTCGCACGGCAAGAAGATCACCGAGGCGGTCGACAAGGTCACCTGGACCGCCGACGGCGACGGCGTGCGCCCGGGCCAGTTGCAGCAGTTCCCGCTCTCCGTCGGACAGCTCCCGGAGAAGGCGAACCACCTGGTCTTCAAGGCCCTGCAGACGTACTCCAACAAGGAGGTCGTCCGCTGGATCGAGGAGCCCAAGGAAGGCGCCCCCGAGCCGGAGTCCCCGGCCCCGGTGCTCAAGCTCGTCGCGGCCGACGCCGCCGGCACGGGCGGCGCGACCGACACGAAGAAGAGCGCCACGGGCGAGGGCACCTCGGGCCAGCCGGCGGACGCCGCCGCTGACGACGACAGCGACATCGGCGGCGTGGGCATCGCGGCCGGGATCGCGGGCGTGGCCTTCGGCGTCTTCGCCGGCCGCCGCCGCTCGGCCTGACCCCGCCGACCGCGCCCGCACCCGGGCCGCGCGCGGGCGGGTCGCGCCGCGCGTACGCGAACCGACCGCACCACTGACTCACCCTCACCCACTCCCTCACCCGACCGTCCAGCACCAGCACCCTCTGGAGAGAACTCCATGCGTAGCAAGTCCGCGGGCGTCGCCCTGGCCGCCGTCACCGTGCTCAGCCTCACCCTCGCCGCCTGTGGCGGAGGCGACTCGGACGACAAGGGCGTCGCCACCGTCAAGTCCTCCCCCTCGGTCAAGGACAAGGGCGCGATCGTCCTCGACAGCCCGAAGCAGAAGCCCGACCTGGTGCTCACCGACACCGACGGCAAGAAGTACGACCTCATCGAGCGGACCAAGGGCAAGCCGACCCTGGTCTACTTCGGCTACACCTACTGCCCCGACGTGTGCTCGATGGTAATGAGCAACGTCGCCCTCGCCAAGGCCAAGCTGCCCAAGGCCGACCAGGACAACCTCCAGGTCGTCTTCGTGACCACCGACCCGGACCGGGACACCCCGAAGCGGATGCGGAGCTGGCTCGACGGACAGGGCGGCAAGGACTTCACCGGGCTCACCGGCGACATCGAGACCATCCAGGCCGCGGCCAAGCCGCTCGGCATCTTCATCGAGAAGCCGAAGAAGGAGAAGGACGGCACCGTCACCGTCAACCACGGCGCCGAGGTCATCGGCTTCTCGCCCAAGGACGACAAGGGCCACTGGCTGTACATGACGGAGACCACCACCACCGCCTACAGCCGTGAGCTGCCCAGCATCGTGAAGGGGCAGAACCCGTGACCCGCCCGCCACAGGGCCCGGCGACAGCGCGGGGGCCCCGCGCGCGCCGGGTATCCAGGACGGCGCTCGCCGCCGCCACCTCGCTCGCCCTCGGACTCGGCGGGCTGCTGCTCACCGCGTGCGGGTCGGACGACGACGACAACGACGCGGGCGGCTCCGCGAAGCTGGCCGTGGCCGGCGCGTGCCTGCCGCAGCCGCCCACGCCGGACATCGCGGCCGGCTACCTGAGCGTGCGCAACTCCGGCGACGCAGCCGACCGGCTCACCTCGGTCACCACGGCGCTCTCAGACCGCGTCACCATGCACACGACCGAGGGCACCGCCATGCGCAGGGTGTCCGAGTTCGAGGTGCCCGCCGGCGGCGAACTCGACCTCGCCCGCGGCGGCGACCACCTGATGCTGGAGAAGCTGACCCGCCAGCCGAAGGTGGGCGAGACCGTCACGCTGACCCTGCACTTCGCCAAGTCCCCGGCGATCGAGGTCAGCGTCCCGGTCAAGCCGACGTCGTACCAGCCGGAGGTCTGATCCGCATGCCCCAGCCCCCTGCCCCGCACCCGTCGGACGAGCGGTCAGCCGCGCCGGCGCGCCCGGGCCGCGCCCGGTCGCGCCGAGCGCTGGCCGTGCTCGGCGCGCTGCTCGCGGCGCTGCTGTGCGCGCTCGGCGCCGGCGCGTCCCCGGCCGCCGCGCACGCCGCACTGACCGGTACCGACCCGGCGAAGGACGCGGTGCTCCAGCGGGCGCCCGAGCGCGTCACGCTCACCTTCTCGGAGGGGGTGCTGCTCTCGGACGACTCAGTGCGGGTGCTCGACCCCCAGTGGGAGCGGGTGGACGACGGGAAGCCGGCGCACGTGGCCGGCAAGTCGTCCACGGCCACCGTGGGGCTGCGCTCCGGGCTGGCCGACGGCACGTTCACGGTGGCCTGGCAGGCGGTCTCGGAGGACAGCCACCCGGTGGGCGGCGCGTTCACCTTCTCCGTCGGCGCGCCGTCCAAGACCTCCGTCGTGCTGCCGAGCGCGGAGCCCGACGAGACGGTCTCGGCGCTGTACGGCATCGCCCGGTACGCGGCGTACGGCGGCTTCGTGCTGCTGGTGGGCGGGTGCGTGTTCGCCGGTCACTGCCACGCCAACCGCGCCGTGCGGCGGGTGGCGGCGACCGGCTGGGGGACGCTGTTCGGCGCCACCGTCGCGCTGTTGCTGCTGCGCAGCCCGTACACCAGCAACGGCAGGGGAATCGGCGCCGCGTTCGACCTCGGCCTGGTGCGGGACGTCCTGGACACCAAGCCGGGCACGGCACTGCTGTGCCGACTGCTGCTGCTCGCCGCGGCGGCGGTGTGCATGGCGGTGCTGTTCGGGTCGTACGCGCCGGCCGGCTACGGGCGGACCCGTGGCGGCGCCGGCCGACACGCGCGACCCACGCGCGGTGGCGGCCGGACACCAGCCGCGGGGCCCGCCCTGGCCGGGCGGACCGACCTGGCGTGGTCCGTCGGCGTCGGGGGCGCCCTCGTCGCCGGTGGACTCGCCGCCACCTGGGCGCTGGCCGAGCACGCGTCGGTGGGCATCCAGCGGGCGCTGGCCGTGCCGGTAGACATCGTGCACCTGCTGGCCGTGGCCGTCTGGTTGGGCGGACTGACCGCGCTGCTGGTCGCGCTGCGGACCGAGGCGCGGCTGCCCCGGCTCGCGGTGCGCCGCTTCTCGCGGCTGGCCTTCGGCTCGGTGGTCGCGCTAGTGGTCACCGGGCTCTACCAGTCCTGGCGGCAGGTCGGCTCGTGGCACGCGCTGACCGACACCGAGTACGGGCGCTGGCTGCTGGTGAAGGTCGGCCTGGTGGTGCTCCTGGTGGGCGTCGCCGGCCTCTCGCGGCGCTGGACATCCCGCCTCGACA
Source organism: Candidatus Streptomyces philanthi (assembly GCA_018114805.1). Taxonomy (GTDB): domain Bacteria; phylum Actinomycetota; class Actinomycetes; order Streptomycetales; family Streptomycetaceae; genus Streptomyces; species Streptomyces philanthi. The sequence goes on along the minus strand of CP073042.1, from coordinate 3,300,877 downwards.
CCGCCCCCGACACCGCGCCGGCGCCACGCGGCGCGGCGGCCACGGCCAAGGCGGCCGGCAGAGCGACCGGCACGGCGGAAGCCAAGGCCAAGGCCGGTCCCAGGGCCAGGGCCACGCCGGAGACCGAGCCGGAGCCGGGGCCGGACGCCAAGGCAGAGGCCAAAGCCAAGCCCAAGGCCGGGGGCGCCCCCGGCGGCAAGGCCAAGCCCGGGGCCAAGGCCGCCGGCGACGACACGCGGGCCGCGCAACTCGCCCGGCAGCGGGCCGCCGTCAGCGCGGCCCGCACCCGCCGCGAGCGCGACGCGGACCCGACGCGCTCCGGGCTGCGCCGCTCGGTGGCCGTCGAGACCGGCGTCGCCGTGGTCCTGCTCGTCGTCACCACCGTGCTCACCGGGACCCAGCCGGGCCGCGCGGAGACCGAGCAGGAGGCGGCCGGGCAGAGCGTCACCACGGGCCCGGTCAGCCTCGGCGTCCCGTACGACACCGGGGGCCCGAACGGGCGCGGCATCGCCGAGGTGACGCTCGACCCGGGGCGCTCGGGCGACAACACCTTCCACGCCTACCTCACCGACCCCGCCGGCAAGCCCGCCGACGTCCCCGAACTCAAGGCGTCCCTCACCTTGCGGGAGCGCGGCATCGGCCCGCTCGGGATCTCCCTCAACCGCGTCTCGGCGGGCCACTGGAGCGCGACCGGCGTGCAACTCCCCATGCCAGGCGACTGGCAGCTCTCGTTGACCGTACGCACCTCCGACATCGACCAGGTGACGGAGACCGACGCCCTGAAGGTCGGACCATGACTTTGGACTCCATCTCCCGCCGCCGCCTCCTCGGCACCGCGGGGGCGGCGGGCGCCGCCGGGCTCGTCGCCGGCGGCGCGAGCGCCGTGGCGGCGGACCGCGCGACCCGCGACGACACCGGGACCACCGCGCTGACCAGCATCGGCGCCTCGGCCGTGGACTTCGGCGGGCAGGCCCGCGCGCACGGCAGGCCGCAGGCCGGCATCCTCGACCCGCACCAGGTCCACGGCCACCTCGTCGCCTTCGACCTCGCCCCGCGCGCCGACCGCAAGGCCGCCGCCGCGCTGCTGCGCCGCTGGACCCAGGCCGCGCGGGCGCTGGTCGAGGGCCGTCCCGCGGACCACGAGGACACCGGCAGCGCGCTGGACGCGGGCCCGGCCTCGCTCACCGTCACCATCGGCTTCGGGCGCGCCTTCTTCGGCAAGGTGGGGCTGACGAAGCAACTGCCACAGGCGCTGGCCCCGCTGCCGGACTTCTCCTCCGACGTGCTCGACAAGGCCCGCAGCGACGGCGACCTGTGGCTCCAGATCGGCGCCAACGACGGCCTGGTGGCCTTCAACGCGCTGCGCGTCCTGCAACGCGTGGCCGGCAACAGGGCCAGGGTGCGCTGGCAGATGACCGGCTTCAACCGCACGCCGGGCGCCACCGACAAGCCGCGCACCACCCGCAACCTGATGGGCCAGATCGACGGCACCAACAACCCCAAGCCCGAGGAGGACGACTTCGACGCCCGCGTCTTCGTCCCCAAGGGCGGCGACGCCAGCTCGCCCGCGTGGATGGGCGGCGGCTCGTACGCGGTGGTGCGGCGCATCCGGATGCTCCTGGACACCTGGGACCACCTGTCCCTGGAGCAGCAGGAGCGCGTCATCGGCCGCCGCAAGTCGGACGGCGCCCCGCTCTCTGGCGGCACCGAGACCACGCCGGTGGACCTGGAGAAGTTCACCGAGGACGGCTCGATCGCCATCCGTGGGGACGCGCACGTGCGGGTGGCCGCGCCCGAGTCCAACCAGGGCGCGGCGATGCTGCGCCGCCCGTACTCGTACCACGACGGCTTCCGCGACGACGGCCAGCCGGACGCCGGGCTGCTGTTCATCGCCTGGCAGGCGGACCCGATGCGCGGCTTCGTGCCCGTCCAGCGCAAGCTGGACCGCGGCGACGGCCTCTCGCGCTTCCTGCGGCACGAGGCGAGCGGCCTGTTCGCGGTGCCGGCGGCGGCGAAGCCGGACAAGTACGTGGGACAGCCCCTGCTGGAGGGCTGAGGCGCGCCCCCGACTCCCCTCCCGTACGCGGATGTTCACGCACGCGACGTGGACCGGTGGCCGGGCCGCAGGGGCAGCCCGGCCCGGCCACCGGGGTGGTGGCGGGGCCGGGTCCGCCCCCCGAACTGTGCGGCCCCGGCCCCGCGGCTCAGGCGTCGGCGGGGCGCTGTTGGCCCGCCGCGTAGTAGGCCAGCAGCTCCGGCGCGAGCGGCGGCACGTCGTAGGAGGTGCCGCCGTCGCGCAGCGAGCGGGTGGCCAACTCGCCGGCGTCCACGCTCATCCGGGCGGCCACCGGCGAGGTGTCGGTGGCGCCGCCCTCGCGCACGAAGCGGCAGAACTCCGCGATGATCCGCTCGTCCGCGCCGCCGTGCGAGCCCTTCGCCTCCGGCACCCGGAACTCCGCGTCGCTGCCGGACCGGTAGCCGCTCGGGCCGGTGTTCCACAACCTGACCAGGTCGCCGGGGCAGTCGCCGAAGTTCTCGATCCGGCCCTCGGTGCCGATGACCGTGTAGTTGCGGAAGTAGTCGGGGCTGAAGTGGCACTGCTGGTACGCGGCGATCACGCCGTTGTCCAGCCGCATGTTCATCACCGACACGTCCTCGACGTCCACGACGTGGTGCAGGTCGCGGCGCGCGGTCGGCGGCCAGTCGAACTCGCGCAGCCAGCCGTCCGGGCGCGGCATGTCCGGCTCGCGGCGCGGCAGATCGCCGTAGACCATGAGGTCGCCCAGCGCGTTGACCCGCTCGGTGTAGCCGCCGGCCAGCTAGTGGACCACGTCGATGGCGTGCGCCGCCTTCTGGAGCAGCAGCCCCGTGGTGCGCCGCCGGTCCGCGTGCCAGTCCTTGAAGTAGTAGTCGCCGCCGTACGAGACGAAGTGCCGCACCCACACCGTCTTCGGCTCGCCGATGTCGCCCCGGGCAATCAGGTCGCGCATCAGCCGCACCACGCCCATGTGCCGCATGTTGTGCCCGACGTAGAGCCAGGTGCCGCTCTCGTAGCCGGCGCGCAGGATCGCGTTGCACTGCTCGACGGTGATGCCCAGCGGCTTCTCCAGGTAGGTGGGCTTGCCGGCCGACAGCGCCGCGCGGGCGATGGCCTCGTGCGTGCCGTCGGGCGTGGCGACGATGACCGCTTCGATGCCCGGGTCGTCCAGGAGCGTGCGGTGGTCGGCGACGGCCCGCGCGCCCTCGAACCGCTCGGGCACCCTGGCGCGCACCGCCTCGTCGGTGTCGGCGACGGCGGCCACGACCGAGCCGTGGCCCGGCCGGTGCGCGGCGACGGCCAGGTTGGCGCGCAGCCCGAGGCCGATGACTCCGATGCGCAGGTCTTCCATGTCCTTCTCCCTAGGTGACCGGCGTGCCCCGCCCCCCGGGGGGGGGCGGGGCACGCCGGCGTGGATGGCCGGTCTCCCGGTGCGGCTACTTGGCCTGCTTGCCCTTCTTCTCGCTGGCCAGCGAATCCTCGTACTCCCTGCGGATGCGGTCGCCGCCGCCGGAGCGCCAGCTCCTGAGGAGTCCGTCGAAGTCGGAGAGCGACTTGCGGCCGGCGATGATGTCGAGCACGCCGTCGTTGAGCGCCTTGGTCAGGGAGGTGCCCTTGTCGGCGTTGGTGTCGGAGTAGTGGCCGATCACCGGGCTGGCCTGGCCGATCTTCAGGAGTTCCTGCCGCCAGCCGTGGATGCGGCGGGTCAGGTCGGGCTTGCTGGGCAGGTACAGGTACTCGGGGGCGTTGGCGAGGAAGGCCAGCGGCATGGCGGTGGTGAGCGCCTCCGCGTTGCCCTTCTCGGTCAGGACGACGTCGCCGTCACCGGTGCGCTTGTGGTGGGTGCCCTCGGCGCCGTTCTCCAGGAACAGCCGCTCCTCGGTGGCGAACGGCGCGGCGAGATAGTCGAGCACGCCGAGCAGGGTGGGGATGCGCTTGCTGTCGGCGCCCTTGCTGATCGCGGTGAAGCCGACCGAGCCGGCCCCGAAGTCGAAGTGCGCGCTCACCCCGGGCTTGGCGGCGAATGGCACGATGACGCCGAAGGGGAACTCGTACGTCTTCACGTCCACCAGGAACGACGGGAAGGACTGCACGTAGGCGCCGAGCGTGCCCTGTGCCATCTTCTCGCGCATGGTGGTCAGGTTCGGGTCCGGCCAGAAGAGGCCGGCCTTGAAGACCTTGACCGCGAACTCCAGGGCCTCGAAGTACTCGTCGGTCTCGTACCGGGCGGTAAGCTTTCAGCCGTCGAGCCGCCAGGAGGAGGGCGCGCCGAACCACTGCGCGAACATGTTGTGCGCGTTCACGTACGCCGGTTCCAGGACGTACTTCTTGCGCCGCGTGTCGAGGAGTTCCTTGCCCTTGTCCAGGAAGTCCTGCGCGCTGTCGAAGGCGTATCCGCCGACGGGCTTCCAGAAGTCCTCGTTGACGACGTAGATCTGCCCCATGCGTCCGTACGCGACGGGAACTCCGGCGATCTTGGCGTTGATGACGGCGGTCTTCCACGCGTAGTCCGGGAGGTTGGCCAGGTTGGGGTACTTCTTGACGGCGTCTCCGGACAGGTGCGAGGTCAGGTCGTGGAACTTGGCCTGCAGGAGTTACGGGACCTTGCGCAGGCCCTGGTTGGGCGGGAACCACACCAGGTCGGGAATGTAGCCGCTGGCGATGATGGCGTTGAACTTCGTGAACTACGCGTCGGCGCCGCTGTCCACGACGATGTTCATCTTCAGCTCGGAGCCGAGCCGCTCGTTCAGCTCCTTCCAGTAGCGGTTGCGGTCCATCGCGAGCGCCGGCGTCGTGAACGTCTCGGTGAGCGCGCTGATCGACTCCCCCTCACCGGGCGGCTTCGGCACCGAGCGCACCAGCTTCTTCGGGTAGCGCAGGTACGCGGCGTCCAGGCCCTGCGCGTTGCCGGCGAGGTCGGCGGGCGCGACGTTGGCGGGCACGTACGTCGGCAGCTTGACCTTGCGGAATCCCTCGGCGCCCTTGCCGGTGGCGCTCGTTCCGGTGGTGCAGCCGGTAAGCGTGGCCAGCCCGGTCGCGGCGACTCCGGCGGCGCCGGTCGAGCCGGTTCAGTGCGCCGAGCACGGACGCGGAGTCCGCCAGCGGCGCGCGCTGACCTGTCGCCCGCGCGCTGTTCTTCTGCTGCCTGTCGGACTGCTGAGGGGGCATGGGGTTCTCCTGACGAGTGGTGCGCCGGGCAAAAGGAGCGGCGGAAGACGACGACGGGCTTTCAGCCCTTGATGACGCCGGTGAGCACGCCCTTCGCGAAGTACTTCTGGAGGAAGGGGTACACGCACAGAATCGGAATGAGCGCGAGGATGAGCGCGGCCATCTGGAGGGAGATGGACGGCGGGAGCTGATTGACGCCCATCGCATTGGCGTTGATGCTCTCGCCCTGTACGACATAGGAGCGCAGGACGACCTGGAGCGGGTATTTCCCGGAGTCGTTGAGGAACAGCAGCGCGTTGAAAAAGCTGTTCCAGTAGCTGACCCCGTAGAATAGGCCGACGACCGCGATGACCGCCTTGGACAACAGCAGCACGATCCGGCACAGGATGGTCAGCTCGCCAGCGCCGTCGAGCCGCGCCGCCTCGTACAACTCGGTCGGAATTCCCTGGAAGAACGCCCGCACCACGATGACGTTGAAGACGTTCAACAGGACCGGCAGGACCAGCGAGGCGTAGCTGTCCAGCATGCCGAACTCCTGCACCACCAGATAGGTGGGGATGATGCCGGGCGTGAAGAGGAACGTGCCGAGCACCAGCAGCAGGATCGGCTTGCCGCCCACCATGCCGGGGCGGGACAGGCCGTAGGCGAGGGCGATCGTGCACAGGACGCTCAGCACCGTGCCGACGCCCGTGACCACGACGCTGACCATCGCCGCCCGGGTCACCACGCCGCCCTGCAGCAGCACGTCGTACGCCTCGAACGTCGGGTGCTCCGGGATCAGCACGTAGCCGCCGTTGGCGTCCAACTTCTCCTGGCCGGCCAGGCTGGTGCCGAGCGCGAGCAGGAACGGGTAACCGACGGCCACCACGATCAGCACCAGGACGACCGCCTTGGCGCCTTGCCCGTAACAACTGGGCCGCTCCATCCACGGCGGGCGCGGTGGCGCCGGAAGCGGGGGCCGCCGGGGCAGCCCGGGCGGTCCTGGGCGGGTGACGTGCGCGGGGACAGCGGCGAGGCGGTCACTTGTACGCTCCCTGCTCGCCGAAGCGGTGGGCCAGCTTGTTCGCGGCGAGGATCAGCACCAGGCCGATCACGCCCTTCATCAGTCCGGCGGCCGTGCTCATGCCCCAGTCGCCGTCCACGACGCCGTGGAAGTAGACGTAGGTGTCGAGGACTTCGGACGCCTCGGCGCCCACCGCCTCGCGCTGGAGCAGCATCTGCTCGAAGCCGACGTTGAGGATGTCGCCCAGGCGCAGCATCAGCAGCATGATGATCACCGGCCGGATGCCCGGCAGCGTCACGTGCCACATCCGCCGCCAAGGGCCGGCGCCGTCCATCGCCGCCGACTCGTACTGCGCGGTGTCGATGGAGGCCATCGCGGCGAGGAAGATGATCGCTCCCCAGCCGCAGTCCTTCCAGATCATCTGGGAGGTGACGAGGAGCTTGAAGGTGTCGGGGTTGGTCATGATGTTGCCGACGCCGACGCCGTGGTCGTTGAGGAAGCTGCTCACGGTGCCGGTGCCGCCGAGCACCTGCTTGAACATCGCCACTACCACGACCCAGGACAGGAAGTGCGGCAGGTAGACCACGGTCTGCACGAAGCGCCGCAGCGTCTGACCGACCAGCGAGTTCAGCAGCAGGGCCAGCGCGATCGGCGCGGGGAAGTACAGCAGCAGTTGGAGCGCGGTGATCTCCAGCGTGTTGTACACCGCCGTCCAGAACTCCGGCTGCTCGACGAGCGCGCTGAAGTTCTGGAGGCCCACGTACGGGCTGTGCTTGAAGCCCAGGAACGGCTGGTAGTCGTGGAAGGCGATGAGGTTGCCGAGCAGCGGCAGGTAGAAGAACGCCCCGAAGTACGCCACGCCGGGCAGGCACAGCGCCAACAGCACCCAGTCGCGCCGCAGTCGGTGGCGCAGCGGAACGCGACCGAGCTTGCGCTGAGCTCGCTTTCCCTTCGGGCTGGGGGCCGCAGAGGGCGGGGCTTCGTGCTGGGACGTGCCCGGACGGGCAGACGAGGAAACGGAAGCCGTCACATTCACCTCCGGCAGTGAGAGCGAGAGCGGATGCGGGGCAGCCCGCCCGGGACACGCGGAGACCGCCGTGCGAGGTTAGGTGACTGCCGAGTCCTCGGGGTGGGAGCACGCCGGGGCGCGCGGCGGAAGCCGCACGCGGCAACGTTCACCACGAGGCGGCTTCATCTTGCACGCCACTGCTCTAAGGTGACAAGAGGTATTCATAAAGATCTATAAACGCGCAGAATCACACTCCACAGTGCGTGACCTGCGCGTGTCGGAGCGCAACCCGGGGAGGCGGCGCCTCCCCGGGCGGGCCTCACGCCTGGATCACGGTCACCCCGCGCTCCTCGAACCGCTTGGCCTGCTCCGGCGCGTTCGAGTCCGTGACCAGTACGTCGATGGCGCCCACCGCGCAGATCCGGGCGAACGCCTGCTCGCCCAGCTTGGAGCTGTCCGCCACCACCACGAGCTTGCGGGCCTGGCCGGCGAGCAGCGCGTTGATGCTCGCTTCGCCCTCGTCGTGCGCACTCGCGCCAAGTTCCGGGTGCAGGGCGCCCACGCCGATGAACGCGATGTCCAGGCTGATCTCCCGCAGGATGTGCCCGGCCAGCGGCCCGATCAGCTCGTAGGACTGCGGCATCGCCACCCCGCCGGTGGCCACGATCTTCACGTGCGGGCGCACGGCCAGCTCGTTGGCGATGTTCAGCGCGTTGGTCACGATCGTCACCACCGGCTCGTCCGCCTTGTCCGGCCCGTCCGTCCTGGTGGCGATGGCGCGGGCAACCTCGGTGGTGGTCGTGCCGCCGTTGAGGCCCACCACCATCCCCCGGCTGACCAGGCCGGCGGCGGCCCGCCCGATCCGCTCCTTCTCCTCGCCGTGCCGCATGGCCTTGTAGCGCAGCGGCAGGTCGTACGCGACGGTGTGCGCCACCGCGCCGCCTCTGGTCCGGGTGAGCAGCCGCTGTTCGGCGAGATGGTCGAGGTCCCGGCGGATCGTCGCCGCCGACACGTCCAGCTCAGCCGCGACGCTGCCCACCTCCAACTGCCGCCGCTCAGCGAGCAGTCCCAGCAGCATGTTGTGTCGTTCGTACCGGTTCACTACACCTCCACGACGTCGCGACCGCGAGCTGGCGGCGCGGGCCTACCGCTGGCGCGGGGCCTTGCGGGTCGTCGTCGTTGTCGTACTGCCATGTGTCCTGATGTCGCGGGGCTCCGCGCGTGGCACGGCCGCCACACCCGGGTTCCCGCTGGTCGCCGCGGCGCCGGACGGGCCACGCCGGACGCGGCCTCACCCGGCCGTCAGCGGCCACCCCCGTACGGGGCGGGACCGCGCGCGACGGCCCCGCGCCTACTGTGCCCCGCCGCGGAGCAGGGTGGCATACACACCCACATGACTGCTCACTCGTGAATCTTGGCTTATCAATCCAAACAAAAAATCCAAGTGCGCACAGCCGTGCGGCGGGGTCACCCGCTCCAGGCATGAGCGCGCGCCACCACGCCGCCCGCGACACTGGCCCCGCCCAGCGCGGGTCCCCAGCCCCACGTACCCGCCTCCCCGGTCACGGCCCGACCATCCGCCAGGCAGGGGCGGACGATCGGGGCGTGACCGGGGAGGCGGGCAACCCGCCAGGTCAGGTCAGGTCAGGTCAAGGTCGAGACGCAGAAGGGGTGGCCCGCGGGGTCGAGCAGGACCCGCCAGCGATCGGGGTCCAGCTGGAACTCGGCCTTGGTGGCCCCCAGGGCGAGGAGCCGGGCCTCGGCGGTCTCCAGGTCGTCCACGCCGAAGTCGAGGCGCGCCTGCTTCTCCTGGGACGGGTCCGGCCAGGTCGGCCGGCGGTAGTCGGCGAGCCGGTTGAAGCCCAGGCCGGGCGCCCCTTGCTCGCTCAACATCACGAAGTCGTCGGAGGAGAAGGCCACGGGCAGGCCGAGGATCTTGCCGTAGAAGCGGGCCAGGGCAGCGGGTCGGGGCAGTCGAAGGTGACGGCGGCGTAGCGGAAGGCGGGCGCGGAGGTGGTGTCCGTAGGCATGGCGCAGACGCTAGGCCCTGACCCGGACAGTTCCGGTCCGGGTCATCGCGCGGATGTGCCGAGCCCGGCCAACCCGCTGGTCAGCCTCCGGGCCGGCGGCCCGGAGGCGGCGCGGCCGGCCGGACCGGCGCACGACCCGCGGGCCCCGGGGTGGCACGCCGCGTGGAAAACTGCTCCGGGTGACCGCTGCCTCCGCCCGCCTGTTGCGCCTGGTCGCCCTGTTGGCCGCCCGCCCCTCGTGGACCTGCGGTGAGCTGGCCGAACGCATGGCGGTCACCGACCGCACGGTGCGGCGCGGCATCGCCAAGCTGCGGGAACTCGGCTACGCTGTCGAGTCCGACCCCGGCCCCTGGGGCGGCTACCGCCTCCGCCCGGGCACCCGGACGCCGCCGCTGGTCCTCGACGACGAGGAGGCCATCGCGGTGGCGGTCAGGCTGCGCGGGGCCGCGCTGGGCGGCTCGCTCGGCGGCGATCAAGCGGCCCTGTCGGCGCTGCTCAAGCTCGGGCAGGTGCTGCCGAGTCGCGTGGCGGACCGGCTGGCGGCCATGGACTCCGCCCTCGTGCACGTCCCACGCGCCAACGAACCGCAGATCGCGGCCGACATGCTGCGGGAGCTGGCCGCGGCGTGCCACCGGGGCGAACGTGCCCGCCTCGCCTACCGCGACCGGAACGGCAGGGCCACGGTCCGCGAGGTCGACCCGTACCGCCTCGTGCACACAGGTCGGCGCTGGTACTTCGTCGCCCGGGACGTGGCCCGGGACCAGTGGCGGACCTTCCGGGCCGACCGGGTCGACCGTCTGCACCCCAGTGGCCGGCCGGTGGAACTGACCGACCCGCCCGACCCGGCGCGGCTCGTCTCCCGCTCCATCGCGTGCGGCCCCTACCCGCTCACCATGACGGTCCGGCTGCCGCTGCCCCTGGACGAGGCGCTGCGGCTGATACCGGCGACCGTCGGCGGCCCCGACGCGGACGGCCTCGCCCGCTGCCTCATCGGCCTGGCCACCCCGCTGCGCGTGCTCTCCCCCGGCTCCGTACGACAGGCCCTCACGCGCCGCGCGCGCGAACTCCTGGCCGGCAACGCGGAGAAGACGGGGCTGGAGTAGCGAAACGGTGGGGCCGGGACAGCGGACGCGAGAGCACGCGGTCGCACGCACGGGAGACGCCGGCGCGTACGCACCGGAGACGCCGGCGCGTGCGCGGGAGCGCCAGCCCGGGCCTCGTCCCGCGGGCCCGGCCCCCTGTCGGCCGGCGCGCGGGACTGGCCCCGCCCTCGCCCTCCGAGGAGGGGTCCCGTCGAGGGCGGGGCCGGTCGGGGGCGGGGTGGGGCCCGGTCAGCCGTCGGCGAGGATCACCGAGCGCGTCAGGTGGCGCGGGTTGTCCGGGTCCAGGCCGCGGCAGTCGGCGATGGCCAGCGCGAGGCGCTGCACCCGTACGAGTTCCGCCAGCGGGTCGAGCCCGCCGGCCACCCACAGCGCGCCGGTCTCCCGCACCTGGTCGGCCAGCCCCTCCGGCGCCGCGCCGAGCATCCAGGTCGCGATGCCGGTGGTGCTGATGCTGATCGGGCCATGCCGGTACTCCATCGCCGGGTACGACTCCGTCCAGGCCAGGGCCGCCTCGCGCATCTTGAGCGCGCCCTCGTTGGCGAGCCCGACCGTCCAGCCCTGGCCCAGGAAGGAGAACTGGTTGGCGTCCACGAGGCCGTCCGGCAGCGGCTCGCCCAGCGCGGTCTCCGCGTCCCGCACGGCGGCCTCGGTGTGCAGCCCGAGGCTCGCGCGCAGCAGCGTGAGCGCGCTGGTGGCGAACCGGGTCTGCACGACCGAGCGCTCGTCGGCGAAGTCGAGCACGACGACCCGGTCGGCCGCCGTCATCACCGGCGTGTTCGGGTCCGCGGTGATCGCGAGCGTCCGCCCCCCGCCCCCGCGCACCCGGGCCAGCAGGTCGAGCACCTCGGTGGTGGTGCCGGAGCGGCTCAGCGCGACGACGCGGTCGTAGCGGCGGTTGGGCGGGAACTCGGAGGCGGCGAACGCGTCCGTCTCGCCCTGGCCCGAGCCCTCCCGCAGCGCGGCGTACGCCTGGGCCATGAAGTACGAGGTGCCGCAGCCCACGACGGCCACCCGCGCCCCGCGCTCGGGGAACGCGTCCCGCTGCGCCTCGGCCAGCTCGGCCGCGCGGCTCCAGCACGCGGGCTGGCTGGTCAGTTCCTTCTCGACATGCGTCACGGCTACTCCGAAGCGAGAGGGGATGTTTATTTATGCAGTCTAGGCAGTTTCAAGCACATTCAAGCATTCGTCACCCACTTCCGGGTGCCAGTTCCCGCACCGCCGCGGCGTACGGAACGACGCGCCGCCGTGGTCTGCCGCCGACCCGAACGCCCTCCCGGCGACCACGCCGGCGACCGCGCAGGCCGGCACGCGCTCACGCGGAACGCTCAGCGCACTCAGGTCGCCGAGGAACCGCACCGACCCTACGCAGCCACCCTCACCCCGACCCGGCCCGCGCCGCCACCCCACGTGCCGCGCGCCGACAGGGAGTTGAGGAGACCGCGAGGCGGCGGGTGATGGGTGGGGGGTGGTGGGTGCGGTGAGCGGGTCGTGGGCACGGCCGCCGTGGGGCGGCGCCGACCGGCCGAGCAGGGGAGATGGCCGAGATGATGAAGGGGCGTCAGTTTCGTGGCTGGTGGCGCCCGGTGAGGCGCGGGGAGCGCGGGGTGCGCGCGCTCGGCGCGCGGGTCGGCACCGCCCCGGCAGCCGCCGACGATCCACCCGCCACCGGCCCGGGGCGAGCGGCGACCCCGGCGGCGGCGTGCCACGGGAGGCCCGCCGCGCACCGGTATCGTGGCGACCTCCCACCGGATCCACGGGCAACATGCCGCACGGCCCGCGCACCGCCTCGGCGGGTGCGTGGGGGTTGCCGGGTGCGGGGCACCGGCCCCGCGCGCCGTCGCCGCGCGTCGCGGCACGCGCCCGACGGACGTCAGATCGCGAGGACCCATGGTGATGTCGCCCAGCCACTATACGTATCTCGGCCCGGAGGGCACGTTTACCGAGGCCGCGCTGCGCACGCTGCCGGAGGCGGCCACGCGCGAGCTGATCCCGATGGTGTCCGTGCCGGCCACGCTGGACGCCGTGCGGTCGGGCGAGGCCGCGGCGGCGCTGGTGCCCATCGAGAACTCGGTGGAGGGCGGCGTCACCGCGACCCTGGACGAACTCGCCACCGGCGGCCCGTTGATGATCTACCGCGAGGTGCTGCTGCCCATCGCCTTCGCCCTCCTCGTCCGCCCCGGTGTGAAGCTCTCCGACATCAAGACGGTCACCGGTCACCCGGTGGCCCAGCCGCAGGTGCGCAAGTGGCTCGCCAAGCACCTGCCGCACGCCGTGTGGGAGTCGGCCGCCTCCAACGCGGACGGCGCGCGGCTGGTGCAGGAGGGGCGGTACGACGCGGCGTTCGCGGGCGAGTTCGCGGCAGCGACGTACGGGCTCGAACCGCTGGTCTCCGACATCCACGACGCGCAGAACGCCCAGACCCGGTTCGTCCTGGTCGGCCGCCCGGCCCGGCCCGCGGCGCGCACCGGCGCCGACAAGACCTCGGTCGTGATCTGGCTCGGCGACGACCACCCGGGCGCGCTCCTCGAACTCCTCCAGGAGTACGCGGCCCGCGGCGTGAACATGATGCGGATCGAGTCCCGGCCCACGGGCGAGGGGATCGGTCGGTACTGCTTCTCCGTGGACTGCGAAGGCCACATCACCGACCGCCGGGTCGCCGAGGCGCTTATGGGCCTCAAGCGGATCTGCCCGAAGGTGCGCTTCCTCGGCTCGTACCCCCGGGCCGGCGTGGACCCCTCGGACGTGGGCGAGTTGCGGCACGGCACCTCGGACGCGGACTTCGTGGTGGCGGCCGAGTGGCTGGCCCGCTGCCAGGACGGCCGCGCCTGAGCCCGGGGCCAACCCGGACGGACGGCCCCGACTCACCGGCTCGCGGCCGCCCGGCCCGGCTCGCAGCGCGCGGCCCACGGCCCACGGCCCGGCTCGCGACTCGTGGCCCCGCTCACGACTCACGGCTCACCCGTACGAGGCACGGCAATCCACACAGTTGCAAAGTTATCCACAGGTGGGGGTCGACCTGTGGATAAGTCGACATGAAGATTCCGGCCTAGCCGACAAATGCCGCAAAATACCCAATACCCGACAGGTGTCACTTCTCCTTTCACATCACCCCCGCTTTCTTGATCGGCGGCATCACACCCGCGAAGAAGGGACCCAACTCACTCGATAGAGGGTGTGAGATGGAGATGGCGGGGGAATGCATAGCCCAGCAATTCGGCGGCGAAATGTCCGATCTTGAAGTCCACAGATTGTGCACACAGCCTGTGGATAAGTTGTGCGCCACGACGGCCCACCTGTGGACAACCCGGCCCGCCAACTCCCCTTTCCACAGCGGAAATCAGTCAGCGTGGCGCAACTTCGTACCTCCTGCGGGGGAATGCGCGCCGTATTCTTGACGGACCCCGGCCGGTTTCCCAGCGAGCCGCCCCCACATTTCCGGGCGATCCCCACCCGAGATCAACGCCACAACTCCACCCTGCTCCGCTTTTCTGAACAAAATTGGGCAAATTTAGACAAAGATGGCCGCAAAGGAATATCGCGTCGAGCCAGCGGAGCACGCACCGGTAACCTGGGGGAGTGATTGACCTTCGCCTGCTCCGTGAGGACCCCGACCGTGTGCGCGCCTCCCAGCGTGCCCGTGGAGAGGACGTCGGCCTCGTCGACGCGCTCCTCTCAGCCGACGAGCGGCGCAGGTCGTCCAGCGTCCGCTTCGACGAACTGCGCTCCGAGCAGAAGCAGCTCGGCAAGCTGATTCCCAAGGCCACCGGCGACGAGAAGGCCGAGTTGCTGCAGAAGGCAGGCGAGCTGTCCGCCTCCGTCAAGGCCGCCGACGCCACGCAGGACGAGGCCGCCGAGGAGACCCAGCGGCTCCTTCGCCAGCTCGGCAACCTGGTCCACCCCGACGTCCCGGTCGGCGGCGAGGAGGACTTCACCGTCTTGGAGACCGTCGGCGCCCCGCGCGACTTGGCCGCGGAGGGCTTCGAGCCCCGGGACCACCTGGAGATCGGCCAGCTCCTCGGCGCCATCGACACCGAGCGCGGCGCGAAGGTCTCCGGCTCGCGCTTCTACTACCTCACCGGCGTCGGCGCGCTCCTGGAGCTGGCCCTGGTCAACGCAGCCATCGCGCAGGCCACCGCCGCCGGCTTCACCCCGATGCTCACCCCCGCGCTGGTCAAGCCGCGCGCGATGGAGGGCACCGGCTTCCTCGGCCAGGCCGCGGAGAACGTGTACCACCTGGAGAAGGACGACTACTACCTGGTGGGCACGTCCGAGGTGCCGCTCGCCGCGTACCACATGGACGAGATCATCGACGCGGACAAGCTGCCGCTGCGGTACGCGGCCTTCTCGCCCTGCTTCCGGCGCGAGGCCGGCACGTACGGCAAGGACACCCGTGGCATCTTCCGGGTGCACCAGTTCGACAAGGTGGAGATGTTCTCCTACGTCGCGCCGGACGACGCCGAGGCCGAGCACCAGCGGCTGCTCGACTGGGAGAAGCAGTGGCTGACCGGGCTTGAGCTGCCGTTCCAGGTGATCGACGTGGCCACCGGGGACCTCGGCGCCTCGGCCTCGCGCAAGTACGACTGCGAGGCGTGGATCCCCACAGAGGGCAAGTACCGCGAGCTGACCTCCGCGTCCAACTGCGACGAGTTCCAGGCCCGCCGCCTGGCGGTGCGGATGCGCGACGGCAAGCACGTGAAGCCGCTGGCCACGCTGAACGGCACGCTGTGCGCCGTGCCCCGCACCATCGTCGCAATCTTCGAGAACCACCAGCGCCCGGACGGCTCGGTCGCCGTCCCGCCGGTGCTGCGCCCCTACCTCGGTGGGCGCGAGGTGCTCGAACCGGTCGCCCCGTGAGCGCCGCGTCCGCGTCCCCGCTTCCGTACCAGCTCATAGCGACCGACCTCGACGGCACGCTGCTGCGCACCGACCACACCATCTCGGAGCGCACCCGCGCGACGCTGAAGCGCGCCACGGCGGCGGGCGCGCTGCACATCGTGGTCACCGGACGCGCCGTGGGCTGGACCCGGCACATACTGGACGACTCGGCTACCAGGGCCTCGCCGTGTGCGGCCAGGGCGGGCAGGTCTACGACGCGGGCGAGCACCGGCTGCTGACCTCGGTGACCCTGGACCGCCGGCTCGCCGCCCTCGCGCTCGCCAAGATCGAGTCCGAGGTCGGCCCGCTGTAACTGGCCGCCGGCCGGGACGGCCTGGAGGGACAGGTGCTGTTCGGGCCCGGCTACCAGGTCGAAGACCGCACCCTGGAGTCCCCTGTCTTCGAGCACGTGGACGAGGTGTGGGAGGCGCCGCTCAACAAGCTCTACCTCCAGTACCCGACGCTGACCGACGACGAGCTGGCCGCCGCCGCGCGCGGCGTGGCCGGCGACCTAGTGGGCGTGGCCATGGCCGGCCCCGGGATGGTCGAGATCCTGGCGCTCGGCCTTCACCAAGGCGACCGGGCTCTCGCTGGCCGCGCGCCGGCTCGGCGTCACCGACGCGCGCACGATCGCCTTCGGCGACATGCCCAACGACGTGCCGATGTTCGGCTGGGCCGGCCACGGCGTGGCCATGGCCAACGCCCACGCCGAACTGCGGGCCGTCGCCGACGAGGTCACGGCGTCCAACGACGACGACGGCATCGCGGTGGTGCTGGAGAAGCTGTTCCCGTAACCGCCGCCCACCGTCCGACGCCCACCACCCGGCGGGCGGGCGGCCGGTTGCGCGGGCCCACGGTTGGCCTGGGGCGCGGCGTACGGACGACCGGTCGGTCCGGCGCGCGTACGGCCGGTGCGGGCGGGCCGGCGAACGCGTCGCGGGCCCGCCCGCACCGGCCGTCGGTGCCTAGCCGAACTGCTTGACCGCCTGGTAGTAGGTCCACGCCGTGCCGTCGCAGGCCGTCTTCTGGTCGCCGCTGTACCGGTTGCACACGCGCTTCAGGTCCTCGTGGAAGGCGCTGTCGAGGCGGGGCTTGTTCGCGCTGAACGTGCCCGCCTTCTTGTAGTTGCGGTAGCCGAAGTCCTGGCGCGCGCAGGAGTTCTGGAACGGGAAGCCGAACGGGTTGTCGGGCGAGCTGCTGCAGTAGTCCGTCGACCAGTCGAAGCCGTACGCGGCCCACGCGCCCTGGTTCTGGCGGGCGGAGTTCCACGCGTTGTAGCTGGTCGCGCTGGTCTGCGTCCAGCTCGCGAGCACCTGCGGCTTGTCGGCGGGGGCGGCCGAGGCCGGCGACGTGACCAGGGTGACGGCGCTGACCGCGGCGACCGCGGTGGTGGAGAGGGTGGCGACCATCCGACGCATGAGGGTTCCTCCGTTGAGTACGTCTGGGGCGGCTGAGTGCGGCGCGTGCGTGGGGTGTGCGCGCATGCCGGAGTACGCGGCGAGGTGTGGGGTCGCCGGCGTGCGGGGGGTGCCCGGCATGCGCGGGGTACGGGTGTGTGCGTGTGCGCGACGGGTATACGCGCATAGACAGCACGCGTAGACACCGCGCGTAGACCCGCGTGCGAGGAACAGGTTTCCGCAGGTACCTGTCAAACAACAAGAGCCGTGTACGGACGTTCATATGAACAGCGCGCGACCAGTCGGCTCGTCCCTCCCGCGCGCGCTAGCGTCGCCTGCGCGGTGACGCCCCCGCGAGCATCGGGCCCGGGCCCTTGACGCGGCGGATCATCGGCGAGGTCTCCAGCAGGCGGATCGCGGGCAGGGCCGCGATCCGCGTGGTGAGGTAGCGGTAGAGGGCCGGGACGTCTGTGCAGCTCACCATGGCGAACAGGTTGTGCTGCCCCGTGCTCGCGAAGCAGCAGGCAATCTCCGGGTGTTCGGCGATCCGCTCCCCGGTCTCGTGCAGCTCGGCCGGCGACACCGACATCCACAGGGCCGCGCGGGTGTCGAGCCCTAACATCCGCATGTCGTAGTCGACGTCGAAGAACAGCACGCCCTGCTGCCGGAGTTCGGCCAGTCGGCGCCGCACCGTCGACTGCGACCAGTTGGTGGCCGCGGCCAGTTCGGCCAGCGGGGCCCGTCCGTCGATCTCCAGGACGCCGAGCAGCCGCTCGTCGGCCTCGCTGAGCACCACCGGAACGCCCACCTCCACCGGCCGGCCCGCCACCGGCCCCGTCGGACCCCTGCCCGGGCCTACCGGTCCCCCGCCCGGGTGCGGCGGGCCGGCGCCCTCCTCCGTACGCAACCGCTCCACCTGCCGCTCCGAGAGCGCGCCCGACTTGTTGACCAGTCCCTGCTGCCCGCCGAAGAACTGATGCAACAGGCAGTGCGCCGTCACCCCCACCACCTGCGGCGTGCGCGGCAGTTCGCGCAGCAGCAGCTCGTCGCCGCCCTGCCCGCTGCGGCTGCGCACGACCACGGCGACCTCCGTACCGCCGGTCATCAGGCTCACCCAGGACGTGTCCGCGCGGCGGGCCAACGCCTCGGCGACCGGCAGGGCCGCGTCGGGCCGGCACTGCACCCGCAGCGACCACTCGACCTCGCCCAACGCGGTGGTGTCGGTCAGCCCGAGCACCCGCACCAGGCCGCGGGTGCGCAGCCGAGTGTAGCGGCGGGCCACGGTCTGGTCCGAGACGCCGAGCACGGCGGCGATCCGAGCGAAGGGGGCGCGCCCGTCGATCTGGAGGGCATGTACGAGTTGACGGTCCACATCGTCGAACGCATCGGTTTTCACCACTCTACGCTAGCCCGTGTCGGATATCGCCACGCAGCGGGGACCTGGCTAGGGCCGACCGGCTCCCGGACCGGAGGGTGGGCGCCGGCTCGCACACAAGCCGATACCACGAACGAGGGAGAGAAAGCCATGGCGAGGGACACGGGCCCGGGGGCCGGGGCGGGTGCCGGCACCGAGGTCGGTGCGCGCGGCAAGTGGTGGCCCCTGGTAGCCATCACGCTGGGCAACTTCATGCTGATCATGGACGTCACGATCGTGAACACCGCGCTGCCCGAGATCGCGCGGGATCTGGACGCCTCCTTCACCTCCCTCCAGTGGGTGATGGACATCTACGCCCTGGCGCTGGCCGCGCTGCTGATGGCGGCGGGCTCGGCGGCCGACCTGTTCGGGCGCCGCAAGCTCTACCTGCTCGGCCTCGCCGTCTTCGCGCTGTCCTAGCTGGCCTGCGGCCTGGCGCCGGACCCGGGCCTGCTGATCGCGGCCCGCGCGTTGCAGGGCGTGGGCGCGGCGGCGATGTTCGCGACCAACACGCCGCTGCTGATGGCGACGTACGCGGGCCGGGACCGCGGCGTGGCCTTCGGCGTGTGGGGGCGCGGTACGAGCGGCGCCGCCGGGGCGCCGTGGGGCCGGTGCTCGGCGGGCTGCTCACCGAGGGCCTGGACTGGCGGGCGATCTTCCTGGTCAACCTGCCGCTGACGGTCTTCGCCGGCTGGCTCACGCTGCGCACAGTCGGCGAGTCCACCGGCCGCGCGGGGGGCCGCGTGGACGCGGCGGGCGTGCTGCTCTTCACGGGCTTCGCCGGTGCCCTGACGTACGGGCTGATCCGTGGTGGCGAGGAGGGCTGGGGGACGCGGGGACGGCGCTCTCGCTGGGCGCGTCCGGGCTGACGCTGGTCGGCTTCGTGCTGGTGGAACGGCGGTTGCGGCAGCCCATGTTCGACCTGAGGCTGCTGCGCAGCCCGGCGTTTGTGGTGCTGATGGTGGCGGCGGTTCTCCAGGCGTCCGCCTTCCCCTACCTCACCTACGTCGCCATGTGGCTGCAGTCGGTGCTCGGCATGAGCCCGATCGAGGCGGGGCTCGCGGTGACGCCGCTCGCGGTGGCGGCCCTGGTCGTCGGCGTGATCGGCGGCAAGCTGCTCAGCCACCTGCCGCCCCGGGTCCCGGTGAGTGGCGGGCTGCTGCTGGTCGGCGCTGGCGCGCTGCTGAACGCCGCGCTCGTGGACGGCGACGCGGGTTGGGCCGCGCTGGCGCCCGGGCTCGCCGTGGCCGGCCTCGGCGTCGGCCTGGCCACGCCGGTGCTGGTGTCGGCGGCGCTCGGCCTGGTGCCGGGCAAGCGGGCGGAGATGGCGGGCGGCGCGGTCAACACCTCGCGCCAGTTCGGCTACGCGCTGGGCATCGCGGTGCTCGGCACGGTCTTCAGCCGCGCGCGTGAGGTCCGTCTTCACCGACGGCACCGCGGCGGCCGCTTCCGCGCCGGAGACGGCCGCCGGCGCCCCGGACCCCGAGGCGGCGGGCCACGCGGCCGAGGCGATCAGCGGCGGCCACGCCGCCGACGTCGTCGCCGCCGCTCCGCCCGGGCCCGCGCGGCACGCTGTCGAACGGCTCGCCGGCGACGCGTTCGTGGCCGGCATCGACCGGGTGTGCCTGATCTGCGGCGTCGTCGCGGTGGCCGCCGCGCTGCTGGTCTTCGCGGTGGTAGGCGACGAGCGCGGCCAGCGCGAGGGCGCCCGCCCCGACCGCCGGCCCCACGGGCCGTGCCCCGGGAGCCCCGGGCGCACCCGGGGCCTCGGGTGTACCCGGCGCCTCGGGTACCGGTAAGGCGCGGGGCGCCGGGGTCGCGGGCACCGCGCGGGTCGCCGGGACCGGGAGCGCTGAGGCCGCCGGAGGCGCTGCGGGTGCTGGGGGCACTGCGGGTGCTGGGGCCGCCGGAGGCGCGGCCGGGGTGACCGGGCCGGGTGGCGTGGCGCCGGCCGGCGCCTGATCGGTGGCGGCCCGCTGGAGAGCTGGTGTGGCCCCGCTGGAGGGCCGCTTGCCCCCGGTAGGGGGCGAACGGACGACGGAAGTCGCTGTCCGGAACGGGCCCGCCCGGCCGCCCGTGGCCCGGCGCGCGCCGAACTGGAGGCGAGCGGGACGCCCCCCGCCCCCGGCACGGCGCGCGCCGACTATCCGGAACTCCGTGGGACAAAACCCCTTTTGTTGCGCCCCTGGGAGCGGGCTGCGCAACAACGGGACGGCTCCCAAGACTGCTGCTCGGTGCGAGGGCCACCGCAGGGCCTGGGCCGATGCCACGGCCCGGCGGTCAACCCCGTACGGAACCGAGAGTCGGACAGGCGGCGCGCGCCGTACGGCCGCTCGCGGGACGGTGGCGACACCTCGGTTCGCCCCCGCCCGCGCGGTCGCCCCGGCGCCGCCCCTCACTGGGAGGAACTCACCATGAACGTACGCAAACGGCTCGTGCTGTTCACGGCGGCGGTCGCCGTCTCGGGCGGCATCGTCGCCGCCCCCTCGGCCACCGCGGCCTTCGCCGAACAGCACGGCGAGACCGGCGCGACCGTGCTCAAGGCGCCGAAGGACTGTCCCAAGGGCTACCTGTGTCTCTACCAGAAGTACAACTTCAAGGGCAAGGTCAAGAAGGTCCAGGACAAGAACCGCGACCTGCGGAAGTACGGCGGCGCCTTCAAGGCGCCGAAGTCCGCCTACAACAACGGCAAGAAGTGCAAGCAGGCGGTCGTCTACGCCAAGCCGAACTTCAAGCCGAAGGGGTACAAGCTGAACAAGGGCACCGGCTGGAAGAAGATCGGCAGCAACCTGCCGACCCTCTACTCCAACAGTTGGGCCGGCTGCTGACTCGAGTCCTCCCTCGCGGTGGCTGCGCCCGCGCCCGTGGCGGGGGGTGGGCGAGCGGGCCGGCCGGGCTCCGTACCCGCGCCGGTCGTACCGGTCAGCGCGGCGCTGTGCGGCCTCGCCTGCGGCGTACCGGCGATGCGGACGGCGCCCGGCAGCCACCAGTTCTCCGTGCTCGGCGCCCTAGCCCTGCCCGCCCCGCTCGCCACGGCGCCGCACGTGTCCGACCGTCGGCGGCTGACGGTTAATACCCGCCGCGGGAAGCGGGCCACGGCTCACGGGGAGCTGGCCGGGCCCCGCTCGCCGCCGATGCCGACCGTGTCAGTCGGGCCGACCGCGTCGACGAGCAGCCTGGCGGCCACCGTCGCCCCGTCGGTACGGATTGTGCCGGCCACGGCGCTCGCCCGGGCGCGGGTGCCGGGGGCCAGGGCCGTGGTGAGCGCGGCGGACAGCGAGTCGACGGTCGGCGTCCACCCCTCGCGCGCCGCCCCGATGCCCAGTTCGGCCACGCGGGCGGCCCAGTACGGCTGGTCCGCGATCTGCGGGACCACGAGCTGCGGCGCACCGGCCAGGGCGGCCGTCGTCGTGGTGCCGGCGCCGCCGTGGTGCACGACGGCGGCCACCCGGCAGAACAGCGCCTGCTGGTTGACCTCGCCGACAACGTGGCAGTCGGCGCCGTCGTCGATCGGGGCCAGGTCGGCCCAGCCGCGCGCGAGGACGACGCGGCGGCCCCGCGCGCGGCACGCCTGGATGGCCACCCGGGCGGCGTCGCGCGGGGCGTGGCTGGCCATGCTGCCGAAGCCCACGTACACCGGCGGTTCGCCGGCGCCCAGGAACGTCTCCAACTCGGCCGGCAGCGGGCGGTCGTCGGGCAGCAGCCACGCTCCGGTCCGCACGACGTCCAGGTCGGTCAGGCTCTGCAAGGGGCAGAGCGTCGCGTCGGCGGCCAGCCACGGCCGGTCGGTGAGGACGTGGTCACGCACGTTGTCCACGGGTGGCAGGCCGATCGCCGCCCGGTGCGTGTTGAGCGCCTCGCCGTACAGCGCGTTCACCCGTTGGGCGTCCTCCTTCCACAGCACCCGGTTGTCGGTCTCGCCCCGCGCCGACGGCGTGCCCGGCCGCGCTCCGGGGCGGGTGTGCCGCGACGGCAGGCCCAGGGTGTGGAAGCAGGCGAGTACGCAGCGGATGCCCAGCTTCTCCGCCACGTCCCGGGCGCCGGCCGGCATGAGCCCGGTGGCGAGCAGCGCGTCGCAGTCCCGGGCCGCCGCCGTGAGCGTGTCGAAGCGGGCGGCGACCAACCGGGGCGCGAGCCGGAAGGCGTCCTCGGTCGTCGGGGGCTTCGGGCCGGCGACCACCGAACGCACCGTCGGCCCGAGCGGCACCAGCGGCACGCCGACGCGCGCCAGCAGCGTCGCGAACTCCCCGTCCGGCGGCGCGCACACTCGCGCCTCCACCCCGAGTTCGCGTAACGCCACCGCCAACCCCGCCAGCGGCTCGACATCGCCGCGCGATCCCCACGTCGTCAACAACACTTGCACTTCGGGACTCCCGTTTTCGCAGGTCAGGCTCTCGGTCGCCGATTGTGCGGTACGCCAGGGGCTTTGCCGCAAGCCCCTGGCGCGCTATACGTTGAGAGTCGCAAGGAGGCGGAACCCCTTGCCTTCGCCTTTTGCGCGACGCCGCCGGAGCCTTCCGTGCCGCCACGGGGCCCCGTGCCGCCCTCGCCGGTGAAGGGCCGCCCGCCGCGCCGTCGGCGCCGATCAGGGCCGGGTCGCCCGTCAACGGACCCGTACCCGAGCACCGGGCCACCGCGGGCGCGCCAGCCGGTCGGGCGGATTGGCGGGCAGCCTCGTATGGCTCCCACCTTCACAGAGTTACGTAACTCTGTTGAAAAAGGCGCGTGACGAAACCTTGTTCCCCCTGTGTCGGTTGCGCGAAAGTTCGGGGCGCGGCGACCGGTCCCCACCCGCGCCACCAGCCGAGCGCCCCTCCCGAGCCCCGCACTTCCGCGGGACCTCACACCCCCCTGCCTGGGGCCGCTTGCGCTGCAACCGGAAGGAAAGAACGTGAGAGGTAACCGCACGTACGTCCTCGCCACCGCGGTCGGCGCCATGCTGTCCGTCACGGTGGTCTCTGGCGCACAGGCCAAGGACGACTCCGCCCCCATGACCCCCGGTACCAGCCGGAGATGGTCTCGGCGCTGGCCACCACGCTCGGCGTGAGCGAGGACGCCGCGATCGAGCGGCTCGACGCGCAGGCTGAGCAGCAGAACACGCTCGCCAGCCTCGGCAAGAAGCGGATCGCTACCCAGGGCGCGTTCTTCAACAAGGCCGGGACGCTGGTCGTCAACGCGCCCGACGCCAAGACGGCTGACCGGATCGAGGACGCGGGCCTGACGGCGCGCGTCCCGGCCCGCGGTGAGTCCGCGCTCAACGCCGTCAAGGCCAAGCTCGACGCCCAGGCCGCCCGGCAGACCCCCTCCGGCATCGCCGCCTGGTCCGTCGACCTCCCGTCCGACACCGTTGTCGTCGAGGTGGCCAGCGACAAGAGCGCCGGCGCCCGCGCGTTCCTGAAGCAGGCCAAGTCGCTCGGCAAGGCCGTCCGCGTGGTCGAGGGCAAGTAGCAGCTCGCCCCGCAGACGCTCGTCTACCCGGGCAGAGCCGGATGACGTTCAACGGCTACCTGTGCTCGGTGGGTTACGGCGCCAAGGACAGCTCGGGCCGCCAGTACCTGGTGACGGCGGGCCACTGCATCGAGGACCTGCCTGACCTGTACTACGACAACCAGCACTTCGCGAAGGGCGAGAAGACCCGCTTCGGGGTCGGCACCAACAGTGTCGACATGGGCATCGCCCGGGTCGACTCCGACGACCAGATCGCCACCAAGCTCGGCACCTGGGGCAGCGCCGGGACTGTCGCGGTCAAGGGCAGCAAGCGTGCCGCGTCCGGCGCCGCGCTGTGCAAGTCCGGCCAGACCACGCAGTGGACCTGCGGCGCGGTCAAGTCGTACAACGTCACCGTCACCTACGTCGACCAGAACGGCGGCCCCAACACGATCGTGCGCGGTCTGGGCAGCTCCTCGGTGTGCACCCAGGGCGGTGACAGCGGTGGCGCGTACATATCGGGCAACCAGGCCCAGGGCATGACCTCCGGCGGCCCGACCAACCAGAAGTGCAACGGCAGCGTCAACTCGCCCGGTTCGTCCTACTTCCAGCCCTCGACGACGCCCTGTCGTACTACGGGCTGAGCCTCAACCTCGGCTAGGTCACACTCACCTCACGGGACACGGGGGCTGCTCGCCGGATACGGTGAGCGGCCCCCGCACTGTTTGGCATCGGTATCGCGAGGTCCCCCGCGCCGTCACCACGCATCCACCCCCCCGCCCCCCACCCAGCATCCCGTGCCACACAGGCACCACCGCGCACCCCCCGTCGGTGCCCCCGGTACCCCCGTACCCCGGCACCATCGCGCACCGCTCCGTACCGACGCGCGCCACGCCCCCGCGAGACCGTGTGACCCCCTGGAGACGTCATGGACAAGATGCCCCACGGCGACCCGGCCGGCGGCCCGGGCCACAAAGCCCCGGCGCCGACCGCCTCACCGGCCCGTGCCGCCACGCCCACCCGCCCCCAGCCCCTCCCGAACACCTCCCCACCGACCGGCCCCGCACCGAACAGCTCCCCACCGGGCGGCGCCACCCCCCCACAGCACCGCGGCGAGCCGCACCACGCCGGGCGGCAACGCTGCGGGCGGCGCGTCGCTCGGGGCGGTCCCCCTCACCAAGCCGCGGATGATCGCCGCGGCCGGGGCCCCGCCCAGACTCCTGGTACGGGCCAACGCGACGCCGCTGGCCGACCCCGAGGACGTCGCCCCCGCCACCGCCGCCCCTCTCACCACACACATCACCCCGGCGACCTCCTTCGCCGCCGTCTTCCGCGAGGCCCTGCGCCAACGCGGCCTCCCGCTGGAACGGGTCAGAGAACGGCTTGAGGCCCACGGCATCCGGATCAGCCTGGCCACCCTCAGCTACTGGCAGCGCGGCCGGAGTCAGCGGGAGCGGGCCCAATCACTGCGCGCCGTGGACGCGCTGGAGGACATCCTCGCGCTGCCCACCGGCGCCCTGCGCTCACTGCTCGGCCGACACCGACCGCGCGGGCGCGCGGTCTGTGAACTCCAGGACCTCAGCGCGTCGCAACGCGTCTTCGGCGAGAACTCCACCGTCGAACAGGCCCTGGGCGCCGCGTTCGCGCACTTCAACGAGGACCTGTGCTCCGTCGTCATCCGCGAGACGCTGCGCCTGGACGAGCGGCGGTGCATCCGCAGCACCTCCGTGCACCAGCTGCTGCGCGCGACCCGCGACGGGGCCAGCCGGTTGACGGTCGTGCACTGCATCGACGACACCGCCACCGAGTCGATCGACGTCATCGTACGCTGCGGCAAGCCGGGCTCCGTGCGCTTCCTGCCGGAGCTGCGCTGCATCATCATCGAGGTACTGCTCGGCCGCGAGTTGGCGCGCAACGAGACCGCGGTGATCGACTACGAGGTGCTCCTCGGCCCGAGCAACGTGCCCTCCACCCACCACGAGCGGCGCACCCGGGTCCACCTGAGCGAGTACATGCTGCACGTCTACTTCCACCCCGACGCCCTGCCGGCGGGGTGCCACCGCTACTACCGGGAGCGGATAGGGGCCGAGAAGCGCAACAGCCGCCGCCTGGCGCGCGACGTCTCCCACTCGGCCCACATGCTCCCGATCCGCTGCCCGGCCGGCGTGCACGACATGTCCTGGGAGTGGCCCACGGACTGACCACCGGCTCGACCGGCGAACCGGCCCCGGGGGAAGGGGAGCCGGCTCGTCGCGGGTGCCGTCCCCCTGTCGCGCGCTCGGCCACCGGCCGGGCCCCGGCGACCCGATCCCTCCTCGGGTCGCTCCCGGTGCCCCGGCACGGCCCGGCCCTGCCGGCTCGGGCCTCGGCCCACGCACCTCCCGTGCCACCACGCGTCACCCAGCCCCGCCCCGGGGCCCCGGGGCGGGGCGAAGGAGTCGAGGTGGATGGGCCGAGGTAAAGGTGTCGGGGCGAAGGGGTCGGCACCCGCCCGGCACCACGCCGCGCATCCGGAAGCGCGGCGCCGTGACGAGCGGGTTGCCGCCCGGGGCTCCGTTGCGCCGACTTCGCCCTGCCCATGAGGATCTGCGCCGGCCACATCCAAGTCAATCCACGGGTTTCCTTGCAACTCCCCAAGCCATGGATTGGGGAGTTGCACTCGTCTAGGGTGACCCGATGACCCTCGACGATCTCCGCGCGTTCCTCGCGGTCTGCGAGGCCGGCAGCCTCAGCGCCGTGGCCCGCGACCTGTCCTGCACCCAGTCGGCCGTCAGCCAACGCGTACGCCGCCTGGAGCGCGAACTCGGGCTGCCGCTGCTCAAACGCCAACCGCGCGGGGTGGCCCCCACCCCCGCCGGCCGACTGCTGCGGCACGCCGCGCACGACGGTATCGGCGCGCTCGACCTGGCCGTACGGCAGTTGCGCGAGATACGCGACGGCGTGGCCGGCACGGTACGCATCACCACCGGCGCCATCTCCGTACGCCACTTCATGTCGCAGGCCGTCGTCTCCTTCCGGGCCCGACACCCGCAGGTCGGCCTGGAGTTCCAGACCTCCAACTCGGGCCGCGGCTGCCTCGACGCACTGGCCGCCGACACCGCCGACCTGGCCTGGATCACCATCGGCCCGCCCGTACGCGGCGTACAGCAGCGCCCGGTGACCAGCCTCCCTTGGGTGCTCGCCGTACGCGCCGACGACCCGCTGGCCACCCGCGTGACCGTCGGCCCCGACGACCTCGCCGACATCCGGCACATCCACCTCCCGGAGAACTCCACCTCACGCCGCTCCCTGGACGGCCACTTCGCCCAGCACGGCACCGAACCGGACGCCAGCACCAGCGTCGCCGACTGGGACACCGCCATGCTGCTGGCCGAACTCGGCCTCGGACACGCCATCGTGCCCGCCCTCCCAGGCTGGCGCGCCGCCGAACACCCCGGCCTGCGCCTCATCCCCATTCCCTCCCCCCCGCTCGCCACCGGCTGGGCCGTCCGCCGCTGGGACACCCTCAGCCCCGCCGCCCTGGCCTTCGCCGACGCCGTGGCGACGAGCCTGACCCCGCCCCCTCCGGCCACGGCCGCCCCGCCCCCCCGACGCCACCGGGGCCCCCGCCCCCGACCCGCTCATCCACACGCCGGTGACCTCCTCGCGGAGTCGCGCCCACGACGGCAGTACGTCACCCGCGCGCTTCGGGGCCGGGTGCACCGGGGGCGGCGGTCCCGGTGCACCCGAGGGCCCCCGGGGCGCGACCTCGGCCGGGCCCAGCGACCTGCCCGCCCCGGCCGGGCCGCCGTGCCTGACCTTGCGCGCCGCCGGGGCTCTGACGTGCGCAAACGGTCTCGCTACGGGAACGGTCGAGTCCGTGGTCCTCCGTAGACAGACCCCACACCCGCACGCTGGCGGCCCAGGCAGCAGGCCGCCCACGCAGCGGACCGTCGGCGTAGCGCGCGTCACGCTCGGCGGCGATGTCTCACTCCGCATGCCAGTTGTAGGATGACCGGGCAAACTACGGAGAGCACAGAGCACACGAGAGAGCGAGAGCCATGACACTGCGGGCAGCGGGGCGGAAGTCGCTCGTGGACACCGTCGTGGAGCAGTTGCGCGCGCAGGTGGCGGACGGCACCTGGCGGGTCGGGGACCGGGTGGCGACCGAACACGTGCTCGCCAAGCAGCTCCAGGTGGGCCGGAACACCGTGCGCGAGGCCGTACGCGTCCTCTGTCACTCCGGGATGCTCCAGTCCCGACAAGGCGAGGGCACGTTCGTCGTGTCCACGGCCGACCCGGCCGCCGTCATGCGCGGCGTCCAGCGCGCCGGTATCCGGGACGTGCTGGAGCTGCGCATCGCGCTGGAGGCCGAGGGCGCCCGCCTCGCCGCACTCCGGCACAGCCCGGGCGACCTGGAACGGATGCGGGCCGCGCTCGCCACGCAGGCCGCACTCGCGCACGCGGACGGCCCGCCGCCGCAGGGCGCGGACCTGGAACTGTACGCGGACCACGACGTCGCGTTCCACCGGGCCGTGGTGGACGCGGCGCACAACTCCGCGCTGAGCGCGACGTACGGCTGGTTCAGCAGCTCCGTACGCGAGGCCCTGCTCACTGCGCTCGGCGACCACGACATGCCGCACATCGACCCCGGCGACCACCACGCGGTCATCGACGCCATCGCCTCCGGCGACCCGGCGGCGGCGGAGGGCGCGGCCCGGGCGCTGCTCGCCGCTCCCATGCAGGCGGTGGACGCGCTGCTCGCCCCGACCCCCTAGCCCGACTCCTCAGCCCATCCCCGCCCGCACATCCCGCGCCCGGACCCGCCGCCCCAACACTCGCCGCCATCGAGACTCCCGCGCGCGCAGCTCACCGCGGGCCCCCGCAACCCGCTGGCTCTGTTTGCCCCACGCCCGCCCGGAACGCGAGTCCGCTCACCGGCCCGGAAGTCCGTCCGGTACGCCCCCACGCCCGAGATCGACGAAAGGTAAGCCGCCTATGTCCGGGATATCCGGACCCAGCACCGCGCCCGATGACCGGCTCATCGATGCCGAAGAGGACCTGGTCCCCACTCCACCGGTGGCCGCCGCGCGGCGCACGCTACGCGCGCACCCCGCCCTGCTCCTTCTCGGTATCGTGCTCGCTGCGCTCAACATGCGCGCGGCGCTGGCCGGCGTTTCCCCGCTGCTCGGTGAGATCAGCGACCACTTCCACCTCGCGGCGACCGCGACCAGCCTGGTCACCACCATCCCGCTCGTCTTCATGGGAGTGGCGTCGCCGCTGGCGCCGAAGCTAGCCCGCCGGTTCGGCACCGAGGCGGTGTTGCTGGCCGCGCTGGTGTTGCTGTGCGGTGGCATCCTACTGCGGGTGGCGCCCCCGATGGTCACGCTGTTCGTCGGCGGCGCGTTCGTCGGCACGGCCATCGCCTGGCTCAACGTGCTGATGCCGGGCCTGGTCAAGCGGGACTTCCCGGAGCGCGCGGCGGCCATGACGGCCGTGTACTCGACCGCGATGATCATCGGCGCCACCGCTTCCGCCGCCGCGGCCGTCCCGCTGGAGAATGCCCTCGGCGGCTGGCGCGGCTCCCTCGCCTCGTGGGCGCTGCTGGCCGCGGTCGCCGCGCTGCTGTGGGTTCCCCAGGCGGTCATCGCCCGCCGCGGCGTCCGGCACGGCCAGCCCGCAGCAACGCCGGCCCACCCCGCCACCGCCACGCCCGTCGGCTCCGAGACCACCGCCGTCGCCGACGCCTCGCGCCTGTCCCGCACGCCGCTGGCCTGGCAGATCAGCCTGTTCATGGGCTCGCAGTCGCTCGTCGCGTACGTCGTGATCGCCTGGCTGCCGACCGTCTTCACCGACAACGGGATGAGCAAGTCGACGGCCGGGCTCATCTTCGCCTACAGCACGCTGCTGCAGGGCGTCGGATCGTTCGTCGTGCCACTGCTCGCCGGGCGCATGCGGCAACAGCGGATGCTGGCGATCGGCGTCGCCTCGCTGATGGCCTGCGGCGTCGTCGGATTGCTCGTCTCGCCCACGGGCGGCGCCTGGTTGTGGGCCACGCTGCTCGGCATCGGGCAGGGCGGCGCGCTCGGCCTCGCCCTGACGATGATGGTGCTGCGCGCCCGCGACGCGCACACCGCCGCCCGCCTCTCCGGCATGGCTCAGACCTGGGGCTATCTGCTGGCCGCCGCGGGCCCTCTGGTCCTCGGCGCGGTACACCAGGTCACCGACGGCTGGACGGTGCCGCTGCTCCTGCTGCTCGGGGTCTGCGCCGGTCTGGCCGCCCTCGGCCTCGGCGCGGGCCGCAACCTGAAGGTCTGACCTCTCCACGACAACTCCCCTCCCTGTCGCAGTCGTTCACCACACCACGCCCCGGAGCCCCCCGCCCCGGGGCGTCGGTGCGTACGCTGTCCGTGGTGCGTACGCTGTCCGTCGCGTCGCTTCGAGTCATGATCGCATGCTGTTTTTCCCTCCGTAGCGGTGTGTGGCATGGCGCCGTGGGCGGTGCGGCGCGGGCTCGCGGGGGCGAGATCGCGGGGCGGGGCGGGCTCGCGGGGGTGGGGCGCGCTCGGGGGGCACGCAGGGGTACGGGCCGGGGCGGGTCCGGCCGCGATCGGCGGTGTCGTCTCTCGCCTGCCCCCCGTGATGGACCGGGGCGGATCAGGGCGGGCCCGGGCACTCCACCTCGTGCAGCCGCCGCGTGTCGACGTCGTAGATGAAGCCACGCACCGACTCCTTGTGCGGCACGAACGGGTTCAGCAGGACCCGGGCCACCGACTGCCGCACGTCCTCCTCAAGCTGCTCGAACCCCTCCGCCGCCCACGGGGGCCGCACCCCCGTCTCCGCCTCGATGTCCCGCTTGAACGCGTCGTCCGACAGACCGAGCATCCCGCACTTGGTGTGGTGGATCAGCATCACCTCCCGCGTCGACAACTCCCGCTGGCTGACGACGAGCAACCGAATCACGTCGTCACTGGCCGCGCCCCCCGCGTTGCGGATGACGTGTGCCTCGCCGAGTTCGAGGCCGAGCATCGCGTACACGTCGATCCGCGCGTCCATGCAGGTGATCACGGCCAGGTGCCTGCTCGGCGGCTCACCGAAGGGCGCGACGGGGGTGGAGGTCGCGTACGACTCGTTGTTGGCCAGGTAGATGTCGGTGACGGACACGGGAAGCCCTGCTTTCTGTAGCCGACTCCCCGCACCGTAGGAAGTCCGGCGTCCGTACGGGACGCGCGCGCCGACGCATACACGCAACCGCAGTACCGCACGCCCGCCACCCGGACGGACGCATCCGGCCCAGACCCCTCTGCTCCACGCGGTCCTCGCACGCCGCCCGTCGACCACCACACGCCCCACGGCTTCCGCACCACCGTGTCCCAACTCGGCTCGACGCCGTCGCCCGGCTCACGCCGCGCGCCCAGTGCTGGGTTAGGGCCGCCGCAGCCACATCGGGCCATCGGGCGGGCGGTCCCGGGCGCGGCAGCCGGCTCCCAACGCTGGCGGCGACCATGCCTCACCGCCGCCGCTTAGCCAGCGCTTTCACCCCGCGACGCACCTCCCCCTGTCTCCGTCACCGGCCTCCATCGGTGATCGATGCCGCTTCTCGTCAGTGGCTCCTCTGCCCCAACGCCCGCAACACGGTCGGAGCTTCGTCGGGGTGTAGCCGTATCTCGGTATCGCCGGACTGTGAGCGGAAGGCGACGCTGATCTCGTCCGCCGACACCGGGAGCAGCGGGGCCAGGAGCCCACCGTCTGTTGCCTTCGCCCCTTCTCCTACCATGCCGCTGGGTGTGGACCCACCGCGAGGTAGCCGTTCTTCCACTGTCCGTCCGTCAGTTGCGCGTCCCGCACGTCGCAGGGGAACAGTGCCGTCTCCCCCGGGCGAGGCGGCGCAGTCGCCGCTGTCGCCTGCGCCGCTGGGCCCACGCGAACGGGTTGGCGTACGCGAGGGCTTCCGCGACGACGCGGAACACGACGAGCATCAACTCCGGCATGAGGTGATTACAACAGGCCGCCAGGAGCCTTCCGTAAGGACCACCCTGCCTCCTGCGAGAGGGCAGCGCTCCCGGGCACGGATCGGCGGGTGGACACGGTGCGGCGGGCTCATGCCGGTTGTCCAGCCGCTCGGGACGCTGCCTGGTCGGGGATCGGGTGGGTGTCGAGTCGCTCCAGCATCCGGCGCAACTCGGCCACCTGGGCACCCGGTAGTGGCAACAGGGGCGGCCTGGGTCTGCCGACGGCTCGGCCACGGATCTCCAGGCCGGCCTTGATCGCTCGCGGCAGCCCGTACCCTACGATGAACCGCAAGAGCGGCAGCAACTCAGCCAGTACCGCGTCGGCCCACACCTGGTCCCCAGCCGTCGCCGCGGCGTACAACTCCAGCCACCAGCGTGCGGTCAGGCAGGGCGCCGCCGTGCACCAGCCAACCGCGCCGGCATGGAAGGCTTCGAGGGCGAGCGGATTGCTCCCGTTGTAGACCGACAACGCTCCGTCCGACAGTTCGTGGATGGCGCGGAAGCGTGTCGCGCCGCCGGAACTCTCCTTGACCATTGTCAGGTTGGAGATCCGTCGCGCGAGAGTGACCACCGTCTCGGGTGGCAGGTCGACGCCGCTCGTGCCCGGGTTGTTGTAGAGCATGACCGGCAGGTCACTCGCGTCGGCGACGGCGGCGAAGTGCCGAGCGAGTTCCGCGTCGGTCAGCTTGCAGTACACCTGCGGGAGCACCATGATCGCGGTAGCTCCGTGCCGAGCGGCGACGCGGGCGCGACGGACCGTGCCCTCCGTGCTGTAGTGCGCGACGCCGACCATCGTGGGGACCCGCCCGGCGACGGCGTCCAGTGTCGTCTCGCAGACTGCGTCCCACTCCGTCTCGCTGAGGTAGGCGCTCTCGCCGGTGCTCCCCAGTAGGGCGATGCCGTGACTGCCGGCGGTCACGAGGTCGTCGGTGAGGCGGCGCAGCGCGGGGAGGTCGAGTGCGCCGGTCTCCGGGCTGAACGGGGTGACGGGGTGACGGGGTAGGAGATCACCCCGGTCAGCGGTAGTTGTTTCGTCGGAGGCCGCGCTGTCCGTGTCCCGGCTATCAGAGGTGCACCTCGCCCGTGACGCAGTCGGGGTGGCGGCGGAGGGCCTTGCGCGCGTAGTAGGCGAAGTTCGCCTAGTTGCGGCGGTCGGTGGAGGTCCAGTCGTGGGCCTCGCGGGCCAGCTCGGGCGGAACGGCTTGATGGTCCTGGCCGCCATGGCGAGGAGTTGCAGGCGCGCCGCGCGCTCGATGAGCAGGGCCAGGTTGCAGCCCTCCTCGACGGTGGCGCCGGTGACGAGTTGGCCATGGTGGGCCAGGAAGATGACGCGCTTGTCGCCGAGGGCCGCCGAGATGATCTCGCCCTCCTCGTTCCCAACCGGGACGCCGGGCCAGTCCTCGAGGAAGGCGACGTCGTCGTACAACGGCGTGGTGTCCATCTGCGAGACCACGAGCGGCACTTCGAGCATCGCGAGCGCCGCCGTGTGCAGCGCGTGGGTGTGGACGACGCAGTTGACGTCCGCACGGGCCCGGTAGATCCAGGAGTGGAAGCGGTTGGCGGGGCTCGGCATGCCCTCGCCCTCAAGGACCCGCAGGTCCTCGTCCACCAGCAGGAGGTTGTCCTCGGTAATCTCGTCGAAGCCGAGGCCCAGGCACTGGGTGTAAGTACGTGCCGGGCCGCGGGCCATATGCGCTGATCTGGCCGGCCAGTCCCGCATCGTGGCCGCCGCCGTAAGCGATGCGGCAGGTCAGGGCGATCTTCTGGCGGGTGGTCAACTTCGAGTCGCCGAAGTGGCCGTTCATCTGGCGCTCGGCGCGATCCACGAGCACGGCCTTCGAGTCTTGCAGCGTGTTTGCCATCGTCTGCTCCAGTTCCGAAGCGCCGGCGATGCCGGCGTGCCCCGTCGTCGTCCGGTGCTGCGCCCGCTGTGCGCCGCACCCCTCCGAGGAAACTATTTTCACCATATGACACCTTGTGTCCTGTCGCAAGGGTTCCGTGTCAAGTGCTCCGATGTCGCGCAGTCACCCGTCGGGTGGCCGCGCGACGCGGAATCGCTGCCCGGGCCGTCCGCCAGCCGGCACCACCGTCGGACGGGACCGACCGGGGCCGGGCCAGCGAGGGACCGGCGGGACATACTTGGTGTCCCGCCCAGTCGGTCCCAGCCCGCGCGGGGTGGCGTGAAGGGGAGAAGACAGTGATCAATCGGGTACGGCAGCTACGTAAGGAACGCCTGCTGACCCTGGAGGCGCTCGCCGAGCGCACCGGGGTCACGAAGAGCTACCTGTCCAAGGTCGAGCGCGGCTACAGCACTCCGTCCATCGCCGTCAGCGTGTCGCTCGCCAAAGCCCTGCACGTCCCGCTGGGCAACTTGTTCGCCGACGCGACGGACGCCTCCGAGATCACCGTCACGCGGGCCGGCGAGCGCCAGGTGCTCTCCTCCGACGAGGAACCTGGCAGCCGGTACGAGGGGATAGCCCTGGAGGCCGGCGACAAGCGGATGACACCGTTCATGATCTACCCGCCGCACGACGCCGGGCCGGCGTCGTTCCGGGACCACCCGGGCGAGGAGTTCGTCTTCGTCCACGCCGGCAGCGCCGGACTGATCTTCCCTTCGATGACCGTCCCCCTCGAACCGGGCGACTCCGTCTACTTCAAGGCCACCACGCCACACAAGGTCCGCTCCACGAGCGCCGAGCGCGCCGCCGTACTGCTGCTGGTCAGCGACGATCGGGAGGCGGCGCAGACCGCCCACCCGCACCTGCCCTGACCTCCCGCGACCGTGCCGCCCGGCCGCTCCGGACCGCCGCGCTGGCCCCACTGCTCCACCCCGGCCACCCTGGCCACTCCGCCCCAGCCGCGCCGCACTGATCGCTTCGGTACCGGCTCGCCGCCGCAGGTGTTTCGGTGACCGCGTTACGGCACCGGGCGCGGGGAGCGCGGCCCACCACGTACGGCGGCGCCAGGCGTCAGCAGCCCGCGCTCGGCGTGCGCCTCACACGCACCCGCCATGGCCCGCGGCACCCCGGGTCGAGTACCGATGGAGCCACCGGGCAGGGGGCGGTGCCACCCGACGCGTACGGCGCCGCAGAGGCGCGGCGGGGGTGACGGGGCGGTCAGGCAACCGCGGAACCGGCCCCCTGCGCCCGGGACAATCGCTCGCCCGGGGCCCTCGGCCTCGTGAGCGGTGGTGCGCATGCCGGCCTCGGCTGTCTGCCACGTCTCCGTACAGCGTACCGCTCACCGGGTGCGGCGGCCCGTTCGGGACTCGTGCCCGGCGCCCGGGTTGCCGCCGGGCGCCGCCTTCCTCACTGCGCCCGATGTACCTACACGCCTTCCAGCAGGCCGAAGCGCTCCAGCAGGTCCGAGTACCAGCCGTCACGCAGGGCTGTCTCCACGGGCTCGGGTGGGCAGCAGGTCAGGCCGGCCTCCTCGGCCCAGGACAGGGCGTCGGCAACCGCCCGTCCGCGGTGGTAGCCGGGCGGCAACGCCTCGTAGGCCGAGGCCGCCTCCTCGGAGAACACCCCCTCCCAACGCCGGCCCGACGGCGTCGCCCCGTACGCCACCGCGCAGTCCTCGTCCATCACGTAGATCGCCATGGCCGGGGCGCCCGTCGTCGCGACCAGCTCTGCCACCGACGGGCTCGGCCGTACCCCCCGACGGTCATTCAGCCACAGTTCGCGCCAGTCCCCGCGGACGTACTCCGCCAGGACCGCGCTCCCGTGGGCGGCGACGGCGGGCTCCTTCGCTAGCGTGTCATCGCCCTTGGCGACGATGATCCAACCCGAGTACCCCATGTCACAGACGCTACTCGCCACCTCTGACAACACCCCCCATGCCAACCCCCATGCCAACGGTCAAAAACTGTTCAACCTTTGGCTTGTACACGTGCCGTTGAGCTAGCGGCCACCTGTAGGTGTCGGACCGATGACCGTACGGAGCCCGCAGGGCAGCCCCCGTGCGACGGCCGGTTCCGGCCCCTCCCCACGGTCGCTGCCGCCCGTGTGGGCGGGTCATCTCCACGCGATGCGGGAGGGGTTGGCTAGCCAACGGCAAGGGCGTACCCACCGCGCGCCCGCGACCAGCTCAGCCACTTCAGGCCGGTGGTCGGACGGCGCCAGGGCCAACGTCACCGCCCCGCATGCCACATCGCCTCGTCGCCCGGCCCCGCCCAGCGGCCGCCAACAGCCGGGCGGCGACCGGTGACACCCTTACTCATCGCCGGCCAGCGTGAGGCCGCGCAGCTTCTGGCACGCGTACCAGGTGGCGACCACCGTCACGCAGATGAGCAGCACAACGGCCACCGGAAGGCCCACGTCCGAGGTGATCACGCCGCCCTGTCCGATCTGCTCGGCCGCTGCCAGGGACCACTGCTGGACGCTGAGTTGGCGCGCACCGGTGACGTACGTACCGAACACGGACTCCCACACCAGCGCGTACACCAGGCCGGCGGCGACCGCGTGCCGGGTGACGGTGCCGAGCAGCAGGAAGATGGCGCTGTAGGCGATGGAGGCCATGGCGGCGGCCGAGGTGTACGCGCCGGCTATCCCCTGGCTGTTGCCGCTCAGGATCAGGCCGGCAATCAGGGTGGGTATGGCAGAGAAGGCCATCGTGACGCCGACCACGACGAACAGCTTGGTGACGATGATCGTTGGCCGCTTCACCGGCTTGGCCAACAGGTACACCACCGAACCGTCGTCGATCTCCGGGCCGATGGCGCCGGTACCCGCGATGACGCCGATGAGCGGGACCATCACGGACAGCGCGAAACCGCCCAGGATCGCGTCGGCGGTGGCGTCGTCGGCCCCCGTCATCAGCCGGATCGCGATCGAGATCACGATCAACAGCGCGGGCAGCGAGAAGAGGATCAGCGCGCGGCGCCGGCCGAGCAAAGCCCGGTAGGTGAGCCGGGCGACCGTGGGGTTGTACATTGCTGGGGGCTCCTTGCGTTATGCCGCGACGAGGTAGGAGAAGACGCTCTCCAGGCACTCGTCCGAAGGCGAGACCGTGAGGAGCGTGATGCCGTGCTCGCGGGCGACGCGCGGCAGCAGTTCGGTGAACCGGTTGAAGTCGACGGCCTGGATGCGCAGCGCGCCCTCCTCAGTGTCCACCTCAATGCCCGCCGTGGACGCGTCCGCGATCAGCGCGGCGGCCAGCGCCCGGTCGTCGCTGGAGCGCACCAGGTAGCGGTGCGGGCGGTCGGTCATCAGCCGGCGGATCTTGCGGAAGTCACCCGACGCGGCGTGCCGGCCGGCGACGATCACCTCGATGTGCGCGGCCAGTTGCTCGACCTCTTCGAGGATGTGGGAGGAGAACAGCACGGTGCGCCCCTCGGCGCCCATCTGTCGCAACAGGTCCATGAGCTGCATCCGCTGGCGCGGGTCCATGCCGTTGAACGGCTCGTCGAGCAGCAGCACGGACGGGTCGTGGACCAGTGCGGACGCCATCTTCACGCGCTGCCGCATGCCCTTGCTGTACGTGGAGATCTTGCGGCCCGCCGCGTACTCCATCTCCACCGTGGCCAGCGCTCGCTGTGCGGCGGGGCGCGGCTTGGGGAGCCCGTGCAACTCGGCGTTGGCCAGCACGAACTCCTGCCCGGTGAGGAAGTCGTACATCGACTCGCGCTCGGGCACGATGCCGATGTGCCGGTAGCTCTGCTCGTTGCGCCAGATCTGCGTGCCGTCCAGCGTGACGGAGCCGGTGGAGGGCGCGAGGAAGCCGCCCATCATGTTGATCAGCGTGGACTTGCCGGCGCCGTTGGGGCCGAGCAGGCCGGTCACACCCGGGCCGATGGTCATCGTCACGTCGTTGACGGCGACGACGTTCCCGAACCAGCGCGAGACGTTGTCGATGATGAGAGTGCTCATGGGCGCGGCCCATTCCTTCGAGGGGTGGTGGCGGGCGACGGACGGACGGCGGCGTCCGAGAGGTGACGGTGACCGCGCGGCTGGCGCGCCGACAGGCGACCGCTTGCGCTCGCGGACCGATCAGCAGGGCGCCTCATACGCGCGAGGGCGGTCACAGCCCGACCTTCCGGTAGCGACGGAGCAGCAGACCGTACGCTCCGGCGATCAGCACGGCGTACACCAGCAGGTACGCGAGGCCAACGGCTGCGTCCGGGCCGAACTGGCCGGGCGCGGCGGAGGTCGCGCCGAGGAAGGCGGAGCCGATGCCGTCGATGAGCGTGATCGGTGAGAAGAGGCCGATCCACTCGATCGCGCCGGTCTCACCCTGCTCGTTGGCTATGCCCTGCATCACGCTGACCGCGCCGTACGAAATGGTCAACACGGCGATGACGGCGGCAACGCCGAAGCCGCGGCGCGGCGTGAGTGCGGCGATCACCAGGCCGATGCCGGCGAAGAGGAGCGAAAGCAGAGCCACGGACACCATTCCCTGTGCGAACCCCTTCGTCTGGTCCACGAAATCGAGCTTTCCGAGCAGCGCCCCCACATAGAGGATCAGCACGGGGGTCCCGGTGAGCAGGAAGATGGCCGAGGCCATCGCGGCGAACTTCGCGACCACGTAGTCGGCCGTCTCGATCGGCCGCGAAAAGTACAGCGGGACGGTCTTGAAGCGCAGATCACGCGAGACCGACTGTGGTGCTTGAGCGGCCACGAACAGGCCGATCACGGCCTGCAGGATGATCGCGTACCGCGTGTACTCGACCGGCAGTTCGTCGGTCTTGGTCGCCACAGCGACCGCCACGATGATTCCCGCCGGCAGGCACATCACGCCGGCCAGCAGCATCGGCAGCACCTTGGACTTGGCGGAACGGCCGAGCCCGTAGGCGCCCCGCAGGCTCTGTGAGAAGAGCGAGCGGCGGGCGTAGGCGCGGCCGAGGCGCGGGCCGTCGTAGTGCCGGTAGCCGATGTTGTGGATGACATCGGCGACCGGCGCCGCGCCGCGCGGGGTCTGCCGCGCGCCGGCCGCATCGCCGGCTCGTGTCTTAGGCGACATCGCCGCTGCCTCCTTCCTGGTGCTGGCGCGCGGCGTCCTGCTGCGCGGGATGTGGGTGGGCGGACGGCCCCGGGGCAGCGGGCCGTGGGGCGGGCTCGCCGGCAGCGGGCCGCGAAGTGGGGGACTGCGAGTTGGCCCCCGGGGGCGGGTCGGCCGTGGCGGAGTCGGTGCGGAACACCTCCGCTATGCGGTGCCTGCGTTGCTCCATCCGCACCAGGCCGAGGCCGAGTCCGGCGACCGCGTCACGCACCGCGTCGTACGTCGGGTCGCCGGTGACCTCCACGAACAGGACCCTGGTCGACGCCGGTGAGCCGTCGGCCTCCCGCTCGGCCGTGGCCACCGCGATCCCCGCGCCCTCAAGTGCCTCGCGCAGCGCGGCCGTGCCGTCCGGATACGCGTCACTGTCCGTGACCTCCACCGCGAGCGAGGCCGTGGCCTGGGTGAAGTCGTCGGTCGACGAGGACCGCAACAGCTTGCCGCCGTCGATGACGACGACGTGGTCGCAGGTGCGCTCCAACTCGCCGAGCAGGTGGGAGGTCACCAGAACGGAGATGCCGAAGTCGGTGTGCACACGGCGGATCAGGCCGAGCATCTCGTCCCGGCCGACCGGGTCGAGGCCGTTGGTCGGCTCGTCGAGCAGCACGAGCTGCGGGTCGTGGACGAGCGCCTGCGCGAGCTTGACCCGCTGCTTCATGCCGGTCGAGTAACCGCCGATCGGGCGGTACCGCTCCTCGTACAGACCTACGTGGCGCAGCGTGTCCGCCGTGCGCTCGCGCGCGGCGGACGGTGGCAGCCCGGACATGCGCGCCATGTGGACGACGAACTCGGTCGCCGAGACGTCCAGCGGCAGGCAGTCGTGCTCGGGCATGTACCCGACCCGCTCTCTGATCACTCCGACCTCGCTGGCTACATCGAGGCCGAGCACGGCGGCCTTCCCCTCGCTGGCGGGGGACAGGCCGAGCAGGATCTTGATCAGCGTGGACTTGCCGGCGCCGTTGGCACCCACCAGTCCAGTCACGCCCGGGGCGATGTCGAGGGAGAGCCGGTCCAAGGCGGTTACCCGGGGGAACCGCCTGCTCAGACCTTCGGTAGCGATCACAGTCACGTATTCGAAGGTAGTGGCGCTTCTGGCTGCCGGCGTCCCTCCACGGGCCCTTTCGCCCTACGACCGGAGTCGTAGAAGCCCGTAGGGGTACGGGCCCCAAGGAGAACACCCAGTGTACTCCTTCGTCGCTCCGGCCCGGCGTGACCAGCGGTTTCGACGTAAGGGTAGGAGCGCGGGCAACCCCGACCCACGAGGGTGCTCCCGGGCGGTGGCACATGTTACCGAAGGTTTTCCACAGGGCGGTCGGGGCTATTGACGTAGCCGGCGCTCATTGTCACATTCATCAGTGTCAAGTTGCGGGACCGGAAGTCGGACTCTCCCTGGCCTTCCGCGCCTGCGGGCCCGCCCTGTCCGCGGGCCTGACCTCGGCCCGGGGCCGCGACGGGGCAACGGGGCTTCATGACAAAGGGACGGGACGGGTGCCATGACCACATCGGTGGACGATCGGCTCAGCACGCGACTTGCCGGCGGCGCGCCCGAGCTGCGCGGTTTCCGTGAGGTGCAGCGCCTCGCCTACGCATGCGCGGAGGCCGTCGCCGCGCAGTTGCGTCCCGGCGTGAGCGAGCGCGAGGCGGCTCGGATGCAGCGGGAATGGCTACGCGAGCGCGGCGTGCGCGACTGGTTCCACCTGCCGTTCGCCTGGTTCAGCGACCGCACTGCCTTCACCGACTTCCGCCTCCCGTTCCAGTTCTTCCCCACCAACCGGAAGCTGGAGCCGGGGATGCCGTTCATCCTCGACATGGCCCCGGTGCTGAACGGCTACACGGCGGACATCGGCTACTCCGGCTGCCTCGGCCCGAGCCCGCTGCACGAAAAGCTACTCGCTGGCCTGGAGGAAAACCGCGAGTTGATCGTACGCGAGGTACGGGAGCGGCGCCCGCCGCGCGAGATATACGAGAACGTGGAGCGGCTGATGGCCCGGCAGGGGTACACCAACCGCCACCGCGCCTACCCTTTCGGCGTCATCGCGCACAAGGTCGACCGGGTCAAGCAGCGCCGCTGGGCGCCCACGGTCTTCGGGTTCGGCACGCAGAGCCTCAAGGGCCTGGCCAGCGACGCGCTGCACGGGCACCGGGAGGGTTGGTCACCGCTGTGGAGCCCCCACCGCTTCTCCGGCCACCCACCGCAGCCCGGCCTGTGGGCCGTGGAACCGCACCTCGGGTTCCGGGGCGTGGGCGCCAAGTTCGAGGAAATACTCGTCGTCACCGACTCCAAGGACCCCGAACAGAGCGCCTTCTGGCTGGACGACGACTTACCGCACGTGCGGCGCTGGGCTGAGGAGAAGGGAGCGTGCGCGCACGCGACGGCGGGCCGCACGGCGAGTTCCGCGAGGCGCCCAGCGTGACGGGCCCCGGTCGCGAAGGCGAGATCGCCAGTGCTGACGGAGCGGGCGGGGTCGGTGGGGTA
Source organism: Candidatus Streptomyces philanthi (assembly GCA_018114805.1). Classification (GTDB taxonomy): domain Bacteria; phylum Actinomycetota; class Actinomycetes; order Streptomycetales; family Streptomycetaceae; genus Streptomyces; species Streptomyces philanthi. The sequence goes on along the minus strand of CP073042.1, from coordinate 3,259,953 downwards.
AGCGCGGCTGACCGCACCGGCGGAGCGTGTGACACAGGCGGGGACCACACCGGTTGAGACGGCGCGGCTGGCGGTCGGGAGCGGGCACCGGGGGCGCCGCGGAGGTCAGCGGCACACCGGCGATCGGCAGGGTCAGGGCAGTGAACGAGGCCGTGGAGGCCGACGGAATGGAGGCGAACACAGTGGCAGCAAGCACCGGGGCGCAGGGCGCGGTGGCGACGGGAGCACTGGCCGGGGCGACCGAGCATTTGGTCAGCACCGGCGGCGTGCAGTTGTGCGTCGCCGAACTGGGCGACCGTGAGCGGCCGACCGTCGTGCTGGTGCACGGCTTCCCGGACAGCAAGGAGGTGTGGAGCGAGGTCGCGAAGCGGTTGGCCGACCGGTTCCACGTCGTGCTGTACGACCTGCGCGGCTGCGGTCGGTCGAGCGCGCCGAAGCGGCTGCGCGGGGGTTACACGCTGGAGAAGCTGACCGACGACTTCCTGGCCGTGGCGGACGCCGTCAGCCCGGACGCGCCAGTGCACCTGGTGGGGCACGACTGGGGCTCGGTGCAGGGCTGGGAATTCGCCACCGTCGGGCGTACCGAGGGCCGCATCGCCTCCTTCACGACCATGTCCGGCCCGTGCCTGGACCACCTGGGCATCTGGCTTCACAAGCGCGCCGTGCGGCCCACTCCCCGCCGAGTCGGCCAACTCCTCGGCCAGGGCGTCAAGTCCTGGTACGTGTACGCCTTCCACACCCCCGTCCTGCCCGAGGCGCTGTGGCGCGGCCCGCTCGCCAACGCTTGGCCGGCGCTGCTGTCCCGCGTCGAGAGGACGCCCGCCCGCGGTGAACCCGGCGGCGACTACCCGACCTCGTCGCTGCCCACCGACGGGGCACGCGGCGTGTGGATGTACCGGGACAACGTGCGCGCCAGGCTGCGCCGCCCGCGCACCGACGCCTATGCACACGTGCCGGTCCAGCTCATCCATCCCACCGGTGACATCTTCGTGTCGGAGCAGGTGTTCGACGAACTCGACCACTGGGCACCCCAGCTGACGCGGCGCAGTCTGGTGGCCAAGCACTGGGCGCCGCGAACCCGACCGGACCAGATCTCCACCTGGATCGCGGAGTTCGTCACCAACGTGGAGGACGGCACCCCTGGCAGGAAGCCGCGCGCCGAGAGCCAGTACGCGGCGCGCTTCGGGGGCCAGCTCGTGCTGGTGACGGGCGCGGCCAGCGGTATCGGCCGGGCCACGGCGTACGCGTTCGCGGAGGCAGGCGCGCGTGTGGTGGCCGTGGACCGGGACGCGGAGGGGTCTGCCCGCACCGCCGAGATGTCACGACTCATCGGCGCCCCGGAGGCGTGGAGCGAACAGGTCGACGTCTCCGACGGATTGGCGATGGAGAAGCTTGCCAACAAGGTCGCCGAGACGCACGGCGTGGTGGACGTGCTGGTCAACAACGCGGGCGTCGGTGTCTCCGGCGCCTTCATGGACACCAGCCCCGAGCACTGGCAGCAGGTACTCGACGTCAACCTGTGGGGTGTCATCCACGGCTGCCGTACCTTCGGCAAGCAGATGGCCGACCGCGGGCAGGGCGGCCACATCGTCAACACCGCCTCCGCGGCGGCCTTCCAACCCACCCGCATGCTGCCGGCGTACGCCACGTCCAAGGCCGCCGTGCTGATGCTCAGTGAGTGCCTGCGCGCCGAACTGGCCGGCCAGGGCATCGGTGTGTCCACCATCTGCCCCGGCATCGTGAATACCAACATCACCACGACGACCCGCTTCGTGGGCGTGGACCGCGCGGAGGAACAGCGCCGCCGTACCCGCAGCACCCGGCTGTACGGCAAGCGCAACTACCCGCCGGAGAAGGTCGCCGACGCGATACTGCGCGCCGTGGCCCGCAACAAGGCCGTGGTCCCGGTCACGCCGAAGGCCTGCGGTGCGCACCTGCTGTCCCGCTTCGCTCCCAAGGCCCTGCGCGCCCTGGCCAGGCTCGAACCCAAGGGGTAGGCCCGCGCCTCACGGAGGGGAACCCCACCCATCACCAGTCACCAGGGCCACCACCCCACCCGCCCGCGTCGGCGGCCCCACCACACAAAACCGCAGCACAACAACAGCCCAGCAAACACAGGCACGCGCAGCAGGCAGCAGGCAGCACGACACCAACGCAGCCGCGCGTACGACGACCACACAGCACGTGATGGCAGCCCCGATGAGAACGACGAAAACGACACAGCCACCGGAAGAAAGAAAGGGGTAAAGCGTGTCGGAGCCAACCGCCGAACCGGCCGCGACCCCTGAATACCGCATCGAGGAGCTGGCCCACCGCAGCGGCGCCACGGTCCGCACCATTCGCGGGTACCAGGACCGCGGGCTGCTGCCGCGGCCCGAGCGGCGCGGACGGGCCAACGTGTACGGAGACGAGCACCTGGCCCGGCTCCAGCGGATCTCGGCGCTGCTGGAACGCGGCTACACCCTCTCCAGCATCAAGGAACTCCTTGAGGCATGGGACGCCGGTCGCGACCTGGGCGGGGTGCTGGCCTGGTCGCCGAGGTGGAGGGCCCCTGGACCGACGAGGAGGCCGCTCGGATCACTCGGGCGGAGTTGGCCGACCGGTTCGGTGGCGACCCCGACCAGGCGGCCATCGCGGAGGCCATCGAGCTGGGCATCCTGGAGCCGGACCCCGATTGCCCGGACGTCTACGGGGTGCCCAGCCCCCGGGAGCTGTCGGTGGCGGCTGAACTCCACGCGGCTGGGGTGCCGCTGCTGGCCATCGCCGACCACGTACGGGAGGTGCGCGGCCAGATCGAGCACATCGCGGTCCGGTTCCTGGACTTCACGACGGAGCACGTGTTCCAGCAGTACCTGGATCACCCTCCGACGGACACCGAGGCCCAGGAAGCGGCGTTCCTGATCCGCCGCTTCCGCCCGCTCGCCCAGCAGACCATCGACGCGCAACTGGCCCGTGCGATGCGGGCGGTGGCCACCCGGTACCTGCACCACCACCTCGACCAGTTCGGCCCACCGCGCCGCCCGGCCGACCCCCGGCCCAGCGGCTCGCCCCAACCCACCGCCGCTCACCCTCACGCCCGGCGGCCCGGCGACGCCCAGTCCCCACCCGCGACCCGACCAGCCCCTGAGGCGACCGGCCCGCCTTCCGCCCAGAACGTCGACGGGCCAGGCCCCCGGTCCGGCGCTGCCACCAGCAGCGGGGACGACGAACCGATCGAAGTACGAACCGGCAGCGAATCGGAGGTTCGGACGCGGTCCCGACCGACGGCCGGAGGCCTTGGCGTGCGGGACGGGCAGCAGCAGCCTCAGGGCGACCAGGCGGAGATCGCACTTCCCGCTGAAATCGTGGACGCGGTGCGCGAGTTGGTCGGCGACGCCAATGTGTCCGCCTTCATAGCGGGCGCGGCGGAGCGCGAGGTGTGGGCCAGCCGCATGGATCGTCTGGCCATACCCGAGACACCGCCCACGGAGCATGACGGCTGAGGCACCGAGACGTGGGCCGGTCCTGGCCTCCCGGGCGGTTCCAACCCACCCGCGCCAGCCCCGCGCCCACACCCAGCCCATGAGCGCGCCACGCCCAGCTCACTACCCGGCCGACTGCCCGACCCCACCCCCACGGCGCACCACTTCGCCCGCGGACCCCGTCCGGCATCATGGGAAGGCATGAGACCTACGAACGTCCCGCCCGGTTCCCCAGGCGGAAATGGTGGGAGCGGGGCCGGAGGGTACGGGCCCGGCGGGTGGCGCATCGACAGTACGGAGAGCGCCGTGGCCGCTGTGCTGGCCGTCGCGGAGCGGTACGGCCGCCAGGCCAGCGTGGAGCACTCCATCGGGGCGGACCAGTCGGGCCGGCCTCGCCGCCGGGGCGTTTACCGTCGCCGACCCGGACGGCTCGCTCCCGCAGGAGGCGTTCGTCGAGATCCCAGGGCGACCGACCGTGCAGATCCACACGTTCAGCGAGGGCGACGCGAACATCACCCTGGACACCGTCGAATTCACCGGCGTCCCGCGCGAGCAGGCGCCCGCCTTCCTCGACGCCGTCTTCGGCGGCCGGGCCTGGATACGAACCCGGTTGTTCCCGGCCTCCCAGGTGCTGATCGTGCCGCTGCCCGGCGACGTCACGTACAAGGAGCCGGTCCTGGGCACGGGGAACCTCACACCCTGGCTGAACAGCATCATTCGCTGAGGCGAAGCCCGGCGGGGCGGCGCGGCCGAACGCGAGGGGCACGTGGGGCGGGCCCACGCGTCAGGCCAGGTCTCACGAGCCAGGCCCGGGAGGCGCGGGCCAGGTCGGGGGCCGCGCGGGGGCCGGGTGGGAGTCGGGGGCCGCGCGGGGACCGAGTCGGGGGGCGGGGTCGCGCGGGGGTCGGGGCAGCGGGCGAAAGCCGCGCGCCGGGGCTGGGGACGGCCGGGCGACGGGTCGGGGGAGAGGGGAGCGGAGGTGACGGGAGAAGGACGGGGAGAGAAGGGAAAGGCTGGCGTCAGAGGCCCGGCGCGCCCCATACCGGGAACCAGCGCCCCAGGTCCTTCTCGATGCGTAGGTCGTCGGTGAGCAGGGCGCGGACCTGGAGTTCGAGTTCGTTGTCCCGCTTGTTGGTCGCGTCGGGCAGTGGGGCGAAGGGGTAGAAGGTGCCGCGCTTGTAGAGGTAGACGAGCGCGAGGGGGCGGCCTCGCGCCTCGCGGAAGCTCAACAGCGAGCAGAGGAGTTGGGGCCCGAACCCGCCGTCGCGCAGCGTGGTGTTGACCGCGTGCAGGTCGTTGACCAGGGCGGCGGTGTCGTCCGGGGTGTGTCGAGTGAGGAGCCATGTGAAGCCGTAGGCGTCCTGGCTGAACTCGACCGGGATGCCGCCGCGCTCGGTGTCGGCGTCGAGCAGGTCGCGTACCTCGCGTTGGAGACCGGCGAACGCGCCGCCCTCCACGCTCGCGAAGCAGACCGATCCCTGGCCGGTCGGCGTGAACCCCGCGCCGGACTCCAGGGTGATCGCCGCCGATGGCAGTGCGAACAACTGGTCGAGGTTCGGGCGGGCCGGCTTGCTGCGGCCGAGCAGGGTGTCCAGGAAGCCCACGAAGATCGTCCTTTCAGAGGCGGGAGCCGAGGGCGGAGGGGGTGGGGAGGGGGAGGCGGGAAACAGAGAGGGGGAGACAAGCACCACCGGCGCCCCACAAGGCCAGCCCCGCCCCGCCGGCACCGTGAGCCGCGCGTCGGCCGAGGCAACCGCCACAGCCGCCGCCGAAGCGACGGCCGGACCAACGCCCGGACCATCGGCCAGACCAATGCCGGCCAGGCCACCGACCGGAGCGACCGCCGGGCGACGGCCACAACGACCGCCGCCGACCCAGAGGAACTGGCCCGGGGCCTGGGGGCCAGTGCCGGAGACCAGAGCCCAGCCCCCGGTCAGGGGATGGCCAGGCTGCGACCAGGAGTGGCGAACGGGACGAACGGAGCGAAGAGGGAGCCGGGGGCGGCAATCAGGGTCGGCCGAGCTGTGCGGAGATGCGTCCGAGCTGGTCCAAGCGTTGCTCCAGCGTCGGGTGCGAGGAGAGCAGCTTGCTGAGGCTGCTGCCGGAGAAGGGCAGGGGCGAAGTAGAACGCGTTGTACGGGTCGGCCTGCCGCAGGTCGCGGGTCGGGATGCGGGCCATCTCGCCGGTCACCTTGGTCAGCGCGGCGGCGAGCGCGGAGGGGCGGGCCGGTGAGCAGGGCGGCGGCACGGTCTGCGGAGAGTTCGCGGTAGAGCGAGAGCAGTCGGGTCAGCAGAAAGCTGATGGCGTAGACGACGGCGCTGACGAGCGGGATGACCAGGAGGGCGACGCCGAGGCCGTTGTCCCTGTTGTTGCCCCGCGTGAGTCCGCCCCACAGGGCCATCCGGGTGATCAGCCCGGCCAGTACACCGAGGAACGAGGCAATGGTCATGACCGCGACATCGCGGTGCGCGACGTGCGACAGCTCGTGCGCGATGACCCCCTCCAGTTCCTCCGGCTCCAGCCGGCGCATCAGCCCGGTCGTGGCACAGACCAGCGACTTCTGTTGGCTGCGGCCGGTGGCGAAGGCGTTCGGTACGTCGCTGTCGGCTATGGCCACCCGGGGTTTGGGCATGTCGGCGAGCGCGCACAGCCGGTCCACGGCGCCGTGCAGTTCGGGCGCCTGCTCGGGGGTGAACTCACGCGCGCCCATACTGAACGCCGCGATCCGGTCGCTGCACCAGAACTGGGCGATGAACATCCCGCCCACGAGCAACACGATCAACGGCCACGCGTTGCCCAGCAGCGCCACCAGGACGCCGACGAGGACCACATACAGCAGCCCGATCAGAAACATGGTGCTCACCATGCGAGTGGCCAGCCCGCGGTCCGGCGCGAATCGCGTACGTGACATAAGCCCCTCCTATGCGCTCTCTTACGATTCTCCCTCTTTGCGGTGTATTCGTGAGAGATAAGTGCAGCCCCGGGCACCGCGAACGGAGGGACGATGCAGGGGCGAAGAAGGTGCGCGACCGGTCGTACGGGACCTCAGCGGGCCCGGGCCGGGTGCGCCACCAGCCTCACGCGACCGGGCAACCGCGCAGGTCAACGCGGGTGTGATGGGAGTGGGGGCGGAGGCGGGGTATGCCGGCTCCGGTCCAGCAAGCCCCGCGCCGATCTGGGCACGAGGCGGGCCGCTTCTCCCCCGAGCGGGGTGCTCGGCCGGGCGCTCGGACCGGCGGGTCCCGGAGCGCGGCCCAGGGGCGGCCCCGGCCAGTAGATGTGGGCACAACGCCGCGCCGGCCCGGGCCAGCGCCTGGGCGCGGCCGGGTCGGCGCGGGACAGGGTGTGTTCCGCCGTGAAACGACGGAGATGGCGGAGAAGAGGTGGGGGCGGTGGGGTCTGTGAGGACGGTGGAGGCGGTAGGGGCAGTGAGGAGGCTGGGTCAGGTGGCGCGGAGGAAGGCGCTCGTGGCGACCTGGCCGATCATGCGCAGCCGGGTGTCGCCCGCGAGGCGCTTCTCGGTGGCCTCGCGCACGCCGGCCCACCGGCCGTCCCCGTAGTCGTCCATCACGATCACCGCGCCCGGCGCGGCCACCTGCTCGGCCCACTCCAGGTCGTTGGCGACCCCCTCGAAGGAGTGGTCGCCGTCGATGATGAGGACGCCGTACTGCCGGTCGGACAGTTCCGCGCGTACGGCGGGGTCCTCCGAGAAGCCCTTGCGCAGTCGCAGCCGCGCGTCCTCGACACCCGCGTACGCGAGGTTGGCGCGCACCACCGCCTCGGTGACGGGGGTGCCCGATGGGTCGGACGAGATCTCGAAGCCGGGCTGGAGCTGCACGGGGGAGAGCGGGTCGACGATGGTGAGCTGATACGGGAGGCCGGTCCGCAGCAACTGGCGGGCCATGCCACCGGCGAACAGCCCGTACAGCGTGCCGATCTCCAGGATCTCGCCGTTCGGTGGATTGAGCAGCGGCGTGGCGGCGAGCTTACCGAGGATGTTGCGGGTGGAGCCGGCGATGCGCCCGACGCCACGGTTCTCCAGCTCCACCAGGGTGCGGTAGGCCAGAACGGTTTCCTTGTACGCGCTGTCGCGTCCGGTCACGACGGCGATCTGGGCAGCGAGTTCCACGATCTCTTCGCGGCTCGGCTGCCGGTCGGTCAGCCTGCCGTCGCGCCCGAGCAGCAGGTCAGTGGAGTGCGCGCGGCACAGCTCCTCGCGGAGGACGGTGAGTTCACGGCGGGCTGAGCGAAGCTTTCTGTCAATGCGCTGGTCGAGCTGGTCAAGTACGGGCCGCAGCGCGCGACGGGCGGAACGGGAAGCGATCAGAGTGCTGTGGAACTTCACACAACGGACCCTAGGTGCGCGTCCCGGCGCTGTGAAGCCGTGTCAGCCAGCCGTTGAAGGTCGTCAGTCAGATGAACTACATGGTCAGCGCCCGTCCTTCGGGCATTCACCAGAGATTGCCTGAGCCGCCACCTGTCGGCCACCACGCGAGATGGGCCGTCCCCGAGTCGTACCCCCAGCCGGCCCCCTCGCCTCACCGCTCGCACGGATGCACGACCGCCCCCCTTCGTCACCGCTCTCCGCCACACGCTGCCGTACTCCGGCACACGCCCGTCGCGCGCCCCGGGACCGGTCCGCCGTGCCCGCCTCCATCCACCCCCGGACCGCCGTGGCTCCAGCGGTCATGGCGCCGCGACCCGCCCTCGGCCGTCACGGCACCGCGATCTGCCTCCCTAGCCGTTGAGCTGGGCCAAGCCCTCCGTCGCGATCTTCTCGAAGACCGCGGGGTCGGCGGCGAAGACCGAGTCGGGGATCGGGGCGTGCAGCACGATCTCGTCGAAGCCGAGCTCCGCGTGCGCGCCGGCAAAGTCCACGAACGCCCCCACCGAATCCAGCGGACGGTCCGGGGTGAACCCGGTGAGCAGGATCTTGTCCAGCTCGCCGACATCGCGGCCGGTCTCCGCGCACGCCTCGCCGAGTCGGCCGGCCTGTCGTGCGATGGCGGCCAGCGAGTCGGCGGCGGTGGCGTCCTCCGCGGGCTTCGGATCGCCGGTGGTCACCCACGCCTGCCCGTACCGCGCGGCGAGCCGCAGTCCGCGTGGCCCGGTCGCGGCGACCGCGAACGGCAGCCGGGGGCGCTGCACACAGCCGGGTATGTTCTGCGCCGCACCCGCCGCGTAGTACGCGCCCTCGGCGGTCACCTCGCCCCCCGAGAGGAGTTGGTCGAGCAGCGGCACGAACTCGCCGAACCGCGCCGCCCGCTCACGCGGCGTCCACGGCTCCTGACCGTTCCCCAGCAACGTCGTCGCGTCGAACCCTGAGCCGCCCGCGCCGATGCCCAGCGTGATCCGGCCGTCGGAGATGTCGTCGAGCGTGATGAGTTCCTTGGCGAGCGTCACCGGATGGCAGAAGTTCGGCGACGTGACCAACGTGCCCAGGCGTATGCGAGAGGTCGCCGCGGCGGCGGTCAGCGTCGGGATGGCGCCGAACCAAGGGCCGTCACGGAAGGTCCGCCGGGACAGGTGGTCGTAGGTGTAAGCGGTGTGGAAGCCGAGGTCCTCGGCGCGCTCCCACTCCGCACGTCCACCATCGGACCAGCGGCGGATCGGCAGAATCACGGTGCTCAGTCGCATGCGTCGAGAGTAGGGGCCGGGTACGACACTCCGGTACGCCGCTCGCCGACCGCGCCGCCCCCCGCCCGGGCCACCCGGCCACCCGCCGAGCCTCCACACGGGGCGCCTCGCACCCACCGCCACTCCGCCACCCCGGCCCGTCGCCAGTCCGTTCGCCCTCCGACGCGCGCGCCGGCCCCACCCAGACCGCCAGCGCCACCCGGACCGCCAGCCGAGCACTCCGGCCGTCAACCGGGCACCCAGGCCGTCAGCCAGGCAGCCGCGCCGTCACTCCTCGTCGAGCCCGCCGGTGACCGGCGCGGGCAGGCCGAGCAGGTCACGCATCGACCGTGCCGCCCTGACGGCGGCATCGGAGCAACAGTTGTTGAAGAGGACGTGGACCTCGTCCGCTCGCCCGGCCAGCGCGCGGACGCGGGGCGTCCACTCCGACAGTTCGGCGGGCGTGTAGTCGTGGCGAAACCTGTCCTCCTTGGTGCCGGTCCCCCAGGCGTCGCTGCGGCCGTGGAAACGTACGACCGCGAGTTGAGGCCGGGTGACCCGCGCGATCGGTGGGATGGAGGCGGGCAGCGTCCGCGCCATGTCCACGGCCACCGCGGACGCGTCCAGCTCCGTCAGCAGGTCGGCCGTCGCGGCTTCGCGGCCCTCCCCACCAGCCGGGGTGCCGGAACTCCACGGCCATCGGCCAGCCCGCCGCGCGCTCACGGCACCGGCGCAGGTACTCCTCCGCTGACCTGCCGGGCGCGAGGTGGCGCGGGAACTGGAAGAGCACGGTCCCCAGCCGTCCGGCGCGGCGCAGCGGTTCCAGCGCTCCGCTGAACCGGTTCCACACCTCATCCAGCAGCCCCGGGTCAGTGCCGGCCCGTGGCCCCTGTCGGGCGAGCGCCGGCCGTAGGTCGGCCGGCAACCCGCCGGCCCGCGTCGGATGCCCGGTGAGCAGGGAGAACGCCTTGACGTTGAAGCGGAAGTCGGCCGGCGTGCGCGCCGCCCAGAGCTGACTGTTACGCGCGCTGGGCAGGCCGTAGTAGGTGGCGTCCACCTCCACCACCGGAAACTGGCTGGCGTAGTGCCGCAGTCTGCCCTCCGCGTCCCGGTGGCCCGGCGGGTACCAGCCGCTGGCCACCAACGCCTTGTCCGTCCACGAGCAGGTGCCGACCTGTATCCGTCCCATGTCGCCCGTCTTCCCCGGTCCCGGCCGCGCCAACGTCCCTCGGCACCCAGCGGCCTCCGCCGCGTCAGCCCGGCGCCCCGTCACGGGGGCCGCCCAGCCGACGCAGACGGCCGGCCGCCGTTCAGCGACCCCCGGCCCCCGCCCCAGTCCCAGCCTCGGCCCCGCCCCCTGTCCCGCCGCTGCCCCGCCCACCAGGGGGCGCGCGGCAGGCCCCGGCACGCCCGTACGCAGACCAGTGCGGGGCGATGCGGAAGGATGGCAGGCGTGACCCCAGCTACCGAGCAGCAGCCCGAGCCCCCCGCGACCGACGGCGCGCCCGCCGTTCCCGCACACCCCACCGTGCCCCGGCTCATCGCGACCGACCTCGACGGCACCCTGTTGCACGACGACAAGTCCGTGTCCGAGCGCACCGTCGCCGCCCTGGCGGCCGCAGAGGCCGCGGGCATCGACGTCTTCTTCGTCACCGGTCGCCCGGCCCGCTGGATGACCGTCGTCAGCGACCACGTTCACGGTCACGGCCTGGCCATCTGCGCCAACGGGGCGGCCGTCGTCGATCTGCACCAGGGGACCCGGTTCGTCCGCGTGCGCCCGCTGCTGCCGGACGACGCGCTCGCCGTCGTGTACGCGTTGCGCGCCGCCGCGCCGGGTACCGCGTTCGCCGTCGAGCGCACCGGCGGCATCCACCACGAACCGCAGTACCCGCCGCTCTCGTTCGACGCGGCCCTGACGCTGGGTCCCGTCGAGAAGCTGCTGTCCGAGGACGCGGACCAGGCGGAGCAGCCCGTTCTCAAGCTGCTCGCCCACCATCCCGACCTCGCCCCGGACGACTTCCTCGCCCTGGCCCGCGCGTCCGCCGGGGCGCAAGCCGCGTTCACCCGCTCCAGTCCCAGCGCCCTCCTGGAGATCAGCGCGCTCGGTGTCAGCAAGGCCAGCACGCTGGAGCAGTGCTGCGCCGAACGCGGCATCACCCGGGACCAGGTGATGGCCTTCGGGGACATGCCCAACGACGTGGAGATGCTGACCTGGGCCGGCATGTCGTACGCGATGGCCAACGCGCACCCCGCCGTCCTCGCCGCGACCGACCGGCACACGCTGGCCAACAACGAGGACGGCGTGGCGGCCGTCATCGAGAGCGTGCTGAACCGCTGAGGTGCCGGCCGCCCGCGGCGGGAGCGGGTGGTCGGGCCCGTCAGGACAGCGGCGCGGCCTCCTCCGCCCGCCCGTGCTCCGTCCCGCCGCCCGGCGGCGTGCCCGTGCCGCGCGCCCGGCGGGCCAGCGTCAGCAGCGCGACGACGCACGCGGCGCCGAGCAGGATGCCGAAGGCGACGGTGAGCGCGGTGGTGTAGCCGTGCACGGTGGCCGCGGTCGGCGTGGGGTGCCCGGGGCGGGCCAGGTACGAGGCGGCGGCGCTGGCCGCCACCGTGTTGAGCAGGGCGGTACCGAGCGCCGCCCCGAGTTGCTGGGCCGCGTTGTACGCCGCCGACGCGGCCCCGATCTCGTGCCACCGCATGTCCACCGTGGCCAGGCTGGCCGTCGGGGGCATGAGGCAGGCGAGGCCGAGCCAGGTGAGGACCAGCGCGGGCGCGAGGTAGAGCGGCAGGATGTGCGTACTGTCCGCCGTCAGCCAGGTCAGCAGGAACATGCCCGGCCGCCGCGGCGAGCAGCCCCGGCACGATCAGCGCGGCGGGCGGCACGCGGCCGTGCAGCCTGCCGGCGATGAACGTGGAGCCGACCAGCGCCGCCACCGCGTTGATGATCAGCGTGAGGCCGGCCTCGACCGGGGAGTACCCAAGCACCGTCTGCGTGTAGTAGCTCATGAACAGGTAGAAGCGGAACATCGCGACGAACATCAGGGTGATCGCGGCGAACGCGGCGCCGCGGGCCCGGTGCGCGAGCACGCGCGGCGGCAGCAGCGGGTGCGGGACGCGCGCCTCGACGGCCGCGAACGCCGCCAACATCAGCACCCCGCCGACCAGCAGCGCGAGCACCCTGACCGACGCCCACCCGTGCGGCTCGGCCTCGTTGAAGGCGTAGACGAGGGCGGCGAACCCGCCCGCGCTGAGCAGTGCGCCCGCGACGTCGAGCCGTCCCCCGTCGCGGACCGGGCCCTGGCCCGGCACGAGGGCCGTGCCGCCCACGGCGAGCAGGGCCAGCGGCACGTTGATGTACAGGCACCACCGCCAGCTCACGTACTCCGTCAGCAGCCCGCCCGCGACCAGGCCGAGCGCCGAGCCGGCGGCGCCGACGGCGGCGAACACGCCGAAGGCGCGGCCCCGTTCGCGCGGGCCGGTGAAGGTGATCGTCAGCAGCGAGAGGCCGGCCGGCGCGAGCAGCGCGGCGAAGACGCCCTGGAGGGCCCGCGCCGCGAAGAGCAGTTCGGCGTTGGTTGCGGCCCCGCCGAGCGCGGACGCGGCGGCGAAGCCCAGCAGGCCGACGCGGAACGCGCTCCGGTGCCCGAGCGCGCCGCTGACCCGTCCGCCGATCAGCAGCAGACCGCCGAAGGCCAGCGCGTAGGCGGTGATTGCCCACTGCCGGCTCGCGTCGGACATGCCGAGCGCGCGCTGCGCGGACGACAGCGCGATGTTCACGATCGTCCCGTCCAGGACGACGAGGAGCTGCGCCGTGCTCACCGCCAGCAGCGTCCACCAGCGCCGCCGCCCCGCTGAGGCCAGCTCCCCCGACGTTTCTTCCATGATCCACGCACCACCTAACACTGTTTGTAATTGCCTAACTATGTTAGAGAAGACGAACAACGTACTACACTGGCCCGACCGGTCACGGCCTCCACGGCGACCGCGCCAACCGGCGACCGCCACCGGCCGGCACACGGGCGGGGCCAGCCGGCCGACCACGGCAGCGGCGTCGGGCCAGGGGGAACGGCGGGCCCGCGTACGGCCGGCAGTCCGGCGCGGCAACGGGACCGGTGGGACAGCGGAACGGCTCAGCGCGACTGGGCGGCTGACGAAAGTGAGGCACCGTGGGTGAGGCACGCGGACAGCGCGGCGGCGGAGACGTACGGAGCGTGTGGCTGCGGCCCCAGCGCACCTCGCGCGGCGAGCCCCCCCTGTCCCGCGCGCGCATCGTCGAGGCCGTCGTCGCCCTGCTCGACGAGGAGGGCATCGACCGGCTCACCATGCGGCGGCTCGCGGAGCGCCTCGCCGTGATGGCCCCGTCGCTGTACTGGCACGTCGACACGAAGGACGACGTCATCGACCTCGCCGTGGACGCGATCTTCGGCGAGGCGCCCCCGGCTGCGGACCGGACCGGGGACTGGCGGGCCGAGGTGACCGCCGTACTGACCGCCTGGCGCGCCACGCTGCTACGTCACCCGTGGGCCGCCGCGGTCCCCGCCCGCCGCAGGCCGACCATCGGCCCGCACTTCCTGGCCTGGATGGAGATGCTCCATGCCACGCTGGTGCGCGCGGGCTTCACCGAGAAGGGCCTGTCGGCGGCGACGTGGGCGCTCTACAACCACGTGATGGGCTCGGCCGCGTCCGAGACGGCCCTGCACATCACGGACGAGGAACGCCGCTTGGGACAGGAGCAGTTGCGGGCCAACAGCGACCGGTACCCGACCCTGGCGGAGCGCGGCTACCTCTACGACGACGACTGGGACGGCAGCTTCACCACCGGCCTCGGCTACCTGCTCGACGGCCTGGAGGCCCAGCTCAAGCAGGCTCCATAGCCCCTCCTCGGGCTCCGGGCCCGACCGAACCCCCGTCTCCGCAGGCTTCTGGGCCAGCCGGCGTCCGCTGGGTTCGTACCCGGTCCCCACGCCCCGCCGCGCACCCGACCTCGCCCTCACGTACGCCTCGCTCCCGCGCACACCCCCAGCCCACCCGCCCGCACGCCCAACGGGCCGCCGACGGTCGCCCGCCCGCGCTCCCGGAGCCCGGGCCCCGCTCCGGCCCCGGCTCAGAGCGGCGCCTCCCACAACACGGTCGTCCCCCTGCCACCGCCACCGCCACGGTTCTCGCCCGCCCCGCCGGCACCGGCCCCACCGGCACCCTCGCCGCCGGAGGCCGGCCCCGCCGCGCCCGTGCCCCGGGGGAGGCCGGGCCCGTACTCGCTGGAGCCGCCCAGCGCCTCGGCGCGGCGGGCCAGGTTGCGCAGCCCGCTCCGCCGGCCGCCCTCCGCGATGCCCACGCCGTCGTCGGAGACCGTCAGGCGTACTCCGTCGCGCCCGTCGGGCAGCCGCACCGTCGCGTCCACGACCACCTCGATACGTGAGGCACGGGCATGCCGGAACCTCGTTGGACAGCGCCTCCCGCAACGCCGCGATCAGGTTCTTCCCGGTCAGCTCGGAGACCCGGGCGTCCACAGCGCCCACGAACACGGCCGACGGCTGGAAGCCCAGCGGCACGGCCGCCGTCCCGATCTCCCGCAGCACCCGGGTCCGCAGCCCGGCCGGAGCCTCGGTCGGGCCCTGCTGGAGGGCGAAGATCGCGGTGCGCACCTCCTGGATGGTGGCGTCCAGCTCGTCCACGGCCTTGCCGATCTTGATCCTGGACCGCCGGCACGATCGCCTTGCGCTGCGCGCCCTCCAGCATCATCCCGGTCGCGAACAGCCGCTGGATGACCAGGTCGTGCAGGTCGCGCGCGATCCGGTCGCGGTCCTCGAACACCGCGAGCCGCTCCCGGTCGCGCCGGGCTTCGGCGAGGACCAGCGCGAGGGCGGCCTGCGCGGCGAACTGCGTGGCCAGGGTCCGCTCGGTCTCCGTGAACGGACGCGCGCCGCGCTTGCGGGGCGTGGTCAGGATGCCCAGCACCCGGGAACCGCTGCGCAGCGGCAGCATCATGCTCGGCCCGAACCGCTCGGAGATGCTCGTCGTCATGCGCGAGTCGGTCGCCGAGTCCTCGACGAAGATCGGTTCGCCGCCCATCAGGTGCGGCACGATCGGCGCCTCGGGCGAGACGACCGTGCCGAGCAGGCCCACCGGCTCGTCGGCGTCCACGGCCAGGATCTCCAGGCCGCCGGCCTCGGTCGGCAACAGCACGATCCCCGCCGTCGAGTTCGCCAGCCGCCTGGCCTTCTCGGCCACGACGACCAGCGCGTCCTCCGCATCGTTGGCGGAGAGCAAGGCGGTGGTGACGGCGACCGAGCCGTCGATCCAGCGCTCGCGCTGCCGGGCCTCCTCGTCGCGGCGCGCGTTGCCGACGGCGAGCGCGGCCTCGACCGCGAGCACCCGCACCAACTGCCGGTCCGACTCGCTGAACGGGCCGCCTTCGCGCTCCGCCAAGTAGAGGTTGCCGAAGCTCTCCCCCCTGCGCCCGGAGCGGCACGGCTAGGAAGGTGCGCATCGGCGGCCGGCTCGGCGAGCCCGCTCGGCAGTCCGGTCGCCCCCGGGCGCCCCCGTCGCCCCCTCGTCCGTCAGGGCCGCGAGCCGCTCGCGGACGTCGGCACCGACGCCGTACGAGACGAAGTCGGAGAACCGGGTGCCAGAGGCGGTCAGGACGCCGATGGCGGCGTACCGCGCGTCGACCAGCTCAGCGGCGGTCTGCACCAGCCGGTCGAGCGTGACGTGCAGGTCCAGCCCGGCGCCGACCGAGCGCATCGCCTCCAGGAGGCGCGGCACGCACGCGGTCAGCTCGGCCGGTAGGCCGCGCAGGTCGCGGGTGGCGGCGGTGGCGGCCTCCAAGGGGTCGCGTGGCGGCCCGCCCGCTACCGTGCCCCCGGCCCGCGCCCCCCGTCGCTCCCGCTTCCGCGGCCGCTGCCGTCGGGCCGGCCGATTCGCTGGGCTCGCAGGCCCCCGTGACTGCCATGGAGGCGAGCGTAGTTAGTCCCTTTTGCCAGGGAAAGTGTTAGCTTCGGCCCGGTGCCGGTGCCACCTCTCTGGCCCCCTAGTCCGCCGGCTCTCGTCCGCCGTGCGCCCCGTCGCGCCCCACCGCCGCAGCGCGCTCGTTCGCGCCGCCGTCCCCCGCCGCGCCGCCCGGCGGGCCCCCGGCGGCGTACGTGACGTGGCCGGCCTCCGTGGCGCGCTCGCGCTCCAGCATCCGCCGGAACGGTCCGGGCGCCCGGACCAACGCGTCGTACGCGCCCCGCTGCACCACCCGCCCCGCGTCCAGCACCAGCACCTCGTCCACGGCGTCGAGCCCCGACAGCCGGTGCGTGATCAGCACGGTCGTACGCCCCTCGGTGGCCGCGAGCAGATCGCGGGTCAACGCGTCCGCCGTCGGCAGGTCGAGGTGCTCGGCGGGCTCGTCGAGCACCAGTACGGGGAAGTCGGCGAGCAGCGCCCTGGCCAGCGCCAGTCGTTGACGCTGGCCACCGGAGAGCCGCGCGCCGTGCTCGCCGACCAGCGAGTCGAGGCAGTCCGGCAGCCCGTCCGCCCAGTCGAGCAGCCGGGCCCCGGCCAGCGCCGCCCGCAACTCGTCCGTGCTCGCCCCGGGCCGGGCCAGCCGCAGGTTCTCGCGCAGCGAGCTGTCGAAGAGGTGCGCGTCCTGCGCGCACAGCCCGACCAGCCGGCGCACCGCGTCCCCGGCCAGCCCCGTGGCGTCCGCCCCGGCCAGCGTGTACGTCCCCGCCTCCGGGTCCAGAAAGCGCAGCAGCACCTGCGCGAGCGTGGTCTTGCCCGAACCGGACGGCCCGACCACGGCCACCCGCCGCCCGGCCACCAGTTCCAGGTCGAACGCGGCCAGGGCCGGCCGCCGCTGCCCCGGGTAGCGCGCCGTGAAGCCCCGTACGACCAGGGGGTGCGGCTGCTCAGGCGGGGTCGCCGCCGGCTCCGGCTCGCGGACCGGCGACGGCGTGTCCAGCACCTCGTGGACCCGCTCGGACGCCCGCCGCACCCGCTGCCGGTAGCGTACGGCGCCCGACAGACCGGCGACTGTCTCGAAGGCGGCGAGTGGGGTGAGGACGACGACCGCGAGCCACAGCCCGTCCAGCCGCCCGTCGTGCACCGCCCGCACGCCCACCCACGCGGTGGCCGAGACCGTGACGCCGCAGCTCAGTGCCGCGAGCCCGGCCCCGAGCGCGCCTGCGGCGGCGGCCCGCCGCGCGATCGCGGTGAGCAACCCGTCGGCACGGCGCACCGAGGCCGTACGGGTGGGCAGCGCGCCGGCCACCGTCAGCTCGGCCGTGCCCGTCAGCAGGTCGACCACGCCCACCGACAGCGCACCGCGCGCGGGCGCCAACTGCCGCTCGGTACGCCGGGCCCACGCGCTGGACAGCAGCGGCACCCCGACGCCGGCCGCCAGCAGGCCCACCGCGAGCAGCGCGCCCGCCTCCGGCAGCAGCCAGGTCATGAACCCGACGGACGCGGCGCCCACGACCAGGGCCGAGCCGACCGGCAGCAGCCAGCGCAGGAAGTAGTCCTGCATCGCGTCCACGTCCGCGACCAGTCGGGACAGCAGATCGCCGCGCCGGCTCTCGCGCAGCCCCGCGGGCGCGAGCCGCTCAAGGCGTCGGTAGACCGCGACCCGCAGGTCGGCCAGCACGCGCAGCGCGGCGTCGTGCGAGACGAGCCGTTCCGCGTAGCGGAAGACCGCGCGGCCGATGCCGAACGCCCGGGTCGCGGTCACGGCCACCATCAGGTACAGCACCGGTGGCTGCTGCGAGGCCCGCGAAATCAGCCAGCCGGACACGGCCATCAGCCCGACGGCGCTGCCCAGCGCCAGGCTGCCGAGCAGCAGGGCGAGCGCGAACCGTCCCCGCCGCTCCCGGCCCACCGCGCGCATGAGGGCCAGCGCCCCGCGCTCCCGCCGCCGTCCCGGGCGCTCCTCGGGCGCGGGGTGCGGGCGCCGCCCGCCCTCGCCAGCGGCCGGCTCCGCCGGCGCGTCACCGGCGACCGGGCCCACCGACTCGACCACCGGCCGGTCCGATCCCGAGCCGTCCCGCTGCTCCGCCACCGACCGGGTCACGCCCGCGGGCCGGCCGTCGGCGACCGCCCACGCACCGCGCGCGGTCGCGCTCGTGACCGCCACGGCCGGCAAGGCGCCGCGCCCGTCGGCCGACGTCACCTCGGTGGCCGGTCCCACGTGCACCACGCGGTCCGCGATGGCCAGCAGGGCCGGTCGGTGAACGACGAGCAACACCGTGCGACCGACGGCCAGCCGGCGCACCGCGTCCACCACGAGGGCTTCCGTCTCGCCGTCCAGGTTCGCGGTCGGCTCGTCGAGCAACAGCACCGGCCGGTCGGCGAGGAACGCCCTGGCCAGCGCCAGCCGTTGGCGCTGGCCCGCGGACAGGCCCACGCCGTCCTCGCCGATCACGGTCCGCGCCCCGTCCGGCAACGCCGTGACGAAGTCGAGCGCGCTCGCGTCGCGCAGCGCGTCCCGCACCGCTTCGTCGTCGGCGTCCGGGCGGGCCAGCCGCACGTTCTCCGCGATGGTGCCCGCGAACAGGTAGGACCGCTGCGGCACCCAGGCCACCTGGTCCCGCCAGGCCCGCCAGCCCACGTCCGAGAGGTCGGCCAGTCGCGTGTCGCCGACGCGCACCCCGCCCCGCTCCACGCCGCTTCCCTCGCCCACGAACCCGAGCACCACCTGGAGCAGGGTGGACTTGCCGGCGCCGCTCGGCCCGACGACGGCCACGGTCTCACCGGGGGTGACGGTGAACGAGGTCGCGCCGAGGGAGGATTCAGTACGCCCGGGGTGCCGCACCACCAGGCCGTCCACCACCAGCGCGGCCGACCGCGCGTCGGGCATCCAGGCCGAACGCCCCGGGCCACCGGCGGACGCACGGCCCGCCGCCTCACCGGGGGTCGCCGCCGCACCACCGGACGCGTCAGCGCTCCCCGCCGCGATCCCGGACGCGCCGGCGCTCTCCGTCCCGCCGGCCTCCAGGACGGCGAAGACCTCGTCGGCCGCCGCCAGCCCCTCCGCCGCCGCGTGGTACTCGGCTCCGACCTGGCGCAGCGGAAGGTACGCCTCGGGCGCGAGGATCAGTACGACGAGCCCAGCGTACAGGTCCATGTCCCCGTGCACAAGCCGCATCCCGATGCCCACCGCGACCAGCGCCACCGACAGCGTCGCCAGCAGCTCCAGCGCCAACGAGGACAGGAAGGCGATGCGCAGCGTCCTGAGCGTCGCCCGGCGGTAGTCGGAGGTGATCGCGCGAATGGACTCGGCCTGCGCCTTGGCCCGTCCGAACATCTTGAGCGTCGGCAGCCCCGCTACCACGTCGAGGAAGTGTCCGGAGAGCCGGGAGAGCAGCCGCCACTGCCGGTCCATCCGGTGCTGGGTGGCCCAGCCGATGAGCACCATGAAGACCGGGATGAGCGGCAGCGTGATCACGATGATCAGCGCCGACACCCAGTCCTCGGTGACGATCCGGGCCAGCACCGCCAGCGGGACAACCACGGCGAGCCCGAGCTGCGGAAGGTAGCGGGCGAAGTAGTCGTCGAGGGCGTCGACGCCCCGGGTCGCCAGCGTGGTCAGCTCGCCGGTGCGCTGGGTGCTCAGCCAGCCGGGCCCGAGCGCGGTCACCCGGGCCAACAGCCGCATCCGCAGCTCGGACTTGACCTCGGCGCTGGCCCGGTGCGCGGCGAGTTCGGTTAGCGAGGCGACCGCCGCCCGCCCCACCGCGACGCCGACCAGCAGCATCAGCGGCGTCGCCAACCCGTCGACGGACTCGCCGCGCTGGAAAGCGCCCACCACGATCTCGGCGATGAGCATCGCCTGAGCGATGACGAGTCCGGCACCGACCAGGCCGAGGGCGACCGAGGCGAGCAGGAAGAAGCGGGTGGCGCGGGCGTAGCGCAGCAGCCGCGGGTCGATCGGTTTCACGTGAAACACGCACGCGGACCGTTTCACGTGAAACACGCACGCGGACCGTTTCACGTGAAACAGGCGAGCGGACGGTTTCACGTGAAACACCCGACCGGTCCACCGTCGCCCACCGGCCACGCCGGCACCCTCGACGGCATTGACCCCGGCACCGACACCGACCAACGTTCCTGCGGCTCCGGCCCGTTCAGTTCCGACACCGCCGTACCTCCCGAGTCTCGCCATGCGCCCGCTCACCGCACACTCCCCGCGTCGAACCATCCGTCGCGCTGACATCAGTGCGCGTCGACGGGGATGTGCTGGGTCCCGATCCGCTGCCGGAACACCCAGTACGTCCACGCCTGGTAGGCGAGCACCACGGGGGTCATGACGCCCGCGATCCACGTCATGATCTTGAGCGTGTAAGGGCTGGACGCGGCGTTCGCGGCGGTCAGGCTCCACTCCGCGTCGAGCGAGGAGGGCATGACGTCCGGGAAGAGCGACAGGAAGAGCATGGCCACGGCCGCCGCGATGGTGACCCCGGAGAGCCCGAAGGCCCAGCCCTCGCGACCCCGGCCGTTCATCACCAGCGCCCCGGCCAGCGCGAGCACGGCGACGACCAGCGCCACGAGGCTGCCCGTGCCGCCCGAGTCGAGCTGCGTCCACACCAGGAAGGCCGCCGCGAGCGCCGCCGTCACCAGGCCGAGCCAGCCGGCGAACCGACGCGCCCGGGTGCGGATGTCACCGACGGTCTTCAGCGCCGCGAAGACCGCGCCGTGGAAGGTGAACAACGTCAGCGTCACCAGCCCGCCGAGCAGCGCGTACAGGTTGGCCAGGTCGAGCAGGTCACCCGCGAAGTTCTTGTCGGCGCCGATCGGCACGCCGCGCACCATGTTGGCGAAGACGGCGCCCCACAGGAACGCGGGGATCAACGAGCACCAGAAGATGGCCCGCTCCCAGTTGCGCTGCCAGCTCTCCTCGCTGCGCTTGTGCCGGTACTCGAAGGCCACCCCGCGCACGATCAGGCAGACCAGGATGACGAGCAGCGGCAGGTAGAAGCCGCTGAACAAGGTCGCGTACCAGTCGGGGAAGGCCGCGAAGGTGGCGCCGCCCGCGGTCAGCAGCCACACCTCGTTGCCGTCCCAGACGGGCCCGATGGTGTTGATCAGCACCCGGCGCTCGGTGCGGTCACGGGCGAGCAGCTTGGTCAGTACGCCAATGCCGAAGTCGAACCCCTCAAGGAAGAAGTAGCCGGTCCACAGGACGGCAATCAGCACGAACCAGACGTCGTGGAGGTGCATGGTCGGTCTCCGTTCCAGCCGTCGTCAGTACGCGAAGGTCATCGGCTTGTCGGCGTCCTCGGCCGGCGCGGCGTCCCCGCCGCCGGGGGCCCCGGGGTCGCCCGGCTTGGGGAAGCGCAGCTTCGGGTCCTTGGCCGGTGGCTTCTCGTCCACGTCGGGCCCGGCCTTGGCGTACTTGGCCAGCAGCTTCACCTCGATCACCGCGAGCACGCCGTACAGCAGCGTGAACACGCTCATCGAGATCACCACCTCGGTCTGACTCACGCCCGGCGACACCGCGTCCGAGGTGCGCATCAGCCCGTAGACCACCCAGGGCTGGCGGCCCATCTCGGTGAAGATCCAGCCGAAGGAGTTGGCGATCAGCGGGAAGCCCATGGTGAGCAGGCCGATCCGCCACGACCAGGTGGTGAAGAAGGCGCTCATCTCGCGGTTCCTGGTGAGCATCAGCCGTGGGACCTCGTACTCGCCGGTCCGCTTGTCCGGCGCGAGCCACAGCTTTCGCCGGGTGGTCCACAGGCCGATCACGCCGGCGGCGAACGAGGTCATGCCGAACCCGATCATGAGGCGGAAGCCCCAGAAGGTCATGAAGATGCTCGGGATGTAGTCCTCGGGCTCGCCGCCGTAGAGCTTCGCCTCCTGCTCGGCGATGTCGTTGATGCCGGGCACGGAGGACGAGAAGTCGTCGTGCGCGAGGAAGGAGAGGATGCCGGGGACGCTGAACTCGACGCTGTTGTGGCCCTCGCCCACGTCACCGACCGCGAAGAGCGAGAAGGGCGCCGGCGCCTCGGTCTCCCACAGCGCCTCGGCCGCGGCCATCTTCATCGGCTGCTGCTCGAACATCACCTTGCCGAGCCGGTCACCGCTGATCGCCGTGCCGAGCCCCGCGATCACCGCGATCACCAGCGCGGCCCGCAGCGAGGAGCGCATCGCGCCGACCTGCCGACGCTGCTTCTCCGGCAGCTCCTCGCCCCGGTCCTGTGCCCGCTTGGCGCGCAGAAAGTGGTAAGAGGCGATGCCGACGACGAAGGCCGCACCGGTGAGGAAGGCCGCGGTCAGCGTGTGGAAGACGACGACCAGGGTGGTGTTCTGGGTGAGCACGGCCCACATGTCCGTCAGCTCGGCCCGCCCGGTGGCCTTGTCGATCGAGTAGCCGACGGGGTGCTGCATCCAGGAGTTGGCGGCCAGGATGAAATACGCGGAGAGCGTTGTGCCGATGGCCACGATCCAGATGCACGCGCAGTGGATCTTCTTCGGCAGCTTGTCCCAGCCGAAGATCCACAGCCCGATGAAGGTGGACTCGAAGAAGAAGGCGATGAGGGCCTCCATGGCGAGGGGAGCGCCGAACACGTCACCGACGAAGCGCGAGTAGTCGGACCAGTTCATGCCGAACTGGAACTCCTGCACGATGCCGGTGACGACACCCATCGCGATGTTCATCAGGAAGAGCTTTCCCCAGAACTTCGTCGCGTGGAAGTACTTCTCCTTGCCCGTGCGCACCCAGGCGGTCTCCAGGCCGGCCGTGAACGCCGCGAGGCTGATCGTCAGCGGAACAAAGAGGTAGTGGTAGACGGTCGTGATGCCAAATTGCCACCGTGCCAGGGTCTCCGGAGCCAGAGCCAGGTCCACGTCGTGTCTCCTTGCCGTCTTGCTGAGCCGCGCACCCGCCGGGGCGATCCGCCCCATTGATCACGGTCAAAGGGGGATGCATCGACGAGCTTGTGAACGCGTTCACATTCACAAGGAATTATGACGCACATACTTTTCCCACCCCCCACCGGGGGTGCCCCGCCACCGCCCCGCAGGCCACCCCCGTCCGGCCCGCGCCCGGGTGGCCCCACCGGAGCGGCGAGCCGACCCGCACGCCCCGTACCGTCGAACACCCCACCACCAGCGCGGAATACGGCTCCCCGACCGCCCCCGTCACCACGTCCGACCGCCGCCCACACCCCGCCCGAGCCCAGCCGCCACCGACCGGGCCGGCCCCGCGCCCGTATGACGCGGCACACCCTGTGGCAAACGCCACTCTCCGCGCCCGGTCCACGGCCCACCTCGGGGCCCGCGGGCCACCGCCACCCGGCCAGGGCGCGCTCCCGCCCAGCAGCCGGACGCGCCAGGCCACCGGAGCCGACCCGCGCCCCCGGGCGCACGGCGGCGGACGGGAGGCGGCACGCGAAAGGGTGCGGCCGGAGCCCGCTCAGGACCCCGGGGCCCGGCGACCCGCTCAGATCTCCTTGCGGAACGCCTCCGCCGCCTTCAGGAACAGGTCGTTCGCCTCGGTCTCGCCGATCGTGATCCGCACGCCGTCGCCCTGGAACGGCCGGACGACCACGCCGCCGCGCTCGCACGCCGCCGCGGAGTCCAGCGCCCGGTCGCCGAGCCGCAACCAGACGAAGTTGCCGTGCGACTCGGGCACGGTCCAGCCCTGCGCGACGAGCGCCTCGTAGACCCGGGTCCGCTCCTCGACCAGCGCCGCCACCCGCTCACTCAGCGCTTCCTCGCTGCGCAGCGACGCGATGGCCGCCTCCTGCGCCACCTGCGTCACACCGAACGGCACCGCCGTCTTCCGCAGCGCCGCCGCCACCGGGTCGTGGCCCACTGCGAAGCCGACCCGCAGCCCGGCCAGCCCGTACGCCTTGGAGAAAGTCCGCAGCACACACACGTTGGGGCGGTCGCGGTACAAGTCGATCCCGTCCGGGACGTCCTCGTCGCGGATGAACTCGCGGTACGCCTCGTCCAGCACGATCAGGATGTCGGACGGCACCTGGTCGAGGAAGCGCTCCAGCTCCGCGCGGCGGACCACGGTGCCGGTCGGGTTGTTGGGGTTGCAGACGAATATCAGCCGGGTCCGCTCGGTGACCGCGGCGAGCATCGCGTCCAGGTCATGGCCCTCGTCGGCCGTCAACGGCACCGGCACCGGCGTCGCGCCGGCGATCTGCGTGACGATCGGGTACGCCTCGAAGGAGCGCCAGGCGAAGATGACCTCGTCAGCCGGCCCGGCCGTCGACTGCACGAGCTGCTGTGCGATGCCCACCGAGCCGGTGCCGGTCGCCAGGTGCTCGATCGGCACCCCGAACCGGTCGGACAGCTCCGCCATCAGCCCGGTGCAGGCCAGGTCGGGGTAGCGGTTGAGCGCACCGGCGGCGCGAACCACCTCCTTCAGGACGCCGGGCAGCGGCGGGTAGGGGTTCTCGTTCGAGGACAGCTTGTACGTAGTCGCGCCACCCGGCGCCGCCGCCGCGGGCTTGCCTGGCTTGTAGGTCGGAACGCCGTCGAGCGCAGCGCGCAGCTTGGGGCTCTTCTCAGACACCGCAGATCCTCCTTGAACCGTACCGGGCACAGCAGTCACCTATCAGACACGCAATACTGTTTACCTTATGAGGATCCCCCCGGGTGCCGTAAAGACCATGGGGAGCGCCCTTCTCCTAGGGGAGCGCCCTTCTCCTAGCTGTGCGCCGGTAGCGAGCGCCGTGGCGCGCGTCACCCGTGAGAGTGAGTTGAGACCTCTCCGAACCATAAGCCAATCAGCAGGCATGACCGCCACGTGGCCGAGCAGAGACCCAGCAGAACCGCCAACTGCCTTTACTTCCAAGGTTATTTAGGGTTTTTGCTCATGCAGAATCGTGCCTGTTGAGAGTGGATTACCGATTCCTCCGAACGCACCCATCGAGCCCTACTATCGGCTCGCCATGACAGCAGCAGGGAAGCACCAGGTGAGCCGGTCGACCGGCCACCGGCTGGGGCGAGCGGGCATCCGGGACGTGGCCGCCGCAGCCGGGGTCTCGATCACGACCGTCTCCGACGCGCTCAACGGCAAGGGACGGCTACCGGATGACCCGTCGCCACGTCCGCAAGGTCGCCGACCGGCTGGGCTACCGCCCCTCCGCCGCGGCCCGCACGCTCCGTACCGGCAAGTCAGGTCTCATCGGACTCAACGTGACCACGTACGGGGATGAACCTTTCACCTTCACCGAGTTCGCCTACTTCGCCGAGATGGCCCGCGCGGCCACCTCCGCCGCGCTGGCCCGCGGCTACACCCTCGTCATCCTGCCCGCCACCTCGCGCCACGACGTGTGGTCCAACGTGGCCCTGGACGGCACCGTGGTCATCGACCCCTCCGACCAGGACCCGGTGGTGGCCGAACTCGTACGCCACGGCATCCCCGTCGTCTCCGACGGACGCCCGGCCGGCTCGCTGCCCGTCACCGCCTGGGTGGACAACGACCACCACGCGGCCGTGCGCGGGCTGCTCGACCACCTCGCCCAGGCGGGCGCCCGCCGCATCGGGCTCCTCACCGGCACCACCACGGACACCTACACCCGGCTCTCCACCTCCGCGTACCTCTCCTGGTGCGAGCGCGTCGGCCAGGACCCGGTGTACGAGGAGTACCCGGCGCACGACCCGTGCGCGGGCGCCGTCGCCGCCGACCGGCTGCTGGCCAGACCCGACCGGCCGGACGCCGTCTACAGGCTCTTCGACCCCAACGGCACCGACCTGCTCGCCGCGGCCCGGCGCTACGGGCTGCGCGTCCCGGACGACCTGCTGCTCGTGTGCTGTAGCGAGTCCAGCGTCTACACCACCACCGACCCGCCGGTCACCACCCTCTCCCTCAAGCCCCGCCGGATCGGCACCGCCGTCGTCCAACTCCTCATCGACGCCATCGAAGGCGTGGACGCCGGAGGCCCGGTCGAACAGGTGATACCGACCGAGCTGATCGTGCGCGCGTCGTCGCAGCGACGGTCGCCCCGGACCACCGTGAGCGCCCCGCGCGGACCCGCGGGCGCCTGACTCCGCGCGCCCCCGCCCTCGCTCCCACCACCCCCAAGCCGCCCCGCGCCCCACGGCACGCCCACCCCCCTCGTCCCCACCCGGCCCCGCTGGGCCGGCCGGCCCACACCCGATCCGGTCGCCACCGCCTCGTGGTGCCGTAATGCGCCCCTGCCAAGCGGCCAATTCGGGAGAAATGGCCGGCGAACCCTGTGCTCGACCCATTTCGCGACCCCTGGTGCGTCACAACCCCCGAAGGTCATTCCTATGATGGGCGGACGACACCGCGGACCGCCGTCGACCACGCAAGGTCCAGAAGGTGCACGGCGGCGCGATGGTGGAGGGGTCGATGACTCAGGGGGCCGGTGTGGGACCCACGGCACGGACCACGTCTTCGCATCCGGATGCGGAGCACGACGCGCGGCCCGACCAGGGCGAAACGGAACACCCGCTCGCCCCAGCAGCGCACCCCGCCCCGGCACAGGCCAACCCCGCCGCGCCGCAGCCGGACCCGGGTCGCGCGGCCCAAGGACTGCTCGGCGCCGCGCCGGTGGGCCCCGACGCCCGCCCAGCGCACGCCGGCGCACCCGATGGCGTGGCCACCCGACCCCCGGGCACCGCGCCCACCCTGCGCATGGCCCACGTCAGCCCCGCCTCCGCGCGGGTGCGCCCGCTCGCGGCTGGTTCCACCCCGCAGGTCCCCTCCGCCGCCCAGCCGGGAACCACGGCGCAGGACCAGCAGGCGCCCCGGACCCTGGACCCGCGCGCGCCGCAGGCGTACGCCCCCCAGACGGCCCCGGCGGCCCCGCAGCCGAACACGCCCCCGGCCGCGCCCCGTCCGGCCACGCCGCACCAGCAGCACGAGCCCCACCCGCCACGCGCGCACCAGCAGGGCGCCCCCACTCCGCACCCGGCCTCCGCCTCCCAGTCGGCCACCCGACAGCCCAGCAACCCGCAGTCGTACCCGCCGGGTCAGGGCGCGCCCGGCCACCCGACGCCCCCCGCGGACCCGTCCCAGGCCGGGGCCCAGCCCGCGGGCCACGCCGCGCCCGCGAGCGTGCCGGGTCAGGGCCGTGGGCGGACCGTGCCGCCGGCCGAGTACCCGCCGGGCGCCGTGCCCGCGCCGCGGCAGCTGGCCTCCGCCGTGCCGCCGGCCCAGTTCACGGCCGGCGGGGCCAACCATGCCGGCGCCCCCGCGCACACCGACCCCGAGTACACCCCGACCAAGCGCGACTTGCCCGTCATCGTGCGCGGCGTGGGGCCCGGCAGCACCATCGCCGACCTGTCCACGGCCGGCTTCGCCGACGCGATCGAGCCCGTGCCCGCGGCGGCGCCCGCGCGCGCCGACCAAGAGGGGCTCGGCCCGCTGTTCGTCGTCGGCGACGTGCACGGCTACCTCGACGAGCTGCGGGCCGCGCTGGCCGAGCAGGGCATCATCGACGCCGAGGGCAACTGGTCGGCGGGGAAGGCCAGACTCTGGTTCCTCGGCGACTTCACCGACCGGGGCCCGGACGGCATCGGCGTGATCGACCTGGTCATGCAACTTTCCGCGCAGGCCGCCGCGGCCGGCGGCTACTGCAAGGCCCTGATGGGCAATCACGAGCTGCTGCTCATCGGGGCCAAGCGCTTCGGCGACACCCCGGTCCAGTCCGGCGCCGGCACCGCCTCCTTCCAGGCCGCGTGGCTGCTCAACGGCGGCCAGGGCACCGACATGGAGCGGCTTGAGGACCACCACGTGCAGTGGATGTCCCGGCTCGACGCGATGGTCGAGGAGGACGGGCACCTGCTGCTGCACTCCGACACCACCGCCTACCTGGAGTACGGCGACTCCATCGAGGCCGTCAACGACACCGTCACCGAGACGCTCCAACGCGGCGACGCCGACGAGTGCTGGGACCTGTTCCACAAGTTCACCAAGCGGTTCGCCTTCCGGGACGAGGCCGGCGCGATGGCCGTACGCGAACTCCTGGACACCTACGGCGGCGAGCGCCTGGTGCACGGGCACAGTCCGATTCCGTACCTGCTCGGCGAGGTCGGCGCCGAGGACGCCGACGGCGAGGACAGCCTTCCGCTGGTCAGCGGCCCACACGTGTACGCCGACGACCTCGCCATCGCCATGGACGGCGGCGTCACGATGGCCGGAAAGCTCCTTGTCGTGCAATTCCCCCTGCGTGGTTGAAGGGTTAGGTCGCTGGGTAGGCGAGCAATGAGGAATCCCACCCGCGGGGGGGGGCGATTTTCGGATAACACCCTGTTATCCCGCACCGGGCCAGCTCTACCATCGGCTTATCCGTAGCAGGCTCCCCTCCGTTTCCGCCCGTGACCGGTAACAGCCGGTATCAAGACCCTACGGAGCATCGAGGGGATGCACCCATGAACAGCGCTCCATGCCTGCTCACCGAGGATCGCCCGGACTTCGAGCGTGTTCTAGATGAGGCGCTGCGCGCGGCAGAACAGCGAAACCCTGGCCTGAGCACCACAGGCCAACGACTCAGCACGCACCAACTGCGCACGATGGCGCTCAGCGCGGCGACCGCCATATCGGCGTGTGCGGCGACCGAATACGACCGATACGTCCAGGCCCGGGATTCCCTGCGCACGCCCGCGCCCCCCGGTCCGGCCGGAGGAGAGCGAGGGCACCCCACCAGGAGGCGTGGTCTCCCTGGGCGAGCCCGTGGGGGATGTCCCCGACGGGTCCGGCGCGGGCCTCGTGGCCGTGCTCGCCGTGCTGGCACCGGTGCTCGCCGGCGCTGCCGCGGTGATCTTCCTGATCGTCGGCTACGTCCTGCGGACGTTCGAGCCGGACGCGGCCGGCGGCCGGCCCCTGGTCACCGCCCTGCGCAACGGCGGCGGCCGGCGCGCCCGGGCCCGGGCCGCGGAGGTGGACCAGGCGCGCGAGACGTGGCAGCGGGCCCTGTTGGAGCGGGGCATGGTGCCGTTCCTCAGCGAGGCGATGGCGAACGGCGAGGCACCGACGGGCCCCGACCACGACGGCGACGCCGCGGGCCCGGCGCCCTCCGCCGACCGCCCCGCGCCAACGCGCCCAGCCGCACGCCCCACCTGGGCTACAGCCACCCCGGCTTCACCAGCCCCGGCGACGGTGGCTCCGACCTGGCGCCCGGACCGCGCTACAGCAGCCCGGACTTCACCAGCCCGGAGTTCGGCGGCCGAGACCACCGGCCGTCCTAGCCAGCCCCGGCGAGCGCGACCGGGTGGCGGTGGGCCAGCCGTACGGTCCGCCACTCACCCGGGTGCCTGGCACCGGGGTGGCTCGTCCACCGCCGGCCGCCGCCGATCCGGCCCAGTCCCCCTCGACCACCCCACCGGCCCCGATCCCGACCCCGACCGCCACGCCACGCCACGGCGGCCCGGTCGGTCTCGGCAAGAGGCCGCCCGGTCCCGGCGGGGGCGATCACGGCGCCGCTGCCGTGCGGTCGGCGATGAGGTCGACCAGCCGCCGTACGGGCTCCGCCGGGTGGGCGGCGTGGACGAGTTCCGTACGGTGCACCAGGCGGGGCTCGTCGGCCGGAACGGCGGTCACGCCGGGGAGCGTGGCAGCCAGGGACAGGGGAAGGGCGGCGAGGCCGTACAGGTCGGTTCCCCGGTGTCGGACGCGGGGGCGGAACCCCTCGGTCCGGCAGACGGCACGGAACCGGTCCAGGGGGATGGCGGTGTCGGGGGCGTCGATCCACTGGGCCTGCGTCAGGTCGGTGAGCCGGACCGAGCGGCGCCGGGCCAGCGGGTGGTCGGCGGGGAAGAGCGCGGCCAGCGGCTGCTCGGCCGCCGCGAGCGTGGTCGTGGCCCGAGGTCCGGCAGGGGGAGCGGGTCACTGGGTGCGGCGACGCCGTCGACGAGGCCGAGGTCGGCGCGGGCGGTGAGGACCTCCTCGATCACCGCTTCCCGGGCCAGGACCCGTACATCGAGGTCCAGCAGGGGGATGGCCGCCCGCAGTTGGGCGAGGGCGCGCGCGACGGCGGTGGACAGGGCGGGGGCCGAGCAGCCGAGGGTCAGGTGGGCGGGCTGGGCGTGGTGCAGCCGGGCGACGTCGGCGCGGGCGGCGTCCAGCCGCAGGAGCAGCGCGGGGGCGTGCTCGAGGAACCGCGCCCCGGCCGGCGTGGGCGCGACGGGGCGGCGTTCGACTAGCCGGGCGCCCAGGTCGGCTTCGAGCACGGCGACGTGCTGGGAGACCGCGGACTGGGTGTAGCCCAGGGCCTCGGCGGCACGGGAGAAGGAGCGGTGGTCGAGCACCGCGACGAAGGTGCGCAGCAGATGCGTGTCCATGCGCATCAGCATCACTTATACATCGTATAAATCATCGTTGGACGCGATACGTTCTGGTCAGCAGGATGGAGGCATGAACCCCACAGCACGCGTCGCGCTGGTCGCGGACCGCTCCGACGCCGTTCGCTTCCACGCCCGCGTCCCCGGCCTGCTTGAGGCCCTGCACGCCCGGGACGGATGGGACCTGGACGCCTACTGGATCGCCACCCAAGACGGCGACGAGACGGTGGCGGACGGCTTCGACGCGGTCTGGGTCCTGCCGGGCAGCCCGTACCGCAGCGAGGCCGGCGTCCTGGCCGCGATCTGCGGGGCGCGCGAGACGGGCGTCCCCTTCCTGGGCACCTGCGGCGGTTTCCAACACGCCCTCCTGGAGTTCGCGCGCGGCGTCTGCGGCCTGGACCGCGCCGCCCACGCCGAGAACGACCCGGAGGCCCCGGCGGAGGACGCCGTGATCGTCCCGCTGGACTGCTCGCTCGTCGGCCACGAGGGCGTCGTCCGCCTCTCCCCCGGCTCCCGGGCCTCTGACCTGATCGGCGCCGACCGCGCCCAGGCTCGCTACCACTGCGACTACGCGCCCAACCCCGACTACCTGGATACCCTGCGCGCCCACGGCCTGGTCTTCACCGGCACCGACGAGGCGGGTGAGGTCCGCCTCGTCGAACTGCCCGACCACCCCTTCTTCCTGGCCACGCTCTTCCAACCCGAACTGGACGGCGACGGCACCCGGGCCCACCCGCTGATCGCCGGCCTGGCCGAGGCCGCCGTCGGCCACGCCCGCACCCGATGACCTGCGGCCCCGAACCCGCCTGGGCGCGTCTCCTTGCTCCGCCCCTACCTCCGGGCGTGCACCGGTGCCCCGCGCCCACGCCCGGAGCCCCCTCGCCCACCCCGCCGAGGCCGCGCTCGCCGCCGTGCGCGGGGCGGATGCCCTGGGAGATCCTCACCGAGCGGAACATGGTGGAGAGCACCACACGACGAGCTAGCGCGGAGCGTCGCGAACGCCGCGTTGCAGGACGTCGGTCAGCGCCCCGGCAGCGGTGGCGAAGTCCTTCAGCGCCGTTGGACATACAGCAGCCGCCCGATTCCGGCCCGTGAACGCGCCCGAGCGCCGTCCCGGGTGGGTCGGGGCGGTCAGTCGGCGATCGGCAGGTACACCCGGTTGCCGGCGGCGGCGAACTCCCGGGACTTCTCCGCCATTCCGGCCTCGGCCGCGGCGGCGTCCAGGGCCCCGCCGTGCTCGCGGCGGATGTCCTGGGAGATCTTCATCGAGCAGAACTTCGGCCCGCACATCGAGCAGAAGTGCGCCGTCTTGGCGGGTTCGGCAGGCAGGGTCTCGTCGTGGAAGGCGCGGGCCGTGTCCGGGTCGAGGGCCAGGTTGAACTGGTCCTCCCAGCGGAACTCGAACCGCGCGTCGGAGAGCGCGTCGTCCCATTCCTGGGCGCCGGGGTGGCCCTTGGCCAGGTCGGCGGCGTGGGCGGCGATCTTGTACGTGATGACGCCGGTCTTCACGTCGTCGCGGTCCGGCAGGCCCAGGTGCTCCTTGGGCGTGACATAGCACAGCATCGCGGTGCCCCACCAGGCGATCATCGCGGCGCCGATGCCCGAGGTGATGTGGTCGTAGGCGGGCGCGATGTCCGTGGTCAGGGGGCCGAGCGTGTAGAACGGGGCCTCCTCGCAGATCTCCTGCTGGAGGTCGATGTTCTCCTTGATCTTGTGCATCGGGACGTGGCCCGGGCCCTCGATCATGGTCTGCACGTGGTGCCGCTTGGCGATGGAGTTCAGCTCGCCGAGCGTCTTCAGCTCGGCGAACTGCGCCTCGTCGTTGGCGTCCGCGATGGAGCCGGGGCGCAGCCCGTCACCGAGCGAGAACGTGACGTCGTACGCCGCGAGGATGTCGCACAGCTCCTCGAAGTTCTCGTAGAGGAAGCTCTCCTTATGGTGCGCGAGGCACCAGGCCGCCATGATCGAGCCGCCGCGCGAGACGATGCCGGTCTTGCGGCGGGCGGTGAGCGGCACGTACCGCAGCAGCACGCCCGCGTGCACCGTCATGTAGTCGACGCCCTGTTCGGCCTGCTCGATGATGGTGTCCTTGTAGATCTCCCAGCTCAGCTCCTCGGACCGGCCGTCCACCTTCTCCAGGGCCTGGTAGAGCGGCACGGTGCCAATCGGCACGGGGGAGTTGCGCAGCACCCACTCGCGGGTGGTGTGGATGTTGCGGCCGGTGGACAGGTCCATGACCGTGTCCGCGCCCCAGCGGGTCGCCCAGGTCATCTTCTCCACCTCCTCCTCGATGGAGGAGGTGACGGCGGAGTTGCCGATGTTGGCGTTGACCTTCACCAGGAACCGCTTGCCGATGATCATCGGCTCGATCTCGGGGTGGTTGACGTTGGCCGGCAACACCGCGCGGCCCGCGGCGATCTCCTCACGGACCACCTCGGGGGAGACGTTCTCGCGCAGCGCGACGTACTCCATCTCCGGGGTGACCTCGCCGCGGCGCGCGTACGCGAGTTGGGTGACGGCCTGTCCGTCGCGGCCCCGGCGGGGCTGGCGGGGGCGGCCGGGGAAGACCGCGTCGAGGTTCTTGAGCCCGCCGCGCGGCGAGGTGTGCTTGATGCCGTCGTCCTCGGGGCGCAGCGGCCGGCCGGCGTACTCCTCGGTGTCGCCGCGGCCGATGATCCAGTTCTCGCGCAGCGGCGGCAGCCCGCGCCGCACGTCGGTGTCGATGTTGGGATCGGTGTACGGGCCCGAGGTGTCGTACAGCGTGACGTCCCGGCCGTTGGTGAGGTGCACGCGCCGCACCGGGACCCGCAGGTCGGGGCGCGAGCCGCTCAGATAGCCCTTGTGCCATCCGATGTCGCGCGGCGCGCCGTCGGTGTTGTTCGCCTCAACGGAGGCAGGCGTATGTGCGTCAGATGCGGTCATGAGACCTACTCCCTACGCCGGCATTACCCGGTAACAGGTTCGGCGGTCGACGCAGCCGTTTCCGCTGGCGGTTCGCCGGTGTCGACCGGTCGTCCCGTACGGAGGTCAGCGCCCTCTCAGCCCGGTGCTCCGAGCTCCCGCGATTGCAAAGGTGCCACCACGCTAGCCGCTCCCCGGCGGATTGGGCCAGGGGGCCTTGCGATGATCGGACCATGACTCCCACCGAGCCAGGGCCCCAGCGGCGGCCACACCCCCACGCCGGGCCGCCCGCCCCCGGGCGGCCACCCGGCCCCGGCCTCCCCCCACCGCCACCGTCGTCCCCGCCGCCCGGCACCGTAGGGCCGGGCGCGGGCGGCGGACGGCCCACGGGCGGAGCCGGGTTCGACGGCGAACCCGCCGGCCACGGCCCCGAGTCCGGGCCCGGGGCCGGCTCCGAGGCCGGGCCCAGCAGCGGACACGGGCACGGGCACGGTCACAGCCACGGCCCCGCCGCTCCGGTGTCGCGGCATCTGCGCAAGGTGATCGCGGCGGTGCTCATCCCGTTCAGCGTGGCGGTCGCGGTCGGGCTCGCCGTGCTGTGGCCGGGCGGGGCTCCGGACCACAAGGGCGATTCGGGCCTCGGCTTCGACCGGACGACCGAGTCGGGGCGGGTGGTGCGGATCGACCGGGTGCGGTGCGCGGACGTGCACGCCCAACCGCAACAGCCCCCGCCCGGCCAGCAGTCGGGCGACCCTGCGGCGGGGGGCGCGGCCAAGGACGAGATGTGCCAGAAGGCCACGATCGAGGTGACGTCGGGCAAGGACAAGGGCCGTACGTTCCCCGAGATCGTGCAGCCGTCCGCGTCCCGGCAGTACGAGAAGGGGCAGAAGCTCATCCTGGCGTACGCCCCCAAGGCGCCCAAGGAGTTGCAGTACTCGGTCTCCGACGTCGATCGGGAGATGCCGATGGCGCTGCTGGCCGGTCTGTTCGCGCTGGCCGTGGTGGCAGTGGGGCGGCTGCGCGGGGTGTCCGCGCTGGTGACGCTCGCGATCAGCTTCGGGGTGCTGACGCTGTTCATCCTGCCCGCCATCCTGCAGGGCTCGAACCCGTTGGTGGTGGCGGTGGTCGGGGGCAGCGCGATCATGCTGGTCGCGCTGTACATGTGTCACGGGCTGACCGCCAGGACCTCCGTCGCGGTGCTCGGCACGCTGACCTCGCTGCTGCTGATCGGCCTGCTCGGCTCGCTTTTCATCGGCTGGGCCCGACTGACCGGCAACACCGACGACCAGACCGGCCTGGTGCACGGGCTCTACCCCGACATCGAGATCCAGGGCCTGCTGCTCGCCGGCGTCATCATCGGCTCGCTCGGCGTCCTCGACGACGTGACCGTCACCCAGACCTCGGCGGTGTGGGAGCTGAAGGAGACCGACCCGTCGGCGCATTGGCGCACGTTGTACGCGGCGGCCATGCGCATCGGGCGGGACCACATAGCGTCGGTGGTCAACACGCTGGTGCTCGCCTACGCGGGCGCCGCGTTGCCGCTGTTGCTGCTGTTCTCGATCGCGGACAGCGGCGTGAGCAGGGTCGCGACCAGCGAGATCGTTGCCGAGGAGATCGTGCGGACCCTGGTCGGCAGCATCGGCCTGGTGGCCTCGGTGCCGGTGACCACCCTGCTCGCGGCGCTGGTCGTCTCCGCGGACCGCGGCACGGCGAGCGTGCCGGCCGCGACGGGCGGAGCGGGCTCGGCGGGCGGGTCGGGCGCGGGGCGCGGCGTCGGCGCGTCGGTCGGCCAGCGGCCTGACGGCGGTGCCGGCCCCGCGCCCGTACCGGCGCCGAACGCCGGGCCCGGGCCGGGCACGCCGGCCGGGCGCGGCGCGGGCCTGCCGGGGCGCGGTAAGGGCCGCCGCCGGCGGGCGAAGTAGCGGGTGGGGCAGGCGGTGGCCGGTGGGACTGGCGGTCGGTGGTGGCCCGGGCGCGGGGCCTGCGGTCGGTGGCGCACTTGGGTGCGCGGGGGGCTCGAAGTGCCGCCGGGGCGCGGGCACGTAGCGCCTACGGGGGCCCAGGCGAAAAAACGTCCAGGCAACTGACCGTGACCAACACCCCGTCTCACCCTGCGTAACGGTCCCCCGCCAGGATGCGGTCCAACACCGCGTCCAGGCTGCAGGCCGGGTCGCTCGGCTCCTCCTCGCAACCGAACGGAACCAGTCGGTCCGTCCGGTGCAGGAAGGCCACCAGCGGTGCCGCACCGACCCGGAACAGGGCTCCCTCGGCGCCGACTTGGAGCCGGATCAGCACATCCGAGAGCTCGTCCGGGCCAGTTGGGCAGATGCGCACGTCGCCCTCACCGATGGGCCCGCAGAGCCCGTCGAGGAGCAACTCCCGGGCGAAGGCCCAGCTCACGGGGGCATCGCCGGGAAGGTGGAAGGTGAACCGCACCGCGTACGGATCGGCCTTGTCGTAGCCGAGATCGACCGGAATGCGGAAGGAGAGCTCCTCCGAGACGAGGAAGGTCATCGTCACCTCTGCCTGGACTGTGTCACGCATCGTTCGCCGCCCCGAGTCGGTGGGAATGGCCAGGTTTCAGCGAACCTGGCCCTCTTGACGCCATCATCCGCTAACACTCAGCGGATCACAAGGAGTGAGTTTTCAGACACTGATTAGAGAACGACAGGGAGCCGATCAGCGCTCCGACTCTGGAGCGTAGCGAATCGACAGCGGGGCAGAGTCGTTCCGCTCTGGCCAGGGGGTGGAAACCGCCAAGGTCGCGGCCGTCTCGCCGGCTATCAGGGGGAAGGCAGCGCAGACCGTGCCGAGCGCGTACTCCTCGCGTTCGCAGACGGGCTGAAGGGGCCGTTTCGCGGCGCACCGGCGGTGGAATCCTGCCTCGTCACGCACCGAGTAGGGGGTGAGGGCCCGCACCCGGGTAGCGCGCGAAGTGGTCGGCCCGTTCGGCCTCGTCGAGCTGGGCCAGCAGGCACTGTCCGATGGCGTGCGCGTGCGCAGTCTGCCGGAAGTCGGCCCACTCTTCGACCACTGGCGCCCCGGGCGCGTCGGCAGTGGCGAGCACGTCCACCTCACCCTCGCGGTACACGGCGAAGTAGACGGCCACTCCGAGTTGGCCGGCGAGCGCGGCGACCATGTGGGCGAGGCGACCGGACGGGCCGGGCCCCGCGCCGCCGGCGCCGAGCCTTCGGACGGCGTCGCCGTAGCGGAACAGGCCGTTCTCGCGCTGGAGGTAGCCCTCGTGGGCGAGGGTGCGCAGCAGGTGGTAGGCGGTCGGCAGCGGCAGGCCCGCCTCGCGTGCCAACTGCTTGGCCGGCGCCCCGTCCGCGTGCGCGCCGACGGCCTCCAGGAGGCGCAGCGCGCGTTGGACGGAGCTGATGAGGGTCGGTTCGGAGGGGATGTGAGCCGCCTCCGGCCGGGGCGGAGGCGGTTCGCCGGCCGTACGCGTGCGGGTGCGGGTGCGTTCCCGTCTTGTGGACCGGTCGGCGCGGCGGTCTCGTGCCTGCTGACACCACAGCCACCCCCAGGGCTGCGGGCGGCAGCGCACCCGCCGGGCGGGGGCCGCCCTCGCCACCGCTGCGTCACCCGGCTCGCGCGCCCCGTCGGGGCATATGCCGGACCGCAACGTTTCCGCACTCTAACCGGAAGATGGGCTTCTGGTTAGGTAAGTGGTGGGATGCCGCGCATCGCGTCATGTCCGGGGCTGGAACGCGCCGTTGAAGGTCTGCACCAGGGGCGCTGTGGTCCCTACCAGTCGTCGCGCGATGACCGGGAGGATGACGTGAACTTGCGCACCACGTAGACCAGACCGCCGATGACGGCGACCAGCAGCAGTGCCCGGAACAACAGCCAGGCGACAAAGCCGACGACGCTGGTGATCAGACCGCCGAAGACCACGATGACGAGAAGCGGCACGACGACCCACTTCACCCACCACGGAAGGCCCTGCAGTATCTGCTTCGCGGCCACGATGGCTCCCTGCTTTCTGTTCGCCCTGCTCGATCCCGTGATCTCGCTGCTTCGCTGGTCTCCGCCTCGTACTCCCGATGCTAGAGCGGCGCGGCGGCCCGTGGGGCGCGGACGGCCCCCGTACTCCCCTGACCCGTCCCCTACGTCTGGCACCCACGGGCTACCTCGGGTACCCGGCGACGTCCCGACGGAACGGCGGCCGGCCTGGTGGGGTCGGGGCGAGCGGGCCGTGGACGGGGCTCGGGGGTCGTCAGGGTCGGGCGAGCCGGTCGGACCAGACGGGCCGGACGGGGGCGGGGGGCCGGCCCGGGGAGCGAGGAGCGGCGGGCTGTGGGGGACGCGGGGGGCGAGCGAGGGGCGTGGGGAAGCGCCCGCCCGGGCACGGTCGGCCGGGGCGGCCAGGCGACCGGGCGGGGACGTCCTCGTTCGGACGCGCCCGGCGCCGGCGCGCCGGGTCAGCTCTCGGGCGGCGAGAAGACCACCATGACCCGCAGGTCCTCCGAGATGTGGTGGAACTTGTGCGGCACGCCGGCGGGCACGTACACGACGCTGCCGCGCGCGACCGGGGTGGTCTCCGTGCCCACGGTGATCGCCGCGCGGCCGCTCATCACCAGGTACACCTCGTCCTGCCGGTGTGGCTGCTGCGGATCGGTGCTCCCAGCGTCCAGCGCGTACAGCCCCACGGACATGTTGCGCTCCCGCAGGAACTGCAGGTACGCCCCCCCGTTGGCGGCGCGCTCCGCCTCCAGCTCGTCCAGCCGGAACGCCTTCATGCCCTCTCCACCCCTTGCTGTCTCATCTGCAACGATCGCTTCCATGAGGAATTTCGTAGTAAAGACGCTCGCCAACGCGGCGGCCCTGTGGGTCGCCATCTGGCTACTCAAAGACATCACCTTCACCGGCGAGAACACCGGCCGCAAGACGGTCGCCCTGATTCTGGTGGCCCTGCTCTTTGGGCTGGTGAACTTCATCGTCAAGCCGGTGGTGAAGTTTCTCTCGTTTCCCCTCTTCCTGGTCACGCTTGGCCTGTTCACGCTGGTCGTGAACGCCCTGATGCTGATGCTCACCTCGTGGCTGGCCGACACGATGGACCTCAGCTTCCACGTGGAGGGCTTCGGGGCCGCCTTCGTCGGCGCACTGATCATCTCGATCGTCTCCTGGGCCCTGAACGCGGCCCTCCCCGACCGGGACTGATCCCGTGGCGCGGTCGGGCGCGGCCCGCGGACGGCGGCCCTACGGACGCCGCCCCGAGGTCATCCCTCGGACCGGCGGACCGGCGGGCGCGCCACCCGGAGGCCCGGCCGGGGCCGCGGGGCGTCCGCTCCCGGGCGCGGCACCGAGCGCGTCGAAGCGCCTGGCCGGACGCGGGGGGCCGGAGACAAGCACCACACGCCGCAGGAGGCGGACGCACGAGCGGCCCTCGCGAGGGCACGGAAGGAGCGGACCATGGGCGACCCGGTTGAGGGGAGCACTCCACGGGCCGAGGCACAGGCCGAAGCACGGGACGAGACGCGGGGTGCGGCGCGCGGTGCGGGCCGGGCTGCCCGAGCCGGCCGCGTACGAGCCGACGCTGCCCGGGCCCGTCTTCGCCGCCCACTTCGACCTGCCCGGCGACGCGGACCCGCTGGGCGGCCCGCACACCTACGGCCGGGACGCCAACCCGACCTGGACGCTCTTGGAGCGGGCGCTCACCGAACTGGAGTGCCCCCGCCGAACCGGGCCCGACCGCCCCCGGCTCTCTGCCGCGACCCGAGACCGTCGTCTTCGCCTCCGGCGCCGCGGCGATGTCGGCCGTGCTCTTCTCACAACTGCGCCAGGGCGACACGGTCGTGCTGCCCTCCGACGGCTACCACCTGCTGCACGTGCTGCGCGACCGGATCACCGGCTACGGCATCACCGTGCGCACCGCCCCCACCGGGGGCGACGCGCAGCTCCCGCTCGTCGACGGGGCGCGGCTGCTGTGGCTGGAGACGCCATGCAACCCGAGCCTGGACGTCTGCGACGTCCGGCGGCTGGCCTCGGCGGCCCACGAGCGGGGCGCGCTGGTGGCGGTCGACAACACGTTGGCCACGCCGCTCGGCCAGCACCCCCTCGCGCTCGGCGCCGACTTCTCGCTGGCCAGCGGCACCAAGGCCCTCTCGGGCCACGGTGATCTCTTGCTCGGTTACGTCACCTGCCGCACCCCGGAGCTGGCCGCCGGCGTACGGGCCTGGCGCAAGAGCGTGGGTGCCGTCCCGGGCCCGATCGCCCACCGTTCGCTGGCCACCCTCCAGCTCCGCGTCGACCGACAGGCGGTGACCGCGCTGGCCCTGGCGCGCCTGCTGCTCGACCGGCCCGACGTCACCGGCGTGCGCCACCCCGGCCTGCCCCAGGACCCCGCGCACGAGGTGGCGAAGCGGGAGATGCGGCACGGCCGTTACGGATGCGTGGTGTCCTTCGCCATCCCCGACCGCGCCCACGCCCAGCGCTTCCTGGCCGCCCTGCGCCTGGTGAGCGACGCGACGAGCTTCGGCGGCGTACGGTCGACCGCCGAGCGGCGCGGGCGGTGGGGCGGGGACGACGTGTCGGAGGGCTTCATCCGCTTCTCAGTCGGTGTCAAGGACACGGCCGACCTCCTCGCGGACGTACGACAGGCCCTGGACGCGGCGGCTGACGGGCCGCGACGTAGAAGAGGGGACTGTAAGGTGCGGGGGGCGCGTTGTGCGTGCGCGGTGGCGCGGGGCCGGCCGCGGCCGGGTGGCTGCGCGGGGGCGAGTCTCCACGGGCGACGGCTGCGCGGAGGCGGCGGACTCGCGCGGGTCGGGCCCGCCCGCGTGGCGGGTGCACGCGGCGGGTGCACCTGGCGGGCTCGGGCGCGAGTGGCCTGGACGCAGTGCAGGCTGGCACAACCTCCCCCCTCGTGGCTCTGCCAGCCACGGTTCAACGCTCATCGAACCGCGCGACCTAGGCTAGTTGACTCTGCGTCAGTGTCCAATCACCCTAGCGACATGAAGCTATCGACATATTTATAGTTGGGGTACAGCGGGGCGACAAATGCTGAGGGGAATCGATGGACCTGGCCCTGCTCCGTACGTTCATCGCGGTCTACCGCGCCGGCTCGCTCACCCGGGCGGCCGCCCTGCTCGGGCTGTCGCAGCCGGCGGTCACCGGTCAGATCCGTTCGCTGGAACGCCAGTTGGGGCGCCCCCTCTTCGTCCGCAACGCCCGCGGCGTCACCCCCACCAGCGCCGCCGACGAACTCGCGCAGCGGTCCGCGCCGCACATCGACGCGCTCCTGGAGATCACCAAGTCGGACAGCGCGGACGTCACCGCCCGGCGCACGCTGCACCTCGGCGGGCCACCGGAGTTCACCACCCTGCGCGTGCTGCCCGCGCTAGCCCACCTCGCGCTGGACGGCCTCGACATCCGCGCCGCGTTCGGCACCGCCGACGAGATGTTCGCCGGCTTGTCCGCCAACCAGTACGACCTGGCCATCACCACGATCCAGCCGCGCGGCCGGCTGCTGACCGCGACGCCGCTGTGCGACGAGGAACACGTACTGGTCGCCGCACCGCGCTGGGCCGCCCGGCTCGGCGCGTCCCTGGTGCGCGCGGGAGGCGGCCCCGCGGTCCTGCACCGCGCGCTGGAGCCGGTGCCGATGGTCGAGGTGCACGAGAGCCTGCCGCTGGTCACCTCGTACTGGGCGGCCGTGTTCGACGCCGCCGTCACCGCCTCCGCCACGATCATCGCGCCTGACCTACGGGCCGTGCTCGCCTGCGTGATGGCGGGCTCGGGGGTGGCCGTCCTGCCGCGCTACCTGTGCATGGAGGCACTGGACAAGGGCGAGGTGGTGGCGCTCATCGACCCACCGGTGCCGCCCCTGCGCACGTACTTCCTGGTCAAGCGCACCGGTTCGCCGGCCCCGCACCTCGCCCGCGCCCACGAGTGGCTGCTCCGCGCCGCCGTCGACTGGTGAGACAGCGGACGAGTGGACCGGGAAGCTGACTGGCGAGTGGGCCAGGCAGCCGCTGGCGGGTCGGCGGGTGCGCGGGGCCGTGCGCGAGCAGGGGGTGGCTGGCCGGTGGCGGGAGCGGGCGGGGGAGCGGAGCGCGCGGCGGGCGCCGGTGTGCG
Organism: Candidatus Streptomyces philanthi; assembly: GCA_018114805.1. Taxonomy (GTDB): domain Bacteria; phylum Actinomycetota; class Actinomycetes; order Streptomycetales; family Streptomycetaceae; genus Streptomyces; species Streptomyces philanthi. The sequence continues at coordinate 3,218,652 of CP073042.1, read as the reverse complement.
GGCTCTACCAGGCCGTGAGGGGTTTCGCGAGGCGGCGCGCGCGGCAGACCTCCCCTATGACCGAACGGCCTGTGGTCAAGCGCACCGCCCGCGCCATCCTGCTCGACGGCGACCTCGACGCCGACGCCACGCCCCAACTCGTCCTGATCAAGCGGACCAAGGCCGGCGAGGCCCCGTATTGGATCACGCCGGGCGGTGGCGTGGAGCCCGAGGACCCGACGGTCATCGACGCCCTACACCGTGAGATGGACGAGGAACTGGGTGCCAAGGTGACCGACGTGGTGCCCGCGTTCGTGGACACCGTGCCGATCGACGCGGCCCGCGACACCCTCCCCGAACAGGGCGTTGCCGACCGGGGCGTCAAGGTCCAGCACTTCTTTGCCTGCCGACTCGCCTCGATGGACCTCAGCAGGCGGCACGGCCCCGAGGTGGACACCCCCCGCGGCGAGTACGAGGTGGTGCGGGTGCCGTTCACGCGTGAAGGCATCGCCTCGGTGGGCGTGGTGCCGCCGTCGCTCCGCGACTACCTCGACGCCAACATCGAGGACGTGCGGGCCCTGCTCGCCGGCGAGCTCGGCTGACGCACCTCGCCCTGGCTGACGCTTCTCGCCCTGGCTGGCGCCTCCCGGGCTGCTTCGGCCCGTGGTTATTCCCCTCGGAGGCTAGGCGGAGTGCGGGCCTGATGAGCGCGGGCCGGTGTGGGGTGGCTCGGATATGTCGGATGTGCCGGATAGCAACGAGGGCGCCGGGGAGTCGTCCGCCGCGGGCCGGGGGGCGCTGAGCGAGAGCTTGGGGCCGGAGTGCGGCTCGACGAACCAGCCCGCGAACGGCTCCCGTTCCTCCTCCCCGGCCGCGAGCGGCTGCCGTGCGCGGTCCAGCACCCGCTCCACCGTCTCCTGCCACACCTGGCGGTCCTGGTCCCAGTGCCGATGCCGGCCCTCGTCCCGGGCCGCCCGCCCCTCGCCCGGATCACGCTCCCGCCGCTGGTGGGGGCCCACACCGATCGCCGACACGGGCAGGTCCGGCGCCCCGACCGGTGGCTGCGCCTCCTCGGGTACGTCACCGGCCGGCCGCCCGGACGGGCTCACGGCCTGGGCGAACCCCGCCAGGGGAACCGAGGCCAGAGCCGGCGGCTCTGGCAGCAGCGGGGGTTGGGGCAGGTGCGGAGGTTGGGGCAGGTGCGAGGGTTGCGGCGGCGCGGGTGCACCGGCCACGGGCGACGGCAGGGCCGGGGGCCAGGGCGGCAGCGGGGGGCCGGCCGCGAGGAGGGGATCGGTCGGGGGCGATGGGTCGCTCGGGAGCGGTGGGTCGATCGGGGGTGGCGGGTCGCTCAGGAGCGGTGGGTCACTCGGGGGGGCCAACCCGCGGCCTCGGGGGCGCCGGACGTGGAGGCGTCCCAGCGTCGTGCGTCGAGTGGGGGTGGCGGTGCGGGCGGAACGCCGTCCCGGGCGTCCCGGGCGTCCTGACTACGGGGGTCGTCGGGTGAGGACGTCGCGGAGGGCTCGGCCACCGACCGACCGGGGACCTGTTCTTGCGGTCGCCACTGGCCGGCGAGCCAACTCCGGGACAACTGGGCGGTGGGCCGGTCCCAGGCTTGCTCCGAGAAGTCGGCTGCTTCCCAGGGTTGCCGCTGGTCGAGAAGTCGGTCGTGGCTCTGCTGCCGGGCGCCGGGCTCGTCCTGGCCCCGGTGTGGTTGCCACCGCTCGGCGAACTGGTCCCAGGGACGCTCCGTGACGGCTGGTGGGTCCTGGTGCTGGTCCTGCCCTTGGTGTTGTGGCGGGTCCTGGTGCTGATCCTGCCCCGGGCGCTGTGGCTGGCTCTGGAATTGTGGCTGGCTCTGGTGTTGAGGCTGTTGCTGGGCGGGCGGCTGGTCTCGGGGTTGCTGGTGAGCGGGCGTCCGGGACTCGTCTCCGTGCGGGGCGGACGCCTGGTGCTGGTGCTGATGAGGGACCTGCGAGGCGTGGGGTGCATGGGGGCGGGGCTCCGGCGCGCGGCCGGGGAGGCAGGGCGCGGGTCCTGCTTGCGTCCCCGGCCCGGCCCGCGACGGTCCTGGCCACGGCGGGCGCGCGCGGCGGCGGCCGTACCGAAGTAGTCGCCGCCCTTGCGCCGGTTGTCGTCCGTTCCCCAGGCCCGCCCCTCGCCGTGCGGCGCGCGCTCCACCCTGGCCAGGTGCGGGATATGCTTCGAGCAGTGCACGTACGCCTCGTCGACGGTCACCTCGACCCACACCACGGCGCGCCGGCCCGGCACCGGGTCGACCGGCATGAACGGGCGCTCGGCTCGCATGTCGTCGTCCGCCACCACCCGGGCCCGGCCGTTGATGTGCAGGCCGATCCGGTCCTGCTGGAAATCCAGCAACAGCAGGGCCACGTGCGGGTTCTCCTCGATGTTTCCGAGGCTCGCGAAGACGCCGTTTCCCCGGTATTCGGGATAGGCGACGGTACGGTTGTCCAACACCTGGAGGAATCCCGGAGAACCGGCCCGGAAGGTGTTGCCGCATTCACCTTTGCTATCCGATGTGGCCAGAAAGAACATCTCCTGGCGCCGCACGAACTCCCGCATGCGCGCGTTGAGATAGCCGAGCATCTGCTCGTCGTAGAACCGCTCGGCCCTTTCCTCGCTGCCGAGCCGTTCTTGCAGCGCCCGCTCCCCTCGACTGCCCCACGCATGTTCGGGCTGGCCGTGGGCGTCCCGATCGGATTCCGCGTGCGTGCGGCGCTCCACCTCGGGTGTGGTTTCCCGCCGATGGTCCGGTGTGCCCTCAGCGGCGCGTTCCGGCCCGGTCTCCACGTATTTCCACAGTTTCGAGTTCTCATTCGCTCCTCGTCCCCCGCCCTTTACCGCGCCCGGCACCATCGCGCGCCCGTGGGCTAGTCGAGCGCGCCCACCAGTTCCTCAAGCGAGTCGTGGCGGATGCGGTGCCGCGGCATGCCGATGCCGCGCAGGGTGCTCACGCCGCTGCGAATCAACCCGGGCGGCCCCGAGAGATAGGCGTCGAAGGCGTTCCACGGTCCGTACTTCCGCACCGCGTCGGGGAGCGGTCCGCGCAGTCCGCTGGTGGGCCCGTGCGATATGACAGGGCGCACCGAAAGCCACGGATGCTCGCGCTCGAGGCGCGTCATGGTCTCGATGTCGTAGAGGTCGTGGTCGCTGCGGGCGCCGTAGAAGACCTCGACCGGGCGCTGTCTGCCGTGCACGGCGACGTCTTCGACGAGCGCCTTGATCGGCGCGATGCCGGTTCCGCCGCCGAGGCAGAGCAGTCCGTTGTCCGTCTCGTGGTCGACCACCATCGAGCCGGCGGGTGCGCCGAGCTTGATCACGTCACCCGGGTTGGCGTGGTGCACCAGGGAGGTGGAGACCCAACCGGCCGGGACGGCCTTCACGTGGAACGACAACAACCCGTCCGATCGCGGCGCCGACGCGAACGAGTAGTGCCGCCACACCCGCGGCCACCAGGGCGTCTCCAGGCTCGTGTACTGGCCGGCGCGGAACGGGTACGGCTGGTCGGGGCGCACTGTGACCACCGCGATGTCGGGCGTGCGCAGCTCGTGGCGGACGATCTCGGCCTGCCACCAGGCCGGCGCGTGCAGCTCGTTCTCGGCGGCGGCATCGATCATCGTCTGCGAGATCGTGGTGTACGCCCGCACCCACGCGGCCTCCGCCGCTTCGCCCCAGGTGTTCGGCGCGTACCGGGCCAGCGCCCCGAGCAGGCTCTCGCCGACCGCCGGGTAGTGCTCCGGCTGCGTGCCGTACTTGCGGTGACCCCGGCCGAGGTGCGTGAGGTACTCCTCGAGGAGCGCCGGCTCGTCGGCGTGCCGCGCGGACGTGAGCAGCGCCTTGAACAGCCGGTCGCGCTGCGCGTCCATGGCCGCCGGGAACATCTCCCGCAGCTCCGGGTGGTTGAGGAAGAGGAGCGCGTAGAAGTACGAGGTGACCTTGTCCGAGATGGGCTCGATCTCGGACAGCGTGCGCCGGATGAGCTGGGTGTCGGCCGACGCGCTCTCCGGCAGGTCCGCGAACGCCCCCGCCGGTCGTGCGGCGTGGCCGGCCGGCTCCGCGCCGAGCGGCGAGCCGAACCCCGGACGGCTCAGCGGCGAACCGGGCCCCGGCTCCGCGGCACCTGGCGGCGGCACCGCGGCAGCGCGCAGGGCGATGTCGGCACCGCCGGGGTAGCGGGCGGCATCCAGGGAGCGGTTCGCCTCCGGGCCACCGCCAGGACCGCGCGCCGGCACCGGCCGCAGGCCGTCGAGGGCCCTCTGACCAGCGCGTTCCACCGTTCCCGCACGCGCCGCCGCGCGCGGCTCACCGGCTGGTGCGGCGGGACGGTCGGTCGGTACGGGCAGGTGGTTGGCGGGTGCGGAGGGGGTGTCGGGCGAGGGGGGCGCCGCCCGCTCGGAGGCGGGCGCGAGGCCGGCCGCTCGGCTCACGGGGGCCAGCGCGGCATCGGCGGCCCGTCCGGCGGCGGGTACGGGCGCCGAGCGCGGAGCGGAACCGGCGGTGATCGCCTCCGCTTCCGGCGCGGGGCGCATCGCGGGCACCGATCCGGACCGGCGTACGTCGCGCTCGGCGGGTGCCGATGACGCGGCGGGCGACGCGGGCGATCCCGTGTCGGGGTGCCCGGGTGAGCTGGGGTGGGTCGGGCTCGGCGGCGCGCCGGCCGCCACCCCGCGCTGGTGCGGCTCGGCGGCGCGCTGGTGTTCACGCTGCTGCGGTGCCGCGGGCGTCTCGTACGGGGCGGGGCGCGGCGCGGGCGGTGGGGCGCCTTGGTTCGCCGCGCGACCCACCGGCCTGATAGCCCCCACGGAACGGCCGCGGGCTCGCGCGCCCTCGGCCTCGGCCGCCGTGCGCGGTGCGACCCCGTCATCCGGGTCGCTCGCCGGGCCGCGCTGGCCTCGGGCGGGCGCGTCGGCTACCTGCCTGGTCGGAGTGAACCAGCCTCGTTCACGGTTCTCGCCATGCGTGTCGCCAGAACCACCGAACTCGCTGTCGTCGGCTGACGTGGTGGTCGGAACGTTCATGGTTGCCTCGCCTCGAACATCTCTCTGCCGGACTTCGTCAGTCTGCGTCGCTGTCGGTCTTCGCAGTGCGGCTCGCCCCGCCGTCACGACGAGCCACCAACACCACACGCCCTCTCGGCCCCGCTCGCCCTACTCCCTTCCCGTCGGGTACGCCTTGTGAGCGGCTCGCGCCGCCCACTTGCCTTACGGCCCTGTGACATCTCACGCATATCGCGCGGGACCAGTTCCCGAACCGTGCCTCGGACCTCTCACGCGTACCGCCCGCCCCCTGCCGGTCGTCGCGCTCCGCGCTCTCGACCCGAGCGGCGATACGCCCTGGTGCGTGCTGCTTCGTCGGTCAGCGTGGCACCCCTCGCCCACGGCCCGCGGCAATAGCCTGAACTCCCGGTTCCCGTACTTCCGTTCCCGCTAGGCTGGGCTCACCGGTGTACCCCAGGGGGGTGCCGATGGCGTTCTCGCGTTCGAACGGGGTTGACCATACCCGCCCCGGTTGAATGCACAAGTCCCGTGCTGGCCGACCCTTATGTCCGTCTTATCGGGGCAAGGGGCTGCGATTGCTGGCCAATTCGTACGCGTCGCGCAGATCGCACCCCACATAGGCGTATGAGGCGATCCCCGTCAGGTGGCGGTCGGCGTTGACCGCGACAGATGTCGGCAGCACCGCGAACAGCTCGGCGTCCGACATAGGAGTCTCCATACGCCGCACATTCCGACCGCGTCACCCCGAACCTCTCACATAGTTCATCCGCGATCTTCACCTTGGCCGCCGGATTGAGAATGCCGTCCGGGCGCACCGGTTCTCGGAAGGGGACGGCCGGAAACGCCGAACCGTAGGTCGCGTGCGCTCCCCACTCCAGCAGGCGCCGCACGAAGAAGTCCGGCGACAGCGATATCACCGCACACCGTTCGCCGCGCGTCGTGATATCCGCCCATACCTCGCGTATTCCGTCCAGCCATGGCGCCCCATCGAACGCGAGCGCCACCTGTTCCTCCGTGAGCTCCGCCCACAACTCGCGCACACGCAGAGCGAACTCCGGCGGCCCCAGCACCTGGCGCGCGAACGCCCGCTCCAGGTCGGCGATCTCCTGCTCAAGGCCCAGTTGTCGAGAGATCTCGATGGGCGCGGCCGACCCGTACATCAGCGTTCCGTCGAGGTCGAACAGATGAAGTCTGGTCATGTCTGCCGAGCGTAAGCGCACCGCAGCCCACGGTATAGCCCCCTTGTTTCTCTGGCCGCTCCCTCGTGCGTCTCCCTGGCCGCCCCCTCGCGCCCCGCTCTCTGTTCCTCCTAGCTCCCCGCCCGCCCTCGTCCGCCCGGCACGCGCAGCGCGCCCGGCCTCGCTGGCCACGAGCCGCTCGGATCGGGACGGCGGCGGTGGGCGGACTGCTCCCCGTGGAGGCCCCGCGGATACTCCCGCCGTGTGACGCCGCGCGGGGCTGGCCACGGCACCGTGGGGAACATGCGTCAGCTCACCAGACCCACCCGTCGTGCCGTTCTCGTCGTCCATGTCGTCGTCTCCGTCGGCTGGCTCGGGGTGACGTGCGGACTGCTCGCCCTCGCCGTCGCGGGGGCGGCCACCGACTCGGCGGAGGCCGCCGAGGCCGCCTACCGCGCGATGGAGGTCTTCGACGACTGGCTGGTCATTCCGCTGAGCCTGTTGGCCCTGGTCAGTGGGCTGGTCCTCGCCCTGGGCACACCCTGGGGACTGGCTCGGCATCGCTGGGTCTACACGAAGTTCTGGCTGAACCTCGTCACCGCAGGGCTGTCCGCGTTCGCCCTGCGGGGCCACATCAACGAGGCGGCGGCCCAGGCGATGGCCGGTGGTCACATGGCGAACCCGGTCGACGTGATCATCTCGCCCGCGGTGGGCCTGGCCACCTACGTGTTCATCACGGCCATCTCGATGCTCAAGCCCTGGGGGCTGACGGCCAGGGGCCGCCGGCACCGGCGTCAGGTGGTGAGGTCCGCCGCCGGCTGAGGCGCGGCGTCGCTCGTCGACGCCCGCAGGGCGGGGCCGCCTACCCCGGCGGCCTCGGCCTCCGTGCCGGCTGTCACCGACCCGCCGGTCCGCACGACGCGGCTCCGCGTGGCCCGGGGTTCGGCCATCCTGCCGGCGCTCCAGCCAGGCCGCGAAGACCGCGACGCCCAGGGCGGACAGCGCCACGTCCACGCCGACCACGTTGGGCGCGGTGTACCCGAAGCCGGCGGATATGACGAGCCCACCGAGCCACGCGGCGAGCACGTTGCCGAGGTTGAAGGCGGCGATGTTGGCCGCCGACGCCACGGTGGGGGGCCTCGGCGGCGTGGTCCATGACCCGCTTCTGGAGCGGCGGCAGGGTCGCGAAGCCGAAGAGGCCGATCAGCATGAGGGTGATCGCCGCGGCGGCCTTGTGATGGGCGGTGAGGGTGAACAGCCCGAGCACCGTGGCGAGACCGACGAGGCTCGCGTAGAGCAGCGGCATCGCGTGGCGGTCGGCGTACCGGCCTCCGATCATGTTGCCGACGACCATGCCGACGCCGAAGAGGGCGAGCAGCCACATCACGCTGGACTCGGCGAAGCCCGCCGTCTCCGTCATCATCGGCGTGACGTAGGTGATGGCCGTGAACACCCCGCCGAAGCCCAGCACCGTCATCGTCATGGCGAGCCAGACCTGCGGGTTCCGGAAGACGCCGAACTCCTTGCGCAGTTCCGGCGTCGCCCGCTCGGGGCGGGCCGGTACCAGCTTGGCGATGCCGAGCAGGCCGAGCACCCCGAGGCCCGCGACGAGGAAGAAGGTGACGCGCCAACCCGCGTGCTGACCGATCAGCGTGCCGGGAGGGGCACCGACGACGTTGGCGAGTGTCAGCCCCATGAACATGCTGGCGATGGCGCCAGCCCGCTTGTTCGGGGCGACCAGGTCGGCGGCGACCACGGAGCCGACGCCGAAGAACGCCCCGTGCGCGAACGAGGGGAGCACCCGGCCCACGAGCAACACGCCGAACGCCGGCGCCAGCGCGGTGAGCAGATTGCCCGCGATGAACAGACCCATCAGCATCAGCAGCATCTGCTTGCGGGTCAGCCGTGTGCCAATCGCCGTCATGAACGGCGCCCCGACCACGACCCCCAGCGCGTACCCCGTGACCGCGAAGCCCGCAGTCGGGATCGACACCCCGAAGGAGTCCGACACCTCGGGGAGCAGCCCCATGATCACGAACTCGGTCGTGCCGATGCCAAAGGCACCGACGGCCAAGGCCAGGAGCGCGAGCGGCATAACGGCACCCTCCAGAACGTTGCGCGCCGCAGATATGAGCACACACAATAATTGCAGACGCAGCATGAATGCAAGCGCTTGCTATTTCACGGGTGGCCTATCCCGGTTCGTACGACACCGAAGGGGGCGTCTCATGGCACACCAGCTCGGCTCGGGCACGGATCACCGGCAGACCGCGGACCAGGGCGAGGTGCGAGAGCCGGACCGCGAACAGACCCCGACCTCAGCCGCCTGGCGGACGGACCAGACTCCGGCGGAGACCGCCAACCCCTCGCCGCGCTCCCCGTCCCCGGGAGGGACGTCGGCGCACACGCGGGAAGCCGGCCACGCGCCGGAGGCCGAGCGCGACGACCCGCCCGCGCCGCCCGGGCGTGCCCTCGCTCACAGTTGGTGCGCGCTGTCCGCGCTGCACAGCCGCCTTGAGGCGCACATAGAGCGCGCGCTGGAGGCCGCGGCGGAGTTGAGCGTGCGGGAGTACTCCGTGCTCGACGTGTTGAGCGAACAGCACGACGGCGACGGCGGCCACCTGCGCATGAACCAGCTCGCGGACGTCGTCGTACTGAGCCAGAGCGCCACTACGCGCCTGGTCAGCCGGCTGGAGGAGCGTGGCCTGCTGGTCCGTTACCTGTGCCCGACCGACCGTCGGGGCATCTACACGGACATCAGCGACGATGGCCGGAAGCTGCTGGAGCGAGCCGCGGCCGGTGCATGACGCCGCGCTCCGAGAGGCCCTCCAGGAGGCCGCCAAGCGGCGCGAACTGGCGCCTTTGGTCACAGCTGTCCGTACTTTGGGGCCGACGACGAAAGCCATATGACCGGGGCGTAGCCTCCGGATCATGAGCGATTTCGAGCAGTCCGGAGCGGCGGTCGAGTTTCGGCGGGCGCGGGCGGAGGACCTTCCCACCATCGTGGCGATGCTGGCCGACGACGCCCTCGGCGCCCAGGGCGAGTCGCCCGCCGACCTCACGCCGTACCAGGCGGCCTTCGAGCGGATCGTCGCCGACCCCAACCAGTGGCTGCTCGCGGCTGTCCGCGACGGTCGCCTGGTAGGCACGCTGCAACTCACCTTCATACCCGGCCTGTCGCGGCGCGGCGCTACCCGCTCGATCATCGAGGGGGTACGCGTCCACGGTGACGAGCGCGGCAGCGGGCTCGGCACCCAGATGATCGAGTGGGCGATCGACGAGTCACGCCGTGCGGGCTGCCAGTTGGTGCAGCTGACCTCGGACGCGACGCGCATCGACGCGCACCGCTTCTACGAGCGGCTCGGCTTCGAGGCGTCCCACCTCGGATTCAAGCTGCGACTATGAACAGTCGGCAACGGTCCGGAAGGGTCCGGAACGAGTCGGGTCGGGTCGGGTCGGAACACGATTCGGGTCGGAACCAGCCCGTGGAAGTGCGGTGCGGTGGGGCGGATCGGGCCGGGCGGGGACGGATCGGGAAGGGCAGGGACGGGGACGGACTTCGGCCCGCCGTCGGGACGGCGGGCCGAAACGGCACTCGGGGAGCCCTCCTGAGCGATCGGTATGGATCAGCGGACGGGCGGCGGGGCGTAGACGAGCGGTCGCGGCTGTTCAGATGGCGTCGAGATCGATCGTCTCGGCCATGGCGCGGTACCCGGCGTCGTTCGGGTGCTTGTGGTCGCCGCTGTCGTACGCGGGGTTGAGCGCCAGCGGGTCCGCCGGGTCGGCCAGCGCGGCGGCGAAATCGACGTACGCGTCGAACTCGCCTGACGTGCGGATCCACGCGTTGACCTGCTGTCGCTTCGCTTCGGCACGCGGCGTGTGGTACTCCGCCCCCTTGAACGGCAGGATCGTCGCGCCCACCACGCGTACCCCCTGGGCGCGGGCTCGGGCGATCAACTCACGGTAGGAGTCGATCAGTTCCTTGGCGGAAAGCTGCGGATTCGGCTTGTAGGTGGGCAGGTCCACCTCGCTGAATCCGATGTCGTTGAGCCCCTCGAAGACGATCACCGAACTCACCCCGGGCTTGTCAGCACGTCCCGTTCGAAGCGGTCAAGGGCCCGGTCTCCGTACCAGGCCGAGTCGTTGAGCAGCAGGTTTCCGCCGATAGCCGCGTTGAGCACCGGGCGCGCTCGACCGGCGGCCGACAGCCGCTCGGCGAGTTGGTCCGGGTAGCGCTTGTCGGCGTCCACGGTGGAGCCGAACCCGTCGGTGATCGAATCGCCGAACGCGACCACGGCTCCCCGGCGGGCCGCGACGTGTCGCCGGGGCCGTGGCCGTCGGGGCCGGCACCGCCACCCGCCCGGACAGCGGATACCGAACGGGCCGACCCCGCCGACTGTGCCTGCCCGGCCACTCGGTTGGAGTGCGGCGCGTGCGGGGATCGGGCGCCGGTCAGCTCGACGTCGGAGAGGTAGTACCAGGAGCGGGTGCGCTCGCCGAACGCGGAGCCGGTGCGGTCCCCTCGGTGATCCCCCGGTGCGCGATAACTGTGGGCGTACGCCTGCGCGTGAAAGGTCGCGGGGCCGGTGGACTCGGCGAAGTACAGCGTCACGGTCACCGTGTCGAAGGCGCTGACCCGGAGCAGGGCCGCGTCGCTCGCTCCCTCGACGCCGGCCGGGATCGTCACCGACGGACGGTTGCCGAACGTCAGCTTCCGCAGGGTCTCGGGCCGTACGGCAGCGCCGCCGGCACTGCGCGCGATGGTCGCACCGGAGATCCTGAGCGGCTGGTCACCGTAGCGGTTGGAGAGCTTGATCCGCGCCGCGCTGCCACCGGCGGTGACCCGTACGACCTGGCGCACGGTCTGGCGGTCGAAACCCGCCTCGGACCAGTTCTCCTCGAAACAGGGACTCGGCCGCTGTACGGGCGCCGCCCAACCCGCCGACAAGGTCGTGGCCGCCCGAGCGCGATCCGTCTCGGTCGAGCCGGGGGGGCGTCTGCGGCGTGGCCCGGGGGCGGGCGCCGGCCACGCCCGATGTGGCGAGTACGGCGGTGAGTGCGACGAGCGAGATGGCAAGGCGCGACGAGGCGGAACGCATGGCTGTCCTCCTGGGTGGGGGGTGGGGGGCGGCGCGAGTGCGGTGGGTCCGCGGTGGCCTCGCGAGCCGCCTGGAGAACAGCTGTGGTATGCGCGGCGCGCCACCCAGCCATCGCCGGCGCGTAGGACGGCCGTGCGTACGCACGCGCTGCGTACCACCGTCAGGGGCAGGCTGCGCGGCTCTTCCCCGGGCAAGGCTCTGACCTGCGAAGAAGTTTCCTGGTCGGGCGCATCTCTGGCCGGGCACGTCTTCGACCGTGACCACCCCGCCGTGGTGGTGGGCGGCGGGGTGGTCGACTGCCGGTCTGTGGCTCTGTGGGATTGGGGTCGGGGCGTTGTGTGCGGCCGGGTGGGGCATGCGGCCCGTGTCGTGCGGGCCCCGGTGGCCGGTCAAGTGCGCCGGCGCGGGGCGTACGAGGGCGAAGCGGGGCGTGCGAGGGCGAACGGGTCGCGAACCTCCCCGGGTCTCAGGTCCTCCGGCGGTAGCCGTCGGCCGGGAGCCGTCAGGTGGAGGACGTATGCGCGTGGTGCTCGCGCACCCGTACCCCGTACGCGACCGGCTGCGGTCGGTAGCGGTCGCTTGCGGTCAGAAACCGCGCCAGCCCTCCGGGTCGAGCGTACCCGGCACCGACTCCGCCGGCTCGTAGGGCTTCCGGGAGAAGACGAAGGTGCCGAGGTCGAGATGGAGCTGCGAGTCGGGGTCCTCGGTGTGGCGCGGTTGTTCGGTGCGCACCACGCGCAACGTCTCCCCGGCGTAGTAGCCGTCGAGCCCGACCCAGGTGCCGTCCAGCTCCGGGCGGAAGCGAGAGCAGCGTCCCCCGCCCCGCAACGGGGCGAGTTCCAGCCAACGTTCGGCACGCAGTCGCAACACGAAGGGGGTGGTGCCCCAGTACCAGGCGCCGGTCAGCGCCAGGAGTTCCGGATCCACGTCGGGCAGCGGACGCCACGCCTCGGGGGTGGGTGGTTCGTGCTTCGCGACGATGCCGATGAGATCGGCGACCAGGGTGGCGATAGACGGCCCCGAGGTGGCGTTGGCCAACGCGACGCCGGCGAGGTTGTCGTCCGGGCTGACCCACACCGTACTGAGGAAGCCGGGCATGGAACCGGTGTGGCCGAAAAGGACCCGCCGGTTCCTGCGGGCCAGTTGCAGTCCCAGACCGTAGCTGTCGTCCCACACCGCGTCCTCTGGCGCGTTGGCGGGTCGGCGCATTTCGGCCAGCGTCGCGGCGCTGAGCACGCGATCGTCGCCCCGCGCGAGGAACGTCACATAGCGGGCCAGATCCGCCGCCGTTGACCACAACTGCCCCGCCGGGCCCATCACCCCCACGTCCTCGACGGCATCGCGCTGCATCACGTCCGCCCACGGGTGCACCGCCCAACCGTGCGCGTGCGGGGTCTCGGGCGTGGCGGACGTACGGGACATCCCGAGCGGCGCCAGCACCTCGCGGCGCAGCACCTCGTCCCACGGGGCGCCCCGCAACTGCTCGACCAGGGCGCCGAGAAGCGCGTACCCGGGGTTGGAGTAGTGGAACGTGTGCCCCGCCGGGTGGCGGTGCGGGCGCTCGCCGAACACATCGCCCAGCTCCGGACGCAGTTCACCCGGAGTCCGCTCCCACCACGGGCCGCGCGCCTCGGCGGCGAGCCCGCTGCGGTGGGCGAGCAGTTGGGCGATGGTCGCGTCGCCCACGGACGGATCGGCGCCCTCCGCCACCAACCGGTCCGCCAGGTGGGCGCGGACCGGGTCGGCCAGATCGAGCAACCCCTCGTCACGCAGCCGCAGCACGAGAACCGCCACCAGCGACTTGGTGATCGACCCGATGCGGTACTGCGTGCCAGCGTCGGGCACCTGATCGGCCAGCGCGCTTCGCGCCCCGGACCACACCAACTGTCCGTCCCGCACCACCGCCCCCACCAGTGACGGGGTACGCCCCTCGGCCTGGCCGACCGCAAGGCGGTGGAGCAGGGCGCGACGAGTGGCGGGAAGGAGTTCATCAAGCGGGGCGGTCTCAGTCATGTTTCTCCTGTCGGCGGTCGAACCTGTGGGTCCCTGCCTCGGACCTTAGCCACCGGGTCGACCACGCCGACACCGGGAATCGGAGCGCGGTGTCCGTTTGGTCAGTCATCTGGTCAGACGGCTGAGCAAGCACTCCGTCCTTCGCTTCGCCGTTCGCTTCGTCATTGGATCGGTCGTCCGGCCGTTTCGCTCGTCTGGCCGGCCGTCTGCCTGTGCCCGTGCCCGCGCTCCGTCGTGCCCTCGTCCGGCTGCCCGACCACTTCGGGCCGCGTCGCGTCGTAGAGCCGCGTCAGCGCTGCTCGGCGGGCCGGCGGCGGGTCGGAGACGTCGCGTACGGGACGTACGGTTCGATCTGTGATCGGAACACGTCAGATTCCTTCAAGACCCTGTTCGCCATGCCTGCCTAACGTGACCGCATGACATCTCGATTCGATCTCATCGGCATGGTCGTGGACGACATGGCCACCACGCTCGCCTTCTACCGCCGCCTCGGCCTCACCATCCCGGCCGACGCCGATGGCCAACCGCACGTCGAAGCGCAGTTGCCTGGCGGAACGCGGATCGCTTGGGACACCGTGGCGACCGTACGGCCCTTCGACCCCGACTGGACCCCGCCGCAGGGCGGAGGCCACCGGCTCGGCTTGGCGTTTCTGTGTGACGGTCTGGGCGAGGTCGACGCGCTGTACGGGGAGCTGACGCGGGACGGGTACGCCGGTCACAAGGCGCCATGGGACGCGCCGTGGGGGGAGCGGTACGCGGTGCTCCACGACCCGGACGGAAACGCAGTGGACCTCTTCGCGCCGCTGGACGCGGTGGCGACCTGACCGAGGCCGGCTCGACCCTCGCCCGGGTGGCGGTGCGGTTTCCCGTCTGTGGGGCTGGCCTGCCAGGTCCGGCCTGTCAGGTCTGAACGGTCCGGCTCGTTGGCTGGTTGGCTGGCCTGGGTGGCTTGGTGAACCGGCCAGGCCGAGGCCCGCGTAGAGGCGCCCGCGCAGCGATGGGCTCCGCCGCGGCGCGCTATTCGGTAGCCAGCAGCGTCGTCACCGGTACGCCCGCGAGTGCGCGTACCTCGCGGGCGAGGTGGGCCTGGTCCGCGTAACCGGCGCGTGCCGCCACCAGGGCGAGTGGCTCCCCGGTACGCGCCAGCTCCAGCGCGTGGCCCATCCGCAACACCCTGGCCAGGGTCTTCGGCCCGTACCCGAACGCGTCCAGGCATCTACGTCAAAGCTGCCGCTCGCTGAGCCCGATGTCCCGCGCCAGGGCGGCAACCGTGCCACCGGCCCGCAACCCACGTACCACCCGCTCGTGCGGCAGCGGCGACTGGCCGTTGCGCGCCCATCCGGTACGCAGCCGCTCGGCGACGGCCTCCTCCAACGCCTAAGCCCGGGCCACCGCCGGCACGGCCGCAATCCGCTCGGCCAGCCGCGCGGCCTCCGCCCACGGCCACAGCTCGTCCAACGGCACCCGCTCGTCCCGCAGCGCCGACGCGGGCAGGCCGAACCCGGTCGGGCCCACGCCGGGCGCGAACCGTAGCCCGGTGTGCGCCGCCCCGGGGCCGGTCGACGACGAGGTGCGCCCGGGTGTCGGGCCCCGCCACGAGCAGCCGGCCCGCGGACCAGATCAGGTCCGTGCACCCGTCGGGCAACACCCGTGCGACACCGCCCCGCCCCGGCCCCGGCACGGCGCTCCCACACCACCGTCCCCGTACGTCGCGAGCGCCACTCTCGGTACATGGCTCCAGCATGCCTGGCCAGTGACTGGCACCCCGTAACGGGAGATCCGAGGGGCAAGTCGCCGGGCGTGCCGCCACGGAATTGACGGGCGTCAGTGTGCCACGGCCCGTTGGTACATTGCCGGCCCGGCTCCCCGTTCCCCCACGTGGGCAGCCCGGTCAGAGCATGCGCCGGCCACGACGACGCCCGTCACCGAGGCGGGCGGCCGACCGGCCAGCCGTCGCCAGCAGGCGGAACCCTTGAGGAGAGAAGTGAGTCCCGAAACGCAGGCCGAGCCGACACCGCTGACCGGCACGACGCTGGACGCCGCGGCATGGCTGGCGTCGGTCAACATCGACCCGGCCGTGGCGGCCCTCCGCCCCGACTACCACGCCCTGCTCATCACGGCCGAGGGGCTGCGCCCGGGGCCGAGCGACGCGTTCAGCGAGGAGCTGCTCGCGCGGGCCGAGGTCACCGCGCGCGAGCGCATCGGCGACAGGCTGTTGGAGAAGCACCCGCACATCGCCGCCTGGCGCGAGGCGTTCCGCGCTTTCGGCGCCAAGCCGCAACGCACGCGGCCCAGCGCGGAGGCCCTGCTGCGGCGGGCCGCAGACGGGTCGCCCCGCGTGGACCGGCTGACCGACATCTACAACGCCGTGTCGGTGAGCCACTTCCTGCCGCTGGGCGGCGAGGACCTCGACCACTACGCGGGCCCGGCACGACTGGTGCGCGCCGACGGGACAGAGGTCTTCGACACCACGGCGGGCGGCGGACCGGCCGCTGAGCACCCCGCCGCCGGCGAAGTCGTCTGGCGTGACGACCTGGGCGTGACCTGTCGGCGCTGGAACTGGCGCCAGTGCACCCGTACCCGACTGACCCACGACACCACCCGCGCCCTCTTCATCCTGGACGCCCTCGGGGCAATGGACGACCAGGCCCTTTCGGCGGCGGGCGACGCACTCACCGATGCGCTGACGACCAGCAGCCCCGAGGTGAAGATCAACACCCGGCTGCTGCGCGCCTCGACGGCCTGACCTCGCCGCCTTCTGCTCCGGCCCCGTTCGCCACTTCGCCACCCCGAGGGCCCGCTTCGTCGCCTCCGGGCCCGCCCCGCCCTGCCCTCGCCTCTGCCTGCTCGGTGCCTGCTTGCTGCCTGCGCCGAACGTCGTGCCGGGGCGACAGGGCGGAGTGGTGCTGCTGTGGCGGGGCGTGGTGCTGCTGCGGAGTGGGGCAGAGGGGGCGGGTGTGGAGTGGGCTGGGGAGGGGCGGGGTGGTGGCAGCAGGTTTCGTGTTGGGGGCCGGCCCGGCCGACAGCCCGGCCTACCCGGCCGGTTCAGTGGCCCGGTTCGGCAGACGGGCTCGGTAGCCCGGCCTTACGGCCTGGCCCAGGGTGCGCCGCGTTGTGGTGGTGGGCTGGCTCGCTGGCATGCGTCGATTTGACGGGCGGGCTGGTGTTATGAGGGGGCAACATCGGCCTACGGGGGCCCCGCCCCCCTCCCGCCGCCCCTCCCCACCTTGTTCTGCTGTGCAGGCACACCGTTGCGCAGCCCGGCCCATGAACGTGTGCCACAGGCGCCGTGTGCTGCAGGTGCCGTTGTGACGCGACTGCCCGTTGTGACGCGCCTGGCGTTGAGCAGCGCTCCGTCGTATGACGCGTATGTCACTGTGACGCGCATGGTCGCGGCGTTGTTCAACGCAGGCCATGCTGTGCACCGACTGGCCTCGCGCCCGTGTCGCGTCCGTCGCAGACCGAGACCACGCCGACCCGTCACCGGCCCCGCTCCGGTCGCGGCCGAGACCCGAGCACGCGCAGACTGCAACGCTCAACGCTCCAGACAACGCACCACACAAACAAACTGTTCACAATATTTCGTTGACAATCTCCCGCACCCCTCGCACACTTACTACATGCCCTCAACGAGTGACTCGCCTCGCGAGCAGCCCCCCGCCTTCGCCCCGGCCGACCCCGACCAGGCGCGAGCCGAACGCGTCTACGCCTCCCTGTTTCGTATCGCCGAACGCCACGCGGCCAGCGACGAGCAGCGCCGACGGCAGGCGCACCCCTCGGTCATCGGGGCGCACGAAGCCATCAGGTTGGTCTCCTTCCTGCTCAGCGGGGCCGCGCAGCGAGAGGAGGACGAGCCCGAGGTGGACCACACCGACATCACCGCAGCCCTGACCCTCATCCCGCTGGCGCGGGGCGAGATGGACGAACTGGAGGCCGGTCTCCTCCAGATGGCGCGTGGTCGCGGTATGACCTGGCCCGAGATCGCCTTCGGCCTCGGCCTCGGCACGCCCCAGGCCGCCAGGCAGCGTTACGAGCGCCTCCTCGCCCGCACCGGCGGCGAAGCGGAACAACAGACACCGGCACCGACCAAGAAGTCCCGCGCGATGGCTCCCGCGACAACACACATGCCGGCTTCGCCCACCGAGCCCTAACCCGCGCGGAGCCGGGCACGCCTGCCCACCCACACGGCTAGCCACCCACGCGCCAGAGCGCGACCGCTCCCGCCCGACCCAAGCAACCCAAACCACCCAACCCGGCAACCACCACGCACCAGAGGGGCCGCACAGCACCCCCAACACGCCTCGCCCCAGAGCACTCGCGCTGCTCCCCCTTCCCCCAGCGCTCACACCCTGCCCCCACCCCTCAGCAGGCGAGGGCGGTGACGGAAGGCCGGCATCGCACGGGGGGCGTACCACGCACGAGCGGTGACGCACGAACAGCCGATACGAGGCGAAGGCAGTGCGCCGCGTGACGACGAGGTCAGTCGAGTTCCTTGGGGCCGTAGCAGGCGGCTATCGCGCCGCTCTCCAGTGCCCAGTAACGGTCTCCGTAGGACCAGTGCCACCACTCCGGGGGGTAGTTGACCAGTCCCGCCGAGGTGAGCGCGGCACCGAGGATGTCCCGGTGTTCGCAGGCCTCGGCAGAGATGGTGTCCGCCTGCGTGTAGCACGCGCCCGCGCTCTCCTCCGGTGACGCGTTCATGCGGGTGCCCAGGTCGAGTTCGCGACCGTCGGCGTCGGCTAGGGTCACGTCGACGGCCGCACCAGCGCTGTGCGGGGCTATCTCGGGAGGAGACACGTAGCGACTGGCCGCCGAGCGAACCTGGTCCGCTGACCATCCGGGGTGCTCGGCGCGCAGCCCGTCCGCGTACTCCTCGAAGTAGCGGCGCTGCAGCGCCGGTGGACGGTAGCCCTCGACGAACAACAGGCGCATCCCCCGGGGCAGCTCCGTCTGCACCGACCGTAGCAGGTTGAGCACGCCTTCGCGCAGGTAGGCGAAGGCACCGGCAGCGTCCTCCCACTTCCGTTCGTCGACCAACAGGGAAGCGTCTCGACGTACGTCCACGAGCGGCTCACCACACTCCTGGACAGGAACGGACGCGATTCTCGGGTCGGACATCAGGACGATCTCAGTCATGGGGCCATCATCACCCAGTCCCGCCCGGGCTGGGTTGGGCTGTGGATAACCCTGCCCATGTGGACAACCACGCTCACGCGGGGACGCACGGCGACGAACCTGCGCCACGTCTCGAAGCCGGGTCGCCTGCGTTCGCCAGCCAGGACCGTCACGGCCGTCCGTGCGGGCACCGAATGACCCTGGCCCCTACTTCACCATGTACTTGCACATCGACTTGCCGCCGCTGTTGTCCACGACCTGCTCGCTGTCCACGATGATGACGCAGTCCGCCGGGCGCAGCATGCCGTCAGGGCCGGTTACGGAACCGGGCACGACGGAGACGCCGAGGCCGACCTTCTTCTCCGCGTCGGTCTCCAGCGTGATCGTGGACGTCTTCTTCCACGGCAGCGTGACCTTCTCCATCTTGTTGCTGTCCAGGTTGTAGTAGATCTGCGACGACCCACTCCCGCGTACCTCTAGCGTGACCTCGCGCTTGACCGCGGCACTGTGGCTTGACGCCGCGCCGTCCTGCTTCGGGTTCGCACCCTCGCTCACGGACTTGTCGGTCTTTCCGGCCTTGTCGGCCTGGTGCCCCTTGCCCTTCTTCGACGAATCGCCGTCGCTCCCATAGCCTGCGAGGAGAACCGTGGACAGGGCCACCACAGCGCCAATGACGATCTTCTTCCGCATGCTTCCCCTTCTCGAAATGAGCGTCCGATCGTAGTACTCGCCCGTGGGCGGAACTGTCGCATCCGCAACGTCCACGCACCCGCCCCCGGGCCACCCCGTTCGCCCCATTTCGCCCCGCCCCCACTCTCCCACCCCACCCCACTCACCCCATTCACCACACACATCGCGCCGCCGCCCGTGATGCGTCATCCGCCCTACGCCTCGCGCCCGGAGGGCGGTTCACGCCACGGACGAGGGGGCGCACGCGGCCACCCCCGCCACGGACACCCGTGCGGAACTGGGAGCTAGCGGTGCGGCAGCGGTCGACAGTCGCGCCGGCCGCGCGGCCACCGTCGTCCGTCAGACGTAGCTCGCCGAGCGTCACGCACCGAGGGCGCACCCACCACCACCCAACCGGCGCCGCCCCACCCTCGCCTCCGCCAGAATTCGCCCCCGTCCCACCCACGCCTCACCCGCACCCCAGCCGCACACCCCGTCCCGTCTCGTCCGCACGAGGGAGCCGGCCACCACATCTGACGTATGCCGACGTACGCCACCGCCCGACACACGCCTGCCAGTTCGCGTTCTTGCGCACACGCACGCGAGACACCGGATAATCCGTTCGCCCCCTCGACGCCCCCGGCGGCCAGGCATGACCGGCCTCCTTCACGGAGGCGCCGACCCAGCGACAGCGCGACGAGCGCACGACGAGAGACGCAACGGCGTACGACGGGCACGCGACGAGCATGTGTCGGGCACAGGACGAACCGACCTTCGTACCGTCCGTGACCAGCGAAACCCACCCACACCGCTCCTATAGCATGATCGAACTCACGACCATGCCCCTCATTGCCCACCTGCCCCCGGAAACCTAGCTATCCGGCAAGGATGATCTCCTTACTGGGCATCTAACAAATCGGCCAAACAATTGATATCTGTAGCATCGCGGGTATTTACACGAATAAATTTTAAAAGAGCGCTCGCCGCATGTCGCCAGCCACGGGTGATCCTGTGGGCAGCGGTGAGCGTGGTGGCCCTCGCATTCCTCATCGCGCTGGAGATCGCCGCGCGCCACTACGGTGTACGGGGGCCGATCAGCAACCAGGTGCGAGAGGTGATATTCGCGCCTAAGTCGGGACCGCTGCTCTACGCCAGCATGGCGTTGATGATGGTGGTGCTCAGCTGGCGGGAACGGTTCATCGCGGCCGGTTTCGCGGCCGGCATCGACGTCGTCTTCGCGTTGGTGCGGTGGGTTTTCGACGCCAAGATGATGTTCGGCAACGGCGCCCTGTGGGTGCTCCTGGCCTACGGCGTCATCGCCATCACCCGTCGCAGCGGTCGCGAACGCGTTCTGTTGCTGAAGGGCGTCGGACTCGGCCTGCTGCTGGTGGCCGGCCGGAAGACCGGTGACGCCTGGCTGCTCATCACGTGGAAGACCCGCCCCACGGTGCTCGACCAGTACGTGGCGACCGCCGACCACGCGCTGGGCAGCCCGTCGTCGCTGGTGGGACGGCTGGTCGAGGCCTCAGGCACGGTCGGCTACCACGTTCTCGACTACGTCTACGCCCAACTCGCGGTGGCCGCGGTCGTCGTCGCGCTCTACCAGCTCCGGCACGTCGCGGTCGATCGCCGCTTCCCCACCCACCACCTGGTGCGCACGTTCCTGGTGATCGGCCTGCTCGGACCGGGCATCTACATGATCTACCCGGTGGTCGGTCCGATTTTCGCCTACGGCGCCGACGGTGGGCAGTACGCAGTGGCCAACCTGTGGCCGGACACGCTGACGCCGGTCGGCGCCCCGCAGAGCATGCCCTTCGACGACATCACCCCACGCAACTGCATGCCGAGTCTGCACACGGCATGGGCTACCGCGATCTTCATTCACTCCCGCAACAGCTCGCGCTTCCTGCGGTACGCGGGGACGTTCTGGCTGCTCGCCACGCTCGGTGCCACGCTGGGATTCGGCTACCACTACGGTGCGGACATCGTCGCCGGCGTGGTGTTCGCGGTCACGATCGAGGCGGCGCTGCGCACGATCGACCACGGCTGGGACCGGTCGGGAATCCGGTTCGTCGCCTACGGCATAGCGATCTTCACCGCGATGCTGCTGTCGTACCGCTTTCTGTCGGTGGAGATGGCCGACTACGCCTGGGCCTTTGGCCCGCTGCTGATTCTGGCGATGGTCTCGGTGGTCTACGGCCACATGCGACTGACGAAGCGGTGGGAGCCGAAGACCGTGTCGGTGCGGAAATCGGACCCCGAATCGGAAACGGAACCGAAGCCTCAGCCACAGCCCGAACTCATCTGATCGTGAGCTGACGGATGTGACCGGGCCCCGTCTGCCTGGCCCGAGCAGGCGAGGTTGAGGGCATGGGCGTACGACGACCAACGGCCTGCTCGCTGCGCTCAGCGAGCAGGCCGTACGGTTTGGCGCCTCGTACGTCTTGCACGACTCGTACGCCTTGCACGACTTGCACGGCT
The DNA here is from genome assembly GCA_018114805.1 of Candidatus Streptomyces philanthi. Taxonomy (GTDB): domain Bacteria; phylum Actinomycetota; class Actinomycetes; order Streptomycetales; family Streptomycetaceae; genus Streptomyces; species Streptomyces philanthi. Next base: position 3,197,100 of record CP073042.1, on the reverse strand, counting down.
CACGCGACTTGCAGGGTTCTCGCAGATCGCGCTGGTCGTGCGAGGGGCGCACGCCCTTGGCGCTCCGGTGAGAGCAGCGGCCGTCGGGTGGCGCCAGCCACCGCGCGGCTACCGCACCCCTGCCTCGACGGCGCTGGTCTTGGCCCGGCCATCCGCCGACCAGCGCTGGAGGTCCTCCGCGACTACGCCGGTCCGCAAGCTTTCTTCGTGCTCGGCGAACCAGTCTGAGAGCCGCCGGGGCCACGTGCGGCCACGCGCCCACCTCCTCCGCTCTCCCCCCTGACCCCACCTCGCGCCGGAGCGTCCACTCCGCGCCGTACGCCCCTGCCCCAGCAGCCGCAGCGCCCACACCCACACCCACAACACCGCCACCGCCACCGTACGCACCACCCCCGTCGCGCCCGCCCCCACCCGCGGGCGCTCCGCGAACGCTTTTGACGGACGGAGACAAGAAGGGGTGGGGGCCGCGGAAGGCGTGGCCCGTGGAAGGGGAGGTCTGTGGCGACGGACGAGGAACTGCTGACGCGATCAGGAAGTGACGCGTCGGCCTTCGAACCGCTCGTGGAGCGCCATTCGCGCGCTGCACGGCTACTTCGCGCGCCGGGCAGCCGGCGCGGCGGACGACCTGCTGGCCGAGGCGTGGCTAAGGGCGTACGCGGGGCGCACCACCTACGACGCCGCACGCGGGCCGGCCCGGGCGTGGCTGTTCGGCGTGGCCCGCAACGTATTGGCCGCGCATTGGCGCGGGCAGGAACGGCACGCGTCCACCACCACGTTCACCGGCGAGGCGAGCAGCGATCCGTGGCACGCCGTCGACCAGAGGCTGGACGCGGCGGCGGTCGGGCCGCTGATGCGCCAGACGCTGGCCGAGCTGCCGGCCGTGGAGCGGGAGCTGCTGTTGCTGATCGCGTGGGAACAGCTCAGCCCCACCGAGGCCGCGGCCGTCGTCGGCGTGCCCGCGGGGGCACGGCCAGGTCCCGGCTGCACCGGGCGCGCACGCGGCTGCGTGCGGCGCTCGGCCCTTCCGCACCGCTTTCCCTGACAGGAGACCTCGCATGACCCGACAGGACACGCACGCCGACGACGGCGCCCTCCTCGACTTCCCTGATGCCGGACGGTTGCGCGCCGCGGGCCGGGTCACGCCGCCATCGGCGGACGTCGTCGCCGCGGCGTTGGCAGCGGTGCGGTCGGCGGCCAACCCGGCAGCGGAGGCCGACCAGACGACGGGCCCCGACCGGGCGGAGGTGGCCCACCAAGCCGGGCGAGCCGGCCGGGCGGAGCGAGCCGGCCGGGCCGGAGGAGCCGAGCCCGTCATTGGGCTCGAACGGGAGCCGGCGGCCGAGATCGTCCCGGCTCAGACGTGGCGGCGGCTGCCGGTGCTGGTCTCGGCGGCCGCGGTCGCGGCGGTCGCGCTGGGAGCCACGTTCCAGCCCTGGTCGGACGCGGGCGACGAGCGGGTCACCCCGGCGACCGAGCGGGCGGGGACAGCGCCGTACTGGAAGGTGCGTACCCTCGAGTGGAACCGGACCCTCGACCGGGACCAGCGGCCGGACGAGTCGTACGAGACGATCTGGGTGAGCCGGAGCGGCACTCGCGGGAAGCCCAGCAACGGCCTGGTGCAGGACTACACCCGGCAGGACATGGGCGGGACGGTCTGGGTGGTCTGCGGCAAACCGGTCGGGTGGGACGAGCTCCGGAAGCTGCCCACCGACCCGGCGGCGCTGCGCTCCCGGCTCGTCGGCGAGGCGACCGGGGACTCGGTGCCCGAGGAACTCTTCGACGGCGTCGAGGACCTGCTCGCCCGGTCACCCGCCGAATCAGAGCTACGGGCCGCGCTGTTCGAGGTCCTCACCGGCATCCCCGGGGCGCGTGTGACGGAGGAGATCAAGGACAGCACCGGGCGCGCCAGCACGGCCGTCGAGCTGGACGCCGACACCTGGCGTCAGCAACTGATCGTCGACACCAAGTCGTTCCACGTCCTGGAGACCGTGGACCGGGCGCGGAACGACGGCCTGGCCTGGGGGAGCCAGAAGCTCCGGTCCGGGGACGTCATCCACCGCACCACCTACCTCTCGGTCGGCCCCGCCTGGCAGCAGCCGCCCCTGTCCCCGCTGAGGTAACCGTCCTCCCTGACGCCCCCTGACCCCACGGACGTGCCACTCCTCCCCGGCGCGGCCCCTGTCCCCGTTCGCGATGCCCATGCTGATGCCCAACGGGCCGGGCCGCCTGGGTGAGCACGGACCTCGGCGCTAAGAGCCGTGCCAGGGCTCCGGTGAGCGCCTGCGCGTCCGGAGCGGAGGCGCTCGCCCTGGGTCGAACGCGCCTAGTTTCGCCCGGGCCCGTGGCGCGCGGGGTTACGGCGCGCTGACCGGCGGTGTCGTGGGGTCGAGCGCGCGGCACATCACGGCGTCCGACCCGAAGGGTCAGTCATGGGCCATGGAACGGGCCCTGCGCGACGCCGACCTGGCCCCGGCGGACTCATCGGGCTCGTGCCCGCCCAAGCCACCTCAACGGAGCCCGGCGACCTCACAGAGGCCGAGGCGAACGGCCGGGTGATCGGTGACCACGCCGCGGTGACGGCGACGAAGCCTTTGCGTCATTTCGACCTATATATGATACTTTTGTCTCATGGCTGGGCGATGAACCCTGCGGACCGGTCGAGTTGGAAAGGAAATCCGGCCTTAGTAGGTTCCCAGCCTCGGTCCCGCGCTTCTCCGATGCTGGCAGCAACGTGAGCTGGGCGGATGGGGACTGCCTCGACACCCATCCAGTTGCTGGGATGGGCCTGGCCGCTGGTGACGACCAAGGTCGTGCCCGGCTGGCTGCCGCTGGCTGCTTCAACCGCATAGGTCAGTGGTACCCAGAAGAGCCCCTGCATGATAGGAGGGCTTCCTGCGGATCCGCCAGCGGTACTCGATCCCGTCAACGATTATGCGCCGGGAACCCTTCTTGTTCAGCGCCATCTTCGCCTCCTGCGCCGTTGGACTCCGATGTGTCGCCGCGGTCGTGAAAAGCAGGTTGCACGCGAACGTACCGACACGCTATCGCCGACAAGTACCTTCGGGACTACGAATGGGTTGATCAGCCCATAAGTTGGTGTCAGTACAGAGCGGCCCGGCGCATCGCGCCCGCCCCGGGTGCACTCACCGCGATCGGAGAGCACCGTGAAGAACAGGCCGTTGTGGCGTGTAGTTGACAACGAGAGTGGTAGCCAGTCCATCGTCAGCACGCCCTCCGAGGCGATCGCGTTCGTCAACAGCCGGTTCGACACCGATGACGACGACGAGCCGTTCAGCATCACCGAGGTCGGTCCTCTCCTTCCGAAGCCGCTCGGGGTCATCACCGCATGGGCCGCCGAGAAGGACGGCGAGCGAACCGACGGGCGGTACTGCCCCGATCACCATCAGGCCGGTTGTGACGGACAACGCCAGCGAGGGCGACGACGTCGTGCTCTGGGGCGACGTGTACATCTCCTGGGACCAGGAGATGTACACCGTCGAGGAGCCGGACAACTCCGAGTACAGCGAGGCTTACAGCGCAGCCGAGTTGAGCGCGATCCTGGACGAGTACGCCGACGACTACGAGTACGCGCCTGAAGGGCCCGACAGCCACAGGTGGCCGAAACCGGAAGAGTTGATCACCTATGGCGCCCAGGAGTGTGCCAAGCGGTTCGGGCACCTCGACGACGCCCTGCTGTGGCTCGCTGCCACCCGCATCACGCTCGCCGTGTGGCGCAACACACCCGTCGAGAACTGGCATGCCGGGAAGAGTCCGCTCCACGACGGCACAATGATGCGGATCAACGCGGCGACCACCCGACTCGTGCACTCGATGCTGTCGTTCGACCATGTCGACTGGATCAGTCTTGGGCTCGCGATCGTCAACCCGTCCCGGGTTCTACCGACCGGGCAGTCTGTTCTCGAACTCGGGCTGGCCTGCCACAACCCTGACGACCCGGCACACGAGGTTGATCCGCGCGTAGAGCTCGCGGGGATGGCGCAGGTCGCGATCTCTTGGGGGCGGAGGTGCTGCCTTAGCGAGAAGGAGTTCGGCCTGCGAACCCTGATCGAATCTTTCTGCGCGTCCGACAACGGCTGTTTCGGAGCACCGAGTTGGCTGCGCATCGTCGATCGGTTCCTTACGGCTGTCGACGACCGGGAGAATGCGCACTGGCGCATACACCGGGACGAGCACTGGTTCGACGAGTGGTTCACCAACCGGCCGGCCGACATTGCGGACTCCACGGAATTTCGTCGACTGCTCCTTGCTGGACCCGACCTGCTGTCCGAGGAGGCCGCCGAATGGTGCGTGGATGGCGCCATCCACTACGTCTGCCAGGACGATCACGCGAACGGCTGCTGGCGGTGCGGTATCCCGCTGGCAACGGAGTCCCCCAACAAGTGAATGTGTGCACCAGCATAGAAAAGCGAGTTTGGGGTGGTATAGGACGTACTGCTCGATCAGCCGTGTCAGATCGGTCAGTCACATGACATAGCGACTGAGAAAATGACACGGGATGTGAAAACCTACGGCCGCCCCTACGTCTGCGCCATGTCCACGAACCGCGAGTAGTGGCCCTGGAAGGCGACCGTGATCGTCGCCGTCGGGCCGTTACGGTGCTTGGCGACGATCAGGTCCGCCTCGCCCGCCCGGGGGGACTCCTTCTCGTACGCGTCCTCGCGGTGCAACAGGATGACCATGTCGGCGTCCTGCTCGATCGAACCCGACTCACGCAGGTCGGAGACGATCGGCTTCTTGTCCGTACGCTGCTCGGGGCCACGGTTGAGCTGGGACAGCGCGATCACGGGCACCTCAAGCTGCTTGGCCAGCAGCTTGAGGTTACGGGACATGTCCGAGACCTCCTGCTGCCGGCTCTCGGGCCGCCTGGCGCCGCCCGACTGCATCAGTTGGAGGTAGTCGATGACCACGAGTTGAAGGTCGTTGCGCTGCTTGAGGCGGCGGCACTTGGCGCGGATCTCCATCATCGACAGGTTCGGCGAGTCGTCGATGTACAGAGGGGCCGCGGTCACCTCGGGCATCCGGCGGGCCAGCCGGGTCCAGTCGTCGTCCGTCATGCTCCCGGACCGCATGTGGTGCAGCGCCACCCGCGCCTCGGCCGAGAGCAGTCGCATCGCGATCTCGTTGCGGCCCATTTCCAGCGAGAAGATGACGCTCGGCAGGTTGCCCTTGATCGAACAGGCTCGGGCGAAGTCCAGGGCCAGGGTGCTCTTACCCATCGCGGGACGCGCCGCGATGACGATCATCTGCCCCGGGTGCAGCCCGTTCGTCAGCGAGTCGAGGTCCGTGAAGCCGGTCGGCACTCCGGACATCTGACCGCTGCGGGAGCCGATCGCCTCGATCTCGTCGAGCGCGCCCTCCATGATGTCGCCGAGCGGGAGGTAGTCCTCGCTGGTGCGCTGCTCGGTGACGGCGTAGATCTCGGCCTGGGCGTTGTTGACAATCTCGTCGACGTCGCCGTCTGCCGCGTATCCCATCTGCGTGATGCGCGTGCCCGCCTCCACCAGCCGGCGCAGCACCGCGCGCTCGTGGACGATCTCCGCGTAGTACTCCGCGTTGGCGGCGGTGGGCACCGACTGGACGAGGGTGTGCAGATACGAGGCGCCGCCGACCTTGGTGATCTCCCCGCGCTTGGTGAGTTCGGCGGCCACCGTGATCGGGTCGGCCGGCTCGCCCTTGGCGTAGAGGTCGAGGATGGCCTGGTAAATGGTCTCGTGCGCGGGCCGGTAGAAGTCCTGGCTCTTGAGGACCTCCACCACGTCGGCGATGGCGTCCTTGGAGAGCAGCATGCCGCCGAGCACCGACTGCTCCGCGTCCAGGTCCTGCGGCGGTACGCGCTCGAAACCCGAGCCGTCCCAACCGCCGCCCTCGCGCCCCCGGTCGTGCTGGTCGTCGCGGCGGCCCTGGCCACGGCCTTCGCCCCGGCGGGGGCGCGACGTCGTGGGCAGTCGATCACTGGGGCCGGGGTCGGGCCATGGGTCGTCCATGGGCTCGGGCATGCTCACCCCGCCACCTCCTCCCGTCCGCGACGCGGACCCTCGCCGTGCTCTTCTTTCTTACGGCACGGCTCTGACAAACAGGACGCTCGACTCCGCTTACGGCGCGTCGAGTTCGACGCTCCTCACGCCAGAAAAAGGGTGCGCGCGCCGGACCACGGTAGGCCCGCGAAAGCCGTACGCCAATCTGGTTATCCACAGGCCATGTGGATGATCGAAGCCATCCTGTGGAGAACCCCGGAAAAGCTGTGCATGGGGTGGCGGACGGCGCTGTGGACAAGCAGTGCCCAGTCCTCCACCCACCGCTGTGAACTGGGCTTTTCTTGTCCCAGGGCTGTGCAGAAGAAAAACTTGCCCAGTCGGCCGAAGATCGCGACAAACGGCACAGAGAGCACTACGGAGAGCGACCCGAAGTAAGGACTCCTCGATGATTGCATCTCTTACCTGTGGACGATTACATTGGGCCACATGATCCAGGCTCCCGCGAAGGACCGGCGTGCGCGGAGCCGGCACGATCGAGAGATCATTGCGCTCGCCGTTCCCGCCTTCGGCGCCCTCATCGCGGAGCCCCTCTTCGTGATGGTCGACAGTGCCATCGTCGGCCATCTGGGCACGCCCCAACTCGCCGGGCTCGGCATCGCGGCGGCCCTGCTGCTGACCGGCATCAACATCTTCGTCTTCCTCGCCTACGCCACCACGGCCGCCGTCGCCCGCCGGGTCGGCGCGGGCGATCTGCCCGGCGCCATCCGGCAGGGCATGGACGGCATCTGGCTCGCCCTGCTCATCGGCGCCGCCGTGGTCGCGGTGGTGCTGCCCACGGCGCCCGGCCTGGTCGACCTCTTCGGCGCCTCCAGCACCGCCGCGCCCCATGCGATCACCTACCTCCGCATCAGCGCCCTCGGCATCCCCGCCATGCTCGTCGTCCTCGCCGCCACCGGTGTGCTCCGCGGCCTCCAGGACACCCGTACCCCGCTCTACGTCGCCATCGGCGGCATCGCCGCCAACGCCGCGCTCAACGCCGCACTCGTCTACGGCGCCGGACTCGGCATCGCCGGCTCCGCCTGGGGAACCGTCATCGCGCAGTGGACCATGGCCGCCGCCTACCTCACCGTGGTCGTGCGCGGCGCCCGCCGACACGGCGCTTCCCTGCGCCCGGACACGGCCGGCATACGCGCCTGCGCCCAGGCCGGAGTGCCGCTCCTGGTGCGCACCCTCTCGCTGCGTACGGTCACCCTGATCGCCACCGGCGTCGCGGCCAACCTCGGCGACACCGAGGTCGCGGCCCACCAGATCATCCTCACCCTGTGGAGCCTGCTGGCCTTCGCGCTGGACGCCATCGCCATCGCAGGCCAAGCGATCATCGGCCGCTACCTCGGAGCCGGCGAAACGGAGGGAGCCCGCGCCGCCTGCCGCCGCATGGTCGAGTGGGGGATAGCCTCCGGCGTGGTGCTCGGCGTGCTCGTCATCCTCGCCCGTCCGCTGTTCATCCCGTTGTTCACGTCCGACCAGGTCGTCCAGGACGCGCTGCTCCCCGCGCTGCTGGTCGTCGCCGTCTCCCAGCCCATCTCCGGCGTGTTGTACATCCTCGACGGCGTGCTGATGGGCGCGGGCGACGGGCCCTACCTCGCCGTGGCGATGATCATCACTCTGGCCGTCTTCGCTCCGGTCGCCCTCCTCGTGCCCACCCTCGGGGGCGGCCTCACCGCCCTGTGGTGGACGATGGTGCTCATGATGACCAATGCGGATGCTGACCCTGTGGGTACGCACCCGCTCGGGCCGCTGGCTGGTCACGGGCGCGACCCGCTAGTCCCGCGCCCCCGCCCATCTCCGTCTTCCGGCCCTCCGGGCCGCCAGGGCGACCGCCGTTTCACGTGAAACAGCCCGCACCGAACCACGTTACACGTGAAACCGTCGCGCCCAACGACCGCCGGCACCACGTTCCACCGCCTCGCCCTGATCGGACACGACCTCGGAAGCCGCGACGAGGGAGGCGGCGCCGAAGGAAGCGGCGTCGAAGGAGGCAGGGCGAGGGCGAAGACGCGCACGTTTCACGTGAAACTACGGCGGCGAGCGCACACGGAAGCTTCCGCCACCCGTCGCCCCCGCCCATGTCCACACCCACGCCCACGCCAGGCAACGCGAAGGGGCCGCACCCTGCGGGGTGCGGCCCCTTCCACCGTCGTGCTGTGCGAACACAGCTCATCGGCGTGCTTACGGTCAGGCCGCGACAACCTCGACGCCGACCTTGGCCGAGACCTCGGGGTGCAGGCGCACGGACACCTGGTGCGCGCCCAGGGTCTTGACCGGCGTACCGAGCTCGATGCGGCGCTTGTCCACGTCCGGGCCACCGGCGGACTTGATCGCCGAGGCGATGTCAGCCGGGGTCACCGAGCCGAAGAGGCGGCCGGCCTCGCCGGCACGGGTCGCGAGCTCGACCCGCAGACCCTCGAGCTTGGCCTTGATCTCGTTGGCCTGCTCGATCGTGGCGATCTCGCGGATGCGACGACCCCGATGGATCTGCTCGACGTCCTTCTCGCCACCCTTGGTCCAGCGGATCGCGAGACCGTGCGGGACCAGGTAGTTGCGAGCGTAGCCGTCCTTGACGTCGACGACGTCGCCCGCGGTGCCGAGGCCGGAGACCTCGTGGGTGAGGATGATCTTCATCTGTCAGTCACCCTTCCCTTTATCGCGCGGACGAGGTGTAGGGCAGCAGCGCCATCTCACGGCTGTTCTTCAGAGCCGTGGCGACGTCACGCTGGTGCTGCGTGCAGTTGCCGGTCACGCGGCGGGCACGGATCTTGCCACGGTCGGAAATGAACTTCCGTAGCATGTTCGTGTCCTTGTAGTCCACGTACGCGGTCTTGTCCTTGCAGAACGCGCAGACCTTCTTCTTCGGCTTGCGCGGAGGCGGCTTCGCCATGGTGTTTCTCCTGTGTGATCAAGAAGGGTGTGATCGCCCCTCAGAGCTCGCGCTCTAGAAGGGCGGCTCGTCCGAGTAGCCGCCGCCCCAGCCGCCGCCACCTTGCTGGCCGCCGCCGGCCGGCGCGCTGGTCGCCCAGGGGTCGGCGGCGGGAGCGCCGCCGCCCTGCTGGCCGCCGCCGGAGCCGCCGCCCCAGCCGCCGCCACCGCCCTGACCGCCGCGACCGGAGGTCTTGGTGACCTTGGCCGTGGCGTTCCGCAGGCTGGCGCCGACCTCGTCGACGTCCAGCTCGTAGACCGTGCGCTTGACGCCCTCGCGGTCCTCGTAGGACCGCTGCTTCAGTCGGCCCTGCACGATGACGCGCATGCCGCGCTGGAGCGACTCGGCGACGTTCTCCGCTGCCTGGCGCCAGACCGAGCAGGTCAGGAAGAGGCTTTCGCCGTCCTTCCACTCGTTGGTCTGACGGTCGAAGGTGCGGGGAGTGGACGCGACACGGAACTTCGCGACCGCCGCGCCGGACGGGGTGAAGCGCAGCTCGGGGTCGTCGACAAGATTGCCGACTACCGTGATGACGGTCTCGCCTGCCATTGGATGAACCTCTCGGCGGGTGTGCTGCTGGCTGCTGTGCTACTCAGGACGCGTCCCGAGCACCGCTGAACCGCTTGTGCGGTCAGTGGGTCTCGGGACGCAGGACCTTGGTCCGGAGGACCGACTCGTTCAGGTTCATCTGACGGTCGAGCTCCCTCACGACCGCAGGCTCGGCCTGCAGGTCGATGACCGAGTAGATGCCCTCGGGCTTCTTCTTGATCTCGTACGAGAGACGCCGACGGCCCCAGGTGTCGACCTTTTCCACCTTGCCGTTGCCCTCACGGACGACGGAGAGGAAGTTCTCGATCAGGGGAGAGACTGCGCGCTCCTCCAGATCGGGGTCGAGGATGACCATCATCTCGTAGTGACGCATGTGGAACCCACCTCCTTTGGACTCAGCGGCCACGGTCGTTCCGTGGCAGGAGGGTCGTGATGCGTAGCGCCTGGTGCGGACCGGGTACCCCTGGAGGTTCTGGGCAGACACCTGCGCAGACCGTGCACACTACCCGGGACGGTGCTTCCGGTTGAAATCCCGCCGTGTCTGCCCGCAACCTTGAGGCATCGAGTGTGAGCGGCGTTACTCCTCGCCGCCCCGCGTACCTCGCAGGACCCGGAGGTTCCCATGGCCCAGGCAGCGCGTTCCCAGCACGGTCTCCTCTCCTTCCTCGACACCGACGGCAAGCCGCATCCGGTGGAGAACACCTTCGCCGCGGCGACCATCGCGCTCGGCGTGGTGGCTTTCGTCACAGCGATGTTCCACGACCTGCACCTGATCAGCTCCTGGACGGGGCTGGTCGGCATCGTGACCGGTGCCTGGGGGCAGTTCATCTCGGCGACCACGGCCGAGCGGTTCGTATTGATCATCGGGTTGGGCGCCGCCGCCATGGGCTTCTTCCTCGGCATGGCTCACGGCGGCCTCTTCGGCGGCGTGCTGGGCTGACGCCCACCGCGTGCCCCGGGCCCCGACCGGCCCGTGGCGCGCGCCGCGCCGCCGCCCTCGGAGGCGCTCCCTGCCCCGTCGTACCACCCGCCCCCGACCCGTCCCGCGCGGGCCGGGGGCGGGCGGAGCCCTGCCCGCGCTCCCCGCCGCCACGGGAAACCGCGCCACGCTCTTCGCCGTAGGCCCGGCCGGTGACGTGCCCTGCCACAGTAGGCTTCGCCGCGAGAGCCGGAGCCCCGACACTGGGGACACACCTGCCGAGGAGCGCCCCGCAATGAACCTGACCCTGAGGACCATCAGCCGCGAGCAACATCTGGCGTACATCCAGAGTCTGCCGGCGGCGAGCCACATGCAGGTCCCGGCGTGGGCGGACGTCAAGACCGAGTGGCGCTCGGAGAGCCTGGGCTGGTTCGACAGCACGGGCCAGGTCGTCGGCGCCGGCCTGGTGCTCTACCGGCAGCTCCCCAAGATCAAGCGGTATCTAGCCTACCTACCCGAGGGCCCGGTGCTGAACTGGTACGCGCCGAACCTCGAGGACTGGCTGCGGCCGATGCTCGCGCACCTCAAACGGCAGGGCGCGTTCTCGGTGAAGATGGGTCCGCCCGTGATCATCCGGCGCTGGGAAGCCGCCGCGATCAAGGCCGGCATCCAGAACCCGGACGTCAAGCGGTTGCGCGACGTGGAGGCCACCCACATCGAGCCGCGCGCCTTCGAGGTCGCCGAGCGGCTGCGGAAGATGGGCTGGCAGCAGGGCGAGGACGGCGGCGCCGGCTTCGGTGACGTCCAGCCGCGCTACGTCTTCCAGGTGCCGCTGGAGAACCGCTCGCTGGAGTCCGTCCACAAGGGCTTCAACCAGTTGTGGCGGCGCAACATCAAGAAGGCCGAGAAGGCGGGCGTCGAGGTCGTCCAGGGCGCCTACGAGCACCTGGGCGAATGGCAGCGGCTGTACGAGATCACCGCCGAGCGCGACCACTTCCGCCCGCGCCCGCTCAGCTACTTCCAGCGCATGTGGACGGCGCTCAACAGCGAAGACCCCAACCGGATGCGGCTCTACTTCGCCATGCACGAGGGCGAGGCGGTGGCCGCCGCCACAATGCTGATCGTGGGCGGGCACGTCTGGTACTCCTACGGCGCCTCCGCCAACCACAAGCGCGAGGTGCGCCCGTCGAACGCGATGCAGTGGCGCATGCTGCGCGACGCGTACGCGCTCGGCGCCAGCGTCTACGACCTGCGCGGCATCAGCGACTCGCTCGACGAGACCGACCACCTCTTCGGCCTGATCCAGTTCAAGGTCGGCACCGGTGGGCAGGCGGCCGAGTACCTGGGCGAGTGGGACTTCCCGCTGAACAAGCTGCTCCACAAAGCGCTCGACATGTACATGTCCCGCCGCTAGGGCCCGCGGCGGGACATCGTACTAACGAGCGCCCACCGCCCGCTCGCCGACCAGGCCGGGAGCGACCGGCACCCGCACCGACCACGATGAACCCCGAGCCGACTGACGAGAAAGGTCTCCCACCAGCCATGGCGCTCACCCTCTACGTCGACACCGCGCGGTGGCGGGCCCACCAGCAGAGCGTCCTCCAGCAGTTCCCTGGCATGGTCCCGGTCTGTAAGGGCAACGGCTACGGCTTCGGCCACGAGCGGCTGGCCGAGGAGACCACCCGTATCGGCTCCGACATCCTGGCGGTCGGCACCACCTACGAGGCCGCGCGCATGAAGGACACCTTCAGCGGCGACCTGCTCGTCCTCACGCCCTTCCGCCGCGGTGAGGAGCCGGTGCCGCTGCCCGACCGGGTCATCCGCTCGGTCTCCTCGGTCGACGGCGTGTACGGCCTGGTCAACGCCCGCGTCATGATCGAGGTCATGAGCAGCATGAAGCGGCACGGGGTGACCGAGGAGGACCTGCCGAAGCTGCAAGCGGCGATCGAGAACGTGCGGCTCGAGGGCTTCGCCATACACCTCCCGCTGGACCGCACCGACGGCTCCGACGCGGTGAAGGAGGTCATCGGCTGGATGGACCGGTTGCGCGCGGCGCGGCTGCCGCTGCACACCATGTTCGTCAGCCACCTCAAGGCCGAGGAACTGGCCCGGCTCCAGCAGCAGTTCCCGCAGACCCGCTTCCGCGCACGGATCGGCACCCGGCTGTGGCTCGGGGACCACGACGCGACGGAGTACCGCGGCTCGGTGCTCGACGTCACCCGGGTCTCCAAGGGCGACCGCTTCGGCTACCGGCAGCAGAAGACCGCGGGGGGCGGCTACCTCGTCGTCGTCGCCGGCGGCACCTCGCACGGCGTGGGCCTGGAGGCCCCCAAGGCGCTGCACGGCATGATGCCGCGCGCCAAGGGCGTGGCCCGGGCCGGCCTGGCGACCGTGAACCGCAACCTGTCGCCGTTCACCTGGGCCGGGAAGCAGCGCTGGTTCGCCGAGCCGCCGCACATGCAGGTGTCCATCCTCTTCGTCCCGAGCGACGTGCCGGCCCCCCAGGTCGGCGACGAACTGGTGGCCAGCCTGCGCCACACCACCACCCAGTACGACCGGATACTGGACCGCTGACCCGGCGCCGGAAGGTCGGGGCTCCCGCCCCCAGCGCCTCCGACGGGCCCAGCGCTCACGTGCGGGGCCCGCGGCCGTCTCCGGCGCCCCACCGGCCGACCGCGGGCGGGCCGCGCGCCGAGCCCGTGCGCTACTCCAGGTACGTGCCGCCGTGCGAGCCACGGCCGGCCCGGGCCCAGTGCGGGTACGCGCCGTCCGGGTCGGGCTTCTCCGCCGGCCGGCGGAGCGTGAACGCGTCCGGCGCCCCGTCGAACACGCCCCCCGACGGGTCGTCGGAGCCGTCCCGGCGCACGGGGTCGTACTCGGGCAGCAGCACGTCCCGGACGACCACCGCGCACAGGTAGAGCGTGCCGATCAGGTGCAGCACGACGGCCAGTTGGTAGCCCTCGGTGGGCAGCCCCTGGTGCTTGTCGCCGCTGTTGGTGTACGCCAGGTACATCCACACGCCGAGGAAGTACAGCAGTTCGCCGGCCTGCCAGATGAGGAAGTCTCGCCAGCGGGGCCGGGCGAGGACCGCCAACGGGACAAGCCACAGCACGTACTGCGGCGAGTAGACCTTGTTGGTCACGATGAACGCGGCGACCACCAGGAAGGCGAGCTGCGCCAGCCGCGGGCGGCGCGGGGCGAACAGCGCGAGGGCCCCGATGCCGACGCAGGCCAGGAGCATCAGGAGGGCGGCGTAGGTGTTGGCGTCGTACAGCGGGTCGCCGGAGCGCTGGGAGACGATCAGCCAGACGGAGCCGAAGTCGACGGGCCGCTCCTGGCTGAAGGTATAGAACTTCTTCCAGCCCTCCCTGATCGTCAGGTCGCCCTGTTGGTCCTGGGTGAGCATGACGGGCAGGTTGACCACGAGCCAGGCCGCCACGGCGCCCGCGATGGCCGACCACCAGGCGCGCCAGCGCTGCGCGCGCAGGCACAGCAGCAGCAGCGGGCCGAGCAGCAGCACGGGGTAGAGCTTGGCGGCGGTGGCGAGCCCGAGGAGCACGCCGGCGGCCAGCGGGCGGCTGCGGGACCACATGAGCAGGGCGCCGGCGGTCAGCGCGACCGCGAACAGGTCCCAATTGACGGTGGCGGTCAGCGCGAAGGCCGGGGCCAGCGCCACCAGCAGCCCGTCCCAGGGCCGCCGCCGGTGGGTGCGGGACACGCAGACGGCAATGGCCACGGCGCAGACCATGAGCATCCCGGAGTTCACCAGCCAGTAGATCTGGGCCCGGTGCTGGTCGCTGCCGTCGTGCGGCGTGAGCCAGGAGGCGACCTCCATGAACAGCCCGGTCAGCACCGGGTATTCGAGGTACTCCATGCCGCCGGCGACGTCCTGCGGGATGCGGTCGAAGTAGGGGACGAGGTCGATGGAGAAGCCGCGGCCGGCATACAGGTGGGGGATGTCCGAGTAGCAGGCGCGCGTGTACTGCGTGGTGGTGCCGAAGAACCAGCCGCCGTCGTAGCAGGGCACCTTCTGCGCCATGCCGAGGGCGAACATGCCGATCGCCACGAGCGCGATGACCCGCACCGGCGTCCACCAGCTCACGCCGGACAGCGCCCGGCGCCCGACGGGCCCGCCGATCAGCTCACTGCCGGCGGCCGCCACCTCGTCCTCGGCGGTGGGCCGTACGGGGTTCCGGGCGGCGGTGGCACGCGGGTGGGGGCCGTGGACGCTCGTCATGCGCACATCCTGCCGTACGAGGGCCGCGGCGGCGGTGTGGCCCGTCGCCGGGGCCCACCGCATGGGCACGTACTCGGCACGCGAGGGACACACGGCCGCCGCAGCCGCCCGCCGCGCACGGCCAGCACCCGGTCGCCGCACCCGGGGCGCGGGCTCGGCCCGCCGGCCCCGGCAACGCCACAGGGCGGGCCCGCGAACGGGCCCGCCCTGTGGATCTTCCCTCACCTCGTGTGCCGCGGCGCCCGGCCGTGGCCGGGGGCCGGCGGGCGAGGACGGCTAGAGCCAGCCGTGCTCGTTGTCGTCCTCCGTGGGCGTCGTGCTGGGTGAACCACCACCTGGCACACCCGGACCGCCCGGACCACCGGGGTCACCACCGGCCGGCCCGCCCGGATCGCCCCCGCCCGGTCCGCCGTCGTCACCGCAGGTCGGGTCGAGGGGACCGCAGGTGTCGGTCGGCGTCGTCGGGGGCGGCGTCGTCGGCGTCGTCGGCGTCGTCGGCGTCGTCGGCGTGGTGGGCGTCTCCGTCGGCTCCTCGGTCGGCGGCTCCGTCGTCGGCGGCGGCGTGTGCGTGGGCGGCGGGCTGGCGCCGTCCCCGTAGATCTTGTCGCCGATCGGGGAGGGCTTGGGGAAGGTCAGCTTCTTCTCGTTCTTGAGCGCTTCCTTCATGTATCCGGCCCAGATCTTGGCCGGGTACGAGGCACCGTGGATGCTCTCGGAGCCGGTGTCGGAGCCCACGCCGTACATCGGCAGGAACTTCTGGTTCTTGGCCTGGTCGTCGACCCGCCACATGCCGATCGCGGTGGAGAGCTGCGGGGTGTACCCGGCGAACCAGGCCGACTTGTTGTCGTCGGTGGTGCCGGTCTTGCCCGCCGCCTCGCGCCCGATCTGCGCGGAGGTGCCGGTGCCCTTCTCGACCACGGTCTTGAGCACGTCGGTGACGTTGTCCGCCACGTTCGGCTCAAACGCCTGCTCGATCTTCTCCTCGTGCACGTACTCCTCGGCGCCGTCCCGCTCGACCTTAGTCACGGAGTACGGGTCGGCCTGCTTGCCGCTGGCCGCGAACGTGGCGTACGAGCCGGCGAGCCGGATCGCGCTCGGCGACGACGTGCCGAGCGAGAACGTCGGCGTGATGGAGGCGAGTTGGTTCTTGCTGAGCCCGGCGGCGAGCGCCGCGTCGCGCACCTTGTCGGTGCCGACGTCCATGCCGAGCTGGATGAACGGCGTGTTCACCGAGAACTGCATGGCGGTGCGCAGGTCGATCTTGCCTCGGCTCTCGTCACCGTCGTTGCGCTGGTGCCACTCCTTGCCGTCCTTGTCCAGCCACACCTCGCCCTTGTAGTCCCGCAACTTCACCTTGTTGTCGCCGTTGTAGATGCTCTTGGGCGAGACCAGGGTGCGTTGCTCTCTGGACTGTTCGGGGGGCAGGTTGGGATCGCGCTTGCCGTCCGTCATGGCCGCCGCCAGCACGAACGGCTTGAACGTGGAGCCGACCTGGACGCCGGTGTCGTCCGCGTTGTTGGTGTAGTGCTCCAGAGCGTTCTTGCCGCCGTAGATGGCGACGATCTTACCGGTCCCCGGCTCCACGGACGCCCCGCCGAACTGGACGTGCTTGTCCTGGGGGCGCTTGTCGGGCCTGATGTTCTCCTTAGAGACCTTGTTGACCGTCTTCTCCAGCGCCTTCATCTTCTCGCGGTCGAAGGTGGTGTGGATCTGGTAGCCACCGCGGTCCAACTCGGCCTTGGAGATGTCGGAGTTGGCGATGATGTAGTTGTCGGCGAGGTCGGTCGGGTAGCCGATCTGACCGGCCTTGTTCGTCGCCAGCTTGGGCTTCTGCGGCTCAGGGAACTTGGTGATCTTCTCCCGCTCCGCGCTGTCGAGCCGGCCGACCTTGACCTCGCGGTCCAGCGTCCACGCCCAACGCTCCTCGGCCCGCTTGCGGTTCTTCTCCTTGGTCGCCGCCAGGCCCTGGCCGCCGGCCGGGTCGTAGAGGTTCGGACCGTTGAGCGTCGCCGCGAGGAACGCGCTCTCGCTCGTGGTCAGGTCCTCGCAGTCCTTGTCATAGAACGCGCGGGCCGCCGCCTGGATGCCGTAGGCGCCGCGGCCGTAGTAGGCGGTGTTCAGGTAGCCCTCGAGGATGTCGTCCTTGTCCTTGGTGGCGCCCACCTTGATGGAGATGAACAGCTCGGTGACCTTGCGCTTGAGCGTCTGCTCCTGGCCCAGGTAGGTGTTCTTCACGAACTGCTGGGTGATGGTCGAACCACTCTGCGTCTGGCCGCCCTTGGCCATGTTGACCACCGCGCGCGCCACACCCATCGGGTCGACGCCGGCGTCGTCGTAGAACGAGGCGTTCTCGGCCGCGATCACCGCGTTCCGCATCGACTTGGGGATCTTGGACAGCGGCACGATCTGCCGGTTCAGGTCGCCGCCACCGGAGACGACCATCTGCTTGCCGTCCGCCCAGTAGTAGACGTTCTTCTGCGTCTTGGACGCGGCCTGCGCCGTGGGGACCTCCACCAGCACCAGCGCGATGCACACCGCGCCGATCAGCAGCGCGAAGAAGACCAGGCAGGTGCCGGTGACCAGCTTGCAGGAGGGCATCCAGCGCTTGAAGCCGCGCTTGCCCGCCCGTGGGTAGTCGATGAACCGCTTCTTGGTACGGCCCGCCGCGCCCGCCCCACGGCCACGCCCGCGCCCGCCGCCGGCACCGGCCGCCCCGTGGGCCGCGCTCGCCCCGGCTCCGGCTCTCCGGCGACCCCCGCCCCCGCGGGCCGCACGGCGGGACTCGGCCCGACCGCCGCGGGGCAGTCCCGCGTCGGGTGACTCATACGCATCGGAGCCCGGCCCCGTACTGCTCGGTGGTGGCGCTGCGCGGCGGGCTGGCGGCTGCTGCGCCGCGCGCCGGGCCGCTGCTCGTCCGCCGCCCTGGGGCTGCGGCGGCTTGCGACGGTGCTCGCTCATGGAACGACTACTCCTCGGGCAGGCGCGATCGCCTGGAAGCGGCAAGTGGCTTGCGGTCCCCCCAACGTGCGCGCCAGCGCCGAAGGGCGGCAGGACGCACGGCATGCAAGACGCAGACGCCTCGCGGCGCCTCCCGGTTCCCGGTGGTCTGCATGGCGAACAGAGTACGCACGGTCAAAACCTGCCCACTCATCATCTTCATTCCAAATCAGGCACGTTGGGTCGCACGAAACGGTGATGTGACCTCGTTCACCGTGCCCGCTCTTGTCCCGGGGGGTGTGCCGTTCTATCGTCTGGATGTATCGAGTCGATACATCAGCTCGGCATAAGTGCACGCAACCAGCTCGGCATAAGTGCACGCAACGCGCCATCGGCAGACCATCGGCAGTAGGGGAAGGGCGGGGGATGAGCAGGCGTTCCGGCGTTCTGGAGTTCGCCGTCCTCGGTCTGCTGCGCGAGTCCCCCATGCACGGGTACGAGCTGCGCAAGCGGCTGAACACCTCGCTCGGGGTGTTCCGCGCCTTCAGCTACGGGAGCCTCTATCCCTGCCTCAAGACGCTGGTCACCAACGGCTGGTTGATCGAGGAGTCGAGCGGGACCGGCGAGGACGCCGCCGGGCCCGCCGGCCGCGTGGTGCCCTCCGGCGCGGCGCTCGGCGGACGGCGAGCGAAGATCGTCTACCGGCTGACGCCCGAGGGCAAGGAGCGCTTCGAGGAGCTGCTCTCCCACACCGGGCCCGACGCCTGGGAGGACGAGCACTTCGGCGTCCGCTTCGCCTTCTTCGGCCAGACCTCGCGGGACGTACGGATGCGCGTGCTCGAAGGGCGGCGCAGTCGCCTCGAGGAGCGCCTGGAGAAGATGCGGGCGTCCCTCGCGCGCACCCGTGAGCGGCTCGACGACTACACGCTGGAGCTCCAGCGGCACGGCATGGAGTCAGTGGAACGCGAAGTCCGCTGGCTCAACGAGCTGATTGAGAGCGAGCGGGCGGGGCGCGAGCAGCGCCGGCCCGCCGAACAGGACACATCGCACGACACGGGCGGCCTGCCCCGGCATCGGGGTAGTACCCGGCCGGACCCGTCCGACGATACCGCCAAGTGAGGCCCCGCACTCCGCAGGGCCTCGTCGAAGAACACACACAGGGAGCAACCGGAATGGGTTCGGTTCGCGTAGCCATCGTTGGCGTGGGCAACTGCGCCGCCTCGCTGGTCCAGGGCGTCGAGTACTACAAGGACACCGACCCGGACAGCCGCGTCCCGGGTCTGATGCACGTGCAGTTCGGTGACTACCACGTGCGGGACATCGAGTTCGTGGCTGCCTTCGACGTGGACGCCAAGAAGGTCGGTCTCGACCTCGCGGACGCGATCGGCGCCAGCGAGAACAACACCATCAAGATCTGCGACGTCCCGCAGAGCGGCGTGACCGTCCAGCGCGGCCACACCTACGACGGTCTCGGCAAGTACTACCGCGAGACCATCGACGAGTCGCCCGAGGCGCCCGTCAACATCGTCCAGATCCTCAAGGACCGCCAGGTCGACGTCCTCGTCTGCTACCTGCCGGTGGGCTCCGAGGACGCGGCGAAGTACTACGCCCAGTGCGCCATCGACGCCAAGGTCGGCTTCGTCAACGCGCTGCCGGTCTTCATCGCGGGCACCAAGGAGTGGGCCGACAAGTTCACCGAGGCCGGCGTGCCGATCGTCGGCGACGACATCAAGTCGCAGGTCGGCGCGACCATCACGCACCGCGTGATGGCCAAGCTGTTCGAGGACCGCGGCGTCATCCTGGACCGCACGATGCAGCTCAACGTCGGCGGCAACATGGACTTCAAGAACATGTTGGAGCGCGAGCGCCTGGAGTCCAAGAAGATCTCCAAGACGCAGGCCGTCACCTCGCAGATCCCCGACCGCGACATGGGCGCCAAGAACGTCCACATCGGCCCGTCGGACTACGTGGCCTGGCTCGACGACCGGAAGTGGGCGTACGTCCGCCTGGAGGGTCGCGCGTTCGGCGACGTCCCCCTGAACCTGGAGTACAAGCTGGAGGTCTGGGACTCCCCCAACTCCGCCGGCGTGATCATCGACGCGCTGCGCGCCGCGAAGATCGCCAAGGACCGGGGCATCGGCGGCCCGATCCTGTCGGCCTCCTCGTACTTCATGAAGTCCCCCCCGGTGCAGTACTTCGATGACCAGGCCCGGGAGAACGTCGAGAAGTTCATCAAGGGCGAGGTCGAGCGCTAAGCGCTCCCACACGGCACCCTCAGCGCGTGGCCCCCGGGGACGGATTCCCCTGGGGGCCCGCGCGCTGTGTGAAGCTGTGCGCCATGCCCGTTGTGCGAGGTCTGCGCGTACTCCTGCGGATCGGCGACTTCCGCCGTCTGCTCACGGTCCGGCTGCTGTCCCAGGCGGCCGACGGCGTCTACCAGGTAGCCCTCGCCTCCTACGTGGTCTTCTCTCCCGAAAAGCAGACCTCGGCCACCGCCATCGCCTCCGCCATGGCCGTCCTCCTGCTGCCCTACTCGCTCCTCGGCCCGTTCGCCGGCGTGCTCCTCGACCGCTGGCGCCGCCGTCAGGTCCTGCTGTACGGGAACCTAGCCCGGGTCGTGCTGGCCGGCGCGACGGCCGCGCTGATCGTGGCCGAGGTCCCCGACGCGCTCTTCTACGCCTCCGCCCTCACCGTCACGGCCGTCAACCGCTTCGTGCTGGCCGGGCTCTCGGCGGCGCTGCCGCGCGTGGTCGCCACCGACGAGCAGCTCGTCCTCGGCAACTCCCTCTCGCCGACGGCCGGCACGCTCGCCGCCACCGCCGCCGGCGGCCTGGCCCCGGTCGTACGCCTGGCCGCGCCCGACGGGGCCGCGTCCGACGCGCTCGTCATCCTGCTCGGCTCGGCGCTCTACCTGTGCGCGGCCCTCGCGGCCCTACGCATGCCGCGCGACCTCCTCGGCCCCGACCCGCACCAGCTCCAACCCGGTCCCGCCCACGCCCTGTTGAGCACCGCCCACGGGCTCCTCGCCGGCCTGCGCCACCTCACGCGCCGCCCCACGGCGGCCCGGGCCCTGTACGCGATGACGCTCATGCGGTTCTGCTACGGCGCCCTCACGGTGATGGTCCTCATGCTGTGCCGCTACGCCTGGGGCGACGGCGACTCCGACGGCCTGGCGCTGCTCGGCCTGGCGGCGGTGCTGGAGCCGGTGCTGGGCTTGCCCTTCGCGCCGGCTCCGATGATGGTCGCCGCGTTCGTCCTCGGGCTCACCACCCAGGGCGTGAAGATCGCGACGGACACCGTGGTGCAGTCCTCCGTCGAGGACGCCTACCGGGGCCGGGTCTTCTCGCTGTACGACGTGCTCTTCAACGTGGCCTTCGTGGGCGCCGCCGGAGTGGCCGCCCTCATGCTGCCGCCCGACGGGGCGTCGGTGCCCCTCGTGCTCATCGTGGCCGCGCTGTACCTGGCCGCCGTGAGCCTGGTCGCGTTTCACGTGAAACACGACCGCCCGCGTCCCGACGTTTCACGTGAAACCGAGCGCCGTTTCACGTGAAACACCGGCCCGGCGACGTCAGTACGGGCCCCGGCGCCGGGGCCCGTACTCCGTCACGTCGACCGCCCGTTACGCCGGCGCCTGGGCGGCCCACCACTCCCTGAGCGCCTCGATCGCGGCCTCACGGCCCAGCGGTCCCCGCTCCATCCGCAGCTCCAGCAGGTGCTTGTACGCCTTGCCCACCTGCGGCCCCGGAGGCAGCTCCAGGATCTGCATGATCTCGTTGCCGTCCAGGTCGGGCCGGATGGCGTCGAGCTCCTCCTCTTCGCGCAGCCGCTCGATCCGCCGCTCCAGACCGTCGTACGCCTGAGAGAGCGTGGCGGCCTTGCGCTTGTTGCGGGTGGTGCAGTCGGACCGGGTCAGCTTGTGCAGCCGGTCGAGCAGCGGGCCCGCGTCGCGCACGTACCGGCGCACCGCCGAGTCCGTCCACTCGCCCGTCCCGTAACCGTGGAAGCGCAGGTGCAGCTCGACCAGCCGGGAGACATCCTTGATCATCTCGTTGGAGTACTTGAGCTTGGCCATCCGGGACTTGGTCATCTTCGCGCCGACCACCTCGTGGTGGTGGAAGGAGACCCGGCCGTCCGACTCGAAGCGACGCGTCTTCGGCTTCCCGATGTCGTGCAGCAGCGCGGCGAGCCGCAACACCAGGTCGGGGCCGTCCTCCTCCAGGGCCATCGCCTGCTCCAGCACGATGAGCGTGTGCTCGTACACGTCCTTGTGCCGGTGGTGCTCGTCCCGCTCCAGGCGTAGCGCGGGAAGCTCGGGCAGCACGCGCTCGGCGAGCCCGGAGTCCACGAGCAGCTTGAGTCCCTTGCGGGGGTGGGGGGCCAGGATGAGCTTGTTCAGCTCGTCGCGGACCCGCTCGGCCGAGACGATGTCGATGCGGTCGGCCATGGCCGTCATGGAGGCGACGACCTCGGGAGCCACCTGGAAGTCGAGCTGGGCCGCGAAGCGCACGGCGCGCAGCATCCGCAGCGGATCGTCGGAGAAGGACTCCTGCGGCGTCCCCGGGGTGCGCAGCACCCGGGCGGCGAGGTCCTCCAGACCGTGGTGCGGGTCGATGAACTCCTTCTGCGGGAGCGCGACGGCCATCGCGTTGACGGTGAAATCTCGCCGGACGAGATCTTCCTCGATGGAGTCCCCGTAGGAAATGTCAGGCTTCCGCGAGGTCCGGTCGTACGCTTCCGACCGGTATGTGGTGACCTCGATCTGAAAGCTCTGGTTCGCCCCGTCCTGGCCCGGTCCCTGCTTCTGGCAGCCGACCGTGCCGAAGGCGATCCCGACCTCCCAGACCGCGTCCGCCCAGGGCCGGACGATCTTCAGCACCTCTTCGGGCCTGGCGTCCGTCGTGAAGTCCAGGTCGTTGCCGAGGCGGCCGAGCAGCGCGTCCCGTACCGAGCCGCCGACCAGCGCGAGCGAGTGCCCGGCCTGCTGGAAGCGGGTGGCGAGATCATCGGCTACGGGGGAGACCCGCAACAGTTCGCTCACCGCGCGGCGCTGCACCTGGCTCAGCTCGTAGGTCGGCTGCGAGGTCTGGGTGTCATGGTTGGCGTTCGGCACAACAGAAAAGGGTACGTTGCCCGGGGGGTCACCGGCCTCCTCGATCCGCGCGGGCCCGCCGGCCCCGCGCCGCCCCGCCCTGTGACGATCATGTGGAGCACTCCCCAGCACTTCGCCACACCGGATCTCGTTACCATGCGTGGACGCACAACCGACGACCACTGACGACGACGAGGGACGGGCGAGCGCGTGGCCGAGGCGGCAGAGTTCCAGGGGACGACTTCTGCTCCCGCCCGACGATGGCTGCGGCGCGCCGGGGCCCTACTGGCCGCCGTCCCCCTGCTCGCGGGGCTGATCCAGGTCACGGGGCCGAGCGAGGCGACCGCCGCCCCCAAGCCCACCGGGTCGCGCTCGGTGGACGTGGCGATCGATTCCCTGACCCCCGCGACCCCCACCGCCGACGACACCCTGACCATCAAGGGTACGGTCACCAACAAGAGCGCCACGGCCATCGACAGCGCGCACGTTGGGCTGCAGCTCGGCCAGGTGATGCGGGGCCGCAGCGCCATCGACACGGCCGCCACGCGGACCGGCTACTTCCCGGGCTCCGACGGCGTGGAGATCGACAGCAAGTACGCGGAGAAGGTCGGCAAGCTGCCCGTCGGCGGCAGCCAGGACTTCAGCCTCGCCATCCCTCTCAAGCACCTCGCGCTGAGCCAGGACGGCGTCTACCAGATCGCCGTCTCGCTCGTCGGCGAGACGGCCGACCAACCGTCCTACCTACGGGTCCTCGGCATCCAGCGGACGTTCCTGCCCTGGCAGACCGCCCCGCCCGGCAAGAAGACCAAGCTCAGCTTCCTCTGGCCGATCATCTCCACCCCGCGGGTCACCGCGCGCACCGCCACCGACGAGCAGCAGACGCCCATCTTTCGCGACGACGACCTGGTCAAGGAGCTGGCGCCGGGTGGCCGGCTCCAGCAGCTCGTCGCGCTCGGCAAGGACCTGCCCGTAACCTGGGTGCTCGACCCCGACCTGCTCGCCACGGTGGACGCGATGACGCGCAAGTACGACGTGCCGGACGGGGACGAGACCACGCCCGGCCGCGGCCAGACCGTCGCCCGGCAGTGGATGGCCGCCCTTGACAAGGCGGTCGAGGGGCACAAGGTGTTGGCCCTGCCGTTCGCCGACCCCGACCTCGCGTCGCTGGCCCACCGCGGCAAGGTCGTCTCCGGCACGCTGAGCCACCTCCAGTCGGCCACCATGCTCGCCAAGACCACCGTGGAGTCCACCCTCCAGGTGACGCCCCGGACCGACTTCGCCTGGCCCGTGGACGGTGCCATCGACTCCTCGATCGTCGACGTCGCCACCTCGGCCGGCGCCCACCACGTCATCACCCGCGGCGACAGCCTCCGGGAGAGCGACAGCCTCACCTACACCCCCACCGCCGCCCGCCCCATCGGCGGCGGCACCACCGCGATCTCCGCCGACGCCCGCCTCTCGACCGTCTTCGACGGCGACATGTCGCGCGCCGAGAACTCCACGCTGGCCATCCAGGAGTTCCTGGCCCAGACCCTGATGATCACGCAGCAGACGCCGGAGCGGCAGCGCAGCATCGTCGTCGCCCCGCCGCGCATGCCCACCGCGAACCAGGCCCAGGCGATGGCCACCGCGCTCGGCGGCCTCGAGCCACGGCGCTGGAGCGAGCCGCAGGAGCTGAGCGACGCCGCCAGGGCCAAGCCCGACCCGGCCGCCAACCGGCAGGTGCCCGGCCGCGGCGACTACCCGAAGGCGCTGCGCAGGCAGGAACTGCCCACCACCGCGTTCTCCCAGATACAGCAGACACAGCGCACCCTCGACCGCTTCCGCAAGGCGCTCACGATCGAGGAGCGGGTGGTCCCCCCGTTCGGCACCGCGATCATGCGGGACATGTCGACCTCCTGGCGCCGCGACCGCGGCGGGTCGGCCTACCGCGACGACGTGAGCGGACACCTGCGAAGCCTCACCGAGCAGGTCGGCATCATCCAGAAGTCGCCGGCTACCCTCTCCGGCCGCAGCGCCACCATCCCCGTCACCGTCAAGAACGACCTCGTGCAGGGGGTCGACGGGCTCCGGCTGGTGCTCAACTCGAACCAGCCGCTGCGCCTGAAGGTCAGCGACCCCCAGGACATCAGGATCGACGGCGGGCACAGCCAGTCGGTGAAGTTCGAGGCGTCCGCCCGCGCCAACGGCCGCACGACGATCGTCGCCCAGCTCTTCACGGAGGACGGCCAGCCCTACGGCGAGCCAATGATCTTCGAGGTGAACGTCACGTCGATCACCTCGACTGTGATACTGGTCATCGCGGTCGGCGTACTGCTGCTCGTCCTCGCGGGCATCCGGATCTACGTGAAGCGCAGGCGGGCCGGCTCGGGTCCCGCGGGCCCGGGCGACAAGCCCGGTGGTCTGGACCCGGATTCGGCCCCGGACCCGGACTCCGACCCGCGGAGCGGCCCCGAGGCGCCCGTCGAGAGCAGCCCCCAGGACCCCGCGCAGCCGAGTGACCCGTCTTCGGACACCGGATCGCAAAGCAATGGCCCATCCGGCTCAGGTGAGAAAGTGGACCGTTGAGGAATGGTGGGGCCAGACGGCCGCGGACGATGAGGTGGGGTAGCGATGAACGCGCCGTACAACGGTGACCGCGACCGTGACGCGGGCGCGGACCCCGCGGGTCAGGGGTCTCCGTACCAGTCCGGCGCCTCCGCCCACGACCCCTCGTACGCGCCCACCTACGACCAGCCCTCCTACCCGCAGGACCCGTACATCCCCGACCCGTACGCCCAAGACGCCTACACCCAGGCGTTCTACCAGCAGCCCTACGTCACGGGCTCCTTCCCGATCTACACCGACGAGGTGTACCAGCAGTACGCGCCCTACAGCGAGCCCTCCTACCCGCAGGACCCGTACGCCCACGGCGGCTACCCGCAGGACGGGTACCCCCAGGACGGGTACGCGCAGGAGGGCTACGACGCGCAGTACCCGTACCCGCAGCACGACCCGCGGGCCCAGGGCGGCGACGCCCCCTACGACCAGCAGGCGCACCCGTCGCCCGGGTCGGCCGACCCCACGCAGCACCTCTACCACCAGGCGCCCCCCGGCCAGCAGCCGCCGGACCCGCGAGTGTGGGCCCCCACGCCCGCCCCAGAGCCCGACGGCGCCTCGCGCTACCTGCCCTACGGCGACAACGGCGCCGACACCCAGTACATGGGCGTCGACGACCTGATCAGCCAGGGCTCGGACGAGCGCCCGGAGCCGGACGCCTTCGCGCACCTCTTCCGCGACCAGCAGCCGTACGAGCCGCCGCGCCCCCCGGAGCAGAGCGGCTACGACCAATACGGCCAGCAGCAGGCCCAGGCCGACTACGGGCAGGGCCAGCAGCACTCGCAGCAGGGCGGCCACTACCCGCAGCAGGCCGACTACGACCAGCAGGCGCAGCAGCCGCAGTACTACCAGCACGGCCAGGGCGGCTCGGGCGGCCAGCAGAGCCAGTACCAGCAGCAGCGCCCCGACCCCCGTGGCGGCCCGGGGCCGCGCGCCCCGCATGGCCACCACCACCGGCCGGTGGCGCCCGGCGGTCCGGGCGGCCCCGCCCCGAGCCCGGGCACGGACGCCACCGTGATGCTGGGTTCCCCCGCGGCGGCCAAGGCGGCGGCGCAGGGCGCCGCGAAGCGCGGCGGCAAGGCGCCCAGCCTGCTCAAGTCCAGCGCCCTGATGGCCGCCGGCACCATGGTCTCCCGACTGACCGGCTTCGTCCGGCAGGTGATGATCGTCGCGGCGCTCGGCGCCGCCACGCTCGGCGACACCTACACCGTCGCCATGACCCTGCCCACGATGATCTTCTTCCTCACCGTCGGCGGCGGCCTCAACTCCGTCTTCGTGCCGCAGCTCGTGCGGGCCATGAAGGAGGACGCGGACGGCGGCGTGGCCTTCGCCAACCGCCTGCTGACCATCGTCATCGTCATCCTCATCGGCCTCACCGCCGTCTCGGTCTTCGCGGCGCCCCTGTTCATCCACATGATGTCCCCCGAGATCGCCGACGACCCGGCGGCCAACGAGGTCGCGGTCACCTTCGCCAGGTACTGCCTGCCCACCATCTTCTTCATGGGCGTGCACGTGGTGATGGGCCAGATCCTCAACGCCCGCGGCAAGTTCGGCGCGATGATGTGGACACCGGTCCTCAACAACATCGTCATCATCGCCACGTTCGGCATGTTCATCTACGTCTACGGATCGGCCAGCGAGTCCGAGTTCGGCGTCACGACGATCCCCGCCGAGGGCATCCGCCTGCTCGGCGTGGGCACCCTCCTCGGACTCGCCGTCCAGTCGCTGGCGATGATCCCGTACCTGCGGGAGGTGGGCTTCCGGTACCGGCCGCGCTTCGACTGGCGCGGCCACGGCCTCGGCAAGTCCGCCAAGCTGGCCAAGTGGACCGTGCTGTTCGTCCTCGCCAACCAGGCCGGCGTCATCGTCGTCACCCAGCTCGCCACCGGTGCCGGCTCCGCGGCGGCTGACGAGGGCTACCGCGGCACCGGCATCCTCGGCTACTCCAGCGCCCAGCTCATCTGGGGCATGCCGCAGGCCATCATCACGGTCTCGGTCATGGCCGCGCTGCTGCCCCGGCTCTCCCGGGCCGCCCACGACGGCGACGTGGGCGCCGTCCGCGGCGACATCTCGCAGGGCCTGCGCACCTCCGCCGTGGCCATCGTGCCCATCGCCTTCGGCTTCGTGGCGCTCGGCATTCCGATGTGCAC
Organism: Candidatus Streptomyces philanthi; assembly: GCA_018114805.1. GTDB lineage: Bacteria > Actinomycetota > Actinomycetes > Streptomycetales > Streptomycetaceae > Streptomyces > Streptomyces philanthi. The sequence continues at coordinate 3,169,648 of CP073042.1, read as the reverse complement.
CCTGCTCTTCGGCTCCTCGGGCATCGAGGCCGCCCGCGCGATGGGCTACATCCTGATGGCCTTCGGCCTGGGCCTGATCCCGTTCTCCGTGCAGTACGTCGTCCTGCGCGGCTTCTACGCCTACGAGGACACCCGCACGCCGTTCTACAACACGGTCATCGTCGCGGCCATCAACGCCGCCGCCTCCGGGCTGTGTTATGTGCTGCTGCCCGCGCGTTGGGCCGTGGTCGGCATGGCCACCTCCTACGGCCTCGCGTACGCGGTCGGCGTGGGCATCGCCTGGCGGCGCCTGCGCGACCGGCTGGGCGGCGACCTCGACGGCCGCCACGTGATGCGCACCTACTCGCGACTCTTCGGCGCCTGCGTCCCCGCCGCCGTCCTCGCCGGCCTGACGGCGTACACAATCACCGAGGCCCTCGGCAGCAGAATCGCCGGCTCGATCGCCTCCCTGATCGGTGGCGGGATCGTGCTCATCGGAATCTTCTACATCGCGGCGAAGCGCATGCGCATTCAGGAGCTGACCGCAATAGTCGGAATGGTCCGGGGTCGTCTCGGCCGTTGACCGCAGCACAACCATCGTCCGCCACCGCGTGTCGTGCAGAGTGGCGGACTGTGGGCACAATTGTCGTGGCCGTGGAACAGGCGCAACGTATGGGGAGGCAGGGAACGACGGTGGCGGACCGGAGTATGGCTGCCGTCGACGTGGCCGATAACAGCGGCGGAAAGCCGCTGACCGCCAAGGCGGACAAGGCCACGACCGACGAGGCTAAGGCCGAGCAGAAGGCCAGCAACAACACAGAGACCGGGCGCCCTGTCGAGACGGACAGGAGCGCATCGGCCGATACGAGCCCCCCCGAACTGCACAGTGGTCACAAACTCGCCAGACGCTACCGCTTGGAGGAGTGCGTCACTCGTCTGGACGGATTCAGCAGTTGGCGTGCCGTGGACGAGAAACTGCGTCGCGCCGTGGGTGTGCACGTCCTCCCCACCGACCACCCCAGCGCCGGCCCCGTCCTGGCCGCCGCCCGTGCCGCCGCGCTCCTCGGCGACCCCCGCTTCGTCCAGGTGCTGGACGCCGTCGAGGACAACGACCTCGTCTACGTCGTCCACGAGTGGATCTCCGACGCCACCGAGCTGACCACGGTGCTCGCCACCGGCGCGCTGGAACCGCACGACGCCTACCAACTCGTCAGCCAGGTCTCCCAGGCCATGGCGTCGGCCCACCGCGAGGGACTGTCCCACCTGCGCCTGACGCCCAGTTCCGTGCTGCGCACCGAGTCGGGCCGGTACCGCATCCGCGGGCTGGCGGTCATGGCCGCCCTGCGCGGCATCACCACCCCCCAGCCCCAGCGCACGGACACCGAGGCCATCGGAGCCCTGCTCTACGCCGCCCTCACCCAGCGCTGGCCTTACGAGAGCGACGCGCACGGCCTGGCCGGGCTCCCCAAGGGCGTCGGCCTCATCGCGCCCGACCAGGTGCGCGCGGGGGTGCACCGCGGCCTGTCCGAGCTGGCCATGCGGGCGCTGGTAAACGACGGCGCCACCGCCTCCCGGCAGGAGTTGCCCTGCACCACTCCGCAGGAGTTGGCCGCGGCCGTCGCCGAGATGCCACGGGTCCGCCCACCGGAGCCGTCGTTCACCGCGACCCCGGCCTACCAGCGCACCACGTACCAACAGGGCGCCTACGCCCAACCGCCGGCCCGGGGCGGGAACGGCGCCGGCCGGCTCGCCCCCGTGCCGCCGCCCCCACCGCCCCTCCAGAGCCGGGCCGGCCGAGCGCTCAAGTGGGCCGTCTCTAGCCTGCTGATCGCGGCCATCGGGCTCGGCAGTTGGCAGCTCGCGGACATCCTGATCAAGGAGGAGAGCAAGCCGGGGGACTCGGGCCACAACCAGGGCGGGAAGGACGACGACCGTCCCAAGAAGCCGGCCCACAAGCCGCTGAGGCTCGCCGACGCCACCGAGTTCTCGCCGCTGGACGCCCCGTTGGCGGCCGAGAAGGTTTCCGCGGCCATCGACCAGCAGCCCGGCACCGCCTGGGTCACCAAGCGCTACGAGGGCTACGCCAACTTCGGCAACCTCAAGAACCGGTCGGACGGCAGCGGCATCGTCGTCGACCTCGGCAGCGCCAAGAACGTCGCCGGCGTGCAGGTCGACTTCTACGCCCCCGGGCAGAAGGTCGAGGTCCTCGCCGCCGACCCCGCGGCGACGTCCCCCGCGGCCCTGTCGGACTTCCCGCAGGAGCTGACCAAGCTCACGACGGCGGACAGCAAACTCGACGCTACCCTCGACAAGCCGGTCCGAACGCGATACGTACTGATCCACATCACCGAACTGCCCAGCGACGGTTCCGCCGACGGTTACCGAGGGGGCATCTCGGAGATCAAGATCACGGGTTGACCCACGACAGGCGGCCGGTACGAGAGGGGGCTCCCGTTGCACGTCGCCGTGCACGGCGACGCGAACGACTGCGAGCTCCTGGCTCGCCACGTGGTGGGCGACCCCGACGCGTTCAGCGAGATCGTCCGAGGCCACCGTGACCGCCCCTGGGCCGTGGCGCTCCGCACCCTCGGCGACCGCGAGGAGGCCGCGGACGCCGTTCAGGACGCCCTGGTCTCCGCCTACCGGGCCGCGCACACGTTCCGGGGCAAGTCGGCCGTCACCACCTGGCTGCACCGGATCACGGTGAACGCCTGCCTGGACCGGGCCCGCAAGGCCGCCACCCGCAAGACCTCGCCCACCGACGACACCGAGCGCCTTGAGCAGCTCCTCGAACCGCAGGAGTCCGCGGCGGGCCCGGCGGAGCGCCAGGACCTCCACCGCGAACTGCTGCGGGCGCTGCGCACGCTCCCGCCCGACCAGCGCGCGGCCCTCGTCCTCGTGGACATGCAGGGGTACCCCGTGGCGGAGGCGGCGAAGGTGCCTGGGCGTGCCCACCGGCACCATCAAGAGCCGCTGTGCCCGGGGCGGCGCTCGCCTGCTGCCCCTGCTGTCCCATCTCCACCCGAAGGAGCGGGATAGCTCCGATCCCGGCGGGGGAAGGAACCGGGCGCAGGGGACATCCGTCTCACCGCCGGCAGGGCCGAACGGCACAGATCCCGTGAAGGGCGGAGGTGGGCGAGCGTGACGTCGACGACCGACACGGACGAGCACCCTGAGGTCGCGGAAATCTCCGCGCTCACCGAGGGAGTCCTGCCGCCCGACCGCGCGCGTCCCGTGCGGGAGCACCTCGCGACCTGTGCGCTGTGTGCGGACGTCCGCACCTCGCTTGAGGAGATCCGCAGCGCGCTGGGCACGCTCCCCGGCCCGGCGCGGATGCCCGCCGACATCGCCGGCCGGATCGACGCGGCCCTCGCCGCCGAGGCCCTGCTCGACGCCACGACCGGCGACCACGAGCCGGCCGCCAGCGCGCGTGAGACGGACGGCGTACGCGAGACCGACGGCGACGCGGACGCCGAGCCCGAGGTCGGTCCCGAGAGCAAGCCGGGCGATGTTTCACGTGAAACGGCCGCCGAGCAGATCGGTGTTTCACGTGAAACGACGCCCGGCGGTCCCGACCGCCCACCGGGCAGCGCCCGCTCCACTACGGGGCCTGGCCGGCAAACCCCCGGTTCCCGGCCCGGGCGGGGCCGGCGCTGGCGCACCGCCCTGCTCGGTACGGCATGCGCGGCGGCCGTGCTCGGTGTGGGTACCTTCCTCGTGCAGAACGGCGCCGACGACGGGTCGCCACAGCGCCCCACGGAGGGTGAGACCCACACCACGACGTTGACCGCCGCCAGCCTGGAGGGCGAGGCGCGGGCCCTGCTCGCCTCGGAAGGGAACGACCGCAGGCCGCGGCAGTCGCCGGGTGAAGTCGGCGCGAACACCACTCCCCGCACACCGCTCGACGGAAGTAGCGCGACCGTGCCCTCGTGCGTCCAGCAGGCCACCAAGCGCCCCGAGACGCCCCTCGCGGCGAGGGAGGACTCCTTCAACGGCACCCCCGCCTACCTGGTGCTGCTGCCACACCCGGGCGACGACTCGCGCGTCGACGCGTTCGTCGTGGACCGCCGCCTGCGTACGGCGGTCCCCCTCGCCGCCCGGCACCGTGCTGATGCAGCGCAGCTTCGCCCGCGACTGAGCGTCCCGGTCGCCACACTGTCCGTCACACGAACACGGCAGGAAGCCCGAGCGTCCCGGGAATGCCGGACCCGTAGTATCCGTTGGGTGAGATGGCAGCAGTTTGCCGGGAACGATCGCCGGTCGGTTGCCCCCCAATCCGTCGTCGGCAGAGACAAGGAAGACATCCCGTGAGCGACGTCCGCAACGTGATCATCATCGGTTCCGGGCCCGCCGGCTACACGGCCGCGCTCTACACGGCCCGAGCCGCGCTGAAGCCCCTGGTCTTCGAGGGTTCCGTGACCGCGGGGGGTGCGCTGATGAACACCACCGACGTGGAGAACTTCCCCGGCTACCGTGACGGCATCATGGGCCCGGACCTCATGGACAACATGCGCGCCCAGGCCGAGCGCTTCGGTGCCGAGCTGATCCCGGACGACGTCATCGCGGTGGACCTCACCGAGGACATCAAGACGGTCACCGACTCCGCCGGCACCGTGCACCGAGCCAAGACCGTGATCGTGACCACCGGCTCGCAGCACCGCGAGCTCGGCCTGCCGCGTGAGGACGAGCTGTCCGGGCGGGGCGTCTCGTGGTGCGCGACCTGTGACGGGTTCTTCTTCCGGGACCAGGACATCGCCGTGATCGGTGGCGGCGACACCGCCATGGAGGAGGCGACCTTCCTCTCCCGGTTCGCCAAGTCCGTGACGATCGTGCACCGCCGCGACACCATGCGCGCCTCCAAGGCCATGCAGGACCGCGCCTTCGCCGACCCGAAGATCTCCTTCATCTGGGACAGCGAGGTCGCCGAGATCCACGGCGACAGCAAGCTCTCCAGCCTGACGCTGCGCAACCGCAACACGGGCGAGCTGTCCGAGCTCCCGGCGACCGGCCTGTTCATCGCGGTCGGCCACGACCCGCGCACCGACCTGTTCAAGGGCCAGCTCGACCTGGACGACGAGGGCTACCTGCAGGTCGAGGCCCCCAGCACGCGCACCAACCTGCCGGGCGTCTTCGCTGCCGGTGACGTCGTGGACCACACCTACCGCCAGGCGATCACCGCTGCCGGCGCGGGCTGCTCCGCGGCCCTGGACGCCGAGCGGTACCTGGCCGGCCTCGCGGACAACGAGCCGCCGGCCGTCGCCGTCTGACCCCTCCATCCCTCCCGCCCCCGCACCATCGAAACGAGGAAATCGCCGTGGCTGGCACTCTGAAGCATGTGACCGACGCCTCCTTCGAAGAGGACGTCATCAACAACAAGAAGCCCGTGCTGGTGGACTTCTGGGCCGAGTGGTGTGGCCCGTGCCGCCAGATCGCTCCCTCGCTTGAGGCGATCGCGGCGCAGCACGGCGACAAGATCGAGATCGTCAAGCTGAACATCGACGAGAACCCGGCCGTGGCCGCCAAGTACGGCGTCATGTCCATCCCGACCATGAACGTCTACCAGGGCGGCGAGGTCGTGAAGACCATCGTTGGCGCCAAGCCGAAGGCGGCCCTTGAGCGCGACCTGTCCGACTTCCTCGGCTAGTCGACCGCGCAACCGCTCTGTGCGCCGTGGGCCCGCTCCCCTCGGGGGCGGGCCCACGCGCATGCGGGCGCGGCCCACCTACAGCGGACGCAGCACCGGCTCCTTCTGCACGGCCCCCAGCAGCCGGTCCAACGCCAGCTCCACGTCTTCCTTCCAGGAGATCGTGGCCCGCAACTCAAGGCGCAGCCGCGGATAACGCGGATGCGGGCGCACCGTCTTGAAGCCCACCGCCAGCAGGTGGTCGGCCGGCAACACGCAGGCGGGCCCCTCCCACCGCGCGTCCCCGAACGCCTCGACGGCCTTCACGCCGCGCCGCATGAAGTCCTTGGCCACGGGTCTGCACCATGACCCGACCAACCCCCTGCCCCTGGAACCCGGGCATCAGCCACGCCGTCATCAGTTGCACGGCGTCGGCGCCCACCGGGCTGGCGGGAAAGGCCAGGGAGCGGGGCACGTACGCCGGCGGCGCGTAGAGCACGAAGCCCACCGGCAGTTCGTCCACGTAGACCACGCGGCCGCAGGAGCCCCACTCCAGCAGCACGGCCGAGATCCAGGCTTCCTTCTTCCACCTCCGGGCGCCCGGCTCTGACCGCCGCCTCGCCGCTGACGGGGTGGAGTTGCCAGAACACGCAGGCGCGACAGCGCTGGGGGAGGTCCGTGAGGTTGTCCAGTGTGAGCGGTACGAGCCGACGCCTCATGTAGCCAGCTCGCTTCCCTCATCGGCCGCGGTGCGTGCAGCCGACCCGTGGGCCACGCCCCGGCCGGGCGCCCCCGAAGCCGGCAGCAGCCTCCCACGGGCCTCGTCCCGCGCCGTCGGCCACCGCCCGTGTGCGGGCCCGCCCGCGCGTCGCCGCGCCGCTCGTACGCATCGTAACCACGAGCACATTTCCCCGGTACCGCCCGCCACGCACAGAGCGGGCCGTGCCCCGGGCGGGGCACGGCCCGCTCCAGCGGGGTGCTACTCAGCGGAGTTATTGTCCTCCGCCGCCTGCTCCGTGCCGGAGCGCTGCTCCAGCACGCGGCCCTCGCCCGGCGCCAGGGTGCCGAGGATGCGCTCCAGATCGTCCATCGAGGCGAACTCGACCACGATCTTCCCCTTCTTCTGGCCGAGGTCGACCTTCACACAGGTCTCGAAGCGATCCGACAGTCGCGAGGCCAGGTCCGTCAAGGCCGGGGACACCCGGGCGCCGGCCCGGGGCCGCTTGGCCTTCTGCATGCTGTTCGGCTGCGAACCCATCAGGGTGACGATCTCTTCGACCGCGCGGACCGACAGCCCCTCCGCCACGATGCGGTGCGCCAGCCGGTCCTGCTCCTCGGAGTCCTCGACCGAGAGCAGCGCCCGCGCGTGCCCCGCCGAGAGCACGCCGGCCGCCACGCGCCGCTGCACCGACGGCGACAGACGCAGCAAGCGCAGGGTGTTGGAGACCTGCGGGCGGGAGCGCCCGATGCGCTCGGCCAACTCGTCGTGCGTGCAGTTGAAGTCCTGGAGCAACTGGTCGTAGGCGGCGGCCTCTTCCAGCGGGTTGAGCTGAGCGCGGTGCAGGTTCTCCAGCAGCGCGTCCAGCAGCATCTTCTCGTCGTCGGTCGCCCGGACGATCGCCGGGATCTTCGTCAGACCGGCCTCGCGGCAGGCACGCCAGCGCCGCTCGCCCATGATGAGCTCGTAGCGCTCCGGACCGACCTGGCGGACCACGATCGCCTGGAGGAGGCCGACCTCCTGGATCGAGGTGACCAGCTCGGCGAGGGCGTCCTCGTCGAACTCGGTGCGCGGCTGCCGGGGGTTGGTCGTGATGGAGTCCAGCGGCAACTCCGCGAAGTGCGCGCCCAGGCCGTCGTCCATGGCCTTCAGGGGCGCGGGCTCCGCGACGGCCGCGTCCTCGGTTTCACGTGAAACGCTCTGCCCGGGGGCGCCCTCGTCCTCGGGCTGGCCACCGGGCGGCAGCGTCGTCACCTTGGCCGCCGCCAGGCCCCGCTCCGGCGACAGCACCGGAACCGCCGTCGGCGAGGCCGCGCCGGCGCCCACCGCGGGCAGCGGCGGGCCGTCCGCTCCCTTGGGGGCGGCGGGAATCAGCGCACCGAGTCCGCGGCCCAGCCCTCTCCGTCGCTCAGTCACTGCATCCCCTCCGACATGGTGTGCTGGTCAAGCTGTGGGTTCGCACGCGGTGTCGCGTGCGTATGCTGCCCGTCGTAGTAGACACCAGCCCCGCGCAACGCGATCTCCCGGGCCGCCTCAAGGTAGGACAGCGCACCGCTCGAACCGGGATCGTAGGTGAGAACCGTCTGCCCGTAGCTCGGGGCCTCGGAGATCCGCACGGAGCGCGGGATACTCGTGCGCAGCACCTCGTTCCCGAAGTGGCTGCGGACCTCGTCGGCCACCTGGGAAGCCAGCCGCGTCCGGCCGTCGTACATGGTCAGCAGGATCGTCGAGACGTGCAGCTTGCGGTTCAGGTGTCCGCGCACCAGCTCGACGTTGCGCAGGAGCTGGCCCAGGCCCTCCAGCGCGTAGTACTCGCACTGGATCGGGATGAGCACCTCCGCGCCCGCCACCAGGGCGTTGACCGTCAGCAGGCCGAGCGAGGGCGGGCAGTCGATGAGGATGTAGTCCAGCGGCTGGTCGTACGCCTGGATGGCACGCTCCAGCCGGCTCTCCCGGGCCACCAGCGAGACGAGCTCGATCTCCGCGCCAGCCAGGTCGATGGTCGCCGGGGCGCAGAACAGTCCCTCCACGTCGGGGACGGGCTGCACGACGTCGGATAGCGGCTTGCTGTCGACCAGCACGTCGTAGATGGAGGGAACCTCGGCGTGATGGTCGATGCCGAGGGCCGTGGAGGCGTTGCCCTGCGGGTCCAGGTCCACGACCAGCACGCGGGCGCCGTGCAGCGCGAGGGAGGCCGCCAGGTTCACGGTCGTCGTGGTCTTACCGACGCCGCCCTTCTGGTTGGCGACCACCATCACCCGGGTCTGCTCCGGGCGGGGGAGACCGTCGCCCGCGCGCCCCAACGCCGCTACGGCGAGCTGCGCCGCGCGACCGACGGGGGCGGAGGCTTCTCCCTCGTACGCGGACGAGGCATCCATCGGAGGCGGCGTTTCACGTGAAACATCCTCCCCCGGAGCTGAGGTCCCTCCGGGCGCGCCCGGAGAGGGCTCAGCGGTACGGGGACCGGGGACCGGTTCGGTCATCGGTCCCGCGATGTTGGCGTCGGACCGCAAGGATTCACCCTCCTCGACATCAGGCTCGCAACGAACAGAGCCTGCCATGCTTTCGGGGTTGGGAACCAGCGAGGCCCGTTCTCCTGTGGATGAATCGGCTCTGGTGCGGGGTTTAGGGTCGCGCGGCGCGGCAGCCGCACGACCGCGACTGATGATTCCATGCAGCAGGGAACGACGTTTCACGTGAAACACGATGCACGGGCGTGCCGATCACAACGTCCCGACACTCCGGTCTGCGTACTCTTGGCAGCTTGTATGAAGCATTGCCCGAAGTACGCCCCCCGCTTCCCCCGGCACCTCTCCCTCACGAGAACATCCACGGTGAGCAACCGTCCCCGCGCGCTCACCGACAACGGCGAGGCTCCTTGCGGGCCGCCTTGGCCCGCTTCGCGGCGAACCGCACCCCGCCCGGGCTCTCGCCCACCTCGACCCGCACCAGGGTGGACGGCGGATCGACGATGCCCTCCCCCACCTGCAACACCGAGGTCTCCACTACGCCGAGCTTGCTCAGCGCGGCCCGGGCGCTCTTGAGCTCCTCCTCGGCGGTGTCACCCTTCAGCGCCAGCATCTCGCCGTACGGCCGGAGCAGCGGCACGCCCCAGCCGGCCAGCCGGTCCAGGGGGGCCACGGCGCGGGCGGTCACCACGTGCACCGGCTGGAGCTTGCCCAGCACCTCCTCGGCCCGCCCGCGGACCACCGTGACGTGGTCGAGGCCAAGGAGTTCAACGACCTCCTGCAGGAAGTTGGTCCGTCGCAGCAGCGGCTCCAGCAGGGTGATCTGCAGGTCCGGTCGGGTGAGGGCGAGGGGCATGCCCGGGAGTCCGGCCCCCGAGCCCACGTCGCACACCGTGACGCCCTCGGCCACCGCCTCCGAGAGCACCGCGCAGTTCAGCAGGTGTCGCTCCCACAGCCGTGGCACCTCACGGGGCCCGATCAGGCCGCGCGTGACGCCCACATCGGCCAACAGCTCGGCGTACCGCACGACCTCCGGAAAGCGGTCGCCGAACACCTCCCGCGCCGCCTCCGGCGCTGGGGGAAATTCCTCCGCCGCCTCCGCCACGAGGACCGTCCTTCCTCTCGACATGCCGTTGCCCTTGCTGACAAGCATCGGCCCCGTCTGCGCAAAGACGGGGCCGGACGTACGGGTTGTTCTTCCCAAACCCTCAGCCCGGAAGAGAGTCACCGGATCACGCGGGAAGCACGACCACCCGGCGCTCGGGCTCCTCACACTCAGACTCGCTCCGCAGCCCCGCCGCCGCCACCGCGTCGTGCACCACCTTGCGCTCGAAGGGCGTCATCGGGTCCAGCTTCACGGGCTGTCCGCTGCCCTTGGCCTCTTCCGCGGCCTTGGCGCCCAGCTCCGACAGCTCGGTGCGCTTGCGCGCCCGGAACCCCGCGATATCCAGCATCAGCCTGCTGCGGTCGCCGGTCTCCCGGTGCACCGCGAGCCGGGTCAGCTCCTGCAGGGCCTCCAGCACCTCGCCGTCGCGACCGACCAGCTTCTGCAGGTCGCGGCTGGTCGATTCGCTGATGATCGACACCGCGGCGCGGTCCGCCTCGACATCCATGTCGATGTCGCCGTCGAGGTCAGCGATGTCCAGCAGACCCTCGAGGTAGTCAGCCGCGATCTCGCCCTCCTGCTCCAGGCAGGTCAGAGTGTCGACACCCTCGGCCGGGGTGGTGCCTTCCGTCACGGATGGACTCCTTCTTACTTCTTGGATGGGTGCTTCGGGCCGCGCTGGCCCTTGCGCTGCCCGGACTTGGCGTTACGCGAGGAACCGGAGGCGGAGCTGCCGGTCGACTTGCCGGACTGGGCCCCCTTCTTCCCCTTCTCCAGCGAGGTCTTCTCGGCGCCCACTCGGGACGTCCCGGCGCCCTTCGCGCCACCGGTCTGCGCCGTGGCCCTGGCCCGGCCCTGCCCTCGCCCGCTCTTCGCCCCGCCCGCCGAGGGCGTCGCGTCCAGCTTGGGCTTGGCGCCCGGCGCCTTCACGCCACCGCCACCGGCCTGCGCCGCCGCGGACTGGCGCTGGGCCTTGGTCTGCTTCTTGGGCTGCTGCCGGTTGGCCCGGGCGGTCTCGACGGCCTGTCGCGCCTCGACGACCTCCGGGTACTCCTTGAGCTTGCCCTTGGCCCGCAGTCGCTCCTGGCGGTGGGCGTAGGCAACGCTGCCGGGGGTGGGGTTGCGGCGGATGATGAACATCTGCTGCCCCATGGTCCACACGTTGGTGGTCAGCCAGTAGACGAGCACACCGACCGGGAAGTTGATGCCGAAGACGGCGAACATGATCGGGAAGATGTACATCAACATCTTCTGCTGCTGCATGAACGGCGTCTTCACCGTCAGGTCGACGTTCTTCGTCATGAGCTGACGCTGGGTGAAGAACTGCGACGCCGACATCAGGATGATCATCGTGACCGTGACGATGCGGACGTCGGTGAGCGAGGCGCCGAGCCCCTCGACCTTGGACGCGCTGCTCATGAACTTCACGGACAGCGGAGCGCCGAAGATGTGCGCCTCACGGGCGCTGTCCACCAGGTCCTGGTTGATGAAGCCGACCGGATGGTTGTTCGCGATCTTGTTGAGCACCTGGTACAGCGCGATGAAGAACGGTGACTGCGCGAGGATCGGCAGGCAGCTCGAGAGCGGGTTGGTGCCCGTCTCCTTGTAGAGCTTCATCATCTCTTCGGACTGGCGGTGCTTGTCGCTCTTGTAGCGCTCCTGGATCGCCTTCATACGGGGCTGCAGCGCCTGCATGTTCCGCGTGGCCTTGATCTGCTTCACGAAGAGCGGGATCAGGCAGATGCGGATGAGCACCACCAGCGAGACGATCGACAGGCCCCAAGCCCAGCCGCTGTTCTTGTCGAAGACGAGGCTGTACAGCGAGTGGAACTGGACGATGATCCAGGAAACTACGTCATAGAGAGGACCGAGGATCGTGTCCACGAATCAGGCTCCTTGGGCGTTGGGCTGAGACTCAGGCTGCGCGGCGGGCTCGGCGGTGGAGTGCCCGCGCAGGCGACTCCGCAGCCACTGGTGCCACACCGGACGCTTCCGGGCGGGTACGTGATCGACACCTCCGTGCGACCACGGATTGCAGCGCAGAATGCGCCAGGCAGTCAGCGCCGTGCCCTTCACCGCACCGTGCACGTTGATGGCCGTGTAGCCATAGTGCGAGCACGACGGGTAGTACTTGCAGACCGGCCCCAACATGGGGCTGATGGTCCACTGGTAGAGCTCGATCAACCACAGCAGCGGGTACTTCATCGCGGCCCCCTCCCCTTGGTCTGACCCCCGAGGTTCACCGAGGGAGTCACCGGGGAGGCCCCACCCAGCAGCCGCCGTAGCGCGGTGTCGAGATCGCGGGCCAGTTGCTCGTGGCCTGCCTCGCCCGCGCCGGGCAGCGCCCGTACGACTACCAGGCTACCGGTGGGGAAGCGGTCGAGTCGGTCGCGCACCAGGTGGCGCAACCGCCGCTTCACCAGGTTTCGGGTGACGGCGTTGCCGACCGCTTTGCTGACGACGAAACCCGCACGCACCTGGGGAGACAGCTCTCCAGGTGGGTGCGGGTCCGATGTACCGCTTCGCAGATGCACGACAAGCAGCGGGCGCCCGGCCCTGCGTCCTCGGCGTACCACGGTCGCAAAGTCCTCGCGCCGCCTCAGCCGATGCTCGGTAGGCAGCACGTCATGACCTGTGCTGGTCAGGCGGACAGACGGGCGCGACCCTTGCCACGGCGGGACGCGAGGATAGCGCGGCCGGCACGGGTGCGCATACGCAGCCGGAAGCCGTGGGTCTTCGCGCGGCGGCGGTTGTTCGGCTGGAAGGTGCGCTTGCTCACTCGGGGGCTCCAGAAATGAATGTGTAGTGGCGGGACATCGCCTGGCTGTCACCGTGCGCCCACGAGAAGCTCGTATACGCCCGATTGCACCGCTTTCTCACCACGGATCGTGGATGTATGCCCATCGGAGGCAGCCGGCAGCAGCCATCGACAACTCGACCTGGTTACGGTACGCGCGGCTACGCCATTCGGTCAAACCAACGTGGGCGCAGCGCTCCACCACCACCGTATACCGGGGCGCCAGAGCACGAGGCGACGCCGCATGGCACATTTGCACACACCCGGTGGACAACGACTTGAACCACGCGCGTCGGCCTGACTACCGTGGCGGAACTCTGAATCCTTCCCGCCTGTCCCAAGAACCACGCGTTCGTGGGACCTGTCGGCGTCCCCTCCGAGTGAGTGAGCGTGCCCTGTGGCTGACGTACCTGCCGATCTTGCCGCAGTGTGGCCACGCGTATTGGAGCAGCTCCGCGGCGAGGGCAGAGGGCAGGGCGTCGAGGCCAAGGACGAGCACTGGATCAACCGCTGCCAGCCGCTGGCGCTGGTCGCCGACACGGCGCTGCTCGCGGTGCCCAACGAGTTCGCCAAGGGCGTGCTCGAGGGCCGGCTCGCGCCCCTGATCAGCGACGCGCTCAGCCGCGAGTGCGGCCGTCCGATCCGCATCGCGATCACGGTGGACGACTCCAAGAACGAACCCGCCGCACCGCAGCCCCAGGGCCCCGCCCCACACCACCCGTCCGCCCCACACCAAGGCCACGGCGGTCAGCAGTCCCGTTACGGCGACACCGCGCGGGACAGCTACGACGCGCGCGACGGCCGGGAGGCCCGACCCGGGCGCGACGCGCGCGACGGGTACGGCGGCGGCCGCGAGGACTACGAGTCCCACGACGCCTACGAGCAGCCGTACGACGGCCGGGACGCCTACGACAAGCAGGACCCCTACGACACGCCCGTCGCCCGGGAGGCGTACGAGGGTCGCGAGGGGTACGACGGGCGCGAGGCGCGGGACGCGTACGACACCCGCGACAGCCGCGAGGCTCGGGAGGGCTACGACGGGCGCGAGAGCTACGGCCGCCCCGGCGACGAGCTGCCCAGCGCCCGCCCCGCCTACCCCGACTACCCGCAGCAGCGCCCCGACCCCGGCGCCTGGCCGCGCTCCGGCGGCGCCCCGCTGCCCGAATCCCGCGGCGACTACAACACCTGGCAGCAGCCCCGGCTCGGCGGCTTCCCGGACGCGTACCCGTACGCCCAGCGGGGCCAGCACCCCCAGCACGGGCCGCCCGCGCACGGGGGTGCGTCCTACGAGCCGCAGCGTCGCGACCCCTCCTCCGTGCTGCCCCGCTCCGGGCCCGGCGGCCAGGGCCCCGGTCACAGCGGCCCGCCCGCGCCGACGGGTGCGCCCGGACCACTTGCCGCGCAACCCGCGCCGGCGTCGGGCCCCGGTGAGCCCACCGCGCGGCTGAACCCGAAGTACCTCTTCGACACCTTCGTCATCGGCGCCTCCAACCGCTTCGCGCACGCGGCGGCGGTGGCCGTGGCAGAGGCGCCGGCCAAAGCCTACAACCCGCTGTTCATCTACGGGGAGTCGGGGCTCGGCAAGACGCACCTGCTGCACGCGATCGGGCACTACGCGCGCAGCCTCTACCCGGGTACACGGGTGCGGTACGTCAGCTCGGAGGAGTTCACGAACGAGTTCATCAACTCCATCCGCGACGGCAAGGCGGACGCGTTCCGCAAGCGGTACCGCGACATGGACATCCTGCTCGTGGACGACATCCAGTTCCTCGCGAGCAAGGAGTCGACGCAGGAGGAGTTCTTCCACACCTTCAACACGCTGCACAACGCCAACAAGCAGATCGTGCTGTCGTCGGACCGGCCGCCGAAGCAGTTGGTGACGCTGGAGGACCGGCTGCGCAACCGCTTCGAGTGGGGTCTGATCACCGATGTGCAGCCGCCCGAGCTGGAGACGCGGATCGCGATCCTCCGGAAGAAGGCGGTGCAGGAACAGCTCAACGCGCCCCCGGAGGTGCTGGAGTTCATCGCCTCCCGCATCTCGCGCAACATCCGGGAGCTGGAGGGCGCGCTGATCCGGGTGACGGCGTTCGCCAGCCTCAACCGGCAGCCGGTGGACCTGGGGCTGACCGAGATCGTGCTCAAGGACCTGATCCCGGGCGGCGAGGACGCGGCCCCGGAGATCACGGCCACCGCGATCATGGCCGCGACCGCGGACTACTTCGGGCACACCGTCGACAACCTGTGCGGCGCCTCCCGCAGCCGGGTCCTGGTGACCGCGCGGCAGATCGCGATGTACCTGTGCCGCGAGCTGACGGACCTGTCGCTGCCCAAGATCGGCGCGCAGTTCGGCGGCCGTGACCACACGACGGTGATGCACGCCGACCGCAAGATCCGGGCGCTGATGGCCGAGCGGCGGTCCATCTACAACCAAGTAACCGAGCTGACCAACCGCATCAAGAACGGCTGACGCTCCCCCTCGCCGCGTTCCCCTCGCCATGGGGCCCCGCCCTCCGGAGCCCCGCTTTCGCGCGCCCGCACTCTCGGCTGCCGGCACTCTCGGGTGCCCGCACTCTCGTGTCCGCGCCGGCCCGTGCGCCGCGGGCGGTCCCCATGCTGTGGACGGTTCCGGCGCGCGCTCGCGTGCCGCCGCGCCCGCGCGGTCCCGACGCGTACCGGGCGGGCCCGCCGTGCGGCGGCGTCGCTTCGTGGGGAGGCTCCCTCCGGCGCTCCCGCCATCGCTGCGGGAGCGCTGTTTCGCGTTCATCGAGCGGTCTGGAAGCAGTCGTGGAACGGATACGGGACGGCCACGGCCGGTCCACCCGCAGGGGGAGATGTTCGATTACGGAGGTGGACACGGGTCTTCTCCACAGATGTTGCGGACTATTTCGCGTCCACAGGTTGGGGACTACTGGACTGTCCCAAACGTGTCCACAGGCCCCCGCTGGTGAGAGAGGATCTTCCGAGGTCAGACGCGTGTGGATTTGTGGCAAACTGTCATCCACAGGCTGTGGACAAGATTTCTTCTACAGGGCGTCCCGACCGGTTGTCCACTGCCTGCCCACAGCTCAGCCGCCCTTGTGCACAGCTTTCGCCGCCTTCTCCACACCGTTGTCCATTGTTCGGGAACGCGACACCCTCTCTCACCGGAGCGAGTGAAAGGCGTCACACCAAGGCGCCGGATTGGGCTGTGGGGAACGTGGGTAAAACTGGGGACGCCGCTGGGGAGAAGTAGGGCTTCCCTGTGTATCTGGTGTGCAGAACTTTAGGTGGTCCACAGAGACCCCGGGTTATCCACCACCGTCGCCCACAGGGGCAGTGGACAAAAAACGCGACGTGACCTGCGCAAAGGCAGTTATCCACCGTTTCCACAGGCCCTACTACTACGACCACACATTGAGAGCGAGAAGTTCGTTTCGAAGTGAGGCCTGTGCACAACTCGGGTCAGGCTCGCTCCCACGCCCTCGCACCGACTTGACTCCGACGCGCACTCGCTGTCGGTGGCGTGCGTCAAACTGGTCTCCGGCAATCAGCCGACGACGAAGGCCAGCAGGGCGAGTCAGCAACAGCAGGAGGCGGTTCCGGTGAAGATCCGGGTGGAGCACGATGTACTCGCGGAGGCAGTGGCCTGGGCAGCCCGCAGCCTCCCGGCCCGTCCGCCCGTCCCCGTCCTCGCGGGCCTGCTGCTGAAGGCGGAGGAGGGCTCCCTGAGCCTCTCCGGCTTCGACTACGAGGTCTCCGCCCGCGTCTCTGTCGAGGCCAACGTCGAGGAGGACGGCACGGTCCTGGTCTCCGGCCGGCTGCTCGCCGACATTTGCCGTGCGCTGCCGAACCGCCCGGTGGAGATCTCCACCGACGGTGTGCGCGTGACCGTCGTCTGCGGTTCCTCGCGGTTCACACTCCACACCCTGCCTGTGGAGGAGTACCCGGTGCTGCCGCAGATGCCCAGCGTCACCGGCACCGTCCCCGGCGAGGTCTTCGCTGCCGCCGCCGCGCAGGTGGCCATCGCCGCCGGCCGCGACGACACGCTCCCGGTCCTCACCGGTGTGCGCATTGAGATCGAGGGCGACCACGTCACCCTGGCCTCCACCGACCGCTACCGCTTCGCGGTCCGCGAATTCCTGTGGAAGCCGGAGGCGGCCGACCTGTCCGCCGTCGCGCTGGTGCCCGCCAAGACGCTCCTCGACACGGCCAAGTCGCTGACCAGCGGCGACACCGTTAGCATCGCGCTCGCGGGCTCCGGTGCCGGTGAGGGCCTGATCGGCTTCGAGGGCGCCGGCCGGCGCACCACGACCCGCCTGCTCGAAGGCGACCTGCCGAAGTACCGCACGCTGTTCCCGACCGAGTTCAACTCGGTCGCGGTGATCGAGACCGCGCTGTTCGTCGAGGCGGTCAAGCGCGTGGCGCTGGTGGCCGAGCGCAACACCCCGGTGCGGCTCAGCTTCGAGCAGGGCGTGCTGATCCTGGAGGCCGGCTCCAGCGACGACGCACAGGCTGTGGAGCGCGTGGACGCGCAGCTCGAGGGCGACGACATCTCGATCGCCTTCAACCCGACCTTCCTGCTGGACGGGCTCAGCGCTATCGACTCCCCGGTGGCCCAGCTCTCGTTCACCACCTCGACCAAGCCCGCCCTGCTGAGCGGCCGGCCGGCCGTGGACGCGGAGGCCGATGAGGCGTACAAGTACCTGATCATGCCGGTGCGCCTGTCCGGCTGAGGCCCGCGACGGCCAGGCTACGGGACGCTTCCCGTGGCCCGCCGGGCGCGACGCCGCGTGGTGGTCCACAGTGAGTCGCGGAGGCGGGTACGCGACAGCGTCGGGTGGCCCCTCCAGGACGTGCGACGGGCGCCCCGTATGAGCGGCGGAGCCCACAGTCGTGCGGGCGGGGCCGGGCGTAGGCTCGACCGCGTTACCCAACGTACTCACTCCGGCAAGAAGGATTAGTGATGGAGCTCGGTCTCGTCGGTCTTGGCAAGATGGGCGGCAACATGCGCGAGCGCATCCGCCGCGCAGGCCACACCGTCATCGGATACGACCGCACCCCGGACCTCGCCGACGTGGCGAGCCTGGAGGAGCTGGTGGGCCAGCTCCAGGGGCCGCGCGTGGTGTGGGTGATGGTCCCCGCCGGGGCGGCCACCCAGTCCACGATCGACGAGCTGGGGGTGCTGCTGTCCCCCGGCGACGTTGTCGTGGACGGCGGAAACTCGCGGTGGACGGACGACGAGAAGCACGCCGCGGAGCTGGCCGAGAAGGGCGTCGGCTTCGTGGACTGCGGCGTCTCGGGCGGCGTCTGGGGCCTGGAGAACGGCTACGCGCTGATGTACGGCGGCGACGAGGAGCACGTCGCCAAGGTGCAGCCGATCTTCGACGCGTTGAAGCCCGGTGGGACAGCCGAGCGAAGCTCGTCCGGCCAGGGTGGCGGTGGGCGACGGGAGGGCGAGTTCGGCTCGGTGCACGCGGGCAAGGTCGGCGCCGGCCACTTCGCCAAGATGGTGCACAACGGCATCGAGTACGGCATGATGCAGGCCTTCGCCGAGGGCTGGGAGCTGCTGGAGGCGGTGGACTCGGTCACCGACGTCCGCGAGGTCTTCCGTAGCTGGCAGGAGGGCACGGTCATCCGGTCCTGGCTGCTCGACCTGGCCGTGTGCGCGCTGAACGACGACGAGCACCTGTCGAAGCTGCGGGGTTACGCGCAGGACTCCGGCGAGGGCCGGTGGACCGTGGAGGCGGCCATCGACCACGCGGTGCCGCTGCCGGCGATCACCGCGTCGCTCTTCGCACGCTTCGCCTCGCGGCAGGACGACTCGCCGTCGATGAAGATGATCGCCGCGCTGCGCAACCAGTTCGGTGGCCACGCGGTGACGAGCAACACGGACAAGTAACAGCAGGTCAGCGCGTGCCACAGGAGGCGCGCTCGGACGTTGGTCGACGGGGGAGGTCGGTACGGAAACCATGCACGTCTCGCATTTGTCACTCGCCGACTTCCGCTCGTACGCCCGGGTCGAGGTTCCCCTTGACCCGGGCGTCTCCGCGTTCGTCGGCCCCAACGGGCAGGGCAAGACCAACCTGGTCGAGTCCGTCGGCTACCTCGCCACCCTGGCCAGTCACCGGGTCTCGTCCGACGCGCCGCTGGTGCGGATGGGCGCCGAGCGGGCGATCGTGCGGGCCGCGGTCGTGCAGGGCGGCCGGCAGCAGCTCATCGAGCTCGAACTCAACCCGGGCCGGGCCAACCGGGCCAGGATCAACCGGTCTTCGCAGGTCAGGCCGCGTGACGTGCTCGGCATCGTGCGCACAGTGCTGTTCGCGCCGGAGGACCTGGCGCTGGTCAAGGGCGACCCGGGCGAGCGGCGGCGCTTCCTCGACGAGCTGATCACGGCCAGGTCGCCGCGGATGGCCGGGGTGCGCTCGGACTACGACCGGGTGCTGAAGCAGCGCAACACGCTGCTCAAGACGGCGGCCATGGCCCGCGGGCACGGCGGCCGGCAGCTCGACCTGTCCACGCTGGACGTCTGGGACCAGCATCTGGCCCAGGTGGCCGCGGAGTTGCTGGCCCAGCGGCTCGACCTGGTGGCCACGCTGCGCCCGCTGGCCGACAAGGCGTACGAGCAACTGGCCCCCGGTAGCGGCCCGGTGGTCCTGGAGTACCGGAGTTCCGTCAGCGAGACGGCGGGCGGTGCCGCGCTCGGCCCGGAGACGGGCCGGCCGGAGCTGTACGAGCTGCTGCGGGCGGCGCTGGGCGAGGCGCGCAAGCGGGAGATCGAGCGGGGCGTGACGCTGGTCGGCCCGCACCGGGACGACCTGCTGCTGAAACTGGGCGAGTTGCCCGCGAAGGGGTACACCAGCCACGGTGAGTCCTGGTCGTACGCGCTTGCGCTACGGCTCGCCTCGTACGACCTGCTGCGGTCTGAGGGAAACGAGCCCGTGCTGGTGCTGGACGACGTCTTCGCCGAGCTGGACGTGCGCCGCCGGGAGCGGCTCGCGGAGCTGGTGGCCCCGGGCGAGCAGGTGTTGGTGACGGCCGCGGTGGACGACGACGTGCCGGGAGCGCTGACGGGCGTGCGGTACGCGGTGTCGGAAGGTGTGGTGGAGCGCGTATGACGTGGCCTGCGGCGGGCAGTCCGGGTCGGGAGCGGGACGGGGCCCGGGGGCCGCGGGCCGGCGCGGACCGCGACGGCGGCCCGGGCGCGGGCCCGGCCGGTGCGGCGGCCGAGCCCACGGGCGTGGACCTGGCGCAGGTCGCGTTGCGGGCGGCGAAGGAGCGCGCCCGCGCGCACGGCGCGGCGGCGCAACAGAAGAAGCAGGCCAGGCGCGGTGGGCTGCGCTCGGGCGCGCGGGCGGGCGGGCGCGACCCGCTGCCGTTGGGCGCGGCCATCAACCGGCTGATCACCGAACGCGGTTGGGAGGCGCCCGCGGCGGTCGGCGGCGTGATGGGCCGCTGGCCTCAGCTCGTCGGACCCGAGGTCGCGCAGCACTGCGAGCCGCAGCGGTACGACGAGGACGCGCGAGTGCTGACGGTGTGTTGCGACTCCACGGCCTGGGCCACCCAGCTCCGGCTGCTGGCGCCGCAGCTCGTGGCGCGGCTCAACGCAGACCTGGGCCACGGCACGGTGCGCACGCTCAAGGTGCTCGGCCCCGGCGGCCCCGCACGACGGTACGGGCCGCTGCGGGCGCCCGGCAGCCGTGGCCCGGGCGACACCTACGGCTGACCTGACGGCCTCGCGTCGACCCGGCCCCGGCCTGCCGCGAGGTGCCGCGCTGATCGCCTTCGCTCCGCCGTCGCACGGGGCTCGTGCCGCTGTCGTAGGGCTTTCGCTCCACGCGTCTCGTGCCTCGCGGGCACAACTGCGGCAGAAATCAGCCGGGGGCCGCGCGGTGGCGTGCGCCGGTTGCGGAGACGGGCGCGGCGGTGCGGGGCGGCGGGGCCGTGCCGGCCTGCGCCCGCGTGATGTGTTGGTGGCATATTTCCTGCGACCTGCGGCGATGTGCCGGCGGGCGGAGTCGGCGCGTGCGCGGCGGGCGACGCGCAGCGTGCGGGGGCGCTGGCACCGCGGCGCGCGCTGTCGAGGTGGGCGCTGAGGGTGGTGCCACGGGCACGGGCCGTGGCGGGCGGACCGGGTGTAGGACGGACGGGAACATTGAGACGCCGGTCACATCGCGGTCGTTGATGGGTCGAAGCGCTGAGTGCCTGTGTGAGCCTCCTGGAAGCCCAGACCAGATATGGGGAGTAGGAAGGCGCCGGTTCAGGGCGGCAGTCGCCGACTCAGGCACCCGCAAGCCCCAATTCTGTCGGCGGTTACCGGTAGACTGGAGTACACCGTCGCCCCTTGCGCACACGGTGGCTCACCGTGCGTGCGGGGCATTCGAAAGACAACGCCGGTCCTCCGTACCAGGGGTTCGGCTCTGCTGTGCCAGAAAGGGCGCTTCGTGGCCGATTCCGGCAACCCCAACGAGAAGATCACCGCTTCCCCGACCGAGGCGAGCACCGCCGCGGTGGGTACGGACGTCAACGGGGCACCTCCTCCCTTGTACGACGCCAGCGCGATCACGGTCCTGGAGGGCCTGGACGCGGTCCGTAAGCGACCCGGCATGTACATCGGGTCGACCGGTGAGCGCGGTCTGCACCACCTGGTCCAAGAGGTGGTGGACAACTGCGTTGACGAGGCGCTGGCCGGACACGCCGACCGGATCGACGTGACGATCCTGGCCGACGGTGGCGTGCGCGTCATCGACAACGGGCGCGGTATCCCCGTCGACATGCACCCGGTTGAGAAGAAGCCGGCCGTCGAGGTCGTGCTGACCGTGCTGCACGCGGGCGGCAAGTTCGGCGGTGGCGGCTACGCCGTCTCCGGTGGCCTGCACGGTGTGGGCGTCTCGGTCGTCAACGCGCTGTCCACTAAACTGGCCGTGGACGTGAAGCGGGACGGCTTCCGCTGGACGCAGGATTACAAGCAGGGCGTACCGACGGCCCCGCTCGCCAAGAACGAAGCGGTGACGGAGACCGGCACGACGGTGACGTTCTGGGCCGACCCGGACGTCTTCGAGACGACCGAGTACTCGTTCGAGACGCTCGCCCGCCGGTTCCAAGAGATGGCGTTCCTCAACAAGGGACTGACCATCTCCCTCGTGGACGAGCGCGTGGCGCACGTGCACGAGCAGGGCAAGCCGCTCTCGGCGACGTACTACTACGAGGGCGGCATCGTCGACTTCGTGAAGTACCTGAACTCGCGCAAGGGCGAGCTGGTGCACCCCACGGTGATCGACATCGAGGCCGAGGACAAGGAGCGGCTGCTCTCCCTCGAGGTCGCGATGCAGTGGAACACCCAGTACACTGAGGGTGTCTACAGCTTCGCCAACACGATCCACACCCACGAGGGCGGCACCCACGAGGAGGGCTTCCGCGCGGCGCTGACGTACTTGATCAACAAGTACGCGCGGGAGAAGAAGCTGCTGCGGGAGAAGGACGACAACCTCACCGGCGAGGACATCCGCGAGGGCCTGACCGCGATCATCTCGGTCAAGCTGGGCGAGCCGCAGTTCGAGGGCCAGACCAAGACGAAGCTGGGCAACAGCGAGGCCAAGACCTTCGTCCAGAAGATCGTCAACGAGCACCTGGCGGACTGGCTCGACCGCAACCCCAACGAGGCCGCGGACATCATCCGCAAGTCGATGCAGGCGGCCACCGCCCGGGTCGCGGCCCGCAAGGCGCGCGACCTGACCCGCCGCAAGGGCCTGCTTGAGACGGCGTCGCTGCCGGGCAAGCTCAGCGACTGCCAGTCCAACGACCCGACGAAGTGCGAGATCTTCATCGTCGAGGGTGACTCCGCCGGCGGCTCGGCCAAGTCCGGCCGCAACCCGCAGTACCAAGCGATCCTGCCCATCCGCGGCAAGATCCTCAACGTCGAGAAGGCGCGGATCGACAAGATCCTCCAGAACACCGAGGTGCAGGCGCTGATCTCGGCGTTCGGCACCGGGGTGCACGAGGACTTCGACATCGAGAACCTCCGCTACCACAAGATCATCTTGATGGCGGACGCCGACGTCGACGGTCAGCACATCAACACCCTGCTGCTCACCTTCCTCTTCCGCTTCATGCGGCCGCTGGTGGAAGCCGGGCACGTCTTCCTGTCCCGCCCCCCGCTCTACAAGATCAAGTGGGGTCGGGACGACTTCGAGTACGCGTACTCCGACCGTGAGCGCGACGCGCTGATCCAGGCCGGGCGCGAGCAGGGCAAGCGCATCCGGGACGACTCCGTGCAGCGCTTCAAGGGCCTCGGCGAGATGAACGCCGAGGAGCTGCGGGTGACGACGATGGACGTCGACCACCGGGTACTCGGCCAGGTCACGCTGGACGACGCGGCCCAGGCCGACGACCTGTTCTCGGTGCTGATGGGCGAGGACGTCGAGGCGCGCCGCTCGTTCATCCAGCGCAACGCCAAGGACGTCCGCTTCCTCGACATCTGAGTCGGCCCCTCCCCGGCCGCGCAGCCGGGCTTCCCGCCGCCTGAAAGGATCTTGACCAGCAATGGCCGACGAGAACCCCCCCACCACCGAGAACCCCGAGCTGACCCCGCAGGCCGAGGGCGCCGGGATGCGCGTCGAGCCGGTCGGGCTCGAGACCGAGATGCAGCGCTCGTACCTCGACTACGCGATGAGCGTGATCGTCTCGCGCGCGCTGCCCGACGTGCGGGACGGCCTCAAGCCGGTGCACCGGCGCGTGCTGTACGCGATGTACGACGGCGGGTACCGGCCCGAGAAGGGCTTCTACAAGTGCGCCCGCGTCGTCGGCGACGTCATGGGTACGTACCACCCGCACGGTGACGCCTCGATCTACGACGCGCTGGTGCGGCTCGCGCAGCACTGGTCGATGCGGCTGCCGCTGGTGGACTCCAACGGCAACTTTGGCTCGCCCGGCAACGACCCGGCCGCCGCCATGCGGTACACTGAGTGCAAGATGGCCCCGCTGGCTATGGAGATGCTCCGGGACATCGACGAGGAGACCGTAGACTTCCAGGACAACTACGACGGCCGTAACCAGGAGCCGACGGTCCTACCGGCCCGGCTGACGAACCTGCTGGTCAACGGCTCGGCCGGGATCGCGGTCGGCATGGCGACCAACATCCCGCCGCACAACCTGCGAGAGGTCGCCGAGGGCGCCCAGTGGTGCCTGGCCAACCCGGATGCGTCCGCCGAGGAGCTGCTGGACGCGCTCATCGAGCGGATCAAGGGCCCCGACTTCCCGACCGGCGCCCTGGTGGTGGGCCGCAAGGGCATCGAGGAGGCGTACCGCACCGGGCGCGGTTCGATCACGATGCGCGCGGTGGTCGAGGTCGAGGAGATCCAGAACCGCCAGTGCCTGGTTGTCACCGAGCTGCCGTACCAGGTCAACCCGGACAACCTGGCCCAGAAGATCGCCGACCTGGTGAAGGATGGCAAGATTGGCGGCATCGCCGACGTGCGGGACGAGACGTCCTCGCGCACCGGCCAGCGGCTGGTCATCGTGCTCAAGCGGGACGCGGTCGCCAAGGTCGTCCTGAACAACCTGTACAAGCACACCGACCTGCAGACCAACTTCGGCGCCAACATGCTGGCCCTGGTCGACGGCGTGCCGCGCACCCTCTCGCTGGACGCCTTCATCCGGCACTGGGTCGCCCACCAGGTCGAGGTCATCGTCCGGCGCACCCGCTACCGGCTGCGCAAGGCCGAGGAGCGGGCGCACATCCTGCGCGGTCTGCTCAAGGCGCTGGACGCGATCGACGAGGTCATCGGGCTGATCCGGCGCAGCGACACCGTCGACATCGCGCGCGAGGGTCTGATGGGGCTGCTCACCATCGACGAGATCCAGGCCGACGCGATCTTGGAGATGCAGCTCCGCCGGCTGGCCGCGCTGGAGCGGCAGAAGATCGTCGCCGAGCACGACGAGCTCCAGGCCAAGATCGACGAGTACAATGCGATCCTGGCCTCGCCCGAGCGGCAGCGGCAGATCATCAGCGAGGAACTGACCGCGCTGGTGGAGAAGTTCGGCGACGACCGGCGCAGCAAGCTGGTGCCCTTCGACGGTGACATGTCCATCGAGGACCTGATCGCCGAGGAGGACATAGTCGTCACGATCACCCGTGGCGGCTACGTCAAGCGGACCAAGACCGAGGACTACCGCTCGCAGAAGCGCGGCGGCAAGGGCGTGCGGGGCACGAAGCTCAAGCAGGACGACATCGTCTCCCACTTCTTCGTCTCCACCACCCACCACTGGCTGCTCTTCTTCACCAACAAGGGCCGGGTCTACCGGGCCAAGGCGTACGAGCTGCCCGACGCCGGGCGCGAGGCGCGCGGCCAGCACGTCGCCAACCTGCTGGCCTTCCAGCCGGACGAGCAGATCGCCCGCATCCTGGCCATCCGGGACTACGAGGCGGCGCCCTACCTGGTCCTGGCCACCAAGGCCGGCCTGGTGAAGAAGACGGTGCTCAAGGACTACGACTCGCCGCGCTCCGGCGGCGTCATCGCCATCAACCTGCGGGAGACCGAGGAGGGCGGCGAGGACGAGCTGATCGGCGCCGAACTCGTCTCCGCCGAGGACGACCTGCTGCTGGTGAGCCGCAAGGCGCAGTCCATCCGGTTCACCGCGACGGACGAGGCGCTGCGCCCGATGGGCCGCGCCACCTCTGGTGTGAAGGGCATGAGCTTCCGCGAGGGTGACGAGCTGCTCTCGATGAATGTCGTCCGGGCCGGTACGTTCGTCTTCACCGCTACCGACGGCGGGTACGCCAAGCGGACGGATGTGGATGAATACCGCGTGCAGGGGCGTGGTGGCCTCGGTATCAAGGCCGCCAAGATCGTGGAGGATCGCGGCTCGCTCGTCGGCGCACTGGTCGTCGAGGAGAGTGACGAGATCCTGGCGATCACCCTCAGCGGCGGTGTGATCCGTACGCGGGTCAACGAGGTCAGGGAGACGGGCCGTGACACCATGGGCGTTCAACTGATCAATCTGGGCAAGCGGGATGCCGTGGTGGGCATCGCGCGCAACGCCGAAGCGGGACGCGAGGCCGAAGAGGTCGAGGACCTGGTCGAAGCGGCCGACGAGGCGGGCCCGGAATCAGCCGAGGCCGAGGCGCTCCCGGCCGGGAGCTATGAGGAGTAAGTCGTGACTGGAGCCACGGGCGCCGGGGGCACCGAGGGCCACCTGCCCGCGGGACCCGCGACCGCGTCGAGCGGCGGCGCCCGTGCTCGGCTGCTGACTCCCACAGGGGAGCGGCTGACTCCCAGAGGGGAACCGTGACGGACACCCGAGGTGCCAAGCAGGGCTACGAGTCGTTCTCGGCGAGCCCACTGCCCAATGAGCGGCCGGCTTCGCAGCAGTCCCAGCCCTACCACCCGCCGCACGCCTACGCGCCCCCGGCGGGCGCGCAGGGGCCGGCGCCCCAGCAGGCGGTGCGCCGACCGCGTACGCCCGCGGGTGCGCGTACCGTGCCGCGCACCCGCAAGGCGCGACTGCGGGTGGCGAAGGTCGATCCCTGGTCCGTGATGAAGGTGAGCTTCCTGCTCTCCATCGCGCTGGGGATCTCCACGATCATCGCGGCCTCCGTGCTGTGGATGACGATGGACGCGATGGGCGTCCTCTCCACCGTGGGCGGCACGATCAGCGACGCCACGGAATCCAACGAGGGTGGCGGCTTTGACCTGGAATCCTTCCTGTCGTTGCCTCGCGTGCTGGTCTTCACGTCGGTCATCGCGGTCATCGACGTGGTCCTGGCGACCGCCCTGGCCACGTTGGGGGCGTTCATCTACAACCTGTCGGCGGGCTTCGTCGGCGGCGTTGAGCTGACGCTGGCGGAGGACGAGTAGGACGGCGGCGCCGTTTTGGGTGTGGTGGCGCTGTTCGGGTGTGTGGGGGGCCGGTGGGGCTGGGTGTGCGTGTCCCGGGGCCGGTGGGCTGGCGGCCGGCCGGGTCGCTGTCGGCCCGGTCGGGGCGGGGCCGGGCCGGCTGGGGTGGGGCTCGTGTCGGGTGGGGCGTACGGGGTGGAAATTCCGTGGCGGACGGGGGCCGCGGGCGGGGGCCCGGCGGATACCGATTTTGGGACAGGGCTGGTGGTGCGCTAATCTTTTGGTGCAGCGCGGGGCTATAGCTCAGACGGTTAGAGCGCTTCCCTGATAAGGAAGAGGCCACAGGTTCAAGTCCTGTTAGCCCCACCGATGGGAACGGCCCAGATGGCGAATAGCCAGCCGGGCCGATTCTTTTGTCCACCCACTGAGTTGGGCCAGGGCCTAGCTCACTGATCGGTATCGGTTGGTGTGTATAGTCGAGCGTCAGAAGGTCTCCTACGTCAAGGAAAGACGAGGTCGCGCGGTGAAGAAGCTTCTCCTGGTCGCACTGGCCGCAATCGGCGGGCTCCTCGTGTACCGCCAGATCCAGGCGGATCGCGCCGAGCAGGATCTGTGGACGGAGGCGACCGACTCCGTGCCCTCAGGTTCGGGTGTGTGAGTCGCACCAGTCGTTTTTACGGGGCCTTGATCGCGTGGCGCAGTCGGGGTCCCGTAGTGCGTCGTGGGCGCGCGGCTGGCGGGCCGGCGCGTGACGCCCACCCCTTGAGTTCACGTAAGCAAAGAATTAGCTTGCACGAGCAAAACGTGGTGCCGGGAACCGCTACGCCAAGGAGTGACGCCCCATGGACGACCGCCGCCGCAGGCACCCCTCCCGCCTGGTCGCCCTGGCGGCCCTGTGCGCGGCGGGCGCGGTCGGCGGGCTGATACCCGACCCCGCACAAGCCGTCCCGGGCGCCGACGCCCGCACCTACCGCACCGTGGGGACATCCATCCGTGGCAGCCTGACCAGCGACGACGCCCCGTCGTTGGCGGTGGGCGGGCCGCGCGTCGACAGCATCGCCGCGGGCGAGACCCGGTTCTACGCGGTCGACCTCGACTACCGGTCCACCGCCTACGTGTCGGCCGTCGCC
This sequence comes from Candidatus Streptomyces philanthi, assembly GCA_018114805.1. Classification (GTDB taxonomy): domain Bacteria; phylum Actinomycetota; class Actinomycetes; order Streptomycetales; family Streptomycetaceae; genus Streptomyces; species Streptomyces philanthi. The sequence continues at coordinate 3,142,017 of CP073042.1, read as the reverse complement.
GTGTCGCCCCCGGGCGCGCGCATCGACGCGTACCGGGACGAGATATGCCTGACGCTGACCCGGTCGGACGGCGGGCGGTGCGACACCGCGGTCGCCGGGACCGACGCGGACGACGTGGCCCACCCGTTCGGCACCGCCGTGGTGCGCCAGCCCGGTACGGGCACGGCGGCGCGGTGCGGTACGGCGGGCCGGCACCTGGTCAGGGTCGAACGGCCCGAAGCGACGGCCGGCCGCGACGAGCGGTGGGCACTGGAGCTGCGCTCCATGCGCGAGCCGGGGATCAAGGGCGAGCCCAGCGGGCAGCCGGCGAAGGACAGCGAGAGCGCCGACGCGCCCCTCCCGCGCTCCGGCGGCTCCCGACAGCGTGCGGGCGGCACCGGGTTCAACGACGCCACCCTGCTCACCTCGGGCGCCTGGCAGGACACCGTCGCGCCCGGTCAGACCCGCTTCTTCAAGGTCCCCGTCGACTGGGGCCAACAGCTCCTGACCAGCGTCGACATCCCGGCCCCCGAGGGCTCGACGGGCAAGCCGACGGGCAGCGCGGGCTTCTTGCGGGACGCGCTCGGCGCGGCCGTCTACAACCCGGCGCGCGCCCTGCTCGCGACCAACCACTTCGTGCCGTACAAGGGCGACCCGAGCGCCTCCCGGATCAGCACCGCGCCGCTGGCCTACGTCAACCGTACGGAGCGCTCCCGGGTGGCCGTGCGGGCCGCGAGCGTCGCCGGCTGGTACTACGTCGCCGTCACCGTGAGCCCGAAGATGAAGCGCTACTTCGAGGACGGCGTGCCGGTGACCCTGCGCGTCCACCTGAAGGGCGACGCCGAGCCGGGCCCCCGTTACGACGGCAGCGCCACGGCCGGTGGCTTCGGCACCGGCGCGGACCAGGGGCGGATCGGCCAACCGGGGCCGGGCGCCGCCGATACGGCAGAAGACGACCGGCTGCGAGCCGTCGCGTACGGCGGGTTCGGGCTCGACACGGCGCTGTTGGCCGGCCTCGGCGCGTGGAAGCTGACCGCGCGCCGGCACACGGCCGCCTCCGTGGCGGGCCCGGGCCCGCACGGCGGGGGCGACAACACCGCGCGGTAGACAGCGGGTTGTGGACGGCGGCACGGGCGCACGCCGTCGCGGCCCGGGTCGGGCTAGCCAGCCAGCAGCGCCCAGGTTCCGACGGCGAAGCAGAGGGCCGCGGCGACCAGGATGGCGAGCGTCACGGCGCGCGAGGGACCCGGGGGGCGCGGGGCCGCGTGCGTGGCCGCCGGCGGCGCCACGGAGTGCGTCGCCGGGGTCGCCGCACTCCCCTGACTCGGCAGGCCAGGCTGGCCGGGCACGTCGCCCGCCGAGCCGGGGGCTACCGGGCCAGGGGGCGCGACGGGCCGTGCGGCCGGGCCGGCCTGCGCCGGTGGTGGCGTGGTCGCGGTCGGGCCCGGGGCGCCGGCCGGCCTGAAGACCGCGGTCGAGTCCGTGTCGACATGCGCCACCCTGACGGCCGACGAGGGGTACGCCGGGGGCGGCGACGGCGTGTGCGGGCCGTGCGGCGGGAGCGGCGAGCCGGGCGGGTACGCCGTCGCGTGCCCGGCGACCTGCGGGCCGGGCGACTGCGCGGCGGGGTACGGGAGGGTCGGCCGCGTGGGCGTCGGCGTGGTGTGCGGGCCCGGCGGATAGCCGTACGCGTGCTGGTACGGCGGCTGTTGGGTCGTCGGGAGGCGCGGGGCGGCCTGAGCGGGAGGGCCGCCTGACGCGGTGGGCGGCTGCGGGCCGGCGTACGCGCCCGGCGCGCCCGTAGGTGGCGTGGCCGCGTACGGGGGTGCGAGGGGCGTGGGGGTCGGCGTGGGCTCCGAGGGCAGCGGGGGCGGCGCCGTGGGTGCCAGCGGACTGGCGGTCGGCGTGGCGTCGGGCGGCCAGGGTGGGGTCGGGTGCGGCGGCGCGGGCGGGCGGGGTCGGGGCGTCGTGGGTGGCCGTCGGTGGCGGCGGGGCGTGCGGCGGCGTGCTGGGGGTGAGGCTCCGCTGCCCGGGCGTGGGGCCGGGCGTGGCCCGGTGCCTGGTCGCGGCCGGCGGCGGGCCCGGGGCCGGGACCGGGGCCGGGATCGGGATCGGCTGGTCCGGTCGGCGTCGGCGTCGGCGGGAAGCTGCCGGTCTGCGACATGGCGGGCTCAACCCCGGTGGCCGTCGGCGGCCCCGGCAGGGAGCCGGTGTCCACGTCGGGCCCGTCGGCCGCGCCGTTCCCGGGTGTGGCGGGCTTGGTCGGGCCGGGGGTCGGCGCGGAGGGGGTCGTGGGGCCCTGCCAGGAGCCCTGCGGCAGGCCGAACCAGGAGTCGGTCGTCGTGTGCCGTGCCCGTGGGCTCCGCGCCGGTGGCGTACGGGCCGGACGGGTACGGGCCCGGGGCGTGCGCGCCCGGCGCGGTGAACGGGGTGTGGCCAGTGCCGGGCTCCGCCGACGCGCGCCCGGCCTGCGCACCGGCGCCCCCAGCGGTCCGACTGCCCGGCTGGCCCCCCGGTTGGCCGCCTGCTCGGCCGGCCGCCGGTGGGCCCGCCTGATGTGACGCCGGGCCGGTCACCGGTGGGCTCGCCTGGTCCACTGCCCGGTCGGCCGCTGGCGAGCCCAACTCGCCGTCCCCGTCAGGCCCGACGCCCCGGGGCTCGTGCGTGGCTGACGTGCTCGCCGGGGGCCCGCCCGCCGGGCTCCCGTGCCCCGCGCGGTCGCTCGCCACCGGCCCGTTCGCCGCGGGCTCGTTCGCCGCGAGCCCGGGTCCCGGCCCTGGCCCGCCCCGCTGCTCCGGGCCTGGGTAGCTCCCGGCCGGCTAGAGGCCCGTCGCGTAGGGCCCGGTGGCGTAGGTCTCGGTCGCGTCCGGTTGCGCCGGCCGGTCGGTCGGGGCGGTCGGGCCGTCGGGGCCGAAGCCCGGCGGCAGCGGTCCGAGGTGGTCGAAGACCTCGACCGCCTCGTCGTCGAAATCGGGCTCCGGCAAGCAACTCCATCGCGGAAAGGAGCGCTTTGCGGGCGCCGTTCGCGGTGCGGAAACGGGCCTCCGGATCGGGCAGCAGGAGGTTCGCTATCACCTGCCACAGCGGTTCCGGAATACCGGCGGGCGCATTCGGCACACCGTGTTCCGTGAATCGCTTGATGAGCGCTTCCGCGTCCGGCTTGCGCCCGCTTAGGAGATACAACGCCACCAGCCCGACCGTGAACAGGTCGGCCGGAAAGTCCGGCTCGGCACCGAGAATCTGCTCGGGCGCGAAATAACCGGGCGTGCCCACCACGAAGTCGGTGTCCGTGAGCCGGGGTTCGCCCTTGGTCATGGCGATACCGAAATCCGAGAGCCGCACGTGGGGGCGGCCTGTTCCGGTGGCTTCCAGCAGCACGTTGGCGGGCTTGATGTCCCGGTGGATCACGCCTTCCTTGTGCACCGCCGCGACGCCGGAGAGCAACTGGTCGAGCAACGTGCAGACGTAGGAGGGCGGCAGCGGACCGTAGTCGCCGATGAGGTGCGCGAGCGAGCCGCCGCGCACCAGGTCCATGGTGAACAGCACCTTGTCGTCGTCCGTGGCCCAGCTCGCCGGGGCCAGCACGTGCGGATGGTCGATCCGCAGCGCCTGCTCCCGGACGAACCTCAACAACGTGTACGCGTCGCTCTGTTGGAGCACCTTGGCGGCGACGTAACGCGCTCTGCGATGGTCCCAGGAGCGCCAGACTGCGCCCACCCCGCCGCGGCCGATCGGATCGACCAGCTCGTACCGACCAGCGAAGATCTCACCCATCGCGCCCCGACCGTCCACTCGCCCATCGACTCGACCCGGCCCGACTCAGTGCGACTGGCCGGCCGGCGCGGACCTCAACCCTGGTGTGACTTGTAGTGGGCCACCGCGTCCGCGGTGCGGCCCGCGCCGTACACGCGCAGGAACTCTGCCAGTTCGGGGTGGGTGGGGGAGAGGGAGTCGGCGGCATCGATGATGTCGCCGGCGGCTGCGACCGACCGCAGCAGCGACTGGATCTCGCGCACCACGCGGCGCACGGTGGGAGCCCCGCTGCTGGCCGTGGTCTGCGCGGTGTTGTTCAACACGGACCCGCCGGCCGACTTCTTGACCTCCTCCATCCGCTCGGCGGCCTCGGCCGCGCTGACCCGCCCGTCCGCGACCTGGCTGGACAGCTCCTGCAGGGCCTGTACCCGCTGCACCACGGCCGGGTTGCCGATCTTCGCCCGCTGGCCGCTCATGAGCTGCGACAACATCGGCGCCGAGAGCCCGAGCACGGAGGCGAGGCGGGCCTGGTTCAGCCCGAGATCGTCGATCAGACGGCGGAAGAGAGCACCCAGCGGTTCCCCGTACCAATTGCGTTGCAAGTCTCGTGCGCGGGCGGTGGCGTCCTGCTGTGCTGCGTCCATCTCGCTCTCCCCTTCGCTGCCGCGAATCTTGCGTGGCATCCTACGGAGAGCGGTACGTACGAGCGATACCCGGTCGGGAAAGCTATCGGGTAACGGGTATCCTGATCGCGAAGGGGCCTTAGCTCAGTTGGTAGAGCGTCGTCTTTGCATGGCGGATGTCAGGAGTTCGACTCTCCTAGGCTCCACTTCTTGAAACCTCCCTGACCTCCGGGAACGCGGTGAGGGAGGTCTTTTTTTCGGGTGTTTTCCGCGCGGTGGTCATAGCGTGGTGGGCTGCCTCGCGATGACGCCGACGCGATATCGGCGGGCGGGGCGGACGCGGGGCTCCGGTGGGCGTTTGTGGAGACCTTGTGAGCACCGCTGGCGACGCCCGGGAAACGACCTGCTGATCGGTTGTTTCCGAAGCTGGTGAACGCCGCCGTACCGGGCGCCGCCCCCAACACCGGGCCTAGCCTGGCTCCGTCAGGGCACGAGGTCCGCGAGGCCGATGTCGAGGTCGAGGTCGAACGGCACGGTCGTCCTCAGGCGGTTTCGGTGGATGCCGGTGGGCACGTAGGTGTGGGTCATGAGGTCGAGTTCGTAGGTGTGGACGGCGGGGGCGCCGGCTTCGTCCTCGACGCGCCAGAAGTGGGCGATCCCGGCCTGGGCGTACTTGAAGGGCTTGAGGGAGCGGTCGCGGTCAGCCGACTCCTCCGAGACCACCTCGATGACGAGAGCGACGTCGGCGGGTGCGTACCAGGTGCGGTCGGGACGGTGGGCGGCGGTGGACGCCAGGATGTCGGGTTCGGGGCGGCTCTTGTTGTCGAGACGGACAGTCAACTCCCGCTCGACCTCGTATCCAGCGGGGGCTGCCTGGCGCAGGGCGAACGTCATGTTCTCCACCAGTCGGGAGTGCCAGGACCGCTGCGGGGTCACCATGAAGATGAGGGCTCCGTCGATCAGCTCGGTGTGCCGCGGTGCTTGCGGGAGGTGGTCCAGGTCGTCGGCCTCCCAGCCGCTGGGCCGGGGAGGGATCATCCAGTCGGGGAGTCCGGCGGTCACGGCTTCCTCCAAGTGCTGTGTATGAAGTGATCACGGGCCTGGTCGCGGAGGTACGGGCCAGGTACCCGGCCGAAGCGTGGTTATCGCCCCTTCCCGGCGGGCGGAACCCGGCGCTCGCGGGCTCCCGGAGCAGGCGCCCGCGACGGCCTGAAGCGGTCGTGCGGAGCCCGGCGGCGTGGGCCGTCGCCTCCCCGGCCCCCTCACCCGCAGCCCGCCGGCGGGGCGTGGGGCGAGGCTGAGGATGCCGTCGTGGGCCTGGGTGATGGTCTTGGCGATGGCTAGGCCCAGGCCGACGCCCGCCTGGTCGGTGTGGATGCGGTCGGTGCCGCGCCGGAAGGGCTCGGCGAGGGTGGCCACCAGTTGCGGGCTGAGGCGCTCGCCGGTGTTCTCGACGGTGAGTGCCACGGTCCGGGGGCCGACCTCGGTGTGCACCCACACGCTGCCGCCGGCGGGCAGGTTGTGCACGATGGCGTTCTGCACGAGGTTGGTGACCAACTGGAGCAGGAGGGCGGGCGATCCGGCCGTGGGAGCGATGTCGCCGCGGGTCTCCAGGGTGACGCCGTGCTTCTCCGCGAGCGGGAGCAGCGTCTCGGTGGCCTCTTCCGCGGTGAGGGAGAGGTCGACGGGTTCCCGGGCGAAGGACCGTTGGCCCGCGCGGCTGAGGACGAGGAGCGCCTCGGTGAGGTCGATGGCCCGGGTGTTGACGGTGTGCAGGCGGTCGACGAGTGCGCCGGTGTCATGGTGGGGGTCGGCGCGGGCGACGTCGATGAGGGTCTTCGAGATCGCCAGCGGGGTGCGCAGCTCGTGCCAGGCGTTGGCGGCGAACCTCCGCTGCTCTTCCACATGCGCTTCGAGCTGTGCGAGCATCGTGTCGAAGGCGTCGGCGAGTTCGCGGAACTCGTCCTCGCGGCCCGGGAGGCAGATCCGGTGGGAGAGCGATCCGGCGGCGGCCGTACGGGTGGCGCGGGTGATGCGGTCCAGCGGGGCGAGCATGCGTCCGGCGAGCATCCACCCGTCCAGCAGGCCGAAGACCAGGAGGGCCACCATGACCAGGGCGGCCGTCGGGACGAAACCCCGCACGAAGAGGAGGCCCGGTGTCTCGCGCACCGCTCCCGACTCGTTGGTCTGCAACCACCCCTCCCGGAGCATGTACACGCCCACCGCGACGAGCGACAGGACGCCCGCGACCATGAGGAACCCGGCGTAGCTGAGGGTGAGTTTGAGGCGGACGCTCAGGCCGGGTCGCCTATCTACGGCCGCCACCCCCGGGCCCGCTGCCGGCGGCCGGGTCGATGCGGTACCCGACGCCGGGCACGGTGGAGATGATCCCGGGTTCACCGAGGCGTTTGCGCAGCGCGGAGACCATGATGCGCACCGCGTTGGTGAACGGGTCGGCGTTCTCGTCCCACGCCCGCTCCAGGAGTTCCTCGGCGCTGACCACGCCGCCCTCGGCGGCGACGAGGACTTCGAGCACCGCGAACTGCTTGCGGGTGAGCGCGACGTAGCGGTCGTCGCGGTAGACCTCGCGGCGGAACGGGTCCAGGCGCAGGTTCGCTATCTCTCGTACGGGGGCCTGGAATGGGCCCGCCTGCGGTCGAGCGCCCTGAGCTGGAGTACCAACTCCTGTAGCTCGAACGGCTTGGTGAGTTAGTCGTCGGCGCCGAGCCCGAACCCCGAGGCCTTGTCGTCGAGGCGGTCGGCGGCGGTGAGCATCAGGATCGGCATGCCGCTGCCGGAGGCGACGATGCGCCGGGCGACCTCGTCGCCCGAGGGCCCCGGGATGTCGCGGTCGAGGACGGCGATGTCGTAGGCGTTGATGCCGAGCAGTTCCAACGCGGTGTCGCCGTCGCCCGCGATGTCCGCGGCGATGGCTTCCAGGCGCAGGCCGTCGCGGATGGCCTCTGCCATGCAGGGCTCGTCCTCGACGATCAGAACACGCATGTTCCACAGGTTAGGAGCCGGCGCCTATCGTCGGCGTATCGAAAACCCGATACGCGCTGACAACGCGGCGCTGCCTTGACTGGGCGCATGGCGTACAGCGAACCAGCACGAACAGCAGCGGTCCGGCCCCCGGCCGAGTCCCCGGCAGGGCCCTCGGCCAGGCCCTCGGTCGAGTCCCCGGCACGCACCTCGGTCCGGCCCCCGGTCCGGTCGGCGGTGTCCTGGTCCCGCGTGGCCGGGGGGAGGCGGGCGTGCGGCTGACCGTCGGGCGGATCCTCGCAACCGAGCACTTCGCGTTCGTGCGGACCCGGCGATCGGTCAGCTTCCTCCAGACCCCGGCCTGGGGCCGCGTGAAGACCGAGTGGCGCAGCGAGTCCCTCGGCTGGTTCGACGGCGGGCGGCTGGTCGGCACGGCGCTCGTGCTACACCGCCCGGTGCCGCGACTGGACCGCTACACGCTGGCCTACCTGCTCGAGGGCCCGGTCATCGACTGGAGCGGCGACCTCGCCCCGTGGCTCGACCCCCTGGCGGGGTACCTGAGGGCGCGCGGCGCGTTCGCGATCCGGCTCGGCCCGCCGGTGCGCACGGACACCTGGAGTGCCGCCCATGTGAAGGAGGGCATCGCCGACCCGGGCAGCCGGCACCTCACCGACCTGCCCAGCCAGTACGCCGACCCGGTCGGCGCCGGCGTGACCAGCGGGCTCCGGGACGCCGGCTGGCGGCCGCAGAACCCGCGGGACGGGTTCGCGGTCGGGCACCCGCAGTTCCGGTACGAGGTCTCGCTGGCCGGTAAGAGCGCGGACGAGGTGCTCCGGGGCATGAACCAGCAGTGGCGCCGCAACATCAAGAAGGCGGCCAAGGAGGGCGTCGAGGTCACGGTCGGCGCGGACCTGAAGGCCTTCCACGACCTCTACGTCCACACCGCGGAGCGCGACCGCTTCACGCCCCGGCCGCTGCGGTACTTCGAGACCATGTTCGCGGCGCTGGGCGCCGAGGACCCCGAGCGGGTCAGGCTCTACCTGGCCCACCACCGGGGCGACCTGGTCGCGGCCAGCATCCTGATCCGCGTGGGCGCCCACCCGTGGTACTCGTACGGGGCCTCCTCCACCGCCAAGCGCGAGGTGCGCGGCTCCAACGCCTGCCAGTGGGCGATGATCCGCGACTCGCTGGCGGCCGGCTGCGACGTCTACGACCTGCGCGGCATCACCCCCACCCTGGACGCCGACGACCCAAACGTCGGCCTGATCCAGTTCAAGGTCGGCACCGGCGGTCAGGCTGTGCGGTACGTCGGCGAGTGGGACCTGCCACTGCTGCCCGCGGTCTACCGGGCCTTCGACTTCTACATGCGGCGGCGCGGGCGCTGAGCCCGCACCGCTTCCCGTTTCCCGTCTCGCGTCACGGCCTCCGGGCCGGCGCCGCCGGTGCGGGGTGCCTAGCCCGACGCGGCCTGGACCGGGCTGGACCCGGCCCGGCCTGCTGCTGCTCCAGGTCGTCACCGCGCCGTTCGTGTTGCTGCTGCCGATGACGACGGCCGGGCCCGGGCTGCTGCTGTTCGCGCCGGGGTCGTTCACCGTCGGGATCGGCATCTCGGTGGCCAACGTCGTGGTCGGCAGCTTCCGGCAGAGCTACTGCCCGCCCCACCTGCTCGGTCGGGCCGTGGCGACGGCCATGGTGATCAACCACAGCACCATCCCGCTCTGCTCGCTCCTCGGCGGTGTGCTGGGGGACGTCGTCGGCTACCGCGCCACCATGTGGATCATGACGGGCATCGTGGCCCCGTCCTGGCTCATCCTCGCCATGAGACCCGATGCGTCGCCAGCGCGACCTGCCCAGGGAGCAGGCGGGGCTAGGCGCGGAACCCCGGGTGGAGACGAGTGCGCCGGCGGTGACGGGTGCGCCGGTGGAGGCGGAGACCTCGCGATCGTGACGCGGACGCGCGCCGGCGGGCGCCCGTGGTGGGCGCCCGCCGGCGCGTCGGTGGCTCGCGCGTCAGGACTTGTCGCGCTTCGCGGTGTCCGCCGCCGCCTGCTTGGCCTCGACCTCCGGGTCGAGCCCGTCCCGCTCGGCGCGCTCGGCCGGCGTCAGGGACTCGCGGTCGCCGATCTCCGTCGCGGCCGGCGGTTCCACCAGCCAGTCCGGGTTGGCCTGCTTGTCCCACCACTTCCACGCGGCGTACGCCCCGCCGGTCAGCAGCCCCAGCACGACGAACCGCTTGGCGAACCTGCCCCGGCGCGCGCGCCGGCGCTGCTTCTTCTGCAGCCGCTCGACGTCTGCCGCGGTGATCTGGCCACGGAGCGCGGCCAGTGCCGCGCCGCCGCGCGCCGCGGCCTCCTCGCGCACCGGGTCCGCGGCGGCGCGGGCGCTGGCCAGCGCGCTCTCCACGTGGGGACCGGTGTAGTCCGCGGCCTGCCGAGCGGCCCTGCGGGTGCGCGCCGCGGCGCGGTGCGCGGCACGGTCCACCGTGGGCGGTACGGCGCCGCGCGCGTGCTCGATGCGCGGGGCGAGGCGGCTGTGGTACTGGTCGCTGGCCGTCGCCCGGGCCTGGTGCGCGGCGTGCGACACCTTCGGGGCGAGCTTGGCGCGGGCTTCGTACGCGTAGTGCACGGCCGCTTCCTTGGCCTGGCTGGCGTGTGGCCCCACCACCTCCACCGCGTGGCGGACGCTCTCCTTGGCCGGGCCGGTCGCGTCTCGCACGCTGTCCTTGCGGGTCACGGAATTTCCTCCTCCTCGGTGGCGTATCCGGGGTTCGTCAGACGCCCCTCGACGCGTACTGTCGCCTTTCCACCCATTTGCAGATCATGCCTGTTCGTTGATCGCCGGGCATCTGCGGCCGGGCATCCGGGTCATAGGGGCCCTGCGCGTCCCAGGCTACGGAAAGGGGCGCCGCGCGCTGTTTCCGGCGGCTACTCGTCTTCCCGGCGTCCATGCGAGGATCGGGAGACGTTCAGTGAGAACTATGGAAGGTAGATCGTGGCTGAGCAACTGTACGCCACCCTGAAGACCAACAACGGGGACATCGAGGTCCGGTTGCTGCCGAACCACGCGCCCAAGACGGTCAAGAACTTCGTCGAGCTCGCCGAGGGAACGCGCGAGTGGATCGACCCGACGACCGGCAAGGCATCCACGAAGAAGCTGTACGACGGCACGGTCTTTCACCGGGTGATCAGCGGCTTCATGCTCCAGGGCGGCGACCCCCTAGGCAACGGCACCGGCGGTCCGGGGTACAAGTTCGGGGACGAGTTCCACCCCGACCTGTCCTTCAACAAGCCGTACCTGCTGGCCATGGCGAACGCCGGCGCGGGCACCAACGGCTCGCAGTTCTTCATCACGGTCTCGCCCACCACGTGGCTCACCGGGAAGCACACCATCTTCGGTGAGGTGACCAACGACGCCAGCAAGAAGGTCGTGGACGCCATCGCGAACACGCAGACCACACCGCGCACCGACCGCCCGGTCAACGACGTAGTCATCGAGTCCGTGGTGATCGAGACCCGCGAGGGCTGAGCACCGCGCCACTTCGCCGCACCATCCGCCGCGCCGCCCCGGCCCCGCCGGCGCGGCGTGGGCGGTACCACCGCGCGCCCGTCCGGCCGGGCGCCGACCGACACGGGCGCGCGGGCGAGGAACCATCCCGCCCCGCCCATCCGTACACCCCACAGGTGGGTGGGGCGGCGGTCGTATACCGCCCGGCGCACGGGCACCGGGGGAGAGGCAAAGGGGAGACCATGGAGGACCAGGCGGTCTGCTGCTACCGGCACCCGGAGCGGGAGACGGGGGTCAGTTGCACCCGCTGTGACCGGCCGATCTGCCCCGAGTGCATGGTCAGTGCCTCGGTCGGCTTCCACTGCCCGGAGTGCGCGGGCGGGGCCCACGCCAGCGGCGGTGGCGGGGCGTCCGGCAGCGGCCTGCGGCGGCCGGCGAGTACCCAGCCCCGGACGATCGCGGGCGGCTCGCTCACGAGCGACCCCCGGTTGATCACCAAGATCCTGCTGGCGATCAACGTGCTGGTCTGGATCGTCGTGTTGTCGAACGGCAACCAGATGATCAACGACTGGGCGATGGTGGGCGAGTGGCCGCCGTCCGACTCGGGCTTCGCGCCGGTCCAGGGCGTCGCCGAGGGCGAGTGGTACCGCCTGCTGACCGCGACGTTCCTGCACGAGGAGGCGTTCCACATCGCCTTCAACATGCTCTCGCTCTGGTGGCTCAGCGCCCCGCTGGAGGCGGCGCTCGGCCGGGTCCGCTTCCTCGCGCTCTACCTGCTGTCCGCGCTCGGCGGCAGCGCGCTCAGCTACCTGCTGGCCGACGCCTCGCAGGCGTCGCTCGGCGCCTCCGGCGCGATCTTCGGCCTGCTCGGCGCCACGGCCGTGCTGATGCGCCGGCTCAACTACGACATGCGCCCGGTCGTCATCCTGCTGGCGCTGAACCTGGTCTTCACCTTCGTCGCCTGGAGCGACATCGCCTGGCAGGCGCACATCGGCGGCCTGATCGTGGGTACCGCGGTGGCCTACGGCATGGTGCACGCCCCGCGCGAGCGCGGCGACCTGGTCCAGGCCGGGACCTGCGTGGCGGTGTTCCTGGTCATCCTGGGCACGGTGCTGCTGCGCACCGCGCAGCTCACGGGCTGAGCCCGCGGGCGGGTACGCGCGGGCGCGCGGAAACCCCCTTAGTGGCTGGTCCGCGATGGTTGTCCACAGCACGCCGCGTGTCCTGTGGGAGCGTCTGTCCAGGTCCGTACGGAGGGGCGTTTCCGCAGGAAGACGCGGTGCGGGCGGGAGCGAACAGGGTTCTGGTCGGTCACACCGGCGTCAACATCGCGGAGGTTATCCACAGATCTTCGTAAGTTTTCCCCAATGTGGATCGCTCTGTGGATAACTCAGGTCAGAGCTTGTCCCAGAGCCGGTCCGGCCGTGGTCCGGGCACCCTGCCCGTGCCGCGCCCACGGCGTGCGCCGAGGGCGACCGACCCTGCCACACGGGCCCCCGGGGTCCGCCACCCCGCGCGCCGAACGCGGCACCGGCGACGACCGGCTGCGGCCGGCGCCCGGGCGGCGGCCGGTGTCAGCGTCGGACAGCGCTCAGCCCGCGGACGCGCGGGCGGCGTCGGGCCGCGAGTGGCATCGCGACGTCGAACGGCGTCACGCGGCGTGCGGCTACTTCCACTGCGTCGAGACGACGAACCCCGCCGCGATGAAGCCGAACCCGACGACGATGTTCCAGTTGCCGATCGGGTCGATGGGCAGGCTGCCGTCGGTCACGTAGAAGACCACGATCCAGGCCAGACCGATCAGGAACATGGCCAGCATGAGCGGCGCGACCCAGCTGCGCCCGCTGTTCAGATTTATGGTCGTGGCCTGCTTCGCCGAAGGGGGCGTGAAGTCGTCCTTCTTGCGGATACGTGACTTCGGCACGAGGAACTCTCCTGTCGATGCGCTGCGTGACCGCGCGGAAACCTAGTGGGACGGGGCGCCGGGAGCAGTGAGCGGGGAACACTTCCTTTCTCCCGGGCGTCCGTTAGCGTAGTGCTTCCGCGGCGTCGAGAGAGATAAGGGTACGTTGAGTAATTCAGCCGACTCCCCTGGACCGGCCCCTCGGCGCTTCGCTTTTCGCCCGATCCGGTTGTTGACGGTCGCCATCTTCGCCCTCGCCGGGCTTATTTTCTGGATCAGCTTCAACACCGCCCAGGGCACCAACATCCGCAGCGACGAATCCATGCTGCGGCTGTCGGACCTCATCCAGGCCCGTAGCGACAAGAACGCCGCGCTGGACGAGAAGACCGCGCGGATGCGCTCCGACGTGGACGCGCTGCTGCACCGGGACGACGACCGCAGCGCGGCCGACGAGGAGCGGCTGCGCGCGTTGGAGGAGTCGGCCGGCACCCAGAAGCTGCGCGGCAGCGCGGTCACGGTCACCCTCACCGACGCCCCACCGAACGCCACCCCCAAGGTCTCCGGTGTGCCCGACCCGCAACCCAACGACCTGGTCATCCACCAGCAGGACCTGCAGGCCGTCGTCAACGCGCTGTGGCAGGGCGGCGCCGAGGGCATCAGGGTGATGGACCAGCGGCTGATCTCCACCAGCGCCGTGCGCTGCGTCGGCAACACGCTGATCCTCCAGGGCCGCGTCTACTCCCCGCCGTACAAGATCACCGCCGTGGGCGAGGTCTCCGCGCTGCGCGACGCGCTCCTGGACTCCCCGGCGATCCAGAACTACCAGGAGTACGTGAAGGCGTACGGCCTCGGCTGGCAGGTCGACGAGCACGACTCGGTGACGCTGCCCGGCTACTCCGGCACGGTCGACCTCCACCACGCCCGCCCTGCCGACTAGCGGCTCCCGCCCGCGCCCACCCGGCGGCTCGCCCCCCGCGTGCCCCAGGCCGCCGGCGCGTCCGGTCCCGCGCGCGACGCCCGGCCCCCCAGGACCGCCGGCGCCCCCCGCAGTGACCCGCCCCGGAACGACCCCGGCCGTGCCCCGACCCGCCCCGGCGGGCCCCCGCGCGCCGTCTGGAGCGTGCCCCACCTCTTGTCCGGCTGGCCCACGGCCCCGCCACCGCGCCCCTTACCCTGGTTCCGCAAGCGACTCATCCATCGGCTCGACGGCAAGTAGGGGCGGCATGTACGGCTGGATCTGGCGGCACCTGCCGGGCAACGCGTGGGTGCGGGCACTGATTTCGCTGCTGCTCGTGCTCGCCGTCGTCTACGTGCTCTTCCAGTACGTCTTCCCGTGGGCAGAGCCGCTGCTGCCGTTCAACGACGCGACGGTCGATGAGTGACCGCGGCGACGGCAGGAACCGATACGGCAGGAACCGATACGGCAGGAACGGCAGGCACCCGATGACCGCGCGCATTCTCGTCGTGGACAACTACGACAGCTTCGTCTTCAACCTTGTCCAGTACCTCTACCAACTCGGCGCCACCTGCGAGGTGCTGCGCAACGACGAGGTGGAGCTCGCGCACGCCGACGACGGCTTCCACGGGGTGCTGCTCTCCCCCGGGCCCGGCACGCCCGAGCAGGCGGGCGTCTGCGTGGACATGGTGCGGCACTGCGCGCGGACCGGCGTGCCCGTGTTCGGCGTGTGCCTGGGCGTGCAGTCGATGGCCGTCGCGTACGGCGGTGTCGTCGGGCGCGCCCCCGAACTGCTGCACGGCAAGACCTCCGCGATCACCCACGACGGCGCCGGCGTCTTCAGTGGACTGCCGTCCCCCTTCACCGCGACCCGTTACCACTCGCTCTCCGTCGAGAACGGCACCTTCCCCGCCGAACTCGAGGCCACCGCCTGGACCGACGGCCCGGGTCGCACGTCGGGCGAACCGGGCGGCGGCGGCGCGGGCGCGGACCGCATCGTGATGGGCCTGCGCCACCGGGAACTGCCCATCGAGGGCGTGCAGTTCCACCCGGAGTCGGTGCTCACCGAGTGGGGGCACCTCATGTTGGCGAACTGGCTGACCCGGTGCGGCGACGCGGGCGCGGTGGAGCGGGCGGTGGGGCTGGCGCCGGTGGTCGGCAAGGCCGGGGCGTGACCGCACTGCGGCCCGAACGCGCAGCCCCCGCCCCCCGCACGGGCCCGCCCGCCAGCACGGCCGCGGCCGACCCGACCGCGCCCCCCGGCACCCGGGCGACCGACCCCGCCGTTCCCGACGTGCCCGCCCGGGAGGCCGCCGCCCCGGACACCACCGCCCCGGACACCGCGGCCCCAGGTGCCGGCCGGCGCGCCGCCGGTCGGCCGTCCAACGAGGAGACGGTGGGCCTCCGCGTCCCGGGGCTGGTGCGCCGAGGCGCCCCGGCCCCATGCCCCCGATGGTGGACGCCGAGACGATGGCCCTGCGCCAGGCGGCGCCGCCGCCTCGCGAGGAGTCGCCGCTCCCGCCCGAACGGCCGCGCCCGCCGGCCGGCGACGACGCGCCCGGTGGCCGGGCCGCGCGGCGCAAGGCCGGCCGTAAGGCGGCGGGCCGCGCCGGCCGCCGCGCACCCGCCCGCCGCACACCCGGAGCCGCCCGCGCCGGGCCGCCGCCCGCGACGGACACCGGGGCCGCCGGGGCCGCCGCCGGGACGGCGACCGGGACCGCGGCGCCCATGACCCGACTGGCGGCCCGCCGGGCCGAGCGGGCGCGCAGACCCGGCGTGGCCACCATGGTCAGCCGGGGGCTGGGTGAGCTGTGCATCACCATCGGGGTGCTGATGCTGCTGTTCGTGGCGTACCAGCTCTGGTGGACGAACATCATCGCGCACCAACAGGCGCGGGAAGAGCGCGAGAAGTTACGGCAGCGGTGGGCGCGGGACGACAAGCGGGCGCCCGGTGACTTCGAGCCCGGCGAGGGGTTCGCGGTCATGTACATCCCCAAGCTCGACGTGGTGGTCCCGGTGGCCGAGGGCATCGACAAGCGGGACGTGCTCGACCGGGGCATGGTCGGCCACTACGGCACCGGAAAGCTCAGGACGGCGATGCCGTCGGACAAGCGGGGCAACTTCGCGGTCGCCGGCCACCGCAACACGCACGGCGAACCCTTCCGCTACATCAACCGGCTCCAGCCAGGCGACCCGATCGTCGTGGAGACCCAGGACGCGTACTACACGTACGAGATGGCCGCCATCCTCCCGGAGAGCTCGCCGTCCGACATCGGGGTCATCGGCCCCGTACCGCCCGGTTCCGGCTTCACCGGCCCGGGGCGCTATCTCACTATGACGACGTGCACGCCGGAATTCACCAGTAAGTATCGAATGATCGTGTGGGGCAAGATGGTTGAGGAGCGCCCCCGCTCCCAGGGCAAACCGGACCCGTTGGTGAGGTGAGCGGACCTGGCGGACCGGGACGGCGGCAGCTCGACCGTGGTGCGAGGGCATCCGGTGGCGAACCAGGAACGAGGTACGACGCGGTGGTACGGACCGACTAGGACGGCCGGGGCGAGCAGCCGGGCGAGCCGGGTGCCACGGCCGCCGCGCCCCCGCGCGGCGGTCGCGCCCGGAGCCGGATCGCGACCGCCGTCGGCGTCTTCGGCGAACTGCTGATCACGGTGGGCGTGCTGCTCGCCCTGTTCGTCGTCTACTCCCTGTGGTGGACGAACGTGATCGCCGACCGGGAGGCGAAGAAGCAGTCCGACAAGGTGCGCGAGAACTGGCCAAGGGCCCGGGCGCCCTCGACACCAAGGACGGCATCGGCTTCCTGCACGCCCCCGGCCTCAAGGAGGGCGAGATTCTCGTCAAGAAGGGCACCGCCACCAAGACCCTCAACGACGGCGTCGCCGGCTACTACACCAAGCCGGTCAAGTCCGCGATGCCGTGGGACAAGAAGGGCAACTTCACGCTGGCGGCGCACCGCGACGGCCACGGCGCCAAGTTCCACAACATCGACAAGCTGGACGAGGGCGACGCCGTGGTCTTCGAGACCCGCGACGTCTGGTACGTCCACCACGTCTACGCGAAGCTCCCGGAGACCTCCAAGTACAACGTGGACGTCCTCGCGCCGGTCCCCAAGGAGTCCGCCAAGAAGAAGCCCGGGCGCTACCTCACCCTCTCGACCTGCACCCCCGTCTACACCTCCCGGCACCGCTACATCGTGTGGGCGGAGCTGGAGCGCACCGAGAAGGTGGACGCGCACCGCACCGAGCCGGCGGAACTGCGCTGAGCCCGCGGGGCCCCGCCCCCGCCCTCCGGCCCGGCCGCCGTCCCGCGCTTCCCACGCGGCTTCCCGCACCTCACCCGCCCCCACGCGCCGCCCCAGGCCGCCCGCTCAGCGCCGTGCGGCCCCACCGGCACCCCCAAAGCGCGCCCCACCCCGCCCCGCGCCGGCCACGGCGCGCCTGCGCCCGCGACGCGCGCCCCCAAGACCCGGCCGTCCGCACCCGGCGCCTGGCCGTCCGCGCCGACACCCGGGCCGGACGCGCGCGACACCCGGCCATGCCGGGGAGAGCGGACGGCACACGGCGGACGGCCCGTCGTCCGCGCTGCTGAGCGCGGACGACGGGCCGTCCGTCAGTCGCCGTGGCGGCCGGTGCCCGGGCGGTCCCGCCGGTGGCGGGGTCCGGGCCCGGCGCGGTGGCCGGGGGTCAGCCGAACCAGCCGCCGTTGCCCCCGTCGCCTCCGTTGCCGTGTTCGCCGCCGTTGTCCCCGCCACCCGGCGTTCCGCCGCTGATAGTGGTGAGGTTCACCGCGGTGTCCTTCGGGACCTTGCTGCCGGCGCCGGGCTGCGAGAGCAGCACGACGGCGTTGTCGTCCTGCGGGCCCCTGATCTCGCCGACCCGCAGGCCGAGGCCCTCCAGGGTGGCGCGGGCGTCGCCGAGCTTCTGCTGGGTGAGCACCGGCACCTGGACCGGGGCCTGGCTCTCGTCGCCGCCGTCACCGCCCTCGTCGCCGTCCTCGGGCGCCTTGGCGATCGTGAGGGTGACCACGGACCCGGGCACCACCGGGGTGCCGCCGGTCGTGGTCTGGCTGATGACCGTGCCGGCCGGCTTGTCCGCGCTCTCCTGCTCCTGGGTCTCGACCTTGAGGCCCTGGCCCGTCAGGAGCTGCTTGGCCTCGTCGGCGGACTTGCCCAGCACGTCCAGGACGGTGACCTGCTCCTTCTTCTTGGCCACCGTCAGCGTGACCTCGGTGCCCTTGCGGACTTTGGTGCCGCCGTCCGGGGTCTGGCTCAGGACCTTGCCGGGCTCCTGGTCGGACTCGGTCTGCTCGACGACGACCGTGAACTCCTTCTCCTCCAGGAGCTTCTTGGCGTTGTCGACCTGCTTCTCGGTGACGTCGGGCACCTCGACCTTGGTGACCGCGAGCCCCTTCGACATCACCACCTCGACGGTGCCGTTCCGCTTGACCTCGGCCTCCGGGCTGAAGGCGGGCGTCTGCTCACAGACCGTTCCCTTGGGCTGCTTGCAGAACTTCGCCTCGCCCTCCTCGATCGTGAAGTCGCCGTTCTCGGCCGTCTTCTGGGCCTCCGCGAGCGTCTTGCCGACCAGGTTGGGCACGTCGACCATGTCGTCGTTCTTGTCGCCGCCGAACAGCGCCTTGCCGATGAAGATCGCGCCCACCAGCACCAGGATCGCGGCGATGACCAGCAGGATCGTCGAGGTGTGGTTCTTCTTCTCGCCGCGGTGCCGGTCCCCGCGCTCGTCGTAGCCGAAGCCGTCGTCGTCGCGCGCGGGCGGCAGCATGGTCGTCTGCGCCGCGGCGTCCTGCGGCCGGAGCATGGCCGTCGGCTGGTCGTCCCCGTAGCCGACGGCGCCGAGCGCGGCCGTGGCCGCCACCGGCTGCCCGTCGAGGGCCGCCTCGATGTCGGCGCGCATCTCGTCGGCCGACTGGTAGCGGTAGTCCGGGTCCTTCACCAGCGCCCGCAGCACGATCGCGTCCATCTCGGGCGTGATCTCGGGGTCGTACGCGCTGGGCGGCTGCGGCTCCTCGCGCACGTGCTGGTAGGCGACCGCCACCGGCGAGTCGCCGACGAACGGGGGCCGCACCGTGAGCAGTTCGTACAGCAGGCAGCCGGTCGAGTAGAGGTCGCTGCGCGCGTCCACCTGCTCGCCCTTGGCCTGCTCGGGCGAGAGGTACTGGGCGGTGCCGATGACGGCGGCGGTCTGCGTCATCGTCATGCCGGACTCGCCCATCGCGCGGGCGATGCCGAAGTCCATCACCTTGACCTGGCCGGTGCGCGTCAGCATGACGTTGGCCGGCTTGATGTCGCGGTGGACGATCTGGTTGCGGTGCGAGTACTCCAGGGCCTGCAGGATGCCGACGGTCATCTCCATCGACCGCTCGGGCAGCAACTTCCGCCCGGAGTGGAGCAGTTCGCGAAGGGTCGAGCCGTCGACGTACTCCATCACGATGTAGGGGATCGAGACGCCGTCGACATAGTCCTCGCCGGTGTCGTACACCGCGACGATCGCGGGATGGTTGAGCGAGGCGGCCGACTGGGCCTCACGGCGGAACCGGGCCTGGAACGACGGGTCGCGCGCAAGGTCGACTCGTAGCGTCTTCACAGCGACGGTGCGGCCCAGGCGCGTGTCATGGGCGAGGTAGACCTCCGCCATGCCACCACGGCCGAGCACCGAGCCCAGCTCGTACCGGCCGCCGAGGCGACGCGGCTCTTCCATAGCTTCTCCAGCCCTCTCCGTCATTCCCGACCGCACCGGTGTGGGGCCCGGCGGTGTGCTGCTCGGCATACCGTACCCGCCGTGTATCACGGGTCCTGGCCGCCACCGTGACCTGATATCCGACCGGTATCGCGCCGTGTGGAGATCTGGATCATCAGGGTGGCCTGGGTCACTTCTCGCTGTCGAGCACGGCCTTCATGACGGACCTGGCGATCGGCGCCGCCAGCCCGCCACCGGAGATGTCACCGCGGGACGCCTGCGAGTCCTCGACCACCACCGCGACCGCTACCGGGGACCCGTCCTCGCCCTTGGCGTAGGAGATGAACCAGGCGTACGGCTTCTTGCTGTTGGCCACACCGCGCTGGGCGGTGCCGGTCTTGCCACCGACGGTGACGCCGGGGATGCGGGCGCTGGTTCCCGTGCCCTTCTCGACGACGTTCTCCATCATGTCCTGGAGCTTGTTCGCGGTCTCCGACGACATGGGCCGCGACATCTCGTCGGGCTCGGTCTGCTCGACCACGTTGAGGTTGGGCGCCCGCAGCTTGTCGACCATGTACGGCTTCATCATCTTGCCGTCGTTGGCGATCGCCGCGGTGACCATGGCCATCTGGAGCGGCGTCGCCCGGTTGCTGGCCTGGCCGATGCCGGCCATCGCGTTCTGCGGCCGGTTATCCTCGGGGTAGACGCTCGCGGCGGTACGCACCGGGGTGTCGACGGTCTCGTTGAACCCGAACTTCTCGGCCTGCTCGATCATCTTCTCGTTGCCGAGGTCGTCGCTGATCTTGCCGAAGACCGTGTTGCACGAGACCTGGAGGGCCAGCTTGAGGCTGGCGTTCTCGCAGGGGATGTTCCCCTCGTTCGGCAGCGGCCGGCCGGTGGTCAGCGGCAGCTTCCACGGCAGCGGCGAGTTGGTCTTCTCGTCGACGCTGTCGTACACGCCGTTCTCCAGCGCGGCGGCGGCCGTGACGACCTTGAACGTGGAGCCGGGCGGGTACGTCTGGCGCAGCGCCCGGTTGAGCATCGGGACGTCCTTGTTGGTCTTCTCGTCCAGCCGCTTCCACTCCTCCTCGTCCTTCTTCGAGCCGCCCGCGATGGTGGACGGGCCGTAGCTTGGCGTGGAGGCCAGGGCGAGGATCTTGCCGGTGCGCGGGTCGAGCGCGGCGACGGCGCCCTTCTTGGTGCCGAGCCCCTGGAAGGCGGCCTTCTGGGCCTTGGCGTTCAGGGTGGTGATGACGTCGCCACCCTTCTTGCTCTTGCCCGTGATCATGTCGAGGGTGCGGTTGAAGAACAGCCGGTCGTCGTCGCCGGTGAGGATGCCGTCGTGCAGGTTCTCCAACTGCGTGGCGCCGTAGACCTGCGAGGCGTAGCCGGTGACCGGCGCCCACATCTCGCCGTCGGTGTAGGTGCGCTTGTACTTGAAGTCGGTCCCGTTGGTCTCCTTGGAACCGGTGATGGCCTTGCCGTCCACGATGATGTTGCCGCGCGGCTGGCTGTAGCGGGCGATCTCCACGCGGCGGTTGTGCTTGTGGTCGGCCAACTCGTCGGCCTGCACGAACTGGATCCAGTTGTCGCGCACCAGCAGGGCCAGGACCAGGAGCCCGCAGAAGATCGCGATCCGGCGCAGGGGCTTGTTCACGGTCGGACCACCTGGGTCATCTCGGCGTCGGGTGAGGGAGCGGGGGCCGGGCGGCGCGCGGTGTCACTGATCTTGATCAGGATGGCGACCAGCGCCCAGTTGGCCATCACGGACGAACCACCCGCCGCCAGGAACGGCATGGTCATACCGGTCAGCGGGATCAGCCCCATCACGCCGCCGGCGACGACGAAGACCTGGATGCCGAAGGCCGCGGAGAGGCCGATGGCCAGCAGCTTTCCGAACGGGTCACGGGCGGCCAGCGCCGTGCGCACGCCGCGCTCCACGATCAACCCGTATAGCAGCAGGATCGCCATCGTGCCGGCCAGCCCCAGCTCCTCGCCGACGGTGGCGAGGATGAAGTCGGAGTTGGCGGCGAAGCCGATCAGGTCGGAGTTGCCCTGCCCGAGCCCGGTGCCCATCACGCCGCCGGAGCCGAACGCCATGAGCGCCTGCGCGATCTGCTCGGTGCCCTGACCGGTGTCGTAGACCGCGAACGGGTCGAGCCAGGCGTCCACGCGCTGCTGCACGTGCGGCTCGAAGGTCGCCACGCCCACCGCGCCGATCGCCGACATCAGCAGGCCGAACACGATCCAGCTCGTGCGCTCGGTCGCCACGTACAGCATGACGACGAACATGCCGAAGAACAGCAGCGAGGTGCCGAGGTCGGTCTCGAAGACCAGGATCAGGATGCTCATCGCCCACACGACGAGGATCGGCCCCAGGTCACGCCCGCGCGGCAGGTACAGCCCCATGAAGCGGCGGCTGGCCAGCGCCAGCGCGTCCCGCTTGACCATCAGGTAGCCGGCGAAGAACACCGCGATCACGATCTTCGCGAACTCGGCCGGCTGGATGGAGAAACCGGCCACGGTCACCCAGATCCGGGCACCGAACTTGGCTGGAAAGAACACCGGCATGACCAGCAGGACCAGCGCCCCGGCCATCGAGATGTACGTGTAGCGCTGCAGGATGCGGTGGTCCTTCAGCAGCATCAGCACGGCGATGAAGAACGCCACGCCCATCGCCGAGTACATGAGCTGGTTCGGCGCCGACGCCTGGTAGGCGAAGCCCTGCGCCTCGGCCGTCCTGGCCAGCCGCTCCGACTGGTCCAGGCGCCAGATCAACACCAGGCCGAGCCCGTTGAGCAACGTCGCCAGCGGCAACAGCAACGGGTCGGCGTACGGCGCGAACTTGCGCACCACGATGTGGCCCACGCTGGCCAGCAACCCGAGGCCCAGGCCGTAGCTGAGCATGCCCGACGGCATCTCGTCGCTGAGCGCGAGGCCCACGTTGGCGTACGCGAACACCGGGATGATCACCGCGAAGGCGAGCATCGCGAGCTCGGTGTTGCGACGGCTCGGCGGACCGGCCGTACTGATCGTGGTCGTGCTGGTGGTACTGCTGCTCATCGCTGGCGGCCCCCTACCGCTTCACTGCTGGGTGCCGCCGCACTCGTCGGCCAGTTCGCGCTCCGCCGGGGACAGCGAGGGCGTTGGCGTCGGGGTGGGGGACTGAGTGGTCTTGTCGGTACGGGGCTGCGCGCCTGGCTTGCCGGCCTGGCCGTCTGTCTGGCCCTCTCTCTTGCCGAGGTCCCGCTGCTGGTCCTCGGCCTTCTTGCGCTCTTCCTCAGCGCGCTTTTGCTGGTCGAGCTTCTGGCAGGTGCCGGCGAGCAGGCCCAGCTGCTTCGCCTTCTTGCGGGCCTGCCCGAGGTCGCTCATCGCGATAGTGTCCTCGACACGGCCGCGCTGGTCCACCGGCAGGTACTTGAGTTCGATGTCCGCGAAGTCCTGGTGGACCTTGTTGAGGCTGATCCACGCCAGGTCCTGGCTGATGCCCTGGTAGATCGCCACGTGGTCGCCGTTGGCGCCCACGTAGTACTGGTTCTGGGTCCACCGGTAGCCGCCGTACAACCCGCCGCCGACCACCGCGAGCGCCAGCGCGATGTACGCCGAGCGCTTGATCCACTTGCCGCGGCCGCCCTTGCTGAGCGCCTCGCCGTCCGGGTAGCCGCCGAAACCGCCGCCGGTGGGCTGGCCGATGGACGGCTCGCCGCTGCCGGGCGGGCCGAAGCCCCCCGCGTCCTCGCCGCTCGCCTGCGACGGCACGGGCTTCCTGCCCAGTTCGGCGGCGCGACCCGCGGGGGTCTGCGCGGCGCCGCCGTCACCGAGCTGGACCTGGTTCTCGGCCACCGCGCCGACGATCACCGGGGTGTCGTTGAGCTGCGCGGTCATCGCGTCGCCGCTGTCCATGTCCAGGACGTCCGCGACGATGCACGTGATGTTGTCCGGGCCACCGCCGCGCAGCGCGAGCTGGATCAGCTCCTGCACGGTCTCGTGCGGCCCCTGGTAGCTGGCCAGCGTCTCCTCGAGGGTCTGGTGACTGACCACGCCGGACAGCCCGTCCGAGCAGATCAGGTACCGGTCCCCGGCCCGCACCTCGCGGATCGACAGGTCGGGCTCGACGTGGTCACCACTGCCCAGGGCCCGCATCAGCAGCGACCGCTGCGGGTGCGTGGTGGCCTCCTCCTCGGTGATCCGGCCCTCGTCCACCAGCCGCTGCACCCAGGTGTGGTCCTGGGTGATCTGTGTCAGGGCGCTGTCGCGCAACAGGTACGCGCGCGAGTCCCCGACGTGCACGAGGCCGAGCCGCTGACCGGTCCACAGCAGCGCGGTGAGTGTGGTGCCCATGCCCTCGAGCTGCGGGTCCTCCTCGACCATGACGCGCAGCTGGTCGTTGGCCCGCTGCAGGGCGCTGCCCAGCGAGGTGAGGATGTCGGAGCCGGGCACGTCGTCGTCGAGCTGGACGAGGGTGGAGATCACTTCCGAACTGGCGACCTCACCGGCCGCCTGCCCGCCCATGCCGTCGGCGATGGCCAGCAGCCTGGGGCCGGCGTAGCCGGAGTCCTCGTTGCCCTCCCGGATCATGCCCTTGTGCGATCCGGCGGCGAAACGCAGCGACAGACTCATGCGCACCTCGCCCGTCGGCTCCGGGTACATCCGCACGGTGCCCACCCTCCGGTCGTCATGTTCCTACTACTTCCGCAGCTCGATGACGGTCTTGCCGATGCGGACCCGCGCACCGAGCGGAATCGGCGTCGGCGTGGTGAGCCGGGTCCGGTCGAGATACGTACCGTTCGTGGACCCGAGATCCTCGACGATCCACTGCTCGTCACGGTCTGGATAGATCCTGGCATGCCTGCTGGAGGCGTAGTCGTCGTCCAGCACAATCGTCGAGTCGTGGGCCCGACCGAGCGAGATCGTCTGGCCCTGGAGGGCGACGGTGGTACCGGTGAGGGTGCCCTCGGACACCACCAGCTTGGTTGGGGCGCCGCGCCGCTGCCGACCGCCCCCCCGGCCGCCGGACTGCTGTTGCTGCCGCTGCTGTGGCGGGCCCGCCTGCTGCCGCTGCGCCCGGTCGCTGCCGCGCCGCGACCCGCGCTGGGTCACCCGCGTACCGAACAGATCGCTGCGGATGACCTGTACGGCCACGATGACGAACAGCCACAGTACGGCGAGGAAACCCAACCGCATGACCGTGAGGGTCAGCTCTGACATTGCCCCCGCTTCACCCTTCGGCTTGCCGATAAACGATGGTGGTGCTGCCCACGACGACGCGGGAGCCGTCGCGGAGCGTAGCGCGCGTGGTGTGCTGTCCGTCTACCACGATGCCGTTGGTCGATCCCAGATCCTGGACCGTCGAGGGCGTTCCGACCCGGATCTCGCAATGCCGGCGCGAGACGCCCGGATCGTCGATCCGCACGTCAGCGTCCGTGCTCCGACCCAGCACCAGAGTGGGCCGGGAAATCTGATGGCGGGTGCCGTTGATCTCGATCCACCGCCGCGTCTGTGCTCCCTGGTGCGGCCCGGCGCCCGGCTGACCCGGCCGCGGCGCGGGACGCGCGCCGGGCGGCGGGGCGCTGGGCATGGGCGGCTGGCCACCGGGCGCGTGCCCTCCGCGGGGCGGCACCGCCCGCAATCCCAGTCCCTGCCCGCCCTGCCCGGGCGGCTGCCCCGCGGCCGGACCCGGCTGCGGGCTCTGACTCTGACTCGCGGCGAGCGTGCGGCTGCGAACCCGGTACAGACCGGTGTCGAGGTCGTCGGCCTTCTCCAGGTGCACCTTGATGGTGCCCATGAAGGTGTAGCGCTGCTGCTGGGCGTAGTCGCCGACCATGCCGGACAACTCGTCACCGAGCTGCCCCGAGTACGGGCTGAGCCGCTCGAAGTCCGGCGCGCTCAGCTCGACGATGAAGTCATTGGGGACGACGGTGCGGTCGCGGTTCCAGATGGTGGCGTTGTTGTCGCACTCACGCTGGAGTGCCCCCGCGATCTCGACCGGCTGGACCTCGGACTTGAACACCTTGGCGAAGGTGCCGTTCACGAGACCTTCGAGACGCTGCTCGAAGCGCTTCAGTACTCCCACGGGGCACCTCCTTCCTTAGTCTTCCTCGGTCGTGTCGTCTTGATACTGCTTACTGATCGTATCCACGCGTCGGGAAATCGGCTGGTTCCCCTTCCTGGCCCGGTGCGAGGAGTGTCACCACCTCACAGCGGAGTGTCCCCCATTCACCGGGATCGTAGATGTGCCCCAGAGCTAGTGTCCCGCAACTGAGGGGGTCCCCGGGTCGTCTGGGGGTCTCTCGGCCGATGGGGTGCCGATAACGGATGTGAAGCCACCCCGGCCAGCGTGCTAATCTTCTGGATGTCGGAAGGCGCCCACACCGAAAGCGGATGGCTCCTCACCGGTCCATTTCGATCGGAGAAGTACATCACTTAAGGTGAGCAAGTCCCATGGGGCTACCCATGCGCGGGTGGCGGAATAGGCAGACGCGCTGGATTCAGGTTCCAGTGCCCGAAAGGGCGTGGGGGTTCAACTCCCCCCTCGCGCACAGATAAAAGAACCCCCGCTCCGGAGAAATCCGGGGAGGGGGTTCTTTCGTTGTATCCGCGTGCGGCGTGCCGCGTTCGACGGGCCGGTGCGGCGTGCGGGGTGACGGCCGGGTACGTGGTGCGGTGTGGCGGCGTGTGGGTGAACGCCCGTTGCCGCCAACCCCGCGCCGTGCTCCAGGCCCGCGTCGGCGCAGGTGCCGCGTCGAGTCAGGCTCCGAAGCGCGCGGCCAGGGCCTTGGCCTTGGCGTGCGAGGCGTCGGACAGTTCGACGAGGTCCGCCATGGCCGGCGTGGTGCGGGCGAGGGTCAGCTCGGGAACGATGAAGTCCACGTCGAGGGCGAGCATGCCGTTCAGGGCCTTCTCCAGGTAGTTCTGGACAAACTCGAAGGATTCCCTCGGAAGTACCGGGCGCGTACGAGCCGCCGCGGCTGGCCACCACCGGGGTGCCCGCCGCCGACGGGGCCTCGCCCGCCGTACGGCCCACGATGATCACCTGGTCTAGCCACGTCTTGAGGGTGGAGGGGATCGTGAAGTTGTACATCGGGGCGCCGATGAGCACCGCGTCCGCCCGCTCCAGCTCCTCGGCGAGCTCGACGCGCAGGGCGAAGGCGGCCTGCTGCTCGGGGGTGTGCTCGGCGGGGTCGGAGAAGCCGGCGGTCGCGGATATCTCGTCGATGTGCGGCAGCGGGTCGGCGGCCAGGTCCCGGTAGATGACCGTGCCGTTCGGGTGCTGCTCCTCCCAATGCCTTGCGCAAGGACGACGTCACGGCGCGCGAGGCGGAGGCGTCCAGCGAGTAGAGCGACGAGTCGAGGTGCAGCAGGGTGGGCATGGCGTGCCTCCGTGATCCGTACGTCTTGGGACGTGACAAGGGCGTGACAAGGGGTGTGGTCGGCGCTGCCGACGTCGCACGGAGCGGCCTGTGGCCGAACTTCCGTACGTACCTATTGATAAAACAGCAGCTTACTTTTTTATAGCTCCGAAGGGTTGAGCGGTACCCTGAGGTCATGACGGACGCGACCGAACACAGCTGCAGGCACGGCGTGACGCGCGTCTTCGGGCTGTTCGGTAAGCGCTGGACCGGCCTGATCGTGGCCACGCTGATGAACGGCGGCGGCAACTTCGCCGAGCTGCGCCGGGCCATCCCCGGGATCAGCGAGCGCATGCTGTCCGACCGGCTCTCGGAACTGGCCGCCGTCGGACTGGTCTCCCGCTAGGTGGACCCCGGTCCGCCGCTGCGGGTCTTCTACCGCCTCACCAAGGGTGGCGAGGCCATGGAGCCCGCGCTCAAGGCCCTCGGCGCCTGGGCTGAGACGTACCTGCCGGACGGCGGCCAGTGCCCCGACCGTTTCCGCACGTGAGCGCGGTGCGAACGGGAGCGTGGCGCGGGTGTGACCGGGTGCGGATGTGACCGTGACCGTGGTGTGCGCATGAGTGTGGCGCGCACGTGAGCGTAGTGTGGCGCGCACGTGCGCGTGGTGCGGGCGTAGGCGGGCGGGCCGCGAAGCGGGCGTGTGCGTGGGCGCGTCGCGTACGCGTGGGGCGGGGCGTCAGTCGAGGGGGTCGCTCGTCGCGTTGTAGCGGCGAAGGTACGTCGCGAACTGTTCGAGGTCGCCGACGTCCCAGTTCGCGAGGCGGCGCTGCATGAGGGCCCGGCGGCTGGCGGTCACGCCGCGGAGGACCTCGGTGCCGGACGCGGTGAGGTGCAGGACCTGTACCCGGTAGTCGGCGGGGTCCGTCCGGCGCTCGACGTATCCGAGTCGCTCCAGGGCGGACATCTGGCGGCTGACGGTGGACTTGTCCAGGAGGTAGTGCGCCGCGAGGTCGGTGGCGCGGCAGCCGTCCGAGTCCTCCAGGTGCGCGAGCAGTGTGAAGGAGACCAGCGACAGCTCGGGGTGAATGCGGGCGGCCACGGCGCGGGCCCGCCGGGCGAAGGTGGTCATCTCACGCCGGATGGTCTCCACGGAGGCGTCTCGATCCACCACGCTTCTCCTCGTCCTCCCGGTTGCGGTTTCCTTGCGACAAGGCCCTATCCACAGTAGGGCGTACTGCCCGACGTGACGTTCCCGCTGGTCAGGCCACCCCTCTGGTAGTGGCGGCCACTCGAACGTGGCACTGCCGAGTGCCACATCACGAGGTTACCCACAGGCCGTCACCGACCTCGCGCCCTGTCTGTACCGTTCCCTCACACGCACCGATTCGGGTGCGTGACGGGGATGGGGAGGTCGAAACGGTGGCTGCCGAGAGCGGTTCCGACGCGGTCGTGACAGACGAGGTCATGTTTGACGTGGACGCGTCTGACGTGGCCGTGGTGGAGCGTGTGGCGTGCGGGGAGCGGGTGCCGCACGTGCCGGGCTTCGCTCGGCGCGACGGGGCCGGCCTGGGGAAGCGCGAGGGGAAAGCGTTGCGGGAGCGGATGTCGCGCCACGCGCACGCCCGCTTCGAGCCGGACTGCCAACGCCCCGACGCCGTCACCGCCGTGCGCGAGTCCAACACCGGGCGGCTGGCGGAACTGGTCCCCATCCGCGTCGGCCGCATGGTGGCCTCCCCGTTCGCCTTCCTGCGCGGTACGGCCGGCCTGATGGCTCACGACCTGGCCTGCGGGCCCGTGACCGGCATCGGGCCGCAGGTGTGCGGGGACGCGCACGCGGCCAACTTCGGCCTGTACGGGGACGCCCGCGGGCGGCTGGTCATGGACCTCAACGACTTCAACGAGACCGTGTACGGACCCTGGGAGTGGGACCTCAAGCGGCTCGCGGCCTCGCTGGTGCTCGCGGGGCGCGAGGCCGGCGCGGGCGAAGAGGTGTGCCGCGTGGCGGCCCGGGACGCGGCGGGCGCCTACCGCCGCACCAATGCGGTTGCTCGCCAAACTGCCGACCGCCGAGGCGTGGAACCGCCATAGCCGACGAGGAACTCGTCTCCCACACGGACGCGAGGGACCTGCTCGGCACGCTGGAACGGGTCTCGGAGAAGGCCCGGCGCAACACCAGCGCGCGCTTCGCGGCCCGCTCGACCGAGACCACGCCCGACGGCGGACGACGCTTCGTGGATGCCCCGCCGGTCCTGCGCCGGGTGCCCGACGAGGAGGCCGCGGCAGTGACCCTGGCGCTCGGGGAGTACCTGCGCACCCTGCCGGAGGACCGACTGCCGCTGCTGGCCCGGTACGCGGTGCACGACGTGGCCTTCCGCGTGGTCGGCACCGGCAGCGTCGGCACTCGCTCGTACGTGGTGCTGCTGCTCGACCACCGTGGCGAGCCGCTGGTGCTTCAGGTGAAGGAGGCCAGGCCCTCCGCGCTGCTCCCGCATGTGAGAAAGATCTCTTTGGACCCGCGCTGGAGCGCGGCACCCGCGTCCGTGACCGAGCGACACGAGGGCAGGCGCGTGGTGCTCGGGCAGAAGCGGATACAGGTGGTCAGCGACCAGTTGCTGGGCTGGACGACGGTGGCCGGGCGGCCGTACCAGGTGCGGCAGTTCCGCAACCGCAAGGGAAGCGTGGACCCGGCGGCCCTGGCCGCGGACCAGTTCGACGACTACGGCCGGATGACGGGCGCGCTGCTGGCCCGGGCCCACTCACACAGCGCGGACCCGCGCGTCATCGGCGGTTACTGCGGTAAGGGGGAGGAGCTGGACGAGGCGATGGCGGAGTTCGCGACGGCCTACGCGGACCGCACCGAGGCCGACCACGCGCACCTGGTCACCGCCGTGCGGACCGGGCGAATAGCGACCGAACTCGGCGTGTGAACCGGACGCGGCGGGGCTGGCGAGGTGGCCCGTAGGCTGGCTGCGTGACGAACCCCGAAGCGCAGACGAACGAGGAAGCGCGCCAGCAGCAAGCAGACTCCGCGCCGGGGTCCCCGCCACGCCCCGAGGAACGGCTAGAGCGCGCGGTGCGGGCCGCCGAGCAGGCGTTGATCGAGTTCGAGATCGCCTTGGAGACCTTCCGGGTCGAGGTGGAGAACTTTTCCCGGCTGCACCACCAACGTCTCGGCCCCATGTACACGCGGCTGGACGAACTCGACGCCCTGATCGCGGAAGCGATCGCGGTGCGGTCGGGCGACGAGGAAGACCTGCGCCGGGCGCGGGAGGCGCGTTCGTTGGTGCTGCCCATGCCGCAGGTGGAGGAGCTGTTCCAGGGCTGGATGGACTCCGACGGGATCTCTCCGGAGGCGCAGTCGATGCTCACCGAACGCTCGGTCAAGCCGCCGCCCCGGGTCAGGCCCAGTGACGAGGCCCGCCGTATCTTCCGCGACCTGGTCCGCAAGGCCCACCCCGATCTGGCCCGCGAGGACGCCGAGCGGGAGCGCCGGGAGGCGTTCCTCGTCCGGGTCAACGCCGCCTACGCGGACGGCAACGCCGAGGAACTACTCGTACTAGCCGAGGAGTGGGAGTCCGGCCTGCCCCCCGAGCCGCAGTGGCCCAGCCGCAGCGAGGAGCTGTACGCCCGGCTCGAATGGCTCGCCGCACGGAAGGAACTGCTGGCGACCATGGCGGAGGAGCTGGAATCCAGCGCCATCGGCGCCATGATCAAGGTGGCTCAGGACGACCCGGACGGCCTGCTCGAGGAGATCGCCGAGCAACTGCTCGCCCAGGTCGCGGAGCGCGAGGCCCAACTCGCGGAACTGCTCAACTAGCGCGCGGCCTGGGGCAGGTCGAACGCGTCGGGTGGGGTAGGCGGTTGGTCGGCGCGCTGTTGTGCGGGGCTGGGCGTGGCGGGGTGTGTTTTGGATGGGCGTGTGGGGTGTGGGGTGGGGCTGGGGGGAGGGGGGCTGGGGAGCCCCCGAAGCCCGTAACCGAATTCGGTGAGCCGACAACGTCAGCCACGGCACTCCAGGCCCGTCGGCTACCCAAGACGCCTCCGCCTCCTCATGAACCTCATGCCCCCACCCCACTACCAGCTTGCCCCATCACTACCCCCACCAACCTGTCCCCCGCAGAGCCTCGCCCGCAAAGCCCCGCGCCTCCTGAGCCTCCCCAAGCCCCCAGGACCGCCCACCAAGCCCACCAGCCCGCAGCCACCCCCGAGCCCGGGCCCGTGGGCCTCGCGCCCGGCGTCGGGCCTGGCCGCTGGTCGCAGGCCCGAGAGACGACGGTCGGGGCAAGGAGCGAGAAGCGAGGAACGAAGAGCGAGGGTGCCCGGGGGCGAGGACAGACAGCTCCCGGTCGGTTTGGGATGCCGCGGGCCTGCACGATTGAGTGGGGGATACCGGATGAGCTCTGAGAAGACCGAGAGAAGAAGAGGTGCCTTGATGGCTTTTGCCCAGATGCCCGAGGTAGAGGCCGCGGCGGTACCGGCTGATGGTTTCCTGCTGGATATCCGTGAGGACGACGAGTGGGCGGCGGGGCACGCCGAAGGCGCGTTGCACTTGCCTATGAGCGAGATCGTGGCCCGGTTCGGCGAACTGACCGAGGCGGTTGCCGATGGCCGCAGGGTGCACGTCGTGTGTCGTGTGGGCGGGCGGTCCGCGCAGGTGGCGCAGTACCTGATGGCGCAGGGCCTGGACGCGGTCAACGTCGGCGGCGGCATGCTGGCCTGGCATGCTGCGGGGCGCCCGATGGTGAGCGAGGGTGGGCAGCCCACGTCGGTGCTGTAACGCGTGAACCAGCTCACGACGGACGGCCGGGCGTTGTCGCCCGGCCGTCGTGGTCGCTGCCGCTGCTACGGCGTGGGTGCGGCGAAAACCATGTGCTGAGGCCGCCGTGTGCGGCTGGAAGCCAGCCGTAGCCCCGGACCGGCGCTTCATCGACGGCCTTGCCCACGGCTTCACCGACGGCCTCGTCGGCGGGTTCCCGCCAACGCAACCGTCGTCGGCTGTTCAGCGGTCGAAGTCGAGTTCCACCTGTTCGCTGACCGGGTGCGACTGGCAGGCCAGCACGTACCCCGCGTCCAGTTCCTCCGCTTCGAGCGCGAAGTTACGGTCCATGTTGATCTCGCCGGAGACCAGGAAGGCCCGGCAGGTGCCGCAGACACCGCCCTTGCACGCGTACGGCGCGTCGGCGCGATTGCGCAGCACCGTCTCCAGCAGGGATTCCGTCCCGCCCACGGGCCAGGTGCCCGACCTGCCGTCCATGGTGGCGGTCACCGTGCTGTGAGCGGGGGCGACGCTGCTGGTGGTGGGTAGCGAGTCGTCTGCCACGTGGAAGATTTCCTGGTGCACGCGAGCACGCGGAACGCCCAGCTCGCTGAGGGCGGCGTCGGCGGCCCGTACAAGCCCGTAAGGCCCGCACAGGAACCAACCGTCCACGTTGGCCACCGATACCAGGGCGGGGAGTAGGCGGGTCAGCCGCTCGCGGTCGAGACGGCCCGACGGCAGCCCGACCTGTTGTTCCTCGCGCGAGAGGGCGTGCACGAGCTGGAGGCGGTCCGGATAGCGGTCTTTGAGGTCGGCGACCTCCTCCAGGAACATCGTGGAAGCGGCTGAACGGTCGCTGCGTACCAGGCAGAAGCGGGCGGTGGGGCGGTGGGCCAGCAGGGTCGCGACGATCGACAGCACGGGAGTGATGCCGCTGCCGCCGACGATGGCCGCATAGTGTCCGCCGTCGATGACGTGGTCCGACTTCCGTTGCGGACCGCCCCTGTCGTCCGCGTCGTCTGTCTCGTCTGTGTTCTCCGCGCCGTCCCTCCGGGGCGCGGGGCCGACGTCGAGGACGAACCGGCCGGCTGGCGCCATCACCTCCACCTCGTCACCGACGACGAGTTCCTTGAGCGCGTACGTGGAGAACTCACCGCCCTCGACGAGTCGCACGCCCACGCGCAGGCTCGTGGGGCCGTCCGCGTCGAGTGCCGGCGAGTAGATCGAGTAGGTGCGGCGTATCTCGGTGTTGCCGGTGAAGCGGCGCAGGGTGATGTGCTGCCCGGGCGTGTAGCGGTAGAGGCTTCGCAGGTCGGGGGGGACGGCGAAGGTGATCGCCACGGCGTCGTCGGTGAGCTGTTCGGTTGCTGTCACCCGCAGCCGGTGGAAGGCGTTGTGGCGAGCCGCGCTCATGACAGCTCCTTGAAGTGGTCGAAGGGTTCGAGGCAGGACTCACAGCGGCGCAGCGCCTTGCAGGCGGTGGACGAGAACCGGCTGAGCAGGCTGGTGCGCGTCGAGCCGCAGTGTGGGCAGCGGATGGCCAGGTCCACCGCCACCGGTCCGCTGATGGCCGGCCTGGTGGCGCGCGGCGGGGCTATGCCGAACTCCTTGA
Source organism: Candidatus Streptomyces philanthi (assembly GCA_018114805.1). Lineage (GTDB taxonomy): Bacteria > Actinomycetota > Actinomycetes > Streptomycetales > Streptomycetaceae > Streptomyces > Streptomyces philanthi. Next base: position 3,108,887 of record CP073042.1, on the reverse strand, counting down.
GCTTGCGTCGACCGTCGGCGCTGATGGCGTCGGTGGTCCAGGGCGGCGAGAAGACCGTGCGGAGCGTTACCTCTGGCATGCCGTGTTGGTGCAGTGCCTGCTCGATGTCGGCGGACATGGTCTCGATCGCCGGGCAGCCGGTGTACGTCGGCGTCAGCTCCACCTCGACCCGCCCGGGCCCGGTCACTCGCAGCCCGCGCAGTACGCCGATTTCGGCGAGGCTGAGCACGGGCAGCTCGGGGTCCGGGACGGAACCGGCGACTTCGCGCAGTTCCCGCTCCAGCGGCGTCTCGCCTACGGGGCTCGTGGTCACCATGTCGCCCCCGGGTGGCTGCGGTGCAGGTGCTGCATCTCGGCCAGCATGCGGCCGAACGGCTCGGTCTGGACGCCCTGTCGCCCGCCGCCTGCGGCCCATGAGCCGCTCTGCGGTCCGCTTGGCACCGTGAGCGTGGCCTGGCGGAGCACGGTGGTGATGCGGTCCGTCCAACGAGCTCGCAGCGTCGCCCAGTTCACCGTGAGGCCCTCGATCGGCTCGAACGCCTCGCCGGTGTACCGCCACAGGGCGTCCAGAGCCTGCTGCATCCGCTGGTGGCTTTCGGCTGTCCCGTCGCCGAGGCGCAGTGTCCAGTGCTCCGCGTGGTCGCGGTGGTAGTCGACTTCCTTGACCGCTTTGGACGCGAGTTCGGCGATGGCCGTGTCGCCCTGTGCCAGCTCCTCGTACAGCAGTCGCTGGTAGCTGGAGAAGTAGAGCTGGCGGGCGATGGTGTGGGCGAAGTCGCCGCGCGGCTGCTCGACCAACTGGAGGTTGCGGAAGGCGCGTTCCTCGCGCAGGTAGGCGAGTTCGTCCTCGTCGCCGACCAGGGAGAGCAGGACACGTGCCTGCCCGAGGAGGTCGAGGGCGATGTTGGCGAGGGCCAGTTCCTCTTCGAGGACGGGGGCGTGCCCGGCCCACTCCCCCAGCCGGTGTGAGAGGAGCAGGGCGTCGTCTCCCAGGGCCAGCGCCGCGCTCGCGGGTGCGGGGTTCATAGGTGCCGTACTCCCTCGGGGATCTCGTAGAACGTCGGGTGGCGGTACGGTTTGTCGGCCGCGGGCTCGAAGTACGAGTCCTTCTCGTCCGGTGACGAGGCGGTGATCTCGGCGGAGGGCACCACCCACACGGAGATGCCTTCCGAGCGGCGGGTGTACAGGTCGCGGGCGTTGCGCAGGGCCATGGTGGCGTCCGGCGCGTGCAGACTGCCGGCGTGGGTGTGGCTCAGGCCGCGCCTGCTGCGCACAAATACCTCCCACAGGGGCCAGTCCGCCGTGCTCATGCGATGTCCTCTTCCTGTGTGTCGCCCTGCTGCGGGTCGTGTGGGGCGCGGTAGCCGTGCCGGCTGCGCTCGGCTTGCTTGGTCGCGTAGGCGGTGGCGGCCTCGCGTACCCAGGCGCCTTCCTCGTGTGCCGTGCGGCGTTGGTTGATGCGCTGTTCGTTGCACGGTCCGTTGCCGCGCAGCACTTCACGGAACTCGTCCCAGTCGATGGGGCCGAAGGCGTAGTGCCCGCGCTCCTCGTCCCAGGTCAGGTCCGGGTCGGGGAGTGTGAGGCCCAGGGAGTCGGCCTGCGGGACGCAGATGTCGACGAAGCGCTGTCGCAGCTCGTCGTTGGAGTGCCGTTTGATCCGCCATGCCATGGACTGGGCGGAGTGCGCCGACTCGTCGTCCGGTGGGCCGAACATCATGAGGGAGGGCCACCACCAGCGGTTGACGGCGTCCTGGGCCATCGCGTGCTGGGCCTCGGTGCCCTGGCTGAGGGCGAGGAGTAGTTCGTACCCCTGGCGCTGGTGGAACGACTCCTCCTTGCAGATACGGACCATGGCGCGGGCGTAGGGGCCGTAGGAGCAGCGGCAGAGCGGGACCTGGTTGGTGATGGCGGCGCCGTCGACGAGCCAGCCGATGGCGCCGACGTCGGCCCAGGTCAGCGTGGGGTAGTTGAAGATCGAGGAGTACTTCTGACGGCCGGAGTGGAGGCGGTCCAGGAGTTCGTCACGGCTGGTGCCCAACGTTTCGGCGGCGCTGTAGAGATAGAGGCCGTGGCCCGCCTCGTCCTGCACCTTGGCCATCAGGATGGCTTTGCGGCGCAGCGAGGGGGCGCGAGTGATCCAGTTCGCCTCGGGCTGCATGCCGATGATCTCTGAGTGCGCGTGTTGAGCTATCTGCCGCACCAGTGAGGCGCGGTAGGCGTCTGGCATCCAGTCGCGCGGCTCGATGCGCTCCTCGGCGGTCACCGCCGCGTTGAACTGTGCCTCGTAAGCCACATCGTCCTGGGTGCCGGCGTCCGGCGCCATCGTCGTCATGTCACGCTCCTCGCCACCCGACCCGCAGGTCGTCGAGACCTCGTCGGTCGGTGCGTCCGTAGGCCGGGGATCGGGCCCGCTGTCAACCGACCGATCGTTCGGTTCAATGTTCTCCAGTGCCTCAATCGGTGTCAAGGCTGTGGATAACCGGGCTGTGGATAACTCGGAGGTGCTGTGCTGGATGATGCACCGTGGGTACCGTCTCCGGGCGTACGTGGGAGCGGGCGCTGCGCGCTGCCAGGATGGGAAACGGGGTGGGTATGCAACCGGACGAGCGAGCCGAACGGCCTGAGCAGGCCGGCGCGGGCGGCGAAGAGCCGGGGGCGTGCGGGGGCAGGGAGGCAGCCGGCACCGCGCGGTGCCGCCGGTGACGCCGAGGCCGATGCGGCGGGTGAGGCCGCTTCGCGTACCCCTGGTGCCCACCCGGAGCCGGCCGCGGAGGGCACGGCCGCGGCTCCTGGTGCGGTCGCGGCTCCTGGGACTGGCCCGCAGCCCGCTCTCGGGCTCGACACCGAGCCCGACGCCGGTCCTCGTGAGGAACCCCGTCTCGTACCGCGCCCGCGTCCGTTGCCCAAGGCACCCGCCGGCTCTCGCACGCCCGATGTCCGGACCGCCGGGGAAAACGCGGCGCAGGGGCGTGTTTCGCTGCCGGGGCAGATCGTCCTCGGGGTGGCGATCGCGGTCGCCGTGGTGGCCGTCGCCGTGCATCTGGCGATGTCGTTCCTGCACGTGGCGCCGTCGAACACGGTCAGCAGAGAACACAGCGAGGCGATCGGCGATTACATCTACCCGGAGTTGGAGCAGAACTGGAAGCTTTTCGCACCCAATCCCCTCCAGCAGAACGTGGCCGTGTCAGCGCGTGCCGAGGTGCGTACGCCGGACGGCGGCACCGCCGTCACCTCGTGGACCAACCTGACGGCCCAGGACGGCGCGGCCATCCGGCACAATCCGCTGCCGAGCCACTCGCAGCAGAACCAACTGCGTTGGGCATGGGAGTTCTACGCCGGTTCGCACGACACCAAGGAGCAGCCGATAGGCGTGCGCGGCCAGCTCTCGGAGCGGTACGTGCGCCGCATGGTGGCGCACCGGTTCGGCGGTGAACACGAGGGTGGGACCGTGGAGCGCGTACAGGTGCGGGCGGCCACCACGCCCGTCGCCCCGCCCTCCTGGAGCGAGGAGAAGATCGATCTCAAGACGGTCTACCGCGTGCTCCCCTGGTGGACCATCACCAGCGACGACCTGCCCGGACGTAAGGCCGCGGACGATACGGCGCTCAGCGAACGGCAGCCCCGGGGCGGCCAGACCAAGGAGAGCAACCGGTGAACCTCCGCATGCTGGGAGGGCGGCTGGAGCGGGCCGCGGCTCGCGGTCAGGCAAAGATCACTGGGACGGTGCTGGGGCCGTACCAGAGCGCCGTCGTCAGGATCGGTTTCGCCTTGACCTGGCTGTTGTTCCTGCTGCGCGAATGGCCCCACCGACAGGTGATGTACGGGCCGGACAGCCCGTGGGCGCCGGAGATGGCCCGTCAACTGATTGACGGGACCGGCGCGTTCACCGTGCTGATGTGGTCGGACGGCCGGGTGGGGTTCGAGGCCGTGTACGCGATGGCCGTACTCTCCAGTGCGCTGTTGGCGCTGGGGTGGCGTACGCGCACCATGTGCGTGCTCTTCATGGTCGGCGTGCTCTCGCTGCAGAACCGCAACGTCTTCGTGGGCGACGGTGGCGACAACATCATCCACCTGATGGCGATCTACCTGGTGTTCACCCGATGCGGTCACGTGTGGTCGCTGGACGCGCGACGCGCGGCACGCGAGGCCCGGCGCCCGGGTGCCCAGCCGTCCCCCGTGCGCAGCGTCGGCAGTGACACCGTGGCGGCGCCGGGTATGGCCGGCACCCCGGTGTCGGGGCGCGTGCCCGGCCCACGGGCGGCGGTTGAAGCGACGAAGGCACCGGGGCGGTCCGATCCCTCTCCCCGTACCGGCCTTCTGGGGGCTATGGGCGATACACGCGGTGTGGTGGGCCGTGTGTCGGTACGCGCCGGGCGAGCCGCGCACGGTGATGAACGCGCTGGGCAATCTCGTGCACAACGCCGCGCTGGTCGTGATCATGGGCCAGGTCTGCCTGATCTACGCGACCGCTGGCTGGTACAAGATCCAGGGCACTCGCTGGCAGGACGGCACCGTCGTGCACTACCCGCTCCACCTCGACTACTTCTCGCCCTGGGGCCCTGCCTGACCGATGCGCTGGGCAGCAGTGGGACGCTGGTCATGCTGCTCAGCTACGGGACGGTCTTCGTCCAGGTCGCCTTTCCCTTCGCCCTCCTCAACCGTAGGGCCAAGAACGTCCTGCTCGCGGTGATGATGATGGAGCACATCGGCATAGCCATCGTGCTCGGGCTGCCGTTCCTCTCGCTGGCGATGATCGCGGCGGACGCGGTGTTCCTGCCGACCAACTTCCTGCGCTCCGACCAACTTCCTGCGCTGGATCGGCTCCACCCTGCGCCGCGCGCGGGGGCGACTGGCGGGGCGGGCGCCCGGGCCGGACGTGCGAGCGTCGGCGGACCGTACCCTCGTGGGGTGACCAGCCAGACCGCACCGAACGCCCCGGACCAGCCCGTTCCCCCGACCGGCGGGGACGAGCCGCTCCAGTACGACGAGGGCTTCCAGCCTCGGGTCGGGGACGGACCGCACCCCGATCCGTGGCCCGTCGGCGAGCAGTACGACCCGCGACTGCTCGCCGAGGGGGACCGCCGCAACGTCGTGGACGGCTACCGCTACTGGACGCACGACGCGATCGTTGCCGACCTGGACACGCGGCGGCACGACTTCCACGTCGCCGTGGAGAACTGGAGCCACGACTTCAACATCGGCTCCGTGGTGCGCACGGCCAACGCCTTCCTCGCCAAGGAGATCCACATCGTCGGCAACCGCCGCTGGAACCGGCGCGGAGCCATGGTCACCGACCGCTACCAGCACATACGGCACCACCCGGACACCGCCTACCTGACCGCGTGGGCCGCGCGGGCGGAACTGCTGATCATCGGGATCGACAACCTGCCCGGCGCGGTCGCACTGGAACGCGTCAAGCTGCCACGCCGCTGCGTGCTGCTGTTCGGGCAGGAGGGCCCCGGGCTCACCCGGGAGGCGCGGGAGCAGGCGAGCATGGTGTGCTCGATCGCGCAGTTCGGTTCCACGCGGTCCATCAACGCGGGCGCGGCGGCGGCCATCGCCATGCACTCCTGGGTACGGGTGCACGGCACCATCACGGACTGACCGTACGAGCCGGCCCCCCAGGCAGTACGTGGGCGCCCACCGCGCGCCTGCCCCGCGTCGTACGTACCCCGAGACTCCCCGCAGGCCCTTCCTGACTGCCCGCGGAGTCGCTGACCCGCGTGCCAGCTCGGCGTTGGGTGGTGGCGCCGTATCCCGGGGCGGCCCGCCGCTCGTCAGCCGGACGCCATCAGACTCCGGCGGTGAGCTTGAGGCCGACGACGCCGCCGATGATCGCCATGAATGGAGATCGCCTTCGGTGTGGTGATGTGCTCCTTGTACATGACCGCGCCCAGGGTGACGGTGCCCAACGAGCCCAGGCCGGTCCAGATAGTGTAGCCGACGCCCACGTCCAGTGTCGTGAGGGACAGGCTGAGGAAGTACACGCTGATGATGGTGGTGGTCACGGCGACGACGGAGGGCCACAGCCGGGTGAAGCCCTTGGAGGCGTTGGTGCTCAGCGCGAAGGCCACTTCGAAGACGGCGGCGATGAGCAGGTAGATCCAGGCCACGGTGGTGCTCCCTGGGCATGGGTGAGTTGGTTGGGCGAGTTCGCCACGGAACAAGCGCTGAGCGCCCGGGGCGGCGAAGCGGGAGTGAGGGCTGGGGGAGGTAGCGACAGAGAGGAAAGTTGCATGTGTGTGCAAGTTGTTTCGGGAGTTTGTCCGTACGGGTAACCTCATGTCAAGCGGCCTGGCGCGCGGGAGGGTGCTATGGATGACGAGTTGCTGTGGGGTGGCGTCATCGCCCTGCACGCGCGCGTGGAGCAGAGACTCTCCGTGGCCCTGCAACGGCAACATGGTCTTGGTCTCTCGGAGTACCGGGCCCTCGGACACCTGTCGTCGCCCACCGCGAGTGGCCTGCGCATGCAGGATCTGGCGGCCAAGGTCGGACTCAACCAGAGTTCGACGACCCGGCTCGCGGGACGCCTGATCACGGCCGGCTTCGCCTTCCGGGACCTGTGTCCGGACGACAAGCGAGGGGTCTACGCCGTCATCACGGATGCCGGCCGCGCTCGCCACGCGCAGGCTCGCGGCACGTACGAAGAGACGCTGGCCGCCGCCCTCTCCGACGCCGCGGCCGACCCCGAACTCGGTTCGCTCGTCCACACCTTGCGCACCGCGGCGCCGCGACTGGCGCGGTCGCCCGGAGCGGAGGACCGGGAAGCGGTGCCGCAGACCGTGGCGTCCTGAGCGCCCCTCGCCTCGACGCCTACGGCCCGCCAGCGGCGAGTCAGGTTGGCGCGTGCCGAGCGCGGGCAGCTCACGACGCCGTCACTCTTTGGCGCCTCTGCCCCGGCGGGCGCCTCCGCCGACAGGCGTCGTCGGCGGAGGCGTTGGCCACGGTCACGCCTGGCGGCGTACCTCCATCGTACGGAAGCGGTTGGCCACGAACGCGCCGTCGCACAGGGCCGCGTTGGCCGCCGGGTTTCCGCCCGAGCCATGGAAGTCGGAGAACGCGGCGGTCTGGTTCACATAGACGCCACCGGTGAGGTTCAGCGAGAGCTGGGCGCACTCTTCCAGGCACGCCTCCTCGGCCAGCCGCTCCATCTCGGCCGACGTCGTGTACGCGCCGACCGTCATGGCGCCCTTGTGTCGAATCGTGTGCCGCAGCAACTCGATCGCCTCCGGCGTGGAGTCCACGGCCACGGCGAAGGAGACCGGGCCGAAGCACTCGGAGAGGTAGGCCGCGTCCGCATCCGGGCTCTCCCAGAACTTGCGGGCCCCGTCGGCCTTGACGATCGCCGGCGTGCGCACGGTGGCCCCGGGGAAGTCAGGGTGGGCGACCGCGCGCGAGGCCAACGCCACCTCACCGAGGTTCGCCGCTGCCTCCAGCCGCTCCTTCACCTGCGGGTTGACGATGGCGCCGAGCAGCGCGTTGGCCCGAGCCTCGTCACCGAGCAGCCCGTCGACTGCCCCCGCCAGATCGCTGACCACCTCGTCATACGACTTGGGGCCCGCGTCCGTCTGGATGCCGTCGCGGGGAATCAGCACGTTCTGCGGAGTGGTGCACATCTGGCCGCTGTACAGGGACAGCGAGAACGCGAGGTTGCTCAGCATGCCCTTGTAGTTGTCCGTCGAGTCCACGACGACGGTGTTGACCCCGGCCTTCTCCGTGAACACCAGGGCCTGTCGGGCGTTGGCCTCAAGCCAGTCGCCGAACGCCGTCGACCCGGTGTAGTCGATCAGGCGGATCTCCGGGCGCACGGCGAGCGTTTTGGCCAGCCCCTCGTCGGCGCGCTCGGCGGCGAGCGCGACGAGGTTGGGGTCGAAGCCCGCCTCGGACAGCACCTCGCGCGCGACCCGCACGGTCAGCGCGAGCGGCAGCACCGCATGCGGGTGCGGCTTGACCAGCACCGGGTTGCCGGTGGCCAGCGAGGCGAACAGGCCCGGGTAGCCGTTCCACGTGGGGAAGGTGTTGCAGCCGATCACCAGGGCGATGCCTCGCGGGACGGCTGTGAACTCCTTGTTCAGCTGCAGCGGGTCCCGCTTGCCCTGCGGCTTTGACCAACTCGCCGCCCCCGGGACGCGCTCCTGCTCCCGATAGGCGTACGCCACCGCCTCAAGGCCGCGGTCCTGGGCGTGGGGCCCGCCGGCCTGCAGCGCCATCATGAACGCCTGGCCCGACGTGTGCATGACTGCGTGCGCGAACTCGTGGGTTCGGGCGTTGATCCTGGCCAGGATCTCCAAGCACACCACGGCACGGGTCTCCGGGCCGGCCTCGCGCCAGGCGGGCATCGCGGCCCGCATGGCAGGGAGCAGCACGTCGATGTCGGGGTGCGGATACAGCACGCCCAGCTCGATGCCGTACGGAGACACCTCGTCGCCGACCCAGTCGTCCGTGCCGGGCTGGCTGAACTCGAAGCGGGTGCACCGCAGTTCGGCGAAGGCCGCCTGGCCCTCGCCGGCGCTTAGGCTGCTGCGCCCGGACTCGTCCGTGCCCTCGTACGCCTTGGGGTGCTCGGGGTGAGGCGACCAGTACTCACGCGTCTGTATGGCCTCCAGCGCCCTGTCGAGCGTGGGGCGGTGCTTCTCGATCAACTGGGCTGCGGAGAGCTCGGTGGCCATGGAGGACCAACTCCTCGTCGAGCTGGGCGGGACGGGGGCAACAGAGCTAGATTAACCGAACGATCGGTCGGTGCAAGGGGGTTCGAGGAACCTGTGGATAAACATCGAAAGACGCCCGGATTGGCCCTGTGGATAACCGACGCGTGGACCCATCTTCGGGGAGGATCAGCGACATGACCACCGCAGCCGGAGCCGCCGCTCACTCCACCAAAGCCACCCCCGAGCCCCATGCTGCGACAGGGCTCGGGACTCTCGGGACCGCCCCTGACCAGCCCGTTCCCAGCACCGAGGCCACCGGGCCCACCTCGGCCGGCCAGGCCGGCGCCGGGCCCGGTGGGGAGTCGGCGTCCCGCGTCGCCGGCAACCCGGCGCGGGGAGCCGAGGCCGGTCCCGGGCCCGCGGACGGCTCGGGTGCCGAGCCGCGGCGAGCGCCGCTGCGTGCGTCGGCCATAGCGCGCGACCGGGTCGTGGCTGTCGTCGGCGCCGGCACCATGGGCCAGGGCATCGCACAGGTCGCCCTGGTCGCCGGACACCCGGTGCGGCTCTACGACGCGCTGCCGGGCCGCGCGGCGCAGGCCGCCGACGCCATCGGGGCCCGCCTCGACCGGCTGGTCGACAAGGGCAAACTGTCCGCCGACCAGCGTGACGCCGCCCGGACCCGACTGCTGCCCGCCGGCGGGCTGGCCGAGTTGTCCGACGCGACCCTGGTCATCGAGGCGGTGGTGGAGCGACTCGCCGTCAAGCAGGAGCTGTTCACCGAACTGGAGCGAGTCGTCGCCGCCGATTGCCTGCTCGCCACCAACACCTCCTCGCTGTCCGTCACCGCCGTCGCCGGCCCCCTCCAGTACCCAGGCCGCCTCCTCGGCCTGCACTTCTTCAACCCGGCGCCGCTGCTGCCGCTGGTCGAGGTGGTGCGCGGACACGCCACCGACGAGACCGTCGCCGACCTCGCGTACGAGACCGTCGCCGAATGGGGCAAGACCCCGGTGTGCTGCGCCGACACCCCCGGCTTCATCGTCAACCGGATCGCTCGCCCGTTCTACGCCGAGGCGCTGCGCTGCCACGAGGAACGGGCGGCCGACCCCGCCACCATCGACGCCGTGCTGCGCGAGTCGGGCGGCTTCCGTATGGGCCCCTTCGAACTGACGGACCTGATCGGCCAGGACGTGAACGAGGCCGTCACCCGATCCGTGTGGGACGCCTTCTTCCAGGACCCCAAGTTCACGCCGTCGCTCGCCCAGCGGCGGCTGGTCGAGTCGGGGCTGCACGGTCGCAAGACGGGGCACGGTTGGTTCCCGTACGGCGACGGCTCGGCAGACAAGGCGCCGAGCCGGCCCGCACCGCACACGGCCGAGCCGCGGACGCCGCCCGAGGCGGTGGTTGTCCACGGCGACCTGCGGCCGGCGGCGGTGCTCCCCGAGCTCATATCCGACGCCGGTATCAAGGTCACCTACCAGGGCTGGGGTGACGGCGGAGCGGGCTTCATCGAGCTACCGGGCGGCGGTCGGCTCGGCCTCACCGACGGCGCCGCCGCCTCGACCGCCCCGACCGCCGACACCCTCTGCTTCGACCTTGCCCTGGACTACCGCACCGCGACTCGCGTCGCGCTGGCCGCGTCCGAGACCGCCCGGCCCGGCTCGGTCAAGGCCGCCGTGGGCCTCTTCCAGGCCCTGGGCAAGGACGTCAGCGTCATCTACGACATACCGGGCCTGATCGTGGCCCGCACGGTAGCGATGCTCGTGGACTTCGCGGCCGACGCGCTGGGCCGGCGCGTCGCCGAGGCGCACGATATCGACACGGCTATGCGAAAGGGGGTGAACTACCCGCGCGGCCCGCTGGAGTGGGGCGGCGAACTGGGCACCGAGTGGGTGCGGCGCGTGCTGGTGAACCTGCACGCCGCCTACCCCACCGGGCGCTACGCTCCCTCGCCGCTGCTGGTCCGCCGTGCGGCGGCGCGCCGGGACCTGCTCTAATCGTGACCATGGCCAAGCGCGACACCTACACGCCCGAATCGCTGCTCGCGGTCGCCGTCGAGGTGTTCAACGAGCGCGGCTACGACGGCACCTCGATGGAGCACCTCTCGCAGGCGGCGGGCATCTCCAAGTCCTCGATCTACCACCACGTCAAGGGCAAGGAGGAGTTGCTGCGGCGGTCCATAAGCCGGGCGCTCGACGGGCTGTTCGGGATTCTCCGGGAGCCCGGCGCCCTGGAGGGCGCGGCCATCGACCGGTTGCAGTACGTGGTCCGGCGCACGGCCGAGGTGCTGATGGCGGAGCTGCCGTACGTGACGCTGCTGTTGCGGGTGCGGGGCAACACGGACACCGAGCGGTGGGCCATGGAGCGGCGGCGCGAGTTCGACCACGAGGTGGCCGAGCTGCTCAAGACGGCGGCGGCCGATGGTGACCTGCGCCCGGACGTGGACGTGCGACTGGCCACCCGGCTGCTGTTCGGGATGATCAACTCCATCGTCGAGTGGTACCGGCCGGGCCGGGGCGGGGCGGCGACCAGTGACGAGGTGGCGGACGCGGTGGTGCGGACCGCGTTCGCCGGGCTGCGGGTGTGAGCCGGCGAGCGTAGGCCGGCGGGACGGGCCCGGTAGGGCCGCTGGGCCGGGCCCGGGTGCGGCGCTGGCTCGGGCCGGGGCGTGCCCGCTGGCGCCGGCCGGGCGCGGCGCCGGGGCGTGCCGCTGGGGCGTGCCGGTCGGGGGGCGCGGTGAGGTCAGAGTTCCGTGTCCAGGCCGAGGCCGGTCTCCTCGAAGACCAGCACGGTACGGGTGCCGAGGACCTCCGGTATGGCCTGGATGCGGGTGAGGACCAGTTCGCGCAGGGCGCGGTTATCGGGCTTGTGGACCAGCAGCAGGACGTCGAAATCGCCGCTGACCAGGGCGATGTGCGCGGTCCCCGGTAGCTCTTGGAGCTTTTCGCGGACGGTGCGCCAGGAGTTCTGCACGATCTTGAGGGTGATGTACGCGGAGGCGCCCTGGCCCGCTCGTTCCTGGTTGATGCGGGCTCTGAAGCCGCGTATGACGCCGTCGTCGATGAGCCGGTTGATGCGCGCGTAGGCGTTGGCCCGCGAGATGTGTACGCGTTCGGCCACGGAACGTACGGAGGCGCGACCGTCCGTTTGCAGCATCCGCAGAATGTCGCGGTCGATCGGGTCGAGTGGCCGTGCCGGTGGCAGCTCGCTCGGATTGGCCATCTGTTCGTCTGACATGCGGTCTCGCCTCCCCTCCATGGACGCCCTGCGTTTATCTCAGGCTGTGGATAACCGTTTGTCCACAGGCTAGGCCCGCATGTAGCCAAAATGCCGAGGCGACCGAACAATCGGTAGGGGAGGCGCGCCAACGTCGCGCACTCGTACGCAGCCCATGAGGAGGTGCTCGACATGACGGTCCTTGAGCAGCCCGGCTCCTACCGGCCCACCTCGCCACCGGCCTGGCAGCCTCGTACCGACCCCGCGCCCTTGCTTCCCGAGGCGGAGCCGTATCGGCTCCTAGGCACGGACGCCGTGGCCGACGCCGATCCAGGGTTGCTGTTGCGACTCTACGCCGAGTTGGTGCGTGGCCGTCGGTACAACGCGCAGGCCACGGCGTTGACCCGGCAGGGCAGGCTGGCCGTCTACCCCTCCTCCACGGGCCAGGAGGCGTGCGAGATCGCCGCGGGCCTCGCCCTCGCCGACCAGGACTGGCTCTTCCCCAGCTACCGGGACACCCTCGCGGTCATCGCGCGCGGGGTCGACCCGGTGGAGGCGCTGACGCTGCTGCGCGGCGACTGGCACACCGGTTACGACCCGGGCGAACACCGGGTGGCGCCGCTGTGTACGCCGCTGGCCACCCAACTGCCGCACGCCGTGGGCCTGGCGCACGCGGCCCGCCTCAAGGGCGATGACGTGGTCGCCCTGGCCATGGTCGGCGACGGGGGCACCAGCGAGGGCGACTTCCACGAGGCGCTGAACTTCGCGGCCGTTTGGCAGGCGCCTGTCGTCTTCCTCGTGCAGAACAACGGCTTCGCGATTTCCGTGCCGCTGGCCAAGCAGACCGCGGCGCCGTCCCTCGCCCACAAGGGCGTGGGGTACGGCATTCCCGGCCGTCTCGTCGACGGCAACGACGCCCTCGCCATGCACGAGGTGCTGACCGAGGCCGTCGAGCGGGCGCGTGCGGGCGGCGGGCCCACCCTGATCGAGGCCGTGACCTACCGCGTGGAGGCGCACACCAACGCCGACGACGCCACCCGCTACCGCACGGACGCCGAGGTGGAGGCGTGGCGCGCGCGATCCGATCGATCTCCTCGAGCACGAACTGCGGGCGCGCGGTCTGCTGACGGACGACGTGCGGACCGAAGCGCGTGACGCCGCCGAACAGATGGCCGCCAGGCTCCGCGAGCGCATGAACGCCGACGCCGTGCTCGACCCGATGGACCTGTTCGCGCACGTGTACGCCGAGAAGACGAGCCAACTGCAGGAGCAGGCGGCCCAACTGCGTGCGGAGCTCGACGCCGAGCTCGACGCGGAGGAGGAACGATGACCACCGCGGCCATCCCCACCACCCGCAAGGCGGGGCGCAAGCCCGCGAGCATGGCGCAGGCGTTGACCAGTGCGTTGCGCGACGCCATGACCGACGACCCCACGGTGCACGTGATGGGCGAGGACGTCGGCAGCCTCGGCGGCGTCTTCCGGATCACCGACGGACTGGCGAAGGAGTTCGGCGAGGCGCGCTGCACCGACACCCCGCTGGCCGAGGCCGGCATCCTGGGCACGGCCAGCGGGGTGTCGGTGTACGGGCTGCGGCCGGTCGTGGAGATGCAGTTCGACGCCTTCGCCTACCCCGCGTTCGAGCAGTTGATCAGCCACGTCTCGCGGATGCGCAACCGCACCCGGGGGGCCATGCCGATGCCGCTGACCATCCGCGTCCCGTACGGCGGCGGCATCGGGGGCGTCGAGCACCACAGCGACTCGTCCGAGGCGTACTACATGGCCACGCCCGGCCTGCACGTGGTGACACCGGCGACCGTCGCCGACGCGTACGGCCTGCTGCGCGCGTCCATCGCCTCCGATGACCCGGTGGTCTTCCTGGAGCCGAAGCGGCTGTACTGGTCGAAGGCCGACTGGATCACCGGAGCAGCCGGAGGAGGTCGCTCCGATCGGCCGCGCGGTCGTGCGGCGCACGGGGCGCAGCGCCAGCCTGATCACCTACGGGCCCTCGGTCCCGGTCTGCCTGGAGGCGGCCGAGGCGGCGCGCTCCGAAGGCTGGGACCTGGAGGTCGTTGACCTGCGCTCGCTGGTGCCGTTCGACGACGAGACGGTGTGCGCGTCGGTGCGCCGCACCGGGCGCGCGGTGGTGGTCCACGAGTCCACCGGGTTCGGCGGCCCCGGCGGAGAGATCGCCGCCCGGATCACCGAGCGGTGCTTCCACTACCTGGAGGCGCCGGTGCTGCGGGTTGCGGGATTCGACCTCCCGTACCCGCCGCCGATGCTGGAGCGGCACCACCTGCCCGGTGTGGAACGGGTGTTGGACGTGGTGGCCCGCCTCCAGTGGGAGGCCGACTGGACGTCCGAGCCCGTGCGGGGCGGGGCCGAGCGACTCGCGGGGGGTGCTCACTGATGGCGGTGGTCCGCGAATTCGCCCTCCCCGACATGGGAGAAAGACTGACCGAGGCGGAGATCGTGCGATGGCTGGTGGCCGTCGGCGATGTGGTGGCGGTCGACCAGCCGGTGGTGGAGGTCGAGACCGCGAAGGCCATGGTGGAGGTGCCCTGCCCGTACGGGGGCGTGGTCACCGCGCGGTTCGGCGAGGAGGGTTCGGAACTGCCGGTCGGAGCGGCCCTCCTGACGGTGGCGGTGGGTGACCCGTCCGAGGAGCCCGACCCGGGCGCCGACGGCACCGGCCCGGCAGGGGCGGCGGGCCCGACCGGTTCCGGCCCCGTGGGCACCCGCACGGGCCCCCGCACAGGCGGCGGTGGTGGTGTGGACGCCCCGGAGCGAGGGGGCGAGAGCGAATCGGAGGGGTCGGGGAACGTACTGGTCGGGTACTGGACCGGAGCCCCGGCGGCACGCCGACGACGGCTGCGCGCCGCGCCGGCGGGCACCTCGGCGCGCCGTGCGACCGAGGCGGTGGGCGCCGGCGCGGGCACGGTCGGCGCGCAGCGGGAGGGCGGGACGGATACGGCGGTCGCCGTGACCGTGACGGCCGGGGCGGGCGTGGCGGCCACGGCGATTACGCGGGGGGCGGCGGCGGGCGGCGTGGGTGCGGCTGGTGGTACGGCGGGCGCCACGCAGGCGTCCGGGCGGCCGACGCCGGTGATCTCACCGCTGGTGCGGCGGTTGGCTCGGGAACACCGGCTGGACCTGGGCGAGGTGGTGGGCTCCGGGCGCGATGGGCTGATCCTGCGCTCGGACGTCGAGCGGACGATAGCGCTGATGACCGAGGCGTTGAGCGACGCGGAACGCTCGGAGCGGCAGCGGGCGGAGGCCGGCGTGGACCCGGCGTCGTCGGCGGCGCGTGGGACCGTCGCGGGCCCGGAGCGGCCGGCATCGGCCCGGGTCGCCGGCGCGTCCGGGGCGCTGGCGCGCGGCGACGGGCTAGCCGGCGCGCGGGAGGCGGAGCGGGTACCGCTGCGCGGGGTGCGCGGGGCCGTGGCCGAGAAACTCTCCCGCAGCCGGCGGGAGATCCCCGAGGCGACCTGTTGGGTCGATGCCGACGCGACCGAACTCCTCGCGGCCCGCGCCGCGATGAACGCGGCCTGCGACCCCAAGGTCTCGCTGCTCGCGGTGTTGGCGCGCATCTGCACGGCCGCGCTCGCTCGGTACCCCGAGCTGAACTCAACGGTTTACACCGAGGCCCGCGAGATCGTCCGGCTCCCCGAGGTGCACCTGGGCTTCGCCGCCCAGACCGACCGCGGCCTCATGGTCCCTGTCGTACGCGACGCGCACCTGCGCGACGCGGTGGGCCTGACGGTGGAGTTCGCGCGGCTCACGGAGAGCGCGCGGGCGGGGCGGCTCACCCCGGCCGAGCTGACCGGCGGAACCTTCACGCTCAACAACTACGGGGTGTTCGGGGTGGACGGTTCCACTCCGATCATCAACCACCCCGAGGCGGCGATGCTCGGAGTGGGGCGCATAGCGGACCGGCCCTGGGTCCACCGAGGTGAGCTGGTGGTACGCTGCGTCGTCCAGCTCTCGCTGACCTTCGACCACCGGGTGTGCGACGGCGGCACTGCGGGCGGCTTCCTGCGCTACGTGGCCGACTGCGTCGAGCAACCGGCGGTGTTGCTGCGCACCGTGTAGCGGGTCAGCAGCGACGTGTGGGGGTGAGCGGGGCCCGGGCCGTGGGGTGGTGGTGTGGCGGGGCGGGCGGGCCGTGGGTGAGTGGGGCGGGTTTGTGGTGGGGCTCGGGCGCGGCGGTGGGCCGCTCGGGTCCGGGTGGGGGTGGGTGTGGAGGTGGGAGGTGAGGTCGGCGGACGTGGGCTGGTTGGAGGTGGGGGCTGGGGAGTGGGTGACTGGGTGGGCGGGTGGCTGGGAAAGCGGGGGCACGCGCGTGGGGTGGTGGCCGTGACGTGGGCAGTGGTCGGGGTGGGTTGGGTGGTTTCTGTGGGGCGTGGGGCGGGGGCGGCCATACTCGGGGCATGACGGGTGGACGGGTGACGTACGACGCCGTGGTGCTGGCCGGCGGTGCGGCGCGGCGGCTCGGGGGACTCCAGGTCGGGGGGCGTTCGCTGTGCTCGACCGGGTGCTCGGCGCGTGCCAGGCCGCGCGGCGCACGGTCGTGGTGGGCTCGCGCCGCCCGACGGTGCGACCGGTGCACTGGGTGCGCGAGGAGCCGCCGGGTGGTGGGCCGGTGGCGGGGCTCGCGGCCGGGGTGCTGGAGACGGCGGCCGGGACGGTGCTCGTACTCTCGGCAGACCTGCCGTTCATGACGGCTGGGACGGTGCGGGACCTGGTCGCCATCCCGCCCGACCACGAGGGGGTGCAGCTCGTCGACGGTCGAGGTCGGGGGCAGCCCCTTGCCGCCGCCTAACGGGCTGAGGCGTTGCGGCGGGAACTGGGCCTGCTGTCCGCGGAACACGGCCGCCTGTCCGGGTTGCCGCTCCGGCTGTTGACCGGTGAGCTGCGGCTGCGCGGGTTGCGCCAGCACGCGGCTGCCGCTTTCGACTGCGACACCTGAGACGCGGTGGGCGTCGCCCGGGCGCGGATCAGGGAGCATGGCCGTATGCTGGATGAATGGATCGACACAGTCAAAGCGGAACTCGGTATCGACCTTGACGTCGACACGGCGGCCCTGCTCGACCTGGCCAGGGCCGCGGCACACGGCGTGGCCCGTCCCGCCGCGCCCCTGACCACCTTCCTCGTGGGCTACGCGGCCGGGCGCGCGGCCGCCGACGCGGGCCCGGAGGCGGCGGCGGAGGCGACCCGTAAGGCGGTCGCGCTCGCGGCGCGCTGGGCGCGGGAGAGCGACGAGTCCCCGCCGGGCGTACCGGATGCGGGGAGCGACGAGGCGCCGGGGCCGGTGGTTCCGGGCGGGGGCGGCCCCGAGGGCCCCGGCATCACCGGGGACGCGGAGCGGTCAGCGGAATGAGCGGTCGACAACGGGCGGGTTCGGCGGGCGACGAGAGCGCCGAAGCGGCGCTGGACCGTGCGACGGACGAGGCGCTCGCCGTGGCGGCCTCGGGTCGCGCCGTACGGCCGACAGGGCGGCGGAGTGCTGAGCCGTACGCCGACCCGGGGCAGCCGAAACCGGGCGATGTGACCGACCCCGACCCCGGCCCCCACCCCGACTCTGACCTCGTCTCCGGCACTGACCCCGACCCGGACACCGGCAGCGTTCCCGCCTCCGGCACCGACCCCGGTCCGGGTCAGGCGGCCGAACCGTGTCTGGCGTCCGACCGAGGCGACCGTACGGGCCGGCCGACCGCCAGTTCGTCCAGTTCGCTGCGGGCGCCCCCCCGCACCGGGCCGACCAGCGAGGCCGCTCCCACCTCGGGCGACGACAACCACAGCCCGACCGCCATCCCCAGCCCACCCACCGACCCCACCTCGGCCACCGACCCCGCCTCAGCCCCCAACCCGGCCACGGCCCCCAACTCGGTCACCGACCCCACCCCGGCCCCCGGCCCGGCCACGGCCCCCGACCCGGCCACGGCCCCCGACCCGACCTCGGCCGACAGTCGCGGTCTGGCCGACGACCTGACCTCGGCCGACAACCCGAGCCTGCGCACCGGCCCCTCCCCGGCCGGTAGCCCGCCCCCGGCCGGCAAGCCCCCGGCCGGCAAGCCTCCGGCCGCCAGCCCGAGCCTGGCCGCCAGCCCACCCCCGTCCGGCAGGCCCCCGACCGCCAGCCCGTCCCCGGCCGGTGACCCGACACAGGTCACTGGCTCAGCCGAGAGCGCCGGAGCCGCGCGGGGCGGCAACTCCGCGGTGGGCGGCGAGCGTACGCGGGAGGCCGGCGTCTCCACGGGTGCCGGGACTGGCGACGGCCGCGCGGGCCGCTTCGTGGACGCGGGGCACGCCGTGGGAGGGGGCGTTCGCGCGGGGGCGGTGCACGTCAAGGGCCACACGAAGCAAGTGAGTTGGACGGAGGCCCGTACGACCGCGGTGCGTGCGGTGGGTGTGCCGTTGCCCGCGGCGCCGACGCCGTTGGGTGAGGCGCTGGGGCGGGTGTTGGCGGAGCCGTTGACCGCGCTCACCGACCTGCCGCCCTTCGACACCTCGGCCATGGACGGTTGGGCGCTCGCGGGCCCCGGGCCCTGGCGGTTGCCGGCGCGTGGGCGCGGAGTGTTGGCGGGGCATGCGCGGCCGGAACCGTTGGAGGACGGCCAAGCGGTACGGATCGCCACCGGCGCCAGGACCCCGCCCGGGGCCACCGCTGTACTGCGCAGCGAGCACCGCACGGAGCGGGACGGGCGCACGGACGACGGCCGCCATGCCGACCCCGTGGCGCACCAGCCTTCCGCGTCACCCCGAGGCCCCGACGCCCCGGCGCCGGACCACGACAGTGACCACGACCACGACCACGAGGACGCTCAGAACCACGACCACGCCGAGAACCAGGCCCAGGCCCACGCCCAGGCCGGCGGCCGGTCCCAGGCTGGCTGGGTGCACGCCTTGCCCGGGCACCCCGTTCAGCCTGGGCAGGACATCCGGCCGAGGGGCCAGGAGTGCGGGAGGGGCGACCAGTTGTTGCCGGCCGGGACGCTGGTGACGCCGGCCGTGTTGGGCCTCGCGGCGGCGGCCGGGTAAGACGAGTTGGTGACGGTACGCAGGCCGCGGGCCGAGGTGTTGGTGCTCGGCGACGAGTTGCTGCGCTCGGGGCTGCCGCACGACTGGCTCATCCGCGATGCGCTGGGTCCGATGCTCGGGCCCTGGCTCCAGGCGCTCGGCGCGGACGTGTTGGCCACCCGTTGGCTGGGGGACGACGCGGCGGCGTTGCACGCCGCCATCGAGTGCTGGTGGACGGGGCCGCCGTACGGCCCGGCCATCCCATGCTGCTCGCCCGGTTGGACGGGCGCCGGCACCTGGTGGGGCTGCCGGGCAATCCGCTGGCCGCGGTGTCCGGACTGCTGACGTTGGCCGAGCCGTTGCTCCGCCCGCCCCCGCCCGGCCGCGACCCGATGCCGGGCCGGTCGCCGGGCGGGGGCGGGCGGACGGAACGTACGACGGCCAGCGCTCCCAGCCCTCCTCGCCCTGCGATCGCGGCGAGCCCGGCGGGTCGGGCGGCCCGTCGACGCGGTTGCCGCTGGCCGACGAGGTGCCCTGGCACCCACGGGACACCCGCCTGGTGCCGGTGCGTCGCCGGTCCGGTGCCGCGGTGCCACTGCACTTCAGTGGGCCGGCGATGCTGCGCGGGATCTCCGTGGCGGACGGGTTGGCCGTCATCCCGCCCGGCGGCGTGGCGCGGGGCGACGAGGTCGAGGTGTTGGGCTTGCCGTGGGCGGGCGCCGGCGGTGTCGGTTACTGGCCCGGCACCCACCTGCCTGAACACGCGCCGGACCTCGATGCCGGCCCCGGTCCCGGTCCACAGCCCGGCTCCGGCTCGGACGCCGGAACCACCGCGTACCCCGCCTCCACCGTCCCGACCTCCGCCGCACGCGCGTCCGAACCAGCCGCTCCCGACACCCCCACCTCGGACGCGCGCACGTCCGAACCCGTCGCCGAGCAACCTCACGCCCTTCCCGCCCCGTCTATGCGGGGGGCGGTCCGCGCACAGCCGGAAGGTTCCACACCAAGGGCACGTATCGACAACGCCGGTCCCGACAAGGCCCGTACCGATAACCGCCGTACCGAAAACGCCCGCGCCAGCACCCGCCCGTACCGACGACACCGACCTCCACCCCACACGCCCCCACGCCGCCTGTACCGACAACGCCCGTACCGACGACGTCACCCCAGAACGCGAACGTGACAACCCCGAAGCCAGGCCGCCCGGAGGAACCGAGTGAAGCTGCCCTCGCAGGACACGGCAGCGCGTAACCAAGAACCCGTCTCCCACCACGTGCAGTTGCCCCGGTTTCCTGCCGGGCCGCTGCGGCAGGTGGGGCGGCGGTTGCTGATCGCGCTCCTCGTGATGGTCACCACGGTGTTGCTGGTCTACCTGGACCGTGAGGGGTACCACGACAACGCCGACGGAACCATCGACTTCCTCGACTCCGTCTACTACTCGACGGTCACGTTGTCGACCACCGGGTACGGCGACCGGGTACGGCGACCGGGTACGGCGACATCGTTCCGCACAGCGACGGCGCCAGGCTCACCAACGTGCTGCTGATCACGCCGCTGCGCGTGCTGTTCCTGATCATCCTGGTCGGTACCACGCTGGAGGTGCTCACCGAGCGCACCCGCGAGCAGTTCCGTCTCAACCGTTGGAGGAGCGCCTTGCGCGACCACACCATCGTCGTCGGTTTCGGCACCAAGGGGCGCTCTGCCGTGCAGACGCTGTGCGAGACGGGGCTGCGGAAGGAACAGGTCGTGGTGGTGGACCCGAACCACAAGGTGATCGAGACGCCCAACGCCGAGGGGTTCGCCGGCGTCGTCGGCGACGCGACGCGCAGCGACGTGTTGCTGCGGGCGGAGGGGCAGCGGGCCAGCCAGTTCGTGATCGCTACCCAGCGCGACGACACGGCGGTGCTGGTCACGCTCACGGCACGGCAGTTGAACAAGAACGCCAACATCGTCGCCGCCGTCCGCGAGGAGGAGAACGCGCCGCTGTTGAAGCAGTCCGGCGCCGACGCGGTGATCACCAGCGCCAGCGCGGCCGGCCGGTTGCTCGGGCTGTCCGTGCACAGCCCGAGCGCGGGCACCGTGATGGAGGACCTGATCCAGCAGGGCAGCGGTCTCGACCTGATCGAACGCCCGGTGGTCAAGTCGGAGGTCGGCAAGCAGGTGCGGGAGACGGACGACCTGGTGGTGACGGTGCTGCGCGGCCACCGACTGCTCGGGTCCAATGACCCGGAGGCGAGCCCGTTGCAGGCCACCGACCGGCTGATCGTGGTCGTACGCGCCCGGCCCGTCCCCCGCCCGCCGGGCGGAGAGCCCGCGTCCGTCCACATCCGCCCGTGGCGTGGCCCGAGTGGGAGTGGCCGGCGCGGGTAGCCTCGCGAGCATGCGTGCGATCACCGTCCCAGAGCCAGGCGGACCCGAGGCCCTCGTTTGGGCCGAGGTTCCCGACCCCGAGCCCGCCGAGGGAGAGGTACTCGTCGAGGTGGCGGCCAGTGCCGTCAACCGCGCCGACGTGCTGCAACGGCAGGGCTTCTACGACCCGCCGCCCGGCGCGTCACCGTACCCGGGGCTGGAGTGCTCCGGCCGCGTCGTTGCCGTCGGCCCCGGCGGAGGCGGCGGCTGGGCGGTCGGCGACGAGGTGTGCGCGCTGCTGAGCGGCGGCGGGTACGCGGAGAAGGTCGCGGTGCCGAGCGGACAGCTGCTGCCCGTGCCGGCCGGGATGGACGTCGTCACGGCGGCGGCCCTGCCGGAGGTGGTATCCACCGTTTGGTCCAACGTTTTCATGATTTCCCATCTCCGCCCCGGCGAGACCCTGCTGGTGCACGGCGGCTCCAGCGGCATCGGCACGATGGCCATCCAGCTCGGGAAGGCGGTGGGCGCCACGGTCGCCGTCACGGCCGGCAGCGAGCAGAAGTTGGCCGTGTGCGCGGAGCTGAGCGCCGACGTGCTGATCAACTACCGGGAACAGGACTTCGTCACCGAGCTGCGTGCCGCGACGGGCGGCGCGGGCGCGGACGTCATCCTCGACATCGTCGGCGCGAAGTACCTGGACGCGAACGTACGGGCGCTTGCCATCAACGGCCGGCTCGCGATCATCGGCCTCCAGGGCGGCGTGAAGGGCGAGCTGAACCTCGGCACGCTGCTCGGCAAGCGGGGCGCGGTGACCGCCACGTCGCTGCGCGGGCGCCCGCTGGCCGAGAAGGCCTCGATCGTCGCGGCGGTACGGGAACACGTGTGGCCGCTGATCGAGAGCGGCCGGGTACGGGCCGTGGTGGACCGGACGTTGCCCATCCACCAGGCCGCCGAGGCCCACCGCGTGATCGAAGGCAGCGCCCACGTTGGCAAGGTCCTGCTGACGCCCTGAGCCCCGCTGAGCCCCTGATCCACCAGGCTCCCCTGGGGCTCCGGGCCCCCAAGACCCCCCTGGGGCTCCGAGCCCCTCACTCCCCAGGCCCCCTGCGGGCCCTGGGCCGGCCCCCGGCCGCCCCGCCACACGGCAACGTCACACCACGCCCCGCCACACAGCAACGCCCCGCCACACCGCGCCACCCACATCGCCGTAACCCGAGATGCCGGACATGTCGCCCCGTGTGACGCTGGGACCGTCAGTCGATGGATGACGGGACCGAAGGGACGCGGACGTGGTCTCAGCGCACCGGCACCGTTCACGACGCGAAGACGTTCCCCGGCCAGTCAGCTCCACACCCGCGGCCACCGGCGCCCGCCCCCCGGCCGGCGCCTCCGGCCCCGAGCCCGGCGACCACACCGACCCCGACCAGGGCACCGGCCACGACACCGGCCACGACGAGGGGCGCGAGGACGACCGCGACCCCGGCGGCCAGGACGGCGGCGCGGACGAGGGCGGCGGGGACACGAGCGACGGCGACGCGGGTGACGGCGACGCCTCCGCCGCGCCCTCCGACGGCCGCCCGTCCCCCGACGCCTCCGCCGCACCGCCCACCGGGCGGGACCCGGCGTCCACGGGCCCGTCCGGTTCCGAGCCCCCCGCCTCCGGCGACGCGTCCCTCGGGCCGGTCGCGCCCGAGGGCCGGCCGCCCTGGGGCGGGTCGCGCGACCACGCGGAGGCGGGGCGCCTTCCGGACGGCCACGGCTGGAACCTGCCCGGCCACCCGCCGGTGCCGCTGCTGCCGTCGGGCGGGGCGGACGGCGGGGGCCGGACCGGGCGCCACGCCCACCGGCGCCACGGGCGGGGAGAGCGCCGCCGCGCCGGGTGACCGGGTCATGCGCGTCCTGCCGCTCGGTACGGGAATGGCGCTCACCGGCCTCGGCCTCGCGTACTTCGGTCTCCGCCTCCGTCGGCACTGAAGCGGCCGGTGGTCGGAGCGCGCCCCCGCACCGGCCGTTCGGCGTGACGTGCGGAACAATGGGAGACATGAACCAGCCGATGAACGAACGGTCGCAGGAGAGCCCGCACGTCTTGGTTGTCGGTCCGGACGGGATGGCTCTCGGCAGTGCCGGCTCCGGAGAAGACGGCGACGACGCGCGCGAGATGCCCGTGACAGACATGGTCGAGCAGCCGGCGAAGGTCATGCGCATCGGCAGCATGATCAAGCAGCTTCTCGAGGAGGTCAGGGCGGCGCCTCTGGACGAGGCGAGCCGGGTTCGGCTGAAGGAGATCCACGCCAGCTCCGTCAAGGAGCTTGAGGACGGTCTCGCGCCGGAGCTGATCGAGGAGTTGGAACGGATCTCCCTGCCCTTCACGGACGAGACGGTCCCCACCGAGGCCGAACTGCGCATCGCGCAGGCGCAGTTGGTCGGCTGGCTTGAGGGCCTCTTCCACGGCATCCAGACCGCGCTGTTCGCCCAGCAGATGGCGGCCCGCGCGCAGTTGCAGCAGATGCGCAGGGCGCTGCCGCCGGGCATGGGCGGCGGGGACGAGGAGGACGGCCCGCAGCCTCCCGGCGGAGCCCGCTCCGGCCCCTACCTCTGAGCCTCCCCTCACCTCTCCCGCCCCTTCCCCCACCACACACCCCAGGGCGCGTGGCGTATGCCGGTACGCCACGCGCCCCGCGCGTGCGCCACCCGGCACCACGGCCCGCGCACCCGAGGCCACCGGCCCGCGGGCTCGCGACGCCCCCGGCCCGCGACCACAACGCCCGTCACGGCGCCGCCCCGCGCCGGCGCCGCCCCGCGACGACGTCGGCCCCCGCGACCGCTCGGGTCGGGGGGCCGTCGTGCCAGGTACCCGGCGGCTGGCTACTCGGGGGCCGCCGCGGACCTGCCGTGGGTCTGCCGCGGACCTGCCGTGGGTCTGCTCCGGGTTTCCCGTCGAGACCGTCAGCTCGACCTTGTCCTCGGCCGGGTCGAAGGGCTCGCGCTTGTCGAAGGTGTACTCCATGACGGTGCCCTTGCCCCAGGTGTTCTCGTTCATCGGGACGACCTCGTACTTCGAGCCCGTCTTCTTCAGGCAGTTCTTCACCGAGTCGATGTGGAGGTACTGGAACTCCGGCATGACGAACGAGCCCGGCTTGTCCGGGGCCTCGTACGCCTCGGTGCACTTCTCCGGGTCGATGACCTTGGTCTTGTCGCCTTCCTTGAAGCCGGCCGCCGTCGAAGCCTCCTGACTCGGCTTGGCCTGCTCCTCCTTGCCGCCGTCGTCACCGCCGCCGCCCTTGACCGCGAAGGCGACGATCACGGCGATGACCGCGATCGCCGCCACCACGGCTGAGCTGATGATCACCTTCTTGCTGCCACCGTCACCGCTCTGCCCACCGCCGCCGGGCGCGTGGCCCTGCGCGGTGGCGTACGGGGGCGGGGTGTTGGGCCCGCCGGCCTGGTACGGGGAGGGGGCCGGGCTCGGGTAGCCGGCCTGCTGCGGCTGCTGGGGCGCGTACGGGCCGGGCGGCGGCTTGGACGGGCCGAAGCCGCCGCTTTGGTAACCGGCCTGCTGGGGCTGCTGGTACGGGGTCTGCACGCTGTGCTGGGCGGGGGCCTGCGCCGCCTGCTGGTCGACGGGCGGGAAGACCGCCGAGCCGACGTCGGCGCCGCTGCGCTGCGGGCCGCCACCGGTGATCACTGTGGGGGCGGCGCCGGACTGACCGCTGCCGAGGATGCGCGCGCACTCGTCGCGCATCGCCTCCGCGGTGGGGAAGCGCTAGTTCGGGTTCTTCTTTAAGCTTTGCTAGTTCGGGTTCTTCTTTAGCGCGCGGGCCACCAGCGCGTCCATCGCCGGCGTCAGCGAGCGGTTGACGGTCGACGGGGCGAACGGCTCCTCCTGCACGTGCGCGTACGCGATGGCCAGCGGCGAGTCCGCGTCGAACGACAGCCGCCCGGTGGCCAGCTCGAAGAGCATGATGCCGACCGAGTACAGGTCGGAGCGGGCGTCCACGCCGCGGCCGAGCGCCTGTTCGGCGGAGAGGTACTGCGGGGTGCCGACGACCATGCCGGTCTGGGTCATCGAGGTGACGCCCGACTGCATGGCGCGAGCGATGCCGAAGTCCATGACCTTGACCACGTTGCGCTTGGTCATCATCACGTTGCCCGGCTTGATCTCGCGGTGCACCAGGTCCATCTCGTGGCTGACCTCAAGCGCCGCGAGCACGTCCGCTGTGATCGTCAACGCCTTGTCGGCGGGCATCGCGCCGTACTGCCGCACGTCCGCGTCGAGCACCGAGCGCAGCGGCTGGCCCTCGACGTACTCCATGACGATGTACGGCATCAGGCCACCGTCGAGCTCGTCCTCGCCGGTGTCGAAGACCGAGACGATGTTGGTGTGTGACAGCTTGGCGACGGCCTGGGCCTCGCGACGGAAACGTTCGCGGAACGACTGCTCTCGGCCGAGTTCGGTGTGCAGGGTCTTGATGGCCACCTGGCGGTCCAGGGCCGTGTCGTACGCGAGGTGCACGGAAGCCATTCCGCCCTCGCCCAGGAGGTCTTGGAGCTGGTAGCGCCGCCGGCGATGGAGTGGCCTTGGTACCGGCCCTGTGCGCCGTGCTGGCTCATCGTGTACTTCCCCCTTGGCGCACTGCCCTGGCCCTTCGGCATCTCAAACGCGCGTCGATCCCTAATATCTCGGCCAAGTCTGCCCCAGGCCGCCGACACGTCAAGCCGCGTGCCCGTTCCGTGACCGGATGCGCAAGAAGCCGTCACGTGATTTGCTCGGCTCCGCCCGAAACAGGTTTGATGGCCGGTCCATCACAAACCGGTGGGCCGCCCGGAGCCTGTAGCGTGCCTTAGCGAAGTACGACCCCAGCCGCTGGTCTGGGGAACCCTAGCCCGTGTGAGTGGATAGAAACGACGGCGAGGACTGATGGCACAGACCCAGGGCGCTCAGGGGCCCTCCGATTCTGACGCCACCGGAATTGGAATGTCCGATTCGCCGGAGTTTTGGGGCAACGGTGGGCTGATCGGCGATCGACGGTACCGGCTGACGCACAAGCTCGGCCGTGGCGGTATGGCCGAGGTGTTCGGCGCCGAGGACGTGCGCCTCGGGCGCACGGTGGCCATCAAGCTCCTGCGCGCGGACCTCGCCGAGGACCCGGTCTCCAAGGCGCGCTTCACGCGCGAGGCGCAGTCCGTGGCGGGCCTGAACCACCACGCGGTGGTGGCGGTCTACGACTCGGGCGAGGACCTGGTCGGCGCGGCCGGCGGCCGGCAGCACGTGGTCCCCTACATCGTGATGGAGCTGGTCCAGGGCCACACCATCCGCGACCTGCTGCTCAACGCGGAGGCCCCGCCGCCGGACCAGGCGCTGATCATCGTCTCCGGCGTCCTCGAAGCGCTCGCGTACAGCCACCAGCACGGCATCGTGCACCGTGACATCAAGCCGGCCAACGTCATCATCACCAACAGCGGCGCCGTCAAGGTCATGGACTTCGGCATCGCCCGCGCGCTGCACGGCGCCGCCAGTACCATGACGCAGACCGGCATGGTCATGGGCACCCCGCAGTACCTCTCCCCCGAGCAGGCGCTCGGCAAGGCCGTCGACCACCGCTCCGACCTGTACGCGACCGGCTGCCTGCTGTACGAGCTGCTCGCGCTGCGCCCGCCGTTCACCGGCGAGACCCCGCTCTCGGTGGTCTACCAGCACGTGCAGGACGCCCCCGTCCCGCCGTCCGAGGTCTCCGACGGGGTGCCGCCGGAGCTGGACGGGCTGGTGATGCGCTCGCTGGCCAAGGACCCGGACGACCGGTTCCAGAGCGCCGAGGAGATGCGCGGCCTGGTGCAGTACGCGCTCCAGATGCTGCACGAGGAGGGCGGCTACACCGGCACCTGGAACACCGGCCCGGTCGCCCACCTCGGTGCCGCCACGCCCGCCATGGGGACGCAGGGCGCCTCCGCCATGCCGCACCCCGGGCACGGCGACACCTCGCAGCAGCCGGTGTTCATCGGGCCCGGCCGCGACGACGACGGCGGCCCGAGCGGCGGCGGGCGCGGCAAGGTGTGGTTGTTCGCGGCGCTGGCGCTGATCGCCATTGTCGTCGGCGTCGTCCTCGCGCTGAACGCGGGCGGCGACGGCGGGGGCGGCAAGAAGCCGGCCAACACGGTGTCGCCGTCGGCGTCCGAGAAGGAGACCAAGGAGCCGACGAAGGAGCCCACGGAGCCGTCGTCGCAGCCGACCGAGACCGGTGACGGCACGACGGGCGGGACCGGCGGCTGGACCCCGCCGCCGTCCCAGGGCCGGACGACGCCGCCGCCCAGCCAGGGCGAGACGACCGACCCGACGACCGACCCGACGACCGGTCCCACCGACGGCGCGACTGAGCCGACCGACCCGGCCACCACGGACGACCCGAACCCGACGACCGACCCCGTGACCGGCGGCAACCAGCCGACCGGCGACCCTGGCAGCGGCAGCGGCAGTGGTGGCGACGCCGGCGGCCCGGGCGGCAGCGAGGGCGGCGAGGAGTAGCCGGCCCATCCGGCCCACCTGGCCCGGCACCCGACGGCACAGCGGCGGCCCGTACCTCCCCGGCAGGGGGCCGTACGGGCCGCGCCGCTGCCGCGTGCGGGGCCCGCTCGTACCGGCGCGGCGACCTGTGCTGGGCCGGAGCGGACCGGGCCTGGCCCGCCCCGGCCACGTGCGCGCCGCCGCTCGGCCCGGGACGCGGCTCAGTCGCAGAAGGCCGCGTGTACCGCCTTGTAGCGGCTCGTCCACCAGACGGCCAGGGCGGCCACGGCGGGGAACTGGGGGTCCGCCCGGTGGTTTGCCGCGCTGGTAGCGCCAGCGGATGTATCCAGAAGTCGTTCAGCGGCTCCCACCACACCCGGTGCACGGCGGCGGCCAGCTCCTGCGGGCTCGCGCCGGTCGCGGCGCGGTAGCCGCGCGCGTACGGGCGGACCTTGGCCAGCGCGAGGGTGCCGCCGGGGCGGACGAAGAAGATCGCGGCGGCCCGTACCGCCTCCTCGGCGCGCGGCTGGACGCCGAGCCGGTCCCAGTCCACGATCGCCGCCGGTTCGGTGCCGCGGTAGAGCAGGTTGAGCGGGTGGAAGTCGCCGTGCACCCAGCCCGACGCGGGGGTCGGGGCGGGGGTCGGGCGGCGGTGGGCGTGGCGTTCGATGAGGCAGCGCTCGGCCAGCTCGTCGAACGCGTCGCGCGGGCGCCGGTGGCGGGCCAGGGCGAGCAGGTCGTCGATGAGGGCGAAGGTCTCGGCGGGATCTGCGGCGACCGGCGCGCCGGGCGGCGCCCCCATCCACGGCGCGGGCGACGGCGCGGGCCCGGACGGCACGTGCGCGGGGGGCGCCGGGGCGGGCTCGGGCGCGGTCGGGTGCTGCCGGGTGCGGGGCGGGGCTCGGCGCGCATGACGCGGGCGAGGCAGACGTGGACGACGCCGAGCAGCGAGCCGAGCCGACGGCTCTGCGGCCCGGTGAGGTCGCCGCCGTCGCGGTGGGTGCCGTCGACCCACGGGTGCAGGGCGTAGCAGCGTCCGCCGACGACGGTGACGGTGCCGCCGTCAGCGGCGGCCACCGGCGGCGCGACCGGCACCCCGAGCCCGGCCAGTCGCAGCGTGGCGCGGTGCTGGCGGGCGATAGCCGCCTGGTCACCGTCGAGGTGGTGCTTGAGGAAGTACCGGCCGCGGGTCATGGTGAGCCGGTAGCCGCGGTTGAGCAACCCCTCGGCCAGCGGCCGACAGGAGAGCGGCTTTCCGAGGTCCGCGTAGCGCCCCAGCAGGGCGGCGAGGGTGCCCGGGCCAGGGTCGCGGTACTGTCGTCGGAGGCGCGCCCACGGGCGGCGACGGCGGTAACGGGTGAGCGCGGCAACCGCCAGATGGTAGATCACACAGCGTGCGCGCTCCGACGCGCAGGGACACCGCTCAGTTGGTGCACGGTGACGAACTGCGGCTCGACGCGCAGGTACACCGGGTCGTACGGGGCGCCGTCGGCCGTGCTCGGCGCCTCGCCGAACAGGGCCAGCTCCGCCTCGCTCGGCGTGAACAGCCGGGCCGTGCCGACGAACTGCACCGACCAGACGTCGGCCGCGCCGCTCCCGGAGCCGTCGGCCGCGGCCTCGGCCTGGGCGCTGTCGGCGTTGTCCGCGCCGTAGGCGACGACGCTGCCGTCGCAGGCGCTGTGGTAGCCGAAGCCGCGGTGCAGGCGCAGCAGCGCGTGGCCGTCCACCACGATGTGCCGGGCGACGGTCATGAAGGGCAGCGCCCGCATGCTCACGGAGACCCGGCCGTAGCGGGCCTTGCTGAGCAGTGCGATCGCGCGGTCGTCGGCCGTGGGCGTGTCGGTGGGCATGGCACCACCCTGCCCGCCCGCACGCGCCCCATATAGGGGCACCAGCCCCGACGGGCCCGGGACGTTGGTCCCG
Source organism: Candidatus Streptomyces philanthi (assembly GCA_018114805.1). Taxonomy (GTDB): domain Bacteria; phylum Actinomycetota; class Actinomycetes; order Streptomycetales; family Streptomycetaceae; genus Streptomyces; species Streptomyces philanthi. The sequence continues at coordinate 3,079,238 of CP073042.1, read as the reverse complement.
ATTGGGGCGCGCACCCGCGCCCGGGGCAGCCAGCGCGGTGCGGTGGCGTACGACGGCGCGCGCCGTCGTACGCCCCTGCCATCCAGGGACTCGCTCAGCCGCCCACCCTGCCCCTGTCCCACAAGAATCGTCCGTATCACCCGCTCGCCCCGCGCGAACCGCGCACATCACCCGCCCGCTCCGCCCGCGCGAACCGCGCACATCACCCGCCCGCTCCGCCCGCGCGAACCGCCTGCGTCGCCGGAAGCCGCCGCGCGGGTACGCGAGCCCGCCGGGGAAAACGCGTCGCTCGGGCCGGCAGGGAATTCCCCGGCGGAAAACGCCGGGAACGGTCAGTGGCGCTCGGCCTGGAGGCGGGCCACGTAGGCGGCGGCCTGGGAGCGGCGTTCCATGCCGATTTTGGAGAGCAGGCTGGAAACGTAATTCTTGATCGTCTTTTCGGCGAGGTGCAGCCGCTCGCCGATCGCGCGGTTGGTCAGGCCCTCGCCGATGAGGTCGAGAATGCGGCGTTCCTGTTCCGTGAGGGCGGCCAGCCGCTCGTCGCCCCTCGGGGTGTTCCCGTCCCGCAGGCGTTCCAGGACGCGGGCCGTGGCGACCGGGTCGAGCAGGGACTTTCCGGCGGCGACGTCCCGCACCGCGGATAGCAATTCATTGCCACGGATCGCCTTGAGGACGTAGCCGGACGCGCCGGCCATGATCGCGTCGAAGAGGGCCTCGTCGTCCGCGAACGAGGTGAGCATCAGGCACTTGATGTCCTCGTCCCGGGACCGCACCTTACGGCACACCTCGACGCCGCTGCCGTCCGGCAGCCGTACGTCCAACACGGCGACATCGGGCCTGGTGGCGGGGATGCGGACCAGCGCGTCGGCGGCCGTCCCGGCCTCGCCCACGACCTCGATGTCCTCCTCGACCGAGAGCAACTCGTGCACACCCCGACGCACGACTTCATGGTCATCGAGCAGGAATACCGTGATTTTTCCTTACTTCGCGCACGATCCCAGTCTCACACACGAACTCTTCCCGTGCTCTTGCCCTCCGGGATAACGTGCCGTTGTTCCGGCGGCCTGCGAGGCTGTGACCAGTGCATGTTCCCCGCTTTCTCGATATTACTTGGAAATCCAAGCAAAATCGCAGGTCAGATGGGGTTCGCAGACCTGCGACACACTGGGTAACGTGAGTTTCGCGGGCCACCCGCCGGAGCACCTGTCACGCCCGGTCGGGGCATCGGCGCACCCACCCCGTGCGCCGGGGTCCGCCGGGCGGAGCCGCCCTTTCGCCTTTGGCGCTAGGACCACCAGCCGCCGGCGGACCCCGGGGGCCGGACAGACGGAGGAGCACACGTGACCGTGGACAGCACTGCCGCGCGCAAGCCACGCCGCAGCAGCACCAAGCGCACCAGGGCCAAGCAGCCGACGGCTGACCAAACCCAGCTCGTACAGTTGCTGACGCCCGAGGGCGAGCGGGTCGAGCATCCCGACTACTCCATCGACTTGACCCCCGAAGAGCTGCGCGGGCTATACCGGGACATGGTGCTGACGCGACGCTTCGACGCCGAGGCGACGACCCTCCAGCGCCAGGGCGAGCTGGGCCTGTGGGCCTCGCTGCTCGGCCAGGAGGCCCCGCAGATCGGCTCGGGACGCGCGCTGCGCGACGATGACTACGTCTTCCCCACCTACCGCGAGCACGGCGTCGCCTGGTGCCGGGACGTCGACCCGACGAACCTGCTCGGCATGTTCCGCGGCGTGAACAACGGTGGTTGGGACCCGAACTCCAACAACTTCCACCTGTACACGATCGTGATCGGCTCGCAGACGCTGCACGCCACTGGCTACGCGATGGGCGTGGCCAAGGACGGCGCTGACTCGGCCGTGATCGCGTACTTCGGGGACGGCGCCTCCAGTCAGGGAGACGTCGCGGAGGCGTTCACCTTCTCGGCGGTCTACAACGCGCCGGTGGTGTTCTTTTGTCAGAACAACCAGTGGGCCATCTCCGAGCCCACCGAGCGGCAGACCCGCGTCCCGCTCTACCAGCGCGCCCAGGGCTACGGCTTCCCGGGCGTACGGGTGGACGGCAACGACGTGCTGGCCTGCCTCGCGGTGACCCGGGCCGCCCTGGAGCGGGCCCGCAGCGGACAGGGTCCGATGCTGGTCGAGGCGTTCACCTACCGGATGGGCGCGCACACCACCTCCGACGACCCGACGCGCTACCGCGCCGACGAGGAGCGGGAGCTGTGGGAGGCCAAGGACCCGATCCTGCGGCTGCGCACGTACCTGACCCGCGAGGAGTTCGCGGACGAGGCGTTCTTCACCGCCCTCGATCAGGAGTCGGACGCGCTGGCCAAGCGGGTCCGGGACGCGGTGCGGTCCATGCCCGACCCCGACCACATGGCGATCTTCGAGAACATCTACGCCGACGGGCACGCGCTCGTCGACGAGGAGCGTGCCCAGTTCGCCGCGTACCAGGCTTCGTTCGCCGAGGAGGGTCACTGACGTGGCTGCCGGTTCCACCGAGAAGCTGTCGATCGTCAAGGCGATCAACGCATCCCTGCGCAAGTCCCTGGAGACCGACAACAAGGTCGTGATCATGGGTGAGGACGTCGGCAAGCTCGGCGGCGTCTTCCGGGTCACCGACGGGTTGCAGAAGGACTTCGGCGAGGAGCGGGTCATCGACACCCCGCTGGCCGAGTCCGGCATCGTCGGCACCGCCATCGGCCTCGCGCTGCGCGGCTACCGCCCGGTCGTGGAGATCCAGTTCGACGGGTTCGTCTTCCCCGCGTACGACCAGATCGTCACGCAGCTCGCGAAGATGCACGCCCGCGCGCTCGGCAAGGTCAAGATGCCGGTCGTCATCCGCATCCCCTACGGCGGTGGCATCGGCGCCGTCGAGCACCACAGCGAGTCGCCCGAGGCGCTGTTCGCGCACGTCGCGGGGTTGAAGTGCGTCTCGCCCTCGAACGCCTTCGACGCGTACTGGATGATGCAGCAGGCCATCGCCAGCGACGACCCGGTCATCTACTTCGAGCCCAAGCGGCGCTACCACGACCGCTCCGAGGTCAATACCTCCGCCATCCCCGGCCCGCTGCACGCGGCCCGGTTGGAGCGGCTCGGCACCGACCTGACGCTCGCGGCCTACGGGCCGATGGTCAAGGTCTGCCGGGACGCCGCGGCGGCCGCCGCCGAGGAGGGCAAGTCGATCGAAGTGCTCGACCTGCGGTCGATCTCGCCGATCGACTTCGACGCGATCGAGGCGTCGGTGCGCAGGACCGGCCGGCTGGTCATCGTGCACGAGGCGCCGGTCTTCTTCGGCTCCGGTGCCGAGGTGGCCGCGCGGATCACCGAGCGGTGCTTCTACCACCTGGAGGCACCGGTGCTGCGGGTCGGCGGGTTCCACGCGCCGTACCCGCCGTCCCGGCTTGAGGACGAGTACCTGCCGGGGCTTGACCGGGTGCTCGACGCCGTTGACCGAGCGTTGGCGTACTGAGGGCCTGAGGAGCAGCGACGATGAGCAACACCGCACAGCGCTTCCGTCAGTTCAAGATGCCCGACGTGGGCGAGGGACTGACCGAGGCAGAGATCCTCAAGTGGTACGTCCAGGTCGGCGACACGGTCACCGACGGCCAGTCCGTCTGCGAGGTCGAGACGGCGAAGGCGGCCGTCGAACTTCCCATCCCCTTCGACGGCGTGGTGCACGAGCTGCGCTTCGACGAGGGCGTGACCGTCGACGTCGGCACCGTGATCATCTCCGTGGACACCCAGCCGGGCGCGGGCCCCGCCGAGCCGGCCGCCCCGGCGGGCGGCCAGGCGGCGCCGGCGACCGAGCCCTCGGCCGAGCCGGGCGCCGACGAGCCCGAGCAGCAGGGCCGGCAGGCCGTGCTCGTCGGGTACGGCGCGGCGCCGTCCTCCACCAAGCGCCGGCCGCGCAAGGCGCAGCCGGCCCAGCAGGCGGCCCCGGCCCCGGTGGCCGCCGCGCTCCAGCAGGAGCTGAACGGGCACGGGGCGGCCCCGGCCGCTGTGGCACCGGTCCCCGCGCCGGCCGCGCCCGCGACCCCGCAGGCCCCGGCCGGCGCGCGTCCGCTGGCCAAGCCGCCGGTGCGCAAGCTGGCCAAGGACCTCGGCATCGACCTCGCGAGCGTCACGCCCACCGGAGACGGCGGCGTGATCACCCGCGAGGACGTGCACGCGGCGGCCAGCGCCACGGCCCCGCAGGCGGCCCAGCCCCAGGCAGCGGTGGCCGAGACCCAGCCGGTGACCGCGACCGGCGCCGAACCGGCCGTGGCCGGCGGCGAGGTCCGGGTGCCGATCAAGGGCGTACGGAAGGCCACCGCGCAGGCGATGGTGGCCAGCGCCTTCACCGCGCCGCACGTCACCGAGTTCATCACGGTGGACGTGACGCGCACGATGAAGCTGGTCCAGGACCTCAGGCAAGACCCGGAGATGGCAGGGCTGCGGGTCAACCCGCTGCTGTTGATCGCCAAGGCGTTCCTGGTGGCCATCAAGCGCAACCCGGAGATCAACGCGGCCTGGGACGAGGCGAACCAGGAGATCGTCCACAAGGACTACGTGAACCTGGGCATCGCCGCGGCCACACCGCGTGGCCTGATCGTCCCGAACGTCAAGGACGCGGGCCGCAAGACGCTGCCGGAGCTGGCCACCTCGCTGTCCGACCTGGTCGCGACGGCCCGCGAGGGCAAGACCACGCCGGCGGCGATGTCGGGCGGCACGGTGACCATCACCAACGTCGGCGTCTTCGGCGTCGACACGGGCACGCCCATCCTCAACCCGGGCGAGTCCGCGATCCTCGCGATCGGCACGATCAAGCTCCAGCCGTGGGTGCACAAGGGCAAGGTGAAGCCGCGCCAGGTGACCACCCTCGCGCTCTCCTTCGACCACCGTCTGGTGGACGGCGAGTTGGGCTCGAAGGTGCTCGCCGACGTGGCGGCGGTCCTGGAGAACCCCGGGAAGCGGCTCATCACCTGGGGCTGAGGCCCCGAGGTGACCGCGGGGGCCGCCGCCGCCCCCGCGCCGCCGCCACCGGGGCGTGACGGCGGCGTAGAACGACACCAGGGCCCGGGCGCGCGATGTGCCCGGGCCCCTGGCATGCCCGACCTCGGCCGCGCTCCACGTGCCCACCGGCGTCGGCCGGGCCCGTGGCGCCCGGCGCCTGGGGGTACGTCCCGGCCCGTGGCCTCCCGCCGCCGGTACGCGCCCGCCCGCGCTTGTCGTACCGGTCGTTTTCGAAGCACCCGGTCGGCCGCCCGGGGAGGTCCGGGTGAGGCGCGCCGGCGGCTCCGGCGCGTGGCGGGCGGAGTGCGTCGACGGTGTCCACCCGTTGGGCGCCGATGATCAGAAACATCCTCAGATACTGCTAAGGTAAGGCTAGCCTTGCTTCTGGACTGGTGCTTAGGAACTGCCGATGACGCTGGCCCTTGCCCCGGCCTGCCCGCCCGACGACGCCACCGCCCCGAACTGCGCGCACCTGCTCGCCCGTGGCTACGAACCCCTGGCCGCCCTCTGCGAGCCGCTCCACCTGGACGTCCGCTGGCTCACCGAGGCACCGACCCCAACTCCCGGCACGGCGTACCGGTTCGCCGAACACAACGGCGACCGTATCGAGGCTGACGCCCCCTCAGGCGTCGCGACCCACCGCCCGGTCCTCGAACAACTCGCCACCGAGCCGAACGTGCTCGCCGCCTTCCTGGACGCCGAGGAGGTCCGCGCCGCCACGCCGTCGCGGCGCGCCCTGCACGGCTGTCTGTGGTCGGTGTCGCTGCTGCTCAGCCGCGTGTGGTACCTCGAACGCCGGGTTCCGCTGCTGGACCAACGCGCGGTGCGCTGCGACCTGTCGAGCAACCGGTACGAGGTCACCCCGGGCGGCTTCCGCTGCCTGCCGGACGACCCGGCGGCCGGGCTGCCCGGGCTGCGGACCGTGCCGGACGAGGAGGCGCTACGAGCCGAGTTGCGGGACGCGTTCGCCGCGCTGGTGGGGCCGTTGCTGGCCGCGATCGGCCCGTGGTCCCGGCGCGGCCCACGCGCCCTGTGGGGGATGGCCGGCGGCGACCTTGTCTCCGGCATCTGGACGCTGGGCCGGCTGCTCGGCGAGGAGGAGCGCGGGGCCCGCCTGGCCGGCGAGGTGCTGCCGCACGCCATCGCGCCCTACCCCGACGGCGCGGGCTTCCGCCACCTGACCGGCGCCACCGGCCGCCGCCACCTGACCCGCACCCGCACCGGCTGCTGCCTGTACTACGCGATCCGGCCCGCCGAAGCCTGCGGGACCTGCCCCAGGACGGGGGACGCGGAGCGGCTGCGGCGGCTTGAGGGATGAAATGCCCGGCCGCGTAGTGCGGGTGCTGATTCGATGGACGCATGAGTACCGATGGACGTGCGACTGACGACAGCGGTGCGGGCCCGACCCGCACCATCGGCATCTTCCTCTTCCCCCGCCGTAGAGGAGTTGGACGCGATCGGCCCCTACGAGGTCCTGGCCTACTGGACCTACCACCACCCCGGCGACAACTGGCGCGTGCTTACCTTCTCCGCCGACGGCGCGCCCGTGACCTGCGCGAAGGGCCTGACCGTCGCGGCCCACCGCGGCGCGGCCGACTTGCCCGACCTCGACGTGCTGATCTACCCCGGCGGCCGGTGCACCCGCCCGGTCCTCACCGACCAGGCCCACCTGGAGTGGGTGGCCCAGCAGCGCGAGCGCGTCCCGCTGGTGGTCAGCGTGTGCACGGGCGCCCTGGTGTACGAGGCGGCCGGCCTCCTCGCCGGCCGCCCCGCCACCACCCACTGGGCTTCCCTCGACCGCCTCCGCGAACTCGACCCGACCATTGACGTCCGCCCCGACGAACGCTTCGTGGACGACGGCGACCTGGTGACCAGCGCTGGCATCTCCGCCGGCATCGACATGTCCCTCCACCTCGTCAGCCGCCTGGTCTCCCCGCAACGCGCGGAGGCGGTCCGCAAGGGCCTTGAGTACGAGCCTCGGCCACCGGTGTTCGCCGGGTAGGCGGGTCGGGGCCCACATCACCGTACGTCGCCGAACGCGCCCCCGGGGTGGGGCAAACCCCACCCCGGCAAGGGCTGCTAGGCCGATGGTCCTGGCAGCGGCGGCGGGGCGAGCATGGGGCTCCGACGTGGGTACCGGGGAGGCGCGGCAGATGCGACGAGGCAGGGCGACGGGTGGGGCTGGCAGGGCGGTGGCGGGGGTGGTGTTGCTCGCCGTCGCCGGGGGCTTGGCGCTGCCGCCGGCGGCGTCGGCCAGCGAGGGCGTGCGGCGGCGGCGGTTGGGCCGGCGGGGCCAGTGAGGCGAGCCAGGCGGCGCGCTCGCTGGACGGGGTGTGGCGGATGGACGGCTACGGCACGGTGCGCGGCGGCGCGTACCAGGAGTACCAGACGACGGCCGTGAGCTGCCTCAAGGGCGATGCCGCGGAGCGCACCGGGCACGGCGGTGGGGCGTACCAGTACGCCAAGGGGAGCGGGCGCACCGGATGAGCCTGCACGTCGACGGGTTGCCCGGGGACCGGCAGTTGTGGCGGATCGCGGAACTGCCCGCCGACTGCGATCCGGACGGGGGCGACGGCACGGGCGAATCCTTCGACCCGCTGCGTACCTTCGACGTCTTCTGGCACACCTTCGCGGAGAACTACCCGTTCTTCGCCGCCAAGGGCATCGACTGGGAGGCCGCGGAAGCCGTGCGCAAACAACCTTATGGTTCCGCACGGGTATTCGATTCCTCCCTGGCCTCGACATACTCGACATAGCGGAGAAGTTCCTCCGCGCTATGAAACCGTTGTGCCCGGTGAACGGGGGTGGGGTTGCATCCGTCTCCTTTGAGGAGCGGGCGCAGTTCCACAAGCGCGTTGCCGATGGTTCGAGGGCTTACCTTGAACAGTTCGGCGATTACCGGACGGGTGGCGACCTGTCGCATGGCGAGAATCGCGGCAAGAACGCGGCCCTCGTTGGTGATCTTGTTGTAGATGACTGTGCCCGGGTCCTTCTTCAGCTCGGCTCCGCGTCGGTTGTGTCGCATTTCTTGGAGCCGGGCTTGGTACCGAGTAGCCAAGCGCGTGGTGATGGCATCGAGTTCGGCATGGCTCATACCCGTGATGGCCGGATGCCGCAGTGCTTCTTGAGGGTGGATTTCCTGGAGGGAGCCGGCAGAAGCGACAAAGTCCCGGACGGCTTGCGTGGTGGTAAGCCTGAGGTCGATGGCGCGCACTGTGTGGTTGTGTTCTGTCAGGAGGGCTCGGGTCTCCCGCATGGGTTTCTGGAGGCCGCTTCGGGTTACTCCGAGGAGGTCCTGAAGAACGGGCATCGTGCAGATCCCGCGGAGATAGACGAGCGTGGCCACAGTCCGGGCTGCAGGCGTGATCACCGTCATCCCGCCTGCCCCTTTCATACGTCGTCGTTTCCCGCCTCGTCGGTCGTAGTTCCGTTGCTCGGCCTTGGCCGCCTGGGCTGGCTCCAGAAGCGCGATAAGCTGGGCCAGTTCATCCCGAGTCATCCCGGTCATCACGGGGTGGGAGAGCATCTCCAGGACTTCCGACTGGATGGACCTGGGTTTCTGCTTGCCGCAGGCGCAGTGCAGTGATCGTGCGGGTCGATGGTGTAGTTCCAGGCGCCGTGAGTGTCGTGTGGCTGGATCGGCAAGGAGTCCAAGTACTCCTTGCTCACCGTGACCCCGATCGGATAGGAGCGTGTGTCGAGTTCGGCTTCGACGCGCAGGCCGGAGCGAGTGCGGGTGGATTCGATGGTTTTGATGACGACTTCGTGGCTGGTCAGCGGGCGTCCGCGCCAGTTCATGGTGATGTGAGAGAAGAGGCGGTGCTCGACCTTATTCCACTTCGATGTTCCAGGCGGAAAGTGGCAGACGGTAATAGCCAAGCCGGTTTCCTCGGCCAGAGCTGCGAGTTCAGACTTCCAAAGTCGGTATCGCGGAGAGTTCGAGCTGCCGGAGTCCGCCGTGATGAGAAGGCGCTTGGCGCTCGGATAGTCGGTCTTGCCGCGGTTATCCCACCATCGGCGAATAGAAGCGACCGCGAAGGCCGATGTGTCGTGCTCCACACCGACATTGACCCAGCCCGTGTTGGCCCCGATGTCGTAGATCCCGTAGGGGATGACCTGTTGGATCTCGCCGCGCCAGAACAGAGAGTGATCTTCTACGTGGATCGGCTCTCCCTTTGGGCGCCACTCTCGCCCCGGGTTGTGGAACCGACCGACCATCTCCTTTTTCTTCGTATCAACGCTGATGACCGGCTCGCCCGCCGCCTGATGTTCCTTGACTTGGCTGTTGATGTAATGGAACTGGGCGTCTCGGTCAGGGTGTTGCTTTCCCTCCAGGGTCTTGGCGTTGCCCTGAAGACTGAACCCGTTCTCATGCAGCAGTTTCCCGACCGTGGTCGCGGAGACTGGATGCCCCTTTTGGGTCAGCTCGTCGGCGAGATGCCGCAGCGACTTGGTCGTCCACCTCAAGGGCGACATGGGATCGCCTCGCTCATCCGGCTCGACCAACGCCAAGAGGGCAGGCAGCAGTCCTGGGTCCTTCGAGGCTGCGTTCTTGCGGCCGCCTCCAGGGCGTCGAACGCGACCACCTGGAAAGGGCGACGGTTCATCTGCGAGTTCGGCGATGCCTTTACGCACCGTCGTTTCGCTGACACCAGTCGCGTGGGACACCGCACGTATTCCGCCATGCCCAAGCTCACGGGCCTCTGCGGCCAGCAGCAACCGCCTCTGCCGTTCGTTGAGATGGGGGAGCAACGTGCCCAACCGCGAGGCAAGTTGTTGGGACATCGACTGAGATATGACCACGCAAGATCAACGATCATGGAGCCCGCACAGCAACGCGTTGTTTCCAGACGGCTTCGGGCGGGACGCCTACCGGCCACGTGTGGGCGTGGACACGAGCCGGGACGAACTCTTCGGCGTCTTCCGCGACATGGTGCGCCCGCTGCACGACGCGCACGTGTCCGTCGAGGCCGGCGCCACCGGCCGGTTCTTCGACGTCCGGCCCGGCACCACCATGCCCGACGAGGCGATGGACGCCCGAGTGACCTCGTACATCGAGGAGCGCGACCTCGGCGGCCGGCGGTTCACGCCGTACGCGGGCGACCGGATCGGCTACGCGGACCTGCCGGGCGGGCGGGGCTACCTGCCCGTCTCCGGGTTCCTCGGCTACTCCGAGACGCCGACCTACGCGGCCAACAAGGCGCCGCTCGACCGGGCCCTGGACGCCATCCTCACCGACGAGCGGACCAGGAGGCTGCGCGGGCTCGTCATCGACCTGCGGGTCAACGGCGGCGGTGCCGACTCCTTCGGCCTCCACCTCGCCTCCCGTCTCACCGACCGGCCCTACCTCGCGTACGCCAAGCGCGCCCGCAACGACCCGAGCGACCCGACCCGGTTCACCGCCCCGCAACCGCAGTACGTCACGCCCGCCCGCGCGCCCCGGTGCGGCGGCCCGATCGCGGTGCTCACCGGCGGTTCGACGATCAGCGCGGGCGAGACGTTCACGCAGGCCCTGATGGATCGGCCGGGCCGGACCGTCCGCATCGGCGAGCACACCCAGGCCGTCTTCTCCGACACGATGGAGCGCGTCCTGCCCGGCGGCTGGCGGGTCAACGAGCCGAACGAGGAGTTCCGCACCCGCGCGGGCCAGTCCTTCGACTGCCCCGGCATCCCGCCGCACCTGTACGAACCCGTCTTCACCGAGGAGGAGTTCGCCCTCCGCCGCGACTCGGCCTTCGACCGGGCCCTGCGGGTGCTGCCGGGCGGCGGCCCGGGGTCCGGCGCCGCGTAGCCGGGCCCCGTGGCCCGCCCCCGACCGCCCCGCCCCGCCTCACCGCACCGCCCAGGGGCCCCGCTCAGCCGCGCGGGTGGGCGATGCTCTCGTACGCGCGGGTCGCGCTGTCCGCGCCGTGGCCGGCGCGTATCTGGCGGTCCATCAACTCCCGGACCATGGCCGGGACCTCCGGGCTGATGCCCTGGTCCTCGCTGACGTGCACGATGTGGTGGAGGACCGACCGGTTGAATTCCAGGCTCTGTACGTCGGTGGTGTAGTCGCCCTGGTCGATGAATTCGGCGGCTCCGTCCGCCGCGGTCGCCATGGCCTGGATGAACGGCACGAAATACGTGGCGAATTCCGCCGCCGATACGCCTGCTGTGCCAATGAGCGCGGCGCCGTGGTAATAGCCGGCGAACATGGCGTACATGCCGGAGAGCAACGCCGTCTCGTACAGCGCCGAGGTGCCCACGTCCGCGCCCACGTGCTTGCTGGTGCCCAGGCGCTCCAGGGTGGCGCGGTGGGTGTCGAACAGGTGGCGCGGGCCGCTGTAGAAGAGCTGCGACCCTGGCTGGCCGATCATGGTCGGCACGGCCATGATCGCGCCGCCGAGGTAGTCGGCGCCGTGCTCGGCCAGCCAGGCGGAGACCTTCCGCGCGTCCGCGGGCGTGAACGTCGTCAGCATCGCCACCGTGCGTCCGGCCAGCGACGACGCGGCTGGGGCTAGTACCTCGCGGACCGACTCCTTGTCGAAGAGGCAGACCACGACCAGCGGGCTGGCCTCGATCGCCGCGGTCAGTTCCGGCGCCTCGACCGCGCCGTTGGCGACCAGTTCGCCCGCCCGGCCCGGGGTGCGTTTCCACACGGTGGTGGGGTGGCCGCCGGCGACGAAGGCAGCCGCCAGCGCCCTTCCCATCGGGCCGAGACCGAGCACGGTGACGGGGGCGGACGTCGAGGAATGCGCGTTCATGAGGAGACTCCAGGAGTGAGTGAGGGCATGCGCGAACGGCAGGGGGAACGGCCGAGCCATCGCCATGCGGTGAGCGTGCTGGTAGCGGTGGCGCGTACGGGCGGCACCGCGTTATCGAAAAGGACGGTCTTCGCGCGGTACCCGCGCTGTGCGACATATCGGGGCCCAGGCGGTGTGCCCACCGGAATTCCCCGGGCCCGCCGTCATCGTTTCGCGGGGCCGCGCGGCCCACAAGTACCGACTTCGAGGTGCGCGCTAACCCTCGGGTAAGCGGTTCCGCCCGGCGACGGCCGGCGATGGCCGACCCCGGCGCGGGAGGACGCACCCCTGGCCGGGGAGGACGCGGCCCCTGCCCGGGGAGGAGCCAGCCCCGGTGCGGGGAAGACGCGGGGAGCGCGCGGCCGGACTCCAGCCCTGGCCCGGCGGCGCCGGCGCGCCGGGCGCGTGCGGAGGGAGCGCGTCCGGATAGCGGACGCGCTCTTCGCACGCATCCCTGTTGTATCTATCCTGTGTGCATGGCCTCTGCACCCATTGCCCCCGCCCGGCCGCCGGCCCCGCCGACCTCCCCGAACCCGTCGCACGCCCCCTCCCCCCCAGCCCGCCCGCAGCGGCTCGCCGGCCGGGTGTATGCGTACGTCAAGCAGGCCGTCCTGGAGCGCCACTACGAGGGCGGCACGCTGCTCACCGAGGGGGACCTGGCCGAGGCCGTCGGCGTCTCCCGCACGCCGGTGCGCGAGGCGCTGTTGCGGCTTGAGGTGGAGGGGTTGATCAGGCTCTACCCGAAGAAGGGCGCCCTGGTGCTGCCGGTCTCCGCGCAGGAGATCGCCGACGTCGTGGAGACCCGGCTGCTGGTCGAGGAGCACGCCGCGCGCAAGGCGGTGCCTGCCCCCGCCGAGCTGATCAGCCGCCTTGAGGAGTTGCTCGACCAGCAGCGGGCCCAGGCCGCCGCCAGCGACCTGGCCGCGCTGGTCGCCAGCGACCGCTGCTTCCACGCCACTATCGTGCGCAGCGCCGGCAACCAGATCCTGGAGCGCCTCTACGACCAGTTGCGCGACCGCCAACTCCGGATGGGCGTCGCCGTGATGCACGCCCACCCGGACCGGGTGGCCAAGAGCATCGCCGAGCATGCCGAGATCCTGGCCGCGCTGCGCGCCGGTGACGCGGACGCCGCGGCGGCCGCCGTGCACCAGCACGTGAGCTGGGTGCGCCACCTGGCCCGGGGCGAGGACCGGTGAGCGCGCCGGGGGAGATACGCACCAGCGACGCGAAGGGGCTGCCGGGCGACCCGCCCGGCGGGCGCCGTGCCGTGGCCGTCTGGGGCCTGGGCGTGGCCGTCTACTTCGTGGCCATCACCTTCCGCACCAGCCTGGGCGTCGCGGGCATCGACGCGGCCGACCGGTTCCACATCAACGCCTCGGCCCTGTCCACCTTCTCCATCCTGCAACTCCTGGTCTACGCCGGCATGCAGATCCCGGTCGGCCTGCTGGTGGACCTGCTCGGCACCAAGAAGGTGCTGGTCCTGGGCGCCGCACTGTTCACCGTGGGGCAGTTCGGCTTCGCGCTCTCGCACTCGTACGGCATGGCGTTGGCCTCGCGCGCGCTGCTCGGCTGTGGTGACGCGATGACCTTCATCAGCGTGCTGCGGCTCGGCGCGCGCTGGTTCCCGGCCCGCCGCGGCCCGCTCGTCGCGCAGGTCGCCGCGCTCATCGGCATGACCGGCAACCTCATCTCGACGCTGCTGCTGGCGCGGCTGCTGCACGACCTGGGCTGGACGCCGACGTTCGCGGGCAGCGCGCTCGGCGGCGTGCTGGTGCTGGTATTGGTGCTGCTGTTCCTGCGCGACCACCTGCCGGGTCATGAGCCCGAGCCGCACCCGTACGTCGGCAAGGGCTTCGTCCGCAACCAGGTCGCCGCGGCCTGGCGGGAGCCCGGCACCCGGCTTTCACCACGCAGTTCCCCGCGATGGTGTTCCTGCTGCTGTGGGGGATGCCGTTCCTGGTCGAGGCGCAGGGCAGGTCGCGCGCCGAGGCGGGCGAGTTGCTGACCCTGGTGGTGCTCTCCAACATGGCGATCGGCCTGGTGTACGGGCAGGTCATCGCCCCGCACCACGCCGCGCGGGCCCCGCTGGCGCTGGGTACCGTCGCCGCCACGGCGCTGCTGTGGGCCGGCGTGTTGGCCTGGCCGGAGCGGCACGCGCCGACGGCGCTGTTGGTCGTGTTGTGCGTCGTGCTCGGCGCGTGCGGGCCCGCGTCGATGATCGGCTTCGACTTCGCGCGCCCGGCCAACCCGCCGGAGCGCCTGGGCACCGCGTCGGGCATCGTCAACATGGGCGGCTTCATGGCCTCGATGGCCACCCTGCTCGCCGTGGGCGTGCTCTTCGACGCGACCGGCCACAACTTCCGGATCGCCTTCGCCTCGGTCTTCTTCCTCCAGGCGCTCGGCCTGTCCCAGATGCTGCGGCTGCGCGGCCGGGCGTACCGGCGCGAGCGCGAGCACGTGGTTGCCAGCCGCGTGGAGGCGGTGCACGTACCGGCCTGAGATCCGCCGCCTGCGGTGACGGGCGGCCGCCCCGCGTCGGCCGCTCCGTACGCCTCGTACATCTCGTGCGCCACGTACGGCTCATGCGCCTCGTGCGTCTGCGCGTGTCGCCGCGTGCCCGCGCACGGGGGACATCCCGTGGCCGCGTGCACAATGCGTCGGATCGTGACGGAGGGGTCGCGAAACGTTACGGCGGGTCGGGTGGGCGCGGTGCGTGCCGGATTACGGCGTAACGGCGAAGTTGGCCAGGATCGCTTCCGCGAGCGGCTGGTCGCCGTCGATCTTCACCTTGTCGGCCACCGCCGCGTGGCGCACCCGGCCGGCCGCGAGCCGCAGGTAGGTCTCCCAGTCCAGGCTGATCGTCACCGCGGGACCGAGCGAGACGCTGGCGTCCAGCTTGCCGTTGCCGTCCGCGTCCACCCGCACCGTGCGCATGAACTCCAGCGGGCCCGTCACGTCGAAGACCACGGCCGAGTTGGCGTGCGCCTTCGCGCGCTGCGCGACCACCCTGGGCAACCCCTTGAGCAGCACGTCACGGGTGATGTGCGCGCCGGGCGAGTCCAGGTTGCCGGGCTGGTCGAGGGCCCGGCGCAGGTCCTGTTCGTGCACCCACACGTCCAGGGCGCGGGTCGTCAGCGCCCGGGAGAGGGTGACCTCGCCGACCGGGCTGCGCACGAGGGTCTCCGGATCGCGCTTCTCGTTCCGCAACTGCCGCGAGCGGCGGATGATCGTGTACTCCAGTTCGGAGGTCAGCTCGGGCGCGGTGTGGCAGCGCCGCACGTCGACCTGGACCTCGACGTACCGCGCGAACTCGCTGTTCACGTGGAACAGATCGCGCGGCAGGCTGTGTATCGGGCGCGGGTCGCCGAGCATTTCGCACTCGAAGCCGATGACGTGTGAGACGACGTCACGCACCGACCATCCCGGGCACTCGGTGGCCCGGTTCCACTCCCCCTCGACGAGTGGGGTGACCAACTCGGATATCGCTTCGATGGAGTGCGTCCATGCGTCGATGGCAGGTTGCAGGCTGGGATGGACGGTCACGGGACCCCTCGGGCGGTTCGTACGCGGGCTGGGCGCTGTTTGGCAGTTAAGTTACGCTGCGCACGGGCACCCCGGCAGTGCTTTCCAGACTGATCGTAGGCCCGGTTGGACAGCTCGATCGTCGAGAGCGGTGGTAATGTGCGCGCTTCACTGATCCAGATCGGTGTGGACCCGGACGAGCCGGTGGAATCCCGGCGCGAGCGAGCAGCCACCTTCGTACGGGACACCCACCGGCGAACCGGTGCGGACCTCGTCGTGCTCCCCGAGCTGTGGACCGTGGGGGCCTTCGCCTACCAGGAGTTCGCGCCCCAGGCCGAGGCCCTCGACGGACCGACGGCCACGGCCATGTCGGCCGCGGCCCGCGAGGCCGGCGTCTGGCTGCACGCCGGGTCTATCGTGGAGCGGGCGCCCGCGGCCGAGGACCAACCCACCACCGACGACGGCGCGACGCTGTTCAACACCTCGCTGGTCTTCGACCCGTCGGGCGCGCTGGTCCGCACGTACCGCAAGATCCACCGGTTCGGCTTCGACAAGGGCGAGGCGGTGCTGATGGGCGCCGGCACCGAGGTGGTCACGGCCACCCTGCCGGAGACCACCATCGGCCTGGCGACCTGTTACGACCTGCGCTTCCCTGAGCTGTTCCGGCTCCTGGTGGACGCGGGCGCGCAGCTCCTGGTGATCCCCGCCGGCTGGCCCGAGCGGCGCCGCGAGCACTGGACGCTGCTGGCCCGCGCCCGCGCGGTGGAGAACCAGGCATACGTGCTGGCCTGTGGCTCGGCCGGCACCAACGGAGGCGTTCCGCAGGCCGGGCACAGCATCGTCGTGGACCCTTGGGGCGAGGTGCTGGCCGAGGCGGACGCGACGGAGTCGGTGCTCACGGTCGACCTGGACCTGTCCCGGGTGGCGCGCACCCGGGCGGACTTCCCGGCCCTGCGCGACCGTGTGTTGGGCGCCCGCTAGCCCCGCGCCCGACACACCGGGCGACGGCCCCAGCCCGCCCGTCCCCGTGGCCGGCGGGGGCGGCGGAAGCCGGCCCGGGCTGACAGGATAGGGGACCAGCAGGCACCGAGCGGCGCCCGGCGCGGGCCGTGCGCCACCACCGCGACCGACCTCGGGGGTACAGCCATGACGCACGGCAACCCGTACGGCACGCCCCAGGGCGGACAGGGCTGCCCGAACCCGTACGCCGTCCCCAGCGGGCCGAACCCGTACGCGACGCCCCAGGGGCAGCCCGGCTACGGCTACCCGCACAGCGCCCAGGGCCAGCCCAGCTACGGCTACCCGCCGCTGAACGTCGCCCAGCCGGTGCACGCCGGCTACCCGCCACAGCTCGGCGGGCACGTCCCGGTCCCTGACCCGCCCCACGGGTACGACCCGTACGGCCGGCCGTACTCGGACAAGTCGCGGGTGGTCGCCGGCGTGCTGCAGATCCTCTTCGGCTGGGTGGGCGCCGGCCGGTTCTACACCGGGCACATCGGCATGGCCGTCGCCCAGCTCGTCACCTGCGGCGGGCTGCTGGTCTGGGGCCTGGTCGACGGCATCGTGCTGCTCGCCAGTGACGACAGGACCGACGCGCGCGGCCGGCTGCTGCGCGCCTGACCGCCCGGGGCCGGGAGCCCGGGTTTCCCGGTGTCCGGCACCCGGCCCGTGGTGCCGGTGGGAGCAGTGGGGGCGGGGAATGCGCGCGGGGCCGTTGCTATTGGATGGGGACATGGCTTCACGTGCGCGCGTAAGGGCCCCCGAACTGAGTGGTGCGGGCGGCTGGCTGAACACCGGCGGCAGCGACCTTTCTCTCGCTGACCTGCGAGGACGCATCGTTATCCTGGACTTTTGGACGTTCTGTTGCGTCAACTGCCTGCACGTGCTCGGCGAGCTGCGCGAGCTTGAGGAGAAGCACCGGGACACCGTGGTGATCGTCGGCGTGCACTCGCCGAAGTTCGTGCACGAGGCCGAGCACCAGGCCGTCGTCGACGCCACCGAGCGGTACGAGGTGCGCCACCCCGTCCTGGACGACCCCGACCTCGCCACCTGGAAGCAGTACGCGGTCCGCGCCTGGCCCACCCTCGTCGGTCATCGACCCCGAGGGGTACGTGGTGGCGCAGCACGCCGGCGAGGGCCACGCGCACGCCATCGAGCGGCTCGTGGAGGAGCTGGAGGCCACCCACGAGGCGAATGGCACGCCGCGGCGCGGCGCCGGGCCGTACGTCGAGCCCGAGCCGGTCCCCTGCGACCTGCGCTTCCCCGGCAAGGTCATCCAGCTCCCCGGCGGCAACCTGCTCGTCTCCGACTCCACCCGGCACGCCCTGGTGGAGCTGGCTCCCGACGGCGAGACCGTGGTGCGACGGATCGGCAGCGGCGAGCGCGGCCTGGCCGACGGGGACGCGCGGACCGCCAGGTTCAACGAGCCGCAGGGCTTCGCGCTGCTGCCGGTCGGCCCCGACGGCGGCCAGCGGGTGGTCGTCGCCGACATCGTCAACCACGCCCTGCGCGGCTTCGACCCCGCCACCGGCACCGGCCGCCAGTGGTGGCAGGGCGCGCCGACCTCGGGCCCGGCCCGCGAGGTGGACCTGTCCTCGCCGTGGGACGTGGCCTACTTCGCCGACCGGCTGTGGATCGCCATGGCCGGCGTCCACCAGTTGTGGACGTACGACCCGGTCGCCGGCACCGTCCAGGCTGCCGCCGGCACCACCAACGAGGGCCTGGTGGACGGGCCGGCCGAGCAGGCGTGGTTCGCCCAGCCGTCCGGCCTGGCCGCCACCGCCGACCGGCTGTGGATCGCCGACTCGGAGACCTCGGCCCTGCGCTACGTCGAGCGCGACCCGCGGGCGGCGAACGAGGCGGACGGCACGGACGGTGCCGACGCCTTCGTGGTGCGTACCGCCGTCGGCACCGGCCTCTTCGACTTCGGCCACCGCGACGGCCCGGCCGAGCAGGTGCTGTTCCAGCACCCGCTGGGCGTCACCGCGCTGCGCGACGGCAGCGTCGCCGTCAGCGACACGTACAACCAGGCGCTGCGCCGCTACGACCCGGCCACGGGCGAGGTCAGCACGCTGGCGACCGACCTGCGCGAGCCCTCGGGCGCGGTGCTCGTTGGCGACGACATCGTCGTGGTCGAGTCCGCCCGACACCGACTGACCCGGCTGAAGCTCCCCGAGGAGGCGGTGCGCGTCGAGTCCGTCGCGCACCGCACCCAGCGCGCGGCCACCGAGGTCGCCCTGGGCGTGCTCCGGCTCGACGTGAGTCTTCCAGGCCCCCAGCGGCCAGAAGACTGGACACCCGGTACGGCCCGTCCACCCGGCTGCTGGTCAGCTCGACCCCGCCGGAGCTGCTGGCCGACGGGGCGGGCGCGGGCGCGGACCTCAGCCGCGAGCTGCGGCTGGCCGACGGCGTCAGCGAGGGCGTCCTGCACGTCTCGGCGATGGCCGCCTCCTGCGACGACGCGCCCGACATCGCCTACCCGGCCTGCCACGTCCACCAGCAGGACTGGGGCGTCCGCGTCACGCCGGCCGGCGCGAACCGGCTGCCCCTGGTCCTCGCGGGCCTGGACGCGGAGTCGGGCACGGACGCGGAGTAGCGGGGCCCCGCCGGGGGCGCGGTGCACGACGAGGAAGCCCGGGCGCGCCGAGAGGTCGCGCCCGGGCTGACGCGCCTCCGGTGGAGCGCGGGGCTCGCGGGAGCCCAGCGCCGGGCGGCCGTGCCAATCCGCGGGCCCGTCAGCCGCGAAGTAGCAGGTGAGGAGCCCGGGCCCACCGGTCTCCTGACCGAAGGGCGGATCCCGTGCTCACCTTGATCCTGATCGGACTGCTGGGAGGTCTCATCACGGCGGTCTCGACGTGCGTCCTGCCGGTCTTGCCCGTCGTCTTCCTGGCCGGTGGGCCGAGCGGACCGGGCGGCCGGCACGCGCCGGCGCGCGGCGGGCCCGGTCGCCACCGTCGAGGCCGGCCCGACAGCCGGCGTGGAAGCCGACCCGCACCCCGGCGCGGAAGCCCATGCCGATACCGAGGCCGGGGCCGACTCGCCACGGGCCCGGCGGACGCGGAACCGGCGGCCGTACGCCGTCGTGGCGGGCCTCGTGGTCAGCTTCAGCTTCTTCGCCCTGCTCGGCGTGACGCTGATCTCCGCGCTGGGGCTGCCCGACGACATCCTGCGCTACGTCGGCCTGACGCTGCTGGTCCTCATCGGTGTCGGGCTGGTCTTCCCCCGGGTGGAGAGTCTGTTGGAGCGGCCGTTCGCGCGCATCCCGCAGCGCCAGGTGGGCAGGGAGGGCGGCGCGTTCGCGCTCGGCGTGGGCCTCGGGCTGCTGTACGTGCCCTGCGCTGGTCCGGTCCTCGCGGCCATCACCGTCGCCGGGGCGCACGGTCGGATCAGTGTCGACATCGTCGCGCTGACCGTCTCCTTCGCCGTCGGCACCGCCGTTCCGCTGCTGGCCTTCGCGCTCGCCGGGCGCCGGGTCGCCGAACGCGACGCCGCCCGGCAGCAGCTCTCCGGCCTCTACGGGAAGGAGTACAAGGAACTCTCCCGGTGCGAGGACGGTGTGGACGAGCTGCGCTCCTGCGGCAGGGCCCCGGGACTCAAGGGCATCACCAAGTGGCTCAACACCCCGCAGGGGCGACCGGTGGAGTTGGCGGCGCTGCGCGGCAAGGTCGTCCTCATCGACTTCTGGACCTACTCGTGCGTGAACTGCCAGCGCAGCCTGCCGCACGTCAAGGCGTGGGACCGCGCCTACCGCGACGCGGGGCTGCGCGTGATCGGGGTGCACTCGCCCGAGTTCGCGTTCGAGAAGAACGCGTCGAACGTCGCCGACCAGACGCGGAAGATGGGCGTCGACTATCCGGTGGCCCTCGACAACAAGCTCGCCACCTGGGACAACTACCGCAACCGGTACTGGCCCGCGAAGTACCTCATCGACTCCTCCGGAACCGTTCGCTACTTCCGCTTCGGTGAGGGGAAGTACGAGCAGACCGAGGGCCTGATCCGCGACCTCCTCCGGCAGGCCGACCCCGGTGTGCGGCTGCCCGCCGCGACGACGGGCCGCGCCGACGCACTCACCGAGGACCGCACCCCCGAGACGTACCTGAGCACCCACCGCATCGACCGTTATATCGGTGATCCGCTGGCGACGGACGAGCCCCGGCGGTACCGCCTCCCCGCCGACCTGCCCCGCGACGCGGTCGCCCTGGGCGGCACCTGGACGGCCGGGTACGAGCACTTCACCGCGGGCCGGGAGGCGCGGATCGCCCCGGACTACCGGGCCAGGAAGGTCCATCTAGTCCTCGCCGGCCAGGGACCGGTGGAGGTCCTGGTGGACGGCAAGCCCACCCGGACGATCCAGGTCGACGGCACTCCCACGCTCCACACGCTTGTCGACGAGGACGACGCGCACCGGGCCCGCCTCGAGGTGCGCCCAGCTCCGGGGATCGAGGCGTACGCTTTCACCTTCGGCTGATCCGACCGGCGGTCGAGCGGCGGACCCGTTCGACCGGCCCGACCCCGCTGACTCGACCGGCCCCCTTCAACACGGCGGCGCGGATGCCGGCCCGGAGCGGGCCGGCATCCGCGCCGCGCGCCCTAGGCGGGCAGTTCCAACGCCGCCACCGGCTCGGTCGTCGGGCGCGGCGAGCCGCCCGCGGGCTCCACGGTGATCCCGATGCCGCGCGCGCCGTTCACGGCGCCGCTCATGACGGCACTGGCGCCCGTGCCGCCACGGCCCAGCAGCCTGGCCGGGCGCATGACCCTGCCGTCGTCGAACCACATCTGGTAGACCCAGTCCACCGGCAACCGCCGGGCGTCGGCGATCACGCCGGCCCGGTCCTGGGAGCGGGAGGCGACGACGGTGGCGACGCCGCCGTCCTGGAACCGGCCGCTGGTCATGGTGGCGTCCGGCGCCGCGAGCACCCGCGCCAGCGCCCGCGCCTGCCGCTGGACTTGTTCGGCGCCACCGCGGGCCTGCTCGGCCTCGTGGTGCTGCCAGACCGCGACGCCGCCCAGGCCGGCCGCCACGGTCATGCAGGCCGCCAGCGCCAGGTGTGTCGCGCGCCGCGCGAACCACGTCGGCCCGCGTCCGTCGCCCGACGCCCGCCGAGGCTCGTCGGGCGGCACCTGGCGCACGGCGGTGATGCCGCGCAGGAAACGCTCGCGCATCGCGGGAGGGGGGACGAGCGAGGCGGCCAGGCCGAGCCGGGCGGCCGTCCCGGCGAACTCGCGGACCTCCCGGGCACAGGCCGGGCAGTCCGCCAGGTGGCGTTCGAAGCGCGCGCGCTCCGGCTCGGACAGGGCGTGCAGGGCGTAGGCGCCGGTCAGTGTGTGCAGGTCCGCGGCGTTCATGCGGTGCCCCCCAGGCAGTCGCGGAGACGAATCAGCCCGTCCCGCATCCTCGTCTTGATGGTGCCCAGCGGCAGCTTCAGCAACTCCGCGACCTCACGGTACGTCAGGCCCCGGTAGTAGGCGAGGGTCACCGCCTGCCGCTGCCGCTGCCGCTGCCGCTCGGTGAGGCCCGCCGAGGCGACGGCGCACCTGCTCCCGCTCCAGCCGGCTCTCGACCTCTTCGGTCACGTCGTCGAAGGCGGGGGTGTGGTCGAGCCGGGCTACCCGTTCCTCGCGGTCCACCCGGGCCTGGGCCGAGCGGACCCGGTCGACGGCACGGCGGTGGGCGAGCGTCATCACCCAGGTCATTGCGGAGCCCCGGTCAGCCTGGAAGCGGGCCGTGGTCCGCCAGACCTCGACCAGCACCTCCTGGGTGACCTCCTCCGACTGCGCCGGGTCACACAGCACCCGGCGCACCAGGCCCAGCACAGGCCCCGCGACGGCGTCGTAGACGTGGGCGAAGGCTTCCTGGTCGCCCTGGGCGACCCGTTCCAACAACTCCGTGAGGCCAGGCCCGTGCCCGGTGGTGCCGCCGATGCGTACGGGTTCTCGCACGCTGTCGCCCTTTTCCTGGTCGGCCGCCCGCTGTCGCCCTTTCCCTGGTCGGCCGCCCGCTGTCGCGGGTCCGCTCCCTGTTCGTAGCCGTCGGCACTCCGGATTGGTCCCGTCCGCGCCGCGACGGGACGCGGGGAGCGGGCGGCGGCCCGGAGGCGCACGCCCCGGTCCGGGGGCGTACGACGCGGCCCGGTGGGCGGCCCGACCCGACTCTTTCGGAAGAACGGCCAATCCGCCCGGGGCGGCGCTCCGAATAGCGGGTGTGACGGCTCACCGAAGACCACTCCCGCCGCGCACCGCACGGCCACGGCGCCCCCCGGTGCGCGACGCGAACTCGCCGTTTCCGGGGCGCGGCGGGCGGGCCCCGGAAACGGCGGTCCCACGAACCGGCACCCGCCCGCCCCCGACAACCGCGCCCGACATCCCAGCAGCCTCCCGAAGGAGCACCCTCATGCGCACCACCCCCCGCCCCTGCCGCACCGGCCGTCTCGCGCTCGCACCCGTGGCGGCGGCGCTGCCGCTGACGCTCACCGCGTGCTCGGACGACGGCGACGACAAGGACAAGGACAGCGGTGCGGACAGCTCCGCGTCGGCCAAGGAGAAGCCCGGCGCGCCGGAGGACGAGACGGGCCCGGCCGACAACGCCATGGCCAAGCCGTTCGGTCCGGCCTGTGCCTCGGTCCCCGAGAAGGGCTCCGGCAGCTTCGACGGCATGGCCAAGGACCCGGTCACCACCGCGGCGTCCAACAACCCGGAGCTGTCCACCCTCGTCTCGGCCGTGCAGAAGGCCGGCCTGGTCGAGACGTTGAACAACGCCGAGAACATCACCGTCTTCGCCCCCACCAACGACGCCTTCGCCAAGATCCCGAAGGCCGACCTGGACAAGGTGATGAACGACGAGGCCATGCTGAAGAAGGTGCTGACCTACCACGTCGTGGGCCAGCCGCTGCCGCCGGAGAAGCTGGCCAAGGGCTCGTACCCGACGCTGGCCAAGAGCACGCTGACCACCGCCTGATCGGGCGAGAGTTTCAAGGTCAACGACAGCTCCACCGTGGTCTGCGGTGACGTGCGGACCTCCAACGCCACCGTGCACATCGTCGATTCGGTGCTCATGCCCCCGATGTGACGTCGGGCGACGACGTGACGAAGGCCCGCCCCGGGTTGCGGGGCGGGCCTTTAGGCGGATGACGGGGCGACGGCTTCGGGGGGGTGTGCCGGTGGGCCCGTGTCCGCCGGCTCGGGTCCGGCGCGTGGCGCCGGGGCCGTCGGCTGACGGGGGGCGCGGGGCGTGGGTCAGGTGCCCCGCCGTGGTGCTTACAGCGAGTCCAGGCCGGCGCCCCAGTAGGTGACCGAGGAGTCGTCGTCGAGGAGGAGGCCGGCGCCGGCCGGCGCGGAGACGGTCGCCTGGCCCGACAGGGGGTGGTTGTCGGCATCCACGAGGGTGACCGTGAGCCGCTGCTCGCGGTGCGGGGTGGAGCCGTCCTCGCTGCCGAGCCCGATGGTGGCGGTCGTGGACTCGCCGGGCGCCACCGTCCGCACGGCCTGCGGCTTGTCCCCGCCCACCGCGAGCGGCGCCTGCGCGTTCGGGTAGCCGACGAGCGGGACGTCGTACGCGTTGCAGGCGGTGGACCCGGTGTTGGTGAGCTTCAACGTGATCGCGGGAATCGTGCCGCCCGTGTGCTCCAGCGTGATCTGGGTGTCCGCGACCGTGCAGGGCTTGTCGGTCGGGCCGCCGTCCTCGCCGTCCGAGCCGGCGTCGGAGGAGGTGTCGGTCGGCTGCTCCTTGGCACCCTCGACGCCCGGGCCCTTGCCGCCCTGGCCAGCGCTGTCCGTGCCGCCCGAGCCGCTTCCCTGACCGACCGGGGAGTCGCCCTTGCCGCCCGTGTCGGCGCCGTTGTCGGCACTGTCCTTGGCGTTCGCGTCCTTCGCCGCCGGCTCCAGCGACGGCGCCGAGTCCGCCTTGCCCTCCGTCTTGGTGCCCGAACTGTCGTCGGAGCCGCAGGCGGTCAGCGTCAGCGCGGCGAGCGCGGTGACCGTGGCGGCGGTCATGCGGACCGCGTTGCCGCGCAGGCGGCCGGCGAGAGTGGCGCGGGCGGCGTTGTCGGCGGTGGTGGCGGCGGTGGCGTGCGACATGTTCTGGTCCCCCCCAGGAGCGGCGGTCGGTTGGTATGGCTCAAGCCTGCCGGGGGCCGTTGCCGTGCTGCTAACCCCTGCCTAACAGGCCCGCGTTAGCCACCTGACCAGCACAAACCACCCTCGTTACGGGAAGGTTGACCACTGTCGGCAGCGCTGACCCACACCGAACGACGCCCGTACGCGCGACGGGGCCGCCCCAGGGGCGGCCCCGCCGTGTTCGATTCTGCGCGGACAGTGGTGTGTTAGCCCCTGCTCTCCGGCGGCGGCCCGGACGCGGGCGGCGACCCGGGCGGCGAGGGCGCGGCCGGGGCGTGCCCGGCGGGCGGGGCTGGCCGCCGCTCGTCTTGCCGTCCCTGGCGAACAGCTTGACCAGGTCGCTCATCGTGTAGCGCCCGGTGGCCTCCTCGTCGACCAGGTGCATCTCGGCGAGCCGGTCCAGACCGTCCAGCGTCACGTCCGGGTCGGAGCCGGCGAACGCGGCCACCGCCGTGGCCTCCACGTGCCGGTCGAACCCCGAACCGAGCGCGGCCAACAGCCGCGCGTCGTCCACCGACAGCCGGGCCACCGACATGCGCAGCGCCGCGGCGATGCCGGTGTCCTCCGCCGACAGCAGGGCCAGCCGCCGCTGCTCGTCGCGGAGCGCCGAGGCCAACCGGCCAAGACGCCACCTCGGCCGCGCGGTGAGCTGCGCGGAGGCGGCCCGCAGCGCGAGCGGCAACCCGTCGCACAGGTCCACCAACTCCCGCGCCGCGTCCGGATCGTCGGCGACCCGGTCGCCGCCGAGCATGGCCGTCAGCAGGTCCACGCCGTCCTGCGGGGTCAGCGCCTGCAACGGCACCGGCCGCGCGGCGTCGGTGGCCACCAGCCCGTCGAGCCGGCTGCGGCTGGTCACCAGCGTCACGCAGGCCGAGTCCGCGCTCTGGCCGCCGCCCGGCAGCAGCGGCCGCACCTGCGCGGAGCTGCGCGCGTTGTCGAGGACGACCAGCAGCCGCCGCCCGGCGACCCGGGACCGGTACAGCGCCGCGGCGCTCTCCGGCGAGCCCGGGATGCGGTCCGGCGGCGTGCCGAGGGCCAGCAGGAAGTCCCGCAACACCTCGACGGGCGGGGCCTCCTCGCGCTCCCCGAAGCCGCGCAGGTCCGTGAAGAGCAGCCCGTCCGGGTAGGCGGCGGCGTGCTGGTGCGCCCAGTGCACGGCGAACGCCGTTTTGCCGACCCCGGCCGGCCCGGTCACCAGCGCGACCGGGGCCTCGCCCGGCGCCGGCGTGCGCACCAGCGCGCTCAGCGCCTGGAGTTCGGCCTGCCGGCCGCGGAACCGGGTGGGCGGCCGGGGCAGCAGCCACGGCGCGCTCGCCCCGGCCCGCGGGTACGCGTCGGGCTGCCCGGCACCGGCCGTGCCCCCGGAGCCCGTGACGCCCGCCCCCGCACCCTCGCCCAGAGGTTGGGGCGCCGGCGGGTACGCGTCGGCCGGCGGGTACCCGGCACCGGCCGGCCCGCCCTCGGCCGGCGGGTAGGGCCCCGCCGGATACCCGCCGTCGCCGTGCGGCCCGGCGCCCGGCCGGGCCGCTGGCTGGGCCGCGACCGGGGCCTGGGCCGCCGCGCCGTACGGGGCCTGACCGCCGCCGTGGGGGCCGCTCTCCGCGGCCGGGACGGCCCGGCCGGCCCGCGGGTCGCCGGGACCCCGGGCCGCGGCCGTACCGCCGCCCGGCGCCCCGCCGCGGGGCGCCGCGGGGCGCTGGCCCCCCGGCGCGCGCTGGGCGGGCACGGCCGCGTCCGCGTTCAGGATCTCCTCGTACGCGCGGCGCAGCCCCTCACCCGGGTCCACGCCGAGTTCGTCGCTGAGCAGCCCGCGGGTGCGGTGGTACCAGCCGAGCGCGTCCGACTGCCGGCCCGCCCGGTACAGGGCGCGCATTAGCGTCGCGATCAGGCCCTCGCGCAGCGGGTGCGCGACGGCCTCGGTGTGCAGCACGGCGGCGGCCACGTCGTACTGCCCCAGCTCCTCGTGCGCGTACGCCAGCGCCTCCACCGCCGACAGCCGCCGCTCCTCCAGGGCGTGCGCCGCCGCGGCGTACGGCGGGCTGGTCACGGTGCCGGTCAGGGCGGGGCCGCGCCACAGGCCCAGCGCCTCGCGCAGCATCGGCACGGCGTCGGCCGCCGCGCCGGCCCCGCCGGGGCCCGCGGCCGGGCCGGCGCCCTGCCCCGGCCAACCGGCCGCGTCCCGCCAGCCGGTCATCTCGCGCGCGCGGGCCACCAGTTCCTCGAACCGGTGCGCGTCCACCCGCTCGGCCGCTAGCCGCAACAGGTACGCCGAACCCTGCGTCGTCAGCTCGACCCCGAAGGTGCGCGCGCCACCGTCCGCGAGCGTGGCCCGCAGCCGCGAGACGTGGCCCTGGACGACGGTGCGGGCGTGCTCGGGCGGATCGTCCTCCCACAGCGCGGTGATCAGCCGCTCCACCGGCACCGTGGTGTTCGCCTGGAGCAGCAGCATGGCCAGTACGCTGCGCCGTTTGGCCGGGCCGAGCGGCAGGTCGCCGTGCGCGGTCCGCACGGCGACCGGACCCAGCAGTGAGAATTCCAAGTCAGCCCTCCAGGAACGCGGCCAGCACGTTCGCGAGCAGGAACGGGTCGTCGGCCCCGCACAGTTCGCGGGCCGAGTGCATGGAGAGGATCGCGACACCGATGTCCACGGTGGCGATGCCGTGCCGGGCCGCGGTGATCGGCCCGATCGTGGTGCCGCACGGTACCGCGTTGTTGGAGACGAACGACTGCCACGGCACCCCCGCCCGCTCGCAGCCGGCGGCGAACACCGCGCGCCCGCTGCCGTCGGTGGCGTACCGCTGGTTGACGTTGACCTTCAGGATCGGGCCGCCGTTGGGCATCGGGTGGTGACCCGGCTCGTGCCGCTCCGGGTAGTTGGGGTGCACGGCGTGCCCGGTGTCGGACGAGAGGCACACCGTGCCGGCGAAGGCGCGGGCCCGGTCCTCGTACGAGCCGCCGCGCGCGAAGACCGAGCGCTCCAGGACGGTGCCGAGCAGCGGGCCGTCGGCGCCGGTGTCGGACTGGCTGCCGTTCTCCTCGTGGTCGAAGGCGGCCAGCACCGGGATGTGCGGCAGGTCGGTGCCGCGGGTGGCGACAGCGGCCAGCGCGCCGGCCTCGGCGTGCACCGACAGCAGGTTGTCCAGGCGCGGGCCGGCCACCAACTCCCGGTCCCGGCCCAGGTAGGCGGGCGGCTCGACGCTGTGCACCATCAGGTCCCAGCCCGCGACGTCCTCGGCGGCCACGCCCGCCTCCTCGGCCATGTACGCGATGAGGTCGCCCTCGCGTACTCCGCCGATGCCCCAGATCGGCGTCAGGTGGCGCTGCCGGTCGAGCTTGAGGCCGTCCGTGTTCACGCTCCGGTCCAGGTGCACGGCGAGCTGCGGAACCCGCAGCAGCGGCCGGTCCACGGCCACCAGCCGGTGCGCGCCGTCGCGCAGGGTGAGCTGCCCGCTCAGCCCGAGGTCCCGGTCGAGCCAGGTGTTGAGCAACGTCCCGCCGTAGATCTCCACGGCGATCTGCCGCCAGCCGTGGGAGCCGGTGTCCGGCAGCGGCTTGACCCGCAGGTTGGGCGAGTCCGTGTGCGCGCCCACGATCCGGAACGGGGTGGCCGGTCCCGCGCCGTCGGGCACGTACCAGGCGATGATCGCGCCCCCGCGCAGTACGAACTTCCCGCCGCTCGCGCCGTCCCACGCGTCCACCTCGGCGACCTGGCGGAAGCCGGCCTTCTCCAGCCGCGCGGCGACGGTGGCGACTGCGTGGTAAGGCGACGGACTCGCGGCGAGGAAGGACAGCAGATCATCGGTGTGGCCGCGATCGAAGCGGGCGGGGGTACTCATGCCCCTCAGCATAAAGAGGCCGGCGAGGGGGGCTGAGGCGAGAACGCGGCGCGTCGCCCGATCATCAGCTCATCGCAGCGAACTGGCCGCACGGAATTCGGCCACGCCACCTCCCACCGCGCCGCCGCACCCGACCTCCTCGCCAGCCCCGCCCAGGGCCCCGCCAGGGCCGCGCGCCGGCCCGTAACCGGCCGACGGGGCCCGCCTCCCCGTGGGGTGCGAAGCGGGCCCCGTCTCGTGGGGTGACAGTGGCCTGGGATGCTCCGGGGCGCCGACGACGGCGGCGGGCCCGGGGCGTGGGGCGCACGGCCCCGCCGGCGACCCCCGGCGCGCGACCTAGAAGGCGGCCTCGTCCAGCTTCATCAGCGACTGGTCGATGGACTCGGCGAGCGCGCGCTGGGTGCTCACGCCCGGCAGGACGTTGTGCGCGAAGAACTTCGCCGCGGCGACCTTGCCCTGGTAGAAGCGCATGTCCTTGGCGGTGGCGGTGGGCAGCTTGGCCGCCGCGACCGCGGCGCCGCGCAGCAGCAGGTAGCCGATGATCACGTCGCCGGAGGCGAGCAGCAGCCGGGTGGTGTTGAGGCCGACCTTGTAGATGGACGTGACGTCCTTCTCGGTGGCGGCCAGGTCGGTCAGCATCGCGCTGACGATGGCCTCCAGGTCGACGGCCGCCTTGGCCAGCTCCTCGCGGGCCGCGGCCAGCTCGTCGCCGCCCCCGGCCTCGGCCAGGAACTTCTTGATCTCCACGGAGAGCGTGGTCAGCGCCTGGCCCTGGTCGCGGACGATCTTCCGGAAGAAGTAGTCCTGGCCCTGGATGGCGGTGGTGCCCTCGTACAGGGTGTCGATCTTGGCGTCCCGGATGTACTGCTCGATCGGGTACTCTTGGAGGTACCCGGAGCCGCCGAAGGTCTGGAGCGACTGGGCGAGCTGCTCGTAGGACTTCTCCGAGCCGTAGCCCTTCACGATCGGCAGTAGCAGGTCGTTCAGGCCGTGCAGCGCCTTGGCGTCCTCGCCCGCAGCCTCCTTGACCAGGATCTCGTCCTGGATGGAGGCGGTGTACAGCACCAGGGCGCGCATGCCCTCGGCGTACGCCTTCTGCGTCATCAGCGAGCGGCGCACGTCGGGGTGGTGTGTGATGGTGACGCGCGGGGCGGTCTTGTCCGTGAAGGCGGCCAGGTCCGGGCCCTGTACGCGCTCCTTGGCGTACTCCAGGGCGTTGAGGTAACCGGTGGACAGGGTGGCGATGGCCTTCGTGCCGACCATCATCCGGGCGAACTCGATGATGCGGAACATCTGCCGGATGCCGTCGTGCTTCTCGCCGATCAGCCAGCCCTTGGCGGGGTGCCGGTCGCCGAAGGTCATCTCGCACGTGTTGGACGCTTTGAGGCCCATCTTGTGCTCGACGTTGGTGGCGTAGACGCCGTTGCGCTGGTCCAGCTCGCCGGTCTCGAAGTCGAACTCGTACTTCGGGACGAGGAACAGCGACAGGCCCTTGGTGCCCGGGCCGTGGCCCTCGGGGCGGGCGAGGACGTAGTGCAGGATGTTCTCGGACATGTCGTGCTCGCCCGAGGTGATGAAGCGCTTGACGCCCTCGATGTGCCAGGAGCCGTCGTCCTGCCGGGTGGCCTTGGTGCGGCCGGCGCCGACGTCGGAGCCGGCGTCCGGCTCGGTCAGCACCATGGTGGAGCCCCACTGCTTGTCCACCGCGAGCTTGGCGATGTGCTTCTGCTGCTCGGTGCCCTCCTCGAAGAGCACGCCCGCGAACGCCGGACCCGAGGCGTACATCCACACCGCCGGGTTGGCGCCGAGGATCGTCTCGGCGAAGCCCCAGAGCAGCGAGCGCGGCGCGGTGGTGCCGCCCAGCTCCTCCTGGAGGCCGAGGCGCCACCACTCGGCGTCCATGTACGCCTGGTAGCTCTTCTTGAAGGTGTCCGGCAGCGGCGCGGTGTTCGTGTCCGGGTCGAAGACCGGCGGGGTCCGGTCGCCGTCCGCATACGAGTCGGCTAGCTCGTTCTCCGAGAGGCGGGCGATCTCGGAGAGCACGCTCTTGGCGGTCTCGACGTCCATCTCGGCGAACGGGCCGGTGCCGTACAGCTTGTCGCGGCCGAGCACCTCGAAGAGGTTGAACTCGATGTCGCGGAGATTCGACTTGTAGTGCCCCATGGCGACGGCTCCGTAAGGCTCGACCCAGCGAGGCGCCGACGGCGCCCGGCCGGGGGTGGGATCGGTTATCATATGCGTTTGAAACGATGACCGCCATGATGCTACCCACCGGTAATAAGAGGCAACCCTCAATAGCCCAACTGTGACTCAGTACGCTCTATGACATGTACGGCTACGACCAGAACGCGGGCGGGCAGCAGTACGGCGCCCCGCCACCGCCGCAGCAGCCGCCGCACGGCCACCAGGGTCAGCCGGGCGCGGGGTACGGCGAGCAGCCGCTGTACCCGGAGCCGGCGCCCCCGTCGCTGGCCGACGCGGTCCGTGCCTTCACCACGGGCACCATGGCCCCCGAGGACTTCCAGCAGATCTTCTCGACCTCGAAGGTCTACTGCCCGCGCGGCGACAACCCCGGCTTCCTCGCGCTGCATAACACCCAGCAGCCTGTGATCCCGATGTTCACCTCGCTCAAGGAGCTGCGCCGCTACGCCGGCAAGGAGTCCAAGTACTTCGTGATCACCGGCGCCGAGGTCCTCGATCTGCTCCCGACGGGGTACGGCTTCGTCCTGGACATGGAGGGCCAGCACCGCATGGTGTTCGACGCGAAGGCCGTGGAGCAGATGGTGGACTACGCCATGCGGCAGATGTACGGCTGAGGCTCCGCCTCCCGCCGGGGCGCCCCCGCCCCTCGCCAGCCCAACGGACCTGGGCCGGACCGCGTACGCGCGCGGCCCGGCCCGGGTTCGTCGCGTGTGGGAGCGGTGTGACGGGTGGGGGCGCGGCCCGGGGGGCGTGGCCGAAAGTGGCGCCCGGAGCGCCGGGCGGGAATGGCGGCACCTTGCCAGTCGTTCACTATTCAACTAAGTTGAATCCGGAACGACCGAGGAGGCCGTCATGCCCGCCGTAACCGTTGAGAACCCGCTGACGCTGCCGCGCGTCGCCGCGCCCGCCCCCGCGCCGACCAGGCGCCCGCGCCCCGTGCTGAACGTGACCACCGCGCCCAGCGCCCTGGAGGGCGAGGGCTTCCCGGTGCGTCGGGCCTTCGCCGGCATCGACTACCGGCACCTCGACCCGTTCATCATGATGGACCAGATGGGTGAGGTAGAGTACGCGCCTGGCGAGCCGAAGGGCACGCCATGGCACCCGCACCGCGGCTTCGAGACGGTCACGTACCTGATCGACGGCACCTTCATCCACCAGGACTCGCACGGTGGCGGCGGGGTCATCAACGACGGTGACACCCAGTGGATGACGGCCGGCTCCGGGCTGCTGCACATCGAGGCGCCGCCGGAGTCGCTCGTGGTCAGCGGCGGTCTCTTCCACGGCTTCCAGCTCTGGGTGAACCTGCCGCGCAAGGACAAGATGATGGCGCCGAAGTACCAGGACATAGGCGGCGGCCAGATCAAGCTGCTGGCGTCGGAGGACGGCGGCGCGCTGCTCCGGCTGATCGCCGGCGACCTCGGCGAGCACCGGGGACCGGGCGCCACCCACACGCCCATCACGATGATCCACGCTTCCGTGAGCCCGGGCGCCGAGCTTCCCCTGCCCTGGCGACCCGACTTCAACGGCCTCGCGTACGGCATGGCTGGGCGCGGCACCGCCGGTGTCGAGGGCCGCCCCTTCCGGGTCGGCCAGACGGCCGTGTTCGGCGCGGGCGACATGCTGACCATCCGGGCCGACGAGACGCAGGAGACGCGCAGCCCGAACTTCGAGGTCGTGCTCCTCGGCGGGCAGCCCATCTGTGAACCCATGTCGCACTACGGGCCGTTCGTGATGAACACCCGCGCCGAACTCCAGCAGGCGGTCGATGACTTCCAGGCGGGCCGGCTGGGCGTCGTCCCGTCGACCGAGCGCCTGCCACACGCGTAGGGGCGCGGCGCGCGCCACGACCCACCCCCGGGCCGCCCGGCCCGGGGCCAGGACCAGGCCAGGACGTCCGATGGGGTGTGGCCTCACACCGGATGCACCGGGCCATGCGACGGCGGCGCCGCCGAATTACCTGCCGCTCGGCCCGCTGACCCACCCGTGCCGGCCCGTCACCCGCGCGGCGGCTGTCGGCGGGTGGTGTGGGGGTGGCCGTGGTGCGGTGGGGGCGTGCCCAGTGATCGCCCAGCTCCGTCGCGCGCGCCGGAGCCCGCTCTGTTGCCGTACGAGGTGCGCCGGGTCGCCGCCTGGTGCGGGGCGCTGCTGCTGATGGCTGCCGTGGCCGGGGTGGTCGTCTGGCTCACGGTGGTGCTCAAGGCCGCCGTCACGCCCGTGCTGCTCGCGCTGCTCGGCCCGCTGTACCGGTGGCTGGTGCGCAGGCACCTGAACGCCTCGCTGGCGGCCGGGCTCACTTGTCTGGCGTTGCTTGCGGTCGTCGGCGGGGCCGGCTACATCGTCGTGCGGGCGCTCGTGGACAGCGGCGACCAGATCGTCTCCTCGGTCAAGGACGCGGCGCGGGACCTGTCGGGGGACTTCGACATCGCGGGCAACTCCGTGGAGGACATGGCCTGCAGCGGGCGGGAGCTGGCCGACAAGTTCGGCGGTACGGCGGCGACCGGGCTGCTCTCCGGGCTCAGCGTCGTCGGCCAGATGGCCGCCGCCGCGTTCCTCGCGCTGCTGCTCACCTTCTTCTTCCTGCGCGACGCCGACCGGGCGGTGCGCACCCTGCACGCGTACGCGCCGCGCGGTACGGGTCCCCGGCTGGAGGCGGTGGCCCGACGGGCCTTCCAGGCGGTCGAGGGCTTCATGCGCGGCACCACGGTGATCGCGCTCATCGACGCGGTGTGCATCACCATCGGTCTGCTGGTGCTGAGCGTGCCCGGCGCGGTGGGGCTCGGCGCGCTGGTCTTCGTCGGCGCCTACATCCCCTACCTGGGCGCCTTCCTCTCCGGCGCGGTCGCCGTGCTCGTCGCCTTCGCCGACGGCGGCCTCGCGATCGCGCTGTGGGCGGCTGGGCATGGTGCTGGCCGTCCAGGTCCTTGAGGGCCACTTGCTCCAGCCGGTAGTGCAGAGCCGCACGGTGCAGATGCACCCCGCGGTCGTCATGATCACCCTCACGGCGGGCGCCAGCCTAGCCGGCATCCTCGGCATGCTGCTGGCCGTCCCCCTCACCGCCGCGGCCTTCGGCGTCGTCGCCGACCTGCGCGAGCACTACGGCCGCGACGCGCCGGACCCCGGTACGGGCGACGGTGGCCCCGGGGACGGGGACGGGGACGGGGACAGGGGCGGGGGTGACCCGGGTGGTCCGGGTGGGCCTGGCAGGACTGGTGGGGGTTCTGGTCGGGCTGGTGGCTCGGGTGCGGCCGGTGGGGGCCTGGTCGGCCCCGGTGCCGCCGCGACGGCGTCGGGGTGCGGGGGCGGCTCCGAGGGGCGCGACGCGGGGCCGTACGCGGCTGGGGGACCGTACGAGCGGCCCCGTGCGGGAGGGCGGGGGTAGCTGGGCGGGGGTGGGCGGTACGGGGACCGTACGAGAGGGCCCGGGTGGGTACCTGGCCCGATACCCGGCCCGGGCCCTTCCCGACGGAGGCCCGCTCCCGTCAGGCGTCCCCTCGCCGGGCCGCGTGGGAGAAGTGGGCCCAGGCGGTGAGGGTGTCCCGTTCGAAGTGGGCCTCGGAGACCTCGGGCGCGATGGCCTCGCGTAGTGCCGTGCCGAGTCGTTCGAGGCCCCAGGGGTGGGTGGCCAAGTGGCCGATGGCGTCGGCGAGGCCGTCGGCGCTGGGGAGGAAACGGTGGGTGGTGGGGAAGAACTTGCTCGCCTCCACCATGTCGGGGTCGACCATGAGGGTGTAGACGCCGGAGAGCGCGGCCTCCATCGGGGTGATGCCCAGCCTTTCGCAGCGCGACGAGCAGACTAAGACGCCGTTCGGGCGGGCCAGGTGGAACGAGGGGGTACAGCTCGTTCTTGGCGAGCTTGCCGACCGCCAGGAACTCCGCCTCGTGTTCGCTCGGCACGCGGGCGCGCAGCGCCTCGCGGGCGGCCGTGTCCCCGGGGGCGTCGCCGACGACCAGGACGCGCACCGGCAGGCCACGTTTGCGAGCCTGGACGGCGCCGCTGACCAGGAGTTCGACGTTCTTGAAGTAGTCCAGCCGCGCGACCGCGGTGAAGACCAGCAGCTCGGCGCCCTCGACGAACGACCTGACGCGCTGATCGCGCAGCGGGCCCGGCGTCGCGGGCGGCGCTATGGGGGGCCGTACCGCGCGGATGCGTCGCTCGTCGACGCCCCTGCCCACCAGGTACTCGCGTTGCAGCCGCGAGTGCTGGAGCACGAACATGCGCCCGTTCGACCGCACCCGGTTCAGGCCCAGCTCCTGGTGCTTGAACAGGTGCAGCGCCTTGGCCGCGTCGCCGAACGCCCGCGCCGTCTCGTGGGCCGAGAACATGTCCATGAAGTCGTGGACGAAAGGGCCGTGGTGGGTCACGCAGCAGGCGAGTTCCGTCGGGTGGAATTTCAGCAGGGCGTCCGTCTGGTAATAGAGCATGGCCTGGTCGCTGAATCCGTGTGCGACGCACAGCAGCTCCGAAGCGGTGGCGATGGCGCGGCTCACCGCGTCCGCGCTCATGTCGAAGTGGAAACGGAGTGTGGCGCAGCGCAGACCCGATCGGTGTACGAGGTCGACGCGCGGCTGTGAGATGTTCTCGTCCCGCCGGTAGAGGATGGCTCCGGCGGAGAGTCCGGCGTCGCGCAGGCAGCGCAGTGCGGAACGGGAGAAGGAGGTGGCGCCGACATGTGCCGGCTCGGACTCGCTGTCCGGGAGCTATCTCTCGTTGACGACGACGATTCCGGGCATGCGGGTATCACGTAAGGGCACTTTCGTGGGCTCCGAATATCGTGATGGGCGTCGTGATATGCCGGGGCTGGGCGCTTACAGGTCGGCGGTGCGCCAGACGCCGATCGACTTGTCGGCGAAGCGGTGTTCGACCTCGGTCCCGCCCTCCCTGGTCACGTAGGACTCCGTGCACCGCTCGTCGATCACGTGGAGCGGGCGGGGAGCGAGAAGGGCGCGCGGCACAGGTTGAGGGAGCGCCAGCCGCCGGTCTCGATGTCAGCGGCGTTGCTGGTCCGGCCGGTGAAGGTAGTTGTCGCGAAGTAGGTCGAGCCGCTGCGCTTCACGTTGTCGAGGGCGGCCCGTACGACGGCGTCGCCGAAGTGGACCAGGCAGTCCCGGGAGAAGACCATGTCGACCCGGGGGAGGGGGCCGCGGGTGATGTCGAGCACGCGGAACGCGCGGCCCGGGCGCGCGAAGCGCCGCTGGTTGCGTTCGACGACCTCGGGGACCACGTCGGCCCCGAGGTAGGTGTCCACGTCGAGTTCCACGTGGGACATCCAGTGGAAGTCCCCGCACGGTACGTCGAGGAAGCTGCGGACGCCGAGCCGTGAGATCAGGTCGGGCAGTTCGCGCCGCAGGGCGGCGGTCTGGGACAGGCTCGATCCGCTGCCCGAACGCGAGACGTCGTCGTTCTTTTCCGAGCTTCCGGGAAAGAGTTTCCAGGCGTCGCTTTCGTAGAGCTGGCCGAATATTCCGCGCATCGTGCGGTTCGCCGGGGGATCGGTCGGCGAAATGACGGGAGAATGACGGACGCCGGCGCCGGTGGAGCCGCGGTGCATGTCGTTCATAACAACCCTTCGCCTCGGGGCCGGTGCAATGGGGCAGCCGTTCGGGAAGTATTGCCAAATCCTGCGTCGGGTAAGGACGCAGGGCTTTGAAACGTCGTGCGTGTCCGCTCGTGGATGTGCGGCATTAATTCTGGCACACCGGTCGTACGTGTCCACTCGGCGTTTGCGGGAAATGGCTCGACTCGGGGCGGGGCGGGGCGGGGCGGGCCCGTTGATGTTCGTCGGCGGCCCGGGAATGTGGCCCGGTGGCGTTGGTGCGCGCAGGTGAGTGGGTGGGGAGTGGCGGCAGGCGCCGGGTGCCGCGCCCGGTTGGCGCGCCGGCGCGCCCGAGTCGTACCGTCTCAGGTCCAGACCAACTGTCGGGAGTTGTCCGCCCGTTCGATGCCCGCGGCACACCCGCTCACTGCCGGAACCACACGCTCCGGCGGCCCGGCCCCTCTCCGCGCCGCCCACCCGGTGCCGCTCGGCCCACCCACGCCTGGCCGCTGCCCACGCCCTGCCGGCGCTCAGCCCTGCGCCGTCGTGTCTGGCGGGGGGAAGGGGGTCGTCGCGCTGCGGGGGCGGGTCGGCCGTGGGGTCGGTGGCGGGTGGGCGGGCCGGGGCGGTGGTGGCGGCGCTCGTGGCGTGGGGGGTCGGCGCGGCGGCGGCCTCGGGGGCCGGTTCGCGCAGCTCGACCCAGATGCACTTGCCCTCGCCCCGTGGGTCGACGCCCCAGGAGCCCGCCAGCATCTCCATCAGCAGCAGCCCGTGCCCGGAGGAGGCCAGTTCGCCCGGGTGGCGCCGGTGCGGGAGTTCATCGCTGGCGTCGGCGACGTCGAGCCGCAGCCGGCGCGCGCCCGGCTCGCCGCTGATCTCGGCGATCACCAGCGCGTCGTCGTCGGTGTGCACCAGCACGTTGGTGACCATCTCGGACAGCAGCAGAACGGCCGACTCGACTTGGTCGTCCGACCTCCAGTCGTGCAGCATCTGGCGGAGCTGGCGCCGGGCCTGCGAGATCTGCTCCGGCTGGGCCTGGGCCACGGTGATCGCGGCGCGGCGCCTGCGCGGGCCCGCCGCCTCGTGGCTCGGCAGGCCACGGGATATCAGGACGAAGGCGATGTCGTCCTCGCGGCGGTCGGCGAGCGGCCCGGTCCTGTAGTGCGACGGCGGCCCGTGGACGGCCTGCAACAGCGCGTCGGCGAGCGCGTCCAGGTCCTCCTGACTGCGCAACCGCGGCTCGACCCCGTCCGTTCCCGCACCAGCGACCCCGTCCGTTCCCGCACCGGCGGGGCCGTCCGTTCCCGCGCCGGCGGACCCGTCCGTCCCCGCGCCGGCGGAGCCGTCGGCGCCCGCCCGGCCAGGGCCGTCCAGGTCGCGCAGGTGCTCGCCGAAGACCGCGCGGATGCGTTCCCAGCCGGTCTGCAGGTCGTGGCCGCCCGTCTCGATCAGGCCGTCCGTGCAGACCAGCAGCGTCTCGTCGGGTTCGAGGGTGAGCCGCGTCGTGGGGTAGTCGGCGTCGGGGATGAGCCGAGCGGCAGCTCGCCTGCCGTCGGACGGAGCGTGACCCTGCCGTCACCTCGCGCGATTGCCGGGTCCGGGTGGCCGGCGCGGGTCACGTCCAGGGTGCCGGTGGCTGGGTCCACCTCGATGTACAGGCAGGTGGCGAAGCGCGGGTCGGCGTTGTCGTCGTCACTTCGGTGTACGGGCCGCTGCCGGCCCGGGCCCGGCCGCCGGTGTCCGTCAGGCTCGCGAAGAACGCGGGAGGCGCGGGAGAGCACGGCGTCCGGGTGGTGGCCCTCGGTGGCGTACGCCCGCAGCGCGATCCGCAACTGTCCCATCAGCCCCGCCGCCCGCACGTCGTGCCCCTGGACGTCGCCGATGACCAGCGCCGTACGGCCCGACGGCAGCGGGATCACGTCGTACCAGTCGCCGCCGACCTGGAGCCCGCCGCCGGTGGGCACGTGCCGCGCGGCGATGGTCAGGCCCGGCACCTCCGGCCTGCGGTCGGGCAGCATCGCGCGCTGGAGGCCGTCGGCGAGTTCGCGCTCGGTGTCGTGCAGGCTGGCCCGCGAGAGGGCCTGCGCGAACATCCGGGCGATGGTGGTGAGCACCGAGCGCTCGTCGGGCGTGAAGGACACCGGTTCGGCGAAGGCGGCCAGCCAAGCGCCGATGGTCCTGCCCGCCACGATCAGCGGCAGGAAGGCCCACGACCGGCGCCCGAGCGGCTGGGAGAGCGACCAGGCGGTGGGGAAGCGGCGGCGGTAGTCCTCGGGGGTCGGCAGGTAGACCGCGCGGCCGGTGCGCACGGCCTCGGCGGCCGGGTAGTCGGTGTCCACCGACATGTCGAAGAACGGCCCCTCGTCGTCCTCGCCGTACCCCTGATGGCCGATGACGGTGATCCGGTTTCCCTCGACGCCGAAGACCGCGAGACCGTCCGGGGTGAAGCCGGGCATGGAGAGCCCCGCGGCGACCCGTAGCACCTCGGCGCTGGACTGCGCCTCGGCCAGCGCCCGCCCCGCGTCCAGCAGGAACGCCTCGCGGTTGCGCCGCCAGTCGCCGGTGACGGGGGTGGCCGCCGCGGTGCCGGGGGCCGGCGTCGGGACCTCCTCCAGGGTGCCGATCAGCTCGAAGTGCTCGCCGCGCACGATGGGCCGGGTGCGGCTGCGCACCGTGCGCAGCACGGTGCCGCGCTCGTCCACGATCCGTAGCCTGGCCTCGGCGAGGGTGCCCTCGGCCAGGGCGAGGTTGACGATGCCGTTGATCTCGGTCCAGTCGACGGGGTGGAACCGGGCGCGGACCGTGGCCTCCGGGAGGGTGACGGGCACGGCGGGCAGCCCGAGGAGCCGGGCCGCCTCGGCGTCGAGGGTGACCTTCGCCGAGGCCGTTGCCCCACCGCCACAGGCCGGTACTGATCGTGGCCAGAACATCCTCGGTACGCATTGCCCTACTTTATGTTCATTTGTGGACTTGCTACCAGTGAGGATGGCTGGTCGTCGGCCCGACCGGCGGGCCGGCCCGCCGGACGCCACGGTTCCGGGGGCCGACGGGTATCTTGCCCGCGATGCCATGGCTGGCAGGACGGTAGGGTGGCACCTTGCCCGCAGTGGCACTCGCGCCCGGGCCCCGGCTCAGCCAAGCCTCGCCCGCGCCGTCCACGCCCCGCTCAGATGACTTGGATGAATGATGCATCGGTACCGGTCCCACACCTGCGGCGAGCTCCGTGCCGCTGACGTCGACACTGAGGTGCGGTTGAGCGGCTGGCTGCACAACCGACGGAACCTGGGCGGCATCCTCTTCATGGACCTGCGCGACCACTACGGCCTGGTGCAGCTCGTCGTACGGCCCGACACGGCCGCCAACGAGGCGCTCAGCTCGCTCACCAAGGAGACCGTCGTCCGGGTGGACGGCCGGGTCATCGCCCGCGGCGCGGACAACGTCAACCCGGACCTGCCCACCGGCGACGTCGAGGTCGAGGCCAGCGCCGTCGAGGTGCTGGGCGCCGCCGACCCGTTGCCGTTCACCGTCTTCCCCGAGGACAACGTGAACGAGGAGCGCCGCCTGGAGTACCGCTTCCTCGACCTGCGCCGCGAGCGTATGCACCGCAACATCATCCTGCGCTCGAAGGTCATCGCTGCGCTGCGCGCCAAGATGACCGCGCTCGGCTTCAACGAGCTGGCCACCCCGATCCTGTCGGCCACCTCGCCCGAGGGCGCCCGCGACTTCCTTGTGCCCTCGCGGCTGCACGCCGGCAAGTTCTACGCGCTGCCGCAGGCCCCGCAGCAGTTCAAGCAGCTGCTGATGATCGCCGGCTTCGACCGCTACTTCCAGATCGCGCCCTGCTTCCGCGACGAGGACGCCCGCGCCGACCGCTCGCCCGGCGAGTTCTACCAGCTCGACGTCGAGATGAGCTTCGTCGAGCAGGAGGACGTGTTCCAGGTCATCGAGAAGGTGATGACCGACCTGTTCAACGAGCTGGGCGACGGCCGCGAGGTTACCTCGCCGTTCCCGCGCATCCCCTTCCGCGAGGCGATGCTCAAGTACGGCTCGGACAAGCCCGACCTGCGGGCCCGCCTGGAGCTGGTGGACGTCTCGCACGTGTTCGCGGGCTCCGGCTTCAAGGCGTTCGCCGACAAGCACGTGCGCGCCCTGGCCGTGCCGGACACCGGCGAGCAGCCGCGCAAGTTCTTCGACCAGCTCGGCGAGTACGCCGTGGAGCAGGGCGCCAAGGGCCTGGCCTGGGTGCGCGTCGGCGAGGACGGCAAGCTGACCGGCCCGATCGCGAAGTTCTTGACCGAGGACGACGTGGCCAAGCTGGTCGCCGAGGTCGGCGGCAAGCCCGGCACGTCGATCTTCTTCGGCGCCGGCGACTTCGACGATGTCTCCAAGATCATGGGCGCGGTGCGGGTCGAGGCCGCCAAGCGCGCCGGGCACTTCGAGGAGAACGTCTACCGGTTCTGCTGGGTCGTGGACTTCCCGATGTTCGAGAAGAACGAGGACACTGGCGCGATCGAGTTCTCGCACAACCCGTTCTCCATGCCGCAGGGCGGCCTGGAGGCGCTACGCACCAAAGACCCGCTGGACATCCTGGCCTGGCAGTACGACATCGTCTGCAACGGCACCGAGCTGTCCTCCGGCGCGATCCGCAACCACGAGCCCGAGGTCATGTACGAGGCCTTCGGCATCGCGGGCTACTCCCAGCAGGAGGTGGAGCGCGAGTTCGGCGGCATGCTCCGCGCCTTCAAGTTCGGCGCCCCGCCGCACGGCGGCATCGCGCCGGGCGTGGACCGCATCGTGATGCTGCTCGCGGACGAGCCCAACATCCGCGAGACGATCGCCTTCCCGCTCAACGGCAACGCGCAGGACCTGCTCATGGGCGCGCCCAGCGAGGTGGACGAGGCGCGGCTGCGCGAGCTGCACCTGTCGCTGCGCAAGCCGGCGCCGGCCAAGCAGGCGGCGGCCAAGGACGCCAAGGGCGTGGAGCCGCAGGCGCAGCCGGCCAAGCCGGTCAAGTAGCCCCGCACGGGCTCGCCCGCACGACCTCGCCACGGCGCCCCGGACCCACGCGGTCCGGGGCGCCGTGGCGGGTGGCGGCGCCGGCCGTGCCGGCGGCCGGCGCCGCCGGCACGGGCCCCGGCTCACCCGAGGCAGACCAGCGGCTCGAGGCGGCGCGGACGTCGGCCGTGGTCTCCTTGACGGGCATGTCGGACGGCGGCCCGAAGTCCGTGAGGTAGTACTCGTACCTGAGCCACCGCGGGCAGCTCGTGCCGCCGATCTCCACGGTGCGGTCGGCCACGAGCCTGCCAGTGCGCAGCGCGTAGACCTTCACCGGGATCGCGATCTTGTGGAACGTCACCTGCTTGACGCCGCCGATGGCGTTCTTGGCCTCGTACGGGCACGTCCGGACGGCGCTGCCCTTCTCGTCGGCCTCCGTCTCGTCCACGCAGACCACCAGCGCGGCCTTGGTGGCGTCACCGGTCCGCCAACTCTTCGGGAGCCGGTCGGTGTACTCGTCGTTGCCGTAGACCAGCGCGCGGTTGGTGGCGCCCTCGCGGGCCGCGGGCGCGGCGCTGTACTTCGCCGGCTTCGAGGAGTACGCGGGCTGGCCGCCGTACGCGTCGCCGAGCCGCTCGCGTACGGTCGCCAGCTC
This sequence comes from Candidatus Streptomyces philanthi, assembly GCA_018114805.1. Lineage (GTDB taxonomy): Bacteria > Actinomycetota > Actinomycetes > Streptomycetales > Streptomycetaceae > Streptomyces > Streptomyces philanthi. Next base: position 3,037,598 of record CP073042.1, on the reverse strand, counting down.
GATGGCCAGCGTGGCCCGGTGGACGCCCTTCCGGGCCCGGCCGGTGAGCGCGTTGTCCGGGTAGCGGGCGACGAGTTGCCGGTAGCGCTCGCGCGCGTGCTCCCACTCGCTGTCGCCGCCCAGGTCGTCGGCGCAGCTCACCAGGGACTGCGGGGCGACCCGGCGCACGGTGTCGGCCGTCCGGCGCAGGACGGGGTGGCGCGACCTCCGCTCCCGTAGCCAGTCGGTGACCTCCGCGGTGCGGCAGGCGTCGCTGACGGGCAGTCGGCCGAGGAACGCGTCGAGCGTCCTGCCCACCGTCGCGTCGTGCCCCGACTCTTCGAGTACCTCGGTCAGCGTGGCGAACCCGCTGGCCAACGCGTCCGTGTCGCCGGTCAGGCCGCGCGTCAGGTCCGCGCGCGCGGTGTCCAGGCGGCGGCAGGCGTGGGCGGTGGCGTCCCCCCGCTCGGCGGCGCGGACGTCGGCCACCCGCTGGCCGAACCCCACCTGGTCCTGCGCCGCCAACACCGCCGCGCAGTCGCCCCGTTCGCGGGCCCGGGCCACGTCGTCCTCGATGCCCGCCGCGTCCAGCCGCAGCAGCCCCACGGTCAGCAGCACCGCCAGCGTCAGGCCGGCGGCGACCAGGCGGTATCCGCGCGCGGTGGTGCGCGGGTCGTCGCGCCGGGCCAGGTACCAGCCGTGCGCGGTCGTCAGCAGCCACCAGCCGAGCACGGCGAACTCGCACCACGGTTCCGCCCGGCCCAGCGACACCGCGACCAGCGCGACCGCGCCCGTGACCTGCGCGAGGGACAGCAGCCGGCGGCCGGGGAGGAGGTAACCGACGCCGAGCAGCGAGGCGTTCCCGAGCGCGACCGCCAGCGGGTCGTACGTGCGCCCGCGCGGCGGCCTCGGCAGCGGCCAGGGCGCCCCCCACCCCAAGGCCCCCGGGTCCGATGTCGTTTCGTCGGACGTCGCGTGGTGCTCGCCGACGTGTGGGGGAGCGGGTTCCGAGCCTGGTTCCGGTGTGGCGTGCGGCGTGTCGTCCATCGCGGTCTCTTCCCGGTTCACGGAGCGTCCGTGGCCGTACCCCATTGTTGGCAGCCGGCCCGGGAGGGGTCCTGTGGCCGGCACCGGGCCCGGCCGGGCCAGCCACCGTCCGGGCGCCGGGGGCGTGAGGGGGCGTGAGGGGGCGTGCCGGAGGCGCTGGCGCGACGGGGGGCGCTGGTCGCGCGTATACGTCCTACGGGATGGTCTTGATCTCCTTCATCGTCAGGTGCGACTCCAGGCGCAGTACGGGGCGGGCAGGCTGCTGAGCTTGTCGGTGATGAAGGTCTCGTAGGCGGCGTGGTCGGCGACGGCGACGCGGATGAAGTAGTCCGGGCGCCCGTACATGCGGCGGAACTCGGTGACCTCCTCGAAGGCGGACACGGTGTCCTCGAACTCCTGGAAGCTCTTGCGGTCCTGGGCGTAGATCTCGACGTTGACGAGGACCTCCAGGCCACGGCCCAGGGCCCGCGGGTTGATGACGGCCCGGTACCCGGTGATGACGCCGCCCTCGTCCAGCCGCTTGACCCGGCGCAGACAGGGCGGCGGGGTCAGGCCGACCCGTTTGGCCAGCTCGACGTTGGTCAGCCGCCCGTCCTGGCTCAGGTGAAACAGAATGTCGCGATCAACGGCATCAAGTGTCACTTTGTTGCTCATTCCCCGATTCTAGGGTCGGAGGTGGCAACCATATGAGGCGCGATTCATCCTAAAATTCCGCGCATGGAGACCAGCCCCGTCGCCACCGAGGACCGCCCTCGGCGCACGCCCGCCCCGCCGCCCGCGACCCGGCCCGAGGCGCCCGTTGCCTGGCCCGAGGCGAGCGCGATCCGGCCCGAGGCCGGCGCGCTCCGGTCCGACGCGCCGTCGGCCCGGTCCGAGGCGCGCGCGGCGCTGCGGGACTCCGCCGGTGTGGGCCTGGCGTTCCTGCCGCTCGGGCTGGCCTACGGGGCGCTGGTGACGCAGTCGGGTCTGGAGTGGTGGTGGGCCGGGCTGTCGGCGGCGTTCGTCTTCGGCGGATCGTTCGAGTTCCTGCTCGTCGGCATGGTCGCCGCCGCCGCCCCGCTCGCCTCGATCGCGGTCTCCGCGCTCCTGGTGAACTCCCGGCACGTCTTCTACACGCTGTCCTTCCCGCTGCACCGCGTGGGCGGCCGGCTCGGCAAGACGTACAGCACCTACGCGCTGTGCGACGAGGCGTACGCGCTGACCACCGGTGAGCAAGCGCGCGGCTGGTCCAGCCGCCGCATCCTGTGGCTGCAGTTCTCCCTGCACCTGTACTGGGCCGCCAGCTCGACCGTCGGCGCCCTGCTCGGCTCCTTCATCCCCGACCGCGTCACCGGCCTGGACTTCGCCTTGACCGCCCTGTTCACCGTCCTCGCCCTCGACGCGGTCCGCGACCTGCGGGGCCAGCTCGCCACCCCCGCCCTGGCCGTGCTCAGCGCTCTCTTCGCCCGCCTTCTCTTCCCCGGCCAGCTGCTGCCGGCCGCCTTCGTCCTGTTCACCGCCGCCCTGCTGGGCCGCCGCCTCGCCACGTCCCGGACCCCGCGCCATGCCTGACACCGGAGCCATGCCTGACACCGGATACGCCGTCGCCGCCGTCCTCGTCTCCGCCGCCGTCACCTGGGCCCTGCGCGCCCTGCCCTTCGCCGCGCTCACCCCGCTGCGCGAGAGCAGCACCGCCCGCTACCTCAGCGTCCACATGCCCGCCGGCGTCATGGTGATCCTGGTCGTGTACTGCCTGCACGACCTGCCGGTGACCGAGGCCCGCGCTACCGCCCCGCTCGCGGCCCTGGCCGTCACCGTCGGCCTCCACCTGTGGCGCCGCACCGCACTGCTGAGCATCCTCGGCGGCACCGCCACCCACGTGCTCCTCGCCAGCACGGTCTTCGCCCGCTGAAGCCGCCGCCCCTGGCCCCGCCGTGACCGCTGACGCCGGGTCAGCCGCCCGCGCCCGTCCGGAACGTCGAACCCGGCACGCCCCGACACCGCCCGCGGCCGTGGACGACCGCTGCCCGAACGTGTGAACACCCGCCGTCGGATGTCGTGAACAGGCCCAGACCGCGCACCCCGTGGCCGGCACACTGGACGCATGTGGGACGTTGGGAGGTTGAGCGGCTTTCGACCCCGTGTGAGCCGTTCGTGCCGTCTGTCACCGACCGGCGTCGGCCCCCCGCCCGCGCCCTTGCCCGGAAGAGAGCGATCATGCCCCCGCAGTCGCCTTCGCTGCCGTCCCCCCGTCGTCCCTTAGCGCGCGGCCTGGCCGCCACGCTCGTCGTCGCCGGCGCGCTCGGCGGGTGCGACCTCTCCTCCGAGCCCGACGCGACCAGAGCCCCGGCGGGCGCCGCGGCCAACCCCGAGGCCAACGGCGGCCGGGCCGGCCGGGCCGCGCCCACCGCGCTGCCCCGCCAACTGCCGGGCATAGGACCGAAGACGCTGGCCAAGGTCCCCGAGCGCAGCCGACAGGTGCTGCTGGTGACGGGCGAGGGCCGCGACTCCGCGCGGTCGAGGGCGGTGCTGTACGAGCGCACCGAGGGCGGCGCCTGGCGCGCCTGCACGTCCTGGTCCGCGCACAACGCGCGACGCGGCTGGACCGACAAGCAAATGATGGGCGACCTGCGCTCACCGATCGGCGTCTTCGGCCTCACGGACGCGGGCGGCCTGCACGCCGACCCGGGCAGCCGGCTCCCGTACGAGCGCTCCGACTCCTTCACGGCCGTCGGCCGGGGCTTCGAGGGCGAGCCGCTGGCGGGCTCCTTCGACTACGTCGTGGCCATCAACTACAACCGGGTGCCCGGCACGTCCCCGCTGGACTGGGCCCGGCCGATGGGCGCGTCCCGTGGCGGCGGCATCTGGGTCCACGTGGACCACGGCGGCCCGACCCAGGGCTGTGTCAGCCTCGCCGAGCGCGACATGCGGGACCTTGTCCGCGCCCTCGACCCGCAGCGGCACCCGGTCATCGTGATGGGCGACGCGAGGTCGCTGGCCTGGTAGGCGCCCGCGCGGGCCGCCCGGCGGGGGTCACGGTCCGCCGCGGTGGCCGCAGTCGGGGCGTGGGCACTCGCGGCGGGTGCGCTCGCCGCGCGGCAGCAGCGTCCTGATCCGGTCGGGCGGCATGACGCCCTCCTCGCGGGCCGTGCGGTGCACGGCCCGCAGCAGCCGCCGGCGCGTCGCCTGGTGGCGCCAGAGGACCGCGCGCACGCCGTACTCAAGCACCGCCATCAGGTCGTTCTCGGACAGCTCGTCGGTGATGACGACGACCCGCCGCTGGCCGCCGCGCACCAGGCGGCGCAGCTCGGCGCCGGCCAGCTCGTCGAACCGGCCCGCGAGCAGCACGGCCACGGACACGCCGTCTGGCGGCGATTGCTGGCCCGGGCCCGGCCCGTCGAGGAGTTCCACCCCCGGCTGGTCCCGCAGGTGGCGGAGGACCCCGTCGCAGGAGAGGGGGTCGGTACCGTGCACCGTCACGGTCACGCGTTGATCGGTATCGGCCACTGCGTCTTCGTTCTTCACGTACTTCCCGTGTCCCTACCTCTCACAGGGTGCGCGCGTGGCCTAAACGATCGGTTGGCGAAACGTCAACGCGTGGCGGCGGTACCGGGCCGGCCGACCTGTCCGCCCGGGAACCAGCCCAGGTGGACGCTCGTACGCACGACGCCCGGCCGGGTGCACCGGCCGGGCGTCGCGGGGATGCGTGCGAGTGCGTGTCGTGCGCCGCGCTCGTACGGGGTGGCGGTCAGCCCTTCGCGGGCTCCTCCAGGCGCGGGAAGAGGATCTCGCCCTTGGTGACCGTGGCGCCCGCGGGCAGCGCGCCCCAGGTGCCGGCGGACTGGACGCGCTGGTCGGCCAGCTGGCCCAGGTGCGCCTCGGCGCCGAGCAAGGCCCACAGCTTCTCGCAGGTGGCGGGCATCACCGGGGCCAGCAGCACGGCGGTGCCGCGCAGCGCCTCGGCGGCCGTGTACAGGATGGTCGCGAGGCGGGCCTGGCCCTCGGGCGAGGTGTCCTTGGCGACCTTCCACGGCTCCTGCTCGCTGAGGTAGCCGTTGACCTGCTTGATGAAGTCGAAGACCGCCGTGATGCCGCCGGCGAAGTCCAGCTCCTCGCCGATCCTGGTGTCGGCCTCGGCGACCGCCTTGGCGAGCCCGTCGGCGACGGCCTGCTCGGCCTCGCCGTGCGCGGTGGCCTCGGGCAGCGTGCCGCCGAAGTACTTGCCGACCATGGCCGCCACGCGGGAGGCCAGGTTGCCGAAGTCGTTGGCCAGCTCGCTGGTGTAGCGGGCGCTGAAGTCCTCCCAGGAGAACGAGCCGTCCTGCCCGAAGTCGATGGCCCGCAGGAAGTACCAGCGGTACGCGTCCACGCCGAAGTGCGAGGTCAGGTCCTGCGGCTTGATGCCCGTCAGGTTGGACTTGGACATCTTCTCGCCGCCGACCATCAGCCAGCCGTTGGCCGCGATCTTGCCGGGCAGCGGGAGTCCGTTGGCCATCAGTATCGCGGGCCAGATCACCGCGTGGAAGCGCAGGATGTCCTTGCCCACCAGGTGCACGTTGGCTGGCCAGGTGGACTCGAACTTGGCCTGGTCGGAGCCGTACCCGACGGCCGTCGCGTAGTTGAGCAGGGCGTCGATCCACACGTAGATGACGTGCTTGTCGTCCCACGGCACCGGGACGCCCCAGCCGAACGTGGACCGGGAGATCGACAGGTCCTGCAGCCCCTGCCGGACGAAGTTCACGACCTCGTTGCGGGCGGACTCGGGCTGGATGAAGTCCGGGTTGTTGTCGTAGTGCTCAAGCAGCCGCGGGCCGTACTCGGAGAGCTTGAAGAAGTAGTTCTCCTCCTTCAGCATCTCCACGGGCTTCTTGTGGATCGGGCACAGCTTCTGACCGGCGAACTCGCCCTCGCCGTCCAGCAGCTCGCCGGGCGTCTTGTACTCCTCGCAGCCCACGCAGTACGGGCCCTCGTAGCCGCCCTGGTAGATCTCGCCCTTGTCGTGGAGGTCCTGGACGAACTCCTGGACGCGGTCGGTGTGCCGCTTCTGCGTGGTGCGGATGAAGTCGTCGTTCGCGATCTCCAGGTGCTCCCAGAGGGGCTTCCACGCCTCCTCCACGAGCTTGTCGCACCACTCCTGCGGGGTCACCCCGTTCGCCTCGGCGGTACGCATGATCTTCTGACCGTGCTCGTCCGTGCCGGTGAGGTACCACACCTTCTCACCGCGCTGGCGGTGCCAGCGGGTGAGCACGTCGCCTGCGACGGTCGTATAGGCGTGGCCCAGGTGGGGAGCGTCGTTCACGTAGTAGATGGGGGTCGAGACGTAGTACGTGCTCGCCCCTCGCTGCTCGGTTCCAGTGGCCGCCATGGTCGAAATCCTAACGGCCACCGGATGCCGTCGCCGACGCGTTTACGCACGGTGACGGCCCCGCGCTGGGCGTGCGCGGGGCCGTCCGGGTGGGTCGGGGGCGGCCCGGGGCCCGGGCGGCCGGGGTCAGCGGAGTACGCCTGCCTCCCTGGCCTCGACCAGCCACTCCGGGAACTCCACTATCAACTGTCCGTACAGCTCGGCGTCGGACAGCTCGCGCGGTTCGAGGCCCGCGTGGAAGAAGCCCGCGTTGTCGACCGGGCGCCGCTCGGGCACGGTCAGGTCGTCCAGCTTGCGCAGGAAGTCGAAGCCCCTGGCCTGCGGGTCGCCGAAGCCGACGAACTGCCAGAAGATCGGCAACCGGGCCGCCTCGCACAGCGCCCGCTCGGCCGCCGGCTTGCTGGTCGGCGCGCCGTCCGTCTGGAAGATCACGAACGCGGGCTCGGTCGACCCCGACTTCTCGTAGTGCTCGACCACGGCGTTGATGGCCCAGTGGTAGTTCGTCCGCCCCATGTGTCCGAGCGAGCCGTGCAACTCCTCGATACGGCCGGGGTAGTTGGCGAGGTCCAGTTCGGCGGTGCCGTCCACGTCGGTGGAGAAGAACACCACGGGCACCACGCCGTCGTCGTCGAAGTGCGCGGACAGGCCGAGCGCCTGCTCGGCCAGGTGCTGGACGGTGCCGTCCTTGTAGTAGCGGCGCATGGAACCCGACCGGTCCAGGACGAGGTAGACGGCGGCCCGCTGCCCGCCGAGCCTGTGCTTGTCGACTACGGCGGACGCGGCCTTGTACAGGCTGACCAGGCCCGGAGCGGCCTCCTCCACCTTGGCGAGGGAGAGCGCGGCACCCGGGTTGGTACCCGCGCCGGCATCCGTTGCCGCGGGGGCCGCGGGTTCCGGCTCGCTCTCGGTGTCGGTGTCGGCCTCCGGCTGGGTCGCGGTCTGCGGCGCGGTGTCCGCCTCGGGCTGCGGCTCGGTCTCAGTCTCCGGCTCCGGCTGCGCGTCCGCCTGCGGGGCCGGTGCTGCTGCCGCCGCCGGCTCGGGCTTCGGCTTCGGCTCCGCCACGGCCGTGGCCTCCGGCTCGGCATCCCGTACGGGCTCGGGGGCGGGCTCGCCCGCAGGGGCGACGGCCTCGGGCTCGGGCTCGTGCGTGAAGGCCGTGGGCTCAGGCGTGACGGTCTCGGGCTCCTCCTTGGTCCCGGTCGCCGCCCCGGCCGGGGCGGCGACCGGGACCAGGTCCGGTTCCCGGGTGCTCTCGTCGCCCGGGAGCGGCTCGCGCGGGGCGACGCGGATGACGGTGGGGCCCGACGCGGACGCCGCGGCCTGCTCGGGCTCGGGCTCGGTGGAGGAGGAGGGGGCGGCCGGATCGGTGGTCGACGTCGTTGACGCCTCCGACGTGGGCTCGGCCGACGACCGGGGGGTCTCGCTCTCGTCGGTCGCCTTCCGTGAGCGGCCGAAAAATTTGCGCAGCAGGTCCCGTATGCCCATGGATGAAACCCCTCACCTGTCGAGTGCGATGCGCGTCCGTCATGGCCGGTAGGTGCCGGTAAGCGCCGGTGTATCCCGGCGGGCAGCCGAACGGGCCTGGCCTGGCCGGACACGTAAGGCTAACGGGCCTTGGGGCACCGGCCGGAGCGAGCCCGCGGGCCCGGGCGCGGGTGGCCGCGTACGCGAGGTCGGCGCGGGGGAGGCAGCGAGCGTCAAATCGGGCATAACCGGCGGGGCGTGGCGTCCGGATACTGGAGTGCTCCGGCCCAAACCTCACCGTAAGTGATGACTGACCGTCGTCGTTCACCACTGATTAACCCTCAATTCGCGGTTTGGCGGCACCGTCCCCATAGCTTCGCGGCGGATGGATTCCGACACCGTGTCGGCGCGGGCCTGCCCCGCTGGATCGAAGACGAAGGAATTGACGTGCGCAAGCTCCTGCCACTGATCAGCTCGCACCCGGGTGCCCGTTCCGCACTGACCTGCCGTTACCGCTGTGGCGACGCCTGCTTCCACGAGGTGCCCAACACCAGCGACAACGCGTATGTCGGCGACGTCATCGCGAGCGCGCTCTCGCGCCGCAACCTGCTGCGCGCCAGCGCCGTCGTCACCGTGACCGCCGCGGCCGGTGCCGCCGTCGGCCTCGGCCAGGCGCCGCAGGCATCCGCCGCCACGCCGGCCGTCGCCGCGCACGGCGGCAAGGGCCACGGCAAGAGCCGCGGCGCCCGTGGCCTGCGCTTCGAGCCGGTCGCGCCGAACACGAAGGACGCCGTCTTCATCCCGCGCGGCTACGAGCAGAACATCGTCATCCGCTGGGGCGAGCCCATCCTGCCCGGCGGCCGCGACTTCGACCCGCGCCACCAGAGCGCCAAGGCGCAGGCCAGGCAGTTCGGTTACAACAACGACTACATGGCCGTGCTCGACGTGCCGCACGAGCGCCACCGGCAGCTCCTCGTGGTCAACCACGAGTACACCGACGAGGTGTTGATGTTCGCCGGGTACGACGCGGACAACCCGACCCGCGAGCAGGTCGAGATCGCCATCGCCGCGCACGGCCTGTCCGTCGTGGTCGCCGCCGAGGACCGCCGTTCCGGCAAGCTGACCGCGCTCCGCCGCCACCACCTCAACCGCCGCGTCACCGGCTCGACCCCGTTCGAGGTCACCGGCCCGGCCGCGGGCAGCAAGTTCCTGCGTACCTCCGCCGACCCGCGCGGCAAGCGCATCCTCGGCACGCTCAACAACTGCGGCGGCGGCATCACGCCGTGGGGCACCGTGCTCTCCGGCGAGGAGAACTTCAACCAGTACTTCGCCAACGGCGGCAAGGTCACCGACGCCGACACCAAGGCGCGCTACGCCCGGTACGGGATCGGCGGCGAGGCCAGCGAGCGCAAGTGGGAGCGTTTCGACAAGCGCTTCGACACCCTCCAGGAGCCGAACGAGCCCAACCGTTTCGGCTGGGTCATCGAGATCGACCCGTTCGACCCGCGCTCCACGCCGCGCAAGCTCACCGCGCTCGGCCGCTTCAAGCACGAGGCCGCCGAGCCGCGCCTGACCGACGACGGCCGCCCGGTGCTGTACATGGGCGACGACGAGCGGTTCGACTACTTCTACAAGTTCGTCTCCTCCAAGCGGATGATGCATGGCAACAGCCGGTACGCCCGCGCGCACAACCGCACGCTCCTCGACGAGGGCACGCTGTACGTCGCCAAGTTCACCGGCGACAGCCCGGCCGGCGAGATCGACGGCTCCGGCAAGCTGCCCGCCGACGGCGAGTTCGACGGCTCCGGCGAGTGGATCCCGCTGGCCACCGGCACGACGTCGCACGTCGAGGGCATGACGGCCGAAGAGGTCTACGTCTTCACCCGGTTCGCCGCCGACAAGGTGGGCGCCACCAAGATGGACCGCCCCGAGGACGTCGAGCCCAGCCCGCGCACCGGCCGCGTGTACGTCGCGCTGACCAACAACAAGGACCGTGGCAAGGCCGGCAAGGCCCCCGCCGACGAGGCCAACCCGCGCAACGGCAACAAGCACGGCCAGATCTTGGAGCTGGCCGAGCACTGGGACGACCCGGCCTCCGACCGGTTCAACTGGCGCCTGTTCCTGGTCTGCGGCGACCCGAGCGACCCGAGCACGTACTTCGCCGGGTTCCCGAAGGACCAGGTCAGCCCGATCTCCTGCCCGGACAACATCACCTTCGACGCGCACGGCAACCTGTGGATCTCCACCGACGGCAACGCGCTCGGCAACCACGACGGCCTGTTCGGCGTGGCCACGGCGGGCGACCGGCGCGGTGAGGTCAAGCAGTTCCTGACCGTCCCGAACGGCGCCGAGACCTGTGGCCCGATCGTCCAGGACCAGCGCGTCCTGGTCGCCGTCCAGCACCCGGGCGAGATCGACGGCGCGAGCGTCGAGAAGCCCAAGTCGGCCTGGCCCGACGGTCCGGGCAAGCTCGTGCGCCCCTCGATCGTCAGCGTCTGGCGGCGCGACGGCGGCGACATCGGCGCGTAGCGCCCACCGGGCGCAGCACCTGGCCGCGCCCCCGGTACGGCTCCTGGCCTCGCGGGGGTGCGAGGCCAGGAGCGGGGAGCGCCCGGCGGGGCGGCGCGTGGGGCACCATCGCGCCGGGCGATCCCATCCGAGGCCGCCCCCCGGGACGGCCCGGAGGGTTGGGTCGGCTGGTCGTCGCCCGCGACGTGCGGCGGAGGGGGCCGCGCGACGCGCGCCGACCGTGCCGAACCGACAGCCGTACGAACCGTATAAGACGTACGAGGCGTGGTAACGGCCGCGCGAAGCGTACCAAGGGCCAGCCCGTGACGGGATAACGGTCGGACCGTGGCTTACCGAAGCCCGGCGGTGCGCCGATCCGCCTGGCTAGCCTGATCGGATGATCAGTGACCAACCCCTGGCGGCGCGCGTACGGTTCACCGCGTCCGGCCTCGTGGTGACGCGCACGCCCGGCGAGCCGAGCGCCACACGCTGCCGCGGGACGAGGCGCTGCTCGCGTCCATCCGCCCCGTCGGCACCAGCGAGAGCGTGCTCCGCTCCTGGGTAACCGGCCGCCGCACGTGGGGCGCTGCGCCCTGGACCGACCCGGCCGCGGTCACCCCGGAGCGGATACGCGCCGCCGCCCTCGTCATCCGGGACGCGCGCCTGCTGCTCATCCGCTTCCGGGGGGACGGCGGGGAGTGGGGGACGGCGGGGAGTGGTACGAGATCCCGGGCGGCGGGGTCGAGCCCGGCGAGAGCCCCCAGGACGCCGTCGTCCGCGAACTGCGCGAGGAGACCGGCCTGACGGTCACCCCCCCACCCACGAGGTCGCCCGCGTCTGGCGGCGTCGCCGGTTCGGCCGCTACTTCCGCGTCACCGCCGAGGGCCGCGTCGGCGCCCCGGAGGACCTCGACATCGAAGACGGCGAACTGACCTGGGTGCCCGTCGCCCAGTTGCCCACCACTCCCCTCTGGCCACGCCGTCTTTCCTGGCGCATCACCCACTGGCACGCCACCGGCTGGCCCACCCGCCCCCTCGAACTGGCCGACAACGTCATGGACTTGCGCGCCCCGTGCACGTGGTGACCCGATCGCGGACGCGTTCGGTAGGGGAGAGCCACCCCACTCGGCCCGCCTCGCGCCCCACCGGGTCCGCTCGTCGGTCGCTCAACTCGCCGTCCGTGTAGCGCCGTTCGGGACCCCCATGTCGCGTCACCCGCTCCGCGCCTACGGGGCACGTGTCGGGTGTGTCGCGGTCGTGTTGCCGGGACTTGGCGCCCACATGACCGTTCTTTTCCGCCCGTGAACGGACCTTGTGCGTCATGTGAACAACGGCCCCGCCTATCGCCCTAAACCGGACAGTCCCGTCATTTGCGGGCGTGACATGAGCGCGTCGCTCCGGGAACGTCGAGCCTCGGCAAGGCTTTGTCGCTCGTACGCCGGGCAGCACTCCAGCCGCCCGGCTTCCCCACAGTCATGAGGAGATCAGCCGTGTCCGCTCACCCTCGCACCTCCTCCCGCGCCACCCGCCGCAGAGGCCACACGCTCGCCTACTCCGGCGGCGCCGCCGCCCTCGCCGCCGCGCTCCTTGCCACCGGCGTCACCACCGGCACCGTGGGCGCCACCACCCACCGCGCCGCGGACACCGGGGCGTCCCGCACCGCCACCGCCCTCGGCCTGGGCGAGCGGGAGCAGCTCGTCGTCACGGACACCGTCACGGACCGCGACCGCACCACGCACACCCGCTACGAGCGCACCTACGCCGGACTCCCGGTGCTGGGCCGCGACCTCGTGGTGCACCGTGCCGCCAACGGCAAGGTCACCGGCTCCACCCGGGCGACCCAGCGCACCATCGCGGTCGACTCCCTCACCCCCAAGGTGACCCCGACCGCCGCCACCTCCCGCGCGTTGCGGGTCGCCAAGGCCGACCGCACGGCCCCCGGCGCGAAGGGCGACACCCCGCGCAAGGTGATCTGGGCCGCAAAGGGCAAGCCCGTCCTCGCCTACGAGACCGTCGTACGCGGCATCCAGGCCGACGGCACCCCCAGCCGCCTGCACGTGGTCACCGACGCCACCACCGGCCTGGAGCTCCACCGCTACCAGGCCATCCACAACGGCACCGGCACCAGCCAGTACAGCGGCAAGGTCCCGCTCACCACGCGCAAGTCGGGCAGCACCTACCAGCTCACCGACACCGCGCGCGGCAATCACAACACCTACGACCTCAAGGGCGGCACCAGCGGCCGAGGCACCCTGTTCACCGACGCCGACGACGTCTGGGGCGACGGCACGCCCGCCAACCGGCAGACCGCCGCCGTGGACGCCGCTTTCGGCGCGGCCACCACCTGGGACTTCTACAAGACCACCTTCGGCCGCAACGGCGTCAAGAACGACGGCAAGGCCGCCTACAGCCGGGTCCACTACGGCAACAGCTACGTCAACGCCTTCTGGGACGACCAGGCGTTCGCCATCACCTACGGCGACGGCCAGGGCAACGAGAAGCCGCTGACCTCGCTGGACGTCGCGGGCCACGAGTTCAGCCACGGCGTCACCTCCGCCACGGCCGGGCTGAGGTACAGCGGCGAGTCCGGCGGTCTCAACGAGGCGACCTCCGACATCTTCGGCACCGGCGTCGAGTACGCCGCGAAGAATGCCTCCGACCCGGGTGACTACCTGATCGGCGAGGAGATAGACATCCGTGGCGACGGCTCCCCGCTGCGCTACCAGGACAAGCCGAGCCGGGACGGCAAGTCGGCCGACTACTGGACCCCCGACGTCGGCAAGCTCGACGTGCACTACTCCTCCGGCGTCGCCAACCCCCTTCTTCTTCCTGCTCGCCGAGGGCAGCGGCAAGAAGGTCATCGACGGCGTCAGCTACGACAGCCCCACCAAGGACGGCTCCACCGTCACCGGCATCGGCAGGGACAAGGCCCTGCGGATCTGGTACAAGGCGCTGACCAAGTACTTCACCTCCACCACCGACTATCGCGGGGCGCGCGCTGGCACCCTCAAGGTCGCCGCCGACCTCTACGGCGCGGGCGGGGCCGAGGCCAAGGCCGTGGCCGCTGCCTGGACGGCCGTGGACGTCAAGGGCTGACCCACCACCGCGGCGCGCCTACCAGGGGAGGCGCGCCGCGGGCGGTCCAGCCCCGGGTGGTGCGCGATCGGCAGCGAGACCCCGGTGATGGTGACCTTCGCGAGCGCGTCTCCCAGACCGGGCACGAGGCGACCTGGGAAGTCTCGTTTGGATCAGTGGGTCGTTGGTCTGGGTGTGTCGTTGACTGATGCGCAGTGGGCGCGGATCGAGCCGTTGCTCCCGGACCGGACGCCGAAGCGGGGTGGCCGCTGGCGTGACCACCGTGAAGTGATCGACGCGATCGCCTGCACGTTCCAGACCGGCACGCGGTGGGTCCATCTGCCGGAGAAGTATGGCAACTGGCGAGGGGTCTACAACCGGCTGCGGATGGGTGCCCTGGACGGTACCTGGGAGCGGGTGTTCACCGCTCTGGTGGCCCAGGCCGACGCTGATGAGGACCTCAACTGGGCCGTGTCGGTGGACTCCACGATCGTGCGGGCCCACCAGCACGCGGCTGGAGCCCGCAAGAATGGGCCCCGGCCGGCGAGCTGGTCGACCACGCCATCGGCCGGTCCCGCGGCGGAGTGACCACGAAGATCCATCTCGCGCCGGACGGCCGGTGCCGGCCTCTGGCGTTCGTTCTCACCGCGGGCCAGGCCGGTGACGCACCCGTCTTCGGCTCCGTCGGGGTGACCTGGGCGGCGGGGCCACCGGCCTTCGACGGTGAGACCCACAAACAGCGCCGTACCGTCGAGCGATGCGTCAATCGCCTCAAGCAGTGGCGAGGCATCGCCACCCGCTACGAGAAGACCGCCACCATCTACCTGGCCGGACTCCACATCGCGGGCATCTTCCTCTGGTCCGCCCGATGATCCAGACGAAACTGACTAGGAACACGGGCCCGCCACCGCCTAGTTTCGGCAACATGGCTGATGAGTGCTTCGAACATCCGCGGCTCGCCTCGATCTACGACCTCCTCGACCCCGACCGCAGCGACCTCGACGCGTACGTCGAGCTGGCCACGGAGTGCAGCGCGCGCCGCGTGCTGGACATCGGCTGCGGCACGCGGGTGTTCGCCCTCTTACTGACGGAATGCGGCATCGAGGTCACCGGCATCGACCCCGCCGAGGCCTCCCTCGACGTGGCCCGCTCCAAGCCGGGCGGCGAACGGGTGCGCTGGATACGCGGCGACGCGTCGGACCTCCCCTAGCTGGGCGCCGACCTCGCCACCATGACCAGCAACGTCGCCCAGGAACTGACCGACCCGCGAACCTGGCAGAACACCCTCCGGGGCGCCTACGCGGCGCTGCGCCCCGGCCTCCTGGTCTTCGAGACCCGCGACCCCGCACGGCGCGCCTGGGAGGACTGGAACCGCGAGACCTCCCACCGGGTCACGGGCATCGCGAACATCGGGGCCGTGGAGAGATGGGTGTAGGTCACGAAGATGAACTGGCGCCTGATCAGCTTCCGTTGGACCTACGTCTTCGCCTCCGACGGCTAGGTACTCACCTCGGACTCTACCCTCCGCTTCCGCGACCGCGCGGAGAGCGAACGCGACCTGGCCGCCCACGGCTACGTCCTGGAGGACGTCCGCGACGCACCGGACCGCCCGGGAAAAGAGTTCGTGTTCGTGGCGCGAAGGGTGTGAGGGCCCTTGGCGCGGGTGGGGTGGGGTGGGGTCAGTATGGGGTGGGCCTCAGCTCGCGGGCTACTCCTCCCGCAGGATGCTGTACGTGATGGAGTCCCGCCAGGCGCCACGAACGTGGACGTGTGCTCGGATGCGGCCTTCCTCGGTCAGGCCGGCCGCGAGGAGTGTCCGCTCCGAGGCGACGTTGTGGGGCGATCGTGCGGCCCACAGGCGGTGGAGACCGAGTTCCGTGAAGGCGAGGTCGCAGATCAAACGCACGACCTCGTGCCTGTAGCCCACGCCCCAGGTGTACCGGACGCAGGGCGAAGCCGAGGGTGGCCGCGCTGGGCTGGTGAGGGTCGTTGGCCAGCCGTACGTAACCGATCAGCTCGCCGCTACGGCGTGCGGTGGCGGCCAGCGCGTACTCCTCGCGCGGTGTCGCCGAGGCGGCTGCGATGGAGCGGGCGACCAGCACACCGACCTGCTCGCGTGAGCGCGGGGTGAAGCTCAGGTGCTCGGTTGCTTCTGGGCTGCCGTAGATTGCGTGTACGGCGTCCACGTCGTCGATGGTCAGCTCGCGCAGGGCGAGGCGGGAACTGTGGCGGGTGATCGGATACAAGCGGGTGGCCTCCGGTGGGTTGGGCGAGAGCCGGAGAGGTCGGCTCAGGCGTCACTCCGGTACGTGCGGTGGATGTACCTAACCCTTGGCAGGACTGGGAAAACACGCTGCTGAACCCGTGCAGGTTCAAAGCCGCCTGGCGAAGGCTACGGGCGCAGTGGGCGAGACGCGGGGCGGCGGGGGGTTGGCTCGCGATAGGTCACCGAACCGTGCTGGGTCTCCTAGATCACGGGCAGGGCCGCCACGGCCGCCGCCCACGGAAACCCGGTCGCGTCACCCTGCCTCGGCGGGTGCGGCTCGTATCCGTCTGGCCCGAGGAGGAGGGTTACGCCCTGGTCGCGCAGCGTCCGTGCGCTGCGGGGCACAGCGGGCTGGGCGGCCTGGGCCTGGTTGAAGTAGGGCATGGCGACCACCGGAACGCCCAGGTGGACCCCCTCGGACACGAGGCCGATCGCCAGCGTGTCGGCGATGCCGGCCGCCCACTTGTTCAGGCTGGTACAGCTCAGCGGCGCGACGAGCATCGCGTCGGCGGGCGGCAGCGTGTCCCTATCGCCCGGGAGTTTGTACGCCGACCGGGCCGGGTGCCCCGTCAGGCTTTCCAGTTCGTCAAGCCGAGCTTCCCCACCAGCGGGCGCCCGACGGCGTGAGCACCAGGCAGGTGTCCCAGCCCGCGGCCTGGGCCGCGCGTACGCCCGCGTCGATGTACTGGGTGGGCCCTGCCGCGCAGGCGATCAGGTAGAGGACGGGTTGCATGTCGGGAGTCCACACCGGGTGGCGCGGCGTACGCAACCGCACTCGGCGCGGGAAGAGATCACGGTCGGGCACGGGCATGGCACGGGCGGGCGCGCGGCCGTCAACGCCCTTACTGCGTAGAGAGCTTGACGTCTCATGAGGAAACCCATGAGGTACGGCTGCCAGTACCGTTCACAGTGTCCACAGAACGGAGACGAGCCATGCCTCACTGGTCCGACTACAGCAACGGCGAGCGCATCAAGACCCTCCGCGGCGGCGAACTCAGCCAAGCCGGCCTCGCCGAACTGACCGAACTCTCGATCGCCACCATCCAGGCGGCCGAGCAGGACAAGCGACTCTCGCTGCCGACCCTGCTCAGGATCGCCGGAGCACTCGGCGTCTACACGTCCGTCATCCTCGGCCAGCAGGAGCCGCGCCGGGCGCTCGGCCAGGACGACCGGGCCATAATGCGCGCGCTGGCGCACGCCGTGCACGACACGGCGGCGGGCCTGGCCCCGTCCTTCGAGGCCCCCACCACCGTCGAACTCGGCAAGGCCACCCGGCACGCGTGGGAGCTGTACTGGCGGGGTCGTTACGCCGAGGTGGGAGCGGTCGCTGCGCCTCTCCTGCGGTCCGCCGCCGCGCGACTGCACGAGCAACCCTCCGACGCGCGGGCCGAGGGGTGGGGCATCGTGGCCGACGCCTACCGCATCAGCGCCTACGTCGCGAACCTCCTGGGCGTACGGGACCTCGCGTACGCGGCGATCGGGCACGCGCAACACGCCGCCCAGAACGCGGCCGACGACCTGCGTACCGCCCTGGTGATGTCCGGCCGCTCCTGGGTCTGCCTGCGCGACGCCCGGCTCTCGGAAGCGCTCGACCTCGCGGAACGCTCCGCCGCCGACATCGAGCCACGGTTCTCCCGTGCGACCCTCGACCAGCTTTCCGTGTACGGAGCGCACATCAACTTCGCCGCAGTGGTGGCCTCACGTCTGGGCGACAAGGATCGGGCGGCCGACTACCTTTCGCAATCGAACGCGACGGGGGCTCGCATGGGACGGGAGTTCCGCGCGAACGGCACGCTCTTCGGGCCCGTTTCCGCGACGACACAGGCGGTGGGCGTCAACGTGGCGCTTGGCCAGACCGGGAAGGCGCTCACGCTGATCGAGTCGATTCACGACACCGGAGCGCTCAGCGATGCCGCCAGGCATCGCTACGAACTCGACAAGGCCATGGCACAGGCCGACGCACGACTGTGGGACGCCAGCCTCGACACCCTGAAATCGGCGTTGCGCTCGGCGCCGCACTGTGCTCGGCACCAGGCCCTGCCGCAGGTGATCATGGCGAAGGTCGGCCGGGCCTCCACGACCAGGCTGCGCCGCGTGGCCAAGCTCGTCGGCACGGGGCCCGGCGCGGTAGGCTTGGGTAGATGGTGTCACATAGCACGGCCGTGACGGAGCCTCGTGGCAGGGCCTGGGCGCTGCCTGCATCGTTGTGCGCACCGACAGCGCGTACGTACCACCCCCTGCCCGTGCTGACTGTGGTGCCGTACCCGCGATTAGCTCACGCCGCACCAACGCGTACGGCAAGTCGGTTGAGACCCGGCATGGACGGGCTGACGGCCAGCATTCCCGAGATCATGACCTTGACGCTGGAACGTCGGGCGTCCTGGGGCGTCTCCTCAGCGTGCTGTTGCAGCAGAGCGAGCGCGGAAGGAAGGTCTCCCATGTCGCGGTATAGCTTGGCGCTGTCGTGGCGCACCCTGGCCTCGCGTTCACGAGTGGGCAGCCGTTTGCCGTTCACCGCAGCCAGGTGCTTGAGGGCGGCCCGGCTGTCGCCAAGTACGTGATGGATGCAGAGCCCGTAGCGCTCTACCTGGTCACCCGTCATCGGACCTGGTGCGTCGACCCACGTTGTGGTGGCTGGGCCACGGGCGGCAGTTTCGCGGGCCTGCTCGTACAGCGAGGTGGCGCGTGTCGTATTGCCAGCCTGAGCTGCTCCGTAGGCTGACTGAAGGAGTAGGTGCGCTAGGACTGGTCTCGCGCGTTCTTCTCCTGACAGATCGGCTACTGCTTGATCTGCCACCTGAGCTGCCCACTCGTGGTGACCGCGTTGGCGCAGCACGACGTACTGAGCACGTGCGGCCATCGCTGCTGCTACCGGATTCCGCGCTTGGCGAGCGGCCTGCACGGATCGGTCGGCGGTCAGCCAGGAAACATCCGTGCGTTCCTTCACACTGACCGCTGTGGCTACGACGTAGGCGCGGGCCAGCGTCTCGGCCCCGCCCGGTCCACTATGACGAGCGTAGGCCCGCGCGGCGGCGACGAGATGCGGCACGGTCCGCGCAGCCTCAACGTAGCGTGCCTCGCCGATCTGGCGCGCGACCGTGTCGAGCGCCGCGTGTAACTGCGCCCCGTTCATCGTGGGCTTCCCGATGTCTCGGAAAAGCGCGGCGTCCCAGCCTGGCCCCGGGGCCCCATGTCCTGTCGCCGGCGTTGTGGGGATCGTCGCCGCACCGATTCCTATGCCGGCTGCTGCCACTAGCAGTTCACGCCTGCGCATGTCGTCCTCGCCTCCATTCTGTTCGTCCGTCTCAGTAGCTCCGAGCATTACGGGAGGAATGCTGAGCGCACGTGCGAGCGCACGTCGCTCAGCGAGCGTTGGCGACTCGGCCCCACGTTCGATGCGGCTGATCTTCGCTTGGCTCATGTTGCACGTGGCACCAAGCTGGGCTTGCGTCATGCCACCGGCCAGCGCCCGGCTCGCCTTCAATGTCCGTCCGAGAGACGTCATAGCTCGAAAGTACCGGTGGATTTCTGACTAGGGGAGTCACATCGTGACTGGGTCAGTCAAGCGCCGCAGCATCTCTACATCTCGGCGTGCTCGCCGAGTTAACTCTCTTGCAGTCACCTGGTGACCGCGCAGCGTGATCACGTGTTTTTGGCGTTCTCACCGCACGGCTCAGCGGGTGTAGATACCTCCCGCCTGGATTCCCGGCAGAGGAACAACATGGCCTTCCCCGCCGTCTCATCCCCTCACGATTCCATCCGCGCTGACGCGGCGCCCCTCGCCTCCGCGACCCCCGTAGCCGTCTACGTCTGTTAGCCCAGACATCGAAGCGTTGACGTGGAGCGTGCGCTCACGCGTGTGCGACGTCATCTTCAGGCGCACACGTTCCGGGCCGTGGGCCTGTGGGTGGAGAGGGCTGACGTCGAGGAGTACGCGCAGCGGCCTCGGTGGGCGTCCGTGCGATGCCAGGTGGAGAGCGGGCCGCGCGCGGCATCATGTTGCTGTGGCCGGTCATGTTGTGGTGGACGCCTTGGCAACGCGATGAACTGGGCCAGTGGTTGGATGCGCACGGCGCGTTCGTCTCCACTGTCGAGGGCGAGCTGCCCACGATGGGACGCCTCCGGCCAGTAAGTGATCGCCTCTTGGGGCGCTGCACTGCGTCGGTCACCTTGGCGCCACTGCGAAGCTCGGTACCGGTGGCGCGTCGCTTCGTCACCGCGTGCTTGGCCAGCGCGGGCCATCGAGAGGTGATCGACGCCGCTGCGCTGCTCACGAGCGAACTCGTGGCCAACGCTGTGGACCACGGCGCCAACGGCGTACACGCAACCGTCGGAGTCCATGCCTGGTGTGCGGCCACCCGACTTCGCGTCGAGGTGCGCGATCCGTCGGATGCGCCGCCTCGTCGCTGCGCCGTGAGCGAGCTGGACGAGCAGGGCAGGGGGACTGGCTCTCGTGGACGCGTTGGCCACGCGGTGGGGGTACGGCAACACTTCGCCGGGCCCGTGTAAGCGCGTCTGGTTCGAGGTGTCCTACGCCGCATGAGCCACCGTCCCACCCGGCAGCACCGGCGCCGCTACCGCTACGTCGAGATGACCTTGGCCCCCGACCCGGAGGCCATCCCGCACACCGTCCACGCCACCTGCACCACCTGCGGCGAGCAGTCACCCGTCCCCGAGCCGACCGAGACCATCACCGGCATGCATCACCAGGCACAACGCTGGTGTACCAGCCACGCGGCGCGGGACCATCCCGACGGGCGGCATCTGCGCTACACGGCCACCGTCACCCTCTACTGGCACATCACACCCCACGAGGACATCGGGCCCGCAGCGCCGTCCGGTTGAGCCGGCCCGGCATGACGTATGACGTGCTGCCCGACGTCACACCGACAGTCGCTACGTCGGCCCGTCGTCGGAGGCGCCCAATCCCTCGGCCGCGCCGACGCCCGTCACGCCCCGCTGGGAGCGTCCGGCTCGCCCCGGTGGTTCGGGCCCGACTTCCGCAACCGGGTCACCGTCGCGGCCGAGATCGACACCGTCAACTACGTCTACGAGCTGCTGCGTTGGGCCTCATCGGTGGTTGCATGCTGGTCACGACGGGTGTCGGGCAGGCGGCCCACGACCCACGGACGGCGTACGCGCGGGGGCTGCGTGTGGTGGACCTCGTCAACGACGCGGGGGCGCCGGTCGAAGCGAGAGTGAGGGCGGAGGTCGGGCGGGCACGCGCCCCCGTTCCCCCGGCTCCCGCGTTCTCCCCGGCTCCCGCGCGCGCCGGCCCTCGCGCGCGTCGCGCGCATCCGCGCGCTAACGCAGCTTCGCCAGCCGCTTGCGGGCCGTGCGCAGGGAGCGGCCGCGCAGGGAGCCGGACGGCCAGGGGTTGGGGGCGGCGCGGCGGTCGGCGATGGTGGTCAGGGTCCAGCGGTCGGCGCGCAGGTCGGGGTCGTCCAGTTCGTCGGTGGCGATCGGGGTGGCGACCGGCGCGCCGGGCTTGGCCCGTACGGCGTAGGGCGCCACGGCCGTCTGGGCGTAGCCGTTGCGCAGGGTGTCCAGGTAGAGGCGGTCGCCGCGGTCCTCCTTGCGGGGCTCGGTGGTGAGCCGGTCCGGGTGGCGGGCCACCAGCAGGTCGGCGGCCTCGCGCGCGAAGGCCCGTACGGTGTCGAAGTCCGCCGCGCGGTCGAGCGGCACGATCACGTGCAGCCCGCGCGAGCCGGTGGTCATCAGGCGAGCGGGCAGGCCGAATTCGTCGAGCAGCTCACAGGTGCGGTGCGCCGCCCAGCGCACGTCCGCGAAGGCGGCGGCCGGGTCGTCGGCCGGCGTGGACGGGTCGAGGTCGAAGACCAGCCGGTCGGGGTGGTCCGGGCGGTCGGCGCGGGAGAGCCAGCGGTGCGGGGTGACGGGCGCCTGGCCGGCGAGGTACGCGAGGGTGGCCGCGTTGTCGCACACCACGTGCGTGACCGTGCCGCCCTCCTTGGCGACCTCCGCCAGCGGCACCCAGTCGGGGAAGTAGTCCGGGGCGTTCTTCTGCATCAGCGGGCGCCCGCCGATGCCGTCCGGGTGCCGCTCCATCATCACCGGTCGCCCGCGCAGCTCGGGCAGCGCGCGGCGGGCCACGGCGTGGTAGTGCGCGACGAGGTCGGCCTTGGTGAGGCCGTCGTCGGGGAAGAGCACCTTGTCCGGCCGGGTCAGATCGAAGGCGTGCTCGCCGATCCGTAGCCGGCGCGGCTGGCCGGAGGACCGGCCGCCGCGCGACCGCTTGCCCTTCGCACCCCTCGTGCTGTTCGCACCCCTCGTGCTGTTCGTGCCGCCCGTGTCGTTCGCGCCCTCCGCGCCGTTCTCGTCGGCCGTGCCGTGCTCGCTGTTGTCGCTCACGCTGACAACGGGTTACCGCCAGCGCCCCCGGCAAACCCGCACGGGGTGCGTCACGGGCTCGCGCCGCAGGTCAGGGGGTAAGTCGGGGGGCCGTGGGCGAGCGGCCTTGACCATGACACCGTGTGATGCCCTGCACTGGAGGGCGTCATGTTCAGCATCGGAGACTTCGCCAAGCACGGCCGCGTGTCGGTCCGCATGTTGCGTCACTACGACGCCATCGGTCTGCTGCGCCCCACCCACGTCGACCCGTACACCGGCTACCGCGGTTACGAGGCGGGCCAACTCGCCCGCCTCAACCGCGTCATCGCCCTCAAGGACCTCGGTTTCACGCTCCAGCAGGTGCGGGCCGTGCTCGACGAGGCGGTGGACGTCGGTGAGCTGCGCGGCATGCTGCGGCTGCGGCGGGCCGAGGTCGCGGCGGCGATGGCGGCCGACGCGGCCCGGCTGGCCGGCATCGAGGCGAGGCTTCGGACGATCGAGAGTGAGGGAACCATGTCCGACCACGAAGTGGTGCTCAAGAGCGTGCCGGCGGTCCGGCTGGCCGAGTTGTCCGGCACCGCGGAGAGCTTCGAGCCCGAGCACATCGGCCCGGTGATCTGCCCGCTGTATGAGGAGCTGCACGGCCGGCTCGCGGCGGCCGGCGTCACGCCGACGGGGCCCGCCGTCGCGTACTACGAGCCGGCGCCCGGCGCCGGCCCGGAGGGGGCGGTCACGGTGCACGCGGGGGTTCAGGTGGCGGTGGAGCCCGCGGCGGGCCAGCCGTTCGACGTGGTGGACCTGCCCGGCATCGAGCAGGCCGCGACCATCGTGCACCGGGGCTCGATGGACACCGTCCTGCCCACGGCCCAGGTGCTCGCCCGCTGGACCGACGCCCACGGCTACCGCTCCACCGGCTACACCCGCGAGCTGTACCTTGACTGCGAGGGAGGCAAGGAGAACTGGGTGACCGAGTTGCAGGAGCCGGTGGCGAGGGCGTAGCCAGCGAACAGGACACGGTCGGGGGCGCCGCGGTCGGCGCGGCGCCCCCGGCTGGCTCGCCGCTAGCCGTGCAGCTCCAGGTCGACGAGGAGCGCCCGGTGGTCGGTGTGCGGCAGGTCCACGAAACGGGCCGTACGGGCCGACCACGCGTCGCTGACCAGCACGTGATCGATCTGCGCGCTCAGCAGCGGGGCCGTCAGCGCGGGCCAGGACGGCGTGCGCGAGGCGCCCGCGAGCCGGGCGCTGTCCCGCAGGCCGGTGTCGAGGAGGCGGCGGAAGGCCGCGTGGTCCTGGGTGGCGTTGAAGTCGCCGGCGATCAGGGCGGGGGCGTCGCCGCGCCGCTCGGCGTACGCGCGCAGCCGGCCCAGCTCCGTACGCCAGACGTCCAGCTCGCCGGGCATCGCGAGCGAGCCCGGCACCCCGGCCTCCTTCCGCAGCGGGTAGACGCTCAGGATCGCGGAACCCTCCGCCGGCCGCGATGTCGCGGTACGGGTACGCCGCACGCACCGCGGGCGCCTCCAGCGCCGCCACGCACCGGTGGTCGCACTCCTGGACCGCGACCAGGTCCGGCCGCTCCCGCCGCAACGCGGCCAGCAGCCCGTCGGTGGCCTGCCCGTATTCCAGGTTGGCGGAGAGCACGCGCGGCCGGGCGACGACGGGCCCGCTCGGCCCGCCGGCCCCGGCGCCCTCGTACGGCTGAAGGAACCGGCCCGTCGCGAGGAGCACGGCCAGCGCCCACGCGCAGCCGAGCGGCCACCGGGCCAGCGCTGTCAGGAGGAGGCCGAGCGCGGCCGGCAGCAGCAGCCAGGGCAGGAACGCGAGCAGTTGCGGGACGGGCGTGAAGCCGTCCGCGTCGGCGGCCCGGTGCCCGAGCACCACGCTGACCAGCACGAGCAGCAGCGCTGCACACCCCGCGAGCACCCACCGGCCCGCCCCCTGGGGCAGCCGCCCCGCGCCCCGGACACCCCGCCAGCCAGTCCTGCGCCCGCCGCCACCCTGTCGCGGTCCGCGCGGCCGCCGCTGCCCGGGTCGCCGTGGTCGCGCCCCGGGGCGTCGCGTCCGCCGCCGGGCCCGTACCGTTCGCACCGCGCGCGCCGCCCTCGGCGCCGCCCGGCTGCGACTGGTCGGCGACTGCGTCCCGGCTGTCCACGCTGTGGCCCTTCGTCGGCGGATGGATGAGCCGCCGCGCCGTACGCGCCGCCGCCCTCGCCCCGATCCTCCTACACCGCTCCGGTGCCGGGACCATCCGTCTCCGCTGCCCGGTCGGCCCGCCCCGTACCGGTCGCGACTCCCGCTTCCGAGGGCGGGGCCGGGGGCGACGGGCGGTGGGCGGTGGGCGGTCAGGTCAGCGGGCCGCCGGGCGGAGCCGCCGCTCCAGCTCGCGGGGCAGCGGGTAGTCGCGCTCCGGGGGCAGCAGCCGCTGGGCCCGCGCCGCCCTGCCGGAGTGGACGAGTGTCGCGGCCTTGCGGACCCGGGGCGTGAGATCTGTGAGGCCGACCACCCAGTCGTCGGTGAACGTACGGATCAGATGACGGCCGATGCCGACCTGGATGCTGTAGTGGTTGAGCGCCGCCACGCGCGGCGAGCGCTCCGGGTCCCACTGGACGTGGACGGGCGCCTCGGCCACCGCCGCCGGGTCCGCGGTCGTCAGGGTGGCCAGGGACAGCGCCTCCTCCCAGCCCTCGCGCGTCATCCGCACCGCCAGCACCCGCTCCTGACCGGGTTTGCGGGCCCAGGTGCTGCGGTGCATCAGCCACCGGAACGACGGCTTGACCCACGTCATGCGCCGGAACGAGAACGGCGCCACGAAGCGCCCCGCCCGCAGCGCCGCGTCGGCGATCGCGGGGGCGTACGCCTGGTAGACCACGATGGTGAGCGCGTCGTAGTCGGCACGGATCTGGTGCGGGGGCGTCATGCGCCGCACCCTGCTACCCGCCCCGCGCGCACCGCGAGGCGATTTCCGTCCGCCCCGGGGCGCGGGCCGTTCCCCGGGGCGGGACGGGTCAGCGGCTCGTCGCGAACACCTGGGTCCACCACGGCCCGCCCGAGCCCTGGTCGACGTCGATGCCCATCTCGCGGAACGAGCAGTTCAGGATGTTGGCGCGGTGCCCGGGGCTCTTCATCCACACGTCCATGACCGCCTCGGCATCCGCCTGGCCACGGGCGATGTTCTCGCCGACGCTGGACCAGGTGTACCCGGAGCGCGTGACGCGGTCGCCGACCGACGAGCCGTCGGGGCCGGTGTGGGAGAGGTTCTGCGTGTCGGCCATGACGCCCGCGTAGGTGTCGGCGACCCGGTTGAGGGTGCCGTTCGCGGTCAGCGCCCGGCAACCCGCGTCCGCCCGCGCCTGGTTGACCAGCGCCAATACCTCGGCCGTGGTGCCGCCGCGGCCCGCGTCGGAGCCCGGTCGGGTGGTCGGGCCGGCGGCCGTGTTGTCGTTCGCGGTGTCCTTCGCAGTGTCGTTTGTGTCGTCGTCCGTGCTGTCGGCGGAGCCGTCGCGCGCCGCCCCGTCACCGGCCGCGCTCCCGGGCCGTTCGGCGTCGCCCCGGGGCCCCGCCGAACGGGAACCGCGCTGGCGCTCCGCCTCCTTGGCGGCGTCGGCCGACGGCCGCGCGCTCTTCGACGGGCTCGGTCCGGGCGTCCCGGGCGTGCGGTCCGCCCCGCTCGGCGTGCCCGACGCCTCCGTGGCCGGGCTCGCGCTCTCGACGATGCGGACCCGGTCGGCCCGGCCCGCCCCGTCGGCCACGGAACGGTTGCCCGCCCCGGAGTCGCCGAGGGCGACGTATGCCGTGCCGCCGCCCGCGACCAGCACCGCGACGGCCAACGGAGCCCAGACCGGCCGCCGCTTCGCCCGGCCCCGGTGGCCGCGTCGCGCCCGGTGCGAGCGCCGCGCACCGGTGACGCCCGCGTCGTGGGGGGCGTCGGCTGCGTCAACGGGGCTGGTGGGGCCGGTGGATCCGGCGGGGCCGGTGGTGTGGGTGGCGGACTGGGGGGTGTTCGGTACGGGCTGAGTGGGTCTGGAAGAGGTGCGGCGACGTGCGCTCATGAGTTCGGGTCCTCAATAGGGGGTCGCACAAAGATTTCATACGCAGTGCCCGCGGTCACCCGTACGGGTGGGTGGTCCGCGCCGCGCACGGCCCGTATAAATCCGCTTATCTGTCGAGGTTTTCCGTTCGTCGTGGCATGCCGTGGAGGAGCGGCGCGGGCCCCGTTGTCGTGCCCGGCCGTCGGGGTCGGTTCCCGCCGTCCGGCCGCCCTTCCCTCGCGTGCGCCGTCCTTGCGCCCGCCCGGCGCCCCCGCACGGGCTCTCCCGGTGGTCTTTCCCCGGTCGGCCGCCGCCGTCCCCCGCCGCGAGCCGGGCCGACCCCGCGCATGCTGGTGCGGGTGGCTCGCGCGGTCGGGCCGTGTGCCGTCGCACATCGCTGTACGGGGGCCTTGACGCGTGGGCGCGGCATGTGGTTACTTTCGAGTAAGAAGAGGTCTGTGCGGGCGCCGGGGGCCCGGCCCACGGCGCGGACGGCCACCTTCCGCCGGGCGCCCGTGTGCCGTGCCGCGCGCCGGGCGGGCGCGCCGTCGCGGTTCCGTGTGTCGGCGGCGCCGGCCGGGCCTCGTGGCCCGCTCACCCGCTGTAGCCCTCGATGGCAGCCACCCGCCCCGCGCCCCACCGCTCCGCGCCGCCCGCGCGCTGGCCGGCCTGCTCGCCGGCGCCGGGGTCGCGCACTTCGCGGTGCCGCGCCCGTTCGACGCGATCGTGCCGCGCGCCCTGCCCGGCAGCCCCCGCACCTGGACGCACGTGAGCGGCGCGGCCGAACTCGCGCTCGCGGCCTGCGCCGCCCTGCCGCGCACCCGCCGCGTCGGCGCCCTGGCGGCGGCCGGCTTCTTCGCCGCCGTCTACCCCGCCAACGTCAAGATGGCCCGCGACTGGCGCCACCGCCCAGCCCCGCTCCGGGCCCTCGCCTACGGCCGACTGCCACTCCAACTGCCGCTGGTGGGATCGGCGTTGTACGTGGCGAAGCGGGCCGAGGGGCGCGGCTGAGGCGCTCGGGGCGCGCGGGCTCGCCCGACGGGGCTCGCCTCACCGGGTCCGGCCGACGGCGTTCGCCTCACCGGGTTCGACCGGGTGGGTGACGGGCGCCTCCGGGGCGGGCTCGGCCAGGTGGGTGACGGTGCCCCGGTGACGGGTCACGGGCGCGTGCGGTCGAGCCGGCGTGCGATGACGGCATGGGCCTGGAGCGCGGACAGGGCGCGGGCGATGACCGGTTGCTGCCGGCTGCCGCTGCGCACGCAGTTGAGCACCCGGCGGCAGGGCGGGGGGTCGGCCGCGTACCGGCACCCGGGTCACGCCGGGGTGCGCGGTCAGCGGGACCAGCCGGAGCACCAGGCAGACGCCGAGACCGTGCGCGATCAGCGCCAGGACCGAGGGCCAGTCCCCGGCGTGGTGGTCGGTCCGGGGCGCGAACCTGGCCACCCCGCACAGCGACTCGATCAGCCGGTGCTGGTCGTGGTGGGGCGCGATCCAGGTCTCGGCCGCCGTCTGCGGCAGGTCGACCACGTCCAGTCCGGCCAGCGGGTGGTCGAGCGGCACCACGAGGTCTTGCTGGTCGTCCATGAGCGGCTGCAGGTCGAAGCGCGGTTCGTCCACGGGCGGGCTGTCGGGCAGCGGCGTCAGGACGGCGATGTCGATCCGCCAGGACAGCAACTGCTGGTAGCACGCGGCGGTGTCGGTCTCGGTGAGCCGCACGCGCAGCGGCGGCGCCGCGTGGTGCAGCGCGCTGGTGGCCGGCGTGAGGAGGGCCCCGAACGCGGTTGCGAAACCGCCGATGTGCAGGGTCGTGTGCTGGTTGCCCTCCTCGTCGGCCAGGTCGGCCTGTATCCGCTCCCACTGAGCGAACAGGCCGTCGGCGTGCCGCAGCAACACCCGGCCGGCCGGGGTCAGTCGCAGCCTGCGCCCGTCGCGCACCAGCAGCGTCGCGCCCACCGCCTGCGAGATCCTGGCGAAGCTGCTGGGAGACGGCGGAGGGGGAGAGGTTCAGCGCCCGGGCGGTGGCCGTGACCGTGCCCTGGGCGTGCAACACGCGCAGGGCCTGCAGGAGCTGCAAGTCGACCATGCGGGAATTCAACACGGTTCCGTGCTCAAACTTGCGATGGACGCGCACGAGGGTGCGGGCGGAGCCTGGGGCGCATGGAGATCCCAGGCGAGCAGACGCACGGCAGCGACCCCGAGCGGACGTACCCCGACGCGTCGGACCCCGCTTCGCCGCCCGACCTGGGCGCGGCCCCGGGCGGCGGCGCCGGCCGGTGTGCCGACTGCGGCTGGCCGCTGGCCGAGCCGGTGCGGGTGGTGTCCCGGCATCGGACCAAGGAGGGCGTGGTGGTGTACGCGCGGTGTGTCTGTGGGCGGCTGCGGGTGTGGGTCGAGCCGCGCGGCGGCGCGGCGCGGCGGCTGGTGATCGGCGGTACGGACGCCCCGCTGCCCTGCGGTGGGGAGTGAGCGGGCGTGGACGGGGCCGGCGGGCGTCAGGGCGGGGTGAGAGGCGGGGCCGGCGGGCGCCGGGACGAGGGCGAGAGGCGGGGCCGGGGTGGCCGGGCCCGTCGGAGCGCGGAGCGGGCGGGAGCCGCAACAACCATTGTGAGCTGGGCAGTTGGATGATCCACAGGGCGTTGTCAGACCCCCGCACTACAGTCGTCGACACGAGAACACCAGAGCGGATGTCACCACGATCGCCAGGTCACCCCCGGCGGTTCGGAGGCGTTCGAGGGTGTCGGTGCGCACCGACACCACCGCCGCGCCTCGCTGTCCCAGATCGCCACGTCACGCCTTCCCAGCCCCCAGCCCGTCTCCCGCGCCAGGCCGCACCTCCGGAATGGCCCGCGACCCTCCACAGCTATACGTAGCTGACATGAATGGCCCAGAAAGGTCGGGAATCGCCCCGCGTCCCCGTCGGGCGCCAGGGCCGGGCCGCCCCCGCCACCACCCACCGTCGTCGCCGCTCCACCAGCCTCCCCCAGCCCCGACGGAAGCCGCCCGTGCGAGAGGAAAGACCATGAGCGAACCCGGAGCCTACCTGGCGATCGAGACGTCCGGCCTGGTCAAAGTGTTCGGCGAGACCCGCGCCGTGGACGGGATCGATCTGGCCGTGCCCACCGGCACGGTGTACGGGGTGCTCGGGCCCAACGCCGCGGGGAAGACCACCGCCGTGAAGATGCTGGCGACGCTGCTGCGCCCGGACGGCGGCGAGGCCCGCGTCTTCGGGCACGACGTGCTGCGCGAGGCCGACCCGGTGCGTGGCCGGGTCAGCCTCACCGGCCAGTACGCGTCGGTGGACGAGGACCTGACCGGCATGGAGAACCTGGTCCTGCTGGGGCGGCTGCTCGGCCACCGCAAGCCGGCGGCCAGGGACCGCGCCGCGCAGCTGCTCGCGGCGTTCGGGCTGTCCGAGGCGGCGGGCAAGCAGGTCAAGCACTACTCCGGTGGCATGCGGCGCAGGATCGACATCGCCGCGAGCATCCTCAACACCCCCGACCTGCTGTTCCTGGACGAGCCGACCACCGGCCTCGACCCGCGCAGCCGCAACCAGGTCTGGGACATCGTGCGCGCCGTCGTCAGCCAGGGCGCCACGGTGCTGCTGACCACGCAGTACCTGGACGA
This sequence comes from Candidatus Streptomyces philanthi, assembly GCA_018114805.1. Classification (GTDB taxonomy): domain Bacteria; phylum Actinomycetota; class Actinomycetes; order Streptomycetales; family Streptomycetaceae; genus Streptomyces; species Streptomyces philanthi. The sequence goes on along the minus strand of CP073042.1, from coordinate 3,007,919 downwards.
GGCGGACCAGCTCGCCTCCCGGATCGCCGTCATCGACCGGGGCCAGGTCATCGCCGAGGGCACCAAGGGAGAGCTGAAGGCGTCGGTGGGCGTCGGGTCGGTGCACGTACGGCTGCGCCACGCCCACCAGCGCCCGGAGGCCGAGCGGCTGCTCGTCCGACACCTGTCGGCGCAGGTGCAGTTGGATCACGACCCGGTGGCGCTGACCGCCCTCGTCGGCCTCGCGGGCGACGGGGAGGGGGCCACGGAGCAGGCGGCCCGGGCGCTGCACGAGCTGTCCAGTGTCGGCATCACGGTGGACAACTTCTCGCTTGGCCAGCGCAGCCTGGACGAGGTCTTCCTCGCCCTGACCGCCCCCCGCGACCCGCCCCGACGGCTCCACCGACGAACCGACCGACGACGCCCGGGGCCAGGCCGGCTCCGGCGGTCCGACCCGCGAGGAAGGGGCGGCGGCATGAGCACCGCACCCACGACCGAGACCCGCCCCGCCCGCGCGGCGGGCGACGACGAACTCGCCCCGGTCACGGTCGAGCGCCTGACCGCCGTGCTGATGGCCAAGGAGCGCCCGCCCCGGCCCAGCCGCCTGGTCCACGTCGCTGGCCTTCGGCTGGCGGGCCGTGCTCAAGATCAAGTACGTGCCGGAGCAGCTCTTCGACGTCACCGCCTTCCCGATCATGATGGTGCTGATGTACACGTACCTCTTCGGCGGTGCGCTGGCCGGCTCCACCACGGACTACCTGCAGTTCCTGCTGCCGGGCATCCTCGTGATGAGTGTCGTCATGATCACGATGTACACCGGCGTCGCGGTCAACACCGACATCGAGAAGGGCGTCTTCGACCGTTTCCGCACGCTGCCCATCTGGCGACCGTCGGCCATGGTTGGCTATCTCCTCGGCGATATCCTGCGGTACGCGATGGCGTCGGCCGTGATGCTGACCGTGGGCCTGATCCTGGGGTTCCGCCCGGACGGCGGAGTGGTCGGGGTTCTGGCGGGGATCGCGCTGCTGATGGTCTTCTCGTTCTCCTTCCCCTCGATATGGACCATGTTCGGGCTGCTGTTGCGGAGCGAGAAGTCCGTGATGGGCGTGAGCATGATGGTGCTCTTTCCGCTCACCTTCCTCAGCAACATCTTCGTGGACCCCGAGACCATGCCCGCCTGGCTCCAGGCGTTCGTCAAAAACAGCCCGGTGACCCACCTGTCGTCGGCGGTCCGTGACCTGATGGACGGCGGCTGGCCCGCCGTGGAGATCGCCTGGTCGCTGGGGTGGTCCGGCGCGCTGGTGCTGGTATTCGGCACGGTCACGATGCGGCTGTACAACCGCAAGTGAGGCCACCATCCGCCGTGGCCACACCGCGGCCGGCCCGCGACGGACCCGCTCGGCGGGGGCCAGCCCGGGCGCGGGCCTGCCCCGGCGGGTGTGCGGGTCCGCCCGGCGTGCGGGCCCGGCCGGACCGCGTCGAACGGCGCGCGGCGACGGTCGCTGCCATCCTGAGAGGACGGAGGGTGTGCGACCGCCCCACGCGGCCACGCTCACACGACGTCGGAGGTCCAGCGACATGCTCACGACTCACTACGTGCCGGGCGCGCCGGTCTGGCTCGACCTCGGGGCGCCCGACACCGGGGCGGCCGCCGCGTTCTACGGCGGGGTCTTCGGCTGGGAGTTCCAGTCGGCCGGGCCCGACGCGGGCGGGTACGGGATGCTCCAGCTCGACAGCAGGACCGTCGCCGGGCTCGGGCCGCTGATGGAGGAGAGCGCCAGCCCGGCCTGGACGGTGTTCTTCCAGACGGCGGACGCGGAGGCCACGGCCCGCGCGGTCGAGCGCGCGGGCGGTGCGGTCCGGCTGGAGCCGATGGACGTCTTCACGGCCGGCCGACTGGCCCAGTTCACGGACCCGACGGGCGCGGAGTTCGCCACCTGGCAGCCCGGCGACACCAGGGGCGTCGAGGCCGTCAACGTACCCAACACGCTGTGCTGGTCCGAGCTGCACACGACGGACGCGCAGGCCGCGGTCGACTTCTACCGGCAGGTGTTCGGCTGGGAGGCCGAGCGGACGCCGATGGCGGAGGTCGACTACACGGTCGTCGCGCCGCGGGGCGGCGGCCGGGACGCCGCGCACGGCGGCATCATGCAGTTCCCGCCGCAGATCGAGGTGGGGGAGCTGCGCTCGAAGTGGTACCCGTACTTCGAGGTCGAGGACTGCGACGTGGCGGTGTCCGCCGCCGTCCACCACGGCGGCACCGCCCTGACCGCCACCGACGACGCCCCGGGCCTGGGCCGGATGTCCATGGTCCTCGACCCGTTCGGAGCCCAGTTCGCGCTGATCACGAGCTAGGCGGGGTAGGGCGGTCGGCCGGGGGTCATCGAGTTGTGGCCGTCTGGCCGCGGCAGGGTGGAGCCGGGCTCCTGTCCGAGGGCTGGACGCCACCCGGGCTTGTCGGGCGGGGTGGTGCCACGATGCCCGATATGGACGATGCCGATCTGACGCCCGCCGCCCGCGAGATCCAGCGCCGGTGGCGGGCTCTTGAGGCGCCCGACGGAGACTTCATCGTGTTCGCGGACGGCTCCCTTCACGTCATGGACCTGGTGCGACTGGTCCCCCACGATCAGAGTGACAACCCGCCTGCCTATGAGTGGCATTGGTACGAGCAACTGCGCGCCACCGAGTGGACCGCCGCATACTGGGTGGATCTGGGCATGATCGCCACCCACACCCACACCGGCAGCCGGGCCTGGGCGGGAGCGTCAACCGCACACGGCAGCGTCGGCTGGGTCGCGCTGGGCATGGACGCGCGGGCCCCTGGTGAACGGGAGGACCCACGAGCCGCACTCAACCCCCTGGGCACCGTGGAGTGGCTCGCCATCTGCGACGATTCCAACCCGTTCGTGGCGGTCACCCTGGACGGAACCACGCTGACCGCGACCAGTTCCCTGGGCCGCGTCTGGACGTTCCCGCGCGATGAGCCCCAGCAGGTGGTGATCACCGAGGACCCGGACTACCCCTGGCAGCGGTAGCGGGCGCTCACTCCTCCACCGTGGCCTCGAAGAGCGCGGTGCAGCCGTGCAACGTGAGGGTGAAGTCGCTGAAGCGGGAGCTGAGTTCGCGGCGGAGGTCCTGCAGACTGTCGTGCCGGTTGAGGTTCAGGGCCGCCGAGCCGTGCGACCGCTTGGGGAGCGGGAACGGCTCTAACACGTTGCCCTGGACCGTGGACACCTTGTACTGGGACAGGCGGCGCTTGACGTGCGTCAGACAGTGCGGGTTCATGTCGAGCAGCGTGATGCGCTGGTCGGCGCTCGGCATGGCGCACTTGCTCAGCAGGAACCTGGAGCCGACGCCGATGTCGAGGTGCTCGGCGGAGATGTTGCGGTCGTAGAGCCCCAGCAGTTCGCGGCGGGGGACCTTCCACAGCACCGGGCACGTGAATCCGTAGACGGTGAGGTCGTAGAACTTCAGGGTGGCGGGGTTGTACGACTTCTGCCCCGCTACGACGTCCTCGGACGTGGGGATGATGGCCATGAGGCCCTCCTCGCGAATCGTGTGGTGCGCCTTGCGGTGAAGCCGTCCCCGGCGTGCGCGGAAAGGGCGCGCGCGACGGTCGGGACGGGCTTCCGTGGGAATGTGAAACAGCGCGGCTGGTGAGCTGGTGTACGGGAAAACGGCGACGGGAAAGCGAATGCGAAACGAAAGGGGAAAGGAAACGGAGAACGGAATAGGAAACGAGTTCCCGCGGCTCGTTCAAGGGTAACGGCCCGTGTTGCGAGGATAACGGGAAGCAGCCGCACTGTCGCCTGCGCAATGAAATGCGGGTCATAAGATTAGCCGGCCGTCGGGCCGGGCAGTATCTGCCGTTTACGCGTCAGCGGGGCCGGGAGGGTTCCCGGCCCCGCTGACGGTGGGCCCAACGGTCGCGCGCGCCGCGCCGGCGCGCGCGGGAGCCGCTAGCTCGTCGCCCGGAAGCGGCGCAGCCGCAGGCTGTTGCCGACCACGAAGACCGACGAGAAGGCCATGGCGGCGCCGGCGATCATCGGGTTCAGCAGTCCGGCCGCGGCCAGCGGCAGCGCGGCGACGTTGTAGGCGAAGGCCCAGAAGAGGTTGGACTGGATGGTGCGCAGGGTGCGCCGGGAGAGCCGGATGGCGTCCGCCGCGGCCCGCAGGTCGCCCCGTACCAGCGTCAGGTTGCCGGCCTCGATCGCGGCGTCGGTGCCGGTGCCCATCGCCAGGCCCAGGTCGGCCTGGGCGAGCGCGGCGGCGTCGTTGACGCCGTCGCCGACCATCGCCACCGAGCGGCCCTCGGCCTGGAGCCGCTTGACCACGTCCACCTTGTCCTCGGGCATGACCTCGGCGATCACCTCGTCGATGCCGACCTCACGGGCGACGGAGCGTGCGACGGCGGTGTTGTCGCCGGTCAGCAGGATCGCGGTGAGGCCGAGGGCGCGCAGCCGGGCGATGGCCTCCGCGCTGGTGTCCTTCACGGCGTCGGCGACCTCGAGGACGACGCGGGCCCGCCCGTCCCAGGCCACCACGATGCCGGTCCGGCCGGCGGCCTCGGCGGCGGCCTTGGCCTCGGCGAGTCCGGCGGGCAGCTCCATGGCCCACTCGGTCAGCAGCTTCTCCCGGCCGACGAGGACGGCGTGGCCGTCCACGACGCCCTGCACCCCGAGCCCGGGCACGTTGGCGAAGTCCTCCGGGGTTGGCAGCGGTCCGACGCGCTCGGCGGCGCCGGCGGCGACCGCCCGCGCGATGGGGTGCTCGGACGCGTGCTCCAGCGCGCCGGCCAGCCGCAGCGCCTCGTCCTCGGTGGTGCCGGCGGTGGTGTGGGTGGCGAGCAGGGTCATGGTGCCGGTGGTGACGGTGTCGGTCTTGTCCAGGACGACGGTGTCCACGCGCCGGGTGGTCTCCAGCACCTCGGGCCCCTTGATCAGGATGCCGAGCTGGGCGCCGCGCCCCGTACCGACCAGCAGCGCGGTCGGCGTGGCGAGGCCGAGGGCGCACGGGCAGGCGATGATCAGTACGGCCACGGCCGCGGTGAAGGCCGCGGTTAGGCTCGACCCGTTGCCGAGCCAGAAGCCCAGGGTGCCGACGGCCACGGCGATGACGATGGGCACGAAGACCGCGGAGATCCGGTCGGCCAGGCGCTGGGCGGCGGCCTTGCCGTTCTGCGCGTCCTCCACCAGCTTGGCCATCCTGGCGAGCTGGGTGTCGGCGCCGACCCGGGTGGCCCGTACGACCAGGCGTCCGACCGCGTTGAGCGTGGCGCCGGTGACCGCGTCGCCGACCGCGACCTCGACCGGGACCGACTCGCCGGTCAGCATGGCCGTGTCCACGGCCGAGCTGCCCTCCACGACCACACCGTCGGTGGCGATCTTCTCGCCGGGGCGCACCACGAAGTGGTCGCCGACCGTGAGGTCCTCGATGGCGACACGCTCCTCGCACTCGCCGCGCACCACGGTGACCTCCTTGGCGCCCAGCGAGATGAGCGCCCGCAGCGCGGCCCCGGCCTTGCGCTTGGAGCGGCCCTCGAAGTACCGCCCGGCCAGGATGAACGCCGTCACGCCGGCCGCCGCCTCCAGGTAGATGTTGCCGGAGCCGTCGGTACGCTCGATGGTCAGCTCGAAGCCGTGCGTCATGCCGGGGGTGCCGGCGGTGCCGAAGAACAGGGCCCACACCGACCACAGGAACGCGGCCCCGGTGCCCACCGATATCAGCGTGTCCATGGTGGCCGCGCCGTGCCGGGCGTTGGTGAACGCGGCGCGGTGGAACGGCCAGGCGACGTACGTCACGACGGGGGCGGCGAGGGTCAGCGAGAGCCACTGCCAGTTCTCGAACTGCCAGGCCGGCAACATCGCCATGGCGATCACCGGGATGGCGAGCACCACGGCGGTGATCAGCCGCTGGCGCAGCGGGGTGAGCGGGTCGGGCCCGCCGTCGCCGCCCTCGCCACCGGTGCTCCCGGGGACGCGTGCCGGCGCGGAGCCGGTGGCCGGGGCGCTGGCGTCGCGCCCCCCGTCGCCGTCGTCGGTCGCGGTGGGGCGTCGCGGGCGGGCGGGGGCGGGCGGGGCCGCGGTGTACCCGGTGGCCTCCACCATGCCGATCAGGTCGTCCACGGTGACCCCGTCGGCGTAGCTGACCTTCGCCTTCTCGGTGGCGTAGTTGACGGTGGCCGTCACGCCCTCGATGCGGTTCAGCTTCTTCTCGATCCGGGCGGCGCACGAGGCGCAGGTCATCCCGCCAATGGCGAGCTCAACCTCGGCCGGCTCAGTCACCGTGCTGGTCATCCCTCAGCTCCTCATTCCCGCATCCCCGGTCGGCGCGCGCCCGCTGGCTGGTCCGTACGCGCACGCTGTCGCCGCCGCTGTCGATCAATACCCCTATGGGGTATATTTCTGCCCTTCCAGGTGTACCCCCCAGGAGTGCGAGACGCAAGGGTGCGCGGCCGCTTGACTATGTACCCCCTGGGGGTATCTTCAGCATGGTGGACGCTCGGATCGGCGGCCACGCCCAGCGACTGAACACCGACCGCACACCGACTGAGAAGCGACCGAGGGAGCCGGTCATGCACACAGGTCTGAAGGTCGCCGCGTACGTCGTCGTACTCGCCGCGACGTTCGGCACCGCGTACGGGGCGGGCACCGCCATCGACCCGGTGGCCGAGCCGAAGCCGGCCACCCACACCGAGCACGCGCCCCAGCACCAGTCCGGCCACCCGTCGGACCGCGAGGGCGGGCAGGGCTCGGGGCACGAGTCCGGGCAGTCCCACCAGCGCTAGCCGCGCCGCACGCCCCGGGCCACGCGTCCGGAATTGCCGTGGGGCGGCACGTAAAGCCGCTCGCCGGCGCACCAATATTGGCTGGAACGGCACCCCGTAAATACGTACGGGTCCCACCTCTACGTACCCTGGGGACGCGCACTCACCCCCTGGCGCCGTGCCGCGCGCCCCACCCGCTCGTCCCCTGGCCCACCCTTGCCCCCGCCGCTTTCCCGCGTTTTCCGTCTTCCCGCGAGCTTACGGCTCCGCGTTCCGGGGTCCCCGCGCGCGGGTGGGAGCCCATGCGCGTCCGGGGGAGAAGAAAGAAAAGAAGGCGCGACGAGTGCCGGGGGGATTCCTGGATTCCTCAGGGAATGGGTCGGAAATCGGAGAACCGGGAGTTCGGGAATCCGGTATACGGGGTGGTAGCGTGGCGGGAGTAGTGGCGGCGTTCCAGGAAGATCTCGGTGAAGGTGGAGACCTTGGCTCGCAGCGCCCACGGGTCGACCGGCTTGGCGATGTAGTCGACGGCGCCCGCGGCGTAGCCGCGTGAGGAGTGTTCGGGGTCGGCGCCCATGGCGGTGAGGAAGAGGAGGGGGATGTCGCGGTTGCGGGGGCGGCGCTTGATCTGGGCGGCCGTCTCGTAGCCGTCCATCTCCGGCAACTGCACGTCGAGCAGGATGACCGCGAAGTCGTCGTGGTCGAGCAGGCCCCTCAGGGCCTCCCGCCCCGAGGTGGCCGCGACGAGTTCCTGTCCCAGGGTGGCGAGCACCGCCTCCATGGCCAGCAGGTTGTCGCGCTGGTCGTCGACGACGAGGATCTTCGGTCGCGGCCCCGCGCCCCAGGGCGTCGCGGCGGGCGGCGGGGAGGCCGCCGCCGGGTGCTGGGCCGGCCTGCCGGCGGTGGCAGTCGCGGTGGCGGTCCGGCCGGGGGCGCCGTGAGCGGTGGCGGTGGCGTACGGCGGGGCGTTGGTGACGGGGGAGAGGCCGACCGCCTCCGCCTCGTCGGCCTCGTGCGTCTCGCCGGAGGCCACGCCCTGCGCCTCCACGGCGGCGAGTTGCCGCTCCAGGAGCTGGCACCGGTCCTCGGCGAGCATGCCGCGGCGGCGCACCTCCTCCAACTCGTCGGTGAGGCGGCGTACTTCCTGGCGCAGCCGGTCCTGCTCGTGGAGGAGCTGTTCGCGGTCGTGGTCGGGGCACGCCAACTCTTTTTCTAGCGTCTCGACCCGGGCCCGCTCCGCCGCCCACGCCGCCTCCAACTGCCCGAGCCGCACCTCCAGGTCGGCGATCCGGTGCTGGCGCTCAAGCAGCGCCCGACCCAGCGCGTCCTCGGTCAGGGTGGCGCTGCGCGCCGCGCGGTCGGCGTCGGCGAGCTGGTTCTGCAACACCTCGACGGCGTGTCCGACCGAGCCGCTGGTGTGGATGGTGGCCCCGTGCCGCTCGCGGAGCAGTTCCACCGCGTCCGGCGCGGTCTGCACGGAGCGCGCCGCGGCCAGGTCGAGCACGAACTCCAATGGCGGTACGCGGGTGCCGCTGAGATAACGCGAGATGGTGCCGGGGTCGCGGTAGCGGCTGGCGGCGTAGCGGCGTACGGAGATTCCGAGACCGGCGAACAGCTCGCGGAGCAGGACGGCGAACTGCCGGCACTCGTCGCTCAGGTCGTCGGCCAGCGGGCGCAGTTCGCCCATGGTTTCCCCCTGCGGGTGTCCGGGTCCCCTCCCCGCTCCAGCGGCGGTCGCGGCGCGCGCCGCCGAACCCACGCGCACAGCTTGGCGCAGGGCGCGGGCGTTGCGCGGCACGCACCGCGGGGCCGGCAACACCCGGCAACGGGCGCGCCGCCCGGCGCGTCCCGGTGCCCGGGGGCAGACCCCGGACGCTAAGTAAGTCGCCGTTCCGGTCAGGGGGTTACGGCGTAGCGCGCGCCCGCAGGGCGAACATCAGGGGGATCTTCGGGTCGTGGTCGGGCAGCCGCCACCAGCCGCCGTCGGCCGGCACCATGCCCGCGAAGCGCGGCCACGGCAGCAGCTCGGTCTCGCGCAGCACCTCGATGGCCAGGCCAGCACCGAGCAGGGCGGTGACGATGTCACTGAGCCCGTGCCGCCACTCGTAGCAGGTGGTGGCCTCGGCGAGCGGCGGGCCGTCGGTGTACGTGTGGGCCACCTCGACCCGCAGCGGCCCCCGGCCCCCCAGGTAGTCCTGGCGCAGCCGCAGGTGCTGCTCGCCCGGCTCGGGCACGGCGCCGAGCGACTGGAGCAGCGGGTGGAACTCCACCAGTTACAGGAACCCGCCCGGGCGCAGCAGGGCGGCCACGGCGGCGGCCCAGCGGGCGAGGTCGGGCAGGTAGCACAGGGCGTCCTTGCCGGTGTAGACGACGTCGAAGCGCCGCCCGCCGAGGGCGTCGACCGCGTCGTGCACGTCGGCCTCCACGTAGGTCACCTCCCGGCCCGCGTCGCGTGCGATGCGCCGCGCCTCGGCCACGGCCGCGCCGGAGAAGTCGAGCCCGGTGGTGGTCGCGCTGCGCTCGGCGAACGCGAGGGTCTCGGTGCCCAGGTGGTACTGCAGGTGGAGGACGTCCCGGCCGGTGAGGTCGCCCAGGTCCGGCCATTCGAAGTCGGCGAACCAGTGGCCGCTGTCGCGGGCCTCGTTCAGGCCGTAGAACTCGCTGGCCACGTGGATGGGCGTGCGGGCGTCCCAGTTGTTCCGGTTGACGTGGATCATCTCGGCGACGTTGCTGGGTTCGTGTTCGTCGGCAGTCATGCGCCCTTTGTACGGGGCGATCGCGCGCCCCACTAGTGCGCCGCAGGCCCCCTCGCGCGCCGTGCGGACCACGCCCGGCCGTGCTGGCCGGGACGTTCCACCCTCTCAGGGGCGTTCCGGCCTCTCGGGGACGTTCCGGACCCTCGGCGACGTAACGGCCTTCCGGCGACGTGACGCGGCGCCTCCTAGGTGAAGGCGGCGACACCCTCGTACGTACCCCGTGGCGCCTGGCCCGTCGTCTCGTACTCCAGGAGCAGCAGGCCGTTCGGCGTCGCCTCGTGGTGGACCAGGCGCAGGCCCGACGGGGCGCCCGGGCCGGACAGCAGGCGCCGGCCGGTGCGCAGGACCGTGGGCGCGACGACGAGGCGGAGCGTGTCGAACGAGGCCCGCCGCCAGCAGGGCGTCGCCCAGGCGGGCGCTGCCGTGGATCTGGAGTTCCCGGCCCGGCCGCGCCCTCAGCTCGGCGACCGCCTCGGCCGGGTCGCCCGTGAGCACGGTTGTGGGGTGCCAGCTCCCCTCGGTTAGGGTGTGCGACACGACGTACTTCGGGAGCGTGTTCATCCGCCCGGCGAACGGGTCGGCCGGGTCGGTGATCGCCGGCCAGTCGCGGGCGAACGCCTCGTAGGTGCGCCGGCCGAACAGCAGGCCGTCGGCGAGGTCGAGCCAGTCGGAGGCGCGCTGGACGAACGCCGCGTCCATGTGCGGTACGAGCCAGCCGCCGGCCGTGAACCCGTCGCTGGTGTCCTCGTCCGGCGAGCCGGGGCCCTGGCAGACGCCGTCGAGCGTGACGAACTCGGTGAGGCTGATCTTCATCGCGGGTCCCCGACCCCCGGTGTCGTGCTCCCCGGGCCTATGCTCCCCGGGCCCGCGCTCCGCGGGTCCGTGTTCTCGCTGAGCGCGGCCAACTGGCCGACGAACGTGCCCTAGCCCTCGGCGAAGCCCAGCTTCTCGTGCAGGGCGCGGTCCTCCGGCTCGCCGTGCCGGACGACCAGCCGGTAGTCCGTGCCCTCCGGGTGGTCGCCGAAGGTGATGGTGGCGGTCATCGCGACCGGGACGGGGCGCGCGGGCCGCCAGGCGCCGTCGACCGCGTTGGTGAACACGATGCGCTCACCCGGTTCGACGGCCAGGAAGCAGGCGTTCAGGTGGGGGACGAACGCGCCCCCGTCGTCGCTCAGCCGCGTCACGAAGGCGCCACCGGGCCGCAGGTCCAACCGGTCGAGCCGGCAACGAGACGGAGCCGGGACCCACCACCGCTCAAGCCGGGACGGGTCGGCCCACGCGCTCCACACGGTGGCGCGCGGGGCCCGGATGACCCGCGCCAGCGCGAGGTCGAGATCTGCGTTCACGGGCTTTTCTCCTCCGGGTTGGTGACGAACTCCTCCAGTCGGTCGGTGCGCTCCGCCCAGATCCGGCGCTGCTCCGCGAGCCAGTCGTCGACGAGGGCGAGCCGCTCGCGGCTGAGCACGCACGTGCGCACCCGGCCGGTCTTGACCGTGCGTATGAGCCCGTTCATCTCCAGGGTCCGTACGTGCTTCATGAACGAGGGGAGGGTCATCGGGAACTCGCTGGCGAGGTCGCCGACGCTCAGCGGCCCGTGGCCGAGGCGCCGGATGACCGCGCGCCGGGTCGGGTCGGCGAGGGCGACGAGCATGCCGTCCAGCGGCGCCGAATACTGTGCCATGAGGCTAAGTATCGCGCCGGGTGAAGAGTAAGCGCAAGGGCTAAGTGTTGGGGGCGGCGGCCGGCCACGGGCGGTCGGTGATGAGCGGTCGGTGACGGGTGGCCGGTGGCCGGTGGCTGGTGGGCGCCCGTGATCGGGCCGGTGTCACCCTACGGCGGAGCCTCCGGCCCCACGCCCCCCGCACCGTCGACGGCCTCAGCCGCCCCCGCCATCCGGGCCTGTGCCCCGGCCGGATCGGGGGACAGCGCCTGCTGCTAATGGCGGGCCAGGTCGGCGGCGCGGGGCAGTGCCGCGTCGTACACGACGCCGCACCGTACGACTCCGCCCGCGCGCGTGAACGAGACGTAGCCGAGCAGCCCGTCGTGCACGTCGTAAAACATGGACGCCCCGGTTAGCCGGGCGCCGAGGCAGGTCAGCTCCTCGTCGATGACGGTGACCGAACTGACCCCGAGCGGCACGACGTTCCTGACGTGGCCCATCGCCCACTCGCCGCCCCGGTGCGGGGCCGCGCGCACGGCGAGCCGGCGCGCCGACGACGGCAGCAGCAGCCGGTAGCCGACCACGTGGTTGCCCGGCCCGTACCGCTGGCCCGGGCCCCGCGTGGACATGGCCACCAGCACCGGCAGATCGGGGCACGCGCCCGGGCCGCCGTCCCGGCGCCAGGCGCGCACCGCGCGCGCCAGGTCCGTCAGGCACACGTCGTTGACGCTGGTCCGCCACGCGTCGGCGAGCTGGCGCAACCGAGCCAGGGGAACGTCCTGGCTGGTCCACGCGGTGCGGCTGGCGGGGTGGGCGCGCAGCGCGGGCCAGCCGCGGCCGCGGCCGAGTTAGCGTACGGCGTCCGAGGCGGCCAGCAGCGCGCCGGCCGGCCTCGGCAGCCGCGCCGCGCACTCCGTCCTGCACGGCGTGGTGCACCCGCAACGCCAACCGAAACCCGCCACGCGCCCCCGCGCGCTCCGCAGCGCCACCCTGTTCCGCCGCGCCAGCCCGCTCGGCTTCCCCCTCCAGCAGCCACAGGTCCCAGGGTGGGTGCTCGTCGCCCGGCGGCGGGTGGCTGAGCAGCGCGCTCGTCGCGTCGGCCAGCGCGTCGGGGCCGCACAGGCCGGCGCGCCGGCGCACTTGCGCGCCCGGGTCGAAGTCGGCCGTACGCGGGCGCCACCGGCGCGCCCGGCCATCCTGGCGCAGCAGGTTCAGCGCGGGCAACCCGGCTGCGCGCCCGAGCACCCGCTCCGCGAGCGCGGCGGGGTCCGGCGCGGGCCCGCCGAAGTCGAGGAAGAACCCGGTGGTCGGCTGGTGTTGACGGGCCAGTGCGAGGAAGGCGCGATCGATCGGCCCGATGGCGTACTCGTCCACGTTCACCCGCGACCTTTCTCCGGTGGCTACGGCCTCTTACGCGTCTCGGCTTCCCGTCCACGGCCGGCCCGGGCGGGCCGGCGGCCGAGGCCCCGCCCCGGCGACGACCGGGGCGCTCCCGCTACGGCTGGGCGATCAGCGCGAAGCGGTGGCAGTGGGCGGCCAGCGGCTGCCCCGCGCTCATCGTGGCGTGCAGGGCGCGCAGCGGCTCGGCGTACCGCTCCACGCTGAAGTCGGGCACGTGCCACGGGGTGATGCGCAGGAACAGCACCAGCGCCCCGACGTCGTGGAAGGCCGCCGGCAGCCGCGCCTCGTCCTGCCAGGTCACGGCGAAGCCGGCGGCGGTGAGCTGGTCGGTGGCGGCGCTCAGGTCCCAGTCGGCGTAGCCGTGCGCGGGCGCGCCGAGCGCCTCGTCGACCTCCGCGAGGTCCCCGCCGCCCACCTGCTGGGTGACGAACGTGCCGCCGGACCGGCGCACGCGGCGCACCTCGTTCGGGTCGTACGACTCGTGCCGGCTGATCACCAGGTCGAACGAGGCGTTGGGAAAAGGCAGTTGGTCGTCGTCGCCGACCTCGGCCACCTCGACCCCCAGCGGTTCGAGCCGTTGGCGCGCCACCGGCACGTTGGGCGCGAACCCCTCGGCCGCCGCGGTCCGCGCGGGCAGCGGCGCCAGCGAGGCCAACACCTCGCCACCACCCGTCCCGAGTATCGAGCAGCGCGCCCGCGCCCGGCAGGCGCTCACGCACGAGCCGCGGGTAGCTCCACGGGAGGTCGGCATCGCCCCGTTCGGCGTACCGCCCCCGGAACACCCCGAAGTCCCACCCCTCGAACGGTGTCGTCAACCCCTCGGCGACCAACTCGTCATACCCCACGGCGTTGCACCCTCCCCGCTCCCGTGCCACTGCCCTGCCTTGCCCTGCCCACCCGGCCACCACCGCTCGCGCCCCGGTCACCGGGGTTCGACGGTATACGGGCCGGGCCGGCGGGGGTGTGGGTGGGGCGTTCGCCCCGTGCCGTGGGTGTGCTCGGGGCGCCCGCTCCGGTGGGGGCGGAGGCCGGTGGGGCCGGAGGGGTGGTCGGCGCGGTCGGCTCAGCCGCTGGGGCCGGCGTCGGGTGCGCGGTCCAGGCTGGTGGCGAGGCGGAGTCGCGGGTCGGTGGAGGCGTGCTGCCAGCGCACGTCGAGCACCTCGTACCGCCGGTCCGTGGCCAGCCAGTCGGCTGCCGCCTGGAACAGCTCGCCGGGTCGCGCGCCGCCGAACTCCACGGTGTTCCCGGCGTCGACGGTCACCCACAGACCCTCGTGCTCGTCGGTGAACATGCGGGCTCTGGAACGTAGTTCGTCGTTCAGATCACTGTGCATGTGTGTCCCCCATCGTCGGTCCGGGTGTCGCGTACGAGTCCGTCACACGGGCCCGCCGGGTGATCGGCTGGGCGGTCGGGGCCCGCGTGCGGAACCGCACGTCACGGTCTCCATCGAGTGCCCCGGGCCCGGCGGGTTCAAGCGTGGGAGTGGCGGGGCGGCGCCGGGGCCGGGCCGGGGGGAGGGGACGGCCGCCGGGCGGCGCCCGGGGCGGTTCCGGTGGGCGGCCGTGGAGCACGCGTGACCCACCCCCGCCCCGGTGCCCCTTTGGCAAACACCGTTGCCGGTTCGGGGACGGATGGGGTGCAATGGTGGCGTGGAACACTCACCCGCCATCGCCCGGGCCCTCACCGAGGTCGGTCCCCGGCTCAGACGGCTGCGTACCGACCGTGGCGTCACGCTGTCCGGGCTCGCGCGGGCCACCGGGATCTCCAAGAGCACGCTGTCTCGGCTTGAGTCGGGTCAGCGTCGGCCGAGCCTGAAGCTGCTGTTGCCGATCGCGCAGGCCCACCAGGTCCCGTTGGACGAACTGGTCGGCGCGCCCGAGGTCGGCGACCCGCGGGTGCGGCTCACGCCGCGCCGTACGCACGGGAACACGGTGCTGCCGCTGACCCGGCAGCCCGGCCCGCTCCAGGCGTTCAAGATGGTCCTGCCGGTCAGCCGCAGCACGCCCGACGTGTGCACCCACGAGGGGTACGAGTGGCTGTACGTGCTGGCCGGGCGGCTGCGCCTGGCGCTGGCCGACCACGACCTGACTATGGGCGCGGGGGAGGCGGCCGAGTTCGACACCCGGCTCCCGCACTGGTTCGGCACCACCGGCGAGGGCCCCGTCGAGGTGCTCAGCATCTTCGGTCGGCAGGGCGAGCGCATGCACGCGCGTGCCAAGCCCACCGCCCGCGCGAACGGCTGACCTCGGCGCGGCGGGGCGGCGCTCCCGCCGTGCGGCCCCCGCGCCACCGCCGTGCGGCCCCGCGCCCGCCGCCGCACGCCACGGCCAGCGCCACCGCCCCCGCCGTGTGGCTGGCGGGGGCGGCGTCCGGGGCGGGCGGGGCGCGCCGGTCGGGGCGGAGGCGGTGCGGTGGTCGGGGCGGACGGTGCCGTGCGGGCGGGTGGGTCCCGGTCGTGATCAGCCCGTCAGCCGGTTCAGCCGGTCAGGCGGCCAGTCCGCCAGTAAGTTCAGCCGGTCAGCCGGACGTGGTGCGGCGGCGGAGGCGGATGGTGACCGTCGCCGCGCCGAGGAGCAGGGTGCCGGTCGCGACGCCGGCCGTGGCGAACCCGGCGCCGGAGAGGCCGGCCGGTGACGAGTCGTCGCTCGCGGTGGCGCGCGGCGCCTCGGCGGCGGGCGCGGCCTGCGCCTTGGCCGGTCCGTCGCCGCCGAACCGGCCGGAGCGCTGGTATTCGGAGCCGGGCAGCTTGTCGGCGTACCGGTCGTGCACGCGGTCCTGGTACGCCGTGACGCTGGTGCCCTTCGCGCCGACCGCGTCGCGGGCCGACGCGTTGAGCGGCAGCACCCGCTCGCCGTCCAGCGCGTACCAGGCGGCGATCTGCGTCTCGGTGAAGACCAGGTCGCCTGTGCTCCGGCGGCCGAAGCTGACCTCGTCGGTGCCGGAGATCACGTTGGCGACGGCCCAGCGCTGGGTCTTCGCGTCCCGCATGGTCCACACCGTAGCCGCGGCGCCGGAGGCGGAGCGGGCTTCGGAGGCCAGGTAGGCGAACTCGGCCACCGGCTCGGCCGCCGTGCTGCGGCCACGGACGAAGTCCGGGTTCAGCCAGTAGACCGGCACCGCCGGGCCCACCAGGCGCGGGGCCTGCGCGGCTGCCTCGGCCCGGGTGACGCTCGCGTCGGTGGTGTCGCGCTCGGTGGCCCGCTCCCGCTCGGCGAGCCGGACGAAGAAGGAGGCGACGCGGTTGGTGGTGTCCTGGCTGGCCAGCGTCCTCGCGGCTGCGTCCCGGTCGACGGAGGACACCGGGGCGGGCGCGACGGGCCGCGCGCCGTCGTCGGCGACGGCCTCCGTCGGAGCGAGGAGCGCGAGCATGCCGATGCCGATGCCGATGCCGATGCCGATGCCGGCGCCGGTGACGAGCGAGGCGCCGCCGAGGCCGCTGAGTCGGGGGCGGGGGGTGCGTCGGGAACGAGCGGTGTTCGTCATGGCGCTCACTTCTCCCCGTACAGAGACTCGGCCCAGCGGAACTGGCTGTTGCTGCGGTAGGTGGTGTAGTTCATCTCGGCGTAGCGGGGGCTCCTGGGCCACGGGTCGGCGTACATCAGCGTCTGGCGGCTCGCGTCGTACCCGTACAGCACCTGCGCGTGGCCGCCGCCCGAGGTCCAGTAGATGCCCACCTCGACGGGTGAGTTGGCGTCGATGGTCTGCTGCACGGTCTGGAACGGCAGCGTGCCGGTGGTGCGGCCCGGGTCCATGCCGAGCCTGGACCAGGAGCCCTGTACGTCGGAGAGGTAGCCGGGCCGGTTGGGGCAGGCGGACGTGGGGGGGCAGGCCGCGGGCGTAGGTGCAGAACGTGTTCTGCGAGGTGTCCTGGCCGTGCCCCAGGTACCGCGCGATCGACAGCCCGGTGGCGACCCAACACCACTGGCTTCTTGCTCTGCACCAGTTTCTTTGAAGGCCAGTTGGGCAGCGGCGGTGCCCTCGGACGGGGTGGCCACGGCGGCGATGCCGCTGAGCGCGACCGTCAGCCGCCGCCGTCTCGTCGGAGCGGAGTCGGGTGGCGTGGCCGGGGTGACGGGGGCGCCCACGGGCGCCCGGTGTTTCCGCGGAACCATCGTGTTCTCCTTCTCGCCCGGCGCGCGGGGGCGCCGGGCGACATCGGGGGAGTGGGTGGGGGCGTGCGCCGTGCGGGGAGCGGCCGACCGAGCGGAGCGGAGCACGCCACGGGGCGGGGCTCTGGGGTGCGGGGGCCTGGGCTGAGCGGGGGGCTGGGCGTGGGGAGTCGGGGCGGGGGCCGGGTGGGAGGTGGCGGGTTGGGCGCGCCCGTGGGGTGGTGGCGGCGCTCCCGTTGGGGTGGGATGGGGCGGAGGTGGCTCCGTCCGCCGGCTGGAGGAAAGGCTGGGTCCGGCGCCCCGTGGCCCGGAACCCCCGGGGCGCGAAGCAGGGGGTTTCCCGGTATCCCCCTCGCCCTCCGGGCCCGCCCGTCGGCGACGCCCGCTGGGTGGCGGCGCCAGCGGGCGGTGATGGTGTCAGCGAGGGCGTAGCGGCGGTGGCGGTGTCAGCGGCAGTGGCGGGCGTCAGGGGAGGGCCGCACGCTACGTCCGCGTCTTCGTCACCCAGGCGGGCCCGCCGCTGGTCCTGGCCACCTCTCGGCCGGGGTCGCACCGGGCCCGGTGCGCCTCCCGCTTTCCGGCTCCCGCACCGCGCCCCGTCGGGAGCGGGCCTCAGCCGGCCGGGCCGGGTGCTCGGCCCTGCGCGTGGCCGGGGGCGTGCCGGAGCCGGATGAGTTCGGCGCGGGAGCGCACGCCGAGCTTGCGGTACACGCGGGTCAGCGTGGACTCGACGGTCTTGGCCGAGAGGAACAGGCGGCCGGCGATCTCCCGGTTGGTCGCCCCGTCGCCGACGAGTTCGGCCACCCGGTGTTCGGCGTGCGTCAGCGCGTGCAACCGCCCGGTGGGCAGCGCGGCGGGTGGTTGGTCCGCGCCAGCGCCCGGCGCCGAGGCCGCCCCCGGAGCCGGCCCGCCTCCGGGCTCCCGAACCGCCCGGCACCGAGCGCCCCCCGCCGAGGCCGCCGCCCCCGGGGCGGCGGACCACCCGCAGGTGACCCGGTGCAGTTCGGTGTGGGCCTGGTCGAGCCAGGGACGGACGTCGGCCGTGCGGAAGAGGGCCGCCGCCTCGTGCCACGCGGCGAGCGCGGCCGCCGCGCTCGGCAGGTCCGCGGACTCCGCCCGCAGCAGCGACAGGGCGACGCCCGACCGGCCGAGCCGGTGCGCGGCGCCCCGCGCCTCGGCCACCACCGCCCGCGCCTGCTCGTGGTCGCCGACTGCCACCAGTGCCTCGGCCAGGTCCGCCGCCCAGGGCACGGCCGCCGGGTTCACGACGGAGCGCCGGCGGGCGATCGTACGGGCCTGGCCCAGGCACTCCACGGCGGCGACCGGCGCACGCGAGCGCAACTAGATCTGGCCCAACAGGCACAGCGAGAGCGGCAGGAACACCACGTCCCGCTCGTCCCGCGCGACCCGTACGCCCTCCCGGGCCAGCGTCTCGGCCCGCTCCAGGTCGCCGCCGGCGGCCTCGGCCACGGCGGCCGAGTAGCAGACCTGTCCGAGGTTGGCGCCGAGCGCGCGGGCCAGGCCGAGCGCCTCGTGCGCGGCGGCCAGCGCCTTGCCGCAGCGGCCCGCGCGCACGTCCACGTCGATGCTCGCGCACAGCAGGAACAGCATCTCCTCGGCGTCGTCCAATCGCCGTGCCCGGCGAAGCAGTCGGCCGAGTTCGGCGTCCGCCGCGGCCAGTCGGTCGGCGAAGAAGTCGAGCCGCGCCCGGATGGCCCGGGGCCCGTTGTGCCCGCCGGTCGGCCCGGCGTCCTGCGGCCTGGCCAGCCCGCGGCCCAGCGGCTCCTCCGCGTCGGGCCGGCCCTGGAGCGTGCCCACGAACGCCTGCAGCGCGAGCGCGAGCGAGGCGGCGCGTGCCGCTTCCGCCCAGGCCAGGGGCGTGTCGCCGTCGCTGATGTGGGCCTTGACGCCGCGCAGGTAGTGCAGCCGGGCGCGGGCGCCGGGGTCGTCGCCGGCGTGCGCGAACCCGTCGGCGAACACCTCGTCCAGGTCGTGCAGGGCCTGGTTGGCGGCGTTGATGATGAGCACGCGGGCGCGTACGTGCTGCGCCGGGTCCACCGCCCGGGCGGTGACGGGTTCTGCCAGTTCGCGGCACAGCTCGTAGTCGGCCGCCGCGTACGCGTGGGCGCCGGCGCTCAGCAGCCGCTCGCAGCGGCGCTCGGGGTGCCCGGCCGGCGTGCGCAGCGCGGCGAGCCGGGCCAGCGCTGCGGCGTCGTCGGGCGCCCCGCGCCGCCGGGCCTGTTCGGCCGCGCCGGCCAGCGCCGAGGCCAACTCCTCGGCCGGGCCCGGGGCGGCGAGCGCCAGGTGCCGGGCGCGCTCGACGGCGCCCGGGGTGGCGGTGGCGAGCCGAGCGTGCGCCGTGCGCCGCTCGGCGGCGGACGCGGCGGCGTACCGGGCACTGGCGTACAGCGGATGCGCGAAGCGCACCGTGGTCCCGTCGTCGGAGACGACGAGCAACCCCGCCGCCACGGACTGCGCGACCGCGCGCTCGACCAGCCCCTCCGGCGCGCCCGGCACGACAGGCAGCGAGCGCATCGGGATAGGACTATGTGAGGCGCGGCACCTGATGGGGGTTGCAGTGGCGCGGGGACTGCCGAGTAGCCATTCGACGGCGTTAAAAGGCAAGTTGAAGAAAGCCGTCGAGCTGGGGAGTGGGGCCATCCCCGCATGCGGGGACCAGGGGCCGTTGCCGAGGACCAGGCGGTGGGCAGCGGGACCATCCCCGCACGCGGGGAACAGAGGCAATTGACCTGCGACGTTACCGGGAACCCACCCTGTTTTTTGCAATTTCCTGCGATACCGACATCTCGAACATCCGATACCTATCGCACGCCAACCTCGCTCCCTTTGGTCCTCGCCCAGGCTATCGGCCGCCTACACCCCGTACCCCGGACGGAACCGTCGGACCCTAAAGACCAACCGGCAAGCTTCCCAATTGAGTTAGTAAGTTCGCCCCGACCCTCACTCCCCGCCCCGCCCCGCCCTCCCCACGCCCACCCCGCGCCGCGTGCCGCCCCGCCCGCTGGCTCAGCAGATGCCGAGGGTCCGTGGCCCGCGTGATGGCGGACTCCACCGACGCGAGCCGGTCGGCCAGCAATCCCAGCACCGCCACCGCCTCACCCAGCCCCACCGCCCCCGCCTCTCCCTGCGCACCCACACCCACCGACGCGCCCCCACACACTGACGCACCGACACCCATCGACACACCCACGCCCTCACCCACACCAGCAACCCCACCCCCGCCCCCACCCGCACCACAAAGCTCCTTCCACCGCACCGCCTGCTCCGCCGACAACGTCCCCCGCAACGCACCCAACTTCAGCAAGTTGGCCTCCGCCGCGGCGCCCAGTGTCTAGGCCTCGTTGCGGTAGTGGTCGTCGATGAGGGCGGACAGTTCAGCCGCGTTCATGGCGGGGGAGATGTGGGACGCGATCTGGTTCATGTCGCGGTACGAGCCCTGGAGGGCGAACGAGGGTTCGGTGCGGGTATCGTCGGACTGGGCGGCCGACGCGATGTACGCTATGTTCACCGCGAGTACCGTCTCCCGGGCCGCGAGCACGTGGCGTAGTACGGCCAGCACGCGGTCCAACTCGGCCGGTGCGTACGGCTTGCGCCAGACGGTCGCGCTGTGCCGTGGGGTCGCCCGCTGCGAGGCGTACGAGCAGGTCGAGGTCGGCGCGGTCGCGGGGGGCCAGGGTCGGGTTCGCGGTCAGCGCGTTCTCCACGAAGCTGGCCTCGAACGCCTCCTCCCTGCCGGTCAGGACGTCGCCGAGGTTCCACACGTCAGCCCGGTTGGCGAGCATGTCCGGGACGCGGAAGCGGCGGCCGGACTCCGTGTACGGGTTGCCCGCCATGCACACGGCGAAGCGCTTGCCGCGCAGGTCGTACGTGTGGGCCTCGTCGTCCCGCACGCCCTCCATCCGCCGTGTCGCGTCACACAGCGGGATGAACTTCTGCAACAGCTCCGGCGACGTGTGCTGGATGTCGTCCAGGTAGAGCAGCACGTTGTTGCCGGCCGCCAGCGCGAAGTTGATCTTCTCGACCTCGCGGCGCGCGGTCGCGTTGGGTGCTTCGGCCGGGTCGAGCGAGGTGACGCCGTGGCCCAGCGCCGGTCCGTTGACCTTGACCAGGAGCAGCCCGAGCCGCTCCGCCACGTACTCCACCAGCGTCGTCTTGCCGTACCCGGGCGGCGAGACGAGCAGCAGCAACCCGTTGCTGTCCGTCCGCTTTGCGTCGCCCGCGGCGCCGATCTGGCGAGCCAGGTTGTCGCCGATGAGCGGCAGGTACACCTCGTCCACGAGCCGGTTGCGTACGAAGGACGCCATGACCCGCGGCCGGTACTCCGCGATCCGCAGCCGGGCCCGCTCCGTCGCGATCAGCTCGGCGCGCTGCCGTTGGTACGCACGGAATCCGGGTACCACCCGGGCGGCGAAGTCGGATGTACGGGCGTGGAACTCGTCGATCCGTACCTCCAACGCCCGCCCGACGATCCGCGGATGCGTGCCGAGCAACCCTTCCACCCGCGCCGTCAACTCCGCCTCCACCGTCCGCCGGTCGAGGCCCGGACAGACCTCGATGGCCACCGCCTCGGCCAGGTCACCGTCCGCGACCTCGCCCCGGCCCCCGCGTACGCCGTGAGCCAGCCGTGGACCAGCCGGTACGCCGCCGCCGGCTCCCCGGCGGCGAGTTGGGCCCGCACGTCAGCCCCGTACGGAGGCACGTCCCCGGCCGCGCCCACCGCGCGGCCGAACGCGGCCAGCAGCTCCCGCGCGGTCGGGCCGGTCACGAACGAACCGCCGCGTGCCAACTCTTCCACCAGGTACGCCGCCGCCAGGTCCGCCGAGTCCCCGGCCGTGCTCTCGGTCCCACCGGCCTCCGGCGCGTGGTCGGCGTCGGGTGTGGCCAGGGCGAACCCTGCCATGGTGGTGGCCAGTTCGGCCCGCAGCGCCCCCAGGCCCGGCGCCGAGCCGAACGCGTCGCGGGCTCGCGCCAGCGACACCGCCTCGCGGGCCCAGGACGCGCTGGCGGCCTCGGTCGTGCCGTGGGCCCAGAACAGGGCGGCCCGCGCGCGGGCGCCCGCCGGGTAGCGGAGCAGTTCGGCGCTCTCGTGCAGGCGGAGCACGGCGGTCAGGATCGCCGTCGCGTCGCGGTCGTGCACCCCGCGCTCGTACCCCTCGTCGTACGCCTCCTCCGCCACTCGCCGCACCAGTTCCGCCAACTCTTCCAGTGTGGCAGCGGACAGCGCCGGGGCGCCGTGGTCGGCGAGCAGGCGGGCCGCGAGGTGTTCGGCCCGGTAGACGTCGGGGGCCTCCGACGGCAGGGTCTGCCGCCAGTAGGCGCGGGTGGCGGCGAAGGCGGGGTCGCTGACGGGGGCGCGGTAGTCCGTGCCGGTCAGCGCGAGGACCATGACGCGCCCGTCCGCGTCCGGCAGCAGCGTCAGCTCGGGTGTCTGGGTGCTGACGGCGAACCGGTGCTCGCCCAGCCTGATCGTCTCGCCGCCGTCCGCGTACAGCTCCGTGCGGTCCCGCAGCGCGCGCAGCGCGTCCTCCCGGGCCGCCGCCAGCCGACCTGCCAACTCTTCGGCGCGTACGCTCTCGCCCAGGGCGCGCAGTTGGTCCGCCGTCCGCCGAGCCTTCACCACCAGGGCCTCCGAGGCGAAGAAGGTGGCCACCGCCTCCCGGTCCGGCAGCGCGCCGGCGCGGCGGGCCAGGGTCTCCAGGACCCGCGCGGCCGAGTCCGCCAGCGCCGCCGCGCGCCGGGCCGCCGCGTCCTCCAGGGTCTGCCGGCGCGCCGCGAACGCGTCGCTGACCTCGGTGCGCCGAGCATCGATCTCGGCGCGGAACTCCTCGTGGTCGGCGAACCGGGCCTCCAGGTCTTCCAGCCGTAGCAGCAAGGTGGCGAGTTGGGCGTCGCACTCCCGTGGGTCGTCGCACGCGGCGAGCGCGCCCGTGACGGACTGGCCGAGCAGCGCGAACTCCGCCGCGAACTCCGCGCGCCCCTCCCGGTCGGCCAGCTCCCGGCGGCGCGCGTCCAGCGTCGCCCTGGCGCGGTTGAGACCGCTGGTGACCTCGGCGATCCGCTCCAGGATGGCGGTGCGCACGGTCGCGTCGCCTCTGTCTAGCCGGGCGATGACCTCGGTCACCTTCGCGCAGCCCGGCCGACCGCACCGCGATCCGCTCGGCCACCGGGTCGGCCGCCGCGACGGTGTCGATCGCCTCGGCCGCGGCGGTCAACTCTTCGGCCTGCGCGCGGTAGCCGGCGAACGCGTCCGCGCGCTGGAGGAAGGCGACGGCCCGGCAGGCGGTGCCGGCGATGTCGGACTCGACGACGTCGGCGAGCGTGTCGATGCGCGCGACGTCGGCGTACCGCATCTCCTTCAGCGTCACCAGCCGGCCCTGCACCTGGCGCAGCTCGCCCATCCGCGCCACCCACTCCTCGGCGGTGGCCGGCGCCTCGCCACGTACCCGGCGCGCCAGCCGGGCGATGTGCGCCGCGCAGTCGGCGAGCGCGTCTGCGGCCCGCCGCGTCAGGTCCTGGACGGTCGCGAACTCGGCGAGCACCTGTTCGGCCGTCTCCCGCTCCTCGACCAGCGGGCCGCGCAGGTCGCCGACCTCCGCGTCACCGAGCCAGTGGAAGCGGTCAGCGGCCCGCGCGCAGGCGGCCACCAGCGTCCGGTACCGCTCCGCCGTCGGTTCTGTGTCGGCCACCTGCCGCGCGATGGACAGGCACTCCGCGATGCCCCGCACCAGGTCCGCGTTGCCGATCCGGGCCAGCGGCCCGGCGCCAGCCGCCGAGCCCGCGGTGTACGTGTCGGAGACGTACGGCGTGCGCCAGAGCTGCACCGGGTGCACGCGCGCGGGCTCGCCCGGCCCGTCTGCGGCGGGCGAGGCGGGGGCGCGCAGCGCGACGAGGGTGCCGTCCTCGAAGAGCGCGTAGCCGAGGCAGGGCAGCGGCGTCGCGATCTCTTCACGGATGGTGTTGTACGAGAGGAGCAGCGTGCGCCCGGTGGCCGGGGCGCGGAAGGCGTACAGCACGTCCTCGCCGTTCGGCGAGCACACCGCGTGCGTGAACGCGAGGCCGTCGGTGTCCGCGTCGAAGGTCTTCACCGCGCCGGTGGCCAGGAAGTATCTGCCGGGGAAGACGATGCCCTGGTCGTTGGGGAGGCGCTGGCAGGACTGGCCGATGCCGTCGAGCCGGGCCACGGCGTGCGTAACGGTGTGGAAGACCAGGTACAGCCAATTCTCTTCCTTGTACGGGCGGATTCGTAGCAGAACCAGCGGTCCCACCCGCGCGTACGCCACGTCCGCGTCGGCCAGCGACTGCAGCGGCTCGTCCACCGGCTCGCGGTGGACGCCGTCGCCGCGCTCGGTGGTGTTCTCGGTCTTGACAGTCAGCGCCCCACCGACGGTCGCGACGTAGACCGTCCCGCCGTCGACGGCGATGTGCGGGAACCGGCCGAGCACGTGGTCCTCGCGGGTGGTCGCCGTCCACGTGACGTCGTGCGGGGCGGGGAAGGCGTGGTCGCGCTCGCCGCGCGCGTCCAGGAACCTGGCCGCTCCGCCGTCGGCCGTGGGCAGTGCCCAGCGCAGCAGGCGCAGGTCGTCCGCCTTCTCGCCGGTCTGGAAGACGGCGAGCAACTTGTCTCCCACGAGCTGCAGTTGGAGCAGCCGCGCGGCCCGGTAGTAGCGGTAGAGCGCCTCGAACTCGTGGATGAAGGCCGGGTCGTCGAGCGCGAACACGTCGCCGACCGCCGTGGCACCGGACTCGGGCCCCGCGCCGGTGTTGTGGCCGAACAGCAGGAAATCGCCGACGGCGACGACATCACGCGGCAGGCTCGCGCGCTCGGTGCGCACCGGCTCGGTCCCGGTGAGCGTCAGCTCGGTGGATCCGAACGCGGCGGTACGGGACGCGTTGAGCGCCTCGGCACGCCGGGCCAGCTCGGCCGCCCGCGCCCCGAGCCGGCCGCGCAACACCTCGTACGTGCCGGCGTCGAGCCCGTTCCCCGCCTCGGCGCCCGCCCCACCGCCCGTCCTGCTGGCCATCCCGCCGCCCGTCCCGGTCTCCATCCCGCTCCCCGTCCCGGTCTGCATCTGGCTGTACTCCCTGCTGCGGCTGGTGGCGCGGTTGGCGGGTTGATGGGTTGGTGGAGGGGGTGGGTGGCGTGCGAGCATGAGTACGTCCACCCGTAGGCGTACGTCCACGGGCCCGGGCGCGGGTCCGGAGCTGCCGCCCCCCCGCGCGGCAGCTCCGCGCA
This sequence comes from Candidatus Streptomyces philanthi, assembly GCA_018114805.1. Taxonomy (GTDB): domain Bacteria; phylum Actinomycetota; class Actinomycetes; order Streptomycetales; family Streptomycetaceae; genus Streptomyces; species Streptomyces philanthi. The sequence continues at coordinate 2,982,994 of CP073042.1, read as the reverse complement.
CCTCGACCGTCCCCCTCCCCACGGTCGGCTCGGTGGGCCGGCCCGGCTCAGGTCAGCGGCGCGCCGTTGACCGAGGGGGCGGCCCCGCCACCCCGCCGCGCCCGACCAGCTCGGACACCGGCATGTCGGCGAGCCCCAACTGGCATGCCAAAGGGAGCAGTTGGTTGAGCTGGCCGGAACCCGACGGCATCAGCTTCATCAGCAGCGCCGAAACGGTCAGGTTCTGTACGTCGGCGGTCGTCGTCGAGCCGAGCACCTTGGTCAGGTTGTCGGTGAACGACGCCGAGCCGTCCAGCCAGGGGCCGGCCAGGGTCTGGGCGGTCTGCGAGTGCTGGACGAAGCCGTCCACGCTCTTGCCCAGCGAGATCGCGCCGACCACCTGCTGGCTGCCATCACCCAGGCCGTGGACGCGTTCGCCGAGGGGTACGAGCGGGCCCAGCGACTCGCCGTCCGCCAGGAGGATGCCGCGCGCCGCGAGTTCATCGACGACCTGCTCTACGGCCGCAGCGACCTGGGCCGCCTCGCGGAGCGCGCCGAACGCTTCGGCCTGATCCTGGCCCACGCGCACGCGGTCGCGGTGGCCCAGGGCGCCGAACCGTACGACGACGGCTACCCCGGTCACCCGCCGGGTCGAATCGTCGCTGCTGACCCGCTTCGGCGACCGGCGTATCCTGCTCACCACCAAGGACGGCCGGCTGATCTGCATCGCGCCGGGCGGCGAGTCGGACGTGCTTCGCTACTTCGCGAAGCAGGCGTACGCGGCGACGGACGGCGGCCAGGTCGCCATCTGCCGCGCCCATCCGGGCGTGGGCGGCGTCGTCCACTCCTACGAGGAGGCCCTCAACACCCTCGACCTGGCCGCCCGCATGCACCTGAACGACCCGGTCCTGCACGCCGCCGACCTGCTCGTCTACCCGGTCCTCACTCGCGACCGGCAGGCCATGGCCGACCTCGTACGCACCGTCCTCGGCCCCCTCCAGCAGGCCCGTGGCGGCGCCCAGCCCCTCATCGACACCCTGACCGCCTACTTCGACACCGGCTGCGTCGCCGCCGAGGCCGCCCGCCGCCTGTCCCTCAGCGTCCGCGCCATGACCTACCGCCTGGACCGCATCCACAGGCTCACCGGCTCCGACCCCGGCGATCCGGTCCACCGCTACACCCTCCAGACCGCCGTCATCGGGGCCCGGCTGCTGGGGTGGCCGGAGGAGGGGGTTGAGGGGTGGGGTGTGCGGTGTGGGGTCGGGTGGGGGTGGGGCGGGTTCGTGGGGGTGCGGGGCGACGGCCGGCCGTCGGTGTACGCCACGGGCGCCCGTGCCGGAGCAACCCCGCGAGCGCGGGGACGGCCAACCCTCGTCCGTCAACAGCGCCGTGTAGATCGGACCAACCCCGCGGTCGCGGAGGCCCACTCGGTGGGTGCCGGCTCCACCGGCGCGGAGCGCCGTGGCGTACCCGGTGCGACGTCTACCGCGCCAGCGGACCGGGCCCGCGCGGGTCGGTGTCGGCCGGTGTCGGTCGGTACCGACCCGCAATTTCTACAGTGCTGTAGATTTGCGGCAGCAGCCAACGCAGGCGCGACAGGGGAAGGGCACAACATGGGTGTTTCGCTGGCCAAGGGTGGCAACGTCTCGCTGAGCAAGGAGGCGCCGGGGCGGACCGCCGTGGTCGTCGGGCTCGGGTGGGACGTGCGGACGACGACCGGGACCGACTACGACCTGGACGCCAGCGCCCTGCTGTGCGACGACTCCGGCAAGGTCGCCTCCGACCGGCACTTCGTCTTCTACAGCAATCTGACCAGCCCGGACGGTTCCGTCGAGCACACCGGCGACAACCTCACCGGTGAGGGCGACGGGGACGACGAGGCGGTCAAGGTCAACCTCGCCGGCGTGCCCGCCGAGATCACGAAGATCGTCTTCCCGGTGTCGATCCACGACGCCGCGGCCCGGGGGCAGAGCTTCGGACAGGTGCGCACGCCTTCATCCGCGTCGTCAACCAGGCCGACTGCGTGGAGCTGGCCCGCTACGACCTGACCGAGGACGCCTCGACCGAGACCGCCATGGTCTTCGGTGAGCTGTACCGGCACGGCGCCGAGTGGAAGTTCCGCGCGGTCGGCCAGGGTTACGCGTCCGGCCTGGCCGGCATCGCGGCGGACTTCGGCGTCAACGTCTGATCGCGCGGGGCGCGCCCAGCGTCCCGCCCCGGGGCATCGCACTCCCCAGCGAGTCGCCGGCCCCGCCTCGTACCGGGCTGCCCGGACCCACCCCCTGGCCGGGCAGCCCTCCTCCATGACGTGGTCGGCCGGTGCCTCGCGGCCGGGCCTACAGCGGCGTGGCCGCCTTGAGCACCACGAACAGCGCCACCGCCGCGTTCAGCGACGACAGCGCCTCAGCGACGACAGCGCCGAGGCGGCGGTCCCGGCCGCCGCGATGAGCGCCGCGGCGTACAGCGAGCCGTCGGCGGGCGGCCACAGCCGGGCCGGCGGGACGGGGCCGAGCAGCGCGGCGATCCGCCGCGGCACCGGGCCGACGGCCGCGAACCCCGCGATGCCGGGCGCCGGCGAGGGCCCGGAGATCAGCCCCGCCTTGCCCACGGCCGTGGCGACCACGCGCCGGCTGCCCACCTCGCGCGCCGCCTCCTCGTCGGCCCAGCGCTCCGCGCTGAAGGCCACCGCCGTCCACAGCGGGCGCAGGAACGGGTTGGCGCTCGCGGTCAACCGCGAGGCCAGCAGATAGCGGTGGTGCCGCCCGGCCAGGTGGGCCCGCTCGTGGGCGACCAGCGCCCGCCGCTCCGAGCCCGGCCAACATGACGTCCGAGACGACGACGCGCCCGGAGCCCGCCCTGCCCGGCAGGGCGTACGCGTACGGCACCTCGTCGGGCAGCACGGTCAGTGCGGGCCGTGCGGGTGGCGCGGGCCGCACGGGCGGCTCCGTGGCCGTAACGGTGGTCGCGGAGGCCGCGGCGGGCACTGGTTCCGGGGCCGGCCTCGGCGGGCAGGCCGCCGAGCGCGCGCCAGGCGCCTTTGCGTACCCGGTAGTGCCGCCACAGCGTGTGCCCGCAGGCCGTGGCGACCAGGGCCAGCACGCCGATGGCGGCGAACCCCACGTTCTCGTCGTACGGGACCGCCGCCCGCACCTTGGGAGCCGCCCAGCCGTCGGGCAGCGGGTTGCCGGGCAGTTGTGCGGTGCCGACCACGCCGAGCAGGGCCAGGCACAGCGTGCTGCACACGGCGAGTATGGCTCCGACGGCGGTCAGCAGGACGGTCGCGGTGCGCGGGTGCAGCCGCCGCTCGGCCAGCCGCGACATCGGCCAGGCCGTGAGCGGCAGCACGAGCGGGAGGACGACGAAGACTCCCACTGGTCACGTCTCCCGTTCGCGATCGAGGGGTACGGGCTCGTCGCCGGGCTCCGCCTCCGTGGGCGCGTCTTACAGCAGCTCGCGCACCAGCCGCTCGTCGTCGGCCGAGAGGCCCGACACGAAACTGGCGAGCACCGCGTCCCGGTCGCTGTGCCCGTCGAGCACGCGCCGCATCCGCTGCGCCGCGAGCCCCGCCTCGTCGGCAGCGGGCGCCCACCGGAAGGACCGGCCCGCGCGGTGCCGGGTCACGCTGTGCTTGCCGTGCAGCCGGGTCAGGATCGTCACGACCGTGGTGTACGCCAGGTCGCCGCACAACTCCTGCTGCACCCGCGCCGCGGTGACCGGCTCGCCGGCCTCCTGCAACACCCGCATCACCAGCGCCTCCAACTCACCCTGGCCACGCCGGCGCCCCCGCTGCGGCGAAGGCCGGGCCGCGTCCTCACCCTTGTCGTCACCCACAACAGGTCCCGCTCCTTCCCGCGCGCCGTCCTCGATCGCCCGAGCCACGCCCCACCGCCCGGGCGCGCGCCCGGCGGCGCCCGTGCCCGGAGGGGCCCGCGCGCCGTCCCGACCGATCCGGAAGAGCGTAACGGTCGGCGGGGCGGGGCGGGGTGGGGTGCTGTGGTGTGTGGCGGGTGGCGCGGCGGGGATGTGTCACCCGTTGGCCGAGCCGCGTTCGCCGCCGTGGCCGGGATGTGCCGGACGGCCGGCCGCGGGGTGCGCCGGTTGGTTACGCTCGGCGCGCGGGGGCCGGGCCCCGCCGTGCGTCGAAGCCAGGTGGGAGGGGCTTGCGGTGAGCGTGAAGGGTGAGGAGACCGACCGGGCGAGGACGGAGCGGTCGACCAGGTCGGCGGTCGGGGCGGCCCGACCGGGACGCCACCCCCCGTCACGGCCGAACTGGCGCGGGCCGCGCTCACCGCGGCGTTGCTCGGCCGCTTCGACGGACCGCTCCACCCACCCGCCACCCGTACGCCCATCGCTCACCCGAACGGCTTCGTCAAGCTGCCCCTGGCCCAGCTCCGCGCCGACGGCCGACGGCTGTTCCTGCACGTGTGGCGGGCCGGCGGCGAGGACGCGCAGATCCACGACCACCGCTGGCACTTCGCCGCCATGGTGCTCACCGGCGAGCTGTACAACACCGTCGTCGAGGCCACCCCCGAGGAGGCGCCCCGGGACCCGGCCGCCGCGCCCGGCACGCTGACGCTCGTCGCCAGGGGCCGCCCGGTGCGCCACGACAACCGGGTGCTGGTGCGCGGCCCGGTGACCTGCGGGTTCCGGCGCTGGCGGTACATGGACGCCGACGCCGGCGCTGACGAGCGGGGCCGGTACCTGCGCGCGGCCCTGGAGGTCCTCTCGTGGGCGGCGCTGCGCCCGACGGCGGGACACCGTGCTGATCGTGGCGGTACAGATCGACGCACCGCCACCGGAACCCTTCGCGGCCGGACCGCTGGTGCGGCGTTGGCGGCGCGCCGACGGGAACGACGTGTACTCCACCGCCACCCGGCGCGCCGAGTACACCAGTCAGCGACTGGCTCCGCTGTTGTGGGAGTCGGCGGTGCGTTGGCACGCGGACGAGTGGCTCGACCCCGGCGCCGCCCCGCACGGGTTCGAGCTGACCGCCGTCGAGCTGATCCGGCTCAACGAATCGGTCCTCGGCATGTTCCGACGGATGGGGGCGAGCCCCGAGGCCAACGGCGTGGCCCTGCTGCACGGGCACCTGCCGGCGCTGCCACCGGAGCGGATGCCCACGGCATTGCGGCAGTGCGCGGACGTCGACGTACGCCACGCGAGCGGGGCGTACCGCGACTGGGCCGCTCGGCGGCTTCACCCCGGCTGCCGCCTCTCCGCCACCGAACGCGAGGCCCTCTACTGCACCCTCATCACCGCCCGGGACGACCTGCCACGACTCAACCAGAGCGCGCGACAAGCCGGTTAGTCCGCGGTCGACCAGTGGCTGTGGCGGATGTACCACACGACGGACTACCCGCCGGGGGACGAGGGACCGGACGAACTGGCCTCCCTGCGCTTCCGGCTGCGCAACAACGTGCGCGGCGTGCTCGGCCTGCGCGGCCTGGTGCTGGTCGGCACCGAACCCGACCCCGGGTGCGAGGTACTGGGCAACTACTACAACGGCACCACGCACCACCTGATCACCCTGTACGCCGACGCCCTCGCGCTGGCCCGGCTGCACCAGGTCGTGCTGACCGCGTTCGGCAACGAGGTGGCCCGCATCGCTGAGGGCAAGCCCAAGCGTCGCGAGGTGGGTCAACTGGAACGCGACCTGCTGGTCTTCCGCCGTGGCTACTGGAGCCCGGACTTCGGTCGGCAGGACACCGTGGACGCCGTGACCCGCACCTGGCAGCGCGCCGCCGGCCTGCCGGAAACGCTCCAGTCCCTCAAGGACGACCTCGGCGAGTTCTCCCACCAGGTGCAGGCGGCGGAGACGGAGATGAGCAACGCCATACTCGGGCTGCTCGCTGCCATCGGCCTGCCGTTCGGCGTGGGCCTCGCCATCTGGCATGGGTTGTCGAGTTCGAGCCTAACCGGGCTCGGTTGGTCCCTGGGCGGCATCGGCGTGGCCATCGTGCTGCTCCTGGTCTGCTTCCCCGGACTGCGCCGGCTCTTGCTCGAACTCTGGCGCGATCGGGGCCGCGAATGACCCCCGCGTACCGCTGGCCGCCCCGACACGCCCCCGGCTTCCCGCCCGACTGCCCCGACGCGGGCGACGTGCTTGCGCACGTGGCCGCCGCCGGTGGGCGGGCCGTGACGCTGGTCGTCGTCACCAGCGCGCTGCGGGCCCGCGTGGAGGACAGCGGTGACCACGAGGCGGGGCTCGACCGGATGCGCCACAGCCTGGCGGCGGTCGGCTGCGCGACTGGTGAGGGCTGGCGGCCCGGGTACTACGGCAAGGACCTGGTGCTCGTACGGGCGGCGACCGACGGGCCCGACGAGCCACTGCCCGCACCACTGGCCGCGGGTGACAGCGGGGTGCGGCACGGTTGGGCCTGGGACCACGTGCCGCTGGCCGGGGACGTGTGCGAACGGCGCACCGCCCTGCTGCGCGCCTGTTACGCCGTCGCCATGGCCGCCCGACTGTGCCGGGACCGACCGGAGTTGCCCCAGCGCAGGGCGGCCGACGCGCTCGCCCGGGTCCCGGAGCTGCTGTCGGTGCGGGCCACCGCCTCCCTCATCGCCGGCGTGCTCGTACGCCCGTTGGACGGACTCCCCGCGCGGCCGGGCGCGGCCGACGGGGAGGACCCACGACTGCCCGGAGTGCCGTCGGCGGACGGCCTGGCGGACCTCGCGGCGGCACGGCCCACCGGCGGCCTGTACGCGGTCACCGACGTGCACGACATCGAGTGGGGCACCGCAGTACGCACCTCCGCACACACCCCTCCCGCGCCGCTTCCCGCACCGGCGGCGACACCCCGCTCACCCAGGGCAACGCCCGCGAAGTGCTGCTCCTGGCCGGCGCGTGGCGCTCCTCGCGGGCCACCTCCGTACTCTCAGCGACGGCGTCACGGGCGCGGGTCGACTGTGCGCGACCCTCGGCGACGGCCTGTCGGGTGTGGTGGCCGACGCGGACGCGCTGCGCGCGGCGGTCGCGGGTGCCAACCGGTGGAGCACCGGCCGCATGCACAGCGGCGCCGGGGCCGCGCCGCTGGAGGGCGCGGACCTGGACGCCGCCCGCCGGCGCGCGCACCTCAGCCTGCACGTGACCAAGACGCTCAAGGGAACAACGCACGGGCAGTGCGTCCTGCACGTGTACGGACAGCCGTTGGGCGCCGACGCCGCCGAGGCGGCCTTCGCGTTCCTGGCCGACCTCGGTGCGGCGGGCCCGGGCGCGCCCGGGGCCCACTACCTGGCCCACGCCCTGCGCTGGCGGGACGACTGGCGACTGCACCTGCCGCCGTGATTCGCCTGCCTGGAGCGGCTGTTGCCCGTGATGGGGCGCAATCTGCCGGCCGGCTGAGCATCCCGTCAAGGAGCGGGGGCCGGGAGACCGGGCTCTCAGGAGAGTACGAAAGCCCCGTTGCCCGACGTCACGCGTCGGTCGGACGAGGCCCAGTCCACAGGAAGTCGATGGCCTGTCGCACGACGTCGAAGCTGGGGTTGTTGGACGCGTCGAAGACGGCATCGAACACCGCATCGCCCACCACGACGGCTTGCTGGTTCCCGGCTGAAGGGGAGGCGTTCTGTGAGGCGTCCGTCTCCAGGTGCCGGATCACCTCGTTCCAGACGTACGTACTTCACATCGTCCACGTCCTCTGCGGTGGGGCGGATTCCCCTGGATACCCCGGAGACGGTCGAGGACGAGTGTCGTCGCTTGCTGGGCCATGGGTGTCTTGGGTGTGGAGTTCGACAGTTCCTTCTCCCAGGTAGCCAGCCGTTCAGGAGTGAGGTCACTGAGCCTTACCTGCAGTGTCCGGCTGAGTAGGTTGATCTCCGAGTTCTCCTTGCCGGACCCCACCCACAGGTTTTTCACGGAGCTGTTCATCACGTATGCTGCTCGCAGCAGGACTTCGGCTTCTGACCGCTGCTTGTGTTGGGGTACGTCTGGAGGTGCCTGGCCGAAACTGGCGGCCAGCATATTGCCGATCGCCTTGTCCGAATCGCTCGTCAGGTCCGCGGCCACCTGACTCGTATCGAGTTTCGCCGTCAGGTAAGCGATGAGAGGCGGCGGATGTGTGGCATAAGCGCGGTTCAACAGTGAACTGATGTTGTGCCACGCGATGATGTGGCGCCGGTGCATGCCCGGCCTGATCGGCAGTGCCAGCGTGGTCGCCTTGGCGAAGTTCGGGCGGCCGGTGATCTCGCTTCCCTTCATCGACAGCGTGTTGAAGCCGCCGATTCCGGGCGGGGAATCCGCCTCTTCCTGCACCAGCACGTACTCCACGATCCGTGCCGGCAGCCTCTGGCGGGGTGTGTGCTGTGGGTTCGCGATGGAGTGCGCCATCAGCATCTGCTGGGCCTGGGCCAGGAGGTCGCCTCCGGCGTCTCCCTTGAAACCTGACGGCAGCTCGTCCACCAAGCTGGCGAAGGCCGCGTCGTAGTCGGGGTGCCAGCGTTCCAACACTTCGCCCTGCCGCTTGATCCCTTCGATGATGGTGCTGGCATCCACGCCGGTCGTGGTCGCCACGGTGCCTGGCCCCGCCATGCGTTGCACGAGGCGCGCGCCGATGCTCTGCCTGTGCCGGTGGCCGGCGAGCGTGTGACCGTGGTCCGGTGAGGTTGCGGCGGGTGTCGGTGGAGCGGCGAGGCTCATCGCCCTCCTGGCGTTGCGCTCCGCCTCGCGCTCGTAGCGGTCGGAGACGCGTAGACCATTACTGTTCTGGACGCCGGAGACCGGCCCTTGGCGTTGCTGGATGACGTGCGTGAGTTCATGGGCGAGCGTGTGCTTGTCGGCGCCGCCCGCTCCGATCACCACGTGGCTGCCGGAGGTGTAGGCGCGTGCGGAGACCTCGTCGGCCGAGCGTTCGGCGCGGGGGCCGGTGTGCACGCGCACGTCGGAGAAGTCCGAGCCGAGCCGCTGCTCCATCTCGCTCCGCAGCCCGGCAGGGAGCGGATGGCCGGGTGAACGGAGCACCTCGGTGACCGCCGTACGTCCCGCCATGGTGGTCTCCTGGCCGGTCTGCCGCTGGGCTTCCTCGGGCGCGTCCGCGCGCTGGGCCCTCGCCAGCATGCGGGTCACCGTGGCGTTGCCCGCGGCGCGCTGCACGGATCGGAGCGCCGAGGGCGGGACCACGCCGCGCCGGAGTGCACTGGTGCGGGTCAGCGACGGAGCCTGGCGGGTAGTCCGGGCCCGGGAAGCCTCGGGTGAGCCGCCTGCGGCATGGGTGTGCACGGGTGTGGTCCCTTCGCGTGGTTCGACAGGTGAGCTCCCGCTCATGTCCGCTCCGCACAGGTAACCAGCGGCTCCGGTGTGTGCGGTAGAGGCGGAGACGCACGGTCGGCTGCCCTTTCGGTGCACCCTCGGGCGGCGACGAACCATCGCACCCAGGGTGGACGCGCTCTCAGCCACTCCTGGGACGTACCGTGTCCGGCCGTCGCGTGGTCAGGCGCCGATACGCGGGTGTCCTCACCCCATCCTCCACTCCCACGCGCCAGGCGACCACCCGCCCCGGCCCGTACGCCGTGGCGTCCGCCCACCCGTACGGCTCCACCGGCACCTCAAGCACCGGCTCCGCGAGCACTGGCTCCCAGAACCCCGCGAGCCGCGCCACCGCCTCCGGCAGCCGGCCGAAGAGCCAGCCGGCGTGGAAGGTGGCCGCGTCCCAGAACTCCAGTCACTCCCGTGGTGGTGGGGGTAGCGTGGCCGGCCAGTCGCGCCCCATGGCGGCGAACTCGACGGCCACGTCGCGGCGCAACTCGTCCCACACGAGCTTCGGGGCGCGGCGGCTGGCGGCGGCGATGAGGAAGTCCGCGAGGTCGGTCCAGCGGGTGTTGATCTTCCTGGCCTCGCGCCGCCGCGCGTACCGCAGCAGCTTCTGCGCCGGGCACCGGCTGAGCGTCGCAGCGGGAACGCTGACCGGCCCCGGGTCGGCGGGGAAGGCCAGCGGGGCCGTACGCGCGTCCCGCGCCGCCCTCGCCTCCGGCACGAGGAGGACGTTCAACAGGACGCGGTCGTCACCCTGTTCGTGCCGCACCCCTGCCAGCGCCCGGTGCACCGCCGCGCGCCCCGGCGAGCTGAAGACCACCGGTTCCGACCGGAGCAGCCGTACGCGCGCGCCGTCCGGCCCCGGCGGCAGTTCGGCCCCGCGCAGTAGCTCGCGTCCGATCTCGGCCGGTACGGCGAGGTCCACGTCACCCGGTATGCGCGCCGTCGGCCCGAGCCAGCCGAGGAGCGCCGTCGAGCCCTTTAGGTGCCAGTTCGCGCCCCGGAGCGCGCGGCCGAGTGCCGCCAACAGCGCGCCCGTCGAGCTCAGTTGCCGCCGGTCGACCGTGGTCAGGCCCGCCCAGTCGGCCGCCGTCCACGCGCCTCGTACGCCGTCCGCCGCCACGTGCAGCCCCCTCCGCCGCTCCCGCGTCCGTCCCGGCGCGCGCGGGATTCAGAGCAGGGTAGCCACCGAAGGCTGTGACGCCTCGGCGTGGCCGCCGTCGGCCACCCACGGAGCCAGGCGCGGCGTCGGCCCGGGCGCCAGGTGCGGGCGCCGGGCCACCACCGCCACCCGGGTCGCCAGCTCCCGGAGCGCCACGGGTGAGCCGCCGTCCCCGGCCGATGCCAGCACCGGTTCGGGTACGAGCCCGGCCAACTCCGGGTGCCGCCTGGCCAGCGCCAGCAGCCGCGCCGCCGCGAACGGGTCCCGCTCGGCACCGCCGAGCAGTTCCGCCGCCGCCCGCCCGTGTGCCGTCCGCGCGGCCCCGTCCAGGTACCGCACGGCCCGTGGCAGCAGCGCCGTACCACCGAGGGGCACCTCGGCGGAGATCCGCGCGTCCGGGGCGAGGCGCGGCAGCGCGCGCAGATCGCCCCCGGCCATACCCGCCCGTCACACCTGCGCCGACTCGCCCGCGACGTCCCGCGCCGGCCCCGTGCGCACCGTCGCGGCCGGCCGCAGGCCGCTCTTGTTGGCCGACAGCGTGAGCCCGAGGGCGGCCAGCCCGTCCCGTACGGCGGCGCGCACCCGCTCCGCCTCGTCCGCGTCCCGGACGAAGACGTGCCAGTCATCGGCCCAGCGCAACCACTGCCCCGGAACCAGTCGCCCGAGCACCGCGTCGACCGGGGCCAGGGCCGCGCCGCCGAGGCGGTTGGCCCAGTGGTGGCTGGAGAGCAGGCAGTGCCCGGCCTCGGCGGTCAACCGCGTGAGGTCAGTGGCGAGTTCCTCCGTCATCCAGGCCGCGTCGAGGAGTGTGGCCAGCGGCAGCGAGCGGCCGAAGCGGTGTACGTCCAGGCTCAGCACCAGGGGAAGGTCGCCCCGCTCGGCGAGTGCGCGCAGGCGCGCCCCACGGGCCCCGAAGGCGGTGCGGTAGTTCCAGGTCAGCGCGCGGTAGCTGAACACCTCGGCGGTCGGCTCGAAGCCGCTCAGGGCGCGTTCGACCACGCGGTGCAGATGGGCGCGGACCGCGACCGGTACGACGGGCACGGCCTCGGTACGACGGGCCAGCGGCACTCGCAGCCAGCCGACGTCCAGCGCGGCCGGCGGCGGAACCCGCCCGCGCGCCAGGTCCCGCAGCGCGTCGGCGGCGCCGAGCGCGTCGGGTATCCACTCCGTCAACAGGTCATGGCCGAAACTCGCGCGCAGGGCCGGGGCGTCGTCCGTCACGGCGGCATGATGCCACCGGGCGGCGGTGGGATTGTCCCGGCCCGGCCACCCTGGCCACGGACGACGGCGAGGAGAGCCAACATGGCCGACGGCCCGTATCGGGAGGCGCACGGCAACGCGCAGCGAGACACGCACCGCGACACCTGGGACGCGACCGCCTCGCTCCACGTCTGCGTGGCCAAGACACCGGACCACGCCGGCGGCACCATGAGCCTGGTCGTCACCCACCTGCTGAACACCGCCGCCGTCGCCGAACGCATCTGGGACGGTTTCCTCGGCCCGACCACCCGCCGCCAACTGGACGCGGCGGCCGGCGGCCCCGGCCGGGGCCGCACGCTCCTGGCCTGGAGCTGCACGATATCGGCAAGGTCACCCCGGCCTTCCAGTGCAGGTTCTCCGACTACGCCGCGTCGCTGCGCGCGGCCGGCCTGAACTGGCGCCCGAGCGTCCGCCGGTTCCCTTGGCGGCACGGGGCCGCCGGCGGGTTCCTGCTCAAGCCGATGCTGCGCGCGGCCGGCTGGCTGGCGGAGCGCATCGCCTGGGTGTGGCCGCTGGTGGCTGGGCACCACGGGTTCCTGCACTCCGCGAACGAACTCGGACCGCCGCCCGAGGGCCTCGGCGGGCCCCAGGGTGACGAGCGCTGGGAGCGGGCCCGGCTGGCCCAAGTCCGCTACGTAACCGAACAACTCGGCCTGCCCTCCCTCGCGGACGCCGCCCCTGCGACCGTCCCCTCGCGCGCCCTGCAACTCGTGGTGAGCGGCCTGGTCGTGATGGCCGACTGGATCGCCAGCGGCGAGGCCGCGTTCGTCGGCATCGACGACGTCACGAAGGTGAGCATGGCCGGCGCCCGCGAGCGTGCCGCCGCGGCCTGGTCGCGGATCGGCCTGCGCGGCGGCTGGGGCGCGCTTCCCACCCCGCCGCCCGACGCCTTCGAGCGCCGCTTCCAGCACCCGCCCCGCCCGATGCAGAGGCTGGCCATGGAGACCGCGCGGGACATGGCGGCCCCCGGGCTGCTCGTCATCGAGGGCCCCACGGGCGAGGGCAAGACGTGGGCGGGGCTGATGGCGACGGAGATCCTGGCGGCGAAGTTCGGCGCCGACGGCGTCTTCCTCGGCATGCCGCAGTGGTCGGCCAACGACCCGACCTTCGCCCGGGTACGCGAGTGGGTCGGCCGCATCGACACCGAACTGGCCCCCACGTCGCCCTCCTGCACGGCCAGCGCACCCTCGTGCCGGAGTGGAGCGCCCTGATCGGCGCCTCCACCGAGCGCCAGCGGGACGCGGTCGGGACGTGCGACGAGGACGGCGACGCGACCCCGCGGACCGGGCCGGGGCAGACACCGGCCGAGTGGTTCTTCGGGTACGAACGCGGTCTGTGGTGCCCGTTCGTGGTGAGCCCGATCCACACGCTGCTGCACGCGATGACGCGCACCAAGTTCGCCATACTGCGGATGCCGGGCCTGCTCAGCAAGGTCATCCTCCTCGACGAGGTGCACGCCGCCGACGTCAGCGGCTCGCTCTTCCTCCGGGAGGGCCTGCGCTGGTTCGGCGAGGCCGGCGTGCCGGTGGTGCTGCTCTCCGCGACGCTGCCAGCTGTCCAGCGCACGCGTACCTGGCCGGCGCCGCGCGGTGGGAGGAGTACGGCCACCCCGAGCTGGTCCACCCGGACTGGCAGCCCGCCGTCACCGCCGTATGGCACACCCCGCACGGCCCGCGAAGCCTGACCCGCACGACGACCCCGCGCCGCCCGTCCGCCCCGCTGGTGGTCGAGCCGATGCCGGAGACCGTCGCGGGAGCGGGCACGGCGGCCGCCTCGCGCGCCGCCGCCGACGCGGCCGTCGCTGACCGGCTGGGAGCCGAACTCGCGGACGGCGGCTGCGCGCTGGTCATCCGCACCACGGCGGACCGGGCCCAGATCCTGTGCACCGAGGTACGCCACCGGCTGCCGGACACCCCCGCCGTCCTGCTGCACGAGCAACTGACCGCCGCCGAACTCGCGCACCGCATGGCGGAGTGCCTGCGCGTGCTGCGGCCCGCCCGCGCCGGCGAGGCCGCGCCGCCGCGCCCCGAGCGGCTGATCGTGATCGCGACGCCGGTGGCCGAGCAGTCCTGCGACCTCGATGCCGACCTGCTCATCACCGACCTCGCCCCGCTGGACCTCCTGCTCCAGCGCATCGGCCGGCTGCATCGCGGCGACGGCACACCCCGCCCGGCCCGGCTCCGCACGCCCCGTGTGATCGTGACGGGGTACGCTGAGGGGGACGCCACCCGGCCCGCAGCAGCGCCGCCCCGCTTCCCGGCCGCCGCCGAGGACCGGTACGGGCACCACGCCCTGCTGATCGCGGCGGCCCAGGTCCTGTGCGCCGCAGGGCCGGGCCGCCCGTGGTCCTACCCCGCGGACGCGCCGGCCCTCGTGGCGGCCGGATACGGGGCCGGCGCCGACGCGGTCCCGGCGGCCTGGCGGGACGAGTGGGAGGCGGCGCGCACCACCTGGGAGAAGACTTGGCGCGCCCGGGCGGACAAAGCGGGGAACCACCTGCTCACCCGGCAGGGCGAGCGGGCGGCCGTCACCCTTGAGGGGGCGCACCACCTTGCGCACCGGCACCTCGACGGGGCCGACGGGCTCGACCACCTGGTCCGCCACCACACAAACCGGCGAGCTGCCCTGCTGGTAGCCGACGGCGCGGGCCACCGAACGGTGTCCGGCACGGCGCTGCCGGCCGGCAAGCCCGCCACCGCGACCTGTGACGCGGTGATCGCCGACACGGTGAGCCTGCCTCCGTCCTGCCACCGCGACCGCTTCAAGGCGCTATCTCTTGTGAGCAGTTGGCGCGACACGGCCTTCCAGCACGTCCGGGACCTCGTCCTCTCGACCGACGGGGCGGCGGTCCTGGCCCGTCGACGGCTGCGCTACGAGGAGGTGTTGGGGCTCGTGGACGAAGGGCCCGCCGGGTGAGCGGCAGGGCGGAGTAGGACGACGGCCGGCACGGCACCGCCCGGCGCGCACGGGTCGCGTACGCGCCGGACGTGCCCGAACACCCCCGCACGAACGCGGGGCCAACCTTCGCCGCGAGACGAGCACGAGACGAAAAAGGGGAACACCCCCGGCACGCCGGGGCGCGGACGCCCCCATTCGGCAATCGTATGGGGTAATCTTTGCATTCGCCCGCGCACCGTAGCCGTCTGTGCCAGTCTGGTCACTCCCCCCACCCAAGACGTAAAAAGTTCCCCGGAGGCTGGGTTGTGGAGTTTACTCCATGAACCGTGGTTGCTCGCACGCACCGCGGACCAGGGGGAGGCGGCTGGGCCGCAAGCCGGGGCGCGGTCGGCGGAACGCGCCGTAGGAGTACGAGAACTGCTGCTGGACGCCCACCGCTTCCGGGACATCGAGGTGGACATTCCCACCCAGAAGCCGGCGATCTTCCGGCAACTCCTGCTGCCCATCGTGGTGGACGCGCTGGGCTTCCCGAAGGACGCCGCCGACTGGGCCCAGCGGTTCGCACGGGGGGCGTTCTCGGACGCCGAGCGCGAGGGACTGGTGCGCTACTTCGACACCTACGGCGAGTGCTTCGACCTGTTCTCCGAGACCGACCCCTTCGCGCAGGTCGCGGGGTTACGTACGGCGAAGGGCGAGACGAAGACGTCCGCGTTGCTGGTCGCCACCGCGGCGCAAGGCAACAACGTCCCGCTGTTCTCGTCCCGTACCGACGCCGACCCGCTCGAACTCACCCCAGCCGAGGCCGCGCGCTGGCTGCTGCACACGCACTGCTGGGACACGGGCGCCATCAAGACCGGGGTCGAGGGCGACGGCCAGGCCAAGAGCGGCAAGACCACGGGCAACCCAGTGGGTCCGCTGGGCCAGTTGGGCGTCGTCATGCTGCGCGGCACCACGCTCTACCAGACGCTCCTGCTGAACGTTCCGTACGGCGAGACCCGGCGCGACGGCGACCTGCCGCAGTGGCGGCGGCGTGAGCGCGAGGGCGACGTGACCGGTTCGACGGCCACGCCGAGTTGGCAGACCCGGCCGGCGGCCGGCCCGCTGGAGACGTGGACCTGGCAGGCTCGGCGCGTCCTGCTGGTCCGCGAGCAGGCGGCCGACGGGAGCGAACGCGTCACTCGGCCGTCGTGGCCGCCGGGGACCGCCTCTCCCAGGTCTCCCAGGACCACGAGACCCACACGGCCTGGCGGCACGAGAGTCCGGCGTCGTACGCGCGGCGCAAGGGCAAGGCGGCCGAGGTACCGCAGATCCGCCCGCTCCGGCACCGGGTGGGGCGCGCCGCGTGGCGCGGGCTCGACGCCCTGCTGGCCGTGGACCGCCGCTCGTCCGACCCGACCAATGCCCCCGCGGACCAGCACACCTACTACACGAGCGAACTGCTCAAACAGCTCAGCGCGACGCGGCAGGACCACGGGACGCCCGCGTCGAGCTACCCGCTCCAACTGGAGCTGACCGGCATCGCGTACAGCTCCAAGCTCGTCTCCATCGAGGACCTGTTCTTCGACGAGATGCCCTTGCCGCTGGCCGCGTTGGACCGGGACGGCAGGACGCGCGGCGCGCTGCTCGGCGCCGTCAGCCAGGCCGAACAGCTCTCCCTCGCCGTCAACCGGCTCGGCGCCGACCTGCGCCGGGCCGCCGGGTCCGACCCGCTGCCGCGCGGCGCGTGGGAGTACCCGGGCGAGGCCCTGCTGCACGCCCTCGACCCGCTGGTGCGGGTGCTGCTGCTGGACCTCCGGAAGGCCGACGAGGACGTCCACAAGATCACCGCGCGGTTGGCGGCGTGGGAGGAGCGCGCCGGGAAGGAGACGTGGAAGGTGGCGGAGCAACTGCTCAGCAACGCCGCCGCGCCCGGTCTCTTCCAGGGCCGCGTGGTGACGCGGGGTGACACCAGCCGGGTGTGCCGCCTCAGCGAGGCGGAGGCGGCGTTCCGCAAGATCCTCTGGCAGCGCGCCGAGCGCCGTGCCGAGGGCGGCGAGGCGGAAGCCCAGCAGCCGAAGGCCACTCCCGAGGCCGGTAGCCCCGACGCGCCCGACACCCCGGACACGCCCGACACCCCGGACACGCCCGACACCCCGGACACGCCCGACACCCCGGACACGTCCGCTGCCCCCGACCCCGACAACCCGACGACCGAAGGGCCCTCGCGGTGAGCATCCCACCCCAGGCCGCGCCGAACCCCGCGACAGCGGGTCCGCCGGACGTGGGGGCTGGCCTACCACGTGTGGAAGCCCGCCGCCCAGGACGCCGAAACCGCCGGAACCGACGGCGAAGGAACCGCGCGCTCGTAACGCCGGCCCGCGCCCGCCGCCACACCCACAGACCCGCTCGCCCACCAGGCCGGCAGAACCGTCCGGTCCCCTACCCGACTCCTGGAGGTCCCGTGGAGCTTCCCGCTCCCCGCGCGTACGTCGACGTACACATCCTGCAGACCGTCCCCCCGGCCAACCTCAACCGCGACGACCAGGGCAACCCCAAGGAGGCGGTCTTCGGCGGGGTACGCCGCTCCCGCGTCTCCTCGCAGGCGTGGAAGCGCGCCACGCGCCTGCACTTCACCGACCACCGCGAGCCCGACCAGGACCAGGCGACGCGCACCCGCCGCGTCGCCGCCGCGCTCGCCGGTCGCATCGGCGACACCACCGGGCTGGACGACGAGGGCGCGGCCTGCCTCGCCACGGCCCTGCTGGCCCCGCTCAAGATCCGCGCGGGCAAGAAGGAGGGCGACACGGCGTACCTGTTCTTCTACGGGCACCGCCAGCTCGACGCCGTCGCCGCGCTCGTCCGGGACCGGGCCGCCGATCTGGTCGGCCTCGACGACAAGGCGCTGGCCGCCGAGATGGAGAAGCTGCCGATCCAGGAGGTGTTCACCTCGGGGCACCCGCTGGACGTGGCGCTCTTCGGGCGCATGGTCGCCGACATCCCGGCGCTGCGCGTGGACGCCGCCGTCCAGGTCGCCCACGCGCTGTCCACGCACATGGTGGACCTGGAGTTCGACTACTTCACGGCCGTGGACGACGAGGCGCGCAAGGGCCAGGAGACGGGCGCCGGCATGATCGGCACCATCGGCTTCAACTCCGCCACCCTCTACGGTACGCTAGCGTCGGGCTGCACCAGCTCCGGTACAACCTGGACACCGACGAGGACGCGATCAAGGGCGTGCAGTCGTTCGTCACCTCGTTCGCCCGCTGCGCACCCAGCGGTTACGGCAACACCTTCGCCCACCGCACGCTGCCCAGCCTGGTGGCCCGTCGTGGTCCGCTCCGAACAGCCGGTCAACTTGGTCTCCGCCTTCGAGGAGCCCGTCCCGCCGAGTTCGGGCATCGCCGCCGAGTCGGCCCGGCGGCTGGCGAAGGAACACAGTAAGGCGCTCAAGCAGTGGGGCGACCCCCCTGACCACACGGCCGTGTGCCACGCGTTCGACGAGAGCTCTGACACGGGGAGCGCCGTCCGGGAAGCCTTCGGTGACGCGGTGGCCTTCCCGCGCCTCCTCACCGGCCTGGGCGAGCACCTGTCCTCCCTCGTCGCCCCGAGCGTCCCGGCCGCCCGATGACGGTCCCCGACCCCGCCCACGCGGGCGCGGCGAGCCCCGCCGCCGGTGAGTCGGCCGTCCTGTTTGTTGCGGCTGGCCGGCCCGCTGCAAGCCTGGGGCTACCACGTCACCGCCAACCAGCGCCGCGACACCCACTCCGAGCCCACCAAGTCCGGCGTGGTCGGCCTGCTGGCCGCCGCCATGGGCCGCGACCGTGACGAACCGCTGGGCGAGTTGCTCGACCTGCGCCTGGGCGTACGCGTCGACGTGCCCGGCACGCTGCTGCGCGACTACCACACCGTCTCCGACTACCGGGGCCGTCCGCTGCCCCAGTCCGGCGTCTCGGCCAAGGGCGTGCAGCGGCCCACGCAGCGCGCCAAGTACACGCATGTGACCAGTCGTTACTACCTCCAGGACGCGACGTTCCTGGCGGCCCTGGCCGGCCCCCGGGACCTGCTCGAACGCCTCGACGCGGCCGTCCGCGACCCCGCGTTCCCGCTGGCCCTGGGCCGCCGCTCCTGCCCGTCGTCTCAGCCACTGGCGCCCGGTTTGCGCGAGGGGGAGTTGGCGCGGGTGATGCGGGAAGAACCGTGGCTGGCGTCGGAGCGGGCTCGGACCCAGCACGCAGCACGGATCGGCCGCGAACGGGGCGTCAACCGCCCCGTCCACACGGCGACTACCGACGTGTCCGTGACCGTGGAGAGCCCCTATGGCGACGACGAACTCCGCGACGCCCCGGTCTCCTTCGACCCCCACGCCCGCCGCTTCACCACCCGCCGGGTGTGTCGCGAGTGGTGGGAGACGCCCACCGGATTCCCCGAAGCCGACCCCGAATCCGATCCCGATCCCGTTCCCGATGCCGACTCCGCCGCCCACGACGAGGCTGGGCACGACCCGTTCGCCCTGCTGGACAGGTGACCCGCGATGCCCTACCTCTCCCGCGTACGCATCAACCCGCTGCGGGCGGAGAGCCGCCGCCTGCTGGCCAACCCCCGCGCCATGCACGGAGCGGTGCAGGGCGGCCTGCCGGGCGAGTCGGACGAGCGCGTGTTGTGGCGCCTGGACGCGGACAACCCGCGCCGGCCGCACCTCATCGTCCTCACCCGCTCCAGGCCCGACTGGACACACGTGGTCGAGCTGGCCGGCTGGCCGGACGCGGACGGCGAGCACGCGCTCGTACACGACTACGCCCCGCTCCTCGCCCACATCGCCACTGGGCGCGAGTACGCGTTCCGGCTGACCGCCAACCCGGTCCAGAACACCACGACGCCCCTCGCCCTCACCCTCGTCCAGACCAAACGCCTGGCCAAGCTCCCCGAGGGCAAGAAGCCCCGTGGCTTCCGCCTGGCCCACCGCACCGCGGCGGCCCAACTGGGCTGGTTCCTCGACCGCGCCGAACGCTGGGGCTTCGAGGTGCCCAAGTCCCGCACCGACCTCGCGGCCCCCGGCCTCACCCCGGACACTCCGCCCCCGCTTCCACCTGCGGCGGGGCATGCGTCCGACGCCCACGAGGTCCGCATCACGGCCCGCCACCGGCACTCCTTCGCCAAGGGCGGCCGGGGCGCCCACGTCACCTTCCACAGCGCCACCTTCGAGGGCCACCTCCGCGTCACCGACCCCGCGGCCCTCACCGCCCGACTCCTCGGCGGCATCGGCCCGGCCAAGGCGTACGGATGCGGGTTGCTGACGTTGGCGCCGGTGGCGGGGCACCGGCGCCGCCGCTCGGGTGGGCGCTAGCGGCGCGAGGGGGACGCGGCCCGGTCGCACGTGCCCCGGAGCGAATTCGAGCCACCCTTGAAACATCAACCTCCTTAGCCAAAAGGGGAGTTGTCGTCCCCCGAATGTATGTGTTGTGTCTCAGGTGTTCGATACACGTTGCACCGCAGCGGTGCGTCACTGTGTACTCGGATCAGCACACTGTTGTTGTCTCGTCGCGGCAGGTGATCAACGGGGCGTGTCCGTCGGTGGGGGCGGAGACCGCACGGGAGGGGTTACCAATGGGCATGAAGTTCGACATGGGCAGCCAGACACTCTCCACGCTGACGAGCCAGTCGCGCTACTCGTCGGACGATCTCGGCGGCCTGATCAGGCAACTGGTCGACGCGGCGCAGCCGCTGGAGGGCAAGTTCAACGGTCAGCGCAAGGCGGCCTTCGACCAGTTCAAGGCGCGATCGGACGAGGTCACCGCAGGGCTGAACGCCGCGCTCGCCAAGTTCCTCGGCGGCCAGACCGGCATGGACAAGGCGTTCACCTCTGGTGATCAGGAGGCGGCCGAGAACGCCAACCAGTCGATGGCCTCGGCCAACTTCGACGCTGCGCGCTTCGGCGGTCGCTGAGCCGGCGCTCGCCACCCGGCAGCCGCAGCCAGACGCAACTGAGGGGGAGCACCATGGGTGCGAATTCCGATCGCAACAGCTACGACGGCGGCGCCTCCAGCGAGGTGCAGGGGAGCCTGGGCAGCATCGTGGCCCGGCTGGAAGCCGTCATCACCGACCGGGACCGCCAGGTCAAGGCCGCGATGGCCGACTTCCAGGCGGATGGCGTCTCCGACCAGTACCACGCCGCCGAGCAGCGGTGGAACCGGTCGGCGAACGAGGTGCGGGAGATCATCCGACTCGTGCCTACGACGCTGGAGAAGAACGACGGAACGGCGCAGTCGGCCCTGAGCCGCGCCAAGTCGGCCGTGGACGGGATCGGCTGAGTACACGCGTCGAGCCCGGCCACCCGCCGACCCGACGACCCGGCCACCCACCGTGCGGAACCCGGTGGGCGACCGGGCGGGTCCACGGGGCGGGGCCGTGCGGGGTGGGCAGCGGTACGTAGCGCGCGCCGGGGCGCCACGTCGGGCGAGCGGTAGCGCGGTGGCATCCGTACGCCCTGTCGTGGGGCGCGGGCAACACACAGATGGTGGGGGAGGCAGTCGATGACGGGCTGGGACCTACAGCCGCCGGACATCGGACGGACACTGCAGGACACGGTGAAGATCGCCAAGGAGCTGCAGGAGCAGGCGAAGGCGTTCGGCGAGCACCTGAAGGGTGCGGCGACCGACGCGGGGACGCTCGCCATGGGCGGCGAGAAGCTGGAGGCGGGCCTGGTGGGCCTGGCGCTCTCCGAGTTCGCCCCGCACGCGGAGAAGGACCTGCGGTTCGTCGCGGCGCGCTCCGCGAAGTCCGTACAGGGAGGGAGCGAGGCGACGACCGCGTACATGAATGGGAACTTACAGATGGCTGCCGACGCCCAGCGGGAGGCCCGCAAGGCGCCCGATCCGGACTTCGGCAAGCCCACGGGGGAGAAGAAGAAGTAGGTGGGGGGCCGTCATGGGTGACACGCCGGACCGGATCGACCCGTCAGGCATCCCGACGTTCACGGGGAACCTGCCGGAGCTGGAGAAGCACATCGCGGGCCTGCGCGGGGACGCGAGCAAGGTGCGGAAGACGGGTGTGGACACGCACACCGAGTTCCAGAAGCTCTCGTCCTTCTACAAGGCGCCGGAGGCCGACCAACTCTTCGCCACCACCCAGCCGGTGCGGGACACCGCCGACCGGTTCGCGGACGACCTGACCGCGGTGGCCTCGGCGTTGGAGGGGTACGCCACCGAGGTCCGCCCGATCAAGGAGAAGCTCGACCGGCTCCGGGCCGAGGCCGTGGCCTTCGTCGAGGACATCGAGGACGACGACGACTGGCGGTACGACGGCGACAAGGTCGACAAGAACAACGACCTGGTGAAGGACGTGTCCGCGACCGTGGCCCAGTTCTGCGCTGCCGAGCGGGCCGCGGCCAACAAGATCACCAGTCTGGTCAACGGCGGCACCGTGTGGCCGGAGGACGACGGTTCCGGCGCCAAGATACATGTACGGCTACAGCGTCGAGGACATGAAGAAGGCGGGCGAGACCCCCTGCGGCAAGGCCGTCGAGGAGAAGCACTACGCCTGGGAGATCGGGCACTGGGCCAAGAGCTTCGTTGTGGGACGGCTTCATCGTCGAGGGCGTGTGGGGAACCCTCAAGGGGCTCGGCGGCCTCGTCGGACTCCAGGGCTGGGAGACGTTCAAGCAGTCCTGGAAGGGCCTTGGCCAACTCGCTACGGGGCTGGCCATCCTGACCGTCCCGGGCGGGCTCATCGCGTACGACCTGCTGCCGGAGGGCGGCGTCAAGAACTGGGCCCGCAACAGCCTCAAGACCACCAAGGAAGTCGGCAAGTCCATGGTGGCCTGGGACGAGTGGCGCAAGAACCCGGGCAAGGCGGCGGGCCTCGTCGGCTTCAACGTCCTGACGACCGTCGGGACGGGTGGCGCCGGCGCGGCGACGAAGACCGGCACGGCCGGGAAGATCGCGGCGACGGCGGGTAAGGTGGGCCGCGCCGTGGACCCCATGACGTACATCGTCAAGGCCGGTGCGGCCGGGCTCGGCAAGATGCCGAAGATCGGCGACGTGACGGCGAGCCTGACGGGCCTGACGACGGTCAAGGGCGTCGAGCTGCCCGACGGCAGCATCCGCCTCCCCGACGGCCAGGTCTTCGACCCGGTGAGCCCGACCCTGCCGGAGCTGCCCCCGGGCAAGTCGGGCGTGTAACTGCCGAACTGCGTCCCTCGGTTGGGTGTGCCGGAGGACGCGGTCCTCATGCCGAACGGTCAGTACCTCTGCAAGGACGGCACGTGCCTCAACCCGGACGGCTCGCCGAAGCAGTCCGGTGATCAGGCGGCACACGAACCGAGCGCGAACGACCGTTCGGTGTTGGACGCCGCCGGTCCCGCCGCTGGCTTGCGTACGGGTGATGGTGGGCCGCTGGCCGTTCATCCGACGAGGCGACTGGTGTGCGGGTACCCGAGCGCGAGCTGGTGGTGGGTGCGCGTGGTGGGGACGACGTGGCCCGGGTGGGTGACGACGCGTCGCGGGTTGGCAGTGATGTGGGGCGCGTGGGTGATGACGCGTCGCGCGTCGGCGGTGATGTGGGGCGCATGGGCGACGACGTGTCGCGGGGCGGTACGGGCGCGGTGGGTGACCGACCGCCGATGAGCCCGGTGGCGCACGCGGGCGGTGACGGGCCGGGGAGCACGTCAACGAGCACGCAGATGCCTAAGGCAGACGGGGACGTTGCCCCAGCACTGACCGGCGCAGCAAGCGAACCCCGGACGGTGGTTCATTCCAACCTGGCGAATGAAGGCACTGGAAGCTACGGATACGGCGGCACAGGCGAGACCCATTCCACGGACCCGAGTGGTGCTTCAACGAGCCACGAGGCGACCGAGTCTACGGGAGTACACAACGACCCCGAAGATGGCCGTGGCAATCCCGGGAATGATGCGTCCCCCGTTGACGCCGCCAGTGACAGTGTCGCCCAGACGATGGGGCATGACCTGAATGCTATTCAGGCGCTAGAATCGAAAATTCCCGATCCCCCTAAAACGCCAGGGGATATAGTTCTTGACAGCGGTGACCACGCCTATTTCCGGTCGCATTCAACGTCTATCGGATATGACTCCCTAACTACTCTGAATCGTGACCTGACGGCGCAAATTGATGGCTTTCATGATATCGTCGTGCATGGGAACCCGCAGGGGTACTTTTTGCCGGGTAGAATCAACCATGCGGGAGTCGACTTCCACTTGGGCGAAGTGCACGCTGGTCATATCGTCCAGGCCGTACGCAACAACCCCGACTATACTGGCGGACCCGTTCGGCTGCTCTCTTGTCACTCAGCGCGAGTCTTGGATGGTATTGATGAAATACTTGCGGCTCAGCGCGTTGCCAATGATTTGGGCGTGCCGGTGAAGGCCCCTACGGAGGCGGTGGGTATCTATCCGCACCTTCCGCCTGGGCAGGCTTCCATAGTGTTCAATGGAGGCTACTGGCGAACTTTTCTCCCGATAGTCGGCTAATTAGGAAAGGGATGTTGTAATGCGGGTTCTCGGATACTACGAGGAGTGCTGGAGGGCGGGTACTCCTGATCTTCATATCGCGGATTTCGTGAGAGACGAGCCATATCAGTGTGAGGGGCTGGTTCTCTCGTATCTCTGTAAGTCGACCTTGATCTTCGCGGCCATGGGGGTTTCTGTGGACGTGTTGGGGTCTGATGGCCAGATCCTCGGTGGTGATTCGCTCCTTACGGACGGTGAATGGGTGTGGCGAAAAGATTTGGGTTTCTATGTTGAAACCTACCATCTTGAATTGCCCGGGGATTTCTTGGATCGTGTGAAAGTGTTTGAAGGGCAGCCTCCAGAGGTTTCAGTCGAGCGGCTCAAAGAGCTTACTTTCGACATTAGTCGCACCTTTGGCTAGGGCTAGGGGGGTAGTTTCGCGGAGTCGGCGAGAGGTGGTAGTCGCCCTATCGTCCAGGCGCGTCCGGCCCTGTTAGTGCTATGCCTTTTGTCAGAGTCGCATGGCCCGGAGAAGCTGGGGGTTGGCACACCGGCCGGTGTGAATATGGGCAGTCTGTCATCCAGGGCGAACAAGATCGCGGCTATATGTCGCTCAACTGGTGCCGCGCGTATCCCTGACTCGGCCAACACCCTCCGGGTGACTGAAGGCGCAGGTCTCGCCCAGTGAGACCACCCATCGACCACACCCCCGCCGACTGTCACACCCACCCCGTAAGGTGTAGGCAACGCAGCACGGAGCGTGAGGGAGGGGAGCCTTGGCGCGGGACTACGACAGTCAGTTGCTGGAGTCGGTGGCCGTGCGGCGGCGGCGGTTGCGGGATGCGGCGTTGTTCGGAGCGCAGCGGTCGCGGCGGTCGCTCGACGAGAACGTGGGGAAGATCCTCGGGGGGATCGCGCTGGCCGCCGTCGTGTGTGCCGGGTGCGTGGGGTGGTCGTTCATCTCGGACAAGTTGGTCGATCAGGAGCGGGAGAAGCAGAAGCGGGAAGCGCCGCAGGCGGTGTCTGTCGCGGTCCTCGGCGGGGAGCGGCTGGTGTTGGGGTCGCTGGTTCGGGTGGGTGCGTCGTCGTGACGTCCACGGAGCGACGGGCGGGGCTCAGTCGCGTGACGCTGGTCGGTGGGCGGCGGATCGACATGCTGCTGCCGGCGGACGAGCCGGTCGGCGAACTGTTGCCGAGCATCATCGAGATGGTGGGGGACCGGCCGGGCAGGGAGCCGATGTTGCGGCGGCTCGTCCTCGCCAACGGGGCGGTGCTGGCGCAGGACGACACGTTGGCCTCGCTGGGGGTGCCGGACGGCGCCGTGGTGCGCCTGGTGCGGGAGGTGGAGACGCCCGCCGCGCCGGTGGTGCACGACGTGAGCGACGAGACGGCGGGCGACCTCGACGTGCGCGGGTGGCGTTGGGGCGAGCGCACCCGGGTGTGGGCGGCGGGGGCCGCGCACCTGGTGCTGGCCCTGGTCGCCGCCGCGTACGCGCGGCACTGGCTGGGCGCCGACGAGACGGGAGTCCCGCTCGTGCTGGGCGCGTTGGTGGCCGCGGCCGTCGGGGCGCCCGTGGCGCGGTGGGTCGCGCGGCCGGTCGGGACGGTGCTGGTGTTGCTCGCCGGTGGGCTCGGGGTGTTTGGTGCCTGGACCGTGACCAGTTCGTCCGGGGCGCACGACCTGCGGCTGACGGCCGTCGGGGGCGCGGTGGTGGGGACGCTGGCGCTGCTCGGGCTCAGCACGCCGATGGGGCGGGGCGCTCTGGTGGGCGCCGGTGCGGTGGCCGCCGCCGTGAGGGCTGGGAGTTGGGCTGGGCGCTCACGGACGGGTACCGGGTCGGCGTGGTGTTGGGCGTCGGGTCCGTGTTGACGTTAGGGCTGCTGCCGCGGCTCGCGCTGATGGGAGCCGGGCTGACGCGCCTGGACGACCAGCGGGCGGGGGGGCGCTTCGGTGAGCCGGCACGGGGTGGACGTGGCGCTGGCCGCCACGCATCGCGGGCTCGCGCTGGCCACGGTGACCGTGGCCGCTTCGGCCGTGGCGGGCGGTTGGCTGGCGGTCGAGCACGCCGACGCGTGGACGGTGGCCGTGGCCGCCCTGCTCGGTGTCGTACTGCTCTCGCGGGCCCGGGCCTTCCCGCTGGGTGTGGAGGTGGTGGTGCTCCAGGCCGCCGCCGTGGGCCGAGCGCGGTACGACGTACCCGCTGCTTGCCCTGGCGGGCGCGGCCCTGGTGCCGCTGGTCGTGCTCGCGGTGCGCCCGCCGGATCATGTGCGGGTGTTGCTGCGGCGGTTGGCGAATCTGGTGGAGGCGGTGGGCGTCGTCGCGCTCATACCCGTGGCCATCGGGGCGTTCGACGTGTACGGGTGGCTGTTGGACACGTTCTGAGGCACGTGGTGAAGCACGGGGACACGCTGTGAAGCACGTTCTGAGAAGGGGCTATGGCGGCGGCGCAGGGGGACTGGCAACACGAGGTGTTCCGGGAGTTGGGCGGCCCGCGGGGCGGCGTGCCGCCCATGCCGGCTCCGGCGGATGTGGCCCGACGCGGCGGCGGACCGGCCGAGTTCGAGCAGCCGGGGTCGTCGGCGAGCCCGGCCGTCCCGGCGACGGGCGGCGGCGCCACCGGCGCGCCGCGAACCCGAGGACGCCCGGACGGGCGGGGCGCGCCCCGCCGTGGAACCGGTGGCCCCGGTCCAGCCGGAGCAGGCCGTCCCAGTCCAGCCGGGGCAGGGCGCCTCAGGCAAGCCGGAGCAGCCCGCTCCGGCCCAGCCGGGACAGGCCCCGGACCCGCACGCCTCGCCCGCGCCTGCGGGCCCGCGCGTCCCTCCCGGGCACCCGGCCCCGTACGCCGACGCGCGGCCCCTGGTCACGCCCGAGTCTGTGGCCCGGTGCCGCCCGAACTGGCCGGCGCCGACGGGCCGGTACGGCGTGGTGACGGGCCGGCGCGGCGGGCGGGGCGGGTGCTGGTGCGGCTGGTGTCGTCGGCCGCCCGGGAGAGCGCCGCCCTCACGGAGGCGGTGCGCGCCATCCAGCAGCCGGTGACCACCGGCCGGCAGATCGCCGTGACCAGCATCCGAGGGGGAGCGGGGAGTCCACCGTGGCCGCGTTGTTGGCGCTCACGTACGCCGCACTACCGGTCCGACCCCGTGTTGGCCGTGGAGGCCGATCCGGCCCTCGGCACGCTGCCGCGTCGGCTGGGCGCGGCGGAGGTGCGCTGGACCTGTGCCGACCTGGCCCGGATCGTGGACCCCTCGATGCGGATCACCGACCTCACCGGCTACCTGGTGCCGCACGCGAGCGGCGGCTGGCTGCTGCCGGGGAGCCAGGGGCGGTGGGGGCCCAGCTCGACGTCTACACGTACCGGACCGTGATGACCTCCGTGCGGCGCTACTTCGGGACGACCGTCGTGGACTGCGAGACGCTGCCGGCCACGGTGGCCCGTACGGCGCTGACGACCACGCAGGCGCGGGTGTTGGTGGCGCCCGCCACGGTGGAGGGCGTCGCGGCGACGCGGGCCGTGCTCGACTGGGTCGGCGGACTGCACCGCAGCATGCTGCCCACGACCGTGGTGGTGCTCAACCACACGGTGCCGCACGGCGGTGTGAAGGTGGGCCGGGCGGTCGAGCGGTTGGAGGCCGGCGGCGCGCGGGTCGTCACGCTGTCGTACGACCGGCACCTGGCGCCGGGCGGTGAGGTGCGCACCCGGATGCTGGCACAGCGCACCGTGGAGGCCACGGCGCGGCTGGCGGCAGCCGTGTTGGAGCGGTCCGTGGCGCGGGAGCGGCGGCGATGAGCGTACGGGTCCTGCACCGGCCGGCGCGGACCACGCGCCCGTTGCCCGCGCCGGCCGCGCGGCGCATCGAGCCGCCGCCCAACGCCGGAGGGCAAGGCGGGTTCGGTGGCGACGTCCCTGCTGCCGATGGCGGGCGTGCTCAGCTCCGTGGTGATGATGACGGTGGTGCGCAACAGCCAGTTCGCCGCGATCGGGGCGGTGGTGCTGGTGGTGGCCGTGATCGGCGGCGTGTTCCTGCTGTTCTCGCAGCGGGGGCGGGCCCAGCGCACGCGGCGCGCGCAGCGCGAGCGGTACCTGGAGTACCTGGAGGGGCTGCGCGAGGGGCTGAGCCGGGAGAACCGCGAGCTGCGGGCCGTGGCACGAGTGTTGGCGCCGCCGCCTGAGGCGCTGTACGACCTGGTGAACGACGCGGCCAGGCGGTGGGGAGCGGCGGCGGCTCGACCGGGACTTCCTCGACGTGCGCCTGGGCACCGGCCAGGCGCCGGTGCGGTCGCTGGTCATGGAGCAGCAGAGCGGCAGCGTCCTCTCCCCGCCGGACCCGTTCATGCTCAACGAGGCGGCCGGGCTCCAGGAGCGGTTCGCCTCCGTGCCCGAGGCGCCGCTGACCGTGCCGCTGGACCGGGCGGGCAACGTGAGCGTGATCGGGGAGCGCGCCCAGGTGCTGCGGATCGCGCGGACCATCGCCGTGCAGGTGGCGGTGTTGCACGCGCCGGACGACGTGGCGTTCGCGCTGGCGGCCCCCGAGGAGCGGCTCGACGACTGGTCGTGGGCCAAGTGGCTGCCGCACTTCCTGGACCCGCAGGAGTGGGACGGCCCGGTGCACGCCCGGCGCATCGCCTCCTCGCCGCGCGAGCTGGCCGCGGCGCTCACCGGTGAGCTGCGGCAGCGGGCCAGGTACGCGGCGGAGGTGCGCCAGGGCCTGGCCGGACGGGAGGCGCTGCGGCTCGGCAAGCGACTGCTGCTCATCCACGACACGCACGGGGCGACGGCCCACGAGCCGCCCCACCCGGACGAGGCGGTCTCGCTGCCCGACATGGGCGTCACCGCGCTGCACCTGCTGGCCCGCCGGGTGGACGAACCCGGGCAGGTCTCCGTGCGCGTCACCGTCAGCGACGACGGGCGCACGGTGACCGTGGAGGACCTGCGCTGGGAGGCGCCGACCACGGTGACCGGGACATTGGACGAGGTGACCGCGGCCGGCGCGATGGGCCTGGCCCGCGCGCTCGCCCCGCTGCGCCTGTCGGCCGTGTCCGCCGCGTCGGGTACGCCGCTGTCCGGTCCGGTGGACTTCCCCGAGCTGATCGGCGTCCCGGACCCGGCCGCGCTGGACATCCCCAGGCTGTGGGCGCCGCGCCGGGACCAGAACTTCCTGCGGGTCCCGATCGGGCTCAGCGACGCCCACGAGCCGGTGTTCCTCGACCTCAAGGAGTCGGCCGAACTGGGCATGGGCCCGCACGGGCTGTGCGTGGGCGCCACCGGCTCCGGCAAGAGCGAGCTGCTGCGCACCCCTGGTGCTGGCGCTCGTCGCCACCCACCCGCCGGACGACCTGGCGATGGTGCTCGTGGACTACAAGGGCGGTGCCCCCTTCGCCCCCTTCGCGCCGCTGCCGCACGTCGCCGGCGTCATCACCAACCTGGAGGACAAGGCCGGCCTGGTGGAGCGCGTGCACGCCAGCCTGTCGGGCGAGGTGAAGCGTCGGCAGCGGGTGCTCAAGGACGCGGGGAACATCGTGGACATTTCCACGTACGCGGCCACCCGCGCCCAGCGCCCCGAGCTGGGCCTGGACCCGCTGCCGCACCTGTTCGTGGTCATCGACGAGTTCGGCGAACTGCTCACCGCCAAGACGGACTTCATTGACCTCTTCCTGTCCATCGGCCGGATCGGCCGGTCCATCGGCGTGCACCTGCTGCTGTCCAGCCAGCGCATCGAGGGCAGCAAGCTGAAGGGCCTGGACACCTAGCCCTCGTACCGGCTCGGCCTGCGCACCTTCTCGCCGGACGAGTCCCGCACGGTGCTGGACACCGCCGACGCCTTCCACCTGCCGCCCATCCCCGGCTTCGGCTACCTCAAGGTGGACACCAGCGCGTACGACCGGTTCAAGGTCGGGCACGTCTCGGGCCCCTACCGCGGCCCCGCCCGGCTCGACGCGGACGCGGAGGCGGGGCCGGGCCGCGCTGCCCTACCCCACGTACAACACGCTCGCCGCGCGAGGCGGCGAGGCCGGTGACGGCGAGGAGGACGGTGGGCGCCGGCCGCGCCGCCGCCGCGCCGCACCGTCGGCCCCACCCTGCTGTCGACCATGGTCGACCAGCTCGCCGGCGCCGCCGCGCCGGTCCAGCAGATCTGGCTGCCGCCGCTGCCGGAGGCGCTGACGCTCGACGCCACGGCCGGCCCGGTGCGGGCGGAGGCGCGGGGCCTGCGGCTGGCCGGGCGCCCGCCCGGCGGACCGCTGCGCGAGAGCGGGACGGCCGCCCTGGTAATGACCGGCGACCGGGCGGAAGGCCAGCTCTTCCCCGGCGTCTACGCCCAGGACCAGCCGGTCGGCCGGGGCACGTTGGTCCGGCGCGGCGCACCGCCCTGGCTGATCCAGACCGCCCAGGCCCCGCCCACCACGGCCAGGGACCACGCGTCCGCAGCGCACGAGCAAGGGGACGAACACAGGTGACCGCCGCATGACCAAGGACGTGATCGCGCTCACCGAGCGCATGCCCGACACCTGGAGCCTGCTGACCGGACTGCTGTCCGGCGGGCCCGACGTCACCATGGGCACGGCCGCCGACGGCGCGGTCATCCAACTCCTCGACGCCGAGGGCCGCCCGCTGGCCTCCATCGAGACGCCCACGCTGGTCCGGGTTCCTGGCGAGGTGCGCCGGCTGCTCGGCATCCGCCCGCGGGGACCGGTGTGGTGGACGGAGGTCAGGGCGGCCACGGCGGGCCAGGGCTCCGACCGACTCGCCGGCGTCATCGCCTCCCGCCTGGTGTCCCAACTGGGCGGCCGGGTCTGGCCGGCCGACGCGTTCGTCACCGACCTCGGCCGTCCGGTCAGCGGGCTGACCGGCGCCGGCGCGCCCGCCGCCGCCCAGCCCGCCGTCGACGTGCTGAACGACCGGGCGGCCGTGGCCATCCAGGACCGGCCGCTGGTGGCGATGACCTCGTGGCTCGCCGAGGCGCTGCGCGCCACGGCGGACAGCGACCGCGGCTTCCAGCTCGTCACCCTGGCCTCCGCCCGGCTGACCCTGGCCGCCCGGGCCGCGCTCGCGGGGCCCCGAACCGCTGGGTTGTGGGGGACGGGACGAGCGGCTACTACGACGGCCTGTCCGGTACGGAGCTGCGCTGGTCCGACGGCGCCTTCGTGCCGGCCGGCGCCACCGCGCCGGCGGCCGGGCCCGGAGGGGCGGTGGGGGGCGGGCCGACCCGCGGGAGGCAGCTCGCCCTGTCCATCCGTACCCGCGCCGGCCGAGGACGAACTGCTGCTCGGCGGGGCGCTGGAAGCCGCCTGGCGGCACCTGCTGGGCGGGCTGCCGAGCGGCTGGGGCACCGCCGAGCCGGCCGGACAGCCCTGGTCACGCGCGGAGTTGACGGACTTCGTACGGGACCGCTCGCCCGTGCCGACCTGGACCGTCGCCGTCGGAGACCCGGACCGGCCCGCCGTCGCGACGCTGCGCACGGAGCTGACCACGGGCGGCGTCGAGGAGGAGCTGACCCTCACGTTGGGCTACCGCGAGCCGGAGGAGGGGGCCGCCATCTCCGAGGCGACCGACGCTGCCGAGGTGGTCGACGAGTTCGCGCCGGCCCGCTTCGCCGACCTGGCCGCGGAACTGGCGGCCGAACACGGGCTTGTCTCGCTGCTGGTGCAGCGCCGCGCGGCCCGTGCCGACCTGACGGTGCCGCCCTGGTTGGAGGGCGCGCCCAAGGTGCTGGGTTTCGCCGTGGGACGCGAGGACGTACGGGCCGCCGGCCTCACCCGCGCCCGCCGCCCGCCGTTGCCGATACGCCCGATCCAGCTCGGCCCGCTCGACCGGGCCGCCTTCTACTACCCCTTCGCGGAGACCGAGCCGGGCGCCGGCTGGGACGCCCTGGAGGACCTGGTCACCCACCTGCGCGAGGCCGCGTCCCCCACCCCCCGGGGGCCCCGGGCGCGACACGGGGATAGCCGCACCGCCGCCTTCCACCGCCCTGCCGTCCCGCCTTCCACCGCCCCGCCATCCGCCGCCGGGGCGGGCCGTGGGGAGGGCCCGGCGGATAGGGGGCGCCCGCACCGGCACAACGGGCACCAAGGGGGCTCGTGTCGTGGTGGGTGTGGGCCCGCAGGGTGTGCCGGGGCGGGGGCAGGCATCATGATGGGGCACCTCACGCGGCGGGGCGGGGGAAGCCTGGTGCCGGCGGGTGTGTGAGGTCGCTGTTGTTCCTGAAACAGACACTTAGCCGTGCCCCGGTGCCGCCGTGAGCTGGCCGGCCGGCGCGGCCCGGACCATCGCGGGAATCCGCGATGAGGGTGGAGTGGCGCCTTTTTCACGCACAGACCAGGCCCGTTCCCGAACCCCTCGGCACGCCGAGGGTGTTGGCCGGCGCGTACGCCGGGGCGTTCGTGTCGGTCGCGGTGCTCGGGGCGCTCGGCCTGCTGGCGGACCCGGTCACCGTGCTGGTCGTGTTGGGTGTGCTCGCCGTTGGCCTGGGTGTCTGCGCGCGTCTGATCGCCGCCCCGGGCATAGCCGCCGTGTGCTGGGTCTTCCTCAACACCGTGGCCATCACCCCCCCCCGCGGGCGGCTGAGCTGGGCCGGTTACCCGGAGGCGGGCCGTATCGGGGTGCTGCTCGCCGCCGCGGTGTTGGGCACGGTCATCGCGCGGGTCAGCCACGCGCGGCGGGCCTACCGGCGGACGACCGCGGGCCACCACTGAGCCGTCGCCCGCCGCACCACCCACCGGAACCCTGCCCCGCCCCGGCACGCACTCCCGCGTCCGGGTCCGACACCGCGCCTCGGACCGACACCGCGTCCGGGTCCGCGCCTGCCTCAGCGCCCCCGCGCCCGCTCGCGCCCCCGCGCTCAGCGCACCGCGTCCGGGGCGGGCGGCTGGTAGGGCTCGTCGGACCGGTAGCGGACCAGCAGCATGGCCGCGTCGTCGTGGGGCGGGCCCTGGGTGTGGGCGACCAGGTCCTGGCGCAGGGCCTCCACCGCGGCCTCGGGGTCGGGGTCGGGGTCGCGGAGCAGGGCGGCGCGCTGTTCCAGCGAGTAGAACCGGTCCTCGGCGTCACGGGCCTCGCTGACGCCGTCGGTGTAGAAGAGCATCTGGTCGCCGGCCGCGAAGCCCACGGTGTGCGGGTGCGGGCCCTTCGTCCCGTGCAGGGCGAGGCCGAGCGGCAGGGCCCGTTCGGGCGGGGCCAGGAACGCCTCGGTGCCGTCCCGCCGTACCACCAGCGGGGCCGGGTGCCCGTAGTTGAGCAGCGTCATCGACGGATCGGTCCCGCGGCCCGGGTCCGGCTCGGGCCCGGAACCGGACTCGGCGAGCACGGCCGTGACGAACTTCTCCGCCGTCAGGTGCCGCTCAAGGGCGTGTTCGATGCGCTCCCCGACGGCCGTCAGGGTGGGCTCGTCGTAGGCGTCCTCGCGGAACGCGCCCAACACGACCGCCGCCGTCTCCACCGCCTCCAGCCCCTTGCCCTGCACGTCGCCGACGATGGTCCGCACCCCGTACGGTGTGGCCACCACCTCGTACAGGTCGCCCCCGATCCGGGCGTCGGCCACCGCCGAGGTGTACGACACCGCGACGCGCAGCGACCCGGCGGCGAGCGGCACCGGGCGCAGCAGCGCGCGCTGCGCGACCTCGGCGATCGAGCGCACGCCCGCCAACTCCTCCTCGCGCCGCTGGCGCATCACCGCGGCGACCAGGCCCGCCACCGTGACGCCGGCGACCGACACGAGCGCGGTGATCCCGCGGCGGTGTGCGAGGAGGTCGTCGTAGATGCCGAGGCCCACGGTCAGCGCCAGCGCGAGGGAGCCGATCCAGGCGGTGCGCCGCCAACCGCCGACGAGGCCGGCGAAGGCGGGGCCGAGCGACATCAGTGGCAGGAACCCCACGCCCGCGCCCGCCGTCAGGTCCACCACGACCACCATGACCACGTACGGGATCGCCTTCAGCACACGGGACGGCCGATGCGCTGCCACCACGGATACATGCCCTTTCAACGGGGTGCGCCCGTGGATGCCCGTCCGGTCGGGCCGCGCCGGACGGCGGGCCCCTGGTATCCCCCCGTGCCGCCCCGGACGGCCCGCGCCCCCCGCCTCCTGCCACCCGTACGACAGCGGGTCACCGCCCCGCGCGGGGGGCGGGTTGCGCTGGTGGGCGCGCTGCGGCGGAGAGCACGACGGGGACAGCGAGCGCTTACCCCCCACATGAGTGTGCACCGTTCGCCGCTTTTCCGCTGCCTCTTACCGTGGCGCTTTCCGCCCGGCCCGCCCCGCTGGTGCCCAGTGGGCGCGGCGCACCGGCCTGGCCGGTGTCGGCCGGTGCGCCCGGTGTGGTGGGCGGGGCCGGTGGTGGTCGGGGTGTGCGGCCCACGTGGCTCCGGCCGCCGGCTGCGCCGCACCGAACACGCCCCGCCCCGGCGGCTCGGCGTAGAACGCCGCAGGGCGCCGGCCGTCGCGGAAGCGAACGACCGGCGCCCGGACGGGAGCGGGGGCGCCGCCCGCGGCGGTGTGACCGCGCGGGGCAGCGCCCCCGTCCCGAGGTGTTCCGTCAGCGCGCGCCAACGCGCGCGGCGGAGGGTGGCGTTGCTCAGACGCCCGCGACCTGCTGGATCCACGAGCGGTACGCCGTCACGTTGGTGTACGCCGTGGTGGTCTGGCGGTCGCTGGTGGAGGCCACGCCGACCTGGACGCCGTTGGCCATCATCGGGCCGCCGGAGTCGCCGCCGGCGGTGATGCCGTTGCCGCGGCGGGCGCAGATGGCCTGGCCCTGGTACGCGTCGCGGCAGCCGCCGGTCACGGTCACGTTGGCGACCTTCAGGAACTGCGACTGGCAGTTGATCTCCGAACCGCACAGGGACGTCGCGCCCCAGCCGTACACCTGGCCGAGCTTGGCGTAGGTGGCGGACACGGAGCGGTCGAGGCGGACCAGCGCCAGGTCGGACGACGCGTGCGTGACCGTCTGCGCGCCGTTGGCCATCGTGCCGCCGCTGGTCTGGTCGAGGCTACCGATGCGGAACGAGAGGCCACCGCCGGTCACACAGTGCTTGGCGGTGAGAATCCAGTTGGCCGAGATGATGGTGGCGGTGCAGGTCTGCCTCCCGTTGGAGAACAGTCGAGCGGCCCAGGGACCACTCTGCGCGTACTCACCACCAATGATCTTGGTTTCGACGCTCGACGGGGTCGAGGGCCTGGGGGCCGGCTCGGCCGCCGTGGCGGTACCGGCGAGCGTCATGACGGATGCCGAAGCGGCTACGAGTGCGGGGATCAACCTGGATATACGCAAGGTTCCTCGTTTCCGAAGACGCGCGATTTCTCGTGCGTCGGTTGCCAGGGGGCGCTACCAGGATTCCGAAACCTTGTTGAAGCGGGTAGTAACAATTTTCCATAACACGCGGTTATAGCTCGGGTGCCGCAAGGCCCGCTTCGGGCGGAGTTCGCGGGGCGGGCCGGGGTGCCCATCGCCCGTGTATACGTGCAGTTCATAGGTGCTTTAGAGAGTCGCTCGCGGCGCTGGGGCGGGCGCCCGCGATTCCCCTCCTTCGCGGCGTAAGGGGCGGAAAGGCGTGAGAACCGCGCTATCTTAAGGGGATTTCTGTTTCCGGGGAGCGGATGTGCGTTTATCGGCTGGGAAAGTGGGAGGTGGTTGCGATAGGTAGTCGGGGAATCTCCGCACTCGATAGGTATCCGCCGCACGCGTCCGGTGGGTGAATTGCATTCCTTGGGGAGTTGACGTCGAAGGGGTGGCGATAGGTTCCCTCGCCGCACCTTCCGCACCGCCGCGCGTCCCCGTGCCGTCGTACGCCCGGGGCCGGGTGCCGGACGGCGTCAGCCGATGCGCGTGAAGGGGGTCATGTCCTGCTGGAAGCCCACGGTCCGGTAGAGCTTGCCGTCGCTGCCGAAGGCGAACGACGAGGCGCCGTCCGAGGGGCAGTAGCCGTTGGACGCGACCGTGTCCACGTCGGTCGCGCCGACCGACATCCGCTTGCTGCCGTCCTCCATCGCGACCAGCGTGGCCGTTGACGCGCAGTGCCCGGTCCCGTCGTAGCTCAAGGTGATCACGTGCTGGCCGGGTGACGCCTGGCGGACCACCATCCGCTGCGAGACGGGACCGGCGTAGTTCTCGCGCTCCCAGGTGCCGAGGTAGCGCTGCGGGACCGCGCCCGACGAGGTGGGCCGGGAGGACGGCGGCCGTTGGGCGTCGCCGGAACCGGGCTTCTCCCTGGCGGGCGGGTCGGCGTCGCCGCCCGCGGAGTCGTTTCCGCGGGGCTTGTCACCCGCGTCGTCGCCGGCGGGCGCGTCTCCGCCCCCGCGCGACGGGTCCTTGGCGCGCTCCTCGTACCGACCCGCGTCGTCCTCCCCGTCCTTGGCCTTCTTCCCACCCTTTTCCTGGGTGTTCCCCGCGTCCTTCGGGTCGCTCCCGGCCTTGCTCGCGGACGGCGTGGGCGCGGTGGTACCGGACGCGCTGGGGCCGGCCGTGGTGCTGCCCCGAGCCCGGTCGTCCGACGTGCCGTCACCCCGGGC
Organism: Candidatus Streptomyces philanthi; assembly: GCA_018114805.1. Lineage (GTDB taxonomy): Bacteria > Actinomycetota > Actinomycetes > Streptomycetales > Streptomycetaceae > Streptomyces > Streptomyces philanthi. The sequence goes on along the minus strand of CP073042.1, from coordinate 2,946,504 downwards.
GAGCAGCGCCGCGACGCTCGCGGTGGCGATCACGGCGAGCACCACCGTCGCGATCACCCAGCCCCCGCGTCGCCGCGTCCGGCCGCCCCGATCCCGCGCGGGGCCGGGCGCGGGGGCGCCAGCAGGGCTGCCGACCGGATCGGGAGCGGGGCCTTCGGGCCGGCCCTGGGATCGACCTCCGGAGCGGTCCGCCGCGCGGCCCTCGGGGTGGCCCGCCGCCGACGGGACTTCGGGGCGGGCTCCGGGGCGGTCTTCGACACGGGCTTCGGTGGTGGGCTTGCCGGGGGCCGACTCCCTGGTCGAGCCCGCCCCCTCTGTGGCGTGCCTCGTGGCGGGCGTCGAGCCGGGCGCCGGGGTCACCTCGGACGCGTCAGGCGCCTCAGGTGCCTTCGCGACCCCCGCGCCCTCCGCAGCCTTGGGGAGCAGGCCGACCGTGGGTCTGTCCGGAGACGGGACGGCGTCCGCCGGCGGGGCGGAGTCGTCCGGCGCGTCCGGGGCGGAGGTGTGGGGAGTGCCCGGGGCGAGGTGGGGCGGTGCGTCCGGGGCCTCCGCGTCGAGGAGTCGGGCCGCCTGTTGGGCGAGTCGGGCCACCAGGGCCGGCGGCAGCCACGCCCCGTCGCCGGACGTGGGTCGGGGGCGGGCCGGGTCGGCGAGCAGGTCGGCCACGGTGGGGCGGTCGGTGGGAGACTTGGCCAGGCAGCGGGCGATCAGCGCGCGCAGGGCGTCGTCCTCGACGGCGACCAGGTCCGGCGCCGACTGGACGATGCGGAACATCACCGCGTGCTGGTTCGGGGCGCCGTGGCCGAACGGCAGCCGGCCCGTGGCCGCGTACATCGTCACGCAGCCGAGCGCGAAGACGTCGGCCGCGGGCCCCACCGCGTCGCCGACGACCTGCTCCGGGGCCATGAACCCGGGCGAGCCGATCACCATGCCGGTGCTGGTCAGCAACGACTCGACCGAGGGTTGCAAGGCGCGGGCGATGCCGAAGTCGATGACCCGCGGCCCTTCGATGGTGAGCAGCACGTTGGAGGGCTTGAGGTCGCGGTGTACGATCCCGGCCTCGTGGATGCCGCGCAGCGCCCGCGTCAGGCCGTCGAACAGCTCGTGCACCGAGGCCATCGGCAGCGGGCCGTGTTCGCGTACGACCCGCTCCAGGGAGGGGCCCGGCACGTACCCGGTGGCCACCCACGGGCGCGGCGCGTCCGGGTCGCCCTCCAGGACCGGGGCGGTGAACCGTTCGCCGACGCGCCGCGCCGAGGCCACCTCGCGCCGGAAGCGGGCCCGGAACTCCTGGTTCGATGCGTGTTCCTCGTGCACGACCTTGACGGCCACGGTCCGGCCGCCCGCCGAGCGGGCCATGTAGACCCGGCCCATGCCGCCGGAGCCGAGCCGGCCGAGCAGCACGTAGGGGCCGATGCGGGGCGGATCGGTCGGTGCCAGTGGCTCCATGCCGCTGATGCCGTCGCCCCGGTCACCGTCGTGGTCGTCGCGCATGACGGACTGATCTCCCGATCGCCCCTGTGCCGTCGTCCGGCGGAAGATCACCGAACTCGGAGGCAGGATAGACGCCGCCGGTGGCCGAGGCGCGGCGGCCACGGCCACGCTCGCCCTGCGGCGTACCGTCCGGCACCGGAACCGCCACCGCCGCCCGGCACCGGATCGCGCCCGCCGGCCACAACCGCCGGGTGGGCGGGGCGAAGTGACGATTGCGGGCGCATCCACAGGCTCGGCCTGCCACGCTGGCATCGTGAAGTACGCGGTGAGTGTGGACGCTCAGATACCGAGTGGTGAAACCGAGTTGGATGCCCTGCACCGGGTGGGCGTGGTGGCCCTACTGGAGCGCGGGTTCGAGTCGGTGGAGGCGATCGACGGGCCGGACGGCGTCGAGGTGGACGTCCTCGACACCTTCGTGGGCGTGCATCCCGGCGGGGCGCTGATGAAGGTCTTCGTGGACGCTCCGATGCTGGAGTTGGCCGAGGAGGCGGTGCGGTCGCTGGTGGACGAGTTGCTGGAGCGCTCCGAACTGCTCGCGGGGTGGACCGTCGCGCGCTGCGCCGTCGAACTGCACGCCGATCTCGCGAAGGAGAGCCTGGACGCCGCGCTCGGCCCCGGCGCCCCGCCCGACGACCTCGCGTCGCGCCGCGCGCGGCTGCGCGGGCAGGGCGGCGACAGGCCGGCGGCCGAGGCGCCGGGCGACCTAGTGGACTCCGTCGCCATGGGGGACACGTTCCACGGGCTGGCCGACCAACTGCGGGCGTTCGGCCCCGAGGCGTTCGGCGGCCCCCCGGAGTCGGCCGGGGCGGACGGGACTGGCGGGCCGCACGTGGCCGGCGGTCCGAGCGGGGCGCACGACCGACAGGGGCCGGTCGTCTCGGCGGCGGACGCGCGGCTCGCGGCCGGCGCCCTGGTGTACGGGACGGACCTGCTGCTGGACGAGCTGTTCCAGGACGTGTGCGCGCTGGACGAGGACGGCGGCAGCGTCGCTGACTGCGACGAGCCGATGTGGCTGCTGGACGAGCTGCCCCGGCGGTACGCGCTGCGCTACGACGCCCGCTTCGCCCGCCGCTTCCTGGTCACCGCCATCGCCCTGACCACCCGCTTCACCCAGGGCACCTTCGAGCAGCCGAGCTGCGTGGCCGAGGAGTTGGCGCTGCGGCTGCTGCTGCGCGAGGCGGAGATCGCGCTCGACCTCTTCGGCCTGCTGGACGACGGCGTCTCGCTGGCCCTGGAGTGCTTCGCCGACTCGGTGTACGAGGACATGAACCACGAGTGGCTCTACGACGACTCGATGGACGGCATCGACGAGAGCCCGGCCGGCGCCTACCTCGGCGTCGCCCCGATGGGCATCTCGCGCTGGTTCACGCCCTTCGCTGCGGGCCGCTACGTCCACCCGTACGCGGCCGACGACGAGCCCGACGACGACCCCGAGGACCCGGCCGACCTCGCCGGTCCCACCGGTCCCACCGGCCAGGACGACCCGGACGACGACGGTCGGTCCGGGCTGGCGTAGCGGCCCACCGCACGCCGGTCCGCCAGCCTGGCGCGTACGTCGACGCGAGTGCGTACGCCAACCCGGAGGCGTACGCCAACCCGGAGGCGTACGCCAACCCGGAGGCGTACGCCAACCCCGGCGCGTACGCCAGCGCGTGACCCCGCACGCGCCCCGGCCGCCCCGCGCCCGGGACGCGGGGCGCGGCGTGGCTCCTCAGGCCATGTTCGCCAGCAGGATCGAGAACAGCACGACCAGGGCGACGACCGTGATGCACATGGCCAACAGGACCCAGAACGTGCCCTGTCCGTCGCCCTTCGGCAGCCTGAACAGCCAGGTCGGCGGCCCCGCTCGGGGCGCTCGGGCGCGGCGGACTGCTGGGTGGCCCGGGCGGGTGGGGCGTTCGGGGCGGCCGGGGCGGGCTGGGGTGGGGCGTTGCCGGGGAGGGTGGTGGCCGGGCCGGGGCGGCGCAGCAGGTCGCGCACGAGCTGTTGCCACAGGGCGGCCGGTAGGTCGGGGGCAGGTCGCTGGCGGGGGTGAGGACGGTGCGCTCGATCCGCAGGTTGGACGCGGGCGGGTGCTGCCGGCAGAACCAGTGGAAGACCTCCAGCAGCGCGTGCCGGTGCTGGTCGTCGTGGGCCACCGGGGCGACGGCCCAGGTGAAGAGGTTGGCCGCCTGGTGCATCCGCTCCTGGGGGGTGCGCTGCTCGCGGTCGTCGGGGTTCGGGTCGTAGTACGGGCTCCGGCGCAGCACCTCGGCGCCCAGGTCGTGTCGGAGTTCGGCCGTGCGCTTCCCGCAGGCTGCCCGGGTCCCGGAGTTCGTTCAGCAGTAACTCCCGGGCGTCGACGGGCAGAGCGGGGTCCTTCAGTTCGGTGATGAGCGTCGTGTCCGACACCGCTTGTAGGCGCCGCGTCAGCGCGGCGTGCTGGAGGGTGTTCGTCCGCCGGTACAGGTGCAGGTCCTCGCGGAGCGGGACCGCCCCGGCGATCCGGTTCTGCTGCCCGGCGCCGCCCGGGTCGGCGGGGGCGGGCCCGGGCGCGGCGGCCGGGGCGGGGTCGTGTGGGGCGGCCGGTCGATCCGAGGGGCCGGCGGCCGGTTGGGCTGGGGGTCCGGCGGCCGGTTGGTCGGCCGGCGCGGTGGGCGGGTCGTTGGCGGGCCGGCCGGGCGCGGGGTCGGGCCGCGGCGTCGCGTGTCCCGGGGCGCGCCGTCGGCTGGGTCGGGCGCGGTGGCCCGGGGCGCCGGGGCCGGGCCGAGCGCTGGAGCGAGACGCGGGGGCCGGCGCGGCGGCGTGCTGGGTCCGCGCGGGGGTGGCCCGCGCGGACCCCGGCGCCGGGTCGCCGGGCCGGGCCGGGTCGGTGGTGGCGGTGGCGGGCGGGCCGAGCCTGCGCAGCACCGTCCGCAACTCGGCCTCCCGCCGCGGCCAGGGCAGCGCCGCCGCGCCCCGGAGCAGGTCGGCCAGCGGGGCGACCCCGGCGGGCTGGCCCGGGTGGGCCAGCAGGTACTCCAGCAGCCACATCGCCGCCTTGTGCTCGGTCCGCGGGTTCGTCGGCGGCTCCGTCACCACGCGCGCCAGCAGGCCCGAGCCACCCGCTTCCGGCTCTCAGCGCGGCACCCAGGTCAGCTGGAGCGGGTGGGTGTCGACGGTGTCGTACGTGGCGAACGTCCACTCGCGGTTCAGCCAGTGGCCGAAGATCAGGAACAGCCCCACGTACACCAGCGGGGCGCTGTCCTGGTCGGCCACCACCGGCAGCGCGTCCGAGCGCAGCGACACGCGGGGCTGCGGGTCGCGCAGCCACTCGACCGTGACCGTGAGGAGTTCCTTGCGGACCTGGCGCAGCCGGTCCGTCATCGCCGGCAGCCGGTCGCGGGCCACCGCGTCGAGCTTCGCGCAGGCCACCGGCGGCTGCTCTCCGATGGCCTGTTCGGCTCATCGAGCGCGGCTTCGAGCACACGACCATCGCCGAGATCGCCGAGGCCGCGCGCGTCGCCAAGAAGACCGTGACCAACTACTTCCCGCGCAAGGAAGACCTGGCCCTGGACCACCAGGACGCGTTCGTCACCTCCCTCGCCCGCCGCGTCGCGGACCGCGAACCCGGTGAGTCGGCCCTCGCGGCACTGCGGCGCGCGTTCCTGTCCGCCGTCGCCGTCCAGGACCCGATCGCCGGCTTCGCCGGGCCGGCCTTCACCCGCATGATCGCGGAGAGTCCCGCCCTGACGGCCTGCCTGCGCGGCCTGCACGACCAGCGCGAGGAGGCCCTGGCCGGCGCCCTCGCCGAGGCCACCGGGGCCGCCCCCGACGCCATCGCCCCGCGCACGGCCGCAGCCCTCATCGGCGGCGTGCACCGCGTCCTGTTCCGCCGCATCCAGGACCTCAACCTCGCGGGCCGCGACAACCGGGAGATCGCGGCCGTCGTGGCGGCCGAGGCCGCCCAGGCGTTCGCCCTCCTCGAACCGGCCCTGGCCGACTACGCGCGGGCCTGGCTCCCGCTCCGGTGAGGCGCCACACTGCCGGGGCCCGGGGGCGCCCACCGCACGGGGCGACCCCGGCGGCCCCGCTGCCCCCACCCCCGTGCCGCGGCCCCCCGAAACCGCCCGGGCCACGAGCGCGCGACCCGCGAACTGCCCCCGCCCGCCTTGGTGATCGGCGGCGCGACAACCTGGGCGCCGCGGTCGGCGCCACGACGGGGCCCGTCGCCGACGATCTGAGCTGCCTCGTCCTCCTGGAGTGCGGCCACTATCCCGCCGCCGAGGCCCCACAGGCCATGCTGTCCGCCCGCGCCGACCTCCTGGCGCCCTACCCGGACGACCCGACCCGGTGCACAGCCCCACCGTGCCGCCCCACCGCGTAACCCTTGCCCTAGAGCCCACTCCAACGCATAGCGTGCCGGCGCATGGACATGTGCTACCGCCCGCTGGGGCGTACGGGGATCGACGTCAGCACGTACTGCCTGGGCACCATGATGTTTGGCTCCGTGGGCAACCCGTACCACCCCGCGTGCGCGCGGATCGTGCACTCCGCGCTCGATCGCGGGATCAACTTCGTCGACACCGCCGACATGTACTCCGCCGGCGAGTCCGAGACCATCGTCGGCAAGGCGTTGCGGGGCCGCCGCGACGACGTCGTCCTCGCCACCAAGGTGCACTTCCAGATGGGCGAGGGCCGCAACCGCAGCGGCAACTCGCGGCGTTGGATCACGCGGGCCGTCGAGGAGAGCCTCACCCGGCTCGGCACCGACTGGATCCACCTCTACCAGGTGCACCGGCCCGACCCGGACACCGACATCGAGGAGACCCTGTCCGTCCTCGGCGACCTGGTGCGCCAGGGCAAGATCCGCGCGTTCGGCTGCTCCACCTTCCCGGCCGAGGAGATCGCCGAGGCCCCGGCCGAGGAGATCGCCGAGGCGCACCACGTCGTCGAACGCCGCGCCCTGCCCCGCTTCCGCACCGAGCAGCCGCCCTACGCTTCCGCACCGAGCAGCCGCCCTACTCGCTGCTCGCCCGTGGCGTGGAGACCTCGGTGCTGCCGACCTGCCAGCGGTACGGCATGGGCGTCCTGACCTGGAGTCCGCTCGCCTCGGGGTTCCTGACCGGCGCGTACCGCAAGGGCCGGCCGATCGACATGACCACTGGCCGGCCCGCACTGCACCCGGCCCGCTTCGACCCGGCGCTGCCGGAGAACGCGGCCAAGCTGGAGGTAGTGGAGCAACTCGTCGAGGTCGCCGACGACCTCGGCCGCGCCCTCCCCGAACTCGCCATCGCCTTCCCACTGGCCCACCCGGCCGTCACCTCGATGATCGTCTGCCCGCGCACCCAGGAACAGTTGGACACCCTGTCCGCGGGGGCCGATCTCACCCTGGACGACGCGACCCTCGACCGCATCGACGCCATCGTCCCGCCCGGCACCGACCGCTACCGCGCCGACGGCGTCTGGCGTCCCGTCTCCCTGACCGACCCGACCCAGCGCCGCCGACCGGTGGCGGGAGCGGGGGCGGGGTGGCCTAACTCAGGCGATCAGGTGCCAGGTCGGGGTCAGCGGCCCGGGGCCGGGGCGGCCGGGGACGGGAGGCGGACCGACTTCTGGAGCTTGGGCTCGGGGGCCTTGCAGGTGAGGTCCTTGGCCGGGAGCTTGCCGGTGGTCAGGTACGCGGTGGTGGTCTTGTCGGCGCACGAGCCGGAGCCGTAGATGCCGTGGCCCTCGCCGCCGGCGACGGTGACCATCCGCGAGCCCTTTATGGCCTTGTGCGCGCCGACGCCGCTGGGTAGCGGGGTCTGGGAGTCCCACTCGTTCTGCAGGATCAGCGACGGCACCCTGTTGTTGACCTTGGTGGCCGGCTCGCTGCCCTTGCCCCAGAAGGCGCACGGGGTGATGTTGGACGCGAAGTCGCCGAACAGCGGGTACCTGGCCTTGTCGCGGATCGCTTCACGGCGGTACGTCTCGGGGTCGTGCGGCCAGTTGCGGGTGTCGGCGCACACGACGGACCAGAAGGCCGCCGTCCCGTTGTCCTCGGCGGCGGCCCGGCCGAACGTCGGCGGGGTCGCGGGCTTGACGATCTCGGGCACCCGGGCGAGGCGGGCCTTGCCGCCGGCGCCGGCCTTCTTCAGTTCGACGACGGCCTCGGCGGCCTCGCGCACGCTGAAGAAGACGGCGTGGCCGGCCCGGATGTCGTCGCCGGTGATCTTCTGGCCGTCGATGACGATGGGGTCGCGGTCGGCCCGCGCGACCAGCTTCCAGAACGTGCCGCGCACCTCGCGCGCGGTGCGACCGAGCTTGTACTTCGCGTCGCGCTCGGCGGTCCACCGGGTCCACCGGTCGAAGGCCGGCTCGGCGCCCTCCGCCCAGATCTGGATCATCCCGCGCCAGATCCGCTGGGGGTCCACCGCGCTGTCCAGCACGAACCGGTCGGCGCGCGACGGGAACATCTGCGCGTAGACGGCGCCGAGGTAGGTGCCGTACGAGTACCCCAGGTAGGAGACCTTCTTCTCGCCGAGCGCGGCGCGGATCGCGTCCATGTCGCGGGCGGTGTTACGGGTGGTCAGGTGCGGCAGCTTCGCCCCGTTCTTGGTGACGCACTTCTTCGCGACGGTGCGGGTCCACCGCACGTCACTCGGGAAGGTGGCCGCCTTGTACGGGCGGTCCGACACCTGCTCCCCGTACGACAGGCCGCAGGTCACCGGCGCGCTCTGGCCGACGCCGCGCGGGTCGAAGCCGATCAGGTCGTAGCGGCTCTTGACCGACTTAGGCAGTTGCTCGGCCATGTACACCGGCATGTCGAGACCCGCGTCGCCGGGCCCGCCGGGGTTCAGCAACAGCACGCCGCGCCGCTGGTCCGGAGAGCTGGCCTTGACGCGGGATATCGCTATGTCGAGCTTCTTGCCCCGGGGCCGGTCGTAGTCGAGCGGCACCTTGACCGTGGCGCACTGGAAGGCGGCCGGCGCGTCGGGGTCGCACCGCTTCCAGTTGAGCTTCTGTGCGGCGAACTGCTGCTGTGTGGCGACGCGTGGCGCGCTGGCGGTGTCCGCCGCGGTGGCCGTGGTCGGGGCCAGCGCGGGGATCAGCGCGGCGACCGCGCTCGCTGCGATGAGGGAGGCGGCTGGTCGTCTGGTGCGCACGGGTGGGGGCCCTCCTGTCGGTGGTGGTCGTACGGGTAGACCTTCTCGCGTACGACAGTTCGGACGAAACCGTCTGTCGGACGGGGCCGGACTCCACCCGTGGGCGGACGACAGGCCGGCCGACTGGTCCCACGGTCGTAGTCACCGGTCCGGCTGGCGGGGAAGCGGGCCGGTCCGGAACGGCGCGTCAGGTGTGACGCGGCCCGTCCGCGATGCGGGCGCCGACGGGGGGCGCGGCCCCGGGGCCCGCCTCCGCACTAAGATCGGGCGTGCTGCACCGACGATGGACACCGCTGGCAGGAGGCTTTTCATGGCGCAGGTTACGTTGAAGGGGAACCCGGTCCAGGTCACCGGCGAACTGCCCGAGACGGGGGCCCAGGCACCCGCGTTCAGCCTGGTGGGCGAGGGCCTGGCGGACAAGACGCTGGCCGACTACGCGGGCCAGCGCAAGGTCCTGAACATCTTCCCGAGCGTGGACACCCCGACCTGCGCGAAGTCCGTGCGCGAGTTCAACGCGCGGGCCGGCAAGCTCGACAACACCGTGGTGCTCTGCATCTCCGCCGACCTGCCCTTCGCACAGGGCCGGTTCTGCGGCGCCGAGGGCCTGGACCAGGTCAAGACCCTCTCCACGCTGCGTGGCCGCGAGTTCCTCGACGCCTACGGCGTGGCCATCGCGGACGGCCCCATGGCGGGCCTAGCCGCGCGCGCCGTGGTCGTGCTAGACGAGAACGACAAGGTCCTCCACACGGAGCTGGTCGGCGAGATCGCCGACGAGCCGAACTACGACGCCGCGCTCGCCGTCCTGAGCTGACCCTCACCCGGCAGCCCGCCCCGGGCCCCGCCCCGACCGCACACCAGGGTCGGGGCGGGGCCCTGCGCGTGGGTTCCTCGCGTGAGTCCTGGGCGTGGGGCGGGCAGGCGGGGAACCGCGCCTCGCGGGTGGCCCACATCGCGACGCCTCGGGTACGCGGTGGTCAGGGGCGTCCCTAGGCCGGCGTCGGTCCGGCGGGGCCCGGTCGCGACCCGGCCGGGGCGTCGCCCAGTTCGGCCGCCAGGTCCTCCAACCGGACGGAGGTGAGGGCGCGCAGGGTAGTGACGGGCAGCAGCAGGCCGTCCTGCCCGCCCTCGGCCAGGACGAGGCCCGCGAGCCCGCCCGTACTGGAGAAGGCCGGGGCGCCGATCAGGCCGCGCGCCACCTCGCCGGCCACCCGCACTCAGTCGCCCGTGCGGCCCCTGACGTCGAGGACGCACGAGTAGGGGCCGGTCGCCGCGTGCGCGCTCACCAGGAGCTGTCGGCCCGGGCGGGGGCGCCAGTCGAAGGTCAGCGGCTGCACGGGGACGGGCTCGGCGAGGCGCAGTACTACCAGGGGAGCGGGGTATCGCAACCAGCGCGGGTCGAGTTCGGGAAGGGCGAGCGTCTCGACCACCGCCGCCGCCACCAGGCGCCCGGCGGCGGCGACGTGCACCCCGCTGAACAGCGGGTCGGCCGGCAACCTGGCCGAGGTGATCACCGTCCGGGAGTCCAGTAGCAGGCCGTTGCCCAGGTGTTCGTCGAGGTCGTACACCCGGACGCTGACCGCCGCGACGATCTCCTCGTCCACCTGCCAGTCGTCCGCGTTCACGGTGACGCTGCCGTGCACGTGGCCGATCTGGTAGACCGAGTTGACCGGTGCCGAGCCGGGCGCGGCCATGAACCGGTTGTGCGCCTCGGCTTCCGCCGGCCCGGCCGGTCCGACCTCCTCGGGGACGCGGGTTGCCTCGGTCGCGCGGTGCGCCACCGCCGGCAGCAGGGCGTCCTCGCCCGCCTGCCCCGACCCGCCCTCCGCCTCGGCGAGTTGGCGCTCCAACTGTTCGCAGCGCTCCTCCGCCCGCTGGTGCCGCGCCCGCACCCGGGCCAGCTCCTCCCTGAGTTCGCGCACCTCCTCGCGCAGCCGGGCCTGTTCGTTGGCCCGCTCGCCGGCGGCGTCACCCAGCGGGTCGGACGAGGCGGGCGCGGTGGCGGACGCCTGGAGTTCGTGGAAGCGCGTCTGGAGGTCGCGTACGCGGTGCTCGCGGTCCTGGAGCGCGTCCTCCAGCCAGCGCTCGCGGGCCGCCGCCCGACGCGCCTCCTGGTCGGCCTCGGCCAGCTTCCGCTCCAGCAACTGCAACGTGTGCGCCGGGGACTTGCTACCGCTCAGCGCCGCGTTGTGCAGATCGCGGAGCATGCCGATCGTCTCCTCGGTCGGCACGGTGCCCCGCTCCTCGGCCACGTCGTGTAGCAGGTTGAGGACGAACTCCCAGGGCGGCATGCGGTTGCCGCTCAGATAGCGGGAGACGGTGGAGGAATCGTACGCGCGGCGGGCCGCGTAGCGCCGGGTCGAGACGCCCAGCCCTTGGAACAGGTCCCGCAACGCCACGGCCAGCGCCGCCTCTTCGGGCCCCGAGCCCTGTTTGACTGGCTTCAGTTCGCTCATCGTGCCCCGTAGCCCCCGATCTCGTACGCGGCCCGACCCGTACCGCATGCCCGCCCGTCCACGCGCGTATGCCCGTACCCGCGCGTGTTGCCAGTCGACCGGCAGCACCGCGCGCCGCCGTGAGCCTGGACCACATCCTCACAGACACAGCCGCCCACCGTGAACGGGGAGTTCACCATGAGCCAGCGCACCAGCCGCTCCCGCCGCACCAGCCGGGCCCCCAGCGCCCGCCGTTCCCGCCCCACCCGTCGCACGGGCCACCTCAGTGGCATCCGCCGCGTCTCGCAGGCCCACTGCGCGCACGACCTGATCGTCTTCCTCGCCGTGCTCGGCACCGGCGTGGGGCTCGTGCTCAGCGGCGTCGCGCCGGGGTCGCTGGCGGCGATCGCCGCCAGCGACCCCGGCCTGTACGCCGCCTGGCGCGGCGGCGGCGACCGCCCGCGGTCACCGGAGGGGCGGTGATGCCACCGGAGACCGGGTCTTAGGGTGAGGCCATGTCGTCCCCCCGGCACCCGGCCGCCCCGCGCCCGGCCGCGCCTCATCCGACCGGGGCGTCCCACCCGACCCGGGCCCGCTCCGCCGGCGCGTCCCCTGCCGCCGGGGTGCCCCGCCCGGCCGGGGCGTCCCGTGCGCCGGCCGCGCGGCCCGTGCGCGAGACGCGGTCGCTGCCGGTGGTGGCCGCGAGGGCGGTCGAGGTGCCGTTCGCGATCCAGCCGTATGACGAGGTCGTCGCGCACGACACCACCTGGTGCGAGCACTCGCACCCGTTCCACGAGCTGCTGTGGAACGAGCGCGGCGCGTCCAGCGCCGTCGTCGGGGCGCGGGTGTGGACGATCACGCCCGCGCTCGGGCTGTGGACGCCGGCCGGCACGCTGCACTCGGGGTCGGCGATCGCGGGGACCTGGTTCCGGGCGAGCTGCTGCGGCTGTTGCTTGAGCGGCTGTGCGAGCCGGGCCTGTCCGCCTCATCGCGGAAGGTCACTGAGGCGCTGGTGCTCGACGTGCTCGAACCCTCGCCGCGTGAACTGCTCGTCTAGGCGCCCACCTCGGCCCTGTTGCGCCCGATCGCCGACGCGCTGCGCGCGGACCCCCGGCGACCAGCGCACCCTGTCGCAGTGGGCGGCCGAGCTGGCCGTGAGCGCGCGGACGATCAGCCGGGCCTTCGCCGCGGAGACCGGTACCAGCTTCGCGCGCTGGGTCGCCTCGATCCGGGCGCAGCACGCCGTGGCGCTGCTGGCCCGGGGCTGGGAGGTGGAGGCCGTGGCGGCGGAGGTGGGCTACCGGTCGGCGAGCGCCTTCGGCGCGGCCTTCCGGCGGACGACCGGCCTCACCCCGGGCGCGTTCCAGGTCTGCTGACGGGGCCCAGGGAACGGCCCCCGGGGCCGACCCCGATCGGCCCGCCCCGCTCACCGCCACCCCCGCACACCGCACACCGCCCCGCTCACCGCCACCGCCCCGCTTCACGGACCCCGGCCAGGCTCCCGCCCTCGCCCTCGCCCGGGCCCACGGCCCTGGCCCCCGGCGCCACCTTTTCGGACAGGAACGATCCGCCGGCAGGCCGTATTTCCCCATGCGCGCCTTGGGTTCGTGTCCCGATGGCTACATCGGCTGTCTCGTAAGACTGGTTGCGACAGTGATCGGCGACCTCTTAAGGTACGAAGGTAAGGCTTACTTAAGTGCTTGTGTTCGACAGTGGTGCACTACTCCACGACGGCCTCCCCGGACCCAGGCGTGCGAGGACCGGCACCTGGCATCCGGATCAGTGGGGTTCGACCATCATGCGTTCCATTCGCTTGCGCCTGTTCACCGCGGCGGCCGCGACCGCCGCGCTCCTGACCGTCGCGGCCTGCGGCGGCTCCTCGTCGGACGGCGACGACGCCAAGGCCGACGGCACCAAGGGCTCGGCCTCCGCCCCGTCCGACGGTTCCACGTCCAGCGACGCCCCCGTCGCCGACGGCACCTTCCCGATCGCCATCAAGCACGCCCTGGGTAAGACGACCATCAAGAAGAAGCCCGAGCGCGTCGCCACCGTCAACTGGGCCAACCACGAGGTGCCGCTGGCGCTCGGCGTGGTCCCCGTCGGCATGGCCAAGGCCGACTTCGGTGACGACGACGGCGACGGAGTGCTGCCCTGGGGCGAGAAGAAGCTGGACGAACTGGGCGCCAAGACGCCGGTCCTGTTCGACGAGAACGACGGCATCGACTTCGAGGCCGTCGCCGACACCCAGTCCGACGTCATCCTCGCCACCTACTCCGGCATGACCAAGCAGGACTACGAGACCCTCAGCGAGATCGCCCCTGTGGGGGTCTACCCGGACGCCCCGTGGGCGACGCCGTGGCGCGAGATCATCCGGTCGAACAGCAAGGCCATCGGGCTCGCCGGCAAGGGCGAGGCGATGATCAAGGACCTGGAGGGGCGGATCGCCCGTACCGTCGGCAAGTACCCGCAGCTCAAGGGCAAGTCGGCGATGTTCATGACGCACGTCGACCCCGGTGACGTCAGCGAGGTGGGCTTCTACACCGCCCACGACACCCGCACGCTCTTCTTCGAGGACCTCGGCCTGAAGATCCCGGACAGCGTCGCCAAGGCGTCCAAGGGCACCGACAAGTTCGCGCTCACCCGCAGCGCCGAGCAGATCGACGAGTTCAACGACGTCGACATCGTCACCGGCTACGGCAACGACAAGGGCACCCTCGCCAGGACGCTGCGCGAGGACCCGCTGGTCTCCAAGCTCCCGGCCATCAAGCGCGACTCGATGTACCTGCTGCCCGGCACCTCGCCGCTGGCGACCGCGGCCAACCCGACGCCGCTGTCGATCTCCTGGGTGCTCGATGACTACGTCGCCGCGCTCGCCAAGGCCGCGGACAAGGTCAAGTGACCGCGGACACCACCCCCCGCGCGCCGGACGTCGCCGTGGTGCGGCGTCCGGCGCGCGTGCGCGCCCTGTGGCTGCTGGTCGCGGTCCTGGTGCTGGCCGCGCTGATGGTGGCCTCCGTCGCCTTCGGCTCCCGCACCGTCGGCTGGTCCGACGTCTGGGCGGGGCTCGGCGGCGCGGAGGACACCCTGGAGCGGGCGGCGGTCGCCAAGCGCGTGCCGCGCACGTTCCTCGCGGTGCTGATCGGCGCGGCGCTCGGCCTCGCGGGCGCGGTCATGCAGGGCGTGACCTGCAACCCGCTGGCCGACCCGGGCATCCTCGGCGTCAACATGGGCGCCTCGCTGGCCGTGGCCGTCTCGGTCGCATACTTCGGCCTCACCTCGCTGACCGGCTACATCTGGGTCGCGATGGCGGGCGCCGCGCTCGCCGCCGCGTTCGTCTACGGCGTCGGCACGCTGGGGCGCGGCGGCGCCACGCCGCTGAAGCTGGCCCTGTCCGGCGCGGCCACCTCGGCCGCCTTCGCCTCGCTGGTCACCGCGGTGCTGCTGCCCCGCAACGACCTGGCCGGCGGCTTCCGGCTGTGGCAGATCGGCGGCGTGGGCGGCGCCTCGTACGAGCGCATCGGGCACGTCCTGCCCTTCCTCGCCGTCGGCTTCGCGATCTGCCTGCTGTCGGCCAAGGCCCTCAACTCGCTGGCGCTCGGCGAGGAGTTGGCGGCCGGGCTCGGCGAGCGGGTCGCGCTGGGCGTCGTCGTGCTGTGCGGTGCGGCGACTGCGGTCGCCGGCCCCATCGGCTTCGTCGGCCTCGTCGTCCCGCACGCCTGCCGGCTGCTGGTCGGCGTGGACCACCGCTGGCTGCTGCCGTTCTCCGCGCTGCTCGGCGCGGCGCTGCTCACCGGCGCCGACGTCATCGGCCGGGTCGTCGCCCGGCCCGCCGAGATCGACGTGGGCATCGTGACGGCGCTGGTCGGCGCCCCCTTCTTCATCTGGATCGTCCGTCGGCAGAAGGTGCGTGCCCTGTGAGCGCCGGCTCCCCCACCGCCCCCACGACCTCGTCCACCACGTCACCCGCCCCGGCCCCGCTCGCCCCGTCCACCGTGGAGGCCGTGGCGGCTGTGGCCCGCGGCCGGGTCCGCCGGGTGCTGCGCCGGCGCGCGGTCATCGTGCTGCTGGCCGTCCTGGTGCTGCTCGCATTCGTCGGGTCGCTGATGTACGGGCAGACGAACTACCCGCTGGCCGACGTGGTCCGGGTGGTCCTGAACGAGAATGTGCCCGGGGCGACGTTCACGGTCGGACGGTTGCGGGTGCCGCGTGCCGCGCTCGCCGCCGTGGCCGGCTTCAGCTTCGGCCTGGCCGGCGTCACCTTCCAGACCATGCTGCGCAACCCGCTCGCCAGCCCCGACGTCATCGGCATCAGCTCGGGCGCGAGCGCGGCGGCGGCCGTCGCGATCGTCATGCTCTCGCTCGGTGAGACCCAGGTGTCGGCCCTGGCCATCGCCGCCGCCCTCGCCGTGGCCCTGCTCGTCTACACGCTCGCGTTCAAGGACGGCGTCGTCGGCACCCGCCTCATCCTCATCGGCATCGGCATCGCGGCGATGCTCGACAGCGTCGTCGCGTACGTGCTCTCGCAGGCCGCCGAGTGGGACCTCCAGGAGGCCATGCGCTGGCTGACCGGCAGCCTCAACGGCACCTGGGACCAGGCCAGGCCAGGCCCGCCGCGCTGGCGCTGGCCGTACTCGGACCCGTACTCCTGACGCAGGCGCGGAACCTGTCGGCCATGCAACTGGGCGACGACACCGCGGCGGCGCTCGGCGTACGCGTCGAACGCACCCGGATCACGGTCATCGTCGCCGCCGTCGGCCTCATCGCCTTCGCCACCGCCGGCGCCGGCCAGATCGCCTTCGTCGCCTTCCTCTCCGGCCCCATCGCCCCCCGCGTCACCGGCCCCGGCGGCTCGCTGTTGGTCCCGGCCGGCCTGGTCGGCGCGCTGCTGGTGCTGGTCGCCGACTTCACCGGCCAGTACGCCTTCGACACCCGCTACCCGGTCGGCGTCGTCACCGGCGTGCTCGGCGCGCCCTACCTCGTCTACCTGATCATCCGCACCAACCGGGCGGGAGGCTCGCTGTGACCCAGTCCCATTCCCTGGCCGCCGAACGGCTCACCCTCGGGTACGGCGACTGCACCGTCGTCGACTCCCTCGACCTGGCCGTGCCGCCGGGCCGGATCACGGCGATCGTGGGCGCGAACGCCTGCGGCAAGTCGACGCTGCTGCGGTCCATGTCCCGGCTGCTGTCCCCGCGCGCCGGCCGCGTCGTCCTGGACGGCAAGGAGGTGCACCGGCTGCCCGCGAAGGAGTTTGCCCGCACCCTCGGCCTGCTGCCGCAGTCGCCGGTGGCGCCCGAGGGCATCACTGTCGCCGACCTCGTCGGCCGTGGGCGCCACCCGAACCAGCGGATGTTCTCGCGCTGGAGCGCCGAGGACGACGCGGCGGTGGCGGCGGCGCTGGAGGCCACCGTCACCACGGCCCTCGCCGACCGCTCCGTGGACGAACTCTCCGGCGGTCAGCGCCAGCGGGTGTGGATCGCGATGGCGCTGGCCCAGCAGACCGACATCCTCATGCTGGACGAGCCCACCACCTTCCTCGACGCCAGCCACCAGGTCGAGGTCCTGGACCTGCTCACCGACCTCAACCACGAGCGCGGCACGACCGTCGTCATGGTCCTGCACGACCTCAACCTCGCCGCCCGCTACGCGGACCACATCGTCGCCCTGGCCGACGGCCGACTCCACGCCGCGGGACCGCCGCACGAGGTCCTCACGGAGGAGTCCGTACGCGCCGTCTTCGGCCTGAACAGCCGCATCATCGAGGACCCGGTCTCCGGCCGCCCCCTGATGCTCCCCATCGGCCGCCACGGCACCAGACCACCGGCCCCGGTGGCTACGCCCCCGGCCCAGGAGCCCGCCCCGACGCCGGAGCCCGCTCCGACGTCCACGCCGCACTGAGACCGCGGACGCCAGCCGACGTACGAGGGCCGCGACAGACCGCGCCCACACCACACCCACCGCACACGCCACTCGCACAGCACCACCCCACCCACCCACGCACCCGCGCACGCACCACCCACCACCGGGAGACGCCTTGCCCAGCAGGACCGACGCCGCAGCCCCGGAGCACGAGCACGCCACAGCCACGCCCCCCGCGAGCGGTCCGCGTTACGTCACCCTCGACTCGCACGCCGAGCTGCGAGAGTTGCTCGGCGAGCCGCACCCGGTCGTCATCGACAAGGTCCACCCCCGCCTCGATCCGGACGACCTGGACTTCGTCGCCCGCTCCCCGTTCTGCCTGCTGTCCACCTCGGACGCGTACGGCACCTGTGACGCGTCGCCGCGCGGAGGCGAGCCCGGCTTCACGCACGTCGTCGACCCCGGCACGCTGGTGCTGCCGGAGCGCGCCGGCAACCGGCGCGGTGACAGCCTGCACAACATCGTCGACAACCCGCACGATCGTCGACAACCCGCACGATCGTCGACAACCCGCACGATCGTCGACAACCCGCACGCCGGGCTGCTCTACCTGGTCCCCGGCAGCCGCACCCTCCTGCGCGTCAACGGCCGGGCCCGCGTCCTCACCGACGCCCCCTTCTTCGACGCCCTGACGGCGGAGGGCGGGCGCCCGAGCCTGGCCATCCTCATCGACATAGCCGAGGTCTACCTCCACTGCCCGCAGTCCCTCAACCGCTCCGCGCTGTGGTCCCCGGCGACGTGCGTGTGACATGCGTGGCGGCGCCGCAACGCCCGCCCGACCGGCGACGGGAGTGGTGGACGGCCGGCCGACTCGACGGCGTGCGGGGGGCTGCCGCGTCCTCCCCGCCCGCGCGGGAGCGGACCTTCGTGTGAGTTTCCTGTGAGGTCCCCGTCCCGAAGACGGCCGACGACCTGATCGGCGCAGGTCACCGGGTCAGGGGCGGCATGCGGCGTTCATGTTCTCCCACGCGCTCCCATGTCCGCGGGCGACGGTGGTGTGGTGCTCGTGGTCGTCGCGGGCACCTCTGCCACCGTCGGCCCGTGGAGACGTGATGATCGAAGTACGTGGACTGACCAAGCGCTACGGTGAGGTCCTCGCCGTGGACGACCTGACCTTCGGCGTCCGCGCGGGGGAGGTCACCGGCTTCCTGGGGCCCAACAGCGCGGGCAAGTCGACGACGCTGCGGTTGATCCTGGGTCTGGACGCCGCCACTTCGGGCACCGCGACCGTGCGGGGCTGGCCGTACGCCGCCCAGCCCGCCCCGCTCAAGGCGGTCGGGGCGCTGTTGGACCCCGGCGCGGTGCTGCCCAGCCGCACCGCCTTCCACCACCTGCTGGCCCTCGCGGCCGGCAGCGGAATCCCGCGCGGCCGGGTGGACCAGGTACTAGCCGAGGTGCGGCTGGAGAAGGTCGCGCGGCGCAGGGCCGGGACGTTCTCCCTCGGCATGCGCCAGCGTCTGGGGATCGCCGCCGCGCTGCTGGGCGATCCGCCGGTCCTGGTCTTCGACGAACCCCTCAACGGCCTCGACCCCGAGGGCATCGTGTGGATCCGCTCGCTCATGCGCGGGATGGCCGCCGAGGGACGCGTGGTGCTGATGTCCAGCCATCTGATGAGCGAGATGGAACTGACCGCGGACCACCTCATCGTCGTCGGGCGCGGCAGGCTGATCGCGGACACCACGGTGAAAGACTTCATCGAAGCGCACTCCGAGCGCCAGGTCCTGGTGCGCACCCCCCATGCCGAGACGCTCCGGCCGCTGCTGGCCGGCGCCGCCGACGTGCGGACCGAGGGCGACGACACGCTCGTGGTCACCGGCCTGGAAGCCGCCGCGATAGGCACCCTGGCCGCGGCGGTCGAGGTGGAGCTGCACGAGCTGACTCCACGTCAGGTGTCGCTGGAGAAGGCGTTCATGGACCTGACCCGCGACGCGGTGGAGTACCAGGCCGAGAAGAAGACGAACTGATGAGCCACCCCCTCGCGCACCCCGAGCCGGCGCCGGTCCCGGCGCGGCGGCGCTCCCGGGCGGGCCGCCGACGGCCCGCGTCGCACCAGGCGGGGTCGGACCGGGCGACGTTCTGGCACAGCCTGCACGCCGAGTGGGTCAAGATCCGGACGATGCGCTCGACACTGTTCGTGATCCTGGGCGCGCTGGCCTTCGCCGTGGGCCTGGCCGCGCTGAACGGTTCGTCGGCGGGCGACGAGTACGCGGACCTGTCACCCGCCGACCGGGCCGAGTTCGACCCGCTGGCGACCAGCCTGATGGGCTACCTGGTCGCGCAGATCGCGTTCGGCCTGCTGGGCGGCCTGGTGATGACCTCCGAGTACGGGGCGCGCACGACCGTGCCCACCCTCACCTCCGTACCGCGGCGGGCCCGGGTCCTGGGGTCGAAGGCCCTGGTGCTGGTGGGGGTGGCACTGCCGGTCGGGATCGTGGTCTCGCTCGGCGCCTTCCTCGTCGGACAGGCTGCGCTGTCCGGGGCGGGCGCCCCACACCTGGCGCTGTCGGACGGTGTGGCGACGCGCGGCGTCCTCGGCGGCGGCCTGTACCTGACCCTGGCTGCCCTCTTCGGACTGGCCCTGGGCGCGGTGATCCGCTCCACGACGGCCACGGTGACGACGCTGTTCGGCGTGATGCTCATCGTGCGGGCGTTCGCGCCCGCGCTGCCCGGCGCGCTCGGCGACGGGGTCGCGAAGTTCTGGCCGCCCATCGCGGGCGGACGGATCATCACCGCCGTCCGGGACCCGGACGTACTGGCCCCCTGGGCCGGGCTCGGCGTCATGGCCGGGTGCGTGGCCGGCACTCCTCGCGGTGGCGTTCGTCGTGTTCCGCGGGCGCGACGCCTGACACGGCGGGGACACTGGTCGTGCAGCAGACCGCCAGCCGGGGGCAGATGCCATGACGACGAGACAACGCCTGCTCCTCGTGGAGGACGAGCCCACGTTGCACGAGCTGCTGTCGGCGAGCCTGCGGCTGGCGGCTTCCACGTGGACACCGCCGAGACCGGCGCACAGGCGCTGGATGCGGTGCGCGAGCACGCCGTGGACCTGGTCGTGCTCGACGTGATGCTGCCCGACATCGACGGCTTCGAGGTTGCCCGCCGCCTGCGCGCCCGCCCGGACGCGCGTACGGGGCACACGCCGATCCTCTTCCTCACCGCACGGGACGCGGCCGAGGACCGGATCAGCGGGCACGACTACGTCACCAAGCCTTTCAACCTGGAGGAGTTGGTCCTGCGCATCCAGGCCGTGCTGCGCCGCACCAGCTGCCACCCGCCCGAGAACCGCCTCACGGTCGGTGATCTGGAACTGGACGTCGACAGCCGCCAGGTGACCCGGGGCGGCGTGCCGGTCCCGCTGTCTCCGACCGAGTTCGACCTGCTGCGCGTGCTGATGGAGAACGTCGGACAGGTCCTGTCCCGGGAACAACTGCTGGCCCGGGTCTGGCATTACGACTTCGGCGGCGACGACTCCATCGTGGCCTCCTACGTGAGCTACCTCCGCCGGAAGATCGACACCGGCGACACCAAACTGATCCACACCGTGCGCGGCATCGGCTACGTCCTGCGCGGGCCCAGGAAATGAAGACGGGGTCCCTGCGCCGCGGCGCCGCGCGCCTGTCGCTGCGGACCCGACTGGATGATCATCTGCCTGCTGCTGGTCGTGGCCGCACTGGTCGCCAGCAACGCCCTGCTGATCACGGTCCTCCAGCGGCAACTGGTGGACCAGTTGGACGAGCGGCTGCGCACGGCCGCCGCGGCGGCCGTGCGACTCCCCGATCCCAGCGCGGTTCCCGACGTCACCGCGCCGCCGGTGCGCGACGCGGTGGAGCGCCAGCTCACCGGGGACGTCTACGTGGTCCGTCTGAACGCCGACGGCAGCGTGTCGCAGCGCCCGCGCCACGCGGTGGGTGACGCCCCCGAGCTGCCGCGTCTGGACGCCACGGCGGTCGCGGCCCGCGGTGGTGACCCCTTCGAGGCGCCGGGCGGCGACCACGACTGGCGGGTGATCGCCCAACCAGTGCGCTCCCTGCCGCGACAGGACGGTAACGGAGGCGGGGGAGGGAAAGGGAAAGGGAAAGGGGCCCCTCCGCCCCGGGAAGCATCGTCGTGGCCGGCTCGCTGGAGGAGGTGAACGGCACGATCCGGGGTCTGGGAGTGCGGATGTTGGTGATCGACTCCCTGCTCCTCGTGCTGCTGGGCGTCATCGGCTGGTTCGCCGTACGCGCCCGGCTGCGTCCCCTGCGCCGCATCGAGACGACCGCGGCCGCCATCGCCGGCGGTGACCTTGCCCGGCGGGTCCCCGACCTAGCCTCCTCCACCCGTACGGGACTGGGACGCTTGGCCGCCGCGCTCAACGGCATGCTGGACCGGATCGAAGCCGGTGACGCGGCACGGGCGGCCACCAACGACCGGATGCGCGCCTTCGTCGCGGACGCCAGCCACGAACTGCGCACCCCGCTGTTCGGAATCAAGGGCTTCACCGAGCTGTACCGCATGGGCGGCATGCCCGAGCGGGCGGACGTCGACACGGCGATGCACCGCATCGAGCGCGAATCAGCCCGCCTGGCGCACATCGTCGAGGACCTCCTGCTGCTGGCGCGCCTGGACGAGGACCCCACCGCGCGCACCGAGCTGCCGTTGCGGCCGACCCCCGATGGACCTGCGCACCCTGGCGGCCGACGCCCTGCACGACCTGGGGGCCCTCGCCCCCGACCGGGCGGTCACCCTGACCGGGCCCGGCGGCGGGCCTCCGGGAGCCGCCCCCGTGCTGGGAGACGAGGCGCGGCTACGGCAGGTCATGTCCAACCTGATCGGCAACGCCATCGCCCACACCCCGGCCGGCACTCCGGTCCGGATCGGGGTGGGTACCCACGACGCGCTGGCGGTCCTCGAACTGGGCGACGAAGGCCCGGGCATGACGGCCGAACAGGCCGCCCGCGTCTTCGACCGCTTCTACCGCGCCGACACAGCCCGAGGCCGGACCCAGACCGGCGGCGCCGGCCTGCGCCTGTCCATCGCCCAGTCCCTGGTCGCCGCCCACCACGGCCGGATGGAGGTCCACACCTCCCCTGGTCAGGGCGCCACGTTCCGCATCCTGCTTCCCGTACACACCGACCCACTCGGCGACTGAACGGGTCCCTGGGCTTGCCTGACCAGGCGTCTGAGGCAGTGGATACCCATGGTGTTGGTGGGGCGAGAGTGCCGCATTGTCGTACTATATGACAGGCTGACCCGTCACAGACCGGGGAGCGACAGCGGAGGCGGGGGCTCATGCCGGAGCTTGGCAAGGGCGGGAACACGGCGGTGGCGACGGGGCGGCTCGTCGTGGCGTTGCACGCGGACGGCGACGTGGTCGACCTGAGCGCGCTGCTGGTCGCCGCGGACGGCAAGGTCAGGTCGGACGACGACATAGTCTTCTACAACCAGCCGGCCGCCGAGTCCGACGCGGTACGCCACCTCGCCGTCGACGCCGAGGGACCCGAGCGTGTGGAGGTGGACCCGGCCGGGCTGCCCGCCGACGTGGACCGGGTCGTCCTGGTGGGGAGCTGCGACCCCGACGACGCCAGCCGCACCTTCCACGGGGTGAAGCAGGTGACGATCCGCGTCGAGCAGCCGGGCGCCGAGCCCGTCGTCTTCCACCAGCCCGACCTCACCGACGGCGAACGCGCCGTGCTCCTGGCCGAGATCTACCGCCGGGGCGCCGGCTGGAAGCTGCGTGCCATCGGCCAGGGGTACGCCAACGGGCTCGCGGGTCTCGCCACCGACTACGGCATCGCCGTGGCGGAGGAGGTCGAGCCGGACGTCACCGAAGCCACCGGCGTCGCCGCCACCGCGCCCCCCGCCGTCTCGAACACCCCCGCCCCGGCCCCGACGCCTCCTCCCACGACGGCCCCGGCCCGGGCCAACCTGCGCAAGCTGCCGCTCGGCGACATCAGCCTCGACAAGGGCGGGCGCGCCGCGATCGACCTGGACAAGCACGACCGGGAGTTGGTGGTCGAGGCCGCCCTGGAGTGGGACGGCGGCAGCGAGCAGCGGCGCCAACAGGGCGCCAACCTCGACCTGTACGCGCTGTTCGTGCCGGCCACCAAGGCCCTGCGCGGCCCCAAGGCCCCCGGCACCCTCGTCAAGGCGGACCACAAGCCCGAGGGTGAGCCGCTGGTCCAGCCGGACGCCGCGGGGGCGGACAAGGCCGAGACCACGGGCAGAAAGAAGAAGAGCAGGGGCGACGTCGTCTACTACAAGCGCCTCGGCTCGCTTGAGGACCACCCCCACATCCGCCTCGACGGTGATGCCCGGGCCCCCGGCCGCGAGTTCGTGCGCATCGTGCGGCCCGACGCGCAGGGGTACGTACTGCTCTGCGCGTACTCCGCCCTCAGCAACGGCTACGGCTCCTTCCGCAGCTTCGGCGCGAAGGTCGTCATCACCGACGGGCGCGGCTCCACGGTCACCGTCCCCCTCTTCGAGAACGCCAAGACCCGCTACTGGGTCGCCCTCGCCCTCATCGACTTCGGCTCCCCCCGACGGGGTGGCCATCCACCACATCGAGGCGTACAGCGCCCGCAGGACCGAGCGACGCCCGGTCCTGCACGTGGACGGCACGGTCGAGATGAACGGCGGCCCGGTGGAGTTCAAGCGGCGGTAGCCGCGTCGCGCGTACGAACCGCCCCCGCGCCACCTACCCCCCAGCCCCAGCCCGCCCCCGCGCGCTCCGCCACCAGCCGCACGCGTGCCCCGCCAATAGGGCGCACGCGTGCGGCCATCAACGGTGGAGCGGTGGGGACGACACCGGGGCCGGGGGTGACGCCGGCGGCGGAGCCGTCAGCGCAGGTCGCCGGCCGCGGCGATCATCTCCACCACCGCGGGCAGCCCGCCGGCGGCCAGGGCCCGGCGCTGCCGGTCGGCGCCGGTGCCCTCGGTGAGCAGCCGGTGGGTCAGACTCGTCACCTCACGCGTGTCACCGGCCTCCTTGAGCGCGGGCGTGACGTGCGCGAGGAGGTCCTGCACCACGTCGCCGGCGGGACGGCGTCGGCCGTCCGGATCGATGAGGTCGCCACTGAGCCCGTGCCGGGCGGCCTGCCACACCGCGAGCCGCAGCAACTCGGCGCTGGCCTCCGGCGCCGCGACCCCCAGCTCCGCTTCCCGCATCGCGGTGTCGACCAGCGCGCGCACCAGTCCGGCGAACAACATGGCCTCGTGCGGCCGCAGTTGCACGTCCAGGGAGCGCACCTCGACCGTCGGGTAGCGCTCGTACAACCGCGCCTGCCAGTAGAGCTGGCCCACGTCCCGGATGACGCCGGTGTCGAGCAACTGCCGTACGCGCCGCGCGTAGTCGTCCTCGTCGGCGAAGCGCGGCGGCATGCCGCCGACCGCCCAGCGGCCGAAGACGATCGTGCGCCAACTGCCGAAGCCGGTGTCGTCGCCCCTCCACAGCGGCGAGTTCGCCGCCATCGCGATGAGGGTGGGAAGCCACACCCGTACCCGGTTCAGCACCTCGAAGCCCACCCGCCGGCTGGGGACGGCGACGAGCACGTGCATGCCGTTGGATGGCGCGGTACCGGGCCTCGTCGGTGACCGCCACCGAGGCGTCATCGCGGAGCGGTCGCGTGCCGCTGACCAGGAGACCGCACCCGTGTTCCCGCGCCGCCGCCACGGCGCCCCGTAATCGCACCAGATAGCCTCCCGCCTCCGCCAGCGTGTGGCACACCGGTGTGGCCACCTCGACCTGCACCTGCAACAGCTCCAATTGCACCTCTTCCGCGGCGACCAGGGGCTCCAACGCGGCCGCTCTCAGCACGGCCTTCGCGTGTGGTGCCGTTTGTCCCGTCACCCGATCAACCAACAGGTACTCCTCTTCCACGCCAACGGTTGCCATCGGCAGCTCTCTCCGTTCGCACCGCGCACCCCCACCTGAGCAGATGGGGCCATGCGCACCAGCCCGACGCCTCGTGGTTGGCCCGGCACCGCCCGCCCGTGAGCCCTCTCCCCGGGTCGTGTCCCGACCCCGCCGGGGCCCCGCTCGGCTTTGCTCGGTTGTGCCTCGCTCGTGCCCGATCCTGCTCGGTCGCAAATCTAGGTGGCTCGCGATAGTCCGGGTACGGTGCCGTTCTTGACCGACAGGGCCCCGTGGACCGTTCAGCGCCCCCGTGCGCTACGGGGCCGCGTGGGCCGGTGGCGCACGCGGTTGCCGGTCGCCGCACTGACACAGACGGCCAACTGATCGATCCACACGGGACTGGTCCCCGCCCCGTCGCTGCGTAGGGTTCCAAGAGGGCGGCAGCGAGGCGGCCGGCGCGGCGCGGCGTCGGCACCCTGTGATCCGCCGCCGTGCCGCCACCCCGCCACGCGGTGGCGCCAGAAGCGCGACACGTGCGACACCGGCGACGCCAGTGACGCGTGCGATGCCTGTGACGCGTGCGGCACCCGCGACACGTGCGGCGCCCGTGACATGCACGGGTCTCCAACCGCCCACCAGCAAGAGGAAGGTGAGTCATGCGCGCCCTTGTCGTCGCTCGGGGTGAGGCCGGGCCCGTCCGGTTCGCCGATGTCGATGAGCCCGTACCGTCCGCCGGGGAGGCGTTGGTGGAGGTGCGGCACATCGCGCTCAACTTCGGGGAGCTGAACTACCTGCACCTGTGGCCGGCCGGCGCCGTGCACGGGCACGACGCGGCCGGGGTCGTGGTACGGGCCGCCGCCGACGGGTCGGGGCCGCCGGTGGGGGCGCGCGTCGCGCTGGGCATGGCGCCCCACGCGTGGGCGGAGCGGGTGGCCGTCAGCCCCGCCTGCCTCGGCACCGTGCCCGACGGCGTGGAGTTGGCCGAGGCCGCCGCGCTGGGCATCGCCGGGGTCACCGCGCTGCGGGTGCTGCGCGAGCGGTCCCTGTTGGCCCGGAACGTGCTGGTCACCGGGGCCAGCGGGGGCGTGGGGCACTTCGCCGTCCAGTTGGCAGCGCTGGCCGGCGCCCGGGTGACGGCGCTCGTCGGCTCGCCGGGTCGGGCCGCCGGACTCCGCGAACTCGGCGCCGACGCGGTCCTGACTGACCCGGCCGAGCTGGCCGGGACCGAGGACCGGTTCGACCTGGTCCTGCACACGGTCGGCGGGCCGCTGGTGGCCCAGGCGTGGAGCCGGCTCGCCGAGGGCGGCACCATCCGCCTGGTCGGCTACTCGTCGGGGGAGGCGACCACGTTCCCCCCAAAGGCCCTGTTCGGCTTCGGTGAACCCCGCACCATCGCCACCTACGGCGACCGGACCTCGACCAGCGGCGAGCTGACCGACCTGCTGGGGCTCGTCGCCGCCGGCCGGCTCACGGTCCCGGTCGGCCTGCGCGGGGACGGGCGGGAGGTGGGCGACGCCGTGCGGGCGCTGTTCGCGCGCACGGTGCGCGGAAAGGTCGTCCTGGACGTTGCCTCAGGCCGTGGCGGGGAGAGATACGAGCACGTCGTATGTACGCCGTCTCCCCGCCCGGGGAGGTGGTTGGCCGGGGTGGACAGGGAGGGGCCCATGGACGTGTTGGCGGAGGTCTTGCGGGTGGTCGGGTGCGCGGGGCGCGCTCGGCGTCGTGGTGGAGGCCGGCGGGACCTGGGGCCTGGGGCTGGACGCCGGGCCTGGTGCGGTGCTGCACGTGGTCTCCCGGGGCACGGTGTGGCTCCACACCGCGGGCCAGCGGCCGCTGCGGGTGCGGGCCGGGGACGCCGTACTCGCGCCGCCCGGCACCGCGCACGGAATCGCCGGCGCCGCGAGCGTGACGATGGGCTCCTGCGACCGCGAGGCGGCGGCCCGGGCCATAGGTGACGGCCGGGCGCTGCGGCTGGGCTCGGCACCGGCGCACACGGAGGTGATCGTCCTGCACTACGAGCAGGACCCGGAGGTGAGCACGCCGGTGCTCACCTCGCCCGGCCGACGCACGTCACGGCCGGCCAGAACGCGCAGTTCAGCAGGACCGTCGAACTCCTCGCCGCGGAGCTGGCGGAGCCGCAGATCGGCACCACCGCCGCGATCAACAGCATCGTGGACCTGCTGCTCGTCCAGTTCGTACGCGCCTGGCTGGCCCGCCACCCCGAGGAGCGGTCCACTTCGTGGCTGGGCGCGCTGCGTGACCCGGTCGTACGCGACGCCCTGGCACATGTGCACGCCCGGCCGGAGCACCCATGGACCACCCGGTCCCTGGCCGCCGCGACGAGCGTCTCCCGGTTCACGCTGACCAGGCACTTCCGGTCCGCCCTCGGACAGACCCCGGGCGCGTACGTGACGCGGTGGCGGCTCGACCTGGCGGCCGTCCGGCTCCGTGACACCGACGAGCCGGTCGAGTCGATCTCCGGGGCCGTCGGCTACGCCTCCCCGCACGCCTTCAGCCGCGCCTTCCGACGCCCCCGGGGCACGGCCCCGGGGGAGTACCGCGCCCGCCTGCGCCCACCGGAGGTAGCCGCGCGCCACGGGATAGTCACGCGCCACGGAGGTGGCCACGCCGGGCCACAGGTGCGGGCGCGCGCCGGCCACAGGCGCGCGCCGGGACAGCCGCGTGCCGGGCCACCGGCGTCCGCCGGGGCGAGCGCCGTTCCCACGGCCCGGCCGGGTCGGCCGTACCCGGGGGCGTGGCGGACCCCCTTCCGCCGGGGCCCGGGCGAAACGCGCTGGTTGGACGGGGGCGAAGTGGGGCACTCGTGGAGGGCTGACGCGTCCGACGACCTCGGACGGCATCCGACGGCATGCGACGGCAGACGAACCGAATCCGACGGCAGACGAACCGAGGAGGCGCCTTGGCTGTTCGCCATCGCCTGGTCAAAGCCCCGCCGAGCACCGTGTGGGCCGTGCTCGCCGACGGCTCCCGCTACGCGGAATGGGTGGTGGGGACGGCCTCTTCACGCCCGATCCACGGCGACTGGCCGCAGACGGGCGCGTCCATCGGCTACGAGGTACGGATCGGCCCCGTCTCGCTGACCAACCGGACGACCGTCCGCTTCTGCGAGGAGGGCAGTCGGCTGGAGCTGGAGGCCCACGCGGGCGCCCTGGGCACCGCGCGCATCGCGATCGAGCTGCGGCCGTGGGGCGAGCACTGCCTCGTCCTGGTCGACCAGCACCCGCTGCAGGGGGCGGGCGGCTGGCTGCACAACGCGGCGTTCGAGCCGCTGATCCACCTGCGCCACCGGGCGATGCTCGGCCGGCTCGCCGGGCTCTGCGAGGCCGACCACGACCAGCGGCAGCGGCACGACCGGGCCGCGACCACGACACCGGCCGCCGCAGGCCCGCAGGGCGAGTGATGGCGGGGGAACGCGACGGGGCCACGACGGAAGGGACGACACGGGTGACGCCGGGGACGACGACGGACGCCGTGGTCATCGGCGCCGGCCCCAACGGGCTGGTGGCCGCCAACCTGCTGGCGGACGCCGGCTGGAACGTCCTGGTCCTGGAGGAACAGCCCGAACCCGGCGGCGCGGTCCGCCACGACCAGGGGGTCGACCCCGCGTTCACCAACGACCTGTTCAGCTCCTTCTACCCGCTGGCCGCCGCCTCCCCCGTACTGGCCGGGCTCCGGCTCCAGGACCACGGCCTGCGCTGGAGCCACGCGCCGCACGTGTTGGCGCACCCGCTCAGCGACGGCTCGTGCGCCGTGCTCGACCGGAGCGTCGACACCACCGCCGCGTCCCTCGACGCCTTCGCGCCCGGCGACGGGGACGCCTGGCGGCGGCTGCACGACGTGGGACCGGGTGCGCCCCGACCTGCTGGACGCGCTGTTCGTGCGGGCCGGCACCCGGCTGGCGCTGCGGCTCCGCGCGGCCGGCGGGCTGCGCCTGGCGCGCACGTTCGCGCTGCCGGTGCGCCGGATGGGTGAGGAGGAGTTCGCCGGCCAGGGCGGCAGGCTGCTACTGGCCGGCAACGCGCTGCACGCCGACCTCGCCCCGGAATCGGCCGGCAGCGCCGGCTTCGGCTGGCTGATGGCCATGCTCGGCCAGACCTACGGCTTCCCCGTGCTCGTCGGCGGCTCCGGCGCCCTGACCCGGGCCCTGGTCCGGCGCCTGGAGTCGCTGGGCGGACAGGTCCGCTGCGGGCAGCGCGTCGAGTCCATGGTGGTGCGGGGCGGGCGCGCGGTGGGGGTGCGGACGGCGGGCGGCGAGACCGTCGGGGCCGGCCGGGCGGTGCTCGCGGACGTGTCCGCCCCCGCCCTCTACCGCGACCTCGTCGCCCCGGCGCACCTGCCCGACCAACTCCTGTCCGACCTGAGACGCTTCCAGTGGGACTTCGCGACCTTCAAGGTGGACTGGGCGCTGGACGGCCCGGTGCCCTGGCAGGCCGAACAGGCGGCGCGGGCCGGGACCGTGCACGTGGCCGACGGCGTGGACGAGCTGACGCGCTTCGCCGCCCAGATCGCCATGCACGAGGTCCCCGACCGTCCCTTCCTGTCTGTTCGGCCAGATGACCCGGTCCGACCCCAGCCGCTCGCCCCGTGGCACCGAGGCGGCCTGGGCCTACACCCATGTACCGCACAAGATCACCGCGGACGCCGGCGACCAGGGCATCACGGGCAACTGGCACCCCGACGCGCGCAACCGCATGGCGGACCGGGTGGAAGAGCAGGTGGAGCGGTTCGCACCGGGCTTCCGCGCGCTGATCCGCGCCCGCCGCGTCCTGGCGCCGCCCACCCTCCAGGAACTCGACGCCAACCTGATGAACGGTGCCCTCAACAGCGGCACGACCGCCCTCCACCAACAGCTGGTCTTCCGCCCCGTACCGGGCCTCGGCCGCCCGGAGACTCCTGTGGGGGCCTGTTCCTCGCCTCTGCCAGCGCCCACCCGGGCGGCGGCGTGCACGGCGCCCCCGGCGCCAACGCCGCCCTCCGCCGCCACCTCCCACCCGGCCTGGCCCGCGCCCAACGCCTCCTCGACGCCCGCGACCGCACCGGCCGAAAGTCCTGAAAAACCTTCCACGGAAAAGGAGTTGACCGTACTCCGCCACCCTCGCACGTACGGCCGGCCGCGCGAGCAGACGCCTGAGGAGAACGCCAGCACGCACAGAAGGGGCAGATGGCCATGGGCGGCAGTCCGCTCGAAAACCGCACGGTGGTGACCGGGGCGCGCGCCTCGCGCTGCTGGGGCACGAGCCGGCCGCCCTGCCGCTGACGGTCGACGTGACCGACCAGGCGGCACTCGACGCGGCGGCTGGCGAGGTACGCCGTCGGCTCGGGCCCGCCTCGGTGGTGATCGCGAACGCGGGCATCGCTGAGGGCGGTCCGTTCGCCACCTCCGACCTCCGGTCCTGGCACCGCGTCATCGACGTCAACCTCGTCGGCAGCGCCCAGACCGCCCGGGCCTTCCTGCCCGACCTGTTCACCACGGCGGGCCACTACCTCCAGGTGGCGTCCCTGGCGTCCATCGGCGCGGCACCCCCGCTGAGCGCCTACTGCGCGGCCAAGTCGGGCGTGGAGGCGTTCGCGCACCCGCTGCGCGCCGAGGTGGCCCACGAGCGGGTCAGCGTGGGCATCGGCTACCTCAACTGGATCGCCACCGACATGATCCGCGACCTCGACGAGCACGCCGTCCTGCGCGAACCGCGGGCCCGCATGCCCCTGCCGGTCCGCCGGAGCGGGCCACCCGAGCCGGCCGCCGCCCGGCTGATCCGCTCCGTGGAACGCTGCCGCACGGCCGTCTACGTGCCCGGTTGGCTCCGCCTCACCCAGCCGGTACGCGCCGCCCTGCCCCCCGTCGTCCTCCGCCTCTCCCGCCGCGAACTGTCCCTCCTCCAGGCGACCGCGCCCTGGCGCCCCACCGGCCCCCTGGGCGGGCCAGGCCGACCAGGACGCCGCCTCCTCCCCGGAGGGCTGAGCGTCGCAACCCGGGGCTGTCCCTCGTGAGTGCCGTGTCGCCGTGCGCGCGCCCACGGCGACACCCCCACCCGCCTGCGGCGCCGGTCTGCCGCCCGCGCGTCCCCTACCGCGTCGCGTCACACGTCTCACAACGGCTCACAGCCGTCCGTCCCGTGTTGCCCTCGGTGGCGCGTAGCGGGTGGGAGGGCGCGAGGCGACGCCACGCGCCGGGGGAGGGGGCGGGCACCCAGCCGTAGACGGGCGGCCGGATGTCGGCCGGGACGATGTCCGTGCAGCCGGGAAGGTGGGCCTTGCCACTGGCGTGGATGATGATCGAGGCCGCCGGCCAGCCCTCCCAGTCGCTGGTGGGCGCGCTGCCCCGGGGCGCGCGGGGAGCGCAGTCCGCGCAGTTGTGCATCTCATGGCGTTCGCAGTACCGCATGATCCGCACCCTGCCAGGTTCCGCGCCGCCGCCAGACGCGTTCGCGCCAACTGGCCCACACAGGAACCGTGTTAGGCCCGCCACCGGCCACGTCAACTCGCCGGAACGACGCGCTCCGCCGCGTGCGTGGCGGCGGCCGCGCGCCGGTACGCGCTCGGGCTCTCGCCCCGGAGCCGTTTGAACGCCGAGCTGAAGCCGAACGCGTCCGCGTACCCGACCCGGCGGGCCACCGCCGCCACCCTCAGTTCCGGGCGGGTCAGCAGATCGGCGGCGAGCGTCATCCGCCACACTCGGTGAGGTAGGCCACCGGCCCGTTCCCGACCAGCTCCGTGAACCGCTTCGCCAACGTCGTCCGCGACACCCCCGCCCGGCTCGCCAGCTCCGCCGTCGTCCACGGGTGCGCCGGGTCCTCGTGACATCGCGCGCAGGGCGGGCCCCGCCACCGCGTCGCCGAGCGCGCCGTACCACCCGGGCGGCTCCGCCTCCGGACGGTCGAACCAGTCCCGCAGCGTGCACACCAGCAACCAGTCCAGCAGCCGGTCGAGCACGATTTGGTGCCCTGGCCTGCCGCCACCGATCTGCGCCTCCAGGGAGTCCCGCATCGGCGAGCAGTCCTGCTCGTCGGGGACCACCAGGACCGGCGGCAGAGCCCGCAGCAGCCGCTGCGGAAGCTCCTCCCGCACGTCGTACGCGGCGGCCAACAACACGGTGGCGCAGTCGAACTCCAGCCCCCGGTCCACCGCGTCCGGCGCGTACCGTCCCCAGACCACCTCCCGCACGCCCGTCGCATCCGCCGCCACCGCCGTGCCCGTCTCCGCCGCCGTGACGTTCGCCGGGTCGTCGGT
The DNA here is from genome assembly GCA_018114805.1 of Candidatus Streptomyces philanthi. GTDB lineage: Bacteria > Actinomycetota > Actinomycetes > Streptomycetales > Streptomycetaceae > Streptomyces > Streptomyces philanthi. The sequence continues at coordinate 2,914,471 of CP073042.1, read as the reverse complement.
GAAGACGAACGGCGCGGGCCCCCGCACGATCGCGGCCTCGCCGAGCGCCACGTGCCGCGCCTCCCCGGTCTTCGGCACGATCCAGCCGGCACCGCGCATCGGGATGCACAGGGTCAGGTACGCGCCGTCGGTGAACCGCAGCGACCACGGCGGCCACAACACCAACCGCCCGAACACCGCACCCTTGCCCCGCACGCCCGGCAGCAGTTCGTCGAACACGTCCATGGAGCCAACGATAAGCAGGCCCGGGAAGCGCCCCGGACGCTCACCTATGGACGACGGACGGCCGTGGTTCGGGCACCGGCCGCGCGGTGGACTTGCCACATGACAACGCGGCGCACCCACGACCCCCCCTCCGACATCCTCGTCCTCGGCGCCACCGGCAAGACCGGCCGCCGACTCGTCGCCCGGCTGCGCGACACCGGCACCACCCCCGTCCGAGCCGCCTCCCGGTCCGGCGAGGTCACCTTCGACTGGACCCTCCCCGACACCTGGGAGCCCGCGCTCGCCGGCGCCAGGGCCGTCTACCTCGTCGCGCCCGAGGACCCGTCCCCCATCGGCGCGTTCGTACGCCAGGCCACGGCGTCCGGGGTACGCCGCTTCGTGGCCCTCTCCGGCCACGGCATCGAGCAGGCGGGCGACGACTTCGGCCGGGGCATGGCCGTCGGCGAGGAGGCGGTCCGGGAGCCCGGCGTCGAGTGGACCGTGCTGCGCCCCAACAACTTCTTCCAGAACTTCTACGAGGACCTGTGGCTGGCCCCCCGCGCGGGCCGCCTGGCCCTGCCGATCGGGGAGACGCCCGAACCGTTCATCGACGCCGACGACGTGGCGGCGGTCGCCGCGAAGGTCCTCACCGAGGACGGCCACGCGGGCCACACCTACGAACTGACCGACCCCCGCGCCCTCACCTTCGCCGAGGCCACCCGCACCATCGCCGAGGCCGCCGGCCGCCCCATCCGCTACGGGGAGATCACCCCGGCCGCCTGCCGCACCGAACTCCTCGCCCAAGGCTGGCCAGAGCCCGCCGCCGACGCCCTCAACGCCATGTTCGCCCTCCACCGCGCGGGCCGCACCGCCAAGGTCACCGACGACATCCACCGCGTCCTCGGCCACGCCCCCGCCGACCTGGAACCCTGGTCCCGCCAGGTGGCTGCGCGCGGGACGTGGGCTGGGAGGGCGTGAGACGCGACTCAGTTTCCGCGCCAGGCGGTGAGCAGTTCCTCCGGGCCGTATGCTGCCTGGAGCCCGGCGCAGGCGACGCCACTGCGAGAAACCGCGATCAGGGGCACGGGATCGTCGGTGACCGCCGCCCGGTACTCGTGCAGTGCGGCGAGGTCGTGGCTGTCGAACGACGAGTTTTCCATTATCGACGCTGGGCACGCTGCACATCCGCACCCCGACTCCGCTGTTGACCCCTGTCTACTGCCCCGGAAAGCGCGCCGGAGGTACACACCGGACGCCTGCATGCGTTAAACGGCTCTGGGTAACACCGGGTTCGGTTCTGGTCGAGCACCAGTGGCGCGGCCGCCGTTTTCGGTGCCTGGTGCATGCTCGCGGCTATGAGTCTGCGTCTCGTTACGGAGGTCGCTCGGCCAGCCGAGCGGCCTTTCGGTACGCCGGCGCCCTGCGCCACTGGCTCCGACTAGAGATTGCGCCAGAACCCTACTGTCGACGGAACGTGTACTTCGTAAGATCAGCGGATGAGCGTAGAGGGGACGGTGCCGTTTAGGGTTGAGCAGAAGTGGGGCTTTGGCATTGCACCGATCAAGCCGCATGTCCAGGCCGAGCGCATCAGGGCTGCCCACACCACCCTGGCGACCTTGACGAAGGGGCGAACGGCGGCACTCGGACAGTTGGACGATCTGTCCGTGGTCAAGGGTCTCTTTACCCGCACTTGCAAGAAGGACCAGTGGGACTGATTCACGGTTTGGGGTCAGCTCGGCTTCCCGGCCTACCAAGCAGCAAGAGCAATCTCTGCTGACCTGCTCGCGCTGCGCCGGGCGATACAGAGCTGCGAATCCAACACGACATCGAGGCTGATCACCTCTCTAGGTGGTCAGGGGCTGCTCGATACCCTCCAGCGTTACATCGAGGGGGCACCCTCGCGTAAGCCCGGACACGGCTTCATCTAAGTACTTTTCGACTCGCGAGACACCGGACATCCTCAAGGTGGGATACACGGACAGAGATGTCCCGATACGTGTGCGAGAGATCAACTCTTCGACGGGCGTGCCCATTCCGTATGAGGCGCGAGGAGCCTGTATGGTCCCGCACGCCCGTCACGTGGAGGGCGAGGTGCACGCGCTGCTCGCGGAGTACCGACTCAGGAAGGACCGGGGAGTTCTTCCGTATGAACTTCGGTCAGGCGGCCAGCTTGATTGATGCCTACGTCAGCGCGATGCCTAGGCCGCAGTGAACAGAGCCAGGGGTACGGTGTGCCGCTCGACGCGCGGCCGTTTCCGCGCCCTGTCCAAGCGCCGATAGCGCCGGCTCACCTTGAGGCAGGCTAACCACTGCCAGGAGCGGGCGGTGCGTAATGTGCCCTCCGAGAGGGGGTGCCCGTGCCAAATGGGGCACGGATCAGGCACGCGATGCCTGACGTGGTCTAAACAACAAACAACCCCCGGGTCTCCGACCTGGGGGTTTGTCGTGGAGCGAGTGACGAGAATCGAACTCACGCTCTGAGCTTGGGAATCACCGGTGCTTGGACTGGTTCAGTCGCGCTGACCTGCACGTTTGACCGGACCAGTTTAGGCCGGCGAGGTCTCTGGGCACCGTACTTGACTGCTGCTGTCCGCTCCGAAGGGCACGGATGGGGCACGCCGGCCGAGGGATGATGACCTCTCTCGCGAACCGCAACCTGCAGCGCAGTCGACCGTTGGGCCATCAGTGCTCGTGCGGGGACGCGAGTTCGTGAAGTCGTTCCCCGATGTCATCGGCCCAGGTCTGTGCCCACTGACGGAGTCCGGCGATCGCCTCCTGGTCGAGTCCGTAGGCGGCGAATTCCGTATCGTCGATCCAGTCGACTCCGCCGAGTCGTGCTTGCAGCTCGCTCAGCTCGAAGGAGTCGCGCGCATGGCGCCGTCCGAGCTCTTCGAGCTCGGCGTGGCTCCAGCGGTTCGCGGCGGCCTGTACGTCGATCAGGTCCCTGGCGAGTCCGCGGTCGGCCAGGGCGCGGACCTTCGTGCCCACGACATCTTCGAGGGACAACACCAAGCCGTGCTCGGTGTGTACGGGTGGCCGCCAGAGTGCTTCCTTCTTGAGGATGTCGACCTCGCACTCTTCACGGCTGACAGGGTCGGTGACGATCAGGCGCGCGGACAGCGGGTCTGTTTCCAGAGCGCTGACCTGCCACCCGCGCTGTTCCAAACCGGTGCGTACTGCAGTCGCAATGTTGTCCATGCGCTCGGGATTTTCGGTCGCGACATCGAGGTCCTGGCTGAGCCGGTCGACCAGGCCGTGCGCCTGTACCGCGTAGCCACCGGTAAGCGCCAGAGGATATTCGCCACCTACGGCGAGCACGTCTGCAAGCAGGCGACGGTGCAGGCCGGTGAGGTTCACGCGGCGGCCTGGGTACTGTGAGCCAGCTCGTCGAAGGAGTGTTCCCAGACTTCACGGACATCACAGCTGATCAGCGTGCGCAGTGTGGGCCACAGGTTGATGAGGAGGCCGCGATTGAGGTACTGGATCAGATCGTCGTGCTGGCCCTCGGCCAGCACGATGCGGTAGCAGCTCATCCGTAGACGGGGCTTATCGAGGTCGAACGTAGTCAGCCCCGACCACGCCAGGTGGAGTGGCAGGCTCACTGTGCCGTGCTCGGGGCCGGCGAGCTCGGAGAGTGCTGCGGGCGCGCGCCGGGCGAACTTGGCACGGCGGAGATCGGAAAGGCCGGGCTGTGATGCCATACGTCGATTATCCAGTGAGAGCCCACAGAAGCCGACCGGACGGTGGCAAGGTGCCGTATACGAAGAAGCCCCGGGCCACTGGCCTGGGGCTTTCATGTGGAGCGGGTGACGAGAATCGAACTCGCGCTCTGAGCTTGGGAATCAGCGGTGCTTGAGCTATCAGCTGCGCTCTGACCTGCATGTTTGGTCGAGGCGTGCGAGGCTACGTGGTGTTTGTCGATGTTCAGGGTTCCGTCAGCAGCGACCCAGTCCGCTTGGCCAGCCGGGGGCTGCCACTCCAGGTTTGAGGCAATATAACATCTATGGTAATGAAATAGACAAATACGACAAACATGTAACCGTCTGCGCATGTAGCGCTAGGTTAATTTGGGCGTGAGCGGTAGGATCGCCGCCTGGCATCGATAAAGCGGGATAAACGAGAGTAGGACAGCATGGTTGGGGAGCCTCTTCTCGCTAGCCTCTTCGAGGAGAGGGCCAAGTATCTCTCCAAGACCGAACTTGCCGAATGGACCGCAGTAACTCAAGCAGACCGAACCACGCTTTCTAAACTTAAAGGCCCAGGAGCCAAACTCTTGATTGGGCCACGAGGCAGTGGAAAGTCCACCTTGCTTCGGCAGGCCTACTTCGAGACGCAAGATGAAGACAAGCATCTTGCCGTCTACGTAAACTACAGCAAGTCTCTGGCCCTTGAGCCACTCTTCCATAAGACTGCAAATGCACTTCAAATTTTCAGGCAGTGGGTGCTCATGAAAATTGCTATTGGGGCCGTCAATCCCTGGGGGAATTCAGCAAGGGTGTGCCTGATAGTCTCAAAGAGATGGCTTCCGCAGCAGCATCGTTCATTAAAAAGCTCGAATCGGGGACAGTAGTCGATTTTCCTGAGAACTTTACTACTCCGACCGAGCTCCTCCATGCACTGGAGGCATGGACCGAGGAATTAGGGCTCAAGCGTTGTGTCTTGCCTTCTAGACGACGCGGCACACGCGTTCTCATCTGAGCAGCAGCGGGAGTTTTTGAAATCTTTCGAGAGCTTCGTTCTCGAACCATTGCCCCTAAGGCAGCTGTATATCCTGGCATCACCAGCTATTCCGCTAATTTTCACGTTGGACACGAAGCTGAGCTGGTCGAATGTTGGTATCGACCGGATTACGAGGATTACTTGCAAGTGATGCGCGAGATCGTATCTCGTCGTATTCTCTCCACTCTTATGGGGCGGTTGAAAAATCGCGAGAATCTTATTGACTACTTGGCGCTTGCTTCATTTGGGCTTCCTCGTGGATTTCTCGTCATGCTTTCCCAGCTCCTCGGTGTGGAAGAGGAAGATGCGCATAATCCAAAACGCAGCCTAGCGGACAAGGCAATTGCTGACCACGCGTCATTTGTGCGTCAAATTTTTCCACCCTCGCCGAGAAGCTCCCCCGCTATAAGCGCTTTGTTGAACTGGGTAGCGAGCTAGAGCGTGTATCCATCCGGCAGTTGCAGAATTTCAACACCAGTCGAAGCGAGCGTTCGAAGGCTACTGTAATTGCCTATCCCGAACCGATTGAGTCTAAGCTTTCTCGTATGATCTCTATGCTGGAATCATTCCCGACGCTCATACGGTTTCACGCGGGGCGAACGGTGTTTTTCACAGGTATACCGTCCATTACGCGTTCCTGGTGGAGTCCAACGCCCTAGGCCTTGGGCGAAGTTTTTCCGTTGCAGACATCATTGATGCGCTCACGACCCGTGACGCTCAAGCTTTTTCGCGCGTAATCCCTTCTGCTCTACTCGGCAAGGACTATGAAGATAGGTGCACGCTGGATTTGCTTCCATGTCACAATTGTGCCGCCTCACGCTTTTCTGAAGAGGCACAATTCTGCATGAAATGTGGACGGAAGCTGCAGTCGGCATCCGTTTACGAGGAGCTCATTCGATCGCCAATCGAGAAGCTGCCGTTGACTGAGAAAAAGTTTCAAGGCCTCTTGAAGCACACGGCGATCTGCACAGTGAATGATTTTCTCATGGATGAAGAGAACATGCAGATCCGGCGATTCCCTCATATCGGGCCGGTCTGGTCGGCGCGTATCCGACGCTATGCGGGGGAGTTCGTAAGTGTCTAAGCAGGGGGAACCTTGGGAAGGGGTCAATGAGTCGCCGGATTCGGTTGATGATGATTTCTCTGCCTGCTGCGTAAACTCCAGAATTTCAGGTAGCCCGATTGATGTTTTTCACGAGAACATCGGCGAGGTTCTCAAGTTTGGTATTCCGGATGACCTTAGCTGGAGCCCGACGCTGGGCAGATTGCTTACGCTAGGGTTGGTAACCGGAACGGAAGCATATTTTCGCTCCATCTTTCTGGGTATGATTTCAGTGTGCCCGCTCACTCGCGAGCGTGTGGCTGACCAGATGGTTCCGCTAGGTGCACTTGATTACTACGGTGCCGAACAAATTGGAATGGGCCTATTCGAGGGTATTAGCTTCGCTGGTGAGGGCCGAAGTAAAGAAGCGGAGCAACAGTCTCCTGAACTTTATCTGGGGCGGTACAGGTTCCCTCGGTTTAGCTCTAAGAAATTTCGATTCCGTGTGCCACATTTAGACACGCTAGCGTGCACTCCCAGGGCCTTCTCAGCAGGGGAAATGCCCGAGCTCTAAGGGTGCAGTCCACTGCCGCAGTCAGCCATGTCGTATCGAATTCTCTCATCTGCAAAAGATCGCTCTTATCTGCACAAGTCTCGTTAGGGCATACAATAGCCAGCTATTTAGGATAACTGTCGACAAATGGGTGGCCGAGAAAGTCCTTACGGGATCATGGGTTGACGATCGCAAGATTTTCACGGGCCTTGTAAAGCTATTTGTCTCACGGGTTGGCTCCGTCGGGCCTGGGACGGCAAATGCGAGATACAAGGCGTTGGTGCCCACGGTTGCCAAACGAATTGCCCATCAGAAGGTGTAATTTACCCGCCCAAGCTAAGGCGAACCATGGGGCGCCGAACGCCCAGCCGCTAAGGGTGCATACCGCTTCATGTGCGCAGCCAGCAGTACGCCGACGGGCGCAGTCAGCCGTGGTGGAGACAGCGGCAGGCCACTCAGCTGAGGCGGTGTTCCTATCCATGTGTCGGCCTTGACGCATTCTGGAAATCGCTGCGGCGCTCGGGTCAGGTGTCTGTCATAGCCTATGTGCCGGGTTGGTCGTCGACCGCCCCCACTTGGAGCGGTCGACGACCAACCCAGAGGCTGTCAGGCCGCAGCGGCGGCCTCGCGGCCCCTTCGCGTCCGGCGGTGGAAGATCTCGTTGAAGGTCGCGCGTGCTCCGGTGGGGTCGATGTTGTGCATTGCCAGGAGGACGGCACGGCGCCGACCAGGTCGTTCTGGACCTCGGACCAGGTGTGGGCGTCGTCGCAGGTGGTTATGCCCTTCAGGCCGTGGAGGGGGCGTGCATGGCCTCGCCGGCCTCTTCGGCGACCTTGCCGACCTGGAGGGCCTTGAGCTCCTCGTTGGGGAGGTGGGTGCCTGCTGCTCGGCAGACGGCGGAGAGCTTCTCGATGTTGTCCCACAGAGTGTTGTCCACGTCGGACCTCCGATCGATGGGTTCGGTTATTCCTGTGTGGGGCGTCCGAGCTGGCGTACGGTCCATCCGGCCATGCGCCAGGCGTCGGCGTCGATGAGGTTGCGGAGGTCGACGAGGACCGGGGCCGCGACTAGTGGGGCGAGGGCCTTGGGATCGGCCTCGCGGAAGTGGGGCCATTCCGTGGCCAGGACGATCAGTTCGGCGCCCTGGACGGATGCGTCGAGGGTGTCGGCGTAGTCGAGTTCGGGGTTGCGGCGCAGCGCACTGGGTACGGCGTGCGGGTCGTGGACGGTGACTGTCGCGCCGCGCTTGGTGCATCAGCGCGGCGATCGCCAGGGTCGGGGACTCGCGTACGTCGTTGGTGCCGGCCTTGAAGGACGCGCCCCACCGCCTGATGGCCGCCAGCAAGCCGCAGCGGCGTGAATTCGACACCGTTCGTCAGCTCCCGTCCGGGCGGTGGCAGACGCGCTACTGGGCTCCAGATGGGAGCCGTCGCGCCGCCCCGGAGACTTTCGAGACACGCACCGAGGCCCAGACATGGCTCACGCTCACCCAGGCCGACATCGAGCGCAAGCACTGGGTTGACCCCGACGCGGGCTCGATCCACTTCGGGACGTACGCCACGAAGTGGATCGAGGAGCGCGGCCTTTCCGTCACCACGGAGGAGCTGTACCGCAGGCTCCTGCGCCTGCATCTGCTCCCCGCATTCGCCTCGGTGGTCCTGGACGCCATCACGCCGCCGACGGTGCGCACCTGGCGGGTCGAGCGCCTGGGAGCCACCGGTGCGAAGACCGTCGCCAAGTCCTATCGTCTTCTCAAGGCCATCATGGAGACAGCGACCGACGACGAGCTGATCCGCCGCAATCCCTGCCGGATCAGGGGCGCCGGCAGCGAGAAGGCCAGGGAGCGCCCGACGGCCACCGTCGAGCAGGTCGACGCGCTCGCCAACGCCATGGGGCCGAGGTGGCGGTTGATGGTCTACTTCGGTGCCTACGGGCCCATGCGGCCAGAAGAACAGGCCGCCCTCAGGCGACCCGACGTCACTCTCGAACCCCTTATGGTCAAGATCCGTGACGCAGCACCCGAGCTGACCACCGGCCGCCGCGTCGAAGGCGACACGAAGTCGGCGGCCGGGCGGCGGACCGTCCTTCCTCCCCGCCTTCCTGCACATCGAGGTGAAGCACCACCTCGACTGGTACGCAGAGAAGGCATCCGACCGACGGACTCCTGTTCGTCGGGGAGCGGGGAGCCCCCTTCCGCCGGTCCACCTTCGGCCGCAAGTGGCGCAGGGACCGCGCCAGGGTCGGCCTGGCGGAGGGCTTCCGCTTCTACGACCTCCGCCACACCGGCCACACCCTGTCCACTTAGTCCGGCGCCACGCTCAAGGGCACGATGGACCGCGCCGGCCAGTCCTCGGAGAAGGCGGCGCTCATCTACCAGCACTCCGACGGGGAGCGGCAGCGGGAGGTGGCTGGAGGCATCGACGCCAGGGTGCGAGCTGCCCGCCAGAAGGCGGTGGTCCAGCCGGGAGCGCGCGAAACCTGAAGCCACGGATGGGCGTGTGGCATCCGCTACACGCCCATCCGCCCAAGGAGTAGTCCACTGGTATGCGGGCAATGGCTTTGCAGCCCCGGAGGGCGGGGCCCATCGGGGATTCTCCGCACCGAGAATTCGGGCCACCCAGCGGCTTTCCTGATCAGGTTCCACGCGCGATCGCCACGCGGCTGAAGGCCCCCACAGCACCGTGCGCCCCTCGTGCCCCTTGCATGCACGAGTTGGCTGAGATCAGCTTTCCCTGGATGTAGTGACAGGGGAGTTGTGGTCGGTTGTGCCCGGCCCAGCCGGAGGGGGAGCAGTGGCGATCAAGTTGGTTTCCGTTTCGCCCGCGCAGGATGAGCTGATCAAAAGGGCGATCGCTCTGGGTGATCGCTGCACCTGGACACTGGGGCTTCTGAAGCCCCCTGCCTACCGCAAAGCGGCGGAGGACGGCGGCCTCCTGGCCGCCGTCGAAGGTGACGAGGTCATCGGCTACGCGCTGTTCGGGCTGCCAAAGAGAAGCGCACGAATTCGACTCGGGCACCTATGCGTAGCGGAAGAGCATCGCGGCCGAGGAATCGGCCGGAAGCTGGTGGAAGGCATCAGGGGGGAGGTATCCGTAACGGCTCGGGATCAAGGCCAAGTGCCGACGTGACTACAACCTGAGTGGGATGTGGCGGAGTCTGGGCTTCGTGCCGGACGGAGAGGTCCGAGGACGTGGCCGTGACGGCGAGATCTTGGACGGTTGGTGGCTGGACCTCGGACATCCGGACCTGTTCACGGAGATGGAGAGCGATGCGCTCCTGGTGGTGACGGTTGACCATGGAGTATTCGCTGATCTGCGTGGTCTTACGGACTCAGCTGATGCAGATGAGTCTCGCGCACTGGAAGCGGGCTGGATGGCGGACCTTGTAGAGCTAGCGTATACGCCTCAGCTGGTCCACCAGATCCGGGACCTCACGATCACGGCGGAGCGTCAACACCAGCAGGCGGCCTTATCCGGCCTTCGAAAGCTTTCTCCAGCGTCGTCGGCTGTAGGTACGCGAAGCCGCGAGTTGCTCCAAAAGCTGTAACTCAGGACATCCCCGAACTGACCGTCGACCGTGGGGTTCGCCTTTGGCTGAGGTATGTGGCCGAAACCTCCTGCGCTGGCCTGCAAGTTCTCGCAACCCGTGACCCGTTGCTGAACCGCCTGGCCGATGTGGCCTCGGAGGTTGCTCGCGTCCGTGTCGTCTCACCTTCCACTGTGACGCTGCACGTGGACGAGCTGCGGCAGGCCCAGATGTACCGTCCGGCCGACCTGATGGGGACCGAGTTCCGTTCCGGCGAGGTGGCACCAGGAGCCGAGGAGGAACTGGTCGCCTTCTTCAATCAGACGGGTGGCGACGACGGCTCTGCCTTTGCCGAGCGTCTGCGTGCCTTGGACCAAGGCAAGGTCGCATGGCGTCGCGAGCTGCTCCGAGACGGCCAGGGACACCCAGTAGCCCTGTACGCGTGGGCGTTGGGCGGACGGACCCTCGTTGTCCCCATGCTCCGCACGACCACTCATCCACTGGAGGAGACACTGGCCCGCCAGCTTCTCTTCCTGCTCAAGCGTCTCGGTCGAGACAGCGGGGCCGAGATTGTTCGCGTCAGTGATTCGCATCCGTCCGAAGCAGCGAAGTCCGCAGCCGGCGACGATGGATTCTTCGAACCTAGAGGTGAACTCGTCGCCCTCGTTGTGGATGTCTGCGGCACGGCCTCAGAGGTAGGGACAGCGGCAGGTGGCGTTGCTCGCGAACTGGCTGTCCAGCCCGGCATCCCCGCCGAGTTGGCCTCCGTGGTGGAGCGGGCGTGGTGGCCGGCGAAGGTGATCGACTCTGAGCTGCCGTCCTTCCTGGTCCCAATCAGGCCGCGCTGGTCGACCGAGCTCTTCAACGTCCCCGCCATGCTCATTCCGCGAAGTGAGAGCCTCGGCATCAGCAGAGAGCATGTGTACTACCGCTCTTCGGGGCGCCGCAGGGAGAGCGTCCCCGCTCGGCTGCTCTGGTACGTCAGCGAAGGTAGCTCGCCAAGCGAAGGCCAGATGGTGGTGGGCAGTTCGCGACTTGACGAGGTACTGATCGACACACCTGACACCCTCTTCTCGAAATTCGAACACCTGGGCGTATATGGTCAGACTGAGGTCCGAGAGGCTGCTGACGCCTCCGGCCGCGCCATGGCGCTGCGGTTCTCAGATACCGAGATCTTCCCGAAGCCGGTGACGCTGCGACGATTGACCTCGCTTGCCAGGGGGCGAGGGATACCGTTGTCGCCGGGCTCGTTGATCTCGCTGTCCAAGATCAGCAGCGAGCTGTTCCAGGCTGTTTACCAAGAGGGGCACCGAACGACGTGAGCGATCCGGAACGCGCGATGCTGCTGTCCGTCCACCCGCGCTTCGCCAACGCGATTCTGGCGGGCAGCAAGACGGTGGAGGTCCGCCGCCAACGCGTCGCCGCGCCTCCCGGAACGCCAGTCCTGCTCTACGCGACCGCGCCCACCATGGCCCTGGTGGGCATGGCGCGTATCTCATCGATTCATGTGGCCTCGCCCAAGGAGGTCTGGTCGGCGCATCGTGCCCAGACGGGAATCACCCGACGCGAATACGACGTCTATATGGACGGGGCCGTCCAGGCGAGCGGGCTGACCTTGGAGGACCCCATCTCTTTCGACGATCCGGTGCCGCTCAGCGCGCTGCGGGAACTTTCCATCCGCCGCAGAGTTACCGCTATCTGAGTAGCGCTGATCTATCTCGGGTATCTGAGGCCGGCCCTGCCGTGGGGAGTGCGCTTCGCCGAGTGCTGCCAGATGCCGTTCACGTCTAAGAACCGTCTCAGCCGAAGCACCGCTCGACGACGTTTCGCCTTGCAGGCAGCCTTGTCGAATGCAGAGTGATCTGCTTCCCCGCTCGCCCGGCGGGCCCGGTTGGTGATCTCCTGCGTGCCCGGGATGCGTAACCCTGGCCTCGCCCACGCTCCGGGTGTTCCTCGTAGGCAGGCGCCAGCAGCACCGCGGGCGTCCTGGATCAGGAGAGCAAGGTGGACTTGCGGGGAGGCGGTACAGATTCGAGTAGTTCCCACAGCGGACGCGAACCGCTGGCCCACTGGGCGAGGAGTTGGCGGTCGACCAAGTGGAGGCTCTGGGACTTGGCGAATTCGAGGGCAGGCTTGGAGAAGCGGTCGTTGGTAAGCATGACCAAGACGTTGCCGCCGTGTACTTAGCGGCCTGTGCCGTTGAGGACATAGAGATCGGGCACGCCGACTGCTGATCCCCGCACGCCGTCTTTGCGATGCTTGCACTGGATTACCCAGCGGCGGCCTTGGGGGGGTCGGTGGCCTTTACGTCTGCTCCCTGGTCGCTGCCCCGGCCGACTTGCCGCGCATCCCGGCAGCCGTCTCGGTACAGCAAGTCTCGGACGGCGTATTCGAACTGGGTGTAGTGGAGGCCATCCAAGTGCCCCCTCTAAGTATCGGAGCCCCTGCGCTTGAATGGCATTTCGGCGGGCCTCCCTCTTTTGGAGGTACACAGCGACGACGCCCACACCTGCCGTCGCGGCCACCGGAAGCGTGAAGACCCACGGGTGTTCGGCCCCCCAGGACGCCGCCGACGTGATGGGGCCTGACGCCACCGCACCGACGAGGCCCATCATCAACAGAAACTGAAGACCGGACCCCTTCTGCGTATGGGGACGGCTGCTCCGGCGACGCTGGACCGGACGTTGGCTCATCGTCCACTCCTCGGGCTGGGAAAGACGATCGCATACGGGGCAGTTGACGTTGACAGCTCGGCACGCTTGTTCCACTCGAGCTGCTTGATCGAGTAGGCCACCGGCGACTCCTGTTGCTGTAGTCCCTGCCTCGGTAGTCGGAACTGCGTCGGTTGCCTTTCGACCCCTGTGGTGACGGTGTTTCCGTTGCCAAGGATGAACACTCCGGCCGCAGTCGCTCTCCTGGGGGCACCCTCCCGGTGGACACCGGCTTGGAGACGAGCATGCCTCCTCACGACGGTCCCGTCCGACTCCACGTACTGCGCGATCACGGGTACGGCCGTGTCCCCCATCCAGTTGAGTCATAACCTCCCTGCATAACGACCCCATGAAAACACCGACCACTGACAACACGTCACGCGTCAATCTCCCTGCGTGATCATTTGCGTCATGGGCCGGCCGCCTTGGGCTGTAGGTCTGCTGGTCGGCCCGACTGGCCCCGAGGGATGCGAACTCGTCGCTCTGCGTTCGAGTGTGGCGTGGGTCACCCCATGTGTATGTCGTGGGGTGGGATGGGCGTTCTGCGGGTCGACTCATGCGGCGCGGCGGGCGCCCTCTCGACTGCGCATTCGGGCTAATGTGGCACGCGGAGAGCACGCCACACCGGCAAGAGTCTAGACAACAAACAACCCCCGGGTCTCTGACCTGGGGGTTTGTCGTGGAGCGGGTGACGAGAATCGAACTCGCGCTCTGAGCTTGGGAAGCTCATGTTCTACCATTAAACTACACCCGCGAAAACCAGCCACCCCATCTCGCGTCCCCCACGCCACCGTGGGGCACCTCAAAAGGGTCTCGCATTGCGCATCACTTTACCTCATCCTCGACCCCCGGTGCATGGACCGCGGGGTCTTCGTGCTGTTTGGGGTCGGGGGGCCGGGGCGAGGGGGTGGGCCCGGGGTGAGGGGGTGGGGATGTGCATGTGAGGGGCGCGAGTTGGGGCGTACGGTGGGGGCGCGGAGTGCCGGGTTCAGGGCTGCCTGATCTATCGCCTAATGTGGCTTTTGTCGTTCACGCAGCTGGGGAAGCGGACCGATGGAGCGCACCGTCGTCCGTTGTGCCGAAGGGCACGTATTCAGCACCGCTTCGTTCCCGATGCAGAACCTGACGGCCGACTGTCTTGGGCCCGGACGCTTGTTGCGCTGTCCGCGGTGTGCCCGGCTTCGGCACGCGGTTCCTGTGGTGCTGGAGAAGCGGTAGCTCACATTCAGTGAGGGCCCGGCCCGGTTGGGTCGGGCCCTTGGGGTTTGTTTGTCCGCGTATCCTCGTGGCGTGCTTCTCTCAGACAAGGACATCCGGGCCGAGATCGACTCCGGCCGGGTGCGGATCGATCCGTACGACGACCAGATGGTGCAGCCGTCGAGCATCGACGTGCGGCTGGACCGCTACTTCCGGGTGTTCGAGAACCACCGCTACCCCCACATCGACCCCGCCGTCGAGCAGGCCGACCTCACGCGCGAGGTGGTGCCGGAGGGTGACGAGGCGTTCATCCTGCACCCCGGGGAGTTCGTGCTGGCCTCCACGTACGAGGTGGTGAGCCTGCCCGACGACATCGCCTCGCGGCTGGAGGGGAAGTCGAGTCTGGGGCGGTTGGGGCTGCTGACGCACTCCACGGCCGGCTTCATCGACCCCGGGTTCTCCGGGCACGTGACGCTGGAGCTGTCGAACGTCGCGACGCTGCCGATCAAGCTGTGGCCGGGGATGAAGATCGGCCAGTTGTGCATGTTCCGGCTGACCTCGCCGGCCGAGCACCCGTACGGTTCCGAGCGGTACGGATCGCGTTACCAGGGGCAGCGCGGGCCCACCCCGTCGCGCTCCTTCATGAACTTCCACCGGACCACGGTCTGAGAGGTCCGGTGGTGCGGCGGTGCGGTCCCGGCCTCGGGGCGGGGCGGTCGCGCGGCCAGGGAGTCACGAGAGACAGCGGGGCGAAGTGAGATGAGTGCGGTGCGGGAGAACCTGACGTACGACCTGTTCGGTCGGGCGATCCGGGAGTTGGCGCAGACGATCGCGGACGACGGGTACGAGCCGGACATAGTGCTCTCCATCGCGCGCGGCGGCGTGTTCGTCGCCGGTGGCCTCGCGTACGCGCTGGACTGCAAGAACATCCACCTGGTGAACGTGGAGTTCTACACCGGCGTCGGCACCACGTTGGAGATGCCGGTCATGCTCGCGCCGGTGCCCAACACCATCGACTTCTCCGACAAGAAGGTGCTCATCGCCGACGACGTCGCCGACACCGGGAAGACGCTCAAGCTGGTGCACGACTTCTGGGTCGCCACCGTCGCCGAGGTGCGCAGCGCGGTGATCTACGAGAAGACGCAGTCGCTGGTGAAGTGCGAGTACGTGTGGAAGCGCACCGACCAGTGGATCAACTTCCCCTGGTCGGTCGAGCCACCGGTCGTCCGCCGCGACGGACAGGTGCCTCGACGCCTGAGCCGCCCGCACCCCCGGGATCGGACACCACCAAGGGCCCGGAACACGCGACGACCGTCGCGGTTCCGGGCCCTTGGGCGTGCGGGCGGGGGCGTCGCACCCTACAGCGTGCCCAGTTTGATGATCGACAGCAGCGCAACGAGCTGGATCGCGCTGGCGCCCAGCGCCTTGGGCCAGGGCAGGTCGTGCGACTTGCTCACCATCGACGTGAACAGCGCGCCCGCCGCGAGCCAGGTCGCCCAGCCCAGGAGCTGCACCAGGGTGCTGTCGCCGCCCATGAACATCGCGAACAGCAGGCGTGG
Organism: Candidatus Streptomyces philanthi; assembly: GCA_018114805.1. Classification (GTDB taxonomy): domain Bacteria; phylum Actinomycetota; class Actinomycetes; order Streptomycetales; family Streptomycetaceae; genus Streptomyces; species Streptomyces philanthi. The sequence continues at coordinate 2,898,961 of CP073042.1, read as the reverse complement.
CGCGTCCGTGATGGAGGTGATCAGCATCGACAGGCCGATGGTCGGCGCCCAGGCGCCGTCGCCGCCGAGTTGGCGGGCGAGGGTGTGGGTGACCGCGCCCAGGATCAGACCGCTCAGCACGACCGCGACCGCGGTGCTCAGCATCCACGGGATGCTGTTGGACAGCGAGGCGTTCAGCACCTCCTCGCGTGCCTGGTCGAGGCCGAAGACCGCTAGCAGCCCGTAGACGAAGGCCACGGTCAGCGCCGTGGGCCACATCGGGTAGTCGCGCATCTGCCAGAACGTCGGGCCCGGGCGCAGCACGATGCCGCGCAGCAGGTCCTTCCAGTGCAGCCGCGGGCCGGCGGGCGGGGCCGCGGGCTGGCCGGCGCGGTAGGCGCTCACGGTGCCGTCGTCGTACCCGTCGTCGCCGTAGCTGCCCTGCGGCCCGTACGCCGGGTCATCGGCGAGGCTGAACTGCTGGGTGTGGCCCGGGTTGTCGTTCGGGTCGTACGCCGGCTGGCCGCCTCCGCCGCCGGGTCCGGGGTAGCCGCCCTGGCCGCCGCCCGGCGCGTAGTACGGGTCGTGGCCGCCGTCGCCGAAGTACTCCGGCTCGTCCGGCCGGCCCTGCGCCGGGTGCGGCCACTGGACGCGGCCCGCGCCCGGTCCGTACGACCCGGGGCCCGGTCCCTGCGGCGGGCCGCCCTGTTGTCCGTACGGCGGGGGCGCCTGCCGCGGACCGGGCTGCCCGGGGTGCCCGCCGTGCCCCGGGTGCCCCCCGGGGGTGGGGCGTCCGGAGGGGCCGGGGTACGGGCCCTGCTGCCCCTGTTGTCCCTGCTGTCCCGAGCGGGAGTCGCGTCCGCGTCCGATCCTGAATCCAGCCACGATTCGAACGTACCTGGTCCCGCGGACCTCGGTGACAGGGCGGCGGAGAATACCGGGGCCATTGCGGCCGAGCTGTGACATCCCCTAGGGGAACCCCGGGGGGCTAACCCCCTGCTGACCTTGGTGTTCGGCGCACCCCACGACAGCGTACGGCGGCGCGGGCCCGGCGCCGGGCCCGCGCCGGCTCCGGTGCGGGCGCCGGCCGCGGGCGCCCCCGGCGAGTTCCGGCGCGCGGGGGCGGCGCGGGGCACGGTGCGGACGGCGTCAGGAGTCGGTGGGACTCGTCAGAACTCGTCCGCCGTGTACGGCGCTAGGTCGGTGCGCAGCGCGACGTCGAAACGGTCCGCCGCACCCGGCGTATGCCCGGTAACCAGGCCCGCGTGCGCCAACTCGCGCAGCGGGATGGTGCCGAGGTAGCCGGAGCCGAGTTCGCGCACGTCGAGGTCGAGGTCGGCCGGCGCGTCGGTCGGCTCGTAGGTGGCGGTGCCCTGCCGCACCGACAGCCGGTGTCGGCCCGCGTTGGCCGGGACGTACGCGTCCCGCACGTCGAGTACGACGTCCACGTCGGCGGCCCAGGAGCGGGCGCGCAACGCGGCGCCCACGTCCACCAGGCGCACCCGCAGGCCGGTCTCCTCGCCGGTGACGCGCACCTGGTCGCGGTCGGCACAGAAGTGCAGCAGCGGGTCGTCGAGCGGGCGGGCCCACGCGGTCACCTTGTGGGAGAGGTCGATGCCGGCGAGGTAGCGCCACAGGGCCGCGGCGACCGCCGGGGTGTCGGCCTCCAGCTCGCCGATGTGCACGCTGCCTGGGCTGTGGCCGTCGGACTTCGTGCGGTAGATCACGTACCCGGCCAGCGGCTCACCCAGCGCCACGATCCGCGGCGGGCTCATGTCGTCGTCATCGGGGTCCTTCTCGACCATCCACTCCTCGCGCCACCAGCGCTCCGTACGAGCCATCCGGCCGGCGCGCACGGCGCGGGTGCGCTCGTAGTACGGGCCGAGCAGCGCGGGCGCGTCGGCCGGGTCGACCAGGCGCAGGGGACGCTCGTCCGGCGCGATGCGCAGCGCCAGCGGCCGGGACGAGTTGATCTCGACGGTCAGCCCGCGGGTGCCAGTCCCGAAGCCGTACCGGCCGTAGACCGCGTCCTCGGACGCCCACAGGCAGGCCAGCGGCGTGCCCGCGGCGCCGAACCCGCGGTACAGCTCGGCCATCATCCCCGACAGCACGCCCCGACGCCGGTGGGTGGGGGCCACGCGGAGACGAAGGTCAGCCCGGGGGCCGGCAGCTCGCCGCCGGGCAGTGAGAGCGTGAAGTCGTAGGTGGCCATGAGACCGACCAGCCGGTCGCCGTCGTACGTGCCCCACGCGCGCACACTCGCGCAGGGTCTCGTAGTGGTGCTTGCGCTCGTCGTTCTCGGGGGTTTCGAGGAAGGCGAGATAAGAGAGGGCCAGTGCCTCGTCGAGACGGGTTTCGGACACCTCACCGAAGCGTAGGGCGGAGCTTTGTTCCATATTCCGGACCGTAGCTGCGAAAAGTCGCACAGGCATCCGCTTTTTTGACCACGTCAGCACCATTTTGCGACGGGTGTATGCGGTGGTGGGTGGCCGATTCGCACGCGCCCGCCCGGTGACCGGCTGGGGTACACCGTACGGGCCGCGTCCGAGGCCGGCCCCCGTGGCGGGTCAGCGACCGCGGGGGGGCGGACGCCCGAGGGGCCCACCCCCCGACGAGGCGGGCCGCCGACCTGGCCCCGCCGGCCCCCGTAGGCAGAACGGGGCGCCGGTGGCGCCGGTGGCGCGCCGGGCGGCGGTTCGCCCGCCATGGCCGGTGGCCACAAGGAGATCCCAGTGACCCCAGTGACCCGAGTGCACCCGAGTCGGCGGCGAACGCGACGCTTTCGCGCCGTGCCAGCAACTGTGCCCGGTCGCCATGCGGCGGGGGAAGCGCGTTTTGATAGGTCTTGCGCGCGTATCGATACCGCCTTGGCTATCGGTGGTGGCCACCGCTGTCGCTGAGGGGCGCGGTGCCCTCTGTGTCACGCCAGTGATCGGTGGCATGATCCGGCGGGGCCAGGCGCCACCGCACGGGTCGACGCGAGGGGAGACGCAGGGATGACAGCCATGCCACCGTCCGACGCGCACACGGGGACGACCGGGCTCGGGCAGCCCGACGCGACCGGCCGGATCGCGGTCGCGGCCCCGCCCGAGCGCGTCTACGCGCTGGTCACCGATCTGCGGGCGCTCGCCGAACTCGGCGAGGAGGTGCGCGCGCACCGCTGGGTCGGGCAACCGGGGGCCGTGGTGGGGGCGCGGTTCAGGGGGAGCAACCGGCGCGGCGCGCGCCGCTGGCGCACCACCGCCCGCGTCACCGCCGCCGACCCGGGCCGATGTTTCGCGTTCGAGGTGCGCAGCGGACCGTTGCCGGTGTTGGTGTGGCGGTACGACATCCGGGCCGTGGCGGACGGCGGTTGCCTCGTGGTGGAGAGCACCTGGGACCGGCGCCCGCGGTGGTTCAGGGGGCCCACCGTGCTGGCCACCGGTGTACGCGAACGGACCGCGGTCAACGACCACAACATCGCCCGCACCCTCACCCGGCTCAAGGAGCGCGCGGAACACTGACCGTGTGGCTGGCTGTGTACCGGGTGGGGCCGCGCGGTCGCCGGCCCGACCAGTGGCCCACGTCGGGGCGCGCACCCGTCGGGGCGCGCCCCCGGCCCGGTGGGCCACTGCTCAGGGCGTGCGGCTAGCGCGCGGCCGGCGCCGCGCCGTTCGTCGACGACGTGGCGAACAGGTCGGCCTCGTGCCAGATCGGGACGGCCTCGGCGCCGGCGGCGTGGACGGCCGTGCCGTCGAAGGTCGTCCGGGTCTCGGGGATGCCCTCGTCCGGCCATTCCACGACCAGTTCCAGCGGGCCCTCGGGCGGCAGTTGGGACAGGTGGAGGACGAGGTGCTCGTGGAAGCCGTCGCCGCCGCCCTCAAGTCGCAGGCTGGGGCCGGTGGGGCCGTTGGTCGCGGAGGTGGGGGCCGGGTCGAGCGTGGTCACCTTGCGGCCGTCGCCGAGCAGCATCCCGCAGCGGAGGGCGCCGGCGATGGTGCGGCCGGCCCGGCGGGGGGAGTTCGGTTGGGGGAGGCGGCGGCGGAAGATCTCCACGCGGATGGTGACCGACCTCGGCCACACGTGCCAGCCGCTGAGCATGAGCCGGGTGTCGGGACCCGCGCCGAGTTCGGCGGTGTGCGGTAGGCGGGCGGGGATGAACCAGCGGTCCGGCGGAAGCGGCTCGTCATGGGGTGCTTCGTAGGTCGGTAACGACGGCTCGTTGGGGGGCTGGGGCTCTTCGGTCGGGTCGGCACTGATCAACCCTTCGAAAAAACTCATGTACAGATAGTGACAGTCGGGTCGGACATCTGTCCGCCGAACGCACGGGAACCGAGGCCAAAGGGGCCTTAGGGGCAGCCGATGCTGCCCTTGAGGGGACGCGGCCTCAGCCGAAGCGGACGTGCTCCTTCGCCTCCGAAGTGGATGTACCCCTTCATCTCCCGAGCGGACGTGCCTGGGAGCCGCCCCGGAACGCGGCGGCTCCCGGCGCGACCCCGTGCCTGGCACCAGAACGCCGGTGGGCGCGGACCGTCTCGCATGGTCCGCGCCCACCGGCGGTTGGCGCTTCCGTTGGCCCGGTGCGGGCCAACGGGCTACTTCACGGGCTCCGGTTCGGGCGCCGTCGCCGGCTCGCCGTCGGCGCCCGGGTCCCGCGGCTCGGGCGTCTTGACCGAGTCGAGGAGGAGTTGCGCCACGTCCACGACCTGGAGCGACTCCTTCGCCTTCCCGTCGTTCTTCTTGCCGTTGACCGAGTCGGAGAGCATGACGAGGCAGAACGGGCAGGCCGTGGAGACGATGTCTGGGTTGAGGGACAGCGCCTCGTCCACCCGCTCGTCGTTGACCCGCTTGCCGATCCGCTCCTCCATCCACATCCGGGCACCGCCGGCGCCGCAGCAGAAGCCGCGTTCCTTGTGCCGGTGCATCTCCTCGTTCCGCAGCCCCGGCACCTTGGCGATGATCTCCCGAGGCGGCGTGTAGACCTTGTTGTGCCGGCCCAGGTAGCACGGGTCGTGGTAGGTGATCAGGCCCTCGACCGGGGTCACCGGGACCAGCTTGCCCTCGTCGATGAGGTGCTGGAGCAACTGGGTGTGGTGGATGACCTCGAACTCCCCGCCGAGCTGCGGGTACTCGTTGGCGATGGTGTTGAAGCAGTGCGGGCAGGTGGCGACGATCTTCTTCTTCGCCTTGGGCTTCCTGGTGGACTCGTCGTCACCGTCCTCGCCGAAGGCCATGTTCAGCATCTCGACGTTCTGCTGGCCGAGCTGCTGGAAGAGGAACTCGTTGCCCAGGCGCCGGGCGGAGTCGCCGGTGCACGCCTCGTCGCTGCCCATGATCGCGAACTTCACGCCCGCGATGTGCAGCAGCTCGGCGAACGCCTTGGTGGTCTTCTTGGCCCGGTCCTCCAGGGCGCCCGCGCAGCCGACCCAGTACAGGTAGTCGACCTCGGTCAGGTCCTCGATGTCTTTGCTGACGACCGGGACCTCGAACTCGACCTCCTTCGTCCAGGCGAGCCGCTGCTTCTTCGCCAGGCCCCAGGGGTTGCCCTTCTTCTCCAGGTTCTTGAGCATCGTGCCCGCCTCGCTGGGGAAGCTGGACTCGATCATGACCTGGTAGCGGCGCATGTCCACGATGTGGTCGATGTGCTCGATGTCCACCGGGCACTGCTCGACGCAGGCGCCGCAGGTTGTGCACGACCACAGCACGTCCGGGTCGATGACGCCGTTCTCCTCCAGCGTGCCGATCAGCGGCCGCTCGGCCTCGGTCAGCGCGGCGGCCGGCACCTGCGCGAGCTGCTCCGCGCTGCCCTTCTCCACGCCCTCGGCGTCCTTGCCGCCGCCGGCGAGCAGGTACGGCGCCTTGGCGTGCGCGTGGTCCCGCAGGCCCATGATCAGCAGCTTCGGGGAGAGCGGCTTGCCGGTGTTCCAGGCCGGGCACTGCGACTGGCACCGGCCGCACTCGGTGCAGGTGGAGAAGTCGAGCAGGCCCTTCCAGGAGAAGTGCTCGACCTGCGAGACGCCGAACTGGTCGTCCTCGCCCGGGTCCTCGAAGTCGATCGGCTTGCCCTCGGAGACCATCGGCGGCAGCGCGCCCAGCGCGGTGGAACCGTCGGCCTCGCGCTTGAACCAGATGTTGGGGAAGGCTAGGAAGCGGTGCCAGGCCACGCCCATGTCGGTCTTGAGGGCGACCGTGATCATCCAGATGAACGAGGTCGAGATCTTGATCATCGCGACCAGGTACGTCAGGTTCTGCAACGTGCTCACGTCGAGGTCGCGGAAGGCGGCGACCAGCGGGTACGAGGCGAAGAACCCGGCCTCGTACGAGGTGACGTGGTGCTGGGCGCCCTCCAGGCCGCGCAGCGTCATGATCGACAGGCCGACGATCAGGATGACGGCCTCGACGAAGATCGCCTGGCCGAAGTTCGACCCCGTGAACCGGGACTTGCGGCCGGCCTTGCCGGGCTTGCTGAGCTGGCGGATGACGATGAGGGTGAGGATGCCGAGAGTCGTCATCAGCCCGAGGAACTCGGTGAAGACCTCGTACGGCAGCCAGTCGCCGATGACGGGGATCAGCCAGTCCGCCTGGAAGAGCTGCCCGATAGCGTTGACGATGGTCAGCAGCAGCGAGAAGAAGCCCACCGCCACGAACCAGTGCGCGACGCCGACGACGCCCCAGCGGTTCATGCGGGTGTGGCCGAGGAACTCCTTGACCACGGTGATCGTGCGTTGCGCGGGTTCGTCGGTCCTGGTCCCCGCGGGCACGTGCTGGCCGAGCCGCAGGTGGTGGAAGATCTGTAGCAGGGCACGGCCGAACAGCGCGACGCCGACCGCGATGAGTACCAGCGACACGATGATCGCGGCGAGTTGCATGGCGGCTCCTCGAACCTTCGAGAGCGGGCTTACTAAGCAGTAACTTATCTGGTCTTCGCCGAGATTACCGAGGACCACGAGAGCGGTGCACACGACGAGCCGGTGATATGCGTCGCTCAGGCTTGCCTTATCGCCTTTCGATGCCCTCCTGGGCGCCTTCCAGTCTCCCTCTTTCCCCGGCCGGAACCGGCTTCGCCCTGCGTTCCGCGGCCGCGTGGCCCGTCCCGGGTGGAGGGTGGTTCGTCGTCGGGCCCGCCCGGTGGGGGCGGGGCCGCGCCGCGCGCGGGTGCGGGGGGCTGGCGCCGGATGTCTCATGGGGAGGGGGTGCCGGGCGGCTGGGCGTCGTGGGGCGAGTGGCGCGTCCGTGGTCCCGGTGGCCGTGGTGGCGGCTTCGCGCGGGGTGTGGGCGCTGGTTTTCGGCCGCGTGCGGGTAAGGGCCATATAAAAGTTGAGCCTGCCTGACTCACCTCTATTGACAGGGGAATGTGGATCAGACATGCTTGAGCCTGTTCCACTCAAGTTGGCTGGAGGATTGACATGGCACGTGCGGTCGGCATCGACCTGGGTACGACGAACTCCGTCGTCAGTGTTCTCGAAGGCGGTGAGGCCACCGTCATCACCAACGCCGAGGGTGCCAGAACCACGCCGTCCGTCGTCGCCTTCGCGAAGAACGGCGAGGTGCTGGTCGGCGAGGTCGCCAAGCGCCAGGCGGTCACCAACGTGGACCGCACCGTCCGGTCGGTCAAGCGCCACATGGGCACCGACTGGAAGATCAACCTGGATGGCAAGGACTTCAACCCGCAGCAGATGAGCGCCTTCATCCTGCAGAAGTTGAAGCGCGACGCCGAGGCGTACCTGGGCGAGAAGGTCACGGACGCGGTCATCACCGTCCCCGCGTACTTCAACGACTCCGAGCGCCAGGCCACCAAGGAGGCCGGCGAGATCGCGGGTCTGAACGTCCTGCGCATCGTCAACGAGCCGACGGCCGCCGCTCTCGCCTACGGCCTTGAGAAGGACGACCAGACCATCCTCGTCTTCGACCTCGGTGGCGGCACCTTCGACGTGTCGCTCCTGGAGATCGGCGACGGCGTGGTGGAGGTCAAGGCCACCAACGGCGACAACCACCTCGGTGGTGACGACTGGGACCAGCGAGTCGTGGACTACCTGGTCAAGCAGTTCAACAACGGGCACGGCGTGGACCTGTCCAAGGACAAGATGGCGCTCCAGCGTCTCCGCGAGGCTGCGGAGAAGGCGAAGATCGAGCTGTCCTCGTCCACCGAGACCACGATCAACCTGCCCTACATCACGGCGTCCGCCGAGGGCCCGCTGCACCTGGACGAGAAGCTCACCCGCGCCCAGTTCCAGCAGCTCACGGCCGACCTGCTGGAGCGCTGCAAGACGCCGTTCCACAACGTTATCAAGGACGCGGGCATCCAGCTCTCCGAGATCGACCACGTCGTCCTCGTCGGTGGCTCCACCCGCATGCCCGCCGTCGCCGAGCTGGTCAAGGAGCTAACCGGCGGCCAGGACGCCAACAAGGGCGTCAACCCGGACGAGGTCGTCGCCATCGGCGCCGCCCTGCAGGCCGGTGTGCTCAAGGGTGAGGTCAAGGACGTCCTGCTGCTCGACGTCACGCCGCTGTCCCTTGGCATCGAGACCAAGGGCGGCATCATGACCAAGCTGATCGAGCGCAACACCACGATCCCGACCAAGCGCTCGGAGATCTTCACGACGGCCGAGGACAACCAGCCGTCCGTGCAGATCCAAGTCTACCAGGGCGAGCGCGAGATCGCGGCGTACAACAAGAAGCTCGGCATGTTCGAGTTGACCGGGCTGCCGCCGGCGCCGCGCAACGTGCCGCAGATCGAGGTCACCTTCGACATCGACGCCAACGGCATCATGCACGTCTCCGCCAAGGACCTGGGCACCGGCAAGGAGCAGCGGATGACCGTCACCGGCGGTTCCGCGCTGCCGAAGGACGACATCGAGCGCATGATGCGCGAGGCCGAGCAGTACGCGGACGAGGACCACAAGCGTCGCGAGGCCGCCGAGACCCGCAACCAGGCCGACCAGCTCGTCTACCAGACCGAGAAGTTCCTCAAGGACAACGAGGAGAAGGTCCCCGGTGACGTGAAGTCCGAGGTCGAGGCCGCGGTCACCGACCTCAAGGAGAAGCTCAAGGGCGAGGACAACGCGGCCATCCGCGAGGCGACCGAGAAGGTCGCCACCGTCAGCCAGAAGCTCGGCCAGGCGATGTACGCCGACGGCCAGGCGGCTGCCGGCGCGCCGGGTGCCGAGGGCGCGGCCGACGCCGCTGGCGCGGGCCAGGCCAAGGACGACGACGTGGTGGACGCCGAGATCGTCGACGACGAGAAGGACAACCGCCAGGGCGGTGCGGCGTGACGGAAGAGACTCCGGGCTTCGACGAGCAGCCCGACGTCCCTTCCGACGCCGCGTCGAAGCCCGACGCGGCGAAGGGGGCCGGGTCCGCCGACGCGGCGGGCCCGGCAGCCTCGGCCGGGGACGCACCAGATGCCGGCCTCGACGAGAAAGCACAGCACGACGTGGCGCTGACGGCTCAGCTCGACCAGGTCCGCACCGTGCTCAACGAGCGCACCGCTGACCTCCAGCGCCTCCAGGCGGAGTACCAGAACTACCGCCGCCGGGTGGAGCGCGACCGGGTCACCGTCAAGGAGATCGCCGCTGCCAACCTGCTCTCCGAGTTGCTTCCGGTCCTCGACGACGTCGGTCGGGCCCGCGAGCACGGCGAGCTGGTGGGCGGCTTCAAGTCGGTCGCGGAGTCGCTGGAGACGGTGGTGGCCAAGATGGGCCTCCAGCAGTTCGGCAAGGAGGGCGAGCCCTTCGACCCGCTGATCCACGAGGCGCTGATGCACAGCTACGCGCCGGACGTCACCGAGACCACGTGCGTGTCGATCCTGCAGCCGGGGTATCGCATCGGCGAGCGCACCATCCGCCCCGCGCGGGTCGCCGTCGCCGAACCGCAGCCCGGCGCCACGCCCGGCAGCGGTCAGGCGGGCAAGGGCCACGACGCGTCTGACGAGGAGAACGGTGGCCCGGACGAGGGCTGACGTGACGTACGGAGAGGAGGGACGTCGAGGATGAGTACCAAGGACTTCGTGGAGAAGGACTACTACAAGGTCCTCGGCGTCCCCAAGGACGCCACCGAAGCCGAGATCAAGAAGGCGTTCCGGAAGCTCGCCCGCGAGTACCACCCGGACGCCAACACCGGTGGCGCCAAGGCCGAGGAGCGCTTCAAGGAGATCTCCGAGGCCAACGACGTCCTCGCCGACCCCAAGCGGCGCAAGGAGTACGACGAGGCGCGGGCGCTGTTCGGGAACGGCGGGTTCCGCCCGGGCCCGGCCGGCCCCGGCGGCACCGAGAGCTCCAACTTCGACCTCGGCGACCTCTTCGGGGGCGGCAGGCCGCAGCCCGGCGGCCCGGGCGCGGGCGGCTTCGGCGGCGGACTCGGGGACGTGTTCGGCGGCCTGTTCAACCGCACCGACGCGGGCACCCGCACCCAGCCGCGGCGCGGTCAGGACGTCGAGTCCGAGGTGACGCTCAGCTTCACCGAGGCGGTCGACGGCGCGACCGTGCCGCTGCGGATGTCGAGCCAGGCGCCCTGCAAGGCGTGCCAGGGCACCGGCGACAAGAACGGCACCCCCCGGGTATGCCCGACCTGCGTCGGCACCGGGCAGGTCAGCCGGGGCGGCGGGGGCGGCTTCTCGCTCACCGACCCCTGCGGGGACTGCCGGGGCCGGGGCCTGATCGCCCAGGACCCGTGCGACCAGTGCAAGGGCAGCGGACGGGCCCGTTCCTCGCGCACCATGCAGGTCCGCATCCCGGCGGGCGTCAGCGACGGGCGGCGCATCCGGCTGCGCGGCAAGGGCGCCCCCGGCGAGACCGGCTGCCCGGCCGGCGACCTGTACGTGGTGGTGCACGTGGACGCCCACCCGGTCTTCGGCCGCAAGGGCGACAACCTGACCGTCACGGTCCCCGTCACCTTCGACGAGGCGGCCCTCGGCGGCGAGGTCAGGGTCCCGACCTTGGGCGGGCCGCCGGTCACCCTGAAGCTGCCGGCGGGCACCCCCGGCGGGCGCACTATGCGCGCCCGTGGCAAGGGCGCGGTCCGCAAGGACGGCACCCGGGGCGACCTGCTGGTCACTATAGAGGTGGCCGTGCCGACGGAGCTGAACGACAAGGCGCGGGAGGCGCTGGAGACCTACCGCGAGGCCACGGGGGACGTGGACCCGCGGGCCGAGCTCTTCCAGGCCGCGAAGGGAGAATGAGATGGACGGCCGAGGCGCACGCCCAGGCGGCGGCAGCCGCAGCAACCCCTACTACGAGCTGACCGACGACTCACCCGTGTACGTCATCTCGGTCGCCGCCCAACTCTCCGGCCTGCACCCGCAGACCCTGCGCCAGTACGACCGCCTCGGCCTGGTCTCCCCCGACCGCACGGCGGGCCGTGGACGCCGCTACTCCGCCCGCGACATCAGCCTGCTGCGCCAGGTGCAGGTGCTCAGCCAGGACGAGGGCATCAACCTCGCCGGCATCAAGCGCATCATCGAGCTGGAGAACCAGGTGGCCGCGCTCCAGCAGCGGGTCGCCGAGCTCCAGCAGGCGGTGGAGGGCGCGGCGGCGGCGATGCAGCAGCGCGAGGCCGCCGTGCACGCCTCGTACCGCCGCGACCTGGTCCCCTACGACCAGGTGCAGACCAGCGCCCTGATGGTGTGGCGACCCCGCAGGCCGGGGCACGACTAGCCGCACACAGCGGTGGGCCCGCCGACCCCTGGAGAGCGCCAGGGGTCGGCGGGCCCACCGCTGTCTGGGCGCCGTGGCTCCCGCGCCGCCGGCACGCACCGGTCGGGCTCAGGTCACCGCGAGGTGGGTGCGGTGGTGACGCGGCGCGGTGGCCTCGTCGGGCAAGGCCTCATCGAGCAGGGCGATGGCGAAGTCGGGGTAGGAGATCCGGTCGGCCGGCGCGCGACCCGAACGCGCCTGGCACGTGGTCCGCGCAGCGAGAGGGCCAGCTCCCGCGCCTGAGGTGGCGTCAGTAGCTGGCCCGTGCCGTGCTGTTTTCGACTGCTGTAGCAGGGGCGGCAGGAATCGAACCTACAGCCTTCGGTTTTGGAGACCGGTGCTCTGCCAATTGAGCTACGCCCCTTCGGTACGTGTAGCTTGCCACGGCGCGGCGGTTGCTAACCAGGGCATTGTTCCGACATGTGGACGCGGGGGGCGAGAGGCACGTGTCGGGGCGCTTGACGGGCGCCGGGTGATGGCTGACGGGCCGTGGAATTTCGTGGTGATTCGTGGCTCGTGCGGCGGTACGTTCCGTGCACCCGGGCGGGGATTTCAGTGTCGGTGGGCGGCTGGCAGCGGCCGTTGGCAGCTTGTTGCGACGGCGCGTGGCGATGCGGGGGGAGGGCGCTTGCGCGGGGCGCGCGCTCCCCGCCGGCGCGCGACGGGCGCGGCCTCCTCGTCCGGCTGGCCGGCGGTGGCCCACGGCGGCTCGCGGCGACCGAGGGCCGAGGGGGCCGGGTCAGACGGTGCCCATCGCCCGCGTCAGGGTGATCTCGATGGCGACGCGCTCGGGGTTGGGCCGGGGCTGCCGGCCGTAGCGCTCGGCGTACCGGCGCTCCGCCTCCGCGACGCTGGCCTCGTCGGTTCGTACCCGGGCCCGGCCCTCAAGCGTGGCCCACCGGGCGCCGGCGAACTGGCAGACGGCGACAAGGGCGCCGGCGGGGCCGGCGGCCTGGACGTTGGCCGCCTTGGTGCTGGTCTTGCGGCAGATGACCCGGGCGACGCGGGCCGTGGGGTCGAAGGTTACGCCGACCGGCGTCACGTGCGGGGTGCCGTCCGGGCGCGGCGTGGTGAAGGTGCACAGGTGGCGCTCGTGCCAGAAGGCGACGTAGGCGGGGTCGGGGTGGTCGAGGTCGATGGCCATGCCGGGCAGCGTAATCGGCCCCGGCGGTGGGGTCGCACCGGTACGTACCGCGCGAACGCGTCAGGCGGCCGGCCCGGGGTCCGGAGGCTGGTGCCGGGACGGCTGGGGAGGCGCGGTGGGCGGCGGGGCCGCCCGGGCGCGGCAGGTGTCGATGCGGTAGCCGACGGCGAGGGCGATGGCGCCGAGGACCAGCAGGCAGAGCAGGGCGCCGGGGAGCCAGACCGCGCGGTGCAGCGGGGCGGTCGAGGAGTACGCTCAGTCGTCGCCGGCGAAGATCCTGTCGCCGACGGCCACCGGCGGGTTCTTGATCTCGCCGTGGCCGGTGCCGCCGTCGGGGAAGACCCACTCGCTGCCGCAGGAGTCGGCTGGGGCGGTGTCGACGCCCTCGGCGCAGCGTTCGATGATCCGTACGGTGGCCGGCTCGCCGGTGATCAGACGGTGCGCGTTCGTGCCGACCCACAGCGCCACGGCGCCGATCAGCGTCAGCAGCAGGCCGAACCCCGCCAGTGGTCCGCCCAGCGCGCGCAGTCGGCCACGCTTCGTGCGTCTCGCGTCCTCACTCATGGCTCTGCCCCGCCCTCGTAGTCCGCATGACCCTCACCCGTCTGGCCGATTGTCGTACGTCTGCCCCGCAACCGGGTCCAGTGCGCCCGGTCGGCCCGGTGCGGTGCGACCCGCGCGCGGGTCGGGCCGTACGCGCCCACCGGTGCCTCGCGCGCCGGCCGGGGCCGCGAGGCTGGTCGGCCCCCGTCCGCCCCGGCCTGTACCGCGTCGCTCGACACGCCCGCGACCTCGGGGGCGGCCATGCTGGGCCCGGGGTCGGGGGAACCGGGATGGCGGGCACTCGGGTGGGAAGGGCGAGGCGGCCGGGGTGGGGCGCGAACGGGTGGGGTGGTGGAGCCGGCTGACCGACGGGTGGGTGGTAGGGCGCGGTGGCGGCCCCCGTGGGCGCCTCGGCGCGCTGATCAGAGGGAGGAAGACTAAGTTGAGTGGTATAGACTCAACTTACCGTAGGCTGTAATAAGCAAGATGGTGGGACCGTGGTCGAGGAGCGAGGAGGAGCGCGACCGTGGATGCCGAGCTGACCAACAAGAGCCAGGAGGCGCTGAGCGCCGCGAACGAGCGTGCCGTGGCGGGCGGGCACGCCGATCTGACCCCCGCCCACCTGCTGCTGGCGCTGCTCAGCGGGCAGGACAACGAGAACCTGATGGACCTGCTCGTCGCCGCCGAGGCCGACGCGGCCACGCTGCGCTCCGGCGCCGAGCAGCAGCTCGCCGCGTTGCCGAGCGCCCAGGGCTCCACCGTCGCGCCGCCGCAGCCGAGCCGGGACCTGCTCGCCGTGCTGGCCGACGCGTCCCAGCGGGCCAAGGAGCTGGGCGACGCGTACATTTCTACCGAGCACCTGCTCATCGGCATCGCCGCCAAGGGCGGGCCGAGCGGGGAGCTTCTCAACCAGCAGGGGGCGAGCGCCAAGCGGCTGCTCGACGCCTTCGAGACCAACAGGGGCGGAACGCGGGTGACCAGCCGGGACCCGGAGGGCACGTACAAGGCGCTGGAGAAGTTCGGTACGGACCTCACGGCCGCCGCGCGCGACGGCAAGCTGGACCCGGTCATCGGCCGGGACCAAGAGATCCGGCGCGTGGTGCAGGTGCTCTCGCGGCGCACGAAGAACAACCCGGTGCTCATCGGCGAGCCGGGCGTCGGCAAGACCGCCGTCGTGGAGGGGCTCGCGCAGCGCGTCGTCAAGGGCGATGTGCCCGAGTCGCTCAAGGACAAGCGGTTGGTCTCGCTGGACCTCGGCGCGATGGTGGCCGGCGCGAAGTACCGCGGCGAGTTCGAGGAGCGGCTGAAGACCGTGCTCGCGGAGATCAGGTCCAGCGAGGGCCGGATCATCACGTTCATCGACGAGCTGCACACCGTCGTCGGCGCGGGCGCCGGCGGCGACTCCGCGATGGACGCGGGCAACATGCTCAAGCCCATGCTGGCCCGCGGCGAGCTGCGGATGGTCGGCGCGACCACCCTGGACGAGTACCGGGAGCGGATCGAGAAGGACCCGGCCCTGGAGCGCCGCTTCCAGCAGGTGCTGGTCGCCGAGCCGACCGTGGAGAACTCGATCGCGATCCTGCGCGGGCTCAAGGGCCGCTACGAGGCGCACCACAAGGTGCAGATCGCCGACGCCGCGCTGGTCGCCGCCGCGACGCTCTCTGACCGCTACATCACCTTGCGCTTCCTCCCCGACAAGGCCATCGACTTGGTGGACGAGGCGGCGTCCCGGCTGCGCATGGAGATCGACTCCTCGCCCGTCGAGATCGACGAGTTGCAGCGCGCCGTGGACCGGCTGCGGATGGAGGAGCTGGCTCTCAAGAACGAGTTGGACGAGGCCAGCAAGCAGCGCCTGGAGAAGCTGCGCCGCGACCTCGCCGACAAGGAGGAGGAGCTGCGCGGCCTCGGCGCCCGCTGGGAGAAGGAGAAGCAGGGCCTGAACCGGGTCGGTGAGCTGAAGGAGCGCCTGGACGACCTGCGCGGACAGGCCGAACGGGCGCAGCGCGACGGCGACTTCGACGCCGCGTCCAAGCTGCTCTACGGCGAGATCCCGGCCGTGGAGCGGGAGTTGACCGCCGCCGCGGAGGAGGAGGCTAAGAAGGGCGACCGGGACAAGATGGTCAAGGAGGAGGTCGGCCCGGACGACATCGCCGACGTCGTCGCCTCCTGGACCGGCATCCCGGCTGGCCGCCTGCTTGAGGGCGAGACGCAGAAGCTGCTGCGCATGGAGGACAAGTTGGGCCGGCGGCTGATCGGTCAGCACGAGGCGGTGCGGGCGGTCTCCGACGCCGTGCGCCGCACCCGCGCCGGCATCGCCGACCCCGACCGCCCCACCGGTTCCTTCCTCTTCCTCGGCCCGACCGGCGTCGGCAAGACCGAGCTGGCCAAGGCGCTCGCGGACTTCCTCTTCGACGACGAGCGGGCCATGATCCGCATCGACATGAGCGAGTACGGCGAGAAGCACTCGGTGGCCCGCCTGGTCGGCGCCCCGCCCGGCTACGTCGGGTACGAGGAGGGCGGCCAGCTCACCGAGGCGGTGCGCCGGCGGCCGTACTCGGTGGTGCTCCTGGACGAGGTGGAGAAGGCCCACCACGAGGTCTTCGACATCCTGCTCCAGGTCCTGGACGACGGTCGGCTGACGGACGGCCAGGGCCGCACGGTGGACTTTCGCAACACCATCCTCATCCTCACCTCCAACCTCGGCTCGGCCTTCCTGATGGACCCGTTGCTGAAGGAGGGCCAGAAGCGGGAGACGATGCGGGCCTCGTTCCGGCCCGAGTTCCTGAACCGGCTCGACGACCTCGTCGTCTTCCACGCGCTCGGCACGGGCCAGCTCCGCCGCATCGCCGAGCTGCAGATCGACCACCTCCAGCGCCGGCTCGCCGACCGCAGGCTGGTCCTCGACGTCTCGGACGCTGCCCTGGAGTGGCTGGCCAGGCTCGGCCACGAGCCGACGATCGACGCGCCGGAGGCGGGCGGCGGACCCGACCTGTCGTACGGGGCCAGGCCGCTGCGGCGGCTGGTGCAGACGGCGATCGGCGACCAGCTCGCCCGCGCCATCCTCGCCGGCCAGGTGCGCGACGGCGACACCGTGCGCGTCGACCACGAGCTGGGCGGCGACGGCCTGACGGTGTCGGCCGGCTCCGCCGCGGCCGGCTGAGCCGCGCGGCCCGGCTCGTCCGGGTGGGCCGGTGCCGGGTGTGCCGCCGGATGAGCGGAATCGTCCGACCCGGGGTGAGCTGGGCCGGTGGCGCGTGCGGGGTTGCGGTGACCGGGCGGTGATGAGGGAGGATGGCGGAATCCGTACGAAGGGAAAAACACGGTGAGCATCGACCCGACCTCGATTCCGAATTTCGGGGGCCAGCCCGAACCTCAGGAGGCTGGGCCGAGCGGCCCCGTCCTCCCCGACCAGGGCCTGGTCAAGCAGCTCCTGGAGCAGATGGAGCTGAAGTACGTGGTGGACGACGAGGGTGACCTCGTCGCCCCGTGGGAGCAGTTCCGCACGTACTTCATGTTCCGCGGCGAGGAGGAGCAGCAGGTCTTCTCGGTGCGCACGTTCTACGACTGGCCGCACGAGCTGGAGAACAAGGCCCAGCTCCTGGAGTTGACCGACGACTGGAACCGCCGCACCCTGTGGCCGAAGGTCTACAGCCACACGAACGACGACGGCAGCGTCCGGCTGATCGGCGAGGCGCAGATGCTGATCGGCACCGGCGTCAGCCTGGAGCACTTCGTCTCCTCGACGGTGAGCTGGGTGCGGGCGTCCATCGAGTTCGACAAGTGGCTCGTGGAGCAGCTCGGCCTGGAGGCCGACATCGAGGGCACGCCGGGCGACGGCGCCGCCCCCGGCGCGGAGTAACGCCGCCCCAGCACGAGGCCGACCCACCCGGCGCCGCTGGCACAGTCCATCGGCCCGGGCGAGCGCGCGGCTGAGCGAGTGCACGAGGCCCGGTGAGCACGGCCCGCCCCACCAGGCGGCCACCGCCCACCGGGCCTTTGGCGCGCCTCGGGGGGCATGCGCGGACGGACACGGACGCCGTAGGGACACGCACGGACACGCACAAGGGCCGTACTGGGCGGGCGGGTGGCCTTGCGGCGGAGGCGGGGCGAAAGGGGGCCGGGCTCCCGGGAATGCAGGCGGGAGCCCGGCCTCCTTCACGATGTGCCACCCCGCCCGCGCCCGCGACCGGAGTCTGCCGAACGGGTTCGCCGCCTTCCGGGGCGTCCCCTGCGCCTGCCCCCCGCGACCACCGCCGATCACCCGCGACCACTCCCGTCCACCCTCGACGGCCCTCTGGCCCGAGGCGCGCTGCCGAATGGCTGCTCTGCGCGTGTGTCGGCTGCGCACGACGCGGCGGTAGGAGTCGGCTGCGGCGGCTGTGAGATCTACGGATCGATCATGCGACGACGTACGCCCATGGAGCGCGCCCGGCGTACGCCCCCGTCTAAGCCAGTGCGGACGAGTGCGCTCCGGCTGTACGTCGCAGGACCGCGGGACGTCTACTTCCCTTCGCCGCTGGCGTATGCCGTCTGGACCGCCGGGCCCGGCGGTCCAGACGTCCGGTCCCGCCTCGCACCGCACGTGCGGAGGGTGCGCCACGGGTACCCCGGGCCCGGCCCTCCGCACTCGCTCGGCGCGTACCCCGCCTTCCGCGTCCCGCTCCAGCGGCGACCGGCCCCGCACCGACGGGCGGGAGCGGACCGGCGCACTCGGCCAGTCGATCGTGCGCCCCGCCCCCGCGCCCGGACACGGCGCACGGGACGCGCACCGGGATACGCGGGGCGCTCCGCGAGGCGCGCCGGCGACCGGGGCCCATTCCCGGCCAGCGCACGGGCGGGGCGCCGCGGGGACTCTGGCCGAGATGGATGTGGGGGCGTGCGGGGGTGGGGCATACGCCGTGCGCTCGGGCCGCGCGGGGAACGCCCGCACGCCTCCCCCCCAGCACCCCAAGGACACCGAGTGACCCGGGTGGGACGGGGCCGGGCCCGACGTGCGGGCCTGGCCCCCCGGCACCCGGTGGAGCGGGTGTGCCGTGCTGGTCAGGGGGTCAGCTGCTTGAGGCGGTCCACCGCCTCCTCCAGCACGCTCCTCTGCTTGCAGAACGCGAAGCGCACGAACGGCGCGCCCACCTCGCGGTTGTCGTAGAAGAACTGGTTGGGGACGGCCCCCAGGCCGCAGCGCTCGGGCAGGCCGCGGCAGAAGGCCAGGCCGTCGCCGCCCGCGGAGATCTCGGGGCCCAGCGGGCGGATGTCGGTGGTGATGAAGTACGTGCCGGCCGGCCGGAAGACGGTGAACCCCGCCGTGGTCAGGCCGTCCGCGAGCAGGTCCCGCTTGACGGCGAGTTCGTCGCGCAGGCCGGCGTAGTACGAGTCGGGCAGGGGCAAGGCCTCGGCGATGGCGTGCTGGAACGGACCGGAGGCCACGAACGTCAGGTACTGCTTGGCCGAGCGGACCGCCGCCAGCAGCTCCGGCGGCGCGCTGACCCAACCGACCTTCCAGCCGGTGAAGGAGAACGTCTTGCCCGCGGAGCTGATGGTCACCGTGCGCTCCTGCATGCCGGGCAGCGAGGCCAGCGGGACGTGCTCGTGGTCGTCGAAGACCAGGTGCTCGTAGACCTCGTCCGTGACCACGTACAGGTCGCGCTCGATGGCTATGGTGGCGATCGCGGCCAGCTCCTTGCGCGTGAGCACGGTGCCGGTCGGGTTGTGCGGGGTGTTGAGGAGGATGAGCCGCGTGTTGTCGGTGACGGCGTCGCGCAGTTCGTCCACGTCGAGGCGGTAGCGGCCGGCCTCGGGGTCGGGGCGCAGCGTGACCGGGACCCGGGTGCCGCCGGCCATGGCGATGCCGGCCGCGTACGAGTCGTAGTAGGGCTCCAGGGCGACCACCTCGTCGCCCTGTTCCAGGAGCGCGATGAGCGAGGCGGCGAGCGCCTCGGTGGCGCCGGCGGTGATGAGGACCTCGCGGTCGGGGTCGTACTCCAGTCCGTACCAACGCTGTTGGTGCGCGCAGACGGCCGCGCGCAGTTCGGGAACGCCCGGGCCCGGGGGGTACTGGTTGCCGCGCCCGTCGCGCAGCGCGCGCACGGCAGCCTCCCTGACCTCCTCGGGGCCGTCGACGTCGGGGGAGCCTTGGCCGAGGTTAATGGAGCCGGTTCGGATGGCGAGGGCTGCCATTTCGGCGAAGATCGTCGTTCCGAATTCGGCGAGGCGGCGGTTGAGCGGAGGTCGCTTCATACGTCACATCCTCCGCCGAACCTCTGGATTTGCTCAACTCTGCTTTGGCCTGGAATGGCCCCGGGCATCGAAGCGGTACACGCGGCCCGGGCATCGAAGCAGTACACGCGGGGAGTTCGCACGCGCCGCGCCAGCGGGGGTCGCGAAGGCCGTGTCGCCGCGCGGCACGCGGGCCCGTGCCTCCCGGTCACCGCACGGCGACCGCGCCTCGCTCCGGGGGACAACGGGGAACGAAAGGTCGGTGAGGGCATGGGATTCGCACTCTTCCTGTACATCGTGGTGATGGTGCTCGCCTGGGTGGGCAAGTTGGCCCGTGGCGGCAAGAAGCGCCGTGGCGGCGGCGGGAGTTGGTGGGCCGTCGGGGGATCGTCGGGTGGCGGTGGCGGTGGCGCCTCGTGCGGTGCCGGGTCGTCGTGTGGCGGGGGCTCGTCCTGCGGCGGTGGGGGCGGGGGCTGCTAAAAGCCGGTAATGCGGCTGGCTCGTGCTGATTTTGCATATGCGCCCGGCGGGCTGAGCCCCGCCGGGCGCTCAAACGTTGAACAATTGATCTGGGGGGCGCTCGGGGGGATGGAAACCTGGCGAAGATGGGTAAAAAGGCTGTGCCACCACGCATTTCATGATTCCGTGTCTCTCGGACCCTATGGACCCCACGTGGTCAGCAGCCGGCGCATAGTGACCCCTTGGTCCCCCTCGGGATGGGGGTTGCCTTATGGGGGATTAAGGGCCGGCCCATCTTCCACTGCGTGCTTCCGGAGCCGACCCATGCTCACGATCCTCAAGACTTCCTACACCGATACCCGCGCCTCCGACCTCGCCTGGTGCCTGGGCCGCGAACCGCAGCCCGCGCTCGCCGTCCTAGACCTGCAACTCGGCTCCTCCACAGTGCAGTTACGGCTGCTTGGCGCCTCGCACCAAGTCATCCTCGAGGGGCGCGAAGGGCGTTGTTCGGAGACGGTGGCGTGCATGCCCGGAAGTAGTACCCCTCTCCCGCTCGGCGTATCCAAGCTGCTCGAAGGGCGGGAGTACGAGTTCGCGGCGTGCATCGAGACCCTCTCGCGCGGCTCCTTCGCGGGGCGTGCGCAGGAGTTGCTGGCGCTGGTCGCCGACCACCCGCACGGTCTCGCCGGCACCTTTCCGGGGAGTCCGCACGCGTTCACGGCCATGGTCGCCCACCGGCAGGAGGGGCAGATCGGTTGGCGCACCTGGCACGCGTACCCGCAGGAGGGGTGTCTGGTGGCCACCCGCACGCGGCTGGGCGCGCGCGTGGTGGCGGCGCTGTAGTCGCGCGCGGGGCGTTCAACGGTGCCCGCGAGAGGCGCGGTTGAATCGCCGATGCCCTGGAATGCGATGCCTTCCCCCCATGTGAGTGACCGATAGTGAGACGGTGGTAACGTAACGTTCACCCCATGATCGACCCGCCGGTGCCCCTTGTGCACGTTGCCGAGGAACCGCCGACGGGGCCCGCGGGGCCGTCCCGGGCGCCGGTCCCGGTCGGGCGGTTCGCCGTCCTGGCCACCGTGTTCGTCTGCGCGGCCTGCGGTCTCGTGTACGAACTCGAACTCGTCTCCCTCGCTTCGTACTTGATGGGCGACTCGGTCACCCAGGCGTCCGTCGTACTGTCCGTCATGGTCTTCGCGATGGGTGCCGGCTCGCTGCTGGCCAAGCGGCTGCGGCTGCGGGCGGCGTTGGCGTTCGGGGTCGTCGAGTCGCTGCTCGCGCTGGTCGGCGGGGCGTCGGCGATGGCGCTGTACACGTGCTTCGCGTGGTACGGGGACACCCGGTTGGTCATCGTCGGCTTCTCGTTGGCCATCGGCGTGCTGATCGGCGCCGAGGTGCCGCTGCTGATGACGCTGATCCAGCGGGTGCGGCGGCAGGACGCCGGCGGGGCGGTCGCCGACCTGTTCGCCGCGGACTACGTCGGGGCGCTCGTCGGCGGCCTGGCCTTCCCCTTCCTGCTGCTGCCGAGGCTCGGCCAGTTACTGGGCGCCCTGCTGACCGGCGCGGTCAACGTCGTCGTGGGCGGGGCGCTGGTGCTGTGGGTCTTCCGACGCGACCTGTCACCGCGCGAGCGCGGCACGCTGATCGCGGCGAACGGCCTGGTGCTGTCCCTGTTGGCCAGCTGCGCGGCGCTGACCGGGCCGTTCGAGGACGCGGCGCGGCGCGCGGTGTACGGGCCCGATGTGCGGGTGGCCGTCCACACGGACGTGCAGGAGGTCGTGATCACGGGCCGGACCGGGACCGGGGCCGACTCGTCCGGGGCGCCGCTCGCGCTGTACCTGGACGGCGATTTGCGGGTGAGCGCGCGCGACGAGTTCCGCTACCACGAGGCCCTGGTGCACCCGGCGATGGCCGGCCCGCACGGGCGGGTGCTCGTCCTCGGCGGCGGTGACGGGCTCGCCTTCCGCGAGGTGCTGCGCTACCCCGGGGCGCGCACGGATCCCGGGCTCAGCCGGCTCAACCGGCGCGCGTTCGAAGACCCGCGGGTGCGGGTGGTGCGGGCGGACGCCTTCGGCTGGCTGCGCGAGCGCGGCCGGCGCGGCGGCCCGAGCCCCGGCGACCAACCGGGCGGCGGCTACGACGTGGTCCTCTCCGACCTGCCCGCCCCGGGCCTGACGGCCAGCACCAAGCTCTACTCGCAGGAGTTCTACGGTCTTGTGCGACGGGTCATGCGCCCCGGCGCGTGGTTCGCCGTACACGCGGGGCCGCTCGACGGGCGCCCGCGGTCGTACTGGACGGTCGACGTGACGGTGCGCTCCGTCGGGCTGCGCACGGTGCCGTACGGGGTGGTCGGGCCCCTCGCGCGCCACGCGGAGCGGTCCGGTAGCAGCGTCCGCGGGCCGGGCGCGTCCGGCGACTGGGGCTTCGTGCTGGCCGCCCGCGACCAGCCGGCGCTGCGACTGCCCGCGGCGCGGCCCGCGCTGCGCTTGCTCACCCCGCGGGCGCTGCGCGCCGCGCACCAACGGGCGGAGCGCCTGCACCGGCCGGGCGCGCCCACCTCCACGCTGATGCACCCGCGCTACGGGACGGGCTGAGGCGGGATCCGCCCCGGCGCAGTTAGGTCGGGGTGGCCGGTGGGCGGGTTCGGCCCGTGGCTTGGTTGTCGTAGCCATGTCACTTACGGTGGCGGGTGGGGCGGCGCCCGTGACGGTGTGTCCACGGCGGGGCGGTCGCGTGGCGACGCGGCGCGGCGAATGTCGACGCGGCGATGTCTGATCCCGGAACCGGTGAGTACGCTCGGGGGGCATGGAGCATGAGGTGTTCGTCCCGGTTCCTGTAGACGACGTACGGGTTCCCGTAGACGACGTACGGCGCGCGCTCACCGAGCCCGCGCGCATCGCCCGCGCTGCCTGCCCGGCCTCCAGCAGGACGACGACGGCGGCTCGGACGCCATCGCCGGCCGGCTGCGGCTGCGCATCGGCGGCTCCTCCATCACCTACCGGGGCGTGCTGCACATCGCCGAGCACGGTGACCGGGGCGAGTACGCGGGCGACGGCGCTGAGGCGCGCGGCGGCGCCGGCGTGACGGTGACCCTGGCCGTGGCCCCGCGGGCGACTGACGGCGGCACCACGCTGCGCTGCGCCGGCGAGGTCGAGCTGACTGACGGCGAGGGCCGGCTGACCGAGTTCGACGCGGAGACGGTGGCCTCGGCGCCCGCCGCCTCCTCGACCGGTTCGCCGAGGAGTTGGCCACGGACCTGGCGGCCGAACCGGCCCCGAACGGCCCGGCGGACGCCGACGAGGAGGCCGAGGCCGGCGCGTCGGACTGGCCGGCCGGGGCGGCGGATGAGGCGCCCGCCGCCGCGCCGGAACCGACGCCGGACGACGTACCCCGGGATGACGTACTGCGGGATAACCCGGCCCGGGAGGACGTACCCCGGGGTGACGTATCCCGGGAGGACGTACGACGCGATGACGCGGCCGGCGGCGACGCGCTCGCCGGGGACGACGTGGTCGAGCGGCCTTCCGACGCGACGGCATCCTCGCTGTTCGAGACCGAGGTGCCGCCGGCCGAGCCGGCGCACGCCCGGCGCACGATGATCGGCCGCAGCGCCGAGGAGGTGGACCACGCGCCGCCGCGCGGCCGGTACGCGCCGGTGCCCGCGCCCGAGACCGCGTCCACCGTGGCCACCCTGCGCTGGGCCGCGCCCGCCGCGGCGGCCGTGCTCGCCTCGGCGGTCGTCGTGGGCCGCGTGCTGCGCCGCCGCAGGTAGGGCCGTACCGGCCCCGGACCGGCGCCCGGGTGGGATCGCCGCCCGGGGTGGGTCGTGGGGCGGGCGCCGGAGCGGGCGGGCGCCGGCGGGGGGCCGGACGGCGCCGGGCGGCTGAGGTGGGACGGCACGCGGTGGGCAGTGGGGTCCGGGCGCGGGAGCGCCGTTAAGGTCGGCGGGATGAGCACCCAAGAGACCACGGATGGCGCCCCGTGGGCGCGCGACGTACGGCTGGTGGCACCCGGATTCGCGGAGTTAACGATCCGTCCGGAGGACGGCTGCCGCATCAGCTCGCTGATCATCAACGATCTGGAGGTGTTGCGCCAGGGCGACCGGTACGGCTCCTTCCCGATGGCGCCCTGGTGCGGGCGGATCGAGCTGGGCCAGTTCCGCAGCTTCGTCACCGCGCCGGGTGGCGGCGACGGGGCGGGCCGGGGCGGCGGCGTACGGCACCAGATGCCGGTCAACGCGGCGCCGCACGC
Source organism: Candidatus Streptomyces philanthi (assembly GCA_018114805.1). Classification (GTDB taxonomy): domain Bacteria; phylum Actinomycetota; class Actinomycetes; order Streptomycetales; family Streptomycetaceae; genus Streptomyces; species Streptomyces philanthi. Next base: position 2,874,703 of record CP073042.1, on the reverse strand, counting down.
CATTCACGGCACGGTCCGCGACCAGCCCTGGCGCACCGCCACGGTCGACGACCAGTCCGCCACCTTCTACTACGACCTGACCGGCCCCTGGCCGTACCGCGGGCGCGTCACCCAGACCTTCGAACTGACCGACGACGCGCTGACGTTGACGATGGGCGTGGAGTCGCGCGGCGACTCCTTCCCCGCGCAGGCCGGCTAGCACCCGTGGTTCCTGCGCCAGCTCGGGCCGACGGGCGCGCCGGTGCAGATCGCGTTCGACCCCGCGTGGCAGGAGGAGCGGGGCGCGGACCACCTGCCCACCGGGCGGCGCGTCGAGCCGGGGCCCGGCCCGTGGGACGACTGCTTCGGCATGCCGGACGGCGTGGACGTCACGCTGACCTGGCCCACCCAGTTGGAGCTGACCGTCACCAGCGGGGCGCAGTGGGTGGTGGTCTACGACGAGCAGGAGGAGGCGGTGTGCGTGGAGCCGCAGTCAGGCCCGCCGAACGGCCTCAACACGGTGCCGCGGCTGGTGACGCCGATCGACCCGCTGGAGGTCTCGACGACCTGGCGCTGGAAGCGGTTCTGAGCCACGGGGCCCGGCCCCGGTCCCCGGCCGGGCCGGGGTGGGTCACCGCGTCCGGTAGGCGCCGATCGCGGTCTGGGTGAGCGTGTTGCCCGCGGTGTCGGTCACCTTGGCGCGCAGCGAGACGCTGGTGCCGGACGTGAACGCCGGGACGGTCGCGACGCCGCGTACCACCGCGGTCCGCTGCCACGTCGCGCCGCCGTTGACGGAGAACGCGACGTCGAGCGCGCGCGTGTGGCCCTTCGCGGCGCCCTGCACGGCGACCGGGACGCGCAGCGCCGTGCCGGCCGGCGCGGCGCCGGTCAGGTCGAGCGTCGGCGTGAAGCGCACCGCGCTCACCGGGACCGCGACCCTGCCGCTGGTGTGCCGGGAGGCGAAGGTCCACGAGGCGGTCACGGTGGTGGCGGCGCCGGGCGCGCCGGTGCGCCGCGCGGTGGCGGTGACGCGGTAGTCGGCCCGGTCGGCCGGCACGTCGAAGGTGGCCTGGCCGGGCTTGCCGGTCACCGTCTTCACGCGGGTCCCGTTCCGGTACAGCGTGACCTGCGCCGTGTCGTACTCCGGCGCGAACGGCACGTTGCCCTCGCCGTCGGTGAGCAGCGGAACGTCCACGGTGAGGCGGTCGCCGTCCCGTGTGACGCCGGAGCCGCCCGGGAGGCTGGGGCCGAAGACGGCGTTGTCGAAGGTGCGCGTGGTGGTGTGGCCGCGACTGGTGGACACCCGCTTCGCCTCGTACGTGACTCCGCCCCGGCCCTCCTCGTCGCGGGGGCTGGTGTAACCGATGTCGTAGGGCCCGCGCTCCGGTTCGACGAGGAGGCTGGTGGTGCCGGGGGCGGGCGCCGGCAGCGGGCAGGCGGTGGACAGGTCGTTGCTAGGCACGACGTCCAACACGGACGTGCCCTCGGTGCCCGGGCGGGCGGCGCCCCGGATCTTGATCTCGCCCAGGTCCTTGGCGGCCGGCCGGCGGAAGAGCCCGGTCAGCATGCGGTCGCCGGCGACGACGTTGCCCAGCGCGTAGCTGTGCCGCTTGGTGGTCCAGCACGCGTCGTACCACTGCCTGATCGAGCCGGGCTCGGCGGCCGGACCCAGGTGGGCGACGCGCAGGGTGGGCGTCGCCATGGCCATGTTGGTCTCCCGGACGACGCCGTCGTACTCGGCCGACAGGCCCATGTTGCCGAGCCAGAAGTCGGCCGTGCTGTCCGGGGGCCGCACGTCGACCAGCTTGGTGGTCCGGGCGTCGACCGTGACGGGACAGGTCGCGGTCCAGGTCGAGCCTGGGTTGCACCACCCAGTCCGTGCCCTCCGCCGAGTTGCCGCTCCACACCATCGCGGCGAGGAGGTACCGGCCCTTGGGGAGCCGTACCGTGGTGGTGCCGGTGTCGCCCTCCGGCTCGAAGGCGTGCCGCTTGCCCTCCCCGGCGAACTCGGTGAGGACGGTCTTGTAGAACTGCGAGGCGCCGCCGTCGCGGCCGATGTGGTGGATGGTGAGGGTGTACGTCGGCTGCTCGGCGGTGGCGCTGGTCCGGCCGGCGGCCGGGGAACCGGCGGGGTGGGCGTCCGAGGCCGTGGCATTCCAGGCGGGCAGGGTGCTGGCGACGACGGTGGCGGCCACGGCTAGCGACCGCAGGGCGGTCCGGCGGGGCGTCCGGGGGACCGGGAGGACCCGGGCAACGGAGAAGTAGTCATGATCAGCACTGCGCGCCCGCGCGCCGGAGTTCCCGTGACCCGCGTCACTCGTCGCCGCCGGGACGCGGCCTGTGGCGCAGGTCACCGGAACCGGCGCGGCCCGGGAGGTAGTGCTCAGTGTGGAATCACTCATGAGACATTGCTTCCGTAGCGGGGACCGTGACGCCCTGGGGCAGCTCTACGACGAGCACGCCCAGGTGCTGTACCGGTACGCCCTGCGGGTGACCGGCGACTGGGCCGAGGCCGAGGACGTCGTGTCGACCACGTTCCTGGAGGCGTGGCGCGGCTGGGAGAAGGTGCGCCCAGGCGAGGAGAGCCTGCGCCCGTGGCTGCTGGGCATCGCGACCAACGTCATGCGCCGCAACGCCCGGGCCCGTCGCCGGCGGGACGTGGCGCTCGCCCGGGTTCCGGAGCGCGGCGCGGTCCCGGACTTCGTGGACGACCTCGTCGCGCACCTCGCGGACACCGAGCAACTGCGGGTCGCCCGCATCGCCCTCGGCAAGCTGCGCCGCCGCGACCGCGAGGTGTTCACGCTGGTTGTCTGGGCCGGCCTGGACTACGCCGCGGCGGCCGAGGTGTTCGGCGTGCCGGTCGGCACGGTCCGCTCGCGGCTCTCCCGCGCCCGTGGCCGGCTGCGCGAGCTGGCGACCGCCGAGACCCGCAGGGACAGCCAGGGCCGCAGGGACAGCCAGGACCGTACGGACAGCCAGGACCGTACGGACAGCCGGGGTCGCCGGGCCACGGCGCCGCAGGCCCCGCCGGCCGCGCCCGGTGGCCCGCCCCCGCAGGGCCCGCAGGCGCCGCGGGCCGCCTCCCGGTGGCCGACGGTCGTGTCCAGCCCCGGCCCCTCCCCGGCGACGCCCGCCCCCGCCGCCTCCCCCGACTCGCCCCTGCCGGGCCGCTTCTCCGTGGCCCCGTCGCTGACCCAGGAGAACCACGGATGAACGTCACCCCGCGTCGCCGTACGTCGAATCGGCCGGAGCAGGCCGAGCGCCAGGAGATGGCCGCGCTGCTGCCCCCGCCGTCCGTCCCCGACCTGGCCCCGGAGCGCGAGCGCGCGCTGCGGCAGGCCGTGCTCCGCGAGGCCGCCAGCGAGCAGCCGGCCGCCGCGCGCGGCGGCCTCGGGCGGACGGCACGCGCGGCCCGCCCCCCGCGGCGCCGCTTCCAGGTCCGCTTCGTGGCACCGGCCCTGGCCTGCGCCGTGGCCGGCGCCATCGTCGCGGTGAACCTGTCGTCCACGGACGACGAGCCGCGCGACGGCACCCGGATCGAGGCCGAGGAGACGCCCGAGGCGACCCGCCTCCTGGACCGCGTCGCGCTCGCCGCCGCCGAGGGGGAGCGACCCGCGGTCGGCGCGGGGCAGTTCGTGTACGTCCGGAGCAAGGTCGCCTACGCGGGGCAGAGCGCCGGCGGCGGTGCCGTGACGCTGCCGCCCCCGCACACCCGGCAGGTGTGGCTGGCCGTCGACGGCAGCCGCCCGGGCCTGCTGCGCGAGGCGTGCAAGCCCGACAGCACGCTCGGCGACGACGCGCCGGTGTACACCGTCGACCGGCGCGGGGCGAAGCCTCGGCCGAGCGCGACCGGTTCCGGCCCGTCGGTGACCAACCCGACCCACACCTACGTCGCCACGCTGCCCACCGGACCCCGTCGCCCTGCTGGAGCTGATCCGCCAGCAGACCCGTGGCCAGGGCCAGGACCCGGACCAGCGGGCCTTCACCGCCATCGGCGAACTGCTGGCCGAGACGTGGGCGCCGCCGAAGGTCAACGCCGCGCTCTACCGGGCGGCCGGGAAGATCCCCGGCGTCACGGTGGTCCGCTCGGCCAAGGACGCGGCCGGGCGCGAGGGCGTGGCCGTCGCCCGCACCGCACGCGGCCAGCAGACGCAGTGGATCTTCGACCGGACCAGCCACGCGTTCCTCGGCGAGCGTACGGTGAGCACCGAGGCCGGCGACGCGGGCCCGGCCGGGACCGTGCTCGGCACCTCCGCGATCCTCGCCAAGGCGGCCGTCGACCGCGCCGGCCAGACCCCGCGAGGCTGACCCGGGCCGGCCGCCAGCGGGCGTCGCCGCTGGACACGGCTAACCTCGTGCGTATGAGCGACGCGCGTGATGCCCTCCTGGAACAGATCAAGAACAAGGCCGTGGTGCACGGCAAGGTGACCCTTTCGTCCGGTCTTGAGACCGATTTCTACATCGACCTGCGCCGGATCACCCTGGATGGCGAGGCCGCGCCGCTGGCCGGTCAGGTCATGCTCGACCTGACCGCCGACCTGGAGTACGACGCGGTGGGCGGGCTCACGCTGGGCGCCGACCCGGTGGCGACCTCGATGATGCACGCCGCCGCCGCGCGGGGTCGCCGCCTCGACGCCTTCGTGGTGCGCAAGGCCAACAAGGCGCACGGCCTCCAGCGGCGCATCGAGGGCCCGGACATCAAGGGCCGCCGCGTGCTGATCGTGGAGGACACCTCGACCACGGGCGGCTCCCCGCTGACCGCCGTCGAGGCGGCGCGCGAGGCGGGCGCCGAGGTGGTGGCCGTGGCCGTCATCGTCGAGCGCGGCGCCGCGCCCGCGATCGAGGCCGCCGGCCTGCCGTACTACCAGGCGTACGGGTTGGCGGAGCTGGGTCTCAACTGACCGTCGTACCGCCGTAAATGATCACTTGAACTGCGCTTTTGTCGAGGGCGGGGGCTGTTTCACGTGAAACGGTCCCCGCCCTCGGCGCGTTCGGCGTCCACTGCGCGACACACTGTGGAGCCGAGCCGGACGAGTCTGGAAGGATTGGGGCGACGATGACGTCGCCCCCTAGGTCAGGGCATTCACCACGCAACCGGCACTTCACAAGGAGCGGACCCATGCCCATCGCAACCCCCGAGGTCTACAACGAGATGCTCGACCGGGCGAAGGCAGGCAAGTTCGCCTACCCGGCAATCAACGCGACCTCGACGCAGACCCTGCACGCGGCGCTGCGTGGCTTCGCCGAGGCCGAGAGCGACGGCATCATCCAGGTTTCCACCGGTGGCGCGGAGTTCCTGGGCGGCCAGTACAGCAAGGACATGGTCTCCGGCGCGGTGGCGCTGGCCGAGTTCGCGCACGTGGTGGCTAAGAAGTACCCGGTCAACATCGCGCTGCACACCGACCACTGCCCGAAGGACAAGCTGGACGGCTTCGTCCGGCCGCTGATCGCCCTCTCCCAGGAGCGCGTCGCCGCCGGTCAGAACCCGCTCTTCCAGTCCCACATGTGGGACGGCTCCGCCGAGAAGCTGGACGAGAACCTGGTCGTCGCCAAGGAGCTGCTCGCCGAGGCCGTCAAGGCGAAGATCATCCTTGAGGTCGAGATCACCCCGACCGGTGGCGAGGAGGACGGCGTCACGCACGAGATCAACGACGAGCTGTACACCTCCGTCGCCGACGTGGAGAAGACCGCCGCGGCCCTCGGCCTGGGCGACAACGGCCGCTACCTGCTGGCCGCCTCCTTCGGCAACGTGCACGGCGTCTACAAGCCGGGCAACGTCGTGCTCCGCCCCGAGCTGCTGCGCGACCTCCAGGACGGCTTGGCCGCCAGCTCCGGCAAGACCGACCCGTTCGACTTCGTCTTCCACGGCGGCTCCGGCTCCACGGAGGAGGAGATCCGCACCGCGCTGGGCAACGGCGTCGTGAAGATGAACCTCGACACCGACACCCAGTACGCTTTCACCCGCCCGATCGCGGACCACATGTTCCGCAACTACGACGGCGTGCTCAAGGTGGACGGCGAGGTCGGCAACAAGAAGACCTACGACCCGCGGAGCTGGGGCAAGCTCGCCGAGGCCGGCATGGCCGCCCGCGTCACCAAGGCGTGTGCCGACCTGCGCGCCACTGGCACGAAGCTGAAGTAGTCCCGCACCGCCGGCCCCCGCCGGCCCCGGCCTCACTGGCCGGCGGTCACCGGCCCGGCTCCCGCGCGCTGCCTTCCGGGCCCGGCGCCTTCCCCTGGTTCGCCCAGGCGGAGGGCGCCGGGCCCTTCGGCGTACGAGCACTGGGGCGGCGGTGGCATCCCGGGCCCGAGCGCCCCGAGCGCCCCGGACGCCCTGATGCCCCGGGCGTCCCGGTCGGGGCGCTCGCGCGCTCGCGTACCCGATGTTCCGGTGGCGCGTTCGCGGCACGGCCGGGTGTCAGGGTGGCCCGGCGGTCTCCCGGCGCGGAAGATCGCAGACATGACGGACCCGCGACGCCCCGGCCCCGAACCCGACCCCGACACCCCGCCCGCCGCCGAGCCGGTGGAGCCGGCCGGGGCCGTGGGGATGGGGACGCCCACCGGCCGCTGGGTGCTGCTGACCACGGTGCTCGGCTCCGGCATGGCCATGCTCGACAGCACCGTCGTCAACGTCGCGCTGCCGCGCATCGGCGAGGACCTGGGCGCGGACCTCGGCGGGCTCCAGTGGACCGTCAACGCGTACATGCTCACCCTCGCCGCGCTGATCCTGCTCGGCGGGGCGCTGGGCGACCGGTACGGGCGGCGGCGGGTCTTCGTCGTCCGCGTGGTCTGGTTTGCGCTGGCCTCGCTGCTATGCGGGCTGGCCCCCAACGCGGGGGTGCTGATCGGCGCGCGGGCGTTGCAGGGTGTAGGCGGGGCGCTGCTCACGCCGGGCTCGCTGGCGCTCATCCAGTCCGCGTTCCGGCAGGAGGACCGGGCGCGGGCGGTGGGCGCCTGGTCGGGGCTGGGCGGCGTGGCGGCGGCGGTCGGCCCGTTCGTGGGAGGCTGGCTGGTGGACGGCCCCGGTTGGCGCTGGGTGTTCCTGCTCAACGTGCCGCTGGCCGCGGTGTGCGTGCCGGTCGCGCTGCGGCACGTGCCGGAGTCCCGGGACCCGCGGGCGGGTGGCCGGTTTGACGTGGCCGGCGCGGCGCTGGGCGCGCTGGCCCTCGGCGCCGTGACGTACGCGCTGATCGCGGCCCCCGACGCGGGGGCGTCGCCGCTGGTCGTTGCGGCGGCCGTGGGCGGGCTGCTGCTGGCGGCAGGGTTCTGCTACCTGGAGGCGCACCGGGCGGAGCCGATGCTTCCGCTGGGCCTGTTCGCGATGCGCCAGTTCACCGCGATCAACCTGGTCACGCTGTGCGTGTACGCGGCCTTCGGCGGGTTCTTCTTCCTCTCGGTGGTGCAGCTCCAGGTGGTGGTGGAGTACTCGGCCCTCCAGGCGGGCGCCGCGCTGCTGCCGACCACGGTGCTGATGCTGCTGTTCTCGGCCCGCTCCGGCGAACTGGCCCAGCGCACCGGCCCCCGGCTGCCGCTGACGGTCGGGCCACTGCTGTGCGCGGCGGGGATGCTGCTGATGATGCGGGTCGGCCCGGACGCGGTGTACTGGCGCGACGTGCTGCCCGCCCTGGTGGTGCTCGGCGCGGGCATGGTGACGCTGGTGGCCCCGCTCACCGCCACGGTGCTGGCCTCGGTGGACGTCGGCCGCGCGGGCCTGGCCAGCGGCATCAACAACGCGGCGGCCCGGGCGGCGGGCCTGGTCGCGGTGGCCGCGCTGCCGCTGCTGGCGGGCATGGGCCCGGAGGCGTACCGCGCGGCGGGCGAGTTCGAGGAGGCGTTCCGGCGCGCGATGCCCTGGTGCGCCGGCGTGCTGCTGCTGGGCTCCGCGCTTGCCTGGGCGACGGTCCGCGCCGACACCCTGGAGCGCCCGGCGGGCCAGGAGCGCGCCGAGCCCTGCCATCCCGAGTCCACCCACCACTGCGGCGTGGCCGCGCTCCCGCTCGACCCGGGCGAGCCCCCACGCGGCCCGGCTAGCCCCGGCTGCACCGCACCGACCAGCCCGGCCGCACTGACGCGAACGGGCCATCCGCGCGGGTCGGCGGCGTAGGAAACCGGCCAGCCACGGGGGCTGCCCGCGTGGCGGCTCCGCGCGGCCCGGTCCGGCAGACTGGAACCCATGGCCATTCACGAGAACCTGCTCGGGGGACCGCCCCCGACCCACCTTCCCGACGACCCCGGGCCGCGCGAGCTGCTCGCCAGCGGCGCCGCGCCCGCCGAGGTCGCCGCCAAGTACCCCGCCTCCTCGCTCGCCTGGGCGCAGCTCGCCGACGAGGCGTTCGCGGCGGGGCGCGTCGTCGAGTCGTACGCGTACGCCCGCACCGGCTACCACCGGGGCCTGGACGCGCTGCGCCGCAATGGCTGGAAGGGCCACGGTCCGGTGCCGTTCGAGCACGAGCCGAACCGTGGCTTCCTGCGCGCCCTGCACGCGCTGGCGCGGGCCGCGCGGGCCATCGGCGAGACGGAGGAGTACGAGCGCTGCTCGACCTTCCTGCGCGACTCCTCGCCGACCGCGGCGGACACGCTGAGCTGAGCCGGCGTGAGCCGACCCGGGCCGCCTGATCCGTTGGCGGCTCGGACATACGGGACGGGATTCCCCGGCGTTCACCCGTCGCGGGTGTCCAAATACAGGGCCTGCCGGTCGTGCACCTCTACCCGGCAGGCCCTTGCCGTGTGCGCCGCGCACCCCGCATGATGCGCGCAGGACCCGATGATCAGCGATCGTGGGTTCCAGAGGGGACCGGGGCTCCGATGCCGAACAGGAAGGAGCGGACCGCCACCCGGAGGCAGGACTGAGGAGACGCCATGTCCCAGCACACTGGACATTCCGGTACGAACGAGGCTGAGCGCGAGACTCCCAACCTCGATTTCCAGGGCACCACGCCGTACGACGACTACGTCAGGGCGTCCGTGCTCACCCACCTCCAGCACCCGCTCTCCGATGACCCGGGCGAGATGGTCTTCCTGGTCACCAGCCAGGTGATGGAGCTGTGGTTCACGGTCATCACGCACGAGTGGCAGACCGCGGCCGACGCGCTGCGCCGGGACGACGTGCCCACCGCGCTGGCCGCCCTCAAGCGCTCCACGTACGAGCTGGAGTCGCTGAACGCCTCCTGGAAGCCGCTGGCGCACATGACGCCGGGCGAGTTCAACGCCTACCGCAGTGCGCTCGGCGAGGGCTCCGGGTTCCAGTCGGCGATGTTCCGCCGACTGGAGTTCCTCCTCGGCGACAAGGCCGCCTCGATGCTGGTCCCGCACCGGGGGGCGCCGCGCGAGTACGCCGAGCTGGAGAAGGCGCTGGCCGAGCCGAGCCTGTACGACGAGGTGGTGCGCTACCTCGCCCGGCAGGGCTTCGACATCCCGGACGAGGTGCTGCACCGCGACGTGACCCAGCGCTACGAGGCGCACCCGGCCGTCGAGCGGGCCTGGCAGCGCATCTACTCCGGCGCCGGCGCCCCGACCGCGACCGACGGGGACGCGGCGGACCCGAAGGCGCGCCCCAGGAAGGGCGAGCAGTCCCCGGAGGCCGCGCGGGCGGTGGCCGTGGCCGCCGTCGGCGGCGCGGGCGGCGGCCTGGTCGCGCTCGGCGAGGCGCTGACGGAGGTCGCCGAGCTGGTCTGGCGCTGGCGCAACGACCACCTGGTGGCCACCCGGCGCGCGATGGGTGCCAAGACCGGAACGGGCGGTTCGGCGGGCGTCGCCTGGCTGGAGAAGCGCGCCGGCAAGCAGGTCTTCCCCGAGCTGTGGACGGCGCGTAGCTATGTCTGAGCACCCGCGGACCGAGACCGTGCCACCGGACACGACGCCCGCCACCGCCGGAGCCGCCGCCCCGGCCACCGGCACCGCCACGGCCGTGGGGCGCGCGCACGCGGCCGAGGCCGCCCGGCGCGACCGCGAGGACCCGCTGGCCGGGACCCGCGAACGCTTCGTGGTGGACGCGGTCGACTACCCGGACGGCACGGTCTACCTGGACGGCAACTCGCTCGGCGCGCTCCCGCGCGGCGTACCGGCCCGGATGGCCGACGTCATCGAACGCGAGTGGGGCCGCGACCGGATCAACTCCTGGTCGGACAACCACTGGTGGACCGCGCCGGAGCGGATCGGCGACCGGGTCGGCGCACTCGTCGGGGCCGCCCCGGGGCAGGTCGTGGTCGGCGACTCGACCAGCGTCAACGTCCTCAAGGCCGTGGTGGCGGGCGTGCGGCTGGCCCGTGGCGCCGACGCCATGGAGGCCGACGGGCGGGACGAGATCCTGATGGACGTGAGCACGTTCCCCACGGACGGCTACATCGCCGAGTCCGCAGCCCGGCTCACCGGCTGCGCGCTGCGGGCCGTGCCCGCCGGCGCCATCGCGTCCGAGTCCACCCCGCGCACCGCGCTGGCCCTGGTCAACCACGTCGACTACCGCACCGGCCGGCTCCACGACCTGCCGGCCACCACCGCCGCCCTGCACGCGGTGGGGGTGGTAGTCGTCTGGGACCTGTGCCACAGCGCGGGCGCCCTGCCCGTCGACCTGGACCCGCACGGCGTCGACCTGGCCGTCGGTTGCACGTACAAGTACCTCAACGGCGGGCCCGGAGCGCCGGCCTACCTGTACGTCGCCGCCCGGCACCAGCCGCGCTTCGACTCCCCGCTGCCCGGCTGGAACTCGCACGCCGACCCCTTCGCCATGGCCGGCGCGTACGCCCCGGCCGACGGGGCCGTCCGAGGCCGGGTCGGCACGCCGGACATCCTGTCGATGCTGGCCCTGGAGAGTGCCCTCGACGCCTGGCAGGGCGTCAGCATCGAGTCCGTGCGGGCCAAGAGTCTCGACCTCGCGGACTTCTTCCTGGCCTGCGTCGCGGCGTACGTGCCGGCCGGCGCGGTCGAGAGGCTGACGCCGGTGGCGCACGCGGAGCGCGGCAGCCAGGTCGCGCTGCGCTGCGCCGACGCCGGCGAGGTGACGGAGCGGCTGCTCGCCCGTGGCGTGGTCATCGACTACCGCCGGCCCGACGTGCTGCGGTTCGGCTTCACGCCGCTGTACACGGGCTACGCCGACGTCGAGCGGGCCGCGTGGGTGCTGGGGGAGGTGCTGAGCGCCGGATGAACCCCGCGATGACGCGCGCGGAGCGGGAGGAGGCCTCGGCGTTCGGCCACGCCGAGGCACCGCCGACCGCCACGGTGGCCTACGGGCCGCACCCCGACCAGGTGGTGGACCTCTTCCTGCCCGAGTCCCGGACCGTCTCCGAGTCCCGGGCCGAGCCCGCGTCCCGGGCCGGTGGCGGGGCCGGGGTCGGTGGCGGTGCCCCGCTGTCCGGGGTCGCCGCGCGCGTCGTCGCCGGCTCGGCGCCGCCCGCCCCCGGGGCGGCGGCGTCCGTGCCGCTGGTCGCGCTGTTCCACGGCGGCGCCTGGCGCGCCCCGTATCACCGGCGGCACCTGTCCCCGCTGGCCGCCTACCTGGCCGGCCACGGTCTCGCGGTCGCGTCGGTCGAGTACCGGCGCGGCCCGCTCGTCGACGGCCCGGCGGCGGGCGCCGCCGGGCCCGGGCCGCCGCGCGCCGGCCGCTGGCCGGAGACCTTCGACGACATCGCGGCGGCGCTGGACGCGCTGCCCTCGCTGGTACGCGGCCTCGCGGCCGGCCCGGCCGCCGGTGGGCCGCTCGGCCCGGCCGCCTGCCGGGTCCGCTGGGCCGACGTGGACGCCGGCCGGCCGGTGCTCGTCGGGCACTCGGCCGGCGGGCACGCCGTGCTGTGGGCGGCGGCGCGGCACCGGTTGCCTGTCGGCTCCCGGTGGCGGCTGCCGGCGCCGCCCGCGCTGCGCGGCGTGGTCGGGCTCGCCGCCATCGCCGACTTCGGCACGGCCCGCGCCCTCGGCGTCTGCTCGCACGCCGTGGACCAACTGCTCGCCCCGCAACACCCACCCGCGACGCCAGGCCCCGGCCCGGCCGAGCGCGCCACGCTGCTCGCGCACCGGCTGGCCTGCACCGACCCGTCCGCCCTGCTGCCGAGCGGCGTGCCCACCACGCTGGTGCAGGGCGGCGCGGACATCGACGTACCGCCCGCCGTCGCGGAGGCGTTCGTGGCGGCGGCGGACCGCCCCGGGCAGCGGGTCCGGCTCGTCCGCGTCGAGGGCATCGGCCACTTCCCGCCCATCGACCCGGCCACGCCGACGGCCCGCACCGTCCTGACGGAGATCGGCCGCCTGACCTGACCACCGCGATCCCCGGCCCCAGCACCCCGGCCCCCGATCCCAGGCCCGACACCTGGTGGCCCGACCGACGCGCCGGGCCGACCCGGTCCGGTACCTGGTGGCCGCCCCGGGCCGTCCGGCACAGTGGGGGCATGACCGAGGCAGCAGCGGCCTTCGACCCCTGGGACCCGCGGTTCGCCGCCTACCCGTACCCGGCCTACGAGGAGTCGCGGGAGCGCGGGCGGGCGCACTACTTCGCGCCGACCGACCAGTGGCTGATCCCCCACCACGACGACGTACGGGCGCTGCTCACCGACCGGCGGCTCGGGCGTAGCTACACCCACCGCTTCAGCCACGAGGAGTTCGGCCGCCCGGCGCCACCGCCCGAGTACGAGCCGTTCCTCACCCTGGACGGCAACGGCCTGCTCGACCTGGAGCCGCCCGCGCCCCCGCGCGTCCGCCGCCTGTTCTCGCAGGCGTTCACGCCCCGCACCGTGGACCGGCTCGACCCCGTCGTGCGGCGGCTGGCCGCCGGCCTGCTGGACGGGTTGCTCGCACGCGGTGGCGGCGACCTCGGCGACGAGGTCGCCGAGCCGCTGCCGGTGGCCGTCATCGCCGAACTACTCGGCGTGCCACCCGCCGAGCGTGACCCGCTGCGCCCCTGGTCGGCCGATATCTGCGCGATGTACGAGCTGAACCCGAGCCCGGAGACTGCCCGTCGCGCCGTACGCGCCAGCGTCGAGTTCTCCACCTACCTAAGGGAGTTGATCGCCGCGCGGCGCCCGGCGACGACCTGATCAGCGCGATGATCGCGGCCCATGACGCGCAGGACCGGCTGATCGAGCAGGAGATGGTCTCCACCTGCATGTTGCTGCTCAACGCGGGCCACCAGGCGAGCGTTAACGCGGCGGGCAACGGTTGGTGGGCGCTGTTCCAACACCCCGAGCAACTGGCGGCGTTGCGCGCCGACCCGGCGCTGTTCCCCACCGCGATCGAGGATTTGCTGCGCTACGACGGGCCGCTGCACCTGTTCGAACGCTGGGTGCTGGACGACCCTGGCCGCGCGGTCCGGAGCCAGCTCGGGGGCCTGGGCGGCGCCCGTGCCCGTGCCTGGGCCGGCGTCCGCGCCGGAGGCGGCGGGACCGGCGGGGCCCGCGCGCCGGGCCGTCTCGCCCGCGCGGGCCAGGCCCGGTGGCCCCGCCGCGTCGACCGGGTGGGTGCCGGCGGCCCCGTACGGCACGCTCAGCTCGCCGATCACCACGCCGTCGCTGTCGTCCACCAGCAGGTCGAGGCGGTGGTCGAGGCCGTCGATGACGGTGCGGGCGGCGCGCACCGCGTCGGTGGGGATGCCGAGGGCGCTGGCCAGGGAGACCGCCGCCGGCGGCCCGACCGGGACCATCGCGAGCGGCGTCGTGGCCAGCGTGCGCTCCCGGTGCAGCAGCGTGACCACGCGCGGCAGGGCACGGTCATCGCCCACCACGATCGGCCGTCTGCCGCCGCGCCGGGCGCCCGGGTCGATGATCATGAGCAACGGTGGCGTTGCGCTCACGCGGGGCTCTGGAGCCGACACCTCGGTCCTTCCTCAGGTAGCATCTCGGTGCAAGAGCCCCTTGCCCTATTGCGCCAGGGGCTTGGTCTATTCCGGGGCACCGGTTCGACGGCTCTGCTGGCGGAAGCGCGACATCGCGCACCGTCACGCACGTGGGACATGCCCCGCCTGGAAGGGGTGTACGCCTGTGCCCGCACTTGTGCTGCTCGGTGCTCAGTGGGGTGATGAAGGCAAGGGAAAGGCCACCGACCTGCTCGGTGGTTCGGTGGATTACGTCGTTCGCTACCAGGGCGGCAACAACGCCGGTCACACGGTCGTCGTGGGTGACCAGAAGTACGCGTTGCACCTGCTCCCTTCCGGAATCCTTTCTCCTAGCTGCACGCCGGTCATCGGCAACGGTGTCGTGGTGGACCCGGCGGTCCTGCTCTCCGAGCTGAGCGGGCTGAACGAGCGCGGCTTGGACACGTCGAAGCTCCTCATCAGCGGCAATGCGCACCTGATCACGCCGTACCACCAGACGGTCGACAAGGTCACGGAGCGCTTCCTCGGCAAGCGGAAGATCGGCACCACCGGGCGCGGCATCGGCCCGGCCTACGCGGACAAGATCAACCGCGTGGGCATCCGGGTGCAGGACCTGTTCGACGAGTCGATCCTCATCCAGAAGGTCCAGGCGGCGCTCCACGACAAGAACCAGATACTGGTCAAGCTCTTCAACCGGCGCGCGATCGGCGTCGACCAGGTGGTCGAGGAGTACCTCGGCTACGCGGAGCAGATCAGGGACTACGTCGCCGACACCACGCTGATCCTCAACAACGCCATCGACGAGGGCAAGGTCGTCCTCTTCGAGGGCGGCCAGGGCACGCTGCTCGACGTGGACCACGGCACCTATCCCTTCGTGACCTCCTCCAACCCGACCGCGGGCGGCGCCTGCACCGGCGCGGGCGTGGGTCCTACGAAGATCAACCGGGTGATCGGCATCCTCAAGGCGTACACCACGCGGGTGGGCGCCGGACCGTTCCCGACGGAGGTGTTCGACGCGGACGGCGAGGCGCTGCGCACCATCGGCGGCGAGCGCGGCGTGACTACCGGGCGCGACCGGCGCTGCGGCTGGTTCGACGCGGTGATCGCGCGCTACGCGACGCGCGTCAACGGCCTCACCGACTTCTTCCTGACCAAGCTCGACGTGCTCACCGGCTGGGAGCAGATCCCGGTCTGCGTGGCGTACGAGATCGACGGCAGGCGGGTCGAGGAGCTGCCGTACAGCCAGTCCGACTTCCACCACGCCAAGCCGATCTACGAGAACCAGCCGGGCTGGTCGGAGGACATCACCAAGGCGAAGACCTTCGCCGACCTGCCGAAGAACGCGCAGGCCTACGTGAAGGCGCTGGAGCAGATGTCCGGCGCGCCGATCTCCGCGATCGGTGTCGGCCCGGGCCGGGACGAGACGATTCAGGTCAACTCCTTCCTCTAGGCCCCACGCCGGGCCCGCCCGCGGGCCGCGACGAGTGAACGTGCGCCGGGCGCGCTGGTCAGCCGACCAGCGCGCCCGGCGCACGCGCGTGCGGGGCTAGCGCGGGCCGGGTCCGTACGGTGTGCCGTAGCCGCCGGGACCGACGCCCTGGCCCGGCATCGGCTGGCCTGTGACCCGGCGCTCCTGCAACGCGGACAGCCTGACCACGACGCCGATGGCGAACACGGCGCACGGGATGGACACCACGTCGGTGAGGATGGACCAGGCGACGGAGGTCTGGTGTTCGCCGTAGGTCTCGGCCTCGGCGAACACGAAGAAGCTGATGGTGCTGGTCACGAGCATCGCCAGGAACAGCACCCACCAGGTGTTCAGCAGCCCGCGCCCGGTGCCGGGCTGCGGCGGGTAGCCGGCCGGGGTCGGTGGGGCGCTGGCGGTCCAGACGTCGTTGGCCATCTGCTTGGGGAACCAGAACTGCACCACCGGGATGAACCAGGCCCCCGCGGCCAGGCCGGAGCTGAACCGCTGCCGGCCCGGCGCGAGCGCCTGCGCGTTGACGTAGGTGCGGCGGAACCAGATCACCCACAGCACGACCATGGGGATGGAGAGGAAGAACCACAGCGCGTCGAACCCCTCGGTGACGCCCTCGTCGTCCTCCAGCGCGGTGGAGTCCACGGTGTCCGAGAAGAAGTCGTCGTAGGTGCCGTAGAGCCGCAGGCTGAAGATCAGGTCCATCAGCATGACCAGGAGTCCGACGGAGAACAGCACCACGGTGGCGTTGGCCAGCACCCGGGGGGAGCGCCAGACGGCGGGCGGGCGGTAGCCGACGCCGGTGGCCGGGTAGAGCGGCGCCGCGACGCCGGTGTGCGGGTGCCCGGCGTGCGGCCCCATCGTTGGCTGTCCGGCGTACGCGGCGTGCGTGGTGGTCAGCGGCGGCTGGCCGGATATCCGCGGGTCCGGGGGTATCGGCGGGCCGAACTGCGTGCCCGGCGGGGTGCTCGGGGGCGGGGTGCTCACCGCCTGCGCCCCCACTGGCGGTTGGCCCCCGGCGGCGTGGCGCCGCCCAGCGGCGCGAAGCCCACCCCGGTCTGCGGCATCTCCGCCTCCAGCAGGCGCAGCGCGTCCCGGCCGAGCCGGGCCAGCAGCTCGCCCGGCAGCCACGGGCCCGCCTCGCCGCCACCGACCTGGCCGGGCCGCGGGCGCCCCGGCGCTGTCCGGGCCCACGCCGCCCGCGTGGGCCAGCACCTGGTCCAGCGTGAAGCGGCTGGCCGGGTCCTTGGTGAGGCAACCGTCGATCAGCTCCCGCAGCCCCTCCGGCAGCCCAGCCAGGTCCGGCGCCTCCTGCGCCACCCGGTACATCAGCGCGTGCACGCCGCTGTCGACGGTGCCGAAGGGGGAGCGCCCAGTGGCCGCGAAGGCCAGGACCGAGCCCAGGCAGAACACGTCGCTCGCGGCCGTGATCGGGTCGCCGCGCACCTGCTCGGGGGACATGAAGCCGGGCGGGCCGACGACCGCGCCGGTCATCGTCAGGCCGGTGTCGCCGACCGAGTCGAGGACCCGGGCGATGCCGAAGTCGATGACGCGCGGCCCGTCGATGGTGACCAGCACGTTGGACGGCTTGAGGTCGCGGTTGATCAGCCCCGCGCCGTGGATGTCGCGCAGCGCCAGGGCGAGCCCGCGGGCCAGCGCGCGCACGGAGGTCTCGGGGAGCGGGCCGTGGTCCTCGGTGACCACCTGGTGCAGCGAGGGCCCGCCGATGTAACCGGTGGCGACCCAGGGGGTGGCGGCTTCGGTGTCTGCGTCGAGCACCGGCGCGGTCCAGTCCCCGCCGACCCGCTGGGCGGCCCGCACCTCGGCCTGGAATCTGCGCCGGAAGTCGCTCTTGCTGGCCAGCTCGCCCCGGACCAGCTTGACCGCGACGGTACGGCCGCGCGCCGAGCGGGCCAGGTAGACCCGGTCCATCCCGCCCTCACCGAGCCTGCTGAGCAGGCGGTACTCGCCGATCCAGCGAGGATCGTCGGCCCCCAGGTCTTCCATGCTGTTGTGGCTCCTGCCCCTCGTTCCGCGCGGTGCCGCCGGCCGCTGCCGCCGCCGCGACGTCCCGTGCGCGTGCCCCCCGTCCGCGCCCCGCCGCGGCGGTGGCCGGCCGGCTCTCGGCGCCCGGCTCGCCGTCCGCGCCGCCCGCTACCCCCGGTCTTCCCCCGCCCCGCAGAGAATGAATAAGGGTCGGGTGGCGAAAAGCGGCCCGCGCCTCGCCCCGGAACCGGCCGGGGCGAGGGTTCCGGCCCGCGCGGGCGGGGTTGTGGGGCAGACAGCCCCGGAAACCGGCCGATATTCCGTTCCCGTGGCCTCCCGCCGCACCGGGTCGGTGCGCGATGCTGGGTCGATGGTGCCCGCGCCCGCCCCCGTCCGCGTACCCGTATCCGTACTCAGGCCCGGGCCGCGCCGCGCGGGCTGGGGCCCGGCAACGTGTCCAGGCGGGTGGCGAGCGCCATACGAAGTGCCGGTATCCGGCCCGCCGGCCTCCCTAGTCTGAGGAGTCGGCCCCCCACCCCGCCGTACCGCCGGCGCCGTCCACCGAGTCGCGAGCGATTGAGGTACCGAAACGTGTCCACGCACTCCGCCCCCGATCCCACCGCCGGTGCCGCGGTCAAGGCCGCCGACCGCGCGCACGTCTTCCACTCCTGGTCGGCGCAGGGCCAGATCGACCCGCCGGCCATCGCCGGGGCCGAGGTTTCCTATTTCTGGGACTACGACGGCAACCGCTTCCTCGACTTCTCCTCACAGCTCGTCAACACCAACATCGGGCACCAGCACCCGAAGGTCGTGGCCGCCATCCAGGAGCAGGCCGCGAAGATGTGCACGCTCGCGCCCGGCTTCGCGGTGGACGTGCGCTCCGAGGCCGCCCGGCTGATCGCCCAGCGCACGCCCGGCGACCTCGACAAGATCTTCTTCACCAACGGCGGCGCCGAGGCGGTCGAGAACGCCGTGCGGATGGCGCGGGTGCACACCGGGCGGCCCAAGGCGCTCTCCGCGTACCGCTCGTACCACGGGTCCACCAACACCGCGATCAACCTGACCGGCGACCCGCGCCGGTGGGCCTCGGACAGCGCGTCGGCCGGCGTCGTGCACTTCTGGGCGCCGTTCCTCTACCGCTCGCCGTTCCACGCCGAGACCGAGGAGCAGGAGTGCGAGCGCGCGCTGCGCCACCTCGCGGACACCATCACCTTCGAGGGCCCGCAGACCATCGCCGCGATCATCCTGGAGACCGTCCCGGGCACGGCCGGCATCATGCCGCCGCCGCCCGGCTACCTGGCCGGCGTCCGGGAGATCTGCGACCAGCACGGGATCGTCCTCATCCTCGACGAGGTCATGGCCGGCTTCGGGCGCACCGGCCGCTGGTTCGCGCGGGACCACTGGGACGTCACGCCCGACCTGCTGACCTTCGCCAAGGGCGTCAACTCCGGCTACGTGCCGATCGGCGGCGTCGCCATCTCCGCCGAGATCGCCGCCACCTTCGACCAGCGGCCCTACCCGGGCGGGCTCACCTACTCCGGACACCCGCTGGCCTGCGCGTCCGTCGTCGCCACGCTGACCGCGATGGAGGAGGAGGGCATCGTGGACAACGCCGCCACCATCGGCGACCAGGTCATCGGCCCCGGGCTGCGCGAGATCGCCGAGCGCCACCCGTCGGTCGGCGAGGTGCGCGGCCTGGGCGTGTTCTGGGCGGTCGAGCTGGTACGGAACCCGGAGACCCGGGAGCCGCTGGTGCCGTACAACGCGAGCGGGCCGGCCAACCAGCCGATGGCCGACTTCGCGGCGGCGGTCAAGCGGGGCGGGCTGTGGCCGTCGGTGGTCATGAACCGCACGCACGTGGTGCCGCCGTGCACGATCTCCGCGGCGGAGGCCAAGGACGGCCTGGCCATCCTGGACGAGGCGCTCGCCGTGGCGGACGCGCACGTCGTCGGCTAGCCGCGGCGGTCCGAGCAGTACGAGCGGTACCGGCGCTACGAGCGGTGCGCGCGGGCCCTTCGCACGGGCTGCCGCTGCTGGACGGGCTGCCCGTACGACCCGTTCGAGGGGCCGGTGTGGGGACGGTAACGTTCCCCACACCGGCTCGCACACAATCCCACGGAGTTCTTCGCCAGACGGCCCATCCTCGGGCCAAAGCACTGCACTCCGTGCAACACCTCCACACTCCGCGCAACGGCCCTCGCATATCGTGATGCGGGGGCCGCTCGCCTGTCCGCCGGCTCGTGCGCCGGCGGAACCCCACAGCACGCGGGCGGCCTTGGAAGGAGACGGACCCATGGCCGACACCAGCCAGGTCAAGCGCAGCACGCTGCGGCAGCAGATAGCCGACGCGCTGCGCGACGAGGTGCTGGCGGGGCGGCTACCGGCCGGGCAGCAGTTCACGGTCAAGGAGATGGCCGAGCAGTACGGGGTCTCCGCGACGCCGGTCCGCGAGGCGCTGCCCGACCTGTGCGCGCAAGGCCTGCTGGACATGGAGGAGCACCGTGGCTACCGCGTCCACGAGTTCTCCATCGGCGACTACCGCGACATGGTCGAGGCGCGCACGCTCATCGTGGAGGGCATGTTCCGGCGTTCGGTTGCCAGGGCCATGGACTCCACGACGCCGCAGGCGCTCGCGTCGGTACGGCGCCGCGCTGAGGAGGCCGAGCGGGCGGCCCGCGGCGGCGACCTCGACATCCTCATCGGCTACGAACTGCGGTTCTGGCGCGAGCTGAGCGGGCTGGTGGGCAACTCGTACATCTACGGCCTCCTGGAGCGCGTGCGCGTGCAGAGCTGGGTGTTCAGCGTGCCGTACCTGCGGCGCGCGCCGGACCTGCGCGGGAGGCTGTGGGCCGGCCACCGCGAACTGGTGGAGGCGATCACCCGGCGCGACGTGCGGAGCGCCGAGGAGATCGTGGCCGCGTACAACGCGCACAGCCTCTCCCTGGTCGAGTCCCTCCCGGCCCCGCGCCCGGCCGCCGCGTCCTGAGCCCGCCCGCCGGGCGGGCGGGTTCCGACGGGGCCGTGCTCGCGTGCGGGTGGGGTTCGCGCGCGGGTCGGGCTCGGGTGCGGGCGGGGGAGCGGTGGCGGCGTTCGCCCGGTGTTCGTACGGCGTTCGCGGGGCGGGGCCGCCGCGCGGGACCGCGCTCCGGGGCGGTGCGGGGCCGGTGCGGGCCGTTGTCCGTCGGCACCCTTCGCGCAGCGGTGGCCGGGCATTACGCTGGCTCGACCGCTGCCAACGCGAGTGTGAGTACACGTGGCATGTGACCACTGGCTGGTCCCGCTCGTCGACGTTCTCTGCCATAGCCCCGACAACCCGTTCGCCGAGGAGATCGCCGCGTACGACCAGGCGCTCGGCGAGGCCGGACTGCCCCCGGTGCCCGTCTTCGGCTACACCCCCGGGCTCTCCGGCGCGGTCGCGCCGATCGCCGGGTTCGACTACGACGCCCTGCACTACCTGCGCCGCGCCTACCTGCTCCGGGTCTGCAGGCTCGAGGTCACGCCGGTCGACGAACTCGGCGGCGAATAGGAGCAGTTGTTGGAGATGTTCGAGAGCACCGCCCAGGAGTCGCACCTGGTGTGGCACTACGACCACGCCGGCGCGTACGTCCCGGTCGACTTCGCGAGCCCGCTGTCCAACGACGGCCTCCTCGAAGGCGGCGGCCCACTCGGTTCCAGCCACGGCCTGCTGCGCGAACTCCTGCAAGTGGGCCCGGCCCTGGGCATCGACCCGGCCAACCCGCCCGCGCCCCCCGCCCCGCCGGCCCGCCCCACCGACCTGGAGGAGCCGGCGGCCCCGATCCCGTACGAGGACAGCCCGTTCGCGCGGGAGCGGCACGTGTGGCTGTCGCTGCACGCCGCCGCGACGCGCAGCCTGGGCCAGGGCTCGATGATCGTCTTCAGCTGACCGCCCGCCGCTGGACCGGCACCTGACCGGCCGTCCCCGCGGACGGCCGGTCGCGCTCGCGCGGGCGGCGGTGGCGGGGGCGCGCCGCTGGCGGGGGGCTGCTAGCGGGGGGACTCGGGCGGGCGCTGGCGCGGCATGTTCGGCCGGGTGCCGGTGGGCAGCAGCAGCCGACTGAGCGGAGTGCCCGACTCCGGGCGGGCGTGCCACGCCAGCGACTGGGTGCTGAGCGGCGCCGAGCGCGACCCGAACTCGATCATCCAGTCCGCCGTCTCGGCCCGCACCAACTCCGTCACGTCCTCCACGAAGCGCCGCAACACCCCGAGATAGCGCTCCGCCGCCTCGCTCGCGGTGCCGTCGGTGGGGCCGAGCACCTCGCGGACGTTCTCCACGGACCAGCCGAACTGGAGCGCCTCAAGCCGCCGGTGCACCGCCTGCGCCATGGCCATGTTCCGCATCCAGCCCGAGGTGAGCCCGAAGAACCGGTCGCAGCCCAGGCACGCGACGGCGGCGACCAGCGCGAGGCAGCCCCAGGCCGCGCCGGCGCGCAGCGACCGCGCCGCGCGCCGCTTCCACGCCCGGTCCGCGAGGTACCAGTCGGCGACCCGCAGCGCCCCTCCTCGGCCCACCGGTACAACTCGTCCAGGCGCTCCGTCGGCTCGCCCCAGTCGCCGAGCGGGATCGGCCGGCCCGACAGGTCGGCCGGGCGCCGCCGGGCCGCCCGCCACCCGCCGTGCGGCTCGTCGCCGGCCCGCGCCGCCCGACCGCCCCGCGTGCGGGGCCCCGGCCGTCGTCGCCGGACGGCCAGTGGTCGCCGGCCCCCGAGCCGTCGTCCGGCCCACCGGGACCGCCCGGCGCTCCCGGGCCGCCGCAGCCGCCGCCGGACTCACCGCCCCCACCCGCCGCACCGGTCCCGCTCGCTCCACCCTCACCGCGCGGAAGCCCCTCGGGTCGCATCTCCGGCTGACTCACCCGTGCACTCCCTGCGTCCTGGCTGACTGCGTTCCGGCCGGCCGCCCCGCCGGCCGGCCTGCCCTGCGGCGCGCGGCGGCACCGGCTCCGCGCCCTCGATGGCTGCTGCTCTGCCCGTGCTGTGCCCGCGACCTTCTGTCCGCCGCCCATGCTCGTCGCTCGCGTCCGTAGCCTCTGCCCGTTCGTCCCGCCGGCCCAGCGCCGACGCCTGCCGCCCGCGCCACGGGCCCGGCGACCCCGGTGCCCGGCCAACGGCCGAACCCGCCCGGCGCCCGCGCGGCTTTCCGCGCGCTTCCCGTACGCGCTCTCCCCGCGCGCCGCCCGCACCTGCCGGCCGCGCGCGACATCCGCCACGCGTCATCCGTCACGCGACGTCCGTACGCTCCGTCGGCTTCCTGCCCCGCGAGCGGTGGCCCGGGGCGGCCGGGCCCGGCGGTGGACCGCCCGGTCGGGGCGGCGCGCCCCCGAAGCCCTAGGCGGAGCGCAGCCATCTTCCTACCGCCGAACGGCTGGCATTGCGCCCCAGATCGGGGAACATCACCCAAAAATGCGGCCAGAACCGGCCTTATGTCGGAAATAGGGTCGAGTGCGTCTCACTCGAAAGAGTGGCCAGCCCACACCCCAGCCGCTCCGCCCCCGCCCGGCACGACCCCCGGCCCCCTCGTAACGCGCGGCCCCACCCCCGCGTTACGGACCCCGCCTCCCTCGTACGACGGGCCGACCCTTCGTCGTACGACGGGCCGAGGCCGCCGCGTACGTCCCACCCCGGGAGCCGTGCGGTGGACCGTGTGCCTTGCGCGCGACGGGGCGCGGAGCGGCCCGGTGGGGCGTGCGCAGCCGCGCCGGCGTGCGGGCTCGCGTCGTCCCCGGCCCGTCGTTGCCGCGCCGCGGGTTAAGGGCCCGTGGCCGCGACGTTTAGGGTGGGGCCCGTGAAGGTCCTCGTCATCGGCGGCGGCGCCCGCGAACACGTCCTGTGCCGCTCACTGTCTCTCGACCCCGACGTCACCGCCCTGCACTGCGCCCCCGGCAACGCCGGTATCGCCGAGGTCGCCGAGCTGCACCAGGTGAACGCCCTCGACGGCACCGCGGTCGCCGAGCTCGCCGGCACGCTCGGCGTGGACCTCGTCGTGGTCGGCCCCGAGGCGCCCCTGGTCGCCGGGGTCGCCGACACCGTGCGCGACCGCGGCATCCCGTGCTTCGGCCCGTCCGCGGCGGCGGCCCGCCTCGAAGGCTCCAAGGCGTTCGCCAAGGACGTCATGGCCGCCGCCGGCGTGCCCACGGCGCGCGCCTACGTCTGCGTCAACGCCGCCGAGGTAGACGAGGCGTTGGACGCCTTCGGACCGCCCTACGTCGTCAAGGACGACGGCCTCGCGGCGGGCAAGGGCGTCGTGGTCACCTCCGACCCGGCCGCTGCCCGCGCGCACGCGCTGGCCTGCGACCGCGTGGTCATCGAGGAGTTCCTGGACGGGCCCGAGGTGTCGCTGTTCGCGATCACCGACGGCGAGACCGTCCTCCCGCTGCAGCCCGCGCAGGACTTCAAGCGCGCCTACGACGGGGACGAGGGCCCGAACACCGGCGGCATGGGCGCCTACTCGCCGCTGCCGTGGGCCGACCCCAAGCTGGTCGACGAGGTGCTCACCACCGTCCTCCAGCCGACCGTCGACGAACTGCGCCGGCGCGGCACGCCGTTCGCCGGGCTGCTCTACGCCGGGCTCGCGATCACCTCGCGCGGCGTGCGGGTCATCGAGTTCAACGCCCGCTTCGGCGACCCGGAGACCCAGGTCGTCCTGGCCCGCCTCAAGACGCCGCTGGCCAGCGTGTTGCTGCGGGCCGCGACCGGCACGCTGGAGATGGAGCCGCCGCTGCGCTGGAGCGACGGCGCGGCGGTCACCGTCGTCATCGCCTCGCACAACTACCCCGGCACGCCGCGCACCGGCGACCCGATCACGGGCCTGGCCGAGGCCGCCGGGCGCGAGAAGACGTACGTGCTGCACGCCGGCACCAAGCTGAGCGAGACGGGCGACGTGGTGAGCGCCGGCGGTCGGGTGCTGTCCGTGACGGCCACCGGTTCCCACCTGGCCAAGGCCCGGGAGCGCGCGTACGACGTGGTGAAGCTGATCGGACTCGACGGCTCCCATCACCGGACGGACATCGCCGCCCGCGCGGCCGACCCCGCGTAGCCCCGCCCGTGCCCGCCCCCCGTCCGCCGGGGGCGGGCACGCCCGCGCCCACGCCGGCGTGGCCCGCGCGTAGCCGCGCTCGACGGCCCACGCCCAGTAGCCGCCGCCCGAACCGCCCTCCGGGCCCCTGCCCGAGACCGTCCTCCGCCGGGACGCCCTCCGCGCTCGCCCGCGCGCCCGCTCGTGCCGCACCTCCGCTTGCCGGCCCGCGCGCCCTCGTGCCCGTCCGTCCGGGCGCCCGGCGCCGGCGCGCCCGCCGCCCCGCGCCCGGTAGGCGCCGCCCCGGGGCCCGCGCGGAGGCCGAGTGGGCCGGCGTCCGCCTTACGGGGCGCGGGTTCCGCTCCCTGACCGGAATGGTTCCTACCCCTGGCCGATGCCATTCCATCGAGTGAGCGGCTCGCTATACGAGTGACGCGTTTGCCCGCCCCAACTAGTCTGCCGCGGAGCCACGCTGCGGCAACTGGCGCAGCGGCTTCCGTACGGACAGGGGGCCCTTCGCACACCGACATTGCGGTGTCAGTAGCCGGTGCGACAGTGGTGGGGTACGCACGCCGGCGGCATCCGCTGTCGCACTCACCGCAGGGCAGTAGGGGGTGGTAAGACTCATGGCAGGTCCGAAAGCAGAGACACCCGGGGCCCGAGCGCGGGCGCTCGCGGTGCTGCGCGTGCGCGGCACGGCCCAGGCCGTGGCGCTGCTGCCGGCCGCCGTCGCGGTCGTCCTCGTCGCCGGCGGCGCCACCGGGCACATCGGCGGTTCGGGGAGCGGCTGGCGGACCGCCCGCTGGGTGGCGATCGGCGTCGCCGCGCTGACCCTCGCCGTGGCCGTGGCCGTCGGCGTGGTCATCGCCCGCGCCCGTCCCGCGCTGAGCCCCACCGTGCCCGTCCCCGAGAAGACGGCCCCCGACTTCTACCGCATGGTGCGCGACCTCGCGGACCGGCTGGGCGTCCCGCCGCCGTCGGCGATAGACTTGACGCCGGACTGCGACAGTTGGCTGGAGGACCGCACCCACGAGGAGCGTCGAGTGCGGCGAGCGCGCCCGGCGCCGTGCCGAGGCCGGCGCCCGGGACCGCCGTAGCGCCCTGTTCGGCCGCCTCCGCCTAGCCCCGTCCCGCGCCCCGGGGCTCGGCCTGGAGGTGACGGTCCCACCCGCGCCCGCCGACGCTCCGGAGGTCCCGGGCCCGGCGGGACCAGTGCTCGTGATCGGTTCGCCCTTCCTGTGGTGGATGCGGGTCGCGGAGCTGCGCGCGCTGCTCGCCCCGGTCGTGGCGGGTACGGGCCCGGCCGCGCACCCGGACATCGCCGCCGCCCGCCGCTTCGTGCGCGGCCTGGACGCCGCCGTTGCCCTGGCCTCGGCCGACCCCCGCCCCGACCCGGCCGCGCACGAGACCGACCCGTACGACACCCACCCGCACGACACCGACCCGTACGCCGTCCTCCTCCACACCGCCCAGGCGCCGGCCGGGTCTCCGCAGGAAGCCCCGGAGCGGGACCCGGGCCTCCTCCCCACGCCGCACGACCCGGAGCCGGACGGCCTGGCGGCGGGCGACCTGGCCCCGCGCACCCCCGACCCGCGCGAGGCGGCTCCGTACGCCGCGCGGCCGGCCCACGCCCCGTGGCCCGCCGAGCGCGGGCGCGAGCCGTACGCGACCGGGGACCGTACGGGTCGCGGAGGCGGTGCCCCCGGCGCACGCCCCGAGCACCACACCGGGCCAGCCTGCCGCCGGTGCCCCCCGCTCGGGCGAGCCCGCCGCGCACGAGCCCGCCCGCGAGCCCGGCGCGCCGGGACAGGCCGCCGCCCGCCGGGCGCCGCTGGCCGTCGTCGGCCGGGCCGTCCGGCGCCCCGGGCTCGCCTTCGTCGGCTGGGCGGCGCGGCTGCTGCTGCGCGCCTGCCGGGACGACGCCGCCGAGATGGAGCGGGGCGTCGCCGCCGCCTCGGCCCAGCGCGCGCAGGGCGTGGACTACTGGCTGCGCATCGCCGCCCAGGAACAGGTGGGCCTCGCGTACGCCGGCTGGGACCGACTGCTGACGCGCGTAGCGCTGCCCGCCTGGCGGATGGGCCGCTGGCCCGCGCGACTGGACGTCGGCGTGGTGGCGGCGCTCACCGAGCTGTCCCGGCGCGACCGGCTCGCGGAGGGCTTCGCCTCCCGGCTCGGCGAGCGCCCGGCCTGCGACCTCCTGGAGGAGTCCGGCGCGGTGGACGAGGCGATCTCGCTGCTCGCGGCCCTACTGTTCCACGGCGGCCCGGCCACCCCGGGGCCCGACTGGTCGCCGGTGGACTGGGGCGCGTACCCGGAGGAGGTCGTGGACCGCAAGTGGCGGCTGGAGGCGGCCCGGCTGCTCGCCGCCCTGGACACCCTGCCGCGCCCGGTCCCCAGCGCGCCGGGCGGCGGCTTCGACCCGGGCTTCGCGCCCGACCTCGGCGCGGAACCCACGCTCGACCGGGTCCTCGACCGGCTGAGCAGCCCGGGCCGCGCCGAGCACGACCCGGAGGCGATAGCCAAGCGGCTGGCCGCCCGGCTCACCTCCGAGCTGGCCCGCGAGGAGGCCGCACAGCGCCGGTCCGCCGCCGCGGGCGGCGCCCCCGGCATCGCGACCGGCGGCCAGGGCGTGGCCGGCGAACCCTGGTTGGACGGCCTGGCCCCGCTCTTCCCGCTCCAGCCGCCCCGGACCTGCCGCGAACTCCTGGCCGACCACGTCACGGCGATGGTCTGTTGCGCGGCCATGGACACCGCGGGCGCCGCTCCCGGCCTCGACTGGCTCGACGGACCGGCCCTCCTGGTGGACGGCAGCCGCAAGACGGACCTGACCGCCCCGGTGCTCAGCCTCACCGAGGACGGCGACCCCGACCCGCTCCGCGCCTGGCTCTGCGGCGTGGGCGTCCGCCCGGACAAGCCCATCCGTCTGGTCTAACCCAACCCACCGCATCCGCCACACCCACCCACACTCCGGCGTACGCCCCCGCCGGGCCGCCAACGCCCCAGCGGCCCCCGCACCCACGGCGGGTCTCCCACCACGGCGCGCCACCCCACACCCCGCGCCACCCCACACCCCGCGCCATCCCACGGCGCCCCGCACGCACCGTCCCGGCCCGCGTGTGCCTCACTCCCACCCACGCCCACCCACCACGCCCCCCGAACACGGCACCCGCCCCACCACACCCACCCGAACCCACAACCCCGCACAGCACCCACACAGCACCCACGTCACCCCAGCCACTCCCGTCCCGTCGACACTCCACTCACCGACGTGGCCGCCCCCCGCGCGCCTGTGCCTCTGGCCGGTTGGTGGCCCGTTGGGGCGTGCGGCTTGTGCCCGGGGCTGAGGCCGCTCGGGGCGCTTTTGCCGTGGTGACGTGCGCCCCCGGGCCTTCCGTACGCGCGGTCCACAAGGCATCGGTCGGCCAGGTCTCTGCTTCATTTCGCGACGAAAAGTGACGGTGTGGGCGCGAAATGTGATGTGCTGGGATCAGTCGTTGTCATTCGAGGGATAAGCGCAGGGGCTTACCGGGGGCCGGCCGGTGGACGGGGCGACTCACACCGGACGACGGGGAGTGACGAGTTCCCGTACGGGGGCCTGGTTCGCGTTGACCCGACAGTATGGCGCACTCGGTCGTGCGGACGCGGATGCGGCACGCAGGGAGGGAGCGCACGTGGGGACGGAGTACATCCGGCGCTGGGAGTCCGGCGCCCTCGCACACGCCGTGTCGGACCCGTTCGGCATGGGCCCGTTGCCCTGGCTGCGGGGGAGCGAGCACTACTTCGACGACACCGGGCACGTCGTGCCCTGGTACGTCGACCACGTGGACGCGCCCGGCGCGAGCACCTTCCCGCTGCCCCGCGCGCACGACGGCGGGCCCGGGGGGCCGGGGGACGCGGACGACCTGCTGCACGCCCGCTGGGGCGCGTACGCCGCCGCGCGCCGCTCCGGCCACCGCTCCGGCCCGCGGATGGCCGACGACGTGCACCGGCAGATCAAGGGGTTCGCCAGCGCCGGCGCCGTGGCCCCCGGCGACGCCATCGACTTCCGGGTGACGGTCAACCCGCCGCAGGAATTCAGCGTGGACATCTACCGCATCGGCCACTACGCTGGCGAGGGCGCCTCGAAGATCACCACCACCCCCCGGCTGGCCGGCATTGTCCAGCCCGCCCCGCTCGCCGCCGACCGCACCGTCTCCTGCCACCACTGGTGGCTCTCCCGGCTCCAGGTCCCCACGTACTGGCAGGTCGGCGTGTACGTCGCCGTCCTCACAACCATCCGCGACGGCTTCCGCAGCCACATCCCATTCACGGTCCGCGACCAGGACCCGGCCGATCTGCTGCTCGTGCTGCCCGACGTCACCTGGCAGGCGTACAACCTCTACCCCGAGGACGGCCGCTTCGGCGCCAGCCTCTACCAGGCGTGGGACGCGGAGGGCCGGCTGCTCGGCGAGGAGGACGCGGCCACCACGCTCTCCTTCGACCGCCCGTACGCGAGCGCCGGCCTGCCGCTGCACGTGGGGCACGCCTACGACTTCATCCGCTGGGCCGAGCGCTACGCGTACGACGTCGCGTACGCCAACACCCGGGACCTGCACGCCGGTCGGGTCGATCCGACGCGCTACCGGGGCCTGGTCTTCCCGGGACAGGACGAGTACTGGTCCGTTCCCATGCGCCGCAGCGTCGAGCAAGCCCGCGACGCGGGGACCTCGTTGGTCTTCCTCTCGGCCAATACCATTTACTGGCAGTTGGAGTTGGGCCCCTCGCCCATGGGCCCCGACCGGCTGCTGTCCTGCCGCAAGCGCCGCGGTCCCGGCCGGCCGACGCTCTGGCGCGAGCTGGGCAGCCCGGAGCAGCAGTTGATTGGCAATCCAGTACGCGGGCCGGGTCCCCGAGCCGGCCCCGCTGGTCGTCCGCAACGCCGACCACTGGCTGTGGGAGGCGACGGGCGCCGGCGAGGGCGACGAGCTGCCCGGCCTGGTCGCCGGCGAGGCCGACCGGTACTTCCCGCGCACCAGCCTGCCGCAGCACATCCGCCGGATCCTGCTCGCGCACTCCCCGTACGAGGACAGCGACGGCGTTCCCCGCGCCACCAGGAGACCTCGCTCTACCGCGCGCCGAGCGGGGCCCTGGTCTTCGCCTCCGGCACCTTCGCCTGGTCGCCGGCGCTGGACCGCCCGGGCCACGTGGACGCCCGCGTCCAGCGCGCCACGGCCAACCTGCTCGACCGCATCTGCAAGCGCGACTGACCGCGCGGCCAACCCGGCCAGCGCAGCGCGACCGACCGCGTCACCGGCCGCCGCCCCGGCCCCGGTCCACCACTGCGCACGGCCCCCGGATCGGCTCCTCACCGCCCCTGACCAGCGGCGCTCCCGTACCCCGCCCGGCGGCGACCGCCACGCCCTCGCGACCGCCACAGTGCTCGGCTACCGGGCCCACGTCGGCCCCGCCCGGTCCGATACGCGAGAATCGAGGCTCTTGGACCAACCCACCGGGAGGAACCGTGTCCGGATTCGTCGAGAAGCCCGAGCCCGTGCGGGTGCCCGGGCTTGAGCATCTGCACACCGGAAAGGTCCGTGAGCTGTACCAGAACGCGGCGGGCGAGCTGGTGATGGTCGCCAGCGACCGGATCTCCGCGTACGACTGGGTGCTGCCCAGCGAGATCCCGGACAAGGGCCGGGTCCTCACCCAGCTCTCCCTGTGGTGGTTCGACCAGCTCGCCGACCTCATGCCCAACCACGTGGTGCGGGCCTGCGACACCCCGGACGACCTCCCGACCGGGGCCCCCGCCGACTGGGCCGGCCGCACCGTGGTGTGCACGGCGCTGCGGATGGCCCCGGTGGAGTGCGTCGCGCGCGGCTACCTGGCCGGCTCGGGCCTGCGGGAGTACGCGGAGAACCGCACCGTCTGCGGCCTCGCCCTGCCCGAGGGGCTGGACAACGGCTCCGAGCTGCCCGCCGCGATCTTCACCCCGGCGACCAAGGCCGCCGTCGGCGACCACGACGAGAACGTCAGCTACGAGGAGGTCGCCCGCCAGGTCGGCGCCGAGAGCGCCGCGGAGCTGCGACAGGCCACCCTCGCCCTGTACAGTCGGGGCCGCGACATCGCCCGCGAGCGCGGCATCATCCTGGCCGACACCAAGTTCGAGTTCGGCTACGACGGCGAGCGGCTGGTCCTCGCCGACGAGGCGCTGACCCCGGACTCCTCCCGGTTCTTGCCCGCCGACCAGTGGCAGCCCGGCCGCGACCACCCTTCCTTCGACAAGCAGTTCATCCGCGACTGGCTCACCTCGCCGGCCTCCGGCTGGGACCGCACCGGCGAACTGCCCCCGCCGCCGCTGCCCACCGAGGTCATCGAGCAGACCCGCGCGAAGTACGTCGAGGCGTACGAGCGGCTCACGGGTCTGACCTGGTCCTGACCGTCTCGGCCAGGGTGCCGGCCCGCCGTCGGGCCGGCACCCGGCCAGTGCCCGGGCATGACGAAGGCCCCCGGTCGATGACAGGGGGCCTTCGTCGCTGAGCGGACGACGAGGCTCGAACTCGCGACCTCAACCTTGGCAAGGTTGCGCTCTACCAACTGAGCTACGTCCGCACGGACTGCGCGTTTCCGCTGTGTGAGGGTCCTACTATAGCCAACGTTTCGGACAAGCGAAGCACCCGAGTGCCATGCGACCGCCCGCCGGCCCGGTATCGCTGGTCGGGGAGCACGACGTTGTGGTCATCGCCACACACTCCGGGCCGCATCGTCCCGCACTCCGGGCGGTGCGGAAGCGGGGCAGTCCCGGTGGTGGTCCGGCCCCCGAGTGGCGTAGCGAACCCGCGCGGAGGACGGCGGACGACCGCGTGCTCGCCGGTGGGACGGGGGCGGGACGGGGGAGTCCGGAGCGGTCACGAATAGCGCGCGATGACATATGACGAACGCCCCGACCGTAATGATCGGAGCCTTCGGCATATTCACTGAGCGGACGACGAGATTCGAACTCGCGACCCTCACCTTGGCAAGGTGATGCTCTACCAACTGAGCCACGTCCGCGTTTGCGACCGATGAGCTTTCACTCATCGGCGCGGTTACCACTGTACCTGACCCGAATGCGTCGGTTGATCAGTGGAGCTTGTTACAGGGATCGCACACTGCGCCTCCCCCTTGAAAAGGGGGCGCTCTACTACTGAGCTACACCCGCATGATCGAAGTTCCGGGCTTTTCGGCCCGTGCCCTTCAGCGTACTCCAGACTCTAGCGGATCAATGGGGGTGCGACGCAACTCGGTGCGCGCGGGCGCCTCGCATGGGTCTCCCCGGCCACCCCGAGGACGCTTCCGCAACCGACCGACTGGCCGAGCGAGTGGGTGGGAGGCGGGTGGGGAGGGATTTCGCTCCGGGGCCGGCGCGGACGCCCGCCCCGGAGCGGAGGGACTTCGATCAGTTCGCCGCGTTGAAGGCTTCGTACACCTTCTTGGGGATGCGGCCCCGTGGCGGCACCTCCATGCCGTGTGACTGGGCCCAGGCCCGCACGGTGGCCGGGTCGGGGGCGACGGCGGTGCGCCGGTAGGTCTTGCCGGAGAGGGACCGCTTGCGGCCCGCCTTGACGTACGGGGCGAGGGTGCCGCGCAGTTTCTTCGCATTGGCAGAGTTGAGATCGATCTCGTACGACCTGCCGTCGAGACCGAACGTGACCGTTTCCGAGGCTTCTCCGCCATCGATGTCGTCAGAGACTGTGACCACTACACGCTGTGCCACGGATATCGGTCCTTTCGGGCTGCATCGCCTGGCCGTCACTGGCTGCCGCCAGTTGACGTGCCGCGGTGCATGGGTTCCGGAGGTCAGGGATCAATGCTTTTTCATTTGTACAGCGGTGGGCATTGCATTGTGAAGCCCCGGTAATTCTGTCCGCGTGTCCCCGTGCAATCCGGACGATACGTTTTCCCTCTATTTCCCCCAGGGCTCGACACCCCCGATGCATAAACGTGACCGGGGGTTCACCTTATCTATGCGCGTAGATTTTGCAGTGATGATAGGGTTATGTCATCTTCCTTCGGGTCCCTGGGGGTCGCTCTCCAGAACTCACAGCCGCACCACACCACCGGGAGTGCCAGTGGCACGCGTCGTAGTCGACGTCATGCTCAAGCCCGAGATCCTTGACCCGCAGGGCCAGGCCGTGCAGCGCGCGCTGCCCCGCCTGGGCTTCGAGGGGATCTCCGACGTACGTCAGGGCAAGCGCTTTGAACTTGAGGTGGAGGGACCGGTCGACGACGATGCCCTCGCCCGTATCCGCGAGATGGCGGAAATGTTCCTCGCGAACACCGTCATTGAGGACTTCGTCGTAAAGGTCGAGTCGTGACCGCACGCGTGGGAGTTGTCACGTTCCCGGGCACTCTCGACGACCGCGACACTGAGCGCGCGGTCCGTATCGCGGGTCTTGAGGCCGTGCCGCTGTGGCACCGAGACAAGGATCTTCATCAGGTCGACGCCGTGGTGTTGCCCGGCGGCTTCTCGTATGGCGACTATCTCAGGGCCGGAGCGATCTCCCGCTTCTCGCCGGTGATGGAATCGATCGCCGAACAGGCCAAGGCGGGCATGCCGGTCCTGGGTATCTGCAACGGATTCCAGGTTCTTACCGAGACGCATCTGCTGCCGGGCGCGATGCTGCAGAACAACCATCTGCACTTCGTCTGCCGCGACCAGAAGTTGCGGGTCGAGAACGTGAACACCGCCTGGACGACCGAGTTCGCGGCCGGCCAGGAGATCCAGATCCCGCTGAAGAACATCGACGGTCAGTTCGTCGCGGACGCGCGCACGGTCGACGAGTTGGAGGCGGAGGGCCGGGTCGTCTTCCGTTACCTGGACGTCAACCCCAACGGCTCGCTGCGCGACATCGCCGGCATCACCAACTCCGCCGGCAACGTCGTCGGCTTGATGCCGCACCCGGAGCACGCGGTGGACCCGCAGGTTGCCACCGGCGGCACCGACGGCCTGGGTTTCTTCACCTCGATCTTGAAGAAGTTGGTCTCCGCATGACGCTCGACACCGGAACAGCCGAGGGAGCGACTGAGATTCCCTACCCCAGCGTCTGGCCCTGTGGCGCGAAGGAGCGACCGAGCGTGACCCTCGACACCGTGAAGCACGCGGGCGAGACGCCCGACGTCGAACTGCCCTGGGCCGAACTCGGCCTGAAGCAAGACGAGTACGCGCGCGTCCGGGACATCCTCGGGCGCCGGCCGACCGGCGCCGAGCTGGCCATGTACTCCGTCATGTGGTCCGAGCACTGCTCGTACAAGAGCAGCAAGGTGCACCTGCGCCAGTTCGGCGAGAAGGCCCCCGCTACCGACGCGCTCCTGGTGGGCATCGGTGAGAACGCCGGCGTCGTGGACATCGGCGAGGGGTACGCAGTCACTTTCAAGGTCGAGTCGCACAACCACCCCTCGTACGTCGAGCCGTACCAGGGCGCGGCCACCGGCGTCGGCGGCATCGTGCGCGACATCATCGCGATGGGCGCCCGCCCGGTCGCGGTCGTGGACCCGCTGCGGATGGGCGCCCCCGACCACCCGGACACCAAGCGTGTGCTGCCGGGCGTCGTCGCGGGCATCGGCGGCTACGGCAACTGCCTGGGCCTGCCGAACATTGGCGGCGAGCTGGTCTTCGACGCCTGCTACCAGGGCAACCCGCTGGTCAACGCCGGGGCGATCGGCGTGATGCGGCACGAGGACATCCACCTGGCCAAGGCCAGCGGCACCGGCAACAAGATCGTCCTGTACGGCGCCCGCACGGGCGGCGACGGCATCGGCGGCGCCTCCATCCTGGCCTCCGAGACCTTCGACGACTCGAAGCCGTCCAAGCGTCCGGCGGTCCAGGTCGGCGACCCGTTCCAGGAGAAGCTGCTCATCGAGTGCACCCTGGAGGCGTTCGCCGAGAAGCTGGTCGTCGGCATCCAGGACCTGGGCGCGGCCGGCCTGTCCTGCGCCACCTCCGAGTTGGCCTCCAACGGCTCTGGCGGCATGCGCGTCTCGCTGGACGACGTGCCGCTGCGCGACTCCACGCTCTCGCCCGAGGAGATCCTCATGAGCGAGTCGCAGGAGCGCATGTGCGCGGTCGTGGAGCCGGACAAGGTGGACCGCTTCCTCGCCATCTGCGAGAAGTGGGACGTCCTGGCCACCGTCATCGGCGAGGTCACCGACGGCGACCGGCTGGAGATCTTCTGGCACGGCGAGAAGATCGTGGACGTGGACCGGCGCACGGTCGCGCACGAGGGCCCGGTCTACGACCGCCCGTACGCGCGTCCCGACTGGCAGAACGCGCTCCAGGCCGACGACGCGGGCAAGCTGCCCCGCCCGGGTACGGCGGACGAGCTGCGCGAGCAGGTCCTGAAGCTGGTCGGGTCGGCGAACCAGGCGTCCAAGTCATGGGTCACCGACCAGTACGACCGCTTCGTGCAGGGCAACACGGTCCTGGCGCAGCCCGAGGACTCCGGCATGATCCGGGTCAGCGAGGAGACCGGCCTCGGCGTGGCCATCGCCACGGACGGCAACGGCCGGTACACCAAGCTCGACCCGTACACCGGCGCGCAGCTCGCGCTGGCCGAGTCGTACCGCAACGTGGCCGCGGCCGGCGCCCGGCCGCTCGCGATCTCCGACTGCCTGAACTTCGGCTCGCCCGAGGACCCGGCCGTCATGTGGCAGTTCGTGGAGGCCATCCATGGCCTGGCCGACGGCTGCCAGCAGCTCGGCACGCCGGTGACCGGCGGCAACGTCTCACTGTACAACCAGACCGGCGAGGCGGCCATCCACCCGACGCCGGTGGTCGCCGTGCTCGGTGTCATCGACGACGTGGCCCGCCGCACGCCGATCGGCTTCGGCACCGAGGGCCAGTTGCTCTACCTGCTCGGCGACACCCGCGAGGAGTTCGGCGGCTCGGCCTGGTCCCAGGTCGTCCACGACCACCTGGGCGGGCTGCCGCCCAAGGTTGACCTGGAGCGGGAGCGTCTGCTGGCCGAGATCCTGATCTCCGGCTCCCGCGACGGCATGATCGACGCGGCGCACGACCTCTCCGACGGCGGCCTGGTGCAGGCGCTGGTCGAGTCGTGCCTGCGGGGCGGCAAGGGCGCCCGGATCGTGCTGCCCGAGGGTCTGGCCGCCTCCGGCGACGCGACCGACGACGCGTTCGTCGCGCTGTTCTCGGAGTCCGCGGGCCGCGCGGTCTTGGCGGTGCCGCGCAGCGAGGAGCTGCGCTTCACCGACATGTGCGGCGCCCGCGGGCTGCCCGCCACGCGCATCGGCGTCGTGGACGGGGACGCGCTGGAGGTGCAGGGCCAGTTCAGCGTCCCGCTGACGGAACTGCGCGAGGCGCACGAGGCGACCATCCCGGCGCTGGTGGCCTGAGCGGCGCGTGAGCACCCGGTGAGCCGCGCGTGAGGGGCGGGCCGGGGCGCGTACGGGCGCGAGCCGCGCGGGGGCGCACGCTCTACCCTGTGGATCATGGCTTCCGCTTCGCGTACCCCCCGAGCCCGTAGCTACGACCCCGTGAAGGTGCGGGCCGCGCTCGACGGTCAGGTCCGGGCCGTGCGGGACGCGGTCGCGGTGCTGTGCGCGGCCTCCGACGCGACCCCGCTGCTCGCCGCGCCCTCGCGGCTCGAAGCGTGGACGGTGCGGCAGTTGGTCGTGCACATCGCCGTCTGCATGGAGACCCTGCCCCGCCGCCTCGCCGCCGACCCGGCGCCCCGGGGCCCGACCGCCGACCTCGACCTGCGCGGTTACGTGAACTGGCTGGGCTCGCAGGCCGGCGAGATCGCCCAGGTCACCATCGCCGAGGCGGACGACCTCTCCGGGGCGGGCGAGCCCGCCGAACTCCTCGACCGCTACGACGTCGCCGCCGCGCGGCTGGCCGAGGCGGTGGCCGACGCGGCCGGCACCGAGTTGGTCAACACTCGGTTCGGCCGGATGACGGTGAACGACTTCCTCGTCACCCGGCTTCTCGAACTGGTCGTCCACGGCGACGACCTGACCGCCGCCACCGGCACCGCGATCAGCCACGACCGGCAGGCCCTGGCCACGGTCGCGCGGCTGCTGGCCGACGCGCTCGCGGCCAGGGCGCCGGGCGGCTCGGTCGAACTGCGGGTGCCGCCGTTCGCGGTGGTGCAGTGCGTGCAGGGCCCCCGGCACACTCGTGGCACCCCGCCCAACGTGGTGGAGACCGACGCGCTCACCTGGCTCCGCCTCGCCGCGGGCCGCACCGTGTGGGAGCGGGAGGTGGACGCGGGCACGGTCAGCGCCAGCGGCGAGCGCGCCGATCTGTCAGAGTACCTGCCGGTGGTGGGGTAGGCCCCAAGACCCCCGGGACTGGACTCGCCCCGGGCCCGCCCCCGGGATCGCCGTACGGCCTCAGTCCTCGTACGGCAGCAGCCCCGCGTCCACCTTCTCCCAGGCGTCGCGCAACCGGGCCAGCCGCGCCCTGTCCGTCGTGGCGTGGTTGGCCTGCTCCCGGGGTCGTTGGTGAGGTGGAACAGCTTGTCGCGGCCGTCCGCGCCCCGGTAGTACTTCCAGTCGCCCCGACGCAGCGCCCGCTCGCCCCGCACCCGCCAGAACAGGTCGCGCTCCGCGAGCCGTTCACCGCGCAGCAGGTAGCCGGCGAGGCTGACGCCGTCCAGCGGGTAGGCCGGGTGCGGCCGGGCGCCCGCGATCTCAAGCAGCGTCGCCGTCCAGTCGTACGAGGCCACCGGCTCGTGGC
The DNA here is from genome assembly GCA_018114805.1 of Candidatus Streptomyces philanthi. Classification (GTDB taxonomy): domain Bacteria; phylum Actinomycetota; class Actinomycetes; order Streptomycetales; family Streptomycetaceae; genus Streptomyces; species Streptomyces philanthi. The sequence goes on along the minus strand of CP073042.1, from coordinate 2,837,725 downwards.
TGACCTGGTTGCGGCGGCGCAGCCGGGCGGGCCAGCGCACGAGGTTGGGGACGCGGATGCCGCCCTCTTCGAGGGTGAACTTGTTGCCGAACAGCGGCTACTGGTACGACCAGCGCTCCCCGCCTTTGTCGCTGGAGAAGACCACCAGGGTGTTGTGCTCCTCGCCGGACTCGCGCAGCGCGGCCAACACCGTGCCGACCGACGCGTCGAGGTCCTGCACCATCTGTCGGTACGTGGCGAGCGAGCCGCCCTCGCGGTGGTTGAGCACGCCCTTCTCACCCGCCCTGATGCGGGCGGTGAGCCGGGCGCTCTCCTCCTCGTCGCCCTCGGCTATCCACGGCCAGTGCGGGGTGGTGAAGTTGAGGTTGAGCAGCCACGCTTTCCCGCTGTGCCCGCGCCGTACGTACTCGCTCGCGCGCTCCGTCAGAATCCGGGTGTAGTACCGCAGGTCCTTGTACTCGGCGTCGCCCTCGTACAGGTCGTACTCGCCGCTGAGCCCGAGCTTCGAGTAGTACTCCAGGGCGCCGCCGAAGTTGCCGAAGAACTCGTCCCAACCGGAGCGGGTGGGGCTGTAGTCGGGCAGGTAGCCGCAGTGCCACTTGCCGATCAGCGCGGTGGTGTAACCGGCGTCGTGCAGCAGCGAGGCGATCGTGGGGTGGTTCGGGTCGAGCCCGACGCTCTTGTCGGCGATCGGCTCGGCGAGCCCGCCCTTGGTACGCCCCGGGTAGCGGCCGGTGTAGAGGCTGAACCGGGTGGGGGAGCAGGTCGCCGAGCCGGAGTACGCCTGGGTGAACCGCACGCCCTGGCGCGCGAGCCGGTCCAGGTGCGGGGTGTGGATGTCGGGGGAGCCGTACGAGGACAGGTCGGCCCAGCCGAGGTCGTCAGCCAGGATGAACAGGATGTTGGGCCGCCGCGACCGGCGGTCGGTGGCGGCCTCGAACTCGGCTTCCGCCGCGTCCTCGTGGCCCGACCGCCCGGCGCGCGTGCCGGGCGTCGCCGCGCCGGCTCAACTGGCTGGGCGGCAGGGCGTCGGTGGGCGCGGGCTGCCGCGCGTTGAACTGCTCGCCGGAGGACGGTTGGTTGGAGTGGTTGGGCCGGGGCTGCTCGGCGGGGTGGGGCTGGGGCGAGGTGGGCACGGCGGGTCCTTCGCGTGGGTGGGGCGCGCGACGGCCGCCGCCCGGCGCACTGCGGAGCCCGGCGGGCTCGGCGGCGGAGCGGCACCCGTCAGGCGCCGGAAGGTCTAAGGGGCGGGGGCCCTGGGAAACGCCCCGGTCAAGGCCGCTGCGGACGCGGTCGGTTGGCCGGCCAACCGACCGGGCGGATCGGTACGGAAGCCAGAGCGGGAACCGGAGGAAGACCAGAGCGGAAACCGGAGCGGAGGGCGAACAGCGGCGAAGGCCAGGCGAACGAGGACGCTCACGGAAGCACGCCGTACCGACGCACCGCGCTCACGCGTCGTACGGAAAGCGCGCTGGAACGAACCGGCGCCGAGCCGTTCAGTGGCCCGGGCCGCAGGCCAATGCGGAGAAGGGACCCCGGGGAGAACCGGGGGCGGGACCGCTCGGGCGGATCAGGCGTGGCGACAGATCGCGCTCGCGACACGGACCAGGTCAACGTGGCGGCGCGCTACCAACAAGATCGAAGGATCAAGGACGAGCAGCATGGTCCAGGGGCCTGTCTGACGGCATGCCCGCCTGTCAATCCCAGGTGAGCCACGCCCGAGAAGCGCGGCCTGTACTGCGGTGCCTGGCCAACCGGGTGACAGCCGCCACCCGAATCACCCACTGAAGTCGCGCACTGACAGGAAGTCGCCTTGTGTGGGCATTGCGATCCGACCGTTTCAGGAAGGAACGTCACGCGATGTCTTCTCTCCCCTCCACCTCCGCCGCCCGATCCCGTTCCGTCGCCCGCCGCGCCGGCGCGGCGGTGGCCACCGCCGCCGTCGCCCTCGCGGTCGTCCCCGGCGTCGCCGCCGCCGACCCCGAGTCGGCCGAGGCCGCCGCGCCCGTCGCCGCACCCCGTGGCGCCATCGCGGTCGTTGAGGGCGCCACCCAGTTCACCGTGACGCCGCAGGCCCTGAAGCGGCTCCAGCGGCACGACCTGCGCCTGGTCCGCCTCGACGCCAAGGGGCAGACCCGGGAAGCCGTGCCCGCCGGCGTGCCCCTGCGGCTCGACGTTACCAGCGGCGTCGTCACCAACGTGGACGGCCGCATCGGCAGCCGGATGTTGTACGAGGACCGGGGTCTCGCGGTGGTGAACACCAAGACCCGGCAGGTCGCCCGGCTCGCCGAGTTCGAGAGCGACCTCACGCACAACGCGGTGCTGGCCACCGTCAACCAGTCGGACACCATCGCGATCGGCCGCGCCCCGAGCCAGCGGATCACGCGCGAGACGCTCAACGTTGCTGACCGGCAGGTGCAGTTGGCCTCCCCGGTCCGGCTCTCCGCACGCGCGGCCGAGCGGCTCAACCGCACGACCGGCACGGACGCGTTCGAGCGCGGCGAGATCCTGGCGCGGGTCACCAGCCAGTTCAACCTGGACGAGGAGCAGGATGTACCCGACGCCCTCTGCCTGGACAAGGACTTGAACAGCGTGGACACGTCCCAGTCCACCCGTCAGGAGGCCCAGGAGCGGCCGGGCCGGGCCGTGGACGAGATAGCCACCGAGGAGAACCTGCGGAAGGCGTTCCCGCACGCGGCTGGCTGAGCCCAACTCCGGCGACGGCCGGCCCCCCCGGCGGCCAACGCGCCGCGCCGCGCCGCTCCTTCGCCGCCGTCGTCCCCTTCTCCCCGGCCGCCGCGCGCCCGCCGACGCAGCTCTCCCACTCGGCGAACAGGGCGCCCGGCGGACGGAGTTGGTCTCAGGGTGCGGTCGCGCGGGCGCTTGCGGTCGTACGGGGTGGCACGGCATCGCGCGACACACCACGGCGAGCGGGGACGACGCGTGCCCAGGGTGGGGCTCGGGGCCAGGGTGGGGCTGGGGGCTCAGACGCCCGGCGGGTTGGCCTCGACCACGCTGCGGACGAACGCGCGAACGCGGGCCGTCTCGTTGGCGGGGAGCCAGACCGGCCCCCAGGTGACCGGCGGGGCGTCGTGCAGCGGGACGTATGCGATGTCGGGGCGGGCGTGGTACTGGGCGAAGCGCGCGCCGCCCGGGTACACGCCCCGGCCCCGCGCGACCGTGGCCTCGGCGTCGTTGCCTGTTTCGCTTCCTGTTTCGTTTCCTGAGAGGCAACGATCGTAGCGTGATCGTGGCTTGATGACGTGGCTCCGGCAGAGCATCGTAGTGATCACCGGGGGAGACGCCCCCGGGGGCCGATTCGGCTCGTTGCCGCCGCCACCTGCGGCGCAGCGGCCGGACGAACGTCAGCGATCGGGTACGTCAGGAAGGAGAGTCGTCGAAATGCAGCCACCCCAGCGCGCGACACAGCGCACCGGGTCGGCGCTCCTGCCGATCCCGCGGCTTCTACGAGGCGACGGGTCCGCCGAGCCCCACGCTGCCACCGACATCGTCGGCGACTGCGACCGCGACGAGGTCACCACCGACGACCCCACGGCCCAACTCGCCGCGCTCAAGCCCCCGCGTCCCGCTCACCCTCGTGGCGGCGTCCGCCTCCCCGACGGGCGTCCTCCACCTCCGCTACCGCCCCGACTGACCCGCTCCGGCGCATAGTTCGTACGACGTCTCGGCTACCGAGCCCGCCGCGGTGCGGTTCACACCCGCGACGGCGCGGGCGCGACAGCGGCCCGCACCAGCCACAGCACACACACTCTGGGAGAACCTCACATGCGTACGTTGATCAGCACCGCCTTCGTCTCGCTCGATGGCGTCGTGGAGGCCCCGGGCGGCGAGTCCGACTACCGCAACGCCGGCTGGACCTTCAAGGACGTGGAGTTCCTGCCGGAGGCGTACGAGATCAAGGGCCAGGAACAGTCAGAGGCCACGGCGATGATCTTCGGCCGGGTCAGCTACGAGGGCTTCGCCCCGGTCTGGCCGGCGATGGAGGAGTTCGCGGACGGAGTACAAGGACATGCCCAAGTACGTCGTCTCCACCACCCTCCCCGAGTCGTCCCTGGTCGACGGCTGGGGCCCGACCACGATCCTGCGCTCGCTGGACGACGTGGCCGCACTGAAGGAGACCGAGGGCGGCCCGATCATCATGCACGGCAGCGTCAGGCTCCACCACAGCCTCTCCGACGCCGGCCTGATCGACCGCTACCACCTGATGGTCTTCCCCCTCCTGCTCGGCGCGGGTGAGCGTCTGTTCAGCGACACGGACAAGGACACGCAGAAGTTGAAGCTGGTCGAGCACAAGGCGTACGCGAACGGCATCCAGAAGGTCATCTACGACGTGGTGCGCTGACGCACCGCGCTGCCGCCCGGAGCGCGGGGGCGGTGGGCTCGGGCCCGCTGCGGGTGGGCCCGGCCCCGGAGAACCGGTGGGCGTCCGCCTGCTGCCGGGTCGCCCAGGTGCGGAAGACTGACGGGGAGGGCCGGGCCGGTGGTGCGCCCGGGCGTACGGGGATGGGGGAGCTGGACGTGGTCCTCTCGGTGCTGGCCAACGTCTCGATCGGCCTGCTGACGAGCGTGCTCGGTGGCTGCCTGGTCTGGCTGTGGGAGCGCGGCCAGCACACCCGCACGCTGAACAGGAAGGGCGCCTTCTTCGGCGTACGCCCCGGCGGCACCTGCCTGATCGTCCTGGGCAACAAGCACGACGCCCCCGGCGCCGCCCACCACCGCGACGTCCGGGCCACCGTGGAGCTGGCCATGCTGGCCGGCGAACTCGGCTGCGCGGTGACGGTCGAGTCCGACGACTTTCGTGGCAGCAACGGCGACCACACGGAGTTCTGCGTCGGCGGCCCCCTCGGCGGCGCCAACGCCCGCACGGCCGGCCACCTCTCCGCCCACCTCCCGGGCGTGACCTTCCACCCGTACGGTCCCGAGGACGACGACTGGGTAGCCATCGAGGTCGCGGGCCTGCGCTACCGCTTTGACCGCGACAATTAGTCGTACGCCCTCGTCGCCAAGTTCACCCCGCAGGAGTCCCGCCGCCCGATCATCCTGGTCTGCGGCCAGAGCGCGGTCGCGAACCAGGCGGCGATCCACTTCCTCCGCCGCGAGTACGCGCAGGTGGCCAGGCAACTGGCCTCGGTGGAGCGCTACTGCGTCCTGATCAAGGTGTCCGGCATCACGACGTACGACTACCACCGGGCGGAGTGCGTGGGGGACGTGGACGGGGGCGGCGTTCGGGGACGGGTGAGGGGCGGGCTGGGCGCGAGCCCCGCGCGCGGGGACCAGCGCCAGCCGTACTCGGCGGCGGAAGCGGCGATGGGACCATCCCCGCGCGCGGGGACCAGAGCAATTGACCTGCGGCTTTACCGCGTCGAACCCCCGGTTTTCTGCAACTTCCGCAGACTCCGACTTACCGCCCAAGCCCCATAAACCGCCCACAACGCCTCCCCGTAAAGCCGTACGCCCAGGCTATCGGGCCGGCCCCGCACCCACACGACGTACGCCCACAGCCCCCACCCGCTCACCCGCCCACCCTCACGCCGCCCCGGAAGGCACCCCGACCAGGACAGCGACAGCGCCCCACGCCTCGGAAGGCACCCACCCCCAATAACTCACCCCGCCGTCCAAGGCCGGAGCTTGTCCGGGTTGCGGATGCCCCAGATGTGGGTGATGCGGTCGCCGCTGACGTCGAGGGACATCACCGACACCGTGACGCCGTCCAGTTGGAGGACCACGCCGGGCTGGCCGTTGACCGTGCGCTCCACCATCATCAGGTCGGGCGCCTGGGTGGCGATGGTGATGAGGTGGCGGGCGACGTCCTCCCGGCCCGTGATCGGGTGGAGCGCGGCCCTGTCGCGGCCGCCGCCGTTGCTGACCGCCGTGACGTCGGGGTCGAGGATGGCGATGAGGGCGACGATGTCCTTGGTGTCCCACGCCTGCTTGAAGTCGTGGACGACGTTCGTGCGCTGCTCCGCCGAGGTCGCGGGGGCCTGCGCGCCGCGCAGTCGGCGCCGGGCCGACGAGGCGAGCTGGCGGCAGGCCGCCGGCGTACGGCCGACGATCTCGGCGAACGAGTACCGGAAGACGTCGTGCAGCACGAACGCCACGCGCTCGGCCGGCGTCATCGATTCTAGGACGACGAGGAACGCCATGTTGATCGACTCGTCGAGCGTGACCCGGTCGGCCGGGTCGGCGGTGCTGCCCCCGGCCGCCCGTCGGCCCACTCCGCCCGGTCGGGCACCGGCTCCGGGATCCACTCCCCGACGTAACGTTCGCGCCGGGCGCGCGCCGAGCCCAACTGGTCCAGGCAGATGCGGCTGGCGACCTTCATCAGCCAGCCACCGGGGGCCTCGATGGCCGCCTGCTGCCTCGGCGTCATGGCGTAGCAACGGGCGTACGTCTCCTGTACGACGTCCTCGGCGTCGGCGAGCGAGCCGAGGAGCCGGTACGCGAGGTTGATCAACTGCCGCCGCTCGCTCATGATCGCGCCCAGGCTCGGGTCGAGCGGGCCGCCCTCTCCTGGCTCCGTCTGGGTCCCCATGGTGTCGCCGCTCCCTCGTCGTCCGTTCCGGCGCCTGCGTCTTCCCTGCTTCTCCCTTACGACGAGACAGCCCATCGAAATGTGAGGTCGCGACGCGTTGCCTCACATTCTGCGGGGCTGTCTCGTCGTACTGCTGGGAACGAACTCGGTCCCGCGTACCGCAGCCGTTCCGCCGACGCGGAGGAACGGCCCAGCAGAAAAGGGAAATCGCCATGGACGTGCGTTACGACTTCTTCACCAACCCGGTCTCCAGCAAATTCCTGAAGCAACTCGTCTCGTCGGCCAGGCCACTCATGGAATCGTCGCTGCCGGCGGCGATGCGGGAACTCGTGGCACTCCGCGTTAGCCAGATCAACGGCTGCGGATTCTGTGTCGACATGCACACCAAGGACGCTGTCGCTGCCGGCGAGACGCAACAGCGCCTGCACCTGGTCGCCGTCTGGCGGGAGGCCACGGTGTTCACCGACTCCGAGCGCGCGGCCCTGGAACTGGCGGAGGAGGGCACCCGCCTCGCCGACGCGTCCGGCGGCGTCAGCGACGAGGTCTGGGCGAACGCCACCAAGCACTTCGACGAGGACCAGCTCGGGGTCCTGATATCGACCATCGCGGTCATGAACGACCTCAACCGGTTGAACGTCATCACCCAGCGCCCCGCAGGCGACTACCAGCCCGGTCAGTTCGGCTGACCGGCAGTTCCGGAGCCCAGCACTGTTCCAGTGCCCGGCACCACCTCACGACGACGACGGCCGAGCCCGGCGCTCGCGACACGTGCCCGCAGCGCGCGTCCGGGGCTCGGCCGTCGCGTGTCAGGCCGCCGAGCCCCCACCCCGCCCGCCGTCCCCGCGCCCACCCTGGAGCAACCACCATGTCAACGACCTACCCCAGCGAACTGACCGGCGACTACGTCATCGACGCCACCCGCACCCGCATCGGCTTCGTGGCTCGACACACCATGTCCACGCTGGTGCGCGGCCACGTCGACGCGTTCGAGGGCAGCGTGCACCTCGACGGCGAACACCCTTGGAAGTCCTCCGTACGGCTCGTCGTCCAGGCGAAGGACGTCCAGACCAAGAACCGCCAGCGCGACGTCCTGGTCCGCAGCAAGTTCCTGGACGCGCAGAACCACCCGACCATCACCTTCCCCTCAACCGACGTCCTCCAGTCCGACGCCACCCACTACGAACTCACGGGTGACCTGACGATCCGCGGCACCACCAGATCCGTCACCCTGAACGTCGAACTCACCGACACCGAGCCCGACTCCCAGGGCAACCTCTAGGCCCACCTCAAGGGCACGACGACCATCAACCGCAAGGACTGGAACGTGAACTGGAACGCCTTCACCTCGGCGATGGTCAGCCCGACGGTGGCGGTGGAGTTCGATGCGGTGGTGGTGCGGGGGTGAGGTGGCCCTGGCGGGTTGTGGGGGATGAGGGCTGTGTTGTGAGGGGGGCGGCGGTTGGTGGGGAGCCCCGCAGGCGCGGGGACCAGAGCAATTGACCTGCGGGTTTGTCAGGCTGGACCCCGGTTTTCTGCAACTTCCGCGAACTCCGACCTTCCGTCCAAACGTGATGGTCGCGATATCTCGCCCAACGCGTCCTCCCTTCAAGCAGGCGCAACAGGCTAGTGCCCCCGCCCTCGCGTTCTCAGCAGGCCCAGACACGTGGTGCGGACGGTGTACGGGGGCGGGCTCCCGGTTGGGGAACCAGGAGGGCCCTTCACCAGGCGAATGGCGGGGGCCATTCCGCGAACCAGCTCAGATGGAGAACGTCCATGCGCCGTCTGGGGCGATCAGCCTGCTGCTATCCGGGCTGAGTTCGACGCCCATCGAGTGCAGAGGGAACTGATTCCGCTCCTCCCACTTACGCCGGACGCGCTCCGTGTCGTCCCAGAGCCGGCGCGCTCCGTCCTGGTGCACGGCCCGCCGCGACGCGTCACCGCTCTCCTCTGCGCGTGCCCACGAACCGTCCGCCGCGAGGAGCCAGACAACGCGCTGGCCGTCCGGCATGGTGGCCGTACGGGTTTCTACGCCGGGGGTGTCCAGCTCGTACAACCACCGAAGTGGCCATTCTTGCCAGAGGTTCGGAATAGGGCCGTCAGGACAGCGCACATCCACCCCGTCTGCGTCCCGGGCGGCTGTGAATACGTCGTTGAGCTTGGGCGGGTAGTCGGGGCTCTGCCGGGTTTCCATGAACGTTGCCGGGTTGGGCTGGACGCTTCCCTGCGCAATGCCGTTGTCTCCCATATCGGCCGTGATCAGTAGAGCCGTGTGGGCGATGGTGGTCACGAGCCTGCCACCTGGACGCAGCGCGTGGAGCCACGTTTTCGGAACAGGGCGGACGGACACCGTGGCCATGATGCGGTCATAAGCGGGGTCGGGGAGTTCCCCCGTCGCGTCGATTGCCTCGATCCGAGGGATGCGACCGAATTCAGCGAGGCGAGCGCGGGCGGCCTCAATGAGATACGGGTCCACGTCCACACTCGTCACGTACTCGTCTCCGAGACGTCGCGCGAAGAGGGAAAGCGCATAGCCGGAGCCGGTGCCCACGTCCAAGACCCGATGTCCGGGTTCCGCGTTCAACCGGTGCATCATGGAAACGATCAGACTCGGAAGCGTTGAGGACGAGGTGGGGCTACCCGCCGCTTTTTGTTCCGGGGCCGCGTGGTCGCTGTGCAGGGTGCCGACGCGCGTGACGAGGGTTTCGTCACTGTACGCTGCTGCGATTCGCGCCCTGGAATCTTCGGCGTGGGCTACCAACTCCCACTCTTCGGTCGGGCTGTTCGGCACGCGTTCCCACCAGCGGGGTACGAGCAGGTGGCGGTGGGTCTCACTGACGGCTTCGTGCCACTCCAAGGCGTTTGCGGCCACCTTGTCGCCAGCGCCCTCGCCGCGTCGCCCCATGATCCCGATGAGGTCATTCGGTTCCTCCTCGTAGTGCGTCGGCCATGGCCTCAACCATCGGGATGCCTGCCTTCACGGCGATCCAATGCCATTGGCCATTGGGGTTGACTTCCAGGAACTTCCACAGACCGCCTGGTGTCACGGCGAAGTCCAGCGCCCCGAAGAACAGGCCGAGTTCGTCCATCAGGCGCCGTACTCCCTTGGCGACTTGCTGTGGAAGGTCGATGGGCCTGTAGGTGAGTGACCGATAATCGTTGCGCCAATCGAGCTTGGCCGCCTCACTCCCCGCGTGGATGGCCACGGGGAACATGCGGTCGCCGATGACGGTGAGACGGACCTCGAACGCCTTGTCCACGTTCTCCTGGAAAAGGTGTGTGGTGCCGGTTACCCGTTCATTGATCTGGTCGGCCGTGATGAGCTTGACCGGAAGGAACCTCCGCTCGCCGTCCGGCCCGAGAATCCCTCCGCCGAGGCCCTTGTAGATGACGCGCTCTGATCCGATGAAGTCGCGAGCGTGGTCGGGGTCGGAAGTGATCACGGTCCTAGGTACGTAGAGACCGGCGCGAGCAGCCATGGTCAGTTGCCGAGGCTTGTAGTTCGCGGCTGCGTCCTTCGCCGGATGGTTGATCCAACGGACGGACAGTGAGCCGAGTACGCCGAGAAGTCCGGACCGCGCTTCGGAGACGGCGAACGCTCGCGCGTGGTCCGGCCACTCCTCCGGCGTGACGAACTCGTTCGGTCGACGCCACCAAACTGACGTGACTGACTGAATGTCCAGCTTTCGGGAGGCGGAGAGGGTTCCCGCCCAGCCGTCCCCGGTGAGGGAGACGGCCAGGCGGGACGCGGAGGGAAAGTCGGCCGTGTCATACCGGACGACGTTCTCACCGCGCTTGCCCAACTCCTCAACCACAGCCTCGGCCGTCAGGTCGTCACGGCCGGTCAGGATGAGGATTGTCCGCATGGGGTCAGTAGAGGTCCGTGCCGCTGTCGGAGCCCGGAGACGAACCGTCGCCGTTGCTCGTCTCCGTCTGCGTCTCCGGCTTGTTCGCGGACTCGGCGTGCCACGGGTTGCCCTCAGCTGAGACGTTCAGTTGAAGCGCGTCGCTGTAAGTGATGACCGGAGCTTCCGAAGTGTTCGGGGGCGGATAGACCAGGTGCTCAACGCCGAAGGGGATCGGGGGCACAATCGCAGTCACGTGTTTCCTCCTTGATGTCGCTTCCCGTCGGGCACTCGCGACCGGCCCCGGTTATGCACCGTGCTGGTGCACAGAGCCAGAGCGAGCAGTTCCCTTACCCGGACTCGAACCGGGACCTTCCGGTGAAGTCGCCACCGGGTGCTCTGCCTGCCTGAGCCATCAAGGGAGTGGCGTCTGTATCTGGGCTGGATTGATCCCAGCCACGCGTGGCTGTCGAGCCTCGCCACGGCATCTCCGCACGCGCGGGGACCAGCCCGCCATCGCCATCGCCGTGCAGCAGCTCGAAGGGCCATCCCCGCTCGCGCGGTGACCAGAGCAATTGACCTGCGGGTTTGTAAGGCCGGGCCCCGGATTCTTGCAACTTCCAAGGATTCCGTCCCTCCGCCTAAACCTGGCATTTGCGATACCTCGCCAAGGCGGTCCCGCCCTTCAGCAGGCCCAACAGGCCATCGCTCAACCCTGCCGATATGGCGCGATCCCACAACCGCGAAGCGAAGGCCAGCGAGCGCAAGCCACCCACACCCAGCCCCTCGCTATTCGCCGACCAGACACCCCCGCACCTCCTCACAACGCCGCAGGCCCAATGTCCTCCGCAGGCGTCACGCGCCACCGCAAGGTGACCGTCGCGGCAAAGCGGAAGTGGCGCCCGTCCGCATGGTCGCGGGCCGCGTGGCGCGTGCACCAGCGCTGCGCGCGCTCGTTTTGGGCCGTGATGGACTCCGACGGTTCGGGCTCCGGAGACAGGTCGTTGCACGCGAGGCACCTGGCCCGAACGGTGTACGGCGTAGCCTCGGGATCAGGAGCGAGGGACATCTCGACGTAGCGGTAACGGCGGCGGTGGGTCATGTCGGCGGTGGCTGGTGGGCGCGGAGGCCGGCGGTGCGGGCGCATGCGGGGTGGACCTCCAGGGGACGAGGCGCGGCGTCGGCGGGGCCGGAACAACCGGTGACGGTGACCGCGTCGGTGGGTTCCAACTCGCGCTCGCACAAAGGGCACTGGGCAGCAAGAGCATCAGGCCCGTGCGCGATCCGTACGGCGGAGACGAGGACCTCCCCAGCCAGGTACCGCCCTGACCAGTCAGCAGGGAACCGCCAGTGCAGCCCGGGGCCGGCGCGGTGGTGCGTGGGCGGTACGCCAACGTAGTGGGTGCCAGGCTCGGCACCCAACACGGCAACGTGCCCGCGCAACCGCTCCCAATGGACGTACGCCGACGTGTCACCAGCCGGCACCAGCCAGTACGCGCAGGCCATCCGCTCATCGATGATCGCGGCTCAGCTTTCCGTTCCGTCGAGGATCTGGAAGGCCCACTTCGCCACGGCCGAAGAAGTGCGCACGGCGTCCCACTGGCGTCCTGCGGGGAGGAGCAGCACCTCGTCGTGGAGCGGAGGAGCCCAGCTCGTGTCGATCACGACGCTCGTCCCCGCCCCCGGCCGCGCGCGTTGGTGACCGCAGTCGCCAGCAGTTCCGCGTCGGTGAGCAGGCGGTCGCCCGTCGGGACCACCCGCCACCACACCGTGTGGTCACGCGTCATGCCGGGGACGAAGAGGAAGGAGTCGTCGTCTCCCTGAACGCTGACCACCGGGTGGTTGTGAAAGCGCTGCACGGCCGACGCGTTGGGCTCGATCAGCCAGGTCTGACGGCGCTCGACATCCTCCTCGATCACCGCCCCGGACCCGTCGCCGAGCGCGGCGAGCACCCGGTCACCGAGATGTGTCGGCACCGTCAGCGCATGCCAGCCCAGCTCCCCGATCCGCGTCCAGCGCACGCCGCCGCCGGGCGGAATCCAATCGTAGGGCGAGATGGAGGGTCTCTTCATGAGAGCAGAGCGTTCCGTCTGCGCACGTAGTCCGTAACCGTGTGTGAGAGACCGGTGCGTATAGGGGACTCACACAGTGCGTGACCGTGACTTCGCTACGCTTCAGGAATCCAGCATCGGGAGGGCCCCCATGGAGCCAAACATTCTACTCGACGCCCTTCTTGACAAGGCCGGAATGTCACGTGCCGGCCTGGCCACACGCGTCAACGAGATCACTCGCGCAAACGAGCGCCCCTCGAAGTACAACCACGCCTCCGTCATCCGTTGGCTTCGTGGCCAGCGGCCAAGGGGTGAAGTGCCTGCCTATATCTGCGACATCCTCTCCAAGCGACTGCACCGTCCACTCAAGCTGGAGGACATCGGCATGGGACAGTCCGGCGTTCCCGAGTCTGCCGTTGCGCCGCTCGACGGCTTCATCGATAAATCCGCAGTGCTATGGCGCGGAGACGAGCAGCATCGCCCCGACTTGCGCACCGCCTCGATAATCACTGGTCTAAGGGCAGTTGGCCCTGTGTGGGAGTGGGAGAACCCGCCGGAAGACCAAGACGTTTCGCGCCGAGGTGAACTTCGCGTTGGTATGGCGGACGTTGCCATGCTGCGTGCTGCGCGTCGTCACTACGAACAGATGTATCGCAAGGCTGGTGGAGTCGCGACCCGCGCTCGCGTAGTCAGCCTGCTCACCTCTGAGGCTGCCCCGCTTCTGCGTGGCACTTACACCGATGCAGTGGGGCGCGAGCTGCACCGGGCAGTCGGCGGTCTCGTTGCGATCGCGGGTATCTGTAGCTACGACAGCGACACTCAGGGGCTCGCGCAGCGCTATTTCCATCAGGCGTTGCGGATGGCCAAAGCAAGTGGTGATCGCGGTTTCGGTGGTTACGTCGTCGGGCTGATGGTCAATCAGTCCATCTATTTGCGTGAGTATCGGCAGGCCTTGGCGTTCGCCGAGGCGGCGGTGCGGACTGCCGGAGCGCATATCTCCCCTGCTTTGGCCACAGAAATCTACGCGATGCAAGCGAAGGCGTACGCGAGGATGGGCGACCATTCTGGGGTTCACCGGTGTATGGCGCTCGCTGAAACCTCATCCGGACAGATCCGTCGCGATGAAGAACCAGCCGAGACTGGGTATGTGCAGGAAGGTTTAGTTGAGGCGCAAACGCACGCGCGAGGGCGCGTGCATCGATTGGCAACACTCACCGACATCGAACTACGCAGGGGTGAAGCCGACCGGGCGGCGGCTACTGGGGACTCAATGCTGGACATCGCGCAAGGCATGCAGTCCAGGCGCCTGCGAGATCGGATGGTGACTGTGAGGAACGCTTTCTCTGCCAACGGTTGGGAGCGCGGCCCTTGAGGCGGCCGCGCGGATCGACGACATCCTCACCGTTCCCATGTGACCATGCATGGTGGGATGAAGCTATGGAGTGGACATCGCACAGCGAACGCACCGTGTACGAGAACCGCTGGGTCACGGTCAACATGGCTGATGTGGAACTGCCCGACGGCCGGCGCCTGGACCACACCGTCATTCGCCTGCGACCGGTGGCTGTCGCCGCAGTAGTCAACGAAGCGAACGAGGTTCTGCTGTTGTGGCGGCACCGCTTCATCACGGGCGCCTGGGGGTGGGAACTCCCATCCGGCGGCATCGCCGAAGGCGAGGACCCGGCCCGGGCTGCGGCGCGTGAACTCGAAGAGGAGACGGGTTGGCGGCCGGGGCCGATGCGGCACCTGTTGTCCGTGGACCCGCAGCCAGGGATCTCCACCTCGCGACACCAGGTGTACTGCGCAGAGGGCGCCACCCGGGTCGGCCCTCCGGAGGACGCGTTCGAGTCCTCACGCCGCGAGTGGGTGCCGTTGAAGACGGTGCCCGACCTCATCGCCTGCGGCGACATCAGGTCGGCGAACGCCGTCGCCGCCCTGCTCATGCTGCATCGACTGCGGCTTGGCTGACCGACAGGCCCACCCCGCACGCGGGGACCAGGACACCCCGTAAGCCGTCCGCCAGCACGAAGAGAGACCATCCCCGCCATCGCGGGGACCACACCGGGATCAGCCCCTTTACCAAGTCCTTGACGGGACCACCCCCGCACCCGCGCGGGGACGCACGCCACCATCAACCCAGATACTCCGCGCCACTGCGGGCCACCCCCGCACCTGCGGGGACACCTGATCCTCACCCACGACGAAGGCAAGAAGCTGGGACCACCCCGCGCTCCACGCGGGAAGCACCCTCGCCCAGCACAGGGGAGCGTCCCCACCCTGCCCCCCTTCCCCTCGCCCGCCGCCAGGCACCGCCCCACCCCAGCCCGCCGCCAGGCACCCCGCCCCCCAGCCCGTCACCAAGCGCCAAGCGCCACGCACCCCGCCCCCCGTCACCGTCAGTGCCCCGCCAAGCAACCAACCTCGCTCGCCCCCACCCCCGCAGCACGGCACCCACCCACCCCCGACCAATGTGTCCCTGGTCTCATTTGAGCCCGCGAAGAGCCCGGAAACCGCCAGCGCGCAGTGCCCCGGCAGCGCCCCCACAGTCCTCCCGCAACGCGGCGCCGACGCCGCACTCACCCCGTCCCAGCCCGCGCGGGAGCGCCCTCTCGGCGGAGGCGCGGGGCGCGCCCGTGACGCACCGTAGCCACCCGCCGCCCGGCCCGACCGAACGCCTGACCCCCGACCGCGGGTACAGTGTGTGTTGTGCTTGGTGACGGACTACTCAGCCACGATCTCCTTCCCGGCGAGAAGGGCCCCCAAGACGCCTGCGGCGTCTTCGGTGTCTGGGCTCCGGGTGAAGAGGTCGCCAGACTCACCTATTTCGGGCTGTACGCGCTGCAGCACCGTGGACAGGAGTCCGCGGGCATCGCAGTCAGCAACGGCTCCCAGATTCTCGTCTTCAAGGACATGGGCCTGGTCTCCCAGGTCTTCGACGAAACCTCCCTCGGCTCCCTCCGCGGCCACATCGCCGTGGGGCACGCCCGTTACTCCACCACCGGTGCCTCGGTGTGGGAGAACGCGCAGCCGACCTTCCGCGCGACCGCGAACGGCTCGATCGCGCTGGGTCACAACGGGAACCTCGTCAACACCGCCGAGCTGGCCGAGATGGTCGCCGAGCTGCCCCGCGAGGGCGGCTGGGCCACCCAGGTCGCCGCGACCAACGACACCGACCTGGTCACCGCGCTGCTCGCGGGCCAGGTGGACGAGGACGGCAAGCCGCTGTCCGTCGAGGCTGCCGCGCAGCGCGTGCTGCCGAAGGTGCAGGGCGCGTTCAGCCTCGTCTTCATGGACGAGCACACGCTGTACGCGGCCCGTGACCCGCAGGGCATCCGGCCGCTGGTACTCGGCCGCCTGGAGCGCGGCTGGGTCGTCGCGTCCGAGACCGCCGCGCTCGACATCTGCGGCGCCAGCTTCATCCGCGAGATCGAGCCCGGCGAGATGGTCGCCATCGACGAGGACGGGCTGCGCGCGTCCCGGTTCGCCGAGGCCCGGCCCAAGGGCTGCGTCTTCGAGTACGTCTACCTCGCCCGCCCCGACACCGACATCGCCGGCCGCAACGTCTACCTCTCCCGCGTGGAGATGGGCCGCAGGCTGGCCGCCGAGGCGCCGGCCGACGCCGACCTGGTGATAGCGACGCCGGAGTCCGGCACGCCGGCGGCCGTCGGGTACGCCGAGGCCAGCGGCATCCCGTACGGGTCAGGGCTGGTCAAGAACAGCTACGTGGGCCGTACGTTCATCCAGCCGAGCCAGACCATCCGGCAGCTCGGTATCCGGCTCAAGCTCAACCCGCTCAAGGAGGTCATCCGGGGCAAGCGCCTGGTGGTCGTGGACGACTCGATCGTCCGCGGGAACACCCAGCGCGCGCTGGTCCGGATGCTGCGCGAGGCCGGGGCCGCCGAGGTGCACATCCGCATCTCCTCGCCGCCCATCAAGTGGCCGTGCTTCTTCGGCATCGACTTCGCCACCCGCGCCGAGCTGATCGCCAACGGGCTCTCCGTCGAGGAGATCGGCAAGTCGCTGGGGGCCGACTCGCTCTCGTACATCTCGATCGACGGGATGATCGAGGCGACCACGATCGACAAGCCGAAGCTGTGCCGCGCCTGCTTCGACGGCGAGTACCCGATGGACCCGCCCGACCCGGAGCTGCTGGGCAAGCACCTGCTGGAGTCGGAGACGGCCGGGGTGGCCAAGCCCGACGCGGACGGCGTCGCGACGCTGACCGCCGGTGTGGGCGGGGCCGACGCGCTCCGTCGTCCGTGACCCGCACGCACCTCCTCATCACAACCTGAAGGTTCCAGCCATGCCTGAGACATCTCCCGTCGGCGGCGGCGCCAGCTATGCCGCCGCGGGTGTCGACATCGAAGCGGGCGACCGCGCCGTCGAGCTGATGAAGGAGTGGGTGAAGAAGGCCACCCGGCCCGAGGTCGTCGGCGGCCTTGGCGGCTTCGCCGGGCTCTTCGACGCCTCCGTGCTCAAGCGCTACGACCGCCCGCTGCTCGCCTCGGCCACCGACGGCGTCGGCACGAAGATGGACATCGCCCGCCGCCTCGGGGTCTACGACACCATCGGCCACGACCTGGTCGGCATGGTCGTGGACGATCTGGTGGTGTGCGGTGCCGAGCCGCTGTTCATGACCGACTACATCTGCGTCGGCAAGGTCTACCCGGAGCGGGTCGCCGCCATCGTCAAGGGCATCGCCGAGGGCTGTGTCCTGGCCGGCTGTGCGCTGGTCGGTGGCGAGACCGCCGAGCACCCGGGCCTCCTTGGCGCCGACGACTTCGACGTGGCAGGCGCCGGCACCGGCGTGGTCGAGGCCGACCGGCTGCTGGGCGCCGAGCGGATCCGCCCCGGCGACGTGGCCATCGCGATGGAGTCCTCCGGACTTCACTCCAACGGGTACTCGCTCGTACGCCACGTGCTGTTCGACCGGGCCGGCTGGAGCCTGGACCGCGAGGTGGCCGAGTTCGGTCGCACGCTGGGCGAGGAACTCCTGGAGCCCACCAAGATCTACGCCCTGGACTGCCTGGCACTCACCCGTACCGCCGAGGTGCACGCGTACTCGCACATCACCGGCGGCGGGCTCGCCAACAACCTGGCCCGGGTCATCCCCGACGCGCTGCACGCCACCATCGACCGGTCGACGTGGACCCCGGACCCGGTGTTCGACGTGGTCGGCCGGGCCGGCTCGGTCGAGCGCGCCGAGTTGGAGAAGACCCTGAACATGGGCGTCGGCATGATCGCGATCGTGCCGCAGGAGTCCGTGGAGGTAGCCCTGACCACGCTGGCCGACCGGGGCGTGGACGCCTGGGTCGCCGGTGAGATCACCGAGCGCGGCGACCGTACCGAGGCCGTGACCCTGACCGTTGACTACGCGAGCTGAGTCCCACGCGGGCAGCACAGAACCCGGTCCGGGGCACAGGGCCCTGGACCGGGTTGATGTTGGTGCTGTGAACGCCGTAGACGTGCCGTGGACGCGAGACGTCAAGCGGGATGACGATGCGCCGGAGAGTCCGAGGGCTCATCATCACCCTCGTCGTTGTAACGATCCGCGTACTCCGCGTACGGATCGTCATCCTCCAGCTCATCGTCGAGCGGCTCGCTGTTCGGCGGCTGCTTCGTCGTCGATGCGCCTAGCTCGTTGGCCAGGCGTGAGAGATCCGTCCCACCGCTGTTGTACTTCAGCTGGCGGGCGACCTTTGTCTGCTTGGCCTTGGCCCGGCCGCGCCCCATGGCTCGACCCCCTCGGTGACGGGGCTCGACGGCCCCACAGTCTTGACACGCGTTCATAAGTCGGAGCGGACTCTCGACGGAGAGACCGGTCCGTAGGGCTTCAACGGTACCTGTTTCTCTGCCCATACGGTACGTCGCCCACGGCACGTGCCACCTGGCAGAACCTACGAGGCGCCCCGTCCTCGCTGTTCAGCAGCGATTTTAACGCGTATTGGGCGCCTACCCGCCGACGGGCCGTGAGCGATCTCTCCCTTGTCGCCTCCCACGGCGCGGTGCGGGCCGCCGTCGCCGGCCCTCGGCGGCCTCCGGCTGCCGTGCGGTGGCCGGACGGGGGCGGCGGGGTGACGGAGGTGCGACGTTCGGCCCAACGGGGGCGGTGTTCGGCCGGCGGCCAGGTTCTCCGGAGCGGTCTCGTCCGGGCCCGCAGTTGCTGGCGCGATTCGCCCGGCCGGCCGCGCCCACCCGGTGTGGGCCACCTGACGTCGGTCCCCGGGGCGACGGTTCAGGCCAGCGGCGGCGTGCGTGAGCGCGGGCCGGTGTGCGGCCCCGCGGCGCGCGCGGGCGCGGACCGGGTGCGCGGTGGGAGCGCGTGCCGCGGTGGGGTGTGCGTGCGGGCGGGCTCCTGAGTGAGCGGCCCGGCGCTCGGCGGCGTGGTGGGCCGAACCTCGGCACGCGGGCCGTCGGATTTCGGTCGCCGACAGGTAACGGGACGAGCCGCCGATATGTACGGGACGGGCCGCCGATACGTAATACGTACGGGACGGGGCGGGTCCGCGGCGCTCGGGCGCGTGCGGGTGCCGTGACAGGGGTGGCGTACGGCCGCCGCGCGCCCGAGCGCCGGGGCGGGCGGAAGCGGCGACGCAAGCCGCGGCAGGGGTATGGCTGTGGCTTGCGTCGCCGCTTCCGCGAGGTCGCTGCCGCGCGGTCGCCTCGGTGAGGTCACTTCCGCGCGGGCGCGTCCGGCGGGGCGTGGGCCCCGCAGGGGGGTCAGCCGCGGCGGGCCTCGGCCATCCGCTGTTCGGCGATCCGGTCGGCCCCCTCGGCCGGCGGAATGCCCTCGGAGCTGGCCCGTTCGAAGATGGCCAGCGTCGTGTCGTAGATCTTGGTCGCCTTGGCCTTGGCCCGGTCGAAGTCGAAACCGTGCAGCTCGTTGGCGACCTGGATCACGCCACCGGCGTTCACCACGTAGTCGGGCGCGTACAGGATGCCGCGGTCGGCGAGGTCCTTCTCGATCCTGGGGTGGGCGAGCTGGTTGTTGGCCGCGCCGCAGACCACCTTGGCGGTCAGGGCCGGCACGCTGACGTCGTCGAGGGCGCCGCCGAGCGCGCACGGGGCGTACACGTCGAGCGGGCCCGTGATCATGTCGCTGGTGCTGTCCGCGACCGTGACCTGCGGGAACCGTTCCCGTACCCGGTCGATGGAAGCGTCCAGAACGTCGGTGACCACCACGTCGGCGCCGTCCTCGATCAGGTGCGCCACCAGGTGGTGCCCCACCTTGCCGACGCCGGCGACGCCGACCCGGCGACCGCGCAGCGTGGGCTCGCCCCACAGGTGCTGGGCCGAGGCGCGCATGCCCTGGAAGACGCCGAAGGAGGTGAGCACCGAGGAGTCGCCGGCGCCGCCGTTCTCTGGGGAGCGGCCGGTGGTCCAGCGGTTCTCGCGGGCCACCACGTCCATGTCGGTCACGTAGCGACCGCCGAGCGAGGCCACGAAGCGACCGTAGGCGAGCAGCAGTTCCTCGCTCTTGACGCCGCCCTGCTCGACGCTGGCCGGGTCGCCGATGATCACGGCCTTGCCGCCACCGTGGTCGAGCCCGGCGAGGGCGTTCTTGTACGACATGCCGCGGGCGAGGTTGAGCGCGTCCAGGACGGCTTCCTCATCGGAGGCGTAGGCGTGGAATCGGGTGCCGCCGAGGGCCGGGCCCAGGGCGGTGGAGTGGATGGCGATCACGGCCTTGAGGCCGGACTCGCGGTCCTGGCAGAGCACGACTTGCTCGTGGCCGCCCTGTTCCGACTGGAAGAGCACGGAGAGCGGATCGCTCGCACGCACGGTCGGGCCGTCGACGCTGACGGTATGACGTACGTCAGTCACGGTGGTGACTCCCATATGTCGCGGTGGATGCCCTCCAGGGGGTGGGGGAGGGCCGGTCGGCAAGAGCGTAAGACCTGGGGCGCCAGAGGTTGAGCACAGTGCGGAGGATCACTCACCCGGGGACGATGGGCGTGGGACGATGCGAGTGACCGGGAGACGCGGTACGGCGCTGCCCGGCGACGAACTCCGGCCATGAGGGAGCGGGTGTGACCTTGGCGTCTTCGGTTGTTGTCCCGTATGCGGCCTACCTGCGGGTCTATGAGCCGTTGGCCGCTTTTCCGGAGCCGGAGCGGAGCCACTGGGCGGAGTACGCCTGCCGCGAGCGCACGCCCAGCGTGCAGGACGAGTTGCGCCGGTCGCTGGCGAACCTGCTCCCGGTGCCGCCGGTGCCGGTCCCGGTGCACGAGAGCGACGACGCGTTCGTGGCCACGGTGGACGGCGTCACCTGCGTCTGCCCCTGGCGCACCCGGCTGCGCGGCTGGCTGGCGCTGGAGGAGGTCTCCCAGCGGCTGCCGGGGCCGCTGCTGGACGCCGTGCTGCCGCCGGTGGTGCGCCGGCAGGCGGTGGCCGATTTCGAGCGCTGGTCGGAGCGCAATCCGGACGCCCGGCCGTGGATCCGCAGCGCGACCTGGCACGTGCCGGTGCGCTGGTTCGTCCTGTTCGCCGACGCGGAGCGGGAGTACACCAAGGGCGAGGACGGCCTCGTGCTGCGGTACCGCACGCCCATGGTCGAGGCCAGGCGCCGCGTGGCGCGCGGCCTCAAGGCGCTCAAGGAGGCGCTGGACGAGGGCCCGCTGATCGACGGCCTGGTGGACGTGGGCCGCTGGCTGGAGGAGTTCCACCCGCGCTCGCTCGTGGAGTTGGACTACGGCGGCCTGGTGCACGCGCTGCCCGAGGGGGAGTTGGCCGACGACCACTCCGCGGCGGACGTCGTGGAGGGCCTGGCGGCGCTGCGCGCGGGCGACGGCGCGCGGGCTGGGGTCGCGTACGAGCGCCTGACGGACCGTTGGAGCTCTGTACGGGATCGGCAACGATCTAGCTGAAGTAACGTCACAGACAGCGGTTTAGAGCCGTTACGGGGTGTTGCGCGTGGCGCCGCGAGGTCAAGCTGGGAGCGCTGCCACCAGGGGACGGGCGTGGGCGCGGGCGGATCGGGACGTAGATCCCGATCCGGGCGATTGCCTCAACCGTGATCTAAGGCACTGAGTTCGGGCCTTGCGGCCATCCCCCATCCTCGTGTCAAAATAGGACAAGGAGTCCATGAAGGGCTCCTTCCGTCCAACTAAGGGCGGATGTATCGGTATTGCGCTCCTTGGTGGGTCTGGTGACGCGTGGTCCTTCTGTCACTGATCGTCACGGCGGCGTGACTGTCCGCTATGGCATAGTCCATCGGCTTCCGTCGAGGTTGAACACCTGAGAGGGCAATTCCATCGGTTTGGCCGACGTGGCTGGACAGATGCTGTAGTTGTAGTGCCGAGGACAAGCCGTTCGTCCTATAACCGACTCGGCCCGCGTCCGCCATTTCGGGCAACGCGGGTCAAGGTGCAGAATTTAGAGGAAAGAACCGTGATGGTTCGGTTCTCCCGAGGAGGCCGCTCATGACCGCTCGCACCCCTGATGCCGAGCCGCTGCTGACCCCGGCTGAGGTTGCCACGATGTTCCGCGTGGACCCGAAGACGGTCACACGGTGGGCCAAGGCAGGCAAGCTCACGTCCATCCGCACGCTCGGAGGGCACCGGCGCTACCGCGAAGCGGAGGTCCGTGCACTTCTGGCGGGCATTCCGCAGCAGCGCAGCGAAGCCTGAAACAACCGCATAACTGGGCATTTCCGGGTCCCCCAATCCGGTCCTCGCCCGTTTCGCTCCACACGACCGGCGTCTGCCCCAACAGGCGCCACGCCCGCTTGACTTGGGTGCGTCGTCGATCGTGCTGGACTCCGCCGGGTCCAGCGCGGTCTTTTTTATGCCCGGACACCTTCGTCCGGGCCCCCTCGGGGCGCCCCGTCCCGGCCGCCCTCGCGCCGGCCAGCACCGGGCGGTGGGCTGTCCGATCGCGAGGACCCGGGGGGTGCGGAGCCGTCTCTGCCGTGGCGGGAAGGCGGGCGAACCGGTCCGGTGACCCGGGCTCGCGTCGATGATCCGGTCGCGGCCAGTCCCGGGTGCAATGGCACATATTAAATTTAGAGGGCGTAAGCGGGGCGTGAGTTCCCCCGCCATGGAAACTCTTTCGGTGACTCCCATCACAGGCCGCCGCACTTGTCTGCTATGCCTCAAGTGCGATAATCGATCCCCGTATCCGGACGCCTCCACCCTGTCACCGGACACGCGGTGTACACAGCGCCGTTGGTCACCGCTCCGGAGGACTTTCGTCCCCTTTCTGCGTCTGCCGCGCCGCCCGGCCGGCCCCGGTGGCCGACTCGGCGCCCGGGCGAACCCCACGCCGCCGCGTGCCGCCACCGCGTCGGGCTGCCCCCGGCTGCTCCAGGGCCAGCCGCAGCAGGCGGTGGCAGACCGGGCGGTGCCGGGTCAGATGTCGGTAACCGGATGCCGCGGATAGATGGGCCCGCAGCAACGCCCTCGTCTCGTGCTTCGCCGACGTCGCCATATTGCGTACCTCCCGGCCCCCACGGCCTTCCTGGCTTGGTACCGCCGGCGCGTGCCCCAGTCAAGACGCACCGGGGGGTAACACATGCGGGCCGACCCGTTCCGGTCGGCCGGGGCGCGGCGTCGGCGCCTCGTCGGAACTGCCGAAACGCAGGCAGGAACGTTTGAGAAAGGCCCCGGCGAGGCTTTCGGGGCACCCGCCGGGTCGCCTGTCAGGCTTGTTGCCCCGCGCCCGCGCGGCCGACGCCAGGGGCCGGCTGGCCGCCACGGGCGCGTCGGCCCGCTCGCGGGCGCTGACTAGCCTGGCCCCCGGCCCTGCTGTTCCCCGGGCGCGAGACCGGGGGCCGGGCCCGGGCCGGCGCGTACGGGAGGGGCCCGGCACGTACGGGACGGGCACCCGCGCCGAACGAGCGGGCAGGGGCGTACGGCGGGCGTACAGGATGGGTGGAAACCGCGACGATGCCCGCACCCTCGGTGTGCGAGCCTCATCGTTTACACGGTCCTGACGGGATTTGAACACGCGGCCTCCACCTTGACAGGGTGGCGAGCACTCCAAACTGCTCCACAGGACCAAGCTTTCGCGCAGTGTTGTGCTTGTCCGGCTGCGAGAAGAGACTGTACAGCAGGTCAGGGGGTGGGGTCGAACCGCGCTCCCGGCCGCCCCCGCGCGGCCCCGGGAGGCGGTTCTCCGCGCGGCGGCTCCTCGGACCGCGAGGCTACGGCGCGGCGGCGTCCACGGCCTTCACGATCCGCTTGTCGGAGATCGGGTACGCCGTGCCCAGGGCGTGGGCGAAGTAGCTGACCCGCAGCTCCTCGATCATCCAGCGGATCTCCAGCGCCTCCCGTGGCACGGGCCGGCCCGGGTGCTTGAGCTCAAGCTGTTCCAGCAGCCACAGGTACTCGTCGCGCATGTCGTGCACCTTCGCCATCCGGGCGCGGTCCCGCTCGGCGTGGTGCGGCAGTTGCTGGAGGCGGCGGTCGACGGCCACCAGGTAGCGCATCAGGTCGGGCAGTCGCCGTATGCCGTGCTCGGTGACGAAGCCCGGCTTGATCAACGCGGCGAGCTGCTCCCTGACGTCGGCCAGCGACGGCGCGAGCACCACGCTCGTGGTGGCCTTCAGCCGGCGCTCGCACGCCTGCCAGGCGGCCAGCACCTCGCGGACCTTGCGGACGGTGTCCATCGTCACGTCGGTCACGTCCGCGCGGACGTGACCGAAGAGCTTGCGGAAGGACTCCTCGTCCCACGCCGGGCCGCCTCGCGCCGCGATCAGCCGGTCGGTGGCCGCCGCGACGCAGTCGTCGAACAGGGCCTGCACGCTGCCGTGCGGGGAGCGGGACAGCGCCAAC
This sequence comes from Candidatus Streptomyces philanthi, assembly GCA_018114805.1. Taxonomy (GTDB): domain Bacteria; phylum Actinomycetota; class Actinomycetes; order Streptomycetales; family Streptomycetaceae; genus Streptomyces; species Streptomyces philanthi. Next base: position 2,813,505 of record CP073042.1, on the reverse strand, counting down.
TTGGCCCCGTTGTCGAGCTTGCCCTGCGCGAACTTGGCCGGATTTGACGGCAGGTTGAGCAGGATCAGCCGACGGGTGCCCGCCCACATCGCGCGCTCCTGCTCCGCCTCGGTGTCGAAGAGGCGGACCGTCACCGAGGCGCCCTCGTCCACCAGCGCCGGGTACGCTTTGACGGGCTGGCCGCCGCCCCGGGTCTCGAAGATGCGCGGCAGGGCGCCGATCGTCCAGGAGGTGAGCCCCGAGCGCTGCTCGATGCCCGCGCTCTCCTTCGAGGTGGCGAACACCTTGGTGATCGCGCCCTGCGTCCTGGGCTGGAGGGACGCCTTGAGGGCGACCAGGTCCTTGTCCTCGGCGAGCTTGCGGCGCCGCTCGTCCACCACCCGGAAGGTGATCTTCAGGTGGTCGGGGATCTTGGTGAGGTCCCAGTCGTCGGGGGTGATCGTCACGCCCACCATGCGCTGCAGCTCCCGGCCGAGCGCCGCCGTGAGCGGGCCCTGCGGCTCGGCGCCGCTGCGCACCGCCGCCGTCGGGTTGACCCGTTCCAGGAAGCGCCGGGCGTAGTCGGGGGCCGGTACGTAGTTGCGGCGGATGGGCTTGGGCAGCGAGCGGATCAGCTCCGTCACCAGGTCCTGGCGCAGGCCCGGGATCTGCCAGTCGAAGCCCTGGTCCTCGACCTGGTTGAGCACCTGGAGCGGGATGTGCACGTTCACGCCGTCCGCGTCCGCGCCCGGCTCGAACTGGTAGGTCACCCGGAACTTCAGCCGGCCCTGCCACCAGGTGTCGGGGTAGGCGTCTTTGGAGATGCCCTGCGCCCGCTCGTTGATGAGCATCGACTTCTCGAAGCTGAGCAACTCCGGCTCGTCCCGGCGTTTGTGCTTCCACCAGGAGTCGAAGTCCGCGCCCGAGACGACGTGTTCGGGGACGCGCTGGTCGTAGAAGTCGAAGAGGGTCTCGTCGTCGATCAGGATGTCGCGACGGCGGGCCCGGTGCTCCAACTCCTCGACCTCGCCGAGCAGCTTGCGGTTGTCGTGGAAGAACTGGTGGTGGGTGCGCCAGTCGCCCTCGACCAGGGCGTTGCGGATGAACAGGTCACGGCTGGTGATCGGGTCGATCCTGCCGTAGTTGACCTTGCGCTGGGCGACGATCGGCACGCCGTACAGCGTCACCCGCTCGTACGCCATGACCGCGGCCTGCTTCTGCTCCCAGTGCGGTTCGCTGTAGGTGCGCTTGACCAGGTGCTGGGCGAGCGGCTCGACCCACTCCGGCTCGATCCTGGCGTTGACCCGCGCCCACAGCCGCGAGGTCTCCACCAGCTCGGCCGACATGATCCACCGTGGCGGCTTCTTGAACAGCGCGGAGCCGGGGAAGACGGCGAACTTGACGTTGCGCGCCCCCAGGTAGTCCCCCTTGCCACGGGGCTTGTCGGAGCCCTTGGCCGCGTCCTCGGCGATCTCCTTGAGCCCGATGTGCGAGAGCAGCCCCGCCAGCAGCGACTGGTGCACCTGGTCGGCGGGGATCTCGGTGTCCGCGGCGGACACCTCGATGCCCATGGACTTGGCCACCGTACGCAACTGGCTGTAGATGTCCTGCCACTCGCGTATGCGCAGGTAGTTCAGGAACTCCGAGCGGCACATCCGGCGGAAGGCGGAGGAGGACAGCGCCTTCTGCTGCTCGCGGACGTACCGCCAGAGGTTGAGCAGGGCCAGGAAGTCGCTGGTCTCGTCCTTGAAGCGGGCGTGCTGCTGGTCGGTCTGGGCCTGCTTGTCGGCGGGGCGCTCGCGCGGGTCCTGGATGAACAGCGCGGCGGCGATGATGATCACCTCGCGCGCGCAGCCGTTGCGGTCGGCGGCCAGGATCATGCGCGCGAGGCGCGGGTCGGCCGGGAACTGGGCCAGCTTGCGTCCCAGCGGGGTCAGTTGCTGGCCCCGGCCCTTGCGGCCCGGGCCGTGCTCGCCGCCCCGTCCCTTGCCGCCGCGCCGGTCCGTACGGTCGCCGCCCCGGTCACCATGGGCGTCACCCGGCTCCTCGCCGCCGCCCGGCGCGCCCTGCTCGGTGAGCTGCTCGGCGGCCTGGTCGCCGGTCTGGTCAGCGCCGCTCTGGTCGGCGGGCTGCCGCTGGGGCTCGATGGCGCCCAGCTCGTGCAGCAGGTCGATGCCGTCCTTGATGTTGCGCCGGTCCGGCGGGTCGATGAAGGGGAAGCGCTCGATGTCGCCGAGCCCGGCTGCCGTCATCTGCAGGATCACCGAGGCGAGGTTGGTCCGCAGGATCTCCGCGTCGGTGAACTCGGGGCGGGTGAGGAAGTCGTCCTCGGAGTACAGCCGGATGCAGATGCCGTCCCTGGTACGGCCGCAGCGGCCCTTGCGCTGGTTGGCGCTGGCCTGCGAGATCGGCTCGATGGGCAGCCGCTGCACCTTGGTGCGGTGGCTGTAGCGCGAGATGCGGGCGGTGCCGGGGTCGATCACGTACCGGATGCCGGGGACGGTGAGCGATGTCTCCGCCACGTTGGTGGCGAGCACCACGCGGTGGCCGGTGTGGCGCTGGAAGACCCGGTGCTGCTCGGCGTGCGAGAGGCGCGCGTACAGCGGCAGGATCTCGGTGCCGCGCAGCTTCTTCTTCTCCAGCGCGTCGGCCGTGTCGCGGATCTCCCGCTCGCCGGAGAGGAAGACGAGGATGTCGCCCTCGCCCTCGCGCTGCAGCTCGTCCACCGCGTCGCAGATGGCAGTCACCTGGTCGCGGTCGCCGTCCTGGCCGCCCTCTTCGAGGAGCGGCCGGTAGCGCACCTCGACCGGGTACGTACGCCCGCTGACCTCGATGATCGGGGCGCCGGCCGGCTCGGCGGCGGTCCCGAGGGCGGCGGGCGCGCTCGGGGTACTGGGCTGGTCCGGGGTGCTGGGCGCGCCGTCCCGCGTGCGCCGGCTCGCGCCGCGCTGGGGCCGGCCGCCGCCGCACGCGTCCCGGCCGCCACCCACGCCCGCCGCGCCGTCGCCGACCGTGGCGAAGGCCGCGAAGTGGCGGGCGAACCGCTCCGGGTCGATGGTCGCCGAGGTGACGACGACCTTCAGCTCGGGGCGGCGGGGCAGCAACTGCGCCAGGTAGCCGAGGATGAAGTCGATGTTGAGGCTGCGCTCGTGCGCCTCGTCGATGATGATCGTGTCGTACTGGCGCAGCTCGCGGTCGGTCTGGATCTCGGCCAGCAGGATGCCGTCCGTCATCAGCTTGACCAGCGTGTCCGGGCCGACCTGGTCGGTGAACCGCACCTTCCAGCCGATCGTCTCGCCGAGCTGGGTGCCCAGCTCGGCGGCGATCCGCTCGGCCACCGTACGGGCCGCGATCCGGCGCGGCTGGGTGTGCCCGATGAGCCCGCGCACGCCGCGGTCCAGCTCCATGCAGATCTTGGGGATCTGGGTGGTCTTCCCGGAGCCGGTCTCGCCCGCGACGATCACCACCTGGTGGTCGCGGATGGCTGCCAGGATGTCGTCCTTCTTCTGGCTGACCGGCAGCGACTCGGGATAGGTGATCTTCGGGACGGCGGCGCGACGGTGGGCCACCCGCCGTTCGGCCTGCTCGATCTGGCCGGCGATCTCGGCGAGCACGGCCGCGCGGGCCTCGGGCTGACGAATCCGGCGCGCACTGTCTAGTCGGCGCCCCAGCCGCTGCGCGTCGCGCAGCATCAGCTCGGGAAGCCGCTCCAGCAGGGCGGGCAGGGCGGGGGCAGGCTGAGTGGACATACGCCGCCAAGGATCTCACCTCGCCGAAAGAGCTGGCGAACCATTTGTGCCCGGGCGCCCGCGCCGGGGCGAGGAACGGCCGCTCGCGCCCGGAACACGACCCTGCCCCGGGGCCAGCGCCCGGACGTCTGCGGGATTTCCGGGCGGCGGGCGCGCCCCGACGGTGGCGGCCCGCGCCACGGAACGTACGGGTGACTCGCGAGGAATGTCCGCGATGGGTGGCTTAGCGTGACGTCATGGACGACCCGCGTGAACGGACCGTCCCGGACGACGCTCCCGACCCGGGCCGCCCCACCGACGTCCCGGGCCGCCCCGCCGCCAAACCGGCCGCGCCGGCGGGCGCGCACCCGCAGGCGCGCGGGGCGCCCGGCGGGCGCTCGCGGTGGGCGGTGTTCAAGGACTCGCCGTTCTTCCCGGCCACGGTGCTGGTGGTCATCCTGGCGGCGGCCGCCGGCCTGTTCGCCGGCTCGTACACGTACGTGATGGCCAACCCGACCCCGCACCACGTGCCGACGGCGGTGGTCGGGGCGAGTGACAGCCCGCGCGGCAAGGCGTTCGTGCGCGGCATGGAAGAGGCCCTGGACGTCTCCCTCGAACTGCGCGAGTACGCGACGTACGCGCAGGCCAAGCGGGCCGTGGACGAGCAGCGGGTGTTCGCCGTGCTGTACGTGCACCAGCCCGTCGGCGACCGGGCGGGCGGCACCGGGGACCGCGTCGAGCTGGACGTCTCCGGCGCCTCCGGGGCCTCGGTCGCGGAGATCTTCACGACGGCGGGGCCGCGGGTGGGGGTGCCGGTGACGGTGCGGGACCTCAACCCGTTCCAGCGGGGCGACCCGCGCCGGCTGGCCATCTTCTACATCTCGCTCGCCGCGGTGATCATCGGCTTCGTTGGCGCGATCCAGCTCAGCGTGCACGCGCGCACGCTGAACCCAGCGGAGCGGATCGGCTTCACCACCGCGTACGCGCTGCTCGGCGGGTTCACCATCGCGGCGGTGGTGGACTGGTCGCTGGACGCGCTGCGCCTGCCGTTCGTGGAGTCGTGGCTGATCCTGGCCCTGACGCTGTTCGCGTCGGGGATGGTCTTCACGATGTTCAACACCCTCTTCGGCCGCTGGGCGATGTTGCCCACCTGGGGGCTGATGGTGCTGCTCGGCAACCCGTCGTCGGGCGGCGCCGTCTCCTGGCCGCTGCTCCCCTCCGTACTGGGCCACATCGGCCGCTGGCTGCCGCCCGGCGCGTCGGTGAACGCCCAGCACACGGCGGTCTACTTCGGCGGCCACCAGCACGCCTTCCCGTTCCTCGTGCTGGCCGGCTGGGCGGTGGTGGCCAGCACGGTCTTCTGCGTCTGGCGCCACCGCCACCCGGGTGGCCGCGCGGCGCCGGCGCCCTCGGACGCGCCGGCGGCCTAGTGTGGCAGGAGCCCACCCGGCCCGCGCCCCACCCGGCACACCATCCACCCGCCCACCCGCACCACCCGACGCACCCATCCACCCCGCACGCATCCCACCCGCGCCCATCCGCCGGGCCGCCGCGAGAGTGGCCCGGCCACGCGAACCCGAGGAGCAGGAGCACCGTGAAGGTTGTGAGCTACCGCGCGTACGGCGGACCCGAGGTCCTGGAGTACGGCGACCTGCCCGACCCGAAGGTGGGGCCCGACTCGGTACTGGTCGAGGCCAGGGCCGCCTCGGTGAACCCGCTGGACTGGAAGGCACAGGCCGGCCACCTCAACTCGCTGCTCGACGTCGTCTTCCCGGTCGTCCCCGGCTGGGACGTCGCGGGTGTCGTGGTCCGCGGCGGCCTGGACACCCCGGAGTTCGAGGAGGGCGACGAGGTCATCGGCTACGTGCGCAAGGACACCCTGTCGGGCGGGACGTTCGCGCAGTACGTGGCGGCCCCGTGCGCACCCTGGCCCACAAGCCCACCAGCCTCACCTTCGAAGCAGGCCGCCGGGCTGCCGCTGGCCGGGCTCACGGCGTACCAGGCGCTGGCCAAGGCGCTGCGGGTACGGGAGGGCGACACGCTCCTGGTCCACGCGGCGTCGGGCGGGGTCGGCTCGCTGGCCGTGCAGATCGGCCGGCACCTGGGCGCCCGCGTGATCGGCACGGCCAGCCCCCGCAACCACGACTTCGTGCGTTCCCTGGGCGGGGAGCCGGTCGCCTACGGGGACGGGCTGACCGACCGGGTGCGCGGGCTGGCGCCGGACGGCGTTGATGCGGCCTTCGACCTGGTGGGCGGGGAGGCGGTCACGGTCTCCGCCGAGGTGGTGAAGAACCCCCGGCGGATCGCCTCCATCGTGGACCCCGCGGTCACCCCGCTGGGCGGGCGCTACCTGTGGGTCCGCCCGGACGCCACCGACCTGGCAGCCCTGTCCGCCATGGTCGACGCCGGGGCCCTGACGGTGCCGGTCGCGGCCACCTTCCCGCTGGAGCGCACGGGCGACGCCCAGCGCCTGAGCGCCGAGCGCCACGTGCGGGGCAAGGTCGTCGTCACGGTGGCCTGAGGCCCGCGCTGCCCGCGCACGGCTGGACTCGCTCGTGGCCGTGAGGGGGCGCGACGAGAAGGCCCCGACCGGTTAACCCGGTCCAAGCCTTCTCGCTTTGTGCGGTGGTGGCTGGGGCCGGGGTCGAACCGGCGACCTATCGCTTTTCAGGCGATCGCTCGTACCAACTGAGCTACCCAGCCACGCAACCTCGCGGTTGCAGCGGTCCTGACGGGATTTGAACCCGCGGCCTCCACCTTGACAGGGTGGCGAGCACTCCAAACTGCTCCACAGGACCAAGCACACGTGCGAGCACTAGTCTCGCACATGCTGTTGCGTGCCCCCAACGGGATTCGAACCCGTGCTACCGCCTTGAAAGGGCGGCGTCCTGGGCCACTAGACGATGAGGGCTGATGGCCCACCTGAGCGCCTTCCGGCAACGTGAGAAGCATATGGGATGCCAACGGGGATCGCCAAAACGGTTTGCCGCGCGGTGGGGGCGGGGGTGACCTGGGGCGTCGCGGCGGGGGGGCGGGGACCGGGTGGTTTGGGGTGTGCGAGGGGTGTTCGACGCACGCGTGGGGCGCGGGAGGGGCGCCTGCCCGACAATGGCCGGGTGCTGGAAATGACGCGCGAGGAGTTCGAGGAACTGGTCGCCGAGGCCCTGGACCGCATTCCGCCCGAGCTGACGCGGCTCATGGACAACGTGGCGGTGTTCGTGGAGGACGAGCCGCCCGCGGACGATCCGGAGTTGCTCGGGCTCTACGAGGGGACGCCGCTAACCGACCGGGGCGAGTGGTACGCGGGCGTGCTGCCGGACCGGATCACCATCTACCTGGGGCCCACGCTGCGGATGTGCGCGGGCCGCGAGGACGTAGTGGGCCAGGAGTCGTCCGGGGGGCCGGCCGGGGAGCCGTCCGGGTGGGCGGCCCCGGGGGAGCCGGAGGCGCCTGCGGGGGCCCAGGTGCCCGTGCTGGGCGAGCCCGGCGTGGCGGCCGAGGCGGGAGCCGGGCAGGGGGCGGAGCCGGGCGCCGGGTCGGGGGGCGTCGCGGCCGGGGGGTCCGGCGGGCCCTCGCACGCCCTGCGGGACGCCGTGCGTGACGAGGTGGCCATCACCGTCGTCCACGAAGTCGCCCACCACTTCGGCATCGAGGACGAGCGGCTGCACGAACTCGGTTGGGGATAGCGCCCCGTTCGGGCCGGGCCGCAGCCCGGCCCGGCGCCCGGGCCTCAGTGTGGTGCGGCGTCGCGGCGGCGGCGGTCGTGGGGCGCGATCACGTGCGGTTCGGCGCGGTTCGGGCGCGGTCCGCGTGCGCGGTCCGGGGGGTTTCCGGGGTGTGGGGGTGCCGTGGCTCGTGCGACGCGTGTCCTGGGTGGGGCGGGGCCAGTTGGGCAGATGGCCCGCACCGTGCGCCGGAAGGTAACTCACTCATGCCCGGAATGTCCGCCTGTGTTCCTCGCGCCCCGCGCACCGCGTCCCGTGCCCGCGGCCGTGATACTCGCCGCCATGGCGTTGGCGGGCTGCATGAGCGTCTCCGAGGCGGACCACTCGCAACCGGCCCGGCGGTGAGGGGAGGAGCGGGCCGCCGGACGGCGCGCGGCGGGGCCCGATGGCGGTGCCGTACTCCCCGACGGGGCGCGCCAGGGGGCCGCGCGGCCACGGCCGGACGGCTCGGGCGGCGCCTCCTCGTCCTCCGGAGCCGGACGCCGAGCGGTCGGACGCGGAGCGTGCGTCCGGCGAGGGCGCGGACGAGGCCGGGGCGGGGGAGGCCGGTCGGCCTTCGCAGACGCCGCCGACCCGCTGACCCGGCCCGACGTGCCCGCCCTGACGCCCACGGGCTCGGTCCCCCGGCCCCGGCCGACCACGCCGCGGCCCAGCAGCCCGCCGCCGGAGCCCAGCGCCCCGGCCCCGACGGCCGCGCCGACCACCTCGCCCCCCGAGCACGCCACCGCCGGCCGAGGGCACCGAACCCGCTCCCCAGCCGAGACCGCTGCGCGAGCGGTGAGCCGCCTGGCCGGGGGCGCGGCGGTGGGGAAGGGTGGGATTTGCCTTCCCCGGGGCCGGGTGTGTATGCTTGTGGATCGTTTCGTCCCATTTCCCCGGCCGACTTCGGAGAACGCTCCCGGAGCGCGCCGCGTGGCGCGTTCCTTTCCTTGCCGTGGCTGACCGCATCGAGGCGGTCGTTTGCGAAATCACACGGAGTCTGGGCGCGTGCCGTAACTCCGGAAGGTTTCGCGTATCGCATGTCCATTTCTGCTGAGCACACCGTCATGCCCGAGGTCGATGAGGCCGGCATGATCCCCGAGGCCGCCGTGACGTTCGTCGCTGAGGCCGACGCCGCTGACGCCCCCGTCGCGGCTCCCGCCGAGTCCGCCGTCGTGGACGAGACCGAGGCCGCCACGTCCGACGACGCCGCCGACAACGCTGAGACGTCCGTCACGTTCGCCACCCTCGGGCTGCCCGAGCAGGTCGTCCGCAAGCTGAAGCAGAACGGTGTCACCACCCCGTTCCCGATCCAGGCCGCGACTATCCCGGACGCGCTGGCCGGCAAGGACATCCTGGGCCGAGGCCGTACCGGCTCCGGCAAGACCCTCTCCTTCGGTCTCCCGCTGCTGGCCCAACTCGCCGGCGGCTTCACGGAGAAGAAGCGTCCCCGTGGCCTGATCCTGACCCCCACCCGCGAGCTGGCCATGCAGGTCTCCGACGCGCTCCAGCCGTACGGTGACGTGCTCGGCCTGAAGCTCAAGGTGGTCTGCGGCGGTACGTCGATGGGCAATCAGATCTACGCCCTGGAGCGGGGCGTGGACATCCTGGTCGCCACCCCGGGCCGGTTGCGTGACATCATCAACCGTGGCGCCGCGACGCTGGACCGGGTGCAGGTCGCCGTGCTCGACGAGGCCGACCAGATGGCCGACATGGGATTCCTGCTCGAGGTCACCGAGATCCTCGACCTGGTGCCGACCGGTGGTCAGCGGATGCTGTTCTCCGCGACGCTGGAGAACGAGATCGACACCCTCGTCAAGCGCTACCTGTCCAACCCGATGACGCACGAGGTGGACGCGGCGCAGGGCGCGGTCACGACCATGACGCACCACGTGCTCGTCGTGAAGCCGAAGGACAAGGCGCCGGTCACCGCCGCCATCGCGGCGCGCAAGGGCCGCACCATCATCTTCGTCCGCACCCAGCTGGGCGCCGACCGCGTCGCCGAGCAGCTCGTGGACGCGGGCGTACGGGCGGACGCGCTGCACGGCGGCATGACGCAGGGCGCGCGGACCCGCACGCTGGCCGACTTCAAGGACGGTTACGTCAACGTCCTGGTCGCCACGGACGTCGCCGCGCGCGGCATCCACGTGGACGGCATCGACCTGGTGCTGAACGTGGACCCGGCCGGCGACCACAAGGACTACCTGCACCGCTCCGGCCGTACGGCCCGCGCGGGCAAGAGCGGCACCGTCGTCTCGCTGGCCCTGCCGCACCAGCGCCGGCAGATCTTCCGGCTGATGGAGGACGCGGGCGTCGACGCCACGCGGCACATCGTCGGCGGCGCGGGCGCCTTCGACGACGACGTGGCGCGCATAACCGGCGCCCGGTCGCTCACCGAGGTGCAGGCGGAGTCGGCGGCGAACTCGGCCAAGCAGGCCGAGCGCGACGTGCAGGACCTCACCCGCCGGTTGCAGCAGGTCCAGCGGCGCGCGACCGAGCTGCGCGAGGAGGCCGACCGCCTGCTGGCCCGCGCGGCCCGCGAGCGCGGCGAGGACCCGGCCGCGGCCGTGGCAGCAGCGGCGCCCGCCGAGGCCACCGCGGCGACTGAGTCCGCCACTGCCGCCGCCCAGGACGGCGGCGCGGACGCGTCCGCCACCGCTCCGGCGCCGCAGGAGCGGACCGAGCCGCAGGCCGCGGATGCCGCGCCCAGCCGCCCGGAGCAGGAGCGCGGCGGGTACGACCGCCGCGACGACCGGGGCAACTTCGAGCGCCGCGACCGCCGTGACGACCGCCCGCAGGGTGGCTTCCGTCGGGACGACCGTCCGTCGGGTGGTTTTCGCCGCGACGACCGCCCCTCCGGCAGTTTCCGTCGGGACGACCGGCGTGATGACCGTGGTGGCCGTTCCTTCGAGCGTCGTGACGACCGCCCGCAGGGTGGCTTCCGTCGGGACGACCGTCCGTCGGGTGGTTTTCGCCGCGACGACCGCCCCTCCGGCAGTTTCCGTCGGGACGACCGGCGTGATGACCGTGGTGGCCGTTCCTTCGAGCGTCGTGACGACCGCCCGCAGGGTGGCTTGCGCCGCGACGAGCGTTCCTCCGGTGGCTTCCGCTCGGACCGCCCGTACAACCGTGACCGCCGCGACGAGCGTCCCTCCGGCGGCCACCGCCCGGCCAACGGCGACCGCCCGCACGGCCGCCGCGACGACAAGCCGCGCTGGAAGCGCAACGGCTGACCGCTGAGTGAGCGACGGGGCCCGTATGTCACGGTGGTGTGCCGTACGGGCCCCGTCGCTCGCGCCACGGGCGCGGCGGCGGTCCGCGTACGAACACCGCGCGGCCTCGTGCGGCGTCGAACTTCTTATGCGCTCGGGGCTCGGCAGACGGCCGGGCTATGCTGCGTGGTGCGGGGCCATTAGCTCAATTGGCAGAGCAGTGGACTTTTAATCCATTGGTTCAGGGTTCGAGCCCCTGATGGCCCACCAGTCGGACCCTCCGGATCCCGGTCAAGTAACCTTGGCCGGGGTTTTTTTGCGTCTTCCGGGCGTGGGCGGCGCTCGCGGCCGGCGCCCGTGCCAGCCAACCCTCAGCGGGCCCGACGCCTCCCCGGTGTCGCAACGCGCAGGCGGAGGCCCGAGGGGAGGTGGGGGAGGCCGGTGCTGTGGCGGGCGTGGGTGAGGGGGCCGGCGCACAGGGCGGTCAGTACCGCGCGCGGGTCGGCGCCCGTGTCGAGCACCACCGTCACGCGGGCGCGTGGGCGGCGCGCGCCGCCGGAGAGGCGCACCCGGGCCCGGCGTACCCCGGGCAGGTCGCTCGCCTGCGCGGCCATCACCCCGGACAGCGCGGAGGTGCGCAGTGTCGGGGCGTGCGGGGCGGGCTTGGCGCGGCCCGGTGCGCCGGGGGCGGGGCGGCGGAGGGTGAGGCGTCGCGGCTCGCGCGGGCCGGTCTGGGCGAGGAGCCAGCCCGCGAGGAGGAGCAGACCGAGGGTCAGGCAGCCGAGGACGGCGGCCGGCCACCAGTCGTGGTCGCGCGGCCCCGCCGCGTCCAGCCGGTCGGTGAGCGCGGCGCGCGGGTGCCCGCTCGGCCACCACGAGGGGAGCGCGAACGGCAGTTGGCCGCGGGCGTCGAGCCCCGCCACGGCCACCCAGCACCCGGCGGCCAGACCGGCGAGCCCAAGTAGGGCCAGCAGGGTCCTGTTCAGCCAGTGGCGTCTGCGACTGACCTCCATCGGCTCCTCCTCCTGCTTGTTCGTCTTTCTTGTTCTTCTTTCCGCCCTTTGTTTCCCTGGTGTCCTTCGCTTTCTTCTCCTCCGCGTCCTGCGCCCCCTACGGCCGCGGCTACCGCGCTTCGGATCCCGCCGGTGCGCCGTGTGCGTGCGGATCGTTTCCGTGCCGGACCGGGGCGGGGGCGGCGGTGAGGCGGAGGCGGGGCGGGTCGGCCAGGCCGAGGCGGTCCGTGGCGGCGAGCAGTTCCTCGTGGAGTGCGGCGCGTACCGCCGCGACCTCGCCGTAGGCCACCGTCACCCGCACGCGGGCCCGGCGCCGGCCGCGTACGTGCACCCGGGCCGAGGTGACCCCGGGCGTGCGCAGGGCCGCCTCGCGCAGCAGGGTCGTGGCGCCGGCCCGGTCGAGCACGGCGCGTACGGACGGCGCCGGGGGCGTCATCGGCAGCCGGCGACGGCCGCCGGGGGTGAGGGCGATGACCATGAGGTACACGCCCAGGACGGCCAGTATGGCGGCGGCGCCGATGACCCAGCCGCTGGTGCCGGGGGTGTCCGCCAACCAGTCCTTGGTGTGCGTGCGCCAGGGCGCTGCGGGCTGGCCGTAGCCCATGGCCACCTGGTCGTACAGGAGCATGACGCAGGCGCCGCAGCCGAGCAGGGCGAGTACGGCGGCCGGGCCGCGCCGGGCCGACCAGGCGCGGTGGGGGGCCCGGCCGCGCGCCGGGCTCTTGGGCGGCTCGGGTTCGGATGCTGTGCTCACTACCGCACCTGCCTGCCGTCCGTGGTGGCGGCGCCGGGCAGGTGGAGGCGCTCCACGCGGATGCGGATGGTGGCGACGGGCAGGCCGGTGAGGGCCGCGGTGTGGTGGCTGACGTGGTGGTGCACGGCGTCCGTGGTGGCGGGTATATCGATGGGGTACGGCAGGTCGAGTGCGAGGGTGAGCCGGGCCGTGCCGCGCCGGGTGGTGCCGGTGGCGCGGGCGGTGGCCGTCGGGTGGGCCAGGTCGTGCAGGGCCTCGCGGGCCGCTGCGGTGGCGGTACGGGCGATGACGCGGTCGGCGATGCTGGTGGCGCCGCGCTGGGCTGCGGGAACGGTCACTTGAGCCTGCCGCGGTGGGTGCTTCGGGTCCGGTGGGTGGTGCGGTCCTGGGTGGGGCGGGCGAACTGGCTCCAGTGCAGGTCGCCGTCGGCCAGCTTGCCGATGGTGAACCCGATGGCGCCGAGCGCGGCGACGAGCAGGAAGGCGATGAACCCGCCGAAGTAGCCGGCGAATCCGAGCGCCATGCCGACCGCGGAGCCCACGATCGCTGTGCTCATGTCCTACTCCTTGTGCGGCGTCGGGACGGGGTGGCGGGCCCGGCCCGGGCTTACTGGACGCGGGCCTCGTCGTCGTTGTCCTCCTCGTCGAAGGGGAGGTGGACGTCGATGACGGCGATGTTGACCTCGACGACCTCAAGGCCGGTCATGCGCTCGACGGCGGCGATGACGTTCTCGCGGATGTCGGCGGCGACGTCGGTGATGGGGACGCCGTACTCGACGACGATGTCCAGGTCGATGGCGGTCTGGCGCTCGCCGACCTCGACCTTGACGCCGCTGGTGACGTTCGGGCGTCCGCCCGGGACGCGCTCGCGGACGGCGCCGAGGGTCCGGGCGAGGCCGCCGCCGAGGGCGTGGACGCCGGAGACCTCGCGGGCGGCCATGCCGGCGATCTTCTCGACGACGCCGTCGGTGATGGAGGTCTTGCCGCGGGTGGCGGGCTGGCTGTCGGCGCCCGAGGAGTCCTTGAGCGTGGTGGTGGTGCCGGAGGCGGGCTTGGTGCCGCCGGTGCGGGGCTCGTTGATCGCGGGGGTGGCCGTCTTCGGTGTCGTCATGGGATCGGGTCCTCTCCTCGGTGTCTCGGCTGCCGCCACGGCGTGACCGTGCGGTGGTGGCGCGGCGCGGGGTTCGGGTCCCGCTGGCTGCCGCGGTCGTGGGTCCTTTGTCTGCCGCCCGTGGCGCCTGCCGGGGCTTCTTCGGTCCGTCGTCCTGCCGTGTTCGTGCTTTGTTCGTCTGACCGACGCCGGGTGTCGGCCCGGGGTGCCGGGTCGCGGTGACCCGGCGGGCCGACCGGTGGGCGGCTACGGCGACTTGGACCCCCCAATGCCCCGATCCTCACGCGGGAACCGGAATTTATCCGAATGGGGGTCACCGAGGCCCGCCTACCCCGGTTCCCGCCCTCCCGCCCACACCACCCGGCTCGCGCGCGGAGCGGGCTGCCCCGGTCGCACCACCCGGCCGCCCTTCCGCGTAACGCGGCGTTACGCGGAGGAAACAGGCGCTCGGCACAATCCACCCCATGAGCATCAAAGTACCCTGCGAAGCACACCCCTCGCACCCCGGACGGGCGACCCACGACGCCCGACGGCCGCACGTGGCGGGCGGAGGTCCCGTGGGCCCACCCCGACGTGGAGGCGCTGCGCGCGCGGCAGCGGGCCGAGATCGCCGGGGTCTACGGCACCACGGAGAGCGAGCCCGGCCCCGCGCCGTCGGCGGCGGACTGCGCCGTGTTCGTGGTGGCGTACGCCGGTGCTGGCGCGCGCGGGACGGGCCGGGCGGCCTACGGGCGGGCGGGCGGCGGCGTCCCGGTCGGCTGTGGTGGGTTGCGTGAACTCGGCGGCGGGCTGGGCGAGGTGAAGCGGATGTACGTCGAACCGGCCTGGCGCGGTACGAGGGGTTGCCGGGGACGTGCTCGGCGCGCTGGAGGAGTGGGCGCGGCGTCGGGGGTGGCGCGCCCTCCGCCTGGAGACCGGCGACCGCCAGCCGGCCGCCGTGCGCTTCGTACGCCCGGCGCGGGTACGCGCGGATACCGAACTTCGGCGCGTACGCCGGCCTGCCGGACTCCTGGTGCTTCGAGCGCGCGTTGACCTGAGCTGACCTGACCCGGCCGGACCGCGCGGCGTGCGGGCGCCGGCGTACGGCGGGTGGCGCAGGGCGGTTGGTGTACGCGGGCCGGCATGTGGAGAGGAGCGTGCGCGGGTGGCGTACGACCGTTGACGTATGGGCTGGCCGGCGACGGGCGTGCCAGGGGCGTACGAGCGGGTAGCGGGGGCGGTGGGGGCGCGTGGGGCCGGCTGAGATCGGGTGGGCCGGTTGGGGCCGGTGGGCCGAGGGGGAGTGTTGGGGCGTCAGGCGTCGAAGCGGTTGCGGGACGCCTCGATGTGGCCGAGGTAGCGGTGCGTCCAGCCGCACATGCCGTCGACCGTGGCCCGCAGGGCCCGGCCCGGCTCGGTGAGGGTGTACTCGACGCGCGGCGGCACGGTGGGGTAAACTGTGCGGTCGACGAGGCCGTACCGCTCCAGCATGCGCAGGTTCTGGGTGAGCATCTTGTGGCTGATGCCCTCGACCTCGTTGCGCAGGGAGCTGAAGCGCAGGGTGCCGCTGCCGAGGGCGTCGATGATCAGCAGGGCCCACTTGTTGGCGACGTCCGAGAAGATCTCCCGCGCCAGGGAGTCCAAGCGTCGCAGGTCGGCGTCCTCGGGCGAGCCCGTGAAGTGCTTGGTCACCATCAGGTTCCCCGTCACGAAAAAGTGCGTACTTCCAGGTCGACAAAGACTTTCCTACAGTTCCCGAGTAACCGCAAGAGAGCAAGGGGCGCGCGGCGCCTCCGGCGGTGACCGACCACGCGGCACACGAGTGAGGGACCGGGACTGTGACCACCAACGACGTCTTCGCCTACCGGATACCGGCCGAGCGCGAGTTCGGCTACGCACAGGCGATCAGGTCCGGCGAGCTGATCCACGTGTCGGGGCAGCTTTCGTTCGACGCGGCGGGCGAGTTCCGGCACGCGGACGACTTCGCCGCCCAGCTCCGACAGACCCACGCCAACATCGACCGGGTCCTGGACCACTACGACGCCACCCGCCGTCAGGTCATCACGCAGACGCTGTACGTCGTGGACCTGGTGCCCAACGCCGCGGCGCTGGCGGCGGGCAACCTCGGCTACTTCGGCGACCACCGCCTGGCCAGCACTGCCGTCGGCGTCACCGAACTCACCTTCCCCGGCCAGCTCGTCGAGATCAGCTTCGTGGTGGACACCACGCTCCCGGCCTGAGCACTGGGGCGGTGGTGTGGTGGGGCGGATGAGGAAGCCGGAGCAGACGGGGTAGTCGGGGTAGTCCGGGTGCACGAGCTGGCGCATGGGGGTTGGCCCGGGGCGATATCCTTGCTTCCCGCGGTGCGGTGCGGTTTGGCTGGGGCCGGTGGTGGTGTGGACCCGGGAGAGGTGGGAGCGGCGGTGGGTACGTGGACGACGCGGGCGCTGGCCTGTGGGGGACCCGTGGCCCCCTGCGCGGGGCCCTTGAGGTGGAGGCCACGGCGCGCGGCGTGCTCCCGCACCGGCTGCCCGCCGCGGTGCGGGCCCAGGTCTCCGACGGCTTCTGCGCGCTGGCCGAGGCCCAGCCGTCCGGGGTGCGGCTCGCGTTCCGTACCGAGGCGACCGTCTTGGAGCTGGACGTGGTGCCCTTCCCCGGGGCTGTCGCCGGCGACGCCGACGCCCTCGCCGAGCCGGCCGACGCGGACCCGGCAGCCGGCGTCTTCGGCCCGCCCGGCGGCCCCCCGCGGGCGTGTACGACCTCGTGGTGGACGGGCGCCTGACGGCCCGGATCGCCGCCCCGCTCGGCGCGCCCGACGCCCGCTCCGAGACACGACCCGACGCGCCCACCGACGTGCGCTCCGGCGCACCCACCGGCGTACGGCCCGGCGCCCGCTCCGGCGCGCGGCGGGGCCCCGGGGGCGGGGCCGATGGGGTGGTCGCCGTGCGGTTCGCCGGGCTCTCCGGGCGGGAGCAGGACGTCGAGATCTGGCTGCCGCACGCGGCGATCGTGGAGCTGGTCGCGCTGCGCGCGGACGCGCCGCTGCGCCTGCCGCGCGCGCCCGGCGCCCCGCCGCCGCGCTGGGTGCACCACGGCAGCTCCATCAGCCAGGGCGCCGGCGCGGCCGGCCCGACCGGGGCCTGGCCGGCGGTCGCGGCCCGGCTCGCCGGCGCTGACCTGGTCAACCTGGGGCTGAGCGGCAACGCGCTGCTCGACCCGTTCACGGCCCGCGCCATCCGGGACACGCCGGCCGACCTGATCAGCGTGAAGGTAGGCATCAACATCGTCGCCCGCGACGCCTTCCGGCTGCGCACGCTCGGCCCGGCGCTGCACGGCTTCCTGGACACCGTGCGCGAGGGCCACCCCGAGGCGCCGCTGCTGGTCGTCTCGCCGCTGCACGCGCCCGTGGTCGAGCGGGTGCCAGGCCCATGTACCCGGACCCCGACGCCCCGGGCCCCGGCGTCAGCTTCCGCGGCTTCGGCGACCCGGCCGAGATCGCCGGCGGGGCGCTCACGCTCACCACGATCCGCCGCGAGCTGGGCCGCGTCGTCGCCCAACGCGTCGAGACCGACCGGAACCTGTACTACCTCGACGGCCTGGCCCTGTACGGCGAGCGGGACTTCGCCGAGCTGTCGCTGCCCGACCAGCTCCACCCCGACGACACGGCCCAGCGGCGCATCGGCGAGCGCTTCGCCCGCCTCGCGTTCGGCCCCGGCGCCCCGTTCGAGACCGTGCTTGCGGACGCGGCCTCACCCGGGCGCACCTGAGCCCGTACCAGGTCAGCCGGGAAGTGGGCAGGGCGCGGTAGCGCGCGCAGGCGTGGCGCCTCGCCGCCGGCGTACGCGTGCGTGACGGCGTCCCGCCTTCGGCCGGCACCCCGTCGCCGGGCGCGCCCGCGCGCGGGAACCAGCGACGTACGCCGCCTCGCGGCCGACCAGCACGGACTCGGCCAGACCCGGGCGCCCCCCGGACGGGGCCCGAGCGCCGCTGGGGCGTCTGGGGCGCCTGAGATGTTCGCGAAGCCTGGAGCTGGTGCGTCCCGGGGACGAACGCCGATTTCGCGTCACAGTTGCGCGCCACCCGAGCCCGGCGAGCCGGTGGGGATTTGCGGGTGAGTACGGGCAAACTCTTGGGGCGCACAGGGGGCGCATGACCCGCTGGGAGCGTGCGCCGGCGCATTTAGCGCTCGTTCCGGGCGTCGGCCGGCCGACCACGGAGCCGCGCGTGCCGGGCGGCTCGCGGGTGGCGCGGAACCGACGTACGAGCGCGTCGCCCGGACCGCATCCGGGAAACCCGCCGCGCCCGCAGTATCCACTTCGCTACCGTAAGTGGCGAGGGGGTCGCTGGGGGGCGCGGCGTGGCAATGGTCGGGAGGAGAGGGACGTGGGGCACGCACAACCGGGCGGAGAACCTTCCGCCGCGCACCTCGACGGGCTGCTGACCCGGGCGCAAAACGGGTTCGAGATCGCCGACGCGCAGGTCGAGCGGCTGCGCGGCGCGTTGATGCACCAGTCCGAGCTGCGCTCTTGCCGCCAGTGCAACGGGCGCTCCGCCTCCGTGGGGTGCAACACCTACCGCCACGTCTTCCTGCTCCCGGACGGCAGCAGCGAGCTGTTGTGGGAGCTGGAGCACAACACGACACCGGCCGCGAAGCCGTGCCCGCCCGCCGCGCCGGGCGCGCCGTGCGCGGAGCGTGCGGCACCCGGCCAGCGGCGGATCGACGCAGGCCAGGCCGGTGCGGGCGAGGCGGCCGGCCCGCCGGCCGGCCCCGGCGACGGGCCGCACGGCGACCCGGTCGGTACGCGGCAGGTGTCCTACGAGGTGTACGCGGACGAGCGCGCCTTGGAGATCGCCGAGCGCCGGGTGCACGAGCGCATCGGCGGCGCGCTCTGGGACGAGCTGGACAGCGTTCCTTTTTGGTTGCCCGAGCAACTACGCACGTCGGTGGACCCCTTCGCGCCGCGGCGGACGTACGCCGTCGACGACTCCGCCGACCACGCGCGGCGCGTGCTGCGCCGGGCGGAGAACCCGGACCGCCCGGGCGACGACGTGCGCGCCCGGGCTGACCACCGCGTTCGCTCACGACATCGCGCTCGCGACCAAGCCCCGGCTGCGCACCGGCGGCCCCGACACCACCTGGTGCCGGTTCTACGAGCACGCGTTCCTGCTGGCCGGTGGGGACGAGGTGTTGCTGTGGGAGCTGGAGCACAACCTGACGCCGGACGGCCGGCTGGTGTGCGAGGTGTACCTGGACGAGGCGGCGGCCGAGTGCGCCGCCGACCGCCGCGCCCGCGCCCTGGGCGTCGAGCTGTAACCCGCGCCGGGCGACCTCGCCCCAGCCGCCCGGCCGCAGGCCACCGGCCCAGTCCTCCGCCCGGCCGCCCACCCCACGGCGGGAGCGCGTACGCCCGCTTGGCCGCCTCCGGGTCGCTCGCCCGGCGCGCGGGCCCCAGGCTGGGACGGACGCACCCGGCGGGGCGCTGTGCCGGGTGCGGGCCAGCCGAGAGCGGGAGCGACGCGTGGGGAGTCCTGGGTGGGCCGGTGCGGGCGCGGAGTCGCCGCGAGCCGCGTGGGCCCGGAGCGTCGCCCGTTGGCTGCCCGCGTTCCTGCTGGTCGGCGGTGTCGTCTTCGACCTCCTGATGCCCACGCACTACACCGCCTCGCCCTTCCTGTCCGCCGCCTCCCTGGTCGCCGCGCCGCTGTTCTCGCTGCGCGGCACGGCCGCGGTGGCCGCCACGGCCGCCGTGGCGTCGGTGCTGCTCGCGACCTTCCACAGCGGCAGCGACCGCGCCCTGTCGGTGCCCGAGGTCGTCACCGTGTGCACCGTCGCGCTGCTGGCGCTGGCAATCAACCGGGTGGTGCGGCGCAACTTCCGCCAACTCGCGACCGTACGCGTCGTCGCCGAGGCGCAGTCCTTCGCCATCCTGGACGCCTACACGGAGGCCGGCGGCAACTTCATCGACACCGCCGACGTCTACTCGGCCTGGGTGCCGGGCAACTCGGGCGGCGAGTCGCAGACCATCATCGGCACCTGGCTCGCCGCGCGCGGCAGGCGGGACGAGGTGGTCATCGCGACCAATGTGGGCGGCGGTTCGTCGGAGCCGCGCGGGCTGCGCGCCGAGGTGATCAAGGCCGACGTGGAGGCGTCCCTGCGCCGGCTGCGAATATAGTACACGCACTACGACGACGAGTCGCTGCCCGTCGAGGACTTCCTCACCACCCTGGACGGCCTGGTCCGGCAGGGCAAGGTCCGCCAGATCGCGGCCTCCAACATCACGGCCGCCCGGCTCACCGAGGCCCTGGACGCCTCCGAGCGGGGAGGGCCTGGCGCGGTACGTGGCGCTCCAGCCGCACTACAAACTGGTCTCCCGGGACACCTACGAGGGTGAGCTGTCCCGCGTCGCGGCCGAGCGGGGCCTGGCGACGGTCCCGTACTTCGCGCTGGCGGCCGGCTTCCTCACCGGCAACTACCGGCCCGGCGGCACGCCGGAGGGCTCGGTGCGCGCCGACTCGGTGCAGCGGTACCTGGACAGCGAGCGGGCGCCGCGGGTGCTCGCTGCCCTGGACGAGGTGGCCGCGGCGCACGGCGGCGTGGAGATCGCGACGGTGGCCCTGGGCTGGCTGGCCGCGCAGCCCACGTTGGTGGCCCCGATCGCCAGCGCCCGCACGCCGGAGCAACTGCCTCCACTGCTGGCCGTGGCTGACCTGGAACTCACGACCGCGGAGATCCCCGCGCTGACCGAGGCGTCGGCCTGAGCCGGTAGCCGCCGGCGCCGCCGGGTTTCGCGCTGGATCACGTCGCGGTTGCCGTGCCGGACCTCGTCGCGGCCGTCGCCCGGACCGGGCCGCAACTGCTTTCCGCGCAGCCCCCGTTCGGGCAACTCGCTCCCGCGCACACCCGGTGGCGCCCGCCGGGCCGGCCGGGCGCCAGCGGCTCGTCTACCTGCCCGGTCGGGTGGTGGCGCTCGCCGCGCGCCCAACCCGCTTGGGGCGGAGGGGAAAACGGCCGCGCCGGTTCTCAACTCCGGGCATTTTTCGGGCAAAGAGAAAGCGCCGAACCGGGCACCGTGCAAGTGGCCGCGACGCCCGTCCATAACTCCGCCATTGCTTGGGCATTACCCACCGCCGAACGCGGTCCGGGCGCGGGCGGAAACCCCCGTCGTGCGTGAGGTATTACGCGTCAATGCCCGCGATTACGCATCCGCTACTCACCGACTACAGCGGGGGATTGTGCACGCGTGCTAAGTCTCGTCAACCGGATGTGCTAAGTTCCGGCTACTCGATGGGGCTGCCGATGGCCGGCGCTGATCGACGTCTGACCAACGTCGAGCGGCTATTCACCTCACTTCCCGGAAGCGTTCGACTACGAAAAGTGTGCGCTCGCCGGGCGTTTCTGTCGGTTTGGTTGCCCTGTTCAGGCGCATCGGCGGCGCGGCCGTCGACCTGAATCCAGGCAAGGGGAAGCCATGGGTCGCATTGTTCTCGTCATCAGTTCTCCCTCGTCGCACTGGCGCGTGGGCGACGCGCTGACGGCGCCCGGCTGGGGTGTCGCGTCCTGGACCAAGACCCAGCGCGGTCGGCTCGCGCCCGCCGTGGACGTGGCCGTCGTGGAATCCCGCGCCCTCGCCGCCGAACCCTCCTTCGCCCGTATCGGAACGCGGGTGATCGCGCTGGTCAACGGCGTGAGCGACCCGTTCTGGCGCTCGCCGTCGCGGCAGTCGGTGGCCGGCGTCGTGAGCCGCGACGACCCCGACCACGGCTACGTCGCCGCGGTGCGCGAGGTGCTCAGCGGCCGGGGCTTGATCTCCCCGGAACTGGTGCCCTGCGTGCTCGCCGGCCCCGGCGCGGCCCAGCGCCCGCCGGCCCCGCAGCCGCCCACTGCCGGCCGGCTCACCGGTCGCGAGGAGGACGTCGCGGTGCTCGTCGCGGAGGGCCTGTCCAACCCCGAGATCGCCGACCGGCTGAGCGTCGAGCTGAGCACCGTGAAGTTCCACGTCTCCAACGTGCTGCGCAAGCTGGGCTGCCGCAGCCGCGCCCAACTGGCCGCCGTCTTCCACGCGTACGACAGGAACGCGCGCCCCACCGCGGTGAGGTAGTCCGTCCGGGCGGCCCGGGGCGGCGGCGTACGCGTCAGCGGTCGGCCGGCGCGCCGTGGACGTCTACGATGGGCGCGTCCCGCAGCGCGCAGATCTTCGCGCGGAAATGCACCAGGCGCCGCTTGGTGTCGATGGCGCTGCGCGGCGGCAGCAGCGCGAACCCCATGATCACGCGGGACGCGTCGGCCACGCCGTCGGTGATGGCGTCGTGCACGAGGCGGTCGCCGGTGATGTCGAGGACCGGGTAGAGCAGCGCCACTCCCTGCGACGGGCTCACCAGCGACCCGGCCCGGTCCGCCTCGGCGATCAGCCGCTCGGCCGCCACCCGGTGCTCGAAGCCGGTGACGCGGCTGAACGAGTCGCGGAACGGGGCCTTGCTGCGTTGGGGGCCAGGGACAGCGGCGGCGAGCCGGCGATGGTGGCCTGCAACCGGTCCCTGGCCACCAACTACGGGGCGACCAGCAGCCAGTCGTCCACCCGCGCGAGCCTGCCGTCCAACTGCTTGAGGTAGGTCAGGTGTGGCTGGAACAGGTGGGGCCGGTCCCGCTCCAGGCTCTCCAGGACGCCCACCAGCCTGCCGTGCTCGAACCGTCGTCGTACGGGCCGGGAAGCGGCGCACCAGCGCGCTGGAGCTGTCCGGCGGGTTGGTGAAGTGGTTTTCTGCGCGGCCGAGTTCGGCCAGCAGCGGCCGCCAGCGCTCGACGTTGCGCCGTACGGACGCGGGCTGGCCCGCTTAGGCCGCCGGCTCGATCCAGGTGCCGGGGAAGCGGATCTCGATGAGTTCGGCGTTGTACATCTTGTTGGCGCTCGTGGGCTTGAGCCACGGCAGGTGCTACGCCACGAGCGGTGGCACCTGCGCCGGCTTGACCTGCGGCTTCCCGTCGATCAGCGGCGCGTACCTGTCCAGTTCGGCGCGGAAGCTCTCCTCGTCCCGGCAGACCGCCTCGAACGCGTCGTACAGGTCGATCTCCTTCTTGCCGTACGCCCTCGCCACGGCTGATGTACAGCCGCACCAGGTCCCGGTAGCCCTTGCGGAAGCCGAACCAGCGGCCCATCTGCATCAGCGTGTCGGCCTGCGTCGTGGTCCGCCGGTAGTAGGAGACCGTCAGGCCCTCGACAGTGAAGCCACGGGACAGCTTCGCGCCGCCGACCAGGATCTTCCACAGGGACCGCTTGTCGAAGTCGGCGGTGCCCTGCTCGATGTCCTTGTCGCTGTTCACCACGAGCACGGGGTTCTCGTCGCCGCCGATGCGGATGCAGGCCGCGCCGATGTGCTCGGCCACCTCGGCGAAGCTGGCCGGCGTCGCGTAACCGGCGTGGCGGGCGGCGGAGACGGGCGCGAAGTCGGTCTCGAACAAGGCGCGCAACCGGGCGTGCCCGGCCGGGCCCAGATAGCCCGCGGAATGCCACATCGCGGTCAGCCGTTCGGCCAGCGCCCGGTGGTCGGCGGTGCGCACCGACTCGTGCACGAGCATCGTGTGGTGCGGGTACGACACGCCGCGCGGGTCGTGCCGCTCCCGGTACAGTTTGACGGCCGCGGAGAGCACGAACGCGTCCATGGCCTGCTGGAGCGAGGCACCGTCCGCCTCGCCCGAGGTCGGCGGGATATCGCGCACGTGCGCCTTGCCCTGCGAATTGGCGTACGTGCGCTCCGACCACGGAATTCCGGAATCGAGATCGTGGAAGGCCCGAATGCCCATGTAGTCGGGGGGTGCCGGCAGCGAGACGATGAAGTCCTTCGGGAAGATGTCGGCCGTGTCGCTGGGGTCGATGAAGACATTGGCGAACGGCGTCGCCGTGTAGCCCACGTACTGCGCCCGTGGCAACTGCGCCAACAGGCTGGAGACCAGGCCGTTGATGGCGGTGCGTTCGGCCTTGCCCTCGCGGAGTTTCCGGGGGTCGGAGGTGTTGACGGACGCCTGGTCGGATTCGTCGTCGATGATGAGGACGGGGATCTCGGCGAGCGGCGTGCGGATCTTTTTCAGGTCCTTGAGGAGTTTCGTCAAGACCGTCTTGTTCTTCTTCACCACCATCAGCCGGGCCGCGCTGCGGTGCAGGTTGCGCGGGTCGTGCAGCGACACCGCGGGCTTCTGCTTCTCGAACTCGAGCGCCGTGATGCCCTGGAGGAGGCGCCGGTAGTCGTTGTCGCGCGTCGTCATCCGCATGATGTCGAAGGCGCCGAGCACCGACGGGAGCCCGCCGTGGGTGAGGAACCCGCCCCGGTGCCACTGGGGGTCGTCCGCGTAGTCCGACTCGGTCTCGTCGCCGCCGCGCAGGATGTTCTCCCGGCCGACCAGCTCCATGTCCAGCCGGCGCTGGGTCTGTTGGCGCAGCAGGTTCAGGGTGCCGGCGAGCACGATGACCAGCCGGTAGCCGGAGTCGATGGCCTTGGCGATGACGCCGGTGAAGTTCGCCGTCTTGCCCGACTGCACGTGCCCCACGACCAGCCCCTTACACTGGTAGACGGTGCCGGTGGCCGGGTCCGCCAGCCGCTCCACCACCTGGTCGGTGGCCTCGTCCAGGGCCGCCAGCGCCTCCGCGGGCCACCCCTTGCGCTCCAGCACCCGCTCGTACGCCGGCCAGCACCAGTTGCGGCTCTGCTGCGCGGCCGGCGTGTAGCACGGCGTGAACTCGGTGCTGATGACGGTCGGTGCGTCGGCCACGGCCACCGGGACCAGCTCGGTCAGCACCTTGCGGGTCCGCTCGTCCAGCGCGAGCAGCCCGTAGATGTCCGCCCGGCGCGCGTCCGTGCACGGCGGGGACGCGGACCACGCCGGGGACCCGGCGAAGTCCCACGCGGTGACCGCCCGCCGCCACAACTCCACCAGCGGATGGCCCGCGTACCCGCCGAGCAGCCGGTCCCGGAACCCCTCCTCGGTGGTGTCGGGCGCCGGCTCCACGCCCTGCGCCCAGCAGCCCAGCCCGCGCGCCAGCGGCTGCGGCCCGGCCTGGCGCAGCGCGGCGAGGACGATGGTGTGCAGCCGCAGGGTGGGGTCGTCGCTCATGTCAGGCGCTCCTGGTGGTGAGGGGGGAGGCGGTGGCCAGCGGGGGGACGCCCGCCGGCGGCGGACTGGCGGGCGGACCGGCGAGCGGGAGCCCGCCGGCGGGCAGCCGCAGCGCGTCGGGCGCGTCGGCCGCGCCCGGCAGGCCGGTCAGGTCCACGCCGTAGGTGAGGGCCACGATCCGCTGCCTGGCCTCGCCGGACAGCGCGGCCAACACCTCGGGGCCGAGCCTGGGCACCCGCGCGTCGGCGGCGCTCACGACCAGCGGCACGCTGCGCAGCGACCACCGCTCCGGGTCGGGCGCCGCCGCCAGCGGGCCCAGCCACTCGTACCGGGCCAGCATTTCCGTCAGCCGTGGTCCGAGGCCCGGCGCGTGCTCGGCGACCTGGTCCCGTACGGAACGGATCCGCTCGGCCAGCGTGTGGCCGGCCGAGCCGCCCCGGGTGAACTGGAGGGACAGCAGCCACAGTGGCCAGCCGCCGGTCGGCACGAGCTGCGTGGTGCCCCGCACGGTGTGCAGCCGGCGCTCGCTGGCCGTGCTCTTGACCTCGACGTCGTAGCCGGGCAGCCCGAAGTCGTGCTCCTCGCTCACGGGGCCGCGCCAGGACGCGACCGCCACCGGCCAGCCGAAGTGGTGCGCGAACCACTCCAGCGCGTGCAGTTCGCCCAGCAGTCCGACGCGCTTCTCCTCGCTGACGCCCCGGGTGCGCGCGAGCAGCTCGGTCCACGAGGCCAGCGTCTTGGTGAACGCGTGGGCCGGGCTGTGCCCCGCCCGTCGCACCCGCTCGGCCACGCCCTGGAGCAGGTCGTGGAAGTCGCGGAACAGGGCCCGCTCCGCCGTGGCGATCTCCAACATGCGCCGCCCCTGGGCCGCCATCGGCCGCACCACCACCGCCGTCAGGCTCGACAGCGGCACCCGGTCACTCGGCCCGAGCGCGATGCGCAGCCCGGTGCGCGCCCCGTACGCGTCCACGAAGAACTCGATGCGCGGCTCGCCCGCCAGCGGGATGACGGTCGGCGTGCCGTCGTCCACGTAACCGGCGACCGTGGACCACTCGACGTGCGGGGTGCCGGCCGGTGGTGGCCCGCTCGTCACTGTTCGTCCATGCGGTCCAGCTCGGTGCGGCGGGGGAGAGCAGGATGGACTGCCAGAGCTGGAGGTTGTCCTTCTCCCGCGAGCCGCTGTACTCCTTCTCGATGACCTGGTGCAGCAACAGGTAGAGCAGCGACTTGACCATGGGCGCGTCGTTGAGCCCGCCGCGCCGGTCGCCGAGCAGCGCGGGCCGGTACGTCTTGTTCAGCAGGATCGCCCGCTCCTCGCGGTCGATCGCGAAGAACACGTCGCTGCCCAGCTTCTCCCAGCGCAGCGCCACCGGCTCCTCGCCGGGGATGAGCGGCAGCTCCTCCTGGACGGTCCGCTTGACCTCGGCCGCCATGCCCTTGCCGGGCGCGATGACCGGCTTGCGGTCCACACCGGCCCGCTTGCGCGCCTCGCGGTAGGTGGCCTCGGCCGCGTCCAGGTACTCCTTGAACGCGTAACCCTCCGGGTCCGTCGCCTCATTGAGCGCCGCCGCGAATGCGCGCGACGCTTCCACACCCGCCTTCTTCACGGTCAGTCGGAACGCGTCGCCGCCGTCCACCGGCAGCTCGACCACGACCCGGGCCAGCGCGAGGTGCGGCTCGGGCTGCCGGAACCCGTTCCAGCCGCCGGCCTGCACGAGCCGGTCGTTGCGGTAGAAGTAGAACCCCTGCTTGTCCAGCACGGTGCCGACCGCCCGGTACTCGTCCAGTTTCGACTTCGGCGTCCACACGTGCCCGGTCAGCTGTACGGCGCCGGCGCCCTCGATGTGGGTGGTGAACACCTTGGGGAAGCCGGCGGCGCCGGTGACCGGGTAGCCGAACGGGTCGAGGGACTCCACGCCGAAGTCCATGTACACGCTGCGGGTCCGCACGTCCTCGACGGCGATGGTGATGTTGAAGTCGTCGCGGGCCAGGAACCGGTGCAGGTACAGCCCGAGGTGCAGGCCCAGCTTGGGGATCATGCGGGTCAGGTAGCGGTCCGTCTGGCCGCCTCCGCCGTGCTTGGGGAAGTCCCGCACGCCGTCCCACCGCACGATGGTGCCCTGCCAGGTGATGGGCCGGTCGTAGTAGCGGTCCATGAGGTCCTGCGCGTAGCCGGGCTCCACGATGTCGCACTGGAAGCTCTCCTTGGCCTGCGCGGTCACCCACCGCCGGCCCACCGCGCGGCTGCGCTTGGTCTTGCTGATGATCGTCACCGACTCGGCGTGGCTGAGCGAGGCCGACTTGAGGCCCTTACCTAAGACGCCGAGCGACTTCTCGCCGTACTCGCGCCGCCCGCCGACCGTCATGGCGACGTCCAGCGCCTCCTCGTCCATGCCGCGCCCGTCGTCCACGACGAGTAGGCTGACCAACTCGTCGCCGTTGCGCAGCACATGGATCACGAAGTCCTTCGCGCCGGCGTCGATCGAGTTGTCGATCAGGTCGGCCAACGCGACCTCGAACCCGTAGCCCTGGCTGCTCAACGCGTCGATGAAGCGCGGGTCCTGCGGAAGCCGCTTGCTGCCGGTGGTGGGAACCTCGAAATGCCAGTCGCTCATGGCCTACCTGCCTCAGAAACACTGCTCGCAACGTTTCCCGCCCCGACGGAGGCGGTGGGGGGGGAAACGCGCGCCGGAGGGTTCCTGGGATCGAGGGAGATCGTACCCGTGCGGAGTGCCGAACAGGGAGGAGTCGGCGGAACTCTATTCTCTTCACCCCGGGCAGTGGAGTGTCCGACGTATCGGACCGCGACGCATACGGCGTGGACGACGGGGGGAAGTTCTCAACGCCCTCACCAACCGGGTCCGTTGGCCGGGCGCACACCGCGCCCACGGCTCTCGCGGATCGGCCTACCCGAAGGACTCCCGTCATGACCCACGCGTTCCGCGGGCTGCCCGTGCCCGCGCTGCTCGCCCTCGCGTCCCTCGTGCTGCCGTCGACCGCCGTGGCGGCGAGCGCGCCCGCCGCGCCCACGGCCACCGTACGAAGCACCGCGCCCGCCGACCTGGCGCCGGCCTTCGCCGGCACCACCTGCCTGGCGCACGACTATCCGAGATCCCGCATCGTCAACGTGGAGTCGTGTAACCCTTCGGACGCGCAGCACCGCTGGAGCAGAAGCGGCGAGTTACTCCGCCTGTCCGCGCACTCCGGCATGTGCCTGTCCAGCGACTATCCGCGAACCCGGGTGGTCAACGTCGAGTCGTGCAGCGCCGGTTCGACCAAGCAGCGGTGGGCGGTCAGCGGCGAGCTGATCTCCCAGTCCGCGCACCCCGGCATGTGTCTGGCCACCGACTTTCCCCGGACCCGTATCGTCAACGTGGAGCCTTGCGACTCCTCCGACCCGCAGCACCGTTGGACGGTTCAGGGCGAGCAGATTAGCCTGACCTCGCTGTGATCCCCTGACGCGGCCCCGCCCGTCCCGCTGGTGGGCGGGGCGGGCGGAAGGCCCGGGGGCGGCGGTGACGTGATCCGCCGTCGGTGCCCAGGAGGCCGTCTCAGGTGGCCGTCGAACCGAACGTGCGCCGGTAGGTCCGCGGGCTGACGCCGGTGGTGCGCTTGAAGCGGTCACGGAAGGCGGTGGGTGAGCCGAAGCCGACCTGGCCGCCTATGCGTTCCACGGAGTGTTCCGTGGTTTCCAACAGGTGCTGTGCCTGGCGGACGCGGGCCCGGTGGAGCCACTGGAGCGGCGTGGTGCCGGTCTGGTCGCGGAAGCGCCGGATCAGGGTGCGGGTGCTGGTGCCGGCCCGCTCGGCGATGTCGGCGAGGGTGAGGTCGCGGGCCAGGTTCTCCTGCAGCCAGGTGAGCAGCGCCTCCAGTTCGGAGCCCCGCGGTGTGGGTGCGTGGTCGTAGACGATGAACTGCTCCTGTCCGCCCTCCCGTTCGAGCGGCATCACGGACAGGCGGGCGGCGTCGGCGGCGACGGCCGAACCGTAGTCACGGCGGATCATGTGCAGGCACAGGTCCGCGCCGGCCGCGGCGCCGGCCGAGGTGAGCAACTGGCCGTTGTCGACGTAGAGGACGTCCGGGTCGACGTCGAGGTCCGGGTGGGCGGCGGCCAGCAGACCGGCCGCGTGCCAGTGGGTCGTCACGCGCAGCCCGTCGAGGAGACCGGTGGCCGCCAGGGGGAAGGTGCCCACGCAGAGGGAGGCGATCCGGGTGCCCTCGGCAGCGGCCGAGCGCAGCGCGTCGCGTACGGCGGGAGGGAGCGAGGCGGCGATATCGGCGATGCCCGGCACGATGATCGTGTCCGCGTCCCGAAGGACCTCCAGACCCCAGGGGGCACGCAGGGTGAAGGCCCCGGCGTCGACCTCGTCGCGCTCGGCGCACACCCGTACCTGGTAGCCGGGCCGCCCGTCGGGCAGGCGGGCCCGTGAGAAGACCTCGATCGGGGCGGACAGGTCGAACGGGATCACCTGGTCCAACGCGAGCAAGGCGACCGTATGCATGGCCGGAACCTACCTTCCCACCCACGGGACGGACTTGGCCCGCCCCTTCCGAAAGACCCACGTCAGCGCGGTCCACCTGTGGTAGCAAGGCGTTGGCACTATCCCGTTGGAACCTGTCACTCGTGCCACTGGGCGGGCGCCCGGGAAGCCGGTTGACTTCGGACCGAGCCCACCCGGGACCGCGTACCGGCGAAGGCGTCGGTGCGCGCGCCGCGACAGTTCGACCGCGGCGGTTCGGCCCGCCCCCGGAGCAAGAAGTCACACCCTCATGAGCCTCGTGTCACCAGTGATCGTCGGCATCGTCTACTGCCTGCTGATGTCCCTGATCAAGGAATCGCACCGACGCCACCTCAACGCGATCATGGTGGGCGGGGCCGGCGCCGCCTATCTGAGCGGGGGCGGCTTCGGCCCGTGGGAGTTCCCGGTCGTCGCCCTCACGGCCTACGTCGCCTACCGCGGCCTGAACTCCTGGGCCTTCGTCGGCGTCGGCTGGCTGCTCCACACGGCCTGGGACGTGGCCCACCACCTCAAGGGCAACCCGATCCTGCCCTTCTACCACGACGCTTCTCTGGCGTGTGCCATCTGTGATCCGGTCATCGCCCTGTGGTGCCTCCGTGGCGGACCTTCCTTGCTCGCGCTCGTCCGCCACCGGTTTCGGCCCGATCGGACGGCGGACCACGCGCACGACCACGTCTCCGCCCCCTCCTGACCGGACCGCGCCGGCACCGGGCGGTCGGCCTGGGAGCCGGCGGAGTGCCCCCGCCCCCCGGGACGACGTCTCGGGCCGGCCGGGGCGGTCGGCCCGGCGGAAGGTCAGGTGACCTTCCAGGTGATCGACTCGCGGAACTGCGGGTTGACTGGGTCGAGTACCTCGCCGCTGCCGGAGGCGCCCCTGCCGGGGAGTTTGCCCGGGGCGCCTCTGAAGCCGAGCAGCCCGACGACCGCCTTGTGCGTCGCGCTGTCCTCAAGGATGGCGGACCCCTGCCCCGTACCGTCCCACTGGAAGTCACCCTCGGTGGACGGGACGAAGACGGAGGCCCCGCGCCAGGTGCCGTCCAACTGGGTGGCACCGCCGGGCACGGTGCCGATGGTCATGTTGACGAACTGGACCCTGCTCGGGTCGGCCTTGACCGTGAGCTTCACGTCGACGTTGAAGTCGGAGGCGACCGTCGCCGTCTCCTCGGGCCTGTCCCCGTCGCTCATACCACCACGCCCTCTCCTGACTGTCGCCTTCGGGATGTCGAGGGCGGCGGCGCCATCATCTGGCAGCGCGGGCGGCATGACACGTTGGCCCAGGGCGTGTCGTTCGAGGTCCGCCCGGACCGGCGAACGCGGGTGACGGCATGCCACCCGGACCGACGAGCGGGAGTGACGGCGCACCGCCCACGAGCGTGGGTGGCGGCGTACCGCCCAGGTCAGACGGCGCGTGCCCAGACCGACTGTCGCCCCGGGCGGCGGACCTAGGACGACTCGGGCATCGCGGGCCAGTAGTGGTCGGTGAACAGGCGGGCGACCAGCGCGCCCCGGCTGGCGACGCCGGTCTTGGCGAACACCGTCTTGAGGTGGTCGCGCACGGTGTGCCGCGAGATGAACAGCGCCGTGGCGATCTCCGCGGTGGCCAGCCCGCGCGCGGTGAGCTGGGTGACCTCCAGCTCGCGAGGAGTCAGCCCGTACGCCTCGGCGACCAGCACCGCCAGGTCGGCGGGGGTCGCCGGCTCGATGACTAGGGCCACCGGGCCCGGCCCGCCGCCGGCGCCGGTGAGGGAGGAGGCGTGGCAGGTCAGCCAACGCCCCTCGGTGGTCCGGATGCGCACACGGGCGCTGCCGCGGTCGTGTCCGGCGGTGACGGCGCGCGCCTGGAGCGCCGCGCCGATCACCCAGATGGGCAGCTCAAGCCCCAACGAGGTGGGGAACGAGGGCCCGTCGGGCAACCGGGCGAGGTGGTGCCGCGCCTCGTCGTTGACCGAGGTGGCCTCGCCGTGCTCGTCGAAGAGGATCAGGCCGGGCGCCGGCGAGTCGGTGCCGCGCGCGGTCACGGTCGGCCGGGCGAACGTCCGCAGCCGCTCGGCCAACGGCAGGGACAGGCCGGTGAGCAGCGCGGTCTCCCGGGCCACGAAGGACTCGGCCGGACGGAACAGGCTCAGCAGCCCCCACGGCCGTTCACCGATCTGGAACACCGCGCGCAACTCGTCGTGCATGCCCTTGTCCCGCAGCAGCCGCCGGAACCGGGAGCTGCGGGCGGGCAGGTCGCCGGTGGCCGCGCGCAACCCGGCCGCCGGCACGGCGGCTTGGGCCAGCTCGCGGAACGGGAGGACGTTCTCCTCCAGGAGTTCGCTGCGCCAGTAGGCGGCGCAGTCCTCGCCCTGGCCCAGGTTCTCCACCAGCATCGGGGCGGTGATCAGGCCGGTGTCCGGGTCGGCCGCCGTCCACACGGCCGAGTCGAACGGCACCAGGCGGCGCAGCCGGGCCGAGACGCGGCCGAAGAGTTCCAGCGCGTCGCTCGTCTCGTCGGCGGCGGCCAACACCGCCTGGTGGTGCCCGTAGTGATCGGTCACGCGCATCCCCTCGCCTGTCTCCGGCCGCCCGCCGTCCGCTGCCCGCTGCCCGCTGCCTGCGTGGCCAGGCGCCGCGTCCGACCCACGCCTCTCATGCCCTGTCACCCCACCGGACAGAACCCCCCATCTGAGGCGGTCGGCGCCCGCCGAACCCCCGGAGACGGGAGATGGGGTCGGCCGCGCCGGGCCGGCAGGGTCGGTGACGCACGCACACCGACCGCTTGGAAGGGAAGACCATGGACATCGCCATCGTCGTGGGAGGCGCGGCGGCCGTCGGACTGCTGGACGCGCTGGCCACCCAGCCGACCCACGCCACGGGCGTCGCGGACGCCGCCGTGGGCCGCATCGACACCATCACCGTCTTCGAGCCGTCCCCCCACCTGTGGCAGGGCCGCCCGTACGGCCCAGAGCTGGCGGCCGTGCTGGTCAACACGCCGCCCGCGCTCATGTCGGTCTGCGCCAGGGACCGCGACCACTTCGCGGCCTGGCTCGGCCAGCGCGTCGCCGACCACCTCGACCCGCTCCTCGGCCAACCCCTCGTCCCACGGGCGCTCTACGGCGAGTACCTGGTCCACTCCGCCGAGAAGGCCGTGGCCGCGCTCGGCGGAACAGGGCCACCCGGTGCGCGTCGTACGGGCGCGGGTGCGCGATGTCGTCGTCGGCACCGGCTCGCGGCTGGTGCTGCGCACGGATGACGGGCGGGAGCACGCGGCGGACCGCGTGGCGCTGTGCGTGGGCGGCGGCACGCCCCCCGACCCGTACGGGTCGGGGGGCGTGCCGGGCTTCATGGCCGCCCCGTACCCGCTCGCCGACTCGCTCGACGCCACCGCCGCGAGGCGACGACGTGACGGTCCTCGGCAGCGGCCTGACCGCCGTCGACGTCGTCGTGGCCCTGGCCGCGCGCGGCTATCGGGGCCGGATCTCGCTCCTGTCGCGCGGCGGCGTGCTCTCGTACGTCTGGCAGTGCCCGACCGGCCGCCGCCCGACCCACGTGACCGTGGAACGCGTGGCGGAGCTGCGTGACACGCGGGGGGGCAGCTCGCGCTCACCGATCTCGCCGGACTGTTGTGCACGGAGATGGCGGAGGCCGGCGAGGACTTCGACGCCCTCGCGGCCCACCTCCGCGCCACGCGTACGGCCGACCGGGTCGGCCGTACGCCTCCGGCAGCAGCTCGTCGAGGTCGGCGACGCCCGGATCGGGCGCCGCGTGTTGCAGGAGACGGCCCACTCCGTCGGCCCGTACGCCTGGCGCCTGCTGTGCGAGCCCGACCGCGCCTGGCTGCGCCGCCACCTGCGCACGGCCGCGAGCGTCGTCTCGCCCATGGTGCCGGTGAACGCGGCCGTCCTGCTGCGGCTTCTGGACTCCGGGCAACTCACCGTCTCTTCCGGCGTGCGCGCCGTGGAGCCGGTGAACGGCCGGTTCCGGATACGTCACGTCGCCGGCGAGCGGACGACGAGTGCCCTCGTCAACGCCGTGAACGCGGCCCCGCAGGCCGTCCCCGCCTGGGCCCGCGACCTGGCCCACTCCCTTACCCACGCCGGCCTGGCCACCCCCCACCCGGCGGGCGTCCTGGTCCCCACCGACCCCCGCCTCTACGTCGTCGGCGACCTGGCCGGCGGCGGCCCGTTCCTCACGTCGAGCATCGCGGGCGTCGCGGCGCAGGCCGCGCGGGTGGCGGGGGTGCTCGGGGGGCGGTGAGCGCCCGGCCACGGGCCTGCGGGCGACCATGTGCCTGGCCTGCCTGGCCTGCCTGGCCTGCCTGGCCTGGCTGACCAGGCTGGGTGACTGGTCGGGGAGTTGGGTGGCTGGGCTCGTCGCCGGGGCACGCGCGCCGTCCCGGCTGACACCAGATCAGCGGCCGAACGGTCGGACCAGGCAAGCCTGGTTAGGGTCAGGGGTAGTGGACAGTTCGGGTTCGATGCCGGGGCGGCGTCCCGCGCGAGGTGGGGGCCGGGACCAGGAGCGCTGACATGGACGACCTTTCCACGGAAGCGGCGGAGGCGGCACGCCGTGCCCACGAGTGGGCGGTGAAGGTGGACGGCGAGACGTCGGGCACGGGCCGCGACATGGCCCGGGCGCGGGCCCGGCTGTGGGCGCTGGTGGCACAGGCGTGCACTGCCGTCGCCGCCGCCTCGTCCCCGCTCGCCGTCCAGGCGGCGGAGCGGGCACTCGACGCGGCGCGGCGCCAGGAGGGGTCCTGGCACGCCGGCCTGCGCCGCCACCGGCGCCGAGTAGCCGCCACGGGCGGCGGGCGTGTGGTGCGGGGAGCGCGGGAGAGGGGCGCGCGGCCCTGGGTTACTGGGAGGGGGGTGACAGCGGCTGTCGTTCGGGCCGAACACGGTCAGGCAGGGGCCCCACCTCGGGTTCAGGGTTGCTCTTCGCCGAGGGCCGCGCGTAGCCAGTCCAGGGAGCCGGTCGCCAGGACCGCGTCGGCGAGTTCTCTGGCCGTATCGGTGGTGAGCCGGCCGCGACTGTTGTCGATCCAACGCTGGGCGTTCTCGTAACCCTGTGTTTTGTACTCGACGCCCTGGATCAGGCACTCCAGTTTGTCGGCGTCCCGTGCGCAGATTGCCTCTGGGGATTCCTTGGCCTCGTACTCAGCGACGATGTCACGCACAGCGGCGGCCAGGGCCTCGGGCACGCCAGCGACCTGGTCGTCTGTGACGGCACGCCGGTCCGCCGGCGGGGCGTACTTCTTCCCCAGGTAGTTGACGTCCCCGGTGCGGGTCTCCTGGGAGTCGTGCCAGACCGCGAGGAAAGCGGCCCGCGCCGGGTCGGCGCCTTCGAGCGTGGCGATGACCGTCGCGAGCAGCACGGTGCGCCAGGAGTGCTCCGCCACTGACTCGGGGTTGCGTACGCCAGCCATCCACCAGCCGGTGCGCTTGGTCTGCTTCAGCGTTCCCGCCTCGTACAGGAAACGCGCGACCGCGGACAGGTCTTCGGACACCGTCGGACTCCTCTCACGCCTCAGCGAGGCGGATCGCATACCGGATGCTCTCCAGCTCTCGGCGCCCGCGCGCCGAAAGTTCTCGGCTATCCAACATCACTGGGAGCCTGTTGCGCAGGGCGCGACCTGCTCTGCCAGATTGCAACAGGGCGGGTCGTGCCTGGAGAAGAGACCACACGGAGTGGATGTTGAGATCCACGTAACCGTGATCCGGTGCAATGCCGTCCGCGAGGTGGGTGAGGAGTTTGCCTCCGTGCCAGGGCCCTGGGGTACGAGCGGCAATGAAGTCATCAGTGAGTTCGAGGTGCGCCCTCTCGCCTACCCAGTAGGCCCAGTAGTTCAGGTTCGCCGCTTCGCCTTCGTCATCATCGACCAGAGCTGTGTCGATGAAGTGGCTCATTCGATCTCGATCTCCCTGTCGTGCTGAGACGGCTGCTACTGATCGCGAGTTGAGCCAACGCCTGAGCCGATCGTCTGGACGCTCCGAGGCCTGCTGATGGGCAAGCCATTCCGATGTGTCGGTTTGATCGTCGTAACCGGAGAGGTAGAGAGCCTGGCGGCGGAGCAAGAACTGGCCCTCACCCCGGGCATGCTCCGCAGTGCGCTGTATCTGCGTGAAGAACCGGCTCCGGTCGGAAGCCGACAATTCCGGGCCGACCGGCGCAGGTCCACGACGCTTTCGGTACCGGGTCGGCAGATCGCGTACAGACTGAGGCGGTACGCGATTCAGAAGCCACGCTAGGATCTCGATGGGGTCACGTTGCATGACCCAGGCCCCGAGCGGGCTTTCATCCACTGGTGCGTCAGCGAGGGTGCTGGCGAGGAGAACGTCTGCCTCCAAGGCTCGGTCGATGCACCGGAAAAGTGCGGGGGCGGCGCCCAGCCGCAGCATCCAGTGACGGTGCATGAGTAGCTGTCCGACCGGCACAGCCGTCAGGGGACGACGACCGGTCGCCCACCCCGCGATCGTTTCTGCGGATACTCGGAGCCGCTCGGCTACCTCGTCTTGCGTATGCCCCTGCTGCTCTCGGATGAGCCGGAACACGTGCCCGGAGATAAGACCCGTACGCGGGCGCACGGGCCGTACCTGACTGCTAGGCAGGTTTGTCTGTAAGTCTCGCGGCATCAACAGCCCATTTCCGTATGTCTGCAACAAGCCACTTGTACTGACAGCCAGTTCGCTGAACGCATGCGGACCTCTACCGTCGTATGCATCACCGAACGAGCCAGGAAGGCGACCTGACACGGTGGGCCGCGTTGTTGATGTCCCCAATCGACTTCGATGGCCGAGATGCGTGTCGAGCTTCCGTCGGAGTCTTCAGCGATAGGGGGCGTGCGTGCGATCAAACTGCGCTCTCGTGTTGCCCTCCGTTCCGGCGAAGAGTAAGCACAACCGCCCTTTGCCTACCCCTCCTATACGGCTGGGGGGGGGAGAGGTCAGTTCGAGTATCAATAATCACGAGGAGAGACGCATGCATGCGACGACGATTGTCCCGTTCGGTGCTCGTGCTGAACGCGCCCCGTACACCGTCATTTTGGAGTCGGGGTCGTTCGTGTACGACCCGAACCGGCAAGCCAACGTTCTGACCGACGGATCCGGCGCCCTGTGGAGCCGGTCCACCTCTCTGGCCGGGAGTTGCACGAACACCAACTGGGACAGCAAGAACGACGACACGTCCGACTCGTACCTGCTGCGGTGACACAGCACCTGTCCGGCAGCCCGGTGCTGGTCGTCACGAGGGAGCTAGACCCTGCGGCGGACTTGGTGGTCGATGAATTGGCGATCCGACGTGTACCCGTGATGCGGTTCGACATGGGGGACTTCCCCCTGGCCATGTCTCTGTCCGTCGAGCACCATGACGGCCCCTGGACGGGGGTCCTGGCTGACGAGTATCGCTCGGTGCGGCTAGAGGAGGTGAGGGCCGTCTACTATCGGCGGCCTCGCCTACCCGCTGTCTTCGACGGGCTGGCGGAGCCTCACCGCACGTGGGCTAAATGAGCAGGCCCTAGCCGGCCTACTAGGTACGCTCTATGCGCTCGCGGTGACGTGGGTCAACCGGCCGGACGCTGATGGCACCGCCTCCCACAAGCCAGGTCAGCCCCCCATCGCGGCGGCGTGCGGATTGCTTACGCCCCGCTCGCTGATCACCACCGATGCGGAAGTG
This sequence comes from Candidatus Streptomyces philanthi, assembly GCA_018114805.1. Taxonomy (GTDB): domain Bacteria; phylum Actinomycetota; class Actinomycetes; order Streptomycetales; family Streptomycetaceae; genus Streptomyces; species Streptomyces philanthi. Next base: position 2,776,755 of record CP073042.1, on the reverse strand, counting down.
GCGCGGGGTTTTTGTCGAGCGGTAGGCGGGCCGGTGATCTGCAAGCCGCTCATGGGAGGTCCGCTGGAGTACCCGGACGGCCGTCGCACGGGGGTGCCGACTCACGTGGTCGACCCTGACACCATTGATGACTCGGTTTCTCTGACGGCACACCTCTTCCAGGAGCGGATCCCCAAGACCCACGAGGTGAGGCTGTCTGTCGTGGGGACGACGATGTTCGCGGCAGAGATTCACGCAGCCAGCGAGACCGCCCGGGTGGACTGGCGCAGCGACTACGAAGACCTCACGTACGACGTGTGCCAAGTGCCCGACGCCGTAAGAGTCGGCGTGTTGGCCTGGCTGAAACGCTTTCGGCTCAACTTCGGTGCGTTCGACTTCGCTGTCACCCCGTCCGGGGACTGGGTGATGTTCGATTGCAACCCATCCGGCGAGTGGTCTTGGATTCAGAACAGGACGGGTCTGCCCATCGCCGCAGGCATCGCTGATCTACTGGCCAAGAGGTGACCTTGTCTACATACACGGAAGAGTCCGCCACTCAGTTGCGTGCGGCGTTGGCCAACGTTCTGGAGGCCAGTGGTCAACTGACGGACCCCGTCTGGCGGAAGGTGTTCGAGGCTGTGCCTCGTCACCGGTTCGTGCCGGAGTGCTGGGTCCTCGCCGATGGCGAGAGGCGGCACGTAACCTCTGCCGATCCGGACTGGCTGGACGTCGTGTACTCGGACGACGCTCTCGCCACGCAGCTCACCGGTGACGTCGCCACCTCGTCGTCAACGGCACCCGGCCTCATGCTCGTCATGCTCCAGGCCCTCGCCGTCGCCGACGGTCACCGCGTGCTGGAGATCGCGACCGGCACCGGTTACAACGCGGCGCTCCTGTGCGAGCGGCTCGGTAGCCAGCTGGTAGCCACGGTCGATGTCGATCCGGTGTTGGGGCGGCTGGCGGAGGCGCGGCTGCGGAGCAGCGGGTTCGACCCCCTGGTGCGGATCGGGGACGGCCGTGGCGGCTGCCCTGCCGGGGCCCCGTACGACAGGCTGATCGCTACCTGCGGATTCACCACCGTGCCCGCTGCGTGGTTGGAACAGGTGCGACCCGCCGGACTCATCGTCTGCCCCGTCGGCTGGGGAACCGTGCGTCTGGTCGTCACCGATGGCGGCAGCGCCGCCGAGGGGCGGTTCCTGCCGGAAGGCTCGTACTTCATGGCCGTACGGGAGGCTGGCGCCACCGGCGCTTCGGCGCATCCGGGCAGGCCAGGCACCGCGCGTGCGCGCATCACGGGCCTGGATCTCACCGATGTCACCTCGGACGAGGCGTTCCGTTTCGTGCTCTCTCTCGTTGCGCCGGAGACGGTGCTCTCCTGGGAGCGCGCTGACGACGGGCAGGTGACGGCCGTGGAGCTGTGGGGCGGGGACGCGGCGTGGGCGCGCGTCAGTGGCGGCACCGTCCGCCAGGCCGGGCCGCGTCCACTGTGGGATGCGGTGGAGGCGGCGTACGCGTTGTACGTCGAGAACGATCGGCCGGGCCGGGAGCGGTTCGGCCTGACCGTGACCGCCGGAGGGCAGCGCATCTGGCTGGACTCCCCCGGTTGTCCGGTGCCGGTTGTGCCCGCTGCGGTCTAGGACGCTTCCCTGCGGCTCACCCCAGCACCCCGCCCTACGACTGTCCCGGCGGCTGCTGTCCGTTCCAGGCGTTCGGGTGCGCGGCCGGCGCGCTGCCGTTCGGGGCCCCGTGGGGCCGCTGTGGTCCGTGCGGCCCCTGCGGTTCGTATGTCCACGTTCCCCACGGCGGACCCCCGTACGGCGGCGGGTACGGGTGCTGCTGCCACGGACCCGGGAGGCCTGGGCCACCCGAGCCGGGCTGGCCGTTCGGGGGCGGGGGCCAGGCGTATGCCGGGGCCGGGCCGGGCATCGGGCCGTGCAGGGGGGTGGCCGGCAGGTAGGCGTAACCCGGTGGGAGACCGTACGGCCACTGCCGTGGGGGTGGCGCGGTCGGGACGGCGAGGGCGGCGTGGGCCAGGGCCGGCTGGGCGACGTCGCGGTGTTGCCAGAGGCGGTCGAGGAGGGCCTGTTCCCGTGCCGGGAAGTCGGGGCCGGCCGTGCCACGGTAGGCGCGGTGGCGGAGGAACGCGAGAGAGGTGGCGCTCGCGATGTAGTCCGCCACCGCCTGCGCCGCCGCCGGGCCCCGGGTGCGGCGGGCGAGGTCGCGGGCTATGGCCCGGGCGCGCATCGAGGACAGCGCGACCGGCTCGGGGGGCGTTATCCACCCCGTTGCCTGGTACGCGGGGAGCTGGGCCCGGATGGTGCGCAGTTCCTTGCCACGGGACCAGATCGTGAACCAGGTCAGCAGCGCGAACAGCGGCACCATGCACAGCCCGTACACCGCCAGGAAACCGTAGCCGCCCATGGAGGCCGAACCGTTCCACGCGCCGTGCAGCACCATCGACAGCAGCAGCCCGGCGATCGGGATCAGCACCCGGCGGGTGCGCTGTCGCAGCGGTCGGGCGGCCGCGATGCCGAAGCCGATGCCGGTCACGGCGGTGAACAGGGGGTGCGCGAACGGCGACATCACGGCCCGGATGAAGAACGTGGCCGCCGTCGTCGACTGGAGCCCCGAGTAGCCGAACTCCTGGTCGCTGACGAAGGCGTTGCCCAGGTAGAGGATGTTCTCGGTGAACGCGAAGCCCGTCGCCGTGATGCCGGCTATGACCACGCCGTCGACCACGCCGTTGAAGTCGCGCCGTCGGTAGAGGAAGAGCAGCAGTACGGCGGCGGCCTTGGCGGTCTCCTCGACCACGGGCGCGACCAGCGTCGCGCCCCAGGTATCCCGGTCGGCCGACGAGGACTCGACCACCGTCGTCATCAGCCAGTCGGTGGCCAGGCTGTTCGCGAGCAGCGCGACCAGCGTCGCGGCACACGAACCCCAGGCGAACGCGAACAGCAGGTTGCGCCAGGGTTTGGGCTCTACGCCGTCGGCCCAACGGAACGCCGCGACGAGCAGCGGGACGGGCAGGATGGCGAGGCCGAGGCCCACCAGGAAGCCCTTGGTGCCCGTCTGCTCGCGGACGAGGGCCAGAATGACCAGGCCGGAGAGCGAGAGCAGCACGATCAGCGCGGTCGCCCGCAGTGCCCGGCTCTGGCGCGTCCGCTCCCAGGTCTCCCGGCAGCCGGCCCACGTCCGCTGCCACCGGCCACCGCCGGCGCCGCCGTCACCGTGCGCCGCCGCCCCGTGCCCGTACCCGTATCCGGCCCCGGGTTCGGTCGTGGGTCCGGTGCCGTATGCGGGTGCGTACGGGGGCGGGGCGGGGGCGTGTGGTGGTGGGGCGGTGGTGTGCGGCGGGGCTGGTGGTGCTGGAGCTGGTCTCGGGGTCGGTGGAGCCGGTGGTGCGGCTGTCGGAGCCGGAGCCGGTGTGGCAGGGGCGGCCGTCTGTCGCGATCGCGGCTGCTGCTCAGTCCGCGATCGCGGCTCGGGCTCTGGTTCCGGCCGCGCCGTCGCGGGCTGCGGCTCTTCCGCCGCCGGCGGTGGCGCCACGGGGCCGCCTGGCGCGGCGGGCGCGGACTGTCGCGGCCGGTCCTGGTCGGGCCGTGGCGCACCGGTTACGCGCGGGACGGGTGGTTCGGCCCGTACCGCGTCGGACTGCTGCGCCCCCTCGGTCACCCCTTCCGGAGGGGTCGCGGCCGGGTGGTGGCTCGCGTGGTCCGGTGGAGCGGGGTGGTGCGGGGACGAGGACTCGTGCACTCGGCGACCCTAACGAAGGGGGCAGTGGTGGCTCTCCGGATTATGCCCGGCCCCTCACGGTCGTGCGGGGTCGTCTCCGGCGGCGGCGTGAACGGGCCGCGCGCGCTCGACAGCGTGCTCGCCCGCGTGCCCGGCGTGCGCGTCGTCGGCGCTGGCCGGCAGGGCCTGGACGCGCCGGAACAGCAGGTCGTGCACCGGGTGGCCCTTGTTGATGCCCTGGCCCTCGAACTTGGTCAGCGGCCTGAACTCGGGCCGTGGCGCGAATCCGCCGTCTGCCTGGGTGTTCTCGAAGTACGGGCTGGCGGTCAGGACCCCCAGCATCTGCTCCGCGTACGGCTCCCAGTCGGTGGCGCAGTGCAGCAGCGCGCCGGGGGCCATGCTGGACGCGGCGAGCGCGAGGAACTCCGGCTGGATGAGCCGCCGCTTGTGGTGCCGCTTCTTCGGCCACGGGTCCGGGAAGTACACCCGCAGCCCGGCCAGCGCCTCGGGCTCGATCATCTCGCGGAGCAGGATGATCGCGTCGCCGTTGGCCACCCGTACGTTGGTCAGGCCCGCGCGCTCGGCGAGGGCGAGCAGGTTGCCCTGGCCGGGGGTGTGCACGTCAGCGGCCAGGATGCCGGTGCCGGGGTCGGCCGCCGCCATCCGCGCCGTGGCCTCGCCCATGCCGAACCCGATCTCAAGGACCACCGGCAACGCGCGGTCGCCGAAGAGTTCGCCCAGGTCGAGGCGGCGCATCCCGTCGATGTCCAGCCCCCACCGGGACCACAGCCGGCGCAGCGCCTCACCCTGGCCCGGGGTCACCCGGCCGCGGCGCGGCCGGAAGGAGCGGATGCGCCGCTCGTCGTGCGACCCGGCCGGATCGACGGCCGGACCGTCGGGGAACCGGGACACCCGCGTGGCCCCCGCCGCGCCCCCGTTCGCGGCACCGGCCGCATCGGGATCGCCCGATGGGCGCGTGCTCCCCGGGACGTGTGGGGCATGCGGGGTGGGCTGCTGGGGGGCGGTGTGGTTCTCGGACACAGTGGTTCGATTGTACGGGGCACCTCGGCCGGGCCCGTCCGGCCACGGTGCCCGTTCCCCGTGCCCCCGGAACCTCGGAGTCGGTACGGCCCGCTCACCTTCCTGCCTGTGCCGCCGGCCCGCGTGGTCCCGTACGTCCAGCGCCGAGCCCGTCACGGGGCGGTGGCCCGGCCCACCCGCCGTACGAAACTCACGTGACGGCTGTGACAAAAGTGGCCTCGTGAGGTGAACATAGACGGTGCACTTGTCAGGAACATGTGCGCCGGCGAGGCGGCCTGGGAAGCGAGCATACGGGGGCGAGGGATGGCCTGGGAGAGGCTTGACGTACCGGACGCGCCGGTGGGGGCCCGGCGTGGGTCGCTGTGGTTCAGCCCGCCGCCCGAGCGGCGGCCCCTTCCCACCCCTGTCGCCGTCCCGGCCGCGCTGGGCCCGCCTGCTGACCGGGCTGATCACCGGGGCCATCGCCACCATGCTGCTGTGCCACCTGGGACGCGTTCGGCGAGAAGCGTGACGAGCGCGGCCCACGGGTGGGCGGCGGCCACGTCCGGGAGACCTTGCCCCGCTGACTCGCCCGCCCTCGCACCCGCGCGCGTGCCCGTGCCCCTGCTCGTACGTGCGCCCGTGCTCGTACGCGCGACCGCACCCCGCCGAAGGGGCCCGCACCCGCCCGCGTCAGATGTGGCGCAGGGCGCGGCGGGCGACCTCGCGGCCGATGGCCAGGGAGGCCGTCGCCGCGGGGGAGGGGGCGTTGAGCACGTGCACCATGCGGGGCGACTCCTTGAACAGGAAGTCGTCGACGAGCGTGCCGTCCGGCAGCAGGGCCTGGGCCCGCACGCCCGCCGGGGCGGGTATCAGGTCGTCGGCCGTGACGTCGGGCAGCAGCCGGCGCACCGCGTGGGTGAAGGCGCGGCGGGACAGCGAGCGGTGCAGCTCGCCCATGCCGTACCGCCAGTGGCGGCGGGCTATCTGCCAGGAGCCCGGGTACGCCAGCGTGCGGGCCAGCTCGCCGGGGCGCACTGTCAGCCAGTCGTAACCCTCCCGGGCCAGTGCGGGCACCGCGTTGGGGCCGATGTGCACGCCGCCGTCGATGCCGCCGGTGAGGTGGACGCCGAGGAAGGGGAAGGCGGGGTCGGGCACCGGGTAGACCAGGCCGCGCACCAGGTCGGCGCGGGCCGGGCGCAGCTCGTAGTACTCGCCGCGGAACGGGATGATCCGCATGCCCGGGTCGTCGCCCGCCAGGCGCGCGACCCGGTCGCTGTGCAGGCCGGCACAGTTGACCAGGGCTCGCGCGCGCAGCACCTCGCCGGCCGCCGTGCGGACCGCGACCGCGCTCGCGCGCCGGCCGACGACCTCCACCCGCGCCCCGTACCGCACCGAGGTGCCCGCGTCCTCGGCGAGCCGGGCGAGCTGGGCCGAGACCGCGCCGAAGTCGCAGATCCCGGTCGTCCCGATGTGCAGCGCGGCGCGGCCCCGCACCCGCGGCTCGTGCGCGGCTATCTGGGCGGGGCCCAGCTCGCGCACGGGGATGGTGTGCTGCCGGGCGCGCTGCGCCAGCGCGTGCAGCCGGGGCAGCTCGGAGCGGTCGGTGGCGACGATGAGCTTGCCGGTGACCTCGTGCGCGATGCCGTGCTCGGCGCAGAACTTCACCATCTCCGCCGAGCCCTGCAGGGCGAACGCGGCCTTGAGCGAGCCGGGCGGGTAGTAGACGCCGCTGTGGATGACGCCGCTGTTGTGGCCGGTCTGGTGGCGGGCCGGGCCGCCCTCCTTCTCCAGCACGACGACCCGGGTGCCCGGCGCGGCGCGCGTGATCGCGTACGCCGTCGACAGGCCGATGATCCCGCCCCCGATCACCAGCACGTCAGCGTCGTACCTCATAACGTCACCTCCCCTACGCGTCCGATCGTCGCCCCGCACGCCCGGCCCGCGCGGGCCGGGCAGCCCGAACAAACCAGGGCATCTGCACCAAAGCGGCGCAAAACACCGCCGCGACATCCGCCCACTTCACCGACGCTCATCATCATGACCTGTGCCACTGACAACCGGCCGAAACCAAAGCGGCGCTTGAGTTCCCACCGGGTGCGCGAAAGGCGACGCGCACGTGACGGTGCCGTGTCCGATCCCCCCGCCGCGCGGGCCGCGGCGGAGCGGTCGATCGGTGGCCTGACGTGCGGCCTGACCCGGGCTCACGCCGGGGCGACCAGCAGGCCGCGCCCGCTCGCGCAACTCCACGACGCGCGGCTCGTCGCCGTAGGGCTCCAGCCGGTGCAGCAGGTCCCGCACGTACTCGGTGGTGCGCGCTGACGAGATGCGGCCGGCGACCTCCACCGCGCGGGTGCCCGCCGCGCAGGCCGCGTCCAGGTTGCCGGACTCCAGTTCGGCGACGGCCGACACCACGAGCCGCAGCCCGTGCGAGCGCACGAACTCCTCGGTCGGGTAGGCCAGCGCGCGTTCGGTGAAGCGGCGCACCTGGCGGGGCAGCTTCAGGTCGCGGTAGCACTCGGCCGCGTCAGCGGCGAACCGCTCGTAGGAGTAGAAGTCCAACCAGGACGGGTCGGGGTCGCCGTCGCGGGAGCGTTCGAGCCAGCCCTCGGAGGCGCGCAGGGCGGCGCCGCACGCGGGCCCGTCGCCCGCCTTGGCCTGGGCACGGGCCTCGACCAGTCGGAAGAAGCTCATGGTGCGCGCCGTCGCCAGGCCGCGGTTGCGCTCCAGGGCCGCCTGGGCGAGGTCGACGCCCTCGTCGGCGAAGCCCCGGTAGGTGGCCTGCAGGCTCATCGACGCGAGCACGTACCCGCCCAGCGGCACGTCGGCCGCGCCCCGGGCCAGCCGCAGCGCCTGGATGTAGTAGCGCTGCGCGGCCTCCTGCTGGCCGGTGTCGAACGCCATCCAGCCGGCCAGCCGGGTCAGCTCGGCCGCGGCGCCGAACAGCGCGCGCCCCACCTCGTCGGTGTACGCGCCGAGCAGCAGCGGCGCCGCGTCCACCCGCAGGCACTCGGGCACCATCGAGGAGCGCCAGTCGCCGCCCCGTACTTGGAGTCCCAGCGCCGGGTATCCTCGGCGGCCTCGCGCAGCTTCCGCACGTCGCTGTGCCCGACCCGCTGCGGCGCGCCGTCCTGGCCTGGGACCGTGTGTTGGTGCTGTTGGGCGGGCTGTCGCGGGGGGCGTGGCCCTGTTGGCCCTGTGGGGTGGGTTGGGCGCGGGCGGCGGGTGAAGTGGGTTGGGAGCGCGGCATCGGTTGGGCGCGCGGGTTGGGTGGGACGGGCTGGGCGGGTTGGGTGGGTGCGGCGCGTGCGGCGCGTGGGGTGGGCCGCTCGGGCTTCGGTTCGCGGGCCACCGAACTGTCGGCCGGCGATATCAACCAGCGCGAGGCCGGCGTGGCGTAGGCGGTCACGGCGAACGATCCGGCCAGGCTTTGCCAGATGCCCCCGCCGCCGCGCCGACCGGCGAGATCCAGCCGGTACAGGTCCGTCGCGGAGCGCACCGCCTGGCCGATATCGCGCGGAAAGGACCAGCCCCACCTCGGGCGCGGGGTCGGCGTCAGCGAGGCCGATCTCGTGCAGCGGGACGGGGCGCCCGAGCTTGCTCGCGATGGCCGCCGCGATCAGGTGCGGGGCCGCGCCCTGCGGCACCATCCCCTTCGACACCCAGCGGGCCACTGACGTCTTGTCGTAGCGGAGGGTCAAACCCCGTTGCGCGCCAAGGTCGTTGACCCGGCGTGCGAGCCCGGCATTGCTGATTCCCGCGAGGGCGAGAACCGTGCCGAGCTTCTCGTTCGGCCCGCGTAGCTCCCTGGACATGCGCACCCCTCGACAGCACCCGACGGCCGCCCCGGCATAGGCACGAGGCATTCGTAAACCCAGCGTAGTTCGCTGCATCCCGACCGTTAAGGGGCGATGTCTTGGATGGCGGGATTGTGGTCCGTTACGGCGTGCGAGGTCTGGCGTGTGCTCCTGTCATGTGTGGCCGTGCGCCCGGCCGTGCGCTCTGCCTGCTCCTGAGTGGGAGTGCTTCTCTTGAGGTGCGTGGGTCGGCCCGCTGTGCGCTGGCTGAGTGGGCTGGGGGACGCCGCCGCCTCATTCCCCGCGGTCGGCGGCGCGGCCCGGGCGGTCGGCCCGGCCGGGGTGGCGGGCGCCCCGAACGTCGCGATGAGATTGGCCGATTTACATCCCCGGCTGCCCGGCCTCGCTCACGACGCCGAGCGCGCCGTTCCGGATTCCGCTTAGCGTCGGCTCGGAGTCCACGCCGCGCCGGTCAGGCGCCCGGCGGCGACCGGTCACCCGTCCTCCGCACCCGGTCCCGAGGGGCGCGGACCGCGGCCGCCGCGGTGCCCGCCGGCATCGGTGTCCGCGCGTCTCGGGCCATGGTCGCCCCGCCCGTCGGCCGCCGCCCGAGCGCCGCCTGGGGCCCGGCCGACCGCGTACCCCCAAGCCTCCTCGGGCCCGGCCGCGCGGCCCGTACGCCGCGCGCCGTGCACCCCGCCCCGGCCGCCGACCGCGCCCTCGCGCCGCCCGCCCGGGCCCGTGTCGCGGTGGGGCGGCCCCTCGCGAACGGCCCCGCCGTCGCGCCCCGTTGCCCCGCTCCGAGCGCGCGCCCGCATGCTCTGCAGCGCCTCCGCTTCGCCTCCGTCCGATCGGTTGGCGCGTATGCAGCGTGACGAAGAGGCCCCGCTGCGGGGTGGTGACGGGCCCTCCAGATGGCGCATGAGTGACCGGATTCCGACGGGAATTGGCCCCGTCGTGGTGGTGGCGTGGGCCTGGGTTCGCCTGTCGCTCCCTTCGCTGGGCTCGGCTGTGAGGGCTCGTAACGCATCCCGACCGCATCGTGTGGACGTGGCAGCATGGGCCTCGACGGAGAGGCACCACGTGGTGGTGGCCGGCCCGTTGGGGAGTGGCCGCGCGCTCCCGGCGCCTGCGTGTTGGCTCCGGCGATGCGGACAGCGCGGGCTTACTGTGCATGATGGCTGCTCCTTCTTACATTGTCCACAGCTTGTGGAGGCGGCGATGCGGTGGTTGGTTGGAGGCGGCGATGCGGTGGTTGGTGGGGTGGGGCAATATCGCCTCGGGGCCCTCCCTCGCCCAGGGAGGCGCCCTGCAACCGGTCGGCGCCCAGCTCATCTGGGGTGGCCCCGATCCGTTGTGGGCCGTCGGCGACTGGTGCCCTGACGAGGTGCGCGTCGTGCACGCCGACGGCGCGGCGCGGCTGGCCGTGCTCGGCTGCTGCGGCGCCAACGACGACGAACTGCGCACCGGACTCCTCGCGGCCCGGGGCGGGGCCCTGCGCCACCTCACCGCCTGGCCCGGCAGCTACAGGCCGTCGCCCAGATCGGCCGTCGCCTGACCATCGCCGGCGACCTGGCCGGCGCGCGCCCCGTCTTCTACACCCCCTGGGAGGGCGGCACGGCGTACGCGACGGCCGCGCTCCCGCTCGCCGACCTCATCGAAGCCCAACTCGACATCGGCCACCTCGCCGCCCTGTTGGCCTGCCCCGACTCCCCCGAGGCGATCGGCGACGGCACCCCCTACCAGGGCGTGCGCCGCGTACCGCCCGGCCACGCGCTGGTGTTGCGCGGCGGCTCCGCGTCCGACGGCTTCGACCGGGACGGCCGGGCCTACGGCCGCGACGGGCCGGGTGGGTACGCGGCGAGCGGCCCGTACGCCATTTCGAACCGGGCCGAGGGCGCGTACGGCGCCGCCTACGGCGACGCCCCCTACCGCGACGCCGGCCACGGCGCCCGGCACACCGGCTCGCGCGGGGCGGGGCGCGGCGGTTCGCGCGACGTCATCGGCTACGAGCCCACCGCCTCGCTCGCCGTCGCCGCGCCCCAGCTCGACCCCGGCCAGGCCGTGGAGGGCGTGCGGGAGGCGCTCATCGAGGCGGTACGGGTGTGCCTGGCCGCGCCCCGGCACGCCCCCGAGGCGGAGGGCCCGGGCCTCGACCCGGGGCCCGTGCCCGGCATGGGCCCCGCCGAGCGGCGCGCCGCCCGGGGCGCGCCCGCCGCCGGTGTCGGCGCCGACCTGTCCGGCGGCAGCGCCTCCTGCACCCTCGCGCTGCTCGCGGCCGGGCTGCCCGGCGTGCCCGGCACCCCGCTGGGGCACGGCACGGAAGCCGGTGAGCGGCTGCTCGCCGTCACCTTCAACGACCTGGCGACGGTTCCCGGCCGCGTCCGCGAGGCCGAACTCGAACGCGCCCGCGTCATCGCCGCCAACCCCCGCCTGCACCACGTCGTGGTCGCCGCCGGCGCCGAGGTCCTGTCGTACGCGGCCCTGGACCGGGGCCCGCTCACCGACGAACCGGGCCCCACCCTGGTCAGCGCCGAGCGGCACCGGCGCAGACTCTCCGCCGGCAGCGCCGACCACCTCGTCGGGCACGGCGCGCGGCAGGTCCTGGACGCCCACCCGGCCCGCCTCGCCGACCTGCTGCTCGACTGGCGCCGCCGGCACCTGCTGCGCCCGGCCACGGCCCTGGCCCGCGCCGACGGCCCCTCCGCGCACTCCTTCTTCGTCCCCTTCACCGTCTACCGCGCGGCCCGCAAGCTGGCCCGCACGCCCTACTGCGAGGGCGTCGAGGCGGTGGCCAGCAAGCTGCTCGACCGGCACTTCGCCGAGGCCGACGGCGCGGAGGGCGACGGCGTCGGCGGCGCCGTCGGGGCGTCGCTAGCCGCCCTCGCCTGGTGCCGCCCGGGCCCGGCCGCGCGCTGGCTTACCGGCGAGGCGCTCGCCGAAGTATCGGTTCGCCTGGAGACGGCCGCCGCCCGCCCGGTCCTCCTGCGCCGTCCCGGCGAGCGCCGGGCCGACGCCGCGCTGGCCCGGCACGCCGCCGACCACCGCGTCTTCGAGCAGGCCGCCGAGATCCGCAGCCACCGGCTGCACGCGCCGTTCCTGGACAACCAGGTGGTACGGGCCTGCCGCGCGCTCCCCGAAGCGCTCCGGGTGCAGCCGGGGGCGCGGGCCTTGGTCCTGCGCGCCGTGTTGGCCGGTGCGGGCATCCGCGACCTGCCGCCCGGCTGGGGCGCGCCCTCGCACGCCAGCCACACCGTCGCCGCCCGTGCCGGCCTGCGGCACGCCATCGACGACCTGATAGCGCTCTTCGACGCCCCGCTGCTCGCCGACGCCGGCCTGGTGGAGGCCCGCGTGGTGCGCAAGGCGCTGCGCGCCGCGGCCGACGGCGAACGCGTCCCGCTGGACGGCATCGCCGAACTCGTCTCCACCGAGGTGTGGCTGCGCCGCCTGCTGGCCCGCCGCGGCACCTGCTGGACCGGCAGAGCGGCCCCCCGCCAGCGCGCCGTGGCGGGCGGAGTCGTCCCGCGCCCCAGCCTCTGACCTCGCCTCAGCCCCCAACCCGCCGCCGGTACGCCCCGGCCCCGCCGCCGATCGGCCGCCCGCACGCCCTTGGCCCCGCAGCCGCTCCGCAGCCGATCCGCCGCCGGCAGGCCGTGGCGTGGACGGCGGGTCGCGCCGAGCCGACGTATGGTCAATGCCTCGTGGTCGTCGGTCCCGACCTGCCGCCACCGCCGGGCCCGGCCCGCGAGCGGTCCGGCATCGGCCCACGTCAGACGGGTGGCGCCGGGGACGACGGCGAGGGCGGAAGCGGCGGATCGACGAGCGATACGAGGACAATGGGCGAGTGCGATATCTGATCCTGGGCACCACCGAGGCGTACGACCAGCGTGGGCAACCCCTGCCCGTCGGCGGCCCGCGCCTGCGCGCGCTGCTCACCTCGCTCGCCGTACACGCCACCCGCCCGGCCACCGCGCTGGTCCCGGCCAGGGCCCTGATCGACGACGTGTGGGGCGACGAGCCGTCCCACGACACCCCCCCCGCCGCACTCCAGGCGCTCGTCGGACGGCTGCGCCACAACCTGGGCAAGCCCGCCGTCCAGTCCGCCCCCGGCGGCTACCGGCTCGCCGCCGCGCCCGACGAGATCGACCTGGCCGTCTTCGAGCAGCGCGCGGGCGCCGGGCGGCGCGCCCTCGAAGCCGGCGACGCCGCGACGGCCGCCGCGCTGCTGCGCGACGCGCTGGCCCTGTGGCGCGGGCCGGCCCTCGCTGACCTGCCGGACCGCGCGGTGGCCGCGGCCCGCGCCGACGCGCTCCACCTCACCGCGCTGCACCAGCGGATCGACGCGGAACTCGCGCTCGGCCACGGCACCGACGTCATACCCGAGCTGCGCGTACTCATCGCCCAGCACCCGCTCGACGAACCCTTCCGCGCCCAACTCATCCGCGCCCTGCGGGCCGCCGACCGCTCGGCGGACGCCCTGGCCGCGTACGAGGAGGCCCGCCGCACCCTCGCCGACCGCCTCGGCACCGACCCGGACAGCGAACTGCGCCACCCGCACGCCGAAACTCCTGACGGCCCCGCCGCCCCTGACCGACCCGCCCCACCGACCGGGACACGCCACCGCCCCCTTCGGCCCACCGAGCCCGACGAGCCGGACACGGCACCCGCCGCGCGGGCCGTACGGACGGATCAGGCCGTACGGGCGGGCCAGGCCGTACGAACGGATCGGACCGCGGCAGCGGAGCCCTTACCCGACGAGCAGCCCGTACGAGCCGGCCGGAGCACCTCCGCCACGCCCGCGCCGCCGGTGGCGCCGGCCGGACCGGCCACATCGGCAGAGGGCGCTCCGGCCGGCTCGGACGCTCCGGGCGGCCCGGGCACGCCTGGCGAGGCGGCGGAGGCGGGAGCGGGTGCCGGAGTGGGGGCGGGCTTGCCGGGGCGCCGCGGGGCCAATCTGCGGTCCCGGCTCACGAGCTTCGTCGGGCGGCGGGCCGAGATCCGGTCGCTGCGGGCGGAGTTGGACGGGGCCCGGCTGGTCACGCTGACCGGGCCCGGCGGCTCCGGGAAGACGCGGCTGTCGGAGGAGGCCGCCGCCACCGTCGCCGCCGCGTACCCCGACGGCGTGTGGATCGCCGAACTCGCCCCGCTGGACAGCCCCGCCGACGTGGCCGGCGCGGTGCTCAGCGCCGTCCGCCGCCGCGACACGACCCTGCACGCTGGCGGCCTCGAACCGCGCACCGCGCCGGAGAGCGCGTCGCCCACCGCGCGCCTGGTCGAACACTGCGCGCACCGCCGGTTACTGCTGATCCTCGACAACTGCGAGCACGTCATCGAGGCGGCGGCCGAACTCGCCGAGACCCTGCTCACGCACTGCCCGCAGGTCACGGTGCTCGCCACCAGCCGCGAGCCGCTCGGCGTGCCGGGCGAGGCGGTGCGCCCCGTGGAGCCGCTGGCGCCCGTGCCGGCGCACCAGTTGTTCGCCGAGCGCGCCGCGGCCGTGCGGCCGGCTTCGACCCGGCGCGCGACCCGGAGACGGCCGGGGCGGTCGCCGAGATCTGCCGCAGGCTGGACGGGCTGCCGCTGGCCATCGAACTCGCCGCGGCCCGGCTGCGGATGCTGTCGCCACGCCAGATCGCCGACCGGCTCGACGACCGGTTCCGCCTGCTCACCGCGGCGGCAGCCGGACCGTACTGCCGCGTCAGCAGACGCTGCGCGCGGTGGTCGACTGGTCGTGGGACCTGCTCGACGAGCGCGGGGCCGTCCGCCCCGCACCCGCGCCTGGCCCGCGATCCACGAACCCGACGCGCCCGGCGGCTCCGGCGCGCAGCCCGAGTTCGACGGCGCGCCGTCGGCGGACGACCCGGCCGCCGTCGCGCGCTACTGGCGCCGCCTCGACCTGCAACTCCTCCTCTACCTCCTGCTGTCCGAACACCGGTCGGCCGAGGTGCTGGGCGACCCGGAGGTGCTGGCCGCCGCCCGCACCATCCGTGACGCGTACGCCGGCCAGCGGGGGAAGGCCGGCACGCGGTTCCCCGGGCTGCTGTGACCGTTCGTCGGTTACCTCATCGACGGGCCACGCGGGCGTCGCGCCACTGCTCGACCAGGCGGCGGAGAACTGCCGCCGCGACGGCGACGACTGGGCGCTCGGCGTCACGTTGATGTTCCGCACCCACCTGACCATCGACAGGACCAGCGGCATCCACCGCGTCGACCGGGACTGGGCCGAACTACAGGCGATCAGTCGCCGGGTGGGCGACCGCTGGATGCTGGTCCAGTTCAACGAGGCCAGCTGCGAGTTGGCGGCGGTGTACGGCCGGTACGCGGAGGCCCGCGACCACTACCACGAGGCGCTGCGCCTCGCGCGCGAGCTGGGCGCGTACACGGAGACCCCCTTCCTCATCTCCCGCCTCGCCGAACTCACCTTCTCCTGCGGCGACCCCGCCGCGGCGACCGTGCTGCTCGACCAGTCGGACGCCGAGGCGGAGCGGTTCGGCGGGGTGGAGGCACGGGCGTTCAACGGGTCGGTGCGCGCGTCCATCGAGCTGGCGTACGGCGACGTCGCGAGCGCCCGCGTCCTGGCCGACCAGGCGCGTGCGGCGGCCCGGGACGCCTCCCCGCCCCCGCAGTTCGCGGTGGCGCTGAGCAGCCTGGAGGGGCGGATCGCCGCCGACGAGGGTGACCCGCGTGGCGGGTTGTACCGGTTGCGGGACGCGCTGGCCGAGGGCAGCGCGGCGAACTGTACGGAGATGCTGCTCGCCCACGCGGCCGAGACCACCGCGTACGTGCTGGTCAAACAGGGCGAGCAGCGGGCCGCGGCCCGGCTGCTCGGCGCCGCCGACGGCTGGCGCGACCGGTTGCCGCGCACGCCGCTGGCCCAGGCCACGACGGACGGCACCGCCCGCGCGGTGGGGCAGGCCGTCGGCGACGCGGAGTGCGCCGCCCTACGCGCGGCGGGCCGTGGCCTCTCGGTCTCCGCCGTGGTCGCGCTGATCAGCGACGTCTTGGCGGCGTCCGACCCGCCACCGCCCGCCCGGGGGCCCACCCCGGCCGAGCCGTAATCCGTCCTGACCGTCCCGACCCACCGTCCTAACTGTCCGTCCTGACCGACCGTCCTGATTCGTCCTGACCGTCCTGGCCCGTTTCAGCTCGTCTTGGCCTGGCGGCCTGGCGGCCTGGCGAGTTGGCGGTCGGCTCGGGCTGGTGGGTCCAGCGGTGTGTGGGGGGCCGGTGGGTGCGCGGGGCCGGCCCGGTGAGGCGTGCGGGACTCAACGGCCGTGCTGGGCCCCCACCATCTGCCGGGGCGAGTCGACGAGGACCGCGGTGGCGCCGAGCCGGGTGGCGGTGCGCAGGTCCTGCGGCGTGTTGATGCCGAGCATCACGATGGGCGTGCGGGCCTTGGTACGCGTACGCCCCTTGTCCGCAGAGCGGAAGCAGTCGACGGACTCGCGGGTCCACAGTTGGGCGGTGACGGCGGACTCACCGGTGCCGAGGGTGAACTTCTCCTGGAGCGTCACCTGCCGCTTCAACTCGAACCCGGCCCACGAGCCCGCGGGCGGCGCGCTCTTGCACGCGCGCTCCAGGGCCACCTCGGCGAGCCGCTGCCGCGTCGCGTCCCGCGATTCGGCCACCCGCGCCCGCGGGTCCCTGGCCAGCAGCCCGGTGACCTCCGCGTCCGTCGAGTACAACCGCACCCGCCCCCACGCCCGTTTCTCGTCCAGCACCCGCGTCACCGCGTCCACGACGTGCCGGGCCGGCGCCTGCTTGAGGTCGAGGTAGACCTGCTTGCCCGCGGGGACGGCGTCCAACGTGGCGACCAGCGTCGGTATGCGCACCGGACGCGCGCGGTACGGGTACCCGCCCCGCTCGTCCTTGAAGTGGTCCCCCGCGTTCAACGGGGCCAGGTCGCGCAACCGGTGGTCCGCGACGGCCCCGGAACCGTCGGTGAGCGACGAGAGGTCCGTTGGCCGGTAGAGCACGGGGACGCCGTCCCGGGTCGCCTGGAGGCTCAACCACTGCCCGTCGGCCCCGGCCCGCAGGGACGTACGGATGGCCTCCAACGTGTTCTCCGGGGCGTCGGCCGTGCCCGCGCGGTGCGCGATCACCAGCGGCTTCGACCGGGCGTGGCCGGGGGCCGCGTCACCGGAGCGGGCGGTGGCCGGGCTGCTGCCGGTGAGCGCGGGGACGGCGGCGGCCAGCACGGCGGCGACCACCGGCACGGAGAGATGACGGCGCATGGGAACTCCTGCAGAGACACGGGGGAGGGACGCCGCGACCGGGGGTCGCGCTGCCGGGCAAGCTAACCCCCGTTGATGAACCAAACGGGTCTATCAGGCGAAAAGGATGACAACCGGACCGTCCCTCCCTCCATCACCCGCCCCCTCCCACCAACCGCGGCCCCGACCCGCGCCCACCAACTCTCCGCTCCTGCCCGAAGGGCCGCCGCGGTACGTACGCCCCGCCGGGCTCCCACCGGTACGTGGGCCCCAACCCAGCACCACGTCCGCACAACGACCGCCCCGGACGACCACCGCCCCGTACGACGGACAGACCTGCACGGCTACCGACCCGTACGACCACCGCCCCGCACGGATACGGACCCGCACGGCCACCGGCCCATACGTACGCCCGCGCCTGCTCCCGCCCTACCGGCACCCGATGCGCGACTGGGCCCAGTCCCCGAGCGCCACCCGGCCGAAGACCGAGTGCGGCTCCACCACCAGTCGGATTGACTCCTGCCCGGCCAGCGAGACGCGCACCGGAACGGCAGGCTGACCCGCCCGCACGATGCCGGAGCGCCACAGCGGCCTGGTCGCGCCGCCGTAGACGGCGAACCGCGCCGCGCCCACGCGCTGCGTCAGGTCGTCGAGCCCGACGTGCGCCTCGTACGTCGTGCACGTGCGGTTCAGGTCGATCGTCACCGACGCCGGCGCGTGCACGGTGGCCCCGTGCGCGTACCGCCTGCCGCCGATCGACAGCTCCTCGCGCTGCCACAGCGGGCTGCTCTCGACGAGCCGCAGCTCCAGCTTGGTGCCGTCGCCGACGCCCGCGTACTCCAACCGGTTGACCTGGTAGACCGTCGGCTCCGGGGCTCGGCGTGGGCGTCGGGGTCGGGGTCGCCTTGGGCGGGTGAGTGGTCGCCGGTGGCGGCGTCGGGCTCGGCGGCGTCGGCCGGGGCGCCGGCGTGGTCACCGTCGGCGTGGGTGTGGGCTCGGGGCGGGGTGCCGGCGTGGGCCTGGCCGCGGCCGGCGGGGGTGCCGGCGGGCTCGGCTCCGGCGGCGGGTTGTGCGGGGTGCCGGGTACCGCGATCGTCGGCTCCTTGGCCTGTGGTTCCTGTTTCGGCTCGGAACCGCCCGAGAGCGCGTACGCGAGGATCGCCCCCGCCACGACCACCACACCCGCCGCGATGCCCACCTTGGCCGCGGTCCCGAGCCCCTCGCCGACCGCGCCGGCCCCGGCGCCCGCGCCGCCTCCCGCCGCGCCGCCGCCGGAGGCCGCCGCGCCCGAGCCGGCCAGGCCGCCCGCCGACTCGCTGCTGCCGCCGCCGCGCCGGTGGCCGCCCCGCGCCCGCCGCGCCGGCAGCCTTGGCCGCGTACCCGGCGGCGAACCAACCGATGACCGCGACCGGCAGCACCGCCCGCAGCCGCGCGTTCACGTCCGCCACCTCAAGCGCCGCCATGCGGCACGCGGCGCACTCCTCAAGGTGCTTGCGCAACCCGCGCTCGGCCCGCACCCGCAGCCCGCCCCTGGCGTACGCGCCCAGCCGGTCCGCGTACCGCGCGCACTCCCCGCTCGCCACCTGCGCCGCGTTGACGTGCGCCTGGAGATACGCCTGCTTGAGCTTCTCGCGCGCCCGGTGCGCGAGGACCGCGGTCGCGTTGTCCGTCAGCCCGAGCAGCGGCGCGACCTCCCGCAACGGCTCGTCCTCCACCGTGGTGTGCCACAGCACCGTCTGGTAGTGCTCGGGCAGGCTACGGAACGCGCGCACCGCCAACGTCCGCTCCGCCTTGTGCATCGCCCGCACGTCCGCGCCCGCGTCGAAGTCGAACCCCGGGGCCCCCTTGTCGCGCGCCGCCGCCCGGGCCGCCGCCGTCTCCGCGAACACCGCGAAGTCCTCGACCAGTTGCGCGCGCTTGGCGGTCTTCGTCCACGCCGCCGCCACCCGGCGCACCGTCGTCAGCAGGTACGTCCGCACCGCCGTCCGCGGCCCGGCCCCGCCCCGCACGGCCTGCAACGTACGGGCGAACACCTCGGCCGTCAGGTCGTCCGCGGTGTCGGCGTCCCGACAGCAGCTACGGGCGTACCGGCGCACTGCCGGCGCGTGGCGCCGGTACAGCTCCTCGTACGCGCTCCCGATACGCCTCGTCCCCGCCCGCCCGCATCCGGTCCAGCAACTCCGTGTCGGCCAGCGGCGCGTCGCCCGCCGAGCCGCCGCCTGCACCGCCGCCCTCCGCCCGACCGTCGGCCACTTCTCCGGCCACCGGGCTGGCTGCGCCAGCCACGCCATTCCCGACAGCCTCCCCGGCCCCGGTCACCCCGTCGTCTTCACGACCGCATCGTTCGTCCGGCCCCTCAACGCCCATTCACGTAGCCCCCCGTACGCACCCTCAGACCCGAACACGCGGCAAGCGTGCCACAGCCGTCGCTGACCTAGCCCTGTCCCTTCCAGCAACCACCCTCCCGGGGTTGCTTCGCAAGGCTGAGCCCCCACTCTTCACCCAAATGGGGAACCCTTTCTGCACCTCCCACGCCGACCCACCCACTCCACACCACCCTCCGCGCGGCCAACCCCGGGCCGCCCCACGCCCCGTCAGGTGGGTGTCTGGAGGGGTGGTCGGCGCGCCAGACGGCCGACGGATCAGATGTGTTGGCCACCGTAGGCGTTGCCGATGCGAAGGGTTGCTCGGGCGCGGTGCTGGCGCGGTGCTGGGTTGGTCCCGTGCTGGGAGGGCCCCCAGTGGAGATGGTCGCGAGCGGAGGTTGGTCGCGTGCGGAGCGGGTTCCGTAGGGCTCGGCTCTGCCCGGCGCCCGACTGCCCCAACGGTCTGATGCCCGGATAGCCCGGCGTCCGGTTGCCCCGTGGTCGGCCTCGTACCTGAGTTGGCCCACCGGCGGGCCAACGCGCTGACCGGCTGACTCCGCGACTGACCGTGGCTCCGTGACGGGGTTGGTCTCGCGGTGGGCTGGCCCCCGGCGGCTGGCTCCGCGTACGGCCGGCTCGGCCGACGGCTGGCGAGCACAGGCTGGCCGCGCGCGTGCCGGCCCAGTGATGGCCCGGCCCGCGTGCTGGCCGGCTGGCAGAGACCTGCCCGGCGATGGGTTGGCCAGGCCAACGGACGCGAACCGATGCGGGGCGCTGCCTGACGGCCCGCCTGGCCCGGAGACGAGTCAGGCGGCGGCCCCGTGGGCCCGCGTGCCGTGAGAACGGAACGCGGGCCCACGAGCGACCGTCGATCTCACCGGGTACGGGTACGTGCTCGTACCCGTACCCGGCGGGTGCTCGCGGCGGTGGTGGGTGACCGGTGCGGTCAGCCCACCGGCCGCGAGCGGAGCCCGTCCAGCAGGATGTCGAGCAGTCGGGCCGATGCCGCCGCCTGCTGTGCCGCGTCGGGCAGCGACGGGGCCGCCGTCGCTATCACCAACAGCACGTCCGCGACCGTGACATCCGCCCGCAGCTCACCCGCGGCCCGCGCGCGGTCCACGAGCTTGCCGACGACCTCGAGCAGCGCCGTGGCACCGCCGTCGTCCGGGCTCTGTTGCGCCGTTCCGTTGCTCACCGTGCCGGGTACCGCCGTGGGTCCCGTCGGCGCGGCGGCCACCGGCGCGATCGCGCCCGAGCCGGCCCCCGTCGCGCCCGCGCCCGCCGCGACGTCGGGTCCGACGCCCTCCAGCGGGTCCGGTGTGCTGCGCTGCTCCACGAGCCGCAACTCCGTTGCGGCCAGCGGCGACTGCCGCTGGTGCGGCACACGGGCCTCCTCGGCCTCCGCCTCCGCGTCGACGTCGACCCGCAGCACCTGCGGCGGCAGCAGCCGGCCCGCGCCGGACGCCACCGAGGTCCGCAGGAAGCGGGAGAGCGCCGACCACGGCTCGTCCTCCTGGCGGAGCGCGGAGCGCGCCTGGTCAGTGAGGCGCGCCGTCTCCTCCTCGGCTATCCGACGGACCAGCACGTCCTTCCTGGGAAACCGCCGGTAGACCGTGCCGACCCCGACTCGGGCCCGGCGCGCCACGTCCTCCATCGGCGCGCCGTAACCCAGCTCCCCGAACACCTCACGGGCAGCTCGCAGCACGTGTTCGAGATTGCGCTGAGCGTCTACGCGCAGCGGCGTATTGCGGCCATTCCCCCCGTCCGTCGTGGCAACGCTGGATGACCAAAGCGAACTCTGAATGTGCATAACCGATCCCCCCGGTAATGAACGTCTCCCCCCGGAGACTCCCCGCCCTGGCTGCCGGGGCTGTGTCGACACCCCGACGAAGTACGAACATAGTTGAGCCCAGGTCAAGAATGAAGGGGTAGTTCCGTCCAGAGCGCCCCCCGATCGGAGTACGCGGCCGATCTCTCCCGATTCGCCGCCGCTCCAATGCCCCGCGATCGCGTGCCCCGCGATCGCGCGCTGACCTGCGCACCTTCCGGGTCTGTGACCGAACCAAAGCCTCCACTTTCCCAGGACCCTCCGGTCATACATTTCGTCAGGGTTGTGGACAAAGTCCGGCCGCGGGTGCGTCATGGGAGGGTGAAGGAACCCGCGCGCATTCTTGTTGTCGGCGGTGGCTACGTCGGGATGAATACCGTGCTGCGCCTCCAGCGGAAGCTGAAGCGCAGCGAGGCGCAGGTCATCGTGGTCGACCCCGAGCCGTATATGACCTACCAGCCGTTTCTCCCCGAGGCGGCGGCCGGTTCGATCTCCTCGCGGCACGTGGTGGTGCCGCTGCGCCGGATCTTGCCGAGATGCCAGGTCGTCATTGGCGAGGTCACGACGATTGATCACGCCAAGCGCACCGCCGCCGTCCGCACTCTGGCGACCGCCGAGGAAGGCACCGGCGCGATCGAGATTCACTACGACGAGCTGGTACTCGCCCCCGGGTCCGTTTCCCGTACTCTCCCGATCCCCGGATTGGCCGAATTTGGAATCGGCTTCAAGACCGTCGAGGAGGCCATCGGGCTGCGTAATCACGTCCTGGAACAGTTCGACATCGCATCCTCCACCCGCGACCCGGAGGTCCGGGACGCGGCGCTCACCTTTTTGTTTTCGTGGGCGGCGGCTACGCGGGCGTCGAGGCGCTCGGCGGGCTTGAGGACATGGCGCGCTACGCCGCGCGCTATTACCACAACCTCTTGCCAGATGACCTGAAATCGGTGCTGGTCGAGGCCACCGACCGCATCCTCCCGGAGGTCGGCGAGGAGATGGGCCAGTACGCCGTGCGCGAGCTGCGCGGCCGCAACATCGACGTGCGCCTGGAGACGCGGCTCGACTCCTGTGAGAACCGCGTGGTCGTCCTGAGCGACGGCACCCGGCTGCCCGCGCGCACGCTCGTGTGGACCGCGGATGTCAAGCCCCACCCGCTCCTGGCTGCCACCGACCTGCCCACCAACGGCCGCGGCCGGCTGCCGTGCACCCCGGCGCTGCGGTTGGAGGACGCCGACAACGCCTGGGCAGCGGGCGACGCCGCCGCCGTACCCGACGTCACCTCGGACGCGCCCGACGCGCTCTGCGCCCCCAACGCCCAGCACGCCGTACGCCAGGCCAGGGTGCTCGCCGACAACATCGTCGCCAGCCTGCGCGACCAGCCACTCGCCGACTACGCGCACAAGTACGTCGGTTCGGTGGCCTCGCTCGGCCTCCACAAGGGCGTGGCGCACGTCTACGGCCGCAAGCTCAAGGGGTACCCCGCATGGTTCATGCACCGGGCCTATCACCTCAGCCGGGTGCCGACCCTCAACCGCAAGGCCCGGGTGCTGGCCGAATGGACCTTGTCCGGGCTGTTCAAGCGGGAGATCGTGTCGCTCGGCTCGCTGGAACACCCGCGCGCCGAGTTCGAACTCGCCGCCGGCACTGGCCGCCACCCGGAAGCCAGCTAGCTGCCCGTCACACCGCGCACGGCGGAGCCGGGAACTCCCCCGGCGCGACTGGCGTCTGACGGATGTCAGTCCGGTCGGCCACACTGGACGTGTGACCATGGGTGGGCTCGTATCTGCGAAGAGTGACAAGCACGAGGATCTGGACGTTTGCCGCATCTCCCAGGAGCCACGCCCCCGCACTGTTGTCCGCCACCCTGCGTCGGTGCGCCGCTCTGCCACGACTCCGCGAGGTAATCCTCTGTGAACTTCACGCGTTGGAGCGTCCGATTCCCTGGTTCCCAGCGACGCGCCGCCCGCGGTGACCGCGCAGCGCGCACCCCGTCGACGGGCGCCGGCCCGGTGCCGGCGGCCCGAGACGAACGGGGCGACGCCGGACCCGGCCCCGAAGCCCCCGCCGGCTCCCACCCCGACCCGGGCGAAGTCCCCACCCTCGAAGAACTGTCGGCCCAGGCCCTGTTCACCCAGGTCTCGGCCCTGGTCGTCTACGGCCTTGACCACCGCATCGCGTACGTCAACGAGGCGTACGCGGCCCTCTTCGGCACCCGCACCCCCGGCCTGCCCGCCCGCGAGGCGCTCCCCGAGCTCCAGGAGATGGGGCTGCTGCCGCTGATGGACCAGGTGTTGCGTAGCGGTACGCCCCGTACGGTCAAGTCGCGCCGCGTCCCACGCGGCGGCCTGACAACGCCTCCCGCACCGGGCGCGCAGGACGCGGAACCCGCGCACGCGAGCCCGCGCGCCCCCGCCCAGCCAACCCCGCGCCCCGACACGCCACTGACCGCACCCACCGGCCCGGCACCCACCCCCGCCCCCGACGACACACCCACCACGGACGGCACCCCGCCCCGCGTCACCGGCTCGCCGACCCGCACCGACGGCCGACCGGTGCGCACCGGCGGCGGGGCGGTACGCATCGGCGGCACCGCCCTGCTCCGCAACGTGCTCCGCGGCGCCAGCGCCTCACCCACCCCGCCCGCCCGACCCACCCGCCGACGACATCCCCGAACCCCACGCCCCCGCCTGACCCGCGCCCGGTCTGCCAGGGGTCAGTCCGTCGGAGTCCGGTGCGTCGGAGATCAGTCCGTCGGAGTCCGGTCCGGCCGACTGCATGCCGCCGGACTCCATGCCGCCCGACTCCGTGCCGCGCGGCGAGGCGCCGTCCGGTGACGAAGCGTCGGCCGGTGGCGTACCGACCGACTCCGCCGCCACCGAGGCCGCGCCGACCGCACCCGTGGCGCCCGCACCCGCGCCGACCGGCCCGGCGGCCACCGATCCCGCGACAGCCACGGGCCTCAGCTCAGCCCCGGCACCCGCCCCAGCGGCGGACGCGGACCGGCGACGGCAGACGGCACAGGGACGGACGACGGCCTGGCCCGAGACGACGGCCCGACCCCGGAAGGCGGCGCCGCGCCGCACCGGGGCTCGACCCCGGAACGCCGCCCGGCCCCCAGCCCCACACACAGCGGCCCAGGCAGCGGCTCCCGAACCGCACCGCGCCCCGAACACCCCGCACACCACCCCCCGACACCGCCCACCACCTCAGCGTGGCTCCGGCCCTGGCCGCGCCACGCGACGGGGCCCGACACACCGGCAGGCCCGGCACCGCGGCCACCACCGCCGAGCCCGCCACGGCGTCTACCGCGAACTCAGCCGCGACACCGGCCCCAACCTCGGCATCCACCCAGGCCATGGCCACCCCGGCCACGGCGTCCGCCCCAGTCCCGGCGCAGGCCACCGACCTGGCCGCCGACCCCATCTGCGAGGCGGTCGCCGACCCGCTCGCCGATCTGGCCACCCACCCGCTCCACCACGCTGACCCGGAGCCCCGCGCGGTGCCCGGCGCCCGAGGTTCCGGGACCGGGCGCCACACCCGTGGCTGGCACTGGCCGGGCGCCGCCCGCCCGACCCCGCGCGCGGCCTCCGCCGCGCCGCCCGCTCCGCGCACCCGCGACAGCTACTACACCTTCACCTGCACCCCCATCCAGGTCGCGCCACCGCTCGCCGTCACCAGTCACCCCGACACCGCCCCGGACCCCGCCGCCGCAGCCATCCCCACCCCGCACGGCGCTCCCGTCCCGACCCCTCACACCACCCCCGAGGCCCACCGGACCCCCGAGGCCCACACGGGCACCGAGCCCCACCGCCACCGATCCCGCGCCCGCCAGCCCCACGCCTGCGGACCCCAGCACCATCGGCGCCCCGACGAGCCCGTCCCGGGCGGCGCGCAACGCCGCAGACCCGGCGGCACCTGACGCGTCCCCGCCGTCATACGCCGACCCGCCGCACGACGCTTCCCAGGCCTGGCACGCCCCGCAACCCGCCCCACACGACGCGCCGACCGACGACGCCCCGGCACCCGCCCGACTGGTCATCGGCACGCCGGGCCACCCGGCCCCGGCCGCCCCCGCCAGCGCAACTCCGCCCGGCACCGTCCCACCGGCCCAGCAACCCACCACCTTCTACCGAGGCGTCCTCGTCTACGCGGCCGACGTCACCGACCAGGTCGATGCGGTCGAGCGCCTCCGCGTCAGCGAGCGCCGCCAACGCGAGGCCGCCGTCGCCCTCCAGCGCAGCCTCCTCCCACAGGAGCTCGAACAACCCGACGACCTACGCGTCGCCGCCACCTATCAGCCCGGCGGCACGGAGTCGGCGGTCGGCGGTGACTGGTACGACGTGATCACCCTCGGCGCCGGCCGCACGGCCTTGGTCATCGGCGATGTCATGGGTCGCGGCCTGCGTGCGGCGGCCGTCATGGGCCAGTTGCGCACCGCCGTACGCGCCTACGCCCGTCTCGACCTCCCGCCCCACGAGGTGCTGCAACTCCTCGACGGCCTGGCCGCCGAGATCGACGCCAGCCAGATCGCCACCTGCGTCTACGCCGTCCACGACCCCAACGAGGGCCGGCTCATCTACGCCTCCGCCGGGCACCTGCCCATCCTGGTCGCGACCCCGACGGGACGGTGCACCGCGCCGCCGAGCCCACCGGCCCGCCGCTGGGCACCGGTGGGTGGCTGCACGCCTCGGGCTCGGTGCCGCTGAGCCCCGGCTCCAGCGCCGTCCTCTACACGGAAGGCCTGGTCGAACGACGGGACCGGGACATCGACGAGGGGGTGGCCGACCTGGAGCGCGCGTTCGCCGGCGCCGCCGGCTCGCCCCAGGTGATGTGCGACCGGCTGATCCGGTCGCTCGGCATCACCGCCGACCACGACGACGTCGCCGTCCTGGTGCTCCAACACAACGCCCGCACCGGGCACGAAGCCGAGCTGTTCCACAACGCCGCTCGAACTGCTCGGCTCCGTCGAGGCCGCGCCCCGCGCCCGCGCCTTCGCCTCGGGCATCCTCGCGAGCTGGCGGTTCCCGACCGAACTCCGCGACCTCGGCGTCCTGGCCACCAGCGAACTCGTCGCCAACTCCCTCCAGCACGGCACACCCCCCATGCGCCTGCGCCTGCGGCGCACCGACCGCCGACTGATCATCGAGGTGACGGACGGAGACGACCACCTGCCCCGGCGCCGCCGCGCCGAACCGGTCGACGAGGCCGGCCGAGGCATCTCGATCATCGCCACCATCGCCTCGTCATGGGGCTCACGCCGCACCCCCGACGGAGGCAAGGCGGTGTGGTGCGAATTCGCCCTACCCCGCCACTGACCCCCGGCGCGCGTCAGCTGGGGTGTCGCCGCGGGGCCGGACTCGGCGCACCCGCCGCCTGAGCATCCGGGCTCAGGTCACCGTGGTCACCGCCCCCTGCTTGGGCTCGGCTATCGGTCCCCCGGCGTCGGCCTCCGCGCGCGGAGTGGGGCCGGTAACGGTCGCGGCGGGGGCCAGTACCGCGTACAGCGGGTTGTCCTGGAGCGGCGTGAGCCGCCGCCCCATCCGCAGCGCCAGCGCCGTGATGCCGAGCGAGCAACCGATGAGCATCAGGATGTACGCCACGTACAGACCACCGCCCGCCAGCAGGCCACCCACCGCCGGCCCCACAGCCAGCGCGAGCTGCTTGACCAGCGCGAACGCCGAGTTGTACTGCCCCATCCGCGAACCGGGCGCGAGGTCGGCCACCAGCGGTGCCACGGTCGGCGACAGCATCGCCTCGCCGAGCCCGAAGAGCGCGTACGTCGAGATGATCGCCGCCGTGGCCATCGCCTGGCTGCCGTGGATCAGACCGGAAGTCCCGGCGACCACCCAGGCCACCGTCCATATGAGCCCGACCAGAGCGATCACCCGACTGCGCCGCCGCCCCTCGACCAGCTTGAGGACGACGAACTGCGCGATCACGATGACCGCCGTGTTGGCCGCCAGTGCCACACCCAACGTCGCGGGTGAGATGTTGGTGATCTCCACCGCGAACGCCGAGAGTCCCGACTCGAACTGTCCGTAGCAGGCAAAGAACATCACGAACCCCAGCACGCAGAGCTGGACCATCGCCTGGTCAGCGAGCAGCACGCGCCATCCGCCCCTGGCGCCCTTGTCGGCCGGTATCGCGTCCTCGACCTTCGGGGCCTGGGGCAACCGCACGGTGGCGATCGCCGCGCCCAGCACCAGGAACATCGCGGACTCGATCGCGAAGAGGCGAACGAAGCTCGACGGGTGTGCCGTGTCCACGAGCAGCCCACCCAGCAGGCCACCGAGACCGAGGCCCAGGTTGTTGAGGAAGAACTGCGTTGCGAAGGCACGCGAGCGTGTCGTCGGCGTCGAGCACCACGCGATCATCGTGGCCAGCGCGGGTTGGATCACCGCGATGCCCGCACCGAGCATGCCGGCCGCCGCGATCACCGCTGGCTCACTGGACGCGAGCCCGAGCCCTAGGGACCCGACGGCCGCGGCGACGGTTCCCGCGATGGCGACGGGCAACGGCCCCCGCCGGTCGATGACCCGACCGGTAAAGGGGAGCACGACAAGCGCGGCCACCGCGAACGTCGCGAGCACCACGCCCGCGGTGCTCGCCCCAAGATCGCGAACCTGTGCCACGTAGATGAACAGGAACGGGACGGTGAAGCCGTTGCCGAACGCGCTCAGCGCGTTGCCCAGCTGGATACGGCGCAACGCGGCGCCCATCGCGGTGGTCACACTCACCTGCCTAGGTATTGAAGAGGAGACGGAACAGAGAGGAGAGCTGAGCCTCGAAGACTTCAGCTCTAAAGTTCGACGCTTAAGAGTACACATGGAAGGACTTCAATGCCAAGGTGGCCCGTGTCATACTGCCCGGCATGCCTGAGACACCCACGCCGAGCGAGAGCGCGAGCGAGCCGACCCTCGAGGAACAGATCGCGGCCTACCAGCGCGAGTTCCGCGACCTCGACCCCCAGGTCGAGCAGGTCGTCTCCGCTCTCCAACGCCTCAACCGGCGCATGAACGTCGCGTACGGCCGCCAGACCACGACCCTCGGCATCAGCAACGCCGAGTGGGAGGTGCTCAAGGCCCTGGTTCTCTCCGGGGCCCCCTACCGGCTCGGCCCCGGCGAACTCGCCAAGCGACTCGGGCTGACGCCCGCCGCCATGACGCACCGGATCGACCGGATGGCCGCCGAGGGGCTCGTGACGCGGGAGCGGGACGAGAACAACCGCGTCCGGGTGATCGTGGAGCTGACGGACGAGGGCCGGGAGCAGTGGCTCGCGGCGATGCGGCTGGCGACGGCCTTCGAGGAGGACCTGTTGCAGGACCTCAGTACGGCCGAACGCCACCTCCTCGGCGAGCTGCTCACGCGGCTGCTGCGCCGAGTGGAGGAGGCTCAGCCCGATGCCGACGGCCGGCTCAGCGACCTCGACTGACCCAAGTTGACACGACCTGGGCCCGTCCGTACTGTTGTGTCAGTTGCTACGGACCCGTAACGGTTCTGTGGCAGCGCCTCGCGCTGCACCGGCGGCACACCACTACCCTAACGAGTCTCCCAACTGGGATGGATTTCGGCATGCCGAAATCCGTTCGAAAGCTTCGATTATGAAGCTCGGGGGAAATCCGCTAAAGTAGTTACCACGCTGGAAGGTGCGAAATAAACCCCGCTCCAACAGGGGACCGGAAACGGCAGGAAAAGGATCTGGTAAGGTTGGAAACGCCGAAGGGAAGCGCCCGGAGGGCCCGGTGAAACGGGACCGAAGGAGGCGTGCGTTCCTTGAGAACTCAACAGCGTGCCAAAAGTCAACGCCAAATATGTTGATACCCCGTCTCCCACCACTGTGTGGGGGCGAGGTTCCTTTGAAAAGTCCTCCCAGCACCGTTACGGGGTTGGGGGTGACACGGCGAGGA
This sequence comes from Candidatus Streptomyces philanthi, assembly GCA_018114805.1. Taxonomy (GTDB): domain Bacteria; phylum Actinomycetota; class Actinomycetes; order Streptomycetales; family Streptomycetaceae; genus Streptomyces; species Streptomyces philanthi. The sequence continues at coordinate 2,747,916 of CP073042.1, read as the reverse complement.
TGATGTGAACATCGATCTTATTCCGGTCGGTGTTCCGTTCTTATTCGTGTGTGTTTGCCGGGATATCCTGGAGGCATTCATGGAGAGTTTGATCCTGGCTCAGGACGAACGCTGGCGGCGTGCTTAACACATGCAAGTCGAACGATGAAGCCGCTTCGGTGGTGGATTAGTGGCGAACGGGTGAGTAACACGTGGGCAATCTGGCCTGCACTCTGGGACAAGCCCTGGAAACGGGGTCTAATACCGGATATGACTACCGATCGCATGGTTGGTGGTGGAAAGCTCCGGCGGTGTAGGATGAGCCCGCGGCCTATCAGCTTGTTGGTGGGGTGATGGCCTACCAAGGCGACGACGGGTAGCCGGCCTGAGAGGGCGACCGGCCACACTGGGACTGAGACACGGCCCAGACTCCTACGGGAGGCAGCAGTGGGGAATATTGCACAATGGGCGAAAGCCTGATGCAGCGACGCCGCGTGAGGGATGACGGCCTTCGGGTTGTAAACCTCTTTCAGCAGGGAAGAAGCGAGAGTGACGGTACCTGCAGAAGAAGCGCCGGCTAACTACGTGCCAGCAGCCGCGGTAATACGTAGGGCGCGAGCGTTGTCCGGAATTATTGGGCGTAAAGAGCTCGTAGGCGGCTTGTCGCGTCGGATGTGAAAGCCCGGGGCTTAACCCCGGGTCTGCATTCGATACGGGCAGGCTAGAGTTCGGTAGGGGAGATCGGAATTCCTGGTGTAGCGGTGAAATGCGCAGATATCAGGAGGAACACCGGTGGCGAAGGCGGATCTCTGGGCCGATACTGACGCTGAGGAGCGAAAGTGTGGGGAGCGAACAGGATTAGATACCCTGGTAGTCCACGCCGTAAACGTTGGGAACTAGGTGTGGGCGACATTCCACGTCGTCCGTGCCGCAGCTAACGCATTAAGTTCCCCGCCTGGGGAGTACGGCCGCAAGGCTAAAACTCAAAGGAATTGACGGGGGCCCGCACAAGCGGCGGAGCATGTGGCTTAATTCGACGCAACGCGAAGAACCTTACCAAGGCTTGACATACACCGGAAACGGCCAGAGATGGTCGCCCCCTTGTGGTCGGTGTACAGGTGGTGCATGGCTGTCGTCAGCTCGTGTCGTGAGATGTTGGGTTAAGTCCCGCAACGAGCGCAACCCTTGTTCTGTGTTGCCAGCATGCCTTTCGGGGTGATGGGGACTCACAGGAGACTGCCGGGGTCAACTCGGAGGAAGGTGGGGACGACGTCAAGTCATCATGCCCCTTATGTCTTGGGCTGCACACGTGCTACAATGGCCGGTACAATGAGCTGCGATACCGTGAGGTGGAGCGAATCTCAAAAAGCCGGTCTCAGTTCGGATTGGGGTCTGCAACTGAACCCCCATGAAGTCGGAGTCGCTAGTAATCGCAGATCAGCATTGCTGCGGTGAATACGTTCCCGGGCCTTGTACACACCGCCCGTCACGTCACGAAAGTCGGTAACACCCGAAGCTGGTGGCCCAACCCCTTTGGGGAGGGAGCTGTCGAAGGTGGGACTGGCGATTGGGACGAAGTCGTAACAAGGTAGCCGTACCGGAAGGTGCGGCTGGATCACCTCCTTTCTAAGGAGCACTTTGGCCGTCAAACCTGTTTTGGTGGTCCAAGAGCCAGTTCGTCGGCGAGTGTTCGACGCTGGTTGCTCATGGGTGGAACGTTGAGTATTCGGCACGGGGTCTTGTGAGGTTGTGAGTACTGCTCTTCGGAGCGTGGAACACGCCAAGCGAGGGTTCGTGTTGGGCGCGCTGTTGGGTGTCTGAGGGTACGGCCGTCAGGTTGTGTCTTCGGTTGCCGGCCCCAGTGAACTCGTCTGTTTGGGCGGGGTGGTGGGTGGCTGGTCGTTGTTTGAGAACTGCACAGTGAACGCGAGCATCTGTGGCCAAGTTTTTAAGGGCGCACGGTGGATGCCTTGGCACCAGGAACCGATGAAGGACGTGGGAGGCCGCGATAGGCCCCGGGGAGCTGTCAACCGAGCTTTGATCCGGGGGTGTCCGAATGGGGAAACCCGGCAGTCGTCATGGGCTGTCACCCGTACCTGAATATATAGGGTATGTGGAGGGAACGCGGGGAAGTGAAACATCTCAGTACCCGCAGGAAGAGAAAACAACCGTGATTCCGGGAGTAGTGGCGAGCGAAACTGGATGAGGCTAAACCAGTCATGTGTGATACCCGGCAGGGGTTGCGTGGTTGGCGTTGTGGGATCGTACTTCGATGATCTGCCGGTCGTCGGGTGAGTCAGAAACCGTAGATGTAGGCGAAGGGCATGCGAAAGGCCCGGCGTAGAGGGTAAGACCCCCGTAGCTGAAACATCTATGGCTTGCTTGTACGACACCCAAGTAGCACGGGGCCCGAGAAATCCCGTGTGAATCTGGCGGGACCACCCGCTAAGCCTAAATATTCCCTGGTGACCGATAGCGGATAGTACCGTGAGGGAATGGTGAAAAGTACCGCGGGAGCGGGGTGAAATAGTACCTGAAACCGTGTGCCTACAAGCCGTGGGAGCGTTGCCATGTCCTTTGGGGCATGGTCGTGACTGCGTGCCTTTTGAAGAATGAGCCTGCGAGTTTGCGGTGTGTTGCGAGGTTAACCCGTGTGGGGGAGCCGTAGCGAAAGCGAGTCCGAATAGGGCGTTGGAGTAGCACACTCAAGACCCGAAGCGGAGTGATCTAGCCATGGGCAGGTTGAAGCGCGGGTAAGACCGTGTGGAGGACCGAACCCACCAGGGTTGAAAACCTGGGGGATGACCTGTGGTTAGGGGTGAAAGGCCAATCAAACTCCGTGATAGCTGGTTCTCCCCGAAATGCATTTAGGTGCAGCGTCGTGTGTTTCTTGCCGGAGGTAGAGCACTGGATAGGCGATGGGCCCTACCGGGTTACTGACCTTAGCCAAACTCCGAATGCCGGTAAGTGAGAGCGCGGCAGTGAGACTGTGGGGGATAAGCTCCATGGTCGAGAGGGAAACAGCCCAGAGCATCGACTAAGGCCCCTAAGCGTATGCTAAGTGGGAAAGGATGTGGAGTCGCAGAGACAACCAGGAGGTTGGCTTAGAAGCAGCCACCCTTGAAAGAGTGCGTAATAGCTCACTGGTCAAGTGATTCCGCGCCGACAATGTAGCGGGGCTCAAGCGTACCGCCGAAGTCGTGTCAATCCAGCATGTACTCCTAACGGAGGCTGGGTTGGGTAGGGGAGCGTCGTGTGCCGGGTGAAGCAGCCGCGTAAGCGAGTTGTGGATGGTTCACGAGTGAGAATGCAGGCATGAGTAGCGATTCACACGTGGGAAACGTGTGCGCCGATTGACTAAGGGTTCCTGGGTCAAGCTGATCTGCCCAGGGTAAGTCGGGACCTAAGGCGAGGCCGACAGGCGTAGTCGATGGACAACCGGTTGATATTCCGGTACCCGCTTTGAAGCGCCCAATACTGAATCTTCTGATGCTAAGGCTGTGAAGCCGCCCTGAATCTCTTCGGAGTTGAGGGGAGTGGTGGAGCCGCTGACCCTAGGGCTAGTAGGTAAGTGATGGGGTGACGCAGGAAGGTAGTCCAGCCCGGGCGGTGGTTGTCCCGGGGTAAGGGTGTAGCCCGTTATCTAGGTAAATCCGGATGACATGAGGGTGAGACCTGATGCCGAGCCGATTGTGGTGAAGTGGATGATCCTATGCTGTCGAGAAAAGCCTCTAGCGAGTTTCATGGCGGCCCGTACCCTAAACCGACTCAGGTGGTCAGGTAGAGAATACCGAGGCGTTCGGGTGAACTATGGTTAAGGAACTCGGCAAAATGCCCCCGTAACTTCGGGAGAAGGGGGGCCATTTCTGGTGATGGGCTTTACGCCTTGAGCTGGGGGTGGCCGCAGAGACCAGCGAGAAGCGACTGTTTACTAAAAACACAGGTCCGTGCGAAGCCGTAAGGCGATGTATACGGACTGACGCCTGCCCGGTGCTGGAACGTTAAGGGGACCGGTTAGCTGACTTTCGGGTTGGCGAAGCTGAGAACTTAAGCGCCAGTAAACGGCGGTGGTAACTATAACCATCCTAAGGTAGCGAAATTCCTTGTCGGGTAAGTTCCGACCTGCACGAATGGCGTAACGACTTCTCGACTGTCTCAACCATAGGCCCGGTGAAATTGCATTACGAGTAAAGATGCTCGTTTCGCGCAGCAGGACGGAAAGACCCCGGGACCTTTACTATAGCTTGATATTGGTGTTCGGTTCGGCTTGTGTAGGATAGGTGGGAGACTGTGAAGCATGCACGCCAGTGTGTGTGGAGTCGTTGTTGAAATACCACTCTGGTCGTGCTGGATGTCTAACCTGGGTCCGTGATCCGGATCAGGGACAGTGTCTGGTGGGTAGTTTAACTGGGGCGGTTGCCTCCTAAAGGGTAACGGAGGCGCCCAAAGGTTCCCTCAGCCTGGTTGGCAATCAGGTGTTGAGTGTAAGTGCACAAGGGAGCTTGACTGTGAGACTGACGGGTCGAGCAGGGACGAAAGTCGGGACTAGTGATCCGGCGGTGGCTTGTGGAAGCGCCGTCGCTCAACGGATAAAAGGTACCCCGGGGATAACAGGCTGATCTTCCCCAAGAGTCCATATCGACGGGATGGTTTGGCACCTCGATGTCGGCTCGTCGCATCCTGGGGCTGGAGTCGGTCCCAAGGGTTGGGCTGTTCGCCCATTAAAGCGGTACGCGAGCTGGGTTTAGAACGTCGTGAGACAGTTCGGTCCCTATCCGCTGTGCGCGTAGGAGTCTTGAGAAGGGCTGTCCCTAGTACGAGAGGACCGGGACGGACGAACCTCTGGTGTGCCAGTTGTCCTGCCAAGGGCATGGCTGGTTGGCTACGTTCGGGAGGGATAACCGCTGAAAGCATCTAAGCGGGAAGCCTGCTTCGAGATGACGGCTCCCACCCACTTGATGGGGTAAGGCTCCCAGTAGACGACTGGGTTGATAGGCCAGATATGGAAGCCCCGTAAGGGGTGGAGTTGACTGGTACTAATAGGCCGAGGGCTTTTCCTCAGTTGCTCGCGTTCACTGTGTTGGTTCTGAAATAACGACTGTGTTGTTGTCCGGTTGGTTTATTTCATAGTGTTTCGGTGGTTATTGCGTTAGGGAAACGCCCGGTTACATTCCGAACCCGGAAGCTAAGCCTTTCAGCGCCGATGGTACTGCAGGGGGGACCCTGTGGGAGAGTAGGACGCCGCCGAACTCCTTGTAAGAAGAGCCTTGTTGGGACCCTGGTACCAACAAGGCTCTTTTGTTTTTGTAGGGTGGCCCCATGCGCTATGACCTCGTCATCTTCGACAACGACGGAGTGCTCGTCGACAGCGAGCCGATCTCGAATCGCTTGCTTGCCGCGTACCTCACGGAGTTGGGCCACCTGACCACGTATGACGAGGCGATACGCGACTACATGGGTTCCGCCATGCATCGCATTCACGACCTCGTGCTGGAGCGCTACGGCCGGCAGTTGCCCTCCGAATTCGATGCCACGTTCCACGAGCGGGTCTTCGCGGCCTTCGGTGCGGAGTTGGAGGCCGTGGCCGGGGCGGCCGAGGTGGTCGAGGGGCTGCGTGCCGAGGGCGTGCCGTACTGTTTGGCGTCCTCGGGGAGCCACGAGCGCATACGGGTCGCGCTCAAGAAGACCGAGCTGTACGGGCTGTTCGGGGAAGAACGAATCTTCAGTTCGCAGGACGTGGGCCGCGGCAAGCCCGCGCCCGACCTCTTCCTGCACGCCGCCTCCGTCATGGGGGTTGCACCCGAGCGTTGTGCCGTCGTGGAGGGTGGAGGACAGCCCCGCTCGGTGTTCAGGCCGCCCGCGCCGCCGGCATGGACGTCTACGGGTTCACCGCGATGACCCCGGCCGCCAAGCTCGCGGACGCCACCGAGCGCTTCGCCTCCATGCGCGAACTCCTCCGCCTCCTGAGCTGACCCCCGTGCACCTACGCACGCCCTGACGCTGACCCCCGGGGCCGAAACCTCCTCCGCAGGTGCTGGTGTTCGCGAGGCCGTCCGACGCCCGTTCCCTCCGCGCGCAGCGCCGACCGATACGGTGACGGGCATGAACATCCGCACGCATCTCATGTGGGATGACGCCGTCACGGGCTACGACTTCGGCCCCGGGCACCCGATGGACCCGGTGCGGCTGGGGCTGACGATGCGGTTGGTCGAGGCGTTCGACCTCGACGGCCAGGTGAAGGTGGTCGCCGCGCGGGCCGCCGGTGAGTCCACACTGCGGCTCGTACACCGGCAGGACTACGTGGAAGCGGTCCGCCGGGTCTCGGCCGATCCCACGGTCGCGGACGGTTCGTACGGTCTCGGGACACCGGACGATCCGGCGTTCGCGGGCATGCATGAGGCGTCAGCGTTGATCGCTGGGCAGTCAGTAGGAGCGGCGGAAGCGGTCTGGAGCGGTCAGGCTCTGCGCGCGGTGAACTTCTCGGGGGGCCTGCACCATGCCATGGCCGGCAGCGCGGCCGGTTTCTGCGTGTACAACGACGCCGCGCTGGCCATCGCGCGACTCCTCGAACTGGGCCCGCGGCGGGTCGCGTACGTCGACGTGGACGTGCACCACGGAGACGGGGTCCAGGCGGCGTTCTGGGACGACCCGCGGGTCCTGACGATCTCGCTGCACGAGCACCCGCGGACGCTCTTTCCGCAGACCGGCTGGCCGACGGAGACGGGCGGGCCCGAGGCCGAGGGCAGTGCGGTCAACGTGGCGCTGCCGGCGGGGACCCGGGACGAGGGGTGGCTGCGCGCCTTCCACGCCGTGGTGCCCGAGCTGCTCGCGGCCTTCCAACCGGAGGTCCTGGTCACGCAGCACGGCGCGGACACGCACATCGAGGACCCGCTGGCGCACCTCGCGGTGACGGTGGACGCCCAGCGGGCCGTCGCCGAGAGCTGCCGACAGTTGGCGGACGAGCACGCCGAAGGGCGCTGGATCGCGCTGGGTGGCGGCGGGTACGCGGTGGTGGACGTCGTTCCCCGGACGTGGACGCACCTGGTGGGCATCGCCGCGGGGCACCCCGTCGACCCGCAGGCCGCGACGCCGGAGTCCTGGCGACACGAGGTGTACGCGCGGACCCGGCAGCAGGCTCCGCTGCGCATGACCGACGGCCGCCAGCCGCGCTGGCGCGACTGGGACGAGTGGGGGTACGACCCGGCCGACGCGCTCGATCGCGCGGTGGTTGCCACGCGACGGGCGAGCTTCCCCGCGCTCGGCCTGCTGCCCTGACCGTGAGACGCGCCGGCGGGCTGTGACGAGAGTGAGCGTCGGGGCCACAGGGGCGAAGGAGTGCGGTCCACGACGGCTCGCGTGGCTTGTTGTGCGCGGTCGTCGGCCAACTGGCCTCCGGGTTGTCCGGTGGCGCTCGGCGGGTGGGCGCGGGATCGAAGGTCGGTTGGCGGCGGTTGGCGGTCTGTGTGGGCGGCTGGCCAACTGGCCGCGGAGCTGGCCGAACGGTGCGTCCGTGGTACGAGCGCGGGGGCTGGGCCGCTGCCCGGCCCGGCCGGTCTCGGGCCCCGCCCCTCGGCGGGGCTGGTGTGCGGCGGGGTGGGAGCGGTCCCTCGGGCTTCCGTCGTGGTGCGTGCTCAAGAGGCGTACGTACACCAACGGGGCCGCATGTCATGGATGTTGCGTATGTGCTGTGCCGTCGAGCTGCCACATTAGGCCAACTGTGGCGCGTATTCGCGTTTCTGAGCGGATGGACTGGACCATCGGCCACCATCGTCGGTGTGTTGAGCGCCTCCGAGTTGCGGGTCCACCTCCTGGTCTCGCGGCTCGCCGGCTCCGTGGCCACCAGCTGCGAGGGCAGTCTGCGGAGGTACCGGTTGTTCGCGGCCGGTGATCCGCGTGTGCTGATCGGTCTCGTGCCCGAACGTGGCTGGTCTTTCGGTGAGTTGCTTGGGCTTATGAGCGCTCAGTGCGGAGTTTCGAGCAACCCTGAATGCGTTTCAGGCCAGGATGTGATCGACCCTGACCGTACGGTGGCGGCGCTCAACGCCTTCGCGGACCGGCTGGGGGAGGTGGCGGGCCGACGGGCCCCGGTGCTGCTCGGGACCGGCCACCCGCACCGATTGCTACGCTTCTACGCCGATGTGGCGGCTGCCCTGTCGGCGGCGGTATGTCCCGTTCTCACTCCTGCGTGGGGCCACCGCGTCGACATGGCGACCCGGTTCGGGGTACTTACGCACAACCTTGAGTACGTTCGGGGAGTCGCGCTGACGCGCGAACCCGGCGCGCGGACGACGGACAATGGAACCGGCGTGCACACGCACTCCCCGCTTCCCGTCCGCATCGCCCTGGGGGTCGCGGCCGACTCCGGCGGGCTGCTCCCCGAGCTGGTCATCGGGGATCACGGATGGGTCTGCGGGGCAGGTCAGCCGGGGGTTGCGGCCATCGGGCTCGCCGACAGCGACGATCCCGCGCCGTTCGTCGCGGAGGCCGAGGGGAGGTTATCGGTCATCGTTCCGCTTGATGACGCTGCGCGGCCTGATTACTACCGGCCGCTTACTCGCTATGTACTCAATCGAGCGTGTCTGTCACAGTAGGCAGCCGATCGCTACTCCTCTTCCCCACTCGTATCACCCGCCTCTAGTCTGGTGAGCGAGCGCGCAGCGACGAGGAGTCACCGGAGGGGAAGCCGGTGCCCGTCATATGCGGGAGGTTCAGGTGTGTCATGGCTGCTGGCGAGAGGCCTCTGAACGAGGTCCAATTTCTGACCGTGGCGGAAGTTGCCTCGGTAATGCGAGTCTCGAAGATGACCGTGTACCGGCTGGTGCACAGCGGTCATCTGCCCGCGATCCGGGTGGGCGGGTCCTTCCGGATCCCCGAGCAGGCGGTGCACGAGTGCCTCCGCGAGTCGTATGTGGGGGTGGAGTCCGCCTAGATCGTTTCCGGTGGTCCGGCCCGGTGTGGCCGTGGCGGCGCCGCTTCGTGAGGGCGCCGTGGCGGGTGTGAAGGGTGTGGTTCGCCGGGCCGGTGGTTCACGTCGACCCTCGGATTACGCTGTTCGCTCGGTGCCGGGTATGGTGGCCGGATGTAGGTCGTGTGGGCTCGGGCGCCCCGCACCGAGTGAATACGAAGTGAGCGAGGGTAGTCGTGGGCTCTGTTATCAAGAAGCGGCGTAAGCGGATGGCCAAGAAGAAGCACCGCAAGCTGCTCAAGCGCACGCGCGTCCAGCGTCGCAACAAGAAGTAAGCGACGCTGTGCGACGTTTCGCAGCCCTTCCACCGCACGGTGGGAGGGCTGCGGTGCGTTTGCCGTGGATCGGGTGGTGCGCGTCGCGTCGCGCGGCGACGGCCGGCGTGGTGTCACACCCGGCGGTTACGGTGAGCCCTGGGTCCGTGGCACCGGACGGGCCAGGCGCGGGGGCCTGGCTCCCCGCACGGTGGGAAGGGAGGCGCTGATCGTGGGCAGGGGCGTGCTCGTCACCGGGGTCGCACAGCCAGCTCGGGGGCCGTTTCGTCCGACGCGTGCTGCGTGAACCCGACGTGGACCGGGTGATCGGCGTGGACGCCGTCACACCCGAGCACCACCTGGGCGGCGCCGAATTCGTACGGGCCGACATCCGGCAACCCACGATCGGCAAGCTGCTGGCGGAGTACGACGTCGACACCGTGGTCCACATGGATATCAACGGCACCCCGCTGGGCTCCCGGGGCAGCCGGACCTCGGTCAAGGAGACCAACGTCATCGGCACCATGCAGTTCCTCGGCGCCTGCCAGAAGGCGCCACGGGTGGCCCGCCTGGTGGTGAAGTCCAGCACGAGCGGGTACGGGGCGGCCCCGCGCGACCCGGCCGTCTTCAGCGAGACCACCCAGCCCAAGACGCTGCCCAGCGGTGCCTTCGCCAAGGACGTCATCGAGGTCGAGGGGTACGTGCGCGGCTTCGCCCGGCGGCGCCCGGACGTGGCGGTGTGCGTCTTGCGGTTCGCCAACGTGCTCGGGCCGTGCGCGGACTCGCCGTTGGCCGAGTACTTCGCGCTGCCCGTGCTGCCCACGATCATCGGCTTCGACCCGCAGCTCCAGTTCGTGCACGAGGACGACGCGATCGAGGTGCTGCGGATTGGCGCCGGCGAGCCCCGGCGCGCCACCGCTGAACAGCGGCACCTTCAACATCGCGGGCGGGGCGGGGTGCTGCTGCTCTCGCAGGCCGCGCGGCGCCTCGGTCGTCCGACGCTGCCCCTCGCGTCGCCGGCCCTCACGTGGTTCAGCTCGGTGCTGCGCTCCGTGGGGATGACCGACTTCTCGCCGGAGCAGATCCTGCTGCTCACCCACGGGCGGGTCGTGGACACCCCGCAGATGCGCGAGACACTGGGGTTCCAGCCCAAGCACAGCACCGCGGCGGCCGTCGCGGACTACGTGCGCAGCCGCGGGCCGGGGCTGCTGCCCCCCGAGGTCCTGGCCCGAACCGTCGACCGGCTCGCGGCGGCGCTGCCCGTCCGTGCCGCAGGCCAGAACTGAGGAGCGCAGCCACGATGGCGGACGCCAAGGTCATCCCGTTCGGCGAGGAGCCCCGGGCCCGACGCGGGGACGGCAAGCGGACCCCGCGTGTGCGGCGGGACCAGGCCCCACTCCAGCCGGTGCCACCGCCACGCGCCGAGGACGAGCCCGCCGTGCGGCCGCCGGCGGCCGACGCCGACGGGGACGGTGGCTCGGAGGCGCCGCCGGCGGCGGCCGGGAGCTGGGAGCAGCGGCTGGCGGGCGGCCTGAACTTCCTGCGCCGCCGCATCACCGGCGACTACGAGGTGGACGACTTCGGCTTCGACGAGGAGCTGACCGACCAGGTCCTGATGTCGCTGCTGCGGCCGGTGTACGAGTCGTACTTCCGGGTCGAGGTGCGCGGCATCGAGCACGTGCCCAGCATCGGGGGCGCGCTGATCGTGGCCAACCACTCCGGGACGGTGCCGTTGGACGGGTTGATGCTCCAGGTCGCGGTGCACGACAACCATCCGGCCGACCGCCATCTGCGCCTGCTGGCCGCCGATCTCGTCTTCAAACTGCCGGTCATCAGCGAACTGGCGCGCAAGGCCGGGCACACGCTCGCGTGCGCCGAGGACGCGCAGCGGCTCCTGGAGCGCGGTGAGCTGGTCGGCGTGATGCCGGAGGGGTTCAAGGGGATAGGGAAGCCGTTCTCCGAGCGGTACAAGTTGCAGCGCTTCGGTCGCGGTGGCTTCGTCTCGACGGCGCTGCGGGCTCAGGTGCCGATCGTGCCCTGCTCGATCGTCGGCGCCGAGGAGATCTACCCCATGATCGGCAACTCCAAGACGCTGGCCCGGCTGCTCGGCTTCCCGTACTTCCCGATCACGCCGACGTTCCCGCTGCTCGGCCCGCTCGGCGCGGTGCCACTGCCGACGAAGTGGACGATCCAGTTCGGCGAGCCGATCGCGACCGACGGGTACTCGCCGGAGGCCGCCGACGACCCGATGCTGATGTTTAACCTGACCGACCAGGTGCGCGAGACGATCCAGCACACCCTGTACAAGCTGCTCGTACGACGGTGCTCCGTCTTCTTCTGAGCCCGCCGAGCTGACGTACGAGCGTGTCGGCACGGCGGGTGAAGACGGAGCGCCGGGGTGGTGATCGGTGTGGCCTCGCGGCGGGCTGGCGGGGCGTCAGCCGCCGGGGGACGGGGGCGGATCGGACGGCTGCTGGGTGTCGAGCCCGAGACCTGGGAGCAGGTCGGGCGGCAGCAGCGGTGGGACCGTGATGTACGGCGTGGGGGTCGCGCTGGGGCTCTGCTCGGGCGCCGGCTGGATGCTCTCGTCCACCGGCAGCTTCAACAGGCTGGGCCCGTCGAGCAGGCCGGAACTCTCCTCGGCCGGAGCGGCGGAGGGGGTGGGAGCCTCCTCGTGCCGCCGCTCGGCGCCATCCTGCTGCCTGGGCTTGGCGTGCCGTGGCGCGGGGCGGTCCGGCGACGTGGTGGGGGCGGCGCTGGGCGCGGTGGGCGCGCGCTCGGCCTCGGGCTCCACGCCTCGGATCTGCGGCGTGAGCAGCGAGCGCAGCGGCTCGACGTCCTGGTCCATGGCCTCGAGGACCAGGCTCTCACCTGGTCACCCATGTCCTGGAGGGGGAGCGGGAGGCGCTCTCGGAGGGCGCTTCAACTTTGCCGGTTGCCGTTGGTGAACGAGGACAGGTCGCGAATCGGGCCCAGCGAGCCGTCGCGCTGGTGGACGTCGTGCAGCAGTCGGTGGCCCTCCGACGCCGCGTGTCGCATGCCCGAGAGGGCCTTGCGCACCTCGCCAAGCGATTCCTGGTCCATCTCGCCGGCGCGGCCACGCTCCATGAGGCGGCGCGCCTCCTGGAGTCGGGTAGACGCCTGGTCGAGGTAGATCCGGCCGCGGTCGGCGTCGTCGTCGGCCATGCCGCGCTTGAGGTCCTCTATGCCCCGCTTGAGGCCGTAGAGCGAGTCGCCGGGCAGGGCGTCGGAGCTAGCCGTGCCCACTCCGCCGAACGCGCCCGCCGCGACGCCGACCGTCAGTCTCCCCGCTGCCAGTCCGTAGTTGCGAGCATGGCGTTGACCGCAGGGAGCCTGCATCCCGCACAACGAGCGGCGCGGCAGCCGGGTTACGCGGCCACGATGATCGGACCGCCGACTGGAGCAGGGGAGGACGACCTGCCGGTCCGCGGGTGCGGTGTGAGGGGAGTCGAGGAGGGTGCCGCCGGAGCTGGGTGTGGGGCGGCTGTGCTGGGACAGCGGATGACGGGGACGGGGTGCGCCGTCGGGGCGCTGGGTGGGTCAGCGGGCGTCTTCGGGGAGCAGCCTGGCGAGGGTGCGCACCGCGCGGTACTGGAGGGTCTTGATGGCCCCTTCGTTCTTGCCCATCACGCGGGCAGTCTCGGCGACCGAGAGCCCTTGCAGAAAGCGCAGCGTTGGAGAGCGATTCGAGAACGGAGTCCTCGGGGCTGCGCTCGACCTCGTTGGCGTCGAGCATCTCGCCCGTGGTGACCTCGAGGCGGAAGCGGCTTGATTTGAAGTGATCGGCGACGAGATTGCGGGCGATGGTCACCAGCCAGGCGCCGAAGTCGCGGCCCTGCCAGGTGAAGGTGCCGATGCGGCGCAGGGCCCGCAGGAAGGTCTCGCTGGTGAGGTCCTCGGCGGTGGCCCGGCCGCCGACGCGGTAGTAGATGTACCGGTAGACCGTGTCGGAGTACTGGTCGTAGAGGCGGCCGAAGGCTTCGCACTCGCCGGACTGGGCGCGCTCGACCAGTTCCATCATGCGGTTGCTGTCGCTGTCGGCGCTGGGACGGCGGGTGGTCGCGGGGGAGGCGTTGCCGCGGGCTCGTCTTCCGACGGTCGCGCCTCCGTTGGCGACGGTGTAGCAGGGTGCTGCTGAGGCGGCGGGGACGGGTGTAGCGAATGCGGGGACAGCGGGGTACGGCGTACGCGGTGGGGACGTAGCCGCGAAGGCGGTCGACGACCGTTTCGCGGAGCGTAGCCAGGCCCGAGGCGTCAACCCCGACGTGTGGGTACACGGGACTCCCAGAGGCAGAGCTTCCATCACGTGCAGTCTGGGACCGTTCACTCGTCGTAGGGACGCGTGGGTACCGGTTGCGTCTGAGGAGAATAACGCTTCGTATGGGTGACGCTATACCCAGTTGCTTAAATCGCCGTTTCCGTCCGCTCTGTGGTGCGTTGACGGCCGATCAAAAGTCGAACACTGATCGGTTGTTGATCGAAAAGCTTCGTAATCTGTTTAATTGCGGCGCGTTTTGTGGTAATCCGGGCACAACGGGACTGGCGGGAGGGGCGCGGGGGTAAGCAGTTTGGATTGGTCGAACCCGGCCGCCGATGACGGTGGGTGCCGTTCGCGGGCTGACGACGAGGTCAGGCGCGTGGTCCGCGGGTGGGCAGGGGCGGGTGGGACGTGTGGTGGCCGGTCGGTACGGGCGCGTCGTGGCCGCCGGGGCACGGCCCGGGGGCGGTGATCGCTCTCCGTGACCGTGGGTGGGGTGAGGCGGCGCGTTGACCCCGTCGCACGCTGACGGCCGCACCCGCGCCCCGGCGGCCGGGTGGTGTGGCGCCGGGCGGAGCCTTACGCCGTGAGTGGCCTCGGTACGCCCGTACGGGCCGCCGGCCCGGGGCGAACCGTCCGGCGGCCCCGGCCCCGGCCCCGCGCGGGGCCGGGGCCGCCGGGGTCAGCGGCGGCGGCGGTGCAGGGCGACGGCGGCTGCCGTGCCGCCCGCGACGGCGCCGAGGCCGGCCGTGGCCGGGATGCCGATCTTGGCGGCCTTGCGGCCGGTGCGGTAGTCGCGCAACCGCCAGCTGCGCTCGCGGGCGTACTTGCTCAGCCGGGCGTCCGGGTTGACCGCGTACGGGTGGCCGACGAGCGAGAGCATCGGGATGTCGTTGGCCGAGTCGCTGTAGGCCGCGCAGCGCGCGAGGTCCAGGCCCTCGGCCGCGGCCAGGGCGCGGACGGCCTCGGCCTTGGCTGGGCCGTGCAGCGGCTCGCCGACCAGCTTGCCGGTGTAGACGCCGCCGACGGACTCCGCGACCGTGCCGAGCGCGCCGGTCAGGCCGAGCCGCCTGGCGATGATCGTGGCCGTCTCCACGGGGGCTGCGGTCACCAGCCAGACCTTCTGGCCCGCGTCCAGGTGGGCCTGGGCGAGCGCGCGGGTGCCGGGCCAGATCCTTTCGGCCATGTACTCGTCGTAGATTTCCTCGCCGATGGACATCAGTTCCGAGACACGGTGGCCCTTGACGATGGACAGGGCGCTGTTGCGGGCGTCCTCCATGTGCGCGGGGTCCTCGACGCCCGCGAGTCGGAACCAGGTCTGCTGCCAGGCGAAGCGGGCGAGTTCGCGCTTGCGGAAGAAGTGGCGCTTATACAGGCCGCGCCCGAAGTGAAAGAGCGCGGCGCCCTGCATCACCGTGTTGTCGAGGTCGAAGAAGGCGGCGGCGCGGTGATCTCCTGGGACGGGGAATTCGGGTTCCGCGGCCTCTGGGGGCGCTTCCGTAGTCGCGCCCGTGGGTGCTTCGCCGAGTTCCGACGCGCTTTTTCGTGCTGCCTCCGCCGCGGCTTCGCCGGCCAGCACACTGCGTGCGGTAGCCGAGCGCCTGCGGGGAGTGAGCCATCCTAGAGCCGCCATAGCTCGAGCATAGCCAGATGGGTCGGTCCATCTGGAGTCGGGACGATTCGCGGAGCGTGAACATTCCGCTACGGGAATTACCGCGCGGCGGGTCCGTTCCGACGTTCCGTGGCGGAGGTCGTCTTCGGGTGTGGCCCCAGGTCAGCGGCGGGTGGGGGCGCCGCTCGGCCGTCGGCGGCCTTGCGGCGCCTTGGGGGAGTGCCCGGTGCCGGCGGTTCAGCCGCCGAGCGCCTTGCGGAGTCGGTCCGGCTGGACGCCCCAGAAATCGTGCTGGGCGCCGTCGACGAGGATGACCGGGATCTGTTCCCAGTACTTCCGGTACAGCTCCTTGTCCTGGGTGATGTCTTTCTTTTCCCACGCGGCGCCGAGTTCGGCGCAGACTTTCTCGATCACCTGTTGTGCGTCATCGCACAGATGGCAGCCGGGTTTGCCGATCAGCGTCACGGTGCTCTCGGCGGGGTTCTTGCGGCCTGATCGGCGTAGCAGCGGGCTCATGTTCGTCATTGTGCCGCCGTTCGCCGGGTGTGTGTGCGCTGTCCGACGGGTTCGAAGTCGGCGCGCGGTGGATTACCATCGTGGGCGATTTGTTGGCATCCTGGGGCATAGCGGTGAGGAGTGTGGGCGCGTGCTCCCGTTGTCGACCCCGCAGGCCCTTCGGGAAAGCGGTGAACGGTGTCAACGGCGTGGCGTGGGTGGCGGTTCCGGAATCGGCTCGAAAGAGCGCGTGACACCGGTCACTTTGCTTGGACAAAGCGGACACCATCTTTGTGCACGCGTTCACAAAGGCATAGCCTGCACTTCACGGGGCGGTCCTGGGACGGGCCGTACGCAGCCCCGCTCTACCCGCAGGAGCACTGTGGCAACCGGCCGAACTCACCGACTGCCGACCCGAAGCCGAGGGATCCCCGAGGCCACCGTCGCCCGGCTTCCGCTGTATCTGCGCGCGTTGACCGCGCTGTCCGAGCGCTCGGTTCCCACGGTCTCCTCCGAGGAGTTGGCCGCCGCCGCCGGGGTCAACTCGGCGAAGCTGCGCAAGGATTTCAGCTATCTGGGCTCGTACGGCACCCGCGGGGTCGGCTACGACGTGGAGTACCTCGTCTACCAGATCTCCCGCGAGCTCGGCCTTACCCAGGACTGGCCGGTCGTCATCGTCGGCATCGGCAACCTCGGCGCCGCGCTCGCTAACTACGGCGGGTTCGCCTCCCGTGGGTTCCGGGTCGCCGCGCTCATCGACGCGGACCCGGCGATGGCGGGTAAGCCCGTCGCGGGCATCGCCGTGCAGCACACCGACGAGCTTGAGTCGATCATCAGCGACAACGGGGTCTCCATCGGCGTGATCGCCACTCCGGCCGGGGCCGCCCAGCAGGTCTGCGAGCGGCTGGTCGCCGCCGGCGTGACCTCCATCCTCAACTTCGCACCGACCGTGCTGTCCGTGCCGGACGGCGTGGACGTGCGCAAGGTCGACCTCTCCATCGAACTCCAGATCCTCGCCTTCCACGAGCAGCGCAAGGCGGGCGAGGAGGCGGCCCAGGACGCCGCGCAGGCCGGGGCCACGGCGCCCGCGCCCGCGCGCCCCGGCCGCGTGCTGCCCGACCCTGCCGCGCGCCCCACGACGGCCGGTGCCACCACCGGCCCCGCGCCGGCCGCCGCCACTGCGCCCGTGACCAGCGCCGACGTACGGGACAACCAGGGACCTGACGGGGACGTGCCCGCCGTGATGCCGGCATGAGCCTGCTGGTCGTCGGACTGAGCCACCGCAGCGCCCCGGTGAGCGCGCTGGAGCGCGCCGCTCTTCAGGGCGAGCAGCGCGCCAAGCTGGCGCAGGACGCGCTCGTCGCCGAGCCCGCGGTGGAGGCGGCGGTGCTCTCCACCTGCAACCGCGTGGAGCTGTACGCCGACGTGGACAAGTTCCACGCGGGCGTCGCCGAGCTGTCCACGCTGCTCGCGCGGCACACCGGTGTGCCGCTGGACGAGCTGACGCCGTACCTGTACGTGCACTACGAGGACCGGGCCGTGCACCACCTGTTCACGGTGGCCTGCGGGCTCGACTCGATGGTGGTCGGCGAGGGGCAGATCCTCGCCCAGATCAAGGACGCGCTCGCGCTCGGGCAGGAGCTGCACACCGCGGGCCGGCTGCTCAACGACCTGTTCCAGCAGGCGCTGCGGGTGGGCAAGCGGGCGCACAGCGAGACCGGCATCGACAAGGCCGGGCAGTCGCTGGTCACCTTCGGGCTCGAACAGCTCGCCGGGGACGCGCCGGTGGAGCACTGGGCGGCGGGCAAGCGCGCCCTGGTGATCGGCGCGGGCTCGATGTCCTCGCTGGCCGCCACCACGCTGGCGCGCGCCGGGGTCGCCGAGGTCGCGGTGGCCAACCGCACCCTGGAGCGGGCCCAGCGGCTCGCGACCTCGCTGACCGAGCAGGCCCGTGGCCATGGCATGGACCTGGCCAATGGTTCGGCCAACGGCCGCAGCAACGATCTTTCCGGGGCCGAGACCGGTGTCCGGGCCGAGGCCGGGGCCCCGGGGCGCGGCAGCGCGTTCGGGCCCGCCGCCACGGGGGTGGCCGGGCTGGTGGCCGTCGTACCGGACGAGCCGCACCACGCGTGCGTCGCCGGCGTGCCCACGCCGGACGACGCCTGCGCGCGGACGGCCGACGAGGCCGGGGTCGTGGCACCGGCGCGCGGTGCCTGGCGGGCCGGCCTGGTGGCTCGCGCGGTGCCGATGACCGAGGTCGCGGCCGAACTCGCCGCTGCTGACATCGTCGTCTCGTGCACCGGCGCGACCGGGCTTGTGCTGGACGCGGAGGCGCTGCGCGCGGCGGCCAGCCAGCGTCCCGACCGGCCGCTGGCCCTGCTCGACCTGGCCATGCCGCGCGACATCGACGCCGCCGCGCACCGGTTGGACGGCGTGCGCCTGGTGGACATCGAGTCGCTCGCCGAGGCGTCCGCCGACGCCCCGATGGCCGCCGACGTGGACCAGGTCCGGGCGATCGTCTCGGCCGAGGTCACAGCGTTCGGCGCCGCCCAGCGCGCCGCGCACATCACGCCCACCGTGGTCGCGCTGCGCACGATGGCGGCCTCCGTGGTGGCCAGCGAGATCTCCAGGCTGGACGGGCGACTGCCCGATCTTGACGACAAGCAACGCGCGGAGATCACCCAGACCGTCCGCCGTGTAGTCGACAAGCTGCTGCACGCGCCGACGGTGCGGGTCAAGCAGCTCGCGGCCACGCCGGGCGGGGCCGGCTACGCCGACGCCCTGCGCGAGCTCTTCGACCTCGACCCGGAGGCGGTCGCGGCAGTCAGCCGGGCCGATGGGAACCACCCCAAGCGAGGACGGGCATGACCGACAGCACACTCCCCACCCCCGATCGCGCGGCGGGCCCACCCGGTTCGGCCGCCGACGGCAGCGGTGGCCTCGGCTCCGGCGCCCCGCTGCGACTCGGCACCCGGCGCAGCGCGCTGGCCATGGCGCAGTCGGGCCAGGTCGCCGCGGCCGTGGAGCGGGTCACCGGCCGCCCGGTCGAGCTGGTGGAGATCACCACGTACGGCGACACCTCGCGCGAGCACCTGGCGCAGATCGGTGGCACCGGCGCGTTCGTCTCCGCGCTGCGCGACGCGCTGCTCGGCGGCGCGATCGACTTCGCCGTGCACTCCCTCAAGGACCTGCCGACCGCCGCCGCCCCCGGCCTGGTGCTGGCGGCCGTGCCGCCGCGCGAAGACCCGCGTGACGCCCTGGTGGCGCGCGACGGCCTCGGGTTCGAGGCGCTGGCCGCCGACTGTGCCGCGGCCGGTCGCGTCGCGCGCGTCGGCACCGGCTCGCCGCGCCGGATGGCCCAGCTTAACGCGTGGGCCCGGGCGCACGGGCTGGCCGTGGAGACGGTCCCGATCCGCGGCAACATCGACACCCGGATCGGCTTCGTCCGCTCCGGTGAGCTGGACGCCGTGGTGTTGGCCGCGGCTGGCCTGAACCGCGTCGGACGGATCGGGGAGGTGACCGAGATCATCGACGCCGACACGATTCTGCCCGCCCCCGGCCAGGGGGCGCTGGCGATCGAGTGTGCCGCCTCGCACCCCGTGCACGGCACCGCGCTCGTCGCCCAACTCGCCGAACTCGACGATCCGCTCACGCGGGCCGCCGTGACCGCCGAGCGATCTCTGCTCGCCGCCCTGGAGGCCGGCTGTAGCGCACCCGTGGGGGCGCTGGCCGACTTGTTGGGCGACGGGCAGGCTATGACCGAAATGCGCCTGCGGGGCGTCGTCGGCACGACCGACGGCTCCGCGCTGGTGCAGTTGTCCACCACTGGTCCCGTACCCACATCTTCCTCTCGCAGCGCGACGGACGACGCCGTGACCCCCGCGACACTGGGGCGCGAACTTGCCGCTGACATGCTCGCGAAGGGTGCGGCCGGTCTTATGGGGGAGCGAGCATTTTGAACCCCACCGCCCCGAACCACCCCGGCTGCGGGCACGTCACCTTCCTCGGTGCCGGGCCAGGCGATCCGGGCCTGCTGACGCTGCGCGCCGTGGAGGCACTGGCCACAGCCGATGTGCTGATCGCCGACGCGCAGGTGCTCGATGTGGTGCGTCCGCACGTACGGCCGAATGTCGCGGCCGACGTGCAGAGCGCACTACGGCAGACCGAGGCTGACGGCGCGTCAGTGGCCGCCGGAGTCCCGGTGCTTAGGGATACCGCTAATCTTGTCATGGTGGCCGCGCGCGGCGGCAAGCGGGTCGTCCGTGCGGTCGCCGGCGACCCGGGGCTCGACGGCGACGCCGCCGACGAGATGCTGGCCTGCGCCGCCGAGTCCATCGCCTTCGAGGTGGTGCCCGGCGTCGCGGCGGCGGTGGGCGTGCCCGCGTACGCCGGGGTGCCGCTGCGCGACGCGCAGGGCACGGACGTGCGGTTCGTCGACGCCCGGCACGCCGACGAGCGCTGCTGGGGCGAGGTCGGCGCGAGCGACGGCACCGTCGTGGTCACCGCCACGCTGGAGACGGTCGCCGCCGCCGCCGGCGAGCTGGTGGCCGCGGGCCGCAAGCCGGCCACGCCGCTCGCGGTGACCGTCGCGGGCACCACCACGCGGCAGCGCACCTGGACGGCGACGCTCGGCACGATCGCGCAGGTCTTCAAGTCGGGCAAGGTGCTGCCGTCGGCCGACGGCGGGCAGCCCGTGATAGCCGTGGTCGGCGAGCGCGGCGCGGCCGAGCGGCGCGACCGGCTGTCGTGGTTCGAGTCCAAGCCGCTGTTCGGCTGGAACGTGCTCGTGCCGCGCACCAAGGAACAGGCCGCCTCGCTCTCCGACCAACTGCGCTCGTACGGGGCGGTGCCCAGCGAGGTGCCGACCATCGCCGTGGAGCCGCCGCGCACCCCGCAGCAGATGGAGCGCGCCGTCAAGGGCCTGGTCACCGGGCGCTACGAGTGGATCGCGTTCACCTCGGTCAACGCGGTCAAGGCGGTGCGCGAGAAGTTCGAGGAGTACGGGCTCGACGCGCGCGCCTTCGCCGGCATCAAGGTCGCCGCGGTCGGCGAGCAGACCGCGAGGTCGCTGGTCGAGTTCGGCGTCAAGCCGGACCTGGTGCCCAGCGGCGAGCAGTCGGCTGCCGGCCTCCTGGAGGACTGGCCGCTGTACGACCCGGTCTTCGACCCGATCGACCGCGTCTTCCTGCCACGGGCCGACATCGCCACCGAGACGCTGGTGGCCGGTCTGATCGAGCTGGGCTGGGAGGTGGACGACGTCACCGCGTACCGGACGGTCCGCGCGTCGCCGCCGCCGGCCGAGACCCGCGAGGCCATCAAGGGAGGCGGCTTCGACGCGGTGCTGTTCACCTCGTCGTCGACCGTGCGGAACCTCGTCGGCATCGCGGGCAAGCCGCACAATGTCACCGTCATCGCCTGCATCGGCCCGGCCACCGCGAAGACGGCGGAGGAGCACGGGCTGCGGGTGGACGTGCTGTCGCCCGAGCCCTCGGTGCACAAGCTGGCCGAGGCGCTCGCCGAGTTTGGTGCGGCGCGGCGGGCAGCCGCGATCGAGGCCGGGGACCCGGTCACGCGCCCGAGCGAGCGACGGCCCGGATCGCGTAGGAGGGCACGCTCTTGATGGACCACGGCAGCTTCCCCGGGGTCAGGCCCCGCCGGTTGCGTACGACCCCCGCCATGCGCCGCATGGTGGCCGAGACCCGGCTGGACCCGGCCGAGCTGATTCTGCCGGCGTTCGTCCGCGAGGGCGTCAGCGAGCCGGTGCCGATCGCGTCGATGCCGGGCGTCGTGCAGCACACCCTGGACACGTTGCGCAAGGCCGCCGCCGAGGCGGTGGCCGCCGGGGTCGGCGGGATCATGCTGTTCGGCGTGCCGGAGGACGCGAAGAAGGACGCCGTCGGCACGCCCGGCACCGACCCGGACGGCATCCTGCAGGTGGCGCTGCGGGACGTGCGGGCCGAGGTCGGCGACGACCTGGTGATCATGTCGGACCTGTGCCTGGACGAGCACACCGACCACGGCCACTGCGGCGTCCTGGACGCGCAGGGTCGGGTGGACAACGACGCGACCCTGGAGCGGTACGCGCAGATGGCCCGCGCCCAGGCGGACGCGGGCGCGCACACGGTCGGGCCCAGCGGCATGATGGACGGCCAGGTCCGGGTGATCCGCGAGGCGCTGGACGGCGCGGGCCACCAGGACGTGTCGATCCTGGCGTACACCGCCAAGTACTCCTCGGCCTTCTACGGGCCGTTCCGGCAGGCCGTCGGCTCCTCGCTCCAGGGGGGCCGCAAGACCTACCAGCAGGACCCGGCCAACGCCCGCGAGGCGCTGCGCGAGCTGTCCCTGGACGTCGCCGAGGGCGCGGACATGGTGATGGTCAAGCCGGCGCTGCCGTACCTGGACATCCTGTGCCAGATCGCGGACGCGTCGCAGGTGCCGGTCGCGGCGTACCAGATCTCCGGCGAGTACGCGATGGTCGAGGCCGCCGCCAACGGGTGGATCGAGCGGGACCGGGCGATCATGGAGACGCTGACGTCCGTGCGGCGGGCCGGCGCGGACATGATCCTCACCTACTGGGCCACGGAGGTCGCCGGCTGGCTGCGCGGCGGGCGCTGACGGCTGGACCGCTGGCGGCCCGACCGGGGGCGGCTCCCTGAGACCGCCCTGGACCGGCTCGCGCTGGGCCCCGCCCCACTCGGTACGTCCGAGGGGGCGGGGCCTTCGTCGTGTGCAGCGGCCGGGGCGCGGGGCGTGCGGGGGCGGGCTGTCGCGCGGTGGCCG
Source organism: Candidatus Streptomyces philanthi (assembly GCA_018114805.1). GTDB lineage: Bacteria > Actinomycetota > Actinomycetes > Streptomycetales > Streptomycetaceae > Streptomyces > Streptomyces philanthi. Next base: position 2,725,552 of record CP073042.1, on the reverse strand, counting down.
GGCTGCGGGCGACCGAGCGCGCGGCCGTTGCGCTGTGGGCGATTGCGCTGTGGGCGTGCGGGGCTTTCGCGGGGGCGCGGGGCCGGGCAGGGTCGAACGCATGAGACTGCTGATGCTGGGCGGGACGGAGTTCGTGGGGCGCGCCGTGACGGAGGCGGCCCTGGCGCGGGGTTGGGAGGTCACGGTCTTCCACCGGGGGCGGCACGCGGCGCCGCCCGGGGCCGAGGTGCTGCTCGGCGACCGGACGGCCGAGGGCGGGCTCGCGGCCCTGACCGAGGGGGCGGTGGCGGGGTGCGGCTGGGACCTGGTGGTGGACACCTGGTCCAAGGCGCCGGCCGGGGCGCTGGCCGGCCGGGCGGTACGTGTACGTATCCAGCGGCTCGGTGTACCGGTACCCGTCGGCGGCCGGGCACGACGAGAGCTGGCCGGTGGTGGATGCCTCGCCCGACGACGGCGACGACGTGGACTACGCGCGGGCCAAGCGGGGCGGGGAACTGGCCGCGCTCGACGCGTTCGGCGAACGGGCGCTGCTGGTGCGGGCCGGGTTGATCCTCGGCCCGTACGAGAACATCGGGCGGCTGCCGTGGTGGCTGGGGCGGATGGCGCGCGGCGGGACCGTGTTGGCCCCGGGCCCACGGGAGTTGGCCCTGCAGTACGTGGACGTGCGCGACCTGGCCTCCTGGTGCCTGGACGCGGGCGCGGCCGGCCTGGGCGGCCCGTACAACGTGATCAGCCCCTCGGGGCACGCCACCATGGGCGAGCTGCTCGTGGCGTGCGCGCGGGTGACCGGCGGTGGGGCGACGCTGCGCTGGCTGGACGCGGGGGCGGTGTTGGCCGCGGGCATCGAGCCGTGGACGGAGCTGCCCGTGTGGGCGGCGGCGGGGGAGCTGTACCACGCGCTGCACCGTACGGACGTCTCCCTAGCGGTGGCGGCGGGGCTGCGCTGCCGGCCCGTGGAGCAGACCGTGGCCGACACCTGGCGCTGGCTCCGGGACATCGGCGGGGTCGCCCCCCACCGCCCGGACCGCTCCCGGGTGGGCCTGGACCCGGCGAAGGAGGCCCGGGCGCTGCGCGCGGCGGCGGTTGGCGAGGGCGGCGGGGGCACGGTCCACGGCCACCGGCCGGGCTGAGCGGACGCCCGGCGGGACGGTGGCCGGAGGGGGCCCGGGCCGGGGAGGCCGGCCCGGCGGGGCGCGGGGCGCCGGGGAGGGCGCCTGGTGGGTGGGGGGCTGGTCAGTGGGGGCGGGCGGGGAATCTCGGAGGCGGGGGTTAGGGTCCCGCCCATGACCGAACCTTCGTACCTCCAGACCACCCGGGCCGGTTACGACGCGATAGCCGTCCCCTACGAGGAATTCGCCCGCGACGACCTGGCGAACAAGCCCTTCGCCGCGGCGATGCTGGCGGCGTTCGCGCACGTGGTGCGGGCCGGCGGGGGCGGTCTCGTGGCGGAGGTGGGGCCCGGGCCGGGGCGGGTGGCGGCGCATTTGCACGGGCTCGGGCTCGACGTGTTCGGCGTCGACCTGTCCCCCGAGATGGTCGCGTTGGCCCGGCGTACCTACCCGGGGCTGCGGTTCGTCGAGGGGCAGATGGCCTCACTCGACCTGGCGGACGGCGCGTTGGCCGGCCTGGTCGCCTGGTACTCGGTCATCCACATGCCGCCCGAGCTGGTGCCCACGGTGCTCGCCGAGTTCCACCGGGTGCTGGCCCCGGGCGGCCACGCGCTGCTCGCCTTCCAGGTGGGCGACGAGCCGCTGCACCTGGCGGAGGCGTTCGACCGGGAGATCGCGCTGGACTTCCACCGCTTCCAGCCGGACCGCATGACATCGCTGCTGGCCGACGCCGGGTTGGACGTACAGGCCACGTTGGTGCGCGAGGCCGAGCCGACCGAGCGCACCCCGCAGGCGTACCTGCTGGCACGCAAGGCGGCGGATGGGTCGGGGGACGGGCCGGAGTAGGGAGCGGGGGAGGGGGCCGGTGCGGCGAGCTGGCGAGCGGGGAGCGGGCCAGGGCGGGCCGACCGACGGGCGCCAGCGGCCGGGCGTGGGCTTGCCCCGGCCCGAGGAGGGGCCGGGGCCAGGTGGATCAGCCGCGACGGGGTCAGCCGTGGTGCCTGCCCGCCGGTCGCGGCGGCGTGTCCGGGGGCCTGGCCCCCGGCGTCAGCGCGTGGCGGTCCAGGAGTGGGCGACGTCCACGACCAGGTGGTTGGCGGTCTGCGTCACCCGGAACGGAAGCCTGGCGCGCACGCCGAGGCCGATTTGCGTGTCGCCCTCGAAGCTGCTGCCGAAGCGGGCGTCCTTGAAGGTCTTGAAGCCGGTCAGGTTCACGCCGGGCAGCGGCTGGCCGGCCCGGCCCTGGTAGGTGGCGCCGCCGGTCTCCGGGTCGTAGCTCGGTGCCGTGGCGCGCACCTCCAGTATGGCGCCGCCGCCGACCTTGATCAGGTCGCCGGAACCGTCCTGGCGCAGCTCGTCGACGTAGCCGACGCGGTAGCCGATCGGTTGGTCGCCGGTGCCGCGGACGTCGAAGACCAGGCGGTCGAAGCAGGCGTGCTGACCGGCCCTGATGTTCTCCAGCGGGCGGTAGTCCGTCGGCTCGGCGGTCTTGTCGCCGCTGCCCCAGATCGGGTCGCGGTCGGTGCTCGCCGTCGTCGCTGCGGGCGTGGCAGCGTTGGCCGTAGTGACGGTCGCCGCCAGACCGGCGCTCGCCAACACGATCGCGGCCAGTGCAGTGCCCCACCGTCGCATGTGGTTACCCCCATATAGATGTCGATCACGCGCGCGTTGTGCGGTCGCGCCTTTCGGTAAGTGACGAGCCGCCCGCCCAAAAGGTTGCCCGCGAGGCCCTGACCACGTAGCGCGTGGGGCCCCCAACCTGGCGCGCGAAAAGCGGAATTGGCAAGTCGACGGTCAGCGTGCGCTGACCCGCCTATGCCGTCCCGGACGCGCCCGGTGGTCGGCCCGCGCCCCGGCCCGTGGCCCGCGTACCGCCCGCGCGACGGTCAAACCCTGCCCCGGCACCGGGATTTGGGTGCGGGCGAGCGCGGTGGCGGGGTGGTCGCCGGGCGCTCGGGAACGCCCGTCTACGGGGCAACTGTGCTGGCCAGCAAGGGGGGTAGCCACCCCGGTCTTCGGCGACCTGGTCCCACTGGCTGAGCCTCCCGTTCCGGGAGAGTGTCGACGGCATGACACATCGACACAGTGAACACGGTCAGTCCCGGTACGGCGCGGACGGGCGGGCCGACCGCCCGGCGCGCGGCACGGGCGGACGCACCGGACCCGTGCCCGCGGCCGGGACCGGAGCCGGTGCCGGAGCCGGGACCCCGCCGGCGACCAGGGCTGCGCCCGTGGCCCCCCACCCGCCGGCCCGACGCCGCGCGCCGCGCGGGAGGGCGGCTCGGCTGTCCGTGCCGGCGCTCGGTTTGGTGCTGGCCGCCTCCCTGCTCGGGGCCGCGAACCCGGCCGAGGCGGCGTGACCGGCGGGCGGGTCCGGCGGGTCCGGTGCGCGGGGCGGGGCGCTGGACTGGCATCGGTGCGCGGTCGAGGGCGCGAACCCGCGACAGGAGTGCGCCACCGTCAGGGTGCCACTCGACTACGCCCGCCCGAACGGCTGGCAGATCGACATCGCCGTCTCCCGCATCCGCAGCGAGCGGCCGGGGGACCGGCGCGGCGCCCTGCTCCTGATCCCGGGCGGCCCCGGCAACTCCTGCCTGAACGGGCCGTCCGGCAAGGGGCAGCGGCTGCCGGACAGCGTGCGCGCCGCATACGACCTAATCGGGTTCGACCCGCGCGGCGTGGGCAGCAGCACCCCGGTGACCTGCGACCTCACGCACGAGCAACTCGCCACCGTCAACCTGCGCGCCTGGCCCGACGCGGACGGCGGGCTCACCGGGCCGGTGACCCGCGCCCACACCGTCGCCGAGACCTGCGCCCGCGACGGCGGCGAGCTGGTCCGCCACATTAGCATCCGCAACGAGGCCAGGGACATCGACCGCATCCGGCAGGCGTTGGGCGAGGACAGGCTCTCCGCGTGGGGCCACTCGTACGGCACGTACGCCGGGTCCGTCTACGCGCGGATGTTCCCCGACCGCACCGACCACTGGGTGCTCGACAGCAACGACGACCCGAACCCCCGGCGGGTGGCGCGGCAGTGGCAGGCGAACTACGCGATCGCCGTCGAGGACACCTTCCCCGCCTTCGCGGCCTGGGCCACCGACCCCGCCAACGGGCCCGTCGTGGCCGACCGGCCCGAACAGGTGCGCCCGCTGTTCCTGCGGCTCGCCGCCGAACTGGACCGCGACCCGCTGCCGTGACCGGGCGCCAACCCCGACCGGCTCACCGGCAACCACCTGCGCCAGGTGATGCTCGACAGCATGAACAGCCCGGCGCGCTTCGCCTTCCTCGCCCAGGTGATCAACGCGGTGCGCACAGGCGGCGCCCTGCCCGCGCCGGGGACGCAGCCCACCGACGCGTTCCTGCGCAACAACATCGCGGTGGCCGTCGCCACCATCTGCAACGACGTCTCCTGGCCGCGCTCGCTGCCCGCATACGAGCGGAACGTGGCCCACGACCGGGCCCGGCACCCGCTCACGGCCGGCATGCCGGCCAGCGTCATGCCGTGCGCGTTCTGGCCGTACGCGCCGCGCGAGCCCGCGACGCGGATCACCGACAGCGGCCCGTCCAACGTGCTGCTCGTGCAGAACCTGCGCGACGCGTCGACGCCGCACTCCGGCGCGCTGCGGCTGCGGAGCGCGTTCGCTGACCGGGCGCGCTTGGTGTCGGTGGACGCGACCGGGCACGGCGCGTACATGGCGGGCGGCACCAACACCTGCAGCGACCGGTTCGTGACCGACTTCCTGGTCACGGGGCGGCGGCCGGCGCACGACGTGACCTGCGCCGACGCGAGGGATATTCCGTCGAACCGGAGGGCGTGCTGAGGCAGGATGAGGCGCGGCCGCGCGCCGACAGCCCGCCACCCCCCACCCGAAGGACGTGCCCATGCCCGAGCAGGACCCGCGACAGGCCGAGCGGCAGCCGGGGGAGGTGCGGGTCCCCGACCCCACCGTGCTGCACCCGCTGCCCGAACACGAGCGGGTGGTGCTGCTCAAACCGTTGGTGACCGACCCGCGCATCGAGGTCGGGGAGTTCACGTACTACGACGACCCGGAGCACGCGGAGTCCTTCCAGGAACGCAACGTGCTCTACGCGTACGGGCCCGAGCGGCTGGTCATCGGCAGGTACTGCGCGATCGCCACCGACACGAGGTTCGTCATGGCAGGTGTGAACCACGCCACGCACGGCGTGTCCACCTTCCCGTTCACCATCTCCAGCGGGACGTGGGCCGAGCGCACGGCCCACGTGTTCGGGGAGATCGAGAGCCGGGGCGACACCGTGGTCGGCAACGACGTGTGGTTCGGGCGGGGCGTGACTGTGATGCCCGGCGTGACCATCGGCGACGGCGCGATCATCGCCACCGGCTCCGTGGTCGTCTCCGACGTGCCGCCGTACACGATCGTCGGCGGCAACCCGGCCCGTATCGTCAAGCAGCGGTACGCGGACGAGGACGTGGCACGGCTGCTGCGGGCGGCTTGGTGGAACTGGCCGCTGGAGACGGTCACGGAGCACGTGCTCACGATCATGACCGGCAGCCCGGCCGACATCGACGCCATCGCGGCCGGGCTCCGCGCGACCTGAGCGGCGGGGGCGCGCTCGCCACGGTCCACCCGGGGCGTGCGCGCCCCCTCCCCGCCGCCCCCGGCTCACCCGTGGCCCGAGCCGTGACCAGGTCGGGGGCAGCGGCCGGGGCTCATCGGGGCACGTGGGTTGTAGGAGCAGGGTCCCCGTCGTGTGTGTCGCCAGGTGCGTCAGAGTGAACTCGGTTTATCCCCCAGCGCGTTGGGGCGCTCTCTGCATGGCCGCGCACCGGCCCGGCCGGCACGCTCGAGGCCATGAACCCACGCACCCAAACGCCCCGCGTACGCCTGACCACCGCCGTCGCACTGGTCGCGACGATCACCGGACTCGCGGCCTCCGCGCCCGCGCTCGCCGCAGACGGCACTCGCGCGCCGTCCGCCCGACAGGCCCCGCCACCACGGGGAGCACGGAGCCTGGAACGGGCGTTGGGACCGCCGCTTCCGACACCGCCGATCCGCGAGGCGCCGCGCGAGCCGCTCACCCAGCGGCAACTGCGGCGGGCCGTGGAGCGCACGCTGCGCGAGGCTGGGTACGTCAACGTGTCGGTGGACGTGCGCGACGGCGCCCGGCACACCACCGCCCGGGCCGGCTAGGCGAAGCTGAACACGGGCCGCCCCGTGCCGGCCGGGGCTTCCTTCCGTGGCGGGAGCACCACCAAGTCGTTCGTCGCCGTCGTCGTCCTCCAACTCGTCGCCGAGGGCGAGCTGTCGCTCGACGACACCGTCCACGACTGGCTGCCCGGCCTGATCAGCGGGAACGGCAACGACAGCCGGCGCATCACGATCCGACACCTGCTCCAGCACACCAGCGGCCTGTACAACTACGACCGCACCGAGGATACTGGGAACACCGCCGCCGACTTCGAGCGGACGAGGCTGGAGCACCTGGAGCCGGAGCAGCTCATCGTCGGCGCCCTGCGCCACAAGCCGGACTTCGACCCGGCCGACCCCGACGACCCCACGCCCAACTGGAACTACTCCAACTCCGGCTACGTGCTCCTCGGAATGATCATCGAGAAGGTCACGGGGCGGCCGTGGGGCCAGGAGGTCAGACAGCGGATCGTGAAGCCGCTCGGCCTGAAGGGCACCTACGCGCCGGGCGACGACCCGTACCTGCGGGGCCCGCACGCCGACATCTACCAGCGTTCCCCGGTTCGCAGCTGCTCACGGACACCACGGTGCGCAACATGTCCTGGGGGGGATGCGGCGGGCGCGCTGGTGACCACCGAGCGCGACCTGGACCGCTTCTGCATCGCGCTGCTGACCCGCGACTGCTGCCGGCCGAGCAGCTCGGGGAGATGCGCGAGGTCGTCCCCGTGTCGGCGGACTTCGACCAGATCATGCCGGGGCTGCGGTACGGGCTCGGGCTGATGCGTCAGCCGCTGGCCTGCGGCGGGTACCGCTGGGGCCATGGCGGTGACGTCGAGGGCGGCACCGTACGCACCGGCTTCACCGCCGACGGCAAGCGCGGCGTGGTGATCGCGGCCAGCGGCAAGGCGTCCGACGACGCGTGGCTGATGAAGGCCGAGCGCTCCCTCCAGAGCCTGCTCGACCAGACCCTGTGCGGCACGCGGGCCTGACCCGCCCGCCCCCGTCGGCCCGCCCCAACCCGCCCCAGCCCGCGTCGGCCTGTCCCACGCGGGCCGGGCCGGGCCGGGGCGGGCGTTGGGGTGCTGGGTCAGCTCTGGGGGCGCGCACTCGGCATTTTGATCTAGGGCAAAAATCTCTTAGCGCTAGTACGTAAGCGGGTTAGCCTTCTCGCATGCTCTCCGTGAAGCCCGTCCCCAGGATTCTTGAGGGCCACACTGTGCGGCTGGAGCCGTTGACCCTCGACCGTGCCGGACCTCTTCCGCGCCGGCGGCGGCGACGAGGAGGTCTGGCGCTGGCTCAACCACCCCATGCCGCGCACGGAGGCCGAGCTGCGCGAGATCGTCGCGGGGCAGCTCGCCGACGGGGCCAAGGGGGCCGTCCTGTGGGCGGCCGTGCTGCGCGAGACGGGCCGCGCCGTCGGCCAGACGTCCTACCTCGACATCAGCGTGCGCGACGAGCGGCTGGAGATAGGCGGCACCTGGTACGGCCGACAGGTGTGGCGCACGGCGGTGAACACCGAGGCCAAGCTGCTCCTGCTCACCCACGCGTTCGAGGAGTTGTGTATCGGCCGCGTGCAGTGGAAGACCCACCACCTCAACGCGCGCTTCCAGGAGGCGATAGCCCGCCCCGGCGCCCACCGCGAGGGCGTGCTCCGCCGCCACATGGCCATGCCGGATGGCTCCTGGCGGGACAGCGTGTACTACTCGATGCTCGCCGACGAGTGGCCGCAGGCCCGGGACCGACTGAAGCGTCGCCTGGCGACGGGCGGGCAGGCGGAGGCCGCCGGGGCGGGCCCGGATTCACCCGGCGACGCCCCGGCGGAGCACGCCTCCCACGCTGCCGCGTAGGTGGCGTGCGGGGCCGGGGCGGGCCGAGGGTTCCTCGGGAGGGGGCTCTCCGCGCGTGGCGGGGGCATGGTCAGGTCGGTCCCGTGGCGTGCTCAAGCCCCCAGCTCACGCACGGTGTCGCGACTACTGTTTCCGCGGGAGAAGGGAGTGCCGGCTATGGCCCTTTCGCCCGCCGAGCGGGTCCTGACACCGCTGCGCCGCGCCGCTGAGGCCGCGGAGGAGGCCAGCGCTCTGCGCGTCGAGATCATCAGGGGGGCGCTCGTGACCACCCCGCCTCCGTGCGGCAAGCACGCGGGCATCATCAACGCGGTCGCCAAGCAACTGCTGGGCAGTCTGCCCGCCCATCTGGACGCCTTCCAGGTCGCCTCCGTCTCCCTCCCGGACGATGCCGACGACTACGCCACTCCCGACGTCGTGGTCTGCGATGCCGCGTTTGGTGAGTCGGACGACTGGTTGGCTGATCCGGCGGACGTGGAACTGGTCGTGGAGGTCGTTTCCAAGGGCAACAGCACCAAGGACACCCGGTGCATGGTCACCTGGTACGCGGACGCCGGCATTCCGGCCTACCTGCTGATCGACCCACGCGACGGCACCTGGACCTTGCGCACCGCGCCCCGCGACGGCGAGTTCCAAGGCAGCCTGTGCGGGCGGTTCGGCGAGGGCGTCGAACTCGCGGCCCTGGACCTGAAGATCGCCACCGACGGGTTCGTGCGGTACGCCTGATGCCCGGCTTCCTCGAACGGGCCTCCGTGCCAGCGGAGTTCTGTCGCGACAGCCGCCCCCGCACGCGCCTCTCGCAGCCAGCGGACTCGCCGTCCAGCGCCGAATTCGAGCCCAGCAACCCCCGAGCTTGCACAGCCTGTTACGTTCATGCTCCAAGGAGTCAACGGCGCATGCCGTGACATGGGGGCCTGGGGGTAGACGAAGTGACGTTCGATCAGGAATGGGCGGAACTGAGGGGGGAGGCGTCGACCCGGTTGCGGCAGTCCCAGCGCGCCTGCAGTCAGGCGTCTGAGGGCGTACGGGGGCCGTGCGCGGTGACCTGCGTACGGCGGTGAGCGGGCTCTCCGAGGGGCAGCACGGCGCCGGCAGCGGTGACGCTGGCGTGACGGGACTGCTCAGCGCGACGGCGCAGGGCAGCGTCTTCCGGTCATGGAAACGCAAGGTCGAACTCATGCAGCGGGAGTGCGACGATGTGCAGGGAAAAATGGAGAAGGCCGCCCAGTCGTACTACCGCACCGACGATGCGGTCAAAGACGCGTTCAAGAGCCGGGACGCCGCTCCGGACGACCAGCCCGAGGTCTGCCGGCAAGGGGGCCAGTCCCGCTTGTGACGTTCGATCAGCTCAAGAACTTACGCCCGGCCGAACTGGAGGACGCGGCCGACGGATGGCACCGCCTCAGCAGCGCGGCGGGCGCGGCCAAGGGGCGCGTGGCAGACGAGATCGCCACGCGGTTGCAGCTCGCCGTGGAGGGGGAGGGCGTGGACGCCGCCGTCGAGCGGTTGCACGACCTCGCGCAGAGCCGCCACCACGCCCAGGTGGAGACCGGACTGATCCGCACAGCCCTCAACGGCCTGGCTGGCGAGCTGCGTTCCGCGCAGAAGAAGCTGGCCGACGCCGTGGCGGACGCCGAGGCCGAGCAGTTCACCGTGGCGTCGGACGGCTCGGTGCAGTGGGTCGACAAGGACCCGGCGGCGCCCCTCGCGCCCCACCAGAGCGTGCGGGGCAGCAGGCCCAGCGTGGTCATCGGGTCGGACCCGGACCCTAAGCGGGCCAAGGCGCAGGAGTACGTCGACCGCATCGGAGCCGCGCTCAGGGAGGCCACCGAGGCGGACGCCCGGTACGCACGGGCGCTGGGCCGGTTGCACGCCGACAGCGACCTGAACGTCTCCGACGCGGAGTGGGTGGAAGCCCAGCGGGACATGGCCGCGGTGCGCGACGCGGCCGACCACGTACCCGCGGGAGACATTCCCAAGGACAAGTCCCGCAAGGAGAAAGCCGCTTTGTGGAAGGGCCTCTCGCAGGACGAGCAGGCGGACTACATCGCGCTCCACCCGGCCAGCGTCGGCGCCCTGGACGGCCTCCCGGCCACCGCCCGCGACGAGGCCAACCGCGCGGTCCTCGCTGAGAAGCGCGCCGACTACCAGACCCAGCTCAACGCGATACCTCCCGAGCCGATCAAGATCCAGCCCGGCCGGGTGGGCAACCCCATCGCGACGAGGACGGCCGAGTGGATCGCCTGGGACAAGAAGTGGGGCGACAAGAGGTCCCAACTCGAAGCGTCGCTCAAGGGAATGAGGGGACATCCAGAACCGTTTCGCGCGCAACGAGCTGGGGTCGGAAGACGACCGCTTCCCGCGTGCCTACCTGCTGGCCTTCTCCCCGGAGGGCCGGGGGCGCGCGGTCATCGCCAACGGCAACCCGGACACCGCCGACCACACGGCGGTCTACGTGCCGGGGACGGACGCCGGGTTGGGGAACTTCGCGCACGACATCAAGCGCATGACGAACCTGTGGACCGCTGCGGATGCCCAGGCCGACGGGAAGAGCGTGTCCACCATCACCTGGCTCGGCTACGACGCACCCCAGGGCATCACACAGCCCGCCTCTTCGGAATACGCCAACAATGGCGCCCCGAACCTGAACCGTTTCGTTGACGGCATCCGTGCCTCACACGCGACGGATTCCCCCGGGCACCTCACCGTCACGGGCCACAGCTACGGCACGACGCTCATCGGCTCCGCCGCCCGTCAGGGCGACCTGCACGCGGAATGACGTCGTCACGCTGGGCAGCCCGGGCGTGCAAGTGGGCCGGGCGACGGACCTGGACGTACTCAAGGGGCATGTCTGGAACGAGGACGAGGAGGCGGACGGCGACAAGATCCCGGGCCTGGGGCGTTCTGTGCACGGCCATCGAGAGCAGGTTCTCGGCACCGCGGTCTACATCATTCCCAGCGACCGTGTGTTCGGAGCGCATCAGATGCGCACAGACACCGATGGGCACAGTGGTTACTGGGACGCGGATTCCGGGAGCCTGAAGAACCAGGCGCGCGTTGTCGTGGGCAAGTACGACGAAGTGACCGAGTGACCGTGCGGGTACCTGACGCGCTTCGCGTGCGCGGGGCGCGCGTGAGAGCCGCTTTCGCTGCTCTCCTCATGATGTTGGTGGTCGGAATGACGGGATGTTCGGGCATGGACGAAGACGAGCCCACGGTCAGGAGCACGAGAGACGTGAAGGCGAAGTCCGCGGAACTGTCGCGTGATCTGCTGCGCGTCATCGATCTGGAAGGCGATCTCAAGCCGCCGGGAAGTGCCGTGGGGCTGTGTAGCGACCGTGACGCGGACACGTTCTACCGCATCAACAACTTCTGGTCGATCGCGGGGGCGACAGTGACAGATCTGCGTAAGGCCATGGTTCGCCTGAAAGAAGAGCTTCCTCGCGCGGGCTGGGACATAGCCAGCTACGGGCCGGCACGTAGCCAGGCCCAGCAGCTCACTCTGGTGGCCGACTATCGAGACGACAAGTTCTCGGTCAACATCGAGGCGCTGGAACCCTCGCCGAACGGTAGAGAGCGGACGCTGCTCTATGTGGGCCTCACCTCCGCCTGCTACCAGGTCCCCGAGGGCGAGAAGACGGGCTACTGACCCTCCCCGGACGCCGCCGGCCCGCCTCCCACGCGATCGCGTGGCGGACGGGGCGGCGGGGCGGGCGAGGCCGGGAAGGGGCCGGGCCCGGAGGGCTACAGGCGTTCCGGGGTGCGGATGCCGAGGAGGGCCATGCCCTGGTGGAGGGTGCGGGCGGTGAGGTCGCACAGGAAGAGGCGGCTCTCGACCTGGGCGCGGGTCTCGGCCTTCAGGACCGGGCACTCCGAGTAGAACGTGGTGTAGTGCGAGGCCAGTTGGTAGAGGTAGGCGGCGAGCTTGTGCGGCTCGTACGCCTCCGCCACCTCGGGCAGCGTCTCCGCGAACTGGTCCAGGTGCAGGCCGAGCGCGCGCTCGGCGGGTGCGAGGGCCAGCTCCGGGTGGGCGGCGGGGCGGGTGTCGCCGGCCTTGCGGAGGATGGACTGGATACGGGCGTACGCGTACTGGAGGTACACGCTCGTGTCGCCGTTGAGCGAGACCATCTGGTCCAGGTCGAACTTGTAGTCTCGGGCGGCCGACGTGGACAGGTCCGCGTACTTGATCGCGCCGATGCCGACCTGGGCCGCGCGCTCGGCGATCTCCTCCTCGGTGAGGTCCTGGGCCTTCTCGCGGACCACGACCGCCGCCCGGTCGACCGCCTCGTCGAGCAGGTCGACCAGCCGTACGGTCTCGCCCTCCCGGGTCTTGAACGGCTTGCCGTCCTTGCCGAGCACCGTGCCGAACGCCAACTGCACCGCCCGCACGTCCTCGCCCAGCCAGCCGGCCCGGCGCGCGGTCTCGAAGACCATCCGGAAGTGCAGCGACTGCCGGGCGTCCACGACGTACAGCAGCGTGTTCGCCTTGAGGTTGTGGACGCGGTCGCGGATGGCCGACAGGTCGGTGGCCGCGTAGCCGTAGCCGCCGTTGGACTTCTTCACGATCAGCGCGGTCGGCTTGCCGTCCGTGCCCTTGAACTCGTCGAAGAACACGCACAGCGCGCCCTCCGAGCGGACCGCGACGCCCGACTCCTCAAGGAGCCGGCAGGTCTCGTCGAGCATGTCGTTGTAGCCGGACTCGCCGACCACGTCCGGGTCCCGGATCTCCATGTCGAGCTTGTCGAAGACGGAGTAGAAGTAGATCTTCGACTCGTCCACGAAGCGCTGCCACAGCGCGAGCGTCTCCTCGTCACCCGACTGGAGGGCCACGACCCGGTCCCGGGACCTGGCCTTGAACCCCTCGTCGGAGTCGAACAGCACCCGCGACGCCTTGTAGAGCCGGTTTAGGTTGGACATCGCCTCCTCGCCGGAGACCTCGCCCTCGTCGCCGTGGTCGAGCTCGTGCGGGTGCTCGATCAGGTACTGGATCAGCATGCCGAACTGGGTACCCCAGTCGCCGATGTGGTGCCGGCGGACCACCTGCTCGCCCGAGAACTCCAGGATGCGCACCACGGCGTCGCCGATCACGGCCGAGCGCAGGTGGCCGACGTGCATCTCCTTGGCCACGTTGGGCTGCGCGTAGTCGATCACGGTGGTGCCCGGGTGCTCCGCGTACGGGACGCCGAGCCGGGCGTCGGCGGCGCGGGCGGCCAGCGTGCGCACGATGGCCTGGTCGCTGATGGTGATGTTGAGGAAGCCGGGCCCGGAGACCTCGACCTCCCGGACCACGTCGTCCGCGGGGCGCCCGGCGCCCTCGGCGGAGCCGTCGAGCACGCCCACGACCTGGGCCGCCAGCTCGCGCGGGTTGCCCTTCAGCTTCTTCGCGAGGGCGAGCAGCCCGTTGGCCTGGAAGTCGGCCCGGTCGCTTCGTCGCAGCAGCGGGTCGACGGAACCGGCCTCCGGCAGGGCTGCCGAGAGGGCGTTCGCGACGCGCTGGTGGACCGTAGCGGCAAGGGAAGGGACCGAGGCCATAACAGGGGTGCCATTCCTTTAGAGGTGCGAAGGGTCAGTCAAGTATTCCACGCCGGGGCCGCTCGGTTTTCTGTTAAACCGCGCTCCGGTCCGTGGCGGTGGGTGGCGAAGCGCCCCGGGGCACCGGGGGCACCCGGCGCCCCCGGGCAACCCCGGGCCCGACCCCGTCGTCTGGGAGAATGGTCACCGCCAGGACCGCAAGGAAGGAAGTGCCGACCGTGGCTCAGAGCATCGAGGCCGACTGGGTCTCCCGTTTCGCAGACGAGGTCATTGCCGAGGCGGAGCGTCGCGCCCCGGGCAAACCCGTCGTCTGCGCCTCGGGCCTCAGCCCCTCCGGCCCGATCCACCTCGGCAACCTGCGGGAGGTCATGACCCCGCACCTGGTGGCGGACGAGATCCGGGGCCGCGGCCACGCCGTGCGCCACCTGATCTCGTGGGACGACTACGACCGCTTCCGCAAGGTGCCCGCGGGCGTGCCTGGGGTGGACGAGTCCTGGGCCGAGCACATCGGCCGCCCGCTCACCGCCGTCCCGGCCCCGGCCGGCTCCCCGCACCCGAACTGGGCCGAGCACTTCAAGGCCGCGATGGCCGACGCGCTGGCCGAGCTGGGCGTGGAGTACGACGGGATCAGCCAGACCGAGCAGTACACCTCGGGCGTCTACCGCGACCAGGTGCTGCACGCCATGAAGCACCGCGGCGACATCGACGCGATCCTCGCGCAGTACCGCACGAAGAAGGCGCCGCCGAAGAAGTCGCAGAAGCCGGTGGACGAGGCGGAGCTGGAAGCCGCCGAGGGCTCCGGCGCCGCGGCCGAGGACGACGGGGCTACCACCGCCGGCTACTTCCCGTACAAGCCGTACTGCGGGGACTGCGGCAAGGACCTGACCACCGTCACGGCGTACGACGACGAGACCACCGAGCTGACGTACACCTGCTCGGCGTGTGGGTTCGGCGAGACCGTGCGGCTGAGCGAGTTCCACCGCGGCAAGCTGGTCTGGAAGGTGGACTGGCCGATGCGGTGGGCGTACGAGGGCGTCGTCTTCGAGCCGTCGGGTGTCGACCACTCGTCGCCCGGCTCGTCGTTCCAGGTCGGCGGGCAGATCGTGGGCATCTTCGGCGGCGAGCGGCCGATCGGGCCGATGTACGCGTTCGTCGGCATCTCCGGGATGGCCAAGATGTCCTCCTCGCGCGGCGGCGTGCCGACCCCGGCCGACGCGTTGCAGATCATGGAGGCGCCGCTGCTGCGCTGGCTGTACGCGCGCCGCAAGCCCAACCAGTCCTTCAAGATCGCCTTCGACCAGGAGATCCAGCGGCTGTACGACGAGTGGGACAAGCTGGAGGCCAAGGTCGCGGACGGTACGGCGCTGCCGGCCGACGCCGCCGCCCACTCCCGCGCGGCCCGCACCGCGGCCGGCGAGCTGCCGCGCACGCCGCGCCCGCTGCCGTACCGCACGCTCGCCTCGGTCGTGGACGTCACGGCGGGCGCCGAGGACCAGACGCTGCGCATCCTCAGCGAGCTGGCCCCGGCGCACCCGATCGCCAGCCTGGACGAGGTGCGGCCCCGGCTCGACCGCGCCGAGAGCTGGATCTCCACGCACGTCCCGGCCGACCAGCGGACTCTCGTCCGCGACGAGCCGGACAAGGAACTGCTCGGCTCGCTGGACGAGCAGGGTCGCGAGTCGCTGCGGCTGCTGCTCGACGGCCTCGACACGCACTGGTCGCTCGACGGCCTGACCACCCTGGTCTACGGCGTGCCCAAGGTGCAGGCCTGCCTGGAGCCGGACGCGAAGCCGACGCCGCAGCTGAAGGTGGCCCAGCGGACGTTCTTCGCCCTGCTGTACCGGCTGCTGGTCAGCCGCGACACGGGCCCGCGACTGCCGACGCTGCTGCTCGCCGTGGGCGCGGACCGGGTGCGCCGCCTGCTGGGCGCGTAGCGGGCGGCCGCCGGCTGGCTCCGGGCTCGTTCCGGCTGGTCCGGGTGCGTTCGGCTGGGGCTGGGTGGCGTTGGACGGGTGAGCGCGGGGCGACGGCCCGTGGGGTTTCCCACGAGCCGTCGCCCCGCGTCCGTTCGGCATGTTCGGCCCGTTCGACCCGTTGGGGTCCGAGGTCAGCCCGTGTCCGGGGTGCGGGGGAGCGCGGGGGGCGGGTACTGCACCCTTCGGCTGACCTCGGCTTCGGCCGCCGGGAGGACGCGGGAGCGGGGGCGGGCCGGGGACGCTTGGGCCATGCGAGAGATCATGGGCATCGTCGGAATAGTCGTCGCCATCCAAGGCATGCTCGGTGTGGTCGGGCGTGTCGTCGGCGAGGAGCCGTGGGGCGTACTCTAGCAGTGGTTCGACATCCCGTCCGGTGGCTACGTGGCCCTTGCCGTGATCGGCCTCGCGCTCGCCGCGTGGGGCGAGTCCTGCCGCGCCTCCCGCAAACGGGCCCCGGGCCTCCGGTCCCCCGGCCTGGAGAGGGCCGGGGCGGCGCCGAGCCGGGCCGTTACGGGATGTGCTCGGTCTCCATCTCCATGCGGTAGCGCTCGCCGCAGCTCGCGGATCTCGCGGCGGAGGCCGTGGGCGGGCATCGGGCCGCCGCCCACGCCGGCTATGCCGTAGTGGTCGAGCAGGTAGCGGCTGAACTGGCGGGAGTCGGGGAACGCCCCGTGCTCCGTCACGAACCGCCGGAAGGCCCCGTAGAACGCCTCGTCGCGCGGCACGTCCTCGGGCAGCGTGGAGAGTTCTGGCAGCGCCGACAGCGCGATCTCCTGCGTGGCGTCCGGCGGGAACTCGGGGGCCTGGGCCGGGCGCCGCCCGTCGCCCGCGCGCTGCTGGTCGTGCGGGTGGCCGGGCTGCTGGCGCTGGTCAGGGTGGCGGTCGTCGTACGCGGCGGGGCGCTCGGCGCGCCGGGCGGCAGCCTGGGGATCGCCGCCGGCCTGTGGGTCGGCGCTGGCCTGGGGATCGGCGGTGTACGGCCGCTCGTCCGCGTACCCGCCCGCCACGGCCGGGTAGCCCACGTACTGGGCGTTGCCCAGCGCGCGCCGCCGTCCGCCGGAGCCGACCGGCACGGTCACGGGCCCGCCGTCGGGCCCGACGCCCTCCGCGGCCACGCCCGCCTCTGGGCCGCCGCCGGCACCGGCACCCGCTTCCTGCCCCCGCTCGGCCGCCGCTGCCGCGCGGCCCGCGCCTGCCTCTGGGCCCGCGCCGGCCTCCGGGTGCGCCCCGGCGTGCGCCGCGCGCGGAGCGGGAACGGCGGCGGACGGCTGCGCTGCCGAGGGCGTGCCCGTGGCCTGCGCGGCACGCGCGACCTCACCGGGACCCGTGGCCTGCGGCGCGGTGGGGGCCTGCGACCCGTTCGCCCTGTCCGTACCGTTCACCGCGCCGGCCGCGCCGCTCTCGTTCTTGCGCGTGCTCACCCCGTTGACCGGGCCCGGGCCCGGACCCCTCGCCTTGGCCGCGCTCCCGTGCCGCGCGTCCGGCGCGCCCTGGGCCGCCGGCACGTCCTGTGCCGCCCGCGCGCCCCGCGTCGCCTGGGCGGCGTCGGCCGCGCGCGCCTCGTCCGACGCCTTCGACGCGGCCGCGTCGACTGCCGGCGCTAACGCCGCGGGCGCCGTGGCCCCCGAGGTCAGTCCGTGCTGGCCCGCGCCGCCGGCCGTGGCCGCGCCGGCGTCCGCCGTGGCGTCGGCGCGCTCCACGGTGCCCGCCGCCTCGATGGCGGCGACCGGCTCCGCCGCGCCGCTGGTCGCCTCGCCCGTGGCCAGCGCCATCTCCGGCGGGATCACGATCCCGGCGGCGGCGAGCCCGGCCGGGGCCGTCTGCGAGATGGGGACGCCGTAGCGGGCCAGCCGCAGCGGCATCAGGGACTCCACGGGTGCCTTGCGGCGCCAGGCCCGGCCGAAGCGGGCGCGCAACCGGGCGCGGTAGACCAGGCGGTCCTGCTCCAGCCGGATGACCTCGTTGTACGAGCGCAGCTCCCACAGCTTCATCTGGCGCCACAGCCGGAAGGTGGGGACGGGGGCCAGCAGCCAGCGGGCGACGCGGACCGACTCCATGTGTCGGTCGGCGGTGATGTCCGTGATGCGGCCGATGGCGTGCCGGGCCGCCTCGACGGCGACGACGAACAGGACGGGGATGACCGCGTGCATCCCGACGCCCAGCGGGTCGGGCCAGGCGGCGGCGCCGTTGAAGGCGATGGTGGCGGCGGTCAGCAGCCACGCCGTCTGCCGCAGCAGCGGGAACGGGATGCGAATCCACGTCAGCAGCAGGTCGAGGGCGAGGAGGACGACGATTCCGGCGTCGATGCCGATCGGGAAGATGTTGGCGAAGCTGCGAATCCCTTCTCCTGCGCGAGGTCCCGGACCGCGGCGTAGGAACCGACGAACCCGATCGCGGCGATCACCGCCGCACCGGCGATGATCACCCCGATAAGTATTCGGTGTGTGCGCGTCAATTGCATCGCGGCCACCCGCGATCCCTCCCCGCCCTCGGCAACTAGCGCGCCAAGCCTGGCATACGCGTCAAGCCAGGAGTGCGACCAGGGCCGAACAGGCGTACGGAGGCGCCCCGTTCCGCTTCCTTATCGCCCGCGTCCACCCCGTATGCGACGCGCCTGGTCACGCGACCGGCCCGCGCGCTCACCCCCGGCCCGCGCACGCCGGAACCCGGCCTCGCCCGTACGGCACGGCGACGAGGCGGGGCGGGCGACGGTGCCGGCGTACCGGGGCGGGCACGGCGCGGCCACCCACCCGGCGGCCACCCCGCCCGCCACCCAGCGGCCACCCCGCTCGGTGGCCGGGCACGCGGCGTGCGGTGCGTCGTACGAGACCAGGGCCGAACCGGCACCCACGCGCGCACCTACGCGCACCCACGGCCAGGTGCGGGAACGCGCCGGCGGCTGCCTCCCGGCTCGCGGAGGGTTAGTCGCCCGCCGGGCGCGCGCCCTTGCCTCCGTCGGCCTTGTCGCCGTTCTTCGCGTCGTCGGCCTTCTCGTCCGTCTTCTCGTCGGTCTTTCCGTCGCCGGTGTCGCCGCCCGTGGCGCCCTCGTCGGGGGCCACCGCGCCGTTCGCGTCGGCGGCCTTGAGCACCACCTGCTTGGTGGCCTGCTGGGCGCCCTTCGCCAGGTCCTCGGGCTTCGGCGGCTTCGCGTCCTCGTAGCCGGCGCCGCGGTATTCGACCGTGACGACCACGTTGGCCGTGCGGGAGACGACGGTCTCGTTCTTGAACTCGTCGCCGTCCTTCTTCGTGGTCGTCGCCACGGCCTGCGCCTCGTCGCCGATGCCGCTGGTCGCGCCGGTCTTGGCGCCCTTCGCGCCGTCGGCCGTGCCGGCCTTCTGGACCTGCTGCTTGGCGTACGCGGCGGCGCGCTTGTCGCCCGTGCCGAGGCCGACGTCGGAGGGGAAGAGCTTCAGCGAGACGGTGAGCTGGCGGTACTGGAACCCGTCGAGGCCGGACCACAGGCAGCTCGCGGACTCGTTGATGTTGGCCGAGGGCAGCGTCTTGCCCTTCTCGTCCTTCGCGTGCGGGACGAGGTCCTCCACCATCTTCTTCGGCAGCGTCTTGCAGACCTCGGGAAGTTTGGCGAACTTCGCGGGAGCTACGGTCGGCGACGGGCTCGTGGTGGCCGACTTCGACGCGTCGTCCTTCGGGTCCTTGTCACCCGAGTCGGACGAGCAGCCTGCGACGAGCATCGCCGGTACGGCTGCGCAGGCGAGCATTCGGGCGAGTCTCGGTGCTGTTCGGGGCATGGTCCTTCCCTCATTCTCTGTCGGTGGGCGGCCGTCCCGCCGCGTGACTCGTTCGGCACGGTACGCGGTCGCGGTGTCCGGTCGGCTGAACCGTGACGGTACTCGCCGGGCTAGTCGCCGAAGTGCCCGGGGAGCTTGCGGGCCAGGTCCTGGAGCTCGGCGCTGCTGGGTACGTGCCGTGGGTCGGTGGACCACTGGTCGTACTCGAGCGTGACGATGACGTTCGAGGATCGGAAGACGATCGTGATGTCGCGGTGGACGCCGGAGTCGCCGGTGCTGAACTCGTCGTTCAGGAACGCCTCGTCGCCGATCCCGTCGAGTTGCCGCCGGGACAGGTCGACCACGTCCTCGCCCGCGTCCCCCTCCTCACCCTCGTCGCCCTGCCCGTCACCCTGTTCGTCGCCCGACTCGCCACCGTCGCCCCGCTCATCGCCGCCGCCCGGAGTCGAGCCGGCGCCGGGGGCGGAGGGGGTGGCGGGCGTCTGGCCGGGGGGCGTGGGCGGGTCGGCGGCGTCCTGGTCGGAGCCTGCGGCGGGCTTCTCGGTCGGTTCGGTGTCCGCCGCGGGGGCCACGACGGCGCCCTCGCGCACCCGGTCGGCCCGCAGCTCCGCCGTGCCGGCGGCACCGGCGCCCTGGGCGCGGGCGAGCCCGGCGCGGACGGCACCGTCACCAACGCCGTCCCCACCAACACCGTCGCCGTCACCGCCGTCGACCGTGGAGGCCAGGCGCCAGGAGGCCACGTCCGCCGTGCGCTCCGGGTCCGTGCGGGGGTCGCCGTCCGGGGCGTCGCCCGACCCCCGCACGATCTCCGGCCCCTCGGCTTCCCCGTCTCCTTCTTCGCCCTCGCCCTGGTCGTCGCCGCGCGGCGACGCGCTGCCTGTCCCGCCGGGCTCGGACGCTCCGGGCGCCGGCGTCTCGGTGCCCGTCCCGCCGGGGCTGCTCTGGCCGGGGCTCGGGCTCGCTGTCTCCAGCGGGATCTTCGCCGACGCCGCCTTCTTCGCGTACGCGGCGGCGCGGTCGTCGTCGCCCTCCTGCGGGTCGTAGGAGACGATGCGCTCGAAGTCCAGCGTCAGGTGCCGGGAGCCCTCCGGTGTCGTCAGCTTCCAGCGGCAGCCGACGCGCCGGTCGGTGTCGTACATGACGGCCGGCTGGCCCTCGAAAACCGTCTTCTGGATCGCCTCGTCCTGGTCCTCAAGACCGGGCAGCAGGGAGCGCAGGCTGTCCCCGCCGACCGTGCCGCAGGGCTCGGGAAGGGTGCGGAACTTACCCGGCCGGACGTCGGCCGTTGAGCTGTAACCCCCGGTCTTGCCGTCGTCGGCGCCTCGGGCGCTGGTCTCGCCGCTGCATCCGGCGAGCCCCGTGTGACGAGCACGGCGGCGGTCAGCGCGGTGCCTGGAACGTACGGCCTTCGCTGCACTGTCCGCGGCTCCCTTCCCCGGAAAACTGGTTGCCGCGCCAGGGCGGCCGATGGAAACAATGTTTACCTCAACCGCTAGCGCGTTCGCCGGTTCGCGGCCATGAATGTGGCGCCAGGTCCGGCTTTTGACTTTTCTGTCTTTTTTCTGTCTTTCGCAGGGGAATGGAATATTTCGTGACGTAAACAGAGGTACCGGGCGCCCACGTGCCGATCCGCATGTGGGCTGACCCGGCCACCGTGGAGGGCGTCGCGATGCAGCAGCTTCGCAACGTCGCGACGCTCCCGTGGATCAAGGGCCTTGGCCGTCATGCCCGACGTGCACTACGGCAAGGGGGCCACGGTCGGCTCCGTCATCGCCATGCGGGGCGCGGTGTGCCCGGCGGCGGTCGGGGTGGACATCGGCTGCGGCATGAGCACCGTCAGGACGTCGCTGACCGACCGCGACCTGCCGGACGACCTGTCACGGCTGCGCTCCAAGATCGAGCAGGCCATCCCGGTGGGCCGGGGCATGCACGACGCGCCGGTGGAGCCGGGGAAGCTGTACGGGCTGCCGACGGCGGGCTGGGACGACTTCTGGTCCCGGTTCGACGACGTGGCCGACGCGGTGAAGTTCCGTCAGGACCGGGCGACCAAGCAGATGGGGACGCTCGGCGGCGGCAACCACTTCGTGGAGGTCTGCGTGGACGGCGAGGGCGCGGTGTGGCTGATGCTGCACTCGGGCTCCCGCAACATCGGCAAGGAACTCGCCTAGCACCACATCGGCGAGGCCCAGAAGCTGCCGCACAACCAGGGGCTGGTCGACCGTTACCTGGCCGTCTTCGTCTCGGACACCCCGCAGATGGCGGCGTACCGCAACGACCTGTTCTGGGCGCAGGAGTACGCCAAGCGCAACCGGTCGATCATGATGGCGCTGCTCCAGGAGGTGCTGCGGCGCGAGTTCCGCACAGCCAGGGTCACCTTCGACGACGTCATCTCCTCCCACCACAACTACGTCAGCGAAGAGCGCTACGATGGCATGGACCTGCTGGTCACCCGCAAGGGCGCGATCCGGGCCGGCGCGGGCGAGTACGGCATCATCCCGGGCTCGATGGGCACCGGCTCCTACATCGTGAAGGGCCTCGGCAACGCCGCGTCCTTCAACTCGGCCTCGCACGGCGCGGGCCGGAAGATGAGCCGCAACGCCGCGAAGAGGCGCTTCTCGACGCGGGACCTGGAGGAGCAGACGCGCGGCGTGGAGTGCCGGAAGGACTCCGGTGTTGTGGACGAGATCCCGGGCGCGTACAAGCCGATCGAGAAGGTCATCGACCAGCAGCGGGACCTGGTCGAGGTGGTGGCCAAGCTGAAGCAGGTCGTCTGCGTGAAGGGATGACGGCCGGCGGCCCGAACGTTCGCGTTTCCGCCCGTGGCGGCGTGCCGGGGGGCGCGGTCCCGGGCGTCGGGGCGCCGGGCCTCCCGGTCGCCGGCCTCGGCGCCCGGCCCCCGTCGGTGGTGAGCGTCACGCGCCGTGCATGATGTGGCCGCATGAACGGGCCGCACCCCCTGCTGACGTACTTCCTCGACGCCGCCGACGGGCGCTTCCCTCCAGCGGACGGGCAGGTGACGGTCCTGCCGCCGCTGGCGCACGGGCTGGAGTGCTCGGTCGCCTTCACCGCGCACGCCGTCGTCGCCACCGCCCTGCCCGCCGCCGAGGTCCACGCCCAGGGGCCCGACGGCTACGGCGGCTCCATGGCGCCCGACTTCCTGCGCCACCTGGCCGGCCCGAAGGGGTGGGTCGGCGACACGGACGCCGTACTCGTCGCGCGCGGGCTCCCCGGCCCGCCCCGGCTGCCCCCACGCCTGGACGCCGACGACCACCCGCGCGTCCGCTACGCCAGGGAACTCCGTACCGACGTCGGCGTCCACGGCGACGGACGCGGCCTCGTCACGTTGGCGCGCGGGCTGGCCGGCCGCCGCGAGCTGAGCGTCGAACTCGACAGCCCGGACGGCGCCAGCGCGGGAGCGGGGCGCTCTCTCCTGCGCGCGGCGCTCACCTTGGTCCCCGCCGGCGAGCCGGTGTTCGCCGCCGTCTCCCCGGGTAACGCGCGCTCCCTCCGGGCGTTCCTCGCCGTGGGGTTCACCCCGATCGGCAGCGAGGTCATCCTCAGTCCCGGGCGGCCGGGGTGAGACGTCCGGCGGACCCGCCCCCACCCCGGGCCGCTCCCGCTCCCGCTCCCGTTCCCGTTCCCGTACACGGGACGTCTTCGGCTCGTTCCGCCCCCGCCGGGCCCAGCCCAGCGGGGGCGGAACGCTCTGCGGGGCCGGGCGGCGGCCGGGCCGTGTCGAGCGGGGGCGCCGATGGGGCGGCCCGGGGGCCGGGGATCGGCGAGCGGCAGTAGCCACCTTTTGTGGGTACTAGGCGGCGGGCGCCGTACGGGGGAACCTGGTGGCACGGCCGGACGGTCGGAGCCGGGCGGTCGTACGGCCGTGAGGCCGGCCGTTGCCACGGAGGCGAGAAGGTGCGATGAGTTGATGGGTCAGGAGATCGCGTGTTCGTCAGCGGACTGTTGCGCGGCGAGGATGTCCAGCCGGCGGTGGCCCCAGTCCGAGACCGGAGCCAGGGCCTTCGAGAGGTCCCTGCCGAACTCCGTCAGGGAGTACACTGTCTTGAGCGGCAGGACATCGTGCACCTCGCGGTGGACGAGGCCATCGGTCTCCATCTCGCGTAGCGCCTGAGTCAGCACCTTCTCGGACAGCCCCGGTAGCTTCCGACGCAACTCGCCCGGTCGGCGCGGACCGGTTTCGAGTGCCCACAGCAGGGCCGTCTTCCACTTGCCTTCGATCAACGCGATCGCGGCGGTCACCCCGCACACGTTCGGGTCCTGCGCCCGCTTGCGTGCCATCGCCACCACCTTCCTCATCGAGATCTCTCATCCTGAACGGGAGCTGAAGCATGTCCGCACACACCTCCTCCACCCCCAGTCTGCCGTCACGGTGCTGGGTCTCGGCCCGATGGGGCGGGCTCTGGCCGCTGCCTTCCTGGCGGCCGGGGTGACCACGACGGTCTGGAACCGCACGCCGGGCCGGGACCAGGAACTGGTCGCACGCGGCGCGGTCGGCGCCGGATCCGCCGAAGAGGCGTTCGCGGCAAGCCAGTTGGTCGTCATGTGCGTGGTCAACTACGACGCCGCGGACTCCGTGCTGCGCCGCCCCGAGGTCACGGCCGCGCTCAGGGGCCGCACCCTGATCAACCTCTCGGCCGACGTCCCCGACCTGGCCCGGGAGGCCGCGGCGTGGGCGGCCGAGCACGGCGTCCACTACCTCGAAGGCGCGATCATGACGCCGGCCCCCACCATCGGCACGCCGGACGCCGTGTTCCTGCACAGCGGCCCCGCAGGAGCTGTACGGCGCGCACAAGCCGGTCCTGGACGCGCTGGGCGGCACCCACAGCCACCTCGGCGAGGACATCGGCCGGGCGGCCACGTACGACATCGCGCTGCTGGACATCTGGTGGACCGCGATGACCGGCTACATGCACGCCCCCTGGCCCTCGCCCGGGCCGAGGGCATCAGCGGCCAGGAACTGGCGCCGTTCGCCAAGGGCATCGGAGCCATCCTGCCGCCGACCTTCGACGACGCCGCGGTCGGGGCGGACAACGGCACCTACGTCGCCAAGGTCAACCCGCTCACGTCGGCGGCCTCGACGATGGCCCACATCGTCCACGCCTCCGAGGCGCATGGCATCGACGCGAGCCTCATGCGCGCGGCGGAGGGCCTGACCCGCCGCGCCATCGGCCTGGGCCACGGCGGCGACGAACTCTCCCGCCTGGCGGAGCTGTTGGGGCGCCCCGGCTGAGCGACGCCGCCGGGCGTGCGGGGCCGGGCGGCTGAGCGGCGGCGCCGGGTGGCCAGGGTGGCTCGCGCGAGATGGGGCGTACGGTCACGGAATTCACCTCGTCGATCAGCGGTTGGTAACCGTCGAAGCCCGTACGCGTCCGGCGTGCACCCACGTGCGGACGCGGCAAGCGACGAACGGAGTCCGCCAGCCATGGACGGACGAGCGAAGGAGACGCACTGTGACCTCGGACCAGCGACCCGCCCTGGCGGCCAGCGAATACACCCTGGGCACTGACCTCCCGGTCACCCGCCTCGGCTTCGGCTCGATGCAACTGACAGGACCGGGTGTCTGGGGCGACCCGAAGGACCCGGACGAGGCCGTACGGGTGCTGCGCCGGGCGGTGGAGCTCGGCGTGGACTTCATCGACACGGCCGACTCCTACGGCCCCGCGGTCGCCGAACCGCTCATCAAGCGCGCCCTGCACCCGTACCCGGACGGCCTGGTCATCGCGACCAAGGCTGGCCTCACCCGCACCGGGCCCGACCAGTGGGTCCCGGTCAGCCTGCCCGAGTACCTGCGCCAGCAGGTCGAGTTGAGCCTGCGCTTCCTCGGGGTGGACCGGATCGACCTGCTCCAGTTGCACCGCATCGACCCCAAGGTGCCCCTTGCGGACCAGGTGGGGGCGTTGAAGGAGCTGCGGGAGGAGGGGAAGATCCGGCACATCGGGCTCTCCGAGGTGTCCATCGCGGACGTCGAGGAGGCCGCGAAGGTGGCACCGATCGTCTCCGTGCAGAACCTGTTCAACCTGGCCAACCGCACTGCCGAGCCGCTGCTCGACTACGCCACCGAGCACGGCATCGGCTTCATCCCGTGGTATCCGCTGGCCACCGGACAGCTGGCGCAGGACGACGGCCCGCTGGCCACGCTGGCCGAGCAGCGCGGCGTGAGCCCGTCGCAACTCGCCCTGGTCTGGCTGCTCAAGCGCTCGCCGGCGATGCTGCCGATCCCGTGCACCTCGTCCGTGGCCCACCTGGACGAGAACGTGCGCGCCGCCACCATCGAACTCTCCGACGCCGAGTTCGACGCCCTGTCCCGGGCCGTCTAGGCCCGCCCGGAGCAGGCCCGCGGCGCCCGCCCGCACCGGGCGCCGCGGACCCGAACGCGCCCCCCGGCCCCCGTCTGCGCGCCCAGCGGGCGCGGCGGGGGGCCGGCACGCCGCTGGCTGGGCGGCGGTCAAACCTCGCGGTGCACCTTGTAGTTGGACGCCTGGGCGCGCGGGCGGACGACGAGCAGGTCGATGTTGACGTGGCTGGGCCGGGTGACGGCCCACTCGATGGTGTCGGCGACGTCGTCCGCGGTCAGCGGCTCGGCGACGCCTGCGTACACGGCGGCGGCCTTCTCCAGGTCGCCCTTGAAGCGCGTGCTGGCGAACTCCTCGGTCTTCACCATGCCCGGCGCGACCTCGATGACCCGGATCGGGGAGCCGCACAGTTCGAGCCGCAGCGTCTCGGCCAGGACGTGCGCGCCGTGCTTGGCTGCCACGTACCCGCCGCCGCCCTCGTACGTCGCGAGCCCGGCCGTGGACGACACGACTACGACGGTGCCCGCGCCCGAGCCGCCCGACTCCGCGGCGGCCCGCTGGCCCGCCGCCGTCAGGGCCGGGAGCAGGGCCTGGGTGAGGTGGAGGGTGCCGAGCACGTTGGTCTCGTACATGGTGCGCCAGTCCTCCGGGTCGGCCGTGGCCACCGGGTCCGCGCCCAGCGCCCCGCCCATGTTGTTCACCAGGACGTCCACGGAGGGGTAGGCGTCGAGCGTGGCGGCGAAGGCGTCCACGGCCTCGCGGTCGGTGACGTCCACCGGGTACGCGACGGCCTGTCGCCCGGCCGCTGTCAGTTCGGCGGCCAGCGCCTCGATCCAGTCGGCGCGGCGGGCGGTGAGGATGACCCGGTAGCCGGCTGCGGCCAACCGGCGCGCGGTCGCGGCCCCGATGCCGCTGCTCGCGCCCGTGATGACGGCGGTGGGTGCGGTCACGGAAACCTCCTGGATGCGGCGGTCATGATCTCCGTACGCAGGATATGCCGAGCATCTGATCGGCCCTGTCGGCCCTGTCGGCCCTGTCGGCCCTGTCGGCCGTGGCGGCGGTGGCGGCCCTGTCGGTCCGTCGGCCCCGGCGGCCGTGGCGTGCGGAGCCGCCTGGGCTCAGCCGCCGCGCGGCGCGTACATGATGATCCCGACGCCGACCAGGCAGGTCAGCGCGCCGACGACGTCGTACCGGTCCGGGCGGTAGCCGTCGGCCACCACGCCCCAGGCGAGCGAGCCCGCGACGAAGACCCCGCCGTACGCGGCCAGGATGCGCCCGAACTCGGCGTCCGGCTGGAGCGTCGCGACGAAGCCGTACGCCCCCAGCGCCATCACCCCGGCCCCGATCCACAGCCACCCCTGGTGTTTCCGCACGCCCTGCCACACCAGCCAGGCGCCGCCGATCTCCAACAGGGCGGCGAGCAGGAACAGGGCGATGGACCGGGCGACGAGCATGCCCGCAGCGTACGACGGCCAACCGGGCCGCCGGCCAGCGAGCCGGCGAGGGTCGCCAGCCGAAGAGCCGGCAGCGGGGCGCGAGGCGGCGGTCGGTGGGTACGGCGGGCTCGGCCTAGACCGGTAATGTGATCGTGATATTCACGTTCCGGCCATGCTCCGCTTCGCGCCATGTTCGCGCCCGCTCAGCGGGCGTTGTTTCGCTGCTCGGGCCCGACCTCCCCCGCCGTCCCCCGCCGTCCCGCGCGGCCCGTCCGCCGCGCGGCCCGTACCGACGAACAGGAGCCCTGCCGTGAAACGCACCGTAGTGTCCGCCGCCGTCCTCACCGCCGCCATCGGCCTCGCCGCCGCGGCCCTCGTCCCCGCCGGCGCCGCGCCCGGTGGCCACGAGGCCAGAGACCGGCACAGAGACGTGACCTTCGACGTCGTCAGCGACGTCCAGGGGGACACGGCCGACCTCGGCCGGGCCTTCGACCAGATGAAGGGGCTGCCCGGCAAGAGCAGCGCCCTGGTCGTCAACGGCGACATCACCAACCGCGGTTACCCGCACGAGTACCAGGAGGTGCGCAAGACGCTGAACGCGCACCCGCACCCGAAGAAGACGTTCTTCACCATCGGCAACCACGAGTTCTACGTGCCGAAGTACTGCGACGCGTCCAAGCTCTGTCAGGACACCTGGCCCAACGGGACCAAGGAAAGCGAACTCTTCCAGAACTTCTACGACTTCACCGGACTCGACAAGGTCTATTACGAGCGCGTCGTGGACGGCGTGCCGATGCTGATGCTCGGCACGGAGAAGTACATGAAGTACCACGACGCCAAGAAGTGGGACGAGGTGTGGATGAGCGAGGAGCAGTTGGCCTGGCTCGACGCGCGCCTGCGGTACTGGGAGCGCAAGGGCAAGCCGGTGATGGTCTTCTCGCACCACGTGCTGCCCGACAGCGTCTCCGGCACCCGCAACAAGATGTACGGCGGCGACTACCTCCAGGCCGACCGGCTGCTGGGCATTCTCGGCAAGTACAAGGACGCGGTGCTGTTCACCTCGCACACGCACTGGAGCCTGTGCCTGTCCGACTGGGCCGTGCGCAAGGTCGTGCCCGGCACCGGCAACCTGGAGGGCTTCACGGTCGTGAACACCGGCGCCGTCCAGACCTCGTTCACCGACGACGGCAAGGGCGGCGAGACGTCGATGTCCGGCAAGGAGAAAACCCGGCTGCGCGTGCAGGTGGGCAAGAAGGAGGTCGTCCTCAAGGCCCGCGACTACCTGCGCGACCGGTGGATCAAGGAGCTGCGCATCCCGCTCCACCGGGGCCGCTGACCCCCGACGGGACCTGCGCGCCCCGCGCCGCCCTCCGCGCCCGCCGTGGGCGTGGAGGGCGGCGGCACGCCGGGGTCAACGCGGGGGGCGCACACGGGGACCGGCACGGGGGCGAACGCGAGGCGATCTCGGGGCGGACGCAGCGACGACACAGCGGTGAACGCGATGGCGAACACGCGGGCCGCCAAGGAGAACACCGCTCGAAAAAAGGGGGAGAGATGTGCGGAACTCCGCGCGGGTAACCCGGCTTGCCCCAGGGTAGTGCTGTGGCGGTCGGTAAGGCGGCACGGTGGAGGTGACGGACATTTTATTCGAACGAATAAGCGCTTCATCCTGCCTTCGCGCAACGTGCCCATCGGACGTGCCGCCCGCATCACCGCGAGTTCCGCACACCCCCATGAGTTTGAGCGAAAGGCGGGCCAGAATGGCGCAGCCATTTGAATTGCCGGACTTCTACATGCCCTATCCGGCACGGCTGAACCCGCATGTCGAGACGGCCCGGGACACTCCAGCCAGTGGGCCCGGGAAATGGACATGTTGGAGGGTTCCGGGATCTGGGACCAGAGCGACCTGGACGCCCACGACTACGCCCTGCTCTGCGCCTACACCCACCCCGACACCTCGGCCGAGGCCCTTTCGCTGGTCACCGACTGGTACGTGTGGGTCTTCTTCTTCGACGACTACTTCCTGGACAAGTTCAAGCGCACCCAGGACCGCGAGGCCGGCCGGGCGCACCTGGCCCGGCTGCCCGCCTTCGTGCCGATGGACCTGGCCACGCCCATGCCCGAGCCGGAGAACCCTGTCGAGGCCGGCCTCGCCGACCTGTGGCGGCGCACCGTCCCCAGCATGTCGATGGAGTGGCGGGCCCGCTTCGCCGAGAGCACCGAGAACCTGCTCAACGAGTCGCTGTGGGAGCTGTCCAACATCAACGCCGGCCGGGTGTCCAACCCGGTGGAGTACATCGAGATGCGCCCCAAGGTCGGCGGCGCGCCCTGGTCGTCGGGGCTGGTGGAGTACGCGGTGGGCGCCGAGGTCCCGGCCAGGGTCGCCGCGTCGCGCCCGCTGCGCGTGCTGCGGGACGCCTTCTCGGACGGCGTGCACCTGTGCAACGACCTCTTCTCGTACCAGCGCGAGATCGAGGAGGAGGGCGAGCTGAGCAACGGCGTGCTCGTCCTGGAGCGGTTCCTCGACTGCACCACGCAGGAGGCCGCGGACGCCGTCAACGACCTGCTCACCTCGCGCCTCCAGCAGTTCGAGAACACCACCCTGCTCGAACTCCCCCAACTCTTCGCCGACCAGGGGCTGAGCTCGCGGGAGTGCGCCGACGTGCTGTTGTACGTCAAGGGGCTCCAGGATTGGCAGTCCGGCGGACACGAGTGGCACATGCGCTCCAGCCGCTACATGAACGGCGGCGGCGCGGACGCGCCCGCGGGCCTGACGCCGTGGGGCCCGTTCGTGCTCACCGGGCTCGGCACCGAGTCGGCGAACGTCAGGTCGCTGGTCGCCCTCACCGGGGCCAAGCGGCTGCGCTCGTACAGCCACGTGCCGTTCACCAAGGTCGGCCCGTCCCGCATCCCCGACCTCAACCCGCCCTTCCCGCTCCAGCTCCGCCCGCACCTGGAGGGTTCGCGCCGGCACGTTATCGACTGGGCGCACCGGATGGGCGTCCTGGCGGCCCAGCCCGGCATCCCCCACTCCGACGTGTGGAACGAGGAGTTGATGGCCGGCTACGACCTCGCCCTGTGCTCGGCCGGCCTCGGCCCGGACGCCACAAAGGAGGAGCTGGACCTCAGCGCGTGCTGGCTGGCCTGGGGCACGTACGGCGACGACTACTACCCCGTCGTCTTCGGCGCCCCGCGCGACCTGGCCGGCGCCAAGCGGTGCACGGCGCGGCTGTCCGCCTGCATGCCGCTGGACGACTCGACGCCGCCGGAGCCGGTAAACGCCCTCGAACGCGGCCTCATCGACCTGTGGTCCCGCACCGCGGGCCCGATGGACCCCGCAGACCGCGCCAAGTTCCGCGCGGCGATCGAGAACATGACGGCGAGCTGGTTGTGGGAGCTGGAGAACCAGTTCCACAGCCGCGTCCCCGACCCCATCGACTACATCGAGATGCGCCGCCACACCTTCGGCTCCGACCTGACCATGAGCCTGTGCCGGCTGCGGCACAGCAAGCAGGTGCCGGCGGCGGTCTACGAGAGCGGCCCGATGCGCTCCCTGGAGAGCGCGGTCTCCGACTACGCGACGCTGCTCAACGACGTCTTCTCGTACCAGCAAGGAGATCGAGTACGAGGGCGAGATCCACAACGGCGTGCTGGTCGTGCAGAAGTTCTTCGACATCGACTACCCGACCGGCCTGCGCCTGGTGCACGAGCTGATGGAGTCCAGGCTGGACCAGTTCCTGCACGTGGCGGAGCACGAACTGCCGGTGATCTACGACGACTTCGAGCTGTCGGCAGAGGCGCGGCACGAGGTCGACACGTACATGGCCGAGTTGAAGGACTGGATCGCCGGCATCCTGAACTGGCACCGCGAGTGCGCCCGCTACAAGGAGGCCGACCTGCGCCGCAACTTCGCCCCGAGGACGGACTGGGTCGCGGGCGGCCCGACGGGGTTGGGCACGTCGGCGGCCCGGGTGCGGTTGCCAGCCCCGGCCCTGGCCCTGGCCCTTGCCCTGGCTTCGGCTTCGGGGGTGCGGTTGCCCACGGCGTCGTGAGCTGACGCGCGTCGGCCGGGCGCCCGGCCCTCGCGTTCGGTGGGTGCCTGGCTCGCGCCCCGCCGCCGGCCCGAGTCGCGTGTGCGGCCCGGGCCGGCGCCGCTTCGGGCCTGGCAGCTACCTGACGCGGCCCTTCGCCCGAGGAGGCGCGGCCCGGCCCGGCGCCCGTGGCAGAGTCCCGCCCATGCGGATACCGAGACTCAGCCCCGGACCCAGCCCCAGCACCGGACCCCGACGCGTCGCCGTGGCCCTCTGCCTGGGCGCCGTCGCCCTGGCCCTGACCGCCTGCGGCCAGGAGCGCGCCGACTCCGCGTCCGGCCAGCGGCCCACCACCCCCCGCCCCGACGGCGACCCGCTCGCCCTCCCCCCCTCGCCCCCCTCGCCCTCCCCCTCGTCCTCCCCCGCCGGCCCCCGGGGCGACGTGGAGCCCGTCGTGCCCGACGGGGCACCGCACTACGGCGAGAACAACGGCTTCAAGGCCGAGCTGGACATGTCCCCCGCCAACGAGCAGGCCGCCCGGGCGGAGGCCGCCCGCGTCGAGCCCGTCATCGCGCGGCTCTGGAAGGCCAGGGTGTGGGACCCCGATCGGGTGCGCGCGGCCCTGCTCGAACTCGGCTACCGGAGCGAGAGTGCGGGCGGCGGGTCGGGCGACGGGACGCTATCCGTGTCTGGGGTGGGCACGAGCGCGGAAACCGACCAGCGGGCCACACCCGAGGGCGCCAGGGTCGCGCTGTACGTGGGCGACGACGCCTGTGTCACGGCGTACACGGGGCCGGAGCGCTACCACGTCGGTGTGGGCGGGATGTACGGGGAAGGTGGCTGCTTCAAGCCGACGGGCGGCCACTGAGCGCCCGTCGCCGCCGGTCAGGCGGGGGAGCGCTCGGGGCAGCGGGCGGCGGCGCGCGCGGACAGGACGAGGGTGGCGGCGATGAGGAGCGCCGCCAGGACACCGGTGATCAGGACCGGGGCCGGGGCGGGTGCGAAGGTGCTGGCCAGGATGGCGAGCGGGTGGATCACGTCGGCCGGGTTGCGCAGCTCGGCGGCGCGGTGGTGCAGCAGCCACACGAGGGTGATGAAGACGGCGACCGGGATCGTGTACGCGGCGGCGGCCGCGGAGGCGAAGACCAGGTAGTGCCCGTACCCCCACACTAGCGCGTTGGGCAGGCCGGTGAGGCGGCGCGGCGCGTGCTGGGCGAAGTAGAGCCACCACAGGGCGAACACGGTGAGGACGCCCCCGACGACGAGCGGCGCGAGGTCGCCGATGCTCGTGTCGGTATCGAGGGCGGTACGGACGGCGCCGGTGGCCGCGGTGATGGTCTCGCCGAGCACGATCAGGGTGAACAGTCCGTAGCGCTCGGCGATGTGGTGCGGGTGCCAGGTGGTGTTGGTCGCCCGTTCGGCCCACGCGGGGATGGCGAGTTCGGCCAGCACGAGGAGCCCGAACGCGGGGAGACCGGCGCCGTCGGCCAGGGCGAGCCGCACCACCCACCCGATCTGCACCATGAGAACGCCCACCGCGTACCGCAGACACGTACGCCGCCGCTCGGGATCGGCGCGGGCGGCCCGCAGCCACTGGGTGACCATGGCGAGCCGCATGACGACGTAGCCCCAGGTGATGACGGTGAAGTCGTCGTCCTTGAGCGCGTCGGCCGCGCCGGCGGCCATGATCAGGGCGCCGGCGATCTGGACCAGCGTGAGCAGCCGGTACGGCACGTCGTCGGTGTCGTACGCGGAGGCGAACCAGGTGAAGTTCATCCAGGCCCACCAGATCGCGAAGAACACGAGCACGTAGCCGAGCACGCCGTGCCCGACATGCCCCTCGGCCAACTCGTGCTCGAACGCGAGGGCCGCCTGGGCCACGGCGGTGACGAAACAGAGGTCGAAGAACAGCTCCAGCACGGTCGCGGTGCGATGCTCCTCGCTGGCCAACCGCGCCACCATGGGGCGCCGCCACGCGCTGGCGGGGGCGGGCTGTGGCTGGCGCCCGGGGTCGGCGGCGTCGGGTTGCGGCTGGTTCATGGGTGAGGGGTGTGGAGGGGCGTACGGGGGGGCTGTGATGGACGACGGGTTCGTACGGGAGGTTCTGGCGTACGGGGCCGTGTACGGATCCGCGAATCGGGTCGCGCCGGAGGTGGCCAGGCTGGCGGGCTTCGTCCTGTCCGCGAGCGTCGTCGTGTCCGGGGTGGCGGCCATGACTGCCTCCTGCGGTGTCCGGGGGACCGGGGCCGTGGGCGGGGTGACCCCGGCGGCTGCCGGAGGCCCTGTCGTAGTCACGTCACCAGACTCGGTGCGGGGGCGCATGTGGATCTTGGCCGGATTGGTGGGGTGGGGGCGGGGACGGACGGTCGGGGCGGGGGTGTGGCTGTGCACAGCCTGTGGATGGGTGGGAGCATGCCCACCAGGCCACCAGGGGCTCCGCAGCGTTCGGTCCTGGTCCCGCGCGGCGTGGTCAGGCCACGCTATCGAGTACGGCTCGCACCTCGGCGTACTCGGCCAGCCGCGCCAGCACCCGGACCCGCTGCGCCGTCCGCTCGCTGGCCACGTCGGCGGACAGGCTCATGACCCGCGCGGCGGTCGCCGCCGCTTCCTCGGCCTCGTTGGCGTCGGCGTAGGCCACGGCGAGCCACGACAGGTACAGGGCGAGTTCTCGCGTGTGCGTCGCGTTCGTACCGGCCGAGCACGTCGCGCAAGAGCGCTACGGCGCGGAGCGGTCGGCGTAGCTCGGTGTGGACGCGGGCCTCCATGATCTGGAGTTCACCGGCGTCCACCCAGTACAGCCATG
Source organism: Candidatus Streptomyces philanthi (assembly GCA_018114805.1). Taxonomy (GTDB): domain Bacteria; phylum Actinomycetota; class Actinomycetes; order Streptomycetales; family Streptomycetaceae; genus Streptomyces; species Streptomyces philanthi. The sequence goes on along the minus strand of CP073042.1, from coordinate 2,691,593 downwards.
CCGGGGACGCGGTGCCCTCGCTGTCCCCGGCCAGCGCTTCCGCCGCCTCCCCCAGAGCCCGCATCGCGTGCTGCGCGTGCGCGCGGACCCCAGCTGTGGTATGCGCCCAGGCCACCCGATCGAGGAACAGCGCACGGGCTTTGGGTGGCGCGTCCGGCCCGGCCTCGTGCAGCGCTGCACGGGCGAGGGCCAGGCCGTCGTCTGCCCGGCCCGTGTTGCAGAGTTGATAGGCCAGCGAACCGGCCAGGTTCCCGACCAGGGTGTGGTCCTCGGCCTGCCTCGCCGCGCTGAGCCCGAGCTGGTAGACCCGCTCCGCCTCGGCGTGCCGCCCGGCATCGCTCGCGATCCATCCGGCGATCTTAGCTAACTCGCCAAACTGGAGCAGGAGTTCACGCCCCACCGCTCCGGTGTGGGTGCCCTCGCGGTACAGACGGACGGCGGAGCGGAGTTCGCGCAGCGCGGGCCGGATGAGGTCGCCTCCGGCGAGTACGTCGTCGGCCAACCGTAGGCCGTGTACTCGCTGCCGCAGGTCGGCGACCTGGCCCATCCCGACGCGGCGGCCCGCACGGGAGCGGAGAGGGGCCAACGGGTCGCCTTCGGGTAGGTAGTCGGCCAGCGTAGGCGGAGGCGGCTCGGCGGGTAGTCGCTCCCGCTCCCGCCTGACGTTCACCTCAACGCCGTTTCCCATGCGACCAGTCTGGCCGACAGTTGGCCTACACGTGGGCGCTGGCGTTGGGATGTGCGGGTGGCGACGGTTGGTCGGACCACGACCAGGTCGTGGGGGCGAGGGTGGGGTGGCTCGGGGGAGTTGGCGGACTTACGGCCTTGATCGTCGGCATCGTGTGTGGGAGGCGGGGATAGCTTGGGCGGCCTGGCCGGTGGCAAGGGGGAGTCTTGCGTGATCTGACGGGCTTTGGTGATAGGCCGGAGTTCGCGGAAGTTGCAAAAAACCGGGGTGCGGCGAGGTAAAGCCGCAGGTCAATTGTTCTGGCCCCCGCACGTGCGGGGATGGCCCCGAGAAGCAGCCGCACCCGGGCTTCAACGAGTACCGGCCCCCGCGCGGGCGGGGATGACCCGCTCACCGGGATCCGACGGTGTCGACACCATAGGCGCCGGTCAACGGGCTCACTGGGCAGGCGTGTTGACGGAGACTGTCGCGGCCCGGCGTGGCGCCGCAGGAGTACCGTGCGGGGAGAGGTGGATGCCGAGGGGGCCCGCATGCCTTACTCCAACGTTCCGACGAGCTTGCTGACAAATGGCCAGCGCCTTGCCCGTATAAGGGATCGCCGCCGGTGGACTCAGACTCGCCTCTCAACGGAGAGTGGCTACTCGCTTTTCGCCGTGAAGAAGTTCGAGTAAGGGCGCCGTTCGCTGGATCGTGCGGACGTCATACTGCGGTTCGCGCGGGCCCTCGACTGTTCACCCACCGAGATCACCGGACAGCCGTATTCTCCGCCCGACGGTGATCTCGACGGGCATTCGGCCGTATTGTCGATCGCTGCCATCCGTCGCGCGCTCCTGCGACACGGTCGTCCCTTGCGACCGTCGGAGCAGGAGGTCGCGGGCGTCAATATGCACGACCTTCGGGCGCGCGTCGCTGAGGCCAACGGGTATCGGCAGAAATCCGCGCTCGTCAGTAGCGGCAAGGTTCTGCCTGCTCTGCTGCGCGATCTGCAGGTCGCCGTAGACGTGGTTTGGGAGTCGGATCGGCGGCAGGCGCACGCCTTGCTGGCGTCCGCGTACGAGTGCGCCATGCAGATGCTGTACAAGCTCGGGCGCGGCTCGGACGCCACGCTGGCCACCGAGCGGGTGGTCTGGTCCACGACGGAGACGGGCGATCCGCTACGGGCGTTGTCAGGGCACTGGTACGAGAGCGGCGAATTCCTGGCTATCGGTGAACACGAGGAAGCCGGCGCCATCATTGATGGGGCGCTCACCGAGCTTGATCGATGCGCTACCAGCCCCGAGCAGGTCTCACTGAAGGGAGCGTTTCACCTCAAGGCCAGCCTGAATCACGCGCGGGCCAGTGAGCCGAGATCCGCAGAGAAGCACCTCTGCTCTGGCTGGCCAACTGGCCGAAACGTTGGGGGGCGACCGCAACGACTTCCAACTGCAATTCGGCCCGACGAATGTCGCCATCTGGTCGGTATTGCTGCCGGTTGAAGTGGGGCAAGGGCGGGAGGCGGTACGCCGCGCGGCACAGGTGACGCCGCGCCTTCCTGCGGATTACGCGCGGGAACGCCGTAGCCACTACTTCATCGACGTCGGCCGTGCGCACCACTACAACGGGCGAAATGGCGAAGCGCTGGATTCCTTCCTGCACGCTGAACGGCTGGCGCCGCAGGCGACGCGGATGCACCCAGCGGTGCACGAAACCATGAACGTCATCCTGAACTCACGTCGTCGAACCGACGCGTACGAGTTCGCGCTGCGGCTCGGCTTGCGGTGACTGTGGGGACACGAAAACTAGGCTGATCAAGCTGGCAGTTGGTCGCTCGTGTTCGAGCTGGGAGTACCGTTTCAGGTGCCTACGTCAGAACGAGGAGTCCAGTATGTCTGAGATCCCGACCACGCTCGGCGAGCGCGTCCGTGACCTACGTAAGCGACGCGGCCTCTCGCAACAGGCTTTAGCTCGTACGGCCAGGCTGTCTCACTCAACCGTGCGAAAACTGGAACAGGGTACTGGCGGGGAAACCAGGGTGGAGACCGCCCGCGCCCTCGCTCTCGCCCTGCGCGTGCCGACAACCTACCTGCTGCGCCGTGATGCCGAGGTGGCCAGCCTCCCAACGGAAGAGCGCTGGGAGCCGGTGCGCGCAGCGCTCCTCGGCGCCCCGGCAGCGGAGTACATCGAGGGTGACGCGCCCACTCCGGTGGGTGTGAAGGCCGCGCTGCAAGCGGCTGAACCGTTGTTCTCCGAGGACCGCTTCGCCGACCTGGCCGTGGTTCTGCCGGGGTTGCTCCGGGACACCGGGGCACTGGACGAGAGTGACCCCCGATCCCGTGCCGTTCGATGCAGGCTGCTCCAGCTCACAGGGTGGCTGCTCACACAAACGCGTCAGTACGAGGCGGCCGAGCACGCGCTCGCACAGGCGACGGCGATGTCAGCGGACCGCCTGGATGGCTCGGTATCGGTCAACACGATGGCGTGGTTGCTCATGCGTACCGGCCAGTTGACGAAGGCACGTGAACTCGCCGCCCGGTGGGGCGACGACATAGAACCCCGGCTGTCCCGGGCCACTCCCGACGAACTGTCCTCGTGGGGATAGATGATGCTGCTGGTCTCGGCGGCATCGGTGCGAGACGCGCAGCCGGAGCAGGCGGCGCATGCCATGCGCATGGCGTGTTCGGCGGCGGCTGCGCTGGGCCGCGAACACGCCCCCCGAAGGGACTTCTTGCGTTCCTTCGGCCCCGTCACGGTGGCGCTGAAGCGCGCCGAGAACGCGGCGATCGCCGACAAGCCGGATGTGGTGCTGAGTCTTGCGCGGAAGATCCCTTCTGGGGGCTACGCGCGACCAGCAACAACCGCAATCGCCACTTGTTGGGCGTGGCCGACGCACACGCTCGCATGCGTCAGTACGGCCAGGCCATGGAGGTGCTGTACGGCATCCAGGAGGTGTCTCCTGAGTGGCTTCCACAGCAGCGGTACGCCCAAGACATCGCGGTCAGGGTCATCCGCAAGCGGCGGACCCTGACCCTGGACATGCGGCACCTGGCTGACGCGATCTGTGTGCCGCTGTAGTGCGGCGATACCCCTTCGCCGCTCGGCCCTGACGAATGACCGTTGAGGCGCAGTCGTCAGCTCCTTACGTTCGGTAGTCTTTCAATCACCGACAAAGCCGGAGAGCTGCGCCATGCCGACTTGGACCGAGAACACCTCGCCCCCACCCTTCGACTGGGTGCCGCCTGGTGGTGGGGTGCGGTGGACGCGGATCGGCGAACTGGGTTGGCACACGTTGTCGTTGCCGTACTACCTGGGGAACCGGGTGCTGGCCGCGCTCGTTGACGACAGTGGGGTGGTCATCGAGGAGGACGTGCCAGAGCGGCTCGTGTGGTTGATCGAGCCCAAGGCGGCGGCCGTGCGGCACCTGTACGGGCATGAGGTGGTCAGCCTCGCGGGTGACGACGGGTCGTACGTCTTCGTACCGGGCATGGCGAGGGCGCGGATGGTGTGGTGGCGCGTTCCGCCCGAGCCGGGGCGGCTGTTGACGGACGCGGGTCGGTTGGTGGAGGCGATTGCCTTGCTACGCCAGGGAGTTCGCCTGTGAGCGAAATGGATTGGGTGCCACCCTCGTGTGACGCCGTTGCCCTGCTGCCTGCGGGGCTGCGCTGGGATGCCGTTCGCACGTTCACGGTCTTTGCTCGGCGGGCGTTCGAGATGTTGGACGTGAGCGAGAGGTGTGCCCCGATCGTCGATCCGCTGACCGCTGCCGCGTACTGGTTGGTGCCCGCCGGCCAGGCGTCCGTGGTGCCGCAGCGGGAGCGGTTGGGGCGGCATGTCGCCCTGCTGGGGCCCGGCCCCGGGACTCACTACGTCGGGGTGCCGTCCGCGCATCGGAACACCGGTCCTGGCCTGCGCTGGCGGCTGCAGGTCGACTGGTCGGGACGGTACCTGGCCGAACCGCGCCACCTCTGCGTCATCCTCGCCTCGGCCGTACGGTTCGCCCACGGCGCGGCCGCGCTTTCGTCGCCGTGTCCCGCGTGTGTGTGGGACTCGGCGCGTACGGGAGAAGCGCCGGCCGGAGGCCGATCCGGCCCGGCCGAACCTGTCCCCTGCTGCCTGGAGGCCGATCCCGCATGCGACCACACCGCCCGCGCCCCTGCCAACCGGCGGCGTACATGAGCCGCAGTCGGTATCGCTACGTCGAGATGCGCCTAGGGCCTAACCCGGAGGCTGACGCCTACCTCGTCCGAGCGACGTGCGTGACCTGCGGCGAACAGTCACCGGAGCCCGAGCCGTCGGATTCCATCACGGGCCAGCACCACCAGGCCCAGCGCTGGTGCACGAGCCACACGGCCCGCGACCACCCCGACGGCCGCCACGTCCGTTACGCGGCGACGGTCACCTTGCGGTGGCTGGTCACCCCGGCTGAGGACATCGGGCCGAGTGCTGGTCCGTAGGCAGGGTCGGGAGGCGGTGTGGGCTGTGGTGTTGGGCGCGGTGGTGTGGGATGTCGGCGCCTGTGGGTGGTGCGCTCGGTGGGTGCGTGGGTGCGTGGGTGCGTGGGTGGCTGTGGGTGACGCTGCCCGTGCCGTCTTGCGAACGGGTCCGGCCTGGTTGGGAGGTTGGCAGTCCAGCCTTCTTGTCCTTGAGCCTCAGGGTGCGAACGCAGATAGGCTGTGAAGCCTGGCCAGCAAGGGGCGTTGTGGGCGATCTGCCGAGTTTGAGTGATAGGTCGGAGTTCGCGGAAGTTGCGGAAAACCGGGGTGCCACGCGATAAACCCGCAGGACCAATTGCCCTGGTCCCCGCGCGCGGGGATGGCCCCACCGCTGTCACCGTGGCGGCAGGCGGTGGTAACTGGTGCCCGCGCGTGCGGGGTTGGGTCCGGGCCGGCCCCAACCCCGCCCCACAACCCCTGCTTCGCGGCGAAACCCCCGCGCTGTCGCCGCACTTCAGAGGCGCGCGGCGTTGTTCTGCCGGCGGTGAACACATGCCCGGTTGGGCTCGGCGGTCATTACCGTCCAGACGTATGACAACGATGACAACGCGCACGGTCGAGTACCCGGCCGACGGCCTCACGATGGTGGGGCACCTCGCGATTCCCGCCGGCGTTGGGTTTCTGCCCGGGGTTCTGCTCGGGCCCGAGGGGCCGGGGTTGAACGACGTCCAGCGCCGACGGGCTGACGCGCTGGCCGAACTGGGTTACGTGGCGCTGGCCTTCGACATCAATGGTGGGCGTTGGTTCAGCGACCCCGAGGAGATGATGGCGTACATCATGCCTCTGCTTGACGACACTGAACGGATGCGGGACATCGGCTACGCGGCGCTCGACGTGCTGCGCGCCGAACCGCGGACGGACCCCGATCGAATCGCCGCCATCGGGTACGGCACCGGGGGCGCCATCGCGTTGGAACTCGGGCGTGATGGCGTGGATCTGCGCGCGATCGGGACGATCAACGCGGTGACCACGGGGCGACCGGGCGAGGCCGCGAACATACGTTGTCCGGTGTGGGCCGGAGTCGGGTCGGAAGACCCGATCATGCCGCCCGCGCAACGCGAAGCGTTCGCTGCGGAGATGTAGGCCGCAGGTGTCGATTGGCGCCTGGTGATCTACGGTGGCGCCGAGCACGCCTTCCACCACCCGAACGTCGACCACGCGGTGCGTCCTGGCGTCAGCCACCACCCGCTGCATGCGGAACGTGCCTGGCGCGATGTTGTCGGCCTGCTCGCCGAGTGCCTGCCCGTGGCAGAGTGATGTGTGGTCGGTAGCCGGGTTTTTGGCACGACGCTGGCGGGATCGTGTAGGGGGTGCTGTGAGTCGCTTGTCTGGCTTGGGCGATAGGTCGGAGTTCGCGGAAGTTGCAAAAAACCGGGGTCGGGCGCGGTAAACTCGCAGGTCAATTGCTCTCTTCCCCGCGCGTGCGGGGATGGCCCCCGACCCAGCCGCCACAGGTATCGAAGGGGTCCCTCGTCCCCGCACACACGGGGTTGGCCCCTACCTCAACCATGAGGCAGGGTCGGTTATCTGCCCGTCCCCGCACCCGCATGGGTTGGGCCCGCCGCTGCCGCCGATGATCAGGGCCGTCATGCGGGGGTTGGGCCCCGAGGTGCAGGCCAAGTTGGCGCTGGGCCTGGAGGTGTCCCCGCGACCCAGCGGGGTTGGTCCGGCTGTTGAGCAGGCGCAGGACGAGAGCAAGCAGTCCTCCCCGCCCTCGCGGGGTTGGCCCCTGGGAGATCAAGGCCAAGAACGGCACCCCGTCGTCGTCCCCGCCGAGCGGGGCTGGGCCCCGCGCGTACCGAAAGCCGGGGCCCACCCACAGGCACACCCTCCGCCAGGTCAAGGCCCCCAACGGGACCCCGCCGCCCTCCCAAGGCTGCACTGTCCGCGCAGCCACTCATCGGCTGCGGGGGGGCGAGGGGCTACCGCTTCAGCAGGTCGCGCAGGGCCGTGGCGATCGTCTCCGGGGCCTCCTCGGCCATGAACTGGCCGCAGGGGACGGTGGCGTGGTGCAGGTCGGGGGCCTAGGCGCGCCAGCGGGCCGCCGCGTCGAAGCCGAGGGCGGCGCCCCAGTCCTGCTGGAGGACGGTGACGGGCATGGCGAACTGGTGGCCGGCGGCCCGGTCGGCCTCGTCGTGCTCGACGTCGATGCCGGCCGAGGCGCGGTAGTCGGCCACGATGGAGGGCACGGCGGCGCGGCAGGCGTCCAGGTAGGCGGCGCGTACGTCGGTGGGGATGGCGCGCGGGTCGTTGGCCCAGGCGTCCAGGAACGAGCCGAAGAACGCGTCGGCGCTCGCGCTGATCATCCGCTCGGGCAGGCCGGGCGGCTGGGCCATCAGGTACAGGTGGTAGCCGACGGCCGCGCTGGTGCCGTGCATGACGTCCCACATGTCCAGGGTGGGCAGCACGTCGAGGCAGGCCAGGTGGGTGACGGCGGACGGGTGGTCCAGGCCGGCGCGGAAGGCGACGAGCGCGCCCCGGTCGTGCCCGGCCAGCACGAACCGTTCGTGCCCGAGCGCGCGGGCGAGGGCGACGACGTCCGCGGCCATGGTGCGCTTGGCGTACGTGAGCGGGTCGCCGCCCTCGGCCGGCTTGTCGCTGGCTCCATAGCCGCGCAGGTCGGGGCAGATCACGGTGTGGTCGGCGGCCACGTGCCGCCACATGAGGTGGGTCTGCGGGAAGCCGTGCAGCAGCACGATCGGGCTGCCGGAACCGGCGACCGCCACGTTCAGCGAGACGCCGTCGGCGACGCGAACGCGCTGGTAGGCGAAGTGGGGGAGGCGGGAGAGCGGCATGGCGCACGTCCTAGGTCGGGGCGGGGGCCCGGGCGGGCGGTACGGGGTGGTCGGGCCGCCACCGCGCGCCGTGGGCAGGTACGTTCCCAGCCTGCTGGGCGCGGATGAGCGATGGATGAGCGCGCTATACGGTGGCGAGGAGCGGGGCGTGTGGGGCGGGGGCCGGCGCCGTTCGGCCCCGTTGCAGGCGCGCGGTTCCGGCGGGCGCGGACCCGGCACGCGCTGAGCGGCTGGCGTACGCGGTGAGCAGATGGCAGTACGGAGAGGCTGGCGGTACGGAGAGGCGGTGCGGGTGCGGGCGGTGTTCGGGGTGCTGGGGCCGGTATCGGCTTGGGACGAGACCGGGGAGCCGATCGCGCTGAAAGGCCCACGGCACCGCGCGGTGCTGGTCCGGCTGATCGTCGCCCGGCGCCGCGTCGTACCGGTCGGCCACCTCGTCGACCGACCTGTGGGAGGAGCCGCCGGCGGGCGCCGTGAGTGCCGTACGCACCTTCGTCGCCGCCCTCCGGCGCGCGCGCTGGAAACCGGAGCGCCCGCCGCGCGCGCCGGCCTGGCTGCTGGTCACCGAGGGCCCGGGGTACGCGCTGCGCGCCGAGCCGGACGCGGTGGACGCGTGGCGCTTCGAGCGGGCGGTGACGGCGGCGGCCACGCTGCCGCCGGCCGACGCGCTCGTACGGCTCGACGAGGGGCTCGGGTGGTGGCGCGGGCCCGGGTACGCCGAGTTCGCCGAGGCGCCGTGGGCCCGCGCCGAACGGGCCAGGTTGGCGGAGCTGCGGCTGCACGCCGTCGAGCGGCGGGCTGGGGCGAGACTGGCGCTCGGGCTGGCCGCGGAGGCGGTGCCGGACCTGGACGCGCACGTGACCGAGCACCCGTGGCGCGAGGACGCCTGGCGGCTGCTCGCCCTCGCGCTCTACCGCACGGGCCGGCAGGGCGACGCGCTCGCCGTGCTGCGCCTGGCCCGCGCGCTGCTGGTCGAGCAGCTCGGCGTGGACCCGGGCCCTGGCCTTGCGCCAACTGGAGGCGGACGTGCTCGACCAGGCGGCCCACCTGCACGTTCTCCACCTGGACGCTGCCCACGTGGTCGTCGCCGGCCCGGACGCCACCCACGTGGTCGTCGCCGGCCCAGACGCCGCCGGCCCGGTCGCGTAGCGTCCGTCGGGCGCGGCCCGGGCCTCCGAGGTGCGGCCGGCCGCCGACCGCGAAGCTTCCGACCCCGCCGGCGCCGCGGCCCGGGTGTGGGCGCGGGCCGCGGCCGACTACGACCGGGCTGTCTCCGCCGGGGCGCGGGCCCGGCTCGAATCGACGGTGGGCCTGCTCCGCAGCCTCGCGCTGACCGGGGGCGAGGGGCTGGAGGCGGCCCGCGCTCACCGGGTGGCGGCCGTCGCGGCGGCGGAGGAGCTGGGGGACCCGGAGCTGACCGCGCGGGTGATCGGCGCGTACGACGTACCGGCGATCTGGACCCGCGCGGACGACCCGGAGCAGGCGGCGCGCATCGTCGCCGCCGCGGCCGAACGCACCCTGGCCGCCCTCCCGGCCCCCGGTCACGCGGCGGCCCGGGCCCGCCTGCTGGCCACCATCGCCCTGGAGACCCGCGGCACCCGGTCCCCGACCGACCCGCCGGAGGCCGCCGACCTGGCCACCCTCGCGGCGGCGACCTCTCCCAGAACGGGGTTCGGGTCCGGGAACACGTCCGTGCCCGGGTCCGTGCCCGTACCCGCGTCGCCCGTACCCGCGTCGCCCCTACGCGCGCCCGCTGCCGCAGGCCCTCGCAGGCCGCAGCCGCGCAGTCCGTAACCCCTGCGAATCCCGAGCCGCGGGCGTGGCGGGCCGCGCGGGAGGCGGAGGAGATCGCCCGCCGGTTGGACGACCCGGCGCTGCTCGCGTTCGCGCTGGGCGGGCGGTTCATGCAGTGCTTCGAACGTGCGGACCGGGACGTGATCGGCGCCGAACTCGTCGCCCTGGCCGCCCGGCACGGCCTGGTCGCCTACGAGGTGCTGGGCCACCTCATCCGCGTCCAGGCCCGCTGCGCGCTCGCCGACTTCGCGACCGCCGACCGGCACGCGGCCGCCGTGGACGGCCTGGCCGAGCGGCACGAGTTGCCGCTGGTGGGCGTGTTCACGCAGCGGTACCGCGCGCTCCGCCGCGCCGCGACCGGCCAGCCCACGGGGCTCGACGCCGAGGCGGCCTACCGGGCCGCCGCCGCACGCCTGGACGGCGCCGGCATGCCGGGTCTGGAGCGCGGCCTGTTGCCGCTGGCGCTTCTGTGCCTGCGGCTGACCCGTGAGGAGGACCGGGACGGCGCGCCGCCGCCCGCCGATCCGGCCCCTGGCCGAGGCGCTGACCGAGACGCCGACTGGAGCGCAGACCGGGACACCTACTGGGGCCCCTACGAGCCGTGGGGTCCGCCCGCTGCTCCTGCTCGCCGGCGGGCGGCGTGCGGAGGCGGCGACGGCGCTCCGCGCGGCCCCGCCCCCGCCCCACGACCTGCTGTACGAGGCCATGTGGTGCCTGATCGGCCGGGTCGCCATCGGCGTCGGCGATCGGGCGCTCATGCGCCTGGCTCATGGACAACTCCTGCCTGCCGCAGGTGAGTTGGCGGGCGCCGGCAGTGGGTTACTCACCCTCGGCCCGGTCGCCCGCCACCTCGCCGCCCTGGATGCCGCCCTCGCGGAACCCGAGGGCTCATGACGGGGCTGACGCCCCGCCCGTACCCGTCCCGTACGCGACCGCTCCCGACCGGTACGGGACCGTTCCCCCTCGGTACGAGCCCGGCCCAGACCCGTAGGCGACCACTCCCGACCCGTACGGCACAGCTCCCGACCCGTACGAGACGACGCCCGGTCCGGACACGTCGGCCGGAGCCGCAGCCGTAACCGACGCCCCGGCTGTGGGCTCAGCCGTCGTTGACGACGCGGTGGTGCGGCCGTGCAGGACGAGGGCCCAGGCCAGGACGGCGAAGGCGGCGATGTTGGCGACGGCGCGCACGGTGTTCCAGGTTACCCAGCGGGCCTCGAAGTCCCGGCGAGCGGCGGTCAGGTCGGCGATCCGCGCCGGGTCGCCCGCCTTGGCCAACTGGTCGTTGAGGGGCACGTTCACGCCGCTGGTGATCACGAACATGGCCAGGTAGAGCACGAGTCCGGCGATGATCCACGGCAGCGCCGCACGGTCGGCGCCAGGGCGAGGGCCGTCAACGCGATGCCGCACAGGAAGCAGAACATGAACCAGCCGTTGAGGATGGACGCGTTGATCTTTTGCATCCCCTCCACGAAGGTGCGGTCGCTCGACCCGCCGAGGCCGGGCATGACCGCGTACGAGAAGGCGGCGAACAGGCCGGCCATCAGGCCAGTGGTGAGGGTCGTCGCGAGCAGCGCGACGGTGTGCAGGGTCTTGAGTTGCATCGCGGATCACTCCTCGTCCCAGGCGCCCGATGCCGCCGCGGCCCGGGCGAAGTCGGCGAAGTCGCGGGCGGGGTGGCCCAGGACGCGTCGCACGTCGTCGGTGACTCTGGCGTTGCGGCCGTCGAGGACCGTGCCGAAGAGGTAGCCCAGGAGCGCGACCACGTCGGCCGGCACCTGTTCGGCGGTGAGCCCGGCCGCGAACTCCTCCGGGCTGATCCGCGCGTAGCGCACGGGTCGGCCGGTGGCCTCGGCGAAGGTGAGCAGCCGGGGCCCGGTCAGCTCGTAGACCCGGCCCGCGTGCCCGTCCTCGGTCAGCACCGTGGTGGCCACGTCGGCGATGTCGTCCGCGTCGAGGAACGGCTTGCCCACCGACCCCGCCGGCAGCGCCACCTCACCGGCCAGCAGCGGGCCGAGCAGGTAGCCCTCGCTGAAGTTCTGGTTGAACCAACCGCACCGCAACACCGTCCAGTCAGTCCCGGCACCTGCTCCCGCTCCCGATTCGTCCGCCCCCGACTCGGCCGCTGCCACCAGGGCCCGCTCGCATGCCAGGGCCTCGTCCTCGCCGCGCCCCGACAGCAGCACGAGCCGCCGCACGCCCCGGGCCACCGCCAACTCCGCGAAGGCGCCCACCGCCTCGACCGCGCCCAGCACGGCCAGGTCGGGGTAGTACGAGACGTACACCGCGTGCACGCCGTCCAGGGCCGGCCCCCAGGTCGCCGGCCGCTCCCAGTCGAAGGGCAGCCCGCCGGAGCGCGAGCCGGCTGCCGGTCTTGCCCGTACCGCCCAGGACGAGGGTCATGGGGTGGTGCTGCGTCATGGTGTGCTCCCCGTTGGTCGCTGCTCGAACGCTGCTTGCGCGCTGCTGGTCCGCTGTCGAAGTGCCTTCGGACAGCGTCTGGTTCGCGGCTCGGCCGCCGCTCGGTCGCTGTCATCCGCTGCCTGACCGCCGCTCGGCGGCCGTGACGATGGCCCGGCCGCCGCGACGATGATTGCCCGGCGCCGCGACGTCCGCTTGGCCGTCGCTCACCACTCTCGACCGGTGCGGCAGCGGTAACAACGGCCGAATCCGCACGGTCCGTTAATCTGTGGGTTACGGATGAGGGGGTCGGGTGGAACACCGCGACATCGAGATCTTCCTGACGCTCGTGTGGGAACTGCACTTCGGCCGCACCGCCGAGCGGCTGCACGTGTCCCCGGCCCGGATCATCCAGGCCGTCAAGAAGATGGAACGCCGCATCGGGGCCCGCCTGTTCGACCGTACGAGCCGCCTGGTCGCCCTCACGGCGATCGGCCGCCAACTGCGGGACGACCTGGCGCCGGCGTACGACCAGATCCAGGCGGCCATCGCACGGGCGGTCGAGGCGGGCCGGGGCGGCGGGGTGCTGCGGGTGGGGTTCATCGGCGCCGGGGTCGGCATGTTCGTGTACGAGGTCGCGGAGGTCTTCCGGGCCCGGCCCCCGGCCGGTGAGGTGCGGGCCCTGGAGCAGCGGTACGCCGATGCCACCACCCTCCTCGCCGGCGACGAGATCGACGTACTGCTCTGCGTGGCCCCGCCGCTGCGGCCGGAGGTGAGCGAGAGCCCGGTCCTCTTCCGCGAAGACCCCGTGCTCGCCGTCTCGGCCCGGCACCCCTTCGCCCGCCGCGCCGCGGTCCGCCTCGACGACCTGGCCCGTACCCCCGTGCTCCGCCCCTGGCTCCTCGCGCCCGAGGTGGACGCGCTGACCGTGCCCGCGCACGCGCAGCGCTTCGACTCCCGCCCCGACGTGGCGTACGTACCGATCGAGGACGCGCCGCCCTTCGCCTGGCGCCTGCTGTGGCGCCCCTCCGCGACGACACACCAACTCCGCGCCTTCGCCGATGCGGCCCAGGACGTGGTGGCCGACCGGGCCAACCCACTGTTGGAAGCGGGGGAGGGGGCGGGCGGGTAGCTCCGCCGCGAGGTCCGGGGCCAGTGACAGCGTGCCTTCACGCTGCCTCCACGAGTCATCCACGGTGTGTGGCGGTCGTGTGGGGCATTCCGGGGCGCCTTCCGCCGTTCACGCGCCGGTTGAAGTTGTGACGGGAGTCATATCGGCATGTCGATATCGTGCGGCCGAATGCGGCCTTTGCTGCTCTTTGTTGTAGTGGATCAATAGCGCTCCGTGTCCCTACGGTCGCGCGCACCACCGCGATGGCTCGCATCGCGTGCGGCAGGGAGGGGCTGAGGGGATGTCAGGTTGTGCGCGCCCGCGAAGATTCCGGGGTGCCGTCTTCACCGTGCTCGGGCTGGCGCTGACGGTCGGGCTGCTGCCGGCCAAGGCGCCGGAGGCGGTCGCCGGACCGGCGACCCCGGCGGCTTCCGGGGCGGGGAAGGCGGGCGGTGCGGGCGTGGCGCAGAAACGTTCCGCTAGCGCGTCCGCATCCGCGCCCCACGGCCCCGCCACCGCCACCTCCGAGTCCGACGCCCTCGACCAGGCCCGGCGTACCGGCGCCGACGTCGAGGTGACCTCCCTGCGCACCGAGACCAGCGAGGTGTTCGCCACGCCCGGCGGCGAGTTGGAGGCCCGGGAGCACGTGCGCCCGGTGCGGGTGCGGGCAGACGGCGGCTGGAAGCCGGTGGACGCCTCGCTTCGCCGCGCGGCCGACGGGGCGGTGGTGCCCGGCGGTACGTCGGTGGGCCTGGAGTTCTCCGGCGGCGGGACGGCCCCGATGGCGCGGCTGCGCCGGGCCGGTCGGGAGCTGGCGCTGAGCTGGCCGACGCCGCTGCCCGCGCCCCGGCTCGACGGGGACTTCGCCGTCTACCCGGAGGTGCTGCCCGGCGTCGATCTGCGGCTGACGGCGGAGGTCGACGGCTTCGCGCAGTTGCTCGTCGTGAAGTCGGCCGCGGCGGCGGCCAGCGAGCAACTCGCCGAGCTGCGACTGCGGGTCGCGGCACAGGGTGTGACCGTCCAGGAGGCGCCCGACGGCACCCTCGCGGCGGTGGACGACGGCGCCGGCAACGCGGTCTTCGAGGCCCTGCGACCGGTGATGTGGGACTCCAGCGGTACGATGGCCCCGGCCGGCACCGCGGGCGCCCGTACGGCGGGAGGCTCCGACAGCGAGCCCGCCGCCAGCGCCGACAACAAGCCCACCCCCAGCGCGGGCTCCATGCCCGCCGCGACCCGCGCCGGCGACGCGGACGTCCCCGCCCCCGGCAGTGCCGGCGGCGGGCGGCCCGCGCCCGTCGGCGTGGAGGTCGGCGCGGGCGGCGGCGAACTCGTCCTCACCCCGGACGAGACGCTGCTGACCGGCGAGGACACGGTCTACCCGGTCTACATCGACCCGCAGTGGTACTCCCCCCGCGCCTCCTCCTGGACGGTGGCCTCGCGGTACTGGGCCGGCACCCCGCAGTGGAAGTTCAACGGCGACCCGGACGCCGGGCTCGGATACTGCGGCTGGGCGTACTGCAAGCCGGAGGACACCAAGCGGCTCTTCTAACAGATCCCGACCTCGCGCTTCACCGGCCGCTCCATCCTGTTGGCCGAGTTCGTGGTCCGCGAGACGCACGCGGCCTCCTGTGAGGCGCGCGAGGTGCAGTTGTGGCGTACGAAGCCCATCTCCTCGTCCACCACCTGGAACTCCCAGAACGCCGAAGGCTTCTGGGCCGACCATCTGCGGAACAGGAGCTTCGCGTACGGCGCCGACGGGTGCGCCGCGGCGGACGCGGAGTTCGAGGTGGGCGGCGTCGTACGGTAGGCCGCCGAGCAGGGCTGGCCCTCGATCACCTTCGGCCTGCGGGCCTCCAACGAGAGTGACCGCTACGGCTGGAAGCGGTTCGCCGACAACGCGTACCTGCGGGTGAAGTACAACCGCCGGCCCACCCAACTGCGCACTGCCCAGCTCACCTCGGACCCGGGCGGCACGTGCCGCCCGGCCGAACAGGTGGTGCGCGTGCGGTCGCTGCCCACGGTGCGGGTGAACAACGTGGGTGACCCGGACGGTGACAACGTGAAGGTCCAGTTTCAGGCCACCTGGGACGCCGGTGACGGGCAGGGTTGGAAGCCGCGCTGGTCCTCGACCACCACCAGCAAGCGCTCGGGCTCCGACTTCTCCATCAAGCTGCCGTCCAGCCTGCCGAAGAACAAGCGGGTCGACTGGCACCCCCGCGTCTCGGACGCCGGCCACCTCGTCCGACGACTCCGCCGGCCGCCGCCCGCTGACCCTCGCCTCCGGCGCCCGCGTCGGTCCCGGCTGGGTGGACGACGGGGCGCTGGTCCTGGACGGCAAGGACGACCACGCCACGACCACGGGTTCGCCGATCGACACGGGCGCCAGCTTCACCGTCGCCGGCTGGGCGCAGGCCGCGGCCCTCCCCGACGGGCCGGTGACCGTACTCGGCATCGAGGGCGGGCGGCGCAGCGCGGTCACGGTCGGCTGGGTGCCAGGCCCAAGCGCCGACTCGCCGGGCCGCTGGCGGGTGACGCTGCCGGCCACCGACGCCGACGGGGCGAGCGTGACCACCGTGGAGAGCCGCTCCTTCGCTGACGCCCGCGACTGGAACTACCTGACGGTCGTCTACGACGGTTTCGCCGACCAGGTGCGGCTCTACGTCAACGGACAACTCGAGACCCCGGTCTGCCCGGACGGCGACGACGACGGCGCCGCCGACCAGGCGGGCTGCGTCAACCACGTCTCCTGGTCCGACAACGCGCTGGCCTTCAACGGCACCAAGGCCCTCCAGGTCGGCCGGGCCAAGACCGCCGGGACCTTCGGCGGCTACTGGCCGGGCGCGGTGGACGACGTGTGGGCTTTCCAGGGAGCGCTGAGCGAGCAGCAGGTGGCCGAGCTGGCCACGGGACGGCACGACCGGAAGACCGAGGTCCCACAGGGCTGAGGTCCACGGGCCGCCGCCGACGCCAGGCGCGGTGGCGGCCCGCCCCTTCCCCCACCCCGATGACCGGCCCGCCGCGGCGGGCCGCACCGTCGCGTCACGGCGAGGGCCGTGACCGTACCCAACACAGCGGGAGAGAGATGAACGACAGACCCAAGGCCACCCGACACCGACGGGTGGGCCGCCGAAGAATCGGCGTACTCGTCTCGGTGGCGTTACTCGCCGGACTCGTCCAGGCCACCGGCGAGACCGGGGCCCGCGCGGCCGACGACGGCAGCCGCCGTCCTGACCTGCCGCGCTCGGAGAAGCCGGTGGCCGGCGCCGACGCCGTCAAGGCGAAGCCACGGCCGGCCCGCGCACGCCGAGCCGCGCGCCCCGGGCGGCCTGGCCGCAGGCCGGCAGCGCCACGGTGCGGCTGCCCGCGTTCGACGGGGGGCGCGCGACGGCCAAGGCCGCATCGCCCACCCCTACCCGGGCCGGTACCCTGCCGGTCCTCCTCGCGCCGGCGGCGCGGACGGCGGCACCGGCAACTGGGCAACGCACGCCTGCCGCGGACACCGCCTCCGCCACCGACGTCACCGTGCGCGTCGAGCCGCGCGCGAAAGCCGAACAGGCGGGCGTGTCGGGCGTGTTGCTCTCCCTGTCCGTGCGGCAGGCGGGTGCCTCCGGCGTCGAGGTGGACTACGCCGCCTTCGCCGAGGCGTACGGCGGCGGCTACCTCTCCCGCCTCACCCTCGTCCAGCTCCCCGGCTGCGCGCTGACCACCCCCGACGACGCGAAGTGCCGCACCGCCACGCCCGTGCCGACCGTCAACGACACCGAGCGCCGACGCCTGAAGGCCGCGTCGGTGGCGCTGCGAGCCGGCGCGCCGACCGTACTGGCCGCCGTCGCCGGCGACGAGGGCAAGACCGGCGACTACAAGGCGAGCACCCTCGCCCCGTCCGCGTCCTGGCAGACCGCGCTGAACACCGGCGACTTCGGCTGGTCCTACCGAGGCGCCGGACGTCCCCGGCGACCTGGCCCCCGAGCTGAGCCTGGCGTACTCCTCGGGCGCGTTGGACGGCCGGACCAGCTCCACCAACAACCAGGCGTCCTGGGTCGGCGACGGCTTCGACCTCTCGCCCGGTTTCATCGAGCGCCGCTACAAGCCCTGCTACGACGACGGCGTCAAGCACGCGGACGGCCGCGAGCCCGGCGACCTGTGCTGGAGGTACGACAACGCGTACCTGACCATGAACGGCAAGGGCGGCGAACTCGTCCCCACCGGCAAGGACGAGTGGAAGCTCCGCAAGGACGACGGCACCCGGATCACCCGGCTGACCAGCGGTGACCGTGCCAACGGCGACAACGACAACGATTACTGGCGGCTGACCGACACCGACGGCATCCAGTACTTCTTCGGCTACCACCGGCTGCCCGGCTGGGCCAGCGGCAAGGAGACCACCGACTCCACCTGGACCGTCCCGGTCTACGGTGACGACGCGAACGAGCCCTGCCACAAGGACGCCTTCGCCGACTCCTGGTGCCAGCAGGGCTGGCGCTGGAACCTGGACTACGTCGTGGACGTGCACGGCAACGCGATGACGTACTACTACGACAAGGAGACCAACTCCTACGGTCGTAACCTCAAGGACACCGACGACACCCCGTACACCCGCGGCGGCTACCTGGACCGCATCCAGTACGGGCTGAAGTCCACCGACCTGTACGCCGAGAAGGCGCTGGCCCGGGTGGACTTCGCCCAGGCAGAGAGGTGCCTGCCCGAGACCGGGGTGACCTGCGCGCCGGAGACCATCGACGACAAGAAGTTCTACTGGTACGACACACCCTGGGACCTCACCTGCAAGGCCGGCACCACCTGCGACAAGGGTCGCCTCTCGCCCAGCTTCTTCACCCGCAAGCGGCTGGTCGAGGTCACCACCGAACTCCTTAAGGGCACCGCGTACGCCAAGGTCGACTTCTGGGCCCTGACCCACCGCTGGGGCGAGGCCGACGTGGACCGGCAGCTCCTGCTCGACAGCGTCCAGCACACCGGGCACGCCGCCGCGACGCCCATCACGCTGCCGAAGACGACTTTCACGTAAACCCAGTTGGAGAACCGGCTCGACAAGATCAGTGACGGGTAAGCCCCGTTCATCAAGGCCCGGTTGTCCAGCATTGCCGACGAGTACGGTGGCTAGGTGGACGTCGGCTACTCGGCGCCCGCCTGCTCGCACGCCGGCTTGCCGACCCCGCAGACCAACACCACCCGCTGCTTCCCGCAGTTCATGGGCGGGTCCAACACCGACGACCCCGAGCGGCACTGGTTCAACAAGTACGTCGTGACGTCCACGACCGGCACTGACCGCACCGGCGGCGCCCCCGACCAGGTCACCCGGTACACCTACCTGACGCCGCCTGGCACTTCGATGACGACGACGGCATGACTAAGGAGAAGCACCGCACCTGGTCCCAGTGGCGCGGCTACGGCCACGTACGGGTGCACACCTGCGGTCAGGGCGAGAACGGCATGAAGACGCAGGAGGAGCACTACTTCCTGCGCGGCATGGACGGCGACCGGGCGGCCCCGTCCGGCGGCACCAAGGACGTCAGCGTCACCCTCGGCGCCGGCGAGGGCGCCGCCCTCCCCGACCACGCGTCGGCCGCCTGCTTCGGCTACAAGACGGTCACCTTCTCCGGCCCGGGCGGCAAGGTGCTGGCGAAGACCGTCAACCGACCCTGGCACCACCAGACCGCCCAGCGCGTCCGCGACTGGGGCCCGGTCACCTCCGACCTGGCCGGAACGGTCCACAGCAAGCAGCGGACCTCGCTGGACGACGGAGCCGGCCAGAAGTGGCGCACCACCGAGACGACCACCACGTACGACACGGTCGCCGGCCGCATCACCCGCGTGGACGACGCCGGTGACACCGCCACCACCAGCGACGACCAGTGCACCCGCACCACCTACGCCGACAACACCGCGGCCAACATCCTCACCCTGCCCGCCCGCGAGGAGATGGTGGCCGTCGCCTGCGGTGTCACCCCCGACCGGACCAAGGACGTCATCTCCGACGTGCGCACCGCCTACGACGGCGGCACCTACGGCGACGCACCCACCAAGGGCAACGCCACCGCGACAGCCACCCTCAAGAGCCACGACGGCACCAAGGCCACCTACCTGGAGAGCGGCCGGACCGTCGACGGCTACGGGCGGGTGCTGACCGAGACCGACCTGACCGCGACCGTCACCGCCACCGGTGACGCGACCCCGGTGTGCCAGGCGCGCACCGACGGGCGAACCACCACCACCGCGTACGCGCCGGCCACCGGCCACCCCACCAAGGTCACCGAGACGTCGCCGCCCGCCACCTCGGGCGACGCGACCACCGCCCAGACCACCACCACCGACCTCGACGTCCTCACCGGCCAACCAACCACGATCACCGACACCAACGGCAACCACACCAAGTACACGTACGACGCCCTCGGCCGCGCCACCAAGATCTGGCTCGCCGACCGCGCCTCCTCGAACGCGACTCCGGCCAATACAAGTTCACCTACACCGTCGCCGAAGGCAAGGCCGTCGCGATCGGCACCCGGACGCTGGAGAACAGCGGCGGCCAGCGCACCACGTACCAGATCCTGGACGGCCTGCTGCGCGAGCGGCAGACCCAGGAACCGGGGCCCAGCGCCGGTCGGGTACTCACCGACGTCTTCTACGACGACCGCGGCCTGCCGGCCAAGAAGTTCGCCCCCTACTACGCCGAGGGCGCGCCCCGTACCGCCCTGTTCGCGATGGACGACGCCCTGTCGGCGGAGACCCAGACCTGGCACACCCACGACGGGCTCGGCCGCGAGACCGAGGTGCGCTAGGTCACCGGCAACGGCGACGGCGGCAAGGTGCTCACCACCACCCGCACCCTCTACGGCGGCGACCGCTCCACCGTCATCCCGCCCGAGGGCGCCAGCGCCGTCACCACCGTTACCGACGCCCGCGACCAGACCATCGAGCTGCGCCAGCACCACGCGCGCTCGGCCGACGCCGCCTTCGACACCACGCGTTACGCGTACACCCCGGCCGGCAAGCTGGCCAAGGTCACCGACCCGGCCGGCAACTCGTGGGGCTATGCGTACGACCAGCAGGGCCGGCAGATCCGCGCCGACGACCCGGACAAGGTCACCACCCACAGCCGCTACGACGACCGCGGCCAACTCACCTCCACCACCGACGCCCGCGACACCACACTGGTCCACGTCTACGACTGCCTCGGCCGCAAGACCGAACTCCGAGAGTCCACGCCCACCGGCACGCTGCGCGCCAAGTGGGTCTACGACACGGTCGCCGGCGGCAAGGGCCAACTCGCCGAGTCCACCGGCTATGTGAACGGCAACGCCTACACCTCGAAGGTCACCTACTACGACCGGCTCTACCGCGCGCTCAAGAGCGAGGTCGTGATCCCAGAGGCCGAGGGCGCGCTGGCGGGCAGATACCAGTCGCAGCAGGCGTTCCACCTGTCCGGTCTGCTCCGCAACATGGGCTTCGGGGGCGCCGGTTCGCTTCCCGGCGGCGGCCTGTCCTACACCTACGAGACGGGTACGCAGCGGCAGATCCTCGCCCACGGCAGCGGCGCACGGGCCGCCCTCACCTACACCCTGACGGGCAAGCCGCAGCAGTACGCCTTCGGCCTGACCGGCGGCGAGCGCAAGACGTGGACCACCCAGTCCTACGAGTGGGGCACCCAGCGGCTGGCCACCAGCCGGGTGGACCGCGAGAACGTTCCCGGCGTCGACCGCCACACCACTTACCACTACGACCCCGTCGGCAACGTCACCTCGCTGCCCGACGTGTCCCGCGACGCACCGACAACCAGTGCTTCACCTACGACTACCTGCGCCGCCTCACCCGGGCGTGGACCCAACCCACCGCCACCTGCGCGCAGGCGCCGTCGGGCGACATGATCGGCGGACCCGCCCCGTATTGGCAGTCCTACAGCTACGACAAGGTCGGCAACCGGCTCACCGAGACCGAGCACGACCTGACCGGCGCCACCGCCAAGGACACCACCCGCACCTACACCTACCCGACCCCCGGCCAGCCCCGCCCGCACGCGCTGACCTCGGTCGCCACCAAGGGCCCCACGGGCACCGCGCTGGACACCTACGACTACGACGCGGCCGGCAACACCCGCGCCCGCACCCTCGCCGGTGACACCCAGAACCTGACCTGGGACGCCGAGGGCCACCTGGCCGAGGTCACCGAACCCGTCGGCGACAACGCCAAGCGCACCACGTCCTACCTCTACGACGCCGACGGCAACCGCCTCATCGGCCGCACCGACACCGAGACCACGCTCTACCTGGGCCACTCTGAGGTCACCCTGGCCAGGGGCGCCGACAAGGCGAAGGCCACCCGCTACCTGGACCTGGGCAGCGGCCACCAGGCCGTCATTCAGGACGACGGTAGCGTCACCTACACCGTCGCGGACCACCACGGCACCGGCGAACTCGCCGTCAAGGCCGCCGACGTCACCCTCACCCAACGCCGCAACCTCCCCTTCGGCGCCCCCGTGGCACCGACCCGACCAACCTGGCCGGGCAGCAGGGGCTTCGTGGGCGGCACCCGCGACGCCACCACCGGCCTCACCCACCTCGGCGCCCGCGAGTACGACCCGAAACTGGGCCGCTTCATCAGCGTCGACCCGGTCATGGACCTGACCGACTCCCGACAGATGCACGGGTATTCGTACGGGAACAACAACCCGCTGCTGTACAGCGACCCGAGCGGCAAACTCTTCGGCTTCGGCGGCCGCGTGAACATCCAGCGCCCCAAGGGCGGCGGCTATGGCTCCGGCGCGGCGGGCGGCCGGGTATCTGGTAGTGGCAGCTACAGCGGCTTCGCAGGGCGGCCGGTCAGGAAGTACCGGCCGGCGAGGAGCCAGGCGGCGAGATACCAGTCCCTCAGCGGGGGGGCGACCACGCGGGCGGCGCCACCGGATTGTGGCAGTCGGCCGCAGGGCTGCGCGGCTACGTGGAGGTTTTCAAGAAGGGCCTTTTCGCCACCAGCAAATTCGCCTTGGCCCTTGCTCTGCCCGACCTTGATCCAGTCCGTGGGTGCTTCACACGGGGGAAGCTGAAGAACTGCGGGGAACTAGCGCCCGAGGTGTTCAAGCCGGGCAAAGTGACCCTGAAAGTGGCCGACGCTGTGTCCGAGCAGGTGCTCAACGTTGTGAAGCGGCTGAGGCGGGCTGAAAAGCCGGATTGTCACAGCTTCGTCCCCTCGACCGCGGTCCTCTTGGCGGACGGCAGCAGCCGTCCCATCAAGGACGTGAAGACCGGCGACGAGGTCCTGGTCACCGACCCGGAAACGGGCGAGACCGCACCTCGCGAGGTGGTCGGCACGATCGTCACCGAGGACGACAAGGAGTTCGTCGACCTGAAGGTGGCGGGACTGGAGGGCGAGAAGGGCCCCCTGATCGCCACGGCCACGCACCCCTTCTGGGCGGAGGAAACCGACTCCTGGGTGGACGCGGGCGACCTCAAGGCCGGCATGGGCTTGCGTACGCCGGACGGCGCTACGGTGAAGGTGCCCTCAACCCGTCATTTCAGCGAGCTTCAGCGCACGCATGATCTGACGGTTTCGGGGGTGCATACGTACTATGTGGTGGCTGGTGGGGCGCCAGTTCTGGACTCGGATCAAGGTCCTGCGGTATCGCAGATACGATGTCGATTCTTTGCCTCGCGAACCCTATGGCAGTAACCGGCCAATGACGGACGAGGATTTCTGGGACATGGACCAATGAATATTCGAGATCGAGTGCTTGCGGTCCTGGAGTCCGAGTCCAAGGAAGTGTTCCTGCTGGCCTTGGGGCACCGGCTGGTTATATCGGCGCGCTTCATTTTCTCTGAGGGAAGTTCGGATGCACTGCAACAAGCCCGAGCTTCCAACGAGATGATGATCGCCATCTGGCTGCAATTGTGGGCTATGAAGGATGCTGAGGCAGATGGTTACCCGGATTCAGAATTCCTTCCGATCCTGCTGGGGAAGGCTCACGCAGGAAATGCGCTTCCACATCTTCGCGATGCAATTGAGAGCGCCCTGCTTTCGGTCCACGGCAATAGTGTATCATGCCAGGGATCTATAAGTCAATAAAGTGTACCGATAAGAGATCTGAGGAAATTGAGGAGCCCCGTCGGAGGGAAATTCCGGTGGGGCTCCTTGGTGGTTTGACGGCAGCGCTGACGGCAACGTCAGCGGACTACTACTACTACTGCGGCTGGCGAGTCATCACGGTCGCCGTCGGTCGAGCTTAGGGCTTTGCCCACGGCGTCGATGGCTTGGCGTTGCAGGCGGAGTCGGACGTGAGCATAGACGCCGGCGGTGACGCCGATATGGGCGTGGCCGAGGAGGTCCTTGTTCACGACGAGGTCGACGCCCTGTTCCAGGAGCTTGGTCGCAGTCGAGTGCCGAAGGTCATGGAAGCGGATGTGGCGGAGGCCGGCCTTGCGGAGGAGCGTGAATTCGGTAGCGCGGAGCGAGGCCCCGCCAAGCTTCTGCTGGCGGGGCCTCTCCATTGCGAGTCGCTGACGCGACGGAGCAGGTTCAGTGTCGCGTCAGAACAAGATTACATTTCACAGTCTTGACCGACGGGGTTCCGAGTGGCTGATCGCGGCCGAGACGCTTCTGCAAGTGCGGGTGGTGGCGCGATGGAGAGTAGACGGGGTGTCAGGCTCTCCTCTTCTCACTGCGATCCCCCTGATACACCGCCAACGCCCAGATCACGAACAGGTCGAGCGCCATCACGACGACCGACCAGACCGGGGCGTACGGCAGGAAGAGGAATTGGGCCACCAGGCTGAGGGCGGCCAGGGTGATGGCCGTGGTGCGGGCCCAGAGGCGGCCGGTGAGGATGCCGCAGCCGGTGGCCAGCAGCAGCGCGCCGAGGGCCAGGAGGGTCCAGCCCCAGCCGGTGAGGCTGATCCGGTAGAGGTAGCTGTTGTGGCGGACGTAGACGTCGTCCTCGGCGATCGCGGCGATGCCCTGGAGGACCAGGAGCGCGCCGTTGACCAGCAGGAGGACGGCGGCCAGGGTGGCGCCTCCGGTGGCCCAGGCGCTGTTCGCCGGCGGACCGGATATGTCGGGCGGGCCATCGGGCTGGCCGGAGGCGAAGCGGTGTGCCGGGGAGGGGTGGTCGCTCATGGTCGTGGCCCTTCGGTCCGGCGGCCCGGGAGCCGCGGTCTGGTTCGACCCTGGCTGGTGTCGAACGGCGGGCACCACAGGGCGTGGGCCGTACGGGTGAGGGTGAGGGAGGGGCCGGCCCGGCGCCGGGGGTGGGGTCCCGGTCGCCCGAGCCCGGCCCCCGGAGCCAGCCAGCCAGCGCCCGCCCCGCTCCCCAGCGGGGACCCGCGCCACTCCCCGGCGGGGACCCGCCCCGTTCGCCGGCAGGGGCCCGCGCCGCTCCCCGGCAGTGCCCCGCTCAGCCCCGCAGCACCCGCCGCCCCCTACGCCACGCCCACCACAGGCCCGCCGCCCCGGCGGCCAGCAGCCCCGACAGGGCCGGCGCGAGCGTCGGCGGGGCGTGTCCGCTGGCGCGGGCTGTGGCGGCGAGGACCGGGGTGGTGGCGCCCAGCAGCACCAGCGGGCCACGGAGGTACCAGGCCACCGCCTGCGGGCCGCCCGTGTTGCCCATCGGGGTCTCGACGCCGATCAGCACGTGCGGCGGCACAGGCCCCCGGTACGCGCTGACCAACGCCGCCGCCACGTATGCCGGAACCGCCGCGACCAGCAGCGCGAGTCCGGGCTGCCGCTGGCTGGCCAGCGGGCAGAGCAGGGCGCCCGCGCCCGTACCGGCCAGCAGCGCGGCGCCCGGCACGAGCGCGTGCCACAGGGCGAGGGCGCCCGCGGTGGTGGGCAGCGGCGCGGCGCGACGGGTGTCGTCGGCCTCGACGCGCGCGGGCTCGGCGAGTTGGGCCGCGGCCGGGTAGCCCGCGACGGCCGCGCCCGCGACGGCGACGAGCCGCGCGCCGTGGGGGCGTGCGCCGTGAGCGCCACCGAGGCCGCCGTCCACAGGGCGGCCCAGGCCAGGCGGGCGGGGCGCGGAGCAGGCCGGTCGCGTCGCGCCAGGGGATGAGCAGCCAGCGGCGGCGGGGCGGGGCGGGCGCCGGGCGTGCCGAGGGGGCGTACGGCGCCTCGGGCCTGGCGCAGGTCGAGGGCGAAGAGCGCCGCCGTGACCTGGGCGGCGACCGTCGCGCGCCGGCGCAGCACGGCCAGCGGTACCAGGGGAGCCGCTCGGCGCGCGGCCCACACCGCCAGCGCCGCGCACCCGGCCGCCAGCGCCACCGCCGCGCGCCAGCCAGGCGCCGGCCCGTCCACGGCCGCGACCAGCGGTTGCGCCGCCCAGCCCCAGGGGCCCGACCACAGGCACACCGTGCCGAACCAGGACGGCACGCCGCAGGCCACGCCCAGCGCTCCGCCGGCGCACAGCGCGGCGATCGCGGCGCGCAGCACGCCGGGCCCGCGCCGGAGCAGCAGCGGCTCGTGGCGCTCGACGGCTATGCCGAGCGCGCCGCCGACCAGCGCCGTGCACAGGCCGGCCCAGCCGCCGGCCGCGGTGGCGCCGGCCCACGGCGCGCCCCGGAGGGCGGAGAGCAGGAAGCCGGCCACGCCGCCCGCGATCGCGCCGCCTGTCACGGCGAGGCCGAGCGCGGCCAGCAGGCGTGGCAGCACCACCGGACCCCGTGCCAGCGGAGTCAACAACAGCCAGGTCAGCGCGGGGCGTTCGACGGTCACCGGGCCCCGCCAGGTCGCGCCGTAGCCCATCAGCAGCAGGGCCAGGAGCAGCGCCGCCGGCGCGAGCAGGGGCAGAGCGTCCAGGACGCGCGCGCCGAGCGCGCCGCCCCGCGCGCCGTCGCCGCCCGACTGGGAGGCCGCCAGCAGGAGCGGCAGCCCCCACGCGCCCCCGATGAGGGCGCAGGCGTACGCCGCGAACCACGCACTCCTGTGCTTCGCCCCGCGCGCGCCGGCGCGCACCTCGTGGAGGTAGGCCAGGGCCGGATGGGTCGCCACCTCAGTCCTCGCCCGCCGCCCCGGCCAGCGCGGCGTCGAGCCGGACCACCCGGTCGGCCACCGCGCGCAGGCCCTCGTGGTGGGTCGCCAGCAACACGGCGGTCCCCGCGTCCCCGTGCGCGGCCAGCCGGCGCGCCAACTCCCGCCGCGCGTGGGCGTCCAACCGCTGCTCGGGCTCGTCCAGGACGAGCAGTTCGTGCGGCCAGACGAACGCCGATGCCAGCAGCAGCGCCTGGGTCTGCCCGGAGGACAGCGCGGCGGGCAGCAGGTCGGCGTGGTCGGTCAGCCGGTTCGCGACGAGTTCGGCCGCCACCGCCTCCTCGGCGGCCTCCTCGGCCGCCGCCACGCGCAGCCCGTGCGCCAGCGCGACCAGCAGTAGGTGCTCACGCACCGTCAGGTCCGGGTAGTGCGCGCCGGCGTCCAGCACCGTGGCGACGCGCGCGCGTACGCCCGCCTCGTCCTCGTCTATCGGCGCGCCGGCGAACTCCACCGTCCTCTGCGACGGTTGCTCCCGTCCGACGGCCAGCCGCAGCAGCGTCGACTTGCCCGAGCCGTTGTCACCCACCAGCGCCACGCACTCACCGCGCGCCACCTCCAACGTCACCGCCCGCAGCACCGGCCGGTCCCCGTACCGCCGTCCGACCCCCGTCAGCCGCAGGAGCGCCGCGCTCTCGTCCGTCACCGGGCTCACAGTAGGCGGCGGCCCCGACGCCGCCGCGCGAGGGGGCCGGGGCGGGCCGGGCGCGCGGGTACGCCGCGTACGAGACGGCGAGTTGGCGAGTTGGTGGGTCGGCCGGTCAGGCGGTGGCGTCGAGGCCGTCGATCAGGTGGCCCAGGAAGCGGCCGAAGGTGGCCTCGGCTGGCTGCGCGCGCACCTGTGCGCCCGACCCGCCCGCCCTGCGGCGCGCGCGGGCGCGCGTGCACGTCGGCGGCGCGGACGCCCGGCTCGAGCTGGCCGACTGGCCCCCCGCCCGGCCCGCCACCCCGTGGTTCCCCGCCCCGGACGGGCACCTGACCCGGCAGGCCACCGAGATCCGCGCACCGCTCGCGTCGTTCCGCTACGTCCCGGCCGACCCCACCCCAGCCGTCGGCGGCCCGCTGCTCTCGCGCGCGGCCGGCCCCCGCGACAACGGCCGCCTGGAGGCCCGGGACGACGTCCTGACCTTCACCAGCCCCCCGCTCACCGAGCCGATCGACGTCGTCGGCCCGGTCTCGGCCCGGCTGAGCGTCAGCACGGACCGCGGCGAGGCCGACCTGTTCACCCGGCTGTGCGACGTGGACGAGCGAGGCAGCTCCGTCAACGTCTGCGACGGGCTCGGCAGCATACGCGCGGCCGAGCGGACCTCCGCGTACGTCACGGTCCCGATGGGTGCCACCGCCCACCGTTTCGCCGCCGGCCATCGCATCCGCTGGCAGCTCAGCGGCGGCGCCCACCCGCGCTACGCGCGCGGCTCCAGCACGGCCGAGCCGCCCGTCGACGCCACCACGTTCACGCCGGTGCGCGTCACCGTCCACGCGGACTCGACCCTGCTCCTGGCCCACGTCACCAAGCCCGAGCCCGAGCCCGAGCCCGAATCCGTGGTCAAGCCCGAAGTCGTAGTCGAGCCCGACGCCGCGCCCGAGCCCTGCGCCGAGACCGCCCCCGACCCGGCCTGAGCCACCCGTACCCGTACGAACCCGTACGCCCGCGCACTCCCTCGGTGCCCCGTATGCCCGTACGCCTCCCGTACCTCCCGCGCCTCCGCCTCGGGCTTCGCCCGCCGCGCGTTCCGGCCTCAGCGCTTCGCCTGCGCGAGGGCGACCCGCAGCGGGCGATGGCCCGTGGCGGCACCGCCCAGGGACGACGGCTGTCCCGGGGAAGGCGGGTGCCCCAGGGCCGACGGCTGGGTCAGGGGCGGTGCCGGTGCCGGTGTCAGGGACGAGGCAGCCGCCTCCGGCGGCGTCCCCGCGTCCGGACACGGTGGCGTGGCCGCTACGGGCGGCACGGACTCCGATGGCCAACCGGCCGCCTCCGGGTGCTCGACCTCGGCCCACCAGACGGGTCCGTCCTCCAGGTAGCGCAGCAGGATGCCCTCGCGCACCGCCCAGGGGCAGATGACCAGCGAGTGCACGCCGCTGAGCTTCATCGCCGTGTGGCCCACGACCGCGCCGGCCAGGCTCTGGCGGGCCCGGGGCCGGGTGATGCCGGGGAGTTCGGCCCGCTGCTCGGCGGGGAGCGCGGCCAACCGGTCGATCGCCACGCGCAGGTCACGGCGGCGCAGCACCCGCTTGACGAACGGGCCGCGCCGCCCGGGCGCCGCCCCGCACAGCCGCGCCAACTGCTGGAACGTGCGCGAGGCGGCGATCGAGGTGTGCGGCGCCTCCCAGCGGATGCGCGTGGCGACGTCGCGGAGCTGGTGGCGCACCCGGCGCCGCAGGGCGACGATGTCGGCGGCCGACGGCGGGTCCTCCGCGGGCAGGAACTCGTTGGTGAGCCGGTTCGCCCCCAGCGGCAGCGAGACCGCGAAGTCGGGCATCCGATCCCGGCCGAAGGCGACCTCAAGCGAGCCGCCGCCGATGTCGAACACGGACAGCGGGCCCGCGCTCCAGCCCATCCAGCGCCGGGCCCCGAGGAACGTCAGATGGGCCTCCACCTCGCCCGGGAGCACCCGCAGGCTCAACCCGGTCCGCTCGCGCACCGTCCGCAGGACCCTCGCCCGGTCGGGCGCCTCGCGTACCACGGTGGTGGCGAACGCCAACGGCTCCGGCGCGCCCCACCGGGCGGCCGTCTCCGTCGCCGCCCGCACCGCCGTGAGCAGCCGCTCGGTGGCCGCCTCGCCGAGTTGTCCCTGCGCCCCCACGTGTTCGGAAAGCCGCAGCTTCCACTTGGCGGTGTGGACCGGGAGCGGCACTCCGTCCCTCGTGTCACTCACGGAAAGTCGGACGGTGTTCGACCCGATGTCGAGCAAGCTTAACCTCATGGACTCCTGATGCCCCCCTGGATGACACGAGATGCCAGGGAAACACACAACCGGGCCTGACGGGTCCGGATCGCTTCCCCGTCCGGCGCAAATCGAACTACACCACGGAGGCCGACCCCCAGCCGCGCGACGCGCGCGTATCCGACGACGGCGCGCCAACCCCTGCCGACCAGCTGCGAGATGACGACGGAACGGGTGGTCATCAAGGCGCCGATCCTGGGTACCCGGCGTCGTGCACACCTCGAAAGGGCCGGCCCGCCCACGGCGGCCGGCCCCGTGACGAACCGACGAGGAGGTTCCGTGAGCACCGTCAAGGAAGCGGTCGAGGTGGCGGTTCCGCTGAGCAAGGCGTACGACCAGTGGACGCAGTTCGAGGAGTTCCCGTGCTTCATGGAGGGGGTCGAGGAGGTCAGGCAGCTCGACGACCGACACAACCACTGGACCACCACTATCGGCGGCGTGCGGCGCGAGTTCAACACGGAGATCGTCGACCAGCTCCAGGACGACCTGATCACCTGGCGGACCGTCGACGGCGACACCCAGCAGCGCGGCACGGTCCGGCTTCGAGCGGCTGGACGAGACCCGCACCCGGGTGGAGCTGACGATGGACGTCTAGTCCACCGGCGTCGCCGAGAAGGGCGCGGACGCGCTGGGCGTCATCAGCCGCCGGGTGACGGGTGACCTGAACCGCTTCAAGGAGTTCGTCGAGCGCGGCGGCACCAACGGCGGTTGGCGCGGCCGCATCCGCCCGGGCGACGCCGGCACGACTGCCTGACGAGCCCCGCGTCACCGGACCCCGCGTCACGGGAACGCGCACCGGACGCGACCCGCACTGACGGGACGACGGACCGGCTGGTCCGGAGGCCCTACCCGTGCCCGCGCGAGCGCGCGTACGCCGTGCGGGGGATGGGGCCGGCGCCCGGCCGCGCGTGACACCCGATGCCGACGGCGGTGCGCCACAGTGGGCGGCGGGCACGGCGCGCGGCGTTCCGGCCCCGGGCGCGGAACGCGCCGCGCGCCCGCCGCCGGAACGCCGCCCCCTGGAACGGAACGCGGAGGTCGAATATGCAGCCCGAGGTGGACCGGATCGCCCAGCCCTGGGGCGAGCGCACGCCGTACGACCGTGGGGGCACCTGGTCGGTCCGCGTCGACACGTACCTGGAGCCCGGCGTGACGGCCGACGCCGTGGAGCGGTGGGTGCCGACCGCCTCCATCCTCCACTCCAACGGGGACGCGCTGGACGTCGCGGTCGCCGGCGACCGGATCGTCGGCGTGCGCGGCCGGGCCGGGGACCGGGTGAACCACGGGCGGCTCGGCCCCAAGGACCTGTTCGGCTGGCAGGCGAACCACTCCCGCGACCGGCTGAGCACCCCGCTCGTACGCAGCGGGGACCGCCTCGTGCCCTGCGACTGGGACACGGCGATGGAGCGGATCACCGACCGCACCCGGGAACTGCTGGCCGACCAGGGCGCGGACGCGCTCGGCTTCTACACCAGCGGGCAGCTCTACCTGGAGGAGTACTAACACGCTGTCGGTCATCGCCCACGCCGGCATCGGCACCAACCACCTGGACGGCAACACCCGGCTGTGCACGGCGACCGCGGCCGAGGCGCTGAAGCAGACCTTCGGCTGCGACGGCCACCCCGCCTCGTACGCGGACGTCGACCACGCCGACACCATCGCGCTGTTCGGGCACAACATGGCCGAGACGCAGCCGGTGCTGTGGATGCGCGTCCTGGACCGGCTCGCCGGCACCGACCCGCCACGGTTGGTCTGCGTCGACCCGCGCCCCACCCAGGTCGCCCGCCACGCGAGCGTCCACCTCGCGCCGCGCGCCGCGCGCCGGAACCAACCTGGCGCTGCTCAACGCGCTGCTGCACGAGGTCATCCACACCGACCGGGTGGACCACGCGTTCGTGGCCGCGCACACCGTCGGCTTCGCCGAACTCGCCGAACGCGTCGCCGGCTGCACCCCGGAGTGGGCCGCCGGCATCTGCGACGTGCCCGCACGGAGCCTGCGCGAGGCCGCCGAGATCCTCGGCGGCGCCGAGCGACTGCTGTCCACCGTGCTCCAGGGCGTCTACCAGTCGCACCAGGCCCACCGCGACCGCCTGCCAGGTCAACAACCTCCAGTTGATCCGCGGCATGCTCGGCCGCCCCGGCTGCGGCGTCCTCCAGATGAACGGCCAGCCCACCGCCCAGAACACCCGTGAGTGCGGCGCCAATGGCGACCTGCCGGGCTTCCGCAACTGGCAGAACCCCGGGGCACGTCGCCGACCTCGCCCGGGTCTGGAACGTCGACCCCGACCGCATCCCGCACGACGCGCCCCCCACCCCGGCGATGGAGATCTTCCGCAAGGCCGAGCAGGCCTCGATCCGCATGTTGTCGATCTCCGGCAGCAACCCCGCGGTCTCCCTGCCCGAACTGCGCCGCGTCCGCGCGATCCTCGGCCAGCGGCGCCTGCTTCACCGTCGTCCAGGACCTGTACCTGACCGAGACCGCCCGCCTGGCGGACGCCGTCCTGCCCGCCGCCATCTGGGCCGAGAATACCGGCACGTTCACCAACTCCGACCCCACCGTGCACCACTCCGACAAGGCCGTCGACCCACCCGGCGACGCCCGCCCGGACCTGGACATCTGGCTCGACTACGCCCGCCGGATGGACTTCCGCGACCGGGACGGCCACCCCCTGGTCGGCTGGCACGACGCCGAGTCGGCGTTCACGGCCTGGCAGGAGTGCAGCCGCGGCCGGCCCTGCGACTACACCGGCCTGAGCTACGAGCGGCTACGGGACGCCGACGGCATCCAGTGGCCCGTCACCCGGACCCACCCCGACGGCACCGAACGGCTCTACACCGACGGCATCACCTGGGCCGCCCCCGACGCCTGCGAGTCGTACGGCAAGGACCTGACCAGCGGCGACCCGGCGTCCGAGGCCGCCTACCGGGAACTCAACCCCGAGGGCAGGGCTGTCCTCAGGTCGGCCGCGTACGTCCCACCGCACCAGCCCCCGGACCCGGCGTATCCCCTCCAACTCAACACCGGCCGCACCCTTTACCACTTCCACACCCGCACCAAGACCGGCCGCGCCCCGCAGTTGAACGCCGCGGCCCCCGAGGTGTGGTGGAGCTCTCCGCCGCGGAGGCCCGCCGGCACGGCGTTGCCGAGGGCGACCTGGTCGAGGCCACCAGCCCCCGCGGGTCCGTACGCGGCCGGCTGCGGATCACCGACATCCGCGACGGCATGGTGTTCCTGCCGTTCCATTACGGCTACTGGGACACCCACGAGGGCCCGGGCCCGGACGGGGCCGCCGGCCGGGCCGTGAACGAGACCACCGTCACCGACTGGGACCCGGTCTCCAAACAACCCCTGTACAAGACCGCCGCCGCCCGCCTCACCCTGATCGAGCCCTCCCGAGGCACCCCTCAGCCCCGCCCCGACCACCACCGCCTCCGCCCCCACCGACCCCCACGCGGCACCACCGACGACGGGCGGACCGTCGGCGATGGCGAAGCAGCGCCTGGGGTAGGGGGAGCGGCCGAGAAGGGGCGTGGCACGGAGAGCGGTTGGGCACAGCCGCCCTACCACTCCGCGTAGCGCAGGAACTGCCAGCCCAGTACGGCCAGGGCCAGCGTCTGCGCGGCGGAGACGAGCACGAGTGGGGGCCGGGCGGCGGGGGAGCACCAGAACGCGGTCACACAGACCATCGGCAGCGCCGCGTACGTGAACAGGTCCACGGCGGTCTGGAGCCGCTTGCGCGTGGTGCGGCTCGCGTCGTCCCGGTGGTAGAGCTCCCAGCCGAACACCGCGCCGTGCGCGCCGCTGAGTTCGGCCAGCCGTGGCCCCAGCCGCTCGCGGATGTAGCAGCCGACTGCGGAGATCTTCTCGTCGTTGACCAGGTAGGTCCAGCCGAGGATGAGGCAGACGACGGGGACGGCGAGCAGCAGTTGGGGCTGCCCGCTGTGGACGGTGGTCGCCAGGATCGCGGTGACCGCGGTGAGCGTGAAGTAGAGCAGGTTGTCGCGGAATCCGATGCGGGTCTTCTGCTCCTCCTTGATGCGGTCGTACTCGGCCAGCAGCAGTCTGCTCTCGGTGATGTCTTCTGTCGCGGCCACGGCCCTTCCTCACCTCGGACCCCCGGCTGGGGTTGTTGAGCGGGCGGGCCGGGGCTTTGGCCCCGGCCCGGCCGGTAGCGCCGGAAGACTCAGTCGGCAACGCGGAACGGCGGCAGGTTGGTGGGTTTGATGTGCTCGATCCACCCCTTTCCGTCCGCCGCGATTCCCTCCAGGAGGCGGAAGGCGTGGATGAAGCCAGCCGCGTTGAGGTTGATGTCGGCGATTTCCTGGGGGTTCTCTTCCGGCGTCAGTTGATGGGTGTCGGCGTCCTTGACGCGGATGCTCCTGGCCGGCCCGTTCGTGAGGACCAGCTCCAGGTCGTAGCCGGCCCGGGTGTGTTCCGTGACCTGTACGGAGGACAACGCGTCGAACCGGTAGTTGCTGCGTTGTTCGTTCTCGCGCTTCGCGTCGGTGAAGTCGAACTCCTTGCTGATTTCACGAATGCCGTCCTGGGTGACCAGGAAGAGGCGGAAGCTGTAGCGCGAGTACCGCCACGGGCCGCCCCTCACCCGCCCCCGCTTGTAGGGGCGTGCGGGTGTCATCAGGATGGTGTGGGAGATCAGGTCCCGCCAGGTGAGCTGGTAATGGCGGAGGGCTTCGTCGACGAACAACGTCTTGTCGCAGGTGAGCCAGGTCTCCATTTCCAGTTCGCTGGGCCGGGTGGCGTCCAGGAACGACTTCCAGTTCCGGTATGCTACCTGCCGTTCGGCCAACCGCTCCTGGTACTCCCTGGTCTCCTCGCTCAGCCGACGCTCCTCCGCCCGGGCCGCCAGCCACGACGATGCGCCCGCGCGCCCGGACCAGACCGCGCCGACCATGGCACAGGACGGCCAGCGGCGTCTGAGTCGCGCCGGCACCCGAGGCCACGGTTCTGAGCACGGCCACAGCCGTGAGGCCGAGAAGGACGAGGCCGCCCACGCACAGCGCCTTCGCCCTCACGGGTGTCTCGTTCTGGTGGCGGCGATCGAACAGGGTGCCGTTGTTGTGACGGTTTCGAGCGTCCTCGGCGAGATAGCGGATCAGCCAGTTGACCCGGTCGACGGTGACGCGGCTCTCGCGGTACAAGAGCGCGATCTCCGCGGCCAGGCTGTCGCGGATCTCGGCGGTGTGGTCGAGCCATTCGCGGGGGGCGAACTCGCGGGGTACGCGCAAACTGAAGTAATGGTGGAACGAATGACGGACGCTTTGGGTGAACCCGCCCCCGGTGGAGGCGGGCTCGGCCGCGTCCTGGGCCGGGGACTCATGGTCCCTGATCTCCGTCCGGTGGTTCTCGTACCACCAGGGGCGGCCGAAGTGGGCCGCGGCCAGGCCCGCGCCGAGCGTCACCGCCAGCTCGATTACCGCCGCGGCCGGGTCCGCGACCAGCGCCAGGAGCCAGAGGGCCGCCGTGACGAGCACGGAAGAGGCCGGCTCGTACGGGGAGGGCCGACCGGGCGGCGGCAGCGGTGCTCGGACGGGGCGGCATGGCCCGCGGCCCGATTGGTTCGGGCTCGAAGTAGGCCCAGACCCGCTGGGCCCGTTGGTTGCTGAAAGCGGGCCGCCTCGACCCGCTCGCGGTTCTCGACCCACAGGCTGTCCTTCAGCCCTCCGGTGAGCACGTGGCCGAGGTGGTGGAGGATCGCGTCACGGTGGTGCGGTGACAGGGCCCGCAACCGTTCCAGTACGCGGCCTGTCTCGCCGTTCGCGGTGCTGAGTTCGTGGTAGGCGCGTGCGCTGAGCATGGAAAGCACCCAGTGGAAACGGACCGTCGCGTTGTTGTACCCGTGGGCGATCGCGTCACTGATCATGTCGCGGGCGCGGCTGGGAACGCCGTCCTCCAGAAACCGCACGCCGACCCTGTATTTCTCCTGAGGCGACGCGTCTGGGTGGACGAAGTACACGTTGGAGTTGTGTACGGTCTCGGCCTGGATTCCGACGGTGGAGTCGGCGGCCGAATTGTGCGTGAAACCGCCGTCGTTCACGATAAGGCCCCCGCCGCCACGACCGCGGTGCCAGCATAGCCACCAAAGCGGGAGACTCCGCGACGAGGCCGCGCAACCGCTTGAGTGCCATGGTCGCCTTCTTCGCGGATTCCGATGAGCGCTCCCGCGCCGCCCTGACGGGCCAGTCCCAGCTCGGCCAGCGCCTCCCGGTAGGTGTCCGCGTCGAGGGTGCCCTCGGCGTGGTGACGCTCCAGGCGCTCGTGGAAACCGTCCAGCTCCGCGACGAGGTCCGTCGCACTGGAGACCTTCGGGGCGGCGTTCACGTGCACGCTGCTCTCCCTGACCGAACCGGCCATGATGCCCACGGTGCTGTTGTGAGCGGTGTTGCTTATCTGGTCCGCGTGCCGGTCGGCCGCCTGAGCCTCGTCCCCATGGGCCCTGTCCACCTGGGCCATGGCGATCTGCTCCTGTTCCTGCATCAGCTCCACGGCCAGCCGGATGCCGAACGCCGCCGCGTTCGCCGCGGCCCGTGGTTGCCAGTTCCGGTCCTTGGCGCTGCTCTTCGTGCCGTCCGCCCGGTCGCTGATGCCCCGGATGATCGCCACCGGCGCCCCGTTGAGATGCTCGGCCTGCGCCACGCCGGCGGCCTCCATCTCGATCGCGAGCGCGTCGTTGTAGTGCTGCCGAATCCACTGCGCGTCGGCCGAGATCCGCGAGTCCTGTACGACCTCGCCGGCGGCGACCGCGCCGAAGCGCACCTGCGGTGCGCGCCCGTGACCTGGTGTTTCGTCGGCCCAGTCGTTCAGGCGAGCCAGATGCGAGCCGAGCTGGCCGATGCCGTGCGCCGCCTCCCACACTCGGGGGTGTGCCTTGCGGCCGTCCTCCTCGCTGGTCCCGCCGTGGTACGCGTACACGTCGGTCGCCATCACCACGTCGCCCAGCCTGGCGGTTTCCCACAGGGCACCGGCGACACCGGACGAACAACACGGCCACTGGCGAGAACTCCTGAATCGCGCGCTCGGCGATCACCGCGGCGGAGTGGTTTCCCTTGCTCGTCAGGCCGAGTGCGACACGACACGAGGTGCCCCGCACGGTTCCCACTTCGAACCGCGTCCCGCGCTCGTGTCAGCGTACCTGTGGGTCGGCCAGTTTCTGGCGCACGGCCTGGTACTCGAGATTGAGGGCGGTGAGAACCACCACCAGGCCATTCGACATCTACTCGCTCTCCGTTCTCGTGTCTTCTTTCCGACGCGGGCGGTACCGGCCGGATCAGCGGCGGAGACAACACCGTCTTCAGCCCGGCCCGGTAAAGCCGCGCGGGCCGTCCTCCCGTGGCCCGGCGCCCCGAGCCGGCGGTGACGATGAACCCCTTCACGGCCTGGACTTTCCGGTAGAAATTGCGGGTGTCGAGTTTTCGTGCCCCAGACCGCCTCGTACACCTGCTGAAGCTCGACGATGGTGAAGAGTTCTCCGCAGAACGCCGTGGCCAGTGCCGAGAATTCGAGCTTGGTGCGGGCACGTTCGATGCCGTCCGTTAGAATGCGGTGGTGGTCGAAGGCCAGCCCGACCTCACCGGAGAGGGCAGCTTCTGTGAGAATGCACGCGGCATCCATGGCGTCCGTTCCCGCGATGGCGTCCGTTCCCGCGATCGGTTCCGGAAGGCCCGGCGCGATCGCCAGATGGGCCACGGAAACGACCCGCCCTCGCCGGTCGCGGCCCACGTCGCCGTAGATGGCCAACTGTTCGAGATGCACCCAGCCGGCGGTCAGGGCGGTTTCCTCGCTCAGTTCCCGGTGGGCCGCGTCCAGGATTTCCTCACCGTCGTGATTGAGGAACCCGCCAGGCAGGGCCAGCATGCCCTGAAAAGGATCTTCGCCCCGTTTGACGAGCAGAACGCACAGGCGTCCCTCGCGCAGCGTCAGGATCACGAGATCGACCGTGAGGAGGACGAGTGGAGGTGACCAGTCATCAACTTCCATGGCTCTCAAGCTACTTCAGTTCCTGTCACTTTAACAAGAAGGGGAGCGTAGAGAGCGTCGACGTTGGCTCGGGGAGGGTTCTTCGTGCGGTTGCCGTTGCCCGCGTCGGCGGGGGACGGGAGGCTTCACGGGGCGGGCGGTGCGCGGGCGGGCGTCGTGGCGAGGCCCACCCGGCGGGGCGTGTCCGCGCTACCTCGGGCCGCCGGGCAGAGGTGACCGTGGCGGTCGCCCCCTACGCCGCCCACCGCCACGCCACACGCACACGCCAAAAGGGCGAGGCCCGAAGGCCCCGCCCGCTACCGGCGATGGTTCAGCTCAGTGGCTCGGCCCGGCTCACGGCCACACCAGGCAGTACGCATGGTGCCCCGCCTCGTGCAGCCGGTGGGAGAAGTCCTGCCACTCGTGCAGCAGTTGGTAGACCCCGTACGCGTCCCGGGGGCCGCCGCGGTCGGGGACCGTGGACCAGATGAACGCCGCGGCGCCCACGGCCTCCTCGCCGACGCCGCGGAGCGGGTCGACGACGGTCATGGGGAGCTTGACCACGGCGTAGTCGGGGTGGAGGACGACCAGTTCCAGCGGGGGCACCTTGTGCAGCGGTATGCCCTCGATGCCGGTGAGGACCATCGCGGCCATCGTCTCCGGCTTGATCTTGGTGAACGTGCCGTGGCCGAGTTCGTCGCCGCCCAGTTCCTCGGGGCGCATCGAAATGGGGACGCGGGCCGCGGTGGCGCCGTCGGGCGCGCCGAAGTACTTGTACGTCACCCCCATACGGCCGCCTCTGCTGTCCGCGCTCGCCTCACGCCGCCGGTGGCGGCCGACCCGCTGCCCCTCCGGGTTCTCCCGGCCCCCGCGGCCCTGTCGGCCCGCAGCATGGGGAAGGCCGGGCCGCTCGGGGCCCCGGTCATTGGTCCCCTCGCCCAGTTCGCCACCGCGATGCATATCTCCACCCGACCACTCGCGGCCACGGCCGCACAACCTGATCATCGTGTCAGAGACCTCCCCCGGGAGGACGCCGTGAAACGCCCGCCCGCAGGACCCCATGAGGCTCTGACACCATGGCTTGTGTGAGCTATCCGTTCGAAACCCCAGTTTTGCAGACGCGCGGGGGCTGACGCCCGGCCGAAAGCCAGGAGATTTCCCGCGCCGTCGCCCGCCGGCGGGCCGCGCCCCCATGCCGCGGCCCCTCCCTACGTCTTGGCAGGTCAGGACCCAAGTGCCTTTTCCGTATGAAGCCCCAGTCTCGCAGAAGCTCTTCGATCGCGCCGGTGTCGTCACACCCGGTGGCGTGAACTCTCCGGTGCGCGCCTTCCGCGCCGTGGGCGGTACGCCCCGGTTCATGGTGTCCGGTGCCGGTCCGTACCTCACCGACGCGGACGGACGCGAGTACGTCGATCTCGTGTGTTCGTGGGGGCCGATGATCCTCGGCCACTCTCACCCGGAAGTGATCGCCTCCGTGCAGGCGGCCGTCGCGCGCGGTACCTCGTTCGGGACCCCCGGCGAGGGCGAGGTGGCGCTCGCCGAGGAGATCGTGGCCCGTATCGACCCCGTCGAGCAGGTCCGCCTCGTCTCCTCCGGCACCGAGGCGACGATGTCGGCGATCCGGCTGGCCCGCGGGTTCACCGGGCGTGCCAAGGTCATCAAGTTCGCGGGCTGCTACCACGGGCACGTGGACGCCCTGCTGGCCTCCGCCGGCTCCGGCCTGGCCACCTTCGGGCTGCCCGACACCCCCGGGGTGACCGGCGCGCAGGCGGGCGAGACGGTCGTGCTGCCGTACAACGACCTGGAGGCCGTGCGCGCCGCGTTCGCCGCGCACCCCGGCGAGATCGCCTGCGTGATCACCGAGGCGTCCCCCGGGAACATGGGCGTGGTCCCGCCGCTGCCGGGGTTCAACGCCGGCCTGAAGGAGCTGTGCGAGAGCGACGGCGCGCTGTTCATCTCGGACGAGGTGATGACGGGCTTCCGCGTCTCGAAGGCAGGCTGGTACGGCATCGACGGCGTGCGGCCCGACCTGATGACCTTCGGCAAGGTGATGGGCGGCGGCTTCCCGGCCGCGGCGTTCGGCGGCCGGGCCGACATGATGGCCGAGCTGGCGCCGGCCGGGCCGGTCTACCAGGCGGGCACGCTCTCCGGTAACCCGGTGGCCACCGCCGCGGGCCTCGCCCAGCTCCGGCTGCTGGACGACGACGCGTACGGGACGGTGGACGCGGTCTCGCAGGAGGTGCGCGGGCTGGTCGCGCGGGCGCTGGACCAGGCGGGCGTGGCGCACCGCATCCAGGTGGCGGGCAACATGTTCTCCGTGTTCTTCACGGACGCCGACGCCGTCGTGGACTACGCGGGGGCCAAGGCACAGGAGAGCTACCGGTTCACGGCCTTCTTCCACTCCATGCTGGCCCAGGGCGTCTACCTGCCGCCCTCCTGCTTCGAGTCGTGGTTCGTCTCGACCGCGCACGACGAGCGGGCCGTGGAGAAGATCGCCGCCGCACTGCCGCGGGCGGCGCGGGCCGCCGCGGACGCCACTGAATGATGGACGGCATGACCAACAGCGACAGCGAGAACGTGCGCCCCGTGGGTGGCGGCGGCGACGGCGAGACCACCGTGGTGCACCTGATGCGCCACGGCGAGGTGCACAACCCCGAGGGCGTGCTCTACGGGCGGATGCCCGGCTACCACCTGTCCGAGCTGGGCCGGCAGATGGCGGACCGGGTCGCGGAACACCTCGCCGGGCGGGACGTCACGCACGTCGTGGCCTCGCCGCTGGAGCGGGCGCAGGAGACCGCGACGCCCATCGCCAGGGCGCACGGCCTCGATCTCGCCACCAACGAGCGGCTGATCGAGGCGGGCAACGTCTTCGAGGGCAAGACGTTCGGGGTGGGCGACGGCGCGCTGCGCAAGCCCGCGAACTGGCTGCACCTGACCAACCCGTTCCGGCCCTCGTGGGGCGAGCCGTACACCGAGCAGGTGGTGCGGATGATGGCCGCGCTCGGCGCGGCGCGCGACGCGGCGCGCGGGCACGAGGCGGTCTGCGTGAGCCACCAGTTGCCGATCTGGGTGGTGCGCAGCTTCGTGGAGCGGCGCCGGCTGTGGCACGACCCGCGGAAGCGGCAGTGCACGCTGGCCAGCCTCACGTCTTTCACCTACCGCGGCGACAAGATTGTCTCGGTCGGTTATTCGGAGCCGGCGATTGACCTGGTTCCGGTGCACCTGCGGGTGGGCGCGAAGCGAACGAAGGGCGGCGCCAAGGGGTTTGGCGCCTGATGCTCAGCCGCGCCCGTTCGCCGTCGGTTCCATAATTCCCTGGTTTTCTCGTGGATTTCGCCGCGGGCTGACGGTCGCGGGCAGGCGGTGTTTGTGGCCGGGTGGCCGCGCGTTACGGCGCGCGCCGCCCGGCCGTTGTCCTTCGCCCGCCGTCCGGTCGCCCTCGACGCCTTCCCGGGGGCCGCTGAGGCCGCTGCCGCGCCCCTCACGTGCGCGGTTGGCGGGCGGCCCGGGTGCGCCGCCGTCGCCGGGCGCGGCCTCTGTGCCGCCCGACGGGAAACCTCGACGGGATCTCCGTAGGTCGGTCACACGGCGGGAACCGCGCGCGTCGCGCGTCGGCGGCGTAATTCGCTCGGCGTTGGCTCTGCGTAGGGCCGCGCATACATACGGCTTGGTAGCGGCAAAGTCGGCGCCAAATTCCCGCGTCCGGCGCGCAGAATGGGAACCTCGTCGGCCCATATCCCCTCTCACCGGACGTCGCCTTATCGGGGAAAGCGGCGGTACGCATATCGAGTACGAGATGGGGATGTAATGCGCGACATGAGTCGACGGGGACTGCTCGGCCTCGGTGCGGGAGCGAGCGCGGCGGCGCTGACCGTTGCGGGCTGCTCGACCGGCTCCGGCGGCGGGGGGAACAAGACGCCGGGCCGCGGACCGGCCACCCAGCAGGCCAAGGCGCGGCCGATAGGTGACGGCTCGACCGCTAACACCTGCCCCCAGCCGGGCCAGCCGGGCAAGCCCGAGAAGCTGGAGATGGGGCAGAAGCCCCCGCAGTTCGTGGTCTTCTCCTGGGACGGCGCCGGCGAGGTGGGCAACGGCCTCTTCCCGCGCTTCCGCAAGATCGCCAAGGACCACGGCGCGTCGATGACCTTCTTCCTCTCCGGGATCTACTGCCTGCCCGAGTCGAAGAAGAACCTCTACCGGCCGCCGAACAACCCCGTGGGCGCCTCCGACATCGGCTACCTGACCGACGGGCACATCAAGGACACGCTGCGCAACGTGCGCCAGGCGTGGCTTGAGGGACACGAGATAGGCACCCACTTCAACGGCCACTTCTGCGCCGGCTCCGGCTCGGTCGGCCAGTGGACCCGGGCGCAGTGGCGCTCCGAGATCGACCAGGCCATGTCGTTCGTCACCAAGTGGCGCACCAACACCGGCTTCACCGACCTGGAGCCGCTGCCCTTCGACTACCAGAAGGAACTGATCGGCGGCCGTACGCCCTGCCTGCTCGGCCAGGAGAACCTGCTGCCCACCGCCAAGCAGCTCGGCTGGCGCTACGACGCCAGCTCGCCCGGCGGCCTCCAGGTCTGGCCGACCAAGAAGCAGGGCATCTGGGACCTTCCGCTCCAGCAGGTCCCGTTCCCCGGCCACTCCTTCGAGGTGCTCTCGATGGACTACAACATGCTCGCCAACCAGTCCAAGAACGCCACCCAGGGCCCGACCGCGCGCTACCCGGAGTGGCGCCGGGAGGCCACCGGCGCGTACATCAAGGGCTTCGAGCGGGCGTACGAGACCAACCGCGCGCCGCTGTTCATTGGCAACCACTTCGAGCAGTGGAACGGCGGTATCTACATGGACGCCGTCGAGGAGGCGATCAAGCACATCGCCGACGACAAGCGCAAGGACGTGCGGCTCGTCTCCTTCCGGCAGCTCGTGGACTGGCTCGACGCGCAGGACCCACAGGTCCTCGCGAGCCTGCGCGGGCTCGGCGTGGGACAGAAGTTCGGCGGCTGAGGCCGGCGCGCGGCGGCCGGCCTGGGGCGAAGGAGAGTCAACAGGGGGGCGCGGAAGATCCGTGCGGCAGCCATGCGAAACTTTTCACATGAGTGCCTGCCGTGACCCTCGACGCCGCGTTGCCCGAGTGTGTTGCAAGGGCGGTTCGCCGCTGGCCGCCGGGATGGTGGCGCTGGCCGCCCTCGGCCTGACCGCCTGCGGGACCGGCGGCACCTCCGGCGGCTCGGCCGACACGAAGTTCGTGCAGGGTACCGGCGGTGTGAGCACCGTAGCCAAGGAAGATCGCAAGAGCGCGCCAAGTCTGTCCGGCAAGACGCTGGAAGGCAAGCAGCTCGACGTCGACGACTACCGCGGCAAGATCGTCGTCCTCAACATCTGGGGCTCGTGGTGCTCGCCCTGCCGGGCCGAGGCGCCCAACCTGGTCAAGGTCGCCGAGCGGACCAAGAAGCAGGGCGTGGAGTTCGTCGGGATCAACACCCGGGACACCAACGAGCACAACGCGCAGAAGTTCGAGAAGGAGTACGAGGTCCCGTACCCCAGCCTGTACGACCCGATCGGGAAGCTCATGCTGCGGTTCCCCAAGGGCAGCCTGAACCCGCAGGCGATCCCGACCACCATCATCCTCGACCGGGACGGCAAGATCGCGTTGCGGGCGCTGACCCCGCTCAGCGAGGAGGCGTTCGACAAGGCGCTCAAGCCGTTGATCGCGGAGAAGTGATCACCGCGACATGAGCGTCCTCGCC
This sequence comes from Candidatus Streptomyces philanthi, assembly GCA_018114805.1. Taxonomy (GTDB): domain Bacteria; phylum Actinomycetota; class Actinomycetes; order Streptomycetales; family Streptomycetaceae; genus Streptomyces; species Streptomyces philanthi. Next base: position 2,648,640 of record CP073042.1, on the reverse strand, counting down.
GCTGCCACCGACCCCAACCAGACCGTCCTCACCGGCGCCCTGCTGCTCGCGCTGCCGGTGGCCGTCCTGGGCGGCTTGGTCTCCTTCTTCTCGCCGTGCGTGCTGCCCCTGGTGCCCGGCTACATGTCCTATGTCACCGGCGTCACCGGCACCGACCTCGGGGAGGCGCGGCGGGGGCGGATGCTCGCCGGCGCCTCGCTGTTCGTGCTGGGCTTCACCGCCGTCTTCGTCTCCGGCGGCGCCCTCTTCGGCAACTTCGGCTGGGAGCTGCAGCAGCACAAGGAGACCATCTCCAAGGTGCTCGGCGTAGTCACGATCCTGCTCGGCCTGTCCTTCATGGGCGTGCTGCGCGGGTTCGGGCAGCGGGAGTTCCGCTTCCACCAGAAGCCGGCCGTGGGCCTGGCCGGCGCGCCGGTGCTCGGCGTGCTGTTCGGCATCGGCTGGACCCCCTGTCTCGGCCCCACCCTCACGGCCGTGAACGCGTTGGCGTTCAATGAGGCGAGTGCGGGACGCGGGGCGCTGCTCACCGCCGCGTACTGCCTCGGGCTCGGCCTGCCGTTCATAGCGGTGGCCGTGGCCTACCGTCGGGCTCTTGGCGCCTTCGGCTGGGTCAAGCGGCACTACGTATGGGTGATGCGGATCGGCGGTGGGATGCTCATCGCGCTCGGTCTGCTGCTCGTCACGGGAGTCTGGGACCGCATGATGGACGACATGCGGGTCTGGACCTCCAGCTTCAACGTTGGGATCTGATCCATGGCCACCACCGACACGGACACCGACGCCGATACCGGCACCGGCCACGCGGCGGCCGACGCGCCGGCCCGCGAGGGCGGCTCCTCGGCCGACGGGGGGTCCTCCGCCGCCGACGGCGGTGCCGCCGGCGGGTCCGCGGGCGCCGACGAGCTGGGCGCGGCCGGCACGCAACTGTCCACCGCGCCGACCGAGGGCCAGGCTGTGCCGGGCTCCTTCGGCGGGGTGCGCGCCCCCGGCGTACTCGGGCCGCTGGCCTGGACTGGCCGGGAGGTCTATGGCTGGCTGCGCTGGTGCTGGCGCCAGCTCACCTCAATGCGTGTGGCCCTGCTGCTGCTCCTGCTGCTCTCGCTGGGGGCCATCCCCGGCTCGCTGATCCCGCAGACCGGTGTGGACCCGCTCAAGGTCGAGCAGTTTAAGGCCAAGCACGAGACGCTGTCCCCGCTCTACGAGAAGCTGGGGATGTTCCACGTCTACAGCTCGGTGTGGTTCTCGGCGATCTACATCCTGCTGTTCGTCTCGCTCATCGGCTGCATCGTGCCGCGCACCTGGCAGTTCGTGGGCCAGCTCCGTGGTCGACCACCGGGCGCCCCGCGCCGGCTGACCCGGCTGCCCGCGTACACCACCTGGCGCACCGAGGCGGAGCCCGAGCAGGTGCTCGCGGCGGTGCGCACGGTGCTGCGCCGGCGCCGCTTCCGGGCGCACGTGGCCGGGGACGCGGTCGCCGCCGAGAAGGGCTACCTGCGCGAGGTCGGCAACCTCCTCTTCCACCTGGCGCTGATCGTGGTCCTGGTGGCCTTCGCGGTCGGCCAGCTCTGGAAGTCCGAGGGCGGCAAGCTGATCACCGAGGGCGACCAGGACGGCTTCACCAACAGCCTCACCCAGTACGACGACTTCAAGTCGGGCGCCTTCTTCGACAAGGACAACCTGGAGCCCTTCGGCTTCTCGCTGGAGCGCTTCGACGCCCGCTACGAGCGCGAGGGCTCGCAGCGCGGCACCGCCCGCGAGTTCCGCGCCCACGTGAAGTACTGGGAGGGCGCGGACGGCACGGAGAAGCGGACCTCGATCGAGGTCAACGAGCCGCTGGAGATCGCGGGCAACAAGGTCTTCCTGCTCTCCACCGGGTACGCGCCGGTCATCACGGTCAAGGACGGCAAGGGCGACATCGCGTTCAAGGGCGCGGTGCCCTTCCTCCAGCAGGACGCCAACCTGACTTCGTCCGGCGTGGTCAAGGTGCCCGACTACCGGGACAAGAACGGCAAGAAGAAGCAGCTCGGCTTCCAGGGCTTCTTCGTGCCGACCTGGGGCGGCGCGGACGCGAAGACGATGTTCTCGCAGTTCCCCGCGCTGGACTACCCGGTGATGTTCCTGACTGCGTACCACGGCAGGCTGGGCATCGACGGCGGGCTGCCGCAGAACGTGTACCAGCTCAACACCGACAACATGAAGCAGTTCAAGAACCCGGACGGCAAGGCGTTCGCGCAGAAGCTGCTGCCGGGCGAGACGATGACGCTGCCGAACGGTGCCGGAACGCTCACGTTCGAAGGCATCAAGACCTGGGCCAGCTTCCAGATCTCCCACCAGCCGGGCAACGAGCTCGCGCTGATCGGCTCGGTCGCCGCGCTGGTCGGCCTCGCCGGTTCGCTGTTCATCCAGCGCTGCCGGGTGTGGGTACGGGCCGTGCCCGGCAAGGACGGCCAGACGGTCGTCGAGATGGCCGGGCTCGGCCGTAGCGAGTCCGCCAAGCTCCCCGAGGAGCTGGCCGACCTCGCGGTGGCCCTCCAGGCGGACGCCCCCGCCGAAGCCGAACCGGAATCTGAGTCACCAGATCCTGCCGAAGGAGCGCGCGCGTGAACCTCGCTGCCGCAGCCAACGAGAACCTGGCCAACATCAGCAACGTGCTGATCTACTCGGCCATGGCGGTCTACACCCTGGCCTTCATCGCCTACATCACCGAGTGGGTGTTCGGCAGCCGCAGCAAGGTCGGCCGCACCGCCGCCGCGCTGGCCCCGGCCGCCGGGGCCGAGAAGGCGTCCACGGTCACGGTCCAGGTCAAGCAGCAGGGCGGCGGCACCGCCGTCCTGGAGCGGCCCAAGGTCGTCACCCTCTCGGCGCCCGGCTCCCGCGACGTGCCGGACGGCCCGGGCGCGGCGGGCGGCACCGAGAAGGGCGACCTCTACGGGCGGATCGCCGTCTCGCTGACCGTGCTGGCCGCGCTGCTGCACATCGGCGGCGTGCTCACACGCGCGCGCTCGGTCGAGCGCGCCCCGTGGGGCAACATGTACGAGTTCTCCATCACCCTGTCGATGGTCGCGGTCGTCGCGTACGTGGTGCTGCTGGCCAGCGGCAAGAACGTGCGCTGGATCGGCCTGCCGCTGGTCACCACCGCCCTGCTCGACCTGGGCCTCGCGGTGTCGGTGCTCTACACCGACAGCGACCAGTTGGTGCCGGCGCTCAACTCGTACTGGCTGTGGATCCACGTCAGCTGCGCGATCGTCTCCGGCGCGGTGCTCTACCTCGGCGCCGTCGCCACGCTGCTCTTCCTCTTCCGCGACCGGTACGAGACGAAGCTGGAGAACCCGGACGGCAAGCAGCCGGGCGCCTTCGCCACCTCGATCCTGGAGCGGCTGCCCTCCTCCGCGTCGCTGGACAAGTTCGCGTACCGGATCAACGCGACCGTCTTCCCGCTGTGGACCTTCACCCTGATCGCGGGCGCGATCTGGGCCGAGAAGGCGTGGGGCCGGTACTGGGGCTGGGACCCCAAGGAGGTCTGGACGTTCATCACCTGGGTCGCCTACGCCTGCTACCTGCACGCCCGCGCCACGGCCGGCTGGAAGGGCCGCAAGGCGGCGTACCTGGCGCTCATCGCCTTCGCCTGCTTCCTCTTCAACTACTACGCCGTCAACATGTTCGTCACCGGCAAGCACTCGTACGCGGGCGTCTGACCTCCGCGTTCCGACGCGCACCCGGCAGCGGGCGGTTTCTGTGACCCAGGTCACGGGAACCGGCCGCTGTCGTATGGACAGTCCCAGGGCGTGGAGACAACACCGCGCACGCTCATACGCCAGGGGGACCCACCGCCTTCGCGGAACTCTTCGACGTCCACGCCCGCTCCGTCTACAACCACGCCTACCGGCTGACCGGTGACTGGCCGGTGGCCGAGGACGTGGTCTCGCAGACCTTCCTCGAAGCGTGGCGGCTGCGCGCTCGGGTGGACGCCGACGGCGGCAGCTTGCGCCCGTGGTTGCTGGGCATCGCGACCAACACCGTACGCAACACGCGCCGGGCCGCGCGCCGGCACGCGGCGGCCCTGTCTCGGGTGCCGCCGCAGGCCGCTGAGCGCGACTTCGCCGACGACGTCGCCAGCCGCGTCGACGACGCGGAACTCCTGGAGCATGTCCAGGTCGCGCTGCGCCCCCTGCGCAGGCCCGAGCGCGAGGTGATCGCGCTGTGCGTGTGGTCGGGGCTCGACTACGCGTCGGCCGCGCAGGCACTCGGCGTGCCGGTAGGCACCGTACGGTCCCGGCTCTCCCGGGCCCGTACGAAGCTGGCCGCCGCGGTGGGCGCCGGGCGGGCGGGGCACACCACCGGGCGCGGATCGGTACGCGACGGCCACGCCACCCGAGTCCGACCCCATCTGCCCCCCCTCCAGGAGGGAAACCGATGACCGACCTCCCGTCCGCCCCCGAACGAGACCTTCCACCAGGCCGCCACCACTTGTTGCGCGAGCACCTGGTGCACGAGATCCAACGGGCCACGGCCGACCGGCCCCCCCGTGACCGCCCCGCACCCCTGGCTGCGGCCGGCCTTCACCGGCCTGGCCATCGCCGGCACGCTCGCCGTCGTCGTGCTGGCATCGCTGCCCCTGACGGCCGGCGGCGTGGACGAGAAGGCCTCGGGCCGGGACCGCGAGGCCAGCTACGCGTTCGCGCCCAACGCGGGCACCGACGAGCGGGGCGGCGCGCCGCAGGTCCTGGAACACGCCGCCGACTTCGCCGAGCAGGAGCGGGTGCCGGGGGACGGGCGCATCCGGGACGACCAGTACGTGTACGTGGACAGCAAGGCCACGTCCGAGGACCTGAGCAGGACCAGCCCACGATCCCCAAGCCGCACCGCAGGACGTCGTGGTCCCCGGTGGACGGCGAGCGCGCAGGCCGGGTGCACGACGAGGGCCGCGGGACGCGCACCGTGGACCGGGGCCCGGAAGCCCGCGAGCCCACCTACGGGACGATCACCAACTACCGACACCTCCAGAGCCTGCCGACCGACCCGAACGCTCTGTACGCCCGGCTGTGCGCGGACGCGCGCGAACGGGTTCACGGACCGGGACCGGGGCCAGGCCACGTTCCACTTCGCCACCCAACTGATCAACGGCACGCTCATGCCGCCCGAGGTCGCCGCCGCGCTGTTCCGGGCCGCGGCGCGCATCCCCGGGCTGGTCGTCGTGGAGGACGCGGTGGACGCCGCGGGCCGGCACGGCGTGGCCGTGGGGCGGGCGGGCGAGGGGGAGGACACCCGATTGGAGTGGATCTTCGACCGGGTGACCGGTCAACTCCTGGGCACGCGGGTCGTGCTCCTCGCGGACACCGCGCAGGCCGAGGCGGGCACGGTCACCTACACCGCCGCCGTGCTCCGCCGCGCCATCGTGGACGAGTTGGGGCAACACCCCGCCGAACACCGTTAGTCTAGTCGGCCGCCGGGACCACGTGCCGCCCGCACGCTCCTCGGCTCACCCGCACAACCACGGCCGCCCCTGGCGCGTCCCCTTCTAGGGGGCGCGCGGAGTGTCGCGGCGCGCCGGCTCACGCGGCGACGCCCCGTCCAGGACGGGCACCGGGGCCCGCCCGTGTCCGTCGTCGACCGTACGGGGGCGGCGCGGCGACACACGCCGGTGTTCGGGCCCGGTCGCGAGCGCGGGGAGAGCTGGGCCGCGCCGGGGCCCGGCCCGTGGAAGAGGGGAACCGATGCGCACGCGAGGGGCTGGGGCCGACACGCCGACCGAGCCGGAGCCGGAACCGACGCCGAGCGCGCCGGAGCCCGCGCCGAGCGAGCCGGCCGGCTCCGGGCCCGCGCCGGCCGACCCCGGCTCCGCCCCGGCCGAGTCGGGCGTGGCGGACGGCCCCGCGCCTCCCATGGCGGCCGAGCCGCCCGCGCGCTCGCGGCTGGCCCGGCTGTTCGGGCCTGACATCGCCGGGCCCGTGGTGGCCGTCGCGATGGTCGCCCAGGTCATCTCCAGCATCGCCCCCTCGCTCGACGGCAGATCGGACGGGCACCAGCTCGGGCGCCCACGGCACACCACCGGGCCGCCGGCGAGCAGCACGTACGCGCCGGGCGCGCACGGCGGAGGCGACGAGAGGGACGGGGCGCCGGAGTTACTCGCCCGCGCCGCCACGGCCGCCGAGCGCGACCGTGGCTTCCGCCCCCGGGACGGCGAGTTCACCTACGTGCGCTCCAGGAGCGCGGTGGCGGCGGACTCCGGTGACGAGTCGGCGTGCGCCTTCGTCGAGCCGCTGAGGCAGCGTCAGATCTGGCGCTCGGTGGACGGCTCCCGGGCCGGACTGCTGCGCAGCGAGCAGTACCCCGGCGAGCGGATCAGGCTCGACCCGGACGCGCCGGGCCCCACCTCGACGGCCTTCCGCCACCTCCAGCGGCTGCCGCGCGATCCGGCCGCGCTGCTGCGCACCCTGGACGCGGCCGGGCCGGCCGGCCGCTCCGGCGACCAGGAGGTGTTCCGTACGGTCGGCGGGATGCTGGCCGAGACGGTGCTGCCGCCCGCGATGGAGGCGGCGCTGTACCGGGCGGCGGCCCGCATCCCCGACGTGGTCGTGATCCGGGACGCGGTGGACGCCGTCGGCCGGCGCGGCGTCGCGGTGGCCCGGGTCGACGACGTGACGGGCGAGCGCGACGAGTGGCTGTTCGATCGGGACAGCCTGCGGCTGCTCGGCGTACGGGTCGTCCTGGTTGACCCGGAGAAGGCGCCCGGCGCGGCCCGCGAGAACTGCGACACGCCCCAGGCCGGCGCGGTGACGAGCACCACGGCGGTGGTGACCCGGGGCGTCGTGGCGCGACCCGGGGACCAGCCACGCGCGGACCGCGCCCCGGCGGGCCTGTGAGGCGGTGCGGCTCAGCCGCGCTGCGGCCCCTGGGGGCCCTCGTCGTCGCGGCGGTCGGCCTCGGGCTTGCGGTCGGCGGCGCCGGACTCGGTCCCTGGGGCCGAGCCCGGACCGGAGTCCGCGCCGGCGTCGGGGGACGATGGGGAACCGGGGCCCGTCGCGTCGTCCGGTCGCGGGTCCTTGCGCAGCGACTTGAGGAACTCGGGGTTGTCGTCCGGGGCGACCCAACCGCCGCCACCGCGCCGGCCGCCGAACGCCCCGGCGATGCCGCCGCCGGCTCCGCCACGGCCCGCGCCGCCGACCGCCTTGCGCGGGCGGCCCACCGTCAACCAGGCTATGGGACCGATCAACACCTCGCCGAAGAGCAGCACGATGATGACCCACGCCACCTTGGGCAGCTTGCGGACCTCGTTCTCGGGGGTGTTCAGGCAGTCGATGAACGCGTAGATCCACAGCGCCAGGATCAGCAGGAACGGCAGATACCTGAGCATGCGGGGGGCTCCCTCGAAGATGTCGCGGCGGGTTGCGGTGTGCTGGGAACGATGCCCCAGTGACGTGTCCAGGGTAGTCCGTGTCGGATACTGGACCGCATGGCTTATGACGATCTCCGCTCGCTGCTGCGGGCGCTGGAGCGTGACGGTGACCTGAAGCGCATTAAGGCCGAAGTCGACCCGTATCTGGAAGTCGGGGAGATCGTCGACCGGGTGCAGAAGGCCGGCGGCCCCGCGCTGCTGTTCGAGAACGTCAAGGGCTCGGCGATGCCGCTGGCCATGAACGTCTTCGGCACCGACCGCAGGCTGCTGAAAGCGCTCGGTCTGACGTCGTACCAGGAGATCAGCGAGAAGATCGGCGGGCTGCTCAAGCCGGAACTGCCGATCGGCTTCACCGGCGTGCGCGAGGCGTTCGGCAAGCTAGCCGGGATGACCCACGTGCCGCCGAAGAAGGTCAAGGACGCGCCGGTGCACGAGGTCGTCCTGACCGGGGACCAGATTGACCTGGACCTGCTGCCGGCGCTGTTCACCTGGCCCGGCGACGGCGGCTCGTTCTTCAACCTGGGCCTGACTCACACCAAGCACCCCGAGACCGGCGTGCGCAACCTGGGCCTGTACCGGCTCCAGCGGCACGACAAGCGCACCATCGGGATGCACTGGCAGATCCACAAGGACAGCACCAACCACTACCAGGTCGCCGCCCGGCGCGGTGAACGGCTGCCGGTGGCGATCGCCTTCGGCACGCCGCCGGCCGTGACGTACGCCTCCACGGCCCCGCTGCCGGGCGACATCGACGAGTACCTGTTCGCCGGGTTCCTGCGCGGCAAGCGGATCGAGATGGTGGACTGCAAGACGGTCCCGCTCCAGGTGCCGGCTCACTCCGAGGTGGTCATCGAAGGCTGGCTGGAGCCGGGCAAGACGCTGCCGGAGGGGCCGTTCGGCGACCACACCGGCTTCTACACGCCGCAGGAGGACTTCCCGGCACTGACCATCGACACCATCACGATGCGCCGGCGGCCGCTGCTCCAGTCCATCGTGGTGGGCCGGCCGCCGACGGAGGACGGGCCGCTGGGCCGCGCCACAGAGCGGTTCTTCCTGCCGCTGCTCAAGATCGTGGTCCCGGATATCGTAGACTACCACCTGCCGGAGTCGGGCGGCTTCCACAACTGCGCGATCGTCTCCATCGACAAGCGCTACCCCAAGCACGCGCAGAAGGTGATGCACGCCGTCTGGGGCGCGCACATGATGTCGCTCACCAAGCTCATCGTCGTGGTCGACGCCGACTGCGACGTGCACGACCTGCACGAGGTCGCCTGGCGCGCCCTCGGCAACACCGACTACGCCCGCGACCTGACCGTCGTCGAGGGCCCAGTCGACCACCTCGACCACGCCTCGTACCAGAAGTTCTGGGGTGGCAAGGCGGGCATCGACGCGACGCGCAAGCTGCCCGAAGAGGGGTACACGCGTGACGGTGGCTGGCCGGAGATGGTCGAGTCGGACCCCGGCACGGCTGACAAGGTCACCCGCCGCTGGAAGGAGTACGGCCTCTGAGGCCCCCCATGAGTGCTGAATCGGCAACGTCGGAAGTCATCGGGCCCGAGCCCGTCCCACCCGGCAAGGTCAAGGCGTTCCTGCGGCTGGTGATGATCGAGCACTCGGTCTTCGCGCTGCCCTTCGCGTACATCGCGGCGCTGACCGCGATGTACGGCGAGGACGAGAACATCCACTGGGGCACGCTGTTCCTGGTGACGCTGGCGATCGTGGGGCTGCGGACCTTAGCCATGGCCGCCAACCGCATCATCGACCGCGAGATCGACGCGCGTAACCCGCGCACGGCCGGGCGCGAACTGGTCACCGGGGCGGTCTCGGTGCGCTCGGCGTGGACCGGCGCGCTGGTTGCGCTCGTGTTCTTCCTGGGCGCCGCCGCGCTGCTCAACCCGCTGTGCCTGGCGCTCGCGCCGGTCGCGGTGGTGCCGATGGTGGTCTATCCGTACGGGAAGCGGTTCACGAACTTCCCGCACGCCATCCTCGGCCTCGCCCAGGCCATCGGCCCGATCGGGGCGTGGCTCGCGGTGACCGGGTCGTGGTCGTGGGACGCGGTGATACTCGGCCTCGCGGTCGGCGTGTGGATCGGCGGCTTCGACCTGATCTTCGGCTGCCAGGACGTGGCGGCCGACCGGGCGCACGGCGTGAAGTCGGTCCCGGCGCGGTTCGGCATCCCGGCGGCGCTGTACGGCGCGCGCGGCAGCCACGTCGTGACGATGGGACTGCTGGTCTGGTACGCGCTGGCGACGGACGCGGGCGCGCTGTTCTGGGTGGGCCTGGCGATCGTGGCGGTGGCGTTCGTCTACGAGCACTCCATCGTGCGTCCGCACGACCTGTCCCGGCTCAACCGCGCGTTCTTGACCGTCAACGGCGTCATCGGGATCGTGCTCTTCGTGTGCACGCTGGCCGACCTGTTCGTACGCGGCCTGACGCTCTGAGCCACGGGCCGGGGGCGAGGCCTGGGGCGGGTCTCGGTACAAGGCGGCGGTGGGGCGCGCGGGCGCCCGGGTCGGGGCCGCCCTGGGGCGTGCGACTGCCCAGGTGCGCCCGCCGATCCGGGGGCGCATCCACCCCCGGGGGCGCCGTTTCCCGGGCCTGCCCGGCCCCGGGACCGTCGGCGGCGTCCCGGGAAGAGCCGGGGCACCGGCGGCCGGATGGGCGCCGCGGGGTGCCGGATAGGCTCGGTCCGTGGAACGACTCCAACCCGCACCCCAGCGCCGACCCTGGATCGTGGGGGTGTCCGGCGCCTCCGGCACGCCCTACGCGGCCTCCGTGATCCGCGCGCTGCTGCGCGCGGGCGAGCCCGTTGACCTGGTCATCAGCCGCGCCGCCCGGCTCACCCTGCTCGACGAGACCGGCATCTCCTTCCGCGACGCGCACTGGCGCGCCGACCTGGTCCGCTGGCTGGCGCGGGGCGCCGACGGCAGCGCAGACGCGTTCGCCGACGAGGTGCGCCCACTCGCCGCCGAGAGCGCCGACGGTGCCCTCGACAAGACCGCCGACGTGCGCTATTGGACCGCTGGTGACCTGGCCGCGGGCCCGTCGTCCGGCTCGTACCCGGCCCAGGGAATGATCATCGTCCCGGCGAGCACGGCGGGCGTGGCCGGCGTCGCGCTCGGGCTCTCGAAGGACCTGTTGCAGCGGGCGGCGAGCGTGACGCTCAAGGAGCGCCGGCCGCTGGTCGTCGCGCTGCGCGAGTCCCCGCTGACCGGGCAGACGCTCCGGCACCTGGTCACGCTCGACGAGGCGGGCGCCGTGGTGCTGCCCGCCTCGCCGGCGTTCTACGCGGGGGCGAGGCACATCCAGGAACTGGTGGACTTCGTCGCTGGGCGGGCGCTGGACGCGGCGGGGGTGCCGCACGCGCTCTACCGCCGGTGGGAGGGGGAACTCGGTGGTGCCAGTGGTTCGCGCCGTGCGGGGTAGCGCCGCGGCGGGGTGCCGGTGTCGATGCGTCGGGATGCGCGCCGGCGGCGCGTACGGGCGTCGCGGGGCGGGCCCTGGACATGGAGAAGCGGCAGGCCGGGGGGTTGGTGCTGCCCCGTGCCCTGCCGCTGTGACGCGTCCTGCTGAGGGCGCGGCTCCGGCGGGACGCGTGGGCGCCGGAGTGCGCGAGCCTGACGCCGGGCGTCAGGCCGCATCGGGTCGATGCGGTGCGGCTGGAGTCAGCGCTTCTTGGCCCGGCCCTTGTGGGCCTTGGCCGAGGTCTCGCGCTGCTGCTGCGCAGCCTGCTGAGCACGCGAGCGGTTGGCCAGCTCCTGCAGCTCACGCATGCGGGCATAAGCCATCTCGATCGTGTACAAGGGTAGCTCACTCCTGAAGAATCGTCGTTGATTGAGGTAGTTCAGCTAGAGATCCACAGGACATCGCGCCCTGCATGCCTTAGATTCTACACCCAAACCTTCTTGATCGCAGAACTTTGAAAGGTGCGTGCCGTCACATGGATGCGGTGGACAGGCAACTCATCCAGGCCCTGCGGGAGAACGGTCGGGCCTCGTACGCGGAGCTGGGGCGGCTCGTGGGTCTGTCCGGGCCCAGCGTCACGGACCGGATCAACCGCCTGGAGGCGGCCGGGGTGATCACCGGTTACCGCGCGACCGTCGACTCCGCCTCGCTCTGCCTCGGCGTGACGGCGCTCATCGGTATCCAGCTCTCCGACGCGGTGGACCACGAGGACGTGGCCGACCGGCTGCGCGACCTCGCGGAGATCGAGGACTGCTGGTTCATCGCGGGCGACGACTCGTACATGCTCAAGGTCCGCGCCGGCGACGTGGACGACCTGGAACGCACCATCCGCCGCCTGTCCGGCACCACCGGCGTCTCGCGCACGCGCACCACGATCGTGCTCTCCACCAAGTGGGAGAACCGGGTCGGGGAGCTGCCCGAGGACGTGTGACCGCGCGCCCGGGGGGCCAAACGTGCCGCACCCCACCCATCGCCCGCCGCTGGTGTGAGCAGGGCGGGTGGGGCGCGCGCGGCGGGGAGTACGCTCGGTGCAGCCCGATGGACAGAAGTATAGGGGAGGCGCCGGATGGCTGGGTCTATGGCCGTGTCAGCGAATGACGCGGGGCTCAAGCGGGAGCTGGAGCAGAAGATCCGCGCCGGGGAGCGGCTGGCGCGCGAGGACGGCATCGCCCTGTACGCGTCGGATGACCTGGCCTGGCTCGGCGGCCTCGCCCATGAGGTGCGCACCCGCAAGAACGGTGACGTCGTCCACTTCAACGTCAACCGCCACCTCAACATGACCAACGTGTGCACGGCCTCGTGCGCGTACTGCTCCTTCCAGCGCAAGCCGGGCGAGAAGGACGCGTACACGATGCGCATCGAGGAGGCCGTGCGGCTGGCCAAGGCGATGGAGGCGGAGAACCTCACCGAGCTGCACATCGTCAACGGCCTGCACCCGACCCTGCCCTGGCGCTACTACCCGCGCTCGCTGCGGGCGCTGAAGGAGGCCCTGCCGCAGGTCTCCCTCAAGTGCTTCACGGCCACCGAGATCCAGCACTTCGAGAAGATCTCCGGGCTCTCCGCCTCCGAGATCCTGGACGAGCTGATCGACGCCGGCCTCGAATCGCTCACCGGCGGCGGTGCCGAGGTCTTCGACTGGGAGGTCAGGCAGCACATCGTGGACCACGACACCCACTGGGAGGACTGGTCCCGTATCCACCGCCTGGCGCACGAGAAGGGCCTCAAGACCCCGTGCACGATGCTGTACGGGCACATCGAGGAGCCCCGCCACCGGGTGGACCACGTGCTGCGGCTGCGTGAACTCCAGGACGAGACCGGCGGCTTCCAGGTCTTCATCCCGCTGCGCTACCAGCACGACTTCGTGGACGTGAAAGACGGCAAGGTCCGCAACCGGCTGCAGGCCCGCACCACCATGGCCACCGGCGCCGAGGCGCTGAAGACCTTCGCGGTCTCGCGGCTGCTGTTCGACAACGTGCCGCACGTGAAGGTGTTCTGGGTGATGCACGGTGTGCAGACCGCCCAGTTGGCCCTTCAGCACGGCGCCGACGACATGGACGGCTCGGTCGTCGAGTACAAGATCACGCACGACGCGGACAACTACGGCACCCCCGACAAGCTGACCCGCGAGGACATCCTCGACCTGATCCGGGACGCCGGCTTCCGCCCGGTCGAGCGCAACACGCGCTATGAGATCCTGCGCGAGTACGAGGGCCCCGACCCGGCCCGCCGCGACGCGCCCCAGCCGATGCGCCTCTGACCAGGTCTCAACGGCCCCGACCCCGTGGAGCCGAGCCCGTCCGTCGCCGCCCGCGACGTCGCCCCCGCGCGGTGTCGCGGGCGGTCGCGTCTGAGCCTGGCCCACCCGTCCCGCGCCGTCGTATCCGGAACGGCGGCCCCCGCACTGGTCACGGGCGGTCGGTGCCGCGTGCGTCACATCAGCGGAGGGGTGCGCCTCGCGACAGGTAATGGCTAAGATCCAGAAATGACCCTTACCTATGAACGCGATCCCGAGCTGACCCCCGCCCTCCAGGACGAACTGGTGCGGCTGTGGGTCGACGTGACCAACGCGGGCGGCGCCGTCGGCTTCGTGCCGACCGTCGCGGACGGCGACGTCCGCCCCGCGGCCGAGCGCCAGCTCGACACCGTGCGCCGGGGCGAGGTGCGGATGCTGGCGGCATACGCCGACGGGCGACTGGCCGGCACCGTGTTCATCGCCTCCGACCAGCACCGCGGCTGATGACGCACTGGGCCACGCTGACCCTCGTGATGATCCACCCGTCCCTCCAGGGCGGCGGACACGGCAAGGCCATGCTGCGCGAGGCCATCGACATGGCGCGTGACCTGGGCCTCGCCTCGCTGCGCCTGCAGGTGCGTGGCCGCACGGGGGTGGACGCCTTCTACGCCACGGTCGGTTTCAAAGAGGTCGGCCGCGTGCCCGAGTCGATCAGGGTGGCGGAGGACGACTACCGGGACGACATCTTCATGTGGCAGCGGCTGGACTGAGCTTCGGAGGCCGGGCCGGCGACGGACGGTGGAGCCGCCTCCCACGGCGCTTTTTTGACGTGATTCACTAGAAGGGCAGGCGAACACCATCCGGCCGATACCGCAGCACCCCCGGGAGAAAGAAGACCAGCCGTGTCCCTCACGTCGAGCGCCACGCTCCGCTACACTGCCATGCGTCTGGGCATCTTCGTCGGTTGCTTCCTGGCCCTGTCGGGCCTGGTCCACTTCGGCGTCCTGCCGTCCGGTCTGGGCGACTCCAACCTGCTGTGGGTGCTGCTCCTGGCGATCGTGGTGTCGGCACCGCTGAGCTTCGTGGTGCTGCGCAAGCAGCGGGACGCCATGTCTGAGCAGATCCTCGTCAAGGTGGACCGCGCCAAGGAGCGCCTGGTGGCCCACCAGACCCAGGAAGACGGGGTGTAAGGCTCCTCACACCCCGGTCGGGCCGGCGCGTCGCCGGCCCCCACCACCTCACCCCACGCCCTCACCGCGCATTGCCGCCCGCGGTGGGGGCGTTGGCGTTCCCGGGCGCGTACGGGGTCGCCCCCGGAGCGCGGTCCGGCCGCCCGCGCGCCGGCCCGCGAGGCCCGAGGGGGCGGCTCGTCTCAAAGATCTCCTTTGGGTTCCCCAAAGTTAAAGTGTTAACGTCATTGCCATGTTGACCGCAGCCGCGCCCCGATTCCCCACGAGCGTTCCGCTCGTGGCGCGCCTGCGCATCGATCTTTGCCGCTGTCTGTCCGCGGCCTGTCGCGGCCTCTAGTACGTGCGCACAGCGGCCGGAGACCCCGTATCTCAGCGGAGCTCCAGGCGCCGCCCCCTGATCCACATCTGACCTGGCATCCGTCTGTCCTCGGAGAGTGTCCGTTGTCGTCCCCACGCCTGTCCGTCCCGCGCGCCCTGCGGGTTCCCTTCTGGGCGCAGATCCTCCTCGGCCTCGTCGCCGGCGCGCTGCTCGGCTGGGCCGCCCGCAGCGGTGACGTCCAGTGGCGCATCACCACGCTGGACAAGATCGGCTCGATCTTCATCCAGTTGCTGAAGCTTGCCGTCGCCCCGCTGGTCTTCTTCGCGATCCTGGTGTCGATCACCAATCTGCGGAAGGTCAACAACGCGGCCCGGCTGGCCACCCACACCCTGCTGTGGTTCATGGCCACCTCGCTGATAGCCGTGGTCATCGGCCTGTTCATCGGCCTGGTCACCAACCCCGGCTCCGGCACCGGGCTCACCCCGGCCGACGGCGCCAAGCCCGAGCACAAGGGCTCCTGGCTCGACTTCCTCACCGGCATCGTGCCCGGCGACGTGATCACGCCGTTCACCGAGCTGAACGTCCTGCAGATCGTCTTCATGGCGGCCGTCGCCGGTGCCGCCGCCCTCCAGCTCGGCGAGAAGGCCGAGCCGATCCTGAACCTTAGCCAGGCCGTCCTGGAGCTGCTCCAGAAGGCCCTGTGGTGGGTCATCAAGCTGGCTCCGCTGGGCACCCTCGGCCTGATCGGCACCGCGATCGTCGAGTACGGCTGGGACCTGATCAGCAAGTACGCGACCTTCACTGCCGACATCTACGTCGGCTGCGCCCTGGTCCTGTTCGGCGTCTACCCGCTGCTGCTCGCCACGGTCGCCAAGCTCAACCCGCTGCACTTCTACCGCGGCGCCTGGCCGGCGATCCAGCTCGCCTTCGTCTCCCGCTCGTCGGTGGGCACCATGCCGCTGACGCAGAAGGTCACCGAGCGGCTCGGGGTGCCCAAGGAGTACGCGTCCTTCGCCGTGCCCTTCGGCTCCACGACCAAGATGGACGGCTGCGCCTCGATCTACCCGGCCATCGCGGCGATCTTCATCGTGCAGATCTTCGACGTCCAGCTCGACATCGGCGACTACCTGCTGATCGCGTTCGTCTCGGTGATCGGCTCCGCCGCCACGGCCGGCCTCACCGGCGCGACCGTGATGCTCACCCTGACCCTGTCCACGCTGGGCCTGCCGCTGGAGGGCGTCGGCCTGCTGATGGCCATCGACCCGATCGTGGACATGATGCGCACCGCCACCAACGTGGCCGGCCAGGCGCTCGTCCCGGTCCTGGTCTCGGCCCGCGAGAAGATCCTCGACCACCGGGCGTACGAAACGGCCTCCGCCTCGCCGCTGGACGAGGGCCAGCCGGAGGGCAAGCAGGAGGGCGCGCTGCCGGCGGCCGCGTAGCGGACCCCGCGCGCCATCAGGTGCCCCGGTCGCCCGGCGCGACCGGGGCACCGGTATGCGCGGTGGCGGTGCGCCGAGCGCGGCGGGCCGCCGGACCGTGGGCCGGGCCCGCGCACTCCCAGCACACCGGTGACATGGGAAGCAGGCATCGCCCCCGTCCCGCCGATCACTTCTCGTGGCCGGCGCCGGGCGGGGATGATGATGCCCGGGTGGGGAACGTAGCTTTACTCGTCAGCACGTTGGGTTCTCGGAGGGGCGTTGCACATGGGTGGCGGTAGGAGCAAGCGGATGCCGCGGGCGGTGCGGGAGCAGCAGATGCTCGACGCCGCCGTGCGGACCTTCGCGCGACGGGGCTACCGGGCCGCTTCCATGGACGACATCGCCGAACTGGCCGGGGTCTCCAAGCCGCTGGTCTACCTGTACCTGAACTCCAAGGAAGAGCTGTTCACCGCCTGCATCAGGCGCGAGGCGAAGGCGCTGGTCGCGGCGGTGCGCGCGGCCGTGGAGCGCGACGTGCCGGCCGACCGGCAACTGTGGAGCGGGCTGCGCGGCCTTTTCGCGTACACCGCCGAGCACCCGGACGGCTGGGCCGTCCTGCACAGCCAGGCGCGCTCGCAGGGCGAACCGTTCGTGCGCGAGGTGGCGGCCATGCGCGCCGAGTTGGTCAGCTTCGTGGAACAGCTCATCGGCGAGGCGTCCAAGGAGGCCGACTGCGACCCGGAGTTCGCCGACCGGGAGGTGGCCGGCCTGGCGTACGCCCTGGTCGGGGCGGCCGAGTCGATGGCCGACTGGGCGGGCTCGCCGGGCGGCCCGACGGCCAAGGAGGCCGCGGCCACGCTGATGAACTTCGCCTGGGCCGGCCTCGGCAACCTGCTGCGCGACCAGAAGTGGCAGCCGAGCGCGTGACGGCCACGGGCCCGGCCACCGGGCCCTGACCTGGCAGGCGGGAGGCCGGCCAGCCCGTGGCGGGGGCGGCGCCCGCGCCGTACCGGTGGCACCGAACCCCACATCGTGGCAGCGATGTGGGTTTCAGGCATGGGCCAACCGCTTCTTCGCGTACTTTACTTGCAAGTAAGGTTACTGAAAGGTCAGGAACTGGCCGACGGTGACCGCCGCAGGTCCTGGGGCGGCCCGCCGCCCGCCCTGCCCCCTCCCGCGCGCCCGCGCGCACCCGCCTGACTCCGCCCGCCCGCGTAGGCCACCCCGCCTACGGGGCGGGCCGGTTGGTCCCGCCCGGCGGCCACACCCACCCAGGATGGGGGAGCGCGGCACGAGCACGCCGGCCACCACGGCCGACGGCTGGTTCGCGACGGGCGACATCGGCGCCCTGGACGCCGACGGCTACCTCACCATCACCGGTCGTAAGAAGGAGCTGATCGTCATCTCCGGCGGCAAGAACGTGGCGCCCGCGCCGCTGGAGCACCGGCTGCGGGCCCACCCGCTGGTCGGACAGTGCGTGGCCTTCGGTGACGGCCGCCCGTACGTGACCGCGCTGATCCCCCTGGACCCGGACGACCTCGCGCACTGGCGCCGGATGCGGGGCAGGCAGCGGGTGTCGCTGTCCGAACTCGTCCGGGACCAGGCGCTCCGGGCGGAACTCGCGCGGGCCGTGGACGACGCCAACACGCTGGTCTCGCGCCCCGAGTCGATCCGCCGCTTCCGGGTGCTGCCGGTCGACTCCACCGAGGCGTCCGGCCACCCCACGCCCTCGCTCGAACTGCGCCGGGCCGCGGTGGCCAGGGATTTCGCCACGACGATCGAGGAACTGTACGCCCGCGAGTGAGCCCCGCCCCGGGAAAAGGGGAGCCGCGACCTCGCTCACCCGGAACGCGGGGAACTCCGGAGAAACACGAGGGAAACCCGGTAGGAACCCGCAAGAAGCGAGCGAGGGATAGCGCAAAAGTCGCCAGAACTCACCAGGGCTTCGTCGGAACCGACAACACCGAAGAGGCGTACGGGAGGGGCGGGAGGCGGGGGCCGGGAAAAGGCAGGAGCCCTGCTTCCCGTCGAAACGGGGAGCAGGGCTCCTTCGGTACTACATCAGGAACGAATTAGGTGCCGACCGCGATGGCCGAACCCGCTGCGGATCCAGAGGATCAGACAGGGGTTACGTTCTCCGCCTGCGGGCCCTTCGGACCCTGCGTGACGTCGAAGTTGACCTGCTGGTTCTCCTCCAGGGAGCGGAAACCAGAGACGTTGATCG
This sequence comes from Candidatus Streptomyces philanthi, assembly GCA_018114805.1. GTDB lineage: Bacteria > Actinomycetota > Actinomycetes > Streptomycetales > Streptomycetaceae > Streptomyces > Streptomyces philanthi. The sequence goes on along the minus strand of CP073042.1, from coordinate 2,630,392 downwards.
CGGAGTAGTGGACGAAGACATCCGGGCCGCCGCCGTCCTGGGCGATGAAGCCGAAGCCCTTTTCAGCGTTGAACCACTTCACGGTTCCGGTAGCCATAAGCCCTCCTTGGGCCAAAGGGTTGCCCTGCTCCAGAACCTGCGAGAAGTCTGAAAACTACAAAAGCCTGCGGCGTCACATGCTCCGCAGGCTCTGTACTGCAAGGGAAACCAAACTGCAACTTGCGGCGAGCATAGCACGGCAGATGCCGGGGGGAAAGAGCGAAAGATCACGGGGACGGGCGGTTTCCAGGCGTCACGGAAGGGAAAAGCGCGCACGTCAACGGGGCCCGGGCAACCGACGTGATCCCCCGCGCCGCGCCACCGCGCCCCCGGCGCCACCCACGCATCACCCCGGGGCTAGCCTCTGGATGTGGACAATTCAATCCCTGTCGCCGCTACCGTCACCGGTCACCGCCGGAGCCGGCCGCGGGTCGGCCACATCCAGTTCCTCAACTGCCTTCCGCTGTACTGGGGGCTCGCCCGTACCGGCAGCCTCCTCGACCTCGAGCTGACCAAGGACACCCCAGAGAAGCTCAGCGAACAGCTCGTCCGTGGGGACCTGGACATCGCCCCGGTCACCCTGGTCGAGTTCCTGCGGAACGCGGATGACCTGGTCGCCTTCCCTGACCTCGCGGTCGGTTGTGACGGCCCTGTCATGTCGTGCGTGATCGTCTCCCAGGTGCCGCTGGACCAGTTGGACGCCGCACGCGTCGCCCTCGGCTCGACGTCGCGCACCTCCGTACGGCTCGCGCAACTCCTGCTCTCCGAGCGCTTCGGCGTACGGCCCGAGTACTACACCTGCCCGCCCGACCTCGGGGTGATGATGCAGGAGGCGCAGGCGGCGGTGCTCATCGGCGACGCCGCGCTGCGGGCCAACCTGCACTATGCGCCCAGGCTCGGGCTCGACGTGCACGACCTGGGCCAGATGTGGAAGGACTGGACGGGGCTGCCGTTCGTCTTCGCGGTCTGGGCCGCGCGCCGCTCGTACCTGGAGCGGGAGCCGGAGCTGGTGCACAAGGTGCACGAGGCGTTCCTGTCCTCGCGCGACGTCTCGCTGGAGGAGGTCACCAAGGTGGCCGAGCAGGCGGCGCGTTGGGAGGCGTTCGAGCCGGACGTGCTGGAACGGTACTTCACCACCCTCGACTTCAGCCTCGGCGCCGATCAGCTCGCCGGCATCGCCGAGTTCGCCCGCCGCACGGGCCCCACCACGGGCTTCCCCGCCGACGTGCGCGTGGACCTGCTGACCCACGGCGCCCACTGACCCCCCGGACGGGATCACGACCTCGCGGCCACGCCCCCGGCATCCGGACGACCCCCGCCCCGATGCCCGCCCCGACGAACCGCCGCACGGCCGCCGCCCGCTCGCCCCGGGCGCGGTCCACGCGTGCGGGGCGGCGCTCGACTACGGGCCGAGCGCGGTCGTCGGTACCCTGCCCGCGCCGCGCGCCGCGCACCTAAAGCTGGGCGGCGCAGTGGAGGGGGAGGCAACACGATGTACCCACTGGAACCGGATGATCCCCGTGGCATCGGCGCGTACCGGCTGCTGCGGCGCCTGGCCTCGGGCGGGATGGGCCGGGTCTACCTGGGCCGCAGCGTGGGCGGGCGCACCGTCGCCGTGAAGCTGGTCCACCCGCACTTCGCGACGGACGCCCAGTTCCGGGCCCGTTTCCGGCGCGAGGTGGAGGTGGCCCGACGGGTGGGCGGCGCCTGGACGGCCCCCGTGCTCGACGCCGACCTGGATGCCTCGGTGCCCTGGGTGGCCACCGGTTACATCGCCGGCCCCTCGCTCACCCAGGCCGTCGAGGAACTGGGCGCGCTGCCGACCGTGTGCCTACGCGCGCTGGGCGCCAGCCTGGCGGAGGCGTTGGTGGCCGTGCACGGCCTGGGCCTGGTGCACCGCGACGTCAAGCCGTCGAACGTGCTGCTCGCCTTGGACGGGCCGCGGCTCATCGACTTCGGCATCACCCGCGCCATCGACGGCACCGCCTCCCTCACCTCCACCGGCGTCTCCATCGGCTCACCCGGCTACATGTCGCCCGAGCAGATCCTCGGCCAGGGCGCGACGGCCGCCGCCGACGTGTTCTCGCTGGGCGCGGTCCTGGCGTACGCCGCCACCGGCCGGCCGCCCTTTCCCGGCGACTCCTCGGCCGCGCTCCTCCTCCGGGTCGTGCACGAGGAGCCGGAGCTGGCCCCCTCGCTGGCGGGCGGGTTGCGCGCGGTCGTCGCCGACTGCTTGGCCAAGGACCCGGCCGGCCGCCCCACGCCGGCCGAGCTGGTGCGCCGGCTGACCGCCGACGCGGACGGCGGCGCGGACGCGGACGGCGGCGGCGCGGGGAGCGGCGCGGCCGGCCTGGTGCGGCCCGGGTGGCTGCCCGCCCCGCTGGTGGAGGGCGCGAGCCGGCGCGCGATGGAGTTGCTCGACCTGGAGGCGGAGCCGCTGGCGCCGCCCCCCACACCGCCGCCCGCCCCCGCCTGGCCCACCGCCCCTTCGGCCGGGGCTGCCGGTTCCGCCGAGGTCGGCCCGCCACCCGGCGGGCCCGCCACGCTGTCTCCCGAGGCGCTCGGGCCCGAGACGGTGGGAATGGACTCGGGCGTACGCGCCGGCGCGTTCGGGCCGCCCGACCCCTCGTACGGAGGCCGCGCCGGCAGCACCGGCCACGCCAGCCAGTCCCACCAGCCCATCGGCGCCGGCCAGCCCGGCGGCGCCGGTCACGCCGGCACCGTGGCCCCGGTCGCGGCGCCGCGTCGCTCGCCGGAGGGCAGCGGCGCCGGGATGGCGGAGGCCGCGACGGCGGGGCGCGGCGGGCGGCCGGGCCCGGGCCGCCGGCGCTGGCGGGGCGCCGCGCGCCGGTCCGGCGGCGCTCCGGGCGACCCGGGCAGCGGCCCGCACGTCCCGGAGGACGGCGCGGCTGGCGCGGACCGGGCGGGGCGGGAGCGGCGGATGGCGCTGTCGGCCGGGTTCGGGCGGCGCGGCCGGCCGCGGTGTCTGAGTTGTTCGCTGGTGCTCTCGGTCGCCGGCGCGCTCGCCGTAGCGACATCGGCCGTCGTCGTCTACGACGCGGTACGGGACGGCGGCGGTGGCGACACGCGCCGGCGGCGCGAAGCAGAGCCAGACCCCGTCCCCCCGCTCCAGCGACAGCCCGCCAGCGCCCGACGGCTCGCAGCCGGCCGGTGGCGGACCGACCGCGCCGGGCGGCGTGCCGCCGGGGGCGACGTGCCGAAGAACCTCATCGGCACCTGGAAGGGCCCCCAGTACGCCAAGGGCAAGTACAACGGCAAGCACATCGCGACCGTCCGCCAGGGCCGCACCGGGACCGTCGTCGTCGAGGCGGTCACCGACGTCTTCGGGCAGCGCTGCTACGCCAAGGGCAGCGTTCGGTGACGGATCGAAACACCCGGCTGACGATCACCGAGGCCACCGACGAGTCCAAGGAAGGCGGCCCGTTCCTGTGCACGGGCGTGACGGCGCCGACCACGTACACGCTGGACAGGGAGACCGGCAAGCTCGTCTACAAGTCCCAGGACGAGGCGGCCGGGCGCCCGGTGGCCCGCATGGTCAAGCAGCCGGCGGCGGACTGACGCCCCGACCGGGCTGACGGGCTGTCGCCCCGACCGGCCGACGCACTGCCGGGCTGCCGGGCTGGCGAGGTGGCCATGGTCTACGTCACCGGACGCCGCGCCGCAGGTCGCGGGGGTGGGCCGGCCGCGGGCCGGGGTGTCGCCCCCCTGGCGTACGCTGACTGATGTCCGTACGTAACCCTCCGGAAGGGACGCCCCGGTGACGGAGAACGCCGATCTGCAGTCCGTCCTCGACCGCGCCGTCGGCGGCGGTCGGATCACCCCAGAGGAGGCGCTCGACCTGTACCGGGACGCGTCTCTGCACGCGCTCGGCGCGGCCGCCGACGCCGCGCGCCGCCGGCGGTACGCCGGGACGGAGCACATCGCGACGTACATCATCGAGCGGAACATCAACTACACCAACGTCTGCGTGACGGCTTGCAAGTTCTGCGCCTTCTACGCCCCGCCCAAGGCCCACGACAAGGGCTGGACCCGCGACCTGGACGACATCCTGCGCCGCTGCGCGGAGACCGTCGAGCTGGGCGGCACCCAGATCATGTTCCAGGGCGGCCACCACCCGGACTTCGGCGTGGAGTACTACGAGGAGCACTTCGCGGCGATCAAGAAAGCGTTCCCGCAGCTCGTCATCCACTCGCTGGGCGCCTCCGAGATCGAGCACATGTCGCGGATCTCCGGCGTCACCGCCGACGAGGCCATCCGGCGCATCCACGCGGCGGGGCTCGACTCGTTCGCCGGCGCGGGCGCCGAGCTGCTGCCGGAGCGCCCGCGGAAGGCCATCGCGCCGCTCAAGGAGTCGGGCGAGCGCTGGCTGGAGATCATGGAGATCGCGCACAACCTGGGCGTCGAGTCCACCTCCACGATGCTGATGGGCACCGGCGAGACCAACGCCGAGAGGATCGAGCACCTGCGGATGATCCGCGACGTGCAGGACCGCACGGGCGGCTTCCGCGCCTTCATCCCGTACACGTACCAGCCCGAGAACAACCACCTCAAGGGCCAGACGCAGGCCACCCTCTTCGAGTACCTGCGGATGATCGCCATCGCGCGCCTCTTCCTGGACAACGTCGCGCACATCCAGGGTTCGTGGCTGACCACCGGCAAGGAGGTCGGCCAGCTCTCGCTGCACTACGGGGCGGACGACCTGGGCTCGATCATGCTGGAGGAGAACGTGGTTTCCTCGGCCGGCGCCCGGCACCGCTCCAACCGGATGGAGATCATCGACCTGATCCGCAAGGCGGGCCGGGTCCCGGCGCAGCGCGCCACGACGTACGAGCACCTGGTGGTGCACGACGACCCGGCCGACGACCCGGTGGACGACAAGGTCGTCTCGCACCTGTCGTCGACCGCGATCGACCGCGGCACGGCCCACCCCGCCCTCAAGCTCATCGACGCCCGCTGAACCGGACCGGTTCGGGGGCCGTTACGCGGATCATCGGGATGGGGGGCGGGGCGTGCTGACGATTCACGGGGCCGAGCTGCTGCTTACGGGCCCGGGGGCGGAGCCCGTGGCGGACGGGGCGGTCGTCGTGGACGGCGCCCGCATCGCCGCGGTCGGCCCGTACGAGGAGATGGCGGCGGAGCACCCGGGCGCGCGCGAGCGGCGCTGGCCCGGGCTCCTCACGCCGGGGCTGCTCAACGCGCGGGCCGCGGCGCTCCTTGAGGCCGCCTACCACCCGGACCCGCGCGAGGCCGAGCGCCTAGGCACCGAGCCGCTGGTCGACCCCGCCGCGCTGGCCGACCTCGGGCTCGCCGACGCGCGCTGGGGTGAGTCCGCGCGGCGCGGCACCCAGCGGATGCTGCGGCACGGCACGACGGCTGTGACCGGCCCCTTCGCGCGCCCCGCCGTGCGCACGGCGGTGGCCAGGGCGGGCCTCGTCGTGATCCCCGGGTCCCGCGCGAGCGCCGCGCCCGACCCGGCCGGGGCCGCCGACCCGCCGGTTCCCGCGCTGCTCGACCCGATAGCCGCCCTGCCCGCCGGCACACCACACGAGACCACCTTCACCGGCCCGCTGTCGCCCGGGGCCCGGGCTGACTTCGCGGTGTTCGCCGTGGCCGCGGTCGCCGAGCTGGCCACCCGTGGCGCGGCGAGCTGCGTGGCCACGGTGCTCGACGGCCGCCTGGTCTTCCGCCGCCGCTGAGACGCGGGGCGCCGCCGCTGCGGCGGAGGGCGCCGTCGGCGCGGGGTGTTGCCGCCGGGGGCCGGCCCTCGTCGTCGCGGCTAGGAGGGCGTCCGGGCGCCGGGGCCCGGACGTCGTCGTGGTGGGCCGGCCGGCTCGCCGTCGGGGCGACCCCCGAGGGGGGCCGGGGGAGGCCGGGTGAACAATGGGAGGGTGACCCGAGCTTCCCTGGACAAGCAGCCGCACGAAGTCGCCGCGATGTTCGATGACGTGGCGGCCAACTACGACCTCACCAACGACGTGCTCTCGCTCGGGCAGTCCCGGCTGTGGCGCAAGGCCGTCGCGCGCGCCGTGGACGCGCGCCCGGAGGAGCGGGTGCTCGACCTGGCCGCGGGCACGGGGACGTCGTCGCTGCCGTTCACGGCCGCCGGCGCGTACGTCATGCCCTGCGACTTCTCGTTGGGCATGCTGCGGGCCGGAAAGCAGCGCCACCCGTTCCTGCCGCTCACGGCCGGCGACGCCACCCGACTCCCGTTCGCGGACGGCGTCTTCGACACCGTCACGATCTCCTTCGGGCTGCGCAACGTGCAGGACACCGAGGGCGGGCTGCGCGAGATGCTGCGCGTGACCAAGCCCGGCGGCAAGATCGTCATCTGCGATTTCAGCCAGCCGACGTGGGCGCCGTTCCGCACGGTCTACATGGAGTACCTGATGCGGGCGCTGCCGCCGGTCGCCACGGCCGTGAGCAGCAGCCCGGACGCGTACGTCTACCTCGCCGAGTCCATCCGCGCCTGGCCCGACCAGCCCGGCCTGGCCAGGATCCTGCAGCGCGCCGGCTGGTCCCGCGTCGCCTGGCGCAACCTGACCGGCGGCGTCGTCGCCCTGCACCGTGGCACGAAGCCGCAGGACGGCTAGCCGTTCCGTCCGGACAGGCCACGGCCCGCGTCCGCCCGACACCGACCTCGGGCCGGCGGGCGCGCCTGGCTAGGGTGGCCGCCATGAGCGACCACGCCCCGCCCCTGTCGCCGGCGCTGTTCGGCCTGACGGACGGCGACTGGCTGCCGGTCACCTCGGGCGAGTCGGGGGCCCTCGTCTTCCGCGACGCGGGCGCCACCCGGTACGCCAAGTGCGTGCCCGCCGCCGACGTGGCCGAGCTGACCGCCGAGCGCGACCGGATCGCCTGGTTCGGCGGACGGGACCTGCCGGGCCCCGGGTGCTCGACTGGCGCCGTACCGACGCCGGGGCCTGTCTGCTGACCAGCGCCGTCCCCGGCGTACCCGCCGACCAGGTGTCCGCCGATGAGCTGCGGGCCGCCTGGGAGCCCATCGCGGACGCGGTCCGCCGGCTGCACGCGGTGCCGGTGACGGAGTGCCCGTTCCAGCGGGGGCTGGACGGCGTGGTCGCCGTGGCGCGCGACGTCGTGTCTCGGGACGCCGTGAACCCGGACTTCCTCCCCGAGGAGCAGCGGCACACGCCCGCCTCGGAGCTGCTGGCCCGCCTCACCGGGCAGCTCGCCCTGTGACGGGAGCAGGAGGCGGCCGACACGGTCGTCAACCACGGCGACCTGTGCCTGCCCAACATCCTCCTCGACTCGCGCACCCTCGACGTGTCGGGCTTCGTCGACCTGGGCCGCCTCGGCCTCGCCGACCGCCACGCCGACCTGGCGCTGCTGCTCACCAACGCGCGCGAGACCTGGCCGGACTAGGAGCGGGCCCGGGCAGCGGACGCGGAGTTCGCCGAGCGGTACGGCACCGCCCTGGACCACGACCGCCTGCGCTTCTACCTCCACCTCGACCCGCTCACCTGGGGCTGACCGGCTCCCGGCGGCGGCCTGCGGCAGCGGCTCGCGGCGGCGGCTCACGGTGGGTGGCTTTCGGTGGTGGCCAGCGGCTACGTGTACCGGTGGGTTGCTTCCGGCGGTGCCCCCGGGTGAGGGCGGTGGCTGCCGGGCGGCTTCCGGGTCCGTGTGGCTCGCGGCTGTCGGGCGGCTCCCGGTCCGCGCTCTCGTGGTTGCCGGTGGGGCGCCCGGTGCGCGTGGGGCGGGGGAGCAAGTCGGGGAGGTGCATGGGGGGTTGCCCTTGCCGCGACGGGCGACGGCGGGCCCGGCCGCCGCTAGAGTGTGCGCCCACCCCCACGCCTCACCTCGCCGCGCCGAACCCTCGGAGCAACCCGTGCCACCCGTGCCGTCGAAGTCCTGCTCTGCCTGTGGTGCCTCAGCACCGATCGAGGCGCGTTTCTGCATGGGGTGCGGGGGCGACCTCCTCGCCCCGGGTCCGGACGTCCCCCCGGCCCCCGCCGACGAGCCGCCCACGCTCGCCTCAATGGCCCTACTGACCAAGACGTCTGACACCGGCACAGACCCGGGCGAGCCCGGCGGCGGCCACGACCCTGCCCCCGGTCACGGCTCCGGTCCCGACTCCGAAACCGTGTCGCCGGACGCGCCGACCCGGTCGCACACCGCGCGGGACGTACCGCACGTCGACCCACCGACCGTTCCTGGCACGCCCCTGACCGTCCACCACCCGGCCGCGGGCTTGACGCCGACGCCGGCCCGGCCACCGGTCCACCCGCCCACGCTGCCGGCCGGGACCGCCACCCCACCGCCCGCCCCGCATTAGCCATCCGGCTACGGGCCGCCGCCGGCGGCGGCCCGGTCGCGAACCAGGCATCGCCGTACGCCGGGCCGTCGCACCCCGCCCCGTACGCCCCGGCCTAGCCGCCCGGGTACGCCACCTCGCCCCCGCGACAGCGGCACGGCACCCCGCCCGCCACGCCGGTCGTCGTGACCGGAGGCGTCGGTGGGGCGGGCGGGGCGGCGGCGGCTCGGCGGGCGTCCAGGCGGCGGGTGCTGGTGTGGCTAGCGGTGGGGGTGGCGGCGTTCGTGGTCGGGGGCGGCGCCACAGCCGGCGTGCTGGTGTTGCGGGACGACGGCGACGGTGACCGGACGTCCGTCGCAGTAGAGAGGGAGCCCCCGGGCGGCACCGACCCGGACGGCGGTACGGACGTGTCCGGCGACGGCGGACGCGAGTCGCCCGCCGCGCGCGAACCCTCCGCGCCGGGGACCGCCCCCGCCACACCCACCGATTCGGCGTCCCTCGAACCCACCGACGCCCCGACCGGCACCCCCACCGACGCGTCGTCAGGCGGCGCGTCGCCCGATGCGTCGGGCGACCTCGGGCCCGGTGAGCCGCCCGAGGGCTACCGGACGGCGCGGGACCCGCAGGGCTTCTCGCTCGCCGTGCCGACCGGCTGGGTGCGCGAGATGCGCGGCGGCCAGATCGACTACCGCGGACCCGGCGCCGAGGAGGACAACAGCTACCTGCGCATCGGTGTGCTGCGCGGCACCAGCCAGTCGGCGATCCAGCACTTCCGCGAGCTGGAGGGTATCACGTCCGCGCGCACCGGCGACTACGAACAACTCGACCTTTCCGCCAACACCTTCCAGGGCCGGGACGGCGCCCGCTGGGAGTTCCGTTGGGTCGAGAAGAAGACCGGCCGGGCGATGCACGCCATCGACCAGGTGTACGTCACGCAGGACGGCACGGAGTACGCGATCTACTTCCAGGGCCCGGCCGAGACGTTCGCCGTGGACCGCGAGGCGTTCGACGCGGCTCTGGAGACCTGGTCCGAGGGCGGCTGACGTACGGCCTCGCCGAGGCCCGGGACGACGGCTGGTCGCCGCCGCCCGGGGGAGGGGGCCGCCGTCGCTACAGGTCGAGCCGGAAGCAGAGCCCACGGGTCTTGGAGACCGGTGAGACGTACGTCTCGGACTCCTTCATGCCCAGTCGCTGGATGACCGCGATGGAGCGGGCGTTCTCCGCGGCGACCATCGCGACCACGTGCCGGATGCCGACCGCGCGGGCCCGCTCCAGCGTCGTCTCGGCGGCGAGCGTCGCGTACCCCCGGCCCCAGTGCGCGCGGCCGAGCCGCCAGCCGATCTCGACCTCGCCCTTGGGACCCCACTCGTGCGGCCAGGGCTGGGCGCCGGTGAAGCCGACCGGCTCGCCGGCCGCGTCTAGCAGGCTGTAGAGACAGACGCCGATGTGGTCGTGGTGGGCGCGCTGGCGGGCGGTGAACTCCTCCTAATGGGCGAGGTCGTGGGACGCGCCGCCGTGGAACTCCATGACGTCTGGGCCGTCGAAGAGCCGGTGCCAGACAGCCGCGTCCTCGGGGATCGGTACTCGCAACTGCGCAGTAGCTCCGGATATCGGCATGAGGGCGCCCTTCTCGCGAGTTCGCGTACGCCACATAGACTCCACCCGTCCAGTGCCCGGCGCGACCGGCACGCAGATACCGAGTCTTCGGGAGAACCTCCGTGAGCGAGAACGCCCCCGCCGAGACCGACCTTCCCCAGACCGGCGCCTCCGAGACCGACGCCGCAGGGACGGGCGTTGCCGGTAACGGGACCGGAGCAGCCGAGTCCGCCGCGACCAGCGCCATAGAACCGGCAGCCGCCGCCCCGGGCCCGGAGGCCGAGCCCGCCGCCGACGCCGCGGCCTCGCCGGCCGAGCCCGCCACCACCAAGGACACGGCCGCCAGCAAGGACACGGCCCTCACCAAGGCCCCGAGCACGCCGTCGGCCGTCGCCGTTGGCCTCGGCGACGACGCACTCTCCGAGCGCACCGCCGACGTGATCGTGGTCGGCGCGGGCCCGGCCGGCTCGACCACTGCGTACTACCTGGCCAAGGCCGGCCTCGACGTCCTGCTCCTGGAGAAGACGTCGTTCCCGCGCGAGAAGGTGTGCGGCGACGGTCTGACCCCGCGCGCCACCAAGCAGCTCGTCGCGATGGGCATCGACATCAGCGAGGAGGCCGGCTGGCTGCGCAACCAGGGCCTGCGCATCATCAGCGGCGGCACCCGCCTCCAGCTCGACTGGCCCGACCTCGCCTCGTACCCCGACTACGGCCTGGTCCGCAAGCGGGACGACTTCGACGAGCAGCTGGCGGTGCAGGCGCAGAAGGCCGGGACGCGGCTGTACGAGCAGTGCAACGTGGGCGCGCCGATCATCGACCCGCGCACCAACCGCATCACCGGCGTGCACGCCAAGCTCGGCCAGAACAAGACGCCAGTCACCTTCCACGCGCCGCTGGTCGTCGCCGCCGACGGCAACTCCTCCCGGCTCTCCCTCGCGATGGGCCTGCACCGGGCCGAGAACCGCCCGATGGGCGTGGCCGTGCGCACCTACTTCGACAGCCCGCGCGACAAGGACGACTACCTGGAGTCCTGGCTCGAACTGTGGGACCGCCGCGGCGACACCCCCAAGCTGCTGCCGGGCTACGGCTGGGTCTTCGGCATGGGCGACGGCACCTGCAACGTGGGCCTGGGCGTGCTCAACACCTCCAGCGGCTACAAGGACCTGGACTGGCGCGAGGTCCTCAAGGTGTGGTGCGCCTCGATGCCCGAGGAGTGGCAGTTCACGCCCGAGCACATGACGGGTCCGATCCGCGGCGCCGCGCTGCCGATGGCGTTCAACCGGCAGCCGCACTACACGCGCGGCCTGCTGCTCGTCGGCGACTCGGGCGGCATGGTCAACCCGTTCAACGGCGAGGGCATCGCGTACGCCATGGAGTCGGCGCAGATCGCCTCCGAGGTCATCGTCCAGGCCAAGGCCCGCCCGACCGCCGCCCAGCGCAAGGCCGCGCTGGAGCGCTACCCGCGCGTCCTCAAGGACACCTACGGCGGCTACTACACGCTCGGCCGCGCCTTCGTGAAGCTCATCGGCCAGCCAAAGATCATGAAGATCGCCACCGAGCGCGGCCTGACCCACCCCATCCTCATGCGCTTCGTCCTGAAGATGCTGGCCAACCTCACCGACCCGACGGGCGGCGACGCGATGGACCGCATCATCAACGGGCTGAGCAAGGTAGCCCCAAGTTCATGATGATTCAACGGCGATCGGCGCTATGAGCAACGCCTCCGGCAGAGTCTGCCGGAGGCGTTGTTGGTCCCGGGCATGGTGGGTGCCCACCTCCAGGCCAGAGCGGCACCATCCCCGTGTGCGCGGGGACCAGAGCGAATGACCTGCGGGTTTATCTCGCGGGACTCCCGTTTTCTGCAACTTCCACTGATCGCGACCCATCGCCCGCACCCGCCGAATCGCCCATGTTGTGTCTTTTGCTGACACGAGGGCTCCCTCGCTGATAGCACTTCACCCACATGTGCTGTGCGGCAGGTGGCGTGCAGCGATAGAGCAGCTTTGGAGCGTAGCGCGGGGGTGAGCAGGGTGGCTCCGCGCGCCTGATGATCTGACGCCGGGTCGCGAGGCGGAAGGCCGAGCGGCCCGGCGAACGCCGGCCGACTTCTCAGACGTGGACGGTTTTCACGGTGGGAGCGCGACAGCGCCACTCGTCGCCCACTCTGGGGAGCGACCTCGATGCGGGTCCGTATCCCCTCCTCGCCCTCGACGTGCGCGGCAAGGCCCTCACTCCTGGGCTTGGCCTTGAGACGCTCGCTCACCACCTGTTCCGCCTGCCGCCGGGCCTCGGGGGAGACGGGGCCGAACGCCTCCTGGTCGGCGGCCACGACCTCGCGGAGCTCCTGGGTGGCGAGCCACTCTTCCAGGGCCTTGGCGACGACGGAGGAGAAGCCGCTCTTTCCCATACGCTCCTCGACTTCCTCAGTCAACGACTGGTCCATCGACACGGACCTCTTGCCGGCTCGCTCGGCGTTCTGTGTGGTTATGAATGAAACGCAGCACCGACGGTAGGGAAATCCTCCGCGAGGGTGTGAGTGCAGCCGCCCGCTGAGGCACCGGCCCACGCCCGGTCGCTACCCGGCCTCTTCCGCGACGTCCGGCCCCCACCGGCTCGCTGTAGAACTGGCGGGCCCAGCGGCGCTAGTTCATGATCGGGCCGTCGCCCTGGGCGAGCCGGGGGCGTTCCAGGTAGGTCTTGTGCGCCCAGACGGGGAAGTCCTTGCCGAAGTCGAACGAGCCCACCCAGGCCAGCGGCCGGGACAGGGCGCTGGTCAACGCCCCGGCCGCCCGGCCGCGCCCGAGCCGGTCCAACCACATCGTGCCGGAGACGTACACCTCGGCGTGGGTCGGGCTCACCGGCGTGGCGGTCAGCACCGTACGGATGTGACAACCGATCTTCGGCACCTCGATGCTCGTGTAGACGATGCCGAGCCCCTGCACCCGCACCGTCAGCTCCGGGGCCGCGGCCGAGACCCAGGCCGCCGTGTCGCCGCCGGCCGGCAGGATACGGAAGCTGGTGCGCAGCCTCTCCGCCTCGAACCGTGGCTCGCTCAGCACCTCGCCCACCGTGCCGTGAACGGGCGTCAGATGGCCGAAGTCCACGATGTTCTCCACCACGTCCTGCGGGTGGTCGCGCAGCAGGTGCCGCTTGCCGTACGGGGTGGGGTACGCGGCGTCCAGCGGCCACGGTTCGATCTCCCACGAGGGCGGCTGCCCCTGCGCGTGCCGCCACACGTAGATCATGTCGTCCACCTCCCGGACGTGTAGCGCCCCCAGCCGCGCCTTCGGCGGCGGGCTGCTGCCGTACCCGGTGGCGACGCACGCCCCGTCCGGGGCGAACTCGAAGTGGTGGAAGGGGCAACGATGTTCTCGCCGCGCACGGCCCCGCCGTGGCCCAGGTGCGCGCCGAGGTGCGGGCAGAAGGGGCGTACGGTGCGCAGGCGCCCGCCGCGGGTGCGGTAGAGCACCACGTCGTCACCCATCAGCCGCCGCGTCACCACTGCCCCGCGCCCGACCTCCCGGCTGGTCGCCAGCCCGAACCACCCGTCGGGGTGCGGCAACCGCGCCGTCCGCTCTACCCGCGACGGCCCGAGACGCCTGAGCCGCGCGTCCCGGCGGCGAGTGCTCCATCCCTGCATGGCTGAGCCCTTCGTTCTGGTCGGCCGCGCGTGGCTGGCCGAGCGCTCGTCCCTCGCTGCTCCGCCGAGCGTCGCGAACCAGGGAGCGGCCGGGAGGGCGTTGCCGTGACGGCTCACCGGAAGTCGTGAACTGGGAGCACGCCGGGGGCTTACCGGGCGGCCGGCCAGCCGCCCAGACTCGAACACGCTGACGGAGTGTCGTACGGTGTGTGCGGTACGCAGTCACGGCGGGCGTGGGTGCGGCTGCGGCTGTGCGTGCGGCCGCGGCGGTGCGCGGCCGTGTGGGGATGTGGCAGGGGGGCCGCATGGGGCTGGTCGACGAGTGCGCGGCCGCGCGCGCGGGGGAGGGTGACCCCGGGGCGCTGGTCGGGGAGTTCCGGCGCGCGATCGTGCTGGTCCCGGTGGTCCGCGGCGGGCTGCTGTCCTCCGTGTACGGCGGCATCCGCTGGATCTACGCCTTCACCGACGAGAGCGCGCTGGCCCGCTTCCTGCTGACCCAGGGGGGAGCCGCTGGACGCGGGCCAGGAGTACGTGGCGGTGCGCGGCGCCCGGCTGCTGGACGTGGTGATACCGGGACACGCGGAGGGGCCGTGCGGCGTCGCCCTCGACGCGGCGGACCCGGACCAGTCCATGTTCTTCCCGCCCGTGACCGGCGTCGTGCCGGAGGAGGCGGCGGTGGACCGCGCGGCGGGAGACGCCCGTCCGGGTCCGCAGCCACGAGGACACGACCAGGAAGGGCCGGTGAAGGCGCCGTGAGCAGCGCGGGCGACGAGGACGTGTGCGTGGCGGGGGAGGGAGACCTCAAGCTCACCGAGGAGGCACTCCAGTCGATCACGGTCGACATCAGCGCGGCGATCGCGGAGCTGGGGGACATCGGCTCGCGGACGGACGCGCTGCGCGGGGCGGGGTTGGCCGATCTGAGTCTGACCGGCATGGAGGCCGGGGACGGGGCCTCGCCAGGGACTTCGAGGAGTTCTGCGAGCTGTGGGACTGGGGCGTACGGGGCCTGATGCATGACGCGGACCAACTCGCCCGGCGTGCCGGGCTCGCGGCGGGGATGACGCGGGAGGAGGACCAGTACGTCGAGGGCACGTTCAAGGTCGCCGTGAACGCGGTGGTCGGCAATCCGCACCTGAGTGAGCAGGAGGTGGAGGAGAAGGGCTGGCAGGAGCTGATCCTGGACCCGCACCGGGGCAGGTCGGTTTCGCTGCCGCTGACGAGGCCCGAACAGTAGGAACGCTCGAGGTGGCGGTGCCCGCGCGCCGCACTCCTTGACCGGCCGTCACACGGCGTGGCGCGGGGGAACGGGGGGAGAGGCACGTGGGGATCGGTGACTTCGTACCCGACGAGTTCGAGGACGTCGTCGAATAAGGGCACCGAGGCCATCGGCAAGGGCGTGGAGAACGTCGGCAACACGGCCGCCGACGGCCTGGACGCGGTCGGCGCGGACAGCGCGGCCGACTGGACCCCCCAGACCAGCAGGTCCGTGGCGGACGGCATGGGCGCCGACGTCGCCGAGATGCGCCTCGGCGAGACCGACGACCCGACGAAGCTGATCTACGGCAGCCCGAGCAAGCTGGCCTCCACCGTCTCCCACCTGCGCGACTTCCAGGTGGCGTTCGAGCGGATCGGCAACGGCCTCAGGGGCCTCCAGTCGACGGGCTGGCAGGGCGAGGCGGCCGGGATGTTCCGGGTGCGGATGACGTACGAGCCGAAGAAGTGGTTCACGGTCGCCGACGCGTTCGAGAAGGCCGCGGCGGCCCTCGACCACTTCGCCGGCACCGTCGCCTGGGCCCAGGGGCAGGCGCGCGACGCGCTGGTGGTGTACCAGCAGGCGGAGCGCGCCAGCAGGGAGGCGGTCACCGCCTACAACGCGAAGGTGAAGGAGTACAACTCCGAGATCGTCACGTACGGCCTCACGGGCGAGCGCGAGGACGGCTCGGACACGCCGCCGACACCGCCCGGAGCGTTCACCGACCCGGGGTAAGCCGGCCGGGAGGCGGCCCGGGAGCAGCTCACGGAGGCGCGCGAGCAGCGGGACCGGGCGGCGGAGCTGGCCCGGACGGCGGTGCGCGCGGCCCGCGCCACCGCGCCCGACAAGCCCGGATACGGGGACCAGGTCGGCAGCGGGATGAAGGGCGTGGACCTGTCCCTCTCCCACGGGTTCAACGGGATGATCCGGGGCGGGGCCAACGCCGTGTCCTTCGGGCGGAGCCTGAACGTCATGGACCCGTACAACTGGGCCCACCCCGACGAGTTCGCCACCGGCCTCAACGCCACGGCCAACGGCTTGCTCCAGACGGCCAAGGACCCCTTGGGCACGGCCGAGCAGATGTACTAGGACTTCCAGCGAGACCCGGAAGAAGGGGTCGGCCGGCTGTTCGCCGAGGTGGCGGGCCCCAAGGGCGCGGGACTCGCGAAGTCCGGCGGGCGGCGAGGGGTCAGCGCCGCCCGGCGCGACCTCGACCGCGACGGCGCGCCCGGCCACGGGCGGCGCGACGGGCAGCGCACCACCGACGGCACCGACCCCGTCGACCTGGCCACGGGCAGGATGTTCCTGCCCCAGACCGACGTGAGCCTGCCGGGCGCGCTGCCGTTGACCTTCACCCGGCGCGTCGAATCCGGTTACGGTGCGGGCAGGTGGTTCGGGCCGTCCTGGTCGAGCACGGTCGACCAGCGGCTGGAGATCGACGCCCGGGGCGTGGTGCTCGTCGGCGAGGACGGCCTGCTCCTCGCGTACCCGCGCTCGGCCCCCGGCCTCCCGACACCTGCCGCAGGCCGGCCCGCGCTGGCCCCTGGAACGTACGCCCGAGGGCCACTACACGGTCACCGACCCGGAACGCGGCCACGTGCGCCACTACGCGGGCCCGGACCCGAGCGGCTCGCACGGGACGGCCCCGCTGCACCGGATCAGCGACCGCAACGGCAACGTCCTCACCTTCACCTACGACACCCACGGCGCCCCGACCGACATCGAGCACAGCGCCGGCTACCACCTGCGGATCACCACCGACGGCGCCCGGGTCACCGCCCTGCACCTGGTGGCGGGCGCCGCGGACGGCGCCGACGCGTTACTCGTGCGCTACGGGTACACCGACGGTGACCTCACCGAGGTCACCAACTCCTCGGGGCTGCCGCTGCGGTTCGACTACGACGACGAGCACCGCGTCACCGCCTGGACCGACACCAACGGCAGCCGCTACGACTACGACTACGACAACCGGCACCGCTGCGTCGCCGAGGGCGGCGAGGCGGGCCACGTCGCCCTCCACATCGACTACGACGGCCGCGACGAGGCCACTGGCCACCGCTTCACCACCGTCACCACCCGGGCCGGTCACCGCGTCCGCTACCTGGTAAACGACGCCCAGCAGATCGTGGCTGAGACCGACCTGCTGGGCCACACCACCCCCCACGAACTCGACCGGTACGACCGGCCGCTGAGCCACACGGACGCCCTCGGCCGAGTGACCCGGCTGCGTTACGACACGGCGGGCCGCCTGGTGTCGGTGCTCCGCCCCGACGGTCGCGAGGCGACCCTCGCCTACGACGACCTCGGGCTGCCGACGACGCTCACCGGACCGGACGGCGCCACCTGGCACCACGCTTACGACGCCCGGGGCAACCGCACCGCCGTCACCGACCCGGCCGGCCACACCACCCGCTTCACCCACGACGAACGGGGCCACCTCACCTCGGTGACCGACCCGCTGGGCGCGATCACCCGCGTGCGGTGCGACGCGGCCGGCCTCCCCGTCGAGATCACCGACCCGCTCGGCGCGACCACCCGCTACACCCGCGACGCCTTCGGCCGCCCCGTGACCGTCACCGACCCGCTGGGCGCCACCACCCACCTGAGCTGGTCCGTGGAGGGGCAGCTCATCCGCCACACCGACCCCAACGGGGCCGTACGGACCTGGACGTACGATGGCGAGGGCAACCGCGTCAGCCACACGGACGCGGCCGGTGGCACGACGACATACGAGTACACCCACTTCGACCTGCTGGCGGCCAGGACCGCCCCGGACGGCGTGCGGTACGCGTTCGAACACGACGACCAACTGCGCCTCACCCAGGTCACCAACCCACAGGGCCTGACCTGGAGCTACACCTACGACCCGGCAGGCCGGCCGACCTCGGAAACCGACTTCGACGGCCGCCTCACCCGCTATGAGCACGATCCGACCGGCGCGGTCGTCGCCCGCACCAACGCCCTCGGCCAGACCGTCCGCCCGGACCGCGACGAACTGGGCCGCGTCGTCCGCAAGGACGCCGGCGAGGCCGGGGTCACGACGTTCGAACACGACGCGGCCGGCCGGCTGCTCGCGGCCGTCGGGCCCGGCGCCGAGGTCCGCTACCAGCGGGACCGGTTGGGCCGGATCAAGGCGGAGCTGGTCAACGGCCGCGTGCTGACCCACACCATGGACGCCCTCGGCCGCTGCACCGGCCGCATCACGTCGAGCGGCGACCGCTCGACGTACGCCTACGACGCGGCCGGCAACCGGACCCGGCTCACGACGTCGGGCCGGACGATGGACTTCGCGTACGGCCCGGTGGGCCGCGAGGTGACCTGTACCACCGACGCGCTCACCCTCGCCCACCTCTGGGACCCGGCCGGCCGCCTCGCCGAACAACTCCTGACGAAGGGGGCGGGCGAGCCTGAGCCGGGGGCCGAGGGCGGGATCGGGGTCGCGGTCGGGGCCGCTGCTCCGACGGGCGGCCCTGCCGGGACCGCCCCGGCGACCGGCCCCCGCACGCGCCACCGCCGCTACACCTACCGCCCCGACGGCCACCTCACCTCCCTCGCCGACTCGGCCACTGGCACCAGCCACTTCGACCTCACCTCGACGGGCCGGGTGACGGCGGTCCGCGCGGACGACTGGATAGAGACCTACGCCTACGACGCGGCCGGCAACCAGACGGACGCCACCTGGCCCGACGACCACGCGGCCCCCGAGGTCCGCGGCGACCGCGCCTACACCGGCACCCGCATCACCCGCGCGGGTCGCATCCGCTACGAACACGACGCCGCGGGCCGCATCACCCTGCGCCAACGCACCCGCCTCTCCCGCAAACCCGACACCTGGCGCTACACCTGGGACCCCGAGTACCGCCTCACCTCCCTCACCACCCCCGACGGCACCCGCTGGCGCTACACCTACGACCCTCTGGGCCGCCGCATCGCCAAGGAACGCCTGGCCGCCGACGGCGAGACGGTCGCGGAACGGGTCGACTTCACCTACGACGGCGGCACCCTCGTCGAACAGACCACGACCACACCGGGCACCCGGCCCCCGGGTACGCCGTCCTCGGATACGCCGCCTCCGGGCGGGGCGCCCCTGAGCCCGCCACACCCGGTCACCCTCACCTGGAACCACGCCGGCCTGTCCCCGATATCCCAGACCGAGCGCATCATCGACGCCACCACCCAGCGCGAGATAGACGCCCGCTTCTTCGCCATCGTCACCGACCTCGTCGGCATCCCCACCGGACTCATCGCCGAATCCGGCGAAACCGCCTGGCAATCCCGCACCACCCTCTGAGGCACCAACACCTGGCCCCGCACCAGCCCCGCCTACACCCCCCTCCGCTTCCCGGGCCAGTACTTCGACCCCGAATCGGGCCTCCACTACAACGTCCTCCGCTACTACGACCCAGGGACCGGCCGCTACCTGTCCCCGGACCCGTTGGGCTTGGCGCCGGCGCCCAATCCGGTTGCCTATGTGGACAACCCGCGGGTGTGGTGTGATCCGTGGGGGTTGGCGCCGTATCCGGCCGATGGTGCCTCGAACCGGGAACGCCCCCCACTTGAAGGCGACACTAACTACG
Organism: Candidatus Streptomyces philanthi; assembly: GCA_018114805.1. Classification (GTDB taxonomy): domain Bacteria; phylum Actinomycetota; class Actinomycetes; order Streptomycetales; family Streptomycetaceae; genus Streptomyces; species Streptomyces philanthi. The sequence continues at coordinate 2,610,995 of CP073042.1, read as the reverse complement.
TCGTGGATGATCCGAACGACTGGTCTGACACCATAACGGAAATCGACAGAGTTCAAGGGAGAGTGCTGTGGGAGGAAAAATCTGTGACCGGCCAGCATCCGAACATGCGGATCGAGCCGTGGGTGGAGAAGCACGTTCACAAAAAACTAGACTCCTATGTTCGGGCGCGCGGACACCTAGAACGATGGGAGCAAGCACCTATCGGCTTGGACTTCACTCAGCCGGGAGCTACTCCCGCCTTCAAAAAGGCGGTTGAGGAAGGTGTTCAGATATGGCGGCAGAATAACCCCGGAGTCGACGTGAGAGTGAGATGGGCTCAATGAGTTGCTTCATTCGTATTGCTGAGCAAGATGTCTGGAATCCTTCCAACGGTGTCGCGAAGCTGTTCATTGCGCAAGCGGAGGCAATTGCTTCCCTGTTGGACGAGCGTACGGGAATCGGCCCCATCATCGACGATGAGTGCGAACTTGACGACGTTGCTTTTCCTGTCTTTGTCGGAATCCTGCTCCGACGCCATTGGTCTACCAATCACCCAGTTCTGCGTAACCTTCTCGTAGGAGTCGCTGGGGCAGCGTTCGTCCTGGTTTCGCGTGCTGACATCGACGTGCAGATTGATGACCTCGACTGTCGTGATTACTGGTTGGCTCAGCTCCCGCATATCTCGCGCGGAATGGTGCGAGGCTAACTGGGCGATAAGCACGACACCGCCGTGCTCATCGATAGCTCGCTCAGGCCAGGGAGTCTTGTCTTCTCTGCCTGTTGGCAGGGTGATGCCGTTCACGCGGCAGTCTATATTTACGCGATGTGCATCGACATGGGGAGGCCAAGTAGATTCTGCCGAACTCATGGAGACTGCGGTCTATCTTCGCGCGCGGCGGAAGGCTGGAGCTAGTGCTCTTAGTTTAGCGAAGGCGGCGAAGGCAGGCATGGGGTCAAGGTTTGGCCCTATAGCATTCATTGCCGTATTCGCGATGGCCCTCACTAGCTGCTGCTGACCAAAAGAACGGTTGTATCCCCTAGAGCTCCTCACCGGTGGTACTTGTGGTTGTCCTCGGCGGTCAAGCCGAACGTGCTGCGCACGTTGATCGAGCTGTAGCTGGCCCGCGCGCCTCTTGTCTGCGCAGTTGCTCGATGCGCAGTTCGTCCGCCGACTCGCCCCGCAGCCCGCTCCGCCGGCCCAACTTCCAGGCCAGTCCCACCACCGCGCCAACGATCCCGCCCAGAAACAGCATTACGGTGATCACGTAACCCCCGCTCCCCCGTTACCACACAGACACGTGTAATGACCGTAACCCGAGGCGTTCGCCAGCCGGCAGGTGTCCGTCGGTCAACCCCCGCCCCTGCGGCACCCTTCGGCCACGCGAGGGCAGCGCGACCGCTCCGCGAGTACCAACGGCACGCGCCCGTGCGCCCAGCTCCCGCGAACGCCGAAGGGCCGCCGCTCCCTCCAAAGGAAAGCGGCGGCCCTTCGTGCGACGCGTACGTGTACGCGCGAGCCTCGCATCGGCTCCGCGCGGTTCACGCGGCCCGCGAAGCGGTTCCGTACGGCTCAGGCAGCACACACGTCACACGCGTAACGCCCGTCCGCCACAATCGCCCCCGCGGCGCTCACGCGCCCACGCAGGGGCCGCACAGTGCCCCCGTAGTCCGCCCATGGTCGGCACGGCCGGGCGAACCCGACGTCAGGCGAACCCACCGGCAGGCGAACAGACCGGCAGCCGAACCCGACGCGAACCCCGCGCGGGCGCAGCCGTCAGAGCACCTGTACCGCGCCCGTCGGCATATCGTAGCTCATGCTGCGCTGGACCACGCCGGTGCCGGAGTTCTGGGCGCCGACGAACTGGCCGAAGGCGACGCTGGTCAGGCCGGAGCAGTCGTACGAGGACGGGCCCATGGCGCCGGAGACGTACGCCTTGCCGACCTGCGCCTTGACGAAGTTGACCACCGTGGCAGCGTTGCCGCCGCCGGTCGAGGTGGAGGGCGCCTCGGTCTGCGGGGTGGAGGAGGCGTCGGACGACGAGGCGTCGGAGCCGTTGCCACTGGTGGAGCCGGTGTTGGTGGTGCTCGCGGTGCTGAGCGTGGTGCGCTCGGCGGTGCGGGAGGCGCGCTGCTCGCGGGCCTTCTCCGCGGCGGTGGCGCGCTTGGCGGCGGCGCGCTCGGCGCGCTCCTTCGCCTCCTTGGCCTTGCGCTCGGCCTCGGTCTTGGCCTCCGACTTGGCCTTGCCGGCCGCCTGCTTCTGCTGGTCCTGGAGCTGGTAGCTGAAGGCCGCCTGCTCGGTGGCGTCGGCGGACTGCACTGTGTTCAGCGCCGGGTCGGCGGTGAGCGTGGGCAGCTCCTGCGTCGTCTCCGCGGTGGGCTCGGCGGCGGACGCCGACACAGCGGTTCCGGCCACCGTTAGCGTGAGGATGCCACCGGTCACCCCTGCGCGAAGTGCCCGCGACGAGGCGGAGCGGCGGGGCTTCCGGTGGCTGGGTATGTGAACGGTCTGGGACATGAGAACACTGGCTATCAGGATGCACAGGTTGCTCACAATAAACGTGGCGCTCGCCACAATTGGCGTGTACGCGCCCAGATTTCGGCCAAGTTGATCTTGGGATGGCCCGGCCGGCCCCTGTCCGGTTTTCGCGATCATGGTCTTACGCATGGCTTTTGGCGGTCAACTGGCGCGTCGAACGCGCTTATCACCATCGAGTGGTCCGCGCCAAGGGTTGCCGCGAAATTGAGATCTCGTACGAGTAGTGATGTGGCACACGTCACGGTTGGAGGCCTCGTGAACGGAGGCGCGAGCCGACGATCTCCGTCGCGGTGGCGTGCGTCGCGCGGAGTCCTGTCGGCGCCTCGACTCCTATATCAAGCTCCGTCGCCCATGGCGAATTTGTTTGCATAGGCCATCTATTGATAAAGCCGGACTCCTTTGACCAGTGGTAACACCCTTGATTGTCACCTTTGTTGATCACTCTGCCGCTTAAAGTAGAGAGATCACTGCTCATCCGACTTCATGATCGTTCGTCAAGTGGTGGAGATCGCAAACTCGGTCCGGTACCCCGTGTCGCAGATCACAAGGTGGCAGGCATGGGATGCAGGCGAATCGGGCTTGTGAACTGCCTCACATGTTCGCGATCTTTGAGGCAGCGTGCGGGCTCAGCAGCCCTCCCCCCACCGGGGGAGCCCAGCAGTCATCGTCGATTGAGAGGAGCGAGGAGCGGTGAACGCCTATGCGCCCATCCTCGTACTAGGACCCCTCGGGGCAGGCTTTGCGATCTTCTCCGTGATGGCGGCCACGATCATCGGCCCCAAGCGCTACAACCGGGCGAAGCTCGAAGCCTACGAGTGCGGTATCGAGCCGACCCCGCAGCCGGCCGGTGGCGGGCGTTTCCCGATCAAGTACTACCTGACGGCGATGCTCTTCATCGTCTTCGACATCGAGATCGTCTTCCTTTATCCCTTATCCCTGGGCCGCCACCTTCGACGCGCTCGGCCTGTTCGGGCTAGTGGAGATGCTCCTCTTCGTGCTCACCGTCTTCGTCGCGTACGCCTACGTCTGGCGTCGCGGCGGCCTGGAATGGGACTAACGGAAGCGGGAGGAGCCACAACGCCATGGGTATCGAAGAGAAGCTGCCGAGCGGGTTCCTGCTCACGACCGTCGAGAGCGCCGCGGGCTGGGTCCATAAGTCGTCGGTCTTCCCGGCCACCTTCGGCCTCGCCTGCTGCGCCATTGAGATGATGACCACCAGCGCCGGCCGCTACGACCTCGCCCGCTTCGGCATGGAGGTCTTCCGCGGCTCGCCCCGGCAGGCCGACCTCATGATCGTCGCCGGCCGGGTCAGCCAGAAGATGGCGCCCGTGCTCCGGCAAGTCTACGACCAGATGCCGAACCCCAAGTGGGTCATCTCCATGGGCGTGTGCGCCTCGTCCGGCGGGATGTTCAACAACTACGCCATCGTGCAGGGCGTCGACCACATCGTGCCGGTCGACATCTACCTGCCCGGCTGCCCGCCCCGGCCCGAGATGCTGCTCGACGCCATCCTCAAGCTCCACCAGAAGATCCAGGGCGGCAAGCTCGGCGTCAACCGCGAGCAGGCCGCGCGCGAGGCGGAGGAAGCGGCGCTCGGCGCGCTGCCTCTGATCGAGATGAAGGGGCTGCTGCGATGAGCGACCACAAGGAGCTGGTCGGCGCCAACCCCGACCAGGACGTGAACGCCAACAACCTGCCGGGTCAGTGCGGCGACGCCGGCGAGGTGATCGGCACCCGGCGCGGCATGTTCGGCGCCAGCAACAGCGGCGACACCACGGGCTACGGCGGCCTGGTGCGCACGGTGCGGCTGCCCGGCGCCTCGAACCGCCGCCCGTACGGCGGGCCGGACGGCGCGGCCGCGTACGGCGTCTTCGACGAGATCGCCGACGAGTTGGAGGGCGCGCTCGACGAGCAGGGGCTGCTGCCGGAGAACGCATCGAGAAGACCGTCGTGGACCGGCGGGAACTCACCTTCCACATCGCCCGCGAGCACCTGCCGCGCGTCGCCCGCACCCTGCGCGACGACCCGGCGCTCCGCTTCGAGCTGTGTACGGGCGTGAGCGGGGTGCACTTCCCCGGCTACAAGGGCCGTGAGCTGCACGCCCTCTACCACCTGCGCTCGATCACCCACAACCGGCTGATCCGCCTTGAGGTGAGCGCCCCCGACGCCGACCCGCATGTGCCCTCGATCGTGGACGTCTACTCGACCAACGACTGGCACGAGCGCGAGGTCTATGACTTCTTCGGCCTCATCTTCGACGGCCACCCCGCCCTCACGCGGATCATGATGCCCGACGACTGGCAGGGCTTTCCGCAGCGCAAGGACTACCCGCTCTGTGGCATCCCCGTCGAGTACAAGGGCGCCCAGATTCCGGCTCCCGACCAGCGGAGGTCGTACAGCTAATGAGCACCTCGCACGCGCACCCCACGTCAGGGCCGGCCCCCGAGGCGGCCGATCCGCCGCCGTCACAGCCCAGGGAGACCACCGAGGGAACCGTCTACACGGTCACCGGAGGCGACTGGGACGAGGTCGCCGCCGCCGCGGCCCGCAGTGACGACGAGCGGATCATCGTCAACATGGGCCCGCAGCACCCCTCCACGCACGGCGTGCTGCGGCTGATCCTGGAGATCGACGGTGAGACGGTCACCGAGGCCCGCTGCGGCATCGGCTACCTGCACACCTGCATCGAGAAGAACGCTCGAATACCGCACGTGGACGCAGGGCACCACATTCGTGACCCGCATGGACTACCTCACCATCCTTCTACAACGAGGCGGCGTACTGCCTCGCGGCGGAGAAGCTGCTCGGCATCGAGGACCACATCCCCGACCGGGCCTCGGTGATCCGGGTCCTGCTGATGGAGCTTAACCGGCTCTCCTCGCACCTGGTGTGCATCGCCACCGGCGGCATGGAGCTGGGCGCCACCACGGTGATGGTCTACGGCTTCCGCGACCGCGAGATGATCCTGGACGCGTACGAGCTGATCACCGGGTTGCGCATGAACCACGCGTTCATCCGCCCCGGCGGCCTCGCCCAGGACCTGCCGCCGGGCGCCGTGGAGCAACTGCGCGAGCTGCTCAAGAAGCTGCGCAAGAACCTTCCGGAGTACGACAAGCTCGCCACCGGCAACCCCGTCTTCAAGGGCCGCACGGTGGGCATCGGCTACCTGGACCTGGCCGGCTGCATGGCGCTCGGCGTCACCGGGCCGGTGCTGCGCTCGGCCGGACTGCCGCACGACCTGCGCAAGACGCAGCCGTACTGCGGGTACGAGAACTACGAGTTCGACGTCCCGACCTTGGACACCTGCGACGCCTACGGCCGCTTCCTGATCCGGGTCGAGGAGATGCACCAGTCGCTGCGCATCGTCGAACAGTGCCTGGACCGGCTCGAACCGGGCCCGGTCATGGTCGGCGACAAGAAGATCGCCTGGCCCGCCCAGCTCGCCCTCGGACCCGACGGGCTCGGCAACTCGCTTGACCACATCAAGAAGATCATGGGCACCTCGATGGAGGCCCTGATCCACCACTTCAAGCTGGTCACCGAGGGCTTCCGGGTCCTGCCGGGGCAGGCGTACGCGGCCGTCGAGTCGCCCAAGGGCGAACTGGGTGTGCACGCCGTCAGCGACGGCGGCACCCGCCCCTACCGGGTCCACTTCAGGGACCCCTCCTTCACCAACCTCGAGGCCATGGCGGCGATGTGCGAGGGCGGCCAGGTCGCCGACGTCATCGTCGCCGTGGCATTCCTCGACCCCGTGATGGGAGGCGTCGACCGGTGAGCGCCACACACGACGTAGCCCTTGGCATGCCCCAGCCTCCCGCCCCCCGACTACCCGGCCGAGGTGCGGGCCCGGCTGGAGGCCGACGCCCGGGAGGTGATCGCCCGCTACCCCGACAGCCGCTCCGCGTTGCTGCCGCTGCTGCACCTGGTGCAGTCCGAGGAGGGCCACGTCTCCCGTACCGGCGTCCGGTTCTGCGCCGAGGTGTTGGAGCTGACCACCGCCGAGGTGACCGCGGTCGTCACCTTCTACACCATGTACCGCCGCAAGCTGAGCGGCGACTACCAGGTGGGGGTGTGCACCAACACGCTGTGCGCGGTGATGGGCGGCGACGCGATCTTCGAGGCGCTCCAGCAGCACCTGGGCGTCGGCAACAACGAGACCACCGACGACGGCAAGGTCACCCTCGAACACATCGAGTGCAACGCGGCCTGCGACTTCGCCCCCGTCGTCATAGTCAACTGGGAGTTCTTCGACGGGCAGACCGTCGAGAGCGCGAAGGCGCTGGTGGACGACCTGCGCGCCGGCCGGGCCGTGCGGCCCACCCGGGGTGCGCCGCTGTGCACGTACAAGGAGACCGCGCGCATCCTGCCGACTTCCCCGACGAGCGGCCCGGCGCGGTCGCCGCCAGCGGCGGCGCGGGCCCGGCCTCGCTGGTCGGCCTCAAGCTGGCCAAGGGCGAGGCGGCCCCGGGGCGGATCGTCGCCCCGCGCGGCGAGAGCGAGCCGAGCGAGCCCCCGCCCCCGCCGGGCCCGGGCCAGCAGCCGCCCGAGACTCACCCCAGCTCGCACGACGCGCCGCAGCCCACCGCGGCCTCCGACCCCAGCCATCCTGCCGGCCCCGCAGCCGAGGAGGGGGAGTGATGACCGTGTCCACCGAGGAAACCGGGGGGCACCGCCCAGCCGCACGCCGGGGGCGACACCAGCCCGGAGAAGCTGCTCGCGCCGGTCCTCTCCGCGTTCTGGGACCAGCCCGAGTCCTGGACGCTGGAGACCTACCGGCGCCACGAGGGGTACGAGGGGCTGTGCAAAGCGCTGGCCATGCCGCCCGACGACGTGATCGCCTACGTCAAGGAGTCGGGACTGCGCGGGCGCGGCGGCGCCGGCTTCCCGACCGGCATGAAGTGGCAGTTCATCCCGCAGGGCGACGGCAAGCCGCACTACCTCGTCGTCAACGCCGACGAGTCCGAGCCCGGCACCTGCAAGGACATCCCCCTCCTCTTCGCCAACCCGCACTCGCTCATCGAAGGCATGATCATCGCCTGTCATGCCATCTGCTCCCAGCACGCCTTCATCTACCTGCGCGGCGAGGTCGTCCCCGTGCTGCGGCGGCTGCACGAGGCCGTGCGCGAGGCGTACGAAGCCGGCTACCTCGGCCGCGACATCCTCGGCAGCGGACTCGACCTCGACACCACCATGCACGCCGGCGCCGGCGTGCATCTGTGGCGAGGAGACCGCGCTGCTTGACTCCCTCGAAGGGCGCCGCGGCCAACCCCGGCTGTGCCCGCCCTTCCCGGCCGTCGCGGGCCTGTACGCGTGCCCCACCGTGGTGAACAACGTCGAGTCCATCGCCTCTGTTCCCGCCATCATGAACAAGGGCAAGGAGTGGTTCAGGTCGATGGGCAGCGAGAAGTCGCCCGGCTTCACGCTGTACTCGCTCTCCGGCCACGTCGCCCGCCCGGGCCAGTACGAGGCGCCGCTCGGCATCACGTTGCGCCAACTCCTCGACATGAGCGGCTGCATCCGCCCCGGTCACCGGCTGAAGTTCTGGGCCCCGGGCGGCTCGTCCACACCGCTGCTCACCGACGAACACCTCGACGTCCCGCTGGACTACCAGGGCGTCGACGCCGCCGGCTCGATGCTTGGCACCAAGGCGCTCCAGTGCTTCGACGAGACCACCTGCGTGGTGCGCGCCGTCACCCGCTGGACCGAGTTCTATGCCCACGAGTCCTGCGGCAAGTGCACCCCCTGCCGCGAAGGCACGTACTGGCTCGTGCAGTTGCTGCGCGACATCGAGGCCGGCAAGGTCCGCGCCGAGGACCTCGACAAGCTCCAGGACATCGCCGACAACATCAACGGCAAGTCCTTCTGCGCGCTCGGCGACGGCGCGGCCAGCCCCATCTTCTCCTCGCTCACGTACTTCCGCGAAGAGTACGAGCGGCACCTCGGCGGCCGAGGCTGCCCCTTCGACCCGGCCAGGTCCACGGCCTGGGCCGACGACCCCACAGACGCCCACCTGGAGGTGAACGCGTGACCGTCACGACCACCGGAGCCAGTGGTTCCGCCGCGGGCTCCTCCTCCGGCGGCGATGCGGCGGTGCCGCCGGAGGACCTGGTCTCCCTCACCATCGACGGCATCGAGATCAGCGTGCCCAAGGGCACCCTGGTCATCCGGGCCGCCGAACTGCTCGGCATCGAGATCCCGCGCTTCTGCGACCACCCGCTCCTGGACCCGGCCGGCGCCTGCCGGCAGTGCATCGTGGAGGTGGAGGGCCAGCGCAAGCCGATGGCCTCGTGCACCATCACCTGCACCGACGGCATGGTCGTCAAGTCGCAGCTCAGCTCGCCGGTCGCGGAGAAGGCACAGCGCGGCGTGATGGAACTGCTGCTGGTCAACCACCCGTTGGACTGCCCGGTCTGCGACAAGGGCGGCGAGTGCCCGCTGCAGAACCAGGCCATGTCCACCGGCGACCCGGAGAGCCGGTTCGAGGGCCAGAAGCCCACCTTCGCCAAGCTGGTGCCGATCTCCACGCAGGTGCTGCTCGACCCCGAACGCTGCGTGCTCTGCGCCCGCTGCACCCGCTTCTCCAACCAGATCGCCGGCGACCCGATGATCGAACTCCTGGAGCGCGGCGCGCTGCAGCAGGTCGGCACCGGGGAGGACGACCCGTTCCAGTCGTACTTCTCCGGCAACACCATCCAGATCTGCCCGGTGGGCGCGCTGACCTCGGCGGCCTACCGGTTCCGCTCCCGCCCCTTCGACCTGGTCTCCTCGCCGAGCGTGTGCGAGCACTGCGCCGGCGGCTGCGCGACCCGCACCGACCACCGGCGCGGCAAGGTCATGCGGCGGCTCGCCGCCAACGACCCCGAGGTCAACGAGGAGTGGATCTGCGACAAGGGCCGGTTCGCTTTCCGGTACGCGCAGCGGCCCGAGCGGCTGACCACGCCGCTGGTACGCGACGCCGACAGCGGCGAATTGGAGCCGGCGAGCTGGCCCGAGGCGCTGGCCGCCGCGGCCCGCGGCCTGGAGGGCGCGCGCGGCCGGACCGGGGTGCTGACCGGCGGCCGGCTGACTGTCGAGGACGCGTACGCCTACGCCAAGTTCGCACGGGTGGCCCTGGAGACCAACGACGTCGACTTCCGGGCCCGGGCGCACAGCACCGAGGAGGCCGACTTCCTCGCCGGGTACGTCGCCGGTCGCGGCCGCGACCTGGACGGGCGGGGGCTGACCAACGCCACGCTTGAGGCGGCCCCGGCCGTGCTGCTCGTCGGGTTCGAGGCGGAGGAGGAGGCGCCCGGCGTCTTCCTGCGGCTGCGCGAGGCCCACCGCAAGCACGGCCAGCGCACCTTCGGCCTCGCCCCGTACGCGACGCGCGGCCTGACCAAGGCGGGCGGCACGCTGCTGCCCGCGGCACCCGGCACCCGGCACCCGGCACCCGGCACCCGGCACCCGGCACCCGGCACCCGGCACCCGGTACCGAGCCGGAGTGGCTGGACGCGCTGACCGCCGCCGTCCGGCTGGCCTCGGCCACCGGCGCCAGCCTGACGTGGATTCCGCGCCGGGCCGGCGAGCGCGGCGCGATCGAGGCGGGCGCGCTGTCCGGGCTGCTGCCCGGCGGGCGCCCGGCCACCAGCCCGAGCGCCCGCGAGGAGGTCGCCGAGCTGTGGCGGGTGCGCGAACTGCCGCCCCGGCACGGGCGCGACACCGGACAGATCATCAAGGCCGCCGCGGGCGGCGAACTCGGCGCGCTGCTCGTCGGCGGCGTCGAGGTAGCCGACCTGCCCGACCCGGCCCGCGCCGTCCAGGCGCTGGAGGCGGTGCCGTTCCTGGTCAGCCTGGAGCAGCGGCCATCCGAGGTCACCGACCGCGCCGACGTGGTGCTGCCCGTCTCGGCCGTGGTCGAGAAGTCGGGCACCTTCCTCAACTGGGAGGGCCGGGCCCGCCCGTTCGAGGCCGCGGTCAAGCCCGACCAGATGGTCCGCCGCCACGTACAGCCCGACGGCCGGGTGCTGCACATGCTGGCCGACCACATGGACACCCCGATCGCCCTGCCGGACGTGCGCGCCGCGCGGCGCGAGCTGGACCGGCTCGGCGGCTGGGAGGCGGCGCCGGTCACGGCGCTGCCGACACCGACCGGGCAGGGCGGCGCCCCGCTGCCGCGCCCGGCGGCGGGCCAGGCGGTGCTCGCCGGCCACCGGCTGCTGCTCGACCAGGGCCGGCTCCAGGAGGGCGACGAGGCGCTGGCCGGCACCCGGCACGCGCCGCTGGCCCGCCTGTTGGCCGCGACGGCCGCCGAGGCCGGCGTACGGGACGGCCAGTTGCTCCAGGTGCGCGGCCCGGCTGGCACGGTGACGCTGCCGCTGGCGGTCACGGAGATGCCCGACCGGGTGGTGTGGCTGCCGCTGAACTCGACCGGTGGCGGCGCCCAGCGTGACCTGGGCCCCCGCACCGGCGAGTTGGTCACGATCGGGGCGCCCGCCCAGGTCGCCCCGCGGCTCGGTACGGAGGTGACGGGATGACCGGCATCGTCGCTGGCGCCCAGAGCCACCTGCGCTATCTCGCGGCGGAGGACCTGTCCGCGTTCGGTCACGACCCGTGGTGGCTGGTGGTCATCAAGGCCGTCTTCTGCTTCGCGTTCCTGATGGTGACGGTGCTGATCTCCATCGTCATGGAGCGCAAGGTCGTCGCCTGGATGCAGCTCCGCATCGGCCCTAACCGGCACGGCCCCTGGGGCATGCTGCAGTCCCTCGCGGACGGCGTGAAGCTGATGCTCAAGGAAGACGTGATCGTCAAGCGGGCAGACAAGGCGGTGTACCTGCTCGCCCCGATCGTCACCGCGATCCCCGCGTTCATGGCCGTCGCCGTCATCCCGTTTGGCCCGGCGGGCAACGAGATCTCCATCTTCGGCGAGCGCACCACGATGCAACTCACCGACCTGCCGATCGCGGTCCTCTACATCCTGGCCACGGCGTCGGTCGGCATCTACGGCATCGTGCTGGCGGGCTGGTCCTCCGGCTCGACGTACCCGCTGCTCGGCGGGTTGCGCTCGTGCGCGCAGATGATCAGCTACGAGATCGCGATGGGCCTAGCGTTCGCCGCGGTCTTCCTGCACTCCGGCTCGATGTCCACCTCGGCCATCGTCGAGGGCCAGCACAACCGTTGGTACGCTATCCTGCTGCCGGTCTCCTTCATAATCTACCTGATCGCGATGGTCAGCGAGACCAACCGCGCCCCGTTCGACATGCCGGAGTCCGAGGGCGACCTGGTCGGCGGCTTCAACACCGAGTACTCGTCGATCAAGTTCGCGATGTTCATGCTCGCCGAGTACATCAACATGGTCACCGTCTCGGCCGTGGCGGTCACCCTCTTCCTCTGCGGCTGGCGGGCCCCGTACCTGATCAGCACCTTCTGGGAGGGCGCGAACCACGGCTGGTGGCCGATGCTCTGGTTCGTCGGCAAGCTGCTGACCCTGCTGTTCGCCTTCGTCTGGCTGCGCGCCACGCTGCCGCGGGTGCGCTACGACCAGTTCATGAAGCTGGGCTGGAAGGTGTTCATCCCGGTCTCCATGGTCTGGCTGATGCTGGTCGCCACGGTGCGGGCGCTGCGCAACGAGGACTACGAGTTCCAGGACATCGTGCTCTACGTCGGCGCCGCCGTCCTTGCGCTGTTGCTCCTCTCGTTCGTCTGGGACATGTACCGCGACCGTGCGGACCAGCGGGCCGCGTCCGAGGCCGAAGCGGCGCCGGAACCGGCCTTCGACCCGATGGTGGGCGGCTTCCCCGTGCCACCCCTGCCGGGACAGACCCCGCCGCCCGTGCCCCGACGACGCCCGTGCCACGAGCGCGAGCTGATTGTCAGTGGTCGAGACGACACTTTCAGTGACGGAAAGGAGACGGGCGGTGTCTGACGTCCAGGCTCGTGCCTTCTGGGGGGCGACCCCGGTACCCCCGGTAGTGAAGGAGGCCGACCGTGTCTGACTTCCAGAATCCGGTCGCCGGGTTCGGCGTCACCTTCAAGGCCATGTTCAAGAAGCGGCTGACCGAGCAGTACCCGGAGCAGAAGAAGCCGACGGTGCCCCGGTTCCACGGCCGCCACCAGCTCAACCGGCACCCGGACGGGCTGGAGAAGTGCATCGGCTGCGAGCTGTGCGCCTGGGCCTGTCCGGCCGACGCGATCTATGTGGAGGGCGCGGATAACACCGAGGAGGAGCGCTACTCCCCGGGCGAGCGGTACGGCCGCGTGTACCAGATCAACTACCTGCGTTGCATCCTGTGCGGCCTGTGCGTCGAGGCGTGCCCGACCCGGGCGCTGACCATGACGAACGAGTACGAACTGGCCGACAGCTCCCGCGAGTCGCTCATCTACACCAAGGAGGAGCTGCTCGCTGGGCTGCAGGAGGGCATGGTCGACTCGCCGCACTCGATCTTCCCCGGCACGGACGAGCAGGACTACTACCGCGGTCTGGTCACCGAGGCCGCCCCGGGCGCCGTCCGGCAGGTCGCGGTCAGCAAGGGCGAGCGGCCGCCGGGAGCGGAATCGGCCGACCCCGCCGAGGACGGCCCGGTCAGCCCGCCCGAGGCCGCCGCCGCGGCGCGCAGCGGGACCAGCGCGCAGGACAAGGGGGTCACAGCGTGAGCACACTGGCCGCCGCGGCCTCCACCACCTCGACCGGCGAGGCCGTGCAGTTCTGGGTGCTGGGCACCGTCGCCGTGATCGGCGCGCTGGCCACCATCCTGATGAGGAAGGCGGTGCACTCCGCCCTCTCGCTCGCCGGCACCATGATCATCCTGGCGGTGTTCTACCTCGCCAACGGCGCGTACTTCCTGGGCGTCGTGCAGATCGTCGTCTACACCGGCGCGATCATGATGCTCTTCCTGTTCGTCGTGATGCTGGTCGGCGTCACCGCGGCCGACTCCCTCACGGAGACGATCAAGGGGCAGCGCTTGCTGGCCGTCGGCTGCGGCCTCGGCATCCTCCTGATCGCCGGCATCGGGAACGCGTCGCTCAAGAACTCGGAGGGTCTAGCCAAGGCGAACGCCGGTGGCAACGTCGAGGGCCTGGCGGAGCTGATCTTCACCAAGTACGTCTTCGCCTTCGAGATTACCGGCGCGCTGCTGATCACGGCCGCCGTCGGCGCGATGGTCCTCACCCACCGGGAGCGCACCGAGCGCGCCAAGACCCAGCAGGAGCGGGCGCTGCTGCGCATCCGCGAGGGCAAGCAGATCACGCCGCTGCCCGCGCCCGGCGTCTAAGCCCGGCACAACGCGGTGGACATCCCCGGCCTGCTGCCCGACGGCTCGATCTCCGAGAAGACCGTCAACGCGACGCTGCGCGGCCGGGGCCAGATCCGGGACGTCTCCGGGGCGTTGCTGGCCGAACTCGCCGCCCTCGAACAGCGCTCCGAGGAGTGGCTGGAACGCGGCGGCGACGCCGCGGGCGGGCCGACCGGCCAGCGCGCCCCGTCCGCCCGTAACGGAACCCGTCCCGCGGCCGCGGGCGAGGCCCGGGCCGAGGAGGAGGTCAAGTGAACCCGATCAACTACCTCTACCTGGCCGCCCTGCTGTTCACCATCGGCGCGGCGGGGGTGTTGCTCCGGCGGAACGCGATCGTCGTGTTCATGTGCATCGAACTGATGCTGAACGCCTGCAACCTGGCGTTCGTCAGCTTCTCCCGGATGCACAGCAACCTCGACAGACAGATCATGGCGTTCTTCACGATGGTCGTCGCCGCGGCCGAGGTCGTGATCGGCCTCGCGATCATCGTGATGATCTTCCGCTCCCGCCACTCGGCCTCGGTCGACGACGCCAGCCTGATGAAGCTGTAAGGGGTAGCGACAGTGGAAAACCTCATTGGATGGCTCGTCGCGGCGCCGCTGTTGGGCGCGGCCGTGCTGCTGTGCAGCGGCAAGCGGCTCGAACGGCTCGGACACTGGCTCGGCACGCCGCTCGCGGCGGCCTCGTTCGTGATCGGCGTGCTGCTCTTCGTCGACATGCTGGGCGAGGACGAGCACCACCGGGCCATGCACCAGCACCTGTTCAGTTGGATTCCGGTCAGCGGCTTCCAGGCGGACGTCGCGTTCCAGCTCGACCAGTTGTCGATGACCTTCGTGCTGCTGATCACGGGTGTGGGCACGCTGCTCCACATCTACTCGGTCGGCTACATGGAGCACGACGACCGGCGCCGGCGCTTCTTCGGCTACCTCAACCTGTTCCTCGCGGCGATGCTGCTGTTGGTCATCGCCGACAACTACCTCTTGCTGTAAGTGGGTTGGGAGGGCGTCGGCCTCGCCTCGTACCTGCTGATCGGCTTCTGGCACCACAAGCCGAGCGCGGCGACGGCGGCCAAGAAGGCGTTCCTGGTCAACCGGGTCGGCGACGTCGGCCTGTCCATCGCGATCATGCTGATGTTCACCACCTTCGGCACCTTCACCTTCGGGCCCGTCCTGGAGGCGACCGGGGAGACCGGCGAGGGCAAGCTCACCGCGATCGGGCTGATGCTGCTGCTCGCCGCGTGCGGCAAGTCGGCGCAGGTGCCGCTCCAGTCCTGGCTGGGCGACGCCATGGAGTGCCCGACCCCGGTCTCGGCCTTGATCCACGCCGCGACGATGGTCACCGCCGGCGTCTACCTCATCACCCGTTCCGGCGCGATCTTTAACGCGGCGCCCGACGCGCAGACCGCCGTGGTCACGGTCGGCGCGGTCACGCTGATCTTCGGTGCGATCGTCGGTTGCGCCAAGGACGACATCAAGAAGGCGCTGGCCGGCTCGACCATGTCGCAGATCGGGTACATGATCCTGGTCGCCGGGCTCGGCCCGATCGGGTACGTGTTCGCGATCATGCACCTGGTCACGCACGGCTTCTTCAAGGCCGGCCTCTTCCTCGGCGCGGGTTCCGTGATGCACGGGATGAACGACGAGGTGGACATGCGCAAGTACGGTGGCCTGCGCATGTACATGCCGATCACCTTCATCACCTTCGGCCTCGACTACTTGGCGATCATCGGCTTCCCGAGTCTGTCCGGCTTCTTCTCCAAGGACAAGATCATCGAGGCGGCGTTCGCCAAGGGCGGCACCGAGGGCTGGATCCTCGGCGGTACGGCGCTGCTCGGCGCGGCCATCACCGCGTACTACATGACCCGCGTGATGCTGCTGACCTTCTTCGGCGAGGAGCGCTGGCGCAAGGCGGCGACCCGTTCGCACGAGTCGCCCAGCGCCGAGCCCGCCGCCGAGACCCGCGGCGAGCACGCCGAGCCGCACCCGCACGAGTCGCCCAAGTCGATGACCATCCCCATGATCGTGCTGGCCTTCGGTTCGGTCTTCGCGGGCGGCCTGTTCAGCGTCGGCGACCGGTTCGTGCACTGGCTGGAGCCGGTCACCGGACACGACCACGGCGACGCCCCGCTGAGCGCGACCACCGTCACGCTGTCCACCGTCGCGGTGCTGGTCGTCGGCGTCGCGCTGGCTTGGGCGCAGTACGGGCGCAAGCCGGTCCCGGTCGTCGCGCCGCGCGGCTCGCTGCTCACCCGGGCGGCCCGCCGCGACCTGTTCCAGGACGACTTCAACCACGTTCGTCCTGGTCCGCGGCGGGGAGCACCTGACCCGCAGCCTGGTCTACGGTCGACCACAAGCTGGTGGAGGCGTCGTGGGCGGCACCGCGGCCTCGGTCGGCGGGCTCTCCGGGCGGCTGCGGCGACTGCAGAACGGCTACGCGCGCAGTTACGCGGTCTCTATGTTCGGCGGTACGGCGGTCCTGATCGCCGCGACCCTGCTGATGAGGGCGGTCTGACATGTCATTTCCCCTGTTGACGGCCACGCCTGTGGCGCCCGCCGTCGTCGCCGTCGCCGTCGCGGCCCTCCCGGCCGCACAGCGCACCGCCGCCAAGTGGGTGGCCCTGCTGTTCTCGCTGGCCACGCTGGTGCTGGCCGCGGCGGCGCTGATCCGCTTCGACCCCGACAGCGAGGACCCGTACCAACTCACCGAGTCGCACGCCTGGATCGCGGACTTCGGCGTGCGGTACGAGCTGGGCGTGGACGGCATCGGGGTGGTGCTGGTCGGGCTGACCGCGCTGCTCGTCCCGTTCGTGGTGCTCGCCGGGTGGCACGACGCCGACCCGCCGGCGGGTGCCCCCGAGGCCGCGGCGCAGTCCGTCACGCACGGCCGGTGGCGCCCCACCCAGGGTTTCTTCGCGCTGATCCTGATGGTCGAGGCGATGGTGATCCTCTCCTTCGAGGCCACCGACGTCTTCCTCATTCTACGTCTTCTTCGAAGCCACGTTGATCCCGATGTACTTCCTCATCGGCGGCTTCGGGGACCGGGCGGGCCAGCGCAGCGAGCGGGAGACCGCGACCCAGCGCAGCTACGCGGCGGTGAAGTTCCTGCTCTACAACCTGGCCGGCGGGCTGATCATGCTGGCCGCCGTCATCGGGTTGTACGCGGTGACCGCCGACGACCTGGGCAGCGGCACCTTCTCGCTGCAACAGATCGCGGAGGCCCGGGCCAGCGGCGAGTTGTCCATCTCGACCAACACCGAACGGCTGCTGTTCCTCGGCTTCTTCTTCGCGTTCGCGGTGAAGGCGCCGCTGTGGCCGCTGCACACCTGGCTGCCGAACGCGATGGGCGAGTCCACCCCGCCGGTCGCCGTGCTGATCACCGCCGTGGTCGACAAGGTCGGCACCTTCGCCATGCTCTGCTACTGCCTGCACCTCTTCCCGGAGGCCAGCAAGTGGGCCACGCCGGTGATCCTGGTGCTCGCCGGTGATCAGCATCCTCTACGGGGCGCTGCTCGCGGTCGGTCAGCGCGACATCAAGCGCCTGGTGGCGTACGCGTCGATCTCCCACTTCGGCTTCATCATCCTGGGCATCTTCGCGATGACCAGCCAGGGCCAGAGCGGCGCGACGCTGTACATGGTCAACCACGGCATCTCCACCGCCGCCCTGATGCTCGTCGCCGGGTTCCTGATCAGCCGGCGCGGCTCGCGGCTCATCGCCGACTACGGCGGCGTGCAGAAGGTGGCCCCGGTGCTCGCCGGCACGTTCCTGATCGGCGGGCTCGCGACGCTGTCGCTGCCCGGCCTGGCGCCGTTCATCAGCAAGTTCCTGGTGCTGGTCGGCACGTTCAGCCGGTATTCCGCCATCGGGATCATCGCCACCGTCGGCATCGTGCTCGCCGCGCTGTACGTGCTGGTGCTCTACCAGCGCACGATGACCGGGCCGGTGAAGGCGGGCGTGGAGAACATGCCCGACCTCAGGGTGCGGGAGCTGACCGTGGTGGTCCCGCTGATCGCCCTCCTGGTCTTCCTCGGCGTCTAGCCCAAGCCGGTCACCGAGATGATCGACCCGGCCGTCGACCACACGCTGTCCGTGGTCGACAAGCAGGACCCCAAGCCTGATGTGCCCGTACGAGATGTGGAGGCCGCGAAGTGAGCGCCGTGGCAGATCCCGTAACGGTCCACAGCCTGTGGACCATGGTGGCCGAGTCGCCGGACAAGTTCAAGGCGCCCGACATCGAGTACGGCCAGCTCGCGCCCACGCTGATCGTCATCGGGGCTGCCATCGTGGGCGTGCTCATCGAGGCGCTGCTGCCCCGTAGGGCGCGGTACGGGGCCCAGTTGTTCACCAGCGTGCTCGGCATCGCCGCCGCCTTCGCGGCTGTGATCGGCCTGGCCGTCGGCGACTACGGTACGAGCAAGGCCCGGATCGCGGCGGAGGGCGCCATCGCGGTGGACGGCCCCGCGCTCTTCCTGCAGGGCACCATCCTGCTGGTCTCGCTGGTCGCGGTCTTCACCTTCGCCGAACGCCGGCTCGATCCGCTGGCGCACGGCAACCGGGTGGACTCCTTCGCCGCCCAGGCCGCCGCCGTGCCCGGCGGGGACGCGGAGAAGGAGGCCACCAAGGCCGGCTTCACCACCACCACCACCGAGGTCTTCCCGCTGCTGCTGTTCGTCGTCGGCGGCGTGCTGGTCTTCCCGGCGGCGAACGACCTGTTGACGCTGTTCATCGCGCTTGAGGTTTTCTCGCTGCCGCTGTACGTGCTGTGCGCGCTCGCCCGCCGGCAGCGGCTCATGTCGCAGGAGGCGGCGGTCAAGCACTTCCTCCTCGGCGCGTCTTCCTCGGCCTTCCTGCTGTTCGGCATCGCGCTGCTGTACGGCTACGCCGGCTCGGTCACCTACGGCCGGATCGCCGACGTGGTGGACGGCGAGGTCGCCGACATCACCCCGGCCCTGGCACAGACGATGGGCAACGACGCGCTGCTGTTGATCGGCGGCGCGATGGTGCTGATGGGCCTGCTGTTCAAGATCGGCGCGGTGCTGTTCCACATGTGGACCCCCGACGTCTACCAGGGCGCGCCGACCCCGGTCACCGGCTTCATGGCGGCGGCCACCAAGGTCGCGGCGTTCGGCGCGCTGCTGCGCCTGCTGTACGTGGTACTGCCGGGGCTGCGTTGGGACTGGCGCCCGGTGATGTGGGGTGTCGCGATCGTGACCATGCTGGCCGGCGCGATCGTCGCGGTCACCCAGACCGACGTGAAGCGGCTGCTCGCGTACTCCTCGATCGCCCACGCGGGCTCCATCCTCGCCGGTGTCATCGCCACCAACGAGGAGGGCGTCTCCTCGGTCCTCTTCTACCTGGGCGCGTACAGCTTCGTAACGCTGGGCGCGTTCGCGGTGGTCACGCTGGTGCGGGCGGGACGCGGGCGGCGAAGCCACCCACCTGTCGAAGTGGGCCGGCCTCGGGCGGCGTTCCCCGCTGGTGGGCGCGGTCTTCGCGGTCTTCCTGCTGGCCTTCGCCGGCATCCCGCTCACCTCGGGGTTCGCGGGCAAGTTCGCTGTCTTCAAGGCGGCGGCGGAGGGCGGCGCGGGGGCCCTGGTGGTGGTCGGCGTGGTGTCGTCGGCCATCGCGGCGTTCTTCTACATCCGCGTCATCGTGCTGATGTTCTTCAGCGAGCCCCGCGCGGACGGCCCGATGGTCGCCGTGCCGAGCGTGCTGACCTCGTCGGCGATCGCGATCGGCGTCGCGGTGACGCTGGTGCTCGGCATCGCGCCGTAGTACTTCCTGGAAATGGTGGGTGACGCCGGCGTCTTCGTCCGCTAGCCCCGTGCGCCGAGACCTCGGGCGTACGCCTCGGGCCCGGCCCCCTCCAGGGTGGAGGGGGCCGGGCCCGAGGCGTGTGCGTGGTCCGCGCGCGGCCGGCTGCCTACTGTTGGCGGCCGGCCCGGGCTGGCCGGGACTGGGCTGGGCCGGTGGCTGTGTTCGCGGGGCCGGGGTGGGGCGGGGCGTCAGCCGCCGAGGCCGCCGGAGTCCTTGAGGTCGTCCAGGTCGCCGCCGAGGTCCTGGATGTCGGGGAGCCCGGACGGGGTCGGGATGGCGTCGCCGGCCTTGGCCGGGAAGAGGACGTCGTCCTCGGAGAGGGCGTCCCAGTCCACGGTCAGGCTGCCGTCGGCGTTCGTGGTGACCTTACCCATCGTGCGGTCGGTGTTGCCGTCGGGGCACGTGAGCATCAGCATGTTCTGCTGGTACGTGACGGTGCAGGTGTGCGGGCCGGCCAGGAAGGCGGTCTTGTCCTTGACTCCGAGGACGATGCGCTGGCCGTTGCCGGTGTCCTTGGACAGGTACGTCCCCTCGACCTTCGTGCTGTTGCCGTCGCCTTCGGCGGGGGCGTCGCTCGGCTTCCGCTCGGCGCCCGAGGGCGTCTGCTTCGCCTTGTCGCCGTCCTCGCCGCCGTCGCCGTCACTGCCGCACCCTGTGACGAGCAGGGCGGCGAGGGCCGACGCACCAGCGATCATGGCTGCCTTGCGCACGCGCTTCTCCATCCGTTCCGGCCGACCCGTCCCCCGGACCGGCCGCTGTTTTGGTCAGGAGCCTGACAACGTAGCAGCCGGTACGGCCCCTGGGGACGCCGGACTCACCGCGGGCGGAGCGTCGGCGTCCGCGGCTCAGGAGCCCGCGGAACGCCGCCGCGGCGCGGGCCCCGGCGTGCCCGGGACCGCCCGCCGCGAGGGCGCCCGCGGCCCCTGCGTCGCGGGCCCCGAGCGGGACCTGTACGAGCCCGCGCGGGCGCGCCGACGCCGTGCCGCTCGGGGCCCGTACGACTATCAGCCGGTGATCTTGCCGGTGACCTCGCCGAGACCCACGCGTACGCCGCCCGGGCCCGGCGCCCACGCCGTGATCGTCACCTCGTCGCCGTCCTCCAGGAAGGTGCGCTTGCCGGTGGGCAGCTCCACAGGGTCGCGGCCGGACCAGGTCAGTTCGAGCAGGCAGCCGCGCTCCTCGGGGCGGGGACCGCTGATGGCGCCGGAGGCGAACAGGTCGCCGGTGCGCAGGCTGGCGCCGTTGACCGTCATGTGCGCGAGTTGCTGCGCCGCCGTCCAGTACATGGCGGAGAACGGCGGACGCGAGACCACGTGCCCGTTGATGGCGACCTCGAGCCGGATATCGAAGCCGCCCGGTTCGGCGGCGGCCGAGTCGTCCAGGTAGGGCAGCAGCGGGATGTCCCGCCGCGGCGGCGCCGTACGCGCGTGCGCGAGCGCGTCCAGCGGCGTGACCCAGGCGGAGACGGAGGTGGCGAAGGACTTGCCGAGGAACGGGCCGAGCGGCACGTACTCCCACGCCTGGATGTCGCGCGCCGACCAGTCGTTGAGCAGCGTGACGCCGAAGACGTGGTCGGCGAAGGCGTCCAGCGGCACCGGCTGGCCCAGCGTGGACGGGGTGCCGACGACGAAGCCCAACTCGGCCTCGATGTCCAGGCGCTGCGAGGGCCCGAAGGTCGGCGCGGCGTCGGCGGGCGCCTTGCGCTGGCCGGCGGGCCGGGCCACCGGGGTACCGCTGACGACGACGGTGCCCGCGCGGCCGTGGTAACCGATCGGCAGGTGCTTCCAGTTGGCGGTGAGCGCGTCCCCGTTGGGGCGGAAGATCTGGCCCACGTTGCTGGCGTGGTGCTCGCTGGCGTAGAAGTCGACGTAGTCGGCCACGTCGAAGGGCAGGTGGAGGGCGACGTCGGCCAGCGGGATCAGCAGCGGCTCGACGGTGGCGCGCCGCGCGGGGTCGGTGAGCGCGTCGACCAACTCCGCGCGCACGGCGGTCCATATGGCGCGGCCGGCGGCGAGCAGCGGGTTGAGCGCGCCGGCGCAGAGCACGGCGGCGTGGGCGGAACCGGTGGCCTCGGCCAGCGCGCGCACGTCCAGCACGTACGCGCCGTACCGCACGCCGACCCGCCGCCGCTGCGGCTCGTCCGAGGTGGTGAAGACGCCGTACGGCAGGTTGTGCGGACCGAAGGGGGCACCCTCGGCCAGGTCGAGCGGGCTGTGCTGGGGCATGGGTGCTGCCTCGCCTTCTCCTCGTCTGCAAGCTGGCAGGCCACAGACTACGTCTGGAAGGGCGGGTTGAGGGGGGTCGGAAGGCGGTTGAGGCGAACCCCGTGTGTCCGAATATCGGACGGCATGCACCTTATAGCGGTGCTGAACTCCCGGATTCCGGAGCGCTGGCCCCGGAATGCGGAGCCCGGGCCTCGGTCTTCGGCGTGCTGGGTGCTGGGTGCTGGGTGCTGGGTGCTGGGTGCTGGGTGCTCAGTGCTGGGCGCGATGCCGGGTGCTGGGTGCGGTGCCGGGTGCGCTCTGTGTGGTGTGTGGTGCTTGGCGTGGCGTGTGCCGTGCGTGGCTCGCGGGTCGGGGCTCGTGGGGCGTGGGGCGTGGGTCGTGGGCGCTGGCCGGTGCGGGGTGAGTGGCCAGCTCGGGGCGCGTTCGGTGGCGGGCGCCCTGGAGTGGGCTTGACCGGGGTGACCGGGGCAACGGGGTGACTGGGGCGGTCGGGGTGGCTGGGTGGGGTCGGTCGCTCCGAGGGGACGTCTCCGCCGCGTGCCCGCGCCGCGTCGGGGCGGGGGCGGCCGCGGTGTCCCCCGGTCCGGTGATGTGTCCGGTGACGCAGGGGAGGAGCGGGGCACTCGGGCCGGCGCTCGGGGGAGCGCGCGATGCCGGGGGTGTGCGGCGTGAGCGGTGTGCGCGGGGTGAGCGGAACGTGCGGAACGTAGACGTATGGGGTGTGCGGGACGGGCGGGGCATGGTGGGCCCGGCCGGGCTCGGGCGAGGGGCGGGTGGGGCTGTGGAGGCTGGCGCGGCGGTCGTTCGGGGCCCGTCAGGGGGCGGGGGCGCCCGCGATGGCGGGGGTCGTGGGCCGGGCGTCACCTGCTGGTCACCCGGCCTTGGCCCGGGCGCCCGCGCGTCGACCAGGGCAGACGCGTGCGCGCACGGTTGCCGACGGTGGTGGTGACCCTGAGGAGGCGAGCGCTTCGGGGGAAGGGGCGGCCGGGAAGGCGCTCACGGTGATCGATACCCGACCGGATACGCTTCCTTGTGGTGGAGACAGCGACACATCGACATTCCACGCGATCGTAGGCAGACAGGAGTACCTCTCGTGACCGTCGTCGGGCCCCTTGGGCTGACCGTGCGGGACCAGACTCTGGAAGCCGACGCCCTAGCCGGGTTGGCGGCCGTCGAGGAGGGCCTGCTGGAGGCCACCAAGAGCGACGTCCCGTTCATCACCAAGGCGGCCCAGCACCTGGTACGCGCCGGCGGCAAGCGTTTCAGGCCGCTCCTGGTGCTGCTGGCCGCGCAGTTCGGGGACCCGCACGCACCGGGCGTCGTGCCGTCGGCCGTGGTCGTCGAGCTGACCCACCTGGCGACGCTGTATCACGACGACGTGATGGACGAGGCCGACGTGCGGCGCGGCGTCCCCAGCGCCAACAACCGCTGGGGCAACTCCCTGGCCGTCCTGACCGGCGACTTCCTCTTCGCCCGCGCCTCGCACATACTGGCCGACCTCGGACCGGAAGCGGTCCGCATCCAGGCCGAGGCGTTCGAACGCCTGGTCACCGGCCAGATCCTGGAGACCGCGGGGCCGCGCGACGGCCGCGACCCGATCGAGCACTACCTCGACGTCCTCGCCGGCAAGACCGGCTCGCTGGTCGCCGTCTCGGGCCGGCTCGGCGCGATCATGGCGGGCGCGGACGAGAGCGTCATCAGCGTGCTGACCCAGTACGGGGAGCGGCTCGGCATCGCCTTCCAGCTCGCCGACGACGTACTGGACATCGCCAGCGACTCGCACGAGTCGGGCAAGACCCCCGGTACGGACCTGCGCGAGGGCATCGCCACCCTGCCGGTGCTCCACCTGCGTGCCCAGGCTCAGGCGAGCGGGTCGGTGGCCGACCGCGAGCTGTGCGCGCTGCTTGAGGGCGACCTGACGGACGACGCCCGGCACGCCGAGGTGCTGCTCAGGCTGCGCGCCCACCCCGCCCTTGAGCAGGCACGACGCGACACGCTGCGGTACGCGGCGGAGGCGCGCGCCATGCTCGCCCCGCTCCCGAGGGGCGCGGCGCGCTCGGCGCTTGAGGGCCTGTGCGACGCGGTGGTCCACCGGGCCGGCTGAGCCCCCGCCCTGCCCAGCCGTCCTTTCCTCGGCCCCTCTTCCCCAGTACCTCTTTCCCGCTCCGTGGCGCCGCCGTGCCCCGCGCCCCTCGTACCCCGTAGTGGCCGATGGGTGACGGGCCAGGTGGCGGCCCGAGTTCCCGTGCGTGCCCTGGTCTTGCCCCGAGAACCCTCGGTCTTTCGTCTGATGCGTGTCATCCCGCATGGGTACGGGGAGTTGCTCCTGCGGGGGGACGCCAGGTGGCGGTGCTTTTGATGGGATGGAGAAGCCACCGCACGGCGGATCGGGTGACAATGAAGCCCGAGGGTGGACGAGTGCGACGTTGATGAACCGCCGGGCGACGACGGAGGTAGAGCACACATGGCACGTACCCGATCGACAGAGGCCACGGACGAGTGCGACGGGGAGCGTCCCGCGCGACGGCACAAAGCCGCGCGGTACGCCGTCCCGGTCGCGGTGGCGGGGGTGGTGGCGGCGACGATCGGGCTGGTCCCGGCGCTTGCCAACTCCGACGGCGACCCCGACCTGCCGAAGATCACGGCAGAGGAACTGATAGCCAAGATCGCCGCGTCGGACACCCAGCAGCTTTCCGGCTCGGTGAAGATCAGCACTGACCTGGGCATCCCCGGCCTCTCGGCCGGCTCGTCGCTGGGTGGGATGGGCGGCGGCCAGCACGGTGGCGAGGACGGCGACGAGGCGTCCGCGGCTCCGCAGTCCAAGCTCCCCGAGCTGGCGGCGGGTTCGCACACCCTGCGCGTCGCGGCGGACGGCCCTGAGAAGCAGCGCGTTTCGATCATCGAGGACGCCGCCGAGTACAGCCTGATCCACAACGGTGACCAGGTCTGGGCGTACGACAGCGGCAGCAACACGGTCTACCACGCCACCGCTCCCCAGCAGGACCGTTCGCACGGCAAGGGCAAGCAGGAGGAGCGGCTGCCGAAAGACCTGACCGACGCCACGCCGCAGGAACTGGCGAAGAAGGTCCTGGCCGGGGCGGACGAGACCACGTCCGTCACGGTGGACGGCACGGCGAAGATCGCCGGTCGCGACGCGTACCAGCTCAAGCTGGTCCCGAAGGGCGACACCACGGTCGGTTCCATCCGGATCGCCGTGGACGCGGACAACGGTGTCCCGCTCAAGTTCACCCTCGCCCCGAAGAGCGGTGGCAAGGCCGTCGTCGACGTGGGGTTCACCAAGGTCAGCTTCGGCAAGCCGAAGGCCAGCACCTTCGAGTTCACGCCCCCCAAGGGCGCCAAGGTCACCGAGCAGAAGGACCTCGACCGCAAGGCCGAGAAGCTCGGCCAGCCGAAGGAGCTGGGCGCCGACGACCTGTCCGGCCTGAACGTGATCGGTGAGGGCTGGGGCACGGTCGCCAAGCTCAAGCTGCCCGGCGGCGGCCTCCCCACCTGGCAGCCCGGCGAGGGCGACGAGTCCGCCGCGGCCTCGCAGTTCCTCGACAAGCTCGGTGACCAAGTCAAGGGTGACTTCGGCTCGGGCACGGTGTTCAGCACTCGCCTGGTCAACGCCCTGCTGACCGACGACGGCACCTTGTACGTCGGCGCGGTCGGCAAGGACACGCTGATCGACGCCGCCAACGCAGGCAGGTAGCCGCCGACGCGGGCAAGCGGCCGCCGCGATCGCCCGGCCCCGGTCCCGGCCTCGCCGGCCGGGCCCACGGCGGCCGTCGGCGGCTGCGCCCGTCGCACGGTGATCGGCGCCGGCCGTCCGGTGCTGCGTATGCCTCCAGGGGCACGCAGCACCGGACGGCCTTGCCACACCGGCGGCCTGTTGGCCGCGCCCCAGCCCTTGAGCGCCACCGGCCCCCGCAGGCCGGTTCGCGTGCGGCCGAACGGAGCCCGGCCAGTGCCGGGTCGGGACGGGGCCGGGGTCAGGGTCGGGGCGGGGCCGGGCGGGCCGAGGCGGGGAAGCTGGCCGTTGTAGGCGGGTGCGGTGGGCCGAATGCGCTGTGGTGCGCGTGTGACGCGTATTGGACGGTGTGTCGCGTGCGACGCGCGGCGTGCTGCGTGTGGTGCCCACGGTGGGCAGGGCGCGACGTGTGGCCTGCGGGGCGCGGGAGCCTGCGCTGCGGATCGGGCGCACGGTGGCAGCGTGCCGCGTGTGTCGTCGTGCGGTACGCGGTGCGTCCGTGATGCATGCTCGGTTGTGTGCGGCGGGCGGGCAGGGCGGGCCTGACCGTACGGCGGGCGGACGTGGTGGTGTCCGCGTACGCCGAGGATTGGGTGGTGCGGGGTTGGCGCACGCGCGCCGCTGGATTGGTGCGGGTGGGAGCGCCGACCGTTGCTGGTTCGTTTCCGTACGGACTGGTTTCGTGTTGGATCGGTTTCGTGCCGTCCGGATATGGGGCTGGGCCAAGGTGGTGGCCCTCGGATCGTCTCCGGGGCTGTTCGTGTCGCGTGGGCGCGCCCGTGACGGGTGTGGCTCGCGGTGATGCGGACAGGCGGGACCGGTCCGGGGCCGCGGGCAAGGGTGAGCGGCGTGGACGAGGCCGTAGGCCGAGAGAACGACCGAGTGAGAACCGGATGACGAAGGGGGAGCCTGTGGACGAGCCGTCCGCCGGATCGACGCCCGCGGTGGAGACGCGCGGGCTCACGAAGCGGTACCGGGGTGGGCAGCTCGCCGTGGACGGGCTCGACCTGCTCGTACCGCGCGGCAGCGTCTTCTGTTTCCTCGGGCCCAACGGCTTGGGGAAGACGACCACCATCCGGATGCTGATGGGTCTGATCGAGCCGACGTCGGGCGGCGCCCGGCTGCTCGGCTCGCCCATGCCGCGCACCGCCCGCCAGGTGCTGCCCAAGGTCGGCGCGCTGATCGAGGGCCCCGCGCTGTACGGGTTCCTGTCCGGCTGCGACAACCTCGTGCGCTACGACGCGGCCGACTCGACCGCCGACCCGCGCACCCGCGCCGCCCGGGTCGGCGCGGCTCTGGACCGGGTGGGTCTGACGGCGGCGTCGGGCAAGAAGGCCCGCGCGTACTCGCTCGGCATGAAGCAGCGCCTCGGCCTGGCCGCCGCGCTGCTCCAGCCGCGTGAACTGCTCATCCTGGATGGGCCGACCAACGGACTCGACCCGCAGGGCATGCGCGAGATCGGCACCCTGGTGGGTGAACTGGCCGACGACGGCATCACCGTCTTCCTCTCATCCCACCTCCTCGACGAGGACGAGATCGAGCAGGTGTGTTCGCACGCGTCCGTGATGGCGCAGGGCCGCCTGATCACCCAGGGCACGGTCGCCGAACTCGCGCCCGGAACGCGTGGCCGACTCACCGTCACCACGCCCGACACGGCGGACGCGGTCCGCGTCCTCAAGGAGCACGGCGTGACGGACCTCGCGGTCACGGGGGACTGGATTACCGGCGAGCCGCCGACCACCCCACTCGCCGACGGCACGCCGACCGACCTCGCCGACCTGAACGCCGCCCTCGTCCGGGCCGACGTACGGGTACGAGGCTTCGGCACGGAACGGGCCTCGCTTGAGGACGCGTTCGTCGCACTGACCGGAGAGGGTTTCGATGTCGCGGGCTGAGCGGGCTGAGCGGGCTGCGGAGGCCGGGGCGGCCGAACGGGCTGGAGGGCCCGAGGCCGGCGAGCAGGTCGCGGGTCCTGTCGAGTCCACCGGGTTCGCCGGGGCCACCGAGACCGCTGAGGCCGGGCGAGATGCCGACGGGGTGGGCGCTGTGGGGGCCAGCGAGGCCGGGAGCGCGGCCGAGGGCGCGGCTGAGGTCGAACGGCCGGTGCGGGTGCCGGCGCCCGAGCGTCCTGGGGAGGCGGTACGGGGCGCGGCAGCTCAGCCGTACCGGGAGGCCGAACGGCGGCAGGCGACACCGTCGCTACGTTTCACCCGACACGGCGACCGGGACGAGGACGGGCTCGCCGTCGTACCCCGGGGCGGTGGCGCGGCGGCCCTGCCACGCCAGCCGAGTGTGCTGCGGTCCCTGGCCCCTGTTCCGCAGTGAACTGGGCATCACCTTCCACCGGTGGCGCACGCTGGCCCTGCTCGCCGTACTGGCCGCGGTGCCGATCCTGGTCGGCATCGCCGTGAAGATCGAGACCAGCGACGGCGGCACCATCGGGGACGGCGGCGGCAGCAACGGTGAGGGCCCGGCCTTCCTCACCCAGGTCACCAACAACGGCATCTTCCTCGTCTTCGCCTCCCTCGCCGCGACACTTCCCGTCTTCCTCCCGATGGCCATCGGCGTGATCGCCGGCGAGGCGAGTGCGGGGACGCTGCGCTATCTTCTCGTGGCCCCCGCCGGGCGCACCCGCCTCCTGCTGGCCAAGTACGCGACCACGTTGGTCTTCTGCCTGGTCGCCACGACGGTGGCGCTGGTCGCGCTGGGCGTGGGAGCGGTCCTCTTCCCCCTCGGGGACGTGACGCTGATTTCCGGGACGCGCATCTCCTTCGCCGAAGCGATGGTGCTGGCCGCGGCGGTCGGCGGAGTGGTCGCGCTGTCGCTGGTCGGCATGGCCGCCCTCGGCCTGTTCATCTCCACGCTCACCAACAGCGGCATCGCGGCGATGGCGGCCACGGTCGGCCTGCTCATCACGGTGCAGATCCTGGACAGGATCCCGCAGTTGCACGTGATCCACCCCTACCTCTTCTCGCACTACTGGCTGAGCTTCGCTGACCTCCTCCGTGATCCGATCTACTGGGACGAGATCGTCAAGAACCTCGGCCTCCAGGGCCTCTACCTGGCCGTCTTCGGCTCCGCCGCCTAGACCCGCTTCACCGCAAGGGACGTCACGGCCTGACCCCCGTGCCCGGGGCGGGTCTCAGTACCCGAGGCCCTGGCCTCCGTGTTGTTCGGGGGCCAGGGCCTCGGCGCCCGGGGACCTGGCCTACGCCTCCGGGGGCCTGAGCGGGGTCGGCGGGGGTGGTGGGGCCGACCGGGCCGACCGTCCGGGTGGTGGGTCCCGAAGATCCTGAAGGCCCGGTCTCAGCGCCGGGGGGAGGGTCCCACGTGCCGGCCCTTCCTCCCGGCTCGCGCGCAGGTTTCCGGCCCCTCCGTTCGTGCCGTCACCGTGAAGGTTCGCCGGCTTCGGGTCGCCCGTGCCGCGGTCGGTGCGGTTGGGTAGAGGCGACGACCCGGCCCCGCATCGGGAGGCTCGGTGACAGCTCGGGTAGAAGTTCGTCGGTACACCTCTTTCGGCGTGGAGTACCCATGCTGCGGCAACTCGCCCAGCCGAGCTCGGCCAGCTCAGCCCACCCCAGCCGCAGCCTGTTGCCCGCTGGTCGAGCCGCAGGCTCACCGTCGGCCCGCGCACGGCGCACGGCCGAGGTGATCCTCATGGACAGCGAGGCCATCGCAGGGCCGGGTCGTCCCGCCACACACATGGCCTTGGCCGCACGACACCGCATGGAGCCGGCATGGCAGTCGACATCGTCTACGAGACCCATTCCCTGACCGAGGACAACGAGAACGGCATCGCGTCCGGCTGGCTGCCGGGCAAGCTCTCGGAACGGGGCCGACTCCTCGCCGCCGAACTCGCCACCCGGCACCGGGACACCGGTCTGGCCGCCGTGTTCACCTCCGATCTGCACCGTGCCGCCGAGACGGCACGGATCGCCTTCGCCGACACCACGGTCCCCATCCACCAGGACCCGCGCCTGCGCGAGTGCGACTACGGTCAGTTCAACGGCTGCCCGGTCGCCGTCCTGGCGGGTGAGCGCGCGCGGCACATCGACGCCCCGTACCCCGGTGGCCAGAGCTACCGTCAGGCCATCCGGGCCACCCGCGACTTCCTGTGCGACCTGGCCGCCGGATGGAACGGTCAGCGTGTGCTCCTGCTCGCCCACTCGGCCAACAAGTGGGCGCTCGACTGTCTACTGACCGGCGCCGGGATCGAGGACCTGGTCGATGCCCCCTTCGGGTGGCGCGAGGGCTGGCACTACCCCCTCCCCGCCGACGGGCCCACCAGCGGTGCGAGCCCCACCGCCCACCAACCCGGTGGTCCCTCACTGCCGCAGCCCTGACAGGACCTCCGGAGCGCGCCATCGACGGTCCGGCCACCATCCGGGCCTGGGCCACCAGCAGGGCGGCTGCCTGCTGGGGCCAGGTCCGGAACAGCGGGTCCGGAGCCAGGGCGGCGGGTGGGAGTGGTGCTAGCTCGGCGCTCCGAGCGTCCATATCGCGTGGGCTATGGCGTCACTGTTCCGGTCGAGCCCGGTGTCGTTGATGTTGGCGGTCGTGTCGCACGACCGGTGGTAGCAGCGGTCGAACGCCTGGCCCGCCGTGCCGCCCCACTTCTGGGCCTGCGCCGCGGTCTTGGTGCGGCCCGCGCCGGTGAACAGGCCGCCGACGGGTATGCCGACGCGCTGGAACGAGGCGTGATCGGACCGGCCGTCGCCCTCCGTCTCGATCTCGGTGGACACACCCTTGGCCGCGAACCAGTCCTTGAACACCGCTTCCAGCCGCCGGTCGTCGTCGTACACGAAGTAACCGGGGTTGGGGGAGCCGACCATGTCGAAGTTGAGGTAGGCGTCGATCTTCGACCGCTCCGTGCTGGGCAGCCTGTTCACGTAGTGCCGCGAACCGAGGATGCCCAGTTCCTCGGCGCCCCACCAGGCGAAGCGGAGGTGCTGCGTCGGCTTGAGCCCCTCGCGGGAGACGGCGAGTACTGTCTCCAGGATGGCGGCGGAGCCCGAACCGTTGTCGTTGATGCCCGGCCCGGCGGACACCGAGTCCAGGTGGGCACCGGCCATCACGACGTTCTGCGGGTCACCGCCGGGCCAGTCGGCGATCAGGTTGTACCCGGTGGCGCCGCTGGCGGTGAACTGCTGGATGGACGTGGTGTAGCCGGCCGCGTCCAGCTTGGCCTTGATGTAGTCGATCGAGGCCCGGTAGCCGGGGCCCCCGTGGGCACGGTTCCCACCGTTCCTGGAGGCGATCGACTGGAGCTGGTTCAGGTGTCCCTTGACGTTGGTGAGCGAGATGTCGGGGGCGGCGAACGCTGCCGAGGAGGACTGGCTCGCCGTTCTGACCTCGACGGGCGCGGGCGCCGACGGCGAAGCCGTGGCCGTGGGCGATGCGACGATTCAGCCCGGCGATGGCTCCGGCGGCGGCGGTCGCCGTGCCGGCTCGGCGCAGCCAGGCCCTCCGGGGCAGCGAGACGGTACGTCGCGTGGGGTGCGATGACATACGAGGCTCCAGGTTTCCGGAATCGCAACGGATAGGACGGAACGAACAGTTCACTGGGCAGCGCTCGCATGATGAGGCCGAGAGCGCGCCACACTGAGCGGGGAGCATTTGACGCGTGCATGATGCTCGAATGCTCGCTCCCTCTTGGTCAAGGCGGAAATCGGACACCGCCGCCCGGATATCGCTCATCCGTGTCGGTTCACCTCCCCTCACCGGCCCGTGCCACCCTCCGGCAGTCACCTCTCCCGCCGTCGCCGCGAGCGCAACCCTCGTGCGGCGTACTCGCCTCGCGTTCGGTCGGGGAGCCCGGCCCCGCCGGAGGGGAACCCGATCCCGCTCGCAAGGGAACCCCGGTCCCGCTGGGAGCGCGCGACGCGCTGGTTCTTCCGGCAAACCGTGAGGCCGGGCCTCCTGCCGCGCCCGGTGTGGCCACGGCGTGCCCGCGTGGTGCGGTCTGACCGGCAATGTGCTGGCCTCACGGCGTACGAGGCCGGCGGTGGGGTCAGGTCTGGGGGCGGACGCAGAACGCGAGGCCGCCTCTGGTTTTCCCGGACGGCTGTACCGCCACTCGTACAGGGCCGGGTTTCTGTGTGGTGAGCGTGAAGCGTGATGCCTTGGCCCTGCCGGTTCCGCTTTCCGCGCAGTGCACCTGTCGGGGCCTTGGCGGGCCGCCCGCCGAGGCGGTGATCGTGACGCTGCCCGCGCCCAGGCACACGGTCTCCACGGTCAGGTGCTGGCCGGTCGCATATGTCTTCGTCGTGCTGGCGGCGATGCGCATCGACGCTCGCCCCTTGCCCCGCAGGATGCGCACCCCCTCTGAGCTGGTATCGGAGAGTCTCGCGGCGGCCTCATCCGCCAGCGATAGCTCACGTCGCCTGTCGTTGTCGGTGTCGTCCGCCGTCCCGTCCGAACTCACGTTGGCTGCCCCCGCGAGGAGCAGCGCAGTGGTCGTGCCGGCCAGCGCGGCGGTCTTCATTCGTGCTGTGATGATGCTCTTCATCGGCCCACCCCCGCTCGAATGTCGTCGTGACGATCATTCCGCTCAAGGGCGGTCCAAACCCTGATTTGAGCGAGCCCAGAGGTTGTTCTCCGAGGCTCTGCGGAGGCGCTACCGAGGCACCCTGGAGGCCGTCTGGGCAACTCCCGGGAGGGTGGCGTATGGGCGCAGGCTGGGTGACGGGCGGTCAGTGCAGGCAGTACTCGTTGCCCTCGGGGTCCGCCATGATCTGCCACTCGATGCCCCCGCGGCTCACTTGGTGAAGCGAGGTCGCACCCAACTCCTCCAGTCGGGCTATCTCCTCATCGCGCTCGCCCGGTGCGCTGTGTAGATCGAGGTGGAGCCGGTTCTTCGTGGCCTTCGGTTCGGGGACGCGCTGGAAGAGGATGCGGCGGCCGAGGCCGGTGCCGCTCCCCGGGTCGAACGGGTCGTCGGGGTGTCGAACGGCCACGAGGTCACGGCACGCTCGGTGGCCCCGGAACTCCACGGTCTCCTGCTCGTCGACCGCGCCAGCCGCCAGCAGGCGTTCGATCAGGGCTCCGTTGTCCTCGATCCGGTAGCGCAGCGCCGCTGCCCAGAAAGTCGCCTGGCGGTGCGGGTCCTCGGCGTCGACCTTCCAGGCCAGTGGTGTCGGCTGCATGTTCTGCTCGTCTCCCCGTTGTTGGTCGCTGTCGGATCCGCGGAGTCCGCGGATCTCGGACGTCTGCTCGTGGGCCGGTGGCCGGGGTCTCTCGACCATGGCGGTCGAGCAACTCCCACTCGTGTCCTCGTCGCTGAGTATTTTGCCTCTTCCCTCGGCCGTGAAACCAATTATAGTGGTTACATGAGCGAGATGGCAAGGGGATTGATCCTCCACTCACCGCAAGGGGTGCCCTACCGGTTCGACCCGGGGGCGCTGTGCCTGGAGCTGGTGCCCACCGGGGGCCCGGGCGAGTGGGCGTGCTATGAGGTGTTGCACCATCCCGCGGACCTCGCCGTGTGGGCCGCGCGTTCCAGGCTCAGGCCCGCGCCCGAGATCGACGTGACGCCCGATGAGGTGGTGGAGGCCAAGCGGCTGCGGGACGCGCTGCTTCGGATGGCGACCCATCAGGCCTACGGGCAGTCTTTGGAGGGCGCCGACCTCGATGTGGTCAACGAGATGGCGCTCGCCCCGCCGCTGGTGCCACGACTGGCGGGTGCCTCGGACCGGCGCTGGGCGCGTCCGGCGACGGGCCGGCAACTCCTCTCGACGGTCGCTCGCGACGCGATCGAGCTGTTCGCCGGCCCGTACGCGCACCGGATACGACAGTGCGCGACGGACAACTGCTACCTGCTGTTCGTGGACACCTCGCGGCCCGGCCGCCGCCGCTGGTGCTCCATGCAGCGGTGCGGAAACGTGCACAAGGTCAAGGCCCTGCGCGCCCGGCAGGCCGCGCCGGCGGACAGCCCCGCCGAGCCGGAGGCCGCAGTTCACCCCGCCGAGCCGCGAGCCCGAGCCCGTTCCGCTCGCAAGCCCCCGCCCGAGCCGCAGCCCGCACCCCAGGCCCACCGCCAGCGGGCAGCGACTCCTCCGGCTTCCGCGACCCCCGCGGCTTCCGCGGCGTCGCGCCCTGCCGCCGAGACGGAGCAGCCTCCCGCCGACACCCAGCAGCCCCGCGGCCTGACCCGGGACGCCGGTTGGGAGGTCGGGGTCTCCAAGACCCTGCTCCACCCGCCCGCCGCGGTGTGGGACTTCATCAGCGGCGACGAGGGCATCGCCATCTGGCTCGGACCGGGCGCCGAACTGCACCAGGAGAAGGGAGCGCCGTACGAGACCGCCGATGGCACCTCGGGTGAGGTCCGCGGTTACCGGCCCGGTGACCGTATCCGGCTCACGCACCGCGCCCCCGGCAGCACCAGGGACACCACGATCCAGGTGGCGGTCTCGCGCGCCCGCGCGGAGGGGAAGGCGGCGCTCCGGTTCCACCAGGAGCGGCTGTCGGACGCCACCGAGCGGGTCCACCGTCGCGAGCACTGGAAACAGGTGATGGCGCATGTGGCCGATGCCCTTGGATAGCCGAGCCTGCGCCGGGCGGGCCGAGCGGCCCGCGCACCGGTCCGTCCCTCGGCCGGTCCGCTCGTGCGGGGTGCCTGGCGGCAGGGTGCCGGGCCGAGCGCCGTGGGGAGCCGCGGCGAGTCAGTCCACCCCGGGGCCGCACAGCGGTTGGCGGGCGAGTGTGAACGCCACGCACGGTTCCAGCACGTCGTAGCGGCTCTGTTGTTGCCCCTGGCTCACGGGCGCGGTCTCCGTCCGTTCGGCTCCCTCCCGGTCGAGCCGCGCGTAGGTGATCGGCTGCCCGCGACCGCTCACGACGACGATGCCGCCGACGAAGCGGTGGACCCGCTGCCCGTGGGTGGAGCTCGGCGCGGGCACGGCGCAGGCCCAGGACGCGCACGAGGAGGCCAAGTGAGAGCGGGACTGCTCCGATGGTGGCGCCGCGCGGTCCGTCGGAGCCGCGAAGCAGGCCGACACCGGGAGGCACGAGGGCGACGAGGGCCGAACACCCCAGGCATCCACCGTCGACGTCGCCGCGTGGCGCGGTGCTCCGATGAGTTCCCAGGCCGTGGGCCGCAGCGAGGTCGGCCACCGTGTCGGGTGGAGCGTCCGTGTGCTGCGCGGTGCCCATGTGCCCGCCCCCGGTCATCGGTTCTTTCATCGTCCGGGGCCTGGGACGCCGGGGCCAACGGCGCGTCAGCGGGGCAGTTCGTCGGGTGCGGGGAGGTCGCCGCCGGCCTCGACGGTGCCCGTCACCGGGGCCTGTCCCGGCTCGGCGAGTTCGGCCGCCGCCGCGGCGACGGCCCGGGTGGGAACGCCCGATCCCGGCTCCACGCCGGCCTGCGCCACGGCCACCGCCTCGCCGGCGCGGGCCGCAGCCGCGCGCAGTTCGCTCCGC
This sequence comes from Candidatus Streptomyces philanthi, assembly GCA_018114805.1. Classification (GTDB taxonomy): domain Bacteria; phylum Actinomycetota; class Actinomycetes; order Streptomycetales; family Streptomycetaceae; genus Streptomyces; species Streptomyces philanthi. Next base: position 2,576,006 of record CP073042.1, on the reverse strand, counting down.
GACCGGTGGGCGGTCCGCAGGGCCTCCCAGGTCAACAGGGCCAGGGCGAGCCAGACCAGAGCGAAGCCGGCCCACCGCTCGATGGGCATCTCCTCGTGGAAGACCACGAGCCCCAGCACGAACTGGAAGGTGGGGGCGATGTACTGCAACATCCCGATCGCCGAGAGGGGGAGCCGGACGGCGGCGCCGCCGAAGCAGATCAGCGGCGCCGCGGTGATGAAGCCACAGCCGACGAGCAGCAGCGCGTGCCCGACACCATCGGTGGCGAAGGTGCTGTCGCCGCGCGCGCCCAGGAAGATCAGGAAGCCGAGCGCGGGCAGGAACTGCATTCCGGTCTCAGCCGCGAGCGACTCCAGGCCATCAAGCCCGATGTGCTTCTTGACCAGCCCGTAGGTGCCGAAGGAGAACGCGAGGGTGAGCGCGATCCAGGGCAGCTTGCCGTACCCCACCGTCAGTACGGCCACCGCGACCACGCCGACGCCGACCGCTGCCCACTGTGCCGGACGCAGCCGCTCGTGCAGCAACAGCACCCCGAAGGCGATGCTGACCAGCGGGTTGATGAAGTACCCCAGGGCCGCCTCGACCACATGTCCCGAGTTGACGCCCCAGATGTAGATGCCTTAGTTGACGGAGATCACGGTGGCGGCGAGGGCGATCAGGCCGAGGCGCTTGGGCTGACGCAGCAGCGGCCGTATCCACGACCAGCGCCGCAGCACCAACAGGGTGATGATCACGGCGGCCAGCGACCACACCATGCGGTGGGCCAGGATCTCGACCGCGCCGGTCGGCTCCAGCAGCGGCCAGTACATGGGGAAGAGACCTCACATGCCATACGCGGCGAAGCCGTACGCAAGGCCGGTACGCGTCGCGTTGGCCGACGTCAACGCTTCCTCCCCGATCTGCCCGCTGTGGGTGCCGACGGTCAGAACGTAGCGCTGCCGAGGTCGGTCTGTCAGCCCCGTATCGGCATACGGTCATGACATGCGGGCCGGGGTGACAGACGCCGGCCCATTGCCCCAGCCCGAGCCGCGCGCCCCGCACCAGGCTGAGCTGCGGAAAGGGCGGGAGCGCGCGACGTGTATGGGCCTGTGGGGCAGGCAGCGACCTGTGGTGCTGCCGTGCTTCGGGGCGGTGACGTGATCAGCGCGACGCCAGCGCTACCGCGATGGACTGGCTGATCGGTGTCGTCGGGCGACCGATGAGCCGGGACAGGTCACCGCTCGTGCCCGCCAGCGCAGCCCGCGCGCGATCGCCGCGTCGACGTCGGTCAGGAGCGCGGCGAACGGCTCGGGCAGGCCGGCACCGGTCAGGATCTCCTGATGCTGGGCGCCCGTGACGACCGAGTGCGTGATCGCCTTGCCGGACTGGGCCGCGTACTCGTCGAAGCTCCAGGCCACGTCGCCGCTCAGCTCGTAGGCGGCGCCCGCGTGACCGTCCTCGGTCAGTACGGCCACGGCCGCCGCCGCGTAGTCGGCGCGCGCGGCCGAGGCCACCCGTCCGTTGCCCGCGCTGCTCACCACGGTGCCGTGTTCGAGGAACGGCGCCAGGCGCTCGGTGTAGTTCTCGTTGTACCAGCCGTTGCGCAGGAAGACGTGCGGCAGTCCGGCATCGAGGATCGCCTGCTCGGTGACCTTGTGCTCGGCGGCCAGCTCGAAGTCGGCGTACGGGCCGCCCAGGATGCCGGTGTAGGCGAGCAGCGCGACGCCGGCCTCCTTCGCGGCGTCGATCACCGCCTGGTGCTGCGGCACGCGCGGCCCCACCTAGCTGCCCGAGATCAACAGCACCCGTTCGCCGGTGCGGAAGGCCCCGGTCAGAGACTGCGGATCGCTGTAGTCGGCGATGCGCAGTTCGACGCCGCGCGTCGCGAGGTCGGCGGCCTTGGCGCAGTCGCGTACGACGGCCGCGATCTGGCCGGCGGGCAACTCGCCCGCGGTGACCTTGGCCACCAGTTCTTCGACGACGAGGCGGCCCAGGTGGCCGGTGGCTCCGGTGACGACGATCATCTCGGTCTCTCCTTGATCGGACGTGATGAGGCCACCGTAGGCAAGTAGCTAATTAATCGTAAGTACTGACTTTGAAGTACGGTACTGGTACCAAGGGAAGGGGCTCTGACATGGAAGCGCGCGAGAAAGCCATCGGTGGTGTGGGTGTCGGCCGCGATGATGCGGAGCCTGGTGTAGACGTGCACGGCGCTGCCGGGGACAGCTTCGCCGACCACGTCGACGGCGGCGGCGCCGAGCGCCGCGCTGACGCCGAGAGCGGCGCCGAGGCCGCTGACGGTGACCGGCTCCACGCCCTCGGTGTGCCGAAGGTGCCGGATGTGAACGCGCCCGCATGCCCCTCCCGGCTCGTCCTTGAGCACGTCACCAGCCGGTGGGGGGTGTTGGCGCTGGCGGCGCTGTGGGAGCGGACGCATCGGTTCAGCGAGCTGCGCCGACGCGTCGGCGGCGTCAGCGAGAAGATGCTCGCCCAGACCCTCCAGACGTTGGAGCGCGACGGCTTCGTGCACCGCTAGGCCTACCCGGTGATCCCTCCGTGCGTGGAGTACTCGCTGACCCCGCTGGGTGAGGAGGCCGCGCAGCAGGTGTGGACACTGGCTCGCTGGACCGAGCGCCGGGTCCCGGAGGTGCAGGCGGCGCGGGAGCGGTACGACGCGCGGCGCGGCGAGGGTACGCGGGCCGGCGCGGAGCCGGGCAGCGGGCGGCGCGCGGGGGCGAGGCGCGCGCCTGCCGAATCGGGCGGGACGCCGGCCCCCGGTACGGGACGGAGCGGTCCGCGCCGTTCGGAGGTGGCGCGCGGCGCGGCGGCGGATAGGGCCGCCACGTAACGGGGCCGCGAGGTCAACGAGGCCGGAATCGCAGTTCGGAGCGGACGGAGAGGGGCGCGGGCCGGGGCGGCTCGGCGTGCGGGCGCGGCCGAGGCGCGGGGATGGCCAGGCCTCGGAGGACGGCCGGACGCGGGGAGGGCGGGGCGCGGGGGTGGCGCCCGGCGCGTGACGGCCCGGACCCGATGGGATCTCGGGTCCGGGCCGTGTCGTCCGCGCCGGGCGCCAGCGGCCGGGCCTCTGGGCTGGTGGGCCCGGGTGGGGCGTTGCCCGAGCGGCCACGGTGGGCCGCGGTGGACAGCCGGTAGGCCGGCGCGCCGATGCGCGGGCAAGCGCCCCGGTGGGTGGCTAGTTGGGGACGGTCCAGGTGTCGTTGCCGGCCAGGAGGGTGGCGAGGTCGCCCTTGCCCTGGGCTTCGATGGCCTGGTCGAGTTGGTCGCTCATCAATGTGTCGTAGACCGGGCGTTCCACGGTGCGGAGGACGCCAATGGGGGTGTGGTGGAGGGTGTCGGCGTCCGCGAGTCGGGTCAGGGCGAACGCGGTGGTCGGGGAAGTGGCCCGCGCGTCATGGATCAACACGCCTTCCGTGCCCTCCTCCCGTACGTCCACCACGCGTAGGTCACCGCTGGTCTGGTCGCGGACCACTCCCTTGGAGCCCAGTCCGTCCTCGGCGGGCACACCGAACCGGATCGGTTGACCGTGCTCCAACCGGATCACGGCCTCCAGCGCCCGTTCCTTGTCCTTCAATGCCTCGAAGGCGCCGTCGTTGAAGATGTTGCAGTTCTGGTAGATCTCGACCAGTGCCGTGCCCGGGTGGGCCGCCGCGGCTCGGAGCACGCTTGTCAGGTGCTGCCGGTCGGAGTCCACTGTCCGGGCCACGAACGATGCCTCGGCGCCCAGTGCGAGGGATAGGGGGTTGAACGGCGCGTCCAGGGAACCCATCGGTGTCGACTTGGTGATCTTCCCGACCTCCGAGGTCGGGGAGTACTGCCCCTTGGTGAGCCCGTAGATCCGGTTGTTGAACAACAAGATCTTCAGGTTCACATTCCGCCGCAACGCGTGAATGAGATGGTTCCCCCCGATCGAGAGTGCGTCGCCGTCACCGGTGACCACCCAGACCAACAGGTCCCGCCGCGAGGTCGCCAGCCCCGTCGCGATCGCCGGCGCCCGACCATGAATGGAGTGCATCCCGTAGGTGTTCATGTAGTACGGGAAACGACTGGAACACCCGATCCCGGACACGAAGACGATGTTCTCCCGTGCCAGGCCCAACTCCGGCATGAAGCCCTGCACGGCCGCCAACACCGCGTAGTCCCCACACCCCGGGCACCACCGCACTTCCTGATCGGACTTGAAGTCCTTCATGACCTGCTTGCCCTCAGCCCGCGGCACCAACGACAACAACCCCTGCCCCCCGCCCTCAGGGGAAACAGCGGGCTTACCAGCAACAGCGGATTCGACAGCGCCGGGTGTGGTGGGGTCAGGCATTGATGGCCTCCTTCAACGCGTTGGCCAACTCCTCGGCCTTGAACGGCATTCCGTTGACCTGGGTGTGCGAGCGGGCGTCGATCGCGTACCGGGCACGGATCAACATCGCGAGCTGTCCCAGGTTCATCTCTGGGATCACCACCCGCTCATACGAGGCCAGCACCTGGCCCAGATTCGCCGGGAAGGGATTGATGTGCCGCAGGTGCGCCTGCGCCAACGCCACACCCTCACCCCGCAACCGTCGCACCGCCGCCGCGATCGGCCCGAAGGTCGAGCCCCACCCCAGCACCAACACCCGTGCCCCGCCCGGGTCATCCACCCGCACGTCCTGCACCGCAATACCATCGATCTTGGCCTGCCGGGTGCGGACCATCAACTCGTGATTGGCCGGATCGTAGGAAATGTTCCCACTACCATCCTGCTTCTCGATCCCACCGATCCGATGCTCCAACCCCGCAGTCCCCGGCACCGCCCACGGCCGCGCCAACGTCACCGCATCCCGCTTGTAGGGCCAAAACACCCGCGACCTGTCCGCCAACTCGTGATTGGGCCCCGAGGCGAACCGCACACGCAAATCCGGCAACCCCTCCACATCCGGCACCCGCCACGGCTCCGACCCATTGGCCAAATACCCATCCGACAGCAGAAACACCGGCGTGCGATACACCAACGCGATCCGTGCCGCCTCCAAAGCGGCATCAAAACAGTCTGCCGGTGTCGAGGGCGCCACGATCGGCACCGGGGCCTCCCCGTTACGGCCGTACATGGCCTGCAACAAGTCCGCCTGCTCCGTCTTCGTCGGCAACCCCGTCGAGGGCCCACCCCGCTGAATATCCACCACCACAAGGGGGAGTTCCAGCGAGACCGCCAACCCGATCGTCTCCGACTTCAGCGCCACCCCAGGCCCCGAGGTCGTCGTCACCGCCAACGACCCACCAAAGGCCGCCCCCAACGCCGCGCCGATCCCCGCGATCTCATCCTCGGCCTGGAACGAGCGCACCCCGAAATTCTTGTGCCGTGATAATTCGTGCAAAATATCCGAGGCCGGAGTGATCGGATACGACCCCAGAAACAGTGGCAACTCCGCCTGCACCGAGGCCGCGACCAGCCCGTAAGCCAACGCCAGGTTCCCCGAGATGTTGCGGTAGAGGCCTGCGGTGAACGCGGACGAGGCCGGCGCCACCTCATAGGAGACCGCGAAGTCCTCCGTGGTCTCCCCGAAGTTCCACCCCGCCCGAAACGCGGTCACGTTCGCCTGCGCCAACTGCGGCTTCTTCGCGAACTTCTTCCGCAAATACGCCTCAATGCCCTCCGTCGGACGGTGATACATCCACGACAACAGGCCAAGCGCGAACATGTTCTTACTCCGCTCGGCCTCCTTACGACTGAGACCGAACTCCTTCAGCGCCTCGACCGTCAACGTCGTCAACGGCACCCCGTGCACCTGGAACGAGTCCAACGACCCGTCCTCCAACGGACTGGTCGCATACCCCACCTTCGCCATCGGGCGCTTGGTGAACTCGTCCGTGTTCACGATCAACACCGCGCCCGGGGGCAGGTCCGCCACGTTCGCCTTCAACGCCGCCGGATTCATCGCGACCAACACATCCGGCGCGTCCCCCGGAGTCAGGATGTCATGATCCGCGAAATGCAACTGGAACGAGGACACCCCCGGCAACGTCCCAGCCGGCGCCCGGATCTCCGCCGGGAAATTCGGCAACGTCGACAAGTCATTCCCGAACGACGCCGTCTCCGAAGTAAACCGATCACCCATCAACTGCATACCATCACCCGAATCACCCGCGAAACGGATAATGACTCGGTCTAGCTGGCGGGTTTCTTTGCCTGTGCCAGCCCCGTGCTGGCCTTCGGCGGGCGTTGGCCCGGTCTGGCTGGCGGTGGCTGAATCGGCCGGCTTGGCAGGGTCGGCCTGCTCGGCCGTGCTGTTGACCTGGCTGGTCACTGCTTCGGACCTCCTTCGAGGCGGCGGCTCGCGACGGGCTGGTTGGCGCCGGGAATGCCCCCGGACCCCGGGCGATGCCAATGGGTCGTCCCTCGCCCATCGTACGTGGGTAAGGGTCACCTTCCCCGGGTCGCATCACATGGTGGACGGTGGTGCGTGCCACATGCGTGGCACGCTTTGCCATGGTTTTTTCGCCCTTTGTGTCCATTCCCGGGGCGGGCTCTGTCATCGCTGCGGTGGTGTTCTCCGCCGGACTTTTGTTGTACGACTCGCTCGGCCGACCGCCGTCCATTTGGTGCGCCCGTCGATCCGCCGGTTGTCAGGAGTTGATATAGGTGAGCACGGCCAGCACGCGGCGGTGGTCGCCGTCGCTCTGGGAGAGACCCAGTTTCAGGAAGATATTGCTGACGTGTTTCTCCACGCCGCCGTTGCTGACGACGAGCTGGCGGGCAATGGCGGAATTCGTCCGTCCCTCGGCCATAAGTCCTAGGACCTCGCGCTCGCGCGGCGTCAGACCGGCCAGCACGTCCTGTTTGCGGCTGCGGCCGAGGAGCTGGGCGACCACCTCGGGGTCGAGGGCCGTGCCGCCCTCGGCCACCTGGACCACGGCGTCGGCGAACTCGCGGACCTCGGCCACCCGGTCCTTGAGGCAGGTACCCCACCCCGCGGCTGCTGCCGGCCAGCAACTCCGTGGCGTACTGCTCCTCGACGTACTGCGACAGCACCAGGACGCCCAGGTCGGGGTGGTCGCGCCGGAGCTGCACGGCGGCGCGTACGCTCTCGTCGGTGTGGATCGGTGGCATGCGTACGTCGGCCACCACCACATCCGGCAGCGCGTCCTCAGCGGCCAGCGTCGCCACCGACTTGAGCAGTGCCTCCGCGTCGCCCACCCCGGCGACGACGTCGTGTTCGCGGTCGGTCAAGAGCCGCGTCAGGCCCTCCCGAAGCAGCACCGAATCCTCGGCGATGACCACCCGCACCCTTGCCTCCACAGTGTTCTGGCCCCCCGGCACTGACCCCTTGGGGCACAGCATCTCAGCAATCGGTCCCGGAGCGGCGTGCTCCTTGACCGAATGCCGAGATGTAGGGGGACGTTTTCTCGCCCGACGACCAGGGGCGTCGGGCGTCCTGGGGGAAGGTGAGGTCGCGCCGCGTACCGCAAGGGGCGGCCAGGGGTGGTGTTTCGGGCCGTTACGGGGCCACCGGGCGTTTGGCCGACCCGGCGCCAGCGGGGCTCAGCCCCGCCAGGGCAGCTCGGCCGTGACCGTCGTCGGGCCGCCCACCGGGGAGTCCACGACCAGCAGGCCGTCCACCGCGTCCAGCCGCTCGGCCAAGCCGGCGAGGCCGGAGCCGGCCGAGGTGTCGGCGCCGCCCTTGCCGTCGTCCGTGACCTGCAACATCAGCCGGGTGTCGGCACGCCACACGTCGACCCCGGCCATGCGGGCCTGGCTGTGCTTGCTGATGTTCTGGAGGAGTTCGGAGACGGTGAAGTACGCGATGCCCTCGATCGCGGGGGCCGGCCGCGCTGTGAGGTCCACGAGCACCTTCACGGGGACCGTACAGCGGGCTGCTAGGGCGGACAGGGCGGGGCCGAGGCCGCGGTCGGTGAGGATGGCGGGGTGGATGCCGCGGGCGAGGTCGCGGAGTTCCTGGAGGGCGATCTTCACTTCGCCGTGGGCTTCGTCGACCATTCTGGCGGCGGCTTCGGGGTCTTCGGTGAGTTTCTCCTTGGCGAGGCCGAGGTCCATGGCGAGGGCGACGAGGCGGGCCTGGGCGCCGTCGTGCAGGTCGCGTTCGATACTGCGCAGGTAGGCGGCCGCGGTGTCCACCACGACCCCTCGGTCCGACTCCAGCTCCGCGATGCGCCGCTCCAGCTCGTCGGACGGCGAGAGCAGCGCGCGCACCATGGCCCGGTCCACGTGGGCCAGCTCGCGCGCCACCCACGGCAGCAGGCGACGAACAGGCCGACCAGCGTGACGGTGAAGGTCAGCACGTCCCACGGCAGGCGTACGAGCAGGTAGAGCGTGTGCCGCCAGCCGACAGTGTCCTTCAGGCTCGTCCACAGTCAGGGGAAGAAGCCGCCGTGCGCGCGGTGCCGCAACGGGCTCGGCTCGTCGACGTGCACGTCGAGCAGCGTCCGGGCGCGCCACCGCTCGAACTTGCCGATCTGCCGGCTGCCGAGCAGCCCGAGCGCCAGCATCGGCAGTCCCACGACGGTGATCGACAGGGCGACGCTGGCGAACACCCAGCTCGTCACGTAGACGAACCCGAACATGCCCACCGGCAGGTTGGCGAGCAGGTACGCGATCTCACGCCAGGTGGCGCCCGGGAACCCGAAGGCCGGAGGACGCGGCAGCCGCCCCTGTCCTTCGGCGGCCTCTGTGGCGGTCGCGGCGGGGCGCGCGGTCGCGTGGCCCGCGCCCAGCGCGCGGTGGCTACGAGCGGTGGTGGCACGGCCGTCGGTCGGGGCGCCGGGGGCGGCGCCGTCGGACGTGGCACCGGACACATTCACCGGCGAATCGGCCGCAGGTCTGGCGTTCATACCCCAAGCTTGCCGGGCCAAGTCCCCAAAAGGCCATGGGGAAAGTCCACCTGGAGACCTGGGGATAACTCCACCCCCTGTGGACAGGCTGGCCATCGGGGTGCGCGCAGGGCCTAGACTCCCGTCCGTATGGATCGCCGGTACCGCCCCGCGGAAAGCGGCGGTGAGCTGGGCGGCAAGCATCCACCAAGCCGAAGAGCGGCAGAGGGAGCGAGGGACGGACGTGACGGACGTGCCGGAGATGGCGGCCGCACCCGCCGGCGACCCCCCGGGCGCGGCCCCCGCCGCGGACGCCCCCACCCAGTGGGCCGCCGCGTACTTCGACGGCTACTCGACCGTCGGCCTCCTCGCGGTCATCGGCGTCCTCTTCCTGGCCGTCGCCTTCGTGTGCGGCCGGCTGCTGCGCCCCGTGGTGCCCACACCGGAGAAGCTGCTCACCTACGAGTGCGGCGTGGACCCGGTCGGCGAGGGCTGGGCCCACACCCAGGTCCGCTACTACGTGTACGCGTTCCTGTACGTGATCTTCGCGGTGGACTCGATCTTCCTCTTCCCCTGGGCGACCGTCTTCGCCGAACCCGGCTTCGGCGGCACCACCCTGGTGGAGATGTTCGTCTTCCTCGGCTTTCTGACCGTCGGCCTGTTGTACGCATGGAAGAAGGGCGTCCTCGAATGGACGTGACCCCCAAGGCGACCCCCGTGGACCTGCCCACGCCCACGGTCGCCCGACCCGCTGACGCCGTGCGCGGCGCGAGCCGGCTCGGCCCGCTGGCCCGGCTGGCGCCCGCGCCGATGAAGGTCATCCTCAACTGGGGCCGCCGCTACAGCCTCTGGGTCTTCAACTTCGGCCTGGCCTGCTGCGCGATCGAGTTCATCGCCGCGTCGATGGCCCGGCACGACTTCATCCGGCTCGGTGTGATCCCCTTCGCGCCGGGGCCGCGCCAGGCCGACCTCATGCTCGTCTCGGGCACGGTGACGGACAAGATGGCACCCGCCATCAAGCGGCTGTACGAGCAGATGCCCGAGCCGAAGTACGTGATCTCCTTCGGCGCCTGCTCCAACTGCGGCGGCCCGTACTGGGACTCGTACTCCGTCACCAAGGGCGTCGACCAGATCATCCCCGTCGACGTGTACGTGCCGGGCTGCCCGCCCCGCCCCGAGGCGCTCCTACAGGGCATCCTCAAGCTCCAGGAGAAGATCGCCGACGAGTCGCTGGCGGGCCGCTACCCGCACGGCCCCGCGCCGCGCCCTTCCGCCGACGCGCTGCGCAGCCCGCCGGTGTCGGCGCCGGAGCGGCGGGAGCCGACCGGGGGAGGACGCGCGATGAGCACGCCGGACGATCCCGGGCGGGCCGCGGACGCGGTCAGCGCGGGCGACGCGGCCACGGCCCGAACCGCCGTCGGTGACGGGGACGCCGTGGGCGGTACGGGAACCGGCGCCGAGCCGGCGGCGCCGGTGGGCTGGCTGCCGCGCTCCGCGGAGGAAGTGTTCGGCGCCGGCGCGCGCGCCGAGGAGACCTACGACCTGCTGACCGTCGACGTGCCGGCCGCGTCCTGGATCTCCGCGCTCCAGGCCGCCCGCACGGAGCTGGGCTGCACGTACTTCGACTGGCTGAGCGCGGTGGACGAACCGGGCACGGGCCTGCGCGTCGCCGCGCACGTCGCCGCCCTGCCCGACGCGGACGCGGTGGCTCGGGCGGAGCGCGCCGCGAGCGCCGGCGTGCGGGACGGCGCCGAGCCGGCCGACCGCGCGCCGGGCGACGCCGAGCCGGCCGGCCCGACGGGGCTACGGCGGCTGCTGGTCCGTACGACCGTTCCGCACGACGCGCCGACGCTGCCCACGGCCATCGACGTCTACCCGGGTGCCGCGTGGCACGAGCGGGAGACGCACGAGATGTTCGGCGTCGACTTCACCGACCACCCGAACCTGGTGCCGCTGCTGCTGCCCGACGGGTTCGAGGGCCACCCGCTGCGCAAGGACTTCGTGCTGGCGGCGCGGGTCGTCAAGGCGTGGCCGGGCGCCAAGGAGCCGGGGGAGTCCGACCACGGCGGGCCCAAGCGGCGGCAGATGCTGCCGCCCGGCGTGCCCGACCCCAACGACTGGGGCCCGCTCAAGGGCCAGCTCCCGCCCGCGCCGGCGCGTCCGGCGCGCGGCGCACGCGCGGCGGGCGGACCGGGCGCCAAGGGCGACTGCCCGGTCCGGCGCACCCGCTCGGCGAGCGCCGGCTCGGCCAGCCAACAGGCCGCGATCGACGCCCAGGGCGCCCCGGGCGCCGCTGTCGAGCCGGGCCAGGAAGGCGCCGCGCAAGCCGGCGCGCCCGCCACGCGCCCGCCCCGGCGCGCCCGGAGCGCGAGCGCCGGTTCGGCCAGCCAGCGAGCCGCGGGCGAGGGGCACCCCGGCGCGGACGAGGCCGCGACCCCCACGGCGCGCCCGGCCCGGCGGACCCCCGACGCCCCGTGGCACGACGCCCGCCCGGCGACCGACAAGCCGTCGGCAAGCCGGGAACGCCCGGCTGCCCCGCGCGCCACCACGCCCGCCCCGGACGCCGAGGCCGCGCCCGCCGCGGCCCCCGAGGCCACGCCCGCCCCGGAACCGGAAGCGCCGCCGACCGCGCCCACCACGACCGGTGGCCAGGCGGCACCGGCCGCGCCCACCGAGACGGGCGGCGCGGGCGGACCGGAACCCGTGACCCCGTCCGGACCGGAACCCGTGACCCCGTCCGGGCCTGAGGTCGAGCCCGAGGCCGAGTCCGAGGCCGGGGGAGACTCCGCGCCTGGGACCGGGTCCGCGGACCGTGGTGGACGAGCTGACGGAGGCGACGCATGAACGACACCCTCGAAGTCGCGCTGCGACTGCTCGCCGTCTTCGCGGTCTTCCTGGTGTTCCCGCTGTTCATCGGCCAGGCCGAGCACAAGGTCATGGCCCACATGCAGGGGCGTCTCGGCCCCATGTACGCCGGTGGCTTCCACGGCTGGGCCCAGCTCGTCGCGGACGGTGTGAAGTTCGCGCAGAAGGAGGACGTCGTCCCGGCCAACGCCGACCGACGCGTTTTCCAGCTCGCGCCCGCCGTCGCGCTGCTGCCGTACCTGCTGGTGCTCGTCGCCATCCCGATCGGCCCCGACAACGCCGTCGGCGAGGTCGTCGACGCGGGCATCTTCTTCGTCCTCGCGGTGATGGGGGTCGGCGTGCTCGGCTCCCTCATGGCGGGGTCGGCGTCGGCCAACAAGTTCTCCCTCCTGGGCGGGCTGCGCACCGCGGCCCAGCTCCTGGCGTACGAGCTGCCGATGCTGCTGACCGCCGCCTCGGTGGCCATGGCCGCCGGCACGGTCTCGCTGCCCGGCATGCTCGACGCCTTCGAGTGGTGGTGGGTGCCGTGGCAGATCGTGGGCGGCGTGCTGTTCTTCGTCGCCGGCCTCGCCGAGCTGCAACGGCCGCCCTTCGACGCCCCGGTGGCCGACTCCGAGATCATCTTCGGCGCGTACACGGAGTACACCGGGCTGCGCTTCGCGCTGTTCATGCTCGCCGAGTACGCCGGGATCGTCGTGCTCTCGGGGCTGACGGCCGTGCTCTTCCTCGGCGGCTGGCACGGGCCCTTCGCCGGTGAACTCGGCTGGTTGTGGACGCTGCTCAAGACGCTGGCCCTGGCCTTCGTCGTGATCTGGCTCCGCGCGACCTACCCGCGCCTGCGCGAGGACCAGTTGCAGAAGCTCGCCTGGACCGTACTCATCCCGCTCGCGCTGGCCCAGATCGCCCTGACCGGCGTGGTGAAGGTGGCGATTAACTGATGGCACTGGACGACCTGGCGCAGAAGAAGTCCGGTTGGCCCGGCTCCGGCCTGGCCAAGGGGCTGGCCGTCACGCTGCGCACGATGACCCGCAAGACGCACACCGCGCAGTACCCCGACGCGCTGCCCGAACTGCCGCCGCGCAGCCGCGGCGTGATCGGGCTGTTCGAGGAGAACTGCACGGTCTGCATGCTCTGCGCGCGCGAGTGCCCCGACTGGTGCATCTACATCGACTCCCACAAGGAGACGGTGCTCCCGGCCACCCCGGGCGGCCGGGAGCGCAGCCAGAACGTGCTCGACCGCTTCGCCATCGACTTCGCCCTGTGCATGTACTGCGGCATCTGCATCGAGGTGTGCCCCTTCGACGCGCTGTTCTGGTCGCCGGAGTTCGAGTACGCGGAGACCGACATCCGGGATCTGACCCACGAGCGGGACAAGCTCCGCGAGTGGATGTGGACCGTGCCCGAGCCGCCCGCGCTCGACCCCGGGGCCGAGGAGCCCAAGGAGGTCGCCGCCGCGCGCAAGACGGCCGACAAACTCGCCGCCGCGCAGGCGGCCGAGGCCGCGGCGGCAGCCGCGCCCGGCCCCTCGGACGCGCCCGGGGAACCCGGCGCTCCCGGCGCCGCAGGTGAGGGAGCGCCCTCATGACCCTCGCTGCTGGCCAGGGCTTCCTCTCGCCCACGGGCGTTGAGATCGCCTTCCTCCTCGTCGGCGTCGCGACCCTCGGCGCGGCTGTCGTCACCGTCACCACCAGGCAACTTGTGCATGCGGCCCTGTGGCTCGTGGTAGCCCTCGGCGGCCTGGCCGTCGAGTACCTGCTGCTCACGGCGGAGTTCATCGCCTGGGTGCAGGTGCTGATCTACGTCGGTTCCGTGGTCGTCCTCCTGCTGTTCGGGCTGATGCTGACCAAGGCGCCCATCGGGCGGTCGCCGGACGCGGACTCCGGCAACCGGTGGGCCGCCCTCGCGGTGGCCCTCGCCGCCGCTGCCACCCTGGTGTGGGTGGTCGTGGACGCCTTCCGCTCCACCTGGGTCGACTTGGACAAGGCCACGGCCGGCGCCGAGGCCGGGGCCGGCTCGACCCGGGTGACCGGCGAGTTCCTGTTCCGGCACTGGGTGCTGCCGTTCGAGGCGCTCTCCGTCCTGCTGCTCGCCGCGCTCGTCGGCGCCATCGTGCTCTCCCGCAGGGACCGCGAGGACCCGAAGGCCGGCGGCGGCACCGGCCCGACGAGCGGCCGCTCCGGCCGCCGGCCCGGCGTACGGGGGACCGGGGCCGGTACCGGTCCCCGGACGCCCAGGCTCGGTACCGCCGGCACCGGCGTCACGGCCCCCCGGACATCGGCGCCCGAAGCCCCGGCCCCCCGAGCCTCGGCGGGCCGGACCCCCGCCGGCGCGCGGGGCGACGCCGCCGGCCAGGCCCCGCCGCCCGCGGCACCGCAGCCCCCGGCGCCGCCGCGACCGACCCCGCGGTGAGCGGGCCCGCCGTCACCGCGCCCGCCGCCACCGAGCCCGTCGGCTCCGCCGGCGGCGACGCTGCCGAGCGCGCCCCGAGGGAGGACACCTGATGCACCTCGTCTATCCCGCCGTGCTCGCCGCCCTCCTCTTCTGCGTCGGCCTCTACGGCGTACTCGCCCGGCGCAACGCGATCCTGGTCCTGATGTCCGTTGAGCTGATGCTCAACGCCGTCAACCTCAACCTGGTCGCCTTCGACGTCTGGCTCCGCGACACCCTGCACGCGGGCCAGGCGCTCACCCTGTTCACCATCGCCATCGCCGCCGCCGAGATCGGCATCGGCCTGTCCATCGTGCTGCTCGTCTACCGCAACCGCTGCACCTCGGATATCGACAGGCTGCGCGATCTCGCCGACGTCCCCACCGCTGCCGACAGGATGCCAGGCACCACTGACAACGCCCCCGACGTCGCCGACGGCAAGCGTCTGACCAGAGGAGAGGCCGCCGCGTGACGACCACGACCACCGCCGCCCTCGTCCCCCTGCTGCCCTTCCTGGGCGCCGTCGCGGGCCTGCTGTGCGGCCGCCGCGCCCCCGGCTTCGTCCGGCCGCTGGCCGTACTGCCCACGCTCGCCGCCGCCGTGCTCGCCGTCGTCGTCGCCGTCCGGCAGGGCGGTGACGCGCCGATCGAGGCGGCCACCAAGCTCACCGACACCGGCTCGATCCCGATCGACCTCGCGCTGCACGTCGACGGCTTCGCCGCGCTCGTCGCCATCCTGGTCGCCACCGTCGCCACCTGCGTACAGAGCTACTCCGTCGGCTACCTGCGCACCGACCCGCGCTACCCCTCGTACGCCGCGCTCGTCTCGCTCTTCACCTCCGCGATGCTGCTCGTCGTCTACTCCGACGACCTGATCCTGCTGCTCGTCGGCTGGGAGGTCATGGGCATCTGCTCGTATTTCCTGGTCGGGCACTACTGGGAGACGGCCGCCGCGCGCTCGGCCTCGCTCAAGGCGTTCCTGGTCACCAAGCTCGGCGACGTGCCGTTCCTGATCGGCATCTTCGCGCTGGCGGCTGACGCCGGGACGTTCCGGATCAGCGGGATCTACGCCGGGCTGACCGGCGGTGGCCACACGCTCGATCACCCGACGGTGATCGCGCTGCTGCTGCTGGCCGGCGTCGCGGGCAAGTCGGCCCAGTTCCCGCTGCACACCTGGCTGCCGGACGCGATGGCCGGCCCGACCCCGGTCTCCGCGCTGATCCACGCCGCGACGATGGTCGCGGCCGGCGTCTACTTCATCGCCCGGCTGCTGCCGGTCTTCGCCGCGTCCGCCGCCGCGCTGGCCGTCCTCGCCGTCATGGCCGCCGTCACGATGGTGGGCTCCGCGCTCGCCGCGCTCGCGCAGGACGACATCAAACGCGTGCTGGCCTACTCGACCGTCGGTCAACTCGGCTACATGACCGGCGCGCTGGCCGTCGGCGACCGCGGCGCCGCCGTGTTCCACCTGATGTCGCACGGCGCGTTCAAGGCCCTGCTCTTCCTCGGTGCGGGCGTCATCATCCACGCCGCCGGCACCAACTCGCTCGCCGCCATGTCCCGCATGGGCGGCCTCGCGCCCCGTGTCCCCGACGCGTACTGCACGATGAGCGTCGCCCTGCTCGCGCTCGCCGCGATCCCGCCCTTCGCCGGCTTCTTCTCCAAGGAGGCGGTGCTCGGCGCGGCCGAGTCCGTCGCCACCGGGCACGGCGTCACCGAGCCCGCGTACCGCGTGCCCGGCGCCGCCGGCTGGGTCGTGCTCGTCGCCGGCCTGGTGACGGCCCTGCTCACCGCCGGGTACGCTACCCGGCTGTGGCTCCTCGCCTTCCGCGGCAGCGGACCCGAGGCCCCCGACCACGGCAAGCAGCCGCTCGCCATGAACGCCGTGCTGTGGGTCCTGTTCGTGCCGGCCGCGGGGCTCGGCGTGGCCACCGGCCACCTCCCGAGCTGGTTCGACGACCATTCGCTCGACCCGACCCTCGCCACCTCCGTGCTCGGCACCGGCTTCGCCCTGGTCGGCGGCATCATGACGTACGCGACCTGGCGGCACACCACTGCGCTCGCCGGCCGGCCCCCGCTCGGCGCCGTCGCCGCGCACCCGCGGGCCGAGCCCGCCGTCTCCGAGGCCGAGGCCATCGCCAGCCACGAGCCCGCCTACGGCAGCGTCGCCTCCGCGCCCGACCCCGGCCGGCTCCTGCTCGGCCCGCTGCACCGGCACGCGGCGGTCGGCTTCCACCTGGACGCGATCTACGCGGCGGTCTTCGTCTGCCCCGTACGCGCCGCCGCCCGCCTCGTCCGCTTCCTGGACCGCGAGGTCGTCGAGACCTACGTCAGCGGCGCCGCCACAGCGCCCGGGCTGCTGGGCGTGGCCGTCCGCAGGACGCAGACCGGCAACGTCCAGACGTACCTGAGCGCGCTGCTCGCCGGCTCGCTGGTGCTCGTCATCGCCGTCGTCGTCACCGCGACGGGAGGCTGAACCATGTCGCTTCCCCCGTACGCCGCCACCCCCGAAGTCGCCGGCCAGCACCCGTACGGCGTAACCGTGCCGGGCTCGTCTTCCGCCCCGCTCGGACACCGTCCGCTGCCCCGTCCGACCGCGCGCGCCGCACAGCCGGCCGCCCGGCCCGGCCCGCTCCGGGCCGACCGCCGCCCGGCCGCCACCCCGAGGAGCCTTTGAGGTGAGTCAGAACGTGATGCAACTCCTCCTCGCGGCCGTCGTCGTCCTCCCCCTGCTCGGCGCGGTCGCCGCGCTGTTGCCCGCCCCGCCCGGACTGCGCGGGCGCGACCCGGAACAGGCCGTGCTGCGGCACGGCGTCACCGTCACCGGGCTGGTCCTCGCCCTATCCGTCGCCCTCGCGATCGGCTTCGACTACGACCGCGCCGAGGCGATCCAGGCCACCACCGACATCCGGTGGATCCCGGCCCTGGATATCCGCGTTCACCTGGGCATCGACGGCATCTCACTCCCCCTGCTCGTCATGACCGCGCTGCTCACCTTCCTCTGCGCGCTCTACAGCTACTTCCGGATGCCCCCGGGCGGCTCCCCGGCGACGTTCGTCGCGCTGCTCCTGGTCCTGGAGGCCGGCACGCTGGCCACCTTCGCCGTCCTGGACCTGATGCTCTTCTTCCTCGCGTTCGAGATGGTGCTCATCCCGATGTACTTCCTAATCGCCCGTTGGGGCGGCCAGGAGAACACGGCGGGCGCC
The DNA here is from genome assembly GCA_018114805.1 of Candidatus Streptomyces philanthi. Lineage (GTDB taxonomy): Bacteria > Actinomycetota > Actinomycetes > Streptomycetales > Streptomycetaceae > Streptomyces > Streptomyces philanthi. The sequence goes on along the minus strand of CP073042.1, from coordinate 2,558,716 downwards.
GCCCCCGCCGACGCCGTCCCCCCAGCCGGCCCCGACGCCCCGGCCGGCAGCGACCGCGAGCGGGCCGCCTGGCGGTTCATCCTCTACACGCTGCTCGGTTCCGTCGTCATGCTGCTCGGCCTCCTCCTCATCGGCCTCAAGGGCGGCACCTTCGACATGGTGGCACTCGCCTCTGACAACGGGGCCGGGCTCAGCCACTCCACGCAGGTCATCGCCGTACTGGCGATCGGTGTCGGGCTCGCAGTGAAGGCCCCGATGTGGCCGCTGCACAGTTGGCTGCCCGACGCGCACACCGCGGCCCCCACCGTGGGCTCCGTGCTGCTGGGCGGCGTGCTGCTGAAGATGGGCACCTACGGCCTGGTCCGCATCGCGCTCCCGATGGCGCCCGACGGCGCGCACACCCTCGCCCCGTACCTCGCTGCCTTCGCCGTCGTCGGCATCCTCTACGGCTCACTCGCCTGCCTGGCCCTGGCCCTGCCCACCTCGGACCGGAGCGATCGGCTCGGCCCCACCGCGGCGCTGACCCCCGCCCGCCCCAAGGCCGACCTCAAGCGCCTCATCGCCTACTCCTCGGTCGGCCACATGGGCTTCGTCCTCCTCGGCATCGCCACCCTCACGCCGACCGGAGTCAACGGCGCGCTGTTCGCCAACATCGCGCACGGCCTCATCACCGGCCTGCTGTTCTTCCTGGTCGGGGCCCTCAAGGAACGCTTCGGCAGCACCGACCTCGACCAGCTCGCGGGCGCCGCGCGGGCCTCGGGCGCCGCCCTGTACGGCAGGGCTCCGCGCCTCGGCGGCCTGCTGGCCTTCGGCGCCGTCGCCTCCCTCGGCCTGCCCGGCCTCGCCGGCTTCTGGGGCGAGATGCTGGCCATGTTCGGCGCGTACGAGCCGGCGGACGGCCTCAGCCGCCCCGCCTACCTTACCTTCCTCGCACTCGCCGGCCTCGGCACCCTGCTGACCGCCGCCTACCTGCTGATCGTCGTGCGGCGCGTGTGCATGGGCGAGGGCGCCACCGGCGGCGCCCTCGCCACGGCCGGCGCCCCGGCGCCGGACGGCACGCCCGCCACGGCCGTCCCGGCCGCCGTCGGTGCCGCCACGGCGAGCAGCGCGACCCCTACGGACCAGGCCCCGCCCGGCGCCCCGCCCAGCGACACGGCAGCGCCCGACACCGGCTCGCCCGACCTCACGCCTACCGCCACGGCGACCGTCAGCACGCGCCGCGACGACGCGATCGCCGACGTCTGGGGCCACGAACTCGCCGCCTGGACGCCGCTCGTCGTCCTGACCGTCCTCGCCGGGCTCTGGCCCGCGGCTCTGCTGGGGCTGACCGACCCGGCCGTGCAGCACCTCCTCGGAGGCGGGAACTGATGAACACCACCGCCGCGAGCGCCGTCCAGTCCATCGACTGGCTGGCCATCGCCCCGCCCACCCTCACCGCCGTCGTCGGCCTCGCCGTACTGGTCGCCGACCTGTTCCTGGCCGAACGGCACAAGCCGCTGCTCGGCTGGGTCTCGATGGCCGGGCTCGCCGTCGCCGGACTGTTCCTGCTGCCGCTGCGCGGCGCCGACAAGGCGACGTTCTGCCTGGTCGCCGACGGTGACGTATGCAGTTACGTCGCCGACGACTTCACCGTCGCCATCCAGCTCCTGGTGCTCGGCGGAGCGCTCCTGACCGCCCTGCTCTCGCTGCACACCGTGGCGGAGCAGAAGCTTCCGGCCGGCGAGTACTGGTTCCTGCTGCTGTCCTCCGCGGCCGGCGCGGCGCTGCTACCCGCCTCCCGCGACCTGGCCACCCTCGTCATCGCCCTCGAGGTCGCCTCCCTCCCGGCCTTCGCCCTGGTCGGCCTGCGCCGGAACGACCGCCGCTCCTCCGAGGCCGCGCTCAAGTTCTTCCTCTCCTCGGTCGTGGCCACCGCGGTCACGCTGCTCGGCGTGAGCTTCGTCTACGCCACCACCGGCAGCATGCACGTCGCCCGCGTCGCCGACGGCCTCACCCACGTCGACCCGCGCCTGGAGACCCTCGCGCAGGCGGGCGTGGCCCTCACCCTGATCGGCTTCGCCTTCAAGACGGCGGCCGTGCCCTTCCACTTCTGGGTCCCCGACACCTACGTCGGCGCACCGCTGCCGATCGCCGCCTACCTGTCCGTCATCGGCAAGGCCGTCGGCTTCACCGGCCTGATCGTCGTGACCGTCCGCGCCTTCGCCTCCTACGCGGACGTGTGGGGGCCGGCCACTGCGGTGCTGGCCGCGCTCACCATGACCGTGGGCAACGTGGCGGCGCTGCGTCAGCGTCCCGAGCACGCGCGCAGCGCCGTACACCTGCTGGCCTGGTCCTCCGTCGGACAGGCCGGCTACCTGCTGGTCCCCATCGCCGCGGCCGGCTACGCTGACTCCGCCGCCGACGCGGAGCACGCCATCGGCGCCACGGTCGCCTACGCGCTGATGTACGCCGCGGTCAACCTCGGGGCGTTCGCCGTGGTGGCGCTCGTGGCCCACGCCGCGGCCCGCCCCGGGGCCAGCACGGGCCTGCGCCTCACGGACCACCGTGCCCTGTACGCCACCCGCCCACTGGCCGCCCTCGCGCTCGGCTTCTTCCTGCTCTGCCTGGCCGGGCTGCCGCCGGGGGTGATCGGCCTGTTCGCCAAGGTGGCCGTCTTCTCCACGGTCGTCGACGCGGGCCTGGGATGGCTCGCCGTCGTCATGGCGGTCAACGTCGTGATCGCGCTGTACTACTACCTCCAGTGGACGGCCGCCCTCTTCCGCGCGCCCACCCCCGCCGAGGCCCCGGCCACCGCGCCCGCCGGCCCGGTCCCCGGTCAGCCCGCTGCCTCTCCCTCGGGCGCCGCAGCGGACTCCGGCGCGCTGCCCGGGCTGGTCCCGGAAGCCGGCGCGCTCGCGGTGCGCACGACGGCCCCGGCCGGCGAACGCCCCCGCGTGGCGGACGTCACGGCGGACGGTGTCCGGCCCCGGGTCCCCGCCTCGCTGACCGCCACGGTCGCCCTGACCACCGTGATCGGCGTCGCCCTCTCCGGCGCCCCGCAGCTCGTGCTGCACTTCGCCTCCGGAACCCTCTTTTAACCCCCTCAGCTCCCGCTCGCCACTGCCTCGCCCGGCCCCATCGCCACCCGGCTGACCTGCCGCTGTGCCGGTCAGCCGGGCACGTCGTACGCCGAGCGGCCCGCCCGTGGCCCCCGCCGGCACGCCGCCGCGCCCCGGCGGGGTGGCCCCCCGCGCACCCGGCACAAGGGAACTAGCCCCTCTCATCTGGCGTTGACCAGTGATGGAGGGTCCACTGAAAGCTGGAGAAACCGCGAAAGGGTTCCCCCTGCCGTACCACTTGGAGGGCGTACCGTGCACCGCCGGCACAATGGGCTCAAGACCGCCGTACTCCTCGGGGGACTGTCCGCACTCATCATCGTCATCGGTGGGATGTTCGGCCGCACTGGACTGGTCATCGCCGTCCTCGTCGCGCTTGGCACCAACGCGTACGCGTACTGGAACAGCGACAAGCTGGCCCTGCGGGCGATGCGGGCCCGCCCGGTCAGCGAGTTCGAGGCGCCCCAGCTCTACCGCATGGTCCGGGAGCTGTCCACGGCCGCGCGACAGCCGATGCCCCGGCTGTACATCTCGCCCACCGACGCCCCGAACGCCTTCGCCACCGGCCGCAACCCGCGCAACGCGGCCGTGTGCTGTACCGACGGCATCCTGCGGCTGCTGAACGAGCGCGAGCTGCGCGGCGTCATCGGCCACGAGCTGAGCCACGTCTACAACCGCGACATCCTCATCTCCTCCATCGCGGGCGCCCTCGCGAGCGTGGTGATGTTCCTGGTCAACTTCGCGTGGCTGATCCCCATCGGCCGATCCGACGACGACGACGGCCCCGGCTTCCTCGGCATGCTTCTGATCATGCTCCTCGGCCCGCTGGCCGCCTCCGTCATCCAGCTCGCCGTCAGCCGTTCGCGCGAGTACGAGGCGGACGCGTCGGGTGCCCAGCTCACCGGCGACCCGATGGCCCTCGCGAGCGCCCTGCGGAAGCTGGAGGCGGGCACGAAGGCGCTCCCGCTGCCGCCGGAGCCACGGCTGGAGACCGCGAGCCACATGATGATCGCGAACCCCTTCCGCCCGGGCGCCGGCATGGCCAAGCTGTTCTCGACCCACCCACCCATGGCGGAGCGCATCAGCCGCCTCGAGGAAATGGCGGGACACTAACCCGATGAAGACGATCCTGAACGCCATCTGGCTGGTCCTGTCCGGCTTCTGGCTGGCCTGCGCGTACGTCCTGGCGGGCCTGATCCTGTGCATCACGATCATCGGCATCCCCTTCGGCATCGCCTCCTTCCGCATCACCCGCTTCGCGCTGTGGCCCTTCGGCTACACCGCCGTCGAGCGACGCGACGCCGGCGCCCCGTCATGCGTCGGCAACGTCCTGTGGCTGCTCCTCGCCGGCTGGTGGCTGGCGCTGAGCCACATCGTGACGGGCCTCCTGCTCTGTGTGACGATCATCGGCATCCCGCTGGGCGTGGCCAACTTCAAGCTGATCCCGGTCTCGCTGACCCCCCTGGGTCGGGATATCGTCCCGGCGAACCAGCCCTTCGCCGCCCGCTGAGCAGCCCGCCACGACTCGGGCCGGCCTCCCCTGACCGCCGGTTCGGCGTGCGACCACGCGCCGTTCGCCGCGCCAACCCCGCTCGGGCGCGGGCGCTGACGGGGGGCGTAGACGCAGACACTGACGTGGGCGCAGGCGTGGGCGCACGTGTAGGCGTGAGCGCTGACGTGGGTGCGGTCTCGGGCCTGTTCTCAGTTCCGGGCTCGGGCCGGCTGTATCACCTTGTGCAGTCGCGCGGCCACCTTGAGCAACTCGGCGCGGAACGCCTCCCGCGTGCTTCCCCGGGTCTTCACAGCGTGGCAGTTCGGGCACAGCGCGACCATCTGCGAGGGGTGATCGCGCCCGTCCGCAGTGATCTCCACGATGTGATCGACCTCGAGTATGGGCTGACCAGCGTCCGTCCGATCGTCTGGCTGACCGGGACAGCGCAGGTTCTCGCAACGCACGGCCGCAGCGCAGCGGCCGCTGGCTCTGTCGCGGAACGCGCCGGCCGTGCCGCGCCGCCTCGTTGCGCTCGACCGACCGGCACAGCCGGTCGTACCGCGCCGCGATCCGCACTGCGTGCGGAACCTCGTCGTCCGCGACGGCGGGTGAACACGCAGCCTCCTCGTCGAGCCCGACGTCGACGAGCAGCGCGCGAACGGCTTGCGGGTCGACGCCGTCGAAGTAGGTGACCAACGTGCCGACGGCGCGGGCGCGGTCCGAAGCGGAGTTTCGCATCCGCTCGTACACGAGAAGCGGCAGGCCCGTACGCGGCTGGTGGGTCGCGAACCACTGCGCGATGTTGCTGTCGCCGTGCGCGCTCGGCACCGGACCGCGGTGGTCGTGCATGTCCCACAGGCCTGCGCGGTGGAGGGCGGCGGCGGGATAGTCGGGGCGCGGTCGCTCACCCCGCGCGCCGTGTTGCGAGAGCAGCCGCCCGACCTCGCGCTCGGTCGTGCTCCACGTATCGAGATGCGAGTCGCCACGCCGAGCCCGCCCGACGGCCCACAGCAGCAGAATCGGCTGGTAGAGGGCTGGGCCCTGGCGGGTCGACCGCACCCGCAGATCGGCTATGGCCGCCTCGAACGCGCTGTACTCCAAGGCAGGCCCCTGCTCCCCGTCGTCCTGCCCAGCCACCGTATCCACCACCGCGAACCCGAGCTGCCGCAGCAGCAAGCCCACGGTCGCCACCCCGCCGGAGAACGCCTCCGCCGCCAGGGCCGACCGTCCCCGGAGGTGTCCGTGCGCGGCGCCGACGATCGCCTTGGAGTCGTAGCGCTTCCCCTCGTACGCGAGCCACAGCCGGCGCGCCTCCCCGAACCCGTACGCCCGCAGGAATGCGTCCCGACCGAGCCGGTCGCACTCCTCGATGGCGCGGAGCACCTCCACGTGCGTGATGTCTCGCAAGGCCATGCACGCATGGTAAGCGACGGCACTGACAATCGGCCGGGAGCCGGGAGCCGGGGCCGGGAGGAGCCGGCCGGCGGCAGCCCGGCGACGAAGGAATGCTGGTTACCGGTAGTTCACGAACTGCAGCGCGAAGTCGAGGTCCTTGCCCTTGAGGAGCGCCTGCACGGCCTGCAGGTCGTCGCGGCTCTTGGAGGAGACCCGCAGCTCGTCGCCCTGGACCTGCGCCTTGACGCCCTTCGGGCCCTCGTCGCGGATGATCTTGGCGACCTTCTTGGCGTTGTCCTGCGAGATCCCCTCCTGCAACGAGGCGAAGATCTTGTACTCCTTGCCGGACGCCTGCTGCTCACCCGCGTCCAGCGCCTTCAGCGAGATCCCACGCTTGATCAGCTTCGTCTCGAAGATGTCGAGAACGGCTTTCACCCGCTCCTCGGCGTTGGCCCGCATCTCGATCTTCTCGCCCGACCAGGCGATCGACGCGTCGACGCCCTTGAAGTCATAGCGCTGCGCGATCTCCTTGGCGGCCTGGTTGAGCGCGTTGTCGACCTCCTGCCGCTCGACCTTCGAGACGATGTCGAAACTGGAGTCGGCCATGTTGAGTTGGCTCCTCGTACGTAGATCCGTCAGGGAAGCGGCCCAGCGGGCCGCGCTGCCAGCCTAGCTACCTCGGCCACGCTCCAGCGGCGATCAACCCGGTGGCGGACCACCCCCTGGCATCGGGTATGGTTTATGTCGTTGCCAGGGAGCCCCAAGCAATCTGAGCAAAGGGCGGAATTCTTGGCTACATCCCAGGCGGTGTGCCCGAGTGGCCAATGGGAGCGGACTGTAAATCCGTCGGCTTAGCCTACCCAGGTTCGAATCCTGGCGCCGCCACGCTTTGAGAGACGGGCCCTGATCTGCGGAGACGCGGATCTGGGGCCGTTTTTGTTGGGATGGCGAGTGGGGCGGTGCGCCTCGCTGCCGCTGCTGCCGACGCGTTCTCGTCCGGCGGTTATGGACGGGTCTGGACGCGGCGTGGACGGTTAGCCTGTGTTGATCCCGGGCGGGGCCGGACATGTGCGCGTTCGTTCGCTGTCGGGTGCTCGGGCGGCCGGTGTCCCCGTCCGTCGGCCGCTGGGTGTGGGCGGAGGGTGCTTATTGCCGTGCCGGTACGCGGCACCCGTCACGTCTCGCTTCGGGCGCGCGGTGGTGGTGGTGGCGGCTTCTGATTCCCCACGGCGACCCGCCCCTTCCCGTCTCCCGACCGCTACGGACGACATATTTCGGCACTGTCGTGACCGTTGAGCGGGGCGCGATATCGCAGGAGGTCTGCTCATTGCCTGACGAGTCGCCAAAAGCGGCGCGACGGCGTCCAATGCCGGCAGGTTCAGCGCTGGGTACGGCGGGCAGGTCGCGAAATGTACGTGCCGGCCAAGGGCTCCATGGGCGACGACGCCACCCGTCAGGCCCGATGCCGCACCGCCGGAGCCTGCATCCGCACCGCGTAGCGGGAGAAGCGGGTGATGAGTGCGCCGATGGCACCGCCGAGGGTGTTGAAGAGGAGGTCGTCTATGTCGACGGTGCGGCCCGCGGCCATGAGGAATTGTGTGGCCTCGATGGCGGCGCTGGCGAACAGGCAGGAAGCGATGGCCGAAAGAGCGCCGAGCGAGGGGAAGGAAAACAGCAGGAGCGCCGCCAGGGGTGTGAACATGGCGGCGTTGGCGATCTGGAGGCACACGATCATGTCGCGCTCTTCGGCGAAGAGACCGGCGCCGCTGTGGCCGCTGGGCTGCCACATTCCCTCACCGGGGATCCAGGCGATCGCATGGCCGCTGGTGCCCAGCGGCTGCGTGGGGGCCACCGTGGCCACCAGGGTGACGCCGGCCCACAGCAGGAGGAGGGCGCGCGCCGCGCGGGAAGCACGGTCGTCGTCGCGGGGTGAGCCACCAGGCGACGGCGAGGCACAGTCCCACGGTGGCCGTGAGGAAGAGGGCCATGGTCGCCGGGCTCACGTACAGCACGACCTGCCACATGCGCACTTTCTCGTCGGTATAGGGCCCTGGTGTGGTGGGCGTCGAGGCTGCGCTCCTGGTTTCGGAGGTGCCCAGCCCGTTGAACGGCTCAGGGGCAACGCCACTTGGTGACGTACACCTTGTTCTTATAATCCATCACGCCGCGGATGCACTCGTCCTTGTTGATCTCGTGCTTCTTGCGTAGTTCAGCGACGCCGTTCTTCGTTTTCTTGCTGCCGAACCACAGTTCCCAGGCCGTGATATCGGAGTTCTTGCGTTGGGATCCGAGCTTGACCTTGATCTCGCTGCCCTGGTGGCGCACGTACCTGACTCTCCAGGTGAAGGAGCCGGTTTTTCCGACCTTTCCGCCCTTGATGCAGAGCGATCCCTTGGATAGGTCTCCGCAGCCTGCTGGTGTCGCGCTCGCCGCTGGGGCGAACGTCACCGTGCCGCCAAGAATAGCCGCCAAGGCTATGGAAATTCCGAGTGGGCGTTCAGCGTGCATCTCCTCTCCCATTCGAATTTTCGTTTCGATAGGCGTGGGGGTGGCCCTGGTGGGTCTTTATTACGCTACCAACTGGATACGGTCCATGTGGGAGATAAACGCGCCAAAGGTGCGTAAATGGGCGCTTCGCATGACGTATCGATTCTTCTTGTGTCGAAAAAGGACGCCATGTGAGCCGCTGCGGGCGGGCTAGGCGCGGGCGCCGCCGTCCCATCAGGGGCGGAGCCGTCGCGGATCGCTGCGGGGCGGCGGCGCGGGCTCGGACCGCTTGCCAACGGTGGCAAGGCCGCGGGCGTGCCACCCGCGTCGCCGCCGGTGTGGTGGTGGCCGGGGCCGGGGTGCGAGGGGTGGCCGGCTTCGCGGACCGTACGGGGGCGTGTTCGGCTCAGGCGTCAAGCCTGTCTCGCGGGCCACCCTGGCCCGCCCTGCGTGTCCAAGGCGTCCCGTCAGGCCCAGCGACACTGCGGGGACTCGTACGCACCAGAGGTCCGGGCACCACCGTGGGCACCACCACGCTGCCCGGGCGACGCCCGACCCGCGCGGCGTCGCGGCGGGCGGCGCGCCCGGTGCGGCGTGTCCGATTATGCCTCGGGGCCTTCCTCGGGGTCCCCCTCCGGACCGGACGAGGGCCGGACCGGGCCGGGCCACTGTGCGGAGGCCCGGCCCGGCCTCTCGGTCAGCGTGCGGCTGCCGCCCGCAAGGCCTCCGCGATCGGGGTGGTGCCGCCGATCAGTTCCAGGGTCCGGCCCGCGGTGGCCGGCTCGTCGAGGAGGGCGGCCAGCACCGCGGCCACGTCCTGCCGGGTGACCTCCGCCCGGCCCGTGGACTCGGCGAGGGTGACCAGGTCGGTGCCGGGGTCGTCGGTGAGGCGGCCGCGGCGCAGGATGGTCCAGTCGAGCGCGGAGCGGGCGCGTACGTCGGCGTCGGCCGCGCCCTTGGCGCGCAGGTACGCCGCGAAGACCGGGTTGGTGTCCGCGCTCGGCTCCCGGTCGGCTCCCATCGCGGAGACCACGATGAAGCGGCGTACGCCAGCGCGCTCGGCCGCGTCCGCCAACAGGACCGCGGCCGCGTGGTCCACCGTCTGCTTGCGGTCCACGCCGCTGCCAGGGCCGGCTCCGGCAGCGAAGACCGCCGCGTCCGCGCCCTCCAGGTATTGGGCCACCTCGGCGAGCGAGGCGTGCTCCAGGTTGCACACGACGGGCTCCGCGCTCGCCGCCAGCAGGTCGCCCGCCTGCTCCGGCCTGCGGATGATCCCCGCGACCTCGTCTCCGCGTCCGGCGAGCAGCCGCTCAAGCCGGAGCGCGATCTGACCATGTCCACCAGCGATGACAATGCGCATGCCCTCGACCGTACGCGGGAGCGGTGTGCAACCATCGGCGCCACTCACGCGTCTCTTATCCGTCCCTGACCAGTTGTCGTGGATGTGTCCGTTCGCCGTGGCACGCCGGTCGCGGGGCACGGACGCAGAGTTGGGCGAACGCGGGGTCGCAGGGGCGCCGCGCGCCCGCGTACCGCGATGGTGGGGGCGCAGTGGGGCGCGCGCCGGCTCGCGGTTCGCGTACGTCATCGCGTACGACGCGGCACTCCGGCACGGTGCGTACGGCACCGGTGTCCGGGCCGAAGCCAGGGGGTGGGCGTCGCGCACGGTGACCGATATCCGGGGGTCAGCGGCCCGCCGGGTACGTACCATCTGTGCGTCAGTGGCCTCGCGGTGAGGGCGCGGCGGTGCGGGGACGCACCGGCTCGCCGGCCCGGGGCACGTCATGATCCACGCGAGAACACACGTGGTCACCAAGGGGAGGGGCAGCCTCGCTCGTGCCGCCACGCAAGAGGAGCTTGCCATTACCGCCATCCGTAAGTCCCTGGTCGCTGTCGGCTGCACGGTCGCCCTCGCAGCCGGTTCCACTGCCTGCGGTAGCGAGGAAAACCTTTCCGCAGGGCAGCGCCTTTCGCGTGCCACCGACAACCTCGGTGAGCGGGACGCGATCTCCGTGCAGATGTCCTTCGACGCCACGCCCGAGAAGATGCGGCCGTTCGCCGAGGATTCGGACGACCCGATGCCGCCCGAGGTGGCCGAATTCCTGTCCAAGATGGAGGTGACGTTCTCCGCGAAGTCCGACAAGCCCCTGGAGGAGTCCGGGGAGAAGGACATGACGAGCAGCCAGCTCAAGATATCGGGCCCCGGCGGGGACGTGGCCGAGTACCGGTTGGTGGACAAGACCGCGTACTACCGGCTGGACCTGCAGCAGTTCGCCAAGCTCAGTGGCGAGTCGATGCCTCCGGCGGACCAGTTGAAGGGCCAGCTCCCCAAGGGCTTCGAGGCCGGTTAGGCGATCCTCAGCGGCAAGTGGATCAAGGCCGAGGCGGCCGATCTGGAGACGCTCCGGCGCGACATGTCGGAGATGGCGAAGTCCGAGGGCGGGGCCGACGCGCCCACCGACGACCCCACCCTGAGCGCGGAGACCAGCAAGAAGCTGCTGAATTCCATCCGGAACGCCTTCGCGGGCCAGGTCACCACCAAGGAGGCCGGCCGTAAGGACGGCGCCGACCACGTGTTGGCCACGGTGCCGGTACGGCCGCTGATGACGGCCATCGTGAACGGGCTGCGGCCGATCGCAAAGGAACTGCCCGGCGGCGAGAAGGAACTGCCGACCGAGAAGGAACCTGAAGGACGTTCCCAACAGCAAGGTCACGGTCGATTGCGCGGTCAAGGGCAGCGAACTCAGCGGCGCCACGGTGGACCTGACCGAATTCGACACCAAGCTCAAGAAGAGGCTGGCCGGTCAGGGTGACGGAAAGCTGCCGATGAACCTGTCGTTCGACGAGCCCGTCGAGGCCAGCGCCCCGGCCGACGCCGTCAAGGTGGACGTCAAGCAGCTCATGATGGGCCTCGGCTCCCTCTTCGCCGGCGGCCTGGGCGAGGAGGACGCGGCCGGCGCCACCGACGACCCATTCGGCGGCGGCGGCTCCCTCGACGAGAGCTTCGCGGGCCTGGAGTAACCTTCAGCTCAACCCGCCCGGTAGGGGCGCCCGCCACGCGCGGGCGCCCCTACCGGCGTTTCGGGAGACGCGTCCCGCGCCGGCGCAGCCTCCGACGCGCCGCGCGGCGGCTAGTTCCGGGGCGGTTGGCGGCCGTCGCCCTGCGTCGTACGCGCCTGGCGGGGCAGGTCGAGCGCGACCACGGCGGCCGAGTCGCAGTACTCGCGCACCGCGCTGGTCCGCGCCACCACCCGACCCCGGTGCACCACGAGGCGGCTGTACGCGAGCGAGAGGGCGCCGGCCACGCTCTCGCCCCGCACGGCCAGCAGCTCCGCGGGGAACCCCGCCTCCACCCGCACCTCCGGCAGCCCCATGGCAGCCCTGGCCTGGCCGCTGATCGCCTCGTACGCCTCGTCCGGGGCCAGTCCCTCGCGCGAGGCGAGCAGGAACCCGGCCTCCAGCGGGTCGCCGCGACCCACCGGGTTGGCCGTGTCGCGCAGGGCGCCGCTGCCCGCGGCGACGCGTACGCCGGCGGCGCGCAACAGCCGCACCGGCGCGCACGGCGAGACCGGCGAGCGCCGCTCCTCCAGCGCTCCGCACTCGGCCTGCGGCAGCGCGCACACCGTGATCCCGGCTGCGGCGAGCTGGTCGGCCGCCCGGGTGGCGAGCTGGCGCGGCAGCCGGGCGAGGCCGCCGCACGGGCTGAGCGTGACGCCCGGGCGCAGCCCGCCGGCCATCGCAGCGAAGCGGGCGAGCAGGGCCGGGTCGTCCCCCTCCAGGTGCAGGTCGACGGCGCAGCCGTGCTCGGCGGCCAGCGCCAGCACGGCCTCCACGTGGCCGGTCGGGTCGGGGTCGAGGTCGGGGCAGCCGCCGATGACGCCGGCGCCCATCTTGACCGCGTCGCGCAGCATCGCGAGCCCCTCGGCGCCGGCGATGCCGGTCAGCGTGCGCGGCATGGCCACCGCCGAGACGTCGATGAGCCCGCTCAGCGCCCTGCGGGCGAGCAGCACCGCCTCCAGGGCGCCGAGCCCTGGCACGTCCCCGACGCGCACGTGGGTGCGCAGCGCGGTCGCGCCGTGGCCGAGTTGCAGGAGCGCGGCCTCGGTGGTGCGGCGCTGGACGTCGTCGAGGGTGTACGCGGTCGGGCCGTCCGCGTCGGCGGTGAGGGCGAGGTCACAGTGGGCGTGCGGTTCGGCGGGCGCGGGCAGCAGGATGTAGCCGCTGAGGTCGACGCGGGCTCCGGGGGCGAGGCTGCCCGCCGTGCCCACCGCGTCGACGCGGCCGCCGCTGAGTCGTACGTCGACGGTGCGCCCGTCCGCGAGCCGGGCGCCGCTAAGCAGCAGTGCGGTCGCGTCGCATGCCGCGCCGTCGTTTCTCGGGGGCTGCTGCGGCTGGCTGTCGGGCATCGCGCTCCTGTGAGTGGCGAGAAGTGCGGGCTGGGGGAGGGGCCGTGACCTGTGGCGTCCGGCGGCTGGACGGCCACGGGGCGGGTCGGGGGCGAGTGCTGGTTCCGGGCGGGAGTCAGCGCGGGCGACGGGGCGTGCGCGCGCGGGGGCGCGCTGCGCCAAGATCACTCGGCGCGCTCCGAGCCTAGGGCGCGGCCGGGACCGCTTCGAGGAGGAGCCGAATAGTCGTACCGGTGTGGTGCCGGGGGGCGTCCGCCGGCCGCCACAAGGCGGGCGGATACGGATTTCACGATCGGCGGCAGAGCGTGTAATGTCTTCATCGCTGGCCCCAATAGCTCAGTCGGCAGAGCGTCTCCATGGTAAGGAGAAGGTCTACGGTTCGATTCCGTATTGGGGCTCTGATGTGTCAGGTTGCCTACTCGAGATAATCGGGTAGGTGCCAGTCGCATCACAGCGGTGTAGCTCAGTCGGTAGAGCAAGCGGCTCATAATCGCTGTGTCATCGGTTCAAGTCCGGTCACCGCTACTGACAGTAGCCTATTGTTGGTTCGGTCCTTCGATCGGTTACTCTTTTCTCCGTTTATCCATCCGTCCCCTCGGGCTGATCCCCTGGGGCGGCCCACGTTCAAGGAGCACTCACGTGGCTGCCACCGACGTCCGCCCGAAGATCACGCTGGCCTGCGTGGAGTGCAAGGAGCGGAACTACATCACCAAGAAGAACCGGCGTAACAGCCCGGACCGTCTTGAGATGAAGAAGCACTGCCCTCGTTGCAACTCGCACACCGCGCACCGCGAGACTCGATAATTCAGGCTCGTTCACGAGGCCGCTCCCAGCCTGGGGGCGGCCTCGTGGTGTTCTACGTAAAGATCACGACAGTCGCAGGAGGTGCGAGCGATGCCGCTCGACGAGAGCTACGTCGGACGGGCCTATCTGCCCACCGAGCCGTACGAGGTGGGTCGCGAGAAGATCCGGGAGTTCGCCGAGGCGATCGGGGAGACCAACGCCGTCTGCACCGACCCCGAGGCCGCGCGGGCGCTCGGACATCCCGACGTGATCGCGCCGCCGACCTTTGTGTTCTCCATCTCCTATCGCGCGGCGCATCAGGTCATTCACGATCCGCGACTCGGTCTCGACTACAACCGGGTCGTGCACGGCGACCAGGCGTTCAGCTACGTCCGTCCGGTGCGGGCGGGTGACTGCCTGTCGGTCACTTCCACCATTGAGTCGGTCAGAACCATGGCGGGTAACGACATCCTCGTCGTGCGCGGCGACGTGCACGATAAGAGCGGCGAACTCGTGGTGACCGTGCGCACGATGCTCGTGGCCCGTGGCGCTGACGGGAAGTGAGACAGATGACAGCGGAAGTGAGACAGATGACAGCGAAGATTTCGTACGACGAGGTCGAGGTCGGTACCGAACTGCCTGGCCAGTCCTTTCCGGTGACGCGTGAGACCCTCGTGCGCTACGCGGGGGCGTCCGGCGACTTCAACCCGATCCACTGGAACGAGAAGTTCGCCAAGGAGGTCGGGCTGCCCGACGTGATCGCGCACGGCATGTTCACCATGGCCTCCGCGATCCGCGTGGTGACCGACTGGGTCGGGGACCCGGCCGCCGTCGCGGAGTACGGGGTGCGGTTCACCAAGCCCGTCGTCGTGCCGAACGACGACAAGGGCGCGCTCATCGCGGTCAGTGCCAAGATCGGCGCCAAGCTCGACGACGAGGCGCGCACGGTGCGCGTCGACATCACGGCGGTCAGCAACGACCAGAAGGTGCTGGGGCGCTCCTGCGCCGTCGTGCGCCTCGCCTGATCGCCGCCGGGCCGCCGTCCGCCCTGGTCAGGAGGTGCGGCGGCCCCGCGCGTCGTTCGGCCCGACGTGGCCCGGCCGCCGGCCGGCCGGGTGGTCGAGGGCGTCGGGGCGGGGGCCGGGGCCGGCTCCCGGGGGGGGCGCGAGCGCCGCGTCGCGGCGGTCGAGTCGCTTGACGGCGAAAGTTATTGAGTAATAACTTATCGGCATGGCGCACTCCACACCCCGTATGAGCGCGGACGAGCGGCGTAGGGTCGCGGTCCGGGTGGCGATGTCGGAGTTCGCCAAGGGCGGGTACTACGGCACCTCGACCGAGGGCATCGCGCGGCGCGTCGGGGTCTCCCAGCCGTACTTGTTCCGGCTCTTCCCCAACAAGCGGGCCCTGTTCAAGGCCGCCGCCGAACTGTGCTTCACGCGGACGACCGAGACCTTCGTGCGCGTCGCCGACGGGCTGTACGGCGAGGAGGCGCTGCGCAAGGCGTACTCCGAGCTGATCGTCGACCGCGAGCTGCTGTTGATGCAGATGCAGCTCTACGTCACCGCCGGCGGCTCGGACGACGATGACGTCGTGGCGTACGTGCGGCAGGGCTGGACGGGCATGTGGGAGACCGTTCGCGAGCTGAGCGGGGCCTCGAGCGAGGAGCTGGACGAGCTCTTCTCCCGCGGGATGCTGATCAACGTGCTCGTGGCGCTGGGCGTGCCGGGGGACAACCAGTGCTGGGCGGCCTTCGACGAGTACAGCAAGGCCGCCGCGACCCAGGCGGTGGCCCGCGGCGCGGCGGACGGCCTGCCGGACGACTACGCCGGGACGCCGGTCGCCGTGACCCCGCGCCGGGCGGCGCCGTGAGCTGAGCGACCCACGGCAAGCCCCCGGCGGCGCCTGGACGCCTGGCGGGCACCGCCCCAAGCCGGACCCCGCCCCACACTCAGACGCCTCGCGACCAAGCGCCCCACAGCCACACGTTCCACGACCCGACAGCCCGCCACCACGACCGACAGCGCGGTGACCCAACGCGCGGCCCCTCGGGGTTCCGCGTTCCCTCATGACCGAGAAACTTAGTAAGCAATAACTAATCTTGGAGTCCGTGATGCTCACCGATCGGCCACCGACCAAAGCCACCGCCGTCTGGACCCTTGTGATCACCAGCATCGCCGGGTTCATGGCGGCGCTGGACAACCTCATCGTCATCACCGCCATCCCCGACATCGGTGAGCACCTCGGGGGCGGCATCGAGGAACTCGAATGGACCGTCAACGCGTACACGCTCAGCTTCGCCGTGCTGCTGATGCTCGGCGCCGCGTTCGGTGACCGCTTTGGGCGCCGGCGCGTGTTCGGTGTGGGCATCGCCCTGTTCACCGCCTAGTCGGCCGCCGCGGCGCTCTCCTCCGACATCGGCCTGCTGATCGCCTCCGGGCCGCGCAGGGGGTCGGCGCGGCGCTGCTGATGCTGCTCAGCCTCACCCTGCTCACGGCGGCCGTGCCGGCGGAGCGGCGCGGCATGGCGTACGGGATCTGGGGCGCCGTCAACGGGCTCGCCGTCGCCTCCGGGTCGCTGATCGGCGGCGCCGTGGTCGAACACATCTCCTGGCAGTGGATCTTCTGGCTGAACGTGCCCATCGGCGTCGCCCTGCTGCCGCTGGCCCGGCTGCGGCTGGTCGAGAGCCACGGCCCGGCCGACCGGCTGGACGTCGTCGGCACCGTGCTGGCCAGCCTCGGCCTCCTCGGCATCACCTTTGCGCTGATCCAGGGCAACATCGACGGTTGGACGAGCGCGCCGGTGCTGGCCGGCTTCGGCCTCGGCGCGGCCCTGCTGGTGGCCTTCGTCCGCTGGGAGCTGCATACCGACGCGCCGATGCTGCCGATGCCCCTCTTCCGCTCCCGCGCGTTCAGCACGGTCAACGCGGCGGGGCTGCTGATGTACCTCGGCATGTTCGGCTCGATCTTCCTGCTCACCCAGTTCCTCCAGCTCATCCAGGGCTACTCGCCGCTGGAGGCGGGGGTGCGGATGCTGCCGTGGACCGCGATGCCGATGATCATCGCGCCGCTGGCCGGCGCCCTCTCCGACCGGGTCGACGGCCGGCTGATCGTCGCCACCGGGCTCGCGCTGATGGCGACGGGCATCGACTGGCAGGCGGCCATCGCCGAACCCGGCCTCTCGTACGCGGCCCAGGTTGCGCTCTTCGCGATCAGCGGCGTGGGCATGGCCCTGTTCTTCGCGCCGGTCTCGGCCCTGGTGATGAACTCCGTAAGCCCCGCCGAGCAGGGCATCGCCTCGGGCGCGAGCAACGCCCTGCGTGAGATCGACGGCACGCTCGGCGTGGCCCTGCTCGCCTCCGTCTTCAGCGCGCGCGGCGGCTACGGGGCGCCCCGCGAGTTCACCGACGGCCTCACCCCCGCGCTGTGGGTGGGCACCAGCGCGCTGGCGCTCGCGGCGGTCCTGGTCCTGCTGGCCCCGCGCCAGCGCCCCGCCGGGCCTGTCGCGGAGGGCAAGGCGCCCGCGCTGGCCGCGCCCGGGCCGGCGCGACACTCCGCGTCGGTGTAGGCGGGGCCTCGCGCGGCCCCGGCGGTCAGGCCCCGGCGGGCTCGGCGCCGGGCCGCCCGCCCGGCGCCGCGTGTCCGTGGCGTTCCCGTACGCTTGTGCCCGTGCAGGAACTCCACGACGCCCCCCTCGCCCCGCTGACCACTTTCCGGCTCGGCGGCCCCGCCACTCGTCTGGTGACGGCCACCACCGAAGCCGAGGTGATCGCCGCCGTCCGCGAGGCCGACGCCACGGGCACCCCGCTGCTGCTCGTCGGCGGCGGCAGCAACCTGGTCATCTCCGACAAGGGCTTCGACGGCACCGCGCTGCGCGTTGCCACCACCGGCCTCACCCTCGAAGCGGCGGGCCCGGAGTCGGGCGGCGGCGCCCACCTGGAGTTGGCGGCGGGCGAGAACTGGTCGACCGCCGTGGCCCGCACGGTCGAGGCCGGGTACGCGGGGATCGAGTGCCTGGCGGGCATCCCGGGCTCCGCCGGCGCCACCCCGATCCAGAACGTGGGGGCGTACAGGCAGGAGGTCTCCTCGGTCATCACCGAGGTCGTGGCGTACGACCGACAGGCCGACGAGGTGGTCACGATCCCGCGCGCGGAGTGCGGCTTCTCCTACCGGCACAGCCGCTTCAAGCAGCACCCGGACCGGCACGTGGTGTTGCGGGTGCGGTTCGCGCTGGAGGACGCGGGCGGCCTCTCGGCGCCGCTGCGGTACGCCGAGACGGCGCGGGCGCTCGGGGTGGGGCCGGGCGACCGGGTGCCGGTGGGCGCGGCCCGCGAGACCGTGCTGCGGCTGCGGGCGGGCAAGGGCATGGTGCTCGACCCCGAGGACCACGACACCTGGTCGGCGGGCTCCTTCTTCACCAACCCGATCCTCGGCGAGGCCGAGCACGCCGCGTTCCTGGCCCGGGTCGCCGAACGGCTCGGCCCGGACGTGCTCCCGCCGGCCTACCCGGCGGGCGACGGGCTCACCAAGACGTCCGCGGCCTGGCTGATCGACAAGGCCGGCTTCACCAAGGGGTACGGGCAGGGGGCGGCCCGCATCTCCACCAAGCACACGCTGGCGCTGACCAACCGGGGCGCGGCCACCACCGAGGACCTGCTCGCGCTGGCCCGCGAGGTGGTCGCCGGCGTCCGTGCCGCCTTCGGGGTCACGCTGGTCAACGAGCCGGTCATGGTCGGCGTCGAGCTGTAGCCGACCGGGCGGGCCGGCGCTCTCCCCGTGGCGACCGGGCGCCGGGGGAGCGCGGGCTAGTAGGCCACGCCCACGTACTGCCGCACCGCCCGTGGGTCGTCGAGCAGCGCCAGCATCGCGTGGGCCAGGTCGGCGCGGGCGGTCGGCGCGGGCGAGGGAGCGGCCGTCGCGGACGCCGGCGCCCAGCGCCGTGCGGTACGTGCCGGTCAGCGGCCGGTCGAGCAGCCGGGGCGGGCGCACGAGGGTCCAGTCCGTGTCCGAGGCGGCGACGATCCGTTCCATGACCGCCAGGTCCGCGTAGATTTTCCGGAACGCCGCCCTGACCAGCGGCCACACCACCGCCCGGCCCAGCAGCGCCTCGCCGCGCGGGACCTCGCCGACCGGGGCCGCGCTGATCGCGACCAGCCGGCGTACGCCACCGGCCGCCATGGCCCGCACGATGCCGCGGGTCGCCGCCGACGCGATGCCCGCCTGCTTGTTGGTGGGCGCGGCGACGGCCGAGAGCACCGCGTCCCGCCCCGCGACGGCCGGGACGAGCGCCTCCTCGTCCGTGAGGTCACAGGCCGTGACGACGGTCAGCTCCGGGTGGGCCACCGCGAGCCGGGCCGGGTCCCTGACCACGGCCGTGACCTGGTGGCCCGCGTCCAGGGCCTGGCGTACCAGGAGGCAGCCGGTGCCACCGGTCGCGCCGAACACCGTGAGTCGCATCGCTCCCCTCGAAGGTGGGTAAGTATTCACCCATCTCTAGGGTGAGTAACCGCTCACGGCCGCGTCAAGTCGCGCCGGAGACCAAGCGAAGCCGACGCGGCGTGCGACGTCGCACGCCACCAGGCAGCCCCGCATGACCCCGACCCGGGCCCGGATCCTCGACGCCGCCGAACTGCTGCTGCGCACCATCGGCCTGGCCCGCGCCACCACCAAGGAGATCGCCCGCGCGGCCGGCTGCTCGGAGGCGGCCCTCTACAAGCACTTCCGCAACAAGGAGGACATCTTCGTACGTGTCCTGGAGGAGCGGTTGCCCAAGCTCGGCCCGCTGCTCGCCGAGCTGACCGAGCACCCGGGCGAGCGCGACATGACCGAGAACCTGACCGAGATCGCGCGCAGGGCTGCCGAGTTCTACGCCTCCAGCGTCCCAATCATCGCCGCCCTGTACGCCGAGCCTACCCTGCTCAAACGGCACAACGAGGGGCTGCGCGAGATCAACACTGGCCCGCGCCGGCCGCTGGACGCGCTCGCCGGCCGCCTGCGCGCCGACGCCGACTGCCGACAGCGCCGCGGCGCTCCTGCTCGGTGCCTGCTGCCAGCGCGCGTTCCTGCTCAGCACGGACGAGAGCGAGCCCCCGCTCGCCGAGTTCGCCGCCGACCTCGCCCGCACGGTGCTGCGCGGCATCGGCTGACGGCGCGCGCCCGGGGCGACCCGCCACCGGGCCGCGCACCCCCACGCGCCCCGCGCGCCGCTACGCCGTCGCCAACCAAGCGTCGATCTCCGCGATCAACCTGTCGCGCACCGGCGCCGGCGCGGCCGAGCCGCGGACCGACTGCCGGGCCAGCTCGGCCAGCTCCGCGTCGGTGAACCCGTGGTGCGTGCGGGCCAGCTCGTACTGGGCGGCGAGGCTGGACCCGAACAGCAACGGGTCGTCCGCGCCCAGCGCCATCGGCACCCCGGCCTCGAACAGCGCCCGCAACGGCACGTCCTCCGCCTTGTCGTAGACGCCGAGCGCCACGTTCGACGCCGGGCACACCTCACAGGTGACCTGCCGGTCGGCCAGCCGGCGCAGCAGCCGCGGGTCCTCGGCCGCCCGTACGCCGTGCCCCACCCGGGCCGCGCGCAGGTCGTCCAGGCAGTCGCGGACGCTGCTCGGCCCGGCCAACTCGCCGCCGTGCGGCGCGGACAGCAGACCGCCCTCGCGGGCGATGGCGAACGCCCGGTCGAAGTCGCGGGCGAAGCCGCGCCGTTCGTCGTTGGAGAGCCCGAAGCCCACGACGCCGCGGTCCGCGTAGCGCACCGCGAGCCGGGCCAGGGTGCGGGCGTCCAGCGGGTGCTTCATGCGGTTGGCGGCCACCAGCACCCGCATCCCCAGGCCCGTGTCGCGCGCGGCGCGGGCCACCGCGTCCAAGATGATCTCCAGCGCCGGGATCAGCCCGCCGAGCCGCGGAGCGTACGAGGTCGGATCGACCTGGATCTCCAGCCAGCGGGAGCCGTCTCGCACGTCCTCCTCGGCCGCCTCGCGCACCAACCGCTGGATGTCCTCCGGCTCCCGCAGACACGAGCGCGCGATGTCGTACAGGCGTTGGAAGCGGAACCAGCCGCGCTCGTCGGTCGCGCGCAGCTTGGGCGGCTCACCGCTGCTGAGCGCCTCCGGTAGGTGGACGCCGTACTTGTCGGCCAGTTCGATGAGCGTGTCCGAACGCATCGAGCCGGTGAAGTGCAGGTGCAGGTGGGCTTTGGGCAGCAGCCGCAGGTTTCGTCCGGTGGGCGCGTCGGTGGCACGCCCACCGGGAGAGGCGGAGGCGGGGAAGTGCAACATCCCCAGATCCTGCCGCATGCCCGACGCGCCCGGAAGTCGGATTCCCCGATCGGCGCGGGCCTCGCACACGCGGACGGGCGCCCGGCCCGCGCCGGACGCCCGTCCTCCCGCATCGGCCGCCGCGCGGCCCGAACACACCGTCAGCGGGCCTCCGCCAGCAGCTTCTGCATCCGACCCACGCCCTCGGCCAGGTCCTCGTCGCCCAGCGCGTAGGACAGCCGCAGGTAGCCCGGGGTGCCGAACGCCTCGCCCGGCACGACCGCCACCTCGACCTCCTCCAGGATCAGCTCGGCCAGCTCCACCGACGTGGCGGGCCGCTTGCCGCGGATCTCCTTGCCGAGCAGGCCCTTCACCGACGGGTACGCGTAGAACGCGCCCTCAGGGACGGGGCACTCGACGCCCTCGATCTCGTTCAGCATCCGCACGATCGTCTTGCGCCGCCGGTCGAACGCCTCGCGCATCGCCGCCACCGCGTCCAGCTCGCCGGAGACCGCCGCGAGCGCCGCCCGCTGCGCCACGTTGGACACGTTGGAGGTGGCGTGCGACTGGAGGTTGGTCGCGGCCTTGATGACGTCCTTGGGGCCGACGACCCAGCCCACCCGCCAGCCGGTCATCGCGTACGTCTTGGCCACGCCGTTGACCACGACGCACTTGTCGCGCAGCTCGGGCACGACCACCGGCAGCGAGTGGAACTCGGCGTCCCCATAGACCAGGTGCTCGTAGATCTCGTCGGTCAGCACCCACAGGCCGTGCTCGACGGCCCAGCGGCCGACGGCCTCGACCTGCTCACGCGAGTAGACGGCGCCGGTCGGGTTCGAGGGGGAGACGAAGAGCACGACCTTGGTCCGGTCGGTGCGCGCGGCCTCGAGCTGCTCGACGGAGACCCGGTACCCCGTCGTCTCGTCCGCGACCACCGGCACCGGCACGCCGCCCGCGAGCCGGATCGACTCGGGGTAGGTGGTCCAGTACGGGGCGGGGACGATGACCTCGTCGCCCGGGTCGAGGATGGCGGCGAACGCCTCGTAGATCGCCTGCTTGCCACCGTTGGTGATCAGCACCTGGGACGCCTCGACCTCGTAGCCCGAGTCGCGCAGCGTCTTGGCGGCGATGGCGGCCTTGAGCTCGGGCAGTCCACCGGCCGGCGTGTAGCGGTGGTTCTTCGGGTCGCGGCAGGCCTCCACCGCGGCCTCGACGATGTAGTCGGGCGTCGGGAAGTCCGGCTCGCCCGCGCCGAATCCGATCACCGGACGCCCGGCGGCCTTGAGGGCCTTGGCCTTGGCGTCGACGGCGAGGGTGGTGGACTCGGAGATCGAACCGACCCGGGTCGATACTCGACGGTCGGTGGGGGCGGTCTCTTGCGGAGTAGCAGCGGTCATGTCTGCATCGTCGCAGACCGCCAGTGGGAGCGGCACAGGGGTTTGTGAGGCGGACGCGGAGCCGCCGCGCGGTCGCCGCGCAGCCGAACGTTCGACGGTTGGCCGTTCAGCACGTACACTAATGCGTCGTCGGGTCCCAACAACCGCGTCCGTTCACGCACTCCGTGCAGTCGGCCGGATGCTGTACGTTGGGGGCCACAAAGGGTCGTAGCTCAATTGGTAGAGCACTGGTCTCCAAAACCAGCGGTTGGGGGTTCAAGTCCCTCCGGCCCTGCTACACACATCCAGCACGGACGGGTGTTTGCATGCGCAGTACTCAAATGCACCGCTGTGCGGCCGGACCGGACGCGGCACGGCCACGATCCGGATTCAGGTGAGGACGAGTGACGGAAGCCCTTGGCTCCACCGCGACGCCTGAAAGCGGTCGTCCAGACGACGAGGCCGCCAAGAAGGGCCGCCCCGGAGGCAAGCGCGGGAAGAAAGGGCCGTTCGGGCGCCTCGCGCTGTTCTACCGCCAGATTGTCGCCGAGCTGCGCAAGGTTGTCTGGCCTTCGCGTAACCAGCTCTCCACGTACACCACCGTAGTGATCGTCTTCGTGGTCATCATGATCGGTCTTGTTACCCTGATTGACTACGGGTTCAACGAAGCCGTCAAGTACATCCTCGGCTGATCCCGCGAAGGGCACCGCGATCCGTGCTGCGCCCCTATCGCACGTTCCACCCCTCTTGTAGCCAGGAAGAAGCAGCCACCGTGTCTGACCCGAACCTGAACGACGCCATCGAGCCCCGCGAGGGCGAAGAGGCTGCGGCGACGGCCGACCCGGCGGCTGCCCCGGCCGAGGGGGGCGTCGCGCTCGACGGTGCCGAGGGGACGGACGCCGCGGAGGCGGACGCCCAGGCCGCCGACGACGAGGCGGCGGCTGAGGAGGCCGGGGCGGAGGAAGCCGACACCGAGGCAGCGGATGAGGCGGGCGGGACCGCCGAGCCCACCGAAGAGGCGGACGAGACCGCCGAGGCGGAGGCCGAAGAGGCCGCGGTGGACCCGGTCGAGGCGCTGCGCGAGGAACTGCGCACGCTTCCCGGCGAGTGGTACGTCATCCACACCTACGCGGGTTACGAGAACCGCGTGAAGACCAACCTCGAGCAGCGCGCCGTCTCGCTCAACGTCGAGGACTGCATCTTCCAGGCCGAGGTGCCGCAGGAGGAGGTCGTCCAGATCAAGAACGGCGACCGCCGCACGGTCCGGCAGAACAAGCTCCCCGGCTACGTCCTGGTCCGCATGGACCTGACGAACGAGTCCTGGGGTGTCGTGCGGAACACGCCGGGCGTCACCGGCTTCGTGGGCAACGCCTACGACCCGTACCCGCTGACCCTCGACGAGATCGTCAAGATGCTCGCCGAGGAGGCAGCCGCCAAGGCCGCCGCCGAGTCCGGTGTCCCGGCGCCGAGCCGCAAGGTCGAGGTCCAGGTGCTCGACTTCGAGGTGGGCGACTCCGTCACCGTCACCGACGGGCCGTTCGCGACGCTCCAGGCGACGATCAACGAGATCAACGCCGACTCGAAGAAGGTCAAGGGCCTCGTCGAGATCTTCGGTCGCGAGACCCCGGTCGAGCTGAGCTTCGACCAGATCCAGAAGAACTGATCCGCACGGATCACCCAGACACAGCCGAGCAGGTCGGAAGGTCCGCCTGGGGCGCCCGCAAGGGCCTCCGGGACCTCTTCTGGCCTGCTCGGTTTTTGGCCGCATAGCTATACCCGTTATCGTTGTGCGGTATGCCTGCATCCGGATGACCGGATGGCCGGCGAAAACCTCTCACTCAGACCCGGAGAGAGCACATGCCTCCCAAGAAGAAGAAGGTCACGGGGCTGATCAAGCTCCAGATCCAGGCTGGTGCCGCCAACCCGGCGCCGCCGGTCGGTCCCGCACTGGGCCAGCACGGCGTCAACATCATGGAGTTCTGCAAGGCCTACAACGCCGCGACCGAGTCGCAGCGTGGCATGGTCGTGCCGGTGGAGATCACGGTCTACGAGGACCGCTCCTTCACCTTCATCACCAAGACTCCGCCGGCCGCCAAGCTGATCCTCAAGGCCGCGGGCGTGGACAAGGGCTCCGGCGAGCCGCACAAGACCAAGGTCGCCAAGATCACCCGCGACCAGGTCCGCGACATCGCCACCACCAAGATGCCCCACCTGAACGCCAACGACCTCGACGCCGCCGAGAAGATCATCGCGGGCACCGCCCGTTCGATGGGCGTCACGGTCGAGGGCTGAGCACCTCCACGTCCCCGGGGCCACGGCCCCAGTGGCAGGGCCAGGCGCTGGCCCGGACCACGACTCCATCCCTGACTCGCGGCGGCAGCCGCGAGAGTGACTACCAGGAGCAGCAGTGAAGCGCAGCAAGGCTCTCCGCAACGCGGACGAGAAGATCGACCGGGAGCGGCTCTACGCCCCGCTTGAGGCCGTCCGTCTCGCGAAGGACACCACCAGCACCAAGTTCGACGCGACCGTCGAGGTCGCCATGCGTCTGGGCGTCGACCCGCGCAAGGCCGACCAGATGGTCCGCGGCACCGTGAACCTGCCGCACGGCACCGGCAAGACCGCCCGGGTCCTGGTCTTCGCGACCGGTGACCGTGCTGCTGCCGCGGAGGCCGCGGGGGCCGATATCGTCGGCTCCGACGAACTGATCGACGAGGTCTCCAAGGGCCGCTTCGACTTCGACGCCGTCGTCGCCACCCCGGACCTGATGGGCAAGGTCGGCCGCCTCGGCCGCGTGCTCGGTCCGCGTGGTCTGATGCCGAACCCGAAGACCGGCACCGTGACCCCCGACGTCGCCAAGGCCGTCACCGACATCAAGGGCGGCAAGATCGAGTTCCGCGTCGACAAGCACTCGAACCTGCACTTCATCATCGGCAAGGTGTCGTTCGGTGAGCAGCAGCTGATCGAGAACTACGCGGCGGCGCTGGACGAGATCCTGCGTCTGAAGCCCTCCGCCGCGAAGGGCCGCTACATCAAGAAGGCCGCGGTGACCACCACCATGGGTCCGAGTATCCCGCTCGACTCCAACCGCACCCGCAACCTCCTCGTGGAGGAAGATGCCGTCTGATCGTCCGGCGTCAGAGGGACCACACGGGCCCCGCATCTCCTCGGAGGTGCGGGGCTTGCGCGTTGTCCCTGTCTCTGCTCAGCTACTCTGCGAGGGGCAGTAAACGGCAGTTAAAGAGGGGGACCTGTGCGTAGTTCCGGTATGGCAGTACGGATTGGCACGCGTGCCGCCGCCGCGGTGGGCGGCCTGGCGTTGCTGGCGGGCCTGACGGCGTGTGGGAGCGACTCGGGTGACGGCGAGGGCACGAAGGAAGTCGGGCGACCCCGCGAAGAACGCGATAGCCGCGTTGCAGCTCGCCTCGCAGAGCACCACCAAGCAGCACTCGGCGAAGGTCGACGGCACCACCGCGATGGCCGGCATGACATCCACCATGTCCGGCAGCATGGACTGGTCGAACGGCATGCGCGCCACGATGAATATCACGCAGAGCGGCGGCCAGCCGGGCGCGAGCGGCAAGCCGCGCGACGAGGCCCGCTACACTCCGGACGCGATGTACATGAACCTCGGTAACGAGTTGGCCAGCTCGCCCCAGGGCAAGAGCAAGCACTGGATGAAGTACGACTATGCCACCCTCGTCGAGAAGGCCGGTCCCTCGGGCAAGTTCCTCAAGGACCAGATGCAGAACACCGACCCGTCGCCGGCTGTGCAGATCCTGATCGCCACGGGCAAGGTGCGCGAGGTCGGCAAGGAGGACGTGCGGGGCACGAAGGCCACCCACTACACGGGCGTGGTCAACGTCTCCGAGCTGGCCCAGATGCAGTCCAAGGACCTCTCCAAGCAGGACCTGCTCGACCTGCAGTAGCAGCTCCAGCAGAGCGGCATGGAGACCGAGACCATCGACCTGTGTATCGACGGCGACAACCTCCTGGTCAAGAAGCGCGAGCAGGCCGACAGCAGCCAGGGCAAGTTCGACGCCACGGTCTTCTACTCCGACTACGGCACCCAGGTCACCGTCGAGGAGCTATCCACCTCGGACACCATCAACTTCGAAGACGTGATGCCGCAGGGCTGACGGCCCCGATTTGCCCGCGCGCGACACGTTCCCGTACTCTTCTACAGAAGCCAAAGACCGCTGGTGGTCGCAGTGTCTCCGCAAGATACACGGTGACCGAAGGATTCCGCTAGCTGCGGACGGCCTGCGCAGGTGACTGTGGATGAGTTCCCGGAGTTCTTCCGGTTGAGCCACGCCCCGTGCGCCTGCGCCGGGGCGTTTCGTTTTGCCCAGTCTCCTTCCTTCAGCCAGTGCGGTCCGATCACCCGGAAGGAGGCCGAGGCTCATGGCGAGGCCCGACAAGGCTGCCGCGGTTGCCGAGCTGACGGACAAGTTCCGCAGCTCCAACGCCGCAGTGGTCACGGCGTACACCGGCCTGAGTGTCGCGCAGCTCAAGGAGCTGCGGCGCGCTCTCGGTGAGAACGCCCAGTACCGCGTGGCGAAGAACACGCTAACCAAGATCGCGGCCAACGAGGCCGGGATCACCTCGCTCGACGACCTGTTCACGGGTTCGACGGCGATCGCCTTCGTCACCGGTGACCCGGTGGAGTCGGCGAAGGGTCTGCGCGACTTCGCCAAGGACAACCCCCACCTCGTCATCAAGGGTGGTGTCCTTGACGGTGAGGCGCTGTCCGCCGACGAGATCAACAAGCTTGCGTACCTCGAGTCCCGCGAGGTTCTGCTCGCCAAGCTGGCGGGCGCCATGAAGGGCAAGCAGTCCCAGGCTGCCGCGCTCTTCCAGGCGCTTCCGTCGAAGTTCGTCCGCACCGCGGAAGCGCTTCGCGCCCAGAAGGCCGAGCAGGGTGGTGCCGAGTAATTCGGCTCACGCATTGACCGCCGCCTAGCGCGACGGTCGCAGCGGGTCCGTCTACGGAGCAATGCCGTCAGGCACACGCCCGCCGACATGTACATCCGGCACCAGCCGAATTAGTGGAAGGATCGCCATCATGGCGAAGCTCAGCCAGGAAGACCTGCTTGCCCAGTTCGAGGAGATGACCCTCATCGAGCTCGCCGGCTTCGTGAAGGCCTTCGAGGAGAAGTTCGACGTCACCGCCGCCGCCCCGGTCGCCGTGGCCGCCGCGGGTGCCGCTGGTGGCGCCGCCGCCGAGGCCGTCGAGGAGAAGGACGAGTTCGACGTCACCCTCACCGGTGCGGGCGACAAGAAGATCCAGGTCATCAAGGTCGTGCGTGAGCTGACCTCGCTGGGTCTGAAGGAGGCCAAGGACCTCGTCGACGGCACCCCGAAGCCGGTTCTGGAGAAGGTCAACAAGGAGGCCGCGGACAAGGCCAAGGAGTCCCTCGAGGGCGCCGGCGCCTCCGTCGAGGTCAAGTAAGACCTCCCTCCGCGCGCCTGTCGCGCGTGGCCTGAGTCGCTGACTCGGTAGTTTCCAGGGCGATCACCCAAGCGGGTGGTCGCCCTGGCGCGTTCGGGCACGGGGTACGGTGTCTTGTCGATCGCCTGTCGGTGCCTGCGGGTATGGTGATCTTCGTTGCTCCCGCCGGTGTGCGTGTGATGATCTCGGTGCCCGGGTGGCCCTTGACGAACGGCACGTGGCGCGCAATTCTCAGGACGCGAGGTCGGACCTTACTCAGATCGGTCGACGGGCGCAGGCATGGAACGAGCGCGAAGCGGGAAGCCTTGCGGCAGGCGTTGGAAGACGGCGTTGGAAGACAACGAGGGGGCGCCCCCTCCCGGAGGGAGAGGTTGGCACTGCCAGTCTCCGGATATCCGCTCTGGACATCAGTGGGCCAAGTGGCTACACTGACCCTTTGCGCTGCCGTTTAGCTCCCCCCTGCCCGTCACCAGGGGTAAGCCCGCACGTGAGTACGCCGAACGATCCACCCTGACCAGGGAATTCTTTCTGCGTGCTCCGTAGGGGACCGGTATGCGTGTAGTGAGTCCGAGCCCTTGGAAGGACCCCCTCTTGGCCGCCTCGCGCAACGCCTCGACTGCCAATACGAACACCGGCGACAGCACTGCCCCGCTGCGCATTTCATTTGCGAAGATCAAGGAGCCCCTCGGGGTTCCGAACCTCCTCGCGCTGCAGACCGAAAGCTTCGACTGGCTGCTCGGTAATGCCGCCTGGAAGGCTCGCGTCGAGGCTGCGCTGGAGAGTGGGCAGGACGTCCCCACCAAGTCCGGTCTGGAGGAGATCTTCGAGGAGATCTCCCCGATCGAGGACTTCTCCGGGTCGATGTCGCTCACGTTCCGTGACCATCGTTTCGAGCCTCCGAAGAACTCGATCGACGAGTGCAAGGAGCGCGACTTCACGTACGCCGCGCCGCTCTTCGTCACCGCCGAGTTCACCAACAACGAGACCGGCGAGATCAAGTCTCAGACGGTCTTCATGGGCGACTTCCCGCTCATGACCAACAAGGGCACCTTCTGCATCAACGGCACCGAGCGTGTCGTCGTCTCGCAGCTGGTCCGCTCCCCGGGCGTCTACTTCGACAGCTCCATCGACAAGACCTCCGACAAGGACATCTTCACCGCCAAGATCATCCCGTCCCGGGGTGCCTGGCTGGAGATGGAGGTCGACAAGCGCGACATGGTCGGTGTGCGCATCGACCGCAAGCGCAAGCAGTCCGTCACCGTCCTGCTCAAGGCGCTCGGCTGGACCATCGAGCAGATCCTGGAGGAGTTCGGCGAGTACGAGTCCATGCGCGCCACCCTGGAGAAGGACCACACCCAGGGGCAGGACGACGCGCTGCTCGACATCTACCGCAAGCTGCGTCCGGGCGAGCCCCCCACGCGTGAGGCCGCGCAGACGCTCCTTGAGAACCTGTACTTCAACCCCAAGCGCTACGACCTCGCCAAGGTCGGCCGCTACAAGGTGAACAAGAAGCTCGGTGCCGACCAGCCGCTGGACGCCGGCGTGCTGACCACCGAGGACGTCATCGCGACGATCAAGTACCTGTTCAAGCTGCACGCGGGCGAGACCGAGACGACCGGCGAGAGCGGCAACACGATCGTCGTCGAGACCGACGACATCGACCACTTCGGCAACCGTCGTCTGCGTAACGTCGGCGAGCTCATCCAGAACCAGGTCCGCACCGGCCTGGCCCGGATGGAGCGCGTCGTGCGCGAGCGCATGACCACCCAGGACGTCGAGGCGATCACGCCGCAGACCCTGATTAACATCCGGCCGGTCGTCGCCTCCATCAAGGAGTTCTTCGGCACCAGCCAGCTCTCGCAGTTCATGGACCAGACCAACCCGCTGTCGGGCCTGACGCACAAGCGGCGTCTGTCGGCGCTCGGCCCCGGTGGTCTCTCCCGTGAGCGGGCCGGCTTCGAGGTCCGTGACGTGCACCCCTCGCACTACGGCCGGATGTGCCCGATCGAGACGCCGGAAGGCCCGAACATCGGCCTGATCGGCTCGCTCGCCTCCTACGGCCGGGTCAACGCCTTCGGCTTCGTGGAGACCCCGTACCGCAAGGTCACCGGCGGTCAGGTCACGGACGACGTGGACTACCTGACCGCGGACGAGGAAGACCGCTTCGTCATCGCGCAGGCCAACGCGCCGCTCACCGACGACCTACGGTTCGCCGAGTCCCGCGTGCTGGTGCGCCGCCGTGGCGGCGAGGTCGACTACATCCCGGGCGACGAGGTTGACTACATGGACGTCTCGCCGCGCCAGATGGTGTCGGTCGCGACGGCCATGATCCCCTTCCTGGAGCACGACGACGCCAACCGCGCGCTCATGGGCTCCAACATGATGCGCCAGGCCGTGCCGCTGATTAAGGCGGAGGCGCCGCTGGTGGGCACCGGCATGGAGTACCGCTGCGCGGTCGACGCCGGCGACGTCATCAAGGCCGAGAAGGACGGTGTCGTCCAGGAGGTCTCCGCCGACTACGTGACGGTGGCCAACGACGACGGCACGTACACCACGTACCGGGTCGCCAAGTTCTCCCGCTCCAACCAGGGCACCTCCTTCAACCAGAAGGTCGTCGTGGACGAGGGCGCCCGCGTGGTCACCGGTCAGGTGCTCGCCGACGGTCCGTCCACCGACGAGGGTGAGATGGCGCTCGGCAAGAACCTCCTCGTGGCGTTCATGCCGTGGGAGGGCCACAACTACGAGGACGCGATCATCCTCAGCCAGCAGCTGGTCCAGGACGACGTCCTCTCCTCGATCCACATCGAGGAGCACGAGGTCGACGCGCGGGACACCAAGCTCGGCCCCGAGGAGATCACCCGGGACATCCCGAACGTCTCCGAGGAGGTCCTGGCCGACCTCGACGAGCGCGGCATCATCCGCATCGGTGCCGAGGTCGTCGCGGGCGACATCCTCGTCGGCAAGGTCACGCCCAAGGGCGAGACCGAGCTGACCCCCGAGGAGCGGCTG
The DNA here is from genome assembly GCA_018114805.1 of Candidatus Streptomyces philanthi. Taxonomy (GTDB): domain Bacteria; phylum Actinomycetota; class Actinomycetes; order Streptomycetales; family Streptomycetaceae; genus Streptomyces; species Streptomyces philanthi. The sequence goes on along the minus strand of CP073042.1, from coordinate 2,527,972 downwards.
CTGCGTGCGATCTTTGGTGAGAAGGCCCGCGAGGTCCGTGACACCTCGCTCAAGGTGCCGCACGGCGAGATCGGCAAGGTCATCGGCGTCCGCGTCTTCGACCGCGAGGAGGGCGACGAGCTGCCGCCCGGCGTCAACCAGCTCGTCCGCGTCTACGTGGCGCAGAAGCGCAAGATCACCGACGGCGACAAGCTCGCCGGCCGCCACGGCAACAAGGGCGTCATCTCCAAGATCCTGCCGGTCGAGGACATGCCGTTCATGGAGGACGGCACCCCGGTCGACATCATCCTGAACCCGCTGGGTGTCCCGTCCCGAATGAACCCGGGACAGGTCCTGGAGATCCACCTCGGCTGGCTGGCCTCCCAGGGTTGGAAGGTCGAGGGCCACGCGGACTGGATGCAGCGGCTCCAGGCGATCGGCGCCGACGAGGTTGCCTCGGGCACCAACGTCGCGACCCCGGTCTTCGACGGCGCCCGCGAGGACGAGATCGCCGGCCTCTTCCAGGCCGCCATCCCGAACCGGGACGGCGAGCGGATGGTCCAGCCGTCCGGCAAGGCGCGGCTCTTCGACGGCCGCTCCGGCGAGCCGTTCCCGGACCCCATCTCGGTCGGCTACATGTACATCCTCAAGCTGCACCACCTGGTGGACGACAAGCTGCACGCCCGGTCCACCGGTCCGTACAGCATGATCACCCAGCAGCCGCTGGGTGGTAAGGCCCAGTTCGGTGGCCAGCGGTTCGGCGAGATGGAGGTGTGGGCGCTGGAGGCGTACGGCGCCGCCTACGCCCTCCAGGAGCTGCTGACCATCAAGTCCGACGACGTCACCGGTCGCGTGAAGGTCTACGAGGCCATCGTCAAGGGCGAGAACATCCCGGAGCCCGGCATCCCGGAGTCCTTCAAGGTGCTCATCAAGGAGATGCAGTCCCTGTGCCTCAACGTGGAGGTGCTCTCCTCGGACGGCATGTCCATCGAGATGCGTGACACTGACGAAGATGTCTTCCGCGCGGCGGAGGAGCTCGGAATCGACCTGTCCCGGCGCGAGCCGAGCAGCGTCGAAGAGGTCTGACGGGCCTGACCGGGGCGCTCACCCGGGCGTCCCGGTCGCCCAGGACCCGTACAGACCATGATGAAGAGCCCCAATTCTCGCTGACGCGAGGGGCACGACCCTGAAAGAGGGATTGACGACAAGTGCTCGACGTCAACTTCTTCGACGAGCTGCGGATCGGCCTGGCCACCGCGGACGACATTCGGCAGTGGTCCCACGGCGAGGTCAAGAAGCCGGAGACCATCAACTACCGCACCCTGAAGCCCGAGAAGGACGGACTCTTCTGCGAGAAGATCTTCGGTCCGACCCGGGACTGGGAGTGCTACTGCGGCAAGTACAAGCGCGTCCGGTTCAAGGGCATCATCTGCGAGCGCTGTGGCGTCGAGGTCACCCGCGCCAAGGTGCGCCGCGAGCGGATGGGCCACATCGAGCTGGCCGCCCCCGTCACCCACATCTGGTACTTCAAGGGCGTCCCGTCGCGCCTGGGCTACCTGCTCGACCTCGCGCCGAAGGACCTGGAGAAGGTCATCTACTTCGCCGCCTACATGATCACATGGGTGGACGAGGAGCGCCGCACGCGCGACCTGCCCTCCCTGGAGGCGCACGTCTCCGTGGAGCGGCAGCAGGTCGAGCAGCGCCGTGACGCCGACCTGGAGGCCCGGGCCAAGAAGCTCGAGACCGACCTGGCCGAGCTGGAGGCCGAGGGCGCCAAGGCCGACGTGCGCCGCAAGGTCCGCGAGGGCGCCGAGCGCGAGATGAAGCAGCTCCGCGACCGTGCCCAGCGCGAGATCGACCGCCTGGACGAGGTGTGGAACCGCTTCAAGAACCTCAAGGTCCAGGACCTCGAGGGCGACGAGCTGCTCTACCGCGAGCTGCGCGACCGCTTCGGCACATACTTCATGGGTGGCATGGGCGCCGCCGCGCTGCAGAAGCGCCTGGAGTCCTTCGACCTGGAGGAGGAGGCCGAGCGGCTGCGGGAGATCATCCGCACCGGCAAGGGCCAGAAGAAGACCCGTGCCCTGAAGCGGCTCAAGGTCGTCTCGGCGTTCCTGCAGACCCGCAACAGCCCCAACGGCATGGTCCTGGACTGCGTCCCGGTCATCCCGCCGGACCTGCGCCCGATGGTGCAGCTCGACGGTGGCCGCTTCGCGACCTCGGACCTGAACGACCTGTACCGTCGCGTCATCAACCGGAACAACCGTCTCAAGCGTCTCCTTGACCTCGGCGCCCCCGAGATCATCGTGAACAACGAGAAGCGGATGCTCCAGGAGGCCGTCGACGCGCTGTTCGACAACGGCCGCCGCGGCCGTCCGGTCACCGGCCCGGGCAACCGCCCGCTGAAGTCCCTGAGTGACATGCTCAAGGGCAAGCAGGGTCGTTTCCGCCAGAACCTGCTCGGTAAGCGTGTCGACTACTCGGCCCGTTCCGTCATCGTCGTCGGCCCGCAGCTCAAGCTGCACCAGTGTGGTCTGCCCAAGGCCATGGCGCTGGAGCTGTTCAAGCCGTTCGTGATGAAGCGCCTGGTGGACCTGAACCACGCGCAGAACATCAAGAGCGCCAAGCGGATGGTCGAGCGCGGTCGCACCGTGGTGTACGACGTGCTCGAAGAGGTCATCGCCGAACACCCGGTGCTCCTCAACCGCGCGCCTACCCTGCACCGCCTCGGCATCCAGGCGTTCGAGCCGCAGCTCGTCGAGGGCAAGGCCATCCAGATCCACCCGCTCGTGTGCACCGCGTTCAACGCGGACTTCGACGGTGACCAGATGGCCGTGCACCTGCCGCTGTCCGCGGAGGCGCAGGCCGAGGCCCGCATCCTGATGCTGTCCTCGAACAACATCCTCAAGCCCGCCGACGGCCGGCCGGTGACGATGCCGACCCAGGACATGGTCCTCGGTCTGTTCTTCCTCACCACCGACGAGGCGGAGCGCGAGGTCATCGGCGAGGGCCGGTCCTTCGGCTCGACCGCCGAGGCGATCATGGCGTTCGACAACCGGGAGCTCTCGCTCCAGGCCAAGGTGGACATCCGCTTCCCGGTCGGCACCATGCCGCCGCGGGGCTCGACCCCGCCGGAGCCGACGGAGGACGAGCACGGCGAGCTGACCCGGCCGTACCAGCCGGGCGACAGCTTCCGGCTGACCACCTCGCTGGGCCGCGCGCTCTTCAACGAGCTGCTGCCCGAGGACTACCCGTTCGTCGACTACTCGGTGGGCAAGAAGCAGCTCTCCGAGATCGTCAACGACCTGGCCGAGCGCTACCCCAAGGTCATCGTGGCGGCGACGCTGGACAACCTGAAGGCGGCCGGCTTCCACTGGGCCACCCGCTCGGGCGTGACCGTCGGGTTCTCCGACATCCTCGGCCCGCCGGAGAAGCCGGCGATCCTGGACGAGTACGAGGCCAAGGCGCTCCACGTCCAGAAGCAGTTCGAGCGCGGTCTGATCACCCGGGACGAGCGTCACCAGGAGCTCGTGGTCATCTGGAACAAGGCGACCAACGAGGTTTCCGAGGCCATGCAGCGGAACTTCCCGCGCACCAACCCGATCTTCATCATGATCGAGTCCGGCGCGCGCGGAAACATGATGCAGATGCGTCAGATCGCCGGTATGCGTGGTCTGGTGTCCAACGCCAAGAACGAGACCATCTCGCGCCCGATCAAGGCGTCCTACCGAGACGGCCTCTCCGTTCTGGAGTACTTCATCGCCACCCACGGTGCCCGTAAGGGTCTCGCGGACACCGCCCTGCGTACCGCCGACTCAGGTTATCTGACCCGTCGTCTGGTGGACGTCTCGCAGGACGTGATCATCCGCGAGGAGGACTGCGGCACCGAGCGCGGCCTCAAGCTGGCCATCGCCACCAAGGGCCCGGACGGCGTGCTGCGCAAGACGGACGACGTCGAGACCAGCGTGTACGCGCGGATGCTCGCCGAGGACGTCGTGGTGGACGGCAACGTCATCGCGCCGGCCAACGTCGACCTGGGCGATGTCCTCATCGACCAGCTCGTCAAGCATGGCGTGACCACGGTCAAGACCCGCTCGGTCCTCACCTGCGAGTCCGCCGTCGGCACCTGCGCCTTCTGCTACGGCCGCTCGCTGGCCACCGGCAAGCTGGTGGACATCGGCGAGGCCGTCGGCATCATCGCGGCCCAGTCCATCGGTGAGCCCGGCACCCAGCTCACGATGCGTACCTTCCACACCGGTGGTGTGGCCGGTGACGACATCACCCAGGGTCTGCCGCGTGTCGTCGAGCTCTTCGAGGCCCGTACGCCCAAGGGCGTCGCCCCCATCTCGGAGGCGGCCGGTCGGGTGCGCATCGAGGAGACCGAGAAGACCAAGAAGATCGTCGTCACCCCGGACGACGGCTCCGACGAGACGTCGTACGGCGTCTCGAAGCGAGCCCGACTCCTGGTCGGCGAGGGCGACCACGTCGAGGTGGGCCAGGCGCTGACGCTGGGTGCCACCAACCCGCACGACGTGCTGCGCATCCTCGGCCAGCGTGCCGTGCAGGTGCACCTGGTCGGCGAGGTCCAGAAGGTCTACAACTCGCAGGGTGTGTCGATCCACGACAAGCACATCGAGATCATCATTCGACAGATGCTGCGCCGCGTGACGATCATCGAGTCCGGCGACGCGGAGCTGCTGCCGGGTGAGCTGGTGGAGCGCTCGCGCTTCGAGAACGAGAACCGCCGCGTGGTGCAGGAGGGTGGTCACCCGGCCTCGGGTCGTCCGCAGCTCATGGGCATCACCAAGGCCTCGCTGGCCACCGAGTCGTGGCTGTCGGCGGCGTCCTTCCAGGAGACGACCCGGGTGCTCACCGACGCGGCGATCAACGCCAAGTCGGACTCCCTGATCGGCCTCAAGGAGAACGTCATCATCGGCAAGCTCATCCCGGCCGGTACGGGCCTGTCCCGCTACCGCAACATCCGGGTCGAGCCGACCGAGGAGGCCAAGGCCGCGATGTACTCGGCCGTCGGCTACGACGACATCGACTACTCGCCCTTTGGGACGGGTTCGGGTCAGGCCGTGCCGCTGGAGGACTACGACTACGGTCCGTACAACCAGTAGGCCGGCGCACGGCGTACGGCTCGGTCACGGCCTTCGGGCCGGCCGAGCCCGCCGGGTGGCGGAACATCGCTAGCACCGCGGGGCGGTCATCCCACACTGGGATGACCGCCCCGCGGTCCGTCGTGGACGATAGAGGGAGCTGTCTAGCTGGGGGAGGTACAGGGTGGCGTTCCAACCGTGGCAGGGCGGACAACCGGCCCAGCCGATGAACCAGTCGCCGATGATGCGCGTCTCGCACGCCGAGCGGGAGCGGGCGGTGGACGTCCTGAAGGCCTGCTTCGCCGAGGGGCGGCTCCCACAGCCCGAGTACGAGGAGCGCGTCACCCGGGCTTACCAGGCGCAGACGTACGGCGAACTCCAGGTGTTGGTCGGGGATCTGCCCCAAGGCCCGCTGGCCCAGCCGCAGTTCGTGCCGTGGCCGGTGGCGCCGATGGTGCCGCAGACCTTCCTGCCGGCGCGGACCAACGGGAGCGCGACGGGCGCCCTGGTGTGCGGCATCCTGGGCACCATGGTCGGCGTCACGGCGATCCCGGCGGTGATCCTGGGCACAAGGCGCGGGGTGAGATCCGTCGCACGGGGGAGCAGGGCGACGGCATGGCGATCGCCGGCCTGGTGCTCGGCTACGTGGTGCTCAGCTTCGGGGCGCTGCTGGTCGTCTTCCTCTGCCTGGTGGCGGCGAGCCTCTGACCCGCTCCGGGCTCACGGCCCTGACCTGGGCGAACGACGCCGGGTCCGGCGGCTCCCGGAGCGCCATCGGGAGCGTCGGGGGGCGCGCGGGTGTGGGGGCGCGGTCGGTGTTCGGCGGCTGAGACGTGCTTCCGCGACGGGAGCGGGCGCACTACGGTAAGCGGCAGCGCCGCGAGCCGCCCGGCGTGTCCTACGCGTGTGCATTTGTTTTGACCGGAGCCCATGCGGTAGGTACGCTCTGACCTTGTGCCTGGCGTGTCCCTGGGCTCCCGTCCGCGCACACTTCCTCGATCTCCGTCGAGGTGAAGTGCCCCGGACGGAGTCTGGAAGAGTGAACCCAGTTTTTTGGGGACCGAGGTGTTCTGCACCAAACTCCGCACTCTCTCGCTCATCGCAGCGGTCTGGAGTGCGCGACACACCCGACCGCGTGGGTCGGAGAAACCCCAGGTTAGCTTTACTAGACGGCACACAGAAACCGGAGAAACGGTGCCTACGATCCAGCAGTTGGTCCGCAAGGGCCGGCAGGACAAGGTCGAGAAGAACAAGACGCCCGCGCTGGAGGGTTCCCCCCAGCGTCGCGGCGTCTGCACGCGTGTTTTCACGACCACCCCGAAGAAGCCGAACTCGGCCCTGCGTAAGGTCGCGCGCGTGCGTCTGACCAGCGGCATCGAGGTCACCGCTTACATTCCGGGTGAGGGCCACAACCTGCAGGAGCACTCCATCGTGCTCGTGCGTGGCGGTCGTGTGAAGGACCTGCCGGGCGTTCGCTACAAGATCATTCGTGGCTCGCTCGACACCCAGGGCGTCAAGAACCGCAAGCAGGCTCGCAGCCGCTACGGCGCCAAGAAGGAGAAGTAAGAATGCCTCGTAAGGGCCCCGCCCCGAAGCGCCCGGTCATCATCGACCCGGTCTACAGCTCTCCTCTTGTCACCTCCCTCATCAACAAGGTGCTACTGAACGGCAAGCGCTCCACCGCCGAGCGCATCGTCTACGGCGCCATGGAGGGGCTGCGCGAGAAGACCGGCAACGACCCGGTCATCACGCTCAAGCGCGCTCTGGAGAACATCAAGCCGACCCTTGAGGTGAAGTCCCGCCGCGTCGGTGGCGCCACCTACCAGGTGCCGGTCGAGGTCAAGCCCGGCCGCGCCTCCACCCTCGCGCTGCGCTGGCTCGTGGGCTACTCGCGCGCCCGTCGCGAGAAGACCATGACCGAGCGCCTGATGAACGAGCTCCTGGACGCCAGCAACGGTCTGGGCGCCGCGGTCAAGCGCCGCGAGGACACCCACAAGATGGCTGAGTCCAACAAGGCCTTCGCGCACTACCGCTGGTAGTCGCTACCCCCATCGAGAACCGAGAGAAGACTGAGCCAGATGGCCACCACTTCACTTGACCTGGCCAAGGTCCGCAACATCGGGATCATGGCCCACATCGACGCGGGCAAGACGACGACCACCGAGCGGATCCTGTTCTACACCGGTGTGAGCTACAAGATCGGTGAGGTCCACGATGGCGCTGCCACCATGGACTGGATGGAGCAGGAGCAGGAGCGCGGCATCACGATCACGTCGGCCGCGACCACCTGTCACTGGCCGGTGAACAACGTCGACCACACCATCAACATCATCGACACCCCGGGCCACGTCGACTTCACCGTCGAGGTGGAGCGTTCGCTGCGCGTGCTCGACGGCGCCGTGACGGTGTTCGACGGTGTCGCCGGTGTGGAGCCGCAGTCCGAGACGGTGTGGCGTCAGGCCGACCGTTACAACGTTCCGCGCATCTGCTTCGTGAACAAGCTGGACCGCGTCGGTGCCGAGTTCCACCGTTGCGTCGACATGATCGTCGACCGTCTCGGTGCGACCCCGCTCGTCATGCAGCTCCCGATCGGTGCCGAGGCCGACTTCAAGGGCGTGGTCGACCTCGTTCAGATGAAGGCCCTCGTGTACCCCGTCGAGGCCGCCAAGGGCGAGATGTACGACGTCCTGGACATCCCGGACACGCACGTCGAGGCCGCCGCCGAGTGGCGCGACAAGCTCCTGGAGACCGCCGCCGAGGGCGACGAAGAGCTGATGGAGCTGTACCTGGAGGGCCAGGAGCCCAGCGAGGAGCAGCTCAAGGCCGGCATCCGCCGCGCCACCATCGCCGGCAACTTCACCCCGGTCTTCTGTGGCACCGCGTTCAAGAACAAGGGCGTCCAGCCCCTGCTCGACGCGGTCGTCGCGTACCTCCCGTCCCCCGTGGACGTCGAGGGCGTCACCGGCCACAAGGTCGACGACGAGGACACCGAGATCTTCCGCAAGGCCTCGGACGAGGAGCCCCTCTCCGCGCTCGCCTTCAAGATCATGAGCGACCCGCACCTCGGCAAGCTCACCTTCGTCCGGATCTACTCCGGCCGCATGAACACCGGCACCCAGGTGCTGAACTCCGTGAAGGGCAAGAAGGAGCGCATCGGCAAGATCTACCGGATGCACGCGAACAAGCGTGAGGAGATCGACAGCGTGGGTGCCGGCGGCATCGTCGCCGTCATGGGTCTCAAGCAGGCCACCACCGGCGAGACCCTCTGCGACGCGAGCAACCCGGTCATCCTGGAGTCCATGAACTTCCCGGCCCCGGTGATCCAGGTCGCCATCGAGCCGAAGTCCAAGGGCGACCAGGAGAAGCTGGGTGTCGCCATCCAGCGCCTCGCCGAGGAGGACCCGTCCTTCCAGGTCCACACCGACGAGGAGACCGGCCAGACCATCATCGCGGGTATGGGCGAGCTGCACCTCGACGTGCTGGTCGACCGTATGAAGCGCGAGTTCAAGGTCGAGGCCAACGTCGGTAAGCCGCAGGTCGCGTACCGCGAGACGCTGCGCAAGGCCGTTGAGCGGATCGACTACACGCACAAGAAGCAGACTGGTGGTTCCGGCCAGTTCGCCAAGGTGCAGATCGCGATCGAGCCGCTTGAGGGCGACGGGTACGAGTTCGAGAACAAGGTCACCGGTGGCCGCATCCCGCGAGAGTACATCCCGTCCGTGGACGCGGGTTGCCAGGAGGCCCTGGAGTTCGGCGTGCTGGCCGGCTACCCGCTGACCGGCGTCAAGGTGACGCTGCTCGACGGCGCCTACCACGAGGTCGACTCCTCCGAGCTCGCCTTCAAGATCGCTGGCTCCATGGCGTTCAAGGAGGGTGCTCGCAAGGCGTCGCCGGCTCTGCTGGAGCCGATGATGGCCGTCGAGGTCACCACCCCCGAGGACTACATGGGCGACGTCATCGGCGACATCAACTCCCGCCGTGGACAGATCCAGTCCATGGAGGACCGTAGCGGCGCCAAGGTCGTCAAGGGCCTGGTTCCGCTCTCGGAGATGTTCGGCTACGTCGGTGACCTGCGGAGCAAGACCTCCGGTCGCGCGAGCTACTCCATGCAGTTCGACTCCTACGCCGAGGTTCCGCGGAACGTCGCCGAGGAGATCATCGCGAAGGTCAAGGGCGAGTAACGAGGGCCCGTCCCCGCAGCAGCGGGGATGAGCCCGCACCGTTGCTCAGCCTTTAGGCTGGAGCAAAGGCATCGGGGCATTCCGCCACAGAACGCACCACGCGTCCTGTGGCGGGGCCCCGGGCGCCGGCCCCCAAGCGAATACGGCCAAGGGCATCCCCTCGGGGTCCTGGTCGGTTCGGTCAAGACCACCTGAACCCATCCGCAAGGTGTGGATGGAGTACAGCACCAGTCCACAGGAGGACCCCAGTGGCGAAGGCGAAGTTCGAGCGGACTAAGCCGCACGTCAACATCGGCACCATCGGTCACATCGACCACGGTAAGACGACGCTTACGGCGGCGATCACCAAGGTGCTGCACGACGCGTACCCGGACCTGAACGAGGCCTCGGCCTTCGACCAGATCGACAAGGCTCCTGAGGAGCGCCAGCGCGGTATCACCATCTCCATCGCGCACGTCGAGTACCAGACCGAGTCGCGTCACTACGCCCACGTTGACTGCCCGGGTCACGCGGACTACATCAAGAACATGATCACCGGTGCTGCCCAGATGGACGGCGCGATCCTCGTGGTCGCCGCGACCGACGGTCCGATGCCGCAGACCAAGGAGCACGTGCTCCTCGCCCGCCAGGTGGGCGTGCCGTACATCGTTGTCGCGCTGAACAAGGCCGACATGGTGGACGACGAGGAGATCATGGAGCTCGTCGAGCTTGAGGTTCGCGAGCTGCTCTCCGAGTACGAGTTCCCGGGCGACGACCTGCCGGTCGTCAAGGTCTCCGCCCTCAAGGCCCTCGAGGGTGACGCGGAGTGGGGCAAGTCCGTCCTCGACCTGATGAAGGCCGTCGACGAGTCGATCCCGCAGCCCGAGCGCGACGTCGACAAGCCGTTCCTGATGCCGATCGAGGACGTCTTCACGATCACCGGTCGTGGCACCGTCGTCACCGGTCGTATCGAGCGAGGCATCCTGAAGGTCAACGAAACCGTTGACATCATCGGGATCAAGCAGGAGAAGACCACCACCACGGTCACCGGCATCGAGATGTTCCGCAAGCTGCTCGACGAGGGCCAGGCAGGTGAGAACGTCGGTTTGCTCCTCCGTGGCATCAAGCGCGAGGACGTCGAGCGCGGCCAGGTCATCATCAAGCCCGGTTCGGTCACGCCGCACACCGAGTTCGAGGCCCAGGCCTACATCCTGTCGAAGGACGAGGGTGGCCGTCACACCCCGTTCTTCAACAACTACCGCCCGCAGTTCTACTTCCGTACCACGGACGTGACGGGCGTCGTGACCCTCCCCGAGGGCACCGAGATGGTCATGCCGGGCGACAACACCGAGATGTCCGTCCAGCTCATCCAGCCGGTCGCCATGGAAGAGGGCCTGAAGTTTGCCATCCGTGAGGGTGGCCGGACGGTGGGCGCCGGTCAGGTCACCAAGATCAACAAGTGATCTGACGCTTTCGTCTCCCAGCCGGCCCCGCCCCCGGGCGCGGCCGGCCCGGGAACGGAAGGTCGCGCTCTCGCGGCATCGGCCCGGGCCCCACTCGCCTCACCGCGAGTGGGGCCCGGGCTTTTCCGCGTACCGCGTGCCACGGCCCGCGACCCGCCGCTTCGGATGGCGGCGGGTCGCGGGCCGTGGCGTGTGCGCGGCGGGGTCACGCCTGCCCGGTGGGGCGGGGCTGCCAGAGCCAGGGCGTGGCGGCGGGGGAGAGGCCGACGACGCGGGCGGGCGCAGCGCGCGGGCCCGGCGGGACCAGGGCCGGCAACCCCACCGGGTGCAGCCGCGCGGGTGAGCGCAGGGGCCGCACGCCGGGGCCCGTGCCGTACTGGATGACCGCCTCGCCGTCCCGGCCCCGGCCGAGGGCCAGCGCCTGCGGGTCGGCCGCTCCGGCGCCGTCCTCGGCGGGCGCGTACGAGGTGCTCAGCGGCCCGTACCCGGCGAAGCCGCGCAACCGGGTGGCGGGGGTGTCGACCTGGTCGCCGCCGAAGACGTAACTGATCGGCTCGGTCGCGGCGGGGGTGCGGTAGGTAAGCAGCAGGGCGCCGGAGGGGGCGAGGGTGGCGGCCGGCTGTTCGCCGGGGGAGGGCAGCCCGGTCGGCGGCTGTGCGCTGACCGGCTCGCCGGCGCGCGCCTGGGCCCAGTGGCGCAGCGTGCCGCGCCCGGCGGCGAAGACGTTGACCAGGCCGTGGGCGTCGAGGGTGACGCTGAGCCCGTCCTGGATCTCGTCGGCCTCGGCGACGGGCACTGCACCGGTGCCGGGCGCGCCCGCGTCGGATATCGGCTGCCAGGGGGCCCAGGCCCCGCGCGCGTCCCGGACCCGGGTGGCCAGGCCCTTGTCAGCCGTACGGGCGAACAGGTGCACCTGGCCGTCGGGCGTTGCGATGGCGACCGGGCAGCCCACCCGGCGACCCCGTTCGGGGTCCTCGTCCGGGGTGCCGAGCCCGCGCCAGGGCCAGTACGGGCCGCCGGCGCGAAGCTGTTCCATGACCACCAACTCCCGTACGTTGGCGCCGCCCTGGCCCTCCAGGGCGGCGAACCGCAGCGCGAAGACCAACTGCCGGCCGGCCCGGTCGACGACGGCGCACAGGGCGGGGGCCAGCGGGCCGCCGCCGAGGTTGTGCGGGGCGCCCCAGCGCCCGCTGCCGGGCGCGGTCTCGCGCCAGCGCACCCCCTGGGTGCCGAGCACGCCGTACGCGACGGCGCGCCCGTCCGGCTCGGTGAGCGGGGCCAGCCGCGGGCCGGGGTGGCGGTAGTGGGTGCTGCGTATCCACCCCTTGCGGTTGCGCAGCGGGCGGGTGCCGCCCTGGCCGTAGTCGCCGCAGCCGGCCGGGTTGCCGCACTCCCAGTCGGGCCCGCCGCCGTACGCGGCCAGGAAGCGGGCCTTGTCGCCCACGACCTCGGGCGGCAGGTTCTTCGGCCAGCGCTGGTTGTAGTAGCCACGGAAGGCGGTGGTGGTGAACCGGGGGGCGCGGCCGTCGCGGCGCGCGGCGTCGGCGGCCCACTGGAACATGGCCTTCCAGGTGAACAGCGCGACCGGTGTGTGGTCGCGGTGGTCGGAGCAGCCCGGCTGGTCGCTGTCGCGCCCGTGGGTGGCGTCGTGCACCTGGAAGTCGGGGTCGGGGTCCATGGTGTGCACGAGGGTGGGCCGGAACTGGTCCATGAGGTGCGCGAGCACGTCGACCAGCGTCTGGTGGCGGTACGTGCTGACGGCGCGCAGCGGCGACCCGGTAGGCAGCAGGGTCTCCATGGTGGTGCCCGGGGTGTCCCACAGGTGCGGGGTACGGGCGCCGGCGGCGGAGAGCGTGGCGATGTTCAGGAAGATCAGCCGCACCGAACGGCCGCCCTGCGCGAGGAAGTTGGTCTCCGCGCTCAGCCCGCCGGGCAGCTCCAGCACCGAGCGCTGCCAGCGGGTGAACCGGTGCATCCCGATCATCTCCGCGTACGCCTGGCGCAGCCCCTGCTGCCGGGCGGAGGCGTAGCCGGGCTTGTCGGGTGGCGAGAGCGGGCGGCCCGGCGCGTTGTTGACGCCCAGCGCCTCGCCGGCGGTGACGTAGACGGACACCAGCGGGATGCCTGCCTCCAGCACGTGCCGGGCGTCCGGGTTCATGAAGTACAGGTCGTCGTCCGGGTGGGCGAGGACCTGGAGGAGCAGCGCGTCCTTCTCGCCGGTGACGGTGGTGAACGGCTCGGCGGCGTTCGGGTCCACCGTCCGTACGGGCGCGGCCGAGCCGCCCGGCAGCGCGGTCTGGCTGGCGCTGGAGCGCCGCACCCGGCTGCCGACGACGCCGGCCGCCGTGAGGGCCGCCAGTGCCGCCACCACCTGTCGCCGTCCCGGCGGCGACCACGGGGTCGTGCTATTCACCTGCTGTGCCTCGCGATGTCATTCCAGGGCAGCACCTATGACCCTGGGCTGCGCTCGCGTTAGGGTAGACGGTGCGCCGTGCGCGTTGGTTGCCCGGGGCGGGGGAGTCCGGTGGTCACAAGTTGATCAACGCAGGACGTTTGCGCTCTCTTTCGGCCAGGTCAACTGGGTTGGTGGGGTGGGGGGTTGGGCAGCCCCCGGGCCCGGGTGGGGTGGTGCCCCCGGTGACCCGCCGGCGCGGCCCCGCGGTGCCTGCCGGGAGTGCGCGGGCGGCGGCTCACGGTAGGACGGTGCGGGCACGGTGCCCGTGGCTTTCCCCCTCTTCACCCGTACGAGCGGCAACGAGCGCCCGCCGGAGCGCTACGGTGAGAAGGCGGTTCAGGATCTCACCCATGGGAGGGGCCATGACTGCCGAATCGCTGAGCCCGTGGCCGGTCCCGCCACCGGACAGCTACACGGTGGACGATCTCTTCACGCTCCCCGACCTCCCGCCCCACACGGAGTTGATCGACGGGAGCTTGGTCTTCGTGAGCCCGCAGCGGATCTTTCACATGGCCACGACGCTGTACCTGCTGGAGAGCGGATTGTGTCGGTCCGTGCCGGATCACCTGCTGGTCGGTCGGTAGATGACCGTGGTGCTGGGGCCGCGCAACGCGCTGGAGCCCGACCTGTTCGTCGTCCGCGAGGAGGCGGTGCGCAGCCGCCGGCAGACCAGCTTCGAGGCCGCGGACGTGCTGCTCGTCGTCGAGGTGGTCTCCCCGGATTCGGAGGCCAGGGACCGCGACACCAAGCCCCGTAAGTACGCCGCCGCCGGTATCCCGCACTTCTGGCTGGTCGAGATGGCCGGCGACGAGGACCACCCCGTGGTGCACACCTACGAGCGGGACCCGGTGACCCAGGTCTACCGCCCTCACCGGCATCCACCACGAGCGGCTCAGGCTGACGGTCCCGTTTGCCCTGGACATCGACCTCACGTCGGGCCCGCGCTGAGTCGGGGCGCGCGGCACTATGGCTCGGCTATAGTGACGGTATGGCGACGACGACTATCCAGGTTTCACGGGACACACGTGACCAGCTCGCCGAGCTGGCGAAAGAGCGCGGCCTCAGCATCGGGCAGTACGTGCCTCAGCATCGGGCAGTACGTCGAGCAGTTGGCCAGGCAGCAGCCGACTGAGGCTCAGCGTGCCGAGCGGCTTGCCGCGGACCGGGCCGCGCTGCGTGCCCTGACCGGCTGCGACATGAGCGACGAGCAGTTTGATCGGGCTCCCGACGTGCTCGCCAACATCTACCGGATGGCCGCCGAGAAGGTTCGCGGAGGGCGGGTCGACACTGCGTCGTCATCCTGGACGCCAGTGCCGTGACGGCGCTCGCCGGTGGGCACAAGGCGTTGACCCTGCTGGCCGGTAACATGGCTCGAACGCCGAACGATTTTCTGTACGTGCCCGCCCTGTGTCTCATGCAGGCGGAGACGCGCGATGAGACTGTCTCGCGCATTGTTCTCGCCATGTCCGGCGTCATGGTAGACGATCTGAACACGGTGGCCGCTGTCGCCGTCGGCACGATGATGCGTGACGGCTTCGGCGGGCCTGACACGTGCCACGCCCTGTACTGTCCGCTTCCGCGAGCGGAGTTCACCGGCACGTCCATCCTGCTCACAGGCGATGAGGACGCCTATCCGCCAGGCACGCTCGCGATCGACATCGACTCTCCGGGCATGCTTGGCTTCTAGGGGCTAGAACGCCCTCGTCGCCGGGCCGGCCACGCCGCCGCTCCCCCGGTGACGATTCGCCGCCACTCCTGTGGGGTATCCTCCAAGACTCGATTCGCGACCGGCATGCCCCGTATGGCACACTGTGCAGGTTCCTAGGTTGAGTGCCGATGTGCGCGCCTCCCGCCGGGGGGACTGGAAGCGAGTCCCGCAGTACTCGTCGCCCCATGCTGTGTGCCGCCAGGCGCAGGGGCGGAAGTACGGGAATCTTCCGGGAAGCGTAGCGGGGCCCCAGCCAGGCACCCGGTGGGTGATCTTCCCCAACAACCCCCTTCAGCAGGGAATTCTCCGTTGGAGAGTTACAAGAAGGAGGGCGACACGCCCGACCGCGTGGGTCGGGGAAAGGTCGCGAACGCACCGGGTCCCAGAGCGTTACGAGAGACAGGACTACGAAGTAGCCATGGCGGGACAGAAGATCCGCATCCGGCTCAAGGCCTACGACCACGAGGTCATCGACTCCTCGGCGAAGAAGATCGTCGAGACGGTGACCCGCACTGGTGCGTCGGTCGCGGGCCCGGTGCCGCTGCCCACTGAGAAGAACGTGTACTGCGTCATCAAGTCGCCGCACAAGTACAAGGACTCGCGCGAGCACTTCGAGATGCGCACGCACAAGCGCCTCATCGACATCCTCGCCCCCACGCCGAAGACCGTTGACTCGCTCATGCGTCTCGACCTGCCGGCTGGCGTCGACATCGAGATCAAGCTCTGAGGTGACGCGCGAGATGGCTAAGCAGATCAAGGGCGTCCTGGGCGAGAAGCTCGGCATGACGCAGGTGTGGGACGAGAACAACCGCGTTGTTCCGGTCACCGTCGTCAAGGCCGGGCCCTGTGTTGTGACCCAGGTCCGCACCGCTGACACGGACGGCTACAACGGCGTCCAGATCGCCTTCGGCGAGATCGACCCCCGCAAGGTGAACAAGCCCCTCAAGGGTCACTTCGCCAAGGCAGACGTGACCCCGCGCCGCCACCTGGTGGAGTTGCGTACCGCTGACGCCAGCGAGTACACGCTCGGCCAGGAGGTCACCGCTGAGGTGTTCGAGTCCGGTGTCAAGGTCGACGTGACCGGCACCAGCAAGGGCAAGGGCACCGCCGGTGTCATGAAGCGCCACGGTTTCGCCGGCCTCGGCGCTGGCCACGGCACGCAGCGCAAGCACCGCTCGCCCGGCTCCATCGGTGGCTGCGCCACCCCGGGCCGCGTGTTCAAGGGCCTGCGCATGGCTGGCCGCATGGGCAACGAGCGGGTCACCACCCAGAACCTGACCGTCCACGCCGTTGACGCGGAGAAGGGCCTGCTCCTGATCAAGGGCGCGGTTCCTGGTCCGAACGGCGGCCTCGTCCTGGTCCGTACCGCGGCCAAGGGGGCCTGAGGTAACCGATGAGCACCATTGACATCCTTTCGCCGGCAGGCGACAAGGCCGGGACCGTCGAACTCCCCTCGGAGATCTTCGACGCGCAGGTCAGCGTTCCGCTGATCCACCAGGTCGTCGTCGCCCAGCTGGCCGCTGCCCGTCAGGGCACGCACAAGACCAAGACCCGTGGCGAGGTCCGCGGCGGTGGCAAGAAGCCCTACCGCCAGAAGGGCACCGGCCGCGCCCGTCAGGGCTCGACCCGCGCGCCGCAGTTCGCCGGCGGTGGCGTCGTGCACGGCCCCGTGCCGCGCGACTACTCGCAGCGCACCCCGAAGAAGATGAAGGCCGCCGCCCTGCGCGGTGCCCTCTCCGACCGGGCGCGCCACAACCGCATCCACGTCGTCACCGGCGTGGTCGAGGGCGAGGTCTCCACCAAGGCCGCGAAGAACCTGTTCGGCGAGATCAGCGAGCGCAAGAACCTGCTCCTGGTCGTCGACCGGTCCGACGAGGCCGCGTGGCTGTCCGCCCGCAACCTGCCCCAGGTGCACATCCTGGAGCCGGGCCAGCTCAACACGTACGACGTGCTCGTCTCCGATGACGTGGTCTTCACGCAGGCTGCCTACGAGTCCTTCGTGGCCGGTCCGGCCGCGTCTGCCAAGGCTGTCGCCTCCGAGGCCGAGCTCGAAGGGAGCGACGCCTGATGAGTGAGGCAACCGCGCAGACCGTCACCAGCAAGACCTTCACGGACCCCCGTGACATCCTGGTCAAGCCGGTGGTTTCGGAGAAGAGCTACGCGCTGCTCGACGAGAACAAGTACACGTTCATCGTCGACCCGCGCGCGAACAAGACCCAGATCAAGCAGGCCGTCGAGGCGGTCTTCTCGGTCAAGGTCACTGGGGTCAACACGATCAACCGCCAGGGCAAGCGCAAGCGCACCCGCACCGGTTTCGGCAAGCGGAAGGACACCAAGCGCGCCATCGTGACCCTCGCCGAGGGCGGCCGTATCGACATCTTGGGCGGCCCTGTCTCCTAACGGAGATCGGAACGTCCAGAAGTCCGGAATCTTCCGAGGACTGAGAAATGGGTATCCGCAAGTACAAGCCGACGACTCCGGGCCGTCGTGGCTCCAGCGTCGCCGACTTCGTCGAGATCACGCGGTCCACGCCGGAGAAGTCGCTGGTCCGCCCGCTGCACAGCAAGGGCGGTCGTAACAACGCCGGTCGCGTGACCGTTCGCCACCAGGGTGGCGGACACAAGCGCGCGTACCGCGTGATCGACTTCCGCCGTCACGACAAGGACGGCGTCCCGGCGAAGGTCGCACACATCGAGTACGACCCCAACCGCACCGCGCGCATCGCACTCCTGCACTACACGGACGGCGAGAAGCGCTACATCATCGCCCCCGCTGGCCTGAAGCAGGGCGACCGGATTGAGAACGGCCCCGGGGCCGACATCAAGCCCGGCAACAACCTGCCGCTGCGCAACATCCCGGTCGGTACGGTCATCCACGCCATCGAGCTGCGGCCCGGCGGCGGCGCGAAGTTCGCCCGCTCCGCCGGCGCCTCCGTGCAGCTCCTCGCGCGTGAGGGCTCCATGGCCCACCTGCGCATGCCGTCCGGCGAGATCCGCCTGGTCGACGTCCGCTGCCGCGCCACCGTCGGCGAGGTCGGCAACGCCGAGCAGTCGAACATCAACTGGGGCAAGGCCGGCCGTATGCGCTGGAAGGGCGTTCGCCCGACCGTCCGCGGTGTCGTGATGAACCCCGTCGACCACCCGCACGGTGGTGGTGAGGGCAAGACCTCCGGTGGTCGCCACCCGGTCTCGCCGTGGGGTCAGAAGGAGGGCCGTACGCGCTCGCCGAAGAAGGCCAGCAACAAGTACATCGTCCGCCGCCGCAAGACGAACAAGAAGCGCTAGGAGCGGGTTTAGATGCCGCGCAGTCTCAAGAAGGGGCCCTTCGTCGACGACCACCTGATCAAGAAGGTGGACGTACAGAACGAGGCAGGCACCAAGAACGTCATCAAGACCTGGTCCCGCCGCTCCATGATCGTCCCGGCCATGCTCGGCCACACAATCGCGGTGCACGACGGCCGCAAGCACGTCCCGGTGTTCGTCACCGAGTCGATGGTCGGCCACAAGCTCGGCGAGTTCGCGCCGACCCGCACCTTCCGCGGCCACGAGAAGGACGACCGCAAGTCGCGTCGTCGCTGATCTGCGGAGAGCGAAGACCGAAAGGTGGGGTTCCCCGTTCCGGCGGGGGGTGCACCGACCATGACAGACACCGAAGGGACAACCATGGAAGCCAGGGCCCAGGCGCGGTACATCCGCGTCACGCCCATGAAGGCCCGCCGCGTGGTGGACCTTATCCGTGGCATGGATGCCACGGAGGCTCAGGCGCTCCTGCGTTTCGCCCCGCAGGCCGCCAGCGTGCCGGTGGGCAAGGTGCTTGACAGCGCCATTGCCAACGCCGCGCACAACTACGACCACACCGACGCTCAGAGCCTCTTCATCTCCGAGGCCTACGTCGACGAGGGCCCGACCCTGAAGCGGTTCCGGCCGCGCGCCCAGGGCCGTGCCTACCGGATCCGCAAGCGGACCAGCCACATCACCGTGGTCGTCAGCAGCAAGGAAGGAACCCGGTAATGGGACAGAAGGTAAACCCGCACGGGTTCCGGCTTGGTGTGACCACGGACTTCAAGTCCCGCTGGTACGCCGACAAGCTGTACAAGGACTACGTCAAGGAAGACGTCGCGATCCGTCGCATGCTCACGCAGGGCATGGAGCGGGCCGGCATCTCCAAGGTCGAGATCGAGCGCACCCGGGACCGGGTCCGCGTCGACGTGCACACCGCCCGGCCGGGCATCGTCATCGGCCGCCGCGGCGCGGAGGCCGACCGGCTCCGGGGCAACCTGGAGAAGCTCACCGGCAAGCAGATCCAGTTCAACATCCTTGAGGTGAAGAACCCGGAGACGGACGCTCAGCTGGTGGCCCAGGCCGTCGCCGAGCAGCTCTCCTCGCGTGTCTCCTTCCGTCGCGCCATGCGTAAGAGCATGCAGTCGACGATGAAGGCGGGCGCCAAGGGCATCAAGATCCAGTGCGGTGGCCGTCTCGGCGGCGCCGAGATGTCCCGCTCGGAGTTCTACCGCGAGGGCCGCGTGCCCCTGCACACCCTGCGTGCCAACGTGGACTACGGCTTCTTCGAGGCCAAGACGTCCTTCGGCCGCATCGGCGTGAAGGTGTGGATCTACAAGGGCGACGTCAAGAACATCGCCGAGGTCCGCGCCGAGAACGCCGCGGCCCGCGCGGGCAACCGCCCCTCGCGTGGCGGCGGCAACGAGCGCCCGGCCCGTGGCGGCCGGGGTGGCGAGCGTGGCGGCCGCGGCCGCAAGCCGCAGCAGCAGTCGGCCCCGGCTGCCGAGGCCCCCAAGGCCGAGGCGCCCGCCGCCGCTGCTCCGGCGGAGACCACCGGAACGGAGGCCTGACCGACATGCTGATCCCTCGCAGGGTCAAGCACCGCAAGCAGCACCACCCGAAGCGGTCGGGTATGGCCAAGGGCGGCACGGAGCTGGCGTTCGGGGAGTACGGCATCCAGGCCGTCACGCCGGCGTACGTCACGAATCGCCAGATCGAGGCCGCTCGTATCGCCATGACCCGCCACATCAAGCGTGGCGGCAAGGTCTGGATCAACATCTACCCGGACCGGCCGCTCACCAAGAAGCCCGCCGAGACCCGCATGGGTTCCGGTAAGGGTTCGCCGGAGTGGTGGATCGCGAACGTCAAGCCCGGTCGGGTGATGTTCGAGCTGTCCTACCCGAACGAGAAGGTCGCTAAGGAGGCGCTGACCCGCGCCGCCCACAAGCTTCCGATGAAGTGCCGGATCGTCCGGCGCGAGGCAGGTGAGTCGTGATGGCGGCCGGTACCAAGGCGACCGAGCTGCGCGAGCTGAACGACGAGGATCTCGTCGCCAAGCTGCGCGAGGCCAAGGAGGAGCTGTTCAACCTCCGCTTCCAGGCGGCGACCGGACAGCTTGAGAACCACGGCCGGCTGAAGGCCGTCCGCAAGGACATCGCCCGGATCTACACCCTGATGCGCGAGCGCGAGCTCGGCATCGAGACGGTGGAGAGCGCCTGATGAGCGAGATGAATGTGACTGAGAACAACCAGGACCGCGGCTTCCGCAAGACCCGTGAGGGTCTGGTCGTCAGCGACAAGATGGACAAGACCGTCGTCGTCGCCGTTGAGGACCGTGTCAAGCACGCGCTGTACGGCAAGGTCATCCGTCGTACGAACAAGCTCAAGGCGCACGACGAGCAGAACGCCGCCGGTGTCGGTGACCGCGTCCTCCTGATGGAGACCCGGCCGCTGTCCGCGACGAAGCGCTGGCGCATCGTCGAGATCCTCGAGAAGGCCAAGTAATCCCCTCTGAGGGGGACCCCCTCGGAATAGTTCCGCCAGGCTCGGCGGGGACTCGGGCGACCGGGTCCCCGCCGGGAACCGGCAGACGATCAGGAGATAGACGTGATCCAGCAGGAGTCGCGACTGCGCGTCGCCGACAACACTGGTGCGAAGGAGATCCTTTGCATCCGTGTTCTCGGTGGTTCCGGTCGCCGCTACGCGGGCATCGGTGACGTCATCGTCGCCACCGTCAAGGATGCGATCCCCGGTGGCAACGTGAAGAAGGGTGACGTCATCAAGGCGGTCATCGTGCGCACCGTCAAGGAGCGCCGTCGCCCCGATGGCTCGTACATCCGCTTCGACGAGAACGCCGCCGTCATTCTGAAGAACGACGGCGACCCCCGCGGCACCCGTATCTTCGGCCCGGTCGGCCGTGAGCTGCGCGAGAAGAAGTTCATGAAGATCGTCTCGCTCGCGCCGGAGGTGCTGTAACCGATGAAGATCAAGAAGGGCGACCTGGTCCAGGTCATCACCGGTAAGGACAAGGGCAAGCAGGGCAAGGTCATCGTGGCTTACCCCCGCGAGGACCGGGTCCTGGTCGAGGGTGTCAACCGGGTCAAGAAGCACACGAAGGCCGGCCAGACCGCTCGCGGTTCGAAGACCGGCGGCATCGTGACGACCGAGGCCCCCATCCACGTGAGCAACGTTCAGCTCGTGGTGGAGAAGGACGGCCAGAAGGTCGTCACCCGCGTCGGGTACCGCTTCGATGACGAGGGCAACAAGATCCGCGTTGCCAAGCGGACCGGTGAGGACATCTGATGACTGCCACCACCAACGCGCCGCGTCTGAAGCAGCGCTACCGCGAAGAGAGCACGGCCAAGCTGCGTGAGGAGTTCTCGTACGAGAACGTCATGCAGGTTCCCGGCCTCACCAAGATCGTGGTCAACATGGGTGTGGGCGACGCCGCCCGCGACTCTAAGCTGATCGAGGGCGCCATCCGCGACCTCACCACGATCACCGGTCAGAAGCCGGCCGTCACCAAGGCCCGCAAGTCCATCGCGCAGTTCAAGCTGCGTGAGGGTCAGCCGATCGGTGCCCACGTCACCCTCCGCGGTGACCGGATGTGGGAGTTCCTGGACCGCACGCTGTCGCTGGCGCTCCCGCGCATCCGCGACTTCCGCGGCCTGTCGCCCAAGCAGTTCGACGGCCGGGGCAACTACACCTTCGGTCTCACGGAGCAGGTCATGTTCCACGAGATCGACCAGGACAAGATCGACCGGGTCCGGGGCATGGACATCACCGTGGTGACGACCGCCCAGAACGACGATGAGGGCCGTGCCCTGCTTCGTCACCTCGGCTTCCCGTTCAAGGAGAACTGACCGTGGCGAAGAAGGCTCTTATCGCTAAGGCCGCCCGCAAGCCGAAGTTCGCTGTGCGCGCGTACAACCGCTGCCAGCGCTGTGGCCGGCCGCACTCCGTCTACCGCAAGTTTGCCCTGTGCCGGGTGTGCCTTCGTGAGATGGCCCACCGTGGCGAGCTGCCGGGCGTCACCAAGAGCTCCTGGTAATACCGTTCCCCGCCTGGTGAGCGCCCCTCGGGGGGGCCACGCGGGCTGAGCGTACGGTTCACCGGAGCTCTCGGTAAGCATCGGACCGGCGGGGACCCGGCCCTTCGTCCCGTAAGGTAGAAGACTTGGGCGCCCCGCGGTCCGAGACCACTGCGGACGACGTCCGCAAGAAGTCGCTTACTACGCCGAAGGTCCCCGCGCCGCACCCGTCCCGAGCTGATCGGGGAGAGGGATGGCGCAGATAGGAAACCCCGGCGAGAGAGGCCGAAGGCCAATTCATGACCATGACTGATCCCATCGCAGACATGCTGACGCGTCTGCGAAACGCGAACTCGGCGTACCACGACTCGGTGGCGATGCCGCACAGCAAGATCAAGTCGCACATCGCAGAGATCCTCCAGCAGGAGGGTTACATCACCGGCTGGAAGGTCGAGGACGCCGAGGTCGGCAAGAACCTCATCCTCGAGCTGAAGTTCGGCCCGAACCGTGAGCGTTCGATCGCCGGCATCAAGCGCATCTCGAAGCCGGGCCTGCGGGTCTACGCAAAGTCCACCAACCTGCCGAAGGTTCTCGGCGGCCTGGGCGTGGCGATCATCTCCACGTCGCACGGTCTCCTCACCGGCCAGCAGGCGCAGAAGAAGGGCGTGGGTGGGGAAGTCCTCGCCTACGTCTGGTAACCGGGAACGGAGGAATAGCCAATGTCGCGTATCGGACGGCTGCCCATCCAGGTTCCCGCTGGTGTGGACGTCACCATCGATGGCCGTACGGTCCAGGTGAAGGGCCCCAAGGGCAGCCTCAGCCACACCGTAGCCGCGCCCATCGAGATCGCTAAGGGCGAGGACGGCGTGCTCAGCGTCACACGCCCCAACGACGAGCGTCAGAACAAGGCCCTGCACGGCCTGTCCCGGACGCTGGTGGCGAACATGATCACCGGCGTGACCGCGGGCTACAGCAAGGCTCTGGAGATCAGCGGTGTGGGCTACCGCGTCCAGGCGAAGGGCTCCAACCTGGAGTTCTCGCTGGGCTACAGCCACCCCATCCTGATCGAGGCCCCCGAGGGCATCACCTTCAAGGTCGAGTCCCCGACCAAGCTCAGCGTCGAGGGCATCGACAAGCAGAAGGTCGGCGAGGTCGCCGCGAACATCCGCAAGCTGCGCAAGCCCGATCCGTACAAGGCCAAGGGCGTGAAGTACGCGGGCGAGGTCATCCGCCGCAAGGTCGGAAAGGCTGGTAAGTAAGCCATGGCATACGGTGTGAAGATCGCGAAGGGCAATGCCCGCAAGGGCGCCGCCCTCAAGCGTCGCCACATCCGCGTTCGCAAGCGGATCTCGGGTACGCCCGAGCGTCCCCGCCTCGTGGTCACGCGTTCCAACCGCCACATGGTGGCGCAGGTCATCGACGACATCGCGTGCCACACGCTCGCGTCGGCGTCGACCCTGGACGCGTCGATCCGCGGCGGAGAAGGCGACAAGATCGCCCAGGCCCAGCAGGTCGGAGCCCTGGTGGCCGAGCGTGCCAAGGCCGCCGGCGTCGAGGCCGTGGTGTTCGACCGCGGTGGCAATCAGTACGCCGGGCGCATCGCCGCTCTGGCGGACGCCGCCCGCGAAGCCGGGCTGAAGTTCTAAGCCCCGGTTCCGGAGCTAGCGGACCGTAACAGAGAGAGGTATTACCAATGGCTGGACCCCAGCGCCGCGGTGGCGGCGAGCGGCGGGACCGGAAGGGCCGGGACGGCGGCGCTGCTGCCGAGAAGACCGCGTACGTTGAGCGCGTTGTCGCGATCAACCGCGTCGCCAAGGTCGTGAAGGGTGGTCGTCGCTTCAGCTTCACCGCGCTGGTCGTGGTGGGCGACGGTGACGGCACCGTGGGTGTCGGATACGGGAAGGCGAAGGAGGTTCCGGCCGCCATCGCCAAGGGCGTTGAGGAGGCCAAGAAGAACTTCTTCAAGGTCCCCCGGATCCAGGGCACCATCCCGCACCCGATCCAGGGTGAGGAGGCCGCGGGTGTCGTGCTGCTCAAGCCGGCGTCCCCCGGTACCGGTGTGATCGCCGGTGGCCCGGTGCGCGCCGTCCTGGAGTGCGCGGGCATCCACGACGTGCTGAGCAAGTCGCTCGGTTCGTCGAACCCGATCAACATCGTGCACGCCACGCGTGCGGCTCTGCAGGGGCTTCAGCGTCCCGAGGAGATCGCCGCCCGTCGTGGCCTGCCGCTGGAAGACGTCGCCTCCGCCGCACTGCTGCGGGCGTGTGCCGGGGTGGGTGCGTAATGGC
Organism: Candidatus Streptomyces philanthi; assembly: GCA_018114805.1. GTDB lineage: Bacteria > Actinomycetota > Actinomycetes > Streptomycetales > Streptomycetaceae > Streptomyces > Streptomyces philanthi. The sequence goes on along the minus strand of CP073042.1, from coordinate 2,503,510 downwards.
TCGCCTCAAGGTCACGCAGACGAAGTCGTACATCGGCAGCAAGCAGAACCACCGTGACACGCTGCGCTCGCTCGGCCTGAAGAAGCTGGGCGACGTCGTGGTCAAGGAAGACCGCCCCGAGTTCCGCGGCATGGTGCAGACCGTTCGCCACCTCGTGACGGTTGAGGAGGTCGACTGATCATGGCTGGTTCCTCCGAGAGCAAGCCGCTGAAGGTCCACAACCTCCGTCCCGCCCCGGGCGCCAAGACCGCCAAGACCCGTGTGGGTCGTGGTGAGGCGTCGAAGGGTAAGACGGCCGGTCGTGGTACCAAGGGCACGAAGGCCCGCTACCAGGTTCCGGAGCGCTTCGAGGGTGGGCAGATGCCCCTCCACATGCGCCTCCCGAAGCTGAAGGGCTTCAAGAACCCCGCGCACAAGCAGTTCCAGGTCGTCAACCTGGACAAGCTGGCGTCGCTCTACCCGCAGGGTGGCGAGGTCACGGTGGCCGACCTGGTCGCCAAGGGCGCGGTGCGCAAGAACGAGCTCGTCAAGGTGCTCGGCACCGGCGAGATCTCCGTGGCGTTGCAGGTGACGGTGGACGCCGTCTCTGGCTCCGCCAAGGAGAAGATCGCCGCCGCCGGCGGCACCGTCACCGAGCTCATCTGAGCCCGTGACAACCTGCCGGGGATGCCCCTCATAAGGGGCATCCCCGGTTGGTCGTTCCTAGGGGGGCCCAGTCGCCGGTAAGGTGGCGTGCGCTGTTACCCTCCGCGTGGCCTGTTTCCGCGCGGGTTTTGACTGATTTGTATTCGTCGATCCTCAAGACCGTCACCTCTCGCGCTCGACGCGGGGGGCGCAGGAGGCACCGTGCTCACCGCGTTCGCCCGAGCGTTCAAGACGCCCGACCTGCGCAAGAAGCTGCTCTTCACGTTGGGCATCATTGTCCTGTTCCGGCTCGGGGCGCATGTCCCGGTCCCGGGCATCGACTACAAGAACGTCCAAGAGTGCATGGATCAGGCTGAGGCCCAGCAGGGTCTGTTCGGTCTGGTGAACATGTTCAGCGGTGGCGCCCTGCTGCAGATCACCATCTTCGCGCTAGGGATCATGCCGTACATCACGGCGAGCATCATCCTTCAGTTGCTCACGGTGGTGATCCCCCGCCTTGAGGCCCTCAAGAAGGAGGGTCAGTCCGGGCAGGCGAAGATCACGCAGTACACCCGTTACCTGACGGTGGCGCTCGCGATCTTGCAGGGCACCGGCCTGGTGGCCACCGCGCGCAGTGGCTCGCTCTTCCAGAACTGCTCAGTCGGCAACGACATCGTCCCGGACCAGTCGATCTTCGTCACGATCACCATGGTCCTCACCATGACCGCCGGCACCGCGCTGGTGATGTGGCTCGGTGAACTCCTCACCGACCGCGGCATCGGCAACGGCATGTCGATCCTGATGTTCGTCTCGATCGCCGCCGGCTTCCCGAGCGCGCTGTGGGCGATCCGGCAGCAGGGCAATATCATGGACGGCTGGCTGGAGTTCAGCCTCGTCATCGTCTGTGGTCTGGCGATGGTGGCCCTGGTGGTCTTCGTGGAGCAGGCGCAGCGGCGCATTCCCGTCCAGTACGCGAAGCGCATGATTGGCCGCCGCTCGTACGGCGGGACCTCGACCTACATCCCGCTGAAGGTGAACCAGGCGGGTGTGATCCCGGTCATCTTCGCTTCCTCGCTGCTCTACATTCCGGCGCTGATCGCTCAATTCAGCGGCTCCGACTCGGAATGGGCGACGTGGATCGAGAACAACTTCGTGACGGGTGACCACCCGGTCTACATCGTCACGTACTTCCTGCTGATCGTCTTCTTCGCCTTCTTCTACGTCGCGATCTCCTTCAACCCCGAAGAAGTTGCTGACAACATGAAGAAGTATGGTGGCTTCATCCCGGGTATCCGGGCTGGTCGTCCCACTGCGGAGTACTTGAGCTACGTGCTGAACCGCATCACGTGGCCCGGCTCGCTCTATCTGGGCCTGATCGCTCTGGTGCCGACGGTGGCGCTGGTGACGCTCAACGCCAATCAGAACTTCCCATTCGGTGGTACCAGCATCCTCATCATCGTGGGTGTGGGTCTGGAGACGGTGAAGCAGATCGAGAGCCAGCTTCAGCAGCGACACTACGAAGGGTTCCTCCGCTGATGCGAATCGTCCTCGTCGGGCCTCCCGGGGCGGGCAAGGGAACGCAGGCCGCGTACCTCGCCAAGAACTTGTTAATCCCGCACATTTCCACGGGTGACCTTTTCCGCGCGAACATCAGTCAGGGCACGCCCCTGGGCCAGAAGGCCCAGGAGTACATGAAGGCCGGACAACTGGTGCCGGACGAGGTCACGGTTGGCATGGCCAAGGACCGCATGGCCCAGCCCGACGCGGAGCACGGCTTCCTGCTCGACGGGTTCCCGCGCAACCTCCACCAGGCCCAGGTCCTCGACCAGCTCCTGGCCGACGAGGGGCTGCGGCTCGACGCGGTGCTGGACCTGGAGGTCCCCGACGGCGAGGTCGTGAAGCGGATCGCCGGCCGGCGCACCTGCCGTACGGACTCCAGCCACACCTTCCACGTGGAGTACAGCAAGCCGAAGGTGGAGGGTGTCTGCGACATCTGCGGCGGCGCCCTGTACCAGCGTGAGGACGACAGCGAGGAAACGGTCCGCAAGCGCCTTGAGGTTTACCACAGCGAGACCGAGCCGATCATCGACTTCTGCAAGGCCCAGGGCCTGGTCGTGACGATCTCGGCGCTGGGCAAGGTGGCCGAGGTGACGCAGCGGGCCATGGAGGCCCTGCCGCAGCGGGCCTCGGAGGCCGACGGGCGGACCGTTCCCGGTCCGTGAGGTCCGTGAGCGGGGCGGGCCGGCTGCGACGTACGCGTCGGGTGCCCGCCGCGGTGCGGTGACAGTGTGTGTACGGCCGTGGTGCTCCTGGGAGCGCCACGTCCGTACTGTTGTGTGTGCAGGTATCACGAACCCCGGAAGGCGGAAGAAGGCGACCCATGCTGGAGATCAAGACCCCGGACCAGATCGCGAAGATGCGCGAGGCGGGGCTGGTCGTCGCACGCGTCCACCAGGCGTGCCGGGAGGCGGCCGTCGTGGGCGCCACCACCAAGGACCTGGACGAGGCCGCCCGCAAGGTGCTCGCCGAGGCCGGCGCGAAGTCGAACTTCCTGGGGTACGGGGGCTTCCCGGCCACGATCTGCACGTCGGTGAACGACGTGGTGGTGCACGGCATCCCGGACCGGGAGACGGTCCTGAAGGACGGCGACATCATCTCCATCGACGCCGGCGCCATCGTTGACGGCTGGCACGGCGACGCGGCGTTCACCGCCTTCGTGGGCGAGGGCCACGCGCCGGAGCTGCACGAGCTGAGCCGGGTGACCGAGGAGTCCATGTGGGCCGGGATCGCCGCGGTGCGCAAGGGCAACCGGCTGGTGGACATCTCCAAGGCGATCGAGGGTTACATTCGCCGGCAGCCGCAGCCGGTGTCCGGCAGGTACGGGATCATCGAGGACTACGGCGGCCACGGCATCGGCAGCGAGATGCACATGGAACCGCACCTGCTGAACTACGTCACGCGCAAGCGCGGCAAGGGCCCGAAGCTGGTGCCGGGCTTCTGCATCGCGATCGAGCCGATGGTGAGCCTGGGCACGGCCGCCACGCACGTGCTCGCCGACGACTGGACGGTCAAGACGGACGACGGCTCCTGGTCGAGCCACTGGGAGCATTCGGTGGCGCTGACCGAGGAGGGCCCGCTGGTGCTGACCGCGGTGGACGGCGGCAAGGCGAAGCTGGCGGAGTACGGCGTGACGACGGCGCCGGACCCGCTCGCGACGGCCTGACGCGGCGGCTGGCACCGGGTTGCGGCCCGGCGCGTTGCCGGCTCGCGCGGGCTCTGGTCGCTGGTGCGGCCGGGCCGGTGGCGGTGCGGCCGGCCGGTGTGGCCCCTGAGCGGGGCGTTGCTTAAAGATCTCCACGTACGGGCAGTAGACCTGGATTCGTCTTTCGGGAAGCCCTGACGTATACTGATGCGTCGGCTCTCGTATATTCGTGCGCCCGCATTCGTTTCCCTCGGTCGGAGGCGTACGAGCGCGTGATCGTGTCGAGAGTTGATCAAGGTAGCCGATTCGAAGGGCGAAGCGTGGCCAAGAAGCAAGGTGCCATCGAAATCGAGGGCACCGTGATCGAGTCCCTCCCGAACGCCATGTTCAAGGTGGAGCTCCAGAACGGTCACCAGGTCCTCGCGCACATCAGCGGCAAGATGCGCATGCACTACATCCGCATCCTCCCTGACGATCGGGTCGTGGTGGAGCTGTCTCCCTACGACCTGACGCGCGGACGCATCGTCTACCGCTACAAGTAGATCTCGCTGCCGTCCCGCTCCCGTGGGGCGATGGCACGACCCGGAGAACCTCACACCCATGAAGGTCAAGCCGAGCGTCAAGAAGATCTGCGACAAGTGCAAGGTGATCCGCCGTCACGGCCGGGTTATGGTCATCTGCGACAACCTGCGCCACAAGCAGCGCCAGGGCTGACGCACGACCCGTACTTCGCAGTACCTTCGCGCGACGCGAGCAACTCGTACATACGCAATCACCCGCCTCCTCCTCGCAGGGGACGACACCCCCGGCGGAGGCCGGGGACCCGGTGGCCATGGTGACACAGGCCCGGGAGTGGTGTTGCGGAAGACCTCCGAATAGCAACTGGAGCCAGATTTATGGCACGCCTCGCAGGCGTTGACCTCCCGCGCGAAAAGCGCGTGGAGGTCGCCCTCACCTATGTCTTCGGCATTGGTCGCACCCGTGCCCAGGAGACCCTGAAGAACACCGGCGTCAAGCCGGACTCCCGCGTGCGCGACCTGGCCGAAGAGGATCTGGTCAAGATCCGCGAGTACGTGGACGCCAACCTCAAGACCGAGGGTGACCTCCGTCGTGAGATCCAGGCTGACATCCGCCGCAAGGTGGAGATCGGTTGTTACCAGGGTCTGCGTCACCGTCGTGGCCTGCCGGTCCACGGTCAGCGCACGAGCACCAACGCCCGCACCCGTAAGGGCCCGCGTCGCGCCATCGCCGGCAAGAAGAAGCCGGGCAAGAAGTAGTCCGCACCGGACGCGCCGCTGTCCGGGGGCTTGCCCCCGGTCCCCGCGAGCAGTTCGCGGTCCGAGCTGTAGGACCGATCACCTCCACGGGAGTTCATCAGAATGCCTCCGAAGAGCCGTACGGCTGGCGCCAAGAAGGTGCGCCGCAAGGAGAAGAAGAACGTCGCCCACGGGCACGCTCACATCAAGAGCACGTTCAACAACACGATCGTCTCGATCACCGACCCCACGGGCAACGTGATCTCCTGGGCCTCTGCCGGCCACGTCGGCTTCAAGGGCTCGCGCAAGTCGACCCCGTTCGCCGCGCAGATGGCCGCCGAGTCGGCCGCGCGCCGTGCGCAGGAGCACGGCATGCGCAAAGTGGACGTCTTCGTCAAGGGTCCCGGCTCCGGCCGTGAGACCGCGATCCGTTCGCTCCAGGCCACCGGCCTGGAGGTCGGTTCCATCCAGGACGTCACGCCGACCCCGCACAACGGCTGCCGCCCCCCGAAGCGGCGCCGGGTCTGACGGACCGGTTGGGCTAGAAGTCGAGCCGCCACCCGAAGCAGCGCGCCCGCGCTACGGACGGTAGTCGCTCACAGGTCACGGGCGGTACACCTCCACCAAGGCGGCGTACCGCCCGTACCCTTGCAGTATCCGTCGGCATCAAATAGTGGGTGCCGAAGACTGGAGGCAACACCTCATGCTGATCGCTCAGCGTCCCTCTCTGACCGAAGAGGTCGTCGAAGAGTACCGCTCCCGGTTCGTGATCGAGCCGCTGGAGCCGGGCTTCGGCTACACCCTCGGTAACTCCCTGCGTCGTACGCTCCTCTCCTCGATCCCCGGTGCGGCGGTCACATCCATCCGGATCGACGGGGTCCTGCACGAGTTCACCACCGTGCCGGGCGTCAAGGAGGACGTCACCGACCTGATCCTCAACATCAAGCAGCTCGTCGTCTCCTCGGAGCACGACGAGCCGGTCGTGATGTACCTGCGCAAGCAGGGCCCCGCCCTGGTCACCGCCGCGGACATCGCCCCGCCGGCAGGCGTCGAGGTGCACAACCCGGACCTGGTCCTGGCCACCCTGAACGGCAAGGGCAAGCTGGAGATGGAGCTGACCGTCGAGCGCGGTCGCGGCTACGTCTCCGCCGTCCAGAACAAGCAGGTCGGCCAGGAGATCGGCCGGATCCCGGTCGACTCGATCTACTCGCCGGTCCTCAAGGTCACCTACAAGGTCGAGGCGACCCGTGTCGAGCAGCGCACCGACTTCGACAAGCTGATCGTCGACGTCGAGACCAAGCAGGCCATGCGCCCGCGCGACGCCATGGCGTCGGCCGGTAAGACCCTGGTCGAGCTGTTCGGCCTGGCCCGCGAGCTGAACGTGGACGCCGAGGGCATCGACATGGGCCCGTCCCCGACGGACGCTGCGCTCGCCGCCGACCTGGCGCTGCCGATCGAGGAGCTGGAGCTCACGGTCCGCTCGTACAACTGCCTCAAGCGCGAGGGCATCCACTCGGTGGGCGAGCTGGTGGCCCGCTCCGAGGCGGACCTGCTCGACATCCGCAACTTCGGCGCCAAGTCGATCGACGAGGTCAAGGCTAAGCTGGCCGGCATGGGCCTGGCGCTCAAGGACAGCCCGCCCGGATTCGACCCGACCGCCGCCGCGGACGCCTTCGGCGCCGACGACGACGCGGACGCCGGGTTCGTCGAGACCGAGCAGTACTGAGCCGCTCCCGGCCGGGGCGTGGGCCAGCCCCGCGTCCCGGCCGGGAACGCCGAAAGACTTCCCGGGCGCGAGCCCGGGTTCCGGCGGATGATCGTCCGTCCGGGAACTGACACCGGTACCTGATACGGCCGGTGCAGACACCGAGGAGAAACACCATGCCGAAGCCTGCCAAGGGTGCCCGTCTGGGCGGCAGCGCCGCGCACGAGCGTCTGCTGCTCGCGAACCTCGCCACCGCGCTGTTCGAGCACGGCCGCATCAAGACGACCGAGGCCAAGGCCCGCCGCCTGCGCCCGGTCGCCGAGCGCCTGGTCACCAAGGCGAAGAAGGGCGACCTGCACAACCGTCGCCTGGTGCTGCAGACCATCCGCGACAAGGCTGTCGTGCACACCCTGTTCACGGAGATCGCGCCGCGCTACGAGAACCGCCCGGGTGGCTACACCCGTATCACCAAGATCGGTAGCCGCCGTGGCGACAACGCGGCCATGGCCGTCATCGAGTTGGTCGAGGCGCTGACCGTGCAGCAGACCGCCGTCGGTGAGGCCGAGGCCGCCACCAAGCGGTCCGCCAAGGACGCCGCCGGCGACGAGGCCGTCGCGGACCTCAAGAAGCGCGAGGCCGAGCAGGCCCCGGCCGAGGCCGCCGACGAGACCGAGGCCAAGGACGCCTGATTGCCGCTCCCGCCACGGCGGGGCGAGTGAGACAGGCGTCGCCAACGGGCCGGTTCCAGTTCTCTGGGGCGGGCCCGTTCGGCATGAGACAGGGATGCTGCGTGGACAAGGACGGCGAGTGAGCGACGAGGCGGCCCCCGGGCAGGTACGGCTGCGGCTGGACCTCAGCTACGACGGCAGGGACTTCTCCGGCTGGGCCCGGCAGGCGGGCGGCCGGCGCACCGTACAGGCCGAGATCGAGGACGCGCTGCGCACGGTGACGCGTTCGTCCCGCACGTACGAACTGACGGTGGCCGGCCGCACGGACGCCGGGGTGCACGCGCGGGGGCAGGTCGCGCACGTGGACCTGCCCGTCGAGGTCTGGGAGGAGCACCGGGAGCGGCTGCTGCGCCGGCTGGCGGGGCGGCTCTCGCACGACGTGCGGGTGTGGCGGGTCGAGCCGGCGCCGGCGGGCTTCAACGCCCGCTTCTCGGCGATCTGGCGGCGGTACGCGTACCGGGTGACCGACCATCCGGGCGGCGTGGACCCGCTGCTGCGCGGGCACGTGCTGTTGCACGACTGGCCGCTGGACGTGGCTGCCATGAACGAGGCGGCCGGGCACCTCGTCGGCGAGCACGACTTCGCGGCGTACTGCAAGCGGCGCGAGGGCGCCACGACGATCCGTACGCTCCAGCGGTTCTCCTGGGAGCGGGGCGCGGACGGGGTGATCACCGCGACCGTGCGGGCGGACGCCTTCTGCCACAACATGGTGCGCTCGCTGGTGGGCGCGATGCTCTTCGTGGGCGACGGGCACCGGCCGGTGGAGTGGACGCGCGCGGTGCTGGCCGCGGGTGTGCGTGACTCGGCCGTGCACGTGGTGCGTCCGCACGGGCTGACCCTGGAGGAGGTCGGCTACCCGGCCGACGACCTGCTCGCGGCGCGCAGCCGGGAGGCCCGGAACAAGCGCACGCTGCCGGGCGCGGGCGGGCCCGCCCGCTCGTGCGCGTTGGTCGCCTTACGCGGTGCGCTTGGGGCTGGTCAGGGCGAGGTTGCTGGCCTTAGTGAAGTAGGGCCGCACGTCCCCCACGGCGGGGTAGATGTCGGTCTTGTTGCGGTCGAGGACGTCGCCGAGGACGCGCCCGACGCGCAGGCTCGCGGGTCCGTCGCCGCCCGGCTGTAGGCTGACGTCCCAGACCGGGTCGACGGACTCCTTGCTGGAGCGGGTGGCGTGCACCTGCTTGTAGCGCAGCGTGAAGCGGAACCGGTCCGGGCCGAGCACGGTGACCGGGGCGGTGAACACCTTGCCCGCGGTGCGCGGCTTGGCGATGACGGTGGGCGCGGCGCCGGTGCCGTCCTGGGCCAGCGTGGTGCCGTGCAGCGTGCAGGTGACGGTGACGCCGACGTCGTCGGCGTGCACGGTGCGGGCCTCGGCGTGCGCGTCGCGGTACCAGGTGCGCAGGGCCAGGTAGCTATCCACGGTGGTGTACGGCACCCACCAGGTGAACGGCGTGCCCTCCAGCGGCCGCGCGTCGACCAGGCCGCGGCCCTCGGCATAGCGGCAGGCCAGGCGGCGGCGGGCGCCGTCGCCGCGGACGACGTGCAGGTCCCAGCGGCCCTCGGTGAGCCGGACCAGCTCGTGGTCCACGACCGCGGTCCAGGCACCGCCGGGCCCGGCCGGCTGCTGGAGCGGGACGTGGAACTGGTCGCCCTTGGCGCGGTCGGTCAACGTCACGGCCAGCTTGGGCCCGTGCACGCCAGCGCCGCGCACGCTGAGCGTGAGACGGCCCGTGCCGTCGGCCCGGCAGGTGGCGACGGGCCGCAGCGGAGGCTTGCGCACCAGGCTCTTGACGGTGTCCTTGAGGAAGCCGGCCAGCGGCTTGCGCTGGCTGCGCGAACCGGCGGTCGTCCGCGAGGGCGCGGCCCGACCACGGGCCGCGTACAGCTCGCCGATCAGCTTCTCGTACGCGGCGGCCACGTGCTCGGGCGCGTAGCGGGTGGCGGCGGCGCGGGCGGCCCGGCCCATCCCGCAACGCCGGTCGTCGTCCTCGATGAGGGACAGCAGGCCCTTGGCGACGGCGTCCGCGTCGCCGTTGGCGACCAGCAGCCCGTCCTCGCCGTCCGCGATGATCTCGCCGGGGCCGTGCGGGCAGTTGGTGGCCACCACGGGCACGCCGCAGTGCATGGCCTCCACGATCGTCATGCCGAACGACTCCTCGCGGGAGGTGACGGCCGCGATCGAGCCCTTGGCCCACTCGGTCTCGATGGGGGCGTGCGGGCCCATGAGGGTGATGTGGTCGGCCAGGCCCAGGTCGTCGATCTGCTGGCGCAGCGCGGTGTGCTGGGGGCCGCGTCCGTACAGCCGCAGCTTCCAGTCCGGGTGTGCGGCGGCGACCGTCGCCCAGGCGGTGACGAGCAGGTCGTAGCGCTTGACCGGGACCAGCCGGCCGGCGGCGACGACCAGCTTGGCGGTGCCGTCGGATGGCTCGACGTCGGTCGCGGGGACGCCGTTGGGCAGCCCGACGAGCCGGGTGGTGACGTCGGGCAGCTTGGCGCGGTGGGTGGCCGCGTCGGCCTCGGAGACGGTGGTGTGGGCGTCGAGCCGGGCGATGGCCGCGTCGCAGGCGGCGCGCAGCGCGGGCTTGTGCGTCTCGTATAGCCGGTGCTCCTGGCCGATGCGCAGGAAGTCGCGGCCTCGGCCGCGGCCGAGTTCGGCCAGGTAGACGAGCAGGCCGGGACGGGTCGCTATGACGACGTCCGCGTCGGTGGAGTCGAGGAAGGCGGCGACGCGCTCGTCGGTGAGCGCGTTGAAGTTCACCGTGCCGTTGGCCTCGGCGGCCGGGATGCGCGGGGTGATCTGCTTGAGCAGCGGGTTGTCCGCGTCGCTGGCGCGGCCCTTGCGCAGGTCGATCAGGTTGACGACGCGCACCGCGTCGTGCAGCGGGAGGCTGGGCGCCTCCGCGGTGCGCATGAGGGAGACGATCTCCACCTCGTGGTGTTCGGCGAGGGCGCCCGCCACATTGAACGTGGAACGGATCGTTCCACCGATGCCGTACACGTTGTGCAGCAGAAATGAGATCTTCATTTTGACTTCACGCAGGACGGCTTGCGTCCGTTGCGTGCCGCCTCCCCTCTGGCCTGGCCTGCCTCATTAGACGATTGTGGGTGAAGAAAGTTGCTTATGCATGCGGTGATATGCAATGGCCCACAATCGTGGACCACACCACAACCTTCTGCCCCTTTGTTCGCCCGCGGGGGCGGGCGCGCGGGAGCGGGTGCGTATTTCTTCGGGGCGCCAGGGTGCGTGGGAGAGCGCGTTGTGCGGACGGGGAGCGCGGAGGGGGCTCGGACGACGGGTCGCGCGCCGGGGGGCCGGCCGCCGACCCGTCTGATGATCTGCCTGCCCGGCGCGACGGCGTGCCCGATCGGCGCAGGTCAGGCCGGGGGTGGGACGGATGCGGCGGCGGGTGCCGGCGTTGGTGGGGGGCGGGTCGGGTCGTCGTGCCGGGCCGGGGCCGTGGCGGCGTGCGAGGGTGCCGTGCTGGCGCGGCGGGCGTGAGCCCGGGCGCGTGGGTCAGCCGGCCGTGGCCGCCGCTGACGCCTGGGCGTTCGCCCGCCGCTGACGCCTGGGCGTTCGCCCGCCGCATGATGCGGCTGAAGGCGTGTTCGGCGACGTCGAGCCCGGCCTGCCGGGCCTTGGTGTCATCGGGGCGCACGGGGCTGCCGTCGGTGTTGCCGGCGATGGTGAAGTAGCCGTAGCGGCCGATGGCGTTGCTGGTGGAGCGGCAGGCGGTGGCGCGGCAGAAGCGCTCGACGCCGTCGCCCGGCAGCGAGACCAGGAACGGCCCGGCAGCGGCCTTGGCCTTCTCCGCCGCGGCCTTGGTGTCGAAGACGGCGATGCCGACCGTGACCGCGACCTCGCCGTTGGTGTACGTCGCCCGCACCACCTGGCGGCAGCCGTTGCCGGTCAGCGCGGGGCGGAGTTTCTTCTGCGCCACGGAGCCGCAGTCCCCGGTGCTGGCCGTGGCCCCCTTGGTGTAGGCACGGTCGGGCACGGTGGCCCGGTTGCCGGGGAAGAGGCCGGCGGCGGTGATCGGCGCGGGCTGATCGACGTCGGAGAACGTCGGCTCGCTCTGCGCCGGCTCGCTGGGCAGCTCGGCCGGGGTGGGGAGCTTGGGAGGCGCTCCGGTCGGCCTTGCCCCCGTCGTCGTCGCCCACGATCACAGCGGTGGCGGCGGCGGCCAGCGACCCGCCACCGAAGAGCAGCCACTTGCGGCGCCGGTCACGGGCCGCGGTGTCGGCGAGGGCCGACCAGTCCGGCGTAGGCGGCTGAGATCCCCCGGGCCCGTACGGCCCCCTTGCCCAAAGCTCATGCCGCGCATCCTATTGGCACGCCCGGGGGCCCGGTGGCCGCGCCGGAAAACGGTTGGCCGGCGGCGGGGGCGGCACCCAGACTTCCGGTATGGGACACGTTGAGGGCGCGCATCTGGAGTACTGTCTACCCGACGGCCGGGTGCTGTTCGCCGATGTCTCGTTCCGGGTGGGGGAGGGCTCCGCGGTCGCGCTGGTTGTGGCGAACGGCGCGGGCAAGACCACGCTGCTGCGGCTGATCTCGGGCGAGCTGAAACCGCACGGCGGCACGGTGACGGTCAGCGGCGGCCTGGGCGTGATGCCACAGTTCGTCGGATCCATCCGGGACGAGCGCACCGTACGGGACCTGCTGGTCTCGGTGTCCCAGCCGCGGCTGCGGAAGGCGGCGCGGGCGGTGGGCGAGGCCGAGCACGCGGTCATGACCGTCGACGACGAGGCCGCACAGATGGCGCAGGCGCTGAGCGACTGGGCCGAGGCGCGCGGGTACGAGGCCGAGACGCTGTGGGACATGTGCACGATGGCCGCGCTCGGCGTGCCGTACGAGCGGGCGGCGGCAGGTGCGCACGCTCAGCGGCGGCGAGCAGAAACGACTGGTGCTTGAGGCGTTGCTGCGCGGGCCCGACGAGGTGCTGCTCCTGGACGAGCCGGACAACTACCTGGACGTCCCCGGCAAGCGCTGGCTCGAGGAACGGCTGCGCGAGACGCCCAAGACGGTGCTGTTCGTCAGCCACGACCGGGAGCTGCTCGCCCGCTCCGCGCAGAAGATCATCAGCGTGGAGCCGGGCCCGGCCGGCAGCGACACCTGGGTGCACGGCGGCGGCTTCGCGACGTACCACGCGGCCCGCAAGGAGCGCTTCGCGCGCTTCGAGGAGCTGCGCCGGCGCTGGGACGAGGAGCACGCCAAGCTGCGCCGGCTGATGCTCACCTTCAAGCAGAAGGCGGCGTACAACGCGGACATGGCCTCGCGCTACCAGGCCGCCCAGACCCGGCTGCGCCGGTTCGAGGAGGCCGGACCGCCGCAGGAGCCGCCGCGCGAGCAGGACATCCGGATGCGGCTGCGCGGCGGGCGCACCGGCGTGCGGGCCATCACCTGCGAGCAGCTTGAGCTGACCGGCCTGATGCGCCCCTTCGACCTGGAGGTCTTCTTCGGCGAGCGGGTCGCGGTGCTGGGCTCGAACGGCTCGGGCAAGTCGCACTTCCTGCGCCTGCTGGCCGGCGGCGACGTTGCCCACACGGGGCAGTGGAAGCTGGGCGCGCGGGTGGTGCCCGGGCACTTCGCGCAGACCCACGCGCACCCCGAGCTGATGGGCCGCACGCTGGTCGACATCCTGTGGACGGAGCACGCCAAGGACCGCGGGGGCGCGATGAGCGTGCTGCGCCGGTATGAGCTGGAGGGACAGGGGGACCAGCCCTTTGACAAGCTCTCCGGCGGCCAGCAGGCCCGGTTGCAGATCCTGCTCCTGGAGCTGGCGGGCGCGACCGCGCTGCTGCTCGACGAGCCGACGGACAACCTGGACCTGGAGAGCGCGGAGGCGTTGCAGGAGGGGCTCGCGGCGTACGAGGGCACGGTCCTCACGGTCACCCACGACCGCTGGTTCGCCCGGTCCTTCGACCGCTTCCTGGTCTTCGGCTCCGACGGCCTGGTCCGCGAGGTGCCGGAGCCGGTCTGGGACGAGGGGCGGGTGCGGCGCGCGCGGTGACGGCGGCGGGGCGGGCTGGCGCCGGAGGCCGGGACCGGGAGCCGAGGCGGGGGCTGGCCGGCTGTTTTGACCCGGATGGGGGCGGGCCGGTATTCTGCGAGTTCGTTATGCGTATTGGCTTGCTCGATCTCACGTGAGGGGCCCTTACGCCGGTCCACCGGGCCGATGACCAGCGGCAGGCACTCGGGTTGCGTCCCCGGCGTGCCGCCACGGCTGTGGTGATCGTCCGGGTGGCCTTGTCAGGACTTCGTCCTCTTGATCCTCGCGGATCAGGGGAGACCCCATCACTGAAGAAGCGAAGGCTAAGACGTGCGTACGTACAGCCCCAAGCCCGGCGATGTCCAGCGCCAGTGGCACATCATTGACGCGCAGGACGTCGTCCTGGGCCGTCTGGCCACGACGGCCGCGTCCCTCCTGAGGGGCAAGCACAAGCCGATCTACGCGCCCCACGTCGACACCGGTGACTTCGTCGTCATCATCAACGCCGACAAGGTGCACCTGTCCGGCAACAAGCGGACCCAGAAGATCGCCTACCGCCACTCGGGTTACCCGGGTGGTCTGCGGTCCGTCCGCTATGACGAGCTGCTGGCGAAGAGCCCCGAGAAGGCCGTCGAGAAGGCCATCAAGGGCATGCTTCCCAAGAACACCCTGGGCCGTCAGATGCTCTCGAAGCTGAAGGTCTACTCGGGTGCCGAGCACCCGCACGGCTCTCAGCAGCCGGTCCCGTTCGAGATCACCCAGGTCGCGCAGTAGTACCGGCCACCCCCTAAGACTGAAAGAATTCTGAGGAGAATCGTGGCCGAGACCACCGCAGAGACCCCCGTCGTCGACGAGGTCGTGGAGACGACCGAGCACATCGAGGACGTCGACGTTCCCGTCGAGGAGTACACGAGCGAGTCGCTCGCGTCCCGCTTCGGTGACCCGCAGCCCGCCGCGGGCCTCGGGCGTCGCAAGAACGCCATCGCCCGCGTCCGCATCGTCCCGGGCACCGGCAAGTGGAAGATCAACGGTCGCACCCTCGAGGGTTACTTCCCGAACAAGGTGCACCAGCAGGAAGTCAACGAGCCCTTCAAGGTGCTCGAGCTCGACGACCGCTACGACGTCATCGCCCGCATCAGCGGCGGCGGCATCTCCGGCCAGGCCGGTGCGCTGCGCCTCGGCGTCGCCCGTGCGCTGAACGAGGCCGACGAGGACAACAACCGTGGCGCCCTCAAAAAGGCCGGGTTCCTCAAGCGTGACGACCGTGCGGTCGAGCGCAAGAAGGCCGGTCTGAAGAAGGCCCGCAAGGCCCCGCAGTACAGCAAGCGCTAATCTCGCGCAGAACGCTTCGCAGCGGTTTGCAGCGAGTCTCGCTGCGCTTCCAACGCCCCGGCGGCACCATTCGTGCTGCCGGGGCGTTCGGTTATGTACAACCAGGGGCGTATACCTGGACGTAAGCCCTGGTTCATGTGACGTGATCTCGGAGGACACCAGTGGGACGACTCTTCGGTACGGACGGTGTGCGCGGTGTCGCCAACGCCGATCTGACAGCGGAGCTGGCGCTCAGCCTGTCGGTCGCGGCGGCGCATGTGCTCGCCGAGGCGGGCGCGTTCGAGGGCCATCGCCCGGTGGCAGTGGTCGGACGCGATCCGCGGGCCTCCGGGGAGTTCCTTGAAGCCGCCGTCGTGGCCGGCCTGGCCAGCGCGGGCGTGGACGTGCGGCGTGTGGGCGTGCTGCCGACGCCCGCCGTCGCCTACCTGACCGGCGCGCTCGGTGCCGACCTCGGCGTGATGCTCTCCGCTAGCCACAACGCGATGCCCGACAACGGCATCAAGTTCTTCGCGCGCGGCGGACACAAGCTCGCCGACGAGCTGGAGGACCGGATCGAGGAGACGTACCACGCGCACGCCTCCGGCGAGCCGTTGGACCGCCCGACCGGCGCGGGTGTGGGCCGGGTCACCACGTACGACCAGGGCTTCGACAACTACGTCGCCCACCTGATCGGCGTGCTGCCGAACCGGCTCGACGGGCTCAAGGTCGTCATCGATGGGGCGCACGGCGCGGCGGCGCGGGTCTCGCCCGAGGCGTTCGCCCGGGCCGGGGCCGAGGTCATCACGATCGGCACCGAACCGGACGGCCTCAACATCAACGACGGCTGCGGCTCCACCCACCTGGCCAAGCTGCGCGCCGCCGTCGTCGAGCACGGCGCCGACCTCGGCGTTGCCCACGACGGCGACGCCGACCGCTGCCTGGCCGTCGACGCCACCGGCGCCGAGGTGGACGGCGACCAGATCCTGGCCGTCCTCGCTCTGGCCGTGCGCGACGCGGGCGGCCTACGCAAGGACACCGTGGTCGCGACCGTGATGTCCAACCTGGGCTTCAAGCTGGCGATGGAGCGCGAGGGGCTGTCCCTGGTGCAGACGGCCGTCGGCGACCGGTACGTGCTTGAGGAGATGAAGCGCAGCGGCTTCGCGCTGGGCGGCGAACAGTCCGGCCACGTGATCGTCCTCGACCACGCCACGACCGGCGACGGCACGCTGACCGGGCTGATGCTCGCCGCGCGCATCGCCGCCACCGGGCGCTCGCTCGCGGACCTGGCGGGCGTCATGGAGCGGCTGCCGCAGATCCTCATCAACGTGCCGGACGTGGACAAGTCGCGCGTCGCCACCTCGCCCGAGGTACGGATCGCCGTCACCGACGCGGAGCGCGAACTCGGCGCCACCGGACGCGTGTTGCTGCGCCCCTCGGGTACCGAGCCGCTGGTGCGCGTGATGGTCGAGGCCGCCGACATCGAGCAGGCCAGGTCGGTCGCGGGCCGACTGGCGGATGTGGTGAAGTCGGCCCTCGGCTAGCGGGCTGACGGCGGGGGTGGTGTGGGGGGCCGCTTGGCCGTCTGTCTGACTGTTTGTCTGTCTGCTGGCCTGCTGGCCTGCTCGTCTGCCCGTACGGTCGTCGCGGGGCGATGCGGCCGTACGACCGCGGTGCACCGAACCCCGGCGCTTCGATTGGTCGGAGCGCGGGGGTTCGGCGTCTGGGCTCTTCCGCTGGGCTCTCTTCCGCCCGGGCTCCTCCTAGGGGACAACCCCGATGGTGGGTACGCCATGTGAGGGAATGACGGCCAGGGTGCAGCCAGGGGCCGTGCCGTACCACGGTCCGATTCCCCCGGGTGGCGCGCTCGGCAGCATGGACGGTGTCGCGTGAGCCGTCCGTCTCGGGAGTACCGCATGAGCGTCCGTCCCCAGCCTGCCCCCCGACCTGGTCAGCAGGCCCACTTCGCCCGTCAGTCCGACGGCCAGCCCTGGCCACCGCCGCGAGGTAGTGGCCTGGCTCAGCGCAGCAGTCGTGCTCGGGCCGGGACACGCGGCCGGGCGCGATCGGGGATGGCCGCCGCGGTGGCCGTCGGGCTGACAGCGTCGGTGGCGCTGATGGCCGGGCCGGCGTGGGCTGACGGGCGGGCCGATGGCGAAGCGTCGCGTGCTACGGCCGGGCACTCGGTGGCCGGCCCGCGGGTGGTGACGGACGCGGTGGACGCGACGGACGGGCCGGATGCCGTGGCGCTGGAGAATGCGTTGCGCGGGTTGCCGGACCGGGACGCCACGGCAGCGCTGGTGCGCGTCGGCGGCGACGGCACGTGGCGCGGGAAGGTCGGAGTACGCGATCTGACCAGCGGACGCGGGGCGTTGACCGACGCCCGGTTCCGCGCCGGGTCCACGACCAAGGTGGTGACCTCGGCCGTCATGCTGCAACTCGCCGCCGAGGGACGGATCGACCTGGACGGCACGGTGCAGGAGTACCTGCCGGGGCTGCTGTCCGACGCCTTCGCGCCCATCACCGTGCGCCACTTGCTCACGTACACCAGCCGGCTCCAGCCGGGCGCCGACCTCGGCCCGACGGATGGGGAGGGGTACGAGCGCCGCTTCGAGACCCTGACCCCGGAGGCCGTCGTGGCCGCGTCCGTCGCCAAGGGGCCCTACCGAGGCCCGGGCGAGGGCCCCTGTAGGAAGCAGCGGTACGGCAACATCGGGTAACCGTCCTCGGCATGCTCATCGAGAAGATCACGGGCGACTCGTACGAGCACCAGGCGACCATACGCGTGCTGCGACCTGCGGGGATGCGGCACACGTCGTTCCCCGGCGGGCCCGATCCGCGCCTCCACGGGCCACACCACCGCGGCTACCAACTGCTGCGGGACGGCAGGTTGGTGGACGCGACGGAGTGGAACGTCTCCGACCGGTGGGCGGCCGGCGACATGATCTCGACCACCGCCGACCTGGAGCGCCTGTTGCGCGCGCTGTTCCGGGGCAGGATCGTGCCGCAACCGCTGCTGGACCGGGAGATGTTCACGCTGCCGAAGATCGAGGGCGCCACCTACAGCGCGGGTCTCCAACGCTTCATAGGCGAGGACGGGACGGTGGTGTGGGGCAAGTCCGGCGCCCGACCCGGGTACGCGACGGCCATCGCGGCCACCCGGGACCTGTCCCGCACCCTGGTCTTATTCGGTCAACGCGACCGAGGCGCACGGCGAGTTGAACCCGATCAGCGTGCGCATCATTCGGGCCGTCTTTCCGTAGGTGTTGTCGCGGTAGGGGGCTGGGGCGCTGTCGTCCGGGTGCGGGGCCGGGGTTGGGCTCCGTTGAAGGCCACATCCCCGGCCGATGGCGGCTCGCCCGTTCGTAGACGTCGCGCCACCGCCCCCACGAGCATGTCACGCCTCTGACCTGCGGAAGGACGTATCCGAAGGCTGATGCCCCGTCAGCACGCCAGCACGGCGCGATCCGACTCCTGCGGTGGAGGGAAAAAGTTCGGATGGAACAAACTCTTGACCGCGCTCCGACAGTATGATCTAGACCAAGCAGGCGGCGTGGGGTCGCTGTTACGGCCGACGACCCGTGCCCCCACACCCGGTCGCCATCTGACACGCCCTGTGGCTCTGCGCCGCTTGCGGTTGTCACCTGCCCCCCACGGCAGGCCCCACTCAAGGAGTTCCACCATGCGCGGTAAGAAGAAGCTGGCTGTCACC
Organism: Candidatus Streptomyces philanthi; assembly: GCA_018114805.1. Lineage (GTDB taxonomy): Bacteria > Actinomycetota > Actinomycetes > Streptomycetales > Streptomycetaceae > Streptomyces > Streptomyces philanthi. Next base: position 2,484,988 of record CP073042.1, on the reverse strand, counting down.
CTCGGCGCGGCCATCGCGCCGATCCTGGCCGTCAGTCTGCCCTCCGGCTCGGCCAGCGCCCACGGTTACATCAACTCGCCCCCAAGCCGGCAGGCCCAGTGCGCGGCCGGCGCCCTGCCCTGCGGCCCGATCAAGTACGAGCCGCAGAGCGTGGAAGGCTCCAAGGGGCTGCGGAGCTGCAGCCGTGGCAACGTCGCCTTCGCCGAGTTGGACGACGACAGCAAGCCCTGGAAGGTCACCCCCGTCAGCCGCACCACCAGCTTCAACTGGCGCCTGACCGCCCGCCACGCCACCAGCACCCGGCAGTACTACGTCGGCGGCAGTAAGATCGCCGAGTTCAACGACGGCGGGGCGCGGCCCGGCGAGACCGTGACCCACCAGGTCAACTTTGGTGGCCTGTCCGGCAAGCAGAAGGTGTTGGCGGTGTGGAACGTCCCCGACACGGCCAACGCCTTCTACGCCTGCGTGGACGTGAACATCAGCTAGCCCGGAACCGGGCACGGCGGCGCTGCACGCCGGCACTCTCCGCTCGACCCGCCGCGCCGCCGCACGGCGCGGGGCGAGTCACTCGGCGGCGTCCCCGGGGCGCCGGGGTGGGGCGACGACTGACTGCACAACTACGGCGGGGGCCGCCGTCCGTCGTCGTCACCGATGCCGCCGTGTTCACTCCCAGCTCTGCCGGGCGCTGACCGGAAGCACCAAGCCCGCCTGTTCCGGCCGGTTCGCGGTCCATGTGCCCCGGCCGCTCCGGGTTCCACGGGGTGCCCCAGGCCTGACCAACCCTCCGACCGCTACCGGCCACCCACCCCGGGCCCTACCGATCGACCCGGGGCGTGCGTGGTCCCGGTTGCCTCGGCCACTCGTCACCCCGCCCGCTCACGGTCCCAGCCGTTCAGTCCCCGCCGCCTCGGCCGACGCGTGGCCCACGGGCATCCACCGAGGTGATGGCCATGGCCGAGGTCACGGCTACGGCCGCGCCGGAAGCCAGGTCCACGGCCACGACCGTGTCCACGGCCAGGACCGCGACCACGGCCACGCCGGGAATCAGATCCACCGTCGGGTTCGGTTCCGAGGTAAGGGCCCGGGTCAGCCCCGCATCCCGGAGGCCAGGTCAGGCCCGCATTCCGGAGGCCAGGTCAGCCCCGCGGTCCGTAGCCGGGGCGGGGCGAAGGGTCGAGGTCAGGCCCGCAGTTCCGGGGTCAGGCCGGAAGGCGGAGTCGAGCCCCAGGTCAGGCCCGTGTGAGACCGGCCGGCTCGAAGTCGGTCGTCCTCAGCCGATCTTCGGGGGCATGTCCGCGAGGGCGGTCACCTGGAGGCGGCCCCAGTCCACGACCCGGTCGAAGTTCAGGACCGCGGACCTGCTCTCGGCGGGCGGGGTGACCTTGAGGTGCCGGGAGTGCACGGCGTCCGTGCCCGACTGGGTCCAGGCCAGGTCGGCCCATGCCGAGTCGCCGGCCTCCACGCGTACGTTGGTCTTGCCCGGGTCCTTCGCGTACCAGGTCGAGCCCCACTCGGCCTTGGTGGTGAGCGGCTTGTGCTGGGTGTTCTGCAGGCCGAGCCCGGGGTAGCCGCGCAGGATCAGGTGTGGTCGGTGGTGTTCTCGAACCGCAGGTAGGTGCCCGCGTGGCTCATGCCGTTGCGTACGCTGTCCGGCACGCCGCCGTCGTCCAGCGTGACCTTGAGGCCGGCGAGCTTGCAGGTGGGCATGGCGGCCGCCGCGGGCGCGCCGCGGTCGCCGGCTGGCTGGCCGACCGCGCCGGCGCCGCTCGCGGTGAGTCCGACGGTTAACAGGGTCGCGGCCAGGACCGCGCCCCCGGCGATGGCGCGGGCTGGGCGCGCGGCGCGCCTCGGTGCGACGGCCGTGGTGCGGGTGGTGCTTGTGGTGCGAGTGCTGTGCATGATGGCTTGGCGGCCCCTCCTCGTACTGATCCGGTGTTGTGCTCGGGATGTCGGTATGGACCTGAGTGCGCCCATTCCGTACTAGAAGTGACCCGATGAAGTGGCCAACGGAGGGGTCTCCTTTCGGCCAGGAAACGGGACCCGGGCCACCGGCCCCGAACCCGGCCGTGCGCCCGGCTTCCCCAGCCCCCTTGACCGGACTTCCCACGCGCCCCGTACGCGCACGCAACGCGAGGTCAAATGCCTTATGTTAAGCGGTAGTTGTCCGTCCGAGCGCCGCCCCCCGCCGGCGTGTGAGGGTGAGCCGAAGCCGGGTGATGTCCGGCGTGGGTTCGGTGGTGCGGCCGGCGGGTGCGCGGTGGGTGCCCCCGTACGACGAAACGGCCGCCGAGGCGGCCGTTTCGCCCCGCGCCGCTGTGAGCGCGGCTGTTCAGCGGGGGTGGGAGGGCAGGGGCGGAGGGGCGTGCGCCGGCGGTTACAGCGGCAGCCCGTAGTCGGTGCAGGCCGGCTTGAAGTGCGGGTCGTCGGGCCCGAGCGCGTTCACGACGTGCTGCACGGCCGGCCCGTCGACGAACATCCCCACGTGGCCGACCGGGTCCGCCGGGCACTGGTCCTGGATGGTGATGTTGCGGACCGCGTCGCCCTTGAGGAAGGCGTTGGTGTATACGGGGTGACGACGGCGTCCTTCGTGGTCTGGAGCACCACGTAGCGCACGCCGGGCACGGTGTCGCCGTCGGCGAAGAGGTCCTTCTGGAAGCGCGAGCTGACCTCCTGCTGCTTGAGCGCCGGCAGGCCGACGAAGTCGAAGAGGTTGTTGACGAAGCCGATGACCCCGAGTGCTTCGCCGAGGTTGGTCAGGCCCGAGAGCGTGGTGCCGTGGTTGCTCGTGGACAGGTCGACCAGGGTGCCCACCTTGCCGGCGCCGTTCAGCCGCTTGAGGTAGTAGTTCTGCATCATGCCGCCCTGCGAGTGGCCGACGAGGTTGACCTTCGGCGCGCCCGTCGCGGCCAGCACCTTGTCGACGAAGGCGCTCAACTGCCGGGCCGACGCGGGGATGTCGGCCAGGCCGCCGACGCGGCCGAGCGAGAGGTGGTTCATGCCGTAGTTGAGGGCGAAGACGCAGTGGCCCGCGTTGGCGAGGGTGGGGGAGATCTTCGTCCAGTTGACGCCGAGGTTCACGCCGGTGGGGTGCGCGAGGACGACGGGGTACGGATGCTCGGCGGTCGGTTCGCACCGCCAGTCGTTGGCGCCCTCGACGGCGCTCGGGCTGGCGATGAAGTTGCCTACGGCCTCCGGCAGGCCGCCCACCGGGTGCTTGGCGCGCGCTCGGCCCGGTCCGGGTCGTCCTGGTGGTCTGTTCGGCTTGGGCCGGGCCGGTGGCGGCGAGGGTGGCCGCGCCCAGGCACAGGGTCATGCCGACGGCCGTGGCCCAGCGGTGTACGGACCGTAGGGGGCGCCGGCGGTTGGGGGGCTGGTTCATGAGGGTGAACCCCCGAGGGGGAGGGGCGGCGGCCGACTCTCCTGCTCGGGGTCTGCTGGGCCGCGTGGGGGGCGTGCCGGATGGCCGCGCGGGCGCACGGCGGCACGGGGACAGCGCCGGACGGCGGGCGTTCGGCCCACCGCCCGGCAGGGGCGCGACCGCGAGGTGGGCGTGCCTTACCTGGGGCGGGGCGTGGGGTGCCGCCGTGCGCGGGCGGCGGCGCCGGCGCGCGGTGCTCGGGGCACCGGTGCGCGGCGGCAGCACGTGGCGTCACCGGGCGGCGACCCGGCGCGGCACTAGCGAGCGGCCCAGTCGGGCCGCGTGGGGGCGTGGGGGGCGTGCGCGTGGAGCGGGTGGAGCGGGGCAGGCGTGTGGGGCGTGATGGGTGCTGGGTGCGCGATGTGAGGCGTGGTGCTGCGGGGTGGTGGTGCGCTCGTGGGGTGTGGGGGTGGTACGCGGTGGTGCGTGTGTGCCCGTGGGGTGGTGAGTGGTGCTCGGTGGTTCGGGGTGGAGCGGCGGCTCCGGGTATGGCGTGCTCGCGTACTGAGGGTGGGGGTGGGGCGGGGGTGCGTATGTCACCGCGCACGGGCCCGCGCTGCGCGGACGTGTGCGTGGTGACGTCGCTGGCCACGGTTCGAAAGGAGGCGCGTCCAGCCGGTGTTACCTGACAGTAAGTCTGGTATCGCGCGCATGATAAGAGGCTGCGCCGAGCGAATGCGGGCGGCCTTCGGACTCGTCCGACTCGCCCAACGAGACCCGCCCCAATCCAACCTGTTCCGGTCCGTCTCGACCTACTCTGATCGAATCTGCTCCCACGCGACCGAGGTGAACGGCGTGAACGACGACGTCCCGGGGAGATTGCACTGCCTGGTCACGGGAGCGACGGGGTACATCGGGGGCCGCCTGGTGCCCGAGCTGTTGGCGGCCGGCCACCGGGTGCGGTGCGTGGGGCGCTCGCCCGAGAAGCTGTACGCCCACCCCTGGGCGGACCGGGTCGAGATCGTGCGCGGCGACCTGCTGGACGCCGACGCGATGGGCGCCGCGCTGCGCGGCAGCGACGTCGCGTACTACCTGGTGCACGCGTTGGGCACCGGGCGGAGCTTCGAGGACACCGACCGGCGCGCCGCCCGTACCGTCGGCGAACAGGCTGCCGCCGCGGGCGTGCGCCGGCTCGTCTACCTCGGCGGTCTCACGCCGGACGGCGTACCACCCGCCGAACTCTCACCGCACCTGTGCTCGCGCACCGAGGTGGGTGACATCCTGCTGGCCTCGGGCGTGCCTACCGCCGTGCTGCGCGCCGCCGTCATCATCGGTTCCGGTTCCGCGTCCTTCGAGATGCTGCGCTACATCACCGAGCGGCTGCCGGCCATGGTCACGCCGAGTTGGGTGCGTACCCGCATCCAGCGCCGATCGCCGTCCGCGACGTGCTGCGCTACCTCGTCGGTTGCGCCGAACTGCCCGCCGACGTGAGCCGCGCCTTCGACATCGGCGGCCCGGACGTCATGACGTACGTGGCGATGATGCGCCGGTACGCCGAGGTCGCCAGGTTGCCGCGGCGGGTGATCGTGCCGGTCCCGCTGCTGACGCCGCGGCTCTCCGGCTACTGGGTGGGCCTGGTCACGCCCGTCCCGCACGCCATCGCCAAGCCGCTCGCGGCCTCGCTGCGACACGAGGTGGTCTGCCGGGAACACGACATCGCCCGCTACGTCCCCGACGGGCCGAACCAGCCACTTCCCCTTCGACACCGCCCTCGCCCTGGCCCTCCGCAGGGTCCAGGAGGCGCAGGTGGCCACCCGTTGGTCGTCCGCCGCGCTGCCCGGGGCGCCGAGCGATCCGCTGCCCACCGACCCGGGTTGGGCCGGCGGCAGCCTGTACACCGACCACCGCGAGCTGACCGTGGACGCCTCGCCGGCCGCCCTGTGGCGGGTCATCGAGGGCATCGGCGGCGAGAACGGCTGGTACTCCTTCCCGCTCGCCTGGGCCGTGCGCGGCTGGCTGGACCGGCTGGTCGGCCGGGCCGGGCTGCGCCGTGGCCGGCGTGACGCCCAGCACCTGCGGGTGGGGGACGCGCTCGACTTCTGGCGGGTCGAGGCGGTCGAGCCGGGCCGGTTGCTGCGGCTGCGCGCCGAGATGCGGATGCCCGGGCTCGCCTGGCTGGAACTGCGCGTCGACACCGACGCGGACACCGGCCGGACCCGTTACCGACAGCGGGCGCTGTTCCATCCGCGCAGGCTGCTCGGTCACGCCTACTGGTGGGCGATCGCACCGTTCCACGCCCTCATCTTCGGCTGCATGGCCCGCAACATCGCGCGGGCCGCCGCCCACGAGACGGCGCCGGACGCGGTCCCACCCGCCGCGCCGCGGTGACCGCCACCGCCTCGCCCCCGCGGGCCGGGCCCAGCCCAGGACCCGTCCCGCTCCGCGGCCCCGTGCGCATGTGGATCACCGGACTAGGAGGGAAGCCGATGCGGGTTTCCGTCGTCTTGTTCACCGCCGACCTGCGGATGCACGACCACCCGCCGCTGCGGGCCGCCCTGGCCGGCGGCGGACGGCTGGTGCCGCTCTTCGTCCGCGACACCGGCATCGCCACGGCCGGCTTCGGAGCGCCCAACCGGGAGGCGTTCCTCCGCGACTGCCTGGCCGACCTCGACGCGGGGCTGCGGTCGCGCGGGGGCCGGCTGGTGCTGCGCTCCGGCGACGTGGTGGAGGAGACGTGCCGGGTCGCGGCGCACGTCTTGGCCGGGGAGGTGCACGTGTCCGCGGGCGCCAGCGGCTACGCGCAGCGCCGCGAGGAGCGGTTGCGGGCCGCGCTTGAGCGGGACGGGCGGCACCTGGTCGTGCACGAGGCGGTGACCACCGTCCTGCCGCCCGGCGCGGTGACCCCGTCCGGAGGCGGGAGCCACTTCGCGGTGTTCACGCCGTACTTCCGCGCCTGGTCAGGGCGGGCCCCAGGGAACCGCTGCCGGCCCCGCGCGCGGTGCGGCTGCCGGACCGGTCCGTCGCCCCCGACCGGATGCCCGTGCGCGGGGGCGTGCGCGGGCTCTCGCCCGGGCTCTCGGTCGGCGGTGAGAAGGGCGGCGGCGCATGACCGCCTGGCTGCGCGACGACCTGGCCGGCTACGAGGAGGGCCACGACGACCTCGCGGGCGACGCCACCTCGCGCTTCTCACCCCATCTGCACTTCGGCACGCTGTCGCCGGTCGAACTCGTCGCCCGGGCGCACGGGGTCGGCGGGCCGGGCGCGGCGGCCTTCGAGCGGCAACTGTGCTGGCGCGACTTCCACCACCAGGTGCTCGCGGCCCGCTCCGAGACGTCGTCGGCTGACTACCGACCCCGCGGCGACCGCTGGCGCGACGCGCGGGAAGCGGCGGCCGATGACGTCGCGGCCTGGCGCTCGGGTCACACCGGTTTCCCCGTGGTGGACGCCGCGATCCGGCAACTGGCACACGATGCGGCAACTGGCACACGAGGGGTGGATGCACAACCGGCGCCGACTGCTCACCCCGAGCTTCCTGACCAAGACGCTGTACGTGGACTGGCGGATCGGCGCCCGCCACTTCCTCGACCTGCTGGTCGACGGCGACGTGGCGAACAACCATCTCAACTGGCAGTGGGTGGCCGGCACCGGGACGGACACCCGGCCCGGCCGGGTGCTCAACCCGGTGCGCCAGGGCAGACGGTACCACCCGGACGGCGCGTACGTACGCCGCTGGGTGCCCGAACTCGCCGACCTGCCGGGGCCGGCGGCGCACGAACCGTGGCCCCTGCCGGCCGAGGAGCGCGCCCGTTACGACTACCTCGACCCCATCGTCGACCTGGCCGCCGGCCGGGACCGCTTCCACCGCGCCCGCGACCGGGGGTGACCTGGGCACACGGCCTGTTCGGGGCCGTCGGCCGGCCCGCTGGCGGGGCGCGACCGGGGGCGGATGTCAGTGGTGGCCCTTAGCGTGGTTCATGGCCGCTCGCTCGCCGCTGCCCGCACCGCTGTCCTGTCGTCCACCTACGTCCGGCCCCGCCACCGCGATTGCCGCCACCACCCCACGGAGATTCCGATGACCTTCCGCCGTGTCGTCCCCAACCTCGCGTCGCGAGCGCAGGAGGAGAGCCGTGACTTCTACGGCCTGCTCGGCTTCGAGGAGGTCATGAACCAGGGCTGGATCATAACGCTTGCCTCCCCGTCCCAACCCACGGCACAGGTCAGCTTCATGACCGAGGACCGGACCCGTCATACCCGACCTGAGCGTGGAGGTGGAGGACGCGGTGTACGCGGCGGTGCGCGGCAGCGGGGCGGAGATCGTGCACCCGTTGCGGGACGAGGAGTGGGGCGTACGCCGGTTCTTCGTCCGCGACCCTAACGGCCGGGTGGTCAACGTGCTCGGCCACCGCTGACCCGGCCCGGCCGGCGCCCGGAACCCTGCCCCCACCGGCGTACGGAACCCCGGTTCCGCCGATGTGTGGAAGGCGGTCCGGCCCGCCGGGGCGGGTGGCGGTCAGGAGAGCGTGTCCGCGACCACCGAGGCCGCCTCCGCGATCAGCTTGTTGTCGTACTCGGCGTCCTTGTCGCGCCGGTTCGACATGATCGCCATGACGATGGGGGCCGAGTCCGGGGGCCACACCACGGCGATGTCGTTGCGCGCGCCGTATGTGCTGCCGGCGCCGGTCTTGTCACCGACCTTCCAACTCTTCGGCACGCCGGCCCGGATCAGTTCGTCGCCGGTCTGGTTGGTGCGCAGCCAGGCGGTGAGCTGGGCGCGCTCCCGCTTGCGGAGCACGTCGCCCAGGACGAACGCCCGCAGGTTCTTGGCGAGCGCCCGGGGCGTGGTGGTGTCGCGCGGGGACGCCGGGTCCCAGTCGCTGAGCCCCGGTTCGATGCGCTCCATCCGCGTGACGTCGTCGCCGATCCCCTCAAGCACGGCGCCCAGCCCCTTCGGGCCGCCGATCTCCTCGAAGAGGAGGTTGGCCGCGGCGTTGTCGCTGTAGCGCACGGCGGCGTCGCAGAGCGCGCGCAGGCTCATCCCGGAGTCGACGTGCTTCTCGGTCACGGGAGAGTTGGCGACAAGGTCGTCCTTGGAGTACCGGACGACCTTGTCGAGGCCGGACAGGGAGAACTCGCGCAGCACGGCGCCGGCCTCCAGGGCCTTGAACGTGGAGGCGAAGGGGAACCGTTCGCCGTCGTTGTAGGCCACCTCGCGCCCGCTGCCGGTGTCGACGGCGTACACCCCGAGCCGCGCGTCGAACTTCCGCTCCAGATCCCTGATCTTGCCGGTGGCCGCGTCCGTGGTCGCGTCCGGCGTACCGCCCGTCGTGGCCGACGGCGGCGCGTCGGCTGAGTCGTCATCGCCGCAGGCCACGAGCGTGGCGAGGGTCAGCGTGGCGAGCGCGCCGATGGCGGCTCGCCGGGCACGGGTGCGCTGCATGGCGTGGAAACCTCCGGATGGGCGTGTGCCCCGTCGTGCGCGGGGTGCGTGGCCGAGCCCCGCGCACGACGGGCCAAGGCGTGCGGGAGCGGGGCGCGGGTGTGCGGAAGCAGGGCGGACGCCCCGCCGGATGCCGGGTCAGGGCTCCTCGGACCACCCTCGCGCCCCGCGACCATGCGGTCCAATGCGCCCGCGCGCGGTTCCATGCGCGATCGGCATACGAGCGCGGGGCGGGAGGGGGGCGCTGGGCGGGTGCGGTGGCGGCGTACGGGCCCGGTACCGGGCCCTGGTGCGGGACTGCGACTGGGCCCGGCACGGGGCTGACATAGGGTGCGGGCGTGGATCTGGTGGGAGCGTGTCGGGCGTTCGTGAGCGTCAGCGAGCGGGGCAGCTTCACCGTCGGGGCCGCCGCCCGCATGTCCCAGTCGGTGGCCAGTCGGCGGGTGGCCGCGCTGGAGGAACGGTTCGGGGAGCCGCTGTTCGAGCGTGCCTCGCGGCGTGCCCGGCTCACCCCGTTCGGCCGCGACATGCTGCCCGTGGCCAGGCAACTCGTACAGGCGGCGGACGTGCTCCTGGGCGAGGCGGAGGCCGCCAGGCGCAAGCCGTGGCGGCTCGCGGTGCCCGACATCTGCTCGACGGCCAGGCTCGCCCGCCTCGTCGCCGACGCGCGCGGTCAGGGCGTCACGCTCGACCTGTGGGTCGCGGCGCCGACGCAGCGCGGCGAACTCCTGCACGCCCAGCAGGTGCGGGCCGCGCTGCTCGCGGTGCCCGCGGCCGACGCCACCTGGTCCGTACCGCTCTGCCTGGCCGGGGTCGCCGACCCGGGCGTACGGCGCGTCTACCTCGACACGCTGCGGGTCGGCCGGGCCAGCACCTGCCCGGCCCAACGCGTGTGGGTGCAGCCTGAGGACGACGTACCGCACGTGCGCGACCCGCTCGCGCGGCTCCGCGACGCGGTCGGCCTGCGACCCGCCCAACTCGCCACCGCGCATGACCTGACCACCGCCGCCGCGGAGGTGCTGACAACCCGCGACCTGCTGCTGTGCTCCCTGGATCAGGCCGACGAACTCGCCCTGCACTGGCGGCCCATCGGAGAGTTGGTGCTGCGCCGCGGGTTCGCCCTCGCGGCGGCGGGCGACGGCAACCCCCACCTCGTCCAGACCCGCCTGGGCCGGGCCATCGCCCGTTGCCTGGGCGTGGCGGAACCCTCCACGGACGACGCGGGCCATGCGGGCAGTACGGACGATACGGGCGATGCGAGTGATGCGGGCGAGGCCGGAGCGGACATGGCGGAGGTGGCGGACGTGGCTGGCGCGGGCGGCGCGGTCGGTGTGAGCGAGGTGGGTGCGGACTGGCCGCGGGCTGGGGCCGGAACGGTGACGTGCGGCGGGGGTGGCCGGGGCGTGAACACCGAGTCGCTGCTGCGCGCGGCGCGCGAGTCGCTGCGCGAGGGGGCCTGCGTGGCTGTCTGCTCGTACGCGATCTGCACACCGGCGAGGAGTTGGGCATCGATCCGGACACCCAACTGCCCTCCGCTTCCCTGGTCAAGGTCCCGCTCGCGGTGGCGACGGTCGAACGCATCCGGCGCGGGGAGGTGGACGGGGCGATGGCGCTTGAGGTGCGGCCCGGGCGGATCAGCACGCCGGGCCCGACCGGGCTGAGCCGGTTCCGCCATCCGGCCCGGGTGGCGGTGGACGACCTGCTCTACCTCAGTACGTGCGTGAGCGACGGCACGGCGGCCGACGCGCTCTTCGACCTCACCCCGCCCGCCCAGGTCGCCGCCATCCTGCGCGAACTGGGCCTGCGCGACATCACCGTCCGCCACGGCATGCGCGAGCTGTCCGAAACCCCCGAGGAGCGCTTCGACGCGACCCAGGCCCACCTCCGCGCACGCGCTGGTCATCGACGCCGGCACCAGCGGACGCGGCCACCGCGTGCCCCAACTCGACACCACCCGCGCCAACACGGGCAGCGCCCGCGCCTACGTCGACCTGCTCCAGGCCCTGTGGACGCCCTCGACCATCCACCCCGAGGTGGCGGCCCGGATACGCGACCTGATGGCGCACAACCTGTTCCGCCAACGGCTCGCCCCGGACTTCAGCTCCGACGCCACCACCTGGTCCTCCAAGACCGGCATCCTCCTCAACCTGCGCCACGAGATTGGCGTCGTGGAACACGCCGACGGCCGGGTCTTCGCCGTCGCCGTCCTGACCGAGTCACTGGTCCCCGCCAGCTCCCAACCGGGCGCGGAGGCCCTGATGTCCCAGGTGGCCCGCACGCTACGGGACCACCTGCGGCAACTGTGAGCGAGCCCGGTCCGCACGGCGCCGCTCAGTGAGTCGGCGCGGCGGGTCCGATGTCCTCGTTGGGGGTGATGTGCCAGTGGAGGGTGGCGGTGTAGCGCAGGTGGCGTCCGTCGGGGTGGTCGCGTGCGGTGTGGGAGGTGCACCAGGGTTGGGCCTGGTGGTGGTCATCTCGACGTAGCGATAGCGGCGCCGCCGTGCTGCCGGGTGGGGTGGGGTTGGTGGTTCACGCGCGCGGCCCCTGGCTGCTGGCGCGCAGGCGGGCCGTGCGGGCGCAGGCCGGGTGCACGTGGGAGTCAGCGACGTGCCGGTCCTTTGCCGCTAGACGCCGCACCACGCGGCGAACTCGCGCAGCGGCTCCTCCGCGCGCTGGTGTGTTCTCAGCAGCGTGGCCACGGTCTCGTGCACCGAGTGGTGATAGCGCGTGAGCTGGGCCGACGCCGTGCGTGCTGCGTGGAGGGAGGCGAGCGCGGCGGGGCGTCGCGCGGTCCACGCCTCCGCACGGGCGCGGTCGATCCAGTAGTGCGCCGCCCGCGTCGGTGCGTACCCGTCCGGTAGGCGGCCCGTACGGGCGTACTCCAGTGCCCGCGCATGGTCGTCGCGATCGCTTGCCGCCGCGATCTGGTGCAGCCGTACGTTCAGCGGGCCGAACGCCAGCGCGTAGTGCCGGGTTTCGCCGGTCACCCTCGCCAGCTCGGTGGCTTGCCCGAGCCAGTCGTCCGCTGCCGAGTCGTCGCCGTCTCGGGCGGACAGGACGGCGGCCCGCAGTTGGAGGGTGCCCCGTACGGCCTGGGTGGCGGGGTCCCCGTCGTCGTCCAGGTCACGCAGTGCGTGCCGCATCAGGGAGACGCCTCGGCTCAACCGTGAGCTGTCCGCCGCCATCTGCGCGCGCTTGTACCGTTCGATCGCGACGTGGCGTGGGTCGCCGTAGTGCGGGGCGGCGACGGACATGTGGGTGAGGGCCAGCCGGGTCAGGTCCATGTATCCCAGCCGATAGGCGACGATGGCCGCCGTGCGCGCGGCCTCGGCTTGCAGGGCGTGGGCGCGCTCTTGTCGGTGTCCGGCGGGCTGGAGCTGGGTGGCGATGGTGATCTCGGTGACCAGGCCCGGGAGACGTTCGGCGAGCTTGGTGAACTCGGCCTGTACCCGCAGTGTGATGAGTTCCCGTATCGCTGTCTCCAGGGCCGCCAGTGAGCGCGGGGGCGGTGCGTCGGTGAGCGGGAGGTCCCAGTCGTCGAACGCGGCGCTGAGCGGCGTGAGCAGGGCGTCGAGTTGGTCGTGCTGGAGCGCTTGGATGTAGGGCTGGCCGCGCAGCACCGAGACGCTGACGCCGAGCGCTCGGGCGACGGTGGCGAGGATGGGCTCGCTGGGGTAGCGGTCCCCCTCCTCGATTCGGCAGAGCTGGCTCGCGGACACGTGGGCGTGCCGGCCCAGTTCCTGAAGGGAGTAGTCGCGGATCAGGCGGAGTTCGCGTACGCGGGCGCCGATGGTCTCGGTGGGGTTGGACATGGTGCTCCCCGTTCTCTGTCGGTACTCAGCACGGTAGCGCTCAACGGGGCGAAGGACCGGGGTCGTTGCTCCGGGCGCGCGCGACGTGAACGCCTACGTCGCGGTCGACTTCAATGGCCGCAGGGGGCGCCGTCGAGGCGTTGCCGACCGTTACGCAGACACTCAGGGCGTCGGTCAGCACGCGCATCGAGTCCTCCACCCGACGAGGCCGGTATCGCTGGACGATCGAGCGCGCCATGTCCTGGCTGGGCGGCCTGCCGCTGCCGGCACCGCCGTTACGAACACAAGGCCGAACACTTCCTGGCCTTCACCGCCATCGCCCGCGGCCTCATCTGCTACCGCAGGCTGACCAAATGAGACGACGCCTCACCAGTGCTCGTCACGTGACGGGGCGTTTGGGCGATGCGCTACTGCCCATAGCCTCACGCGATATCGCGCCAATTAAGGAAGAGTATCCAGTCGGAGGGACGCACTCCGGGCGGTCAAGGCGGGCTGCGGTGATGAGGATGAACCGACCGAGTTCGAGAGCGCGCACGAGGAGGAACTTTGAGTTCATCTCGCCTGAAGTTGATTGCTTTCGTTAGCGTGATGAGTTTGTCGGCGATTGCGCCGACCGCTGTGGCCCAGATGCCTCCTGTTGAGGCGTCAGTTTCCGTCGATGAAAACGATGGCATCGATCCCCCCATCCTGTCCGGTGACGAAACGCCTGAGGAGCTCGGACTGCCGGGGGAAGAGCCGCTTCTGCCGCCCGCACCGGCTGATGCCGAACCGCCTGAGACTCTCGCTGCGGCAGCCGTCAACTGCAAGGGCAAGAGTCAGGCCACCATTGCGAAAACCTACTACCGCGGCCCCGGCAAGGTCTATCTGCGCTGCTGGACGAAGGACTGGGGTTATCGACACCTGGTCGCCAAGGGGCGGTGGAGTACCTCCTTTGAAAAGAAGATCAACCGCACCATCTGGAGTGGCGTCATCACGAGAGATATGCCTGGCGAGCGCATTTACGAAGACGTTCGGTTGCAGTGCCCGCCCACGGCATTCAAAGTGGTGACTAATCCCAGGTACTAAGGGAAGAACCCTAAGATCGATCCGCAGGGCATCATTACGGCCTACAAGCCGAACAAGTTGGCAGAGGAAGAGACGCTCTGCTAGGACTCTCGCATGTCCGACGACGAGCAACGAGTGCGCAACTTTCTCTTGCATCACTATGATGGGGCAGCTGGATGACTCCTCCGCGACACTTGATGTCCAGGAGGTCGAGGTTGTTTCGCGAGGCCGCAGCTTCGATGTGGTGCTGGAACTGCTGGCGTACGGCGAGCGATGGAGGGTTCGTCTTCCCCGAGACAACTCTGACAGCATCCTTTTCAACGGCGCCCCGGCCCCGCATGTGGTGAGGTCAGTCGCCAACATGATCCGTATCCACCTCTTCGAATGGTGGCACACCAAGGATCGCGAACGTCGATCCGCCGCCATGGGGGAGCGTCTTTCGTGACGGCTTGGCGCCCGGCAGGCTCACGGGTCGCAACGCCGAACTCGCCTCACGGCTGCTCCTCGGCCCGACCACGGTCACCCGACCACGGTCAAGAGCCACATCGGCCGCATCCTGACCAAACTGGACCTGCGCGACCGCGTCCAGGCCGTCGTCTTCGCGTACGAGACGGGTCTGGTCACTCCGGGCGGTGGTGCGCCCAGCGGCGCGTAGCGCACGGCGTACCCGCCTGTCGGTCCGGTGGGGCGCGGGACCGGTCCGTCGTGACGCCGTCAACAACCCACCCGCTGAGCGGAGAATGGGGCGATGACATGGCGTGGTGAGGTGGCCGAGTTGCTGGCGGGGGCCGGCGTGTTCGACGTGGACGTCGAGGAGGCCGTCGCGGACGAGCACGTCCGGTCGGCCGCGTACCAACGCTTCGTCGCGGTGGCCGCTTGCGCGCCGAGTCGGGAAGGTGACCGCGCGCTCGTGGCGACGATCCTGCGCGACCCGCACGAGATGACGTCCAAGACGGCGGTGGTCGCCCTCGTGGACGAGGTCGCGATGCGGGCGACCGGTCCCGCGGAGTTCCGGTGCTGGGAGGCCGGGCTGCTGTCGGAGGTCGAGCGCCTGGCGACGGAGGCGTACCGCGAGTTCGTCCGCCGTCGCGTCCGCGACAGGCTGTTCCACCTGTCCGTCAGGGACGGTCACGTGCCGACGGCGGCCGAGTTAGCGCAGGTCACGGACTGGATGCAGCGCCTCATCGCCGAGGAGTCGACATCGCCGGCGGTACTCGCCCTGCTCGCCGAGTCGGGCCGCCGCAGGAAGACGCGGAACGTGGCGCTGAACCGGAGCCAGAGCGTCGCGGGTACGCGGTTGAGGGCGGGCGGCGGCCGACGGGCGCGCCGGACGCGGTTGAGGGCGGGCGGCGACGACCGCGCCGGCTCGGGCAGGGGGTGGCCGCCCTGCTGGCCCCAGCCGGGCAGCCTGTTGACCGGCCGGCCAGGCGTTCAGGCCGCCGATTCCCCGATGGCGAGAAGCGCGCGTTCCGACGGTGAGCCCGGCTCGGCCTGGTAGATCCACAGTTGGAGTTCCGGGTGGTCGGGCAGGGTCAGGACGTGCTGGTGCAGGGTGAGCGGGCCGGCCACCCGGTGGCGGAAGTGCTTGGTGGCGCTGGCCTTGCGGTGAACGTCGTGGCGGGCCCAGAGGCGACGGAACGAGGCGCTGCGGTCGCTGAGTTCACCGACCAGGTCGGCCATCTGGGGGGTGTGCGGCGCGGGACCGGCCGCCGCGCGCAGCGTGCCGACGGTGCACTGGGCCAGGTGCTCGGGGTCGGGGACGAACTCCTGGACGGCGGGGTCCAGGAACGCCATCCGGGCCAGGTTGTCGCGCAGCGGGAGGCCGGCGTAGAGCGCGTCGGCGGGGCCGTTGCGTACGAGCACGTCCAGCCAGGGGGTGACCAGCATGGCCGGGGTGGTGACCCAGCGGCGTACGAGGTGGGTGAGGGCGTCTTCGGTGCCGGTGGGCAGGGTGGCCGGGGCGGTGGGTGGAGTGGGCTCGTCCGCGACGGCGCGCAGGTGGGTGTGGGCGGCGGCGTCGAGGCGTAGGGCGCGGGCCAGCGCGGCGAGCACCTGGGAGGAGGGCCGGCGCTCGCGGCCCTGTTCCAGGTGGACGTAGTAGTCGGTGCTGACGCCGGCGAGCAGCGCGACCTCCTCGCGTCGCAGTCCCGGCACCTGCCGGGCGGGCCCGGAGGCGAGGCCGTGGTCCGTGGGACGGACGAGCGCGCGGCGGGCGCGGAGGTACTCCGCGAGCGGAC
This sequence comes from Candidatus Streptomyces philanthi, assembly GCA_018114805.1. GTDB lineage: Bacteria > Actinomycetota > Actinomycetes > Streptomycetales > Streptomycetaceae > Streptomyces > Streptomyces philanthi. Next base: position 2,469,100 of record CP073042.1, on the reverse strand, counting down.
CCGCCGATCTCGACGCGGCCCCCGGCTCGCCCCTGTCGCCCTCGCCAGCCGCGCCACCCAAGTCACCCGTGCCAGCCATCACTCGTGCCAGCCATGTCAGCCGTGCCAGCCCTCACCCGGGCCAGTCATGCTAAGCGCCGGCGTCCGCTCGCGGGTGGGTGTGTCACCACCACCCGCGCTGCCCGGCCGGCACCTAGCGTCGCCGTTGGTCAGGCGGCGCGGCGCGCCGCGGGAGCGAGGAGAGGCATCGCATGTACGTGGTGACAGGGGCCACCGGGCGCACGGGCAGCGCCGTCGTGGACGAGCTGATACGCGCCGGCCACGGCGTGCGCGCGCTCGGGCGTGGTGCCCGTGGCCTGGCGCCGGCCGCCGCCGCCGGCGCGGAGCCGGTGGTGGCGGAGCCGACCGACGCGCAGGCGCTCGCCGCGGCCTGTCACGGCGCCGAGGGTGTCTACGTCATGGTCCAACCCAACTACATCCCCGACAGCCCCCACTTCGCGGCGCACCAGCACCGGATCGTCGAGGCCGTGACGGTGGCTCTGGCCGCCGCCGGTGTGCGGCGGGTGGTGACGTTGAGTAGCTGGGGCGCGGACCAGGAGGCCGGCACCGGCCCGGTGGCCGGGTTGTACCGGCTGGAGCGGCGTACGAACACCCTGGACGCGGCGGTCACCCACCTGCGGGCCGGCTACTTCATGGAGAACCTGCTCGGCCAGGTCGAGTCCATCCGCCGGGACGGCCGGGTCGAGGCACCCTTCACCCCCGACCTCCCGATGCCGTTCATCGCCGCCGAGGACGTCGGCCGCGCCGCCGCCCGCCACCTCGTCGGGCCGACCCCCGCACGCCCGGGCGCGCCGGAGGTGGTCGAACTGCACGGCGAGCGTGACCTGAGCATGGCCGAGGTGACGGCCGTGATCGGCAGGCTCGCGGGCCTGCCGAGCCTGCGTTACGAACAACAGCCGATCGAGCGGTTCGTGGCCGAGCAGCGCGCGGCCGGGGCGTCGGCGAACGTCGCCGGCCTGATGGCCGAGGTGGCCCGCTCGATCAACTCCGGACACATCGCCGCCCGCCAACCCCGGTCCGCGGCCACCACCACGCCGACGGCGATCGAGACCTTCGTCGTCCACAGCCTCCTGCCCGCGCTGCGGACCGGTTCCCCGGCGGAGGCCGCACGGTGATCGGCGTACGCGCCCACCTGCCGTAGCGAGATGCGGGGCGACGGAACCGCCCGGTCGGTGACGCCGCGCACGGGCCTTCCGCGCGAGAGCGAGACGTACGGGCCGTCCGTCCGAGACCTCCAGCCCTTCCGTCCGCGCTGCAGGGACCTTTCGTCCAAGACAGGGCCGCCGAAGTCGGCGACGGTAGACGGTAGGGGCATGCGCAGACACGAAGTGGGGGCGCCCCCACGGATCGCGATGCCGAGCGCGGCTGGGAGGTCGCCCGCCCGCTCGGTGGTACGTCGCTCGACGGCGTACGGATGGCCTGATACCGTGACCGGGCCGCCGCCGGCCTCGACCTGCGGCTGCTCCCGCAGCCGGCCGTGATCCTCGTCATCGGGCTCGGGAGCGAGCCGCTCGCGGTGGAGGGCGCCACCGGGCACCGGTACCTGCGGAGCCTGGTCGCCGCGCTGTCACCCGGGCCCGGCCCGGGTGCGCGTCGAGTGCGTGGAGGTACGGCTGTCGCCCCGGGCCGCCTACGGGCTGCTGGGGGTCTCCCCACCCGAACTGGACGGGTCGATCACCAGCCTCGCGGACCTGTGGGGAGCGCCGGAACGACGTCTGCGCGAGCGGTTGACCGAGGCCACGACGTGGCAGGAGCGGCTCGCGCTGACCGAGGAGTTCCTCACCGAGCGGGCGGCGGCCCCGTCAATGGCCCCCGAGGTCGCCGCCGCCTGGGACACCATCGTGGCCCGCCGAGGCCGGATACGGGTGGGTGACCTCGCCGCGTCCTGCGGCTGGAGCCGCAAGCGGCTGCGCACCCGGTTCCACGCCCAACTCGGCCTCACTCCCAAGCGGGCCGCCATGCTGGTCCGCTTCGACCACGCGGTACGGGCGCTGCGCGCGGGCGAGAGCGCCAGCACGGTCGCCCTGACCTGCGGCTACGCCGACCAGCCGCATCTGCACCGGGACGTAGCGGCCCTGGCCGGGTGCACCCCCGGCGCCCTGGCTCACCGGCTGACCTCTGCTGGTTGAGCTCTGCTGGCTGGTCGCTGCCGATGACGCTCCGCTGAGCCGCCCCCACGCGGAGGAGGCCGGCCGCGCCCGTGTGCCCGCTCCCTCCCACCCTCACCACCCACCCGAAGAAGGGAAAGCACCGTGACGAACACCGATGCCCGACAGGCAGGCGACGCCCGACAAGCAACCGACGTCCGAGAAGCAGGCTACGCCGGAGGAGCGGGTGACGCCGGAGGAGCGGGCGCGGCCGACCGCGATCTGATCGTTCGGCTCGCGTTCGGCAGCATGGCCGCGCAGACCCTGCGCGCGGCGGTCCGGTTGGAGGTGATGGAACGGGTCGGCGCCACGCCTCGCCCGGCCACCGAGGTGGCCGCCGAGGTTGGCGCCCAACCCCAGCCCATGACGCGGTTGCTGCGCGCCCTGGCCGGCCTCGGCCTGCTGGTGGAAACACACCCCCGACCACTTCGCGGCGACCCCCGCGGGCGCCCTCCTCGATCCCGGAAACCCCGACTCGCTCACCTCGTTCGTGCGGATGTTCACCGAGCCGACGATCGTGCGGGCCTGGGAGCACCTGGACGACAGCGTCCGCACCGGAGAGATCGCGTTCGATGCCGTCTTCGGCACCGACTTCTTCAGCCACCTCGCCCAGCACCCCGAACTCTCCACGGAGTTCAACGCGGCGATGAGCCAGGCCGTCGCGGCGACCGCCGCCGCCCTGCCGTCCACATACGACTTCGGCCGCTTCACCACGGTCACGGACGTCGGCGGGGGCGACGGAACCCTCCTGGCCGGCGTGCTGGCCGCCCACCCGGGCCTGACCGGCGTGCTCTTCGACACAGCGGAGGGCCTGTCCGAGGCGCCGACGACGCTGGAGCGGCACGGCGTGGCGGGACGCTGCTCGCTGGCCGCCGGCGACTTCTTCCGCTCGGTGCCCGCGGGCTCGGACCTCTACCTGATGAAGAGCGTGCTGCACGACTGGACGGACGATCAGGTGGTCACCATCCTGCGCAACTGCCGCGCGGTGCTGCCGCCCGGTGGCCGTGTCCTCATCGTGGAGCCCGTACTCCCCGAGGTCGGCGACCCCCGTGCCGAGGCCGACGTCACCGACGGCGGGATCACCTACCTGTCCGATCTCAACATGCTCGTGAACGTCGGCGGCAGGGAACGCACCCGCGCGGACTTCACCGAGGTCTGCCACCGCGCGGGCCTGACCCTCACCTCGGTCACCCCCATCGCCGAGGCCGCGCCGTTCTCCCTCATCGAGGCCGTGGCTGGCTGATCGCGCCGTCACCCCGCCAGGCCGTCGCTGGCTCCCCGCCGGGCCCCACCCCGAAATACCGCCCCGCCCGCCACCCACACCCCCTACCCTCCCCACCATGCCCGAGCCCATCACCGCCCACCAGAGCCAGCCGCGACCCCGGCCCGCCGGTGACTGTGCGTCCGGACCCCCACCCGTGACGGCCTACGTCTGGCGCGGTGACTTCGCCAACCCCGAGGTCAACGCCCTGCACGCGCAGGGGTTCGACCACCCGCCACTGGACATCGACTGCCACACCCAGGCGCACCGGCACAGCCTCGGGTGGGTGTGCGCGCGGCGCGGGGACGAGTTGGTCGGGTTCGTCAATGTGGCCTGGGACGGCGGGGTGCACGCGTTCGTGCTGTACACCGTGGTGGCCGAGGGCGTGCGGCGGACGGGGGTGGGGGCGCGGCTGGTGGCGGCGGCCGTGGACGGGGCGCGGGCCGCGGGGTGCGAGTGGCTGCACGTGGACTTCGAGGACCACCTGCGCGCGTTCTACTTCGACGGCTGCGGCTTCACCCCCACCGACGCGGCGCTCATCGCTTTGTGAGCCGCGCGGCGCCGCGCGGCACGGGCACCAACCCCGGCCCCGCCCCGGCCGCCGGGCCCGCCGCGCCCCTCCGGACCCTCGGCCCCGCCGCTCAGCCTTTGGTACGGCGGGCGTCCCGGAACTGGGTGTGGCGGGACCAGTATAGGCGCTGGGCCAGCAGCGTCAGCGTGCCGGCGATGGCGATGCCCGCGAGGTTGAGCAGGAGTTGTTCCGTGGAGCCGCCGGTCTGGCCCAGGTCGCCGTAGCCGAGGGCGACGGCGGCGTTGGCGGCGGCCGGGACCGTGGTCACCGAGATCGCCACGCCGACCAGCGCGCCCGACTTCGCCGACGTCAGCGACAGCGTGCCGGCGATGCCGGCGAGGAAGGCCACGACGAAGGAGAACAGGTCGGGCCGGTAGATGAAGTTGGTGTTCGGCCGCTCGGCCTCCACGTCGGCCTTGTGGAAGAGCCCCGCCGCGTCCATGAACAGGCTGAACAGCGTCGTCAGCGCCATCGCCACCGCGAACCCCACCAGCAGGGCGAGCAGCGAGCGCACCGCCAGCCGTGGGGCGCGCCGGACCAGCGTGGTGCACAGCCCGGCGAGCGGGCCGAACTCCGGGCCGACGGCCATCGCGCCGACGACCAGGATCGCGTTGTCGAGGACGACACCGCAGGCGGCGAGCATCATCGCCACCGTCAGGAAGGCCAGGAAGGTGACGGAGAGGGTGGACTCCTCGTGGGTGGCCTCCACGAGTTGTTCCCACACCACCGCGTCCGAGCCCTCGCCGGGCGCCTCCTCCTCGGCCCGGTCCGCCCGGTGCGACAGCGTCAGGTCGATGTTCTCGACGGTGATCGCACCGCACTCGTCGATGCCGATCGCCCGCAGTTCGCTGAGCACCTCGTCGGCAGCCTCCCGCGCCACGTCGCACAGCACCACGTCGCCGGCCGGGTCGCGGCCGGCCCCGGTGAGTACGGCCAGGTGTGTGGCACCCACGCTGCGCTCGAAGAGCGCGACCACCTCGTCGATGCGGTGCGCGGGGACGATCAACCGCAGGTGCAGCACGGCGGGCTCCTTGGAGTCGGCGTCACGCCGGCATCAGGTCGGCGTCACCCGGACGGTCGGGTCGGGGTCGCGGAGGGGCAGCCTACGGGGCGTGACGGGGGGGCGGGTGCGCCGGCCCGTACGGGGCGCGGGCCGCCCCGCGCGGTCACAGCTTGCGCAGCCGCAGGCGTTCCACCTTGTGGTCGGGGCCCTTGCGGAGTACGAGGGTGGCCCGGCCCCGGTTGGGGGCCACGTTCTGTTGCAGGTTGGGCCGGTTGACCGTGCGCCAGATCATGCGCGCGTAGTCGAGCGCCTCGTCCTCGGAGACCTGGGTGTACTTGCGGAAGTACGAGAACGGGTTCTGGAACGCCGTCTCGCGCAGCTTGCTGAACCGGCCCAGGTACCAGCGCTCGATGTCCTCCGTCCGGGCGTCCACGTACACGCTGAAGTCGAAGTAGTCGGCCAGCGCCACCCGCGTCCTGCCGTCCTTGCCGGGCAGCGCGGGCTGGAGCACGTTCAGGCCCTCGACGATGAGGATGTCGGGGCGGCGCACGGTCAGTCGCTGGTCGGGGACGATGTCGTACACCAGGTGGGAGTAGACGGGCGCGCTGACCTCGTCCTTGCCGGCCTTCACGTCGGCCACGAAGCGGGTCAGCGCCCGGCGGTCGTAGGACTCGGGGAAGCCCTTGCGGGACATCAGGCCGCGCCGGTGCAGTTCGGCGTTGGGCAGCAGGAAGCCGTCCGTGGTGACCAGCTCGACGCGCGGGTGCTCGGGCCAGCGCGCGAGCAGGGCCTGGAGGAGGCGTGCAGTGGTGGACTTGCCGACCGCGACGCTGCCGGCCACCCCTATGACGAACGGCGTGCCCTGCTGCGCGCCCTGGCCGCTGCCCGCGTCGCCGAGGAAGGTGTTGAGGGCGCCCCGCAGGTTGCTGGTGGCCCCCACGTAGAGGTTGAGCAGCCGGGACAGCGGCAGGTACACGTCGCGCACCTCGTCGAGGTCGATGACGTCACCGAGGCCGCGCAGCCGCTCCACCTCCTCCGCCGTCAGCGGCAGCGGCGTCTTCTCGCGCAGCCCGCTCCACTGGGCGCGCGAGAGATCCACGTACGGGCTCGACTCGGCCCGCCGCGGAACACCACCGTGCGGCCCGCCGTGCGGCCGTTGGTCACTCACCGAAGACCTGATCACTGATTCATTGTGGGTTCTCACGGCGCGGTACGGGGCGTGCGTTCGGTCACGCCGGGGCGTGGCGACCCACCCGGCGCCCCACCCGCGACCCGCCCGGCGGGGGCCGCGCGTACGCTGCACCCCATGTGCGGAATCGTTGGCTATGTGGGAGGGCGGTCCGCCCTCGACGTCGTTCTGGCCAGGCTCGGGCGCCTCGAGTACCGGGGCTGCGACTCGGCGGGGGTCGCGGTCCTCGCCGACGGCGGCCTGGCCGCCGGGAAGAAGGCGGGCAAGCTCGCCAACCTGCACGAGGAGCTGGCCGACCGGCCGTTGCCGACCGGCACCGCCGGCATCGGCCACACCCGCTCGGCCACCCACGGCGGGCCCACCGACGCCAACGCCCACCCGCACCTGGACGACGCGGGCCGGGTCGCCGTCGTCCACAACGGCATCATCGAGAACTTCGCGCCGCTCCGCGCCGAGTTGGCCGAGCGCGGCCACGCCCTCGCGTCGGAGACCGACACCGAGGTCGTCGCGCACCTGCTCGCCGAGTCCTTCTGCTCCACCGGCGACCTGGCGGAGTCGACGCGGCAGGTGTGCGGTCGGCTTGAGGGCGCGTTCACGCTGGTCGCGGTGGTGGCCGACGACCCCGACGTGGTGGTCGGGGCGCGCCGCAACTCGCCGCTGGTGGTGGGCGTCGGGGTCGGGGAGAACTTCCTGGCCTCCTACGTCTCCGCGTTCATCGAGCACACCCGCGAGGCCATCGAACTCGGTCAGGACCAGGTGGTGGAGGTGCGCCGGGACGCGGTCACGGTCACCGGCTTCGACGGTGCGCCGGCGACGGTGCGCCCGTGCCACGTGGACTGGGACGCCTCAGCCGCCGAGAAGGGCGGTTACGACTACTTCATGCTCAAGGAGATCGCCGAGCAGCCGAAGGCCGTGGCCGACACGCTGCTCGGCCGGATCGACGCCGCCGGCGACCTGTCACTGGACGAGGTCCGCATCCCGGCCGCCGAGCTGCGTGAGGTCGACAAGATCGTCATCGTGGCGTGCGGCACCGCCTTCCACGCCGGGATGATCGCCAAGTACGCCATCGAGCACTGGACCCGCATCCCCTGCGAGACTGAGCTGCCCAGCGAGTTCCGTTACCGCGACCCGATCCTGGGCCCGCGCACCCTGGTCGTCGCCATCTCCCAGTCCGGCGAGACCATAGACACCCTGATGGCGCTGCGGCACGCCCGCGAGCAGGGCGCCCGGGTCCTGGCCATCTGCAACACCAACGGCTCCACCATCCCGCGCGAGTCCGACGCCGTGCTCTACACGCACGCCGGGCCCGAGGTCGCCGTCGCCTCCACGAAGGCGTTCCTCACCCAACTCGTCGCCTGCTACCTCGTCGCGCTCTACCTCGGCCAGCTGCGCGGCACCAAGTGGGGCGACGAGGCGTACCCGGTCATCTGGGAGCTGTCGGAGATCGCCATCCAGGTGGAGCGGGTCCTGGAGACGATGGAGCCGGTGCGCGAGCTGGCGCGCTCGCTGGCCGACCAGGACACGGTGCTGTTCCTGGGCCGGCACGTGGGCTACCCGGTGGCCCTCGAAGGCGCCCTCAAGCTCAAGGAGCTGGCGTACATGCACGCCGAGGTGTTCGCCACGGGCGAGCTGAAGCACGGGCCGATCGCGCTGGCCGAGGACGGCGTGCCGGTGGTCGTGATCGTCCCCTCGCCGCGCGGCCGGCCCGTACTGCACGACAAGATCGTCTCCAACATCCAGGAGATCAGGGCCCGTGGCGCCCGCACCATCGTGATCGCCGAGCGCGGCGACACGGGCGTGGCGCCGTACGCCGACCACCTCGTCGAGGTCCCGGCCACGCCGACGCTGCTCCAGCCGCTGGTGACCACCGTGCCGTTGCAGGTCTTCGCATGCGAACTGGCCACGGCCCGCGGCAAAGAAGTGGACCAGCCGCGCAACCTCGCCAAGTCCGTGACGGTGGAGTGAGGATGAGCGAGACGGCGCGGCTGGTGGCCGCCACGGGCCATGGCCCCCACGGGGCGGCCTCGTGATCATCGGGTTGGGGATCGACGTCGCCGAGATCGACCGGTTCGGCGCGGCCATCGAGCGCACGCCGGGGCTGGCCGAGCGGGTCTTCGTACGGCGGGAGCTGTGGCTGCCCATCGGCGAGCGGCGGGGCACCGCGTCGCTGGCCGCCCGGTTCGCCGCGAAGGAGGCGCTGGCCAAGGCGCTCGGCGCGCCGGGCGGGCTGCGCTGGACGGACGCGGAGATCTGGACGCTGCCCAGCGGCCAGCCCCGGCTGCGGGTGCGCGGCACCGTCGCCGAGCGGGCGGCCGAACTGGGCGTGCGCACCTGGCACGTCTCGCTCAGCCACGACGCGGGCGTCGCGTCGGCCGTGGTCATTGCCGAGGGCGAGCCGGCCGCCGAGCCCGCCCCGGACGGCTCGGCGGACGACTGGCCGGCGCGGTAGCACGCGGCCGGCGGCGCCCGCGGCGGGCCCGGGTGCGGCGCCCGCCCGCCCGGCCGCCGTGCGCCCGGCGCGGGAGACTGGGGCGCATGAGGACTGCGTACAGCGTGGAGACCGTACGGGCCGCCGAGCGCGAGCTGTTAGCCCGGTTGCCGGAGGGAACGCTCATGCACCGGGCAGCGGCCGGCCTCGCCGCCGCCTGCGCCGGGCTGCTGGGCGCGGGCGCGGGGCCCCGCACCGGGCCGGGGCCGGCACCGCGCGGGCGGGTGTCCGGCGCGCGGGTGGTGCTGCTCGTCGGCAGCGGCGACAACGGGGGCGACGCCCTCTATGCGGGCGCCCGGCTGGCCCGTCGCGGGGCCGCCGTCACCGCTCTGCTGCTCGCCCCCGACCGCGCCCACGCCGGCGGCGCCGCGGCCCTGCGCGCGGCGGGCGGCCTGCTTGTCGACGCGGCCGGCCCGGACGCGGGGCCGGGCCCGGCGGCGGCGCCGGGCGACGGCGCGGCGGAGCGGACCGGCGGCGGGCACGCGGGCGGCACCCGTACGGGGCGGCGCGACGACCACCCCGCGCTGCGGGCCCTCGCCCGGGCCGACCTCGTGCTGGACGGGATCGTGGGCATCGGCGGCCGGGGCGGGCTGCGGCCGGACGCCGCGCACCTGGCCCGGGCTGTCGCCGACGCCGACGTGCCGGTGGTCGCCGTCGACCTGCCCAGCGGCGTGGACGCCGACACCGGCGAGGTGCGCGGCGCGGCGGTGCGGGCCACGGCGACGGTCACCTTCGGCACGTACAAGCCCGGGCTGCTCATCGACCCGGCCGCCGAACACGCCGGCGCGGCGCGCCTGGTGGACATCGGCCTCGGCCCGTGGCTGCCGCCGGTGCCCGACGTGGAGGCGTTGCAGCACGCGGACGTGGCGGCGGTGCTGCCGCGCCCGGCGGCGGAGAGCGACAAGTACCGGCGCGGCGTGGTCGGCGTCGTCGCCGGCTCGGCCCGCTACCCCGGCGCGGCGGTGCTCGCGGTGGCCGGGGCGCTGCGCGGCGGCGCGGGAGCGGTGCGGTACGTGGGGCCGGGCGCCGACGCCGTGATCGCCCGCTTCCCCGAGACCCTGGTCTCGGCGGGCCCGCCGGGCAAGGCGGGGCGGGTGCAGGCGTGGGTGGTCGGCCCCGGCGTCGGGGACGACGCGGACGCCCGGCGAGCCCTCGCCGACGTGCTGGCCAGCGACGTGCCGGTGCTGGTGGACGCCGATGCGCTGCGGCTGCTGCCCCCGGACGGCGTCCGCGCCCGCACCGCCGCGACCCTGCTGACCCCGCACGCGGGCGAGGCGGCGGCGCTGCTCGGCCGCCCCCGCGAGGAGGTCGAGGCGGGCCGGCTGGCGGCGGTGCGGGAACTGGCGGCGAGGACCGGGGCGACGGTACTACTCAAGGGCTCCACCACGCTGGTCGCCGGCCCCGCCACGGGCCCGGACGCCGAGCCCGTACGCGTCAACCCGACCGGCACCGGCTGGCTGGCCACCGCCGGCAGCGGCGACGTGCTCTCCGGGCTGACTGGCGCGCTGCTCGCCACCGGCCTGGACGCCCGCACGGCCGCGTCGGCCGGCGCCTACCTGCACGGCCTGGCGGCCCGCCGCGCGGCCGGGGCCCCCGGCCGCCCGGGCGCGCCGGTCACGGCGTCCGAGGTGGCCGAGGCCCTGGGCGCGGCCTGGCGGGACGTGGCCGCCGCCGGGTGAGCGGCGGGCCAGCACGCGGACGGGCCACGGGAGGGGCGGCGGGCGCCTGAGACACTGGCCTTGATGAACGAGACACCGATGCGTGCCCGAGCCACGGTCGACCTGGCCGCGCTGCGGGCCAATGTGCGCGCGCTGCGTGCCCGCGCGCCCCGGGCCGAGCTGATGGCCGTGGTCAAGGCGGACGCGTACGGCCACGGCGCCGTCCCCTGCGCGCGGGCGGCCCGGCAGGCGGGCGCGGGCTGGCTGGGGACGGCGACCCCGCAGGAGGCCATCGCGCTGCGCGCGGCCGGCGACACCGGTCGCCTGATGTGCTGGCTGTGGACGCCGGGCGGGCCCTGGCGGGAGGCCGTCGAGGCGGAAATCGACGTGTCGGTGAGCGGGATGTGGGCGCTGCGCGAGGCCGTCGCCGGGGCGCGGGTCGCGGGCCGGCCCGCGCGGGTGCAGCTCAAGGCGGACACCGGGCTCGGCCGCAACGGCTGCCAGCAGCACGACTGGGCCGACCTGGTGGCCGCCGCCCGGCGGGCCGAGGCGGACGGGACGGTCCAGGTCACCGGCGTGTGGTCGCACTTCGCGTGCGCGGACGAGCCGGGCCACCCCTCGATCGCCGCCCAGCTCACCGCGTACCGCGACATGCTGGCGCACGCCGAGGCCGCCGGCATCGCGCCCGAGGTGCGGCACATCGCCAACTCGCCCGCCCTGCTGACGCTGCCCGACGCCCACTTCGACCTGGTCAGGTCCGGCATCGCGACCTACGGCGTCTCGCCCAGCCCGGAGATCGGCGTGAGCGCCGACTTCGGGCTGCGCCCGGCGATGACGCTCTCCGCGTCGATCGCGCTGGTCAAGCGGGTGCCGGGCGGGCACGGCGTCTCGTACGGGCACCACTACCGCACGCCGGGCGACACGACGCTGGCGCTGGTGCCCGTCGGGTACGCGGACGGCGTGCCGCGCGCGGCGTCCGACACGGGCCCGGTGCTGGTGGCGGGCAAGTGGCGGACGGTGGCCGGCCGGGTCGCGATGGACCAGTTCGTGGTGGACCTCGGCGGCGATCGGGCGGCGGTGGGCCAGGAGGCCGTGCTGTTCGGGCCGGGCGACCGGTGCGAGCCGACGGCCGAGGACTGGGCACAGGCCGTGGGCACGATCGCCTACGAGATCGTCACCCGCATCGGCCAGCGCGTCCCGCGCGTCTACCTGCACGCCGACAGCGAGCCCGGCGCGCCGGCCCCGGCCGCCCCCGAGACGGAGGCCGAGATCGCCCGTACGGGTGGTGTTTCCCCGGCCGGGAACGCGGGGGCGGGCACCCCGACATGAGCCAGGACACCGGCGGGACGGTCGAGGCGGCGGCCCGGGCGGGGTGGCGCCGGGGCGCGGGGCTCGCGGGCGCCGCGATAGGAGTGGTGGCCGCCGGCGCCACGGTCGGCGTCGCCGTGGAGCGGCTGACGGTGGGCCGCGGCGTGCGCCGCAAGGCCCGGCTGGCACTGGACGCGGCCGGTCCGTACGGCACCCTGCGGGGCACCCCCGCGGTGGCCGTCGCCGAGGACGGCACGGAGCTGGCGTACGAGGTCGAGCCCGGGCCGGCGCGGGGGGCCGAGGCCGGCGACCAGGCCGGGCCGCCGGTCACCCTCGTCTTTTGCCACGGCTACTGCCTCGGTCAGGACTCCTGGCACTTCCAGCGCGCCGCGCTGGCCGGCACCGCCCGTGCCGTCTACTGGGACCAGCGCAGCCACGGCCGTTCTGAGCGCGGCCGGGCTCAGCGCGAGCACGGCGAGCCGGTCACCATCGACCTGCTCGGCCGCGACCTCAAGGCGGTCATCGACGCCGCGGCGCCCGAGGGCCCGCTGGTCCTCGTGGGCCACTCGATGGGCGGTATGACGGTCATGGCGCTGGCCGCGCAGTTCCCCGAACTCGTGCGCCGCCGGGTGGTCGGCGCCGCCTTCGTCGGCACCTCAGCCGGCAAGCTCAGCGAGGTCAGTTTCGGACTGCCGGCGGCCGGCGTACGCGCCGTGCGGCGGGTGCTGCCCAGCACGCTGCGGCCGCTCGGCGCGCAGGCGGAGCTGCTGGAGCGGGGCGGCGGCCGACCTGTTCGCCGGGGTGATCAAGCGCTACTCGTTCGGCTCGCGCGACGTGGACCCGGGTGTGGCGCGGTTCGCCGAGCGGCTGATCGAGGCGACGCCGATCGACGTGGTGGCCGAGTTCTACCCGGCCTTCGCCGAGCACGACAAGTCGGAGGCGCTGCCCGTCTTCGCCGCCGTGCCGGTCCTCGTGCTGGCGGGTGAGCGGGACCTGATCACGCCGAGCGAGCACAGCGAGGCCATCGCCGGCTTCCTGCCCGACGCCCACCTGGAGATCGTCCCCACCGCGGGCCACCTGGTCATGCTGGAGCGCCCGGAGACCGTCACCGCCGCCCTGCTCCGCCTCCTGGACGTCACCGGCCACCCAGCCACGCCCGACCCCAGCCCCACCCCCTCGACCTGCCCCGCCCCCCGCCGGGCCGCGCCGCACGCGAAGCCGGGCCACACGCGCGGGGCCGGGCCGGCTCGCCCACCCGGCCGGAACGGAAGGTTCCGGGGGCTGCGCCGGAGGCCGCCCCGGAGGGCGCGGGGGAGTGCGGGGCCGGCCGCGCGGGCCCGTACCATCGGCGAACATGAACGTTCCGTACGCCCGCGCACAGATCACCGTCAACACCCCCGAGCGCATGGGGGACTTGGGTCGCCGCCTGGCCGCCCTGCTGCGCCCCGGCGATCTGGTGCTGCTCACCGGCGAGTTGGGCGCCGGCAAGACCACGCTGACCCGGGGCCTCGGGGCGGGGCTCGACGTGCGGGGCGCGGTGACCTCGCCGACCTTCGTCATCGCGCGCGTGCACCCGCCGCTCGGCGACGGGCCGCCGCTCGTGCACGTGGACGCCTACCGCCTCGGCGGCGGCCTGGACGAGATGGAGGACCTCGACCTCGACGTGTCGCTGCCGGAGTCGGTGGTCGTCGTCGAGTGGGGCGACGGCAAGGTCGAGGAGCTGTCGGACGATCGGCTGCACGTGGTGATCGAGCGCGCGGTGGGCGCGGAGGGCGGACTGGCCGCCCCGCACCCCGCCACTGCGGCCCCCCGCGCCGCGACCGCCGCCACGACGCCCCCCGCCGACGTCCCGGAGCCCCTCCCCGCCGACGCCGAGGTGGCCGACGTGCGCCGGGTGACCGTGACCGGCGTCGGGGCGCGCTGGGCGGGCGTGGACCTGAGCCCGCTGGAGGGGTGACGACCGGCCGGTCACGCAACGCTGTAGTTTCCGACAAGCCGTCGGGAAGATATTGCGTTCACCGCCCCGGGCGTGGTCTCATCAACGTGAGCGCGCTAGTTAGGTGTACCTAACCGCCCGTGCGCGCCCATGCCCCAGGAGTACCGGGAGGCACCCCATGGAGACTCATCAGCCCCACCAGCCGCCGGCGCGAAGCTGCCCGAAGGCGCCATCGGTGGCTGACATGCTGGCGGCCTGTGCCGCGGCAACCGAGCTCTCCACGCCGCCCGGGGGACACGCGATCCCCGGGGTCGAACCGGCGACGGAGCCCCAACCGACGGCGCACTGTCGCCGCAAGGCGGCCTGACCTGCGCGTTCGTCCGCGCGCTCTTCCGCGTATCGTTCACGGACGCCTGTCGTTCCCGTACGCCCGTCACCCACGCTCACCCGCCGAGCACACCCGTCCGTCAGTCGCGCGCGCCTGCCGACCACACGCCCGTCACTGACGAGGGCTCGTCGCCCACGCACGCCTGTCCCTAACGGACGACGACGACCTCGGTGCCGATCGAGGCGAAGGTCCACATCGCCGCGCCGTCCGCGCGTTTCTCGCGGATGCCACCGGTGCGCCGGTTGGAGTCCGGGTCGGGCGTCGAGCCGTCGACCGCGGCGCTGAAGCCGAACACTATGTCGCCCTCGGTGTGGAAGCGCACGACGTGCTCGACGGACACCTCGTCCGAGCCGGTGACGCTGGCCGACCGGGAGGTTACGTTGTACGTGCCGGGGACCGGGCTGACCGAGCTGGGGTAGATCGGGTACGTGCGGATGGCCTGCTCGTTCGCGCCGACCAGCCAGACCCGCTTGTCGCTGAGCGCGTACACCACCCGGCGCCCGGTGCCCGAGCTGGCCGGGATCGCGGTGGACTTCTCCTTCTTCGCCTTGTCCTTGGGCTTGGCGGAGTCAGACGCACCGGGGCGGGCCGCCTGGTTCGGGTTGATCGGGGCGTTCGCAGAGGCATGGTAGGCCAGGATGCCCACGACGATGATCGCCCCGGCCGTGAGTCCGGCCACGATGGTTCCGGAGCTGTTCCGTGCCACGCTCAGCCACCCTTCGTCACGCCTCTACCGGGCCGACGGTAGCACCCGGAAAGCCGGCGCGGGATCGACGATCGGCCCGCGGTCGTACGCTTGTGGGCGTGCTGCTGCTCGCTCTTGACACCGCTACCCCCGCCGTGACCGTCGCGCTCCACGACGGCCGGACCACTCTCGCCTCCTCCCACCAGGTGGACGCCCGCCGGCACGGCGAACTGCTGCTGCCGGCCGTGCACCGGGTGCTCGCGAGGGCCTCCGTCACGCCGGGTGACCTGACGCACGTCGTGGCCGGGATCGGCCCCGGCCCGTACACCGGGCTGCGGGTGGGACTCGCGACGGCCGCTGCGTTCGGCGCCGCCCTCGACATCCCGGTGCGCGGGCTGTGCACGCTGGACGGCATCGCGTACGCCGCCGGGCAGGTCGGGCTCACCGGTCCGTTCGTCGTGGCCACCGACGCCCGGCGCAAGGAGGTCTACTGGGCGCGGTACGCGGACGGCGGGACCCGCGTCAGCGAGCCCGCCGTCGACCGGCCGGCCGACATCGCCGAGCAGGTGGCTGGGCTCCCCGTGGTGGGCGCGGGCGGCACCCTCTATCGGGAGGTCTTCGCCGCGGCGGGCGCCGGGGCCGGCGCCCCGCCGCCCGGCGTTCCGGAGGGGGTCGAGCTGCCCGAGCACCAGTCCGCCGCCGCGCTCGCCGCGCTCGCGGTGGAGAAGCTGGCCGCCGGCGAGGAGTTCCCGCCGAACCAGCCGCTGTACCTGCGCCGCCCGGACGCCCAGGTGCCCGCGAACTACAAGGTGGTCACCCCGAAGTGAGCGGAGCGTGCGAGACGGGCGTCCCGCCCGGCGGCGAGTCCGGGCCCCCGACCGGCACCGCCGAGCGGCCGAGCGCCGCCGTGGCGGCGCTCGGCGCGGACGAGGCCCCGCGGGTGCGCGAGATGCGCTGGTGGGACCTGGACGCCGTGCTCGCCATCGAGGGCGAGCTGTTCCCCGAGGACGCCTGGTCGCCGGGGATGTTCTGGTCCGAGCTAGCCCACGCCAGGGGCGCCGGGGCCAGTCGGCACTACGTGGTCGCCGAGGACGCGGCGGGCCGCCTCGTCGGGTACGCTGGGCTCGCCGCCGTGGACGGCACCGGCGACGTGCAGACGATCGCGGTGGCCAGCAGCCACTGGGGCACCGGGCTCGGCGCGCGGCTGTTGAGCGACCTGCTGACCGCCGCCACCGCGTTCGAGTGCCACGAGGTGCTGCTCGAGGTGCGGGTGGACAACGCGCGCGCCCAGCGCCTGTACGAGCGCTTCGGCTTCGAACCCATCGGCTTCCGACGCGGCTACTACCAACTGGGCAACGTGGACGCCCTGGTCATGCGGCTGTCCGGCCCGGCGGCCCCGGCAGCCCCGGCGGCCGGTGCCGCACCCGACGAAGGGGCCGACGGCCCCACCGAGGGCCGCGTCGACGCGGCAACCGGACAACCACCCGAGCACGCGCCCGAGCGCGTTCCCCAGACAGCGCCGCGGGCGGCGCGCGAGACAGAGACGGGAACCCATGGCTGACGTATCCGGCCGCCGAGACGAGCCCCTCGTGCTCGGCATCGAGACCTCCTGCGACGAGACCGGGGTCGGCATCGTGCGCGGTCACACGCTGCTGGCCGACGCGGTCGCCTCCAGCGTGGACGAGCATGCGCGCTTCGGCGGCGTCGTGCCCGAGGTGGCCAGCCGGGCGCACCTGGAGGCCATGGTCCCCACCATCCAGCGGGCCCTGAAGCAGGCCGGCGTCGCGGCCAGCGACCTGGACGGCATCGCCGTCACGGCGGGCCCGGGCCTCTCCGGCGCGCTGCTCGTCGGCGTGTCGGCGGCGAAGGCGTACGCGTACGCGCTGGGCAAGCCGCTGTACGGGGTGAACCACCTGGCCTCGCACATCTGCGTGGACCAGTTGGAGCACGGCGCGCTGCACGAGCCGACCATGGCCCTCCTGGTCTCCGGCGGCCACTCCTCGCTGCTGCTTGCCCCGGACATCACCTCCGACGTACGGCCGCTGGGCTCGACCATCGACGACGCGGCGGGGGAGGCGTTCGACAAGGTCGCCCGCGTCCTGAACCTCGGCTTCCCCGGCGGCCCGGTCATCGACCGCATCGCCCGCGACGGCGACCCGGACGCGATCCGCTTCCCGCGCGGCCTGACCGGCCCGAGGGACGCCGCCTACGACTTCTCCTTCTCCGGCCTGAAGACCTCCGTCGCCCGCTGGATCGAGGCGAAGCGGGCCGCGGGCGAGGAAGTGCCGGTGGCCGACGTGTCCGCCTCGTTCCAGGAGGCCGTGGTGGACGTGCTGACCCGCAAGGCGGTGCGGGCCTGCAAGGACAACGGCGTCGAGCACCTGATGATCGGCGGTGGAGTCGCCGCCAACTCCCGCCTGCGCGCGATGGCCGAGCACCGCTGCGAGGACGCCGGCATCGTGCTCCGCGTCCCGCGCCCGGGTCTGTGCACGGACAACGGCGCGATGGTCGCCGCCCTCGGCGCGGAGATGGTCGCCCGTGGCCGCGCCGCGTCGGCCTGGGACCTATCGGCCGACTCCTCCCTCCCGGTCACCGACCCCCACGTCCCGGCGCCCCCGGGCGCCCAGGACCACGATCACGGGGACGGCCACGACCACGACCACGCGCATGGTGACGGCCACGCACACGGCCACTCCCACGACCACTTCCACGAGCTGAGCAAGGACAACCTCTACTCATGACCCTTGCGTTGATGTGGGAGGCCCGCGCCGCCGACGGCCGCGGCCCGGAACTCCTCGACTGGGCCCGCGACCAACCCCTGACCCCCGCCCCCCTCCGCCGCGAGACCTTCCGCGCCCCCGGCGACCGCGTCCTCGTCATCACCTGGTGGGACGCCCCGTACGAGGCAGACCTCCCCGAACTCCCCACGCCGGCAGCCGAGTTGCTGAGCCGCCCGGTACACCGTTGGCGGTTCGAGGCGGTGGCGGGGGAGTAGGGGGCGTTCTCGGCGCGCGGGCGGGCTACGGGTGTTACTGGCCGGGCTCGCGCGGCGGAGGCCGTCTGGGGCGGAACCTCGCGGATCCCGTGGCTAATTCCGTGGGACGGACGGGAGTCTTGGTGGTCACCGGCCGGCTACGCCTTGGTGGCCACCAGGACCGCGTACCCGATCCGGGTGTCACCCGTGAACCGGACGGCGATGTCCCTCGTGCGCTGGAGGAGATCGACGACCGCCGGGTCGGCGGCACCCCCGTCGATGGTCTGGAGGAGTTTCTCGGTGGCGTCCCGGCAGCTCTCGTAGGTGCCACGGACGCTGTGCTCGGATATGTCGAGCGACTCCCCGAGCGTCAGGCCGCTCCTCGCCAGCAACCCCGGGTACGCGGCGAGTGGGATGATCGAGGGGGCCTGTACCAGCTCGCCGAAGGTCGCCAGCAACTCCTCGTCCGCCGGGGACAGCGGGCCGCGCAGCACCACGTTGGAGATCACCACCCGCGCTCCGGGGCGCAGCACCCGCGCGGTCTCCCGCAGCACGTGCTCCGCGTCCCGCATGTGCAGGAGCGACTCGAACAGCCACGCGCCGTCGAAGCTCCGCGCCGCGAAGGGCAGGTCGACCGCGTCCGCTCGTTGGAAACGCACCGTCTCGGCCAGCCCTTCCCGGGCGGCGAGTTCTGTGGCCACCCGCACCTGCTCCGGGCTGATCGTCACACCCGTCACCCGGGCGTCGGTCGCCATCGCCAGTTCGACGGCGGGGCGCCCGGCGCCGCAGCCTATGTCGAGCACGGACTGACCGGCCTTGACGCCGAGTTTCTCGATCATCAACGCGGTCATGCGCCAGGACGCGTCCACCATGGAGCCGCTGACCGAGGCGTCCGGCCAGTAGCCGTAGTGGATGCTGCCGCCGAGCGCTTCGAGGAAGAACTCGGTGGACTGGTCGTACATCGCGCTGATGCTCGCGGCATGGGACACATGGGTGTCGTTCATCGTCGGAACCTTTCGTCGTGCCCGGGCCGCCCCGTGCTCGATGTCCTGCCACGGGGCGGCGATGACCGGAGGTCGCGGCGCGCTCAGCGCTCGCGGTGGTGGGCGAAGACGTCGGCGAACTGGTCGATGTCGCCGGGCATCAGGTTGCCCGCCTCCGAGCCGACGGCCGACGAGCGGCCGTCGGGCGTTGACGGAGGGGGCGTACGCGGGGCCGTCGGCCGGTGCGCCGACGGCGGCCGGGCTCACGCGCTCCGTGCGTCCGGCGTGCGCGCCCACCGGCCCCGCACCGGGCGCGCCGCCCGGCGCCGCCCCGGGCCCGGCGGTCCGCGCGGACGCCGCCCCGGTGAGTCGCGGGGCCGCCGTCCCGTGGGCTCCCACCTGCGGGGCCCACGCTCCCCGCGCTCTTCGACTGGTGCTTTCCATGACGCTCCCTCCGGGGCCGTCGGCCCGCCGCCTTGGCGCCGCCCTGACGGACGACACGGGCCGAGTGTCCCCCACCCCGGACCCGGAGCGCGGTGCGTTCGGCATCTAGGGCGGGGAAATGCGCCAGGTGCGGGAGTGTCGCCCAGACATTTCGAGCGGTACCGGAGTAACCGGCGTGCCACCGGGACGGGTCGGGCGAGGTGTCCGGCGGAGGAGAACTGGCCTCCCGAGCGCCCGCCCCGCCGGAGACCGTCTGCCCGGGGCCGACGCGCGCGGGCCCGCGCCCGCGACGCCCAGCCCAGCGCGCGTCCGCGCCGGACCCGCCCGCCCTACGCGGCCGGCCGTGTCGGGTGGCCGATCAGCATGGAGGGGGCGCCGGCCACCCGGGTCAGGAACACCGTCGCCGACGCCGCGCCCCGTGGCCTGACCTTCTTGCGCAGCTCCTCGGGTGTCACCGGTGACCCGCGCTTCTTCACCGTCAGCACCCCGACCTCCCGCTCGCGCAACAGCGCCTTGAGGCGCTTGACGTTGAACGGGAGCACGTCGGTGATCTCGTACGCGCTGGCGTACGGAGTCGGCACCAGCTCGTCCGCGGTGACGTACGCGATCGTCGGGTCGATCAGCCGCCCGCCGACCCGCTGTGCCACGTCCGCGACCAGGTGGGCCCGGATCACCGCTCCGTCCGGCTCGTACAGCCAGCGGCCCACCAGGCCCGGCTCGGGGTCCGGCAGTCCCGCGCCGGTCAGCGAGGCGCCGTCCGGCAGCAGGGTCGCGCGGCGGGCGCCCGGGGCCGTGCCGAACCACAGCACGGCCTCCTTCACGTCCCCGCCGTCCGAGATCCACTCCGCCTCGGCGTCCGGCGGGATCGCCTCGTGCGGCACGCCGGGCGCGATCTTCAGCGCCGCGTGCGCGGTGGCGCGGGCGGCACCGACGGCCCAGGACAGCGGCGGCGAGTACGCCTCGGGGTCGAAGATCCGGCCCCGGCCGCCGGTCGTGGCGCCGCCCCGCCCGGTGGCCCGCCGCGCCGGGTCGACGAAGACCGCGTCGTACCCGGAGGTGTCCACGTCGGCGACGTCGGCGCAGCGCACCTCGATCAGCTCGGCGAGGCCCAGCGCCGCCGCGTTGGCGCGGGCGACGGCGCAGGTCAGCGGGGAGCGATCGACGGCGAGCACCCGCACCCCGGCGCGCGCCAGCGCGATCGCGTCGCCGCCGACGCCGCAGCACAGGTCGGCCAGTCGGCGCGTCCCGAAGGCCGCGAACCGCTCCGCCCGGTGCGCGGCCACAGTGGCGCGGGTGGCCTGCTCGACGCCGTCTGGCGTGAAGTACATCCGGTACGCGTCGGCCGCGCCGAACTTCGCCGCGGCCCGTTGCCGCAGCCGCGCCTGGCCGATCGCGGCCGAGACCAGCTCGGCCGGGTGGTCGCGGCGCAGCCGGGTGGCGGCGGTCAGCTCGGCGGCCGGGTCGAGGTCGCGCAGCGCACCGAGCAGGGCCTGCCCCTCGTCGGTCAGCAGGGTGTGGAAGGTCTCGACGGGCAGGGTGGTCGCGCTCACCGGCCCATTCTCGCAGCGCGCCGGCGACCGGGCGGCGCGGGCGGGCGGGCGACCAGGACACGCCTGGGCCGCGCTCCGAACACGCCCTGTACGTGACCCGGCCTGCGCTTCGCACACTCCCCGGCCTGCGCTTCGCACACCCCCCGGCACCCCCCGCACGTGACCCGGCGTGCGGCGCCGCGTTGGCACTCCGCTTGACCGAGTGCTAACCGCGTCCTAGTCTCAGCTTCTGGCACTCCACATCGCGGAGTGCCGAACACAGCGACGGGCAGATCCGGCACCCGCGACGACGGATCTACCAGGTCGCCACCTCAGACAGTTAACCCCGTGAGATCTCCGAAGGGGGAGGTCGGATCGTGACGACCGCCAGCTCCAAGGTTGCCATCAAGCCGCTTGAGGACCGCATCGTGGTCCAGCCGCTCGACGCCGAGCAGACCACGGCCTCGGGCCTGGTCATTCCGGACACCGCTAAGGAGAAGCCCCAGGAGGGCGTCGTCCTGGCCGTGGGCCCGGGCCGCTTCGAGGACGGCAACCGTCTTCCGCTCGACGTCTCCGTCGGCGACGTCGTGCTCTACAGCAAGTACGGCGGCACCGAGGTGAAGTACAACGGCGAGGGGTACCTCGTCCTCTCGGCTCGCGACGTGCTCGCGATCATCGAGAAGTAATTCACCCAGTTTTACGTGATCTGCGCCCCGGCCACCCGTGTCTGAACAACCGGGCGTCCGGGGCGCGGCTCTTTGGAGAGGACTCTAGGCAACCATGGCGAAGATCCTGAAGTTCGATGAGGACGCCCGTCGTGCCCTCGAACGCGGTGTCAACAAGCTCGCTGACGCCGTCAAGGTGACGATCGGCCCCAAGGGCCGCAACGTCGTCATCGACAAGAAGTTCGGCGCCCCGGCCATCACCAACGACGGCGTCACCATCGCCCGTGAGGTCGAGGTCGAGGACCCGTACGAGAACCTGGGCGCCCAGCTCGTGAAGGAGGTGGCGACCAAGACCAACGACATCGCGGGTGACGGCACCACCACCGCCACTGTGCTGGCCCAGGCGCTGGTCCGCGAGGGCTTGCGCAACGTCGCCGCCGGCGCTTCCCCGGCCGCCCTGAAGAAGGGCATCGACGCCGCGGTCAAGGCGATCTCCGAGGACCTCCTCGCGACCGCCCGCCCGATCGACGAGAAGTCCGACATCGCGGCCGTCGCCGGCCTGTCCGCCCAGGACAAGCAGGTCGGCGAGCTGGTCGCCGAGGCGATGGACAAGGTCGGCAAGGACGGTGTCATCACCGTCGAGGAGTCCAACACCTTCGGCCTGGAGCTGGACTTCACCGAGGGCATGGCCTTCGACAAGGGCTACCTGTCCCCGTACATGGTCACCGACCAGGAGCGTATGGAGGCAGTCCTCGACGACCCGTACATCCTGATCCACCAGGGCAAGATCAGCTCCATCCAGGACCTGCTGCCGCTGCTTGAGAAGGTCATCCAGCAGGGTGGCTCCAAGCCGCTGCTGATCATCGCCGAGGACGTCGAGGGCGAGGCGCTGTCCACCCTCGTCGTCAACAAGATCCGTGGCACGTTCAACGCCGTGGCCGTCAAGGCCCCCGGCTTCGGTGACCGCCGCAAGGCCATGCTCGGCGACATCGCCACCCTCACCGGTGCGACCGTCATCGCCGAGGAGGTCGGCCTCAAGCTCGACCAGGCCGGCCTGGACGTGCTAGGCACCGCCCGCCGCGTGACCATCACCAAGGACGACACCACCATCGTGGACGGCGGCGGCAACGCCGACGACGTCAAGGGCCGGGTCGCGCAGATCAAGGCGGAGATCGACGCCACGGACTCCGACTGGGACCGCGAGAAGCTCCAGGAGCGCCTCGCGAAGCTGGCCGGTGGCGTGTGCGTGATCCGCGTCGGCGCGGCCACCGAGGTGGAGCTGAAGGAGAAGAAGCACCGCCTGGAGGACGCCATCTCCGCGACCCGCGCCGCGGTCGAGGAGGGCATCGTCTCTGGTGGTGGCTCCGCCCTGGTGCACGCCGCCAAGGTGCTGGAGGACGGCCTGGGCAAGGAGAGCGACGAGGCCACCGGTGTCGCCGTCGTCCGCCGCGCGGTCGTCGAGCCGCTGCGCTGGATCGCCGAGAACGCCGGCCTTGAGGGCTACGTCATCACCTCCAAGGTGGCCGACTTGGAGAAGGGCTCCGGCTACAACGCCGCGACCGGCGAGTACGGTGACCTGGTCAAGGCCGGCGTCATCGACCCGGTCAAGGTCACCCGCTCCGCCCTGGAGAACGCCGCGTCCATCGCGTCGCTGCTGCTCACCACCGAGACCCTGGTGGTGGAGAAGCCGGCCGAGGAGGAGCCCGAGGCGGGCCACGGCCACTCCCACTGATCCCCGGATCAAGCCAGTACCACCGACGAGGCCCGGCGCTCCCCCTCAGGGAAACGCCGGGCCTCGTTGCGTCGGCCACGGGCCCGTCCGGCCCCGACCGTTGGGCATGGCCCTGACATCCGGCCGCGCGAGGCGCGCCGTGCCGCACGGCGGGGGCCGCGTGCCCGTACGAGGTGTGCGAGTCCTACGGGATGTACGAGTTGGACGAACAACGGGGCGCCGACCCGCCCACGTGCGCGACCGGTGGGGGAAGCCGGGGCAGAAGTCAGCGTGGCCCGTAACGGCGGCCGGTCCTGGAGGAGGCGCGAGCCAGCGCGGAGCGGGGCGCGAGCTTGGCCAGGCCGGTCAGGGCCTTGTACCGGGGGTCGGGCACCGACAGCGACTTGCCACGGGCCAGGTCCTTCAGCGCCGCGTCCACCAGCCGGTCCGCGTCCAGCCACAGCCAGCCGGGGACGTTCCCGGTGTCCATTCTGGCCCGCTTGTGGAACTCCGTCCGTACGAACCCCGGGCACAGCGCCATCAGCCGCACCCCCGACGCGCCCAGGTCGCGGGCCGCGCCCTGGGTGAACTGCACGACCCACGCCTTGCTCGCGCCGTAGGTGCCGCGCGGCACGAACGCGGCGACCGAGGCCACGTTCGCCACCCCGCCCCGGCCCCGCTCGCGCATCGGCACCACGGCCGCGGTGGTGAGCAGCAGCACGGCCTCGCAGTGCACCTTCAACATGGTCAGCTCGTCCCCCACCGGGACGTCCAGGAACTTGCCCTTGTTGCCGAAGCCGGCGTTGTTGACCAGCAGGTCGACGGGGCGCGCGGTCCCCGAGCCGCTTCTCGACGGCCGCGATGCCCGCCTCCTCGGACAGGTCGGCGGACAGCACCACGACCTCCACGCCGTGCCGGTCGTGCAACTCCGTGGCCTGCTCCCGCAGCCGCCCCGCGTCGCGCGCCACCAGCACCAGGTTGTGCCCGGCCCCGTGCCCCTTGGCCCGCACGGTGCCCCGTGCGGCCAGCCGCCGCGCGAACGCCGCGCCGATGCCCGCCGTCGCTCCCGTGATCAGTGCAGTCGTCATACGCGCACGCTATCCGGCCCCGGCGCGCGGGCGGGCACGGGCGCCGGGGTCAGTGCCGCGGCCCGGTCGCGTGGTGCGCCACGCGACCGGGCCGAGCGGGACGAACTAGGAACTCTCGCGGCGCGCGCCCGTGTTCGCGCGCCGCAGCGCCTTCTCGTACGCCTCCGGGTGCAGCGCCCGGCCAGCCGCCAACACCCGGGGGCACAGGTCGGGTTCGCCGGTGTTGGCGCGGAACAGGAAGGCGACGCTCACCTCGTGTTCGGGGCGGTGCGCGATCTCGATGCCGTCCCCGGCGCTGATCTCGCCCTGCTCGATGACGCGCAGGTACGCGCCCGGCAGCCCGGCCTGGGTGAACCGTCTCACCCAGCGCTGCTCGCCGAGGAAGCCGGCGAAGGTGCGGCACGGCGTGCGCGGCGAGGTCACCTCGAGGAGGAGCGAGCGCCCGATCCGCCAACGTTCCCCGATCAGCGCGCCGTTGACGTCGAGCCCGCTGGTGGTGAGGTTCTCACCGAAGACGCCGTTGGGCAGCGCGCGGTCCAACTCGCCCTCCCACATGTCGAGGTCCTCGCGCGCGTAGGCGTACACCGCCTGGTCGTCGTCGCCGCCGTGGTGGCGGGTGTCGCAGACCGCGTCCCCGGCCAGCCCGCTGGCCCCGACGCCCTTGGGGCCCGGGGCGCTGACTGCCACCGGGCCCGTGACGGGCCGCTTGTCGATGCCGGTGTGGTCGGCGTCGGTGTGCGGGGAGCGCTCCGGGCGGCTGAGATTGAGTGAGAGCACGTGCATGCCCGCACGGTAGCGACCCTCCCTCAAAGCGTCGAGCGAAATTTTACGTTTCCCCCCAAGAGTCCCTTATGCTCGAAGCATGATCGAGGCCCGTCACCTCCGAGTGCTCCGCGCGGTGGACGCCACCGGTTCCTTCTCTGCGGCGGCCCGCGACCTGGGCTGTATGCAGCCGGCGGTCAGCCAGCAGATGAAGGCCCTCGAGCAGGCCGCGGGCACCGCGCTGCTGGTACGCGCGGGGCGCGAGATCCGGCTGACCGAGGCGGGCCGCGCGCTGCTGCGGCACGCGGTCGGCATCCTGGCCGGGCTGACCGCCGCCGAGGAGGAGGTGGCCGCCATCGCCTGCCTGCGGGCGGGCCGGGTGCGGCTGGTCTCCTTCCCAAGCGGCAGTTCCGCGCTGGTGCCCACCGCCCTGGCCGAACTGCGCGCGGCCCACCCGGGCACCGAGGTCTCGCTGGTGGACGCCGAGCCGCCGCGCTCGGTCGAAACTGCTGCGGGCCGGCGACTGCGAGATCGCGCTGGCCTTCCGCTACCCGGGGTCGGCGGCGCGGCCGGCACCCCGCGGGACGCTCCCGAGTGGAGCGACCTGGTGGTACGCCCGCTGCTGACCGACCGGCTGGTCGGCCTGGTCCCCGAGGGGCACCGGTTCGCCGAGGCGCGGGTGGTGGGGATCGCGGAACTGGCCGAGGAACCGTGGATCGCGGGCTGCCCGCGCTGTCGCCGGCACCTGGTCGAGGTCTGCGAGGAGGCGGGCTTCACGCCCCGCATCGACTTCGCCACCGACGACTACCCGGCCGTGGTCGGCCTGGTCGGCGCTGGCCTGGGCGTCGCGGTGCTGCCGGAACTGGCGCTGGAGTCGGTGCGTACGAAGCGGGTGCGTACGGTGCGCGTTGAGCCCGTGCACCGCGAGGTGGTGGCGCTCACGCTGCCCGACCTGACGCGCGTCCCGGCCGTGGCGGCCACCCTGGACCGACTGGAACTCGCCTCCCGACGCGCCGTGGGCCATCCACCGCGCCCCGCCGCCCCCGCGGACGTCGCCCCTGCCGGCGCGGCCCCCGACACAGCCGGCATCGCACCCGACGCCGTCGCCTCCGACGCCGCGGCGCGGCGCGGCCCGCCCCCACGTCCGGCCGGCCGGACCTCCAGCGCGTCACCCGCTGAACCGAGGCCCCGCCTCGGTCGTGCTCGGCCGGCGCGCCGTCGGGCGCACGCCCGCGCGGATTTCTCGTGCCGCGCTCCGCCGAACGGGTGGGAAGTGGGCCGCCGGCGCGGCGGTCAGCTCATGCGGTACGGCGCGGGTTGCGACGCGGTCGACGGGCCGGGGAGGCTCGGGGTGGCCTGCGAGCGGTGAAACGTTTCTGCTTCTGGGGGTGAAGCGGGGGTGTCAGCTCGCCGACGGGGTGGCGGCCGCGATCGCCCGGTGGCGTGCGCGGCCCATCAGCTCCTCGCGCTCGTCCTCCGTCAGGCCGCCCCACACGCCGTACGGCTCCCGCACGGCGAGCGCGTGGGCCCCGCACTCGGCGCGCACCGGGCACCGCATGCACACCTCCTTGGCCGAGGTCTCACGCGCGCTGCGCGCCGCGCCACGCTCGCCCTCGGGGTGGAAGAAGAGCGAGCTGTCGACCCCCCGGCACGCGGCCAGCAACTGCCAGTCCCACAGGTCGGCGTTGGGTCCGGGAAGGCGGGAGAAATCTGCCATTGCTATCCCCTTGCAGGCGATCTGATGCGGACGGGGTGTCGCGTGGTCGCGCATCTGCTGTGTAAGCAGATGTAAATATGGCTCATTGCGAATCTAGCCATAGAAGCAGCCTAAATGAAGTAAAAGCCACCAAATAGGGAAAAGGATCTGAAGAGGGCGCGGTCTGCGGCTCGGGGTTCGGAACGTGTTCCTCCCCTCACGGAGCGTGCCGAAGGTGGGCCTCTCACCCGTAACTCTTTCGGGTGACCGTCGTTGAGAGTGCGAGGCGGTTGATGAATGAAGCGTTCGGGCAGATGTCCGACGGATCGACCGCTCAGGTTACGAAAAGTACCCAGCCTGGAGGCTCAAGGTGACGCGCATCAGCTCCGGAGGGCGGCCATGACTTCCGTCCTCGTTTGCGACGACTCCCCGCTTGCCCGAGAGGCGCTGCGCCGCGCGGTGGCGACCGTGCCCGGCGTCGAGCGCGTGACGACTGCGGCCAACGGCGAGGAAGTCCTCCGCCGCTGGGGCGCCGACCGCTCGGACCTGATTCTGGTGGACGTACGGATGCCGGGACTCGGCGCCGTGGAGACCGTGCGCCGCCTGCTGTCCGCCGACTCCGGCGCCCGGATCATCATGCTGACGGTCGCCGAGGACCTGGACGGCGTGGCCCTCGCGGTGGCCGCCGGCGCCCGCGGCTATCTGCACAAGGACGCCTCGCGCGCCGAGTTGCGGTCCACTGTGACGCAGGCGCTCGCCGACCCGACCTGGCGGCTGGCCCCGCGCCGGCTGCGGTCGGCCGATATGGGCGCGGCGCCAACGCTCACGGCGCGCGAGATCCAGGTCCTGGAGGGCATGAGCCACGGCCGCTCGAACGCCGAGATCGGCCGGGAGCTGTTCCTCTCCGAGGACACGGTGAAGACGCACGCGAGGCGGCTGTTCAAGAAGCTCGGCGCCTCGGACCGGGCCCACGCCGTCGCGCTGGGCTTCCGCTGGGGTCTGGTCCGCTAGGACCCCCGCCATGGATCCCTGCCTCCCGCTCGCTGGGTGGACGACGCTGACGGTGCCGCTGACCGCCCGCGTCGCCCCGCGGGGCGTGGTGGCGGCGTGGCGCTCCCCGTCCGCCGCGCGGTGGGCGGGGGCGGCGGGAACGAACGCCTCCGGAACCGATGTGAGCCGGTCGTACGGCACCTTTCGCACGCGCGTGACCAGCGAAGAAGCCGCCGCTTCGGGCGAGCCGGCGGCGCGCTGGGTGGCGGATGTGGCAGCCGCTTGTGTCAGTTCGGCCCGCGCTGCCGCATCCTTGAGGCATGGAGTTCCTCGGGGACGGCTTGGGCAGGCGTGAGGGGAGGGCGCGCGAGTTGAGTGCGAGCGCTCCCGCTTATAACGCTTCGACGTACAACCACGGGCGCGGTGCCACGGAAGTCGCGGTGCCAAGGCACCATGGACCGATGCGTGACGACGAGAAGCCTGGGTCGGCTGTGGCCGCGGGCCCTGGCGACATCGGAACCCTCGTCCGCCGCGCCACCGCGGGCGACGATCGGGCCACCCACGACCTTCTCGCTCTCGTGCACCCACTCGCCCTGCGGTACTGCCGCAGGAAGCTGTCCCGGCTGCCGGGCGACGCCCGGCACTTCGTGGACGACCTGGCGCAGGAAGTGTGCATCGCGGTGCTGTGCGCGCTGCCCCGCTACCGCGACACGGGCAAGCCCTTCGAGGCGTTCGTCGTCGCGATCGCCGCTCACAAGGTGGCCGACCTCCAGCGGGCCGCGATGCGCCGCCCCGGCAGCACGGCCGTGCCCTCCGACGAGATGCCCGAGCAGCCGGACGACTCGCTCGGCCCGGAGGAGCGCGCCCTGCTCAGCAGCGACGCCGCCTGGGCCAAGAAGCTCCTCGCCAACCTCCCCGAGCACCAGCGCGAGCTGGTGTTGCTGCGGGTCGCCGTCGGCCTAACCGCGGAGGAGACCGGGCAGGTGCTCGGCATGTCGCCGGGCGCGGTCCGGGTCGCCCAGCACCGCGCGCTGAGCCGGTTGAGAGCCCTCGCCGAACAGTAGGGCCCGACGCCCACGCCGCCTGCCCGACCCACTTCGCCTGCCGGCCCGCTCCACTCCTTGCCGGCCCGCCCGCCGCCGGGCCCGCCCGCTGCCCGGCCCTCGTCCGCCGCGCCGCGGCGGGCCCGTGGTCCCGGTCGAGCGGGGACGTTGGTCGGGCGGCGCGGGGGACGTACGGCCGGCGACGGGTGGGCTGACCGGCCCGGAAGTGGAACGTGGCGTCCGGGTGACCGGAGGGCGGAATGTTGGGGTCGTCCCGGCCGTTAGCATGGGAGTCCGCGCCGAGGCAAGACCATCTGGAAGGTGTCATGACTGACAACGTCGACGGAGTGCCTGAGAAGTTCGCGATGCTCGGGCTGACGTACGACGACGTGTTGCTGCTGCCGGGCGCCTCTGAGGTGCTGCCCAACGCGGTGGACACC
This sequence comes from Candidatus Streptomyces philanthi, assembly GCA_018114805.1. GTDB lineage: Bacteria > Actinomycetota > Actinomycetes > Streptomycetales > Streptomycetaceae > Streptomyces > Streptomyces philanthi. The sequence continues at coordinate 2,440,081 of CP073042.1, read as the reverse complement.
TCGTCCAGGATCTCCTGCAACGTGCGGGTCAACATCCCCCTGCTGTCCGCGGCGATGGACAAGGTCACCGAGTCGCGGATGGCGATCGCGATGGCCCGCCAGGGCGGCGCCGGCGTGCTGCACCGCAACCTCTCCATCGAGGACCAGGCCAACCAGGTCGACCTGGTCAAGCGCTCCGAGTCCGGCATGGTCACCGACCCGATCACGCTCCGCCCGGACGCCTCCCTGCACACGGCGGACGCGCTCTGCGCGAAGTTCCGCATCAGCGGCGTGCCGGTCACCGACGAGGCGGGCAAGCTGCTCGGCATCGTCACCAACCGCGACATGGCCTTCGAGCTGGACCGCAGCCGCCAGGTGCGCGAGGTCATGACGCCGATGCCGCTGGTCACCGGCAAGGTGGGGATCTCCGGCGAGGACGCGATGCAGTTGCTGCGCCGCCACAAGATCGAGAAGCTGCCGCTGGTCGACGAGGCGGGCGTGCTCAAGGGCCTGATCACGGTCAAGGACTTCGTCAAGGCCGAGCAGTACCCGCACGCGGCCAAGGACGCCGAGGGCCGGCTGGTCGTCGGCGCGGCCGTCGGTGTGGGCGACGAGGCGTTCGACCGGGCGCAGGCGCTGGTGGAGGCCGGGGCCGACTTCCTGGTGGTGGACAGCGCGCACGGGCACAGCCGTGGCATCCTCGACATGATCGCCAAGATCAAGTCGAACGTCCGGGTGGACGTCGTGGGCGGCAACGTCGCCACCCGGGACGGCGCCCAGGCGCTGATCGACTCCGGCGTGGACGGCGTGAAGGTCGGCGTGGGCCCGGGCTCTATCTGCACCACGCGCGTGGTGGCCGGCATCGGCGTGCCGCAGGTGACGGCGATCTATGAGGCGGCCCGCGCCTGCCACGCGGCAGGCGTGCCGCTGATCGGCGACGGCGGCCTTCAGTACTCGGGCGACATCGCGAAGGCCATCGCGGCCGGCGCGGACACCGTGATGCTGGGCAGCCTGCTCGCCGGCTGCGAGGAGTCGCCCGGCGAGATGGTCTTCATCAACGGCAAGCAGTTCAAGTCCTACCGGGGCATGGGCTCGCTGGGCGCCATGCAGTCCCGTGGCCAGGCCCGCTCGTTCTCCAAGGACCGTTACTTCCAGGACAACGTCCTGTCCGAGGACAAGCTCGTCCCCGAAGGCATCGAGGGCCAGGTGCCCTACCGCGGCCCGCTCGCCTCGGTGGCCCACCAGCTCGTCGGCGGCCTGCGCGCGTCCATGGGGTACGTCGGCTCCGCCGACGTGGCCGAGCTGAAGGACAAGGGCCGCTTCGTGCGCATCACCGCGGCGGGTCTGAAGGAGAGCCACCCGCACGACATCCAGATGACGAGCGAGGCACCGAACTACTCGCGGCGCTGACCGGCGGCTCCATCGTCTGCTGCGATCGGCCCGGCCGTCCCACGGCCGGGCCGATCGCCGTTCTGGCCCCGGGGCGGGGCGACAGCCGCTACGCTCGGCGGCGCCGACCGAAGGGGGTCCGCATGCTGTACGCGGTGAAGTTCACCGAGGAAGCGGCCCGGGTCCGCGACGAGCTCCCCGGCGACCGCCGAGCCCTGTTGGAGCGGGGCCTCGCGGTGTTGGCGCAGGACCCGCAGCCGAAGATCTCGGTGCCCATCTCGGGCGACGAGACCACCCGCTCGCTGGCGCTGACCCCGAACATCGGCATCGAGTACCTGGTCAGCGACGGCCTGCTGTTGGTCCTGGTTGTCCACGTCGTGGACTTCACCCAGGTGCTCGTCGAGGAGTGAGCGCGCGGCCTCGCGTGATGCGCCCGCAGGGCATCCCGTGCGCCCCCAGTGCCCCCGGTCGAGGATACTGGGGGCGTAATTCCGTAGGAAGGGCCACACAGTGACTGAGATCGAGATCGGCCGCGGCAAGCGCGGTCGCAGGGCGTACGCGTTCGACGACATCGCCATCGTGCCGAGTCGTCGCACCCGGGACCCCAAGGAGGTCTCGATCGCCTGGCAGATCGACGCCTACCGCTTTGAGCTGCCGTTCCTGGCCGCGCCGATGGACTCGGTCGTCTCGCCGCGGACCGCGATCCGCATCGGTGAGCTGGGCGGACTCGGCGTGCTCAACCTCGAGGGGCTGTGGACCCGGTACGAGGACCCCGAGCCGCTGCTTGCCGAGATCGCCGAGCTGGACGAGCACACCGCGGCCCGCCGGCTCCAGGAGATCTACCAGGCCCCGATCAAGGAAGAGCTGATCGGCCAGCGCATCAAGGAGGTGCGGGACTCCGGCGTCGTGACGGCCGCCGCACTCTCCCCGCAGCGCACCGCGCAGTTCTCCAAGGCCGTGGTCGACGCGGGCGTGGACATCTTCGTCATCCGCGGCACCACCGTCTCGGCCGAGCACGTCTCCGGCGCCGCCGAGCCGCTCAACCTCAAGCAGTTCATCTACGAACTCGACGTGCCGGTCATCGTCGGTGGCTGCGCCACGTACACCGCCGCCCTGCACCTGATGCGCACCGGCGCGGCGGGCGTCCTGGTCGGCTTCGGCGGTGGCGCCGCGCACACCACGCGCAACGTACTGGGCATCCAGGTCCCGATGGCCACCGCGGTGGCCGACGTCGCCGCCGCGCGCCGGGACTACATGGACGAGTCCGGCGGCCGGTACGTGCACGTCATCGCCGACGGCGGCGTCGGCTGGTCGGGTGACCTGCCCAAGGCGATCGCCTGCGGCGCGGACGCCGTGATGATGGGCTCCCCGCTGGCCCGCGCCACCGACGCGCCGGGCCGCGGCTACCACTGGGGCATGGAGGCCGTCCACGAGGACGTGCCGCGCGGCAAGCGGATGAACCTCGGCGCGGTCGGCAGCACCGAGGAGGTCCTCCTCGGCCCGTCGCACATCCCCGACGGCTCGATGAACTTCTTCGGCGCGCTCCGCCGCTCGATGGCCACCACCGGCTACTCGGAGCTGAAGGAGTTCCAGCGGGTCGAGGTGACGGTCGCCCCGTCGCAGCACGACAAGCGGTGACGATTCACCGCCCCTGACCTGCTCGGTCGCCCCCGTCACCGAGCCGGCCCGCGTCCCGCGCGGCCCGGCTCGCCCGACCCCGGCGACCACATGCGGGCCAACACGGCGCCGCGTCCCGCCGATTGACTCGGCTGGGCGCGGCGTTGGTGCGTGGGGTGGGCGTCAGCCCGTCGCTCAGCGGTTGCTCAGCTCGTGCGCGGCACCGTAGGCGGCGATCGGCGACAGCGCCATGAAGATGTACGTCAGGGCGTCGGCGTCTTCCTTCCAGCCGCCGTACAGGTCGCCGAAGTGGTCGAAGAAGAACTCGTTCGCCGACGGCGCCTGGCTGCCGTCGCCGCCCATGCGCTCCGCGACGTTGGAGAGGAAGTCGCTGGCGACCAGCGCGTAGCCATACATCTCGCCGAGGAAGACGGCGATGAGGGCGAAGACGGCGCCGACGATCCACAGGCCCTGGTTGCGCCCGCCCAGCTTGGCGACCACGAAGCCGACGAGCGCCCCCAGCGCCACACCCGCTTAGGCGAACTGCGTGATCTCCGGCTGCTGGCCGTCCGTGTCCGCGAGCGCGCTCAGCAGGAAGGCGTAGAGCAGGCCGCCGACGAGGGCGGCTGCGACGCCGGCCAGGAGGGCGAGGCCCGCGTTGCCCTGCGGCGCGGGGGCGGGGGCCGGTGGCGGGAAACCACCGCCGTACTGAGGCTGCTGCTGACCACCGGGGTGGGGCTGCTGGGGCTGTTGTGGCTGCTGCCAAGGCTGGCTCATGAGATCCCCCGGGGATGAAGGTGTGTGCGACCGCGCTCCGGGGACAGAAAAAGGTGGAGTGCGGTTGGTTATTTTCGAGCCACAAACTAACAGCTTGGTCGGACAGTCAGACAAGCTGAGGAGTTGTCCGTGGCACGCCTGGGACGTGCCCGAGACAACCTGGACCGCTATATGCCCATTCGGCGCTGTCGGCCGTGAAAGAGTTGGTGAAGGGCCTCCACGGGATGCGACCGCTTGTGGAGTGGCGGCGGCGGGGGCCGCGCGCGCCGGGAGGGCGTCAGGGGAGCCCCGTCTGGCGGGCGTTAAGCCGAGATAAGAATCCGGCATAGGGAATAATCTCATCTTATGGCGCAAAGTAAGTCGTTCAGCGGACGTGACATGGGCATCGACCTCGGCACCGCGAACACCCTGGTGTACGTGCGGGGCAAGGGGATCGTGCTCAACGAACCATCGGTCGTCGCCGTCAACGCGGTGGACGGCACGGTGCTGTCGGTGGGGTCGGAGGCCAAGCGCACCATCGGTCGCACGCCCTCCAACATCGTGGCCGTGCGCCCCCTGCGGGACGGTGTCATCGCCGATTTCGAGATGGCCGAGCGGATGCTCCGGCACTTCATCAAGAAGGTCAGTGGCGGGCGCTGGTTCTCCCGGCCCCGGGTGGTGATCTGCGTGCCGTCCGGGATCACCGGCGTGGAGCGGCGCGCGGTCATCGAGGCCGCCTCGCAGGCCGGGGTGCGGCAGGTGCACCTGGTGGAGGAGCCGATGGCCGCGGCGATCGGCGCCGGACTGCCGGTCGGCGAGCCCACCGGCAGCATGACCGTGGACATCGGCGGCGGCACCACCGAGGTCGCGGTGATCTCCATGGGCGGCATCGTCACCGTGCGCTCGGTCCGTACGGCGGGTGACGCGATGGACGCGGCGATCATGTCGTACGTCAAGAAGGCGCACTCGCTGGCGATGGGCGAGCGCACGGCGGAGCACGTGAAGATGGACATCGGCTCGGCCGCGCCCACCGGTCACTGGTCGGCGCGGGCCCTGGAGGCGCTCAGCCGGCGGGCCGGGTCCGACGTGGAGTTGCCTGCGGAGCAGGCCGCCGCGGTCGACGAGGCGGCCGAGAGCGCGGCGGAGAGCGACGCGGAGCGTACCCAGACGCTGGCGCCGCCGGACCGGTGCACGGTGCGCGGCCGGGACCACGCCAGCGGGCTGCCGAAGACGTTGGAGCTGACGGCGGACGAGGTGCGGCACGCGCTGTCGGAGCCGGTGGTGGCGATCGTGAGCGCGGTGCGCCAGACGCTGGATGAGACGCCGCCGGAGCTGGCCGGCGACATCATGGACCGCGGCATCGTGCTGACCGGCGGCGGGGCGCTGCTGCGCGGCCTCGACACCCGGCTCAGCCAGGAGCTGGACATTCCGGTACTGGTCGCCGACGAGCCGCTGGACTGCGTGGCGGCGGGCACCGGGCGGTGCGTGGAGGACTTCGACGCGCTCCGCAAGGTGCTGGACGCGCAGCCGCAGTGCCTGGTGCAGATGGCCCGCGTCTGAGCCCCGGGCCGGGCCGCCGGACGGCGGTGGCGGTGGCGGTGGCGTACGGGAGAGGGGTGCGCTGGGCGGTGGCGTACGGAGGAGGGCCGCGGCCGGCGGCCGCGGGGCCGGTGACTAGTCGCGGTCGCGGTCTGGGCCGGGGTCGGGGGCGGTCAGGGGGAGTTCGGCGGTGAGGCGGAAGCCGCCGTCGGGCGTGGGCTCGGCGCGCAGCGTGCCGCCGACGCGCACCACCGTCTCGGCCAGCGCGTTGACGCCCTGGCCGGTGCCCGGCAGCGACTGCCGTGGCTCGGGCGGTGGGGCGTTGACGACGCTGGCCCGCAGCGCGTCGCCGGTGTGGGTGACGCGCAGCCGGGTGCCGGCGCCGCGGGCGTGCCGGGCGGCGTTGTTCAGGCCCTCGCGCAGCACCCGGGAGCACAGCCGCTGTGCCTGCTCGGGGGCGTCGTGGGCCGCCGCCGACACGTCGGCCGCCAGCGGCATGCCGTGTGCGCGGTAGGTGCGGAGCAGCGGTTCCAACTCGGCCAAGAGGGGTTCGCTCGGGCGGGCCACGGAGGCCGGGCGGCGCAGCATCTCCAGCGCGACCCGGAGTTCCTCCATGGCCTCGCCGGCGACGTCCGAGATGGCCCAGCACTTGGTCTTGGTGCGCTCGTCCGTGCCGGGTTGCACCTCGATGGAGGCGGCCTGGATCGACATCAGGCTGATCCGGTGGCCCACGCCGTCGTGCACGAGGGCGCTGATGCGGTTGCGCTCGTCGAGTTCGCGGGCCCGCAGTTCGCTCTCCCACTGGGCCCGCCGGGAGCGTTCGGCGGTCTTGCTGGGCGCCCACGGCGAGGCCGAGCAGGGCGGGGAAGAGGAGTTCGCCGAGTTCGTTCAGGACCGGCCGCTCCTCGAAGAGGGCCGCGCCGTCAAAGACGCGGCTGGTGGTCCACGCGGCGATCGGCACGGCGACGGTGGCGAGCGCGAGCCAGGGGCGGCGTAGCCGGACGGCTGTGTAGGTCGGCACGTACAGCGGCAGGTGCTGCCCGCTGGCGAGGAAGGCCGCGCTCGCGGCGCACGTGAAGGCAGCCGGGTGCCGGCGGCGGACGGCGATGGCGGCGGTGCCCGCGAGCGCGATCAGCAGGGTGAGCCAAAGTTCGCGGACCAGCCCGAGTTCCGGGCGCAGCAGCGTCGCGGGGACGACGATGACCGCGACGGTGACGGCGAGCAGCGGATCGCGGCGGGGTGAGCGGGCCAGGGCGAGGAACCGGTCCTCCGCCCACGCCGCCGCCCGGCGCGTGCTCAGTTGCGGCATCGGTCCGCCCGGAGGAGTCGTGGGGAGGCACGGGGGTCGGCGGTTCGGCTGTGTCGGGGCACGGCGGACGTGCCGGTTCGGTGTACTGCCCGCGTACGGGTAGTGAACGGGACCTGTTCACGATAGAGGGAAGGTGCGGCGGTGTGACCGTTATGTCGCCAGGCTCACGGCAGGCGGGCAGGCGGGCAGGCGGGCAGGCGGGCAGGCGGGCAGGCGGGCGCGGGGCCGCGTGCGGGGCGCCGCGCGGGTTACAGGCGGTGGGCCGTGCCGGCCGGGCTGGCGCCGCGGGTGTCCAGCAGGAGTTGGGCCTTGGCGGCCAGGCCCTGGAGGTCGTACGTCCGGTGCTGTTGGAGCAGCACGGTCAGATCGGCGTCCGCGGCGGCCTCGTACGAGGACTCGGCGCGCGGCACCGGGCGGCCGAGCACGCGCCAGTGTGGGACGTACGGGTCGTGGAAGCTGAGCTGGGCGCCCAGTTCCTGGAGGCGGGAGGCGATCTCGCGGGCGGGGGCGCTTGTCTGGTCGGCGACGTCGGGCTTGTAGCTGACGCCGAGCAGCAGCACCCGCGCGCCGACTTGCCGTGCTCGTTGAGCAGGGTCGCGCAGCGCTGGGTGACGTAGCGCGGCATCCGGCCGTTGACCTCCTGGGCCAGCTCGACCATCCGCAGCGGGTAGCCGATGGTGCGGCCCGGGTCGACGGCGAGGCCGGGGCCGCCGACGCCGGGTCCGGGGCGGAACGCCTGGAACCCGAACGGCTTGGTCTCCGCGCAGCGCACCACGTCCCACAGGTCGACGCCGATGTCGTGGCAGAAGATGGCCATCTCGTTGACCAGCGCGATGTTGACGTGCCGGTAGGTGCTCTCCAGCACCTTGACCGCCTCCGCCTCGCGCGGGCCCCGGGCACCGACCACCTTGTCCGCGAACCGCCCGTAACAGGCGGCGGCCGCCTCGGTGCAGGCCGGCGTGAGGTCACCGATGACCTTGGGCGTGTTGGCGTAGCCGAAGGCGCGGTTGCCGTGGTCCACCCGGCTGGGCGAGTAGGCGAGGTGGAAGTCCCGGCCGGCGCGCAGCCCGGAGCCGGCTTCGAGGATCGGGCGGAGGAACTCCTCGGTGGTGCCGGGGTAGACGGTGGATTCGAGCAGCACCGTGGTGTGCGGGCGCAGGTGGGCGGCGAGGGTGCGGGCGGCGTCGCCGACGGCAGTCAGGTCGAGGGACCGGTCGGCGCCGAGCGGGGTGGGTGCGCAGATGACGGCGGTGCGCACGCGGCCGAGCACGGCCGGGTCGGTGGTGGCCCGGAAGCCTCCGGCCAGCATGCGGCGCAGGCCGGCCGTGGACGGTGGTCCGGCCCCGGGCTCCGGCTGTGCCGCGCCGCCCCCGGCGCCGCCGGGCGGGCTGCCCGCGGTGAGTTCGGCGACGGTGTGCGGGTCGGGGTCGTAGCCGATGGTCTGGAGGTGAGCGGCGGTCGCGGCCTGGGCGAGCGGGAGACCGAGGTGGCTGAGGCCGATGACGGCGAGATCGGCGCGCATGGAGGTGCCGTCCTTCCAGGGTGATTCCGGATGGCGCGAATTCACACTAAGCGGAAATATGACCCACGGTGCGGATTGAGGGCCGGGCCTGACGCGGTGGGCGTACGCGGTGCGTGGTCGCCGAGCCGGGCGCGGGTGGCGCGCTGCGGCCCCGCGCGGGCGCGTGGGGGGCGGTCGGCACGGGAACGGTGTGTCCCGCGCTGCCGGGTGAGGGCGTGGGGCGCTAGTCACCCGGGTGGCGTAGCGGGCCGGGACGGCGGCGCAAGCTGGCTGGTCGCGCCCCGAGCGGACAAAATCCTGCAGAAGTGAGCATGACCCCGATCACAGTGGAGGCAGTGGTGAGCACAGCGACCCTGGGACCGGCGGAGCGCCCCACGGCGCTCGCCCAGATGGCGGGGCAGGAGCTGGACGTGCTGGTCATCGGCGCCGGCGTGGTCGGCGCCGGCACCGCGCTCGACGCCGCGACCCCTGGCCTGGCCACCGGCCTGGTCGAGGCGCGGGACTGGGCGGCGGGCACCTCCAGCCGGTCCAGCAAGCTGATCCACGGCGGGCTGCGGTACCTGGAGATGCTCGACTTCGCCCTCGTACGCGAGGCGCTGAAGCAACGCGGACTGCTGCTTGAGCGGCTCGCGCCGCACCTGGTCAAGCCGGTGCCGTTCCTGTACCCGCTGCGACACAAGGGCTGGGAGCGGCTGTACGCGGGCTCGGGCGTCGCCCTCTACGACGCCATGTCGGTCTCCTCGGGACACGGTCGCGGACTGCCCGTGCACCGCCACCTGACGCGCGGCCGCGCGCTGCGCGTGGCGCCCTGCCTGCGCAAGGACGCGCTGGTGGGCGCGTTGCAGTACTACGATGCCCAGATGGACGACGCGTGCTTCGTGACGATCCTGGTGCGCACCGCCGCCTCGTACGGCGCGACCGTGGCCAACCGCGCCCGCGTCGTCGGATTCCTGCGCGAGGGCGAGCGCGTCGTCGGCGCGCGGGTGGCCGACCTGGAGCAGGGCGGCGAGTTCGATGTGCGCGCCCGACAGGTCGTCAACGCCACCGGGGTGTGGACCGACGACACCCAGGCCATGATCGGCGAGCGCGGCCAGTTCCACGTCCGCACCTCCAAGGGCATCCACCTGGTCGTGCCCAAGGACCGCATCCACTCCACGACCGGGCTGATCCTGCGCACCGAGAAGAGCGTGCTGTTCGTCATCCCCTGGGGCCGGCACTGGATCATCGGCACCACGGACACCGACTGGGACCTGGACAAGGCGCACCCGGCAGCCTCCAGCGCCGACATCGACTACCTGCTCGAACACGTCAACTCGGTGCTCGCGACGCCGCTCACCCGGGACGACGTGGAGGGCGTGTACGCCGGGCTGCGCCCGTTGCTCGCCGGCGAGTCGGACGCGACCAGCAAGCTCTCGCGCGAGCACACCGTCGCGCACCCGGTGCCGGGCCTGGTCGTGGTCGCGGGCGGCAAGTACACGACGTACCGGGTGATGGCCAAGGACGCGGTGGACGAGGCCGTGCACGGGCTCGACCAGCGCGTCGCCGGCTGCGTCACCGAGGACGTGCCGCTGGTGGGCGCCGAGGGCTACCGCGCCCGGTGGAACGCGCGGGCCCGGCTCGGCCGCCGCGCCGGGCTGCACGCGGCCCGGGTCGAGCACCTGCTGAACCGGTACGGCTCGCTCGCCGACGAACTCCTGGAGATGATCGCCGCCGACCCGCGACTCGGCGAACCGCTGCCGCACGCCGAGGACTACCTGCGGGCCGAGATCGTCTACGCCGCCTCCCACGAGGGCGCCCGCCACCTGGACGACGTGCTGACCCGGCGCACCCGCATCTCCATCGAGACCTTCGACCGCGGCACGCACAGCGCCCGCGAGGTCGCCGAGCTGATGGCGCCGGTGCTCGGCTGGGACGCGGGGCAGGTAGACCGGGAGGTTGAGCGGTACGAGAAGCGGGTGGAGGCCGAGCGCGAGTCGCAGCGCCAGCCGGACGACCTGACGGCGGACGCGGCCCGGCTGGGCGCCCCGGAGATCCAGCCGCTGTGACCGCCGGCGCCCGCGCGGCGCCGGCCGCGCCGCGCCATCCCGCCGCCGCCCCTCCGCCCGGGCGGCGGAGGCCACGCCCGGCCGAACGTTGGCCGAATATCTACGGAATGACGACGGAACAGCGGGCGCGGCGCGCCACTGGGGCCGCGCTGAACGTGCCTGCTCAACCAGGAGTGGCGGGAAATGATTGGCCCCCCGCCCGCCTCGCGCGACACCCCGTCACCCCGTGTCGTGACCGGGGCGCGCCCACACGCGCGCTGGGCCGGTACTTCCGCCGGTTCGTGGATGAGAGACAATGGACGCTCTGCCAGGGTGGGTTGATTGCAGAGGGGACGCATGTCGGAGGCGGAGCAGACGCAGGGCACGACTGGGCGCCTCCTCGCTGGGCGGTACCGGCTCGCCGAAGTCCTGGGCCGGGGCGGCGTGGGGACGGTCTGGCGAGCCCGTGACGAGACGCTGGGCCGCACCGTCGCGGTGAAGGAACTGCGCTTCCCGTCAAGCGTGGACGAGGACGAGAAGCGCCGCCTGATCACCCGTACGCTGCGCGAGGCCAAGGCCATCGCCCGGATCCGGAGCAACGGCGCGGTCACGGTGTACGACGTCGTCGACGAGGACGACCGGCCCTGGATCGTCATGGAGCTGATCGAGGGCCGCTCCCTGGCCGACGTGGTCCGCGACGACGGCGCGCTCACCCCGCGCCGCGCCGCCGAGGTCGGCCTCGCCGTCCTCGACGTGCTCCGCGCGGCGCACCGCGAGGGCATCTTGCACCGGGACGTGAAGCCGTCCAACGTGCTGATCGCCGACGACGGCCGGGTCGTGCTCACCGACTTCGGCATCGCGCAGGTCGAGGGCGACCCGTCGGTGACCTCCACCGGCATGCTGGTCGGCGCGCCCTCCTACATCGCCCCCGAGCGCGCCCGTGGCCACCGGCCGGGACCGCCCTCGGACCTGTGGTCGCTCGGCGGCCTGCTGTACGCGGCGGTCGAGGGCGTCCCGCCGTACGAGAAGGCCACGGCGATCGCGACGCTGACGGCCGTGATGACCGAGCCGCTCGACCCGCCGAAGAACGCGGGCATGCTCGAAGAGGTCATCTACGGCCTGCTGGCCAAGGACCCGACGCACCGGCTGGACGACGCGGGCGCGCGGGCCCTGCTGAAGGCCGCGGTCAACGCGCCCGACGACGTCGACCGGCCGGTCTCGGCCGTCGAGCCGACCCGCACCATGCAGCTGCCCCCCGCGCCGACCGGCCCGCTGACCCCGCCGCGCCCCGCCGGGGCCCACCCGGCCCGGCCGCGGGTTCGCTGCCCGGCGCCGCTGGCCGGCCCACGGGCCGCGCGGCGGGCGCCACCGGCCTGGCGAGCGGCGGCCAGCCCGGGCCGCGCCGGGACGCGGCGACCCCGCCCCGGCCGCACGCCGTCCCGGGGGCACCGGCCGCGCCGGGGACCGTCGGCGGTTCGCGCGCCTCGATCACGGACGTGGTGCCCAAGCGGACACTGGTCATCGTCGTGGTCGTCGTCCTGCTCGCCGTGCTGGGAACGGTGCTCGCCTTCGCCCTGGAAGGCGGCGGCGACGACAACAAGTCCGGTGCCCAGCCCACCGCTTCGAGCGGCCAGGGCGGGGCCACCGACGCCGACCCGACCGGCGACGAGGGCGCGAACGCGCCGTCCACCGACGCCGAGCGCCCCACCGGGCAGGGCGAGGAGAAGGACGGGCAGGACAGGGAGGACGGGAGGTCCGAGAAGCCGAGCGACGCGCTGCCGGCCGGCTAACAGCGGGTGAGCGACGACGCGTTCCACTTCGCCATGGCGCTGCCCGAGGGGTGGCGGAAGCGGCCCATCCCGGGCTACAGCGGCGGCACGGTCTACAGCGCCTCCGGTGGATTCCCGCGCGTGCAGGTCGACTTCAGCGCCAAGCCGCTGCCCGACGCCGCCGAGGCGTGGCGCGGCGCTGAGCCTGGTGCCGCCCGCTCGATTAAGGGCTACCGGGGTCTGGGCATCCGCCCCGTGGAGTGGAAGGGCTACCCGACCGTCGCCGACTGGAGCTTCGAGCGCCAGCAGCGCGGCCAGTCGGTGCGGGTGCTCAACCGTGGCTTCAAGGTGGACGCCAACCGTGGCTACGCCGTCATGATCACCTGCGCCAAGGACGCCTGGCCGGGGGGGAGTGCGCGACGCTGCGGCAGACCGCGCTGCGCACCTTCACCCCGCGCGGCTGACGGGCCGTACGCTCGGACCCGGGAGCGCGCGCGGCGCCCTTGCGGCGCAAGGGCCGAGCCGGGCCGCCCGAGATCGAGCGGACTCGGTGGAGCGGCCGGCGGGAAGCCGCTCGGGCCCGTATCGTGAGAACCCGCCGCCGTGGGTAGCTGTACAAGCGCGGAGTTAGAGACCGGTAGGACGGTGACGCGCGGTGAGCCTTGGGCGAATCGCGCGCTTGGGGAGGCGTCGTGGACGACTACGCGGGTCGGGTGCTCGCCGACCGCTATCGACTGCCGCTGCCGCCCGCCGATGAGTACGAGTTCGTGGAGACCCGCGCGTTCGACACCTACAGCGGCCAGGAAGTCCTGCTGCGGCAGGTGCCGTTGCCCGAGGTCGTCGAGGCTGAGGTGGTCGGCGCCGGCGCGGCCCACGGGGCGTACGGCGCCGGCGGTTGGTCGGGCGGCGGCCTCGACGCGCGGCGCGGCACGACGCGGTACGACGGCGTCGGCGACCCGGCCGTGCGGCGCGCCATCGAGGCAGCCACCGTCGCCGCACAGGTGCCCGACCACCCCCGACTCGACCAGGTCTTCCACGTCTTCGCCGAGGCCGCCAGCCTGTGGATCGTCAGCGAGTACGTGCCGGCCCGGCCCCTGGCCGCGCTGCTCGCCGAGCGTCCGCTCACCCCGCACCGCGCCGCCGAGGTCGCCGCCGACGTGCTGACCGCGCTGCGCGCCCTGCACGCGCACGGCTGGACGCACTGCAACATCACCACCCGCACCGTGCTGGTCTGCGACGACGGACGCGCGATGCTCACCGGGCTGGCGGCGGGCGCGGCGGAGGAGGCGCTGTGCGGCTTCGACCCGGTGCCCGAGGCGCTGCGCGCCCCCCGCCCGCGCGAACCGCTGGACGACGCGGTCCCCGACCGCGCCACGGAGCCGGACGCCCGCCCGGCGGCCGGCGCCCCACGGGTGGACGCCGGCGCGGTGCCGTCGGCGCGCCCCGGCACCGGCGCCGACTCAGTGCGGGAGGCCGCCCCGGGCGGCCCGCCGTCCGGCCCGGGCCGACGCGGAACGCCACGCCACCGCCGGCGGCCCCGGTCGTACGGCGCGGCCCCGCCGGCCCCTTCTACCGGGACCATGGCCCGCCGGGCGGCGGCGCGCCAGCCGGCGGTCCGGGCGAGCCCGGAACCGACCCACAGGGGCGCGCCACGCCCTCGGGCGCGCCGCGCGCGGGCGCCATCGCCGCCTACCGCGCCGGGGCGCAGGCCGCCGCGCGCGAGGCCGCCGAGGGCCCGCCCGTCGACGCGGCGCCGGGCGCGGCCGGGCGCGGCGGTCCAGGACGAGTGGTGGGCCGAGGGCCAGGACGAGCCGTACTGGGACGACGACCAGCAGGTGGCTGAACCGGAGGCGCCCGAGGCGAGCGAGGTGGCCGAGGACGCGGACGCTGACGCGCGCGTGGCCCCCGCCGAACCCCGGGGCGGCGACGGCTACCGTGGGCCCGACTCCGCGCTCGCCGCCGAGCGGGCCCGGCCGGCGCGCATCGTCGTGGTCGGCGCCGTCACCGAGCGCTGGGCCCCCGAACAGGCCGGTCCGGTGTACGAGAACTGTCGGCTGGCCCCGCCCGTCGGCCCGGCCGCCGACCTGTGGGCCGTCGGCGTGCTGCTGTTCCGCGCGGTGCAGGGGCACGCGCCCTACCCCGAGGACAGCGCGAGCGAGCTGGTCCACCTGGTGTGCGCCGAGCTGCCCGCGTACGCCGAGGAGTGCGGCGCGCTGCGCCCCGTGGTCGAGTCGCTGATGCGGCAGGACCCCACCAAGCGCCCGGACTTCGAGGAGTTGCGCGGCTGGCTGCGCTCGCTGATCAGGTCGGCGCCCGAGCCCGACGTCGGCAGCCGCACCGTCACCGTGCCGCCCGCCGAGGCCATCGGCCCCGGCGACCCCAAGCGGCTGCCGATCCTGCGCCGCCGAGGCGAACTGGTCCGCCGCCGACGCCAGGCCGCGGCCCTGCACGGCCGGCACCGGCACAAGCGGGGCAGGCCGCCCCGGGTGCCCCGACAGCGCCACGAGACGCACGACGCGGCACCCCGGCAGGAGAAGCACCTGCGTCTGGAGACGCATGACACCGCCCCGCCGCGCGAGAGCCGCGCGCCCGGCGCGCGCCTCGCGCCACCTGGGCCGGCTGCTCCTGGTGCTGATACTGCTGCTCGCGGCCGGTGTGCTGTACGCCATGTTGTTCATACCCAAGGCCGACGAGGGGGAGGGCGTGGACGGCGACGCCGGCACCTCGCACAGCGCCCCCCGGCCACCGGTCCGGAAGCCGGCCGCGGCGACCCCGGCGAGCGGGTCGGCGACACAGGGCCCACCGGGCAGCAACCGCAGTCCACCGATCCGTCCGGCCTGGCCAAGGGGTTCGCGCTGCGCAAGGACCCGGACGGATTCCAGGTTGCCGTCGCCGAGGACTGGAAGCGCCGCCCGCCCAACGGCCGCGGCCAGATCCGTTACCTCGGCAGCGACTACGAGATGATCGTCGTGCCCGGTCGGGACAAGACCGCCGAGTACGGCGGCGACCCGATGAAGTACGAGCAGAACCTGGAGCCGGAGCTGGCCCCGTACCGCGACTCCGACTGGGCGTCGGCCACCGGACTGCGCCGGATCGACGTGGGGCAGACCGCGATGGCCGAGGGCGCGTTCGGCTGGAAGGACACCAGCGGACGGCAGGTGTACGTACGCAACCTCGCCATGATCATCAGTGGCCGGTACCACGTGCTCCAGATCATCGGCCCGGCCGACGAACGCGGCGCCGTGGACCGCTACTTCGACCAGGCGTCGGCCAGCTACCGCGCCACCCGCTGAACCGACCGCCCCGAGCCGCCGAGCGCCCCGAGCCGTCGGCCAGCCGACCGGCGCGGGCGCGGGCGCGCGGGCCGGGTGGGCTGGCGGTGGTGACGAACGGGGGTGTTCGCCCCGTACGGCCCGACCGTTCGTGCTCAGTAGCCCTTGGGCGCCGGCCTCCCGCTCGGGCTCTCCCGGTCGCGGCCTGGCTGCGCGTCGGGCTTCGCTTCGGCGTCGGGCTTCGGCGCGGCGTCAGCGTCGGGTGTGGTGTCGGTGGTCGGGGTGGCGGACGGGTTCGCCGCGGTGTCGACGCGGAGTTGGTCGCGGGCGACGCCGAAGAGTGCGTCCTGCTCGGTGCGGTGCGGCCCGGTCGCCGTGGTGTCGACGAGGAGCTGGTAGACGCGCTGTTCGGCGCCGGGGACGAAGAGTTCCAGGCGGCGGCGTCGCTCGCGCTCGCCCTTGGCCCGGTAGTCGACCTCGATCCAACGGGCCCGCTGGCCGTACCAGTCGATGCTGTGCCGACGGGTGCGCACGCCCTCCATCGCCGAGTCCTCGGTCGTGCGGTACCGGGTGATCTGCTGCTCGGACGCCTCGGTGGCGGTCGCGCCGCGGCTCGTGTCGCGTTTGAGGCTGATGGTGAAGGCCCGCTTGTCGCCGCCGGCCCAGTCGGCCTGGGTGCGGGTCGCCTCGCGCAGCGCGTAGCCGTCGGGCAGGGCCACCGTCGCGGTCAGCGGCTGGTGCGGGTGCAGCCGCCAGCCCGCGGGCAGCGCCGGGCGCCCGGCGTCGGTCGGGGCGGCCGTGGGCGTCGGGGAGGCGGTGGGGCTCGCGGCCGTGCTGGGCGGGGCGCTGACCGGGGGAGCGGGGGCGGCCTCGTCGTCACTGAGCGGGCCCCCGTGAGCAGGAAGACGCCCGCCCCGACGACGAGCACCAAAGCGCCCAGCGCACCCACGGCGACGCGGGGCCAGACCCCGCCCCACGGCCCGCGTCTGGCCGCCGCCGCGCCGGCCGCCCGCGCCGTCCTGGGCACGGCCGGCGGCAGCGCGCCGGGCAGCCCGCCCGCACGGCCCGCCCCGGCCGCCTCGCCCGCGCCGGGCGTCCCGTACCCGGCGGAGTGCGGCGGCAGCGGCGCGCCGGCCCGGCCGTACGGAGAAGCCGCCGGGCCGCCCGGCCGGGGGCCGGGCGGCACCCTGGTCGACCGGGCCCTGCTGGCCGAGCTGGACCTGTTGTCCCCGCTGGTCCCGTGGGTCGGGCTGGTGGGCCGGGGCCGGTTGCCGAGCGCGGTGAGCTGTTGGGTGGCGTCTGACCCGGGCGGCCGCTGGGGCTGTGACGGCGACGGCGGCCGTGGCTCGGCGTCGGCGTCGGCGTCGGCATCGGGGGCCGGGTCGCCCGGTCGCAGCGCGCGGAGCTGGAGGGTGTCTATCGCCGACGGCTTGCGGGGCCGGTTGCTGGGCCGCGAGCGCGCTGGCTCCGGCGCCGCCGCCAGCGCGCGCAGCGCCTCCTCGGCCTGCTCGGCCCCGGGCCTGGCCGCCGGGTCCCGCGCCAACAACCGCCCGATCAGCTCGGTCAGCGGCCCGGTCCGTACGGGTGGGTGCGGCGCGGAGCCGAGCATCGCCGCCACCGTCTGGGCCGGGGACTCGCGACGGAACGGAAGCACGCCCTCCACCGCCGCGTACAGCACGACACCCAGTGCCCACAGGTCCGCCGGCGCCGCCAGCGCGGCGGGCTCGGCGTCCAGCCGCTCGGGGGCGACGAACTCCAGCGCGCTCGCCGGGCCGTGCGCCGCCGTCCGCTCGGCCGCGCCCGCGTCGGGGCTCGGAGCACCGACCGGGCCGCCGAGCGCCGCCCGCCGCTCCTGGTCCACCGCGTGCACCATGCCGAAGTCGGACAGCACGATCCGCCGGGCGCCGTCGCCCGCGCCCGGGGCGGCGCCGGGGGCGCCCACCGGGGCCGCCGGGCGCTCGCGACCGAAGAGGATGTTGCCGGGCTTCAAGTCACCGTGCACGATGCCCGCGGCGTGTGCCGCTCGCAGCGCGCCGGCCACCGCGAGCCCCACGTGCGCGGCCTGCCGCACGCCGAGGGTGGCGCCGCGCAGCGTGGCCGCGAGCCACCCGCCGCGTACCAACTCCATCACCAGCCACGGCCGGTCCTCGATGGTCAGCACGTCGTGCACGGTGATGACGGACGGGTGCTCGATGCGGGCCGCGGCGCGCGCCGCCTGCCCGAGCAACGCGTACGCCCGCGCGCGCTGCTCGGTCGCCAGCCCCGCGGGCAGCCGGGGCTCCTTGACCGCCACCTCGCGGCCCACGAGTTCGTCGCTGGCCTGCCATACGGTCCCTAGCGCGCCGTTGCCGATGTGGTCGCCGAGCCGGTAGCGGCCGGCGCCCCGCCCCCGGCCGCGCAACGGCCCCGGCGCCCCGCCCCGCCCCACCGGCGGCTGCTCCCCCGACATCGCGCCCTCCCCTCCGTGCGTCATGTCGTCCATCATCGCGCGATGATGAGACGTACGGGACACAAGGGGGCAGTTGCGCGCGAGGTCCCCGGGCGCGGCCCGCGGGCGGGCGGCCAGGTGGCCGGGGGAGGGGCGTGCGACCGGGCGGGCGTCGTCACGGAGCGTCGATGCCGTGTTGTGTCCTTGGCGCGGCTCGTTACGCGGGGGAGTCGGCTTCGCCCTCCGGTACGCTCCGTTCGATGCGAGCTGTGCGGAGGCACGAGGACGCGGAGCGGGTCGCGACGGCGGCCGCGGCGGCGCGCCCAGGTGCTGCTTGGACGGGGCGTGCGGCCCGCGGGCGGGCCGTTGTTCGACTCCCCGCGATGTGCGTCGCACAGTATGCACCACCCATACTCCTTGGCGTTGGAATATGTCCGAAGTGCTTGATGGGGTGACTGTACGTCAACCATGCTGTCTCGTTGTGGGGTCACGTAGCGTGATCCCGGAGAGGTGCGAAGCGATGTGTCCACCGGTTCGGATGGTGTGAGCGGTGCAGGTGCTTCAGGTGCAGATGGAGGTCCGGCCAGACCCGGCCGAGGTGGGAAGGGCGCGCCGTTGGGCGCGGTCCCGCCTCGTGCGCTCGGGGGTGGCCGTTGACGAGCCGTTGGCAGAGACGCTCGTCCTGTTGATCTCAGAGCTCGTGACCAACGCCGTGGTGCACACGGGCTGCCCCGCCGTGCTGCGGATGCTCTTCCCCGCGCAGTGCGCGGACCCCGCGAGCGGGGGACAGGGCCGGGCCCCGGCCACCGCGTGCGACGGGGCGGGCCCGAACGCGGCCGGCCCCCGGCGCCGGCCGACGGGGCGTACGCCGACGGGGCGTACGGGGCCGGCCCGACGCCCGCGGCGGCCACCGGCGTTGACCCGCCCGCGGTGGCGATGGTCCGGGTGGAGGTCGCCGACGCGAGCGCCTGCCCGCCGCGCCCCCGGTGCGCCGACGACGACACCAACGGGCGCGGCCTGGAGTTGGTGGACGGCCTCGCGGACCGCTGGGGCTGGCAGCCGGAGGACAACGGCAAGAGCATCTGGTGCGAGGTGGACCGACAGGCCGCCGCCGCGCCGCCCACGGCGTACTCCGGCGTGGACCTGTCCGTCCAGCCCGCCGAAGCCGCCACGGTCGTGCCGCCCGGGTTGGCCGGCGGCGCGACCCGGAGCGAAGCGGGTGGCTCCGAGGTGCTGGGGCCGGCTCCGGCGGCGGTTGCCGGGACCGTGACGACCGGCGGGGACCGTGGCGACCACCGGGACCGTGGTCGCCATCGAGCGCGCGGTGTCACTGGCGGGCGCGTGCGCCACCCGGCGGCGCGCCGCGCGCCAGATGTGAATCAATAAGTCCAGACCAGGTGTTGACTTGGCGTGTTCGATTGATCACCCTTAGGTGTAGCGATGCGCCGTGAGGGGACGCCGAGGGCCGCTCGCGCCCGGGCGCGGAGAAGCCCGCGGCCTGGTCCTTGGCGAGAGCGGATCGCGGTTCGGCGCGCTTCCAGGGCGGCGGCGTCGAATGGGCTGGCGGTGCGCGGTGCCGTGCTCGGGGCGCGCACGAGCGCACCGCCAAGCCAAGTCCCCGGCTCGGCGCGGCACATGACCCGCCCGGCCGGACTCCCCGACGGGGCGCCGGGCGCCCGCCGCGGGTCGGGCCGGGTCTCGCCGTACGGACCGCACGGTGAGCCGCGCCGTACGTGCGTCTGTCAACGCGCCGTACGGGCCCCGGTCAGGGCGCGTGGCTGGGTGCGGCCTCGATGACCTCGTCCAGCAGCCGCCGTGACGCCAGGAGTTCGGCGACCTGCTCGTCGATCCGGTCCCGCTCGCGCCGCAGCTCGTCGGCCAGCTCCGGCGTGCACGGCCGCAGCACGCCGTCACGCTCGCACACGCTCGGCAGCAGCCGGCCGATGACGGCGGTGGTCAGCCCGGCGGCGAGCAGCGACCTGATGTAGCGCACGAGCCGTACGTCGTCCTCAGCGTACACCCGGTACCCGTTGCCGAGCCGGCGCGGCTGGAGCAGGCCCTGCTGCCCGTAGTAGCGCAGCAGTCGCACGCTCACCCCGGTGCGCTCCGCGAGCTGGCCGATGCGCAACGGCGCGCCCGGCTCCGCCGTCGCCGCCGATGTCGGCGTCCGCTCCGGGCCGGGGGCCGTGGGGCGCGCCGTCGCCGGGGTGGCGGCGTCTCGGGGGCGCCGGTCGTCGCGGGTGTTCGCGCGCACGCGCGTCATGTGCTCTACTCCTCCGCCCAGTCCGCGTCCAGTCTCTCCGATGCCGTGCGCCACGTAGCCACACTGTCTTGAGCATGCCACCTGTGGGAGGCTCTATCGTCGCTCCATGGCCTACCGCGAACTCGTCACTCGACCCGTGCTGAACTGGTCCTTTGTCGCCCTGGCGGCTCGTACGCTGGTCGCCATGGCGCCGCTCGCCCTGGTGTTCCTGGTGCGGGAACGGCCCGGCGGCTACACGCTGGGCGCGGTCCTCGCCGCCGCGTACGTCGTCGGCGAGGTGGTGGGCGCCGTCGCCCTGGGCGCGCGGCTCAACTCCGCACGCGCGCGCCCCCACCTCGCGCTCGGCCTCGCCGTGGGCGCCGCCGCCTTCGCCGCGCTCGCGGTGGTCGCCGGCGGCGCGCCGGCCGCCGCCCCCGGCGGGCTGCGCGCCCTGCTGACCAGCTTGTTGCCGGAGCGCCTCGGCACACAGGCGCTCAGCATGGAGGCCGTCCTCAGCTACGCGGTGTGGACGGCATCGCCCGCGCTGGCGACCGGGCTCGCGCTCGGCGTGCACCCGGCGCTGCCGCTGCTGCTCGCCGCGGTGCTCGCGGCGTGTGCCGCGGCCGGCCTCTGGGCGCTCCCGCCGGGCTGGGATGCGGACGAGAGCGACCGCGAGGGCGCGTCCATGCTGCGCACCCTGGCCGCCGCCTGGCCGGTGTACGTCACCGGCGCCGCGGCGCTCTCGCTGCTCGCGCTCGCCGAACTCGTCCTGCCGGCCCTGCTCGAACAGCGCGGCATCGCGGTCGGCTGGGCCGGACCGGTACTCGCGGGCTACTCGGTCGCCGCCGCCGTCGGCGCCTTCCTCTACGGGCTGCGCGGGTGGCCCGGGGCGCTGGGCACGCAGAGCTTCGTGCTGCTGCTCGCGGTCATCGCGTGCGTGGCGGCCGCGGCGGTGCTTCCGGGGCTCGCGCTGATCGCCGGCGCCATGCTGTTGGCGGGGCTGTTCCAGTCCGGGGTGCAGGTGGCGCGCAACCTGTCGCTGCGCGACGCCCTGCCGCAGAGCGCGCTTGCCGCGGGCTACTCGATGCTGTACGCGGCCGTCGGCCTCGGCTACGCGACGAGCGCGACCCTCTCCGGCGTCCTACAGAACGCGACGTCGCCGAGCACGGCCGTCCTCGGCGGGGCCGGGTTCGCGCTGCTGCTCACCCTGGCCGCGTGGGGCGGCGAACGACGTACGGCTGCCACCCGCCGCCGCGCGACCCGCGCCGACCAGAGTGCCGCGACGGTCTTCGGCGCGGCTGCCTCCGGCGCGGCCGATGCCGGCGAGGCGGCCCCCGGCGCGGCGGGCCGCGCGGTGTGTGGTCCCGGGGCCGGCGGCGGACGACGGGCCGGGGCCGTGGGTGAGTGAGGTTCCGGGGGCCGTCTGACGGCGCGGCGGGCCCCTGGCGCGGGCCGGTTACCGCAGGTCGCGGGCGATCCGCTGGGCTATCCGGCGGGACTCGGTGGCCAACTCCCTGAGCATGCCGCTGGCCGGGTTGGCGTAGCCCGTGAAGTACAGGCCAGGGGCCGCCGCCACGCGGGTGGCCCCGGGCGTCGAGGACGTCGAGGTGGCCCACGAGGTCGTCGAGGCCGGGCCGGTAGCCGGTGGCGGCGATGACCACCTCCGCGTCGACGCGGCTGCCGTCCACCAGCACCGGCTTGTCGCCCTCGAAGGACTCGACCGCGGCGACGATCTCGACCCGACCCGCCCGCACCGCGCGGACCAGCCCGGTGGCCCGCACCGGGACGGCCCCCGCCCGCGCGCGAGTAGAGCCCGGCGACGCCGACCGACGTGGGGCGGGGCAACCCGTGCTCGGCGAGGCCGGGCGCGCACAGCCGGGCCCGGACGGCCGACACCCGGTCCGCCACCGGCACCGGCAACCTGTGGGCCACCACAGCCGACCGCTGCGCCGACCAGCCGAGGCGCGACCGGCGCACGACGTGCGGCACGGTCCGCACCGAGAGCCTGACCCGGCCGGCACCGCCCTCGGCGAGATCGGTGGCGATCTCGGCGCCCGAGTTGCCGGCGCCCACGACGAGGACGTCCTTGCCGCGGTACGGGCTCGCGTTGCGGTAGTCGGCCGCGTGCAGCAACTTCCCGGCGTACTCCGTACGGCCCGGCCAGTCGGGTAGGTAGTAGGTAGGGGTGCGGCTGTAGCCGGTGGCGACGACGACCGCCCGCGCGGTGAGTTCGCGCCCGCCGCTGGCGTGCAGCACCCAGGGGTTCGGCGGCGCGTCGCCGTCCGCCGTCGTGCGGGCCACGCGCGCGACCTCGACGCCGGTGACGCACTCCAACCGGTGGTGTTCGACGTACTGCTCCAGGTACCGCACCAGGTCGTCGCGCCCCACCCAGCGGCCGTAGCCGCGTGGGATGGGCAGCGCCGACATCCGCCGGGTCGTGTGCAACCGGAGCCGGTCGTAGTGCGCGCGCCAGGCCCCGGCCACCGGCGTGGTTCCGCTCCAGGACGACCGCGCGCACGCCGCGTTCGCCGAGCGCGGCCGCCGCCGCGAGTCCGCCGGGGCCGCCGCCGATTACGTACACGGGGGTGTGGGGGGCGGGAGTTCTGTCCGCCATACGCGTGAGCCTAGTTGGATCATTGACGGGTTTCGGTCAAACCGGTACCGAATCGGTTGCGGAAGGATCACGGACCGCGACGCGCCCACCGCCGACGGCCCGCCGGGGCCGGCGGCCGGGCGCCGTCCTGACGGCCCGTTAGAGCGCCCTCCGCCGCGGTGGGTCCGGGCCGAGCGGAACGGGCCGCCCCCGGTGGGCCCGGCTCCGCCTCGGCGGTGTTGAATGCGGAGGCGGACGGACAGGCGGCTGCGGGCGGGGCGGCGTGCGAAGGGAGACGCGGATGCTGGAGCCGGTCGAGTTGGAGATGTACGGGCTGGTGCTGCGCCCCTGGGAGGAACAGGACCTCCCCGCCATCGAGCGTGGCCTGACCGATCCGGAATACCGTCGCTGGAGCGCCGTCAACTCGCCCGCGGCCTACCCGGACGGCGCGTGGGACTTCCTCCGCGCCCGCACCGAGGGCTGGCGGCGCGGCGACATGACCTCCTTCGCCATCACGGACCTGACGACCGCCCAGGTGCTCGGCAGCGTCTACGCCGGCACGCTCGACCTCGACCACCGCAGCGCCCGGGTCGGCTACTGGGTGCTGCCCGAGGCCCGAGGCCAACGGGTGGCCGCGCACGGCCTGGAGATGATTACCCGCTGGCTGTTCCAACACGTCGGCCTGCATCGGCTCGAACTCGGGCACGCCGTCGGCAACTACGCCTCATGCCGGGTGGCCGACCGCTGCGCCTACCGCGTCGAGGGCATCTTCCGCGGCGCGATGGTGGACCTGTCGCGCACGCCCCGGGACATCCACGTGCACGCCCGACTGGCCACCGACCTGCCGCCGTACCGCTTCGGCCAGACCGCCGTCCCCTCGGCCGCGGACGCCGCCCGCGCCCACACCCCCGCTTGGGCGGCGCCCCACCAGCAACCCTGACCGCGCGCCACCCCTTCGCTCCCCGCCGGCTCGCGCGCCCGCCCCGGCCGCCCCGCCCGGCCCGACCGCCGGGGCACCGGCGCCCGTCAGGGCCAGAGCAACTCGCGGGTCCAGCCGTCGCCGGTCGCGCGGTAGCGCAGCCGTACGTGCCGGCGATGTTCGTCTCCCTGGAAGAACTCGACCTCCTCCGGGTCCAGGACGTACAGCGTCCACATCGGGGCCGGGGCGTCCGGTTCGCGCTGGGCGCGCTCCCAGGCGGCGGCCGAGGCCCGGTCCAACTCCTCGTACGCGTCGAGCACCTCGCTCTGCCGGCCGACCAACGCCGGCGCAGGTCGGCGGCGCTCTCCCTAGGGACCGGCCGGCGCCACGCGGCCCGCCACCCGCACCTGGCGTCCCACCTCGGGCCAGTAGAAGGCCAGCGCCGCGTACGGTCTCGCGGTCAGGTCGCGGCCCTTGCGGCTGGTGCGGTGGGAGGCGAAGTGCCAGCCGTGCTCGTCCACATCGTGCAGCATCACCACGCGCGCGGAGGGCCCCGGCCCTCGCCGTCGGCCGTCGCCAGCGTCATGGTGTGCGGCTCCCGCGCCCCTGCGTCGGCCGCCTCGCGCAGCCAGCGCTGGAACAGGGGGAGCGGCTCGGCTGGCGTCGCGCCGGGTCGAAGTGCGGCAGCCGGTCCTCCCAGACCCGCAGGGTCCGCAGCAGTTCGCGGAAGGACCGCTGGTCGTCGTCGCTCATCGGGGTCATCACCCGTCCATACTCGCCTGCGCCCGGCCTCCGCGCCGGCTACTCGCCCGGCGGCTCGTCCGGGTGGGGGCCGGAGCCGCTGGTCACCGGGCAGCCGCCGTCCGGGTGCGCGGCCGGACACGCGTCGGGCAGCGGGCGGGCCGCGGCTATGTACGTGCGGGCCAGGGCGACGACCACCGCGGCGTACGGCGTCTCGCGTCGGGCCGCGGTGAAGTGGGCGGCGCGGCCCGGGCCGTCGGCGTGGTAGACGCACACGGCCTGGTCGGTGGTCTCCACTCGGCGGACGTCCCGCCAGGGCGTCGCGCTGCCGTCCAGGAACAGGGTGTCGGCGGAGAGCGCGAAGCGCCCGTAGCCCACCGTGCCGCCGCGCCCCAGGCTGTGCGCCGTGCGCGGCAGTTCGTCGGCCGTCGCCACCTCGGCTATGCGTACCGCGGCCTCACCGCTCACCGCGTACACCACCTGACCGCCCCGGTCCCGCACCTCGGTCCACTCGACGGCCTCGCCCGGTGCGCCGTGCGGCGCGTACGCCCCCTCGCGGAACGAGCTGACCCGCGCCTGTGACCAGGGCAGCGCGCGCACCTCCGCGCCGTGCGTGAGCACGAAGCCGTGCTCGAAGCAGTGGAAGACCACGGGCGGCGGTCGCTTCAACTCCTGCCAGACCCTGGTGCCGATCGGCACCACCACGCTGAGCACCAGCAGCCCGACGCCGACGAACCGGCCGACCGTGCCCATGTCCCGGTCGGAGGCCACACTCGCGGCGGTCACGATCGCGCCCAGCAGGAACATGAGCATGCTCAGGGTGCAACCGAGGCAGGCCACCCCGTCGCGCTCCGTCTTCGCGCTCCCTACGAAGCGGCCGAAGTCGCGCCGGTCCGCCATGACCCGTACGTCGCCCTCGGGTAACTCCTTCGCCAGCTTCATGCTCGCCCCCGTCCCGCACCTCGGCTACCGGTTGTGACGCCGCGAGTACAGCACCATGTATAGCGCGCCCCACTGACAACCGTGGCACGCCCTCCAAAAGCCCTGGCTGGACGGGCTCGTTGGGGCCGAAGGCCCGCCGCGGACCCGGCCGTCGCGCGGGGCGCCGCCCGGTCCGGTCCCACGCGCGGCGGTCGCCGAGGTGCCCTGAACTGCTGCCGTGTGCTTGCAGGTTGGGGCCGCATGGCCTCGCCACCGCGCGCGCCGCGTACGCCACGCGCCCTCGGCGTCCCGCCCGCCACCCCGTCGCGATTGGCTCCCTGGAACCCTCCCCACCGCACCCCCCGACGCCACCGCGGCAATGCCCGCCGGATTCATCGGCGTCACCCAATGCGCACATCTCCCGCCGACACGCGAAAGCCGTGTGAATGACGTCACCACGAAGTGCCTTTCGGGGTCGTGGAATTGGTCCGTACTAGGGGCGTGGCGCGGCGTCGAAAGATCAACGAACGGGTTCAAACGGGACCCGCCGTTAAGATCATCCGGCGGCAATTACCGGGCTATGTACACATTTTGGGGCATTCGATATTGCCGCGCCTTGGCGGCTGTGTAACAGGGCGATCGGGTTATTGAAATGACCATGGAGAACCGGGCAGAGTCTTTGCAGGCGCAGCGGAAATCATCCCGCTGCCCAGCGTGATTGCAACAAATTCCCCCCACAGCACGCACGCGAAGGGTCAACTCTTCATGGCATCTCACAAGCGCATGAGCAACCGTCGTCTCGCCCTGGCGATAGGCGCCGCGGCCGCGGTCGCCGCCGGGGCGTTCGTGGCAGTTCCGGCCGGCGCCACCGACGCGCCCGCCGAGGGCACGGTCTACGGCGGCCAGCTCTCGCGCAGCTACGACTCGGCCATCAACGGCTTCTCGGCCAAGGGGTCTGAGCGAGACCGAGGCCAAGCGCCTCGCCGCCGACCCGGCCGTGGACAAGGTCGTTCAGAACAATACCTTCAAGGCCACCGGCACCCAGGACAACCCGCCGTCGTGGGGCCTGGACCGCATCGACCAGACCGACACGCAGGGCGACTCCGCGTACACCTACCTGGACAGCGCTGGTGAGGACGTCACCGCGTACGTCATCGACACCGGCGTGCGCGTCACGCACAAGGACTTCGAGGGCCGGGCCACGCACGGCTTCGGCGCCGTGGACGGCAACGACTCGGCGGACGGCGGCAACTGGCACGGCAGCACGCACGTCGCCGGCACCATCGCCAGCGCGGACCACGGCGTGGCCAAGAAGGCCAAAATCGTGGCCGTGCGGGTGCTGGACGACCAGGGTTCGGGCACCACCGAGCAGGTCGTCGCGGGCATCGACTGGGTGACTGAGAACCACCAGGGCCCGTCCGTGGCCAACATGAGCCTGGGCGGCGGCGCCGACGAGGCGCTGGACGCGGCGGTGCAGAAGGCCATCGCCTCCGGCGTGACCTTCGGTGTCGTGGCCGGCAACGAGTCGACCGACGCTAGCCAGTGCTCGCCCGCGCGGGTCCCCGAGGTCATCACGGTCGCCTGCAGCACCGACGCCGACGAGCAGTCGAGCTTCTCCGACTACGGCGACGTCGTCGACATCTACGCCCCGGGCTCGGACATCACCTCCGCCTGGAACACCGGTGACGACGCGACCAACACCATCTCGAGCACTTCGATGGCCCCTGCACGTCGTGGGCGCGGCGGCCGTCTACCTGGGCGCCCACCAGGACGCCACGCCGGACGCGGTCGCGAAGGCGCTGACCGAGGGCGCGACCCCCGACAAGATCAGCAACCCGGGCGAGGGCACGCCGAACAAGCTGCTCAAGGTGGTCGAGTAAGCCACTGAGACGTTCCCCGTACGGCCGCTGCCCCGGCGCGCGCACCGGGTCGCGCCGGCTCCGGACCGGCGCGACCACCGGGCGGGCCGGGTGGCGGACGAGGGGAACAGCGACCGCGGTTGACCGCTTCGGATGAGACCGGGTCGGACGTGGTGGCCGTCATGACGACGGGCCGCCGCGCCCGGCCCGGATTTCCTTGCTGTACGCGGCCCTTGACGGGCCGATCTGGCAGGTGGCTGCTTTCCCGCTGCGAATAGCGCGCCCTTGTGCGCCCGCGCGCGCCCCATTTCTGTGCGGGAGTTGTCTTCCGGTGCCATCTATCGCGCCGTCGGAAAGTCGAAGGGGAGGGCGGCGAGCCGGGTTTGCTCGCGTGGTCGGCGGCTGGCCGCATTCGGGCGTGGGACGCCGGGAAGACGTACGGACGCCATCAGGGTGGGATCGCCGGTGGAGTACACCGCGCCGGGGCGGTACGGAATTCCACGGGCCGAGACAACAGGCGTGTGCGGCGTTCCCCGAGCCGCGTGCGTACGGCGCGTCGGGTGTCCGGGAGACCGTGGTGACTCGTCGGGAGGCGTGCGGCAGGTGGTGGCACGCGGGCGTGGGGCGCGCGCGGTGGCGCGCTGTGGGGGAGGGGCGGCGCCCTTGGTGGAACGGGCGGCGGTGGGGGCGGGTCGGGGGCCGGGAGGGGCCGAGAGTGCTCGGGTGGGCCCGCGATGGGGCGAGGCGCGGGCCGCTGGGCCGCTACTTGGAGGGCTTGCGGCCCGTGACGCCCAGGTGCACCAGGAGGGCCAGGTTGGTCTTCAGATCGGCCTGCTTGACGCCCGAACTCTGGAAGCCCTTCTGGTGCGCGGCCACGGCGGCGAGCATCGCCACCAGCGAGCCGGCCACGGCCGCGGGGCTCACGTCCTTGTCCACCTTGCCCTTGGCCTGGAGCTCCTTGACGGAGTCGGCCAGGGAGCTGGTGACGGCGTTGATGAGCTTCATGCGGATCTTGTAGAACCGCTTGTCGCCCTCGTGGCGGCTCCCAGATCCACGACCCGCCACGAGGTCCGTGAGCCCGGCGCCCTCCTGTGCCGTCTCCTCCGCTATCTCAAGGACGGCGCCCTCGACGTCGGGAAAGTACTGGTAGAATGTCGCGGGTGAGGTTCCTGCCTTGCGCGCGACATCGATGACCTTGACGTCTCTGTACGGCGAGGAACTGAGCATCTCGCTGAGGCAGTGACCAGCTTCTGCCGCGTCGCCTGTCCGCGGCGCCCGGCCACTCGGCCGTCAACCGTGCGAACTTGTCCTGTCATGCCGTCAGCTTACCGAGGGGTGATCAGAGCGCGATCCGGCTGCCTGCAAATGGGGTGCGGCCCGACCGGTTCGAGGAAAGGCCAGTTCAGAGTGGGTGGGGCGGCTGTGGGGCGGTCGGTGGGTGGCCCATCTGCCGCGCGCTGTGGATTCGGCCGGTCGAATGATTCCTGTTATCAACAGCCTGTGGATAACGTCGGTGGATAACTCGTGCTCGGCTTGTGGAGGAGGTGTGTGCGTTGCTCCTTCGCCTGCTGTTCGCCCTCCGTACGCGTACCGCCCTGGCCTCGCTCGCCTCCCTGTCGTAGGGGCCCCTTCACCGGTCCGCGTCGCGGGGCGGGCGGGATGGCCGCTGCGCCGTTAGCGTGGCCGATAAGGCACTTGCCGAGTGTCGATCACTCTGTACGGGAGGACACCGAGCCATGGCCGTATTCCCGGAAGGTGTGCCCTGCTGGGTGGATGTGGCGCTGCCCGACGTCGCGGCGGGCAAGCGCTTCTACGGCGAGCTGCTCGGCTGGACCTTCGGGCCGGCCGCGCCCGACTACGGCTCGTACACGCAGGCGTTCCACGACGGCAGGAACGTCGCCGCCCTGGTGGCCAAGCCCGACGGGCGGATGCCCACCGTGTGGGACGTCTACCTGGCCACCGCCGACGCCGTCGGGGCGGCGGGCAGGGCCCGTGCCGCGGGCGGCACGGTCATCATGGACCCGGTGCGGGTGGGCGACTTCGGCACGATGGCGGTGGTCGCCGACCCCGGCGGCGCGGTCTTCAACCTGTGGCAGGCCGGCAGCCACGCGGGCTTCGAGGAGCAGGGACAGCCGGGCTCGTACGGCTGGGCGGAGGTCTACACGCGCGCGCCGGAGCGCGTCGACGCCTTCTACGAGGAGGTGTTCGGCCTGCGCGCCGAGGTGGACGACGAGGCGGGGCGGCCCGACTTCGTGCGCTGGGTCCCACGGGGCCGGCCGGCGGGGCCGCGGCACGCGGTGAGCGGCCGGGGCCTGATCAGCAGCGGCTATCCGGAGGAGATGCCGGCCCACTTCCTGACCTACTTCGTGGTCGAGGACTGTGACGCGGCGGTGGCCGCCACTGGGCGGCTCGGCGGCCGGGTCGCCATCGACCCTGTGACCACGCCGCACGGGCGCTCGGCGGTGGTCGTCGACAACCAGGGCGCGAGCTTCGCCGTCATCGACACAAGGACCCGTGGCGACGCCCCCCACCCGGAGGGCCCGCCCGCCTGAACCGACGCCCCCGCGCCCGGGCCCGGGGCGCGAAGCCGCGGGGTGGGTCACCGCGGACGGGTGGCGCGACGCATCGGGGTGGTGGCGGTAGGCAACGGCCCGGACGCACTACATCATCCTGAACTACGCCACCTTGATGAGGTATCTCCCCTCAAAGGGTGGGCATGGCGGGTGGCTTGGGTCACTCATCCCTCGCTGGCCCGCCTCGCCGAGAGGAACCTCTGTTCTCATGGGGGTACGAGTAGTTGACCCGGTTTGGTTAGGTCTTAGGGGAGGCCACGTGCACTCACGGGGGCAATCGATCAGCACGGGTGAATGGGGACGGCACGGGAGGCCGGGGCACGCGACCCCCGACTTCTCACTGTTGACCAAGCGGGAGGTGGAGGTCCTGCTGTTACTGGCCGACGGGGAATCCAATCGTGCGCTTGCTCGCCAGCTCAACATCGCCGAACGCACGGTGCGGGCCCATGTGACCAGCCTGACGCGCAAGCTGGGGGCTCGCTCACGCGTCGAGGCCGCGTTAATGGTCTACAACCACCGTAATGCGCTGACGGCGGAAGCGGTATAGCTCGTTTGGATCATGCCTGGTTGGGCATAGCCGTTGCGGCATAGCCACAACGGCTATGCCGCAAGAGGCAATAGCGGTGATCTCGATTTGGCGTACACAGTAGGTGTGGCAGAGCGACCTGCCGCCCGGGCCTGGCTCGGCGGCCACCCCCCACGTCGGTGCCCGAGCCGATGGCGGGAACGCGGTGGCGGTGCGTGTGTCTTGACGCGGCGGCCGGTCGCGCAGGGGGAATTTGGGGAGGGGGAGCCGAATGCGCGCTCTGACGCATCGAGTGGCTATCGACGGGGTATCGTTCGCGGCTTTCGTGGCCGTTTACTGAACTCGATCGGAAGCGCCCACGCCCCACGGTCGCGCGCCACATCGGAGCCGGGCCCGCCGCGCGCCGCGACGCGCCACCGGCAGGGAGTGTGGCGCTGAGACGGATACCCGTGGCGCGGGTCGGTGGTGATGTCGGGCACGGTGGGGCCGATCGACCGTTCGGTACTGACATCGATGCCGGCCACCGGTCGCGGCGATCGGCGGCACGCCACCGCGCGGAGGGCGTCGCGGCTCACTGTGTCGCGGTGCCGCGCGCGTTCGGCCACCCCGCCGCGCCCGCCCGAGGGGCGCGGCCACCGCCGTCCCGACACGGCGCCGCCCCGTCCGTACCGGTGGCCCGTACCGACCATTCACGCCGTCACACGCGGACGGACAGCGGCCGTTTCCGGCGCGTTCGCTGACGAAGTCCCGTACCTGGTCAGTTCTTTTACCGTTCGCACCAGCTCACGATCTGCAATTCCCGGGTCTGTCCGGACTTCTTGGGCGCCCTGGGGCTTTCGGGTTCGAGTGAACTTCGAGCAGCTTCGAGCAAAAAGGTCCGCACCTCCGGGTCGGCGCCGCCACGCGCGTCGGGTCCCGGGCGTCGGGCAGGCGCATCGGTCTCGTATAGAGGCCGGATGAGTCACTCCCATTTACCCCTTTATAAGTAGGCAGGAGAGTGCGGTGACGCAGGTCAAGCAGCAGGCGACCAGCACCGAGATCCTCAACCACGTCTTCCGTTTCCGGCGGTTGATAGCCGGCCCCGACGGGGGCTGCGCGGAAAAGCCGTGCGACGCGTGCCGCGCCCCGCACGAGAAGAAGGTGCAGAAGTTCCTCGACGCGGGCGAACCTCTGCACTTCATCATTCCGGCCTTCCCCGCCAAGTCGCCCAACGGGCAGAAGACGCTGGGCGCGCTGCCCGACATGGGGGAGCGCCTGGCTCTGGAATTCCTCCAGTCCTTCTGCGACCACCTGTCGCATTACCACGCGCCGGGCGCCCGGGTCACGATCTGCTCCGACGGCCACGTCTTCGCCGACGTCGTCGGGGTCACCGACGAGGACGCCACCAGCTACCGGTCCGAGCTGGAGGCGATGGTGCGCTCCTTCAACGGCTCGTCGATCGGCTTCTACGCACTGGCCGACGCTTACCACAGCACCGATTACGACGTCATACGCGACGAACTCATGGGCACGTATGCCGAGTCGCTGGAGAGCCTCAAGCACCGGGCCACGCAGGACGAGCAGGTGCGCGGGATGTTCAACGGCATCCACCGCTTCATGTTCGAGGACCGGATCCCGGTGAGCGAGGGCAAGAGCCGCTCCAAGGTCCGCGAGGAGGCCAAGCCGGTCGCGTGGGAGGTGATCCGGCGCTCCAACGCCTGGAGCCGCCTGGTTGCCGAGACGTTCCCGGACGCGCTGCGCCTCTCGATCCACCCGCAGCCGGTGCACTCCGAGAAGATCGGCTTCCACCTGGTCCGCACCCGGGACCGCTGGCTGACCCCGTGGCACGGGGTGGCCCTGGAGACCGGGGACGGGATGTTCCTGACGAAGCGCGCCCACGCCGAGGAGCTCAAGGCGTCGCTGGTGTGGCGCGGCGACCGGCCCAGCCACTTCGTCGCGCCCCACCTAACCCTCCAGGAGGTCATGTCGTGACGGTGCCGCGCGGCGTCGCCGCCCGGCCGAGGAGAAGTTCGCCGACAGTGCCCGCCGCCGGGCACCGCGGCGCGTCCCGGTCCTCTGACCGCCCGCCGCCGGCGCCCCGACTCGTGGCGCCTGCTCCGTATCGCCGCGAGGTCCCGTACCGCTGGAAGGTCCCGACGTCCGGCACCACTGGTGACGCGTTCGACGACCAGGCCGCGCGGGCGCCGTCCCGGCTGGGGGCGCTGGAGGCCGCGTACGATCCGATCGCCATCGCCCGCGCCGCCGAACTCGACCGGGCGGGCGAGCCGTTGGGCAACCCGGACGTGGCCGTCACCTCGTGGCCGCCGGTCGCCGCCTGCGGGCGGCGCGCCGCCTGACCCGTACCCCGCCAGCGGGGTTCCCCGCACCACCCGGGCGGGCCCGACCCACCGGCCGGGCCCACCCGCCGTCGCCGGGGCGCGGCGGTGGGCGGGGCGCCGTGGGGCGGGGGCGTCAGGGGTCACGGGTGGGGGCCAGGGGCGGCGGGGGGTGGACGGGCGGCGACTCGTCGCCGTGCCGGGCCCGCCAGCCGTTGGCCAGTACCTGTCGCAGGCCGCCCGCCAGCGCCGCGCGCTGCTCCTGCGACAGGCCGGCGAGCAGCGGCTCCTCCGCCGCCCGCACCACCCCGTCGAGTTCGCCGAGCAGTTCCCGGCCACGGGCGGTGACGCGCAACTCGGCGGTGCGGCCCCGACCGGCCGGCGACTCGCGGGCCACCGCGCCCGCCTTCTCCAACTGCCGGACCGTGGCCTGCATGCTCTGCGCCGTGATCCCGGCCCGGCGGGCGAGCGCGCTGCAGGAGAGGCCGGGCTCGCGCGAGAGATGGCCGAGCGCGCTCACGTGCCGCAGCGAGAGCCCGCGCGCGCCCAGCGCGCCGTCGATCTCCTCGCGCATCAGCCGCCCCGCGGTGAGCAGCAGCATGCCCGTGCGCGGCGTCATCGCCGCCGGCCCCGGCCCCGCCCCCGGCGCGGACCCTGGCCTCGGCGCGGACCCCGGCCCCGGTCCCGGTGGCGTGCGCGGATGCTCGACCGGGCTCTGCCTCACGTACTCCCGCCCTCCTCCGCCCGTGCCGGGCGGCCACTCGTCGGCCGGCCCCCACGAGGGGGCGGCCCGTCATCGGTCAGCGGCGCGAATGCTAGCCTCGATGTGAGTTTAAGGCAGACTGAAACAAGGGGTGGCCGCCGCGTCGGGCGCCGCCGGGAGGGCGTGCCATGACCAAGCTCCTGCTCAGCATCCACGTGCTGGTGGCTGTGATGTTCATCGGCCCCGTCACGGTGGCGGCCAGCTTGTTCCCCCGCTTCGCCCGGCAGGCCCTGCTGCCCGCCGGCGCCCCGGGCGCGGCACCGACGACCGGGGACGCCGCCGGTCAGGCCGGCGTCGCGCGCGAGAGCGCCGCCGGCGAGGTGGCCGCGGCGGCCGAGGGCGGCCGGGAGGCGGCGGTGGCGGCCAGGACCGCCCAGAGCCCGACCGGCGGCGCCGAGGCGGGGCTCGCGAGCACCGCCGAGACGGTGCGCTCCATCGCCTCGGTGATGCTGCTGCACCGGATCAGCCGCGTCTACGCGGTGCTCAGCGTCGCCGTGCCGGCTTTCGGCCTGTTCACCGCCCAGCAGATGGGTGTGATGGGAGACGCCTGGCTGATCGCCTCGATGGTGTTGACCGTCGTCGCCGCGATCCTGCTCGGTATCGCCGTACTCGGCTACCAGGACGCCGTCGTGACCCTGCTCGACGACGAGGAGCGCGACGCGGGCGCGATGCGCGCCATGGCCGCCCGGCTGCCCAAGCTCGGCATGGTGACCGGTTTGTTCTCGCTGACCTGGGCCGTCGTCGTGGTTCTCATGGTCGTCCGGCCCGGCTCCACGACCGGCGCCTGACCCACCCAGACCCCCGGCCCGCCGCTTCCATCCCCCGCGGAACCCGGCAGGCCGGGCCTTACCTCCGGCCTCACCCCGGCACCTCCGGCCGCGCCCGCGGCCCCTCTGCTCCCTCGCGCCGGCCGCCGCCCCTCCGCCGCGCGTGAGCGCCCGTGGGCGCAGGGTGCGCGCCTGCCGCCCGCCGCGCGCGGAGATAGCCCATCCACTTCCCGTACGGGCCCGCGCGGGGCCGCCCCCATGGGAGGGAACGTCACCGATCCGCCCGGGACACGGCGAATTGCCCCCGGGTTCGCACCCGACGCCTTCGCCAGAGAGAATGCGGGTTGCGTACCGCCGTTGCTATGTCGGTGAGACGCTGCAAGGGGTCGTACATTTCCGGCCCCCACGGGGAGGTGGCAGGCACAGTGGAGCAGCTCACGCAACAGGACCCGAGACGGATCGGCCCGTTCGAGGTCCTCGGGCGGCTCGCCGCGGGCGGCATGGGGCTCGTCTACCTGGCCCGCTCGGCCTCGGGCCGGCGGGTCGCGATCAAGACCGTACGTACCGAGCTCGCCGAGGACCAGCTCTTCCGGGTCCGCTTCACGCGCGAGGTGGAGGCCGCCCGCGTGGTCAGCGGCTTCTACACCGCCGCCGTCGTGGACGCCGATCCGCGCGCCGCGGTGCCGTGGCTGGCCACCGCCTACGTGCCCGCGCCTTCGCTGGAGGAAATAGTCAACGAGTGCGGGTCGCTCCCGGCCCAGGCGGTGCGCTGGCTGGCAGCCGGCATCGCCGAGGCACTCCAGTCCATCCACGGCGGTGGCCTCGTCCACCGCGACCTCAAGCCGTCCAACGTGCTGGTCGTGGAGGACGGGCCGCGCGTCATCGACTTCGGCATCGCCTCCGGGGTCTCCAACACCCTGCTGACGATGACCAACGTGGCCGTCGGCACCCCGGCGTACATGTCGCCCGAGCAGGCCCGCGACTCCCGCAGCGTCACCGGCGCCAGCGACGTCTTCTCGCTCGCCTCCACCCTGGTCTTCGCCGCGACCGGGCACGCCCCGTACCACGGCGCCAACCCCGTCGAGACCGTCTTCATGCTGCTGCGCGAGGGCCCGGACCTGACCGGCCTGCCGGACGAGCTGCGTCCGCTCATCGAGTCCTGCATGCAGATGACCGCCGACGACCGGCCGACCCCCGCCGACCTCCAGGCGCAACTGGCCCCGCACCTGTTCTCGGCCGGCGACGACAGCGGCACCGTCTCCGCCTGGCTGCCGCACAGCGCGGTCACTCTCATCGAGGAGCGGCGCGGCGGCCGGACCTCCGGCGCCCGCGCCGGCGGTGGCCAGCACCAGGGCCGCAGCGGCGGCGGGCCCGCCAGGTCCGACCGGCCCGCGCCGACCTGCCAACCCGGCGGCGGCTCCGGTTGGGGCCCGGCCGCCGGGGGAGACCCGCGCGGCGGGCTCACCGGCCCCGTGCCCGGCGCCGGCCGGCACGCCGCCCCCAGCGCTGCGGGCATCGGGCCGCCGTCGGCCGTCGCGCCCTCCGCGCCCGCGCCGCCGGTCACGCCCGCGCCGGTGTCCACCGGACCCGGTGCCCCTGCCCAGGTCTTGGTGCCGCCCCCGCTCTCGTCACCGCCCTCGTCGGCCGCGTCCTGTCCGCCGCCCTCCGCGCCGCACGCCGGGCCACAGCGCCCGCTGGACGGCGCCGTGCCGGGCGCGAGCGGCGGGCCGCTGCTCAGCGAGGTGCCCGACGGCTCCGTGCGACTGCCCGGCTCCCAGGTGCCGATCGGCCCGGGGCCGCGCGTCGCCGACGCCAGGAACGGGCGGGCCGCCCTCGACGGCGGCCCGGCCACCGGCTGGGTCAGGCCCCCCGGCGTGGGCCACGGCGGCGCCCCGGGCGGCCACGGCCACCCGCCCGCCACCGGACACGGTCCCGCCACCGGCCACGGCCCCCGCGACGAGGCGGGCCACGAGGGCGACCCGGCGGGCGGCGGGCCGGGCCGCTGGCGGCCCTGGCGGTTCCGGATGTCCAACGACGTCTGGGGCACCCCGGCGGTCGCCGGCGACCTGCTGTACGTCACGTCCTTCGAGGTCCACGCGCTGGACACGGGCACCGGGCGGCGCGTCTTCAAGACCCGCGACGTGGCCTGGGCGATGGCCGTCTCGGGCGGGCGCATCCACGCCTCCGACGGCACCACGCTCTACGCGCTGGACGCGCCCGACGGCGCCGAGCGGTGGCGGCTGGCCACCGAGGGCTGGGTCTACTCGCTCGCGGTTGACCGGGGCACCGTCGTCACCGGCACCCGGGGCGGCGGCGTGCAGGCGTGGGAGGCGGCCAACGGCGAACTCCTGTGGGAGATGAGCGGCGTCCAGACCGACTTCGATACCCCGGAGTCGGGCCCCGTCATCCACGGCGACACGGTCTACGTGTGGTCGGACGCGCGGCTGCGCGCCCTGGAGGCGCGCACCGGTGTCGAGCGCTGGTCGTACCCCGTCGGCGACGCCGCCTCCTGCGGCGGCGTGCCGGTCCGGCTGCTGCATGCTCCCGACGGCGTCGCCTACGTCGCCGCCGGCACCCGCGTGCTGGCCATCGACATCGCCCGCGGCGACGTGCGCTGGCGCTTCGAGGCGCCGGCCGTCTTCCTGAGCCCGCCCGCGTTCGTGCCGGGCGCCGCCGTCGCCGGCGGGGGCATCTACATCGCCGACTACCTGGGCACCGTCTACGCCCTGGACGCCGCGAACGGCCGCGACCGCTGGCGGATCGCCACCGAGCCCCGGCAGTCCGTCGAACCCGTCCTGGTCGCCGCCGGCTCCCTGCACCTGGGCAGC
Organism: Candidatus Streptomyces philanthi; assembly: GCA_018114805.1. Lineage (GTDB taxonomy): Bacteria > Actinomycetota > Actinomycetes > Streptomycetales > Streptomycetaceae > Streptomyces > Streptomyces philanthi. The sequence goes on along the minus strand of CP073042.1, from coordinate 2,403,430 downwards.
GGCGGCGCCCTGTACACGCTGGACGCGGTGACCGGCACCCCGAAGTGGCGGTTCGCCGCGGGCGGCGAGGTCATCGGCGCCCCGGTCGTCGCCGACGGCCGGGTGCACTTCGGTTCGGCCGACCACTGCCTGTACACGGTGGACGCCACCGGCGGCCGACTCCGCTGGAAGCTCGCCACCGGCGGCGAGATCACCGGTTCGCCGGTGGCCGTCGCCGGCGTCGTCTACGCCTGCAGCAAGGACCGCTGCGTCTACGCGCTGGACGCCGCCAAAGGCACGGGCCTCTCCCGCTCTCCCGCCCGTCAGCCGTAACCCGCGCGCCGCTGCGCACCCCGGGGCGCTCCCGGCGCCCCACGCGCCGGACCGGGCCGGCGAGGCGCCGGCCGAGCGCCGCCGGCGCCGTCAGCCCCCTGGCACCGGCTGCGCGCGGGCGCACGCCCTCGGCCGCGCCCGTTTCCCGTTCGGCCTGTCGCCGCCCGTACGGCTCGCCGCCCCGCCCGCACGCCCTGCTGCCTCCCCGTACACCCCGTACGTCTTGTCCGTGCTGCCGCGCCAGGTGGCTGCCAACCGGGCCGGGCTCCGCGTGCGGTCCGTCCCGGCCTCGTCCGGGCGCCGCGTCAGGGGGTCTCGTCGTCCTCGCGTCGGACGGGCTGCGGCAGCGTCCGCTCGGCGTCCGACTCGGGCGGGGCGCCCGGCCCGGGCCACGGTGGGGTCTCGGGCCCACCCCGCGAGGGCTCGTCGCCGGTGTCGTGGGTGGGGTCGTCAGTGGGTGCCAGGCCGGCCTCGTGGCTCTGGTCGGGGGCGTCCGGGTGAGCGCTGGCCAGCGGGGGACTGGTCAGGGCCGGGGGTGTCGTCCGTGACCGGTGGTATCTCGATCGTCTTGTCCTCGTGCTCGGCCTCCGGGGCGGCGGGCCAGGTGACGCGCGGGGTGGGGGCGCTGCTCGCGCTGGCACCGGCCCCGGTCCTGGTGGCGTACGGCGGGCGCGCGCCCCGGGCCCCCGCGGTACGGGCCCTCGCGGCGCCGGCCCTCGCGGTGCGGGCTGGGGCCGCGACGCGTACAGGTCCCGTGGGTAAGCCTCCGGATCGTGCGGGTCGCGCTGGAACGACCCGGCCGCGTAGCCCGCGGGCAACGGTGGCTCGCCGTCCCGCGCGAGGCCGGGCCGCCGCTCGACGGGCCTGCCGTGTCCGGCGCCGGAGCCCGTACCGGCACCGGTTCCGTAGGCGCCCGGGCCGCTGGCCGGTGGCGGGCCGCCGTACCCACCCGGGCCGGCGGGCCCCGGACGCGCTCCGTACCCGCCGTCTGTCTCCTCCGCCCGCTCGCCGGTCAGCGTGTGTCGGCCCCGGCGCGCGGGGCGCCCGCTCATCAGGGCCGCCGCGATCAGCAGCAGGATCGAGCCACCGAGCGCGCCCGCGACGCCGAGGCCCAAGCCGTTGCCCTCGCCGTCCACCGTCAGGCTGCCGGCGGCCTGGCCCTGGCGAACCCATCCACAGCACGGTGAAGCCCAGCGCCACCAGGCCACCCAGCGCGACCAGCGGCCGCGACCGCAGCAACAGGCCCACCAGCACGATCAGGGCCGCGCAGGCCATGGGCAGGAACAGCGAGCGCAGCAGGCCCACCTCGACGCCGCGCCCGCCGTCGAGCCCGCCGAACAGGTCGTCCACCCGCACGTCGCGCCCGTGACGGCCGTCGTACCAGGCACGGAAGGGGCTCCAGACGACGGCCGCCGCTCCGATGAGAGCCATGAGGCTCCCGAAGACGTTGCGGACCATCCCCGACTCCTCGCCTGTCGCGTTCGCGCTCTCCCTTTCGACGCTACGCCCGCCCCGGCGGGCCTGCCACGCGAGGAACACACTGGGTAACGGTGCGGGGGGAGTTGGTGAAGAGATGCATCACAGGGGCGGGAAGGAACCGATCTCCGTCCCGGCGCGTGGTGGAATGCAGACCCGCCGCGGGCGATCACCCAGCGGTCCGGCACCGTCTGGACGGCGTCCCGCCACGCACTCCCGCCAGGGTGCCGCGGCCGGGTTCACCCCACGCCCGGTCGGGCCGGGCGCAGGGCCGACGCGGCCCTCCCCCGAGGGGGTCGGCGCCGTCGCTTCGTTGCTCTATGCTGGCGTGCACTCGTCAATGGGCACTTATTGGCTTGTAACGGTCTTTTCCACGGGGGTATTTCATGAATGTGCGTCGCCGACGGCACCTGTGGGTGGTCGCCATGGTGGCCGTCGTCTTCATCGCCCTGACCGGCGCCCGACGCAGCGGGGGCGGCGGCTGTGACGACAACGACAGCAGTTCGTCGTCGTCCAGCGACGGCTTCGTCTCGGGCGGTTCGTCGGGCAGCGGTTCGTCGGGTGGCAGTTCCTCCGGCGGCGACTACGGGGGCGGCTCGTACGGAGGCGGTTCCTACAGCGGCGGCACGTCCTCCGGTTACGACTCCACCCCGACGCCGTCCCCCACCCCGACCGAGCCGACCTACGACGGCGACGTGACCGCCGAGACGAACGGCAGCAACTGCCGCCATGATCAGTCGACCAGTCAGCTCCAGTACGACGTCACGGTGCACAACCCGTCCACGGTCACGACGTACGACTACTCGGTCACCGTCAAGTGGGAGGCCAGCTCCAACAGCCAGACGTTGGGCACCGACTACGAGCGCGTCACGGTGGGCCCGGGCCAGTCCCAGACGGTCGCGCTGTCGAGCTACCACACCTTCAGCGAGCAGACGTACTACACCTGCCAGGTGACGAGCGCGTCCAAGTCCGCTAGCTGAGGCGGGGGTCGGCTGGGCGAGGCCGGATACGCGACGGGGTACGCATCAGCGCATGCCGGCCGTCCACGGCCGGTCGGGCGGCGCGGCCCCGACACCACGGACACGTGCGACGGTGGAGCGTGCCCCTCGGGGTCGGACTCCGCCGTGGCAGTGCGTTGCGCTCAGGAAGCGTGCCCGTTCAGCGGTATCGCCGGAGGGGTGTCGCTGTCATGAGCCTGTACACCCGTCACGTGGCCATCCATCGGCGCGATGGTGGTGTGGCCATCGGCCACCGCGGCAGAACCGGCGAAGAGGACCGCGGCGGCGGCAAGGGCGAGTGCCGCACATGCCTTTCTGGTGTCACGCATGAGAGCTCCTTAAGCGGGGGTGAATATGCCTCGTGACAGGAACGTAATGACGGCGCTGCTTCTTTTTGATCAACCGGCCAGAAGTGGCGTGAACCTTGGCCTGTTTCGGCTAACGAACCACATGGGTGCAGGGACCAGCCGCGCCGGCGCCCCCTCCGTGCCGACGATGCCGGTCTCTGCAGTTATCCCCCAAGAAAGACGTCGAGAAGCCGTCTAGCCCTGCGGCTCGGACGTGGCGTGCCCGTCACCGAGGGCGACCGCGGGTGCTCCGGTGGCGGGCCCGTCGCCCAGGGTGGTGGGCGTACCGGTGGCGTGACCGTCCCGCGGCAGCGTGGGCGCGGGCTTCTTCCGCTTGTCCGGGCGGATCGGGGCGCCGGTGGCGTGCCCGTCCAGGGACCTGATGTCCGCCTCGGTGGCGGTGTCGTCCTGTGGTTCTATCTGGGCAGTCTGGTTGTCAGTCATGGTGCGGGTCCTCCCGTTAGTCGTGCAGTGAAGGGGTCAGAAGTGCCCGCCCAGTCGCTCCCCCGTGGGCGGCCGCACGGGCATTCAGGGCCGTTCACCATAACGGTGTGGCCATCTGATCGACCCGCCTGCCCCCCGACGCGACGGATCGACGCCACAGAGACTGCCGTGCAGTGATAAACGATCGATGAACGGCCAGCGTAGGAGGGTATGGACCGGAACTACGCGGCGGCGGGAGAAAAGAGTTGACGCACGGCGTCCGCTTCCGCGGCGCCCAACTGGTCGAAAATACCGAGCGCCTCATTCCAACAGGCGTGCGCGCGACCAGGCTGTCCGATTGCTTCGAGTGACCGACCGAGTACCGTCAGCACATTTCCGCGACGCCATTCGCCGCCGATGCCCCGCAAATACGAAAGGGCCTGTTCCGCATTGGTGGCGGCGTGTGCCGCCTCCCCGGCCGCGAGATACAGCTCGGCGAGCCGGTACAACGTCATGCCTTCCCACAGGCGTTGGCGGTTCTCGCGGAATACCGTGAGCGCGTTGGTGAACTGTGTGAGTGCCATGTCCAACTGCCCGGTGTGCCGCAGGGCGAGCCCGTAGGCGTACAGGCCGTTCGCCAGCCGGAAGGTGACCCCGAGCTGCCGGTAGATGGTCAGCGCCTGCTCGGCGAGTCGGACCGCGCTGTAGGTGTTGCCCAGGGACACGTGGACCCGGGACAGGTTGCACAGCGCGCTCGCTTCGCCGGGGCGGTTCTCGTCGGCCCGGAAGGCTTCGAGGGCGCGCGTCAGGTACGCCTCGGCGTCGTCGTGCCGGCTGTGGTAGATCGCGATGATCCCGCGCTCGTTGGCCGCCTGGCCGCAGGGCACCGGGTCGTTGCTGGCCACACCGAGGAGCATGGCGTGCTGGGCTTCCTCGTCGGCCTTGTCGAACCGGCCCGAGAGGCTGTGCGCGAACGTCAGCACCGTGCGGGCCCGGCCCTCGGCCCGTGTGTCCCCGGCTTGCTGGGCGGCCTCCAGGAGCACCGTGCCGGCCTGCAGGCACTGGTGCGAGTAGGTGCCCGACTCGGCCAGGTCGCGGGTGGCCTGGAGGAGGTCGACGGCCCGGCGCAGGGTGTCGCCGCCGGCGAGCTGGCGGGCCGTCGCCAGGATGCAGGTGGCCTCCGCGAACAGCCAGTCCAAAGCGGCCTCGCGGTCCGGGAAGGCCAGCCCCGGGTAGGTCGTGGGCGCCAGGTGGTCCACGACGCGGTCGCCGGGGCGCTCGATCGCGTACACCCGGGCCGCGGACGCGAGGTAGAAGTCCAGCAGTCGCGACATCGCGGCAGCGCGCTCCGACGGCGGCTGCTCGTCACGCTCCGCGCAGGCGCGGGCGAACAGGCGCACCAGGTCGTGGTAGCGGTAGCGGCCCGGCGCGGCGGACTCCAGGAGCGACGCGTCGACCAGGGACTCGATCAGCTCCTCGGCGTCGTCCGGGTCCATGTCGAGCACTGCGGACGCGGCGGCCAGCGAGATGTCGGGGCCGTCGGGCAGGCCGAGCAGCCGGAAGGCGCGCGCCTGCTGCGGCTCCAACTGCCCGTAGCCCAGCTCGAAGGTGGCCTTGACCGCCAGGTCGCCGGCGCGCAGCTCGTCCAGCCGGCGGCGCTCGTCGCCCAGCTTGCGGGCCAGTGCCGAGACCGTCCAGGTGCGGCGGGAGACGAGCCGGGAGGCGGCGATGCGGATGGCGAGCGGCAGGAAACCGCAGGCGGCCACCACGTCCATGGCCGCGTCCCGCTCCGCGTTGACGCGCTCTTCGCCCACGATGCGGGTGAAGAGCATGAGCGCCTCCTCGGGGCTCATGACGTCGAGGTCGACCAGGTGCGCGCTCTCCAGGTCGATCATCCGCGTGCGGCTGGTGATCAGCGCGGCGCAGCCCTCGGCACCGGGCAGCAGGGGGCGCACCTGCGCCGCGTCGTGCGCGTTGTCGAGGAGGGTGAGGATCTTGCGGCCGGCGAGTGTGGAGCGGTAGAGCGCGGCCCGGTCCTCCAGGGTGTCCGGGATGGCCTCGTCGGGCGTGCCCAGGGCGCGCAGGAAGGAGGCGAGGACGGCTTCCGGCTCCACCGCGGTGGAGCCGGTGCCCTGGAGGTCGATGTACAACTGCCCGTCGGGGAAGTGGGCGCCCGCCGCGTGCGCCACGTGGACGGCGAGCGTGGTCTTGCCGACGCCGCCGATGCCCGCGACAGCGGAGACGGCCATCACGCGCCCCTCGGCCGTGGCGAGCTGATCGCTCAGCTCCGTGACGAAGGCCGCGCGGCCCGTGAAGTCCGCGACGGTCGCCGGGAGCTGGGCGGGCCGCACGGGGGTGGGCTGCGCGGCGGCGGAGGTGCCCGAGGGCACCGCGTTGAGGTTGGTGTCCGCCTGCAGGATGCGCTGTTGGAGCTCGGACAGTTCGGGGCGTGGATCGACCCCGAGTTCGTCGGCGAGCAGTCTGCGGGTGTCGGCGTAGACGGCGAGGGCCTCCGCCTGCCGGCCGCTGCGGTACAGGGCTAGCATCAGCAGTTCGCGCAGCCGCTCGCGCAACGGGTGGGCCGCTGTCAGCGCGGTGAGTTCGGAGATGGTCTCGGTGTGGTGGCCGAGTTCCAGGTCGAGGTCGAGGCGGGTCTCGACGAGGCTGAGCCGCCACTCCAGGAGCCGGGTGCGCTGGTTGTCGGCGTACGGGCCAGGCAGGCCGGCCAGCGGCTCCCCGTCCCACAGGTCCAGAGCCTGGCTGATCAGCTCGCGGGCCCGGGCCCGCTCACCGCCCGCGCGCGCCTTCTCGGCCTGGCCCGCGAGCTGTTCCGCGCGGTCCACGTCGAGCGCCTCGGCGTGGACCTGCAGGGCGTACCCGCCAGACTCGCTGACCAGCGTGCTCGCGTCCGGCCCGAAGGACTTCCGCAGCCGCGACGCGTACGTGCGCAGCGTGGCGATCGCGGCGTCCGGGGGCTCGTTCCCCCACATGCCGTCGATCAGCTCGGCAGCGGTGGCCGTCCGGCCCTCGCGCAGCAGCAGGGCAGCGAGCAGGGCGCGTTGTTGCGGCGAGCCGGTGTTGAGCGGTGCGTCGCCGCGCCAGGCCCGCACGGGGCCGAGCACGGTGAAGCGCAACTGGTGCGCTTGCCCCTGAGCGTCGCCCATGGTCTCCCCTTGCCGAGTGTCTCCGCTTCGCACCGGTCAGTTTGCCTTGTCGGTGGCCTCCGCGTCAGTAGGGGCCAGGCCTCTGCACAAGGCCCGCAAGAGTTGGCCGATTCGCAATATCGACGGGTTGGGTGGTGGGACGGCGTGCGGTAGTTGGCGCCGCGGCCCCCGCATGCTCGAGGGAGGGAACTCCGTTGATATCAACTGGTCTCCCGGCATCCGCGCATCGATGCGGATATACCATTACTTTCTATTCCATAGCGGGGCTTTGCTCCCATGCGCATCGCGGACGAGGGGTGCGAACGAGGGGTGTACTCGAGCCAGTTGACCCTGACTAAACCGAAGTCAACCGGCACATGAAGTGTCCCCCGTGACGCTTCCCCGTCCGCATATCGGCACCGTACGGGCTGTTCACGGCCAACGCTACCGGCCGGCCGGCGTGTTGGCGGGGGCGCCACCGGGCCCGTGGGTCACGTTCCGCATCCGGGCCACGGGCCGGTGGGTTGGGGCGCGTGGTGCGGGTGGGGCGCTACGTCGTGTGGTGCGCGTGCCCGGCCCTCGCACGGGCCCGTGGCGCACGGCGGACCCGGCCCCGGCGCGCGGCGGTGCCGGGCCACGGGTTCCGGGTCGAGCAATTCCAAGATCACCGGGCGACGGCAATCGGCCCCGGTGTTCGCGAATGCGATGATCCCGAGAAACGGTCCGCGCGCGCCATGTCGCATATTCCCATACAGCGTATACGCGTCACTCGCCGGACTATTTACTAGTGAAATTACCAGTGGATTCGGTGTCCGCTAGGTTCCGGTCCCTTTGCTGAGGGGTGGACCGCGTAGACGCGCACCGCCACTCCTGGCACGCTCACTTCCGAAGCGGCCCGAGGATCGCGGGGATTTATGAATCCGAAGGTCGCGGGGTCATTAATTCCACTGGCTCTCGGCTAACGGGGGACCCGCCCGTGCCCACCGTCGCGGAGATGGGCACGGCGCGGGGTCGTCGTTGCCGGGGAGGCGGGACGGGGGGCGCCTACTGGTTATCGCTGTTGTATGGATTGGTTGAGGTCAGTTGATGAGGCTCGTCGCGTACCGCAGTTCTGATGCGCCACTGCTCACGGGATATCGACTACCGGGTGAGCTGTTGGGGGCACGGCTGGCCGACTGGTCGAGCCCGGCCGAACCGCACCGGATTTCCGAGCCGCGCGAGCGCCGCGACGAGGGGCTGTACGTCGTACGCGACATCGCGTACGTGCGCTATACGGAAATCGACTGGGCCAGTGGGCAGGCCCGGTTGGAGATCGGACCGCGCGCGGGGGAGGGGCGCGACGACTCGGGGGCTCGTGAGCACGGCGATCACGGGGGCGACCTGCTCGGCGCGCTCGTCGACGCCGCTGTGACGCACGGGCGTCGCGTCCTCAACCTGCGCCGCCTGCACGGCTGGGTCACGCCGGCGGCCCGCCCCCCCGCTGGCGCCGCTGCGCGCGGCCGGGTTCGTCTGGGAGGCGGTCGTGCCGCGCGGGTGTTGGTACGCGGACGCCGAGGTGGAGCGGCAGATCTGGGGGTGGGTGACCCGTGGTTGAGCCCGTACGACTGGAACTGGCGGACGCCGTACGCAGGCTGCCCGGCAGCGGCCTCGGGTTCCTCGGCCTCGATCCGCTCACCCAGAACGACCAGTGGCTGCTGGACCGACTCACCGGCATGCGCGCCACGCTCTACGGCACCGAGCGCGGCACCCTCGTCGGCTGCGCGCCCAACCCCGCCAACCCGCGCCAGGCGCGGGTGGCGGTGGCCGCCGACGACAGCGCTGCCCTGACCGCGCTCCTGGACCTCCTGCGCTCGACGGCCGCCCACACCTCGTTCACCGCCGTCGCCTGCGCGTCGGACGCGGGTCTGCCCGCGCTGCTCGACTGCAGCTTCCGCGAGGTGGGCACGTTGCGCGGGCACGTCCTCCGCGCCGGGGTCTACCTGGACGCCGGCGTCTACTACGCCGCGGACGACGACCTTCGCCCGCGCCCCCGGACCGCTTCCCACGCCTGACGGCCGGCGCCGCCACCGGCTACCGGACACGGGACCACCCGGCCGCGTACGACTGGCGACGGACCACCCGTGGCCACCGTCCGTGCGGCCGGGACTACCCCGCGCAGGCGAATCGCTTATCGGACGGTTAGCGTCATGCGACACCCTGGAGTTGACAACGGGGGCTGAGCGGAGGGGGAGTCATGAAGCCGATCGAACCGGGTGAGACCCAGAGCGTGACGGTCATGCGGCTCTATCAGCATGCGGTGCGCGAGGCGGCATCGAGCCGGAACAGGCCGCCGAGTACCTTCAGGTCTCCGAGGACGAGGCCGCGGCCGCACTGGCCGAGCTGCGTCAACTCGGGCTGCTGCGTCGGCTCTCGGTCGCGCGCACCCGTCTGGTGGCGATCAACCCGCAGACGGCGGCGGCCGACCGGCTCGGCCCGCGGGAGCACTCGCTGCGCGAGGAGCAGTCCCGGCTGGCGAGGCAGCGCGCGGCGATCGAGGCGTTCACGCCCGTCCACCTGGAGGCCGCCATGGGGCAGTACCCGGCGGAGGGCGTGGAGGTGGTGGATGACCCCGAGCTGCTGCACAAGATGATCAGCGAGATGACCGCGGTGAGCCAGACCGAGGCGTGCGTGATCCAACCCTTCGGCATCCGCACCCAGGAGGAAGCGGACCTGGGACTGCCGAAGTACCTCAACCTGCTCGGCCGCGGCGTGCGGTACAGCGCCACCACCAAGCAGGGGGTCGCGGAGCTGCGTGCCGCCGGGGCCGAGGTCCGCACGCTGGACGTGCTGCCGCCCCGGATGATCTTCATCGACGGTTCCCAGGCCATCCTGCCCGGCGCCGACCACGCGGAACTCGGCGTGGTCGTCCGGAACTCGGCCGTCGCCCGCTACCTCACGGGCGTCTTCGACATCTTCTGGATGGCCGCGACCCCCTTCTCCGGCCTCGGTCAGGGCCCGCGCGACCGGGACATCTCCCGGGACATCGACTCCGCCATCGTCAGGCTCCTCACCACGGGCGCCAAGGACGAGGTCATCGCGCGCCGGTTGGGCATATCCTTGCGCACCTGCTGCCGCCGCATCGCGAACCTCATGGACGACATCGGTGCCGACAGCCGCTTCCAGGCGGGCTACCTGGCCCGGCAGTACGAGGAGGGGCGGGCCAGCGCCGCGGGCCCGGGGGTGGGATCGGCGGCGACGCTGCGCCGAGTGCCGGGGCTGGCCGCCCGGGCGAGCTGAGTCCGGGACGGCCGCGTCACGACGACACGGGGGTCGCGTGCGGGGCGGCGGGTCGGGGCAGGGCGTCCAACAGGCCCCGGACGTCGCGCTGTTCCGGAGAGTCCAGCCGCTCGTGCACAGCCAGCGCCGCGCTCCAGCACACGCGGGCCCGATCGGTCTGGCCCAGCTCGGCGAGGGCCAGGCCGAGGGTGGTGAGCGTGATGGCCCAGCGCCTCTCCCCGCCGATGCAGCGGAGTTCGAGGGCGCATTCGGCGTGGTGGATGGCCTGGGCGGGTTGTCGTCGGGCGAGACACACCTCGGCGAGTCGGGCGTGCGTCGAGCCCTCCCACAGCCGCTGCCGGTGGCTGTGGAAGCACTCCTTGGCGCGGTTGAGGTAGTCCGTCGCCTCCTCGTGGCGCCCGATCTGGGTCAGGGCGATGCCCATGGCGTACCAACTGTTGGCCACCCGGAGGGCGGCCCCGGAGCGCTCGTGGAGGGTGATGGACTCGTCCAGGAGCGCGATCGCCTCCCTCGGCGCGTCCGGTAGCCGCGTAGACGCGGGACACGTTGCTCAGCGAGTTGGCGACGCCCGGGAGGTTGTCATCGGCGCGGAAGGCCGGCAACGCGGTCTGGAAGTGCCGTTCGGCGTCGGCGTAGCGGTGCCGGTAGACGGCCACGATGCCGCGGTCGGTGTGCGCCTCGCACCGCGGTATGGGGTCGGCGACACTGGTGGCCAGCGCCAGCGCCAGTGCCTGCCGGCTCGCCTCGTCCGCCTCGTCGAGCCGGTTCAGCAACCGGTAGCTCAGCGACAGCAGCAGGCAGGCGCGGGCCTCCCGGGTCGTGCGCGCGGCATCCCGGCAAGCCAGCGCCGCGCGGTGGAAGGCGCTGGTCACGGCCCCCGACTCGACCAGGTCCTTCGAGACGATCAGCAGGTCGACGGCCTGGCGTTGCCGCGCGCCGCCGAGGGACTGGTGAAACAGCGCGAGCAACCCTTCCGCCTCCGCGAACAGCCAGTCCGAGGCGGCTTCCTGGGTCGCGAAGGCCAGCCCCTCGTGCCGGGTGGCCGCCATGTGGTCGACCACCCGGTCCCCGGGCCTGCTCCACGCGTACACCCCGCGCGCCGTGGCCAGGTACAAGTCCAACAGGCGGGAGAGGGCGGCCTCCCGGTGCTCCGCCGGCTGATCGGTCTCGGCGCGGGCTCGGGCGTAGAGGCGCACCAGATCTTGGAAGCGGTAGCGGTCCGGCGTCGTGGCCTCCAGCAGGGACGCGTCCACCAGGGACTCGATGATCCCCTCAGCCGCCTGACCGGGCAGGTCGAGGAGGGCGGCCGCGGCCGGCAGGGAGATGTCCGGGGTCTCGGGCAGCCCGAGCAGGCAGAAGGCCCTCGCCTGGGCGGCGTCGAGTTGGGCGTAACCGACCTCGAAGCAGGCGGTCACGGCAAGGTCCCCGACGCGCAGCTCGTCCAACCTGTTCCGCTCGTCGGTGAGCTTGGTCGCCAGCGTGGCCACGCTCCAGCGGCGGCGTGTGGCCAGGCGGGACGCGGCGATGCGGATGGCGAGCGGCAGGTAGCCGCAGGCGGCCACGACGGCGGAGGCCGCCTGGTGATCGTCGGCGATGCGCTCGGGACCCACGATGCGGGCGAAGAGGGTGTGGGACTCGGCCGGGGTCATGACGTCCAGGTCGATCACCAGCGCCCCGTCCAGCGCGAGGTGGGCACGGCTGGTGACCAGCGCGGCACACCCCTCCGCGCCCGGCAGCAGCGGCCTGACCTGACTCGCGTCGCGCGCGTTGTCCAGCAGCGTGAGAACGCGTCGGCTGGCCAGTGTGCTACGGTACAGGGCGGCCCGCTCGTGCACGCCGGACGGGATGGTCTCGTACTGCACCCCGAGTGCGCGCAGGAAGGCACCGGGCACGACCTCCAGGGAGCGGGCCCGGCCCGCGCCCTGGAGGTCGACGTAGAGCTGCCCGGCGGGGAAGTGGTGCCGGGCGGCGTGCGCGACGTGGACAGCCAGCGTCGTCTTGCCGACGCCGCCTATGCCGGCGACGGCCGCGACCGCCATGGCCGGGCCCTCGACCGGGGTCAGGTGACCGAGCAGCTCCGCCGCCAGTCGGGTGCGACCGGTGAAGTCTGCGACCGCCGCCGGGAGCTGGGCGGGGCGGACCACCGTGTCCCGCTGTGCGGTGCCGTGCGTGGTGCCGTGTCGGGCCGCCGGCGGGTTGAGCGCCGGGTCGGCCCCGCAGGATCCTCTGCTGCAACGCGGACAGCTCGGCCCTCGGGTCCACGCCCAACTCATCGGCGAGCAGCCGGCGCGTGTCGGCGTACACCGCGAGCGCCTCCGCCTGTCGGCCGCAGCGGTACAGCGCCAGCATCAGCAACTCCCGCAGCCGCTCCCGCAACGTGTGCGCGACGGTGAGGGCGGTCAACTCGGCGATGCAGTCGGCGGGGTGGCCCGTGGTGAGGTCCAGCTCCAGTCGGCTCTCCAGCAGTCCGACGCGCCACTCCTCCAGACGGCCGCGCTGTGAGTCGGCGTACGGACAGGGCACGCCGGCCAGGGACTCGCCGTCCCACAGGTCAAGCGCCCGCTGAAGCAGCTTCCTGGCGCCGGCCTGGTCGCCCGCGGCGCTCGCCCGGTCGGCCAGAGGGCGTAACTCCTCGGCCTGGCCGAGGTCGACGGCGTCCGCCGCGATCCGCATCGCGTATCCGCCCGACTCGCTGACTAGCACCTCCGCGTCGGCCCCGAACGCCTTGCGCAGCCGAGAGGCGTGGTTGCGCAGCGCGGCGTCTGGTGGCTGGGTGTCCCACAGGTCGTCGATCAGCTCCGGTGCCGTCACCGTCCGCCCGCGGCGCAGCAACAGGGCCGCCAGCAGCGCCCGCCGCTGCGGCGAACCCACGTCGAGCAGTTCGTCACCGCGGTGCACCCGCACCGGGCCCAGCACGCCGAACCGCAGCAGACCAGTTCGGCCCGCGCGGCCCGGGTGTACGCTCGTCGGGCCCTCGCGCCCCGTCCCGTCCCACGGCCGACCCCCACCCGCCATGGTTCCCCTCCTCAGGCATAGACCAGCGCAGTGCGAGTCAGTTTGCCTTCTCGCGCTGCCCGACACGGCAGATATATGGTGACTGCGGCCCCCGCCGCACGACCATGGTCCGAAGCACACGGTAACCCTGTGGTTACGGATTCCGCTGGCGCCTTGGGCGTCGCGTCGGCGGCGAATGTCACGCCGCGCGCCGGCGTGCGGCGTCGACCGGCGCGCCACGGGGTCGGTCGAACGGCGTGTCGCGGCTCGCGGGGCGGGGCCCGCTGGCTCGGGAGTGTGTGGTGGGCATGTGGCGTGGCTCCTTGTGACGCAGGTGGGACGGGGTGTGACGGGCGCGCGGGCAAGGCGGGTCGGATCGCTGGCGGCCGTCGGCCCGGGCCGTGAACGCGGGTGAACGGGGGTTCGCCGCGTCCGTGGCGGAAATTTTTGAATCCGGACAAAAAGGGCGCGGATGCGATTCCCGTAGCAGGGGCAAAGCCGCGCGATGCCTCTGAAGCGCAGGAGCTCGTGACGATTTGCCGAGCATTTTCGGCCAAGATTCTGCTTTCTGGCTTCTCAATCAAGCTTCTCCGCCTGGAATTTGATCTTCCGGCTGCGGAAACAGCACGGCTTAACGTCCTGTTCATGGTTCAGGCAGACCCCCACGGCCCCAGGCCGGAGACACGGTACGGAGCGTCGCCTCGCGCTGGTCCCGGTCCGGCCGCCGCGCGCGGGCCGGCGCCAGCGGAGTCGCGGGCACCCCGGCGGCGGGCGCGGCCACCGGTCCCACCGCCGCCCCGTCGGCCGCCCGACCCGCCGACCCCGCGCCCACCGTCGGTGTCGCCGCCGCCGGGGCGGTCGCCCCAGCAGCCCCGCACACCGCGCCCGGCCCACCCGACGCGCCCGCCCTGCCCGGCTCGGGCGGGCGCGGCGTGCGGGACAAGGGGCTGAGCGGCGGCTCCGTCGGGTTGCTCGGGAGCGCCGTGATCGGCGTCTCCACGGTCGCGCCCGTCTACTGCCTGACCTCCACCCTCGGACCGACCGTCGGCGAGGTCGGGTTGCGCACGCCCGCCGTTTTCCTGGCCGGCTTCCTCCCGATGCTGCTCGTTGCCTTCGCCTACCGCGAGTTGAACCGGTCCGTCCCGGACTGCGGCACCTCCTTCACCTGGACGGTCAAGGCGTTCGGCCCCCGGGTGGGTTGGATGTGCGGTTGGGGGCTGGTGGTGGCCACGATCATCGTGCTCTCCAACCTCGCCGGAATCGCCGCTTCCTTCTGTTACCTCCTGCTCGGCGAACTCACCGGCAGCGCGGCCGTCGCCGACCTAGACGACAACACCGCCGTACACATCGCCACCTGCCTGGCCTTCATCGCCCTGGCCACCGCGATCAGCTACCGCGGCATGACCGCGACCAAGGGCGTCCAGTACGCGCTGGTCGGGCTGCAACTCGCCGTGCTCGCCCTGTTCGTGGCGCTGGCCGTCGGCAAGGCGCGCACCGGCGACCTCCCGGGCTCCATCGACTTCTCCTGGAGCTGGCTCAACCCCTTCGCGGTGCCGTCCTTCGCCACCTTCACCGCCGGCCTCTCGCTGTCCATCTTCATGTTCTGGGGCTGGGACGCCTGTCTGACCGTCAACGAGGAGACCTCGGGCAGCGACCGCACGCCGGGCCGGGCCGCGCTGCTGGCCATGGTCGTGCTCGTCGGCTCGTACCTGCTGACCGCCATCGCTGCGCAGATGTACGCCGGCGTCGGGGAGCCGGGCACCGGGCTCGGCAACCCCGACACCGCCGACAACGTCTTCGCCGCGCTCGCCGACCCGGTCCTCGGCTCGGCGCTCGGGGTGCTGCTGTTCGTGGCCGTCCTCGCCTCGGCCGCGGTCAGCCTGCAGACCACGTTCATCCCGGTGGCCCGCACCGTCCTCGCGATGAGCACGCACCAGGCGCTACCGCCCGCCCTGGCCCGCGTCCACCCGCGCCACCGCACGCCGGCCGTGGCGACCATGGCCGCCGGCGTGCCCACCGGTCTCTTCTACGCCGTGATGAGCCTGGTCAGCGAGAACGTGCTGATCGACACGATCTACGCCCTCGGCCTCATGATCTGCTTCTACTACTCCATCACCGCCTTCGCCTGCGCCTGGTACTTCCGCCACGACCTGCGCCGCTCCGCACGCGACCTGCTGTTCAAGGGCCTCGCCCCGGCCCTCGGCGGCCTGCTGCTCGCCGCCGTCTTCGCCAAGACGCTCTACGACATGGGCGACCCCTCCTACGGGAGCGGCAGCTCGGTCCTCGGTGTCGGCGG
Organism: Candidatus Streptomyces philanthi; assembly: GCA_018114805.1. Taxonomy (GTDB): domain Bacteria; phylum Actinomycetota; class Actinomycetes; order Streptomycetales; family Streptomycetaceae; genus Streptomyces; species Streptomyces philanthi. Next base: position 2,388,165 of record CP073042.1, on the reverse strand, counting down.
CGTCTTCGTCATCGGTGTCGGGCTCCTCCTGCTGGGGGTGGTGCTCATGAGCGTGATGCACCGCCGCAGCCCGGCCTTCTTCCGTGGCGACGTCCTCACCCGCGCTACCCCGGTCCTGACCGTCTAGGACTGACCACGCCCGACCGGGCCCGACCGAGCGACGGGGACGCCGTACCAGGCCACCCCTCCGACACGGCACCCCGCGCCGGAGCTACAACCTCCGAACGCCCCGCCCGGCAAGGGCCGCGCCTGGGCACCGTGCTCGACCGCCGCCCCCAAGGTCGGCCGTCCGTCAGTGGTCGCCGAGGAAGATCGGGTTGGTCGTGGCCGCCATCGGGCCGGGGGACGCCGGACGTGCCGCCGTCCGCCTGGGCGTGCCGGACCTCGGCCCGGACGTACGCCGCGTACGAGGGCGTGGTCCGCCACTCGACGGTGCCCGAGCCCGACGCGGGCGTGGCCGTCGCGAACAACTGGCCCTGGTCGGTGAGGAAGCGGACCGTGCCCTTCGCCGGGGCGCCCGATATCTCAAGGCGGACCGTGACCCGCTCGTCCCGGGCAGCCGACAGCCGGCCTCCTATGCCCGCGTGCCGCCCGCGCCCGTCGAGCGCCGTGAACGACAGGTCGATCGCCGCGGACTCCGCGATCCAGCTACGCCCCGCCCTGATGCCGGCCAGGACGGCCGGGAGAGATCGTCGGCGAGCACCACCGTCTGGCCCTCCCGGTGGGCGTCGCTGTTGCCCATCGCGGGGAGCCAGGGCCTGCCACCACGGACGGCCGCGACCAGGGCATTGTACCACTCGGCGATCGACACGTCGTCCTCAAGTGTGAACAGCTCGTTCCACACCTCGACCGCGTCCGCCTCGTTGAAGCCGAACTTCCAGTTGCAGCCGACGCAGGACGCGTGCGGGTGGGCCGGCACCACCAGGCCGTCGGCCTGCCGGATCTTGCGGGCGAAGCGGCCGAACGCGTTGTCCCTGGCACGGTAGCGCCAGTCCACGAAGGTGCCCGTGTCCACACCGAGCGCCAGCACGTGGCCGTTGCGCGTGGTGACCTCCTCGCCGGTGAGGATCAGCAGGTCGTCGCCCCACAGCCCGTCCCACGCGGCGTGCGCCGAGTGCGTGTTGTGCTCGGTGGTGGTGATGAAGTCGAGCCCGGCGGCACGGGCGGCAGCGGCCACCTCCGCCGGGGTGCGCTTGCCGTCCGAGTGCACCGTGTGCAGGTGGCTGTCGCCCCGGTACCAGGCGCGCCCGCGCCCCTTGGCGCGCTGCGGCGGGTAGACCGGGCGCGGGGTGCGCCCGCGCGGGCCGTGCCGCAGGGTGATCGTCACCTCGTAGCGCAGGCCCTCGGGCGCGACGGTGTACGGGCCGAGCACGACGTGCCAGGTGCCGGCGCCCACCGGGCCGGGCAGATAGCCGGGCGTCGCCTGCTCCGCGCTGATGGTGAACTCCGTACGAGCCCCGCCGGACCAGCCACGGAAGCCGCGCCTGCCCAGCTCGGTGCCCCGCTCGTCGAAGACGCCGATATCGCAGGCGTTGCCCTGGGCGCCGGCGGGCATGGTGGGCCTGTCGTAGGAGTACGCGACGTGGATCTCCCGGACGCCGCTCGGCACCTCGACCGGCAGGTAGACGAAGTCCGGCGCTCCGGTCGGCAGTTCGCCGGTGACGCGCCGGCTCTGCTCGCCGCGCCGGTGGCGGCCGACATCCTCAGCAGTGATCGACGGTCCATTTCCATCCCCCTATCAGCGGCCCGTGCCCTGCCCGGACGCAGGTCGCCGTCATCCGTCCCACCGGCCCGCGCGACGCCGTGCGCCAGCGTCCCGCGTGCCCGTGCCCCACTCGCGCGACGGCGCGCGAGGCGTCCGCCACCACCGGCCGAACGGCCCCGCCGCACCTCGCGGCCAGGTCCCGAACTGCCGTGTGACAACCGTTGTACGCGTCTGTGACAGCGGCGGAAAGCCCTGTGGATAACCCGATGACGGTGAGAGAACATACGGTCAGCAAGTCCAGCCGACGCGGAGGTAACACCCGGCCATGCGTGTCTCCATCACCAGCATGCTCACCGACGAGACCATCGGCCCACTCCGACTGGCACGCGACCTGGAGGAGCGCGGGTTCGCCGGGCTCTACCTACCCGAACACACCCACATCCCGGTGGAAGCCGCCTCCCGACTCCCCTCAGGAGAGCCCACGCCGCGCGCGTACGGCCGCACCCTCGACCCGTTCGTGGCGCTCGGTCAGGCCGCGGCCTGACCGAGCGGCTCGGCCTCGGCACCGGCGTCGCCCTGGTCGCCCAGCACGACCCGATCGACCTGGCCAAGCAGGTCGCCACCCTCGACTTCCTCTCCGGCGGCCGGTTCACCCTGGGCATCGGCTTCGGCTGGTACGTGGAGGAGGCCGCCAGCCACGGCGTCGGCTGGTCCACCCGGCGGGGCTGGTACGCGACCGCATGGCCCTGATGCAGGCGCTCTGGGCGCCGGAGCCGACCGGTCACGAGGGAGAGTTCGGCTCCGTGCCGGCCAGCCACGCCCACCCCAAGCCGTCGCACGCGCCACGGGAGCGCGCCGGCGCGCCGCTGACCGGGCCGCGCACCCTGGTAGGCGGGGCGGCCGGGCCGGGGCTGTTCGCCCACGTCACCGAGTACGCCGACGGCTGGCTGCCGCTCGGCGGCAAGGGACTCACCGAGACCCTGCCGAAACTGCGTCAGGCGTGGACGGAGGCGGGCCGCCCCGGCGAGCCGCAGGTGGTGCCGTACGCGGTGCTGCCCTCCGCGGGGAAGCTCGCGCACTTCGCTGACCTGGGCATCACCGAGGTCGTGTTGCAGACGCCGACCGGCGACGAGAACACCGTGTTGCGGGCGCTCGACGACTACGCGCAGTACCTGTGACCCCACCCGCGCGGTACCCGTGACCCCACCCGTCCCACGGCCGCCCCGTCGCGCGCGGCGTCCCGGGGCCTGTGACATAGCCCGCAGCGATCTTCGGCGCCACTGTCGGAGGCCGCTCGTATCCTCAAGGAATGACGACGAGCGCAGAGGGACAAGGCCCCGAACGACAGCCGCAGCCGTCGCGGCAGTCGCACCCGGCCACGCCCGACCACACCCCCGCTGACCAGGCCGTACCGCGGCCGGCAGCGGGCGCGGCACCCCCGGCCGGCGCGCCGGCGACCTCCGACGGAGCGCCCGCGCCGGCCACTTCGGACCCCACTGCCCCGCCGGTCGAAACCGTCCCGCCCGCCCCCGCCGAGCCGACCGTCTCGTCCGCCTCCGCCGTCCCACTGCCCACCCCGGCCGTCCCGTCCGCCGCGCCCACCGCCAACGCCATGCGCCGCGCGCTGCGCCGGGCACGCGACGGCGTGGCCCTGGATGTCGGCGAGGCCGCGGTGCTGCTCCAGGCGCGCGGCGCCGACCTGGACGACCTGTGCGCGTCCGCCGCGCGGGTGCGCGACGCGGGCCTGGCCGCCGCCGGCCGGCCCGGCGTCATCACGTACTCGCGCAGCGTCTTCATCCCCCTGACCCGGCTGTGCCGGGACAAGTGCCACTACTGCACCTTCGCCACCGTCCCGGGCAAGCTGCGCCGCGCCGGCCACGGGATGTACATGTCGCCGGACGAGGTGCTCGCCATCGCCCGCCGCGGCGCCGAGATGGGCTGCAAGGAGGCGCTGATCACGCTCGGCGACAAGCCCGAGGACCGCTGGCCGGAGGCGCCGGAGTGGCTGGAGGCCGAGGGGTACGACGACACCATCTCCTACGTGCGCGCCATGGCGATCCGCGTCCTGGAGGAGACCGGGCTGCTGCCGCACCTCAACCCCGGGGTCATGACCTGGACGGACTTCCAGCGGCTCAAGCCGGTCGCCCCGTCCATGGGGATGATGCTGGAGACCACGGCCGAGCGGCTGTGGAGCGAGCCGGGCCAGCCGCACTACGGCTCGCCCGACAAGGAGCCCGCCGTGCGGCTGCGGGTCCTGGAGGACGCGGGGCGCAGCTCCGTCCCGTTCACCAGCGGGCTGCTGATCGGTATCGGTGAGACGCCCGAGGAGCGCGCGGAGTCGCTGTTCGCGCTGCGCCGCGTCGCCCGCGCCTACCACGGCATCCAGGAACTCATCATCCAGAACTTCCGCGCCAAGCCCGACACGGCGATGCGCACCGCGCCGGACGCGGAACTGGACGACCTGGTGGCCATCGTCGCCGTCGCCCGGCACATCCTCGGCCCGTCCGTGAACCTCCAGGCCCCGCCCAACCTGGTGGACGGCGACGTCACGCAGCCGGCGGCCGGTGGCGCGTTCGCGCGGCTGATCGGCGCGGGCATCGACGACTGGGGCGGCGTCTCGCCGCTCACCCCCGACCACGTTAACCCTGAGCGCCCCTGGCCCCAGATCGACGCGCTCGCCGAGCACAGCGCCGCCGCCGGCTTCGAGCTGCGCGAACGGCTCGCGGTCTACCCGGAGTTCGTCCAGCGCGGGGAGCCCTGGCTCGACCCCCGGCTGCTCCCGCACGTCGGCGCGCTCGCCGACCCCGAGACCGGCCTGGCCCGCGCCGATGCCATGCCCACCGGGCTGCCCTGGCAGGAGCCCGACGAGGGCTTCGCGCTGCCCACCGCCGGCACGGGCCGCACCGAACTGCACCGCACCATCGACACCGAGGGCCGCACCGGCGACCGGCGGGCCGACTTCGACCACGTCTACGGCGACTGGGACGCGCTGCGCGAGGCGGCGGCGCCCGGCATGGTGCCCTCGCGGATCGACGGCGACGTGCGGGCCGCGCTGGCCGTGGCCGCCGACGATCCGCCCCGGCTCACCGACGACGAGGCGCTGGTGCTGCTGCACGCGGACGGGGACGCGCTGGACGCGCTCTGCCGGGTGGCGGACGACCTGCGCCGCTCGGTGGTCGGCGACGACGTCACGTACATCGTCACGCGCAACATCAACTTCACCAACGTCTGCTACACTGGCTGCCGCTTCTGCGCGTTCGCCCAGCGCCGCACGGACGCCGACGCCTACACCCTCTCCCTGTCCCAGGTCGCCGACCGCGCCGAGCAGGCGTGGGAGGTGGGCGCGGTGGAGGTGTGTGTGCAGGGCGGCATCCACCCGGACCTGCCGGGCACGGCCTACTTCGACATCGCGCGGGCGGTCAAGGAGCGCGTGCCGGGCATGCACGTGCACGCGTTCTCGCCGATGGAGGTCGTCAACGGCGCCTCGCGCACCGGCCTGTCCATCCGCGAGTGGCTGACCGCCGTGCGCGAGGCGGGGCTCGACTCCATCCCGGGCACGGCAGCCGAGATCCTCGACGACGAGGTGCGCTGGGTGCTCACCAAGGGCAAGCTGCCCACGGCCACCTGGGTCGAGGTCGTCTCCACCGCGCACGAGCTGGGCATGCGCTCCTCGTCCACGATGATGTACGGGCACGTGGACCAGCCCCGGCACTGGCTCGGTCACTTCCGCACGCTCGCCGGCATGCAGCGGGCCGCGCTCGAGAAGGGCGTCGCGGGCTTCACCGAGTTCGTGACCCTGCCCTTCATCCACACCAACGCCCCGGTCTACCTGGCCGGCATCGCCCGCCCCGGCCCCACCACCCGCGACAACCGGGCCGTCACGGCCATGGCCCGGCTGTTGCTGCACCCGTACATCCCCAACATCCAGACGAGTTGGGTCAAGCTGGGCACCGAGGGGGCGGCGGAGATGCTGCGCTCGGGCGCCAACGACCTGGGCGGCACCCTGATGGAGGAGACCATCTCCCGGATGGCGGGCTCGGGTTACGGCTCGTACCGCTCCATCCAGGACCTGGTCGCCATAGCGGAGGCGGCGGGCCGCCCGGCGCGGCCCAGGACGACGACGTACGGTCAGGTCCCGACGGAGCGGCAGGCCGCGGCGCTGGCGTCCGACGGCCACCTGCCGGAGCTGCTGCCGGTGCTGGGGGACGGCGCGGTGTGAGAGCCCCAGAGGGCCCCGCCGGGCCCGACCGACCCGGGCACGGGACATCGGGTCCGAGGGGGCGGCCTTCCTGGCGTGGTGGGCGGAGGAGAAGGAGACCGAGGTGCTGGACCGGCTGAACCAGACCCTGGAACACGCCGAGGCGCACCTCGACCAGCGGATCGAGCCGTCCTACCTGGCGCGGATCGCGGTGACGTCGGAGTACCACTTCCGGCGGCTCTTCTCCGCGTTGGCCGGGATGCCGCTGTCGGAGTACGTACGGCGTAGGCGGCTGACCGTCGCGGGGGCCGATGTGCTCGCCGGTGAGCGGACGCTCCTGGAGATCGCGGTGCGTTACGGCTACGGCTCGGGGGAGGCGTTCGCGCGGGCCTTCCGGGCCGTGCACGGCGTGGGCCCGGGCGAGGCGCGGCGCGGCGGCGCGCGGCTGTGGTCGCAGCCTCGGATCTCCTTCCGGCTGACCGTCGAGGGGAGGAGCAGCATGCGGTACCGAGTGGTGGACAAGGAGCGGTTCCGCGTCGTGGGCGGGAGGGCCCGGGTGCCGCTCGTCCACGAGGGGGCGAACCCGGCGATTGCGGAGTTCATCCGCTGCATCGACCAGGAGACGCTGGGGCGTATCGCCGCCCTGTCCGACCAGGAGCCCCGGGGCGTGGTCGGGCTGAGCCACAACCTCGACCCGAGCCGGGCTGAGGGGACGGAGCTGGACTATTACCACGCCGCCGTGACCGGGGCCGAGGCCCCCGCGGACCTGGACGTGTTGGAGGTGCCCGCCGGCACCTGGGCCGTATTCGACAGCGAGGGCCCGTTCCCGCTGACGCTCCAGCACCTGTGGCGGGACGTGTTCACCCAGTGGTTCCCGTCCAACCCGTACCAGAGCAGGCCGGGGCCCGAGATCCTGCGGACCCGCCTGTGTCGGAGGACGGGACGCGGGCGGAGGCGGAGCTGTGGATTCCGGTGGAGTGCGTCCGGAGTTGACCGGGCGCGGGTGAGGGGGCGGGTGCGGGTGGGAGTCGACCAGGCCGCACCCGCCCGACGACCTCGCCAAGTCCCTGCCCGACCTCGCCGGCTCTGCCCGACCTCACCGGGCCCCACACCCACCCGACCTCACCGGCTCCTGCCCGACCTCGCCGGGCCCCGCCCCGTCCGACCTCGCCGACCCGCCGACCTGCCGGCTCAGGACCGGCAGGGCACGCGGTGGGCGCCGGTGGGGGGCTCGTCCTTGATCAGGCCGTCGAAGCCGCGGGCGCGGTGCTGGCGGCAGGCCGGGTCGGCCCGTACCGAGCCCGCGTAGTCCACGGCGAAGACGGCCTTGCCCGCCTTGACGAACGGCGACAGCTCGTCGCACTCGTCGAACTGCGCGCACTCCTCGGGGAGCGCCCAGTCGAAGGCGTCGACCAGTCGGGCGGCCGAACCCGGCTGGTCGTGGCCGTTCTTCAGGCCCACGGACAGGCCGCGCCGGTGGGCCTGTTCGGTGACCTCGCGGTACCAGGAGAGCTGGTCCTCCAGGGTGATCGGGAACCCGGGGTCGTTGTCGACCGGGTTGTTCTGGTCGGGCTCCACGCCGTCACACCCCATCCGCCGGGCGAGGTCGAACCGGGCCCAGACGGTCTTGGCGAACATGTGCCGCCGCGACCGCCGGATGTCCAGCCAGCGCTCGCCCTCCCAACCGGTGTCCCAGCCGATCACGGAACCCGCGGCTGGCTGCCGCGGCCGGTTCGGCACCCCGCCCGCTGCGGCGGCGCGGTGGCCGGGGAAACGGTGTGCGTCGGGCCGGTAGTCCTCGTACGTGCCGGTGTCGACGTAACAGATGACGACCGGGCGCGGCGTACGGGCGTGCAGGGTGGCGACCTTCCCGGCGAGCGCGCCGGCCTGTATGGGGATCACCTCGCCGTCCCGGTAGCGCAGTTCGGACCCGGCGGGCGCGAGGTCGAACAGGTCGAGGCCGTACATCTGCCGGGGCGCCGACAGGTCGTACGGCTCGCTGATCTGCCAGTCCCAGTCGGCCGCGGCGCCCGGCCGGGGGCGCCACCAGTCGCCGGTGGCGGGCTGGCGGGACGCCCCGTCGGCGGGCTCGCGCGCCTCCGCGGACGGCTCGGTACTCTCGTGCGCCCCCTTCGAACGCTGCGCGCCCCCGTCCTCACCGCAACCCGCCAGCACGGACGCGACCAACACCAGCGCGACCGCCAACCCGCCGACCCTCATGGACTCCCCTGTGCCCCGCGCGTTCCCCCGGCGCGCGACGTTCCTGACCGCGCGCCGCACGGGGCGATGCTAGGCGGCCCGACGCGGCTCGGCGGGCCGCGCTGTTCGCCTCTCGGACAGGTGCTGGAATGGTCGGACGTGCCCCGGTACGAGCCGGCGCGGGGCGACGCGGGGCGGGGCACCGTTCGGGGGCCGCTCGGCGGGCGGGTGGTTCGATGGCGCGGGGGCGGGCCGGTGGTGGCCCGGTTCGGCGGTGGCGGCGAGGGGGTGTGGTGCTCGGCGCGGGGCGTCGCGATGATGTGGTTCACATTTGGCGACGGGCCGGAAGCGATCATTCATGGTCCATTACAGTGCTGAACCAGTTTGGGTGCTGCGCGAAGAGCCATAGAAACGAACTGAAAGGGGCGAGGTCGTGACCGCATCTGCCCGTGCGGCGTCCGTGATGTGGGGCCGCGCCGAGCAGCACGACTTCCGTAGTTGGGTCCGCGGTTGTCTGCTCGGCGGCGCGATCGGCGACGCCCTGGGCGCCGGCATCGAGTTCGACTCGCTGGCCGCCATCTGCGAGGCGCACGGGCCCGACGGCGTCACGGACTTCGTCCCGGCCTACGGCCGGCGCGGCCGCGTCACCAACGACACCCAGATGACGCTGTTCACCGTGGACGGGTTGATCCGCGCCCAGGTCAGACGCGACACCGGCGCCTGGCACCCACCCACCGACGTGTACGCGGCCCACCGCCGCTGGTACGCCACCCAGCACGACTGGGGACCCGACGAGCGCAACCACAACGACGGCTGGCTCGCCCGCGAGGAGTGGCTGTACGCGCAGCGCGCCCCCGGCCGGGCCTGCCTGTCCGGCCTCGCCGACTGCCCGATGGGCACCCTGGACGCGCCGAAGAACCCCGACTCCAAGGGGTGCGGCGCGGTGATGCGCTCCGCGCCGTTCGGGCTGCTCGTCGGCTGGGAGCCGCAACTCGTCTTCCAACTGGCCATCGAGTGCGCCGCACAGAGCCACGGCCACCCCACCGGCTACCTCTCGGCGGGCGCGTTCGTCCTCATCGTGCACGGCCTCGCGCGCGGCGAGGCGCTGGACGGCGCCGTGCAGCGCTCGCTCGCCATGCTCGCCACCCGGCCCGGCCACGAGGAGACCTCCGACGCGCTCAAGCACGCGCTCGGCGCCGTACGCCAGGGGCTGCCGACGGCCGAGCGGGTCGAGTCGCTGGGGGGAGGGGTGGACGGCCGAGGAGGCGCTGGCGATGGGCGTGTACTGCGCGTTGGTCGCCGAGGACGTCCGGCACGGCCTGTTGCTCGCGGTCAACCACGGCGGCGACAGCGACTCCACCGGCTCCATCTGCGGCAACCTGCTCGGCGCCCTGCAAGGCGAGACGGCCCTGCCGCCCGGCTGGCTGGCCGAGTTGGAGGGCCGCGGCACGATCCTGGAGCTGGCCGACGACTTCGCCATGGAGATGACCCAGGGCCCCGCCCTGCACACCCCGGCCAGGTCGTCCCCCCGCCTGGCTGGCCCGCTACCCACGCGGCTGACCCGCGCGGGCCCGGGTCGGGGGCCCCGCGCGCGGGCGCGCTACCGCAGCCCCTTGGCCAGCCGCTTCAGGCCGTCGGCTATCTCGTCCGGGGTGTGCTTCACGAACGAGAGCCGCAGCGTGGCCGGGTCGGGTTCGCCCGAGTACAACGGCGCGCCCGGCACGTACGCCACGTCGTGCGTGACCACCTCGCGCAGCGCCTCGGCGGCGTCCCGACCAGCGGGCAGCGCGGCCCAGATGAACATGCTGCCCTGCGGCCGGTTCCACCGCGAGCCGGCGGGGAGCGCCTCCCGCAGCCCGGCGATCAGCGCGTCCCGGCGCCGCGGACCCGGGCGAGGTGCGCGTCCAGGTCGTTGTCGGCGAGGTAGCGGGCGGCGGCGAGTTGGTTGACGGTCGGCGTGTGCTGGTCGGCGGCCTGCTTGGCGACGTTGCAGGCGCGCAGCAGCGGCGCGGGCGCGCGCAGCCACCCGAGGCGCAACCCGGGCGCCATGATCTTGGAATAGCTGCTGATCAGCGCCGTGCGGTCGGCGGCGCCCGCGTCCCGCGCGAAGGCGGCGATCCACGGCACCGGTTCGCCCTCGAAGTGCAGTTCGCCGTACGGGTCGTCCTCGACCACCCACAGCCCGCGCCGCGCCGCGCCGCGACCTCGGCGATCGCCCGGCGCCGGGCGGCGCTCAGGGTCCGGCCGGTGGGGTTCTGGAAGGTGGGCACGGTGTAGAGCAGCTTCGGCCGCTCCCGTACGACGGCCGTCTCCAGGGCCGCCGGGTCCAGGCTCTCCTCGTCCCCGGGAACCGCGACGATCCGCGCCCCGGCGAGCCCGAAGCACTGGAGCGCGGCGAGGTAGCAGGGCTCCTCCACCAGGACCACGTCGCCGGGGTCGAGCAGGGCGCTGGCGACCAGCGTCAAGGCTTGCTGCGAACCGGTGGTGATCAGCGGGTCGGTGGGGTCGGTCGGCAGGCCGCGCTCCGTCGGCCGCCCGGCGGCCGCCGCGCGGGGTCGCCCTCGGTGGTGGAGTACTGCAGCGCGCGCCGCGGCTCCTCGTCCAGTACGCGGCGGAAGGCGGCGGCGATGCCGTCAGTGTCGAAGAGTTCCGGCGCGGGCAGGCCACCTGCGAACGAGATGACCTTCGGCCGGGCGGTGAGTCGCAGGATCTCCCGGACCGGCGAACCGGCGACCGAGCCGACCCGGGCGGCGAGGCTGGGGGTGTTGGCGCGCATCGACTGCTCCTTGTCTCCCGGGTGCAGTCTACGGAGTAGATGGTCAGGTCAACCATCTGCGTGCCCGTCTGTGCGCACGTCGGCGTGCCCACCTGGGTGTGCTTATGGGCGGGTATCCGATACCTGGTTGGTAGTTGGCAGTGGCCAACTACCAACTGCCAGGTGCTCATCCCCGGTTGTCGGCAGTGGTGTTCGGCGGTGGTGTCGCCCGGGTGGGAGCGGTGCGGAGGCGGCGCGGCGACGCGGTCGCGGGGTGGTTGGCGCGGGTGCGAACGGCTGCCGGGGAGGGGCGACGTAGGGTCGCCCCTCCGTGGGGCGCGGTGGGAGGGGTGTGGCGGACGGCAGCGAGCCCCCTCGGCGGGGACGGCGACCGGTCGAGAGGGCTCGTGTCGGCGGTGCGTCAGCGAGCGCGACGCGTCGCCACCGTACGGAAGAACTCCGAGTTCACAGGCGCGGATCTCGGATGGTGCGACGATCTCCCGCGGCGAGCTGCGGCTCACACGGTCTCGTAGCGGCTCGTGGGGATCGGGGTGGAGCCGAACCGGTCGGGGTTGCCGCGCGGTGGACCGGAACGGTTCCTGGGGTGGTCAGCGCGCTGACCGCTCGACGCGGCCGGGGTGGGCGCTGCCGGGAACTGCTCCGTGGCGCGGCGGCCGGTGGATCAGGTGCCCTTGAAAGCGCCGCCGTTGACGCCCCCGATAAAGCTGTTCCACGACTCCGGGGAGAACGCCAGGGACGGGCCGCTCGGGTCCTTGGAGTCGCGCACCGCGATAATCTCGGTGGCCGGTGACGCCACTTCCACGCACGCGCCGTTGCCTCCGGAGTGCGTGGACTTCTGCCAGGCGTGGGTTTCCCCGCGTCGAATAGCCATGTTTACTCCGATGTGTTTGCCGGGTGGTTCTCGCCACCATTCGGGCGACGCGCTCCACGCTACTCGCCTCCATTGCCAAGGGAATGGGGCGTTCACTCGACCGGATGGCACATTCCCTGGCGCCCTTCCACGCGTGGGGTGCGACGGTGTAGCCTCCCTCCCCACGCCGGCCGGCCCGGGACGGAAAGGCTCAACAAGGTTCGTGTGGAACGGAGTTTGGCTCGCTCCGGCGCCGCCGGCGGTGGTGGTACCGGGTGCGGGTCGCCGCGCGGGGCCAGTTGGCGGGCCGACGGGGAATGTCGTATCCGGCGCGTGCCGAAAAGGACGTCGGGCGCGACGCGTCTACTTCCCGGATTCGTGGTTCCGCGCATGCTCCTGGGCGACCTTCGCGATGAACTCGCGGGTCTGGTCCACATTGAGCGCCTGGGCCCGCAGGTGCTCGTACATCATGCTGTAGCTCTGCACGTCGGAAAGCTTCTCCAGATACAGATCGCTGGTGACGCCCTCCAGGTAGACCACGCTGGTGTCGGACTCGTCGGAGAATTCCAGAATGGAGAACTGGCCGCTCATGCCCGGGTGCGAGCCCAGGTCGAACGGCAGCGCCTGCACGGTCACGTGCGGCTCGTGGCTCATGCGAATCAGGTACTCCAACTGTTGCGTCATGACGCGCGAGTTGCCCACCAGGCGGCGCAGCGCCGACTCGTCCACCACCGCCCACAGGCGCAGCGGGCTGAGCGGGTCCGTGATCCGTTCCTGCCGGCGCATGCGCACCTGGACCCGCTGGGCGAGTTGCTCTGCCGTCCCCTCCGGAATCGCCCCGCCGATGACCGCCTCGGCGTACTGCGGGGTCTGGAGCAGCCCGGGAACCACCTGGGACTCGAAGACCCGCAGCGAGGCCGCGTCGTTCTCGAAGCCGATGTAGACGCTGTACGGGACGTCGCCGAAGGCGTTCCACCAGCCCTGCTGCCGCGAGTCCTTGGCCATTTGCATCAGTGACTCGACCAGGCGCTTGTCCTCGACCCGATACGTCCGGCACAGGTCGCGCACGTCGCGCTGGCTGATGCTGCGGCGGCCGTTCTCCAGTCGGCTGATCTTCGACTGGGAGACCATCAGTTCCTCGGCCACCTCCTCCGCCGTCATGCCCTTCTCCTGGCGGAGCCTGCGCAGTTCCTGGCCCAACCGGCGTCGCCTGACCGTGGGGCCCACACTGGATGTCACGGGAAGTGCACCTCCGGGTTCACTCTGCTGCCCGTTGCTGGGACCGTCTCCGTACGTACGGAGACCACTGCCGTTCAGCAGCCTGCCATCACTGATCGGGGCGGCGCTGGAAAATGCACACAGATGGTCTTGATGCGGCCACGTTCGGCGATGCGCGGGCGTTCCGCCGGCGCGCGGGCGGGCGCGCGGGGCGGTGGAACGGCCGTACGTCACGGTGACCGTCCCCCCCGCGCGCTTTCAGCGGCTCCCGGACCGGTCAGTAGACCGCGGTGCGGTGCGCCCCGGCGAAGCGTGCTCGGCACGCCGCCCGGGCGGTGCTGGTGTGGTGCCGGTGGTGCCAGTGGCACCCAAGTCCCGTGCGGCGGCTGGACGGCGCCCGGTGGCGGCGCCCGTACCGCGTGGCACGGGTGGAGATGTCGTGCGGATGGTGCGAGCGGTGCCGAGCGTGCGCTCGGCACCGCGGGTCGTGCGGTCCTGTGCGGAGCACCGCTTGGCAGCGGTGCTCGTCATGCTCAGGTTATTCGTGTTGCTGGTGGTGCTGGGCTGAGCCCGTGGTGCGTGGCGTCATGCCGGCCGAGGGGACGCCATAGGCGGTGGGTCGGCCGGCAGGGCGTCGGCCTGGCGATGTGCCGGCCGGGCAGCGTCCTGCGCTGCAGCACATCGATGAAACGGTTTTTCCTCGCGCGACGCCGGCCCTCGTCAGCGAGCGCCGACGCGGGCCATGTTCCCGCTGACGGACGCCGACTGCGCCGGAACGCCCGTCGCTGCCTCCGCCGTCGGCCGGGCCCCGGCGACCTGCCGGCCGGTGGCCGGTGCTCGCCTTGGCTGAGCGGCGACGCCGTTCTGTACGTCCATCACGGCGTGCGCCACGAGCCCGCCCATCGGGTCGTGCCTGATCAGGTCCCGGAGCCGGGACCGCGATGAACGCCCCTCGTTCCCCGGGTAGAGGTGCTTGCCGAGCCCGACCGCGTGGGCCAGGGCGGCAAGCGCCGCGGTCCGCGGGTCCGGCGGTACACCTGTGCGGATCGCGTTATCGAGCCGGGCCCTGATCTCGCGGCTGATCGCCGTCTCCGTCGCTTGGTAGCGCGTCGTCGGCAGCACCCCACACATCTTCTGACCCGCCACGGCATGCACCATGCCGCACCGCTCCAGGTGCGTGAGATACGTCTGGCGCAGCCCCAGTCGGGGTCCGCCGATCCAGTGGACGGCGCGCACCGGACTGCCGCGTCGGCGCAGCAGTTCGAGCGCGGAGTCCAACGTCGGATCTCCGGTCGGCCGTGGTAGCACCACGGCTATACGATCCCCATCTGGGGCTATCCGTCCTGCCAGAGCCAGCTCTACTAGCTGGGCCCCGGCAAGGCCGAGGTCAAGCGACTGCGGCTGCGCTGTGGTGCCCGTGGCCGGGTCCAAAGCGAGCAGCAGAAGCTCCTCCGGAATTGTTCTGCGGCTCCTGCCCATCCATGCCTCCCCGCGTGGATGAATGACAGGGTGACCCCTCTCACATTGGTCTGTCGAGAGCGCGTGGGCACTTCGAGCGGGAACCGGTAGGTATGTCGTTCTCGTCTAGCAGGTGGGCGACGCCCCTTGGCGGAGCGGCCGTGCTGGCGCGCCGCGGCGACACAGGACACTGGATAGACGGTTGGGCGGCGGGGCGCGGTGCCACGGGCAGTGGTGCGTCCCGAGCAACGTATTTCGAGGAGGCATCGGTGGCGGGCGAGTCCCCCGGCAGGTCAGAGCAGCGAAAGTCATCGGGGGAGACCATCAGGGGCGAACGTGACCCGCGGCTCACCGACCGGCGCGAAGCGGAGGAGACTCCGGGCTCCGCTCCGGCGCGCCAGGGCGCCGCACGGACGGCCGCCAGGGTGCCGGGCGTGAACGGCCGCGCGGAGGCGCCTGGCGGGGCCTCCAAGCCCTCCTCGGGCGCCTCGGAGCGCTCGGGCGGGACCGGGCGCCGGTCCGGCGGGGACGCCGCCGAGCGCGGCGCCTCCGGCGCGTCGGGGCGGCGCGGCGGCGCGAACGGCACCCGGACGGAAACGGAACCGGAATCCGATCAGCCTGAGCCCACGGGCCGCGAGCGCTCCGGCGACCAGGCGACGGCCGTCTTCACGGCGATACGTCGCACCCCCGGCCAGGCGTCGGGCGAGCGCAGCACGTCGAGCGAGCCGCGCGGGGGCGCGGGCGCGGCCACCCGCTCCGGCGGTCCGGCCAAGGTTCGCGACAGCGAATCGGACGCGGCGGACGAGGGCGCCGACGGCGCGCGGGACGAGGCGGACGGCGACGGTGGCGCGGGCGCGGGCTCGGCCGCCGAGGGCGAGGACCGGGTGACCACCGTGCTGCGCACCGGCCCGCTGCCGACGCGGCCCGGCGCCGACCGGTCCGCCACGGACACGGCGCCCGCCGGCGGGCACGCCGACGGCGCTCCGGACGGCGAGGGGGACGAGGGCCCGGACGGGGGTTCCGCCACCGTTTCCGGTTCGAGCGCGTCCGACTCTGCGTCGGGCACTTCCTCGGTGTCGGACGCCGAGGGGGACGACACCGGCGCGCCGGAGTCCGCCGCGGCGGGTGACGAGCCGGCCGCACCGGTCGGCGACGCGCGGCTGCGGGCCGCAGTCGCCGCCTGGGTGGCCAAGGCGGGCCCCGACCACCGGGAGGACACGCCAGGTGACGGCCGGGCCGACGCCGGCTCCCGTACCGACTCCGCTACTCGCCCCGGCGGGGCCGGCGCCGCCGAGCGCGGCAGGGGCGAGGGCGACGGCAAGTGCAAGGGCGGCGCGGCGGCGACCGGTACCGGGGCGGGAGCCGCCACGGGTGGCTCGGCGGCCGACGCGTCGGACTCCGGGTCCGCCAGTGGTTCCGCTTCGGGTTCCGCATCCGGCCCCGGCGGCGTCCCCGGGACGCCCGTTGACTGTGCCACGGCCGTGTTCGGCGCGGTGCACGGCGCCGCGGCTGCCCGCGCGGCCCGCGACGGCGCGAACGAAGGCGCCAGGCCCAGCGACAGCGAGGGCAGCGGAACCAAGCGCGGCGACAGCGAGGCCCCCGGCGGCCAGGGCGCCGACAGCGCGGACAACAGCAAGGACAACAAGGGCGACAAGGACGGCAAGGGCAGCGAGACCAGCAGTGCCAAGGGCGCCGGGGCCGGCCGGGCCGGTGCGGCCGGTCGGGCCGCTGCTTCGGTGGACACCCCCACCTCCGTGTTCGGCACCCTCCCCCGGGAGACCGGCGCCGCGCCGGCCGGCGAGCGCGCTGGCGCCCGCCCGGGCAAGGGCGGGGACGCAGGCGAGAGCAAGACCGTGGGCAAGGGCCGCGACGAGAGCGACGGCCCGGACGAGGCCACGGACACCGACCCGGCGGGTGAGTCCGTTGACCGTCCGACGACCGCGTTCAAGGCGCTGCGCCCCTCCGACCTGCCGCGCGACGCCGGCTCCACGCCGGGCGGCAAGGGCAAGGGCGCGGGCCGGGGGCAGGAGCCGACGAGCGCCGAGCGGACCAGCCAGTTCGTGCCGCTGAAGTCCGCCGACGAGCGGCCGGCGAAGCCGGCGGCCGGCGCGGTGACGCCGCCCGAGACCGAGCACACGGCGCAGCAGCCCGTGCTGGACCTGCCGGCTGGCGCGGCCACCGGCGCCTCGGCGGCCGGCGAGTCCGCTCAGCCCGCCGGCCCGTCTGCGCCGCTCGACCTGTTGGCGCAGCTCACCAACACGCCGCCGCCCAAGCCGACGCTGACCCGGACCATCGTGCGCCGGGTGAAGATCTGGACGCCCCTGGTGCTGGTCCTCGCGATCCTGTTCGGGGTCGCGCAGTCGCTGCGCCCGCTGCCGACGCCCGAGCTGAAGCTCACGGCGAACAGCACCTTCTCCTTCGACGGTGCCAAGCCGACGATGCCGTGGCCCACCAAGGGACAGGCCGTCGTAGACGTCGAGGGGCTCGGCAGCCTGGGCGCGTACGTGGAGCAGAAGCCCACGCCGATCGCGAGCGTGGCGAAGGTGATGACCGCGTACGTGATCATGCGGGACCACCCGATAAAGGCGGGCACCGACGGGCCCAAGATCAAGATCGACGCGAAGGCGGCGGCGGACGCCGGGAAGGACGCGGACGGCGAGTCCGTCGTCAAGGTGGACGAGGGCGCGCAGATCACGCAGCGGGAGGCGGTCGAGAGCATCATGATCGCTTCCGCGAACAACATCGCGCGGCTCCTCGCCCGCTGGGACGCCGGGTCGGAGGCCGCGTTCGTCACGAAGATGAACGAGGCCGCCAAGGACCTGGGGATGAAGAACACCACGTACACCGACCCCAGCGGTCTGAACGCGACCACCGTCAGCACCGCCGTCGACCAGGTGAAGCTGGCCAAGAAGGCGATGGACGACCCGGTCTTCCGGGAGGTCGTCAAGATGCCGAACTACGAGGACAGCCGCGGCGACGTGCACGGCAACTGGAACCACCTGGTGCCGTTCAACGGCGTGGTGGGCATCAAGACCGGCACCACCACGAAGGCCGGCGGCAACCTGGTCTTCGCGGCCGAGAAGAAGATCGGCGGCACCACGCAGTTGATCATCGGCGCGGTGCTCTCGCAGCCGCCGGCCGAGCGCGACAACTCGATCCTCACCGGCGCCCTGGACGCCAGCAAGAAGCTGATCCTCAAGGCGCAGGACACCCTGCAGGCGCGCAAGGTGGTCAAGAAGGGCGACGTGGTCGGCGAGGTGGACGACGGTCTCGGCGGCAAGACGCCGGTCGTCGCGGTCAAGGACGTGACCGCGGTGGGCTGGCCCGGCCTGACGGTGAACCTGGACCTGACGGACGGCGGCAAGAAGCTGCCGCACACGCAGGACGCGGGCACCGAGATCGGCACCCTCACCGTCGGTGAGGGCCCGAGACAGGTGAAGGTCCCGGTCGCGCTCGGCGAGTACCTCGCCGAGCCGTCCTTCGGCACGAAGCTGCTCCGCGTCACCTGACCGGCCCGTTCCGACTCGCCCCGCGCGCGACCAGCACACCGGCCGCACGGCGTCCCGGCCACGTCGCCCGCTCCCGGCGGGCGGCGTGGCCGCACCCGGGCCGGTAGCGCCACGCGCCGCGGGCCCGCGCTGGCGCGCGAGGACCGGAATGTGCCCGCCCGGTGCGCGTGCCGTGACCGGCCCGTGGCCGACCCGTGCGCGGGGGCGTCCGAACGCGGTGACCTTACGCACAGCCGGCTGGTGAAGAGTTGGCGAAAGCCGAGGTCACGCGCCAATCCGGGAAGAGCAGGGGGTCTGGTCGTGCTAGCGTCGACACGGTCCGGCCGGGCCTGTCATCGCACGCGCCCCATCGCGGACCAGCGCGAGACCATCGGGTGCCAGACCACCCCGAAGAGCGCTGAAGATGGGGGATGACCCTCGGGGCAGACGGGGAGAGCTGCAGTGACCACCGTTCATCCGCCGCGGACGGACCAGGAAGACGCGAGCGCCACGGGGCTGATACGCGTACCCGCACAGCGGCGGTCGGGGGAGGGCGGTTCGGTCGACACCCGGGAGTGGCCAGGCATACTTCGCCGAATCGCCCTCGCACTGTGGCACCCCGTCCCCGCCGCGCTGGTCTTCGCCGGCCTGCTGCACCTGGTGTGGGTGCTGGTGGTGGCCAACAGCGGCGGCGACATGGCCGCCCAGGACGCGTGGGCCGAGTTCGCCCTCCAGCACCCCGGCTCGGCGTACAACCTGGCCTGGTACGGGGGCATGCACCCCGTCTCGTACAGCGTGATCTCGCCCTACCTGATGGCCGTGCTCGGGGTCCGCACCACGATGGTGATAGCGGGCACGCTCTCGGCGGGGCTCGTAGCGCTGCTCCTGGTGCGCAGCCGCGCGGTGCGCAAGCCGATGTGGCCCGCGCTGTACGCGGCGTTCGCGCTGGTCTGCAACGCCATATCGGGGCGCGTGACGTTCGGGCTCGGCACGATGTTCGGGCTCGCGGCGCTCGCCGTGATCTTCGCCTGGCCGACCCGGTGGCGCTCCACGCGGGCCCTGCACCGGGTCCTTCGCTGGCTGCTGGCTGCGCTGCTGGCGGCCCTGGCGACCATGGGCAGCCCGGTGGCCGGCCTCTTCGTGGGCATCGTGGCGGCGGCCCTGTGGCTGACCAAGCGGCGCTGGGCGGCTTACGCGCTCGGGGTCACGCCCACCATCGTGGTGGCCCTGTCCTGGTGGCTGTTCCCGTTCTCCGGCGAGCAGCCGATGACCTTCCCGTCGACGATCCTGCCCCTGCTGTCCGGCATCGGCGCCGTCGTGTTCTGCCCGAAGAGCTGGCGCACGGTGCGCTTCGTCGGCGGCCTGTACTCGCTCGCCGTCCTCCTCACCTGGTTGATCCCCTCGCAGATCGGCAGCAACATCACCCGGCTCGGCATGCTGTTCGGCGGCGTGGTGCTGGTCGCCGCGCTGTCTGAGACCCCCCGGCCCCGCCGCGCGGAGCTGCTGCGCGCCGGCCGGCAGTGGACGGCGCTGGTGACCGCGCTGGTAGCGCTCACCGTGTGGCAGGGCTTCAAGTCGGGTGACGACATCGTCAACACCACCCCCTCCGCCGCCTGGGCCCGCGAGCTGGCGCCGATGCTGGACCAGCTCAAGCAGGTCAAGGCCAAGGAGCAGGGCCGGGTCGAGGTCGTACCGGCCAAGAGCCATCGCGAGTCCTCCGCCCTGCTGCGCTACGTCAACCTGGCCCGTGGCTGGAACCGCCAGGCTGACCTGGAGCGCAACCCGATCTTCTACGACGACTCGCTCACCCCGCACAGCTACCGCGCCTGGCTGAACCGCTTGGCCGTGCACTACGTGGTCCTGCCGACCGGCAAGGTGGACACCGCGGGCGAGAAGGAGGCGGACCTGATCTTCGCCGGGCTGCCGTACCTGGACGAGATCTGGTCGAACGCGAGCTGGAAGCTGTTCAAGGTCGAGGACCCGACGCCGGTCGCCGAGCCGCCCGGCAAGCTGGTGAGCGCGGAGCCCGACCAGCTCACCCTCACCGTCAAGGAGCCGGGCCCGGTCCTCATCCGCGTCCCGTACTCGCCCTGGCTCGGCCTCGTGGACCGCAAGGGCGACCGCATCAAGGCGCCCAAGTCCGACGTCGACGGCGGCACGCCGGTCAACGTCAACGGCTGTCTGACCAAGCGCGTCGTGGAGGCCAAGGACGGGCAGCCGGAGGACGAGTGGACGGTGCTGCACGCGCCGCACGCCGGGACGTACCGGATCGGCGCGCCCTACCAGTTCCCGCGCGGCACGCCCTGCCCCGACGACATGGCGGAGTAGGCGTCCCGGCCGGGCCCCGGTCCCGGGCGCTCCGGTCCCGCGCGGGCCGGGGACGGCGTACGGCGGATGGACGGTCTCAGTTCAGGCCGGTGAGGAACTCGCCGAAGAGCCGGCCGGCGGTCTCCGAGGCGAAGAGGCGCTCGAACTCGGCGCGCGCCAGGCGGCGCCGGAACGCGCCGCTGTAGGAGGCGTCCCCGGCGTCGTGTACCAGGTCGGTGACCCACGCGGCGTACGCCTGGTAGTTCCACACGTGCTTCAGGCAGGTCGCGGAGTACGCGTCCAGCAGGCTCGTGTCCCGCTCCGCGCGCTGTCTCAGGACGGCCGTGGCCAGGACACCTGCGTCGTGCAGGGCCAGGTTCATGCCCTTGCCGCCCGTGGGCGGCACGATGTGCGCGGCGTCGCCGAGCAGGAACAGGCGGCCGTGCCGCATCGGCTCGTTGACGACGCCGCGCAGCGGCACCAGGGTCCGGCTGGTGATCGGCCCCCGCGCGGCGACGGGTTCCCCGAAGCGCGCCTCGATCTCCTCCCAGACGCGATCGTCCGGCCACTCCTCGACGGCGGCGTCCAGGGGGCACTGCAGGTAGCAGCGGCTCGCCACCGCCCGGAAGCCGTCTGGAAACAACGCGTTGCTGTGCGGGCTCCATGATCGTTGATCTTGCGTGGTCATATCTCAGTCGATGTCCCAACAACTTGCCTCGCGGTTGGGCACGTTGCTCCCCCATCTCAACGAACGGCAGAGGCGGTTGCTGCTGGCCGCAGAGGCCCGTGAGCTTGGGCATGGCGGAATACGTGCGGTGTCCCAGCGACTGGTGTCAGCGAAACGACGGTGCGTAAAGGCATCGCCGAACTCGCAGATGAACCGTCGCCCTTTCCAGGTGGTCGCGTTCGACGCCCTGGAGGCGGCCGCAAGAACGCAGCCTCGAAGGACCCAGGACTGCTGCCTGCCCTCTTGGCGTTGGTCGAGCCGGATGAGCGAGGCGATCCCATGTCGCCCTTGAGGTGGACGACCAAGTCGCTGCGGCATCTCGCCGACGAGCTGACCCAAAAGGGGCATCCAGTCTCCGCGACCACGGTCGGGAAACTGCTGCATGAGAACGGGTTCAGTCTTCAGGGCAACGCCAAGACCCTGGAGGGAAAGCAACACCCTGACCGAGACGCCCAGTTCCATTACATCAACAGCCAAGTCAAGGAACATCAGGCGGCGGGCGAGCCGGTCATCAGCGTTGATACGAAGAAAAAGGAGATGGTCGGTCGGTTCCACAACCCGGGGCGAGAGTGGCGCCCAAAGGGAGAGCCGATCCACGTAGAAGATCACTCTCTGTTCTGGCGCGGCGAGATCCAACAGGTCATCCCCTACGGGATCTACGACATCGGGGCCAACACGGGCTGGGTCAATGTCGGTGTGGAGCACGACACATCGGCCTTCGCGGTCGCTTCTATTCGCCGATGGTGGGATAACCGCGGCAAGACCGACTATCCGAGCGCCAAGCGCCTTCTCATCACGGCGGACTCCGGCAGCTCGAACTCTCCGCGATACCGACTTTGGAAGTCTGAACTCGCAGCTCTGGCCGAGGAAACCGGCTTGGCTATTACCGTCTGCCACTTTCCGCCTGGAACATCGAAGTGGAATAAGGTCGAGCACCGCCTCTTCTCTCACATCACCATGAACTGGCGCGGACGCCCGCTGACCAGCCACGAAGTCGTCATCAAAACCATCGAATCCACCCGCACTCGCTCCGGCCTGCGCGTCGAAGCCGAACTCGACACACGCTCCTATCCGATCGGGGTCACGGTGAGCAAGGAGTACTTGGACTCCTTGCCGATCCAGCCACACGACACTCACGGCGCCTGGAACTACACCATCGACCCGCACGATCACTGCACTGCGCCTGCGGCAAGCAGAAACCCAGGTCCATCCAGTCGGAAGTCCTGGAGATGCTCTCCCACCCCGTGATGACCGGGATGACTCGGGATGAACTGGCCCAGCTTATCGCGCTTCTGGAGCCAGCCCAGGCGGCCAAGGCCGAGCAACGGAACTACGACCGACGAGGCGGGAAACGACGACGTATGAAAGGGGCAGGCGGGATGACGGTGATCACGCCTGCAGCCCGGACTGTGGCCACGCTCGTCTATCTCCGCGGGATCTGCACGATGCCCGTTCTTCAGGACCTCCTCGGAGTAACCCGAAGCGGCCTCCAGAAACCCATGCGGGAGACCCGAGCCCTCCTGACAGAACACAACCACACAGTGCGCGCCATCGACCTCAGGCTTACCACCACGCAAGCCGTCCGGGACTTTGTCGCTTCTGCCGGCTCCCTCCAGGAAATCCACCCTCAAGAAGCACTGCGGCATCCGGCCATCACGGGTATGAGCCATGCCGAACTCGATGCCATCACCACGCGCTTGGCTACTCGGTACCAAGCCCGGCTCCAAGAAATGCGACACAACCGACGCGGAGCCGAGCTGAAGAAGGACCGGGCACAGTCATCTACAACAAGATCACCAACGAGGGCCGCGTTCTTGCCGCGATTCTCGCCATGCGACAGGTCGCCACCCGTCCGGTAATCGCCGAACTGTTCAAGGTAAGCCCTCGAACCATCGGCAACGCGCTTGTGGAACTGCGCCCGCTCCTCAAAGGAGACGGATGCAACCCCACCCCCGTTCACCGGGCACAACGGTTTCATAGCGCGGAGGAACTTCTCCGCTATGTCGAGTATGTCGAGGCCAGGGAGGAATCGAATACCCGTGCGGAACCATAAGGTTGTTTGCGCACGGCTTCCGCCGCGCGGGAACTGGCTGGCGAAGCCCCGGTCGTGGATCGCCATCGTGGTCTGCCGACCGGCGGGGGCATCGGCCAGCACGGACAGCCAGGCGTACCCGTGCTCCCGGGAGTAGCTGGTCAGCTCCCCGCTGGGGACGCTGGCCCGGCTGACGCCGTGCTCGCCGTCGCAGCCGGCGACGAGGTTGCAGCCGATGGTGCGGGTCACGCCCGCCCCGTCCCGGTAGCGCACGCGCGGCCGGGGGCCGGCGATGTCCGCCAGCTCCACGCCCTCGGCCTCGAAGCGCAGGTCGCCGCCGTCGCCGACGAACACGTCGACGAGGTTGCGGACGAGCACCTGCTGGGGGCACAGCCGGCCGTCGGCGTGGCCGTCGGTCGCGTACCGGAAGGGCCGTGGCTCGCCGTCGACGCGGAAGTGCAGCACCGGCTCCAGGGGGGACGCCGCCGACGACCCGGTCGGCCAGGCCCCACTCGCGGAACATGCGCACGGCCCGGGAGTCGATAACCCCCGCGCGCTGCCGCCGCTCGACGTACGCGCGGTCGCGTCGCTCCAGTACGACGCAGTCGACGCCGCCGCGCAGCAGGAAGGTGCCGAGCGTCAGGCCGGCGACGCCCGCGCCCACGATCACGACGCTGGTGTTCTCCTCCGGCACGGGCATGGCCGTTGCTCCTTGGTTCCGGGGACCTGGGCGAGCCGGCGGCGCGCTCGGAACCGCGCCCTGGGCGACGCAATTCTTCAGCGCGGGAGCGGGCGGGGAGAAGGGCGCGCCCAGCCGACCCGCCGGCGCCCCCCACCGGCAGGCGGCCCCCCGTTCCGCCCGCCGGCACCCCGGCCCCCCGCCGGTACCCCTCGCCGGCGCCGGCCCGACCCCCGCCGATGCCGCCCCCCGCCCGGCCCGCTACCCGTCCGCCGCCGCGAGCGCGCCCACCGCGCGGAGCACCGCGCCCGCCCCGTCCTCGGTGGCCATCTCGCGCGCGAGCCGCTCCACGCCGGAGCGCGGCGCCGGCTCCCGTACGGCCTCGGTGATCGCCGCGGCGAGGCGCTCGGCCGTCAGCTCCGCGAACGGGATCGGGGGCGTGGCCGCGCCGTTGGCCACCAGGCGCTGCGCCCAGAACGGCTGGTCGGCCAGGACCGGCACCGGCACCGTCGGCACGCCGGCACGGGCCGCGGCAGCCGCGGTGCCAGCCCCCGCGTGCTGGACCACGGCGGCCACGTGGGGGAAGAGCAGGGCGTGCGGCGCGTCGCCGACGGTCAGTACGTCGTCGCCGTGCGCGGCCAGGCCCGCCCAGCCCGCCTGCACCACCCCCCGCACGCCGGCGTCGCGCAGCGCCCGCGCGGCCAGTTCGCTCAGCCGTTCGCCGGCGCCGCCGCCCATGCTGCCGAAGCCGATGAACAACAGCGGCGGACCGGCCGCGAGGAAGTCCGCGAGTTCGGTCGGGAGCGCGGCGTCGGCGGGCAGGTGTGGCCACCAGTTGCCGGTGACCTCAAGCCCCGCCCGCCAGTCCCGTGGCCGGGGCACCAGTGCCTGACTGAACCCGTGCAGCACGGGCCACCGGTCCACCTCCCGGGCCTCGCGCACGGCGCGCGCCGTCGCCGCCGGCAGCCCGAGCCTGCTCCGCAGGTCGCGGGCGGCGTCCGCCTGGACGCGGTCCACGACGCGCAGCGCGAGCCGCCCCGCGGTGTGGTTGCCCCACCGGCCCAGCGACCGGGTGCCGCCGACGACCGGTGGGAAGTCCCCGGTGGGCGCGGTCGGCTGGAGGTACAGGCCGAGGCTGGGCACCTCCAGCGCCTCGACGATGTGCCAGCCGAGCGGGGCGGTGGTGGTGGACAGTAGCAGCAGGTTGGTGCCGGCCTCCGCGGCGTCGGCCATGCCCTGGCCGAGCCGCCCGACGAAGACGGCCGCGGTCCGCAACAGCGCCCGCCGCCCCGTCGGCGCCGAACCCCCGGCCGTGCCCCCACCGTCGGCCGGGCCCCCGTCTCCGTCCCCGCCCCCGCTCGCATCCGTGCCCCCGCGCGCGTCGGCCAGGTAGTCGTCGGCGATGCGGCAGTGCATCTCGGGCGGGCACGGCGCGAACCACTGGGCGATGTGCCGCCGGTGCTCCTCGGCCAGCTCCAGCGCCAGTTCCCCGTCGGGCGCCACACCCTGGTCGAACGTGTCGAGCAGCCGCTTCCGCCACTCGGCCGCCTCCGCCATCAGTTGGCGCCAGTCCTCCTTGGTGTGCGCGGCGGCGCGGGCCATCGCCTGCTGGTAGCCCTCGTTCGCGCCCCACTTCAGGTGTGCCTCGGTGGCGTAACTCAGGTCGAACGCCACCTCCCCGAACACCTCGAAGCGCTCGCGCGGGGAGAGTTGGACGCCCGTGCGCCGTACCTCCATGGCGCGCTCGGCGACCTCGACCAGCCGCCGCAGCGCGTCGATCTGGGCGGTGAGTTCGCGGTGCCGGGTGCGCAGCGCGTCGAGCGCGTTGGCCTGCGGGTCGCGCAGGATGGCGGCGATCTCGTCGAGGGGGAAGCTGAGTTCGCGGTAGAAGAGGATCTGCTCGAGGCGGGCCAGGTCGCCGTCGCCGTAGAGCCGGTAGCCGGCCGGGCTGCGCTCGCTCGGCGTCAGCAGCCCCGCCTTGTCGTAGTGATGCAGGGTGTGCACCGTGACCTCCGCGAAGCCGGCGACCTGCCCGACTGAGTAGCTCATGGATGTGACCTCCCGTTCGGGGAGATCCTGGAGCCTGACGTGAGGTGAGGGTCAACCGGGACCCGAACCCGCCCCCACCGGGCCACGCGCCGCACCGGCCCGACCCCCGCCCGCCGCGCGCTTCACCCGGGCGCGGGCACGCCGTATGCCAGGCGTCGCCCGATCGCCGGCCGAAGCAACCCCGTCCGACACCGCCGCGCCCCTAAGCTGAGCGGCGCACACCGCTTTCACGCTGAGAACCCGGGAGCACCCGCATGGCAACGACGCGCACCGCCCAGACGCACTGGGAAGGCAACCTGCTGGAGGGCAAGGGCACCGTCGCCCTGGAGTCCTCCAAGATCGGCACGTACGACGTGAGCTGGTCCTCCCGCGCGGAGGAGTCGGCCGGTCGCACCAGCCCCGAGGAACTGATCGCGGCGGCGCACTCCTCCTGCTACTCGATGGCCTTCTCGCATGGCCTCGCCGGCAAGGGCTTCACCGTCGAGTCGGTGGACACCCGGGCCGACGTCACGTTCCAGCCGGGCGAGGGCATCACGGGCATCGTGCTGACCGTCAAGGCCCGCGTGCCCGGCCTGTCCGAGGAGGACTTCCAGGCCGCGGCGGCGGACGCCAAGGCCAACTGCCCGGTCAGCCAGGCGCTGGCCGGCGTCAAGAACATCACGCTCCAGGCCGAACTGCTCGCCTGACGCACCCCGCGGCCCCGGGCGCGCCACGCACCCCGGCCGCCGGCCCGCGCGCCACGACCCGGCCGGGCTCGGCCGCCGCCCTCGACGGGGCGGCACCCACCGGGTCCGGCCGGGTCGCGTCGTACGCCGCCCGGGCCGGCCCCGGCCCCGGCCACGCGTCGGGCGCTCGCGCCCGCTACGCGCCCTCGTCCCAGAACGGCGGCTCCGGCTCGGGCTCCTCGTCCGGCCAGTCGTACAGCGAATCGGCCGCCGCCGCGCGGGGCCCCGCGCCACTCCTGGTCGGGCCGGCGGCCGGGCCGCCCGCCGGCTGGCCGCCGCGCGGAGCCGCCGCACACGCGGGCCGGGCCGGCGCCCCGGCCCCCGTCCCCGCACTGTCACCGGCGCCGCCATCGGCACCGTCACCAGCGCCGCCGCCGGCCGGGAGGGTGCCGTCGGCACGCAGCTCGGCCAGCACGTCGAGGATCGGCTGCCCGTACTTGGCCAGCTTGTTCTCGCCGACGCCCGAGATCGTGCCCAGCTCGCCGAGCGTGCTCGGGGCGCTCGCGGCGATCTCCTGCAGCGTCGCGTTCTGGAAGATCACGTACGCCGGGACGCCCTGCTCCTTGGCGATCGCCGTCCGCCAGGTCCGCAGCCGCTCGAAGACCGGCACCAACGGCTCCGGCAGGTCCACCGCCGCCGCCCGCCGCGAGCCGCCGCGGCCCTTGGCCTCGGCCCTGGGCGCGCGCTTGGCCGGCTCCGGGTCGCGCCGCAGCGGCACCTCGCGCTGGCCGCTGAGCACGTCACCACTGGTGTCGGTGAGCACCAGCGTGCCGTACTCGCCCTCCACCGCCAGCAGCCGCTGGGCCAGCAACTGCCGTGCCACGCAACGCCACTCGGCCTCGCGCAGGTCGGCGCCGATGCCGAAGACCGACAGCGCGTCGTGGTCGTGCTGGATCACCTTGGCCGTCTTCTTGCCGAGCAGGATGTCCATGATCTGCCCGACGCCGAACTTCTGTCGCCGCTCCCGCTGCAACCGCACCACCGTGGACAGGAACTTCTGGGCGGCGACCGTGCCGTCCCAGGAGTCGGGCGGGGTCAGACAGGTGTCGCAGTTGCCGCACGGCGTGGACTTCTGCCCGAAGTACGCCAGCAGGTGTACCCGGCGGCACTCGACCGTCTCGCACAGCGCGAGCATCGCGTCCAGGTGGCTGCCGAGCCGCCGCCGGTGCGCGGCGTCGCCCTCGGAGCCGTCGATCATCTTCCGTTGCTGGACCACGTCCTGGTACCCGTAGGCGAGCCAGGCCGTGGACGGCAGCCCGTCGCGCCCGGCGCGGCCGGTCTCCTGGTAGTAGCCCTCGACGGACTTGGGCAGGTCGAGGTGGGCGACGAACCGCACATCCGGCTTGTCGATGCCCATCCCGAACGCGATGGTGGCGACCATGACCACGCCGTCCTCGCGCAGGAACCTGGCCTGGTTGGCGGCGCGCACCCGCGCGTCGATCCCCGCGTGGTACGGCAGCGCGTCGATGCCGCTGCGCACCAGGAACTCGGCGGTCTTCTCGACCGAGCCGCGCGAGAGGCAGTAGACGATGCCCGCGTCGCCCGGGTGCTCGCCGCGCAGCAGCGCCAGGAGCTGCTTCTTCGGCTCGTTCTTCGGCGCGATGCGGTACTGGATGTTGGGCCGGTCGAAGCTTGCCACGAAGTGCCGGGCGTCCTTGAGGTTCAGCCGTACGGCGATCTCCTCGTGGGTGGCCTCGGTGGCCGTCGCGGTCAGCGCGATGCGCGGCACCGTGGGCCAGCGCTCGTGCAGGGCGGACAGGGCCAGGTAGTCGGGCCGGAAGTCGTGGCCCCACTGGGCGACGCAGTGCGCCTCGTCGATCGCGAACAGCGAGATCTGGCCACGGCCGAGCAGCCGCAGCGTGGACTCCGTACGCAGCCGCTCGGGGGCTAGGTAGAGCACGTCGATCTCGCCGGCGAGGAACGACGCCTCGACCACCTGCCGCTCCTCGAAGTCCTGCGTGGAGTTGAGGAAGCCGGCGCGCACGCCGAGCGCGCGCAACGCGTCGACCTGGTCCTGCATGAGGGCGATCAGCGGCGAGATGACGACGCCGACGCCGCCGCGCACGAGTGCGGGGATCTGGTAACACAGCGACTTGCCGCCACCGGTCGGCATCAGCACGAGCGCGTCGCCGCCGCCGACGACGTGCTCGATGATCTCCTCCTGCTGGCCGCGGAAGGCGTCGTAACCGAAGACCCGGCGCAGCGTGCGGACGGCCGCCGACTCGTCCCCGCCGCCCCCCGTGCCCGCGGCCCCGGCCGTCGCGCGATCTCTGTTCGCCTGCCCCGTGGCCGGCGCGGCGGCGTCCGTGGGGCCGCCTGAGCCGTCGGACGGGCCGGGCACCCCGGGGGCGTCGGTCGCGTCGGGTGCCTCGGACGCCGCGGAGACGTCGCCGAGGTCGTGATCGAGGGGAGGGGGAGTCATTCGGCAATTCTATGGGTGCCGCGACACCCCGCACGGGCCGTTCCCGGTACGGGAGATCATCGGGCCGGCCCCGCCCCGCTGGCGCACGCCCAGCGCGCGGGCCACGCCCCCGCGTACGCCGGGCCGACCGAGGGGCCGGCGCGGGCGGTGGGCCCGGTTCAGCGCTCGGCGAACCGCTGGCTGACCGCGTCGAAGACCTCCCGCGCCGCGCGGCCGAGGTGCGGGCCGGCGAGCCAGGTGTGCGCGGTGGAGCCGATCGCGCTGTTGGAGACCAGCATGGTGACCCCGTCCCGGCTCACGAACCAGCCACCGCCGGAGGCCCCACCGGTCATCGTGCAGCCGACGCGGTACAGGGCGGGCGCGCCACCCGTGGCGGCCAGGCGCCCGGGCGGGCCGGCGCAGCGGAACATCCGCGCCCCGTCGTACGGCGGCGCCGCCGGGTAGCCGTACGCGCTGACCCCGCTGATCCGCCCGGCGGACGGCGCCCCGAACCAGATCGGGATCGCCGCGCCCACCGTCTCCTCCAGCGAGGCCCCGCCCCGCTCGGGCCGCACGTGCAGCACGGCGAAGTCGTACGCCGAACCCCGCTCGTCCCCCGTGCCGCCGTGCCGCAGCCACCCGTCCGAGGTCTGCGACCAGTCGGCCCACCACACCCCGTACGAGCTGACCTGCGCCGCCGGGGCGTCGGCCAGCCGCTCGGCGGGGTGGCCCCGGTCGTTGAACGCGGGCACGAACACGATGTTGCGCATCCAGGTGCCCCGCGCCCCGCCGTGCACGCAGTGGCCGGCGGTCCACACCAGGTTGGACGCGCCCGGGTGCGCCGGGTCCCGCACCACGGTGCCCGAGCAGACCGTGGGCCCCTCCGGACGGTCGAAGAAGACCTTGCCGACCGGCGCCATGTTCCGGTGGTACGGGCGCGGCACCTGGCGCGCCGGCACCGGCTCCGGAACCCGGTCGGTGCCGCTCCGGGCGCCGCCGGCGGTCGCGTGCGGGGGCTGTCGCGCCCGGGCCATCCGGTCGGGCTGCCACAGGTCGTCGGCCCGCGGCCGCCCGAACGCGCCCCCACGGGAGCCACCGCCCGCGCCGTCGCCGTCGCGTCCGTCGCCGCCCCGCCCGTCACCGTCGCGGCCCGCCCCGTCACGCCCGGGACCCGCGCCGTCGGGCACCCGGTCGGGCCGTGGTGACGGGTGCGGGGTGTCCCCGGGGAGCCGCTGGCCGGGGGTGGCCGTCGGGGCGCCCGCCCGGTCCCCACCGCCGACCGTCCAGGCGCCGAGCGCCAGCCCGACCACCGCCACCGCAGCGACGACCGTGGCCCGTACCGATCGCATGACACGGCCTCCCGCTCCCTCGGTACGACGCCCGCCGCGCCCCGCCTGCCTCCTATCCTGCCCACTCGCCCGCCGCCCGCACCCCACTGCAACTCGCTATCGTGGTTTGGCGGATTGGCGATTTGTTTAGGTGGCGGCCTGGGGCGGGCCGCGGCTTGGGCGGTGAGGGGGAGGCTTGGGCGGGGTTGTGGGGTTGCGGGTTAGGGCTGGAGGGTTGGCCGTACGGAACGTCCGCCGACTCCTTGCCCGGCCGGCCCGCCGGCTCGTCGCCTGACTCCCCGGCTCGTCGGCTTCCCGGCTCCCCGGCTCGTCGTCCCGGTCCTAGACCCGGGCCCGCATCACGTGGCCGCCCGCCTCCCGCAGCGCCTCGGCCGCCGCGCTGTCCGGCGCGTACCGCCGGGCCAGGTCGCTGAAGGACGCGTTCGCCGTCTCCGCGAAGCCCCACGAGCGGAGTCGGTCGGCGAGTTCAGCGGGGTCGAAGGAGCTGTGGAAGGGTTCTCCCTGCCGCGCGGCCCACTCCGCCCGCCGCTCGTGCAAGGCGCGCTGCTCGGGGCTCAGGGCGCTCACGGGCTCGCCGTAGTCGAAGACGACCTCGGTGCCGGCCGGCAGGGAGGCGATGAAGCCGAACGTGGCGGCGACCGCCTCGGCCGTCAGGTACGGGACGACGCCCAGGCACATGAAGAACGCCGGCCGCTCAGCGTCGAACCCGGCCGCCGCGAGCCCCTCGGCCAGGTCGGACGCCTCGAAGTCGATGGGGACGAACGTCAGCTCGTCGGGTACCGCGATCCCGGCGTCCAGCAGTCGCCGGCGCTTCCACTCGTGCGTGGCCGGGTGGTCGACCTCGAAGACCCGCACCCCGGAGGCCGCCTGCGGATTGCGGTACCCGAACGTGTCGAGCCCGGCCCCGAGCACGACGACCTGCCGTACAGCCCGCTCGCGCACCGCGTCGGCCACCGCGTCCTCGGCGCAGCGCGAGCGCGCGGCGACGCTCACCCGCAGCGGCTCGCGGCCCGGCTCGAAGGCCGTCGCGCACAGCGGATCGTCCGCGTCGTCACCCAGGATCGCCACCGCGAACGGGTCGGCGAAGACGACCCCGCCGTCCAACTCCTGGTGCGCCGCCCGCAGCGCGGCGGCGCCCCGAGCGGTGAGACTCGGCTGCCCAACCTGCATGAAGTCCTCCCACGTGATGGTAGCCTGGACATCTCATTTCGTGTGCAGCGGCCGGCGCGCGGCTGCCACGACGTCATCAGACCAGATCACCGCGTCCCCGGGCGATGGTTAGGGGGTCGAACGCCCCCCGACAGGGGCGGCTGTTGGCCAGCGTATAGGGGCGGGAGCGGGTGCGCTGTCCGCTGGGCCCCTCGGACGACGACCGCCCGCGGCCCGGCGCGGTGGCGTGTGTGTGGGCCACTGCCGGGGGGGAATCCGGACCGCCCAGGGGGTGTTGGAGCCCAGGGGCGGTTCGCCGCCCACCTGGCGACCAGCGCCGCACGGGAGGGCCGATGGCCATCTTGACGACCACGCCGAACGGCGCGGCGGGCCGGCACGATCGAGGCCCCGCGCGACCGTGGCGACGCGCGCTTCCCCGCGCGCGGGCCAGGGCGCGGGTGCGGCGAGAGGTGGCCGGGCCGGGGCGGCGGGCGAACCGGATGACCGCGACGCCCGACCTGTGGCACCACTACGGCCGCGGGCGCGCGACCTCGGAACGCGCCGTCCCGGCCGCCTTCCACTGGACCTGGGGCCAGGGGCGGGGCCAGGACACCGGCCCGGGGCGGAGTTGCTGGGCGACCTGACCGGGCTGTACGTGGCCGACCTGGGGGCAGGTTCCGCGCGGCACGCCGCGCACCTGGCCCGCTACCACCAGCCCGCCCGCCTCGACGCGGTGGACGCCTCCGCCGCCCAACACGCCCTGGCCACCGACCTGTACGCCCACCTCGCGCCACGGTTGTGCCTCGTCCACGCCGACGTGGTGGCCTGGTTGCGCGCGGCGCCCGCCTCGTACGAGGTGCTCTACAGCGTCTTCGGCGCGCTCGACTTTACCGATTCCGCGCGACCTGCTGCCCGCCGCGGCGGCGGCCCTGCGCCTCGGCGGGCGGCTGGTGTTCGCCACTTTGGCCCGGCACGTCACCGGCGAGCCGGCCACGGCCGAACTCGTACCGGCGCGTGTTCCGGCCCGTACGCCCGACGGGCGGCCGGCCACCCTGCACCGCTGGGTGCTCCGCCCCGACCGATGGGCGGCGCTGCTGGACGCGGCGGGGCTGTCTGACGTCGGGGTGGAGTCGCTTCCGTCCGGGGGTCAGGGCCCGTCCGCCGTCGACACCCTGCTGGTGAGCGCCGCGCGCCCGCGGTAGGCAGCCCATCCGTGGTGCGCGGCCCGCTGAAGAGGTTCGCCCAGGGCGGAAACGCTAACCCCGGTTCCGGGCCGGCCCGGAAGCGATCTCCGCTATCAGGTCCTCGACCAGGCCCCTGAGCGCGTCCCGGATCGGGCGGACTGCCTCGATGTCCTGGCCGGCGGGGTCGTCCAGTGTCCAGTCCAGGTAACGCTTGCCGGGGAAGACCGGGCAGGCGTCGCCGCAGCCCATCGTGACGCAGACGTCGGAGGCCCGGACCGCGTCCACGGTCAACACCTTCGGGGCTTCGGCGGAGATATCGATGCCCACCTCGCGCATGGCCTCGACGACCGCGGGGTGCACGGCCGCACCCGGCCGTGAGCCGGCCGAGCGGACCTCCACCCGGTCTTCCGGCCACGTGGGTCAGCCAGGCGGCGGCCATCTGCGACCGGCCGGCGTTGTGCACGCAGACGAACATGACGGAGGGTTTCTCGGGCATGGGGCTCTCTTTCTGGCTCCGGACTGAAGACCGTGCTGACTCGCGACCGTGCTGGACTCACGCCGGAACGTGAACGAGGGCGGGAGCTGGCGTGTGGGCGACAGCGCCCGGCGGGGGTCTCGGTGCCCTGCCGTCGCGACGCCGTAAGGCCGCGAGACCGCAAGCCCGTAAGGCCACAAGGCGTGAGACCGCAAGGCGTGAGGCGCCGACGACGGCAATCGCATCAGCGGCCACTGATGTGAAAGTATCAGCCCATGATGACGTCAGTCGACACTGATCTGATGCGGGTGCTGGCCGACCCGCTCAGGCTGCGGATCGTGACCCTCCTGGCCCGCGAGACGCTGTGCACGACGCACCTGGTGGCGGAGACCGGAGCCCGGCAGACGAACCTGTCCAACCATCTGCGCGTGCTACGCGAGGCGGGGGTGGTGGACACCGAGCCGTGTGGCTGGTTCACCTACTACCGGCTGCGGCCCGAGTGCCTCGCCCAGCTCGCGGATCAGTTCGCCGAGCTGGCCGAATCCGCCCGTACCGCCGCTGACAACAAGCGAGCCTGTCCGTGAACCGCGCCGAACTGATCGATGATGCGTCGCCGCCAGCGGGCCAGGAGACCTCGGTCGTCGCCGGGCTCTCCACCCTCGACCGCTTCCTGGCTGTGTGGATCATGCTGGCCATGGCCCTCGGGCTGGGGCTCGGGCGGGCTGTCCCGGGGTTGGACGACGCGCTCGCCAAAGTCGAGATCCGCGGGGTCTCGCTGCCGATCGCCGTGGGCCTGCTGGTCATGATGTACCCGGTCCTGGCCAAGGTCCGGTACGACCGGCTGGACGCGGTCACCGGCGACCGGCGGCTGATGGTCTCCTTGTTGGTGATCAACTGGCTCGTGGGACCCGCGGTCATGTTCGCGCTGGCCTGGATCTTCCTGCCCGACCTGCCCGAGGACCGGACCGGCCTGATCATCGTCGGCCTCGCCCGCTGCATCGCCATGGTCATCATCTGGAACGACCTGGCCAGCGGCGACCGGGAGGCCGCCGCCGTGCTGGTCGCGCTGAACTCCGTCTTCCAGGTCATCGCCTTCGGCCTGCTGGGCTGGCTCTACCTGGACCTGCTGCCGGGCTAGCTCTGCCTGGGCGACGGCGAGCGCCTCGACATCTCGATGGGGAAGATCGCCCTGAACGTGCTGGTCTTCCTCGGCATCCCGCTGCTTGCCGGCTTCCTCCCCCGCCACCTGGGCGAGCGGCGCGTGGGGCGCGAGTCGTACGAGGCCCGCGTGCTGCCCGCGATCGGGCCGTGGGCGCTGTACGGGCTGCTGTTCACGATCGTGATCCTCTTCGCCCTCCAGGGAAGGACGATCACCTCCCAACCACTGGACGTGGCCCGGATCGCGCTGCCGCTGCTGGCGTACTTCGCGCTGATGTGGGCCGGTAGCTTCCTGCTCGGCAAGGCGATCGGGCTGGCGTACGACCGGACCGTGACGCTGGCGTTCACCGCCGCCGGCAACAATTTCGAACTCGCCATCGCCATCGCCGTCGCCATCGCCACCTTCGGCGTGACCTCGTGCCAGGCCCTGTCCGGCGTCGTCGGCCCGCTGATCGAGGTGCCCGTCCTGATCGGCCTGGTGTACGTCTCCCTCGCCTGGCCGGCGAAGTTCGCCCCCACCGCGCGGCCCTCGGCGGCCGAACGCTGAGGTGGCCGAGTGTGGGTACGGCCGGACGCTGGCACGGGGCGGCCGGAGCCGGGCCTGACGCCCGCGCGACCCCGGGCGTCAGCGTGGCGCCTCCGCCCCCTCGGGCCCGGTCGTCCCGTCCGCCCCGCTCGTCCCGTCGGGCTCGCCGCCCCCGCCGTCCGCCGCGCCGTCGGGATCATGGGCGGGGGAGGAGCAGGGGGTGAACACGCCGCGGTGCACCGTCTTGTCGCCCGTGACGTCGAAGTGCGCGGCGAAGCGGGTCCGGCCGAGCATGTCGGCGGTGTTGCCGCACACCGGGGTTGGCCGGCCCGTGGCGAACCGGTGCCGGTCGTCGAGGTCGAAGGCGTGCGGGTGCCCCTCCAGGGTGCCGCGGTAGACGGCCGTCTGGCCGTAGTCCTCGCACCCGCCCTCCAGGGGCAGCTTGAACGCCCGCACGGTGAGCGCGGAGAAGTTCACGTACCCGATCTTGCGCGCGATCTCCGGGTGCGAGACGGGCGCCGGGCACCGGTCGATCACCCGCACGTCGGCGCAGCCCGAACGGGCCATGAGACGGCGGAAGTCCCGCTCGTACAGCGCGCCGCTGAGGCATTCGCCCAGCAGCTCCGGGTCCTCCATGAGGGACGCGGGGATGCGGCGGTCGGCGAAGATCTCGCAGAAGTGCAACTCGCCGCCGGGCCGCAGGACGCGGAAGATCTCCTCGAACAGCCGGGCTTGCAGGGGGATAGGTTGACCACGCGGTTGGCGACCACCACGTCCACGGAGCCGTCCGCGATGCCCGCCGTGCTGAGGTCCTCCAGGTAGCCGTTGCGGAAGTCGACGTTGGCGTAGCCGAAGTGCTCGGCGTGGTGGCCCAGGTGCCGGCGCGCCACCTCCAGTTGGTTCTCCGCCACGTCTACCCCGATCACCCGCCCGGTGGGGCCGGTGAGTTGGGCCAGCACGTAGGCGTCGCGCCCGCTGCCGCACCCCAGGTCGAGCACCGTGGCGCCGGCGAGGGCCGCGGGGATCGGTGAGCCGCGCCCGTGGAACCGGTCCACCACCTCCCCGTGCACCCGCCGCAGGGCCGCCGCGACGTGCGGCGGGGGCGGCGCCGTGCGGCAGCCGGGGGGCGGGTCGGCCCGCGGGGGACGGAGGGTTCCCTCCGCCGCACTCCTGGACGTACGCGGCCGTGGTGGTCGACATGGCTCTCCTCGAACGTGGCAGCAGCCCCTGCCTGGTGGACGGGGCCAGACGATCCGTACGTGACGACACTTTTACGCTCCGTACGTACCTGAGGGCGTGACGACGGATCGGGGAGGCCGCGGGGCCCCGCCGAGCGTTGACCGTCGCCGCGGCGCGGAGACCTCCGCCTCCCACCCCATCGGCGCGCCCCTATGTTGACAGGTGTCGAATAAGCCCGCCTAGCGGACCGGTCGCCTCGTCCCCGGACAAAGCGACAACCAGCCACTCGGCAGCCCCCGGCGGGCCGCCATTCCGACTCGCGTCGGCGCCGCGCGCCCTCACCCTCACCGGGGCGGGCGACCCCGTCAGGGTGCGTGGAGGACGTGTGAAGGTCGGGAGCTATCGTCTGCAAGTCACCCACATCTGAGCTGGCCTGAGCGGGCGAACGGGAGGGGCGGGGCGTCGATGGGGAAGAAGATCGAGGAACCCGACGTACAGGTCGACGAGCTGGCGCTGTCGCTGGTCGGATGGCAGGTCGAGAACGTACGCGCGCGGCTGGTGACGGAGAGCTTCGATGGCACCCACTTCCAGGAGATCGTCGTCTCGGGCACCGCCCGCTTCCTGCGCGAGGACTGGACCGACCGCTTCTCGGCGGACGAGGACGACGACTACCCGCCCACGCTGCTGCTCGGGTTGAGCCCGGTGGAACGGCCCGACGCGGTCAGCTACACGCCCGCCCTGCTGGAGACGATCAAGAAGGCCAGCAAGCGGCCGGTGCGCTTCTCCCAGACCAGCAGCACCTGGGAGACCTCCCAGCGCGTCAGGCCCGAGCAGATCGCGCTCCAGGTGACCGCCTTCGACGTCGGCGAGACCGACCTCGACCTGACCTGGCCCGGGACGAGGAGCAAGCCGCTGCCCGTCGAGCTGATGGAATGAGACGGTCCACGAGGCCGTCCGGCTCAGGCCCACCACCTGTGACGCCACGTTCGTCGGCGCCAAGGGCGAGGCGACCCTCCAGGTGCGCGTCGGTGGGTTCGCGGAGTTCGCGACGGCCAGGGAACTGCTGACCGACCTCGTCGCCATGGAGACGTGGCGTGGCGAGGCCCCCGAGGACGAGAGCGACGTCGAGGACGAGTGCCCCTTCGAGGTCCCGCTGCCCGCGCTCGCCGTCGAGGTGCTGGACGACAGCGACTTCCTGCTCGACAAGCGCGAGACGCCGCTGTACGGGCGGGTGCTGGTCGGCGAGGGCGGCGCGGTGCCGTCGCGTCAGCCACGCTGGATCGTCCAACTCCCGTTCCACCTTGACGACCTGTCCGGCAAGCCCACCCGCGTGGTGGTCCGCGTCCTGGACGCGGAGGACCTGTGACCGCCCTGCCGACGGCCGTCGCCGCCCTGCGCGACACCCTCGTACGCGAACACCGGCAGGCACCCGGACTCTTCCGCGAGGTCGCCCAGATGGAAGGGTTGCTGGCCGACACCTACCGGGACCGGGTGCCGTACGAACTCCTCCAGAACTCCGACGACGCCGGCGCCCGCACCGTGCTCGTCGAGGACCTGGGGGCGGCCGGTTCCGCTGGGGCAACGACGGGCGCCCACTGGACGCGGCGGACGTCGAAGCGCTGTGCCGCAGTGCCAGCTCCACCAAGTCGCGCGGCGGCGACTCGATCGGCTACCGGGGCATCGGCTTCAAGTCGCTGGCGGCCATCGCCCACCGGATCGACGTCCAGTCGGCGGGCGTGCGCTTCGCGTTCGACCGGACGGCCGCCGCGGCGCTGCTCGGTGAGGTCGACGCGAGCGCGGTGCCGCTGATCCGGATACCCACCGAGGTGCACCCCGACGCGCCGGTCGCCGGCGTCACCTTCACCGTCACCTGCCAGCGACCCGCCGACCCGCCGCCCCGTCGGGCAGCGCGGCGATGCCGTCGGGTGGTGCGGCGACGCCCGGGGCGATCGACCCGCTCAGCGCGCTGTTCCTCCGCAACGTGACGCGCGTCCGCACCCCCGCGGCGACGGGGCCGGCGTCGGGAACGGGCGCCGGAGGCGTCGGCGTGGGCCAAGGGGTTGCGGCCGCCCCGCAGGACATCCACATCGAACGCGACGCCACCCGGGTCGTGCTCCGCGTCGACGGCGCCGAGGCGGCGTTCGCCCTGCTGCGCCACGGTGCGGCGACCGTGGCGGTACCCCTCGACGCCCGCGCCCTGGCCATGACCGGCGTACGGGGCCGACTGGCCTGCTTCCTGCCGCTCCAGGACGAGGTGGGGCTGCCGGTCGTCGTCTCCGGCGACCTCCTCACCGACCCTTCCCGCACCCAAGCGGTGACGGCGGACGCGTCGACCCGCCAGGTGCTGGCCGACGCGGCCCACGCCATCGCGCGGCGGCTGCGCACACCGGGCGACCCGATGTTCGAGCGGCTGTGGCAGTTGGTCCTGGATGGCGAGGACCTGCGCGGCGTGCTGATCTCCGGAACGGCCTCCGCCGGTAAGCTCCTTGTCTCCGCGCTGCGCGAGGAGATGACCGCCCGCCGTTCGCCCACTCCCCGCTCCCACTGGAGCCGCGGGACGTGCGGGTCATCTTCCCCGACGGCGCCCCACAGGTGCTGTACGCGTCGCGCCACCAGTCCGCCGCCCGGGCGCTGAAGACGGTCCTCGGCCTGCGAAGCGTCGACTTCACGGCCCTCTTGGCCGACCTGGACCCCACCCTGCTGTCCGACCCACTCCGCGCGCGCCTGGCCGCCCACTTCCAGGAACTGGCCCGCACCCACGGCCGCAGGCTCACCGAGGCCGAGAGCCGACTCGTCCAGGAGGCCAGCCCGCAGGAGGAGCCGCCCACCGCCCCGCCACCCGCCGCCCCGCTACGCACCGAGGAAGTCCGCGTCACGAAGGCGGCCCCCTCCGCGGACAACTCCCTGGCGTCCATACTGAAACGGTGGCGGGCGGCCGAACTGGCGACGAAGGAATACCTCAACCACCTCGGCTGGACACTCCGCGACGTCAGCGCGCAGAACGTCGGCTACGACCTGGAGGGCATCGACCCACGCGGCGAACCGGTACGCATCGAGGTCAAGAAGCTGGACCGGCCCGACGCCCGGTTCGCCATGACCAACAACGAGATGTCCCTCATGCTGGCGCAACCGGGCGGCTACCTCCTGGCCATCGTCGGCGACGGCCGCCACGCCCAACTCCTCCTCCTCGCCCCCTCCCAGCCCGACCTCCCCCAAGAACGCGTCTGCCGCCGCTGGGACTGGGAGTTCACCGACTGGTCCCGGTTCGCGAGGGCCGCGGGAGGAGCATGAGCCCGCAGCGGGCCGCCGCCCGGGGGAGCGTCTCCGGGCGGCGATCGGGCGGCGGCCAGTGGCCACGCGGGCCGGGTGTCGCAGCGGCGTTGCGAAGCTGGCTGGCTGAGCGCCGCCGTTGATGCCGGACGGTAGACGTCAGACGTGGAAGCCGGCGACGTCAAAAACCCCGGACGGTGACCGGTCCGGGGCTTTCTTGCTGGTGCCCCCGGCAGGATTCGAACCTGCGACACCCGCTTTAGGAGAGCGGTGCTCTATCCCCTGAGCTACGGAGGCGGGGCTTGCGTGGCCCCGTCGGTCTCGGGTCGAGAGTGTCTGGCTTCACGCGGTTGGGCCGTCGGTGAGGGCGGCCCAGGACAGGGTAGCGGATGGGGGTGCCGGCGTGGTGGGGCGGGCCGTGGAGGGGGCGGGAGCCTGCTCGTATGCCTGCCGGTTGGGCACTCTACGCCCCCGCCTAGCCGCCGAACTGCCAGGTCACCTTGTCGTTCGCGGCGAGCAGGGAGAACAGGACGACCAGGTCGGCGACGCCCAGGGTGAGGCCGAGGAGGGCGCGCCCCTTGCGGCGGGTGCCGCGGAGGAGGGCGAGGGTGGCCAGGGCGATGGCGCACGGGCTGAAGACCAGGTTGAAGACGAGCAGGCCGATGAGGCCGAGTACGAAGGCGGCCACCGCCATGCCGTCGGCGTCGCGTGGGCGGTCGGCGTGTCGGCTGGTGGCCGGTTCGGTGGTGGCCGGCGGGGTGGAAGCGGGGTGGGGCGTCGGGTGGTCGTCGGTCGGGCTGGTGGTGGTCCGCTGATGGTCTCGGGTGAGGACACCCATGGTGAACTCCTCTCGCTACGGGGGCGGTCAGTACTGCTTGGCGCGTGTGCGGCGCTCGCGGAGGGAGAAGACGAGCAGCCAACCGGCGATGGCGGTGGCCGCTATGAGGAAGACCGGCAGCGAGGTGTGGGCTGCCGCGCCGACCACGAGGCTCATGAGGAGGAAGAGTGCGACGAGGAAAAGCATCGGACGGCCTTTCTCGGTCAGGGGCGGGGTCGGTGGTCCAGGGGGTGGCGGTGGGCGCGCTCCGGGTGACCGGCGAGGCCGATGTGGCCGGTGTGCGGTCGGGGAAGCGCTGACCAAGGTTTCAGTGAACGTTTGGAATGACGACTGTTCACTGACTTCAGTGTACGGTGGCCAAAGTGGGAGAACGGTTGTTTACTGAATGACATGAGTCACACGGTCGGGGTCAGGCAGGCCCAGAAGCAGAAGACCCGGCAGGCACTCCTGGACGCGGGGTTGCGGCTGCTTGAGGAGCAGAGCCTGAGCAGCCTCGGCCTGCGTGAGGTGACCCGACTGGTGGGCGTGGCCCCGGCCGCCTTCTACCGGCACTTCCGCGACATGGCTGACCTCGGAGTGGCGCTGGTCGAGGAGGCGTTGGGCAGCCTGCACGACATGATCCGCGCGATACTCGCCGAGCAGAACGGCGACGAGGAACGGATCGAGGGCACCGTCGACGCGGTGTCGCGCCACGTGCGCGCGTACCCGGCCCACGTTCGGTTCATCGCGCGCGAGCGGCACGGCGGCGTACGCCCCGTACGCGAGGCCATCGCGGCGGAGTTGGGCCGCTTCGTCGACGAGGTGGCCGCCGCCTTCGCCCTCCAACTGGAGGCGGACGGTTGGAGCGCCGAGGACATCCGGATGCTGGCCGAGTTGTACGTGGACCACATGGTGATGGCCGCCGCGGCGTTCCTTGAGGCGGCCCCGGACCGCTCCGCCGCCACGGACGCTGACGCCTCCGACGACCCCGCCGAGGCCGATCGCGCGGCGGCTCCCGCAGAGGCCCGGATCGCCGCCACCGCCCGCAGCCAACTGCGCATCATCAGCCTGGGGCGGCAGCATTGGCGTGATGCGTGATGTCTGGCTTCTGGTGCGTGGGGATCGAGGCTCAACTCGTCGCGCCGCGTCGGGTGATCCTGATGGCGTAGTCGCCGCCGCGGGTGCGGTCGGTGACGGTGATGCTGACGCGTACGCCGTGCCGGTTGTCGGTGAAGGTCTGGCCCGGCGTGAACGTCGCGTCGCTCAGGCCCGCGTGCACGTTGGGGAGCCGGGTGCAGCCCTGCGCGCCGGCCGTCGGCCCGTTGGGCGCGGGCGCGGCCCCGTGCGGTCGGTGGGGGTGGCGCGGGTCGGTTCCGCGTGTGCTGTCCATGACGGTGACCGGGCCCTGCCCCGAGTCCTTGTGGACGTCGACCCAGTAGACGAGGACGCCCGGTCGACACACGGCGGCGTCGTTGCCCCCGGGCGTCCGCGCCTCCATGGCGTACCCACCACGGCGCGACACGGGGAGGAAGACCACCTTCGTGCCGCCGGGACGAGCGAGCGGGGTCAGGGTGTGCCGGGATGTTCCGGCTCGGGCGGTCGCGTCGGGACTCTCGGTGGCGTACACGACCTGCCGCGCGCCGAGCCAGCCCAGCTTCCACTTGTGCCAGCCGAGTATGTCGTTGTTGGCGCCCCAGTCCTCCGACATCAGGTCCCAGTGCCCGGCGCGGCCCGCGCCCGACGCCGTGTAGAGGTCGGGCAGGCCGAAGGAGTGGTTGTTCTCGTGCGGCAGTACGCGGTAGCCGGTCTCGCGCAGGCTGCCGGTGCCGTCGTCCTGGCGGCTGTAGACGAACGAGACGTTGGACAGGCGCACGCCGTCGGCGCGCGGCGCGCGATCGTTGTCCGCGAACGTCACCGAGAGCACCGTGTGCGCCGCCGGCGGCCCCGCGTTCGGCGTGACCAGGACGTTGACCAGGTCGTACCGCCCGAAGTCCACCCGCTCGTCGGCCGCGGCCACGATGTCCTTGAGCAGCCGCTGGTAACCGGGCTCGTACGGGCTGCCGCGGTCGATGCCGTACGCGGCGAAGGAGCGCGGCATCCGGAGCCAGTGGCGGATCGGTGTGGCGGGCCGGTAGCCGAGCCGTCCGTACGAACCGCGGGCGAACCAGCGCGAGGTCTGCGGGAAGAACTCCTCGAACCGCTGTCGCGCCGAGCCCTCGCCGGGTGTGTCCGGGAAGTCGATCATGAGGGTGAGTGCGTGCACCGTGCCCGTGCCGCGCACGTAGCCGTCCTTGGTCGGTATGCCTTCGGACAGGTGGGCGTCGCCATGTGTCGGCAGGGCGCAGGGGAGGTCTGCGGCGCCGGTGCCGGAGACGTCCGCTTCGGAGTCGTCCCGGTCGTCGGGGCGCTGGTCCCTCTCGCCGCGTGGCGCCGCCGTCTGGCCCGGTCCGGGTCGTCGCGCCGTCCCCGTCCCCAGTCCCTGTCTGTCGGTCGCTCGTCGCGTCGGCCGGTGAGGCTGTGGTCCGTTCCGCTCTCGTGTGACCGGGCGTGCGCCTGGTCGGACGCTGTGCTGTCCCACTCGGCCGGGGCCGGTGGGTGGTCCGGGGGCGTGGCGGTCGGGTCGTCGGTGGCCGTGGGCGCCACGGGTATGAGGGCGACCAAGGCGGCGGCCGCGACGAGCGCGACACGGGGCGCCCTGCGGTCTCGTGCCCGTCCCTGACCTGCGGATATGTGGCCCGAGCGGGCGAGCTTCCGGGCTCGGGGGGATGACGGGGTGGCGAGGCGGGCGGGGGAGGCGGGGGTGCGCGGGTTGGCCTGCGCCGTGTGCGGAGCCGGGGAGGTCCGGGGGTGTGCGCGA
Organism: Candidatus Streptomyces philanthi; assembly: GCA_018114805.1. Lineage (GTDB taxonomy): Bacteria > Actinomycetota > Actinomycetes > Streptomycetales > Streptomycetaceae > Streptomyces > Streptomyces philanthi. Next base: position 2,345,389 of record CP073042.1, on the reverse strand, counting down.
CGTTCGGGGTGCCTGGGTGGGGTCGCGGGGGTCGCGGTGGTGCGCGGCGGGGGGTGTGGGGCGTGCGCCGGCGCGAGGGCCGTCGGATATGGGCCATCGCGCCCGGTCCGGGCCCTGGTCCTCGGGAAGGTTGCTGTCGCCTGGCCGTTGGTGCCGCATGCCGGACCCGCCTTCGCGACCGGGGCAGCCGGTCGGGTGCGGTGGCTGCGCTGTGTGACCACCATCCCGAGCGCGCGAGCGCTGGCCGAGGCGGGGCCGCGGACCGCCTGGCGCGGTACGCGGGCCCGCTTCGTACGCCCCACGGGCCCCGTACGTCACCCGGATTCCGCCGCACATCCCCTGGATTCCGCCGCGAACGGTCTTCGACCGGCTGCTCTTCGCGCCGGTGGCGCGCCCGTGACCTGCGGATACGCGGCTCTACGAGTTCGCGGGGATCTCGCCTTTCGAGTGTGTGTTCCAGTTCACATCGACTCGCGAAATATCCGGGGAGGGGCTCCCCGTTTAACCGGGTGACTTCAGAAACGGGGACAGGTTCCCCGGTGCGAGGACTTGAGATCTAGGTCCCAAGGATCGTCCCGGGGCCGGGAAGTGACGGAGCGGCACGGGAGCTGAGGGCGCGCACAGCGCGTCCGGTGGCGCCCGCGTCCCATGACCACACGACCGAGGAACCGCGGAAGTCGGCGGCAGCCGTGAGCGCGGCGGCGCGTCAGCAGTAGGCATCGGCGTGACAGAAGAGCAGAAACCGTGACGAGCGGGGGCCCGCGGGCCCCCAGCCATCGAAGGGAGAGCGGTCGTGACCGCCACCAGCTCCGCGAAGGTCTCGCAGCCCCGGCTGCGCGCGGACGCGTTGCGCAACCGGGAGCGGATCATCGCGGCGGCCCGCGAGGTGTTCGTCGAGCACGGGGCCGACGTCCCCCTCGATGAAATCGCTCGACGGGCTGGGGTCGGGAATGCCACGCTCTACCGGCACTTCGCGGATCGCGGCGAGCTGATACACCACGTCGCGCTCTCCGTCATGGATCAGATAGCCGACCAGGCGGAGGCGGCGAGGGTGGAGGAGCCGGACGCTTTCGAAGCGCTGCGGCGCTTCGTACACCAGGCGGCCGGGATGGGAGCGCTGTGCCCGCTGATGTCACACACCGCTGACAAGGAACACCCTGAGTTGGTCGCCGCTCGTCACCGCTTCAACTGCGGCATCGAAGCCCTGATGGGGGATGCCCGGGAGAGCGGTCAGCTACGGACCGACATAGACGTCGGTGACCTGATGGTCGCCGTCACCCAACTCACGCGACCGCTTCCCGGCCTGGGGGCCACGCCCCGGGGCCGCGGTTCCGGGTGCGGGGTGAGGTGCGTGGACTTCGATCAATTCGTCCACCGGCACCTGCAGTTGTTCCTGGACGGCCTAGCGACGCCGGCCCGCTCCGTACTCCCCGGCGCGGCAGCAACCATGGAGGACCTGCGCCCCACGACCTGAGCACCTGACCTGACGTTTCTCTTCTCTTGCCGCGCCGCTGACAGTCACCACAGGCGCGCTCTTGCCACCATCCGGGCCCTGCATGCCTCCCGCGTCACCGGCCCGGCGATTCCCGATCTTTCACTCCCGTATCGCTAGGTAGGCCCACTCATGCCAGAAATGGCCAAGCAAGCTGACCCACGGCGCTGGAAAGGGCTGATCTTCATCGCCCTCGCCCAACTGATGGTCGTGCTCGACGCGACGATCGTGAACATCGCGCTCCCCTCGGCGCAGGAGTCCCTGCACATCTCCGAGGGCAACAAGCAGTGGGTCATCACCGCGTACGCCCTCGCCTTCGGTGGTCTGCTCCTCTTCGGCGGACGCCTGGCTGACCTGTGGGGACGTCGTCAGACGTTCATCATCGGCCTGCTCGGCTTCGCCGCCGCCTCCGCCATCGGCGGCGCCGCGGTCAACACCGGCATGCTGCTCGGCGCCCGCGCCCTGCAGGGTGTGTTCGGTGCCCTGCTCGCCCCCGCGGCCCTGTCGCTGCTCGCGGTCACGTTCACCGACCCGAAGGAGCGGGCCAAGGCGTTCGGCGTCTTCGGCGCCATCGCCCGTGGTGGCGGTGCGGTCGGTCTGATCCTGGGTGGCGTGCTCACCGAGTACATGGACTGGCGCTGGACGTTCTACGTGAATATCCCGTTCGCCGCCGTCGCCGTGGCCGGCGCCATCCTGGTCATCAGCGAGCCCAGCGACAGCCGTAACCCCTCCAAGCTCGACATACCCGGCGTGGTGCTCGCCACCACGGGTCTGGTCTCGCTGGTCTACGGCTTTACCCGGGCCGAGGAGGACGGCTGGACCGCGGGCGCCACCATCGGCCTGTTCATCGCCGCCGTGGTGCTGCTCGCCGCCTTCGTCGTGGTCGAGGGCCGGGTCAAGAACCCGCTGCTTCCGCTGCGCGTGCTCACCGAGCGCAACCGTGCCGGCGTCTACATGTCGCTGGGCCTCGCGGTCATCGGCATGTTCGGCCTGTTCCTCTTCCTCACTTACTGCCTGCAGATCGTCAAGGACTACAGCCCGGTCACGACGGCCTCGCGTTCCTGCCGATGATCGCGACCATGATCACCGGGTCGACCCAGATCGGCGCCCGCCTGATGACCCGCGCCCCCCCGCGGCTGCTCATGGGCCCCGGATTCCTGGTGGTCGCCACCGGTATGGGGCTGCTCACCCAGCTCGACACCGAGAGCTCCTACGCCGGGCTGATCCTGCCGGCCATGCTGCTGCTCGGCCTGGGCATGGGTACCGCGTTCATGCCGGCGATGAGCCTGGCGACGCACGGCGTGCAGCCGCGTGACGCGGGGATCGCCTCCGCGATGGTGAACACCTCGCAGCAGGTTGGCGGCGCCATCGGCACCGCGCTGCTCAACACGATCGCGGCCAGCGCCACCACCGAGTACTTCAAGGACCACGCGCAGGGCGCTACGTCGGCGAAGAGCCTGCAGCTCACGTCCCTGGTCGAAGGGGTACACGACCGCCATCACCTGGGCCGTCGTCATCCTCCTGGCGGCCTCGGCGATCGCCTTCACGTTCGTCAACACCGGGCCGCAGGGTGGCCACGGTGCCACCGCCTCCGGCGATGGTGCGGAGGACGACGTTCCGGTGCCGGTGATGGCCCACTGACCCAGCTCACCGCCCTTCCGGCGCCGAGTGAGGCTCGGATGGAAGTGGAAGGACAGCGGCTGCCGCGCCCGATGCGCGGCAGCCAGGCTCGGGGCCCCCGCCGCGTATCCGCACGGCGCGACCGGCCGGCCGGATCGGCGCCGTCGGCCGGTGCTGACGGCGGTCGGCCCCGGGTGGGCCTACGCGGCGGGGCGCGGGGCGGCGGTGATGGGGTGGGGAAGTGGGGAAGGTGTGGTGGGGGTGCCCGGCGTGGGGCACGGGACGCCGGGGCGTGAAGGCGTGGGGTGCGGGGGGTTCAGCGCAGCCAGGGGAGGTCGGCGCGGCCACACTCAGGCTGGAGACCGTTGGCGATGGCGCGGCAGATCTCACCGAGCTGGCTGACCTGTTCGGCCGAGAGGCGATCGAAGATCGCATGACGGACCGCCTCGACGTGCCCGGGCGCGGACTTGCTGAGCACCTCGTAGCCCTCGTTGGTGAGCACGGCGTTCTGGCCGCTTGTCGGAGGCGCAGTCCTCGCGCCGCACCCAGCCGTACTTCTCCAGCCGGGACACGGCGTGCGAGAGGCGCGAGCGGGTGATCTTCGCGCTCCGCGCCAGTTCGGTCATCCGCATCCGCCGCCGTGGCGCGCGCTCGAGCAGCACCATCAGGCCGTAGTAGGTGTGCGGCATGCTGGCGTCGCGCTGCAACTGACGGTCGAGATGGTCCTCAAGAAGCGTGGAGGCGTGCATGTACGCCTGCCAGGTCTGCTGCTCCTCATCGGTGAGCCAGCGCAGCTCGGGCTGGGGTCCACTCGTCATGAAAACAACTGTTTCATCCCGGAAGCTCTTCTTGAAGTTTAAACAAGTGCGAGTTGCGGCCATTCCCCGAGCGTGACGGGCCACCCGGTTCCCGGTACGGAGGGTCACCCCGCCGCACGCCGGCGCTCCCGGTACGGGCGCGCGGGGCGGAGTCCGGCCCACCTGACGCGGTACGTCAGGTGGCCGGGGCACCTCAGTGCATGGTCCACCAATCGTCGGTGCCCGCACGGTCTTTTGATCATCTCTGCACGCGTGGAAGGGGCTCCCTTGACGCTTGTGTTGGCCGAGAACGTTCGTTTGGGCGCCGTGTCGTTTCGCTGAATGATCGCCGGCTGCCGCCCGATGGTCGCCTCGCGGGCGTTCTGAGGCTATGTGGCCTCATCGGCGGCGGCACTTTCGACTCCCGTGCGCGCTCACGGAACCTGACTGAAAGGCGTCGTGCCGTCCGTACGCGCTCGCACACCACGCGGGGGCGCGGGTCAGCGGGGCGCGCCGATCAGGGCTTGGGCGTGCATGGCCGCCGCGAGCGCGCGGGCGTCACCGTCCGGTGCGGTGGCCGCCACGTCCACGGCGGTGTCCGCGAACTTGATCACGTGCTCGTCCCCGTGCGCCGCGGCCAGCGCGAACACCTCGTCGGGCGTCATGCTCACGGCCTGCCGAACCGTCGGTGCCGACCGCCGTTCCGCGGTCTGGCCGTCCGCGAGGTGGTGCTGTGCGGGGTGATGCTCTGCCGGGCGGTCGCCGGCGAAGTGGGGCGCGGGCCGTGATGCCGCTGGCCCGTAGATCATCATGAGCACGGCCACGGGCGGCCACACGGCGCGCAGCGAGGGCGCCCACAGCGCACGGGGCAGCGCGGGCAGCGTACGCAGCACCGCGTTGGGCACGGTGGCGGCGTGCACGAGCATGATCGGATCGCCGTGACCGTGGGTGGCGTACCGGTGGGTGCCGGCCCGTACGAGCCGGCCGAGCTGCGCGTACGCCCGCTCCGGGTCGTCGGGTACGTGCGGCGCGCCCATCGCCCGATGCCAGCCGGGGACGGTGGGTACGCGGGCCAGCCGGTCGCGGATGCCGCCGCTCTGGTCAGCCAGGCGGGGGAGCGCGGGGAGCGCTGCCGCTGGGGTCGCCGCGCCGCTGACGTCCACTGGGCCGCCCGGTAGGGGCTGGTGGCGGGCGGCCCAGTAGCCGAGAGCCTCGGCGAGTTCGGCCAGGCGTGGGCCCTTCGGGGCGGATGAGGCGTGGGGGGCGGTGGGCACGGGTGTCACCGCCGAGCCTGCGTCGGTGCCGGGGGCGGCGTGCGTGACCTGCGCGGCCTGTGCGGCCCGTTCGGCGTCGAGCAGGGTACGGACCGCGTGGCCGACCCGGATCACGCTATGGGTGGCTGAGGCGAGAATTCCGGGCAGGAGGCGGGGCCACCACACTGCCAGGACCTCGCGCCAGGGCCGCTCGGCCAGTTGGTGAGTGAAGTAGTCCGCCCAGTCCGTGAGGTGCCGGGGGTCGCCGAGCGCCTGCTGCCAGGTGGCCTCGGTGACGGGGGAGACCCGGCGCGGCCGGTCCTCCAGCTTGCTGTCGTAGTAGTCGAGCCAGCGGTGCATGGTGGCCGACTGTCCCCGCCTGACCAGTGCCTCCACTGCCATGGGCGCGTGGTTGGACAGCCAACCCTCGCGCTCGGGGCCGCTGCTGTGCAGTCGTTCGAGAGCTTCGTCGAGGATGCCGCTCGTGTCGTCCATGGGCGCACGCTAGGCAGCCGCGCCACGACCCGGAACGGTTGCGAGGACCAACCACGCCTAGTTCCTGCGGCCGGCGACCATGGACCTGGTACCTGGCTCTTTTGGTGCGTGGTGCGGGGCGCGCGTGGTGCTTGGTGCGAGGGCGTGGCGGTCTGCGCGACGGCGGGGTGCGGGCGTGGGTGTGGTGGTGTGGTCGGTCGCGGTGGCTGGTCAGCGTGCTCGGTTACGGAAGACGTACAGGGCGCACATACCCATGATCGCGCCGAGCAGCAGGCCCATCATGGACGCCTTGAACACGGTCGCGCCGCTGAGCCCGTACAGGAACCCGAAGGCGCAACCGAAGGCCACCGCGTACGCGAGCGTCTTCACCTCGGTGATCATCGAGCCCTGGCGGCGCCCGATGGCGTAGCAGACAGCGAAGCACACGGCCGCCGCGATCAGCCCGACGATCGCGGACTTGCCCGCCGACGAGCCGCCGTCGTGCTCCAGGAAGCCGACGTACGCGCCGAAGAACAGGCCCAGCGCGAGTGGGACGGACCAGTCGTAGGTGTGGTGTTCGACGTACCGCGCCGTCGCGCCCGGCTTGCGCGGGCGCGCGTGCCGGGGGCCGTGTGCGTGAGGTTGCGGATGCGTGTGGCTGTGCGTCATGACTGGACCCCTCTCTCTCGTCACCCCCGGCCGTCACCCCTGGTCGACCGGCAGGGCACACCCTCCACAGCACACCCGGGCGCGGCGCCCGGCAACTCGATCAGCCGGTTTGTCTGCTGTGACCTGCGATGACGGCCATCTGGTGGGCGGTTCACCGCAGGGCTGTGCGCGGCATGCGGTCGACGGCGGGGCCTTGGTGTGGCGGGGCCCCGATAGAATGGAGGCGCGGTGTGGCGAGGGAGCGGTGTTGTGCGCGGTGGCGGTTGGGTGTGAAAGCGGGCCGAACCTGGTTGCGCTTGCAAGCGACCGGGGCCCGACGGCCTGGAGGGTCCGATGGGGCGCGGGCCGGCCGGGCCGCGCGGGGCCGACTCCTGTCCGGTGCCGCCACCTGGGCTTTCCATCGCCGGGCGGCCGGCGGGCTGAGCAACCAGATGGCGACGTATGCCGTCTACAGGGTAGAAGCATGGACGCGGACGACGCCGTTCGGGAACGGGGCACGCGGCGAAGGACGTGATGGCCGTCTCACGGGCGCCGCGCGGGCCGGAAGTCGGACAAGCGTGGGGGCCGTCTCCGGCACCCGCCCTGACCTGCGCTTCCCGATGATCCACTGACATGTGGGCTCCCTTGCGGCGGGACACGCTACTGCATGATCACGAAAATTGCGGGGCCGGCCGGGAATTCTGTCTGTTTCCGCTCGTTGTTTCCATCGGACGGGGTACTTGCAGGGTCCAGACCCTCTATCCCGACCAGCCCGACCCCGCGACCAACTCATCGCAAGGGAGCACGCATGGCAACCAGTGCCGTCGCCCGTCGTCAGGCCACCAACACCGGTTCTGACGGGGCAAGCAGCGTTCGCGCCGTAGGCGGGGAGATCACCGACCGCGACCTGGTCGGCATGTACCTGGACGAGATCGCACGTACACCGTTGCTCGACGCGGCCAAGGAAGTCGAGCTGTCCCAGGCCATCGAGGCCGGGGTGTACGCCCAGCAGATCCTCGACGGCGAGGTGGACGATGCCGAGGCGGGCGGCGCGAGCCGCGCGGAGCTTGAGGCACTCGCCGCCGAGGGGGCCCGGGCGAAGGACGTGTTCATCCGCTCCAACCTGCGCCTTGTGGTAGCGGTCGCGCGCCGGTACCCGCGCAGCGGCCTGCCGCTCCTCGACCTGATCCAGGAGGGCAACGCGGGCCTGGTGCGCGCGGTGGAGAAGTTCGACTACGCCAAGGGCTTCAAGTTCTCGACGTACGCAACCTGGTGGATTCGACAGGCCATCACGCGCTCCATCGCCGACCAGTCGCGCACCATCCGGCTCCCCGTCCACCTGGTCGAGGAGTTGGGCCGCATCCGTAGGGTGCAGCGCGAGTTCAACCGGGAGAACGGGCGCGATCCGGAGCACGCGGAGATCGCCGCCGAACTCGGTTCCACCCCGGCGCGGGTCGCGGACGTGCTCGACTGGGCCCGTGACCCGGTAAGTCTCAACATGTCGGTGGACGACGAGGGCGAGACCCAGTTCGGTGACCTGTTGGAGGACACCTCGGCGGAGTCGCCGGAGCAGTCGGTCCTGGTGATGCTGCGCCGCGAGGGCCTCGAGGACCTGGTCGGCCGGCTCGACGAACGCACCGCCTCGATCATCAAGGCGCGCTACGGCATGGAGGACGGCCGCGAGCGCACCTTGACCGAGGTCGGCAAGCAGCACGGACTGACCCGCGAACGCATCCGGCAGATCGAGAAGCACGCCCTGCTCGAACTGAAGAAGTTGGCCCGCGACACGGGCTTCGACGCGGCGGCGTAGCAGCGCCACGACGCCGAGGTCAGGCGACGCCCGACCTCGGCGCCCCCAAGACCAGAGAGCCCCGGTGCCACTCCCCCCGCACCGGGGCTCTGCCCTGTTTGGGGCTTCCCCCCGCCCCCACCCCCGCCCCCACGCCGCCCCCGCCGCCCGGCTCAGCGCGCTGGCGCGGCGTACAGGTCCCGGTAGGCGGGGAAGACGCCGCCTGGACCGTCCACGCTCTCAGCCGCGAGCATCGAGTCCACCACTGCCCGCATCAGTACGTCCGCCCCGGCGGTGAGCACCTCGTTGAGCGCCCCCGCCGCCACGTGCACCCCGAAGGCCGGGTCCGAGGTCGGGTCTGCGGCCTGGTCCGTGGTCGACCCCGGAACCTGGGCGACGGTCGAACCCGAACCCGAACCCGAACCCGAACCCGAACCCGAACCCGAAGGCGAGTGTGAGCCTGAGCCCGAAGGCGAGCCGGGGCCCGGGTCCGTAGCTGGGTCGCCTGTGGCCGTCCCGGCGACGGTTGGGCTCAGCAACGGCCGTTCGCCGGTGGCCAGCGCGAACACGGTGTCCCCGTCGGAGAGCAGGTGCACCGGCCGCACCGCGCGGGCCAGCCCGTCGTGCGCGGTGCCCGCCAGCTTCTGGGCCTGGGCGCGGGACAGCGTCGCGTTCGTGGCCACGACGGCGAGCGTGGTGTTCAGTGGCGGCCGTACGGAAGCGGCCGAGCGCCGTTCAGACTCCTCCCGCGCTTCCCGAAGTCGTCGCTGGGCCTCGGCATGCCGCTCGCGCGGCACCGCCCCACCCAGCGGCGCGTCCACACCGTGCCTCCCGTGGTGGCCGCCGCCGTCGCCCCCGCCGTCGACTTGGTCGTGCGTGGCGAAGAGGGTGCCGTACAAGCGGCCCGTTGCCGGGTCGACCGGAGAGCCCGACGCGTTCACCGCGACGAGGGCGGCGACCGTGATGCCGGAGGGCAGCACCACGCTCGCGGTGCCGATGCCCCCCTTGAGGCCGCCGGCCACCGCTCCGGTGCCCGCCCCCACGTTGCCGCGCGCGCTGCCTGCCCCGCCCCCGGAGTGGGCAGCCGCAGCGGCGGCGGCCTCCCGCCCGAGCGCGGCGTCGGGCCGGGCGTGCCAGTCGCCGCCGCGGCCAAGGTCGAACAGCGCGGCTGCCGGGACGACCGGCACCACCTGGGCCGGCCGCGGGCCGACCCGGAATCCGCGGCCCCGCTCCTCAAGCCACGCCATCACCCCGGAGGCCGCGTCCAGGCCGAAGGCGCTGCCCCCGGTCAGGACGATGGCCTCCACCTGTCCCACCAGGTTCCGCGGATCGAGCGCGTCGGTCTCCCGGGTGCCGGGCCCGCTGCCCTGTACGTCCACCGCGGCCACCGCGCCACCCGGCGGGGCGAGTACGACGGTGGTGCCGCTCAGCCAGCCCCCGCCCTGTCGCTGGGCGTGGCCCACCCGGAGACCCCGGACGTCCGTCAAGGCGTTCCGTAGGCCCGGCCGGGGGGTGCCTTCTGCCGCTGTCGCGTTGCTCGGACCGGTTCCAGCGTCGTCAGCGGCCACCATGGGGCCATGCCTATCACGCGGCCCGCACCGGGCCGGTGGGGCGACGGAACGGAGCGCGCACGGGATGGAGACGGGGCGGTAGCCGGGTCGGTGGGCCGTGGCAGGAGGTTCCGCCCGGGTTGGTCCGACGCGGCGTGTCGGGCGAGCGGCTGGGCCCGGCCACGGGGCGGCGGAGGTAGCGTGGCGGGCGGCGTGGAGCGGGCCGAGGACGGGCCCGAGCCGGCCGCCGACGGGCCGTGGACGGGACGCCGACGGGGTGAGCGATGCCGGCATAGCCGTTGAAAATCGCCTCTGACGTGCGCGTATAGCGTTCGTTGATCGGACGTCAACGCCAGCCCGCCACGCTGTTCTCATGTTCGCCGTATCTGACACCACCGCACCAGCCACCGCCACCACCCTCTCCGCCGCCGTGACCACGCCGGCGGCGGTATCGGGTGGCTCGGGGGAACCGGTGGCGTTGCGCTGGGTCGGCGAGCAGGGGCGGGCCGAGGAGTTCACCCACAGGCAACTCCTCGACCAGGCGACCCGCACGTCAAGCATGCTGACCGAGCTTGGCGTGTGCTCCGGTGACCAGGTGGCCGTCATCATGCTGCCCCTGGTGCCGGAGTCGGTCGTCACGACGCTCGCTTGTGGCCGACTCGACGCGTCCCGTGTCTCGCTGCCCATGAGGGGACCGGTGGGGGCACTGCGCGAGCGGATCAGGGAGTCCGGTGCACGCGTGCTGATCACCGTGGAGGGGGTGCTACCGGATGGGCGGGCGTACGGGTTGAAGACCGCCCTCGACCGGCCGCTGATGGGATGTCCCGAGCTGGAGGCCGTGCTGGTCGTGCATCGACTGGGGCTTCCGGTCCGTTGGGTTGCGGCCCGGGGCCACTGGTGGCACGAGAAGCTGGCCGCCACTCGGTAGACCGAGGGCCACACCAGAGGGGCAGGTACGGGTGATCCTGCCCCGCTGCGTTCTGCGGCTGCCGGTTGGGGGACCGGCAGCCGCGACGCGGTCGCCGCCGAGCGTCGCTCCGGCACGGCGGACCGGAGCGATGCTCGGCGCCATGCCGCGCGGCGGACGTACCCTGGGGGCATGAGCACCGACCCCGCTTCTGAACCGCGCGATCCGGCTGCCGCGCTGATCTTCGACGACCCGTTGGCGCAACAGTCCTCGGACGATACGGACCAGGGATGGGGCGAGCGGACTCCGAGGCCGGGCGAGGGCGGCCCGGCCGACCTGGCCCGCTTCCTGGACGAGAAGCCGCCCCACCACCTGTAAGAGGACCGAGGCCGATGGGGCGGCTTCGTCGCTGCGGCCGTCGGCCGCCCCGAGAGGGCGTCTCCAACCTCGCCGAGCAGCGCGCGGCAGCGGCGGAACGCGGCGCTCAGCGCTCGGTCGGCGCCGGCCCCGACTCCGGACCGCCGTCGGCCTGTCCAGCGGAGGCTGGGGCACCGCGCTGCGCGACCAGCACGTCGCGGATCTCGCGCAGCAGCTCCACCTCGCTGGCCTCCGCCTCGGCGTGTTCCACCTCGACCTGCTTGTCCTGGGCCGCCTTCCGCCCCAGGTAGCGCGACATGGGCAGCACCATCAGGAAGTACACGACCGCGGCCGTGATCAGGAACGTCAGGGTGGCGCTGAGCACGGTGCCCCACATGATGGGGACGCCGCTGACCACGTCGCCCGCCTCGTTCGTCTTGCACGGGCCCTTGAGGCAGGAGCTGTACCTGTCGAGGTCCTTGGTACCGAACGCGCCGACCAGCGGGTTGATGACGCCCTTCACCACCGAGTTCACGACGTTGGTGAACGCGGCGCCGATGACGACGGCTACCGCCAGATCGATGACGTTGCCACGCATCAGGAAGGCTTTGAAGCCCTCCAGGACGCTCTGTTTCTCGTCGGTCGCCGAACTGCTCACGGCCGTGCCTCTTTCCACCATCGGATTTCCAGATTCCGCAACTTATGGCACGGTGCGGCAGCGCTGTCCAATCCGCCCGCCCGAATCCGTGAGGTGACAGCACACGAACGCGAATCATCGCCGCACCACCGCCAATCGCGCGGCGAGACCCGTGCCGACCAAGGCCGTCGCGGTCTGCCGGGGAACGGAGAGCACCACGAGCGTGCCCTCACCAGAAGCGGTCTCGCGCGCCGGCGGCACGTCGACCACGCGAGCGGCGTGCGCGATCACGCGCGGGCCCACGGACGGGCCGCCATCGGGGGCGGCCTCCCGCTCGGCCGGCCGGTCCCGGGGCGTGCCCTTGGCCCTGGCCGACCCGGGTGCCCCGGATGTCCCGTCGATCTCGTCCGAACCAGCGGCCGCGTCAACGGCTGGACCGGGCGCCGGCGCGACCGCGGGCGGGCCGGCCCAGACGGCGTCGGCCGCGGTGGCCAGCACGTCCACGAGGTCGCCGCGGCGCAGCAGCCGCACGACCCCGGCGTCGGCGATCCGCACCGCCGCCACTCGCAGGTCGCCCGTCGGGTGCCCGCGCTCCTCGCCGGGCGGGCCGGCGGAACGGGCCGGGGGTGGCGACGCCGGCGGCGTGCCGCGTGCGCCGCCGGGGTGGGGAGTGCCAGGTGGGGCGGTGGACAGAGCCGAGGAGGGGGAGTGCTTGTCGTCCGTGGAGCCCGCCGCGACCGCCGAGGCCAGCGCCGCCACCGCCAGCAGGGCGAGAGCCGCCCTACGCCGTCGCTTGCGCGGCACGCGGTGCCAGCAGCCGATGCCAGCGTGCCTGGCGTACGCGCGCCGGTTCGAACAGGGGTAACGCGCGCGGCGCGGGGGCGGCCCGGTCGCGCCCAGGCGCGGCGTCCGGTGGGGCGCCCGGGCCGGCCACGGGAGCCGGCGGCTGCTGCGCCGAGTCGACGCGGGGGACTGGGGAAGGGGCGTACGCGGACATGACGAACACCACCTGTCGTCCGGAGTCGGGGCCCTGTGGCCTGCACACCCCACGGTGCACGCGTTCGGAGGATCGCGTGAGCGCCTGTGGACGGCCGCTGGGCTGTGGATAACTCCGTCACCCACTTCCGCCCCTCCCTCGCCACCCCAGCTCAACCCAACCGGGACAGTCCCGCCCAACCCACGTGGGGGCAGCCCAACCGCACCAGCCGACCTGACCCGCGCCAGCCCAACCGGAGGCAGCCCAGCCCAGCCGCGCCAACCCAGCGCACCCCACCCCCGACAAACCAGCCACGCGCGCCGCGCCGCACCAGTCCAGCTCGGGGCGCCCCGGACCCCGGCCCGGGCCCCCGGCCCCCGGGCCGGACCCGGGAGGGGAGCGGGCCAGCCCGGCGAGGGCTAAGGCAGCTCGATGCCCAGGTCGCGCCCCTCGTGGGCGCGGGCGCAGTCGCGTTCGGCCGGGTCGGGGAGGGCGGCCACCGCGTCGAAGAGGACCTCGCGCAGCCGGTCCACGTTGCTCGCGAAGACCCGCATGACCTCCTCGTGGGAGACACCGTCGCCGGCCTCCGTGCCCGTGTCCAGGTTGGTGACCAGGGTCAATGACGTGTAGTATAACTCCAGTTCACGGGCGAGCACGGCCTCCGGGTGGCCGCTCATGCCCACCACCGACCAGCCCTGCGCCGCGTGCCAGCGCGACTCCGCGCGGGTGGAGAAGCGCGGGCCCTCGATGACGACGAGCGTGCCGCCGTCCACCGGCTCCCAGTCGCGCCCGCGCGCCGCCTTGAGCGCCGCGAGGCGCCCCTGCGGGCAGAACGGGTCGGCGAATGTCACGTGCACCACGTTGGGTCGGGGTTCGCCGTCGAAGTACGTCTGCGCCCGCGCCTTCGTACGGTCCACGATCTGGTCCGGGACGAGGAGGGTGCCCGGTCCGTACTCCGGGCGCAGCCCGCCGACCGCGCAGGGGCCGAGCACTTGTCGCACGCCGACGGAGCGCAGGGCCCACAGGTTGGCGCGGTAGTTGATGCGGTGCGGCGGCAGGTGGTGCTTGCGGCCGTGGCGTGGCAGGAAGGCGACGCGTCGGCCGGCCACCTCGCCCAGGAACAGCGAGTCGCTGGGGGCGTTGTAGGGCGTGTCCACGGTGATCTAGGTCACGTCGTCGAGGAAGGAGTAGAACCCCGAACCGCCGATCACCCCGATCTCCGCCTGGGGCGCGGGCTTTGCTGCTACCGACGGTGCTGTGGTCTGCGTCTCGGCCATGCGGGTCACCCTAATGGCGCCGCGCGCGGCTCGTGCGTGCCGGGCCGCCGACGAGCGCGCAGCGCACGCCCGCGCACCGGCCCGCGCGACCACCAGTACGCCACGTGGCCCGCGCCAACCCGCGCGCCCCGACGCCTGCCCCCAGCCGCCTCCCGTACACGACGTGGCCCCCGGCCCACCTCCGGAGAGGCAGGCCGGGGGCCACGACGAAGAAACGGGGTGGCGACGTGAGGCATCCACGACGCGACAGTCACCGGGCCAGCGACCGCAACCACGCCAGTGACCGCGACCGCGCCAGCCACCGCAACCGCGCGAGCGACAACGGCGGACGAGCGGTCGGGTCGGCGCCGGACGGCAGCCGGGACCGGGCAGCGGCGCCCTAGGCGGCCGTGGAGCCCTTGGCCGCCGCGGGCTTGCTGGTGCTCGACGCGCTCGTGTTGTTCGACGAGGAGGCCGAGGACGACGACGAGTCGGACGACGAAGACGAGGATGAGGAGCCCGACGAAGCAGACGAGTCCGAACCGCTCTTCGTGGACTTCGACGAGCCCGGGGTGCTGCTGGAGGAGGCGCTGCGGCTGTCGGTCCGGTAGAAGCCGGAGCCCTTGAACACGACGCCGACCGCGGAGAACACCTTCCGCAGGCGCCCCTTGCAGCTCGGGCACTCCGTGAGCGCCTCGTCGCTGAACTTCTGCACCGCTTCAAGGCCCTCGCCGCAGTCGGTGCACTGGTACTGATAGGTCGGCACGTGATCCTCCTGGCACTCTCACTCAATGAGTGCTAAACGATGATCCATAGTGCAGCATTCCGCGGCGTCAGTCCACCGTGACGGCCTCGCGGTGACCGACCCCACGTGTGGAGCCGCTCACCACCGGGCCTGTGGACGGGGTGGCGAGGCGCCCGCGGAGCAGCACTAGGGTCGTCAGCGCGAGTCCCGTACCGGCCAGCGGGACCACGAATCCGGCGCTCGGCCCGAAGCCGTCGGCGAGCTTGCCCGCGGCGGTCGCGGCGCCGGCCTGGCCGAGCGCCACCGCGCCGGTGAGCCAGGTGAACGCCTCGGTGCGCGCGGTCGCCGGGACGAGCGCGTCCACCAGCGTGTACCCGGTGATCAGCGCCGGCGCGATGCACAGCCCGACCAGCAGCCCGAGCGCGCCGAGCAGCGGCACGGCGTGCACCGCCCACAGCGCGGAGGTGGCCAGGGTGAGCAGCGGATAGGCGATCAGCAGCCGTTGCTGCGGGCTGCGCCGCCAGCTCAGGGCGCCGCAGACGATGCCGGCCACCATGTTGCCGGCGGCGAAGACGCCGTACAGGACGCCGTTGATGCCGGGCTGGCCGATCTCCTCGGTGAAGGCCGTCAGCGAGACCTGGAGGCCGCCGAAGACGGAGCCGATGCCGAGGAAGACCACGGCGAGCACCCGGACGCCCGGCACGCCGAGGGCGGAGGCGGCCGGCCGGTGCGCGCCGCTCTCCTCGCGTCGCGCCCCGGGCGTGCCCGCGCCCCCCACGGCCACGGTTCCCGTGCACCCGGCTTCCGCGCCCCCGGTCCCCGCGCTCGCCCGACGCGCTCCCCAGCGCGCGGAGCGCGCCGGCGTGCGCGGGCGGCTCGGCGCGGGCTGGGTGCGGCGCTGGGTCGCGAACAGCAGGCTACCGACGAGCGTCAGGGTCGCCTCGGCGAGCAGCCCCGCGGCCGGGTGCGCGCCGGTGCACAGGGCGGTGGTGAGCACCGGGCCGATCACGAACGTGAACTCGTCCGTCACCGACTCGAAGGCCGCCGCCGTCGTCTGGAGCGATACCCGGCCGCCGCCCGTCGCCCCCGCCCCGCCGTCGCCGAGCAGCGCCGCCCAGCGGGCCCGCACCATGGGCCCGACCTGGGGCACCGAGGCGCCGGCCGGCACCGCCGCCACGAACAGCGCCCACAGGGGCGCGCCGCCGAGCGCGAGCACGGTCAGCAGCGTGACCGAGGCGGCGTGCGTGAGCACTCCGGGGACCAGCACGGCCGCCTGCCCGAAGCGGTCCGCGAGCTTGCCGCCCTGCGGCGCGAAGACCGCCATCGAGACGCCGGCCGTAGCCGAGACCGCGCCGGCGATGCCGTAGGAGCCGCTGGTGTGCTGGATGAGCAGGACGATGCCGATGGTGAGCATCGCGAACGGCTGTCGGGCCGCGAATCCGGGCAGCACGAACGACCAGGCGCCGGGCGTGCGCAGCAACTGTCGGTAGCCGGGCTTGCCCGCGGCGTCGATCGGACCGGGTGCGGATCGATCGGCGCTACGGGAGCCGCGTGCGGTGCGTCGGGTCGGGCCCGCCTCGGCGGATTCGGCTGCTGGGGACCCGTCGGCCGGATGAGGGGAGACCGTGGGCGCCACGGCCTGGCCTTTCCACCGCCTGGTAGCGCTCCGTGGGGGTACACACGAGGCGCCGAGAGCTGTCCTCTCGCGCATGACCGTGGTAGATAGCGGACGGGCCGCCGTGCGGTCGCGCCAGCTCTGCGTCAGGCAGAGTTGGTCGGTTATTGCCTATCTGCATTTATGTTATCGGCACACTTTTACGTCGTGTCCCGGCTGTGATCAAGCTCATCCCGGTGCCGCTCGCCGAGTGCCGCACCCGCGCTGCGGGTGGCGCCGTGCGCCCGCCGCTCGGGGCCCGCGACGTCGCCGCGCCCGTGCCCCGTATCGGCCGTGCGCCCGGTACCGGCCGTACGAGCCGTATCGGCCGTACGACCCGCGCCCTGCGCCCGGGAGCCGCCTCGGGCGCGGCCCGCCCCGGCGCGGGTCCTCGCGCGGTGGCGTTGCCAGGGCCAGGGCGGCCAGATCGCCGGGGCGCCGGGGCGCCGCGTCGACTCCGTCGGCCGCGCGTCGTCGCCGCCCGTGCCGAGCCAGTCTGCCAGCTTGCCGCCCTGGCTGACCGCCCGCAGCCGCCGCTCGGCCGCGTCCCGCACCGGGTCGGTGGCCACCACCAGGAGTTCGTCGCCGCTGCGCAGCACGGTCGTCGGGCCCGGTACGAAGCTCGTGCCGTCGCGCACGATCAGCGTCACGGCGGCGCCGGCCGGCAGCCGCAGCTCGCTGACCTCGACACCGTGCATGCGTGAGCCCTTCGGAATGGCCAGCGACAGCAGGTGGCCGCTCAGCCGCTCCAGCGGCGCCGACTCCACGCCCAGGTCGGCGGCCAGCTCGGAGTCGCCGAGCCGTAGCCGCCTGGCCAGCCAGGGCAGCGTCGGGCCCTGCACCAGGGTGTAGACGATCACCAGCACGAACACGATGTTGAAGACCCGCTGGCTCTCCGGCACCTCGGCGACCATGGGGATCGTGGCCAGCACGATGGGCACCGCGCCGCGCAGCCCGGCCCAGGACAGCAGCGCCTTCTCCTGCCACGGGGTGCGGAACGGCGCGGTACTGACCAGCACCGATACCGGTCGCGCCACTGCCGTCAGGATCAGGCCCACCACCAGGGCCGGCACGATGTCGTCACCCAGCTCGTGCGGCGTGACCAGCAGGCCGAGCAGGACGAACATGCCGATCTGGGCGATCCAGCCGAGCCCCTCGGCGAACCCGCGCGTCGCCGGCCAGTGCGGCAGTCGCGTGTTGCCCATCACGAGCGAGGCCAGGTAGACCGCGAGGAACCCGGAGCCGTGCGCCAGCGCACCGCCGGCGTACGCGGCGACCGCGATGGCCAGCACCGCGATCGGGTACAAGCCGGAGGCGGGCAGCGCCACGTGGCGCAGCCCGTACGAGCCGAGCAGGCCCACGGCGAGGCCGATCGCCGCGCCGATGGCCAGTTCCAGGGCGATCTCGCCGACCAGGACGTACCAGTGCTCGATCGGTCCGGTCGTCGAGAACGCGACGACCAGGATCACAACCGGGGCGTCGTTGAAGCCGGACTCGGCCTCCAGGGCGCCGGTGAGCTTGCTGGGCAGTGGTACCTTGCGCAGCACCGAGAAGACGGCCGCCGCGTCGGTCGAGGAGACCACGGCTCCTATGATCAGCGACTGCTTCCAGTCGAGCCCGACCAGGTAGTGGGCGCCGGTCGCGGTGACCCCCACGCTCACCGCGACGCCGACCGTGGAGAGCATGGCGGCCACCGGCAGGGCGGGTTTGACCTCGCGCCACTTGGTGCCGAGACCGCCCTCGGCGAGGATGACCACCAGTGCCGCGTAGCCGATGACCTGGGTCAGTTCGGCATCGTCGAAGACGACGCCGACCAGGCCGTCCTGGCCTATGGCGACGCCGATGCCGAGGTAGATGAGCAGGCTTGGCAGCCCGCTGCGGGATGACAGGCGCACTGCGGCCACGGCGACCAGCAGCACCAGCGCGCACATCAGCAGGAGTTCGTTGAGGTGGTGAACAGTCAGTGGCCGACCCTTTCGCGCGAGTTTCGACCGAAATGCTTGACTCCGGCCGACCGGAACTTCATTGCCTTACCTAACATTTTACGGGTTCTTAACGCCTGTGATCGAGGTGGGGGCGGCGCCGACCGATTCCGCCGTGATCGTTCACGCCGATCGCCGGTGGTCGCGGCGACCGTCGGGGACGCCTGATCGCCGGCCACTGACTCCGCGTAGGGGAGCCGCCCGCGCTCCGGCTACGGTTGCTCCAGCACTCCAGGTCCACCCTGCCCCTCGAAGGACAGCGATGCCCTCCCGCGAAGAACCGACCGCCCCCTCCGGAAAGAAGAAAACGAAGAAGCGGCGCGCCCGTCTGATCGTGATCGCAGTCGTGCTGGCGCTCGTCGCGGGTGTCGGCTATGGCGTGTTCTGGAGCATCAGTACGGTGCGCGCCTCGTTCCCCGAGACCACCGGCTCGATCCACCTCGACGGCATGTCATCCCCGGTCCAGGTCAAGCGTGACGGCAACGGCATCCCGCAGTTGTACGCGGACACTGCCGAAGACCTCTTCCGCGCCCAGGGCTTCGTGCAGGCCCAGGACCGGATCTGGGAGATGGATGTACGACGGCACCTGACGGCCGGTCGGCTGTCCGAGATGTTCGGCTCCGACCAGGTCGAGACCGACGCGTTCCTGCGGACCCTCGGCTGGCGCGAGACCGCGCAGCGCGAGTGGGACACCAAGCTGTCGGCCGCGACCAAGAAGTACCTCACGGCGTACACCGCGGGCGTCAACGCCTACCTCGAGGACCACGAGGGCAAGGAGCTGTCCGTCGAGTACGCGGCGCTCAGCTTCGAGAACGACTACAAGCCGCAGAAGTGGAGCCCGGTCGACTCGGTCGCCTGGCTCAAGGCCATGGCCTGGGACCTGCGCGGCAACATGCAGGACGAGATCGACCGCTCGCTGGCCACCAGCCGGCTCAGCGCCCGGCAGATCGAGGACCTGTACCCGGCGTACCCGTACGACCGCAACCGGCCGATCGTGGACCGTGGCGCGGTGAACCCGCTGACCAAGGAGTTCGACCCCAAGGGCGAGGAGCCGCCGACCGGGGCCGACGCGCCCGCCACCGGCGCGGACTCGGGTCTGGGCCAGGGCCTGCGCAGCGGCCCGTCCTCGCTGTCCAAGACGCTGGACGAGATCCCGGCGCTGCTCGGCCCGAGCGGCAACGGCATCGGCTCCAACTCGTGGGTGGTCGCCGGTGAGCACACCACCACCGGCAAGCCGCTGCTGGCCAACGACCCGCACCTGGCCCCGCAGATGCCCTCGCTCTGGTACCAGATGGGCCTGCACTGCAACCGGGTCAGCGCCAAGTGCCCGTACGACGTTGCCGGGTACACCTTCTCCGGCATGCCGGGCGTGGTCATCGGCCACAACGCGGACATCGCCTGGGGCATGACGAACCTGGGCGCCGACGTCTCCGACCTGTACCTGGAGAAGGTCACCATCGACGGCTACCTGTACGACGGCAAGCAGCGGCCCTTCACCACCCGCAAGGAGACCATCAAGGTCGCCGGCGGCAAGGACCGCACCATCACCGTCCGCTTGACCAGGAACGGGCCGATCGTCTCGGACCGCGAGGACGAGTTGGAGACGGTCGGCAAGAAGGCGCCGGTCGGTGACGCGGCCCCGGACCGTGGCGACGGCTACGCCGTGTCGCTGCGCTGGACCGCCCTCGACCCCTCCCGCACAATGGACGCGGTGTTCAAGCTCAACCGGGCGCGCAACTTTACCGAGTTCCGCGCCGCCGCCGCCGACTTCGCCGTACCCTCGCAGAACCTCATCTACGCGGACACCGAGGGCAACATCGGCTACCAGGCGCCCGGCAAGATCCCCACCCGTGGCGAGGACAAGAACGGCAAGCCGATCGACGGCCGCTACCCGGCGCCGGGCTGGGACTCCACCTACCAGTGGACCGGCTATATCCCGCAGAAGGCCCTGCCGTACGAGTACAACCCCAAGCGCGGCTACATCGTGACCGCCAACCAGGCCGTCGTCGACCGCGAGCGCTACCCGTACCTGCTGACCAACGACTGGGGTTACGGCGCGCGCAGCAAGCGCATCACCGACCTCATCGAGTCGAAGATCAAGGACGGCGGCAAGATCTCGACCGACGACATGCAGACCCTGCAGATGGACAACACCAGCGAGATCGCGAAGGTGCTGATCCCGTACCTGCTCAAGATCAAGATCAAGGACGGGTACGTCCGCGAGGCGCAGGAACTGCTGGACGGCTGGGACTACACCCAGGACTCCGACTCGGCCGCCGCCGCGTACTTCAGCGCCGTCTGGCGCAACACACTCAAGCTCGCCTTCGGCAACAAGCTCCCCAAGGAGCTGCGGGTCAAGGACCAGTGCCTGCGGGTGCGGCCCGCCGACGAGACCGGGCCGGTCGAGGACCTGGACGACGACAGCGACCTGATCACCGAGTGCGGCGAGCGCGACAAGGACGCGGCCCAGCCGGACGGCGGCGACCGCTGGTACGAGGTCGTGCGCGGCCTCCTCAAGCAGCCGGACAACGACTGGTGGCACACGAACGGCAACCAGACCAACCGCGCCACCGACAACCGCGACGAGCTGCTGGCCCGGGCCATGAAGGACGCCCGGTACGAGCTGACCTCGAAGCTCGGCAAGGACATCAACACCTGGAGCTGGGGCCGACTGCACCAGCTCACGCTGAAGAACCAGACCCTGGGCACCAAGGGCCCCGGCTTCGTCCAGTGGATGCTCAATCGCGGCCCCTGGAACCTCAGCGGCGGCGAGGCGGCGGTCAACGCCACCGGCTGGAATGCGGCGGGCGGCTACGAGGTGGTCTGGGTGCCCTCCATGCGGATGGTGGTCAACCTCGACAACCTCGACAAGTCCCGCTGGATCAATTTGACCGGTGCCTCTGGCCACGCGTACCACGAGCACTACGACGACCAGACCAGCAAGTGGGTCAAGGGGGAGATGCTCGACTGGGCCTTCAGCGACAAGGCCGTGGACGAGGCGACGGAGGACAAGTTGGCCCTGACGCCGTAGGCGCCCGGGGCCGCACGCCCGACGTGACGAGCGCCGGTGAGACTGGTTTCGGCCAGCCTCACCGGCGCTCTCGCATGCGCGCCCGGCTCAGCACTCCGGCGGGCGGAACCGGCGCACGCCCTCCGGCGTCACCACGGCGTGGACCGCCCGGTCGTGCTGGTACCGTGGCACCCGCTCCACCACCTCGTGCGCGTACAGCAGCACCACCAGGGCCGGCCGCGCGCCCGCGGTCTCCAGGCGGGCCAACACCCGGTCGTAGCTGCCGCCGCCGCGCCCGAGCCGCACTCCGCTGCCGTCCACGGCGAGCCCGGGGAGCAACACCGCGTCGGCCGCGAGCACCGCCTCGGGCCCGAGGCGTGGGCCCGTCGGCTCCCACAGGCTGATCTTGCCGGGGTGCGCCACGCTGGCCAGGTGCTCGGCGCCCGCGTACTCCGTCCAGTCCAGGTCGTTGTCCGGCAGCAACACCGGCAGCAGCACCCGCGTCCCGCGCTCGCGCAACGCGTCCAGCAGCGCGCCGGTCCCTGGCTCGCTGCCCACCGAGACGTACGCCGCGACGGTGCGCGCCGCGCCCAACTCGGGCAACTCCAGCGCGTGCCGTACAAAACCAGCCAGTGTTTCCTCGACGTCATCTGCGGTCAACCTGTACCTCATCTTCAGGAGGTCTCGCCGCAACGCCCGCTTACTACCGTCGGCCCAGGTCATGACACGTATAACCCCTCGTGTGTGCTGCTCTTGTGACGCCTCGGGTCATATTCCGCGGACCAGCATGATCTACGCAAAACCACCGGTAGGGTGCTCCGCATGACTCCATCGCGCCCTCGGATCAGCAAGGCTGTCATCCCCGCCGCCGGCCTCGGGACCCGCTTCCTCCCGGCCACCAAGGCCACCCCCAAGGAGATGCTGCCGGTCGTCGACAAGCCCGCGATTCAGTACGTGGTCGAAGAGGCGGTCACCGCCGGACTCTCCGACGTGCTCATGGTCACCGGCCGCAACAAGCGTCCCCTCGAAGACCACTTCGACCGCAACTACGAACTCGAAGAGGCCCTGCGCCGCAAGAGGGACGAGTCCCGGCTCGCCCGCGTCCAGGAGTCCAGCGACCTGGCGACCATGCACTACGTCCGCCAGGGCGACCCCAGGGGTCTCGGCCACGCCGTGCTGTGCGCCGCGCCGCACGTGGGCGACCAGCCCTTCGCCGTACTCCTGGGCGACGACCTGATCGACCCCAGGGACCCGCTGCTCGCGCGCATGATTGAGACGCAGGAGACGCACGGCGGCAGCGTCGTGGCCCTCATGGAGGTGGACCCGGCGCAGATCCACCTCTACGGCTGCGCTGCCGTCAAGACCACCGACGCCGAGGACGTCGTACGCGTCACTGACCTGGTCGAGAAGCCGGACGTGGCCGACGCCCCCAGCAACCTCGCCATCATCGGCCGCTACGTGCTCGACCCCGCCGTCTTCGACGTGCTGCGCACCACCGAGCCCGGCCGGGGTGGCGAGATCCAGCTCACCGACGCCCTGCAGACCCTCGCGGCCGACGAGACCGTCGGCGGCCCGGTGCACGGCGTCGTCTTCCAGGGCCGCCGCTACGACACCGGCGACCGTGGTGATTACCTGCGTGCCATTGTCAGACTCGCGTGCGAGCGTGAGGATCTGGGTCCGGACTTCCGTGCCTGGCTTCACCGTTACGTCACCGAGGAGATGTAGCCCGTTGAGTAGCACCGCCGAACCGGCCACCAGCAGACCCGAGCGGACCTGGCTGGTGTCCGAGCACCTCGATGACGTCCTCGGCCGACTGCGCCCGCTGGACCCGATCGAGCTGCACCTCCTCGAAGCGCAGGGCTGCGTCCTGGTGGAGGACGTCACCGTGCCGGTGGCCCTGCCCCCTTCGACAACAGCTCGATGGACGGCTATGCCGTAGCGGCTGGCCGACGTGGCCGCCGCCCGCGAGGAGTTCCCGGCGGTCCTCACCGTCATCGGCGACATCGCGGCCGGCAGCGGCGAACCGCCCCGCGTCGGCCCCGGCGAGGCCGCCCGCATCATGACGGGGCCCCGCTGCCGCCCGGCGCCTAGGCGGTCGTGCCCGTCGAGTGGACCGACGGCGGCAGCGGCGGGGGACCGGCCAACGGCATGCTCGCGCACAGCGCGGCCCCCGAGGGCGCCGGCGGCGAGGTCCGGGTGCACCGGCCGGCCGCCGCGCGGGTGCACGTGCGCGCCCGGGGCAGCGACGTCGGCGCCGGCGAACTCGCCCTGCGCGCCGGCACGGTGCTCGGCGCCCCGCAGATCAGCCTGCTGGCCGCCATCGGCCGCGCCACGGTCCGGGTCCGGCCCCGCCCGCGCGTGGTCGTGCTCTCCACCGGCAGCGAACTCGTCCCGCCCGGCGAGCCGCTGGGCCCCGGTCAGATCCACGACTCCAACAGCTTCGCCCTCGCCGCCGCCCGCGACGCGGGCGCCATCGCCTACCGCGTCGGCGCGGTCACCGACGACGCCGCCACGCTGCGAGCCACCATCGAGGACCAACTCATCCGCGCCGACCTGCTCGTCACCACCGGCGGCGTCAGCGTCGGCGCGTACGACGTGGTCAAGGAGGCGCTGACGGGCCTCGGCGACGACGCCGACGGCGTGCGGTTCCGCAAGCTGGCCATGCAGCCGGGCAAGCTGCAGGGGTTCGGCTTCGTCGGCTAGGGCGGCCGGGACCGCGCCCCGCTGCTCGCCCTGCCCGGCAACCCGGTCAGCGTGTACGTCTCCTTCGAGCTGTTCGCCCGCCCCGCCATCCGCACCCTGATGGGCGTCGAGCCCGTGCACCGCACGGTGGTCAGCGCGGTCTGCCCGGAGGGCGTGGCCAGCTCACTGCCGGGGCGCCGCCAGTTCCTGCGCGGGCGCTACGACGCGGACGAGAACGCCGTCACCCCCGTCGGCGGCTCCGGCTCCCACCTGGTCAAGGCGCTCGCGCACGCCAACGCGCTGATCGTGCTGCCCGAGGAGACCACGTCGCTGGAGCCGGGCGGCACCGTGGACGTCGTCCTGCTGGACTGACGCGGGAGCTGACCGCTGGTCAGATCGTTGGACCGGGACCGCGCGCGCCGCACGGGACGCGCGGGGGCGGCGCGGAACCGGGGCGCGGGGCACGCGTTCCCGGGCGGCGCACCGTGGGTGGTTGCCGCGCTGACCACGGGGCACGGCCGGTACGGTTGCTGCCCTAGGACCGACCGGGAGAACCATGAGCAGCGCCCAGGACCACCTCACCCACCTCGACGACGCGGGCGCGGCACGCATGGTCGACGTCTCGGCGAAGGACGTCACCGCGCGTACCGCCACCGCCAGCAGGCGGGTGCTCGTCTTGCCGCGCGTGGTCGAACTCCTGCGCGGCGACGGCGTACCCAAGGGCGACGCCCTGGCCACCGCCCGGATCGCCGGCATCATGGGGGCCAAACGCACCCCGGAGCTGATCCCGCTCTGTCATCCGCTGGCCGTCTCCGGCGTCAAGGTGGACCTCTCGGTCGCCGACGACGCTGTGGTCATCCGCGCCCGAGTGAAGACGACGGAACGTACGGGCGTGGAGATGGAGGCCCTGACGGCCGTCACCGTCGCGGCGCTGACCGTGATCGACATGGTCAAGGCCGTCGACAAGGCGGCCATCACGGACGTCAGGGTCGAGGAGAAGTCCGGCGGAGCCTCCGGCGACTGGAGCCGCACCTCATGACGACCCCCTCGCCTGCGGGCCCACCCCCCGAGCCACCCGTCCAGTGTCCGCCGGCCGACCGGCCGCGCTACCGCGCCCTGGTGGTCACTGCCTCCCAGCGCGCCGCCGCCGGCGTCTACCCCGACAAGGGCGGCCCGCTGCTGGCCGACGGGCTGTCCGCGCTGGGCTTCCTGGTCGAGGAGCCGCTCGTGGTGCCGGACGGCGAGCCGGTCTGCGCGGCCCTGCGGGAGGCGGTGGCCGCCGCGTACGACGTGGTCGTCACCACCGGGGGCACCGGCATCTCGCCCACCGACCGGACACCCGAGATGACGCGCGCCGTCCTCGACTACGAGATCCCGGGCATCCCGGAGGCGCTGCGGGCCGAGGGACTGGCGAAGGTGCCGACGGCCGCGCGGTCCCGGGGGCTCGCCGGGGTGGCCGGCGCCACCCTGATCATCAACCTGCCCGGATCGTCGGGCGGGGTCCGGGACGGCCTCGCGGTGCTGGGCCGACTGCTGGCGCACGCCGTGGACCAGCTCCGAGGCGGCGACCACGCGCGCCCCGCCGGGACCGCGCGCCCCGCCGCGCCGGGCGAGCCGAACGGACGGAGCGGGCAGCTGACGCCCGCCGCCCCCGCCGGCACCGGGCGAACGGGGCCGCCCCGTGGGAGGCGCCCCCGACGAGTCGGCCGGGAGCCCGCGCTGAACGCCTGCTGGCCGGTGGCGCTGGTGGACGGTCCCACGACCCTCCGCCCGATAAGGCTGCGCGACCAGCGCGCCTGGCGCGAGGTCAACCGCCGCAACCGCGAGTGGCTGCGCCCCTGGGAGGCGACGATCCCGCCGCCGCCCCCCGGCGGCCCGGTCGCCCAGCGGCCCACGTACCGGCAGATGGTCCGTCACCTGCGGGCCGAGGCGCACGCGGGGCGGATGCTGCCCTTCGTCGTCGACTACCAGGGCCGGCTGGCGGGTCAGTTGACGGTGGCCGGGATCACCTGGGGGTCGATGTGTTCCGGCCACATCGGCTACTGGGTGGACAAGGCGGTCGCCGGGCGCGGCGTCATGCCGACCGCGGTGGCGCTCGCCGTCGACCACTGCTTCCGCTCGGTCGGGCTGCACCGGGTGGAGGTCTGCATCCGTCCGGAGAACATCCCGAGCCGTCGCGTGGTGGAGAAGCTCGGGTTCCGCGAGGAGGGGCTGCGGCCCCGTTACCTGCACATCGATGGCGCGTGGCGGGACCACCTGGTCTTCGCGCTGACCGTGGAGGAGGTGCTGGACGGGCTGCTGAGCCGCTGGCACCAGATGAGCCCCGGCACCTCACCCATATAGAAGAGACATTCGATAACGGCCACACTTTGAACACATTTGCCGGTAAGTCGTCGCACCAATCGCAAAAAAAGCTTGAGATATGAGCCAGATCGTGCGACACACCGCGCCAATCGGCGGATCTGCCCGCTCCGCTCCCTCTACCGTGTCACCGTGAGCAGCAGTGGCCTCATCTACGCAGTCATCGTCGGGGCCTGGGCCGCCTACCTGGTGCCCATGTGGCTCCGCCGGCAGGACGAACTCAACGACGCCCGTCCCACGGAGCGCTTCAGCACCGCC
The DNA here is from genome assembly GCA_018114805.1 of Candidatus Streptomyces philanthi. GTDB lineage: Bacteria > Actinomycetota > Actinomycetes > Streptomycetales > Streptomycetaceae > Streptomyces > Streptomyces philanthi. Next base: position 2,318,941 of record CP073042.1, on the reverse strand, counting down.
ATCCGGCTGCTGTCCGGCCGGGCGGCCGTGGAGCGGCGCTACACCAAGGGGCTGGACGCCGGGGAGCTGCCCGAGGCCGCATCCGACGATGCCCACACGCCGGACGGCGCGGCGGCCGGCGCCGCCTTGGTCCCGCACGCGCCCGACCGCGTGCCGGTCGGGGCGGGCGGCCCGGACGACGAGACCGACATCGTCGACGTACGGGCCTTCGCCCATCCCGCGACGATGACCGTCACCGTCACCGACGCCCTGCTCGCGGGCCCGACCGAGCGCCCACCCGCCGGGCCCGACAGCGCCACCCCGGCGGCCGGGCCGACCGCGACCAGCGAGGCGGACGAACCCGGGCGACGGGAAGCCGGCGCTGGCGCCGGCGCGGACGGAGGCGCTGGGGAGCGCACCCGGCGCGCGAAGGTGCTGGCCCGGCGCCGGCGCACCACGGTGCTCCTCTTCCTCGCCTTCACCGTCGGCTCGATCGTCGCCGCCGTCGGCGGCGTCGCCTTCCTGTGGGCCCCGGTAGGACCTGCCGCGCTGCTCAGCGCGTACATCGTCTACCTCAGAGTGCAGGAGCGCCGCCGCTTCGCCTTGACCATGGACCGGCGCCGTGCCGAGCTGGCCGCCCAGCCCGGCGACGGCCCCGCCGACGGCCCGGCTCCCGACCGTGGACCCGACCGCCCGACCCCGCCCCGCCCCACCGTCGACCGCCCCGCCGGCGACCGCCCCCGCCCCGAGCGGCGGGGGCCCGCCCGCCCCGGCGCGGGCATGCCCCGCCAGCCGGGCAGCGGCAGCGACCAGGCCCGCCGTCCGGCGCCCGGCGACGAAGCGGCCGGGCAGCCGACGTACGAGGGCGAGCCCGGCCACAACCGACCGCGCGGCGCCGACCCGGCCCAGCGCCTCCACGACGGCGACCCCACCCGGCGCCCCGGCGCACCGGCCGGTCGCCCCGCGCCCGACGACCGGCGCGAGGGCGCGGCGCCCGTGGTGCCGTCCGAGGCGGCCCGCTCCGCGCACGCGGCCGACCGCAGGGCCCTGGTCGAACAGACCGACCACGCGGAGTGGGTGGACGAGCGGGAGCGCGAGCGCAGCGGCGCGCCCGGCCAGAGCTGGGACCCGGTCCCGGTGCCGCTGCCCACCTACGTCACCGCCCCGGTGGCTCCCCGCGCCACCGCCGACGTGGACCTCGGCGCCCCCGACAACTGGAGCCCGTCCCGCTCCAGCGCCGCCGAACCCACCGACGGGCCCACCGCGCCGGCCGACCCCGTCGACCCCACCCCGCCACCCGCCCAGCCCGGCACCGGCTCACGCCGCCCGGCCCGCGACTTGGGCCGCACGGCACTGTTCGACCAGTACGCCGACGAATCCCGCCCCCGAGCCGCCAACGAGTGACACCCGCCACGCGCGTCACGACCGTCGTTGACCAGCGCGGGAGCGGATTTCCGAGCAGCCCGAGAGGGATGCTAGAGTTTCACTCGTTGCAAGGGCCTGTGGCGCAGACTGGTAGCGCACCTCGTTCGCATCGAGGGGGTCAGGGGTTCAAATCCCCTCAGGTCCACCGCAGCTCAGAGTCCCAGCAGGGAAACCCGGCTGGGACTCTTTGGTGTCTCCGTGAGCCGGCCCGACGGCGGAACCACACCACGCGCACCCGGCCGTGACAGGGCGGCCAGTTGGTCCTGGCTCGCCCCGAGGGGGCGAGGCGACGGTCGGGGGCGGGGTGTTGTCAGGGGCGTAGGTGGGTATTGAGGCGGGCGGCCTGGTGGGTGAGGTGGGTGCGTTCGGCGAGGTTGGGGGCGCGGTGGGCGGCCTCGGCGTAGAGGCGGTCTGCCGTGGCCAGGTCGCCGGCGCGTTCGTGGATGGTGGGCCGCCACCGCCTCGCGGCGGGGGAACGGGTGGGGCTTGGTGGAGGAGTCGCGTATCGCGGCGTCGAGTTCGGCGAGGGCGGCCAGGCCGGCGTGTGGGCCGTCCGCCTCGCCCACGGCGACCGCGCGGTTGAGCCGGACGACCGGGCTGTCGGTCAGCCGCGCGAGTTCGTCGTACCACTCGACGATCTGCACCCAGTCGGTCTCCTCGGCCCGCTGGGCGTCCGCGTGCAGGGCCGCGATGGCGGCCTGGGCCTGGAACTCGCCCAGTTGGTCGCGGGTGAGGGCCGTCTGGAGGATCTGGACGCCTTCGGCGATCGACGTCGTGTCCCACCGGCCGCGGTCCTGCTCGGCCAGGGGCACCAGGCTGCCGTCGGGCCTGGTGCGGGACGCGCGCCGGGCGTGGTGGAGCAGCATGAGAGCGAGCAGGCCGGCCACTTCGGGGTGGTCGACGGAGGCGGCGAGCTGCCGGGTGAGCCGGATGGCCTCGGCGGCGAGGTCGACGTCGCCGGAGTAGCCCTTGTTGAAGACCAGGTAGAGGACGTGCAGCACGGTGGCGACGTCGCCTCTCCGCTTGGGCCCGCCCGACGCGTCCGGCTTCGCCCCGGCGGGGGAGAGCCCCACGCCGGCGACGGTGCGCTCGGCCCGGCTGATGCGCTGCGCCATGGTCGCCTCGGGCACCAGGTAGGCCCGGGCGATCTGGCGGGTGGTGAGCCCGCCCACGGCGCGCAGCGTGAGCGCGACCGCGGACGAGGGGGTCAGCGACGGGTGGGCGCATAGGAAGTAGAGCTGGAGCGTGTCGTCCACGGCGGGCGCCGGGCCGGGCGCCGGTTCCGACTCGGCCAGGTCCTCGCGCCGGCGACGGGCCGAGTCCGCCCGTATCGCGTCGAGGAACCAGCGCCAGGCCACCGTGACCAGCCAGCCCTGCGGGTCCCGTGGGGGGCCGGCCGGCCAGGTGCGGAGCGGCCTCGACCAGCGCGTCCTGTACGGCGTCCTCGGCCGCCGCGAAGTCGGCTCCGCGGCGGCCGAGGACGCCGTACAGGACGCGCGGCGTGAGGCGGCGGAGCAGGAGCTCGTCCATCGCCGTGGTCACTCCGTGATGGTGGGCGGCGCGGAGAGGAACGGGCGCAGCTCCAGCCACTCGTGGATCGGCTTGCCGCCGGCGCCGGGGGCGGCCGACAGTTCGCCGGCCAGTTCGAGGGCGCGCTCGTAGCTGTCGACGTCGATCACCATCCAGCCAGCGATGAGGTCCTTGGTCTCGGCGAATGGGCCGTCGGTGACCGGCGGGCGGCCCTCGCCGTCGTACCGGACCCACGTTCCCTCGGGCGGGAGCCCCTGACCGTCGACGTACTCGCCGGTCTCCTCAAGGCGGGCCGCGAAGTCGTGCATGAACTGCACGTGCGCCGAGACCTCCGCCGGCGTCCACTGGTCCATCGGCACGTTGTTCACCGGTGCCGGGGCGCCACGGTAGTGCTTGAGCAGCAGGTACTTGGCCATGGTGGTTCTCCTTGGTGCTGGTGCGGCCCATTGTGGTCGCGTTCACGGCGGGGACGGAGCCGGGCGCGGGTTCTCGACATGGTGGGCGAGGTTTTTCGCGCGTTCGGGAAGGCCGGTCGGGGCGAGGGGCGGGGCGGCCGGAGAAGGGGGCGGCGGCCGGCCCCCGGGTGGTGGCCGGCCGCCGTGTGCGACGCCGCTGGCGCCGGTGGGCTGTGCGGTGGGTGGGGCGGGCGGTCAGCGGGCGCGGTCCGGGCCCACCGTCGGCAGGTAGCGAGGGGCGCGCCAGGCGTCGAGGCGGGACTCCACGGCCGAGCCCAGGGACAGGAGCTTGCCGTCCTGGTGGTTGCCGGCGGTCAGGAGCAGGCCGACGGGCAGTTCGTCGGCGAAGCCGGCCGGCACGGAAAGCGAGGGGTAGCCGGAGACGGCCGCGGTGGTGGAGGAGGGGATCACGTCGTTGTCGCTACGGGCGCAGTCGGTGGTCCAGGCGGGCGGGTTGGTGGGGGCGGCGATGGCGTCCAGCCGGTACGTGGCCAGCGTCTCGTCGATCGAGCGCCGTGAGAGGTCCTTCAGCTCAGCGCGCGTCGCCCGGTACTCCGGGTCGGTGGTGGGCGGCGCCGCCAGGGCCTGCTCGAACAGTTCCTGCCCGCTGAAGCAGGTCCGCTCCTCGGGGTGGTCGCGGTTGAACTGGATCAGCTCGGCGAGGTCGCGCGGACCGCCCTCGCGGGTGGCGAGGTAGGCGTCGATGTCCCGGTGGAACTCGCTGAGCAGCGCCGGGAACTCCAGCTCGGCCAGCCGATCCTGGTACGGCGGGGTCACCTCGACGACCTCGGCGCCGGCTGAGCGCAGCTTCCGCGCCGTACGGACCATCAGGGCGTCCACCTTCGGGCCGAGCGTGGGCAGGCGCCACAGGCCGATGCGCTTGCCGCTCAGGTCGCCGGGGCGGGTGGGGTCGGTGGCGGGGCTGTTCTGGTGGGCGGCGTCGTGCTCGCTGAGCACCGCGAGGGTGAGCGCCGTGTCGACGACGTTGCGCGCCATCGGGCCCGCGGTGTCCTGCTCGGCGGAGATCGGCACCACGCCGTCCCCCCTGACCAAGCCGAGGCTGGGCTTGAGGCCGACCACCCCGTTCATGCCGGCCGGGCAGACGATGGAGCCGTCGGTCTCGGTGCCGATGGCGACCTGGGACAGCGAGGCGGCCAGCGCGGCGCCGGAGCCGGCGGACGAGCCGCACGGGTTGCGGTCGAGGACGTACGGGTTGTGGGTCTGGCCGCCCACCGCGGACCACCCGGAGGTGGGCTTGGCGGCGCGGAAGTTCGCCCACTCGGAGAGGTTGGTCTTGCCGAGGATCACGGCACCCGCCTGCCGCAACCGGGTGACCAGCGCCGCGTCGGTCTTCGGCGGGCGGTCGGCCAGCGCGAGCGAGCCGGCCGTGGAGGCCAGGCCGCGGGTGTCGACGTTGTCCTTGATGAGTACGGGGATGCCGTCGAGCGGGCCGCGGGTGGTGCCCTCGCGGTGTCGGGCGTCGCTGGCGGCGACCTGCTGGCGGGCGGTCGGGTCGGTCCGTAGCACCGCGTTGACCTTGGGGTCGACGGTTTTGATACGCCACAGGTAGGCGCGGGTCAGCGCCGACGGGGTCAGTGAGCCGTCGGCCATCCGGGCCTGGAGCTCGGGGATGGTCACCGTGTCCAGGTCGACCCCCAGCCTCGGGGGCGAGTCGGCGGGTGGGGAACCGTCGGTGCGTGTGTCGGCGGCGCTGGGGCTCGGCGCGCCGGTCAGGAGGGACCCCGCCAGCAGGGCGGTGATCAGCGTGGCAACGCTCCTCTTCCTCATGGGCGTTAGCGGACTACACGCCGGCGCCCCGGCGCAAGAGCGCCACATGGCGCATGCGCCTCGTTGTGAAAGTCATCGCCTCGCGCCCCTCTCGTCCCGGCTTACCTCCGGACGTGTCCGGGCCGGTGCGGACGTGCGTGGGTGGGTGGGGCTGGGCGTCGGTGGGTGCGGGGGTGCCGCGCGGGAAACCTGGGTGAGAACCGGCGGGCGGGTCCCTAGGGTCGGCGAGCGTGACGACGAACCAGGCGTACGACGCGCGGCCCACCGGACCCGGCGCGCCCGGCGGGAGCCACGAGCCAGCCCGGCCGCCGGGGCGGCCGAGGGGGAGGCGTACGGGCGGCTGGTGAACGTCGTGGACGTGGAGGCAACGTGCTGGGCCGGGCAGGCGCCGCCGGGGCAGGTCATCGAGATCATCGAGATCGGCCTGTGCGTCGTGGATACCGTGGCCCGCGAGCGGGTGGCGCGACACCGGCTCCTGGTGCGCCCGGCCAGGTCCACGCTGAGCCCGTTCTGTACGGAGCTGACCGGGCTCACCCAGGCCGAGGTGGCGCGGGCATGCCGTTCGCCGAAGCCTGCGCGACCCTGGCGCGCGAGCACCGGGCGGCCACCCGGGCGTGGGTGAGCTGGGGCGACTACGACCGCGGGCAGTTCGCCCGGCAGTGCGAGCGCGGGCCGGCCCGCTACCCGTTCTCGGGCCGGCACACCGACGCCAAGGCGGTCTTCACCGACGCGTACGGGCTGGCCAGGCGGCCCGGCATGGCGCGCGCCCTGGAACTCGCGGGGCTGCCGCTGGAGGGGCGGCACCACAACGGTGAGGACGACGCGTGGAACATTGGCGTGCTCGTCCTCGACCTTCTCGCGCGGGGCGCCTGGCCGGGCGCGGACGCCCCGGGCGCCCCTGCCTGACGGGGGGTCGGCCGGGTGGCCGGCGCCCGCGCGGGCGGCTCGTCCGGCGTGTCGTGATGATCACGACGGCATGGGTGGGGGAGCGATGGACCTGCTGCAACTGCGCTACTTCCGGGCCGTGGCCCGCTTCGAGCACATCAGTCGGGCCGCGGAGGAACTGCACGTCGCGCAGTCCTCGGTGAGCCGCACTATCGCCCGCCTCGAAGCCGAGCTGGGCACCGACCTCTTCGACCGGCAGGGCCGCCGCATCCGGCTCAACCAGTACGGGGCGCTGTTCCTGCGCTACGTCGAGCGCGCGCTTAGCGAGCTCGACGACGCGTGGCGCGCGGTGGCCGACGCCCGCGAGCGCGGGCTCGGCCGGGTGACCGTGATCGCCGAGACGCTGCTGACCCTCGCCCGCGCGCTCGGCAGCTTCCGCGCCGCCCACCCCGCCGCCGACGTGCGGCTCTACCAGTCCAACGCGGTGGAGATGGAGCGTCGGCTGCGGGCCAGGGAGGTAGATTTCTGCCTCGCCTCCCAGCCGCTGACCGGGACCGGCCTCGAGTGCGTCGAGCTGGCCAGGGAAGAGGTGCTGCTGGCCGTGCCGTACGGGCACCGGCTGGCGGGCCGGCGCAGCGTGCGGGTCGCCGACCTGGCGCACGAGTCGTTCGTGGTCAGCCGGCCCGGCAACTGGCCCCGGGCGTTGCTCGACCGGCTCTTCGCCGCGGAGGGGCTGACCTGCAGATCTCCTGTGAGGCCGACGAGCCGGGGGCCAGCGGGGAGTTGATCGGCGCGGGCCTCGGCATCGGGCTGGTCCCCGCGATCTCGCGCCAGGAGGGGATACGCGCCCCGGTCACCTGGGTGCGCATCGACGCGCCCGACTGCCACCGGGTGCTGTCCCTGGTCTGGCACCGGGACGCCCACCTTTCCGAGGCGGCCCGCGCGTTCCGTACGTTCATCACCAGCACGCCCTTCTTGACGCACCGGTTTCCGCCGGCGCGGGACACCCAGCCGTGATGCCGGGAGTCGGCCGCCGGCCAGGCCCCCGGCGCCGGGGGGCGGAAGGGCCCCCGGGGCGGGGCGGCGCACGCCGGCGCGGGCTACCGGGCCGGTTCGCCGGCGAGTTTGCGGAGGGTGGTCACCAGGCGTTCCCGGTCCCTCGGCGCGAGCCAGCCGAAGAGTTCCCGGCCGATGGGGACGGCGATCTCCTGGACGGCCGCCAGGCGTTGTTCGCCCTCGGCGGTGAGGCGGACCGCGTACGCGCGGCGGTCGTGCACGGCGCGGCGGCGCTCGGCCAAGCCCTGCCGCTCCAACTCGTCGATGATCCGGACCATGGCCGACTTGTCCACGTCGAGCAGTTCGATCAACTCCCGCTGACTGGCGGGCCCGTGCTGGGCCAGGCCGCGCAGGACGGCGAAGTGGCGGGACTCCATGCCGGCGGCGCGCAGTCCGCTGTTGAACGCCTGGCGACAGCGTTGGCTGGCGGCGGCCAGGAGCGTGCCCAGGGCCGTGTCGTCGGTGGTCGGGTCGGCGGCTGCGGGCCCCTCGGGCGGCTTGTCGTGCACGGCTTCCATCGTAAAGGCGGGACATTCGGTGCCGTCTGAGAACGTCTCGCACCCGCCCCGTTGGCGGGCGCGCGCCGGCTCGCGGCCGCCGCGGCGGGGCTCGCCCGCCGTCTGGCCGCGCCTCTGCGCGCGGTGCCCGGCTAAACCCGCCGCGCTCCCGTTTCACGTCTTCCGGTGAGCCTCGCCCGAAGGGCCGCCGTGGCGCGCGGGCCGGCGTGACGCTGAGGTGAGCCCGCGCGGCGGGGCCGGCCCCGGTTGTCGGACGTGGCGCGGAAGCCGAGTGGAACCTGAGCTGGAGGGGTCACCATGAGCCTGCCGAAGCCGGACCGGTCCAGACCGCGGTTGCCCGCCGTGCCGCCTCCGGCGGCGCCCCCGCCTTATCCCGACGGCTGGTTCGCGGTCGCCTCCAGCGCTGAGCTGCGGCCCGGGCGCGTGCTCACCCGCCGGCTGATGGGCGAGGACGTGGTGGTCTACCGCACGCAGAGCGGGCGGCTGCGCGCCGTGCGGCCGTTCTGCCCGCACCCTGGGGGCTCACCTGGGCCACGGCGGGCGGGTGGAGGGGGAGGAACTCGTCTGTCCCTTGCACCACTTCGCGTTCGCCCCCGAGGGCGAGTGCGTACGGACCGGGTACGGCACGCCACCGCCCAGGGCACGGTTGGGCGCGGTGGTGAGCCGGTAGGTCGCCGGGCTGGTCTTCGTGTGGTGGCACGCCCGGGGCGAACCCCCGTCGTGGGAGGTGACGGCGCCGCCGGCGGCCGAGGGGTTCGGGCCGGTCCGGTGCGTCGTGCGCACGATCGTGGCGCACCCGCAGGGCTTCATGGAGAACGTCATCGACACCGGGCACTTCACGCCCATCCACCGGCTGGGGGTGCGGATGGTGGAGGAGCCCCGGTTCGACGGGCCGCGCATGACGTCCGCGTACCGCCTCACGCGGGTGGGCGGCAAGAAGAACCCGCTGTTCTCCTCGTCGGCGCCGGTGATGCGCGCGACGGTGCAGGGGCTCGGCGTCTTCATCGCCGAGACGACCGTGCCCGCCGTCGGCATGGAGATGCGCGCGTGGTTCTGCGTGGTGCCGTTGGACCCGGTGCGGATCGAGCTGCGGCCGGCCGTCGCCGTACGGTTCGCGGGCGTCCGCCACCGCGGCACCGCCCGCGCGCTGGCCGCCCTGGTGCCGGGGCCGCTCGCGTGGTTCAGCACCTTCGAGACCAACCGCGACCTCCCCATCTGGGCGCACAACACCTATCTGGAGCACCCGAGGTTGGCGCAGGGGGACGGGCCGATCACGAAGTACCGAAGGTGGGCCCGCCAGTTCTACAGCGACTGGCCGAGCGGACGGCAGCCAGCCCGCCGCCCCGCCTGACGTGACGAGGCGCGTGGCGGTGGCGGAAGCGGGCGGTCGGCCCGGGGTGGGGCTCAGTTCTTGCGGGCGACGCCGCCGTACATGGCGATGTCCCGGTCGTCGATGTTCGGGTCGGTGTCCGCGTCCGGCTTCCAGTAGTGCACCTGGGTGACGCCCGGCTCCACCAGGTCGAGGCCGTCGAAGAACGCCTCGGCCTCGGCCCGGGTACGCAGCCGCATGGGCATGCCGCGGCTCTCGTACTCGCTGGCCACGCGGCCCACCTCGGTCGGCGCGAAGTCGGCCGTGCCGATGGTCATGGCCAGGAAGCTGCCGGAGGGGAGCGGGTCGAGCAGTCGGCGGACGATGCCCATCGCGTCGTCCTCGTCGAGCAGGAAGTGCACGATGCCGATGATCATCAGGCCGACCGGCCGCGTGAGGTCGAGGGTGTCGGCGACCTCGGGGGAGGCCAGGATGGCGGCGGGGTCGCGCATGTCGCTGTCGATGTAGGCGGTGCGTCCCTCCGGCGTGCTGACCAGCAGCGCCTGAGCGTGGGTCAGTACGATCGGGTCATTGCCGACGTAGACGACGCGCGCGTCGGGGGCGGTGCGCTGGACGACCTCGTGCAGGTTGGGCTCGGTGGGGATGCCGGTGCCGATGTCGAGGAACTGGCGGATGCCCTCCTCGCGGGCGAGGTACTGCGCGGCCCGGTGCATGAAGAACCGGTTCTCCCGCATGTGTACGGGCATGGCGGGCCATTCCTGACACATCGCGTCGCTGGCCTGCTGGTCGACGACGTAGTTGGTCTTGCCGCCCAGGATGTAGTCGTACACGCGCGCGGAGTGCGCTTCTTGGGTGTTGATGCGGTCCGCAGGGTAACCGTTTTTGGCCATCGTGCTCGCTCCCTCGTCGCTGGCCGTCCACGGTGTGCACGGCGTGCGACGAGTCTACGGATTACTTTGAGAGGCGACGCAGTTGGGATCTCGCTCGCGACGCCTCGGAGCTGGGGTGATACGCCGAGTGGGGCAACGACCGCACGCGGCTACGGCCTCGCGCGCCAGGCCCGGTCCCGCTGGGCGCGCAGCAACGGCAACGGGCTGTCGTCGTCCCCGTACAGCCGGTCGGCGAGCTGGACCAGGGTGTCGTACCGCGCGAGCAGGAGGCCGCGTCGGCGCGACGCCGGGTCGTATCCGGCGCGTTCGGCCGCGCGGGCGGCGGCCGGCGCGCCCACGGCGATGGTCAGGCCCGCGATGTCCTCCGCCTGGTCGCCGATGGCCGCGTCGGTCCAGTCGAGCACGCCGGTGACCCGCCCGCCGTCGCTGACCAGCAGGTGTTCGCCCTTGAGGTCGAAGTGGCCCAGGCACACGACCGGCTCCGGCTCCGGCGCCGTCGTCGCGTCCGCCACGCCGGGCGTGGGCCCGTCTCGGTCGGCCGGCGTGGGCGGCACCGAGTGGTGTGGAGCCGGGGGACGTGCGGCGGGAGGGGCCGGGGCGGCGGTCGTGGTGAGCGCGGCGTACTGGTCTGGCGTGAACTCGCCGTCGCTCAGCAGACGTTCGGCGACCGCGACGGCCGCGCGCCACGGCTGCGCCAGCGGGCGGGGCGGCCGATACGGGAGGCCGAGCGCCGCCGCCTCGGCCGGGTCCACGGCGCGCAGCCCGGCCAGCAGCGCGGCGAGGTCCGCCTCGCCGGCCCGCGAGAGAGGGCGCACCTCGGCGCTGGTGCCGGGCAGCCGGGTGTCGAGGGTGAAGGTGAGCCTGGGCGCCCACTCGCCGCGTCCGAAGCTGGCCGGCACGGCGACCTCCAGGTGGTCGCGGAGCAGGTCGCGCAGCGCGCTCTCGCGCCGCTGCCGGGCGGCGCCGGCCGGGTCGAGGGCGAGCCGCAGCACGTGGTCGTCGCCGATCCACCAGGACGCGTGCTCGCCGCCCTCGTCGACGCGGCGTGGCTCCGCTGCCGGTCCGGACAGGCCGACGCCGGCCAGGAGTCGGCGCAGGGCGCGCGGCGTGCACAGGGGCTGCATGGGCGGGGCGCCGTTCGTCAGGGGGATGGGGCCGCGCGGCCCGTACGGGGCGCGCGGCCGTGCCGGGTGATGGCCGGGGCCCGGTCGGCTAGGCGAGCGGCTTGACGAAGCAGCGGCTCTCGTCGTGGAAGCGGTACAGGCCGAACTTCGGCTCGTGCGGCACGTACGCGCACGAGGCGTACAGCGTCAGCGCCTCCGGCTGCTCTGTGCCGGACTCCAGGACCATGCGGGTGCGGCCGGCCGCGCGGGCGTCGGCTTCGAGGGCGGCGGGCATCCGGCGGGCCAGCCCCTGGCCGCGCGCCGCGGGCACCACGTACATCCGCTTCAGCTCCGCGTCGCTGTCCGCGTACCCCTCGTTGCTCTGGTCCTGCGACCGCCAGCCGCCGCTGGCTATCGGGCTGCCGTCCGCGTCGTAGGCGAGCAGGTACAAACCGCGGGGCGGCTCGAACTCGTGGGCCTGGAGCTTGGTGTCGTCGGGCTCGCCGTAGCGCTCGACGTACTCCTGCTGCACCAGGTCGTTGAGGTGCGCGACATCGGGGTGGTCATACGGCACGGGCACGATCTGCATTCTGGTTATCGTACGGACGCGTCGATGCGGGGCCACCGGTTTACGGACCCCGCGGTGGTCGTTGGCGGGCGTGGCGCGCGGCCGGGGCCGAAGGCTGCTGGGTTGTGGCCGACAGGGTGAGACGTTGGTCACTTTTTGCGGACTTATGTGGGCGTGGTGCCCGGATTTCTCCTCCCTCACGGTGTAAATGGCCAGCGCGCTGAGAGGGAGCACCATGATCGTTACGCCGACCGATGCGGAGATCCTGCGCGCGGTGCGCCGCGTCCATGACCTGGAGCGGCGGCACGAGGAGCTGCGGGCCCGGCTGGAGAGCATGGACGAGGCGCATGGCCCGGAGGACGTGGCCGAGCAGAACCGTTGCGGCGAGGCGATGGCGGCGACGGCCGAGACTCTGCTGATCGAGTCCGTCTACGCGCTGGAGGAGATCGGCCTCTCGCTGGCCGCCCGCGCCGTCGAGGTCACCGCGGCGGCCGAGGGCATCACCCTGCCCCGGGCCGCCGCGCACCGGGAGCGCGCCGCCACGCCCCCGGAACCGAGCGTTCCGCCGGAGGGGCGGCGGCGCTCCGGAGTGCGGCGCGTGGCGCGTAGCCTGCCTGGGGTTCGGTGAGCGACCGGGGAACAAGGGTGGTGCGTACGGTGACGGCGGTCACGAGGGTCACGACGGTGAACGTGAACGGTCTGCGGGCCGCCGCGAAGAAGGGCTTCACGCCCTGGCTGGCGGCGACCGAGGCGGACGTGGTGTGCCTCCAGGAGGTGCGGGCCGAGCCGGAGCAGTTGCCGGCCGAGGTGCGCGAGCCCGAGGGGTGGCACGTCGCGCACGCCCCCGCGGCGGCCAAGGGCCGCGCCGGCGTCTCGCTCTACACCCGCCAGCCCCCCGAGCGCACCCAGACCGGCTTCGGCTCCACCGAGTTCGACGCCAGTGGGCGCTACTTGGAAGCCGACCTGCCGAGGCTGACCGTCGCGAGCCTCTACCTCCCCTCCGGCGAGGCCGGCACGCCCCGGCAGGAGGAGAAGAAACGCTTCATGGGCGAGTTCCTGCCCTACCTGAAGGAGCTGCGCGAGCGGGCCGCCGCCACCGGGCGCGAGGTGCTGGTCTGCGGCGACTGGAACATCGCGCACCGCGAGGCCGACCTGAAGAACTGGAAGGCCAACCGCAAGAGCGCCGGCTTCCTGCCCGAGGAGTGCGACTGGCTCGGCCGCCTCTTCGACGAGGGCGGTTACACGGACGTGGTGCGGCGCCTGCACCCGGACGTCGAGGGCCCGTACACTTGGTGGAGCTACCGGGGGAAGGCGTTCGACAACGACAGCGGCTGGCGCATCGACTACCACGTGGCGACCTCGGGGCTCGCCGAGCGCGCCACCTCGACCGTCGTGGAGCGCGCGGCCTCCTACGACCTGCGCTGGTCGGACCACGCGCCGGTGACGGTCACCTACGCGGCTGCGTAACGCGGGGCCGGCCGACGGAACCGGCCGCCGGGGCCGGGGCGACCCGGTGGCGCGTTCGGGGTCAGTCCCGCGTGCTCGCCCGCGGGCCGTCCACGGCCGCCGGCGCCGTGGGGCGCCCGGCCCTGGCGTCGGCGGGGCCCAGCCACTTCTCCAGTTCGGCCCGGACGCGGCGGTCCATGGCCAGGGAGAGTTCGGCGTCGACGATGCTCTTGGCCCTCTGCCGCAGGCTGTCCAGCGTCCTGGTGACGTGCGCCGCCTCGTCCGGCGTCAGGCCCTCGCCGGCGGTGGCCCGGGCGACGACGTCGGCCAGCACATGGGTGCGGACGAGTTCGGTGAAGCTCTCCGTGACGGCCTCCATGTGCTGCCGCAGCTCCCGCCCGGCGGCGAGCACCTCGGCCAGCGGCACGCCCCTGCGGACCAGGTCGTGGGAGGCGTCGAGCAGGCGGCGGCTGACGTGGACGAGGTCGTCGCCGTCCACGGCCAGGTAGCCGAGGTCCAGTGAGGTGGCCAGGTTCTCCGGGGTGACCTCGCCGGTGAAGTAGTCGGCCAACTCCTGCGGGGTGAGCCTGACCGGGGTCTCCTCTGACCAGGGCACCGGGATGGCCGCCGCCAGGCCGAGCACCTCGCCCACGTCGCGCCCGCTCTCGAAGGCGGTCAGCAACTCCGCTATGCCGCCCAGCGTGTGGCCCCGCTCCAGGAGCGCCGCGATGGTGCGCAGCCTGGCCAGGTGGTGTTCGGTGTACCAGGCGATCCGGCCCTCGCGGCGGGGCGGCGGGATGAGCTTGCGCTCGCGGTAGAAGCGCAGCGTCCGTACGGTGATGCCGGCCTCCTCGGCCAACTCCGCCATGCGGTACTCGCGCCCCTGCTCGGCCTCTGTCGTCTTCGCCACCCGAGCAGTCTATGTCGACCCGGCCCGGTGGCGCGGGCTCGGCGTCCGGCGTGCGCCACGGCCTGGTTCGCGAGGCTCGCGCGGCGGTTCCGGGATGGTTCCCGGACGTACGGCGGCGGGGTGCGACCGTCGGTAACTTCCCCTCGCCCAACCCCTACCGCTCGGTATGTTCCTGCCTTACCCTCCTAACTGTGCCAGTGATTGCTGGCGCGGTTCCTCGATTCGGGAGGCGGCATGGCTGAGCATGTGCAGGTGGCGGTGATCGGCACCGGCTTCGGTGGGCTCGGGGCGGCGGTCCGGCTGCGTCGCGAGGGCATCACCGACTTCGTGATCCTGGAACGGGCCGACGCCGTCGGCGGCACCTGGCGCGACAACAGCTACCCCGGCTGCGCCTGCGACGTGCCCTCGCACCTGTACTCCTTCTCCTTCGCCCCCAACTCCGAGTGGCCGCGCAACTTCTCCGGGCAGCCGCACATTCGGGCCTACCTGGAGCGGGTCACCGACACCTTCGGGCTCCGCCCGCACCTGCGGTTCAACTCCGAGGTGCGCCGCGCGAGGTGGAACGGCGACGAGTTGTACTGGGAGATCGACACCGCCAGCGGCGCGTACACCGCCGACGTCCTCGTCTCCGCCACCGGCCCGCTCTCCGACCCGCAGATCCCCGCCGTCCCCGGCCTCGACTCCTTCCCCGGCCGGGTCTTCCACTCGGCGCGCTGGGACCACGACTACGACCTGCGTGGCAAGCGCGTCGCCATGATCGGTACGGGCGCCTCCGCCATCCAGATCGTGCCCGCCATCGAGCCCACGGTCGAGCGCCTCACCCTCTTCCAGCGCACCCCGCCGTGGGTGCTGCCGCGCGCCGACCGGAAGATCACCAGCGTCGAGCAGTGGCTGCACACCAGGGTGCCCGCGACGCGCGCGGTGCGCCGTGGACTGCTCTGGGGCATACGCGAGTTGCAGGTCAGCGCCTTCACCAAGCGCCCCAACCAGCTCGGCCTGGTCGATGCGTTGGCCAAGTCGCACCTGCGCAAGGCCGTCAAGGACCCCGCGCTGCGCGCCAAGCTCACGCCCGACTACCGCATCGGCTGCAAGCGCATCCTGCTGTCCAACAGCTACTACCCGGCGCTCGCCAAGCCCCACGTGGACGTCGTGGCCTCCGGCCTGAGCGAGGTGCGCGGCTCCACGCTGGTCGCGGCCGACGGGAGCGAGACCGAGGTCGACGCGATCGTCTTCGGCACCGGCTTCCACGTCACGGACATGCCCATCGCGCGGCGCGTCACGGGCGCCGCCGGCACCACGCTGGCCGAGGAGTGGAAGGAGGGGATGGAGGGGCTGCGCGGCAGCACGGCCGCCGGATTCCCCAACTTCATGACGATCATCGGCCCCAACACGGGCCTCGGCAACAGCTCGATGATCCTGATGATCGAGTCGCAGCTCAACTACCTGGTCGACTACCTGCGCCAACTCGACACCCTGGGCGGCCGGGCCGCGCTCGACGCCCGCCCGTCCGCCGTGCACGCCTGGTCGCACCGGGTGCAGGAGCGGATGAAGCGCACGGTGTGGAACGTCGGCGGCTGCGACAGTTGGTACCTGGACGCGAACGGTCGCAACACCACCGTCTGGCCCGGCACCACCAGCGAGTTCCGCCGGGCCACCCGCGAGGTCGACCTCGCTGAGTACGAGGTGCTGCGCGCCCCGCACCGAGCGAGCGTCTCCGCGCCGGCGGGCGCCGGCGCCGGGCACGCCGGGGGCGCGCCGACGGGCAGGCCAGCGGCGTCTGCCACGTCCACCGCGTCCGCCAAGCGCGCCGCGGCGCCGGCCGGCTGGCCGCAGGCCGACGGCCCGTCCGCGGAGGCCGTCGCGTGAGCCGACCGAGCCACTCCGCCCAGGGCAGGTACGTGCCGCTCGCCCCCGTCCGCGAACTGACCGTCACGTCCGCCGACGGCGCGCCCCTGCACGTCGAGGAGTACGGCCCGGGCGGCGCCCCGACCGTGGCGCTCGCGCACGGCTGGACCTGCTCCATCGCCTTCTGGGCGCCGGTGATCAGGGAACTGTCGCGCGACCACCGGGTCATCGCCTACGACCAGCGCGGGCACGGCCGCTCCGCCCCGCCCCCGTACGGCGGCTACACCACCGAGACGCTCGCCGACGACCTGGCCGTCGTGCTCGACCAGACCCTGGCCACCGGCCCGGACGGTCGCAGGGAACATGCGGTCGTGGTGGGCCACTCGATGGGCGGCATGACGATCATGGCCGCGGCGCGCCGGCCCGAACTGCGCGAGCGGGCCGCCGCCGTGCTCATGTGCAGCACCGGCGCCGGCGCGCTGCTGGCCGAGACGCTGGTGGTGCCCACGCCCAGGGGCCGCGTCCGGGAGCGGGTGCACACCCTGGTGCTGGGCTCGGCGGCGGCGCTGGGCCGGGTCACGCCGGTCGCCCGCCGGGTGCTCCGGTACGTGACGATGGGGCGGGCCGCGACGCGCGAGATGACCGACGCCTGCGCCCGTATCGTGCACGCCTGCCCGCGCCTGGTGCGCGCCCAGTGGGGCCACATGATGGGCGAGATGGACCTGGTCGCCGACATCGGCGAGCTGACCCCGCCGACGGCGGTCGTCGTCGGCACCGCCGACCGGCTCACCCCGCCCGTGCACGCCCACCGGATCGTGGCTGCGCTGCCGAACCCGCTCGGCCTGACCGTGCTGCCCGGCATCGGGCACATGACCCCGGTGGAGGTCCCGGACGCGGTGGTGGACGCCATCCGTGGCCTGGTCGCCGACCACCTCACCGACCCCGCCCCGGCCGCGGCACCCCCGAAGGCGTCGGCCGTGGCCGACGCGGCAACGGCGAAGGAGCCCTTGGCATGAGCGCACGCAACAGCCTGGAAGGCCAGGTCGCTGTGGTGACCGGAGCGGCGCGCGGGGTGGGGGAACTCCTGGCCCGCAAGCTCTCGGCGCGCGGCGCGACGGTGGCGCTGGTCGGCCTCGAGCCGGAGGAGCTGAAGCGGGTGGCCGACACCCTGCACGGTGCGGGCGGCCACTGGCACGCCGACGTCACCGACCACGCCGCGATGTCCCAGGTCGCCCGGGATGTGAAGGAGCGGTTCGGCAAGGTCGACATCGTCGTGGCCAATGCCGGCGTCGCCACCGGCGGCCCGTTCGTCGACTCCGACGAGCGCGCCTGGAACCGCGTCATCGAGGTCAACCTCATCGGCAGCGCCACCACCGCCCGCGCCTTCCTGCCGGTCCTGCTGGAGAGCCGCGGCTACCTGCTCCAGATCGCCTCGCTGGCCGCGATCACGCCGGCGCCGCTGATGACGGCGTACTGCGCGTCGAAGTCCGGCGTCGAGGCGTTCGCCCACAGCCTGCGCGCCGAGGTCGGCTACCGGGGCGTGCGGGTCGGCGTCGGCTACCTGAGCTGGACCGACACCGACATGGTGCGCGGGGCCGACGAGGACGAGGTGCTGCGCGACCTGCGGACCACGCTGCCCTGGCCGAGCAGCCGCACCTACCCGCTGGGCCCGGCCCTCGACCGGCTCGTGGCCGGCATCGAGCGTCGGTCGGCACACGTGTACGGGCAGTGGTGGCTGCGCGGCATGCAATCCTTCCGCGGCTACCTGCCCGCCCTCATCGGCACCGTCGGCCAGCGCGAGATGCGCCGCTTCGCGCCGCGCCTGGAGGCCGCCAGCGGCACCCGCCGCGGCCTGGTCGGCGCCGGTGGCGGCGCGGACGAGGCGGCCAGGAGCAGCCGTCGGAGCTGACCCGACCCCGCCGCGCACGCGAAGGGACGCGCCCCCGTGGCGCGTCCCTCCGACCTCTCCCGCGCGGGTGGAGGGGGAGCGGTGTCACATGAAGCGGCCCTTGGCGTCGTCCAGCGTGTCCTGGCCGCGCTCCTTGGCGCCGCCCTGCGCGTCGTCCTCGGAACGCTCGCCCTGCCCGTCCTTGTCCTTCCCGCCCTTCTCCTTGGCCTGCTGCTTCACCTGTTCGGCCTTGTCCTTGAACTGGTCCGAAACACCCATGTCCTTCCCTCCTCAGGGTGATCGGGGATGGGCCCCGATCAGCCTGACACGGACCCGCGTTCCTCGCATGTTGGGCCATTTCGCCCAGCGCGTGCCGCCTAGCCCGTGACCGGCAGGCGCGTGACCGTGCTGCCCGTGACCGCGACCGCCCAGCCCGTGACGGTGACCGTGACCGCACGCCCCGGAACCCGCGCCCCGAGCCCCCGCGTACGCCCGGGCCCGCCTCAGGCGCGCGGCGGCAGCGGCGGGCGGCTGCGGTCCGGTACGCCGGAGTAGTCGGGCGGCTGGGCGGCGGGATGCCGCTCAAGTATGTCGAGCGCGGTGCGCACGGCGACGGCCAGTTGCGGGCGCTTGCCCTCGGCCCAGTGCAGCGGTGAGCGCAACGCCTCGATGTCCGGCTCCACGCCGTGGTTCTCCACGCCCCAGCCGTACGCGTCGAACCAGGCCGCGTTCATCGGCACGGTGATCGTCGTGCCGTCCACAAGGCGGTGCCGGCCCGTCATCCCGACGACCCCGCCCCAGGTGCGCAGGCCCACCACGGGCCCGAGGCCCAGCAGCCGGAACGCGGCGGTGATCATGTCGCCGTCGGACGAGGTCATCTCGTCGGCCACGGCCACCACGGGCCCGCGCGGCGCATCGCTGGCGTAACTCACCGGCTGGGCGTTGCGGGTGAGGTCCCAGCCGAGGATGGTGCGGGTCAGCTTCTCCACCACCAGCTCGCTGATGTTGCCGCCCGCGTTGCCGCGTACGTCCACGATCAGCGCGGGCCGGGACATCTCCATCCGCACGTCCCGGTTGAACTGGGCCCAGCCCGAGCCGCCCATGTCGGGGATGTGCAGGTAGCCGCACGTGCCGCCGCTCAGCTCGCGCACCACCTCGCGCCGCTTGGCCACCCAGTGCTGGTAGCGCAGCGGCCGTTCGTCGACCAGCGGCACGATCGCCACCCGGCGCGGCGGCCCGGCGCCCTCGGCCGGGCGGAACGTCAGCTCCACCGTGGTCCCGCCGGCCGCCGCGAGCAGCGGCGCGGGCACGGCCACCGGGTCCACCGTCCGCCCGTCCACGTGGGTGAGCGTGGCGCCCTCGCGGATGCCCGAACCGGCCAGCGGGGAGCGGGCCTTGGAGTTGGACGAGTCGCCCGGCAGGATGCGCGAGACGACCCAGGAACCGTCCTTGGCGTGCGTGAAGTCGGCGCCGAGCAGCCCGATGGCCCGCTGGTAGTGCGGCGGCCCCTCGTTGCGGCGCGACGGCGATACGTACGCGTGCGAGGTGCCCAGTTCGCCGAGCACCTCGCGCAGCAGGTCGGCGAACTCGTCGGGCGAGGCGACGCGTTCGAGCAGTGGCCGGTACTGGTCCAGGACCGCGTCCCAGTCCACGCCGCCCAGCCCCGGCTCCCAGAAGTACGCGCGGATCAACCGGCCCGCCTCCGCATACGCCTGCCGCCACTCGGCCGGCGGGTCGACGTCGTGCAGGATGCGCCGCAGGTCCATGTGGACGGTGGTGTCGGCGTCCCCGAGGTCGGTCGCGGGCACCACCCGCAGGTCGCCGTCGTCGTTGACGACCAGCCGGGAGCCGTCACCGCTGACCGCGAACCAGTCGACCGAGCTGGTGAGTTCGGTACGCCGCGCCTTGGCCAGGTCGAAGTGTTCCAGGGTGGGGCGGCCGGAGGTGTCGGCCGGGTTGGCGAACGTCTCGCCGAGCGCGCCGGAGATTGGCCAGCGCAGCCAGGCCAGGCCGCCGCCGCTGACCGGGCACAGCGCGGAGTACTTGGACGCGGCGACCGGGAACACGGTCACCCGGCTGGCCAGCCCCTCCACCTCCACCAGCACCTTGCTGTCCAGGTCGCCGGCGGTCACCCCCGGGTCGAGCCCGCCGGCGGCCGGGCGGCCCTCGGGCGAGAGCGCGAACGGCGACGGTGTCGCCGAGGACAGCGGCAGCAGGTACGGGCGGCAGCCCAGCGGGAAGGACAGGTCCCCGGTGTGCACGTCGTAGACCGGGTCGAAGCCGCGCCAGGACAGGAAGGCGAGGTACCGCCCGTCGCACGTGAACACGTGCTGCTCGTCCTCGAACCGCCCGTCGGTGACGTCCACGATGGCCCGCCCGAGGGTGCCGGTGGGCCGCAGCCGGGCGATCTTGATCTTCCGGAGCGAGCGCCCGATGTGCGGGTGCGACCAGGCCAGCCACGCCGAGTCGGGCGAGAAGGCCAGGTCCCGCACCGGCCCGTTGGCGGACCGGGTCAGCTCGCTGACCTTCGGCGCGTCCGGCCCCTCCGGGCCCGCGTAGTCCGCCTCGGGCCCCACGCCCGGCAGCGGTTCGGTCATGGCCCGCGCCTCGTCCTCCGGGCGGGGCGCCGCGTCCACCAGGAGCAGCCGCCCGTCGTGGGTGGCCACGGCCAGCCACTCGCCGTCGGGCGACGCGGCCAGCTCGTGCACCCGGCGGAGCTGCCCGGCCGCCAGCCGGCGCGGCCGGGACGGGCCGGTCGCCCGTGGGAGCTCCGCGATCTCGATCGCGTCGGCGCCCTCCACGTCGGTCACGTACGCCACCCGCCCGGTCGGCCCGAGCATCTCCGGCAGCCGCACCCGCACCCCCGGCGTGTCGGCGATGGTGCGCGCCGGCCCGTCGCGGTGGGTGAGCCAGTACAGGCTGCCGCGCACGCCCACCGCGCTGGCCCGGCCGGTCTCGTCCATGGCCAGCGAGCGCAGGTGGGCCGCGGCCGGCACCTGGTACGTGCGCCGCCCGGCGCGCGGCCCGCCGAGCCGCACCGGCACCCTGCGCGGCACGCCCGTCGGGCTCAGGTCGTCTGCCAGCCACAGGTCGCCGGCGCACTGGTAGACCACGCGCGAGCGGTCGGTGGCGGCGTGCCGGGCGTAGAAGTCCGCGTGGTCGGTGTGGCGCCGCAGGTCGGAGCCGTCGGGCAGGCAGGAGTAGAGGTTGCCGACGCCCTCGTGGTCGAAGAGGAAGCCGATCCGCCCGGCGACGAACATCGGGCTGTCTAGGTGCCCGACCACGTCCGGCACCAGCCGGGTGCCGTGCAGCCACAGCCGGCCCGTCGCCCCGCCCCGGTACCGCTTCCAGGAGGCCGGCTCGTGCGGCGGCTTGCCGGTCAGCAGCAGCGTGCACCGGTTGTCCGGGTCTTCGCCGGCCAGCTCCTCGCCGCCCAGCTCGACCCCGGCGAGGTCGGCGGCGTCCAGGTCGGCGACGGCGATGTGGGAGACCGGGCCCCACGGCAACCGCCCGCCCGGGCCGCCGTCGGTGGGCAGGCTGTAGGCCCAGGAGTAGTACGAGAACGGCTGGCCGTGTGAGGAGACGGCCATGATGTCCGAGCGCTGGTCCCGGTCCGGCGGCGTCCAGCCGCACACCCGCGTGTCGGTGCTGCCCCAGTAGGTGAGCCGCCGGGCCGGGCCGCCCTCGACCGGGGCCAGGTAGATCTCCGGGTCCAGACTGCGCCAACTGGTGTACGCGATCCGCGTGCCGTCGGGCGAGAAGCGCGGGTGGCCCACCCGGGTGCGATCGACGGTCAACCTCCATGCCCGCTCCGGCGTCCTGTCAGGAGCGGTCAGGGGCACGTCCCACAGGTCGTCCTCGGCCGCGAAGCAGAGCAAGTCCCCGTGCAGATGCGGAAAGCGGACATAGGCGTCGTCGCTAACGGTCACCCGTTCATGCTTTCGGTCCCGGGGGCGCGCGGCAACTCGGTCGGGCGCACTTCATGCGTGCGAGGTGTTTTACCCGCGCATGGTTGCGCTGTGATGCAGAACACGAGCGAAACGCCATCGTTTCGTTGACGCGCGACATATACTGAGCAAGTACGAAACCGTTTCGTTCGGATGGGGGTGGATTCATGCAGGTCGCAGAGCGCAAGACCACGTCACGGCGCAGCAGGCTGACCCCCGAGCGGGAAGGCGAGCTCTACAACGCCGTCATCGATCTGCTCCGCGAGGTGGGGTATGAGGCGCTGACGATGGACGCGGTCGCCACCCGCACCCGGGCCAGCAAGGCCACGCTCTACCGCCAGTGGAGAGGTAAGCCGGAGCTGGTGGCCACCGCGCTGCGGTCGCTCAAGGCGGGCACGCTCGAGGAGATCGACACCGGTTCGCTCCGGGGCGATCTGCGCGAGATGGTGCGGTGCGGCGAGCACAACGCGGAGCGTGACGCGGACCTGCTGCGCGGGCTCGCCCACGCGGCGCACGACAATCCAGACCTACAACAGGCGCTTCGGGATCTGCTCATCGCACCCGAACTCGCCGCCCTTGATGCGCTGCTGACCCGCGCTGTCGCCCGGGGGGAGATCGCCGCCGGAACGCCCGCCATGAACTTCGTGCCGCACATGATGACCGGGGCCTTTGTGGCCCGCCCGCTGATCGACGCCGCGCACGCGGACGACGCCTTCCTCTACGAGTACATCGACGCCGTTATACTCCCCGCTCTCGGCGCCGACCCTGACGTCACCGCAAGCCTGGCCGTCACCTAGATTCGGTTTCACCCGATAGATGCGGTTTCACCCGAAAGTCCCCATCCCAGCGCGCCGCTCTCGTCGCTGGGCTGGTCCTGCACGTCCCTGCCACTCCACTCACTCGACGGGAGCACCCCTTCTCGTGGCCACCTTCCTCTACAAGCTCGGCCGATTCGCCTTCAGGCGACGCCGGCTCGTCGCCTTGTTCTGGGTAGCGCTGCTGGCTGTCGCCATCGCAGGCGCCGCCACGGCCTCCAAGCCGACCAACGAGAGCTTCTCCGTACCCGGCACTGAGGCGCAAGAAGCCTTCGACCTGATGGAGAAGCGCTCGCCCGAGTCCAACGCCGATGGCGCCAGCGCCCGCATCGTCTTCCATGCGCCCAGCAACGAGAAGATCACCGACCCGGAGAACAAGAAGGAAGTTCTCAAGGTCATCGCGGACGTCAAGAAGAGCTCCGACGAACTGAGCCGCATCGGCGACCCGTTCGCGGACGGCACCGTCAGCAAGGACGGCACCACCGCCTTCACCACGGCCACCTACAAGGTCACCTCAATGGAACTTGAGGACGCGACCAAGGACGGCCTGAAGGAAGCGGTGGTCGACTACGACGACAAGGGCGGCAAGAACCCGGCCGTCGAGATCGGCGGCGACGCGCTGGAGGCCATGCCCGAGCAGGGCGCGACCGAGATCATCGGCATCGCCATCTCCGCGGTGGTCCTCATCATCACCTTCGGCTCGCTGGTGGCCGCCGGGCTTCCGCTGCTGACCGCCCTGATCGGCGTCGGCATCGGCATCCTGTTGATCACCGCGCTAGCCAACGTGCTCAACCTGGGCAACACCACCTCGACGCTGGCCATGATGATCGGCCTCGCGGTCGGCATCGACTACGCGCTGTTCATCGTCTCCCGCTACCGGGCCGAGTTGAGCGAGGGCCGCGAGCGTGAGGAGGCGGCCGGTCGCGCCGTCGGCACCGCGGGCTCCGCGGTCGTCTTCGCTGGTCTGACCGTCATCATCGCGCTGGTCGGCCTCGCGGTCGTCAACATCCCGGTGCTCAGCAAGATGGGCTTCGCGGCGGCCAGCACGGTGGCCATCGCCGTCCTCATCGCCATCAGCATGATCCCGGCGATGCTCGGCTTCGCCGGAAAGCGGATCTTCGGCCGCAAGGCCCGCAAGAAGAGCGAGAACGGCATCCCGCCGGTCTCGGAGAAGCCCAAGATGGGCACCCGCTGGGCGCGCTTCGTGCTGCGCCGCCCGGTGGCCTTGCTGCTCCTCGGCGTGGTCGCGCTCGGCGCCGCGGCGGCCCCGGTCAGCAAGCTGGAGCTCGGCCTGCCGGACGACGGCGCGCAGCCGACGAGCACCACCCAGCGCAAGGCGTACGACCTGGTCTCCGAGGGCTTCGGCGCCGGCTTCAACGGCCCGCTCATGGTGGTCGTGGACGCGGCCAAGGCCAAGGACGGGCAGGCGGCCGCCAAGACCGTCGCCGCGAGCATCAAGAAGCTGGACGACGTCGCCAGCGTCACCGAGCCCGCGTTCAACAAGGCCGGCGACACCGCGACGGTCACTGTCCTCCCGGACTCCAAGCCGAGCAGTCTGGAGACCGAGGACCTGGTTGCCAACATCCGCGACAAGGCGGACGGCTGGCAGGGCGAGACCGGGTTCAAGGTCCTGGTCACCGGCACCACGGCGATGAACATCGACGTGTCGGCGAAGCTGAACGACGCGCTGGTGCCCTACCTCGCGCTCGTGGTGGGCCTGGCCTTCCTGCTCCTGATGATCGTCTTCCGCTCCGTCCTGGTGCCGCTCAAGGCGGCGCTCGGCTTCCTGCTCTCCGTCGTCGCTGCGCTCGGCGCCGTGGTCGCGGTTTTCCAGTGGGGCTGGCTGTCGGGCCTGTTCGGTGTCGAGCAGATCGGCCCGGTGATGAGCATGATGCCGATCTTCATGATCGGTGTGGTCTTCGGTCTCGCGATGGACTACGAGGTCTTCCTCGTGACCCGCATGCGCGAGGCGTACGTCCACGGCGAGACGCCCGAGCAGGCCGTCGTCACCGGCTTCACGCACGGCGCCCGCGTGGTGTCGGCGGCAGCCGTCATCATGATCAGCGTCTTCGCGGGCTTCATCGGCTCGCACGACCAGATGGTCAAGATGATCGGCTTCGGCCTCGCGATCGCGGTGCTGTTCGACGCCTTCATCGTCCGTATGACCATCGTCCCGGCGGTGCTCGGGCTGCTCGGCAAGAGCGCCTGGTGGCTGCCCGGCTGGTTGAACAAGATCCTGCCGAACGTGGACGTGGAGGGCGAGAAGCTGCACAAGGAACTGGGTGACCCGACCCAGGTGCAGCGGGACTCTGACCCGGACGCGCGACTGACCCGGGTGTGAGCACGGATCCGCGCGGTCCCTCCCGGGCCCGCGCGGACCGACCCGGTCGCCGCCGGCCGATCCACTCGGCCGCGGCGGCCCCCGGTGGTCAGCGACCACCGACGAGACGCCCGGGAACGCGGGAGGGCAGCGATCCTCCCGCCGACCGGGCAGTGCCTGCCCGTGGGGACGGGGACAGGCACGCACAGTGAGAACGGCGGCGGCTCCCTGTGGCAGGGGGTCGCCGTCGGCGTTCTCCGCGTCCCCTGCGTCTCCGCGCCCGCCCCCCCGCGTCCCCGCGTACCGGTTCCCGACCGCGTGCCGGGCCCGTCGCCGTCCTTCGCCGGCGCTCTTCGTCGGCCCCGCCGGGCCCGCCCCGCTTTGGGTGGCTTCGCGGTGGCGTGGCGGTGATCGGGCCGGCCGGGACCCGGCATAAGACGGCCACGGGACGCATTGCACCATGGAGGGTGCACAGCGCGCCGAAACGGAACGTGGGAGTAGACAACAGTGGTGGACGTTCAGGGCACGGTGGCGCCCGGTTTCGAACCGGTCCGGGACGCGTTCGCGGCCAACTTCGCGCAGCGCGGCGAGCGGGGGGCCGCGGTGACCGTCTACCGGGACGGCACAAAGGTCGTGGACCTGTGGGGCGGCGCCCGTGACGCCGACGCCCCGACCACCGCGCGGAAGGCCGCGGGCCCCGGTGGCCCGGCCGAGCCGGAGCACGCGGCGCCCTGGGAGGCCGGGACGGCGCAGGTCGTCCGCTCGGCAACCAAGGGCGTGGCCGCGGCGGTTCCGCTGTTGCTGCACCAGCGCGGGCTGGTGGACCTGGACGCCCCGGTGGGCACGTACTGGCCGGAGTTCAAAGCGAACGGCAAGGAGCGCGTCCTCGTACGGCACCTGCTCTCGCACCGGGCCGGGCTGCCCGTCCTGGACACGCCGCTCAGCCCGGCCGAGGCGCTGGACGGGGTCAGCGGGCCGCGCGCGTTGGCCGCGCAGGCGCCGCAGTGGGCGCCGGGCACGGCACACGGGTACCACTCGCACACCTACGGCTGGCTCGTCGGCGAGTTGGTGCGCCGCGTCACCGCCCGCACCCTCGGCACCTGGGTGGCCGAGGAGATAGCCTGCCCGCTCGGGCTCGACCTGTGGATCGGACTCCCGGACGCCGAACGGTACCGGGTGGGCCGCATCGCCGCGATCGAAGCACCCCAACCGCCGGCCTCGCGGGGGCTGCGGGTGCGGGCGAAGCAGACCGTGGCCGACACGTACCGTGACCCGGCGTCCCTGACCCGGCGGGCCTTCGGTGTGATCGATCCGCTGCCCGACGAGAACGACCCGGCCTACCGCGCCGCCGAACTCCCCGCCTCCGGCGCCGTGGCCACCGCCCGCGCCCTGGCCCGCTTCTACGCCGCCCTCATCGGCGACGTCGCTCCTGACCCGGGCCACGGCACGGTGCCCGGCGGGGTGGAGGCGGCGCCCGCCGGGGGAGCGGAGACACTGCCCGGCGCCCGGCGGCTGTTCGCGCCGGCGACGCTGACCCTGGCGCGTACCGAGGAGTCGGCGGGCCCGGACGAGGTGTTGGTGGTCCACACGCGCTTTGGGCTCGGTTACATGCTGCACGGCTCGGCGGCGCCGCTGCTGGCGCCCGGCTCGTTCGGCCACCCGGGCCGGGGCGGTTCGCTGGCCTTCGCCGACCCGGAGTCGGGCGTCGCGTTCGGCTACGTCACCAACGGCATGCAGAAGAACGTGACGGCCGACCCGCGCGCGCAGGCGCTGGCCCGCGCGGTCCACCGCAGCCTGGCCTGACCGGCCCGGCACGTACGGGCCGTCCTCCACGCCATCCCTTACGCCGGACGCGATCCGCCGCTTACCCTGCCGGGACCAGGTGATCAACGGCGGAAGGGCGGCACCTGATGCGGTGGTTCGAGGGGTACGGCGTACTGATCACCGGCGCGGGCCGTGGCATCGGCGCGACGACGGCCCGCAGGTTCGCCGACGAGGGCGCGAGCGTGCTCGTCACCGACCTCGACGGGGCGCGCGCGGAGGAGGTCGCCGAGGAGATCTGGGCGGCGGGCGGAGCGGCCCACGGCCTAGCGTGTGACGTGGGCGACCGGGCGGCCGTGGAGGCCGCGGTGCGGCAGGCCGTCGAACGGTTCGGCGCGCTCGACGTGCTGGTCAACAACGCCCTGTCGTGCAACCCGGACACCGACCGACGAGGAGTGGGAACGGGACCTCGACATCACGCTGACCGGCGCCTTCCGGTGCGCGCGTGCCGCGCTCCCGGAGCTGGCCAAGACGGGCGGCCGGGGCGCGATCGTCAGCGTCGGATCGGTCAACGGCGAAGAGGACTTCGGCAACCACGCCTACAGCGCCGCCAAGGCCGGGTTTGGCCAGCCTGCCCCGCACGCTGGCCGGCCACGCGGCGCCGCGCGGCGTACGGGTCAACCTCGTCGCGCCCGGCACGGTGCGTACGCCGGTGTGGGAGGGCCGTGACGAGTCGCTGCGGCGGGCGAGCGTGGAGTACCCGCTGGGCCGCGTGGGCGAGCCGGCGGACATCGCGGCGGCGATCACGTTCCTCGCCTCCAGCGACGCGGCGTGGATCACCGGGGTGACGTTGCCGGTCGACGGCGGGTTGCTGGTCAGCAATGTCGCCTTGCGGCGGGCTTTGTCGGGGGAGTAGGCGTCTGGCGGCGGGGCGGGGGTGACTTCTCGGCCCGGAGGTTCTCAGGCGTACTCCCTGACGTACCGGCGCATCAGCTCGAGCGAGTCCGCCGGCGTCAGGGCCTGCGCGCGGACCACGTCGAATCTGTGCACATGGTCAACGACCTGTCGTGGGGCCGAGATCACCTCGCCAGCGCCGTAGCTCTCCAACAGGGCCGTCGTCGTTCCGTTCTCCAGCGTCAGCAGGGTGAGGCTGCCGCCCATCAGCGGATGGAAAGGCTCGGTGAAGGGCAGGATCTGGATTTTCACATGGGGCCTCGCCGCGACGTCGAGCAGGTGCTGTAGCTGGTCAGCCATGATGTGGCGATCGGCGGTCAGTCCCCTCAAGGCCGCCTCATCGATGATCGCCCAATACTGTGGCGGGTCGGCGCTTTCGAGTCGGTCCTGCCTCCGCATGCGGAATTCCAGGATTTCTTCCAGAGCTGGTAAGTCCGTTCTCGCGAGTCCGAGTGAGAACGCCGCTCTAGCGTAGTCCCTGGTCTGCAACAGGCCAGGTACCAGGCTGCTGGAGAAGACCTGAATGCGCATGCTCTTGGCTTCCAGCGGAAAGCAGTCGCGGCTCTGCTTCGATACCAGGGAGTCTTGGGCGACGGCGAGCAGGTTGTCGAATAGCCCGCCCGTCGAGAAATGGCCGTCCAACGCGTTCGCCAGCGCATCGGACGGCAGTTGTTCATGGCGCTCGACGCGGCTGATGTACCAGTGCGGATAGTGCAGCTTCTCCGCCAGCGCGCGGAGGGAGAGACCCGCGTTCTCGCGCATCCGTCTGAGCTGTCGCCCCGGCAGTGTGCGTGCCGTGGCTCCGGTGCTCTCCCTGAGCAAGCCGTGGAGTTTCATCCCGCATGCCTTCCTCGTGCGCGCGTGACCCGTGGTCGCCAGGTACCAGGCTGCCGGTTGTGAGCGTAGCCCTCGCGGGGCAACTCTGTGAGGAATCGATCACCATCTGTCACCGCGTTCGGAGTTCGTGTCGCCATGTGCCAACTCCGCTTCTCGGCGGTGACGTTGCGAGCCGTCGTGAGGAACGAGCACCGCTCATGAATCGCCAGCACACGCTGACCCTGCGGGTCTACCGCCAACGCCCCGGCGAACAGCCGGTTCCGGTCGCCCCGGCCACCACCGTCCATGTCGACCCCGACACCGTCACCCCCGGGGAGCTTGAGGCCAAGTACCTCTCCACCGCCCGGGGGCCCTGCCGCTGCCCCCGGCACCGTGCGGGGGGCTCCGGTGAGTGACGCGACCGAGCCCGTCGACGTACCACCCGGCATAGACGGCGAGCCCGGACTTTCGGCGGGATACACGCGCGCCCTGCGCTACGTACTCACCGGCGAGTACGAAATCCACACCGTGGCCGGGGTCGTGCTGAGGTTCTTCCTCGCTGATGACAGAGGGAATGGGGCGGCGGGCGGCTGGCGGGCCGTATCCGACCGGGAGTTCCAGTTCGCGTACGAGAACTCGCTGTTCGACATGGAGGCGGCGAAGAGGAACGAGATCCGACCCAATGCGCGGCACGTGCAGCTCACCCTGGACGCCCTTGCCGGGGCCGGTGCTTACTTCTGGTCGGACGGGTACGGGGCGGCGGGGGTCATGACGGCGAACGGGAAGACGCCCGAGGAGTGTGGGTTCCGGGTGCCGGAGGCGCCGGGGCAGGCGGGGTGTGAGGGGGGCGCATCGGTTCGGGTGGTGCTGGTGGTGTGGAAGCCGCGTAACGCGGACGACCCGTCCGACGTCACGACGGCCGGCTGGCCGCACGTACTCCAGGTGCAACTGGCCCGTGACCGGGAGGTCTGGGAGCCGCCCGGCGTCGTCGTACGGCCCGGGGAGCGGGTGGTGACGGCCGCCGCGCGGGTCGCGGACGCGGTGGGGATCGGGCTGCCGAACCTGCACCGGGTGCTGGCCGTCGACGAGCGGCCGGCGGTGGGCGGGGCGCCGGCCGAGCTGATACTCCTGGTGGACGGCGGGTGGTGCACGGACGCCGACGTGGTGGAGGTGCCCGACTGCCTCTGCGCGCACGAGCACGGGTGCCGGCACCGGCGGCGGTGGGCGACGGCCGAGGTGGCGTGCGCGGACGACGCGGCGCTGGCGGTGGGGCTCGGGGCGGCGGTGGGGATGGCCCCGGCGTTCGTCGTCGCACGGGAGGGTGAGGGTCAGGCGCCGGGCGCGGCCTCCCCACCGCCGTCCGGCTGCTGACCTGCGCCTCTGCGCGTACGGTGTGGACCCTCCTATGGTGCCGGGGCACAATCGGTGCTCCGCGTGGGACACATGAGGCAGGGCGAGGGGGAACGGTGCGTATGGTTGTCGGAGCGGCCGAAGGACAGCGGGGGTCCAGGCCACCCGCCGCAGCGGTGGCCGGCGCGGGACGGGGGCGGTAGCTGTGGAGGTCATGCCCGACCCGGCCGCGTCCCGCGCCGTACTCATCGGCACCACCGGTAACGCCGAGATCGCGCCGCTGCCCGCCGTGGCGGCCAACCTCGTCGCGCTCGCCGACGTCCTCACCTCGGACCGCTCCTGGGCCCTGGCCCGCGAGCACTGCGCGGTGCTCGCCGAACCCGTGACCTCCGACGCCGTCGCCGCCGTGCGCGCCGCCGCCGCGGGGGCCACCGACGTCCTGCTGGTGTACGTGGCCGGGCGCTGCCGCCTCGACCCGGCGAGCGGCGAGTTGGTCTTCGCCCCGGCCGCCCCGGCGCCGGGCCGGTCGGCCACGGGGCTCGACTACGCGACGCTGCGCCAGGCCGTGTTGTCCGGGCGCGCGCGGCGCCGGGTGGTGCTGCTCGACTGCTGCCTCACCGAACCGGTGCCGGGCTCGCCCTCCGACCTGGCGTCCGACGCGCCGGTCGGGGCCGTCGCGGTCGCCGACGCGGCCCAGCTCGCCGACGGCTACCTGCTGGCCGCCGCGACCGGCGACGTCGACGCGTACGCCTCGGAAGAGGACCAACACACGCTGTTCACGGGTGAGTTGCTGCGGGTGGCGGCGGACGGCATCGCGTACGGGCCCGAGCTGCTGCGGCTCGACACGGTGTACGAGCACGGCCGCGCGAGCCTGGCGGGCCGGGAGCGGGCGCTGCCCGAGCGCCGCGACCTGAGCGGCGCGGCCGAGGCGGGCCGGGTGCCGTTCGTCCGCAACGCGGCCTCGGCCGGGGCCGCGCCATTCGGGGCGACGACCCTGCTCCAGGCCATGCCGCCGGCCGCGCCGCCGGCCTCGACGCCGACCGTGACGCTGGGCACGGCGAGCGACCCGGCCGGCCCCGACGCCGGGCCCACCCCCCCCGTGCCGGACGCCGCCGCGGCTTCGCCCGTGGACGCCGCACCTGCGGACGCGCCGTCACCCGCCGATGCCGTACCCCAGGACGCGCCGCCCGTGGACGCGCCGCCGCCCGCCGCGCCGGCGCAACCCGGCGCGTTCGGGGCGCCTCCGCCCGCCTTCGGCGCCGCCCCGCCGCCGTTCGACGCGAGCCCGTCACCGCCCTTCGGTGCGGCGCCGGGACAGCAGCCCGCCGCGTACCCCGGCGCGCAGCCGGCAGTGTCGCCCGCCCCGTACGGCGCGTCGCCCGCCCCGTACCCCGGATCGCTGCCGGCGCCGCTCCCGCCCTTCGGGCCGCAGTCGGGCGCCCCCGGGCGGCCGGGGCGTGGCTCGTGCCGCTGCCGCGCGGGGACGAGGCCGACGGGCCGTGGTGGCGGCAACGGCGGGTGCGGTACGGCGCGCTGGCGGTGGCGCTCGCCGTGGTCGCCGGGGCGGTGATCGCCGTCGTGTGGCCGGAGGACGAAGGGGGCGAGGCCGCCCCGTCGGACCGGCCCAAGGCCAGCCAGAGCGCGAGCCGGAGACCGGGCGCCGAGGGCGACAAGCCCGGTGCCGCCGTGTACGACGCCGCGACCAAGGGCGTCGTCAACCCGTCGAAGCGGCAGGGCGGCATCCTCAAGTTCGTCTCCACGATGGACGCCGACTCCTGGGACCCGCAACGCGGTTACTTCGGGTTCACGTGGAACTTCTCCCGCTTCTACGCCCGCCAACTCCTCACCTATGCCGCCGAGCCGGGCGCCGGTTCCGCGCGCCTGGTGCCGGACCTCGCGACCGGGCGGGCCCGGGTGGGGGACGGCGGCAAGACGTACACGTACACGCTGCGCCCCGGGGCCACCTGGGAGGACGGCACGCCGGTGACCTCCGAGGACGTCAAGTACGGCATCGAGCGGGCCTGGGCCACCGACGTGATCAGCGGCGGGCCCTCCTACCTGCGCGAGGTGCTCGACCTCAGGAGCGACTATCCGGGCCCGTACAAGGACAAGGCGAAGGACAAGCTGGGGCTGCGCGCGATCCAGACGCCGAACGACCGGACGATCACTTTCACACTGCCCAAGCCCTACCGGGACTTCGAGCACCTGCTCGCGATGCCCTCCGCGTCGCCGGTGCCACGGGCGAAGGACACCCAGGCCACGTACGCGCAGCGGCCGTTTTCCTCGGGCCCGTACAAGTTCGACGCGTACCAGCCGGGCAAGTCGCTGTCCCTGGTGCGCAACGAGCGGTGGCAGCGGTCCTCCGACCCGGTGCGCACCGCGCTGCCGGACCGGATCACCCTCGACATCGTGGCCTCGCCCACCGCGCGGGACGGGGCGCTGCGCGCGGGCCGGTACGACCTGGACATCAGCACCTTCGGCGTCGACGCCAGCCAGCGCGTGGGGTTGCTGGCGGATGCGAAGACGAAGGCCCAGGTGGACAACCCGTACACCGGGATCGTCCGCTACGCGGCGCTGGCCTCCAACGTCGAACCGTTCAACAACGCGCACTGTCGCAAGGCGGTCTTCCACGCGACGGACAAGCGGTCCGTGCGGGCGGCGGCCGGGGACCCGCGGACGGGCGGCGAGCTGGCCCCGCACCTGCTGCCGCCGGGCATCACGGGCAGCGAGCCGGACTACGACCCGTACGGCACCACGTGCTCGGGCGGTGCGCCGGACCTGGAGCGGGCGCGGCAGGAGTTGAAGGAGTGCGGCAAGCCGAGCGGCTTCCGGACCACCGTGACCGTCTCGGACGGGCCGCAGGACGCGGCGATCGCGGAGGCGGTCAAGGCGTCGCTGGCGCGAGTCGGGATCACGGCGAAGGTCGAGCGACTGCCGTTCGCCGAGTACGCCACGACGATCTGCAAGCCGGACCAGGTCAAGCGCAAGGGGTACGGCATCAACCTCAGGCGGTGGAGCGCCGACTACCCGACCGGGCGGGGCATGCGGGAGCCGCTTGCCGACGGGCGGCGGATCACCCGGCAGGGCAACGTCAACGTTGCCCTCCTCAAGGACAAGGCGCTCGACAAGCTCTTCGACACCTCCGGGGCCAACCAGGACCCGGGGCTGGCCGAGAGCGACGACCGGCAGATCAACCACAAGGTCTCCGACGCCGCCGCCTACCTGCCGCTGACCTTCGAGAAGGCGCTGATCTGGCGCAACCCACGGCTGACCAACGTCTCGACGACCAGCGCGTACGGGGGCGGCTACGACGTCGTCTCGCTCGGCGTGCTGCGGTAGCCGGCGGCGGCCGGCCGGGTTCGCGCGGGGGCGCTGGCCGGGCGGGGTCGGGCCGGCGGGGCCGGGCGGGAGCAGGCGGGCTCGGTGGTGGTCCCGCCCGGCTCAGCCGGCGTAGAGCATCAGGCCGATGCCCGCGACCATCAGGCCGGCGGCCGCGATACGGGCCGTGCCGAAGCGCTCCTTGAGGAACAGCGCGCCGATCGCGGCGCCCACGATGATGCTGGACTCGCGCAGCGCGGCGATCGGCGCGAGCGGCGCCCTGGTCTGCGCCCACAGCACGAGCCCGTACGCGAAGACCGACAGCACCCCGCCACACAGGCCGCGCACCGCCACCTGCCGGAGCTGGCCGACGAGCGTGCGACGGCGGGTGGCCAGCGCGTACGCCGGAATGGCGAGGCCCTCCAGGATCATCAGCCAGCCGATGTAGCCGAGCGAGGTACCGGAGGCGCGCACGCCCACGCTGTCCACGACGGTGTAAGCGGCGATCGACAGGTCCGTGGCCACCGGCGGCGGCCAGCGCCGCCCAGTGCGGCCGGGCGCCGGAGCCGCGAATGCCCCACAGGGCGAGGCCCACCAGACCGGCCGAGGCGACGACGACGCCCGCCGTCTGCCAGCCGCCCGCTCACTCGTGCACGAAGACCGCGGCGAGCACGGTCACCACCAGCGGCGCCGTGCCGCGCGCGATCGGGTACATCTGCCCGAAGTCGCCGAGCCGGAACGAGCGCATTAGCAGCGCCTGGTAGAGCACGTGGAGCACGGCGGAGGTCACGAGGTACGGCCCCGCCCGCGGCCGGCACGGGCGCCCACACGGCGATGCCGAGCCCGCACACCAGGCCGGCCGCCGGAGACGAGCGTCAAGGCGAGGAGCTGGTCCCTGAAGCCGTGCGCGATCGCGTTCCAACTCGCGTGCGTGACGGCCGCGATCAGGACGGCCGCCGCGACGAGCGGCGTCACCCGGACACCCGGCGGGCGCTGGTGGCGAACACCTCACGCGCGCTGGTGGCCGGTGCGGGGCGGGTGGGGCACAGAGGGCCGGGGAGACAGGGGCAGGCGTCGTTCATGGCGGCCACCGTAACTGAAGTTATATAGCCAACACGATGAGGTGGGTCACGCGGTGCGCCCTCCGGCTGGGTTGGGTGTTTCGGGCATTCCGGAGTGTTCCGGGCGGAGGGGCGGGCGGCCGGCCCGGGGCGGGGAGCGGCCCGGCCGAGCGGGCTCGCGCCGTCGTGCGCCACGCGCTCGCGAGCCGGTGGTGCGCGACCGGACACGCGGTGGCGCGCGCCCGGGGGCGGGCGCACGGCGCGGCGCCGGAGGGCCGCCGTCCGCGGCGCGGACGGGGCGCGCGACGGCGGAGGCGCGGGGCGCCTCGTGCTGCGAACACCACGGCGGTAGGGGAAACCCGGGGCGTCGACACGGCGACGGCCGCCGTTCCAGTGGGCACATAACGAGAGCGAGTACATCGCCACACCGCCCGGAGGCGCACATGACCAACACCGTGGGCCGTACCGCCCTGCGCCCCTGGGGCGTGGGGCGGATGCGCCCGTACCCGCCCATACGCCCGGCCGGTCACGCCCGCGTCGGCGTCGACCCTGCGACCCAGCTCACCGTGTACTGGGACAGCCGGGGCCAGGTCGTCGAGATGGGGAGGCACGGCACCGCGCGGGGCACCGAGACCGCGGCGGAGAGCACCAACCTGGACAGCCGCAACGACACCGACCACGATCAGGACAGCGAGCAGGACTGATGCCACGGACCGCCGGGCCGGTGCTGGTCGTGACCGAGCCGGACGACGTCACGGCCAGCATGGTGATCGCCGAGCTGAACCGCAGGCGCGTTCCCGTGGTCCGCTTCAACCCCGTGGACATCGGCGACGCGCTGCATGTGTCGGCGCGCTTCGGCGCCGGTGCTCCCGCCCCGTCCGGTTCACTGCGCACCTCCTCCAGGGCAGCCGCGCTGCAGCAGGTGCGCGCGGTGTACTGCCGGCGGCCCGTCTGGCCCCGGTTCCCGCACCTGGCCGCGCCGGACGCGCGCTTCGCCGCGGCCCAGGTGCGCTACGGACTGGGCGGCGTCCTGCACGCGCTGACGGAATGCCGATACGTCAATCACCCGTTACGCAACTACGCCGCTGAACACAAGCCCTTCCAACTCGCCACGGCCACCTGCATGGGCTTCACCGTGCCCCCCACACTCATCTCCAACGACCTCGGGGAGATCCGATCCTTCATGCGGGCCCATGGACCCGTCGTCTACAAGGCGTTGCGCTGGACGGCGTACCACGACCCGGACGGTCAGGGGCTGACGACCTGGACCGAACCGGTGGGCCCCGAGGAGCTGGACGAGAGCGTCAAAGTCGTGCCACACCTCTTCCAGTCCCGCTTCCAGTCCCGCGTGGACAAGGTCGCTGACGTGCGGGTGGTGGTCGTGGGCGGGCGCGTCTTCGCTGTACGTATCGACTCGGAACTACTCGACTGGCGACGCGACTACGGAGCCCTGACCTACCGCGTGATCGACCTCCCCACTCAGACCGCAGAGGGACTCGTGCGTTTCTTGCGTCACTGTGGACTGGCCAGTGGCAGCTTCGACCTCGCCCTCGGCCGGGACGGGACGCTGCACTGGCTGGAGTTGAACCCCAACGGCCAGTGGGGATGGCTCGAAGACGCGGCCGGGCTGCCGCTCGCCGCCGCGTTCGCCGACCTCCTCGCCCAAGGAGAGCCATGGATGGCCACGGAACCGCCCCCGAGCCCCGCTGCTCCGCCCTGAGCGCGGCGCGCGGCGCCCTGCTCGACCGCCTCGAAGCCGAGCGGCACATCGGCCCCGACTGGGCGGCGGCCGTCCGCGCGGTGCCCCGCGAACGGTTCCTGAGCGGCGACGTGTTCCTACCCGAGGGCGACACCGCGCGCTGGCGACCCGTGGCCCCGGACGGGCTGCGCCCCGAGGAGTGGGCCGAACTCGCCTACAGCGACCAGTCGCTGGTCACCCAGCTCGACGGGGCCCTCACCCCGGACCAGGCCACCGCACCCGTCGAGGGCTACCCCACCTCCTCGTCCACCGCGCCGGCCACGGTCGTCGGCATGCTGGAGGAGCTGGAGGTGCGCGACGGCGACCGCGTCCTGGAGATCGGCACCGGCACCGGCTACTCCACGGCCCTGCTCTGCCACCGCCTCGGCGAGGACAACGTGACCACCGTGGAGGCCGACCCCGACCTCGCGCGCCGGGCCGAGGACGCTCTGGAGGCCGCCGGCTACTCCACCTGGACCGTCACCGACGACGGCCTCCTCGGCCACCCGTCCCGCGCCCCGTACGACCGGATCATCGCCACCTGCGCGGTGCGCCGCATCCCGCACACCTGGCTCCGGCAGGCCCGCCCCGGCGCCATCGTCCTGGCCACGGTGGGCAGTTGGTCGTACGGGACGGGCCTGGCCAAGGTCGTCGTCGCCGCGGACGGCACGGCCGAGGGGCGCGTCACCGTCCCATCGTCGTTCATGCCGGCCCGCGCGCAGGCCCCCCGCGCCGCTGGGCGGGAGCCTGGCGGCGCGCGCCGCGTACGCCGACAGCGTCCGCCGCGCGCGCGTCCCGCCCGGGGTGCTCCGCGACTGAATGCCGGCCTTCCTGGCCCAACTTGCTTCCTCCACAACCCAGTTGGTGCGCGCGGTGGCCGGGGGGACGGAGAAGCGGTACCTGATCGACGCGGAGCGGGAGTCGTTCGCCGAGCTGGCGCCGGAGGGTGACGGGTGGGCGGTCCGGCAGGGCGGGCCGCTGGCGCTCTGGGACGCCGTGGAGCGTGCGATCACCGGGTGGCGGGCGGCTGGGGAGCCGGGCATCGACGGGGTACGGCTCCGCGTCACGCGGGAGGCGCACACCTACTGGATCGACGTGCCGGGCTGCCTCGGACTGCGCTGGGAGCACCGGCACCCGCCGCTGCCGTGACGGCGCCGAGGAACTGGGCGGGGGCGGGCGACGGGGGTGGGGCGCTCAGCGGGGCACGGGGGCTCGGTGGGGCGGGGGTGCTTGGCGGGGCCGTCAGGCCACGGGCGGCGGGTCGTTCGGGCCCGGGACGCTGAAGGGCGGGGTGCTCGTGCCGGTGACGCGGTAGCGGTCCCACGGGTCGGGGTCGGACAACTCGCCCCGCGCCTCGCCCTGCGGGGTGCGGATGAGGGCGGCGGTGCGCCTGCCGCCGAGGAGGGCGACGAGTTCCGGGGCGCCGATGACGCGGCCGTACCAGTGGTAGCGCCCGTCGACCGGCTGGAACGTACCGCGCAACTCCACGTCGACGGCGCGCTCTTCGCCCTCGAACTCCAGGGTGGCGGGCCCACGGTAGCCGGCTTCGTGGTCGTGGCCTTCCTGCGTGACCTGCGTGCTCTGCGCGTCGTGCGTGCCCTGCGTGTCGTGCGTGGTGCGCGCGGGTGTGGTGGCGGGGGCGGGGGAGTGGTCGGGGGACGGCTGGGGCTGGGGCGTAACAGCGTTCACTGCACGGCTCCTTGGGCGGTTCCTCGACGCCTTGGCGTGGTGCGGCGGGCCCGGCTCGCCTCGCCGGCGTGGCGGGCGAGCCCCCGGACGACGCCGACGGGCACACCCGCCGACGTCGCTGACGGGCGCCGGGCCCTTGACTCCCGTAACGAGAGATTCCATGCTCCTGAGAGTGGCTGTTACCTCGGGTAACAGCTTAGTTCGTGAAGGAGTGGAGCGCCATGGCCCGTTCACTGCCCGAAACGAAGGTGGGCGACAGGGAGAAGACCGCCGCCCGACTGCTGGCCTCGTCGGCGAAGAAGTTCTACAACCCCGAGGTGGACATCGACTGGGACGCGCCACTAGTCGACGGCAAGCACTACCTGCTGCCCCACCGCATATCCCTCTACGGCACCCCGATGTGGGACCGGCTCAGCGAGGAGCAGCGGCTCGAACTCGGCAAGCACGAGGCCGCGACCATCGTCAGCGTCGGCCTGTGGTTCGAGCTGCTCCTGATGAAGGTGCTGGTCAAGGCCGCGTACAACGGCGACACGCGCACCCGCCACATCCAGTACGCGCTGACCGAGGTCGCCGACGAGTGCCGGCACGTCACCATGTTCGCCCGACTCGTGGAACGCATCGACTGCCCGGCGTACGGTCCGCCGCGCCACCTGCACCAGGTCGCCAAGATCCTGCCGGCCATCGCGTACGGCCCGGCCATGTACGGCGCGATCCTGGTCGCCGAGGAGATCACGGACCGGCTCCAGCGCGAGATGACCGGCAGCGACGAGATCCAGCCACTGATGCGTATGGTGAACCGCATCCACATCATGGAGGAGGCACGCCACGTCACCTTCGCCCGCGAGGAGGTGGTCCGGGGCATGGCCGGGCTCGGGTGCGCCGAACTCCGCTACCAGCGCCTGCTCACCGCCCTCGTCTCGTACTGCATCTGTCGCAGCCTGATAAATCCGCGGGCCTACGCGGCCGTCGGCCTCGACCCCAGGGAGGCATGGCGGGCCGCCCACGCGAACCCGCACTACCGCGAGTCGATGCGGTTCCTGGGCGAGCGCATCGTGCCGTTCCTGGACGACGCCGGCCTGGTCGGCGCCCCCGGCATGCGGCTGTGGCGCGACCCGCACTTGTTGGGCTGAGCGCCGGCGCCTCGGCTCCGGCGGGCCGGGCGCCACCGCCTCGGCTCCGCCCGGCTGGGGCAAGGCCCCTCGGCCAGGGCTGGTCGCCGGCGGCGTCGGTACCCTGCGTGCCGTGATCAACTCATCTGCGAGACCTCACGGCACCGGCACCGGTACCACCACTGACGCCGGCACCGGCACCGGCTCTGACACCGAGGTCGCGATCGCCGCGGCACGGGCCGGCGTTGACGTGGTGCGCGACCTGTACGGCCAGCGGCTCAGCCGTATCGACAAGGGTGACGGGGACTTCGGGACCGCCGCCGACGTGGCGGCCGAGCAGGCGATCGTCGACCTCCTCCGCGCGGCCCGGCCTGACGACGCCGTGCTCGGCGAGGAGGGCGGGCAGCAGGGTGCGCCGGAGGCCGCCCGCCAATGGCTGGTGGACCCGCTGTGCGGCACGCTGAACTACGCCGTCGGCACCGTGCTGGTCGCCGTCAACGTGGCGCTGCACGGCGGCCCGGCGGCGGTGGCCGACCCGTTCGGCGGCGAGGTCTTCCACACCGACGGCCACACCGCCTGGGTGCTGCGGGACTGCGCCGACGCCCCGCTGGCGCCCACGGCCGCCACCTGCCTCGTGGACGTCAACCTCGACCCGCCGTTCCCCGGCGCGCCCGGCTTCCGGACGGTGGACCTGCTGGCCGACGAGCGGTTCGTGGCCCGCTTCCGCCCCCGGGTCGTCTCCACGAGCCTGGCCCTGACCTGGGTCGCCGCGGGCAAGCGCGCCGCCTACGTCACGGACGGCGGCGACCTGTCGGAGAGCGTGCACTTCGCGGCCGGGATCGCGCTGTGCCGGGCTGCCGGGTGCGTGGTGACGGGGATCGACGGCGAGCCGGTCGGACGGGCCGGGGCGGCTGGACGAGCCGGGGCGGCCGGGCGGGCGGGCCGTGGGCTGGTGGTGGCCGCCGACAGCGAGACGCACGGGTCGCTGATGTCGATGATCCTGGGGTGAGGGCGCGCGGGGTGCCCGGCGTTACGCCTCGGCGGTGAACAGCTCCGCCACATGCTCCGCGAGCTGGACGACCTGGTCCCGTTCGGGCCCGCTCCGGGCCACGGTGAACCCGTGTCGGCGGCCCCAGAACGCCGCTCGCACGGCGTGCAGTTGGGACCAGCGCCGGACGCGTTCCGGGTCCAGCTCGGCCGCCTCCGCGAAGACCTCCACCGCCCGACGCAGTCCCCCGGCCAGATCGCCGCCGGACTCGACGAGCGGCACCGCGCACGACGTCAGCAGGGCACCGGCGTCGTACGCCGGGTCCCCCACGTACCCCTTGGGGTCGATGGCCAGCCAGGGTTCACGGTCGGCCCGCAGGATGTTGCGGGCATGCAGGTCGCCGTGGACGAGGGTGTCCGGGCTGGTCGGGGCCCACCTCGCGGACGGTCGCGGTGGCGGCGTCCAGGACGCAGGGCGACATGCCGTGCGGCAACGCGGCGGCGTCCGTCCGGAGTTCCGACTCCCACTCCGCGACCCGGTCCCGCAACCTCGGCAGGTCGGCGGGGGCCTGCACGGCGAGCCGGCAGCTGAGCTGCTCGGCGGTCGCCGCGACCTCGTCGCCGTCCGCGACGCCGGCCAACGTATCCGGGTGGGCGCGCTACAATAGCACGGCGAAGTGCTCGTCGTCGCGCTCGTACAGGAGCACCGCCCCGCGCCCGCCCCACACCGCGAACGCGTCGGGCTCGTGGACGTTGCCCGGATGCGGGAACGACACCTTGATCACGGCCGGCGCCGCGTCCCGTCGCCGTACCACCGGTACGACGATCCCGACCGCCCCGTGCTCCACGTCCCCGTCCGGCACGCACTCCCAGCGGTCCAGCAACTGGGCGGTCAGGGCGGGGAGTTGCCTGACCCACGTCGCCCCGGCCGCGCCCTCGTGTTCGATGGTGGCCTGCCTGAACTGCTCCGGTACCTCGGTCATCCGGGCACAGTACGCGCCGCGTCGCGCGCGCTGTCGGGTAGCCCCTCGGTCGCGGGCGCCGGAGCGGGCCTCGGGCCCGCCCGGCGCCCCTCCGCTCCGCGTCGGGTCAGCCCGCGCGCAGCAGCGCGGCCACGATCGGGCCGGCCGCCTCGCCGCCGTGGCCACTCTGCTGGACGACCGCCGCCGCGGCCACGTCACCGCGGTACGCCGTGAACCAACCGTTGGGCTTCTTCTGGCCGTCCACCTCGGCCGAACCCGTCTTGGCCCCGATGTCCCCGGACAGGCCCGACATCGCCTGCGCGGCGGTGCCCGCCGTCGCCGTCAGCTTCATCAGCGACTTGAGCTGCTTGACCGTGTCGGGCTTCATCGTGCGCGGGGCCTTGGCCAGCGTGCGGTTGTCCAGGCTCGGCGCCACCAGGTACGGCTGGCGGAACGTGCCGGTGCTCGCCGTCGCCGACACCGAGGCCATTGTCAGCGGGTTCATCCGCACCCTGCCCTGGCCGATCAGCGACGCCGCCTTGCTCGCGTCCTGCTGGACGGGGACCGCGCCGTCGAACGTCAGCACGCCCGTCTGCCAGTTGAGCCCGATCCCGAAGACGTCCCGCGCCTCCTGGGTCAACCCGTCGTCCGACACCTTCGAAGCCTGGGTGATGAAGGCCGTGTTGCAGGAACGGGCGAAGCTCTGATCGAAGGTGCCGCCCTTGATTTCGAACTTGTCGAGGTTTTGGAACTTCCAGCCACCGTACGAGGCGAACTTCGGGCACGGATGCTGCTTCCCCGTGCCCGCCAGCCCCTTGTCGATGAGCAGCGCTTACGAGACGACCTTCATCGTGGAACCGGGCGCCAGCGAGCCCTGGAGCGCGGTGTTGAACCCCTCGGCCGGCGAGTTGGCGAGCGCCAGCACCTCACCCGTACTCGGCTTGATCACCATGGCCGACGACTTCGGCTTCTTCGCCACCTGCTGCTCGGCGACCCGCTGCAACCCCGCGTCCAACGTCGTACGCAGCGTGCCCGGCGTCCCCTTGGACAGCACCTTGAGCGTCTCGTCCGGTATCTTCCCCGCCCAGTCGACGTACAGCTCCACGCCCGCCGTACCGCCCGCCTTCGCCCCGTACTTGTCGCGCAGCCCCGACAGCACCACCTTGAGCGTGGGGTGCTCGGCGGGGACCAACTCCTTGCTGTTCCTGTCCACGGCCTTGATCGGCGGCTTCTTCGCCGGCCCGGTACACACCGTGTCCCCGGGCCGCAACTTCGGGAAGACCACCGAGGGCTTCCAGTCCACGCGCGCCTCGCCCGTCTCCGCGTCGCGCACCACGGTCAGCGCGGAGTCGTACGCCCACGTCGCGCGCTGCTCCTCGTGCACGATCTCTGCCGAGACGCGGAACGGCGCCTTGGCACCGGTCGGCGTGCCCGGCGTCAACATGACCTTGTTGACGCGTGCCTGCTTGCGGTAGCCGTCCAGCGCGGCGCGGGCGGCCTTCTCGTCGCTGGTGAGCGCGGCGGCCTCGGCCGCGTCCCCCTGGCCCCAAGCCGCGAGGAAGTCCCCCACGGTCTTCCGCACCTCGGCCTCGCTCGGCGGGCCGGTCTTCACCGGGGTCTTCGTCTTCGCCGCGCCGTCCGTCTTCGCGCTGGTGACCGTGGAGTCACCGGCGGAGTCGCCATCGTCCGACGTCAGGCTGTACGCGCCGTACCCGGCCGCGCCGACCATTGCTTACGAACACCCCACCGATGACGGCGGCCTTCGCACCCTTGCGCATTCGAGAACCCCCACAGTTCCTCAGCCCCCTCGTCAGTTGCTGAAGGGGGCGGCGCGGGGCACTCTACCGGCACTCTTCGTAAGCCTTTGCCCGCCCTCCGTTGCCCGGGGCCTGTCAGGTGGCCGTGACGAACTCGTCCGTCTCACCCACGCGGTGGACCAGGCCCACACCGTGGTCCGCGAGGAGTTCCACCAGGTCCGCGTCGGGCGGCCCGGGCAGCAGGACGACCAGGGCGGGCGGTACGTCCGGCTCGGCGTCGGTACGGACGTAGCGGCCGTAGTCCAGGAGCTGACCCAGCGCCATCCGCACCGACTCCCGCCTGGTGCTGCCCTTGACCTCGTACAACATGTGGTCGGTGGCGTCGTACAGATCGGTGAGCAGGGTGGAGGTCTTGCCCTTGAGACGTATCTGGAACCGGCCCACCGCATGGCCCCGCGCCGTGAGGTGGGCCTCGAAGACCTCGCTCAGCTCGGCCTCACGTCGCCGGACGGCGATGGCGGCCACGGCTGCCCGCTCCCCTTGTTGGCTCTTGTTCCGCTCCGGCTCGACCATCTTGCTGGTGGTGACGTCGGCGGGGACCAGTTCCATATCGGTGTGCTGCGCGGGCGGGACCTGGTCGTCGGCCGACCGCTGGAAGGCGCCGGTGGGGCGCAGCCGAAAGATGATGGCCCTGCGGGGTACGCCGCCCTTGCCCGGGGTTTGCCGCATCACGTACAGTTCGGCTGCGTCGAGCTCGAACTCCCCGACGTAGCGGTGTCGCTTGGCCTTTCTGCCGGGCACCGTGCCCACCGCGACGAAGAGATGCAGCGTGCGCCCCTTGTCGGCGTGGCTGAGGATGGCAGAGTTTTTCTGACTAGCGGGCCATCGAAGACCTGGTCACTGCGGCCGGCGCCGGTGTACTCGAAGACGGGCCCGAGCTCGTCCTCCTCCAGCAACCAGCCATCGTCATAGCCGTACTCCGCCCCGGCCTCGGCGTCCGAGAACAGCAGCACATCGGCCTTCTCGTCGGACGGGACGATGCCGCCGTACAGGCTGCCGCCCAGCACGGGTTTGATCTCCTCGCGCGTGCGGACGTCGCTGGGTTTGATCGGGTGCGCGTCGGTGGCCATGCGTCGGACGGTAGACCATCCCACTGACACTCTGGCCGGGCGCCGGCTGTTCGTCGCTGTCGCCCGTCATGGTTCAGGGCG
Source organism: Candidatus Streptomyces philanthi (assembly GCA_018114805.1). Taxonomy (GTDB): domain Bacteria; phylum Actinomycetota; class Actinomycetes; order Streptomycetales; family Streptomycetaceae; genus Streptomyces; species Streptomyces philanthi. The sequence goes on along the minus strand of CP073042.1, from coordinate 2,275,530 downwards.
GCGTCGGTGGGATCATCCCCGCACGCGGGGACCAGGTCGGTGACGACCAGCTCGACCGAGGCGCGCTGGGGCCATCCCCGCGCGCGGGGACCAGGACGAGGACGGTTCTCTCTACGCGTGGGACCAGGGACCATCCCCGCAGGCGGGGACCAGCCTGGCTGTGCGCCGGCGATCCCGGGGCGCCAGGGACCATCCCCGCGCGCGGGGACCAGACGGCATCCCGCCTCACCGAGCAGCAGACCGGGGGACCATACCCCCCCGCGCGGGGACCAGAGCAATTGACCTGCGAATTTATCCGGCCGGAACCCAGTTTTCTGCAACTTTCACCGATCGCGACCTATCGGTCAATCCTGGAAAAGTCGGCACAGTGCTCCAATCGCCCCTAGCCCTTACGGGGCTATCGCCGCTGACTCTCTCCGCGCTGCTCCTTGTCCTGTGTCTTTGTCCAGTTCGCTCGCGGTCACCACAGTTCACCGCCGTACACACCTCCCCTGACGTGCCACGCGAACCCCGGCGAACGCTCCGGCACCCCGATGCGCACCAAGTGACTTCGGATCACAGCGCTCACCAGCACCTATCGGTCCCCTCCCGGGCCGCCCCTGGGCCGTGTGGGGGCCGTCAAAGGGCGACTTGCAACGACCAGCGACGACCAACAACGCCCCCCACGGCGCGCCGTGCCCCGTCGCGCCCGCGCACACGCCCAGCGCCAGCGACCCCCACCAGCGCCCCCGCCTAAATCCACGTATCCAGCCACATCCGATCCCGCCACGCCTCCAGCGGGATGGCCTGCCCCGTGTAGATCGGGAAGAAGTAGATGAAGTTCCAGACGATCAGCAGGACCAGCGCGCCCGCGCCGACTGCGCCGATGGCGCGGCGGCGTTCGGTGGTGCCGGGGGGGCCGACGACGGCGCCGAGCAGCATGGCGACCGCGAGGCACAGGAACGGTACGAAGACCATCGCGTAGAAGGAGAAGATCGTGCGGTCCTGGTAGGCGAACCAGGGCAGCAGACCGGCCGCCGTGGCGCCCAGGATGGCGCCCGCGCGCCAGTCGCGGCGCAGGGCCCAGCGGTAGAGGAGGTAGAGGAGCGCGAAGCAGGCCGTCCACCACAGCAGCGGCGTGCCGAGCGCGAGGATCTCGCGGGCGCACTTCTCCGAGGTGTCGGACGGGCAGCCGGCGGTGCCGGGCTCCGGCGACTCGTAGAAGTAGGACACGGGGCGCGACTGGATCAGCCAGGTCCACGGGTTGGACTGGTACGTGTGGGGCGAGTCGAGGCCCACGTGGAAGTCGTAGACCTCCTTCTCGTAGTGCCACAGGCTGCGCAGCGGGTTGAGCAGCCAGGCGAAGGCGCCGTCCGAGGAGTGGCCGCCGTCGGTCTCGGCCCAGTGCCGGAAGTAGCCGCTGTGGCGCCAGCCCAATTCCTCGCTGTGGCTGCCGCTGTTGGCGAACCAGCCGGCCCAGGAGGCGACGTAGGTGGCGATCGCGACCGGCACCGTGGCCAGGAACGCCCACGGCACGTCGTGGCGCAGGGTCGTGCGGTAGGGGTGCCAGGCGCCCGCGGTGCGCCGCGCCCCCGCGTCCCAGACGACGGTCATCAGGCCGAAGGCGGCCAGCACGTACAGCCCGTTCCACTTGGTGCCGCACGCCAGGCCCAGGCTCACGCCGGCCACGACGCGCCAGGGCCGCCAGCCGAGGCCGAGCCGTTCGGCGACCGTGGCGTCCGGTCTGGCCAGGCCGTCGGAGCCGACGGGCAGCGCCGCCGCGAGCCGGGCCCGGGCCTGGTCCCGGTCGACCAGCAGGGCGCCGAACGCCGCCAGGACGAAGAACATCAGCACCAGGTCGAGCAGCGCGGTGCGGCTCATCACGAAGTGCAGCCCGTCGACCGCGAGCAGGCCGCCGGCCAGGCAGCCGAGGGCCGTGGAGCGGAACAGCCGCCGCCCGATGCGGCACAGCATGAGCACCGACAGGGTGCCGAGCAGCGCCACCATGAAGCGCCAGCCGAACGGGTCGAGGCCGAAGAACTGTTCGCCGAGCGCGATGACCCACTTGCCGACCGGCGGGTGGACGACGTACGACGGGGCGTCCCTGAGCGGGATGCGCTGCGGGTCGGCGATGATCTGGTCGTTGGCGTTCTTGCTCCAGGTCCCCTCGTAGCTGTACTGGAGCAGTGACCAGGCGTCCTTGGCGTAGTACGTCTCGTCGAATATGACCTCGTTCGGGCTGCCGAGGCGCCAGAATCTGAGCAGTCCGGCGAACAGGGCGACCAGCAGCGGGCCGATCCAGCCCAACCAGCAGGTCAGTCGGTGCGCCGGGAGCGGGCCGATGCCCAGTGCCGTCCACAGCCTGGTGCCGGGCTCGGGGAAGGGCGGCACCAGCCGGTCACGGACGTCGGTCCGCGCCCGGCCCGCGTAACCGAATCGGCGCACCCTGAGCTGCCAGGGCAGCGGCTGCTGTTCGGCGGCTTGGCTCCGCTGGGCGTGGGTCGCGGTGTCACTCGTCACCGCGCCATCGTAGGGAACGGCCTGTCGACAGTCGCGGGGGCGGCGCTGCCCGGCCGTGTCCGCCGGGGCCGCAACACCATGGACGCGCGGCCCGGCCCCGGTCAGCCCCGACCGGCGCCGGACCGCCCGGCTGGGAGGATGGGGCCGTGACTGGAACGGTGAACGGAACACTCGTACTCGCAGGGACCCCGATCGGCGACCCGGCCGACGCGCCGCCGCGGCTGGCCGCGGAACTGGTCGCGGCCGAGGTGATCGCGGCCGAGGACACCCGACGGCTGCGCCGGCTGACCCAGGCCCTGGACGTGCGGCCGACCGCGCGCGTCGTCTCCTACTTCGAAGGCAACGAGTCGGCGCGCACGCCGGACCTGTTGGCCGCGCTGGAGGGGGGCGCGCGGGTGTTGCTGGTCACCGACGCCGGCATGCCGTCGGTCTCCGACCCCGGCTACCGCCTCGTCGCCGCCGCCGTCGAGCGCGACATCACCGTCACGGCCGTGCCCGGCCCGTCCGCCGTGCTCACCGCGCTCGCCGTCTCCGGGCTGCCGGTGGACCGCTTCTGCTTCGAGGGGTTCCCGCCGCGCAAGGCCGGCGAACGGCTCAGCCGGCTGCGGGAGGTCGCGGCCGACCGCCGCACGCTCGTGTACTTCGAGTCCCCGCACCGGGTGGCCGAGACACTACGGGCCATGGCCGAGGCGTTCGGCGCGGACCGGCGGGCGGCCGTGTGCCGGGAGCTGACCAAGATGTACGAGGAGGTCAAGCGCGGCTCGCTGGCCGAGCTGGCCGCGTGGGCCGCCGGTGACGTACGGGGCGAGATCACCCTCGTCGTCGAGGGCGCGCCCGAGCCCGGGCCGCAGGACCTGCCCCCCGCCGAGCTGGCCCGGCGGGTCGCGGTCCGCGAGGTGGAGGCGGGGGAGCGGCGCAAGGAAGCCATCGCGGCGGTGGCGGCCGAGACCGGGCTGCCCAAGCGCGAGGTGTTCGACGCGGTGGTGGTGGCGAAGAACGCGGGCTAGCGCCGCCGGGCCGGGACGCTGGCCCGCGCGGCGGACCCGGCGCGGACCACGGGGGCCGGGGCGCCGGCTGAGCGCCGGCGGTCGCCTGACGGGTGCGGCGCGCTCGCGGTGCGCCCCGGTGTGCGTGATCGGGGGGGCGTCGGCGAGGAATGCTCGGCGTGCCCGAATGTAGGGCGCAGGTAAATGCGTGGGCCGTCCGTCCGTTTCTCCGCCGGCGAGTCCGGGATTTAACGTGACCGTTTATGGGAGAGGCTCCTCCGGATTTCCGGAAATCGCTCAGGCGAAGGTCGATCGGGAAATGGAGTGACCGGGGCGCGTCGTCAAAGTGATGTGTGTGCGGCGCGTGACGCATGGCGGGTGCGGGGGTTTTCCCCGACCGTTGTGCGGGGCTGTGTGCGAGCGTGCCCGGGCCGGGCAGTGAGGGACCCCCAAGGGGCTCGTATGAGCGCCACCACCGCGAAGGCGAGCGCGTACGCTGCGGAAACGTGTTCACTTCCGCTTCGGGCATCCAGGCCGGAACCCCGTGGAAGGTAAAGGGCTCACCGCGAAAAGCAAAGGTTGGACCGCGCGCTCGGCCCATTTGGCACCGGCTATTCAAATTTGCCTCAAGGAGTGGAAACGCCTACTGCGCGAGCACGCTCACGGGAGTCCACTGCACGCGGGGGGAAATCCCCGATCCCGGAAGGCTTGTCCACGGACAACAGGAGCTGGCATGAGCGAGACCACAGGAACCACCGGCGGTAGCCATTCCATACCCGAGGCGCGCGCCCGCGCGCAGGCCGCGCCGTCCGGCGCCACGGCCGACGCGCCGGCCGCGCACGAGGCGTACGCGTTCGCCTGCATGCACTGCGGGCACGGTTGGGAGCAGGCGTATGACATCGAGCACCACGTGGACGCCCTCGGGCAGGCGTACGTGAGCTACCACGCGGGCGGTGAGCGGGTGCCCTCCCCGCTCACCCAGCCGACCTGTCTCAACTGCGGCGCGCACGTGTTGCGCATCATGCGGTCGGGCCAGGTCACCTCAGCGTCGCGGGCCATGTCGTACGGGCGGACGCCCGGCCAGCGCACCGCCGACGCCCGGGCCTCCGCTCCGGCGGCGAACCCGACCGACGGTCACCACTGGCACCTCGCGGACCTCTGGCCGTTCCACCGCAAGTGAGCCGGCGCGGGCGCCGGCGGCCCGCGGGCGACGCGGCGGCCGCCCGGGGCGCGGCGGGCGCGCGGGGCAAGGAGGGGCGCGGGGCGCGGGGTGCGCGGGGGCTCGCCCTCCGCGCCCGCCGCCCGGCGGGCCCCGCCTCCGCGCCGCCCCGGCGCCCGCCGACCCGCCCCGTGCCCCGCCCTGCCGTCCGCCCTCGGCCGTGCCGTCCATGCCGTCCATGCCGGCCCGTCGGCCGCGCGGGGCGCTCCTTACAATCGCGACCATGGCGGAGACGGCACACACCAGCACCGACGGCGGCGCTCCCGCCGCCCCGGGCGGCGGCAGGCGGGGCGCTGACCGGTCCAAGGACGCGCCCCCGCCGCCGCCGGAGCCGCTGCGGGTGGCGGTGGCCGACTCGCACACCCACCTGGACATGCAGCAGGGCACGGTGGACGAGGCGTTGGGCAAGGCTGCGTCGGTCGGGGTGACGACGGTCGTCCAGGTCGGCTGTGACCTGGCGGGTTCGCGCTGGGCGGCCGAGACGGCCGCCGCGTACGAGGCCGTGTGGGCCACCGTGGCCCTGCACCCGAACGAGGCCCCGCGCCTCGTGCTCGGCGACTCCGAGGGCAACCAGTCGGGTGGCGGCCGGCCGCGCCTGGCGCGCCCGGCCGGCGGCGACGCCGCGCTGGACGAGGCCCTAGCGGAGATCGACGCGCTGGCGGCGCTGCCGCAGGTGCGCGGCGTCGGCGAGACGGGGCTCGACTACTTCCGCACCGGCCCGGAGGGCGTGGCCGCCCAGCAACTGTCCTTCCGCCGCCACATCGACATCGCCAAGCGGCACGGCAAGGCGCTCGTCATCCACGATCGCGAGGCCCACGACGACGTGCTGCGGGTGCTGGACGAGGAGGGCGCGCCCGAGACGGTCGTCTTCCACTGTTACTCGGGCGACGCCGCGATGGCGAGGACCTGCGCGGAGCACGGCTACTACCTGTCCTTCGCCGGGAACGTCACGTTCAAGAACGCCCAGCCGCTGCGCGACGCCCTCGCCATCGCACCGCTGGACCGGGTCCTGGTCGAGACGGACGCCCCGTTCCTGACCCCGATGCCCTACCGGGGCCGCCCCAACGCCCCGTACCTGATCCCGCTGACCCTGCGCGCCATGGCCGACGTGCGCGGCATCGGCGAGGACGAGTTGGCCACGGCCGTGGCCGCCAACACCGCGTGCGCCTTCGGCTACTGAGCGCGCACCTACCGAGCGCGGCCGGGCCGGGGCCGGCAGGGCCTCGCCCCACAGGGGCCCGGCGGGCCGGGTGGCGCGCGCGGGCGGGCGCGCGAGGTGTGCCGGGGGCGGGCGGGCGCGGTGGGGGTAGTGGCGCGGGCCGTAAACTCAAGCGGTGAGCTCCACCCCTAACGCCGATGACCGCGCCGGCGACCCCGCCTCCTCCGGACCCGCCGCCTCCCCAGCCAGCCCCGGCCCGGCGGCCCCGCCCTCCGGGCCCGCCGCCGAGCCGTCGGCCGCGCTGCTCGGGCCCGCCGACGTCCGCGAGCTGGCCGCCGCGCTCGGGGTGCGCCCCACCAAGCAGCGCGGCCAGAACTTCGTGATCGACGCCAACACGGTGCGCCGCATCATCCGCACCGCCGAGGTGCGGCCAAACGACGCGGTGGTTGAGGTCGGCCCCGGGCTCGGCTCGCTCACCCTCGCGCTGCTCGAAGCGGCGGCGTGGGTCACGGCGGTGGAGATCGACGACGTGCTGGCCGCGGCGCTGCCCGGCACCGTGGCCGCCCGGCTGCCGGAGCGGGCCGAGCACTTCGCGCTCGTGCACTCCGACGCCATGCGCGTCACCGAACTGCCCGGGCCGCCCCCCACCGCCCTGGTCGCCAACCTGCCGTACAACGTCGCCGTGCCCGTCCTGCTGCACATGCTCGCGACCTTCCCCAGCATCGAACGCACGCTGGTCATGGTGCAGGCCGAGGTGGCCGACCGGCTCGCGGCGCCCCCCGGCTCGAAGGTATACGGGGTGCCGTCGGTGAAGGCCGCCTGGTACGCGGAGGTCAGGCGGGCCGGCGCGATCGGCCGCAACGTCTTCTGGCCCGCCCCGAACGTGGACTCCGGCCTCGTCTCGCTGGTCCGCCGCCCCGCCCCGCCGCCCACCAGCGCCACGCGCGCCGGGGTCTTCGCGGTCGTGGACGCTGCGTTCGCGCAGCGCCGCAAGACGCTGCGGGCCGCGCTCGCGGGGTGGGCCGGGTCGGCCGCCGCCGCCGAGGCGGCGCTCGTGGCCGCCGGGGTGTCGCCGCAGGCGCGCGGCGAGTCGCTGACGGTGGAGGAGTTCGCGGCGATCGCGGAGCACGGCCCCGGTAAGTGAGACCCGGCGCGCGGGTCCGCCGGCGGACGCGCCCCGTGTGCGCCGTGGCTCGCGGCGGGCCGGCCGGGGGAGCCGGGCGCGCGACAGGTGAGACGCCTGCCAGCGGCCTGACACCCGGAGTCCGTAGGGTGCGATCACCACCAACCGTCGCCGCCCGCACTGCGGCGGCCCCGGAACCGAGGAGCCAAGAGCCCGTGATCGACTCCATCGCCGTTCGCGTCCCGGCCAAGGTCAACGCCCAGCTCGCGGTGGGTGGCCGCAGGCCGCACGGATTCCACGACCTGGCCAACGTCTTCCTCGCTGTCGGCCTGTACGACGAGATCACGGTCACCCCGGCCGACGAGCTGCGGATCACGGTCGAGGGCCCGGACGCCGACCAGGTGCCCCGCGACCGTACGAACCTCGCCGCCCGCGCCGCCGAACTGCTCGCCGCCTGCCACGGGATCGAGCCGAAGGTGCGTATCCACATCGCCAAGGACATCCCGGTCGCCGGCGGCATGGCCGGCGGCAGCGCGGACGGCGCCGGCGCGCTGCTGGCCTGCGACGCGTTGTGGAACACCGGCGCGTCGCGCGAGGAACTCCTCGACATCTGCGCCGAACTGGGCAGCGACGTGCCGTTCAGCCTGGTGGGCGGGGTCGCGCTGGGCCGGGGCCGCGGCGAACTGCTCACCCCGCTCGCCGTCGGCGGCACCTTCCACTGGGTCTTCGCCGCGGCGGACGGCGGGCTCTCGACGCCCGCCGTCTACGGCGAGTGCGACCGGCTGCGCGCCGAGCGCGGCGCCGGCGACACCATCGACGACGTGCCGGCGCCCGAGCCGTCGGCCGCCCTCCTCGACGCGCTGCGCGCCGGCGACGCCACCGCGCTCGCCGCCGCCCTGGCCGCGGGCCCGGACGGCTCCAGCAACGACCTCCAGGCCGCGGCGGTCTCGCTGCGGCCCTCCCTCGCCGACACCCTGCGCGCCGGCACCGAGGCGGGCGCGCTCGCCTCGCTGGTCTCCGGCTCCGGCCCGACCTGCGCCTTCCTGGCCAAGGACGCGGCGGGCGCACAGCAGGTGGCCACGGCGCTCGCCGCCTCCGGCACCTGCCGCACGGCCCGCGTGGCCACGAGCCCGGCCGACGGCGCCACGGTCGTACGCGAGGACCGCCGGGCCCCGAGCGCCTAAGCCGCACGACAGTCCGACCCGAGCCCCGAGCGCCTAGGCGACGAGCCGTACGACCGCCTGCCCAACCGCCCGAGCGCCCCGACCGCCCGAGCGTCCGGGGCGCCTGGCGCGCGGTGCGCCGTCGTGCCCGTGGGCGGGCCCCGGCACGCCCCGGGCGCCGGCGCGTCGGGGGGTCGCACCCCGCGGCGACGGCGCGATCTGGGGCCCGGCCCGTGGCGACTACGCTGGAGCTCGAACGCCCCCGTCCCAGGAGTGAGATGGCAACGAACCTCGTCAATCTGGAAACCGTGAGCAAGGTGTACGGTACCCGTGCCCTGCTCGATGGGATCTCCCTCGGCGTCAATGAGGGCGACCGGATCGGCGTCGTCGGCCGCAACGGAGACGGCAAGACCACCCTCATCCGGATGCTCGCCAAGCTGGAGGAGGCCGACCAGGGGCGCGTCACGCACTCCGGTGGGCTGCGGCTCGGCGTGCTGACCCAGCACGACTCGCTCGACCCGGCCGCCACCGTGCGGCACGAGGTGATCGGCGACCTCGCCGACCACGGGTGGGCGGGCAACGCCCGTATCCGCGACGTGCTGACCGGCCTGTTCGGCGGGCTCGACCTGCCCGGCTTCGGGCAGGGTCTGGACACCGTGATCGGCCCGCTCTCCTGTGGCGAGCGGCGCCGCATCGGGCTTGCCAAGCTGCTCATCGGCGAGCCCGAGCTGATCGTCCTGGACGAGCCGACCAACCACCTCGACGTGGAGGGCATCTCCTGGCTCGCTGGCCACCTGCGGGCCCGCCGTTCGGCGCTGGTGGTCGTCACCCACGACCGCTGGTTCCTCGACCAGGTCTGCACCCGCATGTGGGACGTGCAGCGCGGCCAGGTCCACGAGTACGAGGGCGGCTACAGCGACTACGTCTTCGCGCGCGCCGAACGCGAGCGCATCGCGGCCACCGAGGAGGCCAAGCGGCAGAACCTGATGCGCAAGGAGCTGGCCTGGCTGCGGCGCGGCGCCCCGGCCCGCACCAGCAAGCTGCGCTTCCGCATCGAGGCCGCCAACGCGCTGATCGCCGACGTGCCGCCGCCCCGGGACACCGCCGAGCTGATGAAGTTCGCCAACTCCCGGCTCGGCAAGACCGTCTTCGACCTGGAGGACGTGACCATCCAGGCCGGGCCCAAGACCCTGCTCAAGCACCTGACCTGGCAGCTCGGGCCGGGCGACCGGATCGGCCTGGTCGGCGTCAACGGCGCGGGCAAGACCTCGCTGCTGCGTGCCATGGACCGGGCCGCCCGCACCGAGGGCGAGGAGCAGCCGGCGGCGGGCCGGATCGCGGTCGGCAAGACCGTACGGCTGGCCTACCTGTCGCAGGAGGTCGCCGAACTCGACCCCACCTGGCGGGTCCTGCAGGCCGTCGAGCAGGTGCGGCAACGCGTCGACCTGGGCAAGGGCCGCGAGATGACCGCCTCGCAACTGTGCGAGCACTTCGGCTGCGCCAAGGAGAAGCAGTGGACGCCGGTCGGCGACCTGTCCGGTGGTGAGCGGCGCCGGCTGCAGATCCTCCGGCTGCTGATGGACGAGCCCAACGTGCTCTTCCTGGACGAGCCGACCAACGACCTCGACATCGAGACGCTGACCCAGCTTGAGGACCTGCTCGACGGCTGGCCCGGCTCGCTCGTGGTGATCAGCCACGACCGGTACTTCATCGAGCGCACCACCGACCGCGTCCTCGCGCTGCTCGGCGACGCCACGCTGCGGATGCTGCCGCGCGGCGTCGACGAGTACCTGGAGCGCCGCCAGCGCACGCGGGCGAGCACCGCCGCGCCGGCCGCCCCCGCGGGCCCGGCCGCCGGCGCCGGCACCAGTGACAAGAACCGGCCGCGGGAGAAGTCGGCGGGCGAGTCGCGCGCCGCGCAGAAGGAGTTGCAGCGCATCGAGCGCCGCCTCGACAAGATCAGCGAGCAGGAGACCACGCTGCACGCCCAGATCGCCGAGCGCGCCACCGACTTCGAGCGCGTCGCCGAACTCGACGGCAAGCTACGGGAGCTGTCGGGCGAACGGGACGAAATGGAATCGCGCTGGCTGGAACTGGCCGATGACGCGTGAGCGTTCGCGCCCCCCGACCCGCCGTCTGACGCGTACCCGCGACCCGGCCCGGCACCCGTTCGCGCGGGTGCCGGGCCGGGTCGTACCCGGGCCGCCCGTGGCAGGTTGGTGCCGGCACGGCCGGCCGGAGCGGTGCAACGGTCTCGTCACGGGCCGGTATCAGCTCCTGGGCCGGCCGACCACCGGCACCTGTCATGCGATGACCGGGTGATACAAAGAACACCCGCTCGCCTGCCATCGCCAGGCCGCATTCATGTCCGATTCGCTCCGTCTCCGATGGGTTTCAGCCACGGAGACAGCGGGGGAGGCCGGTCGGCCATGGCCCCACGAGAAGGAATGCCGATGTCACAGCCGCCCCAACAGCCGCCGCAGGGCGGCTACGGCGCACCGCGGGACCCGCACGACTGGTCCACCCCGGGTTACGGCGACGCCCCCGGGAGCCACGCGCAACAGCCCGCCGCACCCGGTTACGGCTACCCGCAGACGCCGCCCGGCCAGCAGCCGCAGCCACCGCAGGCCCCGCCGGCCCAGGCGCCGCAGACGCCGCCCCCCGGGCCGCCCGGCACCCCGCCGCAGTTCGCCAAGGCCCCGCAGACCCCGCCGCCCGGCCCGCCCGGCTCCCCGGCCCAGGCCAGACCCCACCGGTCGGCGCCGGCGGCTACGGCTATCCGCAGGCCCCCATGCAGGTTGGCGGCTATGCCTACCCGCAGGCGCCGACGCAGGCCGGCTGCTACGGCTACCCCACGCAGCCGGCGCGCCGTACGCCGCCGGGCAGCAGGGTCCGTTCGGGCAGGGCCCCTACGGGCAGACCCAGCCGGGCGGCTACCCGGCGGGCGCGCCGCTGCCCCAGGGCACGCCGGGCCGTGACGACTGGCCGGGCAAGCATCGGATGGCGATCATCGTCAGCGCCGTGGTCGCGATCGCGCTGATCGTCGGCTACCCGGTCAGCGGCGGCTCCTCCGCGCGGTACGAGATCCCGCTCGGCGGCGAGCTGTGCTGGGGCAGCACCCAGGTCACCAAGGAGGGCATGACCGCCGTCGTCTTCCAGGACGGCAAGCCCACCGCCGAGGACAAGTACCCCGACTGCAGCGAGGTCGGCCTCGTCGACCTGAACAACGGCAAGCTCGTCTGGCAGCGCAGCATCAAGGAGGCCGACGAGAAGCTGGAGTTCGACGAGGTCACCATCGCCGCGGGCGGCCTGGACGGCGGCGCCGCCTGGTCCATGAAGGGCGACAAGCTCTGGTCGCCGCAGGCCAACGAGGAGTGCTCGGAGTACGGTTACGGCGGCGGCCCCAAGCTGGTGGCGGTGCGCGGCTGCGGCGAGTACGGCGAGGCCCGGATGTCGGTCCAGCTCATCAACCCCAAGGACGGGAACATCCTGTCCGAGTACAAGCTCACCGACGGCCTCGACGACGTGCACGTGGTCTCCACCGACCCGATGGTCATCGGCGTGGACGCCGGTGATTCGACGGGCGCCTCGGTCTCCGACTTCATGCCCATCGACCCCTCGCAGCGCAAGGGCAAGCTGGTCAGCAAGATCGCGACCGGCAACGGCAAGTTCACGGCGGAGTGCCAGACCAACGAGGTCGAGTCCTGCACCGAGGTCGTCGTCGCCAAGGACAAGCTGTTCATGGCCACCGACGAGCGCAGCGGCTCCTCCGACACGCTGCCGCAGAACGAGGTCGTGGCGTACTCGCTGAACACCGGCAAGACCGTGGGCAAGACCGACGGCGTGCCCACCTCCAGCATCACGCCGATGCAGGTCGACGGGGACGGCTACCTCATCGCCTACCAGGACACCACGTACCGGGAGGGCGGTGCCGTCTGGCAGATCGACCCGAACACGTACGAGAAGGCCAAGCTGATGCAGAACGCGACGGCCACCGCGGAGACGCAGTCCAACTACAGCCTGGGCCAGGAGGTGTTCCTGTGGGCCAACCAGAAGCTGTACATGGGCGACATCTACGCCACCGAGCCGCGCGACTACCAGCGCGGTGAGGACCTCCTAGCGATGGTTTTCGGCCCCAACTGACCAGTGCGGCAATGCTGCACGGATGGTGGCCCCACCGGTACGTTCCGTACTGGTGGGGCCGTTGTCGTGTCGAGGGGATCTTTTTGCGAGCGGAACTGAGCACGATAGGACGGGTTTCGGCACACCGGCTGCTTCTTCCTGCTAAGGGGCGCGCGATGTCGAACAAGCGTGTAGCTTCCGGGGGCAAGAGATCGGGGGCCGGGTGCGGGCTGGGGGGCTCGCACCGTCGCGACGGCACGGTCTCGATCGACACGGGGACCACGGACAACCGCGATGGTCGTCCCCGGGCGGATGGGGGGAGTTCATGGGCGTGCGAGTCATGGTGGTCGACGACCACCGACTGCTCGCCGAGGCGCTCGCCTCGGCGTTGAAGCTCCGCGGGCACCGGGTGCTCGCCGCTGCCGCGCCGAGCGCGGGGGCCGCGGACCTGGTGGTGAGCCGGGCACCCGAGGTGTGCCTGCTGGGCACCGGCACACCCGCCGAACCGGGCGTGTTCGAGCCGGTGACGCGGATCAAGAAGGAGCGGCCCCAGGTCGCGGTCGTGGTGCTCGGTCCGGTGCCCAGCTCGCGCGGCATCGCCGCCGCCTTCGCGGCCGGCGCCTCCGGGTACGTGCGGCACGACGAGCGCATCGAAGGCGTCGAGCGCGCCATGATCAAGGCGCGCGCCGGGGACGCGGCGGTGGCTCCGGGCCTCCTGCAGGGCGCGTTCGCGGAGTTGCTCAACCCCGCGGCCCAACCCGACGACGAGGGCGCCCGGTTGCTCCAACTGCTCACGCCGCGCGAGGTGGAGGTGCTGCTTAGGGTCGCCGAGGGCGAGGACACCCGGCTGATCGCGGCGGGCATGGCCATCGCGCCGAGCACGGCCCGTACGCATGTGCAGCGCGTCCTGATGAAACTGGGCGTCTGCTCCCGCCTGGAGGCGGCGGCGCTCGCGGTGCGCACCGGGCTGCTCGACCGGGCCACGGCCTCCCGGCGCGCCGCCGCCGCGCTGGACGCACCGGCCGACCCGCCCGCCGACCGCCCCGGCACGGTCCCACCGCAGGCCACCGGCCCGCTGGCCCCGGGACGCCCGGTGGCCGGCGGCCCGGCAGCCCTGGGCCGGCTCGTTCGCGGCGGTCAGACCCCGCCGCCCCGTGGCGCCGCCGCCCAGGGGCACCCGGGGCGGGCCACCCCCGGTCACGGCGAAACGGGCCAGGCGCCGCCGGGGCCCGGGCCGAGCGGCTCCGGCTACCCCGGCCGCCCCGAACTCGGCCCGCGCGGCGGCCCGGGCCCGGCCCCGGGTCCCGGCCGGGGCTGAGCGCGCGACCCGGGCCGGGCTCAGGGGGCCGGTGTGTCCCGGCCCGGGCCCGGGTCCCGCGCGGTGTCCGCCGCCGGCGACGGCTCGGCCGGGGGCAGCGGGCGCGTGGGGCGCAGGTGGAGCCAGCCGAGGAAGAACACGCCGAGGGTGAGCATGCCCAGGCCCGTCCACAGGTTGATGTTGATGTTCTCGGCCTTCTCCAGGTCCGCGTCGGACGCGGTGAGGCCGGCGATGGTGACCAGCACGCCGTAGACCACGAACAGGCCGCCGATGATGCGGCGTACGTCGAAGAGCCGAGCCGAGGTCGTTGACCTGCGCTCAAGCTCGTCGACCTCGTGCTGATAGTCGCTCATGAGGCTTCTTCCTTCACGGGAGAGGGGCGCTCGGCGCCCGCGTGCGGGGCGGCCGTCACAGGGAGAAGGGGAGGTAGCAGAGCGCCGCCAGGATGACCGCGCCCCAGCCGAGCAGCGCGTGCTTGCGGTACCACGCGTCCTCGCCCTCGGCGGACGGCTCCGACATGCCGGGCGAACGCGTTCCGTAGACCAGGCAGGCCAGTTGCTCCACCGGCTTGGGCCTGGTCACCAGCGTGACGGCCACCATCACCACCGCGCCGACGACGAAGGCCACGATCGCCGAGACGAAGTTGGCGCCCTGGTCGGAGGAGATGTCGATGACCTGCTGCTTGTACAGCCAGAAGTAGTTCAGCATCGCGGCCACCGTGCCCGACAGCAGCCCCAAGAACCCGGCCGGGCCTGTGGAGCGCTTCCAGAACATGCCGATGATGAACACGCAGAACAGCGGCACGTTGAAGAAGGAGAACAGGGTCTGGAGGTAGTTCATGATGTTGCTGAAGCTGGCGGCGATGAAGGCCGTGCCCATGCCGAGCACGACGCCGATCGCGGTGATCCAGCGCCCGGTGGCCAGGTAGTACGCGTCCGGCCGGTCCTTCTTCACGTACGCGCCCCAGATGTCGTTGGTGAAGACCGTGTTGAAGGACGAGACGTTGGCGGCCATGCCCGCCATGAACGCCGCTAACAGGCCGGTCACCACGATGCCCAGGACGCCGTTGGGCAGCAGGTCGCGCATGAGGACCGGGATGGCGTCGTTGTACTCCAGCCCGCTGCCCTCCTTGCCCAGCGTCGGCTCCATCACCAGGTCGATCAGGCCCTGCGCGATCACCACCATCGGGATCAGGATCTTGGGGAAGGTCGCGATGAGCGGGGTGCGCTTGGCAGCCGAGAGGTTCTTGGCCGACAGGGCGCGCTGTACCTCGGCGAAGTTGGTCGTCCAGTAGCCGAAGCTGAGCACGAAGCCCAGGCCGAGGACGATGGTCAGCCAGTTGGCGCCCAGCGCGTTGGCCTCGCCGATGCCCGTGCCGTCCCAGGCGCTGAGGAAGTCCTCACCGCCGGTGCCCTCCGTGCGGCCCTCGCCGGTCAGCGAGTCGGTCAGGCCGTCCCAGCCGCCGACCCGCTTGAGCCCGACGACGGTGAGCGGAATCAGCGCGGCGAGGATGACGAAGAACTGGAGTACCTCGTTGTAGATGGCTGAGGAGAGGCCGCCCAGGGTGATGTAGCCGAGCACGAAGAACCCGGCGACCACGATCGCCACCCACTGTGGCCAGCCGAGCAGGGCCTCCAGGACGATCGCCATCGCGTACAGGTTGACGCCGGCGATCAGCACCTAGGAGACGGCGAAGATGAGGGAGCTGAGCAGGTGTGAGGAGGGGCCGAAGCGGTGCAGCAGGAACTCCGGCACGGATCGGACCTTCGACCCGTAGTAGAACGGCATCATCACCAGGCCCAGGAAGACCATGGCCGGGATGGCGCCGATCCAGTACCAGTGCACGGTGTATGGGCCGTACTGCGCCCCGTTCGCCGCCATGCCCAGGATCTCCGTCGCGCCCAGCTTGGCCGCGACGAAGGCCAGGCCCGTCACCCAGGCGGGCAGCGACCTGCCCGACGGGAAGAAGTCGAGGCTTGTACGCACGCTGCGGCGCGCGGCGTAGCCGATGCCCAACACGACGACGAAGGAGATCGCCAGGATGGAGTAGTCAAGCCAGTTGACGGAGAGCCGGAGTTCCTCGGCTAGCTGATGCATGGGCCTCTCGCTTCTTCGCGCGAACGGAACGCCAAAGAAAGTACTCGCTATTGTTTGATTCCGAAAGCTAATGTTCGAAAGTTTTCGGATCATGACAGGGGTGCGGAGTGAAGAAGACGTCGACCCGCCTCGCGGATAGGCGCGAACTGATCTACTACGACTCCCGCGACGACGTGGTGCGCGACGACCGGGACCCGCGACCGCTGGAGCCGGTCGCCACCTCGTCCGAGATCCGCGCCGACCGGCTGCTCGGCGACCGTGTCGCCATCGCCTCGCACCGCCAGACCCGCACCTACCACCCGCCCGCCGACGCCTGTCCGCTGTGCCCCTCGCGCCCGGCCGCCCCGGGGGAGGGCATCGCGGCGAGGCACAGCGAGATCCCCGCCGCCGACTACGACGTCGTCGTCTTCGAGAACCGCTTCTCCTCGCTGGCCGGCGACGCCGGGCGCTGCGAGGTGGTCTGCTTCACCGCTGACCACGACGCCTCCTTCGCCGACCTCACCGAGGAGTCGGCTGCCCTCGTCCTGGCTGCCTGGCGTGACCGCACCGCCGAACTGGCCCGACTGCCCGCCGTCGAGCAGGTCTTCTGCTTCGAGAACCGGGGCGCCGAGATCGGCGTGACCCTCGGCCACTCGCACGGTCAGATCTACGCGTACCCCTTCGTCACCCCGCGCACCGCGCGCATGCTGGAGTCGCTGGCCGCGCACCGTGAGCGTACCGGCGGCCGGAACCTGTTCGACGACGTGGTCACCGACGAGCTGGCCGACGGTCGCCGCGTCGTCATCGACGCCGAGCACTGGGCGGCCTTCGTCCCGTACGCCGCCCACTGGCCGTACGAGGTGCACTTCTACCCCAGGCGCCGGGTGCCCGACCTGCTGGCCCTGGGAGACGCGGCGCGGGCCGAGTTCCCACGGGTCTACCTGGAGCTGCTACGCCGCTTCGACCGCCTCTTCGGCCCCGACGAACCGCCCACGCCCTACGTCTCGGCCTGGCACCAGGCGCCGCTGAGCGCCCCCGACCGCGCCGAGTTCGCGCTCCACCTTGAGCTTTTCACCATCCGCAGGACTTCCGGCAAGCTGAAGTTCCTCGCGGGTTCCGAATCCGGCATGAATGTGTTCATCAACGATGTGCCGCCGGAGGCTGCGGCGCAGCGACTGCGAGAGGTAGCGAGCACGTGAGCAACGGACAGAAGTACCTGGTCACCGGTGGAGCGGGATACGTCGGGAGCGTGGTCGCGGCACATCTGCTGGCGGCCGGGCACCAGGTGACCGTCCTGGACGACCTGTCCACCGGGCACCACGTGGGCGTGCCCGAGGGCGCCGAGTTCATCGAGGGGCGCGTCCAGGACGCGGCGCGCTGGCTGGACTCCTCGTACGACGGCGTGCTCCACTTCGCGGCGTCCTCGCAGGTCGGCGAGTCGGTCGTACACCCCGAGAAGTACTGGACGAACAACGTCGGCGGCACCATGGCGCTGCTGGCTGCGATGCGCGACGCGGGCGTGCGCACCCTCGTCTTCTCCTCCACGGCCGCCACCTACGGCGAGCCCACCGCGACCCCCATCGTTGAGGACGCGGCGACCGCGCCCACCAACCCGTACGGCGCCAGCAAGCTGGCCGTGGACCACATGATCAGCGGCGAGTGCGTCGCGCACGGCCTGGCCGCCGTCTCGCTGCGCTACTTCAACGTCGCCGGCGCCTACGGCCGCTACGGCGAGCGCCACGACCCCGAGTCGCACCTGATCCCGCTGATCCTCCAGGTCGCCCAGGGCAAGCGGGAGGCGATCTCCGTCTTCGGCGACGACTACCCGACGCCGGACGGCACCTGCGTGCGCGACTACATCCACGTCGCCGACCTCGCCGAAGCCCACCTGCTCGCCCTCACCGCCGCCACCGCCGGCGAGCACCTGATCTGCAACCTCGGCAACGGCAACGGCTTCTCGGTGCGCGAGGTCATCGAGACGGTGCGCAAGTTCACCGGGCACCCGGTGCCCGAGGTAGTCGCCGGGCGCCGGGGCGGGGACCCGGCGGTGCTCGTGGCTTCCGCCGAGCGTGCCAGGGACCGGCTCGGCTGGCAGCCCACCCGCGCCGACCTCGCCGGGATCGTCGAGGACGCCTGGGAGTTCGCCCAGCGCAGGGAGCGGGAGAGCGCGTGAACGAGAGCGGCGCGCGGCGGCCGACGGCGGACCGGACGACCCGGTCGGCCCCGGCCGCCGCGCCCCCCGGCGAGGGGCCTGACGGGACCGGTGGGGCGGGTGAGGCGGACGTGGTCGACGGTGACGAGCGCGCGCGGGTGGCGGTGGCCGTCGCCGGCTTCCGCGCGGCGCACGGCACCGAGCCGGCCGGGGTGTGGGCCGCGCCGGGGCGGGTGAACCTGATCGGCGAGCACACCGACACCAGCGGCGGCCTGGCCATGCCGTTCGCGCTGCCTCACACGACGCTGGCCGCCGCGTCGCCCCGCCCGGACGGGGTGCTGCGGCTGCACTCGGCTGACGCCCCGGGCGGCCTACCCGGCGGGGGTGGTGTGGGCCATGCGGGAGGCGGGGCTGCCGGTGGGCGGGGCCACCGTGCACTTCACCAGCACCGTGCCCACCGGCGCCGGCCTCTCCTCGTTGGCGGCCCTCGAGGTGGCCACCGCGAGCGCGCTGAACGACCTGTACGGCCTCGGCCTCACCGCCGAGCGCGTCGCCGGGCTCGCCCAGCGGGCCGAGAACGGCTTCGTCGGGGTGTCCTGCGGGATCATGGACCAGATGGCGTCCGCCTGCTGCGTGCCGGGCTACGCGCTCTACCTGGACACCCGCAGCCTGGCCCACCGCGCCGTGCCCTTCGACGTGGCTGCCGACGGGCTGCGGCTGCTGGTGGTCGACACCCGCGTCCAACACGAGCTGGGCGACGGCGCGTACGCCGACCGGCACGCCGCCTGCGAACTCGGCGCGCGCCGGCTCGGCGTGCCGGCGCTGCGGGACGTGGCGTACGAGGATTTGGGCGCCGCCCTGGAGAAGCTGGCCGACGACCCGGTCGTGCGGCGCCGGGTGCGGCACGTGGTGACCGAGAATCGCCGGGTCGAGGAGATCCTCGCCCTCCTCGCGGCTGGCGACACCCGGGCGATCGGGCCGGTGTTGACCGCGGGTCAAGCCTCGCTCCGCGACGACTTCGAGGTCTCCTGCGCCGAACTCGACCTGGTGGTGGAGGCGGCGGACGCGGTCGCCGCGGCCGTCGCCGAGGCGTTCGCGGCGGCGGGCTTCCGCGCCCCGCGGATCTTCCCGGCCACCCCCGCCGCCGGCGCGCGCCGGCTCCCGACTGACTGACCCCGCGCCGGCTCCCGACCGACTGGCCAGGCGCCGGGGCGGCTTCCAGCCAGGCGGCGATGGCTCGCCCCCTGGCCGGCGGGTCCCGCTCGCACCGTCAGCGGCGGGCGGGCGCGGCGCGGGGCCGCGCGCCACCGGTCGCGGCCTACGCGCCGTCGGCGATGCGCTTGACCAGCAGGTGGTCCGTCTCGTCCGGCGGGTAGTCCTCGACCACGCCCATGATGGTGTAGCCCAACTTCTGTTAGAAGCAAGGTGCTTGGAACCCCCAGGTCTCCACCCGGGCGTGCAGGCAGCCGAGTTCGTCGCGAGCCTTGCGCTCGGCCTTGGCCATCAGCCGCGAGCCGAGGCCCGCGCCGCGCCACCGCTCGTCCACCCACAGCAGGTCCACGTGCAGCCAGTGGCCCCAGGCCTAGCCGACGAGGCCGCCGGCCAACTCCCCGCCCGCGTCCCGGGCGTAGAGCTGAAGTGGCCGTTCGTCGTCCGCGGGGTGTCGCGCAGCGCGCGCATGACGTGTGACCGGGCGGAGTTGGAGTCTTCCAACCGCTCCTCGATCAGATTTCTCCGGTCATGATTGACTTCTTCCTCAATGTGGAACACAGTGCTCAGCCTAAACAGTTGGCTGGGGCAGTTTTGTAAATTCGCTTCCGTTGCACGACCTTGGTCGTAGGCTGATGCACAGCGCCGGTGGGGGCCGGTGCTTATCAGGGGGCGAGGCAGGCAGGTACGACGCCTGGGGCTGCGTCTTCGGCTCCGTGCGGCGGCGGCCGTCGGGACTGGTGGCGGGGCACGTGGGTTTCGGCCGGCGGGCTTGAGTTCCGGGCGCCGTACCCGCACTGTTTGTTCGCTCACACGCGCTCCACCTGGTCCACGGCACATTCGCAGGGCTCTCCGCACGCACCGGTTCGTGGTTTCTCGCTTTCTGTTCTCCGTTCAACGTCTCTCTTTTCCGTATCCGCGTTCGCGGGACATGGGTAGTCCATGGGGGTGGCTATGGCGCGTATCCGGGTTCTGGTGGCCGACGACCATCGCATCTTCGCCGAGTCGCTCGCCGCCGCCCTCGCGGCGGAGCCGGACGTGGACGTCGCGGCGGCCGCCAGCGGCCCAGCCGCCATGCGCTCCCTGGAGCGGGCGTCGGCCGAGGGGCGTCGGTTCGACGTGCTGCTGGTCGACGCCGACCTAGGCGTCGCCATCAGCGACATCGCGCCAGCCAGACCCGAACGGCTGCCAGAAGGCACCGCCGAGCGCCTGGAGCGGCGCCCCGTGGACGGAATCTCCCTGGTCGACGGGGTGCGCACGGCGCAGCCCGCGGTACGCACCGTGGTCCTCGCCGAGCGCGACGACCCGCGCCGGGCCGCGCTGGCCCTCCAGGCCGGGGCGAGCGGCTGGGTGGCCAAGGACTGCTCGCTCTCCCGGTTGCTCGCGGTCATCCGCGGCGTGCTGCGCGACGAGACCCATCTGCCGCCCGCGCTGCTGACCGGGGTGCTGCGCGAGCTGACCGCGGCCCGCAAGCACCGCACCGAGAGCGAGCGCCTGGTGGAGTCGCTGACGCCCCGCGAGCGCGAGGTGCTGCGCTGCATGGTGGCCGGCCTCGGCCGCAAGGCGGTCGCCGAGCGGCTGTACCTGTCGCCGCACACGGTCCGTACGCACATGCAGAACGTGCTCGGCAAGCTGGGCGTGCACTCCACGCTGGCCGCCGTCGCGCTGGCCCGCCGCGCGGGGGTCGGCCCGGTGGACCTAGCCGGGGAAGTTCTCGAACGGGGCGGTCAGCTCGCGTAGCAGCCCGGCCAGTTCGCGGCGCTGACCCGCGGACAACTCGGCCAGGATGGCCCGCTCCTGGGCGAGCAGCCCGGCCAGCGCCTGATCGGCGCGGTCCCGGCCCTCGGCGGTCAGCCGCACCAGTACCCCACGTCGGTCGCTGGGGTCCGGCAGCCGCTCCACGAGGCCCTTCTTGGCGAGCCGGTCGATGCGATTGGTCATCGTGCCCGACGTGACCAGCGTCTGCGTCAGCAACTGCCCGGGCGAGAGCTGGTACGGGGCCCCGGCGCGCCGCAGCGAGGTCAGTACGTCGAACTCCCACGGCTCCAGTTGATGCTCGGCGAAGGCGATCCGCCGCGCCCGATCCAGGTGCCGGGCGAGCCTGCTCACGCGGCTCAGCACCTCCAGCGGCTCCACGTCGAGGTCCGGGCGTTCCCGCCGCCACGCCGCGACCAGCCGATCGACCTCGTCCTCCATGACGATCAGTGTAGTGGGTCTGTCGATATGAAGTCTCTTGACGTCGAGAGATATTTGGTGATGCTTGGGCATCGAAGGGCGGGAAGTGCCCTTGCGCTTCGGATCGACCTGAACCTGCAAGGGGGTTCGGACATGCCCGAACTGCCGCTCTGGGACCCGAAACAGTATTTACGTCACTCCGTCCACCGCACGCGCCCCTTCCTCGACCTGCTCGCCCGCATCCCCGACCTGCCCGTGCAACCGGCCGACAGCGCGCCCGGCGACCCCACACCCCGACCCGTCACCCCCGCCCCGCGCATAGCTGACCTGGGCTGCGGCCCCGGCAACGTGACCGCCCTGCTCGCCACCCGGTGGCCCACCGCGCACATCACCGGGTACGACAACTCGGCGGACGTGCTCCGCGAGGCGCAGGCCCACGCCGGACCCACCCAGGGCGGCGGCAGGCTCGATTTTCGGCCCGCCGACGCCGCCGACTGGGTGCCCGACGAGCTGTACGACCTGATCGTCTCCAACGCGGCCCTGCAATGGGTGCCGAACCACCCCGAGTCCTTCGAGTCCTGGGTGGGCGCCCTCACCCCGGGCGGTACCTTCGCCTTCCAGGTGCCCGGCAACTTCGTCTCGCCCAGCCACGCGCTGCTCGGCGAACTGTGTGACACCCCGCGCTGGCGGGACCGCCTCGACGGGCAGGGCCGCCGCTTCGTGCACATCCTCAGCCCGGCCGCCTACCTGGAGCGCCTGATCGGCCTCGGCTGCACGGTCGACGCCTGGGAGACCACCTACGTCCAGGTGCTCGCCGGCGCGGACCCGGTGCTCGACTGGGTCAAGGGCACCGCGCTGCGACCGATCCTCACCACGCTGGCCGACGACCCCGAGACGACCGCGGAGTTCCTCGCCGAGTACCGGGACCTGCTGCGCAAGGCGTACCCGCAGGGCCCGTACGGCACGGTCTTCCCCTTCCGCCGCATCTTCGTCGTGGCCCGCCGGGCGGACGGATGATCGCGGCGGTGGACCACGTACAACTCGCCGCCCCACCCGGCAGCGAGGACGCGCTGCTTGCGTACTACGGGGGGCGTGCTCGGCCTGACCGAGGTCCCCAAGCCACCGACGCTCGCGGCCCGGGGCGGCACCGCGCGTTGATCCACCCGCTCGGTACGCCACCGCACCCTAGCCCCGGCCTCGATCCACGTGCCGGGGCCAGGGTCGCGTGTTACGCGTCGAAGATGCGGCGCAGGTCGATCTCGACCGGGTACGGCAGGTCGGTGCGCAGCACGTCGGTGTGTACGGGGCCCGCCGGGGCGGGAGCGTACACGCCGGTCCGCGCGTCCAGGTGGAACTCGTGCACGACCGGCGCGTCGTCCTCGCCGCGCTCCACCCGCGAGAAGTACGGCACGCCCGCCTCCGCGTACATCGCCGGCTTGCGGAACCGGTCCTCGCGGCGCGAGCCCTGCGAGACGACCTCCACCACGAGCGCCACCTCCGCGACGGGCACGCACTCCAGCGAGAAGAAGTCGAGCCCGGTGCGGTCGAAGACGACCACATCGGGCTTCGGGGGGTTGTACGCGTCCACCAGGACGCAGCGCGAAGTACAGCTCATCCCGCACCGTGTCGTGCCACTGACACGTCCGGCCCCGGACCACGATCGCCCCATCCACAAGTTCCCAGTCGAAGGGCAGATCCAGGCCCTTGACCTTCTCATAGGCCCAGCCCTGAGCTGGAGGACGCATCCAGTTGATCGGTTCGGCGGTCACGACTTCCCCCTTCTCTCTCAGTCCCCTTCAGCCTAACCGCCGGCTCCTTCAGGAGATCCGTTTCAGCGGCCGACCTCAGCGCGGGAAAGCCCCGCCCCCGGTCGTACGCGACGCGGGGAAGCGGGGCCGGGGCCAGGCAGGTGGGGCTCAGTTCTTGCGGTGGCCTATCAGGCGTGGCTTGGGCTCCAGGCCGTCGAGGCCGTGCCAGGCCAGGTTCACCAGGTGGGCGGCGACCTCGGCCTTCTTGGGCCTGCGGACGTCCAGCCACCACTGGCCGGTGAGGGCCACCATGCCGACCAGGGCCTGGGCGTACAGCGGGGCCAGCTTGGCGTCGAAGCCGCGGGCTTTGAACTCCAGGCCCAGGATGTCCTCGACCTGGGTGGCGATTTCGCTGATCAGCGAGGCGAAGGTGCCCGTCGACTGCGCCACGGGCGAGTCCCGCACCAGGATGCGGAAGCCGTCGGTGTACTGGTCGATGTAGTCGAGCAAGGCGAAGGCCGCCTGCTCCAGGAGTTCGCGGGGGTGCCCGGCGGTCAGGGCGCCGGTGACCATGTCGAGGAGTTGGCGCATCTCGCGGTCCACGACGACGGCGTACAGCCCCTCCTTGCCGCCGAAGTGCTCGTAGACCACCGGCTTGGAGACCCCGGCCTTGGCCGCGATCTCCTCCACCGAGGTGCCCTCGAAGCCGCGCTCGGCGAAGAGCGTGCGACCGATGTCCAGCAGTTGCTCGCGGCGCTCCTTGCCCGTCATGCGGATACGCCGCGCTCGCCGGGCCCCCGTGCTCCCGGACCTGCTCTTGCTGCTGTTGGTACTGCTGTCGATCGCCACGTCCTCCATCATGCCGCGCCGGCGGTTTCCCCCACCCGGTCGGCGGTGGCGTCCGTGCGGCGGGCGTCGAGCCGGTTCTCGGTGGGCCAGCGCACGTCGTAGGCCCAGCCGGCCTTCTCGAACCAGCGGATGATGCGGGCGCTGGAGTCGATCTGGCCCCGCAGCACGCCGTGCCGGGCGCTGGTCGGGTCCGCGTGGTGCAGGTTGTGCCAGGACTCGCCGCATGAGAGCACCGCGAGCCACCAGACGTTGCCCGAGCGGTCGCGGGACTTGAAGGGGCGCTTGCCCACCGCGTGGCAGATGGAGTTGATCGACCACGTCACGTGGTGTAGCAGCGCGACCCGCACCAGCGAGCCCCAGAAGAAGGCCGTCAGCGCGCCCTGCCAGGACCAGGTCACCAGGCCGCCGACGAGCGGCGGCAGACCCAGCGAGATGATCGTCCACAGCACGAACTGGCGGGAGATGCGGCGCAGCGCCGGGTCCTTGACCAGGTCCGGTGCGTACTTGTGCTGCGGGGTCTGCTCCTCGTTGAACATCCAGCTTATGTGCGCCCACCACAGGCCCTTCATGAGCGCCGGGACGCTCTCCCCGTACCGCCAGGGCGAGTGCGGGTCACCCTCGGCGTCGGAGTACTTGTGGTGCTTGCGGTGGTCGGCGACCCAGCGGACCAGCGGGCCCTCGACGGCCAGCGAACCGGCGATTGCCAGGGCGATGCGCAGGGGCCGCTTCGCCTTGAATGAACCGTGCGTGAAATACCGGTGGAACCCGATGGTGATGCCGTGGCAACCGATGTAATACATCGCGACCAGCAGTCCGAGATCCAACCAGCTAACCCCCCAACCCCAGGCCAGCGGGATGGCCGCCAGCAAGGCGATGAAGGGGAGGACGATGAACAACGTCAGGGTGACCTGCTCGATCGAACCCTTTGCTGTCACCGCCCAGCGTCGCGGGTTGAAGGGGGAATCCGGGGCTTTTGGCACGTCGTCGATCACATCGGGGCTTGCAGTCATGGGTTCCCTCAGGGGGTCGGGACACGGCTACGCATACGTAACCTACGGCTACGTAAGTATAGCAGGGCCGCGTCTTAGGACAAGGGGGCTGTGGACAACGGGCGATGCGGCGCCCGCGACCAGGGGTCCTATCCTGGTGCGGTCGGACAGCGCGGTCCGCAAAATCGCCCAAAGTGCTCGTACTCGCGAGGAGCCGCACCTGTGAGCAGTGCCGAGACCGCCAGCAACGCCCATCTGGTCCCCGAACACACCCACCCTGCGGACGGTGCCGCGAGCGCCGCGGACACCACCCGCCAGGGCGCAGCCCTTCGGGCGGACATCCGCCGCCTGGGGGACCTGTTGGGGGAGACCCTCGTCCGCCAGGAGGGTCGCGACCTCCTCGACCTCGTGGAACGCGTACGCGCCCTGACCCGTACCACCGGGACGGGCAAGGACGCCGAAGCCCAGCCGGGCGAGTCGGCCGCCGAGCTGCTCGAGGCCACGGACCTGAAGACCGCCGCCAAGCTCGTACGGGCCTTCTCCACCTACTTCCACCTGGCCAACGTCACCGAGCAGGTGCACCGAGGCCGCGAGCTGCGGGCTCACCGCGCGGCCGAGGGCGGCATCCTCGCCCGCACCGCCGACCAGCTCAAGGACGCCGACCCCGAGCACCTGCGGGAGACCGTCGCCCACCTGAACGTACGGCCCGTCTTCACCGCCCATCCCACCGAGGCCGCCCGCCGCAGCGTGCTGAACAAGCTGCGCCGCGTCGCCTCCCTCCTCGACCGGCTCGCCGACGAGGGCGACAGCCGCCGCACCCAGTTGCGGCTGGCCGAGAACATCGACTTGCTGTGGCAGACCGACGAGCTGCGGGTGGCCCGGCCCGAGCCCGCCGACGAGGCCCGCAACGCCGTCTACTACCTGGACGAGCTGCACGCCAACGCCGTCGGCGACGTCCTGGAGGACCTCGCCGCCGAGCTGGAGCGCGTCGGCTCCCCGCTGCCCGCCGGCACCCGGCCGCTGACCTTCGGCACCTGGATCGGCGGCGACCGCGACGGCAACCCCAACGTCACCCCCGAGGTTACCTGGGACGTCCTGCTGCTCCAGCACGAGCACGGCATCACCGACGCCCTGCGGGCCGTCGACGACCTGCGGGCCGCCCTGTCCAACTCCATCCGCAACGGCGGGGCCACCGAGGAACTGCTGGCCTCCCTCCGGGCGGACCTGGACCACCTGCCGGAGATCAGCCCCCGCTACAAGCGGCTGAACGCCGAGGAGCCGTACCGCCTCAAGGCCACCTGCGTCCGGCAGAAGCTCATCAACACCCGCGAACGGCTCGCCGCCGGCACCGCCCGCCAGGCGGGCCGCGACTACCTGGGCACCGCGGAACTCCTCGCCGACCTCCAGCTCATCCAGAACTCGCTGCGCCAGCACCGCGGCCAGCTCATCGCCGACGGCCGCCTGGAGCGTACCATCCGCACGCTGGCCGCCTTCGGCCTCCAGCTCGCCGTGATGGACGTGCGCGAGCACGCCGACGCGCACCACCACGCCCTCGGCCAGCTCTTCGACCGGCTCGGCGAGGAGTCCTGGCGGTACGCCGACATGCCGCGCGACTACCGGCGCAAGCTGCTCGCCAAGGAGCTGCGCTCGCGCCGCCCGCTCGCGCCCTCCCTCGCCCCGCTGGACGCCGCGGGCGCCAAGACGCTCGGCGTGTTCCGCACCGTGCGCGAGGCGTTCGAGCGGTTCGGGCCCGAGGTCATCGAGTCGTACATCATCTCCATGTGTCAGGGCGCCGACGACGTCTTCGCCGCCGCCGTGCTCGCCCGCGAGGCCGGGCTGATCGACCTGCACGCCGGCTGGGCCAAGATCGGCATCGTGCCGCTCCTGGAGACCACGGACGAGCTGCGCGAGGCCGACCGCATCCTGGACGACATGCTGGCCGACCCGTCCTACCGGCGCCTGGTCGCGCTGCGCGGCGACGCGCAGGAGGTCATGCTCGGCTACTCGGACTCCTCCAAGTTCGGCGGCATCACCACCAGCCAGTGGGAGATCCACCGGGCCCAGCGCCGGCTGCGCGACGTCGCGCACCGGCACGGGGTGCGGCTGCGGCTCTTCCACGGTCGCGGCGGCACGGTCGGTCGCGGCGGTGGCCCCACCCACGACGCGATCCTCGCCCAGCCCTGGGGCACCCTGGAGGGCGAGATCAAGGTGACCGAGCAGGGCGAGGTCATCTCCGACAAGTACTTGGTCCCCTCCCTCGCCCGGGAGAACCTGGAGCTGACGGTGGCCGCCACGCTCCAGGCGTCCGCGCTGCACACCGCACCGCGCCAGTCCGACGAGGCGCTCGCCCGCTGGGACGCCACCATGGACACCGTCTCGGACGCGGCGCACGACGCGTACTGCGCGCTGGTGAACGACCCGGACCTGCCCGCCTACTTCTTCGCCTCCACCCCCGTCGACCAGTTGGCCGAACTGCACCTGGGCTCGCGCCCTTCGCGCCGCCCGGACAGCGGCGCCGGGCTCGACGGGCTGCGGGCCATCCCGTGGGTGTTCGGCTGGACCCAGTCGCGGCAGATCGTGCCCGGCTGGTTCGGCGTCGGCTCCGGGCTCAGGGCCGCCCGCGAGGCCGGGCTCGACACCGTCATCGACGAGATGCACGAGCGCTGGAACTTCTTCCAGAACTTCCTGTCCAACGTCGAGATGACGCTCGCCAAGACCGACCTGCGCATCGCCCGGCACTACGTGGACACCCTCGTGCCCGACGAGCTCAAGCACGTCTTCTCGGTCATCGATGCCGAGCACGAGCTGACCGTCCGCGAGGTGCTGCGCATCACCGGCGGCAAGGAACTCCTGGACACCAACCCGGTGTTGAAGCGGACCTTCCGCGTCCGGGACGCCTACCTGGACCCGATCTCCTACCTCCAGGTCACCCTGCTGCACCGGCAGCGCGAGGCCGCCAAGCGCGGCGAGGAGCCCGACCCGCTGCTCTCCCGCGCCCTGCTGCTGACCGTCAACGGCGTGGCGGCCGGACTGCGCAACACCGGCTGAGCGCGCGTACGACCCGCGTACGGCAGCCGCACCGGGCCGGTTCCCCTCGGGGGCCGGCCCGGTCCGCGTCCCGAGCCGCCGCGCCCTGGCGCCCTGACGTCTCGGGGTACGTCGCGACCCGCGGGCCTCAGCGGCACCTCAGGGTGAGGCTGCGCAGCTCGATCCGCTCGGTGGACTTGGCGGCACTGGTCCCGTACAGCACCGCGACCCCGTCGCCCCCGGTCGGGGCGAGGTCGGAGTAGGCGGCGGGCCCGGCGGCGACCACGGCCTCGCGCGCCCAGGTGCGGCCGGCGTCCGTGCTGCGCCGGACCGTCAGGTGGCGGCGCTCGCGCGGGTGTTCGGGGGGCAGAGAAGAGCAGGGCCGGGCAGGCCGCGTCGTCGGCGTGCAGCAGCGCGCCCTTGACGACGGGGGCCACCAGCTTCGGACGGGGCTGGTAGGGCGCGGTGAAGCGGGTGCCGCCGTCGGCGCTGTACGTGTCGAGCCGGGTCGCGGGATGGCTGCCGCCCTGGTCGCGGGCGTTGACGTAGAGCCGGCCGTCGGGCAGTTCGGCGACGGCGTTCTCGTCCGGCCGCAGCCGGCCGTCCGTGTGGTGGTCGAGGGCGCCGACCGGCCAGGTCCGGCCGTGGTCGTCGCTGTAGAGCAGGTGGGCGCCGGAGCCGCGCGCCGTGGTGTGGTTGGCGGCGACCACGAGCCGCCCCGGGTGCCGCTGTGTGAGGGCGATGCCGTGCCCCGGGCCGGTCGCGTACCAGCGCCACCCGGACGGCTTCACGCTCCGGGTGATCTCCCTGGCCCGGGACCAGGTCGCCCCCGCGTCGGCGCTGCGCTGCACGTACACGCGCCGGCTGTTCCCGGCCGACACGGTGCCCGCCTCGATCTCCGGCTGGGTCACCGAGCCCGACTGCCGGGTGGTGAGCAGGACGACGTCCCCGCTGGCCGGGTCGACGACGGGGGCGGGGTTGCCGGCTACTTTCCGCCCGTTGTCCGAGACCCGGGCGAGCGGTCCCCAGTGACACCCACCGTCGGTCGAGCGCCGGCTGACCACCTCGATGTCCCCGTGGTCCGCGGCGCTGGTACGGCGCCCCTCGGCGAAGGCGAGCACATCGCCCCCGACGCGGACCAGGGCGGGGATGCGGAAGGTGTGGTAGCCGGCCGGTCCCCGAGACGAAGGGGGAGGAGGTGGCGCAGGCGGCGGCACGGGGCGTGTCGTCGGACTTCTTGAGCGCCCGGGCCGTGACCGGGACGGCGGCGACGGTGAGCACTAACGCGGCGGCGCCCCACGGGCGTCTTCGCCGGAACAGGGTGCGGGTCATGCCGGGACTATGGCACCGCGCGAAGGGGGTTGTGCGGCTATTCTGCCATTCATGGGCGGTGCGTACGTGACCTCTCCGCGGCCCGCCCCGCCCTCACAACACCACGAACGCCGCCCCCAACACCCCCGCCCCCGCGAGGCCCAGTGCCCAGGCCGAGCGGTGGAGGCGGAGGGCGCCGGCGAGGAGGACGGAGGCCAGGAGGAGGGCGCCGCCCAGGGGGACCCAGGCGTAGAGGAGGCCGGGGAGGCCGGTGCGGACCGCGTCGTGGGTGCCGGGCTTGAGGACCACCGGGATGTGCTGGCCCTTGCCGTCGGTGACGGTGGCGTCGATGCGCACCTTCGGATGGTCCGCGCCCGCGGCGCCCGCCGTGAAGGGGCCCGTGCACCAGTCGTCGTGGCAGGCGGCGACCGTGAGCGTGCCGCGCTCCTTGCCCTTGGTGAGCATCGCTGCTGGGCCGTGCCCCACGACGTCCACATGCCGGCCGCGAGCACCACCAGCACGATCAGGGCCATCACCACGTGCCGGCCGAGCAGCAGCCCGTACGCGCTCTCGCCGGTCCGGCGCAACCGGCCGCGGCGCGCGGCACGGCGCGGTGGCGGAGTGGGGGCGGCCGGCGCGCGCCCGGTGTCGGGAGCGGAGCCGGGCGTGGGGCCGGTCGCGGCGATGGGCGCGGCCCGTTGGGCGGGGATGCGGCCCGTCGCGGCGGCGGGGGTGGGAGCGGGGGTTGCGCCGTGCGCCGTGCGGTCGGAGTTCGTTCCGGTCGGCACCGTGGCGGCGATCCTTGGGCCTTGGGGCCGGCCGCGTCAAGGCGCGGGTTACGTCTCGGTAGCACCGGTGGCCACATGTCCGCTATGCCCACCGCCGGTGGGCTCGACCCGAGGTCACGGGCGTGCGCCGGGCCGGCGGGCGGTGGTGGCCGGCGCTACGTCACGAGTTGCCGGCGTTGCGTCACGAGTTGTACGTGCTCTGCGCGCGCTCCAGCCCTTCGAGGACCAGCGCCTCCACCGCGTCGGCCGCGTGGTCCACGAAGTAGTCCAGCTCCTTGCGCTCCGTGGATGAGAAGTCCTTGAGCACGAACGGCGCCACGTCCATCCGGCCCGGCGGGCGGCCGATGCCGAAGCGGACCCGGAAGTAGTCGGGTCCGAAGGACTTGGTGAGCGACTTGAGGCCGTTGTGCCCGTTGTCGCCGCCGCCGCACTTGAGCCGCAGCGCCCCGTAGTCGATGTCCAACTCGTCGTGGACGGCGATGATCCGGGCGGCGGGCACCTTGTAGAAGTCGCTGAGCGCGGCTGTCGGGCCGCCCGAGAGGTTCATGTACGACATCGGCTTGGCCAGCACCACGCGGCGGTTCGCCGGCCCCGGCGGGCCGATGCGCCCCTCCACGACCTGCGCGCGCGCCTTGTGCGCCTTGAACCGGCCGCCCATCCGCTCCGCGAGCAGGTCGGCCACCATGAAGCCCACGTTGTGCCGGTTGGCCGCGTACTCGGGTCCCGGGTTGCCCAGGCCCACCAGGAGCCAGGGGCCGTCTACGTCGCTCATCTGCGTGATCTCCGGTGGTGGGTGGGGCGGCTGGGTTGCGGGGCGCCGCGCGGGTGGGCGGGCGGGTGAGAACCGTAGCGGGCCGGGCGGCACGCCCACCGCGCGGGCCCCGGACGCCGCGCGCCGCCGGCCCGGCCCGGAGTGCGGGGCGGAACGGCGGCGGTGTGGTGCGGGGTGACACCGCGGGGGTGTCGGGGTGGCTCCTGGGCTCAGCCCTCGGAGCCCTCGGCCGGGGCCTCGGCCTGGGCGGCGACGACTTGGAGCACGACAGTGTCCTTGTCGACGGCCAGCGTGGTGCCGGCGGGCAGGGTGACGTCCTTGGCCAGCACGGAGTGGCCGGAGTCCAGGCCCGCGACGGAGACGGTGACCGACTCCGGGATGTGGGTGGCCTCGGTCTCGACGGGCAGCGCGTTGAGCAGGTGCTCCAGCAGGTTGCCGCCCGGCGCGAGGTCGCCCTCGGTGTGGATCGGAACCTCGACGGTGACCTTCTCGCCGCTCTTGACGGTCAGCAGGTCCACGTGGACCAGGAAGCCACGGATAGCCTCACGCTGCACCGCCTTGGGGATGACCAGTTCCTTCTTGCCGTTCAGGTCGAGCGCGATGAGCACGTTCGGGGTCTTGAGCGCCATCATCAGCTCGTGGCCCGGCAGTGAGACGTGCACCGGGTCGGCGCCGTGGCCGTAGATGACACCGGGGACCTGCTCGGTGCGGCGGAGACGGCGGGCGGCGCCCTTGCCGAACTCGGTGCGGAGCTGTACGGGAACCTTGACCTCAGCCATTGCTGCACTCCTCGTAGAAAAGGGATCTGGAAGCCGTTACTCGGCCTACGACAGACCTGCTACGAAGAGCGCGTCGATAACGGATGGGCCTGTACGGGACAGGGCTTCCCTCGCCGAGCAACTCACCCATGCTACCCGGCGACCCCCGGCTCACCAATTCGGCGGATTCCGTGCCCTGTGCCCCGGGGGCCGGCTAGACTCGAACCCCGCGCCGCGTCCCCGCAGACCGTCGACCGGGCCCGCCGAGTCCGAGCCGTGCTGGGCGCTCTCCACGACACAGGCGATGGCGATCTCGTCGTCGTAGGCGACCAGCCAACCGTTGTTCGGGCCCTCCTTGGTGACCTCGGCCGTCCCGGTCTTGGCGCCTACCTCGCCGGGCAGGTCGGCGAGCATCTTCGCCGTCCCGTCGGTCACCGTGTCCCGCATCAGGGAGCGCAGCGTGCGCACCACGTCGGACGGCAGCTCCTCGGTGCGCGGGCCCTCGCCCTCGCACGCGGTGCCGCCCTCGCGCGTACCAGCAGCGGCATCTGGAACCGGCCGGAGGCGGCGGTGGCCGTCGCGGAGGCCATCACCAGCGGGTTCGCCCGCAGCTTGCCCTGCCCGAACAGCGCCGCCGACTTCTTCGTCTCGTCCCCGGGCACCGTCACCTCGCCGTCGAAGGACGGCGCGCCGGTGAACCACTCCTGGCCGATGCCGAAGTACGTGGACTAGAACTCCGTCAGCTCCCGGTCCCCGAGCTTGTCCCGCAGGCTCACGAAGGCCGTGTTGCACGAGTGGATGAAGTCCTCGCGGAAGGTGGCCCCGCGGATCTCGGACGTCTCCACGTTGTGGAACTGCTTGCCGACCGTCAGGTACTTCGGGCAGTCCACGACGTCGTCCGGCGCCACCGTCTCCTTGTTCAGCAGCGCCGCCGAGGTGATCACCTTCATGGTCGAGCCGGGCGCGTACGTGCCGAGGAAGGCGCGGTTGAAGCCGCCGGCGGGCGTGTTGGCCACCGCGACCACCTAGCCGTCGGCGATGCGCAGCGCCACCAGGCCCGCGTTGCGGCCCTTCGCGTGCCGCTCCAGCGCACGTTCCGCGGCGCGCTGCACGGCCGGGTCGATCGTCGTACGGATCGGCCCGCGCGCTCGTCGGCCGGCCGAACTGGGCCTCGGTGCCCCGTACCTCGTCGGTGTCGCGGTCGATGAGTTGCACCGCGCCGCGCGGCGTGCCGCCGCCCACGCCCAGCGCCTGGGCGACGGACGGGTGGTCGGTGCCGGACAGCTTGCCGCCGTCGCGGTCGAGCACCTCGGGCGCCCCGTCCTCGCGCACCAGGCGGAACTTCGCCTCGTCGGACAGCTTGGGGTGGACCAGTCCGAGTTCCCAGCGCACCCGCCAGCCGGCCGCGCCCCCGCCGTCCCGGCTGCTCGTACCGCCCGCGTCCTCGTCCGCGCGGACCAGCGGCAGCGCCGAGCGGTACTGCCAGGTGCCGAGCCCGTTGATCGGCAGCTTGGCGGCGAAGGAGACGCTGGCCTGCTCGTCGCCGTCGGCCGTGGCCTCCTTGGTGGCGAAGGCCGGGCGCCCGATGTCCAGGCCCGCCGTGAAGTTCCGCAGCGTCGTCTCGGCCCGCTCCGGGGCGTCGGTGAGCGCCGCGGCCTTCGCCAGGTCGCCCGCCGCCCAGTGGTCGAGGAAGGCCCGCGCCGTGCGCAGCGCCCGCGGGTCCGCCGCCCGCGAGCCGGCCGCGGCGGTGTCGTCCGCGCCACCGGAGTTCCACTCGGCCACCGCCCAGGTGCCGCCGCCGGCCACCAGTACGGCGGCGATCGCCGTCGCCACCCCCGCGTGTCGTCTCCGCCGCCCCGCCCGGTACGTCCGCACCCCGGCCTCCCTCGTGTCGCCCCTCGCGCCGGCGCCGCCGGCGCGGCGCCCTCAGCGGCAGCAGAACAGAACGAGCGGTCCCCAGTCCAAGACCCTTATCACCAGGAAAGCCATAGCCATCTGCCTATCATTGCTGCTCATGGACCTGCTGCGGCATCTGCGCTACTTCCGCACCGTGGCCGAAGAGCAGCACTTCGGCCGCACCGCTGAACGGCTGCGGCTGGCCCAGCCCTCACTGTCGCAGCGCATCCAACGCCTTGAGCGCGAGCTGGGCGTGCGCCTCTTCGACCCGGGGAGCCGCGGCGTGGCCCTCACCCCGGCCGGGCGGCTCGTGCGCGCGGAGGCGGACGCGCTGCTCGCCGCCGCCGACCGGCTCGACTCCGTCGTCGCCCGGGTCCGCGACGGCGCGGCCGGCACGCTGCGCGCCGCCGTGCCGCCCGACCTCGGCGGGCCCACCGTCGCCGCGCTGCTCACCGGCTACCAGGACCGCTCCCCGGGCAGCACCCTCGACCTGCGCGGACTCACCACCGTCCAGCAGGTGCGCGAGCTGGCCGTCGGCACCCTGGAGGCCGGCGTCGTGCGCCATCCGTGCCCGGCCGAGGGGCTGGACTTCGGGCCGCTGCTGCACCAGCCGCTCGGCGTGCTGCTGCGCGCGGACGATCCGCTGGCCGCCGCGTCCCGCTCGCCGACCTCACCGGCCGTGACCTGGTCCTCTTCCCACGCGCCACGGCCCCGGCGCTGTACGACGAGACGCTGACCCGCGCCGCCCGGCACGGCTGCACCCCGGCCGCCGTGCACGAGGCCCGTGGCGGTGACTTCGCCCAGGCTCTGGTGCTCTCCGGGGCGGCCGTCGCGCTGCTGCCCAGCGCCGCCGGCCAGCCCGGCGCGGTCTGGCGCCCGCTCGCCGGCACGCCGCTGACCTGGCCGCACCTCCACGGCCTGGCCCCGGGACCGGGACAGCCCCGCGGTGCGACGGTTCGCCGAGGCGGCGTACGAGGCGCTGCGCGCCGGCATGCTGCCCGACCACCCGCCGGGGCCACCACCGACGGCGGGTCCGCCGCCTAGCCCGGGCGCGGGCGCCGGTTCCGCTTCCGGGGCGGGTGAGGCGTACGGTGCGTACCTCGCTGCCGACGTCGCCGCTGCCGACGCCGGGGCGCGCGCCGGCGCGGTGCCCGGGCCGGTCCCGGGCCCCGGGCCGGAACCGGAACCGCGCGCCGGCACCATCGAGGAGGGCGGCTCGGGCGCGGACGCGAGCCGTGGCCGGGGCGGGCCCCCGGCCACGCCCGCGTCCGCCGAGGAGGAGACTCGCGCCCGGCCGCTGTACCCCCGTCCCGCATCGGAGTTCCCGCTGTGACCGACCACGACCCCGGCCGCCCCGGTCGCGCCGCCCACCTGCCCGGCGCCGACCGACCCGGTACCCCGTGCCCAGCACTCCCGCGCCCGGGGCCGGGGCCGTCGCGTCGCCCGTCCGGGGGGGGGCGGCGCGGGCCGTGGCCCGGATCAGGGATGCCTTCGCCGACGCGGGGGGTGACCGGGCTGCTGCACGCCCGGGACGTCGACACCGGCGCGGAGCTGGGGCTCGGCGCCGACGCGCCGATGAGCACCGCGAGCGTGCACAAACTGTGCCTGGTCAGCACGGTGTTCCGGGAGGCGGCCCGGGGCCGGGTCGACCTCACCCAACAGGTCGAGGTGTCGGTCGAACGGCGTACGAAGGGGCCCACCGGGCTCGTGGTGATGCTGGACCCGGTCCTGCTCTCGCTGCGGGACCTGGCCGCGCAGTCCATCGCCGTCAGCGACAACACCGCGGCCGACGTGCTCTGAGACCGGGTCGGCCTGGACGCCGTGAACCGCACCATGGCCGAACTGGGGCTGGGCAGCACCTGGGCGGTGCACATGATGCGCGACCTGTACGCGTCGATGACCGCCGACGCGGGCGCGGCCGGGGTCGCGGCGCTGGTCGAGCCGGCGACCCTGGCCAGGCTGCGGGTGCTCGACCCCGCGCACACCAACCACAGCACCGCCCGCGACCTGACCGCCCTGCTCGCCGCCGTCTGGCGCGACGAGGTGTGCGACGGCGAACACGGCAGGCTCCTGCGTCGCGTCCTCGGCCTCCAGGCGTGGAGCCACCGGCTCGCCTCCGGCTTCCCCTTCGACGACGTGCGCGTCTCCGGCAAGACCGGCACCCTGCCCACGCTGCGCCACGAGGCGGGCGTCGTGGAGTACCCCGACGGAGGCCGGTACGCCGTCGCCGTCCTGACCCGCTCCGCCAGCACCACCATCACCCTGCCGGCCGCCGACGCGGTCATCGGCACCGCCGCCCGGATCACGGTGGACGCGCTGCGCGCCGGCGCCCGCTGAGGGGGCACCGGTACGCGCCGGCGCCCGCCGACCACGCGCCCGACCGCGCGCCGCCCCGTGGGCGTACCCCCGCGCGTACGCCGTCCCCCCGCCACTGCCGTACGCGCGCGCACCCCGCGCCCCGACGTGCGAAAGGCCCGCTCCCCGGGCGGTAGGGGGCGGCCCTTCGCGATGGACCCGAGGATCGGCCGGGCTAAGCGGCCCGGCGGGAGGTCAGGCCTGCTCGTCGAAGAGGCTGGTGACGGAGCCGTCCTCGAAGACCTCGCGGACGGCACGCGCGATGGTCGGAGCCATGGACAGGACGGTGACCTTGTCGAGGTCGATCTCGTTCGGCGTGGGCAGGGTGTTGGTAAAGACAAACTCGCTGACCTTCGAGTTCTTCAGGCGGTCGGCGGCGGGGCCGGACAGCACACCGTGGGTGGCCGTCACGATGACGTCCTCGGCGCCGTTGGCGAACAGGGCTTCGGCGGCGGCGCAGATGGTGCCGCCGGTGTCGATCATGTCGTCCACCAGGACGCAGACCCGGCCACGGACGTCACCGACGACCTCGTGCACGGTGACCTGGTTGGCCAAGTCCGGGTCGCGCCGCTTGTGCACGATGGCCAGCGGCGCGCCGAGCCGGTCGCACCAGCGGTCGGCGACGCGGACCCGGCCGGCGTCGGGGGAGACGACGGTCAGCTTGGAGCGGTCCACCTTGGCGCCCACGTAGTCGGCCAGCAGCGGCAGGGCGAACAGGTGGTCCACCGGGCCGTCGAAGAAGCCCTGGATCTGGTCGGTGTGCAGATCCACGGTGAGAATCCGGTCGGCGCCGGAGCACTTGAACAGGTCGGCGATCAGGCGGGCCGAGATCGGTTCCCGGCCGCGGTGCTTCTTGTCCTGGCGGGCGTAGCCGTAGAAGGGCACGATCACCGTGATGCTGCGCGCGGAGGCCCGCTTGAGCGCGTCGATCATGATGAGCTGTTCCATGATCCACTTATTGATCGGAGCCGTGTGGCTCTGGATCAGGAAGCAGTCCGCACCGCGTGCGGATTCCTGGAAGCGAACGTAGATCTCGCCGTTGGCGAAGTCGAATGCCTTGGTCGGGACCAGGCCGACGCCCAACTGCTGGGCGACCTCCTCGGCCAGCTCGGGGTGGGCGCGGCCGGAGAAGAGCATCAGCTTCTTCTCGCCGGTCGTCTTGATCCCGGTCACAGCAGATCTCCTTGGATTTCACTTCGCGTGCGTTTCCCCATGGTACGCCCCACTTAGCGTACCCCTCGCACGCTCACTGATCGGTCTCAGGCTCCTGAGCGGTGGCCTGAGCGGCCTGCGCGGCGGCGCTTCCTGGGCGCTTTCGAGCCACCCAACCCTCGATATTCCGCTGCTGCCCACGGGCGACAGCGAGCGAACCCGGGGGCACGTTCTTGGTGATCACCGACCCGGCGGCGGTGTAAGCCCCGTCCCCAATCGTGACAGGAGCCACAAACATGTTGTCCGAACCGGTACGGCAGTGCGAGCCGACGGTGGTGTGGTGCTTCTTCTCCCCGTCGTAGTTCACGAAGACGCTGCCGGCGCCGATGTTGCTGTACTCGCCGATGGTCGCGTCGCCGACGTACGACAGGTGCGGCACCTTGGAGCCCTCGCC
Source organism: Candidatus Streptomyces philanthi (assembly GCA_018114805.1). Classification (GTDB taxonomy): domain Bacteria; phylum Actinomycetota; class Actinomycetes; order Streptomycetales; family Streptomycetaceae; genus Streptomyces; species Streptomyces philanthi. The sequence goes on along the minus strand of CP073042.1, from coordinate 2,238,230 downwards.
TACCTGGGCGTTCTTCATCTCCACGTACGCGCCGGCCTTGGACTTCGGGCCGAGGTCGGTGCCGGGGCGCAGGTAGGCGTACGGGCCGACGGTGGCGCCCGCGCCGATCCGGGCGCCGTCGGCGACGGTGTTGCTGACCGTGGCGCCCGCGTCGACGGTGGTGTTGGTGAGGCGGGTGTGCGGGCCGACCTCGGCGTGCGCTGCCACGTGCGTGGCGCCGATGAGCTGGGTGCTGGGGTGCACCAGCGCGTCCCGCTCGAAGGTGACGGTGACGTCCACCCAGGTGCTGGCCGTGTCCACGACGGTGACGCCGTTGAGCATCGCCTCGCGCAGCAGCCGCTCGTTGAGCAGCTTGCGGGCCTCGGCGAGCTGGACGCGGTTGTTGATGCCGACGATCTCGTGGTGGTCGGCGGCGACGGAGGCGCCCACCCGGTGCCCCGCCTCGCGCAGGATGCCGAGGACGTCGGTCAGGTACTCCTCGCCCTGGCTGTTGTCCGTGCGGACCTTGCCGAGCGCGTCGGTGAGGAGCTCCGCGTCGAACGCGAAGACGCCCGAGTTGATCTCCCGGATGGCGCGCTCGCTGTCGCTGGCGTCCTTGTGCTCCACGATGGCCGTGACCGCGCCGCTGGCCGCGTCGCGCACGATGCGGCCGTAGCCGGTGGCGTCGGGCACCTCGGCGGTGAGCACGGTCACCGCGTTGCCGTCGGCGGCGTGAGCCCGCGCGAGTTCGCGCAGCGTCGCGCCGGTCAACAGCGGGGTGTCGCCGCAGACGACGACCACGGTCCCGTCCAGCGCGGTGCCGCTGGCTCGCAGTTCATCCAGGCCCATCCGCACGGCGTGCCCGGTGCCGTTCTGCTCGTGCTGCACGGCGGTGCGCACGTCCGGGTCGATCTCCGCGAGGTGGCCGCGGACCTGGTCGCGGGCGTGCCCGACGACGACCACCAGGTGCTCGGGGGTGAGTTCGCGGGAGGCGACGACGACGTGGCCGATGAGGGAGCGGCCGCAGATCGCGTGCAGCACCTTGGGGGTGGTCGACTTCATCCGCGTGCCCTCGCCGGCCGCCAGGACGACGACGGCCGCGGGTGGGATATCCCCTTTTCGAGCGGTGCCGACGTCGCGGGGAAGGTTGGCGCTCACGGGGATACCCTTCGGCTTTTTCGGGAGGTGGACATCCGAAGGATACCGGTGCGTATAGGAAAGGATACCGGTGCGTATAGGAGGGGACATGCGGGCGGGTCCCGGCGGAGAAGGCCGGGACCGGGGATCGCGTACGAGAAAGTAGGCTCCCCCGCCAGGACTCGAACCTGGACAAATGGCTCCAAAGGCCACTGTGCTGCCGATTACACCACAGGGGATGGTCAGACTGGCCAAGCCGGGCTCCCGCTTCGGCTGGCTGCTCGGCCCCCAACACTATGCCGTACCGGGCGCCCTCGATGCGAGGGTAAAGCCCCACGGTGCGCGCGGGGCCCACGATGCGCCGCCGCCCCCCTCGGCCGCCTCCTCCCCACGCCTTCTCCTCGCTTCTCCCGCGTCTCGTCCTCATCCCTCCCCGTTCCTTCTCCCCCTTCTCCCCCTTATCTCTCCGCCCGTTTCGGGGCGCGGGCGATTGGCGGGGACTTCGCGCGGATAGGGGCGTCGTTCGCGTAATTCGCACAAGGAAGCGCGCTCGGTCCGGAAATCGCCCGAGTTCCCGGGTGCGTGTTCGAACGGAAAAGGAGTGGCCGCCACCCGTACGCTGGCAGGTATGACGACGACGGGGGAAGCCGTGGAACCGGGCGCGCGGGGCGCGCCGAGTGGGCCGTGGTGGTGGGAACGGCGCCGCAGCATGGTGCTGGACGTGTCGATAGCCCTCGCGTCGGTGGCCGAGTGCGTTCTCGAAGGCCTGGACTTCGCCGGTGAGGCGGGGATCCCGGGTGGCGCGGGGGTCCTGCTCGGCGTGCTCGTGGGAGCCGTGCTCGTGGTCCGGCGGCGCTGGCCGATAGCGGTCGTGCTGGTCTCCATCGCCGCCTCGGCGGCCTCGATGGGCCTGCTGCTCACCATCATCGGCCTGTACACGATGGCCGCGTCCGGGCTGCCGCGGCGGATCACGGGCGTGCTGTCCGGCATGTCGATCAGCGGCACGTTGATCGTCACGGTCGTCAACTTCCAGCAGGACATGGCCCAGGACGGCTACCACCCCCCGTTCTGGGTGGCCGGCCTGGTCGCCGCGCTGATGGCGGTCGGCATCACGATGCCGCCGGTGCTGTCCGGGCTGTACGTGGGGGCGCGGAGGCGGCTCGTGGAGAGCCTGCGCGAGCGCGCCGACGGGTTGGAGCGCGAGCTGTCGCTGCTGGCGGACCGGGCCGAGGAGCGCGCGGAGTGGGCCCGTAACGAGGAGCGGACCCGGATCGCCCGCGAGATGCACGACGTGGTCGCGCACCGGGTGAGTCTGATGGTCGTGCACGCGGCGGCGCTCCAGGCGGTGGCGCTCAAGGACCCGCAGAAGGTGTCGAAGAACGCGGCCCTGGTCGGCGACATGGGCCGGCAGGCCCTGACGGAGTTGCGCCAGATGCTCGGCGTCCTGCGGGCCCACGAGGGGCAGCCCGCGGGCCACGGTGGCGCGGCCGAGCCGCTGCCGCTGGCGTCGGTGGCCGCCGCCGCGTCCGCCGCCTCCTCGGCCGTGGGTCGCAGCGGTGCCGCCCGGGGCGCGGACGCCGGGGCGCTACGGACCCCCGGCGACTCGCCTGCGGGGCCGTCCCTGAGCGAGCTCGCCGGGCTGATCGAGCAGTCCAGCGCGGCGGGGATGGCGGTCGAGTTCCTGGAGGAGGGCGAGGAGCGGGCGTACGCGCCGGCGGTGGAGGCCACCGCGTACCGCGTGGTGCAGGAGGGTCTGACCAACGTGCACAAGCACGCGCCGGGCGCGCGGACCCGGGTGCGGCTGGCGCGGCGCGTCGGCGAGGTGGCGGTCCTCGTGGAGAACGGCCCGTCCGACCGCGCCGTGGCGGACGCGGGCCTGCCCAGCGGCGGCAACGGCCTGGTCGGCATGCGCGAACGGGTGGCCTCGCTCGGCGGCGGCTTCGTGTCCGGGCCGACGGACGCGGGCGGCTTCCGGGTCTCGGCGGTGCTACCGGACCGGACGGCCCGCCCGGCCCGCGAGACCGTGCCGGACCAGCCCGCCCAGCCGGCGCGCCGACCGGCGGCTGTGCCCGAGCCGGTGGCCGGAGTGGCGGCTGAGCCGGTCGGCGAGCCGGTGGCCGAACCGGCGGAGGGCCGCGGGTCCTTCTGAGCCATCGCCCCGACGGCGGTGTCGGCGCCGCCGCGCCGGCCCGGGCGTCAGGCCCGGCCGACCCTCACCTGTCGCCGGCCCTCACGCGCCGCCGACCGTCAGGCGGGTGGGGCGTACGCCCGTGACCAGGGTGTCCAGGGCCCGGTCTATGTCGCCGCCGAGGAACCAGTCGCCGGTGTAGTCGATGCTGTAGACCCGGCCCTCGGCGTCGATCGTCAACAGCGCCTGGCCGTCCGCCTCCTGGCCCAGCGGGCAGACCTCGGTGCCCAGCGCCCTGCCGAGGTCGGTCAGGGTGCGGGCCAGGTGCAGGCCGTGCAGCAGGTCGATGCGGAACGGGGTGGGCGCGAGGTGGCGGCCGGCGCCCGGCGGCTGGATGTGCAGCCCGCCGAACTCGGCCCACGCCTCGACGGCGGCCGGGAAGATGACGTGCCGGTGCCCGCCGGGCGAGACGTGCGCCCGCAGCGCGTCGGCCCATGTCTCGGCCTGTCGGATGTCCCAACGGCCCGGCGTCCAGCCCGCGTCCCGCAGCGCGGCGTCGACGCCGACGGGGAAGCGCGTGGCGGCCGTACGGTCGAAGGCACGCATGGATTCAGCCTCGCTTCCTGAGCGACCCGGCCGGCGTCGGCGCCGCGACGTCCACCGCGCGCACCCCGAACTGGGCCAGCAGCGGCGCGCAGGAGCGGCAGGGCGGGGCGTAGGAACCGTGCGCCGGGTCGCCGTCCTCGCGGATGTGCCGCGCGGTGATCTTCGACTGCTTGAGCGCGCGCCTGGCTTCGCCCGGGGTGAGCGGCTTGCGGGAGGCGCGCTTGCTGCGGCCCGCCTCGGCGTGGGTCAGGAACCGGGAGAGCAGGATGGCCTCCGGGCAGTGGCCGGTGAACCGCTCGCGCTGGGCGGTGCCGAGAGTGTCCAGGAAGTCCTGGACGAGCGTGTGCAGGGCGGGCGGCTGGTCGGCCTTGCCCGCGGTACAGGTGAGCGTCTGGCCGCGTACCGAGAGCGCGGCGGCCACGGTGGGCAGGATGCCGTCCCTTCGGTGCAGTAACGGCGGCGGCAGGTCCCGGCCGTCGGAGCTGCTCCAGCTCAACCGGGGATCGCCCGGTGTAGGCGCGGCCTCGCCGCTGTCCTGTGCGGTGTGCATGGTGGTGCTTCCCTCCAGGTGCAATCCCCCTGTTGCGGGGGTCAGCCTGCCAAATGGGACGCGTGGTGCGGAAGTCAGGTGTGCGCCCGATGGGGGACCCTGTCCGGTACGTCACCGTCGCGTGACAGGTAGTCGCTGACGTGTCGACGAGTCGTGCGATCGCGGTCGATGGCTGAGAAGGTGCGGCTCATGCGTACATACATCCGGCGCGGCGCGGTGGCCGTTCTGCTCTCTTTCACCCTGGCGTGTTCGGTCGCGCACCTCTCTTTCACCCTGGCGTGTTCGGTCGCGTGCTCGGCGGACTCCGGGGGCGGCGCGGGGGAGCCCGGCGCGGCGGGCGGCGGGGCGAGTCGGGAGCCCGCCGACGGCGCCGGGACCCCGCCGCCCTCCGGCGCGGCCGAGCCGTCCGACGAGGCCGGCGGCGCGCCCGGCCGCGCCTCGCGCACCCGGCCGTTGACCCGCGCCGAACTGCGACGGGCGCTGCTCACCCAGGGCTCCGTCGCCGGCTACACGGTGCGTCGGGGTCCCGAGGACGCGCTGCCCGCCGACGCCACGGTCGCCGCGGACCGCGCCGAGTGCCGGCCGATCGTCGACGCCTTCGGCTCCCGGCCGAAGTACCCGCGCACCGCCTACACCTCGGCCAGCCTGACCACGGGCGACCTCAGCGGCACGGGCGAGGGGACGCTGAGCCAGCTCCTGTTGGCCGCGTACCGGGTCTGGGAAGCGCAGCGGTGGCTGGCCGAACTGCGCCGGGCGGTCGCGGTCTGCCGCGGCTTCACGGCCATCGACGGCACGGGCGACCGGGAACCGCTGGCGATCAAGCCGGGGAGGAACCTGGCGGTCGGCGACGCGTCCGTGAGTTTCCTCATCCGGGACGAGGCCGGAAAGGACGCCCCGGTCGCCATCACCGTGGTACGCACCGGAGGCAACACGGCCACCTACCTCTCGGCCGGGACGAGCGGCAGGCCCGAGCCGGTGGCGCGGGCGGTGGCGGACGAGCAGCACCGCCGCCTGATGGAGGCCGGGAAGGTCGCACGGTGAGCCGGGTGCGCGAGATGACGAGAAGCGGCGCGGGCAAGGGGGAGATCACGTGACGTGTCGCTGTTCTCTGCGCTCGCCGCACAGCTGTCCCATGGCCGTTCCGCAGCCATTTCGTGGGCGCGGCGACGGACCCTCGCGGCGGTGTTCGCTGTTGCGGCACCGCATAGGCTGTCGGTAGTAGCCAGCAGCAGGGGGCACCGCCATGACGACAGGTCGGCTCTGGCACACCGCGCCACCGAACACGGCCTACGCCGGGCAGGTCGTGCACTTCCCGGACCCGGTCCGCGCGGCCCGGCACCCCCGGGTGTCCGGGTGGACGAGGACGGCTATCCCGACTTCACGCCGTACGCCAAGGCCGCCGTGGAGATCGCCGAGCCCCCGGAGGGGTTCGGCGTCGACGAGTTGCGGCTGACCGACTTCGTCTCGGCCAACGCCGCGCTGCACGCTGCCGGGCACGAGCTGTGGGAGGGCGGGTCGCCGGTCGCCACGCCGCACGGCTGGACCTGGCACCACGTGGCCAACACGCGACGGGTGCAGTTTGTCCCGGTCGAGGTGAAGGCGCTGCTGCGGCACCACGGCGGGCTCGCCACGGCCGGCGTCGACCAGGACAAGCGGGGCACCCGACCGCTCCAGGAGACCCGCCCCCGCACTTCGGGCTGCCCAAGCGCGGTCTGTCCGTCACCGAGGACCAGGTGCTCGTTGGTCGAGGAGGACCTCGGCTACCGGCTGCCCGACGCCTACCGCGCCTTCCTCAAGGCGGCCGGCGGCTGCGCCCCGGTGGGCGCGGCGCTCGACCCGGAGCTGGGACTCCTGGTGGACCAGCCGTTCTTCACTGTCCGCGACGAGGCGGCGGTCAACGACCTCGTCTGCGCCAACAAGTGCCTGCGGGACCACTTCACCAAGGACTACCTCGGCGTCGGGTACGTGCAGGGCGGCGTCATCGCGGTCAAGGTGCGCGGCGAGGCGATCGGGTCGGTGTGGTTCTGCGCGTACGACGACGCGCGCGACCGGGACGGCTGGAACGTGCGGGACCGGGTCGAGGAGCTGATGCTGCCCTGCGGCGACGACTTCGACGCCTTCCTGCTGCGCCTGGCGGGCAACCCGCCGGAGCTGGAGACCGTGGCCAACTTGATAGTGGACGGCGGCTTCGCGTACGTCGACCCGGTGGAGGGATGAGCGTGATGGTGACCTTCGCGCAGGCGCAGGAGCGCGCGGAGCAGTGGGTCAACGGAGACGTCCCGCGCTACCAGCAGCGCGAGGTGCGGGTGCGGGAGTTCGACCTCGGCTTCGTCGCCTGGGTCGAGGACCGCCCCGACGGGCCCTCGCGGGCGCCGGGCACCCAGGGCGCGCGGCTGGTCATCGCCCGCGACAGCGGCGAGACCACGCTGTGGCCGGGCCTCCCGGTGGGCGAGGTGATCCGCCGGTACGAGGAGGAGTACGGGGCCGGCGCCCAGGCCCCCGCGGCGCCCGCCGCCTCGACCTGGAGGCCACCTCGTTCCTGCTGACGCCGCCGGGGTTGCTCCAGGAGGCGGCGAACACGCTGGGCGGCGGCGTCTCGACCCGGCGCCCGGCTGCCTCCGGCACCTTTGACGCCTCCGGCAACCCCGACACCTCCGGTGCGTCCGGCGCTTCCAGTGCGTCCTGCGCGGGCACGTCCGGCGGCGGCTCCGGGGCTACCGGGGCCCTTGAGGCCTGGGACGGCTCCGGGGGCAGCGGCTCGGCCGACGGTTCCGGGCCCGCCGGCGCCGACGAGCCGGGCGACTCCGGGTCGGCGACCCCGGCCTCCGGCGACGCGGCGTCCGGCGCGCTCAGCTCGCTGCCCTCCACCCGCACGCCGTACCCCGACTCCGATGCGGGCCACGGCCAAAGCCACGGCCACGGTCAAACCCACGGTCAACGCCACGGCCGGCGTGACGGTCAGGACGCCGACGACCGGGAGCGCGGCCCGGACGCGGCCGGCGACGGTCCCGCCCGGGGCACCGACCAGCCCGCCGCCCCCGGCCCGGCCGTGCCCGACGCGCCCGGGTTCCCCGCCGCACCCGGCTCGGCCTTCCCCGCCGCGCCCGCGTTCCCGGCCGCCCCCGGCTCCGCCACGGGCGGCTCGGCCGCCGGCCCGTCCTGGGAGGACACCAACTACGGGGGCGACGACGGCGACCGCTCCGTCGCGCCGCCCGCCACCGTCTTCGCGCCGCCGCTCGCCGGCTTCGACGACGAGGACACCCCAGTGCCGGGCGTGGCGCCGGAGGCCAAGACCGAGCTGATGTCGGCGGGGAGCGCGCTGCCGCCCACCGCCATCGCGCCCGCCATCGACGCCGGCTTCCCGCTCCAGGGCCCCGACTCCGCCGCCGGCCCGGGCGCCTCCCAGGTACCGGCGATGCCCCCGGCCCGCTGCCGGGCCCCGCCGAGCGCCGGCGGCGCCCCCGGCGTCCCGGCACCCCGCACACGCCGCCCCCGCCCGTGCCCGGCCAGCCCGGCATGCACGGCCACCCGGGGATGGCCCCGCCGCCGCCCGGCCCGGGGATGCCCGGCGCGCCCGCCATGGCCGGCCCGTACGGCTACCCGCCGGTGCCCACCGGGCTGCCGACGGTCGGCCCGGGCTTACATATGGCGGTGCTCCGCTACCGGCATATGGCGGTGCTCCGCTACCGGCATATGGCGGTGCTCCGCTACCGGGCGCAGGACGGCTCCGAGCAGCAGATCATCCGCCGCTCCGCGCCCGGCACCCCGCACCCGGAGTGGCAGATCCTGCACGAGTTGCGGGCCATGAACGTGCCGCCGCAGCAGGTGCTCGAACTCCACACCGAGCTGGAGTCCTGCGACCTGCCCGGCGGCTACTGCGCCCGCATGATCCGGGAGTCCTGGCCACAGGTGCGGATCAGCCACACCGCCCCGTACGGCCGCGACCACGCCACCCGGCAGCAGGGCGTGCGCCACCTCATCGAGCACCAGGGCGAGTTGCACCAGGTCGCGGACGGGCCGGCCAGGCCGGCGCCGGTGCCGCTGCCGCACCCCAGCCAGGTGCAGCGGGCGCCGGCCGTCCCGCCGGAGGGCGTCGCCCAGGAGTTGCTGAACGCGTTCGGGCCGCAGGGGGTCTTCCGCTTCGACCAGCGCACCGTCTCCCGGCAGGGCGTGCCCGACATCGTCGCCCAGACGCTGGTGTGGGCCGGGCTGCCGGTGGACTTCGGGCCGTTCTTCTGGGTCCAGGCGCAGCCGGGCCGGCCGGTGCCCACGCTGGCCGAGCTGGCCGCCGAGCGGCAGGTGCAGCCCGTGTCCGACGCCGGTTCGTACCTGGTGATGGGCAACGACTTCGGCCGCCAACTGTGCGTGCAGTACGGCACGGCGCACATCGTCGCGGTCCCGGTCGAGGCCGGCCCCGGCGGCGCCCCGGTGCCGCCGCAGTTCGTCAACACCCGGCTGCCGGAGTTCGTGCGCTGCCTCGGCCTGCTGGGCTGGATGTGGCGGTTGCGGGCGACGCTCACCCCTGAGCAGGCGGAGCGCTGGACGGTGGATTTCCAGAACCACCTTTCCGCCCTCGACCCGGCGGCGCTCGCCTCGCCGGAGAACTGGTGGGCGGTGCTGCTTGAGCAGATGTGGGACGGCCTGCTGTAGCGCCCCGTACACTGGTCACGCCAGTCACACTGGTCAGACCGGTCACACTGGCCAGTACGGGTCACGCCGCGTACGCGCCCCGTATGCCGGAGGCCGGCCGACCGCACCTCCGCGCGTCCACGCCCGCCGACCGGCCCGGTTCGGGTGCGCCCGCGGCTCATAACCCCTGGGGCATGACCGCATGCCGCATTTGGTAGTGGAAGGCATACGGGGCGGCACCTAACGTCGCTGTCATGACGGAAACGGACTTCACCAGTTACGTAGAGCTGATCCTCGACAGTCTGCGGGAGCGTCCCGAGCGCACCTTGTTGCGCACCGAGGACGGCTCGTCGACCAGCGCGGGCGCCTTACACGACGCCGTGCACGGCATGGCCGCCGAGCTGACCGACCGCGGCATCGGCCGGGGCGACACCGTGGCCCTGCTGTCCGGCAACCGCCCCGAGACGCTGAGCGCCCGGTACGCCGTGAACCTGGTCGGCGCCCGCGTGGTCATCCTCTACGAGGCGCTGGCCGCCGACCTGCTCGCCCGACTCGCGGCGAGCGTGGAGCCGGCCGCCCTGCTCGTGGACCCCCTGCACCAGGCGCGGGCCGCGGAGTTGCTCACCCACTTCCGGCCGCCGCACGTCCTCTCCTTCGGCCCCAGCGACGCCGACCTGCTCGCGCTCGCCGAGGGCCACCGTGGGCCGCGGGTGGCCAGCACGGCCCGCGCCGAGGACGACTGGTGCATCCGGCACACCGGCGGGACCACCGGCCTGCAAGGGCATCCGCATGGCACACGGCTTCCACCGGCAGGCGCTCAGCTCCGGCACGGCCGCGTCCGGCCACGCGCCCACCTTCCTGGCCTGCACCTCCCTGGCGCACCTGGCCGGCATGGTCGCCGACCTGGCGCTGCTCTCGGGCGGTCGCGTGATCATCCAGCGGTCCTTCGACCCGGCGGCGGTGTACGCGGCCGTCGAGCGCGAGCGCGTCACCGACCTGTGGCTGCTGCCGCCGCTGCTGTACATCCTGCTCGACCACCCGGCCCGGGCGACGGCCGACCTGTCGAGCGTGCGCCGCATCGCCTACGGCGGCTGCGCCGCCTCCCCGTCCCGGCTGCGCGAGGCGGCCGAGGCCTTCGGACCGGTGCTGAACGGTTGGTACGGGCAGGCCGAGGCGGGCATGATCGCCACGGTGAGCCCGGCGGAACACGCGGTGGTGGGGGCGGCCGGGCAGATCACGGTGGGCCGCCCCGCGCCCGGCGTGCGGATCGAGATCCACGACGAGCACGGGCGGCCCCTCCCGGCCGGCGAGAGCGGCGAGATCTGCGTGCGCACGCCGTCGATGATGAACGGCTACTGGAAGCAGTCGGAGGCCACCGCCGAGGTGCTGCGCGGCGGCTGGGTGCACACCGGTGACGTGGGCTAGCTGGACGAGGACGGCTACCTGTTCATCGTGGACCGGCTGAGCGACAAGATCGTCGTGGTGGGCGGCCACGTGTACCCGACCGACGTGGAGGAACTGCTGCTCAGCCACCCCACCGTGGCCGCCTGCGTGGTCTTCGGCGTGCTTCGCCCCGACCAGACCGAGGCCGTACACGCCGCGGTGGTCCCGGCCCCCGGCCACCGCGTGCGCTCGCGGGAACTCAGCGCGTTCGTGACTGATCACCGCGGCGCCATGTACGCGCCGGAGGTCGTACGGGTCGTCGCGGAGATCCCGCTGGCGCAGGCGGGCAAGCCTGACCGCAAGGCGCTGCGCGCGCAGGCGCTCGCCGACTCGGACGCTGACTTCGGCTCGGGCACCAGCGCGGATTCCGGCACGGGCCCAGCCGCTGGTGCCGGGGACGCGTCGCGGGCCGAGCCTGGCGCGGCCGGCCTCGGCGCGGGCGCCGGCCAGCGGTAGGTCGCCGCCCCGCGCCCCGCCCGCCCCGCACGCCGGCGCCCCGCCCGCCTCGTACGCCCCGCGCGACACGCCCCGTACGCCCGGCACCCGACTCGGCCGCCTGCCGCGTCCGCCGTGCGGGAGCGGCCCGCCTACCCGGGGCGTACGCCCGCTTCGGTCGCAAGGTCAATACCGTGACGGTCCGCTGTATCGCCGCTCTATCGGATCAAAATCCCTGAGATTACGACTTCCGGCGTCAATTGCCGCATCCTTGCCTGAGGAACCGGGTGGAGTGTCGCGGTATGGGCATTTCGCTCGCATCTACAAAGATGTTCGGCGGAGACACCGGATAGAGGGGCTTCAGGATGAGCGGGACGGATTCACCCCACGGCTTCACCACCACCGGGCGGGGCGAGCGCGGCTACCGTCCCGCGCAGGTGGAGCAGTATCTGACGCAGTTGTCCGCGGACCGGGACGCGGCGTGGGAGCGCGCCGCGCGGCTGACCGTGCTGGCCAACGAGATGACCGCCGAGGCGGAACGGCTGCGCGAGGTGATCGCCCAGCTCCCCCCGCAGACGTACGAGGAACTCGGCGAGGGCGCCCAGCTCATCCTGACCACCGCCGAGCAGGAGGCCGACCGGCTGCGGGCGCGCGCGCGCGGCGCCGCGAAGGAGGCCGCCGAGGCGGCGGCCGAGTACGCCGACGCGACGCGCGACGCGGCGGACGCGGCGGCGGTGGAGTTGCGCGCCGAGGCCGAGAAGTGGGCCGAGCAGCGGATCGAGGCGGCCCGCGCGGCCGCGACCGAACTGCGGGAGGCGGCCGAGCGGGACGCGTTGCGGGAGCGGCGTGACGCGGTCGTGGAGCTCCAGCAGGCCCGGGAGCGGACGGAGGAGTTCCTGGTCGAGCAGGAGCAGCAGCACGCCGACCGCTGTGAGGCGCTCGGCGTCGAGATTGCCGAGCGCGAAGCCGCTCTGGAGTCCCGCATCGCCGAGTTGGAGGCCCTCGGCGAGCGCATCGTGGCCGAGTCGCAGCGCGCCTACGCCGCGGTCGAGGAGGCCGCCCGGCACGGCCAGGAGGACGCGGAGGCGCAGGGCGAGGAGCTGATCGCCCGGGCGCGGGCCCGCGCGGAGCGCGTGGAACGCGAAACGGAGCAGGTCCTGCGCGCGCACGAGGAAGAGCGGGAGGAGCTGACGCTGCACATGGAGCACGTGCGCGAGAGCCTCGGCGCCCTGACCGGCCGGCGCGTACCGGCCGAACGCCGCGCCGCGCAGCCCTCCACCACCCCGGACACCGCCTCCGCCACTCCCTCCTCCTCGGGACCGGGGGTCTCGGGGCCGGTGCCCTCGGGGGTATCAGGGCCCTCGGGCGCGGCCGAGGCGACCGGTGTGGCCGATGCGCCTGGTGCGTCTGCCGAATCTGCCGCGTCCGGGGCGCCCGGAGTGTCCGGCGCGTCCGGCACGTCCCGTACGTCTGCCGCGGTGGGCGCGGCTGGCGGCGACGGGAACACGGCGGGCGCGGATGCCGGTGCTGGTGCCGGTTCGGGTGTGGGGGCCGGCGCGGGTGACCGGGCCGTGGCCGGTGGTGGCCAGGGTGCCGAGGGCGCCTCCCGTACGGGTTGCCAGGTCGACGCGGCGGGGGCCGCCGCCGAGGCCGGAGAGGGCGACGCCCCTGCTGGTGTCGGTGCTGGTGTCGACGATGCCGACCGGGCCGACCGGGCCGACCGGGGCGGCGATAGCGTGGGTCCCGCCGTGCCCCGGCCCGTGGCCGGCCCCGGGAAGCGCAAGCTCGGCGACGACGACACGATCGAGGTCGAACTCCCGGTCCTGCCCCCCGCGGAGCACCGCACGCCGTAACCGCGCTCCGGGCGCCCCGCGCGCGACCGTCTCCCGCGCGACCGCTCCGCGCCCTTGCGCGCGCCGCCCCGCTACCGCGCGTCGCCGCGCGGGCCGCCACTGGCCGACCCGCTCGTGGGCTCGCCCGTCGGCCCGCCGGTCGGCCCGTCCGCCGGAGGCTCGGGGCCGTCCGGCGCGTCAAGGGCGACCGATGTGTTGAGGGCGGCCGGCGCCTCGGACGTGGCCGGCGCCTCGGATGCGGCCGATGTGGCGGAAGCGGCTGGCACGTCAGATGCGGCCGATGTGGCGGTGGCGGCTGGTGTGCCGGAGGGTGCAGGGGAGTCGGTCGCGGGGGTGGTCGGGTCGTCCACGTGAGTCGGGAAGACGCGCGGGGCGAGCAGGAGCAGCGCGAGGACGGTGAGGACGGCGGCTAGGGCGGCGCCGAGGTAGACGTGGTCGACGGAGTCGTCCACGGTGCGGCGCAGGTAGTCGGCGGCCTCGGCGGACAGTTCGCCGGGGTGTTCCAGGGCGCGGGACACCGAGTCCAGGTCGTCCGGGAGGTCGCCGCCGAGCGAGTCGGGCGCGTCCGCGAGCCGGGCGGCCACGGTGGCGTTGGCGGCGGCGCCGAACAGTGCCGCCCCCACGCTCTGTCCCACCTGGCGGCAGAAGAGTATGGACCCGGTCGCCGTGCCGCGCTCCGCCCAGCCGACGGACGACTGCACCCCGACGATGAGCGGGAGTTGGAAGAGGCCGAGCGCCCCGCCGAGCAGCAGCATGATCAGCGCGGGCTGCCAGGCCGCGCCCGGGTAGGGCAGCAGCGGGAACGCGAACAGGATCAGCGCGGCCAGGCTCATGCCGACGATGGCGCTCTGCCGGAAGCCGATGCGCAGGTAGACTCGGTTGCTCAGGGCGGCGGACACGGGCCAGCTCAACGTCATGGCGGACAGTACGAACCCGGCGGCGGTGGGGGACAGGCCGAGGACCGACTGCGCGTACGTGGGCAGGAACACGGTCGGGGCGATCATTAACATGCCGAGGCCGCCCAGCGAGAGGTTGACGGCGGCGATCGTACGGCGGCGCTACACCCAGCCCGGAATGATCGGCTCCGCCGCCCGTCGTTCGATAAGCACGGTGCCGGCGGCGCAGGCCGCGCTCGCCGCGAGTAGGCACAGCGAGGGCGTCGAGAGCCACGGCCAGGCCACGCCGCCCTGCACGAGCGCGGTCAGCAACAGGCTGTCGGAGCAGAAAATGCCGAGCGCGCCGGCCCAGTCCACCCGTGGCCGCGCGCGCCCGTCTCCGGTACGGTGTCCGCCCGTTCCGCGTCTCCTCGTCCACCCGTCGCCCGTCCGCCCGTCTCGCGTACGCTCCGTGCTCGCCTACGGGGCGCGCGCCGGCTCGTGCAGGTGGCGCACGACGAGGAGGAGTGCGACGGCGCCGACCGGCAGGTTGACCATGAAGATCCAACGCCAGTCCGCGTACGTGGCGATGAGCCCGCCGAGTGCCGGGCCGGCCACCGACGACGTGGCCCACACGGTGGAGAGCTTGGCCTGGATCTTCGCGCGCTCCCGATGCGGGTACAGGTCGGCGGCGATCGTCTGCACCGTGCCCTGGAGTGCGCCGCCGCCCAGGCCCTGCACGACGCAGAACGCGATGAGGCTGGCCATGTTCCACGCGGTGGCGCACAGCAGCGAGCCGACCAGGAACAGCGCGATGCCCACCAGCAGCACCGGCTTGCGGCCGAAGGTGTCCGACAACTTGCCGTACACCGGCAGCGACACGGTCACCGCGAGCAGGTAGCCCGAGAAGAGCGCAGGAGAAGACGGAGAAGCCGCCGAGGTCGCCGACGATCTGCGGCACGGCCGTGGAGATGATCGTGGAGTCCAGCGCGGCGAGCGCCATCGCGAGCATCAGCGCGGCGACGACGGGCCCGTGCCGCTCGGCCCCCCGGGGGCCCGCGGCCTGTGGTGTGGGGCCCTGGTCCGTGTGCCGTGCGGTGCCGCCCACCGTGCGTCTCCCTCGCTCGTTGTAGACACCACCTTTCCACGGGCCGTGATCTCGCGGTACTGGTCAACGCCCCGGCGACCCCGACCACCCCACTCCGCACTCCGGGTCTCCCGTACGGCTACCCCGCCCCGCCCCGTACCGTCCGCTCCGGCACTGCTCGGTGGGGGTCGAGCGAGGCGCTCCGCGGCCCAACTCGGGCGCCCCGCCGGGCCCCGCACCCTGAGACCCGGGCACCCCTGGCGGCCGACCCCCTAGGGGAGCCGACGGCCTTCCCCCTACCCCGGGTTGGTACCGACGGATGACGAGGTCAGAGGGGTGTTCTTCCTAGCCTTGGTGCGCGCCGCACGACCGTGGGGGTGGGGTTAGCCCCAGGGCGAATACGGCGCTGAGCACCATCGCGAGCCCGCTCCCGTGCGAGCAGTCTTGTGTACGCGGCAAGGACCGCGCCGAACACACCTACCGAGGAGAAGTACCGTGACGACGGCTGTATCGATTCCCAGGACCGGGGGGCAGCGGAGGGCATACGGCCGTTGCCGCGCGAGCACGCCAGGTGGTCAAGGCGTACGGCTCGGGCGAGACCCGGGTGCTGGCCCTGGACCACGTGGACGTGGACATCGCCCGGGGCCAGTTCACCGCGATCATGGGCCCGTCCGGCTCCGGCAAGTCGACGCTGATGCACTGCCTCGCCGGCCTGGACACCGTGACCTCGGGCCACATCTACGTCAACGAGACCGAGATCACCGGGCTCAAGGACAAGAAGCTCACCCAACTGCGCCGGGACCGGATCGGGTTCATCTTCCAGGCGTTCAACCTACTGCCCATGCTGAACGCCATCGAGAACATCACACTGCCGATGGACATCGCGGGCCGCAAGCCCGACCGGGCCTGGCTGGACCGCGTTGTGGAGACGGTGGGCCTGGCCGGGCGGCTCAAGCACCGGCCGAACCAGCTCTCCGGTGGCCAGCAGCAGCGCGTCGCCGTCGCCCGCGCCCTGGCCGCCCGACCGGAGATCACCTTCGGCGACGAGCCGACCGGCAACCTCGACTCGCGGGCCGGCGCCGAGGTCCTGGGCTTCCTGCGCAGGTCCGTTGACGAGCTGGGCCAGACCATCGTGATGGTCACCCACGACCCGGTGGCCGCCTCGTACGCGAACCGGGTGCTGTACCTGGCCGACGGCCGCATCGTCGACGAGATGTACCAGCCGATCGCCGAGTTGGTCCTTGAGCGCATGAAGCACTTCGACGCGCGGGGGCATGTGTCGTGACCGTGTTCAAGACCTCGTTGCGCAACTTCTTCGCGCACAAGGGGCGGATGGCGCTCTCGGCCGTCGCCGTCCTGCTGTCGGTGGCGTTCGTGTGCGGCACGCTCGTCTTCACCGACACCATGAACTCCACCTTCGACAAGATCTTCTCGGCCACAGCGCCCGACGTCAGCGTCAGCCCCAAGAACGCCGCGAGCTGCGACGACGTACAGCGCTCCCGCAAGGTGCCGACCATTCCCGCGTCGAAGGTCGCGGAGCTGGAGAAGGTCAAGGGCGTCAAGTCCGCCGTCGGCGACACGGTCTCCACCTCCATCACGGCCGTGGACTCCGACAACAAGAAGATCGGCCTGGCCGAGGGCGCCCCGTCGGTCGCCACCAACTGGGACAGCGCCGAACTCTCGTCCGTCGAGATCACCTCGGGCCACGAGCCGCGCGGCCCGACCGAGATCATGGTGGACGCCGACACCGCCGACAAGAAGAACCTGGAGATCGGCGACAAGGTGCGCATCATCGCCGTGCCCGGCGACGCCACCTTCACCATCACCGGCATCGCCACCTTCCAGGTGACCAACCCCGGCTCGTCCATCTTCTACCTGGACGACGAGACCGCCCAGCGCCGGCTGCTCGGCGCCACCGGCAAGTACACCTCCATCGCGCTGACCGCCGCGCCCGGCGTGAGCAACGAGGAACTCAAGCAGAGCGTCCTCGCCTCGCTCGGCCCGGACCACGACCTCAAGGTCAAGACCAAGGCCGAGACGAAGGAGGAGAACAAGGACGAGCTGGGCTTCTTCCTGGACGTCATGAAGTACGCGATGCTCGGCTTCGCCGGAATCGCCGTCCTGGTCGGCATCTTCCTGATCGTCAATACCTTCTCGATGCTGGTCGCCCAGCGCACCCGCGAGATCGGCCTGATGCGGGCCATCGGCTCCAGCCGGCGCCAGATCAACCGCTCGGTGCTGTTCGAGGCGCTGCTGCTCGGCGTCGTCGGCTCCGTCCTCGGCGTGGCCGGCGGCATCGGCCTCGCGGTCGGCCTGATGAAGCTCATGGGCACCATGGGCATGAACCTGGACACCTCGGAGCTGACGGTCAAGACGGCCACGCCCGTCGTCGGCCTGGTCATAGGCGTCCTGACCACCGTCGTCGCCGCGTACATACCAGCCCGGCGGGCAGGCAAGATCTCCCCGATGGCCGCGCTGCGCGACGCCGGGACGCCGGCCGACAGCCGTGCGGGCCGCGTCCGGGCCGTGCTCGGCCTGCTGCTGACCGGCGCCGGCGCCGCGGGCCTGGCCATGGCCGCCAACGCCGACAAGGCGGCCGACGGCTCGATGTTCCTCGGCCTGGGCGTGCTCCTGACCCTGATCGGCTTCATCGTGATCGGCCCGCTGCTGGCCGGCGTGGTGGTCCGGGTGCTGAGCGCCGTCCTGCTGCGGATGTTCGGCTCGGTCGGCCGGATGGCCGAGCGCAACGCGCTGCGCAACCCGCGCCGCACCGGCGCCACGGGCGCCGCCCTGATGATCGGCCTCGCGATGGTCGCCTGCCTGTCGGTGGTCGGCTCGTCGATGGTCGCTTCGGCCAGCGACGAACTGGACAAGTCGGTTGGCGCGGACTTCATCATCGAGCCCGACAACGGCGTGATCAAGCCGCAGGTGGAGCAGGCCGTCAAGCGGGCCAAGCACCTGGAGCACGTCAGCGACTACAAGCTCCTCGAGAGCGCCACCATCACTACGCCGGACGGCAAGAAGGTCAAGGACGACCTGGACGTGGCCAGCGCCAGCTACGCCAAGGACCTGCGCTCCCCGGTGATCGAGGGGAAGCTGGTCGACGCGTTCGGCAGGAACGCCATCGGCGTCCCGGAGTGCTTCGCCAAGGACCACAAGGTCGCCCTGGGCGACGTGCTCAGCGTGCACTTCAAGGAGGGCGGCACTGCCAGGCTGACGGTCCGCGTCATCACCTCGGAGGACACGGCGTTCAACAAGGGCGCGATCTACCTCGGCGTCAACACGGCCGAGGAGTACATCAAGCTCGACCAGATGCCGCAGAACCTGATGATGTTCGCCGCCGCCAAGGAGGGTCAGGACCGCGAGGCGTACAAGTCGCTCAAGGCCGAGCTCACGATCTACCCGGACGTGACGGTGCGCGACCAGGCCGACTACAAGAAGCTCCTGGAGGACCAGATCGGGCAGATGCTCAACCTGGCCTACGGACTCCTCGGCCTCGCGATCATCGTTGCCATCCTGGGCGTCGTGAACACCCTGGCTCTGTCGGTCGTCATCGCCCTCTTCGGCGCCCTGCTCGGCCTCGGCCTGGGCATGGCCTGGGGAGTGACGGCCCACAAGCTGCTGGCACTTGAGGGCCTGAAGACCCTGGAGATCCCGTGGCCCATGATCGGCGCGGTCTTCGTCGGAGCGGCGGTGGTCGGCCTCCTCGCGGCCCTGGTCCCCGCCTTCCGCGCCGGCCGGGCGGCCGACGGACGGCGGGTGCCATGGGGATGGTCCCTCGTCGCCGCGGCCGGCCCGGGGCCCTCCCCGGCCCGGCCGCCGCGACGTCGTCCGCGCCCCGGCCCGCACGCTCTTGGGGGAGCACGCGGTCCGGGGCACGGGCGCGCCCGCGCTGGGGCTCGCCTGTCGGGCGGGTTCCTGCGCGACGGGCGGGCCGCGGATGCCCGCGGGCGTTCGCGGTACGGCGGTGGGGGCGCCGCCCGGCCCGGCACGCCGGGCCGGCATCGGTACGCTGGCACGCCAGTACGGCGACGGGTCGTCGAGGCGGTCGCCGGGTGGGTTCGGTGGGCGAGGCGAGCCAGCCGGCTCTTTCGTCACCGGGACGCGCCCGGGGTGCGCTGGCCCCCCGACCCGCCAATCCGCCAACCCACCAACCCGCCGACCGGCCCATCCGCCGCGCGTGCCGCTTGCCTTCGAACGCCCTCCACGTCCTACCGTTCCCCCATGGCTGACAGGAGCGTGGCGGACACGGACACGGGCACGGACAGGGCGGGCGAGGGCGGGGTCGGCGCGACCTCCGTAGCGGTGCTCGGCACCGGGATCATGGGTGGGCCGATGGCCCGTAACCTCGCCGGGGCGGGAGGGTTCGACGTGCGGGTGTGGAACCGCACCCGGGCCAAGGCCGAGCCGCTGGCGGAGGTGGGGGCGCGGGTCGCGGACACGCCGGCCGACGCGGTGGACGGGGTGGACGTGGTGCTCACGATGGTGCACGACGGGCCCGCCGCGCTCGACGCGCTGCGCGAGGCCGCGCCCGCGCTGCGCGCCGGGACGCTGTGGCTCCAGTCGAGCACGGTGGGGGTGGGCGCGATCGGCCTGCTGGCGGAGTTCGCCGCGCGGTACGGGCTCGGATTCGTGGACGCCCCCGTACTGGGCACCAGACTCCCGGCCGAACAGGGCACGTTGACCGTCTTCGCGGCGGGCCCGGTCGCCGTGCGCGACCGGGCCGAACGCGTCTTCTCGGCGATCGGCTAGCGTACCCTGTGGGTCGGCGAGGACGGCGGCACGGGTGCGGCCAGCGCGCTCAAGCTCGTCGTCAACAACTGGGTGCTCACCCTCGTCAACGGCACCGGTGAAGCGCTGGCCCTTGCCAAGGGCCTCGGCGTGGACCCGCGCGCCTTCCTGGACGCCGTCGCCGGCGGCCCGCTGGACTCCGGTTACCTGCGGACGAAGTCCGAACTCATCCTGGCCGGCGACTACCCGCCGAGCTTCACCGTCTCCTCGGCCCGCAAGGACGCGGCTCTCATCGCGGAGGCCGCCGAGCGCTCCGGCGTGCGCCTGGACCTGGCCGCCGCCGCGGCGGAGCGGCTGCGCCGCGCGGAGCGGCAGGGGCACGGGGGCGAGGACTGGGCGGCGGCGTACTTCGCGAGTTTCGACGCAGGCACGGAGCCGGGGGCGGACGGCACCCGGCCGGCCTGAGCGCGCGTCCGGTCTCCGTCCGAGCCGGCCGGCTCGCCGTGGCCCGGCGGCCGTTGGCCGCTGTGAGCCAGGCCGGACGCCGTCCTGAGGCGACACGGCGTGTTCCTCGCGCGCGATCCGCGAGCACCCGCGCGAGCGCGGCGCCCGGTGGTCAGAGCGGAAGCGCCTGGGCCACCCGGCCGGCGACCTCCCCGACCGCCGCCAGCACCGCCGCCGCGAGGCGGTGGTTCTCGCGCGCCCCGCCGCCACCGCCGACGGCGAACCGGCGGCGGGTGTAGGAGTACGCGACGCCGCTGGTCGGATCGGCGAAGGACTGGGCTCCCACCGCGCCGCTGTGCCCCAACGCGTCCGGGCCGAGGAAAGCGCACGCCCTGGGCCTCGAAGCCGAGGGTGAAGTGGTCGCGTTCGCCGGTGACCAGGTACACGCCGCGGGTGTGCACCCGGGTGAACTCGGCGAGGGTGGCGGGCCGGAGCAGCGGGGCGCGGCCGTCGAGCTCGCTGATCGCCGCCGCGTACATCCGCGCCAGGCCGCGCGCGTTGCCCACCCCGCCGGAGGAGGCGGGACCGAGCGCCCGCACCGCGCGGGTGCTGGCGAACTCCACCAGGTCGGTGGGCGGGTCGGCGTGGAGGTTGAAGGCGATCGGGGTGAGGCCGCGCGGGTCCGGGCTCCCGGCCCGAGGTCCGTCCGCGTCCGGCGCGGGGAGAACCTTGACGTACCGCGGTTCCAGCGACTCGGGCAGGCCCAGGTGGAAGTCGAGCTGGTACGGGGACCTGACGCGTTCCTCGTACACCTCCTGGAGGGAGTTGCCGGTGGCGCGGCCTGGAGGGAGTTGCCGGTGGCGCGGCGTACCACCTCGCCGGCGAGGGCGCCGATGACGAACGCGTGGTAGCCGTAGGCCGTGCCGGGGCGCCAGAACGGCCGCTGCCCCGCGAGGCGTTCGGCGATCAACCGGTCGTCCGCCAGCTCCGCGGTGCGGAAGCCGCCGTCCACGCCGATCAGGCCCGCCCGGTGGGCGAGCAGGTCGCGCAGGGTGATTCCCGCCTTGCCCTCGGCGGCGAACGCGGGTCAGTAGGAGGCGACCTCGCGGTCCAGGTCCAGCACGCCGTCCTGGACCAGCAGGGCCACGACCAGGTGGGCCGTGCCCTTGGCGGAGGAGTACAGGCCGAGCAGCGAGTCACCGCGCACGCCCTCGCCAGCCCACAGGTCCACCACCTGGCGTCCGCGCAGGTACACCGCGAGCTGGGTGCCCGGCTCGCCGGATTCCTCGGCCACGACCGTGGCGAACTCCCGGCGTACCCCCTCGAAACCCGCCGCCACCGTCCCGTGCACGCTGTCGCCGCCGGACATGTCCTACCCCGTTTCGCCGTCGTCTCCCTGTCTGGTGGCGCCGACGTTATAGCCACCTCTGTATATAGTGAATATTGGTGACTGTATTTCATGGTGACCAGTTGGCTACGATGGGCGGGTCACCATCACCGACCGGGCGGAGGGCGCGCATGCGGCGCGGCGAACGGAAACTGCGGGAGCCGGATCTGGGTGTCCTCACCGGCCAACTGCTCTTCGCGGTCCAGGAGGAGCTATTCGCCACCCTCGCCGACCAGGGCCACCCGGGCCTTCGGCCGCAGACCGGCCTGGTGCTCGCGTACCTGGACGCCGAAGGCAGCCGCGCCACCGAGCTGGCCCGCCGCTGTGGTCAACACAAACAGGTCGTCGGCAAGGTGATCGACGAACTGGAGGCACTCGGCTACGTGGAACGCCGCCCCGACCCGGCCGACCGGCGCGCCAAGCTGGTCGTCCCCACCCCGCGCGGCCTCGACCAGATGGCTCGCTCCGACGCGATCCTCGCCGCCGTCGAGCAGCGCCACGCCGAAGCCGTCGGCGCCGACGCGTACGCCGCCTTCAAGGAAGTCTTCGCGTACCTCGCCCGCCGGCAGCGCGCCTGGCGGGACGGGACCGCTGCCGCCCGCTGATCCCCCAGCGCCCCACCGTCGTACGGCCCAGCGCCTCACCGCCCTACGGCAGAGGCCCCGCGCCCTGCGGCGGAGGCCCCGGATTCCGGGGGACGCCCGGGTTCGCGTGGCGCTGTCACACCCCCGGCGTACCCTGAAGACATCCCGGCCGCCGGGCCACGGAAACGTCCGCGGGCCCCCGGCCTTGGCTCCGCCAAGGCCCGTGCCGGGCCGTTCGCGTTGTCCAGCCCCGGGACGGGAAGCCCTACATATGAGCCTGCACGGTCTGCTCGATGCCGTCGTCCATGACCCCGCGCTCGCCGAGGCGGTGCGCGCGGCCATGGACGGTCACCGCACGCACCTCGACCTCGTGGGACCGCCGGCGGCCCGGCCCCTGGCCGTGGCGGCGCTGGCGCGCGGGGCCGGCCGGCCGGTGCTCGCCGTGACTGCCACCGGGCGCGAGGCCGAGGACCTGGCCGCCGCGCTGCGCTCGCTGATGCCCGAGGGGCACGAGCACGGCGTGGTGGGGTACCCGTCGTGGGAGACGCTGCCGCACGAGCGGCTCTCACCGCGCTCGGACACCGTCGGGCGCCGCCTCGCCGTGCTGCGCCGGCTGACCCACCCGAGCGCCGACGACCCGACCGCGGGCCCGGTCAGCGTGGTCGTCGCGCCCATCCGTGCTGTGCTCCAGCCGCAGGTCAAGGGGCTCGGCGAACTGGAGCCCGTGGCGCTGCGCGGCGGGCAGAGCGCCGACCTGGGCGAGGTGGTGGAAGGCTTGGCGGCAGCCGCGTACGCCCGGGTCGAACTGGTCCAGAAGCGCGGCGAGTTCGCCGTGCGCGGCGGCATCCTGGACGTCTTCCCGCCCACCGAGGAGCACCCGCTGCGGGTGGAGTTCTGGGGGGACGAGGTCGAGGAGATCCGGTACTTCAAGGTCGCCGACCAGCGCTCGCTCGAAGTGGCCGAGCACGGGCTCTGGGCGCCGCCCTGTCGCGAGCCGCTGCTCACCGACGACGTGCGGCGGCGCGCCGCCGAGCTGGCCGAGTCGCACCCGGAGTTGGGCGAACTGCTCGGCAAGATCGCCGAGGGCATCGCCGTCGAGGGCATGGAATCGCTGGCTCCGGTCCTGGTGGACGAGATGGAGCTGCTGCTCGACGTGTTGCCGGTGGGCGCGATGAGCGTGGTGTGCGACCCGGAGCGCGTGCGTACCCGGGCGGCCGACCTGCTGGCCACCAGCCAGGAGTTCCTGGCGGCGTCCTGGGCCGCGTCGGCTGGTGGCGGCGAGGCCCCCATCGACCTGGGCGCGGCCTCGCTGTGGGGCATCGCCGACATCCGGGACCGGGCCCGCGAGCTGGGCATGATGTGGTGGTCGATCTCGCCGTTCGCCGCCGGCGACGGCCTCGACGAGGCTGGCCTGGCGACGGACGGCGACACCCTGACCCTGGGCATGCGCGCCCCCGAGCTGTACCGGGGCGACATCGCCCGGGCGCTCGCCGACACCAAGGGTTGGCTCGCCGACGGCTGGCGCGCGGTCTACCTCACCGAGGGCCACGGCCCCGCCTCGCGCACCGTCGAGGTGCTCAGCGGCGAGGGCATCGCGGCCCGCCTCGACCCGGACCTCGCCGAAATCTCGCCCGCGCTGGTGCATGTGTCCTGCGGCGCCGTCGAGCGCGGTTTCATCGACCCGGGGCTGAAGCTCGCGGTGCTCACCGAGACCGACCTGACCGGCCAGAAGGCGGCCGGCAAGGACGGCACCCGGATGCCGGCCAGGCGCCGCAAGACCATCGACCCGCTCATCCTCCAGGCCGGCGACTACATCGTGCACGAGCAGCACGGCGTGGGCCGCTACATCGAGATGGTGCAGCGCACCGTGCAGGACGCGACCCGCGAGTACCTGCTGGTCGAGTACGCGCCGGCCAAGCGCGGCCAGCCCGGCGACCGGCTGTTCGTGCCGACCGACCAGTTGGAGCAGGTCACCAAGTACGTGGGCGGCGAGGCCCCGACCCTGCACCGGCTCGGCGGCGCCGACTGGACCAAGACCAAGGCGCGGGCCAAGAAGGCGGTCAAGGAGATCGCCGCCGACCTGATCAAGCTCTACTCGGCCCGGATGGCGGCCCCCGGCCACACCTTCGGCCCGGACACCCCCTGGCAGCGCGAGCTGGAGGACGCGTTCCCGTACGCGGAGACGCCCGACCAGCTCACCACCATCGCCGAGGTCAAGGAGGACATGGAGAAGTCGGTCCCGATGGACCGGCTGATCTGCGGCGACGTCGGCTACGGCAAGACGGAGATCGCGGTGCGGGCCGCGTTCAAGGCCGTACAGGACGGCAAGCAGGTCGCCGTCCTGGTGCCCACCACGCTGCTGGTGCAGCAGCACTTCGGCACCTTCAGCGAGCGGTACGGGCAGTTCCCGGTCAACGTGCGCGCCCTGTCCAGGTTCCAGACCGACACCGAGGCCAAGGCCGTCCTGGAGGGGCTGCGGGACGGCTCGGTGGACGTCGTCATCGGCACCCACCGGCTGTTCTCGTCCGAGACCAAGTTCAAGGACCTGGGCCTGGTCATCGTGGACGAGGAGCAGCGGTTCGGCGTCGAGCACAAGGAGCAGCTCAAGAAGTTGCGCGCCAACGTCGACGTGCTGACCATGTCGGCCACGCCCATCCCGCGCACCCTGGAGATGGCCGTCACCGGCATCCGCGAGATGTCCACCATCACCACCCCGCCGGAGGAGCGGCACCCGGTGCTGACCTTCGTCGGCCCGTACGAGGAACGGCAGATCGGCGCTGCCATCCGGCGCGAACTGCTGCGCGAGGGGCAGGTTTTCTACATCCACAACCGCGTCGAGTCCATCGACCGGGCCGCCGCCAAGCTGCGTGAGATTGTGCCCGAGGCGCGCATCGCCACGGCCCACGGGCAGATGGGCGAGAGCGCCCTGGAGCAGGTGGTGGTGGACTTCTGGGAGAAGAAGTTCGACGTGCTGGTCTCCACCACCATCGTGGAGTCGGGCATCGACATCTCCAACGCCAACACCCTGATCGTCGAGCGCGGCGACAACTTCGGCCTCTCCCAACTCCACCAGCTCCGTGGCCGGGTGGGCCGCGGCCGCGAGCGCGGGTACGCGTACTTCCTGTACCCGCCGGAGAAGCCGCTGACCGAGACCGCGCACGAACGCCTGGCCACCATCGCCCAGCACACCGAGATGGGCGCGGGCATGTACGTGGCGATGAAGGACCTGGAGATCCGCGGCGCGGGCAACCTGCTCGGCGGCGAGCAGTCCGGACATATCGCGGGCGTCGGCTTCGACCTGTACGTCCGCATGGTCGGCGAGGCCGTCGCGGACTACCGGACCTCGCTGGAGGGCGGCGCCGAGGAGGAGCCGCCGATCGAGGTCAAGATCGAACTGCCGGTGGACGCGCACGTCCCGTACGACTACGCGCCCGGCGAGCGGCTGCGCCTCCAGGCGTACCGCTCCATCGCCGCGGCCACCAGCGAGGAGGACATCGCCGCCGTCCGCGAGGAGCTGACCGACCGGTACGGGCCGCTGCCCGAGCCGGTGGAGAACCTGCTGCTCGTCGCCGGCCTGCGGATGCTCGCCCGCGCCTGCGGCGTCAGCGACATCACGCTCCAGGGCTCGCAGATCCGCTTCGGTCCGGTGCAGTTGCGCGAGTCGCAGGAGCTGCGGCTCAAGCGGCTGCACCCGCGGGCGGTGCTCAAGTCGGGGCCGCGGCAGGTCCTGGTGCCCCGGCCGACGACCTGCAAGATCGGTGGCAAGCCGGTGGTGGGCCGCGAACTGCTCGCCTGGACCAGCGAGTTCCTGACGACCATCCTCGGCTCGTAGCCCTCGTAGCCCTCGTAGCCCTCGTAGCCCTCGTAGCCCTCGTAGCCCGCGCGGCCCGGCGGCCGCCGGGGGTGAGTGAGGGTGGGGGTGAGCGAGCCCAGACGCCGGGCCGAGCGTGACCTCGGGTGGCCCGGCGCCTGGGAGCGGTGGGCCGGGCCGAGCGCGTCTCGGCCCGGGGCGGCGGCGGGTTACGCCCCGGCGGCCGGTGGCGCGTACAGCACGCGCCGGAAGCTGATCCGGTCGTGCCCCGGCCCGTCGTAGTCGCGGTGGACGGGGACGCCGTCGCTCTCGTAGTCGCCGCCCTCGGGCCTGAAGCCCATCGAGTGGTGGAAGGCGATGGACAGCTTGTTGGCGGGCGAGAGGATCGCGCGCACCTCCTGCCGCCCGGCCGCGACCGCCCGGGCGAAGAACCGCTCGTACAACTGCCGAGCCACACCCTGATGGCGCAGCTCCGGGTGGACCCCCGACGAAGTGGATGTAGGCGGTGCCCGGCCGGTCGGGCGAGTGGAAGCCGACCAGGAAGCCGGCGAGCGCCCCAGCTGCCGCGCCCGGGCCCGCCGTCCGGGCCCGCCGCGCCCGGGCCCGTCTCGCCCAAGCCTGCCGGGTTCGGACCTGCCGTGCCCGGCGCCTCGGTGTCGGGCCGCCGTTCCACGACCAGGCTGGTCGCGGCGAAGTGCTGGAGGAAGAGCCGGGGCAGTAACAGGGACAGCTCGCGGGCCTCCTCCGGAGTGCGGGTCTCGCCCCACCAGGTCTGGATCGACGCCACGATCGGAGCGTGATCCTCCTCGCGGGCCTGTCGGAAGGTGAGCTGTGCCATGCATTCTCTCCCGTACGTCGGTGCGCTCGCGCCGTTCGGGGCCGGTCCGGGCCCCACCAGAGCAGACGCTCTCCTGACCCGTAGGGGTTACCCGGTCTCCGCGTACGGGTCGACGGGCGCCCGCACGCCCGAGCACCAGCCGACGGTGAGCTGGGCGGTGGCCAGCGCCGCCGCGAGCGGGCCGAGCAGGCAGCGCAGCCGCTCCACCGGGGCCCCGGGCCGTACCCGCCCAGGCCAGCCCGGTGTCGGTGTCGGTCGTCGCCCCGGGCCCTGGCAGGACCACGCGTGGTACTCCACGCTCCCGGTCGTGAGCAGCGTGCCCAGCCAGGGCGCCGCGCCCCGCGGGACCAGCAGCCGCATCCGGCCCGTGGCCCCGTCGACCAGCGTGGGGAAGTGCAGGGGCCGCACGGTGCGCGCCCGCCCCGCGCCCCACCACGCCCGCCACCGAGCCCGAGCCGCCCCCGGATTCCGTAGCCCCCGGG
This sequence comes from Candidatus Streptomyces philanthi, assembly GCA_018114805.1. Classification (GTDB taxonomy): domain Bacteria; phylum Actinomycetota; class Actinomycetes; order Streptomycetales; family Streptomycetaceae; genus Streptomyces; species Streptomyces philanthi. Next base: position 2,211,231 of record CP073042.1, on the reverse strand, counting down.
CCCGAGCTGACCCGCGAGCCCGAACCGGTCGTACGAGGCCGCCTCGGGCGACGGGCAGGTGCGCGCCGCTTCCAGCGACGGTCCGCCGGCGCGCGCCCGCAGCGCGACCCGGCAGGCGCGCCTGCGGTGCGCCCCGGCCCGTGGGCGCGACCCGCCGGCAGCTGCGTCGGACGCCGGCCTTGACGAGTCAGCGGGACCAGCGAGGCCAGACGCGTCCGAGAGGCCGGACTGGTCCGAGGGGTTGGAGAGGTCCGAGGGGTTAGAGAGATCGGATAACGCGGGTAACGCCGCCGAGCCGGAGAAGGCCGTGCCGGCCAGTTGGGCCTGCCAGGCGCCGGCCGGGGCGCCCGTCCGGCGGCGCAGCAGGTCCAGGGCCTCCATGCCGGTCCGCAGCTCGACCGTGACCGCGTCGAAGGTGCGGCCGGTGGCGAGCCGGACGTCGCGCCGCGGGTCCGCGCGCCACAGCGCGCGCACCGCGTCGGGGTCGTCCGCGGCGGCGGTGACCCAGCGAGGGACGCGCGCCGCCGCGCACGGGCGGGCCGTCACTGCTCCGCCTTCGGCGGCGCCAGGTAGGGGAACGACTCGCGCGGCACCCCCGTAGCCGCGCTCGCGTCCAGCCCCATCGTGACGGGCATGCCGAGCACCAGCTCGAACATGACCTCCGGCGCCGAGTCGGTCAGCGCGCGTCCGTTGCGCCGCTTGACCCCGAAGTGGGCCTCGGTGCCCACCTCGTAGCGCAGTACGTCCGGCAGCAGCAGGTCGCGCACCCGGGCCGCGTGGGCGGCGGGTTCGGCGACCGCGCCCGCGGCGCCGGCGCCCCGCTCGACGGCGGACCGCACCTCCGCCCCGTACCGCTCCCGGTCCTCGGCGGGCCGGGTGGCGTTGAAGTCGATGTGCGCGTCGGGGTCTTCGAGGTCGAAGAGGGTGTTGAGCAGCGGCGTCGCGCAGCGGTTGATCTGCCGCCAGCCGCCCGCGTCGGTCGCCAGGACCGTCACTCCCCAGAAGCCGATCTCCTGGGCGCCGCCGAGGTCGGCGTCGGGCACCTCGAGGACGATTGCGTGCACGTCGGTGTCGGCGAAGATGTTGCTGGCCCGCGCGGGGTCGAACCCGGCCAGGTCGGGGGCCGTTTCCTGGGCGATGCCGGTCTTGACGGCGGTGACCACCGTGCCCTCGATCCAGAACGGGTCGCTGGCCTGCCCGGCCCAGGCCCGCAGCCCGCCGCCGGGGCCCTCGTCGCCGTCGGCGCCCGTGGCCGGCAGCACGAGTTCGGCCGGCTCACCGGTCACGCCGCGCAGCAGCACCGAGCCGTCCGCGTCGCGGTCCCGCGCGGCCTCGCCGTCGAACCGGCGCAGCTCCCAGCGCTGCGTGCCGCGCGTGCTGAAGGGGGCGAAGATGATGGGGGCGAAGGTGAAGCGGTAGGTGATGTCCTCGACCGCGTCGCCGTCGGTGTCGATCTTGATCTCGTACAGGCTCTCGTCGTCGTGGAAGCCGCCCGTGCCGGAGAGCGGGTTGACGTTGACGACGAAGACGGTGCCGCGCTCGCCCCGGAAGACATAGACGTCGCTGATGTCGAGCCGGGGGTCCTGGCGTGCGAGGAGCGAGTCGTGGTGATGACTCATCAGCGATCCTGTTCTGCTTCGAGGGAGGGCGCGTCGGCCAGGCACCGGCGGGCCGCGGTCACGGTCGCAGCGGCTCAATAGGGGGAACCGTGCGCTGCTTCGTCAGGGAGAGGGAAGAGGGTCAGCTTCCGGTCCGGCCCGCCGGGGCCTGGTCTGGACCCTAGGACAAGGCACCACGCGCGGGCGAGGAACAGAATGCACAGTCAGACCGGTTACTGGTTGCCCACCGACTCGTGGTTGAAGGACGTACGGGTAACTCGGCACGGGCCAGGCCGCCGTGGGCCCGACACGGCCCCGGCGGGCGGGCGTTGAGCGGACCTGGACGGCCTCGGTGCGGCGCGCGACGACCCGGGCGCGGGCAGGCGGGCACGCGGGGCGGGGTGTCGGGCCGTGGTGAGGGGAAGCGGTATGTGCGGGCGCGCGGGCTCAGCGCGTCAGGCTCACAGCGCCTTGATCGCCCGCATGGCCAGCCACAGTTCGTACTTGGCGCTCGGCGCGTGCAGCAGCGAGCGCCCCAGCGCCTCCTCCGCCCTGGTCAGCCGCTTGCGGGCGCCGGGCAGCGAGATGCCGAGCGCGCCGGCGGCCTGTGGCAGCTTCGCTTCGGCCCGCAGTCAGGCGCGTACCGTCTCCGTCCCCGACGGCAGGTTGGCCCGCTCCAGCGGCTGGAGCTGGGCGCGTGCCCAGACGCCGGCCGCCGGCGTGCCGAGCAGTTCATCAAGCGAGGCCGACGGCCTGTCGGCGGGCGTCGGCAGCGGGCCGCCACGGAGCTGGAGCGCGAGCCAGGCGGCCGACTGGTCGGCCACCCGGCCGAGGTCGAGCCCGAGCAACTCGTCGATCAGCCGCACCCGGGCGCCCAGCGTGTTGCGGTGGATCTTCAGGTGGCGGCTGGCGGCGCCGCCGAAGGTCAGCCACGAGCCGAGCGTGCCGAGCAACTCCTCGCCGCCGGGATCGGCCCGCCGCGGCGGCACGTAGTGCAGGCACGGCGCCAGCAACTCCTGTGCCCAGTGCAGCCCTTCCGGGGTGGCTAGCGGCGTCAGGTCGAAGTCCCGCTGGAAGCTGGCCCGCCCACTTGGGGCGGTCCGGGCCACGGCCAGCGCGTGGAACGCCTGCTCGTAGCCGATCGGGGTCTCGCGCAGCGGCACCTCGCCGCTGACCCCGATCAGGCACTCGGGCACCCGCTCGGCGATGGCCCGGTCGAGCCCGCGCACCCCCACCGTCTCGACGGCCGTGCCCGCGCGCCCGCTGCGGCTCAACGCGGTTCCTTGGTAAGGGAGTTAGCCGAAAGTTGCACGGAAGTCGGTGGCACATTTCTCGTCGTCCACCTGGCCGCTGGCCACGTCGCCCGCCGGGCCGAGCGGGGGCCGCGCGGGGGGGCGCCACGCCCCGGTCGAGCGCCGCTCCGGCGGCTCGGCCCGCGCCGCCCGCCGGCTCCGGCACGGCCGGGACGAGGGTGATCAGGTGGGTGGGCCGCACGGGGCAGGGCACGATCCACGCCTTGCCGCGCGCGGCGTGCGCGATCCGGTCGGCGATCTCGTACCGCCGCTGGCCCGGGCACTCGATCACGTAGACGTAGGCGAGCTGCGGCAGTGGTGGCCGCAGGGCGGCGGCGATGCGGTGGGCGGCCGGGACGCTGCCGACCATCAGCAGGTGCAGCACCGCCTCGCGGCCGTGCGCCTCGGCGGCCTCCACCCGCACCCGGTCGCGGTCGGCCTCCTCAAGCCGCCATCACAGGCCGAGCGTGCGGGCCGCGTCGGCGAGCAGCGCCTGGCGGGCGCGCGGGCCGCCGCCCGGGCCCGTCGGGCGCGACCAGGAAGACCGTGCTGTCGCCGGCGGGCTCGGCGTGGTCGCCGTCCGCCGGGACGCTGAGCACCGCCGATGGCGTGCCGCGCCGGTGCAGCCCGGCCACGGCGCCCGTCCCGGCGCGCAGCGCGGGGCTGGGCGGCGGCGCGGGGGCGACGGCGGGCGCGCCGTCGGCGTCGATCAGCGTGGCGACGCCGCCGGTGCGGTGCGCGAGCCACTCCAGGATCGCCCGGACGGCACCGCGCTTGGTCGCGAGTCGCGACAGGGTCATGACGTCATCGGCGCGCACGGCGCGGTCGTCTGGTGCGGGCCGGTCGTCGCCGGGCCCGTCGGCCCGCGCCGGCCGCTCGCTTCGGGGCTCGCCCGCCGCCCTTGGCGCCCCCACCTCAGTGCCCAACGCCGCCCGTCCCATAAGGCAGCAGATTAGTGCGTCAAAGCCGTCCGCGGGAGCGAAGGCTGGGACTCCGTCAACCCCATGTCGCCCAGCTCACCTCACGGGCCCCAACCGCCCCGTACGGGAGGCCGAACGACATGCGATCCGGCCGCCGCCGTGCGGCCCGTGGGCCCGGCCGGCCGCTCCGTCCGGGACGGCTCCCGCGCGGTCGGCGGCGGCGCGGGGGAGCGGGCCGTGACGGAGCGCGGAGCCGGTGGACTTCCGGGCTCCCGGGGCTCGGCTGGACGGCATGGGGGTTCGCCTTGTGCCACGACGGCGCGCGGGCGGATGCGCGCGCCCCCGTCGTGCGCGCCCTGTTAGGCGTCACCGGACGGTCGGGTAGGGGCACGGCGTGGCCGGCGGCGGGGTGCCGCGATCCGCCGCGAACGATCGCCTGCGGAATCCGAACAGGCTTACGGAAAAAAGGAGTTAACCCCTCGGTAACCGTGCGCGACAACCGGATGAATCGCCTTGTACGGGGTGAAGTGCGTGGGGTGTGGGCGCTCCGGGCGGCGATCGGGCGGTCCGGTCGGGGGCGGGTGAGGCCGGGGCGGGAGCCGGATCGGCGGCCGTCGGTGGGAGGGGGCCGGGGCGCTCCGTGACCGTATGCCAGTTCGGAGAGCCCTGTTCACGCGCCGGGGCGGCCAACAACGCGCCGGGTGCCAGGGGTTGCACCGTACTGAGCGTTCGTGTTCGGTGCGTGCACCGCCAGTTCCGTGAGCCAGAGAGGGAGGAACTCACCGTGACGGCGTGTCTTCCTGCCTGGCCCGCGGTGCGCCGCCTGGCGTCGGCCTCTCGACGCACGGCGCTCCTGCTGTGCGCCCTCGGCGGCTTCCTCGCGCTGGCGAGCGTCCTTGCGGGACAGGCACACGCCAACGGCTCGCAGGACGGCGGGCGCCAGGCGCGCGCGCCGACCGGCCGGCGGCACAGGGCGAGCGGGCGGCGAAGGGCACGCAGGCCACGTCGGCCGGCCCGGCCCGACCCGCCACGACGGCCGGCAAGGACACGACTGCGCACGACCCCGGGCGGCGGGCAGGGCGAAGGCCAAGAACGGCAACGGGGCCGCGCCCCGCGCCGCGGCGGCCACGTCCACCCCCGGGAACCAGCACGGCCACCGTGCAGCGCGGCCCCGGCCAGCCCGTCCAGGCCAAGGGCCAGGGCGGGTCCAAGAGCAAAGCCAAGGGCAGGGGCGACCGGAACGCGCACGCACCGGCCAGGAAGGCACACGCGAGCGCGGCGAACACGCACGCGAAGGCCAAGCAGGCGCCCCGCGAGGCCGCGCCCGCGACGTCCGGTTGCAAGGCCCACGGCAAGGGCACGGCCCACGACACGGGCAAGGGGCGTGGCGAGGGCGGCCAGGGGCGACCCGGCGCGGATCTGCCTCCGCCGGCGCGCCCGCTCCCCGACGCGCTCGGCCCGCAGACCGGCCCGCGCACGCCGGACACCCCCGCGCACGCCGGCCCGCGCGCGCCGCACACCCCCGCGAACCCGGAGTCGCCGGGCCGCTCCGAGTCGCCGAACCGGCCGCACGAGCCGGGCACCCCGCCCCAGCCGACCCCGTCCGAGCGGCCCGCGCCGCCCGACTGCGCCGGCGACGGCGCGGACTGCGCGCGCCCCGGCCGGGGCGACGGGCCGGGGCGGGAGCGTTAGGCGGACGCCGCGCCGAAGGGCGAGGGCCCGCTCGTCCGGCACGGCGCCGCGAGCGCCCTCGTCGGCCCGTCGGCCGGCTCGTCCGGCGCGGCCGGCGCGGTCCCGTACGACCCTGGCCGTCACGACCCCCACCGGCGCCGAGAGGTCCCACGCCGACGCGCCGGACTGCGACACCAGGAACCGGCCGCACGGTGCGCCGGGGTGCGGCGGCCACCAGCACGCGCCCCAGGCGCCGTGCGGCTCGCCGGGCCCGATCGGCCCCACCGGCGCCCGCTGGGCAGGGCGGTTGCGGCCACGGTGGCGACCAGCACACCAAGCGCGCCCTCGACAAGCACGACCTGCCGGCCACCGCCGCGCTGCACCCGCCGCGCACCGCGGACGGCCGGCCGCGCGACACGGCCTCCCCGCTGCACACGCGCCCGCACGACGTCGTCGAACACCCCGGGTAGCACCGGCGCGCCACCGCCACCCTTTCGTTCGAGACAGAGAGCACACACGTCATGTTCAGTCGTGAGCGCATAGCGCCGTTCGCCGGAATGCCGTACGGGCTTCCGGGCCAGTCGCACCCCGCCCAGCCGAGCCCGGACCAGCCACTGCCCCTCCGCGACCTCGACCGCCGCCCGGCCCACCGCGCCGGCGCGGTGGGCCGGGCGGCGGCCCCGCTGGGGGTGGCGGCATGAAGATGACCGACCGGGAGATCATCGAGATCCTGGTGGCGTACGACGCCACCGAGAGCGTGTACTCCGCCGCGCGGATCGTGGGCTGCGACCCCAAGACCGTGCGCCGCTACTTGGCGGCCCGGGACGCCGGACGGCCGGTCACCGGCCCCTCGCGCCGGTCGCGGTTAGCTGACGCCTACGCCGAGAAGATCGAGGAGTGGGTGGACCGCTCCGAGGGGCACATCAGCGCCGTGCGGGCGCACGAGCGCCTGGTGCGGATGGGTTTCACCGGCAGTGAGCGCACCACGCGGCGGGTCGTCGCCGAGACCAAGAGCCGCTGGCAGAGCGGCAGTCGGCGGATCTTCCGGCCCTGGGTCACCGAGCCGGGCCTGTGGCTCCAGTGCGACTGGGGCCCGGGGCCCCTGGTGCCGGGGCCGGACGGCGAGCCCCGGCGTACCGCCCTGTTCTCGGCCTGGCTCGCCTGGTCGCGGTTCCGGGTGGTCGTCCCTGTCGGGACCGCACGCTGGGCAGCCTCGTCTGCTGCCTGGACGCCACCCTCACGGCGCTCGGCGGCGCCCCGACGTACCTACACTCACCCGGTTGCGCCAGGACGGCGGTGCGCGCCACCCGGACGTGGTGGCCGTCGGCCAGCACTACGGCATGAAGGTGCGCACCTGCGTGCCGCACGACCCGGAGGGCGGCGGCACCCAGGCCGGCGTGCGCATCGCCGCGGCCGACCTGACCCCCACCGACGCCGACCTGCGCCCGGAGTACGCGTCCTTCGCCGAACTCCAGGCGGCCTGCCAGAAGTTCGGGCAGTGGTTCAACGGTCAGGTGCGGCACTGGCAGTGCCAGCGGCCGGACGCCGGGCCGGAGCGCGAGGGCGAGTTGGAGGCCGAGCAGCGGCGGGCGCAGGCCCAGGCTGCCACCCCCGCCGAGCGGCTGCTGATCGAGCGGACCCGGCTGCACCCGCTGCCGCCGGCGCCCTGCGTCTTCGGGCTCGGCCAGTAGACGACCGTCAGCGAGGCGGACACGGTGGTGCACGACGGGACGCGGTACGCCGTACCGGGCTCGCTGACCGGCGCGCAGGTGTGGCTGCGCGCCGCGCGCGGTGCACTGGCCGTCGTCGCCGACCTCGCCGCGCTGGCGCACCGCCCGGCGCACCTGGTCGGAGCCGACGGGTTGACGGAGGTCGCCCGGTACCGCACGCCCTCCCGCGGCGCCTCGCGCAACGGGACGCGGTAGCCACCCCGCCCCGCTCACGGGAGCGGCCGGCCGGCGGGCCGCTGAGGCGCGTGCTAGCCGTTCTCCGCCACCCGGGCCACGCCGACGGGGCAGGAGACGCCCGTGCCGCCGATGCCGCAGTAACCGGTGGGGTTCTTGTCCAGGTACTGCTGGTGGTAGTCCTCCGCCGGGTAGAACGGGCCGGCGATCAGGATCTCGGTGGTGATGTCGCCGTACCCGGAGTTGGAGAGCACCGCCTGGTACGCGTCGCGGGACTCCAGCGCCGCCGAGACCTGCTCGTCGGAGTGCGCGTAGATCGCTGAGCGGTACTGCGTGCCCACGTCGTTGCCCTGGCGGAAGCCCTGGGTCGGGTCGTGGCCCTCCCAGAAGACCTTCAGCAGCGCCTCGTACGAGGTCTTGGCGGGGTCGAAGACCACGCGCACGACCTCGGTGTGCCCGGTCAGGCCGCTGCATACCTCCTCGTAGATGGGGTTGACCGTCTGGCCGCCCTGATAGCCGGCGACGGTGGTCCACACGCCCGGGGTCTGCCAGAACTTGCGCTCGGCGCCCCAGAAGCAGCCGAGCCCGAAGTCGGCGACGACCAGGCCCTCCGGATACGGGCCGAGCAGCGGGTTGCCCAGCACCGTGTGTCGCTCCGGGACGTCGTACGGCTGCTCGGGACGGCCCTTGAGCGTCTCCTCGGCGGACGGGAGCTGGTTCTTGAAACGACTGAACAGCATGGTCTCTCCAGGGGCAGGCAATCGGCCGCTTCTCTCAACGTCTCGCGCCCCGCGTCCATTCCGGCCCGCGATGGGCCGGTCGCGGGGCGCCACCGGTCCTCCCGGTGCGGCACGGGGCCGGGTAGTGCGGTGCGGGGCCGGGAGCGCGGTGCGGCGGTGCTCGGCTCGGCTACTGCGGTAGCGTCGCCGGCGTGCCGCCCGCGCCCTCCCAGCCAGCGACGGCCGTCGCGCGGTAGCTCGCGTACACCTCCGCCGGGTCCGGCCCGTACGACCACGGGACGGCGCCGACGTGGCCGTCCACCAGCCGGAGCTGGACGATGGCCTCCGCGTACCGCTCCGCGCGGACCAGGAACCAGATCAGCAGGTGCCGCACGTGCGGGGCCACCGGGTGGTCCGCCGGCGCGTGCAGCAGCGCGTACTGGGCGCCCTCGATGGCGTGGGTGACGACCATGCCGCGGTACAGCCCCTGCACCAGGTTGGCCTCCGGGAGGTGCTCGAAGACCGCGAACAGGGGCAGCGCCGGCAGCAGGCTCTTGTCCGGGGCCCCGGCCGCCGCCTGCTGCGCGAAGGCGTCGGCCAGCTCCTTGGAGCCGTGCCACTTCTCGCACCAGTAGTGCAGGGCGGCCAGGTGCGCGCCCATGTGCGCCGGGGCGCGGTCGCGGATCTTGGCCCACAGCTCCTCGAAGTCGGCCTGCCGGTAGCCGAAGCCGCGGGCGATGCCCAGTTCGACCAGGTAGGGGACCGGGTCGCCGGGGGCCAGCAGGGCGGCCTCGCCGCAGACCGTACGGGCCTCCTCCAGGATCATCGTGAAGTCCTCGGAGCCGGAGTCCCGCAGCGCCTGGCGGACCAGGAACTCCGCGTGCACCGCGGCGCCGCCCGGGTCCTTCGGGGCCTCGACCCGCCAGGTGCGCAGCCACACGCCGCCCTGCCCCGGGTTGATCGCCAGCTCGTGTATGGCCGCGCCCGCCAGCGTCTGCACCCGCTGCCAGCGCAGCTCGGACGAGGCGTCGGTGTGCGCGAGCAACCGCGAGACCGGTCGCCAGTCCTGGGAGCCGGCCACCTCGGCCAGCGTCGCGGCCAGCTCCTCGTCGGGGCCCGCCAGCCGCACGTCGAGCCGCTCCACGGGCAGGAAGCCGTAGGCCCCGGGGTCGCTGACCCGCCGGGCGCCCGCCGCCGCCTCCCGGTCGCCGCGCCGCCGGCGCAGCATCGGCACGATGACCATGCCGATCATGAGCAGGCCCATGAGGATGAAGAGAAACTCCATGATGCTGTCCCGTGTGCTGTCGTGGGAGCCGCGCCGAAACCGGTACGGCCCGTCAGTCCGCCGCCCCGCCGTCGCGCACGCCGCCCGCACCACGCCCGCGGGGCCACGCGCGGGGCGCGGCGCCGGAGCGCGGGCACCGGCGTCGGCCCGTGGCCGGCGTTGGCCCGCGTAACGGCCTACGCCCTACAGCCTAAGCGCGCCGTAGACGAGGAGGGGCGGCGCGGGCCCGGCGGTGAGCATTACCCTCGGCCCATGACTGACCAGCACCCTCAGCCGCACGCTTCCCAGAGCTTCGAGACGCTCGCCATCCACGCGGGGCAGGCCGCAGACCCGGCCACCGGCGCCGTCGTCCCGCCCATCTACCAGGTCTCCACCTACAAGCAGGACGGGGTGGGCGGGCTGCGCGGCGGGTACGAGTACAGCCGATCCGCCAACCCGACCCGCACCGCGCTGGAAGAGAACCTGGCCGCGCTGGAGGGCGGCAGCCGGGGCCTCGCCTTCGCCTCCGGGCTCGCGGCCGAGGACACGCTGCTGCGCGCCCTGCTCGCGCCCGGCGACCACATCGTCATCCCGAAGGACGCCTACGGCGGCACGTTCCGGCTGATCTCCAAGGTCATCGAGCGCTGGGGCGTGCAGTGGTCGGTCGCCGACACCTCCGACCCGGAGGCGGTGCGCGCCGAGATCCGTCCGAACACCAAGCTGATCTGGGTCGAGACCCCCACCAACCCGCTGCTCGGCATCACCGACATCGCCGTCATCGCGGACATCGCCCGTACCGCCGGCGTCCGGCTGGTCGTGGACAACACCTTCGCCAGCCCGTACCTCCAGCAGCCGCTGGCCCTCGGCGCGGACATCGTCGTGCACTCGACCACCAAGTACATGGGCGGTCACTCCGACGTCGTCGGCGGCGCGCTCATCACCGCCGACGCCGCGCTGGGCGACGAGCTGGCCTACCACCAGAACGCCATGGGCGCGGTCGCCGGCCCGTTCGACGCCTGGCTGGTCATGCGGGGCACCAAGACGCTGGCCGTACGCATGGACCGGCACAGCGCGAACGCGGAGCGGATCGCCGAACTCCTCACCTCCCACCCGAAGGTCGCCCAGGTCTACTACCCGAGCCTGCCCGAGCACCCGGGGCACGAGATCGCCGCCAAGCAGATGCGTTCCTTCGGCGGCATGGTCTCCTTCCGCGCGGCGGGCGGCGAGCAGGCGGCGATCGACATCTGCAACCGGGCGGAGCTGTTCACCCTCGGCGAGTCGCTCGGCGGCGTCGAGTCGCTGATCGAGCACCCGGGCCGGATGACGCACGCGTCGGTGGCCGGCTCCGCCCTTGAGGTGCCGTCCGACCTGATCCGCCTCTCGGTCGGCATCGAGTCCGCCGACGACCTGATCGCGGACCTGAACCAGGCGCTGGGCTAACCGGCCGCGGGCGGCCCCGAGCCCCGGCCGCCGAACTGGTCCTGGCTGGGTGGGATCGAGCCGGACGGACCTGGCTGAGCCGGCGCGGTCCGGGCTCGGGGCCGCGCCGTACGGCTCCGGCGTCGCCCCGCGCCGTCCGACCCTGGCCGGCTCCCGGCCGGGGCGGCGCGCTGGCCGGCGCGCTGGTCAGCCGGGGTTACCAGCCGCCGAGGGGCGGCGTTGTGGAGCGGGGCGGCGGGGACCAGGGCTCGGTGAGGACCGCCCACACCGTGAGCGCGAACAGGGCCGCCAGCAGCACGACCCAGGTCGCCAGGTGTGCGGCCCGGCGTCGGCGCAGCGCCCGCTGGCCACGGTCGGCGGCCCGGTCGGCCAGGTCCCAGTGCACCGCCGGCCGCGGCTGTGCCTCCAGCATCCGCCGCACCTCGTCCTCCTTGCGGTCTCAGCCGCTCACGGCCCGCTCCCCTCGGCCGCGCGACCGCCGGGGGCGGCCGTGAGCCCGGTCGGGGGCCGGGGCGCGCAGCGCCGCGATGGCCCGGGCGCACACGGCGCGCACCCGGTCGGGCGGCAGGCCCAGCGTGGCCGCGGTCACCTCCTCGGCCACCCCCTCATGCAGGCGCAGCACCAGCACCAGCCGTTCCCGTGGCGTGAGCACCGCCAGCGGGCTGTGCCCGAGCGGACCCGGATGGCGGTGCCGCCAGGCCGTGTTCGCGAAGCGGGCGGCGAGTTCCTGGTGGGTGCGCTCGTACGGGTCCTCGCCGCGCAACTGGTCCCAGCGCGCGTACGTGCCCGCCAGCGCGGCCGTGAGCAGTCGCTCGGCCATGGGCCACCGGTGCGGGGGCTCGGCGGTGAGCAGGGTCGTGACACCCAGCAGTCGGCCGCCCGCGCCCGCGACGAACGCCGCGAACTCCCGGGCCCGGCGCTCGTCCCTCGTTGCTTGCCGTTTCCCCACCGTGCCTCCCGTATTCGCGAGAACACGCCCCCTTCAGGACACGCCAGCGGGCCCGCCCGGTCAAGGGTCCGGCGGCCAGCCCGTGCGGACGGCCACGGGGCGCGCCCGGGGGCGGCGGGGCGTACGGCGGTCTCGGCGCGGGCCGGCGACACCCGGCCGCGACCGGCGCGCGCGAGCCGGCGTGCGACCGTGGCGGACGGCGGTGTGGGCGACGTCTCGTCGCGGGCTGCTCACATCGTGAGATACCGGCGAACAGCCGCGCGGAATGACGCCATGGCATATGCCAAAGGCATGAGTGCAGCGCACGAAGCGTGCGCGCCGGCCCTGTGCCAGCCCCCCCGAGACACCGCACGAGCCGTACGGCGGGTGTCTGACGGCGGGTGTCCGACGGCGGGTGTCCGACGGTGGTGTTCGACGGCGCCGGCGACGCGCGGGCGGGGAACGGCGACGGTGCCGCGCCGGTCGTGGTGCCCGAACGGGCAGGCGGCGCACGGCGCGACGGGCAGCCGGGCGCGCGGCACGGACAGAGTGCGGGCAGGCGCGCGGACGCGGTGGGGGAGCGCGGTGTGGGGGCGCGGGCCAGGGCGGAAGCCGCGGTATCGCTGGCGCGGGAGCGGCCCTGGTCGGCGCGGAGCCGGGGCGCGGATCGGAGGGGGCCGGATGGCGGCCCCTCCGGTGGGGGTGCCGACGCACGCCGTACGGCCCTCGGGGTGAGGCGGGCCGCAAGCCGCGGACGCGAGGTCAGAGCGCCGGTCGGTCCAAGCCCCAGTACGGGCCGGGATCGGCGCCGGTCAGGAGGGTGTTGCCAACTGCGGTGCGCCGTGGATCACCGAGAGCGCGGCGTTGAAACGGGTCAACAACGTGCAGAACTGGTCGTCTTCGTCCGCCGTCCAGTCCTCGGTGGCGATGGCCATCAGTTCCCGGCGGGACGAGCGCACCTCCTCCAGGCGGGCCTTGCCGCGCGGGGAGAGTCGCAGGACGACGGCGCGGCCGTCCTCGGGGTGCGAGGTGCACTTGACCATGCCGGTGTCCATGAGGGGCGCGACTTGTCGGGTTACGGTGGACGAGTCGATGCCCATGCTCAGCGCGAGCTTCTTGGCGCCCATCTCTCCTTCCTGGTCAAGCCGGTTGAGTAGGAGGTAGGCGGCGCGGTCCATCGAGTTGCGGGCCTGTCCGACGCCGCCGAGACGGGTCTGCTCCGCGCGTCGGGCGAAGACCGCCACCTGGTGTTGGAGAGAGTCGAGGAAGCCGGTCTCCTCCGGCGCCGGCCCGGGGGTCGTCCCCCGGGCCGTAGTCGCAGTCGTCATGTCCGAATGGGTGGGCATGGCCTGGGGCTCACTTCGTGCGGTGGTCTGAAGGATGGGGGACAGAGTACGCGGCCCCGGCGCCCCTCTTACCTGCCCTGCGCGAAGCAGTGCGAAGCGGGCCCGCTACGCCGGGTGGCGCGGGGCCGGCGCCAGCGGGATCGGGCGGACGCTGCGAGACTGGGCACCATGGCTGCACGCGTTGACGACGGGGTGGGCCCCGCACACCCGGGGGACGGCGAGGACGGCGCGCGGGAGGCCGCCGACGCGGTGACGCTGGAGGCCGTGCGCGCCGCGCAGCAGACGCTGTCCGGCGTCGCCCGGGTCACCGCGCTGGAGGGCAGCCGGTTCCTGACTGACCTGCTGGCCGCACCGGCGCACCTGAAGTGCGAGAACCTCCAGCGCACCGGCTCGTTCAAGGTGCGCGGCGGATACGTGCGCATCGCCGGCCTCTCGGCGGCCGAACGCTCCGCCGGGGTGGTCGCGGCCAGCGCCGGCAACCACGCGCAGGGCGTCGCGCTCGCGGCGTCGCTGCTCGGCGTGGGCTCGACCGTGTTCATGCCGGAGGGCGCGCCCCTGCCCAAGGTCGCGGCGACCCGGGACTACGGCGCCGAGGTGCGGATGTGCGGCGACGTGGTGGACGAGACGCTGCGCGCGGCACAGGAGTACGCCCGGGAGAGCGGCGCGGTGTTCATCCACCCCTTCGACCACCCCGACATCATCGCCGGCCAGGGGACGGTGGGCCTGGAGATCCTGGAACAGTGCCCCGAGGTGCGCACCATCGTCGTGGGCATGGGCGGCGGTGGGCTCGCGGCCGGCATCGCCGTCGCGGTGAAGGCGCTGCGGCCCGACGTGCGGGTGGTGGGCGTCCAGGCGGCGGGCTCCGCCGCGTTCCCGCCCTCGCTCGCGGCCGGGCACCCGGTCGCGCTGGACGCGCCCACCACCATGGCCGACGGCATCAAGGTCGGCCGCCCCGGCGACCTGACGTTGCGTATCGTCAGCGAACTCGTCGACGAGATCCGTACGGTGACCGAGGACGACCTCTCCAGCGCCCTGCTGTTGTGCCTGGAACGGGCGAAGCTCGTGGTGGAGCCGGCGGGCGCGAGTTCCGTCGCCGCCCTGCTCGCCGAACCGGGCTCCTTCGACGGGCCGGTGGTCGCTGTCCTGTCCGGCGGCAACGTGGACCCGTTGCTGATGCAGCGGATCCTGCGCTACGGCATGGCCGCCGCCGGCCGCTACCTCTCGCTGCGGCTGCGGCTCACCGACCACCCGGGCGCCCTCGCCTCGCTCCTGCGGGTGTTGTCAGAGGCGGACGCTAACGTGCTGGACGTGAGCCACGCCCGCACCAACCCGCGGCTCGGACTCACCGAAGTGGAGGTGGAGTTGCATCTGGAGACGAAGGGCCCGGGCCACCGCGACGAGGTCGCCGCCGCACTCCGCGCCGCGGGCTACACGATCACGCCGTAACTGGTACGTCCCGGCCCGCGCGTGCCGCCGCCTGCCGCGCGCGGCCGTTCCGTACGACGGGATGCTCCGTACGACCGGCCGTTCCGTGCGGTCGGTGTTCCGCGTGAGCGGGTGGGGCCGTGGGGAGGGTGGGGCCTGTGGTGTGCGTCGGGGATGGCGAGTGTGAGGTGGCGGGTGGGGTGGGCACTCGGTCGGCACGGCCGTTGCCGGGTTGTGCCGTGGTGTGGTGGCGCCGTCGCCGGTCTGGAGCAGGGGCGGGGCGTCCGTCCGAGGGGCGGTGGTGCCCGCCGGCGCGCTCTGGCGTGCGGGGGCGGGGCGGCGGACGTACCGTGGAGCTTTGGACGCGATACAGTCGCAACTGTTGACACGATATAGTGTGTCTCACTATAACGGTGAGCACTTGACCCTCCTCGGGCAGCGGGCGGGCGGGTGTCACGGCCCGGCCCCGTGGTCCGGGCAGTCCGGGGCGCGGCTGTCGTCACTTCCGCCCCACCGGCCCCACCTCTCAACGCAGTCACCGATCAAAGAATCCAGCCACCCTGGGAGAACCTCATGCCAGGCGCCATCTACGCCGAAGGTCTGGTCAAGACCTTCGGCAAGGTAAGTGCTCTGGACGGCGTCGACCTCGACGTCCCCGAAGGAACCGTGCTCGGCCTGCTCGGCCCGAACGGCGCGGGCAAGACACCGCGGTCCGCGTGCTCACCACCCTGCTGCGGCCGGACAGCGGCAAGGCCGTCGTCGCGGGCATCGACGTGCTCAAGCGCCCCAACGACGTGCGGCACGTCATCGGCCTGTCCGGCCAGTTCGCCGCGTTCGACGAGTACCTGACAGGGCGTGAGAACCTGCGGATGGTCGGCCAGCTCTACCAGTTGAGCTCGCGCGACGCGAAGACGCGGGCGGCCGAGCTGCTGGAGCGCTTCCACCTCACCGAGGCGGCCGACCGCACCGCCAAGACGTATTCGGGCGGCATGCGGCGGCGCCTCGACCTCGCGGCGGCCCTGGTCGTCAGCCCGCCCGTGATGTTCATGGACGAGCCGACCACCGGCCTCGACCCGCGCAACCGGCAGGCGCTGTGGGGGATCATGCAGGAACTGGTGGCCGGCGGCACCACGCTGCTGCTGCTCCTCGGGTACGCCTTCTCGTGGATCGGCGCCCTGATCGGGCTCTCCGTGCGGACCGCGGAGGCGGCCACCTCCGGCTGCCTGATCTGGCTCTTTCCGCTGACGTTCATCTAGAACGCGTTCGTGCCCACCGGAAACATGCCGACGTTCCTCCAGGACGTGGCGGACTGGAACCCGTTCAGCGCCACCGTGCTCGCCTGGCGCCAGTTGTTCGGCAACCCGGACGGACTGCCCTCGGACGCCTGGCCGATGGAACACCCGGTGCTTGCCTCTGCCCTGTGGTCGGTCGTGATCATCGCGGTCTTCCGCACCCTGGCGGTCAAGTACCGCTCGGCCGCGAGCTGACCACGGTGGCGAACTGACCCTGGCCGCGTCTGGGCGCCGGGGCCGCGCCCGGGCCGTGAACGACCGAACCCCCGACGCCGGGCGTTTCGTCGTCGGGGCTGCCGCGGGCGGCGGCTCGAACACGTTGGGCCCGCGGCGCTCGTGTGGTCCCCGGGGCCCGGTCCGGTGCTACCGGTACGCGGGCCCGTCGCGGTGGCTCAGCCCTGGTAGGGCTTGGCCGCGAGGATCTTCACGGACGCGGTGCGACCGTTGGGCAGCTCGTACTGCGCCTCGTCGCCCACCTTCTTGCCTGTCACGCCCTTGCCTAGGGGGGACTGCGGGGAGTACGTCTCGATGTCCGCGCTCGCGTACTCGCGGGAGGCCATCAGGAAGGTCAGCGTGTCGTCGGGGGCGCCGTCGAACGCGATGGTGACGACCATGCCTGGCTCCACCACGCCGTCGTCTGCGGGGGCCTCTCCGACCTTCGCGTGCTGCAGGAGCTGCGTGAGCTGGCGTACGCGGAGCTCCTGCTTGCCCTGCTCTTCCTTGGCGGCGTGGTAGCCACCGTTCTCCCGCAGGTCACCCTCTTCTCGGGCGGCCTCGATCTTCTTCGCGATCTCGACACGTGCGGGACCCGACAGGTACTCCAGCTCGGCCTTGAGCTGGTTGTACGCCTCCTGGGTCAGCCAGGTGACGTTGTCGCTGGTCTGGGTCACAGGTGCTCCTCGTCGGTGCTGGGGGAATACAAATGAACGCCCTCCTTCAAAGGGTGCGCCTTCAAAGGTGGGCGAAACGACAAGCCTAACAATTCCGCGCGGAAACGGGGAGGAGGGAAGGGACTGAACGCGTAGGAAACACGTCAGAAAGGGGGTAGACCGGGGTGTTACTGGCCGGCCGACCCGCTACCGGGCCCGCCCCACGGCCCTGCCGCCCCTCGGCCCCGCTGAACCGGAGCCACGACCCTGGCGCCCCTGAGCCCCGCCCGGCGACCGCCCCGCCCGGCTACCGGCCCGTACGGCGCAGGGGCGAGGCCCGGGCCCGCGAGCGCCCCGCAGGCGACGCGGGCGACGAACCCGCCGTACCGCCCGGGTGCCCGGGTCAGTCGCCGGACGCCTTGCACTCGACCACCGTGGCCGTGGTCGCCCGCTTCGTCGTACGCACCGTGACCACCTCGTCCACCTGCTTCTGCCGCTGGTCGAACGTGAAGTCCTTGCGGCCGACCTCGGAGCCGTCCTCGGCCTCCGAGCGCACGGTGCACACGCCCGTGCTGTCCCGGTCCTTGCGCACCTCCAGGTGCACCTCGATGGCGTTCTCCGAGACCGCCTTGAAGGCGATAACCCGTCCGCTGACCTCCTGGTCGGCCACGTAACCGAACCCGGCCCAGGCCACCACGCCCAACAGACCGGCCCCGAGTACGGCGCCGACGATCTTCAGCTTGCGATCCGCGCGCTCGTCAGCGGAGCGTCCGTAGCGCTCGTCCGGCCGGGCGTCGCGCACCTTCGCCATGATCATTCCTCCTGGTCAGCCCGCTGGTGGAAAACTCGGAATTATTCCAGCCCAGCTTGGGTCACTATAGGAGGCGTCTTCTTTGACCAAGGACTGAGGATCGAGTCTTGACTGAGCAGCTACGACTGATGGCCGTTCACGCTCACCCCGACGACGAGTCGAGCAAGGGTGCGGCCACCATGGCCAAGTACGTGTCCGAGGGGGTGGACGTGCTGGTCGCCACCTGCACTGGTGGTGAGCGAGGCTCCATCCTCAACCCGAAACTCCAGGGCGACCCCTACATCGAGGCGAACATCCACGAGGTGCGCGCCAAGGAGATGGACGAGGCGCGCGAGATCCTGGGCGTTAAGCAGGAGTGGCTGGGCTTCGTGGACTCCGGGCTGCCCGAGGCCGACCCGTTGCCCTCCCTGCCCGAGGGGTGCTTCGCCGTGCAGGACGTCGACGAGGCGGCCGGCGCGCTGGTGAAGCTCATCCGCTCGTTCAAACCGCAGGTGATCACCACCTACGACGAGAACGGCGGGTACCCGCACCCCGACCACATCATGACCCACAAGATCAGCATGGTGGCGTTCCAGGCCGCGGGCTACCCCTCCAGGTACCCGGAGGCCGGCGAGCCCTGGCAGCCGCTAAAACTCTACTATAACCAGGGCTTCAACCGCCCGCGCACCGTCGCGCTGCACGAGGCGCTCCTCGCACGTGGCCTGGAGTCGCCGTACGGGGAGTGGCTGGAGCGCTGGAAGGAGTTCCAGAAGCGCGACCGCGAGCTGACCACGTACGTGCCCTGTGGCGAGTTCTTCGAGATCCGCGACAAGGCACTTATCGCGCACCGTACCCAGATCGACCCCGACGGCGGCTGGTTCCGGGTCCCGATGGAGATCCAGAAGGAGGTATGGCCCACGGAGGAGTACGAGCTGGCGAAGTCGCGGGTGGCGACATCCCTCCCCGAGGACGACCTCTTCGCGGGCATCCGCAACAATTGACAGCATGATGACCGCGACTAGCACCCTCGCCCTGACCCACGTGTCTCCGGTGTTCGAGCTCGCCAAGGAAGTGGATGACAACAAGGTCACCCCTGGCGTACTCGGCTTCATCGTCTTCGCGGTCATCGGCGTCGCCGTGTGGATGCTCATGAGGTCAATGAACAAGCACATGAAGAAGGTCGACTTCGAAGAAGCGCCTTCTGCCGGAGATCAAGGCTCTGAACCAGCGCGAACGCGCGCCAACGGGTCGATAGCGGACCCACGGTGAGAGCGCCGCCCCCGCGGGGAACCCCGTTCCCCCGGCGGTGACCCGGGCGCGCTCACCTGTGATCCGCCCCCACCCCGTCCCCACGGCCCCCGTGCGCGGCCTCCCGTGCGGCGACCGGTACGCGACACGTCGTCCGCGGGCCCGCGCGTCCGCGCCCACCGTCGTCGGACACGGCCACGGCTACGGCTACGCGGCGCTCGGCTGTATTCGGCGTGGGAGCACGGCCATGACCTCCCGGGCGACCGGCCCGGCACCATGCCCAGCCGCCATGCCTGCCACCCGTTCTCGGGCTCTACGCCCCGCTCCAGGACCAGGGCGAACGCCTCGGCGTATATCCTCAAGCGGGACGTCGCACGCCCAGTCCGCCGCCCGCAGCTCCGTCAGCAGCCCAGCCAGCTCCTCCTGGCCGACGGCCACCCCGATCACCGAGCCGCCCGCCGACGCGAACGGCAGCAGCGTGCAGCGCAGGAACCTCGCTCAGCTCTCCCCGCGCCGATCCCCGTACCCCTGGAACAACCGCGCCGCCTCGTCCGTCAGCTCCAGGGCTTGCCGCGGCTTGCCGTTGCCGGCGTCGATCACCGCGAGCTCCACGCACGACCACGCCTCGCCGTGCGGCACGCCCACCCGGTGGAAGTCCTGGCGGGCGTCCTGGAGGAGCTGGCGGGCGAATCCGCTGTTGCGCAGCGAGCCGGTCTGCGCGGCCCGCAGATCGCGGGTTACCCGCGCCGAGTGGTGTCGGGCACACGCCAGCCCGTACACGTCGCGCATCCGGCTGAACATGTTCCTGGCTCGCTCCAGATCGCGCAGCGCGGCGTCCTGGTCGCCGCGCTCCTCAAGGGCCTGGCCCAGGTAGTACAGGGTCCACGCCTCGCCCCGCGCGTCCTCGCTCTCCCGGTCCCGGGCCAGGGCCTGGCGGAGCTGGTCGACGGCGGCCCCGGGGGCGTGGTCGACCAGCCGGGCCCTGGCGAGCTGGGTGAGCGCCCACGCCTCGCCCTGGGCGTCGTGCGTGCGCCCGTACGCGGCGAGGGCCTGGCGCAGCTCGCGCTCGGCTTCCGCGACGCCGCCCATCCGCAGGAAGACCTGACCGAGCTGGAAGTGGGCCCACGCCTGACCGTGCACGGTCTCCCCCTCGCGGTGCAGCTCAAGCGCCTCGCGCAGGAGTTCGTGGGCCCGGGCCAGGCGGGCCCGGTTGCGCTCGACCGCCGCGACGGCGTGCAGCGTCCACGCGCGGTCCGCGCGCAACTCATCACCCGCCTGGAGCTCCAGCGCCTCGAGCAGCTTCGCCGCCGCCTCCGGCAGGTTGCCCTGCTGTTGCAGGGTGATGCCCAGGTCACGCAGGGCGCGGGCGGCGCCGGCCGGGTGGTGCGCCTCGAAGTAGAGGTTGACCACCGAGGACAGCTTCGTACGTGCCTTGTCCAACTCGCCCAACTGCCGCGCGGCCACACCCGTACGCCACTGCACGGACCGTACGAGCAGACCCTGGTTGGCCGCGTTCGACAGCTCGCTCAACTCGCCGAGCCGGTACAGGTCGCCGCGCAGCCAGGCAGTAGTCACACAGCGCGCCCAACAGGTGCAGCACCGCCGCCCGGTCCACGCCCTCGTCGATCTGCCCCAGCGCGGCCGTGATCGAGCTTGACTCGTCGTCCAGCCAGCGCAGCGCGGCGTCCAGTGACCGGAAGCCGTGCCCCGCCGCCGCACCCGTGGTGAAGGCGTGGTCGGCGCGGGTGGAGGTGTTGCCGTCTACCAGGTGGATCACCGAGTCGGCCGACTCCGCGTAGCTGCGGATCAACCGCTCCTGCGCGGCGCTCCGATCGGCCGGCTCCTCCTCCGCGAGCAGCCGCGCGTGGGCGAAAGCGCGCACCTGGTCGTGCAGCCGGTAGCGGCTGCCGCGCGCGTACTGGATGAGCACGGACCGCCCCAGGGCCTCCAGGTGCCGGCCCGCCGTGCGGTCGTCGGCCCCGAGCAGCGCCGCCGCGGCGGCCGTGCCCAGGCTCCGCCCAGCCGGCCAGCGCCAGCCGGCGCAGCACGCGCTCCACGGGGGCCGACCTCGCGGAACGCGACCTCTCGGGGCCCAGCCTCTCCGGACCCGACGGCTCGGCCGCGGTCAGCTCGCTGACGAGCCCGTCGGGGGTGCGCGAGGCCAGGGCCGAGCCCGCGATGGACAGGGCGAGCGGGAGACCCCCGCACAGCTCCGTCAGGCGGTCCGCGGCCAACGCGTCATACTACGGGTCGGCGCCGCCGTCGGACCCGGCGCCGGCCGCCTGCTCGGCCGCGGCCCGCAGCAACTCCTCGGCCGCCGCCGTCTCCAGCGGCCCCACCGGGAGCTGGTGCACCCAGGCCGGCAGGTCGGACGGGAGGTCAAGCGGGGCCCGCGAGGTGACGAGGACCAGGCTGTCGGAGCGCTCGGGAACGAGCGTGCGCACCTGCTCGGCGTCGGACGCGTCGTCCAGCACGATGGTGACCGGAACGGCGGTCAGGTGCTGCTCGTGGGTGGGGCGCTCGCGTAAGAGGAGCTGGTCGCGGGGCGCGCCGAGGCGGTTGAGCAGGTGCAGCAGGGCGTCCCGGGTGGCCAGCGGCGGCCCGCTCGCCGCGTCAGACGCCGTGGCGCCGCCGCCGTGCAGGTCCACCACGCACGCGCCGCGGAACTGGTCCCGCAACTGGTGTACGGCCTGGACGGCCAGCGCCGTGCGGGCCCGAGCCGGGCGGGCCGTGCAACAGCACCACGGTCGGCCTGGTCTCCGTGCTCGCCCGGGCTTGGTGGACCCACTGCGCGATCTGGGTGAGCTGCGCCCGGCGCCCCGCAGTTGAGGCGCCCGGGCCCCGGAGGCGAGCGGCGTGGCGGCCTGCCGCCGCGCCGTGCCGTTCGGGCCGGCACGGCCGTTGCCACGTGCCACGGCGGTCGTCATGCGGTGCTGGTCGAGGAAGGGGCGGATGCCCCGCACTTCGAGCGCCGTCAGCCACTGCAGCCGCAGTTGCTCGGGCCCGCCCGGCTGGCTGTGCAGCGCGGCGGTGCGATGCGGGCCAGTGGCCGGCGGTCAGCTTGACGACGGTGGCCGCTGAACCGGCCGCGGCCACGGAGAGCCCCACGCTCAGCGCGCCCCCGGCCGACGCGCCGTACCCGAGGTCGGCGCCGAAGGCGGTCGCCGCGGCCACCGCCGTCACCAGGGCCGGAGTGCCCAGGTTCCGCCGCGAGAGCCGGGCCGCCAGCGGGACCTGATCACCCGTCGCCTCGTCCAACGCGCCCAGATAGGCGGTGTACTCCTCTCCCGCGGCCGACGCGATGTCCTCCAGCGCGGCCTTGGCCCGGCTGAGCAGCGCGCCTCCGTCCGTCCTGCCACCCGAACGACGCACCTCCTCCACCGCGCGGGCGAGCAGTCGCTCGGCCTCGGTCCGATGGCTGGGCCGCAGAACGGCCGTGAGTTCGGCATGCGTTCCCTCTTATGAAGCGTTCGCGCGCTCCCTCGTGCCGTAACCGGGTGACGTGCCGTGTCTCACGGTCGGTTCCTGGCGATCTTCCCCGTACGAGACCGCGCGCCGCCGCCACGGCGGGCGCGGCGGACATGCCCAGTCTTCCGCGACTTCCCCGGATACGGGAGGGCTGTGGATAACTGTCGTGTGGGGGCGGAGTTCCGTGGTGGGGCGGGGTGGGCGCTGCTCGGGCAGCGGGTGTCCACGGTGTGCTTCGGGCGGCAGCCCGCGACATCCGGGTATGGCACGAGGGCCGTATCCCGCGCTCGTTGTCCGGGCTGAACGTCCCTAAAGACTGGTGCGTCCGGCCCAGTTGGCCGGCCAGGTGACACGCCACACCGGTGTGTCCCGTCGTCTCTGATCCCCACTTTCAGGACAAGAGCGTTCGCCCAGCGGCTGTCCATAAAGCATCTTGGTTCAGTGCGGCTCACGGGTAGCGTGGTGTCTCTGATTCTGGCTTGCACTATGCGGGGGTAGGCATGTCATTCGAGCAGGAGTGGGCCCAGTTCAAGGCTGACGCCGTCAGAAGTAGCGTCGTGCCGACGGGGCACAGTGCGCCTCGTGAACCGGCGCTAGCTGACGTGGACCTGGGGCTGCTGGAAGGGCCCATACGGACCAAGGCGTCGGAGATCCGACTGGCTAACGCCGATGCCAAAGAAAAGTCGAAGCTGGATGATGCGGCCGCAGTAGGGGCGAACCATTCTTGTTGGGCCGCCGGACCTGCCAGTAGCCAATGCGTATCCGCGTGGCAGAGGCGGCTGCATGCGCTCAGTGACATGGTGGAGGACGCGGCCGACGCGTTGAGCAAGGCGACGAATAGGCAGATCAGTGACGACGCAACCATGGCGCAGCGACTCTGAGCCCAGGCTGACTGGTTGGAGGATGCCTGATGGTTTCCGTCAGTGAGTTGGACCGCGCTGAGCCCGACAATGGCGCGCCGCCGCGGACGATGCCCTGTCAGCCGCTAAGCAGTGCGAGGGAATTAGCTCCTTGGCACGCGACGAGGTCGCGCCCACATTCACATTGAGTCGGTCCTGGGTAGGGGAAGCTGGGAAGGCAGCCTGCGAGCGCTTCGTCGAACACGCAGACGACTACGACGCGGCTGGTCTCGCCTTACGCTCCCTGGTCAAGGTGTACGACGGCCTCGCAGACAGCATCGTCAGCGCGCAGCGGAATCTTCGAAGCGCGCTCGACTACGCCCGCACCCACGAGCTGAAGGTGGACGACAGCGGGCGGGTGCAGTTGAACAAGACCGTGATGGTGCCTCCGGGCAGCACCGAGCACTTGCGGCCAGTGCACCATGCCCAGGGCATTATCGATGATGCTCTGTCGAAAGCGACACAGGCTGACGTCGAGGCAGCGCGTGCGCTGCGGACGATCGAGAACCTCACGGGCATCACGGACCCGAAGATGGTCAAGGACGCACTACACGGAAATAGCCCCTTGAGTATCGCGTTACGTTTGGCCGGTGGGTCGGGCGGTCTGCATCCGATCAACGTGTCGCCTTCCCAGTTGGCGGCTGTCGATCGGGCCGCTGCCGAGACAGGAATAAGTAAGAGACTGCTATTGTCCATCCTCTGGCAGGAACAGCAGTGGTATCAGAATTTCGAGCCGAGACTGCGGGGGCCACTTACCGCCTTCGGTCGATTCTTTGACTGGAGCCTACAGCAGACCATCAAACCAGATAATTCGCTGGGCATCACGCACGTCAAACTCGAAACTGCAAGAAAAGTCATCGATGGTAATCCGGGAGCGTTCATTCTCAGTGATGGAACTCACGTGAACGATCTGAGCGACGCCGAGCTGACGAAGTACATCGAGGAAAACCCCAACGAGAATATCCGGATGAGCGCCTACCATCTGCAGCAACTCCGTTCGCAGCCGTATGGAGCCGACACCGACAAGCAGATCTTCACTCTCTATGCCGCCGATACCCCGGATGTGCGTGAGAAGAACGAGGAATATGGTGATGAGTCAGAGGATCGGGGAGGTGCCATCAGGTCTCGCGGTGAGAACTGGGACAAGTTGCAGCCACATCTAGAGGATGCGATGGCATGGGAGGCGCTGAGCGACGAAGAGCGCGCCCAAGCAGTTCAGCAAATGGAAGCAAACACCCCTGCGGTTCACCACCTTTCGGTCGAACCGATCTACGCGGCCGGTGGGCCCACGACGGGGTCGGCAGTGATGAGCCCGAGCCTGGCACCCCGTCGCCTAGCCCCGGGCCGCCGCACACTCCGCCGAAAGGCGGCTGAGGATGGCTAGGGTCGCTTCCACTTTCGCCGCTGCCGCTCTCGTTCTTCTTACTGCCGCGTGTGGTGTTGGAGGGGCAGACGCCCCCCGGGCTAACGAGGGGATGCCCGCCAACGTTCCCACCCAGCCGGAGTACGAAGCCGCCGAGGACGTGAGGAACGCTATGGGGCAGGCAGGACTTGAGTGTGACCTGCTCCGTCGCACACAGACACGTTTTAGTTCCAGGTCGGACTGCGTGGCGGTGATAGATGGTGTTAGGGTCGAGAACGAAATTCACGTACTCGACCCTCGAATTCACGTACTCGACCCTCGTGAGTTCAGCCGAAGCGATATCGGTGACTCCATCGCCAGTAGGCGTGGGTCGCTCTACGGCCACACTATTGTCGCGGCGGGCAACTGGTATGTATGGGTGAAGTACGCGGACTTCGCCCCGCAGGTCGCGAAAGCGCTGGAAGGCGTCACTCTCAGGGCATTGGAGCCGCCGGTCCTTGGTGCACGGCTTGAGTGACGGCGCTCGCGCTGCTGCCCTCCCCAGAAGCGCGGGCAGGTGACGCGACCTTCAAGCGCACGGCAGGCCGGGCATGCGGCGCCGAGTCTTGCTGTTCCGCGTTGATCTGAGTGTGCATCCACTCGGGGGACCGTCTTGGCGTTCAGGGCGTACCTCTTCGGCACTCCTCGGCGACCTCAGTGGTGCTTTGCCCTCAGCGTGCTGATCCCAGCGGGCCCTAGGTCGGGCTCGAAGGGCACCGTAGCCGCACTTCCGTTCAGCCCCGTCCGCGTCCTGCCGATGGCCTCCGCCTCCGAGGCGCCCGCCAGCCCCCGGGTGGCGATGCGTGCGACAAGCACATACGGCCAGTGAACGGCGCGGAATAGTCATCGCAGCTGACGGGCTGTGTCCAGGCGGGCCGGATGGGGGAACCTTGGCGCAGTGGGTGGAGCAGTTGGTCCAAGCAGTGGATGAGGTGCCTACTGCGGTGGTGCCCAGGCGGATCGCAGGTCGTTGATTTCCTTGACCTTCAGCACGCGGGCAATCCCATCGGTTGGTGGCCTTGGGCCGCCGAGGCGTTCGAGGTGGCGCGACGGCGCGATACGCACGTGTCGCTGTTGGCCGGTTACTCGGTGTGTCAATGGTGTCAGTAGGTGAGAGTGATCAGGGGGCCTGACCTGACGCGTCAACAAAAGACGCTGACCTGGCGGCAGAGATGGTCGGACGGGTGGAGACGGACACGAGGGCGGTACCGGTCGGGCTGGGGAGAGGAGCTGGCTTCCGCCGTCCGCAAGGTGGATGACCAGCGGAGTGACAGCCACCCCGACCAGTGCGTCGTCGTGGCCGTTGAGGAGCGTCCCCAAGGGACGGGGCACCGGCGCGAGCCGGTGGCGGGTACCGGGGCGCACAGCTCATGGGGGCCGCCGCCGTGCCTGCGGGGCCCCGCGGTCCGCACGGTGCCCCGCATCGGTCGGTGTTCGGTTGCCGAGCCCAGGAAGTCTGCCTCGGACCACGGGGTGAGTGGTTCAGCGTACGAGGATCAGCCCGCAGCTGTACGCACGCGCGTGGCCGATGCCCTGGGTGAGGGCCGCGGCGAATGTCCTGGGGTCGGTGACCGTGAGCGTGCCTTTGATTTCCGCGCGGGCGATGCGCAGGCCCTTGTGTGGTGCCGGGCTGGAGACGAGCGGCAGCACGCGCACAGTGATCCGGTCAGTGTCGGTGTCCGCTCCGATGCGGGTGACACCGTCCGGGGCGACCGCGGGTTCGCCGGGTGGTTGGAGGCGGCGCGCAAACCACTTCTTCACGTGTTCGGGGGGTGTGTGGGGCACACGGGTCCCCCGGGTCTTCGGCGGAGAGTCCGGTGGAGGCGGAATGCTGCGGACCGGATTCACGACGGTGCGGAAGGCGACCTGGTCGCCGACGCGGAAAGTGCGGTCGATGGTGAGGGGCTCCGGCTTTTCGGCCAGGGCCGCACGGGGGATGCTGCTCCAGTCGGCGGGCAGTGACGACTGGACCACCAGGTTGAGCCGCGCCTGACGGAAATCGACGGTCCAGGTCGACAGGATGCCCATCTGGGCACGAGGGTCCAGGCTGCCGCCGTCCAGCCAGCCGAGAAAACCACTCATGAAGGTCCGGTGCATGTCCTGTGCGTCGATGAGCATCTTGCCGGTGAAGGGATGCCGGGAATCCAGGGTCAGCAGGGACTGTGCAGCGACGAACCTGGCGGTTCCACCCGCGCCCGACGGCGCATTCGACGCGTCAGTAGTCGTGTTCACAGGATGATGTCCCATCCACGGGCGTGTGCGGCGATGGTGATGCGGTGTCGGGTCTCCCAGCGGAGGCCGTGGGCGGGTCCGTCCGCTCCGAAGTGCACGGGCTGGTAGGATAGGAGCGATCCCGGGGAGCGGCCGAGGACTCTCGATCCAGGCCCATGGACGTACGCGTGTCACGGCGACCGGCGGCTCACGTCCGTGGCTGACGGCGTCCGGAAGCAGTTCATGCGTCTCGAACGCTTTCCGGAGGGGCCCGGGACGATGCCGAGAGCGAGGTCCCCCGAAGGCGGACAGGCTTTGCGGCCGAGCCAGAGCAGGCGCTTCGGGTGTTCCAAGGCGTGGGCGATACGTTCCAGGAGTGCTGCGTCCGGGTGTTCCAGGCCGACGAGGAAGGCGGCGTCGGCGAGGTACCAGCGCTCCGTGATCAGGCTGTGGCGGCGAACCTCCTTGGAGATGAGGGTTCCCGACGCCGGATCGGCGGTGACGTACTTCGGCGAGCCGTACCAGGCTTCCAGCCCCCCGGCCGAACGGACCGGGATCCGGCGCGTCCGGCGACGGGACTGACAACGGGTTCGTCGTCGCTTTGGTGGCTCGCTGGTGGTCGGTGATGAGGTCACAGGGACGCAGCGGATACCGCCCGCCGCCGACTGTGTGGTAGTCGCGGAGTGGCGTGCCGGGCCGGTCGGCCCGCACCCCGAAGAGCACCTCGGCGAGTTCCCCGAGGGGTTCTTCCCGGGGCAGCCCGAGGGCCGCGGCACACAGGCCGATCACCCTTGACTTCGTGGGACGGCTGTGGGTGTCACGATGGGCGAACCTGCTGGTGGTGCCCCAGGACTGCAGCGGGCCGGCCAGCCGGATGAGCAGGACGTGCGAGTCGTTCGCGTCGCTCATGGGGTGAGGTCCTCGGCCTGCTCCACCACGGACAGCGACTCCGGCAGCCCCAGCTCGCCCAGGAGCAGGTCGATCTCGGCGTCGTACGTGAGCACCCGCGCGGTACGCAGGTCGTCGCGGCGGTGGCTGACGAAGAGGTGGTGGCGCAGCAGCCTGCGTACGGTGGCAGGACCCGCCGGTCCTTCCCCGCCGTCCGGCACGGGCCTCTCGTCGACCGGCTTCTGGAAGGTGGACGCGTAGTTGTAGGGGCGTTCTCCCTCGAATGTGAGGACGAGCGCAGGGAGCGATCCGGTGGACGCGGTGGAGTTCTTCTTCGCTTCCGGAAATGCCTCCACGAAGGAGTTCACGAATTCCTTCTCGGCCTCTGACGCGGCCTGTTCGGCCTCGGCTTCGTCCATTCCGGCCGCCCACAGGTTGGTGCGGAGCTGTGTCCAGTCGAGAACCGCGTGCCGGTAGAAGGTGCCGGGTACCAGTCCCTGATCTCCGGCACCTTCTACCGTGCCGGAGATCAGGGACTGGTACCCGGTCATGCCCGCCCCCGTGTCGTCCGCGGCGTCAAGGAAGTCGAGAGCGTTGCGCTTGCGCTCGAGTTTCGCGTCATCGGCGGCCGCGTAGAAGTCCTCGATCTGCTCCGATTCGTGCACAGTGAAAGCGTGTCCCGTCTGGACGGCGCCGTCGACGTTCGGCGAGTCGGGGATCTCGGCGAGGAAACGCCCGTAAAGAGCGATGTCCACGGCGTCGCGAGGAGCGAGGGCCAGCAGAACGGCATCGCGTGTGGCCTTGGGTAGGGGAGGAAGGGCGACGGCTGTCGTGGTTTCTGTCGTGGCCTCTTCCTCTGCCTCCGGGGGTGTCGCGGTCTTCTTCTTGGTTCCGCGACGCGCCTTCTTCACCGCTTCGGCCTGAGCCAGGGCTTCGAGATAAGCGTCGCGCCACTCCTCGATCTCTGCCGCCCGGTCGGCGATCTGGTGCGCGATCCTCGCTCCAGCGTCGGACAGCGCGAAGATGAGCACCCTGGTCAGGTTGGCCACGCTCTTCTTCTTCAGATCGCCAAATTTGAGACCGGTTGCCTCCAACACCGCACGGGCGGTGGTCAGAGCCCTGTCCCGGTCCCAGCCATGAGTGGACTCGAGTTCACGTCCGGTGAGGAGCGCCCGCTCCCGGGTACGGATGCCCATGCTCCGACCCTTCAGCGCCCCGCGGCCGGCGTTGGCCCGGTTACGGGCATGGACCCGTTCGGCACGCCTGCGGGCCTGGCTCGTGATCATATGGCGTTCCACGCCGCCGAAGACCAGGCTTTTGGGCTGGGCGTTCTCGTCGCGTACAGGAAGGACCGCCGCCAGGGTCTCGATGAGATGCAAGGAGAGGAACTGGCTCCGAGATGACTCGGTCACGAGGTGGTGTCCTTCCGTCTCGTCGGTCGAATCGCTGGTGGATACGTCGGTCGTGTTATCGGCTCGTCCGGTGCTTCCCGGCCGTTTCCGGCGGGGTGTGGAACTCGACCGACCACTGATAGGCGACCCGCGCTTTGCGGTCGTTCCATTTGATGAGGTCCTCGATCAGCCCGATCCAGGACGGCGGGGACTGTTCGCAGGACCGGAGCCGAGTGACCGCGTGCTGGAGGTGGCGCCAGGGAATGCGCCGGCTGGCAACGACACGGTCTAGAAGTCGTTGGGCGCCGGGGTTGTACGGCCCGCGCCCGGTCCCGTCCCCTATCCTGCGGGCCGCGGCGCCGAGGCTGCCACGGCCGTACGAGGGTGTGGAACTCCCCTGGTGGTAGATCGCGAACAGGAATGCCACCTGCTCGAAAAGGCCGCGGTGGTCGTCGCCCCCGTACCAGCCCGCGCGGATGTGCGCATTGGTACGGACCCGGGCCCGGCGGAGCTCGGCGAGGGTCCCGTACTCGCGGTTGCGGACGAGGGTGGTGAGCGCCAGGTGATGAGCGCCGCGCTGTCGTGCGGGAACCGGGGCTGCTCCACTCCCGCTCCGGTCGACGGATTCTGCTCAGTCAAATGAGGTCTCCCCTCGGAGTTCGGCCGGGGCCCGCTCCCCGGACATGGCCTCTTCGAAGAGCCGCACGCCCCGGGCTCGCCCACGGTGGTTGCGGTCGTTGGGCGGCAGGGTGTCGAGGCACCGGAGCAACTGGGTGCGAGTCGTGGTCATCAGCTCCAGCGCATAGGCGACCAATGGTGCGGACACCGGGTCCTCGTCCTCGAAGAACCCCCGGTCGATCACTTCGTCCAGCAATCCTTCGAAGGGGGCCTCGGCCCGCGGGCCAGAAGTCGTACCGGGCGTCGAGCCGCGCCACCTGACCGCTCTCGTCCGCGGCCCGCATGGCCGGAAACGTGGTCTCGGCTGCCACGGTCGCCGCGTTCTTCAGGGCCAGTGCGATGTATTCGGCGATGACCGAACCCCGGCGGGACGCTCGGTAGAGGTGCGCCGCCATGCCCGGGGCGTAGGGGTAGGTGCCGTGTGTCCAGGCGACCGGCAGCGTTTTGTTGGCCAGCAGCCCCACGGCCCACAACTGGTAAGGGGCTCCCGGATTCGTCCGTTTGTGCGGGAGGAGGGATCGCAGCCGTGCGTACATCCCGGTCTCGTCGTCCATGACGGCGCTGTAGAGGGCGTGGGCCTGTTACCAAAGGGCCTTGCTGGGGGAGGGCCACAGGGGCTTCGACATGCCGTTCGCCGTCTTGCTGTACACGGCGTCCTGGAGGTGATGCACCGGGTCGAGATCCAGTACCTCGCCGGCTCCGATCAGGACCCGGTCGACCATGACCTGCCCGCCGTGCGGCCCGTACGCCGGACGCATCAGCACGGAACGCCCCAGGGAGCTGTGCAGGTCCGCGGAGCTTCGCGGCACCCGGGGCTTCGCCTTCTCGTCGAACGTGCGCCGCTCGAAGCCGGGCGTGGTCCAGGAGGTGTTAAGCGGTTCTCCCGGTCCGTCGGGCGGATAGAGGTTCAGGCGCAGGGTCTCGCCGAGGGTCTGCCCCAGGGCGACGACCCGGATCCGCCCCGTCAGCCGGCCCGCCGCGAGGTTGGTGACCTTGGCGCCGAGTCGTTGTCCGGACATTCGGGCCCGCCCGTAAGGGCCGTAGACGTGCTGGGTGAGAGTGGCGCGGAACGCGTCCGCCGCCGGGAGCGGGTTGTCGAGTTCGAGGTGGTGGTGGTCGAAGTGCTGGTTGTAGTCACCGGCGTGCTCGATGATCAACTGGGCTGTTCCGGTGCCGCTCTCGCGAAGGTCCGCCGCCAACAGGGAATTCTGGGACAGGGGTTGTGTGGGGTGGAACAGGTCCCAGTAATCCGCTGGCTGGTCCGCCAGCCATGCGGCGGCCGGCGCGAGGCTCCTTCGGTCGAGGATCCAGGCGCGCCACTCCTCGTCGGAGGAGGGGCAGGTGCCGGAGGCGAAGCAGATGGCCAGAAGGTACTCGATGACGGCGACGGTCTCGCCCGGTGAGGCGCAGTCGAGGGCGGGCCAGGTCATCGGCCTGAGCGAAGAGCCCGCACAGGGAGTGGTGGGCGGTCGCGCCTGTGATGGTGACGGTGGGGATGCAGGGTTGGGAACGAGGATCCCAGCGGGGGGCGTTGACCAGCGGGTTCCGGCGGCCGGGTCTCGTGCACTTCGTGTCACCACCTTCTGGGCCGACGGACGGGAAACTAGCAGGCGTCGCTGGGAGCGGGGGTGTGTTCCCCGTTTCCCACCGCGTTCGAGCGCTCCGCGAAGCCGGAGCGCGGGCTATCCCCGCCCGCGCGGGGGAAAGGCCGACCAGAGCCCCTCAGGCTCCCGACGGGTCACTCCCGCTGTCGGCGGGAATATATTCTTGACCTCGCTCGGTATGTCCCGTTCTCTGTTTGCCCAGCATAGGAACCAGCCGCCCGGACGGTGCCGGCCAGGGATCTAAACTGAGGGACTGCCGATGTATCGGCACCCCTAGCAGCACCCCTCCGGCAGGCCGGCGAGGTGTGAGTGGTTCCCGTCCCGGGTGCACAGGACGGGAACCACTCACTGCAGGGGTAGGCCGTTCTCGGCGCGACTGTTGCGTCGAGAACGGCCGTCTACCAGAGGTGATCGACCACCTTGGTCATCACAGCGGCGACCGCGATGAGGATCAGCTCTCCTCCGTGGTTCCCCGGCCACTCCCGTACCGCCCTGCCCATGTTTCTTCTCCGTGTCGAGTATCTCCGGCTCCGCGATCGCGGAGCGGCAGGCGTCGGCACGGCGTGGGCGGTCGGCAGCACAGGGACATTGCACCCCATGTTCCTTTCTCTGCAGGCGACTTCAGGCCATCCAGAGCTTGTCGACCTACAAGTGGAGTGCACTTCTCACAGTTTCGAATAGGGTTCCTCAGACACCCGAGTTCCAGCAACGGATCCTGTGGTCGATCCGTCTGCTCAGGATGCCGCGGAAGCGTGGCTGCACCCCCCTCAACGCGACCGCCGGCGTACGAAGATGCTTAGGGTCGTCCGCGCGTCCTTGCGGCGTTCCGGAGTAGGGGCGAAGACGGAGGCGAGGGCCACGATGAGCAGGACGCCTGTGTAGAGGAGGCCGGCGCACCCGCTCAGGGCGGCGGCGTAGAAGAGCAGTTGAGGAATGTCGATCATGGCCCATCCTTGTTGCCGGGAGCCGGGTTCGGCTGCTGTGGTGATGACCTCAGACTTGCGGCGGTAGAGGACGACGGACAGTTGCGCCGACTGTCGCGCCACGGTTTCCGCAGGTGGGACCTGCTGAAGTCATACGAGGGTGGCCGTTTCTTCGGGCAGTGGGCCAGGACGGGAGTGGGGCGGTGGGGGCTTCGTCGAGAAGTGCGCGTGACAAGTTGCATGGCATGCTGCAGGAGGTGTGGGAAGCTGCGGGTGAGCCCCTTCCCAAAGAAGTGGTCGAGGGGCTGGAGATCTCCCCCTCGACGTGGCGGGACTGGCTTGGGGGAAGCACGGTCCCTTCGCCGGCACGAGCGCATCGCTTCCAGTCCGCAGTGGAGAAGCTGCAGGGTGCTTCCGGCTCCTCGATGTACTCGGACCGAGTGGGAAACCGCCCTGCGCGCGGCCCAGGAGGAAGCGAGGGCCGCGCGGGACGGCCAGATCCTTTCGAACCGGCGGCGGGTGGACCCTGGTCTCCGCTTCATCCGGTTGCACAGCTCGGCCGACGAGGCATCCATCGTCGAAGCCCGGGGGCGAATGGACGAGCGTACGGCGATGAACGCGTTCGTCCGGGACTCCCGTGCCGGGGCGCCGTCGTATCTGTGCTGGCACGCCGACGCTCCCGTGGGCAAGACCCGTGCTGCTCGCCGACTACGTCTGCCGACGCCCCCCGGCGGACGCCGACATCCTGTCCTTCTTCGTCTCCGCGGCACGCGGCACGAACACACGCGCCGCGTTCGAGAAGGAGATCGTCGACCAGATCGACGATTGCCTCGGCAGGCCAGGCGTCCCCGTCCCGGGCAACGCCCGGGAGTGGAAGGCGCTCTTCGCCGAAGCGGCCGAGAAGAGGGCATGCCATGGACGGAAGCTCTTGCTCGTGGTCGATGGACTCGATGACGACGTGGCCTGGTCGGGCCTCACAGCCGGGAGCGGGGCGCCGGAATCCGGAGCCGATGCCACCACGTTCGGAAGAGCGGCCGGAACCGGGCAGAGGCCCGCACACGGAAGCATCGCCGCTCTCCTGCCCTCCCGCCCGCCGCCCGACATGTGTGTCATCGTCTCCCTCCGGCGCTGGGTGCGTTTCTCCGACGACTTTCCCCCGGTACGCCAACCCCTGCGCCAGTACCGGCACCTGCGGACCCTCGTCCCCGTCGCGGGGGTACCGCTGATGCAGCAGCCGCCGCCGGACGTCACCGCGCTGGGCGAACCGGTCACAGGACTGCTGGCCGTGGCGGGCGGCGGCCTGCGTACGACGGACTTGGCAGAGCTGACCGGGCTTCCCGCAGAGCGCCTCGACCGCTTGGCGCAGGGACCGGTGGGACGCGCCCTCGTGACCGACGATCCGGTGTCCCGTACGTATGCCCTAGCTGACCCCCGTCTCGTCCGCGCGGTTCGTGAAGACCTGGGGAAGGCAGGGGTTCTACGACACAACCATGAACTGCTGGCCTGGTCGCGGAGGTGGCGCGCGGCGGGCTGGCCGGACGGTACGCCCCCGTACCCCTTGGCGCATCAGCTCCGTCTGCTGGCCGGCACTGCCGAACGCGCTGCATATGTCCTCGACATGCCCCGACTCGCGCGTACGGCCGGCCCGGACGCCGCGCTCGCCCAGCTGGAAGCCTTCGAGGCGGAGATCAGCGGGACAACGGACGCCACGTCCGGCGATGAGCGCCTGGCGGTGCTCGTTCCCCTCTGCGCCGCGCGGTCCCTGCTGCGCCAGGACACACATGAAGTACCCGACGGGGCCGTTTCCCTCTTCGTCAGGCTGGGGGACACGGAGCGCGCCCGCGGACTGGCCCGCTCCGCGCCCACGGCGGTCGCCAGGGCCGTCCACCTGGCGGACGTGGCGGCGGAACTGGCGTATGCGGGACAGTCCCCCACGGGACGAACGTACGGGGAGCAGACCGGGTTGGACGCTGCCGCCGTCGTACGGGAGGCGGTCGAGTGGCTGGCCCGTGACCGCGCCGACCAGGGCTTTCCCGGCACCTTTCGGGCCCCCCGGTCGCACGCACGGCTTCTTGGCGCCGCCCGCACGCTCGCGACGCTGAACGGCTCCGACGCCGCCCGGCCGCTGCTCCGCGCGGTGCTCCAAGACCCGGCGGCCGGGACGGAAGCCCTCATCGAGGCGGCAGGGATGCTGGACTCGGTGGGAGATCCGGACGCTGTAGCGGTGTTGCGCGCCCGGGCGGAGATGCTCGGCGCGGGAGGCATGCGTGCCCGGGCCGCCGCGGTGGGTCTCTGGGGCGCGTTGGCGCGAGCTGCGCCTTCCCTCGGCCCGTACGCCGGTGATTGTATCGAGGCTGTTTGCGAGGAACTCGGTGACGCGGACGGGCTGGGAGCGGTCGACGTCCTGGCCACCGCGGCATCGGCGCTCACCGCTCTGCCCGCCAAGCGGCCTCGCCAGGCGGCTGAACTGATCCGGAAGGCCCTGGACCCGATGCGCAGGGTGATCGAGGCGCTGAAGGACCCCGATTCTCCACCCGACTCCGTGTCCGATTCCTTGTCCGAAGAAGACCGGGCCCACCTCCGCCGCGAGTTGGCCGGGACGCTGGCGCGCCTCGCCGAGGCGGTGGCCGACGCGGGCGCCATGAGGACGGATCTCGACGACATCGGACGCCTCGTGGAGGACCTGCCGGAAGGACTGCGCACCGGGCTGCTCGGG
Source organism: Candidatus Streptomyces philanthi (assembly GCA_018114805.1). GTDB lineage: Bacteria > Actinomycetota > Actinomycetes > Streptomycetales > Streptomycetaceae > Streptomyces > Streptomyces philanthi. The sequence goes on along the minus strand of CP073042.1, from coordinate 2,176,345 downwards.
GACCCCCTGCTGGAACGGGCGCAGTGGGTGGTCGAGGTGGCCAGGGACGACAAGGCACGACGGGACAGCGAGGCGGTGGCTGCTGCCGACGAGAAGAGGAGGACGGAGCGCAGAAGTAAGGACGCCGAGCGCGGGGCCCGGGAGGAGGAACGCAAGGCCAGGAATGGAAGAGAGCGCGACGCTCTTGGAGCGACGCGCACAGGACGCACAGACGACACAGGCCGTGCCGACGATGCGGACGGCGCGGGCGGAACCCGAAGGCGCGCCGAGGCCGCCTGCGACCAGGCACAGACCCGCGCACCGGCGCTCGGACACACACCGGAGGTCGGCCGGCCTGCCTTCCTCCCACGACGCCCCGCACCCCGATGACCCCCACCTGCCTCTGCTCCTGGAGGCGGACGACCAGTTGGGTGCGGGCAACCTCTCGCGCAGCCGGAACTGCTGGAGACGGTCCTGCGGAACCGCCCCGTCGCACGGGGCTCGATGCCCGCGGACAGCCCGCCCCTCCTAGGAGAGTGGACTGTAGATCTCTGTCAGGCCCTGGGCGCGGTAGGCAAGCCGGACGAGGCCGAAGCGCTCGCGCGGAACCAGTCCGACACGCATGACCGCGCGCGACACCTGGCGGCCCTCTCCCTCGGCTGTTCCCTCGCCGGCTACGACGACCTGGGCACCTGTTACGCCCGAGCGGCGGCACGTCTGGTACCGGACGGTGCCGCCCCCGAGCCGGCGAACGCCGTGGCCCAGGCACTCGCCCACACCGGGGACGAACGCGCGGCCTCGGCGATGGCAACGGGACGTAACGCCGAGCACAGACGGCAGGCACTGACGGCCGTCGCCGCCGGGCTCGTACGGCACTGTCCCGAGGGGGCAACACGTATCGCTGGGTCCCTGACGGAGGCCCTGGCACGGCGGATCGAGGCGGGGCCGCAGGCAACCCGCTCAGGACTCTCCACGAACTGGCGGCTCTGCTCCTCGCCTTCCCCGGCGTCCGGCACCCCGACCCGCTGCTGAGCGACGCACTCCACCGCACCGCGCTGCACGTGGCCGACCCCGCCATGCCGTGGTCGGCCCGGTCGACGGCCGTTCTCGGTCTGCTGGCACGGCTCGGTTGCCTCCCCGCTGAAGCCGCGTACGCCGTCGAGAGCTCGGCCGGCAGATCGCGGCGCTCGCTCCAGCCGGAACGGGAGTCCCGCGCGGAACTGGCCTTGCTGGCCGCGGTGGACGGCGACACCTCTGCCGTGTGGCGTCACGCCGAAGCGGCAGGTACGCCGGCTGACCGATCGACGGTGCTCCGCACCGCCGCCACACACCTGGCGCGTGCCCAGGTGGCTGTGGCCACGGACAGCCGCGCCGACGACCGGACGATCCGGACCTGCCTGGCACTCGCCCGGGCCTCCTGCAGTGGCAACCCCTCTGACGAGGAGACGGCTCGACACATCATGCTGAGACTGCTGAGAACCGACGCGTGGACTCACACGATCCTTCTGCTCCCACCACTCGCTCCCGGGGCGCTGGGGCGCCTGGGCACAATCGTGGGGGACATGAGCCGACACACGGAAGGAGCCGCTGGTAGGGACGCATCACCCTGAGAGCGACGCCCTCGTGACCGGTGAGTCGCCGGGCGGGGTGTGCGGGCACCCCGGCTCACCGATTCCGGGCCGGTCGCGCCTGCTGCCGTCCGGTTCCTGCGCGGCTCTCACCGCGCGGCCCGCCGGCTGTGGTGTGCCCACGGCCGCCCGCGCGGCATGTTCCCCACCTGCCGCAGTGTCCGGCCTGAACAAACGTCCCCAGGCTGCGTTGCCCTCGGTCGAAGGGGCTGCCCGGGGCCGGGCACCGATACCGACCTGTGGCCGGTCCCGGAACGGTCACTGCACGGGCTTCTCAACCTTCGGGCGGGAGGTCGAGGAACGTCCTCGACCGCCGCTCAAGGGACTTGTAGGCGTCGCAGGACCGCCGGAGACGCTCGCCGACCTCCACCGAGGCTCGAAGTGTCGGCCATGAGGAGATGCTTCTCCAGCGCTGTCAGACGGTTCCCAGGTCCACGGTGACGGAGAAGGGCGCGGCAGCCTCGATCACGCCGGTGAACACCTCGCCGTCACGGTAGGCCGCGGTGCCGGGGTCGAGAACGTAGGCGTAGACCATCGGGACCCGGTGGCAGCCTGCTCGACCTGCCAGTAGAGGGGGATGCCGGCCTTGGCGGGCTGGTCCACCTTCACGATTCGGTCGGTGGTATCCGAACCGGGCGACACGACCTCGACGATCAGCAGTACGTGCTCGGGACGGGTGGGCGTGAGGTCGAGAGTCTCCGCGCGGCAGACGATGACGTCTGGCTGGCGGTTGGTGAGCGGAACGTCCTGCGGGCGGACGTCGAAGCCCGTGTCCGCATTCCAGTCCGGGCCCGCGCCGGCGGCCAGGGCGTTGGCCAGGATCCGCGCCAGCCGCTTGTGCCGTTGGAGGCGCTCGGGCTCACGACGACCATTCCGTCCACGATCTCGATGCCGGCGCACTGCTCCTCGGACCAGGAGTCGTACTGTTCCGCGCTGATCTGCGTATGCATCCATGCGGGCGCCACCATCTCGGCGGACATGGTGTACCTCCTTCGAGGAGCCTCGGCAGGCCCAGTTCTGCTGTTCCCAGCCTTACTGTTCCGAGATACGGGTCGCCCGATAGTGGAGGGGGAGCAGCCACCCGCCACGTGAGGGCTCACACGCGCAATTTAGCCACGCGAGGCGAGACCGTGAGGGTTTCGCCGGTCGCGCCAAGCCCTGTGAGAGGCTGGCTCGCATCAACCGGCTGGCTGTTGTGACCTCGCCTTATCTACTTCAGCGCGCTGACAACCCCGTCCACTGGGTGGCCCTGGCAGCCGGAGGCGTTCGAGGAGGCGCGGCGGCGGGATGTGCCCGTGCTCCTGTCGGTCGGGTACTCCGCGTGCCACTGGTGCCACGTCATGGCACACGAGTCCTTCGCCGACGAATCGGTCGCCGCCTATCTCAACGAGCACTTCGTCTCGGTCAAGGTGGACCGGGAGGAACGGCCCGATATCGATGCCGTGTACATGGAGGCGGTGCAGGCTGCCACCGGGCACGGGGGTTGGCCGATGACGGTGTTTCTGACGCCGGAGGCCGAGCCGTTCTACTTTGGTACCTATTTCCCGCCCGAGCCGCGACACGGCATGCCCGGGTTTCGGCAGGTGCTCGAAGGGGTGGTCAGCGCATGGGCGGATCGGCGGGGGGAGGTCGGTGAGGCCGCCGGGCGGATCGTGCGGGAGTTGGCCGGGCGTTCGTTGTCGTACGACGCGCCCCGGCCGCCGGGAAACGCCGAACTGCATGCCGCGCTCATCGGGCTGACCCGGGAGTTCGACGCGGTGCGTGGCGGATTCGGTGGGGCGCCCAAGTTCCCTCCGTCCATGGTGTTGGATTTCCTGCTCAGGCACCATGCCCGTACGAGTTCCAAGGCCGCGCTGCAAATGGTGCAGGCCACCTGTGAGGCGATGGCGCGCGGCGGGATCTACGACCAGCTCGGCGGCGGGTTCGCGCGGTATTCCGTGGACGCCGCATGGGTCGTTCCGCACTTCGAGAAGATGCTGCACGACAACGCGTTGCTGTGTCGCGTCTACGCCCATCTGTGGCGGGCCACCGGCTCGGACCTGGCCCGTCGCGTCGCCCTGGAGACCGCGGACTTCATGGTCCGGGAACTCCGTACCGAGCAGGGCGGTTTCGCGTCGGCGCTCGACGCCGACAGCCCCGTGTTCGAGGACGACCCGGCGGTGGCCGGCGCCGCGGACGGCGGTGCGGGGGAGGCCGGGGCTGCGTCCGGGGGGGAGCGGGCGGCACGCGGAGGGGGCCTTCTACATGTTGACCCCGAGCCAGTTGCGGCGGGTGCTGGGGGAGGCCGACGCCGAGTTGGCCGCCGGGTACTTCGGCGTGACCGAGGAGGGGACGTTCGAGGAGGGCGCTTCCGTGCTGCGGCTGCCGGACGGCCAGCCGCTGTCGGACCGGAGGCCGTCGACTCCGTACGCCGCCGGCTGCTCGCCGCCCGCGCGGAGCGACCGCGGCCCGAGCGGGACGACAAGGTCATCGCCGCGTGGAACGGCCTGGCCATCGTGGCGCTCGCCGAGACCGGGGCGTACTTCGACCGGCCCGACCTGACGGCGGCCGCGGTCGAGGCGGCCGACCTGCTGGTCCGCGTCCACCTGGACTACCACGGGCGGCTGACGCACACCTCGCGCGACGGGACCCCCGGCGACAGCGCGGGCGTCCTGGAGGATTACGCGGACGTCGCGGAGGGCTTCCTCACGCTGTCGGGGGTGACCGGCGAGGGGGTGTGGGTGGAGTTCGCGGGCCTGCTCCTGGACACCGTGTTGCGGCACTTCACCGCTGATGACGGGACGTTCTTCGACACGGCCGACGACGCCGAGACGCTGATCAGGCGCCCGCAGGACCCGACCGACAACGCCGTGCCCTCCGGTTGGACGGCGGCGGCCGGCCGCTCGTCGGGTACGCCGCCGCCACGGGCAGCGGCCGGTACCGGGAGGCCGCCGAACGCGCCCTGGGCGTGGTGACGGCCCTCGCCGGCCGCGCGCCCCGCTTCATCGGCTGGGGGCTGGCCGCCGGGGAAGCGCTCCTGGACGGGCCGCGCGAGGTGGCCGTCGTCGGCGACCCCGACGACCCAGCGACCCAGCGGCTGCACCCGGCCGCGCTCCTGGGGACGGCACCCGGCGCGGTGGTGGCGGTCGGCGAGCCGGGCGGTGACGAGGTGCCGCTGTTGGCGGGCCGGCCGCTGGTGGACGGCCGGCCGGCCGCGTACGTGTGCCGGAACTTCACCTGCGACGCGCCGACGACCGATCCGGACCGCCTCGCGGCGGCACTGCGCGGCCCGGCGGGGGACGCTTAGCGCGGCCGGGCGGGCCGCGTCAACTGGGCCGACGGGTTATCAGTTAGGTGGCTGGCGGTACTCAAGTGGCTGCAGAATGAAGGCACTTGATGTCCGCGCGGGCGACGTGCAGCTGTCGCGCGTCGTTCGCGGGCGGCGCGCGGATGGCTGGCTGCCCGGCGCGTCGCCGCTATGCCAAGGAGCAAGCACCATGGCCACTGAAACCGCCGCGGGTCCGTACGGCGACGTGCCCGCCACGCACCGCGAGATCCACCTCGTCGAGCGCCCGACGGGCGCGTTGATCGAGGAGCACTTCACCGTCGTCGAGGCGCCGGTGCCGAGCCCCGGCCGGGCCAACTCCTCGTCCGCAACCGGTATATGACCGTCGTGGCCGTCATGCGGACGTTGATGTCCGACGCGAACCTGCCCATGCCGGCCTACGAGGTCGACCGGCCGCTGTGGGGGCCGGTGATTGGCGAGGTCGTCGCCGCGCCCGACGCGGCGGCCGGGACCGGGGTGGAGCCGGGCACGCTGGTGCGGCACAACGACTCCTGGCGGGAGTACGCGGCGGTGGACGCTGACGCGGCCACGCCACTCGACCTGGCCGCGCTGCCGGACCCCGCGGCCCACCTGTCGCAGGCGCTGACCGCCTGGGCCGCCGTGGTGGAGGCGGCCGAGGTGCGGCCCGGCGAGACGGCGTTCGTGAGTGGCGCGGCCGGCGGCGTCGGCTGCATGGCCGGACAGATCCTGCGACTGCACTGGGCTGGCCGGGTCATCGGCAGCACCGGTTCGCCGCGCAAGGCGGACTACCTGGTGAACGAGCTGGGGTACGACGCCGTCGTGATCCGGGGCGCGGGGTCGATCGAGGAGCAGTTGCGGGAGGCGGCCCCCGACGGGATCGACGTGGTCTTCGACACCGTCGGCGGCGAGCAGTTACGGTCGGCGCTCGCGGTGGCCAACCGCAGGGCCAGGTTCGCCGTCGTCGGGGCGCTCTCTGGGCAGTTGGATGGCGATGGCAGCCAGGCGCTGGTCGAGATCGACACTCTGCAACTGCTGGCCCGTGGTATCGAGTTGCGCGGCATCACGCTCCTCGACCACCTGGACTCGGTGCCGGCGTGGACCCGGGAGATAGGCCGGGCGATGGCAGACGGCGAACTCACCTTCCCGTACGTCCGGTACGCCTGGCTCGAACGGGCCCCGCGCGCGCTGGTGGAGCTGATCGAGGGTCGGCACGTCGGCACGGTGGTGATGGAGCTGTGAGCGCGCGGCCGGTGGGTGGCGCGCGCGTACGGCGGGCCGGCCACCGCTCCGGATGACGAGCCCGCGCCCGCCCGGGGTACGAGCCCGCGCCCGCCCCGGGGGCGAATCCGCGCCGCCTGGTGACACGGTAGCCCCGGATTATGGGCGGGGGCCGGCCGGGGCGCCGTCGGTGGGCGGGCGGGGCGGGAGGGAGAGGCCGCGGGCGAGGACGTCCAACGTGGTGTCGAGGAGTTCCTCCAGGTCACCGGCCTGACCGGTGTCCACCCAGTACATGACGGACTCCTGGAGCGCGGCGAGTACCGCGGCGGTGATGACGCGCAGTTCCAGGTCGTCGGCGGGCTTGCCGGCGCGTTCGGCGAGGACGGAGCGGATGACGCGGCTGGACTCCGCCTGCGCCTCGGCCATCCGGCCACGGATCGCGGGCACGTCGCGGAGCAGCCTGGTGCGCAGTGCGATGTCGTCGTCCTGGTTGAGGACGAGATCGCGCAGCGAGACGACGAGGACCTGGCGGATCGACTCCACCGGGTGCTCGTCCACGGGCCGGGCGCGCAGGGCCTCCTCGATGACCGGGTCGTACTCGTCGGTGAGGACGATGTCCTCCTTGGTGGGGAAGTAGCGGAAGACGGTGCTGGGGGAGACCTCGGCGGCCTCGGCGATCTGGTCGATGGGCGTCGCGTCGTACCCCTGCTCGGCGAAGAGCCGGTACGCGGCGTGCCGGATCGCCTCGCGGGTCTGGATCTTCTTCCGCTCCCGGAGCCCGAGCTTGCGCTCGCGCCCGGTGCCGAGCGCGGGCACCGCCCCGGGCTCGGCGGCGGACGTCGTACGTGCTGAGGCCATGGTCCCTATTGTCGGCCATCGTCGGACGCCCGGGCCACGTGCGACGGCGGGGGCTCGGTGTCACCATCCCGCCGCGCGTCGTTCGGGTCGCGCGGACTGCCCGGGCCGCCCGCGCCGGCCGGTTCCGCCGCGCGGCCCGGGCCATCCGGGGCGCGCGGACCGCTTAGGTCAGCCGGGTCTCCTGGGCCAACGGGGTCAACGGGGTCACCCGGGACACCCGGGTCCTCCGGGCCCTTGCCCTTGTGGCCGTCGTCGGACGGCCGGCGCGCGAGTCGGGCAGGAAGCAGGCTGTCAGCGTCGCCGCGAGCAGGGCCGTGGTGCCGCAGGCCAGCAGGACGAGGGTCATGCCGTGCACGTAGGCGGAGTCGGCGGACTCCGCGAGTCGTGGGTCGCCGAGCGCGTCGGCGACCAGGTGGGCGGCGACGATCGAGTCGTCGGCGGTGTCGGCGGCGTCCCGGGACAGGCCGTCGGTGTTCAGCCGGTCGCCGTACCCGCTGGCCAGCAGGCTGCCGAGCAGCGCCACGCCGATGGCGCCGCCGAACTGCCGCAGCGTCATGAGCAGTCCGGAGCCGTTGCCCGCGCGCTCGCGCGGGAGGGCGCCGAGCGCGGCGTCCATGGCGGGCACGATCGCGAAGCCGAACCCGAAGCCGACGACGGCCAACCACAGCGCGGTATGCCCGTACCCGTCGCCGACGTCGGTGGTGGCCCCGAGGAAGGCCGCGCCCGCCAGCGTGGTCAGGCCGGCCGGGACGACCACGCGCGGGCCGAACCGTTCGATGAGGGGGGCGCTGCCGCGCGCCGCGACGAGGAGGCCGCCCATCATCGGCAGCAGCCGCACCCCGGTGCCGAACGCGTCGTGGCCCAGCACTGCCTGGAGGTACGGGGGCAGGATGAACAGCAGCCCCGACAGGACCAGGGTCACCAGCGTCGCGGCGACCGCGTTCCACAGGAAGCCCCGCTGGCCGAGGAGTCCGATGTCGAGCATCGGGCGCGCCTGCCGGCGCTCGCGCAGCACCAGCCCGGTGATCAGCGCGACGGTGCTGAACAGCGCCAGCAGGGTCAGCGGCGCGCCCCAGCCGTGGTCGGGGCTCTCGATGACGCCGAACACGAGCAGGCCGAGGCCGAGGGTGGCCAGCAGGGTGCTGCCGATGTCCACGGTGGGCGCGGCCGGGTCGCGGGTCTCGGGGACGAGCAGGGCGCAGCAGAGGATGCCGATCGCGGCCAGCGGCACGTTGACGAGGAAGACCGAGCCCCACCAGAAGTGGTCGAGCAGTCAGCCGCCGATGATCGGGCCGAGCGGCATGCCGAGCGCGGAGGTGGCGGAGAGGGCGCCGATGGCTCTGGTGCGCTCGCCGGGGCCGAACAGCGAGGGCACCACCGAGAGGGCGAGCGGCATGATCAGCGCCGCGCCGAGCCCCATCACCGTACGGGCGGCGATCACCCATCCCGGGGCGGAGACGACGGTGCCGACCAGGGAGCCGACGAGGAAGATCCCGAGGCCCGTGATCAACATCCCGCGGCGCCCGAACCGGTCGCCGAGCAGCCCGGCCGGAGCATCGTCGCGGCGAACACGACGAGGTAGGAGTCGGCGATCCACTGCTGCTCACCGGTGTCGGCGCCGAGTTCGGACGCCATGGTCGGCAGCGCCACGTTGAGGATGGTCATGTCGAGGCCGAGCACGAGCATACAGGCGACCAGCGCGCCCAGGGCCCACCAGCGGTGGGGATCGGGTTGGTCCGTCACAGCAAACTCCGGAAGTTGGTGTCAAGTGACAGTAGATCTCGAAATCGATTTACTGTCAACATGCACTGGATGCTGCTTCGTGGACCGGGGGTGCGCGGTGCCGCGCCGTCATGGGTCAGGGCGCGCGGACAGCGCGACGGCCGCGCCCCGGGGGAGGGGCGCGGCCGTGGTGTGGGTATGTGGTGTGGGTATGGGGTGGCGGTCAGTCGTGCTGGTAGGCGACGAGCGAGATGCCCACGTAGTGCACGACGAAGGCGGCCAGCGTCAGCGAGTGGAAGACCTCGTGGAAGCCGAACCAGCGGGGCGAGGGGTTGGGGCGCTTGATGCCGTAGATCACGCCGCCGGCGCTGTAGAGGACGCCGCCGACGATGACGCAGACCAGCACCGCGATGCCGCCGGTGCCCAGGAAGTCGGGCAGGAAGAAGACGGCGGCCCAGCCCATGGCGATGTAGCAGGGGGTGTAGAGCCAGCGCGGGGCGCCGACCCAGAAGACCCGGAACGCGATGCCGGCCAGCGCCGCTGCCCAGATCCCCCACAGCAGCGCCTGCTGCCGGCCGCCGTCGATGAGCAGCAGGGTCAGCGGCGTGTACGTGCCGGCGATGATCAGGAAGATGTTGGCGTGGTCGAGGCGGCGCAGTACGCCCTCGGCGCGCGGGCCCCAGGTGCCGCGGTGGTAGAGCGCGCTCACGCCGAACAGGAGGCAGGCCGTGAGCGTGTAGACCGCGCAGGCCAGCCGGCCCCGACCGCTGTCTGCCAGGGCGGTCAGCACGATGCCGGAGATCAGGACCGCGGGGAACATGCCGGCGTGCAGCCAGCCGCGCAGCCGTGGTTTGAGGGGCGGTGGCACTGTCACTTCCCGCTCGCTGGCGGTGTCGGCGGCCTCGGGTGCGACGGCAGTCATGCTCGTCATGCTATCTACGCCACCGTAAGTTACGGCCCGGTGTCGAGTGGTGATCCTCACGGGGGCGCCCTCTGGACAGATCGCCCAACGGGTCGGATGATCAAATGAGCGCGGTCGGCACCGGATGAGGTGAGCATCCGGGTCGCAGCCCCCAAGGGGTAGCTGTCTCCATCACTGGATATGCGGATGTGCGCATCCGTAGCGGATGTGTACGTCTGTGTCCGCCCAAAACCCTCAATATGACGCCGGAGCAGTCGGGCTCCGGCGGAACGGAGCGATCGTGGCGCGCAGCGCTGAATCCTCCGGGGCTCTCAGCCCCGTGGCTCAGAACAACACCCCCACGAACCACCAGGAGCTGATCTCCTGGGTGCACGAGATCGCCGCCCTAACCGAACCCGCCGCGATCGTCTGGTGCGACGGTTCGCAGGCCGACTACGAGCGGCTGGCCGAGGAACTCGTGGCGAAGGGCACGTTCAAGCGGCTCGACCCGATCAAGCGCCCGCACTCGTACTACGCGGCCTCCGACCCCAGCGACGTGGCCCGGGTCGAGGACCGCACCTTCATCTGCTCGGCTAAGGAAGAGGACGCGGGGCCGACCAACCACTGGAAGCACCCCGACGAGATGCGCGAGATCTTCGCCGGGGAACAGGGCATCTTCCGGGGCTCGATGCGCGGCCGCACCATGTACGTGGTGCCGTTCTGCATGGGCCCGCTCGGCTCGCCGCTCTCGGCCATCGGCGTGGAGATCACCGACTCCGCGTACGTCGCCGTCTCGATGCGCACCATGACGCGGATGGGCCAGCCGGTCCTGGACGAGCTGGGTGACGACGGCTTCTTCGTCAAGGCCGTGCACACCCTCGGCGCCCCGCTGGAGCCGGGCCAGGCCGACGTGCCGTGGCCGTGCAACACCACCAAGTACATCTCGCACTTCCCCGAGTCGCGCGAGATCTGGTCCTACGGCTCGGGCTACGGCGGCAACGCGCTGCTCGGCAAGAAGTGCTACGCGCTGCGCATCGCCTCCGTGATGGCCCGCGACGAGGGCTGGCTCGCCGAGCACATGCTCATCCTCAAGCTCACCCCGCCGCAGGGCGAAGCCACGTACGTGGCCGCCGCCTTCCCCTCCGCCTGCGGCAAGACCAACCTCGCGATGCTAGAGCCCACCATCCCCGGGTGGACTGTGGAGACCATCGGCGACGACATCGCCTGGATGCGCTCCGGCGAGGACGGCCGGCTGTACGCGATCAACCCGGAGGCCGGGTTCTTCGGCGTGGCCCCCGGCACCGGCGAGCACACCAATGCCAACGCGATGAAGACGCTGTGGGGCAACGCGGTCTTCACCAACGTCGCGCTCACTGACGACGGTGACGTGTGGTGGGAGGGCATGACCGAGGAGCCGCCCGCGCACCTGACCGACTGGAAGGGCAACGACTGGACCCCGGAGTCCGGGACGCCGGCCGCGCACCCCAACGCCCGGTTCACCGTGCCGGCCGGGCAGTGCCCGATCATCGCGCCGGAGTGGGAGGACCCGAAGGGCGTGCCTATCTCGGCCATCCTATTCGGCGGTCGGCGCGCCAGCGCGGTGCCGCTGGTCACCGAGTCCCTCTCCTGGCAGCACGGCGTCTTCCTCGGCGCCAACGTCGCCTCCGAGAAGACCGCGGCGGCCGAGGGCAAGGTCGGCGAGCTGCGCCGGGACCCGTTCGCCATGCTGCCCTTCTGCGGCTACAACATGGGCGACTACATGGGCCACTGGGTCCGGGTCGGGCAGAGCGCCGACCAGGCCAAGCTGCCGAAGATCTACTACGTGAACTGGTTCCGCAAGAACGACGAGGGCACGTTCGTCTGGCCCGGCTTCGGCGAGAACAGCCGCGTGCTCAAGTGGATCGTGGAGCGCCTCGACGGGAAGGCCGACGGCGTGCGGACGCCGATCGGCGTACTGCCGACCAAGGAGGCCCTGGACACCGACGGGCTTGACCTGTCCGACGCCGACCTGGAGTTCCTGCTCACCGTGGACCCGGAGGTCTGGCGCGAGGAGGCGGCCCTGGTGCCCGAGCACCTGAACACCTTCGGGGACCACACCCCGAAGGAGATCTGGGACGAGTACCGGGCGCTGGTCGAGCGGCTCGGCTGAGGTGAGGGGACGCCCTCTGGCGAGAGGGCGTCCCCGGACGAAGCCCCACCGGGCCGGTGAGCCACGGCGACCGCCCGGCCCCGCCGCGGGACGGCGGCCACCGGCACTCCCGCCACCGGCAACCCCGCTACGGCGTCCGCTCCTCCGGCGCCGACCCCGCCCCCGCGCCGTCGGGGGCCTCACGCGTGCCCAGGGGCACCGCTTCAGCCGCTCCGGCCGGCGCAGCCAGCCCCGCCGCGCCCGGCTCGCCCGGGGCCGCCCGGTCCTCGTAGTACCGGGTCAGCGCCCGCTGGCGCCACGCCTCCGCGTCCCGGAGTTCGGCCGCCACCTTCGACGCCTCCTCCACCAGCAGCCCGAGCTGGCGCCCGAGTTCCTCGGCCGGGCCCTGGCCGCCCGGGGTGAGCCGGGACCACCAGCGGGTGCGCAGATAGGCGTCCACGCTCTCCGGGGTGTCCTGGCGGATGACCCGGTCAGCCGGTGCAGCGTCTCGCCGTCGGCCGCCAGCGCCTCGCCCGCGCCCCGCTCCGGGTCGAGCAGCGCGGACAGCAACGCGGTCAGGTCGTCCAGGAGCCGCTCCGCCTCCTCGGGCAGCCGGTCCCGGGAGCGCACGCCGGACAGGTACTCCTCCAGCGTCGCCAGGTCCGCGCGCAGCGCCTCCACCTGCCCGCCCGGCGCGGGGAAGTCCGGCGACGCGGGCCGCTCGGGCGGGGCGAGCAGGGCTCCGGCCCCGTACAGGCCGGCGACGACCACCGGCCCGTACGCGCCCGGCCGCGCCCACCGCGTACAGGCCGAGCCCGGCCAGGCCCAGCGCGCAGCCCGTCAGGTTCTTGCGGGACTCCAGGTAGCGCAGGGCGGACGGGCGCCGGCCGGCGCGCTCACTGGTAGCCACGGATCTCCTCGAACGCGCCGTCCAACGAGCCCTCCACCGCGTCGAAGAGCTGGCCGCCGGTCAGGTCCGCGATGTGCTCCAGCTCGACGCGGTCCGAGTCGCCGAAGAGGATCGGGAAGACGGGGACGGAGCGCTGGTCGCCCGACAGCCCCCGGTAGAAGGCGTCGAAGTCGCCGGCCTTGGCCCCCGTCGTGTTCTCCCCGTCCGTCATCAGCACGATCTAGGTGAACCGGTCGTCGCCGGCCTTCGACGCGCGCTCGCCCAGGTGCCGGTACGCCTCCTGCAGGCTGTTGTAGGTCGCGGTGTCGCCGCCGGCGGCGAGCCCGTCCACGTCCGTGCGGATCAGATCGAGCGCCCGGGCCGGCTCCCGCTCTGGGACGGTGTGCGTGTTGACCTCCTTGACCTGGTCTGAGAAGGGCATCAGCGTCACCTCCTCGCGGTCCCGGAACCTCTTGCCGGTGGCCGAGTCGTCGGAGCCGGTCAGCTTCCGCAGCGCCGCCTTGAGCCGGCCGAGTCGCTCCTCGTCCATGGAGCCCGAGGTGTCGAGCACGTACACGGTCCGCGAGGGGCGGCGCAGTTCCTTCTCGTACGAGTCGAGCAGCCGGTCCGCGACGTCGCGGCTGCCGGGGAAGGGCAGTTCGCGGCGCGGCTCGCGGGAGATGCCGGTGGTGGGCGGCACGGAGGAGCTGACCGGGTGGCGGAACGTCTCCCGGGTCAGCGCCCGCTGGGCGTCCGGCGAGCGCAGGTACCGGGTCAGGGCGGCGTAGGAGTCACGGGCGTCCTGGTCGGCCGAGGCGAGCAGGCTCAGCGGGTAGTCCGCGGTGACCACGCCGTCGGTGGGGCGGATCACGGTCAGGTCGCTGATGCCGGCCACGGGCTCGGTCGCGGCGGCGTCGGCGCCCTGCTGGCCGTCGTGGCCGAGCAGCTTGCCGCGCTGGAGCGAGAGCAGCACCAACTCGTAGTTGATCAGCGCGTCCACCGGTGGCCGCTGGCCGGCCCTGCGGGCTAACGCTTCGGCCAGCCAGCCCGAGGAGCCGGAGGTCAGCTTCTGGCCGGTGAAGAACTCGCGCAGCTTGGGCGAGGCCGCCCTGACGTCGGCGTCGGTAAGCGCGGACTGCGCCCGGGAGAGCGCCGAGGTGAGGGCGATCAGCGCGGAGTAGCCTGAGTTGGAGCGGATCGGGTCGGTCATGCCGTAGGTGAGCTTGCCATCGGTGACGGCCTTGTGCACGTCGGACCAGGTGACCTTCGCCGGGTTCCAGCCCAGCCGCCTGACGGCGGACTCGCGCACGCCGAGGGCCACCGGCGAGGAGACGATCGGGGTCTCGGTCCTGAGCTTCTTCCGCTCGCCGGTGAGCAGTCGCAGGTAGTCGTTGGAGGCCAGTCACACCGCGTCGTACGTGCCGTCGGCCCGGCCCGAGGCGACCGTCTGCGCGCCGTCCAGGGTTCCGGTCCAGATCGGTTCGATCTTCACGCCGGTGGCCTGCTCGGCGTCCTTGAGCAGGGACGACAGGTCGGACAGCTCGCTGCTGGCCAGCACCCGCAGGGTGCCGGGCGCGCGCCTGCCGCCGTCGCCGTCGTCGTCCTTCCCACCGTCGGAGCCGGCGCAGCCGGCGGCCAGCGCCAGCGCGAGCACGGCGGCGGTGGTGGTGGACGGCGGCCTGGCGAGCCGGCCGCGGCGGGGTTCGGTGCGCGGGGTGGCGGCGGCGGGCTCGGTGGCCGGCAGGGCGGCACGGCCCCGGGAGGCGGGCCCGAAAGGGGCGGGCGGTCAGCAGACGGGCGGCCAGGCGGTGGGCGCCCAGGTGTCGGGTGATGCGTTTCAACGGTGGTCTCCACCCAGCTCGGGCTTGCTACGGGCGCGTTCGATGTGCGCGCTTGCCGTCTGCAGCTCGTCGGTCAGCGAGGCGACGGTGGCGGCCATCGCGTCGGTGGCGCGGGCCTTGTACGTGTCGATCGTGTCCAGCGTCTGGTAGATCTGCTGGAAGGCGGCGCGCAGCGTCTCGGCGCCCACCGCCGGGTCGGCCGCGATCCGCTGGATCTCGCCGCTCTGGGTGGCGAGCATCTCCGCGTTGGCCCGGATCAGCTCCTCCGTCGTCCCGCGTAACGCGTTGACCTGCTCGACCACTCTGCGCTGGTTCTCCAGCGCGGCCGAGAGCATGACGGCGATCCGCAGCGCGGAGACGGTGGTGGTCGCGGCCCGCTCCACGCCCTTGATCAGCTCGTCGTTGTTGCGTCGTACGACGTCCATCGCCAGGTAGCCCTGCGCGCACACGGCCAGTTGGGTCAGCAGGTCCTGGTGTTTCTGGCGGACGGGGAACAGCACGTCGGCCCGCAGCGCCTCGGCCTCGGCGACCCGTAGGGTGACGGCCTGGTCCAGCGCGTCGGTGAGGACGGTGTACTCCTGGAGCTTGCCCATCGTCTCCCAGAGCCTGACCCGCTCGGTGTGCAGCGAGGCGTTGTCGCGGCGCAGTTCGTCCTGGCCCGACCGCAGGCTGCCGACGATCTTGTTGAGGGTGGACTGGGCCGAGGCGTACCGGGCGACGTGGTCGCGCAGCTTGTTGCCGCCGGGCAGCTTGGCGGGGAGTTTGCGCGCGCCGCGGCCCGGCCGCTCGCGCGGGTCCAGGTCCTCGACCGTGCGGCGCAGCTCGACCAGGCTGGAGGAGACCCGGCCCTGCGCGTCGCCGCCCTGGCCGTCGGGGCCGCCCCTGGTGTCGGACAGGGCGCGCACGGTGCGCTCCAGCATCCGGTTGGATTGCTGAGCGGCGCCGCGTATCTCGCCCGCGCCGAGTTCGGTGAGTGAGTCGACGTACTCGGCCGCCGTGGCCGCCATCTCGGAGGCGACCTGGTCGCCGAGCGGCACCAGGCCGATCGCGGACTCCCTGGGCACAGCCGCCGCCGGTTCGGGCGGAGTGAGGACCAGCGGCGATTCCAGGCGCGGGTCGGGCGGTGGCAGTGGCTGCATGGCGGGGCGTCCCTCACTTCTGGGCACGGGAGCGGCGGGCGATCTCACGCATCACCTCGGGCGTGGGGACCGTGGCCTGCTGCACCGTTCCGGTCAACTTCTGGCGCAGGTGGGTACCGTGCTTGGCGGTGGCCGCGGCGAACTCGGAGGTGTCGCCCTCAGGTCGGAACCCGTGCCGCACGGCGAGCTTGCGCAACGTCGTTTCCCTCTTGAGGAGTTCGCCGAACGTCCGGCCCTTCTCGGTCAGCGGCACCAGCGAGTGGTCGCTGAAGACGGTGGTGTCCGGGTAGAGCACCACGAGGTCGTCCACGGTGTCGCCGCGGATGAGGAGGGCGGCGATCTGCGACTCGTAGGTGAACACCAGCGGGGTGCCGACGCCGGTGTTGAAGTCGTCGAACAGGTCCTCGCTGTTGACCTTCTGGCTCCCCTGCGCGGCGGTGAGCTTGCGGGTCAGCGGGGTGACGGCCGCGATCCGCCCCCGGCGTCGTTGACCGTCCGGTTGCCGTTGGCCACTTAGGCGGCGGTGGCGAGGTAGAGGGCGCCGGAGTTGGAGGCCAGCGGGTCGGTGCTGGCGATGCTCAGGGTGCCCTTCAACTCGGCGTACTCGCCGCTGCCCTTGAGCTACTGCCAGGTGGTGTCCTTGCCCGCGGTCTTCAGGAACGGGGCCATCCCCAACGTGCCGCTGCCCTCGTGGCCGGCGGGCGAGGACGACCAGCGGCGAGTAGAAGGGGCGCAGCGGCGCGCCGCCCACGTGGTGCGCGCGGCCCAGCGCGCGGGCGGGGGAGGAGCTACCGGGGAAGGCGAAGTCCTCGCCCTTGAGGTCCAGGCCCTGCATGTCCCAGGAGCCCGACGACTAGGTCTCCACGGCGAAACCCTGTTCCGCGAGGGCGTCGATCACCTCGGGGTCGTGGAAGAACTCGGCCTTCTCCGACCCGATGACGCCGCGCAACGTCGTCGTGCCGCTCGCCTCGGAGTCGTCCCGGCCCAGGACGACCGCCGTGATGACGCCGCTGATGAGGACGAACGCCAACACGATGCCGAGGATGCGTTTCACACGCCTCACTCCCCCCGTGGCACCACCGTGGTGGCGGTGCGTGTGTCAGGGGTGCAGCATCGCTCTGGAAACCCACATTCCGGGCGGCGTCCGGTGAATGAGGGGTGAATAGGGTATCGCAGAACGCCAACTGTTCTGTGCGGCAGTTGGGTTGGCGGACCGCTCGCGACGTACGGGGGAGGGACGGCCCCGGCGATCGCGCGCCCGCGGGGGGTGCGGCCCCGCGCCCGGCCCGCGCGGCGCCCGGCCGGCTACGGCTGCGCGTACCCGGTGAGGAAGTCGCCGATCCGGGCCACCGCGTCCGCCAGGTCCTTCGCGCACGGCAGCGTCACCAGGCGGAAGTGGTCGGGCTCGGGCCAGTTGAAGCCGGTGCCGTGCACGATCATGATCTGCTCGGCCCGCAGCAGGTCGAGCACCATCTGCCGGTCGTCCTTGATCTTGTAGACCTTGGGGTCGAGGCGGGGGAAGGCGTACAGTGCGCCCTTGGGCTTGACGCAGGTCACGCCGGGGATCTGGGTGAGCATCTCGTGCGCCACGTCGCGCTGCTCCAGCAGCCGGCCGCCCGGGCGGACCAGGTCGGTCACCGTCTGCCGGCCGCCGAGGGCGGCGGCCACCGCGTGCTGGGCGGGCATGTTCGCGCACAGCCGCATGTTGCCCAGGACGGTCAGGCCCTCGATGTAGCTGGTGGCGTGGGACTTGGGGCCCGAGACGGTCATCCAGCCGCTGCGGTAGCCGGCGACCCGGTAGTTCTTGGAGAGCCCGTTGAAGGTGAGGGTGAGCAGGTCGGGGGCGATGGCGGCGGTCGGCGTGTGGGTCGCCTCGTCGTAGACGATCTGACTGTAGATCTCATCGGAGCAGATCAGCAGGTTGTGCCGGCGGGCGATGTCGGTCAGGCCGCGCAGCATCTCGTCGCCGTAGACGGCGCCGGTGGGGTTGTTCGGGTTGATCACGACCAGCGCCTTGGTGCGGTCGGTGATCCGGCGCTCGATGTCGGCCAGGTCGGGCATCCAGTCCGCCTGCTCGTCGCACCGGTAGTGCACGGCGGTGCCGCCCGACAGCGAGACGGCCGCCGTCCACAGCGGGTAGTCTGGCGCCGGGACCAGCACCTCGTCCCCGTCGTCGAGGAGGGCCTGCATGGCCATCTGGATGAGTTCGGAGACGCCGTTGCCGAGGTAGACGTCCTCGATGTCCAGCTCGACGCCCCGGGTCTCGTAGTGCTGCACGATCGCGCGCCGGGCGGCCGGCAGGCCCTTGGCGTTGCCGTACCCGTGCGAGCTGTGGAGGGAGCGCAGCATGTCCTCCAGGATCTCCGGCGGGCACTCGAAGCCGAAGAGCGCCGGGTTTCCCGTGTTGAGCTTGAGGATCTGCTGCCCCGCCGCCTCAAGCCGCATGGCCTCCTCAAGGACCGGGCCACGAATCTCGTAGCAGACGTTTGCGAGCTTGGTTGACCGGATCACCTGCATGCGGGCCACCATACGGGCGCATTTCGGGACCTGCTCGGTGTTTCTCGCCACGCGCGGGCGTGGGAACGGGCGGCGGGCGGGGGTGGGTCAGACGGTGGGGGCGCGGCGCACGGAGCGGCCCGCGAGGACGTCGGTACGGCGTCCGTCTTGGATGAGGAAGCGACCGTCGATGAGCACATGCGGAATGCCGGTCGGAAGTGTGCGCGGGGCTTCGAATGTCGACCCGGCGGCCACCGTCTCCGGATCGAAGAGCACCAGGTCGGCGCGGTATCCGGTCCGTACCAAGCCCCGATCCGGCAGCCGGAGCCGGGCCGCGGGGCGCGAGGTGAGATGCGCCACGCACTCCTCCAACGGGAGCACGCCGAGGTCGCGCGCGTACCTCCCGAGGTAGTGCGGGAACGTCCCGTACGCCCGCGGGTGCGGCTTGTCGCCCTGGAGGATGCCGTTGCTGCCGCCGGTGTGCACCGGGTGCCGCATGATCGTCCGCACGTTCTCCTCGTGACCGACGTGCTGGAGGATCGTGGTGCCCAGGTCGTCGGCGAGCAGCAGCCGGTGGGCCGTGGTGAACGGCTCCTCGCGGCGCTGGCCGCGACGGTCTTGCCGACGTGGCCGGCCAGCTCCGGGTGGGTGACGCCGGAGATCTCCATGGTGTCCCAGTCGATCGGCACCCCGTGGCAGCCGTCGGCGCCCTCGACCTCCATCACGTGCCGGATGCGCGCGGTGGTCTCCGCGTCCCGCAGCCGCTCCGTGATCGCCGCCGGCCCGCCCTCGCTGGCCCAGCTCGGCAACATCGCGACCAGCGTGGTCGCGCCGTGGGTGTACGGGTAGGTGTCCAGGCTGATGTCGGCGCCGTCGGCCAGCGCCCCGTCCAGCAGGGCCAGCAGCTCGGGCGCGCGGCCCTTGTTGACGCCGAAGTTCATGGTGGCGTGCGCCGGTGCAGCGCGCAGCCCGCCTCCCGGGTGAGGGTGACCATCCCTCGTACGCCTGGAGCGCGCCCGCCCTGTACGAGCGGTGGTGCGGGCAGTAGTAGCCGTCGTAGGCGGCGACCACCCGGCACAGCTCGGTCAGCTCGGCGTCGCTCGCGTACATGCCCGGCGTGTAGGTGAGCCCGGAGGACATGCCGACGGCGCCCTCCGTCAGCCCGGTGGCGACCAGCTCGCGCATGCGGGTCAGCTCGGCGGGAGTGGCCGGCCGGTCGTCCCAGCCGACCGCGAGTATCCGCACGGTGCCCTGCGGGATCAGGTACGCCGCGTTGACCGCGATGCCCTGCCCGTCGAAGCCGGTGTCGAGCCGGTCCAGGTACTCGCCGACGCTCCGCCAGGAGAAGTCCACGTCGTCGGTGCCGGGCCCGCCGCCGTTCCAGCCGGCGATCTGGGTGCGCACCTGGGCCAGTGTGCGGTCGTCCACGGGCGCGTAGGAGAGGCCGTCCTGCCCGATGACCTCCAGGGTGACGCCCTGCGCGACCTTGGCCTCGTGCCCGGGGTCGCGCAGCAGGCCCAGGTCGCTGTGGGCGTGCATGTCGATGAATGAAGCCGGGGGACAGGGCAGGCCGTGCGCCTCAAGGGTGGCCCGACCGCTGGGCCGGGGTCCGCCGTCCTGTTCGCGGTGGATCGCGGCGACGCGCCCGGCGTCGACGGCGACGTCGGCCCGGTAGGAGGCACCCCCGGTGCCGTCGATGACGCGGACGTCGCGGATGACCAGGTCCATGGGGCGCTCCTCGGGGGCGGGGTTCCGGCGTTGACAGGTGTGGGGGCGGTGCTGTGTGGGGGCGTGCGGGGGTGGTGGTGGGCCGGCCGGCGCAACGGGGGCGGGGCCGGCCGGCCCGTGGGGCTAGAAGAAGGTGCGGACCAGGTCGGTGACCGTGCCGTCGGCCTCGACCACCGGGATGAGCTGCCACTTGTCGAAGGAGGTGCACGGGTGGGAGAGGCCGAGCCCGACCCAGTCGCCTACCTCAAGGCGGGTGCCGGGCTCGGCGCGCAGCCAGCCGTGCTGGTCGGACAGGCCGGTCAGGGCGATGCCGTCGGCCGGGCGCAGCTCACCGGTGCGGCCGTCGCGCACCACCTGCGGCACGGGCAGGTGCAGGTCGTACGCGGCGTCCCGCTTGCCCGCGTTGAGGAACGCCTGCTCGGTGTTGGGGCGCGAGATGACCTGGGCCCACAGCCGGAACCCGGACTGGAGCGAGCCCTCGTCGGGCACCCGGTTGAACGGCGTCAGCTCGCGGTAGTGGCCGTCGTCGTGCGAGACGTACGCACCGGAGCGCAGCAGCTTGAGCACCGGGGCCGACAGCGGCGGAAGCTCCGCGAAGACCTCGGCCACCGCGTCGAACCACGCGCTGCCGCCTGCGCTCACCACGATCTCCGCGGGTTCGGCGCCGAACCGTCCGGCCCGGTCGAAGGCGGCGAGCAGCGCGGTGAGTTGGCGCAGCCAGGCGCGTACGGACGCGTCGTCGGCCCGTGGCACCTCGCCCTCGTAGCCGGCGACGCCGACCAGCCGCAGCGTGCCCACCTCGACCACCGCGTCCGCGATCAGCTCGCACTCGGCGACGCTGCGCGCGCCGGTGCGGGCGTCGGGGCCCGCGCCGAGTTCGACCACCACGTCGATGGGGCGCGCGGCGCCGGCCTCGCGCAGCGCCGCGTCCATCAGCTCGACGCCGCGCACCGAGTCCACGTAGCAGATGAGCCGGAAGTCCGGGTCGGCGGTGAGTTCGCCGGCCAGCCAGCGCAGCGAGGCGGCGTCCACGACCTCGTTGGCGAGGAAGATCCGCTGGATGCCGAAGGCGCGGTAGACGCGGACGTGGGAGGGGAGGGCCGCGGTGATGCCCCAGGCGCCGTGCGCGAGCTGCCGCTCGAAGAGCTGCGGCGCCATCGACGTCTTGCCGTGCGGCGCGAAGGCGAGCTGGTGGCGGTGCGCGTACGTCTCTATGAGGGCGAGGTTGTGCGCGAGGGGCTCGGCCGACAGGGCGAGCACCGGGGTGGTGAAGCCGCCGGTGAACAGCGACCTGCGCTCGGTGGCGAGGGCGCCCACGGTGGAGCCGTCGGCGTCCGGGGGCAGCCCCTTGAACCGGTGGTCGATCCGCTCGTCGACCAGCGGCGCCACCGCGTCGCGCACCCGGCGCAGCCGGCTGGCCGCGGCGTCGGCGGCGGGGGTGGTGGTGCCCGTGCCGTGGGCGCCGTCGGCCCCGTTCGCGCCGTTCGCGCCGTTCGCGTGCGCTGCGGCGCCCGCCCTGGTGGTGGGGTGTGGCGGCGGCGCGGGCCGTTGGTCCGCGTCCCTGGTGTTCTCGGTGGCCATCGAGCCCCCCAAAGTTCTTGTTGCGTATAATGCAACATCCATTGCGTATATCGCTTACTCCTGTTTAACATCCCGGCAAGCACCGGATCAGCGGTGCGAACCGTCTATCGAAACCCCGGGCGCCCCCCGCCGGCTCGGCCGTGGCGCGCGGGGTCCGCGACGGGCACCGACAGGACACGCACCACACGCAGGACACGTACGGGTTCCGCGAGGGGCCGGCCGCACCGCCGGACCGGCCGCGAACGGAACTCCGCCCGACCCGCCGAGGGTTCCGGGCGGGCGCAGACGACACCGTAGAGACGACGAAGACCGCGCGACAGGAGCGAGAGCGATCGTGACCGCAGCCCCGAGCAGCCCGGACGTCGATGTCGTGTGCCTCGGCGAGTCCATGGTCACCTTCGTTCCCCGACAGGCGGGCCGACTCGCCGACGTCCCCACCTTCGACCGGGGGATCGGTGGCGCCGAGTCCAACGTGGCCTGCTGCCTGGCCCGCGCCGGGCACTCCGCGCGCTGGGTGAGCCGGGTCGGCGCGGACGGCTTCGGTGACCACCTGGTGGCCGCCATCGCCGCGACGGGCGTGGACACCGTCGCGGTCCAGCGCGACACGACCCGGCCCACCGGCTCTACTTCCGCACGGCGGGGGAGCGCGCGGTGCGCGCCGCCGCGCCCGCCGGCGGCTCCGAGGTCCTCTACTACCGCGCGGGCTCCGCCGCCGCCGCGATGGCGCCCGGCGCCTTCGACCGGGCCACGCTGTGGAGCGGCCGGGTGCTGCACCTCTCGGGCATCACCGCCGTCCTGTCCGCCGACTGCCTCGCCCTCATGCACGAGCTGACCACCCCGGCCGCGGGCCGCCCGCTGCTCTCCTTCGACGTCAACTACCGGGTCGGGCTCTGGCGCGGGCGCGGCGCGGCCGGCCAGGCCGGCCCCGAGGTGCTCACCGACTTCGCGCGCGGCTGCGACCTGGTCTTCGTCGGCGAGGACGAGGCGGAGGCGGCCTGGGGTCTGAACGGCCCCGAGGCCATCCGGGCCGCGCTGCCCGAGCCCGCGGTCCTCGTGGTCAAGCACGGCGCGGAGGGCGTGACGGTCTACGCCCGCGAGTCCGCGAACGCCGTGGCGGACACCACCGGGGCGCGGGCCGACACCCTCACGTACGCCCCGGCCCTGCGCGTGGACGTGGTGGCCTCCGTCGGCGCCGGCGACGCCTTCGCCGCGGGCTTCCTCTCCGCCACCCTGCGCGGCCTGCCGGTCTTCGCCCGGGTCCGGCACGGGCACCTGATGGCCGCCGCCGCCCTCACCGTCCCCGGCGACCTCGGCACCCCGCCCTCCCGCGCCCAGGCGGACCGCCTCGCCGCGCTCGACCCGGACGCCTGGGGCGCGTTGCGCCTGTCCGCCGGTTGGACCGAGGCGGAGCCGGGCGCGGAGGTACCTACCGTAGGGGGATCCAACGCGGAGGTACGTAACCGATGAGTCAGACCGTCGACCGAGCGCTGAGCATCCTGCCGTTGCTCGCGGAGGGCCCGGCCAACCTGGAGCAGGTCGCGAACCGGCTCGGCGTCCACAAGTCCACCGCCCTGCGTCTGCTGCGCACGCTGCACGAGCACGGCATGGTCTACCGGCAGCAGGACCAGCGCTACCGGCTCGGCGCCCGGCTGTTCGCCCTCGCCCAGGAGGCCGTCGAGAACCTGGACGTGCGCGAGATCGCCCACGCCCACCTGGTCCAACTCAACGAGAAGTGCGGGCACACCGTGCACCTGGCGGTGTACGAGGAGAACGAGGTGCTCTACATCGACAAGGTGGAGAGCCGCTACCCGGTGCGGATGTACTCGCGGATCGGCAAGCCGGTCGCGATCACCGTGGCCGCCGTCGCCAAGCTCCTCCTGGCCGACCTGCCCGAGCCGGAGCGCCGCGCCATCGCCGAGCGGCTCGACTACCCGCTCTACAGCTCCCGTTCGACGCCCGGGCCCGCCGCCTTCCTGGCCGAGTTGGCCAAGGTCCGCGAGCAGGGCTGGGCCAGCGACCTCGGTGGCCACGAGGAGTCCATCAACTGCGTCGGCGCGCCGATCCGGGGCGCCGACGGCCGGGTGGTCGCCGCGTGCTCGGTCTCGGCGCCGAACGTCGTGGTCACCGCCGAGGAGTTGCTGACCCTGCTGCCGCTGGTGCGGCGCACCGCCGACGCCATCACCCGCGAGTACTCGGGACGGCACCAGTGACCGCGCGCCGCGGGCCCACCCCGCGCAGAACCGGCGCGTTCGGGCGCGGCGTGTACGGGCGAGGAACGCCCGGGCGCGGCGCGTGCGCCGGGGCGCGGGCCACCATCCCGTACGCCGCGATCCCGTACGCCGTCCCTGCCTCGTACGCCGCCGCGTTACCGAACCGCCAGAGCCCGGCCGGCCCGCCCGGGCGACCCCCGTCCGTTGTGCCACCCGGAAGTACGGAAGCAGAGGAACCCTCACATGAGCGACAAGCTCCAGAAGACGGCCATCACGTCTGCCACCCACACCGCGCCGCCGGCCAAGTTCTCGCACGGCGTCCGCAAGGGCAACATCCTCCAGGTCGCGGGCCAGGTCGGCTTCCTGCCCGCCGTCCCCGGCCAGTCCCCGACCCCCGCCGGGCCGACCCTGCGTGAGCAGACCCTGCAGACGCTGGCCAACATCAAGGCGATCCTGGAGGAGGGCGGCGCGCGCTGGGAGGACGTGATGATGCTGCGCGTCTACCTCACCGACGTCGACTACTTCGCCGAGATGAACGAGATCTACAACGAGTACTTCGCCGACCTGACGGAGGCCCCCGCCGCGCGGACGACGGTCTACGTCGGTCTGCCGGCCGGGCTGCTCATCGAGATCGACGCGCTCGCCGTACTCGGCTGATCCCTGGCGCCGCGGTCCCTGCGGACCCACCCCCGTCGGAGGGCCCGCGGCGCCGGCCCCGCGGCCGGGACCAGCCGCCCACCCCGGACGACCGGCCCCACCGCACCTCCGCACCACAGGCTCGGCGGCACACCAACCGGGTTGCAGAAGGACGGAGTTGGCGGTCCGAGCACGCCGCCACCCGTACGGCAGGGTGCCCGTCGCCCGCTCCGGCCGGCGGCCCGGCCCCGTGTCCCGCCCCGGCGCCCGCGCGGCCCACCCGGGCCCGACGCCGACACCGGCACCCGGCGCGGCGACGGACGGACCGACGGACCGGCCGCGGCCACCCCCCAACCGCTCCACACCCAAGGCACGTGACGCCCCACCCCTCGCGCCCCCCCCGTTCCCCGTCCCCTTCTCCCCGGCACCCGGCCCGCGTCCGGCGTGCCGTGGCCCGCCCCACCCACCGACCCCTGGAAACAATGGAGTTCCCATGTTGTTCGCAGCCGCACCCGCGGCCGAGACGCCACCGCACACCGGTGGCCTCCTGCTGCTCATCGACGGCACCGCCGGCCTGCTGACGGTCGCCGTCCTCGGCATCGCCCTCCTGCTCTTCCTGATCATCAAGGTGCGGCTGCAGCCGTTCGTCGCCCTGCTCGCGGTCTCCATCGCGGTCGGCCTCTCGGTCACCGAACTCTTCGGCACCGTGCAGAAGCCCGACGCCGTCTCGCTCATCGAGTCCGGCATGGGCGGCATCCTCGGCCACATCGCGATCATCATCGGGCTCGGCACCATGCTCGGCGCGATACTCGAGGTCTCCGGCGGCGCCGAGGCGCTCAGCGCCCGGCTGCTCACCCTCTTCGGGGAGCGCAGGGCCATGCTGGCGATGGGCGTGACCGGCGTCATCTTCGGCATCCCGGTCTTCTTCGACGTCGGCATCTTCGTCCTCGCGCCGATCGTCTACGCCGCCGCCAAGCGCAGCGGCAAGTCCATCCTGCTGTACTGCATGCCGCTCCTCGCCGGCCTGTCCATGACGCACGCCTTCCTGCTGCCGCACCCGGGTCCGGTGGCCGCCGCGGGCCTGCTCGAAGTGGACCTCGGCTGGGTGATCCTGATGGGCGTGGTCTGCCGGATACCCGCGGTGCTCGCCGCCTGGGCGTACGCCGCGTGGATCGGCCACCGCGTCTTCGTGCCCGTCCCGCAGGACATGGCGGAGGCCGCCGAGGAGGCCAAGGCCGCGGTCGCGGCCGATCAGCGCGCGCAGGCCGGCTCGACCGGCGGCGAGGGCGGCTCCGCTGCCGCCGAGGCGCCCGTCTCCGTCGGCACCGTGCTCGCCATCATCGGCACCCCGCTGCTGCTGATCCTCTGCGCGACGTTCTCCTCCATCGCCTTCCACCCCAGCACGGGCCGCTCGGTCGTGGAGTTCTTCGGGTACCCCTTCGTGGCGCTGACCATCGCGCTGCTCCTCGCGTACTACCTGCTCGGGCTGCGGCGCGGCTGGTCGCGCAAGTCGCTGGAGACCGTGTCCACCGCGTCCCTCAAGCCGGTCGGCAACATCCTGCTGGTGGTCGGCGCGGGCGGGGTGTTCGGCGCGGTGCTCAAGGGCAGCGGCGTGGCCCAGGCGCTGGCCGACGCCTTCGACAGCGCGGGCCTGCCGGTCATCGTCCTGGCCTGGCTGCGGGTCGCGCAGGGCTCGGCGACGGTGGCCATCGTCACCACGGCCGGCATCGTCTCGCCGCTGCTGGCCGACGGCGACTACTCGCAGGCCCACCTGGCCCTGGTGATCATGGCGATCTCGGCGGGCTCCATCTTCGCCTCGCACGTCAACGACGGCGGCTTCTGGATGGTGGCCAAGTACTTCGGCATCTCCGAGCGCGACACCCTCAAGTCCTGGACGGTCCTGGAGACGGTCCTGTCGGTGGTGGGCTTCGTGATGGCGGGGCTGCTGAGCCTGGTGATCTAGCGGACCGCCCGGCGCGGCGAGGAGGCCGACCCGCGCGCCCGCCGGGGCCGTTCGTCCGTCACCGGGGGCTGACAACGTCCAGCTACACACACCACCCCGAACCGGTCCCGGACCATGCCGTACAGCGCGGCCCACGGCGCGGGCGCCAGCGGGTGCAGCACGGTCGACCCGGCTGCGTCGGCGACGAGCCCGTCCCACCGGGCGCTGATCTCCTCGGTGTCGTCGACGCGCACCGAGACGAAGAAGGAGTCCCGCCCCTGCTCCCAGGGCGTCCCGGAGGGCACGTCGTACGCCATGACGCGGAAGCCGTCCTCCGCGACGACCTCGCCCCACATCACCCACCGCGCCTCGGCCGGGTCGGCGGCGTTGGCGGCGCCGTCGTCGGCGGCTGTGGCGGTCGGGTTGGTCGCGTCGGCTGTCTCGGTCGCGTCGGTGTCCGCGTACGTGACGACGGTGGCGCGCCCGCCGAAGACGGACCGGTAGAAGTCGAGCGCCGCGCGGGCCTCGCCGCGGAAGTTGAGGTGCGTAGTGGTCGTCAGAGACATGGGGGGCTCCTCGCCTCGGTCTGGTCACGGGGGCGCCGGCGCTGCCAGCGCGTTCACGGGCCGGCCGGGCCTTCGTGACCGCTCGGGCGACCGCCCCCGGCCGCCGGACGCGAGCCGACTCTCGCAGGGGGAGAGGACAGAATGTGTCCGCTACCCCGGCCAGAATGGGTCCGTGCTCACCACCTCTTCGCGGTTGCTCGCGCTCCTCTCCCTGTTGCAGGCCCGTCGGGACTGGCCGGGCGCCGACCTCGCCGCCCGCCTTGACGTCCACGTCCGTACGATCCGCCGTGACGTGGACCGGCTGCGCGAACTCGGCTACCCGATCGTCGCCACCAAGGGCCCCGACGGCGGCTACCGGCTCGACGCCGGCTCCCGGCTGCCGCCGTTGCTCTTCGACGACGACCAGGCCGTCGCGCTCGCCGTGGCCCTCCAGTCCACCGCGGCCACGGCCGGCACCGGGGCCGCGCCCGGCTCTGACCCCGGCCCCGGGGCCGATGTCGGCGAGGCCGCGGCCCGCGCCCTGCACACCGTGCGCCAGCTCATGCCCGCCCGGCTGCGGCACCGGATCGACACGCTCCGGGTCACCTTGGTCGCGCCCCCGGGCGCCCCCGCCGCGCAGCCCGACGGCCGCGTGCTCGCGACGCTCGCCGACGCGGTCCGCGCCCGCGAGAAACTCCGCTTCGACTACGCCCCCCCGCCCCTACCCGTGCGGAACCCCGACAGCGTCGCCGACGATCCACCGCCGGCCCCCGACCACCGTGCCGACGACCCGCCGCCGGCCCGCGCCGCCGCCACCCCGTCACCGAGCCGCGCGGCCGCCCCCGCACCGCCGGCCCGTGAGGCCGCCCGCATGCGGCGGCGGGTGCAGCCGCACCACCTGGTGGCCTGGGGCGGGCGCTGGTACCTGCTCGCGTGGGACCTGGACCGCGCGGACTGGCGCACCTTCCGCGCGGACCGCGTCACCCCGCGCGTCCCCACTGGCCCGCGCTTCACCCCGCGCGCGCTCCCGGGCGGCGACGTGGCCGCCTTCGTCGCGGGCCGGTTTCGCGGCGCCGACGGGTCGGGCGACAAGCCAGGCGACTGGCCCTGCCGTGGCGAGGTGATCCTCGACCTGCCCGCGGCCGACGTCGCCCGCCACGCCCTCGACGGGCTCGTCGAGGAGTGGGGCCCCGGCCGCTGCCGGCTCGTCCTCGGCTCCTGGTCCTGGCCCGGGGGGCTGGCCTGCGCCGTCGGCCGGTTCGACGCCGACTTTGAGGTCGTCGGCCCGCCCGAACTGCGGGCCGCCTTCGCCGTCCTGGCCAGCCGTTCGGCCAGGGCCGCGGTGGAGGCCGGCCCGTCGCCGGGGGCCCGCTCCCGGCCCTGACCTTACTCCGAAGATCGTTTCGATGGAGGCTGAGGCATGCAGAATCAGCCAACCTTCCTCCTCATCCACGGCGCCTTCGCGAACTCGTTCTCGTTCGCGCCGTTCCAGGCCGAACTCGCCCTGCACGGACACCGCTCGGCCGCCGTCGACCTCCTGGGCCTCCCGGGCCACGGCTTCGAGGCGACCTACCCCGCCGCCTACCAGGCGCCCCCGGACCTCGCCGCGCTCGCGGCGGAACCGGGCGGCATCAAGGGGGTCACGCTCGCCGACAACGTGGCCCGCGTCATCGAGGTCCTGGAGCGGGCCAAGCGCACCGGGCCTACCCTCCTCGTTTCCCACAGCCGGGGCGGCGTCACGGCCACCGCCGTCGCCAACGCCCGGCCGGATCTGATCGACTGGCTGGTGTACGTGGCCGCCTGGTGCCCCGTCGAACTGGACGTCAACGACTACTACACACGCAGCCGGAGATGGCGGACGTCGACCCCATGGCCTTCGCCAGCACGTTGGTCGGCGACCCGGCCGAACTCGGCCTGCTGCGCACCAACTTCCGCACCGCCGACCCGACGGCGCTCGCCGCGTTCGAGCGGGCGTTTGCCGCCGACCTGACTGACAACGAGTTCCGCACCTTCCTGAACACCTTCCAGCCCGACGAGAACCTGGACGCCGGCACCTCCGCCGACCGGGCGCGGGCGGCGACCTGGGGCCGGGTGCCCAGGACGTACGTACGCCTGACCGAGGACGCCAGCGTGCCGCCCGCCGTACAGGACCGCATGATCTGCGAGGCCGACGCGCTCACCCCCGACAACCCTTCGACGTGCGCTCGCTGGCGGGCAGTCACCTGCGCTGGCTCGTCCACCCGCGGCCCGCCGCCGAACTCCTCGCGAGCCTCGCCACCCGCTGACCCACCCCGCGCCGTACCGGGCCGGCGAGCCGCGCCACCGGGCGTACGCCGGCGCACCGGCCCTGGCGTGCGACAGCTCACCGGCCCCGACGTACGACGACACGCCGGGACGGCACACCTGGACGTCACGCCCGGCCAGCGCACCGGCCCCGGTGCTCGGCGGCGAGGCCGAACACCGGGGCCGGTCAGGCGATGTCAGGAGGCGGCGACGGCCGCCGCCACCGCGCCAGCGACTCAGCTAGCAGAGCAGTACTGCTGCTCCTTGCCGATGGAGCGGTACATGCAGTCGGAGTTCTCCAGCAGGAGCAGCACGGCCTCGCGGTTGCGGCTGGTCTCCCGCTCGATGACCTCGTCGGGCGGGTAGAAGCCGCCGCCACCGCCGCCCGGGCCCGGGTACATCTCAAAGGTGTAGCCGAAGATCTTCTGGTCGCCCCACAGCCAGTCGTCGATCGACCCGTCGGTGACGTACAGGTCGCTGGACTGCTCGGGGGTGTAGCCGTTGGTGCCGGCCATCTTGCGGCCCACGGTGGCGAACGCGTCCCGGTCGTCCTGGGTCAGGCCGGGGGCGGTGTCCGCGGTGGTGTAGCCGTACGGCCAGAGGATGAGCTGGCTGTAGGTGTGGAAGTCGATGGCGGTCTTGATCTGCTGCTTGCCGCCGACGACCCGGCCGCGCACGAAGTCCGCGACGACCTTCACCTCGGGCGCCGACTCGGCGCGCGGGCCGCGGTAGGTGTCGGAGGTCGGGCTGCCGGACGAGCCGCCGCAGCAGCCCCACTTGAAGTCCCAGTTCCAGTTCTCGTCGGTACCGGTGGCGCCGCCGTTGGGCTGCCGGTTCTTGCGCCAGCTTCGGTACGAGCCGCTGGCGATGTCGTACTCGCCACCGTTCGGGTTCACGTCCGGTACGATCCAGATCTCGTCGGCTGTCGATGAGCTTCTTGAGCCGCGCGTCGCTGGCGTACTTGTCGCCGGACTCGCGCAGCAGGTACAGTGCCATCTCGACGGTCAGGTGCTCGCGCGCGTGCTGGTGCGCGGTGAACAGCACCTCTGGCTCGGCCTCGTCGGTGCCGACGTTGTCGCTGATCTTGATCGCGATCGCGACGATGTCCCGGCCCTGGTAGGACTTGCCGATGACGCGCTTGCTCATGATGTTCGAGTTCTTCGCGACCCGGTCGTTGATCTCCGCCGTGGCCTCGGCGTAGTTGTGGTAGCGCGAGTTGGCCGGCGGGAAGTCGCGCGGCGTCGCTTCCTTGCTGCCCGTCCGGGCGGGCGGTCCGGGCAGCGCCTTGACCTGGTATCCGAGCGCGCGCACCTGCTTCAGCTCGGCCGGGCTCGCGGTGATGGTGACGGCGCCCTCGCGGCGCACGGCGTCGATGGCCGCGCCGGTGGCGGCGATCTCGGTGCGCTGCTGCACGGTCTTCGGACCGGTCACGTCGTACTGCCGGGCGACGTCCGCGGCCTCGGCCGCGGCGGGCGTGGCGTCGCGGGCGCCGGAGTCCGTGTCGCGTTGGCCGCCAACGGAGCGGAGAGCGCGAAGTGCATCAGGGCGGCGACGACGGTGGTCCGCCTGCCCCTGGTTCGGAGTCGCATGAGGGTCTCCTCGTGGGGGTGGGTCCAGTAAATGCGACGTGCGAAAGCCGTGCCACCGGGGTGCGGGTGGGCACGGGGCTCGCTGTGGCGTACGGCGCGGGCGCCGGGGACAGTCTTGGGTTCTGGCATGCTTCGGTCAACATGTGAAGCTGATGTGAACCCGCCATTTTTCGGGGTTTCCTGTTCCTTGATTGCCCGGAGGGGTCGTGGCGCTCAGAATGCGCATGACAAAACCGCAGCACATCCGCGGCACATCCGGAGGGAAGGACTCCCCCACGTGAACCGAACCGTCATAGGCACGCTCTCCGCGCTGGCGCTGAGCGGCTCGTTGGTCGCCGGCGTCGGCGCCTCGTCCGCCGCGGCCCACGACACGGGCGCGACCGCAACCGGTACGAACGCCTCCGACGCGACCCCGCCCCAGGTCAAGGCCGTGACGTACGAGGGCACGGTGGCGCTGAGCAACTGCTCGGGCTCGATCGTGAAGTTGCCCAGCTCCACCGACCAGGACCCCGCCCTGGTGCTGACCAACGGCCACTGTCTGGAGGGCGGCATGCCGAGCGCCGGCCAGGTGCTCGTGGACCAGCCGTCCAGCCGGAGCTTCACGCTGCTGAACGCCAGTGCGGGCAACGCGGGCACGGTGCGGGCCACCAAGCTCGCGTACGGCACGATGACCGACACGGACGCCGCGCTGTACCAGGTCAACGCCACGTACGCGCAGATCAAGCAGCGCTACAACGTCAACGCGCTGGCCCTGTCCGCCGAGCGGCCCACCTCCGGCGCCGGCATCAAGGTGGTCTCCGGTTACTGGAAGCGCACCTACACCTGCAACGCCGACGGCTTCGTCAACCAGTTGCGGGAGGGGCCGTACACCTGGAAGGACTCGGTCCGCTACACCTCGCCCTGCAACGTCATCGGCGGGGCCTCCGGCTCGCCGGTCATCGACACCGCCAGCGGCAAGGTCGTGGCCGTCAACAACACCATCAACGAGTCCGGTCAGCGCTCCACGATGAACAAACCCGTGGGAGGTGGACCAGAGCGGCCAGGTCACCGTCTGCCGCGGGATCGGCTACGCGCAGCAGACGTACCAGATCACCCGCTGCGTCGGCGCCGGCAACAGGGTCGACCTGTCTCTGCCCGGCTGCACCCTGCCCAAGCCGCGCGCGACCCACGCGAACGCCACGGCCTGACTCGCCACCACCGCGACCCCGGGTCTCCTCGCCACCAAGTAACCCCGGCCCGAACCCCGTTCGCGCCCTCGCCCACCGGCACCGCGAGCCCCGCGCCCGCCACGGCCAGGTGCCTGTCGCGGGCCACGCGCCCGACCCGGGCCAGGCGCCCGGTGCCGCGGCTCAGGCGCGTGGCGTGGCCCACGCGCTCGATGCGGACGACCCGCCCCCTGAGCGACCGTGAGAGGTCGGCTTGGCGGGCGGGGTAGGCGGCTCGGCGTGGGCTCAGGGTCGCACGCCACGCACGATGAGCGTCCCGATGTGCCCCGCCGTCGGAGCGCCCAGGACGGTCGCCTCGACATCCTGGAACCCGCTCCTGACCAGCAGTGCGGACCAGGTACGAGGCCGATGGCTGTAGCGGTAGGTGAATCTGGCCTTCCCGGCGAAGCCACCCTTGTACATGCCCTGCGGCCCGTACGCTCCGGGGATCGCCGGCGGCGCGAAAGGGCGAGGACACCGCCGGGGTTCAGGCGCCGCGCGACGAGCGGGAGCAGCTTGCCGGGGTCGGTGAACCACGCCGCGCCGAAGATGGAGTAGACGGCGTCGTACGTCGCGTCGCTGGCCGCCAGGTGCTCCAACACCTCCGCGCAGACGAACTCCGCGCCGGCCGGTTCCCAGCGTTCGCGCAGGCGCGCTACCGCGACCGGCGACAGGTCGAGCCCGGTGACCTTGACCCCTTGGCCGAGGAGGAAGGCGAGGGCGCGCCCGGTTCCACAGCCGATCTCCAGCACCGTCGCGGGCGCACCGAGGAGTTCCGGGCCGGGGCCGTGCCCCGGGTACTGCGTCCAGCAGAACACGGGCTCGGCTTCCAGGGCCTTGTCCTTGGTGCTCTCGGCATAGGCGTCCCACAGTTCGCGTTCGGTGTCGATGTCATGTTGAGCGGGCACCCGGTGTTCCTCGGTCTCTCATGGGCTGGGGCCCCTGCCCGCTTGGGCGGGGCAGGGCTGGCTGGCACGGGCGAAGCTAGTGGCTGTTGGGGACCTGGTTGTCACACGGCGAGCACTCGGCCGCGTCCATGGACCAGAGTTCAGCGTCCATGGCGCTAGGAGCGGCTGGAGTTCTCGGTCCACGAAGTTGCACGTGGTTGCACTGGCCTCAGCGGAGCGAGTTCATCGCCCTCGTGATGCGGGCTTCGGCGGCAACGCCGCGCACGGCGATCCCCGATAGCTGGCTGAACGCCCTGAGGTACGTGTGCACCTCGCTCGGAACCGTCACGTTGATCTCCGCTGTGAGCGTTTCCACCGCTACCCGGGCGTTGTCGAAGGCATAGAAAGTCTCCAGCGGCCAGACGGTCCGCCGCGCACCGAAGGGAATCACCCCGAGGGAGATGTTGGGGCGGCTCATGACGGACCTGAGGTATTGGAGTTGGCCCAACATGCCCGTGTCATCGCATACGCGGTAGTACAGGACCGCCTCTTCGAGGAGGAGGGCGAGGCGATGGTTGCCCTCTCGTACGACACTCGACCTCTCCAGCCGAGCTTGCACAGCCTCGGCGACGTCGTCCGTGGTTTTCTGAAAGTCAGTGATGGAGCGCAGCACCCCTGTCGCGTACGCGGCTGTCTGGAGCATGCCGGGAACGAAATTCGATGCGTAGACTCGAAAATTCCGCGTCCGTTGGTAAAGGGGCACGGTGTGTTGGTGAACATGACGCATTCCGTCGCTGTGGATCTGCCGCCACTCCACGTACGTGGACTCCGCGCTGCGCGAGGCCGCGATGAGGTCCGCTACGTGGTCCTCCGCACCACACGCCAGACACCACGCGCGGATATCGGTGTCTGATGGGACGTCATTCCCCGGGCGATCCGCGACGACTTCGACTTGTGCCATCCGCACCGGACAGCCAGCTCGCGCCCCGTGAGCCCGGCGGCCCTCATGATCTCGTGCAGCCGCGCGGCCACGGCGGCACGCGCGGCTTCGGCACTGGAAAGCGGAGATGGGGGGGATGAGCGGACCGGCTCCGCATCACATGCTGTACGCGTCGTGCGGGATCGTGCGGGTCCAGACCGTCTCGAACGCCGAGGCGCAGAGTTGGGCGACCTCGGGCTTGTCGCTGTGATCCGTGTGCACCCACCGGCCTTCGCCGTCGAAGATGTTGAACTGAACCAGTCGGTCGTCGAAAATCCAGAAGTCGTTGCCGGGCAGGGCGATGTCCGATGCCTGTCGGCGAGGGAGCCAACGGACCTGCTCGCCTGCTGCGACGTTGGTGAACGTGCCGGAGTGCTCGAAGCGAATGTATTCGCTTACCGGCTCCGAGACGATACGAGCGCGTCGCAATGACACACCTCGACCGGTGATTTCCTGTACGAGGTCGAGCCAAGGACGCCACCACGAAGCACGGTTGGCCCGGTCCAGGCGATCACCTTCCCGCCATCTGGCGAACGCCTCGTTCTTGTTCTCCACGCCGTAGTTGTCGCGCATTTCCAGGTGCACGGCCGACCGCTCAGCGGATCGAAGGAGATCAGCGAAGCTCGTCAGACTCTGCGACATCGAGTGCCTCTCTCAGCAGCGGGATCATCCGCCTCGGAATTCGGATCAGCGCCTCGTTCGCGGGCAGCGCGACGTCCCTCGTGCTCGCCTTCGTCGTCTGCTCGTCCGCTGACCAGCCCTGAAAGAGCAGGTCCCTCGTGTCCTCGACGACCCACGCGGCCGGGGAACCGTGGTCACCCGACTCGGGGTCCTTGCCGACGAACCGTAGTGTCATGACGACCTCCGTTGCCGAACGCGTGCCGCGTGGTCCAACGACCCTCGTGCGCACGGGTTCGCCGGTCAAGTGGGTACGACTGGTCGCGGTCGCCCGCCCAGGCGCCGCCCGAGCGCGCGTGGGCGAGGCGGGGCGCGTCCCGCCACCAGGCCCTGCGTCGCGCACGCGGGCCGCCCGCCTCGTACGCGGCGGTTCGATCTGTCCGGGCTGGCGGCCCTGCCGGTTGGCGGGCCCACCCGCCCCCCACTCAGACGACGATCACCCGCCGCCCGCGCGTGTGGCCGGCCTGGCTGTCGATGTGGGCCGTCGCGGCGTCGGTGAGTGGGTACGCCTTCTCGACGGGGATGTGCAGCGTGCCGCGTGTGAGGAGATCGACGGTCGTCGCGAGCGCGTCCGGCACGCTCCCGGCCACGCCGGAGAAGCGGACGCCGAGGTCGGACGCGTCGAGGTCGGCGATGGAGACCACCTTGTTCGGGTCCCCTGTCAGCTCGATCAGTTCGCGGATCACGCCCGAGCCGGCCAGGTCGAGCGCCGCGTCCACCGGGCCGAGTTGGCGTACCCGCTCGACCCAGCCGTCCCCGTACGTGGTGGCGCGGGCGCCCAGGCCGCGTACGTACTCCTGGTTGGCGGGCCCGGCCGTGGCGATGACCGCGATGCCGCGGTCGCGGGCGACCTGCAACACGGCCGAACCGACGCCCCCGGACGCCCCGCTGACCAGCAGCGTCTGTCCGGGGAGTACGCTGACCTCGCCGATGACGCGCAGCGCGGTCTCCATGATGCACGGGTAGCCGGCCGCCTCCTCGAACGTCAGGCCCTCGGGCATCCGGGCCCAGTGCGCCAGGACGGCGAACTCGGCGTAGGTGCTGCTCCCCTCGCCAAACACGCGGTCGCCGACCGCGACCCCCTCGACGCCCGCGCCCACCTCGCCGGCCGCGTCCAGGCCGACCCCCGAGGGCAGCGTGAGCGGGTGGGCCGCCAGTTTCTGGCCTTCCCGCACCCGCCAGTCGACGGGGTTCACGTCCGCCGCCCGTACGGCGATGCGTATCTGGCCGGGGCCCGCGTGGGGCTCCTCGGCATCGATGAGTTGCAGGACGTCGGGGCCGCCGAACTCGGCGAAGCTCACTTTTCTCATGCGGCGAACCGTAGAACTAACGGTTAGTTTTTCGAAACTGTTATGGTTTCGCACCTGTTAGTCTGCGGCCATGACCGTGCCGACCGGACGCCGTGAGCGCAAGAAGGCCGCGAAGCGGCAGAAGATCGCCGACACCGCCCTGCGGCTCTTCCTGGAGCGCGGGTACGACGCGGTGGGCATCCGTGACGTGGCGGCCGAGGCCGACGTGGCCGTCACCACGCTCTTCGCGCACTTCCCCGCGAAGGAGGCCCTGGTCTTCGAGCAGGACGCGGACTTCGAGCAGCGCCTCACCCGGGCGGTCACCGACCGCGCGCCGGACGCGCCGCTCATCCCCGCGCTGCGCCGCGAGGTGTTGGCCCTGGTCCGCCACTGCACCGGGGACGGGGCCGGCCCGATCTGGCACATGATCGACTCCTCGCCCGCCCTGCGGAAGTACGAGGAGTCGATGCAGCTGCGCCACGCGGAGGTGCTGGCGGCGGCCATCGAGGCCGAGTTCGCCCCGCCCCGCACCGCGACGGCCTGCCGGACGATCGCGCGGTTCGCCATCGCCGCGTACACGCTGGCCCGCGAGGCGGCCGAGCCGGAGGCCGCGTTGGACGAGACCTTCCAGATGATCGAGGCGGCCTGGGAGGCCACCCGCCCGGCGTGACGCGGCAGCGGGTCGGGAGCGGGGGCCAGGCGCCCCTGTTAGCGTGAGCGGATGGACGATCTGGGGCCCGTGGCCTGGCCACCCGAGCCGATCAGCACCGACAGGCTCGTACTGCGCGCGCCCGAGGCCCGGGACCGCGCGGCCTTCGTGGAGCTGTTCGCCTCGCCGGAGGTGCACACCTACCTCGGCGGCCCGCGACCGCGTGACGAGCTGGAGCGCGAGATGCCCGAGGTGCCGGGGCGGCGGCCCGGGAGCTTCGTCGTCAAACTCGGCGGGGCGATGGTCGGCCAGCTCCTGCTCAGGAGGGCGACGGAACACAGCCGCCCGGCCGCCCGGGGCAAGATCGACCTCGGCTACCTCTTCCTGCCCCGCGCGTGGGGAGCGGGGTACGCCACCGAGGCGTGCGGGGCGGCGCTGGACTGGCTCGCCACCGCGCTCCCCTGCGAGCCGGTGGTGCTCACCACCCAGAGCGCCAACGTCGCCTCGATGCGTCTCGCGGCGAGGCTGGGGTTCACCGAGGTGGAGCGGTTCGACGCCTGGGGCGCGCGGCAGTGGCTGGGCATACGGTCCCCGGCCCCGCCGTCCCGCTGAGCCCGCGACACCACCGCCCGACCAGGCGCCCTCCCGAGGCGGTCCCGCCGCGCGCTTCCGCCCTCCCCGGTGGCCCTCACCCTCGGGGCGAGCGGCGGCCCCCGGTGAGCGCCGTCTCGACGGCCGCCCGGATGTCGTCGCTCTGGGCGTCCGAACCCCCCGGGCCCAGGTTCGCCATGACCGTCGCCTGCCGGCCGTCGTCCGTGGCGCCGGCCATCGTCTCGAACCCGAGGAAGTCGCCGGAGTGCCCCCAGTACAGGCCCCCGCCGGGCAGCGACCTGCTCTCCAGGCCCAGGCCGTACGCCCGGTCGCCGTCGCCGCCGGTGGGCTGGGTGCGCTTCATCTCCCGCAGCTCGGCCGGTTGCAGCAGGTCGCCGCCGAGGAGGGCCGCCAGGAACGTGTTGAGGTCGGTGCCGCTGGAGATGATGCCGCCGGCCGCGCCGCCGATGGAGGGGTCGATCCGGGTGATGTCCACCAGCGGCGCGTCCTTGCCGGGCTGCGCGTACCCCCGGGGGTGCGGGCAGCGGATCGTCACCTCGCTCGGTACGTACGTCTCGCGCAGCCGCAGCGGTTTGACGATTCGTTCGCGGACCTCGTGGGCGTACGTGTGGCCGGTCACCCACTCGATGATCATGCCGGCGAGCAGGTAGTTGGTGTTGGACTAGTCCCAGTCGGTGTCCGGCTTGTCGACCGGGGGGTGCTGGAGCGCGAGTGCCACCAGGTCGCGGGGGTCGTGGTGGGCCAGCGGGTCGGCGACGATGTCCTGCGGCCTGAGGTAGTCGAGGAAGTCGGGCAGGCGGCTGGTGTGTTGGAGCAGTTGGCGGACGGTGATCTTCCGGCCGTCGTTGCCGTGGCCCCGGATGACGCCGGGCAGATAGCGCTCCACCGGCGCGTCGAGCCGTACGTCGCCCTCTTCCACGAGTTGCAGCACGGTCGTCGCCGTGAACATCTTGGTCATGCTGCCGATCCGGAACCTGCTGTCCCGGTGCACCGGCGCGTGGCTGTCCACGTCCGCGACACCGCTGGTCAACACCGTGTTGCCGCGCCGGTCCCGCACCTCGGCGAGGGCGCCGGGCACCCCGTCGTGGGTGGTCAGCCGCCGCAGGTACTCCCGCACCCCGGCGCGGTCGCCGCCGTCCTTCGCCGCCCGCGCCGAGCCGGTCGTGGCGGCGGCGCTCCCCGGGAGCACGGTTCCCGCGACACCGACCGCCACGGCGAGGGCGAGCGCCCCGGCCAGCGTGCGCCCGTGCTTCCTGACGTGGGTGTCCTGGTTCGTCACGCGTACGTCCTCAAGGGTCGGAGCCACGGCCGCGGTGACACCCCGCAGGGCACCCTGCCCCGCCGCCTCGTGCGTCCCACTATGCCCGCCGGACACGGGCCGCCGCGCTGGGGTGATCATCCGGATCGGGGGTCGGGTTAACCCCCGGCCGCCGTACGGGGCCTTGCCCCGGACCAGCCCACCGGGTGGTGCGCGCTGGGCGCACGACGAGGCGGGCGGGGACTGGACCCAGGCTGGCACCGTGCGCGAGATCGGCGACCTCCAGGCGGACATCGCCGACGCGCCGCCGGAGCACCCCCCGCCCACACGGGCCGCCCTCACGGCCCTCGCCGACGCCCTGCGCCACGTGAGAAGTCGGCCGCGTCCGACTTCTCACGCGAACGTCCCGGAAGAGCGCCCCGTTCGCCCGGCCAAGTCGGCAAAAAAGCAGGTGAGGGGGGTGGCGGTCGCAGATAGGGTGCCGTGAGTGACGAACTGGCGCGAGATCTACGAGTCCGACTGTGTGCTTCCCGCGGGGCGCCGGCTGGATGACCTGACCGCAGAGCTGGTGGACGCTCTGGGAGATCCGGACCCGGACGTCCGGGACAGCTACCCGTACGCGGTACTAGACACCTGGAT
The DNA here is from genome assembly GCA_018114805.1 of Candidatus Streptomyces philanthi. Lineage (GTDB taxonomy): Bacteria > Actinomycetota > Actinomycetes > Streptomycetales > Streptomycetaceae > Streptomyces > Streptomyces philanthi. The sequence goes on along the minus strand of CP073042.1, from coordinate 2,137,550 downwards.
CCGCCGCGGGGTGATCGACGGGGACCGGCGGCTGGCGCTCGGCGACCTGATGGCGGAGCGGTTCACCGATCCGCGGATCCAGGCCAGGACGTTCGCCCCGCTCGTGCTGAAGGTGATCGTGAGTCAGGGTGCCTCAAGCCCGAGTGGCTCGACGCGTTCGCCGCCTGGTACCGCTCGGAGACCGACCTGCGGGGCCGTGACGACAAACTCGGTTGGCTGCACGCCGTCGCGCACCGTGCGGACCTGCTGGCGGCGTGCGGACTGCGGCCCGAAGCCGACCCCGAGCCCCTGCTCGCGCTCGTCGCCGAGCGCCTGCTCGCCACGACGGACTACCTGTTCGTGGAGCGGGAGGACGACCGGCTCGCCAAGGCCGTCGCTCTCGTCCTCACGCGCCCCGACCTGACACCGGAGCGGTCGACGGCCTGGTTGTCGGAGATCGGCGCCGCCCTCGCCCCGTACGAGCGTGGGCCGATCCCGGTCTGGGCCTCCAACACCGTCCGCACCCTGCGCGCCCTGTATGTCCTGGCGGACCTCGGAGTGTCCGCAGAACGCGGCGGCCACCCCCTCCCACTCTCCTGCGGTGACGCGGTCAGGGCCCAGGTGGCCGCGGTCTTGCGCCCACTGCTTCCGTAGGGAGCCGGCTCTGCCGGAGGCCACCGCCGGCCCCGGCTTCCGCTGCCGGATACCCACCTGGTCCCTCGATGTGGCCGTTCACATCACCGAGCTGCTCCTCACCGCGCTCGGCCCGTACGGCACGGGCCCCGCACTCGTCAGCGTCGCCGGCCCGACGGTGGCGCGCCCGCGCGGGCCGATCGCGGGGAACGGCTGACCCGACTAGCTCCGCAGCATGGTGACCAGCCGGGGCGCCCCCACGAACGGGACACACTCGCCCACGCGCTCGTATCCCCAACTGTGGTACAGCTCAATGACCTTCGGGTGATCGACGGGAGTGAGCAGGGTGACCCGGCTCTCGGGCCGGCCGTGGAGCAACGCGTCGTGCAGGCGCCGCGCGGTGCCGGTCCCGCGCCACCCCCTGTCGACCAGCAACTCGGAGAGGGCAAAGGTGCGCGTGCCGTTCTCGGTAGTCGCGGCCGTGTCCAGGGGCGGGGTGATCGCGTCCCACCAACTGGTGTGGGTAGTCAGGGGAGCGCCATAGACGTATCCGACCAAGGTGCCGTCGGGAGTATGGGCCGCGGTGCAGGCGAAGTTCTCCGCGGCGAGCCAGTGATCGAGGAAGGGCGCGAACGCCTCTCGGGTGGCGAGGGGGTCACCACTGCCCTCGTACACCGCGTCGTGCAGGTCGAGCAGTTCCCTCCCGTACGGCCGCAGCGCGGTCAGCGGTGTAGTGCTGGATGGCCGGCACGGTGTTCATCGCTCTCCTCCTGGGGGTTGGTTGAGCGCGGCGGCAAGAGAATGCCCCTTGAGCGTCATTCAGCCATTGCTCAAGGGGCGTCGTCGCGGGTTGTCGTACGAGGGCCTCACTCTCGGAATTCGCCCGCTTTGATGCTGGTGATGAAGGCGTTCCAGGCGGCGGGTTGGAAGGCGAGGGTGGGGCCGTGGGGGTCCTTGCTGTCGCGGACGGGGACGACGCGGGCGGTCGCCGCGTGGTCAGGGGCCCATTCGACGCACTGGCCCGCTTGCCTGCCGCTGTAGTTGGACTTCACCCATTGGTACATTCGTGTTCCCTCCGGATCTGGTGGATGAGGCGCAGCGAATCCTCTTCCGAAACGGCGGAAGCGCGCATGTGGCCAAACATACCTGCTCACTCCCGCACGGCCTCCTGCGAGTCGTTGATGTGCCCCTTTCCTGTGGTCTCGGAGTAGAGAACGGGCGGCTCATCGTTCATGGTTGGCGACAGCAGCGTGAAAGGAATTTCTGCTGCTGGCGCGCCAGCCCGGAACGGAAGCACCTGGAACGTGAAGTGTGGTTCCGAGGCCCGCTCCAGTACGTAGTCGAGCTGGGCCGCCATGATCTTGGGGCTCCCCACCGGAATCCGCAGGGCAGCCTCGTGGATGATCAGCCGGAAGTGCGGGGGTGACTTCCGGTCCGTCACCTCACGCCGAGAGAGCCGAGCTTCCACATGGGCCTTGATCTCGTCATCGCTCTTGCGCGGCGATGCGGAGCGGAAGATCGCCTCCGCGTACTCGGGCGTCTGGACCGCGCCCATCAGGAAGGTGTTCGAGTAGTCTGAGATGGATGCCGCTGCCTTCTCCAGTGCCACGCTACGGCAGGAACCAGTCAGGATGGTTGCGCTCGCGGATGCGCTCAGCCAACCGACCGAAGTAGCCGTTGGTCTGGAACACTCGGTCGCAGGAGTCCGCGAACTGGGCCGAGCCGAGCAGGCTGCCGTTCTCGACGTGTGAGATGTACGTGCGGTCGTACGCCGTGGCCAGCGCGAGCTGCGTTTGCGTCATCCCCGCGTGCGAAGCGCACCTCGCTCCCGAAGAAGGCAAGGCCGCCAATGGGGATCTCCGGGTCCGCAGTTGATTGGCGCAGCGTCATCTTGCGCCCACCCCTTTCGGCTGTGTCCATGTGCGGGTGAGGGCCGGGCGCTCACCGCATTTGCCCTATCGAGGCTACGCAGTTTGGGTCGACGCTGTGAGGGATTCGTCACACGCTGTAATCCGCCAGTACGTCAAGGACCCGACCTCATGCCCCACACGATGACCCTCAAGGTCTACCGCAAGCGCCCCGGCGAAGAGCCGGTTCCGCTGGCCCCCGACACCACCGTCCGCGTCGACCCGGAAACCCTCACCCGTACGGAACTTGATGCCACGTACCTGCCCACCGCCTGGGGTCCGTGCCGGTGCCCGCGCCACCGGGAGGGGCTGCCCGGTGAGTGACAACCCCCTGCACCGTGTGCTCACCGGCCGACACGAGGTGACGACCGTCTCCGGTGCCGTGCTGAGGTTCTTCCTCGCCGAGGCCAGACTCTCCGACGCCACCTGCGTCTCGGAGCCGGTGTGCGACTGGGACTTCCAACACGCCTACGAGGAGTCGCTGTTCGACCGCGAAGCGATGGAACGGGGTGACCTTCGCGCCAACAGCGACCACATCCAGGTGGCTCTGGACGCCCTCGCCGGACCCGGCAGCTACTTCTGGTCGGACGGGGGAGCGAAGGCGGGGGTCATGACGACGAACGGTAAGACGCCCGAGGACTGCGGACTCGGCCTGGCGGAAGTCCGCGAGGGTCGCGGTGGTCGGGAGGGTACGGCATGAGCGTGGCCCATCGGCTGCGCGTGGTCCTGGTGCTGTGGAAGCCGCGCGTCGAAAGCTACCCGGGCGACGTCACCACGGCCGGGTGGCCGCACGTACTACAGGTGCAACTCTCGGCTGACGCGACGGGGTGGGAGCCTCCCGGCGTCGTCGTACGACCGGGGGAGCGGGTGACGGCCGCGGCGGCGCGGGTCGCCGCCGCGTTGGGCCTCGCGTTACCGAACCTGCACCGCGTGCTGGCCGTCGACGAGCGCCCCGCGCTGCCCGGCGTACCCGCCGAGATCGCCCTGCTCATGGACGGGGGCTGGTCCACGGACGCGGACCTCGTGGAGGCGCCGGCCTGTCTCTGCGTCCACGACCGCGACTGTTGGCACCGCCGCCGCTGGGCCACCGCCGAGGAGGCGTGCGCGACGGACGCCGCCCTGGCGGTCGGGCTCAGCGCCGCCGTGGGGATCGCGCCGGCGTTCGTGGTGGATCGGGTGGGTGGGGGTGGGTAGCCGGGCGAGGCGCCTTGACGGTGAACCTGCGAGGGGAGGAAACGCGCCACCCGAGTCGGCTGCCAGCCCGTAACAGTCACGGAAGACGTCCGTGTCGCGGGACGCGATGTCGTCTGCGACTCTGGAACCCGTTCATGTGTCTGGACGGGCCGTCACCCACGCCGTAACGAAGAGGCTGTCATGTCGGATCTCTCTGGAGTTGACCTGCCGAGTCTGCTGGCGATCGTGCTCGCGGCCGGCCTGGCCGGGGGAGTCTGCCTGTGGCTCAGGAGAGATGACGAGCAGGAGGTGCACACCTTCCGGGCTCGCGGTGTGCACACCACCGGCACGGTGGTCGGGCACGAGGTCCGGTCGGTCGTGGTGGACGCGGAGTCGGGCTGGCGGCACGACAGGCGGAGCCCCCGTGGTGGAGTTCGCGGACGGCGGGGGGAACGTGGTGAGGTTTGTCTCCACTCTCATGACGCACCCGTCGGAGGCCGTGCCGGTGAACTCCCGGGTGCCGGTCGTCTATCCGCCGGAAGACCCGAAGAAGGCGGAGATGGCCGACGCCCTCGGCGACCCGTTGGCGAGGAACCTCGATCGCTCGGGCCAGTTCGTCAGTTCGTCGGGAGGCTACTGCGGTACCTTCTTCGGCCTGTTCATCTTCTTGAGCGTTATCTGCCTGATGGTCGTTTCCATGATTGCGTCGCCCTGATGGAGCCTCCGAGCCCCTGGGCCATTGCGCCAACAAATCCTCGGACGGGCCCCGTTGAGGGTCCGTCCGGCGACGGCGGAGGCGTGCCGCGCGGGATCGCCTTCGTGGCGAGCCCGCGCAAGGCGCGGCCCGGGTCAGTCAGCCGCGCAGTGCTGCTCCTCCTTGCCTATGGCGCGGTACATGCAGTCCGCGTTCTCCGTGAGCCTGAGGACCGCCTCGCGGTTGCTGCTGGTCTCGCGGTCGATGACCTCGTCGGGCGGGTAGAAGCCGTCGTTGCCGCCGTACATCTCGAAGATGTACGTGAAGATCTTGTGGGCGCCCCACATCCAGTCGTCCGTCGAGCCGTCGGTGACGTAGAGGTCGCTGGCCTGCTCGGGGGCGTAGTCGTTGGTGGCGGCCATATCTTTGCCGAAGGTGGCGAAGACGTCGTGGTCGTCCCGGGTCATGCCGTCGGCGGTGTCGTCCTCGGTGTAGCCGTAGGCCCAGAGCATCAGCTCGCCGTAGGTGTGGAAGTCGATGGCGGCCTTGATCTGCTGCTTGCCCCCCACGACCCGGCCGCAGACGAAGTCGGCGAAGATCTTCACCTCGGGGGCGGACTCGGCGGCCGAACCCCGGTACGTCTCGTCGCCCGGGTCGGGGCTCGAACCGTCGCAGCAGCCCCACTGGTAGTCCCAGTTGCGGTTCAGGTCGGTGCCGACGGCCCTCGTGCCCCGGTTGGGCTGGCGGTTCTTGCGCCACATCCGGTACTGGCCGCCGGTGATGTCGTACTCGCCGCTGTCCGGGTTCACGTCCGGCACGATCCAGATCTCGCGGCCGTCCACGGCCTTGGTGATCCGGTCGTCGCTGCTGTACTTGTCGCCGAACTCGCGGATCAGGTACACTGCCATCTCCACGGTCAGGTGCTCGCGGGCGTGCTGGTGGTGGGTGAAGAGCACCTCCGGCTCGGCCTCGTGCTTGGCGACGTTGTCGCTGATCTTCACGGCGACGATGTCGCGGCCCTCGACGGAGGTGCCGATGACCTTCTTGGCCATGGTGTCCGGGTGCCTGCCGACCGCCGCGTCGATCTCGGCGAGCGCCTCGCGGTAGTTGTGGTAGCCCGCGTCCTCGGACGGGAAGTCGCGGGCGCCGGCCTTCGCTGCCGCCCCGCCGCGCTTCGGCGGTCCGGCCAACTCCTTCGTCGAGTAACCCAGTTGGCGTACACGGGGGAGTTGGTCGGGGTGGGCGGTGATCACGACGGAGTCGTGGCGCGCCTCGTCCACAGTGACGCCGGTGCTCGCGATGAGGGAGCGCGCGGCGGCGGTGTCGGCGCCGCGTACCGTACTGGCGGGGGACGGCGTTGGCGGCGCGTCCGGTGGCCCTGGGGTTGCGGGGGGAGTCCGGCTCCTGGGCCTCGGCGGCGATCGGGGCGGCCAGGGCCAGGGTGATGAGCGCGGCGATGGCGGTGGTCCGCCGGCCGCGGGTGCGCGGTCGCATGGTGCACTCCTGGGGTTCCAGTGTGACGGGTGGGGGGTGTGACGCCCGTGGCTTCGGCCCGGGCATCCCGCTCATGGTTGACGCATGTCGGGACACGGTGCAAGAGGTGGCGGATAGTCACCGTGGGCCCGGTCGGGCGGGGCGGGGCATTGTCGCGGGGCGGCGTGGCACTGAGTATGTGCACGTCAAGTTCGTGCGTGTCACGCGCCTCTGCCCTTTGACAGGGAGAAACCCCCTACATGAACCGAAGCATCACCGGCGCGCTCGCGGCCCTCCCCCTGAGCGGCGCGACCCTCGTGAGCGTCGGCGCGCCGTCAGCGACGGCGGCCACCGAGGCGGGCCAACGGTCCGATGCCGCCGCACCGGTCACCGCCGACAGCCCCACCCATGGCAAGGGCAACCGAAGCCCAGGCCCAAGGCCGTCACCTTCGAGGGCACCGTGGCGCTGAGCAACTGCTCCGGAGCCGTGGTCAGGCTCCCCAACTCCACCGACCGGGACCCGGCCCTGGTCATGTCCAACGGCCACTGCCTGGAGGGTGGTTTCCCGGCCTCCGGCGAGGTCGTCGTGGACCGTCCATCCAGCCGCACTTCACCCTCCTCGACGCGCGTGCCGGTGACGCGGGCACGGTGCGCGCGACGAAGGTCGCGTACGCCACGATGACGGACACCGACGTGTCGCTGTACGAGGTGGACGCGACGTACGCGCAGATTAAGGAGCGGTTCGGCGTCAAGCCGTTGGCGCTCGCGGCCGAGCACCCGAAAGGCTGGCACCGCCATCAGCGTCGTCTCGGGCTACTGGAAGAAGCAGTACCCTGCTCCATAGACGGCTTCGTGCGCGAGGGGCGGTGGACGTGGAAGGACTCGGTGCGCTACACGCCCGCGTGCCAGAACATCGGGTGCACCTCGGGCTCGCCCGTCGTGGACACCGCGACCGGCGCGGTGGTCGCCGTCAACAACACCGGCAACGAGTCCGGCGGGCGCTGCACGGACAACAACCCATGCGAGGTGGACGAGAGCGGCCGGGTCACGTCTGGAAGGGCGTCAACTACGCGCAGCAGTCGTACCAGATCACCCGCTGCGTGGCCGACGGCAACCAGGTCGACCTGAGCCTGCCGGGGTGCGCGCTGCCCAAGCCGTAGCGTGGGCGCGCCCAGGGTCCGGGCCGCCGGCCCGGACCCTCGGGGGTGGGCCCCGCCGACCCTCAGCCCGCCAGCCGCTGCGCGGCCCGCTCGCCCCGCCGGGCGACCGGCTCGACCCCGTGGGCCTCGCCGAGGCCGAACGGCGGCATGCCGTGGTAGACCGCCTCGTACGAGCCGGCCGGCACGATGTAGGTCTCGTGCCAGATCCCGACGGCCCCCTTGGCGTCGCGCGTGCGGCGGTTGAACGCCGCACAGGCGGGGGTGGTGTCGCTGCTGCGTGGCCGATGCGTAGGCGAGCAGCTTCTCGCGCGACTCCCAGTACTGGACGACCAGTACTGGACGACCGAGTAGGTGCGCGGCCCGGCCGTGTACGCGCGGCACTCCAGCATGCCGAGGCTCTTGTCGCGGGAGAGTTCCCGGAGCATGCGGGTCATTCCCGTGAAGACGGGCAGCCAGTGCCGCAGTGTCCGCCATCGGTTGATCCGCATGCCGATGAGGAAGACCACCACGTCCCCCTTGGCCGCGGTCGTGACCCGCTCGGTGATCGGTGCCCTGCTCATGGCGTTCCCCCAGTCCCGCCCTGACGCTCGCACCAAATGAATAGTGGCGCTATCCATATTTCGATAGTGCCACTATCCGCAGCGGGGTGCAAGGGAGGCGCCGCGGTTCACGAGCAGGCGGAGCGGCGCGCGAGCCAGCCCGCCATCGCCCCTACGCCGAGCCCGATGGCGCGCTCGTCTGGGGTGAAGTCGGGATAGTGCGGATAGCTGGCGGTGATCGGGGTGCCGGGGGTGCGGACGCCGAGGAAGGTGAACGTGCCCGGGACGTGGTCCAGGTAGAGCGTGAAGTCCTCGCCGCTGAAGGGCGGGAACGCGGCGTGCAGCGGGGTCACCGCGGACCGGCCGAACGCGCGGCGCAGGTGGCGGGCGAGCGCGCGGCCCTCGGCCTCGGGACTGACCATCGCCGGGAACGGTTCGCCGGGGAAGCGCACCACGGCCCCCGGATAGGCGGCGGCGATCCGCCGGACCTCCGCCCGTGCCTCGACGTACCGCTCCTGCGGCCAACAGCGCTACGAGACGCCCACCGTGGCCTCCCGCGCCCTGGACTGGAGGGCCACGAATCGGGCCAGCGGACCGTCCGGCGTCCGGGCGTCGGTGACCAACTGCTCCAGGTCGGCGGGGCCGTCGGGCAGCGCGACCGTGGCGAGCGCGCCAAGTTCGGCCGCCAGGCGCCACGCCGCCCCGGGTACTTCCGGCCCGGCGAGCACCACCTCGCCCCGGTCCTGCCCGGGCAGCCCGAACCCCGCGGTGGTCGCGAACCGGCCTACCCGGAACGGCCCGCAGTGCAGCGCGTGGATCTCCGTGACGCGCGGGTGGTCGAGCACGCCCGCCTCGATCATCGCGCGGGCCCCGGACAGCGACTCCTCGGCGGGCTGTAATGAGGAGGACCACCGTCCCGCTCAGGTGGTGCCGCAGTCGCGCCAGGACCCGGGCGATGCCGACGCCCATCGTGGTGTGCAGGTCGTGGCCGCACAGGTGGGCGGGGGCCGGGCCGCCGCCGACGACGTCCTGGGGCGGGACCGCGTCCATGTCCGCCCGGTACGCCACGGTCCGGCCCGGCCGGGTGCCCCGCACCACGCCGACCAAGCCGTGGCCGCCCACCCCGGTGGCGACGGCCAGCCCGGCCGCCCGCAGCTCCCGGGCCACCATGCCGGCGGTGCGCCGCTCCCGCCCCGGCGGCTCCGGGTGCCGGTGAAGGTCGCGCCGGCGCGCGAGCAACGCGCGCTCCAGGCGCGCCGCTTCGGCGTCCACCGCCTCCTGCGCGAGCCCCTGGCCCCGCCCGGCGGCGCCGGCCGTGCCCGCCGCCGCCCACGCGAGCCCCGCCCCCACCGCGGCCGTGCCGGCCAGCACCGTACGGTGTGCGAGGGCGCGTTCCTCGGGACGATCCATGACTGTTCCCCCTCCGTGAGCTACCGGACGCGCCTTGCGCGCGTCCGCCGGTCGCGCGGCCGCACGCCGTGCGTACCGGCCGCCGCCGGGCGGGCGGAAGACCCGCCGCTGCCACGATCGCCGTGCGGACGCGGCGTTGCCCAACCGGCAGAGCCCCGCCCCTAGGTGGCGCCAGGCCCCGGCGCCGGGGTGGCCGTAACCCCACGCCCGGGCCCGGTCCGGCCGCGCGCCGGCGCGTGGGCGGGGGCGCGCCCGGGGGCGCTGGAACCGGCGCGAGCTGCGGGGTTAGGCTGCTCGGCGATGACTACCGGGACGGCCTCGCGCCACACACGGATCGGTGACCCGGTGCTCCGCTGAGCGCCGCGCGGCCCGCCACGGGCCCTCACGCCACTGAGGAGTGGGCTCCGCTGCGCGGGCCCCGCCTCCATCGTGTTGATCACGGGTTCGACAGGTCAACCACGACAGGAGACGCCATGCCCAGCACGACGGTTCGGATTCCCACCCGGGATGGCGAGGCCGACGCCTTCGCCGCCTACCCCGACGACGGCGAGCGGCACCCCGGGGTGCTGATGTACGCGGACGCCTTCGGGCTGCGGCCCGAGTTGCGGGACAAGGCCCGCCAACTGGCCGACCACGGCTACTACGTGCTCGTCCCCAACTTCTTCTACCGGCACGGCCAGGCGCCGGTGGTCGAGCTTCCTCCGCACATCGGGGAGGCCGAGCGGGCCGGCCTCTTCGACCAGATCATGCCGCTGGTCCGGGCGCACACCGCCGAGCGTGCCCACCGCGACGCCGACGCCTACCTGGACTTCCTGGCCGCCCGACCCGAGGTGGGCGCCGGGCCGTTCGGCGCGCTCGGCTACTGCATGGGCGCCGCCCTGGCGCTGCGCACCGCGGCGGCCCACCCGGGCAGGGTGGCGGCCGTCGCCGGCTTCCACCCCGGGTCGCTGGTCACCGACGAGGCCGACAGCCCGCACCGGCTGCTGGGCGGGCTCACCGCCGAGGCGCACTTCGGCCTCGCGGAGGGCGACCTGTCGCCCGAGGCGTTGGCCGAGCTGACCCGGGCGCTGGACGCCGCGGGCGTGGACCACGCCATCGAGACCTACCCCGGCACCGTCCACGGCTTCACCATGTCCGACACCTCCGCCTTCCACCCTGCCGGCCTCGAACTCCACTGGGACCGGCTGCTGCCCCTCCTCCTCCGCACCCTGCAAGCCGGCTGAGGCGCGGTTCCGCAGGCGACACCGTTCGCAGGCGTACGGGCCCCGGCGCACTTCGGCCCGTACGCGTGCCGGCGCCGCCCCAGCGTGGATCGCTGCCGCGGTGCCGGCTACGGGAGGCCGTGCACGGGCCCGCCGACCTGCGAGGCGAACGTGTCGCCGTTGCTGGCGTCCCAGTTGGTGGACCAGGTCATCGCGCCACGCAGGCCCGGGTAGGTCTTCTCCGGCTTGAACGTGCCGCAGCTCGTGCCCTTGGTCAGACAGTCGAGCGCGGCGTTGACTACGCTGGGCGCCGCGTACCCGCCGCTGGCCGCGCGCGGGGACGCCGGGACGCCGAGGCCGACCTGTGAGGGGTCGAGGCCGTTCTCCAGTTGGATGCAGGCGAGGCCGGTGAGGAAGTCCACCGTGCCCTGTGAGTAGACCTTGCCGTCACAGCCGAGCATCGAACCGCTTTTGTAGTACTGCATGTTGACGACCGTCAGGAAGTCCTTGATGGCCAGCGCGGTCTTGAAGTACTCGCCCTGCGGCGACTGCATGTCCACCGTCTGCGGCGCCATCGTCACCACCAGACCGCTGTGCTTCGCGTGGATCGCCTTGAGCGCCTTGGTCATGTACGTGGAGTTGGGCCCGTTCTCCAGGTCGATGTCCACGCCGTCGAAGCCGTACTCGTCCATCAGGGCCGAGACCGAGGTGGCGAAGGCGTCGGCCGAGGCGTCGTCACTGACCGAGACCGCGCCCTTCTCGCCGCCGACCGACTTGCCGGCCGCCTGCTTGGCCTTGACGTCGGCCTTGAACTGCTCCTCGGTGTAGTCCAGCGCCGGGTCGAGGGTGAAGTCCACCGCGCCGGGCTTGCCGGTGGCGTCTGCGAAGGCGACCGCGATGATGTCGTACTCGTCCCGCACGTCACTGATCTTCTGCACGGTCGCGCCGTTGTCGAAAGTTCTGCCAGTAGCCGGTCACGGCGTGCCCCGGCACCGCCGCGCGGGCCGAGGCAGCGGGGCCCGCCTGCGCGGACGCGGCGGGTTCGGTGGCGCTGGCCTGCGCCGGGCCGACGAAACCGGCCGTCATCAACGCCGCCGCGGCGAGCGAGCCGAGCAGCCCGCTGCGGGAGATGCCTGATCGTGCGCGTACCACGACTGCCTCCGTGGGGGGAGAGAGATGGGGGGAGTGGTGCGGGTGCGCGTTCAGGGGCCCCTGAGCTTGCGGTACAAGGTGGTCCAGACCATTGCGGATGTCAACCCGTCGCGCGCCCTCTTGTGCGATCGGGTGCCGGACGGTGTCCTGATCCGCACACCACCGGGGCGAGTGCGGAGGCCATGGATGACGCGCACCAACGACAGCGGCGAAGCCCACACCGGCCGCCCGCCGGCCTCCCGTTGGCGGGTCGTCGGGCCCGGCATCGTCGTCGCGGCCACCGGCGTGGGCGCCGGCGACCTGGTGGCGACGCTGATCGCGGGCAGCAAGTTCGGCTACACGCTGCTGTGGGCCGCGGTCATCGGCTGCCTGGTCAAGATCTCCCTCGCCGAGGCCGTCGGCCGCTGGCACCTGGCCACCGGGCATACCCTCTTCCACGGCTGGCGCACCCTGGGCCCGTGGACCACCTGGTACTTCATCGGCTACGTGGTCGTCTGGGGCTTCGTCTACGGGGCGACCGCCATGTCCTCCAGCGCCCTGCCGCTGGTGGCCCTCTTCCCCGACTTCCTGGGCCTGAAGACCTGGGGCGTGATCACCGGCCTGGTCGGCCTCGCGTTCGTGTGGTGGGGCCGGTACGCGGTGGTGGAGAAGGCGATGACGGTGCTGGTCGGCGTCATGTTCGTGGTTGTCGTGTACGTCGCGGTGCGGGTCGGCCCGAACCTCGGGGACTCCTTCGCGGGCCTGGCCCCCACCCTGCCGCACGGCTCGCTGCTCTACACGCTCGGCCTGATCGGCGGCGTCGGCGGCACAATCACGATGGCCGCGTACGGCTACTGGGTCAACGCCAAGGGCTGGACCGACACCTCGTGGATGCGCACGATGCGGCTCGACAACCGGGTCGCGTACGTCACCACCGGCGTCTTCGTCGTCGCCATGCTGATCGTCGGCGCCGAGCTGCTGCACTCCGCCGACATCGCCCTGCACAAGGGCGACAAGGGCCTCCTCGACCTCGGTGACGTGCTGGAGGAGCGGTACGGCGCCAGCACCGCCAAGCTCTTCCTCGTCGGCTTCTTCGCCACCTCCTTCTCCTCCCTGGTCGGCGTCTGGCACGGGGTGAGCGTGATGGTCGCCGACTTCGTCGAGCACTACCGGGCCGGCGCCGCGGCGGCCGTCGGCGGCGCCGCTCCGACCGAGGCCGCCCCCGCGGCGGGCCCGGGCGCCATCGGCCGCCACGAGCGCTCGCTGCCCTTCCGGCTGTACCTGCTGTGGCTGACCTTCCCGCCGATCAGCCTGCTCTTCCTGGACCAGCCGTTTGGCCTGGTGATCGTCTACGGGGTGCTGGGCGCGTTCTTCATGCCCTTCCTCGCGCTCACCCTGCTGTGGCTGCTCAACACCTTGCGCACGCCCCACCAGTGGCGCAACGGCGCCCTCAGCAACGTCATGCTCGTCGCCGCCGGGCTGCTCTTCCTCGTGCTGTGCGTGCAGCAGGTGCGCGAGCTGCCCTGGTAGCGGCCGGGTGCCGGGGCGAGGTCCCGAACGGGGGCGGCCGTGCCGCCCGCCGCGGGGGAGCGGCTGGGCGACACGGCCGGTGGGGCGGGCGCCGCACGGTGTGCGGACCGTGCGGCGGTGCGCCGCGGGCGGCGACGCCCGGGCGTCGCGGCGGGCCCGCGGCGGGCGCCGCCCCGGGGGGGCCCGCGACCCGAGCGCATCACGGGCCGTGGCGCGGGTTACGGCAGGTTGTGCACGTGCGGACCGACCGCGTTGGACCAGGCGTTGCCGGCCAGCGCGTCCCAGTTGGTGGACCAGGTCATCGCGCCGCGGATGTCCGGGTACGTGGTGGAGCGCTTGAAGCGGCCGCAGTTGGTGCCCTTGGCGGGGCAGTCGAGGGCGTTGTTGACGACGGTCGGCGAGACGTAGCCGCCACCGGCGCCGCGCGGCGACGCCGGCAGGCCGAGGCCGACCTACGAGGGCTTGAGGCCGCCCTGGAGCTGGATGCAGGCCAGCGCGGTGAGGAAGTCCACCGTGCCCTGCGAGTAGACGTTGCCGTCACAGCCGAGCATCGAACCGCTTTTGTAGTACTGCATGTTGGCGACGGTCAGGATGTCCTTGATGTTCAGCGCCGTCTGGAAGTAGCCGCCGGACGTGGACTGCATGTCGATGGTCTGCGGCGTCATCGTGATGACCAGGTCAGGGCCGGCCTTGGCGGACAGCGCGCGCAGTGCCTGGGTCATGTACGTCGGGTTGATCCCGTTCTCCAGGTCGATGTCCACGCCGTCGAACCCGAACTCCTGCATCTGCGCGTACACCGAGTTGGCGAAGTTGGTGGCCGCGGTCGCGCTGTTCACCGAGACGGTGCCCTTCTCGCCGCCGACCGAGAGGATGACCGACTTGCCGGCCGCCTGCTTGGCCTTGAACTGGGCCCCGGAGTACTTCAGTGCCGGGTCCAGGTTGAAGTCGACGGCGCCCGGGGTCGTCGTGGCGTCGGCGAAGGCGACCGCGATGATGTCGTACTGGTTCTGCACGTCGCTGATCTTCTGGACGGTCGCGCCGTTGTCGAAGTTCTGCCAGTAGCCGGTTACGGTGTGCTTGGGCACGGTGCCGCCGTCCCCGCCGCCCGCGGTCGTGGTCGCGGTGATCTCGGCCGACTTCGGCGACTCACCGGCCGTGTTGGTGGCGGTGACCTGTAACTTGTACGATGTGGCTGGCGCGAGCCCGGTCACCGTGGCCGAGGTGCCGCTGACTGCCTGCACCCGCTTGCCGTCCTGGTAGACGTGGTAGCCGGTGGCGCCCTTGGTCGGGTTCCAGCTCAGCGTGACCGAGGACGAGGTGGGCGCGGCCAGGCCGGCCGGTGCCGCCTGCAGCTCCTGGCCCGGGGGGCCGGTCAGCGTCAGGTCGTCGGCGTGGTAGGCTGGCTGCCCGTACCAGCCGTGCCTGTAGAACGTCACCGACGTGGTATTCGGGCCGGTGGTGAACTTGGTGCTGAGCTGCTTCCAGTCGGACGCCGCCTGGCTCCAGGTGGAGACGTCCGTGGTGCCGGTGCCGCTCGCGCCCAGGTAGACGTAGCCGCCTTGCACCCAGCCGCTCAGCTCGTACGCCGAGTTCGGCTGGACGCTCACGGTCTGCGAGCACTTGGCGTTGTCGGCGCTGGCCGGGGTCGCGCTGAGCGAGGAGGCGCCGCCGTGCACCGGGCTGGCGGCGGAGCTGCCGCTGCCGCCGGAACACGTCCAGTTGTTCAGGCCGGCCTCGAAGCCGGGGTTCTGGATGAGGTTGGGCTCGGCGGCGGCCTGCGCGCCACCGTCGCCGAGGGCGACGAGCGCCGACGTGGCGAGGGCGGTCGCGGCTGCCGACGCCAACCCCCGGTTCATCCGCCTGCGGCCGGCGGACCACCGTCTGCCTCTGGTGTGCCTGTCGCGTAGTGCACGGTCCACTGACTGCCTCCGTGGGGAAGTGTGGGAGGAGGGGCTTGGGGACGGTGGCCACCGCTGGGCGTGAGAATGGTCGAGACCAATGCCCTTGTCGAGGGTGTGCGCAGGGACCCGACGCCGTGCGGGTACGCCGCGGGCGCCGGCACACCGCGCTCGACACCGGCCGCCGTCGCCGGCCCCGACCGCCCCGGGAGCACCGGCTGGCGCCGTGCTCACCGGGCGCACGCCGCGGGCGCGCGGGAGGCGCGGGGGCGGGCGGAAGCGGACGGGAGGAGTACGACGCGCGATAAGAGGGACTGCGTAAGGGGGAGCGGGGCGCGCGGCGCGCCCCGACGGAGGGGAGCGGCGTGCGGGAGGCGGCGGGTGAGGTCCGGGCCGGCGGGTGGTGCGGGGCGCGGGCGCGCGGGACCGGCGGACGCCGCCGGTCCGTGACGCGCGGAGCGGTCCCGCGTGAACTCCCGGTGCCAAGGCCGGCGATAACCCCGGGGAACTGTTCTCAGCCGCCGCATTCGTGGATAAAGTGCTGAGGCATCTGTACGGGGAAGTAGCGGATGGTATCGGTCCGTGACGAGAGCGCCGCGCCGCGCGGACCGGTCGGCGTGGACGGGTGGGGGCCCTCAGTGGACGGGAGCTGACGTGACCTGTGCGATTGCCCTCACCAGCCCCGAGTTGGTGCTCCCGCCGCCCGACGGGCAGACTCCGTCGGCCGTCGTCCTCAAGGCGCCTGAGGACCAGCCCCTGGAAGCAGCCGTCGCCGACGCCGCCGCCCTCCTCGAGCAACAGGGCTACCTCATCACCCTGTTCCCGGCCGCGCCCGCGCTGGTCCGCCGACTGCACACGGTGCGCGCCGTCCTGGAGAGCGACCGGATAGCGCTGCTGCCCATCGACCTGCCGCCGCTGGCCGTCGCGGTGTTGGCCCGGCAGTTGCGGCAGCTCTCGATGGCCGACTTCAGCCCCGGCGTACTGGCCTGCGCGGCCCGCCTGCTTGCCCACTACATCTACGCCGGGGCCCAACTCGGCAGCGTCGCCGGACTGGAGAAGGTGCAGGTCACCATGGCCGCGCACGTACGGTCCTGGGTGCCGGGCAGCCAGTTCGGCGTGCTGAGCCACCTCACGCCGCGGGTGGTGGCCATTGGCCGGGACGCCGACCCGCCGGCCCCCGGCTTCACCACCCAGCTCACCATCGCCCGAGACCAGCCGCACGCGGAGTGGATCACCTCCTCACTCGCCGCCGCCTGGCAGGTCAGCGGCGTGCAGGAGGTGCCGCTGCCGGCCGAGTCGGCCCGCTGGTGGGGCACGCCCCGGGTGGCGGAGTTCGCCGCGGCCATCCCCGACCCGTCGGTGCTCTACCAACTCGTGGCCTCCGTGCGCCGCGAGGAGTGCCACTGGTGCGGCCTCGAACTCATCGGCGACCGGTGCGCGTTCTGTTCGTCGCCGCTGCTGCGCGACGAGGCCCCACGCGCCCTGTCCGCGCCGAACCGGCCCGCCCGGCCCGCCCTGGCGGCGCGTTGAGCCCACCACCCCGCCGCCGGGCCTGCCCCGCGCCCGAGGCCCGCTGACCCGTGGCCGACGCGCCGCGCACGCCACCCGGGCCCGAGCCCCGCGTCCGGCCCCGAACCCCGCCCCGAGCCCCGTCACCACGTCCCCGAACGAGGTCCCAGGTCTTCATGAATGCACGCCAGCGCCGCGGAGTGATCCTCCTGGTCCTGTCGGTCCTGTGCGCCGTCGGCGCGTTCGTCGGAGTGCTCTCCGTCATCAACGACGTGGAGTCCAAGGTCGGCCCGGAGACCACGGCGTACCGCCTCACCTCGGACGTCCCGGCCTACAAGGCGCTGGACGCCGGCTCGTTCGAGAAGGTCTCGATGCCCGAGCGCTGGCTGCCCGACACCGCCGTCACCGACCTGGGCTACCTGCGCGGCAAGATCGCCGTCACCCCGCTGCGCAAGGGCTCGCTGCTCCAGGCCGACATGATCGTGGAGCGGCCCGCGCTCAAGCTGGGCCAGCAGGAGATCGCCATCATGATCGACGCGGCCACCGGCGTGGCCGGCAAGATCAACCCGGGGGCGCGGGTCAACATCTACGCCACCTTCGACGGCGAGCGCGAGGGTGCCAAGCCCACCTCCAAGGTGATCGTCGCCGGCGCGCGCGTCATCGACGTCGCCAAGCTCACCGCCCTGGAGCCGGACGGCGACGACCGCGACCGCAGGCGGCGCGAGACCGAGGCCGTGTCGATCACCTTCGCCCTGGAGACCCAGGACGCCCAGCGCGTCGCCTACGCGGAGTCCTTTGCCTCCCACGTACGGCTCGCCCTCGTCGCGCCCGGCGGCGACGTGGACATCGCGTCGGACGAGCGCACGTACACCCTCGACGGCGACCGGTAGCGGTCCGACGAAGCCGGAAGAAGCAGGAGGCGGTGGCCCGATGACGATCAGAATCCTCCCGACGGTCGGGGACGCGGACCTGGCCCGGTCCCTGGGCGGGCTGCTCAGCCAGCTCCCGGGCGTCGAGCCGTTCCCCGCGCTCGGCGACTCGACCGCGCTCCTGGACACCCTGGCCCAGCTCGCCGGTGCCGCCGTCGACGAGCTGCCCGAGGTCGTCCTGGTCCACGAGCACATCGGCCCGGTGCCGGCCCTGGAGCTGGTCCGCGAGGTCGCGCTGCGCTTCCCCGCCGTCGGCGTGGTCCTGGTGACCGCGGACGCCGGGCCCGCGCTGTACTCGGTGGCCATGGACGCCGGCGCGCGCGGCATCTGCGCGCTGCCCCCCTCCTACGACGAACTCGCCGCCCGCACCCAGGCCGCCGCTCAGTGGGCGCTCGGCGTACGGCGCCACCTCGGCGGCGGGGGCGAGGCGCTGGCCGCCGGGCCCGGCGGGCGCCTGGTGACCGTCGCGGGCGCCAAGGGCGGCGTGGGCACCACACTGACGGCCGTCCAACTCGCGCTCGCCGCGCGGGCCGCCGGCCGTGGCGTGGTCCTGGTCGACATGGACCTCCAGTCCGGCGACGTGGCCTCGTACCTGGACGTGCAGTTCCGCCGCTCCATCGCCGACCTCGCGCAGATCAGCGACATCACGGCGCGGGTGCTCCAGGAGGCGGTGTTCCAGCACCCCAGCGGGCTCGGGCTGCTGCTCGCGCCGGGCGACGGGGAGCGCGGCGAGGAGGTCACCGACCTGGTCGCCCGGCAGGCCGTGACGGCCCTGCGGTCCCGGTACTACCTAGTCATCGTGGACTGCGGCACCCAGATGACCTCCGCCAACAGCGCCGCGATCGAACTGGCCGACAGCGCGCTGCTGATCACCACACCGGACGTGGTGCCGGTACGGGCCGCCAAGCGCATGGCGCGACTGTGGGACGGGCTCTAGATTCGCAAGGCGGAGGAGACGACCACCGTCGTCAACCGGCACACGCGCGGCGGCGAGATCCAGCCGAGCCTGGTCGAACGGGCCACCGGCACCCGGGCGGCGCGCACCACCGTGCCCGCCGCGTACAAGGAGCTGCAACCGGCCGTCGACTCCGGCCGGATGCAGGACCTGGACGCCAAGTCCTCCGTCAGGCAGGCGCTGTGGACGCTGGCCGGCGAACTGGGCCTGACCGGCACCCCGGCCGACGCCGCCCCCGCGCAACGCGGCCGGGGCAGCCACGCGGACCGCTCCCCGACCGGGTTACGGTGCCGCCGCGCGCTGCCGGGCGGCGGCCAGGGCGGGCCCGGTGACGGCGGCGCCGGCCGGGCCCCGGGCGGCCAGGACGGCGGCCACGGCGGTCACGGTGCGGCCGGCACCGGGCCGGAGGCGCTGACCCAGGTGCCGACCAGCCGGTTCCGCAAGCGCGGCGGGGGCGACCGGGGCCAGGTGACGGTCGAGTTCCTCGGCATGGTCCCGCTGATCCTCATCGTGCTGGCCGTGCTGTGGCAGTGCGCGTTGATCGGCTACACCTACTCGCTCGCCGGCAACTCGGCCGACCGTGGCGCCCGGGCCGCCGCCGCGCGCGACACCGGCGGCGCCGGGGCCTGCCAACAGGCGGCCCTGCGCGACCTGCCGGGCGCCTGGCGCGAGTCGGCCTCGGTCGCCTGCCCGACCTCGGGCGGCCTGGTGCGGGCCACGGTACGGATCAAGGTCCCGGTGCTCTTCCCCGGCGCGGGGGACTTCCCCTGGACCGTCACCGGCACGGCGGGCGCGGCGGCGGAGGAGTGAGCGATGCGCGGCGACGGCACGGTACGGGGCGGCGCGGCCGGGCACGGCCCCGCGCCCTGGCAGGACCCCGCGGCCCGGCTCGGCCCGGCGGCGCGACATGCCCCCCCCGGGGCGCGACATGCCCCCGGGGCACGGCATGACGCCGGGGCGCGGCCGGTCGCGGGGCCCGTCGGGCCGTGGCCGGCCCGGGCGTGGCTCGCGGCGGGACGCCGGCTCGGTGGCCGTCGAGTTCCTCGGCTTCCTGCCGATCCTGCTCGCCGTCGGGCTCGCGGTGGTGCAGTTGGGGATCGCCGCGTACACCGTGCAGCAGGCGGGCACGGCAGCCCGGGCCGCGGCCCGTACGGCCACCGCGGACGACCCCGAGGCCAGCCCGGAGTCGGCCCGCCAGGCGGCGATCAGCGGCTGGCTCGCGGACGGCGCGCGGATCTCGGTGAGGCGGGGGTACGGAGGCGCGCGCCACGGCCACCATCGAGATCCCCTCGATCATCTCCGGCGTAGACTTCGGCGACGCCCAGCGCAGCGCCACCATGCGCCGCCCGGAGCCCGGCGGCCCGTCGGCGCCGGGCGATGAGTAGCCACCCCCGCGCGCCCCGCCACCCCGGCCGCCCGCGCCCGTGGCCCGCCCTGGCCCGCACCTGGCCCGCGCCCGTCACGTCCGTCACTCCGATCACCCCCACCACCCCCATCACCCCCGTCCACGTGCGAGGAGCACCCCATGAGCCTGCGGGCGCGCATCGTGGCCCCCGAGCCGACCGGTGAGCAGCGGGAGAACGGCCACCTGGTCACCAGCTACCGCACCAAACTGCTGGAGGAGATCGACCTCGCCGAGATGTCCGCGCTCGCGGCCGGCGAGCGGCGCTCCCGGCTCGAACGCGTCCTCGGCCACATCATCAGCCCCGCGGGCCCGGTGCTCTCCACCGCCGAGCGTGCCCAGCTCATCCGCCGCGTGGTGGACGAGGCACTCGGCCTCGGCGTCCTCGAACCACTCCTGGAAGACGCCTCGATCACCGAGATCATGGTCAACGGGCCCGACCAGATCTTCGTGGAGCGCGCGGGCCGGGTCGAGCGGGTACCGGTGCGGTTCGCCTCGCACGAGCAACTGATGCAGACAATCGAGCGCATCGTGTCCACCGTCAACCGGCGCGTGGACGAGTCCAACCCGATGGTGGACGCCCGGCTGCCGTCCGGGGAGCGGGTCAACGTCATCATCCCGCCGCTCGCCCTCGACGGCGCCACGCTCACCATCCGCCGCTTCCCGCGCGCCTACACCCTGCACGAGCTGATCGGCATGGGCACGCTCGACGAGCACATGCTGATGCTGCTCGCGGCGCTGGTGCGGGCCAAGTTCAACGTGGTGGTCTCCGGGCCCACCGGCTCTGGCAAGACGACGCTGCTCAACGCGTTGTCCGGGCTGATCCCGGACGGCGAGCGGATCATCACCGTGGAGGACGCGGCCGAGCTACAGCTCCAGCAGACCCACGTGATCCGCCTGGAGTCCCGGCCGCCCAACGTCGAGGGCAACGGCCAGATCACCATCCGCGACCTGGTCCGCAACTCGCTGCGCATGCGACCGGACCGCATCATCGTCGGCGAGGTCCGTGGCGGCGAGACGCTCGACATGCTCCAGGCCATGTCCACCGGCCACGACGGCTCGCTGGCCACCGTGCACGCCAACAAGCGCCGAGGACGCGCTGATGCGGCTCCAGACGCTGGCCTCGATGTCGGACGTGGCCATCCCGTACGAGGCGCTGCACGACCAGATCAACAGCGCGGTGGACTGCATCGTGCAGCTCGTACGGAACGCGGACGGCTCGCGCCGGGTGAGTGAGATCGGGCTGCTCGACTCGCACGGCCACGAGGACTACCGGATCACCACCGTCTGCCGGTTCGACGCCGAGCCGATGGGCGCCGACCGGGTGGTGCGCGGCCGGTTCGGCTACGGACCGGTGCCCGAGCGCACCGCGGAGCGGCTGCGGCTGGCCAACGAGGCAGTGCCGCCCGCGTTCGGCGTCGCCGCCTTCCAGAACGAGTTGATCACCCGCCAGGCGCGGCGCGGATGACCCGGCCGAGGGCGCGACGGGCGACACACCGGGGAGTGCGACGGCAAGTGCGGCAGGAAAGGCAAGGGGCGGGGAGGCACCGATGGACGACCTGGCCACGCTGACGGTC
Organism: Candidatus Streptomyces philanthi; assembly: GCA_018114805.1. GTDB lineage: Bacteria > Actinomycetota > Actinomycetes > Streptomycetales > Streptomycetaceae > Streptomyces > Streptomyces philanthi. Next base: position 2,116,449 of record CP073042.1, on the reverse strand, counting down.
GGCGCGAGCCTGCTCTGCGGCGCGCTCGGCGTCGCGGGCATGCACGTGTACGCGACCGGCCGGGCCCGGCACCAGTCGCTGGTCCAGCGGCTCGCAGACGCCGAGGGCCAGCCGCTGCCGGGGCCCGGGCGCCGGTTCACCGGCGTGGACCGCAGGCTGCGCGGCACGCGGCTCGGTCGCGCCATCGAACTGCGCCTGACGGCGACGGGCCTTGACCTGACCCCGGGTGAATTCTTCGTCTACACGGCGGGAACGGCGATCGGTCTCTGGTTGATCGCGCAGGCCACGCTCGCCACGTTCTTCGGGCCCATCGCCGCCGTCGTCACCGTGTGAGGAGCGTTCGCTTTCCTGAACTGGCAACGAAAGAAGCGCATTGAGCGATTCATCAGTCAACTACCCGAACTCGCCCGCATACTCGCCAACACCACCCAGGCCGGACTCGCCCTGCGCACCGCGCTCGGCCTCGCCGCCGACGAGATGGAGGCCCCCGCGGGCGAGGAGCTGGCCAAGGTGGCGGACAAGCTCGCAGTCGGCCACTCCATCGAGGACGCGCTCGCCGAGCTCGCCGACCGGCTGCCCTCGCGCGAACTCGTCGTCCTGGTCACCACGCTGGTGCTGGCCAACCGCGCCGGCGGCTCCGTCGTCAGCTCGCTGCGCAACCTCACTCAGACCCTGGAGGAGCGCAAGGAGACCCGCCGCGGTGCGTACCCAGCTTTCCCAGGTCACCGTCACCGCGTACGTGGTGCCGCTGATGGGCGTCGGCACGCTGTTGCTGATGGACAACGTGTCGAGCGGCTCCGTCGAGCGCATGACCTCCTCGTTCTGGGGCCAGGCCGCGGTCGTGGGCGCCTTCACCCTCTACGCGATCGGCTTCTTCCTGATCCGCCGCATGTCCAAGATCGCCGTCTGAACCGTCCGGGCCGATCGGGGCGATGGACCCCGCATCGCCCGACGGGGCCCGACCCCGACCCTGCCCCCGACCCGAGGAGACACAGAGGATGGGCATCGGCCTGTTGCTCGCGCTGGCCGTCGGCCTGTCCACGGCCGGCGCCTGCTACGGCATCGCGCTCTACCGCCGCGAGGCCAAGCTGCCCAGCGACCTGGCGGTCGCCCTTGAGGTGGGCGCCACCCGCACCACGGTGGTCGGCTCGGCCGTGGACCGGCTCGGCATGCGCTACGCGCCGCTGGTGCTGCGCCTGATGGGCCCGGGACAGGTCGCCAAGGTGCGCCGCCGCATCGACCTGGCGGGCAACCCGGGCGGCCTGACCGTCGACCGGTACGCCGCCCGCCGCGCCGTCTACGGCGCGCTCGGCTTCGGCGGTGCGCTGGTCATGGCCCTGCGCCAGGAGTTCCTGCTGGCCGCGCTGCTCGTGGTCTTCGGCCTGTTCTGGATCGAGGTCGGCATCTGGGCGGCCGTACGCGAGCGCAAGGATGCCATCGAGCGCACGCTGCCGGACTTCCTCGACGTGCTGGCCGTGGTCGTCAGCGCGGGGCTCAGCTTCCGGCAAGCGTTGGACCGGGTGGCGGACAAGTACGAGGGACCGTGGGCCGACGAACTGCGCATCACCCTGCGCCAGATGGACATGGGCGTCAGTCGCCGACAGGCATTCGAGGAACTGCGCAAGCGCAATGACTCCGAACAGGTGGCCCAGTTCGTCACGGCGCTCCAACAAGGCGAGGAACTGGGCTCGCCCATCGTCGAGACCCTGATTGCGATCGCTCACGACATGCGCTGTACCGACGCGCAGAACGCCCGCCGCCGCGCCGCTCGCGCGGTCCCCAAGGCGACGCTGGTCATCACCACCTTCATGGTGCCCGGCACCATGATGCTGCTCGTGGCCGCGTTCTTCATCGGCTCCGGAACCGACTTCGGATCGGTGACGGGGGACTGACCGTGCGGCGCCAAAGAGGCTGCTTACACGTGACATTGAGGTTGCGATACGCCCTCGTACGGCCCGCCGGACGAGGCCGGTCGGGGCGGGGTGGGGCGCGTCACGCCGGGCGGCGTGCGCCGCGACAGACGCCATTCCGTTATGGCCAAACTCTTTGCAAATGCAATCAACTATGGGACAGTCGTCGCGCGGGTATCGCGTGCCCGAGGGCGCGCGGTGCGAGGCGGCCGGGCCGAAGTGGAGGTGAGTTCCATGGGCCGCGTGGGATGTCTGCGACGAAGGCGACTTCAGAGGTTTCAACTCAGGTTGCGCGGAAGAGAATGCTTCGGGACGCCCTGTTCCGGTGCCGGTGTTTCAGCGTACTTTTCTTCTCGTGTCGCGAGCGGTACCACGGGGACCGACACGCCGAACCGGAGCCGAACGGCCGCCCATGGTAGGGAAATACGATGAGGAAGCGCATTTTGGGAAACGACCGCGGACAGACCGCGGTCGAGTACCTGGGGATCATCGCGGTGGTCGTGGCGATCGTGATCGGCATCTCGGGCACGGATATCGGCAACGAGATCTTCAGCGCGATCACCGACAAGATTTCCGAGGTCACCGGCGTGTGAGACGCCTTCGACGTTTCGCGGGGCCCGGGGATTCCGGGCAGGCATTCCCGATTTACATCACCGCGGTCGCGGGCCTTCTCTTTCTCGGCCTGGCCCTTTTCGCCGTCGGCCAGGCGGGCGCCACCCGTAACGGGGCGCAGACGGCCGCCGACGCTGCTGCCCTCGCCGCGGCCCAGGAGCACCGGGACGCGCTGCGCGACGAGTTGCTCGCGGCCATCGGCAGTGGCGACGCGTGGCAGGACATCCTCGACGGGATCGGTACCGGCAGCCCGCGGGCCTGCGACGAGGTGCGCTGGTTCGCCGCCGAGAACGACGCCGACGTCACCGACTGCACCGTCTCCGGCGGGCTGGTCCCCACCTTCCACGTCGCCGTACGGACCCGTTACACCGTGGGCGACTCCATCGTTCCGGGTACGGAGTCGCGGCACGCCGAGGCGGAGGCGACGGCCGAGATCGAGCCGCGCTGCGTACGGTTGCCCGGCAAGCCCGACCCCACGCCGAGCCCCGACCCCCGCCCGACCGGCGGCGACACCGACGACGGCGAGGGCGGCACCGGGGGCGGCGACGGCGACGGGAACGATGGCGACGACAAGCCGGAAGAGAAACCCAAGGCACCGCCCGTGGAGTTCACGTGCGACGGCGAGGAGTGGTCCATCGACCCCGAGCGGCCCGACACGCTGCCGGAGGTCGCCGACCTCTTCTCCGTGCACCTCGCCGACTGACCAGTGAAGGGCAGCGACTGATGAGCATTCGGTACACCGCCAGGGCGCATGGGACGCTAGCCGCTGGAGCGGTCGCCCTCAGCGTGTCCCTGCTCGTGGCGGGCTGTGGCGGCGGTGGTGGTGGTGAGGGCGACGATGCCAAGCCCGCCGGCAGCCAGTCGGCCAGCGTCGGGGGCAACGCGCCGAAGGGCGACGGCGGCTCGGGCCAGGAACCGGTGTCGGACGTCGAGCCCATCGCCGAACTCCGCGGCGAGATGGGCATGGTGCTTTGGCTCACCGACGCCAAGCGGGACTCCGGCGGCTTCGTCACGGTCACCGGGCAGGTCGAGAACACCGGCGACCGGATCTACACGCGCGCCAACAAGTGGCGGGGCGACGAGACCGACGTCATCAAGCACGGCTCGTCCACGGCTGGCGCGACCCTGATCGACCCGGGCGGCAAGAAGCGCTACTACGTGCTCCGCGACACCGACGGGCGATGCCTGTGCACGATGGGGCTCGGCACCGTCAAGGACGGTGCCACGGTGCCGGTGTTCATGCAGTTCCCCGCGCCCCCGGAAGAGGTGGACGAGGTGCAGTTCCAGATGCCGACCTTCCCGCCGGCCACGATCAAGATCACCGGGTGACCGAGCCATGACCCCCACCCACGCGACGGCTCGCACCGCCCGTACCGAACGAGCCCCTCACAGCGCCCGCGCCGCCCGGACGACCGTCCTCGCGCTCGCCGCCGTCTCCGTGCTCGCGCTGCCCGTCCCGGCCGCCCACGCCGACGGGGGCCCGGCGTGCTCCAGGTCGCCGCGCCGCCGGTCCAGGTGGACGCCGCGGACCCGGACCTCAAGCTGGCCGACGGCGCCCGGCTTGGTCAGGTCAAGGTGCTGGACATCAAGTCCATCGTGGAGACCGACAACGGCGAGGAGTGGCACGAGGTCGCCAACGAGGACGTCACCTTCGCCCTCCAGTCCGAGGTGCTGTTCGACAAAGACAGCGCCGACCTCAGCCGCCAGGCCAGCGCGCGCATCGACGTCATCGCCCGGGAGATCGAGGCCCAAGGCGCCCGCGAGGTCCGCGTCTTCGGCTTCACCGACGACCTCGGGACCACCGGGCACGGCGAGGACCTGTCCAAGGAGCGTGCGGACGCCGTGCAACGACGGCTCGCCAAGCAACTCGACTCGGGCGTGAAGTACCATATCCGCGGCTACGGCGAGGACTACCCGATCGCCGACAACAGCACCGAGGGGGGCCGCAAGAAGAACCGCCGGGTCGAGGTCAGCTTCCCGCGCGGCTCCGCCTGACGCCACGCCGGCGGCGCGGCCCGGACGCCGCCGTCTGGCCAGTCCCGCGGAGGGGACGGCGGCGGGCCGGTCGTCCGCCACGACCGAGTGAGACGAAATAGAAGCGTAACGGACGCATCGCCTCAAAAGGTTTTAGTTCCGGCATGGGTGGCCTACAGTCGCTTACGCACTGCGCACACGCGACGAGCTGGAAGTGCATCGCGCGGGCTTCCCCGCATCCGGAGGGATGCGTCCGCGTCAGGGAGACGAGCCACCAGCCGTCGCAGGGGTGCCGCGACCAGCAGACGACCCGATGCTCACGCGCACCCCGGGACGCAGCCCCCACCGCTCCATCGCGCCCGCCTCGGCCTCCAGGACGTGGCGCGCGCGTGGCCGGGGTAGCCCGAGCCGTCCGGGCCGCATGGTGCGTACGCCGATGACGGTCAGCTCCCGGTCGAGGTAGGCGACGTCGATGGCGAACCGCATCCGGAAGGTGTGCACCCCGCTGGCCGGGCTGAGCAGCAGCGCCTCGGTGATCCCGGTCCGGTCCAACAACCCCCGCGAGCGCGCACGGTAGGACGCGGCGATCTCCAACGGCACCACCAGCCCCGACCGCGCCGGCGCCGCCCCCGGGTCAGCCTCCGGGGCCCGGCCCCCGCCCGCCCGCCGCCGGGTGGTGCGCCGTCCCCCCGCACGCGCTGCACACGCAACGTGTCCCGACCGTCACGCCAACGCCCCATGTCCGCCACCCCTCCGAGCGCACTGTCCCGCCCGTCACCCGCCGACACGCCCACGGTCGCCGTCGCCGCGACCCGCGCGCCCGCGCCGCGCGTCCGATCAGCGTTGTACCAGTCCTGCCGGCGCCCGTGGCCCGTTCCGTAGGCTCTGGCGCGTGCATGCGCTGCTGATAGCTCTCGCCGCCGGGTACGGCATCGCCGTCGGGCTCCTGGCCACCCGCCCGCTGTTCCGGCTCGCCGTCCAGCCCGGCGAGCCCTGGCGCGCGGCCTGCCCGGACGGCCATCCGATCACCGGGCCCGCCGCCGGCTGGCTCGGCCTCGCCCGGTGCGGCCCCTGCGGGCGCGCCGCCGACGCCGGGCCGGGCGCGTACGGGCCGAGCGGCGTACTCGTGGCCCGTGTCTGCGCGCTCGCCTGCGCCGGCCTCGCGGCGGCCGTCGGCTCCCGGCCCGAGCTGGCCGTGTGGCTGCTGCTCGTGCCGCTCAGCGTGGTCCTCGCGGGCGTGGACCTGGCCGTGCACCGGCTGCCCGACGTGCTCACCCTGCCGATGGCGCTCGGCTCCGCCGCGCTGCTGGGGGGCGCGGCCCTGCTGCCCGGCGCCGCGGGCTCATGGTCACGCGCCGTGTTCGGCGGGCTCGTGCTGGGCGCCGCGTATTTTGTGCTGTTTCTCATCAACCCCGCGGGCATGGGGTTCGGCGACGTCAAATTGGCGGTGACGCTCGGGGTCGGCCTCGGGTGGTACGGCTGGGACGTGCTCTTCCTGGGGGCGTTCACCGGCCTCCTGCTGGGCGCCTTCTACGGTGTAGCCCTAGTGCTGACAAGGCGGGCGAGCCGCAAGGCGGCGCTGGCGTTCGGCCCTTTCATGATGGTCGGGGCCGGAGCCGGCGTGCTCGTGGGCGGCCTCGCGGCGGGCTGAGAACAAGATTCCAGCGCGCCGTTACCTCCCGAGGTGCACGCAAGACCCCTCACGAAGGGTTATGGTGGAAACCCCCCTCGGGCCGGTCCGTGTCCCCCCACGGACCGGCCCGCTTTTTCGTGCCCGCACACCCACACCCGTGACCCGCACCCCCGCCCCGCCCGGTGGCCGGGGGGCGCGGGTGCCGGGGCCGCGCCGGCTAGCGGCGGGCCCAGATGTTCACGCCCTCCGTGCTCCGCGCGTACTCGTCGATCTCCGCCAGTTCCTCGGCGCTGATCGGCGCGGCACCCAGCGCGGCCACGTTCGCCTCCAACTGGCGCACGCTCGACGCGCCGATCAGCGCCGACGTCATCCGCGGGTCGCGCAGCACCCAGCCCAGCGCGAGCTGGGCCAGCGACTGGCCACGCCGCGCGGCGATCTCGTTCATGCCGCGCAGCCGCCGCACCACCTCGTCGGTCAGCAGCTCCGGGTCGAGCGACTTGCCCTGCGAGGCCCGCGAGCCCTCCGGGATGCAGCTCAGGTACTTGTCGGTGAGCAGGCCCTGGGCCAGCGGCGCGAAGGCGATGCAGCCCATGCCCTCCGCCTCTAGCGTGTCGAGGAGCGCGTCATCCTCGGTCCAGCGGTTGATCATCGAGTACGAGGGCTGGTGGATCAGGGCCGGCACCCCCATCTCCCGCAGCAGCCGCGCGGCCTCCGCGGTCTGCTCCGCGTTGTACGAGGACACGCCCACGTACAGCGCCTTGCCCTGCTGTACGGCGGAGGCCAGCGCCCCCATCGTCTCCGCGAGCGGTGTGTCCGGATCGAAGCGGTGGGAGCAGAAGATGTCGACGTACTCCACGCCCATCCGGCGCAGCGAGGCGTCCAGCGACGACAGCAGGTACTTGCGCGAGTCCCACTCTCCGTACGGGGTACGGGCCCGGGTGCATCAGGTAGCCCGCCTTGGTGGACAGGACCAGCTCGTCCCGGTACGGGCGGAAGTCCCGGGCCAGCAGCCTGCCGAAGTTCAGCTCGGCCGAGCCGGGCGGCGGGCCGTAGTTGTTGGCCAGGTCGAAGTGGGTGATGCCGAGGTCGAACGTGCGGCGCAGGATGGCGCGCTGGGACTCCAGGCTGCGGTCGTCACCGAAGTTGTGCCACAGACCGAGGGAGATCGCGGGCAGCTTCAGGCCACTGTGTCCAGTGCGCCGGTACTCCATCGAGTCGTAGCGGTCGTCGGCGGCACGGTAGGGGGAGTTGTCGTTCACGGGGGTTCCTGCTTCCGCTTCGCGTGGTTGCTTCCCGGTTCCGGGGTCTGTCGTGGCCGACGCTATACGCACGTGACCGGCCCAGCTTCGCCGAACCCCCGCCCCGGCAGTAGGGTGTCGTTCTTGGAGCGGCGCCACGGACGAACCGCCACGGACGAACCCGGACGAAGACGAAGGCGCCGCGGCATGGAGGGCTGGAGAACGTGAAGCTGCGCGACCTGGTGTACGGGCTTTACGCACGCCGGGTGGAATGGCGCCTCGATCACGACCAGGTGCCCAAGCACATCGGCGTCATCCTCGACGGGAACCGACGCTGGGCGCGCGCCGCCGGGGGCACCACGGCCGAGGGACACATCGCCGGCGCCAACAAGATCCGCGAACTCCTCGGCTGGTGCACCGAGACGGACGTCAAGGTCGTCACGCTGTGGCTGCTGTCCACGGACAACCTCAACCGCCCCGACGACCAACTCCAGCCCCTGCTGCGCATCATCGAGGGCGCCGTGCGCGACCTGGCCGCCGACGGCCGCTGGCGGGTACACCACGTGGGCACCCTCGACCTGCTGCCCGCGCAGACGCAGACCGTGCTGAAGGAGGCCGAGGAGGCCACCCGGCACGTGAACGGAATAATCGTCAACGTCGCCGTCGGCTACGGCGGCCGGCAGGAGATCGCGGACGCGGTGCGCTCGCTGCTCCTGGACCACGCCAGCCGGGGCACCACGTTCGAGGAACTGGCCGAGGTCGTCGACATCGAGATGATCGCCGAACACCTCTACACCCGCGGCCAGCCCGACCCCGACCTGGTCATCCGCACCAGCGGCGAACAGCGCCTGTCCGGCTTCATGCTCTGGCAGAGCGCGCACTCCGAGTACTACTTCTGCGAGGTCTTCTGGCCCGCGTTCCGCAAAGTGGACTTCCTGCGCGCGCTGCGTGACTACGCGGCACGCCACCGGCGTTACGGCGGTTAACGTCAGGTAGCGCCAGGGAACGGCAGACGACGAATCACCGACGTTGTCATATGCCCGGGCATGGGCCGCGCACTTGGCGGGAATGTTCCTCTCACGTCGGCACCCCACCCCTGGGGTGTCGGAATGCCAGCGGGCGGCATGGGTGCCGCCCGCCCGGGAGGGCCCTTGCACCCAGGACGCCCGTGCCGAACGGATGGCGCAGCCCCTGGCTTCGCCACCACTTCGTGGACGGCACTCGCGGAAGGCCGGCGCACGGCCCCCGCGGGGCCCGAGCCCGGCCCGTCCCCCGCCGCCGGGCGGGGCCCGTGTGTCCCGCCACTGGCGGGGACTCCCCACTCCCGCGACGCCGTCGCACCCCAACCTCTCCCGAGGGGGTTCGTCCACCCGTGGTGAGCAGCAAGAAACGCCGCGAGCACGACCGGCGCACCTATGTCCTCGACACCAGCGTCCTGTTGGCCGACCCAGGCGCCATGGCCCGCTTCGACGAGCACGAAGTCGTGCTGCCCGTCGTCGTGGTCACGGAGCTTGAGGCCAAGCGGGCCCACCCCGAGTTGGGGTACTTCGCCCGGCAGGCGCTGCGCCTGCTGGACGAGTACCGCATCCGGTTCGGCCGGCTCGACGCCCCGATCCGGATCGGCGACCTCGGCGGCACGCTGCGCGTCGAGCTCAACCACTCCGACCCGGCCATCCTGCCGGCGGGATTCCGCCTGGGGGACAACGATTCCCGCATCCTGGCCGTCGTCAGGAACCTCCGGGCCGAGGGGTACGACGTTACCGTCGTCTCCAAGGACCTGCCGCTGCGCATCAAGGCGTCGTCGGTGGGCCTGCTCGCGGAGGAGTACCGGGCGGAGTTGGCCATCACGGACTCGGGTTGGACCGGCATGGCCAAGCTGACCGTGGAGCCGGAGTAGGTGGACCAGTTGTTCGCCGCCGAGACCGCCCACCTGCCTGAGGCGGCGGAGTTGCCCGTGCACACCGGACTGGTCCTCCAGTCGGCGCGCGGCAAGGCGCTCGGCCGGGTCACCGCGGACGGTGACGTACGGCTGGTGCGCGGCGACCGGGAGGCGTTCGGCATCCACGGGCGCAGCGCCGAGCAGCGCATCGCGCTCGACCCGGAGGTCGGCATCGTCTGGATGGGCGGCCGGGCCGGTACGGGCAAGTCGGCGCTGGCGCTGTGCGCCGGGCTGGAGGCCGTCCTGGAGCGGCGTCAGCACCGCAAGGTGATGATCTTCCGCCCGCTGTACGCGGTGGGGGCCAGGAACTCGGCTACCTGCCGGGCAACGAGGCCGAGAAGATGAGCCCTTGGGCGCAGGCGGTCTTCGACACCCTGTCGGCGGTCACGTCGGCGGAGGTCATCGAGGAGATCGTGGGCCGCGGCATGCTGGAGGTGCTGCCCCTCACGCACATCAGAGGCCGCTCGCTGCACGATGCGTTCGTCATCGTGGATGAGGCGCAGTCATCTCGAACGGAACGTTCTGCTGACTGTTTTGTCCCGCATCGGGGCCAATTCGCGTGTCGTCCTCACCCATGACGTGGCGCAACGCGACAACCTTCGGGTCGGTCGTTACGACGGGGTGGTCGCGGTGGTCGAGAAGTTGAAGGGCCATCCGCTCTTCGCGCACGTCACGCTCACCCGCTCGGAGCGCTCACCCATCGCCGCCCTGGTGACCGAGATGCTGGAGGAGGGGCGGGTTTAGTCCGACTCGTCCACCAGGGCGCCGCGCGGCCAAGCGGGAAGCTTAGCCGCGCGGCGTCTTGTCACGCTTGCGTTTCCTCGAATAGGTGCCGCCAAACGCCATGTGAGCTTTCCCACGCAGCGGAGAATTGCGTCCGGGTCGCGGCTCCGGGAGGGTGTGGTTCCTGTCAGGCCCCGCATACGACACAGCCCCAACCCCAGCGTTGAGGCGCCCCATACAGAGCAGAACTGAACAGCGTTCGTCGTATGCCGCCCGAGCACCACGCGGACCTCTTCGGAGGGCGCACCGGGTCCGTGCCTCCCGTGACCAACCGATCCCAGCACCACCGGGAGCGGCCGAGGGAAGCCAGAGCCAGGGGCACGATTGCGTCCGCGAGGTCACCTATGTGGACGATGCTGGAAGGAAACCGTGTGAGCCGGATCTCGGTCCGGGGATTCGCAGTGGCCTCGGCTACTGCGGTCACCACTGTCGGCGCCGTCGTGGGCGTCGCGTCAGGCAGCGACAAGGGCTCGACCACCGAACCGGTCGAGGCCACCGCGGCGGACGCGACCATCCTTGCGGAGATTCCCGCCGGACAGCAGGCCCAGGTGCAGACCGCGTCCCTGACGCAGCAGGCAGACGTCCAGTCCACCGCCGCCGACGCGGAGGCCAAGAAGTCCGCGGAGGAGTCGGCCCGCAAGCAGGCGGCCAAGGACGCATCAGCCAAGAAGTCCGCGGCGGAGAAGGCCGAGAAGGAGCGGTCGGAGAAGGAAGCGGCCGCGAAGAAGGCCGCCGAAGAGCGCGAGAAGGAGAAGGAAGAGGCCGCCAGCCGGTCCGCTTCCCGCGACTCTGTCTCCACCTCCTCCTTCCCCCAGCAGGGCTCGTACTCGGTCGCCGAGGTCCAGGCCATCGCCCGGCAGATCGTCCCGGCCGACCAGTTCCAGTGCTTCAGCAACATCGTGAACCACGAGAGCACCTGGAACTACAAGGCCACCAACCCGTCCTCGGGCGCGTACGGCCTGGTGCAGGCGCTTCCCGCCTCCAAGATGTCCAGCGCGGGCGCCGACTGGCGGACCAACCCGGCCACGCAGATCAAGTGGGGCCTCAGCTACATGAACGGCAAGTACCAGAGCCCGTGTGGCGCCTGGTCGTTCTGGCAGTCCAACCACTGGTACTAGAAGGCGTCAGGCCCGCTCCGGGGCCCACGTGACGTGACGAAGCCCCCGACCGCGACCGGTCGGGGGCTTCGTGTGTGTAACGTCATCCCGGACGGCCTCGGGGGAGTGGGGGTAGGAAGTAATTCATGTCCAGATTGCCACGGTGGGTCGGCGGTCTCGGGGCCGGGCTGACCCGGCTCGCCGAGCAACTCGACGCACGACGCGAGGACACGGGCCCGGCCGCGTCCGACGAGCCACGCGACACGATACGTACGCCCGCGGCGCGGCCGTCCGGCGCCGAGACCGCCGCCGCGTCGGGCGGGGGCACGGCCGACGCCGGCGGTGCCGCGGTGCCCGCGCCGGCCGCCGCGCCACCGGCCGTGACGCCGTCGTGGGCCGCGCCGGCCTACGAGCCGGCGGGCGCGGGGGAGGCCCAGGTGCCGGCGCCACCGCTGTACGCGCCGGCCATAGCGCCGCGCGCCGATCCCGTGGCCACCGTCCCCTGGGGCGTGCGGGTCGCCGCAGAGGTTGGGTGGCGGCTGCTGGTCCTCGCGGGCACGGTCTGGGTGCTGATGCGGGTCATCAGCGCGGTGCGGTTGGTGGTCCTCGCCTTCGTCGCAGCCCTGCTGATCACCGCGCTGCTCGAACCGACGGTCTCCCGACTCCGGCGCCGGGGCGTGCCCCGAGGTCTGGCCACCGCCATCGTCTTCATCGCGGGCTTCGTCATCATGGGCCTGGTCGGCTGGTTCGTCGTCTGGCAGGTGATGGAGAACCTGGACTCGCTCTCGGAACGGGTCCAGGACGGCATCGAGGAACTACGCCGCTGGCTGCTGAACAGCCCGTTCCACGTGACCGAGGACCAGATCAACGACATCGCGAAGAACCTGCGCGAGTCGATCGGGAACAACACCGAGGAGATCACCTCGGCCGGTCTGGAGGGCGTGACGTTCATCGTCGAGCTGCTGACCGGCATCATGCTCGCGATGTTCAGCACGCTGTTCCTGCTCTACGACGGGCCGAAGATCTGGAACTGGGTGCTCAAGCTGTTCCCCGCCTCCGCCCGGGACGGGGTCGCGGGCGCGGGGCCGCGCGCCTGGCAGACGCTGACGGGTCACGTGCGGGGCACGGTGATAGTGGCCCTCATCGACGCGATCTTCATCGGCGTCGGCATCTTCTTCCTCGACGTGCCGATGGCGGTGCCGCTGGCCGTCTTCATCTTCCTGTTCGCCTTCATCCCGCTGGTCGGCGAGGTGATCTCGGGCGCGCTCGCGGTCGTGGTGGCGCTGGTGACGCAGGACGTCTTCACGGCGGCGATGGTGCTGATCGTGGTGCTCACGGTGCAGCAGATCGAGGGCCACATCCTCCAGCCGTTCATCCTCGGCCGGGCCGTGCGGGTGCATCCGCTGGCCGTGGTGCTCTCGGTCGCCGCGGGCTCGCTGATCGCCGGCATCGGGGGCGCGGTGGTCGCCGTGCCGCTGGTGGCCGTCGCCAACACCGTCGTCGGTTACCTGCGGGCACACGCCAAGGAGCAGGCGCTGCGCGTGATGCCGGGCCCGCACGGGGCGACGGTGGCGGAGCTGGCCCCGACTGTCTCCGCGTACGGGGCGCACCCGGCCCCCGCGCCCGCGGTCACCCACCCCGCGCCGTCGGGACAGTCGGCGCCCGTGGACGAGGCCGGGCCCGCGCGGCAGCCGGCCGCGCCGTCGGCCGGGGAACCACCCGCTGCCCCGTCGCCCGGCCCCGAGCAGGCGCCCCCGCCGACCGACTGACGGCGCCTCACCTCGCGCCCCACTGGGCCCTCGTCCACCGTGGCGGGGCCCGGTCCCCTGTCGTCCCGCCGCACGGCCCCACGTGGCGGGGTGCCCACCCTCCCCGGCGGCCCGCCATCCAGGTGAGCCTGAGGCGCCCGCGCGACACGCCGCGGGGCCACGCGGGTGACCCTCGGTCGGCGTACCGGCAGTCGGCCCTCTCCGCCGAGTGGCCGCACGCCGCCACGGCGACGGGGCCCGAACAGGGCGCAGGGGCCCGAACAACACACAGGCCCCGTGGACAGCGAACTGCCCACGGGGCCCTCGTGCGGGGGTGGAGCGTGCGTACCAACGGCGTGCGCCGCGCCATCGTGCTCGTACGGCTGTACCAGTCGTACCGGTCGTACGGGGTGAGCCGCGTCCTGCCGGCTCCGCCGGCTACTCGGCCAGGGCCGCCTCGGCGTCGAGCGTGGCACCGACGGCCTGCAGCACGGAGGCGATCTTGAACGCCTCCTGGATCGTCTCCCGGTCCACGCCGGCCTTGCGGAGCACCTGCTCGTGCGAGTCCAGGCACATGCCGCAGCCGTTGACCGCGGAGACCGCGAGCGACCACAGCTCGAAGTCGATCTTGTCCACGCCCGGGTTGCCGATGACGTTCATCCGCAGGCCCGCGCGCAGGTTGCCGTACTCCGGGTCCGACAGCAGGTGCCGGGTCCGGTAGAAGACGTTGTTCATCGCCATGATGGCGGCGGCCGACTTGGCCGCGGTGTACGCCTCGGGGGAGAGGTTGGCCTTGGCCTCCGGCTCCAACTCCCGCAGGACGCGCGGCGAGCGGGAGGCGATGGCGCAGGCGAGCACCGTGCCCCACAGCTGCTGCTGCGGCAGGTTGGAGTTGCCGATCAACGAACCGAGGTTCAGCTTGAGGTCCTTGGCGTAGTCCGGAACTGCGGACTTCAGGTCATCGAGTGCCACGGGTGTTCCTCAGTCTCGTTCGTTCACTCGCCGGAGAGCAGCGCGACCGGGTTGAGGGTCTCGTCGCCCTTGGTCCAGTTGCAGGGGCACAGCTCGTCGGTCTGCAGGGCGTCGACGACCCGCAGGACCTCCTTGGGGTTACGACCCACGGAGCCGGCGGTGACCATGGTGAACTGGATCTCGTTGTTCTCGTCCACGATGAAGACGGCGCGCTGCGCGAAGCCGTCGGCACCCTCGACGCCGAGCGCGCGCATCAGCTCGTGCTTCGAGTCGGCCAGCATCGGGAAGGGCAGGTCCGCCAGGTCCGGGTGGTCCTTGCGCCAGGCGTGGTGCACGAACTCGGAGTCGCCGGAGACACCGAGGACCTTGGCGTCACGGTCGGCGAACTCGTCGTTCAGCTTGCCGAACGCGGCGATCTCGGTCGGGCAGACGAAGGTGAAGTCCTTCGGCCAGAAGAAGACGACCGACCAGCCGTTCTTGAAGTCCTCGGAGCTGTACTCCTTGATCTGCAGCTTGTCGGTCGAGGGGCCCTCGACGCCGAGGAGCTGCCAAGCGGGGAACTGGTCACCAACAGTGAGCACGGGCTCTCCTTGTGAGCAAGGAAACCCCTGTGACAGGAGTTTCCTGGGGGCTGGACGAAGGCCACAGTGCCACAGAAGCCATTGATCGCGGAAATAGCTAAACTGGGAACAGTTGATCGGAGGTGATTATCAGTGGTGGCGCCCGTCACACCCGGGAGCAGGCCCCGGCAGCCCAGTCTCGCCCAGCTCCGCGCCTTCGTGGCGGTGGCCGAGCACCTGCACTTCCGCGACGCCGCGGCTGCCATCGGGATGAGCCAGCCCGCGCTGTCGGGGGCCGTCGCTGCCCTGGAGGAGGCGCTGGGCATGCAGCTTCTTGAGCGTACGACGCGAAAGGTGCTGCTCTCCCCGGCGGGGGAGCGGCTGGCCGAGCGGGCGCGTACGGTGCTCGACGCGGTCGGCGAGCTGATGGAGGAGGCCGAGGCGGCCCGGGCCCCGTTCACCGGTGTGCTGCGCCTCGGGGTGATCCCGACCGTCGCGCCGTACCTGCTGCCGACCGTGCTGCGGCTGGTGCGCACCTGCTACCCGCGGCTCGACCTCCAGGTGCACGAGGAGCAGACCGGCTCGCTGCTGGACGGGCTGGCCCACGGGCGGCTCGACCTGCTGTTGCTCGCGGTGCCGCTCGGGGTGCCGCAGGTCGTGGAACTGCCGCTGTTCGACGAGGACTTTGTGCTGGTCATGCCGAAGGACCACTGGCTCGGCGGGCGCGCCGACGTGCCGCGCGAGGCGCTCAAGGAGTTGGACCTGCTCCTCCTGGACGAGGGCCACTGCCTGCGCGACCAGGCGCTGGACATCTGCCGCGAGGTGGGCCGCAGCCCGGGCACCCCGGTGGCCACCAGCGCGGCCGGGCTCTCCACGCTGGTGCAGCTTGTGGCCGGCGGGCTCGGCGTGACGCTGCTGCCGCGCACCGCGCTGAAGGTGGAGACGGCCCGCAACGACCAGCTCACCACCGGCTACTTCGCCGACCCCGCGCTCTCCCGGCAGATCGCGCTCGCGATGCGCGCGGGCGCGGCCCGGCAGCCGGAGTTCGAGTCCTTCGCGCAGTCCCTGCGCGAGGCGATGCGAGCACTGCCGGTACGGGTGGCGGAGCCGGCCTAGCGGGTGGCGGGGGTCAGGGCCGGGCGGCGTCGAGGACGGCCGTCACGTCGAGGGTGACCTCGGCACCGATGGAGTCCGGCAGCGTGACGTGCTGGCCCGGGCCGTGCACGCGGTGCTCGTCGTACTCGTTGGCCACCGGGTGCCGCAGTACGTGCAGCCGCTCGTGCCTGCGGTCGACGATCACGTAGACCGGCACCTTGGCGATGGCGTAGGCCGTCACCTTCCGCTTGAGGTCGTTCCCGTAGTTGGCCGAGGTCACCTCGAGGACCAAGCGGAAGACGGCCGGGTCGTAGCAGTTGGCCAGGCTGGGGTGGTCCCGGTAGTCGGCGTCCACGATGGACAGGTCCGGTACGGCGTAGTCGTCCGGGCCGTCGGGGAGCCGGATGCCGATGCCCTGGATTACCCGGGTCGCGCCCTGGTGCAGAGGGACGAAGGCGAGGAGCAGATTGGTCAGCGACTCGCCGTGTGGTCCGTCCGGCGGTGGTGTCACGGTGAGCTCGCCTCCGATGATCTCGACGCGGTAGCCGGGGAGCTTGTCGGCGAGCCGCTCGGCCTCCCTGAGCAGGGTGGACGTGCCGGCGCAGGGGGGTTCGACCGCTGCGGCAGACATAGTGCCTCCTGGTGGCTGGTGTCGAGGAAATCATCGTAGGGCGAGCTCACGGATGTGTGTCGTACGACGAGCTTCACCCGATCGGTATCACTCCGTCCGCAGCCCGTCCGGCCGCATCATCCGTCACAGGGGTGGCAGGCTGACCAGCGTCACCAGGGCGATGACGCCCGCGCCGATGCTGACCATCGGGACCAGGGCCGATCAGTCCTGTACCGGCCGGTCCACCATCTTGAGCAGGACGGTGCCGAGCGCCGCGCCGCCCGCGAGGGAGAGCGCGAGGCTGATGGCCACCGGGGTGGCCGTCTGTCACAGGATGGAGTAGGCCAGCGTCGAGCATCGGGTGCCGAAGGCCACCAGGACCGACAACAGGCGCCGGCGGTCGCGCAGTTGCTCGAGCTGGGTGACGATCATGGACGCCCCGATCAGGAGCAGGGTCACCGTCGCGCCGACGAACCGGCCGGTCTGGATGTCGTCGTAGCGCTCGTTGCGCTCGACGTCGGCGTAAACCAAGCACGGCGGCGCTCGGGTCGGTCCGCAGCGCCGTGTTCCGTACTCGCTCCAGGGAGTCCCGCACCGCGGGGTCCGTGTCCAGGTCGGTGAGCAGCCACGGGTCGGCGAGGTCGCCGATGGGCACGGCCGACGGGGTGGCCAGGACGCCCTGCACCACGTCGTCCGGCGCGTCCGCGCGCGGTGCCACGGTGCGGGCCGTCGCCGGCACCGTCCACAGGTGCTCCCGGCGTGGTGTCACCGTAACCGGGCGGCGTGACGTCGACGGCCGCGCCGGGCTTGGCGAAGCTGCTCGACGGCAGGCCGCTGCGGAAGACGTCGCCGTCCTTGCACGAGCCGAGGTCGTAGTACGTGCGCAGGCTCGTGCAGTCGGCGATGAACAACTCCTCGACCGGG
This sequence comes from Candidatus Streptomyces philanthi, assembly GCA_018114805.1. Taxonomy (GTDB): domain Bacteria; phylum Actinomycetota; class Actinomycetes; order Streptomycetales; family Streptomycetaceae; genus Streptomyces; species Streptomyces philanthi. The sequence continues at coordinate 2,099,354 of CP073042.1, read as the reverse complement.
GCGTTCTCCGCCTCCCGGTCGGTGACGCCGGCCTTGCCGATGGTGGCCCGCACCCGGGCCACCACGTCGCGTGCCCCGGGCGTCGCGCGGATGGCGCTGATGGTGTCCGCCGCGTCGGCGCTGTCCGTCACGCCCCGCGAGAAGCCGATGCGCGGGTCGTTGGCCTCGCGTCCGGCGTCCTTCTCGAAGTCGTCCTGGACGCCCGCGAACAGCATCTGGATGGCGACCGCCCCGGCCACCGCCACGGTGACGCCGCTGACCGTGCGGGCCGCCGTGCCGCTGCTCAGTTGCAGCCTGCGGATGGCCAGTTGCCAGGAGAGCGGTCCGCCCCGGAAGCGGTTCACGAAGCCTTCGACCAGCCACGGCAGCAGCGCGGTCACGCCGACGAGGACCAGCACGGCGCCGGCCGCGACCTGATAGGTGTTCAGGTCGCTGTCCTCCTGGTAGCTCACGCCGCCGACCATCGGCAGCAGCAGCCCGAAGCCGAGCGCGGGCAGCGCCAGACGCCACCACAGCCGGCGCCGCTTCGGCGTCCCAGCGGTTCGATGGTGATGCCGCGCAGCGCCAGCAGGGTGACCAGCACCGCGCAGGCCGGCACGGCCACCGCGATCAACGCGGCGAGCACCGGGTGCGGTGTGGCGTCGGAGGGGAAGACGTTGATCTCCCACACCGTGACCGAGCCCATGAACTGCCGCCCGGTCAGGAACACCGCACAGCCGACGGCCAGCCCGAGCAGCCCGCCGACCAGCGACTCGCCGGCCGCGATCCGGTTCGTCATGCGCAGGTCGGCGCCGACCAGCCGCAGCGCGGCCAGCCGCCGGTCGCGCTGCTCGCCGCCGAACCGCACCGCCGTACCGACGAAGACCGCCACCGGCATCAGCAGCACCACGCACACCATCACGGCGAGCAGGATGAGCACGGCGCTCATCGGCTCGCCCTGGCCGTCGCTGCCGAAGTGGTCGGTGCGGTGGGCGTTCTCCTCGGTGAGCCGGTCGCTGCCGGCCAGGTAGACCAGCTCGGCGGGGCCGAGTAGTCCCTCGTCGCCGACGGTGCCGACGATGCGGTAGTCGGCGAACCGTTCGCGCAGCACGCCGCTGTCGTCGCGCCGCAACAGGTCGCGCAGCGCGGGCGAGACCACCATCTCGCCGGGGCGCGGCATGGCGGAGACGCCGGGCGGCGCCGGGGGCCGCGAACCCTCCGCGCGCAGCAGGCTGCCCACGATCTCCTGGTCGCGCCACTCGGTGTCGCCGCCGGTGTACAGGAAGGTCCGCGGGCCCGCCTTGAGCTCCTCGATCGACCTGATGACCTGACGGGCCTGGCTGCGGTCCCTGCGGTTGTCGAGGATGCTGGGCACGGCCGCCGCGAGCAGCAGCAGCGCCACGCCGAGGCCGACGCCGACGGCGGTGAGCACCGTACGGGTCCAGCCCTGCGGCCGCCGGTGACCGCGAACCGGGCACCGAGGGCCAGGTCGCGGGTCCAGCCGGCGAGGTCGAACGGGCCGCGCAGGCCGCGCGGCCGGCCGCCTGCGCCCGGGCCCGCGCCGGCCGAGGCCGAGGCCCCGGCCGCACGGGAACCGCCGGCTGCGCCGGACGGGTCGACCGCGCGGGGGGCGTCGCTCGCGCGGACGTCGGTCGTGCCGGCGTCGGCGGCGGTGTCGGGTGTCTGGGGGCGGGGGTTCACGCGGCGCCCGCCATGTCCCTGGCCTTGCCGTCCCGTACGACGACCTCGCGGTCGGAGTAGGCGGCCACCCGTGCCTCGTGCGTGACGAGGACCACGGCCGCCCGGGTGTCCCGGGCGGCGTCCGTGAGCAGTTGCATCACGCGCTCGCCGTTGAGGGAGTCGAGCGCGCCGGTCGGCTCGTCGGCGAACAGCACGCGCGGCCGGGTGACCAGCGAGCGCGCCACGGCCACCCGCTGGCCCTGGCCGCCGGAGACCTCGCCGGGGCGCTTGGCCCGCACGGTGTCCACCTCAAGGCGCTCCAGCCACTCCGCGGCCGGCGTCTCGGCGGCCTTGCGGCCGGTGCCGCTGAGCCGCAGCGGCAGCGCCACGTTCTCCAGGCAGGTCAGCTCCGGGACGAGCTGCCCGAACTGGAAGACGAACCCGAACTCGCCGCGGCGCAGCGCGCTGCGCTCCCGGTCGGGCAGCGAGGACAGCTCGCGGCCGTTGTAGCGCACGGTGCCCGAGTCGGGCTGGACGATGCCGGCCAGGCAGTGCAACAGGGGTGGACTTGCCGGACCCGGAGGGGCCCATGACCGCGACGACCTCGCCGGGGTGGATGGAGAAGTCCGCGCCGTCCAGGGTCGGGGTCGGCCCGTAGGACTTGCGCAGCGCGGACGCGACGAGCAGGGAACCGGCGGGGGTCATGCGCGTACCGCCTTGCTGAGTTGGTCGAGCCTGGCCGCGGTTAGTTCGAGCCAGCGCAGGTCGGCTTCGAGGTGGAACAACGCGTGGTCGCAGATGAGCTGGTCGGCGAGGTCATCGCCGCGCTTGCGCTGGGTCAGCTCGCGCATCAGCTGCAGGTGCTCGGCGCGCTGGGTGTCGAGCAGGTCGGCTGCGTTCCGGCCGGTCAGCAGCGCCAGGACCACCTTGGTGTAGAGGGTGGACTGAAGGTAGGGTTCTGGCTTTTCGGGCTGCGCGAGCCACTGGCCGACGTCGGTTATCCCGGCGTCGGTGATGGCGTACCGCTTGCGCTCGGGCCCGCGCCCGGCCTCGATCCCGTCGACCTCCACGAGGCCGTTCTTCAGCAGGCGGGACATGGTCGAGTAGACCTGCCCGTAGTGCAGTGGACGGTCGTGTCCGAAGCGCTCGTCGAACGCGCGCTTGAGGTCGTAACCATGGCGGGGCCCGGATTCCAGGAGCCCGAGGAGAGTGTGGCCGATGGACATGACCGGGACTCTACATCATGTGTATGAGTTGTATGTATAGCAGCCGCGTATAGACGCGGCTTATAGTACGTCGCCGCTGGTGGGAAGGGTGCGACGGAATCGGGGCGGGGTGCGGGGCGTACGGGCCCGGGAAGCGTGAAGCGACGCACCGCGCTGGGGGCGCGGTGCGTCGCCGGGGGTCGGGCGGGCCCGGAGGAGCGGGCCCGGGCGTCCGGGGTCGGGCGCTCAGGCGTCCGGGTTCGGGGCCTGGTCCGGCTTCGGCTCGGGGCCCGGGGCGCTCGTGCTCGGGTCCGGGGCGGTGAGCGGTTTCGGCGCCTCGGCGACCGGGTCGGCCGTGGGCTCCGGCGTGCGCGCCGCCTTCGGGGGGCGCCCGCGGCGCGGGATGGCGCCGACGTCGCCGGGGAGCCGGCCCGCGTCCGCGAGCGCCCGCCGCAGCAGGAACTCGGTCTGGGCGTTGGCGCTGCGCAACTCGTCCCCCGCCCAGCGGGCCAGGGCGTCGTACACGGCGGGGTCGAGCCGCAGCAGCATCTGCTTGCGCTGCCAAGGCCGGCGCGGGGGGCGCCCCTCGGTCACTGGTAGAGCGAGCCCGTGTTCACGACCGGCTGCGGGGAGCGGTCGCCGCACAGCACGACGAGCAGGTTGCTGACCATCGCGGCCTTGCGCTCCTCGTCCAGCTCCACGATCTCGCGCGCCGCGATGTGCTCCAGCGCGTCCTCGACCATGCCGACCGCGCCCTCCACGATGTTCTGGCGCGCGGCGACCACGGGTCCGGCCTGCTGCCGCTGGAGCATGGCGGAGGCGATCTCCGGGGCGTACGCCAGGTGCGTGAAGCGGGACTCGATGATCCGTACGCCCGCCGCCTCGACCCGGGCGTGCAGTTCGACGGCGAGCTTCTCGGTGATCTCCTCGGCGTTGCCGCGCAGCGACAGGCCGCCCTCCTCGTGCGCATCGTACGGGTACTCGATGGCGATGTGCCGCACGGCCGCCTCGGTCTGGGTGGAGACGAACTCCAGAAAGTCGTCGGCCTCGAAGATGGCCTGCGCGGTGTCCTCGACCTTCCAGACCACCACGGCCGCCAGCTCGATCGGGTTGCCGTAGGCGTCGTTGACCTTGAGCACGGCCGTCTCGTGGTTGCGCACTCGGGTGGAGATCTTCTCGCGGCTGGTGAACGGGTTGACCCAGCGCAGTCCGTCGGTGCGGATGGTGCCCCGGTAGCGGCCGAAGAGCTGGACCACGCGGGCCTCGCCCGGCGCGACCGTGTTCAGCCCGCACATGGCCAGGAAGGCGGCGATGGCCAGCAGCGGGCCGCCGATGATCAGCGGCACGCCGGCGGCCGGCGTGCCGTCGTCGGCCAGCGCGATGCCGCCGACGAGCGCGCCGACGCCGCCGAAGAGGCCGAGCAGCCGGCCGAGCAGGGCGAGTCCGCCGCTGACGCCGTGCGCGGCGAACTCGCGCACCCGTGGCTCGGGCATCGCGGGCACGTCGGGGTCGCCGCCCGGGGTGGGCGTCCGTGGAGTGGTGTCGGTCATGGTGGGGTCCCCCCGTGTCCGTGGGCTGGTCGCGCGCGGCACCGGGCCGGCGCGCGGCTGCGAGGCGGTCGCCCTCGCCCGTACGTGGTGTCTAGCAAAGTGATAACACATTTATGGTCGGGGCAACCCTCCGCCGCTGCCATTTGTCGGTTCCCAGCAGAGAAGTGCTCATTGTCACCTCCCGAAATGGCTTGATCGATGGCCTTTTGCCGCCTCTTGCGGTGTTAGCTACATGGTCTGACCTGGTGAGATGAACGACTGGAGCGGCGGGAGACATGGGCCGAGCGGACGACAGGCGGGCGCGTCAGAAGCGCGCCCGCCGCGCGAAGAAACCCACTGGCGCCACGGCGGACAACGCGCCCGCGGCGATACCCGGCGGCACGCCCAGCGCGGCGGCCGGCGCCGACGGCACCGCCGCGCGGCGGGGCGCGCCACGCTGGGCCGTACGCGGGCGCGGGCCCGCGAAGGCCGGCACGGCAGGCAAGGCCGGCGCCGCGTCGGCCAGGCCGAAGCGGACCGGCATCCGCCGCTTCTTCACCTGGCGGAAGCTGCTCGCCTACGCCCTCGGGATGGTCGTGCTGGTAATGGGCGCCTTCGCCGCGCTGTACGTGATCGTGGACGTCCCCTCGGGCAACGCCGCCGCCAAGGCCCAGTCCAACGTCTACCGCTACAGCGACGGGACGGTCTTCGCCCGCACCGGCGACGTCAACCGCGAGTCGGTGAAGCTGTCCAAGGTGCCGAAGGACGTCGAGCACGCGTTCGTCGCCGCCGAGAACAAGAACTTCTACAGCGACTCCGGCGTGGACCTCAAGGGCACCACCCGCGGCATCGTCAACACCGTCCTCGGCCGCGGCAAGCAGGGCGGCTCGACCATCACCCAGCAGTACGTCAAGAACTACTACCTCACCCAGGAACAGACCGTCTCCCGCAAGGTCAAGGAGCTGGTCATCTCGCTCAAGCTCGACCGGGAGAAGTCCAAGGACGACATCCTCGAGGGCTACCTCAACACCAGCTACTTCGGCCGCAACGCGTACGGCATCCAGGCCGCGGCCCGCGCGTACTACGGCAAGGAGGTCGAGAAGCTGACCGTCCCCGAGGGCGCCTACCTCGCGGCGCTGCTCCAGGCCCCGAGCCAGTACGACTGGGCGGCGGCCGGGCCGGTCATCAAGAAGCTGGTCAAGCAGCGCTGGAACTACGTGCTCGACAATATGGTCGGCAAGGACTGGCTGGACTCCGGCGAGCGGGAGGCCATGAAGTTCCCCGTCCCCAGGCCGCCGAAGGCGATCGCCGGCCACGCCGGACAGCGCGGCTACCTGGTGAAGCTGGCCGAACAGGAGCTGATCAAGGCGGGCGTGGACGAGCAGGACCTGCTCGCCGCCGGCGGCTGGGACATCACGCTCAACATCGACCGCACCAGGCAGCGGGCCCTTGAGCGAGCCGTGGACAGCGAACTCCTGGCCTACCTCGACCCGAAGGCCCGCCCGGTGGACGCGCGGGTGCAGGCGGGCGCGGTCTCGGTGGACCCGAAGACCGGCGGCATCGTCGCGCTCTACGGCGGCCGGGACTACACCCGGCACTACGTCAACAACGCCACCCGCGAGGACTACCAGCCGGCCTCCACCTTCAAGCCGCTGATCCTCGCCTCGGCGTTCCAGAACGACGCCAAGACCCGCGAGGGCCTGCCGATCCGGCCCGGCACCATCTACGACGGCACCAGCGAGCGGCCGGTCAGGGGCAGCAAGACGCCCTTCGCGCCGCCCAACGAGGACGGCCGCAGCTACGGCCCGATCAGCGTGCAGCAGGCCATGAACAAGTCGGTCAACTCCGTCTTCGCGCAGATGGCCGTGGACGTCGGCCCCGGCGACGTCAAGCGGACCGCCGTCGATCTGGGCATGAACCCGAAGGCCGGCGGCTTCGTCGAGCGGCCGGCGATGTCGCTCGGCGTGATGGGCGCCAGCCCGCTGGACATGGCCGGGGTGTACGCGACGCTGGACAACCACGGCAAGAAGGTCACGCCCACCATCGTGAAGTCGGCCGAGAAGCGCGACGACGAGGCGGACCTGCCGGACCCGGTGGGCGAGGAGGCCGTCAGCCGGAGCACCGCCGACTCCGTCACCTCCGTCCTGACCGGCGTGGTGGACGACGGCACCGGCTCGGCCGTACGCACCGAGGGCCAGGCCGTCGCGGGCAAGACGGGCACGTCCGACGACAACAAGTCGGCCTGGTTCGTGGGCTACACGCCGGACCTGGTGACGGCCGTCGGCATGTTCGGCGAGGCCGACCAGACCAAGGGCAAGGTCAAGCAGGGCGAGCAGGTCTCGCTGCGCGGCGCGGGCGGCGGCGGCCGGGTCGACGGCGGCGCCTACCCGGCCCACGTCTGGGCGGCTTACACCAAGGCGGCGCTGCGCGGCCAGGCCCCGTCGGCCTTCGACCTCGACACCGACCTCGGGCCGGCCGCCCCGACGCCCCGGCTGCCCAGCGCCCCGCGGACGAGCCTCGCGCCGACCCCGGCCTCGACGACCAGCGAGCCGTTCCCGGAGCCGACCACACCGAGCCCGACGCCCACGCCGCCCCCCGACCCGACCCCCACCTGGCCCGAGCCGACGCGGACCCCGGACCCGCCCTCGACACCGCCGACGCCGTCGCCGGACCCGACCGGCACGAGCCCGACCCCGGGCCCCGACCCGACGGGCGACCCGCCGATCGGTGCCGAGCACGGCAAGCCGGGCCGCAAGGACCCGCGGTGGCCGCCGGCGCCCTAGCCACGGCAACCCGGGAACCGGCCCGCACCCGCCCGGCCCGCGCGCCTGGTCCACGACCGGCCGCCCGGGGCCCGGCGCGCGGGCGCCCCGGGGCCCCGGTGCACGGGTCGCGGGGCGCGTTCCGGGCAGGAGGGGGCCGGCTAACCCGGGTGTGCGGCGGCCTTGGGCGGCATGGCCAGCTCGAACCAGACCACCTTGCCGGTGCTCAGCCTGGTCGCGCCCCAGCGTCTGGCCATCCGGTTGACCAGGTACAGGCCGCGCCCGCCCTCGTCGGACGGGCGGGCCTGGCGCAGCCGGGGGAGCTGCGGCACGTCGTCACCGACCTCGCAGCGCAGCACGTCCGTACGCAGCAGCCGCAGCGTGATCGGGCGCTCGGCGTACCGCACGGCGTTCGTCACCACCTCCGAGACCAGCAGCTCCACCGCGTCGGTCAGCTCCTCCAGGTCCCAGCGCGTCAGCGCCCGCCGGGCCAGCCGGCGGGCCTGTCCCGCTGTCTGCGCCTTGGGATCGAGGAACCAGTACGCCACGTCGCTGGGCGCGATGCCCTCGAAGCGGGCGGCGAGCAGCGCGACGTCGTCGTCCCGGTCGCCCGGGCCGAGCACCTCGTCGCACAGCGCCTCAAGCGGCGGCGGGTTCGGCCCGGTCAGCCGGGCGGTCTCGGTCAGCCGCTCGCGGAGCTGGTTGATGCCGGTCCACACGTCCCGGATGCGCGACTCGACCAGGCCGTCGGTGTAGAGCATGAGCGTCGCGCCCGCGGGCGCGTCCAGCTCCACCGCCTCGAAGTCCACGCCGCCGACGCCGATCGGCGCGCCGGGCGGCACCCGCAGCACCTCGGCCCGGCCGCCGCGGTGCAGCAGCAGGGGCGGCGGGTGCCCGGCGTTGGCGACCACGATGCGGTGCGCGACCGGGTCGTAGACCGCGTACATGCAGGTGGCCATGCGGTCGGTGCCCAGGCGCTGGGCCTGCTCGTCCAGGTGGTGCAGCACCTCCTGCGGCGGCAGGTCGAGCCCGGCCAGCGTCTGGGCCGTGGTGCGGAGCTGGCCCATGATCGCGGCGGAGGTCATGGAGTGGCCCATGACGTCGCCGACGACGAGCGCGACCCGGTTGCCGGGCAGCGGGATCGCGTCGTACCAGTCGCCGCCGACCCGCGCGCTCTCCGCCGCGGGCAGGTACCGGCTGGCCAGGCGCACCCCGGTGGGCTGGCGGAGCGAGTCCGGCAGCATGGTGCGCTGCAACTCGTCGGCGATGTACACCTCCCGCCCGTACAGCACCGCCTTGTCCACGCCGAGCGCGGTGTGCGTGGCCAACTGGGCGGCGACCAGCAGGTCGTCCCGCTCGAAGGGCGGTCGCTCGGGGCGGCGGATGAAGACGGCGGCGCCGGTCACGCGGCGGCGACCGCGCAGCGGCGCCAGGATGGCGCGGTTCCCCGTCGCCACGGTGCGGCCCTCGCCGAGCAGCTCCGGCAGCGCCGCGCGGGCCGCGGCCGAGTCGCCGAAGACCGGGCGCACCCCGCGCAACACCTCGGCCAGCGGCCCGCCGGCGCGCACCTCGCACAGGTTGGCCGCGGGCCCGCCGCCGAGCGCGGGCGACAGGTCGGGGCCCGACGGCAGCAGCGGCAGCCGGGTCTCGGTGTCGGCCTCCTCGGGGATGCGGTCGGTACGCCGCAGCCGCAGCATCACCGGGTCTACCGGGCGCTCGTCGCCGACCGGCAGCGGGTCCCGCAGGTAGACCAGGATCGCGTCGGCGAAGGTCGGCACGGTGGCCCGGCACAACCCCAGCACGATCTCGTCCAGGTCGATGCCGCGCGCGATACGCCGGGTCGCGGCGCCCACGTAGCGCAGCCGCTCGCCGCCGCGCGCCGCGAGGGCGCTGGCGTCGGCCTCCGGCGTCCCGACGGCCGGGGGCTGCGCGGCCACGGGCACAGCCGGCCGCTGCGCGTCGGCGGGGCCGGCCGCTCGGCGGGCGCCTGGCCCTGCCGGCCGACCGGGGCCGGCGCCCCGGGCGCGGCTGCTGCCGGTGGGGCCCCGGATGGTGCGCCTCGGCCTCGTGCCCGGCCGGGCACGGCCGATGGTCGGGGTCGGGCTCAGACGTGGCGGCCGGACCCGGGCCCTGACCCAGGCCGGTGCGTGGGCCGGGGACCGCGCCGTGCGCGTCTTCGGGCATGGCTGCGCCCGAGGCCGTCGCGGCTGCGGCGGCCTGCCTGCGGTCGTGAGAGGTGGGATGCTCCGTCACGTGTGGGTTTCCATCCGTCCGGGGCCGTGCGCCCGCGTCGGTCGGGCGCACCGAATGTCAGGCGCGTCGTCGGCAGTGCAGGAAGAGCTGGAGCTCCGGTGGCACGTCCGTGCTGGCTGGGGCGTACGCGTGCGAGTCCTCCGCCAGGACGTCGAAGCCGGCGTCCTGCACGACCTGGCGCAGTTCGTCCCGCAGGTAACCGGATACCCGAATCGTGTTGCCCAGGAACGGGATCGCGAAGTCGTCCACGTCCGCCTCCACCATGGCCAGCGCCAGCAGGCCGTCGGGCTTCAGCAGCCCGTGCAGGGTGCGCAGCGCGAGCGGGATCTCCACGCGCGGCAGCATCAGGAGCGAGAAGTAGGCGCTGACCCCGTCGAAGCGGCCCAGGTCGCGCGGGCCGCCCGCGCCGAAGGGCGCCCCGGGCCGCAGGCCCGCGATGTCGGCGAGGTGGAAGGTGGCCGCCGGCACGTTGTCCCGGGCGATCTTGAGCATGCCGGGGGAGATGTCGATGCCGACGACGTCGTGGCCCGTGTCGCTCAGCTCGCGCGCGGTGGGCACCCCGGTGCCGCTGCCGACGTCGAGCATGCGGGAGTTCGCGGGCAGCGCGCCGGCCAGCCACCGGCTGGAGAGGACCTGCCCGTCCTTGTGGGGAAACGCTTCGTCGTACCGGTCCCCGATCGCGTCGAAGGCCTCGGCCTGACTGCTGCGATCGATCTCTAACCGGCCGTACGCCTCGTGCCCGTGGTGACCGTCACCGCTCACGACATCGCCCTTCTGTGACCGCACGTCAAATTCCTTACTTTGTTCGTGAGTTGCGTTTGATTGTTTCCTGCCGGAGCAGTGTTGCGGAGGACGATCCTACGTTTGAAGTCCAGGTGGACTTCAAGGGGCAGGCGACCTCGGGCGGCCCAGCGTGCGGTGCCAGTCCACCGGAAGCTCGGGTACCGGCCAGTTCGGGTCCGGGCGCCAGTCCTCCCAGCCGTCCCGGAACGGGGCCGTCCACGAGGTGATGGCCCGCACGGCGGCCCGCACTCGTGCCGCCTGGTGGGGTGGCATCAGGCCCGCGCGCTGTGCCTGCGCGAACTCGTCCTCGTCCTTCCACTCCCAGCTCCGATCCGGGTAGACCGCGATGTCCAGGAAATGGTCCTCGGAGTCGACGCCACCGCTCCAACGGACGCGGGGCTCCTCTCCAGGTTCACGTACCAGTTGCGGAAGCGCCAGCCACGGTGCCAGAACAGCCAGACCGACCACGGGGTCGGCCGGCCGGGCCAGCTTGAGGACGCCGGTGCCCAGCCAGCGGCACTGGGCGAGGGTGCGGGGCTTGGTGTAGCGCGTGGTCAGCGGCTCGTGGTGGATCTCCGTACCGTCGGCCAACCGCGGCTTGACGCAGTGCGTGTCGGCGGCCAGCCAGACGGCGAGCAGCTCGTCAGTGTCCCGCACGACGGTCACCGGACGGCAGATGTGGATGCGGTCGCGACCGTTGGCCCGGTAACGCCACAGGACCTGGTCCCCCGGCGACCAGTGGGCGGTCCCGGTCACGCCCCTCGTCTCCACCGTGTCCGCTGTCATGAGCAGATCTTAGGCGTGGCAAAGCCGCCGCGCCGTGACGAATCCCATTTCCCGGAGTGCACGGGAGGCGGACACGGGGGGAACGGCGGACGGCCGGGGGCGCGCGCCAACCCTCGCCTGCCGCCGACCTCTCGTGCGCCGCGCGCCGCCGCGTCCCCGGGCCCGCGCGCCGCCCCGTACAAGGCTCGCGCGGGGCCCGTACGGGGTGCGCGCGAGCGCCCTGCGGGCCTACGGGTGCGTCATCCGCAACACGTCGAGGGCCTCGTCGAGCTGGGCGAGCGTAAGGTCGCCGCGCTCCACGTAGCCCACCTCCAGGACGACCTGACGGATGGTCTTGCGCTCGGCCAGCGAGCGCTTGGCCACCTTCGCCGCCTCCTCGTAGCCGATGTACCGGTTGAGCGGGGTGACCACCGACGGCGAGGACTCCGCGTACTCCCTTGCCCGCTTGACGTCGGCGGTGATCCCGTCGACGGTGCGGTCCGCGAGCAGCCGGGCCGCGTTGCCGAGCAGCCGGATGGACTCCAGCAGGTTCTTCGCGATCACCGGCAGCATCACGTTCAGCTCGAAGTTGCCCGCGGCCCCGGCCGTGGCCACCGTCGCGTCGTTTCCCGTGACCTGCGCGGCCACCATCAGCACCACCTCGGGGATCACCGGGTTGACCTTGCCCGGCATGATCGAGGAGCCTGGCTGGAGGTCGGGCAGCGCGATCTCGGCGAGCCCGGTGCGCGGCCCGGAGGCCATCCACCGCAGGTCGTTGCAGATCTTGGTGAGGCCCACCGCGATGGTCCGCAACTGGCCCGAGGTCTCCACCAGGGCGTCGCGCGCGCCCTGCGCCTCGAAGTGGTTCCTGGCCTCGCTCAGCGGGAGCCCGGCGGTGCGGGCCACCTCGGCGATGACGGCCGCCGCGAACCCGGGCGGGGTGTTGATGCCGGTGCCCACGGCGGTGCCGCCGAGCGGCAGTTCGGCCAGTCGCGGCAGCGCGCCGCGCAACCGCTCCACGCCGTAGCTCACCTGCGCCGCGTAGCCGCCGAACTCCTGGCCGAGGGTGACCGGGGTGGCGTCCATCAGGTGCGTACGCCCCGACTTCACCACGGCGGCGAACTCCTGCGCCTTGCGCTCCAGGGCCTCGGCGAGGTGGTCGAGCGCCGGGATCAGGTCGGCGGTGACGGCCGCGGTGGCGGCGATGTGGATCGAGGACGGGAAGACATCGTTGGTCGACTGGCTGGCGTTGACGTGGTCGTTGGGGTGCACGGGCCGGCCGAGGCGCTCGGTGGCCAGCGTCGCGATCACCTCGTTGGTGTTCATGTTGGACGAGGTGCCCGAGCCGGTCTGGAAGACGTCGACCGGGAAGTGCTCGTCCCACCGCCCGTCCGCGACCTCGCCCGCCGCGCCGGCAATGGCCTCCGCGATCTCCTTGTCGATCACCCCGAGCCCGGTGTTGACCGTGGCCGCGGCCGCCTTGATCTGGGCGAGCGCCTGAATGTGCGCCCGCTCAAGGCGCTGCCCCGACACCGGGAAGTTCTCCACCGCCCGCTGCGTCTGCGCCCGCCACTTGGCGTCCGTCGGAACCCGCACCTCACCCATCGAGTCGTGCTCGATCCGGTACTGCTCCTCGCTCATCGTCGACCCACCTCCTGGCAAGACCAGCGTCTGTCCGGTTCCCGGTGTTCCCGAGCGACACTATCCCCCGTGAATACCGTGAGTAACGCAGTGAGAAGCAGGTCGGGAAGGAGCGGCGACGGCTCACGCGGGGCGTCGTGCGCGCGGTGTGGCGGGTGTTCTCGCGGCGATGGGTGTCGCGTACGGTGCGCTGACGGCATGGGCCCCGGCCGGTGGCGTCCGTACGCGACACCTGGCATCTTTGGGCGCATGTCACAGACGCTGCCCGTGGAGTCCCTCCATGATGTCCGGGCGCACCTGGTCGAGGTCGTGGAACGAGCCGATCGCGACGGCGTACTCACTGTGATCACCCGCCGGGGCAAGCAGGTCGCCGCCGTCGTGTCCATTGAGGTGTTGCGCAGGTACCAGGAGTGGGAAGAGCGTGAGCTCAACCAGATCATCGATGAGCGCATGGCCAACCCGGCCCCCGGCGTCCCGCTCGGGGAAGTCGTGCGGGAGACGCTGGCGCGCGGTGAGTGATCACCGCGCCACCTCCCGCCCCGAAGGCCGAGCAGGGCTACGCGAGATCCTGAGAGGCCCGCGTAGACATGGCCCTCCCGTGCTGGGGCGACGCCCCGGCCGCGTGGCGGTTCACGTCCCGACCGCCGTACGACGAGCCGCCGCACGGCGAGAGCCCCCGGCGCCCGGAACGCGTCCTGGCCGGGGGCTCTCCCGTACGGAAAAGGCGCGGGTCAGTCCGCGGTGCGCACCGGGATGCTGGTCAGCAGGGGCTGGGGCGGGGAGGGGTCGGCGAAGAAGTCGTTGCCCTTGTCGTCGACGACGATGAACGCCGGGAAGTCCTCGACCTCGATCCGCCAGACTGCCTCCATGCCCAGCTCCTCGTACTCCAGGACCTCCACCTTCTTGATGCAGTCCTGCGCGAGGCGGGCGGCGGGGCCGCCGATGGAGCCGAGGTAGAAGCCGCCGTGGGTGGCGCACGCCTTGGTGACCTGGGCGGAGCGGTTGCCCTTGGCCAGCATCACCTTGGAGCCGCCGGCCGCCTGGAACTGCTCCACGTACGCGTCCATCCGGCCCGCCGTGGTCGGCCCGAAGGACCCGGACGCGTACCCCTCGGGGGTCTTGGCCGGGCCGGCGTAGTACACCGGGTGGTCCCTGAGGTAGGCCGGCATCTCCTCGCCCGCGTCGAGCCGCTCCTTGATCTTAGCGTGCGCGATGTCGCGGGCGACGACCAGCGTGCCGGTGAGCGAGAGCCGGGTCTTGACCGGGTGCCGGGACAGCTCGGCCAGGATGGCGTCCATCGGCTGGTTCAGGTCGACGGCCACCGCGTCCAGGTCTGGGCCGGCGCCCTGGGTCAGCTCCTCGGCGGTGGTCTCCGGCAGGAAGCGCGCCGGGTCGGTCTCCAACTGCTCCAGGAACACGCCCTCGGCGGTGATCTTCGCGACCGCCTGCCGGTCGGCCGAGCAGGAGACGGCGATGGCCACCGGACAGGACGCGCCGTGTCGCGGCAACCGCACCACGCGCACGTCGTGGCAGAAGTACTTGCCGCCGAACTGGGCGCCGATGCCGATCTTCTGGGTCAGCTCGAAGACCTTCTCCTCCAGCTCCCGGTCCCGGAAGCCGTGCCCGGTGGGCGAGCCCTCGGCGGGCAGCCCGTCCAGGTAGTGCGCGGAGGCGTACTTGGCGGTCTTGAGCGCGTACTCCGCGCTGGTGCCGCCGACGACGATCGCGAGGTGGTACGGCGGGCAGGCGGCGGTGCCGAGGGAGCGGATCTTCTCCCCCAGGAACCTCATCATCGACGCCTCGTTCAACACCGCCTTCGTCTCCTGGTAGAGGAAGGACTTGTTGGCCGAGCCGCCGCCTTTGGCCATGAAGAGGAACTTGTAGGCGTCGCCGTCCGTCGCGTACAGCTCGATCTGCGCGGGGAGGTTGGAGCCGGTATTCTTCTCGTCCCACATGGTCAGCGGGGCCATCTGCGAGTACCGCAGGTTGAGCTGGGTGTACGCGTCGTATATGCCGCGCGAGAGGGCCTGTTCGTCGCCGCCGGCCGTCAGCACCTGCTGGCCGCGCTTGCCCATCACGATCGCGGTGCCGGTGTCCTGGCACATCGGCAGCACGCCGGCCGCCGCGATGTTGGCGTTCTTCAGCAGGTCGAGCGCCACGAACCGGTCGTTCGGGCTGGCCTCCGGGTCGTCCAGGATGCGCCGCAGCTGGGCGAGGTGGGCCGGGCGCAGGTAGTGCGAGATGTCGTGCATGGCCTCAGCCGCCAGCTTCCGCAGCGCCTCCGGCTCCACCTTGAGGAACGTCCGGCCGTCCGCCTCGAAGGTGCTCACTCCCTCGGCGGTCACGAGCCAGTACGGGGTGGTGTCCGGGCCAACGGGAAGCAGATCCGTGTACGCGAACTCAGGCATCGGGGGCCAATCCTCACTGCGGTTAGTCGCTGACGTCCATGGCAGGCGCTTCCCGGGGCCGAGCGAGGGGAGCGCCCACCAGGGTAGAACGGCGGTCCGACACCGTGTCGGTGAGGTGAGACTCAGTGGACCCGGCCACCTCTATCGCGATCTATCGCGTATCGCTACGCTGGGGCGCGTGGACGAACACCAGCCGGTTCCCTTGACCAAGTCCGACGCCGCGCCCCCGACCGCCACCCCGACGGTGGCCCCGGCCGTGCCGGCGGACGCCATCCGGGCCTCCGATGCCGACCGCGACCGCGTCGCCGACATCCTCCGCGAGGCCCTCGCGGAGGGCCGGCTGACGGCAGAAGAGCACGCCGAGCGGATCAACGGGGTGTACGAGGCGAAGACGCGGGGTGAACTCGCCCCCTTCGTACGGGATCTGCCGACGGAGGGCGCCGCGGTGGGCCCGGACGGGGCGCGGGCGGCGCGCCCCGCCTCCGCCAGCACGCCCACGCTGCCGCCCCCGCGCAGCTCGCTCACCGACAACCTGATCCCGGTCTTCGGCGGCGCCGGCCGCCGGGGGCGGTGGCGGGTCGGCCGGCGGACCAACGCGTTCGCGCTCTTCGGGGGCGTGGAGATCGACCTGACCGAGGCGGTCTTCGAGCAGCAGGAGATCGTCATCCAGGTCACCGCGATCTTCGGCGGCTTCGACGTCGCCGACACGGAAGCGGAGGACCCGGCGGCCCCGGTGGTGGTCGTCAGCGGCTTCGCGGTCTTCGGTGGCGTGGAGGCCAAGCCCAAGCGCGGGAAGCGGGTCCGCAACCTGAACGCCTAGCGGCGCGAACGGACGGTCGAGAACCCCCAGTACGGTGGGTCGGAAATGCACAGCTCCCCGCGCCGAACGGAACGTCTGTACGACGCGAGGCAACCGTGTGCATAAGCACCCGCACAGCGGGTAAAGCTTCGTGCATCGTCTCTCGTACGGCTGCGGGCGCGAACGGTCGTGCGCAGCGAGGCGGGCAAGGGTGACCCAAACCGGAGCCGTCGTCAGGAGTAGACCGTGCTGCAACCGCATCACCCCCTGCAGGACGCCGCTGTGCCCCCGCAGCGTGAGCACGCTCGCGATCAGGCCGGCCCCTGGCATTCCGAGGCGGTGTGCCGCCGCGACGAAGCTGGGCTCTTCTTCGCCTCCTCCAAGGAACCGACCGCCGCCCGACTGTCCCGGGAAGAGGCCGCGAAGCGGGTCTGTGCCCGCTGCCCGGTCATGGTCGAGTGCCGGGAGCACGCGCTCATACAGCCCGAGCCGTACGGCGTGTGGGGCGGCCTCACGGCCGCCGAGCGCCGCGTGGTGCTGGCCCGCCGCAGGCGGCGCGAGGCGGAGCTGCAGCGAGCGGTGCGGGTCGCCGCGGCGGGCTGACGACGCCCCCGCCGGGCGCCTCGCTCCCGCCCGCGCCCTGACCCCACCCAGGTCCCACCGCTGTCCCGCGTCCCACGCGCGCGGAAAGCGGGGGAGCCGGGTCCGCCGTGATCGGCGGGCCCGGCTCCGTTGTGCCGTACCAGCGCTGACCGGCGCCAGCCTGTCCGTACCAGCGACCGCCACGCCGGCGACTGCCCGTACCCGTGGCCGTGACGTACGCGCCGCCGTCGGGTGTCGGTCGCGGGGCGCCGACGGCCGCGTCGTACGGGTGGTTGTGCGGCCCGGGCGGCTGTGGCGTACGGGTGGTCGCTTCGTACGAGCGGTCGCGTCGTACGGGTGGCGCGCTGTCGGTGGGCGGTGGGCGGTGCCGGTCGGGGGCGATGGCTCAGCGCGCGCGCTCGAAGTCGACCGAGGCGTACGCGCGCAGCTTGGACAGCCGGTGGGTGGAGTCGATCTGCCGGATCGTGCCCGACTTCGAGCGCATGACCAGCGACTGGGTGGTCGCGGTCTCGGCCCGGTAGCGCACGCCGCGCAGCAGGTCGCCGTCGGTGATGCCGGTGGCGACGAAGAACACGTTGTCGCCGCTGACCAGGTCGTCGGTCTGGAGCACCCGGTCCAGGTCGTGGCCCGCGTCCAGGGCGCGCTGGCGCTCGACGTCGTCCTTGGGCCACAGCCTGGCCTGGATGGTGCCGCCCAGGCACTTGATCGCGCAGGCCGCGATGATGCCCTCCGGGGTGCCGCCGATGCCGAGCAGCAGGTCCACGCCGGTGCCCTCGCGCACGGCCATGATCGCGCCCGCGACGTCGCCGTCCGAGATGAACTTGATCCGTGCCCCGGCCTCCCGGACCTCCTTCACGACGGAGTCGTGGCGCGGCCGGTCCAGGATGACGACGGTGACGTCCTCTGGGCTGGAGCGCTTGGCCTTGGCGATGCGCCGGATGTTCACGCCGACCGGGGCCGTGATGTCTACGAACTCGGCCGCTTCCGGCCCCGTCACGAGCTTGTCCATGTAGAAGACGGCCGACGGGTCGAACATCGAGCCGCGCTCGGCGACGGCGAGTACCGAGACCGCGTTGGCCATGCCCTTGGCGGTGAGCGTGGTGCCGTCCACCGGGTCGACGGCCACGTCGCACTCTGGGCCGGTCCCGTCGCCGACGCGCTCGCCGTTGAAGAGCATCGGCGCCTCGTCCTTCTCGCCTTCGCCGATGACGACGACGCCGTTCATCGAGACCGTGTGCACGAGCGAACGCATGGCCTTGACGGCCGCGCCGTCCGCGCCGTTCTTGTCGCCGCGGCCGACCCAGCGGCCGGATGCCATGGCGCCGGCCTCGGTCACCCGGACCAGCTCCAACGCGAGGTTGCGGTCGGGGGCCTCGGGGCTGACTTCGAGGGGGGACGGCAGATGATGCTCGGTCATCGGAACGCACCTTTCTGTACGGCGACGGCCGTGTGACCCCTCCCGCCCGAAGCGGGGCAAGGAGGGCGAGGGTGTGCACGACTTTATCGGTACGCCGCGAAAATGAGCAGTGCACCCCACGTATGAGCGCGATCACTCGGCCTGCGGAGATCCGCCGCGCGGCGGATCGGGGCCGCTGGTCAGAGCGCTCGGGTCATAGGGGACCATGGTGCTGTGGCCGGTATGCGTGGTGAGAATCGAACCGTACAGAATCTGGTGCTGTCGTTGGGCGTGACGATGGTCGCCGCGGTGGGCATCTACGTCTTCGTTCCGCACGATGACAGCAAAGACCCGATCAAGACTGTGAACACCCGCGTCGAGGTCGACCAGGTGCGCCGAACGGCCCCCTACGCCGTCGCCGCACCCGAAGGCCTGCCCGAGGGCTGGCGCGCCACCTCCGTCAGCTACCGGGGTAAGTCGGACCTCGGCGCCGTGTGGCACCTGGGGTACCTGACGCCCGACAAGGAGTACGTCGGCGTCGAGCAGAGCGACACGGACCGCGTGCGGCAGTACGTGGCCGACGTCACGCACAAGGCCAAGCAGCGCGGTGGGGCCGTCGAGGTCGACGGCAGGAAGTGGAACCGGTACGCGGGCGAGAAGTACGACGCGCTGGTCCGCGAGGAGCCGGGCGTCACGACCGTGGTCACCGGCACCGCGCCCGAGCGGAACCTGCTGCGGATGGTCGACGCGCTGGAGATGAAGAAGGGCCAGCGGCCCAGCTTCGCCCCGCAGGGCACCGGGTCCGCCCCGGCCAAGCCCGCCGAGTGACGCTCTAGCGGGCCGGTGGGTCAGTGATCGTGCGGCGGCCTGAGGCGGCCAGCCGGCGCGGCGCGCGCGAGCGCGGAGGGTGCCGGGCCGCTCCCGGGACGCGCGACGCCCCCGACCCGTGTGGGGGCGGGGGCGCGGTACGGCGGGCGGGGCCGCCGGCGGTGGCCGGAGCCGAGAGTGGGCTCAGACGGTGGTGACGACCTCGTCGTACTCCAGGCGGGGCGAGCGGGGGTTGAAGGCGCCCTCGCCCGGCTTGCCCAGGTTGACCACGGCCAGCACCTGGTGGTCGCCGTCGGCGAAGAACTCCTTGCTCAGGCCGGCCGCGTCGAAGCCGGTCATCGGGCCGGCTGCGAGGCCCGCCGCGCGGACGCCGAGGATGAAGTAGCCGATCTGCAGCGAGGCGTTGAACGTGCCGGCCTGCTCGCGCACCGGGCGCTCGGCGAAGAAGGCGTCCTTGATGCCCGGGGCGTGCGGGAAGAGCTTCGGCAGCTCCTCGTGGAACTCGTGGTCCACGGCGAGCACGGCCACCAGCGGGGCGGCGGCGGTCTTAGGGCGGTTGCCCTCGGCCATGTGCGAGACCAGGCGCTCACGGGCCTCCGGCGAACGGACGAGCAGGACTCGCAGCGGCGACATGTTGAACGCCGTGGGGGCGTACTTGACCAGGTCGTAGATCGCCTTGATCTGCTCCTCGGTCACCGGCTCGTCGGTGAAGGCGTTGGCCGTGTGGGCCTCACGGAAGATCAGGTTCTCGGCGGTCGCGTCCAGGGCGAGAGTCATGACATACCTTCTGCTTGTTTGTGCTGGTCTCGCGGCACAAGGCCGAGCTTGGTGTCTCTCACTGTACGCGTTTTAGATTTAGTTTCAACTAAAACGTCGCGAGGGTGCCCCAGGTCACGCACACCCGACCGGGTGCGCCCCGGCACTCCTCCCGCACGGCACGGCGCCTCACCCCGCCCGGGCCGCGCTGGCGCGAGTCAGGTCGGGGGAGCGGTCGGGCGGCGCCGGGTCAGTCCGCGTCCTCGCCCTCACCGGGCGTCGCGCCCGACGCGTCGTCGGCGTCGGAGCGCTCGGCGAGGGCGGCGTCGAGCCGCGCCCGCGCGCCGTCCAGCCAGCGCCGGCAGACCTGAGCCAGCTCCTCGCCCCGCTCCCACAGCGCGAGCGACTCCTCCAACGTGGTGCCGCCCCTCTCCAGCCGCCGCACCACCTCGACCAGCTCGTCCCGCACCTGCTCGTACCCGAGCGCGGTCTCGCTCGACTTCTCGCCCGTCTTCACCATGCCTCCAGCCTATGCGCGCGGTACGACAGCGGGGTCGCGGTCGTATGGCGTCCCCCGCGCGGGGACCGGTCACGGCGGGCCCGCCTCACGCCGGGGGCGCCGCCCGCCCACCGCCGCGCCCCCGCCCGCTAAGCCTCCTCGGCCGGTCGCTCCGCCGTCACCGTGAACGCGCCGTCGGCGACCTGGGCCCGCAGTCGCTCGCCGTCGGCGACCTCCGCGGCCTCCCGCACCACCGCGCCGTCCTCGTGCTGGAGCACCGCGTACCCCCGGCGCAGGGTCGCCGCGGGGGACAGGGCCACCACGCGCGCGCGAGTGTGGGCGAGTTCGGAGTCGGCGCGGTCGAGGAGGTGGCGCAGCGTGCCACGGCTGCGGTGCAGCAGGGCCGCGACCTGCTCCTCGCGGTCGTCCACCATGCGCTCCGGCTGCCGCAGGCACGGCCGGGTCAGGGCCGCAGCCAGGCCGCGCTCCTCGCGGTCGAGGTGGCCGCCGACCGCGCGCAGCGCGCGCTCGCGCAGGTGCCGCACCCGGGTCAGCTCCTCACCGACGTCCGGCACCACCTTCTTCGCCGCGTCCGTGGGCGTGGAGGCCCGCAGGTCGGCGACGAGGTCGAGCAGCGGCGAGTCCGGCTCGTGGCCGATGGCCGAGACCACCGGGGTGCGGCAGGCGGCCACGGCCCGGATCAACTGCTCGTCGGAGAACGGCAGCAGGTCCTCCACGCTGCCGCCGCCGCGCGCCACCACGATCACGTCGACCTCGGCGTGGGCGTCCAGCTCCTGGACCGCCTCGATGACCCGCGGCACCGCGTGCACCCCCTGCACCGGCACCGTGCGCACCTCGAACCGCACCGCGGGCCAGCGCAGCCGCGCGTTCTCCAGCACGTCCCGCTCGGCCGCCGAGGCCCGGCCGCAGACCAGGCCGACGACCTGCGGCAGGAACGGCACCGGGCGCTTGCGGTCGGCCGCGAACAGGCCCTCGGCGGCCAGCGACCTCCTCAGCCGCTCTAGCCTGGCCAGCAGCTCGCCCACGCCCACCGGACGGATCTCCGCCGCCCGCAGCGAGAGCTGGCCGCGCGGCGCGTACCACTCCGGCTTGGCGTGCACCACGACCCGCGCGCCCTCCGAGACCGAGTCCGCCACCTGCTCGAAGACGGACCGGAAGCACGTGACGGTCAGGGAGACGTCGTACGAGGGGTCGCGCAGCGTCAGGAACACCACGCCCGCGCTCGCCCGCCGGGAGAGCTGGGTGATCTGTCCCTCCACCCACACCGCACCCAACCGGTCGATCCAGCCCCCGATGAGCCGGGACACCTCGCCGACCGGAATGGGCGTCTCCGCAGCCGTTCGCCTAGCCATGCGCACGAGCGTAGCCGCGGCCACCGACAGCGCCCGGCGCCCGCCCGTCGCGGAGTCCCACCTCCGTCTCCCGTACCTCCCGCCGCGTACGACCTGACGGCCCGCGCCCCGACCGCGCACGGCGTGGCCGCGCACGACCGGCGCCCGGGCCGCCGGGGCCGTCCGGCGGGTCTGCCGTACCGCCCGTTCCGCCTGAACCGCCCGCACCGCCCGTCGCGCGCCCGCGCCACTGTGCCGCCAGCACCACGAGGCCCACGCCCAGCCAGATCGCTCCGACGAGCTGCGCCGTTCCCGACGCTTCCACGATCACCGCGATGACGATGCCCATGCCGACCTGCGGCACCAGCACGTGCCGCAGCACGCTCGGCACCTCGGCCCGCTTGCGTACCCAGAACCAGCCGATCACCGACGCGTACAGCAGTGCGAACGCGGTCAGGGCGCCGACGTCGACCACCGAGACCAGAGCCGGTCCAGCCCGTCGTCGCGCCGGGCCGCCCACACCACCGCGACCAGCGTGACTACGGCGGCGCTGAGCAGCGCCCGGCGTGGCACCCCGCTGTGCGCGTTCACCTTGGCCACCACGCCGGGCAGCCGCCGGTCGCGGGCCATCGCGAACAGCAGCCGCCCGGCCGCGGCCTGCCCGGCCAGCGCCGCGAACGCCGCGCCGATCGCCTTGCTCACCGCCACCAGGTCGTGCAGCCAGGTGCCCACGGAGGAGTCGACCGCGGCGTAGAAGCCGCCGCCCTGCGCGGAGGGGTCGGCGGCCAGCTCCGACGAGGAGGATGGGGGAGAGCAGCGCGGCCAGGTAGGTCTGCACGATGAACAGGAAGCCCGCCACCGCCAGGCAGGTCAGCACCGCGCGCGAGACCCGCGCCGGGCCCGCGGCGCTGCGCCATCCGCTCCCCTTTGCCCGCCGGCGCACCCCCCTCGCGCCCCTGCCCTTCTTACGGCCCGTACCTTGCCTTACCGGCCCTACCACCCTCACCGTCACCGTCGTCCAGCGTCTTCTCCGCGAACGAGGCTATGGCGTCGAAGCCCAGGTACGACAGGACGGCCACCGACACCGCGCCGAACACGGCCGAGATCGTGAACCCGCTCTGCCCGGTCAGCGGCGAGAGCCAGTCGCGCTGCGCGCCGTGCGCGGCCAGCTCCACCAGCGCCGCGGCCACGAACACCAGCACACCGCGATCTCCATCGCGAGCACCAGGAACCCGACCAGCGCCGCCGCCCGCACGCCTCACAGGTTGAGCCCGGTGGTCACCACGACCGCGATCGCGGTCCACACCCACCGGTCCACCGACGGCACCAGCTCCTCCATCGCGATGCCGGAGAAGAGGTACGCGACCGCGGGGATGAGTAGGTAGTCGAGCATCGTCATCCACCCGGCGATGAAGCCCGGGCCCTCGCCGAGCCCGACCCGGGCGTAGGTCAAGACGGAACCGGCGCGCGGGGCAACGCGGACCATCTGGGCGTACGAGTACGCTGTGAAGGCCATCGCCACCAGGTACACCAGCGCCACCGCGCCGTGCGACTTGGCGTCCAGGGTGCCGAAGACACCGACGGGAGCCATCGGCGCGATGAACAACAGGCCGTAGACGACCAGATCGCGGAAGGTGAGCGTGCGTCGCAGTGTGGCCTGTGTGGTCTTCGGGCCGGCCATGATGCCTCCGTAGGTCGCGCGCCTCGGCTCAGTCTGATCCACCCGCGCGCCCTTTCCGCGCTGCGGCACGGCCGTACTATGGTCAGCATGACCGCAACGCCCAGCCCGACGCCCGCCACGGCCCCCGGCGGAGACGCCTCGCGCGCCACCGGCCGGGTCCTGCTCGCAGCCCCGCGGGGGTACTGCGCGGGTGTGGACCGTGCCGTGATCGCCGTCGAGAAAGCCCTGGAGCAGTACGGCGCACCCATCTACGTGCGCAAGGAAATCGTCCACAACAAGTACGTCGTACGCACCCTGGAGAAGAAGGGCGCGATCTTCGTCGAGGAGACGGAGGAGGTGCCCGAGGGCTCCATCGTGATCTTCTCGGCGCACGGCGTCGCGCCGGTCGTCCACGAGGAGGCGGCCGAGCGCCGTCTCGCCACCATCGACGCGACCTGCCCGCTGGTGACCAAAGTCCACAAGGAAGCCGTCCGGTTTGCCAAGGACGACTACGACATCCTCCTCATCGGCCACGAGGGCCACGAGGAGGTCATCGGCACCAGTGGCGAGGCGCCCGACCACGTCACGCTGGTCGACGGCCCCGACGACGTGGCGAACGTCGAGGTCAGGGACGAGTCCAAGGTCGTGTGGCTCTCCCAGACCACCCTCTCCGTCGACGAGACGATGGAGACGCTGGACGCGCTCAAGGAGAAGTTCCCCCAGCTCATCAGCCCGCCCAGCGACGACATCTGCTACGCGACGCAGAACCGCCAGGTCGCCGTCAAGCAGATAGCCGCCGACTCCGACCTGGTCATCGTCGTCGGCTCGAAGAACTCCTCCAACTCGGTGCGGCTGGTCGAGGTCGCGCTCGGCGCCGGCGCCAAGGCCGGCCACCTGGTCGACTACGCGAGCGAGATCGACGAGGCGTGGCTCGAGGGCGTGCGCACCGTCGGCGTCTCCTCGGGCGCGTCGGTGCCCGACGTGCTGGTCGAGGGCGTCCTCGAATGGCTCGCCGAGCGCGGGTTCGCGGACGTCGAGGTGGTGCAGCCGATGCATGAGAGCATCACGTTCTCGCTGCCCAAGGAGTTGCGCCGGGACCTGCGCGCCGAGGCGGCGGCAGCGGCCTCTCGTGGCCCCGCCGAGGGAGAGGCCACGGCCTGACCCGATCGGGCGTCCGCGCCCGGGCCGCCAGGTCCCGGCCCCCGTGCCCGCCGTCGGCCGACGCCGCCCGGGCCGGGGCGCGAGGACCCCTCGCACCCCGGCCGGACTCGACAGAGCGGCGGCGAGCACCGGCGAAGCGTGCGGTGGCCCGTCGAATCAGGGTCAGGCCCGGCCGCCCCGTCGTAGCGTGGTGTTCATGAACGTATTCGGTGTGGACATCGGCGGCTCCGGCATCAAGGGCGCACCGGTCGACCTGGAACGCGGCGACCTGGCGGCCGAATGACACAAGGTGCTCACCCCGCATCCGGCGACCCCGGACGCCGTGCTCGACGGCGTCTGCGAGGTGATCGAGCACTTCGGTTGGTCCGGCCCGGTCGGGGCCACCTACCCCGGCGTGGTGGTCGACGGCACGGCGCGTACCGCCGCCAACGTGGACAAGGCGTGGATCGGCGTGAACGCCGCGCGGAAGCTCGCCGAGCGGCTGGGCGCGCCGGTCACGCTGGTCAACGACGCGGACGCGGCGGGCATCGCGGAGCTGTGGTTCGGCGCCGGGCGGGGCCGGACCGGGACCGTCATCCTGCTGACGTTCGGCACCGGCATCGGCAGCGCGGTCTTCAGCGGCGGGCAGTTGGTGCCCAACACGGAGCTGGGTCACCTGGAACTGCACGGCCACGAGGCCGAGGCGCGCGCCTCCACCCGGGCCAAGGAGGAGGGGGGACCTGAGCTGGCAACACTGGGCGCGCCGGGTGCAGAAGTACCTCGCCCACGTGGAGATGCTGTTCTCGCCCGAGCTGTTCATCATCGGCGGCGTGAGCCGCAAGGCGGACAAGTTCCTGCCCCTCATCGAGGGCATCCAGGCCGACGTGGTGCCAGCGCAGCTCCGGAACAACGCGGGGATCGTCGGCGGGGCGATGGCCGCGGCGCTCACCGGCCCTCCCGCCGGCTCAGCCTCCCACCCGCACCCGGCCGCGACCGCCCTGCCCGCAGCGGAACCGGGCTCGGCCGCCGGCCTCTGACGTCCGGCTGACCTGCGCGCGGCCGCCCCCGGCCTGCCTGGCCGCCGTGACCCGCCCGCGGGGTCATGGACGCGGCCGGGGCCTCACGGCCCGCGGGCAACGTCACCCTCAGTGCCTGTCAGCGCCCGCGGGCGGCGGCCCGGCCGCGTCGCCCCTCGGGGCCGCGCCCCGCACGCGGAGCCCGGCGCTGGCCGTCGGCGACGTACACGGCGTCCTCGCCCGCCGCCGCGTGCTGGCCCGGCCCCGGCCGGCCGGCCTCACGTCCGCCTGCGCCGGCGCGCTCGGCGCCGGCCGACCAGCGCGATGCTGCGTACGAGGACGATCAGGCCGGTGATCAGCGTGCCTGTGTACAGACAGCCGACCTCAAGCGAGAGCGCGGTGACGACGTTCATCGCGTGCTCGCCGAACCCGTCGCCGCCCTCGCCCAGCGGGACCAGCCCGATCGCGAAGGCGATCGGCATGCTCACCGGCCCGGCGATCAGGTCCGCCGGCCGCACCCACACCCCGCTCGCCGCGCAGACCAGCAGGAAGAACAGGCCGTAGGCGACCGTCGAGCCGGACAGCAGCAGCGCGGCCAGGCACCCCACGGCGAGCATGGTGAGGGTGGCCAGCATGCCGGTGCCGAACCTGGTCAGCTTGGGCTCGGGCAGTCTGCTCACCGCGGCGAGCAGCGGCTCGGGCAGCGGCCCGGCGGCCCGCGCCCGGTAGACGGTGGCGTTCTCACCCGTGTCGGCGCCGGCACCGCCGACACCGGCACCGGCCGTGCGTCCGGCGGGCGGCCGGGGCGGCGGTGCCGTGCGGCGGGGCGTACGCGTACTGGGTCGTTCCACCTCACCAACGTAGGTCGCCCCGTGCCGGTGCAGGGGCCATGGACACGCGCTTTGACTCACCTTGATTGTGTGTTCGACCGATAGTCCGCCCGGCGGGGCACTCGATACGGCCGTAGGGGCGCATGCCGGGCACAGCGGAGGTCCGGCCGCCGGGGGCAGGGGATGACCCCGTAGCGGGGTGGGCGCCGGGACTCCCGGGGTGGCCGGAGCGGTCGGGCGGGGGAGTGTTCGGAGTGGGCCCGTAGACTGGTGGACCGGCCCGTCCGGGTCCGCCCTACCCAATTCTCGCTACGGGAAGTCGCCACGTGTCGCTCACGATCGGAATCGTCGGCCTGCCGAATGTCGGCAAGTCGACCCTGTTCAACGCCCTGACTAAGAACGACGTGCTGGCGGCCAACTACCCGTTCGCCACCATCGAGCCGAACGTCGGCGTCGTGGGCGTGCCCGACCCCCGCCTCGACACCCTCGCCGAGATCTTCTCCTCGCAGCGCAAGCTGCCGGCGACGGTGGACTTCGTGGACATCGCGGGCATCGTCCGCGGCGCCTCGGAGGGCGAGGGCCTGGGCAACAAGTTCCTCGCGAACATCCGCGAGTCGGAAGCGATCTGCCAGGTCATCCGGGCTTTCCAGGACGAGAACGTGGTCCACGTGGACGGCAAGGTCTCGCCCAAGGACGACATCGAGACGATCAACACCGAGCTGATCCTGGCCGACCTCCAGTCCATCGAGAAGGCGCTGCCCCGACTCACCAAGGAGTCGCGCCTGCAGAAGGACAAGGTGCACGTGGTGGCCGCGGCCGAGGCCGCGCAGAAGATCCTCGAAGAGGGCCGCACCCTCTTCTCGGCCGGCATCACCCGCAACACGGAGCAGGGCCAGCTCCTGCACGAGCTGCACCTGCTGACCACCAAGCCGTTCCTGTACGTCTTCAACGTGGACGAGTACGAGCTGGTCGACGAGTCCTTCAAGGACGCCCAGCGCGCCCTGGTCGCCCCGGCCGAGGCGATCTTCCTCAACGCGAAGATCGAGTCCGAGCTGATCGAGCTGTCCGACGGCGAGGCCCTGGAACTCCTCCAGTCCATGGGCCAGGAAGAACTGGGCCTTGCCACCCTGGCCCGCGTCGGCTTCGAGACCCTGGGCCTCCAGACCTACCTGACCGCCGGCCCCAAGGAGGCCCGCGCCTGGACCATCAAGAAGGGCGCGACGGCCCCGGAGGCGGCGGGCGTCATCCACACGGACTTCCAGAAGGGCTTCATCAAGGCCGAGGTCATCTCCTTTGACGACCTGGTCGCCACTGGCTCCGTCGCTGACGCCCGCGCTGCGGGCAAGGCGCGCATGGAGGGCAAGGACTACGTGATGCAGGACGGGGACGTGGTGGAGTTTCGGTTCAACGTGTAGCGGCTGACACATCACCACGTCTCTGATCTGGCAAACGTGCAGGTCAGGGAGGGTCCTGCTCTTCAGGGTCGGGCCCTTTGTTTTTCCCGTGCTGAGTGGTGCTGGGATGTGTGTGAGCGGGGTGCTGACCGGGCTGTGAAGGTAGTGCGGACGTGGCGCTTTTCCTACTCGTTTGACACAATTGGTGGCATGGCTGAGGCGACGTACAGCATCGGGGAAAGGCCAGCGACGAGGGTGAGCTTGTCGCTGCCGGAGGGGATCGCGGAGGCGATCCGGGCTCGGGTGGGCAAGCGGGAGTTCTCCGCGTTCATCGCCGAGGCGGTCGAGCGTGAGCTGCGCGGGCAGATCCTGGACGAGTACCTGGCGGACTACGAGAGCCGCAAGGGGCCGGTCTCCGAGCCGGCTCGTCAGCGGGCGCGGCAGGTATTCGCCGAGTGAGGTCGAGTGGCCCGCCGCAGGCTGAGTCACGAGGGGACGCTCATCCTGGACAGCGCTCATCCTGGACAGCGAGGGACTCTCGAAGCTGCTCGCTGATGAAGAATAGGTGGTGGCTCTGATCGCTGAGGCGCGCTCGCGCGGCATAGAGGTCGTGATCAGTGCGCTCACCATCATCGAGGCCGTCCACGCCGTACGAACACGTCACGCCTGAACTGGGTGCTTTCCGGGCTGCGGGTCGTCCCGGTCGGTGACGAGGAGGCGAGGGCTGCCTCGAAGTTGCTGATGAATGCCGGGTTGCACGGACGCAAGTACGCGATCGATGCGGCCGTCGCCGAGGCCGCGCTGCGACAGCGCCCCCCGTGGTCATGCTGACTTCCGATATTGACGACATGGCCAAGCTGTGCGGCGAGCGGGTCCGGCTCGTGGCGGTGTGATTTCCCTCCGAACCCGCCCCCGTTCGCCTCAGTTCTTACGGGGCGGGAGCAGCCTCGTCAGGTCAAGGCTGATCTCGAAGGGCACCCGGCGCTTGAGGATGTCCCGGAAGATGCCGGCGGGGGCGTAGGCCGAGGTGGGGGCGTCCAGCTCGTAGACGTGGACGACGGGGGCGCCGGCCTCGTACTCGACGCACCAGTAGTGGGGGATGCCGGCCTCCGCGTACTTGCGGAGCTTGACCGTGCGGTCCCGGTGGGCGGATTCGAGGGACACCACCTCGATGACGAGCTGGACCTCGTCCGGCGTGAACCAAGTGCGGGCGGGGGTCGAAGGGGGCGGTGGTGGTCAGGAGGTCCGGTTCGGGGCGGTTGCGGGCGTCGAGGCGGATGGTCATCTCGCGGCCGACGTGCGTGTTGGCGGGCGCCTGTTCCATGAGGGCGACAGTGAGCAAGGTAATGAGGTGGCCGTGCCACCACCTCTGCGGGAACAGCCTGAAGACGAGCGCTCCGTCGATGAGTTCGGTATGGCGGGGTGCCTCGGGGAGGCGGTCCAGGTCCTCCGCGAACCAGCCTTCGGCGCGTGGCGGGCGCATCCAGTCGGGCAGTGCGGTCATGGTCCAACCGTAGCGGCCGGCCCGCCCCACACTCGTATTGCAACGAACAGTCTAAAACCTGCTACGGTCATCACATGGCCCGACCGAGGACATTCGACGAGGAGCGGGCTCTGGACGCGGCTGTCTGGGCGTTCTGGGTGAAGGGGTACGAGGCGACCTCCACGCAGGACCTCTGCAGCGCCACGGGTCTGGGGCGGAGCAGCATCTACAACACCTTCAGCAGCAAGCGTGAACTCTTCACGCGAGCGCTGGCGCGGTACATGGATGTCATGACAGCCGGGCAGGTGGCCGTTCTGGAGCAGGTCGAGCGGTCGGCCATGGAGCGGTTGCGGGCGTTGTTCGACGTGGTCATCGACGGCGAGTTCGAGCGGCGGGTCGAGGGGCGCAGCGTCGGGTGTCTCACGGTGAACACCACCGTCGAGATCGCCGGCCGCGACCCGGAGATCGCGGAGCTGCTGGCGCGCGACCTGGAGCGGCGGCTCGCGTCGTTTCGGGGCGTGATCGAGGCGGGTCAGCGCGCCGGGGAGATC
Source organism: Candidatus Streptomyces philanthi (assembly GCA_018114805.1). GTDB lineage: Bacteria > Actinomycetota > Actinomycetes > Streptomycetales > Streptomycetaceae > Streptomyces > Streptomyces philanthi. The sequence goes on along the minus strand of CP073042.1, from coordinate 2,070,042 downwards.
TCGACGGCCCGTGACGCGGACTCGCTGGCCCCCTTCATCAACGCGGTGATCGGTGGCATGCGCGTCTCGGCCCAAGGGGGCGCCGACCGGGCCGTGTTGGAGAGCGTGGCCGATACGGCCTTGGTGGCCCTGTCCGGGGTCGGTTCCCCTTCTCGGGTGGACTAGCCCGCTAGCCCGCCCGCCGGCTGGCTGTGTCGCGTCGTCCCGTGGGGGCGGCGCGTCTCGGTGTGAGCGGTTTCTGTACTGATCTATCTAAAACGCGGTGTCCAAGCGCCTCGCTAAAACGCGGTGTCCGGGCGTCTCGCCTTCGCCGTTCTCGCCGTCCCGCGTTCCCTCTCGCCGTCTCTCGTCCGTCATATTTCATCCATTTAATCAACATGGGAGTAAATGCCGTGCCACGTGCCATTTACGTGCTGTCGCTAGGAATCTTCTCCATGGTCACGAGTGAGTTCCTCGTCGCCGGGTTGATGCCACAGATGGCCGACGGGTTGGACGTCAGCGTCGCGCAGATGGGTTATCTGATCATCGCGTTCGCCGTCGCCATGGCCTTCGGCCGGCCCTTCCTGACCGTCGCCCTGTTGCGGATGGAACAGAAGTCGGCGCTGCTGGTGCTGTTCGCGATCTTCCTGGTGGGGAACGTGCTGGCCGCCACGGCGTCCACGTACGCGGTCATGATGGTGGCGCGCGTCATCACGGGCACGGCATCGCAGGCGTTCTTCGGTGTGTCGCTGGCGCTGTGCGCCCGGCTGGCGCCGCCGGGGCAGGGTGGGCGGGCGATGGCCGTGGCGATGAACGGGCTGATGCTCGGCACGTTGCTCGGGCTGCCGTTGTCCACGCTGGTCAGTGAGCACTTCGGCTGGCGCGCGGCCTTCTGGGCCATCTCCGGGCTCGCCGTGCTGGCCGCGCTGATCACGGTCGTCGGCGTACCGGCCCTGGCGCGCGTCGAGGGCGGCGGTGACTTCCGCAGCGAGGCGGTGGCGCTGCGCGACCCGAGGCTGTGGCTGGTGCTGTCCACCTAGATGTTGATCATTGGTGCCACGTTCGCCGCGTTCAGCTACTTCAACCCGATCCTGACCGAGGTCACCGGGTTCGACGAGAGCATGGTGCCGCTGCTGCTAGTGGCGTACGGCGCGGCCACGGTCGTCGGCAACGTCATCGTCGGGCGGCTGGCCGACCGGCACGCCCTGGCCGTGCTGCTGGCCAGACTGGTGCTCAACACGGCCTTCCTGGCGGGCTTCGCGCTGCTGGCCCACGTCAAGGTGCCGGCGGTGGTGTTCATGATGGGCATCGGTCTGGTGGGTTTGACGATGAACTCGGCGATGATCACCCGCGTGCAGCGGGTGGCCAACCCCGGAGCGCTGGTCAACAGCGTGCACTCGTCGTTCATCACGTTCGGGATCATCATCGGTTCCGCGATCGGCGGCGTCGGCATCAACCACTTCGGGCTGCGCGCCCCGGTGTCGCTCGGGGCCGTCATGGCCGTGGCCGGGATCTTCACCCTCGTGCCCGACCTGCGGCGTCGGCGGGCCGAGCGGCACGCCGACGCGGCGGCCGGGTCGGCCCCGCGCGGGCGGGAGCGGCCCGGCCGCCGAGGACGCCCCGGTGGTCACCGAGGCGTCTCCGGCCGCCTAGTCCGCCGGGGCCCCGGTCCTCTGGGCCCGGCGGGCCCTGACCTGGTGGCCCGCCGGGCCTCGCGTCCTAGCCGGTGGGCTCGCCGCCGGCCAGCAACGCGGCGATTTCGGCGTGCAGTTCGGGCGTGAAGCGGGTGCCCCAGCGCGCCGCGGCCTCGGCCGTCAGCTCGCGCGACCACCTTCAGCTCTGCCCGGCCGCGGCCCGCACCTCGGGGAGGTGGGCCGCGGCCGTGGTTGCGCGGTAGCGGGCGAGGTCGGCGGCGGGGAGGTCGGCCTCCATGGCCCGGCTCGGGGTGAGCCAGTGCGCGGTGGTGCCCCGCAGCAGCCGGCACAGTTGGAGCTGGAACGGGGCGATCACCGTGTGCAGCAGGGCATGCGCGCGGCCCGTCTCGCCCCGGGCCAGCACGTGGGCCAGCATCAGCGTCCAGTTGGCCAGCTCGTCCGCGAGTTGCTGGGCGGTCGCCACGTGCTCCGGCGGCTGGAACGCGGCGAGCCCACCGGCCGCCTCGGTCAGCCGGCCGTCGCGGTCGAGCAGCACGGCCGCCTCCGGGCGGGGCAGGTGCACCATGCCGCGCCACGAGTCGATCTCCGCGATGCCGGGCCCGGCCGCGACGAGGTGGAACTCGCCCCGCATCAGGTCGTCGAAGACGACCGCGAGCATGCCGTACAGGTTGGTGTACGCGAGCCGCAGCGGGGCCAGTCGCTCGACGAAGGCGCGGCCGTCGAAGTCGGCGAGCGCGTCGTCCGCGACGTACAGGTACGCCTCTATGTCGGAGTGCGCGTCTGCCTCGCCGACCGTCCACGAGCCGTACAGCAGCATGCCCGTCAACCGGGCTTCGGCGGCGCCGAGTTCGCGCAGGCGGGCGATGTGACGGTCGAGGGCGGGAGAAGCCGAAGAAGGTGAAGGAGAGGAGGGAGGCGAGGCGGGGGATCTGGGGGAGAAGGGGTGTGACATGGGTGCTGTTCTCCTGAGCGGGTGTTCGGGCGTACGGACGGAGCCCGGCGGCTCGCGGCCGGCCGGGCTGGGGGAACGCGCACTACGTCCGTGTGCCTAGGAGAAGACGCCCATGCGGGCAGCGTAGGCCGGCGCGACCGCGTTTCCGGCGGCGGCACCGGCCCCGCGCGGCGCGCCGGCGTACGTGCCGGGCCGCGTACGCCCCGGGCCGCTTACGCGCCCGGCTCGGGCGCGGCGGCGGTCTTGCGGAACTGCTCGATCATCGCCGCGTAGCTGGACCCGCCGTGGCCCTCGGCGATTGCCTGGTCGGTCAGGGCCTGGAAGAAGCGCGGCAGCGTGGTGTCCACGCCGCCCGCCTCGCTCTCGTGCAGGAGGTGGTGCATAGTCGCGAGGTGGGTCTCGATCTTCGCGTCCTCGGCCGGGTACGCGCCGGCGTCGATCTGCGCGGCGTGCGCGGAGACGAAGCCGGTGACCGAGCCGAGCCACTGGTTGGCGAACGGCGCGAACTCCGTCGCCGGCACCCCCGCCGTGCTCAGCAGCGCCGCGCCGTGCAGCAAGCTGTTCAGGGCGCCCCACATCAGGCTGAGCAGCGCGACGTCCTACAGCGACGACAGGCCGTGGTCGGTGCCGAGGTGGGTGGTGCCGGCCGTGGCGAGGGCGCGCAGGGCGGGCTCGGCGGCCTCGTACGCGGCGCGCTGGCCGGCGTAGAGCACGAAGGCGTGCGGGGTGCCGATGACCGGCGGGATGGCCATGATCGCGCCGTCCAGGTAGTCGACGCCGTGCTTGGTCGCCCACGCGGCGAACGCCCTGGCCTGCGCGGACGAGCCGGAGGTGAGGTTGACCAGGAGCCTGCCGCGCAGGGCGTCGGCGAGCGGTTCGACCAGGGCGCGCACGGCGTCGTACTCCGTGACGCAGACGATCACCACGTCGCTCGCGACCACGGCGTCGCGCGCGGTCGCGGCGAGCGTCGCGCCCTCGGTTACGAGGTCCGCCGCCTTGTCGGGCGAGCGGTTCCAGACGGTGGTGGTGTGGCCGGCACCCACGAGGGCGGCGGCCAGCGCCTGCCCCATCAGGCCGAGGCCGAGGACGCTGACGCTGGTCGGCGGGGCTTGCTGGGCCTCGCGGTCCTCCTGGGCCTCGGGGGCGGTGGCGGTAGTGGTAGTGGCGTTGGCGGTAGTGGCATTGGCGGTGCTGGGGCGCGAGGTGCTCATGGTGCGTGGTGCTCCTGTGGTCATGGTGGTGGGTGATGACTGGTGGTGGTGACTGGTGGGTGGTGCGGACGCGCGGGCAGGCGGGCATGGCGGGGCGCGGCCTTGGCCGGGTGAGCGGGGGAGGGGCCGCGCGCTGTGACGTACGCCGCGCGGAGGCGTGGCCCGTCGGCCCGCGGCCCTCGGTTCCCCGGATTCCGGTTCCCGGTGGGGTGCGCGGCGGGTGCCTCGCTTGGTCTCTACGCTCGCACCGGCCGCGCGCCCCGGACAGCGGCAGAACTGACGCCCTGCGCAAAATTCCTGCCAGCCGAAGTGGGCGGCGCCCGGCGGGCACTGTCAGTGGCCTGACGTAGGGTCGACGCCATGGACCATGGGTTTCGCGCTCTCGGGGGCCCTTGGCGGGGGAGTGGGGCATGAGGCCGGGCAGCGTGGCGATCGCCGTGGTGGATGACGTCGACGTGCCGCCGTGGGACCTGTACGAACTGGCCATCGCCTGTTCGGTGTTCGGCAAGCCGCAACCGGACCTCGCCGACACCTGGTACACGCTGCGGCTGTGCGCCGCCCGGTCCGACCCGGGCGGCGCGCCGGAGGACGAGCCCGCCTGGCGGCTTCGCGCTGCGCACCCGGCACGGGCTTGGACGCGCTGGCGACGGCCGACACCGTCATCGTCCCCTCGGTGCCGATGTCGGTGGTGGACGGCGAGGCGCCGGTGTCTCCCGAGCTGGTGGCCGCGCTGCGGCTGGCGGCCGAGTCGGGCGCGCGGATGGTGTCGCTGTGCACCGGCGCGTTCGCGCTGGCCGAGGCGGGCCTCCTGGACGGGCGGCGGGCCACCGCGCACTGGATGCACACCGACGACCTGGCCAAGCGGTATCCGAAGGTCACCGTGGACGACTCGGTGCTGTACGTGGACGACGGCGACGTGCTGACCAGTGCCGGGATAACCGCGGGGCTCGACCTGTGTCTGCACCTGGTGCGCTGCGACCTCGGGGCGCGGGTGGCGGGCCAGCTCGCGCGACGCATGGTGGTGCTGGTGCACCGGGCCGGCGGCCAGGCGCAGTTCATCGACCTGTCGGTGCCGGCCACCGACGACACGGGGCTCGGCCCGGTCCTGGGGTGGGCGAGCGAGCGGCTGCACGAGCCGCTGACCGTGGTCGACCTGGCCCGGCGCGCGGGGGTGAGCCCGCGTACCTTCTTCCGGCAGCTCCAGGCGGGCGACGCTCACCACGCCCCTGAAGTAGCTGCTCAACGAGCGCCTCGCCCGGGCCCAGACGCTCCTGGAGAGCACCACGCTGCCCATCGAGCGGGTCAGCGAGCGCAGCGGCCTGGGCAGCGCGGCCAACCTGCGCCGGCACTTCATGCTGCACGTCGGGGTGTCGCCGCGGGAGTACCGCAAGGCGTTCGCGGGGGCGCGGGCCTCGTGACGTGCGCGGTGAGCCCGGACGGATACTGTTCGTGGCCGACGCCGTTCGCACGCCACGCCGCTGGAGGCACCCGATGACCGCTCCGGACGCCACGGGCCGGCCCCCTTCCCGGCCCGTGCCTCCCCCGTTGGCCGGCCCAGGGTTGGAGGCCCAACTGGAGCGGCTGGCCGACGACATCGGCGACCGGGTCTCGGCAGCGGTGGCGTACGGCGAGCCGGTCACCGCCGAGGGCGTGACCGTCATCCCTGTCGCCGAGGTCAGCGTCGGGTTCGGCGTCGGCATCGGCTCGGGGCCGGGCGCGGGCGCCGGGGACGGCGAGGGCGTGGGCGTGGGCGGCGGGGGAGCCATCACCCGGCCCCGGGGCTTCATCGAGATCAAGGCCGGCACCGCGACCTACCGGCCGCTGCGCCGGCCCTGGCTGGAGGTCGCCCTGCCGCTCGCCGCCCTGCTGACCGGCGCCGCCGTACCCTCGCTCGCCCGCCACCTGGCCCGGCGCCGCCGCGGCTGACCGCCCGAGCCGGGCGGCCACCGCGCGGCGGCTGAGCGCCGGGCCGGTGGCCCGGGGCGGGTCAGGACAGCTTCGGCCGACCCTTCTCGTACAGCCACGCGTCGAAGAGTTCGCCCAGGTCGCGGCCCGACACGCGTTCGCACAGGGCGATGAACTCCTCGGTGGTGACCGTGGCGTGCCGGTGTTCGGCGACCCAGGCGCGGACGACGGCGAAGAAGGTGCGGTCGCCGACCGTCTGCCGCAGCCGGTGCAGGGTCATCGCGCCGCGCCCGTACACCGGCGGGTCGAGGAGTTGTCCGGGCCCTGGCGGGGTGCCGGGCGGGAAGGCCCAGATGCCCTCGCTCTGGCCGTCGGAGTCGTCGTAGTAGTCGCGGAAGATCTCGTCCGCGGTGCGGCCCGCCGTGCCCCGCTCCACCTTCCACAGCCGCTCGGCGTACGTCGCGAAGCCCTCGTTGAGCCAGATGTCACCCCAGGTGCGCGGCGTGAGCGAGTTGCCGAACCACTGGTGGGCCAGCTCGTGGACCTGGAGGTAGGCGTCGGGCGGCGTGCTGTAGTACGGCTTGGTCTGGGTCTCCAGGGCGTAGCCGAGGTCGGGCGTGTCGTCGACGATGGCGCCGGTCGAGGAGAACGGGTACGGGCCGAAGAGGCCGGTCTCCCAGCCCATGATCTCGGTGAGCTGGTCGGCCACGTGCCGGCTCGCCGCCGCCTGCGTCGGGTCGATCGCCACGTACTGCGGCACGTCGCCCCCGGCCCGCCGCTGGCCCTCCGACCGCCCGCCGCCGCGCTGTTCGGCGCTTGGTCGCCCGCCGGTTCGCCGTGCGTCGGCCGGCTGTCCGTCCCCGGTCCGGCTGTCGGACCGGCCGTGAGGTGGTGGTTGCCGGGGAACCAGGCCGTGGAGCCAGAGGGTTCACCCAGCGCCACCGCGCCGTCCGTGGTCTCCATCCAGCCCTCCTCGCTGTCGTCCGCGCCCACCAGCGTCCTGGGCGTCCCGGCGTACTCGACGGTCGCGGTGAACGCCCGCCCGCCGGCCAGCGCTCGGCGTGGGGTGAGCGTGAGTTCGGCGTCCTCGCGGGTGACCCCGGCCGGCGCACCGTTGACGGTGGCCCGCAGTACCCGGAGGCCCGTCAGGTCCAGGTTGAGGGAGCTGAGTCGGCTCGTGGCGCGGGCGGTGAGGCGTGAGGTGCCGCGCAACCGGTTGCTCTTCGGGGCGTAGTCGAGGGCCAGGTCGTGGTGCGTGACGTCGTAGCCGCCGTTGCCGAGGCCGGGGAAGAGCCGGTCGCCGACGCCGGCCGCGCCGGGCCGCGCGGCGCCCGGGTCCCGGCCGGCGTCGGAACCCGACGCCCCGTCGCACGCCACGCAGGCGAAAAGCAACAGGGCGCAGGACAGCGCGCGCAGCGGATGGCGAGGTGACAAGGCGGGGCTCCTCGGTGGGCACGGGCCCAGGCGGGTGCGGGGCCGGGGGCGCGGTGGTCGAAAACGGCGGAACACGGGGAATCGCTGTGCATCACGTCACCGACCACGATGGCCCAGGTGGGCACCGTGAACCCGTGATTACCGCAATATGGCGGCGTGTGTCATGGGGTTTTAACCGATCGGCGCGACATCACATCGCGGCCCCCGAGTGGCATTGCCTAGGCAGTTATCTGTCATACGCGCACCCCCTTGTGTGGCCGTAGCGTGGGGCTGCGCTCGGGGAGCACCGGAGGGTCCACACCGCCTTCTTCGTTGCGCGGGATTGGTCTCAACTTCTGGTGTCCCTCCTTGTTTCCTTCCGGGGGGTGTCCGCGACCACGTCGGCGCCCGCGATACGCAGCCGATGCGATCCGAGAACGAACTGAGGGGGAATGTGACGTACCGGGCAAGAAACGGGGGGTTTCCCGCCGTGCGCCGCGTTGACCACGTCCAACTAGCCTCCGCTGGAACGGTGTCGGGCCGCGTGAACGCCGTGAACGCGAGCCGTGGACACGGTAAGGGCGGGGCGTTGGCGGCTTCGGCGTCGCCGACGGAGGACTTCTTCATCGGATCGCAACGCACCGGAAATTCCCCGGACTCTTCGATCGTTGAATTTCGTTCCGTGATCTCTCAGGCGGAGATTCCGGAAGGCGCTGTGCGAGGGTATCTTACGATCGTCTGTATCGAGCACGCGCTCGCGTCATCGGGGGCCGCCCGCACGGTTCGCCCGAAGGCCCGCCGGGCGGCCACCGCGAAATGCGGCGCGCCCCCGTGTCGCGTACGCCAATCCGTTCACCGTCTCATTCGCTCTTCCGCTTCCGATTCCGTGCGTGTCGCAGGTTCCCCGGGAACCCCGAGTTCCGCGGGTTCGCCGTGCCGCCGGCCCGCTGAGCGGCCAGCGGCGCCCGGTCCCGGCTCCAGACACACCCGTCGCCAGCGAGCCGACCGGCACGACGGCTATGCCCCGAGCCCCCGCACCGCACAGCGCCGCCCCCACGGAACCGCCCGCACCGCGTCAGCACCCGTACGAACCCAGCCCCACCCGCACCACCCGGCGTGCGCCAACCCAGCCCCACCCGGCGTGAGCCGAACCCGTACCACCCGGCGCCAGCCGACCCGCGCCCACCGTCCGAACCGGCCTCGTCGCCGAGGCCGGGCGGGGGCGGGGCGGCTCGGCCGGCAGACCGAGCACCGGACGCGTCCGCGTGCACCAGGACGAGACCCAGGAAGGGGGGGAGCGGACCGATGGGACGCATACGCGCCACGCTGGCACTCGCCACCGCGCCCTGGGAGGCGGCACGCAGGCACCCCGACGTACCGATCCACCTGGACCAGCCCCTAGACCTGTTCCCGGAAGCCGGGGACGCGCTGACCTTCGCGACCTTCGCGGAGCTGGTGGAGCGCGGCGCCGCGCTGCTGGTCGCCGCCGGCGTGCTGCCGGGAAACCGGGTGCTCGTCGTCAAGCGGGCCAACTTCGACGTCATCCTGCTGGCCTTCGCCTGCGCCCGGGTGGGTACGGTGCCGATCCTCACCCACCCCGACGTCGGGCCGACCTCGCTGGGCCTGCACGTGCGGCGGGGCGAGCCGGCCGCGATCGTCACCGACGCGGACACCGAGTCCGCGGGCGCGCTCGACGAGGTGGGCGCGGCGCTGCCGCCGCGGCTCTACGTCGGCAAGCCCGGCCGGCACGGCGAGGCGCTCCAGGACCAGCCGGCCGGTGAGCTGCCGCACTCGATCGCGCCGCCCCGCGACGCGCCCCAACTGGTCACGCACAGCTCCGGCACCACCGGCGTGCCCAAGCTGGTGCTGCACACCGTGGAGAGCTTCGCCGGACACGCCAAGCCGCAGGTGAACTTCCTGCGCGTGGTGCGGCTGCGGGACCCGTACCTGAACTGCGTCTCGCCGGTGCACGCGCGCGCCATGTCCGGGATGCTGACGGTGCTCGCCGTCGGCCTGTCGCTCGGCTTCATGACCGACCCCGACCCGCGCAACGCCGAGCGGATGCTCGCCCGGGTGCGCCCGGGGATCGTGGAGACGCTGCCCAACGCGTTCATCCGCTGGGAGGAGACCGCCGAGAGCCGGCCCGAACTCCTCTCCCAGGTCCGGATGTTCATCAGCTCTTTCGACGCCGCGCACCCGCGCACCATCCGCCCCCTGCTGGCCGCCTGCCGTCCCGGCGCGCGCTACCTCCAGGCGTACGGGCAGACCGAGACCGGGCCGCTGACCATCAAGCTGTACCGGGCGAACAAGGGCTGTACCGACGGCCGCTGCGTGGGCCGGCCGATGATCGGCCACACCAGGCTGCGGATTAGCGACGAGGGCAACACCCGCCGGCTCGGCAGGGGCCAACTCGGCACGATCTTCGGCAAGTCCGCCGGTGTCACCCCGGCCTACCTGGTCCAGGGCGACCAGCGGGTGGACGGCTGGTGGGCGATGGGCGACGTCGGCGTGGTCAGCAAACGTGGCTGTCTGTACCTGTACGACCGGATCGTGGACCAGGGCAGCGGGGTGGAGAGCCTGCTCCGGGCCGAGGACCAGATCCTGGAGGGGATGCGGCAGCTCACCGAGGCCGTGCTGATACCCGTGTCCGAGGGGCCGCCCGTGCTGCTGGTGTGCACCCGCGGCGACCGCCCGCTGGACCGCGCGGCCTGGGCCGAGGTCACCGCCGGGCTGCCCGAGCTGGCGCCGCCCGTGCAGTGCCGCTGGGAGGACATCCCACACACCGCCACCTGGAAGGTCAAGCGCCTTGAGGTGGCCAGGAAGCTGGCGTCGGGGGACTTGGTCCGACTCGACGCCAGGTGAGGCGGGGCGGACGGGTGTGGCGCGCCACACCCCGAGCCGCAACCGGTGCGCCGAGTCCCCCCTCAGGCCGCCCGCCCCGCCCACACCGAGCACCCGCCCACACCGAGCACCCGCCCACACCGGGCACCCGTCCACGCGGAGCGCCCCCACACCCAGCGGCGCCGCCCTCCGTCCCTCTTCCGCCCCTTTCCGTCCCCGAACACACCACGACAAGCAAGGGAAGCTCATGAGCGACCACCTGACCCCCGGCCACCGCCTCCTGCTGGAGTTCGTTGACCTGCCGCAGCTCATCGAGGGCGTACCGGGCGACGCCGACCTGATCAACGCCGGCCTCAACTCGGGTGACCTGATCCGGCTGGCCCTCGCCCTGGAGGAGCGCACCGGAACACCGCTCGACGACGACGAGCTGGGCGCGCTTCACACCCTGGACGGCATCAACCAGGTCCTCGTCTCCCGCGAGGCCGCCGAGCTGACCGACGCCGCCGAGACCACCCCGGCCGCCGCGACCGCCAGCGGGGAGGCCCGCTGATGTGGATGGCGCACTTCGTCAAGCGCAACCGGCTGCTGCGCCCTGACCGCCTCGCGCTGACCGACCCGAACCACCGGCTGACCTGGCGCGAGTTCGACGAGCGCACGGACGCGCTGGCCACCGCGCTGCTGGAGCGCGGCGTCGAGAAGGGCCAGCGGATCGCGGTCAGCTCCCGCAGCCGGGTCGAGGTCCTTGAGCTGTACGTCGCGGGCGGCAAGGCGGGCGTCGTGGTCTGCCCGATCAACCCGTCGTTCCCCGCGCCCGAGGTCGAGCACATCGTCCGCAACGTGGAGCCGGTGGGCGTCTTCTCCGAGCAGCAGGTCTTCGACCGGCTCGGGGACGCGTTCGGCGACGGCTGGCGAGTCCCGATCGGCTCCGAGGAGTACGAGGAGATGGCGGCCACCAAGGCGCGCGAGCTGCCGCTGCCCCGACAGGACGACATCTTCGCGATCCTGCACACCAGCGCCACCACCGGGCACGCCAAGGGCGTCGCGGTCACCCACCGCTCGGTCTCCGCCTGCTACACGGCGATGGCGGCCGAGGTCGGCTTCTCCGCCGACGACGTGATGGTCAACCCCTGCCCGCTGTTCCACGGCAGCGTTGTCATCGGCCTGGCGCTGTTCGCCTCCGGCGGCGCGCTGGTCCTGGAGCCGGAGTTCACCCCGCAGCGCTGGCTGGCCGACGTCGCCGAGTTCAAGGCGACCAAGACCTTCCTGGTCCCGTCGATGGCCCGCTTCGTGCTGCGCACCAAGGCGTTCGCGAACGCGGACCTGTCCAGCCTGAAGGACATCATGTTCGGCGGCGCCCCGATGCCGCAGGAACTCCTCCGCGAGTGTCTGGAGAAGTTCCCGGCCCCGATGCGCAGCATCTACGGCATCACCGAGGGCGGCGGCCCGATCGCCACCCACCTCTTCCGCCGGGGCGAGTGGCCGTTCGACGCGGAGGGCACCGTGCTGCCCACCGCCGGCCGGATGCTGCCCGGCTACCACATCGAGGTGCAGGACGACTCGGGCAACGTGGTGCCCACCGGCGACGTCGGCGAGATCTGCGTCCGTGGCGACGGCATGATGCTGCTGTACTGGCGCAACACGGAGGCCACCGCCAAGACCGTACGCGACGGCTGGCTGCGCACCGGCGACGTCGGGTACGCCGACGAGGACGGCTTCCTCTACCTCGTGGACCGGTGCAACGACGTGCTCATCCGCGGCGGCCAGAACGTCTACCCGGCCGAGATCGAGCGGGTCCTGGCCACCCAGCCCGGCGTCCTGGACGTGGCCGTGGTCGGCGTGCCCGACGACGAGTGGGGCGAGGTGCCGGTGGCGTTCGTCGCGGCCGGCGACGAGCCGCCCACGGTGGCCGCGCTGATCGGCGCCTGCGCCCGCGAACTGGCCAGCTACAAGCGGCCCACCGCGGTCCACTTCGTGGACGAGATCCCGCGCAACGGCGCTGGCAAGCTGCTGCGCCGGGTGCTGCGGGACCGGCTGGCGGCCGAGGCGAGGGCGGCCGAGGCGGCGAAGGCCGAGGCGGCGCGGGCCACCGGGCCGGCCACCGCGCGGGACGACAAGGTCACGGCCGGCACGGGCGGGGGCGGCGCCTGCTCCGGCGCCTGACCCGGAGCCACGACGGGCGGGGCACCGGGGTGCGGCCCGGCCGCCCCGCCCCCGGCGCCGGACGACCGCAGTAGCGCTCGGGGAGCGCGCGTGGGGCACCGGCGCCCGCGCCGCCACGCGTCCGCGCCGCCACACACCAGCGCACGCACGCACCACCACACGCACCCACGTACGCAGCCATGGAGGGGAACGGTGGGGATGACCTCGACGGACACGACGGGGACGGCCCGGGAAGCGCGAGTGGAGACGGGTCGCTGGACCAATCCATCCGGGGCCGAGATGGTCCGTACGACGGAGCACGCCGGGAGCGCCGCGGCGGCCCGCGCCCAGTCGGAGGCGGCGCTCGACGAACGCCGCGGCATGGTCCTCTTCCGGGGCCGGGACCGGATCATCGGCTACGTGGACCCACCGCTTGAGGTGGCCGCGCGCGGCGACCGACTGGCGGTGACCGCCCTCAACGAGCGCGGCCGGGTGCTGCTGCCCACCCTCCGTACCCTGCCGGCCGACCTGCCTGGCACGGTCCGCGCCGACGGGGACGCGCTGCACGTCCACGCTGGCACGCCGCACGGCGTCTTCGCCAAGGAGGACCGCACCCGGCACGTGGGCATCTTCGCCGCGATCCGGGCGCTGGTCGCGGGCCTGGCCGTACCCGACGACGAACTGCTCGGCCTGTTCGGCTACGACTTGATCTTCCAGGTCGACCCGATGGACGCCCACCAGGAGCGGAACCCGGACGACCGGGACATGGTCCTCCACCTGCCCGACACGCTGTACGACCTGGACCTGCGCGGCGACACGGCGGTGCGCTTCCGCTACGACTTCCACACCCCGGCCGCCAGCACCCAGTGGCTGCCCACCGAGATGCCCGGCCAGCCGTTCCCCGGACGGCCCTCGCGGGGCCGGCGCGATCACCGGGTGGGGGAGTACGCGCGTGTGGTGGAGGCGGCGATGCCGCTGTTCCGCTCCGGCGACCTGTTCGAGGCCGTGCCCAGCCAGTCGTTCCAACACCCCTGCTCCCACACCCCGGCCCAGCTCTTCCGCTGCCTGTACGAGCGCAACCCCGCACCGCACAGCCTGCTGATGAACCCGGGCGACGGCGAGTACCTGGTGGGCGCGTCGCCGGAGATGTTTGTCCTGGTCAGCCGCGGCATCGACACCGACACCGACCGCTTCCTGGTGGAGTCCGCCTCGATCAGCGGCACCGCCCAGCGCGGGGCCAACGCCCTGGAGGACGCCGAGCACGTCCGCGAACTCCTCAACTCCGCCAAGGACGAGCACGAACTCACGATGTGCACGGACGTGGACCGCAACGACAAGTCGCGGGTCTGCGTTCCCGGCACGGTCACCGTCACCGCCCGGCGCAGCATCGAGATGTACTCCACGCTTATCCACACCGTGGACCACGTACAGGGTGAACTGCGCCCCGGGTTCGACGCCCTGGACGCCTTCCTCGCCCACCTGTGGGCGGTCACCGTGACGGGCGCGCCCAAGCTGGCCGCCGTCGAGTTCATCGAGCGGCACGAGCGCTCGCCGCGCCGCTGGTACGGCGGCGCCGTCGGCCGGATCGGCTTCGACGCCTGCCTGGACACCGTGCTCACGCTGCGCACCATCCAGGTCAGGGACGGCGTGGGCACGGTGCGGGCCGGGGCGACGCTCCTGTACGACTCGGACCCGGTGGCCGAGGAACAGGAGACCGAGCTGAAGGCGAAGGCCCTCCTGGAGATCCTCGCGGGCGACCCGCCGCCGCCGGCCCGCGCCGAGGTGCGCGAACGGCCCGGCGAGGGACGCGACGTCCTGCTCGTGGACCACCGCGACTCGTTCGTGCACTGCCTGGCCGGCTACTTCCGGGAGACCGGCGCCGCCGTGGAGACCTACCGCAGCGGCGGCCACCTGCACCTCATCGGCGAGCGCCGGCCCGACCTGGTGGTGCTCTCGCCCGGGCCCCGCACGCCCACCGACTTCCAGGTCTCCGCGACGCTGGCCGAGGCCGAGCGCCTCGGCATCCCGGTCTTCGGCGTCTGCCTCGGTCTCCAGGGCATCGTGGAGTACCTGGGTGGCGACCTGGCCACGCTGCCCGCGCCCGTCCACGGCAAGCCCTCCCGGGTGCGCCGCACCATCGTCGAGTCGGGGCCTGCTCACCGGCCTGCCCGAGACGTTCGACGTCGGCCGCTACCACTCGCTGTACGCCGACCCCTGCCGGGTGCCGGAGGGCCTGCGGGTGACGGCCGTGACGGCGGACGGCACCGTGGCGATGGCGGTGGAGGCGCCCGAACGCGGCCTGGCCGCCGTCCAGTTCCACCCCGAGTCGATCATGTCGGGCGAGGGTCGCACCGGCCACCAGGTGGTCGCCAACGCCGTCGCCCACCTGACCAGAACCGCCCGATGACCGTGGACGCCCGCGTCGCCGAGCTGTTCGGCGCCGCTACCGGCCCGGGCAGCGCGGTGACGGTGGCGCACGCGACCGTCGGCGAACTGCCCTTCACCGGGCTGCCGGACGCCGTGCGCGCCGCCCTGCCGGAGTACGCCGCGCCGCGCCGACGCGGCACCTACGCGGCCGGCCGACTCGCCGCGGCCCGCGCCACCGCCGCGCTCACCGGCGCGCCGCACTGGCCGCTGCCCGGCGAGCGCGGCGCCCCGGGCTGGCCGGCCGGCGTGCGCGGCTCCCTCACCCACACGGATGAGCTGGCGCTGTGCGCGGTCACGGCCGCCGACAGCCTTGCCGTCGGGCTCGACATGGAGCCGCTGGCGTCGGCGGACGGCCTCTACGCGGCCCGCCGCTACGCCGCCACGCCCGCCGAACTCGACCGCGCGCGGGCCGAGGCGCGACCCGAACTCGCGGTGCTGCGGCTGTTCTGCGCGAAGGAGGCGCTGTACAAGGCGCTGCCCGCGTCCCGGCAGGCGGGCCTGGCGTTCCGCTCGGTCACGCTGGAGTGGTCCGAGCCGGACCCGTCGGCCGCCGACGGACCGGTGCTGCTGTCCGTCAGCCCCGCCGCGCCCGCCCCGGCCGCGCTCCGCGGCGCCACGGCCCGATGTCGCGTCATCGGCGACCACATGGTGGCGGCCGTGACCCTGACAGCGCCGCGCCCCGCATACGCTCCGGAGTACGCGTACGAGACAGTCGCTCGGCACGCGGCCGGACGCCGGGCGCACGCCCGGGGCCACCGCCCCCTGACAGCACCTCCCGACGCCCTGGTCCGACGCCACGGTCCGACTGCACGGGTCCGGCACCCCGCCGGGCCGCCGACCCGACTCCGCACTCAGAACTCCCCACACCCCGCACTCCCCACCCCCGGCACCGGGCCCCCACGCCCTGGGCCGGGGGCGCTGGGCCCCGGGCCCGGCACGCCGCCCGGAGCCCGCCGCCCCGGGTGCCCGCAAGCCCCTCGCCGTCCCACCAGCCAGCCACCAACGACCGCCCCGCGACACCCGTCCGTACCCCGGCCACCCCCACGTGGTCGACGTGACCGACGACAGTGCCACGAAGCGTCCAGGAAGGAGAGCGGCGGGTCGCACGGCCCGCCGCATACGACACCCCATGAACACACAGACGGCCAACACCTTGCTCACGCTGCCCGCGGCGGCCCCGCGGCCCGACTGGCGCTCGCTGCCCGCCGCGCAGCAGCCCGACTGGCCGGACCCCGAGGCGCTGCGCGCGACCCTGAGCGAGCTGGAGACCTACCCGCCGCTGGTCTTCGTCGGCGAGTGCGACCAGCTCCGCGACAAGCTGGCCGCCGTGGCCCGAGGTGAGGCGTTCCTGCTCCAGGGCGGCGACTCCGCGGAGTCCTTCGCCGCGGTGGGCGCCGACCAGATCCGCGACAAGCTCAAGACGCTGCTCCAGATGGGCGCGGTGCTCACCTACGCCGGCTCGGTCCCGGTGGTGAAGGTCGGCCGCATCGCCGGCCAGTACAGCAAGCCGCGCTCCCAGCCGACCGAGACCCGCGACGGCGTCACCCTGCTCGCCTACCGGGGCGACTCCGTCAACGGCTTCGAGTTCACCGAGGAGTCCCGCCTCCCCGACCCGGAGCGGCTCAAGCGCATGTACCAGGCGTCGGCCGCCACGCTGAACCTGGTGCGCTCCTTCACCGGCGGCGGCTACGCCGACCTGCGCCAGGTGCACGCCTGGAACCAGGACTTCGTCAAGACCTCGCGCTCCGGGCAGCGGTACGAGGCGGTGGCCCGCGAGATCGACCGCGCCCTGAACTTCATGCACGCCTGCGGCGCGGACCCGGCCCAGATGCACTCGGCCGAGGCGTACGCCTCGCACGAGGCGCTCATCCTCGACTACGAGGCGGCCCTCACCCGCACGGACGAGCGCACCGGCCAGCCGTACGACCTCTCCGGCCACATGGTCTTGATCGGTGAGCGAACCCGCCAACTCGACGGCGCGCACGTCGAGTTCTGCTCCCGCATCCGCAGCCCGATCGGCGTCAAGATCGGCCCGAAGGCCACCGCTGATGAGGTCCTCGCGCTCGTCGAGCGGCTGGACGAGGACCGCGAGCCGGGCCGGCTGACGTTCATCGTCCGCATGGGCGCGGGCCACGTCCGCGACAAGCTGCCGGCCCTGGTCGAGAAGGTCACCACGTCCGGCGCCCAGGTCGGCTGGGTCTGCGACCCGATGCACGGCAACACGTTCGAGGCCCCCAGCGGCCACAAGACCCGCCGCTTCGACGACGTCCTGGACGAGGTCAAGGGGTTCTTCGAGGTCCACCAGGGCCTTGGCATCCACGCCGGCGGCATCCACGTCGAGCTGACCGGCGACGACGTCACCGAGTGCGTGGGCGGCGAGGTCCACGCGGACGACCTCCGCCAGCGCTACGAGACGTTCTGCGACCCCCGCCTGAACCGCAGCCAGTCGCTCGACCTGGCGTTCCTGGTGGCTGAGACGTACCTGGACCGCTGAGCCGCACCCACACCCGGGCCCCGGCCGGTCCGGCCCCGCGCGTATGGGCCGGGCCGGCGCCGCGCGGCCTCCCGGGTGGGGGCGGCGGCGCGGGCCCGCCTAGACTCACGGGCCGACGGCGACGGGGAGGCGCGGTGGGGTACTTCACGGGTGACGACGAGGTTCTCGACATCCCGCACCTCTGGGACGACTCGCCGTACGCCCTGCGCGACTACGTCGAGGACACGCCGCCCACGCCGGAACTCATCGCCGAACTCGAGGCCGAACTGGGCGGCTACCGGCTGCCCCGCTCGTACGTCGCCCTGATGCGCGCCCACAACGGCGGCGTCCCGACCCGCGCCTTCTTCCCGCTGCCCGGGGCGCCGTCCGCCGGGGAGCGGACCGGTGTCGCCGTGGGCGGCGTGTACGGCATCGGGCGCACCAAGCCGAACTCCCTCGGTGCCGAGTTCGGCAGCCGCTTCTGGATCGAGGAGTGGGAGTACCCGGACCTCGGCGTCTACTTCGCGGACACCCCGTCGGCCGGCCACGACATGCTGGCCTTCGACTACCGCGCCCGTGGCAGGACCGGCGAGCCGACGGTGGTCCACGTGGACCAGGAGGACGACTTCCGCGTCACCCTGCTGGCGGAGGACTTCGCCGCGTTCGTCCGGGGGTTGGTCGCGTAGCCGGCCCGCCGGGCCCGGGCGTCGCCCGGCGACCGCCGGTGATCACCGCGCCGCGCCGCCCGTACCGCCCATACCGCACGTGTCACTCGCGCCGCCCGTGTCACTAGCGCCGCTCGTGCCGCCCGTACCGCTCTCGCCCGTGGGCGGGCGCCCGGCGGGCTCGCGGCGGGGAGATCGGACGGACGGGAACCAGGCGAGGGCGGCGACGACACAGATGCCGGCGGACAGCCACAGCACCAGGGTGTAGCCGCCCACCGTCGGCTGGCCGTTGCCGCCGCCGTGAGCGGCCAGGACGGTGGCCGCGAGCGCGCTGACCAGGGAGAAGCCGGTGAAGCGGACCACCTGGTAGAAGCCCAGGGCGCTGCCCGTCTCGTGGGCCGGGACACACCGCACGATCAGGCCGGGGATCGCGGCGAACGTGGTGCCGAGGCCCACCCCAGGACGCCCGACATGACGAAGGCCTGCCACAGGGCGCCGTGGAAGACGGCGAAGAACGCGCAGCCCAGTGCGGCCACGAGGCAGCCGATTGTCAGCGCCGCCGGAGGCCCCACCCGGGCCACCAAGGTCGGCAGCGCGCGGGAACCGCTCAGCATGAAGAAGGACAGGGGGAGCAGGACGAGGCCGGCCACGACGGCTGACGCGGAGAATTCCGAAGCCGCCCGAGCGCGGGGACTGCACGAACTCCGTCACCGCCGAAAGCGCCATGTACATCGCGACACCGAGCGCCATGGCGCACGCGTCGGCGGACAGCACGGACGGGTGGCGCAGCACCCGCAGTTGGACCAACGGTCGCTCCGCGCGTATTTGTCGCACGGACCACACCGCGAAGAGCGCCGCCCCGGCGACCAGCAGGCCGATGGTCGCCGGTGAACCCCACCCCCACCGCGTCCCTTCCGCCACCGCCACCAGCGTGGCGAACAGCGCGAGGGCGAGCAGCACGGCACCCACCCAGTCGAGCCGGTGCGGGTCACCACGGCCCCGCCCGGGGCGGGGCGACCGCGGCGACACAGGCCAGCGCGAGGCCCGAGACGAGCGCCCCGAACCAGTACGCGCCCGCCAGCCCCCACGCTCCGGCGATCAACCCGCTGATCGGGTAGCCGGCCCCGAGGCCCGCCCCGGCCGAGACCGACAGCAGCGCGATCGTGGGCGCGACCTTGGCCGGCGGCACCTCGTCCCGTGCCGTGGCTATCACCAACGGCACCAGCCCGAGCCCGACGCCTTGCAGCCCACGGCCGACGATCAACACCCCCAGGTTGCCCGCCAGTGCCGCGACGACGTCGCCCGCCGTGACCACGGCCAGGCCGCCGAGCAGCGTCACGTGCCGTCGCGGGCCGTCGCCGAGCCGGCCGAGGACCGGGGAACTCGCCGCCCCGACGAGCAGCGCCACCGTCAGCTACCACTGCGCCGTGCTGAGCGGCGCGTGGAACTCGCGCGCGACGGTGGGGATGAGCGGGGCGCCGAAGGAGCTGATGACGCTGGCCACCAGCGTGGCCAGCACCAGTACGGGACCGAATCAGCGCCTGGCGCCGCCCCTCGCCTCTCACCACGCCCCGCCGACCCGCCGGGCGCCCCTCTGCCACCCGGCCGCCCGGCCCGCGTCGCGCGGCGTCGCCGGTTCGCGGGGCACGGGCACGGTGTCGATCGCGGCGTCGTCCGGTGGTCGGCCGGCGGCGCGCGGGTTCGGGGCGTGGTCGATGGGCATGGGACCCCCCTCGGTAAGTGCGTGTGACTTGCACGCAATCACCCTACGCTTCATCCGTGCGGATCGCACGTATCATGGCGGGATGGCACACCGGGGACTGGCACGCGACCTGGAGCAAGCGCTGGGCCAGCTGATGCTGCGGCGCAACCGGAGCGCTCTCTACGACGCGATCCTCGACTCGGCGCCGCCGGGCGTCGACCGGCAGACCTACTCCGTACTGAGCGGGCTGGCTCGGCTCGGGCCGCAGTCGGCGGCGCGGCTCGCCGACGAACTCGGCATCGACCGGTCCGGCGCGAGCCGCTACGCCGACCGGCTCCAAAACGCGGGCCTGCTGGAACGCGGCCCCGACCCCCGCGACGGCCGGGCCACCCTGCTCAGCCTGACGCCTGCCGGACAGGCCGCGGTCGCCGAGCTGCGCGACGCGCTGACCCGGCACCTCGCGAGCCGGATCGCGGACTGGCCCGAAGGGCAGGCACAGGCGCTGATCGACGGCATTCACCTGCTCATCGACCCACCCCCGGGCTGACGTCACCGGTCACCGCCCCCGGGCGACACCGCACCACCCACCGCTCGCCCCCGGTCGGGGCGACGGCGAGGACGTCGGCGGCGAACGGACGCCACTTTTTCGGCGGCGGGTGTCAAGTCGGAGAGTTGATCACCACACAGGCCCTCGTCGACCCGTCCCAGGCCGCCGTGGTGCGGTGGTCACCGACAGCCCGTTCCTGGAGGCCAAGGAGCACCTGGGCGGCTTCTACCTGATCGACTGCGAGGCGGGCCATCGAGCTGGCCGCGCGGATCCCCGACGCCGCGATCGAGGGCCTGGGCATCGAGGTGCGTCAGGTGATGTTCGCTGACGGACCATTGGAGGCATGACAACACTCGTCGTGGAGGACCTGCTGCGCGCGCTGACGCCGCGGGTCCTCACATGTTGGTCCGGCGGTACGGGCAGTTCGACGACTGCGAGGACGCGGTGCAGGAGGCGGTCATCGCCGCCACCGTGCGGTGGCCGACCGAGGGCGTGCCGGACAACCCGCGCGGCTGGCTGGTGACGGTCGCCTCCCGTCGCCTCATCGACCAGATGCGCAGCGAGCACGCCCGCCGCGCTCGCCACCGCGATCGCGCCCGCCGAGCCGCCGGACACCGACGACACGCTGGTCCTGCTGTTCCTGTGCTGCCATCCGGCGCTGACCGCGGCCTCCCAGACGGCGCTGACCCTGCGCGCGGTCGGCGGCCTGACCACCGCCGAGATCGCCCGCGCGTTCCTGATGCCGGAGGCCACGATGGGGGCCAGGATCAGCTGGGCCAAGCATCGGATCAAGGCCGCCGGCAGCTCGTTCGCCCTGCCGCGCGGCGCCGAGTGGCAGGAACGGCTACGGGTCGTCCTGCACGTGCTGTACCTGATCTTCAACGAGGGTTACACCGCCTCCTCCGGCAGCCGGCTCCACCGCCCCGACCTCGCACGCGAGACGATCCGGCTGACCCGGATGGCGCACGCGCAGCTCCCCGAGGACGGCGAGGTGACCGGGCTGCTCGCGCTGATGCTGCTGACCCACGCCCGCCGCGACGCCCGCACCACGGCCGGCGACCTGCTGCCGCTGGACGAGCAGGACCGCACGGCGTGGGACCGCGCGCTGATCGACGAGGGCACCGCGCTGGTCAAGGCGGCGCTGGCCGGTCCGGCGCTGGGCCCGTACGTGTTGCAGGCCGCCATCGCCGCCACGCACGCCGACGCGGCCACGGCCAAGGAGACCGACTGGGCGCAGGTGCACGCCCTCTACCTGATCCTAGAACGTGTCGCGCCCAACCCGATGGTCACCCTCAACCGGGCGATCGCCCTCGCCGACACCGAGGGCCCGGCGGCCGGCCTGTCCCTGCTCGCCGCCCTGGACGGCGACGACCGGATGGCCGGGCACCACCGGCTGCTGTCCGTACGGGCCCACCTGCTGGAGCGGACCGGCGACACGGCGGGGGCGTACGCGCACTACCGGCGCGCCGCGAAGGCCACCGCCAGCCTCGCCGAGCAGCGTTACCTGGAGCTTCGGGTCGGCCGGGTGAGGCCGTCGGCGGGGGACCGGGCCGCGACGCCGTGAGGGCACGTCAGGTCGCGGGCCCGCCGACGCCAACTGTCGCACCACCCTGGCACGCCCGCCACCGTGCGAGCCGCCCGCGTGCGACCTGCCACCGGGCGACTCGCCACGGCCCGCCGCCCGGGCGTCAGGCGTCCGCTTCCATGTCCGTGCGCATCGCGTCCCGCAACGTCTTGATCGCGCGTATCAACAGGTGGAGTTCCGCCTGCAACTCCTCGTCCGCCGAGCCCTCCTGGATGCGGTCCCGCACGTCGCGTAGCTTGCGCAGCGCCGCGTCGGAGTGCTCCACGACGGGCGCGGTGGCGGTGAGGGCCATCTGGTAGCGCAGCTCGTACGCGCCGCCCTCAACGAAGATCGCGGCGGCCTGGCGCGCCCGCTCGGCCCCGTCCAGGTCCGCGCGGCGGACCTCCTTGAGCCGGCCGCGCGTGCGCGTGAGGGCCGTCAGGTACTCGCCGTAGAGCTGGCGACGGACGTCCTGTTTCCGCGTCGCCTCCTCCCGCTTCCAGCGGAGGCGGTCCGCGACGAGTGTGGCCCCCCCACACCGATCGTCGCGCCGAGCGCCGTGCCCACCAGTGTCCCCCAGTCCACGGGACCACCTTAGAACGCCTGCCACCCCGTTCGGGCCGCGCGTGCGAAACGGGCTCGCTCACGCCCGCCCCCACCGCGCTCCCACCCCCGGCAGCGTCGCGTTAGCAAAGCGTGAGCGCCCGGTGGCAGCCTCGGCGTGCAAGGGGGCCGGCCCTCGGGAGGGGCCGGTTGATGCTCGCGTACGGGCGCACCTCCGGTGGTGCGCCGGCGCACCACCGGAGGAAGCAACAGGCATGAAGCTCAAGAGAACGAAGGCTGTACTCGTCACCGCGGCGGCCGTGGCCGGCCTGGCCGTGGCGGCGTCGCCCGCGCAGGCGGACGTGTGCAACGTGGGTGGTGGCCGCGTCATCTGTGAGTACGCCATCGCCACGTACACCTTCGACAACGGGGTCAAGCAGGAGTTCGCGATCGGCACGGACTACGCCGTGTGGACGCGCTGGACCAACACCTCCGGCAAGTGGAACTCGTGGTCCTCCATGGGCGGCGAGGTGCGCAGCGGCGTCACCGTCTGCCCGTTGCCGCACGACACGTTCTTCATCTCGGTCACCGGCACCGACGGCAAGCTGTGGGAGCGCGTGCGCTTCAGCTACCCGGTCGGTGAATGGTCCGGGTGGGAGCGCGGCTCGGGCTGCCACTGACGTGAGCGGGCCCCCGGTCGCCGGGGGTCGTCAACCGGGTGGGTGACGCGTGGCCGGTGCTGCCGGACCGCGCGTCACCCACCCGGCCGCGCTTCTCGGTGGTGGCCGCGCCGTACGCCACCGGAACCAACGCGCCGTGCTCGGGCACACCCGCCCGTGCCGAGCGGCGACGTCGGTTGACCGGATGAGAATCCGCGTCAGGCTGTCACACGCGGCGGTCGCGATCCGTCAGGTCGGTGAAGGCAACAAGCCACCCCTGAGGGAGACGACGATGAACGCACACTTGATCACGGCAGAGGTTCCGACGGCCCCGCGGATCACCGAGGACCCCTCGGAACTGGTCCCCGAGCTGGCGGAGGTGTCGGCGGCGCTGTTCAAGGTCGTCGGTAACGGCTCGGTCCCGCGCTCCACTATCAGCCTGGTGCACCTGCGCGCGGGTCAGATCGTGGGCAGCAGCTATCTGACCGTTCTGCACACGGGTTTCCTGCGTAAGGCGGGGGTGTCGGAGGAGCGGATCACCTCGGTGGCCTCCTGGCAGGACTCGCCGTACTTCTCCGCCGCCGAGCGGGCCGCGCTGGCCCTGGTGGAGGCCGTGCTCCAGCCGGCCGCGACGGGGGAGCGGGTATCGGACGAGCTGTACGCGCGGGCGGCCGAGCACTACGAGCCCAAGGCGCTGGCCACGCTGATGTTCGCGATCGGCCAGGTCAGTTTCTTCATCTCGGTGGCGCTGATCGCCAAGCCGGTCCCCGGCCGGTCCTTCACCGACCCCTGGAACTGAGCCCCGGGTAAGGCCCGAGCCGGGCGCGGCCCGGACCCTACCCGGCCCCACCTCCGTACCCGAGGCCGCGCACCACGCACGCGGGTCCGTGCCCGTACGGAAGGTCGAGGCCGTGCGCGGGTTCGTGCCCGTACGTGAGGTCGTCGCCGTAGCGAGGCCGTACGCACCCGGCACCGGCACCGCTGGCGCCGGCTCCGCGCGGGAGCGGCCCCGCACGCCGAAGGGCGGTCACGCCGCAGCGTGACCGCCCCGACGCGCGGGTGCCTAGCCCGCCACGCTGATCTGCGGCTCGCCTGACTCGACGCCGGCCTTCTCCATCTCTTCGGCGATCTTCATGGCCTCGTCGATCAACGTCTCCACGATCTTCGACTCCGGCACGGTCTTGATGACCTCACCCTTCACGAAGATCTGCCCCTTCCCGTTCCCCGACGCCACACCCAAATCCGCCTCACGCGCCTCACCCGGCCCGTTCACCACACACCCCATCACCGCCACCCGCAACGGCACCTCCATCCCCTCAAGCCCAGCCGTCACCTCATCAGCCAGCTTGTACACATCCACCTGCGCCCGCCCACACGAAGGACACGAGACGATCTCCAACCGACGAGGCCGCAAGTTCAACGACTCCAGAATCTGGATACCGACCTTGACCTCCTCCACCGGGGGCGCCGACAACGACACCCGAATCGTGTCCCCGATCCCCTCCGCCAACAACGCACCAAACGCCACCGACGACTTGATCGTCCCCTGAAACGCCGGACCCGCCTCCGTCACACCCAAGTGCAACGGATAGTCACACTGATCCGCCAACTGACGGTAGGCATTGACCATCACCACCGGATCGTTGTGCTTCACCGAGATCTTGATGTCCCGAAACCCGTGCTCCTCGAACAACGAGCACTCCCACAACGCCGACTCCACCAACGCCTCCGGCGTGGCCTTGCCGTACTTCGCCAACAACCGCTTGTCCAACGACCCCGCGTTGACCCCGACCCGAATCGGCACCCCCGCATCAGAAGCCGCCCTCGCGATCTCCTTCACCTTGTCGTCGAACTGCCGGATGTTCCCCGGATTCACCCGCACCGCCGCACACCCCGCGTCAATCGCCGCGAACACGTACTTCGGCTGGAAGTGAATGTCAGCGATCACCGGGATCTGCGACTTCCTCGCGATCGCCGGCAACGCCTCCGCGTCATCCTGCGACGGGCACGCCACCCGCACGATCTGACAACCCGACGCCGTCAACTGCGCGATCTGCTGCAACGTCGCGTTCACATCAGCTGTCAACGTCGTCGTCATCGACTGCACGGACACCGGGGCATCACCCCCGACAGGCACCGAGCCCACCTGGATCTGGCGGCTCACCCTACGGTCAGCAAGCTCGGTCGGAACGAACGGCAGGCCAAGGGATACAGCGGTCATGAGACATCCTGAAGATGGTGGGCGCCGGCCGTGGTCAGCGATTCGTGGACTGTCTGGGCGATGTTGTCGGCGGTCAGGCCGGCCTCGGCCAGCACCTCGTCGCGGCTGCCGTGCTCGCAGAAGCATTGTAACAGGCCGAACTCGCGTACCGGGGTCGCCACCCGGGCGTCGCGCAGGGCCTGGGTGATGGCGGAGCCGACGCCGCCGACGCGGCCGTTGTCCTCCACCGTGGCCACCAACTCGTGCTCGGCCGCCAACCCCACCAACGCGGAACTGACCGGCTTGACCCACCGCGGATCGACCACCGTCACCCCCACCCGCCGCTCCGCCAACAACGCCGCCGCCTCCAACGACACCCGCGCCATCGCCCCCACCGACACCAACAACACCCGCGACACACCCCGCGGCCGCACCAACACATCCAACCCGCCCACCGACGCCACCGACTCGATATCCACCCCCACCACACCCTTGGGGTACCGCACCACCGTCGGCGCGTCCTCCACCTCAACCGCCTCCCGCAACAAAGCCCGCAACCGCGCCCCATCCCGCGGCGCCGCCACCCGCAACCCCGGTACCACCTGCAAGATCGACATATCCCACATACCGTTGTGCGACGGCCCGTCATTCCCCGTCGCACCCGCACGATCCAACGCGAACGTCACCCCACACCCATGCAACGCCACATCCATCAACACCTGATCGAAAGCCCGGTTCAAGAACGTCGCGTACACCGCCACCACCGGATGCACCCCACCAAGCGCCAACCCCGCCGCCGACGTCACCGCGTGCTGCTCCGCGATCCCCACATCGAAGACCCGCTCTGGATACGCCTTGGCGAACGCCTCCAACCCCACCGGCCGCGACATCGCCGCCGTGATCCCGACGATGTCCTCCCGCTCACCACCGAGCCGGACCATCTCCTCCGAGAACACCGACGTCCACGAAGGACCGGAGGGCTTCTTCTCGGCGGAGACCGCGCCGATGGCGTGGTGCTGGTCCAACTCGTGTTGCTCGGCCGGGGCGTGGCCCTTGCCCTTCTGGGTGATGCAGTGCACGATCACCGGCCCGCCGAAGGCGCGGGCCCGGCGCAGCGCCGACTCGACCTGCGCGGTGTCGTGGCCGTCGACCGGGCCGACGTACTTGAGCCCCAGGTCCTCGAAGAGGCCCTGCGGGGCGACGAAGTCCTTGAGGCCCTTCTTGGCGCCGTGCAGGGTGTCGAGCAGCGGGCCGCCGATGACGGGCGTGCCGCGCAGCCGGTCCTTGCCCCACTCCAGGAAGCGTTCGTAGCCCTGGGTGGTGCGCAGCGTCGTCAGGTGCTCGGCGAGGCCGCCGCGGGTGGGCGCGTACGAGCGGCCGTTGTCGTTGACGACGATGACCAGCGGCAGGTCCTTGGTGGCGGAGATGTTGTTGAGCGCCTCCCAGGCCATGCCGCCTGTGAGCGCCCCGTCCCCGATGATCGCGACCACGTGCCGGTCGGTGAGCCCGCGCAGTTGGTGCGCCTTGGCGAAGCCGTCCGCGTAGGAGAGGGCGGTCGAGGCGTGGGAGTTCTCGATGACGTCGTGGTCGGACTCCTCCTGCGAGGGGTAGCCGGAGAGGTCGCCGCGGCTGCGCAGTCGCTCGAAGTCCTTGCGTCCGGTGAGGAGTTTGTGCACGTACGCCTGGTGGCCTGTGTCCCAGAGCAGCCGGTCGCGGGGCGAGTCGAAGACCCGGTGCAGGGCGATGGTCAGCTCGACCACGCCCAGGTTGGGCCCGAGGTGGCCGCCGGTCCTGGACACGGCCTCCACCAGGAACTCCCTGATCTCGCTGGCCAGGGCGGGCAGCTCGTGCGCGGCGAGGCGGCGGACGTCCGCGGGGCCGCTGATCCGGTCGAGGAGCGGCGTGCCGCTTGCCCCGGTCTGCGAGCGAGAACTCAAAATGCACCTCCATTACTGGCGCGTGGGCGATGCTGCCCGCGCGAAATTCCGTGGAACGGCGACCACGGTCAGGGAGTTCGTCGAGGCTGAGGAGGAGAGGGTACGGTGAGACCCTGGTGCGGCGCCCACGCTACGGCCGGCGGGGGACGTATGCGTATGGCAATTGATTGCCTGTGGCGCCACTCAGCGCGCACTGAATTGCTATGGCCAGCAGGTTCCTGTACTTCCTAGCGTGACAATCCCTTGGAATCTGGACGAGCGGCCGTGGCCGC
Organism: Candidatus Streptomyces philanthi; assembly: GCA_018114805.1. GTDB lineage: Bacteria > Actinomycetota > Actinomycetes > Streptomycetales > Streptomycetaceae > Streptomyces > Streptomyces philanthi. The sequence continues at coordinate 2,042,958 of CP073042.1, read as the reverse complement.
GACGGAACCCAGAAGGTGCGCGCCGCCAGGTCGGCCATGGGAGAGCCCCCGCATCTTCGAACGGGGGGATACTTCTGATGGCGGTAGACACCACTAATCCGGTACGGCGGAGCGGGCGTTTTCACGCCTACGTCAAACTGGGTAAGTTCGCTTTTTTCGACTATGACCTGTGCGTACTGATCGTCTGGTGTGCGCTGCCGGGCCCGCTGCTGTGGGAGGCGTCGACGGGGGCGACCCTGTTGTTCTTCCTCATCGGCCAGGTGGCGATCTTCGCCGCGACGGTCACCTTCGACGACCTGACCGGGTTGCGGGACGGCAGCGACGCCGAGAACTACACGCCCGAGACCGGGCAACTCCGTGACCTGGCTCGCAAGCCCCTGCTGTCTGGCGCCCTCATGGTCCGCCAGGCCCAGGTCTTCGGCTGGGGCTCGGTCCTGGTGGGCGCGTCCTGCTGGGCCGCCGCGGCACTCGTCGCGCCGCACCGGCCCGGGTGGCTGCTGGTGCTGTTGCTGGTGGTGGCCGCCAGCGCGGTGCAGTACTCGTACGGCCTCAAGCTCAGCTACCGCGGCGGCCAGGAGGTGCTGATGATCGGCACCACCGGCATGGTGGTGCTGATGCCCTACGCGCTGCTGACCGGTGAGGTCACCGGGCTGATCGTGCTGGAGACCGTCCTGTTCGGCGCGTGGGCGCTCCAGGTCGCCGCGTACTCGAACATGAACGACCTGGAGGGGGACCGCAAGGTCGGCCGGATCAACGTGGCCACTATGACCAGCGCCGCCGGCTACCATGCCTTCCTCGTCGCGGTTGCCTCGATCGGTCTCCTCTCCACGGTCGTGGCGGTCGCCGTGGACTCGGTGCCCGTGTGGTTCCTGCTGCTGCTCGCGCCGGTGTTCCTGCTACGCGCGGCGCAGTTGCGCGCCGGCGTGGTGCGCGGCAACCCGCTGGCTGCCCGCATGTTGGGCATCCAGATCCACCGGCTGGGCGCGGTGCTGCTATGTGTAGGCAATCTGCTGTACGTCCACGCGGGCTGAACCGCGCGGCGCGCGGCGGAGCGCTCGCGCCGCTGGCGCGCGGGCCGGGCCCACGACGGGGCCCGGCCCGTGCGCCGACACCCCCGCCACGGGGTCGCGGCAGCCGTGTGACCGTCGGTCATAAAGGCCGCCTGACCTGCGCGGCAATTGTTGGTGACAGGAGTCTGCTATATCGCTCACACACGTCGGAGACCAAGAATTGAGAGCGTCAGGTTTTTCCAGTCGTGCGCTACCCGTTCGATGTCCTCGATGCCTGCAGGGAGTAGTCGATGCCTTCGGTAAGTGACACCACGCTCACATCACCGCAGCAGCGGCGGAAGCGAATCATCATGGCCGAGCCGCGGGGATTCTGCGCCGGCGTGGAACGTGCGATCGGCATGGTGGACAAGGCCCTGGAACTGTATGGGGCCCCCGTTTACGTACGTAAGCAGATCGTGCACAACCAGCATGTCGTAAGTGAACTCGAGAAGCAGGGCGCGATTTTCGTCGATTCCGAAGACGAGGTTCCGGAAGGCTCGATCTGCGTCTTTTCCGCACACGGCGTCTCGCCGGCGGTCCGCGGAAACGCGGTCGACCGCGAACTCAAGGTGATCGACGCGACGTGCCTGCTGGTGTCCAAGGTCCACCAGGCGGCCGTCCGCTCGTCGAGCGCCGGCAACAAGATCCTGCTGATCGGCCACGCCAACCACGAGAAGGTCGAGGGCACGGTCGGCGAGGCGCCCGAGGACACGATCGTGGTGGAGACCGTGGAGGACGCGCGGCGCCTGGAGTTCGAGCCCGGCACCAACCTGTCCTACCTCACCCAGACCACGCTCTCGCTGGACGAGACCAAGGACATCATCGACGAGCTGACCCGCCGCTTCCCCGACATCAAGGGCCCCGGCAGCGACGACATCTGCTACGCGAGCCAGAACCGGCAGAACGCGGTCAAGGACATCGCGGCCCGGTCCGACCTGGTGCTCGTCGTCGGCTCCGACAACTCCAGCAACTCGGTCCGCATGGTCGAGGTCGCCATCCCCCAGGGCACCCGGTCCTACCTGGTCAACGATGTCTCCAAGCTGGACGAGCGGTGGCTTGAGGGCGTGGAGGCCGTGGGCGTGACCGCCGGCGCCAGCGCCCCCGAGATCCTGGTGCAGGAACTGGTGACCCGTCTGACGGAGTTGGGATACGGGGACATCGGCAGCGTGACCACGACCACCGAGGAGGTGGTGTTCTCCATCCCCGGCAGCCTGTTCGCACACGCCGGCACCAAGCCCGCGCGGTAGGAAGCCGCCAGGTGGCCGAACCGCCCGCTGAACCCGCCCGTTCGCCCCGTTAGCAGGGAGACGCCGTGACCGGAACCGTGTCGAAGACCCCCGTGGCCACGGCCGATGCCCCGACCGCGGAGCGCGCCGAACTGGGGCGGCTGCTGGGCGGGGTGCAGGGCCGGCTGGAGGACCTGCTCGCCGCCGAGCGCCGCGAGTGGCACGCCGCCAACCCCGACTCGGTCGCCCTGGTGGACGCCATCGCCGAGGTGGTCTTCAGCGGCGGCAAGCGGCTGCGCCCCGCCTTCTGCGTGGCCGGCTACCTGGCCGCCGGCGGCGACCCGGCCGCGCCCGAGGTCGTGGACGTGGCCGCCGCCCTGGAGGCGCTGCACACCTTCGCGCTGCTGCACGACGACGTGATGGACGCGTCCGAGCTGCGCCGCAACAAGCCCACCGCGCACGTGGCCCACGCCGAACTGCACCGCCGCGCGGGCTGGCGCGGCGAGCCCCGGCGCTACGGCGAGGGCGTCGCCGTGCTCGCCGGCGACCTCGCCCTGACGTACGCCAACCGGCTCGCGGCCGGGGCCCCGCCACGGGTCCGTGGTGTGTGGGGCGAGCTGTGCACGGAGCTGATGGCCGGGCAGTACCTGGACATCAGGGCCGCCGCCCGGTTCAGCCCCGACCCCGAACTGGCCCGCCACATCGCCCTGTTCAAGTCCGGTCGGTACACCATCTCGCGGCCCCTGTCCCTGGGCGGTTTGCTCGCCGGCGGCAGCGCGGGGACGCTGGCTGCGTTCGAGGAGTACGGCCTCGCGGTCGGCGAGGCGTTCCAGTTCCGCGACGACCTGCTGGACGCCTTCGGCGACACCGACGCCACCGGCAAGCCCAGCCAACTCGACTTCCGGCAGCACAAGATGACGCTGTTGATGTCCTTCGCGCTGCGCGACGAGCCCGCCGTCGGCGACCTGGTCGGCGACGACCTGGCCGGCACCGACCCGGACGAGCTGTACGCGACGCTGGTCGCGACGGGCATCCGGGACCGGGTCGAGGCCGTCATCGAGGAACGCGTCAAGGTGGCCTGTGAGGCGGTACGGGCCGCGGACATCAGCCCGGAGTGGGCGGCGGAACTGTCCACCATGGCCTACCAGGCCGCCTACCGCGACCACTGACCGACCGTCCGCGCGGGCCGCACGGAGCATGACGTCCCACCACCAGCGCGCTGTTCCACTCCGTGCTCGGCCCGCGCCCCGCCGAACGCGACGCCGTCGGGCGGCTGCGCCCCGCCGGCCACGAGGTCACCGCCGAGCTGCCCGCCGCCGTCTGTCCCGGGCTGCGGGCGCAGCTCCACGCCGCCGACCCGGGCCCGCGGCTAGCGGAAAGGCGCGGGAATAGTCCATTCCTGACCAGCAATGCATCACATCGGGTGATTCGCAGCCCAAAGATTGCCCGTGTTCTCGCACGGTTGCCAAGCTGATGCGGTCCGTTAAACCGCTGGGACCTGTTGAGACTGGGAGGGGCCGTAGCCTTTGGTGAGCAGCCCGCATATCTCCGCGTGGCCGGTGAGCTCCGACAGAAGATCGTCACCGGTGATCTGCCGCCGCGCACCCGCCTGCCGTCGCAGGCCCGCATCCGCGAGGAGTACGGGGTCTCCGACACGGTCGCGCTGGAGGCGCGCAAGGTGCTGATGGCCGAGGGGCTGGTCGAGGGCCGCTCCGGCTCGGGTACGTACGTGCGCGAGCGCCCCGTACCGCGCCGCCTGATCCGCACCGGGTACCGCACGGTCGCCGACTGCACCCCCTTCCGGCAGGAGCAGGCCGACGAGACCGTGGCCGGCACCTGGGACGCGAGCAGCATGCAGGAGGAGGCCACGTCGGACATCGCCGCCCGGCTGCTGATCGAGCCCGGCGAGCGCGTGATGCGCACGCGGTGCGTCTTCCGTGCCTTCAACGAGCCCGCGATGCTCTCCACGTCCTGGGAGCCGCTGGCCATCACGGGCCGCACGCCGGTGCTGCTGCCCGAGGAGGGCCCGCTGGCCGGGCGCGGCGTGGTGGACCGGATGGCGGCCATCGACCTGGTGGTGGACAACGTCATGGAGGAGGTCTCCGCGCGCCCCGGCCTGGCCGAGGAGACCCACGCCCTCGGTGGCGTCCCCGGCCACGCGGTGCTGGTCATCTCGCGTACGTACTACGCGGGGGGCCGGCCCGTCGAGACCGCCGACGTGGTGACCTCCGCCGACCGCTATCGCGTCGCCTACCACCTGCCGGTCCGCTGACCGGCCTCCCCTGACACCCGCCGCCCCGCGCCCCGGCCCCGCCCACCACCGATCCGACCCGCCGGCACGGCCCCGGCCCCCGTTCGCTATCGCATCGGATGTGCCGGTGTGTGCCGGGTGGTCCGGGGCCGTTCGCCGCCCGTCGCACCCGCGCCACGGGCTCACGGTGGCCGGATGCGTACCTCTTGGTGAGAACGCGTATCCGCTCCGTAAGGGTCGGGTGTAGGCTCGGGCATATGCGGACTGTGGTTTCCCAGAACGAATATCGAGGGCGTACGCCGGGGGATGACCGGCCGAGCGAGGGGGTGCGGGATGACTGACAGCGGCCCCGAGCCGACGTTGCCGTGGCTGGTCGTCCGCCAGGACGACAACGGCAACCGCTACCGCGTCGGGCGGTACGCCACCAAGACGGAGGTCGAACAGGTGGCCCACCGCCTCCACTCGCGTGGCGCCTGCCAGCTCTACGTGGTGGAGCGCTCCACCACGCCACGACACACCGCCTTACCCACCGCACCACCCGTTCCACCGCACCACCCGTTCCACGGCACGTCCTGTTCCACGGCACACCCCCCGCACCGCGCGACTCCCCGAGCGCGCAGGCCAGCAGCGGGACCCCACCCTCACCCGCGTCCCCACCAAGCCGCCGCACCCTGCCGGCGACCGGGCAGCCCGGCCACCCCGGCGAACCGGCCCGAGGGGCCGCGTCGGCGCGACCCGAGGCCCGACCGCGCGCCGCGAAGCGCGGTCCGGCGAGGGGGCGCGCCGCGTGACCCAGCCGTCGCGGCCCCGGATCGGGTCGGGCGGATCAGCGGCGCGGGGCCGATCCGGGGTTCAGGGCGCGGTGCGCTTGTCGGGCGTGGCGCCATCGGCCACCGTGGCGGAGGTTTTCGGACGTCTACGGCCACGGCGTGCGAACGCCGGGTGTTCTGTACGCCGGTATCTCCTGGCGACGGCCGCGCACTTCACTGCCATGGACGCGGCCATGACGCCACAGACCCCGGGCAGTCCAGCCCCCGACAGGCCGTACGCGAGCCCCAGTTGGAGCGCCACCCCGACGGCGGTGACGCGCGCGAGCGCGGAGCTGTCGCCGCTGCCCTCGAAGACGCCACCCAGCGCGATGCAGCAGGCCAGCAGCGTGAGATAGGTAGGGGCCGAGGCAGCGTAGGTAGAGCGCTCCCGCCGCGACGACCACGTCCTCGGCGCCGAACGCCCGCATGATCCAGGGGCCGGCGGCGAGCAGCGTCAACGACGCCGCCGCTCCCAACCCCCCGGCCAGCAGCAACGCCTGTCGTCCGATGACCAGGCGCTCGTCGCGGCCCGCCCCGAGCAGGCAGGCGGTGTGGATGGCGGCGCTCTGGCGCACCGCGTAGAACGCCATGGTCGCGATGTACGTCGCCTTGGTGGCGAGCCCGTACCCGGCTGCCTCGGCGACGCCGAGCCGGGCGACGACGGCCACGAGGGTCAACGCGCCCGTCATCCGCAGGACGAAGTCGACGGACATGGGTACCCCGACCCCGGCCGTCCGGCGGGCGTCAAGGCCAAGCGAACGAGCCCGGCGTAACGGCCCGGCGGCGTGGGTGGGTGCCCCTCTCCCGTGCGCGTCGTTTGCCCACCGGAGCGTGTCGCTGCGGCGCAGGGCGACGCAGCCGCAGACGAGCGCCGCTGTGCGGCTGAGCACCGTGGCGATCGCGGCCCCCCGCACTCCGAGGTCGCAGCCGAGGACCAACCAGGGGTCCAGCGCGAGAATCAGCCCGTTCGCGAGCAGCGCGAGCTGCATCGGGGTGCGGGTGTCGCCGGTGCCCTTGAGGATGCCGTCGACGACGTTGGTCGCGAAGAACACCGCGATGCCGGGCAGCGCGATCGAGAAGTAGTCGATCGCGAGAGCCAGCGCGTCACCGTCGGCATCGCCGAGTACCAGGTGGGCGAGCGGCTTGCGGCACAGGTATCCGCCCACGGCGACGGCCGGCGTGACGAGCGCCCACAGGGCCCAGCCGCCGCGTACCGCGGCACGCAACCCCGCCGGATCGCCTGCCCCGCTGGCGCGGGCGACCAGCACGGTCGTGCCCGGTCCGGCGGCGAGGGCCACCCCGAGCAGCACGTTCTCGACGTTGGTCGCGACGGCTACGGCGGCGACGGCCGCCCCGCCCAGCCGCGCCACCCAGACCATGTTGATGATCCCGGCCACGACGCCCGAAAGGAGTTCGCAGTAGATCGGACCCGCCAGTGACACCAGCGCGCGCCGGTGTTCGGCTGCCTTCATCGCCGCCCCCTCTTTTCGCTGCACCTCGAATCGAGGTACAGCGAAAAGAGTTAGCATGCTCCTTGGAGGCGTGCAAGGTTCGGATGGGCGCGGGAAGGGGTGCGGCGCGTGCTGGAGCTGTCGATCTTGGGGTTCCTCTTCGAGGAGCCCCTGCACGGGTACGAGCTGAAGGCCCGCATCCGTGACCTCAGCGGCCACCTGCGCCCGGTCAGCGACGGAGCGCTCTACCCGGCCATCGCCCGGCTGGTGAAGGCGGGGCTGGTCGAGCAGTGTACGGAGCCCGGCAGCGGCGCCGCGCCGCGCCGTATCCTGTCCCTCACCCCGGCGGGGCGGGCGGAACTGCGGGCCCGGCTGCGGCATCCCAAGGACGCCGACATCACCGACGGCCAGCGCTTCTTCACGCTGCTCGCGTTCCTGCGCCACCTTCCGGATCGGGCGGAGCAGGTCGCGGTCCTCCGTCGCCGGCAGGACTTCCTCGATACCCCGGCGAGCTTCTTCTATCGCGACGGCGAGCCGGTGCGTGCCGAGGACGCGCCCGACCTCTTCCGTCAGGGCATGCTCCGTGTCGCCCGCGCCACCAGCGAGGCCGAGCGGTCGTGGCTGGCCGAGGCGATCGCGACCCTGACGGACTGAGCGCGGTCCCGCGCCCCGCCCCCGCTCGTTAGGGTCCTGGCTGACACGGGACGGATGACGAGGGCGGAGGCGCGGGGATGGCGGCGGAACTGATCGACACGGTGGCGTGGGTGCGGGTGGAGGGCGGCAGGATTCTCTGCGCCCGGCCCTGCGGCAAGGACGTCTTCTACATCCCCGGCGGCAAGCGGGAGGGCGCGGAGAGCGACCTGGAGACCCTGCTGCGGGAGATCGAGGAAGAGTTGACCGTGGTGCTGGACGCGGCCAGCGCGCGCCACTTGGCCACGTACGAGGCCGAGGCGTCCGGGGCGCCGGGCGGTGCCGTGGTGCGGATGAGCTGCTACACGGCGGAGTACCAGGGGACGTTGTCGGCGAGCAGCGAGATCGCGGAGCTGGCCTGGTTCTCGTACGCGCACCGTCCGTTGGTTCCGCCGGTCGACCAGCTTCTCTTCGACGATCTTCGGGCCGGCGGCGAGTTGGCGTAGGGCCGCGCCTGGCTCGGGCGCCCGCCGGGGCCCGGTAGGCCGAACGTGGCACCGCGCCGTCGCCCGGACGATAGGCCCACCCGAATATCGGGTATGTGCTGATTAACCCCGTCTAACGTGGACAATTCGATGGGGCTCGTCGGCGTTCAGGGGAAGTGGTGGGCGTCAACGACAGCGCAGGAGCCGTGGCGTCCACGCCCGGCTTCGCCGAGTGGAGCTTTCCCGCGGCGCCCGACTCCGTGCGCCAGGCCCGGGAGCTGGTGCGGGACGCGCTGGCGGACTGGGGCCTGACGGCGATGAGCGATGTGACGGTCCTGCTGGTCAGTGAGCTGGTCACCAACTCGCTCCGGTATGCGAGCGGCCCGATCGGCGTGCGCATGTACTTCCGGCCGCTGCCCGACTCCGGCGGGCGGGCCCTGTTGGTCGAGGTGTCGGACCCGGTGGAGGACCCGCCCCGGGAACCCGCCGCCGCCCCCGAGGACGAGGGCGGCCGCGGGCTCCAGTTGGTGGCCTGCGCGTCCCGGCGCTGGGGGACGCGGCGGGGCACGGTGGGCAAGACCGTCTGGTTCGAACTCACCATCGCCGCCGCCGAGTGAGCCCCCCGGGGCGGACCGGGGGAGGCGGGCCCGTCACGACCGGGGGCCCGGGCGCTGGAACAACACGTGGGGCGCGTGCGCCAACAGATGAACCCACCGGGCTGGCCACGCGCCCGAACTGTCTGGTTAGAGTCGGGTCTGCCTGGTGAGGAGTCAGGCAGCAGCGGTCTGCGAAAGCGGCCTGGCCTGCCGCGATCAGCGGCCGGCGGGACCTTTCGCGGCGACGGGGGCCCGGCTGAGACGCCATGGCTCCTCGGGGGCTGATGTGGGTCCGATGGGGGGCCGCTGAAGCCCGAACGGGTCCGTGCTGGACCCGGGGACGGCTTGTTGAGCGTTCGCGATCGCCACGTCGCACGAGAGTGCGTCGAGACCGTGCTGGCGTCGAGACCGTGCTGTGATCGTGAAGGCCGTGCAGGGATTGGCTGGAGTGCTGGATACTCGGCCTTCTGGGCCGGTCCTAGCACCTGAGCCGGAGGAGACGGGCAGTGAGCGACATGCCAGCGGGAGCGGGGACGCCCGACGGGACGGAGACCGCGCCGATTTCGGCACCGATGTGGCAGGGCAGTCCGCCGGGCTCCATCTACGACTACGTCCAGGTGGCCTCCTTCTCGCTGGGCCCGGACGGTCGCGTGGACCAGTTGAGCGAGCGCGCGGCCGAACTCCTCGGCGTGCCGGCGCACGAGGCGATCGGCCGCGACCCGGTGGAGGTCTTCGTCCCGCACGAGCTGCGCCAGCAGTGCCACCGCAAGGTCGCCGAGCTGCTCGACGGCCGGGAGTGGACCGGCCTCGTACCGTATCTGCGCCCCAAGCCCGCCCCCGCCGACCAGCACACCAGCACGCCGCTCGGCACCACCCCGACCGCCCAGCGGCCCCCCGCCGCCCCGCCGCACGGCCCCGCCTCCGCGCCCGACGGCCCCGCCTCCGGCGAGCCGATATCCGACGTACCCGGCCCGACTCCGCACGCCGCCCCCGAGACGCGCTCCGCCCCCGGCCCGCACGGCGCGCCCGAGGCGCCCCCCGTGCCCGGCCAGCGCGGTGCGGCCAGCGCCGACGAGTGTCCGGACCCGCCCGTGGCGCGGGGCACCGGCCGCACCTGGGTGGGCGGCCGCGACCCGCGCGAGGAGCTCGGCGACGGGCCGTACGGGCTCGCCGAGATCTATCTGATGCCCACCCGGAACGACATGGGCGAGCGCTCCGCGCTGTGCATCGCGGTGGACGTCAGCGCGCTGCGCCAGATCGAGACCGACCTCGCGGCCTCGCAGGCCGTTTTCGGTCAATCTCCGCTGGGCTTCTTCTTCGCGGACAAGAATTTGCGCCTGATGCGGGTCAACGAGTGCTTCGCCCGCGCCTTCGGCCGCCCCGTCGACTGGCACCGCGGGCGCACCCCGTACGACTTCCTGCCGCGCGCCGAGGCCGAGCGGTTCAGCGCCTCGCTGCGCCGGGTGATCGAGACCGGGACGCCGGTCACCGGGATGCAGATCGTCGGCTCGCGGTACGGCGAGACCGAGCGGCACCGCTGGCAGGTATCGTTCTACCGGCTGCACGGCGGCTCCGGGCGGCCGATCGGCGTCGCCGGACTGGTCATCGACATCACCGGGCGGCGCCGCGCCGATCAGGAGGCCGCCGGCGTGCGGCGCAACCTCGCCCTGCTCAACGAGGCCGGAGCCCGCATCGGCGCCTCGCTCGACCTGGAGACCACCGCCCGCGAACTCCTTGCCGTCGCCGTGCCGCAGTTCTGCGACCTGGCCTGCGTCGACCTCTACCAGGGGCTGCTCGCCGGCGACGAGGCGGTCCCGGAGCTGCGGGCCGCCACCCGTCCGTCGAGCCCGGGGCGCGGGCGGACCGGCGAGCCGGCGAAGGGCAGCGCGCCCCTGCGCCGGGTCGCCTTCGCCAGCGCCGTCTCCGACGGCCCGGTGGCGCTCTCCGGTTACCCCGAGGCCGAGCCCGACGACCTGGCGGGCCCCATCGGCCTCGGCATACCCGGCGCCGCGAGTCACGTCGGCGCGCCCGGCCCGGGTGGCGCCGCCTCCTTCGGCGACCGGGCGCGGCGCGCGGCGGGCCGGCGGCCGGTGCAGGTCGGCGAGGCCCACCGGTACCCGCCGCACTCGCCCTGTGCCACCGCCCTGAGCACCGGGCAGGTGCGCGTCATCCCCGGCCGGGACAGCGGCGCCGACCCGGACGCCGGTCCTGAGCTGGGCGCGGTCGTACAGTCCACGCTCGCGGTGCCAATGGTGGCCCGGGACACCGTGGTGGGCCTGGTCCAGTTCTCCCGCGCGAAGGGCAGCGAGCCGTTCGGCGAGCGCGACACCGCGCTCGCCGTCGAACTGGCCGCCCGCGCCGCCGTGTGCATCGACAACGCCCGCCTCTACCGCCGGGAACACGAACGCGCGCTCATCCTCCAGCGCAGCCTGCTGCCGCCGGGCGACCCGGAGGCGGCCGGGCTCGACATCGCCTGCCGCTACCTGCCCGGCAGCGAGGCCACCGAGGTGGGCGGCGACTGGTACGACGTCATAGATCTGCCCGGGCACCGCACCGCGCTGGTCGTCGGCGACGTGATGGGGCGCGGCCTGCGCGCGGCCGTGGCCATGGGCGAACTGCGCACCGCCGTGCGCACGCTGGCCATGCTCGACCTGGAGCCGGCCGAGGTGATGACCGCCCTGGACGAGATCGCGCAAGGCCTCGGCGCGCCCGGCACCACCCGCGCCTCCACCCGTACGGCGGGCCGCCAGGGCCCGGCCCGTGGCGGCAGGTCGGCCGGGGCCCGGGGCGTGGCCGGCGACTCCGACCTGTCCGAGATCTACCTCGCGACCTGCGTGTACGTCGTCTACGACCCGGTCACCCGGCGGTGCACCATCGCGAACGCCGGACACCTGCCACCGGTGCTCGTCCCGCAGGGCGGCCAGCCGCGACTGGTGGAGCTGCCGCCGGGGATGCCGCTCGGCGTGGGCGGTGAACCCTTCGAGGAGATGGAGTTCGAGCTGCCAGACGGGGCGCTGCTCGCGCTCTACACGGACGGGCTCGTCGAGTCGCGGGACCACTCCCTGGACGTCGGCATCGAGGCGCTGCGCGCCGCGCTGGCCGCCCCGCCCGTCGCCGCGGACGGCGTCAGCCCGCTGGAGGGCATCTGCGACCACGTGCTGAACGCCCTCGGCACCCACCACGGCGAGGACGACACGGCCCTGCTGATGGCGCGGATGCAGGGGCTGCCCGCGCACGCGGTCGGCGACTGGCGGCTGCCGCGCGAGCCCCGCTCGGTGGGCCGGGCCCGCGAACTGGCCTGCCAGCAGTTGCGCGAGTGGGGCCTTGAGGCGCTGGTGGACACGACCGAGCTGTTGGTCAGCGAGCTGGTGACGAACGCGCTACGGTACGGCGAGCTGGGCATGCCTCCGGCTAAGCAGGGCGGCGAGATACGCGTGCGGCTGCTGCTCGACCGGGGCCTGGTGTGCGAGGTGTGGGACGGCGGCCTGGTGCAGCCGCGCCGCCGCCGGGCCCGCGACACGGACGAGGGCGGGCGCGGCCTGCAACTCGTCGGGCTGCTCAGCGCGGCCTGGGGCAGCCGGCGCACGCCCCGGGGCAAGACGGTCTGGTTCGAGCTCGCCCTGCCGAGCGGCGAGACGAGTGGCGTGGACGCGACCGAGGCGCTGCTCAGCATGTACTGAGGGCGTGGCCCCGCGTCACGCAGGCGTACGCGTAGGGAGCCGACGAACGTGCGCCCGGTCCGGCAGGGCCCGGGCCGGCGCACGGCGTGCCCCGCGCCGCGCACGGCTCACTGCCCGCGCCGCCGGATCTTGTCGCCCAGCCACACCAGCGGGTCGTACTTGCGGTCGACCGCGCGCTCCTTCAGTGGGATGAGCGCGTTGTCGGTGATCCGGATGCCCTCCGGGCACACCTCGGTGCAGCACTTGGTGATGTTGCAGCAGCCGAGGCCGTGTTCCTTTGCGGTCGATGCCGGCCTCGTCGGCGGCGTCCAACGGGTGCATGTCGAGTTCGGCGACGCGCATCAGGAAGCGCGGCCCGGCGAACGCGTCCTTGTTCTCCTCGAAGTCCCGACCACGTGGCACGTGTCCTGGCACAGGAAGCACTCGATGCACTTGCGGAACTCCTCCGAGCGCTCCACGTCCTGCTGGGCCATCCGGTATTCGCCCGGGCCCAGCTCGGGCGGCGGGACGAAGGCGGGGATCTCGCGAGCCTTAGTGTAGTTGAACGAGACGTCCGTGACCAGGTCCCGCATCACCGGGAACGCCCGCATCGGCGTCACCGTGATGGTCTCGCTCGGCTCGAAGACCGACATCCGCGTCATGCATAGCAAACGCGGTCGACCGTTGATCTCCGCGCTGCACGAGCCTCACTTGCCGGCCTTGCAGTTCCAGCGCACCGCCAGGTCGGGGGCTTGGGTGGCCTGGAGCCGGTGGATGATGTCGAGCACCACCTCGCCCTCGTTGACCTCGACGGTGAAGTCGCGCAACCCGCCGCCCTCGGCGTCGCCGCGCCACACCCTGAAGTGCGCCTGGTAGCTCACCGACTCAGCTCCTCGTCCGTCAGATACTTCACCAGTTCGTCCCTCTCCAAGAGCTGGAGCAGGTCCGGCCTGATCGGCGGGGTCGTCGTGCGGGCCAGCGCGATCTGCCCGGCCTGGTCGCTGACCAGGCCACCGAGCCCGAGCCCGGGCTCGGGCTCGGTGGCGGTCGTCACGCCGTCCGCCGGACCCGCGCCCACCGGACCGTTCGCCGCGCCGCCCACCGGCTCCGCCGCCCGCGCCTCCTCGGTCGCCAGCCGACACCGGAGGTTGACCGTGCGCCAGGCACGGTCCATCGGCGGGGTGGTCGTCGCGGGTGTGCCCGCCACGGCTCTCCGTACGCTCCAGCGCCGCCCGCGCCACGCACTCGCTGACCAGCAGCATGTTGCGCAGGTCGAGCGCCAGGTGCCAGCCCGGGTTGAACTGCCGGTGCCTCTCGACGCCCGCCCGGCGGGCCCGCGCGCGCAGCCCGGCCAGCCGGTGCAGCGCCTCGGTCATCTCCTCGTGCCGCCGGATGATGCCCACCAGGTCGTTCATCGCCTGCTGGAGCTCCTGGTGCAGGGTGTACGGGTTCTCTACCGGCCCGCCGGACGGGCTCGCGCTCGCCTCCTCGGCGCTGAACGGGCGCAGCGCCTCCGCCTCGGCCGCCGCGGCGTCGGCCGCCGCGACCACCGGCCGGTCGGCACCGACGTCGGCGGCGTGGCGCGCCGCGTACAGGCCCGCCCTGCGGCCGAAGACCAGCAGGTCGGAGAGCGAGTTGCCGCCCAGCCGGTTGGAGCCGTGCATGCCGCCGGCGACCTCGCCGGCGGCGAACAGGCCCGGCACGCCGGTGGCCGCTGCCGTGTCCGGGTCCACCTCGACACCGCCCATGACGTAGTGGCAGGTCGGGCCGACCTCCATCGGCTCGGCCGTGATGTCCACGTCCGCCAGCTCCTTGAACTGGTGGTGCATGGACGGCAGCCGCCGCTTGATCGTCTCGGCCGGCATCCGGCTGGACACGTCGAGGAAGATGCCGCCGTGCGGGGAGCCTCGGCCGGCCTTGACCTCGGCGTTGATGGCGCGGGCCACCCCGTCGCGGGGCAGCAGTTCGGGTGGGCGGCGGTTGTTGTCCGGGTCCTCGTACCAGCGGTCGCCCTCCTCCTCGGTGAGTGCGTACTTGTCCTTCAAGACCTCCGGGATGTAGTCGAACATGAACCGCTTGCCCTCGCTGTTGCGCAGCACCCCGCCGTCGCCCCGCACCGACTCGGTGACCAGGATGCCCTTGACCGACGGCGGCCAGACCATGCCGGTCGGGTGGAACTGCACGAACTCCATGTTGATCAGCGGGGCGCCGGCCAGCAGCGCCAGCGCGTGCCCGTCGCCGGTGTACTCCCAGGAGTTGGAGGTCACCTTGAAGGACTTGCCGATGCCGCCGGTGGCCAGCACCACCGACGGTGCCTCGATGACGAAGAAGCGGCCCGACTCGCGCTCGTAGCCGAAGACGCCGGCCACCCGCGCCCCGTCCGCGCCCGCCGGCCCGGCCTCCTTGAGCACGCGGGTCACCGTGCACTCCTGGAAGACCTTGAGCCGCGCCTCGTGGTTGCCGAACTCCCGCTCGTTCTCCTGTTGCAGCGAGACGATCTTCTGCTGGAGGGTGCGGATCAGTTCGAGCCCGGTGCGGTCGCCGATGTGGGCCAGGCGCGGGTACTCGTGGCCGCCGAAGTTGCGCTGCGAGATCCTGCCGTCCGCCGTACGGTCCAACAGCGCGCCCCAGGTCTCCAACTCCCAGACCCGTTCGGGGGCCTCGCGCTCGTGCAGCTCGGCCATCCGCCAGTGGTTCAGGAACTTCCCGCCGCGCATCGTGTCGCGGAAGTGCACCTGCCAGTTGTCGCCCTCGTTGACGTTGCCCATGCTGGCCGCGGTGCCGCCCTCGGCCATCACCGTATGGGCCTTGCCGAACAGGGACTTGCAGATGACGGCCGTGCGCATGCCCTGCTCGCGCGCCGCGATGGCTGCCCGCAGTCCCGCCCCGCCCGCGCCGACCACGACGACGTCCCACGCCTGCCGCTCGACTTGCGTCATGTCTCTTGTTTCCCTCTCGCAGCCTTGGAGTTGCCCGGGCCCCGGGGACGGCTCGCCGCCCGCGCCGCGGGCGCGTGGTCACCGCTCCCGTGGGCGGTGTCAGAACAAGGTCGGGTCGTCGAATGCTCCGATCGCCAGCAGGTACACGTACAGGTCCGCGAGCGCCACGCTGATCAGCGAGTACCAGGCGAGCCTGGCGTGCGGGGCGTTGAGCTTGCCGAGGTAGCGCACCGGGTGCTTGGAGAAGTGCTTGAGCCGCCCGCCGACGGTGTGCCGGCAGGAGTGGCAGGAGAGCGTGTACATCCACAGCAGTACGGCGTTGGCCAGGAAGACGACCGTGCCGAGGCCCATGTGGCCCCATTCGTAGTGCTCGTCGCGGAAGGCGAGCACGGTGTCGTACGTCAGGATGCTGGCGACGAGCATCGCGGCGTAGAAGAAGTACCGGTGGATGTTCTGCATGATCAGCGGGAAGCGGGTCTCGCCGGTGTACTTCTGCCGGGGCTCGGGCACCGCGCACGCCGGGGGCGAGGCCCAGAAGCCGCGGTAGTACGCCTTGCGGTAGTAGTAGCAGGTCAGCCGGAAGCCCAGCGGCAGGATCAGGATCAGGATCCAGGGGGGACAGGCCCCACTATGAGCCGAACAGGGCCCAGTTGGGGCCGTCGCGCATCGGTTCGCAGTTCTCGGCCAGGCAGGGCGAGTAGAACGGCGAGACGTAGGGCGCCTCGTAGTAGTCGGCGTTGGAGAACGCCCGCCACGTCGAGTAGACGACGAAGGCGAGCAGCCCGGCCGCCGTCGCGGCGGGCGGCAGCCACGAGCGGTCGGTGCGTAGGTGGCGTTCCGGGATGGCGGCGCGCAGCGTGCCGTGCACGCCGCGCGCTCCCGTCCGGACGTGGGGGTCGGTGCCTGTGGCCAAGGGAGACTCCGCGGTGGCGTGGTAGCGGCTCGGATCTGCGGGCGGATGGACGGGTGACCGATGCGTGGACGGGTGGGGCGGTGAGCGGTGTGGTGCGGGTGCGGTGCGGCGGGGTCCGCGGTGCGGGTGCGGTGCGGGCCGGGTGCCGCGGGGGAGCGGGCCGGCGCGGCGGGGCGGGTGCGGCGCCCGAGCGGCCGGGGCGTACGGGCGGTGCGCGGGGTGCGTGCGCGCGGACCGGCGGGCGGGCCGGGTGGGAACGCGGGGGTGCGGCGGTGGTGTGCCGGGTGCCTGCGCCGGCCGGGCGGTACGGCCCTGACCTGCGGCGGCCGGCGCACCGCACGCGCGGCGCGAGCGTCGCGTCCGCCGTACGCCCCGGCGTGCGGACGCTTCGGGGGCGCCCGGCCGGGGAGCGGCGCGGCCCGGGCGGCGACGCGCCGTGTGGCGCGTGCCGGCGCCCGGGCCCCGGCCTGCCGGCGGTGGAGCGGCTTCACTAGGGGGCGCGGCCCTCCCGGGAGCCCAGGCCCTCGTCCTCGGCGTCCGCCCACAGCGTGCGGTCTTAGGGGGTGTCGGGGACGGGCACCCGCTCCGTACGGACCGGTTCCTAGGGGGACGCCGCGCGCAACAGCGCGACGCTCTCGCGGAGATGGTCCGCGTCGGTACGCACCCTGCGGACGTCCAGGCTGTCGGACCCGACCTGTTTCTCCAGGCGTCCGACGGAGCGGACCAGGTCATCGAGACTTCGCTGAACGGCCGTCAAATCATCGTGTACGGAGATGACTTGTCCTCACTTCCGCGGTTGCGGACGGCGACACTCATGCGACAGCGAGTGTCGCGCGCCGCGCCCGCTGTTGGGAAGAGATCTGCCGGGATTCTGGGCGCACACCGGTCATATCGCGCCCCTCCCGCCTCGGGACTAGACCCGCGCGAAGGCCCGATCGGGCACCGCTGGGCTGTCCGGGTGGCGTGCCTTCGAGACACGACGCCGCTGGTCAGAATGGGCTAGGCCGGCCGGGTGGCGTTGAGTTGTGACCCGCCGTGTCGGCGTGGCGGGCCGCACGACGTCGCCTTCAGTGAGTGATCAGTCCATCCGATGAGCGGCGAAGTCACCCGGAGGTACCAGCCATGCCCGTCGACGGCGTCACGAGGGACCCGGCGGCCCGTACCCGCCGCTGCGCCGCGCTGTTCGCGGCCGGGGTGCTGCTGCCGCTGCCGCTGCTGGCCGGGTGCAGCTCGGAGGGTGAGGACGCGGCGGCGGCGCCGGTCTCGCACGACGTGGCCGACGCCGCCCGTGCCGAACTGTCCGGGCGCGGCACCGTGCGCTGGGCCGTGGACGCCAGGCCCGCCACCCTCAACGCCTTCCACGCGGAGGCCGACGCCGGCACCGACCGGGTGGCCGGCGCGGTGTTGCCCATGCTGTTCACCTTCGACGCGCGGGGCCGCGCCGTCCGCAACCCCGACTACCTGGAGTCGGCCGAGGTCACCGACCGCGAGCCGCGACAGGTGGTGCGCTACTGGCTCAACCCCGAGGCCGCCTGGAGCGACGGCCGGGCGCTGGGCGTGGCCGACTTCCGGGCCCAGTGGCGGGCCCTGCGCGGTGGGGACCGGGCGTACTGGACGGCCCGCAACGCCGGTTACGAGCGCATCGAGCGCATCGCGCCGGGCCGCGAGCCCGGTGAGGTGGAGTCACCTTCCGCCGCCCGTACGCGGACTGGCGGGTCCTGTTCACACCGCTGTACCCGAAGAGCGTGATGGGCGACCCGAAGGCGTTCAACGAGGGCGCCAGCCGCCAACTCCCCTTCACGGCAGGCCCGTTCATTTCGAGCCGGCAGGGCGCGGACCGCGCGGAGCGGGACCGGTCTGACGGCCGGCGCGAGGGCCGGGGCGGCCAGAGCCGGCACGCGCGTACGGCGGACGCCGAGGCCCCGCTGACGCTGGTGCGCGACCCGCGCTGGTGGGGCGACCCCGCGCGGCTCGACAAGCTGGTGCTGACGCCGGTGCCGCGCGCCGAGCGGGCCGCCGCGCTGGCCTCCGGACGGCTCGACGTGGCCGAGGTGGACGCCGCCACTGCCGACCCCGTCGCCGCGGCGGGCGGCGCCGGCGAGATGACCGGGGTGGTGGGTGCCGAGCGACCGGCCGGCGGGGCGCCGGCAGGGGCCGGCCCGAACGCGGCCAGCGGTACGACGCCCGAGCTGGGGGCCGGGCGGGCGGCCATGGTCAGCGCGGCCGGCGCGCTGCGCTCCTGGGTGATCGAGTACGGCCCGCGCCGGGACCGCGCCGCCGCCGTACGGGCGGTGGCCGACGAGCGCGCGGCGGCGGCCCGGCGCGCGGCCGAGGCCAGGGCGCTCGGCGCGTTCACCGTCCGCAGGTCCCTCGTGCCCGCCTACACCCAGCTCGCCCTGAACGGCACGGCCGGGCTGCTCGCCGACGAGCGGGTGCGCCGGGCCGTCGCCCGCGCCATCGACCGGCAGGAGCTGACCGACGCGGTCTTCGGGCCGCTCGGCCTGTCGGCCAAGCCGCTCGGCAGCCACCTGACCATGGCGGGCCAGCACGGCTACCGGGACAACAGCGGCGCCCTCGGCGGCCGGGACGCCGCCGCGGCCCGTTCGCTGCTCGCCGACGCGGGCTGGCAACAGGGCCACGGCCCCCTCCCACGCCAGTCGGCGGACGCCAAGCGGAACGCCGAGGAGGACGGGGAGGCGGACCCGGGCACTCACGCCCGCCCGAACACCGGCGTGCGCACCGGCGCACCCGCTGACGCGGCGGACCGGGCGGGTGCCGCGGCCGCGGCCGGCTGGGTGGCCCGCGTCCAGGGCCAGGAACAGCCCGAACGCGACCGCCCGCAGGGCCGTGCCCCGGCGGGCGACGGAAGCGACCGGCGGGGCGCCGACCGGGTCGGGGACGCCGGGCCCCGGGCGCTGCCCGGTGGCGCGCCGGTGCGGATCAAGGACGGCCGGCCGCTGTTGCTCCGGTTCGTGCTGCCCAGCGGCCCGGGGACGGAGCAGGTGCGCGAGGTCGGCGAGCGCATCGCGGCGATGCTCGGCAGGATCGGCATCCGGACCGACGTCGTGCGCGTCCCCGACGGCCAGTACTTCCGTACCTACGTCGCCAAGGGCGACTTCGACCTGGTCCTCTACTCCTGGCTGGCCACGGCCTTCCCGGCCACCGACGCCCGCCCGATCTTTGCCAAGCCGCGCCCGGCGGCCGACGGCTCGCTGCTCGTGGAGCAGAACTACACCCGGGTCGGCACCCACCAGATCGACCAGCTCTTCGAGCAGGCGTCCACCGAGTTGGACCTCTTCGAGCAGGCGTCCACCGAGTTGGACGAGTCCGCGGTGCGTGAGCTGCTCCAGCGGGCCGATGCCCGCATCTGGGCCGCCGCCGGCTCCCTCCCCCTCTACCAGCGTCCGCAACTGATCGCGGCCCGCTCTAGCCTGGCCAACGTGGGCGCCTTCGGCCTGGCCACCCCGCGCTACCAGGACATCGGCTACGCGAAGTCCGAGGACGCCAAGGCAGAGCGCCGGTAGGGGAGCGGCTGCGGTGGACGAGCGGTTCCGGCAGCGCCTCCGGAGCCGGGTCGGGGCGCTGCCCGCACGCGAAGGATTGGGGAAAGGGCAGGTAAAGCCGGGGTTGGCGGGGCCGCCCTGAGCTGGGAACCACCGGTGCCGGGCGGGGGTGGGGGACGGGCTGGGGCGGCCGTTGCCGCCCTTGCCCCGTACCATGGGGTAAGGCCGAGGCTTCAGGCTTGCCCGGCAGCGCGCGTACCGGACCGTACGTCGCGATCCACAATTCCGGGAGAAGCGCCGCAGTGCCCACGCGCCACGATATTCGTAACGTAGCCATCGTCGCCCACGTCGACCACGGCAAGACGACCCTCGTCGACGCCATGCTCAAGCAGGCGGGTGCCTTCGCGGCGCACGCGGCCGAGAAGCTTGACGACCGGATGATGGACTCCAACGACCTGGAGCGTGAGAAGGGCATCACGATCCTGGCGAAGAACACCGCCGTCAAGTACCACCCCAAGGACGGTGGTGACCCGATCACCATCAACATCATCGACACCCCCGGCCACGCCGACTTCGGTGGCGAGGTCGAGCGCGGTCTGTCGATGGTGGACGCGGTCGTGCTCCTGGTGGACGCCTCCGAGGGGCCGCTGCCGCAGACCCGCTTTGTGCTCCGCAAGGCGCTCGCGCCCCGGATGCCGGTCATCCTGTGCATCAACAAGACCGACCGCCCCGACTCGCGCATCGATGAGGTCGTCAACGAGACGTACGACCTCTTCCTCGACCTGGACGCCGACGAGGATCAGATCGAGTTCCCGATCGTCTACGCCTGCGCCCGCGACGGCGTCGCCTCGCTGACCAAGCCGGAGGACGGCACCGTCCCGGCCGACAGCGAGAACCTGGAGCCGTTCTTCACCACCCTGCTCTCGCACGTGCCGGCCCCCGAGTACGACGAGGACGGCCCGCTCCAGGCGCACGTCACCAACCTCGACGCGGACAACTTCCTCGGCCGCATCGCACTGCTCCGCGTCGAGCAGGGCGAGCTGAAGAAGGGCCAGACCGTTGCGTGGATCAAGCGCGACGGCACGGTGTCCAACGTGCGCATCAGCGAGCTGATGATGACCGAGGCGCTGACCCGCAAGCCGGCCGAGAAGGCGGGCCCGGGCGACATCTGCGCCGTCGCCGGCATCCCGGACATCATGATCGGCGAGACGCTGGCCGACCCGGAGAACCCGGTGGCGCTGCCGCTGATCACCGTGGACGAGCCCGCCATCTCCATGACGATCGGTACCAACACCTCCCCGCTGGTCGGCCGGGGCGGCACTGGCAAGGGCGCGGACGCCAAGGCCGCGGTCAAGGATCGCAAGGTCACCGCCCGCCAGGTCAAGGACCGGCTGGACCGCGAGCTGATCGGCAACGTCTCGCTGCGCGTGCTCGACACCGTGCGCCCGGACGCCTGGGAGGTGCAGGGCCGCGGCGAGCTGGCGCTGGCCATCCTCGTCGAGACCATGCGCCGGGAGGGCTTCGAGCTGACCATCGGCAAGCCGCAGGTGGTCACCAAGGAGATCGACGGCAAGGTGCACGAGCCGATCGAGCGCATCACCATCGACGTGCCCGAGGAGCACATGGGCGCGGTCACCCAGCTCATGGGCACCCGCAAGGGCCGCATGGACAACATGTCCAACCACTGCTCCGGCTGGGTGCGGATGGAGTTCCTCGTCCCCTCGCGTGGCCTGATCGGGCTCCGTACGGAGTTCCTGACCGACACCCGCGGCACCGGCATCGCGCACTCCATCCACGAGGGCCACGAGCCGTGGTTGGGCGAGCTGGTCACCCGTAACAACGGCTCCCTGGTCGCCGACCGCGCCGGTTCGGTCACCGCGTTCGCGATGACCAACCTCCAGGAGCGCGGCGTGCTGTTCACCGAGCCCGGCACCGAGGTGTACGAGGGCATGATCGTCGGCGAGAACTCGCGCTCCGACGACATGGACGTGAACATCACCAAGGAGAAGAAGCTCACCAACATGCGCTCCTCCACTGCCGACGTCACCGAGTCGATCGTGCCGCCGCGCAAGCTCTCGCTGGAGCAGTCCCTCGAGTTCTGCCGCGACGACGAGTGCGTCGAGGTGACGCCGGAGGCGATCCGCATCCGCAAGGTCGTCCTCGACCAGAAGGAGCGCGGCCGGGCGGCCTCGCGCGCCAAGCGCTAGGCGGCACTCGCCGCGCGGGCCCCGTCGCCCGCGCGGTGAACGAGGTCCGTGGCCGACGGCCCCGGCGCGCCATCACGCTGCGTCAGCGCACGGCTGGCCTGACGGTGCGAGCCGGCACGCGGGGCGGGCGCGGGGGCGCTGACCGGACCCCCGGTGCTCACCGTCGCGCGGGCGCGAGGCAGAATTTTGGCCTGCCCGGTGAACCGCCCCGCGCCGACGGGGGGTTGACACGGCGCCGGAGTGCGTTTTGACTCGCGGCTCCGCGTGCCTCGCCGCCGGGTGCGGTGCGTGACCGCGCCGGCGATCGGGCCGGGCCGCATCCTCACGCTGTGTCGCGCCCCAGGCGCGCGGAGTCCGCTCCGCCGTCGCGGGCCACCCGTTCCGAGGGTGGGACAGGGCGATGCCAGTCAACAAGTTTTCCCTCAACGGGCGTTCGGATATCGGTGAAGCCGTTCCGGATGTTGTATTAACAGTCCGTTTCGGGGGTGTCTGTCTGTGATGGCTTTGTCCGGATTTCGGTACTCCGTCCTCGGGGGATGTGACCAAAGCGAGACCGTTTAAGTGTGGTTTACGGGCCAGGCGTGCTCAATGATGGGGTCCATCGAGCTCGGGTCAATGGGTCACGCGCTGTCGGGAGCGCCGACCTACGAGCACATTCTGGGGTGCCGGGTCTTATGTCGCTGTCAGGGGTGTCAGCGCGTATCCGGTGCCCTCTCTCGTAGTGACAGTGGACTCCTGAGGAGGCAATCCCATGCGCGGTGCCAGTAGCGCCAAGTGGGTCGCGATGGCGGCGGTCGTGGCGCTGGCCGCGACGGCTTGCGGCGACAGTGACAGCAGCAGCGGCAACGACGGCCCGGTCGACAAGAGTGGCAAGGTCGTCTTCGACAACGGTGAGCCGCAGAAGCCGCTGCAGCCGGCGAACACGATGGAGTCGTACGGCAGCGCCGTCATCCGGTCGCTGTTCCAGGGCCTCGCTGACTACGAGCCGGGCACCGGCAAGATCGTAAAGGAGAACGCCGAGTCGGTCACCACGAAGGACAACAAGGTCTGGACGATCAAGCTCAAGAAGGGCTGGAAGTTCCACAACGGCGAGACGGTCACGTCGAAGTCGTACGTGGACGCCTGGAACTGGGCCGCCGCCACCAAGAACAACCAGCAGAACAGCTCCTGGTTCGCCGACATCAAGGGCTACGAGGACGTCCACCCGGAGAAGGGTGACGCCAAGAGCGACAAGATGTCCGGCCTGAAGGTCGTCGACGACACCACCTTCACCATCGAGCTGACCACGCCGGTCCCGTACTACGAGTACAAGCTCGGCTACGAGGTCTTCTCGCCGCTCCCCTCGGGCTTCTTCCAGGACCCCAAGGGATACGGCCAGAAGCCGGTCGGCAACGGCCCGTACAAGTTCGTGAAGTGGGATCACAACAAGCAGATCGAGGTCGAGACGTTCCCTGGCTACCAGGGTTCGAACAAGGCCAAGAACGGCGGCGTGATCTTCAAGAACTACTCGCAGCCCGAGGCGGCCTACAAGGACCTCGTCTCCGACAACGTCGACGTGATCCGCCAGGTCCCGCCGAACGACCTGCCCAACTACAAGAGCGACCTCGGTGACCGCGCGATCGACCAGGACTACTCGGCGATCCAGACGATCAACCCGGCGTTCTACAACACGCAGTTCAAGGACATCGACGTCAAGGTCGTCCAGGGCCTGTCGATGGCGATCGACCGCGAGACGATCACCAAGACGGTGTTCCAGGGCACCCGCGTCCCGGCCACCGGCTGGGTCGCCAAGGACGTGCTTGGCTACCAGGCCGACGCCTGTGGTGAGTTCTGCAAGTTCGACCCCGCCAAGGCCAAGGACCTGATCAAGCAGGGCGGTGGCGTTCCGAACAACGCCATCAAGATCCAGTACAACGCCGACGGCGGCCACAAGGAGTGGGTCGACGCGGTGTGCGGCTCGATCCGCAAGTCCGTGGGCGTCGAGTGCGTGGGTGACTCCAAGGCCGACTTCCAGGCTGACCTGGAGGCCCGCGACAACAAGCAGGTCAAGTCGATGTACCGGTCTGGCTGGGTGCTGGACTACCCGTTCAACGGCAACTTCCTCCGTGACCTCTACGGCACCGGCGTCGCCGGCAACAAGGGCGCCTTCTCGGACAAGAAGTTCGACGACCTGGTGAAGAAGGCGGACAACGCCAAGACGCTGGAGGAGTCGGCCAAGGAGTACAACCTGGCCGAGCAGCAGCTCAAGAACACCTTCCCGGCCATCCCGCTCTGGTACTACAAGGTCAACGCTGGTTACTCGAAGAACGTTTCGAACGTGAAGTTCAACCAGAAGGGCGACCCGATCCTCACCGACATCACCGTGAAGCAGAAGTAGTCGTCGGCCGTTGATGCCGAGGGGCGCCCCGAACCGGGCGCCCCTCGGGCCACGGGGGCAGCCGGTTCCTTACCTGGAGCGCGGCTGCCTTCGGCCGACCCCGGAACGGAGGCACGATGGGGCGATACGTCGCGCGGCGACTGCTCCAGATGATCCCGGTCTTCATCGGGACAACCTTTCTCATCTTCGTCATGGTGCGTACCCTGCCCGGCGACCCCATCCGGGCGCTGTGGGGTGACAAGGCGCCAGACCCCACCCAGCTCGCCGCGCTCCGTCATGAGTACGGGCTCGACGACTCGCTGTGGCAGCAGTACCTGGACTACATGAAGGGCCTGTTCCAGGCTGACTTCGGAAAGACGGTCGGCGGTCGACCGGTTTCCGAGATCCTGACGGACGCCTTCCCGGTCACCATCAGGCTCGCCATCATCGCGCTCCTCTTCGAGATGATCCTCGGCCTCGTGCTCGGCGTCTTCGCCGGCATGAAGCGGGGCAAGATCGTGGACCGCGGCGTGCTGATCCTCACCCTGCTGGTCATCTCGATCCCGGTCTTCGTTCTGGCCTATATCTTCCAGACGGTGTTCGGCACGGAACTGGGGTGGATCACACCAACGGTCCAAGACTCCATGAACGTCCAGGAGTTGATGCTGCCAGGCATCGTGCTCGGCTCCCTCTCGCTGGCCTACGTGGCGCGGTTGACGCGTACCACCGTCGCGGAGAACCTGCGGGCCGACTACATGCGCACCGCGCTCGCCAAGGGCCTGCCCAAGCGGCGCATCGTCGTCAACCACCTGCTGCGCAACTCGCTGATCCCGGTCGTCACCTTCCTCGGCACCGACCTGGGCGCGCTGATGGGCGGCGCCATCGTCACCGAGGGCATCTTCAACGTCCAGGGCGTCGGCGGCGCTCTGTACCAGGGGCTGGTCCGACGCGAGGGAAGCACCGTGGTGGGCATCGTGACCTGCCTGGTCTTCGTCTACCTCGCCATGTCCCTGATCATCGACTTGCTGTACGCGGTCCTGGACCCGAGGATTCGCTATGCCTGACATCACCAAGTCCTCGGCGAAGCCCGCCGACGATGTCGTGACGGCCACGCCGGATACGGCCATTGCCGTCGCCGCCGAGCCGGCCCGCAGCCTGTGGGGCGACGCTTGGCGCGACCTGCGGCGCAACCCGTACTTCATCATCTCCAGCTTCCTCGTGGTGCTGCTGGTCTTCATCGCGCTCTTCCCGGGCTGGTTCACCAGCGCCGACCCGCGCGACGCGGACCTGATCAACCACTTCCTCAAGAAGCCGGAGCTGGGCAGCTTCTTCACGGCGGACTGGTTCGGCTACGACAACCAGGGCCGCAGCATCTACGCCCGGGTCATCTACGGCACCCGCGCCTCCATCCAGGTCGGCGTCGGCGTCACGGTGATCGTGACCATCGTCGGCGGCCTGATGGGCATGCTCGCCGGCTACTTCGGCGGCTGGCTGGACGCGCTGCTCTCGCGCATCACCGACGTGTTCTTCGGCATCCCGTTCCTGCTCGGCGCCCTCGTCGTGCTGAACGCGTTCACCGACCGCTCGGTGTCCGTCGTGATCGGCGCGCTGGCCTTCCTCGGCTGGACGCAGATCGCCCGCGTGATGCGCGGCTCGGTGATCACCACCAAGCAGGCGGACTACGTGGTCGCGGCCAAGGCACTGGGTGCCGGCACTGGTCGCATCCTGATCAAGCACATCCTGCCGAACGCCATGGCACCGGTGATCGTCGTGGCGACCATCGCCCTCGGCGGCTACATCTCGGCCGAGGCCACCCTATCCTACCTGGGCATGGGGCTCGCGGAGCCGACGGTTTCCTGGGGCATCGACATCTCGTCCGCGTCCAAGGTGGTGCGGAACAACCCGCACGCCCTGTTCTTCCCGGCCGGCATGCTTACCCTGACCGTCTTCGCGTTCATCATGCTCGGCGACGCGGTGCGCGACGCCCTCGACCCCAAGCTGCGCTGAGGGAGGCGTACGTGACCACCATCGACAAGACCGCGAGCGCCCCCAGTCGGCGTATCGAAGACGACGGCAAGACCCCGCTCCTCGAGGTCCGGGACCTGCACGTCGAGTTCAAGACCCGGGACAGCCTGGTCAAGGCCGTCAACGGCGTGAACTACAGCGTCCGCGCGGGCGAGACGCTGGCCGTGCTCGGCGAGTCCGGCTCCGGCAAGTCCGTGACGGCCCAGGCCATCATGGGCATCCTCGACATGCCGCCGGGCCGTATCCCGCAGGGCGAGATCCGGTTCCGTGGCGAGGACATGCTCACCATGTCCAACGAGGAGCGCCGGCAGATCCGCGGCCGCAAGATCGCGATGATCTTCCAGGACGCGCTGTCCTCGCTGAACCCGGTGCTCTCCGTGGGCTACCAGCTCGGCGAGATGTTCCGGGTGCACCAGGGGATGTCCCGCAAGGCCGCCAAGGCCAAGTCCATCGAGCTGATGGACCGGGTCCGTATCCCCGCCGCCAAGGACCGGGTGAACGACTACCCGCACCAGTTCTCCGGCGGCATGCGCCAGCGCATCATGATCGCGATGGCGATGGCCCTGGAACCCGACCTGATCATCGCGGACGAGCCGACCACCGCGCTCGACGTGACCGTGCAAGCCCAGGTCATGGACCTGCTCGCGGAGTTGCAGGACGAGTACAACATGGGCCTCATCCTGATCACCCACGACCTCGGCGTCGTCGCGGACGTTGCGGACAAGATCGCGCTGATGTACGCGGGCCGCATCGTGGAGACCGCGCCCGTGCACGAGCTGTACAAGCGCCCCGCGCACCCGTACACCCGCGGCCTGCTCGACTCGATCCCGCGCCTGGACCAGAAGGGCCAGGAGCTCTACGCGATCAAGGGCCTGCCGCCCAACCTGACGCGGATCCCCCCGGGCTGCGCGTTCAACCCGCGCTGCCCGAAGGCGCAGGATATCTGCCGTAGCGAGGTGCCGATCCTGCACCCCGTGACCGAGCAGGACGGCACCGACTTGCCGGGCCGCGGCAGCGCGTGCCACTTCTGGAAGGAGACGATCCATGGCTGACCCGACCAAGAAGGACGAGGCGGCCGGCCAGAAGGACGGGCCGCAGGACGCCACCCCGAACATCACCGAGGTAGACGTGGCCGACGCCGCGTCCGTCGAGGAGGTGGAGGCCGTACTCGACGCACCGGTCGAGCGCGGCGAACCGATCCTCCAGGTGCGCAACCTGGTCAAGCACTTCCCGCTGACCCACGGCATCCTCTTCAAGCGCCAGATCGGCGCGGTCAAGGCCGTGGACGGCGTCTCGTTCGACCTCTACCAGGGCGAGACGCTGGGCATCGTCGGCGAGTCCGGCTGTGGCAAGTCCACGGTCGCCAAGCTGCTGATGACGCTGGAGCGGGCGACCGCGGGCGAGGTCTTCTACAAGAGACAGGACATCACCAAGCTGTCCGGGCGCGCGCTGAAGGCCGTACGCCGCAACATCCAGATGGTCTTCCAGGACCCCTACACGTCGCTGAATCCGCGCATGACGGTCGGCGACATCATCGGGGAGCCCTTCGAGATCCACCCGGAGGTCGCGCCCAAGGGCGACCGGCGCCGCAAGGTGCAGGACCTGCTCGACGTGGTGGGCCTGAATCCGGAGTATATCAACCGGTACCCGCACCAGTTCTCCGGCGGCCAGCGCCAGCGCATCGGCATCGCCCGCGGCCTCGCGCTCAACCCGGAGATCATCATCTGCGACGAGCCCGTCTCGGCGCTGGACGTGTCGGTGCAGGCACAGGTCATCAACCTGATGGAGAAGCTCCAGGACGAGTTCAACCTGTCCTACATCTTCATCGCGCACGACCTGTCCATCGTCCGGCACATCTCCGACCGGGTCGGCGTGATGTACCTGGGCAAGATGGCCGAGATCGGCACGGACGAGGAGATCTACGACCACCCGACGCACCCCTACACCCAGGGGCTGCTGTCGGCGGTCCCCTTCCCCGACCCGGAGGCCCGCGACGGCCGCGAGCGGATCATCCTCTCCGGAGACGTCCCCTCGCCGGCCAACCCGCCCTCCGGCTGCCGCTTCCGCACCCGCTGCTGGAAGGCGGAGGACAAGTGCGCCAAGGAGGTGCCGCTGCTCGCGATCCCGGAACGGTTCGCCGGCCAGAACACCCCCGCGGCACACAAGTCGGCGTGCCACTTCGCGGAGGAGAAGGACGTCGTCCATGCGTGACGCTCGCCGCTGAGGCGAGGGTGGGGACTCGCCGTCGCGGCGAGGGCTCCACGGGCTGTTCCTGACGAGAGCGCCCGGACCGGAACACCGGCCCCGGCGCTCTCGGGTCTTTCGGGGTCAGGAGTCGGTACCGGTTGGCCAGTGCCGAACTCTGACGATGAGGATCATGCTGAGGGCGTCGGTGCTCCTGGTACCAGACCAGATGGGTGCCCGTGATCTCTGTCGGAGGCTGCCAGGAAGCGTTGCGGTCCTCTCTGTTCCCTAGGTTGCGTTGCTGGCGGTCTGTGGTGGCTTGGCGCGCTCTGTCGGTTTGCTCATCGCAGATATGGTATCGGTCGATATGGTATCGGTCAGTTCTTGCTGGTCACTCAAGTCGACATTGCCAGGGTCTGTGGCATGCACCACTAAGCCGTACAACCGATGGCTAGCGTCGGTGGTCTGGTCAGCTCTGGCTCGTGAATCATCGATGTCCGAGGCTGATTGAACAGGTGCAGCGACCCGGCTCTGCACGAAAGTATTGATGGCCGAGCGGAGCCGCTCAGGCCACGAACTCACCGGTGAGGCAGGTGCTGGGTCTCCTGTTAGCTGAGCCTCGCGGACGGCGGCTCGATGAGCTTCGAGTGTGCTGGCTGCTCGATTTGCGCGCTCCTGAAGGTCCTCAAGTTGGATGAGTCGCTCAGCTAGGTGGTGGATTTGTAGGGCGTGCGCGGCTGCCCAGACACGCTCTGCTCGTCGTTCGCGCTGGTCTCGGGCGTAAGAGACTCGTTCGTGCTGGGTTAAGGGAGAGCCATGACGCTCGTCGAAGTCTGTGCGTAACTGCCAGTACCGCCGTTCGGCGGACTGGCGGCTGCCCACTTCGAGAGCGGCAGCGATACGGGACCAGTTGACTCTTTTGCGTCGACAAGCGCCGATAAGTCGCATCTCATCTTTCAGTAACTTGTCACGCAAGGCGCGAATGGTGAGGAGGCTGGCAAGTAGGTCCGTCTCGCTTGGTTCTGAGTATCCGTCCGCCTTCATGCGGTCCTGAATGTGGTCGTACTTCGTAAGGCGCTGCTGGATATGGTCGTACTTCGCCGAAATGTCCGACAGGCGACCAGTGGGGACCAGGAAGCTGGAGTCTTCGCTCGTCCGTGGTTATCTCGTCAGGCTGTGGAGGCGTATACAGCGCTCGCCACGCGTGAAGGCGATTCTGCTCGGCCTTGGGGAATTTGTGGCGTGTCGTCTGTCGGGCGACGTTATTTGTCGTCCTACGGGTGACATGTTCAGGAACTGGCATGGGAAAGACTCCTGCGAATTGACGAATTTGCTAGCTATCTTCTTCCCTCCGGCCGCCGTCATGTTGGCCAAGGCGTTGACGTCGGCGCCGCCGGACCGTGCGTAGCGCACTGCCCGCGCCGAGGGTGACTGTGCAGGCCGGCGCGGCAGCGTATTGGGCGACAGCGTCGCCTAAGAAGGAAGCAAACATGCAGCTCAACGCACGTTACGGTCGGACGCGCGTCTCACTCCTAACTCGGACTGCCGGCGTAGATGTTTCATATCTTTTGCTGCGCCGACCGGGCAGCATCGATGTTTTGCACTCACCACGGCTTGCGGGGCGCGGGCCTAGCTACACCGGAAAGGCGCTGCGAGACGTGTGCTGCAGTTCCAGGGGTACCGCTTGAAGACAGTCTCTAGCTCGCGTACCGGGTCACCTGACATCCGCAAAGATTCGCCACCTTTCGCTACCCCCCACTTCCTGTATCGCTACCTTTCGCCACCTGCAACTTTCCGACATTTCCGATTCGAGCCAAGCGCGGCGTCATGGTTCCATGACCAGGCCTATGAGGCTATGCTGCCCACTCACCGGGTAGAGGAGGACGGCACGCCGAGCACTGTCCCCAGGTAGGCCTGGGGCTCGCTTCGCCAGTGCTCCCACCCGGAGCGTGGCCAGTGCTGGCCGCACGAACTGCTGCCTGATGGGCTCGCGGCCATTGTCTTCGACGGCAGCACGCTGCCGGAGGCTATGGGGCGTATGGCGCTGGAAACCGGATTGGGTCGCCTGCCCGCGCAAGGCCGCTGACCGTGCCACAGGTCCACACAGGTCCCCTGTGTGGTTGCTATTACGCAGCAGGCCGATCTCTGACGATGGGGTGGTCGCAGTGTTGCGTTGATTTGGGTGACTTGTATGGGAATGGTTGCGCGAGCTGTGGCGTGCCTCGAAGCTGCGCGAGACCGGCTTCGGCGGTCACAACCGGCTCAATGCCCGAGGCAATGACGCGGCGCTCCGCGCTCGCGGTGCTGGCGGAACGTGGCTTCGTTACGTACGGCCGGGATGCTCTCCAGACCATGCGGTGGCCCAGTCACTGCCTGGGCCTTTAACCCGGTCATCAGCAGACGTTGTTGAGTAGGCACAAATGTCAGGAACGCCAGGTGGAGATTGTCGTGGTCTCCCGGCGGGTATGCACGCGTCTCAGCGAGGGTAGGCCGGTTGATCAGTCCCGCGACTTACCCCTTGGCTCGTAGCCCAGGAGACATAGAAGTGGCGGGCCGGGTGTGACTAACTCCTCGCTATGAGCTGGCTGAGAGAGCTGCCATGGTCACGTCTGCGGTCGGCGTGTCCCTCCTCAGTTGCTGGCGACATTGGCGCCCTCTGGGGGCGACGTCTAAGGCTGTGGCCAGCAGAAGTCTCGTCTGCGTGGCATCAACACGGTTGTTCTCATCAGTCAGCTTCAAGGCCAAGGCAACCGCGCGCTGCGCTTGGTCGAGCAGTACGCCGATGCTGCGAAGAGGCTCGACGGGCATCCTCGACGTTATCCGCCGCGGCCACCGCGTGCTCCAACTTATCGAGCCGTCGTGCGCGCTCCGGGTAGCGCCGGAGGGCTACGAAGACCGCCCAGCGGTGCAGGAACGTGTGCATCGGCACGGTGCTGTCTGTCTGCACGGCTTCCTGCCACGCGTCGTGGAACTCCGCCTCGAGGCGCACTGGCGCCCCGAGATCCAGGGTGCGAACGGCCACCCTGAGCGCCTGCTCCGTGAGCGGAGGCATCGGGATCAGCGGCTCGTCATCGCCAGGAGGCTCTATGGGCTGAGTGCTCATCGTGCTGTTCCTCCGCCGTGCCGAACGCAGCAGATCGCGGGGCTGCCACTGGTCCGCTCATCGCATCTCCGTGGCGCCCGAAGCTCAGTTTGCCGCATCGGCGAGGTGGCCCAAGGCGGTACAGCCAGATTTGTCGCTCGTCCGGGGTGGCTCGCCCAAGATGAGCTTCAGCACCGACACCGTGCGTCTCTGATCAGCGGTGTGCGTACACCTTCGGAGCTGCTCGGGGGCCCGGCGCCACCCATCCGCCTCCGGGGCGACTCACCCCAGGCCGGACCGCCCCTCGCCCGCCGCGCGGCCAGGCCGAGGCCCGCCGGGCACGAGCCCCGCACCCCTCACACCCGGCGCCAGCGCGCAAGGGCCGGCGAGAAGACGCCGAACAGCATCAAGGCCCACGGCGATCGCCGCGACCAGCCACGGGCCGGCCGCGGTGTCGGCGAAGCTGCGCAGGGTGTCGTCCATGCCCTTGGCCTGGCTCGCGTCGGAGTCCAGCGCGGCTCGTACGGCGAAGACGCCGGCCACGGCGAACAGCGTGCCGCGGGCCACCCCGCCGACCACGCCCAGCACGTCGATCACCTTCCGGGTGCGGCGCGACATCTGGGCGTGCTTGAGGTGCTTGTGGAAGGAGCGGCGCGCGGCCTGGACGAAGATCCAGACGCCGGCACCCGCGATCACGAGCCCGGCGATGCCCACCAGCCACTGTCCGGCCGGCCAGCCCAGGGCGTCGGCCGTCACGTCGCGGGACCGCTTGTCGCTGGAACCGCTGCCCTGGTCCTTGATTGCGAAGGAGATCATGGAGTACGCCATGAACCCGTAGAAGACGGCGCGACCGGCGGACATCGCCCGCTTACGGGCCTTGCGGCCGTCCGGCCGCGCCGAACAGTGCCTCCGACAGGCGCCACAGGGCCAGCCCCGCGATGCCGATGCCGACGGCCCAGATCAGGAAGGCGCCGAAGGGCTGTCTGCCCAGCTCGCGTAGCGCGCCGCCGTTGTCGGCCTGTTCGTCTCCGAAGGCGAGCCGGAGCGCGAGCTGCCCGACCAGGACGTAGAGCACACCACGGGTGGCCAGCCCCCAGCGCGCGGCGGCGTCCATGGCCGAGCTGTTCGCCGCCTTGCGCGCCGCGCCTCGACCTTCCCGTACCGCAGCCATCGTTCCCATGCCGCACCTCCTGGGCCTCGTGAATCGGGGGAGAACCCTTCCCGGATGCCCCGGAGTGGGGCTGGCTAACGGCGGGGCTCGGGCCGCCCGGGCCCGTGGGGCTGGCTCGGGCGGCCCGAGCCGGTCACGTCACCGGCCTACGACCTCCCGATGCGCCGCGTCCAGCAACACGCCGACCTGCACCGTGGCCCACCTGGCGTTCTCGACGCAGTCGGCCTCGGCGAACACCTGTCGCAGGTGGTCCAGCCGCCGCGCCCGCTCCGGGTCACTGACCAGCGTGGCGCAGATCGCGCGACGGTAGGTGTCCAGCCAGTCCGCGTCGCCGTCGTAGACGCGGGACGCCCGCTGGGTAGGGTCGGCGTTCATCCGCTGTGCGGGGGCTTGAGCGAGAACCAGACGGCCTTGCCACCGTCGTGCCGCTCCACGCCCCAGTCGTCGGAGCCCGCCTCCACGATGGCCAGCCCGTGCCCGCACTCGTCACCGACCGCCGCCGTGCGCGGCACGGGCAGCCTGGCCCCCGTATCCCAGACGGTCAGCTGGAAGTCGCTGGGGCGCCAGTCCATGCTGACGAACGCGTCGGCGCGCGCGTTGCGGTACGCGTTGGTCACCAGCTCCGAGGCGAGCAACTCGGCCTTGTCGCTGAGCGAGTTGAGACCCCCGGCCCGCAGCACGCTGCGCACCGTGGCCCGTACGACGCCGACGGCTCGCAGATCGTGGGGAATGAACAGGCCGTAGGACCAGGGTTGTTCAGGCATGCGCATATGGCAGCCTCCAGTTGAGCGCCTGCTGTGACTGGCGCCATGCTCAAGGTAGCGAGTAGCGTTGGGTATGTACAACCTTGGTGGTTGAAAGGGGAGGGGAATTGGGACTCAGGAGCAATCCGACCTACCGTTAGCGCCGCTTCGGTGAAGAGGTGCGTAAGTTGCGCGAACGAGCGGGGTTGACCGTGGGCGAAGGGGCGGCCGTCATGGGTATGAGACAGGGCCACATCAGCGCGGTCGAGTCGGGGCCTACTGGCCTGTCCTCGGAGCGACTCAGAGCGCTCGCGTCGAAGGTCGATGGTGTAAACTCAACCTACGTGGACGCACTGGTGGCCTTGGGGCAGGGGAATCGGCAAGGGGATGGATGGTGGGCTGCCTACCAAGGACGCATCAAGCAGGTGCTGCTGGATGCTGCCGAACTCGATGCCGGTGCGGTGCAGTTGTGCACCTATGACTCAACCTTCATTCCAGTGCTCCTCCAGACCCGGGGGTATGCAACGGCTGCCTTCGAGCGTGGTTACACGTAATGCCTCGCAAGACGAGCAGGATCTGGGCATCGAGTTCCGGCTCCGCCGTCAGGAAATGCTCACCAGTGAGCGACCGCCACGTTTTCATGTGGTGATCCATGAGGCAGCCTTGCATGTGACCATGGGAAGCCCAGCGGTCATGCGCGGACAGCTTCTCTGCTTGATTGAGGCGTCTCGGTTGCCCAACGTTGCGATCCAGATCTTGCCTTTTGACGGGCCGCTACCCTTCGGCACTCCGTTCACGCTGCTTGATCCCGCAGTGCCCGAGCTTGGGACGGTCGTCGTTCCGCATATCGAGAAGTCGCTCCGCCTGGGTGACTCGGACTCGCTGTTCCGATATCACACATGGTTCGATAGCCTGAGCGAACTGGCGTTGGCACCGGTAGACGCTGAAGTGCAGCCAGAGGCCCATGCGATGAAGGACTCGCTGGGGCTGATCCAAAGGATTTTGTACCCTCTTCTCTAGGAAGGCGCGTGCATGTCTCCACTCACGTGGCGCAAATCCAGCTTCAGCGAACCAGGCTCCGATCAGTGCATGGAGATAGCCACCGACCCCGTCGGCGCCCCGCACCTCCGCGAAAGCGCCGACCCCGTCACGGTGATCACCACCACCCGCCCCGCGCTCCGCGCGCTGCTTTCGTCGGTTAAGGCCGGCCGCCTCGACGGCGTGCAGGGTTGACCAGGACGCGCGGCGCGCGGAGAGGGGCGCGGGGTGGGCCCGCTTTTGATCAGCGGGCCTCTGGGGTGCTACCCCGCCCCGATCAGCTCGCGCGTCACCTCGTGGAGGCGCGCTGCCGCCGACTCGTCGAACGCGCGACCCGTCACGGCAAGTCGGCGCTTCCTCTGGTACGCGAGAACGCGTCGGCCGGCGGCTCGTCCAGGAGGTGTGTCATCGGGGCGACGGCTTTCGGGACGGACGCGGCCAGCACGGCGAACGTCGCCCTGGTCAGGGCGCGCCACGGCGGGGGGGGAGAGATGGTGCGGCATGCCGGTCGACACCACGCCGGGGTGGTAGCCGACGTAGCGTGTCGGGGTAGCGGGACGGGTACGCCGCGCCGAGTAGGTCGTTGGCGCGGAACGCCTGCAGCGTGGCCTTGAAACCGTCGTAACGGCGGTCCAGTTGGAGGTCCTCCCGGTGCAGGCGGCCCAGCGGGACGCCGGGCGTGCCGACGTTCAGGATGACCGGGCGCGGCGCGGCCTCCAGTGCTGTGCGCAGGCCGTGACTGAGCACGTAGCGACTGAGGTATCCGAGCGCGAAGGCGTGCTCGAAGCCCTCGGGGGTGACGGAGCGGGGGCCGAAGAGCCGGTACCGCTGCGCGCAGAGGACGAGCTGGTCCACAGTGGGGCTCGTGGACTGGATGCGGGCGACGAGTTCGCTCGTGGCGGCCACCGAGGTCAGGTCGGCCTGGAGGAAGGTGGCGCAGTCGCCGGCCGACTCAGCCGTCGCGTCGGCGAGTAGGGCCGCGCCCTTGGCTGGTGTGCTGCCCACGGCGATGACCCGTGCCCCGTGGCGTAGGTAGTGCAATGCGAGCCCTTACCGAGCCCGTCCGTTCCCCCGTTGATGACCACCGTCCGCGTCGCGGCTCCCCTTCCCCTGGCCTGTGGTGCCCGTCGGCCGTGCGCGCGGCGTACGGCGCGGTCCTGTGCACTATGCGGATAGCTCGTATCCGCTTCATCGGGACCGTACCACGAAGCGGATATGCTTTATCCAGTTGTTGGGGTGTGCGTCGGCGGAGGGATGGCTCAGGCTGGTCGGGAGAGTGGTGGCGCGTCGGCGGCGGCCGAGGCGCGGCCGTTGCGGCGGGACGCCGAGCTGAATCGGCAGCGCATCGTGCGGGCCGGGCGCGAGGTCTTCGCCGTGCGGGGGTTGCAGGCCACGCTCAATGACGTGGCGCACCACGCGGGGCTCGGGGTCGGCACGGTCTATCGGAAGTTCGCCGACAAGGGGGCACTCGCGGAGGCCGTGTTCGCCGAGGAGTTGGCCGAGATCGCGGCCTGGGCGCGGGACGCATTGGCCGAGGAGGAGGCGTTCGACGCCCTGGCCGACTTTCTGTCCCGGGCCCTGGAGCGGGCCGTGCACAACAGGGGGTTGCGCGAGTTGATGCGGCAGGGCGCCCTGGAGGGCTCCGGCCTCGCCCGGGTCCGGGCGGAGATCTGTCAGCACTGCGAGACGCTACTGGCGCGGGCGGGGGCTCAGGGTGCGCTGCGCGAGGGCGTCACGGGGGCGGACATCGCGCCAATCGCCGCGATGATCGACGCCGTCATGGCGCTGCCGGGGGAGTGCCCGTCGGACCTGTGGCGGCGCTACCTGACCATCGTGCTGGACGGGCTCCGCGCCCATCCGGGCCAGCCACCGCTGCCGGGAGCGGGCGACGGCGGCTGACGCCACAGGACGTGAACAGGGCCGCGCCGAGCCGGGGTTGGGAGCCGTGGGGTACGACGGTCAGCGGTGTCGGTTCAGCCGCGCGTCCGCGCGGCACGGCGCTCGCGCCACTCCGGGGTGAGCACCGACCATACCTCGACGTCGCGGCGGCCACCGCCGCGCGCGAAGCTGCCCCGCAACACCGCGTCGCGTACGAAGCCGAGCCTCTGCACGGCCTTGAGGCTGGCCGCGTTGGCGGCGTCCGCCTGTCATTCGACGCGGTGGATGCCGCGTACGTCCACCGCCCAGTCGACGAGGACGGTGATGGCGCGGGTGACCAGGCCGCGCCCGGTGGCGGTCTCCTCCAGCCAGCAGCCCACCTCACAGGTGCCGGCCTGCGCGTCGAAGACGCGGAACAGGACGCCGCCGATCAGCGTTCCCTCCAGACCATATCCCGTAGATGCGATCTCCGTCGGCCGCCGTCTTGTCGGCGTACGACTGGAGGAAGGCGCGGGCCGAGTCCGGGTCGGCTGCGGCGTCGGCGAGGCCGATGTAGCGGCCGATGAACTCGCGGGAGCGGTCGATGTGGGTGAAGCACTCCTCGGCGTTCCACGGCTCCAGCGGGCGCAGCTCCGCGCCGTCGTCCCCCAGTGATATCGCGAACATCCCTCTCCTTCACCGCGCACGCGACCGCCCGCGTACGCCTCCCCCGGGTAGCTCGCCCACCCGCTGACCAGCGCTTACCGTCTCCCATGTGGGTGGGCTGAGACAAGTGGGAATCCTTCGGGGTGGCTCCGTCGCCATCAGTGCCGCCTGGAGCGCCGTGGCCGTGACCCCTCTGCTCGCCGGCGTTCAGCGTCGGCTGCGACCGCGACCGCGCAGCATCGATCCCAGCGCCAGGCCGGTGCCCAGGCCGACCAGAGTGCCGAGCGTCGTCTGCCATGCGGAGGGCGGTCCGGCGGGAGGC
Source organism: Candidatus Streptomyces philanthi (assembly GCA_018114805.1). Lineage (GTDB taxonomy): Bacteria > Actinomycetota > Actinomycetes > Streptomycetales > Streptomycetaceae > Streptomyces > Streptomyces philanthi. The sequence goes on along the minus strand of CP073042.1, from coordinate 2,005,796 downwards.
ACGTCCGGCGGGTCCGGGGGTGCGTACGGGCGGCCCGGAGGCGATAGCGCGGGCGTGCTCCTCGCCCACGACGACCAGGAAACGACGACCGACGCGGCTTCCGGACGCACTGGCGGCCCATGAGGCGCGGGCCCTTTCCCAGTAGTGCCGCCCCGCCTCGCCGGTGAACATCCCGGCCAGCATGTCGCGCAGCAGCGGCTCCGGGATGGTCCCGACCTCGTAGCCCATCCACGCGTAGTTCATCATCAGGTCGGCGTAGACGTGGCGCTTTCGCTGGTGTGCCTCGGCGATGTCCGTGTCACCCCAGACAGGCTGGTACAGCGCCATGTCGTCGAGCTCCAGGCGGGCCAGCTCCAGGTAGTACCCGCGGATTCCGTGGATCTGCTCGGCCCTGGCCTGCCGGTTCTGCGTGATCAGCGAGGCGGCGACACCGGCCAATGCGAGTGCCGAGACGACGGCCGACGTGAACCCGTACGCCGCGCCGACCTGGCTCAGCCTGTTCCAGTCCACATCCCTGGTGTCGGAGACACCCTCCAGCACGAACGGCGACAACAGGAGCGCCGCGAGCACGGCCGCCGTGGCGGCGACCCATGCCAGACCCCTGGCGGTCCGGTGCGCCACCTAGGGTGGGTTCGCCGGACGATGACGAGCACCTATCAGGTGAACGCACCCCCCACGCGCCGCCCGCCCCCTCGGCAGGCTGAACCAGGCGCAGCCTACGTGCAGCCACCGAGTCGGTGTGCGCGGCCTTGGCCCCCGGCAGGGGCGCGGGCCGACGCCGTCAGCCGGCCGGCAGGTGCTCCCGGCCGAGCGGGTGCGGGGGCTGGGAAGGCACCGTTCGCGCCAGATTCCCGGTTTCCCGTTCCCTCAACTGAGCCGCCTTGCCCGCCCGCTGGGCGGTTGCGAGGATCGTGTCTGACGCCAATCGACAAGGGGCAACCGGTGACGATCAAGCAACTCGCCAGTGAGTGCGACGAGGGGCCCTGCCCGACCGTGTGGGGCATAGCGGAATCGGTGCGCTCGTTTCGCGCCTCCGAGACGACTTCTTGCGGCAACAGGAAACAGGCTAGATAGCTCCCTTTGACGGCCTGATGATGTAACCCACAGCGACTGAACTCACCCCCAACCGGAGGGCGACAACGGTGACGCACCCCGTACGTGACGCGATCTCAAGGGCGCGGCGGTCCGCCGTGCATCTGGAGATGCGCGATAGCTACACCCCGGCCGACACGGAATTCGCCCGCTGGCGTGCGGCCACCGGTACCACGGGGACCCGGCGAGGCTGCCGGAATGGTGGGGAACATGGCGTGACGTGGTGGAGGAGGCGAAGGCGCGCGGGGTCGTCATGCGGCGGGCCCGCATCGTGTCGGAGCCGGTCACGGAGTACATCAGGTACGAGCACGACATCACGTTCGCCAACATCGCAGCGGGGGAGTCGGTTCGCTGGCTGCCCCGCCGGAAGGCCGCCGACATCCCCTTGCCCGGTACCGACCTGTGGCTGTTCGACGGCGAGTCGGTGCTGTTCACGTACTTCTCCGGGGTGGGGGACGTCGTGGACCGCGAGTGGCGCACGGAGCCGGAAGTGGTTCAACTCGTGTGCACCGCGTTTGGGCGGGTGTCGGAGCGGGCCACGCCGCACGGGGAGTACGAACCGGGTTAGCGCGGAGCGGGGCAGCCCCCTGCCCCAACCAAGCCCGCCCCCGTGAGCCGCTGAGACAACCCAGCGCCCGCGTGCCGTGGCACGCGGGCGCTGGGGTTACCGAGGGTGCGGCGAGCGTCACACGCCGCCCGGGACCGGCTGTGCCGGTTCCGCGTCGTCGTCGCTGGACAGCAGGGAGTCGTCCTGCACGCGGGCACTGGGGAGGTGGTAGCGGGCGGAGATCAGCGCGGTGTCCACGTCACGGGTGCTCGTCGAGACGCACAGGGTGTAGGCGACGTCGTCCATACGCCGTCGGGCGGCCTCGTCTCCGGCCTCCGCGTGAAGCGTGCGCAGCCTCGTACTGGTCGACGAGCCGTTGCAGAACCGCGGGGTGGGCCATCAGCACGTGCGTCTCCTTCCGTCAGGCGACGATCGGTTTTCGTCGGGGGACGATCGACGTCCGCTCCTCGCGTACCCGGGGTACTCACGGCGTACTCTCCCCGATATCGCGACCTCACGGACCCATGTCACGGGTGGCACCGGGTGCCAGGGACGGCACGGCGCGGGGCCCGGCCCGGGGAGGCGGGCGCGGGCCCCGTGTCGTGGGCGAGGGGATCAGATCGCGGGGGTGAACCGCTCCCAGACCCGGTGGTTGCCCAGCAGCTCCGTGACGCGGTCGAGCGCGGCGTCGCCGGACTCGGCCACGACGACGCCCGGCGCGTCGGCCGGGATGCCGGCTGCGGCCAGCACCGTGTCGGCGCCGGCCCAGCCGCCGATCGCCTTGCCGTGCCGGTACGTCTCGGAGAGCAGCAGCACCCGCGGGTCGGTCGCGGCGGCGGCGCGGGCCGACTCGTCGCCGGCCTTGGCGTCCCGCGCCCCGTAGGCGTCCGCGCCCGGGCCCGGCACGCCGGCCAGCAGGAGGGCGTCGAACTCGATGGAGCGGGCGGTCGCGAACGAGCGCTGGATGGTGATCGGGTCGCCGGTCGGGCCGAGCTGGCCGCCCGACGGCGCCACCACCAGCGGCACCATGCCCGCGTCCAGCACCGCCTGGCGCACCGCGCGCACCCCGTCCAGGTCGCCGCCGCCCCCGGTGACGATGCCGACGATCCGCCCTTCCACCGGCCAGGTCTGGCCCAGTTGGGACAGGGCCGGGCTCGGCTGGACCGGGGTGAGTTCCACGGTGGGCTCGGGCACCGGCAGGCCGAGGCCGGTGGCGACCTGCTCGCACAGCTCCGGGTCGATGTTGGCCAGCACCCTGAGCTGCCGTTCCTTGACCGCGTTCTCGTAGCACTTGCCTAGCTCGAAGGTGTACGCGGCGATGACGTGCTCGCGCTCCACGTCCGTCAGGCTTTGCCAGAACAGCCGTGGCTGGCTGAAGTGGTCCTCGAAGGTGGCCGGCGACTCCCGTACTTTGCGGGCCGCCGGCACCTCGACCGGCACCTCGATGTACGCGCCGGTGTCCGCGCCGGCTAGGAACGGGCAGCCGCCGTCGAGCGAGTTGGGCCGGTACGGGGCGACGCCGCGGTGCACCGCGGCCTGGTGGAAGCCGTCCCGCAGCATGTCGTTGACCGGCGCGTGCGTGCGGTTGATCGGGATCTGACCGAAGTTGGGGCCGGCGAGCCGGGTGATCTGGGTGTCCAGGTACGAGAACAGCCGGCCGGCGAGCAGCGGGTCGTCGGTGATGTCGATGCCGGGCACCAGGTGTCCTGGGTGGAAGGCGACCTGCTCGGTCTCGGCGAAGAAGTTGGTCGGGTTGGCGTTCAGCGTCAGCAGCCCGATCGGCTGCACGGGCGCGATCTCCTCCGGGACGATCTTCGTCGGGTCGAGCAGGTCGATGCCCTCGTACATCTGTTCCGGGGTGTCCGGGAAGGTCTGGATGCCCAGCTCCCAATGCGGGTACGCGCCGGCCTCGATCGCGTTGGCGAGGTCGCGGCGGTGGAAGTCGGGGTTGACGCCGCCGGCGATCTGCGCCTCCTCCCAGACCATGGAGTGCACGCCCAGCTTGGGCTTCCAGTGGAACTTTACCAGCGTCGTCTTGCCCTCGGCGTTGACCAGCCGGAAGGTGTGGACGCCGAACCCCTCCATAGTGCGGTAGGAGCGCGGGATGCCACGGTCGGACATGTTCCACAGGGTGTGGTGGACTGCCTCGGTGTGCAGCGAGACGAAGTCCCAGAACGTGTCGTGCGCGCTCTGCGCCTGCGGGATCTCCCGGTCCGGGTGCGGCTTGCCGGCGTGGATGATGTCGGGGAACTTGATCGCGTCCTGGATGAAGAACACCGGGATGTTGTTGCCGACCAGGTCCCACACGCCCTCGGTGATGTAGAACTTCGTGGCGAAGCCGCGCGTGTCGCGCACGGTGTCGGCCGAGCCGCGCGAGCCCAGCACGGTGGAGAAGCGCACGAACACCGGCGTCGCCACGTCCTTGGCCAGGAACGCGGCCTTGGTGACCTGGCCGGCCGTGCCGTAGCCGTGGAAGACGCCGTGCGCCGCCGCGCCGCGCGCGTGCACCACGCGCTCCGGGATGCGCTCATGGTCGAAGTGGGTGATCTTCTCGCGCAGGTGGTGGTCCTGGAGCAGCACCGGGCCGCGCGGCCCGGCCTGCAGCGACTTGTCCGTCTCGTACAGCCGCGCGCCCTGGGCGGTTGTCAGGTACTGACCGCCCTGCGCCACGTCAGCGGGGTCGGTGCCGGTCGGCTGCCCGGTGGGGGAGACGGTGGCGGGGGAGCCCTGGTCGGGCTTGGGCGGCAGGGGGCCGCGGGGCTCGGTCGGCTCGTCGACCGGTGGCGTCTCGGCCCCCGGCTTGCCGGGGATGCCGTCGGCCGGGCCGGGGACGTCGCGCAGCGCGTCGGCCAGCTTCTCGGCCGCTGCCTTGATCGGATTGGACTTGCCCATCATTCCTCCGTGCCTGGGAACGGTGTCGTGCGTTACTGAGAGCGGCAACGTCACAGCCTTGACCGTGGGGGGCGCTCGACAAACAAGAGCGCCCGGCGAGTTCAGCCAGGCGGCGCGCGCCCGGACGAGCGTGCGGCCCCTGTCGGGTGAGGCGTGCGTCCTCCGTCGGGTGAGGGGTGCGCACACCCGACACGGGCCCGGCGCCCCCGCCCGGCGGTGTGCCGGGGCCCGACGGGTGGGTGCGGCGCGGCCCGCGCGCCGGCGCCCGGGAGGGCCGTGACGTGGCCGTTCGGTGGGTGGTCGCGGGCGCCGGGTCGGGCGGGCGCCACACGTGTGGTGGGTCACCCGACCGGCCGCGCGGTGGACCCGTGCGGCGGCCGGGGGTGGGAACGAGGTCGAAGCGGAACATGGCGGCTCGAGTACCCGGGCTGACGCGTCCCACGCGTGTGACGGTGCGTCGGACCCGGGTCGGGCGGGGCGGGTGGGCTCGGCGTGGGCCGCCTCCGTTTCCGCCGGGCGGCGACGGCGTGGGCGGGGGCTTCGGCGGCGCGCCGCGAACGGGAGGGTGTGTTCACGGCGTCCCCGGGGGCAGGCGGAAGGCCGTGTCGTCCAGCACCCGCCGACGCGGAGGCTGGCCCGTGCCGGCCGACGGCCCGGTGTCCGGTCGTCCACGTGGGCGAGTGCGCGGTCGCTCCCGACCGACGGACGCGGCGGGCGGTGTGGCAACGAGTGCGGAGGTGTGAGCCTTGTTCGAGGGCTTCGAGGCCGAACGGGTCCGGGTCGGCGATGCGTCGATCTTCGTACGGCACGGCAGGCAGGGGCCGCCGGTGGTACTGCTGCACGGCCACCCCCGGACATCGGCGACCTGGCACCGGGTCGCTCCGCTCCTGGTCCAGGGCGGCTTCACCGTGGTCTGCCCCGACCTGCGTGGGTACGGCCGGTCCACCGGACCGGCGCCCACCCCGGACCACACCGGGCACTCCAAGCGGGCCGTCGCCGGTGACGTGGTCGAGGTCATGCGCTCCCTCGGCCACACCCGCTTCGCGCTCGCCGGGCATGACCGGGGCGGCGCCGTCGCGCTGCGGCTCGCGCTCGACCACCCCGACGCGGTCTCGCGGGTGGCGCTGATCGACTGCCTGCCCGTCAGCGACCACCTGTCCCGCATCACGCCCGAGTTCGCCACCCAGTGGTGGCACTGGTTCTTCTTCGCCCAGTCGGACATCCCCGAGCGGGTCATCAACGCCGATCCGGACCACTGGTACCACGGCGACCCGCACAGCATGGGCCAGGAGAACCACGACGAGTGGCGCGCGGCCACGCGCGACCCCGACGTGGTGCGGGCGATGCTGGAGGACTACCGGGCCGGCCTCACCGTCGACCGGCGACACGAGGAGGAGGACCGCGCCGCCGGGAGGCGCGTACGGTGCCCGGCCCTGGTCCTGTGGTCGCTGCGGGACGACCTGGAGGACCTGTACGGGGACCCGTTGCGGATCTGGCGCCGGTGGGCACCGGGCGTACGGGGCCACGGCATCGACTCCGGACACCACGTGGCCGAGGAGGCGCCGACCGCGCTCGCCTCCTCCCTCGCGGACTTCCTCGTCGCACGGCCCGGGTAGCGGACCGGCCCGTGCGGCGGCCGGCCCGACCGGGAACGGCCGCCCCCGCGGGCTCAGGTGGTCGGCGCCGGCGCCTGATCACCGCGCTCGCCCGCCGAGCGGCGGCGTGCGGCCGTGGCCACGCCCGCCACGCCCGCCACGCCCGCCACGGCGAACGCGAGGGCGACGAGCAGGGCGCTGACCCACAGGGGCGCGCGGTAGCCGGCGCCCGCGCCGATGGCCAGGGCGCCGGCCACGGGGCCGATCGCGGCGCCCACGTTGAACGCGGCCGTTGCGAAGCCGCCGCCTAGGGTGGGCTCCGCGCTCGCCGTGTACAGCGCCCGCGCGATCAGCGTGGAGCCGACGGCGAACGAGCCAGACGTCGCCGCCCGGCACGTGAAGGGCCGCGCGGGGGTTGCGCCGCAGGTGCTTGACCTTGGCCCGGTCGGCCGTCGTCAGAAACCGCACCAACCGGGTCTCGGGGTCCCAGCGGTAGAGCATGGTGGTGAGGTGCGGGTGGCCACTGCGCTTGACGGTGGCGAGGGTGCCGAAGTGCTGCTGGCCGAGCAGGTCGGAGAGCGCGGTGTCGGTCAGGGTGCGCGGAGACGTGGGCTTTTGAGTCACGGCGTTCTCAACGTGCCCGACGGGCAGGGCATTCCGGGCACGTCCCGGGCCGGGCGGATCAGATGGGCAGGTCCCACCCGGAGCCGGCTCTCGGTGGAAATGGCGGTGGCCACCGACCTGGAGTAGGTCGGTGGCCGTGGCTAGACCGGGTGGTCAAGCCCCTGCCCGCCCAGCGCAACCCACCGTCCGACCGCGCCGGCCGGTACCGCTGCGGGGCCCGTTCCCAGCCGCCGGTCCGACGGTCTCGTCAGGGTGTGACGGTCTTGGTCAGGACGACCGGGTAGCCGATGCGTCCGGTGCCGCCCGAGGGCGGGCGGTGTCCCAGCACGTCGATGGTCTTGCCCGAGGCCAGTACGTCAAAGCCGTTCAGCGGCGGCGCGGCGGCGTCGGCCAGGCCGAGCGAGATCCAGCGGGTACCCGTGGCGTTGCCCTGCACCGCGTCGGTCCGCTCCTCGCCCACGACGACCACGAACACCGGCGCGTCCCCGTTGACGGTCACTGCGGCCACCGGCGCGGTGCCGGCCGGCAGCGGCTTGCGGGTCCAGGTGCCGTTCGCGTACCGCAGGGCGAAACCGCTCAGGGTGCCGTCCGCCGCCTTGGTCGTACCGCCGGCCCACACCACGCCGTCCGGGCCGGGCGCGAGCGTGTCGAACTGGGCCTGTACGTCGCCGAGGTCCGGCACCCGCACCTCGCGCCAGCTCTTGCCGTCGAAGTGCAGGAGGAGCGGCCGGGTGCCCGCGTCGCCGTACACCGAGCCCGCCGCCCACACGTCGGCGGCGGCCAGTGCGGTCACCGTGACTAGGTGCCAGCCGTCCCGGTCACCGCCGACGGCGGGCAGCTTCGCTGCGGTCCAGCGGGTGCCGTTCCAGTGGCTGAGTAGGCCCACGTTCTTGCTGTCGTTCGGGTCGCTGGTGGGCACCTGGGCCCAGCCCTTCGCCCAGGCGTCGGTCGCGGTGCGCGCGTCGACGGCCAGGAAGCCCGCACCGATCGTGTCCTTCGGTACCGAGGCCACCGAGTTCTTCCACGCCCGGCCGTTCCAGCTCTGGTTGACGACGCCGCCGGACAGCTCGTGGTAGTCGCGACCAGCACCGCACTGCGGCTGGACGAGGCGTCCACGTCGTTCCACCGCTCGCTGTACCCGTTCGGCCCGGGTATGGTCGCCCGCTCCTTCCACCCGGTGCCCTTGTGGTCGTCGCGCTCCCACAGCGTGGGTACGAAGTCGAAGTCGTTCTCGTACCAGTCGAAGCGCATCCCCGACGCCCACGTGACGTGCGCGTCCACGCGCGTCAGGCGGATGCCCGTGGCGTCCCGCTCGGCCACCGTATCTCTCCTGCCAGCCGGCGGCGCGCGAGATCGGGCCGGCGGACGGGTGGGCGGGGGTGGCGTGCGGGGTCCCGGCGGGGCGGCCGGCGCGCCCGTGTTCGAACGCGTGGTGGCCGGTCGTCGTGCGGCTGATCGGGCCGGCGCCGAGCGCGGCCGACGGGTGGGCGAGCCCTCCCTGGGCCGCCGTCCGGTCCTCGGCCGGGCCCTCGCCCGGGGCGACCGCGAGTGCTGGTGCCGCGGTGGCCGTGACCGCTGTGACGGCCAGGGCCGCGCTGACGACCGGATCGGCCGGCCGCGCCGGGATTCGTGCTGAGCAAACTCACCGTACGTCCTCTCGAAGAGCATCTCGCCCGGGCCGTCCGCCACACCGCATACGGCGTGACCCGGTCGAAGGGGCCCGGCTGCCCCTTACTCCTTTCCATGGCTGCGCGGCGGTCGGAGTTCCCTATTCCCCTGTCCGATCTCCACCAAATGCGTTAGCACGGCGTCCAGTTATGGTGGTGAAGCGAGGTGACCACTGCGCCTGACAGCGGCGAGGGTGGTTGAGATACGATGTGATCAACGTCGCCAGCTGTTCGGCCATTTCGCGAGCGGGCTTCCGGCCCGCTGCCGTGGCGGGCGCCTGCGTACCGCCTGTGGGGTTGCCGGCGGCGGTCCGGGCCGGGAGCGCGTCAAATCGGCAGGTCCCACCCGGGGCCGGCCTCGGTGCCGAGCCACACCCGCTGACCGGCGGGCGAGATCGTGATGCCGAACCCCTCCTGGTGCGGCTCGCCGGCGGCCTGCCAGTGCCGCACGGCCCGTTCGACCTGGTCCCACAGGCGAACGGGACCGCGCTGCACGACGGTCCAGCCGCCATCGGGGCTGGGGGCGGTCCGGGCCTGGGAGCCGGTGGACACGTCCCAGAGGATCTATACGGCGCCGGTCCCCAGGTGTTCGGCTGCCGGGGCGGCGAGCTGCGCTACCCAGCCACCGGTCCAGTCATCGAGCTGCGTCGGGTCGATCTCGCTCGGGCGCTCGTCTCCCGGCAGCAGCGACAGCGCCGGTCGGGGTGGGCGACCGTGCGGCCGGGCGATCATGAAGCTGATGTAGCCGGGCAGGAACCGACCGGTCGCCTCCCCGGGGCCGGTCACATCCAGCAGGACGAGGGCGTTGGCGAGGCTCCAACCAGAGAGAGTGACGAGGATCTTTCCACCCGTCCAGACCTGGTGCAGCCACGGCAGCGGGACGTACCGGACCGAACACGTGGCGACCAGTCGGTCGTACGGGCCTCCGTCCGGATCGCCGCGAAGCCCGTCACCGATGATCAGCCGTGGCGCGAAGCCGGCCGCCTTGAGCGCCACAGCGGCGGCACCGCCGACCACAGGGTCGTATTCGATGCTGGTGAGGTTGGCGTCCCCGAGGTGGTGCGCGCCGAGGGCGGTCGAGTATCCGGTGCCGGTGCCGATCTCCAACACCCGGTGACCGGCTTCGACGCCGAGCTGTTGCCACATGCGCAGCACCAGGGACGGCAGGGTGGACGAGGAGGAGGGGGAGCCGATTGCGGTCCCCTCCGCCACATCGTCCGGCCGGATCTGCCGGTCCAGTTGGGTGATCAGCGTCTCGTCGGAGTAGATCCCCTCCAACCATCCGGGGTCGCCTTCGCGCACAGGCCGATAGCTGGTCGGTACGGTGCCCGGTACCGGCCTGAAGTAGGACCCCGCGAACACCTCACGCGGCACCGCGCTGACTGCGCCCCGCCACTCGGGGCCCGTGAGGGCGCCCGTCTCGGTGAGACTGTCCGCCAACGTCTCGCGGAGCTGGGTCGAAGTGCTCACGTACCGGGGCCTTTCGCTAGCTGCTCGGTGATGGCGTGGGCGATGGCTCTGGTGGTATCCGCCGGCTGCCAAGCCCACTGGCCGTTCGGGTTGCACTCCAGGAAGTACCAGACGCCCTCGGCGGTTACGGCGAAGTCGAACGCACCGTAGTTCAGGCCGAATTCGGCAAGGTACGCGACGGCGGCCTGGGCGACGGTCTCAGGCACGTCGATCGATGTGCACGTCATGAGGTCCTGGCGGCGGCGCCAGTCGATATCGGGGCTGTCGATCCGGACCGCGAACAGTTGGCCGCCGACCGCGGTCACGCGCGCGTCGAACTCCTTGCTCACGCGGGCTTGGAATACGTGTGGGCAGACGGCTACGGCGTCAGTGATGTCGGTGGCGCCCACCTCGCGCACCCACACGCTGTGCGGCTGACCGCCCACGCGGTAGGTCGTGTTCCACAGGGGCTTGCAGACGACGCCGCCCGGTTGGTGGGCAGCGAACATCCTCGCCTCGTCCGGATCGTTGGTGATGACCGTGCTGGGCACCGGGAATCCGCAGCGTTGCGCGGTCTAGAGCTGTGTGGGCTTGGACTCTGCGGCTCGGTTGCGCCAGGGGTGATTCATGTAGTGCGCCTCCGGCAACGACGCGATGATGCAGCCCGTGCCCCATAGCGCTTGTTCTGCGGCGAACCGGCGATCCTGCCGCTCAGCCCCTGACAGGCCCAGGTAGGGCGACGGCCTCCGCACCCAGACGGAGTGGATCCGCGTGGTGTCGATCACCCGACTCGCTGTGCGGAGAGTGCCCTGCTGGGTGTCCGCGTGGTACATGGCAGTCAGCGAGGAGTCGTAGCACCAGGTCCGCTGTCACGTCGTAAGGGTTGGTCAGCACCAGCACCGAACCGCTGTCCCGCATCAGTCGGAACTCTGGTCCTGGTCGTATGACTCGGTACTGTCGGCGTCGGTCGCGGCGCCCGGGCCGGCTCCGTCCCCGGGGGCGGTCGTGGTCGGCTTCAGGCCGCTCGTGCTGGTGCCGTGGCTACCCAACTCGACCGTTCGTCCGTGCTTGTCGACGATGACGGCGATCTGCGTTTCCGGATCGATCACAGGCGCGTACTGCGGCTCCGGGGTAGTCGCCGCGTACGAACCCATGCGTTGCGTACCCCATGGTGGGGGCGTCTGCGTCATCGGTGGTGTACCTCCGTCTCCTCGTGACTCGGCGAAGCCAACTTGTCCGCGCGCAGGCTGTGTTGTCAATCACACCTGCGACTGAATCGCCTCGACCAGAGGTGAACTGGCCGAGGTCTGTGCGCCTGGCCCGGAGCATCGAAAGTGGACCGTTGACTGAGACTAGGGCCGTTCAGGGGCGGGGCCCAGTCCGCCTCCTCACCCCTCCACACCACGAGTCTTCGCCACACCCCCGCCCCGCAACGCCGGGTCCAGAATCACTTCATCGGCGCGCTCAGTCGTCGGGTCCTCCGGGAAGTGGCAGGCCACGAGGTGGCCGGCCCGGTTGCCCGGGATGCGGGTCAGGGGTGGTTCCTCGGTCGCGCAGCGGTCCCGCGCCTTCCAGCAGCGGGTGCGGAAGCGGCAGCCCGACGGGGGTGGATGGGTGAGGGGACATCGCCGGCGAGACGGATCCGTCCGCCGCCTGCGGGGCGGGCCGAGCGGGCCGAGCGGCCAGAGCCGTCGGAGGGGGCGTCGGCGGGGGAGTCCGTCGCCGGCCCGCTCACCGCGAGGAACCCCGTCGCGTCCGGGACCGCCGACAGCAGGGCGTGGGTGTACGGGTGGCGTGGGTGGGCGTAGATGGACTCGCGGTCACCCACCTCGACGATCTTGCCGAGGTACATCACCGCGACCCGCTGCGAGAAGTGCCGGACCACCGCCAGGTCGTGGGCGATGAAGACGAAGGCGATGCCGAGTTCGGCGCGCAGGCGCTGGACCAGGTTGACGACCTGGGCCTGGATGGAGACGTCGAGGGCGGAGACGGGCTCGTCGGCGACGATGAGGCGGGGGTTGAGGGCGAGGGCGCGGGCCACGCCGATGTGTTGGCGTTGGTCGCCGGAGAACTCGTGCGGGAAGCGGTTGTGGTGCTCGGGGCTGAGGCCCACCGTCTCCAGGAGTTCGCGCACCCGGGCCTCCCGGCCGCCGGGGGGCCGGATGCGGTTGATCTCCATCGGGCCGGAGATGATCGCGCCGATCGTCTGGCGGGGGTTGAGGGACGAGTACGGGTCCTGGAAGATCATCTGGATCTCGGAGCGGATCGGGGCCAGGGCCTTGCGGTCGGCGTGCGTGATGTCCTGACCCCGGTAGCTGATCCGGCCGGCCGTCGGTTCGAGCAGGCGGGTCAGCAGCCGTCCGATGGTGGACTTGCCGCACCCCGACTCACCGACCAGGCTGAAGCTCTCGCCCGCGTGCACCGCCAGGTCGATGCCGTCCACCGCCTGCACGGCGCCGACCTTCCGCTGGAACGGGAATCCGCCCGTGATCGGGAAGTGCTTGGTCAGCCGCTCGGCCACGAGCAGCGGCTCCCCGAGCGCGGGTTCGTTTCCCGTCGGCTGCCCCGCGCCGCGCGTCCTGTTCGGTGGGTACGTCCTGGTCGGCGGCCCGCCCCGCTGCCGTGGGTACGTTCTGCTTCATCGGTCCCCTCCCTGGCTGCCCCTGCCTGACGCCCCGCCCGGCTGCTCGCCGCCCGGTCGCTTGCCCCCTGATCCCGTCGCCCCCCGGCCCACCGTCAGCCGACCCACCGTCAGCCGACCCACCGTCCGCCGACCCGCCGCCCAGGTTCTCGGCCCGCCCCGGGCCCTTGACCGGCCCCAGGTCCTCGGCCCGCCCCGGCCCCGTCACGCCGGCCCCCGCCGGGCGCGCCCCCGACGCCGCTTCCGGCCGGACGGCCTTCGGCCCGCCCCGCCGCACGGCGCCCGCGCGCTCCGGGCCCAGGTGGCAGGCGGCCCCCCGGCCTGAGGGTAGCGCCGGCCGCTCCGTCGCGCAGCGGTCGCCGCCCACCACGGCGGCGTACCCGCAGCGCGGGTGGAAGGGGCAGCCGGAGGGCGGGGCGAGCAGGCTGGGCGGGGCGCCGGGAATGGGCGTCAGTGGGGTGTCCACGGCGCCGGCCAGGGTCGGCATAGAGTCCAAAAGGCGCCAGGTATAAGGGTGTTGGGGCGCGGACAGGACCTCGCGTACGGTTCCGCGCCGCCCGCTTGGAGGCGCCGGTGTGCTTGCGGTACGGCTCGGCGATCTGCCGGCCGACCGTGTAGTACGGGGAGAGCGCGGTCAGCGGGTCCTGGAAGATCATCGCTATCTTGTTGCCGCGCAGGCTTTCCAGTGCGCGCTCGCCGGCGCCGGTCAACTCCTGCCCTTCCAGCAGGATCTGGCCCTCCACGGTGGTGGTGCGCGGGTCGTGCAGGCCGAGCACGGTGAGGCTGGTGACGGACTTGCCCGAGCCGGACTCGCCGACGACGCCGAGCGTGCGGCCCCGCTCCAGGTCGAAGGAGAGCCCGTCCACCGCCTTCACGGTGCCGTCCTCGGTGGCGAAGCGCACCTGGAGGTCGCGTACGGACAGGTAGCCGCCGGCCGCGCCCGGCGCGGGCGCCGGCGCGCCACGGGTGACGGTGGTCATCTGGCTCAGCCCTCCTATGCGAGGCGCACGCGCGGGTCGATGACGGCGTACAAGGCGTCCACGACGATGGTGAACACGACGATCGCCGCCGAGCTGATCAGCATCACGCCCATCAGCATGGGCAGGTAGGTGAGGCGGACCGAGTCCACCGCCAGCCGGCCGACGCCGTGCAGCGTGAACGTGTACTCGGTGATCATGGCGCCGCCGAGCAGCGAGCCCAGGTCCATGCCGAAGATGGGCGCGATGGCCCCGCGCCAGGCGTACCGGAAGAAGACCGCGCGCCCGGACAGGCTCTTGGCGCGGGCGGTGCGCACGTGGTCCTCGTGCAACTGCTCGACCAACTGCGAGCGGGTCATCCGGCTGTAGTTGGCTATGAAGATCAGCGAGAGGACCAGCCAGGGCAGCAGCATGCCGCTGAACCACCTGGCGGGGTTCTCGGTGATCGGGTGGTACGCCTGCTGCTCCATGATCGACAGCTCGCTGACGAACCAGGCCAGGCACAGCACGCCCACGAAGTAGACCTGGAGCGACTGGCCGAGCAGCGAGAGCGAGCTGAAGAGCTTGTCGACCCAGGTGCCGCGCCGCCACGCGGCGATCATCCCGATGCCCACGCCCACCACCAGGAAGACCACGGCCGCGCCGAGCGCCAGCGAGAGCGTGGTGGGGAAGCGGTCCACGATGGTGAGCCACACCGGCTCCTGGTTGACGAAGGAGTAGCCGAAGCACGGCGCGTCGCAGTGCCCGACGGGGAAGTCCCGGCCCGCGACGATGCCGACCATGAACTCCCAGTACTGGAAGGGGATCAACTTGTCGAGGCCGAGGTTCTCGTTGATGAGGGCCAGGGACGCCGGGTCGCAGTTCTTCCCGCAGGCCAGCCTGACGGGGTCGGCGGGCAGCGCGAAGAAGAGGAAGAAGGTGATCGCGCTGATCAGTACGAGGATCACGACCGCGCCGAGGGAGCGGCGGAAGAGGAATCTCAGCATGGCATCGCGGGTCTCCGGGGCGGGGGCGCGGGCCCCGGGCGGGCGCGGCCACTGCACGGGCGCGTTCCTCGCGCGCGGTGGACGGCCGGCACGGCGCGAGTGCGGCCGTCCACCGCGCGCGGGGGGCCTCACTTCACTAACACGGCCGTCGGGTCGACCGCGCCGTACGGCTCGTGGAACTTGACCCCGCCGACGCCCGAACCCCACAGCGTGAAAAGCCGGTTGTAGAAGACCGGGACCTGCGGAACCTCCTCGGTCAGCACCCGCTCACCGAGCCTGACCCACTCGGGGGCCGCCTTGTTCAAGTCCTCGATCCGCTCGATCTCCTTGTTGATGGCGGGGGAGTCGAGGTGGGAGTAATTCGGCGAGCTGTCGTAGACGTTCTTGCCGCCGTAGACCGGCGGGACGACCGTCGAGCCCGACGGCCAGTCGGCGCTCCACGAGGAGCGGTACAGGTCGTAGGTGTTGTTCACCCTGCCGATCTGCGTGTAGTACGTGCCGCGGTCCAACTCCTTCTTCTCCACCGTGAAGCCGGCCGCCTCAAGGGCCCGTTCCACGACCACCGACGCGTCCTGCGCGGGCTTGTCGTTGCCGTACGCGTAGACGATCCGGTAGCCCTCCTCGCCCGCCTCCTTCAGCAACTCTTTCGCTTTCTCGGTGTTGCCGCCGGGGTACTTCCGCTTCTGGAACGGGTCGAAGTCGCGGTTGTGGCCCTTGAGGGTCGGGCCGACCAGCGATCCGGCGATCTCGCCGGCCTTGGGTCCGCCGTACTGCTGGAGGTACTGGCCGTTGGGGAACGCCCAGGCCAGCGCCTCGCGGACCTTCTTGTTCCTGACCCGGCTGGTGTTGATGCTGACGACGTCCACGTACGGCTGGGTGCGGGCCAGCGAGCGCGCCATAGCCCCCCGGTCCTTCAAAACGGTGGAGATCTGCGCCGGGTCCACCGCGTTGTTTCAGGTCATGGCCTGCTTGTCGGCGCCCTGGTCGGCGAGGAGGAGGCGTGTGGAGTCCGTCCACTGGTGCCCGAAGGACACCTCGAAGCGGTCCACGTACTGGTGCCGTATCGGGTCGGTCTTCGGGTCCCAGTGCTCGTTGCGCACGGATGCGATTCCCTTGCCCGGCTTGTAGTCGGCGACCTTGTACGGACCCGAGGCGACCGGCGCCTTGTTGTACCCCTCCTTCTTGTCCTTGCCCGGCGGCACCGCGCCGATGTTCGGCATGGCGACCGCGAACGGCACCTCGGCGCGCGGCTGGTCGAAGTGGAAGACGATGGTCTTGTCGTCCGGCGTGTCGAGCACCGACGCCGGCAGGTGGTCCCCGCCGTACGGGCCGTCCGGCAGCGCCTCGCGGTAGCTCTGCCCCTCGCCGGAGAGCCACTGCTGGAGGTAGAGCGGCCCGTTGGTCTGGATACTTCGCGTACAGCCGCTCGATGGAGTGCCGCACGTCCCGCGAGGTGATGGGCGTCCCGTCCTCGAACTTCAGCCCGTCCTTGAGCGCGTACGTCCAGGTCCGGCCGCCCTCCGAGGACCTGCCGATGTCGGTCGCGAGGTCGCCGACCAACTTCGTCTTCCCCGTCTTGTCGTCCACCTGGTAGCTGGTCAGCGTCCGGTTGTAGACGGTCTGCATGATCAGCTCGTCGCTGACGTAGATCTGTCCGGGGTCCAGGTACTCGTACGCGTCGCGCTGCAGGACCCGGACCGTGCCGCCCTTCTTCGCGCCGGCCACCTCCTTCGCGGGCCCGGTGGAGTCGGCCGCGGTGCCCAGGGTGATGCCCTGGGCGGCCATCGTCGGCTCCGCCGAGCGGTCGCCGCCGGACCCGCCGCCCTCGCTGCACGCCGTGAGCACCAGGGCCCCGGCGGCTAGCGCGATGACGCGGGTTCTGACTTTCGATGTGTGGTGGACCGTCATGGCTGTGAATGCACCTGCCTCGTTGGACGAACACTCCTGCGCACTGTCTGCCTGGTGGTGTCTGGCCCCGCCGGTCACCGCCGAGCTGCCCGGCGCTGGCCGGCACCGCCTGGGCCACGGGGCCGAGAGGGCCGCCTTGCGGTCCGCTCGGCGCCCTTCCGGCGGCCGGTTCACCGGGTGGTCTTGGGATTCAGGGCGTCCCGGACGGAGTCCCCGAGCAGGTTGAAGGCGACGACGAAGACCACCATCGCGACGCCGGGGAAGAATATGTAGGTGATGTCGCCCTCGTAGACCTCGGCCCCCTTGGCGAACATCCGGCCCCAGTCCGGGGTCGGCTCCACGACCCCGACGCCGAGGAAGGAGAGGCCGGCCTCGGCGGTCACGAACATGGGGAGCATCAGCATGGACTGCACGAGGATCGGCGTGCCCAGGTTGGGCAGCAACTCCTTGCGGATGATCCGCCACGGGGACGCCCCGGTCACCCGGGCCGCCTCGACGAACTCCCGCTCCCGCAGCGAGAGCACCTGCCCGCGCAGCAGCCGGGCCAACTGCATCCACCCGAGCAGCCACAACACCAGGACCAGCGCCGTCACCCGCAAATAGGTGGGCGTTTCCTTCTCCGGGCTCACGAAAAGCGCGGTGACCACCGGCATGAAGGCCACGAAGAACAACTGCTGCGGAAAGGAGAGCAGCAGATCGATGAGCCGGCCCAGGAAGTAGTCGGTGCGCTCACCGAGATATCCGGCGGCCACTCCGATGACGATGCCGGTGATCGTGGAGAGCACGGTGGCGGCGAGACCGATGAGCAACGAGGTGCGAATGCCGTAGACGAGCTGCATCAGCACGTCGCGGCCGAGTTTCGGTTCGATTCCGAACCAGAACTCGCCGTCGATCCCGTCGTTGGGTTTCATCGGATAGCCGCTGACCGGGTCGAGGAGTTCCGGCTGGTCCAGGCCGTAGGTGGTGTACGCGTCCTTTCCGTACAGCCACGAGATCACCGGCGCCAGCAGCGCGACGGCGAAGAAGAACAGCACCACCAGGGCGGCGACCACGCCCGCCCGGTCGCGCCGGAAGCGACGCCACATCAATTGCCGGGGCGAGCGGCCGACCAACTCCCTGGCCACCACCGGCTCGCTCGGACCGCTCCCTTTCGCCGCCCGCCCCGGGCCCGGTGGCACGCCGCTCGCGGCGGGTTCGGGCCCTGCGGCAGCGGCCTAGAATGGACTCGTCATCGCGAAGCGCCCCCGCACTTCTCACTGGGTGTGCCGTGCTCGTGGACTACCCGCGGACGCTGTTACGCGCCGTCGGATGAGCGGGACTGTCGCAATGAATTCCTAGCTCGGTCAAGGGGGGCGTGGAACAGATACCGGGCGGCTGCCACCTTCTTGAGCGAAGGTTGTGCAGATCGAGGTGGGCGCGTGCTTGACAGGCCGTACGGAAAAGGCGACAGACGCCCCTAAATTCTCTTCAAACCCGTTGATTTTCAGGCCGTTTCACCGCCAGTACACGCCATCGCACCCGATCATGCCGATATGTGAGCGCATCGCCGCCGGGAGCGTACGGCCACGGAAAGCGGGAGATCCCGGGGCCGCCGACAGTTTTTCCGACCTCGTCGCCGTCGGCGCACTAGATCGCGCGCACGCTGGGTAGACCCCACGTTCCGGGCGGTGCCGCTGCCCGAGCGGGGTAGTCAGGGGGGCGGCCGACGTGAGTGGACAGCAAACCATCTGGCGTGAGTTACGGATCTTCGGTGCGCTGTACTGCGCCGTGTTCGCCGCCATCTCGCTGGCCTGGATCATCCGGGACCTGAACGAGGCCGACGAGGCGTCCACCGTGTGGTGGTACTGGCTCGGGCTGGGGACCTCCTCCTACAGCGGGGGCCTGGTCACCTCGTCCTACTACGGCCTGGTCCTGCTCGTGCTCTACGTGGCGACCGGTCTGATCGTCCTGCGGTCCGCCGTCGCTGGCAGCGCCCTGGTCGCCGTCGCGGTGACCACCATCGCGCTGCGCCTGCCCAGTCTGTGGAACCTGCACGCCGACTGGATGGACGGCATGCCCGGCGGCACGGCCACCCGGGCGCAACTCACGTGCTGGTCGGCGGTGTTGGTCAGCGCGGCGATGCTGCTGGCGGTCGCCGTCGCGCGCAACGCGGCCCGGCAGCGGCCCCCGGCGCTCGACCAGCAGCGGTACGGTGCGGCCCCGCCGGCACGACCCGCCGAGCCCACGCCCGGTGGGGCGGGGACGGCCTTCGCCTTCCTCGGCGGCATCGGCCTGGTGCTGATCGGCTGGCAGATCTACTTCGCCCAGGACCGGGGCTGGGAGGTGTACAAGCGACAGCTCACCGGAGAGCGCTACCTCCTGACGGTCCTCGGCCAGCCCACCGGCTGGGTCGGTTGGCTTGTCGCGCTCCTCGCGGTCGTGGCCGGCGCCCTGGCGCTGCGCCGGACCCCGTACGTCCGGCCGCTGGGCCTGATCGCCGCCCTCCTGGTCATCGCGTACTCGGTCGGTGACCTGTCGATCATCTTCAAGCTGGAGATCCTCGACGTCATGGACGAGCTGGCCACCGGCCAGAAGCTGTTCGTGTGGTCGTCCTTCGTGCAGGTCGCCGCCGGCCTGGTGGCCCTCCTCGCGCTGGCCCCGCGAGGACCCGAGCACGTCACGGGCTCACCACCCGGCTGGGGCCCCCAGCCCACACCGGGCCACGGCGGTGACGGCTACGCCACCCCCGACGGCTACGGCCCGAACCCCTCGCCTCGCAACTACCCGTCGGCCGGCGGCTACCAGGACGGCTATCCGGGCGGCCAGCAGGGCGGTGGCTATCAGGGTGGCTACCAGGGCGGATACCAGGGTGGCCAGCAGGGGGCCACCAGGGCGGCGGCTACGGCGCCCCGCCGCCCCCGGCGAGTCCGCCACCGCCGCCGCCCGCTGGACCACCTCCGTCGAACCCGCCCGGCTCCTGCTAGGCGGGCCGTCCGACTGATCGCGCGCGGCGGGCGGACGCGACCGACCGACGGAATTCGGCCGACCCGCCACCGGCGTTCTTGGGGGCGCGGACCCCTGGGTAACCCGGCGGTGCCGGGCGGCGTCGCCGCCCGCGCGGTGGCTCGGGCGGCACGTCAGGTAGCTAGGCCGCGCCGCCCTCCGCTGCCGCGTCGTCGCCGCCGGGCAGCGCCAGCGACCGGCGCAGGAACTCCACCTGGAGCAGCAGCAGGTTCTCCGCCACCTGCTCCTGCGGGGTCATGTGGGTGACGCCGGACAGCGGCACCACCTCGTGCGGGCGGCCGGCCGCGAGCAGGGCGGAGGAGAGCCGCAGCGTGTGGGCCACCACCACGTTGTCGTCCGCGAGGCCGTGGATGATCATCATCGGCCGGGCCGGCTCCGCCGCCTCGACCAGGCCCTTGTCGGTGACCAGCGAGTTGCGCGCGTACACCTCGCGCCGCTCGTCCGGGTGGCCCAGGTAGCGTTCGGTGTAGTGCGTATCGTACAGCCGCTGGTCGGTGACCGGGGCGCCGACGATCGCCGCGTGGAAGACGTCCGGGCGGCGCAGCCCGGCCAGCCCGGCGAGCAGCCCGGTACGACCAGCCACGGATGGCGACCCGCCCTAGGTCGAGCGGGAACCGGTCGGCGAGGGCGTGCAGCGCGTCCACCTGATCCTGCAGCGTCACCGCTGCCACCTCGTGCCGGATCGCCTTCTCCCAGCCGAGGAGCGGCCCGGGGTGGCCCGGCCGTCCGCCACGAGCACCGCGAAGCCCTGTTCGGCGAACCACTGCGAGGTCAGGTACGCGTTGTGCGCCGCGAGCACCTGCTGCCCGTGCGGCCCGCCGTACGGGTCCATCAGGACCGGCAGCGGCCCGTCCCCTGTGGGCAGCAGCACGGCGCAGGGGATGTTCCGCTCGCCGGCGAAGACCAGGTGCGGGGCGGCGGTCAGGACCGGGCGCTCCGCGTGGCTGGCGATCTCGGTCAGCCGCTCCCAGTCGGCCGGCGCGCGCTCGTCGTCGGCCCGTACGACCGCCACCCGCACGCCCGGCTCGGCCAGCCCCAGCGAGGGCAGCACCAGCACGTCGCCGCCGCGCACCGCGGAGGTCACGGCGGGGTCGGGGGAGAGCGCGATCGGCTCGCATCCGCCGGGCCCGTCGCCGCCGGCGCGGAACCAGGCCCCGTAGACGCCGATCTCGCCGGGCACTCGCGGCAGGCCGGCGCCCTCGCCGGGCGCGGCGGAGAACAGCACGTCCCGTTCGCCGATGTCGAGCACCGCCCTGACGTGCAGGGCGTCCGAGGTGAGCCGCTGGTCGCCGACCATCACCACGCGCGCGCCGGCCTCGTCGGCGATCCGTACCAACCGCCCGTCCGGGGTCCAGGCGGGCACCCCGGAAAAGAGGTCGAGCCACGCGTCGTCCTCGTCCGCGTGCACGGTGCGCGTCTCGCCGGTGGCGGTGTCGACCGTCAGCTAGCGCTGCGTGCGCTGGTCGCGGGCCTGCACCAGGAGCAGCGGCGGCCCGTCGGCCGACCAGTGCACCCGGGCCAGGTACGGGAACCGCCCGTGGTCCCAGGTGACCTCGGTGCGCGTGCCGTCCAGGCCGATCAGCGCGAGCGTCACCACGGCGTTGGGCGTACCGGCCGCCGGGTAGGGCACCTCGGTCGGCTCCCGCTCCGGGTTGGCCGGATCGGCGATCCACCAGCGCCGTACGGGGGACTCGTCCACCCGCGCCACCAGCAGCGCGTCGCTGTTCGGCGACCACCAGAAGCCGCGCGAGCGGTCCATCTCCTCGGCCGCGATGAACTCCGCGAGGCCGTACGTGACGTCCCGGCCCTCCGGCTCGGCCAGCGCCCGGTCGGCCGCGCCGTCGCTGCCGACGACCTACAGCGCGCCGCCCGCCGCGTACGCGACGTGCCGCCCGTCGGGGGACGGGCGCGGGTCCACCACCGGCCCGTGCCCGGCGGCCGGCGACAACTCCCGCGTGGTGCCCGCGCGCAGCTCGGCGACGAAGAGTCGGCCCGACAGGGCGAAGGCCGCCAACTCGACGGCCGCGCCCTCGCGGCTGCGCTCGCGCCGGGCCCGCTCCTCGGCCGACAACTCCTCGCCCGCGCCGCCGCGCCGCCGGGTACTCCCGCCCCTGCGCCACGTCGAGCACCCAGAGCAGGTTCGCCCGGTCGGTGCCGTGCCGCGAGCGCAGGAAGACGACGCGCGCGCCGTCCGGGGACACGCTGAAGGCGCGCGGTGCCCCGAGGGTGAAGCGCTGCGTCCGCGCGTGCTGTCGAGGAAACGAGAGGTATCCGGTCATGGGGCCGAGCCTACGGGCCGTCCCCGCGCCGGGGCGGCCCGCGGCCCGGGGTCCCGGCGCGATGCCGGGTGAGCGACGGGGACCGGCCGTCGCGCGCGGGGGTACGCCGGGGTGGCACCCCGCCACGTCGGGGTGCGGGCGGGGTGGGCGGGCCGCGACGCGCCGAGACGGTGTGGTGGGGCGCGCTGACGGGGGCGCGGGCGGCTCGGTGCGGGGGCCGGGCCCGTCCGACAGTTGGACGGAACCGGTGAGGTGGCACATGCGAACAAGCATGCGCCCCTGTCATGCCCCCACACACCGCGATGTGCGGGCCGGTGGAAAGTTATGATCCCGACCGCATGCTGGGTATGACTCAAGTTGGCCCGCGGGCACCGGTGTTGTTGGGGCCCGTGGTGCCGGGCGGCCTGCGGTGTTGGTGCCGGCCGTGAGGAGCGTGAGGGCGTTGGTGGCGTGGATGAACGGGTGGGGAGCGGGGTAGCTCCTGGTGCGGTGCGGCGCACGGAGCGTATGAGGGGCGGACGTTCGCCGGGTCGCGCGCGGGGCGCGGCGGAGGTTCGGCTACGAGGACCTTGTCGGGAAACACCACTGAACGGCGGCCAGTAGTCGTCGACGGATGAATCTGGAGGTGAGCCGCCGTGGTGCTATCAGTTTCGGCGGTGCTGCTGCTGGGCGTCATCACGGTCTTGCTGGTCAAGAAGAACGGCCTCAAAGCGGGACACGCCGTGGTCTGCGTGATGCTGGGCTTCTATCTCGCCGGCTCGTCAATGGCGCCCACGATCGACGAGCTGGGCACCAGCGTCGCCGACGTCATCGGCGACATCAGGTTCTAGTCGCGGGTTCCAGCGGGTTCTCATCGCCAGGGCCGACAGCCCTCGTACGCGCCCCGACCGCGCCCCCGTTCCGGCGAGGCCACCGCTTTCCACCGGAGCGCCGCTCGGCTCGGGTCTCGCCGTACGGCGCGGCATCGCGGCCTGGCGCGGTATCGCGTCCCGGGTATCGCTCAGAGCGGGCCCGGCGCTGCCGCGCGCCGTCGCGCGCCCGGTGCCGGCCGCCCGGGACCCGGGGCGGGAGGCGGACTCGTAGGCTGTTCCCATGACCGTCCTTCCCGCTCGTCGTCTGCTCCTGGTGCACGCGCACCCGGACGACGAGTCGATCAACAACGGCGCCACGATGGCCGCGTACGCGTCCGCCAGCGTGCACGTGACGCTGGTGACCTGCACCCTCGGCGAGGAGGGCGAGGTGATCCCCGCCGATCTGGCCCACCTCGCCGCCGACCCGCTGGACCCCAGACCCGCCAGCGCGCTCGGCGCCCACCGGGCGGGCGAGCTGACCGCGGCGATGGCCGCGCTCGGGGTCAGCGACCACCGACTGCTCGGCGGCGCCGGCCGGTACCGCGACTCGGGGATGATGGGCCTGTCCCACAACCGGCGCCCCGGGGCGTTCTGGCAGGCCGACACGGATGAGGCGGCGGCCCACCTGGTCGAGGTCGTCCGCGAGGTCAGGCCGCAGGTGCTCGTCACCTACGACCCGCACGGCGGCTACGGCCACCCTGACCACATCAAGGCGCACCGGGTGGCGACGCGCGCCGCGGAACTGGCCGCGGAGCGCGGGTTCCGCCGCGACCTGGGCGAACCGCACGCGATCGACAAGACCTACTGGAACTGCGTCCCCCGCTCGGTGGCCGAACAGGGCCTGGCGCGCGCGCATAAGCTGGCCGACACGCCGGGCGGCGCCCCGTTCGCCGGCACCGCCGCGCTGGCCGACCTGCCGGGCGTGGTCGAGGACGACGAGGTGACGACGGTGATCGACGGATCGGCCTACGCGGCGGCGAAGGCCGCGGCGATGCGCGCCCACGCCACGCAGATCACCGTGAGCGGTGACTTCTTCGCCCTCTCGAACGATCTCGGTCAGCCCCTGTTGACCACGGAGTTCTACCGCCTCGCGCAGGGACGGCGCGGCCCGGGCCGCGCCGTCGCGGACGGCGACACCGCGTGGCCGGGCCGCGAGGACGACCTGTTCGCGGGGGTGGCCACGTGAGCGCGGGCGCGGGAGCGAACGCCGGCAAGGGCGCGAGCGTGGCGAAGGGCGCGGCCAAGGCCCCAACTAGGGCAACGGCCAAGGGCGCCAGCCCGGCCAGGGGCACGTCACAGGGCTCGGCCAAGGCGTCGGCGAAGGGAGCCGGCGCGGGCGGTGGCGCCGGTCGTACGCCCGCGCGCAGCGCCGCCCGGGCGAGCGCGAGCTCCGGCACGGGGGCGGGCGTCGGGGGCGGGGCGGCCGGCGGTGACGCCTGGCTGGCCAAGCCGCTGCGCCCGCTGCGGATCGCCGCGTACGCCCTGCTGGTCGTCGTCGGCGCGGTCGTCGGCATCGCCGGCGCGCTGGTCCAATCGGCTTGGTTCCCGGGTGGGTTGCTGCTGGCCCTGCTCGGCCTCGCGGCCCTGTGCTACGGCGGTCTGTACGCCACCAGGGCACGCGCCGGCGCGTGGTCGCCCGCTGGCGGCTGGCTGATGGTGGTGCTGTTCCTGACCGCCACCCGGCCCGAGGGCGACTTCGTGTTCGGGTCGGGCGTCGGCTCGTATCTCTTCCTGCTGGGTGGGATGTTCGCGGGTGTGATGTGTGCCACGGTGCCGAAGGTTCCGCAAGCGCCGGCCCCCGCGACCCGACTTGGGAAATGACGTCACCTTTTGGGCGTGACGTACCGATGACGCTGGGCGTGCCGCCGCGTACCCGCCGGGAGTGGCGAAACGGCGGCCGACAAGTGTCGGTCGGCCGTGCCCAGTATGGTGGTGCGCGCCGCCGAGCCTCCCCTGGCCTACGGCATGGGGAACCCCAGCGCGAGACGGGGGGCGGCGGAGCTAACTGGGAGAACCTGCTTTGAGCCGTGAATCTGACAGTTCGTCCTCCGGGCCCCAGGGGCGTGGCGACGCCGCGTACCCCTGGGGTAACCCGCCGTACGGATCGCGCCAGTATCCGTCGCCGCACCCGACCCAGGAGGCCCCGTACGACAACGCCGACGCGGACGGCCGCCGGTCGCCGCGCGTGCCCGAGGAGCCTAAGACCGAGACGACGCTGACCACCCGCATCCGGATCAACATTCCGGGTTCGCGGCCGATCCCTCCGGTCGTGGTGCGGAAGCCGGTCGGCGACGACGACGCGGCGGGCTCCGGCAGCGGTTCCGCTTCCGGCGCGGCGCGCGAGTCCGGTCGCGGCGGGCAGCGCCCGGGCGGCGCGAAGGCCGGTGGATCGGGCGGCGCGCGGCCCGGCGGCCAGGCGCGCGGCACCGGTCTCCCCGGCGGTTCCGCTCCCGGCTCCGGTTCGGCTCCCTCCCCTACGTCCCCCGCCGCTCCCGGCTCCCCCGCCTCGGCCGTGGGCCCCGCCGGCGGCACCGCCTCCGGCTCCGGCTCCCTCGCGGGTCCGGGCGACCCGGCCCCGGGCGAGGGCAAGGCGAGCGAGCGCACCAGCGACTGGTTCGCCCCCAGGAAGCCCAGGAACACGCAGGCCGGGGCCTCGCCCTCGGCCGCCGCCGCGCCGAGCGCGCCGACGCCGGAGACCACCCAGGAGACCACGCAGCCCTTCCCCGCCTTCGGCGCGGACGGCCTGCCTGGCGACGGCGCGTACGACGACGGGTACGCGGGACGCACCGGCTCGCAGGACCCCGCCGGCCAGGGCGGCCACCCGGACCAGGGCGCCCCCAGCGGGCGCGCCGACTTCGCCGGGCCCGACCCGTTCGGCACCGGCGGGTCCGGCGCGGGCGGCGGACAGTCGTACTACCCGGACTACGCCGACTGCCAGCACGGCGCCGGCCCCGGCGGTCCCGGAGGCGGGCAGGGCGATCCGCTCAACGACCCGCTGCCGGGTCCCCTCGCCGACCCGCTGCCCGACCCGCTGGGAACCTTCCCCGGATCCGGGCCCGAGCCCGGCGGCGTCGACGGTGCCGACCCGGGCCCCCTGCTGCCTCGCGACCGCAGCGACCTGCCGTACGACGACTGGCCGGTACGCACCGACACGCCGGCGGACGGCTTCGCCAGCCTGTGGCTCGGCGGCCGGGACGCCGCGGACCAGAGCGGCCCCGCCGGTGTGACCGGCGGGCCCACCACCGGCGACATGCCCGTCTCGCCGCCGGACTTCGCGTCCGGGCCCGGCCCGTCCGCCGGCACGGCTCCCGGCCCCGACGCGCCGGGAGCGCCCTTCGACGCGCCGGCCGGCGCCCCGGTGGGCGGCGGCCCCTTCGACGCGCCCGGCACGCTGGGCAGCGGCCCCGGCGGACCGGCCGGGCCCGGTTACGACACGTCCAGTTACGACACGCCCGGGTTCGACACGCCTGGCTTCGACACGCCCGGCGGGCCGTTCGACGGCCCGGGCGGCGCCGGCGGGCCGAGCCAGCACGACGTCGAGCGGCCCGACACGGCCGGCGCCGCCGGCTACACGGCCCGGCTGACGCCCCAGCAGCCCGGTAAGAAGGCGAAGAAGGCACCGGCCGCGCCCGCCACCGGCCCCGGCGCACCCCCCGGTCCGGGCGCCGGCGCGTCCGGCGGGCTCGGCGCGACCACCCGGGGCGGGCAGGCCGCGAACCGGCTGCCCGGCGAGCCCGAACTCACCGACAGCGAGCGCGAGGCCAAGGCGGCGCTGGACGCCCTCGCCGCCGGCAAGCGCCCGAGCGGCCCGCCGGTCTCCGGGAACACGGTGGTCAGCGGCGTACCCGCGACGGCGCCCGGCGGCGCGGGCGAGCCGCCCGCCAGCCAGCAGAACCCCAAGCCGGCCGCCCCGACACCCGCCCCCAGCGGCGGCGGGAGCAAGCCCAAGAAGAAGGGCCGCTCCAAGCTCGTCATGGCGGGCGTGGGCATCGTCGGTGTGGTGTGCGTGGTGTACGGGGCGGGGCTGGTGCTCGGCCACGCGGACGTGCCCAACGGGACCACCGTGCTCGGCATCGACATCGGCGGGACCTCGAAGGAGGAGGCGGTCAAGAAGCTGGACACCCAGCTCGGCAACCGCACCACCGCGCCGATGAAGGTCTCGGTGGACGGCGAGCAACTGGAGCTCAAGCCGTCCGTCGCGGGCCTGTCGATCGACACCGAGGCCACCGTGCGGGACACTGCCGGGCGCGACTACAACCCGGTCACCGTCATCGGCTCGCTGTTCGGCGGCACCCGGGAGGCCGAGGCCAAGGTCAAGGTCGACGAGGAGAAGCTGCGGGACGCCCTCGGGCGGCTCGCGGGCGAGGGCTCGGGTTCGGCGCGCGAGGGCACCATCACCTTCGAGCCCGGCCGGGCGGTGCCGGTCCACGGCAAGGCCGGCAAGGGCCTCGACGCCGACAAGTCGGTGGACGCCGTGGCCCAGGCGTACCGGGAGCGAGCCGAGTCCGGCGAGAACCGGGCGGTGGCGCTGCCGAGCACGACCAGGCAGCCCAAGATCTCGGACGCCGAGGTCGACCGCAAGATGAAGACGTTCGCCGAGCCCGCGATGTCGGGCCTGATCACCGTTCAGGCGGGCGGCCGGGAGATCCAGTTCGGCCCGGACCGCTCGCTGCCGCGGATTCTGTCCATGCGGGTGGTCGACGGCAAGCTGGTCGAGCACTACGACCTGGACGCCATAAAGCAGCTCTACGGCAGCACCTTCGACGGCGTCCTGGTCGAGCGGGGCGACGGCTCCAAGACCCCGGTCAGCCCCACGGACGTGGCGGGAGCCATGGGCCGGGCGCTCACCGGCAAGACGGTGGCCGGGCGCACGGTGGCCATCCCGAACACGACCCTGGGGTGACGCTCGCTCTCCTGACGCGCACCGTCCTCTGACGCGCCGGCCCGCCGACGGGGCCCCGGGCGACTGACCCGGGGCCCCGTCGGCGGGTGCGCCGCGTCGCCGACCGGGCCGCTGGGCGCGCCGTGTGGTGGGCCGGTCGCTGGGCCGCTAGTTGAGCAGGGACCGGGCCGCACGGGCATGGCGGCGTACCGTCTCGGCGGAGCTGGGTTCCATGGGCGAGATGACGTCCGCGTACTGCTCCATCTCCGCGGCCCCGCCCCGGAAGTCGCCGCGCTGGACCAGGAGCTGGCCCCGTTCGAAGCGCAGCCGCGCCGGGTTCGAAGCGCAGCCGCGCCGGGTGGCTCGGCAGCAGCAGGGACAGCTCGACCGCCCAGAGCTGGATGTCGGTGCGCTCGGGGCGGGCGGCGGCCCAGGCGCAGATGGTGTTCAGCACCCGCAGGACGATCTCTAGCGGCTCGGCCGGGGCGAGCAGCGCGGGCGACAGCGGCGCCCCCGTGGCGCCCGCCACCAGCAGCCCCCCGTCCTCGTCCGTCAGCGGTCGGCCGCCGTCGAACGGGTCCACCAGCGCGTGCGCGCCGGCCGGGTCGCCGAACCCGACCACGAAGTGGCCCGGCAGGGCGACCCCGTACACCGGCGCGCCCGCCCGCCTAGCCACCTCCAGCCAGACCACGGACAGCAGGATGGGCAGACCCCGGCGCCGGTGCAGCACTTGGTGCAGGAGTGAGGAGTCCAGGCGCCGGTAGTCGGCCGGGGCGCCGTGGAAGCCGCACTCCTCGCCCAGCAGTTTGGCGGTGGCGCCGGCCCAGTCCCGTGGGCCGCCCGGCGCGAAGGGCAGCAGCCCAGCCAGCCGGTCCAGCTCGATCTGGGCCGCGTCCACACCCGCCTCGTCCAGTTCCGCGTCGGCCTCCGCGCCCACCAGGAGGCACAGCAGTGCGAGGTCGGGACGCTCCTCGCGCGCCGCTTCGGCGAATCGTCGCCTTCGGTCCGTGGTGTCGTACAATACGTGCCTTGTACCCTGCCTCGTACCCGCTCAGCGGGCGTCGTCCTGTGGGGCGCGGAAGTAGTGATGTAGTGATACGGGTGGTGCGGGCGGAAGCCGAGCGCTGTGTAGAGCGCGTGGGCGCGCGCGTTGTCGGCTTCTACCTGCAGGTAGGCCGCCGAGGCGCCCTCGGCCAGCGCCGCGCGGGACAGGGCGGCCATCACGGCGGTGGCCAGGCCCCGGCGCCGGTGCTCGGGCGCCACCTCGACCGCGGCGAACCCGGCCCAGCGCCCGTCCACCACGCACCGCCCGATCGCCGCCGCCTCCTGACTGGCCCAGAAGGTGGCGAACCACACCGAGGGACCGCCCGAGAGCACCGTGAGGCTCTGCGGCGCCGGCGTCCCGAACCGCTGGTAGCGGGCCAGCCAGGCGTCGCTGAGCGTGCGCGACAGCTTGCCCCGTGGCTCCGCCGGGCCCGACCCCGACGTGGCCCCGGCGTTGTGCGCCGAGAGCGTCGGGGCGTCCTTGGCCGGGAACGGCGCCGGGTCCCGGTCGGCCAGCGGCGCCAGGGCCGCCGTCCACACCTCGGCCGTGCCCTCGTTCGTCCAGCCGCGCCGGGCCAGCTCGGTGGCCAGCGCTTCCTGCTCGGCCGAGGCGCCCTCGCTGACGTGGAAGTACGCGGGGAGTCCGCGTTCGGCGTACCATCCCCACACCCGGCGCAGCGCCTCGTCGAGCGGTAGGCCGGGGTCGCTCAACAGGACCACGGAGTTGGCGCGCCGGGTGAAGCCGCCGGCCGCGCGCAGCTCCCAGCCCGCGCCGGAGGCCAGCCCCGCGGCTGGGTCGGCGCCGGCGGGCGCCAGCCGGGCCCGCTCGGCCGGGGGCCAGGAGCGGGCGGCGATCCGGTCGATCTCCGCCGCGTCGGCGGCCGGCCCGCGCCGCCGGGTGGGCGCCGATCCGGGGTGGGCGCCGGGCACGGACGGGATGACCTTGCCTGCGACGAGCGTGTCCTCCGCGATGCGGACATCCTCGCCGGTCTTGCGCGTGATCCGCATCACACTCCCAGTCCAGGATGCAAGCACCCCTACCGTGTCGGTGAACTTCTGGGGCCCGCCCCCTCGATCGTTCAGGCGTCGTACCGATACGCGTTTTCCCACGTCAGCGTGGGAAATTCGGACTTCAAGTCGTCCGCCCGTGGTGAACTCCACAGCTCTGTCCGCCCCTCATGTTCGTCTCCTGCCCCGGAACGGAGATACTAGGTGTGGGCATCGACGACGCCGCGCTCCCGCGCGCCACGCAGCGGGGCCACGCAAACACCGGTCCCGCCAGCCCTACCGAGGAGGAACGACAGCGTGACCTACGTCATCGCGGAGCCTTGTGTTGACCTGAAGGACAAGGCCTGCATCGAGGAATGCCCCGTCGACTGCATCTACGAGGGCTCGCGGTCCTTGTACATCCATCCTGACGAATGCGTCGACTGCGGTGCGTGTGAGCCGGTCTGCCCGGTCGAGGCCATCTTCTACGAGGATGACACTCCCGAGGAGTGGAAGGACTACTACAAGGCGAACGTGGAGTTCTTCGACGAGCTCGGCTCGCCCGGTGGGGCCTCGAAGCTCGGCCTGATCGAGCGGGACCACCCCTTCATCGCAGCGCTCCCGCCGCAGAGCCACGACGAGTGATCCGCGGCCGTGACGAGTGACCGCTGACCTCGTCCGGCCCCTCCAGGCTCCGCGCGACGAGCGCGGTCTCGGTCCCGTACGGCCCTCCCCGCCCCCGTGGCGCGCGCGACGGGACGCACGGGGCCGAGACGTTTTCTGGGCCGTCGCGTACGGGCCCGGGGCGTGAGGACCGTGACCGGCGCGGACCGCTCCGGTCACACGGCGCGCGATCCCGGATCACCACAGCCATCGCAGCGACCACAGGCACCACAGCCACCAGCACCGCAGACACCACAGGCATCACAGGAAACGAGGCACCGTGTACCCCGTCACCGACCGCCTTCCCGTCTTCCCCTGGGACCGGCTTGAGCCGTACAAGGCCACCGCGACCAGCCACCCGGACGGCATCGTGGACCTCTCGGTCGGCACCCCGGTGGACCCGGTCCCCGCCGCGATCCAACGCGCCCTGACCGACGCGGCCGACAGCCCCGGCTACCCCACCGTGTGGGGGACCGTCGCGCTCCGCGACGCCATCGCCTGCTGGGTCGAGCGCCGGCTCGGCGCCCGCGAGGTGGACCACGCGCGGGTGCTGCCGCTCGTCGGGTCGAAGGAGCTGGTGGCCGCCCTGCCGACACAGCTCGGGCTCGGCCCCGGCGACCGGGTCGCCTTCCCGCGGCTGGCCTACCCGACGTACGAGGTCGGCGCGCGGCTCGCGCGGGCCGAGCCGGTCCCGTACGACGAGGACCTCTTCGCCGACGACGCCAGGCTGGCCGTGTTCGATCCGGCGGGGCTCAGGCTGCTGTGGCTCAACTCGCCGTCCAACCCGACCGGCCGCGTCATGGGCGCCGACGAGCTGCGCCGGGCCGTGGCGTGGGCCAGGCAGCACGGGGTGTTGCTGGTCAGCGACGAGTGCTACCTGGAACTCGGCTGGGACGCTGAGCCGGTCTCGGTGCTGCGCGAGGACGTGTGCGGCGGCTCCTTCGACGGCCTCGTGGCCGTCCACTCGCTCTCCAAGCGCTCCAACCTGGCCGGCTACCGCGCGGCCTTCCTCGCCGGCGACGCGGCCGTGCTGCGCGAACTCCTCACGATCCGCAAGCACAGCGGGCTGATGACGCCCGCCCCGGTGCAGGCGGCCACGGTCGTGGCGCTGGGCGACGATACGCACGTCGCCGAGCAGCGGGAGCGGTACGCCCGCCGGCGCGCGGCACTGCGCGGCGCGCTGGAGGCGTACGGCTTCCGCATTGAGCATAGCGAGGCGTCGCTCTACCTGTGGGCCACGCGCGACGAGCCGTGCTGGGAGACCGTGGGCGACCTGGCCGCGCGCGGCATCCTGGTGGCCCCGGGCGACTTCTACGGGCCGGCGGGGGAGCGCTTCGTACGGGTCGCCGTGACGGCGACGGACGAGCGGGTCGCCGCGGCGGTCGCCCGCCTGAAGGGCTGACGCCGGCCTGGAGGACTGACGCCGGCCTGGAGGACTGACGCTGGGCCCGGGCCCCGCCGAGAGCCGGCAGGGCCCGGCGCCCGGGGTGCGGGTACGCGAAACGGGCCCGGCGAGCGCTCCACCAGGGAGGCGCCCGCCGGGCCCGTCGGCCGCGTCGGGAACGGTCACGGGCCCCGCCGTGGGGGTGACGGGGCCCGCGGTGCGGGACCGCGTCAGCCGATCGGCAGGTCGGTGCCGGTGAGGTCGCGGGCCACGTTGTCGGTGGAGACGCCGCGCTGCAACAGGTTGTCCTCCGGCAGCGCCTCGTCCAGCTTCACCGCGGTGTCGAAGAACGTCTCGCCCGCGAACTTCTGCGCCTCCTCGACCGGCGGGGCCGCGTTCCTGCTGAGCGAGCCCACCGCCTTGCCCGCCGCGGGCAC
Organism: Candidatus Streptomyces philanthi; assembly: GCA_018114805.1. GTDB lineage: Bacteria > Actinomycetota > Actinomycetes > Streptomycetales > Streptomycetaceae > Streptomyces > Streptomyces philanthi. The sequence goes on along the minus strand of CP073042.1, from coordinate 1,973,888 downwards.
TCCCTGCCTGACGACCTCGCCGCCCACCTCGCCCGCGGTCCGCGCGGTCTTCTGCGAGGTGCTGTCCAGCGCTTCCCCCAGCGGGGAGCTGTCCGGGGAGCTCAGACCGGCCAGCTCGGCCGAGTACTAGGTGGGGGCCGCCTGCGCCGCCCCGGCGCCGACCAGGGGAGCCGCGCCCGCGGCGACCAGCAGCGCGGCCCGGGCGATCCGACGCGTGAGAGGGAGGGACATAGTGCTCCTTCGACAGTGTCATGCGGAAACGTCTGATGTGCGACGTCTGGTGCGGAGTGTCCAGGAGTAGACGCAGTGACTACCGCGCGAGGGCTCGGAAGGTTGCGGTTTCGTAAGGTAAAGAATTCCTTATGCATCGCATTATCGGCCCGTAGGGGTGCGCAAATTACCGACGCCTGTCCTGGTAAACGGACGCGGCGTGCGTGACGGCGTCGGATTTCTCTGCCCCGCCGCGAGGGCGGGGTGCCGCGCCTGCGGGACGCGGGAGGGCGGGTCGCCCCGGTGTCGGGGCCGGGGTGGCGGAGCGTCAGGGGGCCGGCTGCCACGGCCGGGTGGAGCGCGGTGCGGGTGCGGACGGCCGGTGCTCCGTACGCCGTCGGGTGCGCCGGCAGGGGGGCCGCGGGGAGGCTGCTGGCGGGAACGGCTGGCTCGCGGGACGGGTGGCTCGCGGAGTTCCGCGACATCACCGCGCGCCGGATTCACCGGGCGAGTTCGATGCGTACCTCCGTCAGGGAATTCCCCGCGACCGAATGACCGGATGGGCCGCCCTTTCGGGAAACCGTTCGCCAGCCCTTTTCCGACGCGCCCGCCGACCATTCCCGGCCGTCGAAGGAGATACGCGCGACGCGCAGTTCGCCGGCGTGCGCCAGCGCCCAGTGCGCCAACTCCCAGCCGCGCTGGCGCGGATCGCCGCCCGGTACCGTCGTCCGTACCGGGACGCGCACCTCGAAGCCGTCCGCTTCCTCCTCCGTACCCGGCCGCGCGCTCGGCCCCGGCGGGCCCGCCGCGCCCGTCGGGTCCTCGGCGGGGGCCGTGGGGGGAGCGTCGCCGTCGGTGGGCTCGTAGCGGCCGGCGCCGGTGTCCGGGTCGCCGATGCCGCCCAGCTCGGTGGCGGCGTTCCCGGTGCGCCGCGCCCCGTCGCCGCCCGGCCCGTCCACCACCGGCCCGAACTCCCGCGCGATCAGCGCCCGCAGCCGGCGCGGGTCGCCGGGCTCCCCGTCGTCCGGCAGCGCCGGGCAGCGGAAGGAGCCCGCGAGGCGGCCGGTCAGCGAGGCGGTCAGCAGCCGGGCCTTCGCCTCGTCCTTCGCGTACGCCTGCGGGAAGCCGCTGAACTGCACGCGCTGCGCCGCGACGGCCAGCGGCAGCCGCGAGTAGCCGTGCACCTTCACCAGGTCGTCGAAGAACTTGCCCGACACGTAGACCGGGTCGAGGATCTGCCGCGCGGTGCCCCAGCCCTGCGAGGGGCGCTGCTGGAAGAGGCCCAGCAAATCGCGGTCGCCGCGCCGGATGTTGTGCAGCCCCGACTCCTGCATGGCGGTGGCGACCGCGATGGTCACCGCCCGCTCGGGCAGGCCGCGCGACGCTGCGACGGCCGCGATGGTGGCCGCGTGGCGCGACTGCTCCGGATCGAGTTCGAGCCGCTCGCCGTCGGCCCGTACGACGCAGCGGGGCGGGCCGCCGCCACCGGTCAGCACGTGCGCCGTCGCGTACCCGATCAGCGCGAGGAGGACCGCGCACGCCACCCCGGCGCGCGCCCGCCGGGCGCGGTTGCGGAGGAAGGGGAGGGACACGCGTCACACCGTACTGGAGTGCGTGCGCCCGCCACGGTAGGGGCCGAGGGCCTGGTCGGGCCGTCGTCCTGGGCCCGGCTCCCCGTGCGGCGCACGGGCGCGCGCACGCGAGCGGAGGGCGGATCGCCGGGCGTGGGCGCGCTGGGTGGCCCGGCGCGGCACCCCGTAGGGTCACACTCATGGAGCATGAGCACCCCGCACTTGACCTGTCCGTGGACGCCGCCGAGCTGACCGCCCGCCTCGTCGACTTCGCCTCCGTGAGCGGCGAGGAGAAGCCGCTGGCGGACGCCATCGAGCGCGCGCTGCGCGACCTGCCGCACCTGCGCGTGGACCGGGACGGGAACGCCATGGTCGCGTGGACCGACCTCGGCCGCGCCGAGCGCGTGGTGCTCGCCGGCCACATCGACACCGTGCCGATCGCCGACAACGTGCCCTCGCGCCTGACCGAGTCCGCCGACGGCGAGAAGCTCCTGTGGGGCTGCGGCAGCTCCGACATGAAGTCGGGCGTGGCCGTGCAGTTGCGGATCGCGGCCACGGTGCCCGAGCCCAACCGCGACCTGACGTTCGTCTTCTACGACAACGAGGAGGTCGCCGCCGAGCTGAACGGCCTGCGGCGTCTGGCCGAGAAGCACCGGGACTGGTTGGCCGGCGACTTCGCGGTGCTGCTCGAAGGCACCGCGGGCCAGGTCGAGGGCGGCTGCCAGGGCACGCTGCGGGTGCGCGTCGAGACGACCGGCCGGCGCGCCCACTCGGCGCGGAGCTGGCTCGGCGACAACGCCATCCACCACGCGGCGCCGATCCTGGACCGGTTGTCCCGGTACGAGCCGCGCAGCGTGGCCATCGACGGCCTCACCTACCGCGAGGGCCTGAACGCGGTACGAATCGAGGGCGGCCACGCCGGCAACGTGATCCCCGACGCCTGTGCCGTGACCGTCAACTTCCGCTTCGCCCCGGACCGCTCGGAGGAGGAGGCCCTCGCGCACGTACGCGAGGTCTTCGACGGGTACGACGTGGTCCTCACCGACAGCTCGCCCGGCGCCCTGCCGGGCCTGGCCCACCCGGCCGCCGCCGCGTTCGTCGCCGCGGTGGGCGCCGAGGTCGGCCCCAAGTACGGCTGGACCGACGTCGCCCGCTTCTCCGCGCTCGGGGTGCCCGCGGTCAACTACGGCCCGGGCGAACCGAAGCTGGCCCACACCCGCGAGGAGCACGTTTCGGTCAGCGCCATCCTGCGCGCCGAGGAGCGGCTGCGCGCCTGGCTGACCTCCTGACCCGGCCGTGCGGCCCGCGCCACCGGTTGGCCGCCCGGGGTGCGGGCGGCCGCGCGGTTGGCCTGAACGCGCGGTGGCTGGTGCCCGTCCCGCACGCGTACCGCTGGCCTTGCTCATGTGAAACTCCGCTGGTCGGCGCGGCCGGAGGCATACGCTGAAGCGCACAGGTCCTCCCTGCGCCCAGCGGAGGGAGGTGCACGCGAAGGAGCGCATATGGCCAATGCCGAGAACGGGCGTACGCCTGCCGAGACTGGACGTACGCCGGGGGAGCAAGCCCCGCAGCGGGAGCAGCGCCTTGGGCCAGTGGTGCGTCGCCGGGGTCAGATGCAGCCGGGCACGACGGACCAACACCTCCTCGACACCCACGGCGGCAGCGGCTGGGTGCACGAGGACCCGTTCCGGGTCCTGCGCATCCAGTCGGAGTTCGTGGAGGGCTTCGGCGCCCTGGCCGAACTGGGCCCGGGGGTCAGCGTGTTCGGTTCGGCGCGCACGGCTCCGGACACACCCGAGTACGAGGCGGGGGTGCGGATCGGGCGGGCGCTCGTGGACGCCGGCTTCGCGGTGATCACCGGCGGCGGCCCCGGCGCGATGGAGGCCGCGAACCGGGGGGCGTACGAGGCCGGTGGGGTATCGGTCGGACTCGGCATCGAGCTGCCGTTTGAGCAGGGCCTGAACCGTTACGTCGATATCGGGGTGAACTTCCGGTACTTCTTCGTACGCAAGACGATGTTCGTGAAGTACGCGCAGGGCTTCGTGGTCCTGCCGGGCGGGCTCGGCACGCTGGACGAGCTGTTCGAGGCGCTCACCCTGGTCCAGACCCGCAAGGTGACCCGCTTCCCGATCGTCCTGTTCGGCACCGCCTACTGGGAGGGGCTGGTGGACTGGATGAAGAACACGCTGATCGCCCAGGGCAAGGCGTCGCCCAGGGACCTGGACCTGTTCCACGTCTCGGACGACGTGGACGAGGCGGTCGCGCTGGTCAGCAAGGAGACGGGCGTCTGAGGCCCCGCTGACCGGCCCCCGCCGGCGGCTCCGCTCCCGAGGGCGCCGGGCCGCGCGGCGGGGCGCGGTGGCGGTCGCGGCGGACGGCCCGTCAGGCCAGGCCGCGGCGGGCCACGGCCGGGGCCCGGTGGCCCGCGATGGCGGCCACCATGTCCAGCACCTGTCGGGTCTCGGCCACCTCGTGCACCCGGTAGACGCGCGCGCCGAGCCAGGCCGAGACGGCCGTGGTGGCCAGGGTGCCGATGACCCGTTCCTTGACCGGCTTGTCGAGCGTCTCGCCGACGAAGTCCTTGTTGGAGAGCGAGACGAGCACCGGCCAGCCGGTCGCGGTCATCTCCTCCAGCCGGCGGGTGGCCTCCAGCGAGTGCCGGGTGTTCTTGCCGAAGTCGTGCCCGGGGTCGATCAGGATGGCGTCGCGGCGCACGCCGAGCGCGGCGGCGCGCTCGGCGAGGCCGAGCGTGACCCGCAGGATGTCGGCCATCACGTCGTCGTAGGCGATCCGGTGCGGCCGGGTCCTGGGCTCGGCGCCGCCGGCGTGCGTGCACACCAGGCCCACGTCGTACCGGGCGGCGACCTCGGCCAGCTTCGGGTCGACCCCGCCCCACGCGTCGTTGAGCAGGTCGGCGCCGGCCTCGCAGACCGCCTCGCCGACCTCGTGCCGCCAGGTGTCGACGCTGATCACCACGTCGGGGTGGCGCCGGCGCACCTCGGCGACGAACCCGACCGTGCGCCGCGCCTCCTCCGCCGCGCTCACCTCCTCGCCGGGGCCCGCCTTGACCCCACCGATGTCGATGATGGCGGCCCCCTCCGCCACCGCCTGCTCGACGCGGTCCAGCGCGGGATCGTCCCGGAAGGTCGCTCCCTGGTCGTAGAAGGAGTCCGGCGTACGGTTCATGATCGCCATGATCACCGGCTCGTGCGTGTCGAACCGGCACCGTCCCAGCCGCAACATTGCCTCACTCCCTCGTCCGTGGTCCGGCAGCGACCCTAACGGCTGCGGCGTACGGCGACGGTGTCGGTGGGGCATGGCACGATCGAGGCTGTTGAATCGCGGATGTACCTCGGGGAGTCGTCGTGTTCTGGTTCTTGCTCATCGCGCTCGTCGCGGTCGTCGGGGCGGTGACGCTCGTCGTGGTCGGCTGTGGTGACGGCGCGGCGCTGCCCGAAGCGCAGCCGGATCGGCTCCTCGACCCGCTGCCCGAGGACCGGCCGGTGGACCGCGCGGACGTCGACGCGCTGCGGCTGCCGCTGGCCCTGCGGGGGTACCGGATGGCGGAGGTGGACGACGCGCTCGGCCGGCTCGGCGCCGAACTGGCCGAGCGGGACGCCCGGATCGCCGAGCTGGAGGCCGTCGTCGCCGGCACCGACGCTAGGGCGTACGCGGGCCCCGGGCTGATGGGCGACCCGGCCGCCGCACGCGCAGCTGACGGCCCTGGGCCGGGCGCCGGCGGTACCGGCGGCGCGGGGGGCGCGCCGCCCGCTCCCGCCGAGAGCGTGCCGGCCGTTGCGGACCGGCCCGACCCCCCACGGGAGGACACCGCGCCCGACGGGGGAGCCGTTCCCGACCAGGATGCCGAGCCCTGACGGGGGAGCCGAGCCCGTCGCCGGCGACGGCGGCGAGCCCGGGCCGCGGGCGACCGGGTCCGGGTCGGGGCGCGCGGACCTGGGCGAGGAAGAGGGGGAGCTGGCATGAGCGAGACGGGAACCCCGGTGGGGGCCGAGGCGGGGCCCGACGGCCTGCTGCGGTGCGCGGGGACGACGCGCTCTACGAGCGGCTGAGCCTGGAGGCCTTCCAGTCCGGCCTGTCGTGGATCACCGTCCTGCGCCGGCGCGAGGGCTTCCTGGCGGCGTTCGCGGGCTTCCGGATCAGGGCGGTGGCGGAGTTCACGGACGAGGACGTGCGGCGACTCCTCGCCGACCCGTGCATCATCCGCAACCGGTCCAAGATCACGGCGGTCATCCACAACGCCACGGTGGCCGCCGAACTGGCCGAGGGCGAGCTGGACGAACTGATCTGGTCGTACGCGCCGGACCACGCCGACCGCCCGGCGCCGCGCACCCTGAGCGAGGTGCCCGCGACGACGCCGGAGTCGACCGCCCTCGCCCGCGACCTCAAGAAGCGCGGTTTCCGCTTCGTCGGCCCGACCACGGCCTACGCCCTCATGCAGGCGTGCGGCCTGGTCAACGACCACCTGGCCGACTGCCACGTGCGGCGGGCCGGCCACCTCCGCTAGCGCCGACCGCGCCCGCCCCACGGGCCGTTCGGTGCGGGCGCGGTGCGGGCGTGCGGCGGGCCCGGTGCGGCGCCGTGCGCGCTGGGTACGCGGCGCGCGGTGCGGGCGCGGTGCGCGCGGAACACGGGGGGGTGCGGGCGGCGCGTGCGCGGGCGTCAGCGGCCCAGGAAGGTGGGCTTCTCCTTCTTCACGAAGGCGTCCACGGCGATCCGGTGGTCCTCCGACGCGCCCGCCCTGGCCTGCAGTTCGTCCTCCTTGGTCAGCGTGTCGAGCAGGCCGTGGCCGGCCGCGTAGGCGAGGGACTCCTTGATCGCGGCGTAGGCGACGGTGGGGCCTCCGGCGAGCCGGCGGGCGATCTTCGTCGCCTCGGCGGCGAGTTCGGCGGCCGGGACCACCGTGTTCGCCATGCCGAGTTCGGCGGCCTCCTCGGCCTTGACGGTGCGGGGGAAGAGCATGAGTTCGGCCGCCCTGCCGTGGCCGACGAGCCGGGGCAGCGTCCAGGAGACGCCCGAGTCCGCGCTGAGGGCGACCCCGGCGAAGGAGGTGTTGAACGAGGCGGTGTCGGCGACGACGCGGTAGTCCGCGGCGAAGGCGAAGCCCGCGCCGGCGCCCGCCGCGACGCCGTTGACCCCGGCGACGACCGGCTTCGGCATCCCGGCGATGGCCGCGACGATCGGGTTGTAGTGCTCCCTGACGGTGTCCATGGTGGCGCCCGAGGCGCGCACCGCGTCGTCGTGCAGCCGCTGGATGTGCTCCTTGAGGTCCTGCCCGACGCAGAAGGCGCGCCCGCTGCCGGTCAGCAGCACGGCGCGGACGGCCGGGCCGTCGGCGGCCTGCCGCAGGGTGTCGCGCAGCGCCACCTTCAGTTCGGTGTTGAGCGCGTTCATGGCGTCGGGACGGTTGAGGGTGATCGTCGCGAGTCCCTCGGTCACGTCGTAGAGCACGGTGTCGGCCATGGGTGGGTCCCCTCCGTATGGGTCCGTGGGTCCGTCGCGCCCGCGTTCCGCGGGCCCGTGGGACGTACGGGCGGCGTCGTCCGGGGCCACGGTGTGCCGCGCCGCGGCCCGCCCCGGTCGGGGTCGCCGCGCGGGGACCGCGGTGCCACGCGGCGGGGTGCTGGCGGCCCGCGCGGCCCGTACCGAGCCGCTGTGGCCGGCCGGAGCCACCGCCGCGGCCCGCTCGCGGACCGCCGCGTTCCGACCGGCCCGTGGTGACGCCGGCCGGGGCACGGAGGTCGGTGTAGGCTCCCGCGGTCCGCGATCAGCATGCCGGAGATCCGCACGCCCGTCATGTGACCTGCGTCAAAGAACCGACCTACCGTTCGGGCCGAGCCGTCGCACGGGATCGCGGCCCGATCGCCGAATTGAGTGGTTTTTGGGGAGTCGGGCGCGAAGGCAATGACCGCCGCCGTTGGTCATCGGGTCATGGCATGCGGGATAATGGCGGGGAAGCAATGTGTTCGATGCCGGTGACACCTAGGTTGTCGGCTGCGATGAGCTGGTTTCAGGAAGGGGAACGAGCATGGCGGCCATGAAGCCGCGGACGGGCGACGGCCCGCTCGAGGTGACCAAGGAGGGGCGGGGCATCGTCATGCGCGTTCCGCTCGAAGGCGGCGGTCGACTCGTCGTCGAGCTGACACCGGACGAGGCCGACGTGCTGGGCGACGCACTGAAGAAGGTCGTCGGCTAGCAGCCTGCCACAGGAATCATGCGCACTGCCCCGGTCACTGGTGAGAACCAGGAGCCGGGGCAGCGGCGTTCGCGCCGCCCGTCGAGGCCTACTTTGCCTTGTCCCAGGCCGCTCCCGGCCCGCGCCCACTCCGGTCCACGCCGGTCCCGAGACCGTCGCGCCGCGCTCGCGCCCGCCGCGACCGGCCCCGCCCGCCGGGGCCGCGCCGGGTCGCGGAACCGCCGCCCGCCGTTTCCCTTGGCCCGCACCCTCGCCCACGCCCGTTCCGGGGCCGCCGCGACGCCGTCGGGCCGCAGCGCGACGTGACCTTCGTCTCTGCCCGCGAGGCAGCGGATTCGCGTGGTTTGATCGGGTTGTTCCGGCCGCTCCGGGTGTGCCCCGATGGTTGATTGCGCGGCCGGAGGCCCCGGCACCGCGGGCGCTTCCGCGCCATTCGCGGCGCGGCGGTGGGCGGGGGCCCGGCGCGGTTCCGGTGGCGGGTGGGGCCGGGGACGCGCCCGTGGCGACCGGTGCCGGGAGGCGCGGAGAGAAGCCCCCTATAGAGGGGGTGACCGGTCAGCCGCGCTTGACCGCGCACAGCAGGCCATCGCCCACCGGGAGCAGGGACGGCTGGAGCACCGTCGACTCGCGCACGGCGCGCAGCAGCTCGCGCAGCCGCAGCACCTCCGTCGGCTGGGCGGCCGACTCCACCGTGCGGCCGTCGGCGAACACGCCCTCGAAGCAGACCAGCCCGCCGGGGCGCAGCAGGCGCAACGATTCGGCGAGGTAGTCGAGGCACTCGGCGCGATCCGCGTCACAGAAGACGAGGTCGTACCCGCCGTCGGCGAGCCGGGGCAGCACGTCGAGCGCGCGGCCGGGGATGAAGCGGGCCCGGTTCCCGGCGAAGCCCGCCGCGCGGAACGCCTGCCTGGCGAACTGCTGCCGCTCGGGCTCCAGGTCCACCGTCGTCAGGACGCCGTCGGGCCGCATGCCGTGCAGGAGGTGGATGCCGGAGACGCCGGTCCCGGTGCCGATCTCGGCCACGGCCTTGGCGTCGGCGGTGGCGGCGAGCAGGCGCAGCGCGGCGCCCGTGCCCGAGGACACCGAACGCAGCCCCGCCTCCCGGGCCCGCTCGCGAGCCCAGCGCAGCGCTGTGTCGTCGATGTGCTCGACGCCGTACGCCTCGGCGAACGCCCAGCTCGTCTGCCGGTTGCCGGTAATGGCCCTCTCCTGTCGCCGTAGTTGACGCAACGGTGACTGTATCCGCTGCGCTCGGGAACCCGCAGATGTGACCGGGCGTTGAAAAGGGACGGAATAGATCGCGCGAGCACTGAACGATCAAGTCCAAATGCAGGTCAATATTGCTTATCCGGAGCTAACGGGCGAGGTGGATATGGTATTGGCTCTACTGGAGACCACCAGAGCCGACAGGGGAGGTGCGGCTGCGACCGGTGGCCGAAGAGTGCTGCGGCGCTTTCGTGGGCCGACGGACGAGCCGAAATCCGTGACCAACACCGCTGACCGTTTCCGCACTACCGAATCCGCAGCTACCGCGACTTTCGCCACCGATGCGGATTCGCAGACGTGGACCCCTCCCACCTGGGAGGAGATCGTCAGCACCCACAGCGCACGGGTCTATCGCCTCGCTTACCGTCTCACTGGTAACCAGCACGACGCCGAAGACCTGACCCAGGAAGTGTTCGTCCGGGTCTTCCGTTCCCTGTCGATGTACACGCCGGGCACCTTCGAGGGCTGGCTGCACCGCATCACGACCAACCTCTTCCTGGACATGGTCCGCCGCCGGCAGCGCATCCGCTTCGACACGCTCGGCGACGACGCGGCCGAGCGCCTGCCCAGCCGCGAGCCGTCCCCGCAGCAGCACTTCAACGACACCCACTTCGACGCCGACGTCCAGCAGGCGCTGGACACCCTCGCGCCGGAGTTCCGGGCCGCCGTGGTGCTCTGCGACATCGAGGGCCTTTCGTACGAGGAGATCGCCGCGACGCTCGGCGTGAAGCTCGGCACGGTGCGCAGCCGTATCCACCGCGGCCGGTCGCACCTGCGCAAGGCCCTCCAGCACCGTTCCCCATCGGCACGCGCCGAGCAGCGCGCGGTCGCCTCGGTGTCCCCGGTCGCGCCGGGGCTCAGCGGGGAGGTAGGGATCGCGTGACCGGATCAGGCGGTCAGTCCCCCGCCGAGCAGCACCTCGGCGACCGCCTCGCGGCTCTGGTCGACGGCGAGTTGGGACATGATGCGCGCGAGCGGGTGCTCGCGCACCTGGCGACGTGTCCCTGCTGCAAGGCGGAGGCCGACGAACAGCGACGGCTGAAGAACGTGTTCGCCCAGGCGGCGCCGCCCCCGCCGTCGGAGGGGTTGCTCGCGCGGCTCCAGAACCTGCCGGCCGCCGCGCTCGCCGGCGACGACGAGAGCTCCCCGCTCGACGGTCCGGCGCGCGACCGGGACCCTTTTCACCTGCGCGAGGAAACGTTCGCGTTGCTGCCGGCGGGCGCCTCGGTCGCCCCCCGTGAGCGCGGTTTCCGGATACACGAGGTGGACCGCTCGCTGCCCCGCAGCAGGCGGTTCGCCTTCGCCGCGGCCGGCGCCGTCTCGCTGGCCGCCGTCGCGCTCGGGGGCGCGCTGCCCCTGGACGCCGCGGTGGACTCGCCTGGTGGCCGCGGGGAGGGCAACGGCACCGCGACCACGCTGCTGCGTACGGACGGCGGGGACCGCACCTGGGCCGGGGCGCAGGAGAACGCCCGCCGGTCGATGGGGTTCTTCTCGGCCAGCGGTGAGCGCTCGGCGCAGCTCGACCCGCGGACCGGCACGCCCCTCACGGCGGCGCCCGCCGCGACCACCCACCCCGGCGTACAGCCGCGCTCGCACGAGGCGCTGCCGCCGCTGCTCCACCCCCCGGTGCTGTCGCTGGCGGCTCGTTCGTCGGGCGGCCAGCCTGAGGCGCGCGAGCGGCAGGTGGCCCCGGCGCCCACTCAGATGTACGTCCCCTCGCACCCGGCCAGCCAACCGACGCCGCTGACCGGTGCCGGGGCGGACCTGGGTGGCAGCCCCCGCTGACCGTCGACCAGGACGGGTGCTAGAGCACGACGCGCCGTGGGTCGGCCCCCGCCGGTCGGGGCCGACCCACGGCGCGGCCTGACTGCCCCACTGCGCAGGTTCGGGCAGGCCTAATTGAATCGCCAGTGGGTCGCGCCGACCGGGAGTGGTGAAGCACGCCCGTCGTGAGCGCGGCCCCCGCCGGACCGCGGGCGAACTATGGGGAGAGCATGAACGACGGGAAGACCCCGAGGCCGAAGCCGAAGTGGTGGAGCCGTCCGCACATGGGCTTCGCGGGACAGCCGCACGCGGCGGACGAAGCCCCACGCGCGGCGGACGAGCCCACGCCGGAGCGGCCCGCGGGCCAGGCCCCGCCGCGTACCGACGCGGCCCACGCCGCCGTGGAGCGCGACGCGGCGGGCGCCGGGGCAGGCGACGCGCGCGGCGCCACGGCCGGCGTGGCACCCACGCCGCCCGGCGCCTCGGGCGCGGACTTCGAGCTGGCCAAGGCGGCGCCGAGCGACGCCCCGCGGCCGGCGGGCCAGACCCCGGAGCCCGGCGTACGCCCCGCGGCCGAGACCTCTGACGCCGCCGCTGACGGCACGACCTCGGACAGCACCGTCCACGGACGGCGCTGCCGCGCCCGCTGGGGCGGCGAACGAGGGCGCGCCGGTGGAGCGGCCCAGGCCCCGGGCACGAGCCCGACCCGTACAGCACGCCGCCCTACGGCGAGCCGGGGCCGTGGGCTCCGGCGCCGCCCGTGCAGCATCCGGTGGCCACGCCGGCGCACGGCACCCACGTGCCCCCGCACCACGCGAACCCGCCGCACCCCGGGATGACGCCCGCGCACGGCACTACGATGCCGGCGCACCCGATGCCCGGCCCCCAGCCGTACCCCGCGCACCAGCCACCCCCAGCCCGCCGCCGGGCAGCCGGCCCCGCCGCAGGCGCCGGGGGCGTACGCCGCGCAGGCCGGGCACGAGACCCAGGCCCGCCGCGCAGTGGCAGCACTACGACCCCTGGCGCGCGCCGGTGGCCGGCGCCGGGCAGCCTGGCCCGGGCGCGGGCGGCGCGGCGGCGCGGCCCGCTGGTGATCGGCCCGCTGCTGCTCGCGCTGCTGGCCGGCGGCATCGGGGTCTACCTGGAGCGGGAGACCGGCGACAGCGAGCAGATCCACCTGCCGCAGGCCCCGTCCGACACCCAGCAGGCCAGGGACCCGGACAGCATCGCCGGCATCGCGGCGCGGGCGTTGCCCAGCGTGGTGACCATCCACGTCAAGGGCGCCGGCGAGCGGGGCATGGGGACCGGCTTCGTGCTCGACAAGCGCGGCAACATCCTGACCAACAACCACGTCGTGGAGCCGGCCGACTAGGGCGGCTCGGACGCGGCCATATCGGTGACGTTCAACGGCGGCCAGACCGCCCGGGCCAAGATCGTCGGTCGGGACGCCGGGTACGACCTGGCGGTCATCCGGGTCCAGGGTGTCACCGGGCTCAAGCCGCTGGCCCTCGGCAACTCCGACTCCGTGCGGCTCGGCGACCCGGTGGTGGCCATGGCGCCCCGTATGACCTGGCGGGCACGGTCACCTCCGGGATCATCAGCGCCAAGGGCCGCCCGATCACGGCGGGCGGCGAGAAGGTCGACGGCAGCGACATCTCCTACGTGGACGCGTTGCAGACCGACGCGCCGATCAACCCCGGCAACTCCGGCGGTCCGCTGGCTGAACGCCGACGCGCAGGTGATCGGCATCAACAGCATGATCCGCGCCGCGAACGACGGTGGGCTCGGCGGCGGTCAGGGCGGCAGCATCGGCCTGGGCTTCGCCATCCCCATCAACCAGGGCAAGTGGGTGGCGGAGGAGCTGATCGACACCGTCAAGGCGACACACCCGGTGATCGGCGTCACGCTCGACATGAAGTTCCGGGGCGAGGGCGCGCGGGTCGCGGAGTCCGGCAGCGACGGTCCCGCGGTGACCGAGGGCGGGCCCTGCGACAAGGCGGGCATCCGGTCGGGCGGCGTGATCACCAAGGTGGACGGCGTGCCGGTGCAGAGCGGCCAGGGACTGATCGTCAAGATCCGCAGCCACCGGCCCGGCGACCGGCTGAAGCTGACCCTGGAGCGGGACGGCGACGAGCGCACCGTCGAACTGCCGCTGGGCTCCGCGAGCGACATGGACCGCTGACCGGGCGGGCCGGCCCCCGGGGCGAGCGGTGGCGCGTCTGGCGTCTGTGACAGCGCGGTGGTGACGGAGGCGGGGTTGTGCGCCGGGCGTCACCCGGAGTTTGCTGTGCGGGAGAAGGTCGGCCCGGCGGCGCCCGGCGTGTGTCGGAGGCCGCCGGGGCGGTGATGCAAGGGGTCGCGGTGCGGTGGGGAGCGGGGAACGCGCCGCGCCGGGAGCGTGTTCCGTCGGGTTCGTCGGGGCGCGGCGCTTGGTCTGATGTTGGTCTGGCCGTCTCCCGTACCTCACCGTGAGGCAGGTACCGTGTTGGATGGCCTGGACCGTTGGCCACGGACGCATCAAGGAGCTGCAAGGTGTTCTTCGACATAGGACCCCTAGAGCTGATCGCTCTCATCATCCTTGCGGTGCTCATCTTCGGCCCGGACAAGCTGCCCAAGGTGATCCAGGATGCCGCCCGTTTCATCCTTAAGGTCCGGGAGTTCTCGGACAGTGCGAAGGAAGACATCCGGACAGAGTTGGGCCCGGACTTCAAGGACTTCGAGTTCGAGGACCTGAACCCCAAGACGTTCGCGCGCAAGCACCTGCTCGACAAGGACGAGCTGGGTCTGAAGGAGATCCGCAACGGATTCGACTTCAGCAAGGAGATGGCCGAGGTCGGCGACGTGACACAGACGCCCGACACCGTTGGCGGAGTCGACTCCGCGCCCCCGTCCGGCGGCTCCGACCTGCTGCGCAAGCGCGACAAGCCGGAGCGCGACGACCGGCCACCCTTCGACTCGGACGCCACCTGATCCCAATTTGGGCCGGCCTGTATGGCTATCCTCCCTGTGTCCAGGTGAGGTCGCCTGAAGGGGGCGGGCCGCCACGACGTAGGACAACGAGGAGGCTCCGCGCAGATGGAGACGACGAGTCGGGCAGACGTGCAGGACGCGGAGTCGACTCCGGGCGTGCCCGGGGAGGACGTCGCGGCGGTGCGGCAGTGCATGCCGGCCGCGGTGCGCAGGACGGTCGACGGCTACCTGATGGCCGCCTTCCCCTGGTACGGCCTCGACGGGGCGTTCGCCGGGCCCCGCTGGTTGATGCAGGTGGGTGCGGCGGCCGACGGCACCGTGGAGCACGGCGCGACCGGGCACGGCGAGGAGCCCTCGCTGAAGGTGGAGACCACCGCGGAGAGCCGGGCCAAGCAGCGCTTCGCCGTCGTCGTGACGGTGGCCAGCCGCCCGGTGCGGCGCAGCGCGGACGGCACCGGGATGCTGGAGGCGACCTCCGTGTCGTCGGCCGCCTGGCTGGCGGGCTTGGGGCTGCTCTCGTGCACCTGGCCGTCGCAGATGGAGCGGGCGCTGCGGCAGGACTGGCTCGACCAGCAGACCGCGATCGCCTGGGAGCTGGCGGACTACCTCGGCGGCCCCGCGTGGTCGCGGCTCACGCTGCCCGTGGACGGCGTGCCGACCGACTTCCACTACCGCGAGTCCGAGTACGGCTGGGTGCTCGCCGGTTCGGTCCGCGAGGGCGTCCACGTCGGGGCGTACGGGCGCGGGATGAGCGCCTACGGGCTCGGGTTCTCCGTGGTCAAGGACATCACGACGTACGCGTAGGGCCATCGGCCCGGTGGCGGGGGCCCGGGAGCACCGGCCCTGACCTGATGGACGCGGCGCCGTCCTGGGGCTGGCGTCAGCCCGTCCCGACACGCCCGCTCCGGACCCGGTTCCTGGCGAGGCGTGGGCGCGGGGTCGGGCAGGGCCTGACCGGGCGACGGGCCGTCCCGGTCGGCGGTGGCTACGCACCCGAGGGAACCGCTGCGGCACCTGGCGTACGGGGCCTACGCGTTCCGGTGGAAGGGCTGGTCCGTCGTCGGTGTGATCCAAAGACGAGTGGAGCTGGAGTCCGGCGGCTGCTCCGGGGCGGGGCGCGCCCGGGAGCAGCCGCCGGGTGCCTACTAGAACTTGTTGCGCGGGGTGATGCCCAGCGACAGGCCGGCCAGCCCGCGCTGGCGGCCACCGAGCTTGCCCACGATGGAGCGCAGCGCGCTGCCCGCCGGGGACTCGGGGTCGGTCAGGACGACGGGCTTGCCCTCGTCGCCGCCCTCGCGCAGCCGCACGTCGATGGGGATGGCGCCGAGCACCGGCACCGTCGCGCCGGTCGTGCGGGTCAGGCCGTCGGCGACGGTCTGACCGCCGCCCGTGCCGAAGACGTCCACCATCTCGTCGCAGTGCGGGCACGGCAGCCCGGACATGTTCTCGACCACGCCGACGATCTTCTGGTGGGTCTGCACGGCGATGGACCCGGCGCGCTCGGCGACCTCGGCCGCGGCCTGCTGCGGCGTCGTGACCACCAGGATCTCCGCGTTGGGCACCAACTGGGCCACCGAGATGGCGATGTCGCCGGTGCCCGGCGGCAGGTCGAGCAGCAACACGTCCAGGTCGCCCCAGAAGACGTCCGCGAGGAACTGCTGGAGCGCTCGGTGCAGCATCGGCCCACGCCAGACCACCGGGGCGTTGCCCGGGGTGAACATGCCGATGGAGATGACCTTCACGCCGTTCGCCGACGGCGGCATGATCATGTTCTCGACCTGGGTCGGCCGGCCGGAGGCGCCGAGCATGCGGGGCACCGAGTGCCCGTAGATGTCCGCGTCCACGACGCCGACCTTCAGGCCGTCAGCGGCCATCGCCGCCGCCAGGTTGACCGTCACGGACGACTTGCCGACGCCGCCCTTCCCGGAGGCCACCGCGTACACCCGGGTCAGCGAGCCCGGCTTGGCGAACGGGACCTCGCGCTCGGCCTGCCCGCCGCGCAGCGAGCTGGCCAGCTCCTTGCGCTGTTCGTCGCTCATCACGTCCAGCTCGACGCTGACGTCGGTCACGCCGGGGACCTGGGCCACCGCCTCGCGCACCGAGCTGGTGATGGTGTCGCGCATCGGGCAGCTGGCGACCGTGAGGTAGACCGCGACCGCCACCGCCCCGTCCGGGGCGATCTCCACCGATTTGACCATCCCGAGTTCGGTGATCGGGCGGTGGATCTCCGGGTCGTTCACCGTCGTGAGCGCGTCGCGGACCGCCTCTTCGGCGGGAGCGGCGCCGTGCGGGCCGGTCGTTTCGGTAGCCATGCCCCGATGGTACGGCGCGCGCCCAGTGCGCGGGAAAGCCCGTGGACGCTCGCTTTCCTCACGCCTGCGGGCGCCGTATGCCGGGAATAGCCGGGCTGCCGCGCGGATGTCCCGCCCGCGTGCCCGGGGCCGCCGCGGCCCCCGGCGCCGCCGCGTCCCCGTGGCCCGCCTCAGCCCGCGTCGCCGGGCCCCCGTGGGCCGCCCGTCCCGCGCGGCGAGCCGTCGCGCGATGCCCTGCCCCGGCCGCGGGCCGCGCCGCCCCGGGGCGGCTGCTCGTGGGTGGCCTCGGCGGCGTTCGGGCCGTGCTCGGCGGCCCGTTCGTCGGCCCGGGCGTGCTCGCGGTGGCCGGCGTGCCGCCGCGCCGCCGGCTGGTCGGTGGCGGCGGCACGCTGCCGCTCCAGCTCCCCCACCAGGTCCTCGAACTCCGAGCGGATCCAGTCCCGGGTGGCCACCTCACCGAGGCCGAGCCGCAGCGCGGCGATCTCCCGGGTCAGGTACTCCGTGTCGGCGATGCTGCGCTCGTTCTGCTTGCGGTCCTGTTCGAGGTTGACCCGGTCCCGGTCGTCCTGCCGGTTCTGCGCGAGCAGGATCAGCGGGGCCGCGTACGACGCCTGGAGGGAGAGCGCGAGGGTCAGGAAGATGAAGGGGTAGTTGTCGAAGCGCAGGTCGGCCGGGGCGCTGGTGTTCCACACCACCCACAGCACGATGACCACCGACATCCAGACGATGAACCGTCCTGTGCCCAGGAAGCGCGCCGTGCGCTCGGAGACGCGGCCGAACGCCTCCGGGTCCCAGCGCGGCAGCAGGCCGCGCCGCGGCTCGCGGGGTTGGTCCAGGCGAACGCGCTCACCGGCCATCGGTCACCTCCGGCAGGTCGGGGACGCTCGCGCCGTGCAGTTCGCGCTCGCGCCAGTCGTCGGGCAGCAGGTGGTCGAGCACGTCGTCCACGGTCACCGCGCCGAGCAGCGCCCCGCCGGCGTCCACGACGGGCGCGGCGACCATGTTGTACGCGGCGAGGTAGCTGGTGACCTCGGGCAGCCCGGTGTCCGGCGGCAGCGGGCTCAGGTTGCTGTCCACGAGCGAGCTGACCAGCGTGAACGGCGGGTCCCGCAGCAGCCGCTGGAAGTGCACCGTGCCCAGGTACTTGCCGGTGGGCGTCTCGTCGGGCGCCCGGCATACGTACACCTGCGCGGCCAGCGTGGGGGACAGGTCCGGGTTGCGCACCCGGGCCAGCGCGTCCGCCACCGTCGCGTCCGGCAGCAGCACGATCGGCTCGGTGGTCATGAGCCCGCCCGCCGTGCGCTCCTCGTACGACAGCAGCCGGCGCATGTCCGCGGCGTCCCGTGGGCGCATCAGCGTGAGCAGCCGCTCCTTGTCCTCCTCCGGGAGTTCGGAGAGCAGGTCGGCGGCGTCGTCCGGGTCCATCGCCTCCAGCACGTCGGCCGCGCGCTCCTCCTGGAGCTTGCCCAGGATCTCCACCTTGTCGTCGTCGGGCAGCTCCTCCAGGACGTCGGCGAGCCGGTCGTCGTCGAGCGCGGTGGCCACCTCGGCCCGTCGCTTGGCCGTGAGGTGGTGCAGCACGCTGGCCAGGTCGGCGGGGCGTAACTGCTCGAAGGTGGCCAGCAGGCTCTCGGCGCCCTGCCCCGACTCGTCCAGGGAGAAGCCCGTCACCGCCGACCACTCGACGGTCAGCGCCTCCCCGGACCGCCGACCGCCCCCGGGCCACCTGTCGCGCAGCGTGGGGGCTTTGCCGCGGCGTACGAAGACCTTGTCGATCTCCCAGTCGCGGCGCGCCGGCAACTGGGCCACCGCCACGTCGAGGACGGTCACCTCCTCGCCGGTCTCCACCAGCGTGACCTGGCGGTCGAGCAGTTCGCCTAGGACCAGGGTCTCGGTCGGGCGCTGCTCGAAGCGGCGCATGTTGACCACGCCCGTGGTGATCACCTGGCCCGACTCCACGCCGGTGACCCGGGTCATCGGCAGGAAGATCCGGCGCCGGCTGACCACCTCGACGACCAGGCCGAGGACGCGCGGCGGCCGGTGGCCGAGGCCGAGCATCGCCACCAGGTCCCGCACCCGGCCCACCGGGTCCCCGTTCGGGTCGAACACGGCGACACCGGCCAGGTGCGAGACGAACACGCGCGGGGCTGCCGCTCCCATGCCACGCGCCTCCTTTCACGAATGGACCCGAGTTGGCCGACACCTGTCGACGGCGCGGGGTCCGGCCCCTCGGGTACCTCTGTATACCTCCTTGTATCCAGGAATCCACGAATATCAGTTGATAGCCCGTGACGACTTACGCGATGGCGCCGGCGGGCCGGGAGCCGGGACGTTCGGCGGGCGATCGCGGCCGATATCTGGTATGTGACGGTTGTTCCGTTTCGCTCCGGCGTGCGGCGCTTCGCTCAACCGGGTTCCCGAAACCGCCACCTTCCCTCACGGTGCGCTGTCATCGTGCTCACACGGCACCGGTACGCTGCCCGTGCACCGGCATCAGGAGGCAGAGCGGACGTGCGCACCTGGAAGACGGCTCTCGCTGCGGCGACCTGCGCGGGACTGGCCGTCGCGACGCTCGCCGGCTGCGGCGGCGACGGCGAGAAGAAGAAGGACCCCGACGCGGGCACCAACGGCGTCGGCAAGCTTCCCGCCGACAGGATCGAGGCCCGGGCGCGCCAGGCCGCCGAGCGCGCCGGCGCGGTCCACCTGACCGGCAACGTCGTCAGTAAGGGCCGTACGTACACCCTCGACATGCGGCTCAAGGGCGACGGCGGCACCGGCCAGGTCTCCACCAAGGGCAGCACCTTCCAACTGCTGCGCATCGACAAGGAGCTGTACCTCAAGGCCGGCGCCGACTTCTGGGGCCACGAGCAGGGCGGCGACGCGACCCCCGCGGCCGGCTCCGGCAAGGACGGCGGCTCCGCGTCGGACCGGGCGGCGGCCAGGAAGCTGGACGGCAAGTACGTGAAGGTCCCGGCCGGCGACCCCGCGTACAAGCAGCTCAGCGGCTTCACCGACAAGGCCATGCTGCTCGACGGGCTGCTCGGGCTGCACGGCGAGATCACCAGCGGCAAGCGGGCCACTGTGGGCGGCGTGCCCACCATCCGGGTCACCGGCGACCGGGGCAACGGCGGCACGCTGGACGTCTTGCTGCGCGGCACCCCCTATCCGCTGCGCCTGCACCGCGCTGGCGGCGCGGGTGTCATCCAGCTCGCCGACTGGAACAAGGACTTCTCCCTCACCGCGCCTCCGAAGAGCGAACTGATCGACTACGGCTAGCAGTTGCCGCAGAGTGACGGCTGACCGCACGTGGCGTCCGACGGGCGGCGAGTGGCCGACTCTCGTCCGTCCGCGTGACCGGTGTGTGGTCTTCTTAGGGGTTCGTCAGGCTGGCGGCGCCCTGGTTGGGCGTGGCCGATTTTCATAGCCTTGCCACCATGAACACCACAGCCACTGCACTCACCACGTCCACCACGACCGCCCCGCTGGGCCGGGAGCGGAAGCCCGCGAACCTGCTGGCCGACAAGGTCGCGTTAGTCATCGGCGCGGGCCGTGGCATCGGTGCCGCCGCGGCACCCCTGTTCGCCCGGGAGGGCGCCCACGTCCTGCTCGCGTCCCGGGCCCAGGACGAACTCAAGACGGTGACCGAGGACATCAGAGCCGCCGGCGGCATCGCCGAGTACACGCCGTGTGACCTGGCCGACGGCGACAGCGTGCACGCCGCCGTGGAACGCGCCGTCGAGCTGTACGGCCGGCTCGACGCGGCCTTCAACAACGGCGCCACCGGCGCCCCGCCCGGCCCACTGGACCAGGTGCCACTGGCCGAACTGGAGCGCGTCTACGCCGTCAATCTCAAGGGCACCTGGTAGGCCATGGCCGCCGAGGTCGCCGCGATCCGGGCCACCACGGGAACGGGCGCCATCGTCAACACCTCCAGCGTCGGCAGCCTCATGGGCAACTCCGAACTGGCCGCCTACGCCGCGATGAAGCGGGCCGTCAACAGTCTCACCGAATCCGCCGCCATCACCTACGGCCCCGAGGGCATCCGCGTCAACGCCATCGCCCCGGGCACCACGCTGACCCGAGATGATGTACGACTGGGACGTCGCGTCCCCCGGCACCATCGAACGCCTCAACGCCCGGACCCCGCTGCGCCGCGCGGCCGACCCCGTCGAGATCGCCGAGGCCGCCGCCTGGCTGCTCAGCGACCGCTCCTCGTACGTGACCGGGACAGTGCTCCGGGTCGACGGCGGCATGCGCTCCTGAGGCCGGCCCGCGTTCCTGACGCCGGCCGTGCTCGCGGGGACGGACCGCTCAGCGCGGGTTCTTGCGGGCGCGCCGGCGCAGCAGCCTGGGCAGCGCCTCGGGCATCGGCTTGCGGGTGGTGGCCGGGGTGGGAGCCGGGGCGGCGGCCAGCGAGCCGTCCGGCCGCTCCGCCAGCGGGGCCGGGGCCGGCTCCAGGCGCAGCACCCGGCACTCGCGCGCCCAGCGCTCGACGACCTGCGCCGAGTCCGGCGCGTTGAGCCGCTTCGGCTTCAGCTCGGCCACGGTGGCCTCCCACGCCTCGCCGCGCGGCGCCAGCTCTACCACCCGGGCCGTCCAGCCCACCAGGCGTCCGCCCTTGTCCTTGCTGCGCACCGTCACCGCCGCGGTGCCGCCGTCGGTCAGCCCGAGGCCGTCCAGCGGCTGCTCCATGAGCCCCATGCCGCGCGACGGGGCGCCGTCGCGCGCGTCTGCGGAGCCGGCGTCGGGGGCGTACGAGCCGACCAGCGTGGCGGCGCCCTCGTGCCACACGTGCCACAGCGCGCACGGCGTGCTCCGGGTGGCACCGGCGTCACCCAGCACCCAGATCAGGCCGGACTTCTTCGTCGCCTCTTCGATCAGCGCCCGATCCGTGAGGGCCTGCTCCACGCTGTGCGTCATGAACCCAGCTTATGCGGTGGGCGCGGCGCCGACAGCAGGCCGTACGCCCGCCGTACGCCGCCTGCCCCGCCCCGGACCAGCGCCTGCGCGCCGCCCGGCCCTCCGTGCCGGCCCCGCCACCCCACGCGCCGAGCGCCAGCGGGCGCGGGGCGGAACCGGCCGCACGCGCGGGAAGCGCGCGGGAAGTGGGAACCGGCCGCACGCGCGGGAAGTGCCAGTACCGTCCCAGCACGGCACGCCTTACTCTGTGGCCGTGCGCCTTCGACCGGCCAGACCAGGCGGCCTCGCCCCGCGCTCCGCGACCGGTGCCGCCGCCGGCGGGGGCGACGGGCCGCTGTCGCTGGACCTCGCCCTGCTCGGCGTCGCCATCGCCGGCATCTCGCTGTCGGCCCCGCTCATCGCGGCGACCGGGGCCCCCGCGCTGGCCGTCGCGCTGTGGCGCAACGTCCTGGCCGTCGGCGTGCTCACCCCGGTCGCGCTGCTGCGCCACCGCGCCGAGCTCGCGACCGGCGCGGTGGCGGTGGGCCTGTCGGCCGTCGCGGGTGTGCTGCTGGCGCTGCACTTCGGGCTCTGGCTGCCGAGCCTGCACATGACGTCGGTGTCCTCCTCGATCGCCCTGGCCACCACCACGCCGATCTGGACCACCGTGCTGCTGCGGCTGCGCGGCCAGCGCTCGTCGGGTCTGGTGTGGGCCGGCGTCACGGTGGCCTTCCTCGGCGTGCTGCTGCTCACCGGCGTGTACCTCTCGCTGTCGCCGCGCGCCCTCGCGCTGGCCGGCGGCATGGCGGGCGCCGGCTACATGCTGGTCGGCGCCGAGGTCCGGCGGACGGGTGAGCACCACCGCGTACACCTGCGTCTGCTACGCCACCGCGGCCGCCGCGCTCCTGGTGGTCTGCCTCATAGCCGGCGTGCGGCTCGGCGGCTACAGCGGAGAGACCTGGCTGAAGCTGGCCGTGCTGACGCTGACCGCCCAGTTGCTCGGCCACTCGCTGCTCAACCGCGTGGTGCGCGGCCTGGGCCCGGCGATCACCTCGACCGGCATCCTCCTGGAGACGCCGGGCGCGGCGCTGATCGCGGCCCTGTGGCTCGGCCAACACCCGCCGGCCGCCGCCTACCCCGCGCTCGGCGTCATCCTGCTCGGCCTGGCCCTGGTCGTCCTGGACGGCCGGGGCAGGCGCGGCGGCTGAGCCCGACCGGCCCACCGCCGCGAGCCGCCGTGACCGCGTGGCAGCGGCCCCGGCCGGCCCACCCTCTCGTCGGCCGGCCCGCGCGGGCCCCGCGTCCGTCGGTACGGACAGCTACAGCCAGCCGTTGCGCTTGAAGCCGCGGTGGATGGTGAAACAGATGCCCACGATGAGCGTGAGCACCGCCGGATAGCCGTACTTCCAGCGCAGCTCCGGCATGTGCTCGAAGTTCATGCCGTACACGCCGCAGATCATCGTGGGCACGGCGATGATGGCTGCCCATGCGGTGATCTTGCGCATGTCCTCGTTCTGCGCGACGGTCGCCTGGGCCAGGTTGGCCTGGAGGATCGAGTTGAGCAGGTCGTCGAAGGAGAGCACCTGCTCGTTGACCCGGGCCAGGTGGTCGGCCACGTCTCGGAAGTACTTCTGGATGTCCGGGTCCACCAGCCGCATCGGGCGCTCGCTCAGCAACTGCATCGGCCGCAACAGCGGTGAGACGGCCCGCTTGAACTCCAGCACCTCGCGCTTGAGCTGGTAGATCCGCCCCGCGTCACCGCCGCGCGTGGAGGCGCGACCGCCCTTGGTGGCGCCGTTCGTGGCGGAGAAGACGTCGATCTCCACCTCGTCGATGTCGTCCTGCACGGCGTCGGCCACCGCGATGTACCCGTCCACCAGCTGGTCGGCGATGGCGTGCAGCACCGCCGACGGGCCCTTGGCCAGCAGGTCGTGGTCGTCCTGGAGGCGGTGGCGCAGGGCGCGCAGCGAGCCCTGGCCGCCGTGCCGGACGGTGACGATGAAGTCCCGGCCGGTGAAGCACATCACCTCGCCGGTCTCGACGATCTCGCTGGTGGCGGTGAGTTCCGCGTGCTCGACGTAGTGGATGGTCTTGAAGACGGTGAACAGCGTGTCGTCGTACCGCTCCAGCTTGGGCCGCTGGTGGGCGTGGACGGCGTCCTCGACGGCCAGCGGGTGCAGGCCGAACTCCTGTGCGATGCCGGAGAATTCGCGCTCCGTCGGCTCGTGCAGCCCGATCCAGGCGAAGCCTCCTTCGGCGCGCACCCGGGCTATCGCCTCGGTCGGGCTGACGTGGTCGCTGACCCGTCGGCCGTCGCGGTAGACGCCGCAGTCCACGACGGCGCTGGTGACGGACGGGTCGCGGGTGGCGTCGTACTCGTTCACGGAATGCCCTCGCCGCAGGGCGGGGCGGACGGCTGCGCGCAGGTCACGAATCATCGACATACGGACTCCTCAGCGGGCCGGTCGTCAGCGGCAGAGCGCGGGGCGCAGCGCGATCCGGAAGGTCGACGTACGGTGCGTCATCGAGCCGTACGTCCGCAAAGCGGATGGCACTCCATGAGCTGGGCGCTGACGTGTTCCACGGGTGGCGGAACACGGAAAGACGGAATGAAGCGGTAGGGCATGCTCTTCCGTGCGAAAGGCGCGGGCGCGAAAGACTCCTCAACTTCCTTGCCGGAGCGGGGTTTCACCCCGTGGCAGCCGGGTACGGAAGGCAGCAGATCACCGAGAGAAGGGAAACGTACCGAGCGAGAGGACGGGAGAACAGTCGGTATTGCACGGTCGACTATGATCCACCGCAGCCCCACCTCCTCCGGCCGGTCCCCCGTAGGGGACGAGGTACGTCCCTGATCACGCGCCAAGGCTACCAGGGGTGTGGCCCCGGCGTGCCGCTTTGCCTCTTCGATACGGGTTCTATGCTCGCCGCATGGCGAATGTTCTTGAGCTGGTCGAAGCCCGGTTGCGGATGGCGCTGGGCGAGCCGGACGCCCGCGCTGCCATCACCTTCGTCGGCGCCGACCGCATCGAGGTGCTGCGCTTCACGGGCGACGCCGCCGGCGACCGCGGCGGGGCCGGCGTCGTGCGCTACGCCACCCTCGGCATGTCGGTCCAGCCCAGGGCGGACCCCGCAGACCCGCTCGCCGACCCGGTGCGCGGGCCCCGCGCCGAACTGCTGCTGACCGTGCGGGCGCGGCGGGCCGACACCGACAAGGCACTCCGCCCGCTGGCCGTACTGGCCGCGTCGCCGCAGGTCGAGGGCGTGATCGTGGCGCCGGGCGGCTCGCTGGACGTGGGCGAGCCGCTGTGGCCTGGCGCGCCGTTCAGCTCCGTCCTGGTGGCCGAGCCCGGCGGCCTGGTGGAGGACCTGGAGCTGCCGGCGCCCATGGACCCGGTGCGGTTCCTGCCGCTGCTGCCGATGACGGCGAACGAGGCGGCGTGGAAGCGGGTGCACGGCGCGGGCGCCCTGGAGGCCCGCTGGCTGGCGCGCGGCACGGACCTGCGCGACCCGCTGCGCCGCTCGGTCTCACTGGAGGACTGACGGTCGGTCAACATCCCGCGGCGGGCTCGGTGTTGGGCCCGGCGCGGGGCGCGCCAGGGTGAGCGAGCGCACCCCGGGCGCCGGCGCGGCGGCCGGCCCACGGGGCCCAACGGGGGCCGTGGGGTGGCGCGGTGGGGGTGCTACTCGGCCGCCGGCGCCGGGCGCGGCGGTTGCTCGGCGAACACGCCGACGCCGTCCCGTGTCGCGTGCGCCGGTTCGAGTTCCTCGGCCCGCAGTGTGAGGGCCGAGCGGCGGGCCACCACGATGCCGGCGCCGACCAGGGCCGCGACGGCGGCGACCAAGAACGGCGCGTGCGGGTCGCTCCACTCCCCGATCTTGGGTGCCAGGTAGGGCGCGGCCGCGGCGGCGAACCAGCGCATGAAGTTGTAACCCGCGCTGGCCACCGGGCGCGGCGCGTCCGACACGCCGAGGGCGAGTTCGGTGTCAACTGTGCTGTTAACGCCGATGAACGCGCCCGAGGCGACGGTGCAGACGATGGTGGTGGTGTGGTCGCCGTAGCCGAGCACCACCAGGTCAGCGCCCATCAGCACCAGCGAGGCCGCGAGCACCCGTAGCGAGCCGTACCGCTCCTGGAGCCGGGGCGCGACCAGCACCGAGAAGACGGCGAGCAGCGCGCCCCAGGCGAAGAACACCGCGCCCGAGCGGTACGGCGACATGTCGAGCACGAACGGGGTGAAGGCCAGCACGGTGAAGAACGCGTAGTTCTAGAAGAAGGCCGACGCGGTGGCCGAGGCGAGCCCGCCGTGCCCGAGCGCCCGCAACGGGTCGAGCAGCGCGGTCTTGCGGGCCGGCACGGGCTGTTCGCGCAGGAAGACGCTGATGGCCAGGAAGCCGACCGCCATCAGCACCGCGGTGCCGAAGAACGGGTAGCGCCACTTCAGGTCGCCGAGGACCGCGCCGAGCAGCGGCCCGCAGGCCATGCCGAGCCCGAGCGCCGACTCGTACAGCAGGATCGCCGTCGCGCTGCCGCTCGCCTGCTTCCCGTCCGCGTCGCGCGGGCCCACGGGGTGCGCCGCGCCCACGATGACGGCCAGCGCCGTGGAGACGCCGTGGAGACGAAGAGCGCGTTGCCCAGGCCCCAGCCGGCGTGGAAGCCGACGAGCTGGCCGACCGAGGTCGCAGTGCCCGAGAGCGCCGCGAAGACGACCACCAGCGCGAGCCCGACCAGCAGCGTCCGGCGGCCCCCGATGCGGCTGGAGACGTACCCGGTGACCAGCATCGCCACGGCGGTCAGCAGGAAGTACTAGGTGAACAGCAGGGACACCTGGCTGGGCGAGGCGTCCAGGCCGCCCGCGATGGACGGCAGGATCGGGTCGACCAGGCCGATGCCCATGAAGGCCACGACCGAGGCGCCGGCGGTCGCCCAGACCGCCTTCGGCTGGCGCAGTATGCCCCGGCCGCTGCCGGCGTCGAAGGGGTCCTCGTCGGCGTCGTCACGCGCGCTGCGCATGCCCTTCTCCTTGGGTCTCACGTCGTCCAGAGATCGTTGGTAATTACACATATTAAGTTAGCGCAGCTAACTAATGCAAGCTGCACTTAGTTTTGCCTGGTGAGTCGTGCCGGACGGGTGATCGTCCTTGACGCGGCGGCGAGGGGGGAGGACCGTTGACGACTATGAGGGGCGAACCCAGTAGCCCGAAGTGCGGTGGCCGGGTGCGGGCGCCCGGTCTATTCGCCGACTCCTGGCAGTGCGGCGTGCACGCAACCGTACACCCCCTCCAGCCGGTCGTGCCGCCGAGCGTCCAGGCGCTCGCCGTCGTGGTCAACCGCGCCCAGGTGCCGGTCTGGATGCCGTGGCCGCTGCCGGTCGGCTGGCTGTTCACTGGCGTCGTCTCCGCCGGCGACGACCCCAGCGGCGGCCGGGCCACCGCCGTCGCCTGCTCGGGCCCCGGACCGCTGGGCGGCGCCGGCGAGATGCTGTTGGTCGCGGAGGAGCTGGGCGTCGGCCTCGGCGCCCGGTACGCGGGGATCGACGGCCTCGACCCGGGCCCCATGATGTGCGTCGACCGCCCCCCGCACACCAAGGTGCACGCCGCGGGCCGACCCACCCCGCTCGGGCACGTCAGCGGCGCCCCCGAGGACCGCGCCGTCTTCGCCGGCGAGGCCCGCGGCCTGTGGCTGTGGGTGATCGTCTGGCCCGAGCAGGCCGGCGTGCTGCTCTACGACGAGTTCGTCCTCACCGACCTGCGGGACGCCGGCGCCGAGGTGGACCTGCTGCCGTGCGGCGCGCTGTCGCCGCGCGTGCTGTCCTGAGCAGCCGGCGCGCGGCCGCCGCGGCCCCCGACGCGGCCCCGGGCGGGGTGTGACGGGGAGCCGACGACGCGTCGGTACGGCCGGGCCCGGCCGCACCCGCCGGGCGCGCTGTAGTTCCTCTCGTACGACTGTGTGGCCGAAGGGGCCGCTATGCCCCGGTACAGTGAAGACGTCCCCGTCGTCCCCCCGAGACCGCCCTGGAGTCCGCGTCGTGCGCATCGACCTGCACACCCACTCCACCGCGTCCGACGGCACGGACACCCCCGCTGAGCTGGTGCGCAACGCCGCGGCCAGCGGCCTTGACGTCGTCGCGCTGACCGACCACGACACCGTGGCCGGGTACGCCGAGGCGCGCCGGGCGCTGCCGGCCGGGCTCACCCTGGTCACCGGCGCCGAACTCTCCTGCCGGCTGCGGCTGCCCGGCGGCTCCGCCGTGGACGGCGACGCTCCCGACAGCGTCAGCCTGCACATGCTGGCCTACCTCTTCGACCCGCACGAGCCCGAGCTGGCCCGCGAGCGCGAGCTGGTCCGGGACGACCGGGTGCCGCGCGCCCGGGCCATGGTGGACAAGCTGCGCGCCCTCGGCGCGCCCGTGACCTGGGAGCAGGTCGCCCGGATCGCCGGCGATGGCGCGGTCGGTCGGCCGCACGTGGCCGCGGCCATGGTCGAACTCGGCATCGTGCCCAGCGTCTCCGACGCCTTCACCCCGCAGTGGCTCGCCAACGACGGGCGGGCCTACGTCGAGAAGCACGAACTGGACCCGTTCGACGCGATCTGCCTGGTCAAGGCCGCCTGCGGGGTCACCGTCTGCGCCCATCCGCTGGCGCTCAAGCGGGGCCAGTGCGTACCCGAGAGCGCGATAGCCGAGCTGGCATCGGCGGGCCTGGACGGCATCGAGGTCGACCACATGGACCACGACGAGCCGACCCGGGCCCAGTTGCGCGGCCTCGCCGCCGACCTCGGGCTGCTCGCCACCGGCTCCAGCGACTACCACGGCAGCCGCAAGACCTGTCGCCTCGGCGAGTACACCACCGACCCGGAGGTCTACGGCGAGATCATCCGCCGTGCGACCGGCGCCTTCCCGGTGCCGGGCACCGGTGGCTGAGCCCGTCCGCGCCCCGTAGCCGCCGCTCGACGCCCGCGCTTCGGCCGGGTGCGTCCCCGCCTCCCAGGCCGTCAGAGGCCGCCGCACGCCCACTGACGCGCGTTCCGCGCCACGCCGCGCTCCCGCCCCGACCGGGCGGGGCCCGGTGTGCGTCGTGGTGCCGGCGGTCGCGACCGCCGGCGTGCGCGGGGCAGCGCCCCCGCCGGCGGCGCGCTACGGGCCGCTGCGGGGCGCCTCCGCCGCCGGCCCGCCCTCACCCCTCCCTCACCCCTCGTCCCTCTCGCCTTTCCTGCCGTTCGTTTCGTCCGGTCCCTGTCCCGTCCGCTCCGTCCCCTGGCCTGTCCCAGGCCCCGGCTCTCTCCTCGCAAGGCACATCGTGTTCGACTTCGCCCTCTTCGGCTCCCTCTTCCTCACCCTCTTCGTCATCATGGACCCCCTGGCATCACGCCGATCTTCCTCGGGCTGACCTCTGGGCGCCCCCTGAAGGTGCAGCGCAAGATGGCGTGGCAGGCGGCGACCGTGGCGTTCAGCGTCATCACCCTCTTCAGCATCTGCGGCCAGCAGATCCTGGACTACCTGCACGTGTCGGTGCCGGCGCTGATGGTCGCGGGCGGGCTGCTCCTGCTGCTCATCGCCCTCGACCTGCTGACGGGCAAGTCCGAGGAGCCGACCCAGACCAAGGACGTCAACGTGGCGCTCGTGCCGCTGGGCATGCCGCTTCTCGCGGGGCCCGGCGCGATCGTCTCGGTGATCCTGGCGGTGCAGCACGCCGACGGGTTCGGCGGTCAGCTCTCGGTGTGGTCGGCGATCGTGGCCATGCACGTGGCGCTCTGGCTGGTCATGCGCTATTCGCTGCTGATCATCCGGGTCATCAAGGACGGCGGCGTGGTGCTGGTGACCCGGCTGGCCGGCATGATGCTGTCGGCCAGCGCCGTCCAGCAGATCGCGAACGGGATCACCCAGTTCATCCAGGCGGCCTGAGGTACACGGCCCGCCGCCCCGTACAGCCGCGCCCCGATCCCGTTGTCCCCGGGATCCGGGCGCGGTCGTCGTTCGTGCGGGCGTTCGCAGCGCCGAGCCCCTGGCCCGTGCCTCGATGCGCGGGCGTACGCGCGGGGGGAGCGAAGGCGCGCGCCGGACGCGGGGAGGGTGGGGGAGCGGTGTTCGGCGGCTGGCGTACAACGACGCGAGGCGCCCGTACCGTGTGGTGTTACGGGGGCGCCTCGCGTGTGGGCTGCGTCGTCGTGCGGCGACCGGTCGTGTTACCGGGCGGCGGAGTCGGCTGGACGGATGTAGATGCGCCGGCCGACAGAGGCGGCCTGCTGCACGATCCGGTTGACGGAGGCGCCGTCCACGACAGTGCTCTCCACGGCGGTGCCGTCGATGTCTTCAAGGCGCATGATCTCGAAGCGCAAGGCTTCTCCCTTCGTCTGATCCTCCTGAGGAGAACTGTGAGTAGTCGAACGCTTCGCCACCTTGCGAGGCGTTCACATGGGAACAACGAGTTGCTCCGAGCAAACATTCCCTACGCTAAGGAAATTTTTCGACATGCTAATTACTGTACGTAACAGGAGTGATTGTGTTTGCTGCGTCATGGCCCGGAAGGGGCCGCCATGCATGACGTCGAGCCCCCGGGCGGGGCCGACCTGGCTGCGATCGCCGCGGGGATCGAGCGCACCAACGAACTGCTCCAGCGGGTGCTGGCCGAGGTCGCCACGACGCCCTCCACGCACGCGATCTTCGTGGACGCCGGGTACGTGTACGCGGCGGCCGGCCGGCTGGTCACCGGCACCGAGGACCGCAGGGCCTTCGAACTGGACACCGAGGGCCTGATCGAGGCATACATCGACCGGGCCCGCACGATCTTCCCGGACATCCGGCTGCTGCGGGTGTACTGGTACGACGGCGCGCGCCGGCGCATCCACACCACCGAGCAGCAGCGCATCGCCGAGTTGCCCGACGTCAAGGTCAGGCTCGGCAACCTCAACGCCAACAACCAGCAGAAGGAGGGCGTCGACTCGCTGATCCGCATCGACCTGGAGTCCCTCGCGCGGCACCGGACGATCGGCGACGCCGTGCTCGTCGGCGGCGACGAGGACCTGGTCTCGGCGGTGGAGGCGGCCCAGGGCTACGGGGTACGGGGCGCGGGTGCACCTGTGGGGCATCGAGGCGGCCACCGGGCGCAAACCAGGCCCAGCCGCTGCTCTGGGAGGTCGACAGCCAGCGCACCTTCGACCTGGAGTTCTGCAAGCCGTACGTGATGCGCCGGGCCGTGGTCACCGAGCTTTCGGGCGAGGCGGGGCCCGGCCACCTGCCCAGCCCGAGGACGTGCGCTTCGTCGGGGCGCAGGTGGCCGCGCAGTGGCTGGCCAGCCGCGGCTGGGGCGCCCTCGCCGACCTGCTGCCCGGCCACCCCTACCTGCCGGGCTCGGTCGAACAGGAGCTGCTCATCGAGGCCGAGGCGCTGCTCCAGCTCTCGCCACGGGCCCACGCCGACCTGCGCCGGGCGGTACGGGACGGGTTCTGGGACCACCTCCAGGCGCAGTACTGACCCCCTGGAACGACTGTGCGCGGACCCCGTCGCCGCGCGCGGCGGGCCCGGCGGGCCGGGTCCCACGGCGGTGGCTCAGAGCGTGATCATGACCTTCAGCGCCTCGCGCCGGTCCATGGCCCGGTACCCCTCGGGGGTCTCCTCCAGCGAGAGGGTGCGGTCGAAGACGCGGCCGGGGTTGACCGTGCCGTCCAGCACGCCGGGCAGCAGCGCGTCTATGTAGGCGCGCACCGGCGCGGGCCCGCCGGTCAGTGTGACGTTCGTGCCGAACAGGCTGTCGAAACCGACCGGTGCCTGCTCGTACTGCGGCACCCCGACCCGGCTGATCACGCCGCCGGCGCGCACGACGCCGACGGCCATCTCGTACGCCGGCAGGTGGCCGACGGCCTCCAGACGGCGCGCGTGCTGTGGCCGCCTGTCAGCTCGCGGACGGCGGCGATGCCCTCCTCGCCGCGCTCGGGGACGACGTCGGTGGCGCCGAAGAGGCGGCCGATGTCGGTGCGGTCCTTGTGGCCACCCATCAGGATGATCCCCTCCGCGCCGAGTTGCCTGGCCGACAGCACGGCGAGCAGGCCCACCGCGCCGTCGCCGATCACCGTGACCGCGTCGCCGGGGCGTACGCCGGCCTGCTTGGCGGCGTGGTAGCCGGTGCCGTACACGTCGGCGAGGGTCAACAGCGACGAGAGCAGCGCGTCGTCCGCGTCGGCCGGCAGCTTCACCAGCGTGCCCTGGGCCTGCGGGACGCGCGCGGCCTCGGCCTGGGCGCCGTTGACTCCGTCCGCGCTGTACCAGCCGCCGTTGGGGCAGGCGGTGTGCAGGCCGGCGCGGCAGTACTCACAGGTGTTGTCGGCGAAGAAGAACGGGGAGACCACCAGGTCGCCGCGGCGGAAGCCGGAGACGTCGGAGCCGAGTTCCTCGACGACGCCGACGAACTCGTGGCCCATCGCCCGGGGCCCCTCGTCGGTGGTCATGGAGTGGTAGGGGTGCAGGTCTGTGCTGCACACGCAGGAGCGCAGGATGCGCACGACCGCGTCGGTTGGCTGCTCGATCACCGGGTCCGGCGCGTCCAGGACACGCAGGTCTCCGGCCTCGTACATGAACGCTGCCCGCATCGGGACCTCTCGCTTTCTACCCGGGTCATCGGGGACGACGGGTCCTGTAACCCCGCGGTACACGGAGCGTCATGAAGCGTGACCTGCCGGGACCGCCGACCGCAACCGTCGCGGTCAGGCCCTGGCGGCGAAGGATTTCCGCTGGTCAGAGCGGGAATATTGGCGGATTGGCAGTCGGGTCGCGCGCAGTCAGGGCGCGGGCGTGCGCGGGCTCGGCCGGGCGGCGCGCGGTCGCCGGGGTGCGGGCCGGCCGCGCGCCAGAAGTCGACCAGGGCGCGGGCCGTCTCGGCCGGCCGGTCCACCGCGTGGGAGTGCTCCGCGCCCGCGATCACGGTGCGGTGGGCCCCGAGCCTGGCCGCCATCGCGTCCATCCGCGACACGGGCCAGACGTAGTCGACGGCGCTGGACAACACGTGCACCGGCAACGCCACCTCGGCCAGCTCCGCCACGCGGTCCTCCTCGGTCATCAACTGCCGCGCGTTGCAGGCCAGTTGTTCCCGTCGGGTGGCCAGCCAGCGGCGCTGGAGGAACTCCCGTACGGCCGCCGGCTCGCTCGCGTCGGCGGCCTCCGGCGGATCGAGCCGCCGCATCGCCCGCCACACCTCGGCCATCTCCCACGCCGCCAGCGCCTCGGTCAGCAGCCGCAACCTGGCCTGCTGGCTCTCGACCACCGCGGCGGGCCCCGCGCTCATCAACGTGAGCGAGGCGAACGCCGCCGGTTCGCGCAGCACGGCGGAGCGGGCGATGAGGCCGCCCAGCGAGTGCCCGAGCAGGTGTACGGGGCGGCCGTCGCCGACCGCGGCGGCCTGCGCCAGCACGTCCCGGGCCAACTCCGCGCGCGTACGCCGACTCGTCGGCCGGCCCGTCGCTCTCGTACTGCCCGCGGCCGTCCACGGTCACCACCCGGAACCCGGCCTCGGTCAGCGGGGCGAGCAGC
This sequence comes from Candidatus Streptomyces philanthi, assembly GCA_018114805.1. GTDB lineage: Bacteria > Actinomycetota > Actinomycetes > Streptomycetales > Streptomycetaceae > Streptomyces > Streptomyces philanthi. Next base: position 1,941,164 of record CP073042.1, on the reverse strand, counting down.
GTGATGAAGTCCTCCTTGCTGCCGGTGAACCCCGGCAACAGCAGCGCCGTCCCGGTCGTCGCCCCCTCGGGGAGCCCGTCGTGCACCGCGAAGGGGCCGCGCTCGGTGGGCAGCGCGTACGCCCGGGCGTGCGGCGGGAGGTCGAGGTGGGGCGGCCTGCTCATGCGGTCCAGGCTAACCCGAGGCGGCGACGGCGGCCGGCCGGCAACGGGCTCGTCGCCGAGGGTTCGCCCCGCCGCGCCTGCCCCGGCGCCCGCCGTTCCCCGCGCGCGGGAGTGGACGCCGGGGCGGGGTGTCCGGCCGGCGTGGACGGGCGCGCGGGCGGCGCGAAGGCCGAGGGCCCGAGACGCTGGTGCGTCGTCGGGCCCTCGGCCTCGGTGCCGTGCGGGGCGCGCGGTCAGCTCTCCTGAGTGGCCTCGGAGCCGGCCGCGGCGCGGCTGCGGGTGCGACGGCGGCGCGGCTTGGCCGGGGCCTCGCCGGCCTCGGCGCCGGCCGCCTCGCGCGCACCGGCCTCGCCGGCGGCGGTCGCGGCGGTACGGGTCGCGGCGGTCTTGCGAGCCGGGCGCGACCGCTTCGCCGGGGCGCTGGCCTCGGACGCGACGTCCGTCACCGGCTTGGCCTCGGCCGTCCCGGAGCGGGTGCGCCGGCGGCGGCGCGGCTGGCGCGCGACGCTCGGCTCGGCGCTGGCGGTGCCGTCGGCCACCGCCAGCGCGTCGCCGGCCTTGGCCACGGCCTCGGTGGTCGTCGTGGCGTCGGCCGCGCCGTCCAGGTCCTGGCCGCCACGGGTGCGCCGGCGCTGGCGCGGCCGGCGGCTGCGCGCCGGACGCTCGCGCTCCGCAGGCGTGGCGGCGGGCTTGCGACCGCGCGCGTCCCGGCCGCCGGTCTCGCCGAGGTCCTCGACCTCCTCGGCGGCGAGCCCGGCCCTGGTCCGCTCGGCCCGCGGCAGTATGCCCTTGGTACCGGTCGGGATGGACAGCAACTCGTAGAGGTGCTCCGAGGTGGAGTACGTCTCCTCGGGCTCGTCGAACGGCAGGTCGAGCGCCTTGTTGATCAGCTTCCAGCGGGGGATGTCGTCCCAGTCCACCAGGGTGATCGCGATGCCGGAGTTGCCCGCGCGGCCGGTGCGGCCGATGCGGTGCAGGTAGGTCTTCTCGTCCTCGGGAGACTGGTAGTTGATGACGTGGGTCACGCCCTCGACATCGATGCCGCGGGCCGCGACGTCGGTGCAGACCAGGACGTCGACCTTGCCGTTGCGGAAGGCGCGCAGCGCCTGCTCGCGCGCGCCCTGGCCGAGGTCGCCGTGGACGGCGCCGGAGGCGAAGCCCCGGCGCGAGAGCTGCTCGGCGATGTCGGCGGCGGTGCGCTTGGTACGGCAGAAGATCATCGCCAAGCCGCGGCCGTCGGCCTGCAGGATGCGCGCGACCATCTCCGGCTTGTCCATGGAGTGGGCGCGGAAGACGTTCTGGGTGATGTTGGCGACGGTCTGGCCCTCGTCGTCCGGCGCGGTGGCGCGGATGTGCGTGGGCTGCGACATGTAGCGGCGCGCGAGCGAGATGACCGCGCCCGGCATGGTCGCCGAGAACAGCATGGTCTGCCGGCGGGCCGGCAGGAACTGGATGATCTTCTCGACGTCGGGCAGGAAGCCCAGGTCCAACATCTCGTCGGCCTCGTCGAGGACGAGGCCGCGGATCTCGGAGAGGTTGAGCTTCTTCTGTCCGGCGAGGTCGAGCAGGCGGCCCGGGGTGCCGACGATCACGTCGACGCCCTTCCTGAGCGCCTCGACTTGGGGCTCGTAGGCCCGGCCGCCGTAGATCGACAGGACGCGCACGTTACGTACCTTGCCGGCGGTCAGCAGGTCGTTGGTCACCTGCTGGCACAGCTCGCGGGTGGGAACGACCACGAGTGCCTGCGGGGCGTCGGAGAGCTGGTCGGGCGTGGCCCGGCCGGCCTCGACGTCGGCGGGCACGGTGACCCGCTCCAGCAGGGGGAGACCGAAGCCGAGCGTCTTGCCGGTGCCGGTCTTGGCCTGGCCGATGACGTCGGAGCCGCTGAGGGTCACCGGGAGCGTCATCTCCTGGATTGGGAAGGGGGACGTGATGCCGACGGCCTCAAGGGCCTCGGCGGTCTCGGGGAGAATCCCGAGTTCTCTGAACGTAGACAGGATGCTTGCCTCTTCTGTGAGACGCGGCGCGAGGCGGCGAAGGGGGTCGTACCGCACCGGGTACTTGGCCGACCGGGGACGGGCCGGATGGCGCGGGACCACTGCCTCCGCTCAGGCGCGCACACCGCGAGCGGTTCCCTCTCGCCGTACGTATGTCTCATACGCGCCGCGTGAAGGGCGGTCGATTTGGAGCCGATCGGGCCACCGACCGGGCATCCGCATGCGTGGAACGACCCGCCGATGATGGGCAGGCTCTTTACCACTCTACCCCGGATACGGGGCTCCATGCGGAGGCTTGTTTGAGTGCGACTATGAACACACTCCGCTCCGCCCGGGACCGCCGGGGCTGACCAGGGGCTTCCGCGCGCCCTCAGGCGGACTATTGTGCGCGTCATGGAGACGCCCAAAGCCGCTGACAGCACGCCCGACGACGCCCCCGAGAGCACCGGTATCGTCGCCCAGGACTGGGCGCAGGCGTCCGCTGAGCCGCAGTACCGGGCCGCGGTCATCGACCTGCTCGGCGCCCTCGCCTACGGCGAGCTGGCCGCCTTCGAACGGCTCGCGGAGGACGCCAAGCTCGCGCCGACCATCGACGACAAGGCGGAGCTGGCGAAGATGGCGTCGGCCGAGTTCCACCACTTCGAGCGGTTGCGGGACCGGATCGCGGCTATCGAGGCGGAGCCGAACGAGGCCATGGAGCCCTTCGCCGCCGCGCTGGACGAGTTCCACCGCCAGACGGCGCCGTCGGACTGGCTCGAGGGCCTGGTCAAGGCGTACGTCGGCGACTCGATCGCCAGCGACTTCTACCGCGAGGTGGCCACCCGGCTCGACACCGACACCCGTGACCTGGTGCTCCAGGTGCTGGACGACACCGGGCACGCGTCCTTCGCGGTGGAGAAGGTGCGCGCCGCCATCCAGGCTGACCCGCGGGTCGGCGGACGGCTGGCGCTGTGGGCGCGGCGGCTGATGGGCGAGGCGCTCTCGCAGGCGCAGCGGGTGGTCGCCGACCGCGACGCGCTGTCCACGATGCTGGTGGGCGGCGTGGCCGACGGCTTCGACCTGGCCGAGGTCGGCCGGATGTTCTCGCGGATCACCGAGGTGCACACCAAGCGGATGGCCGCGCTCGGCCTCTCGGCCTGAGGCGGCCGGCCCCACAGCGGCGCGCCCCGGCCGTGGGGCCGGGGCGGGCGCTGGGCGTGTGTGGGCCGGGCTGGTCGTCGGACTGGTCTGTCGAGTCGGGCCGTCGGGCTCCGCTCCCCGGCTTCTCAGGCCGCCGCGGAGCGGCGCAGCCGCCCGCCGGGACGGCGGACGAGGAGCGACAGCAGGGCCACGGCCATGATCAGCGAGGCCGTCAGGGTCGCCGTGGGGTGGCCGTCGCCGAGCACCGAGTGTCCGAGCAGGGCCCCGAACAGCGCGGCGCCGGGGCCGGTGGACAGGACCAGCGGGGTCGAGGGCAGTTGCCGCGGCAACCAGCGGAGCGCCGCGACGGCGACGGCGAGGCCGATCAGTACCGAACCGAGCGCTTCCAGGATCATGTGCTTTTCCTCCCGCGCGAGCCGTTGAGCAGTCGCAAATCGGTCCTAGCCGTACTACCCGGCGCGCGCCGGTGACAATCTTTGTCGACACATCGACGGTGGGGTCGGTGGATTGATCCACCGACCCCACCGTCGTCTGCGGCCCGAAGGCCGACCGCTGTGGCCCCGAGGGCCGAAGAAGCGGAGCCCGGGTCTCAGAGCGCGCTGAAACCGACCTTGCGGGCCGACTGCTCGCCGATCTCCACGTAGGCGAGCCGGTCGGCCGGGACGAGGACCCTGCGGCCGTGCTCGTCCACCAGGCTCAGCAACTGCGCCTTGCCACCGAGCGCGTCAGCGACGGCGCGCTCCACCTCCTCGGCAGACTGCTCGCTCTCCAAGACGATCTCGCGAGGCGCGTGCTGCACGCCGATCTTGACCTCCACGGCCATGTCCCTCCGACGGTCCGGGTTTCCCCTGGCCACCGGCCAGGGGAGGTGCGCGGTTCCCGCGCCGTACGGACACATTAGCCGCAACGCGCGGCGGGTCCGGGGGTCCGTGGACGATCACCGTCGCGCGCGGGCGGCCCGGCGCGTGCGCGACGCCCGCTCCGGCCACCTGTGACGGCGGCCGGAGCGGGCGCCCGGCGCGGTGCTGGGGACGGCCCGCCGGTCGGGGCGGGCCGCGGGTCGGGGCGGCTAGCCCGCCTCCGGGCCCTGGCCGTCCGCGCCGTGCAGCGGGAAGCCCGCGATGCCCCGCCAGGCCAGCGAGGTGACGAGCTGCACCGCGGTGTTGCGCGGGATGTCGCTCTTGCTGGAGAGCCAGTAGCGCGCGACGACCTGCGAGACGCCGCCGAGCGCGACGGCCAGCAGCATGGACTGGTCGGACGGCAGCCCGGTGTCCTCGGCGATCACCTCGGAGATCGCCTCGGCGCACTGGAGCGAGACGCGGTCCACGCGTTCGCGCACCGCGGGCTCGTTGGTCAGGTCGGACTCGAAGACGAGGCGGAAGGCGCCGCCCTCGGCCTCGACGTAGGCGAAGTACGCGTCCATCGTCGCCGTGACGCGCAGCTTGTTGTCGGTCGTCGAGGCGAGCGCGGTGCGCACCGCCTGCAGCAGCGCCTCACAGTGCTGGTCCAGCAGGGCCAGGTAGAGGTCGAGCTTGCCAGGGAAGTGCTGGTAGAGCACCGGCTTGCTGACCCCGGCGTGCTCGGCGATGTCGTCCATCGCCGCGGCGTGGTAGCCCTGCGCGACGAAGACCTCCTGGGCAGCGCCCAGGAGCTGATGACGTCGGGCTCGGCGCGGCAGGCGCGTGCCTCGTGGGCGCGCCTCGGTCTGCTCGATGGCTGTCACGCCGCCTCCCAGGTTGGTCGTTCCGTGCACGGTGTTCACCGCGGCCGCCATCGTAACTTTTGGGTAACCGAGGCGCGCGCGGCCCGTGCGGAGAATTTCACGGACCGGGCACCGGGGGAAGCCGACAAAAGGTATGGATCATCGGTAGTCCTCTTCGTCGATCTCCACGGTCCGGTGCTGCTCGGCGACGTCGGTGGGGTTCGCCGCCGTCGGGTCGAGGTCGATGGGCTGCTCGTCCCGGTCGGGTGCGAGGGCGGCGCGCTGCTCGGCGCTGTCCGCCTCGGGCGCCTCGACGCTCCGATCGCCGTCGGTGTCCGTGGTGGGCTCCTCGTCGGGAAAGTGCCGCGGATCGGTGGGGTCGGTCAGATCGGTCGGATCAATGGGCTCGATGGGCATATGGCTCCCCTTTCCAGGGCGAGCGCCCTCTATACGAGCCTACGAGGGGTCGTTGTCGCGCGCTATGCGCCGCGACCGCGTGCGCGGCCTGGCGCACTCCCACGGCCACGCTTCCGGATCACGGCGCCGGCGCGCTGCCCGGAGCGGTGCGGGAGGCACCGCAGACAGGTGGGGCGAGTGAGGAGGTACGAGGAGGTAGGGAGAGTCAGCGGCAAGTAAGGGGAATGGCGGATGACGCGGTCGTTCGTACCCGTGATGGCGAACACACGAACGTGCCACGTGATCGTCTCGTAACATTGCTCCATGTCTTCCACCGACCCGCCAAGGCCGTGCAGCGTGCCCGCGTCGGTGCCGGGCGAGCCGGCCGGTGCCGGCGAGCGGCTGCGCGAGGTGCGGCTGGCCGGGTACACGCTGGCGGTGCGCTCCCGGGCGCCCGACCGCGCGGACCTGCCGCCCGCCCTGTTCGTGCACGGCCTCGGCGGCTCCTCCGACAACTGGTCGCTGCTGATGGCCCAGTTGACGGACGTGGTGGACGGCGAGGCCGTCGACCTGCCCGGGTTCGGCTTCTCGCCGCCGCCCGAGGACGGCACGTACTCGCTGGCGAGTCACGCCAGGGCCGTGGTCCGCCTCGTCGAGGCGGACGGGCGCGGCCCGGTGCACCTGTTCGGCAACTCGATGGGCGGCGCGATCGTCACCCGGGTCGCCGCCGCGCGGCCCGACCTGGTGCGCACGGTCGCGCTCGTCTCGCCCGCGCTGCCCGAGGTGCCGCCCCAGCGCACGGCGCTGCCCACCGCGCTGCTCGCGGTGCCGGGCGTCACGCGCCTCTTCCGCCGCCTGAACAGGGACTGGACGGCCGAGCGGCGCACCCACGAGCTGCTGGTGCTGTGCTACGGCGATCCCGCGCGGGTGGACCCGCAACACCTGGCCGCCGCCGTCGCCGAGTTCGAGCGGCGGCTGGCACTCCCGTACTTCTGGGACGTGCTGGCGCGCTCGGCGCGGGGCGTGGTCGACTCGTACACCCTCGGGGGCCAGCACTCGCTGTGGCGGCAGGCGGAGCGGGTGCTCGCGCCGACGCTGCTTGTGTACGGCATGCGGGACCAGCTCATCTCGCTGCGGATGGCCCGGCGCGCACAGGCCGCCTTCCGTGACGCCCGGCTGCTGACCCTCCTCGACGCGGGGCACGTCGCGATGATGGAGTACCCCGAAACGGTGGCGCGAGCCTTCCGTGAACTACTGAACGACCTCGAACTGCGCGCGAACGTGGAGCCCGTGGAGTCTGTCGAAGCCGAGGGTTCCCCGGGCCGGCGCCCGGCGCGGCCCACCGGGCCCGCCGCGGAGCAGGGCGCGAGCAGGAGCGCTGCCGCGCGTGGGTAGGCACAGCGCGCGCGGCCCGCGGCCCCGCGATGGGCGCTCCGGCGTCCCCGGCCCGCGCCCCGCGCCGCACACCCCCCGGCTGGCCGCGCCCGGGGGTACGGAGAGACGTTCCCGCAGGCCGCCACGGCCCCCGCGTCCGGCGAGGGCGCGCCGCGCGGCGCGTCGACCCGCGCGGACACCCCGGCGCACGGCGTCCCGTACGTCGACGGCACCCCGGCCCGTGGCGTGCCGCGCGTCGGCGCTCCTCGTTCGCGGGGTCCGGCCGAGCCCGCCACCACACCGCCGCACGGCACCCCACCGCACGGCACGCCGTCGCACGAGGGCACCGCGACCGGCGGCGGCCCCGGCGGGCACCCCGAGCAGCGCGAGCCCGGCGGCGGCTGGGGCGCGCTGGACGGCTCCGCTCGGCGGCGGGCTGGTCGCGGGGCGGCGTTCCCGGGCCGCGCCGGGAGTACCTGGAGGCGTTCGACGGGCCCGGCGCCGGCGAGGCCGACGACGCGGAGGTGACGCGTCGCCGGCGCGGGCCGGCCGAGGGCGCCGGAGTGCCCTCGGCCAGGGAGGCCGTGACCACGACCGGGGACCGACAGACAACGGGCGCGCCGGCGCGCGAGGAAGACGACGAGGCGGACACGGGCCCGGCCACCCGCGGCTCGGCGGGCGCCGGTGACGACACGGGGCGGCCCGGCCGTGGCCGGGCCGGGCGCGCCGCCGGCCGGTGGCAGGGGCCGCACCTTCACCGGGATCGCCGCCGCGGCGGCGACCACGGTGCTCGCGGTCGTGGTGGCCGGCCAGGTGACCGCCGACTCGCAGGACGGCGGCACGACCCAGCCCAGCGGCGCCACGGAGCGTGCCGAGGGCGGCGAGGCGGCGCGCTCGGACGGGCGCCCCACGTCGGCTCCGCCGCCGCCCCTGCCCTCGTACGAGGAGAAGTTGGCGACCAAGTACCCGCTGGACCCCGAAGCTGAAGGGGCCGGGCAGGTTCACCACCGTGCCGGGGGGCGACAAGGTGCCGGGTCGGGGCGAGGTGGTGCGCTACCGGGTGGACGTGGAGAGCCAACTGCCTCTGGAAGAAGCGCTGTTCGCGAAGGCCTTGCACAAGACGCTGAACGACGAGCGCAGTTGGGGCCGGGGCGGTCAGCGCACCTTCGAGCGGGTCTCGTCCGGGTCGGCGCGCTTCGTGATCAGTCTGGCCAGCCCCGGGACGACGGCCGCCTGGTGCGCCAAGTCCGGCCTGGACATCACGCAGGACAACGTCTCGTGCGATTCGGCGGCCACCGAGCGCATCATGATCAACGCCTATCGGTGGGCCCAGAGCGCCAAGACGTTCCGCGATGACCAGACGACGATCTACCGGCAGATGCTCATCAACCACGAGGTGGGGCACCGGCTCGGCCGGGACCACGAGGGGTGCCCGAGCGACGGGGCGCTGGCGCCGGTGATGATGCAGCAGACCAAGCTGCTGCACACCGGCGACGCCACCTGCCGGGTGAACGCCTGGCCGTACCCGGAGGGCGCGAAGGGCGAGCGCGGCCGGTAGCGGTCGCGGCGCGCGGCGCTGGCCGCGCGGGGGTCTCGCACCCGGGCGCCACGGAGGCGGTGGCGGGTCACGGTGCCGGTCGCCGAACGGGGCCGGAGGGCCGCTCCCGGACGTTCGCCGCGGCGCGGTGGAACGGCTCCGCCAGCGGGGACGCGGCGTCGCGGTGAGCCGCCGCCACGCCCGTCACCAGGGATTTCGCTCGCCGATACGCTGCGTTGTGGGATATGTGGGGCGGCGTTGGCCGGGGCGGACGGTCGTCCCGCATTGCGAAACTCACTGTCTCTTTATATGAGACATCTTTGCCAGGTAGCGAAAAATCGTTCAGTCTTCTGCGCATGTCGCGTCGTCCTGCCATCGAGATCGCCAGCTTCGAGCTGGCGCTCATTGGCGTGACCGGACACGCCGTCGCCGACATTCACTGTCGCCAGGGCCAGCGTCACCTGACTTCCGCCTGACGCGCACTCAGGACCGGGCCCGCCCCGCCCGCGCACCGCATCGCGCGTCACACGGCCTCAGCGCCGTCTCCCTCACTCCGCATCCGCCCGGTGGCAGTCCGGCCCGTCGACTGACGTGGTCCGCCTCCGCCCGCCGCACTCCGGATGCCTCCTGCTGCGAAAGGCGTACGTCGTCATGCGTCAACTGCCTCTCATATCCCGCCGCGTGGCCGCGGCGGCCGTCAGCGTCGTTCTGCTCGGCGGCGTGGCCGCCTGCGGACCCGAGGACAGTGACAGCTAGGGCGCCGGGGGCGGGAGCGAGGGCGCGCCTCAGAAGGGCTGCACGCTCACCATCCTCAACTCCCAGGCTCAGACGGACTTCGACCCGGCCCGGCTCTACACCTCGGGCGGCGGCAACATCCCCGGGCTCGTCTTCCGTACCCTGACCACCCGCAACCGCGAGGACGGCGCGGCCGGCGCCAGGGTCGTGCCCGACCTGGCCACCGACACCGGCAAGCCGAGCAAGAACGCCACCGTGTGGACGTACACCCTCAAGGACGACCTCAAGTACGAGGACGGCTCCAAGATCACCACGGCGGACATCAAGTACGGCATCGAGCGCTCGTTCGCGGCCGAGCTGTCCGGCGGCGCGCCCTACCTGTGCGACTGGCTGATCGGCGGCGACACCTACCAGGGACCGTACAAGGAGCAAGAAGGGGCTCGACTCGATCGAGACGCCCGACGAGAAGACCATCGTCTTCCACCTGCGCAAGCCCGAGGGTGACTTCCCGTTCGTGGCGACGCAGACCCAGTTCGCGCCGGTACCGAGGGACAAGGACAAGGGCACCGCGTACGAGAACCACCCGATCTCCTCCGGCCCGTACAAGGTCGTCAAGAGCGTCGGCGACGGCGAGCGGATGACGCTGGAGCGCAAGCCGCACTGGTCAGAGAAGACCGACGCGGAGCGGCACGCCTACCCGGACAAGGTGGAGGTCAAGGCTGGGCTCGACTCGGCCGTCATCAACCAGCGGTTGTCCACCGGCTCCGGGGCCGACGCCGCCGCGGTGACCACCGACACCAACCTGGGCCCGGCCGAACTCGCGCAGGTCAGCGGCGACAGGGAGCTGGCCGGCCGGGTCGGCACCGGGCACTTCGGGTACACCAACTACCTGGCGTTCAACCCGAAGGTCAAGCCGTTCGACAACCCCAAGGTTTGGCAGGCCATCAGCCACGCCGTCAACCGCACCAGCGTGGTCAACGCCGCCGGCGGCTCCTCGCTCGCCGAGCCGGCCACCATCTTCCTGCCCGCGCGCGAGTTCTTCGGCCACACCCCGTACGACCACTTCCCCGCGGGCCCCACCGGCGCCCCGGACAAGGCGAGGAAGCTGCTGGCCGAGGCGGGGTACGAGGACGGTCTGACGATCACCCTCACCCACTCCACCGTCAAGGACTTCGCGACCAGCCCCGAGGTGGGCACCGCCGTGCAGGAGGGGCTGAAGAAGGCCGGCATCACGGTCAAGCTCCAGGGCCTGGAGGACAACGACTACAGCGAGAAGACCAAGAGAGTGAAGGACGCGCCCGGCTTCTTCCCCTCCGCCTGGGGCGCCGACTGGACCGCCGGCGGCCCGTTCCTGGCGCCGATCTACGACGGTCGCCAGATCGTCAAGGACGGCTCCAACTACAACCACGCGCAGCTCGACGACAAGGCCGTCAACGCCGAGATCGACGCCATCAACAAGCTGACCGACCTGAAGGCCGCGGCCAAGCGGTGGGGCGCGCTGGACAAGAAGATCGGCGAGCAGGCGCTGTCCGTGCCGCTGTTCCACCCGGTCTACAAGCGGCTCTACGGCAAGGACGTCAAGAACATCGTGATCAGCGACTGGACCGGCGTGCTCGACGTCTCGCAGGTCGCGGTCCGGTGATCCGGGTGCGCATGACTATCGCACGGGTCGCGCCCCGCGCGGCCCGCGAGGAGACCCCGTGACCAGCGACGTGTTGGTCACGACCCAGGCGGGGGCCCCGGCCCCCGCCTCGGGGGCCCGCCAGGTGTGGCGGCGGCTGCCGGCGCGCAAGGCCGCCGTGGTCGCCGGCGCCGGGCTGGCCCTGCTCGTCCTGCTCGCCCTGGCCGCGCCGCTGCTGTCGGCGCTCACCGGCCAGGACCCCGACACCTACCACGACGACCTGGTGGACTCGGCCCGCGGTGGCGTGCCCACCGGCACCTGGGGCGGCGTCAGCGCCGAGCACTGGCTCGGCGTGGAGCCGGGCACCGGGCGTGACCTGTTCATCCGCCTCGTCTACAGGGCCCGCGTCTCGCTCGTGGTGGCCGTCGGCGCCACCGTGCTCCAGGTGCTGATCGGCGTGGTCATCGGCATCGCGGCCGGGTTCGGCAGCCGGTTCGTGGACGGGCTGCTCAGCCACATCTAGTGACCTGTTCATCGAGCTGCCCATGCTGGCGTTCGTCATCGCGCTGACGGCCGTGGTGCCCGCGGACTTCCCCCGCCCGCTGCTGCTCGTCCTGGTCATCGCGCTGTTCGGCTGGGCCGGCACCGCCCGCGTGGTACGGGTCCAGACGCTGTCGCTCAAGAAGCTCGACTTCGTCGCCGCGGCGCGGCTCGGCGGCTCGGGGCCCTTCCGGGTCGCCCGCCGCGAACTGCTGCCCTCGCTCGCCGCGCCCGTCATCACCTACTCGGTGATCCTGCTGCCGGGCAACATCGTGGCCGAGGCCGCGCTCTCCTTCCTGGGCGTCGGCATCCGGCCGCCCACGCCGTCCTAGGGGCAGATGCTCTCGACGGCGACGACGTGGTTCCGGGCCGACCCGGCCTACGTCCTGCTCCCGGCCGGCCTGCTGTTCCTGACCGTGCTCGCGTTCACGGTCCTCGGCGACGCCCTGCGGGTGGCCCTCGGCCCGCGCGAGGTGTCCCGGCTCGGCGTCGGCAGGTGGCGTACCCGCACGGCGGGCACGCCCGGTAAGTCCGGCGGGTTCGGCAAGGTCAGTGGGCCTGGCGTGGCCGGCAAGGCCGGTGGGTCCGCAGTGGCCGGCGCGGCCGGCACGTCGGAGACGTCCGGCTCCGCACAGAAGGGAGGCCCGGCATGATCCCGTACCTGCTGCGCCGGGTGGCCGGCGCCGTCCTGGTGCTGTTCGTGCTGTCGATCGTCGTGTACGCGATGTTCTACGCCGTGCCCGGCGACGCGGCCAAGCTGGCCTGCGGCCCGCGCTGCAACCCGGAGCAACTGGCCCAGGTCCACGACCAACTGCGGCTCGACGACCCGCTGCCGGTGCGCTACTGGCACTTCCTCCAGCGTCTCTTCGCCGGGCAGGACTTCTCCACCGGCACCGCGGTCCTGCACTGCGACGCCCCCTGCTTCGGCCTCTCGTACCAGAACGACCAGCAGGTCACCGAGCTGATCTCGCAGCGGCTGCCCGTCACCGCGTCGCTGGCCCTCGGCGCCATGGTGCTGTGGCTGATCCTCGGCGTCGGCACCGGGCTGCTCTCGGCGCTGCGCCGGGGCGGGATCACCGAGCGGCTGCTGACCTGGTTCACGCTGGCCGGGACGGCGACGCCGGTGTTCATCATCGGGCTGCTGCTCATGCTCTTCTGCGCGCAACTGCGCTGGCTGCCCTTCCCCTCGTACGTGCCGCTGACCGAGAACCCCGAGCAGTGGGCGTGGAACATGCTGCTGCCGTGGACCGCGCTCGCGCTCATCGAGTCGGCCAAGTACGCGCGGCTGACCCGCAGCTCCCTGCTGGAGACGCTGGCCGACGACCACATCCGCACCTTCCGCGCCTACGGGGTCTCCGAGCGCGCCATCGTGGGGCGGCACGCCCTGCGCGGGGCGCTGCCGCCGGTGATCGCGCTGACCGCGCTCGACCTCGGGTCGCTGTTCGGCAGCGCGATGCTCACCGAGACGCTCTTCGGGCTGCCGGGGCTCGGCCAGTTGCTGGTGCACTCGGTGCGGACCATCGACCTGCCGGTCGTGGTCGCCGTCGTGCTGGTCACCGGCACGGCCGTGGTCATCGCCAATATCGTCGCCGACCTTCTCTATGCAGCAACCGATCGGAGGGTGACCCTGACATGAGCGAACAAGGGTCAAACAGGGCCACATCCGAGCAGAACGCGGCCGGGACCGGAGTCGGTCCCGAGCGGGCGACGGCGCCGGAGCCGCTGGTCCGGGTCGAGGACCTCAGCGTCCGCTTCCCGGCGGTGGACGGCGGCGCGGCGGCCCCTGGGCCCGACGCCGGGACGGCGACCGTACGGGCCGTGGACGGGCTGTCCTTCACGCTGGAGCCGGGCGCCGCGCTCGGCATCGTGGGCGAGTCCGGGTCGGGCAAGAGCACCGTGGCGTTCGCCTTGCTCGACCTGCACCGCGGCACCGGTGCCCAGGTCACCGGCGCGGTGCGGGTCGCGGGGCGGGACGTGCTCACGGCCGACGACGCGGCGCTGCGCCGGATACGCGGCGGGGTGGTGGCCATGGTCTTCCAGGACCCGCTGTCCTCGCTCGACCCGTACCTGGCGATCGGCGACCAGATCGCCGAGGTGTACCGCGCGCCCGCGCCGTCGAGGTGCTCGACCGCGTGTGCATCCCGGACGCGGCGCGCCGCTCCCGCTCCCGACCGCACGATTTCAGCGGCGGGATGCGGCAGCGCGCGCTGATCGCGATGGCGCTCTCGTGCGAGCCACGACTGCTGATCGCCGACGAGTCGACCACGGCGCTCGACGTCACGGTGCAGGCCCAGATCCTCGCGCTGCTGGCCGAACTGCGGGCCGAGACGGGCATGGGCCTGCTCCTGGTCACCCACGACCTCGGGGTCGCCGCCTCCAGCGTGGACGACCTGTTGGTCATGCGCGCGGGTCGGGCAGTCGAGCGCGGCCCGGTCGACGCGGTGCTCAGCGCCCAGCGCGAGCCGTACACCCGCGCGCTGCTGGCGGCGGTGCCACGCGTCGAGCAGGCACGCGTCGACCGGGCCCCGGCCCCGGCCTCCGCGCCGGCGGCGAGCCGGAGCGAGGCCGGGACCGCCGCCGAGCAGGCGCCCGCGACCGCCACATCAGACGTGGCAGACGTGGCGGACGTGGCGGGCCCGGGCCCCGCCGACCCCGCACCGGCCGCGGCCACCGCGGCGGGCCGGCGGGCGAGCGGAGCGGCGGAGACCGAACTGCTGTTGGAGGTGGACGGGCTGCGCCGGGAGTTCGGCAAGCGGCGGGCCCCTACGGTCGCGGTGGACGACGTCTCGCTGACGCTGCGCGCCGGCGAGACGCTGGGCGTCGTCGGCGAGTCCTGCAGCGGCAAGACGACGCTGGGCCGGATGATCGTCCGCCTCCTGGAGCCATCCGGCGGTTCGCTGCGCTACCGGGGCCGCGAGATCGGCCGGCTGCGAGAGCGCGAACTGAGTCCGTTCCGCAGCGAGTTGCAGATGGTCTTCCAGGACCCGGTGGCGTCCCTGAACCCGCGCCGCAGCATCGGCGAGTCCATCGTCGACCCGCTGCGCGCCGCGGGGAAGCTGACCGGGCCGGAGATCGTCGCGCGGGTGCGCGAGCTGCTGGAGCGGGTCGGCCTCGACCCCGACTGGTACCACCGCTACCCGCACGAGTTCAGCGGTGGCCAGCGGCAACGGGTCGGCATCGCGCGGGCGCTGGCGCCCGAGCCCCGGCTCATCGTCTGCGACGAGCCGGTCTCCGCGCTCGACGTCACGACGCAGGCCCAGATCGTGCGGCTGCTCGGCGACCTGCAGCGCGAGTTGGGCCTCGCGCTGATCTTCATCGCCCACGACCTGGCCGTCGTACGACAGGTCAGCGACCGGGTCGCCGTCATGCGCGGTGGCCGGATCGTCGAGGAGGGCGAGACGGACGCCGTGTACGACGCCCCGCGACACCCGTACACCCGCTCCCTGCTGGCGGCGGTTCCCCTGCTGACAGGGGCCGAGCGGCCGGCGGAGGCCGTGTCGACCGAGCGGGTGGAGGCCGTCGTATAGCGCCTTGCAACGCCGACTGGCCGTAAAAGTTACGGCTGTTCACCCCTTCTGGTGGCGCGACGGACAACCGTCCGTCGCGCCGCCCCGCCCCGCGCATAGCGTGCTGCCGCTGCCTCACGGCGGCTGCCTACCAGGGAGATCGGGGTGCGAACGTGCGCGTGGGACTGCTGACCGAAGGTGGTTATCCGTACGCGAACGGTGCGGAACGGTGGTGCGACCGGCTGGTGCGCGAACTGGCCCAGCACGAGTTCGAGGTCTGCGCGTTCAGCCGTAGCGCCGGGCAGGAGTCCGCCGGCTGGCTGCCGCTGCCGAGCCAGGTGCGCCGGGTGCGCACCGCGCCACTGTGGGGCGAGCCTCCGTACGCGTCGGCGCCGGGCCCCGCGCGCCCGTACCGACGCCGGGAGCGCGCGCTGTTCGCCCAGTACTTCGGGCGCCTCGCGCGAGCCATCAGCGCGGCGACCGTCGCATCGCCGACCGGCGACGTGCCGACCGTCGACGTGCCTGGCGGCCAGGCGCCGGGCGAAGGGGCGCAGGCCGAGGCGGCGGGTGTCGCGTCCGGTGTCGGAGCGGACGCCTTAACGCGTGGTGCGGCCGGCGGCGACGCCCGTACGGAGCCCGCGGGGCGGAGCCTGGGGCGCGGGCCGGGGCGAGCGCCGACGCGGACGCCCACGGGGACGCCGACGCGGGCGGTGGCGTGCCGGCGGGGTCGGTGCGGGGGCGGCGCGCCGCGCGCGCCAGGCGGACCGTTTCGCCACTGTGGGGCACGACGCCCCACGACCATCCGGGTCCGACGCGCCCCCCGAGCGCCTCGGCGAGTACGCCGTCCCCTCCCACGCCTTCGCCGACGGCCTCTACGGATTGGCCGAACTGGCCCGGGAGCGCGGCGGGTTGGCCTCGGCGATCCGCTCCGACGCGGCGGTCAGGCTGCTGGAGTCCGCCTGCCGCGCGCCAGGCGCCATGGGCGACGCGCACCGCGCGAGCGTCGCCGGCCTGCTCACCGTCCTGCGCTACCTGGAGTGCGTGCTGCGCCCGCTCTCGCTCGACTGGTACGGGGCCGAGCGCGGCCCCGACGCGGCCAGGGGCCCGCGACCGGGGCGCGGCCTGGCCGGCGTGGACCTGTGCCACGCCACGTCGGGCGGGCTCGCCGCGCTGCCGGGAGTGCTGGCCAAGCGCTTCTTCGGGACGCCGCTGCTGGTCACCGAGCACGGCTCGCGGCTGCGCGAGCACTACCTCACCCCCCTTGCTCCCGACCCGACCGACCCGGTGTCGCCGCCCGGTCACACCACGCACTCCACACCGGTGCGCGCCCTGATCGCCTCGTTCCACCGCCAGTTGACCGCCGAGGTCTACGCGCGGGCCGACCTCGTCACGGCCGGCGGCGCGCACACCCGGCTCTGGCAGGAGCGTTGCGGCGCCGACCCGGCACGGGTACGGACGGTCTACCCGGGCCTGGACGCGCGCCGGTTCGCCGCCGGTGACGACGATGACGCTGACACCGACGACGGCCGCACGCTGCTGTGGGTCGGCCGCGTCGAGCCCACGCGGGACCTGATCGGGCTGCTGCACGCGTTCGCCGAGGTGCGCCGGGACGAGCCCGGCGCCCGACTGCGGATCGTGGACATCGGAGGGGCCGCCCCCGGCGCGCCGGGCGCCCTCGCCACCTGCCCGCCCGACACGGCCCACCTCGACGCCGCCGCCCCGCCGGCGATGACGTACGGGCGAGCGGCCTGCGACGCGGCGGCGCACGGGCCGCTCGGCCCCGAGGGGTTGGCGTGCGCATCGGCCGCGTGCGGGCCGGTGACCTGTGGGTCGCCGGCGTACGGGGCGCTCGCGGTTGGTCCGCCGGGGCACGCTGGCACGACGCCCGTGGCCTGGGCCGCGGCGGTGGCGCGCGGCCGGCTGCGTGACGTCCGGGCGGGTCGGTCTGGGATGCGCGGCGGCGGTCGGCGGCGGCGCGGCGTGGGGACGCATGGAGGGCGTGTCGCGTCGCGCCTGGCGCCGCGCGGCGCGCGCCGGTGCGCGCCATGGCGCCGGCGGGCGCGCCCGGCGTACCACCGTCGCGCCGTGGCCTGGCGCGCCCGGGGCCGGGTCTGACGGTCGCGGGCCGTGGCCCGGAGCGGACGGCCACCGGGCCCGGGCCGGTGGCGGGCTGCTCGGTGCGGCGGCCTACCGGGCGCAGTGCGCCGCGCTCGCCGCGCAACTCTTCCCCGACGAGGTGCCGCACGCGCACGCGGCGGGCCGGAGCCCGGTCTCCTTCGAGACGCTGGGCGACTGGGACGCGCTGAACCTGGCGGAGACGTACGCCGCCGCCAGCGTCGTCGTGCGGCCGAGCCTGCCCGACGGGGACCCGGTCGGGCTGGTCGGAGGCGATGCTCCGCGGACGGGCCACGGTGTCGACGGACGTCGGCGCGGTGGCCGAGGTGGTGGGGGCACCGGGCTGCTGGTGCCGCCGCGCAACCCGCGCGCGCTGGCGGCAGCGTGCCTGACGCTGCTGCGCGACGGCGTGCGCCGGGAGCGTCTCGGCGCCGCGGCCCGTTCCCGGGCGCTGGAACTCTTCGACGCCGAGCACAACGCCGCGGTGTTCCGCGGTATCTACCTGGAGCTGCTGTCGCACGCCCCGGTGCGCCGCGCCGACGGCGCCCCGTTGCCGTTCGCGCGCCCTGCGGAGGCTCACGTGCCGGGCCGCTGGGCGAGGCGACCCGACGCCGCGGCCCCGTCGCTGACGGCGTGCGCGGGCGCGCCGCGTACCGAGGCGGCTGAGGCGCCGCGGGGCCGATCGAGAAAGTGGAAGGGGGCCGAGGCATGACGCCGCCCGAGCGAGCCCCCGACAACCCGCCCCCTGCCGAGCCCGCCGCCAGCCCACCGCCCCCTGCCTGCCCGCCCCCCGCCGCCGCGACGGCCACCGAGCGCGGCCCGCGCCCCGCGCACCCCGCCGGGCCGGCCCCGCTGCCCCCCGCCGCGGAACCTCGCGCGTTGGCCGAGACCGCGCGGGAGCCCCGCACCGCCGGCGGGCGCGGCGGGCCGGCCACGCCGAGACCGTCCGCCCCCGAGCCCCACCACCCGGCCCTCCTCGGCCCGCGCCCGCACCCCGCCGACCCGACCGAGGACGGCCGGGCCGAGGACGGCCGGGCCGCCCCGGCCCTCGTGCGGTCGGACGAGGAGGAGTGCGCCCCCGCGCGGTCGGGCGGCGCTGGCGCGCCGGGCCCGTGCACCCCCCGGACGCCGCCGGGGGAGCGGCGGCGCGGGAGGTACGTCGATCCGGTGCGGCGGTTGCTGCACCAGCACCGCGAGCTGTGCGAGCGGGCCGTCGACCCGTGGGAGATCGCCGCAGGGCTTGAGGCACGCGGGGTCGGCGACCGCTCCGCCGCGCGCTATCGGCACCGCGATGTGTTCTCGCTGGCCGAGGAGTTGTACGCTAGAACGCCATGGGCTGGCGCATTGGCGGACGACACGGCACCACCGCCGACCGCCGGAGCCACCGGGGCCAGTTCCCCCGGCGCACTCGTCCCCAGCCGGTACGGCCCCGTTGCCACGGCGTACGCGTATCCCGCCCCGCACGCCCCGTATGCGGACCCTCCGCATGCCGACCCTCCCTATGTGTACGAGCCGTTCGGGCACACCCCGTGCGGGCACGCCGCACCCGGGGGCCCGTCGTACGGTCTGCCGGCGCGGCCCGCCGGCGCCCCGCTCGCCTGCCCCCGCGCGAGCAGCCCGCGCGCGGGCGGGTCCGGGGTGCGACGGCGCGCCGGGGCGCGAGGCGGAGCGCTGGGCGGCCTCGGCCTCCGCGTCGCGCCGACCTCGCCGCGTGCCGTGGCGGTGGGGGCTCGGGCCGGTGTGGTGGTGCTGGCTGTTCGGGTTCCTGCTGGTGGGGAACTGGCTGCTCACCGAGGCGCGGGCGGGCACGCTCGGTGCCGGCTGGCGCACCGGCCAGCCGGCGTACCCGAGCCTCCCGGGCCCCGGTGGATGGCCCGCCCCCGCACGCCTGGCCCGACCTCCACGGGTGGCCGGACCTCCGTGAGTGGTGGGCGTCCGACGGCTGGCGGCAGGTGGCGCCCGGCGCGGTGGGCGTGGCGGCGCTCGTCGGCGCGTGGCCGCCCGCCGCCTGGTGCGCGCGGTGGTTCGCCGCGCGCGCCAGGCGCGGCCTGTGGGCGAGCCTGGAGTCGGCGGGGGCGCGCAGGGCGTTCGTGGGCGCGCTGACGTTGTTCGGGTGCGCGCTCGGCGCGCTGCTCGCCACGGGGTGGTGGGCCCTGTCCTGGTACGGCTTCGGGCCGCGACCCGGCTTCGGGCCCGCGGCCGCGCTCGCCGCCGGCGCGCTCGGCCTGCTGCTGTTCGTCGCGCGCGTGTCTGGCCGCGCACGGGTTCCGCCGCGCCGCGCGTCGCGGGCTCGCGCTGGCCTGCGGGATCGAGGCGGTGGCGGTGGCGACCGCGCTGGCCGTCGAAGCGCCCCGGGGCGCGGGGCTGGCCCGACCGGTCGAGCGCCTGGTCGCGGTCGGCGGGCCCGCGGCCGTGACCACGCTCGCCTGCGCCACCGGCGCGCTTGGTGCTGGGCGCGTACGCGTTCGGCGCGCTCGCCCGCCCCTGGGCGCACGCCATCGACACCCATCCGCCGGCCGGCGCACGCCCGCGCGCCTACGACACGGGCCCGGCCACCCGGGGCGGTCACCCCGCCGCCCCCGACACCGGCACGCACCGCACCCCGGTGCGGGACGCCACGTCCACGCGTACGGCGACCGACGCCGTCCGCCGTCGCGGCGCGGTGCCACGGGACATCGGCGCGGGCAGCCCCGCGCCGTGCGAGGGCTGGGCGCGGCGATCCCGCGGCCCGGCCGTGTCCCCGTAGGGCGCACGCCGCTCGCACCGCGTGCGCCACGCAAGCCGGCGCACGACCCACGACCTCTGCCGCCGCACCTCCCGGCCCACCGGGCCGGAGGCAGCGCAACTCTCACAAGGAGCAAGCGAGATGACCCACCATTCCGTCGACCGCACCACCCGCCGAGCGGCCGGGACGCCCGGGGCCGCCCGGCCCGCTGGGGCGGCCCGCCGCCAGTGCCGGCGCGCCGCTGGCGCCCCGCTCGTCGGCGGCACCGCGGAACGGGGGCGCGGCTGATGCGCGTACTCCTCTCGGCTCCAGTGGTTACATCGGGCGCTACGTCGCCGACCATCTGCTCGCCGACCCGGCGGTGCAGCTCACCGAACTCGGCCGGGGTGACGCGGCCGACGTCCGGTTCGACCTGTCCACCGGCAGCCCCGGGGCGCTGACCCGGTTCCTGGACGCCGTCCACCCCGGCGTGGTGATCAACTGCGCGGGCACGACGCGCGGCGGCGCCCGGGAGCTGACCCGGCACAACACGGTGGCCGTCGCCACCATCTGCGAGTCGCTGCGGCGCAGTGGCTGCGGCGCCCGCCTGGTGCAGCTCGGCTGCTCCGCGGAGTACGGGCCCTCGCAGCCCGGCTCGTCCACCGCGGAGGACGCCATTCCGCGCCCGGGCGGCCCGTACGGAGTGAGCAAGCTGGCCGCGACGGAGCTGGTCCTCGGCTCCGGGCTCGACGCCATCGTGCTGCGCGTGTTCTCGCCGGTCGGGCCTGGCACGCCGCCCGGGTCGCCGCTCGGTCGGCTCGCCGACACCATGCGGTGCGCGATGCAGGCCGGCGACAACGAGCTGAGGTTCCCCGGGCTCGGCGCGCAGCGCGATTTCGTCGACGTACGGGACGTGGCGCGGGCCGTCCACGCGGCATCGTTGTCGGCCGCCCAGGGCGTGGTGAACATCGGCACCGGTCGGCGCCGTGCGGATGCGGGATGCCGCCGCCGTGCTGGCCCGGGTGGTCGGCCTCGGCGGCGCGCTGCACGACATGGAGGGGGGATCGCACCCGCTGCGCTCCGTGCCGCACACCGCCCAGCCCTCCGGCCTGGCGCACGCCGGCGGACACGGACTCCCGCTCGGCGCCGGCCACGGCCCCGGGCCCTGCCGGGGCGAGCACGGGCCCGACCACCCGACGGGGCCCGTCGGGCACGTCTACCCGGACGGCTGCGGCAGTTGGCAGCAGGCGGACGTGCGCACCGCGCGCGACCGGCTGGGCTGGCGGACGCGGATCGGCCTGGAGGAATCCCTGGCCGACATCTGGATGGAGGCGGCATGCCGTATGTGACCTCCACCGGCACTCGGCGCGCCGGCGCGGTGGCGGGCCGGCTCGGCTTCGGCGTGCCGGGCTGCGCGCACCCGCTGGTGGCGCCGGCCGAGTGGGCCGAACTCGCCCGCCCGTACACCCCGTTGCACTGGGCGGTGCTCAACGTGGCGCGCGGGCCCGGCGCCCGGCCCGATCCGCACTGCCTGGTGGCGGTGGCCCGGCTGCACGAGGCGCGCGGCCGGGTGCTCGGCCACCTCGACGTGCGGTTCGGCACCCGTCCGTTCGGCGAACTGCTCTCGGACGCGCACCGCTTTCTGGAGTGGTACCAGGTGGACGGCTTCTACCTGGACCGATGTCCCACCGAGCGGCCGGGCCTGGCCGAGGTGCGCCGGATCGCGACCACGCTGCGCGCCCTGTGCGCGCCGGCGTACCTGGTGTTCGCCCACGGCACGCACCCGCATCCGAGCTACGTGGAGAGCGCCGACCAGTTGGTGACCTTCTCCGGGCAGTGGGCCGACTACCGGTGGTCGCAAGCCGCCGCGTGGACGGCCGACTACCCGCCCGAGCGGTTCTGCCACCTGGTGCACGGCGTGCCCCGCACGCATCTGGACGAGGCGCTGCGCATCGCGCGCTGGCAGGGAGCGGGCACCATCTACTTCACCGACCGGCAGGGCCACGGCCAGGCCGACGCGTGGGAGACGTTGCCCGGCTACTGGGGCGAAATCGTCTCGCGCATCGGACCTGGTGTCACGGAATGAGACACCGCGTGGCAGTGTTACCAGACGAACAACGCTGCTCCCATCAACTACGGAGTTCCCCGTGTCGCTGCCACCCCTGGTCGAGCCGGCTGCCGAGCTCACCGTGGACGAGGTCCGCAGGTACTCGCGTCACCTGATCATTCCCGATGTGGGAATGGACAGGCAGAAGCGACTGAAGAACGCCAAGGTGCTCTGTGTGGGCGCGGGCGGCCTTGGCTCGCCCGCTCTGATGTACATGGCGGCCGCCGGCGTCGGCACGCTCGGCATTGTGGAGTTCGACGAGGTCGACGAGTCGAACCTGCAGCGCCAGATCATCCACAGCCAGGCTGACATCGGCCGCTCCAAGGCGGAGTCCGCCCGCGACACCGTCCTGGGCATCAACCCGTACGTGAACGTCGTGCTGCACGAGGACCGCCTTGAGGCGGAGAACGTGATGGAGATCTTCTCCCAGTACGACCTGATCGTGGACGGCACGGACAACTTCGCCACGCGTTACCTGGTCAACGACGCGTGCGTGCTGTTGAACAAGCCGTACGTGTGGGGTTCGATCTACCGCTTCGACGGCCAGGCGTCCGTGTTCTGGAGCGAGCACGGCCCGTGCTACCGCTGCCTGTACGCGCAGCCCCCGCCACCGGGCATGGTGCCCTCCTGCGCCGAGGGCGGCGTGCTCGGGGTGCTGTGCGCCTCGATCGGCTCGATCCAGGTCAACGAGGCCATCAAGCTGCTCGCCGGCATCGGTGAGCCGCTGGTCGGCCGCCTGATGATCTACGACGCCCTGGAGATGACCTACCGCCAGGTCAAGGTCCGCAAGGACCCCGACTGCGCGGTCTGCGGCCCGAACGCGACGGTCACCGAGCTGATCGACTACGAGGCGTTCTGCGGCGTGGTCTCGGAGGAGGCCCAGGAGGCGGCGCAGGGTTCGACCATCACGCCTAAGCAGCTCAAGCAGTGGATCGACGACGGCGAGGGCATCGAGATCATCGACGTCCGCGAGCCGAACGAGTACGAGATCGTCTCCATCCCCGGCGCCCGGTTGCTCCCGAAGAACGAGTTCCTGATGGGCGACGTCCTCCAGGGCCTTCCACAGGACAAGAAGATCGTCTTGCACTGCAAGACGGGCGTCCGGTCGGCCGAGGTGCTCGCCGTGCTCAAGTCCGCGGGCTTCGCGGACGCGGTGCACGTGGGCGGCGGCGTGATCGGCTGGGTCCACCAGATCGAGCCGGAGAAGCCGGTCTACTGACCGCTCGGCGCGCCCCGCGACCCACGGCGGCGCCACGCGGTCAGCAGCACGCGGCACAGGGGCCGGGTCCACCGTCAGCCAGCGGCGGACCCGGCCCCCGCGCGTGCCCGGCCTCCGACCGCGCCTCCCGTCGCCCGCGCCGCCTCCGTACCGTCACCACCGCCCCGCGCGAGGCGGCGCGCGCAAGCGAAAACGCAGAGATAAGCCCCGGATGAATTGACATCCGGGGCTTATCTCTGCGTATATTTGATCCTTCGTGTCTTCGTTGAAAAGAAACACCAAATGAAGTCATCTGCGGAAAGCTTAACGCGTCGGGAGTGGAATTTTCAACCGAGGAAATGCGGCAGGAACAGCAATTCATCACCGGCCTCTATGCCCGCCTCGATCAGCTCAGGGAGCAGGCCGAGGAGTCGATGCGGGCCGCGCTCGTGCAGGTGGGCAACGGCCTCCAGGCCAGGCTTGAGCGCGACGTGCAGGTGGCCGAGCAGGCCGGGCTGCTCAGTGCGATCAACGCGGGGGAGAACGGACTCTGTTTCGGCCACCTCGACTTCCGGGACGGTCAGAGCCATCACATCGGGCGCATCTGAATTCGCCAGGACGATGCGTCCTGTACGCCCCTGGTCATCGACTGGCGGGCGGATGTCGCGCGGCCCTTCTACCTGGCCACCGGGCATTCCCCGATGGGCCTGCGACGCAGGCGCTACATCAGCATCGAGGGGCGCACCGTCACCGCGCTGCACAACGAGCTGATGGACCTGGGGGACCCGACCCGCACCGGCCACGAGGGCGCCGACGCCGACGAGGTGCTGTTGGCCTCGCTGGACGCGGCGCGCACCGGGCGGATGCACGACATCGTCCGCACCATCCAGGCCGAGCAGGACCGCATCATCCGGGCCCCGCACCAGGGCGTCCTGGTCGTCCAGGGCGGCCCCTGCACCGGCAAGACCGTCGTCGCGCTGCACCGGGCGGCGTACCTGCTGTACGAGCACCGCGAGCTGCTGGCCCGCCGCGCCGTGCTGATCGTCGGCCCGAACCCGGCTTTCCTCAGCTACATCGGCGACGTGCTGTCCTCGGCCGGCGAGACCGGCGTACTGCTGGCCACCCTGGGCGAACTCTTCCCCGGCGTGCGCGCTACCGGCACCGACAGCCCGGCCGCCGCCGAGGTCAAGGGGCAGGCCGCGATGGCCGACGTGCTGGCCCGGGCGTTGCGGGACCGGCAGACCGTGCCGGAGTCGGCCCTGGAGATTGACCACGAGGGGTAAGGGACGCTCCGGTTGGACCGGGCCATGGCCGAGGACGCGCGCTGGCGGGCCCGCGAGAGCTGACTGCCGCACAACCTGGCCCGGTCCACCTTCGCTTTCCACGTCATCGACGCGCTCACCGCGCAACTGGCCGAGCGGATCGGTGCCGACCCGTTCGTCGGGCCCAACCTGCTCGGGCCCGACGACCTGGCGCAGTTGGGCAAGGAGATCGCGACCAGCCACGAGGTGCACGCGGCCGTCGACGAGCTGTGGCCGAGGCTGCCCCCCAGGAGTTCGTCGCCGACTTCCTGGCCGAGCCGACCCACCTGGACGAGACGTCGGCCGCGCTGATCCGACGCGAGGGCGGGCCCTGGACCGAGGCCGACGTGCCGCTGTTGGACGAGGCTGCCGAGCTGCTCGGCGAGGACGACAGCGCGGCCCGCGCCGCGGCCGAGGCCGCGCGCCAGGAGCGGATCGCGTACGCGCAGGGCGTGCTGGAGCTGTCGGCGGGCTCGGAGACTTACGAGTTCGAGGACGAGGAGTCCGAGGTGCTCGCGGCGCACGACATCATCGACGCCGAGCGTATGGCCGAGCGGCACGAGGAGGCCGACCACCGCAGCGCGGCCGAGCGCTTGGCGGCCGACCGGACCTGGGCGTTCGGCCACATCGTGGTGGACGAGGCGCAGGAATTGTCGGCGATGGCCTGGCGGCTGCTGATGCGGCGGGTGCTGACGTGCTCCATGACGCTGGTCGGCGACCCGGTCCAGACCGCGGATGCCGCGGGGCTCGGCTCCTGGGAGCGCATCCTCGCGCCGTACGTGGGCGACCGCTGGGAGCACGTGCTGCTGGGCGTCAACTACCGCACGCCCGCCGAGATCATGGAGGTGGCCGCCGCGTTCCTGCGCGCGCACGACCCCGCGTTCCAGGCGCCGGGCTCGGTGCGCTCCACCGGGGTGCGGCCCTGGGCACTGTGCGCCGAACCGGCCGAGCTGGCCGCGGTCGTCGCGCGCCAGGCGGCGGTGGCCCGGGCCGGTGGCCGGGTCGCGGTGATCGCCCCGGCCGGGCTGCTCGCTGAGCTGCCGGGCGTGGGCCACGGGCCCACGCCCGACCTGACCCGCGAGGTGGTGCTGCTCTACCCGCGACAGGCCAAGGGGCTGGAGTTCGACACGGTCCTCGTCGTGGAGCCGGCCGGGTACCCGGTCAGCGACCTCTACGTTGCGCTGACCCGCGCCACCCAGCGCCTTGGGGTGCTGCACACGGGCGAACTGCCCGCGGCGCTGGGTGGGCTGGCGGCGGTCGGGAGCTAGTCTCCTGAGTCAGGAATTCTGTTCAGATAGCTGGCGAGGCGTTCGAGGATCTCGTCTATTAATCCCAGACGTAGTGCTTGGGGTCGCTGTTCCATGCGGCGATCCAGGTGCGGAGGTTCTCCTCCAGGGCCTGGACACTTTTGTGGACGCCGCGCCGTATCTGCTTGTTGGACAGCTCGGCGAACCACCGCTCGACCAGGCCGAGCCGACGAGGGTGGTGGTGCCGGCGCGCGCGTAGTCGTGAGTGATCCGCTGCGGGACCCAGGCATCATGGGCAGCACCGGCTGGGAGCGGTCCAGAGCCTGGACCCGCGACTTTTCGTCGACGCAGAACGCCAGAGCGCGTTCGGGCGGGTCCAGATAGAGGCCGACGTCGTCGTGGACCTTGTCGATGAAGTACGCGTCCGTGGACAGCTTGAACGTCTCGGTGCGGTGCGGCTGCAGGCCGAAGGTCCGCCAGCTCCCCGACACAGTCGACTGCGACAGGCCCGTCTGCTGGGCCATGGCCCGCGTCTAACGAGTGCGTGGCGTTCTTCGGCGTCGACTCCAGCGTCCACTTCACCACCGTGGCTGCCTGCTCGTCGGTGACTGTCCTCGGGCCGCTCGGGCGGGGCATGTCACCCAGACCGGCGATCCGGTGCTCGACGAACCGCTTCCGCCAGCGGCCCACCGCATGCGGTGTCGAACCGGGGCGGCCACGTCCTTGTTCGACGCGCCGGCCGCGCAGGCCAGGATAATCCGGCGCCACAAAGCCCACGCCTGCGCAGTAGAGCGGCGCCGCACCCATCCCTCCCATGCAACCCGCTCCGCATCCGACAGGATCAACTCGGCCTTCGGTCGCCCAGTACGCGGCACCAGGCAACCCCACATATCTGAATAGAATTCCTGACTCGGAAGACTAGGCGCGCCCGAGAAGCCGGCGGTCTACCTTGCCCTGGCGCACGTTGACCTCCGCAACGCCGTTGTCTGGCCCTCCCCCAGAGGCATGGAGGGCACGCCGTACAGCGGCCACGGCATCGTCGGCTGCCTCGCCGGGCGTCTCGGCCTCGACCTGCAGCGTGGCACCGACTGAGAAGAAATCGCCATCGTGACTGTTGCAGGTGGCCATCGGCACGATCTCGTACTGCGGTTCGCTCTCCATGGCAGTGAGCATGGCCTCGCTCATTTCCGCCCACTCATAGGTTGCGACATCCAGCAGGAGCTGAACGTCGGCTTCCCAGTCCTTGAACACGTGGTTCCGCACTCCCAGTTCTGTCTACTAGGGAACCTTAGCGTCTGCGGACTTGCTCTGAGCTTCGGTTTTGGTGCCCTTTACCGGAGCAACTATGTGAGCGTAGCTGTGACCCCAATACCGTCTAGGATACTTCACCTTCTTACCGTTAGGTAGAGGTGCGTAGAAAGTCACCTTGTCGCCATTGGTCTTAATGGTCTTCGTTTCCTTCGCGGTAGTGGCGACGATCGGCTTTGGCGCCCCTGCCTGCATCAGCTTGGATGTAAATCAGCACCCTGCCTGCTGTTTCAGTATTGCGCATTTTCGGCCTTTCCGGTTCAGTGAATAGCTCACTTGGTCAATGGTCGCACAAGTCGACGCAGCCCGATTTATGCCCATTCGCGGATTGCAATTACATCTTCCAGCCTTCTGATCATGTGGCACGGAACCGCTTACGGTGCGTAACTAATTTCCGATATGGCTCCAGCGAATCCCTTTCACGCGGCCGTACGGGGACTCAGGAACTGGTACGGCATCAGGTGTCTTGCGATAGCGCCCCGCGACAGCCGTCCCGCCTATCCATCTGCTCGCCGCGGCGCTGGCCCCGGTGGAGGCGGCGTGTCCACGGGGCCGTCCATGACGCTTGTGAGCGCCTTCGAGACCCCGCAGCCTGGCATGCCGTCGCTGACCTTCACTCTTGCCCGGGACGAATACGCCTTGTTGGCCAGGACCACCTCCGGTGTCGTTGTGGGCCGGCCGATCGGCCGGGGCACCCGCAGGCGTGACATGACCTCGGTGAACGCTGGTGCGTCGCCGGCCTGGCCGGGTGTGATGGTGAACGCGAGTGGGCGGCAGCGGCTGTCCGCGGCGAGGCGGAGCTTGGTGGTCAGCCCGCCGCGGGACCGTCCAAGGGCATGGTGGCATGGTGGACCGGCTCGCCGGCCGGGGCCCCTTCTGACGGGCCCCGGCGGCATGCTGGTGAGCGCGGACGACGGTGGAGTCGACCGCGACGACCCACTCCAGGTCGCCTTCGGCGTCGGCCTGGGCGAGAGGGCGGTGAAGACCTTCTCCCAGGTGCCGTCGGCGGTCCACTTACGCAGTCGGTTGTTGGCGCCTTTCCCTGACCCGAAGTGCTCGGGCAGGTCCATCCACGGCGTCCCCGTGCGGTACTTGAACACGATCGCGTCGATCACCTGCCGGTGATCACGCCAGCGTCCACCCCGCTTCGGTGTCCGGTCCGGCAGCAACGGCTCGATCCGCGCCCACTGGGTATCAGTCAACGACACGCCAGACCAACGGGTATCAGTCAACGACACGCCAGACCAACGATCAGATGAACCGACAGAAACGGCCTAGCCGCAGGTGGTGCCGTTCGGCGGCACGGTGCCGTCGATGAGGTAGTCGTTCACGGTGCGCACCGTGCACTCGTCGCCGCTGTTGTACGCGCCGTGTCCCTCGCCCCGGTACGTCAGCTCGACACCGACGCCCGCGCCGAGTTCGCGGGCCATGGTGCGCGCGCCCTCGTACGGCGTCGCCGGGTCGCCGGTGGTGCCGATGACCAGGATCGGGGCCGCGCCGGGGGCGCTGACCTAGGGGTGTTCGCGCAGCCCCGGCACCGGCCAGTCGGTGCACCCAAGCATGCCCCAGGCCATGAACTCGCCGAAGATCGGGGAGACCTCACGGAAGGCCGGCAGCTCTGCCCGGACCTGCTCCGGGGTATAGCGCTGGCGTGGGTCCCGGCAGGTGATGGCGGAGTTGGCGGGCTGGCCGTTGTCGTAGCGGCCGCTCTCGTCGCGGCCCGCCATGGAGTCGGCCAGCGCCAGCAGTATCGTGCCCCGCTCCGCCTCGATGGCCTCCTGGAGGCCGAGCGAGAGGTACTTCCAGTTCTCCTTGCTGTACAGCGCGGTGGCGATGCCGCCGAGGGCCTGGCCCTGGGTGAGCTGGCGGTCGCCGTCGTCGGTCGGCAGCTGCTTCTCGTCCAACGCCCCCAGCAGGCTCGCGATCAGCTCGCGCCCCTAGGCCGGGTCGTCGCCCACCGGACACTTCGCGCCCTTGCCGGCGCAGTCCTTCAGGTAGTTGTCCAGGGCCCGCTGGAAGCCCCGCGCGTGGGCGAGCGCACCCGCCCTGGTGTCGCTCGCTGGTCGGGTCGACGACCGCGTCGAGCACGGCCCGGCCGACGTTCTTCGGGAACAGGTGGGCGTAGGTGCCGCCGAGTTCGGTGCCGTAGGAGATGCCGAAGTAGTGCAGCTTGCGGTCGCGCAGCACCTGCCGCATCAGGTCCAGGTCGCGGGCGGCGTTCTCGGTGTCCACGTGCGCCAGCACCTTGCCCGACGCGCGCTCACAGGCCGCCGCGCGTACGCGCGCGAGTCGGCCAGCCCCTGTTCCAGCTCAGCGGCGTCGTCGGGGGTGCCGTCCAGCTCGGCCGACGCGTCCCGCTCCGCGTCGCTGGTGCACGTGACGCCGGCGCTCTCGCCGACGCCGCGCGGGTCGAAGCTCACCAGGTCGTAGCGCTCGCCCAGGCGCGCGTAGTCCTCGGCGAAGTCGGGCAGGGTGGCGACGCCGGAGCCGCCGGGGCCGCCGAAGTTGAAGACGAGCGAGCCGATGCGCCGGTCGGCCTCGGTGGCCGGCTTGCGGATGAGGGCGAGGTCTGAGGTCTATGGTCTCGCCCCGTGGCTTCGCGTAGTCCAGCGGGGCCTTGAGCGTGCCGCACTGCCAGGCGTCGCCGGGCTTCTCGCCCCCGCCCTGGAGCACCGTCGGCGCCGCGCACGCCTCTCACCTCACCTGCTGCCCGGTGAGGTGCTTCGGCAGGGCGGGGTCGACCGGCACGGGGGGCAACGGCGTACCGGTGGCGGACTCGCGCCGGTCGCCGCCCTCCTCGTCACCGCCCCCGCACCCAGCCACCGTGGCACCCACCACGATCATGAGAGCGGCTGAGGCCAGGGCCGTGCTCCGTAATATGGCGTGGCATGGAAAGCGATCCTAAGCGCCCCTCCCTCCCCGCGCCGCTGATGTCCCCGTACCAGCGCGCCGTCACCCGCGCCGCACGAGCACGTCGTCCCGCTGGGCGGCACCGTCCCCGCCAGCAGGTACGCGTCCACGGTCCGTCGCACGCACCGGCTGCCGCCGGCGTACGCGCCGTGCCCCTCGCCCCGGTACGTTACCTCGACGCCCACGCCCACGCTCGGGCCCAGCGCGCGGGCCATCCGCCGGGCCCCCTCGTACGGCGTCGCCGGGTCGCCGGTGGTGCCGACGACCAGGATCGGCGCGGCGCCGGGGGCGTGCACGTCGGGGGTGCGCCAGGTGCCGGCCGTGGGCCAGTGCCGGCACTGGAGCAGGCCCCAGGCCAGGTACTCGCCGAAGACCGAGGACGCCTCGCGGAACTCCGGCAGCCACGCCCGCACGTCCGCCGCCGTGTAGCGCTGTCGGTAGTCGGCGCAGGTGATGGCGGTCAGGGCGGACTGCAGGGTGCTGTAGCGGCCCTGTTCACCGCGCCCGTTCATCAGGTCGCCGAGGGCGAGCAGCGTCGTGCCGTCCCCGTCGGCCGCGTCGCGCAGCCCCTGTGTCAGGTACTCCCAGAAGTCCTCGGTGTACAGCGCCTGCGCGATGCCGTCGCTGGCCAGCGACTGGGTCAGGGTCCGGCCGCCGGCACCGGGCAGCGGGTCGCGGTCGAGCCGGCGCAGCAGCGCGGCGATCCCCTGGCCGGTCAGGCAGTCGTCCGCGTCGGCGGGACAGGCGCGCAGGTAGTTCTCCAGCGCCCGCTTGAAGCCCCTGGCCTGCCCCAGGGCGCCGCTCACCGGGTCCTGGCCGGGGTCCACGACGGCGTCGAACACGGCCCGGCCGACCCGGCGCGCGTACGGGTGGGCGTAGACGCCGCCGAGTTCGGTTCCGTAGGAGACGCCGAAGTAGTGCAGCCTGGCGTCGCCGAGGACGCGCCGCATCAGGTCGAGGTCGCGGGCGGTGTCGACGGTGCCGACGTGCGCGAGCACCTTCCCGGAGCGCTTCTCGCAGCCCGCGGCGTACTGCCGCTTGCGGGCCTCCAGGGCGTGGGTCTCGCGGGCGTCGTCCGTGGTGGCGTCGGCGGCGTGGTGCGCGTCCAGGTCTGCGTCACTCAGGCAGCACACCCCGCTGCTGCGGCCGACCCCGCGCGGGTCGAAGCTGACCAGGTCGTAATAGGTGCGCAGGTCGTGGTAGTCGTCGGCGAAGGCCGGCAGGGCGCTGACGCCGGAGCCGCCGGGACCGCCGAAGTTGTAGACCAGCGAGCCGATCCGGCGCGCTCGGTCGGTGGCCGGGGCGCGGATGAGGGCGATGTCTATGGTCTCGCCGCGCGGCTCGGCGTGGTCCAGGGCGCGCGCAGCGTGGCGCACTCCCAGCGCGGGCCCGGCGCCGGGGTGCCCGCGCCCTCCTCGCCCTCGGCCGGCTCCGGGCACCGCCCCCAGGCGAGCTTCTGTCGCGCCAGGGACGACGGCCGCGCGTCGTCCCCGCCGTCCCCGCAGCCCGCGAGGGCCCGCCGACCAGGAGCAGGGCGAGGGCCAGGGGCCAGGCCGCCCCGCCGTGACCCGACCGCCTTGCTCGGCTCACCTGCCACACCCGCCTCGCCCGGCCCTGTCGCTTCGGCCGGTCCGGCCGCTCCGCCCGGTCCACCCGGTCCGCCCGCCCCGCGAGTCGGCCGCCGCGCCGGCCCCGTGCCGTCGCGGGCGCCGGCCGCGCGGCCCCGGCGGACGCGCTGCGGGGGCCCGGTCGGGTCGCTCGGGGCATGGCCGTCCTCTCGCCTGGGCGCACCGGGCGGCGGTGCGCGGTGCGGCTGCTGCCCATCGTCCGCACTGGCGCCCGCCGCTGCCCGCACAGCGCGCCGGACGGGTGAGCACGGGCGGGGGCGCGGGCGGGGAGTCCCGCCGGCCGGGGTACGGGGCCGGCGGCGGTGGTCAGGCGGTCAGTGCGCGGGGCTGACCCCGGCCACGACGAGGCCGAGCAGGCGCCGCGCCTCGGCCGGGTGGTGCTCGGTGGCCAGGGCGATGCCCGTGACGAGGGTGAGCAGGTCGGCCGCGGTTACGTCTGCCGCCAGGCCGCCGGTCGCGGCGGCCCGCCGCACCAGCGGCTCGACCGCCGTGGCGAGCTTGGCCGAGCAGTCCTCCACCTCCTCGGGACCGGTCAGCCCGTCCTGGACCAGCGCGTCGGCCACGCCCCGGGCGGAGGCCGCGTACGTCGTGAGGGCGCCCAGCCACTCAAGGAGCGCGGCCCGCGCGTCGGTCGCGTCGGTCAGTTCGGCGGCCCGGGCGACCAGGGCCGCGATCCGTTCGCCGAACACGGCCTCCAACAGCGCGCGCCGGCCGGGGAAGTGCCGGCGCACGGTGGCCGAGCCGACCCCCGCGACGCGGGCGATCCGCTCCAGGGAGGCGTCGGCGCCGTGCGCGGCGACCTCCTGCTCGGCGACGGCGAGAATCCGCGCGTAGTTCCGCCGGGCGTCCGCGCGCTGGCTGGTCATGGCGTCATCTCCGAGGTTTGCTAAGTGGCGGGGTCCTCCGTATCATACGGAAACATAAATGGCGGGCCTCGGCATTTAGCTGCGTGCCCTACCGAGGAGCGTCATGTCCGCCGACACCACGGCCGTCGACACCACCGCCGTCCTGGTCACCGGAGCCACCGGCCAACAGGGCGGCGCCACCGCCCGCGCCCTGCTGGCCGCCGGCGTCCCCGTCCGAGCGCTCGGCGCCGAACTCGTCACCGGCGACCTCGACGACCGCGACTCGGTGGCCCGGGCCACCGAGGGGACCCGCGCCGTCTTCTCCGTCCAACTGCCCGACCTGGCCGGGCGCGGCTTCGCCGGCGAGGTGGAGCACGTGGTCAACCTGATCGAGGGCGCGCGGGCCGCGGGTGTGCCGCAGTTCGTGCACACCTCCGTGTCCGGGGCCGGCCAGCACGCCGCGTTGCTGGCGGGCCGCTGGGCCTGGATGGAGCCCTACTACGCGGCCAAGGCCGGCATCCAGGACCGGGTGCGCGCGGCGGGCTTCGAGCGCTGGACGCTCATCAAGCCCTGCTTCTTCATGGAGAACCTGCTCCCGGCCGCGGGGATCGTCTTCCCCCGCGGGGTCGAGGGCGGCCTCGTGATGCTGCTGCGGCCCGCCACCCGGGTGGCCCTGGTCGCGGTCGCGGACATCGGCGCGGCGGCCGCCGCGGCCGTGACCGCGCCGGAGCGGTTCGCCGGGGTCGAACTGGAGCTGGCCAGCGACCGGCGCACGGTGGCGGAGATCGCCCGGGTCCTCTCCCAGGGCCTCGGCGTCGAGTTGGCGGTGCCCGACATGACCGAGGAGGAGGCGACCCGGGCCGGGATGCCCGACGCCGGGTTCGGACAGGCCATCCTCAACGAACACCCGCAGCCCCCGCGCCCGGAGTTCGCCCGGGAGCTGGGCATACCCCTGACCACCCTTGAGGCGTGGGCGCGCGAGCACCTGCGCGCCGCGGCCTGACGGGCGCGAACGTCCCCCCCGGCCGGTGGCGTGCGCGGCCGGGGGTACGCTGTCGCCTACAGCGCTTCCTTGCGGGTCAGGTAGGAGAAGGAGAGCCAGCCGGGGAGGACCGGCAGCCAGAAGGTCATCAGCCGGAACAGCAGGACCGCGGGGGCCGCCGTGTCGTACGGGAGGCCGGCGAAGGTCAGGCCGGCGATGAGCGCCGCCTCGACCGCGCCGACGCCGCCGGGCGTG
This sequence comes from Candidatus Streptomyces philanthi, assembly GCA_018114805.1. GTDB lineage: Bacteria > Actinomycetota > Actinomycetes > Streptomycetales > Streptomycetaceae > Streptomyces > Streptomyces philanthi. The sequence goes on along the minus strand of CP073042.1, from coordinate 1,907,852 downwards.
GGCGCCGCGGAGCCCAGGGCGTTGCCGGCGAGGAAGACGACGGCGATGCTCGCGTAGCTGAGGTCGCCGTCGAAGGCCCGGATCGAGGAGTCCAGGCACATCACGAACGCGGCCGTGAGCAGCAGCATCCCGCCGATGCCGGCGAACAGCTTCTGCGGGCGCTGGAGCAGGTCCAGCATGCGCGGGATGACTCCGGCGAACAGCGACCGCACCCGCGTGGAGACGAACCTGCGCAGCGCCGGTACGGCCGTCACCACCAGCGCGAGCACCGCCGCCGTCAGCAGCCCGGCGATGACCGTACGGGACGGCGAGAGGGTCGGGGTGCGCTCGGTGCCTGTGATGTAGCCGAAGGTGCCGAGCAGGATCACGTGACTGGCCAGGCCGAAGAGTTGCGAGGCGCCGACGCTGGCGACCGCCTGCCCGGGGCGCACCCCGGCGCGTTGCAGGAAGCGTGTGTTCAACGCGACGCCGCCGACGGCCGCCGGGGCGACCAGCTTCGCGAACGACGCCGCGACCTGCGCCAACACGGTGCGCCCGAAGGGCACCTTCTCTGGCACGAAGCCCAGCAGGCTGATCGCCGCGCAGACGTAGGTCAGGCCCGAGAAGAACAGGGCGATCGCCACCCACGCCCAGTTGGCCTCGCCGACCACCTGGCCCAGCTTGATGTGGGTGAACTGGGAGAGCAGGAGGTACGCGGCGAACGCGCCCGCGCAGAAGCTGACCAGGGTGCGCGGCTTGATGCGCTCCAGGCGGACCGGCTCTATCGGCGCCTGCGGGCGCACCAGCAGCACCTGCTGCCGGATCTGTGAGAGCAGGTCCTCCTCGCGGGCCTCTTCGACCGCCTCGTCGATGGCCCGCTTCTCGGCCTTGAGCGCCTTGCGCGCCCTGCGGTCCAGCGGCTGGGCGTCGACCTGCTCCCGCGCCGCGGCGGCCTCCGCCTCGCGGGCCTCCTTCTCGGTGCGGGCCGCGGCGAGCACCGCCTCGCGCTCGCGGTCGGCGCGCTCGCGCCCGAGGTGGCGCAGGGTGGCCCGGGTGACGCGGTTGAGGGCCAGCGGCTGGAGCAGCGGCAGGCTGTCGGCGACGGCGTCCGGTCCGATGACGTCGACGGCGGCGGCCACCGACCGCTCGGCGCCGACCCGCAGCGCGAGGGTGGTGAGCAACTGCGCGATGTCCATCCGCAGCACCACGTCGCCGGCCGCGATCTCGCCGCCGCGCAGGTCCGAGACGATCACCCGGCCGGAACGATCCACCAGGATGGCGTCGCCCTCCAGCCTGCGGTGCGCGATCCGCCGCGACTGCAGCGCCCGCACCTGGCGCCAGGCGCCCTCCAGCAACTCGTCGGTGATCCGCTCGTCCGGGAGCGCGTTCAGGGTCCGGCCGCCGGCGTGCTTGTAGACCAGCATCACCGCGTCGGGCCCGAGTTCCGAGGTCGCGATGAGCTTGGGCGCGTTGGCCCCGGCGGCGATGGCCGCGTACGCGAGCAGCGCCTCCTGTTCGAGTGCCTGGCGCAGCGACTGGAGGCCGCGGCGCTGGGTGATGGAGCGCAGCGCGAGCTGTTGCCAGGTGCGGTAGAAGAAGCCCTGGGCCTGTTGTTCGCGGTCCACGACGGTGACGTCGAGCGGTGGACCGTCCTCCAGGGTGACCAGGTAGCGGCGGCCCCGGTCGGTGTTGGGTGGTTGCTCGCCGCTCGCCCCCTCGTCCCAGCGCAGCGCGTTGACCGGGCTGAACCCGACCCGGCGCAGACCGAGCAGCAGGTGCTGCCCGGTGGGCCGCACGTTGGGCGAGCCCACCGCGTACAGCGTCCCGTACGCGACGGTCCACCCGATCAGCACCGTGACCAGGATGGAGAAGGGCGTCGTGTAGCGGCCCACGAGGACGGCGAAGGCGTCGAAGAACAGCACCACCCACATGGCCACGCGCCAGCGCGGCCGGCGGGCCATGCCGACGGCCGTCATGTACGCGATGACGGGAGCGAGGTAGCCGTGCACGGGGTCGGAGAACGCGCCGCCCGGGGACTGCTGCGTCAGCGTCTCGCGCACTGAGTCGCGCGCCGAACGGGCCACCCACAGGTCGGTGGCCAGCGACACGCCGTGGGCGAGGACGGCGGCGAGCACGCCGTCGGCGATCCGCAGCCCGTCGCGCTTGATCAGCCGCTCCATGGCGAAGGCCACCGGGAGGATGAGCACGGCTACGCTGGAGGCCAGTCCGGCGAACTCGATCAACAGGTCGGGCGCCTGCCGGGCGCCCTTGCCGATGTCCTTCTCCAGGCCCGCGGTGGTGCCGTGGGCGAAGGTGGCGGTGGCCAGCACGAGCGTGATACCGAGCACCCCGAGTACCAGCTTGACCAGGTCGGAGGGCCGGTGCACGCGGGCGGGGAGCAACGGTTCGTCGCCGGAGACCTGGTCCGCGTGCAGGTCGCCGTCCTCGCAGCGGTGCGCGCCGGCTGGCGTCGCCGCCTCGGGGCCGGAAGGGGCGCCTTCGGCGGGGGCGGATGCTCCCGTGGAACGCTCGCTGTCGGGGTTCTCGGCCGTGTCGGCGTCGTCGGGGCGAGGCAGCGCGGTGGGGGCGCTGTCCTCTTCCGGAGGCTGCGCACCCTGCATCTCAGTCGTCTCTTCTTGATCTCGTATCACCTGTCACCGCCCGGAAGATGGTGGCATGGCCGCGGGGCCGGGGACGGCATCAGGGGGTACTTCGAGGTCGCGAGATACGGATGGTACGCCCCGTAGCACGACCGTGCACAGTGCGTGATATCGGGGGCCGGCTGTCGGTGGGGTGCGGCAGGATGAGGCGGATGAGCCGCGAGCGCGAGGAACAAACCGAACCGCACGAACTCCCCGACTACGCCGAACGGGTGTTGGCGGTGGCGGAGCAGATTCCGCCCGGCCGGGTGATGACCTACGGCGACGTCGCCGAGTGGCTGGCCGAGGAGCTTGACCCGCAGGCGCCGCCGGTGGCCGGTGGCGCCGGCCGTGGCGTGGGCCGCCCGCGCCAGGTCGGCCGGGTGATGGCGCTGTACGGGTCGGTGGTGCCGTGGTGGCGCGTGGTGCGCGCGGACGGCGCACTGCTGCCGGGCCACGAGCGGCGCGCGCTGGCGCGGTACCGGGCGGAGGGCACGCCGCTGCGCGAGGCGGCGCGCGCCAGGCCCGCCCCCGAGAGCGAGCCGGCCGACGGTGCCGACGGACCGGGCGCGGCCCGTCGCGGCGCTGGCCGGGGCCGCGGAGCGGCGCGCTCCGGCGGCGCGTTGCCCCGCGTGGACATGCGCCGGGCCCGCTGGGACGGCAATCCGCCGCCACCCGGCGACCGGGCGTGAGGACTCCGGGGCGGCGCCACCACCACCCACGGCGCGCCGGGTGCGCCGCCGCCGGCCCGGGACCCCGGGCGGCGTGCCCGTACGCGGCATCTCGGGCGTGTCGGGGGCAAGGGCTCGCAAGCCCGGCACTCGTGCGCCCGGCCCGCCCCGCCCGACCGGCGCCGCGAGCCCGCGCGGGACGGCCGGCCCGGCGCCCCCGGCCGTGGGCGTGCCCGTGACGGTGGAAGCGGTGGCGTCGGTCGCGGAAGTGTCGGATGCGTCACCTTCGCCACCTCCGGCACCTGCCGCCGTCGCCCGTGGCGCGGGCCCGCAGCCACGCCCGGGGGCGCGCGGTGTGACCCGGTCAGCCGCCGAACGACGGGCCGGCGGGCGGCGAACGACCGGCGGGTCAGGCGTCCCGCGCGTGACGGGCGGATGGAGCGTGGGAGGCCACGGGGCGACCCGGCGCCCCGCGCCGGGCGCTGCGCCCCGCGCCGGGCGCTGCGCCCCGCGCGGGCACTGGCATAGCGTCTGGGGCGGCCCTCACCACTCGGCCCCGCCCGACGCGCCCCGGCCAGCACGCGGCGCGCCCCGACCGGGGCCGGGCGCACCGGGGCCGGTTCCGGACCCACCCGAGCGGCGATCCGGCCCGGCTTGACCCCATCTGTCGTACGGCCGCAAGGCACCCAGCACAACCACCAGGACCGGCGATCCACGTGAGTTCCTCCTCCTCGTCCCATCCCCGGCGCGGGCCGGCGTCGCCAGCGCGACACTCGCCCCCGGGGCCGCGGTCGGGGCCCATGGACTCACCCGCCCCGCACCCCGGCCACGAGGCGCCGGCGCCCCCCGCCGCGACCCGCGGGTACGTGCCGTACGCCCCCGGACCGTTCGACCCGCCCGGCGCCTTTGGCCCCGGCGGCTACCGACTAGTGCGTACGCCCCCCGGGGCGGCCGCCCCTCCTGTGCTGGACGTCCGGCAGCGCGCCGTAGTTGACCACGCGGGCGGGCCGTTGCTCGTGCTGGCGGGGCCCGGCACCGGGAAGACGACCACGCTCGTGGAGGCCGTGGCCGCCCGCGTACGCCGGGGCACCGACCCGGAGCGCATCCTCGCACTCACCTTCAGCCGCAAGGCGGCGGTGGCCCTGCGCGACCGACTCGCCGTGCGCGTGGGCGGCGTGGCGGTGCCGTGGGCGACGACGTTCCACTCGTTCTGTTACGCGCTGGTCCGCGCCCACCAGGACGCCGACCTGTTCGCCAACCCGCTGCGCCTGCTGTCCGGCCCCGAGCAGGACGTGGTGGTGCGCGACCTGCTGGCCGGCCAGGCCGAGCTGGAGGGCGCGGGCCGGGCCGCGGTGCGCTGGCCCGACGAGCTGCGCGCCTGCCTGACCACCCGTGGCTTCGCCGACGAGGTGCGGGCGGTGCTGGCCCGCAGCCGCGAACTGGGCCTGGGCCCGAAGGCGCTCGGCGCGTTCGCCGCCCGCACCGGCCGGCCCGACTGGGGCGCTGCCGCCGACTTCCTCGCCGAGTACCTGGACGTCCTCGACGCGCAGGGCGTGCTCGACTACGCGGAACTGGTGCACCGCGCCGTGCTCCTCGCCGGGCGGCCCGAGGTGGCGACCGAACTGGCGGGCACCTACGACGCGATCTACGTGGACGAGTACCAGGACACGGACGTCGCTCAGGTGCGGCTGCTGCGCGCGCTGGCCGGCGGCGTGGTCGCCCGCGGCGGCGCCGCGCGGGGCGGTGTGCGAGGCGGTGCCCAGGGCGGGGAGAACGGGAGCGGTGCGCGGGGCGGCGGTGGTCGCCGGGGCGCGGCGGAGCGCACCGCGCTGGTCGTGTTCGGCGACCCCGACCAGTCGATCTACGCCTTCCGCGGTGCGGACGTCGGCGGCATCCTAGACTTCCCGGCCACCTTCCCGCGCCCCGACGGACGGCCCGCCGACGTCGCCGTGCTCGCCACCTGCCACCGTACGCGCGAGCGGCTGGTGGCCGCGACCCGGGCGCTGGCCGCCCGGATGCCGCTGTCCCGGCTGCCGGCCGCCGTCGCCCGCGCCCACCGGGGGCTGACGGCCGCCCGGGACGGCGGCCGGGTGGAGGCGTACACGTACCCCACCGCCAACGCCGAGCTGGACAACGTCGCCGACATCCTGCGCCGCGCGCACCTGGAGGACGGGGTGCCGTGGAGCGAGATGGCCGTGCTCGTACGCGTCGGCGCGCGGGCGCTGCCGGGCGTGCGCCGCGCGCTGACCACCGCCGGGGTCCCGGTGGAGGTCGACGGCGACGACATCCCGCTGCGCACCGAACCGGCCGTCGCGCCGCTGCTCACCGCGTTGCGCGCGACGGCGACGGCGGTGCTGGCCCAACGCCCCGACCAGGGCCCGCGCCTACCGGGCCAACGCCCGGCGCCCGCACCGGCGCCCGAGCCCGAACCAGGCGGGCCCCGGCCGAGTGCGGAGCCGATACCCCCCGCGCGCGCCGGCGCCGCCCCCCACACCGATCCCGACGCCGGTCCTGAGCCCGAAGCCACGTCGGACACCGCGCCCGACACGGCCGCCGACCCCGACGCCGCCCCGGGGACCACCCCCGGCACCGGCTGGCTCTCCGTGGAGACCGCGCTCACGCTGCTCGGCTCGCCACTGGGCGGCATGGACGCGGCCGACCTGCGCCGCCTCGGCCGGGCGCTGCGCGACGAGGAGCGGGCCGCGGGGCGCGCCGTGCCCCGCCCCTCCGACGTGCTGATCACCGAGGCGCTGGCCGAACCGGAGCGCCTCGTGACGCACGACCCGGCGTACGCGCGGGGCGCGCAGCGGCTGGGCCCGCTGCTGCGCAAGGCGCGCGAGCTGCTCGCCGGCGGCGGCACTGCCGAGGAGGCGCTGTGGTGCCTGTGGGACGGCACGCCGTGGCCGCAGCGTTTGGAGCGCGCCGCCTGGCGCGGCGGGGCCGCGGGGCGCAACGCGGACCGGGACCTGGACGCGGTGTGCGCCCTGTTCGAGACGGCCGCGCGCGCGGAGGAGCGCACCGGCGGCCGGGGCGCGCTGAACTTTCTCGAAGAGCTGGACGCCCAGGACATCGCCGCCGACACGCTGACCCGCCGCGCGGTGCGGCCCGACGCCGTGCGACTGCTGACCGCGCACCGCTCCAAGGGCCTGCGGTGGCGCCTGGTGGTCGTCGCTGGCGTGCAGGAGGGCCTGTGGCCCGACCTGCGGCGTCGGGGTTCGCTCCTGGAGGCGGACCGGATCGGCCGGGACGGGATCGCCGAGCCGATGCCGCCGGGCGCGCTGCTGGCCGAGGAGCGGCGGCTGTTCTATGTGGCCACGACGCGGGCCAGCGAGCGATTGGTGGTGACCGCCGTGCGGGCCCCCGCCGACGACGGCGACCAGCCGTCGCGGTTCCTGACCGAACTGGGCGTGGAGCCGGTGGACGTGCTGTACCGCCCGCGCCGCCCGCTGTCGGTCTCTGCGCTCGTCGCTGAGTTGCGCGCCACGACCGTCGACCCGGCCGCGTCACAGGCGCTGCGTGACGCCGCCGCCCAGCGGCTGGCCCGGCTCGCGGCGCTGCGCGACGAGGAGGGCCACCCGCTGGTGCCAGCGGCGCACCCGTACCGCTGGTGGGGCCTGGAGGAGCGCACGCGCGCCGAGGCGCCGCTGCGCGACCGGGACGCTCCGGTGACCCTGTCGGGCAGCGCGCTCGACCAGTTGGTCAACACCTGTTCCCTCCAGTGGTTCCTGGGCCGTGAGGTGAAGGCGGAGCCGCCGTCCACCGCGGCGCAGGGCTTCGGCAACGTCGTGCACGTGCTCGCGGACGAGGTGGCCTCCGGCCGCACCCCCGCCGACCTCGCGGTGCTGATGGAGCGGCTCGACTCGGTGTGGGACACCCTCGCCTTCGACGCGCCGTGGAAGTCGCGGCAGGAGAAGGAGAACGCGCGCGCCGCGCTGGAACGCTTCCTGCGCTGGCACGTGATGGAGCGCGGTGGGCGCACCGTCGTCGGCAGCGAGCACGCCTTCGACGTGACCCTCGACGTGGCGGCGTACCAGGTACGCATCCGTGGCTCCATGGACCGGGTGGAGACGGACGCGGAGGGCCGCGCGTACGTGGTGGACTTCAAGACCGGCAAGCAGACCGTCACCCGCGACGCGGTGGCCCACCACCCGCAGCTCGCCGTCTACCAGCTCGCGGTGCGCGCGGGCGCGGTGGACGACCTGTTCGACGGCGCCCGCCCGCGGCCCGGCGGCGCGGAACTGGTCCAGTTGCGCCAGGGCGCGCCCCGCAAGGAGGGCGGCGACGCGCTGCCGAAGGTACAGGCGCAGGAGTTGCTTACGGGGCCTGCGGACGCCGGAGAGGCGGGGGACTGGGTGGGCCAGCTGCTCGCCACGGCGGCGGGCCGCGTCCTCGACGAGCGCTTCGCCCCGACCACCGGCGAGCACTGCAACCGCTGCGCCTTCCGCGCCTCCTGCGGCGCCCGCCCGGAGGGCCGCCACGTGGTCGAGTAGCCACGCGGGGCTACGCCCGCGCACCGGTGGCTCCGGGCCCGGCGCCGGCTCTGGCTCCGCGCGGGGGCGTCCACGGTGCGGCGATGGTGGTTCTGGTCACTCGGGCGGCGCCGGGGCGCGCGGTGCGCGGTGGCCCGCGCCGGCGCGGGCGATACGGCGTCGGCCGCCCGGCGGCTGGGCGAAAGCGGTGCGTGGGCCCGGTCGGGGGCGGCACACGGTCGCCGATGCGCGGGACGCGGGGCGGCGGGGCCTGTCAGTGCGGGGCATTAGCCTCACTGGGGTGTCAGCACACCTCACCGACCCCGAGCAGCTCAAGGAGTTGCTCGGCATCCCGTTCACCCCGGAGCAGCTGGCCTGCGCCACCGCGCCGCTGGCCCCCCAGGTGATCGTCGCCGGTGCCGGCTCCGGCAAGACGACGGTGATGGCCGCGCGCGTGGTCTGGCTGGTCGGCACCGGCCAGGTCGCGCCGGAGCAGGTGCTGGGGCTGACCTTCACCAACAAGGCGGCCGGCGAGCTGGCCGAGCGGGTGCGCAAGGCGCTGCTGCGGGCCGGCGTCGGCGAGCCGGGCGGCGGGGGAGCCCCGGCCGGTCTCGCGGGTCCGGTCGGCGCGGCGGACGAGGTCCCGGGTGAGCCGCGGATCTCCACGTACCACGCGTTCGCGGGGCAGTTGCTGAAGGACCACGGGCTGCGGATCGGCGTCGAGCCCGGCGCGCGGCTGCTCGCCGACGCCACCCGGTTTCAGCTCGCCGCGCGCGAGCTGCGCACCGCCCCCGGTCCCTATCCGGCGCTCACCCGCTCCTTCGCCGATCTGGTGACCGACCTGCTCGCCCTGGACGGCGAACTGGCCGAGCACCTGGTCCCGGTCGAGCGACTGCGGGAGCACGACACGGAGCTTCTGGCCGCGCTCGACGCCGTCAAGCTCAGCAACGACGACCTGCGCAAGGTGCCCGACGCGGCCCGGGCCCGGCTCGAACTGCTCGACCTCGTCGGCCGCTACCGCGCCGACAAGCGCCGTCTGGACCTGCTCGACTTCGGCGACCAGATCGCCCTGTCGGCGACCCTGGCGCGTAGCCACCCGGAGGTCGGCCGGGCGCTGCGGGCGGAGTTCACGGTCGTCCTCCTCGACGAGTACCAGGACACCTCGGTGGCCCAGCGGCTCCTGCTGTCGAGCCTGTTCGGCGCGGGCGAGCAGGCGTCGCCGGGCGAGCGGGCGTCGTCGGGCGAGCAGGCGTCGCCGGGTGACGGCGCGCCGGGCGCGCGGGGAGCCGGCGGGGGCGTGGGGCACGCTGTGACCGCCGTGGGCGACCCCTGCCAGGCGATCTACGGCTGGCGCGGCGCCTCCGTGGCCAACCTGGACGACTTCCCGGAGCACTTCCCCCGCGCGGCCACCGGCCCCGCCCGCGCCGACGGTCCACCCTCTCTCACCGACGCCCCCACCGCTGAGGCCCCAGGGGCGGTACGGGGCGGCCCGGCCGAGCGGTTCGCGCTCAGCGAGAACCGGCGCAGCGGCGGCCGGCTGCTCGCGCTCGCCAACCGGCTTGCGGTCCCGTTGCGCGCCCGGCACGCGGGCGTGGAAGCGCTGCGCCCGGCGCCCGGCGCCGAGCGCGACGGCCTGGTGCGCTGCGCGCTGCTGCCCACGCACGCCGACGAGATGGCCTGGCTCGCGGACTCCCTAGCCCACCTGGTGCGTACGGGCACCGAACCGAGGGAGATCGCGGTGCTGTGCCGTATGGCCGTGGACTTCGCCGAGATCCACGCCGCGCTGGTCAGCCGGGACGTCCCGGTGGAGGTGGTGGGCCTCTCCGGGCTGCTGCACCTGCCCGAGGTCGCCGACCTGGTCGCGGTGTGCGAGGTGCTCCAGGACCCGACGGCCAACGCGGCCCTGGTACGACTGCTCACCGGCCCGCGCTGGCGCATCGGGGCGCGCGACCTGGCGCTGCTCGGCCGCCGCGCGCGCTCCCTCGTACGGCGCGACCACGAGAGCCCCGACCAGGACGCCGACTGCCGGCTGGCCGAGGCCGTCGAGGGCGTTGACCCGGCCGAGGCCATCTCGCTGGCCGACGCCCTCGACACCTTCGTCCTCGACACCCCGGCCCCGGCCCACCCCGACCACGACCACGGCCAGGGCCCCGACCACGGCCAGGGCGAGGGTCCGGTCCCTGGCCCTGGCCCTGGCCCGGACCGGGCGGCGGCCGACGCGGCGCACGACCTGCTGTTCTCCCCACAGGCCCGCGTCCGCTTCGCCCGGCTCGCCGCCGAACTGCGCGAGCTGCGCCGCTCCCTCGGCGACCCGCTCATGGACATACTGCACCGCGTCCTCGCGGTGACCGGCCTTGAGGTGGAACTCTCCGCGTCGCCGCACGCGCTGGCCGCCCGGCGCCGCGAGACGCTCGGCAACTTCCTGGACGTCGCCGCCGGGTTCGCCACCCGCCAGGGCAGCGCGTCCGCGCTGGAGGGCGAGCCCACGCTGCTGGCGTTCCTCGGCTTCCTCCGCACGGCCGCCCAGTACGAGAAGGGCCTGGACAACACGCTCCCGGGCGGCGAGAACACTGTGAAGGTGCTCACTGCGCACAAGTCCAAGGGGCTGGAGTGGGACGTGGTCGCGGTGCCGGGCCTGGTGACCAAGACGTTCCCGAGCGAACATTCCCGCGAGTCCTGGACGGCCAGCGCCCGGGTGCTGCCGCACGCGCTGCGCGGCGACGCCGACACCCTGCCCACGATGGCGAGCTGGGACGCCAGGGGGCTGAACGCGTTCAAGGCCGCGATGAAGGAGCACCAGCGCACCGAGGAACTCCGCCTCGGCTACGTGACCTTCACCCGGCCGCGCTCCCTGCTGCTCGGCTCCGGCCACTGGTGGGGCCCCTCGCAGAAGAAGCCGCGCGGCCCGTCCGCCTTTCTGGAGGCGCTGCGGGAGCACTGCGAGGCGGGCGACGGCGAGATCGAGTCCTGGGCGCCCGCGCCGGAGCCGGGCGAGGAGAACCCGGCGCTGCGCGACCCGGACCCCGACCACGACCAGGACCCGACGGCGCGCGCCGACCCGACCTGGCCGCTGCCGCTTGACCCCACGGCGCTGGCCCGCCGCCGCCGCGCGGCCGAGGCCGTCCGAGCCCACCTCGTACGACAGGCCGCCCCGCCCCACGGCGAGGCGGCCCCAGGCCCCGCCCCGGAGGCCCCGTCCGGCCACGATGCGCGGCACCCCGCCGCCCAGGCCCCGGCACCGGAGCGCGGCGCGGCCCCGCCGGCCGCCCCCGCCGCCGACGTCGACCCGTACGCCGCCGACCCTCACGACCCCGACCCGTGCGATGACGCGGTCGCCGGCCGGTCCGGGGAGTCGGCGGGCGAGCGGCTGCTGCCCGAGGAGGCCCGGCTCGCCGCGTCCTGGGACCGGGACCTCGACGCGCTCGCCGGCGAACTGCGCCGGGCCCGCGCGACCGTGCGCGAGGTGCTGGTCCCCGCCGCGCTGAGCGCCACGCAACTGCTGCGGCTCGCCGCCGACCCGGACGGCTTCGCCCGCGAGCTGGCCCGCCCCATGCCGCGCCCGCCCAGGCCCGCGGCGCGGCGGGGTACCCGCTTCCACGCCTGGGTCGAGTCGCGATTCGAGGCCCTGCCGCTGCCCCTGCTCGGCCCGGACGACCTGCCCGGCGCGGACGAGTACGGCGAACCGGACGACGACGGGGGAGACCTGGAGGCGCTCAAGGAGGCGTTCAACCGCACCCCGTACGCCCGGCGCACGCCGTACCGCGTCGAGGCGCCGTTCCAGCTCACGCTCGCCGGCCGGGTGGTCCGCGGCCGGATCGACGCGGTCTACCGCTACCGCGCGCCCGCCGCCCCGCGGACCGGCACCGACGCGGCCCCCGAGCCGGTCGCGCCCGACGGGACCCCGCACGACGCGGCAGCGCACCCGTACACGTACACGTACGAGATCGTCGACTGGAAGACGAACCGGGCGCAGGACGCCGACCCGCTCCAGCTCGCTGTGTACCGGCTGGCCTGGGCCGAACAGCACGGCCTGCCGCTGTCCGCCGTCACGGCCACCTTCCTCTACGTCCGCACCGGCGACATCGTCCGGCCGCACCCGCTCCCCGGCCGGGCCGAGATCGAACGCGTCCTGCTCGGCGACGAGCCCGCCCCGTCCCATGGCCCGCGCCCCGACGCGTGACCTTTGGTCACAGCCGGCACGCGCGGAGCCACCGCCCGCCGGCCCCGGGGCGCCCCGACGCGGTGGCCGGGACGTCGGCGGGGAGCGAGCGACCGGGGACGAAACGGGGCGGAAACGGGCGGGCGCGGAGGGTGAGCGAGGCCGCGCGCGGGAGTGCGGAACCGTGGCGAGCCGGGCCGTCCGGGGCGGATAGGCTCGTCATCATGAGCACTACCCCGGACGACGCTGTCCGCGCCTATGTCGAAGCCCACCGTGCCGCGTTCCTCGACGACCTCGCCGCATGGCTGCGCATCCCCTCCGTATCGGCCGACCCCGGCCGCGCCGGCGACGTCCGGCGCAGCGCCCAGTGGCTGGTGGACAAGCTGCTGGCCACGGGTTTCGGGACGGCGGAAATCTGGGAGACCGCGGGCGCCCCCGCCGTCTTCGCCGAGTGGCCGTCCGGGGACCCCGAGGCGCCCACCGTGCTGGTCTACGGCCACCACGACGTCCAGCCCGCCGCGCTGGAGGACGGCTGGCACAGCGAGCCGTTCGAGCCGAGGGTCCACGACGGCAAGCTGTACGCGCGGGGCGCGGCTGACGCCAAGGGACAGGTGCTCTTCCACACGCTCGGCGTCCGCGCGCACCTGGCCGCGACCGGCCGCACCGCGCCCGCCGTCAACCTCAAGCTGCTCATCGAAGGCGAGGAGGAGTCCGGGTCGCCGAACTTCCCCGACCTCATCCGCTCCCGCGCCGACCGGCTGCGCTGCGACGCGGTGATCGTCTCCGACACCGGCATGTGGTCCGCCGACACCCCGACGGTCTGCACCGGGATGCGCGGCCTGGCCGACTGCCAGATCGACCTGTATGGGCCTGACCAGGACATCCACTCCGGTTCCTTCGGCGGCGCCGTGCCCAACCCGGCCATGGAGGCCGCCCGGCTCGCCGCGGGGCTGCACGACGCGGACCTGCGGGTGGCGATCCCCGGTTTCTACGACGGGGTGGTCGAGCTGACCGACCGCGAGCGCGAACTCTTCGCCGAGCTGCCGTTCGACGAGGCGCGGTGGCTGCGCACGGCGCACTCGCACGCCACCTTCGGCGAGGCCGGGTTCTCCACCCTGGAGCGCGTCTGGGCCCGGCCGACCGCCGAGGTCAACGGCATCGGCAGCGGCTACCAGGGGCCGGGCGGCAAGACCATCGTCCCCGCCAGCGCCCAGCTCAAGCTGTCCTTCCGGCTGGTGGAGGGGCAGGACGCGGAGAAGATCCAGCAGGCGGTGCGGGAGTGGGTGGCCGGGCGGCTGCCCGCCGGCATCCGGCACGAGATCACCTTCTGGTGCGCGACCCGCCCCTGCCTGACCCCGCTCGACCACCCGGCGCTGCGCTCGGTCGTACGGGCCATGGGCCGCGCCTTCGACAAGCCGGTGCGCTTCACCCGCGAGGGCGGCTCGGGCCCGGCGGCCGACCTGCGCGACGTGCTGGACGCGCCCGTGCTGTTCCTGGGCATCTCGGTGCCGTCCGACGGCTGGCACGCGCCGAACGAGAAGGTGGAACTCGACCTCCTGATGAAGGGCGTCGAGAGCGCCGCCTACCTCTGGGCCGACCTCGCCGAACACTGGAAGGTGCCGGTGGCCGGGTAGCGTGCCGGCGCCCGGTCGCACGGGGCGCGGGGCCCCGGGCGGGACCGGGGCGCCGCCCGGAGCGTGGCCGGGACCGGGCGCGTGGTCGGTGTGGAGCGGGGCCGGGGCGGCCCGGGCCCCACGCGCGCCGCGCCAGAACGTTTCGCCGAGCCGGGAAGAGAGCACAGCCATGAACCGTTCACATAGGGGGAGTTGGAAGTAACGTGACCACCTGGACCGAACGACCCAACGGCCACTCGATCCCGCTCACGGCCCCGAGCGGCGTGGACCGCGCGGCCCACCACCGGCTGGACGAGGCGTGGCTGGCCGCCGCCTGGAGCCACCCCACCACGCGCGTCTTCGTGGTCTCCGGCGGCCAGGCCCTGGTGGACGACACCCCGAACGGCCGCACGGAACTGGTTATGACCCCGGCCTTCGAGGCCCCCGTCACCGAGACCCACCGCTATTTCCTGGGCACCGACGCCGACGGCGTGCGCTACTTCGCGCTCCAGAAGGACGCGCTGCCCGGCCGCATCGACCAGTCGGCGCGCCCGGCGGGGCTGCGCGAGGTGGGCGCGCTGCTCTCCGAGCGGGACGCCGGCCTGCTGGTGCACGCCGTCGCGCTGGAGAACTGGCAGCGGCTGCACCGCTTCTGCTCGCGCTGCGGCGAGCGGACCGTTATCGCCGCGGCCGGCCACATCCGCCGCTGCCCGGCCTGCGGCGCCGAGCACTACCCGCGCACCGACCCCGCGGTGATCATGCTGGTCACCGACGACCAGGACCGCGCGCTCCTCGGCCGCCAGGTGCACTGGCCCGAGGGCCGCTTCTCCACGCTGGCGGGCTTCGTCGAACCGGGCGAGTCCATCGAACAGGCCGTCGTCCGCGAGGTGGCGGAGGAGGTCGGCCTGACCGTCGGCGACGTCGAGTACGTCGGCAGCCAGCCCTGGCCCTTCCCGTCCAGCCTGATGCTCGGTTTCATGGCGCGCGCCATCACTTCGGAGATCCAGGTGGACGGCGAGGAGATCCACGAGGCCCGCTGGTTCTCCCGCGACGAACTGCGCGCGGCCTACGAGTCGGGCGAGATGCTCCCGCCGTACGGCATCTCCATCGCCGGCCGGCTGATCGAACTCTGGTACGGCAAGCCGCTGGCCCCCTGACCCGCCTGGCCGCCCGCTGACCGGCCGTCGCGGCCGGCCCGGGCCTTCTTCCCCCGCGTTGCACGCGGATCGCCGGGGCGCCCCTCGGGAGCACCCCGGCGATCCGGGCACGCGCGCCGGCACTACGGCGAATCGGGCCGGCTACGAGCGCGCGATCAGGCGCCGATCTTCTGCTTCAACTGCGCCAACGACGGGTTGGCGAGGGCCGAGCCGTCCGGGAACAGCACGGTCGGAACGAGCTGGTTGCCGTTGTTCACCTGCTCCACGAACTTCGCCGACTCCGGATCTTGCTCGATGTTGATCTCGGTGTACGCAATTCCCTCGCGTTCCATCTGGCCCTTCAAACGGCGGCAGTAGCCGCACCAGGAGGTGCTGTAAATCGTCACGGTGCCCGACATCGGTCCTCGCGCTCCTTCGGCTTGGCGTCGCGTGATTACGGTCGTACAACGCGCACTCACCCTCCGCCATTCCCGCCCGCCCGGCCCACCTCTGCGGGCTCCCCGGGCCCCGGGGCTCCCCGTGCCGAGGCCCCGCCGCAGCGGGGAGTCCGTGCCACCCGCGTCGCCATCATCGGTTCATACGACCGCAACCCTTGGGCTGTGGACAACCGATACGCCCCCGCCCCCACACCTGGCAGCATGTCGGGGTGACAGCAAGCAACGCACCCCTCGCTTCCGGCGGCGGACACCCCACCGCGCTCTTCCCGAGCGCCCCGGACTCCGCCGACGCAGTGCTCGACGGCCTCGACGCCGAGCAGCGCGAGGTCGCCATGGCCCTGCACGGCCCGGTGTGCGTCCTCGCGGGCGCGGGCACTGGCAAGACCCGCGCGATCACCCACCGGATCGCGTACGGGGTGCGTGCGGGCATCCTCCAGCCCGCCAGCGTCCTCGCCGTGACCTTCACCAACCGCGCGGCGGGCGAGATGCGCGGCCGGCTGCGCCAGCTCGGCGCGGGCGGCGTGCAGGCGCGCACGTTCCACTCGGCGGCGCTGCGTCAGCTCCACTACTTCTGGCCGAAGGCGATCGGCGCCGAGATGCCCCGGCTGGTGGAGCGCAAGGCCCAGCTCGTGGCCGAGGCCGGCGCGCGCTGCTCCATCCGCCTCGACCGCACCGAGCTCCGGGACGTCACCGGCGAGATCGAGTGGTCCAAGGTCACCCAGACCGTCCCCGAGGAGTATCCGGCCGCCATCGCCAAGTCCCCGCGCGAGGCCCCCCGCGACCCGGCCGAGACCAGCCGGATCTACGCGATGTACGAGCAGCTCAAGCGGGACCGCGGAGTGATCGACTTCGAGGACGTGCTGCTGCTCACCGTCGGCGTCCTCCAGGACCGCCTCGACATCGCCGATCAGGTGCGTGGCCAGTACCAACACTTCGTGGTGGACGAGTACCAGGACGTCAGCCCGCTCCAGCAGCGCCTGCTCGACCTGTGGCTCGGCGACCGGGACAGCCTGTGCGTCGTCGGCGACGCCAGCCAGACGATCTACTCCTTCACCGGCGCCACCCCCGACCACCTGCTGTACTTCCGCACCCGCCACCCGTCGGCCACCGTCGTCAAGCTGGTCCGCGACTACCGCTCCACGCCCCAGGTCGTCCACCTGGCCAACGGCCTGCTCGCCAGCGCGCGCGGGCGCGCCGCGGAGCACTGCCTGGAGCTGGTCTCCCAGCGCGACCCGGGCCCCGAGCCGGGCTACGCGGAGTACGCGGACGAGCCTGCCGAGGCCGAGGGCACCGCCCGCCGCATCCGCGAACTCCTCGACGCGGGCGTCCCCGCCAGCGAGATCGCCGTGCTCTACCGCATAAACGCCCAGTCCGAAGTCTACGAGCAGGCGCTCGCCGACCAGGGCATCGCCTACCAGTTGCGCGGCGCCGAGCGGTTCTTCGAACGGGCCGAGGTGCGCGAGGCCGGGCTGCTGCTGCGGGGCGCGGCCCGCGCGGGAGGCGCCGCTCCGGGCCTGGAGGACGCCGACATAGCCTCCCAGGTGCGCGCCGTTCTGGGCACCCGAGGCTGGGCGCCACAGCCCCCGGCTGGCTCGGGTGCGGTCCGGGACCGCTGGGAGTCGCTGGCGGCCCTGGTGCGGCTCGCGGAGGAGTTCGTACGGGCCCGGCCGCAGGCGACCCTGCGCGACTTCGTGGTCGAGCTGGACGAGCGGGCCGCCGCCCAGCACGCCCCCACCGTCGAGGGCGTGACGTTGGCCTCACTGCACGCCGCCAAGGGTCTGGAGTGGGACGCGGTGTTCCTGGTCGGGCTCACCGAGGGCATGATGCCGATCAACCACGCCCGGAGCGACGAGCAGGTCGAGGAGGAGCGCCGCCTGCTGTACGTGGGCGTCACCCGGGCCCGCCGTCACCTCACGCTCTCGTGGGCGCTGTCCCGTTCGCCCGGGGGCCGCCCGTCCCGCCGGCCCAGCCGCTTCCTGGACGGCCTGCGCCCCGGCTCCGGCAGCGCCGCCCCGCGCCGCTCGGCGGCCCTGGGCACCACCGCCACCGGCAGCGTGGAGCGGGGCGCAGCCCCCCGCCGCCGGCCCCGGGGGCCGGTGCGCTGCCGGGTGTGCGGCCGGTCACTGACGGACCCGGGCGAGATGAAGCTGATGCGGTGCGAGGACTGCCCCTCCGAGCTGGACGAGGGGCTCTACGACCGGCTCGTCGGGTGGCGGGCGGAGCAGGCGACCCGACTGGGGCAGCCCGCGTTCTGCGTCTTCACCGACAAGACCCTGCTCGCCATCGCCGAGGCGGCCCCCGACACCGAGGCCCAGCTCTCCGCCATCCCCGGAGTCGTGGCGCGTAAGCTCCGTAAGTACGGCTCTGACGTGCTCGCACTCTGCGCCGGAGAGGATCTCGCGGGCCGGGACGAGCCCGAGAAAAATTCGTCGAAAAAATAGTTTGCGCATGCGGAGGGCGTACCCATAGCCTTCCGAACACGGAGACAGCGTGCCTTCCGAGATCCGATGGATTCGTGTTGTACTGACCTTCCTGGGCTGGTCCTGCCGGACGAGCCCCGAGACGCCGAGAGGAGGCGAAGACCAAATGATCACCTTGATTGCCAGCACCAAACTGACCGATCGCTCGGTCGTCGCGGCCTGCCCGCTCGGCTTCTCTCTGCAGGGCACCGGTGTGTCCGTCGGCGCGCCTAGCTTCGGCCTGGCCAGCTTTGGCACCTCCGCCGTGCGCACGGAATCCCTGGCGACCCTCCTGGTTCGGGGGCTCGGCATCGAGCGACCGATCCAGGCACCCGCGGTGGCAGCAGTGGCACAGGCCGAGACCTACGCCATGGCAGCGGCTAATGGTGCCGAAAACCAGACGAAGCACCACCAGATGTGGCCCTCTCGCGGGCTTGAACCCTCGAGTGATCCAACCTGATCGGCGATCAGGTCGGCACCTTCCAGGGCCGCGAAACCCACACAGGGTTTCGCGGCCCTTTTGATTTGCCCTCCTGGCCGCCCAGGGGGGAGACGCAGAGCCCGGCCACCAGCCGGGCCAACACAGACGAGGAAGTCACCACCGTGCAACTCAAGGCGCACACCCCCTCCGTCGCGACCGACCTGATCCCCCGCCCGACTCCTCGGAGGACTCCTTGACCCCGGCCCCGCTCGCCGCTCTGACCGAGTTGGATGACGCCATCGAGAGCCTTGGCGAAGCCGTGCCCTGTCGTTCGTACGGCCCGGAGGTCTTCTTCGCCGAGTCGCCCGCCGACGTCGAGTACGCCAAGTCGCTGTGCCAGACCTGTCCGCTGCGTGAGGCGTGCCTCGCCGGGGCGAAGGACCGGCGCGAGCCGTGGGGCGTCTGGGGCGGTGAGCTCTTCGTGCAGGGCGTTGTCGTGGCTCGGAAGCGGCCCCGTGGCCGCCCGCGCAAGAACCCGGTCGTGGCATGAGCACCCCCGGAACCATCGACCGCCCTGCGACGCACGACCCCAAGAAGCAGGACCCGACGATCCCAACCACCGACGAACCCACCCTGGTTCACCCTCCACGTAACACCACCGACGCGCCCGAGGCGCGACAGAACAGGACCCGCGAAATGCAACTCATCCCAGAAGCCTTGGCTCGTGCCCATATGCACGAGCGCCTGCACGAGGCTGAGTCCGAACGCAAGGCCGTGCGCCTTGCCACCGCCCGTCGCATGCAGCGCCGGGCCGAGCGCGCGTCGTTGCGCGCCCGCCGTGCCCTGGCCATGGCGGTCATGAACTGAAGGACGGTCGGCCGGTGAACGGCCGGTAGTCCGCGGCGATCAACCGTGGCCTCGGCCGGAGGGAGGTCCCTCCGATGCCGCACCACGACAGAGGACGAGCGATCGCCAACCCGCAACAACAACGAACAGTGCTGATTTCTGGGGGCGGGTCCGATAGGACCCGCCCCCAGCGCGTGCTCACTCGACCATCAGAGGGCGCGTTGGTCCCGCCGCTCGCCACGGGCGGAGTGATCGTCGGCGAGTGGACCAGACGTCACGTGAACCCATGCCGCCCGACGGCGAATCCGTCTGCTGCGCCCACTGCGGCGCCGTCGCCTCCGGAATGCCCCCGACATGGAGTTGCTCCGTCGAGAACGGCGTCCGTCACTACTTCTGCGAAGCGTGTGCCCGCGAGAACATTCAGAGCCATCGAGGGACGGCTCGACTCGGCCTGGTGGTAGCCCGGATCACCCCCGAAGCTCACCGATGCTTGGCAGGGTGGCAGGGTGGCAGGGTGGCAGGGTGGCAGGGTGGCAGGGTGGCAGGGAGTGCCGGGGGTGGGTGGGCTGGGAGTCATTGGAGCGCGCACCGGTGCTTCGGCGGGGTCACGGGCCCCGGCCGGAGGACGGCTGGCGAGGCTGGAGCCGTCTGGCCGGAGTCGTCCAGCTCGCGATCCGCGAAGACTAAGGGCCGCCGGTGGTGCGGGCGTTGGGGTGCTGGTGCGTGTCGCGCTCCCTGGTCACGCCCGGGGCAGGGGCACGGACTTCCGCGCCGTGGTCAGTGCGGCGGCACGTGGCCCGGACAGCGCGTGGCTAAGCGGGTCTGGACGAGGTGGTGAGCTGGTCGGCCGGCCCGGGGCGGGGGCCCGGGCCCGAGCCTGGGTCGGGTCAGGCCGAGGTCTCCTCCGCGACGTCGTGCTCCAGCGCCGCCGGGGCGTCCTCCCTCACCGGGGCTGCCTCGTCCGCGACCGCGAACCCGGGTACCCACGCCTCGATCTCGTCGCGCATCCGTACCGTGGCGCCGAGTTGGGACAGCACTCCGATGGTGCTCATGCTCACTCGGTGGATCAGCAGGTAGGAGGGCGGCAGGTAGAGCTGCCGGCCCAGGTCGTAGGCGGGCGAGCGGCGGTCGGCCAGGGTGGTCGCCTGGCCCCGTATCCACTCCCGGGTGAACATGAACTCCTCCTGCTGGGCAGGCTCGATGATCGGGAGCAGGTAGTCCATGAGCGCCTCCGAGTCGAGCTGGAGGTCCGGCTTGATGAACCCCTGCTCGCGCAGCAACTCCTGGACCTCTTCGCCCTCGCCGTCAAGCAACATCCGGAGTGTGACGCCGATGTGCGGCGGCAGGCCGTCGGGCAGCCGGTCCACCGTGCCGAAGTCCATGACGCCCAGCTTCCACAGCTCCGGCGGCCCGTCCTGCGCGTCCCCCACGACCAGGCGGAAGTTGCCCGTGTGTGGGTCGGCGTGGAGCAGCCCGGTGCGCGCGACGCCCGAGAACAGGAACAGGGTCAACAGTTGACCCGCCCGGTCGCGCTGCTCCCGCGTACCGTTCGCGATCACCTCGGAGAGCGGTATGCCCTCCATCCACTCGGTGATCAGCACCTGGTCGGACTGGTTGACCACGCTGGGGACGGTGAAGTCCGGGTCGCCCTCGAACTCCTCCGCGTAGGTCCGCTGGGCCTGCGCCTCCAGCTCGTATAGTCCAGCTCCTCCGACACCCGGTCGCGCAACTCGGCAATCAGCGGCTTGACCTCGATGCCCGGCGCCAGGGGACCGAGCAGCCGGGAGAGACGACCGAGTTGGGTGAGGTCGGAGAGCAGCGGCTCACCCGCGCCCGGGTACCGCACCTTGACCGCGACCGAGCGCCCGTCGTGCCAGACGGCCCGGTGCACCTGACCGATGGAGGCGGCCGCGGCCGGCTTGTCGTCGAACTCCAGGAACAGGTCGCGCCAGTCGTCCCCGAGGCGGCTGGCCAGTGCCGCGTGCACCGAGCGGGTGGGCATCGGGGGCGCGGCTTCCTGGAGTTTCGTCAGCGCGGCCCGGTACGGCTTGGTGATCTCCTCGGGAAGCGCGGACTCGAAGACCGACATCGCCTGCCCGAGCTTCATGGCGCCGCCCTTGAGCTCGCCGAGGACCTTGAACAACTGCTCGGCCGTGCGCTGTTGCAGCTCTCGTGCGACGATCTCCGCCGGCCGGTGCGCTTGCCAAGGCCCCAGGTGGCCCGGCCTGCGAAACCCAGTGGCAGTGCGGCCAGCTTGGCGGTGCGGGTGACCGCCTTGCGGGGTAGATCAGACATGCGCCCCTCCAACTCCAACTGAGTTCGCCCCGGGACGGACCCCGGGCCCCCGTCGTCCACCCAGTGGACGCCGGCTAACCCGGACATTGTCGCCTGCAATCCTTCACTGTTCGATGAATATCCCGCAACCGAAGCGGTCATCGTGGCGCATGCGCAGTCCGGGTGCGGCGCGATGGGCCGCAGGTCCCAGGCTAGTCCCGGCAGTGTGAGCTCCAACCGGGCCCCCACGCTGGGTGGCGCCCCACTGTCGAGGAAGGCCAGGGCCTGTGCCGCAGCCAGCCCGGCCACCGTCGTGACCAGCGCCGCCGCGTCGCAGGCCGGAGCGGGCGCCCGGCGGCCCGACTGCCACTGGGCCAACAGCCGGGGCCAGCCGGGCTCCCGCTCCGCGCGCCGGATGGCCATGCACGCCGCGCAGCAGGTTGCCCCCGGCACCACCAGCGGGCCCACCACCCCGGTGTCCTCCAGCACCTCGGCGTACAGATGCGGGTCCCCGTGGTGATCAGCGGCTCGGCGGTGTCCGGCTCCGGCGCGTACACCCCCAGGCCGTCGCGCGGGGCGAGCACCACCAGGCTCAGGCCACGGGGCTCGGCCGGGGCGTGCGGGGAGCGGCGTGCGGTGGCCGCGCTCCGCACCAGGCGGCGGGCCGCCGCGTCCCGGCGCTCCCCGATCTGATCCGGCGCGCTGCCCGCCGGCAGTACGTCCCACGGCTCGACGCAGCCGCCGTCCCGCACGTCCACCTGCCCGACACCGGCGGCTGACAGCAAGGCCGCCACCGCCGCCCCGACGCGGCCGGCGCCTCGGACCTGCACGCGCGCGGCCCGCCTGGCCCCCAGCAACCGCAGCCCGGCATCCGGCTCTGGGTGGCGCACCGAGAGGGCCACGAGGTCGGCCCGCAGGCGCTCCATCGCGCCCGGGTCGTCCCGGACCAGGGCGGCCGGGCCCGCGCTCGCTCACGGGTCGTCGATCACCCCGGCCGTGACGAGGCGGGCCACGACGGCATCGGCCCGTCCCTCCGGCAGGCCCATCGCCCGCGCCTCCTGGCGCAGCAGGGGCAGCCCCCGCGTGCCGTCGAGCAGGCCGATGAAGCTGGCGGTCGCCGTGTCCAGCTGGCCGAGCGCCACGGCATGGGCCCGGGTGATCCCGAGCCGCACGGTGTCCCGGCTGCGCCATGCCCGGCGCAGCGCCGGCTTGAGCCGCGGATGCGAGGGCGGCTCCACCGTCTCGCTGATCGGCGGGGCCATGTCGGAGGGCGACCAGCCGGTGTCCTCCGCGACCGGCCGGCCCGCTCGCGAACCCGAGGCCGGGGCCGGGGACGGAGTCGCCTTTGGCCCGGCCCTTCTTCAGGGGTGGCTGTCCCGGAGTCGCCGCGGGTCGCGAGGCGGTGGTGCGGGGTGGGGTCGGGTGCGTGGAGCACATGGTGGTTCCCCTCTTTCTCAGGCCTTCGGGCGGGGCAGGGCGGGTGTGCGGGCGTCTTGTTGTGTGATCGCCGTGGTGATCTCCGTGGGCCCAGCATGGACACTTCGAGCGGTGGCCGCCGGAAGTTATCCACAGGGGGCCGCGATAGTCGTACAAGCTGCTCGGACGGGTGGGTGGTTCGATCGCCATCCGGGTGCGGGGCGGGACTTCGCGCACCGCTAGCGGGTAACGTCGAGGTGTGCCCGCCGACCCATCCCCTCGCTTTTCGTCGAGAGCCCGCCCGGGTGAGGGTTCCTCCAGCGCAAGCTGGGGGAGTGCCGCCGGGGAGACCCCGTTGCAGAGCGTTCCCAGAGCCAAGCGCCTCCCTCCCGGCCCCCAGCGGCGCGACCCGCAGACGAGCGCCGTCGAGATCAGGCGGAGCAGCCGGCGGCGCCGGACGGTCTCCGCCTACCGCGAGGGCGATCGCACCATCGTGTTGCTGCCGGCTTGCATGTCGGAGGCGGAGGAGCAGCGCTGGGTGGGCGTGATGCTCGACAAGCTCGCCGCGCAGGAGAGCAAGCGGATGCTGGGCGACGCCGACCTGGCGGCCCGCGCGGAACTCCTCTCCGAGCAGTACCTGGCGGGCCGGGCCACGCCGAACACGGTGCGTTGGGTCACCAACCAGAACACCCGCTGGGGTTCCTGTACCCCGGCCGAGGGCAGCATCCGGCTCTCGCACCGGTTGCAGGGCATGCCGGAGTATGTGCTCGACTACGTGTTGTTGCACGAGCTGGCCCACCTCCTGGTGCCCGGCCACGGACCCTCGTTCTGGCGGCTCCTGGACGCCTATCCCCGTACGGAGCGGGCGCGGGGCTACCTGGAGGGCGTCGTGGCGGCGGGGCGGCTGCCGCACCTGCCCGAGGCGCGCAGCGAGTAGTGCGCCCCCGCCGTCCATCGCGCGCTCCCTACTTCTACCCTCGAAGCGCCGCGGTGAGGTCCCTGACGGGGGCCGCCGCCCGCCCGGAGGCGAGGCGCGTCCTGCCCGACCCGGTCGGGCCGCGACGCCGCACCCCCGGAGCACGCGGATACCGGCCGGATGGGAACCACCGGGCACGGTGGGCTCGTCTCCCGGATCACTGTCGCCGGACACGGGCGCCGCCGCTCCGTTCCCGGGGGCTTCCTCCCTGTTTTTTGGGGGATGTCCCCGTGGCCATGGGGCGCGCGGCGAGGAGGCCGCGCCCCAACGGGCCCGGTCGCCCCGGTATCCCCCGTCCGTGTCGTCAGCGGTTAGCCTGACGCGCAACGCACTCACGGTTTCGGGATGGGGGAGGGTGGTTACGTATGGCCAGGGAATTCCAGCGCGGCCAAAAGGCCAAGATCAGCGATCTGACGGCGGGGAGGGACCTGTACGTCGGCGTGCAGATCGCCGCACCCGGGCTGTCCTTCGACATCAGTTGCTTCGGCCTCGACGGCGATGAGCGGCTCTCCGACGACCGTTACTTCATCTTCTTCAACCAGCCCAAGTCGCCCGGAGGAGGCGATCCAGCAGCTCGGCGCCCAGGCCGGGGACACCGAGTCCTTCCGGGTGACGCTCGACAGCATCCCGCCGCACATCCAGAAGCTGTCGTTCACCGCGACCATCGACGGCGCCGGACAGATGTCGCAGGTCGGGCCCGGGTACATCCGCATCGTCGCCGGTGGCGAGGAGGTCGCGCGGGTACGCCTTCACCGGTGCCGAGTTCAGCACCGAGCGGGCGGTGATGCTCGGCGACTTCTACCTCAAGGACGTCTCGCGGTTCGCCGCCGTCGGCCAGGGCTTCGACGGCGGGCTCGAAGCACTGCTCAAGAACTTCGGCGGCGAGGTCGCGGAGGAGGAGCCCGCTCCGGCACCCGCGCCGGCGCAGGGCGCCACCCCCGGCTTCGCGTCCCCGGCGGCCAGGCCGCTCCCGCCGCCCCCGGCCCAGCCCGGCCTGCCGCCGGGCTACCCCGGCCAGCCGGCGCCGTACGGCACGCCGGGCGGTGGCCACGGCGCGCCCGGACAGTTCGCGCCGGGCCAGCCCGCGCCGCCGCAGGCCCCGTACGGTCAGCCGGCGCCCTTCCCCGGTCAGGCGGGACCCGGCCAGCCCGGCGTCTAGGGCTATCCGGGGCAGCAGCCGCACCTGGGCCAGCCGCAGGGTTACCCGGGGCAGGGCGCCGCGCCCGGTGGTCCGGCGGGCGCCGGCGTGCAGGCCGCGCTCGCCAAGTACCGCGAGGCACCGACCGGTCAGCGTTGGACGCCGCAGAACCCCCGCCTGGTCCGGGTCGACCTCGGCATCGGTGGGCAGCCCGTGCTCGCCAAGCAGGGCACGATGGTGCTGTACCAGGGCAAGGTCGACTTCAGCTACAAGGGCGCCGGCTTCCGGGGCCGCATCGTGGGCAACGCGACCGGCCAGGAGATACAGCTCATGTGCTGCACGGGGCAGGGCCAGGTGTTCTTCGCGGAGAACGCGGCCGAGGTGCACCCCATCGAGCTCCAGGGCGACGCGATCTGTGTCTCCGCCGAGAACGTGCTCGCCTTCGACGATTCGCTCCAGCACGAGGTCCGCCGCATCGAGGGGCACGGTATCCCCGGCGGCACCCTGTTCACCGTGCAGTTCCAGGGCACCGGGACCGTGATCATCAAGACGCAGGGCACGCCCGTGGTGCTGCCCGTCACGCCCACCACGTTCGCCGACAGCAACGCCATCGTCGCCTGGTCGGCCGTCGCGCAGGTGGTCGTCTCCAGCCAGGTGCGGCTGCGCCGCAACGCCTTCCCCGGCCACACCGGGGAGGCCGTCAACCTCCAGTTCCGGGGCGTGCCCGGCAACTTCATCGTGGTCCAGCCCTACGAGGTCTGAGGGAGCCCGCCATGAACCAGCAACTGCTCTCGGGCTACGCTCCGACCCCCGTCACCGCGCGGATGCGGATGGAGAACCACGGCAGCAGCATGCTCAAGGTCGCCATGCAAAGCGGCCAGGACCTGTTCGCCCGCACCGGCTCGATGGTGGCCTACGAGGGCTTCGTCCAGTACGAGCCGAACCCGCCCGCCGTACGACAGATGGCCTCCCAGTGGCTGACCGGCGAGGGCGCGCCGCTGATGAAGTGCAGCGGCGACGGGCTGCTCTACCTCGCCGACTACGGCGCGGACGTGGTCTGCGTCAACCTGGCCGGCGACTCGCTCTCGGTCAACGGCACCAACCTGCTCGCCTTCGACGCGCACCTCCAGTGGGGCGTGCAGCGCGTCAAGGGCATGGCCAAGTTCGCGGGTCAGGGCCTGTTCAACGTCGGCATCTCGGGCACCGGTTGGGTCGCCCTGACCTCGCGCGGCACGCCCATCGTGGTGGACTGCGGGCGCGGCGAGGACGAGACGTACGTCGACCCGGACGCCCTGGTCGACTGGTCGACCAACCTCAAGATGAAGGGGAAGCGCAGCTTCAAGGCGTCCTCGATGATCGGCCGCGGCAGCGGCGAGGCGTACCAGCTCGGCTTCTCCGGCCAGGGCTTCGTCGTGGTCCAGCCCAGCGAGGACAGCACTGACCGGCTCCGGGCGCGGGGCTGAGGGGGAAGAAGACATGCAGAGTCCGCTCTTCGGCCACACCGAGTCCCCGTCGCAGGACCGCTACGCGATGCAGAACCCGCAACTGCTGCGGGTCTCCCTGACCGGCCACGACGACGTCCTCGCCCGCAAGGGTTCGATGGTCGCCTACCAGGGGCTCATCGAGTTCGACGGCGACTACCAGACGCCGGGCCAGCGCCGCTCGCGCGCCCAGACCGGCGAGGGCTTCGACCTGATGCGCTGCTCGGGGCACGGCGTCGTCTACTTCGCCAACCTCGCGCAGTACGTGCACGTGGTGGACGTCGACCATGAGGGGCTCACGGTGGACAGCGCGTACGTCCTCGCGCTCGACTCCGGGCTGCACTGGGAGACCATCGCGGTGGACCGCCAGTTCGGCGTCTCCGGCTCGGGCAAGTACAACCTCAACATCTCGGGCCAGGGCAAGGTCGCGCTGATGACCTCGGGACAGCCGCTGGTGCTCCAGGTGACGCCTGACAAGTACGTCGACGCCGACGCCATCGTGGCCTGGTCCAGTTCGCTGCGCGTCCAGATGCAGGCCCAGACCCGCTCGTCGGGCGTGTGGCGACGTCGGGGCAACACCGGCGAGGGCTGGGAACTCAGCTTCCTCGGCCAGGGGTTCGCCCTCGTCCAGCCCAGCGAGCTGCTGCCACCGCAGAACGCGGTGCTGGGGCAGGGCGCGGCGGCCCAGTTCGGCATGGGGCAGCAGGGGGCACGCGGCCAGAACCAGGGCAACGTCTGGTCGAACAGCCGCTGACCCCGCGTCCCCCCGAGGCGAGCCGGCGGGAGCCGCGGCCGGTCGCGCGCTGGCCGGTGCGGCCTCCCGCGCCCCTCGACCGAGCGCCCGGCGTACGAGCGCGCCCGAGCCCGGACCGCCGTGCCCCGGGGGCGGGCGCCGTCGCTCACAGCAGTGCGCGGGTGCGCTCCACCAGGCGTACCACCGAGTCGTCGGCCACCGCGGCCACCTGGTCGTAGTCGAACCAGCGCACGTCGAGGGACTCCTCGCTCACCGTCGCCCGCGCGTCGGCGGGCGCGAGCGCCGCGTACTGCACGTCCAGGTGCCAGGCGCACGGCGTGTGGTGCTTGTCCAGGCGCACCGGGCCGCCCGGCAGCAGGGTCAGCCCGGCGATGCCGGACTCCTCGGTCGCCTCGCGCAGGGCCGCCTCCGCGAGGGTGGCGTCCCGCTGCTCGCAGTGGCCGCCCATCTGGAGCCACATCCGCAGCTTGCTGTGGAGGGTGAGCAGCACCCGCCCCCGGGTCGGGTCGTTGACCAGGGCACTGGCCGTGAGGTGCCCGTCCCGGCACGCCTTCCACATCCCGTCCGGGTGCGCGGCCAGGTGCTCTGCGTACGCCGTCCGCAGCCGCTCCTGCTCACCGTCGGGCGCCGGCCACTCGCGCAGCGCGCGGGTGGCCGCCGCGTGCAGCGTCGTCGGCGCCGTCACCGGCCGCGCTCGCCGCCGGCGTCGCCCTCGTCGTCCTGCTCGCCGTCCCGCTGGTCGGCGGCCGGGTCACCGGGGGACGCGTCGCCCTTGCTGAGGTTCGGGCCGCTCGCTGCCTCGCCGAGCATCTTGTCCAGCTCGGAGAAGTCGAGCTGCTCGCGGTGGACGAACCCGTCCGGGTCGTCCAGGCCGGCGGCGGTGGGCAGCATGTCCGGGTGCTCCCACAGCGCGTCCCGGCCGTCCAGGCCCCGGGCGTCGGTGAGCGAGGCCCACAGCCGGGCCGCGTCCTGCAGCCGCCGGGGCCGCAGCTCCAGGCCGATCAGCGTGGCGAAGGTCTGCTCGGCGGGCCCACCGCTGGCGCGGCGGCGGCGCAGCGTCTCGCGCAGCGCGTCGGCGGACGGCAGGTGGGGCGCCGCCGCGGCGTGCACGACCGCGTCCACCCAGCCCTCGACCAGCGCCAACGCGGTCTCCAGCCGCGCCAGCGCCGCCTTCTGCTCCGGCGTGTCCTCGGGCTGGAACATGCCCTGCTGGAGCGCCTCCTGAAGCTGCTCGGGCTGGGTCGGGTCCAGCTGTCCGACCGCGTCCTCCAGCTTGGCGGTGTCCACCTTGATGCCCCGCGCGTACCCCTCGACCGCGCCGAACAGGTGCGAGCGCAGCCACGGCACGTGGGCGAACAGGCGTTGGTGGGCCGCCTCGCGCAGCGCCAGGTAGAGCCGCACCTCCTCCTGCCGTACGCCGAGGCCCGCGCCGAACGCCTCGACGTTGGTCGGCAGCAGGGCCGCCTTGCCCACGGGGCCCAGCGGCAGCCCGACGTCGGTGGAGCCGACGACCTCGCCGGCGAGCACGCCGAGGGCCTGCCCGATCTGGGTGCCGAACATCGCCCCGCCCATGGAGCGCATCATGCCGAGCAGCGGCCCGGCCATGGCCTGCATCTCCTCCGGCAGCACGTTGCCCATCGCCGAGCCGACCTGCTCGGCGACCGGGTCCACCAGGTCCTTCCAGACCGGCAGGGTCGCCTCGACCCACTCGGCCCGGCTCCAGGCCACCGCCGACGCGGCGCCCGACGGCAACGAGGTGACGCCGTCCAGCCACAGGTCCGCCAGGCGCACGGCCTCCTCGACCGCCGCCCGCTCCGGGGGGCCGGCGCTCACGTCCTTGCTCTGGCCCTCGCCCTGCCCGGCCGCGCCGCCCCGCGCCACGGTCTGCCGGGCGATATCCTTGGCCATGTCCCAGTTCACCGGGCCGCCCTCGTACGAGAGCATCTGGCCGAGCTGCTGGAAGGCGGCGCCGAGGTCGTTCGGGTTCAGCGAACCGAACATCGCGGCGAACGGGTTGTCCGCGCCGCTGCCCCCGCCGAAGCCGAACGGATTCGCGGGTCCCGGGCCACCGCCCTGGCTGTCCTTCTTCTTGCCGTCGTCGCCGTCCTCCGGCTCCTCCGGCGGAAGGCCGAATCCAAATGGGGTGTCACTCACGGGTTTCCTCGGCTCGTAGGGCCATCGGCTCGGGGCCGACGGCGACTGCCCGACAACACCACCAGCGTAGACACCCAGCCGCTATCAGGGCTCGGTGCTTCGCCGACCGGATGCCTGCGGCAGGATGGACAGCGCCTGGTACGTACGCGTCAGTTCTCTTACGTACAGAAGACAACCGCTGGAGCCGCCCGGTGAGTTCCCCAGATCCGACCGTTCGCGCAGCGCGAAACGATCCGCCCCCCGAGCACTCGGCCCGCCAGGAGCCGCCGTCGGCGCCCCTGCGGCGCCCCGTCGTGGCCGTCACGGGCGCCGCGTCGGGCGTCGTCGCGCTGCTGACCCGCAGGCTCACCGAGTCCGACGAGGTCAAGCGGGTGCTGGCCATCGACGAGCGCCGGGGCGAGGTCGACGAGGCGCGCTGGCACGTCCTCGACGTGCGCGATCCCCTCATCGCCGACAGACTGCGCGGCGCCGACGTCGTCGTGCACCTCGCCACCGACCTGGACTGGAGACCGACGCCGAGGCCAGGACGGCGTACAACGTGCGCGGCACCCAGACCGTGCTGACCGCCGCCGCGGCGGCCGGGGTGCGCCGCGTCGTGCTGTTCACCTCCGCCATGGTCTACGGGGCACTGCCCGACAACGACGTACCCTTCTCGGAGGACGCCGAGCTGCGCGCCACGCCCTAGGCCACCGGCGTCGGCGACCTGCTGGAGATCGAGCAGCTCGCCCGGCGCGCGCCCCGCGCGCACCCCGGCCTCAACGTCACCGTCGTACGCCCCGCGCTGCTGGTCGGCGGCACCGACACCGCCCTCACCCGCTACTTCGAGTAGCCCCGGCTGCTCGTGGTCGCTGGATCGCGCCCCACCTGGCAGTTCTGCCACGTCGACGACCTGGTCAGCGCCCTGGAGTACGCGGTGCTCGAAAAGGCCGAGGGCGAGCTGGCCGGCGGCTGCGACGGCTCGCTGGAACAGGAGGAGGTCGAGGAGCTGACCGGCATCCGATGCATGGAGCTG
Organism: Candidatus Streptomyces philanthi; assembly: GCA_018114805.1. Lineage (GTDB taxonomy): Bacteria > Actinomycetota > Actinomycetes > Streptomycetales > Streptomycetaceae > Streptomyces > Streptomyces philanthi. Next base: position 1,877,797 of record CP073042.1, on the reverse strand, counting down.
CCGTCGGTGGTGGCCCTCGCGCCGCATCCCGGCTGTACCGGCTCGGCCTCACCCCGTCCCCTGCGGGCGACCTCGCGTACACCATGCACCCCTGGTTGGTCAGCGGCAGCCGGCTGCACGACGCCGGCTGGCGGCCCCGGTGGACCAACGAGGAGGTGCTGGCCGAACTCCTGGAGGAGGTCGCGGGGCGCCGCACGGTGGCCGGCCGCAGGCTGGGCCGCAAGGACGCGACGACGCTCGGCGCCGCCGGCGCCACGGTCGCCCTGGTGGGCACCGCCGCCCTGGTCCGCCGCGCCCGCAAGGCCCGCAGGCGCCTCTAGCGGCGGTGCGCCGGGCCCGCGCGGGTCGGCCGGGGTGAGGGGCCCGGGTCCATGTCGCGGCCTGCGCGGGGTGGGGCACGATGGGCGCCATGGCACACACGGACGCAACACAGGCGGGGGAGCGCGCAGCGGTCGACCCCATCAGGCTGCTGGCCATCCGGGAGACACCGCTCTCGGTGGACGAGGTGTTCGCCGCGGTCGGCGACGCCGCGGCGGGCGGCACGGCGCTGTTCGTCGGCACCGTACGCGACCACGACGTGCCGGGCGACGCCCAGGTCACCGGCCTTGGGTACTCAGCCCACCCCAGCGTCGCGGCGGAGCTGCGGCGGGTGGCGGAGAAGGTCGTCGCCGACTTCCCGGTCCGCGCGCTGGCCGCCGTGCACCGCGTGGGTGACCTCGCGGTCGGCGACCTGGCCGTGGTGGTCGCCGTCTCCTGCCCGCACCGCGCGGAGGCGTTCGCCGCCTGCCGCCGGCTGATCGACGACCTCAAGGCCGAGGTGCCAATCTGGAAGCACCAGACGTTCGGCGACGGCACGGAAGAATGGGTCGGCGTCTGAGGCATCCTTCCGGGCCTGGGGCGCGTCTTGGGGGGAAGGCGCTCCAGGGGCGCGGACGAGGCACGTAGGCTCGTGCGGTTGCGTAACCCGTACCCCTGCCGTGAGCGTTGTCCTGGCAGACGATTAATCTGCATCATCTGCCAGTTGCGTAATCTGCATCATCTGCCAGTTGCGGGTGTGTAAGGGGATTGGAAGTCCGTTGTGGGTGTCCTCGTGTGGTTGATCATTCCGCTCATCGCCGCTGGCGCTGCCGTCGTCTACACCACCTGGGCCGCCCGCGACCGCAAGGCCGGGGACGTCGCCGAGGTCGGGTACGAGCGGTTCCGCGAAGCGATGCAGCGCTCCCATTCCGATTCCGGCTCCGTCTGACCGCCGGCTGACCCCGCCACCCGGCTGGCTCACCGTTCGCGATCGTGATTCGTACGGTTGCGCACCGGGCCCGTCACGGGGCGCTGGGCGGCCGGCCGCACGCCCGCCCGCACCACCGCGAAGCCGCCGACACCCGGCCGCCTCCCGTGCCGCCGGCGGTCCCCGCACGGGCCCGTGGGCGGGCGGTCCCGCAGGTGAACTCACAGGCCCGTCCCGTACTGTCGTTCCATGCCACGCCGCACCGCCACGCTGCTCGCCTCGCTCCTGACGCTCATCGCGTTGCTCTGCGCGGTAGTGCTGATACCCGTGCCCTACGCGGAGATGAGCCCCGGCCTGACGGTCAACACGCTCGGGAAGCACGAGGGCGAGACGGTGCTGCAGATCAACGGCGAGAAGACCTATCCCACCAGCGGTCACCTGAACATGACCACCGTGCAGGTCACCAACTCGGAGTACAAGATGAACCTCTTCGAGTCGATGTACGGCTGGCTCTCGCACGACCGGCTGGTGGTGCCGCGCAAGATGTTCTACCCGGACGACAAGTCCGCGGACGAGGTCAACCAGGAGAACGCCGAGGAGTTCAGCCAGTCCCAGGAGGCCGCCAAGGTCGCCGCGTTGCGCCAGTTGAAGAGGCGCAAGCTGCTGGACGTCGAACTCGGCTCGCACATCGTGGTGGGCAGCGTCGTCAAGGGCGGCCCGGCCGAGGGCAACCTGCACGCCGGCGACGCGATCAAGGCGGTGGACGGCGAGGCGGTGCACAACCCGTCCGACCTGGCCAAGCTCGTCAGCCAGCACAAGCCGGGTGAGGAGACGGTCTTCACGGTGATCCCCGCGGAGCGGGTCGCGGCGCCCGAGAAGCAGCGCAAGGAGCCCAAGGGCGCCAAGAACGTCACCCTCGCCACGATGAAGGCCCCGGAGGAGGAGCGGGCGATCATCGGCATCGAGGCGGCCGTCGACTACACGTTCCCCTTCAACATCGACATCAAGGTCGAGCACGTCGGCGGGCCCAGCGCCGGGCTGATGTTCTCGCTCGGCATCATCGACAAGCTGACCCCCGGCGACCTGAACGGCGGCGAGTTCATCGCGGGCACCGGGACCATCGACGAGACGGGCAAGGTCGGCCCCATCGGCGGCATCGCGATGAAGACCGTCGGCGCGCGGAACAAGGGCGCTACCTACTTCCTGACCCCGGAGGCCAACTGCGCCACCGCCTCCCGGGACATCCCGGACGGGCTCACCCTGATCAAGGTGGGCGACCTGGACGACGCGATGGACGCGCTGCGGATGATCCGCGAGAAGAAGACGGACCAGCTGCCGAGCTGCCCCACGAGCTGACCGGCGGGCCGCGCCCCTCCGCCCCCGCCGACCGACGCTGCCCGGCACCGCTCGACCGGCCTCGCCCGACGGGCCTCGCCCGATCGGCCCCCCGATCGGCCCCCCGATCGGCCGTCGCCGCGGCGGAGCCCGAGCCCCGGCCGGCCGGGTGACAGCCGTACGGGGCTCGCGACCGCTCGCGCCGGGTGCGCCCGGCCGTCAGTCCTCGAACGTGGCGGCCAACGCCTCCGCGAGCCCGGGCACCAGGTCGGCCCCGGTCAGCACCTCGGTCGGGGTGTCCTTCTCGCGCAGCCGCAGCGCCGACTCGCGCGCGCCGTCCCGCAGCACCGCGACCGTCATGCGGACCTCCTGACGGCTGGGCTGCTTGGCGACCCAGGCCGCCAACTGCTGCTCGTCCAGGCCCTCCGGCACGCTGGTCTCGGCCGTCGCCGGCAGCATCAGCCGCTCCACGACCAGGGCGCAGCCGGCCACGGCGTCGGGCCAGGCGATGGTGGCGAGGAACTCGTCCAGCGCGGCGCCCGCCGGCAGCTCGTCTTGCTCGATGGGGGTCAGGGAGCCGGCCGGGCCGTCAGCTTCGAGGCCGAGCTGCGCGGCGAGCTGCGGCTCGTCGGCGCGCAGTCGGGCCGTGTCGACCAGGGCGAACAGCCGGGCCTGCTGGTCCCAGCCGAGGCCGGCCGCGTACTCGTCAAGCTCCAGTACGGCACGGGTGAGCGGGCTCTCGGCCATGGCGGGCGCGGGCGTGGAATCCGTGGGAAGGTTGGACATGGTCAATATCGTGCCTTGAACGGACCCCAAAACGGGAACTGAGTAAAGCCTGAGTAAGTTCCATCAGTGGGCCCTAGTATCTCGGGGCTGCTTCACCAAGCTTCATCGACACCGAACTTCGAGGTGCGCACCTTGGCTTTCCAGATGCCGGACCGCGGCGGAGGCCCGACCGGGCCACGGATCAGAGTCGGCCGATCGTCCCGGCGGGTCCGGACCCTGCTCATGACGCTGGGCGTCCTGGCCGTGTTGGCCATGGGCTTCGTCATGTTCGCGGGGTTCTGGACGGACTGGCTGTGGTACCGCTCGGTGCACTACTCGTCCGTCTTCAGGACGACGTTGGTGACCAAGATCGGCCTGTTCTTCGTCTTCGGCCTGCTCATGGCCGTGGCCGTCGGGGTGAACATCTGGCTGGCCCACCGGCTGCGCCCGCCGCTGAGCGCCATGTCGCTGGAGCAGCAGTCGCTCGACCGGTACCGGATGGGCATCGACCCGTACAAGAAGTGGCTGCTGATCGGCGTCACGGCGCTGGTCGGCCTGATCTCCGGAGCCTCCGCATCGGGCCAGTGGCGCACCTGGCTGCTGTGGGTCAACGGGGTGTCGTTCGGCCAGAAGGACGCACAGTTCCACAAGGACGTGTCGTTCTACGCGTTCGACCTGCCCTGGTACCGTTTCCTGCTGAGTTTCGGCTTCGCGGCCACCGTGCTGTCGCTGATCGCCGCCACGCTGGTGCACTACCTGTACGGCGGGCTGCGCATCACCAGCCCCGGCGCCCGCGCCACCGCGGCGGCCACCGGCCACCTGTCGGTGCTGCTCGGCATCTTCGTCGCGCTCAAGGCCGTCGCGTACTGGCTGGACCGGTACGGGCTTGCGGTGAAGTCGAGCGACCTGAAGGAGACCGGCAACTGGACCGGCCTGAAGTACGTCGAAGCCAACGCGTACCTGCCGGCGAAGACCATCCTGTTCTGCATCGCGGTGATCTGCGCGCTGCTGTTCTTCGCGACGCTGTGGCGGCGCACCTGGCAGCTCCCGGTGATCGGCTTCGGCCTGATGGTGCTCTCGGCCATCCTGATCGGCGGGCTCTACCCGGCGATCGTGCAGAAGTTCCAGGTCCAGCCGAACGAGCAGGCCAAGGAAGCGCCGTACATCAAGAAGAACATCGAGGCCACGCGCAAGGCGTACGGCATCGACAACACGGACGTGAAGGACTACCAGGGCGAGAGCAGCAAGGACCCGAAGACGCTGCGCGCCAAGGTCGACTCCACGGCCAGCCTGCGCCTGCTCGACCCGAACGTGGTCTCGCCCACCGTCCAGCAGCTCCAGCAGGTCCGCGGCTACTACCAGTTCCCGCAGACCCTGGACGTGGACCGGTACAAGACCAAGGACGGCGAGGACCAGGACACCGTCATCGGTCTGCGCGAGATCAACACCAAGGGCATCCCCGAGCGCAACTGGATCAACGACCACTTCAAGTACACCCACGGCTACGGCGCCGTGACGGCCAAGGGCACCGACACCACCAAGACCGGCGCCCCGGCCTTCATGGAGCGCAACCTCCCGTCGGAGGGCCAGTTCGGCGACTACGAACAGCGCATCTACTACGGCGAGAAGACGAGGCAGTACTCGATCGTGGGCGGCCCGCAGGAGGGGTTGGACTACTCCGGCGACAAGGGCGAGGAGAAGACGACCACGTACAAGGGCGACAGTGGCGTCAAGCTCGACAACCCGTTCAACCGCGCGGCGTACGCGGTGTCCTTCAACGAGCCGCAGATCCTCTACTCGGGGGCCATCGGCGAGGGCTCGCGGATCCTGTACAACCGCACGCCGAAGGAGCGGGTCGAGGCCGTCGCCCCGTGGCTGACGATCGACGGCGATGCCTACCCGGCGATCATCAAGGGCCGCATCCAGTGGATCGTGGACGCGTACACGACGACCAACGGCTACCCGTACGCGTCGCGCACCACCCTCGGTGACACGACGGAGGACTCGCTGACTGACGGCCAGCGCGAGGTCGTGGCGCAGGAGAACAAGGTCAACTACATCCGCAACTCGGTCAAGGCCACGGTCGACGCGTACGACGGGTCCGTGAAGCTGTACGAGTGGGACACCGAGGACCCGGTCCTCAAGACGTGGCGAAAGGCGTTCCCGGGCATGGTCAAGGACCGCGACCAGATCAGCAAGGACCTGATGGACCACCTGCGGTACCCGCAGGACCTGTTCAAGGTGCAGCGCCAGTTGCTGACCCGCTACCACGTCGAGGACCCGGAGCAGTTCTACAGCGGCAGTGAGGTCTGGCAGGTTCCCGACGACCCGACCAACAAGGTCAACTCGGTGCCGCCGTACTACCTCAGCATGCAGATGCCGGACCAGAAGGAGAAGAAGTTCTCCCTGACGACCACGTTCACGCCGAACGACCGGGACAACCTGAGTGCCTTCATGGCGGTGGACGCGGACGCGCAGAGCAAGGGTTACGGCAAGATCAGAATCCTGAAGCTGCGGCCGAACAACCCGGTCTCCGGGCCACAACAGGTGCAGAGCAAGTTCAACTCCGATCCGAAGATCGCCGAGAGCATCAGGCTCCTCAAGGGCGGCGACTCGACGGTGGAGTACGGCAACCTGCTGACGGTCCCGCTCGACGACGGGCTGCTGTACGTGGAGCCGGTCTACGTCCGGGGCGCCGGGACGAACTATCCGCTGCTCAAGAAGGTCCTGGTGACCTACGGGGACCAGACGGCCTTCGAGGACTCGCTGGACAAGGCGCTCGACGTCGTCTTCGGCGAGCAGAAGCCCACCGATCCGACGAAGCCACCGGGCGACGGCCAGGAACCTGACGAGCCATCGGGCGACCCGACGGTGCGCCAGGCCCTGAAGGATGCGCAGGACGCCATCGCCGCGGGCCAGGAGGCGCTCCAGAAGGAGCCCCAGGACTGGGAGGCGTTCGGCAAGGCCCAGAAGGACCTGAAGGAGGCGCTGGACCGGGCCGCCAAGGCGGAGAAGGACGCCGAGGACAAGGCCAAGGACGACGGCAAGGGCGACGGGAAGAACGACGGCGCCAAGGACGGAGCCGGCGGCGACAAGGGCGACGGGGCCGAGCAGGCGTCCGCCGACACCGGAGGCCAGCCGGCCGACCAGCCCGAGCGGACACCGGACAGAGCGGACGGGTGAAGGAGTCCACCCCGCGTCGTGATACCTTCAGGGAACACCGACGCGGGGTGGAGCAGCTCGGTAGCTCGCTGGGCTCATAACCCAGAGGTCGCAGGTTCAAATCCTGTCCCCGCTACTTGAAAGACAAGGCCCGAATCCCTGATCAGGATTCGGGCCTTGTCGTGTCTACGGCCCGCCCTCCCCGGCGGCACGGCCCGTTCCCGGCGTACGGCTCGCCCTCGGCGTACGGCGCGGCTGCCCGGGCAGGTGTGTCGCACGGTCTCCGAGTGGCGACATGAACGACCCGACGAGCGGCGCGACGCGCCGAGGAGAGCGCGCGGAACTGGCTCCAACTGCGGTTTCAGAAGTCGTTCTGTCGGGAAGTCGACAAAACGTCGAATTGACCTCGCCCCTGCGGTATACCAGGTGTACGCCGGTTGTGGGTGGTGCAACGATGGAACGCATGGGGGCCAGGGCAAGGTTGTTTGAGAAGGAGCGGCTTGTGCCGGCGCCCGACGACGGGCGCGCCGAAAGCATGCCGGGACTCGCGCTGGACGGCGCGAGCGAAGTGGACGCCGTCACCGCGGACATCGCGGGCAGCACGTACGGCGCCGACGTCGAATTCGAGACAGTTCACCGCAGGGCGGCCGAGGCCGGCGACCCGGCCGCCATGAGCGTTCTCGGTGCGCTGCTGCTGCGCCGCGGCGACCTCGACCGGGCCAAACCCCACCTCCGTGCCGCCAGCGTCGCCGGCGACCGCGCCGCCGCCAACAACCTGGGCGTCCTCCTGCACCAGCGCGGCTACGCCGACGAGGCGGCCGGCTGGTGGTGGACCGCCGCCGTCGCCGGCTCGCCCGCCGCCGCCCACGCCCTCGGCCGGCACCACCGCGAGCGCGGCGACGAGCCGGCCGCCGAGTACTGGCTGCGCCAGTCCGCCGAGTCGGGGCACGCGCTCGGCGCGTACGCCTTGGCCGACCTGTTGGAGCACCGCAGCGACGTGGGCGCCGAACGGTGGTTTCGCGCTGCCGCCGAGCACGGCCACCGCGAGGCCGCGTACCGACTCGCGCAGATCCTGCACAGGCGCGAGCGCGAGCAGCACCACCCCGACTGGCGCGGCAAGTCCGCGCGGGCCGACGGCGAGCAGAGCGAGGCCGAGCGCTGGTACCGACAGGCCGCGGCGCGCGGGCACCGGCGCGCGGCGTTGCACCTCGGCACCCTGCTGGAGGAGCGCGGCGAGACCAAGGAGGCCGGCCGCTGGTACCTGATGTCGGCCGAGGACGGCGAGCCGCGGGCCGCCTGTGCGCTCGCGTTCCTGCTCCGCGACGCCGGCGACCTGGACAGCGCGGCCGTGTGGTGGCACCGGGCCGCCCACGACGGCGACGGCAACGCGGCCAACGCGCTGGGCGCGCTCCACGCCGACCGGGGCGAGCCGCAGACCGCGGAGCGCTGGTACCGCGCGGCGCTGGACGCAGGCGACATCAACGGCGCGTACAATCTCGGCCTGCTCTGCGCCAGCCAGGGGCGCACCGCGCAGGCCGAGCAGTGGTACCGGCGCGCGGCGTACGCGGGGCACCGCGAGGCCGCGAACGCGCTGGCCGTGCTGCTGCTCCAGCGCTCGGACGCGGCGGGGGCCGAGCCGTGGTTCTCCAAGGCCGCCGAGGCGGGCAGTGTGGACGCCGCGTTCAACCTCGGCATCCTGCACGCGGGGCTGGGCGCGGAGCGCACGGCGCACGAGTGGTACGTACGCGCCGCCGCCGGTGGGCACACCGAGGCCGCGCTCCAGGTGGCGATCGTGCTGCTGCGCGAGGGCGACGAGGAGGCCGCCGAGGAGCACCTGCGCTGCGCGGCCGAGGGCGGCAGTGCCGAGGCCGCCTTCCGGCTCGGCGCCCTCCTCGACCGGCCGGCCGCCGCCGACCCGCGCGCGGGCCTCGGGGACGGTACGGAGAGCGAGCCGGAGTGCGAGGAGTGGTACGAGCGGGCGGCCCGGCAGGGCCACCGGCGCGCGCAGGTTCGATTTGGCATGCTCGCGTCCGCTCGCGGGGACGTGGTGAAGGCCGCGCACTGGTACCGCACCGCGGCCAAGGCTGGCAGCCGCAACGGCGCCTTTAACCTGGGCCTGCTGCTGGCCCGCGAGGGCAGCGAGCCGGAGGCGGCGCTGTGGTGGACCCGGGCCGCCAACGCCGGCCACGGCCGCGCCGCGCTGCGGCTCGCGCTGCTGGCGGCGCGGCGCGGGGCGCTGACTGAGGGTCAGCGTTGGTGCGCCCGCGCGGTCGAGCTGGGGCCCGCGCAGGTCGCGGAGCGCGCGGCCCGGCTCGCGGACGCGCTCCAGCAGGAGCAGACCGCGTAGGCGCGCCGACCGCGCGTCGCCGGCGGGTGTCGGGTCCCGCCCCACGCCGGGCCGGGGCGCGGTGGTGGCGGCGCTGGGAAGGCGGGGCGACGAGGGGCGGAGCCGTGATTTGCCCTGGTCGTCGGGGTAGGGTTAGTGTAACTACACACCGAGGCGGGGTGGAGCAGCTCGGTAGGTCGCTGGGCTCATAACCCAGAGTTCGCAGGTTCAAATCCTGTCCCGGCTACTCGCAAGACGAGGCCCGAATACTGATAAGGCCCGAATACTGATAAGTGATTGGGCCCTTCGTCGTTCCGTTGTGCCGTGGTTCCACTGTCCGTCGTGGCGCCGTTCTCGGCCGCGATGCCGCGGGAGGGCCCCCATGCGCGCCCCGTGAGCGGGGACGGGGCGCCCCTTGGTCGCGGACCTCGCGACCCCTTGGCGGGGCGGTGGGGCGCAAACCTCCTGGCGCGGGTTTCACGTCTTCCGGTGACGCGCCGCAGGCGAATCGTTCTGCCGGAGCCGGCCGCCGCGAGGCTGGACGCGCGGGCGTTCGCTGCCCGCCCCTCGGGCGTCGCGCCGCCACCGCACTCGCACCGCACCCATGGCGCCCGGGCGACGACAACCACGAAAGGTGCGCCATGCAGGACTGCGGACCGGGCCGGTCGACCCCGCCGAACCCCCCCACGGACCCCCTGGCGTCGCCGCCGCGCCCGCCTCCTCACCCCAGGTGTCACTCCCGCCCTATCCGGACTGCTGGTTCCTCGTGGCGGCCAGCGACGAGGTGAGGCCGGGCAAGGTGGTCAACCGGCGGCTGGCGGACGAGGACGTGGTGCTGTACCGCACGGCCAGCGGGCGCCTGCGCGCCGTGCGCCCGTACTGCCCGCACCTCGGGGCGCACCTGGGGTACGGCGGGACGGTGCGCGGGGAGAACCTCGTCTGCCCCTTCCACCACTTCCAGTTCGATCCACAGGGCGCCTGCGTCCGGACTGGATACGGCACCGCACCGCCCAGGGCGCGGTTGGGCCGCCGTGAGCACCGCGAGATCGACGGACTGGTCTTCGTCTGGCGGCACGCCCGGGGGCTGCCGCCGAGCTGGGAGGTCGAGGTGCCGCCGGTGGCCGACTTCCCGACGTCGCACCGGCGCGTGCGCACCCTGGCCGTGCACCCGTAGGACTTCATGGAGAACGCCATCGACTTCGGGCACTTCGCCGCGTTGCACCGACTCGTCGTCGACATCAGCGACCCGCCGCGGTTCGAGGGGCGCGGATGGAGACGGCCTACCGGCTCGGGCGGGCCGCCGGGCAGCGCAACGGCGTGTACTCCTTCGGTCCGTACGGTCGTGCAGGGCCTCGGGGTCATGTACGGCGAGGCGGAGAAGTACGGCTTCTGGCTGCGCATCTGGTTCTGCGTCACCCCGGTGGACCCGCGGCACGTGCGGATGTGCCTGACCGCCGCCGTGCGGCACACCCGGCCCAGCCGCACCGGGGCGGCCCGCGTGGTGGCCGCCCTGCTACCCAGGGCCGTGACGTGCGCCTCCGGCCTCGAGACCGACAAGAACGTACCCGTCTGGAAGCACATCGCCCATCTGGAGCACCCCGGGACGGGCCGGTCACCAGGTTCCGCCGCTGGGCCTGCCAGTTCTACAGCGAGCCGCTGTGAGGTCGTGGCCGTGCGCGGTGGGCGCGGCCGGCGCGGCGCACGCGGCCGGCCGGGTCAGACGTCCGTGCAGGAGGGGCAGGTGCCGCGGTAGGTGACTTCCACGCCGGTGACTGTGAAGCCGAAGCGCTCCACCACCGGTAGGTCGCTGAGCGGGTTGCCGGCGGGGTGCACGTCGCGGATGGTGCCGCAACGGCTGCACACCAGGTGGTGGTGGTCGTGGTGGGCGTTGGGGTCGTACCGCTTGGCGCGGCCGTCCGTGCTCACCTCCAGTATCTCGCCGAGCGACACCAGCTCGCCGAGGGTGTTGTAGACGGTCGCCCGGGAGATCTCGGGCAGGCGCTCCGATGCGCGGGCGTGCACCTCGTCGGCGGTGTAGTGCACATGGTCCCCGTCGAGCACCTCGGCCACGACGCGTCGCTGGGCGGTGAGTCGCCAGCCGCGCCCCCGGAGTCGTTCTAGCAGGTCACTCATGCCATTCACCTATCAGGTTCAAATAGGAACCAGAGTAGCAGTGTGCATCCATGAACAGACTTTGCATGTCTCTCCATCTCTTCTTGACTTAGACAAAGTCCGATGTAGGATCGGTTACGGCTCAGGCTAAGGGACAGGACGAATACGCAGGAGGCGCACGTGACGGTTCAGGGCGAGACGGCTCAGTCGGCGGGGCCGCTGACCACGGAGGCGGGCGCGCCGGTCGCCGACAACCAGAACAGCGAGACCGCGGGCGTCGGCGGCCCGGTGCTGGTGCAGGACCAGTTGCTGCTGGAGAAGCTGGCCCACTTCAACCGGGAGCGCATTCCGGAGCGTGTGGTGCACGCCCGGGGAGCCGGCGCGTACGGCACCTTCACGGTGACCGCGGACGTGACCCGGTACACCCGTGCGAAGTTCCTCTCCGAGGTCGGCAAGCAGACCGAGACCTTCCTGCGCTTCTCTACCGTGGCCGGCAACCTGGGCGCGCCGGACGCGGTCCGGGACCCGCGCGGCTTCGCGCTGAAGTTCTACACCGAAGAGGGCAACTACGACCTCGTCAGCAACAACACCCCGGTGTTCTTCATCCGGGACGCCATCAAGTTCCCCGACTTCATCCACACTCAGAAGCGCGACCCGTACACCGGCTCGCAGGAGGCGGACAACGTCTTCGACTTCTGGGGGCTGTCGCCCGAGTCCACGCACCAGGTGACGTGGCTCTTCGGTGACCGCGGCATCCCGGCCTCGTACCGCCACATGGACGGCTTCGGCTCGCACACCTTCCAGTGGAACAACGAGGCGGGCGAGGTCTTCTGGGTCAAGTACCACTTCAAGACCGACCAGGGCATCAAGAACCTGACGGCCGAGGAGGCCGCGGTGCTCGCCGGGAAGGACCCCGACAGCCACCAGCGGGACCTGCGGGAGGCCATCGAGCGCGGCGAGTTCCCGAGCTGGACCGTGTACGTGCAGATCATGCCCGCGGCGGAGGCGGCGACCTACCGCTTCAACCCGTTCGACCTGACCAAGGTCTGGCCGCACGCGGACTACCCGCTGGTCGAGTTCGGCAAGCTGGAGCTCAACCGCAACCCGCAGAACATCTTCGCCGAGGTCGAGCAGTCGATCTTCTCGCCGGCGCACTTCGTGCCCGGCATCGGCCCGTCCCCGGACAAGATGCTCCAGGGCCGCCTGTTCGGCTACGGCGACGCGCACCGCTACCGGGTGGGCATCAACGCCGACAACCTGCCGGTCAACCGGCCGCACGCCACCGACGCCACCGAGGCGCGGACGTACAGCCGTGACGGCCTCGCCTACGACGGGCGGCACGGCGCTTTGAAGAACTACGAGCCCAACAGCTTCGGCGGGCCGGCCCAGACCGGCGTCCCGCTGTGGCAGCCGATCGCGGTCAGCGGCCTCACGGGCGAGGAGGTCACGCCCTCGCACGCCGAGGACAACGACTTCGTACAGGCCGGCAACCTCTACCGGCTGATGACCGAGGACGAGAAGGAGCGCCTGATCGCCAACCTGGCGGGCGCCCTCTCCGGGGTGTCGCGCGAGGACATCATCGAGCGCGCCATCGCCAACTTCCGCAAGGCGGACGCTGACTACGGCAAGCGGCTGGAGGCCGCGGTCCAGGCCCTCCGCGGCTGAGCCGTCCGCGCGGCGGGCCCATCGCCCCACCCCCGTGGGCGGTGGTCCCCCGCGCGGGCGACTGAACAGTCGCTTGCCGTAACAACCGAAGAGGCCGGACGCCACGGGGCTCCGGCCTCTTCGCGTACCCGGACCTCCCACGCGCCCGGACTTCTCCAGGTGCAGGTGCCCGGGCCTCCTCGCGGACTCGGCCGCGATGCCGGCCGTGGGCCGGGTGGCGGCGCGCCGTCGGCGGTGTGGCGCGGCTCGCGGGGCGCGCGTGCCGCGCGGGGTCAGCCGGCGAGTGCGCCGTGGCCTCCTCGGCGCGGGATCAACAGCGGATGATGTCGCGCACGGAGACGATCCCGACCGGTTCGCGCTCGTCGAGCACGATCAGATGGCGGAAGCCGCCGCGCGTCATGGCCTGTGCCGCCTCGGTCAGGGTCCAGGCGGGGGCGGCGAAGACCACGTCGGTCGTGGTGTGGGCGTGGGCGGCCTCGTGGTCGGGGTCCTGGCCGGCGCCGACCGAGACGAGGATGTCGCGCTCGGTGAGGATGCCGAGCCCGCTGGTGTCGGTGTCGAGCACGACGGCGGCGCCGACGCGGCGGGCCGCCATCAACTGGGCGGCTTGGCGGAGGGTGTGGGCGGGTCCGATGGTGAGGATCACCGTGGTCATGGCGTCCCGGACCGAGCGTGGGCATGGAGCCACCTCCTTGGGGCCCGCTCGGCCGAGGGCACGGGGTGATGAGAAGGGGTTCACAAGCGGGCGGATTCTCATGTTCACATGAGGCGGCTGGCGCGACAAGGGATCGAGCCGGAGCGCATGGAGCGCCCGGGCGGGCGCGCGGGAGGCGCCCGCGAGGAGCGCGTGGCGCGCGGGGGCTACTGGAGGTACTTGAGGAGTTCGTCGTGGAGCAGGCCGTTGGAGGCGGCGGCGTCCCCGCTGTGCGGCCCCTGCCTGCCGTCGAGGCCGGTGAACCGACCGCCCGCCTCCTGCACGATGACCGCGTTGGCGGCCATGTCCCACAGGGACAACTCCGGCTCGGCGCACAGGTCGATCGCGCCCTCGGCCACCATCATGTACGGCCAGAAGTCGCCGTAACCACGGGTGCGCCAGCAGGCGCGGGTCAGGTCGAGGAAGCCGTTCAGCTTGCCGCGCTCCTCCCACCCGCCGAGTGACGCGTACCCGAACGAGGCGTCGGAGAGCGTGCCGACCTTCGACACCGCGATCCGGGAGGCCGACGAGAGGTTGCGGCCGGTGTACGCGCCGAGCCCCTCGGCCGCCCACCAGCGACGGCCGAGCGCGGGGGCGGACACCATGCCGACCACCGGCCGGTCTCCGCCCTCGCCGCGCTCCATCAGGGCAATCAGGGTGGCCCACACCGGCACCCCGCGCACGTAGTTCTTCGTGCCGTCGATGGGGTCGATGACCCAGCGCCGCGGGCCCGAGCCCTCGCTGCCGAACTCCTCGCCGAGCGCCGCGTCCCGTGGCCGTGCGCGCTGGAGCGAGGAGCGGATCAGCTCTTCGGCGGCCTTGTCGGCCTCGCTGACGGGCGTCATATCGGGTTTGGTCTCGACCTTGAGGTCCAGAGCCTTGAACCGCTCCATGGTCGCGGAGTCGGCCGCGTCCGCCAGCACCTGTGCGAGCCGCAGATCATCGTGGTACTCGGGCATGCTCGCACACTACCTTGGCGAAGCGGGACGATTCGGCGCTCGCGAGGGCTATTGACAGCGTCTGTCGGTGCGTCAATTCTGTGCTGCACGGCAGCCGGATGGGCTGTCCGAGCCTGGGAGGCAAGGGTGCCTACAGCGCGTGAAGCCTTACTGAATGCGGCGTTCCGCGCTGTGGGACGCCGGCCGTGGGGCGCGGTGCGCATGGTGGACGTGGCCGCCGCGGCCGGGGTGTCCCGGCAGACCCTCTACAACGAGTTCGGCAACAAGGACGGCCTGGCCAGGGCCCTGGTACGACGCGAGACCGAGGCGTACCTGCGGGGGGTGGAACAGGCATTGGCGCTGGGTGACGACGCGCGCGACCCCGCCGACCGGCTGGCCGCGGCCGCCGCGTGGACCGTACGGGTCGCCCGGGGCAACGCGCTGGTGCGCGCGGCGCTGACCGGTTCCTGGAACGAGCGGCTGCCGGCCGCGGCCTTCGGGCCCCGCGCGCTGCCCGGCCAACGACACCCGTTCGGCGCTGCCCCGCTGGGGCAGTCGGGCGAGCCGACACCACCGGGCCCCCTGAGCCAACCGGGTCAGCGGGGGCGGTCCCGCCCGCCGGGCCTGCCGGGCTACGAGGGGCTGCCGGGGCGAGAGGTGGCGGGTGGTGGGTGGCGCGGCGAGGGCGCGTGGGCCGGCGCACCGGGGCCCGGCGAGGCGCTGCCCAGCCCCGGCGAGCTACTGCGCCAGGTCAGCGACCGTTGCCTGGCGGCCATCCGCGCCGACCGGCCCGCCCTCGCGACGGCCGAGTTGGCCTGGGCGTGCGAGGCCGCCGCGCGGCTGGCCATCTCGTACGTCAGCGTGCCGGGCGCGCCGGACGAGGCGGCGGCGCTGGTCCGGCGGGTGTTGACGCCGCGCTGGTCGGCGGGCCAGGCGGCCGGGCCCACCCGGCACTGACCCGCGCTCGTGCGGGAGGCCCTACGGGCGGAGCGAGGGGCTCCCGCCGTACGGGACGTGGTGCGCCGGGCCTCAGTGCGCCGAGCCGGAGAGTTGGAGGCCGATGACGCCCACGATGACCAGCGAGATCGACACGATCTTGAGGGTGGAGACCAGGTCGCCCAGGAAGACCATGCCGTAGATGGCGGTGCCCGCCGCGCCAATCCCGGTCCACACCGCGTACGCCGGGCCCACGTCCAGCTTCTTCAGTGCGAGCGTGAGCAGGCCGAAGCTGCCGAGCGCGAAGGCGCAGAAGGCGATCGTCGGCCACAGCCGGGTGAAGCCGTGGGAGAGCTTGAGACAGACGGCGAAGCCGGTCTCCAGGAGACCGGCGACCACGACGAGCAGCCACGCCATCAGATTGCCTCCCGTGTTCGGCCTGCGTGCGATTATGCCTCTACCTCGGAGATCAACGGGCAAACTTCGCCCCCGTGTTCCCGGGCGTTCCGCGCACGGTTTCGGCCCTCGCTCGCCTAGCCCACCCGGTCAGCATCCGTCGACCACGGCCCCTTCGCCCGCTCAGTCTCCCTCGCGCCGCTCGCGGGTGGCGAGCAGTTGGCGCAGCGAGTAGAGCCGGTCCGGGTCGGCGTGACCGTCCGCGACCCAGGCGTCCAGCGCGCAGTCCGGCTCGTCGTGGCTGCACGCGCGCGGGCAGTTCTCCGTACCGCCCTCGAGGTCGGGGAAGGCGTGGATGACGCGGGACGGGTCCACGTGGTGCAGCCCGAAGGAGCGCACGCCCGGGGTGTCGATCACCCAGCCGCTGCCGGTCGGCAACGGCAGCGCGAGCGCGGAGGTGGTGGTGTGGCGCCCCCGCCCGGTCACCGCGTTGACGTGCCCCACCGCCCGCTTGCGCTCCGGGACCAGCGCGTTGACCAGCGTCGTCTTGCCGACCCCGGAGTGCCCGACGAACGCGGTGACCCGCCCCGTGAGGTGCTCCCTGACCCGGTCGGCGGCGGCCCCGTCGGCCAGTTCGTCGCGGTTGGTCACCACGTGCGGAACGTCGAGCAACTCGTAGGTGGCTAGCAGCGTCTCGGCCGGTGCCAGGTCCGACTTGGTGAGCACGAGCAGCGGTTCCAGGCCCGCGTCGAAGGCCGCCACCAGGCAGCGGTCGATGAGCCGGGGCCGGGGCTCGGGGTCGGCCAGCGCGGTCACGATGGCGAGCTGGTCGGCGTTGGCCACCACCACGCGCTCGTACGGATCGTCGTCGTCGGCCGTCCTGCGCAGCACGGAGCTGCGCGGCTCGACCCGCACGATGCGGGCCAGGGTGTCCTTGGCGCCGGACAGGTCGCCGACCACGGCCACCTGGTCGCCGACCACGACGCCCTTGCGGCCGAGTTCGCGGGCCTTCATGGCGTGGATGGTGCGGCCGTCGACCAGGCAGGTGATCCGGCCCCGGTCCACGGTCAGGACGAAGCCCGGCGCGGCGTCCTCGTGCTTGGGCCGGATGCTGGAGCGGGGGCGGCTGCCCCGGCGGCCCGGACGTACGCGTACGTCGTCCTCGTCGGTGTGCTTCCCGTAGCGGCGCATCGTCGCGGCCTCAGCCTCTCGGCATCGGGGCCGCCCCCGGTGTGGCTTCGAGCATCCCCGTCCACAGGCCGGGGAAGTCGGGCAGGGTCTTGGCGGTGGTGGCCACGTTCTCCACCTGGAAGCCGCTGACGGTCAGGCCCAGCACGGCGGCGGCGGTGGCCAGCCGGTGGTCCTCGTAGGTGTGGAAGATGCCGCCGTGCAGCGGGCGCGGACGGATGCGCAGCCCGTCCGCGGTCTCGGTGACGTCGCCGCCCAGGTCGTTCAGCTCCTTGGCCAGCGCGGCGAGCCGGTCGGTCTCGTGCAGCCGCAGGTGGGCGATGCCCCGCAGCACCGACTCGGAGTCGGCGAGCGCGGCGACCGCGGCGATCACCGGGCTCAGCTCGCCCACCTCGTGCAGGTCGACGTCGATGCCGTGGACGCGGCCGGTGCCGGTGAGGGTCAGCGCGGTGCCGTCGGCGGTGGTGACCAGCTCGCAGGAGCCGCCCATCTCGGTGAAGATCTCGCGCAGCGCGTCACCGGGCTGGGTGGTGTGCTCGGGCCAGTCGGGGATGGTCACCCGGCCGCCGGTGACCAGCGCGGCGGCGAGGAAGGGGGCCGCGTTGGACAGGTCGGGCTCGACCACCAGGTCGCGGCCGAGCAGCGCGCTCGGCGCCACCCGCCACACGTCGGGCTCGCCGCCCGCCTCCGGGGTGTCCACGGCCGCGCCGGCGCTGCGCAGCATGTCCACGGTCATCCGGATGTGTGGCATCGAGGGCAGCGTGGAGCCGACATGCCGCATCTCGACGCCCTGGTTGAAGCGCGCGCCCGAGAGCAGCAGCGCGCTGACGAACTGCGAGGACGAGGACGCGTCGATGCGGACCGGGCCGCCCTCGATGCTGCCGTTGCCGTGCACGGTCAGCGGCAGCGCGCCGCGCCCGTCGTCGTCGACGCGGGCGCCGAGGGCGCGCAGCGCGTCGATCACGCCGTGCAGCGGGCGCTCGTGGGAGCGGGCGTCGCCGTCGAAGCGGACCGGCCCGTCGGCGAGCGCGGCGACCGGCGGCAGGAAGCGCATGACCGTACCGGCGTTGCCCACGTCCACGGTGGCCGGCCCGTGCAGCCCCGCTGGGATGACCCGCCACGCCTCGCCGGTGGCGGAGGCGCCGGGCTCGCCGGAGGCGACGGAGTTCGACGCGATGGTCTCCTCGATGCCGACGCCCATGGCGCGCAGCGCCTCGGCCATCAGCAGGGTGTCGCGGGAGCGCAGCGGGCGGCGCAGCCACCCGGGCTCGGCGGCGAGTGCGGCGATGACCAGGCCGCGGTTGGTGACGGACTTGGAACCGGGCACGGGGACGGTCGCGTCGACTGCTCCGTGCGCGAGCGGAGCGGGCCAAAGCGCGAGGGCGTCATCCGGGGATGTCTCAGTGCCGGTCATGAGCCTTACTTTAGTGGCTCCGCCGAACGACGATTCTCGATTAAAAACGGTGAAACCCCTCCGTAACACGGCACTGATAGAAGGGGTCGGCGCCAAGGTCGTTCACAGGCCGAGCAGCCAGCGCCCGCCGCCGATCAGCGAGCACAGCCAGACGGCGTGGAAGAGAAACATCCACAGGGCCGCCGGCACGTTCGTGAGGCGGGCGAGCTGGTCCGGGTCGGAGTCCCCGGCGTGCCCGTACCGGCGCTTGCGCTGCAGCTCGAACGGCGGCCTGACCCCGCCGAGCAGCAGGAACCACACCACCCCGTACGCGAACGCCGCCTGCACCTCCGGCTCCGTCAGCCAGGACACCAGCAGGAAGGTCGCGCCGGTGACCACCACCGACAGCGCCCCGTACGCGTTGCGGATCATCACCAGCATGGCCACTAGGAGCGCCGTCGCGCCCCACAGTAGCGCCGTGATGTGGCCGGCGGCGAGCAGCCAGGCGCCGCCGAGACCGAGCAGGGAGGGGGCGGTGTAGCCGGCTGCCGCGGTTAGGATCATGCCGATTCCGGTCGGCTTGCCGCGCGAGACGGTCAGCCCCGAGGTGTCGGAGTGTAGCCGTATGCCGTCCAGGCGGTGCCCGCTGAGCAGCGCCACGATCCCGTGCCCGCCCTCGTGGGCGATGGTGATGGCGTTCCGGGCCAGCCGCCAGGTCAGGTGCGAGGTGACGACGGCGAGCGCGATCAGGCCGGTGATCGCCACCAGCCACTGCGAGGGGTCGGGTTGGGTGCCGAAGACGCGGTCCCACAGCTCGGTTGCGCTGGTGCTGTCCATGCGGGGGCGACTCCTTGGTTCCGATCGGCGCTGGTGGGTGCTGTGTGGTTCTCGTCGGTGCTCGGTGCTGGCTGGTGCCGGGTGACGCTGTGGTGCTGGTCGACGGGGGGCGCTGCTGGTCGGGCTCGGGTAGGGAGCGACCACCGCCCGTACGGTGGTCCGCGGCCGGTCGCGGGTGGCTGGCCCGGCCGGTGATCGGGTCGGGGCCCGGCCGAGGTGCCGCAGTCTGGCATCTCCGGGCAGACGGTAGGAAAAACGCGGGCGCGCCGGCTCCGGTTCCGCTGACGCTCTGACCGGAATGCGGCGGTTGCTCCCGGATCGCGGCGAGCCCGCCCCGGCCGGCGGCCGGTCCCACCGTCCACCGGCGCACGGTACGGGGGCGGGGTGCGGCAGCATGGATGGGGCAACGGTGCGGTCGGAGGGGTTGTAGCGAGATGTGCGGACGGTACGCGGCGAGCCGGAAACCAGAGGACCTGGCCAACCTGTTCGACGTGGGCAAGTGGGAGCCGACCGAGGCGCTGGCCCCGGACTGGAACGTGGCGCCCACCAAGAACATCTACGCCGTCCTGGAGCGGCCCCTCAAGCGGTCCGCCGATCGCACGCCGGTCCGCCAGCTCCGACCGCTGCGCTGGGGGCTCGTGCCCTCCTGGGCGAAGTCGCCGGAGGGGGCCGCGAAGATGATCAACGCGCGGGCCGAGACCGTGCACGAGAAGCCCTCGTTCCGCCGCGCCTTCGAGGCGCGCCGCTGCCTGGTGCCGGCGGACGGCTACTACGAGTGGGTGACCGGCGCCGACGAGCGGCAACTGGAGGAGCGGGGCCGCAAGAAGCGGACGCGTAAGCAGTCCTACTTCGTCACGCCGGCCGACGGCTCGGTGATGGCGCTGGCGGGCCTCTACGAGTTCTGGCGGGACCGCACGCTGCCCGACGCCCACCCGCAGGCGTGGTGGGCGACGTGCACCGTCATCACGACCGAGGCGGAGACGACGCCGCTGGCGGGCCGGGAGGCGGGCGCGGACGGGCCCGCCTCGCTCGCGGAGATCCACCCGCGCATGCCGCTCATGCTGACCCCGGACCGCTGGGCGGCCTGGCTCGATCCGGCCCGTACCGACGAGGAGTCCCTGCGCGCGCTGCTCGCGCCGCCGCCGGGCGGGCTGCTGCGCGCGTATACCCGTCTCCACGGACGTGAGCAGCGTCCGCAACAACGGCCCGGAGCTGCTGAAGGAACTCGCGGCGCCGGAGGAGAGGAGACGCTCTTCTAGCGTCGCCCGCTGCCCGCTGCCCTTCGCGCGTGGGGGTGCCCGCCTGTCCGTCCCACCGCCTGATCGCTCTTCGTCAGCCAGCCCGCCCGCCCGGCGTGGCCTGGCCCGCGCCGGTCGCCGCGCCCGCCGCTCGCGGGCCCGACGGCCGCGCCGGATCGGGTGCCCGTCGGCGGGTGGCGTAGGGCCACGGTGGCGCGCGGGGCAGGATGGGCGGATGCGGACGACAGCGAACGGGGCGGGCGGGGCCGGCCCCGCCCCCGGACCGAGACCGTGCCGACGCCCGCTGGCGACGCGCGGATCACCTGGCACCGGGCCCCCCGCGCCGTGCTGGCCCTGGGACACGGGGCGGGCGGCGGCGTCGAGGCGCGCGACCTCGCGGCGCTGGCCGCGGCCCTGCCGCCGCGCGGCGTTAGCGTCGCCCTGGTGGAGCAGCCCTGGCGGGTGGCGGGGAAGAAGGTCGCCCCCGCCCCGAAGACGCTGGACGTGGGCTGGCGGGTGGTGTGGCCGGCGCTGGCCGGGGCCGGGCTGCCGGTGATCGCCGGCGGGCGCAGTGCCGGGGCCCGGGTGGCCTGCCGTACGGGGCGGGAGCTGGGGGCCCGGGCGGTGCTCGCCCTCTCCTTCCCGCTGCACCCGCCCGGCAAGCCGGCGTCGTCCCGGGCCTCCGAGCTGCTGGACGCCGGGCTGCCCACGCTCGTGGTGCAGGGGGGCGCGACCCGTTCGGCCGACTCGAGGAGTTCCCCGACGGTACGGAGATCGGAGGTCCCGGAGGCCGATCACGGCTTCGCCGTTCCGAAGAAGGCGGCCCGTACCCACGAGGAGACGCTGACGCGGCTCACGGATGCCGTAGCGAAGTGGCTGGATCGGATCGCTCACTGAGTCGGGGAATGCGAACCGCGGTGCGGATGTTGTGCCCGACGTAAGGATCGATACGTAGCGGCATCAGCACGAGGAATGGGAGTTTCCCGCATGGGTTCGCTTGCTTGCCCGTCCCGTCCGCAGACCGCCGACCTGGCGTGGTCGCAGCTTCGGGTCGACCAGTCGACGCTGGCTGGAGCGGCGGGCGGACCGGATCGTCGTCTATTCTCCGATTCAAGCGGGTCCGCATCCGGTCTCGCTACGGTGTTGGAGGAGGTGGGTCCGGTCACTGGGACGGACGCGGGGACCGACGGCACGACGCAGGGCTCGACCGGCGCGGGGCAGCAGAAGGCCGCCGCCCAGGTCAGCCACGTGGAGAACGACACTGCCCAGGCCGAGGTGGCCGGGGCCGGGAGCGAGACCGCGGCCGAGCGGAACGCCCGTTTCGAGCGGGATGCCCTTACCTTCCTTGACCAGATGTATTCGGCCGCGCTGCGGATGACGCGTAACCCGGCCGACGCCGAGGACCTGGTGCAGGAGACCTACGCCAAGGCGTACGCGTCCTTCCATCAGTTCCGCGAGGGCACCAACCTCAAGGCGTGGCTGTACCGCATCCTCACCAACACGTTCATCAACTCCTACCGCAAGAAGCAGCGCGAACCGCAGCGCAGTGCCGCCGAGGAGATCGAGGACTGGCAGCTCGCGCGCGCCGAGTCGCACATGTCGACCGGCCTGCGTTCCGCCGAGTCCCAGGCTCTCGACCACCTGCCGGACTCCGACGTGAAGTCGGCTCTGCAGGCGATTCCCGAGGAATTCCGCATCGCGGTGTATCTCGCCGACGTTGAGGGCTTTGCCTACAAGGAGATCGCGGACATCATGGGTACACCCATCGGTACGGTGATGTCCCGACTGCACCGTGGGCGCCGCCAACTGCGCGGTCTGCTGGAGGACTACGCCCGTGGCCGCGGGCTGGCGCCGGCGGGCGCGGGGGCTGTGTCGAGTGGGGTCTCCCCGGCATCGTCAGGGGAAGAGTCGCACGATCGGAAAGGCTCGGGCTCATGAGCTGCGGTGACCCGCGAGAGACGGACTGCTCTGAGGTCCTCGACCACCTGTATGAATTCCTCGACCACGAGATGCCCGACGGTGACTGCGCCAAGTTCGAGGTGCACATCGACGCGTGCTCGCCGTGTCTGGAGAAGTACGGCCTGGAGCAGGCGGTGAAGAAGCTCGTCAAGCGCTGCTGCGGCCACGACGACGTACCCGCCGACCTCCGCTCCAAGGTGATGGGCCGGATCGAGTTGATAAGGGCCGGCGAGACCGTGACCGAGCAGGCGTTGCTGGAGACCGACCCCGGCCGGCCGCTGCGCCGCGTCAGTGGCCCCGAGGCCGCCGGTCGCGAGCCGGGCCCCGCGGACTCCGCGTCGGCCGTCGGCTCCGCCCCGGCCGCCGACTCCACGCCGGCCACCGGCGCGGCGGCGGCGGCCACCTCGACCCAGGCCACCGCGGCCCAGCCGCTCCAGGCCGCCCCGAGCAGCGGTTCGGTCGAGCGCGGTGGCCCGGAGGGCGCCACCCGCGACTGACGCGCCCGGCTTCGGCCCGGCCCTCGGAGCCGCGTCGCCCAGCGTTTCGATCTCCTCCACACGTCCGCCCCGCACGCCGTCGGCATCCGCATGCCCCGGCGTACGGGGCGGACGTACGTGTGCCGTCGGCCTGCCGTCGGCCTCCTACCGTTGTCGGGCTGTCGGTAATCCGCGTCCAACTCCGTCGCAGGACGGCGGAGTTGGCGGGGCGAGACGGTCTGGGTGGCGGACCGGGGCGCCGGCGCGGCCCGGCGCGAGAGGCGTCGGCGTGCGGTGGGGCTCGCGGTGGGGTGGCGTCCATGTGGGTGTCGAACGTGCGGGCGGGCGCCGTGCCGGGGGCCACCGCCACGCCATCTGACTGTCACCCGAAGGTGTGTATCTGTTCCCGCCGAGCAACTGATTCCACCCGAGTGGACGTTTTTCCCACGCGGTCGTCCTATTCTCCCCAACCTGACGTCGAAGCCCGTGCGACTGGGGGAGGAGGGGACCGTGCGGACGCTCCCGCAAACCGCGCGCCTCTACATCGTCGGTGCCGTGTGCGCGGCGGCCTATTGTGCCGCTCCGGCCCTGGTCACCGCCCCGTCCGCGGCGCTGGGCGGCGACGTCGCCGAGCCGGTCACGGGCCCCGGCGGCGTCGGTGCCGACGCCTGGTTCCCGATGGCGCTGCTGCCGCTCGGGTACGAGGGCTGTCGGGCCGCGCTCCGCCGCTCCCCGCACGGCACCACTGCCCCGGCCAGCCGCCCGCCCTTCGACTGGTGCAGCCCCGTGCTCTTGGCCGGGGCTTTTCTGTTGCCGCCCGCCGCCGCGGCGCTTGTCCCCGTCCCCGGCGCCCTCGTCGGCCGGGCCGCGCCCGCCGAACCGGGCGGTGGGCCGGCCACCGTTAGCCGTGGCTGGCGCTCCCGCCCGGCTCGCCCTCGCCACGTACGGGAGCGCCGCGGCCTTCGCCGCGCTCGGCGGCCCGGCCGCCCTCGCCGCCGCCGACCCGCCACGCGCGCTCCTGCCCGCGACCGGGGCGGCGCTCGCGTACGGACTGCTCCAGGCGGTCCTGGACCGCGGGGCGCGGGCCGCCCTCGGTGGCCGCCGCGCGGGGCGGGGTCGCCCCCGTGACCTGTGCGTCTCCTGCGCCCCGTATGCCGTGCACGGGCTGGTGGGGCCGGTGATGGCGCTGTTGTGGCACGGCCCCTACGGGCCGCCGGCGGCGCTCCTCGCGCTGGTGCCGATCTCCGTCGCCGGCTGGGCCTTCGGCCCCCGGGCGCCCGAGCGCGCCACGCACCACGCGGCCGTGCGCGCCCTGGTGCAGGCCGTCGATCTCAAGGACCGCTACACGCGCGGACACGGCGAACGTGTGGGAGCGGCCTCGGTGTTGATCGCCCGCGAGCTGGGAATGGCGGCGGAGCGGCTTGAGGTGCTACGGGTGGCCGGGGTGCTGCACGACGTCGGCAAGCTCGGCGTGCCGACCCGACTGCTGCGCAAGAACGGCCCGTTGACCCCGCAGGAACGCTGTGTCATCGAGCTGCATCCGGAGCACGGGGACGCGATGGTGCGCGACATCGCGTGCCTGGCGGAGGCCCGGTCGGCGATCTTGCACCACCACGAGCGGCTGGACGGCAGTGGGTACCCGTACGGCCTCGCCGGGTGCGACATCCCCGAGGTGGCCCGGGTGGTGGCGGTGGCCGACGCCTTCGACGCCATGACCTCGACCCGCAGCTACCGCCGCGCGCGCCCGGTGTCCGTGGCCGTGGAGGAGCTCCGGCGCTGCGCCGGCTCGCAGTTCGACCCCCGCATGGTGCACGCGCTGGACCGGCACGGCTGGCAACCCGAGGCCGTTCCCCCGGAGGTGACCGGGGCGGGCGAGGGGGCCGGGGCGGACGGCTCGTGCGCCGTCGCTGGATCGGACGAGCGCGACGGGGCGGCGGGAGCCGCGTGCGGCACCACGGGCGCCGGGGCGTGCGGGGTGGCGGGCGACGGCGGCAACGCGCGGGCGGTGGCGGGCGATCGGGACGACGTCGACGCGCCGCACGACCGCGCGGGCGCGGCCTACCCGGGCGCCGCGTACGACGCCGGGTGTGGCGGCAGCGAGTGTGGCGACAGCAAGTGTGGCGACACCGCGTGTGACGCGTCGTCGGACGCCGAGCGCGCCTGGGTCGGACGTGAACTGGCCCCCGAATCAGGCGGGTTGTGGACGGTGGACGCGGAGCGGGACGACGCGTTCTCCGGAGGACTCGGCGAGCGGGCCGGCCCGGCGGCGGGTGGGGGCGCGGCCCCCGGTCCGTCGGGCGCGTGCGGCGTTTCCGAACTGTCCGGCGATCTCGCGTTCCCGCGCGCCGGCGTCCTGAGGTCGGTTGCCGCCCCCGCGCACGCGGTGCGCCGCCCCCCGCGAACCGATGGCCAGGGCTGACGCGTCCGCGCCGGACCAGCCGGCGCGCCCCGCCGCGCAGGGCGCGACCGGTGGGCGCGGGGAGCGAGGGGCGCGGCGCGAGCGGCGCCGGGCGCACCAGGCCGAGCGCCAACACCCCGGCGGAGCCCCCGCCGCCCCCGGCCTCGCCCCCGTCCCCGCCTTCGCTATCGCCGCCTACGGAGCCGCCCTCGTGCTCTCCGTGGTCGCGCTCGGCCTGACGGCCCGGCGCGGCGTGGTGGCGCCGGGCACGGCGCTCGCCTTCGGCGCGCTGATCGCCGTCGGGGAGGCGGCCCGCTGCCGGGTCGCGCCGGCCCGGTGCCGGGAGCCGGCCCCGCTGGCCACGACCGGCGCGCTCGGCTACGTGGAGCTCGGGGAGGTGGCGGGGGCGGGCGGTGAAGTGGCCGTGGTGAGCGGTCCGTTCGGCTGGGCGCAGGCCGTCGCGGTCGTCGCCGCCAGCCTGGCCGGTCTCGTGCCCCCCGTGGCGCTCGGTCAGTCGGCCCACCCGGAGCGCGTCGCGCGCCGGGTGCTCGCGGTCGCCTGCGCCGCCGTCGGCTGCTAACTCCTTCACGACGGGACGCCGTTGGCCCTGCGTATGAGCTCCGAGCCGCTCGTCGTACCCTGCCTGCTCGCGCTCCTCGGGCTCGCTGTGCTGAGCGAGGCGGCGCTGGCCGCGCTGTTCGCGCGGGCGGGCGGCGACGGCCCGTACGCGCGCCTGCTCGGCGCGGAGGTGCGGGACCGGCACGTGGTGGGGGCGGCGGTGTGCGCGGCGTCGGTGGTGCTGGCGCTCGCGGTGGCCACGGCGGGGGAGTGGGCGCTGCCGCTCTGCGGTGTGCCTCTGCTGCTCGCGCAGTTGGCGGTGCGCCGGCGCGCGGCCGGGCGCGAGGCCGACCGGCAGACCGTCGCCTCACTGGCCCGCGCCACGGAGATCGCCGGCTACACGCCGCCGGGCCACGCGCGGCGGGTCGCCCGGCTCGGCCGGGCGGTCGGCCGGGAGCTTGGCCTTCCCGACCGCGCGCTCGCCGTCATCGAGGACGCGGCCCTCCTGCACGACGTGGGCCAACTCTCCCTGGTGGACCCGTACCCGGCCGGCGCCACCGAGCCGCTGCCCGCCCCTGAGGCGCAGCGCATAGCCCGACTCGGGGGCGCCGTCGTACGCCAGACGGGCATGCCCGCCGAGGTCGCCGACGCGGTCGAGCGGCAGGCCGCCCCGTACCGCGAACAGCCGTTGCCGGCGCGCGTCATCCGGGTGGTCAACGCGTACGCGGATCTCACGGGTGATCCTGGCGCGCCCCCGCGCGGGGCGCGATGTCGGCGAGGGGCGCGCGGCGGCGGGTGGGGTGCCCGTGGGCGCTGCGGCGGCTGTGGGAGCGGACGGAGCGGGAGTACGACCCGGAGGTGGTGGCCGCGCTGGCCCGGGTGGTGCGTCGCGACGCCGACACCTGATACCGTCCTGCGAAACTCACCTTCCGCTAAACGGATGTGCACCGCCGTACGGCCCGCCCGGTGGCGTGGCGGCCGCGAAGCTGGCAGGCCCTTGTCACAACCCGTGGGTAATGAGCGGGGCCCAGAATTGGGCATGGTTGGATGCGGAGCAGGGGGTGTCGCGGCTCAGGCCAGCGGCAAGGAGAGCAGTAGCGCACACGCTGCTCCGACGCAATCGCAGGGGCCGGGCTGAGATGTCCGTGAAGATGTGGCAGGTTGTCGTCAGGGAGGGCGACGCCGCCCGCAAGGGCACCGGCGCGGAACGACGCAGCAATCGGCAGCCGGGAATCGTGAGGATCTTCGGCAAGGTGCGGCGCCGGCCATCCGCCTCCTGGCGGCAGGCCACCGACCGCGCGTTCACGCTCATCGGCTACGGCCGGTACGAGGACGCGGGCGCGCTGCTGACGCGCGCCGTCGATCTGGAGCCCTGGCTCTCCGAGTCCTGGTTCAACCTGGCCCTGCTGCACAAGTTCCGGCACGACTGGGAGCGGGCGCGCGCCGCCGGGCTGCGCGCCGTCGCACTCCTCGACCGGGACTCCGGGGCCCCCGACTTGTGGAACGTGGGCATCGCGGCCACCGCGCTCCAGGACTGGCCGCTGGCCCGCCGGGCCTGGCAGGCGTACGGCCTGAAGACGCGCGGCGACCAGGCGGCCACCTCGGGGCCCGGCAGCGCCCCGGTGGACATGGACCTGGGCAGCGCGGCGGTGCGGCTCTCGCCCGAGGGCGAGGCCGAGGTCGTCTGGGGCCGCCGCCTTGACCCGGCCCGGATCGAGGTGCTGAGCATCCCGCTGCCGTCCTCCGGCCGGCGCTGGGGCGAGGTCGTGCTGCACGACGGGGTCCCGCACGGGGAGCGCACCACCGCCGCCGGCCCGTCCTACCCCGTCTTCGACGAGATCGAACTGTGGGCGCCCTCGCCCGTCTCGACCTGGGTCGTCCTCATCGAGGCGGCCCGCGAGGCCGACCGGGACGCCCTGGAGCGGCTGGCGGCGGACGCCGGTTTCGCGGCGGAGGACTGGTCGTCGTCGGTGCGGCTGCTGTGCCGCTCCTGCTCCGAGAGCCGGATGCCGAGCGACGAGGGCGACGGCGAGCACCTGGACCCGCACGACCACAGCGAACCGGGCCACCCGGGCCTGCTCGGGCACCGCACGGCGGGCTCCGGGTCGCTGTGGGTCCCCGAGCGCGAGTGCGGCTCGCGGTCCCGGCCGGCCTGGTGCGCGGCCTGCTCGACGGCTGGGTCGCGGACAGCCCGGACACCCGCGAATGGCGGGACCTGGAAGAGGTCTGCTCAGGCCGGGCCGCGCACGGCCGCCGGCCGTGGCCCGCGCGGCACGGGCGCCCGGAGAGCCCCGTGGCCGGCCCGGGGCGGCCCGGGGGCGGCCCCGGGCTGGGCGAGCGCGGGCCGGGCGCCCGGCGATGCCCGTACCCTGTAGGGCGACGAAGCAGGGATTCCAGGAAGGCTTACGGCGGACCATGGCGCAGCAAGAGACCGACCAGCAGGTGAACGAGGGGTCCTCACTGCCGGAGGCGGAGGACGGGTTCGTCATCGACACCCAGGACTGCCCGGAGCGGGAGCAGGCGCACTGCGAGCGCGGCACGGCCCGCACGATCACCGTGGTGGGCAATCCGGTGCTGCACAAGGAGTGCCAGGACGTCACCGCCTTCGACGACGAGCTGGCCGCGCTGATCGACGACATGTTCGCCAGCCAGCGCGCGGCCGAGGGCGTCGGCCTGGCCGCCAACCAGATCGGCGTGGACCGCAAGGTCTTCGTCTACGACTGCATGGACGACGAGGGCGTACGGCACGTCGGCGTCGTCTGCAACCCGGTCCTCATCGAGCTGCCCGCCGAGCGCCGCAACCTGGACGACTCCAACGAGGGCTGCCTCTCGGTGCCCACCGCGTACACCTCGCTGGCCCGCCCGGACTACGCCGAGGTGCGCGGCCAGGACGCCCAGGGCAAGCCGATCAAGGTCAGGGGCACGGGTTACTTCGCGCGCTGCCTCCAGCACGAGACGGATCACCTGTACGGCTACCTGTACATCGACCGGCTCTCCAAGCGGGACCGCAAGCACGCCCTGCGCCAGATGGAAGAGGGCACGCCGCGCTACGAGACGGTGCCCAACGCCTGACTCGCCCCGTAACGGCAGGGCCACGGGCTGCCGTCGACCGGTACTCCGGTGGGCGGCGCCTCGTCGGCGTGCGGGGCTGGGGTGCCGCGAGGGGCCGGCCAACCCGGCCGTCGGCGCGGGGAGTTGGCCACGCCGACGGCGGTCAGCGCGGGCGGCGGAACCAACCGCCGGTGGTGCGCCGAACGCCAGCGAGGCGCCACGTCCCCGCGGGCCCACCCGGTCCGTCCCACCCGGCCCGTCCCGCCCTGGCCGGACGGTGCCTGGCAGCAACGACGCGAAGCGGGGCGCGCCCCGGAAGGTGCGCGCCCCGCGCTCGTCAGACGAGGCCGGTCCCGGTGCCGGCGCACGTGCCGGTGTCGACGCCGGTCCGGGTGTCGCGAGCCGTGCCTAGAACTCGTCGTCGAAGGAGACCGAGCCCTCCACGGCGACCTGGTAGGCTGAGGCCCGTCGCTCGAAGAAGTTCGTCAGCTCCTGCGACGTTCTGCAACTCCATGAAGGAGAAGGGGTTCTCCGTGCCGGACCGGCAGGCCAAGGCGGAGCAGCCGCTGGTCGGCGACGCACTCCAGGTAGGCGCGCATCGACTCGGTGTTCATGCCGGGTAGCCCCTCGCCGCACAGGTCGCGCGCGAACTGCAACTCGGCCTCGACGGCCTCCTCCAGCATCGCCGTGACCTGCCGGCCCATCTCCTCGTCGAAGAGGTCGGGCTCCTCCGCGCGGACCGGTGTCCACGACCGAGAACGCGAACTCCATGTGCATGAACTCGTCGCGGAAGACCCAGTTGGTGCCGGTCGCCAGGCCGTGCAGCAGGCCGCGGGAGCGGAACCAGTACACGTAGGCGAACGCCCCGTAGAAGAAGAGGCCCTCGACGTAGGCGGCGAAGCAGATCAGGTTGAGCAGGAAGCGCCGCCGGTCGGCCTTGGACTCTAACCGGTCGAGCTTCTCCACCTCGTCGATCCACTTGAAGCAGAACTGCGCCTTCTCGCGGATGGATGGGGATGTTCTCCACGGCGTCGAACGCCGCGGCGCGGTCGTCCGGGTCGAGCAGGTAGGTGTCGAGCAGCGTCAGGTAGAACTGGACGTGCACGGCCTCCTCGAACAACTGCCGCGACAGGTACAGCCTGGCCTCGGGCGAGTTGATGTGCTTGTACAGCGTCAGCACGAGGTTGTTGGCCACGATTGAGTCGCCCGTGGCGAAGAACGCGACCAGGCGGCCGATCATGTGCTGCTCGCCCGGCGAGAGCTTGGCCAGGTCGGCGACGTCGGAGTGGAGGTCCACCTCCTCGACGGTCCAGGTGTTCGTGATCGCGTCGCGGTAGCGGTCGTAAAACTCCGGGTAGCGCATCGGCCGCAGGGTCAGCTCGAAGCCCGGGTCGAGCAGGTTCTTGCGCACCGTGACCGCCTCGCCGGTGGCGCTGGTGGTGTCGGTGGTGGCCGGGCTGGTCACTGGCATGCCTAGCAGGATTCGGGGTTTTCGACAGAGCAGGCGACCGCGTCGGCTTCGGCGGGCGTCTGCTGGGCGGGTACGGGTGCGCTGGCCGCCGCGTCCACGCCGCGCGCCGAGTGCGCGATCCGGGTGGCCGGGCACGAGCGCAGGTAGTACGTGGTCTTGATGCCGCGCTTCCAGGCGTACGCGTACATCGAGCTGAGCTTGCCTATGATGGTGGGCTGGGCCATGAAGAGGTTGAGCGACTGGCTCTGGTCCAGGTACGGGGTGCGGTCGGCGGCCATGTCGATCAGGGCGCGCTGCGGGACCTCTCAGGCGGTGCGGTACAGGTCGCGCACCTCCTGCGGGACCCAGCCGAAGTCCTGGATCGACCCGTTGGCCTCGCGCAGCGCGTCGCGGGACTGCGCGTCCCACACGCCGAGCTGCTTCAGGTCCTCCACCAGGTAGGCGTTGACCTGGAGGAACTCGCCGCTGAGCGTCTCGCGCTTGAAGAGGTTGGAGACCTGCGGCTCGATGCACTCGTACACGCCCGCGATGGAGGCGATCGTCGCGGTCGGCGCGATGGCCAGCAGCAGCGAGTTGCGCATGCCGGTCCTGGCGATCCGCGCGCAGCGCGTCCCAGCGCTCGGGCCAGTGTGCGGTGGCGCTCGGGTAGTGGTCCGGGTGCAGCACGCCGCGCGCGGTGCGGGTGGCGGCCCAGGCCGGGTGCGGGCCGACGGGGGCCTGCGTGTTGGAGCCGGCCCGGGGGCGCTCGGCGAGGTCGGCGGACGCCTCGCACGCCGCGAGCATGATCCGCTCGGCGAGCCGTGTGGACAGCTCCCTGGCCCGCGGCGAGTCGAAGGGGACCCGCAGTCGGAAGAAGACGTCCTGGAGGCCCATCACGCCCAGGCCCACCGGGCGCCAGGGGGAGTTGGAGGCGCCGGCCTGCTCGGTCGGGTAGAAGTTGATGTCCACCACGCGGTCCAGGAAGGTGACCGCGGTGCGCACTGTCTGGTCCAGCCGCTCCCAGTCCACCGCGTCCATCGGGTCGGCGACCTGGGCCGGGTCCACGTCCGTGCGCAGGTGCGCGGCGAGGTTGACCGAGCCGAGGTTGCAGACCGCGATCTCGCCGTCGTTCGTGACCTCAAGGATCTCGGTGCACAGGTTGGACGAGTGGATCACGGCGCCGGGCTCGGCGGTCTGGTTGGCGGTGCGGTTGGCGGCGTCCTTGAACGTCATCCAGCCGTTGCCGGTCTGCGCGAGGGTACGCATCATCCGCGCGTACAGCGTCCGGGCGGGCACCGTCTTGCTGGCCCTGCCCGCGGCCTCGGCGGCGCGGTAGGCGGCGTCGAACTCCTCGCCCCACAGGTCCACCAGGTCCGGTGCGTCGGCGGGGGAGAACAGCGACCAGTCCTCGTCGGCCTCGACCCGGCGCATGAACTCGTCCGGGATCCAGTGCGCGAGGTTGAGGTTGTGCGTGTGCCGCGCCTCCTCGCCGGTGTTCTCCCGCAGTTCGAGGAACTCCTCGATGTCCGCGTGCCAGGTCTCCAGGTAGACGCAGGCCGCGCCCTTGCGTCGGCCGCCCTGGTTGACGGCGGCGACCGAGGCGTCGAGCGTGCGCAGGAACGGCACGATGCCGTTGGAGTGCCCGTTGGTGCCGCGGATCAGCGAACCCCGGGAGCGGATGCGCGAGTACGACAGGCCGATGCCGCCCGCGTGCTTCGACAGGCGCGCGACCTGGTGGTACCCGGTCGTAGATCGAGTCCAGCTCGTCCAGCGGCGAGTCCAGCAGGTAGCAGGAGGACATCTGCGGGTGCCGGGTGCCGGAGTTGAAGAGCGTGGGGGAGCTGGACAGGTACGCCAGCGAGCTGGTGAGCCGGTACAGCTCGCTGACGTCGGCCAGC
Organism: Candidatus Streptomyces philanthi; assembly: GCA_018114805.1. Classification (GTDB taxonomy): domain Bacteria; phylum Actinomycetota; class Actinomycetes; order Streptomycetales; family Streptomycetaceae; genus Streptomyces; species Streptomyces philanthi. Next base: position 1,845,797 of record CP073042.1, on the reverse strand, counting down.
GCCCGCGCGGAGCCCTCCTCGGCCAGGCCGCAGGCGACCCGAAGCAGGAAGTGCTGCGGGGTCTCGACGACCTGCCGGGTGATCGGGTGCCGCAGCAGGTAGCGGCTGTGCAGGGTACGCAGGCCGAAGTAGCCGAAGCGGTCGTCGGCCTGGCCCACGCCGTGCCCGGCCCGCGCCGCGTTGGTCTCCTCCACCAGCGTGTCCAGGGCCGCGGCGTGGGTGCGGACGAAGTCCGCCGTCTCGTCCGCGATCAGCCCCTCGCGGTGGCCGACGGCGACCGAGGCGGAGAAGGACATCGCGCCCTGCCCGGCGGCCTCCTCCGCGATGGCCCGGGTCAGCAGCCGCGCGGCGAGCCGCGAGTACTGCGGCTCCTCGGCGATCAGACCGGCTGCCGCCTCGGTCGCGAGCGACCGCAACTCTGCCTCGTCCGAACCTGGATGGCGTCCGCGCAGCGCGGCGGCGGCGACCTTTCCGGGGTCGGTGGCCGGCAGGTCGGCGGTGAGGTCGGTCAGCACGCGCAACAGCGCGGTGCCGGCTCCTTCGACCGCTGACTCTGAGACGGACTCGCGTGAAACGGGGTCCGCTGGCGCGATGGTCACGGGTGGCTCTCCCTCGCTCGGCAGGGAGCCGCGCGGGAGGGACGGAAGGCGCGCACGGGCGGGCCACGACCTGTGGTCGGGCATGCCACGCAGCGTCCACCGGCCCAACCCACGGGGCCCGGACGTATGCGACGCCCGGGGCCGGCAAGCGTGTCCGGCCACGGGCGCGCTGTCGGCAGGTCCTCGGACTCACGGCGCGCAAAACGGCACACATACACCGTTGCGGGACAGTTCCTGATTCGCACCGGATTCCCCTGCGGCGACAGCGAGCACGAGCATACATCTTGTGTCGGCGATGGCGTGTGCCCCCACATCTTGTGTCACGGCACGGGGAATCCCGTACGGATGTGCTAACCGATCCAGGCGTCTGAGTGTCCGTCGGGCCCGTCATGAAGGGCCGGAACGGTTCGGCCGCGCACCCCTGGATTGGTGGCTTGTCACAGTCCCCGGCGTGTTGGCGGCCCGCTCAGCGCGGAGCGGCGCGCGGCACGCGCCGGTCACCGTCGGCGCGGACATCCGTGGCCGAAGAGGGGGGAATGGGATGCGGCCCGCGCGGCACGCGGTCGCGGTGGGGCCGCTGCGGGCCGGCGGCCTTCACCGCCGGTGCCGGTGCCGATGTCGACGCCGACGCCGTTCATGGCGTGCGGCGGCGTGCGCCGGGCGCGGGGCGAGACGCGGTGGCACCCCGCGCCCCCCGCGTGAGTGCGTGGCTAGTGGGGCGCGGGGGGCGGTCGGTCGGTGGGTGACTGGTGCGTGGGCGGGGCGGCGTCAGCAGCAGCGGAAGCCGTTGCGAGGGTCCGCCTCGCGCTCGTCCATCCGCCGCCGCTCGAACTCGGCGCGACTGGCCGGCTCGGTGTCGGGGTGCTGCCTTCGGGTGTGTGCGACGTACCGGTCGTACGTCCCCTCGCCGGTGAACTCGCGTACGTACCAGCGCACTCGGCGGCCCCAGTGCGCGGCCCGGCGCGCGGCGGTGTTGGTCATCGCGATCGGCTCCTCGTCGGTGCGTACGCTGGCGTTGGTGCCCGCGGGGTGTGCGGGCCCGGTTCCCTGCCCATGGTGCGGCCTCGCGTGGCTGTGGGGCAGGGGGGCGGGCCGGTGGCGGCCCGGTCGAAGCTGGCGGTGGTGCGTGCGCGGGCGGTGCCCGCGCGGCGGGGACGGCGGATGGTGCGTGGTGGGGCCGTGCCCGCGCGGCGGGCTGACGCCGGGGTGGCGCCGGCCCGCCGCGCGGGTGGTGGTCAGGCGGAGGGGCCGCCCTGGGGGGCGCGCTCGGGCCGGCCGGCCGCCGCGGCCGCCTCGGCCAGCTCCCGCTTCTCCTCGGGGGTGGCCACGAGTCCGGCCGGCGCGACGATCCGCGACTCGACGTACGGCGCCTCGTGGAGCCGTGCGGCCTCCGGGTCGTGGACGGCCCGGACGCAGGTGCGTGCCGCGTCCGCGATGACGACGATCACGAAGACGGCGAGCAGCGCGGAGAGCACCCCGTCCACGGTCGAGTTGGTGACGACCGTGTGCATCTCGTCCATGTTCTTCGCGGGCGGGAGCACCTTGTCCGCGTTGATGGCGTCCTGGTAGCGGTCGCGCTGGCTGAAGAAGCCCACCCGTGGATCGTCCGAGAAGATCTTCTGCCAGCTCGCGGTCAGCGTCACCACCACGTCCCAGACCAACGGGACCGCCGTCACCCAGGCCCACTTGAGGCGCCCGGACTTCACCAGGAGCGTGGTGCACACCGCGAGCGCGACGGCGGCCAGCAACTGGTTGGCGATGCCGAAGATCGGGAAGAGCTGGTTCACACCGCCCAGCGGGTCGTGCACGCCGACCCACAGGAAGTACCCCCACAGGGCGACCACGACGGCGCTGCAGATCCAGATGCCGGGCTTCCAGCTCACGTCGCGGAACGGCTTGTAGACGTTGCCCAGCATGTCCTGGAGCATGAACCGGCCGACGCGGGTGCCCGCGTCCAGGGCGGTGAGGATGAACAGCGCCTCAAACATGATCGCGAAGTGGTACCAGAACGCCCGCATGCTGTCGCCGCCGATCACGTCGGAGAAGATCTCCGACACGCCCACGGCCAGCGTGGGCGCGCCCCCGGTACGTGAGAGCAGCGAACTCTCCTCCACGGCCTTGGCCGCGGTGGCGAGTTGGTCGGGCGAGATGGAGTAGCCGAGCCCGGCGACCGCCTCCGACGCGGACCGCACGCTGTCCCCGACCACGCCCGCCGGCGCGTTCATCGCGAAGAACAGACCCGGGTCGATGATGGACGCGGCCACCATGGCCATGACGGCCACGAACGACTCCATCAACATGGCGCCGTAGCCGATCATCCGTACCTGGGTCTCCTTCTCGATCATCTTCGGCGTGGTGCCGGAGGCGATGAGCGCGTGGAAGCCGGAGAGGGCGCCGCAGGCGATGGTGATGAACACGAAGGGGAACAGCGACCCGGCGAAGACCGGCCCGTCGCCGCGGCCCGCGAAGTCGGTGACGGCGTCCATCTTGAGGGTGGGCAGCGTGAAGACGACGCCGACGGTCAACAGCCCGATGGTGCCGATCTTCATGAAGGTCGACAGGTAGTCGCGCGGCGCCAGCAGCATCCACACCGGCAGCACGGAGGCGATGAACCCGTACGCCACCATCCAGAGCACCAACGTGCTGTGGTCCAGCGTGAAGGCGTCGGCCCAGGAGGACTCGGCCACCCAGTTGCCGCCCACGATGGACAGCAGCAGCAGGACCAGGCCGATCAGCGAGACCTCGGTGACCCGCCCGGGGCGCAGCACGCGCAGGTAGAAGCCCATGCCGAGCGCGATCGGGATGGTCATCGCGATGGAGAAGGTGCCCCAGGGAGACTCGGCCAGCGCGTTGACGACGATCAGCGCCAACACCGCCAGCAGGATGATCATGATGATGAACACCGAGAGCAGCGCCGCGGCGCCACCGATCGGGCCGATCTCCTCGCGCGCCATCTGGCCGAGCGACTTGCCGTCTCGCCGGGTGGAGAAGAAGAGCGTCACCATGTCCTGCACGGCGCCCGCGAAGATCACGCCGACGACGATCCATATGGTGCCCGGGAGGTAGCCCATCTGCGCGGCCAACACCGGGCCGACCAGCGGACCCGCGCCCGCGATGGCCGCGAAGTGGTGGCCGAGCAGCACGCGGCGGTCGGTCGGGTGGAAGTCGACGCCGTTGTTGCGCCGCTCGGCCGGAGTGGCCCGCGTCTTGTCGGCGCGCAGCACCCTGGTGACGATGAAGCGCGAGTAGAAGCGGTACGCGATGGCGTACGAGCCCAGCGCCGCCGCCACCATCCAGGCGGCGGAGACCTCCTCGCCCCGGGAGAGGGCTAGCATGGCCCAGCCGAGGGCGCCGACGAGGGCGACGGCGGTCCAGACGAGGACGGTGCGCGGGGAGATGTTCCGTGCGGTGGGAGTGCTCACCGGGCACACCCACCGTCGATCCGAGCCGGCGCCACAGCGCCGCAGCTCGCCGTGACAGCCCAGGTCAGGGGCCGGAGACGGGAGCGCGCGGGCGCGGTGCGCCCGGCTGAATCCTCATCTGGTGTGGTCTGGACCAATTGCCCGAGGGCTCGTACGATCGCCTTCATCTGGTTCAACTCCGCTTCCCCACGCCTGCGATGGGACCTGAACGTGCTCGATATCGTGGTGGTACTGCGGGCCGAGGGCGTGCCTCGTGGCGTCCCTCGCGTCCACAACCGGAACGCAGAGACGCCCCTCGCCCTCGCCGACACCGGGTTCATCCTTCCCTTCGGCCTCACACGTCACGCACGTACCAGTCCTGGCCGCGCGGTCCCGGTCTGCGCGTCATCTGGAACCCGCCGATCCGTCCGCTCCGTTCGCCGGTCCGGCCGGTGGGCCGCTCGGTGGGCCGCCCCTCGGCGCCGCCCACACCGGGCGGCAGGCGGAAATCCTCGCGCGGGTGACCAGGGGAAGGGAAGCCTCCGCCGGCCACCACTCCCGGACCGGCACCCCGCAGCCCGGCACCCCGTGCCGGCCATCCCCGGAAACCGCGCGAGACCTGGCCGAAAAGCGCCGGCCACGGCCGCACGGCCTTGCCTCGCCTGGGTAACGCGTGCCAGCCGCGCCGGGCTGGCCGACCGCGTTTGACCAAGGCTTTTGCCAGGTCCGACGCCCCATCCTCCTCCGCTGACCCCCTGCTCAGCGGCCACGACGCCGGTACCGCCCGGGGCCGCACCGGTTCACAGGGTGGACCCGCCGCTCCACCGCCACCGCGCGTGCCGTATCACGGTGTCCAGCACCGCAGCGCGGCCCAGCCCACCAACGCCGCCGCCGCCCGCGGCGCGCTCCCCTTGAGAAAGGACCGCACGCCCATGCCCCAGACGACCCCGTCCGCAGCGACGCCCCCCATCCCCCGACCCGGCACGCCACCGTGGGGGACCGTCGTCATCTCGCTACACTTCGACGACGCCGTGCTGTCGCTGGCGGCCGTGCTCCCCAAGCTTCGCGGCCCGGTCGCCGTCGTCACCGCCTACGGCGGGGCGCCGGACCCCGGGGCCACCCGTCTCCGAATGGGACGAGATGTGCGGCTTCACCACGCCACACGAGGCCCACGCGGCCCGGCTGGTCGAGGACGCCCAGGCCCTCGGCCTGCTCGGGGTGGCCCAGATCGCGCTGCCGCACCCCGACGGCCCGTACGGCGGCGCCGACCAACTCGGCTACCTCGACGGGTGGTTGTGCGACCTGCCCGCCGAAACCGAGGTGCTCGCCCCGATGGGCACCCGCCAGGAGCACCACGCCCTGGTGCGCGAACAGGTACTGCTGACCCGCGCCACGCAGGGCGCGCCACCGCCACTGATCTACGCCGACCTGCCCTACACCGGGCACACCCCGGGCTGGCACACCGACGGGGCCGAGCAGGCGCTGGCCGCCGACCCCGAGCGCGGGGAGTCCTACCGCGGCCTGGCGGAGCGCTTCCGGCTGACCCCGCGCTGGGAGGTGCGCCTCGACGACGCCGAGTGGGCCAGCAAGCGCCTCGCGGTGCAGTGCTACGGCTCGCAGCTCGCCCTGCTCAGCGCGCTCGGCCACGGCCTGTCCCTGCACCGGACGGGGCCGCTGCGCACCGAGCGGGTGTGGGCCCTGGAACCGCACGCGGCCCCCGCCGTGTAGGCGGGGGCGCGCGGTGGCGGGTCGGTGGCCGTGCGTCCGGCTGGCGCCCCGGCGCGGGGCGCCAGCCTCGCCCGCGGCGCCGGGCCCGGTGGGCGGGCCCGGGCGGGGCGAGTCAGTCCGCGGGGCGGCGCAGGCGGGCGACCAACTTGTACCGGTCGCCGCGGTAGACCGAGCGCACCCATTCCACCGGCTCGCCGTTGGCGTCCAGCGAGTGCCGGGAGAGCATCAGCATCGGCAGCCCGACGTCCGCGCCGAGCAGCCCCGCCTCGCGCGGGGTGGCCAGCGAGGTCTCGATGGTCTCCTCGGCCTCGGCTAGGCGGACGTCGTAGACCTCGGCCAGCGCCGTGTACAGCGACGCGTACTTGACCAGGCTGCGGCGCAGGGCCGGGAAGCGCTTGGCGGACAGGTGCGTCGTCTCGATGGCCATCGGCTCGCCGCTGGCCAGCCGCAGCCGCTCGATGCTCAGCACCCGGCCGCCGGCGGTGATGTCGAGCAGCCCGGCGAGCCGGTCGTCGGCCGTGACGTAGCCGATGTCCAGGAGTTGGGACGTGGGTTCCAGTCCCTGGGCCTTCATGTCCTCGGTGTAGGAGGTCAGTTGCAGCGCCTGGGAGACCTTGGGCTTGGCGGCGAAGGTGCCCTTGCCCTGGATGCGCTCAAGCCGCCCCTCGACGACCAGCTCCTGCAACGCCTGGCGCACCGTCGTACGGGAGGTGTCGAACTCGGCGGCCAGGGTGCGCTCGGGCGGGACCGGCGTGCCCGGAGGCATGGTTTCGGTCATTTCCAGCAAGTGGCGCTTGAGTCGGTAATACTTGGGGACGCGCGCGGTGCGCGTGCCGCTCGCAGCCGTCCCGTTCCCGTTGCCCAGAGCGCCGTCGGCGCTCTGGGCGGTGCCCCCGTCGCTCCCCATGGCGTGACGCCCCGACTCCGATCCTGTTGCCGTCACCGGCTCCTCCGTTACTTCGGCTGGAGGTACGGGGGGTCTCCCCGGACAACGCAGCGCGGCTCACATCGTGGCATGGGTGGGCCCCGGGGCACCCTCATCAACGTGCTGGCGGGCCCCAGGTGTCGGTCCGATAACGGACCTGACAGCGACTCTTATATACCCTTGACACCCCTAAAGGTCTAGGCCAAGCTGCGGGAACTGGTCTAAACTATTAAAGACCAATTCCGGTTCTTTGAGGAGAGTGCTGTGAAGCGTGGGCTCATAGCGGCGACGGGTGTCGCGGCCATGTTGGTGAGCGTCGCGGCCTGTGGGTCTGACAGCGACGACAAGAAAGGCTCCGGCGCGGGCGGCTGGGCGGGCGAAACCTTGACCGTCTGGGCTATCGACGGTTCCACACCTGATGGGTGGACCAAAGACGTAACGGCCGCCTTCGAAAAGAAGACCCGAGCCAAGCTGAAGTTTGAAGTTCAGCAGTGGAACGGAATTCAGCAGAAGATAACCACGGCACTCTCTGAGTCGAATCCGCTGGACGTCATCGAGCTCGGCAACACTCAGACGCCTGCCTACGCGCAGACCGAGGGCCTGGCCGACCTGTCCGACCTCAAGAAGGAGATCGGCGCCGACTGGACGGAGAACATCAACGCGTCCTCCGTCTTCGACGGCAAGCAGTCCGCGGCCCCGTGGTTCGCGGTCAGCCGCGTCGTCCTTTACAACAAGAATATCTGGGACGAAGCCGGCATCAAGCAACTGCCGAAGACCCGTACCGAGTTCTTCAAGGCGCTCGACACCATCGACAAGAAGACCGACGCCGAGCCCATCTACATGCCCGGCCAGAACTGGTACTTCTTCGACGGCCTCACCATCGGCACCGGTGCCGAGCTGGTAAAGAAGGACGGCGACAAGTACGTCTCCAACCTTTCCGCCCCCCAAGGTCGGCAAAGGCCATGGACATCTACAAGCATTACGCCGCCTTCAGCCAGGCCCCCAAGGACAAGGACGAGGCCACTCCGCAGCAGGCCGAGGTCTTCGCCAAGGGTAAGACCGGCGCCTTCATCGGCATGGGCTGGGAAGCGGCCACCGCCATCAAGGCCAACCCGAAGATTGAAAAGGACATCGGCTACTTCACCGTCCCGGGTGAGACGGCGGACAAGCCCGAGGGCGTCTTCCTCGGTGGTTCCAACCTCGCCGTGGCCGAGGGCAGCGACAAGCAGGAACTGGCGACGGAATTCCTGAAGATCGCGCTTTCCGACAAGTTCGAGGGCCAGCTCGCCAAGGAAGGCGGCGTGATCCCGAACAAGGAGTCGCTGCAGAGCCAGCTCAAGGGCAACAAGGCCGCCGAGGCCATGGCGCCGGCGACCGTGGGTGGCACCACCCCGCTGATCCCCGAATGGGCCGCGGTCGAGAACACCCCGAACCCGATCAAGACCTACATGACCGCCGTTCTCAACGGCAAGTCGCATGAGGAAGCCGCCAAGTCGGTCGAGGGCGAGCTCAACAAGCGGCTGAGCCAGGACCTCTAGCCGCAGGCTCACACGCGCACGCTGCCGGGGGTGGGAGACGCCACCCCCGGCAGCGCACCGACTACGTTCGGCCCAGGAAGAGAAGACGAGCATGTCTGTGCAGACCGAACGTGCGAAGACTGCATCGGGAACTGCCGTCCGCAAGAGCGGAGGACCGCCCAACGGCGGACCACACGCGAAACGGAAGGGGATCAGCGGCAATCTCCTGCCGTACGTGCTGCTTCTCCCCGCGCTAGCCGCGACCCTGGTGTTCCTCGGCTGGCCGATGGTCAAGAACGCCACGCTGTCCCTGCAGAACGTCAACCGACGCCAGTTGATCCGCCGGCTCACCGAGTGGACCGGGTTCGACAACTACGAAGAGACCCTCAAGAGCGAAGAGTTCTGACGGGTCGTCGGTCGCTCGATCGTCTTCACCGGCATCAACGTCATCCTGATCATGGTGATCAGCACCCTGATCGGCCAGCTGCTCGCCCGGCTCGGCAAGAAGATGCGGCTGACGCTCCAGATCGGCCTGGTGCTCGCGTGGGCCAATGCCCATCATCGGCCGCCACCACCGTGTACCAGTGGCTGTTCGCCCAGTGCTTCGGCGTCGTGAACTCGGTCCTTGACAAGCTGTGCTGGCACTCGATGGCCGACTACAACTGGATCGGCTCCCAGTTCTCCGCCTTCTTCGTCATCACCCTGCTGATCGTCTGGCAGTCCATACCCTTCGTGGCCCTGAGCCTGTACGCCGCGACCACCACCATCCCGAACGAGCTCTACGAGGCCGCGTCCCTCGACGGCGCCGGCGCCTGGAAGAGCTTCACCACGGTCACCTTCCCCTTCATCAAGCTGTTCCTCTTCGCCACGACCTTCCTCGAGGTCATCTGAGTCTTCAAGGCACTGCCCCAGATCTTCGCGCTCAGCGAGGGCGGACCCGACCGGCTCACCGAGACCCTCCCGCTCTACGCCTTCGTCGAGGGCGTCGGAAAACCAGCACTACGGCATGGGTGCCGCCATCTCGCTGCTCACCATCCTGGTGCTGCTCGGCCTCACGTTCGTACTACCTCCGCATTGTCTTGAAGCAAGAGAGGGACGAGCTGTGAAGCGTTCACGCCTCGGCCGCATCTGGCCCAACGCGACGGCGATCGTCCTGTTCATCGGGTTCGTCTTTCCCGTGTACTGGATGTTCAACATGGCCCTCAAGCCCACCGGCGACATCCTCAGCGAAGACCCGGTCTGGTTCCCGTCCTCGTTGACGTTCGAACACTTCGAGACAGCGATCAACGCGCCCAACTTCTGGACGCTGGTACGTAACTCCCTCACCGTCACGCTGCTGGTCGCGCTCGGCGCCTCGTTCGCCATCGCTCGCATGCGGTTCAAGGGCCGGCGGCGCGTCATCCTGGTCTTCATGATCGCCCAGATGGCCCCCTGGGAGGTCATGGTCATCGCGATCTACATGCTGGTGCGCGATGCTGACATGCTCAACAGCCTGGTCCCCCTCACCCTCTTCTACACGGCCATGGTGCTGCCCCTGACCATCCTGACGCTGCGGAACTACATCGCGGCGGTGCCCAAGGAAACTGGAGGAGTCCGCCATGGTCGACGGCTGCTCCCGCGTCCAGGCCTTCCGCAAGGTGATCTTCCCGCTGCTCGCCCCCGGGATGATGGCCACCTCCCTCTTCGGCTTCATCACCGCCTGGAACGAGTTCCCGATGGTGCTGATCCTCAACAAGGAGGACCAGGCCCAGACGCTGCCCGTGTGGCTCTACAGCTTCCAGAGCAACTTCGGCAACGAGACTGGGGCGCCACCATGGCCGCCGCCTCCCTGTTCGCCCTCCCGATCCTGATCCTCTTCCTCTTCCTGCAGCGCCGGGCCGTCGGCGGCCTGACCTCCGGCGCCGTCAAGGGATAACGGGACAACGCGCCTTAACCGCAAGGGACACACCGCACGATGAGCACCACCTCCGCCTCCGCCCGCACCGACTCCCTGAGCCGAGACGCCTTCGCCGTCCTCCAGCCAGGCTTTAGGGGCACCACCACCGTCCCCGACTGGCTGCTCCGCAGGATCGACGAGGGGCTCGCGTCCGTCGCCCTGTTCGGCCGCAACATCGAGCGGCCCGAACAGGTCGCCGCGCTCACCGGGCAACTGCGGGCGGAACGCGGAGACCTCCTGGTGGCCATCGACGAGGAGGGCGGCGACGTCACCCGCCTCGAGGTGAACGAGGGCTCCTCCTTCCCCGGCAACCTGGCCCTCGGCGCCGTGGACGACCCCGACCTCACCCGGGCCGTCGCCCAGGAGATCGGCCGCCGCCTCGCCGAGGTCGGCGTCAACCTCGACTGGGCGCCGTCCGCCGACGTCAACGCCAACCCCGACAACCCGGTCATCGGCGTCCGCTCCTTCGGCGCCGACCCGAAGCTGGTGGCCCGGCACACCGCCGCCTACGTCGAAGGCATGCAGGCGGCCGGCGTGGCCACCAGCGTCAAGCACTTCCCCGGGCACGGCGACACCGCCGTGGACTCCCACCACGACCTGCCGCGCATCGACGCCGACCTGAACGTCCTGGCCGACCGCGACCTGGTGCCCTTCCGGGCCGCCGTGGCCGCCGGCACCAAGGCCGTCATGAGCGCCCACATCCTGGTGCCCGCGCTGGACCCGAACCGGCCCGCCACCCTCAGCCCGGAGGCGCTGCACGGACTGCTGCGCCGCCCCGTGGCCGACGGCGGCTTCGGCTTCGACGGACTGATCATCAGCGACGCCATCGAGATGAAGGCCATCTCCGCCGCGTACTGTGTGGAACGCGGCACCGTACTGGCCCTCGCCGCCGGCGTGGACGCCATCTGCGTCGGCGGCGGGCTGGCCGACGAGGAAACCGTGCGACGCCTGCGCGACGGCCCCGTCCAGGCTGTCCGCGCCGGCGAGCTGAAGGAGGAGCGGCTCGCCGACGCGGCGGCTCGGGTCCGCGCACTGGCCGACTGGGCCCGCCTGGACGCCCCGGGCGCGGGGTCGACCGGGGGCCAGAACCGGTCCGTGGCCGCCGCCCGCCGCGCGGTACGCGTGACCGCCTGCCCGCGCGCCACCGCCCCCCTCACACGGCCGGCCCACGTCGCCGCCTTCACCCCGATGGCGAGCATCGCGGTCGGCGACGATACCCCGTGGGGCGTCGCGGCCGAACTGGCCCGCCTGCTCCCCGGCACCGAGACCGAGGCCCTCCCCCTGCGGCCCCGACGCCCAGCCCGGCCCAGCCCGTTCGGGCCGGGCCACCCTGGCATTCTGCCACGGCCGGCCCCCGGCATCCCCGCCACAACGACCCGCCACGCCGCTCCACCACCCCGGTGGCCCCTGGCTCCCTGACGCCTGGCCCCTGAGCCCTGGCCCCGAGCCCGGGGCCATCGGCAGGGGCACCGCGGCAGACCGCTGGCCAGGCCAGCCTCCCCGTGCAGGCTGGCCTCCAGCGCGCCGGCAGAGCCTTCGGCGAGTGCGCTCACCGGCCACCGCTCCCCACCGAGCCCCGCCGGCCCGCGCTCCCGGCTCACTCCCACCCGTCGTAGCGACCCCTGCCACGGGTGCGCCCGCGTGTGACATCCCGAAGTCGCCCCGCCGTGCTGCTCCACTCACCGCCGCGCCACCAGGCCACCCACACGCCGCCTCCCCACGAAGGCGACACCGGGCCGTGCGGGACGAACGCACCGGGACTCGACGCACGTGGGCTACAGCAGCTCACCTCCCGTCGCGTCGATACCACTGGCCGGTCACCCAGCGGCTGTCGGAGGAAGCGAGGAAGGCGATGATGTCGGCCACGTCGTCGGCCTTGGCCACGCGGTTGAACGGGGACTCCGCGGCTACGGCCTTCCACGTCTCGGCGTCGCCGCGCAGCCAGGCCGCGTTCATGTCGATGTCCACCACGCCCGGCGCCACCGCGTTCACCGTTATCCCGCGCGGGCCCAGCTCCTTGGCCAGGGTCAGGGTCAGCACGTCGATGGCGCCCTTGGCTATCGAGTAGGAGATCAGCTCGGGTGTCGCGGCGCCGCGCGTCAGTCCCGTGGAGATGTTGACGATCCGCCCGCCGTCCCGCAGTCGCGTTAGCCCCAGTTGGGTGATGAAGAACGGCGCCTTGGCGTTGACTGCGAAGACGTGGTCGAAGGACTCGGGGGTCACGGCGGCGATAGGCTTGCCGGCCTCGACGATCCCCGCGTTGTTCACCAGGATGTCCAGGCCGTCCGCCTGCTCGTCAAAGGCGGCCCACAGCGCCTGTGCGTCTCCCGGCACACCTAGCTCGGCCCCGTAGCGCGAACGCCTGTCCGCCCGCCGCCTCGATGGCCGTCACCGTCTCCTCGGCCGCCTTGTCGTTGCTCCCGTAGTGCACCGCGACCCTGGCGCCGTTCCGCGCCAGTCGCTCGGCGATCTCCCGCCCGATGCCTCGGCTGCCGCCGGTGACCAGCCCAGCGCCGTCTTGCCCTTGAGCGCGCCCATGGTCACGCCCCCCTTTTTCTTTAGGGGTCGATACATAAAGACCGTAGCACATTATCTAGTGGCCGCTATAGAATGGGGTCATGGCTACCACGAACGAGGCATCTGAGGGGACGGTGAGGCGGGGGAGGCCCCGCTCCTTCGACCGGGACGCGGCGCTGCGGGCCGCGACCATAGAGTTCTGGGACCGCGGCTTCGAGGCGGTCTCCATCGCGGACCTGATGCGGGCGATGGGCGTCAAGGCACCGAGTCTCTACGCGGCCTTCGGGGACAAGAAGACGCTCTTCGAGGAGGCCATCGAGTCCTATCTGCGCGAGTTCGGCAGCTTCATCGACCGTGCCCTGGAAGAGGAGCCGACCGCGCGCCGCGCCGTGGCGCGCATGTTGCACGAGGCGGCGGCCTGGCAGACGCTGCCGGGGTATCCGCGCGGGTGCATGCTGATCAGCGCCGCGACCAACTGCACCCCGCAGTCCAACGAAGTCGCCCAGGGCCTGGTCGAGCGTCGGAACGAGGGGATTGCGGCGGTCGAGCGGCGTATCGCCGCCGACATCGAGGCGGGCATACTGCCGAGCGATACCGACGCCCACGCCCTCGCCGTCTACTGCACGGTCGTGCTGCACGGCATGGCCCAGCAGGCCAGGGACGGCGTCGACCGGGCGACGCTGGAGATCGTGGCCCACACGGCGATGGCGGCCTGGCCGGCGGAGACGGGTGACATACCCGGCTGAGAGCCGGCGCGCCCCGGGCGGGCGGGACGCGGAGTCCGTGGACATCGCGCAGGAGTCCGTGGACATCGCACAGGGGAGTGGAGCGGCGGTTCAGCGCGCTCGCGGGAGAGGGTCGGCGGGCTCGGAAAGACCCGCGGGCCGCGCCGCCAGGGCGGGACCCTCAACCCGCGCGGCACCGCAGCCCGGAGTTGCATCGGCCGGTTCGGCCGACCTGAGGCTTCGGCGCGGTCAGGGCAGAGAGCGCCGTGAGCCTCGGTCCACTCTCCTGTGCGGGGAGAGCGGAGGTCGTGTACGGCCCATTGTGGACTAGACCATTCTCCGCTGTCTACGGCTGTGCGCGGACTGGCTCGTGGTCGTGGGAGGGCCCGGGTAGGCTCGCCGGGTGCCCTCCATGAACGATCTCGTACGCCAGCACACCGCTCTGGACGACTCCGACCTCGAGTGGCTCCACCTGCTGGTTTCGGAGTGGCAGTTGCTCTCCGACCTGTCCTTCGCCGATCTCGTGCTGTGGGTTCCCACCCGGGACGGGACGCGGTACGTCTCGGTCGCCCAGATGCGGCCCAACACCGGGCCGACCTCCTACCAGGACGACATGGTGGGTCACCTCGTCCCGCGCGGACGCCGGCCGATGCTGGACGCCGCGCTGGACGAGGGGCGGATCGTGCGCGAGGGGGACCCGGAGTGGCGCGAGGAGGTGCCGGTACGGGTGGAGTCGATCCCGGTCCGCCGCGACGGCCGGGTGCTCGGCGTCATCGCCCGCAACACCAACCTGCTCACCGTGCGGACCCCGAGCCGGCTCGAGCTCACGTACCTGCAGAGTGCCTCCGACCTCGCCCAGATGATCGCCGCCGGGGCCTTTCCGTTTCCCGGGCAGCAGGTGGACATGGACGCCTCGCCGCGCGCGGGGGACGGGCTGATCCGGCTCGACGCGGAGGGCGTTGTGCAGTACGCGAGCCCCAACGCCCTCTCCGCCTACCACCGGCTCGGCCTCGCCGCCGACCTGGTCGGGCACCACCTCGGCCGTACCACCGCCGAACTTGCCCCCGCCCGTGGCCCGGTGGACGAGGCGCTGGTCAAGCTGGCCAGCGGCTGGGCGCCGCGCGAGTTCGAGGTGGAGGGCGACGAGGGCGTCATCCAGGTACGAGCCATTCCCCTCAAGCCCAAGGGTTCCCACATCGGCTCGCTCGTGCTGCTGCGCGACGTCACCGAACTGCGGCGCAGGGAGCGGGAGCTGATCACCAAGGACGCCACGATCCGCGAGATCCACCACCGGGTGAAGAACAACCTGCAGACCGTGGCCGCCCTGCTGCGCCTCCAGGCCCGGCGGATGGACTCGGAACAGGGACGAGAGGCGCTCAACGAGGCCGTCCGCAGGGTGGGTTCGATCGCGATCGTGCACGAGACGCTGTCGCAGAACCTGGACGAGCGCGTCGAGTTCGACGAGATCGCCGACCGGGTGCTGGCCATGGTCGCGGAGATCGCGCCCGGCACCGTCGCCGGCCGGCGCACCGGACGGTTCGGCATCTTGGACGCCGAGGTGGCCACGCCCCTCGCGATGGTCCTCACTGAGGTGCTGCAGAACGCGCTTGAGCACGGCTTCGGCCCGGGTGAGCAGGGCACGGTCGAGGTCGGCGCGGTCCGCGGCTTCCGCGGCTGCACCAGGACCGAAGGCCGGTTGCTGGTCACCGTGCAGGACGACGGGCGCGGCCTGCCCGAGGGCTTCGACCCGCGGGAGGCGGGGAACCGCGGCCTCCAGATCGTACGGACGTTGGTGGAAGGGGAGTTGGGCGGCACCTTTACCATGGTCCCGGCCCCCACCGGCGGCGCCCGGGTCGTCCTCGACCTGCCGGTGCGCGCGGAGAAGAGCTGACGCCCGCGACGGCTGACACCCGGGGGCGTACCCACCCACGCCTCTGGTCCGCCCCGCACCGAGGCACCGGAGGCCGCCCCGTGCGCGCGAGCCCGACGGGCGCCTCCGACGCCGCGCGACGCGCCTCGGCAACGGTGTTCGCGGGCATGAGCCTCGCACGCTCGGTCGAATGATGTTCACCCGGTCTACGGGTGTACGCAGGAGCGAGACCGACACGCGGAGTTCACGGTGCGTCAGGCAAAGTCGCCCATTCGTTATGGGCGACGGAGCTGCGCGGGGCCCGGATGGCCGGTCGGCGGGCGCGTGCGGCGGCCGGCGACCGGGCTCACGTGCGGGCGCACCCTCGATCGATATCGGACCGTTGCCTACGCCCACGCCCTCCGTGCCGTGCGCGGGGCGTTGTGCGGCGCGGCTGTCCGGACATCACGTCAGCGATGCGGCGGCCGCGTGCTCCGGTGTGCGGAATCCCAGCCTCGCGCCCAGCGGTTCGCGCGGTCTGGCGCGCCGGCAGGGGCGGCGGGGGACGCGCGCGGGGAGCCGGTCGATCGCGGTGAGTGGGCACAGCACTGAGCCCCGGACCCATCTGGTCCGGGGCTCAAAGCTCACGTTGCTGTGGGGGCACCGCCCTTGGCACCTCCCGGCCCTGGAACCGGGGGCGGAGCCTGACAGAGCATCGGGGGTACTGCGCGCTGCGGCTCGGGGGCCGAGGGTCAGGCGCTGGCGTTGCGCGCCCGGTTGCGAGCGGCGCGGCGCTTCATCGCGCGGCGCTCGTCCTCGCTGAGGCCACCCCAGACGCCGGAGTCCTGGCCGGACTCCAGCGCCCACTGCAGGCACTCCTCCATGACGGGGCAGCGACGGCAGACGGCCTTGGCTTCCTCGATCTGCAGCAGCGCAGGACCGGTGTTGCCGATGGGGAAGAACAGCTCGGGGTCTTCCTCGCGGCAAACGGCGTTGTGACGCCAGTCCATGGCTGCTCCATCTCCTCGTATTGCGGGTTCATTGCTTGTGAATGTGAACGCTTTCACGAATCCCCCCGCAACGGAAGGTCCACCGCCCAGTTGCCCGATGCGGACCTGAAGTCATAAGGAGGGGGATTCCGGCTCTCATCGGTGCCTGGTGCGGCCGTCCCGATCGCCATGAAGAGAGTCGCAAACCTCGGCGGCGGATACAACCCCTTCCGGAAAGTTTTTTTGAATCCACGGTGTCGCCTCAGTCACAGCCGTACTTCCACAGGGGGAAGCCAGGCTAAACGTTCGAGTGGAAGGATTTTTGCCCCTGCCACTCACACAATCACACGCAGTGCATGCCGTACGCCTGTGAACGTCACGCTCGTACGCAGTCCCAGGTGGTCACCGTCCATCTGGAGGGGCAACGGCGCCTGCGATTGCAAGGTGAAGTCGGCGAGGTCGTGCAGTGACATCGCGTGCTTGCCGTGCGGTCCGCGCTCGGGCGTTGACGTCAGCAGGTGGGTCGCGTAGCGCGTCACCGCCGGGGTCGTCAGCTTGGTCAGTCCGAGCACGTCGAGGCCGGTGTCGAAGGACGCCTTGGGCGACGCGTAGATCGGGCGGTTGCCGAAGTAGGTCCACGGCGAGGTGTTGCAGACTATCGACAGCGCCAGGTCGGTGATGGGGTCCTCGCCCGGCCGTTCGATCGTGATCGTGCCCTGCCGGCGGTGTGGTTCGCCGAAGAACTGCCGCAGCGCCTGCCGCACGTACAGCGCGTGGGTCGAGCGCTTGCCGCGCTCGCGCTGCTGCTCGACCCGGCCGATGACCCCGGCGTCGAATCCGAAGCCCGCGCAGAAGGTGAACCAGCGCGCCGGCACGGCTTCGTCCGCGGAGCCGGGGGTGCCGGCCGCGATACCGAGGCCCACCGTGCGTTCGCTGCCCTCGCGGAGCGCGGCGAGCAGGGCGCCGGTCGCCTCCACGACGTGGTTGGGCAGGCCCAGCGCCCGCGCGAAGACGTTGGTGGAGCCGCCCGGGACCACCGCCAGCCGCGGCAGGTCGCTCGGCGCGGGCCCGTGGTGCAGCAACCCGTTGACCACCTCGTTGACGGTGCCGTCGCCGCCGAGGGCCACCACCACGTCGTACGTGCCGTTCTCGGCCGCCCGGCGGGCCAGATCGCGTGCGTGCCCCCGGTACTCCGTGTTCGCGACCTCCAGCTTGAGGTCGCTGGCGAGTGCGTGGATCAGCACGTCACGGGTGCGGGCACTGGTGGTGGTTGCTGCCGGGTTGACCACGAGAAGCGCGCGCATGCGATGCAGACTACCTACCTGTTCATACCGTCCCCACCCCCTGGGTGTGGTTGCACGGCCACGGGGCGGCACGGGCCGGCTCCCCGGCGGCCGTGGTGGCGGGGAGCCGACGCACTACCCTGCTGGGGTGAGCAGCAAGCAGAACCGCCGCCCCGCGCAGCGCGGCAGGAAGCCCGCGGCAGCGGCCAGGACGACGCGACCGGCCAAGAAGGCCGCCGCGGACCAGGCCGTTCCCCAGTCGGCCGTGCGGGACGAGTCTTCGGTCACATCCGCCCGGGCCGGCGGCCCGGCGGGCGGGCGCACGGCGGGGCGGGACGGGGAGCCCGGCGCGTCGGCCGCGCGGGGAGCGTCGGACGCCCAGCAGGCGCCGTCCGGGCCGCTACCGGCACGCATCACCGGTGCCGCGGTCATCACCGCCGCCGAGGGCGCGCTGCTCGCCGCGTACGGGGTCTATCTGATGGTGATGGGCCTGGCCGGGGATCCGGACAGCCCGAAGCAGGCGGAGATCCTCGCGGTGGTCTTCTTCGTGCTGGCCGCGCTGCCGCTGGTGGCCGCGCGCGGGCTGTGGCTGCGCCGTCGCTGGAGCCGGGGGCCGGCGATGATCACGCAGATCATGGCGCTGCCCGTGGCCTGGACGCTGATCAACTCCGGTGGCGCGCTGATTGCGGGCGGGATCGCCGTCGGTGTGGCGGCCCTCGCGGCCCTCGTGCTGCTCGTCAACCCCACGGCGACCGAGGCGCTGGGCATCGGGCCACGGGACGCGTAACGCACCGCACCGCCGCCCGCGCCGCACGCCGCTGCCGGACACCGCCGGCACGCCTGTCAGCGGCGCGCGGGCCGCGGCTCCGGCGTCCCCGCTGGGCAGGGCCGCCGGTCGCCGGTCGGGGCACGCCTACTCCTCCACGAGCAGCTTCTCCCGGAGCTGGGCGAGGGTGCGCGCGAGGAGCCGGGAGACGTGCATCTGGGAGATCCCGACCTCCTGGGCGATCTGCGACTGGGTCATGTTGCCGAAGAACCGCAGCAGCAGGATCTTCTTCTCGCGCGGTGGCAGGTCCTCAAGCAGCGGCTTGAGGGACTCCCGGTACTCGACGCCCTCCAGGGCCTCGTCCTCGGCGCCGAGGGTGTCGGCCACGGCCGGGGACTCGTCGTCCGTGTCGGGGACGTCGAGCGAGAGGGTGCTGTAGGCGTTGGCGGACTCCAACCCCTCCAGGACCTCCTCCTCCGAGATGCCGAGATGCTCGGCCAGCTCGTGCACGGTGGGGGCGCGGCCGTGCCGCTGGGACAGCTCCGCGGTCGCCGTGGTCAGGGCCAGCCGCAGCTCCTGGAGGCGCCGCGGGACGCGCACGGCCCAGCCCTTGTCGCGGAAGTGGCGCTTGATCTCGCCGACGACCGTGGGCGTCGCGTACGTGGAGAACTCCACGCCACGGTCGGGGTCGAAGCGGTCGACCGATTTGATCAGTCCGATGGTGGCGACCTGGGTCAGGTCGTCGAGGGGCTCCCCGCGGTTGCGGAAGCGGCGCGCGAGGTGCTCCACCAAGGGGAGGTGCATGCGCACGAGGCTGTTGCGGAGTTCGGCCCGCTCGGGGGAACCGTCGGGGAGCTCGCGCAGCTCTATCAACATTGCTCGTGCGCCGCTTCGGTCCTGTGGATCGTGGGTCCGCTGTCCGTGCTGGTGCTGATCCATGTGGTCCGCCCGCTCTGGTCCGTCGCCGGTCGGCTCCGGGTCCGCGGGATGCGGCCCGTCCGGCTGCTGCGGTATGGCCGGGGCGCGCACCCCCCGCGATGATGCAGTACTCACGGAGCCCCCCTTTCCGTTACGGCTGCCCGGGCCCGGCGCCGCGCTTCTTGTGCAGGCTGATGCTGACCGTCCGGTCGTCGGCGACCGTCGAGTCGACCTCGCCGGCCAGCGCGGAGAGCACCGTCCAGGCGAAGGTGTCGCGCTCGGGAGCGCGGCCGTCGGTGGTGGGCGCTGAGACGGTCACCCGTAGCGCGTCGCCGACCAATCGGAAAACACAACTGAGGATGCTGCCGGGAACCGCTTGTCGCAGGAGAATCGCGCACGCTTCGTCGACGGCGATGCGCAGGTCCTCGATCTCGTCGAGGGTGAAGTCCAAACGGGCCGCTAGGCCGGCTGTGGCCGTACGCAGCACCGACAGGTAGGCACCCTCAGCGGGCAACCGGACTTCCACGAAGTCCTGGGTCCCGGGCTCGCCTGCGATCTGGGACACCCTCACCTCCAAGGTGACACAAGCTGGTTGAGCTGATATCAACGCCGGCCGTCAGCCCTTATGGTGGAGGCGGACGATCCGGCGCGGCACACGGTTCGCCTGCGACGCTATCGCGATCTGTGGCCTCGTGTCGCCCGGACGGAGCATGGCTCGCCCAGGGTGAGCACGGGGGCCGGAGGCACGCAACTGTCACTCATGGTAAGTTTATGAGTACGCAAAGTGGCTAGGGGTTGGCGGCCCCGAATCGAAACAGATGGCGTCGCGTTGCTCGCCCCGCCCGCCGCCCGCGCTCGGTTGCACGGGCGTCGTGCCTGGTCAGTGCGGGGTGGCGGGAGAGGTCAGTCGTTCTTCTCGGCGAACGCCGCGAGTTCCCGCAGCGGGGCGCCGGTCAGCCGTCGCACCGTCCACTCGTCCATCGCCTGCGCGCCGATGGACTCGTAGAACGCGATCGATGGCGCGTTCCAGTCGAGGACCGACCATTCGCAGCGCTCGTACCCGCGCTCCACGCAGATCCGTGCCAGCTCGGCCAGCAGCGCCTTGCCGTGGCCGGCGCCCCGCGCCTCCGGGCGGACGTACAGGTCCTCCAGGTAGACGCCGTGGGTGCCGGTCCAGGTGGAGAAGTTGCGGAACCACAGGGCGAAGCCGACCGGCTCGCTCGCGCCGGCGCCCGGCGTACCGGCCGCCGGCTCGACGGGCTGCTCGGCTATCAGCCCGAAGACCGCCGGATGCGCGCCGAACAGCGCCTCGTGGAGCTGCTCCTCGGTGGCCTTGGCCGCGTCCGGCTCGCGCTCGTACTCCGCGAGCTCGCGGATCATCGTGTGGATCACGGGGACGTCGGCGGGCGTTGCAGGCCGGATCATGCGGTCAAAGGTAGCGGGAGCCACTGACGGTCGGCGGGTCGGGCCGGGTCACGGCCCGGCCGGCGGCACGTCGTGGGGCGGCTCGGGGCGGGCGGGGTTCAGACGAGGGTCTGGTCGACGAAGCACCAGCGCCAGTCCTCGTTCGGCTCGAAGGAGCGCATGACGGGGTGGCCGGTGGCCGCGTGGTGGGCCGACGCGTGCCGGCGCGGGGAAGAATCGCAGCAGCCGACGTGGCCGCAGGTCAGGCAGAGTCGCAGGTGGACGGGGTGTGTTCCGGCCGCGAGGCACTCCTGGCAGGTCTCGCTCTGGGCGGCTGGCTCGGGGCGCGGCAGCTCGACGACGTGGGAGCATTCGCTCATGACGGCCAGAATAGGTCGCTTCGTCGGATGAGGGCGGGCGACGACGTGACCAGGCGGCGCGGGGCGCCGGGCGTGCGCCGGCGTCGCGGGGCGCGTCGGCGTATGCCCCGACCAGCCGTGGCCGGTGCGGCTGGGGGAGCGGTGCGGCCCCGGGGGCGGGGCGTCGTGATCGCCGGGGGCCTGGCGGGGGCGCGGCTCGGGTGGCCGGAAACGGGCGGAGTGTTGGAGGCTGTTCGGGCGCGCGGGATGGGTGCGGCCGCGTGACGTGGGGGAAGCATGGGCCGTCAGAGCCGTGCGAGACGTACGGGTCGCGAGATGGGATGGGCGTGGGCCGATGGACGTCGTTCCCCGTTCCCCTGTTGATGCTGATCGCGGGCAGCGCGGCGATCGCCGGCGCGGCACGGCGCACCTCCGTGCCGGGGCCGCTGCTGCTGGTCGCGGCCGGGCTGGTGGCCTCGTACCTGCCCGGCGTGCCCGCGTACGTGCTCGATCCGCACGTCGTGCTGCCGCTGCTGCCGCCCCTGCTGCACACGGCCGCGCTGGACAGCTCCTATCTGGACCTGCGCGCCAACGCGTGGTCGGTCCCGCTGCTCTCGGTCGGCTACGTGCTCTTCGCGACGGTCGCCGTCGGCTGGATCGCCTACCTCGTGGTACCGGACCTGCCGCTGACCTCGGCGCTGGTGCTCGGCGCGGTGATCGCGCCGCCGGACGCGGTGGCCGCGACCGCCATCGCGCGCAAGGCCGGGCTGCCCTCCCGGATCACGACGATCCTGCAGGGCGAGTCGCTGGTCAACGACGTGACCGCGATCACGGCGTACAAGGTCGCGCTGGCGGCCGCGGTCGGCACGGGCGCCACGTGGGGCTCGGGCCTGCGGGAGTTCCTGGTCGCCGCGGTGGGCGGGGTCGGCGTCGGGGTGGTGCTGATGGTGCCGCTGCACTGGCTGCGCACCCGGCTCACCGAGCCGCTGCTGCAGAACACGCTCTCGCTGCTCATCCCGTTCGTGGCGTACGCGGTCGCCGAGCAGGTCGAGGCGTCGGGGGTGCTGGCCGTGGTGGTCGTGGCGCTGCACCTGGGACACCAGCTCTGGCAGGTGGACTTCGCGACCAGGCTGCAGGAGCGCGCGGTGTGGGCGATGGTCTTCTTCGTCCTGGAGTCGGTGGTCTTCGCGCTGATCGGGCTGCAACTACCGGTCGTGCTGCGGGGGCTCGACGGGTACGGGGCCGGCGAACTGCTCTGGTACGCCCTGGCGGTGTTCCTGGCCGTGGTGGTGGTGCGCTACCTCTGGGTCTTCCCGGCCACCTTCGTGCCCCGCCTGCTCTCGGCGCGGATCAGGCGCCGGGAGCCCGACGTGAACTGGACCGCGCCGACCATCGTGGGCTGGGCCGGGATGCGCGGCGTCGTGTCGCTGGCCATCGCGTTCTCCATC
This sequence comes from Candidatus Streptomyces philanthi, assembly GCA_018114805.1. Taxonomy (GTDB): domain Bacteria; phylum Actinomycetota; class Actinomycetes; order Streptomycetales; family Streptomycetaceae; genus Streptomyces; species Streptomyces philanthi. The sequence goes on along the minus strand of CP073042.1, from coordinate 1,823,433 downwards.
CCCACCGCCGCGCACGGCGGGGACCACTTCCCGGCCCGCGACCTCGTGCTGCTGCTCACCTTCAGCACGGTGATCGCCACCCTGGTCGTGCAGGGGCTGACGCTGCCCGCGCTGATCCGCGCGCTGCGGCTGCCCGGGCGCGACGTACAGGCCGAGACGCTGGCCGAGGCGCAGGCGCAGAGCGCGGCGTCCCAGGCGGCCGAGGAGCGGCTGGCGCAGTTGCTGGCCGATGGGCGCAACCAGTTGCCGCAGCCGCTGGCCGAGCAGCTGCGCACGGTCGTGGAGCGGCGCCGCAACGCCGTCTGGGAGCGGCTCGGCACAGTGAGCGAGGTGACGGGCGAGTCGGCGGACGAGATCTACCGGCGGCTCTCGCGCGAGGTCATCGAGACGGAGCGGAAGGTGTTCGTGCGGCTCCGGGACGAGCGGCGCATCGACGACGAGATGCTGCGGACGCTGCTGCGCCGGCTGGACCTGGAGGAGGCGGCCGCCTACCGGGAGGAGGAGGGCGAGTAGCGCCGCCCCGGGCGCGGGGGACGACGGTCACGGCGCGGGGGCCGGGCCCGTGATGATCGCGGTGACGGTGCTGCCGCTGGCGATGGCGCCCGCTTCGATCAGGGAGGTCAGGCCGTAGAGCAGCTTGGCGACGTAGACCCGGTCTAGGGCCAGGCCGTGCCGGTCGGCGAAGTCCGCGGCGAACGCGTCGAGTTCCGGCGTCGTGCGCGCGTACCCGCCGCAGTGGAACCGGCCGTCCAGCTCCCAGTCGCCGACCCGGGCGCCGAACGCCTCGGTCTGGAGCGCGAGGACCTCCGCCGCCAGGAAGTCGCCCCTGAGCACGGGGAACCCTATGGCCCGCGGGCGCGCCCCGGAGCCGGCGGCCCGCTCGCCGGCCTGCTCGGCGGACCGCTGGGCGCTCTGCCCGGTGCTCTGCCCGACCGGGGGAACGGCCGTGCGGCCGGTCGCGGGATCGACCGTGGGATGGTCGGCGAGGCCGGCCAGGGTGCCGCCGGTGCCGCAGGCGACGCCGACGACGTGGGGGCCGTCGGCCGGGTCGAGGGCCGCGCGCAGTTCGCGGCCGAGCGTTCGGCAGCCGGTGGCGGCCAGGGCGTTGCTGCCGCCCTCAGGTAGGACGTAGCAGTCGCCGAACCGCGCGCGCAGGGCCTCGCGCACCTCGGACTCGGCCTTGCGTCGGTACGCGGACCGGGTGAGGAAGTGCAGGCGCATGCCGTCGGCGACGCACCGCGCGAGGACCGGGTTGAGCGGCCAGTCGGCCAGCTCGTCGCCGCGTACGACGCCGATGGTGGCCAGGCCCAGGAGGCGGCCGGCGGCGGCCGTGGCGCGCAGGCCCGTCGCGGCGGCGGCGCGCAGGTTGGGCTCCAGCTTGCGCCACTTGTTGCCGGGCAGGTCCGGGTGGATCAGGTCGTCCCGCTTGAGCAGCAGGCGCACCCCGCGGCGGGCGAACCGCGCGTTGGCCACCGCCTGGAGCGGCGACGGCAGCGCGGGCCGCAGCGTGTCGATCCGCGCGCCGGCGCCGGCGCCGGCGGCGTGCGCGGAGCGTGGACCGCGGGCGCGGGCCTGGGCCTGGGCCTGATGGGGGTGCGGGGGCGGCTGGGGCGGCCCGGGGGTGCTGCTCACCATTCCGTTGTCGGTCCAGCCCGGCCCGGCCCGCCGGCAGGCGTTCAGGACGCTCGCCGGCGCGCGCTCGGTCGGCCGGGGACGGGTGCCGCCGGGGCGGGGCGCCCGGGTGGGCACAGCGCCGGGGTGGTGGGGGGCGGTGCTGTGCCCGGCGCGCTACTTCAGTCGCTCCCCGACGCGTTCCCGCATGTGGTCCATGGTGAAGCCCTTGGGGTCCACCTTGCCGGGCTGCCATTCCAGGTGGCCGATGACCGAGCGCTCGGTCCACCCGTGCCGGCGGCACACGGCCGCGGCGGCGCGCTCGATGGCCTCCAGTTGCGCGGCCGGCCAGGGGTCCTCGCCGTCGCCGAGGTTCTCGCACTCGAAGCCGTAGAAGTGGTGGTTGCCGTCGGTGTTGCTCTCGTCGTCGGGCGGGAGGCGCTTCTCGGCGATCACGGCCCGTAGGACGTCGTCGTCGCCGACCCCCGCGTGGTTGGCACGGCCGTAGCCGACCAGGTGCACCGTGCCGTCCTTGGTGATCACGCCGTGGCACAGCGGGCCCGGCAGGTTCGGATGGCCGTCGCGGCACAGGCTGACCGTCTCCTCGGCCCCCGAGGTGACCGTGTGGTGGATCATGACGCCGTGCACCGGACCCCAGGGGCCCTTGTGGTCGCGGTTGTGGTGCTCCCAGTCGCCGACTTCCCTGACCCGTAGGCCCTCGTCGCGCAGCGCGTTGATGAAGTCCCGCGCGGACATGGGTGGGGACATGGCCGCCTCCGTTCGGTGCGCGGCGGTCGCCGATCGCGAACCGCCTCTATGACCTGCTTGTACCGGAACGTTCGGCATCGGACTAGCCGTTCGGGTGCCGTGCGAACCGTTCTGGCCGCCCGGCCCGGTGCGCGGCGGGCTCCGGCCCAGGTGGGCGGGGCGCTGTCCGTTGGCGGATGGGCGGATCGGGGGCACGTAGGGCAGGGGCGTACGCCGGTGTGGTTGGCGGTGCCACGCAGTGCATGATGGCGCCGACGTCCCTCGGCGAGCCCGTCCGGGACGCGTCCGCACCGCGGTGGCGCCGCGAGCACGGACACGACAGCAAGCACGACAGCAAGGGGGCACGTGGACTACCAGGGAGCGTTGGAAGTGCTGGCTGCCGCGGTCCGGTCGCAGGTGGGGCAGGGCCAGGTGGCGCAGTACATACCGGCCCTCGCCGCGGTCGATGCGGGGCGGTTCGGCATGGCGGTCGCCGACATGGACGGCGAGGTCTACGGAGTGGGGGGACTGGAGGGAACCGTTCTCCGTCCAGTCCATCTCCAAGACCTTCAGCCTGGCGCTGGTCCTGGCGCGGGACGGCGAGGCGATCTGGCAGCGGGTGGGCAGGGAGCCGTCCGGCAACGCGTTCAACTCGCTGGTGCAGCTCGAGTACGAGAACGGCGTGCCGCGCAACCCGTTCATCAACGCCGGGGCGCTGGTCGTCACCGACCGGTTGCAGACCCTCACCGACGACGCGAGCACCACGCTGTTGGACTTCCTGCGGGCCGAGAGCGACAACCCGGACCTGGCCTTCGACCCGGCCGTCGCGCTCTCCGAAACCGAGCACGGCGACCGCAACGCCGCCCTGGCGCACTTCATGGCCAGCTACGGCAACCTGGAGAACCCCGTGCCCACCGTCCTGCAGCACTACTTCTGGCACTGCTCGATCCGGATGAGCTGCCGCGACCTCGCGCTGGCCGGCGGTTTCCTGGCCCGCCACGGGCTGCGCGCCGACGGCAGCCGACTGCTGTCGCGGCGCGAGGCCAAGCAGGTCAACGCGGTCATGCTGACCTGCGGCACCTACGACGCGGCGGACAACTTCGCCTACCGGGTCGGGCTGCCGGGCAAGAGCGGTGTCGGGGGCGGCATCATCGCGGTCATCCCCGGGCGGTGCACGCTGTGCGTGTGGTGCCCCGGCCTGGACGCGCGCGGCAACTCGGTGGCCGGGGTCGCCGCGCTCGACCACTTCACCACGCTCACGGGCTGGTCGGTGTTCTGAGCCGCGCGCCCCGGGCGCTCAGCCCCTGCCTCGGGCGCCGAACCCGCGCCCGAGCGCTCCGGCTCCCCCGCCCGCGCCCCGCGCGCTCCGGCTTCGGGGCCCGCGCCACGGATGTCGACGCGGGCCCGCGGCAGCCGGCGACCCGGTCCGGGCCCGGCCTCTCAGCGGGGACGGGTCGGCCAGGTCAGCTCCGGCGGCCAGGGCCCGGCGTCAAGGGCAGGCGATGACCTGGCCCGCGTACGAGAGGTTGCCGCCGAAGCCGAACAGCAGGGTCGGCGCGCCCGGCGGGATCTCGCGGCGCTCGACCAGCTTGGACAGGGCCAGCGGGATGCTGGCCGCCGAGGTGTTGCCGGAGTCCACGACGTCCCGGGCGACCACGGCGTTGACGGCGCCGAGCTTGCGCGCCACCGGCTCGATGATCCGCAGGTTCGCCTGGTGGAGCACCACGCCCCCGAGGTCCTCGGGCTCGATGCCGGCCCGCTGGCAGGCGGCCCTGGCCAGCGGCGGCAGTTGCGTGGTGGCCCAGCGGTAGACGCTCTGGCCCTCCTGGGGAGAACCGGGTGGGGCTGCCCTCGATCCGTACGGCGTCGCTCATCCCACAGCACCGGGCCGATGCCCGGTTCCTCGGAGGCCACGACCACGGCCGCGCCCGCCCCGTCCCCGACGAGCACGCGCGTCGAACGGTCCGTCCAGTCGGCGACCGACGTGAACGCCTCGGCGCCGATGACCAGCGCCTTCGTCGCGGACCCGGCGCGCAGCGCGTGATCGGCGGTGGCCAGGGCGTGGGTGAAGCCGGCGCACACGACGTTGATGTCCATCAGGGCCGGCGAGCCGAGCCCGAGTCGGGCGGCGACCCGGGCGGCCGTGTTGGGGCTGCGGCCTTGTGCCGTGCAGGTAGCGACCAGCACCAGGTCGATCTCGGCGGGCGCGAGACCGCTGCTGGCCAGCGCCTTGGCCGCCGCCTCCGCCGCCATCATGTCGACGCTCTCGTCGGGGCCGATGATGTGGCGGGTACGGATGCCGACCCTGCTGCGAATCCACTCGTCGCTGGTGTCCACCATCCTCGCCAGGTCGTCGTTGGTGAGCACCCTGGTGGGCTGGTAATGGCCGAGGGCCAGTACGCGTGAGCCGGACATGCGGACGCGCCCCTTTCTCCGAGCTGGCGGCGGGACGCAGGGGGACGTCAGTGGCGTCGTCCCACCGTTGCAGTGCCTACCAGTCTGCGGGCCGCTCGCCAGGGCGTGGGTGTGCGATCCGCCAATGTTCGGGGGCGAGATCTGGAGTCTTCGGCAGTCATGAATGGTGGTGCGCGCCTTTGGTGTGGTGCCACGTTCGGTCGGATGTCTCTCGACCTTCGGCGAGTCGTCCCCCTGAGCCTGGCGTGACGGGGGTGACGGCCGACTACGGCGCGCTCCCGGCCCGGGACGAAGCGGCGCCGGCGGGTACGCCGGACGGGGCCGCCCGGCGGGGCGCCCCGCGGTGGACGCCCGCGTGCGTGCCGCCGTCCGACGCGGTGGGGGTGTGGTCAGTGTGGCCATCGGTTCGGCCGTCGATGCGGCGGTGGTGGTGAGGGCGATGGTGCCGGAGAGTCCGGCCAGCGCCGCCAGGGTGACGGCGGCGGGGCCGAGCCGCCCGATGTGGCGGTGTAAGGCCATCGGTGGATCTCTCGTCTCGCGTGGGGCGCGGCTGGGGCGGGGTGGCACCGCGGGCGCCTGCCGGGCGGCGCGCGCCGTACGGGCCGTCGCGGCACGACGTTCCTCGTACGCATGTTCAGGGCCGCCAGTGGACGCGGGGTGGCGCGGGCGTGGCCGGAGGTGAACGGTCTGGGGGCCCGGCGGGGCCGGCGGCCAGGCCCGCCGGCTGAGCCCCGGGGCTGAGACCGCTGGTCGGGGACGGGGCCGCGCGGGTCAGAGCCAGCCGCTGCGGCGGAAGGCGCGGTGCAGCAGGACGCAGAGGGCGACGAGGGAGGCCAGCGCGACCGGGTAGCCGTAGCTCCAGCTGAGCTCCGGCATGTGGTCGAAGTTCATGCCGTACAGGCCGCAGACCATCGTGGGTACGGCGATGATTGCCACCCAGGCGCTGATCCGGCGCAGGTCCTCGTTCTGCGCGACGGTCACCTGCGCGAGGCCGGCCTGCAGGATCGAGTTCAGCAGGTCGTCGAACGAGGTGACCTGCTCTGCAACGCGCGTCAGCCGGTCGGCCACGTGCCGCAGGTACGCCCGCACGTCCTCGTCGACGAGCCGGGACGGCTGGGTGGCCAGGGCGTGCAGCGGGCGCTCCAGCGGGGCCACGGCGCGCTTGAGCTCCAGGAGTTCGCGCTTGAGCTGGTAGATCCGCTCCACCTCGTCGGTACGGCCGGCGCGGCCGATGCGCCCGGTCTGGGCGGGGTGCTCGGCGGGGTCAGACGGGCCGGAGCGGTCTGCGTGGTCTGAGCGGTCTGCGCGCTCTGAGCGGTCGGCGCGGCCGAAGCGGCGCGGCGCGCGGCCCCGCGGCGCCGGCGCGAACACCTCGCTCTCCACGGCGTCGATGTCGTCCTGCACGCAGTCCGTGACGGCGAGGTAGTCGTCCACCACGTGGTCGGCGATCGCGTACAGCACGGCGGCCGGCCCGTGGGCCAGCAGTTCGGCCCGCGCCTCCAACTCCTCGCGCACCGAGCCGAGCGAGCCGTGTCCGCCGTGCCGGATGGTGATGACGAAGTCGGGCCCGACGAAGGCCATGATCTCGCCGGTCTCCACGATCTCGCTGCTCGCCGTGGACCGGTCGTTCCCCACGTACCGAACCGTCTTGAACACGGCGAACAGCGTGTCCGCCGCGTACCGTTCCACCTTCGGGCGCTGCTGTGCCTGGAGGGCGTTGGCCACGGCCAGCGGGTGCAGCCCGAACAACTCGGCGACGTCCGCGAACTCCTCGTACGCGGGCTCGTGCAGCCCGATCCAGACGAAGCCGGGCGGTCGGCTCCGCCCGTCCGTGCCCTGGGCCGCGATGGCTGGCCGGTCCTCGCGGACCCGTCGGATGGCGTCGGCGGGGAGGAGGTCGCCCTTCTGGCGCTGGCCGTCGCGGTAGACCGCGCAGTTGACCACGGCGCTGCCCAGCGGCGAGCGCGCCGGATGACTGAGGTCGACGCCGCGCAGGCGCCGCCGCCCAATGCGGACCGTGGTCCGAAGGGTGCGGATCATCGACACGGCGGCTCCTGCGAGGTGAGGGAGCGCTCAGTATGCCGGGTGCGGGTCGCCACGGGGCGGTGCGGCGGCGCCCGTTCCGGGCCGTGCCCCGCCACGCCCCCGGTGACGCGGCGGCCGGCACCCGGCGGGCGCACGCCGCGCGACCTCCCGGTGGCCACGAGATGGCCGGCGGGCAGCCGCGTCCCGCGCGCCGGTCCGCTCCCCGGGACGAATCGGGCGGAGCCCAACAGGCCGCTCTCGCCCCCTTGTCGAAGCGGCCGAGCATCGGAAAGATCACCCCGAAGAGCGGCGACGCACGCCGTCGCCCGCCACCGCATCGTCGGCTTCCCGGAGAGGGCCCCGCCATGAGCGAGCTATCAGCGGCTGACGGCAACAGCGTCCACCTGCCCGCCCCCGAGGTGGACGACGTGGTCGACGGAGCCCTCGCGGCGACGGACGCGCCGTACGGGGCGACGGTCAGGGTCGCCCCGTACGCGGGCATGGCCAAGGGCGACGTCATCACAGTCACCTTCGGCGACCTCTACACGGACGTCTCGCCCGTCTCCACTTCCTGGGTCGGCCGCGAGATGGCCTTCGTCGTCCCGACCGAGGTGCTCGCGGCGGCGAACGCGGCGGTGGCCGTCGCCTACTCCGTGGAACGCAGCGGCGGCGGGTCGCTCGGCTCCGAGACGACGACGATCACGGTGGTGCCGCGGCGGGTGGAGGGGGACTGACGGGGAAGGGCTCGTGTTCCGCCGGGCTTCGGGGGCGGGCTGTCTTCCTCGTTATGGGCGTGCGGCGCGGTCAGGGGCGGCCCCGAGCGGGTGACGACCTCGGCCAGCGGCATGGTCTTCTGGACGGCCCGCGCCTCGCTCGCTGTGTGGCACGGCGACCGACGACCGCGCCGGCGGAGCGCCGGGCGAAGGGAACGTCGTGATCTTCCTCGTACCGGTGGTGCTGCTCGCGGCGGTCGGCGCGGTCGTCCTCCTCGTACTCCAGTGTCTTCGCGCCGCTCTGCCGGGCGACGAGCGCTGGACCGGGTGGCGGCGCGCTGCTGTCGCTGCTGCCTTCGCCTGTGCGGCGACGGCCACGGCCGCCTAAGCGCTGGGAGCCGTGAACCTCATGATGACCGTCTCGGCGGCGCAGGACGGCGGGGCGGACTCTGCCCCGTTCCCCTATGACCACCCATGCCGCACCCAGTTGACGGGGGCGGTGGACTACGAGGTGCGGTTCCACACCCTGCGCACCGTGTGCGTCCTGGCCGACGGGGAGCGCAGGGCGGTGCGTGACGTGCCGCGGTCGGTGCGGACGGTGGCGGCGACGTCGGCGGTCTGCGCCGGCGCGCTGGCGGGAGCGGTGTGGGTGACGGGGCGCACGCGCGCGTCCGTGCCCGGCCACTGAACGACCGCACCCGGCCCGCCCCCGTCACTACTGACAGCGGGCGAACCGGGTGCGCGGAAGAGCCGTGGGCGGGCGCCGGGTGGGGCTTGCCGAAAAGAGGCCGAAAGAAGCCGGCGGGCGGCTCAGGCCTTCTTGGTCTCCTAGTAATGGGGCGGGTCGGTGACCTGCGGGGATCTCCCTGTGGGTCGCTGACCTGGCCTTTTGCTGTTGGTCAGCGATGGGTGTGACGGTCGCGATCGGGTGTCCTGCGGACTGTGTGCGGACTGTGGACCTTGTACCGCTGCAGCAGGTGCAGCTACTCAGACGGCTGGCAGCCCTGCCGTGCCAACGTAGCCGTCCGATCCCTCGGGCCCCGATTGTTCAAAGTGCTGGGCGGGACGACTCGGGTTGCATACTGCTCGACGGGACGCTCGCTGACAACGGCTAACACAATGAGTTGATCTGTCGGCGGGTGCTCAGGCAGCAGGCCAGCTTGAGGAAGGCTTCGTACATGTCAGCTCGGCGTTCCCAGTGGATGCGGAGGCGTTTGAAGCCGTGGAGCCAGGCGAAGGTACGTTCCACGGCCCAGCGGTAGGTGCCCAGTCCTGTGCTGTGGAGGGTGCTACGGCGGGCGATGGCCGGCGCGGTCCGGCGTTGGCGGGCCTGGTCGCCGTAGATGTCCTGGCGTACCCGCGGTCGGCGAAGAGGGCGTCGGGCTTGCGTCGCGTGTGACCGACCCTGCCTCTGACCGGCGGGATGGGCGTCGATTAGAGACAGCAACTGGGTGACGTCGTAGCGGTTGCCGCCGGTGTGAATCACGGCGAGCGGAGTGGGCCATCCGTGATCAGGCGGTGTTTCGATCCGGATCGGGCACGGTCGACCGGACTCGGTCCCGTGTGGTCCCCCCTTTCACGGCCCGCACGTGGCTGGAACCGACGACTGCCCGCGACCAGTCGAGACGGGCCGCCGCGTTCAGCTCGGCCAGCAGCACTTCGTGCAAGCGCTGCCAGACGCCGGCCTCGTTCCAGTCCCGAAGCTGCCGCCAGCACGTCATGCCCGACCCGAAGCCCAACTCCTGCGGCAGGAAATCGTATTGAATGCCGGTGTGAAGCACGAAGAGGATGCCGCACAGCACCTTCCGGCCGGGCAGCGGCTTCCGGCCCAGGTGCCCGAACCGACGCTCCTTGCGCGGCAGGAGCGGCTCGATCCGCTCCCACAAGTCATCCGAAACGATCCCCGGCGAAGTCTCCATGCATCGCCAACGCCCAAATCCTGACGTGGACACGTCTACCAGGGCCCACTCGCCTCATTGTGTTAGCCCGCTGGAGAGCGCTTTGGTCCGGGCGGCAACTAGCCGACTTCACCGCCCTGAGGGTCAGTGGGGTCGTTTCATGCTGAAGAGCGAACCGTTCATCATCGACGGAGTCACTTACGAGCGTGATTCAACTCCGGGAGGGGGGATCCGCCGTGGTGTGGAAGCTCCGCCGTAGGCCCGACGGACAGGTGTTTCGCAGTCAAACAGATTAAGAAGGACAGCAAGGCGGACTCCGCTCGCAGCAAGCGTTTCAAGCAGGAGATCGAGTACGGTCAGGCATCGAGCCACCCGAACGTGGTGAGTATCCACGCGCGCTCAGAGGACGCGGACTTCTTCTACTACGTCATGGACTTCTACCCTATGACGCTGCGACAAGTGATCAAAGACCAAACCGATACTGACGTGCTTCTCGACTACGTGCGCCAGCTCTGCGATGCGCTCGCGTACGTGCACGGCGACGGCGTAGTGCATCGCGACATCAAACCTGAGAATGTCCTCGTCGACCATGATGCGCGTCGGCTCGTCCTGGCCGACTTCGGCATCGCACATTTCAAGGACTCCTCGCTCACGAACCGGGGAGACCTCCTGGTGAACCGGAACTATCTCGTTCCCGAGCAGATGGTGAGGAACAACGCCCTCAGTATCGGCAAGCCGGCGGACATCTTTGCGCTCGGCCTCGCCATAACCGAGATGTTCACGAAGCAGAACGCCCGAGGGCGACGACACGCGCTTGTGCGCAACCGCTACCCCTTCCTGGCCGACCTCGACCTGATCGTTGAACAGATGCTGCTCCAAGACGAGGCGCAGCGGCTCCACATCGACACCGTACGCGGCATGCTTCGGGTGACACTTCAGCGGCTCGACTCGGCAATTGAGGAAATCTCCGACGATCTGAGCCCCAACAAAGGGTCCGCCGACAGCTCGTCCGGCGAGGTCGAGCGGATCCTCGGCCGTGCCGCCAGAGACGTACTGTCGGCGAAGCATGTCTTTGAACGAGTCGCCGACAGAGAGCTCGACCGATTTAACCTCAACTATCACTGCGAGGTTGCTTATCGGGTGAGTGCGGAGCTGTTCAACACATGGGCGCAAGCCGTCATATATGCCTCGTGCAAGGCGAAGTTCGATTATGAGGGCGCCGTGCAGTGGGGCGAGAACGACGACGCTCTCGTCTTGTCGGCCGCCAAGCCGGGACTCCAACGCGAGCTGGAGAAGATTCTGGATGACTTCCCCCTTCCTCAGTCTTCACGCTGGGGCGGTCTGCCGCGGCGGTCGGCTCACTTGTTCCGGTTCTGCAAGGAATACCACTGCGAAGAGCTGCTGACGAGCATCCGCGAATCTGTCTATGGTGAAGGTGATGGCTCGTTGCGGGCAAATTTGATCAGCGCCCCGATCCTTTGGATTACCCGCTGGATGCGTACGGTTCTGGACACCGACTACCTGGACTTCGACAAAACTATTCGTGAGGACATCGGTTTCGAGCACCACCTCTCGGTGCTCTGGGACGAGACGCTTCCGTTGAATTCGGCCCGAGAAGCGGTGGGAGTGGATCTGTTGACCGAGCCGTTCAACGCCGACCACGTCGCCAGCACACTGCAGGCACTGGAAGAGAAGTGGGACGTCTCCGTGGGAGAGCTCGTAGACGGTGAGTACTCGGTCATGTTCCGGTCACGCGACACGTACCGCTGTTTCCGCGAAGAGGCGCTCGACCTGGCAGAACCGGGCTCAGTATTCGAAGCCGACGTCCTCGATCTGCTACGCCCTGAAACGGAGTTCGACGACCTCGTCGCACTCACATGGGGTCGGGACTTCGACGTGGCCATCACGCTCGGGAAGATCCTCGGCACCCCCACGCGCTTGTCCTGAGTCCAAATTTCAAGGGTGGGCATGGGGTGGAGTGGTGCCTGGTCCGAAGCCCTTGTCGCCGGATTTGGTACGTCGACAAACGCCTCTTGAAGGGGCTGATCGAGAACCGCACGTCCTTGCCGAAGGAGTTTGACGGCTGAGTTCAGACAGGTTCGGTGTGCAACTCCCAGCATGCACAGCGGCTCACCAGTAGGGGGCGGAAGTGGGTCGGCGAATCCCTGTCCCGCATCTATGCGGGACGCTGCGAGCCAACTTCCGGATTGAGCCCCGTACAGCTCCACCCATGCGTGAACATTGCGCTTCACAGAGTCACCGCAGCCTGCAAGGCACCGGAGCCGATGCCATTCCCAGCTCCACGGGTCAAATGACCTTGTCACGGGTGCATCCTGGCCAAGCGGTGGCGGCGCGACAGCCCTCTGGGAGTGGATTGTGCCGACGACGGAAGTTGGTGAGGCACGGGCATCAGTTGTCTCTCGGTCCGAGGACGCACGGCGGAGCATCTGGCTGCAAATGACTTGGGCGCATCTATCGCCAGCCATTGAGGGAGACTTCCGTGCCTCCCGTGAGGTATCGATGAAGGGCGCTTGAAGCGGTGTCGACGAAATTCTCGGGTACTGCATCGGCATCGACCCAGCGGACCTGAGAGTGCTTACGAGGCTCGCGGTTTTCGGGTTCGCCGCCCCATTCGTGGGCGGCGAAGACGACCGTGAGGAAGCCGTTGGGGGCCTCCACGCCCCAGGCGCCGTGGATGATGTGGGCGACCTTGAGTGACTCGGGCTTCACCGTGAGGCCGGTCTCCTCGTAGAGCTCGCGGACCGCGGTCTCCGTAATGGGTTCGCCCGGTTCGCTCTTGCCGACGGGGAGGTCCCACATGCCCTGGGCGAACTTCGCGGTCTCGCTGCGCTGGAGCAGGACGACGCGGTCGGTGGCCTTGTCGTGGACGATGACGGCGGCGACCAGCAGTGTCATCGATTCGAGCGCCGGCTTGAGGGCCTTCGGCTGGTCGTCGGCCTGCTGGGTCACGGGGTTCCCTTCGTCGGGCGGGTTGTTGGGCATGTTAGGCGAGGGCCTCGCGGGCGCGGCGGGCGAGATCGGCGGCGCCAGGGATACGGCGGCGCTGGTAGATCACGAGGGTGGAGCGGATCTACGTGATCGCCTTCCGTGTCCGGTCGGAGGTCATGCCCTCCATCAGGACCAGGGCCTGGGTCCAGGCGGCGACGGCCTCGTCGGCGCGGGCCTGGGCGGCAAGGCTGTCGCCGAGGTCGGCGTGGGTGAGGGCGTGGACGCGCTTGTACTTCTCGGGGTCCCAGCGGGTGAGGGCGTCGCGGTGCTGCTGCTCGGTGCCGATGTGGTTCGGCGAGGTCGGTGAGGGTGCGGGCGGTGTGGCTGGCGACGGTGCCGGCGGCGGGGCCGCTCACCCGGGAGTAGCTGGGCTGGGGGCCGTCGTCTCGTAGGAGGGCGCCTTCGGCGGCGAGCAGGGCGCGTGCGGCCGACAGGTTCTCGTCGGTGGCGGCGTAGGCGCGGGCGTGGGTGATGTGGAGGAGAGCCTCGGTCTGGCCGTCGACGTGGCCGAGACCCGTGCGTAGGGCGCCTTCGACGAGGTCTACGCAGTGGTGGGGCTGTTTGAGGCTGAGGGCCTGGTGGGCGAGGGCGCGCATCATCCAGGCGGCGTGGCCGTGGGGGTCAGCTTCGCAGGCGAGCTGGTAGCCGACCTGGTAGTAGCGCTGGGCCCGCGTTATCTAGAGCCGTCAAGCGAACTTGCAGGTAGATGGCCAATAGGTTGCCTCTGGCAAGTGAGGCATGGTCCGCGGGCAGTCGTGTCAATAGGCGCAACGATGGGGAGACGGGGCCTGTCCCCTGAAGGCCAGAAGGCTTCTCCGGCGAGCCAAGTGCATCCGCCACACCGGGTGTGTGTTCCTAACTAGACTGATTGAGAACGTACTTTACTTCAAGAGGGCGAGAGGAAATGGCACAAATCGTCGTGCAGCATGTCGTGCAATCGGCGCGACGCTGGCAACCATGGGAAAACGCATGAGCTCTCACGCTGGAGCCGGGCGTGACCTGGAGGGAACGCCCCGCGACCTCTCCGGGGGAGAGCACGAATCTCACCTGGGCGACCGGTTCCCGGCTCTTGTGGACGGCGAGCTCAGCCATGACACCCGCGAGCGAGTCCTTGCGCATCTTGCTACCTGCGCGAACTGTAGAGCCGAGGCGGATGCTCAGCGCCGGCTGAAGTCGGTCTTTGCGGTTGTCGCGCCGCCGCCTCCCTCGGCGTCATTCCTCGCCCGGCTTCAGGGGCTTCGTACTGAGGACTCACATCAGCACGGAACGCAGGAGCGTGGCAATCCCGACCGCAGTGATCCACAACCTGCTGAACTGGCCGCTCAGGCCCTTTGGGCCCTCGATGAAAGCGCAGGCACAGTTTTTGGCAGGCTCGACCAATTGTTCCGGGCTCTCGGTCCGCCACCTGACGACCACCAGGAGCTCGACCAGATACAGCAGAGTGGCGAAGGTGGGCAGCTGTGAGGGAGCAAAGGGAAACTGCCGCGCCATTGGGCGGACTGGAGGTCGCGCGCGCTTGGGCTGACGTGCCAGTGGATCACCTCGAAGTGGCACTCAAGGCTCTTGAACCGCAGTTGCAGCGTGATCACGAGTACCGTATGGCTCAGCAGCAGATCGACCGCGAAATTGAACTCAAGGCGATCGAAGCTGGGGAAAACAGGGCAAAACGAGCGCATGCGCTGTACCTTGCCGGGCTTGTTGCGGGCTTCATCATCACTGTGGGCATGCTCGCTGGAGCCGTGATTGTTGGCAGCAACGATCAGCCTTGGCTCGCCGCAATGCTCTCCGGGCCCAGTGTCCTTGCACTCGCTACCGTCTTCGTGCTCAGGCGCAACGACGCTGCTCAATCACGTGCGGTTGCGCGCAGTCAACGCTTGGTCCTCAACGCGGCAACACAGTCGGCGCCTGCTACTCTTGCCGTGGCCCCTGAAGCTGGCACGGTCTGACCATCGTCAGCCAGCACGCGGCCCCGTGGAGACACTTTCCCTTCAGGTGACGCCACGCTGTTGCTGTACGGAAGTTGAGGTGGACCCCGCGATCCGCTGTCAATGCCAGTGGCTGACCCGATGATCCCGCCGGGTCAGCCACCGGCTGCTATTCGGTGTCGGAAGCGGTGTTCTCCGAGTGGATCATCCTGCGCAGGCTGGTGCGGGCAGCCCCGAGGTCTTCCTCTGTCTCGGCGAGCTTGGCCTCCAGCTGTGCGTTTTCCCGTTCCAGGGCGTCTCGTTCGGCTATCAGCCGTTCGTTCTGCTGGGTCAGCTCGTTGATGCGGGCGATCAGGTCGCCGGCGGCCACTTGGTCGAGCTGCTGGCCGAGTTGACGTTGCAGGGCGCCTTTGAGCTTGTCGCGCTCGGTCCGCAGCGATGCGACTTCCTGGCGGGCCAGTTCCAGATCGGTCTTCAGGCCGCCCGTGCTGGCCGGCGTTCCGACTGCGCGACCACGCTGAACTCGGGCGGTTTGCTTGTCTCGTGCCGCCTGTATGTGCTCGCGTACTCCGTCGGCATAGACGAGCCAGTTCGACACTCCTGCGGTCTTAGCGACCGCCGCGAATGTCACCGGGTGGTCACTGCTCACCATGGCCTCGACGGTCTCGAGTACCTTCGCGCGCTTGAGACGGCTGACGCGTCGACGGGAGTCGGCGAGGACTTCGGCGGGGGTGCGCTTGCCGCTCACGCGCCGCGCTCCTGATGCTGGATGACGGTCACTGGCAGGGTCGTGCGGCCATTCGCGGCCCGGGTCTTGCGGAGAATCCTGCTCGCTTCCTCGATCTCGGCCCGCTCGGCGGGGTCCAGCTTGTCCATCTGCTCTTTCATCCGCTCGGCAACGTCCTTGAATGAGGCCACCTGCTCGGCCATGTTGCGCACGACCCATTCCTCGGCGTCCATGCCTGGGCGGTTTCCCGGCCAGCCTTCAGCGATCGGATGTGGTCCTCGATGGCGGGCATGTAGGAGGGGTCAGGACGGTAGAAGCCGCAGCCGGCGCACTGGAAGCGGATCGGGCAGGCATGGCCTCCCGCTTTGACGTTGCTAGGCTCGACGCAGCCGCCGAACGGGACCGCGACGGAACGTCGCTCGTAGGAGACGTTGGACGCCATCGGCGCCGGGCGTCCGGAGCGGTCGACGACGTGCAGCCGCATCGTCTTCACGGCCTGCCGCTTCCTCTTCAAGGACACCTTGTAGTAGCCCATGGTGGTGGAGGCATCTCGATGATCCATAAGCTCTTTGAGCACGTCAAGTGGGGTTCCAGCGTCCGCATGTCGCTGAGCGTATGAATGCCGGAAGGCATAGGGATAGATCAACGAGCGGTCGAAGGGCAGCGGGGTGCCGTCCTAGTCCGGGACCTCCGGGTCCAAGTGCTCGATCGCGTCGGCCCACTGCCGGATCACTCTGGAGATCGCCAGTGTGGGGATGTACTTCTCGGCACTTCGATCGGTCGGGGCCGGGAAGAGGTAGCGGCCGCCGTGCTCGCTCCGCGGCATCCGCTTGTGCACCTCGAGCCAGTCCTGAACGGTCTTCACGGTGCCAGAGTCGATCGGGAGCCGACGTCGCAGCCGTTTGCCCTTGTGGTTGTCCCAGATGAGGTTGTAGTCGCCGTCGACGTGCTCCAGGCAGTCCACCTTCAGTGATGCGATCTCGCGAGGACGGCGTCCCGTGTCCCGCAGCAACATGTAGATCGTGCGGAACAGTTTCTTGATGTCTGCGGGCTCCAGAGCACCGTAGGTTGCTTCGTCTGCCAACTGGTGCATCTTTTGGTCGAGTTGGCGGATCACGGACTCGGGTATCGCCTTGCCGATGTCGTCCTCGTTTGGGTCTTCCTCGACGATCCGGTGCGAGCGGTGGCGGGTGAAGACGCCGGGAACGTCATCCATCAGTCCGGCCTGGCGCCCGAACTCGAGGACCTGCCAGAAGCCCGTCAGCAGGCTGCTGCGGTACTTGTTGGTGTACTCGGTGACGTCAGCCCTGTTCAGAGCGCTGAAGTAGTCCGCGACCGCGGTCATGTCGGCGAACTTCAGGGCCGAGGGCTTCATGCCCTCGCCGGGGCGTACTGACAGGGCCCGCGAGGCTTGCGTGCAGGCGGTGAGTCGGACCGAGAGCCGATGGGCGGTGGGGCGGGTGCTGCGGGCCCACTCCATGGTCACCTCCCGGAGCCAGGGCTGCCGGATCTGGGTGAAGTCGATGGTGCCCGACCGTCGGCGTCCGTGCTTGGTGGCGGCAGCGATGCCGAGTGCCGCGACGTCCCAGACGGGACTCTGTGTGGGGTCGATGCCGTTGAACTCATCGAAGGCGACGCGGAGATAGCGCAGTGTCTGGCCGCAGAAGTAGCGGCCGTTGGTCTGGCCCTCGATGGCCTGCATCACTTCCGCCTCGGTTGCGCTCAGGATCAGGCTCGAAAAACCGGTCAACCTCGTCGCGAGCGACCGCATCACCCGCGGCACGACCCTTCCGGCGATGGCGTCACGCTGCTGCAGACCGAGCAGCATCTCCAGCCGCACCACCGGACTGAGCCCGGCCAGGGAGAACTGCGCTCCCGTCAGATAGGGGACCGCGGTGAGGGTCTATGACTCCGCCGGCACCGGCTCCGGGGACTGGGACATCGTCTTCTTCCACCGCTCGTAGTGGGTGCCGCACAGGCCCGAGCTCACGACACCGTCCAGCGGGCAGCCGTCGACGATGCAGGACGGTGCTGGGTACAGGCCCGGCACCCCGGCGGCCCACTCGACGAGGTTCTCGTCGGTGTTCGCCAGGCCGTCGCGGCGGAACACCCGGTGCCATCGTGCATGATGGGAGCGACAGAGCCCTCGGCTGGCGGCCGAGCGACGGCACCGTTCCCCGTTGATGCCGGCGATGCACTGGCTCGGCCGGGTGTAGACGAGGTATCGCTGCGGGTCGCGGCTGTAACTGGCTTCGAACTCTGCCTCGTTCAGACCGCTGTCCCGCAGCGCCTCCCTGCAGAACTGGCACCTGCTGTGAGGGGACGGAAGCACCGAGAGGCCACTCGGGGGTGCGGCACCGGTAGGCGGCGGTGCGTGGATTGTCCAGGTCGCCGGTGAACAGCCAGGATGTGCTGTCCCACTCGTCCTCGCGCCAGGCCGGGTCGATCTTCCCGGCGAGGAAGGTCCGCCACCGCTCTAGCCGACCGTCCTTGTCAGCAGGCAAGGAGGGGATGGGGGTGATGGATGCGAGGTTGCTGTTCACGCCTTCACCTCCTGGCGGCGCTTGGCCGCGAGACGGTCGACGGCGCCTCGCTTGTCGGCCTCAGTGGCGTGAACGTACGGATCCATAGAGGACGGCAAGACGTGGCCGAGGAGGTTCTGCACGACATCGCGCGGGGTGTCGCTGCGGATCCACCGGGTCGCGGCAGTGTGCCGCAGCATGTGCGGGTGAGCCGCGAAACCCGCCTTGACCGCCAGGCGGTCGAACAGGTCCTTGGCATTGGGGTAGCTCATTGGCTTGCCGATCGGGGCCCGGAAGAGGTTGACGAACACCATGTCGCGGTCGGCGGCCTCGGGTATGTGCTCGCGCTCGTACGAGTACTCCACATAGAGCGACACAAGGTTCTCGTCCACGGGGATCCACCGCGGCATGCGGGACTTGGCCAGGGCGCCGTTAGCGTTCTGCCGGCGACGGACGTGAATGTGCGGGCCGAGCACCTGGCAGCCCAGCGAGACCGATGTGGACAGCAGATGCATGTCCTGCCGGTGCAGGCCCAGCGCCTCTCCGATCCAGATTCCAGTCGCCCCCAGCAGACAGACCAGGAATCGGTCGCGGGCCCGGGTCGTGACGTTGACCAGCTGCTCGAACTGCTCGTCTTTCAGGCACTCGTAGCCCGGCACCGCGACGTTGAACTTGATGGTCTTCGTGTTGATGACGCGGTACTGGCCGTCCTCACCCGCGCTGTACCCCGGAGGCAGGAACGACAGGTACTTCTCCTCCGACAGCATCGCGGCCGCCTCCGGCTGCACCCAACCGTTCGGGACGCCGAACCGCAGGAACTCACCGACCGTGGTCAGGATCTGGTTCGCCGTCGTCCTCGAGCGATGACGCGGCTCCGCTCGCCTCCGGCGTCCCCGCGGCGGCAGGGTTCCTCCACCAACCAGTGCAGGAACCTGGACAGCGCAGGGAAGCCCGGCGCGGCCCAGTCCAGGCCGTTGGCCGCGCAGTACGTTAGGTACAGCGCGACCCGACCCGCGGACACGCGCTCCGTTTTGATCGAGCAGTCCCGTGACCGCAACGAGGCCAAGTACGCACTCGACTCAGAGTGCAGCTCGTACTCGTCGGACGCGATGACCCAGCATACGGAACCATCGGCCGAGACAGCCTTCTCGGCCTTGAAAGTACGCGCAGGGGCGTACGTAACAGACGTGCCAAACACCTAGCAGATACCTCTCAGGAACAGAGCAATGAGCACATGATTCTCACGTGCCTAAGGAGTCCTAAGAGCTATAGATAACGGCACCTTCCTGGCCGAGGTCGTGGTGCTTCCATCCGGCGAGGTAGGAAAGTTCGGCGACGGCGCCGAAGGCGGCCCGGCGTAAGGCTTCATTGAGTGAAGCGTCCGCGCAGCATGGGGGCGGCGGTGTCGGCGAGGCACGCGGTGACGGTGGTCAGGCCGTGTCCGCTGCCGAGGCGCTCGTCGGCGGCACTGAAGGCCGCGGTGATCTGGCGTACGACGTCCACGTCCTCGGCGCCGACCAGGGACGTGCCGGTGCGGGAGCGGAGCATGCGGGCGGTGGCTTCATGGTCGTAGCCGAGCGGCATGGCGACGCCAGCGGTGGTGAAGGCCGCGATGGCGAGGAAGCGGCGGCGCTCGACGTCGGCCCGGCCCAGGCCGGTGACCGCGAGGACCGGGTTGGATTCCGCCGGCGCTTCGTCGTTACCGGCCTGGAGGCCGATCTCGGTCTTGGTGATCGTGCGCCCGGCTCGGCGGGACAGCGCCACGGCCAGCTACTGGCCTACCCGGCCCGACGGGGTGCGGGTGCCGTTCACCCAGTGCGAGATGGTCGACTTGTTGGTCTGGAGGATCTCGCCGTTCTCGGCGGCGATGCGCCGCACGTCTCTGGCGAGGGCCTCGTAGGTGCAGCCGACCGCTTCGATGACGTCGCGCAGACGGGAGTTGGGTTCTCTCTGCGCCGCCACGATCGTCTCCGCTTCTGGAGCTGTAAACCGCGTATACCGCTTCAACTGCCTTTCACCGTGACCACCGAGTGTGACCACGGGTTCACTTATCAGCAGCCACCCGCAACGGCGCGACCGTGGTCCTGGCTCCCCCTTGGCCCGGGTGGCACCCCGAAGTTCCGTACCCCACGCCGGGTTCGGGCATTCCTGTGCCCTAACCCGGCCGATCAGAGACGGAGACACGGTGACCACCATCGACATCAAGGCCATCACGGTCAAGCTGCCCGAGGCGTTCGACCCGCGCTGGAGCCGGCTGCCCGGCATCCAGGTCGACGGCCGGCGTATCACGATCGACCCAGCCGACTACTTCTTCCGCTTCGAGTCGAACATCTGGCTCGTCGCCGACTGGGAGCTGGTCACGGCCCAGCTCCTGGACGTGGAGAGACGACTGAGAGCGCGGTCGAGCAGCTCGCGCTCGACTTCATCAAACAGCACAGCGAGTCCACCTCCGACGCCGCTCGTGTCCTGGCCACCGCATACGAGGTGTACGCGTACCTCTTCCGCGAGGAGCATCTGGCCGGCCTCGGCCTGCCGCAGATCACCGCCGAGCACCTGCGGATGCTCTGCGAGGCGGCCACGCTCATGGCGCTCAACAACGTCGAGCTGGACGGGCACATCTCCAACGTCGGCCCGTGCTGGTTCTTCCCCGCAGCCACCTCCGTCGTCTTCGACCTAGACGACGAGATGGGCAGGATGCTCGACGAGGTCTACCACGGCGGCTGGTTCAACGAGCACCGCCGGATCGAGTCCATCAAGGCCCACGCCGCCCTCGGCGGCCGGCTCGTGCACGGCTGCCAGTCCGTGCCGGACCAGTCCGGCGGCGTGGTCGCACCCTACGGTGCCTCGATGGCCAACTTCCGCGACGACCTCGCCGCCTTCAAGGCGGGCTGGATCGAGCAGGTCTACGCCCGCCGCGTGACCCCCGCCGCGTAACCACCACCCGATCAGGCTCCGGGGCGGGCCAGCACCCCTCGCCCGCCCCGGACACCACCATCCCCCGGAGCCCCCACGTGACCACCAACCCCAGCGCCGAACTCCTCGACAACCTGCTCACCGCGACCGGCCAGACCACCGCCGTACGAGAGGAGGTACGCGCGTGGTCCATGTCCGGCGTCGAGCGCGTCACCTTCCCCGACGGCACCACGACCATCTTCAAGTACGCCAAGGAGCCCTTCGACAGCGAGGACCAGGTCCTACGCCTGGCCCACACCCTCGGCGTACCCGTCCCCCAGGTCCACGCCTCCGCCGTCCTGGACGGCTGGCTCGGCATGCTCATGGAGGACCTCGGACCGTCCGCCCGCGAGGCCGATGACCTCGACGGTGTCGCCGCGGCCGTAGTCCTGCACGGAACCCGTACGGCTCCGCCCTTGCCCGTCCTCGACCAGCAGCGGCTGCAGACGCTGCCGGCTCGGGCGCTGGAACACCTCGAACGGCTGCGTAAGGCCGACTGGTGGCAGGACGCTGACGACGTCGAGGACGCGCTCGACCGGATCGCCTAGGCCGCCGAGGCTCGCTCGGCCGGAGCGACGCTGGAACTGTTCGGCTGGGTGCACTCCGAGTTCCATCCCACCAGCCTCCACATTGGGGAGCGTGGCTGGCGGCTGCTCGACTTCGCCCGCGCCTTCGCCGGCCCCGGCCTGCTCGACCTCGCCAGCTGGCACGGCACCATCGAGCCTCCGCACCCCGCGCGTCTGCGCGTCTTCCTGGAGCAGTACGTCACCGCCGGCGGCGCCCCCGACGCCCTCGCCCCGCGCGGCGGGCTCACCGCCGAGAACTGGGCCTTGGGCTGGCATCGCATGTGGGCCGTCGAGTGGTTCATGGAGCAGTCCATCCGCTGGATCGACGACCCAGCCACCGACCCCGCCTACACCAAGGCCGTCCGCCGCCACCTCACCGACGTCCTCCACCTCCTGGAGATCTGACGTGCTCGCCCAGGCATCCCCCTGGCACGTCCACGCGCTCCAGCGCACCGCCGCCGGCCTCGCCGAAGCCCTATCCGTACCCGCCCGGATGGAATGGACCACGAGACCCGGCCAAGGTACCGGAGCGGACGTCCTCGGCCCCGACCTGCGCGGCAAGCGACTCCTGGAACTCGGCTGCGGCCCCGGCCACAACGCCGCCCACCTCGCCACCCGTCACGGCGCCCACGTCACCGGCGTCGACCTGGTCGGCCTGCAGGTCCGCCGCGCCCGCTCCCACTACGGACGGCTCAACAACCTCACCTTCGTCCCCGGCCATGCCCTGCACTACCTGCGCGCCTCCGGCGAGCAGTTCGACGCGATCTACTCCGTCTTCGGCGCCGTTGGCCTCGTCGTCCCCGAGCTCCTGCTCCCGGCCATCGCCCAACGCCTCACGCCCGGGCGAGTGCTCGCCTTCTCCGTTCCGCACCCGCAGCGTGGCGGCCGAAGCCCCTCCGGCGACGACCGGTCCCGCCGCGACTTCGTCACCCTGCCCGACCGCACTCGGCTCCCCATCGCCCGATGGGAGTTCGACACCGACCGCTGGGAGAGGCACCTAAGCCGGGCAGGCTTCTGGCTCACTTCGGCCCAGGAGTTCAACGACCCCCGCAGGGGCCACTGGCCCACCACCCTACTGATCCGCGCCCGCAAGCTCTGACCAGCCACTCGCCCCGGCTTCCCCCGGAGGAACCGATGCGCCCGCCTTACCTGCTCCTCGACATCGACGGCGTCCTCATACCCTTCCCCAACGCGGATGGCTCGACCCCGGCCACCCACGCCCGTCATGACGTCGTCCCCACCGGCCGGAGCGTCGACAACCCGGTCACCGTCTGGCTCGACCCTGCCCACGGCCCCATGCTCATGGACGTGATCCGCACCGGCCTGGTCGCCCCCGTCTGGTGCACCAGCTGGCGGCAGGACGCCACCACCTTCATCGGCCCGCTCCTCGGCCTTCCAACCCTGTCGCACGTCGACCTGCCACGTCCCCGGATCACCACCAGCCACCCCAACGGCTACCTGTGGAAGCGCGACCACGTCGACGCCTGGCTGAGCGACGCCCCCGCCGTCTGGATCGACGACGACTT
Organism: Candidatus Streptomyces philanthi; assembly: GCA_018114805.1. GTDB lineage: Bacteria > Actinomycetota > Actinomycetes > Streptomycetales > Streptomycetaceae > Streptomyces > Streptomyces philanthi. Next base: position 1,800,797 of record CP073042.1, on the reverse strand, counting down.
CACCGCCCTCGACCACGACTGGGCGGCGGAACGCTCCGCTCGCGGCGCGGCGACTCTCCTGGTCCAACCCGACCCCCGCGCCGGGCTTCGGGCCGGCCACCTGGTCGAGGTACGTGAGTGGGCTGGGCGGCTGCTCGCCACGCGGGCTATCGCACGGGTCGCTCCGAGCGAAACCGACACCCCGTAACGCGACCTACCCCACCCGCCGCGCCCCAGCGGTGAGCCCCGGGCCCCGCCCCACACGACCGCACCCGGCCCGCCCCCGTCACTACTGACAGCGGGCGAACCGGGTGCGAGGAGGGCCCTGGGCGGGCGCCTGGTGGGGGCTCGCCGAAAAGAGGCCGAAAGAAGCCGGCGGGCGGCTCAGGCCTTCTTGGTCTCCCAGAAAATCTTGTCCACCTGGGCGATGTAGTCCAGGGCCTTCTGACCCGTGGCCGGGTCGGTGGAGCCCTTGGCCGCGCTCAGGGCCTTCAGCGTGTCGTTGATGAGCTGGTGCAGCTCCGGGTACTTCTCGAAGTGCGGGGGCTTGAAGTAGTCGCTCCACAGCACGGAGATGTGGTGCTTGGCCAGCTCCGCGCGCTGCTCCTTAGATGATGGTGGCGCGGGCGCGGAAGTGCTCGTCCTCGTTGGCCTGGTACTTCTCCTGGACTCCCTTGACCGACTCGGCCTCGATGCGGGCCTGGGCCGGGTCGTACACGCCGCAGGGAAGGTCGCAGTGGGCGCTGACCTTTACCTTGGGGGCGAACAGGCGGGAAAGCATAGAGCTGTCCTTCCTCGTGATCGTCTTCTCAGGTGCGAGATTACTCCGTGAGGGAAGGCTTTTCTCGGGTGGCCCGGGGGGCTTAGGACAAAAGTCCGGTGTCGGACTGGGACTGATGGAGCGAAGGACCGGGAGGTGCCGTGATGCCGGAGCGGACGCAGGAGCGTGGCCGCGACCGCGGGCAGGGGGAAGACCGCGAGCGCCAGGGGCTGCTGCGGGTCGGTCTCGCCGAGGTGTACAACCCGTCGATGGTGCCCACGCTGCGCCCGGGCGACCAGCTCGTCGTGCAGTACGGGGCGGGCGTGCGGGTCGGCGACGTGGTCGTGCTGCGCCACCCGTTCGCGCAGGACCTGCTGATCGTCAAGCGGGTCGTGGGGCGGCGGCCCGGTGGTTGGTGGGTCGCGAGGGGGACGACCCGTACGTCCACAACGACAGTCGCGAGTTCGGCGCCGTCCCCGACGAGCTGGTGGTCGCGCGGGCGCTGGCCCAGCTGCGTCCGCCGCCGGGGGTCGGTCAGCGGTCGGTGGCGGGGCTGCTGTCGTGGGCGGTGTCGGCGGTGCGGCCGGTGGGCTCAGGGCGCGGTCCGTTCGGCCGGCTGGCCGGCCGCTCCGGGCGCCCGGAGCGCTCGCTCTCCAGGCGCTTGCGGGCCCGGTAGGCGGCGACGTTCGCGCGCGTGGCGCAGCGGTCGGAGCAGTAGCGGCGCGAACGGTTCGTCGACGTGTCGAGATAGGCGTTGCGGCACGGTGACGCCTCGCAGATGCCGAGCCGGTCGGCGCCGAGTTCGGTGAGGTGGAACGCGAGCCCCATGGAGGCGGTGGCCGCGTAGCTGGCGCCCGCGTTGGCGGCGTAGTCCGCGATGTGCATGTGCCACTTGGGCCGGCTGTCCTCGTCCCGTACCTCGTGTCCCGAGATCTGCGGGCTCACCGGGAACTCCAGCAGCAGCGCGTTGAGCAGGTCGACCGCCAGCACCTCGTCGCCCCGGTCGGCCGCCTCGAAGACGGCGCGCAGCCGCCCCCGCACCCCGCGCAGCCGGGTCACGTCGGCCTCGGTGGCCCGCCGCGCGACCTGCTGGCTCGGGCCGAACAGGTCCCGTACGGCCTCGACCGAGGTGAGCCCGTCGGTGCCGCGCTCGGGCTCCTCGCTGTTGACGAGTTGGACGGCGAGATCCGAGTAATAGGCCAGTTCCACTTGTAGTCCTTACGGAGGCGGTCTATGGTCGTCGGTGCAGTGGGGTAATGCCTGCTGTGGCTATCAGGGTATTACGTAGAGGTCATGGGAGGGTCGCGATGACGGAGACGATCACGGCTGCGGGCGCTTACTGGCGAGCCTGGCAGGCCAGTTGGGACCGGCAGCAGGAGTGGTACATGCCGGACCGTGAGGAGCGGTTCCGGGCCATGCTCGACATGGTCGAGGCGACGGTCGGCCCGGCGCCGCGCGTGCTCGACCTCGCCTGCGGCACCGGCAGCATCAGCGACCGCGTGCTGGCCCGCTTCCCTGAGGCCACCAGCACCGGCGTCGACCTCGACCCCGCGCTGCTGACCATCGCCCGCGGGTACTTCGCGGACGAGCGCCGCGTCGAGTTCGTCACCGCCGACCTGCGGGACCCCGAGTGGCGGAGCAAGCTGCCGCACGCCTCGTACGACGCGGTGCTCACCGCGACCGCGCTGCACTGGCTGAGCAGCGACGCGCTGAGCACGCTGTACGGGCAGGTCGCGGAGTTGGTACGGGAGGGCGGGGTGTTCATGAACGCCGACCATATGCCCGTCCCGTCCACGCCCCGGATCAACGCCGCGGAGCGGCGGTTCCGCAAGGCCCGGCAGGAGCGTGAGCGGGCCGAGGGCGTGCAGGACTGGGCCGAGTGGTGGCGGGCGGTCGCCGCCGACGAGGTGCTGGGTGGGCCCGCGGCCGAGCGGTTCAAGATCTTCAACAACCCCACCGAGGTCAGCAACGACCACGACGGCAACGACGAGCCGGTGGAGTGGCACGTGGCGGCGCTGCGCGCGGCCGGGTTCGACGAGGCCCGCCCGGTGTGGTGCTCGGCCGCCGACGCCCTGGTGCTCGGCCTCAAGTAGGCCCGGCGGCTGTGGCGTGGGCCGCCCCGGCGCGGGGGCCGCGGGTGGCCGGCCGCCCCGGAACCGGGGGTGTCCCGAAGCGGGTGGGCGTGCGGGGGCCGCACGGGCCGCGTGGGCCCGTGCCGCCGTCTCGTCCGTCCGCTCATCCGCACGCGCCGCCGCCGCCGTCGCCGGCAGGGCGCCAGCCTGCGGAAGGCTGGTAACCGGGGAGGGCGCCTGTCGCTCACAGCACCTTGGACAGGAACGACTTCGTGCGCTCGTGCTGCGGGTTGGTCAGCACCTCGCGCGGGTGGCCTGTCTCGACCACCACGCCGTCGTCCATGAAGACCAGCGCGTCACCGACCTCGCGGGCGAAGCCCATCTCGTGGGTGACGACGATCATCGTCATGCCGGACTCGGCGAGGTCGCGCATCACGTCGAGCACGTCGCCCACCAGCTCCGGGTCGAGCGCGGAGGTCGGCTCGTCGAAGAGCATCAGCTTGGGCTCCATGGCCAGCGCCCGCGCGATGGCCACCCGCTGCTGCTGGCCGCCGGAGAGCTGGGCCGGGTAGTTGCCGGCCTTGTCGGCCAGGCCCACCCGGTCGAGCAGCTTTAGCGCGCGCTCCCGCGCGACCGCCTTGGACTCCCGCTTGACCTGGACCGGCGCTTCCATCACGTTCTCCACCGCGGTCATGTGCGGGAAGAGGTTGAAGCGCTGGAAGACCATGCCGATGTCGCGGCGCTGCGCGGCGACCTCGCGGTCGCGCAGCTCGTAGAGCCTGTTGCCCTGCTGCCGGTAGCCGACCAGGTCGCCGTCGACGTACAGCCGCCCGACGTTGATCTTCTCCAGGTGGTTGATGCAGCGCAGGAACGTGGACTTGCCCGAGCCCGAGGGGCCGATGAGGCAGAACACCTCGCGCGGGGCGACCTCCAGGTCGATGCCCTTGAGTACCTCGATCGCGCCGAAGGACTTGTGCACGCCCTCGGCCTTGACCATGGCGGTCACGCGCCGCCACCCCCCTTCGTGCCGCGGGTGCTCAGCGAGCCCACGTTGGCCTTGACCTTCTGCCACGGCGTGGGCGGCAGTTGACGCAGGGAGCCACGGGCGAACCGCCGCTCCAGGTAGAACTGGCCGACGCTCAGTACGCTGGTGACCACCAGGTACCAGATAGCCGCCAGGAAGAGCATCTCGACCGTGCCGCCCGAGGTCTGGCCGACGTTGGTGGCCGCCTGGAGCAGGTCGTAGTACTGCACCGCGATCACCAGCGAGGTGGTCTTGAGTAGGTTGATGAACTCGTTGCCGGTCGGCGGCACGATCACCCGCATCGCCTGCGGCAGCACCACCCGGCGCAGCGTCTTGGCCTGGCTCATGCCCAGCGCGTGCGACGCCTCGGTCTGCCCCTCGTCCACCGACTGGATGCCGGCCCGGCAGATCTCCGCCATGTACGCGGCCTCGTTGAGGCCGAGGCCGAGCAGCGCCGCCAGGAAGGGCGTCATGAAGTCCGCCCACTCGTCCTGGTAGATGGGGCCGAGGTTGATGTACTCGAAGACCAGGCCGAGGTTGAACCACAGGAGGAGCTGGACGTAGACCGGGGTGCCGCGGAAGAACCAGATGTAGCCCCACGCGATGGACGCGGTGACCGGGTTCTTCGACAGCCGCATCACGGCGAGCACGACGCCGAGGGCCACGCCGAGCGCCATCGCGACGATGGTGAGCCAGATCGTGTTGCGGACGCCCTTGAGGATGTCCTTGTCGAAGGAGTAGTCGGGGACCGTGCCCCAGTTCACCTTGCCTTGCGCGAAGGCGTTGACGAGCAGGCCGAGCAGGCCGAGCGCGATCACCGCCGACACCCAGCGGCCGTAGTGCCGGACCTGGATGGCCTTGATCGCCTCGGGGGCAGGAGCCGGGGCGCCCGAGGGCCCGGTCACCTTGTCGATGTCAACAGTCACAGGTGCTGCCTTTCAGCATGAACCGTCACGAACGGGGCGGTCAGGAGCCGCCGTTGATCTTCGCCTCGGTGACGGCGCCGGCCTCGACGCCCCACTTCTTGAGGACCTTCTCGTACGCGCCGTTCTTGATGATCTCGTCGAAGGCGGCCTTGAGGGCGTCCCGGAGCTGGGTGTTGTCCTTGCTGATCGCCACGCCGTACGGGGCGGCTTCGACCTGCTCGCCGACGATCTCGAAGTCGTCGCCGCCCGAGGTCTGCACGGCGTACGCGGCGACCGGGAAGTCGCTCGCGGCGGCGTCGGCGCCGCCGGCCCGCAGCCGGGTCTGGGCCTGCACGTCGTTGTCGAACGCCTCGATGGCGATCTTCCCGTTGCCCTTCTCCTCGCACGCCTTGACCTGGTCCTTGGCCAGGTCGTGGGAGACGGTGCCGCGCTGCACGACGATCTTCTTGCCGCACAGGTCGTCCCAGGTCTCGATGGACTGGGTCTTGCCCTTACGCGTGTAGATCGAGACGCCGGCCTGGAAGTAGTCGACGAAGTCGACGCCCTCGCTGACCTTCTTGCCCTTTTCGGGGTCGATGCCCTCTTGGCGCTCCTTGGTGTCGGTCATGGCCGACATGGCGATGTCGTACCGCTTGGAGCGCAGACCGGTGAGGAGGGTGTCGAAGGTGCCGTTGGCGAACTCGAAGCGGACGCCCAACTCCTTGCCGAGCGCGTCCGCCAGGTCGGGGTCGATGCCGACGGTCCGTCCGCTCTTCTTGAATTCCACCGGCGGGAAGGCGATATCCGACCCGACCTTGATCACGCCCGCATTCTGGACACTTTTTGGCAGCTTGTTGAAGAGGCCCTTTCCGGAAGCGGAGCCGTCCACCTTGTCCCGCTGATCGCCGCAGCCGGACAGCAGCAGGGCGCCGGTGACCGCGAACGCGGCGACGGCGACCGACCTGGGTGTCCGAGGGGTGGCCATGCCCGGCCGACGAGAGCGGCTGGCGGTCATACTGGTTCCTCCTGCGGATGAGGGAAGCACCGACGGGGCCAGCACACACCTTCGGGTGTCGCGGCCGTGTGTGATTGGGCATCTTGCCATCCGGGCCAGCGCATATGGGGGGCCGGCGAGGTCAAAATCGGATAACGGGCAGCTCTCGCGGTGCTGTGCCCGAACGACGTCGGACATGGCGTCCGGCGGCGCACCGGGAAACGCCCGGTTGACGGAATGGCTACCGACGCGTGACCGCTGTGTCGCGGTACATGGATATTCGGTAGCGATTGGCCTGCTTTCGGTGTTAACGCGGGGTTGCCGCGTCGCACCGCGACGGAACTCACTCGTTCGGGAGTGCGCTTCTCCGGTAAAAAAGACGATTAAACCCCTCACCCGGGGCTCAGGGCACGTGTGCGGCGTGCCCGGCGTTCGCCCACCTCCGCCGCGGTTATCCGCGGGCCGGAAGGCGGACGCGGTGCCCGCCCGCTCCGCAACACAGGGGGCGGCTACCCTCACCAGATATACGACAAAGGGGTCAAGAAAGTGGCAGCGGAGATCGTGAATCCTCGCAGCGACAGCGACGGTACGACGGACGAAGAACTCTTCGACCCGGCCTTCGCGTTGCACCGGGGCGGCAAGATGGCCGTTCAGGCGACCGTGCCGATGCGCGACCGGGACGACCTGTCCCTTGCCTACACGCCCGGTGTCGCCAAGGTGTGCAGCGCGATCGCCGAACAGCCCGAACTCGTCCACGACTACACCTGGAAGTCCCAGGTGGTGGCCGTGGTGACGGACGGCAGCGCGGTGCTCGGGCTCGGCGACATCGGCCCGGAGGCCTCCCTCCCGGTCATGGAGGGCAAGGCCATCCTCTTCAAGCAGTTCGGCGGCGTCGACGCGGTGCCGATCGCGCTCGATTGCCGGGACGTCGACGAGATCGTCGACACCGTCGCCCGGCTCGCGCCCTCCTTCGGCGGCATCAACCTGGAGGACATCTCCGCGCCGCGGTGCTTCGAGATCGAGCGCCGGCTGCAGGAGCGCGTCGACATCCCCATCTTCCACGACGACCAGCACGGCACCGCCGTCGTCACGCTGGCCGCGCTGCGCAACGCCGCGCAGCTCACCGGCCGGCCGCTGGGCGGGCTGCGGGCCGTCATCTCGGGCGCCGGCGCCGCCGGCGTCGCCATCGCCAAGATCCTCGTCGAGGCCGGCATCGGCGACGTCGCCGTCTGCGACCGCAAGGGCATCGTCTCGGCCGAGCGCACCGACCTCACCGACCTCAAACGCGACCTGGCCGGCTTCACCAACAAGGCGGGCCTGACCTGCTCCCTGGAGCAGGCGCTGGACGGCGCGGACGTCTTCATCGGCGTCTCGGGCGGCACCGTCCCCGAGTCCGCGGTCGCGACGATGGCCAAGGACGCGATGATCTTCGCGATGGCCAACCCGAACCCGGAGATCCACCCGGACGTGGCGCACAAGTACGCCGCGGTCGTGGCCACCGGCCGCAGCGACTTCCCGAACCAGATCAACAACGTCCTGGCCTTCCCCGGCATCTTCGCCGGCGCCCTCCAGGTCCGGGCCTCCCGGATCACCGAGGGCATGAAGCTGGCGGCGGCCGAGGCGCTGGCGGCCGTGGTCGCCGACGAGCTGAGCGCCGACCGCGTGATCCCCTCGCCCTTCGACGAGCGGGTGGCCCCCGCCGTCACCGCGGCCGTGGCTGCCGCCGCGCGCGCGGAGGGCGTCGCCCGCCGCTAGGCGCGGCGCGCGAGCCGCACGCCGGCAGTGAGGCGGGCCCACTCCCCGGTCGGGGGTGGGCCCGCCCTCGTACGGGCGCGGGTACGCCGGGGCCTGGGGCGCCCGATGGCGGCCCGGCGCGGCCGGGGGCTCGAGCGCCTGGCGGCGGAGCCCAGCGTGGGCGGGGTCGGGGGAGGCGGGCCCCGTGCCCGGCGGGCAGGCGCGACCTTGGTTCAGGCCAATACGGCACCGGGTGTGGGCCGTGCGAGGGGTGGGGGCAGTGTCACACCGTCGCCCGGTTCCGTCGGGCCCGGCGCGCGCCTAGGGTCGGGGCATGTTCGCTGCCTACGCCGCTCGCATCGACCCTGACCGGCCGCTGTCCGGACTGGAGTTGGGGGACCGCCCCGAGCCCGCCGACCGGGCTGGGTGGACCACCGTCAGCGTCAAGGCCGCATCGCTGAACCACCACGACCTGTGGTCGCTGCGCGGCGTGGGGCTCGGCGAGGAGAGCCTGCCGATGATCCTCGGCTGCGACGCGGCCGGCGTCGACGCCGAGGGCAACGAGGTCGTGCTGTACTCGGTCATCGGCCAGAGCGGACACGGCGTCGGCGCGCACGAACCCCGCTCCATCCTGACCGAGCGCTACCAGGGCACCTTCGCCGAGCGCGTCGCGGTGCCGGAGTGGAACGTGCTGCGCAAGCCGAAGGAGCTGTCCTTCGAGGAGGCCGCCTGTCTGCCGACGGCGTGGCTCACCGCGTACCGCATGCTGTTCACCAACGCCAGCGTGCGCCCGGGCGACTCCGTGCTGGTGCAGGGCGCCGGCGGGGGCGTGGCGACCGCGGCGATCGTGCTGGCGAAGGCGGCCGGGTTGCGGGTGTACGTGACGAGCCGGGACGAGGCCAAGCGCGCGCGGGCGATGGAGCTGGGGGCGGTGGCGGCCGTCGAGCCGGGCGCCCGGCTGCCGCAGCGGGTGGACGCGGTGATCGAGACGGTGGGCGCGGCGACCTGGTCGCACTCGGTCAAGTCCCTGCGGCCCGGCGGCACCCTGGTCATCTCCGGCGCCACCTCGGGCCCGAGTCCTAAGGCCGTGGAGCTGAACCGCGTCTTCTTCCTGGAGCTGAAGGTGGTCGGCTCGACCATGGGCACCAAGGACGAGTTGGAAGGCTTGCTGAACTTCTGCGCGGCCACCGGCGTGCGCCCGGTGATCGACACGGTGCTGCCGCTGGACCGGGCCCGCGAGGGCTTCGCGAAGATGGCGGCGGGCGACCTGTTCGGCAAGGTCGTCCTGACGGTGTGACGTGCCGGGGTCGGGGGCGTCGCGTCGTGGTCGTGTCGGCGTGACACGACCTGACGCTCTGGGACCCGCTGCCCGCCGTGCGCGCGCGTCGGGCGGAGCCTCGTACGGCCTTCCCCCGCCGGTCCGTACGGGCCGGCCGGGGCGGGGGAGTGGGAGCAGGTCGAGCGGTGCGCGGCCCCGGGGCCGCCGGTGTCCCGTTCTCAGAGGGTCAGCGCGTACGCCTGCCAGCGGCTGGTGATGCGTGCCCCGAGCAGTTCCGCGGCGAGGCGCAGCGGCGGGTCGGCTATCTCCCGGATGTCGAGGTCGGCCGCGTCCGCGCTGACGGTGCGCAGGTGGGCTATCAGCCCGGCGATGCCGGCGGCGAGGGCGGTCGGCGAGGTGTCGAGCGGCGCGGCGACCTCCAGCAGAGCCCGGCCGTCGATGAGGGCGGCGGCGAGCTGGGCGGTGAGCGAGCCGTCGGCGCCGAGCAGGTTGAGCACGTGGCCCTGCGGCGCGCGGTGCGTCAGGTACGCGTCGACGCCGGCGGCGTCCCAGGGCGGCGCGGGCACCGCGTGTTCGCCGGGACAGGGCCGCGCCGCCACGCCGCCCGACCCTTCCAGCTCCGGCAGGGCGTCGACGAGGTCGCGGGGGACCTGCCCGGACCGGCGGTCGTGCTGGGCGTGCACGGTGTTGTACAGGCGGATGTACGCCTCGACGGCCGGGTGCGGGCCCGGCGGAAAGGGGCGCGGGGTCTCGCGCAGGAGTGCCGGCGGCAGGCCGGACGGCGGGGCCCACGCCTTGAGGTCGGCCACCGTCCAGTGCCGGCCCAGCTCTCCGTCGACGCGGGCCCCCAGCGCGTCGGCGGCGCGCCCGGGGGGCCGGTGTCGGGTCCGCTCCAGTTTGATGGTGGCGAAGCCCAGCTCCTTGGCCCGGATGGCGGCGTGCCGCAGCAGCAGCGTCACCGGCTCGACCGCGCAGGGGGTTCCGGGGTGTCCTCGCGCGTCCCGTAACTCCCGGGGGTCGGCCGTCTGCGCACTCCGGTGGCCAGGGTGTGGTCGAAGACCACCGCCGCCGACTCGCCCGGTGGCTGTAACAACCTTCCCCAGCAAAGGAGTTCGCGTCCGCGACGGACGATCACGACGCCCCGGCAGGCGAACGCGTCGGCCCGGGCCGAGTCCGCCCGCGCGATCGCCGGTGGGGACTCCGCCCGGGCCGGTCGCCGCGCCGTCCTGGAGGCCGGTGGCCACTCCTTGCTCCGGTGCGGGTCCACAAAGGTCAGCCAGCTCCTGCGCAAGCAACTCGTCGGCGCCGGCGGCGGAGTCCGAATTCCACCGTGATGGCGGCGGGCAAGGACATACGGTTCCCTCTTCCGCGTTGTGCGCGCCGCACGATGCGGCACGGCCAGTAGACCTCCCAGTACATCTCACGGGCGACGCACGCACGACCCGCCCAGGGCGGAGATACGCCTCCTCCGTAAGGCGGGCGTAGTCAGCCCTGCGGAGCGCGCGACGGGTCCGGCGGCGGGCGGAGGGCGGGCCGGCCGTTCGGGGCACGCGCGTGCCGGCCCGGACCAGCCCGGCGGACGCCGCCCCTCCACGACGCGCCGGGCCCGGGCCGGCGACGGCCGGGCGGCGCGCGGCCGGTTGGGCGGAGGAGGTGACGAAAGGGCCGTGGCCGGCCACGCCACGTACCTACTCCGCGGGGAGTACGGCGCGGGCCGAAACGGTGGTGTGAGCGTGCGTCACATTTCGCTGACGCGCGGTCAGTTCGGGTGTGTAGCGGGCGAGGAGGCGACGGCGTGCTTGGCGGCGAAGCGGCGGGCCTTGTTGCGGTTGCCGCAGACGCGCATGGAACACCAGCGTCGGCTGCGGTTCTTGGACACGTCCCAGAACACCCACGCGCACGCGTGCTCCGCGCAGCGCTTGAGGCGCGCGGCGTCGCCGGCGAGCACCAACTCGCTCCATGCGACGGCCACGGCGGCCAGCCCCCGCCGGACCGGCGGCAGCCCGGGAGCGGGGACCAGCGCCAGGCCCACGCCCGCGCGACCGGCCGACGCCGCCTCCGGTGCGACGGACTCGGCCCCCGCGCCGGCCACGGGGTCGACGCCCTCCGCTGACGCGGCGTCCTCCGTTGGTTCGGGGGCGGCGGTCGCCATGGGGTCGGCGGCCCGGGGCGGCGACCCCACGGTGGCGAGCAGCGGCAGTTCGCGCAGGGCCCGATCCGCGTCGGCGAGCAGCGCGGCGGCGGGCCGGTCGCCCACCGGTACGCCGAGCCGTTCGCGCAGCCCGCCGCGCAGCCGCAGGGCGAGCGCGAGGTCGTCGGGGTCGGCGCGGTGCGGGCGCGCCAGCAGGTGCTGCCCGACCAGCCAGTCGGTGAGCTGCTCCGGGGTGCTCAGGTCGTCGGTGCCCAGCTCCACGTCGACCGTGTTCGCGAACGCCTCGACGAGCCGGGCCGTCGCCGGTTCCTCGTACACGTGTCACCTCCCTCGTGCGCCGACCGCGCGCCGCCACCCGCCGTGCACCGTTGTCCGTCTCCTCCAGCCTCGCCCCCACAGGCGAACTGGTCAAGCGCTTGACCGGTTGACGGCGCTCGTGGGCCGTGTCAGGCTCGCCCTCATTGACCAGCCAAAGGCGATAACCGGTTACGTCGGAGCTGGTGGGCCTCCGGCGTTCCCGGGGCGGCCCGCCGCACCGCCACCGGCGAGGGACACGTGATGGAGGGGGACGGTTCGATGAGTGTTGATGCCGCGACCACGAGCGGTGCGGCCGCGACGGCGTCCGCGACCGCGACCGCCGAGGGGGCGGGGGCGGCGCGGGCCGGGGAGGCGGCCGAAGCGGCCGGGGCGGCGCGGCCGCGCTCGCGGAACACCGCGGTGCTGCTCGTCTTCACCGCGATCACCAACCTCGCGGACGGGGTCACGAAGATCGCGCTGCCGCTGATGGCGGCCCACCTCACCACGTCACCGGCGCGGATCTCGCTCGTCTCGCTCACCCTGACGGCGCCCTGGCTGCTGGGGGCGCTGCACGTCGGAGTGCTTGTCGACCGGGCCGACCGCCGCCGGCTGCTGTGGTTGGCGGACGGCATGCGCATGCTGGCCGTCGGCGGGCTGCTGCTGGCCCTGGCGGCGGGCGGCATCACGCTCTGGGGGTTGGCGCTGGCCGGTCTCGTGCTCGGGGTCGCCGAGGTGATCGCGCTGACCTCGGCGGCGGCCCTGATACCGGCCGTGGTGCCGCGCACGGCGCGCGAGCGCGCCAACGCGCTGATCACCAGGACGGAGACGGTCGCCAACGAGTTCTACGGCCCCTTCGTGTGCGGCCTGCTCGTCGCCGCGGGCACCGGCGTGGCGCTCGGCGCCACCTGGGTTACCTACCTCGCGGCCAGCCTGGTCCTGCTGCTGCTCACCGGCCGCTTCCGGGCCGCGCGGGGCGGGCCCGGGGCCGACGCCGCCTGCCACCACCGCCGCGGACGCCGACCCGTTGGACGGTGGCGACCGGTCTACGGCGCCGGCCACCGCCGTGCACGCGCAGATCGCCGAGGGGCTGCGGCACCTGTGGGGTCAGCGCCTGTTGCGCACCATGGCGCTGATCCTGACAGTGCTGTGCGCGAGTTGGGGCGCCTGGCTCGCGCTGATGCCGCTGGTCGCGACGCGGACCATGGGCCTGTCGGCCGACGAGTACGGCATTGTGCTGAGCGCGCTCGGCGTCGGCGGGCTCGCCGGCGCGACCGCCGCGAGCTGGGTGAACCGGCTGCTCGGCCGCCGCTGGGTGATGTTCGCCGACCTGTTGGGTACCCTCGCGATGATGGCCGTGCCCGCGCTCACCACGCAGTCGTGGGCCGTCAACGCCCGTCTCATCGCGCAGAACCTGGTGCCCGAGGAGATGATGGGCCGCTACAGCGGCGTGGCCAGGCTGCTGAGCTCGGGCGCGCTGCCTGTGGGTGCCGGGTTGATGGGCGTGCTGGCCGAGTGGTGCGGCGTGCGGTGGGCCTTCCTCGTCTTCGCGGCGACTGTCGCGGCCACCATCCCGGTGTTCCTGCGCGTGGTCACCTCGGACGCGCTGCGCGCGGCGGAGTGAGCGACGCCGCCCCGGTGGCGCCTCGTCCGGCGCCACCGGCGTGTTCGCCTGCTCTCGCCGGGCATGGGCGCCGCGGGTACGGTACGGAGGGGGGTGGGCGGTGCTGAGCCAGTCACGGAGATGCGTGAGGCGTACGTCGCCGGATACGGAGCGGCTAACTCACGTGAGGTCGGCGGAGCGTGGCGGCGTGCGGGGGCTACTGTCCGCGATCGGGCTGCTGCTCGCCGTTGTCTGCGTCGTCGGCCTCTTCGTCGGGCGACAGGCCCAGCAACTGGCCACGGGCGAGGACGCCACCGTGCGGACGGTCGCGCGCTGCGCGGAGGGCGGCGGCCTCGGCACGGAGCCCGAGCACTGCGAGGGGGAGTGGCAGTTCGCCGACGGGCGCACCAGCATGGGCGACATCCACGGTCCGGAGGTGGCCAAGGGCGACACGGTGTTCGCCGGCCGGGGCTGGGCCTACGCCTCGCAGACCCGGCTGAGCCTCCAGGTGTGGATTCCGGTGGGGCTGTGCACGGCGTGCGTGGGGGGGGCCGGGGCCTTCTGGGTCATATACCGGCGCGACCAGCGGGCCGCCGTCCGCATGAAGCCGGCCCCCGTGCCCGGCGGCACGGCCCGCTCCTGACGGCCCACCGCCCGCCCCCACCCGCGCGGCACGCGATGTCTCACGGCGCGGGCACGTTCACCACGCCGCTGTACGGGAGGTAGGTCGTGGAGCCGAGCGGGCGGATGTCGGGAAGCGACTCGACGATCTCTGCCAGTCCCCGCAGCGTGCTGCCCTGGGTGGAGGCGTGCCAGGCGTCGAGCGTCGTCCATTCCGCGTAGTTCAGCACCTCGGTGCCGTCGGTGCTGAGGTGGAAGTGGGCCGCGACGAGGCCGGGCACGGGGTGCTCGCGCAGGCCGGTGATCACCGTGTCGGCGAGGCGGCGCTGGGCGTCGGGCCCGTCCGTCTCGAAGCCGACCGTCACGACGGCGCCGACCTCGGGCCCGCCGGCTGGGGCGCGGTAGCTGTCGTGGAGTCGGTAGCGGGTCAGGCCCGGGCGTTCGATGCCGGGTAGTTCTTCGTCGATGGCGCGGATGAGGGGCGGTCGTTGGGCGCGTACGAAGGTGTGGTGGTCGTCGTCGTTGGTCCACTGGGCGTAGTTGAGGACGTGCCCGCCGTCGGTGCTGAGGTAGGTGGTCAGGGTCAGCATGGCGTCGGGGCGTTCCAGTCGCTCCCAGGAGTCGACCACGGAGTCGACGGCTGGTCGCTGGTATGCGGGGTCGTTGACCACCCAGCGGCTGACCAGGATGGTTCCGGCGTCGGGGCGGGTGACGTCGTGCAGGGTGACGGGGTGGGACGGCGTTACCATGGCGTGCTCCTCGGCGAGTCGTGTGGCGCGGGCCGGTCGATCGCCCGCGTCCTCGACTCTGGTACCTCAACCTTGGTTGAAGTCAACGCCGCCCCGGGCCCCCGCCGCCCGACCGCCTCCCCGCCCCCGTCGGGCGGCCCTCGGCCGCCGCGTCGCCACCGGGCCCGTGACCGAACGCCCTCCGGCGCCCGGTCGCGGGCCCGGCCGGCCTCACTCCGTGGGGCCGGCGCGCAGCACGCCGTCCACGCGGGCCTCCGCGTGCGCTAACTGGGCTCGCACAGAGGCGAGTTGGTCGGCCGTGACGCCGTGGTCGCGGGCGGCGTCGCGGACGCCGTCGCGGAACCGGTCGAGCAGCCGCTCCAGGTCGCGGGCCGGGTGGGTGGAGCCGGTGTCGTCGACCGTGGCCCAGTCGGGCAGCGGGCCCACGGTGGCGTCAGCGGCCCCGGCGGTCGCCCCGCCACCAGCCGCCCCGCCACCGGTCGCCCCGGCGTCGGCCGTCGCGTCCGCGGGCTTGTCGCTCGCGGCGTACGGGTCGGGCGCGCGCTCGGACGTGGGGTCGGCCTCGGCGCGGGGGCTGGTGCGGGTGTCGGCGCCGGACGTGCCGGTGGGCTGCTGGGGCGGGCCCGGGGGGGTCGGCCCGGGGCCGGCCTGTCCCATGCGGGTCATGGCCCGGCTGACCTCGGACAGGCCCTCGCGCAGCGCGCCCTGCCAGTCCCCGGCCCTTAGGTGCGCCTGGGTCTGCTCCTGCACCCGGTGGGCGATCCGCTCGACCTCCTCGCGCGCGAAGTCCCGGGCGTCCTTGGCCTCCCTGCGGGCGCGTTGGGCGTCCTGCTTGGCCCGACGGCTCTCCTCCTTGGCCCGCCGCAACTCCTCTTTCGCCTGCCGCCACGCCTCCGGGTCGGCCCACGGTCCGCTCTCCCACGGGCCGCCGCCGGCCTTGCCGCCGCCCGCTGCGCCCCCCGCGTCGCCGGCCGCGCCCGCCGTGCGGCTCCGGCTCCCCGGGCCGTGCGGGGACTCCCGTCCGACCCGCTGGTCGCCGCGGTGTCCCGGCCCGGCGTCGGCCGCGGGGGGTGCCGTGCCCGTGGTCCGGGCCTGGGTGGCCGCCTCGCGCATCTGGCGGCGCAGGTCACTGGCGGAGCCCCGTACGTCCTCGCGGATCTCGGCGGCCAACTCCGCGACCGACTCGCGGATCTCCAGTTCCAGGTCGGCCAGTTCGCCGCCGCGGTCCGAGAGTTCGGCGCGGCCGGCGTCGGTGAGCGAGTAGACCTTGCGTCCGCCCTCGGTGGCGTGCGTGACCAGGCCCTCGGCCTCCAGCTTGGCCAGCCGTGGGTAGACGGTGCCGGCGGACGGCGCGTACAGGCCGTGGAAACGCTCCTCAAGCAGCCGAATGACCTCGTAGCCGTGGCGCGGCGCCTCGTCCAGCAGCTTGAGCAGGTACAGGCGCAGGCGGCCGTGGGCGAAGACGGGGGGCATCCAGAGGACCTTCTTGTCGGACGGGCTGGCCTGGGGAGGGGCGGAGGGTTCGTGTTGCCTGGGCACGGCCGGCTCGGGCGGTCCGTCCGGAGCGGCGGTCCCGCCGGGGGCCGCGCCCTCGTCCGCCGACGGGCGGCGCAGGACGGCGATGGCGCCCGAGATGCTGGTGGCCTTCAGCCGCCCGCCCACCGTGCCCAGGGTTCCCGTGATCTTGCCGCCGGTGCCACCGGGAGACGCCCACGTGCCCCACGGCCTGCTCCGGGGCTGCCGTCCACGGTGAGGTCGTCGAAGGCGTTGGAGAGCTGACCGCTGGTGGTCTGGGCGTCCACGGCCACGTTCGCCGGGTCCGGCAGGCGGATGGCGATCTCGCCGGAGACGGTGTTCAGGTGCAGGTCGGCGGGGGTGGCGGCGGGGGCGATGTCCAGCACCATGTTCCCGCTGATCGAGTCGGCCTTGACGGCCGGGCCGGTGCCGTCGATGACGGTGAGTTCGCCCGACACGGAGTTGAAGCGCAGTCGCCCGCCGAGGTACTGGGCCTCCACGCTGCCCGACACGGTGTCGGCCCGCACCTCGCCGGTGAGCCCGACCAGGGTGCTGTCGCCCGAGATGCCCCGCACCTCGGTGCGCCCGCTGAGCCCGGAGACGACGGCGGTGGCGTGCACGGTGCCCACCTCGGCGCGGGTCTCGGTGGGCACGGTCAGGGTGATGTGCGCGGTGCGCTGCCAGCCCTTGCGGTCCAGCAGCTTGAGGAAGCCCTGCCAGGCCAGGTCCTCGTACACGATGCTCAGCACGCCACGGTCCAGGCTGACCGTCAGCGGTGGGCCGTCGATCTCGGAGAGGTGCAGGCTGGCGGGGCCGGTGTCGGTGCCGACGACGTTGACGGTGCCGCCGACGACACGCACGTGGAGCGCGGTGACCGGCGCGCCGAACGTGAGCTTGCGTGGCGCGTTGAGCAACCACTCGGACCGGTCTGTCATGCGGGGCCTCCCCAGCTGGAGCATGGACGCAACATATCGCCTCTACTACTAAAAACGATATATCGCGGGCGGCGGAAGTCAAGCGCCACCACGGCGCGCCACGGCGGCGCGGCACGGCGGTTGGGCACGACGCGTTGCGCGGCGGCTGGGGGCCGGCTCGCCCCGAGGTGGGGCCCCGCTCGGTGGGGGATGTGGGGGCGGTGAGGGCGCGCGGAGACCCGTGTCCGACGGATGGCTCACCAATCTTCGCCACTGCTACCTTCTTCCCCCATGTGGCGGCCCGCGTAGGAAGGGCGACGGGCTGTCACGAAGGATCTCGTGAGGCGACGCAGTACCCCCGCGGTGGCGGGGGAGTTCCGGAGGGGAGCCGGAGATGAACCGGAGCGAGGGGTCTGGGATCGGCGGAGATCCCACCGCGCGCGGTCATGACACCGGACGCGGCGACGGGGCCGGAATCCGTCGGCCGACTGCTGCGCGAGGCGGCGCGGAGCCATCCCGATGCCGGCATGCGATACCTCCCAGACGATCCGATGGGAGAGAGTACCTTTCAGCCGTATCCGTTCCTGCTCGCCGCCGCAGAGCGGCTCGCGGCCGGCCTCGCCCGTCACGGTCTGGCCCCGGGCGACACGGTCGGGTTGCTCCTGGACCGGCCACGGGACGTGATCCCGGCCTTCTGGGGCTGCGTGCTCGGCGGCTTCGTGCCCTGCCCGCTGCCGCCCCTGCCCGACGACGCGGACCGCGCCCGGGAACACCTCGCCCACCTCGGCGAACTCCTCGACGGCCCGCTGTTGTTGACCGCCGGCGCGGTGGCCGGCGTGTCGCCACGGGAGGCCCGGGTGCGGATGGTCAGCGCCGACGAGCTGCGCGCGGAGGCCGAAGCCGAGCCGGAGGTTGCGGGGCCCGTGGGGGACGCGGGGCCCGGGGGGAGTGGCCGCCGCGCGGGCGGCCGTGGCCCCCGACCGCCTCGCGCTGCTCGTGCTCACCTCGGGCTCCACCGGGCGGTCCAAGGCGGTGCGCCTCACCCATGCCAACCTGCTGGCCTCGATGGCGGCCAAGGCCGAGCGACAGCGCCTGACCAGCGCCGACCGCACGCTGAACTGGATCGCGTTCGACCACGTGGCCGCGCTGCTCGAAGCCCACCTGCTGCCGCTCGCGGTGGGCGCCGAGCAGTTCCACGTGGCGAGCGCGCGCGTGCTCGGCGAATCCGATGGAGTTCCTCCGGATGATCTCCCGCCACCGCGTCACGATGACCTTCACGCTGAACTTCCTCCTCGGGCTGCTCAATGCGTCCGCCGCGCCCACCGCCGGTCTCCCCACGGCCGACGCGCCCGCGCCCCCGGCCGCCGCGACCGGGGCCGGCCACACGCGGGGCGGGGCCTGCGCCGGGGCGTACGACCCCGCCGTCGAGCGGCTCGACCTGCGGTCGCTGCGGCACATCGTGAGCGGCGGCGAGGCCAACGTGCTGGCCACCGGCGAGGCGTTCCTCGCCCGCTACGCCCAGTACGGGCTGCGCGGCGACGCCCTGTGGCTCGCCTTCGGCATGACCGAGACCTGTGCCGGCAGCGTCTACTCGCGCGACTTCCCACAGGCGGACGCGGGCCGCGAGTTTGCCTCGCTCGGGCAGCCCGTGCGCGGGCTGCGCCTCCGCGTCGCCGACGCCCGGGGGCGGGTGTGCCCGGCCGGCGAGGTGGGCGAGCTGCAACTGCGCGGACCGATGATCACCGACGGCTACCACCGCGACCCGGCCGCCACGGCCCGCGCGCACACCCCCGACGGCTGGTTCCGCAGCGGCGACCTGGGCCGGATCGACGGGCTCGGCGACGGGGCGCCCAGCGTGCTCGTGGGCGGCGAGGCGGGACCGGGGCGCCTCGTCCTGGTGGGCCGGGCCAAGGACAGCGTCATCGTCAACGGCGTCAACTACTTCAGCGCCGACATCGAGTCGGCCGTCGAGCGCCTGGACGGTGTCGCCCCCGGTCACGTCGCGGCCTTCCCCACCCGCCAACCCGGCTATGACACAGAGCAGTTGGTGGTCGCCCTGCGCCCGGAGCCGGCGGCGGCGAGCGGGGCCGCGCTGCACCGGCTGCTGAACGCCGTGCGCGCCACCGTCGTGGCGCACTGGGGCTTCCGGCCGGCGCACGTGCTGCCGCTGCCCGCGTCCGCGTTCCCGAAGACCAGCCTGGGCAAGACGCTGCGGCAGCGGATGCGTGAGCGGCTGGAGGCGGGGGCGTACGACGCGGTGATCGCCGAGGTCGCCGCGGAGGCCGAGCGTCGACTCGGCGGCCACGTCACGCCCGAGGGGGCGACTGAGCGGGTGCTCGCCGACATCTACGCCGAACTCTTCGAGCGCGTTCCGGCCCGGGTCAGCGCCACCGCCAGCTTCTTCGACCTCGGCGGCACCTCGCTCGACATCCTCCGGCTCCGCCGCCTGGTCGCGACCCGGCTCGCGGTCGCCGAGCTGCCGGTGATCACCGTGCTGACCGCTCCCACGGTGCGCCAGCTCGCCGCGCGGTTGGACGCCGGCCCGTCCGTGGTGGCCGGCGCCGAGGCGTACGACCCGGTGGTGCCGTTGCAGACCGGTGGCGACAAGACCCCGTTGCTCTGCGTGCACCCGGGCGTTGGTGAGGTGCTGGTCTTCGTCAACCTCGCCCGCTACTTCACCGGGGACCGGCCCTTCTTCGCGCTGCGGGCGCGGGGCTTCAACCAGGGGGAACGGCCGTTCGGCAGCTTCGCGGAGATGGTCGAGACGTACGTGCGCGCCATCCGCGCCCGGCAGCCGCACGGCCTGTACGCCATCGCCGGTTACTCGTACGGCGGGGCCGTGGCCTTCGAGATCGCCAAGAGACTGGAGGCGCTGGGAGAGCGGGTGGGGTTCGTGGGAAGCCTCAACCTGCCGCCGCACATCAAGTACCGGATGGACGAGCTGGACTTCGTGGAGACCGCCACCAACCTGGCCCTCTTCCTCGACCTCGTCGACCGGCCGCGCGCTCGCACTCCCCGCCGAGCTGCGCGCCCTGCCCACCGAGGACCGCCTCGCCCGCCTCCTGAACCTCGCCCCGCCGCGCCGGCTGCGCGACCTCGATCTCGACCTGCCGAAGTTCACCGCGTGGGCGCGGTTGGCCAGCGGTCTGACCGCGCTCGGCCGCGCGTACCGGCCGAGCGGAACGGTGCGGTCCATGACCGTCTTCTACGCCGTACCGCTGCGCGGCACCAAGGAGGACTGGTTGGCGCGCGAGCTGCGCCGCTGGGACGAGCACACCCGCTCGCAGAATCGTTACATCGAGGTGCCCGGCGAGCACTACACGATGCTCGGCCCGCGCCACGTCGCCACCTTCCAGGCGATCCTGCGCCGCGAACTCGACCGCGCCCTCGGCGAGGAGAGCCCGTGAGACGGCGGCGCGCGCCCCGCGCGCCCACGGCGCCCCGGGGCCGTGAGCGGTCGCGTACGGCAACCCGAACCAACCCGAGGAGAACCGGTGGAAGGCAAGAAGATCCTTGTCACAGGCGGTACCGGACAGGTGGCGCGGCCGGTGGCCGAGGCGCTGGCCGAGCGCAACGAGGTGTGGTGCCTGGGCCGCTTCGGCACCCCGGGCGTGGCCCGCGCCCTCGCCGACCGCTCCATCACCACCCGGTACTGGGACATGAACGTTACCTCGCCCACGGCCCTTGACGGCCTGCCCACGGACTTCACCCACGTGCTGCACAGCGCCGTGCGGCGCGGCGAGGACGGCGACTTCGACGCGGCCGTCGCCGCCAACACCGTCTCCACCGGCCGGCTCATGGCGCACTGCGCGAGCGCCGAGGCGTTCCTGTACGTCTCCACGGGCGTCCTGTACGCGCGGCAGACCCTCGACCACGCCTACCGCGAGAGCGACCCGCTGGGCGGCGTCGCCGACTGGCTGCCCGCCTACCCCGTGGCCAAGATCGCCGCCGAGAGCGCGGCGCGCGCCTTCGCGCGTGTCCTCGGCCTGCCGACGACCATCGCGCGGCTCAACATCGCCTATGGGCGCGGGGGGTTACGGCGGCGTACCGATGCTCTACTTCCGGCGCATGCTCGCCGGCTAGCCCATCGCGGTGCCCCTTCAGGGTCAGAACTTGTGCTCCCCGCTGTACACCGACGACCTGGTCCGCCAGGTGCCGCTGCTGTGGGAGGTGGCCACCCCCGGTGCCACGATCGTCAACTGGGGCGGCGACGAACGGGTCGGCGTCACCGACTGCCTCCGCTACCTGGAGGAGCTGACCGGCGTCGCGCCGCGCCTGGACCCCAGCGAGGTCACCCGCGAGACGTACGCCTTCGACCCGACGGTGCGGCGCGGCCTGATCGGTGACTGCGCGGTCGGCTGGCGCGAGGGCCTGCGCCGCATGCTGGCGGCGCACCACCCGGACCGGCTGCTGGCCGAGACGGGCGCGCCGCTACGACCGAGCCGACACCGCACGGCAGAACACGGCACGACAGGGCGCCGCACGGCAGAAGGCGACACGACAGCGGACGGCACGACATGAACCTGTACGACCGATACGTGCCAACGGCGCGACACAACCGACCTACACCATCCAGGAGTTCACCGGTGACGTCCCAGAACATCCAGGCGATCCGCGCGGCGTACGCGGGCTTCGCCGGCCGTGACATCGAGGCCGTGCTCGCGGTCATGCGGCCCGACGTAGAGTGGGTCCACCCCGAGGGCATGGCCGCGTACGGGCTCGGCGGCACGAAGCTGGGGCACGCGGGCATCCGGGAGTTCCTTGCCCAGGTGCCGGCCGTGCTGGGCGGGATGCGGCTGGGCCCCGCGGGAGTTCGTCGAGGACGGGGACCGGGTGGTCGTCTTCGGCACCCGCGAGGTCACCTCCCGCCGGGGCACCACGGCCGAGCTGGACTGCGTGCACGCGTGGACGATGCGCGACGGCATGGCGGCCCGGATCGAGGACATCTTCGACACGGTGGTCTTCCACCGGCTGATCGAAAGCTGAGCCGGTGGCCGTGGCGGACGGGTGAACCGGCCGCCACGGCCACCGGACCCACGCGGCCCCGCCCTCAGACGGCGCGCACGACCTCGTCGTACGCCAGCCGAGGGAGCCGGTCCCGCCAGGCGTCGGGGCCGGGGCGGCCGATGTTGACCACGAGCAGCGCCTGGTGCCGGCCGTCGAGGAAGAACTCCGCGGTGACGCCCTCCGGGTCGAAGCCCGACATCGGCCCCGCGGCCAGCCCGGCGGCCCGCACGCCGAGGATGAAGTAGCCGATCTGCAGACCTGCGTTGAAGCGCGCGGAGGCGGCCCGGACGGCCGGGTCGGCGAAGATCTTCTGCGGGTTGTCCACGGTCGGTACCAGGCGGGGCAGCTCCTTGTGGAAGTCGAGGTCGGCCGCGAGTACCGCCACCAGCGGCGCCGTGGAGGTCTTCGCCCGGTTGCCACGGGACATGTGCGGCACCAGCCGCTCCCGCGCCTCGGCCGAGCGGACCAGGACCACGCGCAGCGGCTGCTGGTTCATCGACGTCGGGCCGTACTTGACCAACTCGTAGATGGCGGCGACCTGTTCGTCGGTGACCGGCTCGTCGGTGAAGGTGTTCGCGGTGCGGGCGGCCCGGAACAACTGGTCCTGGGCCTCCTGGCCCAGCGTGAGGTGCGTGCTGACGTCGCTGTGTACCGGTGCGGTCATGGAGGCGTCTCCTGACGGTGGCGAACGGGAGGGGAGGAGTCGGGGAGCGGGAAGGAGGCCAGCGGGTGCCCGAGGGCGTTCGGGAGACCGGCACGCATTTCATGGACTGCGCTGTCTAGTTCGCGCTCGGAGTGAAGGCTAGAGTCGGCTGTCACACGAGGGCAAGGCCGGTCACGCACGGTCGGCGCGTGCGTGTTCGGGGGTCGCGGGCGCCGCGCGACCGGGGCGCGCGGGCGTGCGCCCCGGGTGGTCGCGTGGCGGGCTCCGGTACACGACGACGTACGGGCGGGGGGTCGAGGGCGCCCGCCCAGACGGGGAGGACGGGGCGTGAGCGCGCAACGGGTGCACGGGCCGCGTGAGGAACGCCGAGGTGGCGCGGTCGGGCGGCCAGTCGGCTGGCGGCCAAGCGGAAGGCCATCCTCCAGGCGGCGGTGGCGATCTTCCTGCGCGCGGGGTACGACCGCGCGAGCGTGGACGCCATCGCGGGGGAGGCGGGCGTCTCCAAACAGACCATCTACAACCACTTCGACGGCAAGGAGCGACTGTTCCTTGCGGCGGTCGAGGTCGAGCGCGACCGGGTGGCCACCCGGTTCGCGGCCCCCGTCACCGACGGCGCCCGCCGGGGCGGAAGCCGGGGCGCTCACCGGGGTCGAGCCGCCGTGTGGGTCGCCCGGTGGCGAGGGGCCGCCGGCGCCCGGGGCGGGCCCGCCCGTGCCGCGCTCACCGCCTACGGCCGGCAGGTGCGGGCCGTGCTGCTCGACGAGCGGGCCTCCGCGCTGCGCCGGCTGATCATCGCCGAGGCCGGGCGCTACCCGTCGCTGCGGCCGGCCTGCGCGCACGGCGAGCCGGAGTCGCTCGTCAGCGCGGGTGCCGACCTCTTGCGGCGGCGCACCGAGGCCGGCGAGCTGGCCGTCCCCGATCCGAGCGGCGCCGCGCGATAACCGGTGGCCCTGCTGCTGCAGCGCGGACTGCACGCCTCGATGTACGGGACCCAGCCGCTGGCCGAGGAGGAGCCGGCGACGCTGTGCGACTAGGCGGCGGAGCTCTTCGTGCGGGCATATCGGGCGTAACGCATGCGGGTATATCGGGCTTGACTCGGGAGTCCGGGGCACAAGACGGCAGGAGCTTTCCTGGGGAGGAATCTGTTGATTCCGGGGTATATGCGGGCGAGTAGCCTGTTTCTGGATGAATCATCATAGCGTGGTGAACATGCCTGATTCCTCTGCCCCTCGCCCCGGCGTACCGCGCCCCCGGCCCGTCAGCGGCGCGCTGCTGCTGTGCCGGGCCGACCCCGACGACGTACGCCCGTCGGCCAGCCTCCTGCCGGCGCCGCTGCTGCTGGCCCCGGCCGGTGCGGGCTGGAGCGGGCTGCTGCCCGCCGAGCCCGACGGGCCGACCGCCGCGCCGGGCGCGGCGCGGGCCGACCCGGCCTCGGCGCGGACCCGGCCGCGGGTGGGGCCCGGGGTCGCCGCGCTCAGCCGGGCCGGGCGGGCCGTCGTCTCTGCGGCCGGTGGTCGCGGACTCGACCGACCTCGCCGACCTGGCCCGCACGGTCGCCGCCGGCGAGCCCTGGCCGGTGATCGGGGTGTGGTGGGGCGCTGAGGGGGCCGGGTTCACGGTCGTGTCCGGCTTCCGGCGCCCGCTGACCTTCGTCTGGCCGGTCGACGGGGCCCCGACCGGCGACGCCGAGGCCGCCCGCGCCCTGGTCTTCCGGCTCGGCCTCGACCCGGTCCTGGACGGCGCCGCCATGGACGAGCTGACCGGGTCGGCGCCGGCGCACGCCGGCCCGCACCCCACGGCGGCCGACACGGCGCACGCCGGGGCGGACGAGGAGCCCGTCGCGGCGGCCACGCGGCGGCTGATCGGGCTCGTCGCGGTGGTCTCCCGCGCGGGCCTGCGGCTCCCGCCCGGGCTCACCCCCGGGGCGCCCGAACCCCGGCTGCGCGCCGCCGCGCAGGCGGGGTTCGGGCGCCGAGACCCTGGTCTGGCGCGGCTGGCGGGACGCCGTACGGGCCGAGTTGTACAACCTGGACGGTGGGGCCCGCGGGTC
Organism: Candidatus Streptomyces philanthi; assembly: GCA_018114805.1. Classification (GTDB taxonomy): domain Bacteria; phylum Actinomycetota; class Actinomycetes; order Streptomycetales; family Streptomycetaceae; genus Streptomyces; species Streptomyces philanthi. Next base: position 1,776,481 of record CP073042.1, on the reverse strand, counting down.
CTGGCCGCGCGGCCGGCGGGTCGGCGCGGTGTGCGCGGCCCAACTCGCCGTCGGCCTCCCGCTCGCGGCCTGGGGCCTGCGCCGGCGCCGTCCGGGCTGGGCACTGCTGGGCGCGCTGCTGACGGCGGACGGCGCGGCCGGCCTGGCACGGGGCGGGGTGCGCAGCGGGTAGTGCCGCGCGGGTGCGCGCCGGCCGGGCCGGGGCCTGCCCGGTCGGGGGCGTGCGGCAGGCTTCGCGCCTGTTAGCGCTGCACCAGCGGGATGGTCTCCTGCGGGGCGAGGGTCGGCGCGTACCGCGCGCCCGCCGTGCTCGGACGCAGGTCCTTGTGGACGGCCTTGGCCACCGCCTGAATGGTGTTCACGCCGTCCTGCATGGTGCGGTTGTCGTGGCTGAGGACGGTGATCGTGTAGTCCTTGCTGAACGCGCCGATGCTGTGCACCCGCCAGCCGTGCGTGGCGTGGGGGCGTGGGGAGAGCCAGCCGTTCTTCACGTGGATCTTGGTACCGCTCGGCGCGCCCGTGGGGGTGCCCCAGCGCTGCCCGGCGACCACCTGGTTCATCAGCTTGCGGACGTAGGCCCGCGAGGCGTCGGTGAGCACGGTGTTCTTGGTCATGACCAGGTGCAGCAGCCGCTGCTCGTCGCGCGCCGTGATCTGGGTGAGCCCCCAGTAGCCGCCGCTGCCCGGCACCGTCTTGGCCATGCCGGCCGCGCGCAGGAAGTTCTTCACCCGGGTCACGCCGAGCTGCTTCCACAGCGCGGTGGTGGCGTCGTTGTCCGACTTGGTGATCATGGCCGGTGGCGAGCTTGGTCTCGCGCTGCGTGAGCGAGCGCTTGGACTTCTGTGCGTCCCACATGAGGGTGCTGAGCACGGTCACCTTCACCACGCTGGCCGAGTCGTACTTCTGGTCGGCGCGCAGCGTGCAGACCGTGCCCGTGCTCGGGTCGCTCACCGCCACCGCGGCCGTCGTGCGCCGGCCCTTCAGCGCCGCGTCGACGTCCTTGGCCAGCTTGGCGGCGAGCCCCGCCTTCTTCGAGGTGCACACGGTCTTCGGCGCGGCGGCGGCGGACGGCCCGGCGCCGGTGGCCGGCGGTACGAGCACGCCCGCGGCCAGCGCCGCCGCGAGGGCACCCAGGGCCGGAACGGACGTGCGGGACGTACGGCGTATTCGGTCGTGCGGCATTGCGGTCTCCCCACTGGCGGCGGCGCGCTGGCCGTCGCCCACGGCGTCTCATCGGCGCACCGGCGTGCGCCCCGCATCCAAGACGGGCCGAGGGGGTCGAAAGGTTGTGCGGGAGATGTTCGAATTTCGTGACGGGCGTGACCGCGGTGACGTCAGGGCCTCGCCGGGGGGTGATCTGCGCCGCGCGGGGCGTACGTCGGCGCCCTACGAGGCGTACGCGGCGGCTCGCCAGCCACCTCTCCCCGGCCGGTCGACCACCCGCGTCGACGGAGCAGGGGCCGGGGGCTACTCGTCGTCCTCGTCGTCCAGCCGGGCCAACCAGGTCGCCAGCCGCTCCACCGGGATCTCGAAGTCCGGGTTGAGGTCGACGAACTCGCGCAGCCGCTCGGCGAGCCACTCGAAGGTGACCTCCTCCTCGCCGCGCCGCTTCTCCAGTTCCTCGATGCCGCGGTCGGTGAAGTACAAGGCGTGCTCCGCAAGAGACGAGAGGGGCGATGGGACCCGGTCGACCCCGCCGGTACGGGTCCGACCGTCACCCTCCAGGATAGGCGCTGCCCCGCACCGCCCCCGGGGCCCCGCACCGCCCCGGGGCCCAGCCCTCGCCCCCGGTCTCCCTGGCCTCCCTGCCCGCCCGGCGCCACCCGCCTGCCGGCCAGCCGCCCCCGCCCCGGCCGGCCCGGACGCGGCGACTACCGTGGCCCCCGCCCGGCCGCCCCTGCTCCGCTCTCCCCCCCCCGCTCTACCCCCCCCCGCTCTGCCCCCGCCCCCGCTCTGCCCCCGCCCCCGCTCCGCCCCCGCGCCCGGCTTGCGCCGGCGCCCGCCGGGGCCGGGCCCGCCCCCCGTCCGGATGCCGTGCGTCCGGCCCCTCGTGCCGCACCCACCAGCCGGCTAGCCTTTTCCAACAGCTGGGGAGCGGGGGCGACATGAGCGAAGGCATCACCCGTGTCGAGCTACCGGATGGCACACCGGTATGGGCGCGCGTCTCGGGCGCGGAGGAGCTGACGGGCGGCGCACGGGGAAGTTACGCGGACACCGGGATCGCCGACCGGGTGATGGCGCGGATGGAGAGCCTGGACGCGCTGATCACCGGCGTCTCGCGGTCGCTCGCCGACGCGTTGCGCGAGGCGCGGCCCGACCAGGTCACGGCGTCCTTCGGCATCGAACCCACCGGCCGTGCCGGCAAGGTCGTGGGGCTGCTCGCGGACGGCGAGGCCAAGAGGGCGATCACCGTGTCCCTGACGTGGGAGGGCGGGCCGCCGGCCCACCTCGGCTCGGGTGGGGCGGGAGGGTGAGCACCGGGGGCGCACACGACGCCGACGTGGACCCCTTCGAGACCCTGGACCCCCTCATCGCCGCGGCGACGGTACGCATCCACGCGCCGGGCCCCGGCTATGCCCCGGACGGGCCCGCTCCGCGGCCCTGGGGCAGCGGCTTCTTCATCGCCCCGAAACTGGGTGCTCACCTGCGCCCACGTGGCCATGCGCGGGAGGGGAGGCGGGCGCGAGGTGGGGCTGAGCTTCGGCGGGCGCACCGTGCCCGGCTTCGTCGAGTGGGCGCAGCCGGAGACGAACCCGGCCGGCGGCCTGTGGCCCGCGCCCGACCTGGCCCTGATCCGCATGCTGGAGCCGGCGCCGCACGGCTGCGTCTGGCTCTCCGAGCGCACAGCGAAGGTCTTCACCCGCAAGTAAGTCGCCTTCTTCGGCTGCACTGAGGAGGACGGCGAGATCGAGGACATCAGCGGGCGCTGCACCATCCGGGGCGAGCTGTGCACCGACGGCAGGCTCAAGCTCGGCAACGAGGACGAGATCCCCGAAGGCTGCTCCGGCGGCCCGCTGGTGGACCTCGACCGGGGCGAGGTCATCGGCGTGCTCAAGGCCAGGCTCGGTAACGGCCGCGACGGCGGACTGGCGATCTCCGTCGTCCAACTCCTCATGGACGCCTCGTCGTCCATGTACGTGTGGCAGCGGCTGCTGCGCGAACTCCAGAAGGTATTGAGCCAGTTGGGCGCCTTCCGGGACGTCGCGGTGCAGTACCTGCACGACGGGCCCGACGGCACGCCCGCCGTCAGCCGCCACTTCTACCCGGGCGTGGCCCCGCTGCGCTCCGCCGACCAGCTCACCGACCCGACCGGGCGCCTGGTCACCGTCCTGGTTAGCGACTGCGCGGGCCCGCTGTGGCGCAGCGGCGCCGCCCACCGGCTGGCGTACCTGCTGCTGCGGCACGCCCCGGTGGCGGTCCTGCAACCCCTGCCCCAGCGCCTGTGGGCCCGCACCCGGCTGCCCGCCTCCTTCGGCGCCCTGGTCCGCGGCCAGGGCCCGACGTCCTCGGCGCCGCTGCACTTCCTCCCCGACGCCGGAGCCGCCGGCTATGGCCCGGGCCGCGAGGAGCAGCGGCGGGCGGGCGCCGCGCCGGTGCCCGTACTGCTCCCGGCGCCGCCCGCGCTCGGCGCCTGGGCCCGGCTGCTGACCGGCACCGGGGCCGGCCCCGTGGAGGCCGCCGTCGGCTGGGTGCGGGCCGACCAGGCGGCCGCCGCGCCGGCCAGGCCCTGCGGGCCGCTGTCGCCGACCCAGCTCGTCAGCCGGTTCCGGGCCACCGCGTCACCCGGCGCCGGCCAACTCGCCGTCTACCTGGCCGCCGCCCCGCTGTTCCTGCCCGTCATGCAACTCGTCCAGCGCACGATGCTGCCTGACTCCGGCCCCGCCGAACTCTCCGAGGTGCTGCTCGGCGGGCTGCTGCGGCGCCGCGAGAGGGAGCCGGGCGGCGACGGGCGCTGGTACGAGTTCGCCGAAGGCGTGCACGACGAACTCCTCGCCTCCCTCGGTCGGGACGAGGCACTGCTCGTGCTCAAGCACTACTCGGAATACGTGGAACAGCGGTTCGGCAAGGGCGGGCCCAACTTCCCCGCCCTCGCCATCGCCCAGCTCTCCGTCGGCGGCCAGGCGCCGGGGGCCGCGCCCGCCGCACCCGACGACGCGGCCGGCGCGGGCCCGGCCCGGCCGGCGCAGCCCTTCGCCGAGGTCGCCGCGCGCATCCTGGAGCGCTTCATGCCGGACACCCCGGCCCAGTGCGTCTCGCTCGCCCGCGAGGAGGCGCCCCGCTCGCTGGCGGTGCGCCGGGCGGCGCTGCTCATCGAACGCTTCGAGGCCGACGGCCTGGTGCAGAGCCTGGTGGACGCCGTCCAGTTGCTGCGCCGCGCCGCGGCCCAACAGCGCGCCCTCGCCCAGGGCGTCGACCCCGAGCTGTGGAGCGACCTCGCGCAGGACCTGCTGCGCCTGTGGCGGCTGCGCGGCGGCGCCGACCTGCTGCGCGAGGCACAGGACGCCGCGCAGACCACCGCCTCCTACTCGGGCTCGGTGCGCGCCTGCACGGTGCTGGCCCGGGTGCTGCACGCCGCCGCCGGCGACCGTGGCGCGGCCGGCGACCCGCGGGCGGCGCTCGACCTGCTGCGCCGCGCGGACCGCGAGTTCACCGCGGTGTGCGCGACGGTCGGGCTCGCCCCCGGCGAAGCGCTGGCGGTCACGCTGGACCGGGTGCGCGTCCTGGAGGAGCAGTGGCGACTGGGCGGTGACAACGGACTGCTCGAAGAGAGCGTCGGCATGCTGGAGGCGTTCGCCGACGCGTGGCCGGCCAGCCTGCCACAGCCCAGCGGGCTGTCCCTGGCGCGCGGCCGGGCGCTGCTGCGGCTTGGCCGGCGCGGCCCCCGACCGCGAGCGCGCCCGCACCTACGCCCGGCAGGCCGCGACCTCGCTGGACCTCGGGCGCGCCGGGCTCGAAGCCGAGGGCGCGACGGCCGAGGTGCTCGCCCGGGCCGCGCTCGACGCGGTGGACGCGCTGCTGGTCGCCGAGGAGGGGCCGGAGCAGGCCGCCGCGCTGGTGGCCGAGGCGCTGGCGCTGGCCCCGGACCGGCCGCTGCGCGCGGAGGTCCTGGCCCGTGACGCGCGGCTGTACGTGCGGCGGTACGAGGCGGTCGGCGCCGGGCGCGGCGACGTCGCCGAACTGGACGCGGCGGCCGAGCGGTTCGCCGAGGCGAGCCGGCTGCTCACCCGCGACCGCGCCGGCTACAGCGACCTGATCGCCGAATAGGGCACGGTGCTCATCGAGCGCGCCGAGCGGCCCGGCGGCGACGCTCACGTCTTCGAGCCGGTACGGGTGCTCCGGGACTGCCGCATGGAGACCCCGGCCGGCGACCCCCGGTTGCCGGAGCGGCTGATGATGCTCGGGCGCGCCCTGGCCATCCGCTACCGCGAGGCCGAGGACCTGGTGGACCTGCGCGAGGCGGAGTACCTGTTCGGGCTCGCCGCGCACGGCGCCGACGACCCGCTGCTGGCTCCAGTTGGGCGAGGCCCACCGCAGCACCTACCGGCACACCTGGCGCGCGGAGCGGCTCGACCAGGCGGCCGACGCGTACCGGCGGGCCGCGGAGGCCGCGAGCGCGGCCGACCCGGACCGGGGCCCGGCCCGCGCGGAGGGCGCCACCGGCAACCCCGAGGCAGCGCGGCTGGCGGCCATGGCGCACCACTGGCGCGGCGTCGTCTACGAGACGGGCCAGCGCCCCCGGGCCGCGCGCACCGCGTACGAGGCGGCCCTCGTGCGGTGGCGCACGCTCCCGGACGGTGGCGGAGCGCTGGGCCGGCGCACGGCCGAGCGGCTGGCGGACCTCGCCCGCGGCCGATAGCGGCCCTCGCCGCGGACGCGGGTGTTTCCAGCACCACCCGTCGGGGAATGCCCGGTGGGCCGTGACGCGGGGAGGGCGAGGCTGACATGAGCCGGGACAGCACTGCACACGAGGCGACCGCACAGCACGCGGGCGCGACGGGCCGGGCCGGGGCCGAGGGATCGGCGGGGCCGTTGCCCGATGTTCTTGGCCTCGATCTGGCCACCCTGCGCACGCTGGAGCACCCCGTCCTCGACGAGGTGCTCGGCGAGCTGCGTGACCGGGTGGCCCAACCACGGGAAATGCTGTGGGCGTTCAACAGCTCCTGCTGACCGCCGCCGTGCCGGGGGCGCCCGGCCGGCGCACTCATCCGACGAACCCGGGCGCCGGCGCGCTTGGCGCGTCCGGGCGCACCGGGCCGCGACCGGCGCCCGAGCCGGACCTGGCCGCGCTCCCTGGCGCCGCCGTGTGCTCCGGCGCACGCCCGTGACCAGGCGCGTTCGCCGCGCGGTGCCGCCCGGTCGCCTCCAGGCATGCTTTCCGCCCGGCCGCGCGGGGTAGTGGACAACAGGGGCGTTGCCGGGGGCGGCGCCCACCGCGCGCGGGCCAACGGGCGGCGCGCGCGCCCGAGTCGGGGCACCGCCCAGCGCGGCGCAGGTGACGCCGGGGACGGACCGGGGGCTGGCACGGTGTGCGCCGCGGGCCGTGCACGGTGTGGGTGCGAGGCCCGGTCGAGGTGGCGACGGCCTGTTGCACGGGGCGTACGCCCATCTGGCGCTGGCCGACTACTGGCAGCGGGTGGCGCTCGCCCCGGTCGACCCGGAACTGCGCGACCTGGCCTGGGCCGAGCACGCGTGCTGTCGGGAGCAGGGTGGGGGCGATACTGCCCACCCTGTCGGGCTCGTGCCAACTCAGCCCGGCTGGCAGGGTGTTACTCGAAGAGCTGGTCGCGCTGCACACGAGGATGAAGGACACGCCCCCGCCGGCGAGGTATCTGGCGCGTGCGGCGGCCTACGTGGAAACGGCCCGTCTCATCTGGCGGAGGCAGCACACACGATGAACTGCCCAGGGGTGAAACGCGGGTGTATGTTCCCCACACAGTGGCTGACGGTCCATCGGATGGCCCGGGCGCTGTTCACATCGCATGGAGCAACACGAGGGAGACGGTCGGATGGCCGTAGTGCGCAAGTCCCCTGCTCCCGCCGAGCGGCAGCCCGTCACCATCAGCTACGCCGGTCTTCAACCGCGCCTGGGCCGCCTGGATCGGTGACCGGCTCGAACGCCACGGCCACCGGGTCGCCTTCCAGCGCTGGGACCTGCCGGTCGAGACGCCGCTCGAAGACGCGCTGCGCGACCTGATGCTCGCCGAGGGGCGCATCCTCCTCCTGCTGAGCGACTGGTACTTCCGGCTCGGCCCGCGCACCCACGACCAGTGGAACCACGCGCTGCGCACCGTCGTCGCGCCCAACACTGACCGGTTCGCGGCCGTCACCGTCACCGACGCGGCCATGCCGACCGCGGGCCTCAACGTCACCGAACTCGGCGTCGCGGGCCCCCGCGAGGCCGAACGCAGGCTCCTGGCCCGCCTCGGCACCCCCTACAGCGCGGCCCCGGCCACCGCCGCCGAGCCCACGGGCCCCCGCTTCCCCCGTGACCAGCCCCGCCTCTGGGGCGGCGTCCCGCGCCGTAACATCCGCTTCACCGGACGCGAGGGCGCGCTCAGCGAGACCTACCACCATCTCAACGGCGCGCAGGCCAGCGCCGCGGTGCTCAGGCTACTCGGCATGTCCGGCGTCGGCAAGACCCAGACCGCCGCCAAGTACGTGTACCGCTTCGGCTCCGAGTACTCCCGGGTCGCCCGCCGGGCGCTGGCCAACTCCGACCCGGGCCGCCCCACCGACACCCGGTTGTGGCCCCGGTACGCGGAACTCGTCCCGCACCTAGAGGCGTCCGGCTCCTACGTCAGCACGCACGGCGCCGTGCAGCGCCTGGTCCTCAACTGCCTGCGCTACCTCTTCCTGAGCGGCGAGTACCGCACCGGCCTCCAGATCGCCGAGCGGGTAACCCCGAAGTGGCACGAGCTGCTCGGCCCCACCCACCCGCGCGTCTGGGACCTCGCCTACCACCACGTCAACCTGCTGCGCTCGGTCGGCCGGTACGCCGAGGCCGAGCAGCTCGACCGGGCCGCCGCCGACCACCTGCGCGCCGAGCGCGGCGAACACGACCTCGACCTGCTCCGTGCGGTCACCGGGCTCGCCGCCGACCTGCGCGCGCTCGCCCGCTACGACGAGGCGCTCGACCTCCAGCAGTCGGTGCTGCGCGAGTACACCGACCTCGTCGGCGAACAGGACTCGCGCACGCTGGGCGCACTGAACAACCTCGCCGTCTCCTACCGCGTCCTCGGCCGGTACACGGAGGCCCTGGAGATGGACCGGCGCGCCCTGGAGGCCCGCCGCGAGCGCCTGCGCCCCCGGCACAACTGGACCCTGTTCTCCGAGATCAACTACGCCTGGGACCTGCGCCTGCTCGGCCGCTACGAGGAGGCCATCTCCATCCAGGAACCGAGCGTCGAGGTGCACCGGGACGTGATGGTGCCCGACAACCCGCAGACGCTGCGCGCCGAGCACAACCTGGCGATGTGCCTGTACCGACAGGGGGACCGCACCCGCGGCGTCACCCTGCTTGGCGACGTGCTGGAGCGCTGCGAACGGGTGCTGGGCGACACCGACTCGCTCACCCTGATGGCCGCCTCCAGCTACGGCTGCATGCAGCGCGAGCACGGCGACCTGGACCTGGCCCGCCGGCTGGGCGAGCGGGTGCTCGACCGCTACCGCGAGATGCTCGGCCCCCGGCCACCCGTACGCCGTCGGCAGCTCCGTCAACCACGCGCTGGTACTGCGGGCCGCGGGGGAGCGGCAGTCGTCGGCGATGCTGGTCGAAGAGGCGCTGGCCACCATGACCGCCGCGGTCGGCGAGCGGCACCCATGGACGCTGGGCATCGCCCTCAACGCCACCGCGACCCGCAACCTGATGGGCGACCCGGAGGGCGCCGCCGAGCTGAGCCGCAGGACCAGCCACCTGACCGCCGAGGTCCTGTGCCCCCAGCACCCGTTGGCGCTCTCGTGCCAGGTGGCGCTCGCGGCCGACCTGCGCGTGCTGCGCGACCGGCAGCAGGCCGAGAAGGTGGAGGAGGCGGCGCTGAGCGCGCTCTCCGACACCCTCGGCTCCCAGCACGTGCACACCATCTCGGCCCGCTCCCGGGCCAGGCCGTTCTGGGACTTCGAGAACCACGCGCACTAGCCCCGCCGCCCGGTCGGGCCGGGCGGCGGTTCGCGCCGCCACCCGGCCCGGGGCCGGCGGTGGGCTGACCAGATCGGTCCGCCGCCAGCCTGGATCGGGCCTGTTGGAGGCCCGTACGCGCTGGCCACCATGGGTGACATGAAGCGAGCACTCATCGTCATCGACGTCCAGGAATCCTTCCGCGCCCTCCCCTCGTGGGAGCGGATCGGCAACCCGAAGATCGCCGAACCGGTCAACTGACTGGTCCGGCTCGCCCGCGCGGGCGGCGACCTCGTGGTCTGGGTGCTGCACACCGCGCCCGGCAGCGGCACCCCCTTCGACCCCGACTCGGGACACGTCCGCTTCCTCGCGGAGCTGGAGGAGCCGGCGCCCGACGAGCCCGTACTGCGCAAGACGGTGCACAACGCCTTCACCACCACCAACCTCCAGCACCTGCTGACCCGCGCGGGCGTGGGCGAGGTGTGGCTGTGCGGCATCCGCACCGAACAGTGCGTGGAGACCACCACCCGACTCGCCAGCGACCTGGGGTACGCGGCCGTCCTCGTCACCGACGCCACCACCACCGACCCGCTCGGCGGCCTCAGCGCCTAGGAGATCATCGAGCGCACCGAGGTGGCCCTGCGCGACCGGTTCGCCCGCATCGCGATGGTGGCGGAGCTGGCCGCCGAACAGGGATCATCGACCGGGTGAGCCACGTCGTCTTCGTCCTGCTGCCCCAGGTCCACCTGCTCGATGTCGCCGGACCGGCCCAGGTCTTCGGCACGGCGGTGAGCTGCGGGCAGCCCTACCGGCTCAGTTACGTGGCCGAACACGAAGACGTCCCCAGCGCCCAGGGGCTGCCGCTGACCGCCGGGACCCGGTGGCCGACGCTGGGCCCGGGCGACCTCGTCGTGGTCCCCGGCTGGCAGACGCGACCACGCTGCACACCGGGCCGGGCCCCGGCCCCGCGCTCCTGGAGCGGATGCGCGCGCACCACACCGCCGGAGGCACCGTGGCCAGCGTGTGCGCCGGGGCGGAGGCGCTGGGCCGAGCCGGCCTCCTGGACGGCCGCCGCTGCACCACCCACCACGCGCACCAGGACGAGCTGGCCGCCCGCTACCCGCGGACCACCGTCGTCCGCGACGTGCTGTTCACCTCCGACGACCGGGTGGTGACCTCGGCGGGCATCGCCAGCGGCATCGACCTGGCGCTGCACCTGCTCTCCGTACGACACGGCCCGGCGCTGGCCGCCCGGGTCGCGCGCCGCATGGTCGTCTACGCCCGCCGCAACGGCCACGAGCCGCAGACCAGCGCCATGCTGCGGCACCGCGCGCACCTGGACGACACCGTCCATCGGGTCCAGGACCTCATCGACGCCCGCTTCACCGAGCCCCTGATGCTCGTCCGGCTGGCCGACCACGCCGGCGTCAGCCAAGAGCGCACCCTGACCCGGCTCTTCGGCCGCGCCACCGGCGGCCTGACCCCGCTGCGCTACCAGCAGACGCTGCGCCTGGAGCGCGCCGCGCACCTGATCAGCCACGGCGCGACGGTGGAGTCCGCCGCGCGGGACGTGGGCTTCGAGGACGCCCGCATGCTCCGCCGGCTGCGCGCCCGCGCCACCTGAGGCCCGCGCCACCGGACGCTCGCGCCGCGCCGCCCCCGGGGTCGCTCCGCTCCGGGTCCCGCCGCGCCCCGTCAGGTTCCGCCACGTCACACGCGAGGGCCCGGCCCCGTTCGGAAACGGGGCCGGGCCCTTGCTTCGTACCGCTTCACCGGCCCGTGCGGCCGGCTCCCACCGTCGGCGGGCGCCGGCCACACGCCGACGCTAGAGGTCAAACACCTCGTTGACCAGCGCCTGCTGCTCGGCCTGGTGCCGCTTGTTGGAACCGACGGCCGGGGACGAGGAGTGCGGCCGGGAGACCCGACGCAGCCGCTCGGCCGGCGGCAGGTCGGCGCCCACGCCCAGGTCCAGGTGGTCGATCAGGTTCAGCGCGATGAACGGCCAGGCGCCCTGGTTGCCGGGCTCCTCCTGCGCCCAGACGTACTGCTGCACGCCCGGGTACTTGGCCATCTCGGCCTGGAGCTCCTTGCCGGGCAGCGGGTACAGCCGCTCGATGCGGACCAGCGCCGTGTCGTTCGCGCCCCGCTTGTCCCGCTCGGCGATCAGGTCGTAGTAGACCTTGCCTGAGCAGAAGACGACCTTGCGCACGTTCGCCGCGTTGGCCTCGGCCACCGGGTCGCCGATCACCGGGCGGAAGCCGCCGGTGGTGAACTCCTCCGTCTTGGAGGCCGCCGCTTTCAGCCGCAGCAACATCTTCGGCGTGAAGATGATCAGCGGCTTGTGGTGCGGGTTGTGCACCTGCCAGCGCAGCAGGTGGAAGTAGTTCGACGGCAGCGTCGGCATGGCGACGGTCATGTTGTTCTGCGCGCACAGTTGCAGGAAGCGCTCCGGGCGGGCCGAGGAGTGGTCCGGGCCCTGACCCTCGTAACCGTGCGGCAGCAGCAGCGTGACGCCGGAGGTCTGGCCCCACTTCTGCTCGGAGGAGGAGATGAACTCGTCCACGACGGTCTGCGCGCCGTTGACGAAGTCACCGAACTGCGCCTCCCACATGACCAGCGACTCCGGACGGGCCAGCGAGTAGCCGTACTCGAAGCCCATCGCCGCGTACTCGCTCAGCAGCGAGTCGTAGACGTTGTACCGGGCCTGGTGCTCGGAGAGGTAGAGCAACGGGGTGTAGTCCTCGCCGGTCTCCCGGTCCACCAGCACCGCGTGCCGCTGGCCGAACGTGCCGCGCCGCGAGTCCTGGCCGGCCAGCCGCACCGGCGTGCCCTCCATCAGCAGCGAGCCGATGGCCAGGGTCTCGCCCATGCCCCAGTCGATCGTGTTGTCGTCGATCATCGCCATCCGGCGCTGGAGCTGCGGCAGCAGCCGCGGGTGGACCGTGACCCGGTCGGGCACGTTGACCTGCGACTCGGCGATCCGCTTGATGACCTCCTGGGAGACCGCGGTCTCCACGTGCACCGGGAACTCGGCCTGCGGCTGCGGGACCTCTGCCGGGGCGGGGGCCGACGTGGCGTCCCGCACCTCGGTGAAGACCTTCTCCAGCTGGCCCTGGAAGTCCTGCAGCGCCTGCTCGGCCTCCTCCAGCGTGATGTCGCCCCGGCCGATCAGCGACTCGGTGTACAGCTTGCGCACCGAGCGCTTCTTGTCGATCAGGTCGTACATCAGCGGCTGGGTGAAACCGGGGTTGTCGGTCTCGTTGTGGCCGCGGCGGCGGTAGCAGATGAGGTCGATGACCACGTCCTTGTTGAACGCCTGGCGGAACTCGAAGGCCAGCCGCGCGACGCGGACCACGGCCTCCGGGTCGTCACCGTTCACGTGGAAGATCGGCGCCTCGATCATGCGGGCCACGTCGGTGGCGTACATCGAGGAGCGGGACGCGGCCGGGGCGGCGGTGAAGCCGACCTGGTTGTTGATGACAATGTGCACGGTGCCGCCGGTGCGGTAGCCGCGCAACTGCGACATGTTCAGCGTCTCCGCGACGACGCCCTGGCCCGCGAAGGCCGCGTCGCCGTGCAGTGCCACCGGCAGCACGGTGAAGTCCGTGCCGCCCTTGCCGATGATGTCCTGCTTGGCGCGCGCGACACCCTCGACGACCGGGTCCACCGCCTCCAGGTGGGAGGGGTTGGCGGTCAGCGAGACCTGGATCTGCTCGCCGTCCAGGCCCGTGAAGGTGCCCTCGGCGCCCAGGTGGTACTTTACGTCGCCGGAGCCGTGCATCGACTTCGGGTCGAGGTTGCCCTCAAACTCCCGGAAGATCTGCGCGTACGACTTGCCGACGATGTTGGCCAGCACGTTCAGCCGACCGCGGTGGGCCATGCCGATGACGACCTCGTCCAGGCGCGCCTCGGCGGCCGAGTCGATCACGGCGTCGAGCAGCGGGATGACCGATTCGCCGCCCTCCAGCGAGAACCGCTTCTGGCCGACGTACTTGGTCTGCAGGAACGTCTCGAACGCCTCGGCCGCGTTCAGCCGGCGCAGGATGCGCAACTGCTCCTCGCGCTCCGGCTTGGAGTGCGGGCGCTCCACCCGGTCCTGGATCCACTTGCGCTGCTTCGGGTCCTGGATGTGCATGAACTCGATGCCGGTGGTGCGGCAGTACGAGTCACGCAGCACGCCGAGGATGTCGCGCAGCTTCATCATCGACTTGCCGGAGAAGCCGCCGACCGCGAACTCGCGCTCCAGGTCCCACAGCGTGAGCCCGTGCTCGGTGATGTCCAGGTCGGGGTGCTTGCGCTGGCGGTACTCCAGCGGGTCGGTGTCGGCCATGACGTGGCCGCGGACCCGGTAGGAGTGGATCAGCTCGAAGACGCGGGCGGCCTTGGTGACATCGTCGTCGTGCGAGGCGTCGATGTCCCGCAGCCAACGGATCGGCTCGTACGGGATGCGCAGCGACTTGAAGATGTCGTCGAAGAACTCGTTCTCGCCCAGCAGCAACTGGTTCATCACGCGCAGGAACTCGCCGGAGGCGGCGCCCTGGATCACGCGGTGGTCGTAGGTGCTGGTCAGCGTCATGACCTTGGCGACACCGAGGCGGTTCAGGGTGTCCTGCGAGGTGCCCTGGAACTCCGCCGGGTAGTCCATCGCGCCGACGCCGATGATCAGGCCCTGGCCGGGCATCAGCCGCGGAACCGAGTGCACGGTGCCGATGCCGCCCGGGTTGGTCAGCGACGCGGTGACTCCGGTGAAGTCCTCCATCGTCAGCTTGTTGCCCCGGGCCCGGCGGACGATGTCCTCGTACGCCTGCCAGAACTCGAAGAAGTTGAGCGTCTCGGCCTTCTTGATCGCCGCGACGACGAGCTGCCGGTTACCGTTGGGCTTGACCAGGTCGATGGCGAGGCCGAGGTTGACGTGCTCCGGCTTGACCAGAGTCGGCTTGCCGTCCTTCTCCGAGAAGGAGTAGTTCATCGACGGCATGATCTTCAGCGCCTGCACCATGGCGTAGCCGATCAGGTGCGTGAAGGACACCTTGCCGCCACGGGCGCGCTTGAGGTGGTTGTTGATGACGATGCGGTTGTCGAACAGCAGCTTCACCGGAACCGCGCGCACGGACGTGGCCGTCGGCAGTTCGAGCGAGGCGTTCATGTTCTTCGCGACCGCGGCCGACGGGCCGCGCAGCGTCACCAGCTCCGGCCCGGCGCTCGGCGTCTCCTGCTTCGCGGCGGGCTTGGGGGCCGGCCGGTCGGCGGGGGTTGCCTTGGCCGGCTCCGCCTTCGCGGGCGCCGGGGCGCTGGCCGCGGGTTGCGCGGCGGCCTGGGGGGCGCTCGCGGACGTCTGCGGCGTGGCCGGGGCGGAAGCGTTCGGTGCGGCCCCGGCTCCCGGGCGCGGCGGAGCTGCTACTCCCCCTGCCGCTGCCGGGGCCGACGCCCCGTCCTTGCCCGGCTTGTAGTCGGCGAAGAAGTCCCACCAGGCTCGGTCTACCGAGTTCGGGTCCTGGAGGTACTGCTGGTAGATCTCGTCGACGAGCCACTCATTGGGTCCGAACTCGGCTGGCGGGGTCTTCCCTTGCTCGTCGGGGTCGGTCGAGATGCTCGAAGTGTTGGGGGACTGTGGCGACACGGCGGCAACCGCCCTCTTCCGCTTCCTAAGGTGGTGGACAGCGGAAATAAAGGCTACGCCTGTTGGGACGTTTGGTGCAGGCCGCACGGGCCATGCGTCGCATACATCACATTGATCGACGGGTTTCGAGGCATGACTTGGCGGGAAACACACGGGGTTCCCCGCATGACACCCTTACCAGGCAAGGGCTCGCCGCGCCTGCACTCGGTCGAATGCGTGCTTCCGTCACCGACCATACGTCAACGTGCCTCCCGCACGTTGCCCGGAAGAGTGACCTGGATCCGGCACCCCCGAGGGGATTCGGCCACTCCGATCCGACCTCCGTGGAGATCCACGGCCCAGCGCGCGATGGCGAGGCCGAGCCCGGTGCCGCCGTCGCTGCCGGGACCCTTGTGCTCGGGCCTGCCCCGGTTGAAACGTTCGAAGACGCGGTGCCGCTCGGCCTCGGGGATCCCCGGTCCCTCGTCCAGTACCTCGAGCACCAGGCTCTGCGGCGCCTCGGCGCCGCGCGCCCGCACCGTGACCCGGCCTCGCCGGGGGCTGTGCTTGATCGCGTTGTCGATCAGGTTGGCCACCACCTGGTGCAGCCGCTCCGTGTCCGCCGTCGTGGTGAGGTCGAGGGGCGAGACGTCCAGGTGCAGATGCACGTCCCCCCGCGCGCTCACCCCGGACGAGCCGGCCGCCGCGCGCGCCCCACTGGCCATGCTGGCCTCCTTGAGGATGCCCGCCAGATACGGCCATACCTCGAAGGAGCGTGCGCGCAACGGCACCACCCCGTTGTCGAGGCGCGACAGGTCGAGCAACTGCTCCACGAGCCGGCCGAGCCGCTCCGTCTGCTTGAGCGCCGTACGCATCGTCTCCGGATCGGCCTCCGAAACCCCGTCCACCACGTTCTCCAGCACCGCGCGCAACGCCGCGATCGGCGTACGCAACTCGTGCGAGACGTTGGCGACCAGTTCCTTACGGTGCCTGTCGACGGCCTCCAGGTCGGCGGCCATGCGGTTGAACGACGCCGCGAGGGCACCGAACTCGTCCCGCCGGCCGGCCGCCCGCACCCGCCGCGTGTAGTTCCCGTGCGCCATCGCCTGGGTGACCTCGGTCATCTCGTCCAGCGGCGCGGTCAGGCCGTGCGCCACGAACTGCGTGACCAGGAGCGAGGCGATGATCGAGAAGATCGTGATGATCCGCAGCTCGGTCTCCGACCGCACCGCCACGAACACCAGCAGCGTCGTGATGATCACCGAGACGATCACCAACCCACCCAGAGCGGCCTTCACGGAACGGTAGGGATCGAGCGGGCGCAGCGCCTCCCACAACCAGCTCAGCGCCGCCGCGACCCGCTTACGGGCGCACGGGAACCGCCACGCCCGCCCCGCGCGGTCCGCCGACTCCGTCACCCACCTCCCCCGCACCGGCATCCGCCATCCCCGCATCGGCATCCGCCACCCTCGCTCGTCCACGCGCCTCTCCCGCCGTTCCGTACGTCGTTCCCTGCGCCACTCCCGCCACTCCCCACGCCACGACCGCTCCCGCGCCAGCCACTCCTCGCCCTTGTCGACGCCCGCGCCACGGGTTCTCACGGCTCTCACGGGTGCCTCGGGCAACGCGTGGGGGTGGTGTGTCCCGTGGGGACGGCGTCACTGGTGGAAGCGGTACGCCCCGTGGGTGCTGGGCCCTGTGTGGGGGTGGTGCCCCGTGCGGGTGCTGTGCCCCG
The DNA here is from genome assembly GCA_018114805.1 of Candidatus Streptomyces philanthi. Classification (GTDB taxonomy): domain Bacteria; phylum Actinomycetota; class Actinomycetes; order Streptomycetales; family Streptomycetaceae; genus Streptomyces; species Streptomyces philanthi. The sequence continues at coordinate 1,760,032 of CP073042.1, read as the reverse complement.
TGTGGGGGTGATGCGTCTCGCGGGTGCTGTGCCTCTCGTGGGGGCGGCATCCCTCGTGGGGGCTGGGGAGGGGGAGGTCGGACTCGGGGGAGCTTTGGGTGCCACGGGGGCAGGGGGCGCCTGGAGGGTCGCTGGTGGGGTGGGTGGCGTGGGCGTCGTGGCCTCCGGGGGCATGGGGCGCGTCGTGCGTGCCGGGCTGCGGGCGTGGCCTGTGGCCGTGGGCATCGGGGCGGGGGTCGGGGCCGGGCCCGTCTGGGGAGTCGAGTGAGTCGGGCTCACCGGGGGAGCCGGGTGGGCGGGGCTTGCTGGGGGAGTCGACCGGGCTGGACCAACCGGGCGTGCTGCACGTGACGCCTGCACTCCGCGTGCGGGGTTGGTCGTGGAGGCCGCGCCCTGCTGCCCGCGTCCCGCGCTTGCCGCGTTCGCCGCGGGCCCGGGGTACGCGGCGTTCCCCACGGGCTCCGGGCATGTCGCGCGTGTCGCGTACGTCATGTCTGCTCCGTTCGACGGACGCGGCGCCCCCGGCGGGCCGGGCGTGCCGCGCACCCCTGACACGCCCTTCGTAGGTGTCGGGCGTGTCGTGAGCGGGGAACCTGTCGCCGTCGTCGCGGGCACCCGCTCCTCCGGCCGGTGGGGCGCGGTCGAGCGGCGCGGCGAGCGCCGCGCGGGAGGTGGCCGCTGGCTGTCGTCCCCCGACGCGGGCCTCCCCGGGGCATGCCCAGCGTTCGCGGGTGAACAGCCGCCTGTCGTGACCCACCGTGCGTACTCCGTGTCGAGGTCAGGCGCAGCCTCCGGTCGGTCCTGCTCGGCGCTGATCGCGCGGACGGCGGTGAGCGGGCGGACCACCGGTAGTGGCGACCCGCCGGGACAACCGATCCCGACGCCAGCCGTGGCCACCCCGGCCTCTGCCCTTGTCCCGGGCCCGGTCCCGGCCCCGGTGCGTATCCGCCACGCCGGCGATGATCGCCGCCCGGACGGGCCGAGCCGCGAGGCGAGCGACACACGTACCCGGGGCGGCGCCGGCCGAACCACGCAAGGCCCGACGCGCGGCGGTCCGCCCGACGTGCGCAGCCCCGACCGCGCCCTCCGCCAGCCACGCGGCGCCGACCGTGTCCCAGAAGGTGTACTCGTCCATCCCCCCGCGCCCACCGCCGACGGCGACGGAGGTCGGCGAGGCGCTGGCGGGTGAGGCGCTGCGGGGCGAGGCCACAGCATCGGGCCTCGCCACAGCCTCCGCAGCGAGGCTGGCCAGAGCGGCTGTTTGCCGAACCGACCCGGTCGAAACTGTTCGCCCCCACGCGACGCTCCCCGAACTGGCGCACGCGAGGGTGGCCGGGCGTATGACATTCATGTGGTGCTTGGCCCCGTTCGCTGGTCAGCCCGCATGGTGCGGGGGCGTGCGCATGGTCATGGGCACGGCCGCGCACCACCCCATGGCCGGCCACACCAGCCGGCCAGCCGGATGCGATCGGCCGGCCAGAGCCGAACCCCCGGCCGGAGCCCTCACTCGCATGGGCACCGCAGCGCCGACCGCCCCGAGACGCGGCCTGCCGGTTCCTAATGACCGGCCGTGGCCTGATGCGTACGGGCCGCCGGCCAAGAGCAACGGGCCGCGCTGGGCCGACCGGCCGTGACCTGCCAGGAGCGGCCGAACCTACGACGGTACCCCCCACGCGCGGACGGCGCCAGGCGCGCGGAGCCGGCGGCCGCCGGCTCCACCAAGCCGACCCGGCGCTCACCACTCATGCGGCCGGCGTCTCCAAGGCATACCCGACGCCGTGCACCGTACGGATGCGCTCCGCGCCGATCTTGCGCCGCAGCGCCTTGATGTGGCTGTCCACGGTGCGTGTGCCCGACGCGTCGGCCCAGTCCCACACCTCGGCCAGCAACTGTTCTCGGGAGAGGACCGCGCGGGGCGTGTTCGCCAGGCAGACCAGCAGATCGAACTCCGTCGGCGTGAGGTGAACATCCGAACCCCGCACCCGCACCCGCCGCTGCGCGTGATCGATCTCCAACTCGCCGAGCGGCATGATGCCCGTACGGGGCGTGTGCGCGGCGAGCGCCGCCCGTTCCACCCGGCGCAGCAGCACGTGAACCCGCGCCGCCAGTTCGCGCATCGAGAACGGCTTCGTCATGTAGTCGTCGGCGCCGACCCCGAGGCCCACCAGCATGTCGGTTTCGTCGTCGCGCGCGGTCAGCATGAGTACCGGCACCGGTCGTTGCGCCTGGACCCGGCGACACACCTCAAGTCCGTCAAACCCCGGCAGCATCACATCGAGCACCAGCAGATCGGGCTGCCACGCCTCGGCCGTGTCCACGGCGGCCGGCCCGTCCCCGGCCGTACGCACCTGAAACCCCTCGGCTCGCAGCCGAGCCGCTATGGCGTCGACGATCGTGGGATCGTCCTCTACGACGAGCACCCGGCGCTGCGCCCCATTGGCCCCGTTGGCAGCTCCCGCTGTGCCGCCCAGGCCGTTGTGTGTCTGCTCCATCTGCCCGCCCCTGCGTTGTCCCTTGCCTGGCGCGCCGGGGTTGGTCATCCCTGGCTACCCAGGCAGCATTCGCTGGCAAGCAGCGTAAACGCAGTGTGCTTGGCTCGGCTACGCACCGCGAATCGCGAGGTGAACCACGTCCGGGACGCCTCGGGCAACGGTGATCTCTTCCGTCCGTACGGACGTGAAACCGGCATTCCGCAACGCCTCCTCAAACGCTGTCGACGGCTGCGCGGACCAGATCGCGAGTACTCCGCCGGGGTTGAGCCGCTCCCGGCAGGCCGCGAGCCCCGCGGGAGAGTACAGACCGCCGTTGTCCTCGGTCACCGTCCAGTCCGGGCCATTGTCGATATCCAGGCACAGCGCGTCGTACCTCTGCCCTGCGTCGCGGGTGCGGGAATCGCTCACCAGTATCGCCTCCCCGCGCCAAGTGGGCACGGACCGCCCCGCACCCCGGGAGGCGAAACCGTGCTCGTCGGCATCGTGCTGGGCGCTTGGCGTGGTGCCGCGGTCGGCCTCGTCGGGGGCCGCCCCGCGCAGATAGGCGACCAGGTCGGTGTGCAGGATCTCTGTCCGTGGGTCGGCGAGGGCGGGTCCCGTGAGTTCGGCGAGCGGGCCCCGCAGATGCCAGTCGATGACCGCCTGCTGGCGCTCGGCCACGACGATGCGACCCCACCGCGGCTCTGCGACGGCCTCGACCAGGGAGAACCCGACGCCCAGCCCCCGATCAACACAGCGGGCCGAAAATCTACGTCCTGAGAGCTTCGCCGCACGCGCAAGCCACTCGCCCCGTGATCGGCCTCCGAGCCACTCTCGGAACCACCGTCCCCCGCCGGCCGCGCCCGGAACCGGGTCGGCTGAGCTCTCCGGAGCCGCTCGTACCGGGAAGGGCCGAACCGTCCACCGAGTCGCCGCCCGACGCCTCGCCGTGTATCGCACACCGCGCCTCCGCAGCGCGCGTAGACGCCGACTCTTCGCTCTCGTCGCTCGCGGCGGTTGCGGAAGCGGTGGTAGGCGAGGGTGCGCCGGCCTTCGTCGAGACGACACCGACATCGCCAGTGGAGCCAGGACCGGAGCCGGAGCGGACGCCCGACTCCGCACCCTCCGTGAGGGCGTTCAGCGCGGCACGCATCAGCAACCGCTCGGACCGACCGTCGGAGGTGTCCATCAGGAAGCAACCATTGGCGATGATCTCCCACACGGTTTCCGCGCCCTGCCCGCGCCGCCACAGCACCACTTCCCCGTAGGGCCCCTCACGACGCTCGACGGTCACCGGCCGGTCATCGGTGTCATACGGCGCGGACTCGTACGGCGCGGCGGACATGGCGCTGACCTCCGAAGGTGTGGCGACACAAGGCTGACGAGCGGAACTGGGCCATTTTCGCCACAGCCGGGTGAGGCGGTCCAACGCGATAGGAAGGCGTTGCCGGACCAACGCGGCGCGGGTCCGTAAGCCCGCCACCCAGCGGGCGATGAATACGAGACCCGCAAGGTTGTCTACAGTGGCGATCATCACACTCCTTTCCTGGGGCATGTGGTTGTTGTTTGGCAGAGGGTGGAGCCTTGCGGCGCGTGGCCGCGCCATCCGTGAGAGGGGCTTCAAGGGCGGTGACCTGGTCGAAGACAACCGCTGAGTCGGCCGGCGATGCGCCGCGCCGCACCGCCTGGCCCTGCCGGACCTGGTCTCGCGCTGACTGGTCTGGTTCCGCCTGGTCCCGCTCCGTCAGCCTTCACGCCGCCTGGGGCTGGGTTATCGCCCCTGCGAACCTCACGTCCGATCACCCCCCTCTTTCGTATGACGAAACCCACGACGAGCCCCGGTTGGGCCGCCCCGCGCGCCACACCCCCACGCCTGCCACCGCCACACCAGTCCGCGCCGAGCCCGCGCCTCACGTGCCCGGTCCTCACGCGCCCGCGCCCGAAGCGCCCGGGTCCGACAGGCTAACGTCCGACGTGCTCGCTTCCTACTCGTCCTCGTCCGACGCACCCACGCTCCACGCGCACACGTCGCACGCGCTCACCTCTCGCCCGGGTACCTCCCACACGCTCGCCCTCGACGCCCCCGGCCCGGCCTCATGGTCCGGATCGCTCGACTCGGCGCCCGTGACCACTGGGTCTGACGGCCCGGCCGGCGCATCCGACCCGTCGTCCTCTGGCCGACCCACCACGCCGCCACCCCCTGCGGCGCGATCTGCTGCGACGAGCAGCACCGAGGTCTCACGCTCCCGCGCCCCTCGACCCCCAGTCGAGGCCGCCCGGCCCGCGATCTTGCGGCACACGACTCGCCCTGTGGCTGTGACGCCCGCTCACCGCGAGCCCGCCACACCCCTTATCGGGCGATCTCCTCGCCCGGAGTCGCCGACGCAGCCCAGACGTTGGCGGACGCCCCCGGGGCATGGGTGGTCCCGAACCTTGGCCTGGCGTGGCAGACGAGGGTGGGGTGCGCGGTTGGCATCCGCCCTGCCGACGCCCGCCCGTACGCCCTTCACGTTCTGCTACGCCGTCGTGCTGTTGGCCACCGGCCTGTTCGTCCTGTTGGGCGATCTGGGAGCGGTGAACGGTGCGCTGGAGGACTCCAGCTCCGACGCCTCGAACCTGGCGCATCGGCCGCCGCTCGCGCTGGTCACCAGCGGTATCTGGGTAGCGGGCGGACTCACGTCACCGTCCATTGTGCTCTTTCCTTTCGTGTTGGGCGCGCTGGAGCGCCGGGTGGGTGCTTGGCGCACGGCTGCGGTGTTCGCACTCGGCCATGTGCTGGCGACGCTGTTCACGGAGTTGCCGGTCGCCGCGTCCGTAGCCTCCGGTCACCTGCCACCCAGCTCTCTTGATCGGCTCGACTACGGATCAGCTATGGGCTGTTGGCGAGTCTGGCGGCGCTGGCTGGCCTCCTCGTGCCATGGGTTCGGTGGGTGGTCTTGGTGAGCCTGGGAGTGGTGCTCGCGTTGGACCTGATCGAACTCGCTGACCCCCTCACGAACTGGGGCCATGTGCTCGCCGTGCTCATCGGGTTGGCCTGCTCGTCGCCGCTGTGCAGATGATCGACGCGGCACCCAGAGCAGCGCTGATCCGCGCGGGGCGACAGCGACGCGGCCAGAGCAGCGGCGACGCCGCGGTAGCGCTAGACGGCTCGCCGGTTGGTCGACGAGGTGGGTGGAGGCGAGGCCGGCGCACGGCCCCACCAGCAGGGTGGACTACCTCTGGTCGGATTGGGCCGCGGGCTCGGGGAGTGAGAAGAGGGAGAGGAAGCGCTCGACCGCAGTCAGGTCACCCTTTACGGCCAGGTCGCTCGCGTGTGTGGCCTCCGCCATGCCACGCCCCCCGTATATGACGGAGGCCAGCGCGTCAGGGGGACCCTCTATCGTCGCGTCGGGCGTCGATGTCGTACCTCTGTCGATCTCGAACACGCCGTCCGCGACCCTGGCGTGGAAGCTGTGCTGCCCCAGGTGCAGCTCGTACACCGCCTGCACGCCACTGGCCGCTTCGGGGTCGAAGTTCGTCCTGAGAGAGAGGACGAACGAGGTCGGGCTGATGCTCGCGTCGCGTTGATGGGCGGGAGAGCGGGCTCCCCAGCGGCCGAGGTCGCGAATGATCGGCTCCAGCTCAAGGCCCCACTCGGTGAGCTCGTACACCCGAGCGTTGGCCGGAGGCGGGAGCGTGCGGCGATACACGACGCCTGCCTCTTCCAGCTCGTCGAGTCGGTGGGAGAGGACGTTGGTGCTGATGCCGGGCAGGTCGGCGCGCAGGTCGCCGTATCGCTTGCGTCCCAGGAGGAGTTCGCGCACCACCAGGAGTGCCCAGCGTTCTCCGACGAGATCGAGGGCATGCGCCGTGCCGCATGCGTCGTGGTAACTCCGCTTCGTGGCCATGACGTCATCCTACGCGAGGAACTCCTGAAAAGAAAGCATTCACTTGTTTTTTAGGAGTACGGCTTGCTACCTTGTCTTCGTCTTCACGGCCCCCGGAGCGGGTGTGGGGATGTCGCAGTGCGACACGTTGCTTGGCCGGCGTGGCCAGGGTCGTCATCGATCAGGGGAGTCACCGCGATGCGTATGGCCTTCATTAACCTGCCGGTCAGCGACGTCAGGCGATCCGTGGAGTTCTTCGGGCAGTTGGGCTTCGAGTTCAACGACGAGTTCTCCGACGAGAGGACGTCGTGCATGATCGTTGAGCGGAACATCTTCGTCATGCTCCTCGAAGAGGACCGCTTCAAGGACTTCGTCAACGGCGAGATGGCCGACGCCAAGAGGACCGCCGAGGTCATCACCTGTCTGTCCACGGAGTCCAAGGAGGAAGTGGACGACACGGTCGCTCGGGCCATAGCGGCTGGCGGCAAGCCGTGGAAGCCGGCACTGCGGGAGGGGCCGATGTACGGGGGCAGCTTCCAGGACCTGGATGGCCATGTCTGGGAGCTGGTGTACGCCGCACAGGCGTGACGTCTCCCGACGGGCCGGCACAGGTGGTGACACTGCGCTCGGTGCGTGAGGCCGGTCGGCACGGCCGGCGTGCGACTGCTGCGCGCCAACCGGCTCTGCGAAGCCCGACTGCTGTTGGCTGGCGCCGGCGCGTCACGGAGCTGCGGGTCGAAGTGTCAGGGACGCGCCGCGAGCGTCAGCCGGTATTCCTGCCGGGCAGGGGCGACCAGGCCGCCAAGCACCGTGCGTTCGGGCCCACCACCACGTGCCCGCAGAGGTGTTGCGAACGGACGACGCGAGCGTCAGGACTGGGGTTGCGCGGGGCGTACGAGGCCGTTCTGGTAGGCGATGACGACGAGTTGAGCGCGGTCACGCGCGCCGAGTTTGGTCATGGCGCGTTGGATGTGGGTGCGGACGGTCAGCACGCTCAAGACGAGTTCCTGGGCGATCTGGTCATTGGATTTGCCGTGGGCTGCCAGAACGGTGACTTCTTGTTCGCGGGGGGGGTGAGGTCAGCGAGACGTTCGGCTGGGGCGAGGGGCGGACCGGAGGTGGGAAGGGGGAGGAAGCGGGTGATCAGGGCCTGGGTGGCTCCTGGCGACAGGAGGGCTTCGCCGGCGGCGACGGTGCGGATGCCGTTCAGTAGCGCGTCCGTGGTGACGTACTTGCCGAGGAAACCGCTGGCGCCCACACGCAGTGCCTGGGCGACGTACTGCTCGGTCTCGAACATGGTCAGGATGAGGACGCGGGTGTCGGCGAGGCCGTCGGTGCCGGGCATGCGGATATCCATGAGGACGACATCGGGCCGGTGCGAGCGCGCGAGTTCTCCTGCCTGATGGCCGTCGGCGGCCTCGCCGACGACCTCCATGTCGTCGCAGGAGTCGATCAGGAGCCGGAAGGTGCCGCGCAGCAGGGCCTGGTCGTCAGCGAGCAGGACGCGGATGGTCAACGGGTTTCCTCGTGTCGTGGTCCGGCTGGGGTGTCCGTCTGAGGTCCCGTCGGGGCTTTCCCCAGGGTGCGGGGCTGGAAGGGGAGGGCGGCGGCGACTTCGAAGCCGCCTGCGGGGCGGGGCCCGGCGCGCAGGTCACCACCGACGGAGTGGGCGCGTTCGCGCATGCCCATCAGTCCGTCTCCGCCGCCGGGCACCGGTGGGACGGCTGCGCCGTTGGCTGTGCCGTCGTTGGTGATGGTGATGAGTAGGCGTGTGTCCTCGTAGCGGAGTCGGACCCGGGCCGCGTGGTCGGACGCGTGCTTCGTTGCGTTGGTCAGGGCCTCCTGGATGATCCGATAGGCGGTCAGGTCGACTCCAGGGGAGAGGGGTTGAGCCTTGCCCTCAGAGCTGACCGTGACCGTCAGGCCGGCCGATTCGCAGTCGGCGACCGGCGCGGGGAGGCGGCCCAGGCCCGGCGTGGGCTCCAGTGGGTCGGTGTCCGGGTCGGCGGCCTGGCGTAGGACGCCCACGGTGGCGCGTAGTTCCAGGAGTGCGGAGGAGGTGGTTCCGACCAGGTCGGCCAGGATTCCCCGGGCCTGTTCCTGGTGGGTGTCGGCTAGGTGGGCGGCGGTGCCGGCCTGGGCGCGGGCGACGGCCATGTGGTGGGCGACGGCGTCTTGGAGTTCGCGGGCGATGCGCATGCGTTCCTCGGCGACGCGGAGCCGGGCCTCCTCCTCACGGGTGCGTTCGGCGTGGGCGGCGCGGGCCTTTGACGGATTCGAGGTAGGCGCGACGGAAGCGGCTCCTGCCGCCCAGGGACACCGGTAGCAGCAGCCACAGCACCGTGCCCACAGTGCGGAGGATGAAGTCGTCGCCGAGCGGGGCGGCGGCGAGCGAGGTGGCCACCAGCACGGCCATGGTCGCCGAGCCGTAGAGGGCGGTGGTGCGTGAATCGGTGAGCGCGGCGAGCCAGTACAGGGCGGTCATGACGGGGGCTAGCAGCAGAGGACTTGGCAGGTAGCCCAGGGCGGTCAGCACGGCCGCCGCGGCGGCGGTGACCGCGAGGGTGGCGCGCGGGTGGCTGCGACAGGCCAGGACGGCCGCGCCGGAGACGACGAGGATCCAGGCGGGCCACAAGGCAGGTGGAGGTGAGGACTCGGAGGTGCTGATCCGGGCCCCGAGGACAGTGCACACGCACGACGTCACCGCCGTCACCACGTCGGCGGCCCGAGCGTGGCGTTCCGCGTACCGTTCGAGGAGGTTGATCATCGTGGTCTCCGTAAGGGGCATGCCGTGGTCCATGGTCGCTGATGCGGGCGACAGGCGGGCGGACCGCCCGACGCAACTCGCTCGGGCGGTCTCGCGGGGGGAGTTGGTCACACGCGTGCTTCGACCGACCCGACCGGGTGCGGGCCCTGCCTGTCGGACCGTGCGGGGTCGAGTCCCTCGCCCTCCACGTCGACGCGGGGCAGCAGGCGTCCCAGCCACGGCGGCAGCCACCCGGCCCGGTCGCCGAGCAGGGCCAGGACGGCGGGCACGATCGCCATGCGGACCACGAAGGCGTCGAAGGGCACCGCGGCGGCCAGGCTGAACCCGAGCATCTTGATCAGTGACCCGTCCTCCCCGATGAATCCCGAGAAGACCGCGACCATGATCAGCGCGGCGGCCGTGACCACCCGGGCGCTGTGCTGGAAACCGGACACGACCGCCTGACCGGCGGTCTCCCCTCGCGTGTACGCCTCCCGCATGCGAGAGACCAGGAAGACCTCGTAATCCATGGCCAGCCCGAAGACGATACCCATCATGAAGATCGGCATCAGACTCATGATCGGCCCGGTCTGCTCCACTCCGAAGAGGTCCGCCGCATGACCTTCCTGGAAGACCAGTACCAGCACGCCCAGCGCGGCCAGCACCGAGAGGACGAAGCCCAGGGCCGCCTTGACCGGTACCAGCACGGACCGGAAGATCACCAGCAGCAGGACCACCGCCAGGCCGCCCACCACCGTCAGGTACGGCACCAGCGCGGACTGCACCTTCGCCGCGATGTCGATGTTCAGCGCGGTCGTGCCGGTGACCTCGAACGTCGCCGAGGCCCGCTCCTCCACCGCTGGCCGGTCGTGGCGGATCGTCTCCACCAGGTCCTTGGTCTTCTCGTCCGTGGGGCTGGTCGACGGGGTGGCGCGGAAGACGGCGGTGTCGTCGGCCTCGTTGAAGCCGGCCCGCGAGACCGACACGATGCCGTCCGTAGCGCTGATCCGGTCGCTGATGGTGCGCACCGCAACCCGTGGGTCGGCCGCCCCCTCGCGTCCACGACGATGGTGAGCGGACCGTTGAAGCCCGGGCCGAAGCCCTCGGCGAGCGCGTCGTAGGCCCGTCGTTCGGTAGTGGCGGTGGACTTGGCCTCGTCACCCGGCATGCCCAGTTGCAGCGACGTCATCGGCACGGCCAGCGGGCCCAGGCCCACGACGCCGAGGACCAGGACCGCTACCGGGCGGCGCAGTACGAAACGGGCCCACCGCGTGCCCAGGTTGCCGCGCCCGCCCGCGCCGCGGTCACCAAGGGTGATGAGGCGGGCCTTGCGTACCTTGCGCGACAGCACCGCGTTCGGCCAGAAACCGAGCAGCGCGGGGACGACCGTTAAGGCCACCAGTACGGCGACCGTGACGGCCCCGGCGGCGGCGAGGCCCATCTTGGTCAGCGTGGGAATGCCGACGACCGACAAGCCCGCCAGTGCGATCACCAAGGTGACCCCGGCGAAGACGACCGCCGATCCGGCGGTTCCCACCGTCACCCCGGCCGCCTCCTGCGGCGGCAGGCCGCGCCCGCGCTCCTCGCGGTAGCGGGACACCACGAACAGGGCGTAGTCGATGCCCACCGCCAGGCCCAGCATCATCCCGAGGGTGAGTGTGTCCGCCGAAAGCCCCAACGGTCCCGCCAGCAGCACGATTCCGAACAAGCTGACCGCGACGCCCACGACCGCCGTCAGCAGCGGCAACCCCGCGGCCGCCAACGATCCGAAGGTGAACAGCAGCACGACCGCCGCCGCCGCGAGGCCCACGATCTCCGCGGTGCCGCCGGGCCCGCCGCCGCTGTCCATCGCCGACCCGCCGGTCTCCACCGTCAGGCCCGCCGCCCGCGCCTGGTCCGCCGCCCTGTCCACCGCGGATCGGCTGGCGTCGGTGATCTCGGAGGGCTCCACCTCGTAGGTGACGGTCGCATAGGCGGTCGCACCGTCCTCGCTGACGGCCTCCGACGCGAACGGGTCCTCGACGTCGGCCACCTGCGGGCCGCCGCCTAGCGAACTCACCGCTTCCTCGACGGCCCTCCGCGTGTCGCCGGCGGTCACCTTCTGCCCGTTGGGGGCGACGAAGACGACCTGGGCGGTGGAGCCGTCCGCGGCGGTTCCGGGAAAGCACTGTTCCATGAGATCGAACGCCTTCTGTGATTTGATCCCCGGCATCGAGAACTCCTCATCCGAGGGCCCCGACGCCCCCGCGGTACCCACCACCACCGCGGCGAGCACGCCCAGCCATATCAGGACGACTCTGCCGCGTCGCCGAAAGGCGCCACGGCCGAGCCGATACAGAAAAGTCGCCACGTCAGGGTCTCCCTCTCCACAAGCGATGACCTCTCAAGGCTCGTGGGGGAGGGCCCGTCCCGTCGTCATGCCGCTGCGGACACCGCGGCCTACTGAAACCACACGACCACCTACTGAAAACGCAGTAGAGACCCGGGGCGCCACCGTCCCGAAGCACCCGCCGCCGGCCGCGCCAGCGCGTACCGACCGCCGCCCGCGCCTGCACGAACCGACCCCCGCCGGGGCCGGCGGCGTGCCGGCGCCTCCAGGGACCACTGCTCTGCCACGCATCGTGAACGCTCCCAGCCGTCTGCCAGCGTCACGTACGGCGCCTCGCGCCTCCACACCGACGGCCCGACGACCCGACAGCCCAATGGCCCGACCCGACCATCCGCCGGCCGGTGGGGCCGACCGGCGGGCTCCGCCTCACCCCGGCCCCCGAAGACAACCACCGACACCGATCGCCACCAGCCAGCGCTGCCCTGCTCCCGGTCCCCGCCCCGCCGACCCGGGAAAGTCTCCTGCTCAACGCCGGGTCAGGCGCGGAGTAAAGCCGCCAGGTGAGCGGTTTGCCCCCATGGGAGAGCGGTCGGCGGAGTCGCCGCCGCGTCTGATCGCTCACAGCGAACACAGGTGAGGGAACACGAGGCGCCTCATATGAATTGAGTGTGTGTAGCTCAACTTACCTGCTGAAGGGGAGATCATGGCTTCGCTGTCTACACCGCTCACCCTGCCTGTGCTGCCGCTCGACGACGAGGTGGTACTGCCCGGCATGGTGGTGCCGCTCGATCTGACGGACGCGGACGTACGAGCCGCCGTGGAAGCGGCCCAGGCTGCCGCGAGGTCCAGCGGTAACGGCACCGGAAGTGCGGGAAAGCCGCAGGTGCTGCTCGTGCCGAGGATTGAGGGAACGTACGCGGGGGTGGGCACGCTCGGCACCGTCGAGCAGGTGGGCCGCCTCTAGGACGGGGACCCCGGCGCGCTCATCCGTGGCGTGCACCGGGTCCGGGTCGGCGCCGGGACCACCTGGCCGGGGGCCGCGCTGTGGATCGAGGGCACCCCGGTCGAGGAGACCGGCCCGGATGCCAGCGAGATCTCGCCGGGCTCGCAGGCCGAGCTGATGAAGGAGTACAAGGCGCTGACCACGAGCTGGCTGCGCAAGCGGGGTGCCTGGCAGGTCGTGGACCGGGTGCAGCAGATCGACGAGGTCGCACAGCTCGCCGACAACTCCGGCTACTTCCCGTTCCTCACCGTTACCCAGCGCCTGGAACTCCTGGAAACCCTCGACCCGGTGGCCCGCCTCAAGCTCGCCATGGGCTGGCTCCGGGAGCACCTGGCCGAGCAGGACGTGGCCGAGTCCATCGCCAAGGACGTGCAGGACGGCGTCGACAAGCAGCAGCGCGAGTTCCTGCTGCGCCGCCAGCTTGAGGCCGTACGCAAGGAACTCGCCGAGCTCAACGGCGACAGCGAGGACGAGTCCGGCGACTACCGGGCCCGCATCGAGGCCGCTGACCTGCCGGAGAAGGTGCGTGAGGCGGCGCTCAAGGAGGTCGACAAGCTGGAGCGGGCCTCCGATCAGAGCCCCGAGAGTGGCTGGATCAGGACCTGGCTGGACACCGTTCTCGAACTGCCGTGGAACCGCCGGACCGAGGACGCGTACGACATCAGGGGCGCCAAGGAGGTGCTGGACGCCGACCACGCCGGGCTGGCGGACGTGAAGGAGCGCATCACCGAGTACCTCGCGGTGCGCAAGCGGCGGGCCGACCGTGGCCTGGGCGTCGTGGGCGGCCGTCGGGGCGGCGCCGTACTCGCGCTCGTCGGCCCTCCCGGCGTCGGCAAGACCTCGCTCGGCGAGTCGGTGGCCCGTGCCATGGGGCGCGAGTTCGTGCGGGTCGCGCTCGGCGGTGTGCGGGACGAGGCCGAGATCCGCGGCCACCGGCGCACCTACGTGGGCGCTCTGCCGGGCCGGATCGTGCGGGCCATCAAGGAGGCCGGTTCGATGAACCCGGTGGTCCTGCTGGACGAGATCGACAAGGTCGGCTCCGACTTCCGGGGCGACCCCGCCGCCGCGCTCCTCGAGGTACTCGACCCGGCCCAGAACCACACCTTCCGGGACCACTACCTGGAGGTCGAACTGGACCTGTCCGACGTGGTGTTCCTGGCCACCGCCAACGTGCTCGAAGCCATCCCCGAGGCGCTGCTCGACCGGATGGACCTGGTGTGCCTGGACGGTTACACGGAGGACGAGAAGGTCACCATCGCCCGCGACCACCTGTTGCCGCGCCAGTTGGAGCGGGCGGGTCTCGAACCGGGCGAGGTCACGTTGGAGGAGGCGGCGCTGCGCAAGCTGGCGGGTGAGTACACGCGCGAGGCGGGCGTACGGAACCTGGAGCGGTCCGTGGCGCGGCTGCTGCGCAAGGTCGCGGCCCAGCACGCGCTCGGTGAGCGGGAGCTGCCTTCGCTATCGGCCCGGACGAGCTGCGACCGCTCATCGGCCGACCGCACCACACCCCCGAGGCCGCCCAGGACCCGGCCGAGCGGCGCACCGCCGTCCCGGGCGTGGTCACCGGGTTGGCGGTCACCGGCGCCGGCGGCGACGTGCTCTACGTCGAGGCGTCGCTGGCCGACCCCGAGACGGGTGGCGCGGGGCTCATGTTGACGGGGCAGCTCGGCGACGTCATGAAGGAGTCCGCGCAGATCGCGCTCTCCTTCCTGCGCTCGCACGGGGCCGAACTGGAACTGCCGGTCGCGGACCTTAAGGAGCGCGGTGTCCACCTGCACGTTCCCGCCGGGGCGGTGCCCAAGGACGGTCCGAGCGCGGGCATCACGATGACCACCGCCCTCGCCTTGCTGCTGTCGGGCCGTCAGGTGCGTCCGGACGTGGCGATGACCGGTGAGGTGTCGCTGACCGGCCGGGTGCTGCCGATCGGCGGGGTCAAGCAGAAGCTGCTGGCCGCCCACCGCGCCGGGATCACGACCGTGGTCATCCCCAAGTGGAACGAGCCCGACCTGGACGACGTTCCGGCCGAGGTGCTCGACCGACTGGACGTGCACGCCTTGTCGGACGTGCGCCAGTTGCTGGAGCTGGCGCTGAGTCCGGCCACGGACGCGGACCTGGTGGTGAGCGCGGACGACCGGGCGCAGGTCGCCGCGTGACGTGACCTGGCCCGGCCCGGCCTGGGCCGGATCGTGCCCGAACAGCGATGCCGAGGCCGGCGTTCCCCCTTCACCCGCGGTGGAGCGGGGGCGCCGGCCTCGGCGTGTCGGCCCCGGGGAGCGTACGGCTGCGGCCCGCGGTGAGGTGCCCGCGAGGTCAGCGCCCCGTGCGCGTGCGAGGGGTGCTGAACGCCCGGGCGAAGGCCCCTGACCTTCGGCAACGGAAGACGGCATGGCCTGGGCGCGTGAGTGCTCCCGGCAATGCGCGTGCATGTGACAGCCGGTCAACTCGAAAGGGTGAAGGACTCGTTGGCTCTCTCGGTGACCTTGACAGGCAGACAGGTCTGTCTGTTAATTTTGGAGTGTCAGACAGACCTGTCTGTTTGCTACTGAACTCGCCCGTGCGGCCTCGCTGCACGCACCGGTCGTACGCATCGCCTCCGAACAGGAGACTTCCGTGGCATCCGAGCCCCGCACCCTGGTTGTCCTCGCTCATCCACAGTTGGCCACCTCGCGCGTCAACACGGCTCTCGTCGATGCCGCCAGGAGCGTTGCCGGCGTCACGGTCCACGACCTGTACGCCACGTACCCCGACGGGCGCATCGACATCGCGCGCGAGCAGGGCCTGCTCCTGGAGCACGACTGGATCGTGCTCCAGCTCCCCTTCTACTGGTACGCGGCGACCCCGCTGCTCAAGCAGTGGCTCGACGAGGTCTTCGTGTACGGGTTCGCCTACGGCGCCGAGGGTTCCGCCCTGCACGGCAAGACGCTGCGTGTGGCGACCACTGTGGGCGGCCCCAGCGACGCCTACGGACCCGGGGGAGCGAACCGCTTCTCCGTCTCCGATCTCCTTCGCCCCTTCGACGTCACGGCAGGGGCGACCGGCATGCGGTACGAGGAACCGTTCGTGGCCTACGGGACGCGCCGGATGGACGAGTCGGGGCTCACGGCCCAGCAGGACGCCTACCGGGCCGTCCTCCGCACCAGCGGTACGACCGAGACCGCGCGAATAGCGCCGGCAGCCGCCGAGGAGTCGAGTCTGGCCGCCTGAGCGCGACGGCGACACCCGCGAGGTGTCGTCGTCCTCTCCCTCTGGTCCCGGCACGGCGTCCTCGCCGTGCCGGGCTCTTTCGTGTTCGGAACCGGCGCCCGCTCCTCCGCGCGGCGCCATGGCGGTGTCGCCGGTTGCGGGACAGCCGAGCGCAGTCCCCCGTCCCGCGCTGTGCGGTCAGGCAGGGGTTGCTGCGGGCGGGTGGTCGGGAGGCTGCGTCTGATGGCTGGGTGGCGCCCACCGGCCGGCGGGCCGGCCCTTGCTAAGCCATGGCGGGGTCCGGGCAGGCGACGGAGATGAGGGTGCGGGCCGCCGCTCGCGCGGCCTCCGTGAACTCTGGCGTCGGCTCCAGGGCCGCGGCCGACATCACGCCGTCTATCAACACGCTGAGCTGCTGGGCCAACAGGACCGGGTCGTCGGCGCCGGCGGCGACGGTGAGTTTCTTCAGCCAGGCACGCACGGCTTGTTTGTGTTCGACGCTTGTGGCGTGCGGGGCGGTGCCGGGCTCCGTCTCGCTCGCGGTGTTGATGAAGGCGCAGCCACGGAACCCGTCGCAGATGGTCACGGTGCGCAGCGCGTCGAACAGGCCGAGTATCTGCTCGCGGGGGTCGGAGCCGGCGCTGGTCGCTGCCTCCCGCAGGGCACCGCGCCAGAGCCCGTCGGCGCCGTGGAGATAAGCGATGACGAGATCGTCCTTGGAGCGGAAGTGAGTGTAGAGGGTCGCCTTGGCGACGCCGGATTCGGCGATGATGCGGTCCACGCCGACGCCCCGCACGCCGTGCGCGTTAAACAACTCCGTCGCAGTATCCAGAATCCGACTCCGAGCGGGAGACCGCTTGCCAGCCATGCGTCACGCTCCAAGAGGTGGGTGCCTGGTTCGGGCGCCGGCTCGGTGCCGCGTCAGGTGCGCGCCGAAGCCTACGCCAACGCTCCTCAGGATACAGACAGACCTGTCCGTATGGCTGTAGCGGAACCCGCTGACATGAGGTCAAGGACAGCGCGCGGGGCCAACAGCGCCGGGGCGGGCACGCGAAGAGGGGTGCGGCCCCTCTCGCGGAGGGCGAGAGGGGCCGCACGACGCCGGGGCCGCGACTGGTGCACTCACGAACACCGGAGGAGGGCGTGCGACAGTGATCTCACGCAATCACGGAAGAACAGTGCGACCGGGGTCGCATAACAGCGTTCCGAACATGACGCCGGGATGTCGGCGAGATCGATTAGCCGTTGGCGAGTGCCTTGAGGCGGTCGTACGCGCCGTTGAAGCGATTGTGGTCGCCAACGATCGGTCCCGTGGAGGTGTACTGCCACATGGTCTGGAAGCCCCATCCAGCGGGAAGTTCGCCCACCGACGAGCCATAGCGCGGAACCCACAGGGGATTGGTGTTGCCGAAGCCCGCGTAATTGCCCGTGCAGGT
This sequence comes from Candidatus Streptomyces philanthi, assembly GCA_018114805.1. GTDB lineage: Bacteria > Actinomycetota > Actinomycetes > Streptomycetales > Streptomycetaceae > Streptomyces > Streptomyces philanthi. The sequence goes on along the minus strand of CP073042.1, from coordinate 1,742,998 downwards.
CTTCCACCAACTGGTGGACGTGTAGATGACGGCGTCACGACCGGTGCGTGCCTTGTAGGTGTTGAAGAAGTCCCGCACCCAGTTGATCATCGCGCTCTGACTCAGCCCGTAACACGTGGCGCCATACGGGTTGTATTCCAGGTCAAGCGCACCCGGAAGCGTCTTGCCGTCGCGCGACCAGCCCCCGCCGGTGCTGGCGAAGTAGTTCGCCTGCTGGGCTCCGCTGGAGACGTCGGGCAGCGCGAAGTGGTAGGCACCACGGATCATGCCTACGTTGTAGGAGCCGTTGTACTGCTGGGCGAAGTCCGGGTTCTTGTACGTCAGGCCCTCGGTGGCCTTGACGTACGCCCAGCGCACTCCGCTGTCCCACAGCGAAGACCAGTTGACGTTGCCCTGATGGCTGCTGACGTCGACGCCCTCGACGGACGCGCCGCGCGAGGAGGGGGGCTGATTGTCGGGGTTGCCGCCCTCCCGCTCCAGGATGGTGGAGCCCATCCAGTCCTTTTCGGGGTGCGGAATGGGCTGTTCGGCGGCGGTGGCCACGCCGGCCAGCGTGAACGCCAACGTCATGGCGAGGAACGTTGCAAGAAACCCGACCACTGCGGTGAGAGAGCGGCGGGGGGAACCGGGTCTGTGCGTGGGCATGGGTATGCCTCCGATGGCCTCGGTGGGGGATGTGCGACATGGCTTTAGAATGACTATGTCATAACCCAACTCTACGGGCGTAGATGGGGGAAGGGGAAGAGGTCCTGGGTGGAGTCGCGGTGTATTCCTGCAAAATACTGGCGGAGCTGCGGCAACACGTCGCGGCGCGACGAGACTTTCACGTGCTGAAAAGCCGGAGAGGTGCTGACGTGCACAACACCGGGGTCGGGGGAGCTGGCGACGGCGAAGGTCGAGTTGGGGTCGACGGCGCCTTTCTGGCTCTTGAGCGTTAGTTGTCCGTCTTTCTCCGGCGCGCACGCGCGAACCTGGGCGAGATGGCGCGAGAGGTCCATCCCGACTTGGAGCCCGCCGCGTACGGACTGTTGGCCCGGTTGAGTGAGGCCGGGCAGATGCGGGCCACGGACCTGGCCGCGTACTTCGGCGTCGGCAAGGCGACCATGAGCTGACAACTGCGCGCGTTGGAGCGGCTCGGGCTCATCGGCCTGGCCCCCGACCCGGACGACGGCCGGGCCTGGTTGGTACATCTGACGGAAGAGGGGAGGGCCAGGTTCACCCGGGTGCGCGGTGGCCTGCGCGCCCGCTACGCCCAGCGGCTGGAGGGCTGGGACCGCGCGGAGGTGGCCGAACTGGCCCGCCTGCTGCACCGGCTCAACGCCGGGCACGAGACGGAGTCGGCCACGCCAGGTCTGGAGTCGCCCCCGGAGTCAGGCCGCGGGTCCGCCGTGTCCGAGCGGTAGCCGATGGCTGCTTGGAGGGGCGCGCGTGGGGTGCGGCCGGGGCCAGCTCGCGTCGTTCACCGTTCACCGTCCGCCCCGCCCCTTCCGTCACCGCGAAGGTCGGCCCCCTCCGCGACGGAGACCAGCCCGCCCGGGCCGAACCCCCAGAGCGGCGGCCCCCACGTGAGCCTCTGGCCCGGTCGGGCTCAGAGGGGGAGCGCCAGGGGGGCGTCACAGCTCGGTGTCGATCGCGCCGAGGCCGCCGTGGCGGCCGTCTCCCTCGCCCACTCACTGGCGGACGAGCGCGACGCTATGACGGAGTACGTGGCGACCGGGCGCTCCGCCGTCCTCGGCGGGGGGCGTCGAAGGCCGTGCGTGCCCGGGTGGACCGGCAGGTCGGGGAGCTGCGTGGCAGCGCGAGTGACGCCTCCGTGACGTTCGCCGACGCCGCCAAGCGACTCGGCGGACTGCCGAAGGCCCGGCAGCGAGCGCTGTCGGGGCCCGGTTCGGCCGTCGAGACCTTCGACGCGTACACCGGCTCTGTGCGGGCCCTGTACCGGGCCGCCGGCGTGGTCGAGCCCGGCTCCCTCGGCCCGCTCGGCCGCGCCGTGGAGCAGGCGTCCGGCAGTCGGGCGCTGCTGCGCGGAGCCCTGGCCTCCGGTGGCCGCCAACCGGACCTCACCGCCGCGGCGCAGCGCACCCGACTGCGCGAGGAGGCGGCGCTCGCGTACTTCGCCCAGCTCGCTCCCGGCCCTGCCCGCGAGCGCCTGGAGCGCGCCGCCACCGGCCGCGACGTTGCCGCGGCCGAGCACTACCTCGACCAGCTCACCGACCCCCCCGCTTGACCGCCGCCGACCTCGCGCTCGATCGGGAGCGGGTCGACGCCGCGCTCACCGCCCGCGTCGACCGGCTGCGCGGCGTCGAGACCGCGCTGGCCGCTGACGGGCTGACACGCGCGGAGCGGACGCGCGACGACGAGATCACCGCGCTGGAGCTGCGGGCCGCGCTGCTGCTCGGGTGCCTGCTGCTCGCGATCGCCGTGAGCGTGCGCACGGACCCGTTCGGTGACGCGCCCGCTGGTAGCGCTGCGCTCCGGAGCCCGCCGCCTGGTCGAGGACCCGACCAGCGCGGAACCGGTGACCCTCGGGCGTCGGGACGCGGCCCGCGGGGACGAGTTCGCCGGGCTCGTACAGTCCGTCAGCCAGCTCCACGAGAACCTGGGCAGCCAACGCGCCCGGGTCGCCAAGCTCGCCGCGGAGCGCGGCCACCTGATCGAGGAGCGCCAGCACCTCGCGGCGCAGATCGCCGAGGTCCGGCAGGAGTGCGAGGAACTGCGCCGGCTCAAGGACGAGGTGCAGGCCCGGCTGGACGGCCTCCGCGACCGGGTGCACAGTAGCTTCGTCAACCTGGCCCTGCGCACCCTGGGCCTGGTGGAGCGGCAGTTGACCGTCATCGAGACGATGGAGGAGAGCGAGCAGGACCCGGAGCGGCTCGACACCCTCTTCACGCTCGACCACCTCGCCACCGGGATACGGCGGTACAGCGAGAACCTGCTCGTCATCGCGGGCTCCGAGCGCCAGTCCAACCACCCGGGGCCGGTGCCGTTGCTGGACGTGCTGCGCGCCGCGATCAGCGAGGTGGAGCGGTACCAGCGCATCCGTATCCAGGCGCTGCCGCCGCAGGTGCAGGTCGCCGGGTTCGCGTCCGACAGCATCAGCCACCTGATCGCGGAGCTGCTGGAGAACGCCACCGTGTTCTCGCCGCCCGGGACCGAGGTGCACGTCTCGGGCTGGCTGATGGAGAGCGGCGAGGTGATGCTCTCCGTGCAGGACGAGGGCATCAGCATGACGCCGGAGCGCTTCGACGAGCTGAACGCCCGGCTCGCCGACCCCGTTCCGGACTACTGTCAGGGCCCGCAGCCCGAGGACCCGTTGGGGCTCGGGCTGTACGTGGTCACCCGGCTCGCGGCCCGGCACGGTGTGCGGGTCCAGTTGCGCGAGCAGAAGCAGGGCGGGGTCACCGCGGTCGTCGTGCTGCCTCGGCAGATCCTTCCGCAGCCGCTGCCCGTGGCGGGAAGCGCGCGCTCGGTGGCCCTGCGCACGGACCCTACCCCCGGCATCACCGGCGGCGCGCCGGCACCGCACACCGCGCCCGTGCCGCACACCGCTCCTGCGCCGAACATCGCTCCCGTGCCGAACACCGTGCCCGGGCCGGCGAGTCAGGCGGCCGGGACCGAGGCCGTCGTCCTGGACCAGTCCGAGGCGTATGACCCGGCTGCCTCCCGCACGGCCCACGACCCGGTATCGCACGACCCCGCCGGGTACGACCCCGCCGCGTACGGTTCGGCGGCGCACGACGACGGGGGGCGCGCCGCGGGCGCTGACCCGGGCATCGCGCCCGCGCCCCCCACCGCGCACGCGGCACCCACCACTCAAGCGTCCCTCGCCCCCCGCGGCTCCCGCCGCCCATGCCGTCCCCGGGGACGAGGACGCCGTGCCCCGGGGGGGCGACCTTCTCGGGGGCCGGGACCGCCACGCGGGTGTCCGGCGTCGCCTCCGCGCCCTACGTCGAGCCCCGGGGTGATGACCCGTCGGCGGCGGACCAGCCGACGGGGCGCCGGCGGGCGCGGCGCGCGCACCCCGAGCCGAACGCCCCGCTCGGTGGCCGCGAGCACCCCGAGCAGTACCGGCCCGGCGAGGCCCGCCCCATGCCGTGGACGGGCGAGCCGTGGGGGCCCGGCCCCGACGAGACAGAGCCGAGGGACGGTGAGCCGCTGGTGCCGAGCCAGCGCGAGGGCCAGCCGGCGCCGCCCGGCCCACGCCCCGACGGGCCGCCCGTCGGCGGTCGCGGGGAGGCCGAACCGCCCGGCCAGTGGCCGGACCCGCCGCCGCGGGTCCGTGCGCGTGGCGCGGCGGAGGGACCCGCCCCGGCCCTGGCCGACCCTGGGGCGGGGGCCGGGGCTGCGGCAGGGGCGGGCGCCGCGTCGCTGACCGGGGCCCACGCTGCGCCGGCGGCGGAGCGCGTGACCCGCTGGTGGCCGCGGCCGAGCGGGCTATAGAGCGCTCGGCCCGCCAGGAACCGGACGCCCGGCCCGACGCCTCGCGGGAGCCCGTACCGACCCTGTGGACCCCGTCCGCCACGCGCCCGGCGGACCCGGGTGCGGCGAGTGTGGACGTGCGCGGCCCGTTCGACACCGAAGGTTCCCGAGGCGGTGCCCTCCTCCTGGACGAGGCGTACGCCGACGCCGCCCGCTTCGACGGGCTCCGTACCGACAAGGGCCTCCCCAAGCGGACCCCGCGGGTGGTGGCGCCGCGCAGGCCCGTGGCGGGCGAGCGGCGCAAGGTCGACGCGGAGATGTTGCGGCGGCGGCTCGGTGGGTTCCAGCAGGGCGCGCGGGACGGCCGCCGGGACGCCGAGGCCGAGATCGCCGAGCGCACGGCCGCGCGGAGTGGCCCCGTGCCGGGGGATCAGCGGTGCGACCAGCCACCGCCCGCCGGGGCGCGGGAACCGGCTACCGCCCCGCACCGCGAGGCACCACCGGCACTCGACCAGCCGGCCCATGCCCCCCGCACCCCAGGCCCCCGCGTCGGGGCACGGAAGCGAGCCCGGGCGAAGCCGGCGAACGCGACCCTGCCAGGACCACGTCGAGGGCCGAGGGCCGGGGCAGTCCGACCAACCCACGTACGACCAGGAGCAGCATCATCAATCGCCGTACGACCAGGAGCGGCATGACCAGCCGCCGACCGGTCGGCAGCCAGAGGATCGACAGCCGCGACAGCGGCACGCGCGACAACGGAACACGCAACACCAAGCGGGGGCGCTGGACGAGGGTGGAACTGTCGAGGAGGCACGCAGTTGACCGCAATGTTTCGGGGGGCGCCCCCCGAGACGCCGACCGAGGCTCCGGCCAGGCCGCACGCGTACGGGCTGAGCAACGAGGCCCGCAACCTGCACTGGTTGCTTACCAACCTGGTGGAGGAGGTGCCCGGGGTCATGTCGGTGGCCGTGGTCTCCTCCGACGGCCTGCTGTTGCTCTCCTCCGATCCGGAGGAGACCGCCGCGGCGGCCAGGCCGGCCAAGCCGGCGCAGGGGCAGGACGGGCCGAAGGGTTCCAGCGCCGACCTGGCCACCATCGTCTCCGGGCTCGGCAGCCTCACGCTGGGTGCGGCGCAGCTCATGGACGGCGGGAGCGTCAAGCAGACGATGGTCGCGATGGACCAGGGCAGTCTGTTCGTGATGTCGATCAGCGACGGTTCGCTGCTGGGCGTGCACGCGACGCCCGACTGCGACATGACCGTGGTGGCGTACCACATGGCCTTGTTCGTCGGCCGGGCCGGGTACGTGCTCACGCCGGACCTGCGCAGCGAACTGCGCAGGTCGGTGGAGTCGGCGCGATGAGCGCGACCTCCCAGTTGCCGAGACGGCGACCCTCGCGCGTGCGCCCGTACAGCCTGACGGACGGACGCGGTGTGGGCACGTGTTGCTGGTCGAGACGTTCGTGGCCGCGCTGAAGGCGCCCGAGGAGCGGCGGGAGCTGACCTCCGGTGGCCTGAACAGCCGGGTGTTGCCGGAGGTCAAGGCCATCGTCGCGCTGTGCCGCCGGATGCGTTCGGTGGCGGAGGTGGCCGCGCTCCTCAAGATGCCGCTCGGCGTCGTGCGGGAGTCTGGGCAGCCGGACCGCGCGTTGCTGGAAAGGGTGCTCGGTGGACTCCGCAGGCTCTGAAACGGTGACGGCGATACCCGCCGTCGCGGACCCACCGTCGGACCGGGCCCCGACGAGCGACCCTGCCGCCGACCTCCCCGCCGCCCCTCTCCCCGCCGCCGCGAACGGCCCCGCCTCCGGCGCCGTCGCCGGCAGCGTGGCGCCGGTCGGGGCGCGGGCCCTGGTCGGCGCTGACGACGGCACGCAGGAGAGCATCGACGGCAGCATCGACATCGCGGGGCACGCCGGCGCGCCCGCCGGTGTGGTCGGCCTCGACCAGCGCGCGGCGGCCGACGAGGTGGCCAGGCTGCTCGCCGCCGAGGAGGGCCTGCAGGGCTGGCAGTTCGACCGCTCCCGGGCGCCCACCGCGACGAAGATCGTGGTGGCCGGCGGGTTCGGGGTGGGCAAGACGACGTTCGTCGGCTCGGTCTCGGAGATCACCCCGCTCCAGACCGAGGCGCTGATGACGCATGCCAGCGTGGGCGTGGACGACATCGAGGCCACTCCGCACGAGACCACGACCACCGTCGCGATGGACTTCGGGCGCCCCACCCTCGCGTCCGACCTGGTCCTCTACCTGTTCGGAAAGCCGGGCCAGCAGCGGTTCTGGTTCATGTGGGACGACCTGGTGCGGGGCGCGATCGGCGCGATCGCCTTGGTCGACACCCGCCGCCTGGAGGACTCCTGGCTCGCCCTCGACTACTTCGAGAGCGGCGGGCTGCCCTACGTCGTGGCCGTCAACCACTTCGGGGGGACCGAGGAGTACACCGCCGACGACGTGCGCGACGCGCTGTCCGTGCCGCTGCACGTGCCCATCGTGATCATGGACGCGCGGCGGTGGGACACGGTGGTGGAGACGCTGCTCGCGCTGGTCGGCTAAGCCCTGGACCGCACGCCGGAGTGACGCGCCCCCCGTGCTACCGAGCCCGGCCGCTGCTGCCCCGCCGCCCCCGGGCCGGTGCCGCTGTGGGAGAAGCCCCCTTTGTTGTTGTACGTGTCGTCGACTCGGCGATCCGCGCCCGCCCATCCGTCGGCTCACGCCGGGGGCGGGGCGGGCGGCGGGTGCCGGGTCGCGCTGTGTGAGAGAGAGCTGTCATGCGGAAGATCCTCATCGTCGGGGCCGGCCAGTCCGGCCTGCAACTCGCCCTCGGCCTGCAGTCCCACGGGTACGAGGTCACCCTGATGTCCAACCGCACGGCTGAGGAGATACGCACCGGGCGGGTGATGTCCACGCAGTGCGTGTTCCGCACCGCCCTGCAGCACGAGCGCGACCTGCGACTGAACTTCTGGGAGGACCAGGCGCCGCGCATCGAGGGGCTCGGGGTGTCGGTCGCGGGGCCGCCCGACGAGGCGACCGGCTCCTCCACCTGGCTGATCGACTGGGTCGGCAGGCTGGACGGCATCGCCCAGTCCGTGGACCAGCGGGTGAAGATGGCCGGTTGGATGGAGACGTTCGCGGAGCGCGGCGGCCAGCTCGTGGTGCATGGCGCGGCCGTCTCGGACCTCGACTACTTCTCCCGCGCCTACGACCTGGTGATGGTCGCCGCGGGCAAGGGCGAGCTGGTGTCGATGTTCGGCCGGGACGCCAGCCGCTCGCCGTACGAGACCCCGCAGCGGGCGCTGTCCGTCGCGTACGTGCACGGCATGGGGCCGCGCCCCGAGCACCCCGAGTTCGACGCGGTGCGCTGCAACGTGGTGCCCGGCGTCGGCGAACTGTTCGTGATGCCGACGCTGACGCTCTCGGGCCGCGCCGACATCCTCTTCTGGGAGGGCGTCCCCGGTGGGCCGCTCGACGCCTTCCAGGGCGTCAAGGACCCCAACGAGCACCTGGCCCTGACGCTGGAGCTGCTCAAGAGGTTCACGCCGTGGGAGTACGCGCGCTCCACCGCCGTCGAGCTGACGGACGCGCGCGGCACGCTCGCCGGCCGGTACGCGCCGACCGTGCGGCGGCCGGTGGGGCACCTGCCGTCGGGCGGCGTGGTGCTGGGGGTCGCCGACGTCGTGGTCGCCAACGACCCGATCACCGGCCAGGGCTCCAACTCCGCGAGCAAGTGCGCCGCCTCCTACCTCGCCTCCATCCTGGAGCGCGGCGACGAGCCGTTCGACGCCGCGTGGATGCAGGCCACGTTCGACCGGTACTGGCAGACCGCGCAGTACGTCACCAAGTGGACCAACGCGATGCTGGCCCCGCCGCCGGAGCACGTGCTGAACCTGTTCGGCGCGGCCGGCGGCCTGCAGCCGGTCGCCGACCGCTTCGCGAACGGCTTCGACGACCCCGCGGACTTCGAGCACTACTTCTACGACCCGGACCTGGCCGCCGCCTACCTCGCGCGGGTCGGCGAGGCGGCGCCCGGGGTGCCGGCGTAGCGGGCGGGCCGCGCCCGACCCCCGGGCCCCGCGCGGGCTACCTGCCGCGCGGGCGGCCGCCGGCCCGGCCTACCCCGCGCCGGCGCGGGGTCGGGCCGCCGGTGGGGCGCTCGTGGGGGCCCGGGCGCCGGTGGGCTCGGAGCGCCCCCGGCGGCAGCGGGGTCGCGCGCCGCTGCGTCGCCGGGGGCGCCGTATGCGCCGTACGTCTCAAGCCGCTGGAGCGCGGCGAGTTGGTCGGCGGTCAGGGACGCCAGGAGGCGTTCGACGGCGGCGAGCCGGGCGCGCACGGTGTCGCGCTGGCGCCGGTGCCGGTCGGCCAGTGTCTGCCTGCGGTCTAGCGCCCGGCGGGCGCGGGTGGCGTAGTAGTCCGTGGTGGTCTCGGCGTCGGCGAGCCGGGCCGCGACCGCGGCGGTGCGGCCGGCCGCACGGCGCAGCTCGTGCTCCTCGTCCAGCACCCGGCCCGGGTTGTCGCTGAGCAGCAGCCGGACGGTCGGCGAGAAGCCGAGGCTGTACCGGTACTGCTGCCGGGCCAGCCGCCCGGCGCTCTCGCGGGCGGCGGCCAGCCCGAAGCGGGCCTCGGCGAGCCGCGCCACCAGCCGCTGGGTAGTGCGCCGTTGCCGGGTGAGTTGGCGCTCGATGGCCCGGTAGCGTGCGCTGGCCTCGTCGGTGGCCCGGTAGTGTGCCTTGAGCTGGGCCAGCAGGGCGCTCACCGGTAGGCCACCGGGCGCGGCCGGGCGCGCTGGCGCGTGCTGGCGGCCGGCGAGGGGGCCCGGCGCGCGCGGGGGCTCGGTGGCGCGGTCGGGCCCGTGGTGCGGCGCGGGGGGCGGGGGTGGTGCGCCGACGGCGTCCGGCGCGGGCAGCGCGAGCCCGGCGCTGGCGGCGAGCGCGAGGGCGTACGCGCCCCGTACGCGGTGTCGCGGCACGACTCACCTCCACGGACTCGACGCTCCCCGGGCCTGGTGGCCCGGTGGCCCGGTGGCCCGGTCATCGGATCGTGGCACGGTTAGTCGTATAAACCGCATATTTACGAAGAGTAGGACTTTTCGGTCACCCGCTCGGCCTACCGGGCGCACCTGTGCGGCGGGTGGCGGGGGCGGGCCCGGCACGGGGCCGCGCCGGCGACGCGGTGGGGGCCGTCGTCGGCGGCGCGGCCGGGGCGAGGCGCCTGGTGGGTGGCGCGGCGGTCGGCGTCCCGCCGCTCACCGGCGCTGGGGTGTCCCGCCCCGCGGGCTGGCTATCCGCGCCCGTAGTAGGCGTCGAAGTTCTTCGAGAACTCCCGCTTGTTGAAGTTGTCCCAGTTGATGGACCAGGTCATCAGGCCGCGCAGGGCGGGCCATGTGCCGTGGGTCTGGTAGCTGCCGCAGTCCGTCTTCTTGGTGAGGCAGTTCAGGGTCTTGGTGCCCTCGCCGGGCGCGGTGTGCCCGTTGTCCGCGTGGGTGCTGGCCGGCATGCCGATGGCGACCTGGGAGGGCTTGAGCGCGGGGAAGACGTTGTTCTTGTTGCCGGCCACCGGGAAGCCGGTGAGCAGCATGTCCGTCATCGCGATGTGGAAGTCGGCGCCGCCCATGAAGTGGTGCTGGTTGTCCAGGACCATGATCGGGCCCGAGTTGTAGTCCTGTACGTGCAGCAGCGTCAGGTCGTCCCGCAGCGCGTGGATCACGGGCAGGTACGCCCCGGCGCGCGGATCCTGGCCGCCCCAGGGGTCGGAGCCGTAGGACTGGTAGCCGAGCTGCACGAAGAAGGTCTCCGGCGCCATGGTGAGCGTGAAGCCCGGCCCGTACTTGCCCTTCAGGGTCTTGACCGCCGAGATCAGGTTCACGATGGCGGGGGTCTTCGGGTTCTTGAAGTCGGTGTCGCCGGTGTTCAGCGACAGCGAGTGGCCCTCGAAGTCGATGTCGAGGCCGTCGAGTCCGTAGCGGTCGATGATGGCGCTCACCCAGGAGACGAACTTGTCGCGGGCGCCGGTCGACTCCAGGCGGACCTGGCCGTTCTGGCCGCCGATGGAGATGAGCACCTTCTTGCCGGCGGCCTGCTTCGCCTTGATGGCGGCCTTGAACTCCTCCTCGGTCTCCACGTTCGGGCACTCGCTCTTCGGGCAGATGCTGAACCGGATGTCGCCGGAGGTGGTGGAGGTCGGTTCGCCGAAGGCCAGGTCGATGATGCCCCAACTGTTGGGGACGTCGGCCATCCGGGTGTAGCCGGAGCCGTTGGCGAAGCTGGCGTGCAGGTAGCCGACCAGGGCGTGTTCCGGGAGCGCCGGTAGGCGCGGGGGTGGTCGCGGGCGCGGGGGACGGTTGCGCCGTGGCTGGTGGGGCGGGGGCGGCCGTCGCCGGGGGAGGGTGAGCGCGGTCGCGGCGACGGCGCTCGCCGCGGCGAGCAACACGCCGAGCGATCTCCCGCGGCTGCGCGGACGGGGACGGGGGTGCGAGCGCACGGGGGCTCCTTGGGGGCTTCGATGGCGGTACGGGTGGGGCGTACGGGGTCGAGGCGGAGAGGCGCTTCCGTGGGGTGGGGGACGGCCAGGGAGGCGCTGAAGCGGCTCTCTCCGCGCAAGCAGCAAACAAGGACTAGACCAGAAGTGTCAATGGTCCGGACCAAAACTGAAGCGCGGGTGCGGCCCCCGGACCCGCTGGTCCCGGGGACTGCGCCCGGGCCGTGACGCCGTCAGCCAACCGCGTGCGCCGCCCGCGCGGGCGGCGGTGCGGGGGCGCGGGAGTTCGGGTGGTCGGCGCGGTGCGGCGGGTCAGCGGTTCGGGCGGGACCAGGGCCACTTGAGGCCCTCGCGCGGCCTGCCCTCCGGGGCGTACTCGTACTGCCAGCCCCGGGGAACGCCGAGGCGGCGGGAGAGGGCGACGGGGACGCGGACGTAGACGTAGACCGTCGGCGGGGTGCCGTCGTCGTTGAGGACCGGCACCTCGTACGTCCTGGGCGGCTGCCCGGTCGCGCCGGTCAGCACCGGCAGTACGCGACCGTCCAGCGGCCCGCCGACGAAGGGCGTCTCTACGCTTCTCATGCCCCCAGTGTCACATCGATGGCGCCGACCTCGACCCGTGGCGGTGTGCTGGCCGCGTGGCCCGGCGAGCGGTCGCGCGGGCGCGAGGGGCCAGCTCGGAGCGGCGCGGGGGGCCGGCTCAGAGCAGGTGTGCGGCGTCGTCGACCAGGGGCAGGATGCGGCGCGTCAGGTCGGCGACGGCACCCTGCGAACCCTCCAGCGCGAGGGTCGCGCGCGCCACCCGCGCGGTCTCCTCGTCTCGTCGCGCGCGGCGGTCGCCGTCAGCAGTCGTCTCGTCGCGCGCGGCGGTCGCCGTCAGCAGCGCCACGAAGTGGTCCACCAGCCAGGTGCGCAGCTCGTCCAGCGGCGGTTGCTTCCCCTCGTCCAGCCAGATCAGCGAGGCCGCCTCCGCCTCCGTGATCCACACCCGCACCATCATCCGCAGCCGGGGCCCGGGTTCGGGCGTGCCGAGGTGGATGAGGATCTGCTCGGCGGCGGCGCGGCGCACGCCGTCCACGATGGCGTTGGTCCGGGAGGTCTCGGCGCCGCCGCCCCGGAGCAGCGCGGAGAACCCCGCGTCGTGCTCGTCCACGAAGGCGAGGTAGCGGGTCAGGTCCCGCCTCAGCCGTTGGGTGGGCGGCCCGGTCTGCGGCTCGGTGAAGCAGCCCCGCTACTGTTCGGCCGCGCTGCCTATGGCCGCCTCGTACAACTGCTGCTTGCCGCCGGGGAAGTACCGGTAGACCAGCGGCCGGGAGGCGCCGGCCGTCGCCGCGACGTCGTCCAACGAGACGTCCTCCGGCGGGCGGTGGGCGAAGAGTTCGAGCGCCGCGGCGAGCAGTTCGGCGCGGCGCTCCTCGACGCTGAGCCTGCGGTAGGCGCCACGGGGTGCGGGCCCGTGCCGTGGCCGCGTGGGCGGTTCCGCCGCTGGTCATGAAGGGCTCTCATACGAGCAGCCTATCCGGCGGGTGCGGCGACCGGTCGGCACCCGCGGGAGGCCCGGCGGCCGGCCACCCGCGCGAGGTGACCGGCGCGGCGCCGGCGGGCGCGGCGTCAGGCCAGCAGCCCGCTGCTCTGCCACAGCTTGCGGCCCACGCCGCGCAGCACGCCGATGTCGTCCAGGAAGTCCGTCAGCCGCTTCGCGCCGGTCTGCATCACCTCGCGGCGGTGGCCGCTGGCCTTGACCTGGGCCACGGCCTCCCGGCGATCGAGCCCGACGTCCGAGTAGACCTTCGGGTTGACGAAGGCGACGGAGAATATACGGGCGAACTCGCCGGAGACCAGCCGGGTGTACTCGGCCTCCCAGCGTGGCGCGGTCACCATCTGGCGGCGCAACTCCTCGCGCGCGTAGCGCACGTGGCGGGCCTCCTCCACGACGTGGATGCGGGTGACGCCGCGCACCAGCGGCTGGACGCGCTCGTCCGGGAAGGTGAGCCGCTGCATCCAGTCCAGTATCTCCTCGCCCAGCAGGGTGGCGGTGAACGAACCCGGCGTGGTGGAGATGGTCTTGAAGAGGCGACCGAGGTTGTGGTGCAGCCGTGTGACCGGGTACGCGGGGACGTCCGACTTCTGCATGAGCCGCGCGAACATCATCGAGTGCCGGCACTCGTCGGCGATCTCGGTCAGCGCGTACCGCACGTGCGCGCTGGTGGTCGGGCGGTCGTAGATGTGCCGGGTCAGGAGCTGCATGAGGATGATCTCGAACCAGATGCCGAGCGAGGCCAGGGCCGCGGACTCGTGGCGGGAGAGCTGTATCCGCTGCTCCTCCGACATCCGCTGCCACATGGGGGTGTCGTAGAGCGAGACCAGCTCCGGCGGCCAGAACCACTTGCCCTCCTCGAAGGGCGCGTCCCAGTCCAACTCCTTGTCCGGGTCGAAGGAGTGCTTGGCGGAGGAGTCGAGGAGGCGCTCGGCCACCTGCTCGCGGTCCTTGAGCAGTCCGAGGGCGTCCCGGAGCATCTCGATCTCGTTCATCGTCGCAGTCATGGCTGAGGACACCTCGCTGATGGGTTACCCGCGGTCACGCTCTTATGAGACTGCGTGTCAGCAAGGCAGTCAATCCCTCGGGCACAACTTGTTGACCCTGCGGTAACAACTGGGCGGCGCCCGCCTTTCGCGCTGGTCCGGGTGTCGCGGCGCGGGGGCGCCACGTCCGGCGGGAGGGCCGGCGGCGGTCTCGCGTACGCTCCCCGCGTGCTGATCGCCCACCCGTGGCCGGGCCGAGCGCGCCCCGGCGTCCGCGAGCGCGCTGTCCAGCCGTATCCGAGCCCCTCGCCGAACCGGAGTGCCGCCGTGAGCAGTGAACCCCTGGTCCCAGCCGACTGGAGCCGGCGGATCGACCCGCCGATGACCGGCGGCGAGCACGAGACGCTCCGCGCCTATCTGGACTTCCACCGCGCCACGCTCGCCATGAAGTGCGCGGGCCTGACCGAGGAGGAGTTGCGCGAGCGCTCCATGCCGCCGTCCACGCTGACCCTGCTCGGCCTGGTGCGGCACATGGCCGAGGTCGAGCACGCCCGGCGCGTCGAGAGGGCGGCCCCGTCCCTGGAGGTGACCGGCCACCAACCCCGCTGGGGCACGGACGTGTCGCTGCGGCTGGTCATGCTCCACCTGATCCACGAGTACGCGCGGCACAACGGGCACGCCGACTTCCTGCGCGAGGGGATCGACGGCGCCGTGGGGGCCTGACGTCCGCGCCCCGCCGCCGCGGCGACCCGGCGGGGCCACGTCGTGGCGCCGCGGAGCGCGGCGAGGCGGGGCGCGGGTGCGGCGGGGCGATGGCGGGTTGGAGTGGTTGTCAGACGGCCTTGACCAGGCCGTCGTCCACCCGGACGTCGGCCCCGGCGATGCTGGCCGGAGAGCAGGAAGGCGACGAGCGAACCGATGTGGGCCGGCTCCGCGATGTGCCCGGTCGTCAGCCCGAAGCGCTTCGGCAGGTGGGCCACCACCTCGTCCTGCGGGACGCCGAACGCCGCGGCCAGGATGGCCGCCGGGCCGTCCGGGTCGGTCCAGCGCTCGATGTTGATCGGGCCGGGCGAGACTGTCAGGGCGCGCACGCCCTGTGGCCCGAACTCCTCGTTCAGCGCCTTGGCCAGCGCGTTCAGCGCCGCCTTGGCCGCCCCGTAGTCCACCGTCGTGGCCGCCGGGACGCGGGCCGCCGTCGAGGAGATGTTGACGATGACGCCGCCCTGGCGCAGCAGGTGCGGCAGGGCGGCCCGGGTGACGCGCACGGCGCTGGTGAAGTTGAGGTCCAGCGTCCGCTGCCATTCGGCGTCGTCCAGGGCGAGGAACCCGCCCGAGTTGTAGGTGTCCTTGCCACCCACGTTGTTGACGACGAAGTCGAGCCCATCGAGCGTGTCCGCGGCCTCCGCGACCAGGTCGCGCGGCCCGTCGGGCGCGGTGACGTCGCACGCGATCGGCACGGCGCCGGTCTCCTTGAGCGCGGGCGTCAGGGTGCGCGCGCAGCCGGCCACGCGTACGCCCTCCGCCAGCAGGGCCTTGGTGATGGCGAGACCGGTGCCGCGGCTGGCGCCCGTGACGAGGGCCTTCTTGCCGGTGAGGTGGAGGTCCATAGCTTCTGGTGCACTTCCTCCGAAGTAGCCCGCGAGGGGGCCTCGCGGGGTGAAAGGTGGCGAAACACCCGTAAGTTACCCATGCCGGTCAGATGTCAAAGCGGGTCGCGTCTCCCGTACGCAGCGAGGCCCCGCCCCGCGCACCGGCGCGCGCCCACACGCGCTCCCGCTCCGTCCACGCGCCACCGTCCGCGTCACCGCGTGGTCAGCGGCGCGGGAACGCCGCTGCCCCGTCCCGTCGTTCGCGCGCCAACCGTCGGCGCGCGCGTTGCCGATCGGGGGCGACGGGGGCGTCGGGGCGTACGGGAGGGCGCGCGGCGGGTGGAACTGGCGTGCGTCGGGGTGGGTGGCGCCGCTACGGTCGCGGCATGCAGGACCGACCCGATCTCGATGAGCGCGCCGTGCGACAGGCCCTCGACGCCTGGGGGATGGGCGGCGCGCACCTCACCTACGCGCCTGTCGGCTTCGGCGACTACCACTGGGTCGCCGAGACCGGCGCCGGTCGCCGCGCCTTCGTCACCGTCGCCGACCTCACGCACAAGGACCAGTGGGGGAGTGGCGCGGACGCCGCCTTCGCCGGGTTGTGCGCGGCGATGGAGGCGGCCGTCGCGCTGCGCGCCCAGCCGGGCCGCGACTTCGTGGTGGCCCCGCTGACCACCCGGGAGGGCGCGGCCATCCGCCGCCTCGGCGCCCGGTTCGCGATCAGCGTCTTCCCGTACGAGAGCGGCGAGGCGGGCGCGTTCGGGCAGGAGTTGGCGCGGGACGAGCGTGACGAGGTGCTCGACCTGCTGGCTGCCCTGCACCGCAGCGCGGTACGCGCACCCCTCGCCGACCTCCCGCCGCCGTCGCCCACGCGCGAGGTGCTGCGGCGGGCGTTGGCCGAGTGCGGGCGCCCGTGGCACGGCGGCCCGTTCGCGGAGCCTGCGCGGGACGTGGTGGCCGGGGCCGCCGGCGCGCTGCGCGAGCGGCTGGCCGCGTTCGACGAGTTGGCGGCCGAGGTGGCCGGGCGGAGCGCGCGGCGCGTGGTCACCCACGGCGAGCCGCACCCGGGCAACGGCTGTGGCGCGCCGGAACGGGTCGGGCGGGCGCCCGGCCGCTGCTCGTGGACTGGGACACGGTGCGGCTCGCCCACCCCGAGCGCGACCTGTGGCTGGTGGCCACCGGCCCCGCCGACCTGGACCGGTACGCGCGGGCCAGCGGGCACACCCCGGACCCCGCGGCGCTGGCCCTGTACGCGCTGCGCTGGGACCTGGGGGACGTGGCCGAGTACCTGACCTGGTTCCGCGGGCCGCACGCGCGCACGTCGGACACCGAGGCCGGCTGGTCGGGACTGCGCGAGACGGTGACGCGGCTGGCGGCTGACGCGCTGACCTGCCCCGCGCGAGCGACCGGCACCCGCCGCGCGCTCCCCTAACCACCCCCACGCTCGCCGCCCCACTCGCCCCGGCGAGTGGCGCGCCACGCCGCCCCGCCGTGGGCCCGCCCCGCGTGCCCCCTACGTGCCCGCCCGCTCCGCCCCCACCGGTTGCCGCGAACGCCCGGTCGGGAAGGGCTGCCAACAGGCCACGGGCGGCGCGGTGACGCGCCGCCGACGAGCCAGGGCGGCAGCGCGGAAAGGGGCTGCATGCAGGTCAGGAAGAAGGGCTGGTACGACCGGGGCGAGGCGGGCCTGCCACCCTCGATGGCGCGCATCGCCCCCAGGAGGCCCTACGTGGACGGCTGGTTCCCCCTCGCCACCAGCGGCGAGCTGCGGCGGGGCAGGTGCTGACCCGGCGCCTGATGGACGAGGACGTCGTGCTCTACCGGTCGGCCAGCGGGAAGGCCCGCGCCACGCGGGCGCACTGCCCGCACATGGGGGCTCACCTCGGCTACGGCGCCACCGTGTGCGGCGAGCACATCCGCTGTCCCTTCCACCACTTCCAGTTCGGCCCGGACGGGACGTGCGTGCGCACCGGCTACGGCACGCCGCCGCCCGCCAAGGCCCGGCTGGCCACCCTGGAGTGCCGCGAGGTCGAGGGCCTGGTGTTCGTGTGGCGGCACGCGCTGGGCAAGCCGCCGCAGTGGGAACTCGACGTCCGCTCGGGCGAGGGGTTCTCCCGCCCGTACCCCACGGTCCGGCGCTGGTGGAGTATCCGCAGGACGTCATCGAGAACATCGTGGACTACGGGCACTTCGGGCCGATCCGCGGCATCCGGCACGAGGTGGTCGAGGAGCCCTGGTTCGACGGCCACCGGATGGGCACCACCTACCGCTTCCACCCGGCCAGCGGCGCCGACGACGCCGCGCGGGTGTCCTCCGTCGCGCCCCTGGTCAAGGTGGTCGTGCAGGGCATCGGCGTCGGCTACACGGAGATCGAGGTGGCCAAGCTCGGCCTCCAGATGCGCACCCGGTTCGCCGTCACGCCCGTGGACCCTGCCCACGTGGACCTGCGCCTGACCACCAGCGCCCGCTGCGCCCGGCTCGGCCCGCGCAGCGCGGCCGGGCTCCCGGCCGAGCTGGCCGCCAGGGTCCTGACCTGGTTGTTCTGGTTCGACACGCGCAAGGACTTCCCGATCTGGGAGCACCGCAGGTACGCCCAGCAGCCACGGCTGGCCAAGAGGGACGGGCCGGTCGTGAAGTTCCGCCGCTGGTCGCGGCAGTTCTACAGCGCCGAGGGGGGCGCCGACGCCCGGGCGGGGGCGGCCGACGCCGGCGGGTCGCCGACCGCCGAGGAGCCCACGGGCTAGCGCACGCGCGGCGCGGAGCGCGGCCGAAGCGTCCGGGACGCGATGCGACGCCGCCACGAAGCGGTACGGCACGAGACGGGCGTACACGACCAGCGTGACGAAGGGTGCACCATGAGCAGGTGGAAGCGGCGCGAGCAGGACCCGAGGGACCCGGCCCGCGCACCGTCGCCGAGCAAGGAACAACCTCGACTCCCTTACCCCGACGGCTGGTTCGCCGTGGCCACCAGCGGTGAGGTGCGCCCTGGCAAGGTGCTCACCCGACGGCTCAAGGGCGAGGACGTGGTCCTCTACCGCACCACGAGCGGCCGGTTGAGCGTGGTGCGGCCGTTCTGCCCGCACCTCGGGGCCCATCTGGGCCACGGCGGGACGGTGCGCGGAGACAACCTCGTCTGCCCCTTCCACCAGTTCCAGTTCGACCCGGAGGGGACTTGCGT
This sequence comes from Candidatus Streptomyces philanthi, assembly GCA_018114805.1. Classification (GTDB taxonomy): domain Bacteria; phylum Actinomycetota; class Actinomycetes; order Streptomycetales; family Streptomycetaceae; genus Streptomyces; species Streptomyces philanthi. The sequence goes on along the minus strand of CP073042.1, from coordinate 1,724,826 downwards.
CAAGACGGCCTACGGCGCCCCGCCGCCCAAGGCTCGGCTGGCCACCCTGGACTTCCGCGAGGTGGACGACCTGGTCTTCGTCTGGTCCCACGCCTAGGGGAAGGCGCCCCAGTGGGAGGCCGAGGGCATCATGGGGGCGGGGTTCCGCACCCCGCGGTGCACCCGGTTCCCGCTGGCGGCCTACCCGCAGGACGTCGCCGAGAACTTCGTCGACTTCGGCCGCTTCGGCACGCTGCACAAGGTCAACATGACCCCGTCCGGAGACCAGGTGTTCGACGGGCACCTGATGCGGTTCCGGTACCAGGTCCGGCCGCGCGGCGAGCGCGCGGGCACCAAGCGCTTCGCGACGCTGCCCGCGATCCGGGTGAACCTAGAGGGCGTCGGCAGCGTCCGGGTCGAGGCCGAGGCCATGAAGTTCGGCTTCGAGTTGCAGGCCCGGATGTCCGTCACGCCCGTGGAAGCCGACCGGAGCGAACTGCGGGTCTCCGTCGCCCTGCGGCCGCCGGGCACCGGCCGCCGGCCGGTCGCCTCGCTGGTCGCCGCCGTGGCGCCGCCATCTGGGCCCACAGCAGGTACCAGGAGCAGCCCCGGCTCGCGCAGGGGGACGGCACGATCATGCCGTTCCGGCGCTGGGCCCGACAGTTCTACAGCGATCCGGGGCACGCCCCGGCGCGCGCGGCGGCCAGGCCCGCGAAACGCGCTTTCCCGACCCGCGCCCCCCGCCCCAGAATGGGCGCATGATCAACAGGTTGGCGCGCCGGGACGAGCTTCCGGTGCTGCGGGACATCGAGCGGGCGGTGGGGGAGTGCTTCCGGGCGATCGGCATGCCGGAGATCGCCGACGACGAACCGCCCTCGCTCCCCGAGCTCACCCACTACCAGCGGGCCGGGCGCTGCTGGGTGGCCGTGGACGACGGGGACTGGCCGGTCGCCTACGGGCTGACCGACCCGGTGGACGGGCGGCTGCACATCGAGCAGGTCTCGGTGCACCCGGACGTGGCCCGGCAGGGCGTCGGCCGCGGCCTCATCGACCACCTCGCCGCGCGCGCCGGGGCCGAGGGGCTGCCCGGGGTGACGCTCACGACCTTCGCGGACGTGCCGTGGAACGCGCCGTACTACGCGCGGCGCTGCGGTTTCCGGGTGCTGTCCGACGCCGAGGTGACGCCCGGGCTGCGGGAGATCCGGCGCCGGGAGGCGGAGATCGGTCTGGACCGCTGGCCCCGGGTGTGCATGCTGCGCGAGGGCTGACCGCCCGGTGGTGAGCGGGCCGATCCGGCCCCCGGGTGCCGTGGCGGCGGGGTCGGCCGGGCGTGCGGTCGGTTGATGTGCGATCCGTGGAACTGATCGTATGGTCGATCGTTGCTATCCTCGGGGGGTTAAGCGTGGCTGTGGTACGGACGTTCCACGGCGGTGAAGCCCTCAAGGGGAGCGTGTAGGCCAGTGGACAAAGACGGTATGACAGTCGGTGTGACGGGCCGGGTGCCCGATCCGCGCGCGGAACGGAGCCGGGCCGCGGCGCTCGCCGCTGCCCAGGAACTGCTGATCGAGGAGGGCTGGGCGGCGGTCACCCATGTCGCTGTCGCGGCCCGTAGCGGCGTCGGCCGCACCACCCTCTATCGGCACTGGCCCGACTCGGCGATGCTCATCCGCCAGTTGCTCGCCCAGTTGTTCCAGATCGACCACTCCTCCCGCACGGGCGACCTGCGCGAGGACCTGATCTGTGAGCTGCGGGCCTTCCAAATCCTGCTGGAGAACCCGACCGGTGACCGCGCGCTGCGCGTGATCATCGACCAGGCGTCGATCGACGCGGAGTACGCCGAGGTCCTTGAGCAGTGCCGGCACAAGGGCGCCGAGGTGCTGACGGCGATCATCGAGCACGGCCGCGAGCAGGGCGACCTGCCGGCCCGGCTCGGCACGGAGGAGGCCATCGGGCTGCTGCTCGGGCCCATGTTCTTCCGCCGGCTGGTCGCCAACAGTGGCTTCGAGCGCGACTACGTGACCGAACTGGTCGACGGCTTCCTGCGGGCGTACGCGGTGGAGGTGCCCCCGGAGTCGCAGCGCGAGCTGACCCCCGAGCGGCGGGCCGAGCCCGTGGCGGGCCCCGCGTACTGATCCGCGCCGCATGCGCGCGAGGGCAGTCGCGCAGCGCGTTCCGTCGGTCGCGCTCAGCGCTCAATTCGCGCCGCGACAGGGGTTTGACCAGGCCCCAAAAGCCCTCGTGCGGGCGGGCGAGGTCGGCGCCCAGGAGGGTTCTAGTGCAAACTGCTCCACATTAGTCAGTTCAGCGTGGAGCGTGATGCATGGCGAAGACGGACGGCGCGGCGGTCGGTGTGACGCACCGGGGGCCCGATCCGCGTGCGGAGCGCAGCCGAGCCGCGGCGCTCACGGCGGCGCAGCAACTGCTGATCGAGGACGGTTGGGCCGCGGTGACGCACGTCGCCGTGGCGGCGCGCAGCGGACTCGGCCGGACGACGCTTTACCGGCACTGGCCGGAGTCGGCCATGCTGATCCGCGACGTACTCGCTCGCTCCTTCGAGGTCGAACATTGCGCGCCGACGGGCGACTTGCGGGCCGATTTGATCTCTGAATTGCAGGCGTTTCGCAGCATGCTGCTCGATTCTGTGGCCGAGCGTGCGCTGCGAGTGATGATCGAACGGGTCGCCGCCGACCGGGCCAGCGCCATCATCCTGGATGATTGCCACCGCAAAGGTACGGAACTCATACGGGAAATTGTCGAGGCTGCGAAGGTTCGGGGCGAGCTGTCGCCGGACCTGCGCACGGATGCGGCGATCGACAAGCTGGCCGGCCCGGTGCTCTTCAAGAGGCTTTTTTTCAACGGAACGTTCGATGACGGCTATGCAACCGATCTCGCGGACCGCTTCCTCGCCGCCTACGCGCTTCCGCAGGTCCGGGGCACGGACTGACCTCGCGCGCCCGGGTCCGGGCGCGACGCACAAGCAAAGCCCGCTATGCTCGACGGCCAGATGTTTCAGTGAGACTCCAGCGGCGCTCTATTCGTGCCGCAGACCCTGGTGAAGTCTGCTCCATGAAACATCTTTGTACCGCGCACGGGGGAGAGCGAACGGAGGCGCTCATCGGGGGGTCTGGCGAGCCCAGTGTCACAGGACTGATGAGTGTGCTCGTGTTGCTGCCCTTGGCCGGAGGCGACGTGGCCTGAAGTCATGGCGGGAGTGATTTCGTGAACCAGCTCATGGATAGCGGTGTCTGCGAGGCAATTCCCATATTGTCCGTAACGAACCGTGAGAAAATGTACCAACCCCGTTCTGCCCGGTTATTCGGAAGGGAAGGGGAAATTGCCGAACTCTGCGGAATGCTGCACGATCCCGGAATCCGGCTACTGACCATCACCGGACCGGCCGGCGTGGGCAAGAGCGCACTGGCGAACGCCGTGCTCGCCACGTCGGTGCCCTATGCCACCGACGGCGTCATCAAGGCTGACCTCGCGTCAACGGGCAGCCGCACCATCGCCTGGCGGCAGGTGGCGGCGGCGCTCGGCATCGGCGGCGACGCGGCGGCGCTCGCCCTCCCGGAGCTGGTCGGCTCCGAGATCGGCGACCGCGAGCTGCTGCTCGTCCTGGACAACTGCGATCTCGTGGCACCGCTGCTGTCCACCGACATAGCGGCGCTGCTGCGCGGCTGCCCGGCGCTACGCGTATTGCTGACCAGTCGCATTTCCCTTGAGGTGTACGCCGAGCACCTGTTCCCCGTGGCGCCCTTCCCCGTGGGCTCCGGGGGGCGGACTCCGTACAGCTCGGTGGCGGTGCAACTGTTCATCGACCGGGTGCGGGCGCATTACCGCAGCGACGTGCTGCACGGCGGCGAACTGCACCACATCGCCGAGATCTGCGAACTCCTCGACGGCGTGCCGTTGGCCATCGAGGTGACCGCGCGGGCCGTGGGCACGCTCAGCCCACGGGCGCTGCTCGAACAACTGCGGCGCGGGGCCCACCCGTACAACAGCCGCCTCCTCGACGTGCCGACCCGTCACCAGTCGGTACCCGGGGCCCTGTCCTGGGGCGACCAGGCGCTCTCCGCCGAGGAGCGGGCGCTGCTCCAGCGGCTCGCGGTGTGCGAGACCTCCATCGACCTGCCCACCGCGCAGCGACTCGGCAACCTGTCGCTGATGCAGGCGGCGCTCAGGTTGGATTCGCTGGTGCACAAGAGCCTGTTGGTGAGCGCTAAGCGGGAGGGGGGCGAGCCGGAGTTCCGGATGCTCACCGCGACCCGCAACTACTACCGCAAGCGGCTCGCGCAGGATCCCGAGGAACAGGTCGAGGCGCGGAACCGGCACGCCGACCACTACGCCAGGTTCGCCGTCGCCGCCGAACGCGGGCTGCGCATCGCGGAGGAGCGGGCCCACTGGCTCGCGCTCGCGCAGACCCGGCTCGCCGACATCCGCACCGCCATCCGGCGGCTCCAGGCCAAGGGGGAGCACGCCACCGCGGTCCGTACGCTGCTCGCCCTCGAAGAGGCGTGGGTCGTGCACAACGAGCTCCGTGAGTCCGCGGAGATACTGTCCCGCTCCGTCACCGCCCTGGAGGCGGCCGACGTACGGGACGCGCGGGACGCGGCGCTGCTGGCCGACGCGTTGGAGACGGCGGGTCGGTGGGCGATGGCGGGCGAGGAGCTCCAGGGCGCCCGGGCGTTGCTGACCCGGGCCGCCGAGCTCTACCGCGGTACGGGGGACCCCGGCGGGCGTGCCCGGGTGGCCACGCTCCAGGGGGAGCTGCTGCGGCGCGCGGGGGACAACGAGGCGGCCGAACGACAGGCCGAGTTCGCCGTGGCCGAGCTGGACGCGATCGGCGACGTCAGGAACGCGGCCGCCGCACAGCGGTTGCTGTCGCTGGTACGCGCCGCGAGCGGCAAGCCGGAGGCGGACGCCCCGCTGGTGCGGGCCCTGGAGGAGTTGCGGTCCCTGGAGGAGCCGTACGCCCGGGCCGTCGCGCTGATCCACCTGGCCCGGGTACGGCTGGCCACCGGCCGGTCAGCGGAGGCGTATACCACGGTCCGCGAGGCCATGGAGATCCTCACCCGGTACATCGGCGGCCCGGCCGATGTGGTGCTCGCGCTGGAGACAGCGGCTCGCTCGGCGCCGAGCGGAGGCGGCACGGAGCGAGCGCACGTCCTACGGTTGTTGGGGCTGGCCAAGGCGCTGCGGGAGCGGCACGAACTGCCGCCGAGCGCGGACGGGGCCGCGCTGCGGTCGCTGGCCGACCAGTTGCGGGAGGCCACGGGGGGCGCGGCCGACGGTGACAGTGGTCGGACCGCCACCGCGGTGGACACGCCCACGCTCTACTCGGCGCTGGCCACCGCGCTGTCGGCGCCGGTGCCTAAGCCCGTCGAGGGCCCGGGGACCGACGCTAGGCTGGCCGGGCTCACCCCCCGGCAGCACCAGATCGCGGAGCTGGTCGCCGAGGGGATGACCAACCGCCAGATCGCCCGCTCGCTCGAACTGTCGGAGTGGACGGTCGTCAACCACCTGCGCCAGGTGATGAACAAGCTGGAGTGCCCCTCCCGCGTGCACGTCACCCGTATCGTGCAGCAGACGGGCGCGGGATAGCACCACGCACCACCCTGCCGGGCCCGGCGCACCCGACGGTGCCGGGCCCGGCACCTTTCTGCCTGGCCCCGACCGGGCCTGGTCGGGCTGACCCGCTCCGGCCGGCCCCGCCCGGCTGACCGGCCCTGACCAGGCTCACCTGACCGACCCCGCCCCTGACCCGGTCCTGGCCGGCTCCAGCCGGGCCCACCTGGCGGGGCCGGCCCCGCCCCGAGCGCGCGCCCGGCGCAGGGGCGCGGGGCGGGGCGCGGGCCCGGCTCACTTCACCCGGTACGCCGCCGCCCGCGCCATCGCGTGCAGCTCGGCGGCCCACTCGGCCTGGAGCGCCGCGCTCACCGCGTCGTTGGCGACCTTCAGCCGCTCCTCGATGACCGACTCGACGCGGTCCTTCATGCCCGTCTTCAGGAGCAGCGCGTGCAGCTCCTCGGAGTCCGTGTTCGGCAGCTCGTCGCCGACCAGGGCTTGACCTCGGGCTCGTCCTGGAGGGCGAAGGACATCAGCAGCGTCGTCTTGTGCTGCTTGAAGTCGAGACGGGCGGGCTTGCCCGTGACGTCCGTGTCGCCGAACGCGTCCAGCAGGTCGTCGCGCAACTGGAACGCCTCGCCGAGCGCGAGCCCGTACTCCTCGAACGGGGTCAGCAGCTCCGGCGAGCCAACCGCCAGCATCGCGCCCACCGCCAGCGGCCGGTAGACGGTGTAGCGGCCGGACTTGAACAGGGCTATCCAGCGGGCCAGCGGGATGTCCGGCTGGAACCTGGCGGCGGCCCGCACGTCCAGGAACTGGCCCACCATCAGCTCCGTCGACAGCTCGCCCCACACCGAGCGCGCGGCCGGCGGGCAGTGGGCGAGCAGCCGCTCGGCGTAGACGATGGCGAGGTTGCCGGCGAGCATCGCCACGCTCTGCCCGTAGTGCCGGGCGTCGCCGTGCCAGTCGCGCTCGCGGTGCAGCGTGGCGTGCAGCACGTGCGCGGTGGGCCCGCCGCGTCGCAGCTCCGACTCGTCCAGCACGTCGTCGTGGAGCAGCGCCGAGGTGTGCATCAACTCCAGCGCGGCGGCGGCGTCCACGGCCACCTGGGACTCGGGGTCGCCGCCGGCGGCGAGGTAGGCCGCGATACAGCAGGCCGGCCGCAGCCGCTTGCCGCCGCTTTCGACCATGGCGCCGACGCAGTCCACCAACTCCAGCGCGTCCGTGTTCTGCTCGCTCCAGTACGCCCGCTCCTGCGCGAGCAGCGCCGCCAGCCGCTCCTCGACCCGGGCGAGCACGCGGTCGCGCAGCTCCCCCGGTGTGCCCTGACTGGCTGGTGTGTCCCGACCGGCGTCGGCGCTGGCCACGGTGGTCGTCGCCTCGATGGATGTCACTACAAGCTCCCCGGCATGGCGGAAGACAGAGTCCTCGGTGGTGGTCGTGCGGGTGTCGGCGCCGTGGCCGACGGTGTCGCGCTGTCGCGTCCGGCTCACCCGGGTCGCGGCCTGGCGCGTCGACGGTGTTCTGGGTGATCTGGGCGTGCTAGGCGGTCTGGCGGCTCGGCAAGGATCTCAGGTGGCTGCCCGGTGGCGGTGTCTGCTCCGTGGCGGGCGGGAGCCAGGGTGGGGCGCCGGGGGCGCGTCTGGGGCGGGCGACGGCGGTGGCCCCGTCGCCCGGGCCGTGCGGGAGGCGCACCGGGGCCGGCCGGGGCGTTCGCCGCGCGGAGCGGCCGGTGACGCCGCCCGTGACGCCGGTGCCCGGGCCCGTCCGGGAGACCGGGCCGACCGGGGCTGCGGGCGGTGCGTACGAGGCGGTGCGTACGAGCCTGTGCGCGCTGCGAGCGCCCGGCGTGCGCGGTGGTGCGGTCGCGGGGTCGGGGAACACGGCACGGTGCCGTGCTCCGGCGGCGGTGGGTCGGCCGCCCGAGCAACGCGACTCAGCCGCCGCGGCGCGCCACCGCGCCGGCGGTACCGGTGTAGTGCGTCGGCTCGACCAGGTCGGCCAGGCGCGCGGCCGACAGGTGTCGGGTCACCTCGGGCAGTTCGCCGAGCACGGCCTCCAGGCTGCGTCCGGAGGCCGCCGCGTCGGCGGACGCCCGGCTGAGCACCTGCCGGGCGGTGGCCTTGCCGAGCAGCGGCGCCAGCGCCGCCGCGATCCGCTCGGAGACGAGCTGGCCGCCGGTCAGGTCGAGGTTGGCGCGCATCCGGTCGGGGGCGACGGACAGGTTCTCGGCCAACTCCACGGCGTGCGCCGCCGCGCCGCCCGTCAGCCGCAGGCACGCGCGCAGCGGCTCCCACTCGGCGTGTCAGCCGCCGGCCGACGCTCGTCCTCGACGGCCATCGCGCCGGTCACCGTGGCCGCGAGCTGCGGCACCTGGAGCGTGGCGGAGCGGATCATGGTGGCCAGCACCGGGTTGCGCTTGTGTGGCATCGCCGACGAGGCGCCGCGCCCGGCGACCGCGCCCTCACGCACCTCGCCGACCTCGGTCCGGGTCAGCGACTGCACGTCCACGGCGATCTTGCCGAGCGCGCCCGAGGTGAAGGCGAGCGCGGCGGCCAGGTCGGCCATCGGGGTGCGCAGCGCGTGCCAGGGCAGCACCGGCTGGGCCAACCCGGTCTCGGCGGCCAAGGCGGCGGTCAGCTCGTACGCGTAGGAGGCCGCGCCCGGCGAGCCGTGCCCGTGCCCCGCGTACTCCAGGTAGCCGGCCAGCGTGCTGGCCGCGCCGCCGAGTTGGACCGGGAGCTGTTCGCGCACCCGGCGCAGCCGCTCCGCCGCGTCGAGCACGAGCCACATCCAGCCGGCGGCCTTGAGGCCGAAGCTGGTGGGCACGGCGTGCAGGGTCAGGGTGCGGCCGGCCACGGCCGTGTCCCGGTGCCGCTCGGCGAGGCCGGCCAGCGCCTCGGCGGTCCGGTCGAGATCGGGGAGGACCAGGCCGGGGGCCCGGTCGGCGACCAGCATCGTGCCGGTGTCGAAGATGTCCTGGCTGGTCGAGCCGCGGTGCACGTACTCGGCCGCCGCCGCGTCGCGCGCGGCGACCACCGAGGTGAACTCGCGTACGAGGCCGATCACCGGGTTCGCCGCCTCGCGGGCGCTGCGGGCCAGCGCGAACAGGTCCAGGTGCGCGGCGCCCGCCGCGTCGCTGATGGCCCGGGCCGCCGTGGCCGGGCACCGTGCCGAGCCGGGCCTGCGCACTGGCCAGCGCGGCCTCCGCGTCCAGCATGGCCTGGAGCCAGGCGTGGTCGGTGACGGCCGCCTCCACGGGCGTGCCGGCGCGCACGGGCGAGAGCAGCCCCGCGTCGGCGAACGCGTCACCGCGCGCCCCTCCCGCGCTCACCGGTCGGCCGCCGTCGCCGCGAGCGCCGGGGCCGGCGCGTCCTGCGCGCGGGTCGGGTCGTCACCGAGCACGGCCCGCGCGATGGCGTCCGAGTCGCTGAGGATCACCGAGCCGATGCCTGGCCGGATGCCGGCCGCCGTCACCCAGTGCATGACCTCGGTGGGCACGCCGTACGCGAACCGCCGTGGGTGCGGCACGCCGTGCGCGTCCAGCAGCCGGTAGGGGCGCTCGGTGAGACTGCCAGCCCGCCGGTCTCGTACGCCGCGCCGTCCGTGGCCGGCAGCCGGTACGGGGCGCACTGGCCGGTGGCGAGCAGGTGGCGCAGCAGCGGATCGGCCGTGCGGCGCAGGTCGATCTCCGGCAGCCGGGCCTTGATCAACACCCGGGCGGTGACCCACGAACCGGGCACGGCCGGCGACTGGGCGACGAACGCGCCCGCGTGAGGGTCGGCCTCGATCCGCAGCGCGGGCCCGGCCACCCGCAGCGTGCCCGCCTCGATGAGTGCCACCAGCTCCTCGATGCGCCGGGCGGGCGGGCCGATGGAGAGGTAGGCGTTGAGCGGGGTGTACCAGCGGTCCAGGTCTGTGCGGTAGGAATCGCCGCTCAGACCGCCGTGGTCGACCGCGAGCCGCAGCTCGTTGCGCAGGTCGCGCAGGACGTCGAGGGCGGCCTTGAGCGGGCCGCTGACGTTGCCCGCCCGGGCGGCCGCCAGGTCGCCGCGCAACTGGTCGAGCAGCCAGTCCCGGAAGTCGTCCGAGCCGCTGAACCCGTGCTGCACGTAGGGCTGCTCGATGGCCGACCAGTCCCACCACTCGGCCGGTGGGATGCCGAACGCCGTCAGCAACTCCGCGTCGGCGGCGCTGACCGGCGGGTGGACGGAAGCCGGGGGCGGCCGGCTGGCCCGCGGTGCCGGAGGCGCCACGGGCGGTGTCGGGGCGGGCGGTGGCGTACGCCGTCGCCGCGGCGTCCGCCGCGTGCGCGAGGTAGCGCTCCCGGAAGGCGGCTACCCGCTCGGCCTCGCCGCGCGCTGTCAGCAACGCGCTGTAGTAGACGGTCTCCACCTCGCGCGCCACCAGCGGCCACAGCGTCTCGCGGAAGGCGAGCCCGGGGGTGCCGGCCGCCTGCGCGCGCAGCTTGGCTATCAGCTCCGGGGTGAGCAGGAACGGCTCGTGGCGGCCCTCGACGCCCTTCTCGTTCTCGCCCCGCGCGTGGTACGGCATGCCCCGGCGCGAGCCGGCGTACAACCGTGCCTCCCGGCCCGAGGGCAGGTAGACCAGGCGACCCGCGCGGCGCTCATACCGGCCGCCGCGGCCCTGCGTCAACAGGGCCATGTGGTCGAAGAAGTTGAGCCCGAGCCCGCGCAACAGGACGATGTCGCCCGGTCCGACGCCCGAGAGGTCGACGTCGGCCGGGTTGGCCGGCGGTACGTACACCAGGTCGTGCCGGGCGGCGAAGTCGGCCAGCTCCGCCTGCGCCGGCGACGGCTCGACGGGCAGGTGGCCCTGGGCCAGGACGACCGCGTCTAACCCTTCGAGCCGGGTGCCGTCCTCCAGCGTCACGGTCTGGGTGCCCGCCGCCCCGCTGTCCAGTGCCACGGCCCACGCGAGGTAGCTGCCGTACAGCGCGCGGGTCGGGTAGGTGCCCGGCCCCAGCGCGGCGGCCTCGGCCAGGGTGACGGCGTCGCAGATCGGGTCGCCCGGGCTCGGGGAGGCCGTAGGCGTCGGGTGTCGCGGTCCGTGGGCCCGTAGGGAGCCTCAGCGGGCGTGCCGGCCGGTTCGGCGGCGCTGGCGGGTGCCTCGTGCGCCCGTCGTGCGCCCGGTTGTGGGGGCACGCCCCCGGGGTGCGCCGCGGCACGCGCGCCGATCGCGCGGGCCCATTCGTAGAGGCTGGGGCCCGGGGCCAGCGGGCCCGCCATGTCCACGCTGTCATCGGTGAAGACGGTCACCTGGCAGGCCACGGTATTCATCAGCAGGTGCCGGGACTGGTCGGTTCGCCATACCTGTCCGGGGCCCGGTACGTGCGGATCGACCACGTGCACGGTCAGCGCCCCGAGTGCCGGAAAACGCCGGGCATTGGCACAGAGTCGTTCCAGGACGGAGAGACCGCGTGGGCCCACCCCGATGACGCAGACATCGAGGCGCGTGCTGGCCATGCCGCTCTCCATTCCCTGTACGACGTGTCGCCGAGCGGATCGGCCCGTCTTGAGCGAACTGGCCCCCGAGTCTTGGGGAAAGTACTCGCGCACGGTAGCGGCTAGTTCTTGCTATCTCACATGGTGGAGCTTGCCATGGGGCTTGCTATGGCCATTCGTGCAGGTCGGAGCCTACTTTGTGACAACTTCTAGCCTTCATAACCCCGGGCGATCCAGCGCCTGCACGCACGCTGCGCGGTCACCCGCGCGGCCCGTCGTGAAGGTAATCCCGTTCCTAGGTGGGGAGAGCTGGAATGTCCTATCGGAAACACCCGCTGAACATCGCTGAGCTGTTTGAATGGCACGCGCAGGCCAAGCAGCAGACCGTCGCTTACCTGGACCGGCCCTTTGACATAGCCCCCGATCAGGGCACGCGTTTTGACGCCGGGCAACTCGCCCACACGGTGCGGGACTTCTCCGCCCGGCTTTATGCGGCGGGGGCCCGCGCGGGCGATCGGGTGGCCATTGTCAAAGACAATCACCTGGACATGACGCTGGCCGCCGTGGCGGCGGCGCGCTTCGGGGCGATTCCCGCGACGATCGCCGGGGCCAACACCCCGGAGAACCAACGCGCGATGATCGCCAAGCTGAAGCCCTCGGTCCTGGTGGTCTCGCCCAGCGCGCTTGCCGCCGCCGCCCGAGCGGGCATCGAGCTGAGCTACCCGGGCACCAAGTTGATCGTCCTCGGCGAACCGGGCGACGGCGCCCCGAAGGACGCGCTGACGCTAAGCGACCTCGACGGTGCCGACGCTTCGCCGACCCGGCTGCGCGCCCCGCACGAGTCCATGCTCATCATGCACAGCTCCGGCACCACCGGCGTGCCCAAGCTCGTCGTCCACTCCGGCAACTCGCTCCTCGGCGGCGTGGCCCGGATGGAGCGCATCCGCTTCCCCGTCCTGGCCAGCAAGCACGGCGACGTGGCCGCCACCTCCGTCTCGTTCGCGCACGGCCGGATCGTGTCCTGGTTGATGGGGCAGTTCGTGCTCGCCCCGAAGAAGATCGTGATCATCTCCCAGCACGACCCCGAGATCGCCGAGCGGATGATCGAGGAGCACCGCCCCACCTCCCTTGAGGCGTGCCCGAACATCTTCCAGCGCTGGGAGGAGTTGGCGTACCAGCGGCCGGAGATCTTCCGCCAGGTGCGGCTGTACGTCGGCACCTTCGACGCCATCCACCCGCGCACGGTGCGCACCTTCCTGAACGTCTCCAAGCGGCGCTTCCCGGTGTGGCTCCAGGGCTGGGGCCAGAGCGAGGTCGGCCCGGTCTGCTTCACGCTCTTCACCCGGGGCCGGATGAAGAAGATCTCCGACGACGCGTCGGTCACCAGCGACATCGGCTGGCCCTCGCCCGGTTTCAACAAGGTCAAGGTCGTCGACATCGAGACCGGCCGCAAGGTCGCCAAGGGTGAGCCGGGGCTGATGATGGTCGCTACCAAGGCCCAGTGCCTGGACTACGTCGGCGAGAGCGACCGGCACGCGGAGAAGGTCGACGGCCAGTGGTGGAACACCGGCGACGTCGGCGAGATGGACGCGCTCGGCCGCCTCAAGCTGGTCGACCGCGAGGTGGACATCATCCCCGGCACCAGCGGCATCGAACTGGAGAGCATCCTGCTCGACCGGCTGCCCCGCGCCTCCGACGTGACCGTGCTCGGCGTGCCGGGCGAACTGCCCGTGCCCGTGCTGTCCATGACCGACGACACGCTCGACCCGCAGGAGTGGGCCGCCGCGACCGCCGGGCTGCCCCCGCTGGCCGAGCCGAAGCTCGTGCCCTGGGACCAGGTGCCGCGCACCGCGACCTGGAAGGTGCGCCGGCTCGACCTGCGCGAACAGGTGCTGGGCAGCAAGGAGGCCATCGGCTCCGGCCGCTGGACCTGACGGGACCTCGCGTCCGGCCCGGGGCCACGTCCCGCGCCGGACGCCGTCGCCGCCCCGTTCGGGGCCGGCCGGCGGGGGACGGGCGGCGCGGCCCACCTGGCCGCGCGGCGACGCCCGGCAGACGACGAACCACCGACGAACCACCAACCGACGGGACCGGCCCGCGCTGCGCACCGGGCCGGGTGCCCGCGGGAGCAACGCCCATGAGGAGCAGGAGTGGCTGACATCGACATAGCGGTGATCGGCGCCGGCATCGCCGGCCTGACCACCGCGTACCGGTTGACACAAGAGGGCCACCGGGTGGAGGTGTTCGAGTCCGAGGGCGCGCCCGGTGGGCGGATGCGCTCCAGCCGCGTCGACGGCTACACCACCGACCGTGGCGCGGAGACGATCTCCCTGTACGGCTACCCGGCTACCCGGGAGTTCATCAGGGAACTCGGCCTGGACCGGGGCGACCAGATCCACCAGATCGAGCACCCGGTCGGCCTGTGGGACCAGGGCCGCAACCACCCGTGGGTGGGACACCCGAAGGGCATGGTGCTCGGCGCGGGCCTGTCCGTCAGCGGGCGCGTCCAGTCCTTCCGCTCGATGCTGGGCGGCATGCGCCGCTCGGGCCAGGTCGACCCGGAATGGCCGGAGAACTCCAAGTACGGGAACATGACGCTCGCCGAGTTCGGCGCCCGGTACGGCCAGGAGATGGTCGAGCGCAGCCTCGCCCCGATCGCGCACACCGCCTTCGGCTGGCAGCCCGAGGACAGCGCGGTGGCGCCGCTGCTCGCCATCATGCAGGGCACCAAGGGCATCTTCCGCTGGCAGACCTACCGCGATGGCCAGGACACCATGGCCCGCACGCTGGCCAGCCGGGTCAAGGTGCACCTGTCGCGCGCGGTGGACCGCGTCGTGCGCGAGGGCGACGAGGTACGCGTCCACTTCGCCGACGGCACCGACCTGACGGCGCGCGCCGCGGTCCTCACCCAGCCGTCGCCGGAGATCCCAGCCGTCCACCCCGGGCTCCCGGACGACGAGCGGCCGTTCGTCGAGGCGTCCACCTTCACCACCATGATGCGCGTCGCGGTCCGCCTCGACCGCCCGCTGGAGCCGCGCCGCGACTCGAGCAACCCGCGCTCGTACGCGGTCGTCCTCGGCGCGAACGAGGACTCGCTCTTCTCCGGCTGCACCATCGAGCACAACAAGTGCCCCGACCGGGTGCCGGCCGGCCGCGGCCTGGTCACCCTGCTGATCTCGCCGCGCCGCGTGCACGAGGTGTACGACCTGCCGGACGAGGAGGTGCTGGAGCGGGCGTTGGACGAGAGCACCCACTTCATCGACGGCCTGCGCTCGGCGTACGTGGGACACCACATCGTCCGCTGGCCCAACGGCCTGCCCGTCGCCCCGCCGGCCGCGCTCCGGCTGCGCGGGCGCTTCGTCCGCCGTTCGCCGCGACCCATCGAGTACGCGGGCGACTGGCTCTACCTGCGACCGAGCAGCGAGGCGGCCATCGCCTCGTCAAAGCTGGCGGTGGACCGGGTGCACGCCTGGCTCTCGGGTCGGCGCTGACCCACGGGTGACCCGCCGCCCCCGCGTGGGACGCGACCGACAGGCCCCGCCCGCCGGCCCCTTGAGGCCGGCGGGCGGGGTCTTCGGCTCACCTCCGCGCGCCGTACCTCAGCGGAAGGCGTCCGCGTGGTCGGTGACCCACTCGCGGAAGGTCAGCGCGGGGCGGCCGAGCAACCGCTCCACCGTGTCGGTGACCCGCTCCGCGGTGTCCACGAAGGACTTCCAGGCCCGCAGCCGGCCCGCCACGAACTCCGCCTCCCCCCACGCGCCGCGGCGAACTCCTCCTGCGCCACCTCCGCCGACATCTCCTCCCAGCGCACCTCCCGTCCGATCACCTCGCCGATGATCCGCACCTGCTCGACGTGGGTGAGCGCGGCCGGCCCGGTGAGCAGGTGGGCCACCCCGTCGTGCCGTCGCCGGTCGGCGACCTCGGCGATGTCCCGCTCGTGGACGAGCGACCTGGCGGCCTGCCCGTACGGGTAGCGCACCGTGCCCCGCCGTACCTGGTTCGCCCAGCGCAGCGCGTTGGCCGCGAAGTCGATGGCCCGCAGGAAGGTCCAGGTCACCCCGGAGTGCCGCAGTTGGCGCTCGATGGCCTGGTGGGACCAGGTGGGCTCCTCGTCGTCCGCGAGGTCGGCCACGTCCGTCGAGAGGTAGACCACCTGCCGGGCCTGCTCGGTGATCACCTCGAGCACCCGCGGGTCCACCGGCAGCCCCGGCCACATCAGGTACACCCGCTCCACCCCGCGCACCGCCGCCACCAGCGAGTCCGGGTCACCCAGGTTCCCCCGCACCGCCTCCGCCCCGCCCGGCAGCGCCGCCGCCCCCGGGTCCCGCACCAGTGCCGTACGTTCACGTCCGCCCGCGCCAGCCCCGCGACGACGTGTCTGCCTACGGTGCCGGTCGCCCCGGTCACCAGGATCTTGGTCATACGAGGACCGTAGAACCTGAACCGCGGTTCAACTCAAGGGGAGCCGGGCGGGGGAGCGCGGCGGGCCCGCACGGACGGTGGTGTTGATCACATGGCCGTTGCCGACGTCGTGTTCCGTCAATGACTAGGTTCGTGACCACTCTTCCCGCCACACAGGCCCCCCGCGACCACTCCACCCGCGGGCGCCACGTCCCGCCCGCCCGAGGCCCACGCCACCACCGAACTGACCCGGCTGCTCTACGGCCCCGACCGCGACCGGATCCACCGGCCCTGGCGGACGCTGGCCGCCGACCCGGGCATGCGACGACGCACCGATGCCGCGATATCCGACCAGTTAGCCGACTCCTACCGCAGGTTACGCCGCGTCGGCGCGGCCGCCGACCCCGTCGAGGTGGCCACCGACCCGTACCAACTGACCGCCCTGCACGAGTGGCTGGCCCCGGTCGACGGCGCGCTCGCGGTGCTGGCCGGCATCCACTACAACCTCTTCCTCGGCAGCCTCCACGACCACGACCAGCGGCCCGACCGCCCGTTGGACGACTTCCTCCGGATGTGCCGGACCGGCACCTTCCTCTGCACCGAACTTGGCCCACGGCAACGACGCCGCCGCCCTGGAGACCGTGGCCACCTACGACCCGGACCAGCGCACCTTCACGCTGCACACGCCCCACCCCAGGGCACGGAAGTTCATGCCCAACACCGGGCCCGTCGGCGGCCCGAAGTCGGGCCTGGTCGCGGCGCGGCTGCTGGTCGAGGGCCGGGACCAGGGCGTCTTCCTGTTCCTGGTCCCGCTCACCGACGCCACCGGCCCGCTGCCCGGGATCACCGTCCGGCCCCTGCCGCTGCGCCCCGGCAGCCCGGTGGAGCACTGCCTCACCTCGTTCGACACCGTCGTACCGCCGCGCTCGGCACTGCTCACCGTCGAGCACGGCCGGCTGGCCGACGACGCCACCTTCACCAGCGCCTTCGGCAGCAGGCGCAAGCGGTTCCTGGGTGGGGGTGGGCAAGCTGTGCATGGCGGCCAGCGCGGTCGGTGGCGCCCGCACCGCACTGGCCACCGCCGTCCGCTACGCCCACCACCGCCACGTCACCGGCGCTCACTCCGACGACCGCACCCGGCTGTGGGCGCACCGCACGCACCACGGGCCCCTGCTCGAAGGTCTGGCCACCACGTACGCGATGACCGCGCTGCACCGGGCCACCGTTGCCCGCTGGGTCGACCGCACCCCGGCCGACACCGAGGCGGCCGAGCGCCAGGTGGCGATCGCCAAGGGGTGGATCACTGGCGGGCCCGGGACCTGATCACCGAGAGCCGCGAGCGCTGCGGCGCTCAGGGACTGCTCCCGGTCAACGGCCTGGTGGCCCTGCTCGGTGACGTGGAGGGCGCCATCACCGCCGAGGGCGACAACCTCGCGCTGTGGGCCAAGGCCGGCGCCCAACTGCTGCTGGCCGGGCCGTCCTCGCCGGCGGCCTCCGTGACCGGCCGCGCACCGACCCCGGGCCGGGCCGCCCGTGAGCGACGAGTCCGTCGATGCCCTGACCGACCCGGCGGCCCGGCAGGCCCTGTTGGCCTCGGTCGTACGGCTGCACCTGGCCCGGGCCCGCGCCCGGATGCGTACCACCCCCGCCGGCGACCGCCTGCGACGGTGGAACGCTGCCCCCCGGACGCACTGGCCGCCGTCATGGCACGGGCCGAGCACGGCGCGCCGCTGGCCCGTGAACTCCTGCTCGACCTGCACCAACTGTTCACCCTGCGACGGATCGGCCAGCACAGTGGCTTGCTCGTCGGCTCCGGCGAACTGACCGCCGACCAAGCCGTCGAGCTGGCCGCCCCCTGCCGGAGTAGTCGATCGTCCGCCTGGCCGACCACGGGCTGACCCTGGTGGCGGCCTTCCACCTGCCCGAGGCGTTCCTCGCCGACCGCCCCATCACCAGCCCCGACTACCAAAACCGCCTCCTCGCCCACACCGAGGAGATGACCTGGGCCTGGCGGCCCGCAAGGTCCCCCGGCACCACCGTCCCCGCGCCACCCACTCCCGCCGTGCCCGAGGCGACCCGGGCGGCGGAGCACACCGGCGGGACCCGCTAACGCGACCCCGCGTGGCCCACCAGCAGGGGCGGGCCACGCGGGGGCGGGGGAGTGGCCGTGCGGGGGCCTGGAACATGGCAGAGCCCCGCTCGCCGGGCGAACGGCGAGCGGGGCTCTGCTGGGAAGCCGCGCGTCCACGGGGGTCGGTCGCGCGGCGGGTCTGTTAGACGCGGTCCACGGTGCGCTCCGGTGTGACGTCGCCGCCGGTGCTCGTGCCGGGCGCCGCCGGCGCGGGGTCGCCGCCCTCGCTGATGCCGAACCGGTCGTGCAGCTTGCGCATCGGGCCCGGGGCCCACCAGCTCTTGGTGCCGAGCAGACGCATCGACGCGGGGAGGAGGATGCCGCGGATCAGCGTGGCGTCCAGCAGGATGGCGAGCGGCACGCCGAGGCCCATCGCCTTCATGTAGCTGATGCCGGAGGTCAGCATGACGATGAAGACCAGCGACAGGATGATCGCCGCGTAGGTGACGACCTTGCCGACGCGCTCCAGGCCGGTGGCGACGGCCAGTTCGTTGTCGCCCGTGCGGTCGTACTCCTCCTTGACGCGGGAGAGGATGAAGACCGCGTAGTCCATCGAGAGACCGAAGCCCAGGGTGCCGACGAGGACCGGGACCGTCCAGTTGATGGCGCCGGTGTTGATGAAGCCGCCGACCAGCCACTGCAGGTGGCCGTCCTGGAAGACGAAGACCAGCGAGCCGAAGGTGGCGCTCAGGCTCAGCACGCTCAGCAGCATGGCCATCAGCGGGAGCAGCAGGCTGCCGGTGAGCAGGAAGAGCAGGATGTAGGTGCCAATCGCCATGATGCCGAGGGCGATCGGCAGGTTGTCGGCGAAGACGTCGAAGGTGTCCACGGAGATGGCCGGGTGGCCGCCGACCTTGACCGGGAACGGGGCCTCCGCGTCCCGGATGTCGCGGACGATGTCCTCGCCCTCGGGGGAGAGGCCGTCCACGGCGGGCACCACGCTGAGGTACGTGGCCGAGTCCGTGCCGTACTGCTGCGCGAACCGGGTGGCCGGGGCGACTTCCTTGCCTCCGGCGTAGCTGCCGGTCAGGGCGTCCACCCGGGCGACGTTGGGCAGGGCGGAGAGCCGGGTGGCGTAGGCGGCGATGTCGCTCGTGCGGTCTGCCGTCTTGCCGATGTCCACGGCGACGACCTGCATGGACTGCGCCTCGCGGTTGTTGAAGTCCTCGCGGACCGTCTGGGCGACCTCGGCCGACTGCGCCGACTTGGGCAGGATCTGCTCGTCCGGCAGGCGCAGGTTCAGGTCGCGGACGGGGGAGCCGAGCAGCGCCATCAGGGCGAGCACCGCGACCACCAGGGGCACGGGCTTGCGCATCACGAACAGGGCCAGCTGGTGCCAGCTGCCCTCGTGCGAGGCGGTCACCGGGCGCGGCTTGCGGCGGACCAGGCGCAGCTTGTCGATGCGCGGGCCGGCCCAGGCCAGCAGCGCGGGGACGATGACCAGCGTGGCCAGCGCCGCCATCAGCGCGGTGGCCGCGCCGCCGATGGCGATCGACTGGAACATCCCGAACGGCATGACTATCAGCGCCATGCAGGCGATGGCCAGCGTCACGGCGGAGAAGATGACCGTGCGGCCCACCTGGCGCATGGTGGCGCGGATGGCGGGCTCGGTCTCCTGGCCGCGCTGGAGTTCCTCGCGGTAGCGCGTGATGAACAGCAGGCTGTAGTCGATGGCGAGGCCGAGGCCGAGCAGCGTGGTGACGTTGGTCAGCAGGTTGTTGGCGTCGAACCCGAAGGTGATCAGGTACAGCAGGCCGAAGACGAGGAGCATCGTGGCCAGCGCGACGGCCAGCGGGAGGGCTGCCGCGACGAGCGAGCCGAAGATGACCACCAGCACGATCAGGACCAGCGGGAAGACCAGGGTCTCCGCGGTGGCGGCGTCCTTGGCGGACTGGTCGACGTTCTCGAAGTTCATCAGGGCGATGCCGCCCAGTTCGACGTCGAGCCCCTCGACCTTGCCCGAGTACTCCTTCTTCAGGTCCTGCACCCGGTCGTTGACCTCGTCGAAGTCGCCGAGGATGCGACCGCTGACGAGCGCCTGCTTGCCCGACTTGGCCTTGAGGGAGGGGGCCCGGTCCATGGACCAGTACGAGGCGACGTTCGCCACGTGCTCGTGGTCCTGGAGGCCCTTCGTCAGTTTCAGGCCAGCGGCGGTCACCGCGGGGTCGTCGACGCCGCGCGGGTCGCTCACCACGATGGAGAGGTTGGGGCTGCCCTGCTTGAACTCCTTCCCCAGGAGTTCCTCGCTCTTGTGCGATTCGGTGTCGGTGTTCTCGTAGCCACCCATCGTCAGCCGGTCCGTCAGACCCATCGATGCACCACCGACGGCGAGCACGATGATCAGCACGGCCAACAGCACTTTCTTTGGCCTGGGGAGGATCAGACTCGCTAGTCTGTCGAGCATTTTCGGAATCTCCTGACGGGCGGCGCGAGAGAGGGGAGCACCGTGCGAGGACTTGTGGAACAGATTGCACTATAACTATGGAACAGTCTGCACCTCTCGCTGGCTCCGGTGCAAGTCGTTCCATAGATCGCCGGGTTACATCGCGGGCACGGTGGGGACCAGTCCGGCGTGGTGATCCGGACATCAGTGGCATGTCCGGTTCTAAGCTCGGCGCTGGTCGCCGAACAGCCTCCCCAACGTGGCCAGTTCCATGCCTGACCCACTGCCGAATGTCACCGGAACGTGATCCACATCTTGCCGGCCGGCCATCCGGCGGCCGCCCGTACGGGCGTGGGGCGCGGCGGGAGGGGCCCGTCGCGCGAGGAGCCGTACGGGCCAACGGTCCTGACGGTGCCACGGTGGACGGGACCGGACAGGCGCGCGGCGCGGCAGGGGGCGGCCACGGGGGCGTGGTGCGGGTCGGGGCGGTCGCGGAGGGTCAGTAGTACCGGGGCGGCGCCGTGCGCGGGTCACACGTGCAGTTCCAGCACGTTCGCCAGCAGTAGCACCGGAACGCCCCAGCGGTGCAGCTTGATGCCGAGCATGCGGGCCTGGAGCAGGTTGCCCTGGCCCACGCCCGAGCGGGCCTGCGAGGCCCGCATCGCCCACAGCGGCACCATCAGCGCCGCGAACCACACCGGCACGGCGCCCACGGCGATGGCCACCGCCACCGCGAGCGGCTCCAGCAGGTGCGCCCCGACGATGATCTTCCGGTAGGTCGACGCGGTGGTGAGGGTGGCGAGGTTGCGCCGGCCGGCCAGTCGGTCGCCCTCCACGTCGTTCATGTTGGAGTAGATTGAGACCAGCAGGCTCCACAGGCCGAAGAGCGCCGACTCCAGGATGACCAGGCCCGTCGCCTCGCCCGTCAGCAGGACGTAGGTGATCAGGATGGCCAGGCCGGGGCTGACCAGGATGAGTTCCTGGCCGAAGTTGTAGCTGATCTTCAGGCCGTAGGAGTACTGCACGTTGGAGACCAGCACCGCCACCATCAGGAGCCCGATCCACAGCGAGTTCTCCGGTGCGATGACGAAGACCAGGGACCACATCACCGCGCCCCAGGCCATCGCCCCCCACCCGAACAGCTCGGCCTGCCGCACCGTCAGCGCGCCGCTCAGCAGCGGCTTGCGGGACAGGTCGCGCAGCGCGCCGGACTCCGGCGAGTAGTTGCGCGTGTCGCTGCCGTCTCGGATGCCGGTGACGTCGTCCAGCGCGACGGTGGCGGCGACCACGCCGACGTACCCGGTTATGTAGAGCAGGATGACGGCGAAGGTCGTACCGTCCCACGTCCGCGCACCGGGCAGCGCGGCCCACACGATGAAGGCGCTCAGGTAGTAGTCGTAGAACGAGAGCTTGCCGAGCTTGACGAAAGCGCTCAAGCGGTCCTTGGCGACCGGCGATGCGGCGATGTTCAGCGACATACGGATGCTGCCTTCTGTGATGGTTTCTTCGTGTTGTGGTGGGTGTGTCTTCCCGGTGTGCTTGGAGCGTGCGGGGCACGCCGGCGGGAATCGGTGCCTGTTCGCGGTGCGGGACGTCGGTCAGCCCGGGTGGGGCGCCGCGATGCTCCGCACCGGGCCTGTCGTCCGACAGTCCTACGAGTGGTGCGGAGTCTTGCCGAGCCAGGCGGGTCCTGCAGGCCCGACCGGGAAAGCGCTGGGGCGTGCGCGGTGGTGCGGCGGTGGAGTGTGGCGCGCGCCCCGCGGGACACCGGCGGTGGCGCGCTTGCGCGCCACCGCCGGTGTCCCGCGGGGCCGGGCGTCCTACCTGGGCTTGCGGCCGAAGCTGGAGATGAGCACCTGGGTCAGCCAGTGGTGGGCCGGGTCGCCCATCTCTGCCAGCGCCTCGTCCACCCGCTCCGCCGACACCTCCCCCTCGGCGACGATGCGCGGCTTCATGAACTCCAGCCACAACTGGTAGTGCCGCGCCTGGAAGGAGCCGCCCCGCACCATGACGGCCCGGCCCTCGGCCGACACCTCCTCCAGCTCGGTGGCCAGCATCGCCTCGAGGTCGAAGTGGCCGCCGCGCGGCTCGTGGCCCGAGCGGCGCATCAGCCCGTACCCGGCCGCCCGCACGTCCTGGAGGAAGTCCTCCGAGGTGGCGCTGCGGAACAGCGGCAGCGAGTCGGTGTCCTCAAGGAAGAGCCAGCCGCCCGGCTTGAGCGCGCGGACCATGTTGGCCACCACGGCGGGGCGGTCCTCCAGGTGCTGGACCACCATCCGCGAGTGCACGAGGTCGAAGGACCCGGCCGGCAGCTCCTCGGTGCGGATGTCGATCCGGGCCACCTCCACGTGCGGCGCCCGCAGCGCTTCCAGCCGCCCCGTCTCCAGGTCGGCGGCGAGCACCCGCCCGGTGGGCCCGACCCGTTCGCCGAGCCAGCCGGCGATGGACCCGGAACCGGCGCCCACCTCCAGGGCGTGCCAGCCGGGGGCGACGCCGAGCCGCTCCAGGCGCTCGATGGTGCCCGGGTCCCAGATGGCCTCGTTGGCGCGCAGCCGCTCCGTCTCCTGGTCCCAGGTGGGGTCGAAGACGTACTCCTTGGACTCCTGAGTCGCCTGGGACGCCTGGTCGGTCACGCTCATATCGTTCTTCGCCCTCCGTGGACCTCGTACTCCTCCGTGGACATCGTTCCGCTGCCGCCCACGCCCAGCTTGTGTGGGGCTCAGGCTAGGAAGCCGGGCAAGTCCCTGCCATGGCAAGAGAGTGCGGGCCAAGGGGTAATCCAGGCAGTTATCTGCTAAGGACCCGCAGGTCACGTCTCGCGTACGGTGGTCGCCCCGCTACGCGCATCACATGAGGAGTTCGCGGTGCTGCACACACTGCTCGTCGGGCTGGGACGGTCAGGACGAGAGCTGCATCTGCCGGTGCTCCGCCGTCTGCGACAGGACGCCGGCGCCGGCTGTGACAACGCTGGCCGTGACAACGCGGCCACCGTCTTCGCCGCCGCCCCGCCGCTCGGCTTCGACCTGGCGCCCCTGCCGGCCGGCCGGGCGACGCCCGGACTGGTCACCGTGGACACGCTCACCGAGGCGCGCGACCGGCTCGACCCCAGGACCACCGTCGTCCACCTGTGCACGCCCCCGGGCCACCGTGCCGAGGTGCTGCGCGACCTCGCCGAGTTGGGCTTCACCCAGTTCCTGGTCGAGAAGCCGCTCGGGGTCGACAGCGAGGCCGTCGCCGAGACCCGCGCCGTGCGGGACGCGTACGGCCTGCGGCTCGCCGTCGTCGCGCCCTGGTTGCACAGCACGCTGACCGCGCGGCTGAGCGAGACCGTGCGCTCCGGGCGGCTCGGCGCGCTGCGCCGCGTCACCGTGCGCCAGCACAAGCCCCGGCTGCGCCGCTCGCTGTCCACCCCGAGCCACCCCACCGCCTTCGACGTGGAGCTGCCGCACTCGGTCGGCGTCGCCCTGAGACTGGCCGGCGGCGGCACGGTCACCGACGCCGCCTGGTCCGACGCCACCTGCGGCGACCGCGTCGTCCCCCGGATGGGCACCGCCGAACTGACGCTGGCGCACGACGCGGGCGCCACCACGCGTATCGTCTCCGACCTGGTCTCGCCGGTGCGCGAGCGCAGCATGGTGCTCGACTTCGACGCGGGCCGGGCGATCGGCCACTACCCGGTCAGCGGCGAGGACAACTTCGCCCATCTGTGGGTGACCCCCATCGGGCTGCCCGAGGAGTACGAGATCTTCCAGGACGACGCCCTGGACGCCTGCCTCCTCGATACCTACCGGGGGTTCGCCGCGCGCACCGACTTCACGGCCGACTTCGAGCTCCAGGCCCAGGTCCTGCGGGTCCTGGAGAGCGCCAAGCAACACGCCGCCGCGGCCGAACCGGGCGCCGCGCCGACGACGGCCGGCCCGGCGGCGCACGAGCGCCCGACCGCGGCCGGGGAGCAGGTCACGTCCACGAAGAACGGGAGCATCCATGTCGGTTGACGCCACCGGGACCAGCGCGGGCACCGCGGTGCCGCCGGGGATCACGCTGTGCGGGATCGGCGACGAGGCGGGCGCCTCGCTCGACGAGCAGGTCAGCGCGCTCACCACGCTCGGCTGGGGCCACATCGAGCTGCGCAACGTGGACGGCACCGCGGTCGCCGACCTCGACGACGCCGCCTTCGACCGCCTGGTCGACCGGCTCGCCGCCGCCGACCTCACGGTGACCTGCGTGGACTCCCGGATCGCCAACTGGGGCCGGCCCATCACCGCCGACTTCGACGCCGACCTCCGCGAACTCGACGCCCTCGGCGAGCGCTGTCACCGCCTCGGCACCCGCAACGTGCGCGTCATGTCCTACCCCAACGACGGGCTCTCCGAGGCTGACTGGCGGCAGGAGGTGCTCACCCGGATGGGCCTGCTCGCCGCCCGCGCCGAGCAGGCCGGCCTCGTCCTGCTGCACGAGAACTGTGCCGGCTGGGCCGGCACCGAGGCCGCCCGCATGCGGGAGCTGCTGGCCGAGGTCGACAGCCCCGCGCTGCGCCTGCTCTTCGACGTCGGCAACGGCGTGGCCTACGACTACGAGGCGTACGACCTGCTCCCGACCATCGCCCCGTACGTCGAGCACGTGCACATCAAGGACGCCATCGGCACCCCGGAGGACGCCAGCTACCTGCTGCCCGGCGACGGGCGCTGCCGCGTCCAGGACTCGCTGCGCTACCTCCTCGACCAGGGCTACACCGGCGTGTGGTCCATCGAGCCGCACATCAACGTGCGCCCGCACGAGTCGCTGGCCACCGAGGGCAAGGACGGCGTGGACGCGTTCGTGGAGTACGGCCGGGCCCTGGAGCGGATGGTCGCACGGCTCGCGGGGGAGCGCGCGTGACCGACGCCCCGGCGCGGAACCCGCTCACCGAACGCCCCACCGCACCCCTTGGCGCACGCTCCGGCGAGGCTGCTGGCGCCGCCGCCGTCACCCTGACGACGGCCGAGCGGGAACTGCTGCTGCGCCTGATCGGACTGCCCACCGCCGGCCCGCTGGAGGTGGGCCCGGACGGACCGCGCCCCGAGCTGTGGGCGGCCCAGCGCGCGTACGCCGAGGCCGCGGCCGAACTCGGCTTCACCGTCGTGCACCACGCCGCCGCCGACCCGGCCGTGCTCGAACTCGACGGCGTGCCCGTCACCGTGCGCGAGGCCGCGGCGGCCACGCCCGACTTCCTGGAGTGCCAGCCCAGCATGGTGCTGCGGCTGGGACCCGAGCTGCCGCCCGAGCGGACGGTGATGTTCAACGTCCACCTGGACACCGTCGCGGGCTTCGAGCTGCCCCGTTACGCCGACGGCCGCTTCCACGGCCGCGGCGCCATCGACGCCAAGGGCCCGGCCGTCGCCCTGCTCGCCGGGTTGCGCGCGGCCCGCGCCGCGGTGCCCGCGCTCGGCGAGCGCGTCGGCGTGCTCGTCCAGCTCGTCGCCGGCGAGGAGGGCGGCCCCATGGGCGTCTACGGCACCCGCCCGCTGGTGGCGGCCGGCTACACCGGGCGGCTCAACGTCTTCTGCGAGCCCACTCGCCAGCTCCTGCTGCCGCGCTCGACCGCCGCGGCCACTGCCCGCGTATCCGTCGCGGGCCAGGACTCCATCGACGACCGGCCCGGCGGCGGCCACAACGCCACCGTCCTCCTCGGCCACCTCGCCCACCACCTGGCCCGGCACCTGCCCGGCCGGGTGACCGGCGGCCGGGTCTGCGTCGCGGGCCTGCATACCGGCACCCTGCACAACAAGGTGTACGGCAGCGGCCACCTGCTGCTCAACCTCGCCTACCCGACCACGGAGGCCGGGCGCGCCCTGCAACAGGCGCTCGAAGACGAACTGCGGGCCGGGCTCGCCAGCTTCACCGAGACCTTCGCCGACCTGCCCGACTTCGCCCTCACCGCCCGCGAGGCGGCCCAGGTCACCCGGTTCGACTGGCTCAAGCGCGGCCTGCCGGCGCTGGCCAGCACCGACCCGTGGGCCGAGCGCCTGCTCACCGAGGGCGCCGGGCTGCGTTACGCGCCGGCCGACGCCGACGCGTTCACCTGCGACGCCATCTGGACGCACGACGTGCCCGGCGCGTACACCGTCGTCTACGGGCCCGGCGACCTCGACGCCAACGGCGCGCACGCGGACGGCGAACACGCCGACCTCGCGGACCTGGAGTCCTTCGCCACCGGCGTCCGCGCGCTGCTCACCTCCTTCGCCCGGGCCAGCGAGGCCGGCGACCCGCCCGCCACGCCGCCTGACCAGCCCGCGGGCGCCACCGCCCCCGCCGGCGGCACCAGCCGCACCGCCTAGCCAGGAACGGAAGGTCATGACACCTGCGTCGCCCCAAGGAGCCGAGGAGAGCGCCCCGCGCGTCCCGTACGAGGACCTGGTCAGCTTCGCCGCCGACGTCTTCGCCGCCCGCGGCGTGCCCACCGGCCGCGCCCGCACCGCCGCGAAGGCCCTGGTCTACGGGGACCTGGCCGGCATGCGCTCCCACGGCCTCACCAACCTGACCCGGCTCTACCTGCCGCTCTTCGACGACAAGCGGGTCGAGCCGGACGCCGAGCCCGAGGTGCTCGCCGACAAGGGCGCCTCCGTGCTCCTGGACGGCAAGAAGGGCCTCGGCCTGTGGCTGGCCAGCGAGGCGATCGACCTGGCCGCCGACCGGGCCGCCGAGTACGGCATCGGCCTGGTCTCGGTGCGCGACGCCACTCACTTCGGCTGCGCCGGCCACCACACGCTGCGCGCCGCCGAGCGCGACATGGTCGGCATCCTGGCGTCCAACTGCGGCGGCCAGCGCATCGCCAGGCCGCCGGGCGGCAAGGTCGCCATGCTCGGCACCAACCCGATGAGCATCGCGTCGCCGGCCGGCCCCGACCTTCCCTCGTACTGCCTGGACATGTCCACCACCGCCGTGCCCACCGGCAAGATCCGTCAGGCGGCGCGCGCGGGCCAGTCCATACCCGAGGGCTGGCTCACCGACGCGCAGGGCCAGCCGGTCAGCGATCCGCACGCGCTCGACCGCGGCGACGGCTTCCCGACCTGGCTCGGCGGGCGCCCGGAGACCGGCGCGTACAAGGGATACGGCCTCGCCCTGCTGGTCGAGGTGTTGGCCGCGCTGGTCCCCGGCGCCGGGCTCGGCCCCGCGCCCGAGGCGTACGAGGGCGCCGGCGGCCCCTCGGGGCGCGACGACGACATCGGCATCCTGGCCATCGTGGTCGCGCCGGGCGCGCTGCGCCCGGTGGAGGGCTTCCTCTCGCATGCGGGCGGCCTCTTCCAGTCGCTGCTCGACTGCCCGCCGATCGACCCGGCCCAGCCCGTGAGCTACCCCGGCGCCCGCGAGGCCGCCACCGCCGAGGCCGCCCGGGCCGACGGCGTACCGATCACGCCCGCGCTCTACGGAGAACTGCGCGAGGTCGCCAAACGATGGGGCCTTGAGGTCCCGGTGGGAGTGGACGCATGAGCGGCGCGCTGCGCGTGGGAATCGTCGGACTCGGCGTCATCTCGCGCTTCTACGTGAAGGCGTTCGACGAGCTGCCCGACGTGGAGATGGCAGCCGTGTGCGACCTGCGGGCCGACGCGCTGGCCCCGTTCGAGGGGAAGGTGCCCACCTTCGCCGACTACCGGGATATGATCGCCGCCGGTGGCCTGGACGCCGTCGTGGTCAACGTGCCCAACGACGTACACGCCCTGGTCTGCGGCGACCTCATCGCCGCAGGACTGCCGGTCTGCGTGGAGAAGCCGCTGGCCACCCGGGTCGAGGACTGCCGCGAGCTGGTCCGCGCGGCGCGCGAGAAGGACGTGGTCCTCTTCACCTCCTTCCACCGCCGCTACAACGACAACGTCCTGGACCTCATCGCCCGCGTCCCGGACGGCGCCGAACTCCGGCACGTGACCGTGCGCTACCTGGAGATGATCGAGGAGCACGCCGGCGACGACCACTGGTACCTCGACCCGGAGCGCTGCGGCGGCGGGTGCGTGGCCGACAACGGGCCCAACGCCTTCGACACCGTCCGGCAGATCGTCGGCGAGGTCACCGTCACCGACTCCAAGGTCGTACGGGACGCGCAGGGCACCGACCGGCAGGCCACCGTCGAACTGCGCGCCGAGTCGGGCGCGACGGCGCGGGTGCTGCTCGACTGGGCCTACCCCGGCGAGACCAAGGACGTGGAACTCACCCTGGCCGACGGCACCGTGCTCGTCGCCGACATGCTCGGCGGCCACGACGGGTTCAAGACCTCGCTGTGGCACGAGTACGTGGGCGTGCTGCGCGACTTCGCCTCCGCCGTGCGCGCGGGCGAGGACCGTAGCCACGGCGGCCTGGCCGCCCTGGAACTGGTGGCCGACGTCTACCGACGCGAGGCCGAAACGGGCGCCGCCGGCGACACCGCCGCGCGGCACGCCGAGGGAGGCGCCCGATGAACCCCGCGGAAGACGGCGCCAAGCGCCCCGTGACCGGCGAACTCGTCAAGATCCTCACGCACAAGCGGGACGACCGGGGCATGGAGCTGACCGAGTTCGCCAGCCGCTGCGTGCGCCGTGAGGAGGTGCACGAGCTGGTCACCACCGACGACGACACCAGCACCGGCGCCGTCATCGACCGGGTCGGCTTCCTCGGCTTCGTGGAGCTGGCCCGCGGCGGTGTCATCGACCGGGGCGACGAGGTGCGCATCAACGGCCACCTGGTCGGCACCGTGCTCGGCTTCGACTCCTGCCACTACCCGAACCACTACAACATCCTGATCAACGTCGACAAGACGGCGTCGGGGCCGGATCTCGGACTACAGCCCGAGATGGAGGTGCGCTTTGACCCTGCGCCCTGACGGGCCGCGTCCGGCCGCGGCACCGCTGCTCGACACCCTCTCCGGCCCCGACACCCTGCGGGCCGTCCCCGCGTCCCGGCTCCCCGGGCTGGCCGCGGAGATCAGGCAGTTCATCGGGCGGGCGGTGCCGCGCCAGGCCGGGCACCTCGGGCCCGATCTGGGCTTGGTGGAGCTGACGCTCGCACTGCACCGGGTCTTCGACGCTCCGCGCGACCGCCTGGTGTGGGACACCGGGCGCCAGGCGTACGTCCACGAACTGCTCACCGGTCGGCGCGACTTCACCCGACGTTGCCGCCGCTCCGAACCGACCTGGTACGCGGCCCCGCACGGGGCCGTGGAGAACGCGCGCACGGCCACCGCCCTCTCCTACGCCGACGGCTTCGCTAAGGCGCACCAACTCCTCGGCCTGCGCGACCGGCACGTGGTCGCGGTGATCGACTGGGAGGCGCTGGCCTGCGGCATGGCCTGGGAGGCGTTGAACAACCTGGCCGCCAGCCGCGACCTGCCGCTGGTGATCGTCATCCACCAGGCCGTCCCGGCCCCGGCCCCCGCGCCCGCCGCCGACGGGCTCACCGACCGCCGGCTGCTGTTACGGCCCGCGCCCGGCCGCGCCGCTCCCGACCCCCCCGGGCAGTCGCCGGCCGACGCCCTGCCGGGCGCCGCCGCCGGCACCGCCGGTGGCATCACGCTGGTCCAGGCGCCGCCGGAGCGGGCCCGTGCCGGGGAGCGGCACCGGCCGACGCCCCGTAGCCTCTTCGACGACCTGGGCTTCGGCTACTTCGGGCCGCTGGACGGCCAGGACGCGGTGGCGTTAGAGGTGGCGTTACGCCGGGCCAAGGCGCTCGGTGCGCCCGCCGTCGTGCACTGCGTCACCCGTGGCGACCTGGACCCCGGGCCCACCGCCGCGCCGCTGGGCCCCGCCCGCGCGCCCCGACCGGTCGAACCGGCCTCCGGTCCTTCGTGGACGTCGGTGTTCTCGGAGGAGATGGTCCGGCTCGGTGGTGAGCGGGAGGACATCGTCGGGATCACGGCGGCGATGTCGCGGCCGGTGGGGTTGGAGGCGTTCGCCAAGGC
The DNA here is from genome assembly GCA_018114805.1 of Candidatus Streptomyces philanthi. Taxonomy (GTDB): domain Bacteria; phylum Actinomycetota; class Actinomycetes; order Streptomycetales; family Streptomycetaceae; genus Streptomyces; species Streptomyces philanthi. The sequence continues at coordinate 1,694,998 of CP073042.1, read as the reverse complement.
GTATCCAGAGCGGGTCTTCGATGTGGGGATCGCGGAGCAGCACGCGGTGACGTCGGCGGCGGGGTTGGCGCTTGGTGGGGTGCATCCGGTGGTGGCGGTGTACGCGACGTTCTTGAACCGGGCTTTCGATCAGGTGTTGATGGATGTGGCGTTGCATGGGTGTGGGGTGACGTTCGCGTTGGATCGTGCGGGTGCGACGGGGAATGACGGGCCGTCGCACAACGGTATGTGGGATATGTCGATCTTGCAGGTGGTACCGGGGTTGCGGGTGGCGGCGCCGCGGGATGGGGCGCGGTTGCGGGCTTTGTTGCGGGAGGCGGTTGAGGTGGAGGACGCGCCGACGGTGGTGCGGTACCCCAAGGGTGTGGTGGGGGTGGATATCGAGTCGGTGGCGTCGGTGGGCGGGTTGGATGTGTTGGTGCGGCCGCGGGGTGTGTCGCGGGTGTTGTTGGTGTCGGTGGGGGCGATGGCGCGGGTGTCGTTGGAGGCGGCGGCGTTGTTGGCGGAGCGGCGGGTGGGGGTGACGGTGGTCGATCCGCGGTGGGTCAAGCCGGTCAGTTCCGCGTTGGTGGGGTTGGCGGCCGAGCACGAGTTGGTGGCCACGGTGGAGGACAACGGCCGCGTCGGCGGCGTCGGCTCCGCCATCACCCAGGCCCTGCGCGACGCCCGGGTGGCGACCCCGGTACGCGAGTTCGGCCTGTTACAATGCTTCTGCGAGCACGGCAGCCGCGACGAGGTGCTGGCCGAGGCCGGCCTGACCGCCCCGTGCATCGCGGAGACCGTCGAGGACGTGCTGACACCCGTCGACTGGCCACCCCTGCGCGGCGCCTCCTGACCGACTCACCTCGCCGACCGGCCTTCTGGGACGTCCCCGGCGGGTCGGGCGGGAAGCTGAAGACCCGTCCGGGCGCCCGGACGGGTGCGAGCTGGAGGACCGGAACAGCGCCCGGTGCCCGGTGTGCCGGTGCCACCACACTACGTTCTCGGCGAGGTACCGTTCGTCGTGCGCACGTAGCCAGTCACCGCGTCGTACGCCGGGGCCCCGTCTCCCGTGGGCTGACCCCCACGAGGCGCGGCGCCACCCGGACCTGAAGCGCGGTCGAGGTCACGCTCCGCCGGCCGGGCCGCCCGCCGCCCCACCCGGGGGGATTCCGCCTCTTCCCCGGGCCCGCCCGCGAGCCGTGCGGTGACACGCGCGGGATTACGCCATGCTGGGCGCACGACCAGCGGCGCCGGCCCGGTCGGTCCCGGGAGGCGGACCGGGGGAGTGGGACATCTGACACGGGGTGTACAGGACGGCGTGCGGAAGCTTGAATACGGAGTGAAGCCGCTCGTGCACGCCAGGTGTGGGCGGCGCGTGCGAGGGATCGCACGCGGTCGGGAAAGCCCCTGACGGCTGGCAAGATCTTGCCGTATCGCCCGCCGGGCCGCCTGTGCATGACAGGTTCTGCGACGGGGCGCCCAGCTCCGACCGGCTCGCCAGGAATGACTGCTACCGGCAAGTTCTTGTCCGTAGCGACGTCACAGAACCGCTCCATAGCGTCACTCCCATGGTGTCCACGCTTACCGATGCTCCCGCCGCGCCGGTTCCGTTCTTCACTCAGGCGGAGTCCTTCAAGGAGCTATGGCCGCTCATCACCCGACATACGGATGATGTGTTCGACCGGGGCAAGTTCTCCCACGGCCGCAAGGTGGCGGAGCTTGAGCGGGCCATCGCCGACTACACAGGTGCCGCCCGCGCCGTCGCCGTCAACAGCGGCACCGACGCCCTGGTGATCCTGCTCCGCGCCGCCGGCATCGAGTCCGGCGACGAGGTCATCGTCCCGGCCTTCTCCTTCTTCGCCTCGGCCTCGGCCGTCAGCCTCGCCGGCGCCACTCCGGTGTTCGCAGACATCACCAACGACGGCGACTACGGGATGGACGCCGCCTCGGTCGAGGAGCTGATCACCGAGCGGACCAAGGCCATCATGCCGGCGCACCTCTTCCACCAACTGGTTGACCTGACAGCGCTGTCAGACGTCGCCCGCCGCCACGGCGTTATGCTCCTCGAAGACAGCGCCGAGGCGATCGGCATGCGCTGGGAAGGCACCCACGCCGGGCTCGTCGGCCGCGGCGGCGTGCTCTCCTTCTTCCCGACCAAGACGCTCGGCGCACTCGGCGACGCCGGCATGATCCTCACCAACGACGAGGAGCTGGCCGAACAGGTGGCCGTGCTGCGCCACCACGGTCGGATGGGCAAGACCATCGACCACATCGCCGGCATCTCCAACCTTTCCGGCGTCTCCGGCACCAACAGCAAGATGGACGACGTGCAGGCGGCCATCCTGCTCGCCAAGATGACCCGCCTGGAGCGCGACATCGCCCGCCGCGCCGAGCTGGCGGCGGCCTACTCCGAGCGGCTGCGCGAGACCGACGGCGTGCTCGCCGTGCCGCGCGTCCTGCCACGCGACGTGCGGACCGAGCCGGTCTTCTACGTCTACCAGGTCGAGGTCGAGGCCCGGGACGAGCTGGTGGCCCACCTCACGGCCCGTGGCATCGGCACCGAGACGTACTACCCGCGCCCGCTGCACACCCAGCCCTGCTTCGCCGGCACGGACGTCGGGCTGCGCCCCGGCAGCCTGCCCAACGCCGAGGCGGCCTGCGAGCGGACGCTGGCGCTGCCGCTGTACCCGGACCTGACCGAGGCGCAGTTGGAGACGGTCTGCGCCGCCATCTCGGACTTCTACGCCGGAAGGCGATGACATGGCCACCATTCCCTTCTTCCCCCCGGACCTCTTCGAGACGGACCGGCAGGCGTTCAAGGACCTGCTCTTCGAGGTGGGCACGGACGCCGAGCAGAAGTTCATCCTCGGCCGGCGCACCGCCGAGCTGGAGGAGGAGCTGCGCCGCACGACCGAGGCGGAGCACGTGATCGCCTGCTCCAGCGGCACCGGCGGCCTCAACCTCGCCGTGCAGGCCCTGGAGATCGGGCCCGGCGACGAGGTCATCGTGCCGGCGTTCTGCTGCCAGCCGGTGGCCAGCTCGGTCGCCAACTTCGGCGCCACGCCCGTCTTCGCGGACGTTGACCCGCACACGATGGTGATCGACCCGGACTCCGTCGAGGCGCTCATCACGAGCCGGACGCGCGCGGTGATGCCGGCCCACGTCTTCTCGATCATGGCCGACATGCCCCGCATCAACAAGATCGCCCACGACCGGGGCCTGAAGGTCATCGAGGACGCGGCGGTGGCCCAGGGCGCCGTGCTCGACGGCGTGCCGTCCGGCCGCTGGGGCGACCTCGGCGTCTTCTCTTTCTTCCAGGTCAAGGCGTTCGGCACGGCCGGCGAGGGCGGCGCGGTGCTCACCGACGACCCGGAGCTGGGCCGCACCGTGCGGATGCTGCGCAACCACGGGCAGGACGGCATCACCCGCTTCCTGCACCACAAGATCGGCCAGAACAGCCGGTTCGACGAGATCATCGCGGCCTTCCAACTGCACCGGCAAGCCGGCTTCGAGGACCGCCTGGAGCGCCGGGCCCGCATCGCCCACTACTACACGGAACGCTTCGAGCCGCTGGCCGACCTGGGCGTGCTCGCGCCGCCCGCCGGCCGCAACGGCCGCTGCTACTACGTCTACTCGCTGCTCGTGGAACGGCGCGCGGACCTGCGCGCCTGGCTGAGCGAGAAGGACATCGGCACGCACGTGTACTACCCGGTGCCGCTGCCCCTCCAGCCCGCGTTCGCGCGGTACGCGCCCGAGGGCGTCCAGTGGCCCGGCGCGCAGCGCGCCAGCGACCAGAACCTGGCCATCCCCATCTGGCCCCACCTCTCCGACAGTCAGGTGGAATACATCGCCGACTCGGTCTGTGAATTCTTCGACTAGGGAGCGTCCTTTGACCACGAAACTGGTCGTAGTGGGGCAGGGGTACGTCGGCCTGCCGCTGGCCGTGGCCGCAGCCGAGCACGGATACCAGGTCGTCGGCTACGACACCGACGAGTCCCGCGTGAAGAAGCTGGCCGTGGGCGACTCGTTCGTCGGGGACGTCAGCTCGCGGCGCCTGGGCGCCGTCATCGACCGGGGCACGTACCGGGCGAGCCTCGACACCGAGGACCTGGACGCCTTCGACATCGCGGTCATCACCGTTCCCACCCCGCTGCACGAGGGTTTGCCGGACCTGTCCTTCATCGAGGCGGCGGGCAAGGCGCTGGCTGCCCGGCTGCGGCCGGGCGCCACCGTCATCCTGGAGTCGACCAGCTACCCGGGCACCACCGAGGAGGTGCTCGCGCCGATCCTGCGCGACGGCTCCGGACTGGAGCCGGGCGCGGACTTCCACCTCGGGTACAGCCCCGAGCGGATCGACCCCGGCAACCCGGAGTGGACCTTCGAGACCACGCCCAAGGTCGTCTCGGGCATCGACGCGGCCTCGTTGGAGCGGGTGCGGGCCTTCTACGCGGACATCGTGCACGAGGTGGTGCTGGCGAATGCCCCGCGGGTCGCCGAACTGGCGAAGGTCATGGAGAACACCTTCCGGCACGTCAACATCGCGCTGGTCAACGAGTTGGCCACGCACGCCGAGGGCATCGGCGTCGACGTGTGGGACGCCCTGGAGGTGGCCGCGACCAAGCCGTTCGGCTTCATGCGCTTCACCCCGGGCCCCGGGGTCGGCGGCCATTGCCTGCCGGTGGACCCGCTGTACCTCTCGTGGAAGGTCGAGCGCGCCTCCAGCAAGCGGTTCCGCTTGGTGGAACTGGCCGACGAGCTGAACAACGCCATGCCGGAGTACGTGGTCCGCAAGCTGACCCAGGGCCTGGACCGGCGGCACCAGACGATGACCGGCGCGCGCGTCCTGATGCTCGGCCTGGCCTACAAGCCGGGCACCGGTGACATCCGCGAGTCGCCGGCGCTGCCCATCGCCAGGCTGCTGATCGAGGCCGGCGCCACGGTGCGCTTCGCCGACCCGCACGTCACCGAGGAGCCCGGCATACCGGGGCTGACCCAGGTGAATCCGGACCCGGAAGAGGTCTCCCGGGCGCACGCCGTCCTGATCGTCACCGATCACGACGAGTTCGACTACGAGGCCATCGCCGCATCGGCCCGCTACGTATTCGACTGCCGACACCGTCTGCCGCTCTCGAAGGACATCGAGTCGCTATGAGCCCGGCCGCCCCAGGTCACCCCGCGCCCGTCCTCGCCGCCGAGCCCACCTCGGGCGCGGCGCCGTCACCCGCCGGGCCGCCGCCCGAGAAGGCGACCGAGACGCTGCACCGAGTCATTATCCGTTTCGCGGGTGATTCGGGTGATGGTATGCAGTTGATGGGTGATCGGTTTACTTCGGAGACGGCGTCGTTCGGGAATGACTTGTCGACGTTGCCGAATTTCCCGGCGGAGATCCGGGCGCCGGCTGGGACGTTGCCGGGGGTGTCCTCGTTCCAGTTGCATTTCGCGGATCATGACATCCTGACTCCGGGGGACGCGCCGGATGTGTTGGTCGCGATGAATCCGGCGGCGTTGAAGGCGAACGTGGCGGACCTGCCCCCGGGCGCGGTGTTGATCGTGAACACGGACGAGTTCACCAAGCGCCCGATGGCGAAGGTGGGGTATGCGACCAGTCCGTTGGAGGACGGGTCGTTGGACTCGTTCCAGGTGCACGGGGTGCCGTTGACGACGTTGACGGTCGAGGCGCTGAAGGAGTTCGGTCTCAGTCGTAAGGAGGCCGAGCGGAGTAAGAACATGTTCGCGCTTGGCCTGTTGTCGTGGATGTATCACCGTCCGACGGAGGGCATTGAGGCGTATTTGCGGAAGAAGTTCGCGAAGAAGCCGCAGTTGGCGCAGGCGAACGTGACCGCGTTTCGGGCGGGGTGGAACTTCGGGGAGACCACGGAGGACTTCGCGGTCTCCTATGAGGTGGCGCCGGCCTCGTCCGCGTTCACCGCAGGCCTCTACCGCAACATCTCGGGGAACCTGGCGTTGGCTTACGGGCTGGTCGCGGCCTCGGTGCAGGCGGAGTTGCCACTGTTTCTGGGGTCGTATCCGATCACTCCGGCCTCGGATATTTTGCACGAATTATCACGGCACAAGAATTTCGGGGTGCGCTCGTTCCAGGCCGAGGATGAGATCGCGGGGATCGGCGCGGCGTTGGGGGCGGCCTTTGGTGGGTCGTTGGCGGTGACGACGACCTCGGGGCCTGGGGTGGCGCTGAAGTCGGAGACGATCGGGTTGGCGGTCTCGCTGGAACTCCCCCTTGTGGTGGTGGATATTCAGCGGGGTGGGCCCTCGACGGGGTTGCCGACGAAGACGGAGCAGGCGGACTTGTTGCAGGCCATGTACGGCCGTAACGGGGAGGCCCCGGTGCCGATCGTGGCGCCCTCGACACCGGCAGACTGTTTTGATGCCGCTTTGGAGGCGGCACGGATCGCGTTGGTGTATCGCACGCCGGTGTTTCTGCTGTCGGATGGGTATTTGGCCAATGGGTCGGAGCCGTGGCGGGTGCCGGATGTGGAGGGGTTGCCGGATTTGCGTGTGCGGTTCGCCTCGGGGCCCAATCACGAGTTGGCGGACAGGTCGCGGGTGTTTTGGCCCTACAAGCGGGATGCGGTGACGTTGGCGCGGCCGTGGGCGGTGCCGGGGACTGCGGGGTTGGAGCATCGGATCGGTGGGATCGAGAAGCAGGATGGTAGTGGGAACATTTCCTACGATCCGGCCAATCACGAGTTGATGGTCCGCACCCGGCAGGCCAAGATCGATGGTATTGCGGTGCAGGACGTGCGGGTGGATGACCCGGGCGGGGCACGGGTGTTGGTGCTGGGGTGGGGCTCGACCTTCGGGCCGATCGCGGCGGCGGTGCGACGGTTGCGGGGTGAGGGTGTGGCGTTGGCGCAGGCGCACCTGCGGCACATCAATCCCTTCCCGGCGAATCTGGGCCAGGTGCTGGCCTCGTATGAGCGGGTGGTGATCCCAGAGATGAACCTGGGACAGCTCGCGATGTTGATCCGTGCCCGGTACGCGATCGACGCCCGCTCGCACACCCAGGTCAACGGAATGCCGTTCAAGGCCGAGGAGTTGGCCAACGCGTTGAAGGAGGCCATCAATGCCTGACCCCACCACACCCGGCGCTGTCGAATCCGCTGTTGCTGGTAAGCCCGCTGTTTCCCCTGAGGGCGGGGGGCAGGGGTTGTTGTCGTTGGTGCCGCGGGCTGAGGGCAAGCAGGTCATGAAGGACTTCAAGTCCGATCAGGAAGTGCGGTGGTGCCCGGGGTGTGGGGACTACGCGGTGTTGGCGGCCGTGCAGGGCTTCATGCCGGAGTTGGGCCTGGCACGGGAGAACATCGTCTTCGTGTCCGGGATCGGGTGTTCCAGTCGTTTCCCGTACTACATGAACACCTACGGGATGCACTCCATTCATGGTCGGGCGCCGGCGATCGCGACGGGGCTGGCGACCTCGCGGCGGGACCTGTTGGTCTGGGTGGTCACCGGTGACGGCGACGCACTCTCGATCGGGGGGAACCATCTCATTCACGCGTTGCGGCGGAATGTGAACCTGAAGATCTTGTTGTTCAACAACCGGATCTACGGGCTCACCAAGGGGCAGTACTCCCCGACCTCGGAGGTCGGGAAGATCACCAAGTCGACACCGATGGGTTCCCTGGACGCGCCGTTCAACCCCCTATCCCTCGCACTGGGCGCCGAGGCATCGTTCGTGGCCCGGACAGTGGACTCCGACCGGCAGCACCTGACAAGCGTGCTCCGAGCCGCGGCGGCCCACCCGGGCACGGCACTGGTCGAGATCTACCAGAACTGCAACATCTTCAACGACGGCGCCTTCGAGGCATTGAAGGACAAGGAACGGGCGCTGGAGGCCGTGATCCGGTTGGAGCACGGTCAACCGATCCGGTTCGGTGTGCCCGCCGAGGACGGACTGGGCTCCAAGGGAGTGGTCCGCGACCAGACCAGCGGTGACCTACGCGTGGTGGACGTACGGGAGGAGGGCACGGAAGGCGTGTTGATCCATGACGCGCGGGCCACTTCCCCGACCACCGCGTTCGCCCTGACCCGACTCGCGGACGCCGACACCCTCCACCACACCCCCATTGGCGTCCTCCGCACCGTGGAACGCCCGGTCTACGACACATTGATGAGCGACCAACTCGACCAGGCCATCGAAGCCCAGGGCAAGGGCGACCTCGCCACCCTCCTGGCCGGCAACGACACCTGGACCGTCCCCAACTGAACCAGCGGCCACCATGCCGGAGTGGTCGCCCAACAAGCGCGTTCTCAGCGCCGTTTGGGGGCGTTCGCGAGCTGCCCGACGAGAGGGGCATCGGGCAGCGGTTCGCGTGAGCTGGAGCGTACGCGCGCTCGGTGGGAACGCGCGTAGCACCCGTACGACCCGGACGGCCGAGGGAGATTTCGGACCGTCCGCCGCGTGTGCGGAAACGGTTACGCCACGGAGCTACTTGCCGTGCGCGTGCACCGACGCGGAGTGGAGGGTGGGCGATGGCTGGTTGGGCAGGGTGGGCGACGACGAGTAGCGCGCGAGGTCGAGCGCCATGACGGAGTCGGTCCCCGCGGGGCTGTCGATGACGGGGTCACACGCCAGCACCGCCTGGTGCAGATTGCGCATCCGCGGCGACGGTTCCAGGCCGAGTTCGTCGTGCAGCACCTGGCGCAAACGCTTCACGACTTCGAGGGACTGCGCGCGCCGGCCCGAGCGGTAGAGGGCCAGCATGAGCTGTGCCTGCAGGTTCTCGTGCGTCGGGTACTTGGTGACCAACGCGCTGAGTTCGCCGAGGAGTTCGTGGTGCCGACCCAGTCGCAGGTCCGCGTCGATGCGCTGTTCGTGGACGCTGATCCGGTCCTCTTCGAGGCCCACCAGGTGGGCGCGGAGTACCGGCCCCGCCTGGACGTCCGAGAGCGCGGAGCCCTGCCACATGGTCAGCGCACGGGTCATGAGCGCGGACGCGGTGTGGTCGTCGCGGTGCAGTTGGGCACGGCCCTCGCGGACCAGCGACGTGAAGATATTGACGTCGAGTTCATCGTTGCGGACCGCGAGCAAATAGCCACCATCGCGGGTCTCCAGAACGCGACGCGCAGCTTGTAAACTGCCGATGCGCGGGACTCTGCGCAGTGTGCGCCGCAGTTGGAGGATATAGGACTGCAGGGTGGACAGCGCCGTGTTGGGTGGCGAGGTTTCCCACAGTTCGTCTATGCAGGTGCTGGTGGAAACGACCTGATTGGCGTTGAGGAGCAGCAGGGCCAGAAGCTGCCGTTGTTTTGGTGCGGTTGGGGTATAAGAACGCCCCTGCTCGTTCATGCGAAGCGGGCCCAATATGGTAAATTCCATGACGTTCTCGTTCACCTTCCAGAAGAGTGTGACGAGAGGCTCGATGAGAGGGACGTGTGGAGAGGCCACCCAGACAAGACGGCATGACAGCACCTGTATTAGCCATGTCGCTGGGTCCCCGTGTGGGCCGCTCCGCTGGGGGACGGGCGTCCGTTGCTGTTCCGTCGTCCCTGTTTCCGTATGGCCTTGCTGCGCCGCCTGTTCATCCCCCCGTGGCTGAAAGTCGAGCAAATTTGGAGCCAGCAGGCAGTCTATGTCACCTCAAGTCGGTCGTTCAACAGTTCACCAGTGAGTCGATAGTTCCGCATGATGGGGCGCCTTCGGTCTTCGAACGATCCAGATAGTAACCCGCTTTCAGCCGAGCACCTATGGTCCTTCCAGCTCTGCGGTGGATGGCCATCCCACTGCCTAATTCGCCCCACCGCCGACCGCCTTGGCCCGCTGGTCTAGGCCAGATGCGGAGTGGATCAGCGTACCCGGTCGGTGGCGAGGGCGCCCGGGGCGATCCTCAATGCCGTGACACGCGAGAACCCCCGGCGCCGGAGGGGGCGTCGGGGGTTCTGCCTGTATTCAAGAGATGAACGGAGAGGGGCCTAACGCCCTTATGCGTGACGGGAGTTGTGCGGCGCGTGACCTGCGGAACCGTGTGGCCGATTCGCGCGTTCCGCGCCTCGCGGAACGCCTTACGCGGCGCCGGCCAACTCCCAGTGCGGGACACGCTCGTAGCGCGGCTGCCACACGGTCCGGCAGAGGAAGCGCAGCGGCGGGGAGAGCAGGTCCAGGATCTGGCTCCGGGTGCTGTCCGGCGCGCCGTCGAGCAGCCAGGGGAAGAAGGACGGGGCGCCCTTATAGCCGACCTGGCGGCGCTGCTCGTCGCAGTAGGCGCGCCATTCCTGCTGGCTGAGCACGCTTTGCAGGAGCGGAAGCGCCTCGGCCTCCTCGCGGTCGAGGTTGCTCAGGAGCGAGGTGGAGAAGTCCTCGGCGTACTCGCGCAGGCGAAAGCGGCGGTCGTGCGAGAGGGCCGCGTCGATCTTCCGGATCAACGGGTCCATCTCGGCGTTCTCGGCCTCCATGGTCTCCAGGAGTTCCAGCTCCCGGGGCCGGCCGGCCAGTCGCGCGCGCAGCGCGGGCCACAACACCGAGTCCTTGGCGGAACGCTGCATCGCCATATGCCGCTTAAATGTCTGCCAACCCGCGCGAATGGACGCGCCGTCGCGCACGTCTTCGCTGTAGGAGGCGGACATCAGCAGGGCCGCGTCACGCCGGAAGGCATTGTGTACCGCGTACGTCAGCGTCAGATCGGGCCGGCACTGGTCGCGAGTTCCCGCTATGGCGCTCAAGAGCTGCCTCCTCATGGTGAGAAGTCTGGTGCAGGTTGCTCCGAATCTTTGGAACAGTGTGCACCCCAAATACTTCCGGTGCAAGTTGTTCCATACCGTGGAATGGACGGTTGACCGGCGAACTAATTCGACGGGTCTCCGGAATTCCGGCAATTCGGACCGCGGTGCGGAGTGGTCATGCCTTGTCATAATCGCGCCACGTTGCCGGGCGAGTACAGTGCGTATCTCAACTGGACGCGTCATCGCGTGAATTGGCCGCCCGCCGAGCGCGGCCGCGGCGGCGCGCGCACCGCCCCGCGGCGGTACGGCGGTTTCACGCCGCGCGCCGATGGCCGGGACCGGACGTGGCGGTTGGACGTCATCCGCCAACCCCTTGCGGGGGCTGTCTCGGGTGGGCGGGACCGACGGGCCCCCGGGGACGGCAGGCGCCGGGGCGCCGCGCGTGGGGACGCTACGCGCCGACGGGGGCGGTGAGCTGGTCGGCCATCAGCTGGCTCAGGGCGCGGTGTCGGGCGCTCTCCCGCGAGTGCGGCCAGATCAGCGCGAGTGCCGACGGCGGCAGGCCGGTGACCGGGACGAAGGCGATGTCGCGACGGTTCTGGTGGGTGGCGGTGGGGGCACAGAGCAGCATGGTGCCGAGTCCGGCTGCCACGGCGGTCAGCTCCTCCTGGAGGGTGCGCACCCGCGGTCCGGGCGCGACGGGCCGCCCACTCGGGGTGTTGGTGGGGGCCATGAACTCCCGCCAGTAGCGGGGGGGCCGGGCCGTGCAGGCCGATCAGGCGGCAGTCGGCAAGCTCCTCCGCGCCGAGATCGGCGCGCCCGGCCAGCGGGTGGCCCCGCGGCACGGCGAGCAACTGCGGCTGGCGCGAGAAGACGGACCCGATCACGAGGTCGGGCTCCGCCACCGGCACGCAGACGATCGCGGCGTCCACGTCGCCCCGCCGCACGGCGCCGAACGGGTCGGCCAGCGGGATCTCCACCGGCGCCACCTCGCAGTGCGGGTAGCGCTCGCGGAAGGCGCTGAGCGCCCCCATCACGCGCTCGTCGGCCGAGCCGAGGAAGCCCACCCGCAGCGTGCCCTCAAGGGGCCGCCCCGGGCGTTCACGCGGGCCCGTTCCACCGCGGCGCGCAGCGCCTCGTAGGTGGGCCGCAGCTCGGACAGGAAAGTCTCGCCGAGCGGGGTCAGGGACACCCGGCGGCTGGTGCGCTCCAACAGGCGCCCCCCGATCCGCCGTTCCAGGGCGCCGAGCAACTGGCTGACCCGGCTCTGCGAGACGTACAGCCGCTTGGCGGCCCGACCGAAGTGCAGCTCCTCGCTCAGCACCAGGAAGCACTCCAGCTCCCGGATCTCCACGCCGCTCATGCCCTAGCCCTCCTCGCGCGGGCCCGTGCCGCCCGTCCTCCCCGTCCGCGCGCGGCGCACCAGGCGCCGGCCTGCACCGCGAGCCGGCGCCCGCGTGCCCATCGATGAGCCTGGCTCATTCAAGGATGAGGGTTTCGGCGTTGTTCCCGGTCGGGCCCCGGGCCAAGGCTTGAGCCATGTCCGAGAACCGTAAGCCCGCGCACGCGCCGGGCGCCGCCGCGCCCCCGGCCACCCCCGAGATCGCGCCCACGTCGCCCGCAACTGCCCCCACCGCCGCTACCGCCCCACCGCCCCGGGTTCCGGGTTGCGGGAGTGGCTGGCCGTGCTCTCGGTGGCCGTCGGCATCTTCGCCGTGGTCACCACCGAACTGCTGCCGGTCGGCCTGCTGACCTCGATCGGCTCGACGCTGCACGTCAGCGACGGCACGGCGGGGCTGGCGATGACGCTGCCGGGGCTGGTCGCGGCGGTCGCCGCCCCGCTGCTCGCCGTGGTCCTCGGGACGCTGGACCGCAAGCGGGTGCTGATCGCGCTGATGGCGCTGCTCGCCGGGGCCAACCTGGTCTCGGCCCTCGCGACCAGCTTTCCCGTGCTGCTCGCCGCGCGTGTGCTGGTGGGCCTGAGCATCGGCGGCGTGTGGGCCATCGCCGCGGGGCTCGCGGTACGGCTGGTGTCGGCGAGGTCCGTCGCCGCCGCCACCTCGGTGATCTTCAGCGGGATCGCGGTGGCCTCGGTGCTCGGCGTGCCGGTCGGCACGCTCATCGGCGACCTGGCCACCTGGCGGGCCGCGTTCCGGGTGATGAGCGCGCTGGCGCTGGCGGTGCTCGTGGCGATGACCGTACTGCTGCCGCCGCTGCCGGCGGCGCGATCGGTCCGGCCGCGCGAGCTGCCCGCGCTGCTGCGCGACCCGACCCTGCGGATCGGCCTCGTCGCCACGGCGCTGCTCGTCACCGGGCACTTCGCCGCGTACACCTACGTGCGCCCGGTCCTGGAGGAGATATCCTGCGTCGGCTCGGTGCTGATCAGCACACTGCTGCTGGTGTACGGGGTGGCCGGCATCGCCGGGAACTTCCTGGCCGGCGCGCGCCCAGCGCGACCCGCGCGGCGGTGCTGCTCGTAGTGTGGGGGCTGGCGTGCGGGGGCGTCTCGGTCAGCGCCTAGGCGTGGATGCTGCTGGCCGCTCCGCAGGCGCGCGAGGTGGGGTCGGCGCTGTTCGTGTCGGTGTTCAACCTGGCGATCTCGCTGGGCGCGCTGCTCGGCGGGCGGGCCGTCGACGGGGTGGCCCTGTCCGCCGTGCTGTGGTTCGGCGGCGCGCTCGCCGCGCTGGCCCTGGCGAACCTGTGGGTGCTCGGGCGGCGGATGATGCCCCGGCGGGCGTAGCGCCGGGCACGGCGGTCCGGGGCGCGTCGCGCCCTCGCCCGGCGGCGCGCCCCGGCGTCCGGCCCGGCGGCGTCGTCACCCGCACGGCGCGCCCCAGCCAAGGGGCCGGGTGGGAGCGCGGCACCGGCCCGGGTGTGGCTAGCCCGGGCCGGTGAGCCGGTGTGCGGAAGGGCCGAGGACCGGCCGGCGCTCACTGGGCGGCGAAGACCCCCAGCGCGTCGTACGCGATCCAGGAGCCGCTGGTCTTGCGCAGCCGCAGCACGTTCTCGCCGGCTGTGAACAGGTCGGCGGCCACCGGGAACTCGTAGTACGAGGGCCGCAGTGCGCTGCCCACGCGGATGGTGTCGCCTTCGAGCGAGCCACGGGTCGCGCCGCCCTGGAACTGGAGGGTGCGCACCGGGCGGTCGTTGAGGGTGACCTCGGCGGCGCCGGCGGCGGTCGCGTGCGCGTCGATCAGCCACAGGGCGCAGGCCAGGTCGTCCTTCGGGGCTGAGGCCAGGTCGAAGCGGAGCGTGAACGTGTGCTCCTTGCGGCCGCCCCACGCGTCGCTCGGGCCCGGGTGGAGGGTAGCTCCAGTCGCGGCCCGGCGTGGAGGTGCCGTACCGGTAGTCGACGCCGGTCGGGAAGGCGGTGCGGTAGCGCGCGCTCTGGTCCGGTGACAGGGGGAACTCCAGGCCCTTGTGGTCGAAGTCGCCGACCCGCGCCACCGCTCGGCCGGCCGCCACGGAGCGCGCGTTCACGGCCGACACGGGGCGCGCCGGGCGGGTGCGCGCGCCGGAGGAGAGGACGGCGACGACGGCGTGGCTCGGGGCCCACCCGGTGGGTGTGAGGGTGCGGGTAGAGGGTGCGCCCGAGCAGCGTGGCCGGGTGGGCGAGGTCGCCGCCCCGGTCGGCACGCTCGGAGACGTACACCTCGTAGTGGTCCACGAGTTGTCCGTGCTGCGGGCGGTGCGAGCGCCAGGTCAGTTCGACGGTGGCGAGCCCGCCGGTGGCGGTGAGGCCCGAGACTGCGCCCGGTGCGTGGTCCCAGCGCCCGCGTCCCGCGCGCGTGGCGCTGGCGGCGGTCGTGGCCGGGTCGGTCGTGTCGCTCATGGTCAGCTCACCTTCTGCAGGCCGGGGCAGCCGTGCTCGACGCGGAAGCGGTCGAGGAAGATGCCGGCCGCCTGGTTGTCGGCGCGGACGTAGGGGACGGCGCGGTACTCGGCGGTGACCGCGCTCGCGTCGGCGTGGCCCAGGACGTAGCCGCGGCCGCCGTCGTAGAACGACATCCAGGGGTGCTGCATCCAGTCCTTGGCGTAGTTGTCGCTCGGTGCCCCGTCGCCGTCGGAGGCGATCGAGGTGCCGAGGAACTGGCTGCTCACGATGGCGGAGTCGGGGTCGGCGAAGTCGGCGAGCAGGTCGCCGGCGATGGAGCGGTGGCAGTCGCCGGTGAAGACGACGGAGGGCGCGACGCCCCGTTCGCCGAGCACGTCGAGCAGCCGCTGCCGGGCGGCCGGGTAGCCGTCCCACTGGTCGACCCGGTTCTCGGTCACCTTGACCATGCCGACCTGCTGGAGCAGCAGGTTCCAGCGGCTGTCGGCGGTGCGCAGGCCGCGGTAGAGCCACTGTTCCTGCGCGGCCCCGAGCATGGAGCGGCCGGGCGCGTACTGCTCCTCGGTGTTCGCCGGCTTGGGGTCGCGGTACTGGCGGCCGTCGAGCACGTGCAGCGTGGCGAGTCCGCCGTAGCGCAGCCGGCGGTGCAGGCGCGCGTCCGGGCCGTGGGCCAGCGCGAGCGGCGGCAGCGGGCAGTTCTCGTAGTACGCGCGGTACGCCACCGCCCGGCGGAGCAGAAAGTCCTCCTCGCTCAGGCCGTAGTACGACTTCTCGTCGGCGTAGTCGTACTGGACCTCGTGGTCGTCCGGGGTGAGTACCCAGGGCGCCGCCGCGTGCGCCGCCTGGAGGTCCAGGTCGGTCTTGAACAGGCAGTAGCGCACCCGGTAGTCGGCCAGGGTGTTGGTCTCCAGTTCGTGCCGGGGGCCGGGGCGTCGCGCCACATGTTGGCGGCGGTGATGCCGTACTCGTAGACGTAGTCGCCGAGGAAGAACACCACGTCGGGGTCCTGGGCACCAGGTCGCGGTAGGCGGAGAAGTGGCCGTGGTACCACGCCTGGCAGGAGGCGGTGGCGAAGCTGAACGCGGCGCGCGAGCCGGCGCCCGGCGCGGCGCGGAACCGGCCGACGGGCTGGTGTGGCCCTGGGCCTGGAACCGGTAGAAGTACTGCCGCCCCTGGCGCAGCCCGCGTACCCACGGGTGCACGGAGTGCCCCAGCTTGGGCAGGGCGAGCGCGGTGCCGGCGCGTACCACGCGGCGGAACCGCTCGTCCTCGGCGACCTGCCACCGCACGTCGTAGCCCGCGCGGGCCATGCCGCCGTGCCCGTCGTCGGCCAACGGCCGCGGCGCCAGCCGGGTCCACAGCACGATGCCGTCGGAGGCCGGCTCGCCGCTGGCCACGCCGAGCCGGAACGGGTCCTCGCGCAGTAGCGGAGCGCCCCCCGCCGCCTCGGCCTGGCCGGCCAGCCCGGCACCGGCGAGCAGCGCGCCGACGCCGACGCCGGCCGCTTGCCGGAACAGGCGCCGATCCAGGCCGTTGGACGAAGGGGGTGCAGCACTCATGTGTCTCTCCCAGGCGGGGGTGCGGATCCGGGGAGATCGTGGCCGCGTGGGGTGGCCGGTGTGCGGCAGGCAGGCGACGTCGCGCCGGATGGGAGGCAGACGTTTGGGCCCGTACCGAGGCCGTGACCGAGGGTGCGCGCCGGTTCCGGGCACCGTCCGCTCCAGTCGGCTCCCGCTCGCTCCCGGGCCGGGCGCTTTCAAGGGCGCCCGTTCTCGCGGCCGTTCGCCGGTAGGGGCGGGGTGCCTCAGCCGGGGAGTTCCGTGTCCGCCGGCAGTTCGATGCCGAAGTCGGTGGCCAGGGTGCGCAGTACCTCCGCGTTGTCGCGCAACGCGCGTTCGTGCACGGTGCCGTCGCCGTGCGTGCGCACGAGGTGGCGGTCGAAGAGCGCCAGATGGGATGCGACGCCGGTGCGCTGCGCGAAGAAGCGGTGCCGGAAGGGGGAGCGCGGGTGGGTGGCCACGAACCAGTTGGCGACCTCGAAGTCGGGGGCTTCGAAGGGCTCCTCGGTGAACTCGTAGAGATCGCCCCAGCCCCCCGCCCGGCGCCAGTTGCAGCACCCACAGATCCTGTTGCCCCGTGTGCGGCTCGTGCACCAGGCGCACCCGCCACGCGCCGCGCTTCCGGACGGTGTCGGGCACCAGCGGAACGGCCTCCAACAACCCCGTCGTGCCGAATCCGACATCGGCGAGATAGGGCGTTTCCTCATCCGGTACGTAGACCATGAGCGCCATATGCGTACGCGGTCTTGTCGGGGTTTCCCCGCGGACGCTCGCCCGTACCCGGGTGGCGAGGTAGGTCACCTTGAACCCGAAGGCGCGCAGCGCCGCCGCGAGCAGCGTGTTGTGCTCGTAGCAGTAGCCGCCGCGGGCCGAGTGGACGAGTTTGCGCTCCAGGTCGGGCAGGGCCAGTGAGGGCACCGAACCGCTCACCGCGGCGGCGTTCTCAAAGGGGATGTGGAGCACGTGTGCGCAGTGCAACGAGCGCAACGTCCCCACGTTCGCCACGCGTTCACCCGACCACTGAATGCGCGCCAGATAGGCGGTGAGATCCAGTTCACTCGATCCGTGGGTGGTGGGCATGGGCAACTCCTCGGGTAGCCGCCGTGAAATCCCGGCGCCGGCGTCATTGACGCTAGTTCGCCCAACTCGCGTCGGCGTCGGGCCGGTGGGGGACCTGGCCTCGTCCGTCGGGCTTAGGGCCGGGCGCGTACCCGCCCCTCCGTCGGGCGGCGGAGGCGACGCTGCGTGAGGAAAACGGACGGCCCGCCGGGCCCGCACGGCTTTCCGTGTTACGCGGTGTAACTCCACCTCCGACGGGGTGATGAGGGCGGCGCTTATTCTCTCGCGAAGGCGACAAAGAACGACCCTTCGGAAGTCTCGGTCAGACGGGCTTAATACTTCGCCCGCTGTGCGGCGTGGGTTACGATGGCCGTGTCGGATCAGTAATGCGCAGCGCCGCCACGACCCTGCCGGGCGTATGGTAATGGGCGGGACAACGGGGGATTTGACGGTTTTGCTCCAACGCTACGCCTATTTTTCGTCGCCGCAGCCCGATTCGCATTCGGCGAATCTCGTGCCGGCGCGCCGGTGTTGCATCCTGCGCGCGACTGGCAAGTGACTCCTGACTTCCCCTTATCTGGTCTCC
Organism: Candidatus Streptomyces philanthi; assembly: GCA_018114805.1. Lineage (GTDB taxonomy): Bacteria > Actinomycetota > Actinomycetes > Streptomycetales > Streptomycetaceae > Streptomyces > Streptomyces philanthi. The sequence continues at coordinate 1,677,303 of CP073042.1, read as the reverse complement.
GAAAAGCATTTGAAGCGGGATATTCATATTCGCGGAGCGGCCATCTCTTTGTGAAAGGGTGGAGGGAGCACCGTAATGTGGCTTGAGCGCGGTCCTTTTGTTGAGCGGCATGGCGAATCCGAGGCAATCGATACGGCGATCAAGAACTGTCACGCCGGGGACGGGCAGCTCCTGATATTTGAGGGCGCCCTGGGCCTCGGTAAAAAGGCCCTGCTCAACGAGGCCAAGAAGCGGGCCCTGGACGCGGGTTTCGTGCTGTTGTTCGCGCGCGGGAGCGACTTCGAGGCCGGGTTCCCGTACGGCATCGTGCGGCAGCTCTTCGAGCCCCGGCTGGCTACGGCCAGCCAGGAGGAGCGCGACGCGGTGCTCTCGGGGCCCGCGCAACTGGCGCCCCCCTCTTCGAGTACGGCTCTGGCGGCGTCGCCACCGGGGCCGGGCCCGAGCATCGGCAGGCCGTGCTGCACGGGCTGTACTGGATGTGCGTCCACCTCGCCCGCCGGGCGCCGTTGCCGCTGCTCCTGGACGACCTGCACTGGGCCGACGTCTCCTCGCTCCAGTTCCTGCACTACATGGAGGGCCGCCTGGAGGGGCACGCCATCGTGGTGTGCGCGGCCACCGAGTCGGTGGACGGCGGCCAGCACGCCGACATCAACCAGGCGCTACTGTCCTCCACCTCCGCGCACCTGATGCCGGTGAGCGCGCTCAGCGAGGAGGGCGTACGCGCCTTCGTCTCCGGCACGTTGGCGGTGCCGGGGCCCGACGACGCGTTCGTCCGGGCCTGTTACACGGCCACCGGGGGCAACCCCTTCTTCCTGCGCGAACTCCTCGCCGACGCCGAGACCGGCGCGCTCGGCGACCCGCGGACCATCGCCCGCACCGGGCCGCGCAACATCGCCCGCGTCGTGCTGCGCCGGCTCCAGCAACTGCCCGAGCCGCTGGCCGAGCACGCCACCCGGCTCGCCCGCGCGCTGGCGCCGAACTGCGGCTGCGCGACCCGGAGGTGGGCCACCTCGGGGAGGCGCTGGAGCTGACGGACGACCTGGTGCGCCGGTCCGGCATCGTTGTCGACATGAGCGCCGCGCTGATCGCCGCGGCCCGTTACGAGGACGCCTTAGCCCTGCTCCAGCAGGTGCACAACGAGGTGCGCGGCCTGGACCGGGACGTGGAGCTGCGGCCGCACTCGGAGATCGTCAAGGTCGCCCAACTCACCCCGCACACCAGACCACTGGCCATGCGCGAGCTGAGCCGGCTCGACCGCACCGTGGTCGGCGAGGCCGGCGCGACCGCCGCGCTGGTCGGCGCCCAGCAGACGTTCGAGGCGCTGATCAGCGGCGGCACCGCCGACGCGGTGGTGGCCAGCGGTGAGCGGGCGCTGTTGCAGGGGCCGCTGATCGACCCGCCGGACGGCGGCGCGCAGGCGGGTTGGCTGATCGCGCTGGCCTTCGCCTGCTGCGACCGGCTCCTGGAGGCCGACCGGCTGTTGGAGGACGCGCTGCGCGAGTCCGAGGAGCGCGGCATGCACCTGGCCACCGTGGACCTGCGGGCCCTGCACGCCTGGGTGCGGTTCCAGCGCGGCATGCTGGCCGAGGCGGAGATGGACGGCTCGCTGGCGCTCGGGTCCACGGACGAGGCCGGGGTGCCGCCGATGGGCATGCCGTTCGCGGCCGGCGCGCTCATCGACGCGCTGGTCGCCCAGGGGCAGACCCGGATCGCCATGTGCGTCATCGACCGCTGCGGCCTCGGCGCCGACATCTCCCGCCAACCGCCCTACCTCCCGCTGGTCATGGCCCGCAGCCGGCTGCGGATCGCGCAGGGCGAGACCGAGGCTGGCGTCGGCGACCTGCTGCGGGCCGCCGAGGCGCTGCGCGAGTGGGGCACCGATTGCCCGGCGCTGAGCCCGGCGGCCGAGTGCCTGGCCGCCGCGCGCCGCTTCGGCACCCCGCGCGCCATCGCCGGCGCGCTCGTCGCCAGCGGCCTGGCCACGGGCGGCCGGGCCGGGCTGCGACAGTTGGAGGAGGCGGTGGCCCTGTTGCGGGACAGCCCCGCGGCGTTGGAGCGCTGCCGGGCCCTGGTCGAGTGCGGCGCCGCGCTGCGCGAGCACGGGCAGACCGACCAGGCCAGGTCGCTGCTGCGGAAGGCGGCGGAGATCGCGGACGCCACCGGGGCGGCGGCGCTCGGCAAGCGGGTGCGGATGGAGCTGGCGGCCATGAGCGTACGGGCCCGGGTGCCCACCCGCACCGGGGTCTCGGGGCTGACCCCCAGGGAGCGTTCGGTGTCGGCGCTGGCGGCCGAGGGCAAGCGCAACCAGGAGATCGCGCACATGCTCTTCGTCACGGTCAAGATGGTCGAGTGGCACCTGGGGCAGGCCTACCGCAAGCTCGGCATCGCCTCCCGGGGGGAGTTGCGGGATGCCCTGGCCAGGGTGTGAGGGTCGCAAAGGCTGGGGTTGCTGCTGGGGCGTGACCCGAGGTCTTCCGGGGTGGTCGACCCGCAGAATCACAGCATGGCCCCCGCCCGAGTCGGGGGCCGTGCCGCAGGCGTGCCCACGCGCCCCGGCGCCCGGTCCACGCCGCCCGCGAGCGGCGCACGGGCGGTGCCCCCCTTCGGCGCCGTACCCCGTGTCGGAGTCCGGGCCCCGGAAGGGCGCGCGGCCGGCACGGCGAGCGCCCGGGGCACCCCCGGGCCGCGAGGCCGGCCGATCCACCGCGGCGCCGCGCACGGGGCACGGGGCGCTGAGCCGGACCGCGGGGCACACGGCGCCGTAACCAGCACGGGGCGCCGCGTCCGGTCGCTGTCCGCGGGGCGGTGGCGCGCCCCGTTCCCGGCTCCGTCCCGTGCGGCCGGGGCGCGGCACGCGCCGTCGCCGGTCGCCGCGTCGGCTCACGGGGCGCAGTGGTCCCGGGTCCCGGGGCCGGTCGCCGTGGCGCGGGTCCGCCGGGTGGCGAGGCCCGCGCGCGCATCGCACCAACCACACCAACCGCACCACACCAGGAGGACTTCATGCCCGACGAGACCGAGCGCAAGCGACTGGTGCTCGACTACTTCGAGCGGGTCAACGCCGGCGACGTGGACGCCCCCGGCGCCCGGGTCGAGGACCCGGTCGGCACCGGCCCCGTGGAGGGCGCGGAGGCCATCCGGGCCTACTTCCAGCGCGTGGTCGAGGAGTTCGGCACCCAGGACACCCCGGGCACGCTCACCGGATCGCAGGACGACCAGCACGTCGCGGCCGGCCTGCGGGCCACCATCCGCAACCCGCAGGACCCCGCGGGCGGCCGGCTCGCGGTCAACGCGACCTCGGTGTTCCGGTTCGACGCCAACGGGCTCATCGAGGACATGCGCGCCTACTGGGGGGGCGACCGACGTGGCACCCGCCGACGGCGCCTGACCCCAGAAGTCCACGCCGCGGCCGTGATGCTGGGGGCGCGCCCCAGGGTTTCGCGCCCACACCTCATCCCAGAATCATGCCCATGGCTCGGTCAAGGCCATGCATGGATCGTCGTACGGACTGATCAATTCTTCGCATGGCTCGGCCAACGAAAGGCAAAAACACCCACCTTCCGTGCGACTGGCCCGCTCCACCGCGGGCCCGGCCGGAAGGGAGTCGCGCGCGGCAGCGGCGGCTGTGACGGCGGCGGGACCGCCGTCCCGTGGCCGGCGCGCGGCCAGGTACTTCGTCATCGGGGGATTCGCATGAGGACGTACGAGAACGTCGCGCCCATCGCCGTGGTGGGCATGGCCTGCCGGCTGCCTGGCGCGGCCGGGCCCGGCGCGTTCTGGGACCTCCTGGGCGCCGGGCGCGACGCGGTCGGCCCGGCGCCGGCGGGGCGCTGGTCGCACCAGGGCGGCGGTGGCGCTGGCCGCCCGGAGCGGGCCGGCTACCTGGAGCGCGTGGACACCTTCGACGCGGAGTTCTTCGGCATCTCGCCCCGCGAGGCCGCCGCCATGGACCCGCACCAGCGCCTCATGCTCGAACTGTGCTGGGAGGCCACCGAGCACTCCCGGACCCACCCCGACCGCCTGCGCGCCGGCCGCACCGGCGTGTTCACCGCCGCCATGTGGGACGAGTACGCCCACCTCACCCTGGGCCACGGCACGGTCGACCCGTACGCCTTCGCCGGCGCCCAGCGCGGCGTGCTCGCCGGCCGCGTCTCGTACGCCATGGGCCTGACCGGGCCCAGCCTCGGCGTCGACACCGGCCAGTCCTCGTCGCTGGTGGCCGTCCACCTGGCGTGTGAGAACCTGCGGCGTGGCGAGTCCACCGTCGCGCTGCTCGGCGGCGTGAACCTGATCGTGGCGCCCGGGACCACCGCGGGCGCGCGGGCCATGGGCGCGCTGTCGGCCACCGGCCGTTGCCGCCCCTTCGACGCCGGTGCCGACGGTTACGTACGGGGCGAGGGCGGCGCCGTCGTGGTGCTCAAGCCGCTGGCCACGGCGCGCGCCGACGGCGACGTGGTGCACGGCCTGCTGCTCGGTAGCGCGGTCAACAACGACGGTGGCGGCGACAGCCTGACCGCGCCGCGCCGCGCCGCCCAGGAGGAGGTGCTACGCCTGGCCCACGAGCGGGCCGGCACCGACCCGGCGCGGGTGCAGTACGTCGAACTGCACGGCACCGGTACGGTCGTCGGCGACCCGGTCGAGGCGGCCGCGCTCGGCGCGGTCCACGGCGCGGGCCGCCCGCCGGGCGACCCGCTGCGGGTCGGCTCGGCCAAGAACAACGTCGGCCACCTGGAGGCGGCGGCCGGCCTCGTCGGGCTGGTCAAGACGGTGCTCAGCCTGCGCCACCGCGAGCTGCCGCCCAGCCCGCACTTCACCCGGGAGCACCCTGACATCCCGCTGGCCCGCCTGGGCCTGCGCGTGCAGGCCGAGCGCGGCCCCTGGCCGCACCCCGAGCGGCCGTTGCTGGCCGGCGTCAGCGCGTTCGGCATGGGCGGCACCAACTGCCACGTGGTCCTCGCCCAGCCGCCCGGCGCGGAGCCCGAACCCGGGGCCGAGGACGGCCCCGAGGGCAGCGCCGTGCACCGCCCCGAGCACGACGCCGCGCGGGCCCGGCCGACGCGACGGAAGAGACGGGCGCGGCGGGCGAGACGGGCGCGGCGGTAGTGGCGGACGCGGTGGTGGCGGGCGGCGGCGCCCGCGCCGAGTGCCCCGTGCCCTGGGTGCTCACCGCCCGTGGCGGCGCGGCGTTGCGCGTCCAGGTCGAGCGGCTGCGCGAGCACGTCGCGGCCCACCCGGCGTACGACCACCGGGACATCGGGCACGCGCTGGCCACCACCCGTACCGCCTTCGAGCACCGCGTCGTCGTCGGCGCGGACCGGGACGCCCTCGTGGCCGGCCTCGCGGCGCTCGCCGCGGGCGAGCGCGACGCCGGCCTGGTACGGGGCGTGGCGCGCGGCGCCGTGCGGCCCGTCCTTGTCTTCCCCGGGCAGGGCGCGCAGTGGGTGGGCATGGCGGGAGTTGCTGGCCACCTCGCCGGTGTTCGCGCAGCGGATGGCCCGCTGCGGCGAGGCGCTGGCACCGCACGTCGACTGGGACTTCGCGGCGGCCGTGAACGGCCCGCTGGACCGCGTCGACGTGGTGCAGCCGCTGCTGTGGGCGGTGACCGTCTTGCTGGCCGAGCTGCGGCGCTCGTACGGCGTGGAGCCGGCCGCGGTGGTCGGCCACTCGCAGGGCGAGATCGCGGCGGCCGTCGTTGCGGGCCTGCTCACGCTGGAGGACGGGGCCCGCGTGGTGGCCCTGCGGTCCAGGCTGATCGGCGCGCACCTGTCGGGCCACGGCGGCATGCTCGCCGTCGAACTGCCCCGCGCCCAGGCCCGTGCGCGCGTCGCCCCGTACGCGGACCGGGCCGCGGTGGCCGTCGTCAACGAGCCGCTGTCCACCGTGGTGGGCGGCGAGGTCGCCGCCCTCGACGCGCTCGCCGCGGGCTGTGCCGAGGACGGCGTCCGCACCAAGCGGCTGCCGATGGACTACGCCTCGCACGGACCCGGCGTCGCCGCCATCGGCGACGAACTCCTGTCCGGCCTCGCGGACCTCGCGCCGCGCCCCCCGAAGGTGCCGTTCTACTCCACTGTCGAGGGCCGGATACGGCCGGACACGGAGCCGCTGGACGCCGGGTACTGGCTGCGCAACGAGCGCGAGGTCGTCGACTTCGAGCGGATCACCCGGCTGCTGCTCGCCGACGGGCACACCGTCTTCGTCGAGGCCAGCAGCCACCCCGTACTGATCATGGGCATCGAGGAGACGGCCGAGGCGGTCGCCGAGGAGGCCGCCGGGGCGGCGGGGCACGCCGGGGCGGGTGGCGCGGGCCGGGTCGCGGTCCTCGGGTCGCTGCGCCGCGACGAGGGCCGGCCGGAGCGCTTCCTGCGCTCGTGGCCGCCGCGTTCGCCGCCGGCGTCCCGGTGTGGACTGGAGCCCGGCCCTCCCCGGTGCCCGCCCCTTGGACCTGCCCACCTACGCCTTCCAGCGCACCTCCCACTGGGCCGTGCCCGCCACCGGCCACCCGGCCGACGCGGACCGTTCCGCCGCCGCGCACGGGGCCCCGCACGGGGCCGACGGCGCCACGCCGGTCACGGAGCACGGGGCCGCCCACACCGCCGTCACCGCCGGCCTCGCCGCACGGGGCACGGGGCACGGAGCCCCGGCGGAGCCCGCCCCCTCGCACGGGGCGCGGGGCGGCGACCGGGACGCGGGCCAACCGCGCCCGCCGCTCGCCCGGTTGGCCGAGGCGTCCGCCCCCGAGCGCGAGGCCGCGCTGCTCGACCTCGTACGCGGGCACGCGGCGGCGGTGCTCGGCCACGGCACGGCCGGTGACATCGAGCCGGACAAGTCGTTCCGCGACGCCGGGCTGACCTCGCTGTCCGCCGTGGAGTTCCGGGACGTGCTGGGCGAGGCCACCGGCTGTCGCTGCCCAGCACGGTCCTGTACCGGCACCCCACGCCGCAGGAGCTGGCCCGCCAGCTCCACACCGACCTCTTCCCGCACCAGGCACAGTCCGCCGCGTCCGAACTCCCCGACCTGTGGGCGGACGTGGAGAGCCTGGAGCGCCACCTCGCCGCCGGCGCGATCGACGACGCCGTCCGCACCCGGGTCTCGGAGCGACTCCGCAACCTGCTGTGGAAGATCGACGCGACCGGCCCGAGCGACGGGGGACCCGTCGCGGACCCCGCCGCGGGCGACGGACTCGCGTCCGCGTCCGACGACGAGATGTTCGCGCTCATCAACAAGGAACTCGGAATCGGCTGACCAGCCCGTATCCCCGACCTTCCGCCCTTGCCGCCACCCTCTTCCTCGCGCCGGCAGCCCGACCTCCATGACCTCCAACGAAGACAAGCTCCGCGACTATCTGAAGCTCGTCACCACCGACCTGCGCCAGACCAAGCAGCGCCTGCAGGGCATCGAGGGCCGCGACCACGAGCCGATCGCCATCGTCGGCATGGCCTGTCGCTACCCCGGCGGCATCGAGTCCCCCGAGGACCTGTGGAAGCTGGTCGCCGACGGCGGGGACGCGATCCAGCCGCTGCCCGCCGACCGGTACTGGGACCTGGAGGCGCTCTATGACCCGGAGATGTGCGGCCCGGGCACCAGCTACGTGCGCGCGGGCGGGTTCCTCAGCGGCGCGGGCGAGTTCGACGCGGAGTTCTTCGGTATTTCGCCCCGCGAGGCGCTGGCCATGGACCCGCAGCAGCGGTTGCTGCTTGAGACCTCCTGGGAGGCGTTCGAACGGGCCGGGATCAACCCGGCGTCCCTGCGCGGCGCGGACACCGGCGTCTTCGTCGGCGCCATCCCGTAGGACTACGCGCCGCGCGTGGGCGACCCGGAGGCGGCCGACCTGGAGGGCTACCTCATGGTCGGCACCACCACCAGCGTCATGTCCGGACGGGTCGCGTACACGCTCGGCCTTGAGGGCCCGGCCGTCACCGTGGACACCGCGTGCTCCTCGTCGCTGGTCGCCCTGCACCTGGCCGTGCGGTCGCTGTGCCGTGGCGAGTGCTCGATGGCGCTGGCCGGCGGCGTCACCGTGATGGCCAGCCCCAACTGGGTCGTGGACCTCAGCCGGCAGCGCGGCCTGGCGGCCGACGGCCGCAGCAAGGCGTTCTCCGCCGACGCGGACGGGTTCGGCGTCGGCGAGGGCGTGGCCGTCCTCGTCGTGGAGCGGCTTGCGGACGCGCGGAGGAACGGGCACCAGGTGCTCGCGGTGGTGCGCGGTTCGGCCGTCAACCAGGACGGCGCCAGCAACGGCCTCACCGCCCCCAACGACCTCGCGCAGGAGTCCGTCATCCGGCAGGCGCTGGCCGATGCCCGGCTTGAGGCCCGCGACGTGGACGCCGTCGAGGCGCACGGCACCGGCACCCGGCTCGGCGACCCCATCGAGACGCACGCTCTGATGGCCACCTACGGCCAGCGCCAGCCGGCCGCGGAACCGGTCTGGCTTGGCTCGCTGAAGTCGAACATCGGGCAAGCGCAGGCGGCGGCTGGTGTGGCTTGTGTGATCAAGACGGTGATGGCGTTGCGGGCGGGTGTGTTGCCGCGTACGTTGCACGCGGAGGAGGCGTCGCCGCACATCGACTGGTCGGCGGGTGCGGTGTCGTTGTTGACGCGGGCGCGGCCGTGGCCGGAGAAGGCGGAGCCGTGGCGGGCGGGTGTCTCGTCGTTCGGGATCAGTGGCACCAACGCGCACGTGATCCTGGAGCAGGCCCCCGAGTCCGAACCGGCGGACGCCGAGCCCGCGCCGCACGGGGCCACGGAGCGCGACGGATCAACGGAGCACGGGGCCACGGGGCACGGGGCCACGGAGGACGGGGCCGGTGGTGTCGGGGCCACCGCCGGCGCGGTGCCCTGGGTGGTCTCCGGCGCCAACCCGGACGCGCTGCGCGCGCAGGCGCTGCGGCTGCACGCCTTCCTGACCGAGCGCCCCGGGCTGGCGCCGCATGACGTGGCCGCCTCGCTGTCCGCACCCGGGCCCAGCTGGACCAGGGCCGTGGTCGTCGCGGCCGACCGGCAGGCGCTCCTGGACAGCCTGGCCTCGGCCGGCCACGGCCAGGCGTCACCCGTCGTCGCCACCGGCGCCGCCCGCAAGGGCGTCCGGACCGTCTTCGTCTTCCCCGGGCAGGGCGCCCAGTGGGTCGGCATGGCCCGCGAGCTGTGGGAGGCGTCGCCGGCCTTCGCGGCGTCGATGGAGCGCTGCGCGCGGGCGCTGGACCCGCACACCGACTGGTCGTTGCGCGCGGTCGTCCGCGGTGAGGCCGGAGCCCCCGGGCTCGACCGCGTCGACGTGGTGCAGCCGGTCTCGTGGGCCGTGATGGTCTCCCTCGCGGAGCTGTGGCGCGCCTACGGCGTGCGGCCGTCGGCCGTGGTGGGTCACTCGCAGGGTGAGATCGCCGCCGCCGTGGTGGCCGGTGCGTTGTCGTACGAGGACGGGGCGCGGGTGGTCGCGCTCCGTTCGAAGGTGATCGGCGAACGCATCGCCGGGCAGGGCGGCATGGTCTCGCTGGGCCTGCCGCGCGCCCAGGCCGAGGCCCGTATCGCCCCGTACGCCGGCCGGATCGCCGTGGCGGCGGTCAACGGGGCCTCGTCGACCGTGGTGGCCGGTGAACCCGCCGCGCTGGACGAGCTGGTCGCCGGCTGTGAGGCTGACGAGGTGCGGGCCAAGCGCATCCCGGTGGACTACGCCTCGCACTCGCCGCAGGTGGACTCCGTCCGCGACGAGTTGCTGGCCGCCCTGGCGGGGCTCGCGCCGAGGTCGGCGACGGTGCCGTTCTACTCGACCGTGACCGCCGAACCGTTGGACACGACAGGGCTCGACGCCGCGTACTGGGTGCGCAACCTGCGCCGGACCGTCGAGTTCGAGCAGGTAACCCGGCGTCTGCTGGCCGACGGGCACGGCCTGTTCATCGAGTGCAGCGCGCACCCGGTGCTCGCGATGGCGCTCGGCGAGACCGCCGAGGACGCCGGCGCCGACGCTGTGGCCGTCGGGTCGCTGCGCCGCGACGAGGGCGGGCTGGACCGGTTCCTGCTGTCGGCCGCCGAGGCGTACGCGGCGCGCGCGGGCATCGACTGGTCCGCGATGCTGGGCGACGCGCGCACCGTGGAGCTGCCCACCTACGCCTTCCAGCGCCGCCGCTACTGGCTGCGGCGCTCGGCCGGCCGTGGTGACGCGGCGGCCATCGGGCTCGCGGCGGCCGGGCACCCGCTGCTCGGCGCGGTGGTCAGCCTGGCCGACGGCGGCGGCGCGCTGCTCACCGGCCGGATCGCGCTGACCAGTTCGGGGCTGCACCCGGCGCTCCTGGACGCCGCCGTGCACACCGCGCTGCTGGACGCCATCGGCGCCGCTGACCAGCCGGTGCGGCTGCCGTTCGCCTGGAGCGGGGAGACGCTGCACGCCATCGGCGCCGCGACGGCGCGGGTACGGATGACGGCCACCGGTCCCGACACGGTGGCCCTGCACCTGGCCGACGCCTCGGGAGCCCCGGTGGCCACCGTCGAGTCGCTGACGCTGCGTCCCGTCGCCCCCGAGGCGCTGGGCCGCCCGCCGGCGGCCGGGCACGACGCGTTGTACCGGGTGGCCTGGACCCCGCTGCCGGCCGGCGAGGCCGTGGCCACCGGCGCGGGGCGGACGGGGACCCCGGACGGGCTCGTGTTCCTGGGCACGGATGCCCCCGACCTGGCGGCCGTCGCCGCCGGCCCCGCGCCGGACGGCGCGCCGGGCCACGCGCCGTCCGCCGTGGTGGCCGTGCTGAGCTCCGGGGACGAGCTGCGCGCCGCGCTCGACGAGGCCCTCGGCCTGGTCCGGGGCTGGCTCGCCGACGAGCGGTTCGCCGACTCTCGGCTTGGCCCTGGTCACCCGCGCCGGGTACGCCGCCCACGCGGCGGTGTGGGGCCTGGTGCGCTCCGCGCAGACGGAGCACCCCGGGCGGTTCGTGCTCATCGAGGCGGACGCGGACTGGTTCGCCGGGGGCGCGACCGCGACCGGGCTGGCGGACACGGCCGCCACGGGCCCCGTGCGCGCCGCGCTGGCCCAGGCGCTCGCCACGGGCGAGCCGCAACTCGCCGTGCGGGGCGAGGCGTTCGTCGTGCCCCGGCTGGCCCGGGTCAGCCCGGCGCCCGCCCCGGCGGCCCGGCCGCTGGACCCCGCCGGCACCGTGCTGATCACCGGCGGCACTGGCACGCTGGGCGCGCTGTTCGCCCGCCACCTGGTCCCCGAGCACGGCGTACGGCACCTGCTGCTGACCAGCCGGCGCGGCCCGGACGCCGCCGGAGCGGCCGAACTCGTCGCAGAAATAGCCGAGTTGGGCGCGGTGGCCACCGTGGTGGCCTGCGACGTCGCCGACCGGGACGCGCTGGTCGAGCTGCTGGCCGGCGTGCCCGCCGCGCACCCGCTGACCGCCGTACTGCACACCGCCGGCGTGTTGGACGACGGCGTCGTGGCCGCCCTGAGCGAGGCGCGACTGGAGAACGTGCTGCGCCCCAAGGCGGATGCCGCGCTGCACCTGCACGAGCTGACGGCGGGGCTCGACCTGGCCGCGTTCGTGCTGTTCTCCTCCGTCGCCGGCGTCCTCGGCACCGCGGGGCAGGCCAACTACGCCGCCGCCAACGCCTACCTGGACGCACTCGCCGCCCACCGTCGCGCGGCCGGCCTCGTCGCGACCTCGCTCGCCTGGGGCTTCTGGACCGAGGCCAGCGGCATGACGGGGCACCTGGACGGCGGCGACGTGCGCCGCCTGGCCCGTACCGGCGTCGGTCAACTCTCCTCCGCCGACGGGCTCGCCCTCTTCGACGCCGCCCTGGCCCTCTCCGCCGGCCCCGCCGAGCCCACGACCGCCGACGCCCCCGACTCCGACAGCACCGGCGCCGGCAGCGCCCTCCTGGTCCCCGCCCGCCTCGCCCCACGCAAACTCCTGGCGGCCGGTGACGAGGTTCTGGCGCTGCTGCGCGGCCTGGTGCGGGTCCCGCAGCGGCGGGCCGCGCCCAACGCGGCGACCGGCGCCGTCGCCGGTTCCTCCGGTGGTTCGGCGCTCGCCGACCGGTTGGCCGGGCTCTCCGAGGGCGACGCGCAGCGGCTCCTGACGGACCTGGTGCGCGAGCACGCGGGCGCCGTACTCGGCCACGCATCGGCCGGCGCGATCAGCTCTCCCGCTCCTTCCGCGAGCACGGCTTCGACTCGCTGGCCGCCGTCGAACTGCGCAACCGGCTCGGCGCCGCCAGCGGCGTCAAGCTGCCCGCCACCGTCGTCTTCGACTACCCGACCCCCGCCGAGCTGGCCCGCTTCCTGCGCGGCAAGCTCGACGCCGACGCGGGCCGCGCCCGGGCGGCCGAGCGCGCCGCCGAGACGGCCTCGGCCGCCGCCTTTGACCAGCCGATCGCCATCGTCGCCATGGCCTGCCGCTACCCCGGCGACATCCGCTCGCCCGAGGACATGTGGCGCCTGGTCACCGAGGACACCGACGCCGTCTCCGGCTTCCCCTCCGACCGCGTGGCTGGGACGTGGCGAGCCTGGTCGACCCGGAGGGCCAGCGGGCGGGCACCACGTACGTCGGCGAGGGCGGGTTCTTCTACGACGCGGCCCAGTTCGACGCGGAGTTCTTCGGCATCTCGCCGCGCGAGGCGCTGGCCATGGACCCGCAACAGCGGCTGCTCCTGGAGACCTTCTGGGAGGTCTTCGAGCGCGCCGGCATCGACCCGGCCACGCTGCGCGGCAGCCGTACGGGCGTCTTCGCCGGCGTGATGTACCACGACTACGCCAGCCGCGTCGCGCGCTACACCGAGGGCGTCGAGGGCTATCTGACCACCGGCACCGCGGGCAGCGTCGTCACCGGCCGGCTCGCGTACACCTACGGGCTTGAGGCCCCGGCCGTCACGGTGGACACCGCGTGCTCCTCGTCGCTGGTCGCGCTGCACCTGGCGGTGGCGGTCGAGTCGCTGCGCCGGGGCGAGTGCGAACTCGTGCTCCCGGGCGGCGTCACGGTGCTGTCCACGCTGAGCGTGTTCACCGAGTTCAGCCGGCAGCAGGGGCTCGCGGCCGACGGCCGGTGCAAGTCGTTCGCGGCTTCAGCCGACGGTACGGGGTGGTCCGAGGGCGTGGGCGTGCTGCTCGTGGAGCGACTGTTCGACGCGCGGAAGAACGGCCACCAGGTGCTCGCGGTGGTACGGGGCTCGGCCGTGAACCAGGACGGTGCTAGCAACGGCCTCACCGCCCCCAACGGCCCGTCCCAGGAGCGCGTCATCCGGCAGGCCCTGGCCAACGCCGGGGTCTCCGCGGCCGACGTGGACGCCGTCGAGGCGCACGGCACGGGCACCACCCTGGGCGACCCGATCGAGGCGCACGCGCTGCTCGCCACGTACGGGCAGCAGCGGGCGGGCGACGAGCCGCTGTGGCTGGGCTCGTTCAAGTCCAACACCGGACACTCCCAGGCGGCGGCCGGCGTCGGTGGCGTCATCAAGATGGTGATGGCCATGCGCGACGGCACGCTGCCCAAGACGCTGCACGTGGACGAGCCGTCGCCGCATATCGACTGGTCGGCCGGCGCCGTCGAACTCCTCACCGAGGCCCGCCCCTGGCCCGAGACGGGGCGCCCGCGCCGGGCCGCCGTCTCCTCGTTCGGCATGAGCGGCACCAACGCCCACCTCATCCTGGAGCAGGCCCCGGAGCCGACACCACGGAGCACGGGGCACGGGGCGGCGGGCCTCGCCGGGGTGCTGCTCTGGCTGCTGTCCGCCAAGAGCCCCGCCGCGTTGCGCTACCAGGCCATCCGGCTGCTCGACCACGCCCGCCACGACCCGACCCAGACCGCCGCCGACCTCGGCCTCTCCCTCGCCACCACCCGCACCGCGCGGCGCTCGTCGGCACCGACCGGGACGACCTGCTGCACCACCTCACCCTCCTCGCCGAGGGCGCCGAGTCCCCCCCTCGTCCGCGGCACCGCCGACGGCACGGTACGCCCCGTCTTCGTCTTCCCGGGCCAGGGCGCGCAGTCGGTGGGTATGGCAGGGGAGTTGATGACCTCGGCTCCGGTGTTCGCGGAGTCGATGGCCCGGTGTGGTCAGGCTCTTGCCCCGTTCATCGACTGGGACTTCGCGACCGAGGTGGACGGTTCGCTGGAGCGGGTGGACGTCGTACAGCCGATCTCGTGGGCGGTGATGGTCTCGCTCGCCGAGCTGTGGCGTGCGTACGGGGTCGAGCCGGCCGCCGTGGTGGGTCACTCACAGGGTGAGATCGCGGCGGCCGTCGTTGCGGGTGCGCTGTCGTACGAGGACGGGGCGCGGGTCGTGGCGTTGCGCTCGAAGGTGATCGGCCAGCGGCTCGCGGGTAAGGGCGGCATGGTTTCGCTCGGCCTGGCGCGTGCGGAGGCGGAGGAGCGGATTGCCCCGTACGGTGCGCGGATCGCGGTTGCCGCCGTGAACGGTGCGGCCTCCACCGTCGTTGCCGGTGAGCCAGCGGCCCTTGATGAGCTGGTCGCCGGTTGTGAGGCGGATGAGGTGCGGGCCAAGCGCATCCCCGTGGACTATGCCTCGCACACGCCGCAGGTGTAGTCGATCCGGGATGAGTTGCTGCGGGTGTTGGACGGCGTGGCGCCGCGTACCGCCGAGATCCCGCTGTACTCCACGGTCGAGGCCGAGCCCGTGGACACGGCCGGTCTCGATGCCGCGTACTGGGTGCGCAACCTCCGCCAAGAGGTGCGGTTCGGGCCGGCCGTGGAGCGGTTGATCGCGGACGGCTTCGGCTTCTTCGTGGAGTGCGCGGCGCACCCCGTGCTGTCGATGAGCATCCAGGAGACGGCCGGTGCGGACGCGCCGGTGACCACCGTCGGGTCGCTGCGGCGCGACGACGGCGGGGCGCGGCGGTTCCTGACCTCGCTGGCCGAGGCGCACGTGGCCGGCGCGCGGATCGACTGGGCTCCGCAGTTCCCCGGGGCCCGCACCGTCGACCTGCCCAAGTACGCCTTCCAGCGCGAGCGGTACTGGCTGGAGGCGCCGCCCGCCGAGCACGGGGCACAGCGCCCCGGCGGCGCGGCGGCCAGCGGCGCCGACGAGCGGTTCTGGTCCGCCGTCGAGAACGCCGACCTGGACCGGCTCGCCGCCGAACTCGGCGTCTCCGGCGAACCCCTCAAGGCGCTGGTGCCCGCCCTCGCCGACTGGCGGCGCGGCCAGCGCGAGCAGGACACCATCGACTCCTCGCGGTACGTGATCAGTTTGGCGCCCGGTCACCCACCCGGCCGGCACGCTGACCGGCACCTGGCTGCTGGTCGTGCCCACCACTCGCGCGAGCGACCCGTGGGCTGACGCCGCCACCGCCGCCCTCACCGAGCGCGGCGCCGGCCTCCTCCGGCTTGACGTGGACCCGGACACCGACGGTGCCGATCGGGCCGCGCTGGCCACCGTGGTGCGCCGGGCCGTCGAGGGGGCGGGCGAGTTGGCCGGCGTGCTGTCGCTGCTGCCGCTGGACGAGTCGGCGCACGCCCGATACCCCGCCACCCCGCGCGGCTTCGCCGCCACCCAGACGCTGCTCCAGGCGCTGGGGGACGCCGCCGTCACGGCGCCGCTGTGGTGCGCGACCCGTGGCGCCGTCTCCACCGGCCCCTCCGACCCGCTCACCCACCCGCTCCAGGCGCAGGTCTGGGGCCTTGGCCGGGTCGCGGCCGAGGAGGTGCCCGAGCGCTGGGGCGGCCTGGTCGACCTGCCCCAGGCGGCGGACCGGCGCTCCCGTGGCCGGCTCGCCGACGTGCTCGCCGGGCTCGACGGCGAGGAACAGGTGGCCGTGCGCCCGGCCGGCGTCTTCGCCAACCGCCTGGTGCGCGCCCCGTGGCACGAGCCGGCGCGGGACCCCGCTTGGGCGCCCTGTGGCACCGTACTGATCACCGGTGGCACCGGCGCGCTCGGCGGTTACGTCGCCCGCTGGCTGGCCGGCAACGGGGCCGAGCACCTGCTGCTCGTCAGCCGGCGCGGGCCCGCTGCCCCGGCGTCGACGCCCTCGCGGCCGAACTCCGCGACGGGGGCGCCGGGGTGACCGTCGCCGCGTGCGACATTACCGACCGGGCCGAACTGGCCGCGCTGCTCGCCGCCATCCCCGCTGACCGTCCGCTGGGCGCCGTCGTGCACACCGCCGCCGTCCTGGACGACGCGGTGCTCGACTCGCTCACCCTCGACCAGCCCGACCGGGTGCTGCGGGTCAAGGTGCGCGGCGCGGAGAACCTGCACGAGCTGACCCGGGACGCGGATCTGTCGGCGTTCGTGCTGTTCTCGTCGTTCGCCGGCACGTTCGGCGTGCCGGGGCAGGGCAACTACGCGCCCGGCAAAGCCTATCTCGACGCGCTCGCCCGGCACCGCCGCGCCCAGGGTCGCCCCGCCCCCGCCCCCGCCATCGCCTGGGGCCACTGGGCCGGCGGCGGCATCGCCTCCGGCGAGCCCGAGGTGCAGTTGCGCCGTCGGGGCGGTTCCGAGATCGAGCCGGAGCTGGCGCTGCGCGCGCTGCGCCAGGTACTCGACCACGACGAGACGTGCGTGGCGATGGCCCTCATCGAATGGGAGGAGATCGCCCAGCGCGGCGGCGGCTTCGACGCCCGCCCCCACCCCCAGCTCCGCGACCTGGCCGACCTCAGGGAGCTGCTGAGCGCCGACTCCGGTCCCGCCACCGGCACCGCGCACGGCGCGGCGGCCGACGGCGAGCGGGGCGCGTTCGCCCAGACGCTGGCCCCCGCCCCCGCCTCCGACCGCGACCTGGTCGCGCTCGACCTCGTACGCGGCCACGGCGCCGCCGTCCTCGGGCACGCCAGCCCGGACGGCGTGGAGCCCGGCAAGCCCTTCCGCGACCTCGGCTTCGACTCGCTGACCTCGGTCGAGCTGCGCAACCGCATCGGGACGGCCACCGGGCTCACGCTGCCCGCCACCGTCGTCTTCGACCACCCGACGCCCACCGCGCTCGCCCGCGAGCTACGCGAACAACTCGTCGGCCACCTCACCGACACCACCGACCACCCCGCCGAACACACAAAAGCTTTACAAGCAAACGCCGTTGGGGAAAAGGCCTCACCAGACGATGACCCGATCGTCATCGTCGGCATGGCCTGCCGGGCGCCCGAGGGAGTGGAGACCCCCGAACAGCTCTGGCAGTTGCTGGCCGACGAGCGCGACGCCGTCGGTCCGCTGCCCACCGACCGTGGCTCGGACGTGGCGGCCCTGGAGGGCGCCGGCGTGGACGTGCCCGTCATGCGGTACGTGCGCGAGGGCGGGTTCCTCGCAGAAGAGGCCTCCTTCGACGCGGAGTTCTTCGGCATCAGCGAGCCCGAGGCCATCGCCATGGACCCGCAGCACCGGCTGCTCCTGGAGATGTCCTGGGAGGCGTTCGAGCGCGCCGGGGTCTCCCCGCACACGCTGCGCGCCAGCCGGGCCGGCGTCTTCGCCGGCACCTTCTCGCAGGGCTACTGGACCGGCCTGCAACAGGTCCCCGACGAGGCGCGCTCCTTCCTCAGCGGCGGCATCTCACCCGCCGTCGCCACCGGCCGCATCGCCTACACCTTCGGCTTCGAGGGCCCCGTCCTGACCGTGGACACCGGCTGCTCGTCCTCCTCGGTCGCGCTGCACCTGGCCGCCCAGGCGGTGCGCCAGGGCGAGTGCGTGATGGCCCTGGCCGGTGGCGCCTCGGTGCTGGCCAACCCCGACGTCTCGCCCGACATGGGCGTCGGCGCCGCGCCCGACGGCTGCTGCAAGTCCTTCTCGGCCGCCGCCGACGGCACCAGCTGGGGCGAGGGCGCGGGCATGCTGCTCGTCGAGAAGCTGTCCACGGCGCGGGCCAGCGGCCACCGGGTGCTCGCCGTCATCCGTGGCTCCGCCGTCAACCACAACGGCCTCGGCGCGCCCAACGGCTCGTCCCAGCAGCGCGTCATCCGCCAGGCCCTGGCCGACGCCGGGCTCACCGCCCACCAGGTCGACGCCGTCGAGGGCCACGGCACGGGAACGCCGCTCGGTGACCCGATCGAGGCCCGGGCGCTGCTGACCACCTACGGCGAGGGCCGCGACCCGGAGCAGCCGCTGTGCTTGGGCTCGTACAAGTCCAACACCGGCCACCCGCAGGCCGCCTCCGGCGTGCTCGGCCTGATCAAGACGGTGCTGGCCATGCGGCACGGCGTGCTGCCCAGGTCGCTGCACTCGGAGGAGCCGTCGCCGCACATCGACCAGTCCTCGGGCACGGTGCGCCTGCTGACCGAGACGGTGCCGTGGCCGGAGACGGGGCGCCCGCGCCGCGCCGGCGTCTCCTCGTTCGGCGCCAGCGGCACCAAGGTGCACATCATCGTGGAGGAGCCACCCGCCGAGCCGGCCGCCTCGGCGCGGTCGGCCGCGCCCGCCTCGGCCCCGGCGTGCTGGCCTTCCCGCTCTCCGCCCGCTCCGCGGCCGCCCTGCGGGCCCAGGCCGAGCGACTGCGGGCCCACCTCGCCGGGGAGCCCGAGCTGACGCCCACGGACGTCGGCTGGTCGCTGGCCGCGTCCCGCGCCGTCTTCGAGCACCGCGCCGTGGTCTTCGCCGACGACCGGCCGGGCCTGCTGGCCGGCCTCGCGCGGCTGGTGGCCGACGGCACGCCGCAGCACGGTTCCGGCACCTCATCCGGGGCGTGGCGGCGGCCACCGAGGGCACCGCCGTGTTCGGCTTCCCCGCCCTGCCGCCCGGCACGGGCACCGGCCTGCCCGGCGTACGCGAGCTGTACGACGCCTACCCGGCCTTCGCCGACGCGCTCGACGCCGTCTGCGCCCACCTGGACACCCGGCTTGAGCACACGGCGCGGGACTGGGCGCTGCGCACCGACACCAGTGCCTGGCCGCCCTCGCCCACCACGTCCCACGCGGCCTCCTTCGCCATCGGCTGCGCGCTGTTCACGCTGCTCCAGGGCTGGGGCGTGCCGCCGGCCTCGGTCATCGGGGCGGGCCTGGGGGCCCTGGCCGCCGCGTACGCCGCCGAGGTGCTGCGCCCCAGGACGCGGTGGAACTGCTCCTCACCCTGGCCCGCGCCGACGCCGGTGCCACCGATATCACCGAAACCGAAACCGGCGCCATGGCCGCGCTCCGCGCCACGCTGGCCGGCCTGGAGCTGCGCTCGCCCACCATCCCGCTGCTGTCCGCCACCACCGGCGAGCCGGTCGCCCCGGACGCGCTCCGCACTCCGGAGCACTGGGCGCACAACTGGGCCGCCAAGGAGTTGGCCGCGCCCTCCCGCGCCGCCGGCGGTTCGCTCCTGCTCGGGCCCCGCGCCCGACGGCCCGGCCGCTGGCTGGACGACGAATACCACAGGCACCACGGGCCTCGCGGGCGTCGCGGACTGCGTGCTACCGACCAGCGCCCTGGACGCGACCGGCAGCCGGTCCGGGCTGCTGTCCGCACTGGCCCACCTGCACGCCGCAGGGGTGCCGGTGGACTGGCGGCAGTCCTACGCGGGGCTCGGCGGGCGCCTGGTGGAACTGCCCACCTACCCTTTCCAGCGCGGCATTTACTGGCTCCGCCTGCCCGTCAAGGCCCTCGTGGCCGGCGCCGCGACCGCCTAACTGCCGCCTCCACCCCGCACACCCACCCACGAAAGGACATGCGAGCGCCCATGGCGACGACCACCACCACGACCATGACCACGAACGCGCCCACCACACCGAACGCGCTGCTGCGCGGCGGCCCCGTGCACCTGGCGGACGAGGCCCGCACCCGGCACGTCGACGAGCGGCAGTCGCACCTGAAGCTCTCCATGGGCAACTGCTACGAGCACTTCCGCGCCACCCAGGAGACCGTCTCGCAGCACGGAGCGGTGCTGCGCGCCTTCGACTGGGAGGGCCGCACGTACGTCGCGGAGTGACCCCGCGCTCCACACGGTGCGGTAATCCGGGGCGGGCTCGCGAACGCGGGCCCGCCCCGCCCGCGTCACCGGTAGCCGGCGAGCCCGTCGGCCAACTCCTCCGCGTCACCGTCCTGGTGCGCGGCCAGGGCCTGTTGCAGGGCGAACGTGCCCCGGATCGCGTCGATACGGGCGTCCCACTCCGGCCGCGTCCAGCCGCCGTACGCGCGGACCCGCGCCGCGAACTCCGGCCCGTAACTGGCGGCGACGGCCGCGAGGTCCTCGGCCGGGTCACCGATGACGACCTCGTCCCAGTCCACCACGCCGCCGAGTCGGGGCAGCCCGTCCTGCGCGCGGGTCCACATCACGTTCTCGGCCCCCAGGTCGCCGTGCACGACTGCGTCCGCGCGGTACGGCAGGCCGTCGAGCGCGGCCAGCTCCCGCTCCGCCCGGCCGCGCCCCGCCTCCGACATGAGGCCGTACAGCTCCGCGCGCACCCGCTCCGCGAACCGCCGCCACCGGTCCTCCTCGGCCGCCGGCACCGCCGCGTCGCCGCCGGCCACGGCCAGCCCGGTCAGCAGCGCGGCGTACTGCTCCGCCACGGCGTCGGTCACGGCATCGCCCACCCCCGGACCCACCACCGCAGCGGCGTCCAACGGCGCCCCGGGCACCCGGCTCAGCACCAGGAACCCCGGCCCGTCGGGGCCCGGCTCACCCGCGAGCAGCGGCACCGGCGTGCGGAAGCCGAGGTCGAGCCTGGCCAGCGTGCGCAGCACGGCTGCCCGCTCGGGCAGTCGGGCCGCCGCCGCGTCGCTGCGTGGCAGGCACACGACGCGCTCCGCGCCGACCACCACCCGGTGGAACTGCCCCTCGTGGACGACGAGATCGCCCGGCTCGTCGGCGGGCAACAGCCGTCCCAACATACGACGGTGCGCGACAAGTAACATCCATCAGACTGCGTCCTCACGTGCGGTATGGGTGCGCCGGCGCTGCCCGCGGCCGGCCCCGAGCGGCTGGCCCGCCGCCATCGTTCCGCACGCCCGCGTTCCCCGCGCGCGGATTACGCCGCCCCCATACGACGACGCCCAAGCCTCTCCACGCACGCCCGCGCCCCGCCCGCCACGTACCGGCGGGCGGGCGGGACGCGCCCGTCACTTCCCGACTGGGGCCCGCTCACCCCCGGCCCCACTGGGGCCACCGTCGCCTCCACCGCCACCCGAGGCGACCGCCGTGGCGTCCTTGCTTCCGGCGCCCCGGACGCCACCACGCCGCGTCGCCGAGCAACCCCATCACGGCGGGCACCAGCACCATCCGGATCAGCGTCGCGTCGATGACGACGGCGGTGGCCAGTCCAAATGCCGATGATTTTGATGAGGGTCTCCGGCACCGAGACGAAGCTCAGGAACACGCAGGCCGTGATGATGGCCGCGGCCGTGATCACACCCGCCGTGGAGGACAGGCCGGCGATGACGGCGCGGCGCGGGTCGCCCGTCTTCTCGTACGACTCGCGGATGGCCGAGAGCAGGAACACCTCGTAGTCCATCGAGAGTCCGAACAACACGACGAACAGCAGCATCGGCACCGCCGACATGATCGGCACCGTCTTGTCCACGCCGACCAGGTCCAGGCCCCAACCCCACTGGAGCATCGCGGTGATGACGCCGAAGGACACCCCGATAGACAGCAGCGTCATCACGGCCGCCTTGAGCGCGACCACCGGCGCCCGGAACATGCTGACGCGACCACCGGCGCCCGGAACATGCTGACCAGTAGCAGCGTGCCGGCGCCCACCACCGCGAGCACCACCCACGGCAGCCGCTCGCCGACCACGTCGGCCATGTCGATCTGCAGGGCGGTGGAGCCGCCCGCCAGCGCCCGGCCCCCGGAGTCCGCCAGCGCCCGCGGGGCGAGGTCGTCGCGGATGCGGTGCACGAGGTCGCTGAACCTCCTTGTCCTGCGGCGCGTGCCGGGGCACCACGGTCACCAGCGAGGCTGCCCCGTCGTCGCTGCGCTCGGGCTCCGTCACCCGCGCGACCTCGGGGTCCCGCCTCAGTTCGGCGGCCAGCGCCTCCGCACCGCCCCGCTCGGCGTCGGTGACGGTGATGACCAGCGGCGCGTTCCAGCCGGGCCCGAAGTTCTCGGCGATGTGGTCGTATGCCTGCCGCTGGGTCAGGTCGGGCGGCTGGATGCCGTCGTCGGGGTTGCCGAGCCGCAGCGACATCAGGGGAGCGGTGAGCGCGACGAGCATGGCCGTGGCGCGGCAGGCGTACAACAGCCGGTGCCGGTGCACGAGGTCGGCCCCAGCGCGCGGCGCGCGAGTCGGTCGGCGGCGCGGCCACCCCGTGCGCGTCGAGCGTGAGGTCCGCACCCCCGCCCCGCTCCTCTGCCCCACCGTCGCCGCCGGCGGCAGCGGCGCTCGCCACCTTGCCGCGTCCCCGCCCCGTACGCCGCAACTTCGGCAGCGGCAGCGCGTTGACCCGGTGCCCGAGCAGGCCGAGCAGCGCGGGCAGCAGGGTCAGCGCGGCGACCATCATCACGCCGACCGTGATCGCGCCCGCGATGCCCATGGCGCCGACGAACGGGATGCCGGCGAAGCTCAGCCCGAGGATCGCCACGACCACGGTGCCGCCCGCGAAGACGACGGCGTGCCCCGCGACGGCCGAGGCGTGCCCGGCGGCGTCGGCGGGCGCGTCGCCCGCGGCGAGCTGGGCCCGGAACCGGCTCAGGATGAACAGTGCGTAGTCGATGCCCGCGCCGAGCCCCAGCATCACGGCGATGATCGGCGCCGAGGTGGGGATGGCGATGACGGCGCCCACCAGCAGCACCAGCGCCGTGCCGGCCACGATGCCGACGGCGGCGACGACGGGCGGCAGCCCCGCGGCGACCAGCGAGCCGAACGCGACGATGAGCACAATCAACGCGGCACCGACGCCGACGAGTTCGGCTGCGCTGGTGGTGGGCTCGGTGCCCAGGTCGATGACCATGCCGCGGAACTCGACGTCGAGCCCGGCCGCCCGGGCCCCCTCGGCGGCCTCGTCAAGTCGCTCGTAGTGCGACGTGTCCAGGTCGCCCAGTTCCTGGTCGTAGCTGACGGTCGTGGTGGCGGCCTTGCCGTTGGGGCTCGGCAGCGGCTGGTCCACCTTGCTGACGTCGGGCTGCTTCTCGATGTCGGCCAGCATCTGCCGCACGGCGGCGGAGCGCTTGGGATCGTCCAGCGTGCCGTCCGGCGCCCGCCACACGATCTGCGAGTCCACGGCGCCGAAGGCGGGGAAGTGGTCCCGCGCGGTGTCCGTGGCCTCCTGCGACTCCACGCCCGGCACCCGGAAGTCGTTGACGAAGGTGCCGCCCGCCGCCTGCCCGACGGCGAGCAGGGCGACCGCCGCGACCAGCCAGGCACCGATCGTGCGCCAGGGGCGGACAGCACACATTCGACCAAGGGAATGTAGTAAGCGCTCCATGTTTTGATAAAAGCTCAGCCGGAGAAAAACTGCAAGGGATGCAAAAATGCATGGGATGCTGGAAGTTGGGTAGGCTGCGCGCATGATCGAGACGACGGCTGTCTCCCCGGAGCCCATGGGGCTCCGCGAGCGCAAGAAGCTGCGCACGCGGCGCGCGCTCATAGAGGCCGCCGTGCGCCTGGTGGCGGAACAGGGTTACGAGGAGACGACGGTGGCCCAGATCGCCGCGTCGGCCGACGTCTCGACCCGCACCTTCTTCAGCTACTTCCCCGGCAAGGACGACGTCTTCTTCGCCGACAGCCAGCAGCGCGTTGACGCCCTGGTGCGCGCGGTCGCCGACCGCCGCCCCCAGGAGACCGTCGCCCACCTGCTGCGCGCCCTGGAGGGCTCCGTCGTCTCACCCGACGCGGCGGCCGGCCTCACCGGCGAGGTGCCCTCGCTGCGCGTGCGGCTCATCCTCTCGTCCCCCGCGCTCCAGGCCCCCGCGCTGCACTGGCTCTTCGAGGCCCAACGCCATCTCACCGGAGCCCTGTTGGAGGCGTACGGCGACGAGCTGAACGAGCCTGAGGCGGCGGCAGCGGTGGGCGCCCTCGTCGGCGCCCTGGTGAACACGGTCCTGATCTGCCTGGCCCGCGACGCCTCCGCCGACGAACTCCGCCTCGCCCTCAGCCGCGCCGCCCGGGTGGCCGTCGCCGGCCTCGCCAGCGTTGGCCCCAAGCCAGGCACGGGCACGGGCACGGACGCGCCCGCCCGCGAGGAGCCGGACGAGCCGTAACCAACGCACTCGGCCGCCCCTCCGGACGGCCGCACCGGTCGCCCCCACGGCGACCACACGAACTGGGCGGGGCCCCAAGAGCTTCCCCCGTGGCCAGGGGTCCCGCCCGCCCCCGCTCCAGCGCCCCTCAACTACGCGAGCCTGGAAGGCGGTTCGCACGCAATGGCAACGGGCCCCCGGTCCGAGCGACCAGCCCGACCCGGGGCCCGCGCCCCACGAAGCACCTACCAACAACCTACGAACGCCCCGCGAGACCCGCCGTCACTTCCGCATCGTCTGTCCCGGGGCGCAGAACTCCGCCTCGAAGACCCGCTCGTACGGGGCGCCGTCGGCCAGCCAGTCGCCGTTGATCTGGAACGTCAGCGAGTGCGCGCCGTCGCGCGTCGTGGCCGAGCTGGTCAACGACCCCCGACGATCCCGTCCTGGCCCCAGACCGTCCGGCCACAGGACAGGTCGCGCGCGATGAGCCCGAGCCCGTACCGGAAGTGCTGGCCGGTCTCCACGGTCGTGAACATCTCCCGCGTCTGCTGCTTCGGCAGCAGTCTGCCCCGGGTGAGGGCGCGGAAGCAGGTGTTCAGGTCTGCACCGGTGCTGATTATCTCGCCGGTGGCTCATCCGACGGGAATTGCGGTCCCCGCGAAGGCGACGCTGGCCCGACTCGAGCCAGCCACCGACCACCGAGCCACCCGCCACGGCGGACGAGACACCACGCTGGGTGGACGCGGACACGGCGCGGTCAGCGACGCCCGACACGCCGACATGGACGGACGCGGGCGCGGCGCCGGCAGGGGCCACCGCAGCGCCGTGGTGGGAGGCCGACGTGCCGCCGTGGGCGGACGCCGCGCCGCCCTGGCCGCGCGATCCCTCCTGGTCACCCGAGCCGTCGCCCCGTCTCCCCGGTCCGCCGCCCCGCGCGGCCGGTTGGTCGTCGGGTCTCCCCGGGTGGCCACCGGACGCGTCCACCCCGACACCCCACTTCTCCGACCTGGCCTCCCTGCCCCCGCCGGGCCGTCGCCCCGTCCCCGTTCGCGCCCCCCGTACCCCCCGCCGGTCCACCCTCTATGCCGCGGCTGACGCTACGCGACGGCCCGGCTCGGGTGGGGGCGCCCGCCGTGCTGGAGTTCGCCCTCGACGTGCCCGACGGGCACCCGTGGGCGCGTCAGCCCGAGCACCCGTCGGCCCACCTCGTCCTGGTCGCCGCGACACGTACGGCGGCCCGCATCATGCCGCCCACCCGCAGCTACCACGCGGGGCCGGCCAGCGAGGAGGCGGCGACCTTCGTGTTCACGGCCCACGAGCCGGGCGAGCACCAACTCCGTTTCACCGTCTACGACCGGGGCTACGGAGTCGTGCTCCAGGAACTCGACGCCACCATGACGATCGAGGCCCCCGCGCGCCCCGCGCCGGAGGCCGACCCACCCCCCGGCGCGCCCCCGACCCCGGTCGAGGCGGCCGACACGCACCAGGCGCCGGAGTCCTGAGCCGTTGGACGAGAACATTCCCCTGACGCCGCGTCAGGACGCCAGTAGCGGCTACCGCCTCCTGCCGGGCTCACCGGCCCGTGAACCCCGCGACCTCATCGTCTGCCTGCGCGTTCCCGGTGGTGGCGGACAGCCGATGATCAGCCTCTGGGGCGAGACCGCCGTCCTGCCCCGCTCCCGCACCCGCGAGCACTGGGCCCTGCTTGAGTCAGATATCCAGGACGTCAAGTACATAACAGCCCAAATCCTGGCGGACTGGAAGGCGTTCGTGGACTACCAGCCGGCCGACCCGGCCGCCGGCATCCGCCCGTACGCCAGCGTCGCCGACCTCAGCGCCCGCCCGCCCGGCGAGGTGCGCTCGCGCGTCGCCGAGCTGGCCCGGGGTGGTAGCCACCTCCTGGAAGAACTCCTCGACGGCAACGACCCGAACCTCGTGCGGCTGCGTACCTTCCTCATGGCCGCCCTGCACCGCCGTGACCTGCGCATCCGCTTCGACTCCGACCTCGACCTGCCCTGGCCACTGCTGGCCCTGGACGCGCACACCCCGCCGCCGATACCGGTCCCGCCGCCCCACGTTGTCGCGTACGACACGCACTCCCCGTACGCCCCGCCCGCCACCGCCACCGCCACGGCCTCCCACCGCCCCGCACGGCCTCGCCGGCTTCCCCGAAACCGGAACCCCGGACACCCGCGCCGCCTCCCACCTCCCCGAGGGCCCCGACCTCCCCGCCCTCTTCGATCTCTTCCTCGGACACCGGCACCTCATCGAGGCCGCGTCCGGCGCGTACGAGACCGACTTCTACTACGTCGCCAACCGAGCCCGCCTGGTCAGCAGCGCCAACGTCGACCACCGGCTGCGCAAGACCCCACGCGTCGCCGAGGTGCACAAGCTGCTGGACGACCAGACGGAGCTGACCGAGCGGACGCACAGCGACGCCCTCCTCGCGGACTTCGACGAGGACCTCATGTACTTCTTCTGCCACGGCGCCGTCATCAGCGACGGCGACGCCACCTGGCAGGCGTTCCAGTTCACCGACGCCCGTTCTGTGCACGCCGGCCGGATCGACAGCACCCGCAAACGGCACACCGAGGCCAACCGCCGAGGGGGCGCGTTCGTACCCTTCCACCCGATGGTCGTGCTGAACGTCTGCTACGCCGGCTCCCCGGTGACCGGCCGCTTCGCCAGCCTGGCCGGCAGCCTCATCCGACACGGCGCGCAGGGCGTGCTGGCCCCGCACATCGCCGTGCCCCAGGTCTTCGGCGTGGAGTTCGCACTGCGCTTCCTGACCCGCTACCTGGTCGACCGGGCGGCGGCAGGCACCGCCGTCCGCGACACCGTCCGCTGGTTCGCCGCCGAGTACCACAACCCGCTCTGCCTCATCTACGGACTCCAGTGCGGCCTGGACAGCAGGGCTCGCCCCACCCGCCCCGGACGAAGGAGCGACCGCCCCGTGACCGCGCCGCACAGCCGCCCCCACCGGCCCCGTACCCCGCGGCGCCGCCGGTCCCAGGCCGCCCACACGCCGGTTCCGGCCGCCTTCGCCACCGTCGACCTCGACCGCAGGGGTTGGCTGCTGGCCCCCGACACCGGCGACCCGGTACCCGCCGACCGACTCGCCGACCACCTGGCGAGCTGGCTGCGGCCCCCCGACTGGGCCACCGACGTCCTGATCTACGCCTACGGCTGGCAGACCGGCCCCGCCGCGGCCCTGCGCAACGCGGAGCGCCTGCTGGCCCTCGTCCACGAACAGCACGCCCGCCGCCCGTACCTCTACCCCCGGCTGCCCGCCGACGACTTCGCCCCCTGGACCGTGGTCGTCCGCTGGCCCTCCTCGTCGCGGCTCTCGCTCGACGGCTACTACGCCGTACGCGACCTGGCGCACGCCATGAGCGCCCCCGGCCGTGGCTACGCCCCCACGTCCTGGGCCACCTGCTCGGTTACCTCGACGCCGAACGGGGCGACCCCAAAGCCGACACCCTGCGCACCTCGACCGGCCACTACCTCCACCTGATCGGGCACTCCTTCGGCGGCCGGTTCCTGTGCGAGGCCGTGTGGTGGGCCGCCGACGCCAGCGACACCCTCGCCTGGGGCGTCGCCACCGACCCCGGCCGCCCGTTCACCGTCGACTCGCTCACCGCGTTCCAGATGGCGGCCCCCAGCAACGCCTTCGACGGCACGTTCCGCACCCTGCGCCCCAGCACGCGCGGACACCGCGCCCCGGTCGGCGGCCCGATGGTCTTCACCCACTCCCGCCACGACCGCGCCACCGGCTACTGCCACCTGCGCGCTGAGCACCTGACCGGCATCGGCCACGGCGGCATGCGCCTGTCACCACCCCGTGGCGACCTGGCCCCCAACGACGTCGCCCACACCCACCTCCACCCGGCCGACGCCCCCTACCCCCACTCCTGCCTCGACCACGCCTTCGTCAACGTCAACGCGAGCTGGCGCTACCGCAACACCCACCTCAACCCCCTCCGCGCCCACTCCGACTACTTCCACCCGGAATCCGCCCACCTCCTCCTGACCCTGGCCAACGGCTCCCGGCCGGAGCCGCTCGGGTAGGGCGGGGGCTGTCGCACGGAGGGGGAGAGTGGCGGCCAGGCGCCGAAGTCGGTGCAGGATGGAGGGCGTGCTTCCTCCACGACTGCTGTGGCGCGATCCCCGCCCCATCCCTCGGCTCAACAAATAGGAGCCAGTGACCCAGATAGTCCGTGATCCCGCCTTCCACGAGCCGAGCGACGAGGACGAGTGTTCACGGTTCTGGTTCTTCTGCCAGGCACATGACCGGCATTACTGGCACGAGTCCTGTGGGGAAAGACCACACCTCATCGCTTCGCACTGCCAAGAGCACGGACCGGAGAACGTGTGGCCGCAACCCCGCATGCTGATGTTCCCGGAAGGGTTCGATCCTCCACTGAGCGACGCACAGCTGGCCTGGGTCCGGGCAGACGGCGACGACGACACCGTCTAGGCGTGGCCTGGTAGGGGGCTGGGCAGTTGCGTTCGGATCGCGTGGATGTGGGTTCGAGTACGCCGCTGACTGATGTGCCCGAGGCCCGGGATGTCGTCGACGATGCGGAGGAGAACGGCCATCAGCGTGTACGCCCGACAGCGGGAGTTGAGTTCGCATGTCTCGGTCATCGCTCATAACCCTTCGGGCTTGGGTACCTCAACCCTGCTGTACAACCGCTCGGTTAACCCAGAGCGTCGACTTCGCCGGCACGCCCGATGTCCCCCACGGCATCCACCTCTGGCATGGCAAAGCCCTCGACCATCGGGCTACGGTCGAGGGCTCCGTCGTACGTGGGGGATCAGGCGTCGAAGTCGCCGTTCTTCACGCCCGTGACGAACGCGGTCCAGGCGGCGTCGAACGCGAGGGCCGGGCCGTGCGGGTCCTTGCTGTCGCGGACCGGGACGGTGCTCGGTATACCGAATCCGACCTCCACGCACTCACCCCCGTTGGTGCTGCTGTGGCTGGATTTGCGCCAGCAGACGGGCCATGTGCTTGTGCTGCTCATCGCTTCGTCAGTCCTTCCAGCATATGCGCCGATGCGGTCGCCGACTCCTCCGGCGACAGGGCGTAGCTCCTCAGCAGATCATAGGAGCGGGCGCCCTCGTTGACCTCGTCTGGGTCGAGAGCGGTTCGCCCTCGGGAGAAGCCGTCTACGTACAGCACGTCCTGCGGCGGGTCTGTCTCCCCGTCCTGGCCGAAGCTGAGCATCGTGAATGCGCCTGCCAGCCCAGGGTGCGCGGCCACTTCTTCCGGGAGGACCTGGAGCACGCATCGGGGATGTTGCCCGGCGGAGAGTAGACGCTCAAGCTGGGAGCGTATCACGGCCGGCCCGCCAATCCCGCGACGGAGTACCTGCTCCTCCACGATGAACCACGTGTGCGGCGGCTCGTCGCGGTCGAATACGGCCTGACGCGTCATCCTGGCCGCAACAAGGTCGTCCAGGTTGTCTGGTCGCACTGCGGCAAGCATGGCCCGTGCATACTCCTCCGTTTGCAGCAGCCCCGGCATGATCTGGCTCTGGAACGAGAGAATGGTTGTGGCCTTCCGCTCCAGTTCGACGTACGGCAGGAACCACGACGGGTACGCGTGTGCGATGACCAGCGCGGACAACTCCTCGAAGAAGTCGATGCCGAACGTCGCGTCGAGATCGCGAGCCAGGTCAGGCGCTAACACCCGCTTCGCGTTTTCCATGTAGCTGATCATGGCGCCGGTGGTGTGCGCCTTCGTGGCCAACTCGGTCTGTGACCAGCCTCGTTCGATGCGGAGCTTGCGAAGCTGTCTGCCGAGGAACCCCGCCAGCGATGCCGGCGCCCCGTCGTCCGTCTCCATGACCAACGTTGCCACTCCCTCTTCCCTCTGCCCGCTTTAACACTTGCGGTTTTAAGGCGCGACTGCCAGCGGGTCCGCTCCACCGGGCCGATGCTGTGAGTGCCTGGTCACGTTGCGCGACCGGGCTACTCTCTTACCTAGGCGATGGCCCGATGAAGGGTCAAGTCTTGGCCAAGGGAGGGAAGTTACGAGCCACCCTCGTGGGGAGACCAGGCCATGGAACATTTGATGACGCTGCGCGTGTACCGGCGACGCCCCGGTGAGGTCGGCCCGCCCGATCCGGCCTCCGCCGTCGTCAGCGTGACCGCTGTCGACAGCGAGCGGGTGTGGCGGGACGACTACCTCTGGGCCGCCACCTCGGCCTGACCCCCGTGCCGGTGCCCGATCCACCGCCGCCAGCACGCGTCCGCGTCCGCACCCGCAGCCACGCCCGCGAACATCGCCAGGGGCGCCGTATGACGACGACGGAAGGCACTCACCGGGTCATCGTTCGCGGCGTCGCCCTGCGGTTCTTCCTGTACGTGGACGGTGGGTGGGTGCCGGTCACCGACACCGACTTTCACGCCGCCTACGAACAGTCGATGTTCGACCCCGTCGCCCTCCGGTACGACGTGCTGTGCCCCAACCGGCGGCGGGTGGAGTACAACACCGTCGAGGGCTGGTTTTGGTCGGACGGAAGCGCGGCGTCCGGGCTGATCACCTTCGACGACCGCAGCCCCGGCGAGTGCGCCGGGCTGGCGGGGATCGAGGGGGTCCGGGTCGCATGACAGGCCGCCAGGTGTGGGTGTTCCTGCTGGTCCACTGCCCCGCCGACACCCGTAATCCGCTCGACTCCGCCCGCCTGTGGCCGCGCGTGCTCCAGGTGGTCAGGGACGGCGTGCCGTACCCGCCGGGCGTCGTCCTGCGCCCCGGGGAGTCGATCCAGCGCGCCGCCGAACGTACCGGCGCCGCCCTCGGCATCGCGCTGCCCCCGCCACCGCTCCGCCTCCTCGCCGTGGACCAGCAACCCGCCACCGCGGCCGGTCAGGCCGAAGAGTTGGCCCTCTTCGTGGACGGCGGACGTGTGGCCGCCGACGCGTTCGCCGCCCCACCCTGCGCGCGGCACGGCGTCGTCTGGACGCCCGTCGAAGACCTCGGCCGGGTGGCCCTGGTGCACGCCCTCCGTACGCGGTTCCTTGCCGTCGACCCTGCCGTACTGGTGGAGGGCATGCCCCTCGCGTGCGAGGGCCGCGATGGCTAGCGGCGTTCGGCCACCCGAAACGGGCCAGCCTCCCGCAGCCCCGCCCGGCCAGCGCGGCGGTCCCTCACTTCGCCTTCTTCCGGTCGAACCAGATCGTGGCGGCCGTCGGCGCGAGGCCCACCCAGAACAACATCTGCGGCACCGTACGCTCCGTCCACGGCACCTCCGCGATCAGCAGCCCGCACAGCAGCGCCAGCGCCGCCTACGCGAGGACGATCCGGGACCAGGCGCCGCGCCGCAACACGGAGCGCACGTTGAGCTGCACGCCGGCGCGCAACCGCCGGTAGCGCCGGAAGGCACCGAACGCCCAGATGGCCGCCATCACCACCAGCACCCACAGCCGGGTACCGATCGGCACCGGCAACTCCGGTGCCTCACCCTCCTCCGGGAACAGGTTGACCATCGCGCCCGCGCCCACCAGGCAGATCAGCGCGAGCCACCGGGTGCCGCGCAGCAACCGGTACGTGGCGCGGTCCAGGCCGTAGCTCAGGGACGAGGAGGTGGGCGCGGCGGCCAGCGCGCCGGCGTACATCTCGGCGGCGTCGGCCGCCCGCACGCCGGGCGCGTTCGCGGCCTTGGCCGTCTGCTGGGAGAGGGCGATCTCGTGCGTGGGGTCGAGCTGGAGGATCTGCCGCTCAATCTGGTCCATCGCCGCCCGGTCCTGCCCGACGGCGGCGACCTTCCACAGCGTCACGTACGCGTCGACCTCTTCGGGCGCGAGCCGCACGCCCTGCTCGGCAATCTCGACGCCCTCCCGCCAGCTCTCCTGGCGCGGCGGGAAGCACAGCAACTCGGCCAGCAGCGAGTAGACGGCGAAGTACTCGGAGTTGAGGCCGATCGCCGCCCGCGCCGCCTGCACCGCCTCCTCCCGCCGATCCAGACCCAGGCTGCGCAGCACGTACGCCCGCAGCAGCATCGCGTTGTAGTCCTCGGGGGCGATGGCCAGCGCCTCGTCCGTCGCGCGCAGCGCCTCCACGTGGTCCTTCGTGCCCTGGTGGCACCGGCCGAGCCGGGTCCAGGCCCGTACGTCGGTGGGATCCTCGGCGAGCCGCCGCGCCAACAACGCCTTCGCGTCGTCGAAACGTTCGAGTTCGATGAGGGCGCCGGCCTGCGCCGTCAACGGATGCTCGGTCGTCACAGCTTGCGCTTCCGCTTCAGGTAGGCGACCAGGTCGTCGTACGTCCCGCCCTCGTTGGCGTACATCGCCACGTTGCGCGCCGTCGCGAACCACGGCTCCGTCGAGGGCGCCACGGCCTTGGCCGCGCGCAGCAGGTCCGCCATGTTGATCAGGCGCACGGTGCCGGTACGGGCCGAGTCGAGCAGCGCGTGCTCGGCCGCCGCCTCGCACACGTGGGCCAGGTCGGCGCCGGACAGGCCGTCCGTGATCTTGACGAGCTTGCCCAGATCGACGGACTCGATGGGCCGGTCCTTGAGGTGGTAGCGCAGGATGGCATCGCGCGCCGGCGCGTCGGGCGGCAGCACGAGCAGCGTACGGTCCAGGCGCCCGGGCCGGCGCAGCGCGATGTCCACGTCCCAGGGCACGTTGGTGGCGGCGAGCACGAACACGCCCTCGTTCGCGGTGGCGTCCACCCCGTCCAACTCGGTCAGCAACTGGTTGACCGTGTTCCGCATCCCGGAGTGCTGCGTACGGCTGCGCTTGCCGCCGAGCGCGTCCAACTCGTCCAGGAACACCACGCACGGCGCTTGCCGGCGAGTCGTCTGGAAGATCTCGTGCATGTTGCGCTCGGAGTTGCCGATCCACATGTCCAGCACGTCGTTGACCGAGACCGACAGGAAGTTGGCCCCCAACTCCCCGGCGGCGGCCCGCGCGATGAACGTCTTGCCGCACCCGGGCGGCCCGTACAACAACAGCCCGCCGCGCAGGCTCTTCCCGCACAGCTTGCGCAGCTCCGGGTTGCGCAACGGGGCCAGGAACGCGGCCGCAAGCCGTTCCTTCACGTCCTGCATCCCGCCGGCGTCGGCCAGCCGCACCGTCCCGGGCGCGGCCACCTCCCACGCGTCGGCGTCGCCCGGGTCCCCGCTGCCGTCCACGGTCAGCGGCGCCTCCACGAAGCGCGGCGGTACGACCTCGTTCTCGGCCGCCTGCCAGTCGAACCCGCCGCGCGGGGCGCCCGGGCCGGCGGCGTCGGTGTTCGTGGCCTGGCCCGTGTCCGGGGTGGGGCTCGCGCCGGCGGGCGTGCCCGCGCCCGTGGCGGGCTGCGCGCCGGCGGTGTGGCTCGCGCCCGCGCCCGCGTGCGTGCCCGCGTCCGTGGTGGACCACTGCGCCCCCTGTGCGGGCCCGGCACCGGTCCCGGCCGGCGCCGACGCCGTGGCCGCGACTTGCGGCGGAGCGGGCGGCGGCGGGGCGATGGCGCGGGCCATGAGTTCGCGCGCCTGCGCGTGGTCCGGCGCGTGCTGCAGGGCCACGGCGACCTCGGCCACGGCACCGGCCGCCTGCCCGGCGTCGAGCAACAACTCGGCGAGGTGCAGCCGCAACGCGACATCACCGGGCGTGGCCTGCACGGCCGCGCGCATGCTCTTTATCAGGGGAGTGTCCTCGGACATGAGCCCTACTCTACGTAGGCACCCGCAGCGTTCCGCGCTCGCCCGCCACACCGCCCGGTACGCCGCCGGCCCACCATCCCGTACGCCGCCGACCGACGGCTCCGTACGCCACTTCCACCGCCCCCCGGAGCCCTCACCGCCCCTCCGCCCCCGCTACCCGGGAAGCATGGCGCGCCGTCCCGGCGCGGCGGAGGACTGCATGGTCATGCCGCCGTCCACGACCAGGAGTTGGCCGGTCAGATAGCGGGACTCGTCGGAGGCGAGGAACATCATGGTATGTCCGATGTCCTTCGGAGTGCCCAGGTACGGCAAGTGCGTTGCCCCGCTTCAGGGAGTCGATGACGTCCACAGGCAGGTTCTGCTTCAGGCCGGGGGTCATGACGGCGCCCGGAGCGATCGCGTTGCAGCGCACGTTCTGCGGCCCGTACTGGACCGCGATCGACTTCGTGATGCTGACCACCGCCGCCTTCACGGCGTCGTACGAGGTCTGCAACACGTCGCCCACCAGCGCCGCGACGGAGGCCGTGTTGATGATGGAGCCGCCACCGGCGCGGATCATGTGCGGCACGGCGTACCGCGCTCCCCACAGCGTGCTGCGCACGTTTCGGTCAACGGTCCGACCGAACTTGTCCATGTACATGCGCAACAGGTCCAGATCCTTGCGCAGATCGGTCCCGCCGACGTGGTTGCAGAGCACGTGCAGCGCCCCGTACTCGCCGACTGCTGCGTCCACCATGGCGGCGACCGAGCCCTCGTCGGTCACGTCCACGGTGACCGGCAACGCTCGCCCACCCGCCGCCACCACGAGTTCCGCCGTCTCCCGCGCGCCGCGCTCGTCGTAGTCGGCGACCACGACCCGGGCCCCCTGCCGGCTCATCAACACGGCGGCGGCCCGCCCGATCCCGCTCCCCGCCCCGGTGACGACCGCGATCTTGCCGGCCAACCGGCCCTCACCTGTGGGGTTCTCGTTGTCCTTGCCCTTGTCCTTGCGATGTTCCATGACGCGTAACAATCCTTCCGTCGTACGGGGCGGGTCAGCGGGTCTCGGTGGTGTTGCTGCTCGGGAGATCGGTCGGGGCCGAACCCGGAGCCTGCGGGGCGGTGGCGCCAGTGGCACCGGTGGCATGGACGGCGCGCGGGATGGCCAGGGTGAGCAGCAGCCCGACCGCCGCGGCGGCCATGGCGACGACGTACGTGACCCGGAACCCGTCCTCGGTCGGCACCTCGACCGGCCCGAGGCGCAGCGTCATGTTCGCCAGGATCGCGGCCATGACCGCGCTGGAGGTGGAGGTGCCGATCGAGCGCGTGAGCGCGTTGACCCCGTTGGCCGACGCCGTCTCGGTCACCGGCATGGCGTCCATGATCAGCGCGGGCATCGCGGCGTACGCGATGCCGACACCGCCACTGACGATCACCGCCGTCACGACGATCTGCCACACCTCGGCCATCAGGAAGAGCCCCACCGCGTACCCGAGGCCGATGACGGCCACGCCGATCAGCAGCGAGGTACGGGCCCCGTGCCGGGCGGTGATCCGTGTGGAGACCGGCGACAGGGCCATCATCACCAGCCCACCGGGCGTCAGGGCGAGCCCCGCCATGAGCGTGGACTGCCCGAGCCTGTACCCCGTGGCCTCCGGCGACTGGAGCAACTGCGGCAGCGTCAGCGACATCGCGTACATGGCGAAGGACCAGGATCGAGGCCAGCCAGAACAGCACGTGCCAGTCGGCGTTCTCGACGATGGCGGCGGACAGCGGCAACCCGATCGCCCCGCCGACCCCCAGGCTGGCACTGACCAACGCCACGGCCCCGCCAACCCGCTCCGCGGGCAACACGTCCCGCAACATGCTGATGGCCACCGGAATCACCCCGGTGGCCAGTCCCTGCAACACCCGCCCGACGATCACCGGTATCAGCGCGTCGGACACGGCACACAACACGGAGCCCGCGACCAGCGAGACGAGACTGCCGACGAGCACCTTGCGCTTGCCGTACATGTCACCGAGCCGCCCCGCGATCGGCGTGACCACGGCCGCCGCGAGCAAGGTGGCGGTGATCACCCAGGAGGCGTCGGACGGCTCGGCGTCCAGGAGGCGCGGGAGCTGCGGAATGATCGGCACGACGAGCGTCTGTATGAGCGACACGACGACACCGCTCAACGCGATCACCCCCGTCACGACGCCCGGCCCCACCGTACGGGGAGAGGTGGCTGACAACGTTTGAACTCCTTGCGCGCAGGGGCGCCGCCATGGGCGCGCTGATGGGTGGGGGGAGGGGTTCGGTTACGGGTTCGGGCACGGAGCCGGGCCCGCGCATCGAGTCCGAACCACGGCCGCCG
This sequence comes from Candidatus Streptomyces philanthi, assembly GCA_018114805.1. Taxonomy (GTDB): domain Bacteria; phylum Actinomycetota; class Actinomycetes; order Streptomycetales; family Streptomycetaceae; genus Streptomyces; species Streptomyces philanthi. The sequence goes on along the minus strand of CP073042.1, from coordinate 1,641,305 downwards.
GACACACACGACAAGCCCGCCCGGCACTCCGCACGCACGCTCAATATGCATAGTACACACGATATGCATAATGCACAACGAGGGTCAGTGGTGCCCCCGAAACCGTGAGCCCATCAGCGATGATGAGGTGAGCGCACCAACCGGGACGAGACAGAGGGCAACCGAGGCCATGAGCGACCAAGAGCAGCGGCTGAGCGACCTGGAGCGGGAGATGACCCTCCTCTCCCGCCACTTCGTCGCCTCACGCGGCCCCCGCATCGGCCAGAGCCTGGACCGCTCCGCCTTCGTCCTCCTGAGCCGCCTCGAAGCCGGCGACCCGCTCACCCTCAAGGAACTGGCGCAGACCTTCCACGTCGACGTCTCCACCATCAACCGCCAGGTCAGCGCCATGCTCAAAAACGGCCTGGTCGAACGCATCCCCGACCCCGCCGGCGGCATGGCCCGCAAGTTCCGCCCCACCCCCCTCGGCCTCGACCGCCTGGAGGCCGACCGCACCATCAGCCGCGCCGGCACCACCCGCCTCATCGAGGTCACGGGCTGGTCGGAAGAGAAAACCGAGCAGTTCGTCAGCCTCCTCATCGAGTTCAACCAGAGCATCGAACGGATGGAGGGGCTGACGTGGTCGCGCGGGGGGTCGGCGACGGAGTCGGGGGAGGAGTGAGGGGTGGGGAAGGGGTGAAGGTGTGCTGCGGACAGGCCCTGGCGGTGCGGTCGGGCGGCCGTGTGAAGGGGAGCCGGGTGACGTAGGTGGGCGTTCGCGTCGGCCGTAAGGTGAGAGTCGATTAGGCAGTTCGACGGGCTTTCCCTGTGGGGACACGCCCCTTCCGCGCGAGTTGTCGCGTGTCTGGGGCGTTGTGTATCTGATCTGCCTGTCAGCCACTGAAACGTGCGAACTGCACGCGTGGGGAACCTTGAGGTCCGTGCTGGCTGAGGCCGAGGAGGCGCTGGGGCGTGGGCCGGCGAGTAGCGGAGAGAAAGACGCCTGGGCCCGCAGTCTGCCCGTCATCGCCGGGGACCTTGTGGAAATGGGGCTCGGGGCGGTAGATCTCATGGTCGAATGCGCGTTGCCCGGTGTGTGGGGGGAGGCGGACGTCATCCTGGCCGGCCGACACCCGGACACCGGTGACCACTCCTACGTCGTCACCGAACTGAAGCAGTGGCAACGGGTGGCGTCCCGCCCGGAAGCCGTCTGGAAACAACGCGTTGCTGTGCGGGCTCCATGATCGTTGATCTTGCGTGGTCATATCTCAGTCGATGTCCCAACAACTTGCCTCGCGGTTGGGCACGTTGCTCCCCCATCTCAACGAACGGCAGAGGCGGTTGCTGCTGGCCGCAGAGGCCCGTGAGCTTGGGCATGGCGGAATACGTGCGGTGTCCCAGCGACTGGTGTCAGCGAAACGACGGTGCGTAAAGGCATCGCCGAACTCGCAGATGAACCGTCGCCCTTTCCAGGTGGTCGCGTTCGACGCCCTGGAGGCGGCCGCAAGAACGCAGCCTCGAAGGACCCAGGACTGCTGCCTGCCCTCTTGGCGTTGGTCGAGCCGGATGAGCGAGGCGATCCCATGTCGCCCTTGAGGTGGACGACCAAGTCGCTGCGGCATCTCGCCGACGAGCTGACCCAAAAGGGGCATCCAGTCTCCGCGACCACGGTCGGGAAACTGCTGCATGAGAACGGGTTCAGTCTTCAGGGCAACGCCAAGACCCTGGAGGGAAAGCAACACCCTGACCGAGACGCCCAGTTCCATTACATCAACAGCCAAGTCAAGGAACATCAGGCGGCGGGCGAGCCGGTCATCAGCGTTGATACGAAGAAAAAGGAGATGGTCGGTCGGTTCCACAACCCGGGGCGAGAGTGGCGCCCAAAGGGAGAGCCGATCCACGTAGAAGATCACTCTCTGTTCTGGCGCGGCGAGATCCAACAGGTCATCCCCTACGGGATCTACGACATCGGGGCCAACACGGGCTGGGTCAATGTCGGTGTGGAGCACGACACATCGGCCTTCGCGGTCGCTTCTATTCGCCGATGGTGGGATAACCGCGGCAAGACCGACTATCCGAGCGCCAAGCGCCTTCTCATCACGGCGGACTCCGGCAGCTCGAACTCTCCGCGATACCGACTTTGGAAGTCTGAACTCGCAGCTCTGGCCGAGGAAACCGGCTTGGCTATTACCGTCTGCCACTTTCCGCCTGGAACATCGAAGTGGAATAAGGTCGAGCACCGCCTCTTCTCTCACATCACCATGAACTGGCGCGGACGCCCGCTGACCAGCCACGAAGTCGTCATCAAAACCATCGAATCCACCCGCACTCGCTCCGGCCTGCGCGTCGAAGCCGAACTCGACACACGCTCCTATCCGATCGGGGTCACGGTGAGCAAGGAGTACTTGGACTCCTTGCCGATCCAGCCACACGACACTCACGGCGCCTGGAACTACACCATCGACCCGCACGATCACTGCACTGCGCCTGCGGCAAGCAGAAACCCAGGTCCATCCAGTCGGAAGTCCTGGAGATGCTCTCCCACCCCGTGATGACCGGGATGACTCGGGATGAACTGGCCCAGCTTATCGCGCTTCTGGAGCCAGCCCAGGCGGCCAAGGCCGAGCAACGGAACTACGACCGACGAGGCGGGAAACGACGACGTATGAAAGGGGCAGGCGGGATGACGGTGATCACGCCTGCAGCCCGGACTGTGGCCACGCTCGTCTATCTCCGCGGGATCTGCACGATGCCCGTTCTTCAGGACCTCCTCGGAGTAACCCGAAGCGGCCTCCAGAAACCCATGCGGGAGACCCGAGCCCTCCTGACAGAACACAACCACACAGTGCGCGCCATCGACCTCAGGCTTACCACCACGCAAGCCGTCCGGGACTTTGTCGCTTCTGCCGGCTCCCTCCAGGAAATCCACCCTCAAGAAGCACTGCGGCATCCGGCCATCACGGGTATGAGCCATGCCGAACTCGATGCCATCACCACGCGCTTGGCTACTCGGTACCAAGCCCGGCTCCAAGAAATGCGACACAACCGACGCGGAGCCGAGCTGAAGAAGGACCCGGGCACAGTCATCTACAACAAGATCACCAACGAGGGCCGCGTTCTTGCCGCGATTCTCGCCATGCGACAGGTCGCCACCCGTCCGGTAATCGCCGAACTGTTCAAGGTAAGCCCTCGAACCATCGGCAACGCGCTTGTGGAACTGCGCCCGCTCCTCAAAGGAGACGGATGCAACCCCACCCCCGTTCACCGGGCACAACGGTTTCATAGCGCGGAGGAACTTCTCCGCTATGTCGAGTATGTCGAGGCCAGGGAGGAATCGAATACCCGTGCGGAACCATAAGGTTGTTTGCGCACGGCTTCCGCGCAGCCGCTGAGCCGCTGCCACTGTCGACTGGTCGGGTCCCCATGCCCCCACCCCCGAGGCCGCGACACCCGACCACGGCACCTCTGACGAGGCGACGGGTGCGGGGCCCGACAGCGTCCCAACCGACGTGGAGACGGATCTTGAGGCGGTTTGCCGAGACGTGGAATCGGCCCTCGCGCCCGCTCGGCAAGCCGTGGAGAGGGCGCTCGGCGCGATCGCAGACGGCCGCCCTGCGCGAGAGGAGGACCTGGCCTCGTTGTCCGCGTTGGGTGCCGCCTTCGACACCGCCGACGCGGTGTTCCGCGCAGCGGGAGTGAAGGACGTACCTCGCTGTCTGGAGGACTTGACGCACGCCGCTCGCGCGCACCGGGCCGCGCGCGAGCGTGACCTCCAGGCACGGGAGCCGCTGCGCGAGCTGCTGACCGTCTCAGCCAGCCCGGGCAGCCCCCCCTGCCGTCGCGCAGCAAGTTGACGCCGTGCGCGGCGTGGCCCGTCGCCTGCTGGAGACGCCGGTGTGGGAGGAGTCGCACCACGAGGAAGCGGCTGCCCTGGCCACCTTGGCCGAGATCATCAAGTTGTCCCGGCAGCCGGATGCCACGGCGGAGATCCTGGCCCTGCAGTGGCAGGTCGTAGGAGTGCTCCCCTCCATCGCCGCAGCGGTGACCATGGCTCCTGCGCTGACGCTGGCCCAGTCGGAGAGCGCCGGCCGCGCCCCCGCCGGGGACGAGACGGACGACAGCGACGAGCTCGCCGCCAAGACCATCGCGGAGTGCGAAGTCATAGCGCCGGCGGACCAGCGGGCCCAGGCCCCCGACCACCCCACCGAGGAGGCCGGGCCCTGTCCCGCCGTCGAACCGGAAGCCGCCGGGCCCGCTCGAACGACCGCTGCTCGGACGACCGCCCCTCAGCCGGGCCGCGGCAGCACCGACATACCGGCCGCACCCCTGACCAGCAGCTCCCCGGCCTCCCGGACGAGCCTGGAGGCGCCCGTTCCGGCGCCCGCGCCCGCCACGACCCGACCAGCCCAACACGCTCCCGTCCACGAAGTCGCCCCGCCCTCCGGGGACGACACTGATGACTCGGCGGTCGAACGGGCCTTGGCGCAGTTGATCGAGGAGCGACGTTTCGGACTCGCGCACCACGTGGCGAAGGCCGCCGACCGCCCCGAGCCCCATGTGGCGGCGCTCCGCCTGGCAGGGGCCGCCGCGCTGCTGTCCTTCGGGGACAGCCAGGGCGCCCGGCTCACGGCCGACCTGCTCCAGGAGTACGGCGGATACGCGGGCCGGGACATCGAGGGCAGTGAGCTTCTCCTGCTGCCCGCCCTGCTGCGTACCGCACTGATCACCGGCGACCACTCGGCAGGCGCTCAGCTCAAGGCGCTCGTTCCCCGGCTTCCGGGCCGGCTCGGTGAGGCGGCGACCGCCGTCGCCGACCGCGCCCTCAGTGGCGCCCTGATGATCGCCTCCCCACTCGCCGCCGACTCCTCCGAAGGGGAACTCCGCCTCAGGGAACGTGCGTGAGCAGAGCCGTGCCCTGCTCGTACCGCAGAGGCTGCGGTTCGCGCGAGCCACGGAGATCGCCAAGCGCTGGCTGGCCCCCGAGAGCGGCATGCTCGGGTCGCTCCTCACGACCGTGGTCGGCGACAAGCGCGACGCGACGCAGAAGGTACGTGAGCAGGCCGAGCGGCTGTCGAAACTTGCCGAAGTGAACAGTGAGATCGACCGCATGGACCGCAAGCACCGCTCGTCCAGCGGCAAGCCGCTGCAGGGCTCCGGGCGGCAGGATCTCGTGCATCTCGTGGAGCGAGTCGTCGGCCTCGTCAAGGAGTGGTGCCTGGCGGTCGACGGCACACGCCGCGGCGATCGTTCCGACAATCGCGTGGCCAAGGAGATCTCGTCCCTGCGCCAGTCCCTGCTGGACGGCAGGGATGCCGTGCTGGTCGACATGGAACACCTGGCACACAGCTCGGACGCCGTGTCGGACGCCAGCGCCCGGGCGGCACGCGCCTCGATGGAGGACCTCTTCGCGCTGCTGGCCGGTGAGACCGTGGTCGCGCGTTCCGGCGGTCCCGTCGACCCGGAACTCATGCTGAACGCCGAACTGTTGAAGGTGTGTGACACCCTTGACGGCCGTCCGTCGCTCGACGCGCTGCTCGCCGCGGTTGACCGGCGGTGGCAGGACGCCTTCGACGAGCGGATGGCCCGCGACGCCTTCGTGCCGGCTCGCACCATCGTCGAGCTGGCCGAGCCAGGGTTGCTGCCACACGAAGCCGGCGAGTTCGTCCTGCCCAAGGCAACCGCGATCGATTCCCTGGAGGCCAAGCGGCGCGCGGAGCTAGGCGGGGCGCACGGTGAACTTGTCGCCGAGTTGCACCGCGCGCAGGCGGAGGGTGCGGTCACCGATGATCAGGACCTGGGCCTGCAGGAACTGCTGGCCGACGCCCACAGACGCCTTGAATGCCCCGGCCGGCACGACCTCGTGAACGTGCGGCGGGCGCTCGACAGTGTACGGGACGACCTGACCGACTTCCGGCGGCAGGCGGCCGACCGCATCCGTGCCCGGCTGGATGCCCTGGACCCCTCCGCTGAGGCCCGGGCCCAGGTCCTGCGGCGGCTGGAGACGAACGACCTGGCCACTGCCGCCGACCTCGTCTACTTCCTGGAGATCGGCGCGCCCGTTCCGGAGATCGAGGGAGGCGAGTCCCACCTGCCCGACTTCTTCCCGGCCGTTCCCCAGGACCTGCCGGGAGGCATCAACCACGACCTCGGCGAACTGGTCCGGGCCGGCGGCAAGCATCCGATGCTCCCCGTTCTGGACTACGGAGGTCTCTCCACCGAGGAGGCGGCACTCGCAGCCGACACCCTTGAGGAGTGGCGCGCGTTGGCCGCCGCCGACCGGAAGGACCGGCTCCAGGTGGCTCCGACCAGGCAGGTTCCGCCGCTCCCCAAGCTCCTCGGCTACGACGCGAAGAGCGCCAGGTCGCTCGACGACCGGTCCCAGCACCGGCGGCAGTACCGACTCTTCGAAGCGACCGGGGTGGAGGTCAACGGCATCGCCAAGGCGCCCGCGTTCGGCTCGCGGATCTCGGAGGAAGGCGGCAACCTGCGGGTGATGATGGTCTGGGGCAGGCCGCCCGCCAAGGTCGTTATGAGCTGGGCGGAGCGCGATACCAGTGATGCGAGCCTCCTCGTCGTCTACTTCGGCACGCTGAACCGTGAGGCCCGCGTGGAACTGGCCGCCGGTTCGGGTCGGCTGCAGCCGTTGCTGGTCGTGGACGATGCCGCCATGGCCTATCTGGCCGCCCGCGGCAACCGTCAGGTCAGCACCACCACGCAGACACTGCTCCCCTTCTCCGGCGTCAACCCGTACATCAGGGAGAAGTGAGGCCGGATCGGTGGCGAGATGTTCTACGGCCGCGACGCCGAACGCAAGAGCGTTCTCGACCCGCGCGGCACCCAGGTCATCTACGGCGGCCGCGGGCTCGGGAAGTCGGCCCTGCTCGCCGACGCCGGCGAACAGTTCTCGCGCCAACCCCCCGGCTACCACCAGGCGGTGTACGTCAACCTCGACCAGGAGAATATCGGCAAGGGCAGTTCGTTCGGGCCGGAAACGCTGTGGAGCGTCCTGGAGCGGGAGCTGGCCGAGGCACAGGTACTTGACGACCGGCCGCAGGGGCGCAGGAAGCGAGCGGAGATCTCGGATCGGGTGCGCACCGGCATCCGGACCTGGCTGGACGAGGACTCGCGCCGCCGCCTGCTGATTCTGCTCGACGAGTGCGACCAGTTCTTTGAGGCGGACGCCCCGCGCTTCGACCAGACCAAAAAGCTCAAGAGCCTCGGTTCCGACACCAAGGACCGCGCCAAGGTCGTCTTCGCCGGACTGCACTCCGTGCAACGCTTCTCCAAGCTCGCGAGCAACGGGCCGTTCGGACACCTCGCCCAGACCCCGAAGGTGATCGGTCCGCTGGCTCCGCAGTCGGCGGCCGAGCTGCTGGTCGACCCGATGCGGGCGCTCGGGTTCGAGTTCAAGGATCTGGACCTCGTGAACCGGGTGCTTGGCTACTGCTCCTACCAGCCCTTCCTGCTCCAGATGTTCGGGCACCGGCTGGTCGAGCGGATGCAGCGCAAGCGGGCGCGGCACGCGGCCGAGGGCCCTCCGTACGTCGTGGAGGTGAGCGACATCGAGTCCGTGGAGTCGGACGCCGCGCTCAGAGACAGCATCTCGGCGGCCTTCAAGGAGACGCTGATCCTCGACCACCGCTACGACGTGATCGCCAACGTGTTGGCCTACCACGCCCGCCATCGCGGCCTGGAGGTGCGACTGAGCGACACCGAACTGCGCGAGGAGTGCGAAACGTACTGGCGCAGGGGGTTCGAACAGCTCGACACCGAGGGATTCCGTGCTTACCTCTCCGAGATGATCGGTCTCGGAATCCTCGCGCCCAACCACGACGGCCTGGGCTGGCATCTGCGCGGCCCCAACGCCCTGCGCATGATCGGTACCTCCCACGAGGTGGAGGCCCGCCTGCTCAGGGCCGAGCAGGACTGTGAGCTCCAGGAGAGCATCGTGCAGGACGGCCGCCCCGAGCTGCCCGACGGCCCCGCTGACCAACATCCAGCTCGACGACCTTCTGGGAGAGCGGTCCAATCGGACCAGGGTCGTTCTCGGCACCTCCGCCACCGGGGTCACCGACGTCGCCCGCACCTTGCGTACGAACGCCGGGCCGATCGACGGCTGGACGCTGCCGCCCGCTGGCCGGCCCAGCGTCTACAAACAGGAGCTGACCGGTGGACGTCCACGCGAACGACGGCTGGTCATCAGCGACTTCGTCAACTACCAGGGCACGGTGCGTGCCGAGACCTGCCGGGAGGCCGTCGACCTGGCCGAGACGCTATTGCCCACCACACCGGGTGTCACCCGCGCGGTCGTGCTCGTCACCGACACCACCCAGATGGCCCTGTGGCGCACTCTGCTCATGGGAGCGGAAACCACTGCGGCCGCCCCGGTGGTGCTCCGTCGCCACGACCGCCGCGGCCTGCGTGGTTGGACCCAGCGCGTCAACAAGTTCCACACCGAAGACCGTCTGGACCGTCTCTACGAGCTGACCGGCGGCTGGCCGATCCTGGTCGGCCGAGCACATCACCTGCACGAGGAACTGGGCGACCCCGATGAGGTGCTGCTTCGTCTGGCCGTGCTTCGCGCGAACCGGACCGAGGCTCGCGCGTTCGTCGAGGCGACCGGCGTGTACGCGGACCCCGTGCTCGCGACCGGGTACCGGTCCCTCGACGACGAGTTCGAGGACGGTCTGTTCGATGTGGAGGGCGCGGTGACGGCTGTGGCGCTCAAGATCGAGGACGAGGACGAGGACGAGGCGCGGTGGATCGTCAACTGCCTCGACACTCTGCAGGTTTTCGACCGTTCGGATGGCCAGTTGCGCTTGGAGCCGTTGCTGCGACAGTGCGTTGCGCTCGGTGTGTGACCGGCGGCGGAGATCGGCCGTCTGCCCGTCCCGGGCGGCCGATCACCTCTCCCCGGGCGCCTCCCCCTTCCCGGAGGGGAAGAGGGCGTCGTCAGCGGGGGCGCGTGGGGGCCTGAAGCCCGTTGGGTCCATTCGCTCTCCTGACGGAACGCCCCCTACCGAGCCGGGTCGACGTGCTCGCGCGACTCAGTTCCGCGAGGTGGATCGCGGCGCTGGACCTTGCTCCACCCCCGCCCGTTTCGCGCCGCCCCCACCTGCTGCATATATTCATGCAGAGTCAGCCGTAGCTGAATGAGCGGCGCTGGCCGGCGCCGGTCCGGCCGGTGCCGGTTCGGTGTCGGTGGGCGAGCGCCCGTGGGGCGCCGATGTCGCCGGGAGGGCACGCATGGACGAGACGCCGGACGCGAGTGGGGCAGCCGCGCGGCTCCAGAAGCTCTTCGAGGGGCACCGGCTCACGCCCACCCAGCGCCGTATCGCCCACTGCATGGTGCGCCGCGCCGCCGACGCGCCCTTCCTGTCCAGCGTGGAACTCGCCGAACTCGCCGGCGTCAGCCAGCCCTCCGTGACGCGCTTCGCGGTGGCGCTCGGCTTCGACGGTTACCCGGGGCTCCGCAAGCACCTGCGCGATGTCGCCCCGACCGAGCGGAGCGGCGACCAGGCCGGGGTCAACGAGTACCAGCAGGCGGTCCAGGCCGAGATCGACAACCTGCGCCACCTGGCCAAGCTGCTGGCCGACCCGGAGCCCGTCGCCCGCGCCGGCCGGCTGCTCGCCGCCTCCCGGCCGCTGCCCGTGATCGGACTGCGCGCGGCCTCGGCGCAGGCCGCCGGATTCAGCTACTTCGCGCGCAAGGTGCACCCGGACGTACGGCTCCTCGACGAGGGCGGCACGATGCTCGCCGACCGCATCGACGCCGCCACCGCCGCGGGCGCCAGCGCCCTGCTGTGCTTCGCGCTGCCCCGCCACCCGCGCGAGGTGGTCGCCGCGCTGGAGTACGCGCGCTCGGCCGGGCTGGCCGTCGTCACGGTCGCCGACAGCGCCTTCGCGCCGGTCGCCGGCCACAGCGACCTGCTGCTGCCGGCCGCCGTGGGCACCGGGCTCGCCTTCGACACGGCCTGCGCGCCGATGCTGCTGGGCCGGGTGCTGCTGGAGGCCATGTGCGACGAGCTGCCGGACGCGCAGGCCCGCCTGGATGAGTTCGACGCCAAGGCGGCGGCGCGCGGCCTCTTCGAGGACTGACCGCCCGCACCCTGTGGAGGCTCCGCGCCTCACGCCCGCCCCCGCGACCAGGCCCGTCGCCCTGCCCCCTGCGTACCGCCCGCACCTCCCGCACCCTGTCTCCCGACTGTCCGGGTATCTCAGCGAACTCTCATCCGCGCTGAGTACAGTCCCGCCGAAAGAGCCGGGCGGGCGCGAGCGCGCCGGTGGGTCCGGGCGGAGTTCGATGACGGAGTCGAGGAGGTTCATCGTGGGGCGCGGCGCTACGCGGTGGCACGGGTGGCGGTGTTGGTACGGGCACCCGCCGGGTGGCTGTGGTGGCTGGGGGTGGTCGCGCTGGCGGTGACGGCGACGGTGCGGCGCAAGCGGTACGTGGCGCTCGCCCGCTCCGCGTCGCGCGCCGGCAAGACCGTCATCCTCCAGGACCGCGCCGTCAGCGTGCGCGTCTGGCGGCGCGCCCACCGCTGCCACCTGGCGACGGCCTTCCTGCTGGCCGGCGCCGCGTCCTTCGCGGCGCCCGCCGCCGGCGGGATGCTGCTGGCCGGCGTCGGTGTCGGGCTGTGGTGGAAGGCGCTGTGGATCGGCCGCTGGGAAGAGGCCAACGAGAGCCTGCTGTGGGTGCGTACGGACGCGCTGCTGGGCCCGTGGGCGGTCGGCGACCCGGCCCATCCGGCGGTGCGCGGCTACCTGACGACCGGCGTGATCGCCGGCGACGCCCGACCCGGCGGCGCCAAGCGCGCCGTCGCGAAGGCGGCCCGCTGAACCACCGCGCCGAACCTGTGCCGGGCCGGTGCCGAACCGTCGCTGAACCGGTGCCGAACCGGCGTCACTGACCCGCCGCGTTGGCCCGTACGCCGCGCCCCGACGGCCCGCCCGACCGGGACGTGCGCCATGACCCGACGGTCCGCGAGCCTTTGCCGAACGGTCAGCCACCTCGCCGGCGCCGCGGACTAACGTCCTGGTCAGGGCCGTCCGAGCGGGGCGGCGAGCGGTAGCCGGCCGCGGCCCGCGGGCCGGGTTCGGCACGACGGGAGGAGCCTGCGGTGCGCGGAGTGCGAGGGGACGACACGACGGAACCGGTGGCCGCCGTCGCGCCGGTTCTGGCCGCCGACCAACTGGCGTGGCCGTGGCGGTCGCGGGTGCTGGGCCGGGTCGGTACCAGCGCGGTCAAGGTGTTGCGGATCAGCGGGTCGCCCCTCGCGGAGGAGCGCCACGAGAGCGCGGAGGCCCTGCTCGTGCTCGACGGCCTCCTCGCCCTGGAGGTGCGGGGCGAGCCGGTGGACGTATGCGCCGGGGAACTGTTCCTCGTGCCGGCCGGCGTCCCGCACTGGGTGCGTCCTGGGAGCACGGGGACGCTGCTGATCGTGGAGGAGGACCCGGCACCGGGGGCGTACGGCGAGCCGGGGGAGTAGCGGCGACCCGCACTCGCTGGAGGAGGGTCGGGTCACCTGTCGGTACGGCCGTGGCGGCCGGGGGGCCAGGGCGGTGGGCGCCGCCCGGTCGGGTGCGGTGGGACGCCACCTGCCGGCGGGTGCACCGCACAGCGCCGCGCACCTTCGTGTGCCCCAGGTCGGCTATGCGCGTTTCGGCGTCCGTGGCGTCCATACCGTTCACACTATCCACGCCACCCATCGGCTGGCTGCCCCGTGTGAACCGCTCGAACTGCGCGGACGCCGTGGTCGGCCTGATGCTGGAGGCGGAGCCCGTGAGGGTGCGACGGGCACGGCGGGCGGGCCCGACGTCCGCCGCGGAGCCCGCCGTACCACCGGCCACCCGACTGGTGGACCCGGCGCGGACCGGGATGAGGAAGGTGAACCCATGGCCCGGAACGCGGGGGACGCGCCGGACGGCGAGTCGGGCGACGAGCCCGGCTGTCGCTGCTGAACCTGCCGCTCAGCGCGGACCTGGACCGCATCGGCGAGCAGATGCACGCCCTGGCCCGCGCGCAGCGCAGCCTCCAGGGCCTGCTCCAGGCGGTCCTCGGCATCACCGGCGAACTGGAGCTGCCGGCGGTGCTGCGCCGGATCGTACGCACGGCGATGGATCTCGTCGGCGCCCGCTACGGGGCCCTGGGCGTGCTGGACGAGGAGCGCACCTTCCTCACCGAGTTCGTCCCCCTCGGCCTGAATTCGCAGGAGTTGGCGGACCTCTCCGGGGTGGAGCTGCCGCGCGGGAGCGGCCTGCTCGGGCACCTGATCCGGCACCCCGAACCGCTGCGGGTGGAGCACATCGCGGCGCACCCGGAGTCGGCCGGCTTCCCGGCCGGCCACCCGCCGATGCGGACGCTGCTGGGGGTCGCCATCTCCGTGCGCGGACGCGTGTACGGCAATCTGTACCTGTCCGACCGCCAGGACGGGAAGCCCTTCGACGAGCACGACGAGGGGGTGATCCTGGCCCTGGCCGGCACGGCGGGGGCGCGATCGAGAACGCCCGCCTGTACCGCCAGGTCCGCAACAGGGCCGAGCAGTTCCAGCGTCTGCTGCTGCCCCGGCTTCCTGACCTGGACCCGTTCGAGGCGTGCGCGGTCTACCGGCCGGCCACCGCGCCCGGGCACCTGGGCGGGGACTGGTACGACGCAGTGAAGCTCCCCGACGGCTCCTGCGCGGGCGTCATCGGCGACGTGGTGGGCCACGACATGCGGGCGGCGGCCGCGATGTCGCAGACCCGTGGCATGTTGCGGGCCCTGTCGTTCGACGCCGGCACCCCGCCCAGCGCCTCCCTCGAACAGCTCGACCGCATCATGGAGGTGACCGGCGGCGCCCTCCTGACCACGGCGTGCGTGGTACGCATCGACCCGGGCCAGCGGGGATGGACGCTGCACTGGTCCAGCGCGGGCCACCCACCGCCCCTCGTCCTGTGGCCCGACGGCACCGCGCGCTACCTGGACGCCGAGCCCGGAGTGCCGCTCGGCGTGGACACCACCCTGCCGCGCCCCGGTCACCACGTCGCGCTGCCGGCGAACAGCAGCGTCATCCTCTACACAGACGGGCTCGTCGAGCGCTCGGACGCGTCGCTGGACCGGGGACTGGACTCGCTCGCCGACACGGCGGTCCTCGCTCTGCGCACGCCCGCGACACCGGGGAACGTCCCGTCGGCGGACCGGGGCTAGTCCGCGTGCCGCGCGCGAAAGTCGTGTGCGCGGGCCGGGGGGCCGCTGCGACGATGCCGCACGAGAGGGCCGGCTCCCGGTGGCTTTGCGCCCGGCGCGGCCGGCCGGCGATGCGGGGGAGGGCTCGTGGCACAGCGTCCGCGCTCCACGGGGTGCCTGATCATCTCGGGCATGCCCGGGTCGGGCAAGTCGACGGTCGCCCCCCTGGTGGCCGCCCACCACGAACGCGCGGTCCACATCAGCGGCGACGTCCTATCGTACATGGTGGTGCGGGGTCGCGTCGGCTTCCTCGGCGAGCCCGCCGAGGAGTCCCGGCGCCAGGCGCTGCTGTGCGCCCGCAACATGTGCGCGCTGGTCGACAACTTCGCCGAGAACGACGTCTTCCCGGTCATCGAGCACACCATCGCCGACCGCGAGACGCTCGACGCCATGGTGGGCTGGCTGCGGCCCCGGCCCGTGCTGTTCGTCGTGCTGGCGCCGCCGCTCGCGGTCTGCCGGGAGCGCGATGCCCGCCGCCCCGCGCGCTCCCGGGTCCACTTCGACTTCGGCCCGCAGTACCGGGAGATGCGCGAGCGCCTGGCCGGCACCCGCTGGTGGCTGGACACCGTGACCCAGACCCCGCGGGAGACGGCCGCCGCGATCGCGAGCCAGGCGCACGAGCGGGCCGCGCTCTGACGCGACGGGCGGGACAGGGGGCGGTGCTCGGGCGGGGCACCAGGGTGACGGCGGCTGGTTCGACGCAGCGTGAGGCGTGGGGTAAAGTGGATCAGGCAACGCCGCCACGAGGGGCTGGGGTTCATGCGTCGGTCGTCTAAGGAAAGATACTCGTATCCAAACGAGGGATGTAGGTGCAAGGCCTGCTCGGCGCTCTTTTCGGAAGCCCTTCTCCCGCTCAGGCTGGGGGGAGGGCTTCTTCCGTCCGTGCCGGTGCGCTCATGTGCCACCCCGGGCCCCGGGACAGCCGACCCGTACGCCGTGACCCGCTGTCAGGCCGCGTCGGCTAGGCAGCCGTAGCCTAGGCAGTGGGGTGCGGGCGCGTGACCCGCCGTCAGGAGTCGAGACCGGTCAGCGCCTCGCTGTGGGCGCCGCCGCTCTCGGCCACGATCTCGCCCACGGTCTGCAGCTCGCGCACGGTGGCGAACCGCACGCCCCCCGCCGCCCCCGGGTCCGCCACGAAGCCGTAGACGCCCGGCCTGGGCAGGCTGTTGTAGGCGAAGAGGTGGCAGAAGTAGTACGCGCCGGTGTCGAGCAGGGCCGTCAGGTCGCCCGCCTCCAGCAGCGGCAGGGGTCGGTTCTTGGCCACCAGGTCGCCCGCGAAGCAGCACGGGCCCGCCACGTCCTGGGCTACCAGCGGGCCGTGCTTGGGCAGGCCCTGCGGGGTGTAACCGGCGACGCAGATGGGCCAGGAGCGCTGGGCGAAGACGGTACGGGTGGCCACCTGGGCGCCCGCGTGGGTGACGGCGATGGCGCGGCCCCCGGCCGACTTGGCGTACTCGACGCGCGCCAGCACGGTGCCCGTCTTGGCCAGCAGGGACCGGCCGAACTCGGTGACCAGCGTGTACCGGCCGTCGAGCAGCCCGGGCACGGTCGCGTGCAGCAGCCGGGCGTAGTCGCGGTAGGTCGGGGCGACGGTGTCGGACGCGAAGTTGACCGGCAGCCCGCCGCCCAGGTCGAAGCCGGTGATCTGCTGCCGGCCGGCCGCCTCGTTGATCTCCTCGGCCAACTCGTAGACCTCGCGCACGCCGCCCGCCAGCAACTCCAGCGGACAGCCCTGCGAGCCGACGTGGGCGTGCAGCCAGGTGAGCCAGGGCCGGGCCAGCACCGCGGCCACGACCCTGGCCCGCACCTCGGCCGGTGAGCCGCCGCGCGGGCCGTCGTCGCGCAGCGGCACGCCGAACTTGGACGTCGCCGTGGCCGTGCTCAGCGCGCTGATCGTGCCCCCGCCCACCTGCGGGTTGACGCGCAGTCCGAGCGGCGAGGTGGTCGGCGCTGCGGCCACCAGCTCGTCGAGGCGTGCCAACTCCTGGAAGCTGTCGGCGTTGACGGCGATGCCCAGCGCGAGGGCCGTCCGCAGCTCGGCCACGGTCTTGGCGGGCGAGTCGAGCACCATGCGTTCCGGGGCCACGTCCGCCGCCTGGGCGAGGGCGAGTTCGCCGGGGCGGGCCACCTCGCAGCCCAGGCCCGCGTCGGCGAGCAGCCGCACCACCGGTACGAGGTTCGCCGCCTTGACGGCGAACGCGTGCAGCGCCTGCGTCCCGGGCGCGGTCACCTCGGCGAACGCGGCCTGGAGCGCCGCGGCCGAGGCGCGGATCGCGGCCACGTCAACGAGCGCGACCACAGGGGCGTCCGGGCCGATCAGGCCCTGTTCGACGGCGGCCCGCACCGCCTGGTCGCGCCGGCGCGCGGCGGCCTCGCCCAGGTCGGCCTCGCCGCCCCCGTCCGGCCCGGCCACCGGGCCCGTCGTCGCTCGGTCCGGTGCGGGCGTCTCCGGGCCCGTCGGCCCCGGCCGCCCCCGCGTCGCGTCGTTCCGTGGCCCCTGGCCCGTCTCGATTCAGGTCATGGCAGCACTCCACCACTCGGGCCGGGCGCTGCCCAGTACGCGTGGCCGACCGGCGCCCGGCGGCTACGCCACTCGGCGTAGCGGGACCACCGCGCGCGTCGAGGCACCGACGGTCGTGGCGGGGGCCTCGTTCCGTACGCCGGGGCCGGCCCGCCGCACACCGCCCGGGGGCCGGCCGTCACGGCGCTGGCTACAGTGGCGCCGGCCGTCAGCCGCCGAGAGCCGAGGAGGGACCGCCATGGGGGAGCCGGACGGGGAACTGGCCGGAGCGCCGGTGGACGGGCGCGGCGCGCCGGGTGCCGGGGAGCGGCGGGCCAGTGGGCTCCGGCGGACCGGTCCGGGGGCCTGCCCCAGGGCTCGGGGGGCGGGCCGCACGAGCGGCGGGGTGGCGGCGAGGCCAGGGAAGCGCAGCGGGCCGGGCACATGCTCGGGGTCAACGTGCGCGCGCTGCGCGGGGAGCGCGGCCTGTCGCTGTCGGAGGTCGCGCGCCGGTCCGGCGTCGCCAAGAGCGCGCTGTCCCAGTTGGAGAGCGGACTCGGCAACCCGACCATCCAGACGGTGTTCTCTCTGGCGAACGCCCTCCAGGTCCCGGTGTCCGATCTGCTCGCCGAGCCGGCGCCCCCCGACGTGCTGCTGGTCCGCTCGGCCGGCCTTGAGGAGCTGCGCAGCCGGGCCGTCGACCTGCGCATGCTGCGCCGGATCGAGCCGCGCGGCGGGGTGCTCGAACTGTACAACCAGCGGGTGCGGCCGGGGGCCAGGCAGCACTCCGACGGCCATCCGGGGCTGGAGCACGTGGTGGTGGTGGTGCAGGGTGTCCTGCGCGTCGGCCCGCCGGCGGACCCGTACGAACTCGGCCCGGGCGACTACGTCCACCTGCCCGGCTCCCAACCGCACGTCTACGAGACGGCGGCCCGGAGCCGGTGCTGTCCGTGTTGCTCATCGAGTATCCAGCCGGCACCGGTATTGACCGTCCTGCCAGGCCGCACTAGCGTCGCCAACGTTCTTTCTGCAGAACGGCGGTGCGCTGCATGCACGGTTCACGGACGTACGGACACCACCCCGACGCGGTCGTCGTCGGCAGCGGCCTCATCGGCGCGGCCTGCGTAGAGGCACTGACCCGGCGCGGCGTGCGGGTGCTCGTGCTCGACCGCAGACCCGTCGCCTCGGCCACCACCGCGAGCGGCGAGGGCAACCTGCTGGTCTCCGACAAGCCGCCCGGCCCCGAACTGGACCTCGCGCTCGCCTCGTTACGCCGCTGGCCCGCGCTCCTCGCCGAGCTGCGGGAGGAGATCGGCGCGCGGCGTGCGAGTACGAGCGCAAGGGCGGGCTCGTCGTGGCGATCGGCGCGGCGCAGTCGGCCGCCCTGCGCGCCTTCGCCGAGGCCCAGCGCGCCGCCGGCGTCGAGGCCCACGCGCTCGCTCCCGACGAGGTCGCCGCGTACGAGCCACATCTGACACCGCGGGCCACCGCCGTCCTGCGCTACCCGCAAGACGCCCAGTTCCAGCCGGTGTTGGTGGCGACGGCGCTGCTCGCGGCGGCGAGGTGCGCGGTGGCGTCGCCGTGCTCGGCGTGCGGCGCGACCGGCGCGGCCGGGTACGCGCGGTGCGCACCGCGCGCGGGTACGTGCCGTGCGGCGCGGTCGGTGCCGCCGACGCCGACCTGCGGGTCTCCACCGTCGTGGAGGCCACCCAGGCGGGCACCGTGCTCATCGGCTCCAGCCGGCAGCGGGTGGGCTTCGACCCGGTAATCCCCGTCGCTGTGCTGCGCGCGCTGGCCCGTGGCGCCACCACGTTGTTCCCGCTGCTCGCCGCGGTGCCGGTGCTGCGCGCCTACGGCGGCTTCCGCCCGTACACCCCCGACCACCTCCCCGTCATCGGCCCCGATCCGCCCCGGGCCGGCCTGAGGCACGCCGCGGGGCACGAGGGCGCGGGCATCGGCCTCGCCGCCGCCACCGGCGACCTGCTCGCCGAACTCCTCACGGGCGAGCCGCCCCGCCTGGACCCGGCCCCGTTCCGGGTGGACCGCCCGGGGCTGCGCGGCGCGCCGGAGGCGGCGGGCGGCGTACCGGGGGCGGCGACGGTACGGCCGGGGCCCGGGGCGGTGGGGCACGAGGCGCGGGGGGCGGCGGGCGGGGGCGTGTCGCTCACCGTGGACGGCGTCGCGCGGCGCGCCCGCCCCGGACAGACGGTGGCCGCGGTCCTGTTGGAGACGGGGCGGGCCGCGTGGCGCACCACCCGCGGCGAACGGCCGCGCGGTGTCTTCTGCGGCATCGGGGTGTGCCACGACTGCCTCGTGGTCGTGAACGGGCTCCCCGACGTGCGGGCCTGCCTGCGGGAGGTCGCCGCGGGGGACGTGGTGGAGACGCAACGCGGCGCCGTTCTGCCGGGGCCCGCGGCCGGCCCGGCCCCGGTCGGGGAGGCGGGCCCAGCGGGCGGCGCCGCGGTCGGTGCCGGCGGCGTGGTCGGTACCAGCGGCGCGGCGCGGCGGCCTCGTACGGAACGCGCCCACGATGACGCGCACGGCGACGGAGACGCGCACGGCGACAGAGGGGACCGGGCATGACGGGCGGGCAGCGGATCGTCGGCGCCGGGCCGGCGGGGCTGCACGCGGCCCTGGCCGACGCGCGCGCGGGCGCGCGGGTCACCCTCGTGGACAACGGCGCGCGCGTCGGCGGTCAGTACCACCGCCACGCGCCGCCCACCGGCGAGCCGAACCCCGGCCACGCCCAGGGCAGCCCCCGTCCCGCGTCGCCCGCCGACGCGCCGAACCCCGGCCATGCCCAGGCCAGCCCCCGTCCCGCGCCGCCCGCCGGCGGCCCCGGCCGCGTCCCGGAGAGTCAGCGCCTGGCGCGGGCCGTCGCCGCGCACCCCGCCATCGACCAGCTGCCGCACACCACCGCCTGGTCGATCGAGCCGGCCCGGGGCGCGGGCGGTGGCGCGTCGGCGCCGCACCTCGTGCACGTCCTCACCGGCCCGGCTGACGGGTTCCGCACGCCGCGCGCGCTCGCCGCCGACGCGCTGGTGCCCTGCCCGGGCGCGTTCGACCGGGCGCTGCCCTTTCCCGGCTGGGACCTGCCCGGCGTGGTTACGGCCGACGCCGCCCAGGCGTTGGCCAAGGGACAGCGGCTCGCCGTGGGGCGGCGGGTGATCGTGGCCGGTACCGGCCCGTTCCTGCTGCCGGTGGCGGCGGCGCTGCTCGGTGCCGGTGCCCGGGTGCTCGGCGTCTGGGAGGCCGGCTCGCCCGCCGGCTGGCTGCGCTCCCCGCTCCCCGCGCTCCGCGACGGACGCGGCAAGCTGCCCGAACTCGCCTCGTAAGCCGGCACGTTGGTCCGCCACCGCGTCCCGTACCGCACCCGGCGCGCAGCCGTCGCGGCCCACGCCGAGGGCCGGCTGCGTGCCGTGACCATCACCCGGCTCGCGCCGGACTGGACGGTGCGGCCCGGGAGCGAGCGCCACGTCGAGGGCGTGGACGCGCTCTGCGTGGGCTTACGGGTTCACCCCCCAGCTCGAACTCGCGCTCGCGGCGGGCTGCGCGCTCGAAGACGCCCCCGACGGCACGCCGCGCTGCGCGCGGGCCAGCGCACGTCGGTTCCCGGGGTGTAAGCGGCCGGCGAGCTGACCGGCGTGGGCGGCGCCGAACTCGCCGCACATGAAGGGGAGTTGGCGGGCATGCTGGCTGCCGCCGTGCTCGGGCACCGCGTGAGCGACCCGGCCCGCGTCGCCTGGCTGCGTCGCCGGGTCCGCTCGGGCCGCCGCTTCGTCGCCGCACTCGCCCTGGCCCACCCGGTACGGCCGGGCTGGCGCACCTGGCTGAGGGGCGACACCCTCGTCTGCCGCTGCGAGGAGGTGATGTACGACGCGCTGCGGGCGGCCGTCACCGAGCGGCACGTCCACGGCCCGCGCGCGCAAGCTCGCCCTGCCGCGCCGGGCTCGGCGCCTGCCAGGGCCGCGCCGTCACGGAACTGGCGGCGGGCCCGACGCCGGACGCGCCGACGCCGGGTACGCTGACCGCGCGCGGGCGTCACTACCTCGGCCAGGCCGACCGGTACGCCATCGACGCCCGCCCCGTCGCCCAGCCCATCCGCCTCGGCGACCTCGCCGGGTTCCGGCCGACTCCCCGGCCTCCGTCGACTCGCCGATACCCGCCGACCTCCCGAGCTCCACCGACCCCCACCCAACTCCCGCTCACCTCCCCGCCCCGCCCCCGGACGAACTGGCGCCCCCGCACCACCGCGACCCCCAGCCCCCGGACGCGTAACGGAGACCCCATGAGCACCGATCTACCCACCGGCCTTCCGGAGCCCACCGCCGCCGCGCCGTCGGCCACGCCGGGCGCCCGCTCGAAGCCGCACGCGCGCGCCCTCACCGGGGTCGTGGTCGCCACCGCGCTCCCGTACGCCGACGACCCCGCCGCCCCCGCCGGGCTGCGGCCCGACCTCGACCGGTACACCGAACACTGCCGCTGGCTGGTGGACAGCGGCTGTCACGGGGTCGGCCCGAACGGCTCGCTGGGCGAGTACTCCTCGCTCACCGACGCCGAGTGGCGCGCGGTCGTGGGTCGGGACGCGCTGGTGGTGGTCGGGGTGCACGGCGTCGGCACGCACCAGGCCAGGCGCTGGGCGGAGCACGCCGCCGAGGACGGCGCCGACGGGGTGCTATGCTTGTCGCCGACACTCTACCGCGCGAACACCGCCGAGGTCGTCCACCACTTCGAGCAGGTGGCGGCGGTCGGGCTGCCGGTCATGGTCTACAACAACCCGCTCGACACCAAGGTGGACCTGACCCCGGAGGTGATCGGGGAACTCGCGGCCATCGACAACGTCGTCGCGATCAAGGAGTGCTCCGGCGACGTGCGGCGCGTGCGGCACATCAGGGGAGTGCGCCCCGGGCCTCGCCGTGATCGCCGGCGCCGACGACCTCGTGCTCGAATCGCTGCTGATGGGCGCCGAGGGCTGGTTCGCCGGTTTTCCGAACGTCTTCCCCGCCGCGTCGGTACGCCTATTCGACCTGGCCCGCGCGGGCCGGCTCGCGGAGGCGCGAGAGCTGTACGAACCGCTGGTGGCTGCCTTCCGCTGGGACTCGCGCACCGAGTTCGTCCAGGCCGTCAAGCGGGCGATGGACCTGGTCGGCCGGTACGGCGGCCCGTCCAGGCCGCCGCACCACTGTCCGGGGAGCGGCTCGCCGCGCTGGACGCGGACTTACGGCGCGCCGTCGACGCGCTGGCGGCGGCGGACGACACGGCCGGCCCCCAACCGTGCGAGCCTACGTTTGCCGGCTGCCAACCCGGCGAGCCCGCGACGGCCGGGCCCCGGCAGCCCGCCGTGCCGGCGGCCGGCGCTCCCTTGGCCGGGGCCCGCTGATGCGCGCCGCGCGCTGCCTGAGCGCCGTCGACTCGCACACCGAGGGCATGCCGACCCGCGTCATCACCGGCGGCATCGGCCCGGTGCCCGGCCGGACGATGGCCGAGCGGCGGCGCCACTTCGTGGAACACCTCGACGCCCTACGGCAGTTCCTGGTCAACGAGCCGCGCGGGCACCCCGCCATGAGCGGTGCCATCCTCCAGCCCCCGACCCGAGCGGACGCCGACGGGGGCGTCCTGTTCATCGAGGTCTCCGGCTGCCTGCCGATGTGCGGCCACGGCACCATCGGCGTGGCCACGGTGCTGGTCGAGACGGGCATGGTTGAGGTCACCGAACCGGTCACGACGGTACGCCTGGACACCCCGGCCGGCCTGGTCGAGGCCCGGGTGGAGGTGAGCGGGGGCCGCGCCGAGCGGGTGACGCTGCACAACGTGGCCTCGTACGCGCAGGAGCTGGACGCCGTCGTGGACGTCCCCGGCATCGGGCGGGTCCGCTACGACATGGCGTACGGCGGCAACTTCTGCGCCATCACCCCGCTGAGCCGGCTCGGCATCCCTTTCGACCGGCGACACAAGGACGAGATCCTCGCCGCCGGCATGGCGATCATGGCGGCGGTCAACGAGCAGCGGCGGCCCGAGCACCCCACTGACCCCGGCATCGCTGGCTGCCGCCACGTGCAGTTCACGGCCCCGGGAACGCCGGGTGCCGGCGCGACGGAGGCCGGGGGAGTCGCGGGAGCGGGGCCGGCCGGAGGCGGCAGTCACGCCCGGAACGCGATGGTGATCCACCCCGGCTGGTTCGACCGCTCGCTGTGCGGCACCGGCACCTGCGCGCGGATGGCCCAGCTCCACGCGCGCGGCGAACTCCCCCTGCACGAGGACTTCGTCAACGAGTCCTTCATCGGCACCCACTTCACGGGCCGGCTCGTCGGCGCCGAGCGCGTCGGCGACCGCGCCGCAGTCCGCCCCGCCCTCACCGGCCGGGCCTGGATCACCGGCATGGGGCAGTACCTCCTCGACCCGACCGACCCCTTCCCGGCCGGCTTCGTGCTCTAGGGGTGGCTGGGGGCGCGCTGGGGGCGACCGGCCTCGCGCTGGGGGCGCGGGGCCCGTGCTCCCAGCGCGTCTCAGCGCCCGCCGGCCGGCTCGCCCTCCGCCGCGCTCGTATGGTGCCCGTCGCCGTCGCCGTCCCGCCACGGTTGGGCCAGCACCACCAGCGCCAGCGCCGAGAGCAGGACGCAGGCCAGCACGACAACGGCCATCGACAGGGTGGTCGTGTGCCCCAGCGCGCCGGGCAGTGGCGCTGCCGCCGCGCCGAGCACGAACTGGGCGCCGCCGAGCAGGCCGGACGCGGCCCCGGGGGCGTCGCCGCCGAGCGCGAGGATGAGGGTCGTCGAGGCAGGCAGCACGAGGCCGAACCCGAAGGTCAGGCCGAACAGACAGGCCCAGGTGATGCCGAACGCGCCGCCTCCCGCGACGAGTCCCTTGGCGAGCAACGCCACCAACGTGAGCGCGCAGACCACGGTGGTGGCCACGCCGCCGAGCAGCAGGGCGCCCAGGCGCACCCGTCCGGCCAGCGCCCCGAACAGCACCCCGGCCAGCACGGTGCCCACGGCGTTGGTGGCGAAGACGAGGCCGTACGCGGTGGGCGACAGGCTTTAGCCGTCCTGGAAGACGAAGGGCGAGCCGGTGATGTAGGCGAAGAGCGCGCCGAGCGCGCAGCCGATGACGAGCAGGTGACCGACCAGCGCCCGCCGCCGCACCAGCGGACCCATCGCGGCCAGCACGGTCCGCGGGCCGCCGCGCCGGCGCCGCTCGACCGGCAGCGACTCGGGCACCCACGCCCAGACCGCGGCCAGCAGCAGCAGCCCGGCCCCGGCGAGGGCGACGAACACCAGCCGCCACGACCCGACGCCGAGGAGCAGCCCACCGGCGACCGGGGCCAGCACCGGCGCGGTCATCCCGACCACGCTCAGCGTGGAGAGTTGGTGGGCCGCCCGGGCGCCGGTGTACCGGTCGCTGATCACCGCCCTGCCGATGACCAGGCCCGCGCCGCCGGCCACGCCCTGGAGTAGTCGGGTCACCTCGAACACGGCGATCGACGGCGCGAGCGCGCAGAGCAGGACAGGCCGGCGAACGCGCCGGGACCCCGCGAGCAGCAGCCGGCGCCGCCCCAGCGCGTCGCTGACCGGGCCCAGCACGACCTGCCCGACGGCGAGCCCGACCAGGCAGGCTGTCAGGGAGAGTTGGACGGCCGTCCCCGAGGTGTCGAACGAGGCGACGATCTCCGGGAAGCCGGGCGCGTACATGTCGGTGGCGAACGGCGATATCGCCGACAACCCACCCAACACGATCACCAACCGCACCGCCCCGGTCGCGGGCGAAGCGGAGCCGGCTCGCTCGGTCATCGCCGCTCACCCGGGGGCGAGGGCCGCTGGCACGACACGGTGGCGGGTTCCCGGCGGCGACGGTCGTCTGCGCGCCGGCTGGCTGTGCGGGGGCGGGCGGAGGGGACATCGGGCGCTTTCCTCGTGGGGGTGCGACGGCCGCGCGGCCGTCACCGGTCACAGCCTCGGCGCCGGAGGCGGACGGTGGTGTGGAGTGCGGGTCCGGAGTGTGTGGAGGGCGGTGCGCCGGGGTGTCCCGGCAGACGGGTAGACAGGTAGACGGCAGCCAGGCGGGCCAGGCGGCCAGCCTGGCCACGGGCGGTCAGGTGTGCGCGCGGCGGAAGCGGGCTGGTGTGGTGCCCCGGTCACGGCGGAAGGCGTAGCCGAAGTTGCTGGGCGAGGCGTAGCCGACCTCGTGCCCGACGCGGGAGACCGGCCAGTCGGTCTCGACGAGCAGCGCCGTGGCCCTGTCCAGGCAGCGCCGCCGTTGGTACGCACACACCGAGTCCCCGTACAGCGCGCGGAACCCGGTGGTCAGGCGTCGGACGGACAGGGACGACGCGCGGGCCAACTCGGCCAGGGTCGGCGGGGCGTGGCGCCGTTGCCAGAGCAGTCCGGGGACCCGGCGCAGGGCGGCCACCTCGTGCGTGGCCAGCGCGGGGCCCGGCGGGCCGGTGGCCGGCGGGTCGGCGGCGAGCCCGTCGACCAGCGCGGCGAGCGCCGCCACCAGCCGCGACTCCAGGTACAGCAGCCGCACGGGGGAGGCGCGCCGGTGCGCTTACATCTCCGCCAGCGGCTGCGCCACCGGGCGCAGCGCGGCGGACCGGCCGATGTACCGCTCGCGCGCGCCGCGCTCGGGGCCGATGACGGGCAGCTCCCGCGCGCCGAGCCCCCCGAGGTAGGCGTCCAGGCCGGCCCAGCTCCCGGTGACCGACACCGCCCGGTACCGCTCGCCGGCGCCGTGCGCGACGACGGCGCCGGTGGCGCGGCGCGGGCTGAGCGCCACCGAGCCGGCGTGCAACTCGTCGGCGCCGGCGCCGTCCTCGCTGACCCGTACCCGCCCCTCGACGCAGTGCTCCAGCTCGAAGTGGTCGCCCGGGAACCGGTAGTCGATCCGGTGTCCGGCGGCGAACGCGACGTCGTAGCGGACGATGTGGAACCCGCTGCGCAGCGGTGTCACCTCGATCGTCCCGTCGCCGACCTCGGGTCGCAGGCGGTGTCATACGGTGCCGTCGCCGCGCGCGTCGGCCCGCGCGATCGAGGCGTAGTACGCGGCGGACGTCGCCTCCCACGCGGCGGAGCCGGCCGCGCCGGCGAGCTGGTGAACCCGGGTCACACGTCCGCAGGTTAGCCGCCGTGCGGAGGGGCGCGGGCTGCTCCCCTGGACGAGGAGCGAACTGTCGTGCGCCCGCCCGCCCCCCCGTCCGGGCCCTTGCCCCCTACACCCTGAGTAGTCCGCACGGCCCGAGGGCACCCATACGCACCGTAAGAGAGCGGTTGCCGAGCGTGCGGGAAGGCGTGACGTGGGAAGCAAGCAGTACGACGAGACGGCCGATGTCTACGACGACACCTTGAACGTCCTCACCTGTGCGCGACACGCGGAGGAGCCCACCTTCCGCGCGGTGATGGGGGACGTGCGCGGGCTGGACGTGCTGGACCTGGGGGCGGGGACGGGGATCTGGACCCGGCGGATCAAGCGGGCGGGCGCCTGGTGGCCAACTGTGCCAACTACGACATGCCCGCCGACCCCGACTACTACGGCCCGTTCGGCATCACGGCCGACGTTCCCCAGCCCCGCGCCGAGGGCGCGACGGTGCGCGCACACCACGATGGGCAGACGCCCGGTCGACATCGAGTTCCACCTGTCGCTGTCCGGCACCTACGAGTCGGCCCTGCGCGAGGCCGGGTTCAGCCAGGTGCGCTGGCACCCGTTGCGGATCTCGCCGGAGGGGATCGCCCAGTACGACCAGGACTACTGGCGGCGCTACACCGAGCACCCGCCCACGCTGGTCCTGGAGGCGGTGAAGTGAGGCTGCCCGCCCACTGACCGACACGAACCGGCCCGACCCGACAGGTGGTCCGACCCGACAGGTGGTCCGACTCGGCGGATGGCCCGACCCGCCAGGCGGCGGTCCCGCCTGGCCCGGGGTCGGGCCGTCCTGTTGACTGGGACTATTCATCACAGGACTATGTGAATGAACTAATCCAATCGGCTTACCACCCGTCGAGCCAGGGAGGCAGCACCCATGTCGGGACCGCGACCCGTACGAGCACCGCGCGGCACGCAGCTCAACACGCTGGGTTGGCAGCAGGAGGCCGCCCTGCGGATGCTGCACAATAACCTCGACCCCGAGGTCGCCGAGCACCCCGACAAGCTCGTCGTCTACGGCGGCACCGGCAAGGCGGCCCGCGACTGGCGCTCGTTCGACGCGATGGCGCGCACCCTGACCACACTGCGCCAGGACGAGACGATGCTCGTGCAGTCCGGCCGCCCGGTGGGCGTCATGCAGACCCACGAGTGGGCGCCGCGCGTCCTCATCGCCAACTCGCACCTGGTCGGCGACTGGGCCAACTGGGAGGAGTTCCGCCGCCTTGAGGCCCTCGGCCTGACCATGTACGGGCAGATGACCGCCGGTTCCTGGATCTACATCGGCACCCAGGGCATCCTGCAGGGCACGTACGAGACCTTCGCCGCCGTCGCCGCCAAGAAGTTCGGCGGCTCGCTGGCCAGCACCATCACGCTCACGGCCGGCCTCGGCGGCATGGGCGGCGCCCAGCCGCTGGCCGTCACCATGAACGGCGGCGTGGTCATCTGTGTCGACTGCGACCCGCGCGCCATCCACCGCCGCATCGAACACCGCTACCTCGACGTCAAGGCCGACAGCCCCGCGCACGCCCTCGCGCTCGCGACCGAGGCCCGCGACGCCCGTGAGCCGCTGTCCATCGGCGTCCTCGGCAACGCCGCCGAGCTGCTGCCCGAACTACTCGCCGCCGGCGCGCCCATCGACATCGTCACCGACCAGACCAGCGCCCACGACCAGCTGGCCTACCTGCCGATCGGCGTCGACTTCGCGGACATGGCGACGTACGCGGCCGACAAGCCCGCCGACTTCACCGCCCGCGCCCGCGAGTCGATGGCCCGGCACGTGGAGGCGATGGTCGGCTTCCAGGACGCCGGCGCCGAGGTCTTCGACTACGGCAACTCCATCCGCGGCGAGGCGCGGCTCGCCG
The DNA here is from genome assembly GCA_018114805.1 of Candidatus Streptomyces philanthi. GTDB lineage: Bacteria > Actinomycetota > Actinomycetes > Streptomycetales > Streptomycetaceae > Streptomyces > Streptomyces philanthi. Next base: position 1,614,604 of record CP073042.1, on the reverse strand, counting down.
GCTACGAGCGCGCCTTCGACTTCCCCGGCTTCGTCCCCGCGTACATCCGGCCGCTGTTCTGCGAGGGCAAGGGCCCGTTCCGGTGGGCGGCGCTGTCCGGCGACCCGAAGGACATCGCGGCCACCGACAACGCGATCCTCGAACTCTTCCCGGAGAACGAGTCGCTGGCCCGCTGGATCAAGCTGGCCGGCGAGCGGGTGCACTTCCAGGGGCTGCCCGCGCGCATCTGCTGGCTCGGCTACCGCGAACGCGACCGGGCCGGCGAACGGTTCAACGACATGGTCGCCGACGGCACGCTCCAGGCCCCGCTGGCCATCGGCCGCGACCACCTGGACTGCGGCTCGGTCGCGTCCCCGTACCGCGAGACCGAGGGCATGCTCGACGGCTCGGATGCCATCGCCGACTGGCCGATGCTCAACGCCATGGTCAACGTGGCCTCCGGCGCCTCCTGGGTCTCGCTGCACCACGGTGGCGGCGTCGGGATGGGCCGCTCGCTGCACGCGGGCCAGGTCACGGTCGCCGACGGCACGCCGCTCGCTGGCGAGAAGATCCGCCGGGTGCTCACCAACGACCCGGGCATGGGCGTGATCCGGCACGTGGACGCGGGGTACGATATCGCCGAGCGCGTCGCCGATGAGAAGGCGGTCCGCGTCCCGATGCGCGAGGGTGACCAGTCGTGAGCGAACGTGCCCTGGAGGGGCCCGCGACCGGTTCGGCTGCGTCGCCAGACACACGAGGCTCACAAGGCTCGGCCGGCGCGCGAGGCCCGGCGGGCGCACGAGGACCGGCGGGCTCGGCCGCGTCACCAGGCTCGCCCGGACCGGTCGGCACCGCCCCCTCCTTCCACGAGATGTGGCGCGACCTGCGCCCGATCGGCCGCGACGCGGACAGCGGCGGCTACCGCCGCTTCGCCTGGAGCGGCGCCGACACCGACTGCCGGGCCTGGTTCCAGGCCCAGGCCACCTCCCGTGGCCTCGCCTACGAACTGGACCGCAACGGCAACCAGTGGGCCTGGCTGGGCGCGCGCGACCACCGCGACGTGGCCCCGGGGGAGGCCGTCGTCACCGGCTCGCACCTGGACTCCGTCCCGGACGGCGGCGCCTTCGACGGGCCGCTCGGCGTCGTCTCCGCCTTCGCCGCGCTCGACGAACTATGCCGGAGGGGAGCGGAGTTCGCCAAGCCAGTGGCCGTCGTCAACTTCGGCGACGAGGAGGGCGCCCGCTTCGGCCTGGCCTGCGTGGGCTCCCGGCTGGCCGCGGGCCGGCTCACCGTGGAGGCCGCGCACCAACTGCGGGACGGCGAGGGCACCAGCCTGCTCCGGGCCATGGAGCGCGCCGGGTACGACCCGGAGGCGATCGGGCCCGACCCCGAACGCCTGGCCCGGGTCGGCGCCTTCGTGGAGCTGCACGTCGAACAGGGTCGGGCCCTCGACCTGTCCGGCGACCCGGTCGGCATCGCCTCCGCCATCTGGCCGCACGGCCGCTGGCGGTTCGACTTCCTGGGCGAGGCCAACCACGCCGGCACCACCCGTATCGAGGACCGCCGCGACCCGATGCTCACCTACGCCAACACCGTGCTGGCCGCCCGCAAGAAGGCGGCCCTGGCCGGCGCGCTGGCCACCTTCGGCAAGGTCAGCGTCGAACCGAACGGCGTCAACGCCATCCCGTCGTTGGTCCGTGGCTGGCTCGACTCCCGCGCGTCTGACCAGGGCACGCTGGACGCGGTGGTGGCCGAGATCGAGCGCGCGGCCGTCGAGCGCGGCGAGCGCGACGGCGTGGGCGTCCGCATGGTGCGCGAGTCCTTCACCCCCGTCGTGGAGTTCGAGCACGCCCTACAGGACGAACTCGGCCGCATGCTGGGCGGCGCCCGCCCCGTCCTGGGCACGGGCGCCGGCCACGACGCCGGCATCCTCTCCGGAACCGTCCCGACTGCCATGCTCTTCGTCCGCAACCCGACCGGCGTCTCGCACTCCCCGGCCGAGCACGCCACCGAGGACGACTGCGTCGCCGGCGTCCACGCCCTCGCTGACGTACTGGAGGGCCTCGCGTGCGCGTGACGTACTGGGCGGAGTACGCCTGGCTCAACCCCACCCCGACCACCGAGCCCGCCCCGGGCGAGGGCGCGGCGCCGGGCGGCGGCGTGCTGGCCGGCGTCCTCATCGAGGTACGCGACGGCCGGGTGGCCGCCGTGCGCCCGGGCGTGGCCACGCCGCCGCCCGGCGCGGTCGTGCTGCGCGGCCTTACCGTGCCCGGTCTGGCCAACGCGCACAGCCACGCCTTCCACCGCGCGCTGCGCGGCGCCGCCCAGGTCAGCCCGGCCGCCCGGGCCGCCTCTCCAGATGCCACCACCTCCCCGTCCAGCGCCTCCTCGGGTGCCGTCCCCGCCGATGCCCGCCGTGGCGGCGGGCGCGCCCCGGACTCGTTCTGGACCTGGCGCGAGGTCATGTACGGCGTGGCCGAGCGGCTCACACCGGACAGCTACCACGCGCTCGCCCGCGCCACCTACGCCGAGATGGCGCTCGCCGGCATCACCGGCGTCGGCGAGTTCCACTACCTCCACCACGCCCCGGGCGGCGCCCGCTACCAGGACCCCAACGCCATGGGCGAGGCCCTCCTCGCGGCGGCCTCCGACGCCGGCATCCGCATCACCCTCCTCGACACGGCCTACCTCTCCGCGGGCTTCGGCGATCCGCCGACCCGCCCCCAACTGCGCTTCAGCGATGGCACGGCCGACGCGTGGGCGCAGCGCGCGAGCGCCCTCAAGGCGCCCGAACACGCCCGCCTCGGGGCGGCCATCCACTCCGTGCGCGCCGTGCAGGCCGACCAACTCGCCACCGTCGTCGGCTGGGCGGCTGGGCGGAATGCCCCCCTGCACGTCCACCTGTCCGAGCAGACCGCCGAGAACGACGCCTGCCGTGCCGCGCACGGCCGCACCCCCACCGAACTGCTTGCCGAACACGGCGTGCTCGGGCCGCGCGCCGTCGCCGTCCACGCCACGCACCTGACCAGCGCCGACATCGCCCTCCTGGGGGGCGCCTACACCGGCGTGTGCATGTGCCCCACCACCGAACGCGACCTCGCCGACGGCATCGGCCCGGCCGTGGCCCTCCAGGACGCCGGCTCGCCGCTCTCCCTGGGCAGCGACAGCCACGCCGTCATCGACCTGCTCGAAGAGGCGCGCGCGATGGAGCTGGACGAGCGGCTGCGCACCCGGGCCCGGGGCCACTGGACGGCGGCCGAACTTCTGCACGCCGCGACGGCGGCCGGGCACGCGGCGCTGGGCTGGCCGGACGCCGGACGCATCGCTCCCGGAGTGCTCGCCGACCTCACCACGCTGGCGCTGGACTCGGTGCGCACCGCGGGCCCGCCGACGTCGCTGGGCGTCGAAACGGCCGTATTCGCGGCGTCCAGCGCGGATGTCCGGCACACGATCGTCGGCGGTCGCCATATCGTCCGGGACGGGACACACGCCCTGCTCCCCGACGTGCCCACCGCACTGGCCCAGTCCATCGCAGCCGTGCTCGGCTGAAGGAGAACAACCCCGCGATGACCCCCAACACCCCCACGGGCGGCGAGCCCGCTGGCCGGCCCGCCGCCACCCCCGGCAGCCCCCACGGCACCCACAGCGCCGGCACGACGACGGCCATCACCCACATCAGCACCCTCGTCACCAACGAGCCCTCCCTCGGCGAAGGCCCCCTCGGTCTGATCCAGGACGCGGCGCTCGTCATCGACGGCGACCGCATCGCCTGGGTCGGTGTCACCAGTAAAGCACCCGCCACTGACAATCACCTCGACGCCGCAGGTCAGGCGGTCATTCCCGGCTTCGTGGACTCGCATTCGCACCTGGTGTTCGCCGGCGACCGCACTGCCGAGTTCAGCGCGCGCATGTCCGGCAGGCGGTACACCGTGGGCGGCATCCGCACCACCGTCGCCGCCACCCGGGCCGCCAGCGACGAGCAGCTCGAAGCCAACCTGCTGCGCTACCTGCGCGAGGCCACCCGCCAGGGCACCACCACCCTGGAGACCAAGTCCGGCTACGGGCTCACGCCGCACGACGAGGCCCGCGCCCTGCGCGTCGCCGCCGCCCACACCGAGGAGACGACGTTCCTCGGCGCGCACATCGTCGCCCCGGAGTTCGCCGACGACCCGGCGGGCTACGTGGACCTTGTCACCGGGCCGATGCTCGACGCCTGCGCCTCGTACGCCCGTTGGGTGGACGTCTTCTGCGAGAAGGGCGCCTTCGACCGGGACCAGGCACACGCCATCCTCAGCGCCGGCACAGCGCGCGGCCTGACCCCCCGGGTGCACGCCAACCAGCTCACGTATGGGCCCGGCGTCCAGCTGGCCGTCGAGCTGGACGCCGCGTCAGCCGACCACTGCACGCACCTGACCGACGCCGACGTCGACGCGCTGGCCAGCGGGAACACGGTGGCCACACTGCTGCCGGGGGCCGAGTTCTCCACCCGCGCGAAGTGGCCCGACGCGCGCCGGCTGCTCGACGCGGGCGCCACCGTCGCGCTGTCCACCGACTGCAACCCGGGCTCGTCCTTCACCAGCTCCATGCCGTTCTGCATCGCCCTCGCCGTACGGGATATGGGCATGACGCCGGACGAGGCCGTCTGGGCGGCCACCGCGGGCGGCGCCCGGGCCCTGCGCCGCGACGAAGTCGGCCACCTGCGCCCGGGCTCCCGCGCGGACCTGGCCCTGCTCGACGCGCCGTCGCCGGTCCACTTCGCCTACCGCCCCGGTGTCCCGCTGGTCACGGCCGTCTGGCGGGGCGGCCAGCGCGCCTGAGCCCACCGCGCCCGACCCGCGCCGCCCCTGCCCACCTGGGCCTCCCCGCCCGGGAGCGGATGGCGCGGGTCCGCGCCGGGCCACCCGCCCGGTGGCCCGATCGCCGCCCGTGGGCGCCGCGGCGGCCGTTGTCAGTGGCCCGTGGCAAGGTGTCTCCAGCGCGTCGGGACCTCGCCGCGCGCCCGCCCTCCCGCGAAGCTGGAAGAGATGCACACCCCCGATCCGCGCCGCACCACCACCACCGGCGACACCGCTGCCAGCGACACCGGCCACGCCCCGTCGGCCCGCAGCACCCCGCCGTCCGGCGCCACGGCCGGCCAGGCCCGCGCGGCCGAGTCGCCCACGGCCGGCGCCGACGACGCGGCCCACCCCCGCGTCGGCTGGACCGAGGGCGAGGTGCCGCACACCGCGCGCTGGCGCTCCGAGAGCGGTGTGCCGGCGCCCCGGCGGGTGGTGGTCGGCGACGACCGGATGACCGCCGACGTCGCGTACAAGCTCGTCTGCGAGGGCACGGCGGTGCTCTGGCGCGGTGACTACCACAACGCGCGAGCTCCTGCAAGCCATGGCCCGCCGCGCCGACCGCAAGCGCCCCGACCGCCGCCAGCGTCGCCGTGGCGCGGCCGGCCCCGCACCCCCGTGGCCGGCGACCAGGGCGCGCCCGACGAGTCGCCCGCCCGCGCCTTCCACCTGCACCGCAAGGCCCAGGCGCAGCGGGCCCTGCTGCTCGGCATGCTGCTGGTCCCCCTGGAACCCGGGCCCGACGCGGAGGCCGGCCCCCGCGTGCCGCTGCGGCGGGCGCCGGATGTCGGCGCGGCCTGTCGCGAGGCGTGGGGCGCCGACGACGCGGCTGAGCCCCCGGTGATCTCGCTGCGGGAGCTGCTTGGCCTCATCGGGGCCCACGAGTGGCGGCGCAAGGGCATGCCTGTCCCGGCGCTGGGCGGCGAGCGCGTGCACGCGTACTACGGCGTGTTCTCGCCGGTCAGTGGGGAGTACGTGGACCTGGTGGCGAAGGCGCCGCTGCCCGCGGGCGCGCGCGAGGTGGCGTTCGACATCGGCACCGGCACCGGGGTGCTGGGCCGCGCTGCTCGCCCGCCGGGGCGTACGGCGCGTGGTGGCCACCTACCAGGACCCGCGCGCCCTCGCCTGCGCGCGGGAGAACGCCGCCCGGCTCGGGGTCGCGGAGCGCGTGGAGGTGCGCGCGGCCGACCTCTTCCCGCCCGGCCGGGCCCCGCTCGTCGTCTGCAACCCGCCCTGGGTGCCGGCCCGGCCCAGCTTGCCGGTCGAGTACGCGGTGTACGACCCGGACAGCCGCATGCTGCGCGGCTTCCTGGACGGCCTGGCCGCCCACCTCGCGCCCGGCGGCGAGGGCTGGCTGATCCTCTCCTACCTGGCCGAACACCTCGGCCTGCGCACCCGGGACGAGCTGGCGCACCTCATTGAGGCGGCCGACCTGCGCGCGCTCGACCGCCTCGACACCCGCCCCCGGCACGGCCGCGTCACCGACCCGACCGACCCGCTGCACGCGGCGGAGGTCACCTCGCTGTGGCGGCTCACCGCGATATCCGGCGCGCCGCCGTCGGACGCCGCCTAGCCCGACGCCCGCGCGCCGACGCGCCTGCCCGGGCGGACGGTTCCCGGCGCGGTGCCGGGGCCGCGGGTCAGTCCGTGAGCTGCCGGTCGTGTTCGGCGATGGCCGAGTCGTTGATGCTGGCGTAGCGCCGGCGCATCAGACCGTCCGCGGCGAACTCCCACTGCTCGTTGCCGTAGCTGCGCCACCACTGCCCGGCTAGGTCGTGCCACTCGTAGGTGAAGCGGACCGAGATGCGGTGGTCGGTGTACGTCCACAGCTCCTTGCGCAGCCGGTAGTCGAGTTCGCGGCGCCACTTCTCGCGCTGGAAGGCGCGGATCTCCTCGCGTCCGCGCAGGAAGACGTCCCGGTTCCGCCACTCGGAGTCCTCGGTGCACGCCAGCGCCACCCGCTCGGGGTCGCGGGAGTTCCAGGCGTCCTCCGCAGCTGCCCCGTACGATAGGAGAACGATCGTTCTCCGCGCAAGCGGCGGCCCTGACGGCGGCCGACGGCCGATGGCCGAACGCGGCGGGCGGTGGTCGCGAGAATGACGACAGGCGGCCGGGTGCCGCCCGGACGCGGGAGAGGCGAGGCGGGAGCGGGATGGCGGCGGGTGGCACGGTCGAGGAGCGCGCGCGGGCGCGCGTGTTGGACGCGGCCGAGGAGCTGTTCTACGCGCGCGGGGTGCGGGCGGTCGGCATGGACGCCGTGCGCGGCGCCGCCGGCGTCTCGCTCAAGCGCTTCTACCAGTTCTTCCCCGCCAAGGACCACCCCGCCAAGGACCACCTGGTGGAGGAGTTCCTGCGGCGCCGGGACCACGCCTGGCGCGCCGCGCTCGCACGCCACGCCGACGCCCGGCCCACCCCGCGCGCCCGACTGCTCGCGGTCTTCGACTGGCTGTACGAGTGGTTCGCCGAGCCGGACTTCCGAGGCTGTGCCTTCCTCGACTGCTTCGCCGAACTCGGCGGCACCTCGCCGGCCGTGGCCGAGGCGGCGCGCGCCCACAAGGCGCGGTACGGGCCTATCTCGGCGAACTCACCGCCGCCACGGGCGCGCCCGCGCCCGGGCCGCTGGCCGACCAGTTGGCCCTGCTCACCGAGGGGGCGATCGCCACGGCCGCCGTCACCGGTTCGCCGGAGCCGGCCCGCGCGGCTCGCGCCGCGGCCCAGGCGCTGCTGGCGGCGGCGGGCGTCGAGGGCGACGACGAGGCCGCCACGGACCAGCCGGGTGCCGACGAGCGCGAGGGCGAGGCCCCGGCCGGACCCCCGTACCGCGACGGCCCGCACGGCCCCGGCGGGCAGCTGACGCCACCGCACCACCCGCGCGTGCGGCGGGGCGGGGCCGGCCGACTCCGGGCGATCCGGGCCGCGGCCGTACCAGGCCGCGCGGCGGTCGCCGTTACGCGTCCGCCACCGGTATCTCAAGGACCGCCTTGCCCGGCACCCGACGCCCCGCCAGCGCCCGCGTCGCCTCGCCGACCAGGGACCAGTCGCCGCGCCAGGCGATCTTGCGGGTCGAGGGTGCCGGCGGCCAGCAGCCCGGCGAGCCAGGACAGGTCGTCGCCCAGCCGGGTCGCGTCCTGGAGCAGGTGGAAGGTGGCCAGCGCGCGGTTGTGCCGTCCCTGGTCGCCGAAGAGCGCCCTGAACGGGAAGGTCTCCCCGATGCTGGACGCGTGGCCCACCGACACCAGCGTGCCGTTCGTCTCCAGCGCCGCGTGGGCGGCTACCAGTTGCTCTCCCCCCCCACCGTCTCGACCACGCCGTACACCGGCCCGCTGGGCACCAGGCCCGCGCCCCCGTCCGGGGTCGAGGAGCCCGCCGGCTCCGCCGCGCCGGTGAGCACGACCTCGTCGGCGCCCAGCGCGCGCAACGCGTCGACGTGCGCCGGGGTGCTGGTGGCGGCCACCACGTGGGCGCCGCCGAGGGCCGCGAGTTGGACGGCGAAGCGTCCCACGCCGCCGCCCGCGCCGGTGACCAGGCCGCGGCGGCCCAGCAGCGGGCCGACGCGGTGCAGCGCGCGCAGCGCCGACCCCGCGGCCACCGGCAGCGTGCTCGCCGCGGCGAGGTCCACGCCGTCGGGCACGGCGCCGACGAGTGCGGTGTCCACGGCGCGGAGTTCGGCCCAGGCGCCACCTTCGCCGAGGGTCACCACCCGGTCGCCGACGCCCGGCCCCGAGCCGTCGGCGGCGGCCCGTACGACGACGCCGTCCACCTCGCCCCGGTTCAGCGAGAACGCCGCCACCCGCACCAGCGCCTGACCCGACCCCGGCACGGGGTCGGGTCAGGCGCAGTCCGTCGGGGGCGCTGGGGTCGATCGTCCATGCGTGCATGGCTCACTCACATCCTCGCGGTATGCGGGGTCGGCGACCCCGGTGGCGTGATGGTGCCACTCGGTGGTATAATCCTGCAACGGGCTCTTGCCTCTGTGCGGCGAGCGAGTGGGTAGACTTCCCGTGTGACCTCCGAGACCGCGTCCCCCTCCGGCCCCGACGGCTCGACCCCGTCCGACCCGGCGCGCCGACTCCCGCTGCGCGAACGCAAGAAGCTGCGCACCCGGCAGGCGTTGGTGGACGCGGCGCTGTGCCTCTTCGTCGAGCGGGGCTTCGCGGAGACCACGCTCGACCAGCTCGTGGACGAGGTGGAGGTCTCCAAGCGCACGTTCTTCCGCGCCTTCTCCTCGAAGGAGGACGTGGCGCTCGCGCCCGAGAAGGAGCTGTGGGCCACCTACCGGCGGCGGATCGAGGCCGCCCCCCTCGCGGGCCCACTGCTCGACGCTTACCAGGACGCGCTCATTGCCGCCATCGGGGACATGTCCGACGGCTGGGAGGGTCGGTTCCTGATCAGCCGCGCTCTCGCCGACCGCACGCCGGCCCTGACCGCGCACAGCCTCCAGCACTGCGCGGAGGTGACGGACGCTGTGGTGCGCACGGTCGTCGGCAGGCTCCCGGCCGACAGCGGGATCGGCGAACTGCCCGCGCGCCTGCTGCTCGAACTCATGGTGGCCGCCTGGCGCGGCGCGCTCAGGGAGTGGTCGGCGGCGGCCGAGGAGGCGGCGCCGGCGGGCCGACGCCGGCCGGGACCGGGAAGGCCCTGCGTGCCAGCGTGCGCGCGGCCTTCGCGGCCCTCCCCGACGTGGCCGCCCTCGTCCGCGCCTAACCGCCCCCGCCCCCGGCGCTCCCGGTCCGCCGCCCCCGCCGGCTCTCCCCCGAGGTCACTGGCGGCCACCAGCGTCACCGGCGGTCACCGCGACTAGCGGCCGGGCTCGGCGGGGCCGCGGGGATCAGCGGCGACCGCCGTCCGCGCCCCGGCCCGGAAACGGAGCAGGGCCCCTCCCGTTATCGCGCGTGTCGCGCTCCGGGAGGGGCCCTGCTTCCGAGGTGCGGCCGGCCGTGGCCGGTGCGCCGTCGGGCTCCGTAGGGATGGTGCGACGGTCATTCCTCCAGCATCAGGCCCTTGCGAAGTTTGGACAGCGTGCGAGAGAGCAGGCGTGAGACGTGCATCTGGGAAATGCCGAGCTCCTCGCCGATCTCCGACTGCGTCATGTTCGCCACGAACCGCAGGGAGAGGATCTTGCGGTCGCGCGGCGGAAGTTCGGCGATCAACGGCTTCAACGACTCGATGTACTCGATGCCCTCGAGTCCGTGGTCCTCGTAGCCGATGCGGTCGGCGAGCGCGCCCTCGGTGTCGTCCTCTTCCGGTTGGGCGTCCAGCGAGCTGGCGGTGTACGCGTTGCTCGCGGCCATGCCCTCGATGACCTCTTCGTTGGTGATGCTCAGGCGCGTCGCCAGCTCGCTCACGGTGGGGGCGCGGTCGAGCGTCTGCGCCAGCTCGTCGCCGGCCTTGGCCAGGTCGAGCCGCAGCTCCTGGAGGCGTCGAGGGACGCGTACCGACCAACTGGTGTCGCGGAAGAACCGTTTGATCTCGCCGATGATGGTCGGCATCGCGAAGGTCGCGAACTCGACGCCTCTGCTCAGCTCGAAGCGGTCGATGGCCTTGATCAGGCCGATGGTGCCGACCTGGACGATGTCCTCCATCGGCTCGCTGCGGGAGCGGAACCGGGAGGCGGCGAACTTGACCAGCGCCAGGTTCAGTTCGACCAGGGTGTTGCGGACGTACGCGTACTCGTGCGTGCCTTCCTCAAGCGACTCAAAGCGCTCGAAGAGGGTCTTGGACAGGGCCCTCGCATCGACCGGTCCGACCTCGTCGAAGGGCGGGATCTCGGGCAGGTCCTCGAAAGGACCGGTGAGTGCCGGGTCTTCCGGCACGCTGACCGTCCGGGTCTTCGGGGCCGGTACGAGCTTGGCCTGCTGGGGCGAGGGTGTCGACGAGGCGGGGTTCCGATGGTGTTCGGTGCGCGGTTCGTCGAGCCGGGGTGACATGGGAGTCCTCCATCATTCTTGGCATGTGGCTGCCGAAGCCATATCGTCGTGCTGCGGTGAGCGGCGCCTCCAAAGCCGGGCCGTGTTCGGGTGTGTCCTACTACGCATACCCGCATTGACCCGGAAGTGGCAAGTGCGTGTTGTCCATATTTGGTGATATATGCCAGTTGTTCGGCTACCGCACGCCGTATCGAAGGCGTAGGGTTCGAGACGCGCAATCGAAAGCCACGAGACAGACGCGCAATCGAAAGCCACGAGACACCAGAAGAGGTGCGTGCATGGACCGCGGGATGGTCGGCAGCACGAGCAGAGGCCGACTGCGAGTCGAAGTACGACACCAGGGGGTGAGTGCGGTGGTGACTCCGGCAGGTGAGCTCGATCACCACACCGCCGAGTTGCTCCGCGAGCCACTGGAGCAGTGCGTGACCGACGGGCGGTCCCGACTGGTCGTGGACTGCTCGCGGCTGGAGTTCTGCGATTCCACGGGTTTGAACGTGCTCCTCGGGGCACGGCTCAAGGCGGAGGCGGCAGGGGGCGGTGTCCATTTGGCGGGCATGCTCCCGGTGGTGGCTCGGGTCTTCGAGATCACCGGCGCCGAGGCCGTTTTCACGGTGCACGACACGCTGGACGCCGCGCTCGTCGAATGACGCGGGGCGGGTTTGTTGCGTGCGCTTCATGCGTGCGTTACCTGAGTCACACAGTCCGGGGCGAATAAGTGGGTGTTCTCACGCCGCACCCGGGCAGGAGACAGCTAAATCTGCTCGATGCGACAGGCAGCCCCTGTCCTAGATTCGGTGAATCGGTGAGGTGAAGCGCTGATGAGCTCTGCGCGGCCGTACTCGCCGGGCGACCGCGGCCCGGAGGCTGGTGCCACTGCTCCGGCCCGCCCGTCGAACGGGCAGACCCGCCGACTCGCCCTGATCGACGCCAGCGGTGCCGTGCCGCGCGCCCGCGACTTCGCGCGGGAAGCGCTGCGCGACTGGGGCTGGCTGCCCGCCGCGAACGCGGACCAGCGCGCCGCGGCGGAGGACGTGCTGCTGGTCGTCTCGGAACTGGTCACCAACGCGTGCCTCCACGCCGAGGGGCCCGAGGAACTCCAGGTGAGCTGCGACGCCAAGTCGCTCCGCCTGGAGGTGCGCGACCGGGGCACGGGCACGCCGGCCCCGCGCACCCCGCACCGCGCCGGCCGCCCCGGCGGCCATGGGATGTTCATCGTGCAGCGCCTCTGCCTGGACTGGGGTGTCATACGGAACGCCGACGGTGCCGGAAAAACGGTCTGGGCGGAACTCGTCGCGCCAGGCTGACCCGCCCGTTCGCCCACTCCGCAGCACCGCCCGCCGCCGCGGGCCCCGGCACGCCCACCGGGCACGCGGCCACGCCCCGCCTTCGCCTGAGCCGACCCCGTCCCGCGCCCTCGCGTGCGCGTCCGGCTGAGTCGCCCCCGCCCCGCGCCCTCGCGCGCCTGTCCGCGCCGTTCCGTACGCTATGCCGCCCCGCCGGCACCCTCGTACGCGCCGACCTCACGCGCTCCCGCACACCAACGCGCCCCGTCCCCCAGCCGGGGCTCCCACGCGCGCTAGGGGCCCGCCCCCGGCGCCCCGCCCAGTCTGCCCAGGCCCGGTATCACGGCACCCAGTCGCCGTGTACACGCCGCACGCGCCCTCACGCCGCCCTCCCGCGGGGCCCGCCGCGCTTGCCCGGCCCCGGTCCCGTAACCGAGCGCCCGGCCCGCGCGCCGCAGCCCGCCCACGCTCCGGGGCCCTCGACGCGTACGCCCCCGGAGCGTGGGCGGGCTGCGGCGCGCGGGCCGGGGCCCCCGGGGTGCTTCAGGTGGGTCGGCCCGCTGGGGGCGGGCCGGGGGGCGGGGACGTCAGCGGACGTCGCCCATCATCGCCACTACCTTCTTGCGGTACATCCAGATGGCGATACCGGCGAGGACCGCCAGCGAGGCTTCCGCGGCGACCACCCCTTCACCGCTGAGGTTCACACCGGCGATGGAGAGCAGGCCCGTCGTGCAGTCGCCCGCGGTCACCGCGAGGAACCAGACGCCCAGCATCTGGCTGGCGTACTTCTCGGGCGCCATCTTCGTGGTGACCGAGAGGCCGACCGGGGAGAGGCACAGCTCGCCCATTGTCTGGAGCATGTAGATCGAGAGCAGCCAGCCCGGGCTGACGGTCGAGCCGTCGTTGGCCATGCTCATCGGGATCACGAAGACGAAGAACGAGGCTCCGGTGAGGACCAGCGCCATGGCGAACTTCACCGTGGTGCTGGGTTCCTTGTTCCGCCGGCCCAGCACCAGCCACATCCAGGCGAAGACCGGGGCGAGGGCCATGACCCAGGCCGAGTTGACCGACTGGAACCAGGACGAGGGGAAGCGGATGCCGAAGACGTTGTCCGCCGTCTTCGTCTCGGCGAAGGCGGACAGCGTCGACCCGCCCTGGTCGAAGATCATCCAGAAGACGGCCGCCGCGGCGAAGAACCAGATGTAGCCGCTGACCTTGGTCTGCTCGAGCTCGGTCAGCTCTTTGTCCCGCTTGATGCGGACGAGCACCGCGATCGGGATGACCAGGCCTGCGATGGTGATCGGGACGAGCGCCCAGTTGAGGGTGAAGTGACCGGTCAGGGTGACCACGGCGTAGAACGCGGCCGTGATCGCCGTCCAGATCAGACCCTTGCGGAGCCAGCTCTTGCGCTCCTCGATGTTGAGCGGCGTCGGCACCTGGCTGGAGAGCGGGCTCAGGTGGCGGGTGCCGATCAGGAACTGGGTCAGGCCGAGCGCCATGCCGAGCGCGGCGATGGCGAAGCCGAGGTGCCAGTTGACCTCCTGGCCCACCGTCCCGATGATCAACGGCGCCGCGAAGCCACCGATGTTGATGCCGATGTAGAAGATCGTGAAGCCGCCGTCGCGGCGCGGGTCTTCCGGGCCCTCGTAGAGGTGGCCGACCATCGTGGAGATGTTGGCCTTCAGCAGGCCGGAGCCGAACGCGACGAGCGCCAGGCCGCCGAAGAACGGCAACTGTCCGGGCACCGCGAGCAGCAGGTGGCCGGCCATGATGATGCTGGCGGCGATGGCCACGGTCTTCCGCGGCCCCCACACCCGGTCACCGAACCAGCCGCCGGGCATCGCCAGGAGGTAGACCATGGCCAGGTACACGGAGTAGATCGCGACCGCGTTGGCCTCGGTCATCTCCAGGCCGCCGCCTTGGCTGCCGTCCTTCGAATCCGGTCCGCCGGAGATCAGGTAGAGGACGAGCAGGGCCCGCATGCCGTAGAAGCTGAAGCGCTCCCACATCTCGGTCATGAAGAGAGTGGCCAGGCCGCGAGGGTGGCCGAAGAAGGTCTTGCCGCCGTTGGCAGGGGTTCCCTGCTTGGCCGCGCCCTTCGTCAGGCTGGACGCCATGGTTGTTCCTTGGGGGGCTCGGGACGCGAGGCCAAGACGGCTAGCCGGAATGAGGCCAAGACGGCTAGCCGGAATCAAGATCACGCGCCCGGTCGGGTAGCCGGCTTCGACGACGCGTCGCCCACCCCCCGTCCCGCGGGGAGCGGTACCCATGGGGGGAACCGGGAAGGGCGGTCACACCGCCGCGCTCCACGCCCCCCGCGCGAGGAACACGCGGTGGACCCGGCCGGCAGGTCATTCACTGTGCTTGACGGGGCTGGTGGCTTCAGTCCCGGGCACTAAAGAAACCTTTGGCGCGTCTTGCGAACCAAAGGTCTCAGGGCAGTGCTACAGAGGTTCCGTCACCATACGCCAGACGCGGGGCACGAATGGAAGGCGATGAGACGTAACTCACGACACATGGTCCCAACTTTTGCCTCGTATTTGAAGAGAACTGGTCAGTCGCTCACGGTGACCTGATAACGGTCTAACACACACCAGATCGCCCGCACCGGTGCGGGACCGGCAACGGCGGTTCGGCGGCGGCCGTTTGGCCTCCGGAAAGCCCGGCTCCGGTCGGCCTGGTTGACCCGGCCAGCCGGACCGGCCGGGGTCGGTGTCGGGGCGCCCCGGCCGCGCGGCGGGCCGGGACCAGTGGTGTCGGCGGCGTCGGGACCAGGCCCACCCGCACGTGGCGTGGGGCGCGCGGCGGGCGCCGGGGGTGTGCGCGGCAGTGGCGGCCACGGCTCGGCGGTCACCCGTGGTCGGCGGGCCGGGCCCCGCGCGGCGTCCGTCGAGATGGGAGCGCGGGCCTGGCCCTCCTCCGGCCGGTCGCGGACTACCATTCCCGCATGACCCGAGTACTGCTCGCCGAGGATGACGCGTCCATCTCGGAGCCGCTCGCCCGCGCTCTGCGCCGCGAGGGGTACGAGGTCGAGGTGCGCCAGGACGGCCCCACCGCGCTGGACGCTGGCCTGCAAGGCGGCGTCGATCTGCTCGTCCTCGACCTCGGCCTGCCGGGCATGGACGGCCTGGAGGTCTGTCGGCGGCTGCGCAACGAGGGCCACGGCTTCCCCGTGCTGGTGCTCACGGCCCGCGCCGACGAAGTAGACACCGTTGTCGGCCTGGACGCCGGGGCCGACGACTACGTCACCAAGCCGTTCCGGCTCGCTGAACTGCTGGCCCGCGTGCGGGCCCTGCTGCGCCGTGGCTCCGCCGAGGCGCAGCAGCCGCAGCCCGCCACCCACGGCGTACGGATCGACGTCGAGTCCCACCGGGCCTGGATGGGCGACGAGGAGTTGCAGCTCACCGCCAAGGAGTTCGACCTGCTGCGGGTCCTGGTCCGGGACGCGGGCCGGGTCGTTACCCGTGACCAGCTCATGCGCGAGGTCTGGGACACCACCTGGTGGTCCTCGACCAAGACGCTCGACATGCACATCTCCTGGCTGCGCAAGAAGCTGGGCGACGACGCCGCCAACCCGCGCTACATCGCCACGGTGCGCGGCGTGGGCTTCCGGTTCGAGAAGAACTAGCGCCGGGACGCGGTGAGGAGATTCGGTGGTAAGCGCCGGAAACTCGCGGAGACGGCGAAAGTCGACAGAAAGCCAGTAAAAAGCCGACAGAATACGGGCGGAAGACTGGCCGGAACCGCACCTGAACGCTGAACACTCAGCGCTGACCCGAACACGGTAGTGGGCATGCGACGCCGTTTGATCAATTCCACGCTCGCGGTGGTGCTCGTCGTCATCGCCGTCTTCGGTGTCTCCCTGGTCATCGTGGAGACCCGCACTATCGAGAACAGCGCGCAGGAGAGCGTGGAGTCCGAGGCCCTGCGGCTGCTCAGCATCGTAGACGGGCGGCTCATCGGCGGCGAGGCGGTCACTCCCAAGGTGCTGAGCGAACAGATCACCACCGACCGCTACGCCCGCATCACCGTCCCCGGCCAGTCCGCCCCGCTGGAGATCGGCGACCGCCCGTCGGGCGGCGTCATCGCCGCGGAGGAGAAGGGCGCGAAGGGTGTGACGGTCCGGGTCGAGGAGTCGCACGGCACCGTCGGCCGGGAGATCGGCCGCACGTTACTGATCATCCTGGCGGTGGCGCTCCTGGCCGTCGCGGCGGCCGTCATCCTCGCTGTACGGCAGGCGCACCGGCTCGCCGCGCCCCTCACCGACCTGGCCGAGACCGCCGAACGCCTCGGCTCGGGCGACCCGCGGCCCCGGCACCGGCGGTACGGCGTCCCCGAACTCGACCGCGTCGCCGACGTGCTCGACTCCAGCGCCGAGCGCATCGCGCGGATGCTCACCGCCGAGCGACGGCTCGCCGCCGACGCCTCGCACCAACTGCGCACCCCGCTGACCGCGCTGTCCATGCGCCTGGAGGAGATCACGCTCACCGATGAGCCGGAGACGGTCAAGGAGGAGGCTACCATCGCGCTGGCCCAGGTCGAGCGGCTGACCGACGTCGTGCAGCGGCTGCTCACCAACTCCCGGGACCCGCGCTCCGGCTCGGCCGTCGCCTTTGACTTGGACGAGGTCGTCAAGCAGCAGATCGAGGAGTGGCGCCCTGCCTACCGCAGCGAGGGCCGGGCCGTCGTCCGCTCCGGCAAGAAGGGGCTGCGGGCGGTCGGCACCCCGGGCGCGGTGGCCCAGGTGCTGGCGACGTTGATCGAGAACTCGCTGATGCACGGCGGTGGCACGGTGGCGCTGCGCACCCGCGTCACCGGCAACCAGGCCGTGGTCGAGGTCTCGGACGAGGGCCCGGGCGTCCCCGCCGACCTGGGCGCCCGCGTCTTCGAGCGCATGGTCAGCGGCCGCAACTCCACGGGCCTCGGCCTCGCCGTGGCCCGCGACCTGGCCGAGGCGGACGGCGGCCGGCTGGAACTCCTCCAGCAGCAGCCGCCGATCTTCGCCCTCTTCCTCAGCCGCGAGGCCGAGTCCGCGCACGAGGTGTGAGCCGCGAGTGTCAGCCGCGTAGGTACGAGGCGTGAGTCGTCCGTGGGGAGGCGCGCGCCGTGCGGAGGAGGCGCGGGCCGCGCGTACGAGACGAGCGCCAGGGGCGAGGCGGCGCGGGGGCGTGTGGTCGGGCTACTTGGCGCGGGCGGCCTGGGTGCGCTCGCGCTGCTCGGCCGTGGTGAGGAACGACTCGGCTGTCTGCACCGCCTCGCGGGCGGGCAGCGCCCGGAACACCCAGGTGCGGTACGACCAGAAGCGGAAGAGGGTCGCGATGCCGATGCCGAGGAACTTGAACACGTTGCTCTGCAGCGGGGTGTCCCAGTCGAAGCCGTACGTCGCGGTGTAGAGGATGCCGTTCTCGATCACCAGGCCGATCGCGCTGAAGAGCAGGAACAGGCTCAGTTCCTTGGCCCGGCCGCTCTTGTCGCGGTCCCGGTAGGTGAAGTACCGGAAGCCCACGTAGTTGAAGGTGATGGCGACGACCGTCGCCAGGATGCTCGCACGCACCACGGGCAGCTCGGTCATGTGCCGGACGAGGTTGAAGACCGCGAGGTTGACGAGGAGGCCCACACCGCCCACGGCGCCGAACTTGGCGACCTCGCGCATGAGCAGTTCCAGCCGCATACGCAGCGCGCGCCGTTCACTCATAGTGATCGTCTTACTCCGTATCGCGGTGGTCGGCATTACGCCATCTGCGCTCATGCTAACCAGCCGCGGCCGGCGGCGCGTCCGGGTATCGCGGATCACGACCCTGACCCACCTTGGAGGTTCCTACGAGCGCACGCGGGGCCCGCTGGCTGATACGGCTACCCTGGGTGGGTGACGTTCCCTGTGATTGGCATGGTCGGCGGGGGCCAGCTCGCGCGCATGACGCACGAGGCGGGCATCCCCCTCGGCGTCAAGTTCAAGCTCCTCAGCGACACCCCGATGGACTCCGCGGCGCAGGTCGTCGGCGATGTCGTCGTCGGTGACTACCGCGATCTGGAGACCCTTCGTAGCTTCGCACAAGGCTGTGACGTGATCACGTTCGATCACGAGCACGTGCCGATGGAGCACCTGCGAGCCCTGGAGGCCGACGGCATCGCGGTCCGCCCCGGCTCACGCGCGCTGGTGCACGCCCAGGACAAGGGCGTCATGCGGGCCAGGCTCGACGCGATCGGCGTGCCGTGCCCGCGCCACCGGATCGTCGCCGACCCCGCCGACGTCGCCCGGTTCGCCGCCGAGGGCGACGGCTTCCCCGTCGTCCTGAAGACGGTGCGCGGCGGCTACGACGGCAAGGGCGTCTGGGTCGTGCGCGACGAGGCCGGGGCGGCCGAGCCGTTCCGCGCCGGCGTGCCGGTGCTGGCCGAGGAGAAGCTCCCCTTCGTACGCGAACTGGTGGCCAACGTGGTGCGCTCGCCGCACGGCCAGGCCGTGGCGTACCCCGTGGTCGAGTCGATCCAGGTGGACGGTGTCTGCGACACGGTCATCGCCCCCGCGCCCGACCTGGACCCCGAGCTGTCCACGCACGCGCAGCAGCTCGCCCTGCGGATCGCCGAGGAACTGGACGTCACCGGCTACCTGGCCGTCGAACTCTTCGAGGTCCAGCCCCCCGACGGCCCCGCGGTGCTCGTCAACGAGCTGGCGATGCGCCCGCACAACTCGGGCCACTGGACCCAGGACGGCGCCGTCACCTCGCAGTTCGCCAACCACGTGCGCGCCGTGCTCGATCTGCCGCTGGGCGACCCGCGCCCGCGCGCCCGCTGGACCGTGATGGCCAACGTCCTCGGCGGCGACTACCCCGACATGTACGGGGCCTACCTGCACTGCATGGCGCGCGACCCTGGCCTGAAGATCCATATGTACGGTAAGGATGTGAAGCCCGGCCGCAAGGTCGGCCACGTCAATACCTACGGCGACGACCTGGCCGACGTGCGCGAGCGCGCGAGCCATGCCGCCGGTTACCTGCGAGGAACGATCACGGAATGACTTCGCCGCTCATTGGGATCGTCATTGGGTCCGACTCCGACTGGCCCGTCATGGAAGCCGCCGCCAAGGCCCTGGACGAGTTCGAGATCGGCTACGAGCTCGATGTTGTCTCCGCGCACCGGATGCCCCGCGAGATGATCGCGTACGGGGAGCAGGCCGCGGACCGGGGGCTCAAGGCGATCATCGCCGGCGCGGGTGGCGCGGCCCACCTGCCGGGGATGCTGGCCTCCGTCACGCCGTTGCCGGTCATCGGCGTGCCGGTGCCGCTGAAGTACCTGGACGGCATGGACTCGTTGCTGTCCATAGTGCAGATGCCGGCGGGCGTCCCGGTCGCCACGGTCTCGGTCGGCGGCGCCCGCAACGCGGGCCTGCTCGCGGCCCGCGTGCTCGCCGCGTACGACCCGGACCTGCTGGCCCGGATGCGGCAGTTCCAGGAGGAGCTGAACGAGCAGGCCACCGAGAAGGGCAAGCGCCTGCGGGCCCGCGTCGAGGGCTCGGGCGGCTTCGGCTTCGCGAAGTAGTCGGCTCGGGCGGCGCGAGGCGGCCGGTTCCGGCCTCCGCGCGCCGGTCGGTGGCGCCGCGCCGTACGCCCCGCGCGCCCGCCCCGCGCCCCACCGGGCATCCCGCGCCGCGGCCCGCCGCGCGGGCCCGCGACGCCCCGGCCGCCCGCCAGCCGCCGTTTAGCGGCCGCCCGGGGAACCCAGCACCCGCGGAAACGATGTCAGCACGGGAGCGCCGAACGGTGCCGCCACCGTCGGCACCTCCGCCGGCGACCGCACGACCGCGCGCGCCGCGACGGCGCGCGACAGCGACGATGGGGATGTGAGTGACCGTGTCACGTGAAGGCGCCAGCGACGGGCAGCAGTCGGAATCGGGTCCGGCCGTGGTCGTCCCCGCCTCCGAACTCCTGGCCCGTGCCCGCGAACTGCTCGCCGAGTACCCCGTGGTCGACGGTCACAACGACCTGCCCTGGGCGCTCCGGGAGATCGGCTACGACCTCGACGAGCGCGACCTCGCCACTGACCTGAGCGCCCACCAGCACACGGACATCCCGCGCATGCGGGCCGGCGGTCTCGGCGCGCAGTTTTGGTCGGTGTTCGTACGCTCCGACTACGCCGGCGACCAGGCGGTCAGCGCGACCCTCGAACAGATCGACGTCGTACGCCGCTTCGTCGACCGCTACCCCGACGACCTGCGGCTCGCCCTGACCGCCGACGATATGGAGGCGGCCCGCGCCGAGGGCCGGATCGCCTCGCTCATGGGCGCCGAGGGCGGCCACTCCATCGACTGCTCGCTGGGCACGCTGCGCGCCCTGTACGAACTGGGCGTCCGCTACATGACGCTCACCCACAACGACAACGTGCCCTGGGCGGACTCGGCCACCGACGACCCGGGCGTGCGCGGCCTCAGCCCCTTCCGACACGAGGTCGTGCGCGAGATGAACCGCCTCGGCATGCTCGTGGACCTCTCCCGCGTGGCCCCCGCGACGATGCGGGCCGCGCTGCGCACCAGCGAGGCCCCGGTGATCTTCTCGCACTCGTCGGCGCGGTCCGTCTGTGACCACGTCCGCAACATCCCCGACGGCGTCCTCGAGCAACTGCCCGCCAACGGCGGCGTGGCGATGGTGACGTTCGTACCGAAGTTCATCCTGCCCGAGGCCATCGAGTGGACCCTGGCCGCCGACGCCAACATGAGCGCCAACGGCCTGCACTCGCTGGACACCTCCGCCGAGGGCATGCGGGTGCAGCGCGCCTTCGAGGCGGCGAACCCGCGCCCGCTGGCCACGGCCAAGACGGTCGCCGACCACCTGGACCACATGCGCGAGGTCGCGGGCGTCGACCACCTGGGTATCGGTGGCGACTACGACGGCGTCGCCTTCACCCCCGCCGACCTCGCCGACGTCTCCGGCTACCCCACCCTCATCGCCGAACTCCTCGACCGTGGCTGGTCGGAGGCCGACCTCACCAAGCTGACCTGGAAGAACGCGGTCCGGGTGCTCCGCGAGGCAGAGGACCTCTCCCGCGACCTGCGGGCCCGCCGGGGCCCGTCGATCGCCACGTTCGAGGCGCTGGACGGGAAGAGCAGGCGGTAGCGGCTGGGGCTGGGCTGAAGCTGGCCTGGCTCGCCCCGCCCCGGCACGGCCGTCTGACCGCGCGTGGTTGGGCGTTGCGCCATCGCGGCCGTCGGTGATCGATTGATGGCCACTTCTGTCCTTCGCGGACCTCGGCCGCCTACCCACCCCCATGCTGGTGTCAGCCTCCAACCGGGAGGACAGCCAGAAGGGGCGCCATGGGCGATCACCGCAAGCCGGACCCGGACCCCTGCCAGGGGAAGCCGCCGCCCGGCAACTCCGACGGGGAGGTGCCGGACCCGCCACCGCCCTCGGGCAACCGGCGGAAGTAGCCGTACCCCTGCCCCGACTCCGCCGCCGCCAGGCCCGGTTGGCCAACGCCATGACGAGCAAGGGCCTGTGGCCTGCGGACTCCCCGTGGGTCCGCCCCGCCATGCGGGCGCTACCGCGCCACGCCTTTGCCCCGGACCGGCTCCGCGCCTGGACCGGCCACGCGTACGAGCCCGTCGACCGGGCCGCGAGCCCGGGCCGGTGGGCTGGCCTCGTCTACGGTGGCCCGTACGACTCCACCGTCATCCAGGTGACGGACGGCCTCCCCACCTCCAGCCTGAGCTGTGAGGCGGTGGTGGCCGACATGCTCGACTCCCTGATGCTGGAGCTGGGCCATGCCGTCCTCGAACTCGGCGCGGCTACGGGGCGCAACGCAGCGCTCATGGCACACGGCGTCGGCCCCGACGGACGGGTCACCACCATCGAGGCCGACCCCCGACTGTCCGACCTCGCGCGGCGGAACGTGTTCGCGGCCGGTGCCCGCGTCACCGTGCTGACTGGCGACGGAACGCGCGGAGCACCCGCGCACGGCCGCTTCGACCGGGTGGGTCATGGCCACCTACGCCGTCGACCTCGTCCCCTGGGCCTGGGTCGAGCAGACGCGACCCGGCGGCCGGATCGTGGCCCCGTGGGGGCGGCTCGGTCACATCGCCCTGACCGTCGCCGCCGACGGCCGCTCGGCGAGCGGTTGGATGCAGGGGCTGGCGACCTTCATGCCCAGTCGCGGAACGGACCAGGGCCGGCCGTGGGAGACGGTCAGGGGAGCCGCCCCGCCGGACGAGGAGACCCCGATGGCACGGGACGACCTGGCCTCACTGCACACTGACGCCAACCTCCTGTTCGCCCTGCGGGTCACCCTGCCCGACGTACGGGTGCGCACCGAGGCGCGCCCGACCGGCCAGCGACCGCCTGGCTGCACGACGGCCACTCGTCCTGGGCGACCATCGTCAGCCCGGCCGACGGACCCACCCTCGCCTACCAGGGCGGCCCGCGCCGCCTCGCCGCCGAACTCGACGCCGCCTGGCGCGACTGGCAACAGGCCGGCTCGCCCACGGTGTACGACTTCGGCATGACCCGCACCCGCGAGGAGCAGTACGTCTGGAGCGGTGATCCGGAGACGGGGAGGCGGTGGTGGGTCGAGCGGGAGCCTCCGCCGGCCGAGGGGTGGTGAGTCGATCGCGCTCCCCGGAGCACTTCCCGGGCGCGCGGTTGTGGCGGGCGCGCGCGTGGGCTCCGGGGTGCGTTCAGCCGTCCGGCGAGGGCCGCCCGCGTTCCCAGATCTGTTCCACGTGGTGCAGGCAGAACCGGTCGAACATGCCGCCGGCCTCGTGCCGACGTAGCTGGAGGAGCGGCGAGTCATGGCCAGCCCCTGAGGCGAGATGAGGGGTGACCAGCGCCTCGGAGTCGAAGCGGAAGACGCTGAGTGAGATGTGGGACAGCGCGTCGGCGGGGCTGCTGAACCGCGTCTCGATGCCACTGTCCGTCAGCTTGTCCAACTCGGTGAGGGTCACCTTGATCCGCGCTGAGACGCTGAGGGCGCTGTTCTCCACCTCCTCCCGCTGTCGTGTCGTAGGGCTGTCCGGGTCGCCCAGCAGAAAGCGCACGCGGCAACCGGCTCGCAACTTCTCCGTGATGGTGCGTGCGAAGTGGTGCTGCTGCGTCCACAGGAAGTAGTTCGTGAACCCAGCGAACGTGATCTCCTCCCGTGCCTGAGCGATCAACTCGCCCCAGACGGTGGAGGGGCAGGCGGAACGGTAGGGGTAGACGGCGACGATTTCTCGATCGGGGCCTGTCTTCAAGGCGCCCCGTACGGCGGCGGGCCACAGCATGCTTCGTTCAACCCCCAGCACACGGCAGGTATCAGCGGCGTTTCTCGCGTGAGGAACGAGGGCAGCGTTCGCGATCCATCGTTCCACGGTCTTCGTGGTGACTCCGACCCGCATGGCTAGCTGGCGCGATGACAGCTTCTTGCGTCCCATAACGTCTAGCAGAGCACTATTCAAGAGGTCTCCCATGGACTTTTGGGCCTTCTCGCACCGTAACGGGGAATCGTTGCGGATGTCTTGCGTTCGGGGACGCGGCATCCGTAAGGGTTGGCAATTCTGGTGATCGTCCGAGTGCGCACGGTGATCGGCGTGACGGTGGCATCCCACCACGTCCCGGCCCACCGTGTGCAAGCGCTGGAAGCTCCCGCCAGGAATGAGCCTGACTGTGCAGCACACGATGACCATGAAGGTCTACCGGCAGCGGCCGGGTGAACAGCCGGCCCCCGTTGCTGTCAGCACCACCATCTCCGTCGACCCCGATTCCGTAACCTCCGGCCAATGTGACGACCAGTACGGTCCCGCGGCATGGGCCCCGTGCCAGTGCCCGCGCCACCGTGCGGGCAGCCGGCGAGGGCCAGAGGCCGCGTCCAAGGCGGCGGTCGAGGCGAGTGCGGCCGATGAGTAGTGCCTCCGTTTCCGCCTCAGCCGAGAGCGACACCGCCGCGTCGTCTGGTGGCGATCCACACGACCTCGGCCCGCGCTACGCCGTGCTCACCGGACAGCACACCGTACGCACCGCGCAGGGCTGCGTGTTGCGGTTCTTCCTCGCGGATGGCGGGCGCGGGTGGCTGCCGGTGTCGGACTGCGCGTTCCAGCACGCCTACGAGCTGAGCCTGTTCGATCCCACCGGTCTCGACGCCGGTGACCTGCGGCCCCAACGCGCACCGCGGCCAACTCGCCCTGGACGCGCTGACCGGGCCGGGCAGCTTCCTCTGGTCGGACGGAGCGGACGCGGTCGGGGTGATGACGACGAACGGCAAGGCCCCCGAGGACTGTGGCCTGGGCGTGGAGGAGTGGCGACGAGGCACGGGAGGGGCGGAATGACGGAACGGCAGCTACGCGTGAGCCTGTTGGTGTGGCGGCCACGCGACCCTGACCACCCCGGCGACCTCTCGGCGGGCTGGCCGCGCGTGTTGCAGGTCCGTACGGGCGCGGGCCCCTGGCAGGTACCCGGCGTGCTGCTGCGTCCGCGCGAACCGCTCATGTCAGCGGCGGGACGTGTCGCGTACGCACTCGGCCTGACACTGCCGAACGCCCACCGCGTCCTGGCCGTCGACCAGCGGGTGCCCCCGGGGCGGGAGCCGGAGGAGCTGATCGTCATCGTCGACGGTGGCTGGGCGGCCGGCGATGACGTCCCCGCGACGGAAGGGGCCCGCTGCGCTGGCTCACCCGCCTGCCCGCACCAGCGGCGCTGGGCCGGTAAGGACGCGCTGGCCGACGACGTGGGTCTGGCCTCGGCCCTGGGCGCGGCGGTCGCGGCGATCCCGGCGTTCATCGTGCACACGTCGCCCACGGGCGGTACGGCGCCGCACCCCGCGCCCCACCACGGGTGGCACGCCCGACGCCCAGCCTCACGCGACCGGCGCAACTCCCGGCCCCGAGTCGTGACGTTGGCTCGCGTACGGCGTCGCCTACCGTGATCGCGACAGGCGGAAAGACACGGACGAGACGACGAGGAGCCGCAGACCGTGGGCCAGGGAGCAAGCCAGGAACAGAGCCGTGAACAGGACAAGGGCAGGGAACGGGAGTACGTGAGCGCCACGCTGACGGTCGCCGTGCCCGCCGAGCGGGTGTTCGCCGTGTTGGCGGACCCGGCGACGCACGCGGCGATCGACGGCACCGGGTGGGTGCAGGAGGCCGTCGAGCGGGCGCCGCTGGCCGAGGAGGGGCAGATCTTACGGATGGCCATGTACCACCCCAATCACCCCAACGGTCACTACCGGGTGGCCAACAAGGTGCACGTGCTGGACGCGCCGCGCGCCATCGGTTGGCTGACGGGGGAGGAGAAGGAGGACGGCCGGCTGGCGTTCGGCGGTTGGTTCTGGCGGTACGACCTGGTGCCGCTTGGCCCGTCCGAGACGGAGGTGACGCTCACCTACGACCGGACCGAGGTGCCGCCGTCCATCCGTGAGTACCTGGAATTCCCGATGTTCGGCCCGGAACACCTCTCCAACTCTCTCAAGCACTTGGCGGACCTGGCCGTCAGCGGCTGACCTCGCCGCGCTCGGGCCGCCCGGGCTGACGGGGCGGGCCGCCGGCCCGCCCCCTTCGCGACCCGCGCCTTTACCTCTCCTCCCCGGCCCGTCCTCCCCTGGTCCTCTCCTTTCCGGCCCGCCCTCCCCTGGTCCTCTCCTTTCCGGCCCGCCCTCCCGTGGCCCGCGCGCCTCGACTGGCGGACGCGCCCGCCCCCCCGCGAAGCCCTGCCCCTATCCACGCCCTGCAGGCTCCGTCTGGCTCACGGCCCCCTGCCTCTTACCCCGTCCGCGCTCTGCCGCGGCATCCCCCAGGGCGTCGTACCCCGGTACTACGCGGCGGCGCCGCGCGGCGGACCGCGGGCTGACGAGTCGGGGTGGCGCCGTGCCTAACGTCGGATGTGGGCCACGGGAGCGCCGGGCCCGCACGTCAGGGCGTATGCCGACGCACCTGCTCTGACGTGCTCCGACACCCGCGGGCCAGGCTGCGGGGGGGCCTAGCCAAGGGGCGCCGGGATGACGGGAGCACAGCGATGATCAGGGCTTACGGGCTCGCCAAGCGGTACGGCGAGAAGACCGTCGTGCGGGACCTGACCTTCACCGCACGGCCGGGCACGGTCACCGGGTTCCTCGGCCCGAACGGCGCCGGCAAGTCGACCACGATGCGGATGCTGCTCGGGCTCGACGCCCCCACCAGCGGCCGGTCCACGATCGGCGACCGCGCGTACGTCAGCCATCCCGCGCCGTTGCGCCAGCACGGCGCGCTGCTCGAAGCCCGCTCCATCCACCCCGGCCGCACGGCCCGGGCGCACCTCCAGGCCCTGGCCCACACCCACGGCATCCCACGCCGCCAGGTGGCCTCCGTCATCGACCGGGTGGGGCTCGGCGAGACGGCGGACCGGCGGGTCAAGGGGTTCAGCCTCGGCATGGGGCAGCGGCTCTGCATCGCCGCCGCGCTGCTGGCCGACCCGGCCACGGTCATCCTGGACGAGCTGGTCAACGGGCTCGACCCGGAGGGCGTGCTGTGGATACGCAACCTGCTCAAGTCACTCGCGGCCGAGGGCCGTACGGTCTTCGTCTCCTCACACCTGATGAGCGAGATGGCGGTCACCGCGGAGCACCTGATCATCATCGGCCGTGGCCGGCTGCTCGCCGACACCACGGTGGAGCAGTTCGTGCGCGACGCGGGGCTCGGGGAGATCACGGTCGTCTCGCCGGAGGCGAAACGGCTGCGGGCCCTGCTCGCGCGTCGAGGCAGCCGACGGCGGCCCGGGCACGCTGCGGGTCACCGGCGCCGACGGCGAGCGTATCGGCCGCACCGCGGCGGAACACGGCATACCCCTCTTCGAACTCACCCCGCGCCGCGCCTCGTTGGAGGAGGCTTTCATGGAGCTGACACGGGACGTGACGGAGTACGCGGCCCACGCCTATGGCCCGACCGTCCCTCAGCCCACCTCCACCTCCACCCCCGCCCCGCAGCAAGCCACCGCGTCCCAAGGAGCCGCCACGTGACCGGCCGACCCAGCGACCTCGCCACCCAGTCCCAGCAGCGCCAGCCCCGGCAGCCGGGCCAGCCCCCACAGCGGAGCGCGGGCCCGCCCGTGGTCGCCATGGCCGGCCCACCCGTCGACTACCGGGTCACCTGGCTACGCGTGGTCCGCTCAGAGTGGGCCAACCTGTGGTCGCTGCGCTCCACTTGGAGCATCCTCGCCGCCACCCTGCTGGTGACCGTCTCCCTCGGCGCGGTGGTCGCGGGGACGTACCAGAGCGGTGACGGCGACCGCGTGTAGCCTGTCGAACTCACCTTGCTGGGGACACAGTTCGGACAGATCCTGCTCGCCGTGCTCGGCGTGCTGGTGACCGCGGGGGAGTACGCGTCCGGCATGATCCGGGCCTCCCTTACCACCGTGCCGCGTCGGCTGCCCGTGCTGTGGGCCAAGGCGGCCGTCTTCGGCGCAGTGGCCCGCGCGGTCATGTTCGCGACCGTCTTCCTCACCTTCCCGCTGGCCCAGCTCTTCTTGTCCGACACGGACATGGCGGCTGGCCTCGGCGACCCGGGCGTGGTGCGGGCGCTGTGCGGGGCGGCGGTGGGCATCGCCCTCCTCGGCCTGCTGTGCCTGGGCCTCGGCGCGCTGCTGCGCAGCATTCCGGCGGCGATCGGCGCGTACATAGGCGCGGTGCTCGTGCTGCCCGAGGTGGTCGGGCTGCTGCCGTACGACGTGGTGGACGACGTCGTCGCCTGCCTGCCGAGCAAGGTAGCGCAGGCCCTGATGCTGGTGGACGGGGCCCTGACCTGCTGGCGCTGGGCCCGGCCCTGTTCGCCCTGTGCTGCTCGGTCGCGGCGACGCTGGCGGTGGCGGCGCTGCTCCTCAGGCGCCGGGACGTGTGAGCGACTGGCCTGGGCGGCGCGCGGGGCGGGTGCGTGGCGCCGGGCGTGCGCCTACCCGCGGAGCGGGCCTCGGGCACGCGCGGTACGAGGATGGTGCCGGGTGGGCGCCGCGTACGGGCGGGCCCGCCCGGCACCTCGCCGGCCGACGTGAGGCTGGCGAGGGGTCGGTACGGGCCGGCCGAAGCCGGGGCGACACGGTTGCCGGTCGACGTCGGGCCGGTGCGCGGCAGGCCGGCGAGGGGGCGGCACGAGACCGGCCCAGGCGGGGACGGTACGGGGCAGGTTGGCGCGGGGCCGGTGCGGGGCGGCCGACGTGGGGTCGGTGCGGGGAGAGAGATGAACGAGGGGTGGCGGGGATGAGCGCGCTGGGGAGCGTCCAGGAGTGGACGCCGAGTGGCCCGTATCCGATCCGATGGGCGCACCGCGCCGTGCGACGGGTGCTCGCCCTCGACGCCCGCCGCCCGGTGCTGTGGGACGCGCTGCTGACGCTGGTGTTCGCCATCGCGGCCTGCGTGGACGTGGGCGGCGGCAACTGGCGGCGGATCGCCCACTCCGACGAGGTGCCGGTGGCGCTGGTGGTGGCCATGGCGGCGGGCTTCGTCCTGGCGCTGCCCTGGCACCGCAGACGCCCGCTGGCCGCGTTCGCCGCCATGACGGCGGTCGGCCTGGTGGACGCGTGGGTGGGTACGCGACTCCAGGTCGGCCAGTTGGGGCAGTTGATCGTGCTCTTCTGCGTCGCCCTGCGGCTACCGGGCAAGGCCCTGACGGTGGCCGGCGCGCTGGTCGTCACGCAGGCGGCGGTGGGCGCTTCGCGCTGGC
The DNA here is from genome assembly GCA_018114805.1 of Candidatus Streptomyces philanthi. GTDB lineage: Bacteria > Actinomycetota > Actinomycetes > Streptomycetales > Streptomycetaceae > Streptomyces > Streptomyces philanthi. The sequence continues at coordinate 1,585,938 of CP073042.1, read as the reverse complement.
CCGAGGGGGACTGGGGGCAGGCGTTCCTGCCCGTCGTCACGGGCAGCGTCGTGGTGGCGCTGCTCGGCATAGCGGTCCGCAGCCGCCGCGACTACACGGCCTCGCTCGTGGAACGGGCCCGCCAGCTCGAAGTCGGACGCGACCAGCAGGCCCAACTCGCCGCCGCGGCCGAACGCGCCCGCATCGCCCGCGAGTTGCACGACATCATCGGCCACAACCTCTCGGTCATCACCGGCCTGGCCGACGGCGGTTCGTGCGTGGCGCACAAGAGCCCCGAGCGCGCGGCCCAGGCGCTGACGGCGATCGGGGCCACCAGCCGGCAGGCGCTGGACGAGTTGCGCAGACTGCTCGGCGTGCTGCGCGACGACGACACGGACGCGCGGCCCGAGCGCGAACTCGGCCCGCAGCCCACACTCGCCGACCTCGGCACACTCGTGGACCGGGTGCGGGAGGCGGGGCTGTCGGTGCGCCTGTCGGAGCGCGGTACGCCCGCGCCGGGCTCACCCGGCCGCGAGCTGACCGTGTACCGGGTCGTGCAGGAGGCGCTGACCAACACGCTCAAGCACGCGGGCCCGCAGGCCACGGCCATGGTCGAGGTGACGCACCCGCCGCACGCGCTGTCCGTCGCCGTCATCGACACGGGCGGGCCCGTGCGCCGGCTACCCCACGGACAGCTCGCGGCCGGCGGCGGCCACCAGGGCAGGGGCCTGGGCGGCATGCGCGAGCGGGCCGCGCTGTACGACGGGGCCCTCACCGCGGGCCCATGCTCGGACGGCGGCTGGCACGTACGCCTGGAACTCCCCGCCGCCACCGCCGCCACTCCGACCTCACACCCAACGGCCCCCGGCGGCGCGGAGTCCGAGCCGGGGCCGCAAGCCGAGCCCGGTGCCCCCGACCCCCAGGACGCGGACGCCGCCGCGACGGACGTGGTGCCCGCGAAGCGGGCGCCGCGCGAGAGGCGGGGCGGGCGGACCACGGGCACTGGGCGCGGAACGCGCGAGAGGCGAGAGACGGGTGGTGCGTCGTGACCACCGTCCTCATCGTTGACGACCAGCCGTTGCAGCGCTTCGGCTTCCGCATGTTGTTGGAGAGCCAGGACGACATGGCGGTCCTCGGCGAGGCGGACAACGGGACCGCGGCCGTCCGCAAGACCGCCGAACTCCGCCCCGACGTCGTCCTGATGGACGTCCGGATGCCGGGCCTGGACGGCGTGGAGGCCACCCGCTGCATCGTCGCCGCCGGCGACCGCAGCCGCGTGCTGATCCTGACCACGTTCGACCTCGACGAGTACGCGTACGCCGGGCTGCGCGCCGGGGCCAGCGGCTTCCTGGTCAAGGACGCCTAGCCGGAGGAGCTGCTCGCTGGCATCCGCGCGGTGGCCAGCGGCGACGCCGTGGTCGCCCCGGGCCTGACCCGCCGCCTGCTCGACGCCTACGCGGACCGGTTGCCGACGCCGGGCGCCGGGCCGGGCGGCAACCGGGCGGAGGGTGCGCTTGATCCCCGGCTTGAGGCCCTCACCGAACGGGAGCGGGAGATCCTCACCGTGATCGGCAAGGGCTGGTCCAACGCCGAGATCAGCGCCCGCTTCCGGCTCGCCGAGTCCACGGTCAAGACCCACATCAGCCGCATCCTCGCCAAGACGGGCGCCCGCGACCGGGTGCAGGCCGTGATCCTGGCTTACGACACACGACTGGTGCGTCCCGCGCCATGACGCCGGCGCGGCCTCGGGGGACCTCAGAGCCGGGGGCGGCCCAGGGCGCGGTACGTCCAGTCGGCCTGGCGCCAGACGTCGGGGTCGAGCGCGTTGCGGCCGTCGAGGATGCGGCGGTCGTCCACGACGGCACCCAGCTCCTCCGGGTTCAGTTCGCGGAACTCGCGCCACTCCGTCAGGTGCAGCACGACATGGGCGCCGCGCACCGCGTCCAGGGCGCTCGGGGCGTACCCGAGGGTGGGGAACAGGGCGCGCGCGTTGTCCATCCCCTTCGGGTCGAACACCGTGACCTGCGCGCCCTGGAGGTGGATCTGACCGGCCACGTTGAGCGCCGGCGAGTCCCGTACGTCGTCCGAGTCCGGCTTGAACGCCGCGCCCAGCACCGCGACCCGCTTGCCCAGGAAGGAGCCGCCGACGGCGTCGCGGGCCAGTTCGACCATGTGGCCGCGCCGCCGCATGTTGATCGAGTCGACCTCGCGGAGGAAGGTGAGGGCCTGGTCGGCGCCGAGTTCGCCGGCGCGGGCCATGAAGGCCCGGATGTCCTTGGGCAGGCACCCGCCACCGAACCCGATCCCGGCGCGCAGGAACTTCTTCCCGATCCGCTCGTCGTGGCCGATCGCCTCGGCCAGCTTGACCACGTCGCCGTCGGCGGCCTCGCACACCTCGGCCATCGCGTTGATGAACGAGATCTTGGTGGCCAGGAAGGAGTTCGCGGAGTTCTTCACCAGTTCGGCGGTCGGGAAGTCGGTCACCACGAACGGCGTGCCCGCGGCCAGTGGCGCCGCGTACACCTCGCGCAGCGCCTTCTCGGCCCGCTCGCTGGTGACGCCCGCGACGATGCGGTCCGGCCGCAGGGTGTCCTGGACGGCGAACCCCTCGCGCAGGAACTCCGGGTTCCAGGCCAGCTCCGCGTCCTCGCCCACCGGCGCCAGCTCGCGCAGGCGCGCGGCCAGCCGGCTCGCGCTGCCGACCGGGGCCGTGGACTTGCCGACGACCAGCGCGGGGCGGCGCAGCAGCGGCGCGAGGGACTCGAAGGCGCTGTCCACATACTGCATGTCGCAGGCGTACTCGCCCTGCTTCTGCGGCGTGTTGACGCACACGAAGTGCACGTCGCCGAAGTCGGCGACCTCCTCGTAGGAGGTGGTGAACCGCAGCCGCCCGGTGCTGCCCTCGTGGCCGGCGACGTGCTGCCGCAGCAGGTCCTCAAGGCCCGGTTCGTACATCGGCACCCGGCCCGAGGAGAGCAGTTCGATCTTCGCCGGGTCGACGTCGAGGCCCAGCACCTCGAACCCGAGTTCGGCCATGGCCGCGGCGTGGGTGGCGCCGAGGTATCCGGTGCCGATCACAGTGATCTTGGGGGCCATGCTGTGCTCCGTAGGTACGAATCGTGGTGAGGGCGGGCCGGACTGCGCGGCTCGAGCATAGTCGGGGGCTCGTCCGGGAAACTGGGCCGCTGTCGTCTAACTCACGTACCCGCGTCTCGGCCGCCACCCCTAGGATTGGGTTACTTAATGGTTATTAACGCTCGGGTACGCCTACTCAGGGAGTGAGGACACCGTGGCCTCCGCGGAGAAGAACACTGTCGGATTCGACCTCTACCGCCCGGCCGAGGAGCACGACATGCTCCGCGAGTCGGTGCGCGCCCTCGCCGAAGCCAAGATCGCGCCGTTCGCGGCCGAGGTGGACGATGAGGGCCGCTTCCCGCAGGAGGCGCTGGACGCGCTGGTCGCCAACGACCTGCACGCCGTGCACGTCCCCGAGTCGTACGGCGGTGCCGGGGCTGACGCCCTCGCGACGGTGATCGTCATCGAGGAGGTGGCCCGCGTCTGCGCCTCCTCCTCGCTGATCCCGGCCGTGAACAAGCTCGGCTCGCTCCCGGTCATCCTCTCCGGCTCGGAGGAGCTGAAGAAGAAGTACCTGGGCCCGCTGGCCAAGGGCGACGCGATGTCCTCGTACTGCCTGTCCGAGCCGGACGCGGGCTCGGACGCCGCGGGCATGAAGACCAAGGCGGTCCGGGACGGCGACTTCTACGTCCTCAACGGCGTGAAGCGGTGGGTCACCAACGCGGGCGTCTCCGACTACTACACGGTCATGGCCGTCACCGACCCGGAGAAGCGTTCCAAGGGCATCTCGGCGTTCGTCGTCGAGAAGGGCGACGAGGGCGTCTCGTTCGGTGCCCCGGAGAAGAAGCTCGGCATCAAGGGTTCGCCCACCCGCGAGGTCTACTTCGACAACGTCCGCATCCCCGCGGACCGCTTGCTCGGCGCCCAGTGCACCGGCTTCGCCACCGCGATGAAGACCCTGGACCACACCCGCATCACCATCGCGGCCCAGGCCCTCGGCATCGCGCAGGGCGCCCTCGACTACGCCAAGGGGTACGTCAAGGAGCGCAAGCAGTTCGGCAAGCCGATCGGCGACTTCCAGGGCGTGCAGTTCATGCTGGCCGACATGGCGATGAAGCTTGAGGCGGCGCGGCAGCTCACCTACGCGGCGGCGGCCAAGTCCGAGCGCGTCGCGGCCGGCGGCCCCGACGAGGACCTGACCTTCTACGGCGCCGCGGCCAAGTGCTACGCGTCCGACGCCGCCATGGAGATCACCACCGAAGCGGTCCAACTCCTCGGCGGGTACGGCTACACGCGTGACTACCCGGTCGAGCGCATGATGCGTGACGCGAAGATCACCCAGATCTACGAGGGCACCAACCAGGTTCAGCGCATTGTCATGGCCCGCAACCTGCCGTAACGCGCGCGGGACGCCGTCACCGCGACTCCCGTGCCCGCGTGACCCGCGCACGGCGAACGACCCCCGGTACCGCGCCGGGCCCGCACCCGTTCCCAGCTCATGGCCCCGCCCCAGGCCACCATCGGCCGCCCCCCGCGCACCCCGCACGCGTCCCGGCGCACCCCGGCGTCCCGCCCGGCGCACCCAGCACACGCCCCGGCACACCTTGGCGTCCCGCCCGGCGCGCCCCGCGACCTGGCGTGCCCCGCGACCCGAGTGGCGGGCGCGGGGCGGTGGTGGGGGCGCGCGGTGGCGGCGGCGCTTCGGGCCGAGGGACAGGGCGGCGCAAGGCGCGTCACCGGCTCCTCCCGCGGCCTACCGTGAGGACGACACGTAGCGGCCGCGCGGACGCACCGCTCATCCTCGGGGAGCAACCATGGGAGACGTCTTCGACAAAGTGACCTGGTGGGGCGATGGCAGTACGTCGGGCCCCGCCGTGATCCAGCCCATGGACACGCCGATCCTCGCCTGGCGTGGCAACCAGAACAGTCGCAACCTCACCGTGGCCAACGCGACCGGCCCGCCCGGCCAACTCGCCGGCACCGTGCTGCGGAAGACGGTCCTCGCCGACGCCTCGCCATACGCGCCGACCCTCGCCGGCGGGCTGTTGGCGGACATCCACGGGCAGATGGCCTGGGTCGATATCAGCGCCGGGCAGCGGTTGCACGTCGCCACGTTGGAGATCGAGACCTTCACCTTCACCTTCACCGGCCGCCTCGCCGGTCGCACCATCGTGAGCGACGGCGTACTCAGTGGGCGCGGCGCCCCCACGCTGGCGGGCTCCAGCCGGGCAGTCCCGCAGCTCGGCGTGGTCGACCAGCAGGGCAACCAGGTGGTGGCGAACGAGACCAGCCCGCTGGCTCTTCAGCGCGCTCGCCACGCTGGCCTGGGTCGGGGCGACGCGTGGACCCGTGCGCCGGTTCAGCCTCAGCGACGTGCCCGGCGGCCGCTTCCTGTGGGCCTGGACGGCGTCGGACGGCTTCCTGCGGTTCGCGTTCACGACCTCGCCGACCCCGAGCGGGGAGACGCCGGCGGTCGTCTCGTACCGGGCCGGGGTGCACGTCGGGTGGACCGGCGTGGACGGTACCGGGCTGCTCAACGTCGCCGCCCTCGACCTCGGCCGTCCGACCAACGGGGCCGACCCCATCACCTCGGTGAACATCCTCAACGAGCGTGGCATCGGCGCCCCCACGCTGGTGGGAATGGCACCCACCGCCAACGTACGCGCGCACCGCCTGGCCATCTTCTGGGCCGGTACCGACGGTCAGGGCACCCTCAACGGGAGCCTTGTCTACCGCGAGTGAGCCGCGCGTATTCCGACGTACCCCCGCCTGCCCCGGCGGACGTCAGCCGACCTCGGCGGGGCTGACGCTCTCCCAGCGCACCCTCCCCGCGCGCCCGCCCCACGCCGGTCACGCATCCCTCGCGCGATCCCCGCGGGGACCGTTTTCGCGCGCGCCCCAGCGGGGCTGGCCGATCGCGTTGGGGTGGCGCTCCCGCGTCAGCGGCCGGGGTCGTCCCGGCGCTTGCCCAGTTGGTCGTCGAGCTTCTGCTGGGCGGAGTCGATCTTGTCGCGGTGCTTGCCGCCCGTCTTGCGGTCCACGGCGTCACCGGCCTTGTTCATGCCCTTGCGCGCGGTGTCCTCGTGCCCCTTGAGCATGTTCTTCAGCTTGTCGAGCATGGACATGGAGTCCTCCTTGCCGATCCGGCTCTGCTCTTGTCACCAGCATCTCCGAGCCTGGCAGGCACCGCATCCGCACCCGTTCGGCCCGCGGGTCAGCGCCCGGGCCCGCACGCGCGAGCGGGCCCCGACACGTGCTGTCGGGACCCGCTCGCGGCCTCACCGTCCTGCCACCGCCACCGCCACCGCCACCGCCACCGCCACCGGCTCGGCGCGCCGGCGCGGCGACGGCTCAGGCGGCGGTCACTTTGCCGAGACGGTGACCTTCTCGTCGTTCTTCAACTGCTCGACCAGCTTCTTGACCTGCGGCATGTCCCAGAGCACCGCCGAGCCCTTGGGGGTGCTGTAGCCGGGGTTGGCGACCGGCATGTTCATCTGCTTGCCGTCGCCGCCCGTGACGCCCTTCATCGCCCAGAACATCGAGCGCAGCTTCCACAGGCTCATGTCCTTGTCCACGATCAGCGAGTCGAGGCCCGCGCTCATCGTCGGGTAGAGACGGAACGGGTTCAGGATGGTGCCCGGCGTGGCGGCCTGGGAGGCCAGCGTGGACAGGAACTTCTGCTGGTTCTTCGTACGCTCCAGGTCGCTGCCCGCCTCGTACCGGTTGCGCACGAAGGCCAGCGCGTCCTTGCCGTCCAGGGTCGGCTTGCCCTTCTTGAAGTCGGCGCCGGACTTCTTGTCCTTGATGTCGCGCGGGATGTCTATCTCCACGCCGCCGACCGCGTCCACGATCTTCGCGAAGCCGCCGAAGCCGATCTCCGCGTAGTGGTCGATCTTGAGGCCGGTGTTGTACTCGATCGTCCGGACCAGCAGCTCCGGGCCCTGGATGGAGAACGCGGCGTTGAGCTTCTGCTGCTGCTCCGGGATGCGCTTGCCGGACTCGGAGCCGGTGAACCCGGGGATCGTCACCCAGGAGTCGCGCGGGAGGCTGACCATGGTGTTCCCGTTGTCCCCGACGTGCAGGATCATCATCGAGTCCGTGCGCTTGCCGTCGGCGGAGCCGGTGTGCAGGTCCTTCTTCTCCTCGTCGGACATGCCCTCGCGGCTGTCGGAACCCACGATCAGGTAGTTGGTGCCGCTGCCGCTGCCCGGCCGGTCCTCCACGGCGCCCAGGTCGACCTCGCGCTTGAGCTTGGAGTCGGCCCAGAAGTACGTGCCGACGGAGACGATCAGGAGGAACGCGAAGACGCTGACCAGGCCGATCGTGATCCGCTTGCGCCAGTTCGGGCGCACGGGCGGCGGCCCGGGAGGGACGCCGTGCGGCGGCTGGCCGCCACCCGGGTCACAGGGGAGGGGGCCGCGGCCGGCGCCGTAGACCTGACCGGTGTTGTACCCGTTGTCGTAGCCGTCGCCGGCGTGCGCGCCGTCGGGACCGGGGGGCTGCTGCTGGGGCGGGACCGCGCCGCGCGGCGACATCCCGGGCGGCAGCGGCGGCTCGCCGTGCGCACCGCGGGACGCGGGGTCGCGGCGGACGTGCGGCATCAAACGCGCGATGTCGGGCGCGGGGCCGCGACCGGCGCCGCCGCCGCGCCCCCGGTCACCGTCGCCGTTCCACCCCTCGGGCCAATTGCTCATAGCCGAAGTTTGCCCGCTCACACCAGCGCGCTCACAGGGCGGGTGCGGTCTTGGGGCGGTGCTGTTGCAGAGCTGATGCATTACGGGGGCGCATAAGCGGCGGTCATGAACCATTCAGGCCCGGTCCGTGGAGGCCGCGACACCGGGTGATTCGCCCTGCCCCCGCCCCGGAGGTCGCCCACCGTGTCGACGTCGTGTACGGGCCGTGTCGGACGGCGGACGGCGGCGCGCCGGTGGGCCCGGGCCGGCCGGCGCCAGGTCGCCCCGTATGCTCGACCGCGCCCACGGCACCCGTGCTGACCAGTGTAGATGTACGGCGAGCAACGGCAGGGCGGCGTCGACGGCGTCCGAACATGATGTCGGGGCCGTCCGCTTATGGTGGAGGGCATGACTGATCAGGGCCCTACGCCGGCGGGGGACGACCTTCCCGGCAAGCCGACCTCGGCGTCGCGCACGACGCTGTCGCACATCATGACCGCGGCGGACACCAACCTCCTCGGGACCGTCCACGGCGGCGTGATCCTGAAACTGGTCGATGACGCGGCCGGAGCGGTCGCCGGCCGGCACTCGGGCGGGCCCGCCGTCACGGCGTCCATGGACGAGATGGCGTTCCTCTCGCCGGTGCGCGTCGGCGACCTCGTCCGCGTGCACGCGCAGTGCAACTGGACCGGCCGCACCTCCATGGAGATCGGCGTGCGCGTCATGGCCGAGCGGTGGAACGAGTCGACGCCCGCGACCCAGGTCGGCAGCGCCTACCTGGTGTTCGCCGCCGTCGACGCGGACGGCATGCCGCGCAGCGTGCCGCCGGTCATCCCCGACTCGGAGCGCGACGCGCGCCGCTTCCAGGAGGCGCAGATCCGGCGCACGCACCGGCTCGCCAGGCGCCGGGCCATCCGGGAGCTGCGCGAGCAGCGCCCGGACGAGTGACCCGGCCTTCCCGACACACGAACTGGGCTCAGCGAGGCACCGGCGTCGTCGTGGTGCGCCCCGGCTGCCTGCCGTCCGGGGCGTAGTCGGAGTCGAGACTGGGCATCTCCCGGTCGCCGTCCTCCGAGTCGATGATGACCACGCCCGTGCATGCCCGGCCGTGCTCGTCGGTCCACGTGACGAGTTTGCTCCGGTCCGACTGCGTGCAGCCCACGAGCAGCGCGCCCGCAGCCGTCGCCGCGGCCGCCGTGACGAGTCTTCGTCACCTCATGTCCTTCTCCCCCCGCCGCCCCGTGCCGGAGCGGGTCGTCGCGGCGCACCCCCGTGCACCGCCCCCACCCCCCATCATGCGGCTGGTTGGCCGCCGGGCACAGAGGGCGGACGAAGCCGGGGGAGGACGTCGGGCGGACAGGAGCGGGGTGGCACCGGCCGACGGCGCCGCTACGAGCAGTTCACCTCGTCGCCCTTCACCGCCGCCCCGGCGACCGGGGTCGGGCGCTCCGGGTGTACCGGGCGCACCCCCCGGTGGTCGGTGCCGAGTGTTACCCGCAGCACCGGGCCCTGGCCGCGCACCGGGTGGAGCGTGGCGCCGGGCAGGGCCGTGGCCAGGGAGCGGGCCGAGTCCCGCCAGCGCGGGTCGTGCGCGATCACGGTGTGCGGGGCGCCGCGCTCGCGCGCGTTGCCGGCCACGCCGGTGGTGGCGAACCCGGTCCCGCGCAGCGCGCGGTCGGTCCTGGCGTCGAGCCCGGTGCGGTCGGTGCCGTTGACGACCTGGACCCGGATCTGCGCCGGGTCGACCTCGACCGCGGTGGCCCGGGGCCGGCGCGGCCGGTGCGGGGGGCCAGCGGGCGGTCCTCGCGGATGGTCTCGAAGATTTTGCCGGCCCGCGCCTCGTTCCACCGTACGGTCGAGCCGACGCCCGGCACCGCGTAGCTGACGTCCCCGACGTGCACCGAGGCGAACTCCGACGAGGCGGGCGAGAAGCCCCGCATGGCCTTGCCCAGCTTGAGGAGTTCGGCGCTGCCCAACTGCCGGTCGGCGCGCACCGAGCCGAGCACCGACGAGGCCACCTTCGCGAACTTGACCGGGTTGAGCAGCACCCCGCTGGCGGTCGCCTCGTCGATGAGGGCGGCCAGGAACCGCTGCTGACGTTGCATCCGCCCGAGGTCGTCGGCGCCGTCGACGTGTCGCGACCGCACGTACTGCAGGGCCTCGCCGCCGACCAGCGTGTGCCGTCTGGCGGCCAGGTCGAGCCCGGTGTAACGGTCCTTCAGCTGCCGTACGGTGCACACCTCGACGCCGCCGACCACGTCCACGGTCCGCATGAAGCTGGCGAAGTCGACCTCCAGGTAGTGGTCGACGTGCACGCCCGTCATGTGCTCGACGGTGCGCGCGGTCAGGCTCGGGCCGCCCTCCGCGTACGCCGCGTTGATCTTCTGCGGGTGGGTGCGGCGCACGGTGCCGGTGGCCGGGTCGGTGTACGCGGGGATCTCGGCGTACGAGTCGCGCGGCAGGCTGACCACGCTGACGCGGTCGTGGTCGTCCGAGAGGTGGACGAGCATCAGGGTGTCGGCGTAGTTGCAGGGGGCGCCGCCGAGCCGGTACTCGGCCTTCTCCTCGGGCGAGATCACCTCCCGCCGGTCGACGCCGGCGACCAGGAAGTTCGTCCCGTCGCCGGCGGCGGGGCGGTGGTCGAGGGACCCGAACGGGTCGACCTGGTCGATGCCGTTCTCCAGGCCGGAGACCATCGCGTGCCCGGCCCCGCCGGCCATCAGCACCGTCACCGCGGCGGACACGGACAGCCGCCGTCCTCAGCGGGGCCGGTCACCGCGCCCGGGCCTGGTCCGCGCCGCCGCAGTGGGCGGGGCGGCGGGCCCGCGCGGGGTGCGGGGCCGGCGGGGTGGGGGCGCGTGCGGGGAGCGGGCCGGTTGGGTCACTGGGGGAGACCTCCGCGACGGGCTGGGGCGGGCGGACACGCGGAGCGGGAGGGGGCGCCCGGCACAGCGTGGGTTGGACAGCGCACAGCCGGGCGAAATTTGATGAAACCGGATGGGGTAGGACGAAGCGTGATGAAGAAGATCGAAGCGAACATCGTAAGTCAATATGATGAGCGCCACAGCTCCCCACGCCGGGCATCGCGCCGGCGGCCACCCGCCCGGTGCGCCTCCGCATCCCCCATTAGCGGTAACGTGGCCTGTACTACCCGCAGTCACCTGGGCGGCGACCCCTGTACCCCCGAGGAAAGATGTCTGAGTCACAGCCTCCGGCCGTATCCGTGATCATGCCGGTGCTCAACGAGGAGCGTCACCTGCGCAATTCCGTCCGGCACATCCTGGAACAGGAGTACGCCGGCGAGCTGGAGGTGGTGATCGCCCTCGGCCAGTCGACGGACCGTACGGACGAGATCGCCGCCGAGCTGGTACGCGAGGACCCTCGGGTGCACACGGTGCCCAACCCCACGGGGCGCACGCCCGCCGCGCTGAACGCGGCGATCAAGGCGTCGCGACACCCGGTGGTGGTGCGCGTCGACGGCCACGGCATGCTCTCGGCGAACTACATCGCCATCGCGGTGCGACTCCTTGAGGAGACCGGCGCGCAGAACGTGGGCGGCATCATGCACGCCGAGGGCGAGAACGACTGGGAGCACGCCGTCGCCGCCGCCATGACCTCCAAGATCGGCGTGGGCAACGCGGCCTTCCACACCGGCGGCGACGCGGCCCCGGCCGAGACCGTCTACCTGGGCGTCTTCCGCCGCGAGGCGCTGGAGCAACAGGGCGGCTACAACGAGGAGTTCATCCGCGCCCAGGACTGGGAGCTGAACTTCCGCATCCGCGAGGCGGGCGGCCTGATCTGGTTCTCGCCCGAGCTGAAGGTCTCCTACCGGCCGCGGCCGAGCATGCGCGCGCTGGCCAAGCAGTACAAGGACTACGGCCGCTGGCGGCACGTAGTCGCCCGCTACCACCAGGGCTCGATCAACCTGCGCTACCTCGCTCCGCCGACCGCCGTGCTGGCCATCGCCGCTGGCCTGGTCGTCGGCATCGCGCTCACCCCGTGGGGCCTGGTCGTCCCCGGCGGCTACCTCGCGGCGATCGTCGCCGGCTCCGTCCCGGCGGGCAGGGGACTGCCGGTCGGCGCCCGGCTGCGGATTCCGCTCGCCCTCGCCACCATGCACCTCTCCTGGGGCTGGGGTTTCCTGACCAGCCCCCGGGCGCTGGCGAAGAAGGTCATCGCCAGCCGCCGCCCCGCCATCGTCGCCAGCGGATCGGGCGTCTGAGCCAGGCCGCGGACACCGCCGTACGACCGCGCCCGGCGCGCGCCGGCTGGGGGATGCCCCGGTTGGCGGGCCGGGTGGCACGATCAGGTCGGGCGGCACGATCGGGTCGGGCTGACGGGCCGGCCGGGCCGGCCGGGAGCCCATGCGGCGGCCCGGCCCGGGCTAGAACGTGTAGACCGGGTTCACCTTCATGCACGCCGTGTCGTCGTCGCTGTTGAGCACGTCCGCGCTGTCCGGCGCCTTGGCGTCCTGGTCCCGCTCCGCGCTCCCGGAGCCGTCGCCACTGCCCGCGTCCCCGCTGTCGGCCGGCTTCGGGTAGCTGGTGCCCTCCCGCCAGTCCGCGCCGACGACCACCGTCACCTGCGGCAGGCCGGAGCCGAGCTGGACGGCGCTCTTGGGCAGGCCGAGCGATTCCGCGACGGCCAGCGCGTTGGCGTGCTGCTCCTCGGTCGCGTACGTGACCGTCGTCGTCGCCTGAGGCTTGGGCGTCGGGTCCGCGATGGCCTGGTTGAAGCCGTCCGCGAGCAGCGCGTCCGCGATGGCCGAGGCGCGCTGCGGCACCGGGGCCAGCGAGGGGGAGCCGGTGCCGTTCTGGACGGCGACGGCGATCTCGCCCTTGGGCGCGGCCGGCACCGTGGGCTCGGCGGTCTTCTTCGGCGGGAGCTTCTTCTTGTCCTTGCCGTCGAGCGCGATGTCGTTGCGGATGAGCTCGAACAGCTTGTCCGCGTCGCCTGGCTTGGGCACGACGTGTGCCTTGCTCCGCGCGTCCGGAACCCATGGCATCGTCGTCATGGTGATCCGCTTGGTGGGCACCCGCTTGAGGTCGTTGCCCAGGTCGTAGAGCTTCTTGACGGTGCCGAGCCCCGGGTCCACCTTGAGCGCCTTGGTCGCCGCCTCGGCCAGGTCCGTCAGCTTGCCCGGGTCGGACAGCTTGGTGCCTGACTTGAGTTGGCGGACCATCGCGTTCATGTACATGTGCTGGGCCTTGGCCCGGCCGATGTCGCTGCCGTCCTCGAAGCCGTGCCGGGTGCGCAGCCACTGCAGGGCCTGCTGCCCCTTGATGTCGTGCTCGCCCTTCTCCAGGTGCAGCCCCGAGTCGGGGTCCTTGACGTTGCTGTCCACGCAGACCGGCACGCCGCCGACGGCGTTGGCCATGTCCACCACGCCCGCGAAGTCGATCATCATGAAGTGGTCGATCGGGACCCCGGCGAGCCCCTCCCAGGTGGCGACCGTGCAGCCGGGGCCGCCGTTCTGGAGGCTGGAGTTGATGATGTTGCGGTCGGACTCCGGGTAGACCGTGCCGTCATCGTCGATGCACTTGGGTATGGTCAACCGGGTGTCGCGTGGGATGCTCACCACCGACATGTTGCTGCGGTCGGCGGAGACGTGCACCAGCATCTGCACGTCGGCCAGCGGCTTGCGGTCGGCGTCCGCGCGCGAGCCGCCGAGCTTGATGTTCTCCTCGGTGTTCCGACGGTCGGAGCCGAGCAGCAGGATGTTCAGCGGGGTCTGGCCGTCCGCGTTGGGCGTGCTGCGGTCCAGCCGGTTCTCGCCGAGGTTGAGGTTGTCCTTCTCTATGTTGCCGTTGAGGTGCTGGTAGTAGAGGTAGCCGTCGCCGGCCGTGCCGAGGATGACGAACGCCAGTCCGCCCGCCGACCACAGCAGGACGCGCCGCCCCTTGCCCCGCTCCTGGCTGCGCCGCCGACCGCCCGCGCGCCGCGCGCCGCTGCCCCGAGGCGCCACCGCCACCATGGCCGCCGCCGCGCTCCCCGTCGTCACCGCCGCCGGGCGCGGCCGGCGCTGCGGCTGGCCCACGGGCGCGCCGACCCCCGGCGCGCGAGCCCGCGCCGGACCCCGTTGGACCGGACTCGCCCGAGCGCGCGCCCGGCAGGCCCGCGCCGGCCCGGCCAGAGGCGGCCCGTGGTTCGGCCTTCTCGGCGTCGCCCTCGTACAGACTGTCGTCCCAGCCGAGTTCGCGGGCCTCCGAACGCGCCGTCTCGATCGCCCCCCTCGCGTGCCGTTGTGCCGCATCGGGCCTCCCCCTACTCGGTCGTGCTGCCGGCCTGATGGGGCGGGCGAATCGCAGGTTACTTGGCGCAGACGTTCTGATCGTCCGCCCCGATGCGCTGGACACCCTCCGGTGCCTTGCGCGGGGCGGTGATCGGAACGCCCTTGCCCTTGTAGTCCTCGCCCAGTGTCAACGTCATCTCCGCCATGCGGTCGGCCTCCACGGTGCCCGGCTTGAGCGCGGACCCTGGCAGACCCATGCTGTCGGCGAGCCGTCGGGCCTGGTCGGCCTGGCTGGGCGCGTACTCCAAGGTGGTCTTCTTGATGTCCGACGGCGCGTTCTGGCCGTTTGTGCTGTGAATTATCCCCTCTTCGTTCTGCATCCAGGTCACCGTCTCCTGTGCCGCCCCCAGCTTGCCGCTGCCGTTCAGCACCTTCACCCGAACGTTCGCGGGATCGGCCTTGGTTCCCTTCAGGCGGGCGGCCTCCTTGCCCTTGGCGGCCTTCTCCTTCTTCTTGACCTCGGTCAGCGACACGTCCTGGCGGACCATGGCGAACAGCGGCTCCGCCTTGGGTTTGTCCAACAGCACGGTCACCTGATCGGTGTTGTCGAAGACCGGCACTGTCGCGAAGGTGATGTTCTTGATGTCGACCTTGCTCAGGTCCTTACCGAGATCCATCAGCTTCTTTACGCTCCCGATGCCGGTGTCGACGGTGAGGGCGTCGGTGGCGGCATTGCTGAGCTTCCACATCTTCTTCGGGTTGGAGAAGGTGCCGCCCGACTTCATCTCGCGGATCATCGAACTCAGGAACTGCTGCTGGAGCTTGATGCGGTCCAGGTCGCTCTCGAAGCCGACGCCGTGCCGGGTCCGGACGAAGGCGAGCGCGTCCTCGCCCTGGATCTTGTGCCGTCCCGCGCTCAGCTTCAGCTTCGACTTCGGGTCGTCGATGTCGCGGGCCAGGCACACCTCGACGCCGCCCACCGCCGACGACAGCGTCTTGACCGCGTTGAAGTCGGCCATCATGAAGTGGTCCACCTCGAGGCCGGTCAGCTTCTCGACGGTGTTCCAGGTGCATCCGGGGTCGCGCCCGTCCTGGCCGAGGCTGGCGTTGAACCGCACCTGACGCTCGCCGGGGATGGTCTTGCGGGAGCCGTCCTCCTGCTTGACGGTGCAGTCCGGGACGTCGGTGATCAGGTCACGCGGGATGCTCAGCGCGGTGGCGTTCGAACGGTTCTCGGAGACGTGGAAGAGGATCGTGGTGTCCGCGTGGCCCACGCTTTCCTTGTCGCCGTAGTTCCCGTTGCCCTTCCCGGAGCGCGTGTCGGTGCCGATCACCAATATGTTGACCGGCCCGTCGATGACCGCGGGGTTGTTCTCGCCGACGTCGACCTTCTTGATGTTGCCGTTGAGGTGCTGGTAGACGAGGTACGCCGCGACCGATCCGCCCACCAGCAGGAACGCCATCGTCCCGCCGCCCCAGAGCAGGGCCTTCTTGGTCTTGGACTTCTTCGGCTTGGGCTTGCGGCGACTGACGGGCCCCGACTGCTGCGGCACGCCGCCGGCCGCGCCCTTGGCGTCCCGGCCGCCGCGCGGCGCGGCGCGCCGCCCGCGCTGCTCGGGGACGGCGCGGCGCCGGGCGGCCTCCCTGGCCGCGGCCCTGCCGCCGGGTGCGGGTGCGGACGCGGGCGGCTCCGAGGTGTCCGCGGTGGTGTCCAGCCGCAGCTCGTAGCTGCCGGTGCTCGGATTGAATACCCACTGGTCAGCCGGGTCGAAATCGCCCGCTTGCCCATGGCCTTGCGCGTCCACGGTCGTCTGTGTCCTCCGTCGGTGCCACGCAGCGCCTCCCCCTCGGCGCGCGGTCAATCGTTTACTGCAGCGCGCGGAAAAGCCTGGTCCAGCGCTCCGGATCGCTCACACTATCCGCCAACTTCATTCGGCAGCGACGCCGGTGCCCGTTCGCGCGTTCCTACAACTGGGCAATTTGCCCAATCCATTCGGCGCCGTGACACGGTCCGGCGGAGTTTTTCACTTTCTCTTCTCACACAGCCCACGTGCGGCCGGCGCTGGTCCGGGGGAGGCGGCGCCCGGGGACGTGTCGCCGGGTGAAATATCGGCTTTGTCGACCTTCGTGCCCTTCCTCCCATCGGCGTTGTCGGCCGCTTCGACCGTGCTTCGCCGGATCGTCACCGGACGGTCTTCCCGTAGTTGGGCAAAGAGCCGGTCCGCGTCCGGCTGTACGAGTTCGTCGCGCGCGGCGTTGTGGCGGAAGGCGCGCCGCGGCACGGTGAGGAAATCGACCTTGTCCGACGGAATCTCCCTGACACCACGCACCAGGTTGTACAGATCTCGCAACGAGTCCAGGCCGGGGTCCGTGGTCAGGGTGGAGGTGGCCGCGTCGAGGACCGGGTACAGCTTCGTCGGGTTGAGCAGCACCCCGCTGCTCCGCACCTCGCGCACCAGGGAACTCATGAACGCCTGCTGGCGCGCGATCCGCTGGGTGTCGCTGCCGTTGCCGAGCGTGTAGCGGGCGCGTACGAAGTCGAGCGCCTGTTCGCCGTCCAGCACCTGGCGCCCCGCCGGCAGGTCCACCCGCGCCTTCGCGTCCCGCATCGGCGCCGCGAGGCGCACCTGGACCCCGCCCACCGCGTTGACCAGCCGCTTGAAGCCCTCGAAGTCCACGATCATGTGGTGGTCGATCCGCACGCCCGTGAGCTGCTCGACGGTACGGATCGTGCAGGCCGCCCCGGCCTTCTCGAAGGCGTAGTTGAACTGTCCGAACGTCGCCCGCTGCCGTTTGCCGCCGGGCCGCTCGCAGTGCGGGATGCGCACCATCAGGTCGCGCGGGATGCTCACCGCGGTGGCGCGGTCCCGGTCACGGGACAGGTGCAGCACGATCGCGGTGTCCGAGCGCTGGGTGCTCCAGTCGCGGCCGTACCTGCCGTTGGGTCCGCCGCGGTCGTCGCTGCCGGTGAGCAGGATGTTCTGGGCGCCCTTGACCAGCACCGTCGGCCGCTCGGCCTCGTACTTGCGCAGCAGCTCCGCCGTGTCGCTGTCGGTGGTGATGTTGCCGTTCAGGCGCTCGTACAGCACCCAGCCCGCGCCGGCCACGAGCAGCACCAGGACGGAGGCGGTCACCGCCGTCCAGCGCAGCCAGTGGCGCTGGCGCGGCGCCGGCGGGCCGGACGGCGGTGGCTGTCTGCTTCCGGGTCGGTGGGGCGCTCGCTCACGTCGGGGTCCTTCCCCCGCGGGCCTTGCCCCCCGCGGAGTCCGCGGCGCGTGGGGCGATCGGTCACTGGAGCGAACGCGTCGGCCCCGCGCGTGGTGGTGCGTCACGACGATCATCGCCCCCACGGCCCGCCCCGGCCTGCGGTCCGGCCCCACGGTGCGCCGGACGGGCTACCCGGGATGTCCCGACGGCGGGACCGGCGACCCCCCGGCTGCGCCGCGCACCCGGACCGTCGGCTCAGTTCGCCGGAGCGGTGGCCATCGCCGTGACGCGCTCGCTCGCCCGGCGCTGGTCGACCTCGGCGGGGCTGAGCCGGTCCAGGTTGCGGCAGAGCACCACGGAGCCGCCCGCGGCCAGCGGCGCCAGCAGCCCGGCGGACAGGCCGTCCCAGGTGTCGTACGGCATGCTCGACAGCAGGCGCGCGCCGGGTTCGAGGCCGCGCCGCGCGGCGTCGGCCCGGGCCCGTTCGACGACCTCGACCCCGGACAGCGCGGGGCCGTCGGCCCCCACCACGAGCGCCGGAGCCGTCGGGTCCACCGGGGCGAAGGGGGCGAATCGGTCGCCCTGCGCCGGCACTTCCACCGCGTAGTCGATGAACCCCTGCGGCACCTGCGGGAAGCGCGCGCCCAGCGGGCGCAGGCTCAGCGCGACGCGCTCCCCGGAGCAGGCGCGCGCCGCGTCCAGCGTCTCCGGGCCGCTGACCATCAGGTCGGCGGCGGCCGGGTCGCCTCCGACCTCGGCGACCACTCCGGTGGAGGAGCAGGCCAGCAGCCATACCGCGCTCTGCCAGTGGGCGGGCAGCAGCAGCGCGAGCCGGTCGCCGGGCTCGGCGGCGAGGTCGCCCTGGAGCAGGTTGGCGGTCTTCGCCACCCAATTGGCGAAGGTGGCCACGGACAGTTCGACGCGCTCGCCCGTGGCGTCGTCGTAGAAGGTCACAAGGGGGCGCGCCGGGTCCGCGGCGAGTGCGGATTGCAGCAGGTCGGCGGGGGTGCGATCGGTGGCGTTCATCGCCGCAAGGGTATGCGCCGGGCGTGCTAGCGGGCAGTCAGCCCGGGGCAGTGCCAGGGACGGTGACGGGCGTTCCCGACTACCGACCGTCATCTTTCGAATAGACAGATATGTCTGAGATATCGAGCATTTCGGTATGCCTGCAACCCTAGCTTCCACGGTCGGCGTCGCGTGCACGGCCGCCCTGGCCCTCCCGTTGACCCCCGGCCAGGGGGCCATAGCCGCCCCCCCCACCGCCGCGCCTCACGCCGCGCCCGCTAGCGCGGCACTGCCCGGCAGCACCCAGTCGCTGCCGCTGTCCCCCGCTGGCCCGGCCGGCGTCGAGCCCCGGCCGCGCGAACGTGGAGCCCGAGTACGGCATCACGGCGCGGAAGGTGCGGCCCTTCTCCCTCGTCGGCGTCGTCTGGGACGACGTCCGGGCCGACCTGCACGGCCAGGTGCAGGGTCCGCACCCGGGCCGCCGGCACCGACCGCTGGTCGGGCTGGCAGGACGTCGAGACGCACAGCGACGACGCCCCCGACCTCGACGCCGCCGACTGGCGCGCCGGACGGGTGCGCGGTGCCACCGCCCCGCTGTGGGTCGGCGACTCGGACGGCGTGCAGCTCCGCGTCCGGCCGCACGCGCGGCCCGCGCCCGACCGCCCGCACGCGCCGACCGACCGGCACGCCGCCGGACCGCTGCCCAGCGGCCTGCGCCTGGAACTGGTGCACCCCGGCGACCCGCGACCGGCGGCCACGGCCAAGACCGCGGGCCCGGCCGACCCCGCCACCAAGGTCGGCCCCGCCGACGGCCCAGCGGCCCAGAACGGCGACCAACACGGTGACCAGAACAGCGACGCGGCCGACCCCACCGAGCCGCAGGCACCCGACCAGCCCGACCAGCCGGGGCAGCAGCCGGACCAGCCCGACCAGTCCGCGGCCGAGGCGACGACCGACAACCTGGTCCTCGACCAGACCCGCAGCGCCGCCGCCGACCTCGTCCTCGCGGCCGAGACCGACGAGGAGGAGGCGCGGCGCGACGGGAGGCGGTACCTCGCCCCACGGCCCCGCATCATCCTGCGCAAGGGCTGGAGCGCCGACGAGCGGCTGCGCGAACGCCGGCTCGGCTACACCAGGACCGTCAAGGCCGCCTTCGTGCACCACAGCGCCACGGGCAACAACTACCGCTGCGCGCAGGCGCCCTCGGTCATCCGCAGCATCTACCGCTACCACGTCAAGAGCAGCGGTTGGCGGGACCTGGGCTACAATTTTCTCGTTGACAAGTGCGGCAACATCTACGAGGGCCGCGCCGGCGGCCCCGGCAAGCCGGTGCTCGGCGCCCACACCCTCGGCTTCAACTCGAACAGCACCGGCATCGCCGTCCTGGGCACCTACTTCCCGGTCCACGCCCCCGAAAGCCGCGGTGCGTGCCGTGGCCAGGCTCACAGCGTGGAAGTTCGGCCTGCACGGCCGCAACCCGGCGGCAGCACCTACCTGGTCTCCGGCGGGAGCAACAAGTACCGCAATGGCGTCACCGTGCGGCTCAAGGTGATCTCCGGGCACCGGGACGGCTTTACCACCGACTGCCCGGGAACGCAGCTCTACGGCCAGCTCGGAGCGGCCCGCTACGTCGCGGCCCAGCTCCAGGGGCGGTGACGCCCTCGGCGCCGCCCACCCCGAGCCGTCTCGGCTGACCGACGCGAACCGGGCCGCGACCTCTGCATACACTGGCCGCCGACCTCCCCCGGGCCCACCGCCCGGGGGCGAGCCAGCCCGCAGCGAAGCGCCCCGCAGGAAGCAGAGACGACCAGGTGACAGAAGCGATCCTCCTCGTCGGCGGCAAGGGCACTCCGCTGCGCCCGCTGACCGTCCACACGCCCAAGCCCATGGTCCCGGCGGCGGGCGTGCCCTTCCTCGCGCATCAGCTCGCCCGCGCCCGCGCCGCGGGCGTCGAGCACGTCGTACTCGCGACGTCCTACCTCGTCGAGGTCTTCGAGCCCTACTTCGGCGACGGCTCACAGCTGGGGCTGCACCTGGAGTACGTGACCGAACGCGAGCCGCTCGGCACCGTCGGCGCCATCCGCAACGTGGCCGCGCGGCTGCGCTCCGGCCCGAACGACCCGGTGCTGATCTTCAACGGCGACATTCTCACCGGGCTCGACATCACCTCCCTGGTCGAGACCCACCAGCGCACCGGCGCCGACGTCTCGCTGCACCTGACCCGGGTCACCGACCCGCGCGCGTACGGCCTGGCGCCCACCGACGCGAGCGGGCGGGTCACGGCCTTCCTGGAGAAGCCGCAGACCCCCGAGGACATGGTCACCGACCAGATCAACGCGGGCGCCTACGTCTTCAACCGCTCGGTGATCGACTCCATACCCACCGGCCGGCCCGTCTCCGTGGAGCGCGAGACCTTCCCCGGGCTGCTCGCCGCCGGCGCGCACTTCCAGGGCCTGGTGGACTCCACGTACTGGCTCGACCTCGGCACCTCGCAGGCCTTCGTGCGCGGCGCGGTCGACCTCGTGCTCGGCCGCGCCCCCTCGCCGGCCCTGCCCGGGCGTCGCGGGGACCGGCTGGTGCTCGCGGGGGCGCAGGTCGCCGAGGACGCGAAGCTGACCGGCGGGACCGTGATCGGCGCCGACGCCTGGATCGGCGCGGGCGCCCGGGTCGAGGGCAGCACCGTGCTCGCCGGCGCGGTCGTGGGCGAGGGCGCGCGGGTGCGCGACTCGCTGATCGGCGCGGGCGCCCGGATCGGGGCCCGTACCATCCTGGACGGCGCGGTCGTCGGCGACGGCGCCTCGGTGGGCGCCGACAACGAACTGCGCGACGGCATGCGGGTCTGGTGCGACGTGGCCATCCCCACCGGCGCGGTGCGCTTCTCCTCCGACCAGTAGCCGCGGCGCGGGGGAAGGCGCCGGCGAAGGCACCGGGCCAGTGGCCCGGCCACGTACCCTGGCCAGATGTCCGCCACCCGCACCTGGGTCCCGCCAGGCCCGTACGACCTGGTGCGCAACCTCGGCGTGTTGCGCCGGGGGCCGGGCGATCCGGCGTTCCGGGTGGCCGCCGACGGGGCGGTCTGGCGGGCCTCGCGCACGCCGCAGGGCCCCGGCACGATCCGCCTCGCGCGCCACGGTGGCGCCGTCGAGGCCCAGGCGTGGGGCGCGGGCGCCGACTGGCTGCTCGACCGGTTGCCCGCCCTGCTCGGCGCCGACGACGACCCGCCCCGCTTCCGCCCCCGCCACCGCCTGGTCCACGAGGCGCACCGCCGCCACCCGGGTCTGCGGCTGATCCGCACCGGCCTGGTGCTGGAGTCGCTGGTCCCCTCGATCCTGGAGCAGAAGGTCACCAGCGACGAGGCGTACCGCGCCTGACGGCTGCTGCTGTGGCGGCACGGCGAGCCCGCGCCGGGACCTGAGACGCGGCTGCGGGTGATGCCCGATGCCCGTGGCTGGGCGCTGATCCCGTCCTGGGAGTGGCACCGGGCTGGGCGTGGACGGCAAGCGGTCGGCCGCGGTCGTACGCGCCGCCCGGGTGGCCGGCCGGCTCGAAGAGGCGGCGTCGATGGAGCTGCCGCAGGCCATGGCCCGGCTCCAGGCCGTGCCCGGCATCGGCCCGTGGATGGCGGCCGAGGTGCTCCAGCGCAGCAACGGCGCCCCGGACGCGGTCACCGTCGGCGACCTGCACCTGCCCCGCATCGTCGGCTACGCCCTCACCGGCCGGCGCGGCACCGACGACGCCGCCATGCTGGAACTGCTCGCCCCGTACGCGGACCAGCGCTACCGCGCCTGTCGGCTGATCCTGCTCGCCGGCGTCGTCCCGCCGCGCCGCGCGCCGCGCTTCTCGCCGGGCGACATCCGGGCCCTGTGAGCCGCGCCCGCCCCCGTGCGGCGCGCGGTGCGAGCCGGTCGTCGCCGGCCCGCACCCCGTGCCGTTAGCGCACCTCGATGAAGGCCGACGCCTCGCGGGGCGGGCGGGCGGCGGGCGGGGCGGCCGGGCGGCCGACGGCCACCGCGCCCAGCGGGTCCCAGTTCGCCGGCAGCTCCAGCACGCCGCGCACCACGTCGCGGCAGAACATCGTGGAGGAGACCCAGGCCGAGCCGAACCCCTCGCCGGCCAGCGCGACCAGCAGGTTCTGCACACCGGCGCCGGCCGCGACCACGAACATCTCGCGCTCGGCGCTGGCCCGCCGCTCGTCCGGGTAGGCGTGCGCGCCGTCGGCGACCAGGCACGGTACGACCAGGTACGGGGCGCGGCGCAGCACGTCCCCGCGGCGTATCCGCCTGGCGATGCTCTCCTCGCCGAAACCGTCGGCCCGCAGGTCGGCGATCCACGCCTCGCGCATCGCGTCGAGCAGTTCGGTACGCGCCTCGGCGCTCTCCAGCAGCACGAACCGCCAGGGCGTGGCGTGGTGCGGGGCGGGCGCGGTGACCGCGGCGGTGACCGCGCGCCGCACCGCCGCCCCGTCCACCGGCGCGTCGGTGAACTCGCGCACCGTACGCCGCAGCGTCACCGCCTCCCGTACGGCCTCCGACGTGCCGAGCCGGAACATGTCGTCGGCGGCGGAGCGCACCAGGGCCCGCGCCCCGACCTCGGTCGGGTCGGCGGCCCCGCCCACCAGGCGCGGCAGTCCGCGCAGCACCGCGACGGGGCAGCCGCTGGCCTTGCCCTTGACGAGGTCGCCGGCGGCGGCCAGTTCGTCGCCGGTGGCCACGACGGTGACCGCGAGCGGGTTGCCGTGCTCGTCGGTGCCGCCGCGCAGGTCGTCCAGGACGCGCAGGCCCGCGGCGCCGATGGCCACGTCCGTCAGCCCGGCGCGCCAGGGTCGCCCGAAGGTGTCGGTGATCACGACGCCTACGTCGACGCCGAGCGCCTCGCGCAGCTCCGTGCGGATGGCCCGGGCCGAGGCGTCCGGATCGGCGGGCAGCAACAGCACGGTGCTGGCCGGGGTGTTGGAGGCGTCCACGCCGGCGGCGGCCATCACGAAGCCGTTGCGGTTCTCCACGATCCGCAGCGCGCCGCGCCGGGCGACGACGCGCACTGTCTCGGCGTCGATGGCCGCCTCCCGGTCGTCGGCACGCACGACCCGCCCCTCCGCCTTGCTGACGACCTTGGAGGTGACGATGAGGACGTCGCCGTCGGCGAGCCCCGGCAGTTCGGGGCTGATCGCCGCGGCGGCGATCAGCTTGGCGAGCGAGTCGCCGGGCCGCACCTCGGGGATGCCCGGCAGCGCCCACACCCGGAAGGCCGCGGGCCCGGCCGGCCCGGCGGATCTGGCTGGTCCGGCGGTCCCCGCCGGCGCGGAGCCGCTCACGCCCGCACCTCCTCGGCCAGGGTCAGCGCCTCGCGGGCCATCTGGGCCGTGGCGGCCGGGTCGGTCATCATCAGCGGCACGGCCCGGCAGCGAATGCCGGCCGCCTCCACCTCGGCGGTCGCGTGCGCGTCCACCGTGTCCACTAGCCAGCCGTCGAGCAGCCCCGAGCCGTAGTGCGCGGCGACGGCGGCGGCCGTGGACTCCACGCCGACGGCGGCCAGCACCTTGTCCGCCATGCCCCGCACCGGAGCGTCGCCCACGATCGGGGACAGGCCCACCACCGGCACGCCCGCGTCCGCGATGGCCTCCCTGATCCCGGGCACGGCCAGGATGGTGCCGACGCTGACGATGGGGTTGGACGGCGGGAAGAGCACGACGTCGGCGGCGGCGATGGCCTCCAGGACGCCGGGCGCCGGCTTGGACTGCTCGGCGCCAACGGGCACCACCGCGTGCGCGGGCACCGAGGCCCGCAGCCGCACCCAGTACTCCTGGAAGTGCACGGCCCGCCGACCGCCCTCCGCCTCCGGGTCGTCGATGAGCACGTGCGTCTCGACCCGCTCGTCGCTCATCGGCAGCAGCCGCACACCGGGCTGCCAACGGGCGCACAGCGCCTCGGTGACCGCGCTGAGCGGGTAGCCGGCGCCGATCATCTGCGTCCGGACGATGTGCGTTGCGAAGTCCCGGTCGCCGAGCCCGAACCACTCGGGTCCGACGCCGTAGGCCGCCAACTCGCCCTTGACCGCGAAGGTCTCGTCCGCCCGACCCCAGCCCTGCTCCTCGTGGATGCCACCGCCGAGGGTGTACATCACGGTGTCCAGGTCTGGGCAGACCTTCAGGCCGAAGAGGTGGATGTCGTCCCCGGTGTTGCCGATGACGGTGATGTCCGCGTCGGGCGCCGCCGACTTGAGACCGCGTAGGAACCGGGCGCCGCCGATCCCCCCTGCCAGAACCACAATGCGCATGGGCACAGTCTGTCAGTCACGCGGCGCGCGCCGTGGTCCGGTGCGGCGCCGGGCGGGCGGCCTCAGTTGCCGCCGGCTCCGAGCGCCGCCGCTCTTGCGGACCGCTGCTCCGGGGCGGGCGCCGTGGCCGCGAGGGCCGGCTCGCCGACGGCGGAGCGGCCGGGCTGGCCGAGGTGGAAGGGCATGTCCGTCAGGCCGGGGAAGTAGACGTGCATGCTGACGGCGGGTTCGAGGGAGTCGTTGACGACGTCGTGCGCGTAGCCGGGGGCGATCACGTGCTGCGCGCCGGTGCCCAGCGTCCGCTGCCCGTAGGCGGTGCGCTCGGTCAACGGCCCCCGCAGGACGGTGAAGACGCCGCTGGAGCGGCCGTGGTCGTGCGCTCCGCTGCCCTGGCCGGGAACCCAGCTGAGCAGCCAGACCTCGTAGCCGGGGCCGGTGCGCAGCCGGTGGTACCAGCGGCTGGTCGCGTCGTAGTCGACCAACGGGGCCCAGGTCGCGCGGTCGGCGGCGATGGTGCGGGCGAGGCGGGCGAAGCCCGAGACGGTGCTCGGGTGGGCGGGGACCGGCGGCAGCAGGTGGGGGATGTCGAGCCAGTCCCCGGCGATTTGCACGTCGCTGTTCATGTACGGAGTTCCTCGGCAGAAGTGCGGGTGGCGCGCGGTGCGATCAGCCCCGCGCACGGCGTCGGGCGACCCGACGCGCACGCGGTGGCAGTGGAACGAGGGGAAAGCAGAGGCAAGCGGAAAGCTGGAGCTCGGTGGCGTCAACAGCTGGAACAGCGACAGCGGGCCTGCACAGCGCAGCGGAACCCGTAGGCACGGGTCGGCCGGGGCATGGGGCTCACTGACATGTCACCAAGGAGACCGGGTCTGCTCGATCCTGTCAACCGGCTGTCCATTTTGGGGGTAATGTTTCACCTCATCCGGTTACTCCGGCCGGAGAAAGGTTTGTGCACTCGTGTCACCGGAGAGGTGGCGCAGCATCCGCAGTCGTTGACGCCGTCGGGGCTCGCGATCGTTGTCCCGTGCGGGTGGCGGGATGTGATCAGGTTCGCTTTGGCGTGTGGACCGCAACTGGGACCGGCAGGCGTGGCGTCTGCTTCGGCGGGAAGGCGCCGTAGCGTGCGCCGAACGCGGCGGGGCGGTAGATGTGTCCTGCTTTAGGCTTATTTGAAAACTTTCTGCAAGCCTTTGGTTCCGCAAAGTGAATAAGCGGCCCAATAGCAGATCTCGGCTTGACTGTTGACTGGCTCGGATCGGCACACTTGTAATTTCACACGTGTCGTTCACGCTCACGGCTGCGGCACGCGACGCAATGCGCAATGACGGACGAGGGGCGCACATGACCGAGTTGTTCCAGCAACTGCTGGTCGAAGAGGCGGACGAGGAGCTCGGCTGGCAGGAGCGCGCGCTGTGCGCTCAGACCGATCCCGAATCGTTCTTCCCGGAAAAGGGCGGGTCCACGCGCGAGGCAAAGAAG
This sequence comes from Candidatus Streptomyces philanthi, assembly GCA_018114805.1. GTDB lineage: Bacteria > Actinomycetota > Actinomycetes > Streptomycetales > Streptomycetaceae > Streptomyces > Streptomyces philanthi. Next base: position 1,560,015 of record CP073042.1, on the reverse strand, counting down.
GTCTGCCTCGCCTGTGAGGTCCGCTCCGAGTGCCTCGAATACGCCCTCGCACATGATGAACGCTTTGGAATCTGGGGCGGTCTGTCCGAACGCGAACGCCGACGACTCAAAAAGGCCGCGGTCTGAACGGCTGGTCCCCCCACAAAGGCTTCACCCACGGTCCGCCCCCGGCGCCACGGCGCTCGGGAGGCGGACCGTCGCGTTGAGCGCCCCTGTGAGTCCGTGCCTCGCGCGTCGCTCTTGCCGGTGACGCCGGTACGCGCCGGGCTCGCCCCGCTGCCGGGGCCGGGCCCGCTCGCCTTCGCCGAGCCTGGGACCGCCGGGCCCACGCCGCTCGCTGACGCCGCGTCGGGCCCCGGCTAGGCGCTCGGCTCGTGCGGCGCGGACATGCGTACGGGAGATGGCACCGGGTGTGTCGTGACAAGGTGGGACATGTCAGTGTCCGATGTGGTGCGCGATGTGAACATATCCGAGTGGCGCCGGCCGCATCGGGCCCACGGACCCGCGGGGCGGGCGGGAGCGGGGCGGGGGCTCGGGCGCGCGCGGCCCTCCGAACCGGCGCGGCTCAGCGGCCTCGTCAGCGGGCGCGGCCCGGTCGTATGCGGCCCCGTGCGCGCGAGCGCCGTACGCGCGGCGGAACGCGCCCCGGTCCGGGGGTTCGGGACGCGGCCCGGCCGGAGCGGTGACGTGACCCGGGCGAGCGGGCCGGAGGTGCGGCCCGGACAGTGCGACGGCGCCGGGCGGCCGAGCCGTTAGTGTGGGGGCCCGTCCGAGACGCGCCGGCGCCCCAGCGGGGCCCACGCGTCCACCGCAGTCCAGCGAACCGGGGCCCGTACCTCGATGTCCGTGCACAGCCAACCGGCGGCCTCCCACCCGGCCGCGTCCACCGAGTTCGCGCCCACCCACACGGGCGCGGCGTCCGCCACGCCCGAGTTCCCGCGGCACGTGGTCACCGCCGTACTCGTCTCCCACGACGGAGCCCGCTGGCTGCCGGACGCGCTGGCCGGCCTGTTCGGCCAGGAGCGCCCGGTGCAGTACGCGGTGGGCGCCGACACCGGCAGCGCCGACGCCTCCGCCCAGTTGCTCACCGACGCGCTCGCCCAGGAACGGGTCCTGCACCTCGCGCGCCGCAGCGGCTTCGGCACGGCCGTCGACGAAGCGGTGCGCACGGCCCCGGTGCTGACGCCGGACCAGTTGCCGTACCTCAAGCGCCCCAGCGGCTGGGACCCGGCCACCCGCACCTGGCGCGACGACGCGTACGACATGCCCGAACTGCCCCACGGCGAACCCGTGCAGTGGCTGTGGCTGTTGCACGACGACTGCGCGCCCGAACCCACCGCCCTGACCGAGTTGCTGCGCGTCGCCGACGCCAGCCCGCGGGCCGCCGTCATCGGACCCAAGCTGCGGAGCTGGTACGACAAGCGGCAACTGCTCGAAGTCGGCGTCAGCATCGCCCGCAGCGGGCGCCGCTGGACCGGCCTGGAGCGCCGCGAGCAGGACCAGGGCCAGCACGACCAGGTGCGTCCCGTGCTCGCCGTCTCCAGCGCCGGCATGCTCATCCGGCGCGACGTGTGGGACGAACTCGGCGGCTTCGACGCCCGGCTCCCGCTGATGCGCGACGACGTGGACCTGTGCTGGCGCGCCCAGGCCCTGGGCCACCAGGTGCTCGTCGCCCCCGACGCCGTGCTGCGGCACGCAGAGGCCGCCGCGCGCGAGCGGCGCCCCATCGACTGCGTGGGCCGCGCCGGCCGCACCGCCACTGCCCCTGCCGATGGCACCGGCGGCGAGCAGGGTTCGGCCCTGCGCTGCCTCGCGCCCCGTGGCTCGTCGCCGCACCGCGTCGACAAGGCCGGCGCCGTCTACGCGCTGCTCGCCAACACCCGTGGCGCGCTGCTCCCCTACGTCTTCCTGCGCGTCGTCCTCGGCACCCTGCTGCGCTCCCTCGGCTACCTGGTGGGCAAGGCCCCCGGGCAGGCCGTGGACGAGTTCGCCGGGCTGTGCGCCGTACTGCTGCGCCCCGAGCGGGTGCTCGCGGCGCGGCGGGCGCGCGGCCGGCCCGCGGTGGCCACGAGCGAACTGCGCCCGCTGTTCCCGCCGCCCGGGGCCACCGTCCGGGCCACCGTCGAACAGCTCGCCAGCGGCCTCGGCGGGCGCTCCGAGCCGGAGACCGCGTCCGGCGGCCGGCACGGGGCCGTCGAGTCCGGGCCCGGCGGCGACGACGCCGACTTCTTGGAGGTCGAGCAGTTCGTCCGGCTCAAGCGCGTCGCCCGCAAACCGGGCCCGGTGCTCTTTGTCGCGCTGCTGCTCATCTCCCTCGTCGCCTGCCGCGACCTGATCGGCGGCGGCTCGCTGGCCGGCGGCGCCCTGCTGCCCGCGCCCGGCGACGTCAGCGACCTGTGGGCCCGCTACACTGACACCTGGCAGCCCGTCGGCGTCGGCTCCGCCGAGGCGGGCCCGCCCTACCTGGCTGTCCTCGCCGCGCTGGCCACCTTCTTCCTCGGCAGCACCGGCTTCACCCTCACTCTGCTCCTGGTCTGCTCGGTCCCGCTGGCCGGACTCAGCGCCTACTTCGCCTCCCGGCCGCTCATCGGCTCCCGGCTGCTGCGCGCCTGGGCCAGCGTCGCGTACGCGTTCCTGCCCGCCACCACGGGCGCGCTGGCCAGCGGGCGGCTCGGCACCGCCGTGCTCGCCGTGCTGCTGCCGCTGATGGCGCGTGCCGCTGTCGCCGCCGCCGGGCTGACCCTGCCGCGCGGCGCCGGCGGCGCCGCCCGGCAGGCGCCCTCCTGGCGGGCGGTGTGGGCGTACGCGCTGCTGCTCACCTTCACCATGGCGTTCACGCCTGTGGTGTGGCTGATCGCGATGGTCGTCGGCGCCTGCGTGCTCGTGCTGCGCGGCGCCTGTGGCGGCGTCGGTCAACTCCTCGTGTACGGCACCCGCTTCCTGGCCGTCGCGCTCACCCCGCTGCTGGTGCTCGCCCCCTGGTCGCTGTCGCTGCTCACGCACCCGGGCCGGCTGTTCGACGAGGCCGGGCTCGACCACGCGACCGGCGGCGCCTCCGCACTCGAACTGCTCACCCTGACTCCCGGCGGCCCGGGCGCGCCCGGCGCGCTGCTCATGGTCGGCGTGCCGCTGGCCGCGCTCGCCGCGCTGCTGCGCTCCGAGCGGCAGCTCGCGGTGCGCACCGCGTGGGCGGTGGCGCTGACCGGCTTCCTGTTCGCGGCGCTGGCCGGCGGCGACCACTGGGCCGGCCCGGCGACCCTGGTCTACGGCCTCGCGCTGTTGTGCGCGGGCCTGGTGGGGGCCGAGGGCGCCCGGGCCCGCGTCGCCGAGCAGAGCTTCGGTTGGCGGCAGCCGGTGGCCGCGCTCATCGCGCTCGCCGCCGGCCTCGCACCGCTCATCGCCGCCTGCGTCTGGATGCTGGGCGGCGCCGACGGGCCGATCGAACGGCGCGACCCGGTGCAGGTCCCGGCCTTCGTCGCCGAGGAGGCCCGCACCCGCGACCAGGCCCGCACCCTGGTCCTCGACGGCGACGCCGCGCGCGTCGACTACATCCTGGTGCGCGGCTCCGGCGCGCGGCTCGGCGACGCCGAGGCCGCCACCGAGGCCGGCGGCGACCAGCGGCTCGACAGCGTCGTGGCCAACCTGGTCGCCGGCTCGGGAGCCGACCAGACCACCGAACTCGGCGGCTACGCCGTGCGCTACGTGCTGGTCCGCGACAGCGCCCCGCGCCAGTTCGCCCGCGTCCTGGACACGACCCCGGGCCTGACCCGGCTCAGCCAGCAGGACGGCAGCGCCCTGTGGCGCGTCGACCAGCGGGTGTCCCGGGTCGCCGTCATGCCGCCTGCGAAGGCCGGCGCGGGCGACGCGACGGCCGTCCCGGTCCCGGTCCCGGTCGCGGCCGGTCCCGTCTCGGCGCACGGCACCGTGCCCGACGGGCCGGAGGGGCGAGTGCTGCGCGTCGCCGACGAGGCCGCGCCCGGCTGGCGGGCCACCCTCGACGGCAGGGAACTCAAGCGGACCACCGTGGACCGCTGGGCCCAGGGCTTCGAACTGCCCGCCACCGGCGGCCGGCTGTCCCTCACGTACGAGACGTCGACCAGCCACACGCTGTGGGTGTGTGCCCAGGTGCTGCTCGCCCTGGTGCTCCTCGTGCTCGCGCTGCCCGGCTGGCGCCGCGAGATGGACGACGACCTGCCGGCGGCCGCCGCCCCCGGAGCGCCGACCGGCGCCCCGGCCCGGGCGACGGCGCCGTGGCCGGCGAGGGCCGCCGGGCGCGCCGGCTGCGGGCCGCGGCCGAGGCGGCCGGCACGCCCCGCCCCGACGCGCCGGAGCCCGGCGCCGACCTCGCCCCCGACGGCGCGGGCCCCGGCTGGGGCCCGCCGGACAGCTCAGGACCACCGGCGCCGCCCCTGCCACCGTCGGCACCCGCGCCACAGGCGCCCCCGACCGGCGACCCGACGGCGACACCGGTCCAGGGCACGCCACTGGTCGACCCGTACGCGGCCCCACGACAGGGCTTCGACCAGCCGGGCTTCGATCAGCCGGGTTACGGCCAGCAGTGGGACGGCGGCCCCGGGTACGCCCCCGACCAGCCCGGCCCGCCCGCCCCCGCGCCGTACCAGCAGCCCTACCAGGGCCCGTACGCACAGGGCGTCGAAGCCGGTTACCAGGGGCAACCCGCCACCGGCGACCAGGTGACCGGCTATCCGGGCGGCGGCTACCAGGTGGGCCAGGCCGACCCGTACGGCAGTGGCAACGGCGGCTACCAGGGCGGCTACGACCCCTACGGGTACGGGCAGCAGCCCTACCCGGACGCCGCCGACCCGGGCGCGGGGCCGGCCGGGCAGGACGAGACGACGTACGGCGACGGCACCATCCCCGGGCCCCGCCGCGACGGGAGCCAGGCATGAACCGCACCACCCTGTCCCTGCTCGCCGTCGCCACCGCCCTGGCCGCCATCACCGGCCTCGCGTCGATGACCGGGGATTCCGACTCCGACGCGAAGTCCGGCTCGGGCGGCACGCGGGTGGCAGCCGCGGCCCGGATGCCGGTCGAGCGCTCCGCGCTGGTGTGCCCCGCGCCCACCTCGTCCGAACTCGGCGAGACCACGTACACCGCCTACACCCCGCAGGCACCCGGCCAGGGCGGCGGTGACAAGGCCGCAGCCGAGCTGCTCCCCGCGCACCCCGCCGACGACGGTGGTGGGGACGGCGAGGCGCGGGACGGCGAGCGGGGCGAGGGCGACGCGCTGACCGGCGACCCGGTGGTGCCGCTGGCCAAGCCCGGGACGCCGGTCTCCGAGAACACCTCGCGCTCTGACCCGCCCGCGCTGATCGGCGTCGCGGACGGCGCGCTCGCCCCGGGCTGGACCGTGCAGCAGACCACCACTGTGACCGCGGGCGACGGGCGCGGCCTGCTCGGCGCCTCCTGCGTCGCCCCCGGCACCGACTTCTGGTTCCCCGGCGTGAGCACGGCGGGGAACCGGCAGGACTACGTCCACCTCACCAACCCCGACAGCTCCCAGGCGGTGGTCGACCTGGAGCTGTACGGCGAGAACGGCCGGCTGGAGGCGCCCAGCGGCGAGTCGATCAACATCCCGCCGCACTCCACCAAGCCCGTGCTGCTCTCCACTCTGGTCAGCAAGCCGACCATCAACGTTACGCTGCACGCGGCGGTGCGCTCCGGGCGCATCGGCGCCAGCGTGCAGGCCGTGGACGCCAACATCGGCAGCGACTGGCTGCCGGCCGCGGCCCCGCCCGGCACCCGCGCGGTGCTCCCCGGCATCCCGAAGGACGCCACCTCGGTCCGGCTGGTCGCCTACGCCACGGGCTCGGGCGACGCCGACCTGAAGATCCAACTCTCCAACCCCTCCGGTTCCCTCACCCCGGCCGGCCACGAGAAGGTGAGCGTCAAGAGCCGGATGACCAGCGCGATCGACCTCGGCGACCTCACCAAGGGTGAGCCGGGCTCGCTCGTGCTCACGCCGCAAGGCAGCGGCTCCGCGCCGTTCGTCGCCGCGCTGCGCGTGACGCGTGGCAAGGGCGACCAGCAGGAGACGGCGTTCATCCCGGCCTCCGCCCCGATCGAGAGCCGGGGTACGGTCGCCGACAACCGGTCCGAGGGCAGCACGCTGTCCCTGACCGCGCCCGACGAGGCCGCCACCGTGCGGGTCACCTCGTCGGCCGGCAGCCCGGCTAGCCGGGAGGTCACCGTCAAGGCCGGCACGACGCTCGCCCTCGACCCGCCCCGCCCCGACGGCGCGAAGGGCTCGTACGCGGTGACGGTCGAGCGCCTGGACGGCGGGCCGGTGTACGCGTCGCGGCTGCTTGAGGTGGAGGCGGGCGGGATGCCGATGTTTACCATCCAGGGGCTGCCGGACGACCGGGGCACGGTCGCGGTGCCGCGCGGCAACCAGCACCTGTCGCTGCTCAACGACGACTGAGCCCGGGCCGGGAGGTGATTCCCGGCCGCAGGACGCCGCGCGGTGGCCGAGATCGGTCGGTCGCGGGGGAGCACGGCCGGACGGATCGTGGCCCGCGACGACGTTCGGAAATGGCCGAAACCATTCGGACGCGGACGCATTCGGGCCGGAGGCCGGCGGCTGCGGGGTGGGGTGGAAGCTGGCGGCGGTGGGGCGGAAACCGGTGGCGGGTCAGTCCTGCCCGTAGCGCGGGTCGACCGACTCGGGGGCGAGCCCCAACAGCTCGGCGACCTGCTCGACGACGACCTCGTGCACGAGCAGCGCGCGCTCGTCGCGGCTCTTGGTGCGGATCTCGATCGGGCGCCGGAAGACCACGATCCGCGCCGGGCGCTCGCCCTGGCCAGCGATGAACCGGCCGAGCGGCACCGCGTCGTCGCTCCACGCCGCGGGGCCGAGCCCGTCACCGGCGCTCGCCTCGGCGCCCGGCACGTCGCGGACGGCGAAGTCGACGCCGGACAGCTGCGGCCAGCGCCGTCCCAACCGCTCGGCCGAGTCGTGCACCAGGTCGTCGAAGGCGTCCGCGCGGCTGACCGACAGCGGCACCTGCGGCGGCGCGATCGGCCCGCGCATGCCCCGGCCGTGCCGGTCCCGGCGCCGTGGGCGCGGTCCTGCCGGCGCCGGAGCGTCCCCGGCACCGCCCGCCGCGCGGGCGCCCCCGCCGCGCGCGCGGGGCCCGCCGGCGGCGGCCGGACCGCGGGCGGCGTCCCCGGCGCTGGGCGGGGTGGGCGTGCCCCCAGCGCCGGGCGGGGGAGGTACGGGGGTGTCCATCACTGACGAGAGTAGCCGCCGGGCGCCCGCGTACATGTGGCCGCGCCGCGTGACGCACCCTGTCAAGGGATGAACATTCCAGCCATGTTGGCGTTCACGTGAAGGCGCCTCCCGGCGGCCCGAGCGCGTGCACACAGAGTCAATGGGATCGAATGGTGACAGGAATCATCCCCGGCGAAATCCCGCGATCGCTGGCCTTACGCAGGTCAGGCTGGTTGGCTGGCCGCCGGGTTCATAAGATGAATGAGGACGACACGGTGGAGTGAGGTCATGGAGAGTCTTCGCGGCCCGTTCAAGAGTGCGGTACCGTCCAACGTCGTGAGCCCTGTACGTCGCTGTTCGCGTACCGCGTGGCCGTCCCGCCGTCGCGACGGTGACGTACGTCTACGCGGACTCCACCGCGGTCCTCGGACCGCTCGCCACCTACGCCGAGCCGCACTGCTACGACCTGTGCTCGGAGCACTCGGAGCGCCTCACCGCGCCGCGCGGCTGGGAGGTCGTCCGGCTCGCCGTGGACACCGGCCCCACCAGACCCAGCGGTGACGACCTCGAAGCGCTCGCCAACGCGGTGCGCGAGGCCGCCCGCCCGCACGACCGGGGCCCCCGGAGCCCCTGGCGCCGGCCCGCCGCACGGCCGCGAGGCCGACCCCATGGAGGTCGCCCGCCGCGCCCACCTGCGGGTTCTCCGCTCTCCCGACTCCTGAGGCCGCCCCCGGCACCTCCCTGCGACCCCTCGGCTCGCTCTCGCGCCGCCGCGCCGGGCGTTCCCGCGCGCCACCGCTCCCGCGCACCCACCGTGCACCCGCCCGCGAGGCCCGGGCCGCTCGTGGACGCTCCCCGTTGTACGCCCCGCTCCGCGCCCGCGCGGGGTGACGTGGCCGGCGCGGCCTCGTTACGGCTGCATGAAGACGACAATCCGACGTACCGCCCGCGCGGCGCACTGGCCGCGATGGCGGCGGTGATGGCGACCCTCACGCTGGCCGCACCCGCCACCTCGTCGCCCGCCCCGGCCTTCGACCAACAGCTCCTCGACCGCACCAACGCCCAACGCGCCCGGCACGGCGTCTCGCCGCTGGTCCTCGACCCCGCGATCAGCCGCTGGGCACAGGAGTGGGCGGACCAGATGGCGAAGTCCGGAAAGTTCGAGCACCGGTCCCCCAACAAGTACGGCGAGAACCTGTACTACGCCTGGGACCCGGCCGGCGCCTCGCCGAGCGGCGCCGAGGTAGCCGACGCCTGGTATAACCAGGTCAGGGAGTACATGTACTACGGCCGCGAACCCGACATGAGCACCTTCTCCAAGTGCGGCAACTTCACTCAGGCGGTGTGGAAGAGCAGCCGCGGCATGGGCGTGGGGCTGGCGAAGTCGCGGGACAAGACGTACGTCGTCGTGAACTACAGCCCGCCCGGCAACTACGTCGGCCAGTTCGCCGCGAACGTGCCGGCCCCCAGGTGACCCCGCCCCGCTGACGGCCCGTCCGGGGCGGCCAGGTTCCGCAGCGGCTGGCCCGGTTGACTTGGCCCTCGGCGTCCCGGCCCGCTGTCCCGGCCCCGGGGGACCGCCCGCGGCGCGCGGCAGCCCGGCGGTCGGGGGCGCGGACCTGTGGCGTCCATGCCGTGTTGACGCCGCCTTGTCGCGGACACGACCATTCCTCCCACCCGGGAGGTCCGCTTGTTGGTGCCGCAACTGGAACCGGTCGCCGGTTCGCTTGCCCTGTCCGCGCTCGTCGCCGCCCTTCCGCTCGCCACCGTCCTCACCCTGCTCGACGCGGCGCGCGTACGGGCACCGCGTGCCGGGCTCGCCGGCCTCGCCGTCGCCGGGCTTGTCACCTGGGGCGCGTACGACATGACCGTCGGGCAGACCCTGTCCGGCGCGGCCCAGGGGGCGCTGTTCGGCCTCTTCCCCATCCTGTGGATCGTCGTCAACGCCCTGTGGGTGTACCGGATGACGGTGGGCACCGACCACTTCGACGTGCTCCGCCGTTCCTTCGGCCGGCTCTCGGACGACCCCCGGGTGCAGGCGCTGGTGATCGCGTTCTGCTTCGGGGCGCTCCTTGAGGCGTTGGCCGGGTTCGGCGCGCCGGTGGCGATCTGCTCGGTGATGCTGGTCGCGCTCGGCTTCGACCCGGTCAGGGCGGCGGTGGTCGCCCTGGTCGCCAACACCGCGCCGGTCGCCTTCGGCGCCATGGGCACCCCCGTGGTCACCCTCGCGCAGGTCACCGAGTTGCCGCTGGACACCGTCGCTGCGGTCGTCGGACGACAGACCCCGCTGCTCGCGCTGCTGGTGCCGCTCATCCTGGTCGCCCTCCTGGACGGCCGGCGCGGCCTGCGCGAGACCTGGCGACCCGCGCTCGCCTGCGGCTTGGCCTTCGCACTCGCACAGTTCGCGGCGGCGAACTACCTCTCGGCCCAGCTCGCCGACATCGGCGCCGCGCTCGCCGGCGCCGTGGCCCTGGCCCGCCACCCCCTCCGCCCGCCGCCCGGCCACCGGACAGGTCCGCGCGGCCGTGCTCACCGGCGCGCACGACGCGGACGTGGACCGCGTGGACCCGCGCCCCGAGGTGCTGCGCGCCTACGCCCCGTACGCCCTGATCGTCGCGGTCTTCTCGATCGCGCAGCTCGGACCGGTCAAGGAGCTGCTCGGCCGGGCCACCCTGCGGTTCGACTGGCCGTTCCTCGACGCGGCGAGCGCCGACGGGGAGCGGCTGGCCGCCAACGCGTTCGCGCTGCCGCTGCTGGCCACGGGCGGCACGCTCGTGCTGCTCGCCGGCCTCGGCACCGCCCGGGTGCTGCGGGTGCCCCTGCGGGCGGCGCTCGGCGAGTGGCTGGCCACCGTCCGGGAGCTGCGCGCCGCGATCGTAACGGTGACCTCGGTGCTGGCGCTCGCGTACGTGATGAACCTGTCCGGCCAGGCGCCCACCATCGGCCACTCCACGTGGGGCCGTGCCGCGCCGTCACCCGGGTGGCCGATGGTCGCGGGGGTGGCCGACTCCGTGCGGGGGCGGCGGGGCGAGGGCGTAGCGTGGGGCTGCCGCCGCGGCGGCAGCCGTCCCCGCGGGGCCACCGGCCGGCGGGCGTTCCCCCCCGTCACCGGTAGATTTGGCACCCTTCAACGTTGCCCAGAAGGAGTAGGCCGTGGCTGATCTGTCGCAGCTCGTGAAGGCGTACGACGTGCGTGGGGTCGTCCCCGACCAGTGGGACGAGGCGCTGGCTGCACTCTTCGGCGCGGCCTTCGCGCAAGTGACGGACGCAAACGCAGTGGTCGTCGGCCACGACATGCGCCCGTCGTCCCTGGGGCTCTCGCGGGCCTTCGCCGAGGGCGTCGCCGCGCTCGGTGTGGACGTCACCGAGATCGGCCTGTGCTCGACAGACGAGCTGTACTACGCCAGCGGCGCGCTCGACCTGCCCGGCGCGATGTTCACCGCGAGCCACAACCCGGCCCAGTACAACGGCATCAAGATGTGCCGCGCCGGCGCCGCCCCGGTGGGCCAGGACACCGGCCTCGCCGAGATCCGGGCCCTGGTCGAGCGCTGGTCCACCAAGGGTGCGCCGCCGAGCGCGGCCACCCGCGGCGCCGTCACCCAGCGCGACGTGCTCGCCGACTACGCCGCGCACCTGCGCTCCCTGGTGGACCTGACCGCGAGCCGCCCGCTGAAGGTGGTCGTGGACGCCGGCAACGGCATGGGCGGCCACACCGTCCCCACCGTCTTCGACGGCCTGCCGATCGAGCTGGTCCCGCTCTACTTCGAGCCCGACGGAACGTTTCCCAACCACGAGGCCAACCCGCTCGACCCGAAGAACATCGTCGACCTCCAGGCGAAGGTCCGGGCCGTCGGCGCCGACATAGGCCTCGCCTTCGACGGCGACGCCGACCGCTGCTTCGTCGTGGACGAGCGGGGCGAGCCGGTCCCCCCGTCGGCGATCACGGCGCTGGTCGCCGAGCGCGAACTCGCCAAGCACCCGGGCGGCACGGTCATCCACAACTGCATCACCTCCTGGTCCGTGCCCGAGATCGTCAAGGAGGCCGGCGGCACGGCCGTGCGCACCCGCGTGGGCCACTCCTTCATCAAGGCGGAGATGGCCCGCACCGGCGCGATCTTCGGCGGCGAGCACTCGGCGCACTACTACTTCCGGGACTTCTGGAACGCCGACACCGGCATGCTGGCCGCGCTGCACGTCCTGGCCGCGCTCGGCGAGCAGGACGGCCCGCTCTCCCAGCTCGTCGCCCGCTACGACCGGTACGCCGCCTCCGGCGAGATCAACAGCACCGTCGCCGACCAGCCGGGCCGGGCCGCCACCGTCAGGGCCGCCTTCGAGCAGCGCCCCGACGTCCAGCTCGACGAGCTGGACGGCCTGACCGTCACCGCCGCCACCTGGTGGTTCAACCTCCGCGCCTCCAACACGGAGCCGCTGCTGCGGCTGAACGTGGAGGCCCGGGACGCGCAGACGGTGGCCCGGGTACGCGACGAGGTCCTCGCCATCGTCCGCGCCTGACCCACTCCGGGCCTGACCCGCCCGCGCCCGGCCCGCCCGCCGGACCGGGCGCGGGGCGCGCACGCGGGAGCCCGCACGACACCCTCGTACGGGCTCCCGTGCACGCCCCCGCCGGGGACCCCGACCGTTCACCGCGCCGCCCCGACCCGGCTCCGACCAGCGGCCGCGCGCCGCCGCGGCCCGGCGCCCGTCGCACGCCCGGCCCGCCGGGCGGCGGTACCCTGGGCCGCACAGCACTTGCCCGTCCCGAAGGGAAGACCATGTCGGTCGAAGCCAGCCTCCTGGAGATCCTCGCCTGCCCGGCGTGCCACGCCCCGCTGCGGGACGAGTCGGCTGCGACCGAGCCGGAGTTGGTCTGCGAGGGCGCGGGCTGCGGCCTGGCGTACCCGATCCGGGACAGCATCCCCGTACTCCTGGTGGACGAGGCACGCCGCCCTGCCTGACCGCGTACCGCGCGCACGCCCCACGGCGATCGGAAGGCCGACGCACCATGCTCGACGAGTCGCTCCTGGACGCCCCCGAAGCCCTGGCCCGTGCTGATACCCGAGGTCTGCTGCGCGGCGCCGCCGAGTCCGGGGGCGGGTGCGCACGGCCGCCCGGTACGCCGCCGAGGCGGGCGTCGCGGACCTCCAGCCCGACGGCCGGCCCCGCGCGGTCCTGGTGGCGGGCCCCGGGAGCGTGGCGGAGTGCGCGGCCGACCTGCTCGGCGCCCTCACCGGTGGCAGCGTGTCCGTCACCCTGATCCGCCCCACCGGCGTCGCGCCCGCCGCCGGCGCCCTGCGCTGGGCCCTGCCCGGCTGGGCCGGCCCGCTCGACCTGCTGGCCGTGACCAGCCCGGACGGCGCCGAACCGGGCCTGGCCGTACTCCTGGACCAGGCGTACCGGCGCGGCTGCACCATGGTGGCCCTCACCCCGAGCGGCACCCCGCTGGTCGGGGCCGTCGAACGCGCCCGTGGCCTGCACCTCCCGACCACGCCGGCTCCGCTGCCGGAGCCGGACCCCGGCACCGGGCCCGGCCAACCGCCGACCGACGCCGACCCGTACGGCGCGGACCCGACCCCGCCCGGCACCCCGCGCGCCTAGGGGCCCGCGGCCCCCGGGACCGGCGAGCCCGGCGAGTCCGATCGGCCCGCGCCCGGCGAGGGCGGCACCAACCCGCCGCCGCTGGCCCCCGGCGATGCCCACCCCAGGCCCGAGCCGCCCGCGGTCGGAGCCCTCGGCGCCCACCCGCACGGCGCGGGCGAGCCCCCCCGCGGCCCAGCGCACCAACCCCTACCCCGCCGACCCCTCGCCCGGCCCGCTGTGGGCCGTGCTCACGCCGCTGCTCGCCCTCGTCGACCGGATCGGCCTGGTGCACGGCGCCGCCCGGGACGCTGCAACGCGTCGCCGACCGGCTCGACCAGGTCGCCGAGCGCTGCGGCCCCGCCCAGGCCACCTACCGCAACCCCGCCAAGTCGCTCGCCGCCGAACTGGCCGACGCGCTGCCGCTGGTGTGGACCGAGGGCGAGGTCGCGGCCGCCGTCGGCCGCCGCTTCGCCCGGCTGCTCGGCGCGGTGGCCGGCCGGCCCGCGCTCACCGCGGAGCTGCCCGACGCGCTGCGGGTCCACGGCGCGCTGCTGACCAGCCCGTTCGCCGGCGGAGCCGACCCGGACTACTCTTCCGGGACCGGGTGGAGGAGCCGGAGGCGCTGCGCGCCCGCGTCGTACTGCTCCGCGACCGGCAGACCCCCGACGCCGCCGACGACGTCCCGGCGGTCACCGCCCACCTCTCCGCCGCGCCGGCCGCCCGCGAACTCGCTCTCTCGCACGACACCCCGATCAGCGATCTGGAACCCACCGCCGAACAGGCCGTGGAACGCGCGGCCGAGCTTCTCGCCATCACGGATTTCGCCGCCGTTTACCTGACGCTTGCCGGCGCAGAGGGATCATGAACAGCACGGGGTGCGCACCCGTCGGTGACCCGTCGGCCGCGTAACCCCGTACGCCACCCGCACCACCCGGCAACCCGCCGCACCACAACCACCACAGCGTCCCGTCACCGGCACCCGCCACGGCCCCGACCCGCGTCGCACCCGCCCGCCCGGCGCCCGCCGCCGGTCCGCGCGCCACGTCGCCCGGACCGCCCCGGCCCGTCCGACCTCCGCCGGCACCGGTACGCCACCGAGAGTCAGGAACCCCCACATGGACCGCCTAGCCAACACCGTGCGCCCCTACGCCTGGGGGTCCGTCACCGCCATCCCCGAACTCCTCGGCACCGAACCGACCTGCGAGCCGCAGGCCGAACTGTGGATGGGCGCCCACCCGGGCGCGCCCTCGCGCGTGGACCGGGGCGCGGGCCCCGTCGGCCTCAACGAGGTCATCGCCGCCGACCCGGAGGCCGAACTCGGCCCGGAGGCCGTCCGCCGCTTCGGCGACCGGCTGCCGTTCCTGCTCAAGGTGCTGGCCGCACAGGTCCCGCTCTCCCTCCAGGTCCACCCCGACCTCGACCAGGCCCGAGCCGGCTTCGCGGACGAGGAGCGGCGCGGCGTGCCCGTCGACGCCCCGCACCGCAACTACAAGGACGCCAACCACAAGCCCGAATTGATCTGCGCGCTCACCCCCTTCGACGGCCTGTGTGGCTTCCGCCCCCCCGCCGAGGCCGCCGACCTGCTCGCCGCGCTCGACGTCGACTCGCTCAAGCCGTACGTGGACATCCTGCGCGCCATGCCGGACACCGACGCGCTGCGCGAGGTGCTTACCGCCGTCCTCAGCGCCGACCACGAGGCCATGGCCGCCACCGTCACCGAGGCGGCTGCGGCCGCCACCCGGCTGGCCTCGGCGGGCGGCCCGCACGCCGACGCCTATGCCGCGTACGCCGCCGTCGCCCGCAGCTTCCCCGGCGACCCCGGCGTGATCGCCGGCATGCTGCTCAACCACGTCAGGCTCCAGCCCGGCGAGGGCCTCTACCTGGGCGCCGGCGTCCCGCACGCCTACCTCGACGGCCTCGGCGTCGAACTCATGGCCAACTCCGACAACGTGCTGCGCTGCGGCCTCACCCCCAAGCACGTCGACGTCCCCGAGCTGCTGCGGGTCGTACGGTTCGAGAGCGCCTCGCCCGGCGTCCTGCGCCCCGAGGCGGAGCCGGACGGCGCGGAGGTCTACGCGACGCCCACCGACGAGTTCCGGCTCTCCCGCCACGTCCTGCCCGCCGACGCCGCCCCCCGCCCGCTGCCCACCGGCGCCCCGCAGGTCCTGCTCTGCACCGAGGGCCAGGTCACGCTACGCAGCCGGGGACCAGCGGCCTCCGCCGCCGCCACCGAACTGCGCCTGGCGCAGGGCGAGTCGGCCTACGTGCCCGCCCCCGAGGCCGTCGAACTCACCGGCGAGGGCACGCTCTACCGCGCCACGCTCGCCCTCTGACACCCCGCCCCCCGACCCCGCCGGCCCGCGCCCGAGCCGCACGCACCGCCGGGCCGGCGGCGGCCAGGACGCGCCCCACCGCCACCCACCGGCCACCCCGTCGGCACCTCCACGCCGCGCCCTGACGCCGCTCCGCCTCCGAAGGCTGCAACAATGGCCCGCCGTACAGCAGCCGTACGGCGTCGACCCCGCGTCAGGCGCCAGGCGGACACGGGCGGAAGGGACATCTGGCACACATGAGTGCATCGGGCGGAACCAAGGCGATCGTCGCCGCACTGGGCGCCAACCTGGCCATCGCGGTGGCCAAGTTCGTGGCCTTCGCGTTCAGCGGCTCGTCGTCCATGCTCGCCGAGGGCGTGCACTCGCTGGCCGACTCGGGCAACCAGGGCCTGCTGCTCCTCGGCGGCAAGAAGGCCAAGCGGGAGGCGACCCCGCAGCACCCCTTCGGCTACGGCCGCGAGCGCTACATCTACGGCTTCCTCGTCTCCATCGTGCTGTTCACCATCGGCGGCGTCTTCGCGCTCTACGAGGGCTACGAGAAGATCAAGCACCCGCACGAGATCGAGCACTGGTACTGGCCGGTCAGCGTGCTCGTCTTCGCGATCATCGCCGAGACGTTCTCCTTCCGCACCGCGATCAAGGAGTCCAACCAGGTACGCGGCGCGCTGAGCTGGTCCCAGTTCGTCCGCCGCGCCAAGGCCCCCGAGCTTCCCGTCGTCCTCCTCGAAGACCTCGGCGCGCTGGTCGGCCTCGTCCTCGCGCTCGTCGGCGTCAGCCTCGCCCTCGCGACCGGCGACGGCGTCTGGGACGGCGTCGGCACGCTGTGCATCGGTGTCCTCCTCGTGCTGATCGCCGTCGTGCTCGCGGCCGAGACGAAGTCGCTGCTGCTCGGCGAAGCCGCCGACACGGACCAGGTGGAGGCGATCGAGGCGGCCGTGGGTGACGGCGACACCGTCACCCACCTGATCCACATGCGCACGCTGCACCTTGGCCCGGAGGAACTGCTGGTCGCCGCCAAGATCGCGGTACGCCACGACGACACGGCGACGGAGGTGGCCGAGGCCATCGACGCCGCCGAGGAACGCATCCGCGCCGCCGTCCCGATCGCCCGCGTCATCTACCTGGAGCCGGACATCTACAGCGCTACGGCCGCCGCGTCCGGCGCCTCACCCACCAAGCCGACGGCCCCCTGACCGACGGGTCGTCCCGGCCGGCGGCCGGGGGAGCGGGGACGAGACCGCGCCGGAGCGTCCCGGCCGGGTGAGACGGGCGCGGGGCGACGCGTTACGGGACCTCCGCCAGCACCTACATGATCGCTGCCGGGTCCGGGGCGTCCCGCAACCGGGCGCGGAAGCCGGCATCAGTGAGCGCCCGCGCCAACCGCGCGAGGATGCGCAGGTGCTCGTCGCCCGCGGCGGCCTCGGGCACGGCGATCATGAAGATCAGCCGGGCCCGGGTGCCGTCGGGCGAGCCTCACTCGATGCCCTCGGCCGAGCGCGCGAAGCCGACCACGGGTGCGGTCACCGCGTCGGTCTTCGCATGCGGAACGGCGACCTCCGCGCCGAGCCCGGTCGTCCCCTGTTCCTCCCGCTCCCACGCGGCCCGCTCCAGCGCGGCCACGTCGGCGACCCGCCCGCTCCGCGCCACCAGCGCCGCCAACTCGCGGATCGCCCCGTCCCGATCCGTCGCCACGAGCCCTTCCGCCACGCTGTCCCGCGACACGTACCGCGCCAGCCCTGCCACCCCCGCCTCGACAGGAGCGGGTACGGGCGCGGGCGCGGGAGCGGCGGCGGGTGCCGATGCTGACTCCGTACGGACGGCCTCGGCCGAGGAGCGCGCCGTACGCACTGCCTCGGCCGGCGCCCCCGTCGTACGCCTGGCCTCCGGCGCCTCGCGCTCCGCACCACCCGCACCCGCCACGGGCAGCCCGTCGGTCACACCCGCCATACCCGCCACCCGTTCCCCCCGCCTCCAGTGACAGCAGGGCCACCGTCGTCAGCGCCGTGACCACCGTGCCGATCGCGACCGCTACCAGGAACATCGGCGCGTCGCCCACGGCCCCGAACGCCGCCACGATCGGCCCGCCGTGCGGCACCGCGTCCGTGACCGTGGCTAGCCCCGCGACCGCCCCGGCCGCCGCGCCGCCCAGCATGTTCGCCTGGATGACCCGCGCCGGGCGGGCCGCCGCGAACGGGATCGCCCCCTCGGTGATCCCGAAGAACCCCATGGACAGCGCCGCCAACCCGGTCTCGCGCTCCTGGCCGTCGTGGAGCCGGCGCCGGACCAGCGTCGCCAGGCCCTGCCCGAGCGGCGGCACCGGAATGGCCGCCGCGCACATGCCCATGATCTCGGGGTTCTCGGCGACCAGCCCGGCACCGAACAGGAAGGCCGTCTTGTTGACCGGCCCGCCCATGTCGAAGCTGATCATTAGGCCGAGGACGACGCCGAGCAGCGCCGCGCTGGTGCCCGTCAGCTCGCCGAGCCAGTCGGTAAGGTGCTCGAAGACCCAGGCGATCGGCCTGCCCAGGACGTGGACGAGGAAGAGCCCGAGCGCCGTGGTGGCCAGGATCGGAATGACGATCACGTGCATGATCGGCTGGACGAACCGGGGCACCCGCACCCGCTTGATCCACAGCACCAGGTACCCGGCCAGGAACCCGGCGACGATCGCCCCGATGAACCCCGCCCCCGCCTCCGAGCCGTACAACTCGCCGTGCGCCGCGACCCAACCCCCCACCATCCCGGGCGCCAACGCGGGCCGGTCGGCGATGGCGTACGCGATGTACCCGGCCAGAATCGGGATCATCAGCTCGAAACCGACCGTGCCGATGTCGTTGACGGCCTTCCAGAACGACCCGTCGGGGATGACGATCCCCTCGGACGTCGTCTCCCCACCCAGCGCCAACGAGGCCGCGATCAGCAGCCCGCCCACGACCACGAACGGGATCATGTTACGAGACGCCGTTCATCAGCGCCCTGTACGTCCCGCTCCGCTCCCCCGTCCCGCCCGGCACCACCACCATCACCATCGCCACCGATCGACACGTCAGCCTCGTTCGGCCCGCCGGGCACAGCCGGCGCGTGCGCGGCGTCGCGTCCGGCGCCCGCCCGGCCCCGCGCGCGACCTCTCACCTCTTCGCCGCCGTGGACGGGGGCGCTCAGGGCCTGGGCGATCAGCTCCTCGGGCCGGTGGATGCCGTCCGATACCCCGACCACCAGCACCGGCTTGCCGACGAACCTGCCCCGGTCGACGTCCTTGTCGGCGGCGATGATGACGGCGTCCGCGCTGCTGACATCGTTGTCTGACAGTACGTTTTCAGCCCCGATCGCCCCCTGGGTCTCCACCGTGATCTGATGCCCCAACGCCTCGGCGGCCCGGGTCAGGTTCTCGGCGGCCATGTACGTGTGGGCGATCCCGGTGGGGCAGGCGGTGACCGCGAGCAGCCTGAGCCCGCCCGCCGCCGCGCCGCCGGGCGCATCGGCCGGACTGGTGGTCACGTGGATCTCCTTACCGGTCGTCGCGACGGAACGTGCTGCCGATGATCCCGCGCACGACGCCCCGGGAACACACCTCGGACCGAACCGACCCGACCGGGCCACGTCGAGCCGACCGGAACGCGCCACGGCGCGGCCGAGACACCACCGCTTCGGCCCCGTCCGGGCCAAGGGGGCTGGGGTTCGCTGGGCCGATCGGTGTAGCTTTGTGACAGCCAGACGTCGCTGCTGATGGCGGTCGGGCGGTCCGCTGCGCGGTCCGACCGAGGGAGAGAGGGCCTCCGACGGACTGCGCTGCGACAGGGGACAGCTCTGTGTGCTGCCGCATGCCCAGCCGAACACCTCTCCATCCCCAACGCACGAGGAGCAGCATTCATGTCGACTGCCGACGCCAACGGCCGGGACTTCAAGGTCGCCGACCTGTCCCTGGCCAACTTCGGCCGCAAGGAGATCACCCTCGCCGAGCACGAGATGCCGGGCCTGATGTCTATCCGCCGGGAGTACGCGGACGCCCAGCCCCTCGCCGGCGCCCGGATCACCGGCTCGCTGCACATGACCGTGCAGACCGCCGTCCTCATCGAGACGCTGGCGGCGCTCGGCTCCCAGGTCCGCTGGGCCTCCTGCAACATCTTCTCCACCCAGGACCACGCCGCCGCGGCCGTCGCCGTCGGCCCGAACGGCACCCCGGACAACCCCCAGGGCATCCCCGTCTTCGCCTGGAAGGGCGAGACGCTCGAGGAGTACTGGTGGTGCACCGAGCAGGCGCTGACCTGGCCCGGCACCGCCACCGGCGGCCCGAACATGATCCTCGACGACGGCGGCGACGCCACCGTCCTGGTCCACAAGGGCGTCGAGTACGAGAAGGCCGGCGCGGCCCCGGACGTCTCCACCGTGGAGAACGACGAGCACCGGGTCATCCTCCAGCTCCTCAACCGCACCCTCGCCGAGAGCCCGCAGAAGTGGACGCAGCTCGCGTCCGAGATCCGCGGCGTGACCGAGGAGACCACCACCGGCGTGCACCGGCTGTACGAGATGCACCAGGCCGGCGACCTCCTCTTCCCGGCGATCAACGTCAACGACGCCGTCACCAAGTCGAAGTTTGACAATAAGTACGGCTGCCGCCACTCCCTCGTGGACGGCATCAACCGCGCGACCGACGTCCTCATCGGCGGCAAGGTCACGGTCATCTGCGGCTACGGCGACGTGGGCAAGGGCTGCGCGGAGTCGCTCCGCGGCCAGGGCGCCCGCGTGATCGTCACCGAGATCGACCCCATCTGCGCCCTCCAGGCGGCCATGGACGGCTACCAGGTGGCCACGCTGGACGACGTGGTGGAGACGGCGGACATCTTCATCACCACCACCGGTAACAAGGACATCATCATGGCCAGCGACATGGCCAAGATGAAGCACCAGGCCATCGTCGGGAACATCGGCCACTTCGACAACGAGATCGACATGGCCGGCCTCGCTGCCATCCCCGGCATCTTCAAGGAAGAGGTCAAGCCGCAGGTCCACACCTGGACCTTCCCGGAGGGCAAGAAGATCATCGTCCTCTCCGAGGGCCGCCTGCTGAACCTGGGCAACGCGACCGGCCACCCGTCGTTCGTCATGTCCAACTCCTTCGCGAACCAGACGATCGCCCAGATCGAGCTGTTCACGAAGCCGGAGGCGTACCCGACGGACGTCTACGTGCTGCCGAAGCACCTCGACGAGAAGGTCGCCCGCCTGCACCTGGACGCCCTCGGCGCCAAGCTGACCACGCTCCGCCCGGAGCAGGCCGCCTACATCGGCGTCCCGGTCGAGGGCCCGTACAAGCCCGACCACTACCGCTACTGATCCGCCCGCCGACGCCCCGGACCAGGCGAGCGGGACCGTGGCGCCCCGGGCACCACTGCCCGCATCGCCCTGGCGGGGCGCGGCAACCGGTTCAGCCAGCAGTAAGCACTACGACGCTCCCGCCAGCAACGGGGGAGCATGAGGCCCTGTCCCGGCCACTTCCGGCCGGGCAGGCCCTCACTCGTCAAGGACCCCACCATGCCCCGCGGCCGCTATGCGCTCTACGACCCGCACGACCACACCCCCCTCGGCGTAGAGCAGTTCCACTGCGCGCCTGGCCCCTCCGGCTGGCGCTACGTCTCCCAGACGACCTCCCTCTCCGGCGACCGCGCCGGCTCCGTCGACCTCGCCATCGGCGCGTTGGGCCGCCCGCTGCGGATGGAGCTCCAGGCCGCGGACTGGAGCGTCCGTGGCGCCGCCATCGACGGCGTCAGTTGGGTTCGCACCGACGCCTCCGGCGCCCACGCCACCGAAGGCAACGCCGCCGCCCACGCCTTCACCGGCACATCCCCCGCCTTCCTCGTCGCCGCCACCCGACTCCTGCGACTTACCCCCGGCGCCCCCGCCACCCGCCTGCGGCTCGTCGCGCTCACCGCCCCCGTGCTGGCACCCCGGACCCTCGACCAGTCCTGGGCACTGCTGAAAAGCGAAGCACACGGCACTGACAACGGCCCGCTGATCGTGGACGAGTACCAGGTCAACGAGCTGGACACCGGCGAGCAGCACACCATCCACATCGCTGGCGACGTCGTCCTCGCGGCCCCCGGCATCGAGCTGGAAGACCTCGACACCCCACCGTCCTCGTTCGCCTGAGCCCCCGGGGAGCGGCGCCTGGAACCCGAGCCGCACGCCAGCCCCACCCAGATGGCCCGACGCTCGATGTGCGTCAACACCCGCTGACCTGCTAGCGTCCTGTTCACCCCAGGGGACCGTTGACACGGCACTCGGGGGGAGGTACATTTTAAAATCTGCCTCGAGTTCGACAGAACCGCGATTGATGGTTAGTATGTAACTCGCTTCTAGCGCTAATGTGATTCCGCTAAGGCGCCTTGGATCCTGATGAAGAAAGGCAAGGCGGATTCGATCGGCCGAAACGGTTCTGATAAAGTGGAAGATTGGAAAGACGAAAGGCCTTCCAACCGCCATCGGAAAAAAATTCCAGTCGAAAATGACCAGGAAAAGGATCTGGTAAGGTTGGAAACGCCGAAGGGAAGCGCCCGGAGGGCCCGGTGAAACGGGACCGAAGGAGGCGTGCGTTCCTTGAGAACTCAACAGCGTGCCAAAAGTCAACGCCAAATATGTTGATACCCCGTCTCCCACCACTGTGTGGGGGCGAGGTTCCTTTGAAAAGTCCTCCCAGCACCGTTACGGGGTTGGGGGTGACACGGCGAGGATGATGTGAACATCGATCTTATTCCGGTCGGTGTTCCGTTCTTATTCGTGTGTGTTTGCCGGGATATCCTGGAGGCATTCATGGAGAGTTTGATCCTGGCTCAGGACGAACGCTGGCGGCGTGCTTAACACATGCAAGTCGAACGATGAAGCCGCTTCGGTGGTGGATTAGTGGCGAACGGGTGAGTAACACGTGGGCAATCTGGCCTGCACTCTGGGACAAGCCCTGGAAACGGGGTCTAATACCGGATATGACTACCGATCGCATGGTTGGTGGTGGAAAGCTCCGGCGGTGTAGGATGAGCCCGCGGCCTATCAGCTTGTTGGTGGGGTGATGGCCTACCAAGGCGACGACGGGTAGCCGGCCTGAGAGGGCGACCGGCCACACTGGGACTGAGACACGGCCCAGACTCCTACGGGAGGCAGCAGTGGGGAATATTGCACAATGGGCGAAAGCCTGATGCAGCGACGCCGCGTGAGGGATGACGGCCTTCGGGTTGTAAACCTCTTTCAGCAGGGAAGAAGCGAGAGTGACGGTACCTGCAGAAGAAGCGCCGGCTAACTACGTGCCAGCAGCCGCGGTAATACGTAGGGCGCGAGCGTTGTCCGGAATTATTGGGCGTAAAGAGCTCGTAGGCGGCTTGTCGCGTCGGATGTGAAAGCCCGGGGCTTAACCCCGGGTCTGCATTCGATACGGGCAGGCTAGAGTTCGGTAGGGGAGATCGGAATTCCTGGTGTAGCGGTGAAATGCGCAGATATCAGGAGGAACACCGGTGGCGAAGGCGGATCTCTGGGCCGATACTGACGCTGAGGAGCGAAAGTGTGGGGAGCGAACAGGATTAGATACCCTGGTAGTCCACGCCGTAAACGTTGGGAACTAGGTGTGGGCGACATTCCACGTCGTCCGTGCCGCAGCTAACGCATTAAGTTCCCCGCCTGGGGAGTACGGCCGCAAGGCTAAAACTCAAAGGAATTGACGGGGGCCCGCACAAGCGGCGGAGCATGTGGCTTAATTCGACGCAACGCGAAGAACCTTACCAAGGCTTGACATACACCGGAAACGGCCAGAGATGGTCGCCCCCTTGTGGTCGGTGTACAGGTGGTGCATGGCTGTCGTCAGCTCGTGTCGTGAGATGTTGGGTTAAGTCCCGCAACGAGCGCAACCCTTGTTCTGTGTTGCCAGCATGCCTTTCGGGGTGATGGGGACTCACAGGAGACTGCCGGGGTCAACTCGGAGGAAGGTGGGGACGACGTCAAGTCATCATGCCCCTTATGTCTTGGGCTGCACACGTGCTACAATGGCCGGTACAATGAGCTGCGATACCGTGAGGTGGAGCGAATCTCAAAAAGCCGGTCTCAGTTCGGATTGGGGTCTGCAACTGAACCCCCATGAAGTCGGAGTCGCTAGTAATCGCAGATCAGCATTGCTGCGGTGAATACGTTCCCGGGCCTTGTACACACCGCCCGTCACGTCACGAAAGTCGGTAACACCCGAAGCTGGTGGCCCAACCCCTTTGGGGAGGGAGCTGTCGAAGGTGGGACTGGCGATTGGGACGAAGTCGTAACAAGGTAGCCGTACCGGAAGGTGCGGCTGGATCACCTCCTTTCTAAGGAGCACTTTGGCCGTCAAACCTGTTTTGGTGGTCCAAGAGCCAGTTCGTCGGCGAGTGTTCGACGCTGGTTGCTCATGGGTGGAACGTTGAGTATTCGGCACGGGGTCTTGTGAGGTTGTGAGTACTGCTCTTCGGAGCGTGGAACACGCCAAGCGAGGGTTCGTGTTGGGCGCGCTGTTGGGTGTCTGAGGGTACGGCCGTCAGGTTGTGTCTTCGGTTGCCGGCCCCAGTGAACTCGTCTGTTTGGGCGGGGTGGTGGGTGGCTGGTCGTTGTTTGAGAACTGCACAGTGAACGCGAGCATCTGTGGCCAAGTTTTTAAGGGCGCACGGTGGATGCCTTGGCACCAGGAACCGATGAAGGACGTGGGAGGCCGCGATAGGCCCCGGGGAGCTGTCAACCGAGCTTTGATCCGGGGGTGTCCGAATGGGGAAACCCGGCAGTCGTCATGGGCTGTCACCCGTACCTGAATATATAGGGTATGTGGAGGGAACGCGGGGAAGTGAAACATCTCAGTACCCGCAGGAAGAGAAAACAACCGTGATTCCGGGAGTAGTGGCGAGCGAAACTGGATGAGGCTAAACCAGTCATGTGTGATACCCGGCAGGGGTTGCGTGGTTGGCGTTGTGGGATCGTACTTCGATGATCTGCCGGTCGTCGGGTGAGTCAGAAACCGTAGATGTAGGCGAAGGGCATGCGAAAGGCCCGGCGTAGAGGGTAAGACCCCCGTAGCTGAAACATCTATGGCTTGCTTGTACGACACCCAAGTAGCACGGGGCCCGAGAAATCCCGTGTGAATCTGGCGGGACCACCCGCTAAGCCTAAATATTCCCTGGTGACCGATAGCGGATAGTACCGTGAGGGAATGGTGAAAAGTACCGCGGGAGCGGGGTGAAATAGTACCTGAAACCGTGTGCCTACAAGCCGTGGGAGCGTTGCCATGTCCTTTGGGGCATGGTCGTGACTGCGTGCCTTTTGAAGAATGAGCCTGCGAGTTTGCGGTGTGTTGCGAGGTTAACCCGTGTGGGGGAGCCGTAGCGAAAGCGAGTCCGAATAGGGCGTTGGAGTAGCACACTCAAGACCCGAAGCGGAGTGATCTAGCCATGGGCAGGTTGAAGCGCGGGTAAGACCGTGTGGAGGACCGAACCCACCAGGGTTGAAAACCTGGGGGATGACCTGTGGTTAGGGGTGAAAGGCCAATCAAACTCCGTGATAGCTGGTTCTCCCCGAAATGCATTTAGGTGCAGCGTCGTGTGTTTCTTGCCGGAGGTAGAGCACTGGATAGGCGATGGGCCCTACCGGGTTACTGACCTTAGCCAAACTCCGAATGCCGGTAAGTGAGAGCGCGGCAGTGAGACTGTGGGGGATAAGCTCCATGGTCGAGAGGGAAACAGCCCAGAGCATCGACTAAGGCCCCTAAGCGTATGCTAAGTGGGAAAGGATGTGGAGTCGCAGAGACAACCAGGAGGTTGGCTTAGAAGCAGCCACCCTTGAAAGAGTGCGTAATAGCTCACTGGTCAAGTGATTCCGCGCCGACAATGTAGCGGGGCTCAAGCGTACCGCCGAAGTCGTGTCAATCCAGCATGTACTCCTAACGGAGGCTGGGTTGGGTAGGGGAGCGTCGTGTGCCGGGTGAAGCAGCCGCGTAAGCGAGTTGTGGATGGTTCACGAGTGAGAATGCAGGCATGAGTAGCGATTCACACGTGGGAAACGTGTGCGCCGATTGACTAAGGGTTCCTGGGTCAAGCTGATCTGCCCAGGGTAAGTCGGGACCTAAGGCGAGGCCGACAGGCGTAGTCGATGGACAACCGGTTGATATTCCGGTACCCGCTTTGAAGCGCCCAATACTGAATCTTCTGATGCTAAGGCTGTGAAGCCGCCCTGAATCTCTTCGGAGTTGAGGGGAGTGGTGGAGCCGCTGACCCTAGGGCTAGTAGGTAAGTGATGGGGTGACGCAGGAAGGTAGTCCAGCCCGGGCGGTGGTTGTCCCGGGGTAAGGGTGTAGCCCGTTATCTAGGTAAATCCGGATGACATGAGGGTGAGACCTGATGCCGAGCCGATTGTGGTGAAGTGGATGATCCTATGCTGTCGAGAAAAGCCTCTAGCGAGTTTCATGGCGGCCCGTACCCTAAACCGACTCAGGTGGTCAGGTAGAGAATACCGAGGCGTTCGGGTGAACTATGGTTAAGGAACTCGGCAAAATGCCCCCGTAACTTCGGGAGAAGGGGGGCCATTTCTGGTGATGGGCTTTACGCCTTGAGCTGGGGGTGGCCGCAGAGACCAGCGAGAAGCGACTGTTTACTAAAAACACAGGTCCGTGCGAAGCCGTAAGGCGATGTATACGGACTGACGCCTGCCCGGTGCTGGAACGTTAAGGGGACCGGTTAGCTGACTTTCGGGTTGGCGAAGCTGAGAACTTAAGCGCCAGTAAACGGCGGTGGTAACTATAACCATCCTAAGGTAGCGAAATTCCTTGTCGGGTAAGTTCCGACCTGCACGAATGGCGTAACGACTTCTCGACTGTCTCAACCATAGGCCCGGTGAAATTGCATTACGAGTAAAGATGCTCGTTTCGCGCAGCAGGACGGAAAGACCCCGGGACCTTTACTATAGCTTGATATTGGTGTTCGGTTCGGCTTGTGTAGGATAGGTGGGAGACTGTGAAGCATGCACGCCAGTGTGTGTGGAGTCGTTGTTGAAATACCACTCTGGTCGTGCTGGATGTCTAACCTGGGTCCGTGATCCGGATCAGGGACAGTGTCTGGTGGGTAGTTTAACTGGGGCGGTTGCCTCCTAAAGGGTAACGGAGGCGCCCAAAGGTTCCCTCAGCCTGGTTGGCAATCAGGTGTTGAGTGTAAGTGCACAAGGGAGCTTGACTGTGAGACTG
The DNA here is from genome assembly GCA_018114805.1 of Candidatus Streptomyces philanthi. GTDB lineage: Bacteria > Actinomycetota > Actinomycetes > Streptomycetales > Streptomycetaceae > Streptomyces > Streptomyces philanthi. Next base: position 1,533,653 of record CP073042.1, on the reverse strand, counting down.
ACGGGTCGAGCAGGGACGAAAGTCGGGACTAGTGATCCGGCGGTGGCTTGTGGAAGCGCCGTCGCTCAACGGATAAAAGGTACCCCGGGGATAACAGGCTGATCTTCCCCAAGAGTCCATATCGACGGGATGGTTTGGCACCTCGATGTCGGCTCGTCGCATCCTGGGGCTGGAGTCGGTCCCAAGGGTTGGGCTGTTCGCCCATTAAAGCGGTACGCGAGCTGGGTTTAGAACGTCGTGAGACAGTTCGGTCCCTATCCGCTGTGCGCGTAGGAGTCTTGAGAAGGGCTGTCCCTAGTACGAGAGGACCGGGACGGACGAACCTCTGGTGTGCCAGTTGTCCTGCCAAGGGCATGGCTGGTTGGCTACGTTCGGGAGGGATAACCGCTGAAAGCATCTAAGCGGGAAGCCTGCTTCGAGATGACGGCTCCCACCCACTTGATGGGGTAAGGCTCCCAGTAGACGACTGGGTTGATAGGCCAGATATGGAAGCCCCGTAAGGGGTGGAGTTGACTGGTACTAATAGGCCGAGGGCTTTTCCTCAGTTGCTCGCGTTCACTGTGTTGGTTCTGAAATAACGACTGTGTTGTTGTCCGGTTGGTTTATTTCATAGTGTTTCGGTGGTTATTGCGTTAGGGAAACGCCCGGTTACATTCCGAACCCGGAAGCTAAGCCTTTCAGCGCCGATGGTACTGCAGGGGGGACCCTGTGGGAGAGTAGGACGCCGCCGAACTCCTTGTAAGAAGAGCCTTGTCACGGATTTCGATCCGTGACAAGGCTCTTCTGCGTTCAACGGGCCGGATGGGATTGCGGGCCGTTGGTCGCTGCCGTATGGCCGGTCGGCGGTCAGCTAGGCGGGTTGTCGCCCTTCAGTAAGTGGTGCGGCGGACGGCAGACTGGGCAGATGGCTGATCAGAATGCGGAAGCACCGGACGGCTACGTATCGCACGGTGTGCGGACGCTGCGGTGGGAAGCGTCGTCGGACGGTCCGGTGGTGGTCCTTCTCGACCAGCGGCGGCTGCCCGTTGAGGAAGTCGAGCTGGTGTGCACGGACGTGCCGGCCCTCGTGGAAGCTATTCATACGCTCGCTGTTCGAGGTGCTCCCGTACTCGGAATCGTCGGGGCGTATGGCGTGGCGCTCGCGGCTGCCCGCGGGTACGACGTGAGCGAGGCCGCGAAGCTCCTGGCGCAGGCTCGGCCGACGGCGGTCAACCTCGGGTACGGGGTTCGACGCGCTGCCGGCGCGTACGACGCGACTGTCGCGGCGGGCGGTGGCTTCGAGCAGGCGACCGCGGCCGCGCTCGCCGAGGCGCGTGCGCTGCATCGGGAGGACGCCGAGGCCAGTTTGCGGATGGCCGCGCACGGCCTGGCGCTGCTTGAGGAACTGCTGCCGGGCGGCGGCTTCCGCGTTCTCACCCACTGCAATACGGGCGCGCTGGTGTCGGGCGGGGCTGGAACGGCGTTGGCCGTGGCGGTGGAGGCTCATCAGAAGGGGCGGCTTCGGCGGTTGTGGGTGGACGAGACGCGGCCGTTGCTGCAGGGGGCGCGGCTCACCGCGTACGAGGCGGCCCGGGCGGGCATGGCGTACACGCTGCTGACCGATAACGCGGCGGGTTCGCTCTTCGCCGCAAGTGAGGTGGACGCTGTGCTGATCGGGGCCGATCGGACCGCCGCGGACGGATCGTTCGCTAACAAGGTCGGCAGTTATCCGCTGGCCGTCCTGGCCAAGTACCACCACGTGCCGTTCATCGTCGTGGCGCCCAGTACCACGGTGGATCTGGCGACGGCCGACGGCGCGGCGATCGAGATCGAGCAGCGCCCGGCGCACGAGGTGACGATGGTCCCCCGTCCGGGTGCCTCTGCGGGCGGGCCAGGCGTATCGGCGAGCGCGCCGCTGGCGCCTGTGGGCACCCAGGCGTACAACCCGGCCTTCGACGTCACGCCGCCGGATCTCGTGACGGCCATCGTGACGGAGGAGGGAGCCGTGTCGCCCGTGACGGCGGTGGGCCTCGCCGAGCTGGTCGGTCGGTCCCAGTCGGGCCATGGAGTGCCGTCCGGGTGAGGGCCTTCCAGGTCACGGGCCTGTCGACGGATGCCCAGTTGGCGTAGAGCGGTGCGTGACCGTGTCGGCGGCACGGTGCAATGCGCGGTTTCTGCCTTTTCTCCTTCGCTGAGGAGGCACGTCTCGGGCCGTTCGGTGGCTGGGCGGTGGCGCCGGCAGGGTCGTACGGCGGCGGAGCGTTGACATGCTGCGGACGAGTGATCGCCCGCGTCGAGCCACCGGGTCCGACAATGGGATGATGACGACATGAAGGGACGCGTCCTTGTCGTCGACGACGACACCGCACTGGCGGAGATGCTTGGCATCGTGCTGCGCGGCGAAGGCTTTGAACCGTCGTTCGTTTCCGATGGGGACAAGGCGCTCGCCGCATTCCGCGAGACCAAGGCCGACCTGGTGCTGCTCGATTTGATGTTGCCCGGGCGTGATGGCATCGAGGTGTGCCGGCTGATCCGCGCCGAGTCCGGGGTGCCGATCGTGATGCTCACGGCCAAGAGCGACACCGTGGATGTGGTGGTCGGCCTGGAATCCGGCGCTGATGACTACATCGTGAAGCCGTTCAAGCCCAAGGAGTTGGTCGCGCGGATAAGGGCGCGGCTGCGGCGCTCCGAGGAGCCCGTGCCGGAGCAGTTGGTCATCGGGGATCTGGTGATCGACGTGGCCGGGCACTCGGTGAAGCGGGAGGGTCAGTCGATCGCGCTGACCCCGCTGGAATTCGATCTGCTGGTCGCGCTGGCCCGTAAGCCGTGGCAGGTGTTCACCCGCGAGGTGCTGCTTGAGCAGGTGTGGGGTTACCGACACGCCGCGGACACCCGACTGGTGAACGTGCACGTACAGCGACTGCGCTCGAAGGTTGAGAAGGACCCGGAGCGGCCCGAGATCGTCGTGACCGTGCGCGGAGTGGGTTACAAGGCCGGGCCGAGCTGAGTTCTGAGATGGCAGGAAGTGGGACCACTCCGGAGCCGGGGCAAGGCGCCCCGACCGCGGGGGGTCCGGTTGACGGCGGGCACGGCACGGGGCGGCCCGTCGATTCGAGAAGCGACATATCGCTTTTCGGGCGGCTGTGGCGGGGCGGGAACCTGTTGCCCGACGGGGCTTCCGGGGCGCCGGTGCATCCGGTGCTGCGGTTGTTCGTACGGTGGGTACGGCGTCCGCTCTTGCCGGCCGCGCGGCTCTACCGGCGGAACATCCAGCTCCGCGTCGTCGCCACCACGCTGCTCATGTCGCTCGGCGTGGTGCTGATCCTCGGTGTGGTCGTCATCGGCCAGGTGCGCAACGGGCTGCTGGACGCCAAGCGGCACGCCGCCCAGAGCCAGGCCGTGGGCGGGTTCAACGCGGCCGATGACGCCGCCGAGAACAACGAGGACTCGCGTGGCGAGGACGGTCCCGGCGCGCGCGGAAACCGGGACCCCGGCGCATGGCTCACCGCGCTGGTGCAGCAGCTCGCGAGCGGTGGCCAGGGCGTGTACTCGGTGGTGGCGCTGAGCTCGGACGCCGACAAGGAGCTGTTCGCCAGCACGCGCGGGCCGCGAGCGTCGGGTGGCGTCAAACCCGAGGAGAGCATCAGCAGGGAGCTGCGGGATCGCGTCGACAGCGGTACGGGCCCGTACGAGCAGTACACGAACATCGAGCACGACGCCCCCGGCCGCGACCGCGAGCCCGCGCTGGTGATCGGCAAGCGGCTCAACGACATCAACGGCGAGCCGTACCAGCTCTACTACCTCTTCCCGTTCTCGCAGGAGGAGAAGTCGCTGAGCCTGGTCAAGGGCACGCTGGCCACGGCCGGCGTGTTCGTGGTGGTGCTGCTCGGCGCGATCGCGTGGCTGGTGGTGCGGCAGGTCGTGACGCCCGTGCGGATGGCCGCCGGCATCTCCGAGCGGCTGGCGGCCGGGCTGCTCCAGGAGCGGATGAAGGTCACCGGCGAGGACGACATCGCGCGGCTCGGTGAGGCGTTCAACAAGATGGCGCACAACCTCCAGGTCAAGATCCAGCAGTTGGAGGATCTCTCGCGGATGCAGCGGCGGTTCGTGTCCGACGTCTCGCACGAGCTGCGGACGCCGTTGACGACCGTACGGATGGCCGCTGACGTGATCTACGAGGCGCGGGACGAGTTCGACCCGGCGACCGCGCGATCGGCGGAGTTGCTGGGCAGTCAGCTCGACCGGTTCGAGTCGCTCCTGGCCGACCTACTGGAGATCAGCCGGTTCGACGCGGGCGCGGCGGCGTTGGAGGCTGAGCCGATCGACCTGCGCGACGTGGTCAAGCGTGTGGTCGACGGGGCCGAGCCGCTCGCGGAGCGCAAGGGCAGCCGCATCATCATCCGTGGCGCCGCCCGGCCGGTGATCGCTGAGGCGGACGCGCGTCGCCTGGAGCGGGTGCTGCGCAACCTCGTGGTCAACGCCGTCGAGCACGGCGAGGGCGAGGACGTGATCGTGCGGCTGGCCGTGAAGAGCGGCGCCGTCGCCGTGGCCGTACGGGACTACGGGGTCGGGCTCAAGCCCGGCGAGGCGACCCGGGTTTTCAACCGCTTCTGGCGCGCCGACCCCGCACGGGCCCGGACCACGGGCGGAACCGGCCTCGGGCTGTCGATCGCGGAGGAGGACGCGCGGTTGCACGGGGGCTGGCTCCAGGCGTGGGGGGAGCCCGGTGGGGGCTCGCAGTTCCGGTTGACGCTCCCGCGCACGGCGGGCGACGCGTTGCGCGGCTCGCCGATACCGCTCGAACCGGAGGACTCGCGCCGTAAGCGCGCGCTGCGCGCAGCCAAGGCGGTGGGCGGCGCGTCGGCCGCCGGCGGACGTGGGGCGACGTCGGGTGCTGGTGGTGGTAGTGCTGGTCCTGGTGGTTCGGGCGGGGCTGCGCGGGCGGATGGCGTGGGGGGTACGGGAGTGCATCGGGTTTCCGGGGCCAGTACCTCCGTCCTTGCGTCGAAGCGGCCGGGTCAGCAGGTCTCTAAGTCGGGGCCAGGCGCACCGGCGGGAGGGCCACCGTCGCGGCCGCGCGAGCCCGCGCCCCGGGACGCGGGCTCGCGCGGCCGCGACGGTGGTGTGGGCACGTCCAGCGAGGGCGTAGCCGACGGGGACGCGGCCGAGGGCGGCGAGAACGGTGGCGCCGGACGGGGGAGGACGCCGCCCGCGCGGATCGAGAGGGGACAGCGGAGTAGATGGTGACCGGCGAACGAGGGGGCCGCGCTCGTGGACGCTGACCGTGAGGTGAAGGGCCACGAGGCACCTGACGATGAGGCGGACGTCCGTGGGGCGGCTGGCCGTGAGGCGGCCGGCGTGGGGCGCGGCGCCGCCCGGGGCCGTGGGGCCGGCGGCGCTTCTCACGGCGTCGGCTCGTTCGTCAGCCTCTTCGGGCTCGTCGGCGCCGGCGCGCTCGACCGTGGTGGGCGCCCCGGGGCACTGCTAGGTGCCGGCATGATCCGCCGTCGCGGGCAGAAGGGCGGCGCTGGAACGCTCGGCCTGTCGCGACGGGCCTGCGCCACCCTCGCGGCCAGCGGGCTGCTGCTGGCCGGTTGTGCGTCGATGCCCGACAGCGGGGACGTACGGCAGGTCGGTTCGACGCCACGCGCCGACGCGGATTCACCCGTTCGGGTATACGGCGTGCGTCCGGGGAACGATGAGCAGCCACGGGAGTTGGTGCTCGGTTTCCTGGAGGCGACGACGAGCGATGAGGCCCGCTTCGAGACGGCGCGCGAGTACCTGACCGAGCGCGCCCGGGACGAGTGGAACCCCCTCGCGGAGACGACCGTGCTCGCGCAGGCGCCCAAGGTGCGCGTGGAGGGCGGTGCCAACCGGGACACACCGGGGTACGACATCGTGCTGTCCGGAAAGCAGCTCGCCACGGTCGACGCCAACCACGCGTACGAGCCCGACGAGAAGCCGTACGAGGAACGGTTGCACGTGGCGAAGTCGGGCTCGCAGTGGCGGATCGACTCGCTTCCGGCGGGCCTGGTCCTCGGCGAGTCGGACTTCCAGCGCATCTACCGCTCCGTCAACAACTACTACTTCGCGGAGTTGGGCCCCGACGGCGACAAGTCGGCCGTCGGCAAGGACGTCCTGGTCGCCGACCCCATCTACCTGCGGCGTTGGGTGGACCCCGTCACCTCGACCGTGCGGGCGCTGCTGAGCGGGCCCACCAACTGGCTGGAACCGGTCGTCCGTACGTCCTTCCCCAGCGGGACCCAGCTCGACAGCAAGCACCTGCGCCTCGATGACTCGAACGAGTTGCGTATCGGGCTGAGCAAGGACGCGACCGGCGTCGACCAGTTGCGCTGCCACGAGATGGCCGCGCAGGTGCTGTTCACGGTGCAGGACCTGTCGACGTCCAAGGTCAGCAAGGTGGTGCTGGAGAGGGCCGCCGGCACCGAACTGTGCTCGCTGATGCGCGATCAGGCCGAGGGGTACGCACCGGACCGGATCAACGGCAAGGCGGACAACCAGTACTTCATCGACGAGGAACGCCGCATGGTCCAGCTCGATGACACCGGAGAGGAACCGGAGCACGTGCCGGGACCGTTCGGCGAGCCGACGGCGGAACTCGGCTCGATCGCCGTGGCGCGGGATGAGCGGACCGCGGCCGGGGTATCCCAGAACGGCCGGGACCTGTACGTGGCCGGCCTCAAGCCCGGCGTGGAGCGGGGCGGCTCGCGGCTGCGCAGTGCGAGCGGCGGCGGACAGGGCGGACTGACCGTGCCGAGCTGGGATGGTCTCGGCGACCTGTGGGTGGCCGACCGCAGCTCGGGCAAGCCGCGGCCGTTGAGGCTGGCCAGCGGGGTGGGAGAGCCCGAGGAGGTCAACGTCACCGGGCTCGACGGCGGCCGGATCGTGTCGCTGCGCGTGGCCGCCGACAGCACGCGGATCGCCCTGCTGATCGAGCGCGACGGCCATACGTCGCTGTGGCTCGGCCGGCTCGAACGGGCCAAGACCTCGGCGGAGCCACCGCTGTCCGTCAAGGGACTGCGTTCGCTCGCCCCGCAACTGGACGAGGTGGACGCCGTGTCGTGGGCCGGTGGCAGCCGACTCGTGGTGGCCGGCACCGAGTCGGGCGGCGTGCAGGAACTGCGTTACATGGAGACCGACGGTTCGCCGGGGAACAGCCCGACGCTGCCCGGCCCCGGCAAGGTCGAGCAGATCGCGGCGTCCGAGGACGAGAACCGGCCACTGATCGCCAAGGCGTCGGACGGCATCGTCCGACTGCCTCCGGACGCGAACTGGAAGACCGTCGTCAAGAAGGGAACGGCGCCCGTCTATCCGGGCTAGTGAGGACTGGTGCGCGGTCGGTCTCGGGGCCGTGTCGCGCGCCGTGCGCAGTCGTGCACGTCGGGCGTTCGCATTGGGGACGGGGACAGGGGCGGGGGCACGGGCAGGGGCCCGGGGCTCAGGGGGAGAGGTGGCGGGGCGGGCCCGGAAATGCGGCGCGGCAGCGCTCGTCCGCTGGCCCGTTCTCGCGTCGGCCCGCCGGCCCGCTGGCCCCGCTGTCGCGTTGGCCTGCTGTGCCGCTGACCGTTGGCCCGCTTGGTCGTCGTCGTGCCGGGTTTGGCGCTGGCCAGGGTGCGCGTTCTGCCCAGCCAGTGGGCCGAGTCAGTCGCACTCAGCGCCTCGGGGCGAGCTTCTCGCCGCGTTCTCGGGCGTAGTCGGGAGCGCGACCGTGGGGGAGGCGCACGCCGGGGTGCGCCACCGGCGATGGCGCGAGCCGGCGAGGGGCATGTGCGCCCGCAGAACCCATCCCTGCCTCGCTGACCTGCGATTTTGATGCCCTCCTCAAGGTGCGACACACGGTGCGAGCAGAGTTATCCACAGGGGTGGCAGGCCTGCGGTCGCGGCGGGACAGTGGAGGCATGCGGGGATGGTGGCGAGAGGCGACGGGGCTGGTTCTGCCGGTCGAGTGTGCGGGGTGCGGGGCGCCTCGGGTCATGCTGTGTGAGCGGTGCCGTGCGGTGCTGCTCGGCGGGAGCGCAGGTCGGGTGCGACCGAGTCCGACACCCCGGGGCCTGCCCGTGGTGTACGCGGCAGCGGCGTATGCCGGGGCGTGCAGATCGATCCTGCTCGCCCACAAGGAGCGGGGGGCGTTGCGGCTGGCGGGGCCGCTGGGGGCCGCGCTGGCGCTGGCTGTCTGCGCCGTGGTGTGGCGACAGGCGTGGTCGCGGGGTGTCCGGGGTGTGGGAGTCCTGCGCCCGATCCTGCTGGTCCCGGTGCCGTCGGCGCGTCGAGCGGTGGCCGCGCGTGGGCACGATCCCACGCGGCGGATAGCCCTCGCCGCGGCGCGGGCCCTGCGAGGACAGGGGGTGCCCGCCCGGGTGCTCCCGGTGTTGCGGCAGCGGCGCACGGTGGTGGATCAGGCGGGGCTGGGGGCCGCGCAGCGGGTGGCGAACGTGAGCGGGGTGGGGGTCGACCCGGGTGCGGAGCGGCTGCTGAGCGGTGGCCCGGTGGTGCTGGTGGACGACCTCATGACCACCGGGGCGACGCTCGCGGAGGCAGCGCGGGCGGTGCGTGTCGCGATGGGGTGGAGCGCGTCGGACCGTGCTGACGACGGGAGCGGTGGTCGGGACGCGGCGGGGAAGGCGTCGGGCGCGTGGCGCGGTCGGGCGAGCGGTGCCGCGGTTGCCGGACGTACGGAGATACGGGTGTCGGCTGGCGCTGAATGGAGCGGGGTTCCCGGGGCACTCGGTGTTCCAGGTGTCGGGTCGGCGGCCGTGGCTGAGGCGCCCGGCGTGGGCCCAGCACGGGAAGGGCTGGCGGGGGCCGCGGTGGTTGGCCCCCTCGCACAGCGCATTCGGTGCGAATCGGAACTGCTGACGAACGTGCGACGTTGCAGCTAGTAACAGCGAAAAAGTACCTGAACGGAGGTACGTGCCAGTAGAGGGTGCCGACTCCCGGCCGAGCGAGCTATGTTCGGTTGTGAGGACTAGGTGCCGCTATGGCGCTGATATCCGCTTAGGATGCTTCGTGCCTTTCCGTGTTCCATAGAAAAGTGAAGACGGTGGGGTGTACAGCCCAATGGAGGGGGAGGAGGAGGTGAAAGCCGCCGAGTCGGGGGCCCTGGAATTCTCTCGGGCCCAGTGCGAAACGGATGTGCTTCGAACAGCCAACGGAGCAATCCGGGAACGGAGTTCTGCGTGGACATCGTCGTGAAGGGCCGCAAGACAGAGGTGCCGGAGCGGTTCCGCAAGCACGTGGCCGAGAAGCTGAAGCTGGAGAAGATCCAGAAGCTCGACGGCAAGGTGATCAGCCTCGACGTCGAGGTGTCCAAGGAGCACAACCCGCGCCAGGCCGACCGTTCCGACCGAGTGGAGATCACGCTCCGCTCCCGGGGGCCGGTGATCCGGGCCGAGGCCGCCGCCGCCGATCCGTACGTGGCGCTCGACCTCGCCACGGGCAAGCTGGAGCAGCGCCTGCGCAAGCAGAACGACAAGCGTCACACGCGGCGGGGCAATGGCCGCATCCCGGCGAGCGATGTCGCGGTGGCCGTGCCGGAAGCCGCCCGGATCAACGGGCCCGGCGAGGGCGGCGAGGCCGAGGCCGGCGGTGCGGACAGCGTGCCCACCACGAGGATGGGGCCGCTTGAGGTGCGCGGCGAGGGCCCGCTCATCGTCCGCGAGAAGACGCACGCGGCAGCGCCGATGACGCTCGACCAGGCCCTGTACGAGATGGAGTTGGTCGGCCATGACTTCTACTTGTTCGTCGACTCGGACACCAACCACCCGAGCGTGGTGTACCGGCGACACGGCTACGACTATGGCGTGATCCACCTCAAGACGGAGGCGTTCGTCGGCGATGAGCCGGGTGGCGCCGGCGGCGCGCTCGGCGGCTGACCCGCGCCTGTCTCCTGTCCGAACCCTCGCCTGACCACGGTCGATGGCGAGACGGCCCGACGTCGACGCCGCAGGGCGCGGCACGCGGCGTCGGGGATCAACGTGGTGAACCGATGAGAGCTGACTGAATTGATGCACGAGATGTACGAGGTGTGGTGACGGCCGTGTCTCGTACGACGGTGTAGGTGGTGCCCCGGGAGGGTCGAGTTGCCCCTCCGGGGCACTTCGGTGCGGATGGCGGGAGCACCGTGCCACCCCGCGGGCATGGAATCATGGCGGCGTGGTCAATCGGCGCTCGGTGGGGACTGGTTGGCGTGCAGAGCTAGGTGCAACCGCAAGGCCACGGCCTTCATGGGGGAGGAACGATGGCTGACAGCTTCGGGCCCGCGCCCGACGGCGTCGACGTCGGGACGGACAGAGGCGAGTCGCGCAAGGAGCCGATCCGGGTCCTCGTGGTGGACGATCACGCGCTCTTCCGCCGAGGACTGGAGATCGTACTCGCGCAGGAAGTGGACATCCAGGTCATTGGCGAGGCCGGGGATGGGGCCGAGGCCGTCGAGAAGGCGGCGGACCTGCTCCCCGACATCGTGCTGATGGATGTCCGCATGCCCAAGCGGGGCGGGATCGAGGCGTGTACCGCCATCAAGGAGGTGGCCCCCAGCGCCAAGATCATCATGCTGACGATCAGCGACGAGGAGGCCGATCTCTACGACGCGATCAAGGCCGGGGCCACCGGATACCTGCTCAAGGAGATCTCCACCGACGAGGTGGCGACCGCGATCCGGGCCGTTGCCGACGGGCAGTCGCAGATCAGCCCGTCCATGGCGTCCAAGCTGCTGACCGAGTTCAAGTCGATGATCCAGCGAACCGACGAGCGGCGACTGGTGCCCGCGCCCCGGCTGACCGACCGCGAGCTTGAGGTGCTCAAGCTCGTCGCCACCGGGATGAACAACCGCGATATCGCGAAGGAGTTGTTCATCAGCGAGAACACGGTCAAGAACCACGTCCGCAACATCCTGGAGAAGCTCCAGCTCCATTCGCGCATGGAAGCGGTGGTGTACGCGATGCGGGAGAAGATCCTCGAAATCAGGTGACGCGGCGCGACGGCCGCACCCGAGGCGGCCGTCGCGGAGCCGAACGCGGCCGAGCAGCGGCGGCTGACCGGGTGGCGGCTGACCGGTGCCCGGCCGACAGTGCACGGACAGCCGCACACGCCGATGGGCGCCAGCGGCCAGCCGGGCCGCGGTACCCGCCCCGGCCGAGGCACCACCCGCTGAGCCCGGGGCCTGCTGAGCCTGGGGCGCACCGAGGCCGGGAAGCCGTCAGGCGAGGGCGGCGGTGAGCGGGGCGGCCAGGTCGGGGTGGTTCACGCGCTCGATCCGTACGGCATCGCAGCCCACCCACTCGGCGGCCTCGCGCAGGGCGCGGGCCATGAGGGCCACGTCCTTCGCGCCCCGCAGCGAGAGCTGCCGGGCCACCAGCGTCCTGCTTGCCCTCCCGGGCCGGGTCCACGCGGCCCACCAGCCTGCCGCCGGCGAGCAGGGGCATCGCGAAGTAGCCTTGTATCCGCTTGGGTTTGGGCACATACGCCTCAAGCCGGTGGGTGAAGTCGAAGACGCGCTGGGTGCGCGGTCGGTCCCAGACCAGCGAGTCGAACGGCGACAGCAGCGTCGTCCGGTGGCGCTCCCGGCGTCCCGCGGACTCCGAGGCGAGCGCGGCCGGATCGGCCCAGGCCGGCTTGTCCCACCCCTTGACCTCGACCGGCGTCAGCCCCGTACTGGCGATGACGGCGTCCACCTGCTCGTTCCTGATCCGGTGGTAGTCCCTGATCCGGTGGTAGTCGGCGAGGTCCGCGCGCGTGGCGACGCCCATCGCCGCGCCGGCCTGTGCGACCAGCCGCCGCAGGCACTCCGCGTCCGGCAGGTCGTCGTGCAGCAGGTCGCCCGGGATCGCGCGCTCGGCCAGGTCGTAGACCCGCTTCCAGCCGCGCCGCTCGGTGCAGACGACCTCGCCGTACATCAGGGCGCGCTCGACCGCGATCTTCGTCGCCGACCAGTCCCACCACTCGCCGCCGTTCTTCGCGCCGCCCAGTTCGGTGGCGGTGAGCGGGCCCTCGGCGCGCAACTGGGCGATGAACTGCTCGTAGACCCCGGCCGGCAGGTCGTGGTGCCACTGCGGGTGGTCATGGTACGCGCGGCGCCGGAAGGCGAAGTACGGCCACTCCTCGACCGGCAGGATGCAGGTGGCGTGTGACCAGTACTCGAAGCTGTGCGTCTCCGTCCAGTACGCGGTCTCCACGGTGTCGCGGCCGACGGCACCGAGCCGGGCGTACGGCACCAGTTCGTGGGACCTGGCCAGGACGGAGATGGTGTCCAACTGCACCGCTCCCAGCGAGCGCAACACGCCGCGCACGCCCGCCCGTTGGTCCCGCGCCCCCAGCAGTCCCTGGGCGCGCAGTGCGATGCGGCGGGCCTCGTCGGCGGACAGGGTGACCTCGGGGCGTGCGGGGGGCGCCCCCGCGTCGGCAGCGCGTGCGACGCGGCTCGCTGACAGGGGAGTTGTCATGCCGGACACAGTAAACGGTGGCACTGACAACGCTGTCGGGCGTGCGGTGCGCCGTGGGCGCGAGGCCGGTGGCGGGCCCACGGAGCCGGCGTTGTCCCACGATCGAGTGAGCCCGGCACCCCGCCAGAGCCTCGCCCGAACCTGACCGGAGTCCCACCCGGCGCCCGCCCCGCCACCCGGCTGGCAAACCGCTCCGCCACCCGGCCGGCTGACCGCTTCGTCGTCCGGCGGGGGACCGCTCCGCGCCGCTGAACCGACCGTCCGGTCCCGTGTCGGGCGTGGGTCAGGACGACGGCTGCGGACCAGGCAGGTACGGGGTCGGGCTCGGGAGGCCGAGGTCGCCGGGGAGGAGGGAGCCGATCCAGGAGTCGCGGCGGGTGCCCGCGTGCGGGATGCGGGCGCGCAGGGTGCCCTCCCGCTGGAAGCCGAGTGAGCGTGCGACGGCCCAGGAGCCCTCGTTGCCGACCTCGGCGTACCATTCCATGCGCTCCACGCCCAGCTCGCCGAAGGCCCAGTCGATGATGCGGCGCGCGGCCTCGACGGTGTAGCCGCGGCCACGGTGCTCCTTAACCGTTCAGTAGCCGATCTCGGCCTGCCGTTCCGGGCCGGCCAGCTCAAGGCGGACCAGACCCATGGCGTCCACGAGCACGCCGTCGTCCTTCGTGACCACGGCGAGGCTGTACGAGGTGTTGTCGCGCCAGCCGTTCGGGACCATCTCGGTGACGAAGTTCTCGGCGTGCTCGCGCAGCTAGGGCGATGGCACGTTCGTCCAGCGCGGAATGTCCGGGTCCTGACAGGCGGCGAAGACCGCGTCCACGTCGGACGCCTCGAACGGGCGCAGGACCAGGCGGGGGGTGGTGAGTATGAGGGGCTCCATGGATCGAGTGTGGTCGCTCCACCCGGTGTGCGAAAACCATTTTGTGCTCCGGCTTCGTGCTGCGGTGTCGGGCGGTGTGCGGCTCCGGGGCCTGGCCAGGTGGGCTGCCGAGGCGGGCGGCGCGCCGGGCCCCGCGCGGGCCGTAGGGGGCGTCGTGCGGATGGCGGGGTGCCGTTCCCCGTACGGAGGGTGCGGTGCCGCCTCCCGTACGGATGACGTGGACCTGTCGCGCGTGAAGGAGCGGGAGCCGAAGGGGCGGCGACGGCGGTACGCGTGCTCACGATGCGTGATGGCCGGGCGCGGGTGGCGCGGCGGGGAACGGGGTCGGCGGTGTCTCGTGGGGCTGGAGAGGCGGTGGTGGTCCCGCCCTTCCGGGGGTCTCCAGGCGCCTTGGACGGGGTTCCCGCGTTGGGAACAGAGGGCGATAGCGAGGCCTTCGTGCCGACGGACCTCCCGGGGCAGGCTGGTCCTGACTTACGATGGCCGTTGCGGCAGGCCCCGTGGCCCCCGATAATGCCGCGCTAGCGCACCTGAACCGTGCCAGGTCCGACCGGCAAGGAGCCAGCCTACGTGTCCGTCCTCAACAAGCTCATGCGTGCAGGCGAAGGCAAGATCCTACGCAAGCTGCACCGCATCGCGGGCCAGGTCAACTCCATCGAAGAGGACTTCCTGAACCTCTCCGACGCAGAGCTGCGCGCTCTCACGGACGAGTACAAGGAGCGGTACGCGGACGGCGAGAGTCTCGATGACCTCCTGCCCGAGGCGTTCGCCACGGTCCGTGAGGCTGCCAAGCGCGTCCTCGGCCAGCGCCACTACGACGTACAGATCATGGGTGGCGCCGCGCTGCACCTGGGTTACGTCGCCGAGATGAAGACCGGTGAGGGCAAGACCCTCGTCGGCACGCTGCCGGCCTACCTCAACGGGTTGTCCGGCAAGGGCCTGCACCTGATCACGGTCAACGACTACCTGGCCGAGCGTGACTCCGAGATGATGGGCCGTGTCCACAAGTTCCTCGGCCTGTCCGTCGGCTGCATCCTCGCCAACATGACGCCCGCCCAGCGGCGCGAGCAATACAACTGCGACATCACGTACGGCACCAACAACGAGTTCGGCTTCGACTACCTGCGCGACAACATGGCGTGGTCGCAGGACGAACTGGTGCAGCGCGGACACAACTTCGCGATCGTGGACGAGGTCGACTCCATCCTCGTGGACGAGGCCCGTACGCCGCTGATCATCTCCGGCCCCGCCGACCAGGCCACCAAGTGGTACGGCGACTTCGCCAAGCTCGTGAAGCGGCTGACGCGTGGCGAGGCCGCCAACCTGACCAAGCGGGACGAGGACGGCAACCCGCAGCAGGAGACCGGCGACTACGAGGTTGACGAGAAGAAGCGGACCGTCGGCATCCACGAGTCCGGCGTCACCAAGGTCGAGAACTGGCTCGGGATCGACAACCTCTACGAGTCGGTCAACACCCCGCTCGTCGGCTATCTGAACAACACCATCAAGGCGAAGGAACTGTTCAAGAAGGACAAGGACTACGTCGTCATCGACGGCGAGGTCATGATCGTCGACGAGCACACCGGCCGTATCCTCGCCGGCCGCCGCTACAACGAGGGCATGCACCAGGCGATCGAGGCGAAGGAAGGGGTGGACATCAAGGACGAGAACCAGACCCTCGCCACGATCACCCTGCAGAACTTCTTCCGCCTCTACGGCACCCTCTCGGGCATGACCGGTACGGCCATGACCGAGGCGGCCGAGTTCCACCAGATCTACAAGCTTGGCGTGGTCCCCATCCCGACCAACCGGCCGATGGTCCGCA
Organism: Candidatus Streptomyces philanthi; assembly: GCA_018114805.1. GTDB lineage: Bacteria > Actinomycetota > Actinomycetes > Streptomycetales > Streptomycetaceae > Streptomyces > Streptomyces philanthi. The sequence goes on along the minus strand of CP073042.1, from coordinate 1,518,514 downwards.
TCGACCAGCCCGACCTGATCTACCGCACCGAGCCCGCGAAGTTCGCCGCGGTGGTCGAGGACATTGTCGAGAAGCACGAGAAGGGCCAGCCGGTCCTGGTCGGCACGACCTCGGTGGAGAAGTCCGAGTACCTCTCGCAGCAGTTGAACAAGCGCGGCGTGCGGCACGAGGTGCTCAACGCCAAGCAGCACGACCGGGAGGCGGCGATCGTCGCCCAGGCCGGCCGCAAGGGCGCGGTCACGGTGGCGACCAACATGGCCGGCCGTGGTACGGACATCCAGCTCGGCGGCAACCCGGACGACCTGGCCGAGACCGAGCTGCGCGGCCAGGGCCTGGACCCGGTCGAGCACGTCGAGGAGTGGGCCGCCGCGCTGCCCGCCGCCCTGGAGCGGGCGAAGGCCGCGGTCAAGGCGGAGCACGAGAAGGTCAAGGAGCTCGGCGGGCTCTACGTCCTGGGCACCGAGCGGCACGAGTCGCGGCGTATCGACAACCAGCTCCGCGGTCGTTCCGGCCGTCAGGGCGACCCGGGCGAGTCCCGCTTCTACCTCTCGCTCGGCGACGACCTGATGCGCCTGTTCAAGGCCCAGATGGTCGAGCGCGTGATGTCGATGGCTAACGTGCCCGACGACGTGCCGATCGAGAACAAGATGGTCACCCGCGCCATCGCCTCCGCCCAGTCGCAGGTCGAGCAGCAGAACTTCGAGACGCGTAAGAACGTCCTCAAGTACGACGAGGTGCTCAACCGGCAGCGTGAGGTCATCTACGGCGAGCGCCGCCGCGTCCTGGAGGGCGAGGACCTGCACGAGCAGATCCGACACTTCATCGACGACACGATCGACGCCTACGTGCAGGCCGAGACCGTGGAGGGGTTCGCCGAGGAGTGGGACCTGGACCGGCTGTGGGGCGCGTTCAAGCAGCTCTACCCGGTGCAGGTGACCATCGAGCAGCTTGAGGACGAGGTCGGCGGCGACCGCGCCCGGCTCACCGCGGAGTTCCTCACCGACGCGATCAAGGAAGACATCCACGCGCAGTACGCGGCGCGCGAGGAGCAGCTCGGCTCGGAGATCATGCGCGAGCTGGAGCGTCGCGTGGTGCTCTCGGTGCTCGACCGCAAGTGGCGCGAGCACCTCTACGAGATGGACTACCTCCAGGAGGGCATCGGGCTGCGCGCGATGGCCCAGAAGGACCCGCTGGTCGAGTACCAGCGCGAGGGCTTCGACATGTTCACCGCCATGATGGAGGGCATCAAGGAGGAGTCCGTCGGCTACCTGTTCAACCTGGAGGTCCAGGTCGAGCAGCAGGTCGAGGAGGTCCCTGTGCAGGACGCGGCGCCCTCCCTGGAGAAGGGCGAGCGCCAGCCCGTCGCCGCGGGCGCGGCCCGGCCGGAGATCCACGCCAAAGGCTTGGACGCGCCCCAGCGCCCGGACCGGCTGCACTTCTCGGCGCCCACCGTGGGCGGCGAGGGTGGCGTGGTCGAGGGTGACTTCGCCACCGCGACCGGGGACGGGGACAGCGGCTCCGCGGCGGTGCCCGCCGCCGGCGGCCAGACCCGCGCCGAGCGTCGCAAGGCGCAGAAGGGCGGCCGTCGCCGCAAGAAGTAGGACCTCACGACCCACCGGGGCGGTGTGAGCCGCTCCGGACCGAGGGCCCGGCATCGTCGCGATGCCGGGCCCTCGGCGCGTTCGGTCGCGCGGGCCCCGGGCTGGTCCGGCCGTGCCGGGCCCGGCCGCCGTGAGCCGCTCCTGCCGCGGTACGGGTCGGCTGCGTCGGGCCCTCACACGGCCGGACCCGGTCGGCCTCCCTCGTGTCGCCCGGCCCGTGTCGGGCTTGCTGTCACGCCGGTGGCCCGGCCCGCCGGTCACGGCGCTCACGGCGGCCCGGGGTGGCCCGGTGGGTGGCCGAGGTCGATCGCGGCGCAGCGCCAACGGCCGTCGGAGCCCTCCTCAAGCCGGAAGGCCAGCGCCCGCAGCCAGTCGCCGGCCGCAGTGCGGGCGAAGGCCTCGATGACCCAGGGCTCGGGGCGGAACTCGTCGCAGTGCCGCACGACCGGCGGCCACACCCGCGGGCCCGGCCCGGCCGGGTGCGTGCGGGCCGCGGCGCGGGCCGTGGCGCTCGTGGTCGCGGCGCTCGTGTTCGTGGGCGGGCACAGGCTCGGGTGCGGGGCGAGGCGGGTCAACTGGTCGTACGCGGCGCCCTGGGTATGGGCGAGTATCCAGTGCACCGGGCGCTGACCGCTGAGGGTCAGCAGCAGCCGGTTGGCGGACCAGTAGCGGGGCAGCCGTTCGCGGGCGCGGTGTCGGGCGGCGAGGTCCGCGCCGCCGGGGCGCCGCTGGTCGCGCCGGCGCGGCGGGCCGCTGTGCTGCCGCGGCACCCGGTGCCCGCCGGGCCCGGCGCCGATCGCGGCCCCAGGCGCCACCGCCCCCGGCGCGCCGTCGGCCCCCGCCCCGGCGCGGGGCGGGCGCGTGTCCTCGCGCTCGCGGCCCCTCGCGTGGCTGTCCCGTTGCTCTGTCGCTCCATCCGTCACGCGCCCCCGTCGTCCCGGCCCGGCGTCGATAGTGGGCAGTAGCTTTCGTTGCGTGACTTCTACCGGCGGGGCTCGGGTCCGGGCAACGCCGAATCGAGGGTGGGAACCTCGCTGTGCGTGACCACCTATCTGGGTGAATCCCGAGAAGGGGAGCGGAACAGCTCTTGCGCCCGGGGCGACGTGGTGCGCGCGGTACGGCACGGGTCGGAGCCCCTCCTCCGAAGGGGGACCGGCGCGCTTATGCTTGCGGGCGGCACGGCTCCGCGTGCCGTGACGGACATGTCTTTACGAAAGCGGCGAACATGCGCGTGTACGTCCCCCTGACCCTCCCCGGCCTCGCCGAGGCGCTCCCAGGCGGGCGAGCTGGGCCCGGCCCCGCTAGGACGCCTACGCGGTGACGCCGGCGCTGCGTGAGTGGTACGTCTCGGACGACATCGAGGAACTGGAGTACGCGTCGCTCAACCGGGCCGCGGCGGCCTCGCTGCGCCAGCTCGCCGGCACCCCCTCGGCGCCCCGCCGCCGCGTGGTCGTGGCGGTGGACGTGGCGGACGGCCAGGCCGTCGCCGACCCGGACCGCGGCCTCGACCAGTCGGCCCTCGGCGAGGTGCGCGTCGCCACCGCCATCCCGCTGAGCAAGGCCGCCGCGGTGCACGTGGACGGGCCGGACGCGGAGGCGGACGTGAGCGCCGCGGCTGCCGCGCTGGGCGCGGCCGACCAGGGCGACGACGATGCCCAGTTCACGGTGGACGGGGCCGAGGACCACGAGCTGCTGTGGTACGCGACCCAGGAGATCCCCAACCTCATCGACTGAGCCCCGGGCCCTCGGACCCCGGCCCCTGGCCCGCCCGGGTCCGCCTGGTCTGCCAGGCCCCCGGCTGGCTCGCCCGGCCTCCCGGTCTTCCCGGCCGCCGGGCCCGCCCGGCGCGGGCGGCCCGTGGTTCGGCGGGAGTTGTCGAACGCGTGGACCGGCTGTCAGAGGTGCCGGGTACCGTCGAAGGCATGGGTAAGCGCGAGACGCACATCATCTTGGACTGGAACGGCACCCTCTTCCACGACGGCACCCTCTTCCACGACATCGATGCCGTGATCGCGGCAACCAACGCCGCGTTCGCCGAGATCGGCCTCGACCCCATCACCCTTGAGCGCTATCGCGAGCTGTACTGCGTGCCCATCCCGCGCTTCTACGAGCGCCTCATGGGCCGACTGCCGACGCCGCGGGAGTGGGAGCAGATGGACGTGGCGTTCCAGCGCCAGTACGCGGCGCGGCGGGCCGCCTGCCAGCTCGCCGCCGGCGCGGAGGCGCTGCTCGAACGCTGGCAGACCACGGGGCGCACGCAGTCCCTGCTCTCCCTGTACGAGCACTACAACCCGGTTCCCCTGGTGCGCGGCTTCGGCATCGAGTCGCGCTTCGTCCGCGTGCAGGGGAGTACGGGGCCCTCCGGCAGCGGCAAGGCGGAGGACATGGTGCGCCACCTCGCGCGGCTCGACGGGGTGCGGGCGGGCCGGACCGTGGTGATCGGCGACGCGCTCGACGACGCGCTGGCCGCGCGGCAGGTGGGGGCGCACGCCGTGCTCTACTCCGGCGGCTCGCACAGCCGGGCCAGCCTCGCGACGGCCGGGGTGCCCATCGCCGACACGTTGGCCGAGGCCATCGAGCTGGCCGAGGAGCTGACGGCCTGATGACCGTCCCGGCCGCCGCCCGCGTCGCGCCACCGCGCCCGCCGCGCCACTGCGCGGTGCCCGCGGCCCGCGCGCCGTCAGCCCACCGGGGCCTTGTCCCGAAGCACCGTCAGGAACGCGCGCATCCACGCCGGGTGGTCCGACCAGCCGCGCGCGGAGATCCAGCGCCCCGTCCACGACGACCTCGGCGTCCTGGAAGGTGGCCCCCGCCGCCTGCATGTCGACTTCGAGGGCCGGGTAGGCGGTGACCCGGCGCCCGCGCAGGCTGTCGGTGGCGGCGGTCAGCTGCGGGCCGTGGCAGATCTGGGCCACGGGCTTGTCCGCGTCGAAGAACGCCTTGACCACCTTCCGCAGCTCGCCGTCGTCGCGCAGGTACTCCGGCGCCCGGCCGCCCGGGATCACCAGGGCGGCGTACTCTCCCGGCTCCACCTCGGCGAAGGACAGGTCGGCGGGCCAGGTGTAGCCGGGCTTCTCGGTGTAGGTGTCGAAGCCGTCCTCGAAGTCGTGGACGACGAAGCGCAGCGTCTTGCGGGCCGGCGCCGCGATGTGCACCTCGTAGCCCTCCTCGCGCAGCCGCTGATAGGGCTAGAGCACCTCCAGGGACTCGGCCGCGTCGCCCGTCACGATCAGGATCCTCGCCGTCATGCCGCCCACCTCCGCGGTGCGCCGACGGGGCTGGGCCGGGCGGCGCTGGCTGCGAACTGTCCGTTTTGCCCACCGTGCATCGCCGCGCGCCGTTTGCCAACCCCTCCGGGCCCGCTCGGCGACTTCCTGCCGCGCGTGACGCGCCTTGGTCCGTTTCGTCAAAGTCCGGGGCCCGGATTTGTACATATCCGGCCGATGACGGCGAGCGGGTGGGGAGCGATAGCCTTACGGCGTGATCAGCGCGATATCCCATGGGGGCGGAGCTGCCCTCTCACCTGGCCTTCGTCAGGCGGGACCCCAGCGCCCGGAGCACCATAGTGCCCGGGCCGTCGCTGATTCCCTTCCGCAGGGTTGTTGGCCACATTTGGTCAAGACCGACCCGGCTGTCGCTCATTCCCGCATAACGTCGACGGTGACCGGCGATCCCGCGTCTCGACGTCATGCCACCGCACATCGATGTCACGCAACGGCGCGCGACAGGAGCAGAGGAAATGCAGACCAAGCTGGACGAAGCCAAGGCCGAGCTGCTCGAACGGGCCGCCCGGGTTGCTGAGCACAGCCCTGCCCATACACAGCAACCGGAGCGAGGGCTCGATCCGGAGACCCTTCGCCCGTACCTCCAGCGCTACTACCTGCATACGGCGCCCGAGGACCTCAGTGGCCGGGACCCGGTCGACGTCTTCGGTGCCGCGCTCTCCCACTACCGGCTGGCGCAGACGCGCCCGCAGGGCACCGCGAACGTGCGCGTGCACACGCCCACCGTCGAGGAGAACGGCTGGACGTGCAGCCACTCCGTGGTGGAGGTCGTCACGGACGACATGCCGTTCCTGGTGGACTCCGTCACCAACGAGCTGTCCCGGCAGGGGCGCGGCATCCACGTCGTGATCCACCCGCAGATCGTGGTGCGCCGCGACGTCACCGGCAAGCTCCTCGAGGTGCTCGGCTCGCAGCGCGAGGCGCCCGGCATCACGCTGGCCACCGGACCCAACGTGGTCGGCGGGACGGCCGCCGGCATGGCCGCCGCCACCATGACGCTGCCCCCCGGCGACCTGCCGCACGACGCGGTCACCGAGTCGTGGATCCACGTGGAGATCGACCGCGAGACCGACCGCGGCGACCTCAAGCAGATGACCGCTGGCCTGCGGCGCGTCCTGTCCGACGTGCGCGAGGCCGTCGAGGATTGGACGAAGATGCGCGACTCCGCGCTGCGCATCGCCGACGAGCTGCCGGACGAGCCCACCGCGAGCGACCTGCGCGAGCAGGAGGTGGAGGAGGCACAGGAGCTGCTGCGCTGGCTGGCCGCCGACCACTTCACGTTCCTGGGCTACCGCGAGTACGAGCTGACGGCCGCGCCCGGCGAGGAGGGCGTCGACGAGGACGTCCTCACCGCCGTCCCCGGCACCGGCCTCGGCATCCTGCGCTCGGACCCCACGCACGCCGCCGACGGCAACCACGCCGCGCCCGGCGACGGCCGCCCCGGCTCGCCCTCCTTCAACCGGCTGCCGGCGGACGCCCGCGCCAAGGCCCGCGAGCACAAGCTGCTCATCCTCACCAAGGCCAACAGCCGCGCCACCGTGCACCGGCCCTCCTACCTCGACTACGTCGGCGTCAAGAAGTTCGACGCGGACGGCAACGTGGTCGGCGAGCGCCGCTTCCTCGGCCTGTTCTCGTCGGCCGCGTACACCGAGTCGGTGCGCCGAGTGCCGGTTATCCGGCGCAATGTCGCCGAGGTGCTGTCCACCGCGGGCTTCACGCCGCAGAGCCACGACGGCCGCGACCTGCTCCAGATCCTGGAGACCTACCCGCGCGACGAGCTGTTCCAGACGCCCGTCGACCAGCTCCGCTCCATCACCACCTCGGTCCTCTACCTCCAGGAGCGGCGCCGGCTGCGGCTGTTCCTGCGCCACGACGAGTACGGCCGCTACTACTCGGCCCTGGTCTACCTGCCGCGCGACCGCTACACCACCGGCGTGCGGCTGCGGTTGATCGACATCCTCAAGGAGGAGCTGGGCGGCACCAGCGTCGACTTCACGGCCTGGAACACCGAGTCGATCCTCTCCCGGCTGCACTTCGTCATCCGCGTCGCGCCCGGCGCCACGCTGGCCGACCTGACCGATGCCGACGCCGACCGCATCGAGGCCCGGCTCGTGGAGGCCGCCCGCTCCTGGGCCGACGGCTTCGCCGAGGCGCTGAGCGCCGAGGTCGGCGAGGAGTACGCCGCCGAACTCCTGCGCCGTTACACCAACGCCTTCCCCGAGGGCTACAAGGCCGACCACACCCCGCGCGCCGCCGTCTCCGACCTCCAGCACCTGGAGCGGCTGACCGCGCCGGGCGGCGAGCGCGAGTTCGCGCTCAGCCTGTACGAGCCGGTCGGCGCCGGCCCCGGCGAGCGCCGGTTCAAGATCTACCGCAGCGGCGGCCAGGTCTCCCTGTCGGCCGTGCTGCCCGTCCTCCAGCGCCTGGGCGTCGAGGTCGTCGACGAGCGCCCGTACGAGCTGCGCAGCTCCGACGGGTCCACCGCCTGGATCTACGACTTCGGGTTGCGGATGCCCGACCGGGTCGAGGGTGACGACGCATGCGAGCGCTTCCAGAACGCCTTCGCCGCCGTGTGGACCGGCCAGGCCGAGAACGACAACTCCAACGAGCTGGTGCTCAGCGCCGGGCTCGACTGGCGGCAGGCGATGGTGCTGCGCGCCTACGCCAAATACCTGCGACAGGCCGGCTCCACCTTCAGCCAGTCGTACATGGAGGACACCCTCCGCAACAACGTGCACACCACCCGGCTCCTGGTGAACCTCTTCGAGGCCCGGATGGCCCCGCACCGGCAGCGGGCCGGCCTGGAGCTGACCGACGCGTTGCTGGAGGAGCTGGACGCCGCGCTCGACCTGGTCGCCAGCCTGGACGAGGACCGCATCCTGCGCGCCTTCCTCACCCTCATCAAGGCGACGCTGCGGACCAACCACTTCCAGCGGACTACCTCGGGCGAGCCGCACAGCTACCTGTCGATCAAGCTCGACCCGCAGGCCATCCCCGACTTGCCCGCGCCGCGCCCGGCGTACGAGGTCTGGGTGTACTCGCCCCGCGTCGAGGGCGTCCACCTGCGGTTCGGCAAGGTCGCGCGCGGTGGGCTGCGCTGGTCCGACCGGCGTGAGGACTTCCGTACCGAGATCCTCGGCCTAGTCAAGGCGCAGATGGTGAAGAATACCGTCATCGTGCCGGTCGGCGCCAAGGGCGGCTTCGTCGGCAAGCGGCTGCCCGATCCGTCGGTGGACCGCGACGCGTGGCTGGCCGAGGGCATCGCCTGCTACAAGATCTTCATCTCCGGGCTGCTCGACATCACCGACAACCTGGTCGGCGGGCAGGTCGTGCACCCCGAGGGCGTCGTACGGCACGACGAGGACGACACGTACCTGGTGGTCGCGGCCGACAAGGGCACCGCGACGTTCTCCGACATCGCCAACAAGGTCGCCGTCGACTATGGCTTCTGGCTCGGCGACGCCTTCGCCTCCGGCGGCTCGGCCGGCTACGACCACAAGGGCATGGGCATCACCGCGCGCGGCGCCTGGGAGTCGGTCAAGCGCCACTTCCGCGAGCTGGGCCACGACACCCAGACCGATGACTTCACCGTGGTCGGCGTCGGCGACATGTCCGGCGACGTCTTCGGCAACGGCATGCTGCTCAGCGAGCACATCCGGCTGGTGGCCGCCTTCGACCACCGGCACATCTTCCTCGACCCGAACCCGGACGCGGCCGCCTCCTTCGCCGAGCGCCGCCGCCTGTTCGAGCTGCCGCGCTCCTCGTGGGCCGACTACGACAGCTCGCTGCTGTCCACGGGCGGCGGCATCCACCCGCGCAGCGCCAAGTCCATCCCGCTCAACGCCCAGGTGCGGGCGGCCCTCGGCATCGCGGCCGGCGTCACCAAGCTGACCCCGGCCGAGCTGATGAAGGCGATCCTGCAGGCCCCCGTCGACCTTCTGTGGAACGGCGGCATCGGCACGTATGTGAAGTCCTCCGTGGAATCGCACGCGGATGTGGGCGACAAGGCCAACGACGCGATCCGGGTGGACGGCCAGGACCTGCGGGCCAAGGTCGTCGGCGAGGGCGGCAACCTGGGCCTGACCCAGCTCGGCCGGATCGAGTTCGCCAGCGTCGGCGGGCCCCGCGACGCCGACGGCCAGGCCACCGGCGGTCGGATCAACACCGACGCGATCGACAACAGCGCCGGCGTGGACACCTCGGACCACGAGGTCAACATCAAGATCCTGCTCAACTCGATGGTGGCCGACGGCGACCTGACCGTCAAGCAGCGCAACAAGCTGCTCGCCGAGATGACCGACGAGGTCGGCACCCTGGTGCTGCGGAACAACTACGCGCAGAACACCGCGCTGGCCAACGCCGTCGCCCAGGCCCCCAGCCTGCTCCACGCCCACCAGCGCTTCATGCGCCGGCTCGGCCGCGAGGGCCAGCTCGACCGGCAGCTCGAGTTCCTGCCGACCGACCGGCAGATCCGCGAGCGGCTGGCCTCCTCGCGCGGCCTGACCCAGCCCGAACTGGCCGTGATCCTTGCGTACATCAAGATCACGGTGGCCGACGAGCTGGTCTCCACCGGCCTGCCGGACGACCCGTACCTGCAACGGCTGTTGCACGCCTACTTCCCGCAGGCGCTGCGCGAGCGGTTCGCCGAGCAGATCGACGCGCACGCGCTGCGCCGCGAGATCATCACGACCGTGCTGGTCAACGACACGGTCAACACGGGTGGTTCGACGTTCCTGCACCGGATGCGCGAGGAGACCGGCGCCTCCACCGAGGAGATCGTCCGCGCGCAGACCGCGGGCCGCGAGATCTTCGGGCTCGCCGCGGTGTGGGACGAGGTCGAGGCGCTGGACAACGTGGTCGCGGCCGACGTGCAGACCCGCGTCCGGCTGCACTCGCGCCGGCTGGTCGAGCGCGGCACCCGCTGGCTGCTCAACAACCGGCCGCAGCCGCTGGAGCTGGCCGAGACCATCGCCTTCTTCAGCGAGCGGGTCGCCACCGTGTCGGCCGCCCTGCCGAAGCTGCTGCGCGGCGCCGACCTGGAGTGGTACCAGGGCATCAACGAGGAGCTGATCCAGGCCGGCGTGCCGGAGGAGCTGGCGTCGCGGGTAGCGAGCTTCTCGTCCGCCTTCCCAACGCTGGACATCGTCGCCATCGCGGACCGCACCGGCAAGGACCCGCTGGCCGTCGCGGAGGTCTACTACGACCTCGGGGACCGGCTGCGGATCACCCAGCTCATGGACCGGATCATCGAGCTGCCGCGGGCCGACCGCTGGCAGTCCATGGCCCGCGCCTCCATCCGCGAGGACCTGTACGCGGCGCACGCGGCGCTCACCTCCGACATCCTCTCGGTGGGCGACGGCAACTCCACGCCGGAGCAGCGGTTCAAGGCGTGGGAGGAGAAGAACGCGGCGCTGCTCGGCCGGGCGCGCTCCACCCTGGAGGAGATCCACGGGTCGGACGCGTTCGACCTGGCCAACCTGTCGGTGGCCATCCGGACCATGCGTACGCTGCTGCGCTCGCACGGCTGAGGCCGAGGCCGACGGCGGGCGGTCGGCCGTGGGCAGCCGGTGGTAAGCGCCACGGCAAGCGGTGGCCGAGGGGCGGCACGGGACTCCCGTGCCGCCCCTCGGCGCGTCCACCCGCGCCCGCCCGTACCGCCTGCGCTATGCCCCCGGCGCCTCGGGCCGGTCGACGCGCAGCGCCGCCACGTCCAGGTGCTGGAGGCGGGCCGGGTCCGCGAGGATGTCGATGCGCCGCACCAGGCCGTCCCGGACGGTGAAGCTGAGCAGCGAGCGCGGCACGCCGTCGACCAGCGAGACCGTCCCCGCTAACCCGTTGACCAGCACCGGCACCGCCTACCCCGCGGCGCGCGAGAACGTGAGGGCCTGCCCGGCGACCGCCGCCGGGCCGTGCGTCTCGCGGACGCCGGCTGTGGCGCCGAGGTCGACGCGGAGCACGATGTCCGGCGCGAGCAGCCCCACCAGCGCTTCGAACTCGCCGCCGCGCGCGGCGGCGAGGAAGGCGTCCGCGACCGTGCGCTGCCGGGCCAGGTCCGGTTCGGGCGCGAGGTCGCTGCCGCGCACCTGGCGCCTGGCCCGGCTCGCGAGCTGCCGCGCGGCCGCCGGCGTACGCTCCACCAGCGGCGCGATCTCGTCGAACGGCACCCCGAACATGTCGTGCAGCACGAACGCCAGCCGCTCGGCCGGGGCCAGCGTGTCCAGGACGAAGAGCAGCGCGAGCCCCACCGCGTCCGCGAGCAGCGCCTCGTGCTCCGGGGCGACGCCGTCCGCGCCGTCCACCACCGGGTCGGGCGCGGGCTGCCCCTCTAGCGGCTGTTCGCGCCGCGCCGTGCGGGCCCGCAGCATGTCGAGGCAGACCCGGCCACCACGGTCGTCAGCCAGCCGCCGAGGTTGTCCACGCCGTCCGCCCCGGACCGCTGGAGCCCCAGCCAGGCCTCCTGCACGGTGTCGTCCGACTCGCTGAGCGAGCCCAGCATCCGGTAGGCCACCTCCCTCAGCCGGGGTCGCTCGGCCTCGAAGCGCCGCGCCAGGCGTTCACGTTCGTCCATCGGTCACACTCGCCCGTCGCGCATCGGTCACACTCGCCCGTCGCGTTCCGTCAGGGGTATGACGGAATCGGCGCGGCGAGTGTGACAGGGTGCGCCCGCACGTGCCGGCGCGTGCGGGTCACGCCTAGCTGAAGACCTGGGCCAGGAACGCCTCGGCGTTGCCGACCAGGCGGTCGATCTGCTCCTGGAGGGTGAGCGATTCCTCGAAGCGCTGGGCCAGCTCCAGCTTCTTCTTGCCCCGCACGTACAGCGAGCAGGCCAGGTCACCGCAGATGTACGCGCCCACCGTGTTCCCCCTGGCGGCCGGCCGCGCCGGCCTTGCGGGCGGCCAGCAGGGTGACCCCGGAGCCGGGGTGCGAGGTCAGGCACAGGGTGCACAGGTTGGTCTTGGTCAGGCTTTTCCGCGGGCCCTGCGAGACGCGCAGCGTGACCCCGGTGAGCTGGCCCTCGTACGGCATCACCAGAGGTAGCTGCGGTCCGGGGCGCCCGGGTCGCGCCAGCCCAGGAAGTCCAGGTCGTCCCAGGGCTGCTCGGCCAGGTCCCGGGGCAGGTTCAGCCGGCTGGCCTCTCCCTTGGAACAGTTGACGAAGGAGGCTCGAATCTCTTTTTCACCGACCGCAAGCATGTACGCGAAGCTAACAGCGGCCGAGCCGCGCTGTCGCACCATTTACGCCCCTGACCAGGCGCGGGCGGCCCCGGGCGCTGCCGCCCGGGGCCGCGTGGCGCCGCGCGGGGCGCCGGGTGCCACGCTCGGGACTACTTCACCGCCCCCGCCATGACGCCCGAGACGAACTGTCGCTGGAAGGCGAAGAACACGGCCAGCGGGACGACCATCGAGATGAAGGCGCCGGGCCCGAGCACGTCGAGGTTGTTGCTGAACTGGCGGGCCTGCTGCTGGAGGGCGACCGTGATGGGCGGGTTGCCGCTGTCGGCGAAGATCAGGGCCACCAGCATGTCGTTCCACACCCACAGGAACTGGAAGATGGCCAGCGACGCGACGGCCGGGCCCGCCAGCGGCAGCACCACGCGGAAGAACAGCCGCAGCTCGCCGGCGCCGTCCAGGCGGGCCGCCTCAAGCAGCTCGCGGGGGATCTCCGCGAAGAAGTTGTGCAGCAGGAAGACCGTGAACGACAGCCCGAAGGCGGTGTGGAAGAGCACCACGCCGGTGGTGGTCTGGAAGATGCCGATCTCGCCGAACAGCTTGGACACCGGGATCAGCGCCACCTGCACCGGCACCACCAGCAGACCCACCACGACCAGGAACCACCAGTCGCAGCCGGGGAAGTCCATGCACGCGAAGGCGTAGCCGGCCAGCGCGCCGACGAGCACCACCAGGGCGGTGGCCGGGATGGTGATCAGCGCGGTGGTCAGCAGCGAGTCGGTGACCACCTCGTTGTGCAGGAGCTGGTCGTAGCCGTCCAGGGTGAGCTGCGAGGGGTCGGTGAAGACCTTCTACCAGCTGGTCAGGTCCGCCTCCGCCGGGTCGCGCAGCGAGGACAGCAGCAGCCCGGCGGTGGGTGTGAGCCACAGCAGCTCGACGACGACGAGGAAGAACCGCATCCCCGCGCCCCCGGCCCGGGCCGCGACGCGGGTGGCGAGCGACTGCTTGGCCCGTACCACGGATTCCGTACTGGTCATCGACGGCCCTCCCTTCGGATGCGGCGGACATTGACGTACATCAGCGGCAGCACCAGCAACAGCAGGAAGATGGCGATGGCGCTGCCGACGCCCTGGTAGACGTCGGTGCCGAAGGAGGACTTGTAGAGCTGGAGCGCCAGCACGTTGATCATCAGCGTGACGAGGACGACCCCGAGCACCGGCGCCAGCATCGGCACCGTGATCCGCCGGAAGACCTGCCACTCGTTCGCGCCGTCCATCCGCGCGGCCTCCAGCAGCTCGCGCGGCAGCCCGGCCAGGCCGGCGGCGATCAGCACCATCGCGAAGCCGGCCCACATCCACACGTACGAGCCGATGATGGCCGGGGTCACGGGCGTGGGGCCGAGCCAGTCGACGCCGTTGTACGGGGCCTGGAAGTTGGAGCCGGGAAGCCGCAGCGTTGCCCCGTCGGCGGCCGCGGACAGTTCGAACGTGCCGTCGTCACGGGTCTTCGCCGTGGCCACCACCGAGCCGTCTTTGACCGCCTGCACCTTGATGCCTGCCAGGCCCTCCTCGCCCGGGTCGATCTCGTTCGCGGTGCCCTTGCCGCCGCGCGTGAAGTCGCGCCACACGGTGCCGGTGACCTTGCCGTCGACCCGCTCGGCGCGGGCCGCCTCCCGCGCGCCGTCCACCTGGTCGCGCGGGATGCCGACCAGCGGGACGTGGACTGGGCTGCCGGCGCGCAGCGTCCTCGGGTCGCTGATCGTGCCGTCGGACGCCTCGGTCAGCGGCGACTGCCGGCCGGGGTTGGCCCGCTCGAAGGGGGCCGGCTCCGAGAAGGTGTCGTGCACGCTCACCCACAGTGCGTTGGCCACGCCCCGGTCCGGGTCCTGCTCGTACACCAGCCGTAAGATGATGCCCGCCGCGAGCATCGAGATCGCCATCGGCATGAAGACCAGCAGCTTGAAGGCGGTGCCCCAGCGGATGCGTTCGGTCAGCACGGCGAAGATCAGCCCGAGCGCGGTCGCCACCAGCGGCGCGACCACGATCCAGATGACGTTGTTGGTGACGGCCTGCTGGATCGCGTCGTCGGTGAACATCTCCCGGAAGTTGTCCAGGCCGACGAAGTCCTTGTCCGCCGCGTCGAAGAAGCTGCGGCGCAGCGAGTAGACGATCGGGTAGACGACGAGCGCGCCCAGCAGCACCAGCGCGGGCAGCAGGAACAGCGCCGCCAGCCACGGGTTGCTGCCGGCCACGCCGCGCCGCGCGGATCGCCTGACGCCGCCGCGCGGCGCGGGCGTGCCGCCGCCTCCGCGCGTGGCGGGGGGAGCGGCGGCGGTCGGGTTTGGGGTGGGCGCGGCGGCGCCCGGCGTCGTCCCCGCGGCGTCGGCGGGAATCTTCGGGGTGGACGAGCCGCGCGGGCCCGGCTGGGCTGCGCCGCCCGCTGGCGGGGTCGGCATGGTGTGGGTCCCTCGGCCGGATCAGTCCGAGAACGCCTTGGCGGTGTCCTTCTCCAACTGGCGTTGTGTGCCCGAGATGTTCCTCGGGTTCTTGAGGAAGTCCTAGAGCGCCTTCCATTCGCCCTGCGCGGGCTTGTCGCCGAACGACGCGGGCGCCTGGTCGGACATGTCGAAGCGGAAGTCGTTCCCCGCCTTGACCAGAGCCTCGGCGATGCCGCGCAGCTCGGGGTTGGGGTAGGTGGCTAGGTCGAGCTTGGTGTTGGCGGAGATCAGGCCGCCCTCGCGGGCCCAGACCCCGGCGGCGTCCGGCGAGGCCAGGAAGGTCAGCAGGGCCTGCGCCGCCTTGGTGTCCTTGAGCGCCACGGCGACGTCGCCGCCGGTGACCACCGGGACCTTGGCCCCGACGGCAGGGAACGGGAAGACCTTCGCGTCCTTGCCCAGCTCCGCGCCCGCGTCGGCGACGTTGGCGGCGACGAAGTCCGCCTCGAAGACCATCGCCGCCCGCGGCTCGCCACCCGCGAACGTCTTGGCCACCGACTGCGGGAACTCCGTGCCCAGCGCGCCCTCCTTGCCGTCGGTCAGCAGGTCCTCGTCGCTGAAGAGTTCGGCCAGCGTCGTCAGCGCCCGGGTGACGGACGGGTCGGTCCACTTGATCTCGTGCGTGGACAGCTTGTCGTACATCTCGGGGCCGGCCTGCGAGAGGTAGATGTTCTCGAACCAGTCCGTGAGCGTCCAGCCGTCCGCGCCGCCGACCGACACCGGCTGCACGCCCGAGTCGGACACCAGGAGCCCCTGCTCGATCAGCTCCTTCCAGGTGCCGGGCTCCTTGGCCCCCGCGTAGTCGAAGGCACGGGTGTTGTACCAGATGAGGGACTTGTTGCTGACTTTGAAGTAGACCCCGTACGGCGTCCCCTCGTACGAGCCCAGCTCCTGCCAGCCGCGCGCGAAGTTCTTCCGCAGCTGGGCCTGGCCGGCCTCGTCGATCGGCTTGATCCACTTCTTGGCGGCGAACTCGCGGAGCACCCCGACCTGTTGCAGCATCGCGATGTCGGGCGGCTGGCCGCCGGCGACCTTCGAGCCGACGTAGGCGGACATGTCGTCCCCGCTGGGTACGAAGGAGACCTTGGCTCCGGTGCGCCGCTCGAACTCCGCCAGCACCTTGCTGAAGTTCTCCTGCTCGGTGCCCGTCCACACGGCGGTGACCTGGAGTTTCTGCCCGTCCAGGCGGGGGAGTCGCACCGTCTGGGGGATCTGCGCGGTGCTCGCGCTGCCCTCGTCCTCCGCGCCGCAGCCGGTGATGCCGAGGAGCGTCGTGACCACCGCGAGCGTGGTGGTCAGCGCCAGCGCGCCGCCCCTCGTCCGCCGCCGACCGGCGCCGCGCGTTCGTCGTCGACTGCCGTGCGCCCCTGGTGTCGTGGTGCATGGCGTGTGAGCCGCATGTCGCCGTCCCTCCCGTGCGCCGGTGTGCTCGGCCCCGTGGACGGCCGTCGTGCGTCGACACGCTCCGCTTCTCCGGCCGTGCCCGGTGTCGACAGTCCTACGCCGTGTCACCGCCGGCCGCAATACGTGCATCGGCGTCGGATGGCTGATCGTGATGGGGCCGTGATCTTCGGTGCCCGCCGTGCCCGTTAAGCCCATATCCCTTGCTGAACAGCGAAGTTGACGTGCCGTCTGCCGCTGGAGAGGTCCTGGAGAACCTCTGGTGCGCGGGTGAGACGAGGGGCCCGCGCGACCCGCGCCGGTCCCGTCCCCGGCCCGCCACGGCCTGCTTCTCCCGGGCCGCCGCGGCCGGATTCGTCACTCGGCGTATGGGGGTGGGCTGATTGGTCGCCGGAGCGGGCGCGCGGTCGAATCCCCCGCGCCGGCGCGCCCGCCCGAGCACGTGCGCCGGGCTGGGTCGGGCCGTGTTCGCCGGGTGCGACCACGTACGCCGAACCGGGGCCGGTACGCCGGGCCGGGCCCGCACCCCCGTACGCCCGCACCCGCGGCCAGCCCCGCCCGGACCGGCTCGCGGGCCGGGGCGGTGGGCGTCGGGGTCAGATCAGGGGCGGGGCCGGCGGCGCGCCGGTGGACTGGGCCGCCCGTTGCAGGGCGCTGGCCAGCAGGGCCAGATCGGTCGGGCCGTTACCTAGTTCGCGCAGCGGTCGGCGGGTCGGCGGGTCGCCCATCCGCTCCCAGTCCAGCGGGACCACGGTGGGCCTGGCCGTCGCCGTGCGGGGGATGCGGCCGGTGACGCGGCCCGCCTGGAAGGGGGCCGCGCCGCCGTCGTCGGGCTGCTTGAGCCTGCCCCGACCTGGGTTGGGCAGGCCCTCCACCGCGTTGCGGACGCTGCCCGACGGCTGCTCCAACAGCGCCCTCAGGCCGGCGCGCTCGACCGCGACCGTGTCCGCCGTGCGGTCCGGCCGGCCCGCCGCGGCGATCAGGTGCACGCCGAGGCGCGCGCCGTCCCGGGCCACGGCCTCCAGGGCGCGCACCACCGAGCCGGCCGACGGCCGGCCCGTGCTGCCCAGCGCGGGGGCCACCAGCGCGTCGAAGTCGTCTACCAGCACCACGAGCCGGGGCATCGCGCCGGGCTCGTACGGGTCCGCCGGCTCCCCCCCCGGCGGCGGACTGGCCCGCGCCCGCGGCGCCGCCCTGGCCGCCGTCGACGGGCTGGGCGCGGAGCTTGAGCGTGCCGCCGGCCGGACTCTCCAGGCCGCCGTCGGGCGCGTACCCCGCCGCCCAGCGGCCGTCGGGCTGGCCCGGCTGGTCGGCGGGGTCGGCGTGCCCGGGCCGCTCGGGCTCGCCGAACGCACCGGGGCCGGCCGCGGTCGGCCCCGGCGTGTCCATCGGTCTGCGCACCGCGGTGACCTGGGGCGCGGCGGCGTTCTCCGCGTGCCAGGTCACCGCGGCCGAGCAACTCGGCCCGGCGCTTGAGCTCGGAGCTGAGCCCCTGGGCGAACTCGCGCATCCGCACCGGATCGGAGGCCGCCAGGTACGTCGAGACGTGCGGCAGCTCCGTACACGGTCGCAGCCCCTCGCCGCGCTCTACGCCGCTGCCGTCCACGAGCACCAGCGACATGCGGTCCGGGCGCTCGGCGGCGGCCAGCGAGGCGGCGATCGAGCGCAGCAGCTCGGTCTTGCCGGTGCCGGGGCCGCCGTCGATGAGCAGGTGCGGGCCGTCGGCCGCCAGGTCGATGGCGAGCGGCCCGCGCGGGCCGGCGCCGAGCACCGCCAGCGTCCGGCTGCCGAGCACGCCCTCGTCATCGGCGGCGGCCCAGCGCGCCATCAGCGATGCCGGGGTGGCCCGCGCGAGGCCGAGTTCGTCAAGGAGTCGGGTGCTGTCGGGCAGCGGCGCGCTCGCCCCGGCCGGGCCGCCGAGGCCGCCTGCCAAGGCGTCGACGGGCCGCAGCGGCGCCAGCGCACGCGCGAACCGCTCGGCCCACGCCAGCGACACCGCGTCCACCGTGGCCGTCCTGACCACGCCGGTCGCGTCGGGCGCTGTCGAGCCTGCGTCGGCCGCGCCGTCGGGGCTCGTCCCGCCGCCCGGGCCGGGCGCGCCCGCCCCGGCGGTCGGCGCGGAGCGCGGGGTGGCCGATGCCCGTGGGGCCCGTTGCCGGCGCCGCCGCCGAACTCGCCGCCCGCGTACTCGGCGGCCTGCGCTGGCCGCTGGCCGCTCTGGCCGCCCTGATGACCTTGGCCGCCGGGGGCGAGGGTGGACTACGCGGGCAGGCCGTGTGCCGCGAACCAGTCGCTGCTGGGCACCCCGGGGGCGCGAGCGGCGGCGGGCTCGGGGCGTGCGCCCGCCCCGGGTCGCCGTCCCAGCTCCGGTGCAGCACCTTCAGCTCGGTCGCGACGTCGCCGCTGAGCAGCGCGACGACGCCTCACTCGGCGATGAGCGACGAGGCCGAGCCCGCCGCCTCGTAACTCGCCGACAGCGGCGCGCCCGTCGCCGCGGGCGGCGCCTCGGCCAGGCACAGCAGGTGGACGCCGGCGGCGGGGCCGTCCGCCGCGAGGCGGGCCACCCGCTCGCGCACCGAACGCTGGCCGGGCTCGCCGTCCACGATGACCACCGTGTGCGGCCCGGTGTGCCGCCTGGCGGCGGCGGCCACGGCCGAGGGCGACGCGGTGATCCAGCCCGGGCCGAGCGGACCGTCGTCCAGGCGCCGCACCAACTCGCCCACCCGGGCCGCGGCCTGGTCCCGGTCGAAGGCGAGCAGCAGCCGGCAGTCCTGGCCGTGCGCCGGGCGCACCTGGGGCAACCAGCCCAGCCACGACCAGTCGGCGAGCCGCTCCTCGACCGGCCGCTGACGCTCGGCGCTGATCAGCACGATCTCCAGGGCGGCGGCCAACTGCGCGATCACCGAGCGGGCCAGCCCGGTCAGCCGGGCGCGCGGCCCGGCCAGGCCCACCGCCCCGGCCTCCCGCAGGCTCACCGCGACCGGCGCGAACACGGTGGGGCCGCCCGGCGCGCCCGCCAGCGGCTGGTCCGCCGTGCCGAGCCGGACCACGAGCGCGTCCGGGTGGCACGGCGTGGCGCTCCCACAGCCGTACGTCGGGGCCGAGCGCGGTCAGCAGCACGGCGGCCGGGTCGGGCCAGCGCTGCTCGAGCGCCTCGGCCGCCGCGACGGCCTCCCGCACGACCTCGGTCCGGTCCGCGCCCCAGCCCGTACCGGACTCCACGCGCTCGACGACCCGGCCGCCACCGGCGAGCCGCCGCGCCCACGCCCCCCAGGCCCGTGCGCCGCCGCTCGGTGGGCGGGGGCGTGCAGGTCGCCGGAGTGGGTCGGTACGTCGTGGGCGTCGGCGGCTTCGGGGCCCTGCCAGCGGCCGAGGCCCTTGGCGGGGTGGGGGCCCGTGTGCATCATCCGGCGTGTGGCGCCGGGGTCGCCGGGCCGCCCGCGTACCCGGTCGGGCCCGCGCCGCCGGGCAGGTCCCTGGGGTCCGGCGGCGGCTCACCGCTACCGGCCTCGGACCGCGCACCCCCCGGAGCCGTGTCGTACCCCCGGTTCGGGGCCGGGACGGGCGCCGCGCCGGCGCCCCGCTCGCCAGGCCGCTGCCCCGGCCCACCGTACCCGAACGGACCGGGCGCGTCTGCCGCCGCGCCGCCCGGTGTCGTCGTCGGGGTGCCGGCTCCGGCGCGCGTGCCCGCTCCTGGGTCGGCCGTGGGCGCGCCGGTCGTCGGCTCGGTGGACGTCCGGCCGCCCGGCGCCACCCGCAGGTTGTCCTCGCCGTCCGGTCGGGTGGCCAGCGGCGCGGGGGGCCGGTGCCCCAGCCGGGGGGTTGCCCGCGGCGCCCGTGGGTGCCTGCGCCGCGTACTGACCGGCGGCGGCCGGCTCGCCGTGCGGCGCGAGCCCGGGCGGCGGGGCGTGCACCCGCAGCGCGGACTCGCCGATGCGCAGGCCGTCGAGGTGGGTGCCGTTCGTCGAGCCGAGGTCGGCCACCGTCACCCGGCCGTCGTCCGAGACGGAGACCGCGCAGTGCGCGCGGGAGACGTCCGGGTCATCCAGCGGCACGTCGGCGTTGCTGGAGCGGCCTATCCGCGCCTGTCCGCCGTGCAACAGGTGCACGCCGCCCGCGTCCGGGCCCGCGACCACGTGCAGCCGGGCGGGCGCGGTGGAGCACAGCGCGGGGTAGGGGTGCGGCTGCTCCTCGGGGGCGGCCGGGGCCTGGAGGGCGAGCACCGCGCCGTCCACGAGTGGTGGTTCGCCGAGCACGCAGCGCCGCGCGTCGAGCCGCTCGGCCCCCGGGTACACCGCCACCGTGCCCGTGCCCACGTCGGCGCCGGCCGCCGCGACCGCTGCCACCGAGGCTAGGGCGGTGCCGACGGGGGCCGTCACGAGGACGTCGCAGGCGTACGCCTGGTGGCCGGGGAGGCCGCTGCGCGGCCCGAGGACGGTCAACTGGATCTGCATCGCCGCCAGCGGTCCCTTCTGCCCCGGATGCCCGGCGGGGAAGCTGCTCCCCCCACCGTGCCCAGGCGCGTCAGCACGTACAGGACACACATCACGGGCCCCTCCTCCCGCCCCCCATGTGCTGCGTGCATCCTCGCATCCACGACTGACAACGCGCCTGGCGAGTGCCGCTCCGCGATCTTGAACGGCCCTCGGGTTGGCCAAAACCCTCCGCGTGCGAACGGCCCGGCGACCGCCCGGACCTCCCGGCGTCGGCCGGTCGCCGCGGCCGCCCTGATGTCCGGGGCGACCGGCCTCAGCTGGCCAGATCGCGCCGTTCTCGGCCGGCCCGGAAACGCCGGGCCGCCGTAGGTCGTCCCCAGCGCCGGAGGTTGGCCGCCGCGCGAGGGGTCGTCCGGATGGCAACCATCCGGCCACTTCTCGCGTCTTCACCCGGAGCTCCGCGTGCCAGGGTGCGGCCAGCGGCTCCTCGGCGGTCGCCGGTCGCCGACGCGGCACTAGAGTGGGCGGGCGGCCGAGCACAGGGCCACGGAGCTGGGACACAGACCACGATCAGGGAGCGCATGACGTGCGGCCGGTAGGCAGCAAGTACCTGCTAGAGGAGCCGCTCGGACGCGGAGCCACTGGCACCGTCTGGCGGGCCCGCCAGCGCGAGGCGGCGGGCGCCGAGGCCGCCGTGGCCGGGCAGCCCGGCGAGACGGTTGCGATCAAGGTCCTCAAGGAGGAGCTGGCGCACGACCCCGAGATCGTCATGCGCTTCCTGCGTGAGCGCTCGGTGCTGCTGCGGCTCACCCACCCCAACATCGTCCGCACCCGCGACCTGGTTGTCGAGGGCGACCTGCTCGCCCTGGTGATGGACCTGGTCGAGGGCCCGGACCTGCACAAGTACCTGCAGACCAACGGGCCGTTCACGCCCGTGGCCGCGGCCCTGCTCACCGCGCAGATCGCCGACGCGCTTGCCGCCAGCCACGCCGACGGCGTCGTGCACCGCGACCTCAAGCCCGCCAACGTGCTGGTCGCCACCGGCCCGGACGGCGAGCAGATGCACCCGATGCTCACCGATTTCGGCATCGCGCGCCTCGCCGACTCCCCGCGCCTGACCCGCACCCACGAGTTCGTCGGCACCCCCTCGTACGTGGCACCCGAGTCCGCCGAGGGCCGACCGCAGACCTCCGCCGTGGACATCTACGGCGCGGGCATCCTGCTGTACGAACTGGTCACCGGCCGGCCCCCGTTCGCCGGCAACACCGCGCTCGAAGTGCTGCACCGGCACCTGAGCGAGGAGCCGCGCCGGCCGTCGACCGTGCCCGAGCCGCTGTGGATCTGCATAGAGCGCTGCCTGCGCAAGCGGCCCGAGGAGCGCCCCGGCGCGGAGAGCCTGGCCCGCGCGCTGCGCACCGTCGCCGCCGGTGTCGGCGTGCACGCCTCGCCCACCCAGGCCGAGGCCGTGCTCGGCGTCGCCGCGCTACTCGCCCCCGACCCGAGCCCGGCCCAGGTCCCGGACACCGGTGGCAACGACAACGCCACCCAGGTCCTGTCGGCGGGCGCGGGCGGCTACGACCTGGCCGCCCCGACCAGCGTGCTGCCGCACACCGGTGCCCCGGGCCCGAACGCCGACCCGACCCAGGTGCTGCCCGCGGGCTCCGGCCCGGCCGGCGCCGACGGCGCCACCCGGGCCATGCCGCCAGTGCCGCCGGGTCCTGGCGGGCAGCCGGGCCAGCCCGACGGCGACCACCCCTGGCAGAACCAGATGCGCGCGGCCCGCGACCGCAACGACCAGACCCAGGTCCAGTACCTCGACCCGAGTCAGGACCCGCTGCGCCGCCGCCCCCAGCGCCGCCCCGGTCCCCAGCAGCCCCCGCAGCGGCAGCAGCCCCCGCAGCAGCCGTACGGCCAGCAGCCCTACCCGCCGCAACAGCAGCCGCGCGGCCCGGCCCCGCCCCGTACGCGCCGCCGCAACAGCCGCAGCACCCACAGCCGCAGTACCCACAGCCCCAACAGCCGCGCCGGCGGCAGCAGCAGCCCCAGCCGCAGCGGTACGCGCCCCCCCGCCGGCCCCCAAGCCCGCGGCGCCGCGTCGCGAGCCGCGCCAGCGCGGCGCCAACGCGATGCGGATTCCGGGCCTGGGCTGCCTCAAGGGCTGCCTGTTCGTGATCATCATCCTGGTCGTCGGCGCCTGGCTGGTCTGGGAGCTGACGCCGTTGCAGCACTGGGTCGCGGACGGGAAGAGCTTCTGGCAGGCGACCAAGGACTGGGTCACGGAGGTCAAGGACTGGATCTCCGACCTCGGCGGGCCGAGCTGACCCCCGCCCTGCCTCACCCGCGGTCCCGCCCGCGCCGTCGCCCCACCTGCCACGCCCGCCTCGCCTCCCCGGCTCCCGAGCCGGTCGGGGGCGAGGCGCGCGTGGGGCCGCGGAGCGCATATACCAAACCGCGCGCTGACTGTGGCGATTTGTCGACACCTCAACGATGTAAATCACCCCGTAGTGGACAGTTGGGCTGCTCCGAGCCCCGCAACCGGTCACCGGCCGCGTAACTTTGTCGCTGCCCCGACCCAGGTGCGTCGGGGCGCGCGGCTGGCGCCGCGCACGGCGTTGAAACGATGAGCGCGGCCGAGCCCCAACGGCGGTCGGCGGGGCTCGCCGCACCGCTCAACCGCCGGACCGTTGGACACCCTCAGACGACAGTCGGAGCAGCCTTGGCACGGAAGATCGGTAGCCGGTGCACCGCAGGCCAGGTCCTGGGGCGCGGCAGCGTCGGCACGGTGTGGCTGGGCGAGGGTCCCGATGGGCCGGTCGCCATCAAGCTGCTGCGCGAGGAACTCGCCGCCGACCAGGAACTCGTCGCCCGCTTCGTGCACGAGCGCGCCGCGCTGCTGAGCCTGGACCACCCGCGCGTCGTCGGCGTGCGCGACCTGGTGATCGACGGCAACGACCTTGCCCTGGTCATGGACCTGATCCGGGGCACCGACCTGCGCACCCGGCTCAAGCACGAACGCCGCCTCGCCCCCGAGGCGGCCGTCGCGATCGTCGCCGGCGCGCTCGCCGCGCAGATCGCGCACCGCGACGTCAAGCCCGAGAACGTCCTCCTCGACATGCAGGGCCCGCTCGGACCCGGCGGCGCCCACCCCGCGCTGCTCACCGACTTCGGCGTGGCCCGCCTTGTGGACGCGCCGGGCCGACACCGCGCCAAGGAGGGCGCCCGCGCGACCAGCGGCAACAGCGTCATCGGCACCTCCTACTACCTCGCCCCCGAGATCATCGAGGGCCTCCTGCCGCGCGCCAGCGTGGACGTGTACGCGCTGGCCACCGTGTTGTACGAACTGCTCGCCGGCTTCACCCCGTTCGGCGGCGGCCACCCCGGCGCGGCGCGGTGCGGTGCCGCTGGTGCCGGGGGCCGTCGCCGACTCCAGCCGCGACACCCACACCAGCATGCGGGCCCCGACATCGGCCGAGCTGGCCGGCGGCGCGCACGGCACGGCCCGCGCCCCGCGCGCCAGCGGCCAGCGCCGCGCCGCCGCTGGGTCAAGCTCGGCGCCGCCGCGGCCGCCGCCCTCATCGCCACCGGCGTGGGCGGCTACCTCGCGGTCGGCGACGACGACGGCGGGGACACCGAGTCCCCCGGCGTGCACCAGTCCGAGCGCACTCCGTAACGCCGCGTGCCGCGCGCGTGCCCGCTCGCCCGCCCCGGGTACGCGCGAGCGGTCCGCCACGCCCGCTACCCCGCCGACGCGGCGCGCCCACGCCGCCGCCACCGGCTCATCGTTCCAGCTCAGGGACGTACGGGCCGGCGTTGGCATGCGACCGGGCGGGGTGGGGCCGGGTAACCGTTAGGCTGGGGCTGTGGCCGTCGTCGATGTATCCGAAGAGCTGAAGTCCCTCTCCTCCACCATGGGGTCGATCGAGGCTGTCCTCGATCTGGACAAGACGAGGGCCGACATCGCCGTGCTTGAGGAGCAGGCCGCGGCGCCGTCCCTCTGGGACGACCCGGACAACGCGCAGAAGGTGACCAGCCAGCTCTCCTACCTCCAGGGGCAGCTTCGCCGCACCGAGGAACTGCGCGGCCGGATCGACGACCTCGAGGTGCTCTTCGAACTGGCCGAGGCCGAGGACGACGCGGACGCCCGCGCCGAGGCCGAGGCCGAGCTGACCTCGGTCCGCAAGGCGCTGGACGAGATGGAGGTCCGCACGCTGCTGTCCGGTGAGTACGACGCCCGCGAGGCGCTCGTCAACATCCGGGCCGAGGCCGGCGGCGTGGACGCCGCCGACTTCGCCGAGCAGCTCCAGCGGATGTACCTGCGCTGGGCTGAGCGGCACGGCTACAAGACTGAGGTCTACGACACCTCGTACGCCGAGGAGGCGGGCATCAAGTCCTCTACCTTCGCCGTCCAGGTCCCGTACGCGTACGGCACGCTCTCCGTCGAGCAGGGCACCCACCGCCTGGTGCGCATTTCGCCCTTCGACAACCAGGGCCGCCGCCAGACGTCGTTCGCCGGCGTCGAGGTGCTGCCCGTGGTGGAGCAGACCGACCACGTCGAGATCGACGAGTCCGACCTGCGGATCGACGTGTACCGCTCGTCCGGGCCCGGCGGCCAGGGCGTCAACACCACCGACTCGGCGGTGCGTCTCACCCACATCCCCACCGGCATCGTCGTCTCCTGCCAGAACGAGCGCTCGCAGATCCAGAACAAGGCGACCGCGATGAACGTCCTGCAGGCCAAGCTCCTGGAGCGGCGCCGCCAGGAGGACCAGGCCAAGATGGACGCGCTCAAGGGCGACGGCGGCAACTCCTGGGGCAACCAGATGCGTTCGTACGTCCTGCACCCCTACCAGATGGTCAAGGACCTGCGGACCAGCCACGAGGTGGGCAACCCGCAGGCCGTCCTCGACGGCGAGATCGACGGCTTCCTCGAAGCGGGCATCCGCTGGCGCAAGCAGCAGGAGAAGTAGCACCACCACGGCGCTGCCCCGCCGCGCCGACCGGGGGGACGGCGCGACCCGCCGCCGCCTCCCGCTCCACCCACGAAGGGCCCGTCCGCTGTGCGGCGGGCCCGTTCGTTTCGCGCCCGTCGTCACCGGGCCGCCGGCCGACGGACTGTCAACGGGCCCGTCCCGGTCAGCTTTTAGGTCACGGTTACATCCCGTGGTGGCCGCCAACTCGCTGCAAGGCAGACATCCCGCACGGAACGACCTTGACGGTGGTGGGATTGTGGGAAGGCTGGCGCGCGGCATGCGTATGAACTGGGGCACGTGCGAGTGGGGCCCGCGGCTGGTCTGTTGTGAGGCCCGTGCCGCGAGACGCAGCCCCGGGCCGTGGCCCCGTGCATAGCTGCTCCATTGACGAGTACAGCTACTGGAGGCTAGCAGGCAGATGACCAAAAAGACGCGGTTGCGCGTTGCGCGGATCGTCGCGGGCACTGTGATCGCCGCCGGCGCGTCGCTCACCGCGGCGGGCGCCGCTTCGGCATCGACGTCAACGTGGGCGGGGTGTGAGTCAAGGCCGAGGCCGACAAGGACGGGCTGGAGGCGCGCGTCGCGGTGGACGCCCCGCCGCCGACCCCGACTTAGGAGCCGACCGGCATCCCGACCCCGACCAACCCGCCGACGACCCCGCCCACCGGTGGTCCGACCAACCCGCCCACGGGTGAGCCCACCGACCCGCCGACCGGCAGCCCGACCACCCAGCCGACCGCCCCGGGCGGCGGCACCGGTGGCACCGGCGGGGACAACGGCGACGACGCGGGCACCTGCCCGGTCGGCACGGACGGCACCGACTGCGCGGACGACAACACCGACACGACAGTGCGGGCGCGCGGCCGGTACAGCAGAGCAAGCCCAAGGAGGAGCTCCCGGAGACCGGCGCTTCCGAGACGACCTTCCTGGTCGTCGGCGCGGCCACCATGATCGCGGGCCGCATCGGCTTCCGCGTCATGCCGCGCCTGATCAGCCGCAACGCCACCGCGGCCTGATCAAGGCACCAAGGCGGTGAACGGGGCGCGCCACACCGGCTGAGCCGGCGCGACCCGCGCACACCACCGCACCACGGCGAGGGGCCCACGACGCACTACGCGCCGTAGGCCCCTCGTCGCACTCCGGGCGCCGGCGCGCGGAGCGAAGGGCCGCGCGGCCAGGAGTCAACGCCCGTACGCGACGAAACGCGTGCGGTACTGGACGGAACGAGTGCGTCGGCTCGGCGGGTCGTCCACCCACGGGCCGTCGTCGTGCGCTAGACGGCCACCTCGTGAGCCAGCGCGGCCACCGCGATCAGGGCTATGAGCAGGGGGATCAACGCCGCGGGAGTGAGCCCGGCGAGCGGGCCCTCCTGCCGCGTGCGCCGCTGCGCCCGGCAGCGACCCTCGCTGACGGGACTGGCGCAGTTGGCGCAGACAAGCGTATCGCACGTCATGCGCTCTCCTCCTCCCGCGTGCGGCGCGGCCGCTCTCTTCCCACTAGGCAAACGCTTCGGTACGAGCGCTTGTTTCTCTTCCACTGTGCCAGCTTCCGCCCACTTCGGCGCGCTCCGCGCGAATCGCCCAGCGGGTGGGCCGTGCACCGTCCGGGTTGCCGTCGTTTTGTCCCCGCTGCGGCCCGCGACAAACCTCTCAACCACCGACGCCGACTGCGCGCCCCCACGCGGTTCGCGTATGGTCACGCTCACCGACGGGAGCCGCGCCAGCGGCAGCCCGTACCCCCTATACAGGTCGACCGTGGTGCATTCGTGATCCGATTCGACAACGTCTCCAAGACCTATCCCAAGCAGACCCGCCCCGCGTTGCGCGACGTCTCGCTGGAGATCGCCAAGGGCGAGTTCGTCTTCCTGGTGGGCTCCTCCGGGTCGGGCAAGTCCACCTTCCTGCGGCTGCTGCTGCGCGAGGAGAGGGCCAGCCACGGCGCCGTGCACGTGCTGGGCAAGGACCTCGCGCGGCTGTCCAACTGGAAGGTGCCGCAGATGCGCCGCCAGCTCGGCACGGTCTTCCAGGACTTCCGACTGCTGCCCAACAAGACCGTGGGGGAGAACGTCGCCTTCGCGCTCGAGGTCATCGGCAAGCCGCGCGGCGCCATCCGCAAGACGGTGCCCGAGGTGCTCGACCTGGTCGGCCTCGGCGGAAAGCAGGACCGGATGCCGGGCGAGCTGTCCGGTGGTGAGCAGCAGCGGGTTGCCATCGCCCGCGCGTTCGTCAACCGGCCGATGCTCCTGATCGCGGACGAACCCACCGGCAACCTCGACCCGCAGACCTCGGTCGGCATCATGAAGCTGCTCGACCGGATCAACAGGACCGGGACGACGGTGGTCATGGCCACCCACGACCAGCAGATCGTCGACCAGATGCGCAAGCGCGTGATCGAACTTGAAAAGGGCCGTCTCGTACGCGACCAGTCGCGCGGCGTCTACGGCTACCAGCACTGAAAGGACGTCATGCGCGCCCAGTTCGTCCTGTCGGAGATCGGCGTCGGTCTCCGCCGCAATCTGACGATGACCTTCGCCGTGATCGTCTCCGTGGCCCTCTCCCTGGCGTTGTTCGGGGCGTCCCTGCTGATGAGCGAGCAGGTCGACTCGATGAAGGGCTACTGGTACGACAAGGTCAACGTATCGATCTTCCTCTGCAACAAGAACGACAAGGAGACCTCGCCCAACTGTGAGAAGGGCGCCGTCACCGACGACCAGAAGAAGGAGATCCGCTCCGAGCTGGAGCGGATGAACCTCGTCGAGACGGTGCACTTCGAGAGCAGCGAGGAGGCGTTCAAGCACTACAAGGAGGAGTTCGGCGACTCCCCGCTGGCCAGCTCGCTGACCGCCGACCAGATGCAGGAGTCGTTCCGGGTCAAGCTCAAGGACCCCGAGCAGTACAAGGTCATCTCCAGCGCCTTCGCCGCCAGACCGGGCGTCCAGGAGGTGCAGGACCAGAAGGCCGTGCTCGAACCCCTCTTCAACCTGCTCAGCGGCATGAACTTCGCGGCGCTCGGGGTGATGGCGCTGATGCTCGTGGTCGCGTTGCTCCTGATCGTCAACACGGTGCGCGTCTCGGCGTTCAGCCGGCGCCGCGAGACCGGCATCATGCGGCTCGTGGGCGCCTCCAGCTTCTACATCCAGATGCCGTTCATCATGGAAGCGGCCATCGCCGGTCTGATCGGCGCGGTGTTGGCCTGCGTGCTGCTAGTCACCGGACAGCAGGTGCTGGTGAACGGCTGGCTCGCGGACCACATCAGCGTCATCGACTTCATCGGCTGGGACGCGGTGATCTCCAAGCTCCCGCTGGTGCTCGCGATCGGCCTGCTCATGCCCGCTCTTGCCGCCTTCTTCGCGTTGCGTAAGTACCTCAAGGTGTGACGTACGCCCAGGGCGCCGTACGGCCAACACCCCGTACGGCGCCCGGCCGTGGCCTAGACTCGCCGGCATGTCTGGCCTGTGGATGAATCGTCCGCTCCGCTCCGCTCCGGCTGGCAGACAGCCCGTGGACGCCGAGCCCCGGCCTCGCCGTACCCATCGCGGGCCCCCCCTGACCCTGGTGTTCGCCAGCGTCCTCGCGACCGGTGCGGCCACCGGCACCTGGAGCGAGGAGCCCGCCTCGGCGGAGCAGTTGCGGCGCACCCCCCACCTCCCCGCGGACCCCGTCACCAACTCCCGCCCCGCCGCCGGCTCGCACGGCGGCGCCCCCGCGGCATCGCCGCCCGAGCACGGGAGCGCTACGCGCGACGTGAGCCGCAGCGGCGACCGCTGGAGTTCCGTCTACTCGCCGCGCGAGTACGAGGGGTACCAGCGCGGCCTCGAAGGCCAGTACGTGGGCGTCGGCCTGTGGGCGCGCCGGATGCCCGACGGGGCCATTGTGGTTGACCGGGTCCAGTCCGGCAGCCCGGCGGACCGAGCCGGGGTCCGCCCCGGCGACCGACTCAGATCCGTCGACGGCGTGCCCGTCACGGGCAGACCCGTCACCGAGGTCGTCGCCCGACTGCGCGGCGACCTCCCGGCCGAGGAGCCGGCGGCCGACGAAGCGGAACAGGGCAAGCCTCCCGCGGCCCGCCGGGCGGCAGCGCCCGGCGCCGACCGGGAGCCGGCCCAGGGCATCGACCGGGCCGAGCGGCCCGCCGCCCCGGGAACGGCCAGGCAGGTCACGGGGACGACCCCCGGCGGCGACACCACGGCCCCCCAGGACACGGCCCCGCCGGCGGACGCGGACCCGGCCGACCCGGCGGCCGAGTCTGTGCGGGCCCAACCTCACGCCGACCCGCGACACGCCGACGGGGGCCGCGCCGAGCCGGGCCAGGACGCCGCGGCCGGTGACGCCGAGGACGCCGCGCGGCCGTCCCGCGACGCGGAGGACGGCGCCGCGGACCGCCGGGGCTCGGCCCAGCGCGCAACCAGGTCGGGCGACCACGCGGGCGCCGAGGCCGCGAGCGCGCCGGCCGGCAGCCGGGTGGTGCTGGGCCTGGAGCGCGCGGGTCGCCAGTGGACCGAGACCCTGCGCCGCTCCCGGCTCGTCACCCACAACGTCACGGTCGGCCGGCTCACCAGCGGCGAACCCGACGCGACCCGGATCAAGGTCGACGCCTTCACCAAGGACACCGGAGAGCAGGTCCGCGAGGCGGTGCGTGCGGCCCCCGAGGGCGACGCGCTCCTGCTCGACCTGCGCGGCAACTCCGGCGGCCTGGTCACCGCGGCCGCGACCGCGGCCTCCGCCTTCCTCGACGGCGGCCTCGTCGCCACCTACGACGTACGCGGAGAGCAGCGGGTGGTCAACGCCGAGCCCGGCGGCGATACCCAGACCCCGCTGGTGGTGCTGGTCGACGGCGGCACGATGAGCGCCGGTGAGCTGCTGACCGGGGCGTTGCAGGACCGGGGGCGGGCCGTCGTGATCGGCTCGCGGACCTTCGGCAAGGGCTCGGTGCAGATGCCCACCGAGCGCCCGGACGGCTCGGTGGCCCAGGAGACCGTGGGCCACTACCGCACCCCCGTGGGGCGGGGCGTCGAGGGCGTGGGCATCACCCCCGACCTGACCGTGGGCGACGACGCCGAACAGCGGGCCCAGTCAGTATTGAGTGGCCTCGGGGGCGGGGCCTAGTGCGACAATGGCCGCGCTATGGCTAAAGAGACGGGACGCAAGCTGATCGCGCAGCACAAGAAGGCGCGACACGACTACCACATCCTCGACACGTACGAGTGCGGCCTGGTGCTGACCGGCACCGAGGTCAAGTCGCTACGTCAGGCCCGGGCCTCCCTCGTGGACGGCTTCGTGCAGATCAACGGCCACGAGGCGTGGCTGCACAACGTGCACGTGCCGGAGTACACGCAGGGCACCTGGACCAACCACTCGGCCCGGCGCAAGCGCAAGCTGCTGCTCCACCGGGCAGAGATCGACAAGCTGGAGTCGAAGTCCCAGGAGACGGGCCACACCATCGTCCCGCTGGCCCTGTACTTCAAGGACGGCCGGGCCAAGGTCGAGATCGCGTTGGCCAAGGGCAAGAAGGAGTACGACAAGCGGCAGACGCTGCGCGAGAAGCAGGACCAGCGCGAGGCGCAGCGCGCCATCTCGGCCGTACGCCGCCGCCAGCGGGCCTGACGTACACCGTTCGGGCCCCGTTCCGCCCGGGGGGCGCGGGAATAGGCTGGCACGTACGGTTGCTGTTCACGTAGGATGGCATCCCGCTCAGCCGGGGTGACCCCGCAAGGGGAGCGCATTGAAAACACCACATGGGGATGATCGGTTTCGACAGCGGCTGTCGAAGCAGGGGAAGCGTGTCGAGAAAGCGGCAATGATCTCGTAAACCATATGCCGAAAACAATAATCGCCAATTCCAAGCGCGATTCCTTCGCCCTTGCTGCCTAAGTAGCGACTGCGCGAAGTGTCAGCCCGGGGCTGTTCCCGACCCGGATCCTGGCATCAGCTAGGGAACTAAACAACCAGATTCGGCCACGGGGTCTGGTGGGAAACCAAACAGTGGCTGGGCCCGTCGGAGACTTGTTCGCGTGATCTCTGGGGCCGAGAAAAGCGCAGCGAACTGCACACGGAGAAGCCCTGGTTCCGCACCGTTGGACGCGGGTTCGATTCCCGCCATCTCCACGAAGGCGAGAGGCGAGGTGTGTCTGCGGAAAGCGCAGGCGGCCTCGCCTTCGTCGTTTCTGCGCGGACTGCGTCCGCTCGGGCGGGGGCTTCGCCACCCCCCTGGGGTGGGTGGGTGGTCAGGTTGCGGTGATGGGTGGCGAGGTTTTCGGGCCTCGCTTTTTTGTTGGGGGTGCGTGGACTTCGTCCTGCGCGGTGGGGTGGGGCCGGCGTGGACTTCGTCCTACGTGGGTGGGTGTTCTGGGGTGGGATCAGCGGTCGCGGATGGCTTGGGGGTGGGCTGTGATCCACTGCTTGAGGGCCTGGGCGGCGGTGCGGGCTGGTTCGCGGGCCAGGGAGTCGACCTCGGCTGACTCGTCGCCCGGCAGGTCGTTCTCCATGCTTCGCATGATCTCCAGCGGCTCCGCGTACGTCCGCTCGCCGTTCGGCATCGCGCGCATCGCCTGGCCCAGTGCCCGGATGTCGCCCACCAGGCGGCGCAACTGGCGCGTGCAGTCGCCCTCGCCGCACCGTGGGCTCTCGGCCGACTGGAACGCGGCGACGGCGTTGGGCACCGTGCGCTCCGGCAGGCTCACCGCCTTCGCGTCGTTCGCCGAGTCGGTGGAGCAGGCGCCGACCAGCCTGAGTGCCAGGGCGAGGGCCACGGTCGCCGCGGCCCGGCGGGTTCTCCGTGGGCGGTGCGGTGTGTGAGGGGGGAGTGGGTGTGGTGTCCGGTGTGACGGGTGGGGCGTGCCGGTGGAACGTCTGTGGACACGTGAATTCGTCATGGAAATCCCCCGTGTTGCGGCTCAGCGGCATCGATCGGCGAACAGTGTTGCTCACGGTGCCTTCGGTCCGCAGGTGAGTGGGGGGTTTCGTCCGGTCGCATCGGGCCATCGGCTGGAAACGCTTGGTCGTCGGCGGATGAGCGTCCGTCGGTGGGGGTGGGCGGTGGGTGCCGGCGGCGTACCGGGCGGGAAATACTGCGGATCGAGCCCGACCGAGGCGTTGGTGGGCTCGGATCTCCGCGCCGGCCGGGGCCGGGCGGCGCGCGGTGGACGACGGGTAGGGGCGAGGCAGATGCAGGCGGACCACGACCAGCCGACCGGAGCCGACGGGGCGAGCGTTCCCGAGCGGGACGGCGGGGGCGAGGCGGGCGCACGGGAGGACGGGGCCGGGAGCGGGGTGCGGGGCGTGGGGGGACGCCGCTCGTCGGGTTCACCGTCGGCGTGACGGCGGCCCGGCGCGCGGAGGAACTGATCGCGCTCCTGGAGCGGCGCGGCGCCACGGTGGTGCACGCGCCCGCGATGCGCACCGTCCCCCTCGCCGACGACGGTGAACTCCCCTCCACCACCCGGGCGTTGGTCGAGCGCGCGCCCGACATGGTGATCGCCACCACCGCCGTTGGCTTCCGTGGCTGGGCCGAGGCCGCCGACGGCTGGGGCCTGGGCGACGCGCTCCTTGACCGGTTCCGCGGCGCGGAGTTGTTGGCCCGCGGGCCCAAGGTGCGCGGCGCGGTCCGGGCCGCCGGCCTGACCGAGGACTGGTCGCCCGCCTCCGAGTCGATGGCCGAGGTGCTCGACCGCTTGCTGGCCACCGGCGTGGCCGGGAGCCGGATCGCGGTGCAGTTGCACGGCGAGCCGCTCACGGAGTTCGTGGCGGCCCTGCGGGACGCGGGCGCCGACGTGGCCGGGGTGCCGTCTACCGGCGGCTGCCGCCCGAGGACCCGGGCCCGCTCGACGGGCTGGTCGACGCCGCGGTCGCCCGTACGGTGGACGCGGTCACCTTCACCAGCGCGCCCGCGGCCACCAGCCTGCTTCACCGGGCCCACCAGCGTGCCCTGCGGGACGCCCTGGTGGACGCGCTGCGCCGGGACGTGCTGGCGGCCTGCGTCGGCCCGGTCACCGCGCGGCCGCTGGCCGCGTACGAGGTGCCCACGGCGGCGCCCGAGCGGGTTCCGGCTCGGGCCGCTGGCGCAGTTGCTGTGCCAGGAGCTTCCGGCGCGGGCGCCGGTGCTGCGGGTCGGGAGCCACGGTGTGGCGGTGCTGGGGCGGGTGGCGCTCGTGGACGGCGAGCCGCGTGCGGTGACGCCGGCCCAGGCCGCCCTGGTGCGCGCGCTGGCCCGCCGCCCGGGCCGGGTGGTGACGCCGGCCGAGCTGTCGCGCGCGCTGCCCGACCCGGCGGCCGGGGAGGACGCGGTCGGGGCGGTGGTGGCCGAGCTGGACGCCGCGCTCGGCGTGCCGGGGCTGGTCGAGGCCGTCGCCGACCGCAGGTACCGGCTGGCGGCGCCGGAGCCGGGCCCGGACGACGGGGCGCGGCTCGGCGAAGCCTAGCGGGCGGGGGCGCCGCGGCCCGAAGCCGCCCGAGGCCGGGCGGGTCCGTGGCGTGTCGCGCTCGGGCGTGTCGGGAGGGTTCCGGCCGGGGGCCGGGGGCGGCACTCTGGAAGCGGAGGTTCCTCGCGGGCGTCCGGTGGCACTGTGCGTCCCGGGCACTGAGGGAGTGGTGGGCGGATGGCGGTCTCGGCCTCTTACGAGCTGCGTTTCGACGCCGGACGGGTCTGTCTCGACCTGGTGGCCACGGTCGGCGGCCGGCTCGGCGACGAGCCCGTCGAGCGGCTGGACGGGCCCGGCCGGCTCGGCCAGTGGCTGCTCGGCGCGGGTCTGCTGCCGCCGGGCGTACGGCTGGACGCCGTGGACGCCGGTTGGCTCGCCCGCTTCCACGCGCTGTGGGACCTTGCTGGGCCGCGTCGTGTGCGCCGAACTCGACGGGCGGGCCACCGACGCCGACGTGGCCCGGGTCAACGCGCTGGCCAGCGCCGCGCCGCCGGTCGTGCGGGCGGTTCGGGCCGCGGACGGCACCCTGGTGCGTACGCTCGCCGCCCGCCCCGACTGCGGCGCGCTGCTCGCCCAGATCGCCAGGGACGCGGTGGACCTGCTCACCGACCAACGGGCGCGCGGGCAGTTGCGCCGCTGCGAGGGGGAGGCGTGCGCGGTGATCTACCTGGGACACCTCGCGCGGCCGGCGCCGCCGTTGGTGCTCCAGCGAGGTGTGCGGCAACCGGGAGCGGGTGGCCCGCCACCGCAGACGCGCGGTGGCCGCCTGCAGCTGACCACGCGGGGCGTGCGTCGTGCGCGAGGCGGAGCCGGACGTTCCTGATGTGTCATCAATTAATGCACGCACAAAAGGAGTTGATGTGAGAACGTGGAGGGGCCACAGGCCCCGGTCGGGGGCCCGGGGCCTGTGTGCGCGGGTCGGCGGTGCCTTCATCTCCTCGCTGCTACCGGCGGTGAACTGACCGCCGCGTAACGGAAGGTGAAGGCGGCCGGCCCCCCCGGCTGCCGCCCGTGTCCCGGGCGGCAGCCGGGGGGCGCCCTTCCGCGCGTCCCTGGCCACCCCCTGACGTGCGCCCCGCGTGGCCGCCTCCGAGAACCGGCCCGAGCGCGCGGCCCCGGGTGCCGGCTGGCGCGGCTCGCGGCGCGGTGTCGGCCCGGCTCGGGCGGCGCCGCGAGGGCGGCGGACCCGCCGCGTGCTCCACTGGGCGGGCACCGAGGTGTGCGCGGAGTGCCCCGGTTCGCGTAGGGTTGACGGCTGCCCTACGCACACAGAAGGGGGCCTGGGTGGCCGCGCACAACGCCACGCACGCAGCATCCGCCACGTCCCGGCACGCCGAGTCCGGGACCGAGGGTGCCCGTGACCGGGAGATCCGGGTCGAGCAGCGACATCTCAACCGGGTCTACCGGCGACTTGAGGAGAAGATCCACGAGGCCGAGTACTTGATGGACGACGCGGCCAAGGGGGGCCAGGTGGGCACGCCGGGCGCGCTCGCCGAGCGCGACGCGCAGGTCTTCCGCGCCTGGGTTCACCTGAACCGGTTGAACAACGAGTTCGAGGACTTCCTCTTCGGCCGCATCGACCTGCTGCTCGGCAAGGACGGCAAGCGCGGCCCGGACGGCGCGTAGACCTCCGTCGAGCCCGCGGACGATGCCGTACGCGCCGACAACACCGGCGAGCCGCACGCCGACATTGCCGAGACGCTGCACATCGGGCGGCTCGGCGTGCTCGACGCCGAGTACACGCCGCTGGTCATCGACTGGCGCGCGGCGGCGGCCGCGCCGTTCTACAGGGCGACCTCGGTCGCGCCGGGGCGGGTGGTGCGCCGGCGCGTCATCCGCAGCAAGGGGCGCAAGGTGCTCAGCGTGGAGGACGACCTGCTCCGTCCCGAGCTGACCGCCTCGCTCGACGGGGAGCCGCTGTCGATCATCGGCGACGGCGCCTTGATGGCCGCGCTCGGCTGGGCCCGCGGGCACACCATGCGCGACATCGTCTCCTCCATCCAGGCCGAACAGGACCTGGTGATCCGCGCGCCGGCCAACTCCGTGACCGAGATCGAGGGCTGGCCCGGCACCGGCAAGACCGCCGTGGCCCTGCACCGCGCCGCCTACCTGCTGTACCAGGACCGGCGCCGGTACGCGGGCGGCATCCTCATCGTCAGCCCGACCCCGCTACTCGTCGCGTACACCGAGGGCGTGCTGCCCTCGCTCGGCGAGGAGGGGCAGGTCGCCATCCGGGCGCTCGGCTCCCTCTCCGAGGCGGCCGAGCCGTCCGAGCGCGGCGGCGCCGGGGGCGGCAGTGGTGCGCCGGCGTACGACGAGCCGGCCATTGCCCGGGTCAAGGGCTCCATCCGGATGGCGAAGGTGCTGCGCAAGGCTGCCAGGGGCGCGCTCACGCTGCCCGTGCCCACGCCGCTGACCGGAGCCGACGAGGACGGCGACGGGGAGGGGCAGCTCAGCTTCGACGGGCTCGGCGTCGACGGCCAGCGCGCGGGCGGCGGGCCGCCCGACCGCCTGCGGATGGTGGCGTTCGGCGCCCGGATCGAGCTGGACGCGCAGAAGCTGCGGCAGATCCGGCAGGCGGTGCTCAGCGGCACCGCGCCGGTGAACCTGATGCGCCCGCGCGCGAGACGGCTGCTGCTCGACGCGCTGTGCTCCGCCTCGGGCGGGCCGCGCCGCTACCAGGACCCGGAGTTGGCGGCCGAGGCGCGCGAGGCGTTCGACGAGGACATCGCGACGGAGACGGAGTTCACCGACTTCCTCGCCGCGTGGTGGCCCGAGTTGACGCCGCGCCGGGTGCTGGCCGCGATGGCCGGCGAGAAGCGGCTGGCCCGCTGGTCGGGGGCGGGCGGCGGCGGCCGGGGCCGGGTGCTGCCCCAGCGCGAGGTGCGGCTGGTCGCCCGCTCGTTGCGGCGCCTGGCCCCCGGCGGCGGCCCGCTGTCGGTGCACGACGTGGCCCTGCTCGACGAGTTGCACACGCTGCTCGGCACCCCGGCCCGTCCCCGTAGGCGCGAGGCGGACCCGTTGGACCAGCTCACCGGCCTGGAGGAGCTGTCCACCTACGGCCGACCGGTTCGCCAGCCGGCCCAGCCAGGCGGAGCAGATTGAGCGGCTGCGAGACGAGGGGCGCACGCACTACGCGCACGTCATCGTGGACGAGGCGCAGGGCCTGACGCCCATGCAGTGGCGCATGGCGGGGCCGGCAGGCCACCTGGACGGTGGTCGGCGATCCAGCGCAGAGTTCCTGGTCCGACCCGGACGAGGCGGCCGCCGCCCACGACGAGGCGCTGGGCACCCGTCCGTGGCGCCGCTTCCAGCTCACCGTGAACTACCGCAACCTGGCCGAGGTCGCCGAGTTGGCGGCCAAGGTGCTCGCCCTCGC
Organism: Candidatus Streptomyces philanthi; assembly: GCA_018114805.1. Lineage (GTDB taxonomy): Bacteria > Actinomycetota > Actinomycetes > Streptomycetales > Streptomycetaceae > Streptomyces > Streptomyces philanthi. The sequence goes on along the minus strand of CP073042.1, from coordinate 1,481,364 downwards.
TATGCCCGGCACTGGGCCCCCCACCGCCGTCCGCTCCACCGGCCTCACCCCGCGCTTCGTGGTGCTCGGCGACGATCCGGGCGCCGTGCTGCGCGCGGAGGTGCGGCGGCTGCTAACCGAGGTGGACGGGACGGTTGGCGTGGTGGTCGCGATGGACCGCCGCGGCGAGGCCCGCGCCTGGCTGGCGGGGCTGACCGGGGACGACGCGGACGCCGGTACCGGCGTCGGCGACGCGGGCGAGCCGCGCGGCCGGGTCGTGGTGCTCGGCAGCCTGGAGGCCAAGGGCCTGGAGTACGACGCCAAGGTGGTGGTCTCGCCGGCGGAGATCGCCGACGAGTCCCCGGCCGGGCTGCGGGTGCTGTACGTGGCGCTGACGCGGGCCACCCAGCGACTGACCGTGCTCTCCGGCGAGCGGGACGAGCCCGACGCCGCGGGCGTGCCGGAGCTGCTGCGGGACTAGCCGCGCCGCGGCCCCGGGCGGCGTCCGCCCGGGGCCGGAACGCGCGTCGGGCGGACGCCGCCCGGGGTGAGGCGCCCGACCCGAACGTTTAGGTGACGCCGACCCGCCATGCTCGCCTCGCGGCAAGTGGTCGCTCGTAGCGACCATGGTTGGGCCCGGGGGCTTGGATCGAGCCGGCGTCACGTCCAGGCTAACAAACTCAGCGCACAAGCCAATCCCGCCCGGAGATGCCGTCGCACGGGGCCGGAAAGGACTTCCGGGGGCTCGTCTGGTCTCGTATCGTGGAAAGCTGTTTCCGCCATCTGCTGGACGCGGGGTGGTTACCCAGTACCGACTGGTAAGTGGGAGCATCAACAGACGTGGCCCGCCCAGCGTGGCCGCGTTCCAAGGGAACAAGGGAAAGCAGAGGAAGTCGGCCATGGCAACGGCGCCTAGCGTCTCGTACTCGATGACGGTCCCGCTGGAGGTCCCCGCGAGCGGGACCGCGGTCAGCCAGCTCACCACCGCCGTGGAGTCCTCCGGCGGATCGGTCACCGGCCTCGACGTCACCGCCTCGGGACACGAGAAGCTGCGGATCGACGTCACCATCGCCGCGACGTCCACCGCGCACGCCGACGAGATCGTCGAGAAGCTGCGCGGCATCGAGGGCGTGGCCCTGGGCAAGGTCTCGGACCGTACGTTCCTCATGCACCTCGGCGGCAAGATCGAGATGTCGTCCAAGCACCCGATCCGCAACCGTGACGACCTCTCCATGATCTACACGCCCGGCGTCGCCCGGGTCTGCCAGGCCATCGCCGAGAACCCCGAGGACGCGCGCCGGCTCACCATCAAGCGCAACAGCGTCGCCGTGGTCACCGACGGCTCGGCCGTGCTGGGACTCGGCAACATTGGCCCCAAGGCCGCGCTGCCGGTGATGGAGGGCAAGGCCGCGCTGTTCAAGCGGTTCGCGGAGATCGACGCGTGGCCGCTGTGCCTGGACACCCAGGACACCGACGCCATCGTGGAGATCGTCAAGGCCGTCGCCCCGGGCTTCGCCGGCATCAACCTGGAGGACATCTCGGCGCCCCGCTGCTTCGAGATCGAGGCCCGGCTGCGCGAGGCGCTGGACATCCCGGTCTTCCACGACGACCAGCACGGCACGGCCATCGTGGTGCTCGCGGCGCTGACTAACGCGCTGCGCGTGGTGGGCAAGAAGACCGAGGACGTACGGGTCGTCATGTCCGGCGCGGGCGCGGCCGGTACGGCCATCCTGAAGCTGCTCATCGCGGCCGGCGTGCGGCACGCGGTCGTCGCCGACATCCACGGCGTGGTATACTCTGGGCGGCACGACCTCGTGGACGCTGACCCGGACTCGCCGCTGCGCTGGATCGCGGACAACACCAACCCGGAGAACGTCACCGGCACCCTCAAGCAGGCCGTCGTCGGCGCGGACGTCTTCATCGGCGTCAGCGCGCCCAACGTGCTCGGCGGCGAGGACGTGGCCGCGATGGCCGCAGGCGCGATCGTCTTCGCGCTGGCCAACCCGGACCCCGAGGTGGACCCGGCGGTGGCCAGGCAGACCGCGTCCGTGGTCGCCACGGGTCGCTCGGACTTCCCGAACCAGATCAACAACGTGCTCGTCTTCCCGGGCGTCTTCCGCGGTCTGCTCGACGCGCAGTCACGCACGGTGAACACGAAGATGATGCTGGCCGCCGCGCGGGCGCTGGCCGACGTCGTGCTCGACGACGAGCTGAACACGAACTACATCATCCCGTCCGTCTTCAACGACAAGGTCGCGGGCGCGGTGGCCGGTGCCGTACGGGACGCCGCCAAGGCTGTGACCGGCACCACGGCGGTCTAGGCACGGCGCGTCGCGGTGCGAGGGGTCGCTCGGGCGGCCGTAGGGTGGCGGGCAGCACAACGGCCGCAGCCCCTGAGCAAGACGCGAAGCGAACCCTGCGGTGTGCTGCCAGGTGCGGACGGAGCGTCATCACAATGAGGCAGTGGCGCTTTTCGTGTGACTCCCCAGGGTGCCGGATTGGCTTTCGCGCCATAGGTGCGGGCAGGATGCTCCCCCGAGGACTGAAGTCCAGGGGGGGGACCCCCAGGGGCGCGGAAAGATCGAAAGATCGGACCCGGGTCCGGGGACTGTCCGAGGGCCCTCGCAGCATCGGCTTCGATCTCACGCCTCATTGGCAATCTCACGCCTCATTGGCAAGAAGAACACGGGAGTACAACATGAACCGCAGTGAGCTGGTGGCCGCGCTGGCCGACCGCGCCGAGGTGACTCGTAAGGACGCGGACGCCGTGCTGGCCGCGCTCGCCGAGACCGTCGGTGAGGTCGTTGCTAAGGGCGACGAGAAGGTCACCATCCCCGGCTTCCTGACCTTCGAGCGCACCCACCGTGCCGCTCGTACCGCGCGCAACCCGCAGACCGGCGACCCCATCCAGATCCCAGCCGGTTACAGCGTGAAGGTCTCCGCGGGCTCCAAGCTCAAGGAAGCCGCCAAGGGCTGAGTCCCGACACGCATGGCAGGGGCCGCCACCCGTAGCGGGTGGCCCCCCCTGCCGTGTGCGCACCCCGTGTGGCGTGGGCCACTTCGCCCGCTCGCCGCGCCATCCGGCCCGCCCCGTTCCGCCGCCCACTGGCCCCCCTTCTGCCGCCCAGCGGCCCGTCGGGCGCCGGAAGGTGTGCTTCCCAGCGGCCTGTGGGCGTACGAGAGGCGTACGAAAGGGCCTGTGGGGCGGCCTGAGGCGGCTTCGGGGCGTGCGCTGGCCGGGAAGCCCGGCGGGCGGGTCCGCGGCGACGGACGGGGCTGTTCCGTCGGCCCACGGAAAGCCGCCGTGGCGGGGCGGGGGACTGGGCCAGTGGGGCCGGTGCCGGCGCCGCGTGGGCCCGGCCGGGCGGCGCGGAGTGGCGGCCGGGGCCGTTGCGGGGCGCTCTTTCGGCTTACCCTGGGGCGGGGGAGCGGGACGCGGCGGCCGGTTCGCGTGGGGTTGGGCGGGCGGTTCGGGGCGGGCGCGGAGGCTGGCTGAAAACGTTTGCCGTGCGCGCGATCGAGCGGCTATTTACGGCCATGATCATTCTTAGCGGACCCGCGGGCTTCGCGATATGTGGGCGGCCTGTGGCCCACGGCCGGCGGCTCGCGCCCCGGGCGGCAGCTCGCGCCGCCGGGTGTCCGAGGCCGGGCGCACGACAGCGCGCCGCCCCGCTCCCGGGCGGTACGGCCCGGGAGCGGGGCGGCGGTGCGCGGGGTGACCGGTGTGCGTTCAGCGGGCGCCGGCGCCCGGCAGCTCCACCTTCGCGCCCAGGTCGCCCAGCTTGCTCATGAAGTTCTCGTAGCCCCGGTTGATCAGGTCGATGCCGTGCACCCGGGAGGTGCCCTGCGCCGCCAGCGCGGCGATCAGGTACGAGAAGCCGCCGCGCAGGTCGGGGATGACCAGGTCGGCGCCCTGCAGCTTGGTGGGCCCGGAGACGACCGCGGAGTGAAGGAAGTTGCGCTGGCCGAAGCGGCAGGCGGAGCCGCCGAGGCACTCGCGGTAGAGCTGGATGTGGGCGCCCATCTGGTTCAGCGCCGAGGTGAAGCCGAGCCGGGACTCGTACACCGTCTCGTGCACGATCGACAGGCCCGACGCCTGGGTCAGCGCGACGACCAGCGGCTGCTGCCAGTCGGTCTGGAAGCCGGGGTGGACGTCGGTCTCCAGGGCGATGGCGTTCAGCGGGCCGCCGGGGTGCCAGAAGCGGATGCCCTCGTCGTCGATCTCGAAGGCGCCGCCGACCTTCCGGTAGGTGTTGAGGAAGGTCATCATGGACCGCTGCTGGGCGCCCCGGACGTAGATGTTGCCCTCGGTGGCGAGTGCGGCGCTGGCCCAGGACGCGGCCTCCAGGCGGTCCGGCAGGGCGCGGTGGTTGTAGCCGCCGAGCCGGTCCACGCCAGTGATCCGGATGGTGCGGTCGGTGTCCATGGAGATGATCGCGCCCATCTTCTGCAGTACGCAGATGAGGTCCTCGATCTCCGGCTCAACCGCCGCGTTGGACAGCTCGGTGACGCCCTCCGCCAGCACCGCCGTCAGCAGCACCTGCTCGGTGGAGCCGACCGACGGGTACGGCAGCCGGATCTTGCAGCCGCGCAGCCGCTGCGGGGCCTCCAGGTACTGGCCGTCGGCCCGCTTCTCGATGGTCGCGCCGAACTGCCGCAACACCTCGAAGTGAAAGTCGATCGGCCGGCCGCCGATGTCACAGCCGCCGAGCCCGGGGATGAAGGCGTGGCCGAGGCGGTGCAGCAGCGGGCCGCAGAACAGGATCGGGATGCGCGACGAACCGGCGTGTGCGTCGATGTCCGCGACGTTGGCGCTCTCCACATGTGACGGGTCCAACACCAGCTCGCCCGCCTCCTCCCCGGGGCGCACCGTCACCCCGTGGAGCTGCAGCAGCCCGCGCACGACGCGTACGTCACGGATGTCGGGCACGTTGCGCAGCCGGCTGGGCCCGCTGCCGAGCAGTGCGGCGACCATGGCCTTGGGCACGAGGTTCTTCGCGCCCCGGGCCCGGATCTCGCCCTCCAGCGGGGTGCCGCCGTGGACAAGGAGTACATCGTCGGTGCCGGTCATAAGTCTCGCGTTCCTTGGATGGGCCTTGATGAGCAAGGGGGGCAAAAGGAAAGGGTAATGGGCAACGGGAGCCGCTCCGTAAGCCCGATCGGCTCTCGGCCACCTGCCCCGTCCCGCGTATGTGCGAAGGGTGTCCGGCCGTCGACTCTCCGTGATGTGCGCCGTCGCTGCTGTCGTATGCCCCACCTGCTCCCGGCGTACGCCCCACCTGCTCCCGGGTCGGGACTTGTCTTCCGCCCTCCGTATGAGCCGGAAATGCGGGATCATGTGCGCATGACCGAGGTGTCCTCGCTCACAGGACGGTTGCTCGTCGCCACACCGGCGCTTGCCGACCCGAACTTCGACCGTGCCGTCGTGCTCCTGCTCGACCATGACGAGGAGGGCTCGCTCGGCGTCGTGCTCAACCGGCCGACGCCGGTCGGCGTCGGCGACATCCTCGAATCGTGGGCCGCGCTGGCGGGCGAGCCGGGCGTGGTCTTCCAGGGCGGGCCGGTGTCGCTGGACTCGGCGCTCGGCGTCGCCGTCGTGCCGGGCGAGTCGATCGAGCGTGACCGGGTGCGGGAGCCGGGCCCGCCGTCGACCGGCGACGGGGCGGCCACCCGCTCCCGGGCGCGCGTGCGCCGGGGCGACCCCATCGGCTGGCGCCGGGTGCACGGCGCGATCGGTCTCGTCGACCTGGAGGCCCCGCCGGAGCTGCTCGCCTCGGCGGTCGGCTCGTTGCGGATCTTCGCGGGGTATGCCGGGTGGGGTCCCGGCCAGTTGGAAGAGGAACTGGTCGAGGGCGCGTGGTACGTCGTGGAGTCGGAGCCCGGCGACGTGTCGTCGCCCGATCCGGAGCGGTTGTGGCGCTCCGTGTTGCGGCGTCAGCGCAGCGAGTTGGCGATGGTGGCCACGTACCCGGACGACGCCTCGCTCAACTGACGGTGCCGGGGTGTCCCGCTCGACTGCTGGCGGCGGTCCGCGAACGGGGTGGACGGCCTGTTGATCGGGGCGGTGTGGCGCGGGCGTTCGGCGGGGTCGGCCCGCTGGATGCGGACACAGGTGCGCCCCGTTGGCGAACCGCTGTGCGGTCGGAGTGTGGCCAGGTCGGGGCCCCCGTCGGGGGCTTGGTCGGCCTGGTGGGCGAGGGGGCCGCTCTGCTCGGCGCTCGCCGTGGAATCTCCGTTTTCGCAGGTCAGGATCCTGGGGGAAGTGTCGGTTCGAGTGGGGGGGAGTCGCGGTGGAAATTAGTTCAAAGTTAAACCAGCTTGTCGCATCCTGGGTAGGGGAGCTGGCGGTCGACGGCCGACCAGGCCCGCCCCCCGCCTTGCCCCAGGTTCGACAAAGGAGCTGATCCGCCATGAGTCAAACCCTCCCGCTGCGCCTCCACCACCACGCGTGTATCACCGACGACCAGGAAGCCACCCGACGCTTCTACGAGGACGTGATCGGTCTTCCGCTGGTCGCCACCTGGAGCGAGCGGGGCGTGCTGTTCGGCGCCGAGCGCGCCTACTCCCACACCTTCTAGGGCCTCGCCGACGGGGGTGCCCTGGCCTTCTTCCAGTTCGCCGACCCGGCGGACCAGAAGGAGTTCGCGACCGACATCCACTTCACCCTGTTCCGGCACATCGCCTTCAAGGTCGAGCAGGAGGTCCAGGACGCGCTGCGGGCTTGCATCGCCGAGGCAGGCTACGCGGAGCCGGACACCTATGTGATCGACCACGGCTTCTGCATCTCGCTCTACATCACGGACCCCAACGCGCTTATGTTGGAGTTCGTCGTCGACCACCCCGACGCGGAGCGGATCGACACCGAGCGGCGTACGACGGCGCACGCCGACCTGGACCGCTGGCTCGCCGGTGACCACACCAGCAACAACCGCTGGCGCTGACACCGGGCCGGGCCCGGGGCGCACCCGCCGCCCTCGGGCCCGGCTGCTCCCGGGCTCAGTCGCTCGCGGGCCAGTTCGCGCTGGTCATGGCGTAGTACTGGGCCGCCAGTGGATGGGCGCCACGGGCCGGGACGGCCAGGTGGACGGCGACCTGGGGGGCGTTCTTCAGCCGTACCAAGCGGATGCCGGGGTGCGTGTGGCGCTGGGCGACCGGCTCCGGTGCCACGCCGATGCCGTGGCCGGCCGACACCGCCTCCAGCCATTCGTCGAAGTTGCCGCTGGTGCACGCCAGGGTGGGGCGCCGGCCCGCGGGCCACAGTTCGGCGTGGGTGGTGCCGGTGACGGTGTTGACCACGAGCGGCAGGTCGGCCAGTTCGGTCCAGTCCAGGACGCGGCGGCGGGCCACCGGGGCCGCCGCCCCGGTGGCGTCGCGCGCGACGACCGCGACCCGCGCCTCGTGGGCGACCACCTTGCTGCGCACCTCGGCCCGCCGGTCCGGCGGCACCTCGCCGCGTACCACCGCCACGTCGCAGTCGCCGGTGTCCAGGCCGCCCAGCGGGGTGTCCCGGCGCACCAGGCGCACCCGGGCGCCGGTGGCGGACCCGAAGGCCGTGGTCAGCCCGGCGCAGGCGAGCGGCAGCAGCGAGGTGAAGCCGAGCCGCAGCCTGGCGTGCCGGCAGGGCGCGCGCAGCGCCTCGCCGAGCCGGGGGAGCAGCACGCCCAACTCCGCGTGGAGCCGCTAGCCGGCGTCGGTGAGCGCCACGGGCGGGTACTGCGCTCCAGCAGGCGGGCGCCCACGGCCTCCTCAAGGGCCCGCACGGTGCGGGTGAGCGCGGGCTGTCCGATGCCGAGCAGGTGCGCGGCGTGCGTGAAGCTGCGCTCGTCGGCCACGGCCACGAAGCCGCGCAGGTGCCGCAACTCCACGTCGGGCATGCCGAGCAGCCCCGCGGCCACCGGCTCCCGCGCGTCGTCGCCGCTCTCCCCGGACCGGTGCTCGCCACTCATGCTACCCGAGCATAAGTGCCCGCGCCCCGGCATTTCTGCGCCGATCCGGAGAGTGCCTACGCTTCCGGCCCGCCGCCCCGTTTCGGCTGGGCCTGCCGGGCGGGGCAGGGCCGCCGGTCACCCATGACCGTCAACCTCAAGGAGCGCACTGTGCGCAAGGTTTCGCTGCTCGCGCTGGGGGCGTTCACTCTCGGCCTGGACGCGTACGTGATGGCCGGGCTGTTGCCCGTGGTCGCCGACGACCTCGACACCACCGTGTCGCTGGCCGGCCAGATGGTCACGGCCTTCACCCTCGCCTACGCGCTGTCCGCGCCGCTGGTGGCCGGGCTGCTCATGGGCGTCAGGCCGAAGACGGTGATCCTGGTCGCCCTCGCCGTCTTCACGCTGGGCAACGGGCTCACCGCCGTGGCGCCCTCGCTCCTGCCGCTGCTCGCCTCGCGCGTGGTGGCGGGCGCCGGGGCCGGGGTGTACGCGGCGCTGTCCACCGCCGCGGCCTCGGCGCTGGTGCCGGCCGAGCGACGGGGCAAGGCCTTGGCCCTGGTGATGGGCGGCATGAGCACCGGCACCGTGCTGGGCTTGCCGCTGGGCGTGCTGCTCGCCGAGCACGCGTCGTGGCGGGCCAAGATGGGCCTGGTCACGGCGTTGGGCGCGGTCGCCACCGGCGGGCTCGCGGCGCTGTTGCCACAGGTTCCGGCCGAGCCCCCGGTGCCGGCCAGGGCCCGGCTCGGGGCCATCGCCGACCCGGCCGTCGCCCCGGTGGTCTGCGTCTCCTTCCTGGCCGCCGTCGCCAGCCTTGGCCTGTTTACCTACCTCGCCCCGGTGCTCGAAGCGGCCGGCGACGTAGACGGCGTCGCCCCCTACCTGTGGGCCTGGGGCGCCGGCGGCGTGCTGGGCAGCCTCTTGATCGGGCCGCTGGTGGACCGTACGGGGCGGGTGCGGGCGCTGGTCGCGGCCCTGCTCACCGCCCTGGGCGTGGCTCACCTGGCGCTCGCCCCGGTCGCCGGCGTGTCGCTGCTGCTCGGCGCGGCCCTGGTGGTGTGGGGCGCGGGTGGCTGGGCGCTCCAGGTGCCGCAGCAGCACCGACTGCTCGCGGTGAGCGCGCGACGCGGCACGGTGGCGCTCGCGCTCAACAACTCCGCCCTCTACCTCGGCAGCGCCGTCGGCTCCGCGCGCGAGGCGCTGGCGCGGCGGACGCGGGTGCGGCAGGCGCCGGCGCGTCGGGGGCGGTTGGCGACGTCGCGCGAGCGGGCCGCGAGGGGTGCGGGGCCGGCGGCGCGGGCCGGGGCGCGGGCCCGGCGCGTGTTGGGGACGGTGGGGCGTCGCGCATACCCCAGGCATGAGTACCCTTGGGCTGTATGAGCACTCCTCTTCAGCCCGAGCCCGAGCGCGGGGCAGGTACCGGCATCCTCGTCGAGCCGACGCCGCAGGTGTCGAACGGCGACGGCGACCACGAGCGCTTCGCCCATTACGTACAGAAGGACAAGATCATGGAGAGCGCGCTCTCCGGATCGCCCGTCGTCGCACTCTGCGGCAAGGTCTGGGTACCCGGCCGTGACCCGAAGAAGTACCCGGTGTGTCCCATGTGCAAGGAGATCTTCGAGGGCATGGGCGCCGGAGGCGACAAGGGCAAGGGTGGTAAGGACGGCAAGAAGTAGCCGCTGCCGGCTCACGCCGTCCCGCGCCCGGAGGCTGCCCGCGCGCGGCCCGTATCCCGAGCGGATACGGGCCGGGCGCGCGGTGTTGTCGGGCCGGGCCGGGCAGTAAGGTCGCTGCCATGAGCGGGCGCGTGGAACGGGCGGCGTATCTGGTCTTCGGGGCCCGGGAGGTCGATGAGTCCGACGAGGGTTCGCCGACCTTCAGCCAGTTCGACAAGGACTGGGACGCACAACTCCAGCAGTGCGGCCGACTCGCCGCCGAGCGGGGTTACCAGCCCGTGGGCAGCAGCGTGTTCTCCGTGCTCCAGGCCTCCACGGACAGGCTCCTGGAGTGGGCGGACGACCCCGGCTGCGACGTCGTCCTGGTCGCCAGCCCCCGCCTGCTCCGCCGGATGCACGCCTCCTGGCCCGACTGGGACCAGGTGGTGGCCAGGCTCGGCGCGGCCGGCGCCCGCCTCGAAGCCGTGCCGTTCCCCGAGCCGGCCTACCCCGGCGAGCGCTTCCCGGAGTAACCCGGCCCCGCGCCCCCTCCCGTACGTCCCGCGCCGCGCTACCCCCTGACACCGTCCCCTGACGCCGGCACCACGGCCGCCCGCGCGGCACCGCGGCGGCGCGTCGCGCCGTCGCCGCCCATCGCGCCGCGCGCCGTACTGCCGCCGCTGCCCGCTAAGCCGCTCCGCGCGTCGCTTCCCCGCGCCCTGTCGCCGCGCCCGCGCCACCGTGGTCAACGCGCCGCGCAGCTCGCCGCGTTGACCCGTGGCCGGTCCCCCGATCAGGTGGAGGTGGCCGGGCCGCCCGGTGGGTCCGTCCCTCCTTCCCTCCCCTCCCGTCGACCGGGCCCGCGCGCGGGCTGATCGCCGTCCCCGTTCCCGCTCCGCCAGGCCGGGCCGGATCTGGCCGTGGTTGGGCGTCGTCACCTGGGCTGGCCGGTCGCGCGGCCGACGCATGTCGACATGCCGGGCCTTGTGGACACTTTTTGCCGGTCACGAAGTGGTCGGGACCTCTTGTACGGCCAGACAACGGCCCTTAACCTCCTCCGTATTGCGCAAAGCGAAACGGGCGTTGCGTATAGTGCAAATCCACTCCGGGGGGCGTATATGAACGTCTTTGCTCGAATGGCCGCGCCGGTGGCGGCACTTGTCGCGGCCGGCCTCACCGCCACCGCCTGCGCCCCGTCCACCTCGGACAACGAGGCGAAGAAGGACGACCAGAGCGGCACGCTGTGCGTCTGGCTCTTCCAGGAGGTGGACAACGACCCCAAGAAGAAGGTCGTCGACCAGGCCGTGGCGGACTTCCGCGGCAAGCACAAGGACGTCGACGTGGACGTCACCTACATCCCGATCAACACCCGGGCCGAGAAGATCAAGGCCGCGTTCAACGACCCGGAGAGCGCCCCTGACCTCATCGAGTACGGCAACACGGACACGGCCGGCTACGTGCAGGACGGCGGCCTCGCGGACATCAGCGAGGAGTTCGCGAGCTGGCCGCAGAGCAAGGACACCGACGCCACGGCCAAGGAGTCGCTGACCGTCAAGGGCAAGACGTACGGATCCCCGCTCTTCGTCGGCGTGCGCGCGCTCTACTACCGCACCGACGTCTTCAAGGACCTCGGCCTCAAGCCGCCGACCACCCAGGAGGAGTTGGTCAACACCGCGGAGAAGATCCGGGCCGAGCCCAAAGACCTGTACGGGCTCGCGGTGGGCGGCGCGTACACCTACGGCGCGATGCCCTTCCTGTGGTCGAACGGCGGCGAGTTGGCCACCGAGAAGGACGGCACCTACCGCTCGACCATCGACAGCGCCCAGTCGCAGGCCGGCATCAAGGCGTACACCGCGCTGTTCGGCGACCAGAACTGCCCGGCCAACAAGTGCGCCGAGATGGGCGGCAACAACACCGTCGAGACGTTCGCTTCCGGCAAGGCGGGCATGGCCATCGCCGGCAACTTCAACCACCCGGCCATCGAGGCGAGCAAGGTCAAGGGCAAGTACGCGGTGGTTCCGCTGCCCGGCAAGAAGGCCGGCGAGATCGCTCCGGCGTTCGCGGGCGGGAACAACATCGGGCTCCTGAAGAGCAGTTCGCACCGCACGCTCGGCCTTGCCCTGATGCAGTCGCTCACCAGCAAGAAGACGCAGGGCGCGCTCTTCGACGCGATGGGCTTCCTGCCCACCTACACCGACGTGCGCAAGGAGGCGGCAGCGCGCGAGCCGTTCGCCGAGCCGTTCGTGAAGACCCTGGACGTGGCGAAGTTCGTGCCCGCGTCGCCCGGCTGGGCCGCCATCGACGCGGTCCTGGTGCTGCCGACGATGTTCCAGCAGATCGTCAGTGGTCGTAAGGACGTGGACGCGGCGGCCAACGAGGCGCGCAAGAAGATGGACGCCGCCTTCACCGAAGCGGGCTGAGTGAGCCAGTGATGTCCCCCGACTCCTCCGCTCCGGCCCGGGGCCCGGCGCCCCCGCGCCGCTCGCCCCGGCCGCCCCCGCCCCGGTGTCCGCCGTGGCGAAGGGCGGGCGGCGCGGCGGGCTCGGCGCCTCGCGCTGGACGCCGTGGCTCTACCTGGCCCCGGCCCTGATCGTGCTGGCCGCGCTGCTCGTCTACCCGATCTACCAACTCGGCCTGATCTCCTTCCTGGAGTACACCCAGGCACAGGTCAGCGGCGGTGAGCCGGCCACCTTCCAGGGCTTCGCCAACTACACCGAACTCTTCAGCGACCGGCAGTTCTGGGAGGTGCTGGTCGCCACCCTGGTGTTCGCCGCGGTTTGCGTCCTCTCCACCCTCGTGGTCGGCTGCGGGCTGGCCGTGCTGCTCACCCGCATCCGCGCGGTGTCCCGACTGGCGCTCATGCTCGCCGCGCTCGGCGCCTGGGCGACCCAGGCCATCACCGGCTCGACGGTCTTGGTCTTCCTCTTCGACCCCGACTTCGGCCCGGTCAACAAGATGCTCGTCTGGGTGGGCCTGTCCGGCTTCGAGGACTTCTCCTGGACCTACGACCGCTACAGCGCCTTCGCGCTGGTCCTCTTCGAGGTCGTGTGGTGCTCGTTCCCGCTGGTCATGGTGACGGTGTACGCGGGCATCAAGGCTATCCCCGGCGAGGTGCTCGAAGCGGCCTCGCTGGACGGCGCGTCCAACTGGCGCGTCTGGCGCAGCGTGATGGCGCCGATGCTGCGGCCCATCCTGGTCGTGGTCACCATCCAGCCCATCATCTGGGACTTCAAGGTGTTCACGCAGATCTACGTGATGACCAACGGTGGCGGCATCGCCGGCCAGAACCTGGTGCTGAACGTGTACGCCTACCAGAAGGCGTTCGCTTCCTCGCAATACAGCCTCGGCTCGGCCATCGGCATCGTGATGCTGCTGATCCTGCTCGCCGTGACGCTGATCTATCTGCGGCTGCTGCGCAGGCAAGGAGAAGAGCTGTGAGCCCCTCGACCGCGAGCCCCTCGTCCGCGGACGCCGGCTCCGCCCGCCCCGCGCTCGCCGACCGGCCCGTCGTCAAGGCGCCGGCCGACCGGCCGCGGCCGTGCTCATCGCCGTGGTGGTCGCCTTCCCGCTGTACTGGATGGTGCTCTCCGCGTTCAAGCCCGCCAGCGAGGTGCAGTCCAGCAATCCACGGCCGTGGACCCTGAACCCCTCCCTCGACGCGTTCCGGCCCGTCTTCGACCACCAGGACTTCGGCCGCTACTTCCTCAACAGCCTCCTGGTTGCCGGCACCGTGGTCGTCGCCTCGGCCCTGATCGCCTTCCTCGCGGCCACCGCCGTCACGCGCTTCAAGTTCAAGATGCGCACGACGGTGCTCATTATGTTCCTGGTGGCGCAGATGGTGCCGGTCGAGGCGCTGACCATCCCGATGTTCTTCCTCATGCGCGACCTGGGCGACAGCGTGCCCGGCATCGGCCTGAACACGCTCGGTTCGCTGATCCTGTCGCACATCGCGTTCTCGCTGCCGTTCGCCATCTGGATGCTGCGCGGCTTCGTCAAGGCCGTCCCCGAGTCCCTGGAGGAGGCCGCCTACCTGGACGGCGCGAGCCGCACCCGCTTCCTGTGGCAGATCCTGTTCCCGCTGGTGCTCCCGGGGCTCATCGCCACCAGTGTGTTCTCCTTCATCTCCACCTGGAACGACTTCCTGTTCGCCAAGTCCTTCATCATCAGCGCGACCGAGAACTCCATGCTCCCGATGGCGCTCCTGGTGTTCTTCAAGGACGAGGGCAACGACTGGGGCGGCATCATGGCGGCCTCGACGATCATGACCATCCCGGTGCTCGTCTTCTTCGTCCTGGCCCAGCGGCGGCTCGTGTCGGGCCTCGGCGGGGTGGTCAAGGACTGACGGCCCGGCCACCGGCGAAGGGGCCGGCCCCGCCCGGCGCCCGGGCCGGGCCGCGCACGAGTGCGCTGGCCCCGCCCTGGCCCGCCGCCGCGGTGACTCCGGCCGCGCGCCGGTCGCCAGCCCCCGCCCGCCGGCTAGTGCCCGCCCACCACCGGCCGCGCCCGGCCGCCCGGGGCGCGCCCGGCCGGCGCATGGCCGCGTCCGGGCGCATCGATGACACGGGTGACACGGCGGCATCGGTGACGTGGGCGGTGTGGGTGATACGGGCGACACGGACACCCGTCCTGCCCCCGGGCGCGGCGCCGGCCGGCACCGCCCGCCCTCGCGCGTCCACCCCGGTCTGGCCTCGCCCGGCCTCGCCTCTTCCCGCCCGGTCGTCTCCGTCCCCGCTCGGACGTCCGAGCGAGGGGCGGCCCCGATCGTGTGAGCCCGCCGGCGCGCGGAGCGGGCCGCTCCGTCGTCGGGCAGCGGTGGACCCGTGTCACGGTGCGCACCGCGCGGCGCCCCCGAAGCCCCTGAAGAATCGCATTACGCCAGCAAGCGGAAATTATCCGGAAATTCGCCGAAATCGGACTATCCGCATCTCTGGGATGGAACCCCGCTTCCTGGACCCTCGCGGCGGGTCGTCGATGTGTGCCAGAGTTGCCACGTCCAGGCCGTCAGCACGTACCGTACGGCTGGCAGCCGGGACACCGGGGACCGGGGAAGGGGCATCTGGTTGACCACGCACGTACCGCACGCAGCGCACACGGTGACGCTGCCGCGCTCGCTCGACGAGGCCGTGGCAGCGTTGACCGCCATGCCCGCGGCCGTGCCTGTCGCGGGTGGTACCGATCTGATGGCGGGCGTCAACTCCGGGCTGTTGCGGCCCGCCGCGTTGGTCGGCCTCGGCCGGATCAGCGAGATCCGCGGCTGGCAGTACCAGGACGGGCACGCCCTGCTCGGCGCCGGGCTGACGCACGCCCGCATGGGCCGCCCCGACTTCGCCGCGCTGATCCCGGCGCTGGCCGCCGCGGCGCGCGCCGCGGGACCGCCGCAGATCCGCAACGCCGGCACCCTCGGCGGCAACGTCGTCACCAGCGGGCCCACCGGCGACGCGCTGCCCGTGCTCGCCGCGCTGGAGGCCACCCTCGTCATCGTCGGCCCCGACGGCAGCCGCGAGATCCCGGTCAGCCACCTGCTGGCGGGCGTGGAGATGCTGCGGCCCGGCGAGTTGGTCGGCTTCGTCCGCGTGCCCCTGCTGCACGCCCCGCAGACCTTCCTCAAGGCCACCGGCCGCACCGGCCCCGGCCGCGCCATCGCCTCGGTGGCCGTGGTGCTCGACCCGGCGCGCCGGGGCGTGCGCTGCGCGGTCGGCGCCGTCGCCCCGATGCCGCTGCGCCCGTTGGACGCCGAGGTGTGGGTGGCCTCGCTCATCGACTGGGACGGCGCCCGCGGCCTGGCCCCCGAAGTGCGCGCGGCCTTCGGCGAGTACGTGGCCGCCGCCTGCATCCCGGACCCGCCGGCGCCCGAGGACGGCGCCCACGAACCACCCCCCTTGCCGCCCGCCGCCCTCCACCTGCGGCGTACGGTGGCGATCCTGGCCCGCCGAGCACTGGGGAGGGCGCTCGCATGACCTCTGAACACCACCCGCGCGGCCCCGGCCACCCGGCAGGGCCTGAGGCCGCGCCGCGCCGCGCCGACGAGCCGGAGCACGGCGCGCCCGACGCCGCCTACGGGCTGCCCGGCGGCGCGCCGCAGGCGTTCGCCGGCTGGCAGCCGATGCCGAGCGGCCCGGAGTACGACGCCGAGGGCACCGCCTTCGTGCGACTGCCGCCCGAACTGGCCGACCCGTCGGCGCCGCTGCCGCAGGGCTGGGACCCGCTGGCCGCGCCCGGCACCGGCTACACGCCGCCCCCCGGCGCCCACTGGCACCCGCAGTTCACGCCGCCCCGGCTGGCCGCCGGCCCCGAGGACGGCGGGCACGCCGACGAGCGGGGCGCGCAGCTGTACGCGACGCCGCACGACCAGTCGTACGCTCAGCACGCCGGCCCCGCCGACGGGCCGCGACCCGGCGCCGACCCGGCCGCCACCGGCCACTGGTCGCTGCCGCACGGCCCGGACCAGGGCGCCGACCCGACGCCGGGCGGCCAGCCCGCGACCGGACAGGGGTCGATCCCGCTCGCCGCCGACGACTGCCGCGACGAGGCGGGCGAGTTCCCGCGCGGCGAGCACCGCCAGGCTGGCTACGAGCGGCGGGGCGCGGCCACGGCGGGCGAACACGACCTCGGCCACGGCCAGCAGGACCACCCCGGCCAGCGGAACCCCGCGCACGACCCGTACGGCGACGGCGGGGCGCACGAGGCGGGCGGGGCGGACACGCAGGGACAGCCGCACGACCCGCACGCAACCCCGCAGTGGCCGGTGCCCTCCGCGCTCGGCGGGACCTGGCAGTGGACGCTGCCCACCGTCGGCGACGACAGCGTCGAGGAAACCGGCGAATACACCATGAGCGCCTACCGGTTCGGGCTGCCCCCGCACCCGGGAGGCCCGCAGGCCGACCGGCTGCACCCGGGCGAGCCGACGCCGGCCGGCCAGGCGCCGGCCGCCGGACTGCAGGACCACGACCCCTACCCGACCGATGCGGCCGGCCCCGCCGACTACGGCCACGGGTCCGACCCCGACCAGGCGCCCTACCCGGAGCAGGGGTACCCGGCGCAAGCCGGCCCCGACCCCGACGAGCCCGAGCCGGGCCACCCCTACGGCGGCCCGGAGCAGGCCCCGTACGCCACCGACCGGCCGGGTTCCGGCCGGCCCGACGACACCGCGGGGCACGGCGTGCCGGACCAGGGCCAGGCCGGAACCGGCCGGCCCGGGCAGCAGGTGGACGAGCGGCCGGCCCCCGGCGGGCGGCAGGGCCCGGCTGTGCGCGGCCCTGGGCCGCACGAGCCGCACCGCCCGCAGGGCGTCCCGCAGTGGCCGACGCCGCCGGCCGGCGACGCGAGCACCGGTCAGTGGCCGGTGGCGGGCGCGGCGGAGCGCGGCGAACCGATGGCCGGGCAGGCGTCGGAGGCGTACGCGCTCGCCGACCGGTTGGTTGCCCCGTACCGCCCCCGCCCCACGCACCAGCCCGAGCAGCCGGAGTACCCCATGCGCCCCCACGGCGTGGAGGTCGCCGACGGCGCCGGCGAGCCGGCGGACGACGGCACCGGTCAGCCCGGTCCTGGCGCCGGCCAGCTCGGCGCCCCGGCCGTGGCACGGCACTGGGCGCCCGGGGACGCGGTGACGGACCAGGCGGCGGATCAGGGATCCGCCGAGGACCCGGTCGACGGCGCGACCCAGACCGACGACGCGGCCCAGGTCGGCGACGCGGCCCCGGCCGGTGAGCGGCCCGCGAGCGCGGACGGTGGCCCGACACACCCCGAGGCCGAGCGCGCCGACGTGACCGCCGCCGCTACACCCGACGCCCCGCAGGACGCGCCGGCGCGCGCGGACGAAGCGCCGCACGCCCCGACCGCACCCGGCGACGACGTACGCGCCGACGCTCCCCAGGACGCTCGCGCGCCGCAGGGCGCCGCCGGCGAGCCGGGCGACGTGCAGGCCGCCTGGCTGCCCTGGCCCGCGCCCGGGCCGGCCGGCCAACTGCCGGACGCATCCGGCCAGTTCGGCTTCCCCGCCGTCCCGTCCGCGCTCGCCTCGCCCGCCGCTGCCGGCCCCCACGTACCCGCCCAGGGCGACCCCGGGCACGACGGCCCGGCCCAGCTGCCGCACGGGGAGCGGTCGCAGCGGGACGAGCAGCACCCCGCGCCGGCGCACCCCGGCGACCCGGCCGTCGCAGGCCTGCACCAGCCGCCGGCGCCCGACGCCGCGCCGACCACCGACGGCGCGACGCACGGGGGCGGTCAGCCGAGTCCCGCCGGCGAAGTGGGCGGCGCAGCCGAGCAGTTCGCCGACGCCGCGCACCAGGCCCCGGTCACGGGCGCGCCGATCCCGGCCCCCGCCCCGCGCACGCCCGCGCAGGGCACCCGTATGTCCGCCCCGCCGGTGCAGGGCGCCCCTGTCCCCGGCACGCCGGCACACGGCACCCCGACGTACAGCACGCCGGCGCACGGGACCGCGACCCACGACACCCTCGCGCCCGGCGCCCCCGCGCAGGGCATCCTGCCGCACGGCACGCCGACGCAGCCGGACGGCGCGGCGGCGCCGGACCGCCGCGCGGCTGCCGACGCGCGCACGCCCATCGCCCTCGACCCGGTCGCCGGCCCCGCCGACGCGACCTCCGCTGAGGCCGGTTCGGCCGGTCCCGGCGTTGGGCACCCGCTCGCGGAGGGCGAGGCGTCCCGTATCGACGCCTCCCACGCGGACGCGCCCCGCACCGAGGTCTCCCGCTCCGACGGTGCCGGCTCGAACCTGGCCGGCGCGGCTCTGAGCGGCGCGGAGCCGGGGCACGCCCCGGCCGAAGGCCCGGCCCACGCCGACGCCGAGCAGGCCCACGTCCACCCCGACGCCGAGCAGGCCGACGCGGACGCGGAACCCGACGCCGGCGCGCACCCCGCTGCGATCCCCGGTCCACGCCGGGCCGTGGCGCCCGAGTCGCAGACCGCCGCCGGCGGTGACGCCGTTGCCGACGCCCCGAACGGAGCCGACGCCCCGAGCGGCGCCGAGGCCCCGGCCGAGCCCGGCGCGGGGGAGGGGCAAGGAGCCGCGGCCGCCAACGGTGACGCCACGGCCGACCAGCCGCGCCCCGAGGCCGCGGGCGACGACCCCACGGCCGGCCCCGACACGGGCTCCGGCACCGGCTCCCACACGGGCTCCGACGCCCGCCCCACCGGCGGCTCCGCCGACGCGACCGACCTGGACGCCGCCGAGAGCCCCGAGGACGACGGCCCCGCCGCCACCGTGCCCGTACCGGCGGGACCGGAACCGGCCGGCGCCGAGGGCGCCGAGGTGACGGCGGGCGCGCCCACGTCGGCGGTGTCCGCCGCCGCCGACGAGACGACCGCCGCCCGGGTCCCCGAGGCCCCCGCCGACCCGCACACCGAGCACCCGTTGGCCTCGTACGTGTTGCGGGTCAACGGCGCCGACCGGCCCGTGACCGGCGCGTGGATCGGCGAGTCGCTGCTGTACGTGCTGCGCGAGCGGCTCGGCTTCGCGGGTGCCAAGGACGGCTGCTCGCAGGGCGAGTGCGGGGCCTGTTCGGTGCAGGTCGACGGCCGTCTGGTGGCCTCCTGCCTGGTGCCCGCCGCGACCACCGCCGGGTCCGAGGTCCGCACCGTGGAGGGACTGGCGACCAACGGGCAGCCCAGCGACGTGCAGCGGGCGCTGGCCGGCTCGGGCGCCGTCCAGTGCGGCTTCTGCGTGCCGGGCCTCGCGATGACCGTGCACGACCTGCTGGAGGGCAACCACGCGCCCACCGAGCAGGAGGCCCGACAGGCCATCTGCGGCAACCTCTGCCGCTGCTCCGGCTACCGCGGCGTGCTCGACGCCGTACGCGAGGTGGTGGCCGGCCGCGTGGCCGCTGCCGCCGCCGACGAGGCCGCGCACGACAGCCCGGCCGGCGACGGTGGCCCGGTCGCCAACGCCGGCCCCGGCCCCGGTCAGTTCCCGCCGCACGACGCCCCGCACCCTGTCGACCCCTCGGCGGTCCCGGGCGCGTTCCCGGCCGGCTACCCGGGGCAGGGCGCGCCCGTCGCGTACGACGCCGGGCACGACCCGCTGGGCCAGGGCAGGGGCCACACCGCACCCGACTACGCTGGCTACGGCACCAACGGCCACGGCGGTCAGGACATCGCCTACGACGGCCAGGACATCGCCTACGGCGACGGGGCACTTCACGACGACGGCGGCAGCGGAAGGCAATCGGCATGACGGGAACCGCGGACGGCCACGGCGCCGCCACCGTGCCTGCGACGGCGGTCGGTGCGGTGCCGGGGCCGCCGGCACCGCACGGGCTCGGCGTGTCCGTGCCGCCGCTCGACTCCATCGCCAAGACGCAGGGTGTCTTCCCGTACGCCGCCGACCTGTGGGCCGAGGGGCTGCTGTGGGCCGCGGTACTGCGCTCCCCGCACCCGCACGCGCGCATCGTCTCCATCGACCCCTCGGCGGCTGCCGCCATGCCCGGCGTGCGGACGGTGGTCACGCACGCGGACGTGGCGGGCGACGCCGCACACGGACGCAAGGTCCTGGACCGGCCGGTGTTCGCCACCGACCTGGTGCGCCACCACGGCGAGCCGATCGCCGCCGTGGCCGCCAACCACCCCGACACGGCCCGCCTCGCGGCGACGGCCATCGCCGTCGAGTACGAAGTCCTCGACCCGGTCACCGACCCGGAGCAGGCGTTCAGCGCCGAGCCGCTGCACCCCGACGGCAACCTGATCCGGCACATCCCGCTCAGCTACGGCGACCCGAGCGTGGTCGGCGACGTCATCGTCGAGGGTGTGTACCGGATCGGGCGCCAGGACCCTGCGCCGATCGGCGCCGAGGCCGGGCTCGCCGTGCCGCGTCCGGACGGCGGCGTGGAGCTGTACACCGCCTCCACCGACCCGCACGCCGACCGCGACCTGGCTGCCGCCTGCTACGGGCTCCCGCCGGAGTTGGTCAAGGTCGTCGTGACCGGCGTGCCGGGCGCCATGGGCGAGCGCGAGGACGCCGGCATGCTGCTGCCGCTCGGCCTGCTCGCGCTGCGCACCGGCCACCCGGTCAAGCTGGCCGCGACCCGCGAGGAGTCCTTCCTCGGGCACGCCCACCGCCACCCCACGCTGCTGCGCTACCGCCACCACGCCGACGCCGAGGGCACGTTGCTCAAGGTCGAGGCGCAGATCCTGCTGGACGCCGGCGCCTACGCCGACACCTCGGCCGACGCGCTGGCCGCCGCCGTCTCCTTCGCCTGCGGCCCGTACGTGGTGCCGCACGCGTTCATCGAGGGCTGGGCGGTGCGCACCAACAACCCGCCGTCGGGCCATGTGCGCGGCGAGGGCGCGCTGCAGGTGTGCGCGGCGTACGAGGGCCAGATGGACAAGCTGGCGGCCAAGCTCGGCCTCGACCCGGCCGAGTTGCGGATGCGCAACGTCATGGCCACCGGCGACCTGCTGCCCACCGGCCAGACCGTCACCTGCCCGGCCCCGGTGGCCGACCTGCTGACGGCCGTCCGTGACGAGCCGCTGCCCCCGCTGCCGGGGGACGACGCGGACGAGAGCGAGTGGCTGCTGCCCGGCGGGCCGGACGGCGCGGGCGACCCGCGGGCCGTGCGGCGTGGCGTCGGCTACGGGCTCGGCATGGTGCACATGCTGGGCGCCGAGGGCACCGACGAGGTTTCCACGGCCACCGTCAAGGTGCAGGGCTCGGTGGCCACCGTGGTCTGTGCCGCCGTGGAGACCGGGCAGGGGTTCAGCACGCTGGCCCGGCAGATCGTGCAGGAGACCCTCGGCGTCGAGGAGGTGCACATCGCGCCCGTCGACACCGACCAGCCGCCGGCCGGGCCCGCCGCCCGTGGGCGGCACACCTGGGTGTCGGGCGGCGCGGTGGAGCGGGCCGCGAAGATGGTCCGTACGCAAATCCTCCAGCCGCTGGCGCACAAGTTCGGCATGTCGACGGAGCTGCTGACCATCGCCGACGGCAAGATCACCTCGTACGACGGGGTGCTCAGCACGACCGTGGCCGAGGCGCTCGAGGGCAAGGAGTTGTGGGCCACGGCGCAGTGCCGGCCGCACCCCACGGAGCCGCTGGACGACTCGGGGCAGGGCGACGCCTACGTCGGGCTCGCGTTCTGCGCGATCCGGGCCGTGGTGGACGTGGACGTGGAGCTGGGCGCCGTCCGCGTGGTGGAGCTGACGGTGGCCCAGGACGTGGGGCGCGCGCTGAACCCGCGACAGCTCAGGGCGCGTATCGAGGCCGGCGTCACGCAGGGCATCGGCGCCGCCCTCAGTGAGAACCTGCGCACCTCGCGCGGCATCGTCCGCCACCCCGACCTGACGGGCTACGCCCTGCCGACCGCGCTCGACGTGCCCGACATCAAGATCGTGAAGCTGATCGAGGAGCGGGACGTGGTGGCGCCGTTCGGCGCCAAGGCGGTCAGCGTCGTCCCGGTCGTCACCTCCCCGGCGGCGATCGCCTCCGCCGTCCGCGCGGCCACCGCCCGCCCGGTGGGCCGGCTGCCGATCCGGCCCCAGTCGGCCGTCGTACACGACGAGCGCCGCTAGGCCCGGCCCGACGGGCCGGGCCAACGCCCGGCCCCCGGGCCGTTCAGGCCGCGACCGCCAGCGCCCCCGGCCACCCGCGCCGGGCAGGGCAGTGGGGACCGGCCGACCCGGTCAGCTCAGGCCGGTGGCCGTCGGCGGGCCGTTCGCGGCGCGCCGGTTCGGGCGGCCGTGGTCGAGCCAGGTGCGCTCCCACTGGCGGGTCAGCGCCGGGTAGACGACGAGGTACCGGAACGGCAGGATCGCGGCCATGTAGAGCCGGCCGAACAGCCCGTTGTCCTTGACCAGCGCCGCTATGCGCAGTTCGTGTCTGCCGTCGTCGGTCCGTACCCAGCCCAGGTGCATCAGGTGTGGACGGTCCTGTTGCCCAGTTCGCGGGCCGCCTCGTGGTCGAGCTGGTACACTTCGGAGAACGGGTCGGTGCAGGGGGCGGCGTCGAGCGCGGTCCGCGCGAGGTCCGTCGGGAGCCGGTCGCGTAGCGAGGGGACCCGCCCGCCCAGGTCCGCCTGGGGAGTGTCCCAGCCGAGCAGGGCGCCGAGCTTCCAGCGCACCGCGAACAGGAACCGGACCGGGGCGGGGGCCTTCCGGGTGTCGTAGGCTGTCTTGAGCGCCTGGAGCATCACGGGGAAGTCGTCGGGCCCGGCGTCGGGCGCGTGGAAGGCCCACACGTCCTCGATCCGGAAGTCTCGGGTGAACTCGTGGATCCGCCACGACTGTGCGGTGTGGGCGGCTTTCGGGATGCGCATCGGTCGTTCCCTCCGAGCGCGTGTGCTGTGCCGACGGGTGGCCGGAACCGGCGATGGCTCAGCCGGCTGGCCGTCGATGGCCGCGACGGCGCCCGCGCGCTGCCTGGCGTGGCCGGCGTGTCGGGCGCGGTCGCTGTGACGTAACGAGACCGATCGTTTTGGAACCGCCAGTTTCGTTACTTATGGTTCCGTATGATGTGCCCATGTCCGCTCGAAAGCAAGCACGCAACCCGGGGGGCCGCCCCCGGGACAGCCGCGTCGACGACGCCGTCGCCGCCGCCGTCCGGGAACTCCTGGCCGAGGTCGGGTACGCCCGACTCACGATGGCCGAGGTGGCCGCGCGGGCCGGCGTGGGCAAGGCGGCGATCTACCGGCGCCACGCCACCAAGCAAGAGATGATCTTCGATGTCCTGCTGCCGGACCGGTTCCTGGCCGTGCCGCCCGACCACGGATCGCTCCGGGCTGACCTGGCCGCCGTGCTCGCCGAGGTCGCGGAGGCCATGGCGGCCGCGCCGCCGGGGACGGTCCCCGGCCTGTTGGCCGACATCCACGCCGACCCCGCGCTTCACGACCGGTTCAACGAGAGGTACCTGGGGGCCCAACGCCGGACCCTGACGGAGATCCTCGACCACGCGGCGGCGCGCGGCGAATTGACCACCCGCCCCGACCCGGCCGTGCTCAACGCCCTGCTCGTCGGCCCCGCCTTCGCCTGGCTGTTCCTGCTGTCCGAGCCCCCCGCCGGGCTCCCCGCCCTGACCGCGACGCTTCTCGACGCGGCGGTGGCCCTCACGACCCGGGGCACATGAGGGAGCGGGCCGGGTCGCTCCGCGCGACCCGGCCCGCTCGCCGTCGTACGACGGCCTGTTCTGCCAGCCGGTCTGCTCCGTCAACCGGCCTGCTCCGTCAGTCGGTCTGCTCCGTCAACCGGCGCAGGCTGGCCGGGCGCAGGTCGCTCCAGTGCTCCTCGACGTACCCCTCGCACGCGGCGCGGCTGTCCTCGGCGTACGCCACCGTCCAACCCGGCGGGACGGCGCTGTTGGCGGGCCACAGCGAGTGCTGGTCCTCGGCGTTGACGAGGACGAGGTAGCGGCCGTCCTCGTCGTCGAACGGGTTTGTCATGGGCGGTCCTTCCGTGCGGTGGGGGCTGGAGTGGTCAGTGCGCCAGGGCGGGACGGCCCGCCGCCGAGGGGGAGGCCGTGGCGCGCGGGCTGCGCAGCGCGGCGGGCCACCACCGGGCCGATGACCGCGACGTGCTCGGGCCCCATCAGGTGGTAGTGCTGCCCCTGGACGTGGTGCACGTCAAGCAGCCCGCCCACGTACGGCTCCCACGCGCGCGGCGTGTGCGCGGGGTCGCGCTGGTGGCCGGGGATGTCCAGGTCGGCGGTGAACAGCAGCATGTCACCCGCGTACGCCTCCGGCGTGGACGTGCGCATCAGCTCCAGGTCGTTGCGGAAGATGTCGAGCAGCGGGAAGCTCTCCCGGCCCTCCAGGAGGTGCGCGGGCAGGCCCGTCTCGCGACTGAGGTCGGCCGCCAACTCCTCCTCCGCCGGCGCCCCGGCCGCCGCCGGCTCCGGCGCGGCCAGGTCGCGCCCGCCGACGTCGTCCAGCAGCAGCCCCAGCCACTGCCGCTTGCTCAGTCGCGGCAGGTCGTCGAAGGTGTGCCGGTAGTCGGGGTAGGCGTCGAGCACGGCCAGCAGTCCCGTCTCCTCGCCCGCCCGCCGCAACTGGACGGCCATGGAGTGCGCCACCAACCCGCCGAAGGACCGGCCGAGCAGGGGTACGGGCCGCTCGGCCGCACGGCGCGGATCTGCGCCAGGGGTAGTCGGCGGCCATCTCGGCCACCGCCGAGGGGTGGCTGCCCGGCTCGCTCAGCGCGCGTGCCTGGAGCACGTACACCGGCTGGTCCACGCCCAGGTGCGGCAGCAGTCCCGAGTAGAGCCAGCCGAGCCCGCCGCCGGGGTGGACGCAGAACAGCGGGGGCCGGGTGCCCTCGGCGCGCAGCGCGAGCAGCGGCTCCAAGCCGTGCCGCGCGGCCGGCCCTGACCCCGCCGCCGCGAGCGCCGCGTCCAGGCACTCGGGGGTCGGCGCGGCGAACAGGTCGCGGATCGTCAGCTCCACGCCGTGTGCCGAGCGGACCCGGCTCACGAGCTGGGAGGCGAGCAGCGAGTGCCCGCCGAGGTGGAAGAAGTCGTCGTCGATGGTGACTGCCGACAGCCCCAGCACCTCGCCGAACAGGCCGCACAGCAACTCCTCGTGCGGGGTGCGCGGCGGCCGGCCGGTGGCGCTGACGGTGACGTCGGGGGCGGGCAGCGCGGCCCGGTCCACCTTGCCGTTGACGTTCAGCGGCAGCGCGTCCAGGACGACGAACGCGGCGGGCACCATGGAGTCGGGCAGGGTGCGGCCGAGCCGCGCGCAGGGTCGGGACGTCCAGCGGCGACGCCCCGTTCCCGTCCGCGCCGGCGCCCGACCCCGGGGCGCCCGCGGTGTCCGCCGGCTCCGACGTCTCCGGTGTCTCCGCCGTCACGTAGGCGACCAACCGCTGGTCACCGGGGGTGTCGGCGCGGACGAGGGCCACCGCCTGGGCAACCCCCGGCAGCGCGCGCAACGCGGCCTCGACCTCGCCCAGTTCGATGCGGAAGCCGCGCAGCTTGACCTGGTGGTCGGTGCGGCCGAGGTACTCGACGCCGCCGTCCGCGCGCCAACGCGCCAGGTCTCCGGTGCGGTACATGCGCTCGCCTGGGACGCCGTACAGGTGCGCGTACGGGTCGGCGACGAACCGGCCCGCCGTCAGCGTCGGGCGGCGGTGGTAGCCGCGGGCCAGTTGCACCCCGGCGAGGTACAGCTCGCCCGGCGGGCCGGGCGGGCACGGCCGCAGCCCCTCGTCCAGGACGTACAGCCGGGTGCCGGCGACCGGCCGCCCGATGGGCACCGGACCGCTCTCGCCCGGCTCGACCGGGTGGTACGTGACGTCGACGGCGGCCTCGGTCGGCCCGTACAGGTTGTGCAGGCGCGCCCGCGGCAGCTCCGCGTGGAAGCGCTCCGCGGTCTCCCGGGACAGCGCCTCGCCGCTGCAGAAGACGCGGCGCAGGCTCTGGCACCGGGCGGCGTCCGGCTCGGCGAGGAAGACGTCCAGCATCGGCGGTACGAAGTGGGCCGTGGTGATGGACTGCTCCTGGATGACGCGGGCCAGGTAGGCCGGTTCCCTGGTGGCCGCCAGGGCGGGCCAGCACCAGCGTCGCGCCGGCCAGCAGCGGCCAGAAGAACTCCCACACCGACACGTCGAACCCGGCCGTGGTCTTCTGCAGTACCCGGTCGTCGGCGCCCAGTCGGTACGTGTCCTGCATCCAGCGCAGCCGGTTCACGATGGCCTCGTGCGGCACGGGCACGCCCTTGGGCCGGCCGGTGGAGCCGGAGGTGTAGATCACGTACGCCGGGTGCGCGGGCAGCGGCGCGCGCGTGGGCGGCACGTCGGCGGCCGGGCCGACCGCGGGCGCGGCGTCGGAGCGGGTGACCAGCAGGGCGGGCGCCGCGTCGGTGAGCAGGTAGCCGAGGCGCTCGGCCGGGTGGTCGAGGTCGAGCGGCAGGTACGCGGCGCCCGTCTTGAGCACGGCGAGCAGCGTCACCACGAGGTCGGCGGAGCGCGGGAGCGCGACGGCCACGATCCCGCTCGGGCCCGGCGCCGCGCGCCGCGAGCAGCCGCGCCAGCCGGCTCGCCGCGGCGTCCAACTCGACGTAGCTCAGCCGCTCGGCCTCGGTGACGACGGCCTGCTGCTCGGGGGTACGGGTCGCCTGCGCGGCGAGCAGCGCGGGGAGGGTGTCGGCGGCGTCGGTGGGCGCGGTGGTCGCCGTGGCCGTGGACGCGCCCTCGCCGCCGGTGTCGCTCGCCCTGGTGCCGCTGCTCCAGTCGAAGAGGACGTGCTCCCGCTCCTCGGCGCTCAGCAACTCGATGTCGCCCACGGTGCGCTGCTGCGCGTGCGGGTCGGCGTCGGCGAACTCGGACACGAGGTCGATGAACCGGCGCCGGTGCGTGGCCAGCTCCGCCTCGGAGTACAGGTCTGTGTTGGCGTTGAGGTCGATGCGGATACCGGTGCCGTCCGACCGGGTCGTACGCCATGATCGCCAGGTCTTCGACCAGCCCGTTGGAGAGGTTGTGCGCGATGACGCGGTGCCCGTCGTAGGTGAAGTCGTAGCCGAAGGACATGATGTTGACGTGCGGGCCGTTGAACCCGCGCCCCCCGTCCGGCAACTGGAGGTCCCGGGCGAGGTCGATCTTCCGGTAACGCTGGTGCCGCAGCGCCTGCCGCACCTCGCGGGAGACCTGCTTGAGTAGGTCGCGTACGCGCGTTTCGCCGCGCACCAGTATGCGCAGCGGCAGCAGGTTGGCGAACATGCCGGGGACGGTGCGCGTTTCCGCGTCGGTACGCGCCGCGACCGGCAGGCTCAGGATGATGTCGTGCTCGCCGGTGAGCCGGTGCAGGTAGGCCGCGGTGGCCGCGATCATCAATGCCGACCAGGGCGTTCCGGCGGCCCGAGCCGAAGCGCGCAGCCGGACCGCCTCCTCCTCGCTGAGGAACACCGTCTCGCGGATACGGGATTCGAAGACGGTGGCCCGCCGGCCGGCGAGTCGCGCCGCTTCCGGGTAGTCGCGAAAGCGCTCGGTCCAGTACGCGCGGTCCTCGGCGAAATCATCCGAGGCCCGGTACTGCGCGTCTTTGTCGAGCAACAGCCGCAACGGGCCCAGGGGGGGAGCGCGGGGCGTCGGTTCCGGTGGCGAGCGCGGTGTACAGCTCCGCCGTCCTGCGGGCGACGAGGGCGCCGCCCGCCGCATCCGTGACGATGTGGTGCAGCCCCTGGTACCAGGCGTACCGCTCCGGCTCCAGCTTGAACAGCGCGTACCGGAACAGCGGGTCGCGGGTGAGGCCGAGGACGCGCGCGAGGTCGGCCCGCATCCACTCCTCGGCCGCCGCGTCCGGGTCGTCCTCGGCGCTGACGTCGAGGACGGGGAAGTCCCATTCGGTGATCGGCTCGTACATCTGCCAGGGAATTCCGCCGCCGTCGCCGAACCGCGTGTTGAGCGGCTCGGCCTCCGCGACGGCCTGCCGCATCGCCTTTTCCATCAGCTCGGCGTCGGTCGACCGGACCGTGTATTTCTATGTACTCGCCGATCCGGAACTGGGTGCTCTCCGGGTTGAGCTGCTGGCTGAACCAGATCTCGTTCTGTCCGTTGGACAACGGGAGTCGCATTTCGCGAGTCTCAGACCGCAAAACTTTCACCTCGTGCGCTAGCGAAAGGGAGGGATTCGGCCCGGTCGTTGGCCGATGTTCAGCCACCACAACGACGGGTAAGCCGCACGATGATCTTAAGAGCCGAACCGCGCCGTGGTGGCCACCGAGAGGGGATTCAGGCCACATCGTAGGGGTTGCCGGCGAGGTCCCCTGAATTTATGGTGATGGTGAAACTGTTCCGTGACGGCCGAGTGAATAGAGTTTGCAGACCCGTGTTGGCCAATAGTGCGCTAGGGGTGCCATAGGGGTTTATTTAGGGGGATCAGTTACGGGTGGTAACAAGTGGCCTGACGTGAGTGGATGACGCGTCGCGTAGGCCACATTTCCCATTCCCCTGTCGTATTGCTCGCGTTTCGGGCGATGTGGTTCAGTCGTGGTTCCGGAACGACCACGTGAGCGCCACGAAGTCCTCCTCGTCCGTGGCTCCCGCCGCGCGGTAGGTGGCGAGCGCCGCCGTGTTGTCGCGTTCCGTACCGACCCACATGCCGTAGCACCCCCGATCCCACGCCAGCTCCGCCAGCGCCCGGACCAGCGAGCTCCCGACGCCGCGCCGCCGATACGCGGGGTCGCCGCCGATACGCGGGGTCCACCGAGAGTTCATACAGGAACATCTCGGTTCCCTTGTCGGGGTGGGTGGTCTCCACACCGGTGATCAGTCCGACGGGCCGTTCCGCCGCGTAGGCGATCAGCAGGTGGTGCCCCGGCTCATGCAGAAAGCGCTCCGCCGCGCCGACCCGGGCCGGCCCGTCGAAAAGGTGCTCGGCCGCGACCACCTTGCGGATTTCCCCAGCCCGCCGAATCTCCACGCCACCGCCCCTTCCTCACTGCACCGGCAACGAATGCCGGGCACGGAATGCGGAGAGGAGAATAGCGGAGCGGGTGGCGTGTGCGGGTGGCGATTTCCGGGGGCGGGGCGGTGCGTCACTCGGCTCTCGACCGGCCGGGCGGTCGGGCGACGATGGTCGCCGGCCGTGGCGTGGGTCGCGTGACGACGTACAGCCTCCGGGCGGCTGGTGGGGACGGCCCTGATTCGCGGCCGGCGTTGCGGCGAGGGCGGCCTGTTCCGCGTTCGTGCCGGGGGGTAAGGTGGGTGACTGCGGCGCGTGAGCCGGTACGGCATGGCGTAGCCCCCGACCGGGAGGGTCGGGGGCTATGTGGTGCCGGCCGGCGTGTGGGCGCGCGGGCCGCTGCACAGGGTGCCTCGAACTCCCGGGAGTTCGACGGCACCACGGCGGTCACCATGAGCTATGCGTGGGGCCTGGCTTTCTCGGTGCCGGAGCCACCGTCCCGTGGAGCGGGCTCTCGTGGTGCCTCCGGAGGCATCGGGCCGCCATCGTGCTTCCCGCCGTCGTCCTCGACGACAGCTCGCGTGCCTCCGGGGCGCTGGAAGGGAATGCCGCGCCAACCCTCCGCGTCAGGGACGCGTGTTTCATACGAATCGACGGCAGTGGTGCTCACTACCCACCTCCTTCTCTCCGCGTGCCGCGCTGTCGCCGAACGGTGTGAGGCGCGGCCAACGGAGAATTCTCTCTCCGCAATTCACGGAAAGGGAGCGCCAGGCGATGGGTCGGTTTCCCACACGTGGAAACGCCCTACCCGGCCCTGCTCCTGCCGGACTGGTTGACGTGATCCAAAGTAAGGGAGGGGAGAGGGAGGGGTAGCCTTTATGTGCGTCATCGGGGAAAAGACCAAACGCAGTGGCTCGGCTTGCTCGGCACGTTGCTTCTGCTGTTTCTCGGCAGCACGGATTTCCGCTCCTCGGTGCGGTTCCGTACGTCTGTCGGGTGGCGGGAGTGTGCAGCGCTAGGCACGGCGTCGGGCGAATCCCGATGCCCACTCGTCGAGGAGCCCCCGACGCTCGTCGCCGAAGACGCCGCGTTGCTCGTAGGCCTCAAAATCTTGGAGGTAGGCCGTCACGTCTCGATGGTCACGCAGGAGCAGTGCGCCGGTGCTCGTCTCGACGGTGGCCAGTCAGCGGTCGTAGACCGTGAACGTGTTCAGCGGCTTCTCGGGTATGTGCCCGCCCAGCGGGATGACGCCAAGGCGCACACTGGGAATACGGGAGACGGAAGCAAGCTGGTCGAGTTGCACGGCCATGGCCACCGGGGGAAGTAGCGGCCACCTGACTGCCTGCTCGGTGAGAACGAAGGTGAACGACTTGGCAGAGTCATAGAGAACGTGCTGGCGCTCCAGTTTCTTCGCGATGGTCTTCGACTGGTCACCGGGGACGTCGGCGAGACTGGCGCGTACGTAATCTGGCGTCGCGAGTAAGCCTGTGATCATGGACAGCAGGAAGAACCGAAACTCTGTCGAGATCGATTCGAGTCTGGCCAGCTCGTTCTGCTTTTTGTCCAACCCTCTGCTGCGGGACGACCAATGATCCTGCCACTCCGTGTTGGCGACCCGTGCCAGCGAGCGGGCCTCGGCGCTGACCGGACCGTCTATTCCGAGCGCTTCCAGGATCAACTCGACATCGACGAGCGAAGGCGTGAGCTTACCGCTCTCGATGTTGCTCACCCTCGTCCGGGACATGTTGCAGCGGCGAGCGAGCCAGGTCTGTGTTCGCCCGGCTCGCTTGCGCTGGTCTCTCAGTACCTCCGCCAGGTCTAACCTGGATAGACCCAGCCTCTGGGGATCAAACGTCAAGGCCCTTCACGTACTCCTCGAAGGGAACCGACTCGGCCAGTGCGATGCGCTGGTACTCGATGAACCTGGACGTGTCCCCCTCGTGGACCTCGCGGTTTATCTGCCGTCCGTCGGGGTGGTAGTTCATGAGAACCACCTCGGTGCGGTCGAACATCCAGAAGTCCTGGGCCCCTGCTAGCGGGTTGTCCCGATCGGTTACGTCGAGAATCCGGATCTGCTCTCCGGCTAGCGCATCGGGTGCGTAGTACTGCGA
The DNA here is from genome assembly GCA_018114805.1 of Candidatus Streptomyces philanthi. GTDB lineage: Bacteria > Actinomycetota > Actinomycetes > Streptomycetales > Streptomycetaceae > Streptomyces > Streptomyces philanthi. The sequence continues at coordinate 1,450,358 of CP073042.1, read as the reverse complement.
GAACTCGAAACGCAGGTAGTCCGTGAGTGGTCGGTTCACGACGTGTACGCGTCCCTGGACACGTCCCGCCGCCACCTGACGACGCAGCCTCTCGGTGTACTCGTTCGACACGGCGTACGGGTCGGTGCGGTGTTTCCCGGCCAGGAATGCCGCGAACTCTTCCTTCTCCTGCGGCATGAGGTATTGAGGCAAGGTCTCAAGTCTCCAGGCTTCCTGTTGGAAGTCCTCGAACCGCGCCGCCCACTCCTCACCAGCCAAGTACACGTACAGCCTCCCGCAACACGCTTTCGGGGATCTCCACAAGCTCTTCCCCCTCGGGCGTCGTGAACGCCTGAGACAGCTCGCCCTGGATGACGAACGAGCCGCTGCTGGTGCGGTAGACGTTCGGGCAGTCATCCTTGCCGCAGGTGCCGTTCCCGTTGCCGGTCAGCCGGGTCAGTTCCTCGCGCGCCATGCTGAAACCCCCTTGCGAATGGCCCTGGTTGGGGCCCCTGCGACGACGCTACGGGTGGGGGCCGTGGCCGTCCACGCGACAATGTCAATATTCGCGTAGTCGGGTAAGGAGCCTGCCGTGCGGCTGTGAGGTCCTTGTCCCGGGCCCGGGCGCGCCGCTCGGTAAGCGGCGCGAGACGTTTGACGGGCGCCAGTTGGCGGGTTCGCGTGACGACCGCCCGTGCGACAAGACCGACGGCACCTCGTCGCCGCCCGGCCGCACCCGGCGTCCCCCCGCCTCCACCTCGACGCGCACGGCGCCAACGCCCCGGGCGTTCAAAGCAATTACCCCCGAGGTGATCGCTCCGCCCAGCTGCCCCCACTACCTTCTGGGCCCTGCCCAACCCATGCTCTGAACGAAGGTGATCCGTGATGACCCCGCGTACGGCTTCGCTCATCTCCGCAGCCGTCGGAACCATTCCGACATCATCGAGTATCTGGAGCGCATCCAGGCGACGCTCGACCCCTTCGCCGGGCGGTTCGTCATTCACGGGCCGCCGGCCGACGTTCTGGAAGGTACGTGGCCCGGCAGCATGGTGTTGATCGAGTTTCCGAGCCTCGCCGATGCGCGCGCCTGGTACGACTCGCCGCCTACCAGGCCATTCTGCGGCCGCGTACCGATCACGTCGAAGGTGACGTGGTGCTGGTCGAAGGTGTCGGACCGTACTACGACCCGGCCGAGCGGGCCCGCGCGTTGCGCGCGGAAGCCGGCTGAGCGCCGTGGGGAGAAAGTCGCCGCCTGGGAGTGGAATTCCCGTCGCGCAGACATCCGCTCAGTGGTGGAGATTCTCATCGGGCGGAGGCAACGAGGAATCCTCGTTCGAAGAGGCCGTGGCGGGAATCGAACCCACGTAACTCGCTTTGCAGGTTTGTCCGTGCTGGTCGGGCTGTGATCCATACGGGTTCGCATGCGTTCACTGCCGTACGGACGCTGTGCTCGTTGAGGCAGCGCGAACAGGCCCGGACGGCGACGGACGACTACGAACGAGACGGAAATTGAGACGCAGTCCAGAGCCGTCACCAACCACTCTGACCAGCCCCGGGTGCGCTACGCGCTGCACTGTCTACGTGTGTTGGAATGCTCGGGGCACCAGCGGTAGTAGCTGTCGTCGAAGTTGCGGCTGTGTGTTGCCCGACCGTGCTGAGGCCGCCACCCCTGCCAGTAACGTGTGTTGCAACGGTTGCACAGCGGCGCGCGTACGAAGCCATGCGTGTGGCAGTGATCCCACACGGCTGCCCTCACGGTTATGCAGCTTGTGCACATGAACTGTGCGGCGGCGGGCCAGTCCCGTCGGCCGGCGCGATCCACGCGGTAGCGTTCACCCGCGAGCTTGCCTTCATACACCACAGCATCGGCGTCGTTGCCTCTCGCTCCGTAGACAACCGCGGTGCGAGTGAACTCGCCTCGGTCGGCCACCACCGCGTCTCCGACGCGCTCGAACCAACCGGGCAGCATCCTGTCCATGGTGTGCCCCGAGGCACGAGCACTGGCATTCAACGCCCGTCGCTTCCAGACATGCCCTGGTGCACTGCGATAGCCTCGACATGTCCCGCCAGAGCACGATGAACCCGTACCGGTCGATGGCCGCCGTCACCAGCCGAACGAGATTGCTCTGTGGCAGCTTCCATCGGTCGTCGTCTAACTCCGGGGAACGGATGCCCACCGTTTCGTGCAGCCGGCGGCGGTTGCCTTTGCGGGGCGGCATCTTGGCGATGACCTGCCCGGCTGCGGGGAGCCACACCATCACCACTGGCCCGACCCCGGGTGCCCTGACTACACGTCCATCCACTATGCGAACCGGGAACTCGTCCGTCATGCTCCCATGGTGGCAGGCAAACCGCCAGTCAGGAACCCCGCCTCCCGGGTTGTCAATACTGGTCAGAGCTTGTTTTAGACACCTTCGATCTTGTACTCACCTCGTGAGGGGGTGTGCCCAACACGCTTTCCAACTCTGCATGGTTAAGTCCAGAGCCGTTCACTCCCGTACGTACCCACTGTCTTACTGCCGATCAGCACCCGACTGTACGGGCTCGAACATGCATGGATGAGACTGCCTTTGAGACTGTGAGCGCTTCCGTGGGCACCAGGAGAGCTGCTTCTTGACGCCGGTGACGTGGCATGGGTCCATACATACCCGCGCGCGGGGACCAGGATCGGGGCTATGCGATGGCGGTGGCGGTCTCGGGTCCATCCCCGCGCGCGTCTCGGGTCCATCCCCGTGCGCGGGGACCAGAGCAATTGACCTGCGGGTTTATCCGGCGGAAGGTCGGTTTTTTGCAACTTCCGCCGATCGCTACCTATCGCCCAATCTCGACAAAGCAGCCACAGTATTCCAATCGTCGGCCCGCTTGACGAGGCTATCGCCTACTGCCTACCGCGCATCGTTCCGGGTGCGATCCCCCACCCCACACCGGGCTGCACTCGCCAACCTTGTCGCGCGCCTCGCTCGGAAGGCGATGCGTTGCTTGTATGCCAAGCTTGAAAGGGACCACCCTAGGGAAGCGAGGAGCTACATGGCGCAGACCGCCAGGCAGATCGCCGACGATCTCCGGGAGCGGATTGGCTCGGGCGAATTGGCGCCCGGCGCCCGGCTTCCTGGCGAACCTGCCCTCGTTCGTCAGTACGGGGTCGCCAAGGAGACTGCGCGCCGAGCGCTAACTCTGCTGGTCACCGAGGGGCTGGCCGTTCGTCGGCGTGGCAGCGGCACGTACGTCCGAGAGTTCCAGCCGATTCGGCGAGTCGCCAATCGGCGACTCGCCCAGGAAGGATGGGGGCGCGGTCGTTCAATCTGGGCCGCCGATCTCGGTGAGCGCCCGATGAAGGTGACCGGACTGCACGTTCACGAAGCCCCGGCGCCGGATGACATTGCCCGCGCTCTCGACCTGCCAACCGGGTCCAGCGTGGTGATCCGTGACTGGCTGTTTGTTGTGGAAGGCGAGCCTGTGCAAGCTGCGGTCTCGTACCTCCCCGCTGACCTGGTCAGAGGGTCGGCCATCGCCCGGGAAGACACCGGGCCCGGTGGTACGTACGCGCGTCTCGCCGAGCTCGGTGCCAAGCCGATCCGCTTCGTGGAGGAGCTGCGTGCGCGGATGCCCAGCCAGGACGAAACCGAGCGCCTGCACCTGGCCGACGGTACACCCGTTGTGGAGATCTACCGCACGGCCCTTACTGAGGATGACCGGCCGGTCGAGGTCAACCGCATGCTGCTGGACGCCGGGGTGTACGTCATGGAATACCACGTCACCAGCTGAACGGGCTGACGATCCCAGCCCGAAAGGGCCCGCCGACGGCGGGCCCTTTTTCACCCCCTCCTTGACATCCCTAGGGATGAGCGTAAATATCCCTAGGCAGGTTAAGCGCCCGGAGCCCGCTAGGGCCCTGCCTGTGCGCTGGCATCCCCAGGGGCCCGGGATAGAGCGGGCCGAGGCGGCCCGGCGCCTTGTCATTCACCGAAGGGCTTCGACCGAAAGGTCACGCCTCCATACGCCTTCAACGGGACTGACCGCGCTACCTGATACGGGCGCGGTACCGCCAAAGGAGACACCTGTTCACGTCCGCTTCCACGCAGGGGGTGCCGTGCACAAGCGAAGTATTTGGGCGCCGCCGTGATCGATCGGCACGGGCGGCGCCGTCAGTCACTGGTTCGCAGCGGTTCCTTCGCTGTCGAACAAGCCGGTCGCTCTTCTCCCTGGATCGCAGCGGCTAGCGCTGCGCCGGTTGCCTCCCCCTCCCGTCCGGGCGCCTACGGGTGCGCCGTACGGGAGGGGTCGAGGGGAGCCGGAGCTCCCGAACCTAAGAGGTACGACGAAGGGAACCACGATGAGCGAGTTCACTGAGGTTGTCCCCGCCGAGCTGCGCTCCTGGGCGGTGGCCTGGAAGGGGTACGCGCCGAGGGATGTCACGCCGCCTGAGCTGTTGCCGGCGGCGCTGGCGGCCGAGGTGCCGGCCTGGGCCGAGGGCGCGGCCACGCCGAACGACGTGCACGACTGGGAGCGCCGCCGGGCCGACGCGCTGGTGCGCTTCGAGCTGGATGTGGCCGGTTGGCCGCTGCACCCGCTGGGCCGCACCGGCCGCACGGGCAGGAACCTTGGCCGCTGGGGCGAGAACGCCGCGGCGGACCCGATCGTCGTCACGGGCAGTGGCCGGGATCGCAGGCTGCTGCTGATCACCCGCTCTGATGTCGCGGTTGAGGCGATTCCGGGGGCATGGTGGACCCGGGTGAGACCGCGCCGGCCGCGCTGGTCCGCGAACTGCGCGAGGAGACGGGCGTGGACCTCGTGGCCCACCGTCCGGTGATCCTGGGGCGAGACATCGTCGCCGACTGGCGCCAGTCCGACCACGCGTGGGTGGCGAGCACGAGCGCGCTGTAGGTGCTGCCCGAGACCGTGAAGGCCCGTGGGTGCCGATGACGCCTTGGAGGCGACTTTGGTGGCCCGCCAGCTCGATGGCCGAGCTGGAAGCGCCGATCAGCGCTGCGGGCTGTGTCTTGTACGAGGCCCACCGGCGGGCCTTTGACTATCTCGACAAGCTGGCGAGCGAGGGCGCTACCCCCCTGGCCAGTACCAAGAGGGTGTTCGTGGAGCTGGTGACCGTGGACGGCACTCGCTACCGCAGGGGCCTGCGGGCCCCGCACGGCACGCTCAGGACGACCTACGAGGTCAACGTCCCGGTCGTGGTTGAGGGCTGCGAGGAGGTGGGCGACTGGGTCGAGGTCAAGCTCTCCGGCGGTTACATCGTCGACATTCCCGAGACGCGCGTGGCCCGGATCGTCCGCGGCACCGTGCCCGCCTAGCACTGATCACCGCTTACTGACCGATCCCCGGGCCGAGACCACTGCCGCGGACCCGGTCAAACTGACCTTGCCCTATATAGCGCGCGGCCCCGGGGGGGCATCCCGGGGCCGCTGTGCTGGGCCTGTCCGCTAGGAGGACAACCACATGCACACGACCCATAGTGACACCCTTCCGAAGCGCGGGCCGACGCCCGCTGAGCTGGACGCGATCGAGGCGGAGATGCCGGTCATCCTCGCTGGGGTGGACCTGCTGGACGTGCAGATCGCGCTGCTGGACCGGCCGTTGTACCCGATCGATGCGCGGCGGGTGCGTCGCGCGGAGCACCGCTTGCTGGTGGAGCGGGCGCGGCTCGTGACGCTGGTGCAGGCCAAGCGGTGCCAGCGCGCCGCGCACCGGGCGGACTCGCCGGGGGGTGCGGCATGAGCGCCCCGACCACGCGGCTGGACGCAGCGCTGGCCGCAGCGCATGCCGAGGTGAAGGCGGAAATCGCCCGTACGGACGGCAAGGCGTCATTGCTGTTGGCCTTCATCGGCGCGGCGTTGGCCGCGGTGGGCACTGTGGCGCTGGCCATCGGCTCGGCCGTGGTGCCCGCGGCGCTGATCGCGGGAGCGCCCGCCGTACTGATGCTGGTGGCCGCGGCCGGGGTGCTGCTGGGCGTGGTCCGACCGCGCCTGAGCGGTGCGCCCGCTGGTTTCCCCAAGTGGGCCACGCTCACCGCCGATGGGGTGCGCGCGGCGCTGGCGGTCGGTGGTCGAGCGGCGGATATCGCGGCGCTGTCGCGGATCGCGCTCGCGAAGTACAGCGCGATCCAGCGGGCCATCGATCTGATCCGTGCGAGCGCGGCGCCGTTGGCGATTGCGGCTGTGGTCGCGGCGGGGGATGCGGTGCTGTGAGCCAGGAGAAGTGGTGCCGCGCGATCGTGTCCGAGTCGGTGGCGGGCGAGGGGTGGCGCCTGGTGGTGACCTTCCCCGGCTTGTGCTCGCAGTGGCCCGAGTGCCGGTGGGGCAGCCCACGCCCGAGATTCCCACGCTCGCGGCCCGCGAGGAAGTGCTGTCCGGGCTCGGCTACGAGGTCACCGAGGGCGCCTGCTGGGAGTGGACCGAGGATCGCGCGGACCCGGACGACCCGTCCTCGCGTGTGTGGCTGGTGGCCAGCCTCGCGGTGCGACCGGTAAGCGAGGTGGCCCGATGAGCGCGGAGGTACAGGTTCTGTTGCGAGCCGTGCGGGAAGCGCTGACTATCCCGCTCCCGGCCCTCACGAGCCGGGATGAGGCGTCCTACGGGCGGCTGCTTCAAGCGCGGGTCTCTGATGTCCGCGCGACGATCGATGCCCTGCTGGCTGGGGGCGTCACGCCCGAGGTCGCGGCCAATGTGCTGCACGGGTGGACCACCAAGTCCCCAGTCAATTAGGCCCCTTGGGAGCCTGGCGGGGGGACATCGTGAGCGTGGTCTACGAGCAAGAGGCCCGCGCCGTGCAGGCTGCGCGGGCTGAGCAGCGGCGGTTGGACGCCGCTGCGGCCGAACAGTGCCGAGCCGAGCGGCAGCGCGCGGACCAGGCCGCTGACCGTGTGGCTCGTGTGGCGCGGCGCCAGGAGCGGGCTGCGCGGCGGGCTGAGGCGTTGTCGCCGGAGCGGGTCTACCACCGGGGCACCTTCGCCCTGGTGGCGGCCAGCGGGGCGGGGTCGCTGCCCGCGCAGATCACACTTCGTAGCCCTCAGCCCTGCCCTGCTGCCGCTGCCGTTGGCGGTGGAGGGGGCGGCATGGGTGATGGCCGCGGGCGTGGCCTACGCCGACGCCCGGGACCTGCCCGGGTGGGTGCGCTGGGTCCTGCGGGGCGCGGTCGTGGTCTGCGCGACCTTCGCCGCGACCATCAACTACCAGTACGGCGTGCACTTACCGGGTCTGACCGCTTCCGAGCGGGTCACGGCCGGGTGGGGGCTGGCCGCGGTCACGCTGCTGGGCCCGGTGGTCTTCGAGGTGCGGCAGTGGGTGGCCACACTCGCCGCAGCCACACCCGACCCCGATGCCCGACGGCGCCGCCGGCATCACAAGTCGGTCGCCAAGACCGCCGACCGACTCTTGTCGGCTGCCGCCTACGGGTCGCTGTCGACCGAGGAGGCGTGGGAGCGGGCGTGGGTGATCGAGACCGGTGCCGACTCCCCGGGCATGACACCCGACCTTCACCGCCGTGCGGTCGAGTCGGCGGCCGAGCTACGCAAAGCGCAGGCACCCGACCCCACACCTGCCGCGAAAGCGGAGGAATCGCTGCAGGATGGGGTGGATCGGTCGCCCTCTGGTCTGGGAAAGTCGGCAGACCACCCGATCGTGCACCTTCCCGCCGAGTCGGCAGCTCCGGCGCCTGTGGTCAAGGTGGTACCGACTGCCGTGGTCGAGCCGACCAGCGACGCGCAGTCGGCCGACTCGTCATCGGCCGCGCTGCCGGTCGGCGTGGTGGCCGCGGAGTCGGGTCGGGCCCGTCGGGCGACTGGTCGGGTGCCGCAGTCGGCTCGCGCTCGCCGACCGCAGCGCACGCCCGACCAACTGCTGGCCGAAGCGCGTGAGGCGACTGTCGAATGGTCGGACGACCGGCTGACGGCCGATGCGATCCGGCAGGCCGTGCGGACTTCGGCTGAGCGGGCGCGCGGACTGCGGGATGTACAGCGGGCCGAGCGCGCCGCGGCCGAGGAGGTGACGACCTGATGTCGCCGACGTTCGGTAAGTGCTTCGACCCCAGCGGGGCCCGGTACGGGATACCGACCTTCCCCTGGCGCCTGGCCTCTGACGGCTACCTGACGCGCCGCCAACTGCGGGCGCGTGGACTTCGGCCCGGGGGCCAACCGGTGGCGGCGCAGATTATGCGCCGCTCGCCGCGCCGCAAGTCCGGGGTGGCCATCGCGTACCTGTACCGCGTGGACCTGGCGCGGCCGGTGCGGCCGATGACGCCGGGGCGGGCACGGGCGTTGGCCGCCGCGATGCTCGCCCGGCGCACCTGCCCGCAGTGCCAACGGGATGCCGGCTACTGCATCCCGCGCTCACTGGGCGCGTGCGTGACCTGCGCCTGCCCCGACACCTACACCACCGCAGCCTAAGGAGTTCTATGGCTCGCCCTGTTCGTCCCAGCGTCCCGGCGCCTGAGTTGGGGTTGCTTGAGGTGCGTTTGATCGGGTCGGATCGCGCCGTGCGTGCGCTGGTGGCCGCCTTGGCGACCGCGGCGCAGTGCGGCCCGGCTTCCTACCGGCCCTCCCGGTACAGCGACGCGACCCGAGCCTACCTGACCATCGTCGTTCCCCCCGGGGCCGACAGTCCATAACGCCCCCGCCCGCGCCCCTGGCGCGGCGGGTGGTCGCCCTGATGGTCGCAGTGCCGGTTCGACTCCGGCCCGGGGCGCTCACTGCCTACTCATCCCACGCGCCCGGCGCTGCTTTGGCCTGCCCGGACGCCTCACGAAGGAGGCCCCTTGCACGAGCACCACGCCCCCGCGCCCGCCCCGATCGGCATCACTGCCGACGGGCAGCCCATCTATCCTTACACCCCTGCCCCCGCGCCGCCCCCGGGCCTCGCCTGCCAGCACGCCCACGCTCCCGCCCCGGTGCGGACCGGTCGGCCCGTACCCGAGGTCGTCAAGTGGCTGGCCATCGGGGGTGGGGCCAGCATTTTCCTGCTCACGGTCGCGGTCGCCGCGGTCGCTGTGGCCATCGGAGCCGTCGCGGTCACGGTGTGCGTGCTGGTGCTGCGGTCGCTGTGGCAGCAGATGCAGGAGCAGGCCGAGAAGGACTGACGGTCCCGTGTCGCGCCCGGCGCCCCGCTGGCCCGGGTACGGCACGGGATCGGACAGCCCGGCCCCGGAAGGGAACTCGTCATGGCCCAGTCGGAGCCCAAGCTCACCGCCGCTGAAAAGGCCAAGGTAGCCTGGTACGTCGCCCGGATGGCGAAGCGCGGTATCGCAGATGACCGCGAGCGCGGCGGCGTGGCCTACCAGGACGACCTGGAGCGCAAGATCGATCGGATTATCGAGGGCGGCCGCAAGCGCGAGAAAGCCGCCACCCAGAGGAAGTGACCGTCCCGGGGCGGGCGCCTGTGCCTGCCAGCTCGCCGCCCGCCCCGGGCCCAACCCCGCCCCTACGGGGCAGGAGGAGGAGGTTTCAGCATGACGGAAGACACCACCGCCCGTGTCGTCCATCTCTTCAAGGACCCACCCGTATCACCGCCCCAGTAGACCCCCAGACCGAGCCCAAGGCCGTGCCGGGGCGGGTCCCGCCGTGGGCCCGTGCCGGTCGTACGGTGCGTTCGATCGTCACCCACGAGCACACTCGCACCACCGCCCGCGTGGTCACTCGGCACGGTGCCTACGTGTTCGGCGGGGCCCGCATCGTGACCCGCCGCGCGTGGGAAGCACGCACCGCCGCCCGCTACGAACGCATGCTCCGCGCGGCCGAGGTCGCCGGGAACTACGAGGTGGCCGCCGAGTGGGAGGAACGCGGCCAACGCTTCCGCGCGGCTCGCCACCAGCGGCGTATGGACATGCTGCGCGCGCCGGTCACAGCAGCCAAGGGCGCCGCTGTCGGCACCTGAGCGGGTATCGGTGGTCTGATCGCGCTGGGGGTCGTGCTGGCGATTGCCACCGGCCAGCCCACCGACATCATCACCCCGCTGATGGCCGTGGTGGAGTTCATCCGACTGGTGGTGGTGATCGTGGCCATCGTCTGGGGACCGCTGGTGACCCTTGGCCCCTTCCTGGGGCTGCTGGCCCTGTGCTCGGTCGGTCGTAAGCGCCAGGCCGCCCCGCAGTGGGCGCTGCCTGCCGCTGCCCGCTCCAACGAGGGGGAGCCCATCACGCCCTCCATCGTGGTCAAGGCCCTGCATGACCTGGGCGTGAGCGCACTACGCAAAGCGATCAAGGACATGGGGGATGCGGGGGCCGCGATGCTGGGCCCCATCCGCATCGTCGGCTGCGGCGTCGAAGTCGACGTCACCCTGCCCTCCGGGGTCTCCACGATTGAGACTTCATGGCCCTCCGGAAGATCCACAACCAAGGCCGCGCCGTGAACGTGCTCATGTGGCAGGGCACCCAGGACCCGACGAACGAGAACTGCCCAAGCTGGTCCGCGAGGGCGCCCACACTCGCGCCTCCCTCGCCCTGGGCACCGAATCACAAGCCCGCATGGCCCTGGGCCACAAGGCCGTTGACGGGGGCGCCGCGCCGAACCTGCTGCGCCAGGGCCTGGACCGGGGAACGTTGGTCGTGGCCTCCGATGGGATCGCCATCCCGGCCGGGCAGTCGTCCATTATGGTGCGCACGCACTACATCGACGACGACGCGGCCAAGGCCATCACCGAGCGGGCCAAGGCGCTACGCGACGGGGTGACCACCTTGCACGTCATCGAGCGGGACGCGGCCGATGCTCTGGCCGACATCGCCGCGGTGATGGGTGAGGCGCCGCGCGTGCGGACCAAGGACGTGCTGGCCCGGCTCGCCACCCGCAACCCCAGCGTCTACGGCGACTGGTCGTTCATCGACCTCAAGCGCGCCCTGGACAAGGTGAACGCGGACCCCTACAAGTCCGACGGCGTGATGGTCGTCTCCCGTGACCGCGTACTGCGCGCCCTGACCAACCGCGACGGCGAAGGTTCCGCTTCCGCTGACGGATGACAGGGAGGCGACCGCCTACGGGTCAGGGAGGCAGGGAGAACTCCCTGACCACCTCCCTGCTCCTGACCTGCACAAATGATCGCTCAGGGAGGCACCCCAGGCCAACCCCCTGAAACCCCCGCCACGAGCCGCCGGGCAGGGGGTAGGTCTGCCTCCCTCCCCTTGCGCGAGAAGGGATTCCGCATGCGTGCGTTGACCATCCGCCAGCCATGGGCTGACGCCATCGTCCACGGCACCAAACGCACCGAGAACCGCACTTGGCCCGCGCCCGCGAGCGCGGTCGGTTCCCGCATCCTCATCCACGCCGGCAACGGCGCCTACGACCTGATGGGCCGCTTCCTCATCGACCGCGCCGCGCTCGCGGCCTGGCCCGATGAGCGCGGCACCCTCATCGCCACCGCCACCCTCACCAACTGCCACCACGCCAAGACTGGTGGATGCTGCGCCCCGTGGGGCCAACTCGCCTGCTGGCACTGGACCTTGACCGACGTCACCCCACTGCCCCACTCGGTGCCCTGCCGTGGCCGACAGCACCTTTGGGTACCGCCGACCGCCGTGCTCGCCGCCGAAACCGACGACGGCGGACACCGCGACGACGCCACCACCCAGTAGAACCCCAACCCCGCTCGCGCGGGGACCCCCCTTCCCGACCTGCGACGTTACAGCGCCCATTCCAGCTTTTTACCCAACTTGGCGAAACGGGCGGCCTGTTACGCCGTGCCTCGGAGCCGCCCGTTTCGCCTCTACCGCACAGGAGGAGTTCCATGGTCATCACCATCCTGTCCCCCGAGCGCGCGTACGCCTTCGCCCCGCCCATCGCGAGCGAGATCGCGTGGACCCAGCAACCGGCTGACCCCTCGGACGAGGACTGCTTCACCCGCCGCGAATGGTGGCTTCGCCGGGCCGCCGCCCTCGACCGCCTCCTCCTGGAGAACCCCGACTCCAGCCCCAAGGTCATCGAGGAGGCCGAGGCCGCGGCCATTTACCTCCTCGACAACGACCGCGGGCCGCGCGACCAGGACCCCCGCGCCTACGTCCGCCACGCCTACCACACCTGGCGCCGCGCCGACCTCATCACCACCGGCCGCTGCCCCAACTGCGCCTGGCTCACCTACCAGTGCAACTGCGCCGACCACCCCGACGCCTGACACACACAACAGGGGCGGCCCCCTCTCACGCCAATGAACCGGGGCCGCCCCACCGCCCCCAAGAGAACGGAGTCCCAGCATGACACTTGACCCCCGTCCGGCGCTGCTCGCTGCGGCGCTGGATGCCGCCGCGCGTGGCTGGCCCGTCATCCCCCTGCGCCCTGGCACCAAGCGCCCCGCCCTGCATGGTGAAGCCGCATGCCCGCGCACTGGGCCGTGTGTCGATGGGCATCTGAAGTGGGAGCGGCGCGCCACTACCGATCCCGACCGCATCTGTGCTGCCTGGTCACAGGCGCCGTACAACATCGGCATCGCGACCGGGCCAGCCGGACTGGTCGTGGTCGACCTGGACATGCCCAAGAGCACCACCATCGTGGTGGACCTCCACGGGCACCGGGATGACCCCGACTTCCTGGCAGGCGTGGTCTACGTCGGCCGGCCGCTGACCAAGGGCGGGTGGAACCTGCCCGGGCACCCCTTGGCCAACCCCTTTCCCGTGTGCGAGGGCGCCTTCCGTGCCCAGGTCGTTGAGCGCTACCGCGCCTGGCTCGCAGAGCAGCCCGACCTGGTCGCACGTCATCTACCCGCCCTACGGGGAAAGCGTCTGGGCTGCTGGTGCCACGCGGGCCAGCCCTGCCACGCCCGCGTTCTGGCCGAACTCCTCAACAAGGACAAGGGCAGTGGGGACGCCCCTGACGGGGCGACGACCTTCAAGGCGCTCTGCGAGCGCGCCGGGCACGCAGTCCCCACCACCTACCGCGTGCGGACCGCTAGCGGCGGAGAACACCTGTACTTCACCGCCCCGACGGGGGTGAGGTTGACTAACACCGCCGGGACCGTGGCGCCTTCGGTCGATACCCGCGCATGGGGCGGGTACGTCGTCGCGGCCGGCAGCACGACCCCGGCGGGACGGTACGGGGCCGTGTGCGGCTCTGCGCCGGCTTCTATGCCCGAGATGGCTGCTTGAAAATCCTGCGCCCGGCCCCCAAGCCGTCTGAAGCACCTTCAGTGGCCACACTGGGGCAATCTGGTCGATACGCGGATAGTGCTCTCGCCGCCGAGGTGCGGAACGTGGCGGGCGCCAGTGTCGGGGGACGCGAAGCCGTCCTGTTCCGCGCCGCCCGCCCCCTGGGGCGGTTCATCGCGTGGGGCGACCTTCCCCGGCACGTGGTGGAGCAGGCTCTTCAGGAGGCGGGGGAGGGGGCAGGGCTCACCGCTGCCGAGTGCCGCTCGACCCTGCGCAGCGCCCTGAACTGGTCGATCGCCCACAACCAGACGCGCAAGGGGGCTACGGCATGAGCACCCCACCCCGCCCCCTCCTGAAGAGCACCAGTCCCACCCCGCCCGGCCAGGATGCCGCCCGACCGGTCTCACCCTCGGTGGGCGTGGGCGATCGGAAGGCAGTCGCCGAAGGCGTCCTTTCAGCACTTCGCCCGAAGTCGCACCAAGGCGACGGGCGCCGGCCGGTCGCGTGGCTGAGCATCTACGCCCCCGGTCGCGCGATCCCGACCGCCCGGTCGTGGTGCGCCTGCGGTCGCGACCGCTTCGCCGCGGGTCGCAAGCGCGCGGCTGCCCTGATCGAAGACCACGCCGCACACCGCGAGGTCTGCCCGCTCCGCACCCCCAGGAAGACAGGCCCGCCGCATGAGCGAGGATCTGTGGGCGGGCTTCGACCAGCTCACCCCCGAAGACGTCACCGGCCTGGCATGGGATGCCCCGATCCCGCTGACCACCCGCCCCGACCTACCCACCTTCCCCGTGGACGCTCTTCCCGCGTGGTTGGGGGCGATGGTGGCTGCGGTGGCGGAGGAGACCCAGACTCCGGCCGATCTCGCCGGGTGCCTGTCTCTGGCCGTCCTGGCCACCACTGCGGGGGGTCGTGCGGTGGTGTGCGTGCGCGGACGCTGGCGCGAGCCCGTCAACCTGTACATCGCCGTCGCTCTTGACCCGGGCAATCGCAAGAGCGCGGTGTTCTCCCTGATGACCGAACCACTGCTGGTGGTGGAGAAGCTGTTGGTGGAGCAGTCCGCCAGCGTTCGGGCGGAGGCGGAGACGACCGCGAAGCTGGCCAAGGCCGTGGCCGACAAAGCCGCCGCCAAGGCCGCCAACGCCGAACCCGCCGCGCGTGACCAACTCACCGCAGACGCCATCGCCCTGGCCCAAGCAGCCGAAGAGATCCGGGTCCCGGCAAAGCCGCAGCTTGTGGCGGATGATGTGACGCCGGAGAGCCTGGCCATGCTGCTCACTGAGCAGGAGGGGCGGATTTCCGTGCTCTCGCCCGAGAGCGGGATCTTTGACATCATCGCCGGTCGCTACTCCGGCGCCCCCAACATGGAGATCTTCCTCAAGGGCCACGCCGGGGACATGGTGCGCGTCAATCGCCAAGGACGCGACGCCCAGCACATCGAACACCCCGCCGTGACGATGGGCCTGGCTGTGCAGCCCGAAGTGCTGGAGTCCATCGGGCAGATCAAAGGCGCCGACGGACGCGGGCTCCTGGCCCGCTTCCTCTACGCCCAGCCCGAATCCCTGGTCGGCCGCCGCAACCTGGTCCCCGACCTCATCCGCGCCGAAGTCGCCGAAGCGTACGCGCAGCGTCTTGGTGGGCTGGCTATGGGCATGGCTGGCTGGACTGACCCTGCACTCCTGACCCTCAGCCCCGAGGCGGACGCGGTGCTGCTGGCCTACCAGAAGGTCACCGAAGCCCGCATCGGGAAGGGCGGGCCGCTGGCGCCCATCGTGAAGTGGGCCAGCAAGCGCGATGGGGCCGTGGCCCGCATCGCGGGACTGCTGCACCTGGCCAGCCATCCCAACCAGGCATGGCAACGCCCCATCGAAGCTCCGACCATGGCCGCGGCCACGATGCTGGGCGAGTACTTCACCGCCCATGCCCACCACGTCTTCGACGCCATGGGCGCCGATCCCGCGCAAGAAGCCGCCCACACTGTCTTGACCCACATCCACGACACGCGGATCACCGGGTTCACCAAGCGGGAGCTCTTCCGTGGCCTGCCCCGCGGGGACTTCCCCGCCATCGCCGACCTCGACCCCGCCCTAGCCCTACTCGAAGAACACGGGTGGATCAGGTAACAACCCCAGCCCCCGCGGGCCGGCCGCGGCCGGCCCCCTCGCCGCGCTACGACGCTCACCCACGGCTGAGCCGCGCCGCGTGATAGAAACCCCTGACCGCTGACAGAAATCAGCGGTACCGCGCCTGACCTGCGCAAACGCCCGGCACGGGGTGCGTGACAGAAAACTTAGAAAGTCCGACAGAAACCCCGCGCCCCGGGCACCCCGGGTGGCGCCCGGGCCGGCGGAGCTATTTCTGTCGCACTTACCGCGATTTCTGTCACGCGGCCCCAAACGGCCATCACCTCAGAGGGGCCGTCAACGATTTTTGTCATTTCTGTCAGCGCCCCCGCCTTTTTCCGCAGCGCACAGGAAGGACCCGACGTGCACGCCACCACCGAGGAGTCGTACGACCCCACCCTCGCCCTGCTCACCGTCGAGGAAGCCGCCCGCCGACTCAGCGTCGGCCGCACCACGTGCTTCGCGCTGATCCGCACCGGCGCCCTGGAGCCCACCCTCGTGGGCCGACTCCGCCGCGTCCCCGCCGACGCCATCCCCGAGTACGTGACCCGGCTCCGTACCGCCCGCCAAGCCGCTTGACAACGGCCGGGGCGGTGGCGCTCCCCCCCCCCGGACAGCTCATCGCCCCCGGCCCTCATCCCGACACACGAGAAGCAGCAGTCTGCCTGTGGCAGAGGAACAAGAAGAAGCGCACCCGGCAGCCCAACGGCCACAGTTCGATCTACTTCGGAAAGGACGGTAAGTGGCACGGCCGCGTTACTGTCGGCATTCGCGACGACGGCAAGCCGGACCGGCGCCACGTGGAACGCAAGACGCGCGCGGAAGTGACGGCGGCCGTACGCGAGCTGGAGAAGCAGCGTGATGCCAAGACCGTGAAGAAGCCGGGCAAGGCGTGGACGGTCAAGGCGTGGCTCACGCACTGGATCGAGAACGTCGCGCCTCTCGCCGTCAACGACAACACGATGATCGGGTACGGCGTCGCCGTACCGGAAGCACCTGATCCCCGGCTTGGGGGCCCACCGTCTCGACAGGCTCAAGCCCGAGCATATCGAAACGTTCTACGCCAAGATGCAGGCCGACGGCAGCAAGCCCGCCACCGCTCACCAGGCGCACCGGACCTTGCGCACCGCCCTCAACGAGGCCGTGCGGCACGGTCATCTCGGCAAGAAACCCGTTCAGTTGGCCAAGGCGCCGAAGACGGGAGAGGTACGAGGTGGAGCCCTACAGCGTCCACGAAGTGCAGCGGTTGCTCAAGGCCGCTGCCCAGCATCGCACCTCTGCTCGGTGGGCCGTCGCCCTTGCCCTTGGCCTGCGTCAGGGGGAAGTGCTCGGTCTGATATGGTCAGACGTGCACCTGGACGGTGGGTTCCTGGTGGTCCGACGTAGTCGGCACCGGCCGCAGTATGCCCACGGATGCGTGAGCCCCTGCGGGCGCAAGGCCGCCGGATACTGCCCGCAGAGGCGTCGCACGAACTCGGAGTTGGCCACCACCAAATCGCGCGCTGGCCGCCGTGCTGTTGGTCTTCCTGAGCAGCTCGTTGACCTGCTTCGTGCCCATCTCAAGGCACAGGAAGGAGAGCGGACTGCGGCCGGGAAGCGGTGGTGAGGAACACGGGCTGGTGTTCCCGGACGAGCTTGGCCGTAGTCCGTCCCACCGTCGAGACTGGGCTGAGTGGAAGGCACTCCTCGCGGAGGCGAACGTTCGAGGCGGACGCCTTCGCGATGCCCGCCACACGGCCGCCACCGTGTTGCTCATCCTCGGTGTCCCCGAGTGAGCCGTCATGGGCCTCATGGGGTGGTCGACCACGGCCATGGCCGCCCGCTATCAGCACATGGTGGATGCGGTGCGGACGGATCATCGCGCGACAGGTGGACGGTCTGATCTGGAAGCCTGAGTCGGACCGGCCGGACGATGACGACGACGGTGCATCCGGAGTCCCCGTGCCGGCCAACTGAGACAAAGACTGAGACGGACAGCCAAAAGGGTGGCGCCCCGCCCGGGGCGCCACCCTTCTATTTCGCCTGGTCAAGGCGCTTGAGGCCGTGGCGGGAATCGAACCCACGTTACTCGCTTTGCAGGCGAGCCCCTAAACCACTCGGGCACACGGCCGGGTTTCCGGCGTGGGTTCCGGTTCCGCTCCGTGGGGAGGGAACCGGGCCGTGCGCTGGAGGTGTCGCGGTGTTGCTGAGATGACTAAAGCCGGTGCGGGGCGGGTTGGTCAACGAGTGCGCGGCGCTTGCCATGTGACCCCAACACGGCCGCCACGATCGACTCCGGCCCCCGCGACGGCGAGCCGCCTGGTGAGGCGAGGTCCGGCCGCCGCGCGGGCCCGGAGCGGGCCCGTCGCGGGCGTGCGCGATGGGGCTCGTCGAGTTGCCCGATCGGCCCCCGGCCCCGGCACCCCCACCCGCCCCCGTCGCCATCCACTCCGAAGCACGCCCCGCGTAAGCGCCCGCGCGCGAGGGCCCACCGCCCCCGCACGGCTGCCGTCGCGCCCCCACAGACACCCCCGCCACCCGCACGAACCGCACCCGCACCCGCCCCCCGGCCCCGCCCGGGCAGGGCCTATGCCCCGGCAGGGCCTATGCCCCGCGTACGAAGTACTCCACCGTGGTGCGGAAGAGATCCGGCGCGTCCACCCACGGGAAGTGGCCGACCTCGGGGAGGGCGTGGGCGAGGGAGGCGGCGACGAGTTCGCCGGCGCGTACGCCGGTCACGCCGTCCCGGGTGCCGGTCACCACGAGCGCCGGGCAGCGCACCGCCCGCAGCCGCTCCACCAGCGCGAGGCGGGCCGCCTCGTCCACGCCCTGCCAGAAGAAGCCGGCCCGGGGGACAGGGCCGAGCTGGGCGCCCTCGCTCGCCGCGTGCGCCTGCTGCGGCTCCTCCCAGCGGCCGTACGCCAGCGGCGCCGCATGGCGCAGCAGGTCGCGTACGTCGTCCAGGTCGGAGGCGGTGGGGGGAGGGCCTGGACCGCCGCGTACGCGTCCTCCCACCATGGCTCGTCGGAGCGGGCCTCGAAGATCTCGCGGGCGTCGTCGGGGAGTTCGCCCTGGAGCCGGGCGCCCGGGCAGACCAGGACGAGGTGGCTGAGCCGCTCGGGGTGCGCAGCGGCGTAGGCCTGGGCCGTGGCCGCCGCGGCGTCGTGGGTGAGCAGCGCGAACCGCTCAAGCCCGAGGTGCTGGCGCAGGGCTTCGAGGTCCTGGGCGAGGCGGGGGAACGCGTAGCCGCTCGGCTCGGTCGCGGGCGGCGAGGCGCCGGTGCCACGGCTGTCGGGGACGACCAGTGGCCGGTGCTCGTCGAGCCCGCCGAGGTCGCCGAGGTACGCGGCGTCCCGGCCGCGGCCGCCGGCGAGGCAGACCAGCGGCGGCGTGGCGGCCCCGTCGCGCGGGCCGAGGACGCGGTAGGCGAGTTCGGCGCCGTCGTACGAGAGGTACCGGTGCGCGCCGCGGCGCAGTGCGTGCGGTGCGGTGGCATGCGACATTCGTCCAGCTTGCCGCATCCGCCCACGCGCCCCGCGCGGCGTGCGCGCGGGGCGCGTCGTCCCGGCGTGCGGGGGCGGCCGGGTTCCGGGACACGGGGCTGGCGGGTTACGGCGGGGCGGGGCCGGTGGTGTCGGTCGCGGGCCGGTCGCGGGCCGGGGCAGGGGAGGGGGCACGGCGGGTGCGGGCCCCGGCCTGCGGCCTTGGTGCGGGTGGGACTCCAGAGGCGAGGAGTGGAGGGCCTTCTATACGCGTAACGAGGGGATCTGCCGCTCTACCCCAACATCTGCTTATGATGAAGGCGTGTTCGATTCCCGGCACATCCACACGTTCCGCGAGGTCCTGCAAGCCGGCTCGTACTCCGGCGCGGCCCGCGCGCTCGGCTATACGCAGCCCGCGATCACCCAGCAGATGAAGGCCCTGGAACGGGACGTCGGCACCGCGCTGTTCACCCGCGTCGGTCGGCAGATGCGGTTGACCGAGGCGGGCGAGGCGCTGGCCCGGCACGCCGACGTCATCCTCGACACCATCGCCACGGCCCAGCAGCAGATGGACGCCATCACCCGGCTGCGCGCGGGCCGGGTGCGCGTGTGCGCCTTCCCCAGCGCCAGCGCGACGCTGATACCCGAGGTCATGGCCTCGCTCGCGGTCGGCCACCCGGGCGTGCGGGTGGAACTCCTGGAGGGCGAGCCGCCCGAGTCGCTGGGCCGCCTCGCGCGCGGCGAGTGCGATATCACGCTAGCCTTCACCTACCCCGGCCTGCACGAGGAGGTGCCGGACGAGGTGGTGGAGGTGCGCCTGTTCGAGGACGAGCTCACCATCCTGCTGCTCACGGGGCACCCGCTGGCCAGGCGGCGCGCGGTCAAGCTCATCGACCTGGCCGAGGAGCGGTGGATCGCCGGCTGCCTGCGATGTCGGGCCAACTTCCTGCACGAGTGCGCCGAGCAGGGCTTCGCGCCCGACATCGCCTTCACCTCCGACGACAACCTGGTCGTGCAGAGCCTGGTCGCGGCGGGCGTGGGGGTGGCCATGATGCCCTCGTTGGTGCTGTCCTTCCTGTGCCACCAGAAGGTCGCGGGCCGGGCCCTGGACCCCGCCTCGCGCCGGCAGGTCTCGGCGTACGTGCTCCGCGAGCACCTGCGTGTCCCGGCCACCGCGCTCGTCCTCGACGAACTGCGGGCCGCCGCCGAGCGGCGCGTCGGCTGCTGACCCGTTCCCTCTTTCCTCCCCTGTCTCCCCGCCACCGATCGGGCGGCCCGTGCGCGCGGTCCATACATAAGCGCGGGCCCCGGTGCGGCCAAGGAACTGTTGTTAGACGGCGCGCGGGGGGCGGCGTGACGCTTCGAGCATGCGTACTCCGACCGCTCCCACGCCCTTCAGGGCCGCACGCACGACCGCGCGTCTCGACGCCCTCGTCGAGGACGTGCGGGAGGCTGTGGGTCGGGGCCTGCCGCCGGACCTGACGGCCTACCTGGTGGGCGAACGGCTCGGCCCCCACCTTACCTGTCCCGACCTTCTCACCGACGAGCAGCGCGAGGGCGCCCCCGACACCTACCGGCAGCATCTGCTCTACGCCGAGCGGGACGGCAGCTTCTCCGTCGTGGCCCTGGTGTGGCTGCCGGGCCAGCGGACGTCCATCCACGACCATGTGTCCTGGTGCGTGACCGGGGTGCACGAGGGCGAGGAGAGCGAGCGCCGCTACCGCCTGGTCTCCGACGGCGCCACCTCGCGCCTGGTGGCCACCCGGGACGTCGTCAACCCGCTCGGCTCGGTGTGCGGCTTCGCGCCCCCCGGCGACATCCACCGGGTGTGCAACGCCGGCACCGAGACCGCCATCTCGATCCACGTCTACGGGGCCGACATCGCGCGGCTCGGCACCAGTGTGCGCCGCGTGTACGAGCTGCCCGCGGACGAGCTGTGAGCCGGCAGCGCTCGGCCCACCCGACCCCGCTACGGGTGCACCCGCGCCCCGCGAGCGCCCTGCTCGCCCCACCCCGGGCAGCCGCGCTGCCCCCACCGCCCGGCACGCCTGCCCGATCGGACACCGGGCGGGGCGAGCGACCGCTGCCCCGGCGTGCCCGTTCGGACAAGCTGGGCGGCCTGGCGCTCGCCGCCGGTGGCGTCGCCGTGGCCTGGACGGCACACCGACTGCTGCCCGCCGTGCCGATGTTGACCATCGCGGTGGTGCTCGGCGTGGTCGCGGCGCACGTGCGCGGCGTGCGCGCGCTGGTACGGGGACGGTGCCGTCCCGGCCTGTCGTACGCCGGCAAGCGGTTGATGCGCCTGGGCATCGTGCTGCTCGGCCTCAAGCTGAGCCTGGACGACGTGCTCGGCCTCGGCTGGGCGACGGTGGGCATGGTGTTCGCCGTGGTCGGGGCGACGTTCTTCGGCACCCTGTGGCTCGGCCGCAAGCTCGGCCTGCGCGGTGACCAGCCGCTGCTGATCGCCACCGGCTACTCGATCTGCGGCGCGTCCGCGATCGGTGCGGTCAGCGAGGCGTCCGACAGCGACGAGCGGGACGTGGCGACCTCGGTGGCCCTGGTGACCCTGTGCGGCACCCTCGCCATCGCCGTACTGCCGCTGCTGCAACACCCGCTCGGTCTCAGCGACGCGGAGTTCGGCCGCTGGGCCGGGGCCAGCGTGCACGACGTGGGGCAGGTGGTGGCCACCGCGCAGACCGCGGGCTCCGCCGCGCTCGGCGACGCGGTGCTGGTCAAGCTCATGCGCGTGGCGATGCTCGCCCCGCTGGTGGGGGCCGTCGCCCTGTCCGTACAGGCCCGGGCCCGCTCCCGTACCAGCGCCGCCACCGACTCGACCACCACGACCACCACTCAGTCCGCCTCGCGCCGGCCGCCGCTGGTGCCCCTGTTCGTCGCCGGTTTCCTGGCGATGGTCGCCCTGCGCAGCACCGGCGTGCTGCCCGGCGCCGCCATCGACGTCGCCGGGCGCGTGCAGGAACTCCTACTGGCCGCCGCCCTGTTCGGCCTCGGCAGCGCGGTGCACCTGCCCACGCTGGCCCGCACGGGCGGCCGGGTCGCCGCGCTCGGCCTGTGCTCGTGGGTGGTGATCGGGGGCGTCTCGTACGTGGGCGTCCTGCTGACGGCGTAGCGGCCCGGCCCGCGCGGACTCCTCCCGCCGCGCCACCCGGCCGCCGCCAGGCGCCGGGCCCACCACCCACCCCCGGGCCCGGGCCGTGTCCGGCGCCGGGCCCGGGAACGTACGGCCGTACGAGCCCCGGGCCCGGCCCGTGGGGCTCGTACGGAGTTCCCCGACCCCCGTACGTTCGCGTTACTTCCGCGCGCGGCGGGAGCCCCGACCGCCTGGACCACGGCCGCGCACCAGGCCGCGCCGCGCCCCGGAGGACACGGAGGTCGTAGGCCCGATGGCCGAGCGGAACACCGCCTTCAGACAGGGGTCAACGCGGTTCGTGGCCCTTACTTCTGACGCCATGACGGACCTCGATCCGCGCTCCGTGGATGCCGGCGCGGCCCCTTCGTCCGCCGGCGGCGCGGGTGCCGTCCGGGCCGCCGGCGGCATATCCGGCGCCGCACCCACCGCCTCCGCCCCGCCCGGCCCCTCCCGCCCCGCGCCCGCCGCCGTGCCCTCCACAGTCCCGCACCGCGAGGTGCCCGCCGGCCGGCCCGACGACGGGGCCGACGCCAGGGCCCGGGAAGGAGCCCAGGACGGGGCCGACGCCGAGATCCCCGCGAGCGAGGCCACCGTCTTCAGCCGGGCCTACCGCGCGCTCACCCTCGGCATCATCTCCGTCGTCTCGCTCATCGCCTTCGAGGCGAGCGCGGTCACCACGGTCATGCCGGTGGCGGCCGAACGGCTCGACGGCGTGGAGCTGTACGCCTTCGCCTTCTCCGGCTACTTCACCTCCAGCCTGTTCGCCATGACGCTCTCCGGCGAGTGGTGCGATCGCAGGGGCCCGCTGGCGCCGCTGTTCACCGGGGTCGCCGCGTTCGGCGCGGGGCTGGTCGTCGCGGGCTCGGCCACCCAGATGTGGATGTTCATCGCCGGCCGCGGCGTCCAGGGCGTCGGCGGCGGCCTGGTCATCGTGTCGCTGTACGGTCGTCGTCGGCCGCGCCTTCCCGCAGCGGCTCAAGCCCGCCGTGCTCGCCTCGTTCTCGGCCGCCTGGGTGCTGCCCGTGATCGTCGGCCCGGTGGTGGCCGGCACGATCGCCGAGCACGTCGGGTGGCGCTGGGTCTTCCTCGGCATGCCCGTCCTGGTGCTGCTGCCGCTGATGGTGATGCTGTCCGCGCTGCGCACGCTGCCGCCGGGCGGGCACAGCGCGGCGATGGACCGCTGCCGCATCCTGCTGGCCCTTCGCGGTCGCGGCCGGCGCCGGGCTGCTCCAGTTCGCCGTACAGGACCTGCGCTGGCTCTCGCTGCTGCCCGGCCGTCGCCGGCGCCGCGCTGCTCGTGCCGTGCGTCCTGCGGCTGCTGCCCACCGGCACCTTCCGCGCCGCGCGCGTGCTGCCGTCGGTGGTGCTGCTGCGCGGCCTGGCGGCCGGCACCTTCCTGGGCGCCGAGTCCTTCGTACCGCTGATGCTGGTCACCGAGCGCGGCCTGTCCTCGACCATGGCCGGCCTCTCGCTCACCGGCGGCGGCCTGACCTGGGCGCTCAGCTCGTACGCGCAGAGCCGGCCGCGCCTTGACGCGCACCGGGAGCGGCTGATGGGCCTCGGCATGCTGATGATCGCGCTGTCCATCGCGCTGGCGGCCACCGCGCTGATCGACGGGGTGCCCGCGTGGATCGTGGCCGCCTCCTGGGTCATCGGCGGCTTCGGCATGGGCGTGACGATCTCCGGCGGCAGCGTGCTGCTGCTCAAGCTCTCCCGCCCGGAGGACTCGGGCTCCAACGCGGCATCGCTCCAGGTCTCCGACGCGCTCGGCAACATCTCGCTGGTCGGCGCGAGCGGCGTGCTCTTCGTCGCCTTCGGTAGCGGCTCCGCCACGGCCGGCACGCACGACGCGGCCGACGCGGCCGGCTCCAGCGGCCACCCGGCCGCCTTCGCCGCGGTCCTGCTCGGCATGGCCGGGATGGCCCTGGTCGGGGCGTTCGTGACGACGCGGCTGCGGCCGGGGAAGGCGTAGTACGGCGTGGTACCGTGCCGGTATGGCTGCACTCAACCTGCGTTTCATGGAAGAAGAACTCGACGCCCTCAGAGAACGCGCGGAAGCTGAGGGGCGCAGCATGCAGGCGTTCGCTCACGACGCCGTGATGGTCGCCATAAACGAACACTCCCGGCTCTACAACGAGGCCGCCGATCACGTGCTGAAGGTCAGCGCCGAGCTGAACCGGAGGCTCGCCTGATGAAGTCCCTGGACCTGCCCCAGTTGCTGGGGCTCGCCCAGCGTCTCGGGGAGAGCGAGGTGCGCGACTACGGATTGCTGGAGTCCGCACTCGCTCGCCCCCAGGCCAGCGTGTTCGGCCAGGACGCGTACCCCGAGGTGTGGCAGAAGGCCGCCGCGCTGATGGAGTCGCTGGCCCGAAACCACGCCATGGTGGACGGCAACAAGCGTCTCGCCTGGTACGCGACCTGTGTCTTTCTGCACGTCAATGGCCATCCGCTGGTCGAGGGCTTCGACGTGGACGAGGCCGAGCGCTTCGTCTTGAACGTGGCCCAGGGCGAGCTGGACGTACCCAAGATCGCGGAATTGCTGCCGCGATTCGCGGCCTCCTCGGCGTAAGCATCCCCCGCCCCCGGCGTGACGGGGGCGGGGGAGTGTGACCTGAGTCCCACCCCCGCCCCACCACCCCCCGTACGCCCGTGCCGGGGGTGGTGGCACGGGTAGGCTGATCCGGTTGCCGATCCCGAGCCAGCCCGACGGAGACCGTGACTACCACCGCGAATCACCACCTCTCACCCGCCTTCCCCGGCCGGGCTCCCTGGGGTACCGCGAACAAGCTGCGTGCCTGGCAGCAGGGGGCGATGGACAAGTACATCCAGGAGCAGCCGCGCGACTTCCTGGCCGTCGCGACGCCCGGCGCCGGTAAGACCACCTTCGCCCTGACGCTGGCCTCCTGGCTGCTGCACCACCACGTCGTGCAGCAGGTCACCGTGGTCGCGCCGACCGAGCACCTGAAGAAGCAGTGGGCCGAGGCCGCGGCGCGGGTCGGCATCAAGCTGGACCCGGAGTACTCGGCCGGGCCGGTCAGCCCCGAGTACCACGGCGTGGCCGTCACCTACGCGGGCGTGGGCGTGCGCCCCATGCTGCACCGCAACCGCTGCGAGCAGCGCAAGACACTGGTCATCCTGGACGAGATCCACCACGCGGGCGACTCCAAGTCCTGGGGCGAGGCGTGCCTGGAGGCGTTCGACCCGGCCACCCGCCGGCTCGCCCTGACCGGCACGCCCTTCCGCTCGGACACCAACCCCATCCCGTTCGTGACGTACGAGGAGGGCAACGACGGCATCCGCCGCTCCTCGGCCGACTACACGTACGGCTACGGCAACGCGCTCGGCGACGGCGTCGTGCGCCCGGTGATCTTCCTGTCGTACAGCGGGAACATGCGCTGGCGGACCAAGGCCGGCGGCGAGATCGGGGCCCGGCTCGGCGAGCCGATGACCAAGGACGTCATCTCGCAGGCGTGGCGCACCGCGCTCGACCCGCGCGGCGAGTGGATGCCCAACGTGCTGGCCGCGGCCGACCGCCGCCTCAGCGAGGTGCGCAAGGCCATCCCGGATGCCGGCGGCCTGGTGATCGCCAGCGACCAGGAGCAGGCCCGCGCGTACGCCAAGCTGCTGCGCAAGATCACCGGCGACGGGCCGACGGTCGTGCTCTCCGACGAGACCGCCGCCTCGCAGCGCATCGACGAGTTCAGCCAGTCCGACAGCCGCTGGATGGTCGCGGTGCGCATGGTGTCCGAGGGCGTGGACGTGCCGCGGCTCGCGGTCGGCGTGTACGCCACCACCGTCTCGACGCCGCTGTTCTTCGCGCAGGCCGTGGGCCGCTTCGTGCGTTCCCGGCGGCGCGGCGAGACCGCCTCCGTCTTTCTGCCGACCATCCCGACGCTGCTCGGCTTCGCCAACGAGATGGAGGTCGAGCGCGACCACGTCCTCGACAAGCCCAAGAAGGAGGGCGAGAACGACCCGTACGCGGAGGAGGACAAGCTCCTCCAGGAGGCCGAGCGGCAGCAGGACGAGGACACCGGCGAGCAGGACCAACTCTCCTTCGAGGCGCTGGAGTCGGACGCCGTCTTCGACCGGGTGCTCTACGACGGCGCCGAGTTCGGCATGCAGGCCCATCCCGGTAGCGAGGAGGAGCAGGACTACCTCGGCATCCCGGGCCTGCTCGAACCCGACCAGGTGCAGATGCTGCTCCAGCGCCGGCAGTCGCGGCAGATCGCGCACAGCCGCAAGAAGCCCGACGAGGAGGCCGACCTCCTCGAACTGCCCGCCGACCGCCGCCCCGTCGTCATCCACAAGGAACTCCTCGTCTTGCGCAAGGAGTTGAACGGCCTGGTCGCCGCGTACGTGCACCAGAGCGGCAAGCCGCACGGCGTGATCCACACCGAGCTGCGCCGGGTCTGTGGCGGCCCGCCGAGCGCCGAGGCCACCGCCGGCCAGATCCGCGAGCGGATCAAGAAGGTCCGGGAGTGGGCCACCCGCATGCGCTGACGGCGCTGCCGGCCCGCCGCCGCGTCCGTCACCGGCCCGGCCTCGCGCCCGTCGCCGGCCTGAACTTGCCCCGAGCCCGCCCCCGTCGCCGGCCTGAACTTGCCCCGAGCCCGCCCCCGTCGCGGGGCTGGCGTGCCCCCGGGCGCGCCGCCCCGCCGTACGGTCGGCCCGGCGCGCACCACCGTGCCCCTCCGTGCTCCCGTGCGCCACCGGCTCGGCCCGCCGAATGCGGGCTATCGGCCCATATCGGGGCGCACACCGGGCGTGAGGTGTCGCGCAGTTGACCGGATTGTGGACGAGCTCTTCCGCTGAGCGAACTCGCTCGCTAGCGTTCCCCCCACGCACACGCCCCGTGGCAGCGCCGCCGCGGAGCGCGGCCGGTGCGTGCGAACCGTGACCGGTGGCCTCTTCCGCGCGCTGCCGATGGGACCGGTGCGGCTGAACCGGAATCAGCCGCCACTCACCCGAGAAGGGGGCGTCGTGACCGCGGAGACCTCTCAGACGCTCGATCGAGGGCTGCGTGTCCTCAAACTCCTGGCCGACACCGACCACGGCCTGACCGTGACCGAACTGTCCAACAAGCTCGGCGTCAACCGCACCGTCGTCTACCGTCTGCTCGCCACGCTCGAACAACACGCCCTCGTCAGACGGGACATCGGCGGCCGGGCCCGGGTCGGCCTCGGCGTGCTGCGGCTCGGCCGGCAGGTGCACCCGCTGGTGCGCGAGGCCGCCATGCCCGCGCTGCGCGCGCTCGCCGAGGACATCGGCGCCACCGCCCACCTCACGCTGGTGGACGGGGCCGAGGCGCTCGCCGTCGCCGTCGTCGAGCCGACCTGGACGGACTACCACGTGGCCTACCGCGCCGGCTTCCGCCACCCGCTCGACCGCGGCACCGCGGGCCGGGCCATTCTCGCCGCCTGCAACGGCCTGACCGACAGCGGCTACGCCCACACCCACGGCGAGCTGGAGGCCGGCGCGAGCGGCGCCGCCGCGCCGCTGCTCGGGGTGACCGGCATCGAGGGGAGCGTGGGCGTGGTGATGCTGACCGACTCGGTGCCCGAGCGGGTCGGCCCGCGGGTGGTCGAGGCCGCCAAGGAGGTCGTGGACGCCCTGCGCTGAGCGCCGGGCCCCCCGTACCGCGGGGGCCCGGCCCCCGCCGGGGCGCCCCGCCGCGTCCCTCCCTGGCCCTGCCCGGCCGGGGAAACGTTCCCGTCCCTTAGGGTGGCGGACGTGTCTCCTCGCGCTCGCATCCTCGCGGTCTGCTCCACGCTCGTCGTCGCCCTGCTCGCGGTCGCCGCGTTCGCGCCGCTGCCGTTCTCGATCGCCTATCCCGGGCTGACCGCGAACGTGCTCGGGTCCGACCGTGGCCAGCCGGTGATCACCGTCGAGGGCGCCCCGACCCGCGAGACCAGCGGACAGTTGCGGATGACGGCCATCGTCGCCACCGGCCCGGATGCGGACATCCGGCTCAAGGACGTGATCAGCGGCTGGTTCAACGAGGGGCGCGCGGTGATGCCGCGCGACTCCGTCTACCCCGTCGGCGACTCGCCGAAGGAGGTGGACAAGCACAACCGCGAGGAGATGAAGGAGTCCCAGGACTCCGCGGTCCAGGCGGCGCTGGGCTACCTGCACCGCTCGCCGAAGGACGTGAAGGTCACGTTGCGGCTCGCTAAGATCGGCGGCCCGAGCGCGGGGCTCATGTTCACCCTCGGCATCATCGACAAGCTGGACGGCGACGGCCGCGGCGGCGACCTCACCGGCGGCCGGATCATCTCCGGTACGGGCACGATCGACGCCAACGGCAAGGTCGGCCCGGTCGGCGGCGTCGGCCTCAAGCCGAAGGCGGCCAAGCGCGACGGCGCCAGCGTCTTCCTCGTCCCCCGCGAGCAGTGCTCCAACGTCACGGAGGAACTGCCCAAGGGGCTCCAGCTCATCCCGGTCAAGGAGTTGAAGGACGCGGTGTCTTCCCTCCGGGCCCTTGCGGCGGGCAAAACGGTCCCGAGCTGCTGAGCCGGCCGACTGACCAGCCGCAACCCGATCCCTACCAGGGCCCAGCCGCACCGGTCGCGTAGCCAGGCCGGGCCCTCGCCGGCCCGCGCGCGCCACCTGGCCCGGCCGGCGACCCCGGTCGGCGGCCGACCGTGCGTCAGTCGCCAGGTGGCCGCCTCGGCGTGCAGCTCGCGGGCGCGGTGGGCGTGCACGCCGCGTGGATGTCGGAGTGCGTCATGGCGCGTCCTCCTCGTCGTCTCGCCCGGTCGCGCCGTCTCGCCCGGTCGCGCTGTCTCGTACGGCCCCGTCGTCCCGTACGGCCTGGCCGTCCCGTACGGCCTGCTCCTGGCCGCCCTCGCCCGGGAAGGCGTGCAGGTGGAGCCGGACGGAGGCGGCGCCGGCGGCGTCGGCCGGTACCCGGTCCCGGTAGTCGTCGATGACCTCGCGCAGCCGCTCGTCCAGCTCGCCCGCGATCTCGGGGGTGAGCCACAGGGTGTAGTCGCTGATGTCGCCGCGACGGCGCCACTCCTGGGACCAAGTGTGCATCGAGCCGAGCCAGGTGGACAGCTCGCTGGTGTGGATGCTGGCGATCTCGTGCAGCATCAGGTCGAGCGCGCCGCGCACCGCGGGGTCGTCGTGCCCGAGGAAGGTCTCCGGGTCGCTGACCTGGATGCCCTCGTTCACCGCCCGCCACCAGCGCTCGCGGGCCGTGCCGCGCCCGGTCTCCTCGGCGACGAAGCCGTACGAGGCGAGCTGGCGCAGGTGGTAGCTGGTGGCGCCGCTGGACTCGCCGAGCCGGTCCGCGAGCCGGGAGGCGGTCGCCGGTCCGTCGTGCCGCAGCCGCTCCAGGAGGCGCAGCCGCAGCGGATGGGCCAGGCCGCGCAGTGACCGCGCGTCGAGTTGCCGCAGCGTGGGCGTCGCCTCGCTCGCGGCGGGCCCCGGATCGGGGCCGGGGGAGGGGCTTTCGTGGGTGGTCATGCGGCCACCGTAAGCGTGCAAAGAAAGCCTTGCAAGTATTTCTTTGCACGACTTTCTTTGCATGCGGGTCCGCGCAGGTGAGAGCCCCGGGCCCGCGTACGACGAGGCCCCGGCCACGCCCCCAAGGGGACGCGGCCGGGGCCCTGTGTGTGACGACCGGCGTGGGGCCCGCTCAGCCCTTCTTCACGAAACCCTCCGCCACCAGCCAGTCGAGGGCCACGTCGTGCGGGTCCTCGCCGTCCACGTCCACCTTTGCGTTCAGCCGCTGCGCCACCGCGTTGGTCAGCTTCGCGGTGATCGGGTCGAGCACCTCGGCGATCTCGGGGTGCTTCTCCAGCGTCCTGCCGTGGATCACCGGGGCGGCGTTGTAGTTGGGGAAGAAGTGCCGGTCGTCCTCCATGACCACCAGCCGCATCGCCTGGATGCGCCCGTCGGTCGAGGTGACCTCGCCGAAGGTGCAGGCCGAGCCCTTGCGCACCTCGCGGTAGATCATGCCCGCCTCCATCTTGCGCACCCGCGAACCCGTCCACCGCATCCCGTACGCCTCGCGCATGCCGGGCAGCCCGTCGTCGCGGAAGGCGAACTCGGTGTCCACGCACAGCTTGAGCGAACCGTCGCGCCGGGTCGCGCCGCGACGTCGGACAGGGTGCGGACGCCGTACTTCTCCGCGTTCACCTGGTTGACGGTCAGCGTGTACGTGTTGTTGAGCCTGGCCGGCGGCAGCCAGGCAACGCCGTTCTTCCGGTCCGCCGCGCGCACCGCACGCCACTGCTCCCCAGGGTCGGTGATCGGCTTCTCGTTGCCCTGGTAGGTGATCCACCCGGTGCCCGTGTACTCGTACATCGCGTCCGCGTCGCCCGACTTGATGGCCTCCCGGGCGCCGATGGAGCCCTGGATGTTGGTCCGGTCGAGCACATTGGCGCCGGCCGCCTGGAAGGCGATGCCGATGACCTGGCCCAGGATGATGTTCTCGGTGAACTCCTTCGAGGTCACCGTCAGGTTGGCGCCCTTGAGCGGCTCGCCGCGGCCGATCGTGCCCGGCTGCACGTCGTCGACCATCATGCTGCCGCTGTCCAGCCCGCAGCCGCTGAGCAGGGCCGGGGCCAGCAGCGCCGCCGCGAGTCCGATGCCGAGCGAGGCCCGGCCGCGGCCCGTCGTCCGGTGGCTCGCCGTCCGTCGACCCGCCGCAGTCCGTCGGGCCCTCCCGCCTACCCCCGGCATCCTCATGCGTCCCCCTCAAGGCCGCGCGGGCGCAGCAGCAGTTCGACCACCGAGGCCAGCCAGTCCACGAGGAGCGCGAGCGCCACCGTGAGGATGGAACCGAGCACCAGGACGGGCATGCGCTGGTTGTTGATGCCGGTGGCGATCAGGTCGCCGAGCCCGCCCCCGCCGCCGAAGTACGCGAGCGTCGCCGTGCCGACGTTGAGCACCAGCGCGGTGCGTACGCCCGCCAGGATCAGCGGCACGGCCAGCGGGAGTTCCACCGTGCGCAGCACGCCGAGGGCCGACATGCCGATGCCGCGCGCGGCCTCGATCAGCGTCGGGTCGATGGCCCGCAGCCCCGCGATGGTGTTGGCCAGTACCGGCAGCACCGCGTACGCGACGATGCCGACCAGCGCGGCCTTGGTGTCTATGCCCAGCCAGATCACCAGCAGCGCCAGCAGCCCGATCGTGGGCGTGGCCTGCCCGATGTTGGCGATGGCCAGCACCACCGGAACGGCGGGCCGCAGCCGGCGCCGGGTCAGCGCGATGCCCAGCGGGATGGCGATGATCAGGACGAAGAACGTGGAGATCGCGGTCAGCTCGACGTGCTGGCGCAGCCGCAGCCACACGTTGCCGTCCGCGATCGCGTTGCGCGCAATGGAGTCCAGCTCGGCGCCGCGGAACCAGAGCCAGGTGGCCAGCAGCCCGATCGCGACGGTGGCCGGCAGGAAGGTGAGCTTCTGCCAGGTCAGCCGGGCTGGTGGGGCGGTGGGCGCGGGCGGCCTGCGCTCGATGTCCACGGCCCGTGTCCCGTCCGGCGGGGACAGGTCCGTCCCCGCGTGCCCGGTTCGCCCGCCGGGTCCCTGGGTGCCCGCGCGGCTCATGCCTCGCCCTCCTGCCCCGGCCCGCGCGGCGTGCCGCCGCCCGCGCCGCCCTCCTGTTCGAGGTGGGTCAGGTGCGAGCGCGCCTCCCGCAACTGGTGTTGGTGTTCCACGGCGTCGAGCCGGTCCGCCTCCAGGAGTTCGTGGACGGAGTTCATCAGCGTCTCCATGTCCACCACGCCGGTGTACTCGCCGCGCCGCCCGGTGACCGGGACCCGGCCGGCGTTGTCGGTCAGCACCGCCTCCAGCGCGTCGCGCAGCGTGGCGTCCCGGGTCACCGTGTCGGCGACGAGCGTGCCGGCGCGGGCCAGCGACCCCTTGGCGCGGCTGAGGTCGCCGCGGCGCACCCACTTGTACGGGCGCCGGTGCCGGTCGAGGAGCAGCACCTCGTTGATCGAGGCCGACCGGAACAGGTCGAAGATGGACTGCAACGGGTCGTCTATGACCGCGGTCGGTATGTCCTCGATCGTCACATCGCGTACCCGGGTCAGATTGAGCCGTTTGAGTGCCGCCCCGGCGCCGACGAACCCGGAGACGAAGTCGTCGGCCGGGTTGGTCAGGATCGCCTCGGGCGTGTCGAACTGGGCGATGTGCGAGCGGTCCCGCAGCACCGCTATCCGGTCGCCCAGCTTGATCGCCTCGTCGAAGTCGTGGGTGACGAAGACGATGGTCTTGTGCAGCTCGTGCTGTGGCCGGATCAGCTCGTCCTGCAGGTGGTCGCGGGTGATCGGGTCCACCGCGCCGAACGGCTTGTCCATGAGCAGCACTGGCGGATCGGCCGCCAGCGCCCTGGCCACCCCGACCCGTTGCTGTTGGCCGCCTGAGAGCTGGCGCGGGTAGCGGTCGTGGAACTCTCGCGGGTCGAGCCCGACCAGGTCCAGCATCTCCTCGACGCGGGTCGTGACGCGGGCCTTGGACTAGCCGACCATCTTCGGTACGAGGGCGACGTTCTGCACGACCGTCATGTGCGGGAACAGGCCGGAGGACTGGATGGCGTAACCCACCTTGCGGCGCAGCTTCACCGGGTCTATGCCGGTTACGTCCTCGTCGCCGATGCGTATGCGGTCCGATGACGGCTCGATCAGCCGGTTGATCATCTTCAGCGTGGTGGACTTGCCGCACCCCGAGGGGCCCACGAAGATCACCGTCTCACCGGCCCTGATTTCCATGGTGACGTTGTCCACGGCGGGCGCCTCGCTGCCCGGGTAGCGCTTGGTGAGGTTCTCCAGCTCGATTGGTGGCCCCGGTGGTGGCGCCCCGCGCGGGGGCGCTGCCGGTGGCCCCGCCGTCGGGTCGGTCACCTGCGTGGGCGGGCTGGCCGTCGGACCGGCTGCCGGGTCGGCCGTTCGCGGTGTCAGATACGAATCCCCCTGGGAATGGTCAGGCGTCCGATGAGCACGTACACGGCGTCGAAGACCAGCGCGAGTAGCACGATGCCCAGCGTCCCGGCCATGACCTTGTTGACCGCGTTGGCACTGCCGAGCGAGGAGATGCCGCGGAAGATCTCGTTCCCGAGCCCGGGCCCGGAGGCGTACGCGGCGATCGCGGCGATGCCCATCAGCATCTGCGTGGAGACCCGGATGCCGGTCAGGATGGGCGGCCAGGCCAGCGGCAACTCGATCCGCACCAGCCGGGCCATCCGCGACATGCCGAGCCCCCTGGCGGCGTCCACCAGGTCGGGGTCCACGCCGCGCAGCCCCACGATCGCGTTGCGCACGATGGGCAGCAGCCCGTAGAGGACCAGCGCGGTCACCGCCGGCGCGACGCCGAGCCCGGTGATCGGGATCAGCAGGCCGATCATGGCCAGGGACGGCACGGTGAGGATGGTCGCCGTGACGGTGATGGCCAGGTTGCCGGCCCACTCGCTGCGGTAGGTCAGGACACCGAGCAGCACGCCGAGGACCGTGGCGACCACCATGCACTGGAAGACGGCGCTGGCGTGCTGGTAGGTGTCCAGCAGTAACTGGGTGCGTCGGTTGCCGACGTACTCCCAAAAGCTCATCGCGTCTCTCCTCGATCAGTCATCGGCCGCCTGCTTCACCAGCGGGATGATCCGGAGCGGGACGGGGTTCTCCATCACGATCGCCGTCGGGGCCCGCACGATGCCATCAAAGCCCACAACCCGGTCGATCACCCGCTGGAGATCGGCGTTGGAGCGCGCCACCAGGCGGCACAGCATGTCGCCGTGGCCGGTCGTGGTGTGCAGCTCCAGCACCTCGGGCACCGTCTGGAGGTGACTGCGCACGTCCGCGCCCTGCCCCTGTTTGATCTCCAGCGTCGCGAACGCTGTCACCGGATAGCCGAGCCCCGCCGGGTCTACCTGCGGCCCGAACCTGCGGATCACGCCGGCCGCCTGCAACCAGTCAAGCCGCGCCTGCGCCGTGCCGCGCGCCACGCCGAGCCGGCGCGACGCCTCGAGGACACCGATCCGTGGCTCCTCGGCGAGCAGTTCGATCAGCCGACCGTCCAGTCGGTCAATGCCCATGACGGCCCACCCCGCCTTCCCCGTCTCCGCTTCCCCGCACGGTTCGCGCACCCCGTCTTATGCCCATGCGACCCGGCCACCTCCGTGATGGTCATCCTGTACAGATCGTCCGACGAAACTCTGGAACTGCTAGTCAAGTTGTCCAGGAAATGCACAAACTATTGCGCACCTTGTGGGTCGGGGGGAGTCTGCGGCTATGACAGAGACCATCGATCAGTCCCCCGAGACGGCCAGGCAGGCCGACCCCTTCCCGGTCAAGGGAATGGACGCGGTCGTCTTCGCCGTCGGCAACGCCAAGCAGGCCGCCCACTACTACGCGACGGCTTTCGGCATGAAGCTCGTCGCCTACTCCGGACCGGAGAACGGCAGCCGCGAGACCGCCAGTTACGTGCTGGTAGCGGGCAGCGCCCGATTCGTGCTGACCTCCGTCATCAAGCCCGCCACCGACCGCGGGCGCTTCCTCGCCGAGCACGTCGCCGAGCACGGCGACGGCGTCATCGACCTCGCCATCGAGGTCCCGGACGCCCGGGCGGCGTACGCCTACGCCCTAGAGCACGGCGCCACCGGCCTGGAAGAGCCGCACGAGGTGAAGGACGAGCACGGCACCGTCGTTCTGGCCGCCATCGCCACCTACGGCAAGACCCGCCACACGCTCGTCGAGCGCTCCGGCTACGACGGTCCCTACCTGCCCGGTTTCCTCGCCGCCAACCCCATCGTGGAACCGCCGGCCAAGCGCACCTTCCAGGCCATCGACCACTGCGTGGGCAACGTCGAGCTCGGCAAGATGGACGAGTGGGTCGGCTTCTACAACAAGGTCATGGGCTTCACCAACATGAAGGAGTTCGTGGGCGACGACATCGCCACCGAGTACTCCGCGCTCATGTCCAAGGTCGTCGCGGACGGCACCCGCAAGGTGAAGTTCCCGCTCAACGAGCCGGCGATCGCGAAGAAGAAGTCGCAGATCGACGAGTACCTGGAGTTCTACGGCGGCCCGGGCGTGCAGCACATCGCGCTCGCCACCAATGATATCGTCTCCACCGTACGGGCCATGCGCGCGGCGGGAGTCCAGTTCCTGGACACCCCCGACTCGTACTACGACACGCTCGGCGAGTGGGTCGGTGAGACCCGGGTGCCGATCGAGACGCTGCGCGAGCTGAAGATCCTCGCGGACCGCGACGAGGACGGCTACCTGCTGCAGATCTTCACCAAGCCCGTCCAGGACCGGCCGACCGTCTTCTTCGAGATGATCGAGCGGCACGGCTCGATGGGCTTCGGCAAGGGCAACTTCAAGGCCCTCTTCCAGGCGATCGAGCGCGAGCAGGAGCGCCGCGGCAACCTGTGACCCGCCGCTGACCCGGCGCTAGACGCGCCGCGGCCCCGTGCCGCGCCGGCCGCCCCGTGGCGGTCCTTCCCCGGCGCGAGCGTGACACTGCCCGTCCCCCGCGATGCGGGGAGCCAGGCAGTGTGCGTCTGTGCCCGCCGGGTCAGCGCTGGTAGGCGCCGATGTCGGCGACGTCGGACAGGGTGCCCTTGTCCTCCTTGACGACCTGGCTGTCGCGGATCTCGTCGCAGTCGATCGCGTCGTTGTCGTTGAGGACGTCCACCGGCACGTTGACCAGACCGACGTTGATCCGGTCGACGTCGATGCACGGGTGCGGCAGCAGGTTCACGTTCTGCGAGTAGTCGCCACCGCTCGTGTCCGATGCGGTGGCCGGGGCCATCCCCGCGCCGGTGGCAGCAGCAGCAGCGAGCGCCGCGCAGGCGAGAGCCTTCTTGAGCATGGAATTCCTCCTGGTCGGATTTCGGCGCCAACTGGTGGAGCCGACACCGCAGGCAACGCGCCTCGCCCCGGGGAAGTAGTGGACCGTTACTCCAAGTCGTGAAGCATCCCCCCTCACGTGTGACGGGCACGCGGGTCGGGTTGCCGTCCGGCCGCCGCCGTCGCTATCCCGCCCGCGAGGCGTCACGGCCGACCGGCCCCGGTGCGCGCACCTTCCCCGCTCACCGCCCCGGTGCGACGCTGGAACCATGGATGATCTCGTGACGCGACTGCGGGTCGCGCTGCCCGCCGACGCGGTGCTCACCGACCCCGACATCACCGGCCCCTACGCCCACGACATGGCCAGCTTTTGCGCGGCGGGCACCCTCGCCGTCGTCGTCCTGCCCCGCACGGTCGAGCAGGTCCAGCACGTGATGCGCACGGCGACCGAACTCCGCGTCCCGGTCGTCCCGCAGGGCGCCCGCACCGGCCTGTCCGGGGCGGCCAACGCCTCCGACGACTGCGTCGTGCTGTCGCTGGTCAAGATGGACCGCATCCTGGAGATCAACCCCGTCGACCGGACCGCCGTCGTCGAGCCCGGCGTCGTCAACGCCACCCTCTCGCGTGCCGTCGCCGAGCACGGCCTGTACTACCCGCCCGACCCCTCCAGTTGGGAACAGTGCACGATCGGCGGCAACATCGGCACCGCGTCGGGCGGCCTGTGCTGCGTCAAGTACGGCGTCACCGCCGAGTACGTGCTCGGCCTCGAGGTCGTACTCGCCGACGGGCGGCTGCTGAACACCGGGCGCCGCACCGCCAAGGGCGTCGCCGGCTACGACCTGACCCGCCTGTTCGTCGGCTCCGAGGGCACCCTGGGCATCGTCGTACGGGCCGTGCTCGGCCTGCGGCCCGCGCCGCCGGGGCAATTGGCGATGGCCGCCGAGTTCCCCTCGACCGCCGCCGCCTGCGACGCCGTGTGCGCGATCATGGAGCGTGGGCGCGCCCCGTCGCTGCTCGAACTGATGGACCGCACCAGCGTCCGGGCCGTCAACGCCATGACCCGGATGGGGCTGCCGGAGACCACCGAGGCCCTGCTCCTCGCCGCCTTCGACACCGCCGACCCGGCCGCCGACCTCGCCGCCGTCGGCGAACTGTGCACCGCGGCCGGCGCCAGCCAGGTGGTGCCCGCCGAGGACGCCGCCGAGTCCGAACTGCTCCTCCAGGCCAGGCGGCAGGCGCTGCCCGCGATGGAGAAGATCAGGTCGGCCACCATGATCGACGACGTGTGCGTGCCCAGGTCCCAGCTCGGCGCGATGATCGACGGCACCGCCGCCATCGCCGACAAGTACGACTTGACGATCGGCGTGTGCGCGCACGCGGGCGACGGCAACACCCACCCCGTCGTCTGCTTCGACGCCGCCGACCCCGACGAGGCCCGCCGCGCTCGCGAGTCCTTCGACGAGATCATGGGACTCGGCCTGGAACTCGGCGGCACCATCACCGGCGAGCACGGCGTCGGCGTACTCAAGAAGGAGTGGCTGGCGCGCGAACTCGGCCCGGTGGGGCTGGAGTTGCAGCGCGGCATCAAGGCCGTCTTCGACCCCGAGGGCATCCTCAACCCCGGCAAGCTCTTCTAGCGTGCCCCGCGCCCCCGGCCCGCCCACCACGCACGGCCGGGCGGCGGACGGGGCGGCAACACCGGGCGACCCGCGTCGCCCATTGGAGGGGCTTCGTACCAAATCTTCCGTGTCGGGCGTGCCCCCCCCGTGAGCGGCGGCTGTTTACGTGGCGAAGTCCCTTCACCTCTCGGAAGAGGAGCCTGACATGCGTATGCGCCAGATCCTGGCGGTCACCGCCTCCAGCTTCGCGCTCGCCGCCGCCGGCGGCGCGGTGAGCACGGCGGCGGCGACGGCCCAGAGCTTCGGTGACCTGGCCGTCGCCAACGACACGCACGGCGACGAGCACTACAACGTGCACGTCGAGAAGACTCCAGAAGGCCACCGGCAACGTCTTCCCGTCGTACTGCCCGCACCAGCTCGGCAGCAACCAGTTCGCCAACCGCTCGCTGGCCAGCCAGATCTGATCCCGGCACGCCACAGGCCCGGTACTCGCCACCGCGTGAGCACCGGGCCTGCGCCGTGCCCCGACCAGGAGCGCCGGAGCGCCCGCGCGCGTGCGCCGCCCGGGTCGGGACCCGCGGAGTAGGCGGGGCGCCACCACCTGCGGCCCGACCGCGCGACGTGCCCACCTGCCGCTGGTCCGCCGGTCGTACGGCCAAAGCCCGATGGCCGGCCGAACCCCGTCGCCGTACCGTCGAAAGCATTCAACTCCCCTGCGAAGCAAGGACATTCGACCCGGGAGGCACCGTGGCCGCGCGCCTTGACCACACCATCATCCACAGCACCGACAGCACCGCGTCCGCCCGATTCCTCACCCGGCTGCTCGGCGCCCTCGACCCCGAGCCGTTCGGCCCGTTCGTCGCCGTGCCCGTCGAGGGCGGCCTGACGATCGACTACGCGGACTTCATCGTCCAGCCCGACCAGATCGTCATGCAGCACCTGGCGTTCCTCGTCTCCGAGGAGGAGCTCGACGGGATCTACCCCCGCGTCCGGGAGGGCGACCTGCCCTACTGGTCGGACCCGGGGCACCAGGGGCCGCGACAGCTCAACCACCGGTCCGGCGGACGCGGCCTGTACGTGGACGACCCCGACGGACACGCCATCGAGTTCCTCACGGTCAGCGAGGGGCCTGGGAGCTGACCCGCGCACCCGCACCCCTACGCCCCGTGGCCCTCCGGCGACTCGTCGGAGGGCCACGGGCCGTGCAGCCACCAGTCGTCGCCCGGGGTCGGCGTCAGCAACTCGCTCAGCGCGTCGTCGATCCCGAGCCGCTCGCTCTCCGACCCCGGCGCCACGGCCCGCAGCGTCCGCTCCAACCAGGCCGAGACGATCGGTCCCGACGCCTCCAGGAGCGCGTCGCCGTCCGGCGAGCTGAGCGCCATGCACACCACGCTGCGCCCGTCCACCTTGGTCGGCCACACCCGCACGTCGCCCTGCCCGCACGGGCGAAATACCCCCTCGACGAGCAACTCGCGCGCGAACGTCCAGTTGACGGGGGAGTCGGAGCCCACGTGGAAGGTGATGTGCATGGCGTACGGCTCGTCCGTGCGGTAGACCAGCTTGGCCGGCACGGGGATGCTGCGCTCGGGAGACAGCACCAGGTTCAGTTCCAGTTCTCGTTCCACCACGGTGTGCATGCGGTGCGCCCTCTCTGCTCTGCGTTGTGTTGGCTTGGTTGCGTGGACCACGGGCCGCCGCGTGGCGACCCGCACGGGTTAGAGCGCGCTACCCCCCCGCACCATTACGCGAGTTCCCACATTCAGTCGGAATTTTTTCTGAACCCGCCCGCGTGCGGGTGGTCAGTGGGTATTGCGGGGCGCGGCGCAGGGGGCCTTCTGGTAGACCTGGGGGCCGCTGCGGGGCCGTGCGGCCAGCCCGGAAGGTCGCGGAGCGCCTGTTCACCGCGCCACGCCGGTGCGGCAGACTGCGTAGCGCCACCCACCGCACAGACAGCACGGCC
This sequence comes from Candidatus Streptomyces philanthi, assembly GCA_018114805.1. Lineage (GTDB taxonomy): Bacteria > Actinomycetota > Actinomycetes > Streptomycetales > Streptomycetaceae > Streptomyces > Streptomyces philanthi. The sequence continues at coordinate 1,411,202 of CP073042.1, read as the reverse complement.
CAGGCGGTCGAGCAGATACGGGACATCGGAGACCATGAGCGTGCCCGGCGACAGCGGCCCCACGCAGGGCTACTACCCTGACCCGTCCATCCCCGGCTACATCCGCTACTGGAACGGCGCCGCCTGGGTGCCCGGCACCAGCCGGCCCGCCCCCGGCGAGGGGGAGGCCGTGCCCGCGCCGCCGCCCGACGCCGACGGCCAGGGCCCGCAGCTCGCCCCGACCGAGCAGCCGCCGATCGACACCACCCAACAGGCGGGCGCGGTCCCCGACCAGACGGGGCCGGTCTTCTTCGACGAACAGCCCCCCGCCGCCGGCGGCGCGCTGCCCGAACTGCGCCCGCGCGGCGAGGTGGGCGTGCGCGCGCCGGGCGCGCCCCCCGGCCCGCCGACGCCGCGCCCTGGCACGACCCGCAGCAGTCGCCGGACAGCGGCCCCGCGCCGGGCGGCGGTTGGTACGCCGACACCTCGCGGCAGGCGGGCTTCGCGGGCGAGGCGAACCAGCGCGTGTCCTGGGGCGCCGAGGACGCCCCGGCCGGCCGCCCCGGCTCCTTACCGTCCTGGGGCGACGCCCAGGACGACCCGCGTGTGGTCCCGCCGACCGGCATCGCCCCGACCCCGGCGCCGGGACCCGCCGCACCCGGTCCCACGGCGGTCGGCTCCCCGGCGGCGGTCGAGCCCCCGCAGGCGCGGGGCCGCGAACTCGACGCCGGCGCCGCGCCTCGCGCGGCCCTCCCGGCAGGGCGGCACCCCCGCCCTGCCGCGCCAGGTCACCGCGCCCAACGCGCCCACCGTGCCGGCCCCCGCCGACGCAGCCCCCGGCCAGGGCGCCGGCCAGCCCGCGGCCGCCGACGCGGTCGCGGGACGGGCCGGCGGCGACGGCACGCTCACCATCCGGGCGCTGCGCCGCGAACGCCAGGACGCCGAACCGGGCGGCGCCCAGGGCCCGTCACAGGACGCGGCGGCAGCCGGCCCGCCCGCCCCGGGCGGTCGGGACGGCACGCTGACCATCCGCGCGCTGGGCCGCGACGGCGACGCGCAGGACCGCGACGCACAGGCCCGCGCGGGACAGGCCCGGACGAGCCTCGCCACCACGCCAACGCCCCCCCGCCCAGCAGGCCCCCGCGGCGCCCCTCCCGCGCAGGCCGCGCCGCACCATGGCGCCCCGGGGGCCCACCCCCAGCCGGTGCCGGGCACCCAGATCCCGACCCAGGGCACCCCGCCCCGTGCCCCGGCAGACCGCCCCCGCGCAACCGGCCCCCACGCCGGCGCCCGCTCCCGGGGGGCCGGGCGTCGGCGCCGGTCAGGCCGACTGGGCGCAGCGCGTGCACGACCTCGCCCAGCCGGCGGGCCAGGGCGGCGCGCACGCCGGCTCGATCGACGACGTCATCCCGTGGAAGCCCCCGGTCAACAACCCGTTCCTGAGCGCGGCCCAGGCGCAGAGCCGGCCGGCCGGGCTCGGTCGGCGACTGACCGCCCGGCTCGTCGACACGCTGGTGCTCGGCGGGCTCGTCGGCGCCGTCGTGCTGCCGCTGTGGACGCGGGCCAAGGACCACATCGATGAGAAGGTCGACGAGGCCAAGCAGAGCGGCGAGACCGTCACCGTCTACCTGCTCGACGGCACCACCGGCGGCTACCTGGCCCTGGCGCTCGCGGCGCTGCTGCTGCTCGGCGTGGTCTACGAGGCGCTGCCCACCGCCAAGTGGGGGCGCACGCTGGGCAAGAAGCTGTGCGGGATGCGGGTGCTCGACATCGAGGACCACGACACCCCGACTCTCGGCGCGGCGCTGCGCCGGTGGTTGGTGTACGGGGTGCTCGGGCTGCTGGTCATCGGCCTGGTGAACGTGGTGTGGTGCTTGTTCGACCGGCCGTGGCGGCAGTGCTGGCACGACAAGGCGGCGCGCACGTTCGTGGCCTCGGGCCGGGAGTAGCCCGTTCGGTGGCGGGCGGCGTACGCGGCGGCTCGCCTGCTCGGATGGGCCAGCCACGTCGCCCGAACGGCGCTCGCCGGATGCGCCGGGCCTGCCGTCGGGTTCGACTCGGGCCATGAGCACCGACCAGCCCCAGCCCGGCTCCGGCGAGCCGCCGCAGCCGCCCTCGGGCCACCCCGGCACGGGCGCTCCGGGGGCCCTGGGCGCGGGTCAGTCAGGCGCGGGGGCCCCGGGCCCGTTCGACGCGGCCCATCCCGGGCCCGCCGCGAGCCAGCCCGGCTGGCCCGGCGGGGGCGCGCAGGGCGTGGGCGCGCGGGGCGGTCCGCCCGGCGGCGGCCTGTACAACGGCTCGCCGGGCGGTGGCTCCCCGTACGGCGGGCCCTACGGCGGTCCGTACGGGGACCAGCCCGGCGGGTACGGCGGCGTGCCCCCGTACGGCGGTGGCGATCCCTACGGGAGGCGACCTCTACGGCGGGGCCGCCGACCCGTTGGCCGGCATGCCGCCGCTGGGTGGGCTCGGGCGGCGGCTGGTCGCCAGGATCGCCGACGGGCTCATCGTCGCCATCCCGGTCAGCGTGATCATGCTGCTGTCGCTCGGCGGCTACGACCCCACCGACCCCGACGACACGGGCAAGTCATCGGCGACGCAGATCGTCTGCTTCGCCTACGAGGGGCTGATGATCACCACGCGCGGCCAGACCATGAGCAAGAAGCTGATGAAGCTGCGGGTGGCGATGCTCAACAATGGCGCGAATCCGACGGGGCAGCCCGGCTGGTTCCGGGCGGGGACCTACGCACTGCCACAGATCGTCCCGTGTTGCGGCTTCCTCTTCTGGCTGGTCAACATCCTGTGGTGCACCTGGGACCGGCCGTACCGGCAGTGCCTGCACGACAAGGTGGCCAAGACGGTCGTGGTCTCCACCGAGTGAGCCCGGGCCGCCCGCCCGGCCCCGCCCCGTCACGCTCGCCCCCACGGCTCGGAGCGGACCGGCCGCAGGGCGGGCTCGTGCCGACACAGATTGCCGATGGGTAACGACCCGGGGGGTATTCCCGGGCCCGATCTGGGCGCGCGCGGCGCTCGCTGATGTAATCGGGGCATGAGCGCCAACCAGCCGCCGCCCCCGTACGGGCCGCCACACTCCCCGTACCCCATGACGCAGCCCCCCGGCATGGCTCCGCTGGCCACCTCGGGCCAACGGTTCGTGGCCCGGCTGCTCGACACGTTGATCCTCGGCGTCATCTGGACGCTGGCGCTCGCCGCCACGGGTGCGTTGCAGTCCGCGATGGACGACCCGAACGACCCGGACATCGGCAAGACCGCGATCAGCGCCGTCCTCACGTTCATCGTCTACTTCGGCTACGAGGGCGCCATGCTCGCCCGCGGCGGGCAGACCCTCGGCAAGAAGGCGGCCCGCATCCGGGTGGCCGTACTGGCCGACGGCGACGTCCCGCGCGGCAAGGGCTGGGCGCGGGCCGCGATGTACGCCCTGCCCGGCATCGCCCAGCCCATCCTCCTGGGCACGCTGTTCTGGCTGCTCAACTCGTTGTGGCACCTGTGGGACAAGCCCTTCCAGCAGTGCCTGCACGACAAGCTGGCCAAGACCGTGGTCGTCGAGGCGCGCTGACCACCCCGCGTCCCGTACGCGTCCCCAGTCAGACACGGCGAAGCCGGCCCGTCCTCGCGGGCCGGCTTCGCCGTGTCTGACTGGGGACGCGTGTGACTGTCTGGCCGTGTGGCTGGGGGTGGCGGTGGGGCTGGCCGCGTGGTGGCGGGTCAGCTGTGCAGGCTGTGCTCGGTGGCGCGCGGCTCGGAGCGTCGGAGCGGGAGCCGGGTCACGGGCGAGGAGTCCGCGCCCGGGCCCGAGGGCGCCGGGGCGGCCCGGGGGATCGACACGGTCACGGCGACGAGCAGCCCGAGGGCGAGGCCGGCCACCGCGATGACCGCCACGCCCGCACCTGATCGCACCTCGGAGAGCAGCAGCATGGCGAGGGTCGACAGGACGACGGTCGCCGAACCGTAGACGAGCTGGGCTGGGGTCGGACGCGGCATGGCAATATCTGTCCTCAAGAAGACGATATTGGGGCGAAGACGATATGGGGGCGCTGTGGGGGCGAGCGTCACGCTGAAGATGTCAACGGAAAAACCTACTGTGCTGAATGCCCCAGACGGACTTCCAGTAAGCGTGACCTAACCCACGGTGCCGGTGCACGAGGGGCGCACGGAATCATCCGGCCAAACAACGTCCGTTCGCTGCGCGCCGGTTGACAGCCGGGGGTGGGGCGTGGGTGTCGAGCGGGGGGACGCCGTCGGCGCCGGAACGTTGAGGTTCCGCCAGGTAATCAGCCGATCTCACGCTGCCACCGCGCGGACTGCGCATTTCTGATCAGATATGGCGGTCACCGTGCCAAGCGTGAAGGAAGCTGACCTGCCGTGCGTCATGTACTGCGAACCGTCGACGTGTTGGCCGCCGCTGCCGGAATCATCCTGGCGGCCCGGCCGGGCGTGCCCGAGGGGCCGAGGTCGCGCCCGTCGCCCACCGACGCGCCGTTGTCGTACGCGCGGTGCGTCGAGATCGCGAGCGAGATCGAGTACGCGCGCGAGGAGTCCGTGCGGGAGGCGGCGGCGGGGGCCAAGGAGCTGACGGACCAGGGGGTGAGGCAGACGGTGACGGTCATGATCGTACGGGACGTCGCCTACCCGCCGGAATGCCGGGACGTCATCGAGGAGTTGGCGCCGGAACCCACCGAGCCGCCGTCCGCCTCCGACCGGCGCTCCCCGCTCGCCAGTCCGACCCCGACCGACCGCTAGCGCCGCGTCCGGCCTCCGCGCGGAGCGGCGCCGGGCGGCGCGTCGGCGGCGCTCCGCCCGCGGCTGCCCGCCGTTCGCCAGCGGCCCCCGTGGGCCTCCGGGCGTACGCCGTCTGACCGTTCGCTATGTGGAGCATGAAGAGCAAAAAACGTACTGGGCTGGCGTGTCCAAGTCAAGTTCTGTCTTTTCTGCATTAACTCCGGTCAAATAGCGACACTTATCTTGACTGGGGAGGCAGTACTCAGGTGAAAAGTCAACGGAGGGCGATGAGACCCATCGCCATCGCCACGGTGATCGGCGCACTCGGAGCCGGCGCGCTCTCGGTGGGCGTGGCCCAGGCCGACGACCGTAGCAGCACCCCGGCGGCCAGCGCCCCGACGGCGGCGGGCCACGACCCCGCCGCACCGCGCAAGCACGTCGAGCACGACCTGGCGGGCCCGTTCAGCGAGTAGCAGAAGGCGCAGCGCGAGGACGCGCTGCGCCAGGTCATCTCCGGCGAGGCCAAGGCCGAACGCCGCGGCGCGTCCCAGGTGGTCAAGCTCGACCGGGGCAAGTACGTCGAGCTGGGCCGGGAGAAGACCGACAAGATCTTCACGATTCTGGTCGAGTTCGGCGACAAGGTCGACAACGAGACCACATACGACCCGGACGGCCCGGACGGTCCGCAGCCCCCAGTCAAGAAGTACGGCGGCGACCCCGGCCCCGCGCACAACCAGATAGCCAAGCCGGACCGTGCCAAGGACAACAGCACGGCCTGGAAGGCGGACTACGACCGCAAGCACTACGAGGACCTGTACTTCTCGAAGGCGAAGAACAAGGAATCGCTCAAGAAGTAATACGAGAAGCAGTCCTCGGGCCGCTACTCGGTTGAGGGCGAGGTCTCCGACTGGGTCAAGGTCGACCACAACGAGGCCCGTCGACCACAACGAGGCCCGCTACGGCTCCAACTACTGCGGCGACACCAACTGCTCCAACGCCTGGGACCTGATCCGCGACGGCGTGACCCGGTGGGCCGAGGACCAGAAGGCCGCCGGCCGTACCGACGCGCAGATCAAGGCGGACCTGGCCAAGTACTACCAGTGGGACCGCTACGACTTCGACGGTGACGGCGACTTCAACGAGCCCGACAGCTACATTGACCACTTCCAGATCGTCCACGCGGGCGAGGACGAGTCGGCCGGCGGCGGCGTGCAGGGCGAGAACGCGTTGTGGGCGCACCGCTGGTACGCGTACGGCACCGACGCCGGTAAGACGGGCCCGGAAGGCAACAGGTCCGGTGGCGCCCAGATCGGCGGCACCGGCATCTGGGTCGGCGACTACACGATGCAGCCGGAGAACGGCGGACTCGGTGTCTTCGCCCACGAGTACGGCCACGACCTCGGCCTACCGGACGAGTATGACACCACGAACCGGGCCGAATCCTCGGTCGGCTTCTGGTCGTTGATGTCCACCGGTTCCTGGCTCGGCGAGGGCAAGGACAGCATCGGTGACCTGCCCGGCGACATGAACGCCTGGGACAAGCTCCAGCTCGGCTGGCTCAACTACGGCCAGGCCAAGGCCGCCACGCGCTCCACCCACAAGCTGGGCGTGGCCGAGTACAACACCAAGGACAAGCAGGCGCTCCTGGTCGAGCTCCCGTACAAGTCCAGCACCACCAAGATCGTGCAGCCCGCCGCCGGCGGCAAGCAGTGGTGGAGCGGCATGGGCAACGACCTCAAGAACACCCTGGCCCGCCCGGTGGACCTGACCGGCAAGGCCAAGGCCTCCCTCGACCTGCAGGGTTGGTGGGACATCGAGGAGAACTACGACTACCTATACGCGGAGGTCTCCACCGACGGCGGCGGCGCCAACTGGACGCCCGTCGACGGCACGACCGACGGCAAGCCGCTCTTCCAGGACGGCGCCGAGGGTGATGACAACGGCTGGACCAGCAAGGGCTTCTCGCGCATCGGCGAGTCCTTCACTAAGAACTACCCGCAGTACTACATCGCGGAGAACCGGCAGTACCTCAGCTACCACAAGACCCTCAAGGTCGGCCCGTACAACTACGGTTGGACCTCCACCCGGCCGGACTGGGTCGAGCACTACCCGTACCAGAACGGTCTGTTGATCTGGCTGTGGGACACCGCCACGCCCGACAACAACGTGAGCGCGCACCCGGGCTTGGGTCAGATCCTGCCGGTCGACGCGCACGCCAAGCCCGAGAAGTGGTCGGACGGCACCCTGATGCGCAACCGCTTCCAGGCGTACGACTCCACCTTCAGCCACTTCCGCACCGACGGCTTCACCGTCCACAAGGACGGCAAGGCCGCCCGGGTGTCGGCGAAGCGCGGCGTGTCGGTCTTCGACGACCGCAAGGGCACCTACTGGTACGACACCAACCCGACCGGTGGCGTCAAGGTTCCTGACACCAACACGCAGATCAAGATCCTGCACGAGGCGTGGGACGGGTCCACGATGACCCTCCGCGTCGGCCCTTCCAGCCGGAAGTGACATAGTCGCAGGTCACAGCGGTATCGGCCGTCGCCCCTAGCGGGCGGCGGCCGATTCGCGTTTAGATGCCCCTACGAGATTCTTGTTGACGCGACGTCTCAGGGGGCGATCGAGAGCATGGCAGGCGGTGGATTTACCAAGCTTCCGGGCGGCGATGTGGTGGTGGCGGTCTCGCTGCCCGGCCCGTTCGGTCGGCCGGCGGTTACAGGCCCGGGCGGCACGCTGGGTCACGGGACGCGCACGGCGGGCGGTAGCGGTTCCGGAGTGGTCGGTGGGCCCGCTGAGGCCGCTGTGACCACTGAGACAGAAAGCGCGTTCATTCGCACCGGGGCGCTCAGCGGGGCCGCCGCCATGGGCCCGCGCATCCGCATCCTGGTGCACGCCGCGAACCGGCAGCGCGCCCTGACCCGGCTGCGCAACCTGAGGCTGCGCGCGGTCTACCTGCGGGGCAACGCGGAACCCCCCACCCCGGACGAGGTCACGGCCGTGCTGCACCACCCCGACGGGCTGGTCTGGCGGGCCGCTCCCGACGACGACACCGAGTCCTGGCACCCGATCCGGGCGCTGCTGCGTAGCACGCTGCCCGCACCCGCCTGACCCGCCGGTGCGCCAGCGGGTACGGGTACGGCGTGCGGGGCCCGGCGGCAGGGGACGCTGCGACTGGGCGGGTCAGGCCGAGCGGAGTACCGGCGTGCCGGTCAGCCGCACCGAGGCCGCGCGCATCTCCTTCAGCGCCCGCTCGGTGGTGTGCTCGGCCACGCCCGCCGTCAGGTCGAGCAGCACGTGCGTGTCGAAGCCGGCGCGGCGGGCGTCCAGGGCCGTGGCCCGTACGCAGTGGTCGGTGGCGATGCCGACCACGTCCACCTCGCTCACCTCGCGCTCCCGCAGCCAGCGCTCCAGCGGCGTGCCGTTCTCGTCGGCGCCCTCGAAGCCGCTGTACGCCGCCGAGTAGGCGCCCTTGTCGAAGACCGTGTCCAGCGAGCCGGCGGCGACGGCCGGCGCGAAGTTGGGGTGGAAGCCGCTGCCCTCGGTGCCCGTCAGGCAGTGCACCGGCCAGGAGTGCTCGTAGTCGGGGTGCTCGGAGAAGTGGTCGCCCGGGTCTATGTGGTAGTCGCGGGTCGCCACGATGTGCCGGTAGCCGGGGGCGCCCTGACCGATCAGGTCCGTGATGGCGGCGGCGACGTCGGAACCGCCCTGGACGGCTAGGCTGCCGCCCTCGCAGAAGTCGTTCTGCACGTCGATGACGATCAGTGCCCGATACATGGCGCGTGCCTTCCGGATGGGGACGAGGTAGGGATCGGTGTGCACCCCGATCCCGTGTCACCGAGGGTAGACACCGAACGGGTCGCACGGGAGTACGTGTGGCGCGGGCGGCGGGCGCGCCCCTGGTCTTGCCGGGCGTACCGCCTGTCACACGTGTGGCCGCCGACCACCCCCGCAACGAGCGACGGACCGCTGACCGGCCGGCCGGTGCGGCAGCCGGGCCCGGTCCGGGCCCGGCGACGGCTGGGTGGCGCGTGACCGGCTCAGGCCGAGGAGGCCGGCTCAGTGGCGTACTCGGTCGGCAGCACGGGCTCGCCGCGGGAGAGCTGGGTCGCCGACAGGGGCAGCCCGGCGCGGGCCGCGGTGTGCCGGTCGCGGGCCGCGGCGAGCGGCTCGCGGGCGACGACCCGGCCGCCGCGCACCAGCTCCACCTGGAGCTGCCGGTCCGCCAGCTCCGGCGGCACCGGGCCCGAGCCCACCACCTCCGCCTCGGCCACGCCCCGCGCGTCCAGGCGGCGGGCGGCCCACTTGCGCCCGCCGACGGAGGTCTTGCCGCCCATGGACTTCTTCGCGACCGGGACCAGCGGCGCCGCGGGGTCGTCGGAGGCGGCCCGGGCGACCAGCTTGTAGACCATCGAGCAGGTCGGGTGGCCGCTGCCGGTGACCAACTGGGTGCCGACCCCGTACGCGTCCACCGGGGCGGCGGCCAGCGAGGCGATGGCGTACTCGTCCAGGTCGCTGGTCACCACGATCTTGGTCTGGTGGGCGCCGAGGTCGTCGAGCTGCTGGCGCACCCGGTGGGCCAGCAGCAGCAGGTCCCCGGAGTCGATGCGTACGGCGCCCAGCTCCGGGCCGGCGATCTCGACGGCGGTGCGCACCGCCTCGGCCAAGTCGTAGGTGTCCACCAGCAGCGTGGTGCCGCTGCCGTGCGCGGCGACCTGCGCGGTGAACGCGTCCCGCTCGCTGTCGTGCAGCAGCGTGAAGGCGTGCGCGCTGGTGCCCACGGTCGGGATGTTGTAGCGGAAGCCAGCCGCCAGGTCGGAGGTGGTCGAGAAGCCGCCGACGTAGGCGGCCCGGGCCGCGGCGACGGCCCCCAGCTCGTGGGTGCGGCGGGCGCCCATCTCGATCAGCGGGCGGCCACCGGCCGCGACGGCCATCCGGGCCGCGGCAGCGGCGACGGCCGAGTCGTGGTTGAGGATGGACAGGATCACCGTCTCCAGCAGCACGGCCTCGCCGAAGGTGCCCTCGACGCGCATCAGGGGCGAGCCGGGGAAGTAGACCTCGCCCTCGGGGTAGCCGTGGATGTCGCCGGAGAAGCGGTAGTCGGCCAGCCAGTTCAGCGTGGTCTCGTCCACGATCCGCTGGTCGGAGAGGAAGCCGAGGACGCCGCTGTCGAAGCGGAAGTTCTCCACGGCGTCCAGGACGCGCCCGGTGCCCGCGAGCACGCCGTAGCGCCGGCCCTCGGGCAGCCGTCGGGTGAAGACCTCGAAGACCGAGCGGCGCCCCGCGGTGCCGCCCCGCAGCGCCGCCTGCAACATGGTGAACTCGTACCGGTCGGTGAAGAGTGCGGTGGAGGGCACGTCGACCGGCAGCCCAAGGTCCGCGGTGTTCATCGCGTTCCCGCCGGCCGCGGCGTGCGCGGTGGTCGGGGCGTTCGTGGCGTTCATGGCGTTCCCAGCGGTCACGGCGGGGTGGACCCCGCGTCTCGGGTGGAGCGGTTGGGGGGATGCTACCCCCATTATTCGTCAGAGTGACGATTTCTAGGGCCGTTTGTGCGCCAGGCCACGTCGGGTGGCAGCATGGGCAGGGTGAGCGCCCGTCCCTGTCCACCCGCTGTCGCACGCACCGTCCCGTACCCGCTGCTCAGCGTGGTCCCCACCGAGATCGAGCGGCCCGACGCGAGCGAGGCGCCCGTCGAGGTGCCCGAGCCGGACGTGCCCTGGGTGACCGTGGTCCACAACGACCCGGTGAACCTCATGAGTTACGTGACGTACGTCTTCCAGAGTTACTTCGGCTACCCCAAGGACAAGGCACACCGGTTGATGATGGACGTCCACCACAAGGGCCGCGCGATCGTCTCCAGCGGGAGCCGCGAGGAGATGGAACGCGACGTACAGGCCATGCACGGCTACGGCCTGTGGGCGACCCTCCAGCAGGACCGCTGATGGCGGGGCACTTCGAGGCGCTGCCCGGCGGCGGCGCCGCCGTGGCGCTGGACGAGGTGGAGATCTCCATCCTGCGCAGCCTCGCCGTCCAGCTCTTCGAACTGATCGGGCCCGGCGAGGCGGCGGCGGACGAGGACCCGCTGGCCGCGCTCTTCGCCGAGGGCCCGAGCAGCCCGCCGTCCGACCCGGCGCTGGCCCGGCTCTTCCCCGACGCGTACGGCGGTCCCGGGGCGGCCGACGACGAGCGGACGCGGGCCGCGGCGGCCGAGTTCCGCCGCTTCACGGAGAACGACCTGCGGGCGCGCAAGCGGGACGACGCGCTGGCGATGGTGCGCGGTCTGGACGCGCTGGGCTCCGGCGGCGCGGTGCTCGAACTGGGCCCGGACTCCTCCCGGCAGTGGCTCGGCGCGCTCAACGACCTGCGCCTGGCGATCGGGGCCCGGCTCGAGGTCTCCGACGACGACGAGGAGGCCAGCGAGCTGTACAGGCTGCCCGACTCCGACCCCCGCAAGCCGATGGTGATGGCCTACCTGTGGCTGGGCGGAATGCAGGAGTCCCTCATCGAGACGCTGATGCCGTAGTCGACGGCGGTACCGGGGGCCATCGCCCCCGCCGCGTACGCCGATGTCCGCGGACCGCCGCGCGTTGCCCGGTCGCCGGGCGCACGACCGGGGCGCGCGGCGCGTGGTCCGGGTGCTCCCGGGTTCCGTGGCGAGGTGTGGTGACGGTGTGGCGGTAGCGTGAAGTGCGACCCGCCAGTGGTCGCGGTGTGGCGTACCGGTGATGATTGTGCGACAGCATGTGCGCGACAAGGGCGTTGCGGGTGCCTGCCGAGGCGCTCGCCAGGGTTCCCCGGCCCTCGGCCCGCGTGGCCGGCGCTCGCGGTGGCGTACGGTCTGAACTGGTACGCGGCCCGCGACGAGGCCCGTCATGGGCCGGTCGGAGCGGGGCCCGGGCGGTTGTCCGAAGCGTGCCGGAGGCGAACCCTCCGGCGGGTGAGGCGGTCTCGGCTAGGCGGCCGGCCGACCACCGGAAGCGAGGCTTCCGGCCTTCGGAAGGGGAGGCTCCGGCCGTTGGAACCGAGACTTCCGGCCGTGGGAAGCGGGGCCTCCGGTCGCCGTGTGGCGCGCGGACCCGCTGTCCGGGTGATCTTGGCTCCTCGAACAGTCCCGCGACGGGTGACCGAGCGGTCACCATATCCGGATAGATCGTGATGTGTGGTTCTCTCAGCGGAGGCTCAAATCCGCATAACGATCCCATCACCGCGCCGGTGGGTATCGAACACTGATCCGTGGTTTGTCCTATTTTTCGTGACGTGCGTCGCGCTCGTCTCTACTGTTCTCAGGTCGGCTCGTGGTAAATCTTCACGACCTGCCGTCCGCGACGCCACCCCTGTCGCGGCGGGAGCGCTGTGCCGACTGATCGTCGGCGTGCAGGACTCCATCCGGGGTGATCGGGACCCGATCCGGACAATCCGGATCGGTATGGAGAAAGGCGCACCACTTATGACCTCAGCGCAGGTCGAAACGCGGAACGACGACGGCAGCGAGGCCACAGGGGTCGCGACCGACGAGGGCTACCAGCGAGGACTGGGAGCCCGACAGATTCAAATGATCGCCATCGGTGGCGCCATTGGCACGGGGCTCTTCCTCGGTGCCGGAAAGGCGATCACCAAGGCTGGCCCCAGCCTCATCCTCGCCTATGCCATCGCCGGTCTGGTCATCTTCTTCATCATGCGGGCGCTGGGCGAACTGCTCATGTATCGCCCCGTTTCCGGCAGCTTCTCTGAGTACGCCCGGGAGTTCCTGGGCCCCTATTTTGGTTTTGTCACCGGCTGGACCTACTTGCTCTTCTGGGTCGTCACCGGCATCACGGAAGTCACCGCCGCGGCGAAATACATGCAGTACTGGTGGAGTGACATTCCGCAATGGGTGTCTGCACTGGTCTTCACCGTCATTCTCTTCGGCGCCAACCTCATCTCGGTGAAACTCTTCGGCGAGCTTGAATTCTGGTTCTCCATGATCAAGGTCACCGCCATTCTCGGCATGACCCTGATCGGCCTCGGCGTGATCACCATCGGCTTCTCCGACGCCGGCGACACGGCCTCCTTCAGCCACCTGTGGTCGGACGGCGGCTTCTTCCCCAAGGGCATCGACGGCACGTTGATGACCTTGCAGATCGTGATGTTCGCCTTCCTCGCCGTCGAACTCGTCGGCGTCACGGCGGGCGAGTCGGTCAACCCCAAGAAGACTCTGCCCAAGGCCATCAACACCGTGCCGTGGCGCATCGCCGTCTTCTACCTCGGTGCCCTCATCATCATCCTCTCGGTGGTGAGCTGGACCGAGTTCGCGCCGGACACCAGCCCCTTCGTGGCCGCCTTCCAGAAGATCGGCCTCCCGGCGGGCGCGGGCATCGTGAACTTCGTGGTGCTCACCGCGGCGCTGTCCTCGTGCAACTCCGGCATGTACTCCACCGGCCGCATGCTGCGCGACCTGGCGCTCAACGGCCAGGGCCCGCAGATCTTCACCCGGCTCACCAAGAACGGCCTGCCGCTGTTCGGCACCAGCGTCTCGGCCGCGCTCATGATGGTCGGCGTCTGGATCAACTACGAGTGGCCGTCGAAGGCGTTCGACTACGTCGTCTCCTTCGCGACCATCTCCGGCATGTGGGCCTGGATCATGATTCTGTTCTCCCAGCTCCGCTACCGGGCCAAGGCCAACCGGGGCGAACTGCCGAGGTCCACGTTCCGGGCCCCCGGCGCCCCGTACACCAGCATCTTCGCGCTGTGCTTCATCGGGATGGTCATCGTCCTGATGGGCTTCGACGAGGACGCCCGGGTCTCGCTGTACGCAGCGCCGATCTGGGCCGTGCTGCTGACCATCGGCTACTTCGTCATAAAGTCCCGCAACCCGCAGGCGTTCGCCCGCAAGGACTACTCGATGGCCGCGGCCAACGCGGACTGGGGCGACAGCGAGCCGCCCGTGGTCGCGCAGAAGACCGCCCCGGCCGCCACCGGGTCCGCCGACGGCGGCGCGGCCAAGGAGTCCGACGAGCCCGCACTGGGCGACGGGGACGCCACCCGCGGCAAGGACTGAGTCGGCACCCGCTCGACGCGCCCACCCGGGCGCACCCGCGGGCCCGCGCCGCGACCGGGCCCCGCCCGTGTTCCGCACCCGCGCGCCGGCCCGGGCGGGGGCCCGCGCCCCGCCCGGGCCGGCGCGCGGGGCTCCTTATGCTGTCGCCATGCTGACCATCACCCAGGCCCTCCACGACCAGATCGTCGCCCACGCGCGTGCCGACCACCCCGACGAGGCGTGCGGCGTGGTCGCCGGCCCGGAGGGCAGCGACCGGCCCGAGCGGTTCGTCCCGATGCTCAACGCGGCCCGCTCGCCCACGTTCTACGAGTTCGACTCCGGCGACCTGCTCAAGCTCTACCGCGACCTCGACGACCGCGACGAGGTCCCCGTGATCATCTACCACTCGCACACCGCGACCGAGGCGTATCCGTCCCGTACGGACATCTCGTACGCGAACGAGCCGGGCGCCCACTACGTGCTCGTCTCCACCGCCGACACCGACGACGCCCGCCCCTTCCAGTTCCACTCGTTCCGCATCGTGGACGGCGTGGTCACCGAGGAGGAGGTACGCGTCGTCGAGGCGTACTGAGGCCCGCGCGGGCCGGCCGCCGCACGCCCCGTGGCCGACGCGCCCGGCGCCGGCGGCGGGCCGCGCGGCGACCTCGCGTCTCACATGCCGCAACGCCGGAGTCCACCAACCAAGACGGTCTATCCGGAGCGCGAGCGGGAATCGATACGATGAGTGCATGGTTGTGCATGACGTGAACGCCGCGACCCGCCGGGGGGTGACCCGCGCGCACCCCGCCACGCCGCCGGGCTCCCTGCTCGTCGCGCGGCTGCACGTCGATCTGTGCCGCCTCGCCAGCGCCATCTGTCCGCCGCGCGCCGCCGCCTGACCCTCGCGGCCCCGCCCGAGCGTACACCGCGCCGAAGTGCACGCGCAGCCGCGTGCCGTTCAGTCGACATTCCGCACCTTCGCACTCCGACAGGAGCTCAGCCATGGCCATCGAGGTCCGCATCCCGACCATCCTCCGCACCTACACCGACGACCAGAAGAAGGTCGAAGGCAGCGGGGACACCATCGAAGCGCTCTTCACCTACCTCGAAACGCGGCACCCGGGCATCCGCGCGCGCTTGGTGGAGGACAGCGGCGAGCTGCGCCGCTTCGTCAACGTCTACCTGAACGACGAGGACGTGCGGTTCCTCGGCGGCATCAAGACGTCCCTCAAGGACGGCGACAGCATCACCATCCTGCCCGCCGTCGCCGGCGGCGCCCCCGGCCGGAACGACGCCACCTGATGCGGTACGACAGCCCGCTGACCGCCATCGGCAACACCCCGCTGGTGCGACTCGCCCGCCTCTCGCCCTCCGCCGACGTGCGGGTCTGGGCCAAGCTGGAGGACCGCAACCCGACGGGTTCGATCAAGGACCGCCCCGCGCTCCACATGGTCGAACAGGCCGAGAAGAGCGGCCGGTTGACCCCGGGCTGCACCATCCTGGAGCCCACCTCGGGCAACACTGGCATCTCGCTTGCCATGGCGGCCAAGCTCAAGGGCTACCGCATCGTGTCCGTCATGCCAGAGAACACCAGCGAGGAGCGCCGCCAACTGCTGGCCATGTGGGGCGGGGAGATCATCTCCTCGCCGGCCGCCGGCGGCTCGAACACGGCCGTGCGGGTCGCCAAGGAACTGGCCGCCGAGCACCCCGACTGGGTCATGCTCTACCAGTACGGCAACCCGTACAACGCGGGCGCCCACTACGCGACCACCGGCCCCGAGATCCTCGCCGACCTGCCCTCGATCACGCACTTCGTCGCGGGGCTCGGCACCACCGGCACCCTGATGGGCGTCGGCCGCTACCTGCGCGAGCAGGTCCCCGACGTGCAGATCGTGGCGGCCGAGCCGCGCTACGACGACCTCGTCTACGGGCTGCGCAACCTGGAGGAGGGCTTCGTCCCCGAGCTGTACGACGAGTCCGTGCTCACCACCCGGTTCTCGGTGGGCAGCGATGACGCGGTGCGCCGCACCCGTGAACTCCTCGCCGAGGAGGGCATCTTCGCCGGGATCTCCACCGGCGCGGCCCTGCACGCCGCGCTCGGCGTCGCCCGCAAGGCCGAGCGCGCCGGCGTCAGCGCCGACATCACGTTCGTCGTCGCCGACGGCGGCTGGAAGTACCTGTCCACCGGCGTCTACACGGCGGCCACCACGGAGGAGGCCATCGCCACCCTCCAGGGCCAGCTCTGGGCCTGACGGGACACCGGCCGGCGGCCAGGGGGGAACCCCGGCCGCCACCGGCCCGCCCATCCCCGGCCCTGACCTCGCCGGTCCCCGGCCCCCGGCCCTGACCCCGCCGGCCCGGCGCTGACCCCGGCCGCTCGCCCCCCGCCCGGCCGGCTGCCTACCCGTCGTCGGACCCGGTCCCGCCGTCCTCCCCGCGCCCGGTCGACCCCCGTCGACCGGGCCGCTCGCGTCCCGGCTGGCCGGAGCGGCGCGGCCGACGCCGTACCCACACCCGGCCCAGGCCGTCGCTGACGGCGGCGACCAGCGCGAGCGCCAGCACCACGGCCACCGCGGGCCACCACGAGAACCCCATCCGTCTCCCTTTCGCCCGCGCCACGCCACCCGCGTCCGCGAACCCGTCCGCCTCACGGTCGTCGCGGCTCGCCCGGGACGTCGATCGCACCATCCGAACCCGACGGCCGCAAGCGAGCCCGCACCCGCGCGCCACGGCGAACGCGCGCACGGGCGGGGAACGGAACATCGACCGCGGACGCCGGCTCCGACGGGCCGCGCGCGGCCCGAACACCGGCGCGCGCGGCCGGTTCGGGAGCCGTGCCGGCCGGTGCGGAAGCGGCCGACGCCGGCCATCGAACACCCGCGCCCTCGTACCGGTGACATCGCCCACAACGCGCGCTGGCCGGGGAGCGACCAGCCCTTTCGCGCCTTACGCTCGTGGGCACCGCATGACCCCCCGGTCTCCGCCCCCTGAGGTTCCCCATGCCGAGGGCTGGGAACTCCGGCACGGCGTACCCCCAAGGAGGTTCCTGCTTCATGAAGCTCACCGTCGTCGGATGCTCCGGGTCGTTCCCGTCAGCGGAATCGGCTTGTTCGAGCTACCTCGTCGAGGCCGACGGCTACCGGCTGCTGCTCGACATGGGCAACGGCGCCCTCGGCGAGCTGCAGCGCCACTGCGGTCTCTACGACCTCGACGCCGTGCTCCTCTCGCACCTGCACGCCGACCACTGCGTCGACATGTGCGGCTACTTCGTGGCGCGCTACTACCGGTTCGACGGCGGGCGGGCGGGTGCCATCCCCGTTTACGGGCCGGAGGGCACCGAGCGGCGGTTGGTCACCGCGTACGGCGACGTGCCGCACGAGAAGTGCATGGGGGAGGTCTTCGACTTCCGGACGCTGACGCCGGGCACCTTCACGGTCGGCCCCTTCACGGTGCGTACGGCGCGGGTCTGCCACCCGGTCGAGGCGTTCGGGTTCCGCGTCGAGTACGGCGGCCGCTCGCTCGTCTACTCCGGGGACACCGGCCCGTGCCAGGCGCTGCACGAGCTGGCCGACGGCTGTGACCTCTTCCTGTGCGAGGCCGCGTTCACGCACGGCAAGGAGGACATCGCCGAGCTGCACCTCAACGGCCGCCAGGCCGGCGAGCAGGCCGAGCGGGCCGGGGTCGGCCGGCTGCTGCTCACGCACATCCCGCCTTGGACCGATCCGCAGGTCAACCTGCGTGACGCGCAGGCGGTCTTCGAGGGCCCGGCGGAGCTGGCCAAGGCGGGCGCCACCTACGAGGTGTGAGCCGCGCTGCCCGGGCCCCGGCGGCCGGGCGCCGGCGCCCGCCACAACGCGCCAGCCGAGCCGGCCGCACCAGCCGAGCCACAATGGGCCAGCCGCGCCAGCCGCGCCAGCCGCGCCAGCCGCGCCAGCCGCGCCAGCCGAGGCAGAAGAGCCAGGCCAGCCAGCAGGACGACGAAGGTCCCCGTACCGCGGACGGCGGTGCGGGGACCTTCGTGTGGTGCTCGTGCGGCGCGGGCGCCGCGGCCGTTACGGCTTCTTCTCGCCGTCGGGCGGCTGGTTCGCCGGCGGCCTGCGCCGGCACCTCGGCTGAGCGCTCGGCGGCCTTGGCCGCCTTCCGCGCCTGCTTGCGCTCCTCGGCCGCGGCCTCAGCGGTGGCCTCGGCGGCGTCGAGGGTGTCCTCCGGCTCGCGACCCGGGGTCGGGATGTTGAACTTCAGGATCGCGAAGCGGAAGACGGTGTAGTAGATGGCCGCGAAGACCAGGCCGATCGGGATGATCAACCACGCCTTCTCGCTGTGCGAGTAGCCGAGCAAGTAGTCGAAGAGGCCACCGGAGAAGGTGAAGCCGCTGCGAATGCCGAGCGCCCAGGTCAGCGCCATGGAGACACCGGTGAGGACGGCGTGGATGCCGTACAGGACCGGGGCCAGGAACATGAAGGAGAACTCGAGGGGCTCGGTGACACCGGTGACGAACGCGGTCAGCGAGATCGAGATCATCATGCCCATCACGGCCTTGCGGCGTTCGGGGCGGGCGCAGTGCGCGATGGCCAGACCGGCGGCCGGCAGCGCGAACATCATGATCGGGAAGAAGCCGGTCATGAACATTCCAGCCGACGGGTCGTCGTGGAAGTAGCGCGCGATGTCGCCATTGTAGGTCTTGCCGTCGGCGGCGGTGTAGTCACCGAACTGGAACCAGGCGAACGAGTTCAGCAGCATGTGCATGCCGACCGGGATGAGCAGTCGGTTGACCAGGCCGAAGATGCCGGAGCCGATCGAGCCGTTGCCCGAGAGCCACTCGGCGAAGTTGTTCAGGCCGTCGCCGATCGGGGCCCACGCGTAGCCGAATATCACGCCGTAACCCAGACCCGCGAAGGACATCAGGATCGGGATGAAGCGGCGACCGCTGAAGAAGCCCAGCCAGTCGGGGAGCCGGGTGCGGTGGTACTTCTCCCAGAGCACGGCGGCGGTGATGCCGACCACGATGCCGCCGAGCACGCCCGGGTCCTGCGGCTTGCCGGTGACGTCGCTGACGAAGCCGGTCAGCACGTTCTTGTAGACGAGGAAGCCGACCAGGGCGGCGAACGCCGTGGTGCCGTCGGCCTTCTTGGCGAAGCCGATCGCCACACCCACGCAGAACAGCAGCGCGAGGTTGTCGAAGAGCGAGTTGCCCGCGTGGGCGAAGATCTCGGCGAGCTTGTTCCAGCCGAGCCCGTCCTTGCCGAAGAGGTCGTCCTGGCCGAGCCGGTTGAGAATGCCAGCGGCGGGCAGAGCGGCCACCGGAAGCTGAAGGCTGCGGCCGATCTTCTGCATGCCCTGGGTGGCGCCTGCGCCCCGCTTTTTCGCCGTGGCCGCCTTGGCGGTGGCCGTACTCATGGGATTCCTCCTGGTGAGGCGGGCTCTCAGGGGGAATGCCCGCTTCCTGGCTTATCCACCTCAGTGGTTTAGACCATTTTTAGCACGGGCTTACGTGGAACGGAATCACCAGTTTTCAGTGGACTGGACCACCCAGAGTGACAGGTCCCCGTCCAGCGGGAAGGGGCTTTGGTCAACTTGGCTGGTACCCGCCCATGGCGGCGTCCGACCATCCGTCGTCGACGGCCCACGCCACGGTGCTGACGTGCGAAAACGCGGTGAATCTCGACGCGGTGCGGATGGGCCGTGGGGGCGCTCAACCGCCGCGGGGAGCGTACGGGGTACGTGCATGCGGGACGCGCGGTGCGCAACCAACGCGGGTGAGCGTACGGGACGGGCGGGGCTCTGGTCGACGGGGGAGCGGTGGTGACCGGTCACCTGACGGGGGCGTCGGTGGGACAACCCCGGCTCGGAGCCCGGACGGCGGTTCTGGGGCGTGCCCCGGGAAGCCGGAACCCGCGCCCCGACGGGGCCGGAAGTCGCCGCCACCGGGCCGGGTGGGGCCGGAACCCGGCGCCGCCAGGCCCGGTAGCGGCGGGAACCTGCCGCTACCTCACGTTCTCCTTCTCCATCTTCTCCGTGTCCGGCTCGCGGCCCGGCGTCGGCAGGTCGAACCGGATGATCAGGAAGCGGAAGAGGAAGTAGTAGACCACCGCGAAGCACAGCCCGATCGGGATGATCAGCCACGTTTTGGTGGCGAGCCCCCAGTTGATGAGGTAGTCGATCAGGCCGGCCGAGAAGCTGAACCCGTCGTGGATGCCGAGCGCCCAGGTCACCGCCATCGACACGCCCGTGAGCACCGCGTGCACCGCCGGCGCCACGAACAGGAACGAGTACTCGATCGGCTCCGTGATGCCGGTCACCAGCGACGTCAGGCCGACCGACAGCATCATGCCGCCGACCTCCTTGCGCCGGTCGGGCCGGGCGCAGTGCGCGATGGCCAGCGCGGCGGCGGGCAGCGCGAACATCATGATCGGGAAGAAGCCCGAGGTGAAGATGCCCGCGCTGGGGTCGCCGTTGAGGAAGCGGTTGATGTCGCCCTGGTACGTCTTGCTGTCGGGGGCCGTGTAGTCCCCGTACTGGAACCAGACGAAGGTGTTCAGGAACTGGTGCAGCCCCACCGTCAGCAGCGCCCGGTTGGCCACCCCGAACAGACCCGAGCCCCACGAGCCGAGCCCGGTCAACCAGTCGCTGAAGTCCACCAGCGCGTCGCCGACCGGCGGCCAGATCCACAGGCACAGGACCGCGAAGAACAGCCCGCCGAACGACATCATGATCGGCACCAGTCGGCGACCGTTGAAGAAGCCGAGCCAGTCGACCAGCTTCGTACGGTGGAAGCGCTGCCACGCGCGCGCTGACCAGGCCGAGCACGATGCCGCCGAAGACCCCGGGGTTCTGCGGCTCGCCGTCGTCCGGGAACTGCGCCAGCACGTTGTGGTAGACGAGGAAGCCGGCCACCGCGGCGAGCGCCGTCGAGCCGTCCGCCTTCTTCGCCATGCCGATCGCGACGCCCACGCAGAACAGCAGGGGCAGCCCCAGCACCGGATCGAGCAGCGCGCCGCCCGCCCCGGCGAACAACCTTGGCCACGTTCTCCCAGCCCAGGCCGTCGGAGCCGAACACGTCCTGCTGCCCGAGCCGGTTCAGGATGCCCGCCGCGGGAAGTACGGCGATGGGCAACTGGAGACTGCGGCCGAGCTTCTGCAAACCCTGGAAGAAGGACGAGGTCCATGCCTTCCGCGGCGCCGCCGCGCTGCTCACGCTCATGACCGTCCTCCCGGCGGCAGTTGGCACCCGCCTTTGCCGCATACTGGTGTAGACCATATGTCGCCGCGGCATGGTCAGCTCGTACCGCGGCGATGATCGCCATCCTTCACCAAGTAACGGACATACGCCCGCGAAGTTGGTCTAAACGTGCGTTACAGTATGAAAAACGCTCGGCGGGACCGCCGAAGGGCCGAGAAAACAGGAGTGGACATGGCCAGCAAGGCTGAGAAGATCGTCGCCGGGCTCGGTGGCCTCGACAACATCGAAGAGGTGGAGGGCTGCATCACCCGCCTCCGCACCGAGGTCAGCGACGCTTCCCTGCTCGACGAGGCCGCCCTCAAGGCCGCCGGAGCACACGGCGTCGTCAAGATGGGCACCGCCATCCAGGTCGTCATCGGCACCGACGCCGACCCCATCGCCGCCGAGATCGAGGACATGATGTGAGGTACGCCCCCACCGGCGCACCCCACACCCGGCCCCGCGACCACTGACCCGGCGCCCCGGCCCCCGGCGGCCCCGACGCACCAGGCACCCGGCGCCCACGGCAGCACCCACCTGCCGCCGCCCGCCCGTGGCGTCAACCCGCCGACCGACAGTGCGACTTGGGTCCCCAGCGCGACGGCCCCCGCGGCGGGCCTCGTACCGGGCGGCACCCCAGGCGGGGTGCTCCGCGCGGAACGAGGGCCGCCGCATTGCCGATAGGGTCGAACCATGTCTCGTATCGACGGTCGCATCCCCGAAGAGCTCCGCCCCGTAACCATCGAACGCTCCTGGAGCAAGCACGCCGAGGGCTCGGTCCTCGTCTCCTTCGGTGACACCCGAGTGCTGTGCACCGCGAGCTTCAGCGAAGGCGTGCCGCGCTGGCGCAAGGGCAGCGGCGAAGGCTGGGTCACCGCCGAGTACGCGATGCTGCCGCGCGCCACCAACACCCGCGGCGACCGCGAGTCCGTCCGCGGCAAGATCGGCGGCCGCACGCACGAGATCTCCCGCCTCATCGGCCGCTCGCTGCGCGCCGTCATCGACTACAAGGCGCTCGGCGAGAACACCATCGTCCTCGACTGCGACGTCCTCCAGGCCGACGGCGGCACCCGCACCGCCGCCATCACCGGCGCCTACGTCGCCCTCGCCGACGCCATCGCCTGGGCCCACGCCAAGAAGCTCCTCAAGCCCAGCCGCCAGCCCCTGACCGGCACCGTCGCCGCCGTCAGCGTCGGCATCGTGGACGGCGTCCCGCTCCTCGACCTCGAGTACGAGGAGGACGTACGGGCCGAGACTGACATGAACGTGGTCTGCACCGGCGACGGCCGCTTCGTCGAGGTCCAGGGCACCGCCGAGGGCGAGCCCTTCGCCCGCGCCGAACTCAACGGCCTCCTCGACCTCGCCTCCGGCGGCTGCGCCGAACTGGCCACCATCCAGCGCGCGGCGCTCGCGGAAGCGGATTAGCGGCGGCGATCGCGCGCCGGCCGGTCGCGAGGCCAGTCGCGCGGTCGGTCGCGCGGTGGTGAAGCGAGCGGCCCGGCGCGCGCCGGGCCGCACGTCGTGGCCGCCCACGCGCCCGGCCCGCCTCGACCGCCGTGGCCGCGGATCGCCCCGTTGAGCAACCCTCGCCCGCCCTGGCGGCGTTTAGTCAGGTGTAAT
This sequence comes from Candidatus Streptomyces philanthi, assembly GCA_018114805.1. Taxonomy (GTDB): domain Bacteria; phylum Actinomycetota; class Actinomycetes; order Streptomycetales; family Streptomycetaceae; genus Streptomyces; species Streptomyces philanthi. The sequence goes on along the minus strand of CP073042.1, from coordinate 1,388,631 downwards.
GTACGGGACCCGGAGTCGCCGGGCTCGTGCGTACGCGCTGGGAGGGACCCGTTCCATGGCAATGCACCGCCGCCGCATCACCCACGCCGTGACCGCCGTAGCGGCCGTCGCGCTGGTCGTGCCGCTGATGACGAGCTGCGACAAGGACGACGTCGACAAGGCGATGGACTGCGCGGGCCTCGCGGTCGACGTCTCGGAATCCATCGACGACCTCCAGCAGGCCGTGCTCAAACGCGCCGTCATGGAGGGCTCGGGTAACGAGAAGAAGTCCGACGAGGCCCTGGACGAGATCAACAAGAACATCGACGAACTCGACAAGAAGACCGACAACGCCGACATCGAGAAGGCCCTCGACCACCTGGACAAGGCCGTGGACAACGTCACCACGGCCATCAGGAACGACGAGAAACCCGACCTGACGCCCGTCGCCGACGCGGGCAGAGAGCTGACGGGCGCCTGCAAGCCGGGCTAGCGGCGACCGGCGGCTCGACCGGCGCTCGACCGGCGGTGGTGGTGGCTCGGCGGTGGTGGTCGGCTGGCGGCAGCGGGCCGCCGGCAACGCGGGGGCCGGGACGTGGTTCGGGTGGCGGCCCGGATAATCGGGGCATGAACCGCCTCATCCTCGCCACCCGCAACGCCCACAAGGTCGCCGAACTCCACGCGATCCTGACCGCCGCCGGCCTCGACGTCGAACTCGTCGGCGCCGACGCCTACCCCGAGATCTCCGACGTCAAGGAGACCGGCGTCACCTTCGCCGAGAACGCGCTGCTCAAGGCGCACACCCTGGCGAAGGCCACGGGGCTGCCCGCGGTGGCCGACGACTCGGGGCTGTGCGTGGACGTCCTCGGCGGCGCGCCGGGCATCTTCTCCGCGCGCTGGGCCGGCCGACACGGCGACGACCAAGCCAACCTCGAACTGCTGCTGGCCCAGCTCGGCGACATCGACGCACCCCACCGGGCCGCCCACTTCACCTGCGCGGCCGCCCTGGCCCTGCCCGACGGCACCGAGCGCGTGGTGGAGGGCCGCCTGGAGGGCACCCTGCGCCACGAGCCGGCGGGCACCGGCGGCTTCTGCTACGACCCGATCCTCCAGCCCCACGGCGAGACCCGCACCTGCGCGGAGCTGACCGCCGAGGAGAAGAACGCCATCAGCCACCGGGGGAAGGCGTTCCGGGTGCTGGTGCCGGTGGTGCGGGAGTTGGTGGGGTGAGGTGAGTCGACCGGTCGCGGACGGTCGGACCGGGAGTGAGTGGACCTGAGCGCCCTCTCGTACGGTCGCCCGACCTGCCGTGGCCGGCTCGCTCGTAGGGGCCCCGCGCGCGGCCGGGCCGTCGCGGAAAGCGCCGAAGGGCCGACCCGTTGGGAAACGGGTCGGCCCTTCAAATCGAAGCTGTGCGGCCGGAGGGACTCGAACCCTCAAGGGATTTCTCCCACAGCATCCTAAGTGCTGCGCGTCAGCCAATTGCGCCACGGCCGCTAGCCGCCAGCAATGATAGCGGGCGTGCGGCCGTATCGGCAGTCGGGTGTACGGCGGGTGGTCAGCTCACGTCCGTGGTGCCCGGGGTACGCCGGCGGTTGCGGCACCAGGTGTCCGTGGTACCGTGACAGTTCGGTCAGAGGTAGCGGAGGTTCTCCGGACTGTTGTCGTGCCAGTCGCCGCTCACGTGGTCGATCTGGAGGGTGATCGGGGTGCCACGCCACTCGCCCTCGTTGCCACAGAACCCGCAGCGGGCCGGCACGCCGATCTCCGTCAGGGCGCGGTGCAGCCGCTCCCGGTTGACGCGGGGTGCCTCGGCCGGCCACACCCGGAGCATGTCGGTGGCCCTGGCACCGGAGCGAGGGCCCCTGTGGGCACGTCGGGACGGGCGGACGAAGTGCGAGGTGTCCATGCCGAGTTGGGTCGACCAGCGCTGCACGCGGCGTGTGCTGGCATCGTGCGGCGGCAGGCCGAGGGCCCGTACGACTGCCGCGTAGCTCGTGGAACGGGCTACCGCCTCGATGAGCCGCTGGTCGGGGCGGGGCCGTCCGGGCCGGGCGAAAGTGCGTCACATCGACGTCGTACCGCGCCAGCAGGCGGCGCAGGGCCGCGTGCGAGCGTCCGTCGTCGGGCCAACCGATAGCCCGTGCCAGGGCGCGCACGCTATCGACGCCCGCCGCCTTCCGCCCCAGCTCGGCCAGGTCGCACGGCAGGTCCGGCCCGCCCGGTGCGTCCTCGTCCGGTCCGGGTATCCCGCGACGGTGCATGGCCGGAAAGTGTCCGACGTTGATGCCGGCCGCGGCAATGCGTCGGCGAAGGTGGCTGAGCGTGCCCGGCGCTGGCGGGGTGCCCAGTGCGCGCGCCACCTCGTGCAGGGCCGTGGACGAGGCGACGGCGCGGCCGATCGCCTCGTCGGAGTAGGTGTGTCTGGCGCGTCGCGTGGTGAGGTGGCCGGCGTCGATGCCGTGCTCGGCGATCTGCCGCTGGAGGGAACGCCGCCGCCCACCGCTGGACCGTACGCCGAGCTGCCGCATCACGCCGGCCCACGACGCCCTGCCCGCCACCGCCGCGGCCAGGGCCTCGGGCTCCACCCCGCCGGCCGGCCCGCCCCGTCCTCTCCCCACATACCGCGCCCCCACCCCAGCTCCCTCCGCTCTCCCGTCGCGGCCAGGCACATCCGCGTGCGGCCACGTGTCGCAGCGTCGAACTGGTTAATGAGTCGGGAGAGGTGGGGTTGCGCCAAAGGGGCTGAGCCCTCGGGAGGGGCAGTCGGCACCGTGGTCAGGTGGGCCCGGCGGCCCGGCGGCCCGGCCGGAGTGGGCGGGTCGGGTCGCCGGTCGGCAGTGAGTGGTCGGCCCGTCAGTTGGCCGGGGGCGGGTCAGAGGCCCAGGTCCTTGATGATCTTCGCGACATGCCCGGTGGCCTTCACGTTGTACAGCGCGCGCTCGACCTTGCCCTGTTCGTCCACGATGACCGTGGAGCGGATGACGCCGGTGACGGTCTTGCCGTACAGTTTCTTCTCGCCGTACGCGCCGTACGCCTCGAGGACGGACTTGTCCGGGTCGCCGAGGAGCGTCACCTTCAGTTCCTCCTTGTCGCGGAACTTGGCCAGCTTCTCCGGCTTGTCGGGGGAGACGCCGATGACGTCGTAGCCGTGGCCGGCCAGGAAGTCGAGGCTGTCGGTGAAGTCGCACGCCTGCTTGGTGCAGCCCGGGGTGAGGGCGGCGGGGTAGAAGTAGACGATGACCTTGTGGCCGGCGTGGTCGGCGAGCGACACCTGCTTGCCGTCCGCGTCGGGGAGGGTGAAGGCCGGGGCGGTGTTGCCGGCCCGCATTCGCTCGCTCATGGCTCTCCTTAGGGGATGGTTCCGCTGACTCCGACCCTAGCCAGATCCACGACGGGGCATCCCGTGGGGCATGAATCCGGCCGACCTGACAGACTGTCCACCACGACCATCGAGAATTGACGGAGGCAGCGAGGTGTCGGAAGCCAGGACCCCTGCGCAGATCGAGGCTGATATTGCTCGCAGGCGGCAAGCGCTCGCTGTGACGCTCGATGAGATCGGCATCCGGGTGCACCCGAAGACGATCATCGGCGACGCCAAGGCCAAGGTGGCCGGAGCGGTGGACCGCACGGCCGGGCAGGCGTACGTGGCCGCCAACCGCGCGGTCTCCGACCTGCGAGCCCAGTTCGTGACCGAGGACGGGGCGCCCCGGATGGAGCGCATCGTGCCGGTCGCGCTGGTGGCGGTCGCGGTGGTCGGCCTGCTGACGGCCTCGCGGCGCGACAAGCGCTAGCCACCCGGGCGCGACCCGCCCCGGGCCGCGCCCCCTGCCGCGCGCGGCCGCGACGTCGGCCGCGAAGGTCGCGGGGTGGGCGGCTGGCGCTGGCTGGCGTCACGACGGACGGCGACATACGGCCGACCCGTCGGCGTTCCGCCGTGCCCGAGCCAGGTACCTTCATGGCGTGAGTGCCAAGACGTCCCACGACAAACTGCCCATCCGGATGTTGCATGACCGGGTGCTGGTCCGTACCGACATCCCCGAGGGTGAGCGCCGCTCCAGCGGCGGCATCGTCATTCCGGCCACCGCCGCCGTCGGCCGCCGCCTCGGCTGGGCCGAGGTGGTCGCGGTGGGCCAGAACGTACGGACCGTGGAGCCGGGTGACCGGGTGCTGTACGACCCGGAGGACCGGGCCGAGGTGGAGGTGCGCGGCGTCGCGTACGTCCTGATGCGCGAGCGGGACCTGCACGCGGTGGCCGCCGAGCGGCTGGAGGAGTCGGAGGACTCCACAGGTCTGTACCTGTAGCCCGCGAGCGTGTCGCCCAGCCCGTACCGCTCGGCCTGTGCCGCGAAGCCCGTACCGGGCGAGCCCGGGCCGCCCGGCCTGTGCCCCCAGTGCCGGTCGTGGGCCGTACGGCCTGGGTCGTGGGGCCCGGATCGTTGCCCGGGCCGGGTCGCCTGGGCCGGGTGGTGGTCCGCGTCACCATCTCGCGCGCGGTGCCTTGCTAGGGTCGAGGGCATCCCGACGAGACGCGCCGTACCGGGTCAGGCAAAGACGACGCACCCCTGTTGAAGCACGTGGTTCACGGAGGTGCTGTCATGGCTTGGGTCCTGTTGATCGTCGCTGGCCTGCTGGAGGTGGGCTGGTCGATCGGGATGAAGTACACCGAGGGGTTCACCCGGCTGTGGCCGAGCGTGTTCACCGGCGCGGGGATCGTCACGAGCATGGTGCTGCTGGCGCAGGCCGCCAAGACGCTGCCGATCGGCACTGCCTACGGGGTGTGGGTCGGCATCGGCGCGGCCGGGGCCGCCGTGCTGGGCATGGTGGTGTTGAACGAGCCCGCCACCGCCGCGCGGATCTTCTTCGTGGTGCTGCTCCTCGTGGCGGTCGTCGGCCTCAAGGCGACGTCGGGCCACTGACCCCCGCGCGGCCCCGCGCCGCGTCCCCCACGACAGCCCGGCCCCACGACGGAACAGCCGCTCCCGATCGGGAGCGGCTGTTCCGTCGTGGGGCCGGGCTGTCGTGGGGCCGGCCTTTGGTGCTGGCGTCGTCGCCGTCGTCGCGGGCCTACCGGCCGGGCGTGGGGCGCTGTTCTAGAAGCCGTCGCCCGGGTCCGTGCCGAGGTCGGGCAGGGTGCCGCCCGGGTCGCCGCCGGGTCCGCCCGGGCCGCCTATCGCGCCGCCCGGGTCACCGGTGGCGCCACCGGACGGCGAGTCCGTCGGCGGGGTGAAGGTGGGCTCGGTGGGCAGGCCGGTGGTGGGCGGCGGCGAGTCGTCCGAGGGGGTGTCGCTGGGCTCGGTGGGCTCCTGCGAGTCCGGGGGCGTGGTGCCCTCGTCGGTCGGCGTGTCGCCGTCGGTCGGCGTGTCGCCGTCGGTCGGCGTGTCGGTGGGCAGGTCCGTCGAGGGCAGCGACGGGTTGTCGGCTCCGTCCTCCAGTGCCAGGTCGAACTCGGTCGCCTTCTTGCCCTTCAGGGCCTTGCGCGTGTAGTCGGCCCAGATCTCGGCGGGGTAGCCGCCGCCGTTGATGCGCTGCAGCCCCGTCGCGCCGTAGAGCGGCTTCTGCTCCCCGGTGTTGGAGTCCTGGCCCACCACCGCGACCACGGTGGCCAGGTCGGGCGTGTAGCCGGCGAACCAGGCGGCCTTGTCCTCCTCGGCGGTGCCGGTCTTGCCGGCCGCCGGGCGGCCGGCGGCCTGTGCCTTTGTGCCGGTGCCGCCCGCGACCACGCTGCGCAGGATCGAGGTCGTGGTGTCGGCGGAGTCGCGCGCGACGACCTGTTCGGGGGTGCGGTCCGGCAGGGTGACCTTGCCGCCGTCCTTGGTGATCTCGACCACCAGGCTGTGCGGGACGCGCTTGCCGTGGTTGGCGAGCGTGGCGTACGCCCCGGTCATGTCGAGGACGCTGGCGTGGGCGGTGCCGAGCGCGATGGACGGGCCGGCGAACATCTCCGGGGTCTTCTCGGGGACGCCGAGCTTGATGGCGGTGTCCTTGACCTTGTCCGGGCCGACGTCCTGGGCCATCTGCGCGTAGACCGAGTTGACCGACTTGTCGGTGGCGCCGGTGACGTTGATCTGCCCGTAGTCGACGTCGTCCTCGTTGGCCGGCGCGTAGTCGGTGCCCCCGTTCGGGCCGATGACCTCGCGCTTGTTGCTGCCGTCGTAGATGGTCTCGGGGGTGATCCGCTGGCCGCCCTGGGTGACCGAGTCGTTCTCGACGGCCGAGGTGAAGACGAACGGCTTGAAGATCGAGCCGACCTGGTAGTCGCGCCGGGTGGCGTTGTTGACGTACTGCTTGGTGTAGTCGATGCCGCCGTAGAGGGCGACCACCCTGCCGTTGGCCGGGTCGATGGAGGCGCCGCCGGCCCGCACGTACTTGTCGACCTTGTTCGCCTTGCTGAGCTTGCTCATCAGGCGTTCGTCCATCGTCTCGACGAAGGCGTCCTGCTTCTTCTTGTCGATGGTGGTGGTGATGCGGTAGCCGCCGGCCGCCAGGTCCTGCTCGTCGATGATGTCGTTGGCGGTGATGTAGTTCTTGACCGCCTCGACGAGGTAGCCGCGCTGCCCGGACATGCTGGAGGTGGGCTTGGCGGGGTCGGGCGTGGGGAACTTCATGGCCTGGCGCTCGGACTTGTCGAGCCAGTCCTTCTCCACCATGCCGTCGAGCACGTAGTTCCAACGGGCCACCGCGCGCCCCTTGTTCTCGCGGTGCACGACGACGTCGTACGCGCTGGGCGCGTTGAGCAGGGTGGCCAGGTAGGCGCTCTCGGCGGTGTTCAGCTCGTCGGAGTCCTTGCCGTAGTACGCCTGGGCGGCGGACTGGATGCCGTACGCGTTGCGTCCGAAGTAGCTGGTGTTGAGGTAGCCCTCCAGGATGTCGTCCTTGCTCACCTCGCGATCGAGCTTGATCGCGATGAAGAACTCCTTGGCCTTACGGGTGACCGTCTGTTCCTGGTCCAGGTAGTAGTTCTTCACGTACTGCTGGGTGATGGTGGAACCGGACTGCTTGCCCTTGCCGGTCACGGTGTTCCAGGCGGCGCGAACCATGGCCGCCGGGTTGACCGCCGACTCCGAGTGGAAGTCGCGGTCCTCGGCGGCGAGTACGGCGTTCTGGGTGTGCTTGGGCACGCTGCTCAGCGGCACGTTCTCCCGGTTGACGGTGCCCTCGCGGGCGAGTTGCGAGCTGTCGGAGTAGAGGTAGACGTTGCTCTGCGCGAGCGCGGCCTTGTTGGCGGCCGGGATGTCGACCAGCAGGTAGCCGGTGACGAGCGTGCCGCCGACGAGGACGAGCAGGAACAGGAACGCGCCCAGCACCACGCGCCAGGTGGGCACGAGGCGGCGCAGACCGGTGCGCTTGGGGCGCTGCTTCTTGCCCTTCTTGTCGGCCTTGCCGGCTTTGCCGGTCGCGTCGCCCCCGTCGGGGCACTCGGGCCAGCCGTCCGCGGGGCTCGCGCCGCTCTTGCCGCCCGCGCCGGCGCCTCCCGTGGCGCCGGTCGCGCCCGGGCCGCCGCCGGCGGCCATCGCCGCCGCGCCCGCGCCGCCGGCCGCCGCGGCCGCGCCGCGTCGCGCGCCGGGCGTGCCCGGGGTGGGGCGCAGGACGGCCGTCTGGTCGTCGCCGGGCCCAGTGGCGTCGCGGCGCGCCGAGGCGCCACGCGCCCCGACGGCCCGGCTGCCGGCGGCCGGAGTGCGGGGGCCGGAGCCCTGGCGCGGCCCGGGCAGCCGGCCGGTGTCCTCGCTCGGCGTGGGCCGCAGCACGGCGGTCTCCTCGGCGGCGCGGGCCGGGGGGACGTTCCGCGCGGCCCGCGCGTCTCGTGGGCCTTGCGCGTCCCGCACGTCCCGCGTGTTCCGTGCGCCCGGTGCCCGCGGTGCGCCCGGTGCGTTTTGTGTGTCCCGGTCCGGGCGCGCCGTGGAGGGCGTGCCGGTGGGGCGTTTGCCGCGCGGGACGTCGGCGTCCGCGCCGCCGCCGGCGCGCTCGCTACCCGCGCGGGGCGGGCTCGTCCGCTCACCGGTCGTGCGGTCGCCGCGCTCGCCAGCCGTACGTTCACCGGCCGTGCGCTCACCGTTCGTGCGTTTGCCGTCGGCGCGCTCGCGGTCGGGGGTGGGCGCGGGCGTCAGGCGGTCCGCGCCGAGACCCTCGCCGAGGGTGGTGGGGCGGTTGCCACGGGGGGCCGGGGCGGGCTTGGTGTCGCTGGCCGGGCGGGTGGTGCCGCGCGGGGGGTGGGCCGGGTGGGGGGAGTCGGGGGTTCCGGTGCGGGCGCCCTTGGGGGTGGCGCCGCCGGGCCCGGCCGGTGTCGGGCCGTGCCGCTGGCGACCGGTGTCCTGGTCGGTGCGTCGGGGGCCGGTGCCCTGTGGGGGAGCGCTGGCACCTCCTGGTCGTGCTGATGGCCGATCGGCGGTCGGGCCGCCGGCGGGCTGGGTGCCGCCACCGCTGCGCTGAGCGCCGGGGTCGCTCCCCGCGGCGGCGGTGCCGTCGCCTTCGGCGCTGTGCTGCTGAGGCTCGTCGGTCATGTGTGTAGGGACTCCTCGGCCGCCGCCCACGGTTCTGCCGCGGGTTCTGCCACGGCATAAATCCTGACATGTCGGGCGAATAGCGTCGTACGCCCCACTAGTCACTGTCGCATCATGCGTTCCGCGCGGCGGAAGCGGCGCGCACCTGTGACAGCTCTGTGATCGGCCAACTGGCCTGGGCAACTCACCCCACAGGGCGAATAATGCCTGGCTCGCCGCCCAACTGTCGCTCTAGGCTCGTCAACTTTGGTGCCGAGGGCCGGGGAGGGATGGAAGGTGCGGCTGTGTACATGGCCGTCATCGCGAGTGGTTTCCGACGCTACGCGACCTACTGGGCGGCCACGGCCGCAGGGGTGTTCACCAACACCGTCTTCGGCTTCATCGTCGCGTACACGTACATCGCGCTGTGGAACCAGCGACCGCAGTTGGGCGGCTACGACCTGGCGCAGGCCGTCACCTTCGTCTGGCTCGGGCAGGCGCTGCTGGCCGCCTCGGCGCTGCTGGGCGGCGGTTTCCACGAGGAGTTGCAGGAGCGCATCCGGTCCGGGGACGTGGCCGTCGACCTGTACCGGCCGGTGGACCTGCAACTGTGGTGGCTGGCCGGTGACCTGGGCCGGGCCGCGTTCCACCTGCTGGGCCGCGGCATCGTGCCGCTGCTGGTCGGGTCGCTGGTCTTCGAGCTGGCGCTCCCCACCTCGCCGTTGACCTGGCTGTACTTCCTGACGGTGGTGGCCCTCGGGGTCCTGGTCAGCTTCGCCATCCGCTACCTGGTCGCCCTGTCCGCGTTCTGGCTGCTCGACGGGTCCGGGCTCAACATGATCAGCCTCGTCCTGTCGCTGTTCTTCTCCGGCATGATCCTGCCGCTCAACGTCTTCCCGGGGCACTGGGCGACCTGGCCGCCGTGCTGCCCTGGTCGGCGATCCTCCAGGTCCCGGCGGACGTGCTGCTCGGCGAGCGGCAGGGCGCCGGCCTGGTGGCGGCCTTTGCCTTCCAGGTCGGTTGGGCCCTGGCGCTGCTGGCCGCGGGGCGCGCCCTGCAGTCCGTGGCGACCCGGAAGGTGGTGGTCCAGGGTGGCTGAGGCACGGGCCGACGATGACGTACGGGCGCATCCACCGGAGCGGACGCCGGCGCAGGCGACGGCGCGGGAGCGCCGGGAGGCGTGGGGGTACGAGGAGGCGACGGCCGGGGGGCGGGCCTACCGGGGGCTGCGCGCGTACCAGGGCGTGCGGGTGTACTTCCTGATCGTGGGGATATGGGTGCGCTCGACGATGGCGTACCGCACCTCGTTCGTGATCATGACGCTGGGCAACCTCGTCGTGACGGCGCTCGACTTCGCCGTGATCGCGCTGATGTTCAGCCACGTGGACGCGCTCGGCGGGTTCGGCCTGGCTGAGGTGACGTTCCTCTATGGCACGAGCAGTACCGCCTTCGGCCTCACCGACCTGCTGTTCGGCAGCACCGAGCGGATCGGGCGGCGGGTGCGGGACGGGACGATGGACACCCTTCTGGTGCGTCCGGTGCCGGTGCTCGCGCAGGTGGCGGCGGACCGGTTCGCGCTGCGCCGGTTGGGGCGGATCGTGCAGAGGGTCGTCCTGCTCGGCTGGTCGCTCGCGCACCTGGACGTGGACTGGACCTGGGACCGGGTGCTGCTGCTGCCGGTGATGCTGGTGAGCGGCGCGGCCATCTTCGCGTCCCTGTTCGTGGCGGGCGCGGCCTTCCAGTTCTGGGCCAGCGACGCGGCCGAGGTGCAGAGTTCGTTCACGTACGGCGGTACGACGCTGCTGCAGTACCCGCCCACGGTCTTCACCACGGAGGTGCTGCGGGCGGTCGTCTTCGTCATCTCGCTCGCCTTCGTCAACTGGCTCCCCGCGCTGCACATCCTGGACCGCCCACAGCCGGTGGGCCTGCCGAGCTGGGTGGGCTTCGGCGCGCCGCTGGTCGCGGTGGCCTGCTGCGCGCTCGCCGGTCTCGCCTGGGGCGCGGGGCAGCGGGCCTACCGCAGCACGGGCAGTTGAGCGCCCCGCGACGGGCGCGGGGGGCTGGGCGGGCGCACGCGGCTGACGTGCGCGGGCGAACGGAGTCGGCGTGCGCGGGCGAACGGGCGTACGGAGCCGGCGGGTGCGGGCGAGCGTGCGTACGGAGCGGGAGGCGTGAGGCGGACGCGTGGGCCTCGGCGGGTGGGCGCACGCCGGGGCGCGGGCGAGCGGGCGCGGTGGGTGTAGGGGACACGTGACCTCGGGGCGGCAGTGTGCCGGGGCGAACAGGAGAGGGGGTACGAGGCGATGACGGCGGACGACGCCGCGTTCATCGAGGTCGACGGGGTGGAGAAGGCCTTCACGGTGCGGCGGCGGGCCGGCTGGGTGCGGCGCGAGGTGCGGGCTGTGGACGGGATCAGCTTCCGGGTGCCGCGGGGAGATGGTGGGCTACATCGGGCCCAACGGCGCGGGCAAGTCCACCACCATCAAGATGCTCACCGGCATCCTGGTGCCCAGCGGCGGCAAGCTGCGGGTCGCGGGCATCGACCCGGCCGCGGACCGCACCCGGTTGGCCCGCCGGATGGGCGTGGTCTTCGGGCAGCGCACCACGCTGTGGTGGGACCTGCCGCTGCGGGACTCGTACGCGCTGGTGCGGCGGATGTACCGGATTCCGGACGACCGCTTCCGGACCAACCTGGAGCGGTGCGTGGAACTGCTCGACCTGGCCGAGCTGTTGGAGGTGCCGGTGCGTCAGCTCTCGCTCGGGCAGCGGATGCGCGGCGACATCGCGGCGGCGCTGCTGGACGACCCGGACGTGCTCTACCTGGACGAGCCCACTATCGGGCTCGACGTGATCAGCAAGGCCAAGGTGCGCGGGTTCCTGCGCGAGGTGAACGCCGAGCAGGGCACGACCGTGCTGCTGACCACGCACGACCTGACCGACATCGAGCAGTTGTGCCGCCGCGTGATGGTGATCGATCACGGGCGGGTCATGTACGACGGCGGGTTGGAGGGGCTGCACGCTGTCGGGGAGAGCGAACGCACCCTCGTGGTGGACCTGGAGCGCGAACTCCCGCCCGTCACGGGGATTCCGGGGGCGCGCACGGTCCGGGTCGAGGGGCCGCGCCAGTCGCTGGCGTTCCCCGGCCACCGCCAGCGCCAGCGCCGATCGTCTCCGCCGTCGCGGTGGCGTACCCGTTGGTCGACCTCTCGGTGCGGGAACCGGACATTGAGGACGTGATCGCCAAGATGTACGCCGAGCGCGCCGGTTAGGGCGTCCGCCCGCTTCCGGGGTCGCCCGGAAGTGGGTGGGCCTCGCCCGCGCGTGCCCGCGTAAGCTGTTCGTATGACCGGTGAACTCCCTCCGATGCGGGCTTCCGATGCCGAGCGCGAACGGGTTGCCGAGGCGTTGCGCGAAGCGGTCGCCGAGGGGCGGCTGACCATGGAGGAGTTCGAGGAGCGGCTGGAGCTGGCGTACACGGCGCGCACCCACGCCGACCTGGAACCGCTGGTACGGCACCTGCCGGTGCCGGCCTCCGTGGCGAGCCCGGCCCCGCGACCGGCCCGCGAACCGGCCGGCGCCGACGCGTCCTGGCCGGAGCGGATCGGCGGGTCGGCCACCTCGCGCTGGGGCCTCGCGGTGATGGGCGGCTTCCAGCGCGCCGGCCGCTGGGTCATGCCCCGCGCGTTCACCTCGGTCGTGGTGATGGGCGGCGGCGAGATCGATCTGCGGGACGCCCGGTTCGAGGAGCGCGACGTGGTGGTCCGCTGCTTCGCGCTGATGGGCGGGATCTCGGTGATCGTGCCGCCGGACGTCGAGGTGCACGTCAACGGCGTGGGCATCATGGGCGGCTTCGACCAGGCGGCGACCGGCGACGGGGCCCCGGAGGCACCCCGGGTGACCGTGACCGGCCTCGCGGTCTGGGGGGCGGTGGCTGTCGAGCGCAAGCGGCGCAAGGCCGCGACATCCAGCGCGACAAGGAGGCCCGCCGCCGCGAGAAGGCGGAGCTGAAGCAGCTCCGCAAGGAGCGCGAACTCGGCGGGGCGCAGCGGGAACCCGACGGCCCGGGGCCGGACGCGAGCGGCGCGGCCAAGTGACGCGGCGGGCGGGCCGGGCCACCGTTCACCCGAACGGCCCACGCGCCCGCTCACCCAACGCGGAGCCGGCGCGGAGCGTGGCCGCCCGCGCCCCCGCCGCTCAGAGCGTGGCCGCGGCCACGCCGCGCAGGTGCTGGAGGTTCAGGGCGCGTGCCATGGCCCGGTAGCCCTCGTCACTGGGGTGGAGGTGGTCGCCCGAGTCGTACTGGGGGAGTAGCCGCAACGGCTGAGCCGGGTCGCGCAGGGCCGCGTCGAAGTCGACGACCTCGTCGAAGACCTCGCCGGCGCGGATCTGGTCGTTGACGGCCTGCCGCACCGCGTTGGGCTGCGGCGTGAACCCCCGGTGGCCGTAGAAGGGCATCAACGTGCCGCCGACCACGCGCAGGCCGCGCGCGTGTGCCTGCTCGACCATCTGGCGCAGACCTCCCACGATGCGGTCGGGGTTGGTCTCGTGCGGGAGGCGCAGGATGTCGTTGACGCCGAGTTGGATGACCACCGCCCGCACCCCCGTCTGGCCGAGTACGTCCCGGTCGAAGCGGGAGAGGCCGCTGGGGTTGTGCGGTGGGGTCTGGTTGCCGCCGGTGAGCACCCGGTTGCCGCTGATGCCCTGGTTGAGCACGCCCAGGCGGGGCGCGCCGCGCTCGGTGCGCAGCCGCTCGGCGAGGAAGTCGGGCCAGCGGCGGTTGGCGCCCATGGTGGAGGTGATGCCGTCGGTGATCGAGTCGCCGAGCACCGCGACGGAGCCGCGCGCCTTGTTCGTCCACACGTCCACGCCGGTCAGGTAGCGCCAGTACGGGCTCTGCTCGGTGTAGGCGAGACCCGCGGTGTCCTCGGTGTGGTCGCCGCGCGCCACGTACGAGATCTGTCGGGCGTGCGGGTGGTAGGTGACGGCGCCGGAGGGGTTCGGGGAGTACGTGGTGACCAGGAGGTCGCTGACGTCCGGGACGCTCAGCCTGGCCGGGTCGCTGATGACGTGGGCGCCGGCCGGGATGGTCACCGAGGTCCGGCTGTCGAAGCGCAGCCGCCGCATGCTGTCGCGGGCGGCGGCCGGGTCGCTGGGCGCGGCGGCCAGGGCCACGGAGGCGTGGCTGATGGTCAGCGGCCGGGAGCCGTAGAGGTTGGAGAGCCGGATGCGTATCTGCTCGCCGCCCACGCTGATGCGGACGACGTTGCGTATGGACACGTGGGGGAAGCCGTTGGCGCGCTGTGGTTCGGCGGCGGTGGGCGAGGTGGCCCAGGTGCCGACCCAGGTGCCGGCCGAGGCCGGCGCGGCCTCGTTGCCGTGGCCGGTGGCCGGCCCGGCGGTGCCGTCGTTCTTGCCGACACCGACGAATATCGCGGTGGAGACGAGGATCACCACGGCCGCCAGCGTAGCAAGCACGACATAGGCCGTACGCTTGGGCAGGGGGCTGACGGTCATGTGCGGGGATCTCCTCGTGCAGGCGGAGCCAGTAGCTCCGCGGGTCGGGAACTGCGGGTGATCAGCAGCGCCGTCGCGCGTCCGATCGGCCTCTCATGATCCCACGAGGAGGCCCGGGACCGCCCGGTGGGCGACGGGCTCGTGCACCCGCGAGGGCGGCCGCGCGGCGCCCACGCGGGGCAGGCGGGTACGGGCGGCGTGGTCGGGCCGCCGCGCTGGAGCGGGGCGCGGCGCTCGCGGGGCCTGACGCGCCGCGGCGGTCGTCGCCGGGCCGCACGCCCCTGGGCCGGTCTCTCGGGGCCGCTCGGGGATCGATCAGGGTCCGTCAGGGTCCGACCCGGCATCGATGGGAGCGGCTCGTTCGTTGCCGGAGCAGGGCAGGAAGGACAATGTCCGGAGGGATCGGCGCGATCGGGTGGAGTGGATGGAACGGACCTACGGGGACATCGACGGGACGGCCACGGGCGGCGCGGCGGACGCGGAGACCGGCGGCGGCCCGGGGCCGGCCGGGGGCAGGACGGGAGCCGCCCCCGGTGGCGGCGGGCCGGGCGGACCGCTGGCCTTCAGCGCCGCCGACCAGGAGAAGCAGCGTGCCGTGCGCCGGATGAAGACGCTGGCCACCGGTCTGCTGCTGGTCGTCGCGCTGGTGTACGTGCTGGCCAAGTGGGCCCAGTCGGCCGGCCTCGGCGGCTGGAGCGGGTACGTGGCGGCGGCGGCCGAGGCCGGGATGGTGGGCGCGCTCGCGGACTGGTTCGCGGTCACGGCGCTGTTCCGCCGCCCGCTGGGGCTGCCGATCTCGCACACGGCGATCATCCCGACCAAGAAGGACCAGCTCGGCCACAGCCTGGGCGAGTTCGTCGGCGAGAACTTCCTCGCCGGCGACGTCGTGCGGCAGCGGCTGCGGGCCGTCGGCATCGGCAGTCGGCTCGGCGCCTGGCTGGCCGAGCCGGCGCACGTGGACCGGGTCACCGCGGAGCTGGCCACTGCCGTGCGCGGCGCGCTGACCGTGCTGCGCGACGCGGACGTGCAGGCCGTGGTGGGCGAGGCGATAACGCGCCGGGCCGACGCCCAGGAGATCGCGCTGGGCCTGGGCACCATGCTGGAGAAGGTCGTCGCCGACGGCGGGCACCGCCGGGTGGTGGACCTGGTGTGCGTACGGGCCCACGACTGGCTGACCCTGCACAGCGACTCCGTCATGGAGGCGGTGACCGGCGGCGCTCCGGGGTGGACGCCGAAGTTCGTGGACCGCAAGGTGGGCGACCGGGTCTACCGCGAGCTGCTGCGCTTCGTGACCGAGATGCGCGACATGCCCGACCACCCCGCGCGCGGCGCGGTGGACCGGTTCCTGGCCGACTTCGCGTGCGACCTCCAGTCCGACACGGACACCCGGGCCCGCGTCGAGCGGCTCAAGAGCGAGGTGCTCGGGCGCGGCGAGGTCCAGGACCTGATCGCGTCGGCCTGGGGTTCGGTCCGGGCGATGATCGTCGCGGCGGCCGAGGACGAGCGCAGCGAACTGCGGCTGCGGGCCCGCGCGGCGATCCTCTCCCTAGGCACCCGCCTGGCCACCGACGAACGCCTGCAGCGCAAGGTGGACGGTTGGCTCGAGGACGCGGCGGTGTACGTCGTGACGACGTACCGCGGCGAGATCACCTCGCTGATCACCGAGACGGTGGCGGGCTGGGACGTGGAGCACACCTCCCGCAAGATCGAGGCCCACATCGGCCGCGACCTCCAGTTCATCCGCATCAACGGCACGGTGGTGGGGGCACTGGCCGGCTTGCTGATCTACACGCTGACGCACACGGTCGTGGGCTGAGGCGCGTGACGCGGGGCCCGGCCCGCCCGGCGGCCGGGGCCCGAAGCGGGGAAGAACACGGGTACGGAAAGGCGGCGCCTGCCTCCCGGAGCGGATGACCGGGAGGGGCGCCGCCGCCGGGCCTCACCTAGGCCGCACCGCACAAACCTCGCGGGAGGCCGGGGCGCGTCCGCCAGGCCGTCAGCACGAACAGGCCGTAGGGCGGACGAGTCCTTCGTGGTCAGCCCGTGACGTACTGCTCGGAGTACTCCGCGGTGGGGGTGGTGGGCGTGATCACGTCGATCAGGACGCCGTTGGGGTCGGCCAAGAGGAAGTGCCGCTGCCCGAAGTCCTCGTTGCACAGCGCGAGGACGGGGCGCAGCCCCTCGCCGGTGACGAGCCGTTCCCATTCCGCGTCCACGTCCTCCACCTCGAAGTTGAGCAGCAGGCCTTGTGCGGGGACCCGGTGGCCCTCGGGAAGCGTCGGGTGAGTGTGGTCGAGGAGGGCGAGTTCATATCCGGGCTCTTCCGGCCGGCGCAGGCTGACGTACCAGTCGGCCTCGAACGTCGTCTCGAAGCCCAGCAGCCGGGTGTAGAAGTCGCGGGACTCCCGCAGCTTCGCTGTGCCGATCACGGGATAGAAGCCGGTCAGTCTCATGCCTGAACCCTTTCGCGTACCATCGGTATGTCAATGACGCTATTCACATACCCCGGGTATGTCAATGAGGAGTGCGATGCGACAGGACGGCATCCGGGCGCAGCGGCGGGAGCAGACCAGGCAGGCACTGCTGCGGGAGGGTAGGCTCCTGTTCGCCGGCAGCGGCTACGGGGCCGTGGGCCTGGCGGAGATCGTCCAGGCCGCCGGGGTGACCAAGGGCGCGCTCTACCACCACTTCACGGGCAAGGCGGACCTCTTCCGCGCCGTCCTGGAGGAGGCGCAGCAGGAGGTGGCCCGTCGGGTCGCCGTGGCCGCCGAGGTCCACGACGACCCCTGGGCCCGGCTGACCGCCGGTTGCGAGGAGTTCCTCACCGCGACCACCGATCCGGACATCCAACGGGTCATGCTCGTCGACGGGCCCGCCGTGCTGGGGTGGAGCCAGTGGCGGGCGATGGACGAGGCCGCCTCGGCCCGCCATCTCGCCGACGCGCTGTCCCTGCTCGTCGACCGGGGGATCATCGCCCCGCAGCCGGTCGCGCCGCTGGTCCACCTCCTGTCGGGGGCGATGAACGAGGCCGCCCTGTGGCTCGCCTCCTCCTCCGACCCCGCAGGCCTGGACCACACCAAGGCCGCGCTGGCGCGACTGCTCGCGGCGCTGCGCACGGGGTGACGCTGCGGTGGCCGGTACGGAGCGGCGTACGACGCCTGCCCGGTGGGGTGTGTGCGGGACCGCGCTCGCGGTGTCACGGGCGGCGGTGGGGTCCCACGCGGCGGGCCGACGCCGCTCCCCGGGCTCGCCCCGGGATCGTCGCCACCTCGGGGCCGACGCGGCGACCGACGGGCCGGTGGAAGGGCTGGCTCCGTGCCCGGGTGCTTGCTGTGCGCGGCCCCAACTGGGCTTGCACTTCCCTCGTCGGGCACTTCGAAGCGGGCGCCCGCACGCCGGATCGCAAGCATGCCGAGGTCTTCGACGCTCTGTTGGGCGCCGACGGGCTGGTGTTGGAGATGTGGGGGAAGATCGACTGGGCCGCCGCGTAGCCCGTACATCCGGACTGGTTCAAGTGCCGGGCGGAGATGGACGCCAAGTTGACGGCGCGGGCTGCTCCAGACGGAGGCGTACGCACGGGCGTTGTTCGAGCAGAAGAGCCTGAGCGAGGCTGAGGTAAAGCAGCTTGTACGGGAGCGACTCAGTCGACGAGAACGCTTTCTCGACCCGGACGGACCGCTGTTCCTCTGCGTGATCGACGAAAGCGTGCTCCGTACCGTTGTCGGCGGACCGCGTGTTGTGAGCGATCAGTGCGCGCATCTGCTGTCCGTAGGGCGGCAGTCCAACGTCCGGGTGCAGGTCGCTCCGGCGCGGCACGCGCATCTCGTACGCCCCCATACGCCCAGTATCGCCAGGCATGCTCGGACCTACGATGTGCCGCGGGCGGATGCCCTGTCCGCCGACGAGTCCGCCGCTCTCGCTCTCATCAGAGACGTGATGGAAGGGGATGGCCAACATGAACACCCCCGATCTCAGCGCGGCGATGTGGCGCAAGTCCAGCTACGGCGGCGACTGCGTCGAGGTGGCCCCCGGATTTCCCGGCGTCGTTCCCGTGCGTGACTCCAAGGACCCTGACGGTCCGGCATTGGCGTTCGACGCGGTGGCGTGGGCGGCGTTCGTAGCGGGTGTGAAGGCGGGCGACTTCGGCGCCTAGGTGGTGAGGGGCGCGTCGGTTGGGCATTCGCCCCCGCCCCGCAGCCCGCCCGGCGATATCGCCGCCGCCCCACGCCAACAGCCAAGCGCACCCCGTGCGTGGGGGAAGGCTGCTGGCGGGGGTGGCCGTGGCGCGTCAATACGGGCGTGAGATGCCCGTCAGCGCAGGATGGTGGCCCGTACCGTCTCGATCGGCGCGCCGATGTCCCACCACTGCACCGTGCCTCGCGCGGTGTTGTAGGCGCCCGTGCCGCCGGTGATGGCCATCTCGACCGTCTTGGACTCCTTCACCGCGAGCGACTGCATGGTCAGCGAGCCGCCCTCAAGGTTCAGGGTGACCAGGCACTGCATCGTCATCTTGGCGCCGTCTAGGTATACCCCCTGGCACGTACCGCCGCCCCGGCCGATAGTCCGGCCGTCCTTGACGAGCGAGCCGGAATAGGAGTTCATGTCTCCCAGGCTGGGTCCCGACGGGGCGACATCGTTCTCCGCGTACTGCTCGTTGTGGAACGTGAGATCGAGGATCTCGGCCTGTTTCTTGTCCGGGGCCTGCTCGGGGGTCTGGGCGCTCGCGGTGCCCAGTGTGCAGAAGCCGACCGTGGCGGCGGCCAGGGAAACGGCGACGCACTTCGCGAGCGTCGCCCGCTTGATTCCCCCCTTCAACGGATTTCCCCGCTTCTTCGGGGACACAACAGTGGTTTCCACATGACTGGCGACCATGATGCGCGCTCCTCGCTTGGTCTCCCGGTGCGAACGCTCTTGATGCTATGACCCCCGGACCACCGCGTCTAAGTCCAAATGCGTATGGCGTCATATGCGCGGAGGCATAAGGGAGTTGAGCGCGGTCGGTCGGCATTTCCCCGGCATTCCTCCCGCGCGTACCGGGAGGAGCGGACCCGCGCGCCAGCCAGCATGCCCGCCCCTCAGTACGCCCGCCCCTCAGTACGCCCGCCCCTCAGTACGCCCGCCCGTGGACCCGCACGGGCCCACGGGCGGGCGGGACCACCGCGCGGCGGTGCCGGGCTCAGACGTGCAGGGTGCCGTCCAGGACGGTGACGGCGCTCCCCGTGAGGTGGACGCGGTCGCCGTGCAGGGCGGTGTGGATCACGCCGGTGCGCGCGGAGGCCTGGAACCCGGTGAGCTGCTTCCGGCCGAGCCGCGCCGACCAGTAGGGGGCGAGGGCCGTGTGGGCGCTGCCGGTGGCGGGGTCCTCAAGGATGCCCTCGGCCGGCGAGAAGAAGCGGGAGACGAAGTCGTACGACGAGCCCCGGCCCTGTGGGGCGTGCGCGTCGGCCGGTGGGGCGGTGATGATGACGCCCCGCAGCCGCTCCCGGCGGGTCAGTTCGGCCATGGCGGCCAGGTCGGGGGTCACCGCCCGGACAGGATGGTCAGCAGGTCCCGAGTGCGCCCGTGCCGTACGTCGCCTCCGGCTCGGTGCCGAGCACGTCGACCAGCCCGTCCGGCACGGGCACCTCGGTGCCGGGCGCGGCCGGGAAGTCCAGGGTGATGCCGCCGCTCGCGCCGGCGTGCGTGACGAGGGTGCCGCTGTGGCGGCTGGCGAACCGTACGGCGCCAAGGACGTCGTGCTCGGTACGGAGCACGTGCGCCGTGGCCAATGTGGCATCGCCGCACAGGTTGGTCTCCACGAGCGGGGCGAACCAGCGGATGGCCCAGTCGGCCTCGTCCCCTGCGGGCAACGGCAGGGCGAACGCGGTCTCCGAGTGGTTCATCTCGGCGGCCACCCGCTGCATCCAGGCGTCCTGCGGCCAGGGCCCGGCGGGCAGCAGGCATACGCCGGCGGTGTTTCCGGCGAACGGTCGGTCGGTGAAGGCGGTCACCACGTGGAGGCGCATGCCCCGGACCGTAGCCGTGCCAATCGTGGCCGTACCAAGGCCAATGGGGGTAAGTGGTCTGGTTACTGGCATCCGGGGTGAGGGCCTGGCTCGTGGCTCCGCCCCCGCGAGGGCCGTCGCCGGTAGTGGCCGGGTGGGGGCGGCCGGCGCACGCACGACCGCCCCGGCCCTGTTGCGGGCCGGGGCGGTCGTCGCGGACGGATCGCCGGCGCTGCGCGCGCCTCGGCGGGTGCCGGGGTGCGGCGTCCCCACCTGGTGCGCGGGCGGTCAGCAGGGCGGACAGAACCCGAACTCGGTGAGGCACTCCCTGATGAGTTGGCGCAGGCAGTCCCGGCTGGGAGGGTCGCCCGGGTCGCCCTTGGGACCCCGGCAGCCTCGGGGGCCGGCGGGTCCGGTGGGACCGCACGGGCCCGGGACTCCCTCCGGCCCGCGCGGCCCGGCGGGGCCGGGCTTGCCGTCCCTGCCCGGTGGCCCCGGTGGCCCCATCGGACCTGGGTAACCCTCGGGCCCGGGCAGCCCGGGTGGACCCTCGGGCCCCGTCGGTCCCTCCAGTCCGCGCGGGCCCGGCGGCCTGGCGGCCCCGCCGGCCCCTCCGGTCCGGCCGGGCCCTGCTTCCCCGGTGGTCCCTGGGGGCCGCCGGGCGGGCGTGGCGGGCAGCCGTCGGGCGGTTGCGGTGAGCAGCAGCAACAGCAGCAGCACTGCCTTGGCTGGCACCCGCAGGGCGGGTCGGCCCGGGGGCCGCAGGACGGGTCGGTGGGAGGAACGCGGCCGCCGCGAGAGGGGGCGTCCTCCTGGGCGGTGACGGTTATGGTCGGTGTCTCTGACGGTGAGGCCATAGCGCGTCTCCTGGAATTCTTGCCGGATGCAAAGGAGTGATCGGCGCCAGCCGGCCCTCTTCTCCCGGAAGCCCCGCCGTCAGGCGCGAGAACGACTTCCGGGTGCGTCGGGGAGGGCGGCGGCGACAGGAGTGGGACGGTGAATTCGCCGTACCGGATGGTGAGTCGAACGTCGTGAAGAAGAACGTGCTCGTTACCCGCTCCCGTTTCTCGTGCTGAATATCCCCGTTCCCCGCAATAGGCAACCCTTCGGCAGGAAAGGCACAAAATACGATTTCGTCGCCGCTTTTCGTTTGGCTTTTCGAACTCGTTGCTCGTGGCACCCCTCGTGATGCCTGTCGCATGCGGTAACGGCTGGCCACCAGTCATGCGAAGGGCGCGGCGCCCGATGGGGTTCCCGGTCATCGCGCGGCGCGTCGGGGCCGGAACCCGCCGGCGTGCGCACGCGGCCCCGCTCCGCCGCACCCCGACCGCGCACCCCACAGGCGGGGCGCCGCGCCCCCCGGGGGGTGCGGCGGCTAGGGTCGGGCGCCGTGCTGCGACGATCTTCCCTGCTGTGGCTGCTCGCGCCCTACGTGCTGTACCTGGGCGCGCTGCCGCTGGTCAACCGGGTCCACCCGACCGTGTTCGGGCTGCCCTTCCTGCTGTTCTGGATGGTGGTGGCCACCGTGCTGACGCCGGTCGCGGTGTGGCTGGCCTGGCGGGGCGACCGCGGGCCGGGGCGGTCATGAGCGCCGACGCCACCGTGGCCACCTCGATCTTCGCCGCGTTCATGGTCTTCACCGTCGTGCTCGGGCTGCTGTCGGTGCGCGTCGGCCGGGCCACGCGCACGGGCGGCAGCGGCGAGCGGGGTGGCGGGTTCGCGGACTGGTCGGTGGGCGGGCGCAGCCTCGGGAGCGCGTTCATCTGGGTGCTGATGGCCGGCGAGGGCTACACCAGCTTCAGCTACCTGGGCGCGGCCGGCTGGGGCTACAACGTCGGCGCGCCGGTGCTGTACGTCATCGCGTACATGTCGTGCGGCTACGCCGTGGGCTACCTGGTCGGGCCGATGCTGTGGGGGTACGCGCGGCGGCACGGCCTGGTGGGCATCACCGACATGGTCGCGCACCGGTACGGGCGGCCCTGGCTCGGCGCGCTGGTGGCGGTCGGCGCGACGGTGTGCCTGTTGCCGTACATCCAGTTGCAGATCACCGGCATGGGCGTGGTGGTCTCCACCATCTCGTACGGGGCGATCAGCCTGAACTGGGCCTACTTCCTGGCATTCGCGATCACCACCGGCTTCGTCGTGGTCAGCGGGCTGCGGGGCAGCGCGTGGGTGTCGGTGCTCAAGGACGTGCTGGTCATCGGCACCCTCGGCTTCCTGGCGTGCTACGTGCCGGTGCATTACTTCGGCGGGTACGGGGACTTCCTCGGCCGGTTGGTGGACGAGAAGGCGCAGTGGCTGACCTTTCCCGGGCACGCGTCGGGCGGGTTGGACCAGGGGTGGTTCGTCTCGACCAGCTTCCTCAACTCGCTGACCGTGGTGATCTTCCCGACCACCGTCGCCGGCTACCTCGGTGCGCGCAGCGCCGACACGCTGCGGCGCAACGCGGTGGCCCTGCCGATCTACAACGTGCTGCTCCTGGTGCCGATGCTGCTCGGCATGGCGGCGCTGTTCGTGGTGCCGGGCCTGGTGGGCGCCGAGTCGAACCTGGCGCTGTTCAAGCTGGTCGTGGACCCGCTGCCGGCCTGGGCGGTCGGGGTGATCGGGGTGGCCGCCGTGCTCTCCTCGATCGTGCCGATGGCCGTGTTCATGCTGGTCATCGGCACCATGTGGGGCCGCAGCGTGCTGGGTCTCGTACCGCGCCTGGCGAGCCGGCAGAAGCTCGGTTCGCAGGTGGTGGTCGTGGTGGCGGGCGCGCTGGCGCTGCTCCTGACGTACACCGCGCCGAACACGCTGGTGCGGCTGTCGCTCATCTCGTACGAGGGGATGGCGCAGCTCGTGCCGATGCTGCTGGTTGGCCTCGCGTGGCGGCGGATGACGCTGTACGGCGCGCTGAGCGGGCTCGTGGTGGGCGCCACGCTGGTCTCGGTGTTGGTCTTCACCGACCGCGATCCGCTGTGGGGCGTCAACGCGGGGCTGCTCGCGCTCGCGGTCAACCTTGCCGTCGCCCTCGCCGTCAGCCTGCTCGGCCCCCGCGATGCGGACGAGCGGCCGGACGGCCAGGTGTTGGCCGACTGGGAGCCGCCCGCCAGCGCGCCGGTCGGGGCGGCCGAGCCGCCCCCGGCGAGCCAGGCGGCTGCCGCCGACGGGGGATAGGCGGCACGCCGACCGGGGGCGGGCGCCGCCCGCCCCCGGTCGGTCGGCCGAGCGGCTCAGTGGTGCTCGGGGGGCACCGCGCGGGACTCGGTGGCCGAGCGGCGGGCCGCCTCCAGGACGGCGAGGGCCGCGCCGGCCTGCGCGCCGGTGACCGGCGGGGGGCCGCCGGAGCGCAGGGCGCGCTCGATGGCGGCGTAGTACGCGGGGTAGTCGCCGGGCTCCGTCGGCACCGCGTCGCCGGGGTCGTCCAGCGGCGAGGCGCCGGCGCCGATCCGGCCCCAGGCGGACTCCGGCTCCACGCCCCAACCGGGGCCGTCCCCGGGGCGGCGCCCCGCGCGCAGCGCGGCCTCCTGCGGGTCGAGCCCGTACTTGACGTAACCCGCCGCGCTGCCCAACGCCCGAAAGCGCGGGCCGAGTTGGGCCGTAGTGGCGCTGGCCCACAGATGGGAGCGGACGCCGCCCGCGTGTGTGAGTGCGAGGAAGGTATCGTCGTCGGCCTCGGCGCCGGGGCGGCGTACGTCGCACTCGGCGTACACCGAGGTCACCGGGCCGAACAGGGTCAGGGCCTGGTCGACCAGGTGGCTGCCTAGGTCGTAGAGGAGGCCGCCGATCTCGGCCGGGTCGCCGGACTCCCGCCAGCCGCCCTTGGGTCGGGGCCGCCAGCGCTCGGACCGCGACTCGAAGCGCTGCACGTCGCCGAGCGCGCCCTCGCGGACGAGCCGGGCGACGGTGCGGAAGTCGTTGTCCCAGCGGCGGTTCTGGAAGGCGCTCAGCAGCAGCCCGCGCTCGTCGGCAAGCGCGCTGACCTCGCGCGCCTCGGCGGCCGTCGCGGCCAGCGGCTTGTCGACCACGACCGAGAGGCCGGCCTCCAGGGCGGCGCGGGCCAGCGGCACGTGGGTGCGGTTGGGCGAGGCGATGACGACGAGGTCCAGCTCGTCCGCGGCGGCGAACAACTCGTCCGTGCCGGCCACCGCCCGCAGGTCCGGGTAGGCGTACTGGGCCTCGCGCCGCCGCTCGGAGCGCGAGGTGACCACCGTGTGCAGGCGCAGCCCCCCGGTGGCCGCGACCAGGGGGGCGTGGAAGACCGAGCCGGCGAGCCCGTAGCCGATGAGCCCGACGCGCAGCGGCCCGTCGCGGGTCAGCGGTGGTCGCGGGGCGACGCCCTCACTCACCCGCCCGCCGTCCGGGTCAGTGCCGTCGCCGGCCCCGCCGTCCGGGCCGTTTCCGCTGCTGACCTGTGCCTTGTCGGCAGTGCCGTGGGTGCCATCCATGCCCAGAACTCTGGCAACGCCGCCCTTCGAGCGCAAGCGGCGCGCGCGGTGGCCGGGGCCCGCCGTGGGTCCCGCGCGGCCGGGGCGGGCCGGGGGGCTACGGGGCGGTGGAGCCCGCCGTCCGGCCCTCGATGAGGGGCGTCAGGCCGTCCAGGAGTGCGGTGAGGCCGGCCGCGAAGAGGGTGTCGAGTCGCAGGTCGTAGCCGTTCTCGAAGCTTCCGACCACCTTGGTGAAGGTCGGGAAGCGGCCGGAGTCGACCAGCTCCGTCAGCGCCGGGGCCCGGCTGTCCATCCACTGGTCCTCGGACTGGCCCGTGGCCGTCTCGGCGTGCGCCTCCCACTCCACGTGCACGGCCAGGCCCTGCACGTGGCTGTAGACGAGCAGGTGGATGTCGAACAGGGTGGTGGGGTCGAGCCCGTGCCTGTCGAGGGCGCGCAGCATCCACTCGCCGTGGCCCACCAGGTTGGGTACGAGCAACGGGCGGGTGAGCGAGCCGAGTTGGGCCAGCCACGGGTGCTCGCGATACAGGTCCCACAGGGTGTGGGCGCCCAGTTCCAGGCGCGGGCGCCAGCCGGCGGGCGGGTCGGCCGGGTAGCCCCGCTCGCCGTACGCGGCGTCCGCCATGAGCTGGATCAGGTCGTCCTTGCTGGGCACGTACCGGTACGGCGACATGACGGCGACCCCGAGCCGGGCCGCGACGCCGCGCATCGACAGGGCCGCCAGCCCCTCGGCGTCGGCGATCTCGATCGCGGCGCGCACGATCCGCTCCAGGCTCAGCTCCTGCTCGGCGGCCGGAGCGGGGGCGGTACCGCTGCGGCCGGGCGCGGTGGGCCCGGCCGGGGTGGCGGGGGTGGCGACGACGGTGCCGGCGCGGGGACGGGCCACCACGAGCCCTTCGAGGCGCAGCATGGTCAGGGCCTTGGTGGCGGTGGCCAGCGCGACACCCCACTCCCTGGCGAGCTGTCGAGTCGAGGGGACCCGGTCGCCGGGGGCGAGTTCGCCCTCGGCGATGTGCCGCCGCAACGCGCCGGCGATGCGCAGGTAGGGCGGCTGGTCGGGGGCGCCTGTGGGCTTCGTCACAGTGGGCCGCCTCTCTGGTCTGTACTAGCGCAGAGGTTAGCAGTGCGAACGCCGAGCGTCACGTAATTGCCCTAGTACAGTGCGGGTGTTCGGCCAGTTTAGAGCGGTGTGCGTACGCCATACGTTCAGTGCGTACACAGCGAACTGGAGGCCCGTTATGCAGACCGTTCTCATCTCCGGCGGCGGCATCGCCGGAACCGCCCTCGCCTACTGGATGCACCGCCACGGCTACGCGGTCACCGTCGTGGAGCGCGCCGCCGCCCCGCGCCTCGGCGGGCAGGCCGTGGACATCCGCGGCGTCGCGCTCGACGTGGTCGAGCGGATGGGCCTGCTGTAGCGGGCGCGCGGCGCGCGCACCCGGATGCGCGGCATGTCGGTGCTCGACCCCGACGGCTGGGAGGTCGAGCGCTCTACCGAGGTGGCGCTCAGCAGCGGCCGGCTCGACAGCCCCGACATCGAGCTGCTGCGCGAGGACCTGGTGCGGATGGCGTACGAGCACACACGGGCCGACGTCACGTACCTCTTCGGCGACAGCGTCACGGCCCTGACCGACGGCCCGGCCGGCGTGCGGGTCGAGTTCGCGCACCGGCCGCCCGGCACCTTCGACCTGGTCTTCGGGGCGGACGGGCTGCGCTCGACCGTGCGGCGGCTGGCCTTCGGGCCCGCCGAGCGCTACACCCACCACCTGGGCAGTTACCTCTCCGTCTTCAGCGCGGACAACTTCCTCGGCCTCGACGACTGGCAGCTCTGGTCGCGGGACGGCGAGATGGGCTACGCCATTCATGTCCGCGCGCGAGAACACCGAACTCCGCATCGCCTTCGGCTTCGAGTCCGCCCCGCTCGCGCCGGAGCTGAGCGATCCGGCCTCGCTGCGCCGGCTGGTCACCGACAAGCTGGCCGCCCTGCGCTGGGAGGGCGACCGGCTGGCCAAGGCCGCCACGGACGCGCCCGACTTCTACTGCGACGCCATGTCGCAGGTCCGGATGGACCAGTGGACGCGCGGCCGGGTGGCCCTTGTCGGGGGCGCCGGCTACTGCCCGTCGCCGCTCTCCGGGCAGGGCACCAGCCTGGCCCTGGTGGGCGGCTACGTGCTGGCCGACTGCCTGGCCCGGTCGGGGGGCGACCACGCCGCGGCGTACGCGCGCTACGAGCGGCGGCTGCGCTCCTACGTCACCCTCAACCAGGCCCTGGCCACGGCGAACCCCGGCCAGCCCGCCGCCGAGTCGTCCGTGACGCACGCCAAGAACGCGCTCTCGCTGGACGACTGATCACAGGCCGGCGTGCCGTGGCCAGCGCGCCCCGGCCGGCACGGCGTGGCCGGATCGCCGCGGGCGGTGGGGGGCATCCCGGGCGGTGCGGCCTCCCGGGTGGTGGGGCGCCGCAGGCGGGTGGCCCCCTCGAACGGCGGGGCCCGCGTAGGCCGATCGGGCGGGATCGCGGCCGGGCGGTGGGCCGGACCGACGACGCGGTGTGGGGCGCGCGGTGGTGCGGGGGATGTTGCTGAGACGAGGGAGCATCCCCTAGCCCCCGAGCAGAGGTCACCCATGCGTTCGCCCAGCGCCCCGTCATCGGAGCCCGCCGCCCCGACCGCCACCGCCGCCACCACCCCGATCGCCCCGCCCGTCGCCGCCCCGGCAGCCGTCGTGGCCCTGGCGTTGGCCCTGCTCGGCGCGGTCCCGGCCGCCGCCCCCGCCGCCGCGGCCCCGACGGCCCGGTGGCCGCGCTCGCCCCTGAGTGCGGGGACGCCTCCGACGCCGACTTCCCGATCGGGACCACGTTGCGCGCCGGGCCCGGCACCTACCGCGCCGGCGACCACTGGCGGCACTGGCGGCTCGACCTGCGCAACACCACGCGGGTGGCCTGCGCCGCCCTCCACCCCGTCGCCCTCTTCGCCGACCAGGGACGCGCGCTGCGCCCTGGCCACCTGCGGGTCGACTTCCACGACCCGTACGAGCGGCGCTGGCGGCCGGTGCGCTTCGAGGCGACCGACCAGGACGAGAACGTCGGCGTCTTCGACGGTGGCAGCCGCCGCGTCACTGTCGGGGGGAGCCGCCGGGAGGTGCCGCGCTTCAAGGGGTTCACGGTGCCCGCGCGGAAGACGCTGACCGTACGGGTACGGGCCAGGTTCGCCGCCGACGCACCGGCCGGGCCCGCCTCCGCGGCCGTGACCGCGATGCAGCGGCAACACCAGGACGGGGACTGGGTCGGCCAGTCGGGCACCTACCGGTTCACCATCGAGTCCCGCGGCGCCGGCGCCCGGACGAGCGAGCCCGGCGACGCGGGCGGGACCGTGGTCGGGACGGACGGCGACGCGGACGCGGACACGCCCACCGACGCCGACGGACCGGGCACCGGCGCTGACACCGGGCACGCGCCCGGTGGTCACCTCAAGACGGAACCGGGCACGGCAACCGGCGCCGGCGCGGACTCCGGGGCCGGTGCGGCGTCCCCCGGTGACGAGCCGGCCGGGGGTGGGGCGGGCGACGAGCCGGGCGAGCCGCCGGCCGACGCCCCGCCGCAGCTCGCCGCGACGGGCTCGGGCCCGCCGTGGTGGGGCCTGTTGGCCCTGGCGCTCGGGCTGGTGGGCGCCGGCGTGCCGCTGGTGGCCCGCGCCCGGAGGGCCCGCCGCTGACCCGGCCCGGGGGCGGGCCCCGGGCCGGGCGGCGGCCGGATGGTGGTCGGGCGCGGGACGTCCTCTCACCGGGTGGTGCGAGGATCACCGCGTGGAATACCCGAACTACCAGGCACCTGGCGCACCGATCAGGGCGGGCGTCCCCGAGCACGGGCGCGTCCCCAAGTACTACGCCGTCAAGACGCGAGTAGCGGCGCTGATAGCGGAGTTGGGGGAGGGCGAGCCGCTGCCGACCGAGCGCGACCTGGCGGTACGGTTCGAGGTCTCGCGCGAGACGCTGCGGCAGGCGCTGCGCGAACTGCTCCTTGAGGGGCGGCTGCGGCGGATGGGGCGCGGCACCGTGGTGGCCGGGCCCAAGCTGGAGCAGCCGCTGTCGCTGGCGAGTTACACCGAGGGCGTGCGGCGGCAGGGCCGCAGACCGGGTCGTACGCTCATCTCCCTCGACCAGTTCCCCTGCCCGCCCGGCCTGGCGGCCGAGTTGGAGTTGGAGCAGGGCCTGCCGGTCTGGCACCTGGAGCGGGTGCTGCTCGCGGACGACGAGCGGATGGGTCTGGAGAGCACGTACGTGGAGGTGGCCCGGGTCCCCAAGTTGGCCACCGACTTCGAGCCCGACTCGTCCTTCTACGGCTACCTGCACGAGCGGCTCGGCATCGGGTTCGGCGACGCGGACGAGCGCCTGGAGACGGTGTTGGCCACCCCGCGCGAGGCGCTGCTGATCGGCACCCCGCCCGCGCTGCCGATGCTGCTCATCCAACGGATCTCGCGGGACCAGCGGGGGCGCCCGCTGGAGCGGGTGCGGTCGCTGTACCGGGGGGACCGGTTCAGCTTCACCACCCGCCTGGGCCCGTCGCCGACCTGAGCCGACCTCGCCCGACCGTGCCCGACCCGAGTCGAGTCCGCCGCGCCCGTCTCCGCGCCCCGGTTCCGGCCCGCCGCCGCGTTGATGGCCGACCGCGCCGGCAGCGGCCTCGCCGCCGCTCGACAGATCGCTCACCGGTGGACCAAGCGGGGCGGATTGACGCCCCCATAATATCACGGAAAGATAACTGGTCTAGGCCAGATTTGCGTCCGTGTTCACCTTGCCGTCGCCGCCCGGACCCGTTCGGGTCACTCCGCGCCGCGAGCTTCTGGGGCATGCGAGTGATAGTCGTCGGAGCCGGCGTGGTGGGCACCATGCACGCCTGGCAGGCAGTGGAACGCGGCCACGAGGTCGTACACATCGAGCGCGAGGCCGAGGCCCGCGGCGCCTCGGTGCGCAACTTCGGCCTGGTCTGGGTCGGCGGACGGGCCGGAGGCGCGGAGTTGGAGACCGCGCTGCGCGCCCGCGAACTGTGGGAGGGCAGCGGCGCCCGGGTGCCCGGGCTCGGCTTCCGGCCGAACGGCTCGCTCACCCTGGTCACCAACGAGGCCGAGCTGGCCGTGGCCCGCGCCGCCACCGAGCTGCCGGACGCCGCCGAGCGCGGCTACAAGCTGCTCGACGCCGCCGAGGCGCGCGCCCTGAACCCGGCGTTGCGCGGCGAGTTCGCCGGCGCCCTGTGGTGCGAGCGCGACGGCGCGGTCGAGCCGCGGGTCGCCCAGCGCGCGCTGAAGGACGCGCTGCTGGCCTCCGGCCGCTACACCTTCGTCGGCGGACGCGAGGTCCGCGAGGTCACCGGGCCCGGCGCGGTCCGCGACGACCACGGCGCCACGCACACCGGCGACGCCGTGGTGCTGTGCACCGGCGCCTGGCTCGGCGGCCTGGTCCGCGAGCTGGCCCCAAAGCTGCCGGTGCGCCGGGTGCGCCTGCAGATGATGCAGACCGCGCCGCTCGGCGAGGCCCTGACCACCTCCGTCGCCGACGCCGACAGCTTCCGCTACTACCCGGCCTACCGCGGCGAGGCGCTCACCGCCCTGGCCGCCGCCCAACAGCAGACCCCGGTCGCCGCCGAACACAAGATGCAGTTGCTCATGGTGCAGCGCGCGGACGGCGGACTGACCATCGGCGACACCCACGAGTACGCCGAACCCTTCAACTTCGACGTCGTCGAGGACCCCTACGAGCACCTCGGCCGCCCGCTGCCACCGATCCGCCACCTCTGGGCCGGCGTGTACGCACAGTGCGTCGACCCCGGCCGGGTCGTGCACCGCGAGCGCGCCACCGACGGCGTATGGCTGGTGACCGGCCCCGGCGGCCGCGGCATTACCTGCTCGCCGGCGATCGCCGAGACCACCGCGAACGAACTGGGCTGGTGAACGACGTGACACAGCAGCACACCCCGCAGCGCACCGCCACCGACGAGCGGGCCATCAAGCTCGTCGTCCTCGACATGGCGGGCACCACCGTCGCCGACGACGGCCTGGTCGAGCAGGCGTTCTCGGCCGCCGCCCGCGAACGCGGCGTCGAACCCGGTAGCCCCGAGCACGCGGAGCAACTCGGCTACGTACGCGCCACCATGGGCGAGTCGAAGATCTCCGTCTTCCGCCACCTGTACGGCACCGAGGACCGGGCCCAGCGCGCCAACCAGGCGTTCGAGGCCGCCTACGGCGCGCTCGTGGACGCCGGCCACTGCGTGCCGCTGCCCGGCGCCCGGGAGGCCATCGAGGAACTGACCGCGCAGGGCCGCACCGTCGTGCTCAGCACCGGCTTCGCCCGCGCTACCCAGGACGCCATCATCGCCGCGCTCGGCTGGCGCGACCTGGTCACGCTCGCCCTGTGCCCCTCCGACGTCGGCGGCCGGGGCCGCCCGTACCCGGACATGGTCCTCGGCGCGCTGCTGCACACCCACGCCGCCGACGGCGTCCAGCAGATCGCGGTCGCCGGCGACACCGCCTACGACATGCGCTCGGGCCGCCGCTCCGGCGCGAGCCTGGTCGCCGGCGTGCTCACCGGGGCGCACCAGACGCGGCAACTGCGCGCGGCCGGCGCCACCCACGTCCTCGACTCTGTGGCCGCGCTGCCCGCGCTCATCACCGCCTACGAGACCGACCCCGGCGCCGGCACCGACGCCGGGACCACGGGAGCGGCACCGTGAGCGCGCACTCCGCACCCGCGACGCCCGCCAGCGGCATCCGCTTCGAGCGCGTCACCGTCGCTTACGGCAAGCGCGGCGAGTCCGTCGCCCTGGACGGGCTCGACCTGACCGTCGAACCGGGCGAGGTGATGGCGCTGCTCGGCCCCTCCGGGCCCGGCAAGACCACCGCGCTGCGGGCGGTCGCCGGCTTCGTGCGACCTGCCTCGGGCCGGGTGTTCATCGGGGACCGCGACGTCACCGCCCTGCCGCCGCACCGGCGCGGCATCGGCATGGTCGTCCAGCAGTACGCGCTCTTCCCGCACCTGCGGGTCGCGCAGAACGTGGCCTTCGGCCTCAAGGCGCAGCGGGTACCGCGCGGCGAGATCGCCGCGCGGGTCACCGAGGCGCTGGAGATGGTCGGCATGGCCGACTATGCCAGGCGCTACCCGCGCGAGCTGTCCGGCGGGCAACAGCAGCGCGTGGCCATCGCCCGCGCCCTGGCCATCCGCCCGGGCGTGCTGCTCCTGGACGAGCCGCTGTCCGCGCTCGACGCGCAGTTGCGCTCCGGCATGCTCGCGGAACTCGCCTGCCTGCAAAGCGAGTTGCCCGACGTGTCCATCCTGTACGTCACCCACGACCAGGTCGAGGCGCTCACGCTGGCCGACCGGATCGCGGTCATGGACCGGGCCCGGCTCCAGGACTGCGGCACCCCGCAGGACCTCTACCGGCGCCCGCGCACCGAGTTCACCGCCTCCTTCGTCGGCAACGCCAACCTGCTGCCGGTAACGGTCGGCGGCGCCACGCCCGGCTCCGTACGCTTCGCCGACACCGAACTCACCGTGGTCGGCGCGGACGAGCCCGGGCACGGCCCGGCGACCGGCGCCGACGCCACGCTGTGCGTCCGACCGCACCTGGTCGGCCTCGGCGAGGGCGAGAACACCCTGCGGGGCACCGTCGCCGAGGTGCAGTGGCGCGGCTCCACGCACCGGCTGTTCGTCGACGTCGCGGGCCACCGCGTCAAGGCCGACGTGCGCGAGCTGCGCGAGACGCCGGCGCTCGGACAGCCGGTGACGCTGCACTTCGCCGCGCACGACGCCGCACTGCTCCCGGCCGGCACCGCCCCCCAGGCCACCGGCCCCACCGCGCCCCAGACCGCCACTCCGGCCCGCGCCCCTGCCTCCACCCCGGCCGCGGACCTCGCCGCCGCCGGCCTGGCCAAGGGCCCGGCGCGCGGCGCGGGAGGTGCGACCGATGGCTAGCGCCAGCGCCTCGGCCCGCCCGACCGCCCCTGCCGAACCGGCCCGCACCGAGCCCGCCGCCACCGCCCCGCGCGGCCCGGGGCGCGGCAGGCGGGCGGCCGGGCTGACCCGGTGGCTGTGGGCACTGCCGCCCGTCGCCGTCCTCGGCCTGGTCTTCCTCTACCCGCTCTACCTGGTCGTCGAGCAGTCCTTCAGCCCCGACGAGGGCGGCACCTCGCTCGCCCCCTACCGTGAGGTGTTCGCCTCCGAGGCGTTCCGCGAGGCGCTGTGGACGACGGTGTGGATCGCGGTCTGCGCCACCATCGGCTGCCTGGTACTCGGCTTCGTCCTCGCGCTGATCATCGCGTTCGTCCCCTTCCCCGGCGGCAAGGCCGTCGCCAAGTTCATCGATGTCTTCCTCTCCTTCCCGTCCTTCCTGATCACGCTGGCACTGCTGTTCATCTACGGCACGGTCGGCATGGGCAACGGCGTGTACACGGACGTGACGGGCGCGGCCAGCGGCCCGTTCGACTTCCTCAACACCCCCTGGGGCGTCCTCCTCGCGGAGATCACCTACTTCACGCCGTTCGTCATGTGCCCGCTGCTCGCCGCCTTCTCCGGCATCGAGACGGCCCAGCTCGAAGTGGCCTCCTCGCTCGGCGCGCGCCCCGCGCGCGTCGTGCGCCAGGTGATCCTGCCGGAGGCGCTGCCGGCGCTGGCCGCTGGCAGCGCCTGGTGCTGGTGATGTGCCTCAACGAGTTCGGCATCGTGCTGTTCACCGGCGCCAAGGGCGTCACCACACTGCCGATGCTGGTCTACAGCGAGGCGATCCTGGAGTCCGACTACCCGGCCGCCTGCGTCGTCGCCGTCGTCAACATCGCCATCTCGGTGGGCCTGTTCGGGCTCTACCGGGCCATGGTGGCGCGCACCGGGCGTGGCGGCAAGGGAGCGCTGCTCAAGGGGGCCTGCCGTGCTGGTGCATAGCCGAGGTGGCCGCTGGACGGCCTGGATCGTCTTCTTCGCGCTCTTCCTGGCCCTGTTCGCGCTGCCGCTCCTGGTCATCGTGGCCGCGTCCTTCGCCACCCACTGGAGCGGTGCCTTCCCCTCCGGGCCGACCACCGAGCACTACGGCGTCGCCATGCGCGGCGAGTCCCTGGAGGCGCTCACCACCAGCGTGGTCACCACGCTGACCCCCAGCGTCCTCGCGCTGACCGTCGGCACCTGGGCGGCGCTCGCCGCCTCGGCACTCCGCCGGCGCGCCAAGCGGGTGCTCGACGCCCTGTTCATGCCGCCGGTGGCGGTGCCGTCAGTGGTCGTCGGGCTCGCCGTGCTGGTGGCCTTCAGCCAGCCGCCGATGCTGCTCAACGGCACCCGCTGGATCGTCATCCTGGCGCACGGCGTGCTGGTCACCGCCTTCGCCTACCAGTCGGTCTCGGCCGCGCTCGCCAGCCTCGGAGCCCGACCCTGGCTGGTGCTGTGGCGGGTCAGCTGCCCCTGCTGCTGCCCTCGCTTAACGCCGCGGCCGGGCTGTGCTTCGCGCTGTCCATGGGCGAGCTGAGCGCCACGATGATGCTCTACCCGCCGGACTGGATGCCGCTGCCGGTACGCGTCTTCACCGCGACCGACCGGGGCGCCCTGTTCACCGGCTCCGCCGTCGCCGTCGTGCTGATGGGCACCACCCTCCTGGTCCTGCTGGCTGTCTCCCGCATCCGCACCCGCGCCAGCTACCGCTGACCCACCCGCGTCGGGCCGGCCCCCGCCGGCCCGCCCCGCGGTCCCCCACACCGCCGCCCCACAGCCCTCCCCTTTCCCGCGACCGACCTCCCCCTACGCGCACCCGCCACCCTCACCCGTTACGGAGACACCTCAGCCATGCGCACCCCCGCCCGCTACCGCAGGTACCTCAAGCCCACCGCCGCCCTCGGTGGTGCCCTCCTCCTCGCCGGGACGCTGTCCGCCTGTAGCGAGACCGCCGACAAGGACGCCAAGGTCGTCACGGTCTACAGCGCCGACGGCCTCAAGGGCGAGGACGGCGAGGGCTGGTACGACACCGTCTTCAAGGAGTTCGAGAGGAAGACCGGCATCGAGGTCAAGTACGTCGAGGGCGGCTCAGGCGAGATAGTGCAGCGCGCCGTCCGGGAGAAGTCCAACACCCAGGCCAACGTGCTGATCACGCTGCCGTCCTTTATCCAGCAGGCCGACAAGAAGAGCCTGCTGAAGGCGTACACGCCCAAGGGCTCCGAGGCCGTGGCGCCCAGCGACAAGGACGCCGACGGCAAGTGGACCTCGGTCGTCAACAACTACTTCTCCTTCGCCTACAACAAGAAGGAACTCAAGCAGCCGCCGAAGACCTGGGAGGAGCTGCTGGAGGGCAAGTACAAGAACAAGATCCAGTACTCCACGCCGGGCGTCGCCGGCGACGGCACGGCCGTCGTCATCAAGGCCATGCACGACTTCGGCGGCAAGGACGCCGCCATGAAGTACCTCGGCGACCTCCAGTCCAACAACGTCGGCCCCGCCTCCTCGACCAGCAAGCTCGCCCCCAAGGTCGACAAGGGCGAACTGCTCGTGTCCAACGGCGACGTGCAGATGAACTACGCTCAGTCCAAGTCCATGCCCAACCTCGGCATCTGGTTCCCGGCCAAGGACGGCGGCCCGCGCACCACCTTCGCGCTGCCGTACGCGGCCGGCCTGGTCAACAAGGCCCCGCACAGCGCCAACGCCCAGAAGTTCCTCGACTACCTGCTCAGCGAGGAAGCCCAGCGCCAGGTCAGCGCGGTCGGCGGCGGCTTCGCCGCCCGTACCGACATCAACGCCACCGACCCCAACGCCACCGCGCTCGCCGACCTCATGAAGGGCGTCGAGGTCTTCAAGCCGGACTGGAAGGACATCGACGAGCACTACACCGAGTACATCGACGCCTGGAAGTCCGCCACCGGCAACTGACGCGCCACGCCCGGCCGTACCCGTCCCGGCCGCACGCGCCCTGCGAAGGTAACGGGTCTGGGCCAAGCGCCGCCGCACCGCGCCGGCGCCTGGCCCGGGCCCGGTGTGCCGCCCGGCACACCACTCGTTCGACACCGTCCACCACGCCCCCACCCCCCAGCGGAGGACCCCATGTCGCACACGCCCGCCCGTCCCGCCCGCCCCACCCTGCTCGCCAGCGCCGCCGCGACCGGCACCGCCCACGCCGCCGCGACCGGCACCGCCCACGCCGCCTCCGCGCGACCGGCCGCCCGCATACCCAAGGCCCTGCTCATCGGGCTCGACGGCTGCATGCTCGACCGCGTCGACGAGGCCGACGCACCCCACCTGCACCGCCTCATCGCGGGCGGCCTGCGCGCCCCCGGCACCATCCCCTACGCCTTCACCTTCTCCGGCCCCGGCTGGTCCACGTTGGCCACCGGCGTGTGGCTGACCAAGCACGGCGTACGCGACAACACCTTCCGCGGCCAGCGCTTCGCCACCTACCCCGACGTCCTCACCCGCGTCGAGCAGGCCCGGCCGGCGCTGCGCACCTACGCCGTCTCCTCCTGGCCCCAACTCCCCTCGGCCACCGGCGGCGCGCTGTTCTCGCCGGCCGTCGACGTCCGCGTCGCCCCGCCCGGCTCCGCGTACGACGCGGGTACCACCGAGGACGCCGTGGCCCGCCTGTCCGCGGCCGACGCACCCGACGCCAGCTTCGTCCAGCTCGACAACATCGACCACGCCGGCCACGCCTCGGGCGGCGCCAGCCGCGCCCATCTGGAGGCCATCGCGGGCGCCGACGCCCAGGTCGGCCAGATCCTGCGGGCCGTCACCAACCGCCCCACCCATGCCGCCGAGGACTGGCTGATCATGGTCACCGCCGACGACGGCCACACCGACGCGGGCGGCCACGGCGGGACCTCGGCGCGCGAGAAGCAGACCTTCGTCATCGCCCACGGAACCGGCTTCACCCCCGGCTCCACCGGCACCTCCCGCATGGTCGACGTCGCCCCCACCCTGCTGACCCACCTCGGCGTCGCCATCGACCCCAGATGGCACCTGGACGGGGAGCCGCTGCGCTTACCTGGGGGTGAGCGGCGCGGGGGCGGGCGGCACAGCGGTCGCTCCCGTGAGGGTCAAGGTCACTTGTAGCTGGTTAGGCTGTGAGGACGCCTGCCGTACAGCGCGGTTCGGCCGGCGTCCCGCACACGTCGTACGGCAGGAGTCCGGTAATGGCAGAGCGCAAGCCGATCGAGTCATGGCTGACCGACATGGACGGGGTGCTGATCCACGAGGGCACCCCGATCCGGGGGGCGGACGCCTTCCTCAAGCGTCTGCGCGACTCCGGCAAGCCCTTCCTCGTACTGACCAACAACTCCATCTACACCCCGCACGACCTGCACGCCCGCCTGTCGCGGATGGGGCTTGAGGTGCCGGTCGAGAACATCTGGACCTCAGCCCTGGCCACCGCGCAGTTCCTGGACGACCAGCGCCCGGGCGGCAGCGCGTACGTCATCGGCGAGGCCGGTCTGACCACGGCGCTGCACGACATCGGTTACGTGCTGAGCGACGCGGAGCCCGATTATGTCGTTTTTGGGTGAAACGCGCACTTATAGCTTCGAGGGCCTGACCAAGGCGATCCGCCTCATCAACGCGGGCTCCCGGTTCATCGCCACCAACCCGGACGAGACCGGCCCCTCGGCCGAGGGCGCGCTGCCCGCGACCGGCTCGGTCGCCGCCCTCATCACCAAGGGCACGCCAGGAGCCGTACTTCGTCGGCAAGCCCAACCCCCTGATGATGCGGGCCGGCCTGAACGCGATCGGCGCCCACTCCGAGACCTCCGCGATGATCGGGGACCGGATGGACACGGACGTCCTCGCGGGCCTGGAAGCGGGCATGGAAACGTTTCTGGTGCTGACCGGCCTCACCCGCCCCGAGGAGGTCGACCGCCACTCCTTCCGCCCCTCATGGGTCGTGGACTCCATCGTGGACCTGGTGGACCGGGTCTGATGCCACCCCCGGGTAGGGCCACGCCGTGAGCCCTTGTTGGTCCGTTCGCCCACGCGA
Organism: Candidatus Streptomyces philanthi; assembly: GCA_018114805.1. Taxonomy (GTDB): domain Bacteria; phylum Actinomycetota; class Actinomycetes; order Streptomycetales; family Streptomycetaceae; genus Streptomyces; species Streptomyces philanthi. Next base: position 1,351,271 of record CP073042.1, on the reverse strand, counting down.
ACGGACCAACAAGGGCGTGGAGCGGATGCGGGTGGGGCGACACGGCGATCAACCGTGGGCAGGACCCAGGCCGGGCCCTATGGGGAACCGAGCCAGAGAGTATGGCCACCGTCGGGCGCCACCGTCATGCCGAAGTCGGTGAGCGGCGGTTGGCCGACACCCGACCACTAGCGAAGGGCGTCCCCCACCTCACGCAGCAGGTCACGCGCCCCGAAACGTTGGGCGCCACCTTGTCGAGCCCATGCCCACGAAGTGTGGTCCGCGGAGAGGAAGAACCACTCTCCGGCCGCGCCCTGTCGCATGCAGGAGACCCCGGGCAGCGCCACGGCCAGGGCGAATCTCGCGTGCACTGACGCCAGGGCCGACAGGTCCGGCTGCTCTCCGGCGGTCTCCTCGGCCCGGTCGCGCGTGGTCGACCACAGCGCGGCGACGTCGGGACGGGGCCGGCGCTGGCCCCGCAGCGCCATGAATGTCTCCCCGCCGTGGAACCACCCCGCGTGCGCCCCCCGCCGCGCCCTTCCGGAGCCAGAGCAACCCGAGCGCCTGATCGTTGGGTAGCCACGGCGTCACGATCTCCCCGCCCACTCTCGTCTGCTCCAGCCAGGCCGCGGGCACGCGTCGGACGGAGGCCGTCGAGATCACCCGGTCGTACGGAGCACGCTCCGGATGTCCCCGCTTCCCGTCCGCACAGATCATCTCGGGGGTGTAGCCGGCCTGCCGGAGAACGGTCCGGGCGCGTTCGGCGAGCGAGCGGTCGACCTCGACGGTGGTGACGCTGTCGGCGCCGACCCGGTGGCAGAGCAGCGCGGAATTTTACCCGGTGCCGGTGCCGATCTCAAGTACCCAGTCGCCCGGCTGGGGGGCGAGTGAGACGAGCATGTTGAGTACGGCCGCCGGTGAGCTGATGGAACTCGTCGGGACCAGCCCGGAACCATCGGCCGCCACCGCGCCGTCGTCGACCTGTGTCACGAGCGCGTCGTCCCGGTGGTACACTAGCTCCGCCCACTGTCGTGGGGCGTCCGCGCGGCGTAGCGGGCGCCATCGCCCGGCATGGAACGTCCAGACGGTTTCGGGGACGAAGAGGTGGCGGGGAACGCGGTCGAACGCGGCGCGCAGCGACGGCTCGGTGAAGAGCCCCCTGGCCGCCAGCGACTCGGCGAGCCGCTGGCGGAGGGGGTCGTGGTCGTCAGCGGTCACGAGTCGCTGTCGTCCTTGCGGGGCGTCCCGGAGTCGCCGCCACCGAAGGTGGGGCTCTGCCCGTCGGTGTCACCGGGTGGCCCCTGCGGCGGCTCCTGCGGCTCCGGCTTTCCGTGCTGTCCAGCCATGGCTATGTCTCCCTTCGTCAGGGGAAGCCCCCGGCGGGCCGGCGGTGTCACGGGGTTGAGGTAACGAACGTAGCGGCGCACAGAGCCAGCGCTCCACGGAGTCACACGAGTCGGCGACACGCCGAGTGACACCTCGAACATGAGCCTGGGCATCGCTGAGCGAGGACCAGTGCCGGTGACACCAGGGTTCGTGCGCCGACCCCGGCGCCCCCTCACTCACACACTCCCGGCCTCCCCCCGTTGGTCCGTTCGCCCACGCGAACGGACCAACAGGGGCGTGGAGCGGATGCGGGTGGGTGTGGGGTCGCGAACGTTGGGAGGACCAGGAGGTTCACCATGCGCTTCGTCCCCCGCACGCTGGGCGCGGCGGTGATCGCCGTCGGGGCGGTCGTCGCCGTGCTCGCCATCGGCTCGGCGGCCGACGAGTCACCGCGTCCCACGCTCGTCGTCAGCCTGGCCCACGTCCGGCCGGGCCACGAGGTGGAGGTGCGGGCCTTCGGGTGCGAGGGGCGCACCGGGGCCGTCGCGCCGCGTGCGTTCGTCGTGGGCGCGCGGCTCGCGCCGGAGCCGAAGGGCGGGGACGGGCTCTTCGCGGAGGCGATGATCCGCGGCGCGGCCGATAGCGGCGTCTACGACGTCACCGTGCGCTGCGACGGGCGCTCCGGTGTGGCCGTCGGCCGGGTGCACGTCGGTGCCGAGGGTCGGCGTGCCGACGAGGCGCCCGAGGCGGCGCGCCCCGACCGGGCCGGCGACCACCACGCGCTGCCGCGGCCGGCCTGTTCGCCCGTCGCGCCGGTGCGCGCCGGGGGTGGCGGCACCGCGGGCGAGCCGCGCGATGTGGCCGCCGACGAGGAGCCGCCACGGGACGGCGGCGTCGGGGTCGCGGAGGCGTACGGGCTGGCCCTCGCGGGCGGCACCGCGCTGACCCTTGGCGGCATGGCGCTGCACCGGCGCAGCCGGGCCCGCCGCCCCACCCTGTGAGCGGCGCGGCACGGATGGTCGAGGCACCCGCGCCGGGCGACGGGCGCGGCCGGTTGCTGGTCGGGTTGGCCTGGGCGGTGGTGGTGGCGCTGTGGCTGTGGGGCAGGGACGGCGGCGCGGGCGTCGGCGCGGCGCCGACCACCGGCGACGTGGCGGCGGTGAGCCGTCCCGGCTGGCGCGGTCGAGCCGCCGCCGTACGACAGTCCGGGCGATGTCGGCTGGTACCGCGCGGGTCCGCGTCCGGGCGAGGCGGGCGCCGCCGTGCTGGTGGGGCACGTGGACACGGCGTACAGGCCGGCGGTCTTCCACGGCCTGAGCGCGCTGGAGCCCGCGGACCGGGTGCGGGTGGCCCGGGCGGACGGGGCGGTGGCCGAGTTCACCGTGTAGGACGTCGCAGTCGTCACCCGTGACCGGTTCGACGCCCACCGGGTGTACGGGCCGCGCCGGGCGGGCCGGGCCGAACTGCGCCTGATCACTTGCGGCGGCACCTTCGACCGCCGCCACCCGTACGTACAGCGCCAACATCGTGGTCTCGGCCTACCTGACGGCGGTACGCCACTCTGGCTGATCCACCCGGGGCGTTCGCGTGGGGGCGCGTGTCGGTGTGGCGGGGGCGCGGGCGGGGTGCGCGGGCCGGTGCCTACGGCGGCTTCGCCGGGTCGGTTGGCCGGCTGGCTGGTTGATCGGCTGGCCGTCGGGCCGGTTGGTCGGCGGGGCCGGATGGCGGGGTGGCCGGGTGGGGCCGTTCGGGGGTGGGCGGGGGTCGCGGGTGGGCCGGTCGTGGCGGTCGGCGACGAGGACTGGCGAGGGGGCCATGTCGCCGCACGCTCGCGGGGCGCCGTCGCGGTACAACAGGGTGCGTACGGACACGGCTCGGGCAGGGACGGTGTGCAGGCATTGAAGCGACCAAACGTGTCCCGCGAGGAGATCGGCGCGGCGTGCGCCGGTGGGCGCGCTCGGGGCGTCGCGGTGGGCGCCGGCGCGGGGTTGCCCGCCTCGCGCCGGCCGTCGGGGTGGCGCTGCTGCTGGGGTCGGCGTGCTCGGCGCCGGTCGACTCCGACGTCGGCCAGCGGCGCGCGGCCGACGTCGCCAAGCCGATCGCGCAGCGGCCGGCGTCGGTCGTGCCGTACTGGGTCAACCCGCGGGGCAACGCCGCCCGGCAGCTCGCCGTCTACCGTGCGGACGACCGGGCCGAGGAGGCCGAGCTGATCGAGCGCATCGCCCGGCAGCCGTTCGCCGAGTGGATCGGGGTCGAGGACCCGCTGCTCGTGCTGTACAACATCCCGCACCGCGACTGCGGCCAGTACTCCAAGGGCGGCGCGCCCGACGGCGACGCCTACCGGCGTTGGCTTGGCCAGGTGATCGCCGGCATCGGGGACCGCCCGGCGACGGTGATCCTGGAGCCGGACGCGCTGCCGCACGTGGAGGACGGCTGCACGCCGAGGAAGTTCCACGAGGAGCGGTTCGCGCTGCTGGCCGAGGCGGTCCACCGGCTGCGCGTGCTGCCGCGCGCCAAGGTGTACCTGGACGCCGGCAACCCGCACTGGATCACCGATCCGCGGCGGATGGCCGGGCCGCTGAGGCGGGCCGGCCATCCGCCGCGGACGGCTTCGCGCTGAACATCGCCAACTACCAGACCACGCGGGAGAACACGGAGTACGGGAAGAGGCTGTCGGACCTGGTCGGCGGCAAGCACTTCGTGATCGACACCAGTCGCAACGGTCGCGGGCCGGCCCCCGGCGCGGACGATCCGCAGGCGTGGTGCAACCCGGGCCAGCGCGCCCTGGGCGAGCCGCCCACCACGCACACCGGTGACGAGCGCGTGGACACCCACCTGTGGGTCAAGCGCCCCTGCGAGTCCGACGGCACCTGTAAGGGCGGCCCGCGGGCCGGCGCGTGGTGGCTGGAGTACGTCCTTGAGCTGGCCCGCAACGCGCGCCGGGGCCCGTAGCGCCCGCCGGATGCGGACAGCGCCCGCCGGTCGGCGGCAACGGTGCCAAGCGAGGGAGGGACCGGGCTCAGTCGGGTGCGGGGCGGGCGGCCGAGCGCAGTCGGGTCCTGATGTTGCCGAAGTGGTCGCGGATCGCGGCCTCGGCGCGCGGCGCGTCGCCGGAGCGGACTGCCGCCAGGATCTCGCGGTGCTGCTCGCAGGTGACCTGGGGGTCGGGGGTGCCGTCGACCAGGTCGGTGCGCACCCGGTGGAAGGCGTCCCAGAACGCCTCGAGAACCTCGCTGAGCAACTGGTTGTCCAGGCCCCGGTAGAGCGCGGCGTGGAAGGCGCGGTCCGTCTCAGTGCGCACTGGGCCGTGCGCCGCCTCCGCCGCCATCCGCTCCACCAGCGCGTCCAGGGTGGCGAGGTCGGCATCCGAGACCCGGCCGACCAGCCGGGTCAGCAGCCCGGTCTCCAGCGCTTCGCGCAGTTCGAGGAGTTGGAGCAGGCTGTCCTCGCCCCGGTAGTGCCCGGCGACGGTGCGAAAGGTGAGGCCCTCGATCATCGGGGCCATCGACATGGCGCCGACGTAGGTGCCGAAGCCGTGCCGGATCTCCACGATGCCCATGGCCTGGAGCGCCTTCAGCGCCTCGCGCACCGAGTTCCGGCTGACGCCATCAGCTCCATCAGCTCCGCCTCGGTGGGCAGCGGGGCACCGGAGGGCAGGCGTCCGTCGATGATCAGCCGTTTGATGCTTTCCTGGATGTCGCTCGCTACTTTGCGACTGTGCACCGCCACCTCCGATTTGACCATCCCCCCCGGACGCACGGCCAGGGGCCCGGCGCGGACGGCCGTGATGACTGGCGGAACGACTGTGGGCCTCCTCGTCGGTGACGAGGAGGCCCACAGTGTGACGTGCGCCGCCAGGGACTCGAACCCCGGACCCGCTGATTAAGAGTCAGCTGCTCTAACCAACTGAGCTAGCGGCGCGGGTTGACGAAGTCAATCTTACCCGCCCATCGGGGGTGCTCAGAACCACCGCCTGGCCCGCCCCCACCGCCGTGACCTGCCCCGCCCGCCGCCGCGCCGGCGCGGCCCGCTGGAGCGCTCGTGATCAGTACGGCTAGAGCGTGAGCGACAGCAGCACCGGCGCGGCCTCGCGGTTCAGCGCGTACGCGGCCTGCCGGAGTCGGTGCGCGTGCTCCACCGGCAGCGACAGTGCCAGGCAGCCGACCGCGCGGCCGGCTGTGATCGGCACGGCGGCGCACACCGTGCCCACCGCGTACTCCTGGAGGTCGAGCGCGGGCACCGTGGCGGGCTGGTTGTCCAGGCTGTTGAAGAGCACCCGCTCGCTGGTGGTCGTGCGCGAGGTGAGTCGCACGATCTTGTGGCGCGACAGGTGCTCGCGGCGCCCGTTGTAGTCGAGCTGGGTGAGCAGGCACTTGCCGACCGCGCTCGCGTGGGCCGCGACCCTGAAGTCGACCCACTCGTTGACCTTGGGCGCGTTCGGACCGTCCGCGTACTGCGTGATCTTCACCTCGCCGTCGATGTACCGGCTGATGTAGACCGCCGCGCCGACCGTGTCGCGCAGCACGGTGAGCGTGCGCTGGAGCTTGGCGTGCAGTGCCTGCTGACGGTTGGCGCCGCTGCCGCCGAGTAAGAGCAGCGCCTCCCCACTGACGTAGCCCCCGTCGCTCGTCTGTTCCACGTACCCCTCGCGGCGCAGCATCGCCAGGAGTTCGGCGAGCTGGACGCTGGAGGCGTCGATGCGACGGGCGATCTCGACGTCGGTGACGCCACCTGTGTGCTTGGAGACCATCTCCAGCACCCGGAGGGCATGCCGTACCGAGTGCTGTGGGGCGGTCGGCTCGGGCTTCGGCGCCACGGTTTCCCCCTGCCAGGTTGTGACCGCTTGCGGTGTCGCTGTCGCTGCAGGTAACGGCCGACGGGTGGAGCGCGGCGCGACCTCGGGCAGCGGAGCTTCGTACCACGATAGCCGTCAAGCGGTGGCAATGACGGGGGTGTTGGGTGAATTGCTGTCGCCGCAGACCCGGCTCAACAGCGGCGCGGCACGGGGGCATATGCCAGCGTCATGGATCGGATCATCAGCTCGGGGTACCACCGCGCTCGCGGCGCGCGGCGGCCCCCACCGTCGGGGAGGAACCGACGGCGCTCCGTGCCCTGCGTCCGACCCGGCCCGGAGCGCCGCGCTCAGGAACTCGCGGGTGCGCTCGTGTTCCGGCTCGCTGAAGATCTTCTCCGACGAGCCCGACTCGATGACACGCCCCGCGTCGAACATCAACACGTCGTCCGAGATGTCCCGGGCGAAGTTCATCTCGTGCGTCACGCACAGCATGGTGATGTCCGTCGTGTGCGCCAGGTCCCGCAGCACGTCCAGCACGCCCGCGACCAGCTCCGGGTCGAGCGCCGAGGTCACCTCGTCGAGCAGCAGCACCTGCGGGCGCATCGCCAGCGCCCTGGCGATGGCGACGCGCTGCTGCTGGCCGCCGGAGAGCTGGGTCGGGTACGCGTCGCACTTGTCGCCGAGGCCCACCAGGTCGAGCAGGCCCCGGGCGCGCTCCTCGGCCTCGTCCTTGTCCATGCCGAGCACGTGCACCGGGGCCTCGGTGATGTTGCGTAGCACGCGCATGTTCGGGAACAGGTTGAACTATTGGAAGACCATGCCGATCTTCTTGCGCACCTCACGGGTGTGCTTCTCGCCGGCCGGGACCAGCTTGCCGTTCTTCTCCTCGTGGGTGAGGTAGTCGCCGTCTACCATGATCGTGCCCTCTTCGGGCTTGAGCAGCGTCATCAGCAGCCGCAGGATCGTCGTCTTGCCGGAGCCGGACGGGCCGATGAGGGGCACGTGCTTGCCGGAGGCGACCGTGAAGTCGAGGTTGTCCAGGAGGGTGTTGTCGCCGAACCGCTTGGTGACGTGGTCGAAGCGGATCAGCTCGGAGCCGTCCACGCCGGGGTTCTGGGTGAGGGGTTCAGTGGCCAAGACGACGCTCCAGAGCTCGCATCAACAGGGATGCCGGGTACGAAATGAGGATGAAGGCGATGCCGACCATCGTGTAGGGCTCGATGTACTGGAACGAGGTCGCGCCCTCTGAACGGGCCTTTTGTAGCATGTCGGTGACGCCGATCAGCGCGATCATGGGGGAGTCCTTCAGCATCGCGATGACGTAGTTGCCCAGGGCGGCACCACGCGGCGGATGGCCTGCGGCAGGATCACCACGAACCAGGTCCGCCCGCGCGCCATGTGTCAGCGCGGTGGCCGCCTCCCACTGGCCGACCGGTACGCCGTCGATGCCGGCGCGGTATACTTCGGCGACGTACGTCGAGTAGTGCAGGCCGAGCGCGATCACGCCCGTGGTGAGCGCGGAGAACTTGATGTCCCAGCTCGGCAGCACCCAGTAGAAGAAGAGCTGCACCAGCAGCGGCGTGTTGCGGATGAACTCCACGAACACGCCCACCGGCCAGCGCACGAAGCGCGTCGGCGAGCGCAGGGCCAGCGCCCACACCAGCCCGAGCGCGAAGGCGAGCACCGAGCCGAGCGCGGTGGCCTGCAACGTGATGAGCAGCCCGTCGAGCAGGTCGGGCAGGAAGTCCCTGGCGACGTCCCAGTCCCAGGTCACTTGGCACCTCCCGGGGCCAGCGCGTCAGCCGTCTTCGGCGCGGCGGAACGCTTCGCCCGGGCCTTGGCCGAGCCCTTCGTCAGCTTGGCCAGCAGGCCGTCGCCCGGCGGCGGGGCCTGCCCGATGCTCGCCTTGGCCTTGCGCTCGAGCAGGCGCATCGCCCGGGTGAGGAGGAAGGCGAGCACGAAGTACAGGACCAGGATGATGGAGTAGATCTCCAGGCTCTCGCCGGTCGCCAGGCGCGAGAGCTGGGCTGCGAAGGTGATGTCCGCGACGCTCACGGCCGACACCAGCGCGGTCGCCTTCAGCAGCTCGATCAGCAGGTTGTTGAACGGCGGGATCATCTCGGGAATGGCCTGCGGCAGCACCACACGGCGCATCCGCTGCGCCGGCGAGAAGCTGAGCGCGATGGCGGCCTCGCGCTGCGCCGGGGCCACCGCCGCCAGCGCGCCGCGCACGATCTCGGAGCCGTACGCCCCGTACGTCACCCCCAGGGCCAGTACCGCGGCCCACATGGGTACGAGCTGGAACTCAAAGCCCAGCCGCATCACGAAGAACAACCAGAACATCAACACCAGAGCCCAGGTGCCGCGGAAGGCCTCCACGTAGAAGCCGGTCAGGAAGCGGACGATCCACAGCCGCGAGGTGCGCGATGCCGACGCCGAAGGCCACCAGGGTGGCGAACACCGCGCTGTAGAGCGTGAGCTGCACGGTGATCCAGATGCCGGGCAGGAGCCAGTGCTCCCACAGTCCCGCGGTCATGAACACAACTCCTCGGCCGTGAGATCTGTCATCTCCGTCTCGGTGAAGCCGAACGGCCGCATGACGCGCAGGAGTTCGCCGCTCTTCTTCATCTTGTGCAGCTCCACGTTGAAGGCGTCCCGGAGCTTGGTCTCCTCCGGGCGGAAGGCGAACCCACCCGCGCCGATCGCCGGCTTGCCGTCGGCGTCCAGCGCCTGGAACGGCTCGGTCGCCTCGGCCTTGCGGCTGCCGCGCTGCTTGACCACGTTGTGCACGGTCACGGTGGTCCCGGCGAACACGTCCACGCGGCCCTGTTCCACCGCGAGCAGGCCCGCGAGCTGGTCGGGCAGCACGGTGATCTCGGAGCGCTTGACGCCGGCCGTGACCGCGTAGCCGATCTGGGCGTACGCGGTGCCGCTGGCCATCCGCGCGCCGGTGCGCACGATGTCCTTGTAGTCGCGCAGGTTCTTCGGGTTGCCCTTGGCCACGATGAATGCGTCGAGCATCTTGTAGTCGGGATCGGAGAAGATCACCTGCTCGCAGCGGACCGGGTCGATGTACATGCCGGCCGAGACCACGTCGAACTGCTGAGAGCGCAGACCCGGAATGAGTGAGGAGAACTCCGTCGGCACCGGCTGCACACTGCCGACCGCGAGCCGTTTGAAGATCACCTTGGCGATCTCCGGGGCCTCCCCCGTGAACTCCCCGTCCTTGTCGATGTACCCGAAGGAGATCTCCCCCGCGATCCCCAGCCGGACCGTGCCCTGAGACCTGAGCCGGTCCAGCAGATTTCCCCCGTCCTTGGCGTCCGCGCTGGAGACTCGGCTGCAGCCGGCCGCCCCCAGCAGCCCCAGAGCCGCGCCGTCCGCGAGCAGCGAGCGCCGTGCCAGCCCTTTTCCCTTGTCGTTCCCTCGTGGTCGAGCCATGGCCGCGCGGCTACCCGAGTTGGCGGCTACCCGAGTTGAGTGAAGTTATGCGGATCGTTTCCAGTCCTTGACGTAGCCCGCCGACAGGCCGTGACCTGGAGGAGCGCGGCACGATGGATTCCGGAAAGCGACGAGAGGAGCAGTCGGTGACCGACCGGTTCGTGGAAGTCTCCCTCGACAGGCGCGGCGCGCGCTGCACGGCGAAGCTGCTCGACGACCGCGTCACGCGCACCTGCGACGCCGTGTGGAACGCGCTCCCCCTCGGCGGCGACGTCTACCACGCGAAGTACGCGCGCAACGAGATCTACGCGCTGCTGCCGCCGTTCGCCCCGCGGGAGCCACCCCTGGAGAACCCCACCATCACCCCCATCCCCGGCGACCTGTGTTACTTCACGTTCACCGAGACCCAGTTGGGGACCGCCTCCTACGGCTACGAGGCGGCGCGGGCGGCCACCGCGCGCGGCGCGGACACCGCCCCCGCGCCCGCGCGGCCGGTCCAGTCGCGGGTGGTCGACCTCGCGCTGTTCTACGAACGTAACAACCTGCTGATCAACGGCGACGCCGGCTGGGTGCCCGGCATCGTGTGGGGCGCGGTGGTCGACGGGCTCGACCGCATGGCCGACGCCTGTCAGGACCTGTGGCGGGCCGGCGCGCTGGGGGAGACCCTCAGCTTCCGCCGGGCGTGACCCTCAGCTCCCGCCGGGCTCCGATGGCCGGCACGGCTCACGCCCCGCCCCGGGCGCCGGCGGTCGTACCGCGTCGGCGACGCCCGGCCCCGTACAGCGCGTGCGCGGCGCGCAGCACCAGCGCGTCCGCGTGCCGCGCCGCCACCAACTGCGCCCCGATCGGCAACCCCCGCGAGGAGAGTCCGCACTGCACGGAGGTGGCCGGCTGCTGGGTGAGGTTGAACGGATAGGTGAACGGCGTCCAGCCCGTCCACCGCCCAAGCCCCGAACCCGGTGGCACCTCGACGCCGGCGGCGAAGGCCGTGATCGGCAGCGTCGGGGTGACCAGCAGGTCGTAGCGGGTGTGGAAGCGGCCCATCGCGTGGCCGAGCGCCATCCGCGCGTCCACCGCCGCCAGGTAGTCGAGCGCGCTGTAGGCCGCGCCCTGCTCGCACACCTCGCGCAGCCCCGGGTCGAGCAGCGCCTGCCGCTCCTCGTCCAACGGCTGCACCACCCGCGCCGCCCCGCTGAACCACAGCACGTGGAACGCCTCCACGGGATCGGCGAACCCCGGCTCGGCCTCCTCCACCACGGCGCCCAGCTCGGCCAGGATCTCCACCGCCCGCCGCACCGCCACGGCCACCTCCGGGTCCACCGGAACGCCGCCGAGGGTGGGGCTGTAGGCGACCCGCAGCCCGGTCAGCGGCTCGTCGAGCCCGGCCCTGAACCCGCCGCCGACCTGCCCGAGCTGCGACCAGTCCCGCCAGTCGGCCCCGCTGACCACGTCCATGAGCAGCGCCGCGTCGGCCGCGTCCCGGGTGATCGGGCCCACGTGTGAGAGCGTCCCGAACGGGCTCGTCTGGTACAGCGGCACCCGCCCGTAGGTCGGCTTCAGTGCGAAGGTGCCGCAGAACGCGGCCGGGATGCGCACCGAGCCGCCGCCGTCTGTGCCCGGGCTCAGCGGCCCGGCGCCCCAGGCCACCGCCGCCGCGCTGCCCCCACTGGAGCCGCCGGAGGTGCGCGCGGGGTCGTACGGGTTGCCGGTGACGCCCTCGCGCGGCGAGTCGGTCACCCCCTTCCAGCCGAACTCGGGCGTGGTGGTCTTGCCGAGGAAGACCGCGCCGTGCTCGCGCAGCCGGGCCACCGCCGGCGCGTCCTCCGTCCACGGGCCCCGTTCGGAGAGGGTGAGCGAGTCGCGCAGCGTGGGCCCGCCGCGCAGCAGCAGCATGTCCTTGATCGACACCGGCACCCCGTCCAGCAGCCCCAGCCGCTCGCCGCGCGCCCACCGCGCGGCGGACTCGGCGGCCTCACGCAGCGCGGTCTCGGCGTCCAGCCGGGTGAAGGCGTGCACCAGGGGCTGGATCTGTTCGGCCCGGGCCAGCGCGGCCCGGGTGGCCTCGACTGGCGAGATGGTGCGCGCCGCGTAGCTCTCGACGAGTTGAACGGCTTTCAGGTCGCACAGCTCAGTCATCCGGACCCTCCGGGTTCACTCGTGCGGTCGGTGGCGCCGGCCGGCCCACCGGGCGGTGGTGCGGTGACCTCGTGCGCGGCACCTCAGCCGGGCACGTAGCCGAGCCGCTTGTCGACCACGTTGGACAGCGGCTCGCCCGCCGCCCACCGGTCGAAGTTGTCCTCGAACTGCCGGGCCAGATCCTCGCGCCAGCCCACCGTGTCGCCGCTCATGTGCGGCGAGACCAGCAGCCCGGGCGTGTCCCACAGCGGGCTGTCCGACGCCAGCGGCTCCTGCTCGAACACGTCCAGGGCGGCCCCCGCCAGTCGCCGCTCCAGCAGCGCCGCGCGCAGTTCCCCGGTGACCACCAGCGGGCCCCGGCCCACGTTGACGAAGTACGCCGAGGGCGCCATCCGGGCGAATGCCGCGCGGTCGAACATGCCGCGGGTCGCTGAGGTCAGCGGCGCGGCGCACACCACCCAGTCGGCGTCCGGCAGCAGGTCGTCCAACTCGTCCGCGCCCCGCACGCCCGCGCGCGGTGCGCCCCACCCACTCCACGCGCACGCCGAGCGCCCGCAGCGTCTCGCCGATCGCCCGGCCGATCGGGCCCGACCCCGACGACCACCGCGCGGGTGCCGGCCAGCCGCCGGGTCTCGCGGTGCCGCCAGCGGCGTTGGCGCTGGAGCTCCCAGGTGCCGGCTAGGTCCTTGGCGAAGGCCAGCACGAGCGCGCCCACGTACTCGGCGATCGGCTGGTCGAAGACGCCGCGCGCGGTTGGTCAGCACGGTCCCGGACTCGACCAGGCCGGGGAAGAGCAGCCGGTCGACGCCGGCGCTTGCCGTATGCACCCACCCGGGCCTGGGCCCCGAACCCGGCCAGGCGGTCGCGCAGCGCGTCGGACTGGAAGTCCCACACGAGCAGCACGTCGGCGCCCGGCAGCAGCGCGGGCAGCGACGCGGCGTCACTGACCTGGACCCGCGCCCGGCCGGCGAGCCGGTCGAGCCGTACGGGGGGTGTCGCCGAGGACCACGACGGAGGACCACGACGGTGTATGCAGACATGGGCGGGAAACCGTTCCGAAACGTCGAGCGGGGAGGAGTTCCTCGCGCGTGGTACATCACCGTGGATATGAGGATTGACCACGCTAGGCAGCAGAAACTACTGTCGTCAACAACGGTTCCTATCCCGACGTGCCGGCATTCACCGGCTCGCTTTCCCCTGGCCAACGGCCACAGCCCGGCGTTTCGTATGGGGGCTCGAAAATGGACGTCTCTTTTCTGGGTGGCTCACAGCGGCAGCGCGGCGTGGGCGTCGTCGCTCCGTTCGACTTCGCGCTGGACCGCGAACTGTGGCGCTGGGTTCCGGATGAGGTCTCGCTGCACCTGACCCGCACGCCGTTCGTTCCGGTCGAGGTGAGCCTCGACCTGGCGCGGGTCGTCAGCGAGCACGAGACGTTGCACGCGGCGGTGCAGGCGCTGAGCGCCGTCGCGCCCGAGGTGGTGGTGGTGTACGCCTGCGTGTCGGGCAGTTTCGTCGGTGGCGTGCCGGGCGAGCGGGCGATGTGCGCGGCGATGACCCAGGCCGGTGAGGTGCCGTCGCTGACCACGTCGGGCGCGCTGCTCGCGGCCCTCGACTAGCTGGACGTGCGGCGGATCGTCCTGGTCACGCCGTACACGAAGTCGGTCACCGACGCCCTGGAGGAGTACCTGGCGGCGGCCGACATCGCCGTCGTGGGCCGCGCCTACCTGGGGCTGACCGGGGAGATCTGGCGGGTGCCCTACCGGGACGTGGTGGACATGGCACGGCTGGCGGTGGTCGGCTCGGCCGACGCCCTGTTCATCAGCTGCACAAACCTCCCCACCTACGACGTGATCCCGCAGTCGGAGGCGGAGCTGCGGATGCCGGTGCTGTCCGCGAACCAGGTGACGATGTGGTCGGCGCTGCGCACGATGGGCGCCCAGGCCGTCGGCCCCTACCAGGCGCTGGTCGACCCCGCCGCCCGCTCGGGCCCGGTCGCGCTGCCGCCCGTCCCGCCGCCCGAGGAGGCGTACGCCGGCTCGTCGGGCGCCCCGGAGCCGGACCTGCCGGACGGCCTCGATCCGCCGCCGTCCCCGGAGGAGTACGGCGGCCCGACCGGCTAGCCGTGCCGTTCGGGCAGGGCCGAGCCGGACCGCACCGACAGCGCGGACACGTTCTGCTTCCGGGCCGCGCCGGCCCGCCGTGGCGCGCGGGGGCGGCGAAACGGCGAGAGGGAAACAACGGCCCGGGTGCTGTCGGAAGGGGCCGGACGACGCCATGGTCGGCCCCCGGGGCGGGGCGTCGAATAGCGGAAACGGGACGCTACGGCGTGGTCCGGAATGGTGCGAGAACGGCGATCAGGAGGTGGCGCGTGGCGACGGTCGGATTTCTTTACCCCGGTTACTCGGCGGAAGACGACTATCCGCGTCTTGAGAAACTGCTCGGCGGCGGTATTCGACTGCCGTTGGCCCATACCGATATCGGCGAGGACGCGCACCGGGTGGACGCCCTGCTGGAAATGGGCTCGGCGGCCAGGCTCGCGGCCGGGGTGGGGGAACTGCGCCGGCGCTGCGCCGACGCCGTTGTCTGGGCCTGCACCAGCGCCAGCTTCGTCTTCGGCTGGGAGGGCGCCGGCGAGCAGGTGCGCGAGCTGGCGACCACCGCCGGCACCTCGGCGTCCAGCACGTCCTTCGCCTTCGCCCGCGCGGCGCGCGCCATCGGCGCCGAACGGGTGGCCCCCCGGGACGTCGCCGACCGCGTCACGGTCTTCCTCGAGGCGGCCGGGATCGAGGTGGTGCAGGCGCGCGCCAGCGGCGTCATCACCGCGGCCGAGGTCGGCACCTGGGGCGAGGCGGAGGTGCTGCGCCTGGTCCGCGCCGGCGACCACCCGGACGCGCGGGCCGTGCTGCTGCCGGACACCGCCCTGCACACCGCGGCCCACCTGCCCGCCCTGGAGGCCGCCGTCGGCAAGCCCGTGCTGACCGCCAACTAGGTCACCGTCTGGGAGGGCCTGCGGCTGCTTGACCGCGCGGTGACCCGGCCCGGGCTCGGCCGACTGTTCGCGACGGGCCCCGGGCGCCCGGCCGCGTGAGCGCGTAACAGGCCTCCGCAGTAGGGTAGTTGGGCGTGGTCGGCGGCGGGTGCGGGGTCCGTGCCGGGCCCGTACCGTGGCCCGTGGGGGGAGGCGCGCGAGGTCGCGCCGCAGGCCCCGGGAATAACCGGACGCAATCTCCGGTTAGTGTCCTCTGCTACGTACGCGATCTCAGGAGGCACGACGCCGGTGGACACGATTCGAGGAACGGCGAGCGGCACCGCACCCGTACCGCTCTCCGTGCTGGACCTAGCGACGCGCTGCGCACCTCCGTGGAGCTGGTCCAGCTCGCCGAGCGGCGCGGCTTCCACCGGTACTGGGTGGCCGAGCACCACTCGATGCCGGGCGTCGCCAGCTCGTCGCCCGCGGTCATCCTCGCCCACCTCGCCGCCCACACCGACCGCATCCGGCTCGGCTCGGGAGGCGTCATGCTGCCCAACCACGCGCCGCTGGTCATCGCCGAGCAGTTCGGCACCCTGGAGGCGATGGCGCCGGGCCGGGTCGACCTCGGGCTCGGCCGGGCGCCCGGCACGGACGGGGCGACCGCCGCCGCGCTGCGCCGTTCGGACTGGCTGAACGAGGGCGCCGACGAGTTCCCCCGCCAGCTCGCCGAGCTGACCAGGTTCCTGGACGCGGACTTCCCCGACGGCCACCGGTACGCGCGCATCCACGCCATCCCCGGGCCCGTCCAGGGCAGCGTCCCCGGCGGCGTGCAGTCCGCCGACCGGCCCGCGATCTGGCTGCTCGGCTCCAGCGGCTTCAGCGCCCAGTTCGCCGGCGCGCTCGGGCTGCCGTTCTCCTTCGCGCACCACTTCTCGGCGGCCAACACTATCCCGGCGCTCGACCTCTACCGCTCCTCGTTCCGCCCCTCGGCCGTGCTGGACGCCCCGTACGCCTCCATCGGCCTCGGCGCGCTGGCCCCTGACGACGAGCGGGAGGCCCGCCGCCAGGTCATGACCGGCGCCCTGTCCATGATCCGGCTGCGGCTCGGCCGGCCGGGCCTGATCCCGACGCCGGAGGAGGCCGAGGAGTACGCGTTCGCCCCGGCCGAGCGGGAGTTCGTGGACAGCCACGTCGCCAACGTGGTGCACGGGACGCCGTGCGCGACGGCCTGGACCAGTTGGTCAAGCGGACCGGCGCGGACGAGCTGGTGATCACGGCGAGCGTGCACAGCCCGCGGGCCCGGCTGCGCTCGTACGAGCTGATCGCCGACGCGTACGGCCTGCCGGCACCGACCGCGTCCTGACCACGGGCCGCGGCGCGGCCCACGTCGTACGCGCTCCGCACCGCCACCGGCCGGCGCGGGGCCCGGGGAGGGGCAGGCCGCGCGGCCGGGGCCGCGCCGGCCGGCGGGCGCGGCTCAGCCCTCCGCTCGCCCCTCGGCCGTGCCCTCCTCGCGGAGCAGGGCCGACACCTGCTCGGGTGAGACCGGGCGGGAGAAGAACCAGCCCTGCCCGGTGTCGCAGCAGATGCGTCCGAGCCGCTCGGCCTGCTCCGCGCTCTCCACGCACTCGGCGGTCACCGTGAGCCCGAGCCGGTGCGCGAGCTGCACCAGCGCCTCGACGATCGTCTCGTCGGCCGGGTTGGGGTGCTCCTCGGCGCGGAAGCCGCGCACGAACGAGCCTTCCAGCTTCAGCGAGGAGACCGGCAACCGGCTCAGATAGGCCAGGTTGGAGTAGCCGGTGCCGAAGTCGTCGATGGCGATGGTCACGCCCATGTCGCTGAGCTGCTGCAACGCCTGCAACTGGCGGCCGGCCGAGCCCATCACGGCCGACTCGGTGAGCTCCAGTTGCAGCAGCTCGGCCGGCAGCCCGGTCTCCGCGAGCGTGGCCGCCACGTCCGCGACCAGTTCCGAGTCCCACACCTGCCGTACCGCCACGTTCACGCTGACCCGCACCGGCCGCGCCGGATGGGCCAATTGCCAGTGCCGGGCCTGGCCAGCAGGCGGTGCGCAACACCCAGCGGCCCAGCGGCACGATGGCGCCGTTTTCCTCCGCCAATCCGATGAACCTATTCGGCGCCAGCAGCCCGAACTGCGGGTGCCGCCACCGCACCAGCGCCTCCGCGCCGCGCACCACGCCGTCCTCCAGGCCACCAGCGGCTGGTACTCCAGCATGAACTCGCCCCGTTCGACGGCCTGTCGCAGGGTGCTGGACAGCGCCTGACGGGTCATCCGGTGCGCGTTGCGCTCCGGGTCGAAGAGCGCCCACCGGGCCTTGCCGTCCGCCTTCGCCCAGTACAGCGTGGTGTCGGCGGCCTGCATCAGGGCGGTGGTGTGCGTGCCGGCGGCCAGCCGCTCCACGACCCCGATGCTCGCCGAGACCGTCAGCCGGTGCCCGGCCACGTCGAACAGCCGCTGGAGGGCGACCAGCAGCGCGTGAGCCAGCTCGGTGAGCTGGTCGGTGCCGGTCGAGTCGGTCACCAGGAGCGCGAACTCGTCGCCGCTGAGCCGGGCCACCAGGTGCCCGTCGGGCGCGGCGCACTCGGCCAGCCGCTGTCCGACCGCGCCGAGGAGCTCGTCCCCGACCCGGTGCCCGAGCGTGTCGTTGATCGCCTTGAACCCGTCGAGGTCGAGGTAGCACAGCCCGACCCGGCCACTGCGCCCCCCACCCACCGCCGCCCCGCCACCGCGCTGGGCGTCGCCACCACGCTGCGGGCCCGGCTCGCCACCGGCGCCACCGGAACCGCCGCACGTGCCGTCCGTCGTGGCCCCGGCTCCCGGGCGCGCCGCGTCCCCGTCGCCGTGCGGCGCGCCCGGCCCGCCCGACGGGTGCGGCACCTGAACCGCCCCGGGCGCCACCGTGGCCGACTCCAGCGCGCTGGCCAGCCGCTCGAAGAACAGGCTCCGGTTGGGCAGCCGGGTCACCGGTTCGTGCATCTGGAGGTGGCACAGCCGGGCCTGGAGATCGTGCTGCTCGCTCACGTCCACGATGGTCAGCAGCGCCGCCCGCCGCTCGCCCGGCCCCTCCGGACGCTGGTCGCACCGGTCGGCCCGGGCGGCGGCCAGGTCGGCGCCCATGGCCAACGGGACCACGGTGACCTCGACCCAGCGGGCGCGCCCGTCGCGCTCCCGCAGCCGTCGCGTGCAGCGCAGCCGATCGTGCCGGCCGCGCAGCACCTCGCCGTAGGCGGACCACAGCCGCGGGTCCTCGCGCAGGTCGGCGAGGTCGGCGGCGCTGGCGCCGCGCAACCGCTCGGGGTCGGCGCCGAGCAGCGCTCCGAGAGCCGCGTTCGCGGTGTGCACCACCCCCTCGTGGTCGACGACAGCCATCGCCACATGCACGGCATGAAAGGCGGCGCGGTACTCACTCAGTGGTGCGTTACGTTCCGTCATCGTCGGCAGGGTCGCGCTAGGCGCGCCGCTGTGGCCGTCGAGAGATCCGCTCACCGCTCGCTCCTGCAAAGCGCTCGTCTCGTACAGGGTGTGGGTCAGTCGCATACCGGGCGGCGGGCAGCCAGGGCAGGCGCCCCGGGGAGGGAATTCGCGCTGGAAATGTGGCGATTATAGAGGTTTGCTCTTCGGCTGTTCCAGCGACGCCCCCGTGATCATCGGCGTCACCTTGGGGCCCGGGTAAGAGAATGATTGCTTTTGGCGGACCGTGCACGATCCCAGCTTTCAATTGACCGGCTGTGACTTTCTGTTACATACCCGCCAGGTCGGCTTGTCACTCGACTGGTTGAGTGGAAAATGGCGAAACCCGACAGAACCGCACAAGGTGGTTGAGGTGTCCTCTCGTCCACCCGGGGAGGTCGTTGTGGCGCGTTCGCGTGCGCCCGCCAGGGCCGGGCCCCTGCGCCGTGCGGCGGCGGTGCTGATCTCGTTGAGCGCGGTCATCGCCACCACCGTGGTCGCCGGCCCCGCGGTCGCGGTCGGTCCCGGCGGGCCGTGCGCGCTGGAGCGTACCGGCGCGCACCACTCCGAGGGCCTGGATACCTGGAACCCGGAGTATCCCCGCCCGATCGGCACCCTCGACGCCGCGATGGTCTTCCTGTCCTTCCCCGACGCATGCCCCACCCTCACTCCAACCGCGCTGGCCGCTGACCACTTCCCGGGCACCGCGCAGTTCTTCGCGCGCGCCTCGTACGGGAAGTTCGACCTGCGGGTCCACCCCGTACGGCGCTGGCTGGCCATGCCGGCCCCCTCCACCACGTACGCCATCCAGCGCGACTGGGAGAGCAACCGGCGCGCCGCCTACCTGCGTGACGCGCTCGCCACCGCCGGCCCCGCCGTCGACTTCATCCGGTACGACCTGGTCTACCTGGTCGCCGACCCGGGCGCGCCGGGCATGGACGCGGACGCCACCAAGGTCGTCAACCTCGACCGGCCGCTGACCGTGTACGGCGCCAAGCTGCGCCGCCTGGTCACCGTCTTCGAGCAGCACCCGCCCGACCACAACGTCCTGGCCCACGAGGTCGGGCACGTCTTCGACCTGCCCGACCTCTACCACCGCCCCAGCGACGGCAAGGGCGACTGGGACACCCACGTCGGCGACTGGGACCTGATGGGCAGCCAGTTCGGCATGGCGCCCGAGCCGTTCGGCTGGCACAAGTGGAAGCTGGGCTGGCTCGGCGGGCGTGAGGTCGTGTGCGTCCACCGCCCCGGCACCACCCTGCACACCCTCGACCTGCTCGGCACCCCGCGCGCCCCCGGCACGCCGGCCCACCCGCGCGTGGTCGTGGTGCGCACCGGCCCGGAGAGCACCCTGGTCATCGAGGCGCGCGGGGCGTACGGCAACGACGCGGGCACCTGCTCCGAGGGCGTGCTGATCTACCGGGTGCGCAGCGGAACCGCCTCCGCCGAGGGCCCAGTCAAGGTCATCGACGGGCATCCGGGCGCCGGCGCCTGCGAGAGCGCCTCGGTCTACCCGGACCTCGCGGACGCGCCGCTCGACGTCGGCGAGAGCTACGCCGCGCCCGAGGACGGCGTCCGGGTCAGCGTCGAGGACGCCACCGTCGCCGACGCGTAGACTGAGGGCGGCCCCGAGGGGCGGGGCGCCACCTGGACCGTGAAGGTCACCCATGACCCCGTGGGCTGAGCTGGGCCGACGGGGCACGGCGGACCGCGCCCGCCAGGCATGGCGGAAGGCGGCGGGCATGGCGAAGGGCCCCCGTACCGAAGTACGAGGGCCCCTCTTCAGGTGCGCCGCCAGGGACTCGAACCCCGGACCCGCTGATTAAGAGTCAGCTGCTCTAACCAACTGAGCTAGCGGCGCTCGCTGACGTGGAAAACCTTAACACCAGGGTCCGGCGGAATGAAAATCGGTTACGCCCGCCGTGATCAGCCGCGACCGGACGGGCTCGCCCTGGTCACGGGCGTGTCGGCGGTCACGCCGCGCGCCCGCCCACGGGCCGCGCGCACACACGCCCACAGCAGCACGTCCGGCCCTGGCAGCCAGGGGTGGCGCACGTCGGGCGCCACCAGCCAGCGCGACCCGGTGTCTGCCCCGCCCGCCGCCGCCGACGCCACGGAGGCCAGGGCGCCCGCGACCGGATCGGGCGCCCCGGCGGACGAACCCATCCGCGCCCCGTACGCGCCGGCCGCGTACGGCGTCTCCTCGTACGCCCCCTCCCGGTACGGCCCGGCCTCGGCCCCCGGACACGGCGGGGCCGTGTGTGCGGGGTGGGGCCGCGGCGCGTCCGGGTGCGCGGCGCCGGCCGGCCCGCCCAGCGGGCCGGGCCCCCGCCCGCGCGGTTCGCCGACCTCCGGGCGATGCGCGAGGAACGGGCCGGCGAACGGGTCGGCCGCCTCCGCCGGGTCCTCGAACCCGGCCGGCTCGGGCGCGCGCAGCGGCGGGATGGTCACCGCGTCCCCGGCGCCGTGACACAGCAGCGGCGGCACCACCCCCGTGCCCCACTCCTCCCAGCTCAGCAGGGACGGCAGCCGCTGGGCCACGCCGGGCCTGGTGAACAACAGCACCCGCCCGCGCTGCACCGCCACCGGCCCCGACCCCTCGCACCAGAGCCGGTCGACCATCCGCCGTCCGAACAGGGCGGGCGCGCTGACCACGTCCAACGCGATGCCGCACGGCAGCACGCTGGGCGCGCTCGGCCGGGCCGCCCACAGCGCGTGCACGCTGCGCGGGAACACGCTCGCCGACGCGAGCCAGTCCGCCCCGGCGGGCGTCACCGAGGCCGCCCCGTACCGCGTGTCGCCCACCGCCCCGCGCCGCTCCCGGGGCGCGGGAGGCTGTGCGTCGGGTCGGACGGGGGCGTCCGGCCGGCCGGCGCGCGCGGCCTCGGCCGGCACCACGCGCCGTGGGCCGCCGGCGGGGGCGGCCGCGCGGGACGCACTGGACCGCACGGGGAGACGGGTGCCGGGCTGCCCCGCTGGGTACTGCCGCGCGTCGGACTGCCGTGCCTCGGCCTGCCCCGCGTCGGGCTGCCGGGCGTCCGGCCGCTGTGTGCCGGCCCGTGCCGCCGCGGGGCGCTGTGCTGGTCGGGGCTTCGGGGCGGGGCGTGCGGCGGGCTGCGCGGGGGGCTTCGGGGCGACCTTCGGAAGGGGCCTCGGGGCGGGTTTCGGGGTGGTCCGGGTGGCGGCCCGTGGGGTGGGCTGGGCGGCGCCGGTCGGGCCCGGGCGGGGTCGGCGGCCGTGGGGCGGGCGGGCAGGGGCGCGCGGGGCCGCGCCGCCGTGGCCCGTGGAGGCTCGGCCGGGTGCGGGTCGCCGGTTCTGCGGGGACCGGGGTTCGGCGGTGGCGGCGGTGGCGGAGGCGGTGGCCGCGTCGGCGGAGCGCGGCGTGCTGGGGCTGGTGACCGTGGGTGGGGCGGTGGTCGGGGCGGTGGGGTGGGGCTGACCAGTGTGCGGGTGGGTGTCGGGCCGGCCCGGGTGGCCGGTGCGGTCCGCTCGGGGCGCGTCGCCGGGCGGTACGTCCTCGCCGCCGGCGCCGCTCCCGGCTCCGTTCCAGGCCCCGCTCCCCGCCCCGCTGCGCGTCGCCCGCCCGGCCTCGCACCTCCGGGCCCGCCCCGTCTCGCTGCCGTGCCTGCCGCCGCTGTGCGCGCTGTCGCTGGTACTGGTGATGGCGGACATACTTACCGGGCGTTCAGTTTCCGTTTTGGGTGAATTCCGGAAACCAGGACAGGGCGGGGCAGTACGGAGTATCTTGCGCCCCCGACTACCTGGCGGGCATGTGCCACCGGTGCATTCGAAACGGTGTCCGACCCGGCGTGGCCAGGGCCGGACCGCGCCGGACCCGGGCCGCCGCGGCGCGGAGCGGCCCGCCGGCCCCGGTCACGCCTCCGTTATGGTGCCGGCGCGCATCAGCTCGCGGCCGTACTCGACCATCTTCCGCGCGTAGTCCTCGGTCCAGTCCGCGCGCTCGGCGATCACGGCCAGGGAGAGCCGGTCGAACCACTGGGGGTCGGCGAGTTGAGCCGCCGCCACCGCCTGGAACTCGGTGGCCCGGTCCGCCGCGGCCCGGAACGCGAGGGTCAGCTCGGTCGAGCGGGACAACAGCTCGCGCGGGTCCTCTATCGACTCCAGGTCGAAGAAGTGCTCGGGGTCCGCGGTGGCCTCGGACGGCTCGAAGAGTAGCGGTGCGGGTTTGAGGCGCCGCGCTGGGCTGGTGCGGGGGTTGGCAGCCGAATGCGGCTCGGACATGTGTCTACCTCCAGCGTTGAGTGCCGCGTTCCATTGTCCTGCCCCGCGCAAGAGCGCTCCAGCCCGGCGTACGGACACGGCGTACCGGGGCCCGTGGGTCGAACCGGGGGAGCGGGGCGCTCAGTCGGTGGCGGGGCGGGGCGGGCCGCCACCGCGCAGGTGGGAGATGAGCGTCGAGGACCGCCTCCAGGTGGAAGGTGTCCCCGGTCGAGCGGAGCACGATCACCCCGCCCTGGGTGCCGGCCGCGAAGGCCGCGGCCGTGCGGTCCGCATCCACGTGCGGGCTCACCTCGCCGCTCTCCTGCATGGCGAGGATGCCCCGCCGCAGGTGTTCCTGCCACCGCCGCAACAGCGACGCGGTCACCTCGGCGGCCCCCGGCACGGTGCTGACCTGGCCGATCAGTGCGGCGAGCGGGCAGCGCGGGCCCTGGACGCGGTACCGCCCGATGACCACCCGCCGCCACTGCTCCCACGCGTCCCACGAGTCGAGCGAGCCCAGGAAGGGCTGCTGGTCGGCCAGTACCCGGTCGGACTCGTGCCGAGCCACCGCGAGCAGCAACTCCTCCTTCCCGTTCGGGAAGTAGTGGAAGAGCTGGCTCTTGCTGGTGCTGGTGGCCGCGCGGATGTCGTCGAGCGTGACGTTGCCGGGGTCGTCGCCACGCAGGTAGCCGGCGGCGCCCTCGATGATGCGCTGCCGGGTCGCCCGCCCCTTGGCCGTGAACGCCATGCCGCGCAGCCTACGACGCGGTGGATCAAGCGGTCCATGACTGGACGGCTCGCGACCGGATGCCGAGACGGCGCCGGGTCGCGACCCGCCCCGGAGGGCACGATTTTGGACTTGAGAGTCCAAAATCGGCTCCGTACGTTCGCCGCCATGACACAGCGACTGGCCGGCAGGACGGCCCTCATCACCGGTTCGACCAGCAACATCGGCCGCTCAGTGGCCCGCCTCTTCGCGGCCGAGGGAGCGCACGTGATCGTCTCCGGCCGCGACGCCGCGCGGGGGGACGCGGTCGTGGCCGCGATCCGCGCCGACGGCGGGCGCGCCGACTTCGTACCGGCCGACCTCGACGGCGGCCCCGCCGCGAGCCGGGCGTCCGCCGCCGCCACCCGCGCGGCGCTCGGCCGCCCGCTCGACATCCTGGTCAACAACGCCGGCGTCTTCCCGCCCGCCGCCACCCTGGACACGGACGAGGCGACCTTCGACCGGGTGTACGTGGTCAACGTCAAGGCGGCCTTCTTCCTCACCCAGGCCGTGCTGCCGGAGATGATCGACAACGGTGGCGGGGTGATCGTCAACCTCGGGAGCTGGGTGGCCCGCCTCGGGCTGCCGACGGGCGGCCTGTACAGCTCGACCAAGGGGGCCGTGGAGACGCTGACGCGGGCCTCGGCCGCCGAGTTCGGCCCGCTCGGTATCCGGGTCAACGCGGTGTCGCCGGGCGTGATCCGCCCCGGACCTCGCGCCGGACGCGGCGTACCTCGGCGAGGACCTGATGATCGGCACCCCGGCCGGCCGGAGCGGCCACCCCGACGCCGTCGCCGCCGCCGCGCTCTACCTGGCCGGCGACGAGGCCGGCTTCGTGCACGGAACCGTCCTCGACGTCGACGCCGGCCGGACGGGGGTCGCCGTACTGGCCTCCCCGCCGGGCGCCCGCCACCACGCGGGGTGAGCGGCCCCCGCCGGGCGCCCGGGCCCGGGGCGCGACGGCCGGGGCTCAGGGACGCCAGCGCACCCGGTGCTCGTTGAGGTGGGCCAGGACGGCGTGGTGGGCCTCCCAACCATCCGGGAACTTCATGCTCACGCCGAGTTGGACGGGCTCCGTCGACGGGTGGTCGTCCAACAGCTCGGGCACCTCGGCCCGGCACACGACCACGCACGCGTGCCGGTGCCGGGACGCGAGCACGCACAGCCGGCCCGTCTCCAGGTGGAAGGCGGTGGCGTCGGGCCGGCCCGAGAGCGGGCGCAGCACCACCGTGACGTCGAACTCCCGCCCCTGGAGCCGGTTCGCGGTGTCCGCCACCACGCCGGAGACGCCCAGCTCGGCCAGAGCCGCGCGGACAGCCGCGGCCTGGTCGCGGTGAGCCGTGCCGACCGCTATCCGGGCCGCCGTCAGCGGCACCGGGTCGGGGGAGCGCTCGCTGGTCGCGGCCCCGCCCCGGTCCAGCAGCCGGCGCACCACCAGGGCCACCGCGCGCACTGCCTCCGGATCCGTGCGCGGGGTGTGCCGGGCGGGCAGCTCCAGCAGGCCCCAGCCCGCGTCGGCCGCCACGTCCAGCACCCGGTCCACGCCCGAACTGTCGGACGCCACCCCGAACGACAGCCGCCGGTCGCCGTGCTCGGTGCCGCTGCGGAAGGGCGTGTACGGGTAGAAGGCGGCCGAGACCAGCGGCGCGGCCGACGCTGGCAGCCGCCACGAGACCGGCAGCCGGTGCTGCGGCAGGCCGGGGTTGTGCGCCAGGAGCCGTGCTGACGGCGCTGGCCGACGGGTCGTAGGAGAGCCCGGACCACTGCTCGGCGCCCACCACGCTGAACGGGTCGAGCTGTCCGGGATCGCCGACGAACAGCGCCCGCTCGAAGAGTCCTGCCACGGCGAGCAGCGCGTCCGAGCGCATCTGGTACGCCTCGTCCACGATGGCGTGCCGCCATGGCTCGACGTTCTTGGTGTGCGCCCACTTCGCGGCCGTCGAGATCACCACGTCGAGCCCGGCGAGGTCGCCCACCTTCGCGGAGGTGCGCACCGCGGGCAGCGCGTCCAGCGCCGGGTCGTACGCCGTAGCGTCGCTGCTGTGCAGCCGGCCGATGGGCAGTTCGGGCTCCGCCTCGGCCAGCCGGATCACCAGGTCGTCCACCTGCGCGTTGGTCTGCGCGACGACCATCAGCGGGCGGCCGGCGGCGGCCAGCTCACGGGCCGCCCGCACCACCAGCGTGGACTTGCCCGCGCCGGGCGGCGAATCGACCACCACGCCGCGCTCGGCATCGGCCATCGTGTCCCGCAGGATGGCCGCTGTGGCCGCCGCGGCCGCGGCCCCGGGGGCGAACCCGGTCCGGCCGGCCGGGGCCGCGCGGTCGCCGGAGTCGGCGCCGGCATCGAAGGAGCCGGTGGAGCCACTGGGGCCAGTGGAGCCTGTGGAGCCAGGGGGGTCGGCGAGGCGTGCGGGGGCGGCGGCGTCGGCGTCGCTCACAGGAAGTCCTCGTCAGTCACGGGGTCGGGTTGGCAGGCGGGGTCGGGCGGTGGCGCGCCGGGGGCGCCGACCCAGTCCGGGCCCGCGTCTCCCGCCGCGTCGGCGGCGGGAGCGGACCGGGCGGCGGGAACGGCGCCAGCGGCGTCATCCGGGGCCACGGCGCCGGCCTCGGCCCCGGCGCGCGGCGGTGGGCTCGGCGCGCGGCGGTGGGCCGCCGTGCGTCCACGGGGTCTGCTCGGGGTCGGGCAGCTCCGGGCCGCCGCGCGGGGCGTGCTCGAACAGCGTCCAGCACACCCGGTCGCCCTCCTCGGGCACCGAGCCGGGCTCCGGCTCCTTGCCCCGCCCCATGCCCCCGGTCAGCCGCAGCACCACCAGCGGCGCCACGTCACGCCCCGCCGACCCCGCCCGCCGTGCCGGGCGCCTCGCCCGCTCTACCCGCCACGTACGCCTCAGCCGTCTCGTACGCCACGAACTCGGCCGTCTGCGTCTTGCCGTCGGGCAGCGCGCGGTAGACCTTGACGCCCTCGTCGAGCAGCGGGCGGTCGTCGGTGCGCACGGTGACTAGCGGGCGCGGGCGCGCGACCTTCGCCTGCGAGTACGCCATGACGACCTCGGCCACCTCGCCCGCGAACGCCTCACCCGACAGCCACCGGGCCGCCAACACCAGCGGGTCGTCCAGCGCCTCCTGGGCGTCGACCTGGGCCTGCGCGGTCTCGCAGGCGGCCAGCTTCCGCGCCGCGGTCACCGCTTCGTCCCACTTCGGCTACGGCGGCTCGCCGGCCCGCACCCGGTCCCGGTGGCCCGTGTACGACCAGCGGTCGCGCTTCCACCGGTCGGCGACCCTGCTCCCGGGCGGCAGCGCCCGCAGCAGGTCGACGCCGCGCCACAGCGCCTCCCAGGTGGGCCGGAGCTGGCTGGCGACCAGCTCCCGCACCTCGCGCTCGGCCGCGGCGACGTCCGCCGGCACGCCGCGGCTCCGGGCCGCGTCGTACCGCGCCATGGCCCGGGCCAGCAACCGGTTGTCGAACTCCGTGTCCGTGGCCGGCCCGGCCGGCGGGCACAGCAACTGCCCCCGGTCGTCGCGGGCCGTCTCGGCGCGCAGCGCCGCCTCCGGGCCCGCGAGCCCGGCCGGCGGGTCGATCCAGGCCAGGAGGGTGCCCAGGTGCTGGTCCTCAAGCCTGCTCTGGCCGGTCGCCCAGTGCTGGCCCAGCAGGTCGGTCAGCGCGAGCAGCAGCGAGGAGCCGGGCACCCGCGCCCGCTCCCCGTAGTGCGTCAGCCAGCGTCCGAGCAGCGGCACCCGGGCCGGCGCGGCGCGTGGCACGTCACCGTGCCGTGGCCCTTCGCCCAGCTCGGTGGCGCCCGGACCCGACGCCAGCGGCGCGCCCGCGCGCTCCTCCGGCTCGTACTCGGCCGCCCGGCGGAACCGCATCGAGCGGCCGAGCAGCCGTACGAAGTCGATGCCGGGCCCGCTGGGCACGAGCACTTGCGGGGCGTCGGCGCACAGCTCGACCTGCACCGTGACCCGCTTGCCGGTCTCTGGGTCGGTCTCCTTGCGCTCCTCCCACTCCACCTCGTCCGCGCCCGCGGCGAAGTGCGGCAGCATCTCCTCGGCCAGCGCGGCGAGGAAGGCGAAGCGCAGGTCGCGGTCGCGCGGCTGCGCCACCACCAGCAGCCGTGGCGCGTCCCGGTCCGTGCCCACCAGCGTGCCGAGCGGCGCGCCCGCCTCGCCCGCGGTGGTCAGCGGCACCAGGGCCAGCGGCCGGTCGGTCAGGTGCCGGTGGCGCACCGTCGCGGTCGGCAGCGCCCGTCCGCCGTGCATGGCCTCCATCCGTGCCAGCGTCGTCATCAGCGCCACGCGACCTCCCCAAAGTCCGTGGCCCGAGCGGCCGGCCCGGGCTCCAGGCCCGCCTCCGCGAGCGCCTGGGCCCGCAGCGCCGCCGCCCGGCGCAGGGCGCGCACGGCCGGGTCGGCCGCCTGGTCCGCATCCACCGCCTGGTCCGGGTCGGTCGCCCGGTCCGGGGCCGAGGGCTGGGCCGCGTCGCACGTGGGCCCCTCGCCGAGCGCCGCCCCGAGCACGGCCTCCACCGTGGTCAGGCCGCCCAGCTCGCCCCGCACCTCGCGCCCGAGCACCTCCACCGCGCCGGCGGCCCGCGCCGCCCGCCGACATTGGAAGGCCAGCTCGCACGAGGCCAGGCAGTCCGGTACGTACGCCGCCGGCACCGCGTCCACCGTGGCGGTCAGCTCCGCCGCCGGTCGCGTCGGCGTCTTGCCGTCGTCCGCGAGCCGGAGGTCGAACGTCGCGTCGTCCGGCAGCTCGGCGGCGATCTCCTCGACCCGTGTCAGCCGCGCGAGCTGCCGACTGGTCACCGGAGAGCTGCTTGCGCACGTCGATCAGCTCGGCCGTCGGGAGGTTGGAGAAGTCCTTGGGACACACGAGCAGCGCCCGCTGCCGCACCAGGCCGGCCGCGCCCACGGTGCCGTCCACCGGCCCGCTCAGCCCCGCGTCGCCCCCCGCCGGGCGCGTGCTCCCGCGCGCCCGGCGCACCGGCCGCGCCCGGTGTCGGGCCGCCGTCGGCGGCCACCTCGTCGGCCAGCTCGCGCAGCGCCAGCACGTACACCGCCGCCTGTCGCGCCGCCGCGCCCACCTTCGTCGGGTCGGCCGAGCCATCCAGGATCGGGAACGACTTGATCTCCACGACGGTCCAGCTCCCGTCCGGGTGCACCACCAGCCCGTCCGGCTCCAGGTATGCGGGCGAACCGGCCACCTCCACGCTCACCATGGGGTGCCGCAGCACGGCCCACCGGCCGGCGGCCGTGGCCCGCGCGAGCGCGAGCCGGGTGCGCGCCGTGCGCCCCGCGGGGCCGTCGGCCACCAGCTCGGGCGCGTCCACGCCGCCTGGCGGGGGAGGAGGCCCGGGATCGCTCAGCCGCTCCCGCAGCAGGGCGACGAGCTGCTCGCCGCCGTCCGCGGTGACGCGGGCCTCGAAGACGTGGCCACGCTGGTGGGCGAACTGCGACTGGCCGAACGGCGCCGGCGAGCCCAGCGCTCTGGCCAGGGCCGTCTTGTCCACTCCCGCACCGTCGAGCAGCGCGCGGCGGCAGCCGGGGTTGGCCGCGAGCGCCGCCAGCGCGCGGGCGTCCAGGGGGCGCGGGGCGACCCGTGGACCCCGCAGCTCAGCGAGCCGCTGCCGGAGCGCCGTCCGCTGGGGCGGTGGCGTGTCGGTCGGCATCTCGCGTCGACTGTTGAGGGATGTGCTCACCCGCCGAAGTCTCGCACCCACCACTGACACTCGACGCGCTCACCCCGAGATCGGGACCGGTGGCCGTGTCGCAGCCGGCCAGCTCGGCCCCGGCCGCGTCGGAGGCTACCAGGTCAGCCGCCGCCGGCTCGGCCCTGGCCGCCCCGAGGCCCGCGTCGGCCGACGCGCCGCTCGTCGGGCGCG
This sequence comes from Candidatus Streptomyces philanthi, assembly GCA_018114805.1. Lineage (GTDB taxonomy): Bacteria > Actinomycetota > Actinomycetes > Streptomycetales > Streptomycetaceae > Streptomyces > Streptomyces philanthi. Next base: position 1,322,286 of record CP073042.1, on the reverse strand, counting down.
CCGTCAACCGCGCCCAGACCCGGTCGGTCAGCCGCAGCGCGGGCCGGGCGAGCAGGAAGCCGAGGCCCATCACGGCCGCGCCGGCAGCCGCGTCGAGGAAGTAGTGGTTCGCGGTGCCCATCACGATGACCGTCGTGAGCAGCGGGTACGCGACGCCGGCGGCCTTGGCCCAACCCGACTTCCCGTGCCGGTACAGCGCGATGCCGCACCACAGGGCCCAGCCCACGTGCAGGCTCGGCATCGCCGCGTACTGGTTGGTCAGCCCGCCGAGGCCGCGCGGCGCGCTCGCCTCGCCGCCCCACCAGCCGTACGACCCGTACTGCGCCATCGTGTCCACGAGGCCGTGGCTGGCGTCGAGCAGCCGGGGCGGGCAGGTGGGCAGGGTGATGAAGCCGATGAGACCGATGAGCGTGGAGAGCATCAGCCAGGTGCGCATCGCCCGGTACTGGGTGGGGCGGCGCTTCCACAGCCAGACCAGGATCGCGGGCGTGACGATGTAGTGCAGCGACGCGTACGCGAAGTCGGCCGGTATGCCGAGCGACGCGTGCTTGGTGAACAGGTCGTTCAGCGGCGTCTCGAAGTCGATGCGCAGCGCCTGCTCGAACTCCAGGATGCCGAGGCCGTGGTCGACCGCGCTGGACACGGAGCCCCGCGCCAGCAGTCGGCCGGCCGAGTACGCGGCGTACACCAGGGCGATCAGCGGCAGCTCGGCCCACCAGCGGGGCTGCGTGCGCTGTGGTGTCCCGGTACGGGGCGCGGTGTGGGGCATCCGGTCGGTCTCCCAAGTGTGATCAGGCGGCCAAAGGCGCGCAGTCAACCGTACGGTCTCCGTGCGGCAACCCGTGCACCACCCCTGGCGAGTGCGGCGAAACGCCACGTTTACCCGTTGTTGGGTTTCCCTCGGTCGTGGTGCGCAGGGAACTAGACGCCACGGCGGCCCAGCGGGTTGCTCATCGAACTCGTAGGCGATGATGGGCGACGGGTCCCCGGCATGCCGGACCTGCCCCACTAACCCCCCGAACGAGCGAAAGGCTCACCTCCATGGCAGCACGCATCCTGCTGGCCCGCCACGGACAGACCGCGTGGTCGCTGTCCGGCAAGCACACGGGCCGCACGGACATCCCGCTCCTGGACGAGGGGCGGGGCGGCGCTAAGCTCCTGGGCCGCGGGCCGTGGGGCGGGCTGCCGGGGGTCGAGGTGCGCACCAGCCCCCTGGTGCGTGCCAGCGAGACCTGTGAGCTGGCGGGCTTCGGCGACCGCGCGACGCCCTGGGACGCGTTGCTCGAGTGAGACTACGGCCCGTACGAGGGCATGACCCTCGAGGCGATCAAGGCGACCCGCCCCGACTGGCTGATCTGGCGCGACGGCGTGCCCACCGACGTGCCCGGCGCCCCCAGCCGCGGCGAGTCGGTGGCCGACGTCACGGAGCGCGCCGACTCCGTCGTGGCCTGGGCCCGCTCCGCCGACCGCGACGTGCTCGTCTTCGCCCACGGCCACATCCTGCGCTCGCTGGCCGCCCGCTGGCTGGGCTTCGACCTCTCCTTCGGGGCCCGCGTCCGCCTCGACCCGACCTCGCTGTCCGTCCTGGGCTGGGCGTACGGCGAGCCCGCCATCGAGCGCTGCAACGACACGGGCCACCTGGCCTGACGGCGCGCCGCTGGCCTGACGGCGCGCCGCGCGGGCGCCGCCGACGCGCCAGCGCGCGCCGGCGTGCCGTGTCCCTCGTGAGCGCCGCCTGGGCGCCGCGCGGCGCCCGGTCACGCGGGCGGGATCGCGCGGTGGTAGGTCAGGAAGCGGGCGACGCCCGGTTCCCGGCGCCACGGCCGCAGGCCCCGGGCCAGCTCGTCGACCATCGCCCGGACGCGGGCGGACCGCACCTGGTCCGACAGCGCGAGCACACGCTCGCCCGCCGCGGCTGCCTCGTCCGGCACCCGCCCGCCGAGCAGGTCGGTGGCCAGCTCCGCGGTGAACAGGGCCCGGTTGCGTACGAAGTGCGACCCCTGGAGGGCCACCGAGCGCCGCGCGTGCTCCACCGCCCGGTCCCACTCGCGCAGCGTCGACCAGCACTGCGCTTCCAGGCCCGCCGCCTCGGCCTCGCCGAAGAACGACATCCACTCCGGGTCGTCGTCCGACGGGCCCCGGTCGAACAGCCGCTGGGCGCGCAGCAGCGCCCGTACGCAACCGGCCTGGTCCGCGAGGCCGGCCCGGCCACCCGCCTCGCGCAGGGCCAGCAGCGACAGCAGCCGAGGCGAGGCCAGCGAGCGCGCCGCGCGCTCGGCGGCCTGCGCGGCCCGCACGGCCTCCCGGGGCCGGTGGGCGTCGCGGGCGAGGAAGGCCATGTTGCAGAAGGCGTGCGCCTTGAGCGCCGTGTCGCCCGCCAGCCGCGCGGTGGCCAGGGCCTCCGCGTAGTGCGAGCGCGCCAGCGCGATCCGGCCCGAGTCGTTGGCCAGCCAGCCGACCGAGATGGCCAGCTCGCCAGCGGCCTGGTGCAGCCGGTCGCTGACAGACCGCCGTTCGGCGCCGGCGTCGAGGAGTTCGTAGGCGGCGATCAGCGGCTGGGTCGCGCCGCGGTAGATGCCGTCGCCGCCGTGCCGGTCGTCCAGCAGCCGGATGTGCCGTACGGCCTCCTCCAGGGCCGCCGCCTCCACCGTACCGACGCGTCCCTGCGGCCGGGGTACGCGCGGCAGCGGGGGGATCGGCGCGCGGCGCGGCACCCGGGCCGCCCGCGCACCACCCGGTGCGGCGCCCGGGGCGCCCGCGCCCCGTGGCCCTGCGCCGTCGCCGGGCGCGGCGGCCCAGGTGGAGCCGAGTTCCAGCGAGACGGCAGCCACCGTGGCGGAGCCGATGGTCATGAAGGCGACGGTGCACATCGCTCTCCTCGTGGCGGTGGGGCGGGCCGACCGCCGTCGGGCCGGCGGGGGAGTCGGGTGCCTCCGGCGCACGCGGGCGGGCGTACGCGGGGAGGGAGGCGGGGGAGGGGAGCGCCCCCGGTGGGCGCGCCGGCGTCTGCCCGGCGCGCGGCGCCGGAGCCTGGGCCTGCGACCGGGCCTGCGAGTGGGGCTAGGCTTGCGGCTGTTGTGGCGCGGGGGGCGGGCCGGCGGGGCTCGCGTCGCCCGCTCCGGTACTCCTCCCGCGCGCCGGCGTCCGCGCGCCCCGCGTCCCGTGCCCGCGTACGCTCGCGCGCGGGGCGAAGCCGAGGTCCGTGAGGGAGCGGCCGGGGAACATGTGCCGGAACACCCGCTCGTAGGCGTAGTTGGGACAGCGGATCGCGCCGGACTCGACGCGTCCGATGTAGCGGGCGTCGCAGGAGACCTGCTCACCGATTTCCCGGGCCGAGCGCCGCACGAGCGCCGCGAACTCGCCCGGCGACAGATGCCCGCGCAGGCGTCTGAAAGCCGCGTTCAGCCGCGGCGGCGGGGGTTCGGATGCCGAGGCCATGGTGGTGCCCTCCTGGCGATCTCTGCTGCGGGCGGCGCCACGAGCGGACCGGTGCCGTGATCGACGGCATGACCGTACCGACTGTGCTGACGCGGTCACGTGCGGTTTAGCTACAAAACGGATATCTCACCCGTGATTTGCCATGAAGTGCCATCCTTTGCGGCGGCGTTGCGCTGTAGCTGTTGACGTTTTGTTGCGTTGGTTCCTGTAGACCACGGCAGCCACGCGGAGGAAGGGGTTCCCCTTGCCGGACGTCACACCAGCCACCGGGGCAGACGCTGACGGCTCACGGATGCCCGCACAGTTCCGCCACCGCCCCAGCGAGGAGCGCAGCGTGTCGCTGCCGGGTGCCCGGTCGCACCCGGGAGCCGGCCGCGACGTCGCAGCGCCCGTCGGTGACCTGTCTGAGGACTGCGGGGTCCACGACCTGAGCCCCGCGCCCGACGGACCCGTCACGCACGAGGCCAGCCGCCCCGTCGAGGCGGCCGAGCCCGTCGGCGCGACGCACGCGCGCGAGCGCGCCGACCGCACGCCCCAGGCCGCCGACCCCCGCCCCACCCCGGGCACCCGGAGCACGCCGCGCCGCCGAGGACCTCGGCCGAGTCGGCGAGCGGCGCGTGCGACGTGGTCACGGTGCCCGCCCGGCAGAGCTTCGAGGTCGTGGACCTGCTACGACTGCGCGCGTCGAGCGGCATCGGGCCGGTCCTGCACGACGACGCGTGCCGCACCCTCGGCTTCGTCGTACCCCCCGGCACGGCAGCGGGGTGGGACGTACCGGGCAGCGCGTGTACGCGGGCGCACGGCCGGGGACCGCGACCCGGCGCGCGCGGCCTGGGCCACGGCCCCGTATGGCGCGCGGGAGGCGGGCGGCGGAGACGCCGCGCCCCCGGTGCCGGGCGCCGGCTGGCTGGTGCCGCCCGCGGAGGCGTACCGCGACGCCACCGACCTCGCCGTGCTGCGCGCCGCGCTCGGCGAGGCCGCCCGGGTGATCGAGGTCATCGACCGCAGCCACTGACGCCCGCGCGGGCCCGCCCGCGCCGGGCCTCACGGCCGGGCCGACCGCCCCGGCCAGCGGTGATCGATACTGGTCGGATGGCACGAGGCAAGCCCGGACGGCAGGGCAACGCGGTACGGGGCGGGCGGGCGGACCGCGTCCGCCCGGCCGCGGACGAGCGGGCCGGCGAGCGCGGCGACGGCGCGCCCGACCCAGCGGACGCGGCAGACACAGCAGGCACAGCAGACACGACGGGTGCGACGGACTTGGCGACCGGCCGGGCGTGCGGTGGGCGCACGCGCGGGCGGGCCCGCGCCAGCGAGCCGGTCAGCGCGCGGGTGGACGGCGGACGGGCCGAACTGGTGCCTGACCGGGACCGGCCGCGCGTGCGCACCCTGTTGATCGACGGTGCCCCGCAGTCCCACGTCGACCTCGACGACCCCGGCTACCTCGACTTCTCCTACCAGCGCCGGCTGGGTCATGTGGCCGACCTGGTCGCGCCCCCGGGGCGGCCGATCCAGGCCCTCCACCTCGGCGGCGGCGCCTTCACCCTGGCCCGCTACGTCGCCGCGTCCAGGCCCCGCTCCACGCAGCAGGTGGTGGAGGTGGACGGCCCGCTGGTGGAGTTCGTCCGCCGCGAACTGCCGCTGGAGGGCGGCTGGCGCATCCGGGTGCGCGGGGGCGACGCCCGCGCGAGGCTCGGCAAGGTGCCCGACGGCTGGGCCGACCTGATCATCGCGGACGTGTTCAGCGGTGCCCGCACCCCCGCGCACCTGACTAGCGTCGAGTTCCTCGCCGAGGCGCGCCGCGCGCTGCGCCCCGGCGGGTGCTACGCGGCCAACATCGCCGACGGCGCGCCGCTCGCCCACCTCCGGGCCCAGGTGGCCACCGCCCGCGCCGTGTTCGCCGAGACCTGTCTGACCGCCGACCCCGCCGTGCTGCGCGGGCGGCGCTTCGGCAACGCGGTCCTGCTGGCCGGCGACGGCGCGTTGCCCGTGGCGGAGCTGACCCGTCGCGCGGCCAGCGACCCGCATCCCGGGCGGGTCGAATACGGCCGTGCCCTGGCCGACTTCACCGGCGGCGCGCGCCCGGTCTCCGACGCGGACGCCACGGCGTCCCCGGCCCCGCCCCCCGCCGCCTTCGACTAGCGAGCGGCCCTTCGTCCGGGCACGCCCGTCCGCCGCCGGCGGGGCCGCGGCCGGTGGCGTGCTGTTCGGCATGGGCGGCGTCACCACCGTGTTCACGGTCTCCGGCCTCGTCCTGCTCGCCTCCGCCCTGCTGGTCGTGGCCCGGGTAAGGGCGCGCCCCGACACCGCGCGGGGGCCCGACGCACGGGCCGGCCCGCGCGAGCACCCCACCGCGTCGCTCACCGAGGTGGCTGGTCCTCGTCGTTCCGGCCGCGACGTGCGGGGCGATGTGCGTAACGTGATCGGGTCGGCGGCCGGGGACTCGCCCGGCGGTGGAGCGAAAACGGCGAAAGGCGCGCGGCGATGACGTTCACGCAGTGGAAGGACCGGTCCGTCATCGTGACCGGAGGCACCCGCGGCATCGGGCTCGGCATCGCCGAACTCTTCGCCCGCCAGGGCGCCGCCGTCCTCCTCACGGGCCGGGACGCGGAGACCACCCGGTACCGTGGCCGACGACCTGGCCCAACGGACCGGCGGGCGTGTCGCGGGTGTGGCGGCGGACATGCGGCAGCCGGAACAGATCGAGCACATGGTGGCCGACGCCGAGCGGCGGCACGGCGGGGTGGACGTGCTGTGCGCCAACGCCGGGATCTTCCCCGAGCGTCCGCTGCGCGAGATGACGGCCGACGACGTGGACGAGGTCCTGGCGGTCAACCTGCGCGGCTCCATCCTGTCCGTACGCGCCTGCCTGCCCGCCATGGAGCGGGCCGGCCGCGGCGGATCATCGTGACCTCCTCCATCACCGGCCCCACGACCGGGTACGCGGGGTGGTCCCACTACGGCGCCAGCAAGGCGTGCCAACTGGGGTTCGTCCGCTCCGCCGCCCTCGAACTCGCGCCGCACGGCATCACCGTCAACGCCGTCCTGCCGGCCAACGTCCGCACCGACGGCCTGGCCGGGCTTGGGCCGGACTACCTGCGCGAGATGACGGAGTCCATCCCCCTCGGCCGGCTCGGCGAGACCGTCGACATCGCCCACGCCGTCCTCTTCCTCGCCTCCGACGAAGCCGCCTTCGTCACCGGTCAGACGCTCACCGTCGACGGCGGCCAGACCCTCCCCGAGTCCCTGGACGCCTTCGCCAGCCCCCACCAGCCCTGACCGCCGGCACCAACCCTGGCCACCGGGAGCGGAACGGCCCGCCCCCGGGCGCCCACCCCGCCGGTCAGCGCCCCCGCGCGCCGCGCGCGAAGCGGTGAGCCGCCCGTAACCACGCGCCGCCCCGGCACCACCTGACCGCCGCCCCGCCCGGCACCCCAGGCCCGCTCCACCGGCGGGCCGCGGGGCGGACGTTCTTCCTCCCCGCGCCCCTCTCACGCGCGTGGACGCACCGCCAGCCGCGCCGACCCCTCCCGGCCCGGCCCGCACGCCCCCACCCCGCCCGACTTCCGCACCCCGCCCGGCCGCTGGCCCGGTGGGCCGCCAGCCGGCGGCCGGCCAGGGCCCTCGGATCGCGCCCGGTCGTGCGCCCGCGTGCGCCCCGGGCCGGTGGCGGGCGGAGCGGACACGTTACTGCCCGGTTACTTCGCGCGTGACCGGCTGCGAAGAGGGGAGAACTCGCGTACGGGTGGGCCCGCTGAGCAGGAGCGGACCAATGGGGCGTGGCGGTGGGTTGTGAACACACTCCAGCGTCCAAGCGGCCCCTTGCTGTGAGGAGTTGAAGCATTGGCACAGATCAGGGCCGTGCGGGGCGATGCGGGGCGCGGCTGCCGACATCTGGCTGTTGTTGAATGTCCAGCGATCGTCGGCACGGCGGAGGGGTCCGCCGCATGAGGGGGGAGACGGGGATGGCGGCGGCCAGGCGGCGCGGTGCCGGGCGGGGCAGGCCCACCCTGGAGGAGGTCGCCGCACGTGCGGGCGTGGGTCGCGGTACGGCGTCTCGGGTGATCAACGGCTCGCCCCGGGACAGCGACCGGACCCGGGCCGCGGTCGAGCAGGCCATCGCCGACCTGGGGTACGTGCCCAACCGCGCGGCCCGCGCGCTGGCCGCCAACCGCGCCGACGCCGTCGCGCTGGTCATCCCCGAGCCGGAGACCAGGCTGTTCGCCGAGCCCTACTTCTCGGACATCATCCGCGGCGTGGCCTGCGAACTCGCCGACACCGACCTGCAACTGCTGCTCACCCTCGTCCGTACCGCCAAGGAGCGCCAGCGGCTGGCCGACTACCTGGCCGCGCACCGCGTGGACGGCGTCCTGATGATCTCGGCGCACGCGGCCGACCCGCTGCCGGACGTGCTGGAGCGGATCGACATACCGGCCGTGCTCGGCGGCCGGCGCTCGGCCCGCGAGACCGTCGCCCACGTCGACTCCGACAACCTCGGCGGCGCGCGGTCGGCGGTGACCCACCTCGCCGGGCGGGGCCGGCGGACGATCGCCACCATCACCGGTTCGCTCGACATGTACACGGCCCAGTGCCGCCTCGACGGCTACTGCGAGGCACTGGACGCCGCCGACCTGCCCCGGGACCCGGACCTCGTCGAGTGGGCCGACTTCACCGAGGAGGGCGGCCGGCGGGCGATGGCCGCGCTGCTGGCCCGCCGCCCCGACCTGGACGCGGTCTTCACGGCCTCGGACGTCATGGCCGCCGGCGCCCGCCGCGTGCTGCGCCAGCACGGCCGCAAGGTGCCCGACGACGTCGCCCTGGTCGGCTACGACGACTCGCCCGTGGCTCGCCACATGGACCCGCCGCTGACCAGCGTCCGGCAGGCCACGGAGGAGATGGGGTGCGCGATGGTACGGGTCCTGCTGGAGCAGATGGCGCCCCGCGAGACCCCGGCCACGGTCTCGGGCGCCCGTCCCCACCTGGTGCTGCCCGCCGAACTCGTTCCCCGCGACTCCTCCTGACCGAGCCCCGGCGGCCCGCCCGCCCCGCGAGCCCGTCAAGCCCGTCCGCCCCACCTGTCCTGCCACGGAGCCCGGCCCGGACGCGGAATCCGGGCCGGGGCCCGATGTGCGACCGCGCGGCCCCGGCCGCACGCTGGAGGCATGGCTGAGCACCCGCCCGTGATCGTCCACCCGCCCACTGCGTCGGGCGGGCGCCGCGTCACGATCCGCGGCGTCATCGTCGGCCTGGCCCACGGCCGGGGGGACGTCGCCGAGTTCCTGCGCCGGTCCGGCATCGAGGACCCGGACGACCTGACGCTGGACAACCCCGACCAGATCTAGTGGCGGGGCGGTGACATGGACCACTGGCCCGCCCCCACCGACTGACGCGGCACCCCGACCCGTACCGCGCGGGCACCACGCGCCCCGGAAGACCCCGACGAGACCGGTACGAGACCCGACGAGCCCCGAGTAACCCGACAGGGCACGGGGGGACACGACGAAGCCCCCGGCCGCTTGCGCGGACCGGGGGCTTTCGATCGTTCAGGGTGAGTAACGGGACTCGAACCCGCGACATCCTGGACCACAACCAGGTGCTCTACCATCTGAGCTATACCCACCATGACCGGCGCTTTCCTTGCAGGCCGAGAAAAAGCATACAGGGTCCGAAGGGGTGCTCGCTCCCGGCCTGTGGAGAGCCGGGAGCGAGCCGCCTCACGCTTGTCGCGCGGGCAGGGCGTGCTTGCTGGCGATCGCCTTCGCCGTGTCCGAGTCCGGGCCCGGCTGCGGCACGAAGACCGCCTCGCGGTAGTACCGCAACTCCGCGATGCTCTCCCTGATGTCGGCGAGGGCCCGGTGGTTGCCGTTCTTCTCGGGGCTGTTGAAGTACGCCCGCGTATACCAGCGGCGGGCCAACTCCTTGATCGAGGACACGTCCACGATCCGGTAGTGCAGGTGGCCTTCCAGCGTGGGCATGTCGCGCAGCAGGAAGCCCCGGTCCGTGCTCACCGAGTTTCCACACAGCGGAGCCTTGCCGGGCTCCGCCACGTGGTCCTTCACGTAGGCCAGGACCTGCTGCTCGGCGTTGGCGAGCGTGGTGCCGCCGTCCAGCTCGTCGAGCAGCCCGGACGCGGTGTGCATCTCACGCACCACGTCCGGCATGGTGGTCAGCGCCTCGGCGGGTGGACGGATCACGATGTCCACACCGTCGCCGATGATGTTCAGTTGGGAATCGGTGACCAGCGCGGCCACCTCAATGAGCGCGTCGTCGGACAGCGAGAGGCCGGTCATCTCGCAGTCGATCCACACCATGCGATCGTTCATGCCGTCACCCTACGGGGCGTTCCCGCTGGCCGGGCAGGCTGGCGCGGCCGGGGGCGCGGCTCGACTGTTCGGGTAGCCGTGGCGCGTAGGCGTCCGAGTCGGGCTTGCCGGGGTCCCGGTCGCCGTGCGCCGGCCCACCGTGACTCACGCCGCCGTGGTTCATGCCGCCGTGCGCGAGCGCCGTGGCCCCGGTCGGGCCGCCGTGCGCCCCCGCCGTCGCCATGGACGCGCGCCGGACCGGCACCGCCTCGCCGGAGCCCTGTTCGATCAGGTCCGGCCGCTCGGCCCGCTCGTGCCGCTCCGGCCAGTCGCCAGGTCTGCCCTGTGGCCTGCGGGCCCGGTACGCCGCCCGGTACGCCGCCGGCGACGAGCCGAGCTGCCGCCTGAAGTGTCCGCGCAGCGCCACCGGAGAGCGGAACCCGCAGCGCCCGGCGACTTCGTCCACGGAGTAGTCGGAGGTCTCTAGGAGCCGTTGGGCCTGGAGCACCCGCTGGGTGATCAGCCACTGGAGTGGAGCGCTCCCGGTGAGCGAGCGGAACCGCCGGTCGAAGGTCCGTCGGCTCATGTAGGCACGGGCCGCGAGCGCTTCGACGTCGAACTGCTCGTGGAGGTGTTCCAGCGCCCAGGCCACGACCTCGGCCAGCGGGTCGGCGCCGATCTCCTCCGGCAGCGACCGGTCGAGGTAGCGCTCCTGGCCGCCCGAGCGGCGCGGCGGTACGACGAGCCGGCGCGCCAACGCCCCGGCCGCGTCCGCGCCGTGGTCGGTGCGGACGACGTGCAGGCACAGGTCGATGCCGACGGCGGTGCCCGCCGACGTCAGTACGTCCCCGTCGTCGACGAACAGCTCCCGCGGGTCCACGTGGACCGACGGGTAGCGCTTGGCGAGCGTCGGCGCGTACATCCAGTGCGTCGTCGCGGGCCTCCCGTCGAGCAGTCCGGCCGCCGCGAGCACGAAGGCGCCCGTGCACAGCCCGACGATGCGGGCGCCCTCCTCGTGCGCGCGGCGCAGTGCGTCGAGCGCGGCGGCGGGTGGCGACTGGGTGATCGACCGCCATGCCGGTACGACGACGGTGCCCGCCCGCGAGAGGGCCTCCAAGCCGTACGGCGCGGTCAGTTCGAGCCCGCCCGTGGTGCGAAGCGGTACGTCTTCGCCCGCGCACACCAGCAATCGGTAGCGGGGGACGCCGGCGTCCTGCCGGTCGATGCCGAAGACGGAGAGCGGTATGGAGCTCTCGAAGATGGGGCCGCCGCTGAAGAGCAGCACTGCGACGATCTCCCGGCGGCGGCGTCCGGAGAGCTTTCGGGCGGCCTCCGGTACGGTTGTGGAGTCCTGGCTCATGGAACTAAGCCCCCCTGGGTGGTCGCGTCCTCTCGGTCCTGCACGTTTCCCCCGCCGGTCATGGCCAAGATCGAATCTACTGTGTCGCGTGTGGTCACCGTGACCAGTTCACCACTCGCCCGTAAGTCGACATGACAACTTGTCGTAAAGCATTCGATCACGAAGCGTTGCACTCGGAGCGCCTGTAGGGAAGTGTGCCTTTCGCCGATGCCCACTCCCCGTAGGGGGTACGGACCCCCAACACTCCTTTCCTAGCTGGTCAGACGCGGGTTTGGCGGGGTCTTCGGCAACAGGGACAACTTGTTCCGAAGTTGGCTGAAAACAGTTGGCCGCAAACGTACGATCGCGTCAGTCGACGGGCGTATGCGCTTCGGACGGGGCGTCAACAACGGGCCCGGCGGGTGCCGTACGGGCCCTTCCGCAGCACCCCCCGCGCCGACGCTCACCGGCTCATCCGCGCCGCCCGCCGCTCGGCCCGTCGTAGCAGCGCACGGCAGGTCGCGGTGACCGCGGCGAGCCCGAGCGCGATGCCCGCCGCGCCGCCGAACGAGGCCCCGCACAGCAGGAGGGCGACCGGCACCAGTGCCCGGCAGAAGACACCCCAGCCGCCCCGGTCGCCCGCGGTGACGGAAGCCGGCCGTTCGGCGCCCCGCGTGGGGTGCGGTCCCCGGCACGCGAGCCCGGTCGGCGCGAGGCCCAGCGCGCGCGGGGTCACGCGCGGCGCGGCGAACAGCCGCGTGCGGCGTCGCCCCCGCCCCCGCGATGGCCCCGCCGTGGGCGGGCCGCACGGCGTTCGGGCGCGATCCGGGGACCTAGGGCGCGGCGGCGGTGGAGTGCGTCGTGGGGGAGGTAGCGGCTGGCGTGGCGGGTGGGTCGGTTGGGGTGGTGGCGTGCGCGGGGGCGGGCGGGAGCGCGGGGGCGGCGGAGGCGGAACGCGATGCCCCGGTCGCACGGCGTAGCGCGTCGAGGGGTGCGGTGGAGGGGGCGGTGGGGGTGTACTCGCTGAGTCGGTGCACGAAATCTTCCCTCCTGGGGCGGAAGTCCCTCCGGGGGCGCTAGCGGGTACTACAACGTCTTGTTTGCCGTCGGGTCACTGCACGGCGTACGCCGGGGGGCCACTTGGGGCATTGCGCTCTGCGCGGCCCTCCGGCATGCTCCGATGAAGCTCGCCTCGGCCGGCCCCTCCCGAGGTGGTCCCTGGGCAGGGGGCGAGTGGCGCCGTACCTTTGGGGGTGTGGGCTTGGAAAGGTGAATCCCGGACGATTTCCCTCCGGGCCCGCCGGCCCGCTCCCACAATCCGCCTTACCTCGCAAGTAGCCCCCGCCGAACCCCTCCGCAACAGGACTTTCTTCGCCGAGACAACAGATGGCCGGTTACGAAATCCCCGAACCCGCGGACCGCAAGCGGGTCGCCGACTCGACGGCGCACCCCGAAGCGGCGGAAGAGACGCGCCATCCCTGCGATCCGGCGTTCCAGCACGGCGTGGTGGTCGGCTTCGACGGCTCCACCTCCAGCGAGCGCCCGCTCGCCTACGCGATCGGCATGGCCCGCCGCTCCGGCTCCGGGCTGATAATCGTGCACGTCGCCAACCACCTGCCCACGACCGTCTGGGCGGGCTGTGAGCCCCCCCGTCTTCGTGGATGTCCCCGACCACCGCACCGAGGTCCTCGGCCTCGAACTGGCCTGCGTGGACCACCTCTCCGAGGTGCCGTGGATCCTCGTCGAGCGCGGCGGCGACATCTGCCACGAACTGGAGGAGGTCGGTCGGGAGTACGCGGCCGACGCCATCGTCGTGGGCTCCACGCACGGCCTGGCGGGCCGCATCTTCGGCTCCGTCGCCGGGCGGCTCGCGCGCCGCGCGCAGCGCCCGGTCGTCGTCATCCCGTAGCGCCCGGGCCGCCCGGCGGCGGTGTCGCGGGCGGTTGGCGGGCCGGATTCCGGACACCCGAGCGCGCCGTGTGGTTCCTTGCGTGGCCTCGCGTGGTTCCCCGCCGCAAGGTGTTCGCGCGCCGTCTTTCCGGCCCGCCCCACCGGCTCGCCTGCGAGCCGGTGGGGCGGTGGGGCGGGCCGGGACCGGGGCCCGGGTGCTCGGCGGCGGGGCTCCGGTGGGGGCGCGGTGGCGGCTCTTCGGGGCGTCGGGGTGAGGTGCGGGGTGGGGCGGTTCGCGCGGGCGTGAACGGTTGCGGTTGCGACGACGGGCGGCGCGCACGGGTGTGGTGGACGTCCGGCGCTTCGGTGGCCCACTCCTTCGGGTGATTCCTCCACGCCGCAACGGGCCGCCCGAGCGGTCCCCCTGACGGGGTGTGAGGTGGCGGCGGCGCGGAGGTCGAACGCGCGTTGGTGACGGGTGCACCCCCGCACGTGGGCGGCGTCGACACCGAAGGGCGGCCTCCCGGGCGCGTGGTGGCACGCGCGGGAAGCCGCCCTCCGTCCCGCTCCGGTCGCGGGACCGGCTACTCCACCGTCACGGACTTGGCGAGGTTGCGCGGCTTGTCGATGTCCCGGCCGAGTGCCAACGCCGTGTGGTAGGCGAGCAGTTGGAGCGGGATGCCCATGAGGATCGGGTCCAGCTCGTCCTCGTTCTTCGGGACGACGATCGTCTGGTCGGCCTTCTCCTGCTCCTGGTGCGCGACCGCGAGGATCTTGCCGCTGCGGGCCTTGATCTCCTCCAGGGCGGCGCGGTTCTTCTCCAGGAGGTCGTCATCGGGGACGATCGCGACCGTGGGGAGCGCGGGCTCGATGAGCGCGAGCGGGCCGTGCTTGAGCTCGGAGGCCGGGTAGGCCTCGGCATGGATGTACGAGACCTCCTTGAGCTTGAGAGACGCCTCGCGGGCGACGGGGTAGCCGCGTACGCGTCCGATGAAGAGCATCGAGCGGGCCTCCGCGTACCCCTTCGCGATCTTCTTGATCTCGTCCTCCTGCTTGAGGATCTCCGAGATCTGGCCGGGGAGCTTGCGTAGCCCCGCGATGATCCGCTTGCCGTCGGAGACCGACAGGTCGCGGATGCGGCCCAGGTGCAGGGCGAGCAGGCCGAAGGCGACCGTGGTGTTGGTGAAGCACTTGGTGGAGACGACGCAGACCTCCGGGCCCGCGTGGACGTACACGCCCGCGTCGGCCTCGCGGGCGATCGCGGAGCCGACCACGTTCACGACGCCGAGGACGCGGGCGCCCTTGCGCTTCAGCTCCTGGACGGCGGCCAGCACGTCGTACGTCTCGCCGGACTGGGAGACCGCGATGTAGAGGGTGTCGGGGTCCACGACCGGGTTGCGGTAGCGGAACTCGGACGCCGGCTCGGCGTCGGCGGGGATGCGGGCCAGCTCCTCGATCATCTGGGCGCCGATCATGCCTGCGTGGTACGAGGTGCCGCAGCCGAGGATCTTGACGCGGCGCACCCTGCGGGCGTCGTGCGCGTCGAGGTTCAGACCGCCGAGGTGCACGGTGGAGAAGCGGTCGTCGATGCGGCCGCGCAGGACGCGGTCCACCGCGTCGGGCTGCTCGAAGATCTCCTTGTGCATGTACGTGTCGTGGCCGCCCATGTCGTACGACTCGGCCTCCCACTCCACGGTGGTCGGCGAGGCCGTCGTGCGGGAGCCCTCGGTCGTGTACGTGCGGTAGTCGTCGGCCTTGATGGTGGCCATCTCGCCGTCGTCGAGGGTGACGACCTGGCGGGTGTGCGAGACGAGCGCGGCGACGTCTGAGGCGACGAACATCTCCTTCTCGCCGATGCCGAGGACCACGGGGGAGCCGTTGCGGGCCACGACGATGCGGTCGTCGAAGTCGGCGTGCAGGACGGCGATGCCGTACGTGCCCTCGACGTGGCGCAGGGCCTCGCGGACCTTCTCCTCCAGGGTGTCGGCCTGGGCCCGGGCGACGAGGTGGGTGAGGACCTCGGTGTCCGTCTCGGAGAGGAACTCGACGCCGTCGGCGCTCAGTTTGGCGCGCAAATCGGAGGCGTTGTCGATGATGCCGTTGTGGACGACGGCGACCTTGTCGTCGCCCGACATGTGCGGGTGGGCGTTCTCGTCGGAGGGGGCGCCGTGCGTGGCCCAGCGGGTGTGGGCGATGCCGGTGGTGCCCTTGAAGCGGGCGGGGACCTTCGCCTCCAGGTCGCGGACGCGGCCTTTGGCCTTGACCATCTTCAGGCCGGTGGCCTTGCCGCCGGCGTGGATGGCGATGCCCGCGGAGTCGTAGCCGCGGTACTCGAGGCGCTGGAGCCCCTCAAGGAGCAGGGGCGCCACGTCGCGCTTGCCGATGTATCCGACGATGCCGCACATGGGCGGTTCCTTCCGTCTGGTGAGGGTGTCGTACGCGGTCGCCGGCCGTGGGTCGGGCGGGGCGGCAGCGGCGCCGGTGTCGGCGCTGCCCCGCCGGGCTGTCGGTGCCCGGCGACCGGGGCGGGGCGGGTCGCGTGGGCTCGCGGTCCCGCTCTCCGTGTCGTGCGTGGTGTGGTGGTGCTCGCCGGCGCTCCGGTGGTGTGCGGGCGCCGCGTGCCCCGCGGCTGCGCGGGGCGGGCGTGCTGGGGTCGCGCCGTGGCGCGGCGCCGGTCGCTCAGCCGTAGACGATGCGGCGGAGCTGGCGCGGGGACAGTTCGGGCGGGGCCACCGCGCGGTGCGGCAGTTCGGCCCCGATGCGCTCGAAGATGTCCGGGTTCCTCAGGCCGGCCCACTGTAGTTCGCGGTGGCGGCGGACGAACTCCTCCGCACTCTCCTCGAAGTACGCCAGCACGTCGAGCACCGCCCGGGCCGCCTCGCCCCGGCCCAGCGGTGAGCTGCGCACGAGGTGGTTGACGAGGTCGTCGTGGGTGGTCGGGCTGGCGTCGGTACTTCGGTTACGGCGATCGAACACCCGTTGATACTGCGCGGCAACGGCCGGTTTCGCAAGAAACCTGCCCGATATCGGGCAGGGAAGAGGTGAAAGTGTGCGTCGGATGCGCGGAACTGGTGCGGGAGCGGGCCCGGGGAGGGTCTAGAAGTGGCGCAGGAGGGCCTGCTTGGCCGTGCTGAACTCCTCGTCGGTGAGTATCCCGTCCCGGTGCAGCTCGCCCAGCTCGCGCAGCCGGCGCAGCAGCGCGTCATGATCGTTGCCGTTGCCGTTGCCGTTGCCGTTGCCGTTGCCGTTGCCGTTGCCGTTGCCGTTGCCGCTGGCCGGCGCGGCGGGGCCCGGCAGCGCGGCGGCGCCGGGGGCGCGAGGGCGGCCGGGGCGGTCGCGGGGGGCGCGGACGGGTGCGGCATGCGGGCGGTCACCGCCGCCGCGACCAGCGCCATCAGCGGGTCCTTCTTGAAGCCGTAGATCTCCACCGCGCGCGGGTCGTACTTCGGCGGCGCCTTGGTGGGCACCCGGGCGATGACGAAGCGCAGGTAGCCGTTCTCCAGGCCGCCCGGCCACAGCCACTCCACGGCGTCCACGTCGGCGACGGAGAACACCTGGGTGCCGGCGGACTTCTTGGACTCCTCCGTCTTCCAGTTCCACTCCAGGCGGATGGTCACGCCGTCGAAGGAGGCCGTGGCATCGCCCGCCGAGGCCGACAGCGGGACCGCCGGGCCCGGCAGCAGGTAGCGGTCGCACGGCGTGCTGGGCACCTGTTCGAGCAGCAGGGCGTTGCGCACCTCGTCCACGAAGTACTCGGCCACGCCCGAGCGGTCCGGCTCCACCGAGAGCTGGTACGGGTCGGCGGCGTCCGGCAGTTGCCCGCCGACGGCCTGCAGCAGCGGGTCCGAGCCCTCGCGCAGCCGCAGTCGCAACCGTCCCGACCTGCGCCCCGCCTCGAAGGCGATCCCGCTCAGCGCCTGGAGGGGCACCACCAGTTGCCCAGGGCCACGCGGGCCAGGCCGACGCTCTTGTCCCGCCCCGGCACGATCCGCACGGCCTCCCCGTCGAAGGTCCAGGTGCCGTCCTTTTGGGTGATCTCCGCCATGGCCCGGATTCTTCCATGCGGCCCGCCGGTGGTCGGCGGGCCGCCGGGTGGTGGCCTCGGTGTGGGAGGCCGGTCAGTCCTCCAGGCCCAGTTCGCGGGCGATCAGCATGCGCTGGACCTCGCTGGTGCCCTCGCCGATCTCCAGGATCTTGGAGTCGCGCCACATGCGGGCCACCGGGTACTCGTTCATGAAGCCGTACCCGCCGTGCACCTGGGTTGCCTCGCGCGCGTTGGTGACCGCCACGTCGCAGCTGTACAGCTTGGCCTGCGACGCCTCCTTCTTGAACGGCTCGCCCTGCGCCATCCGCGAGGCCGCGTCCCGCCAGGCGACGCGGGCCGTGTGGGCGCGCATCTCCATGTCGGCGAGCTTGAACTGGATGGCCTGGTTGGCGCCGATCGGCTTGCCGAACGCCTCGCGCGTCTTGGCGTACGACACCGACTCGTCCACGCAGCCCTGCGCCAGGCCGGTGGCCAGCGCGGAGATGGCGATGCGGCCCTCGTCCAGGATGCGCAGGAACTGCGCGTACCCGCGCCCCCGCTCGCCGAGCAGGTTGGCGGCCGGCACCCGGCAGTCGTCGAAGGACAGCTCGCGGGTGTCCGAGGCGTTCCAGCCGACCTTGGAGTACGGGGCGGCGACGGTGAGGCCGGGGGTGCCGGCCGGGACGATGATCGAGGAGATCAGCGGGCGGCTGTCGGGCTTGTGGCCGGTGACCGCGGTGACGGTGATCAGCGAGGTGATGTCGGTGCCGGAGTTGGTGATGAAGCACTTGGTGCCGTTGATCACCCACTCGCCGCTCTCCTCGTCGAGCCGGGCCGTGGTGCGGGTGCCGCCCGCGTCTGAGCCGCCGCCCGGCTCGGTCAGCCCGAAGGCGCCCAGCGCCGCGCCCGAGCACAGGTCGGGCAGCCAGGCGCGCTTCTGCTCCTCGGTGCCGAAGCGGAAGATCGGCATGGAGCCGAGCGAGACGCCGGCCTCCAGCGTGACCGCCACGGAGGAGTCGACCCGGGCCAGCTCCTCGATGGCCAGGCACAGGGCGAGGAAGTCGCCGCCCATGCCGCCGTACTCCTCGGGGTAGGGCAGCCCGAGCAGGCCCATACGGCCCATCTCGCGGATGATCTCGTACGGGAACTGGTGGTTCTCCCAGTACTCGCCGATCTTGGGCGCGACGACGTCGTGCGCGAACGCCTCGACGGTCTTGCGCAGCTCCTCGTGCTCGGCGGACAGGCGGTGGTCGAGGGACATGGCTACGACTCCTTGTGGGAGAGGGCACGAACGGTGCGGGAGGGGCTCGGGCGGCCCAACTGGTCGGCCATCCACACGCTGGTGTCGGTGAGTTGGCCGAGGTCGACCCCGGTCTCGATGCCGAGGCCGTGCAACATCCACACGAGGTCTTCGGTGGCGAGGTTGCCGGTGGCGCTCTTGGCGTAGGGGCAGCCGCCGAGCCCGCCCGCGGAGGCGTCGACGGTGGTGACGCCGTGCTGGAGCGCGGCGAGGGTGTTGGCCAGGGCCTGGCCGTAGGTGTCGTGGAAGTGCACGCCGATCCGCTCGGTCGGCACGCCGGCCTCGTTCAGCGCCGTCAGCAGCGCCGTGATGTGCCCGGGCGTGGCCACGCCGATGGTGTCGCCGAGGCTCAGCTCGTCGCAGCCCAGGTCGAGCAGGCGGCGGCTGACGTCCGCGACCCGCTCGACGGCCACCGGGCCCTCCCAGGGGTCGCCGAAGCACATCGACAGGTAGCCGCGCACGTGCACCCCGGCGTCCGCCGCCTTGGCGACCACCGGCGCGAACATGGCCAGCGCCTCGTCCACGGTGCGGTTCAGGTTGGCTTTGGCGAACGACTCGGTGGCGCTGCCGAAGACGGCGATCTCCCGCACGCCGAGCGCCAGTGCGCGGTCGAGGCCGCGCTCGTTGGGCACCAGCACCGGCAGCCGCAGGCCCGCGCCGCCGGTCTCGGGCGCGTCGCCGAGCCCGGCCAGCAGCGGCATCAACTGCTCGGCGTCGGCCAGTTGGGGAACCCACTTGGGGTGCACGAAGCTGGTGGCCTCGATGGTGGTCAGGCCGGCGGCGGCCACGCGGCGGACGAACTCCGCCTTGACCTCGACCGGCACGATCGCCTTCTCGTTCTGGAGCCCGTCGCGCGCGCCCACCTCGTGGATGCGCACCCGCCGCGGCAGCCCCGCGGCCGGGACGCCCATCGGCAGTCCGTCGATCATCGCGTGTTCTCCTCAGCTCTTCGCGGGGGCGGCGGCGCCCGGCCCAGCCGGCTGGGCCTCGGCCGCCTCGTGCGGGGTGACCACGGCCAGCACCTGGTCCATGGCGACCGTGCTGCCCGGCGTCACGTCCAACTCGGTGACCGTGCCGTCGTGGGCGGCGGCGATGACGTGCTCCATCTTCATCGCCTCCACGACCAGCAGCCCCTGCCCGGCGCTCACCTGGTCGCCGACGGCGGCCTTGACCACGGTGACGGTGCCCGGCATCGGCGCGGTCAGCGCGCCGGCCCCGGCGCCCGCGACGCCGCCGCGCAGCGCGGCCTCCACCGGGTCGTGGTCGGCGACCCGCCAGGCGTCGCCCTCGCGGGCCAGCCAGGAGCCGGCCGCCCCGGCCTCGGCGGCGTGCGTGAACGCGTACGTCACGCCCGCCCACTCCACGAGCACCCGCGAGGTGCCGGGCAGGTCACCGGTGGCCGCGCCCGTCGGGACCAGGCGGGCCGCGACCGGCTCCGCGTCGCCCACCGTGACCTCGGCGTCGTGCGCCCGGCCGCGCACCCGCACGGTCACCGGGTCGTGGCCCGGCACGTGCAGCGGGTGCGCCGTCGGCGCTTCGCGCCCGCCCAGCCGCCAGCCGGTGGGCATCGAGAACGGGTCTGTCCACGCGTCCGGCGCCGCCGCCGGCTCCAGGGCCGCCTGCCGCAGCAGCGCCGCCGCCCCGTACACCTCCGGCGGTATCGACGCCGGCGTCAGCGCGGCCGCCTCGCGGTCCACCAGGCCCGTGTCCAGCGCGCCGGCGACCACGTCGGGGTGGGCCAGCAGCCGGCGCAGGAAGCCGGTGTTGGTGTCCAGGCCGAGGATGGTCGTCTGGGCGAGCGCCGCCCGCAGCCGCCGCAGCGCGGTGGCGCGGTCCGGGCCGTACGCGATGACCTTGGCCAGCATCGGGTCGTACGCCGTGCCGACCTCGCTGCCGGCCGAGAGCCCGGAGTCGACCCGCACGCCCTCGCCGGTGGGTTCGCCGAGGGCCACCACAGTGCCGGCCGAGGGGAGGAAGTCCACCCGCTCGCCGTCGGCCGTGGCGCGCACGGTCTCGGCGCAGATGCGGGCCTCCACCGCGTGGCCGGTCAGCGTGATGTACCGCTGCGAGAAAGGCAGTTGCTCACCGGCCGCCACCCGGAGCTGCCACTCGACCAGGTCCAGGCCGGTGACCAGCTCGGTGACCGGGTGCTCGACCTGGAGCCGGGTGTTCATCTCCATGAAGAAGTAGTCGCCGGGGCCCTGTCCGTCCCCGCCCGACCGGGCGTCGCCGGGCACGATGAACTCGACCGTGCCTGCCCCGGTGTACCCGCACGAGCGCGCGGCCGACGCCGCGGCCTGGCCTATCGCGGACCCGGTGGCCTCGTCCAGGAACGGGCTCGGCGCCTCCTCGATGATCTTCTGGTGGCGGCGCTGGAGCGAGCACTCGCGCTCACCGAGGTGGATGACGTTGCCGTGCCCGTCGGCCAGGATCTGGATCTCGATGTGCCGGGGCTGGTCCACCCAGCGCTCCACCAGGAGCGTGTCGTCGTCGAAGGAGCCGCGCGCCTCGCGGCGGGCCGCCGCGATCTCGTCGGCCAGCAGCGTCTCGTCCCGCACCAGGCGCATCCCCTTGCCGCCGCCGCCCGCCGAGGGCTTGAGCAGCACCGGGGTGCCGATCTGCCGGGCCGCCTCGATGAGCTGCTCGTCGCTGAGGCCGCTGCCCGACGAGCCCGGCACGACCGGCACGCCCGCCGCCCGCACCGTCTCCTTGGCCCGGATCTTGTCGCCCATCAGCTCGATCGCGTCGGCCGGCGGGCCGATGAAGACCAGGCCCGCGTCGGCGCACGCCCGCGCGAACGCGGCGTTCTCGGCCAGGAACCCGTACCCCGGGTGCACCGCCTGGGCGCCGCTGCGCGCCGCGGCCTCCAGCAGCCGCTCGATGGACAGATAGCTCTCGGCCGCCGCCGGGCCGATGCGCACGGCCGTGTCCGCCTCGCGCACGTGCCGGGCGTCCGCGTCCGCGTCGCTATAGACGGCCACCGACCGCACCCCGAGTTCGCGCAGGGTACGGATGACTCGGACCGCGATCTCGCCTCGGTTCGCGACCAGCACCGTGTCGAACATCGCCGCTGTCACCCGCTCCGCCTCCCGCCCGGCCGTGCGGCCGGGGCTCGCTGGGGCCGCTACCTGACCGGTGGCCCGCTGTGTCGTCTGAGTGCTCGCCTGAACCGGCGCCGTCGCGGGCACCGGAGCCGTCGTGGGCGCCGCCGTCCCGCCCGTCGCCGGGTCGCTGCCGGCCGGTCCGGGGGCGCCGCCCGCCGTGGGGTCCGTTCGCGTCATAGTGCGCCCCTCACATCCGGAAGACGCCGTAGCCGGTGGCTGCGTCCGCGCTCGCGAAGCCGGGGGTGCCGGGCAGCGGCGCGTTGGCGCAGGCGGTCAGGGCCAGGCCGAGCACAGTGCGGGTCTCCAGCGGGTCGATGACCCCGTCGTCCCACAGCCGCGCCGTGGCGTAGTACGCGTTGCCCTGCGCCTCGTACTGGGCGCGGACGGGAGCGCGGAAGGACTCCTCGTCCTCCTGGCTCCACTGCTCGCCGCGCGCCTCCAACTGGTCCCGCTTGACCGTCGCGAGGACCGATGCGGCCTGCTCGCCGCCCATCACCGAGATCTTGGCGTTGGGCCACATCCACAAGAAGCGCGGCCCGTAGGCCCGCCCGCACATCGAGTAGTTGCCCGCCCCGTACGAGCCGCCGATGACCACCGTCAGCTTCGGTACCCGGGCGCAGGCCACGGCCATCACCATCTTGGCGCCGTGCTTGGCGATGCCGCCCGCCTCGTACTGCTTGCCGATCATGAAGCCGGAGATGTTCTGCAGGAAGACCAGCGGGATGCCGCGCTGGTCGCACAGCTCGATGAAGTGGGCGCCCTTCTGGGCGGACTCGGAGAAGAGGATGCCGTTGTTGGCGATGATGCCGACCGGGTGGCCGTGGACGCGCGCGAAGCCGGTCACCAGCGTCGTGCCGAACTCGGCCTTGAACTCCTGGAACTCCGAGCCGTCCACCGTCCGCGCGATCACCTCACGCACGTCGTAGGGGGTGCGCGAGTCCGTCGGCACCGCCCCGTACAGCCCCGCGGGGTCCACCACCGGCTCCCGGACCGGCTCCACCGACCAGGGCAGCGGGCCGCGCTCGGGCAGCGTGGAGACGATGGAGCGCACGATGCGCAGGGCGTGCGCGTCGTCCTCGGCGAGGTGGTCGGTGACCCCGGAGGTCCTGGAGTGCGTCTCGCCGCCGCCCAGCTCCTCCGCCGTGATGACCTCGCCCGTGGCCGCCTTCACCAGCGGCGGGCCGCCCAGGAAGATCGTGCCCTGGTCGCGGACGATGACCGCCTCGTCGCTCATGGCCGGCACGTACGCGCCGCCGGCCGTGCAGGACCCGAGCACCGCGGCGATCTGCGGGATGCCCGCGCTGGACATCCGGGCCTGGTTGTAGAAGATCCGCCCGAAGTGGTCGCGGTCGGGGAAGACCTCGTCCTGCATCGGCAGGAACGCGCCACCGGAGTCCACCAGGTACAGGCAAGGCAGCCGGTTCTCCAGGGCCACCTCCTGCGCCCGCAGGTGCTTCTTGACCGTCATCGGGTAGTACGTGCCGCCCTTGACGGTGGCGTCGTTGGCGACCACCACCACCTCGCGGCCCGCCACCCTGCCCACGCCCGCGATGACGCCGGCGGCCGGCGCCGCCCCGTCGTACATCCCGTCCGCCGCGAGCGGCGCCAGTTCGAGGAAGGGCGAGCCCGGGTCCAACAGCGTGTCCACCCGGTCGCGCGGCAGCGGCTTGCCGCGCGCCGTGTGCCGCGCGCGGGCGCGCTCGTCGCCGCCCAGCCGCGCCGCCGCGAGCTTCTCGCGCAGCCGCGCCGCCAGCTCCCGGTGCGCCGCCTCGTTGGTCCGCCAGGCTTCAGACGTCGGATCGACGCTGCTGGCCAGCACTGGTGCCTGCCCCATGCCGTCGAGCTCCCTTTGCTCGTGAGTGTGAGCCTTGGTTAATGAGCGTTAACTGCGACTCTCAGATTAACGGCCACTAACTTCGCTGTCTAGAATGGAAAGGTGAGCGAACCAGCCCTGACCACGCAGGCCCCCGCCCCCACCCGGCGGGAGCAGATCCTCGCCGAGGCCGCCCGGCTCTTCGCCGAGCGCGGCTTCCACGGTGTGGGGGTGGACGAGATAGGTGCCGCGGTCGGCATCAGCGGCCCCGGCCTCTACCGGCACTTCGCGGGCAAGGACGCGATGCTCGCCGAACTGCTCGTCGGCATCAGCGAGCGGCTGCTCGCCGGCGGCAAGCAGCGCGTAGCCCAGGCCAACCGGTCGGCGGGGTCCGCGACCGAGGCGACGGCGGAGCCCGCGGCCGTACTCGACTCGCTCATCGACGGGCACATCGACTTCGCCCTCGACGACCGCCCGCTGATCACCCTGCACGACCGCGAGCTGGGCCAGCTCCGCGAGAGCGACCGCAAGCTGGTGCGCCAGCTCCAGCGCCAGTACGTCGAGCTGTGGGTGGACGTCGTCCGCGCGCTGCGCCCGGACGCCTCGGAGGGCCAGGCCAGGGCCGCCGTGCACGCCGTGTTCGGCCTGCTCAACTCCACGCCGCACCTGGGCTCGGCCCACTCCCTGCCCGGCCGCGACGCCACCGCCGCCCTGCTGCGCCGCCTGGCCCACGGGGCGCTGGGGGCGCTCTAGCGGGTCCGTGCAGGAGGCTCACGGGGGCGAGGGCCCGGGGGGATCGGCTGCCTCCGTGGGCTCGCCCTGGACAGCCCCCACAACCCGCAGGTAACTTTTCTGAGCGAGCGCTTAGTCAACCTGCGGGGCTGGCGACCGTGCCCGCGTGAGCCCCGGGCGGGTGTCGGTAGGGGAGGGATGTGCCGCACTGAGGAGGCAGCGTGCGCCGTACGGTGTTCAACGAGCACCACGAGGCGTTCCGGCAGACGAATCCGCGACTTCATCGCGGCCGAGGTGGTGCCGGTCTACGACCAGTGGATCGAGGCCAGCCAGGTTCCCCGCGAGTTCTACAAGAAACTCGGCGACCTGGGTGTCTTCGGCATCGAGGTGCCCGAGGAGTACGGCGGGGCCGGCGAGACCAGCTTCAAGTTCCACGCGGTCATCACCGAGGAGTGCGCCCGGGCCGGCGTCAGCTTCGGCGGCTCCAGCGTGCACACCGCGCTCTGCCTGCCGTACCTGCTCGCGTACGCCGCCGAGGAGCAGAAGCGGCGCTGGTGCCGCCGTTCGTGACCGGCGAGATGATGACGGCCATCGCCATGACCGAGCCCGGCACCGGCTCGGACCTCGCGGGGATGAGGACGACCGCCAGGCTGTCGGCCGACGGCACGCACTACGTACTGAACGGCGCCAAGACGTTCATCACCGGCGGCGTGCTCGCCGACCGGGTCATCGTCTGCGCGCGCCCCGCCCAGCCGACCCCCGAGGACCTGCGGGCCGGCATCACGCTGCTCATCGTGGACACCACATCCGAGGGGTACGCGGTCGGCCGCAAGCTCGACAAGCTGGGCCTGAAGACCTCCGACACCGCCGAACTCTCCTTCTCCGACGTCAGGGTGCCCGTCGAGGATCGGCTCGGCGAAGAGGGCAAGGCGTTCTCCTACCTCGGGCAGAACCTGCCGCAGGAGCGGCTGGGCATCGCCGTCGGTGCGTACGCACAGGCCGCGGCGGCGGTGGAGTTCGCCAAGGGGTACGTGCGCGAGCGCGAGATCTTCGGCAAGCCGGTGGCCTCGTTCGGCAAGCCGGTGGCCTCGTTCCAGAACACCAAGTTTGTGCTGGCCGACTGCAAGGCCGACGTGGACGCCCTGCAGGCGGTCGTGGGCCGCGCGCTGGACGCGCACGACGCCGGCGAACTCTCCGCCGCCGACGCGGCGTCCGCCAAGCTGTTCACCACCGAGCGCGCGGCCGTCGTCATCGACAAGTGCCTGCAACTGCACGGTGTATACGGCTACATGATGGAGTACCCCATCGCCCGCCTGTACGCGGACACCCGGGTCAGCCGCATCTACGGCGGCACCAGCGAGGTCATGCGCTCCATCGTGGCCAAGTCCATGGGCCTGTAGGCGGGTTCGAGCGACCGTTATGAGCGAAGCACTCGAGGACCTGCTCGCCCTGCTCGACCTGGAGCGGATCGACCGGGACATCTTCCGCGGCACCAGCCGTCCGTCCCTGGTGCCGCGGGTGTTCGGCGGGCGGGTGGCCGCCCAGGCGCTGGTCGCCGCGGGCCGTACGGTGCCCTCCGACCGCCCGCCGCACTCGCTGCACGCTACTTCCTGCGCCCCGGCGACCCGGGCGCCCCGATTGTCTACACCGTCGACCGCATCCGCGACGGGCTGTCCTTCACCACCCGGCGCGTGGTCGGTGTCCAGCACGGGCGGCCGATCTTCCACCTCTCCGCCTCCTTCCAGCGTGCCGAGGACGGTCTGGAGCACCAGGCGGAGATGCCGGCCGTACCTGACCCGCTGACCCTGCCGACCACCGAGGAGATGCTGGCCCAGCACGCGGACCGGTTTCCCGACCCCACGGTGCTGCCGCGCCTGGCGGCGGCCCGGGCGGCGGTGGACCTGCGGTACGTGGCCGACCCGCCGTTCGTCAGCGCCGGCCAGGTGCGCGAACCGCGCTCGCGGGTGTGGTTCCGTACCAACGGCGAGTTGGCCGGCGTGCATGACGACCCGCTCCTGCACGTGTGCCTGGTCACCTACGTCTCCGACATGACCCTGCTGGACTCGATCCTGCTCGCGCACGGCCGGGGCGGCTGGGTGATCGGGGACGTGGTGGGCGCCAGCCTGCACCACGCGATGTCGTTCCACCGCCCGTTCCGCGCGGACGAGTGGCTGTTGTACGACCAGGAGAGCCCGTCCTCCTCCGGGAGCCGCGGGCTCGGCCAGGGCCGCATCTACACCGCCGACGGACGGCTGGCTGTCTCGGTGATCCAGGAGGGGCTGATCCGCACGCCCCGCGCCCCGCGCCGGCCGTAGCCCCGGATCGGGGCCGACGATGCCGAGCGGGGGCCGACGGGGGGCCGGTGGTTACGGGAGCGCCGCCAGGCCCGCCGCGTCGAGCAGGTAGGCCGTCATCGGGTCGTAGAAGCGCGGGTTGGTGACGTGGTCGTCCAGCGGCACCGTGACCGCCAGCGTGCCCTCGGCCTCGCCGATGAAGAGGGCCGGGTCGTTGCAGTCCGCGTAGCCGACGGCGTCGATGCCGCGCTGGCCCGCGCACCCGGCCCAGCCGTGCTCGGCGACCACCAGGTCGGGCAGCGGGCGGCCCTCCCTGGTCAGGCCGTCCAGGATGGCGGCCATCGGCTCGGGGGAGTGGGTGTGCCACAGCGTGGCGCCGCGCTCCAGCATCGCCACGTCCGCGAACTGGAAGACGAACCCCTCGTCGGCTTGGAGCCCGCCGGGGATCTCCACGATCTCGCAGCCGGCCGCGTGCAGCCCTGCCGCGACGCTGCGGTGCACGTCGATGAGGCCACCCGGGTGGCCGGTCGCGAACAGCACGCGGCTCTGGCTCTCCGCGGCCTTGCGCAACACGGCCGCCTTGCGGTCCAGCGCGTCCACCGTGAGCCGCGGGTCGATGGTGTCCTGCCCCGTGCGGTACTCGGGGTCGTCGATCACCCCGCACCGCTCGGCCATCACGGCCTGCTCGTCGCTCCAGCGGTCACCGAGTTCCAGACCGAGCCAGTAGTGACGGTCGGCGTTTGCCAGCTTGCGGTAGTGGGAGAGGTTGTTCTCGCATGGGGTGGCGACGTTGCCCGCGATGCGGGTGCGAACCAGATGGTCGACCAATGCGGCCCGGTCGGGCACGGGGCTGGGTATCGGCATGCTGACCATTGTGCCGCGCGCGGCCCGAGATGGGCTAAACGTCTGATCAATGTGATCCATACGCGCCCCGCCGGACCCCGGGCGCGCCACGCGTCGGGCGGCGCCGCCGCGCACGTGACCGGCGTCATGGACACCGTGGCGTAAACGACTCGGGGCCCGCTTCGAAACGTACATGTCGAAGCGCCGCGCGCGGGTCGTAGCCTCCAGTAGCCGCGCCGGTACGCCGGTGGGTCACCCATCCACGGCATCCGCGCGGGTCCGCCGGCGCGGGCGCCGGCGGCACGCGCGCGCGAGGGCCTGCCGCGAGGAGGGCGCGTGCCTACCCGCGCGACCCGCGCGCTACGCCGTCCGGATGAGTCACGTCGCGCAAGAGCCGCGCGCCCGACCGGGCCGCGCCGCCCCAAGATCAGGAGAGGCCGTCGCATGAGTAGCGCCACCCGGGAGCCCGTGGGCCCCGTCAACTCGTCCCGCGTGCCCCGTTTCGCCGGGCCCGCCACCTTCGCGCGGCTGCCCCGCCTCGACGAGGTGGGCGGCGCGGCGGACGTCGCCGTGGTCGGCGTCCCGTTCGACAGCGGGGTCTCCTACCGGCCCGGCGCGCGCTTCGGCGGCAACGCGATCCGGGAGGCCTCGCGGCTGCTGCGCCCGTACAACCCGGCGCAGGACGCGTCGCCGTTCGCGCTCGCGCAGGTCGCCGACGCGGGCGACATCGCGGCCAACCCGTTCAACATCAACGAGGCCGTCGAGACCATCGAGGCCGCGGCCGACGACCTGCTGGCCACCGCCGCCCGGATGATGACCCTGGGCGGCGACCACACCATCGCGCTGCCGCTGCTGCGCTCGGTCGCCAAGCGGCACGGCCCCGTCGCGCTGCTGCACTTCGACGCGCACCTGGACACCTGGGACACCTACTTCGGCGCCGAGTACACCCACGGCACGCCGTTCCGGCGCGCGGTCGAGGAGGGCGTCCTTGACACCTCCGCGCTCTCGCACGTCGGCACGCGCGGCCCGCTGTACGGCAGGAAGGACCTGGACGACGACGCCAAGATGGGCTTCGGCATCGTCACGTCGGCCGACGTGATGCGGCGCGGCGTGGACGAGGTCGCGGACCAACTGCGGCAGCGCGTCGGCGACCGCCCGCTGTACGTCTCCATCGACATCGACGTGCTCGACCCGGCCCACGCCCCCGGGACCGGCACCCCGGAGGCCGGCGGCCTCACCTCCCGCGAACTCCTGGAGATCCTGCGCGGCCTGGCCGACTGCCACCTCGTCTCGGCCGACCTGGTCGAGGTGGCCCCGGCGTACGACCACGCGGAGATCACCTCGGTCGCGGCCTCGCACACGGCGTACGAGCTGACGACGATCATGTCCCGCCAGATCGCGGCGTCCCGCGCGGAGTAGTCGCCTGGCGGAATGCGTGCCGCCGGCCCTGGGTCCGCCGCGAAGGCAGAATTCCACGCTTCGTGGATCGGAATCGCACTTTCCCTTTACTGGGAAAACGCCGACTGGGGAGAGGGAGTGATTCCACGCGGGGCCGGGCCGAAGTCCGGGCGGCGTGCGAGCGATATCGTATCGGCGCGCATCGCGGCACGTCTTCTTCCCGACGGCCGGGCGATGACCCTACGGGATCGGCCGGCGGTGGCTACACCGCTGCTCAGAGTGGGTAACTCAGAGGACGCGGGGGCCACTTGCGTCACAGGGGGAACGTGCGCAACAACGCGCCAGTGAACGGGACGTTTCCGTCGGCTCGCATTTCGCGCGCCCCACAATAAGGTGGCCGCGAATGCGCAACAAACGCCTCACCATAACGGCATGGTTACGTTCTTCGGCGCACTTCTCTGAGATGTCATAAGGGCGGTGCGAGTATGGGCGCTTATGACGCAGAGAAATGAGCGGCGGCGACTGGTGTTGCGGCTCCGGCTGAGCGGGCCCGACACCGATCGGGAGACGGCCGCGCTCCGCGCGTGGCTGGAGCGGGAGCAGCTTCTCGAACAGTGGACGCGGCAGGGCGCGATCCGCATCGAGATGTGGACCGTCCCCGTCGAGGACGGCGACGGCCACCCGATGGGCGACGCGAACGAGCTGTTGATCGTGGCGCTCGGCCTGCTGGCCCAGCCGGCCCTGGCCGACCTGTACGACGCGGTCAAACGGGGCGTCAGGGCCTGGAGCGAGAACCGCCGCCAGGTGGAGGGCGGCACACCACCCCGGGTCATCGACGAGTGGACGGACGACGCCTCGGACTCCGATACGGAGGGCGAGGAGTAGGGCTCATGCCGGC
This sequence comes from Candidatus Streptomyces philanthi, assembly GCA_018114805.1. GTDB lineage: Bacteria > Actinomycetota > Actinomycetes > Streptomycetales > Streptomycetaceae > Streptomyces > Streptomyces philanthi. The sequence goes on along the minus strand of CP073042.1, from coordinate 1,292,911 downwards.
ATGCGACCCCCGCGGCGGGGGCAACCGGGCGCTGCTCGTGGGCGTGCCCGAGTACGCGCACAAGGCGGGGAAGTACCCCGGCGTGGTGCCGGGCGACCTGCTCGCGGTCCGCGCCGGCCTCGCGGAGTTGGCCGCGGCGCTGCGGGCCGGTGGCGTGTTCGGTGCTGGTGCTGGTGCTGGTGCTGGTGCTGGTGCTGGTGCTCGTGCGGGTGACGAGGGGGCGGGTGCCGGCGTCGTGTCGGTGGAGCCGTCCGGCACGGACGACTTCCACGTGCTGCTGGGGCAGGTCGCCGCCGAGACCCGGGGCGTGCTGCTGTTCTATTTCGCCGGGCACGGCGCCGTCCCGTTCTCCGGTGACGAGCTGTGGTTGCAACTCCCCGGGGCCCGCACCGTGCCGGGCGAGCGGCAGGTCTTCGTCGGTTCGGTCCCGCTGACCACGGTGCTCAGCGTGCTGGCCACCTCGCCGGCGCGGCAGATCGTGGTGGTCCTTGACTGCTGCTTCGCGGGCAACGCCGCGCGCGTCCTGGAGGGGTTCGAGCAGCGGCGGCGGTTCTTCCTGGTGGCCGCGGTCCAGGCGAACCGGCGGATCGACGCCGGGCCCGCGGAGACTCCCACACCGTTCACGGCGGCGCTGCTCGACGTGTTACGCGGCGCGGCCCCGGGGCGCCCCGTGACCTTCTCCGCCCTCGGCCCGGCGCTGCGGAAGCGGATGGCCGGCCACCGCACCCTCTCGGACGAGCCGTGGGTGCCGCAGGTGAGACAGGGCGACCCCGACGCGGACGTCGTGCTGGCCCGCGCCGACGACGAGCCCGTCCCCCCGCCCCGACCCGCCGCACCCCGGCCGCCCGCCGTACGAGACGTCGTACGGGACGACGCGCGCCGACCCGTGCCCCCGGCCCCGCCGCCACCCGAGCCCGACCCCGGTCCCGCGCCCGAGCCTGGCCCCAGTCCCGATCCCGAGTCCGACCCCGGTGCCGTACCCCGACCCGCGAACGCCGAGCCCACGGGCACCGAGCCCACGAGCGGTGGGCCTTCGAGCGGTGAGCTCGCCGTGGCCGAGCCCGCGGCGACCGGGCCGCCAGCAGCGGAGCCCCTGTCGCCGGGCCGCCGGGCGCGCCGGCGCTCGACGCCTCGCGCCGCACCACCCGGGACGCGCCGCCGCTGGTCGCGCCCTCGCTGGTCGCGGCGCTGGGCGGTGGCCACCTTGGCCGCCGCCGCGGTGCTGGCCCTGGTGGGGACGCTGCTGTACGCGGCCGGCGACAGCCGCACCGTGCGGGCCTGCGCCCCGCCGCAGGAGTTGCGCGTGTTGACCGACCCCGACCTGCACCGGGTCGTGCGCGACGCCGCCCAGGCGTACACCCTCTCCCCGGCCAACCACCCGGACGGGGCGTGTGCCCGGGTCGGGATCACCGTGTACGCGGCCCGTACCTCGGACGTGATCACCGCCTTCCACGACCTGTCCAACGTGTGGCAGAAGCCCCCGGGCCAGGCCCCCCGCCCCAGCGACGGCGCCCCGACCGACGGCGCTGCCACCGCTGGCGCGTCCACGGGCGGCGCCTCCGCCGGTGCGGGCGCCGAGCCGTCCGCCGCGCCGCTGGACCCGCAGCGCGATGTGGGGGCCCAGCCCGACCTATGGATTCCGGCGAGTGCGGCGGACGTGGAACGCGCCCACCAGGCCAGTCAGGACGTACGGTTCGTCAGCACCTCCCGCCCCCCTCGGCTACTCGCCCACGGTGCTCGCCCTGCCCGCCCCGCCCGGCCGCCGGGAGACGGGGCCGCGCGGCGGCCGGCTGGCCGACCTGATCGACGCCTTCCTGGACGCCGGGCCCGGCCGTCACGTACGGCGGCCCGACCCCGAGTCGGCCGACGCGGCCCTGTTCGCGACGCGGGCGCTGTACGGGGGCCAGCAGGCCGGTGCCGTGGAGCGGCGGTTGGCGTACGCCGGGCCGCTGGCCCCCGACGGGGCCGGGCTGCTGTGCGCGCTGGCCGGGGTCCGGGAGGCCGACCGCGGCACCGCCGCGATCGTGCCCGAGTACCTGCTGCGCTCCGGCGTCCTGGAGTGCGGGGCGCAGACCCGGGTGCCGCGCCGGGTCGTCTACCCGGACGACGTGCCGGCCCTGGCTCCGGTGGCCGTCTCGCTCACCTGGGAGGGCGCGGACCAGGACTCGGACACGGCGCGTGCTCGTGCCGCAGGGATCAGCGGCTTCAGCGGCTGGTTGGCCGGCCCCGAGGGGCAGCGCACGCTCCGGGGAGCCGGCTTCTGGACCAAGGACGGTGAGCCGCCGCCCGGTGGTGAGCGGGTTCCCGGCGGCCCCGGCGTGCTGCCGTCGCGCACCGGGCCCACCGGCGCGGACCTCGGCCGCGTCCTGGAGCGCTACCCCGCGGCGAGCGGCCCCGGGTGCGTCCTCTACCTGCTCGACACCTCCCCGTCTATGACCGGCGTGTGGGACGACCCGGACGGCGCGCCGGCGCTGCTCGCGCGCTCCATGGAGGGGCTCGGGCCTCGCGACGAGTACGGCGCGTGGCGGGTGGCCGCGCCCGACGGCGCCGAGCGCCCGTACGACACCGGCCTGTTGGAGTTCGGCGCGCACGAGGACCGGGCCGCCGCCGTACGCGGACTGACGGAGCGGGTGCGGCCGACGGAGCACGAGGCCGACCCGTACGGGGCGCTGCGGGACGCGGTCGCTGAGGTGGCCCGGCGCGGGGCGGGCGACGAGCGGCCCGGCGTGGTCGTGCTGCTCACCGACGACGAGGACAACGGGCGGCGGGGCGGACGGGTGGACCTGGCCGGTCTGTTGGAGGCGGTGCGCGAGCACGGGGTGCCGGTGGCCGTGGTCTCGTTCAGCAGCCGTGGCTGCGCCGCGGGCCAGCCGGACCGGCGGATCGCCGACGCCTCCGACGGCACCTGCCTCGACCAGCGCGATGACCAGATGGCGGGGCTGCGCGCCGTGGTGGCACAGACCGCCGAGGGCGATCAGGGCGATGCCGCATGAGGGGACCACGGCGTCCGGGGCGCGGCGTCGGCCGGCCCGGCGCGGCGCGCGGCGGGCGCGCGGGGCGCGTGTCGCGGGCCGGGCGGGCGGGCCGGCCACGGCCGGTCGCCCTGCCCGCGGCGGTGTGGGCGGTGTTGATGGTGCTGACGGTGCTCGCCACGGGCGGCGGCTGCACGGCGGGGAACGGCGGACCGTGCGACGGCGCGTTCACCGGCGACGGCGACCCCAACGCCATCGTCATCGCCAGCGGCCGGGACATCACCGGCCGTGGCGGGGTGCGGCAGTAACTGGTCGACGCGTGGAACGAGCGCAGCCGGCGCTCGGGGTCCCCGCTGCGGGCCCGCCTGGTGGAGCTGCCGGGCACCGCCGACCAGCAGCGCAGCCAGTTGCTCGGCGCGCTCCAGTCGGGCAGTTCGCACTACGACGTCGTCAACCTGGACGTGACCTGGGTGCCGGAGTTCGCCGACGGGCACCTGGTGCGCGAGCTGGACGACTCCCTGCTCGACGACGACGTGCTGCCCTCCGTCGCGGCGACCGGCCGCTGGTGCGGCTCGACGTACGCCGTACCGTTCAGCAGCGATGTCGGGCTCCTCTACTACCGCCTCGACTACCTTAGGGCCGCCGGCGTCAACGCGCCGGGCCTCGGCCCCGAGCCCACGACCTGGGTCGCCTTCAGGAACCTGAAGCAGGTGGTGCTGCGCGCGCACGGCCGGGGCGAACTCCCTACCGCGTACGCGATGCCGTGGACCACCCAACTCAGCTCGTACGAGGGGCTCACGGTCAACGGCATCGAGGCGTTCGCCATGGTGGGGGCCAGCGGCGGCGACGCCCCGCTGGACGACGACGAGGGGCGCTACGTCGGCACGGAGGAACAACTCCGGCTCGGGCTGGGCGAGTTCACCCGGCGCATCGACCGCGCGTACACTCTCGACAGCGCGCAGGAGTCCGACGAGGCCCGGCTGCTGGCCGACTTCGCCGCCGGCAGGACGGCCTTCCTCCGGCACTGGCCGTACGCGTACGGGGTGCTCCACCAGGACCTGCGGGGCGGGCGGCTGGGGCTCGCCGCGCTGCTCGGCAAGGCCGTGCTCGGCGGGCAGAACCTCGCCGTCACGCGGCACGCGCCGGCGCGGAACCTCGACGCTATCGAGGACCTGCTGCGCTTCCTGACCGGCAGGACCAGCGAACGGTGCCTGCTCGAAGCGGGCTTCGCCGCGACCCGGGCGAGCGCGTACGAGGAGGACGGGGCGCGCTGTCCGCGCGGCCCGGCGCGTTCGGCCAGGCCGTCCCCCACCGGTGAGGACGTCGACCCGATGCCGCGCACCGAGGACGGGCGACCCCGGTCGTACGCCGTGGTGTGCAAGGCCGGCCCTGCGCAGCGCGGTGCTCCGGCCCCGCACCCCGCTGTACGGCGCGTTCACCCAGGTGTTCGCCGACCACCTGAGCCGGCTGACCGGCGACGATCCGGACGCGCCGGAGAAGGTGGCGTGCGACCTGCACCGTGCGCTGCGACGCGCGCTGCCCGCCGATCGCTGAGCCGGCGACCGGTGAGCCGGCGACCGCGCCCGGGGCGCCGCACGGCAGGGTGGAACGCGCGGCCCGTCGTCATGGCAAGGTCAGGACGCGCGGCCCGTCGTCCGTGACAGCCACCGTGTGCTCGCTGTGGGTGGCGCGGCTGCCGTCGGTGGTGCGCAGGGTCCAGCCGTCCGGGGCGGCCACGTACGCGCCCGAGTCGCCGGCCAGGAACATCGGCTCCAGCGCCAGGACGAGACCGTGTCGCAGCACGTAGCCCCGGCCTGGTCGGCCCGTGTTGGGCACGGACGGGTCCTCGTGCATCTGGCGGCCGATGCCGTGGCCACCGAAGTCCTCGGGGATGCCGTAGCCGGCGGCTCGGCCGACGCTGCCGATGGCGTGCCCGACGTCGCCCATGCGCGCCCCCGGCACGGCCGCCGCGATGCCCGCCGCCAGGGCCGCCTCGCCGGCCTCGATCAACCGCACCTCGGCGGGGCGCGGGGTGCCCACGGTGAAGCTGACGGCCGCGTCGCCGGCCCAGCCGTGCATGACGGCGCCGCAGTCGATGCTGACCAGGTCGCCGTCGCGCAGCCGGTAGCCGTTCGGGATGCCGTGCACGATCGCGTCGTTGACGGACGCGCAGATCACGGCGGGGAACAGGCTCGGCGCGAACCGTGGCTGGTAGTGCAGGAACGGGGAGCCCGCGCCCGCGTCCCGCAGCACGTCGCGCGCCACCTGGTCCAGTTCGGTCAGTCGTACGCCGATCGACGCCGCCTTCCGCACGGCGGCCAGCGCCTGCCCGACGACGCGGCCGGCCTCGCGCATCGCGTCGACTCGCGCATCGCGTCGAGTTCACCATCGGTCTTGCATCTCCACCATCTCCGCAAGGCCCTTCACGCGTGTGTACAGCGGGCCGGCGCCGGGGTCCGCGCCGCACCGCCCGGGCCCACTGGTCGAGGGGGAGCGGGCGCGACGGAACGAGCGTCGCCGTACGGCACGCCAATTTCAATACCGTTATGACGGTAACCGGCTAGCTTTACCGGCGGCGGTATTAGAATGGCCCGCATGGTGCGCACACCCCTCACTCCGCTGGAACGCGAGCGCGGTCGTCACCTCGGCGCGCTGCTGCGCCAGGCGCGCGGCGAACGCAGCATGACCGACGTCGCCGCCGCGGCCGGGATCTCCGCCGAGACCCTGCGCAAGATCGAGACCGGCCGGGCGTCGACCCCGGCCTTCTTCACCATCGCGACGCTCGCCGTGACCCTCGGGTTGCGGCTGGACGACGTGGCGGCGCACTGTGCCGCCGTGGAGCTGGCCGCCGACGCGTCGCCCGTGGACGCCGCGGCGGCCTAGCGCCGCGCCGGTGCCTTGTCCGTACCCCGCTGACGGCCCCGCCGGCCCCCGTCCGTGGCTGGCGCGCGGGCGGGGCTTCCCTGCTGTGCCCCGTGGGGGCGCGTCCCGGCGCGGGCGCGGGCGTGTTTATCGATCGCTTGTGCGCCTCCCGTGCGCGCGTTGGTTTGTAACGGCGGAATGAAATCCGCACGCCACGGCGTTGCAGCCTTCCGGTGATGACCATGAGACGGGGAGGCCGGGAGTGACAGCGACAGCCGCGACGACCAGCGCAGGGCGAGAGGGCTGGGCGCGCAGACTGACCCGTTACTGCTGGCGGTATCGGCGCAACGTGGTGCTCCCGCTCGGCGCGTCCCTCGCCGGAATGGCCGTCACGGCACTCGTCCCGCTCGTACCGAAGCTGATCATCGACGACGTGATCGTCGCCGGCGACCGCCCGCTCGCCCCCTGAGCGGCGCTGCTGGTCGTCGCCGCTCTCGCGGTGTACAGGCTGACCTACCTCCGCCGCTTCTACGGCGGCCGGCTCGCCCTGGACGTGCAGCACGACCTGCGGACCGTGATGTTCCAGTCCATCTCGCGCCTCGACGGCCGCCGGCAGGACGAGCTGAGCACCGGTCAGGTGCTCGGCCGTGGCACCAGCGACCTGCCAACTGGTGCAGGGCCTGCTGTTCATGCTCCCGATGATGATCGGGAACGTGCTGCTGTTCGTCATCTCGCTGGTCGTCATGGTGGTGCTGTACCCGCTCCTGACCTTGGTGGCGCTGGCCGTGGCGCCCGCCCTGTGGTTCATCGCCGCCCGCAGCCGCGACCGCCTCTTCCCCACGACCTGGTACGCGCAGGGGCAGGCGGCCGGCCGTGGCCGGCGTCGTGCAGGGCGCGGTCACCGGCGTCCGGGTGGTCAAGGGGTTCGGCCAGGAGGAGCAGGAGACCGGCAAGCTCCGCCAGGTCAGCCGCCGACTGTTCGCCGCCAGGATGCGCACCATCCGCCTCAACTCGCGTTACACGCCGGCGCTCCAGGCCGTGCCCGCGCTCGGGCAGGTCGCCATGCTCGCGCTCGGTGGCTGGATGGCCACCTGCGGCGAGATCACCCTCGGCACGTTCGTCGCCTTCTCCACCTACCTGGCGCAGTTGGTGGGCCCGGTCCGGATGCTGACCATGATGCTGACCGTGGGCCAGCAGGCCCGCGCGGGCGTCGAGCGCGTCTTCGAGCTTATCGACACCGAGCCCGGCATAGCCGAGCGGCCACACGCCAGCGAGTTGCCCGCCGACGCGCCCGCGACGGTCGAGTTCGACCGCGTCACCTTCAGCTACGGCACCGCAGAAGGCACCACCACCACCGACGACGCGGACGCCGAGGACGCCACCACCGGCGACGGCACCACCCCGACCACCCCGACCACCACCGCGACGGACCCGGCCACTGCGAACGCCCTGACCACCGCGACCGACCCCGACGCGTCGGGGTCCGGGCCGAGGCCCGTGTTGCGTGACGTGTCGCTGCGCATCGAGCCCGGCGAGACGCTGGCCGTCGTCGGCCCCTCCGGCCGCGGCAAGTCCACCCTGTCGCTGCTGCTGCCGCGCTTCTACGACGTGAGAGGCGGCGCGGTCCGCATCGGCGGGCACGACGTGCGCGACCTGCCCTTCGACTCGCTGCGCGCCGCCATCGGCCTGGTGCCGGAGAGCAGCTTCCTCTCCTCCGACAGCGTGCGCGAGAACATCGCGTACGGGCTGCCCGAGGCCACCGACGAGCAGGTCCGTACGGCCGCGCGGGCCGCGCAGGCCGACGGCTTCATCAACGAGCTGCCGGACGGCTACGCCACCAAGGTCGGCGAGCAGGGGCTGACCCTCTCCGGCGGGCAGCGCCAGCGCATCGCCCTGGCCAGGGCCATCCTCACCGATCCGAGGCTGTTGGTCCTGGACGACGCCACCTCGGCCGTCGACGCCCGCGTGGAGCACGAGATCCACGAGGCGCTGCGCGGTGTGATGGCCGGGCGCACGACGCTGCTCATCGCCCACCGCCAGTCCACCCTGGCCCTGGCCGACCGGATCGCCGTGCTCGACCGTGGCCACCTGGTTGACGTCGGCACGCACGACGAGCTGACCGAGCGCTGCGCGCTCTACCGCCGCCTGCTGACCGACCCCGACGAGCTGGGCGACGTGCCACGGGACGTGGCCGGCCGCGCCCTGCGCGGGCCCGGTGCCGACGGCGCCGCCGCCGGCGAGGCGGCGGCGGCCGGGCTGCTACTGCCCACGGACCGCCCCGCCGCCGCGCCCTTCGGCGCGACGGGCCCCGACGGCGGTTCCGGCGACTGCTCCAACAGGCGGGGGGCCGGCTGCCACGCGGACCACCACCGCCCCGCCCCGCGACGCGAGGTCGCCGGTGCCTCGGCCGAGCGAATACTCGGCACCGCGACCGAGCGCATACCCGACGCCGAAGCCGACGCCGAAGCGGAAGCCGACGTCCGGCTGGCCGAGGAGATCGAGGAGATCTCCGAGATAGCGGCGGCCGAGACGGCGTCCGGGAACATCCCCGCGGCCCACGCCGACGCCGTCGGGCGGGCCCGCCAGGAGCGCGCCGCCGCCCCTGCCGTCACCTCCGAGCTGTGGGTGCGCGAGGACGACGCCCAGCGCGCGCCCACCGACGCCGACGCCGCGTCGCCGGCCGCTCCCGGCGCCTGCAAGGGCGCCGCGCCCGCTGCCCCGCCCGCGGCGACCACCGCCGGCGCGATGGCCGGGATGCCCGCGACGCCCGAGCTGCTCGCCAAGGTCGCGGCCCTGCCTCCCGCGACCGACACCCCGGCATCGACGAGCGGGCCGCCACCCGTACGGAGAGCGGCTACGGGTTGCGCCAGTTGCTGCGTGGCTTCGGCAAGCCGCTCGCGCTGTGTCTGCTGCTCGTCTCGGTGGACGCCCTGGCCGTGCGCCGGTGCTGATCCGGCACGGCATCGACGAGGGCGTCCAGGAGCTGGCGCTGAACGCGGTGTGGGCCGCCCCTCCGGACTCGCGCTGCTGGTGGTCCTCGCGCAGTGGGCGGCACAGGTCGCCGAGACCCGGATGACCGGGCGCACCGGTGAGCGCGTGCTGTAATCGCTCCGCGTCAAGATCTTCGCGCAGCTCCAGCGGCTCGGCCTCGACTACTACGAGCGCGAGTTGAGCGGCAAGGTCATGACCCGGATGACCACCGACGTCGACGCGCTCTCCACGTTCTTGCAGACCGGCCTGGTCACCGCGCTGGTCAGCCTGCTCACCTTCTTCGGCATCCTGGTCGCGCTGTTGGTCATCGACCTGGAACTGGCCCTGGTGGTGTTCGCGACGCTGCCGCTGCTGGTCATCGGCACCGTCTTCTTCCGCCGCCAGAGCGTCAAGGCGTACGAGCTGGCCCGCGACCGGGTCAGCGCCGTCAACGCGGACCTCCAGGAGAACGTCGCCGGGCTGCGCATCGTGCAGGCGTTCCGGCGCGAGGAGAGCGGGCGCCGGCGGTTCGCCGAGCGTAGCGATGCGTACTGGCAGGCCCGGGTGCGCGGCCAGTGGCTGATCTCGATCTACTTCCCGTTCGTCCAGCTCCTGTCGTCCGTGGCCGCCGCGCTGGTGCTGATCGTCGGCGCCGGCCGGGTCAGCGACGGCACGCTCACGGCGGGCGCGCTCGTGGCGTACCTGCTCTACATCGACCTGTTCTTCGCGCCCGTGCAGCAGCTCTCCCAGGTGTTCGACGGCTACCAGCAGGCCACCGTCTCGCTGCGCCGCGTCCAGGAGTTGCTGCGCGAGCCCACGACGACGCCGCTCGCCCCGGCACCGCGCGAGGTGCGGGAGCTGCGCGGCGACATCGCGTTCGAGGACGTATCCTTCCACTACGCCCCGGCTGACCAGCCCGAGGAGGCTCTGTCCGGCGTCAACCTGCGCATCCCGGCCGGCTAGACCGTCGCCTTCGTCAGCGAGACCGGCGCGGGCAAGTCCACCCTGGTCAAGCTCGTGGCCCGGTTCTACGACCCGTCGGCCGGCCGGGTGACCGTGGACGGCGTGGACCTGCGCCAACTGGACCTGGCCGGGTACCGGCACCGGCTCGGCGTGGTGCCGCAGGAGTCGTACCTCTTCCCCGGCACGGTGCGCGACGCCATCGCCTACGGGCGTCCCGCCGCGTCCGACGCCGAGGTGGAGGCCGCGGCCCGGGCGGTCGGCGCGCACGACATGATCGCCCAGCTTGAGGGCGGCTACCTGCACGACGTCACCGAGCGCGGCCGCAACCTCTCCGCTGGGCAGCGCCAGTTGATCGCGCTGGCCCGGGCCGAACTCGTGGCCCCCGACGTGCTCCTCCTGGACGAGGCGACGGCCGCGCTCGACCTGGCCACCGGGGCGCTGGTCAACCAGGCCACCGACCGGCTCGTCGGACAGCGCACCACGCTGGTGGTGGCCCACCGGCTGACGACGGCCGCCCGGGCCGACCGGGTCGTCGTGCTGCACGACGGCCGGGTGGTCGAGGACGGCACCCACGACGAGCTGCTGGCCCGGGGCGGTCGCTACGCCCGGCTCTGGCACGCCTTCACGGGCAGCGACATGGCCACCGCCGGCGTGCTGGGCTGAGCCGCCGCCCCGGGTTCGGCCGACCGGGGCGGCGCGTCACTCCACTGGCGGACACCGGCGGTCACCGGCCGACGCCGGCGACCACCGGCAGGCACGGCCGGCTACGGCTCCATGCCGCTGGCCCGCGCGATGGCCTCCACCTCGCGGCGGTCCGCCTCCCGTTCGGCGGCCTCGGCGGCCACCCGCTGCTTGTGCCGGCGCAGTAATGCGGGGTCGTCGGCCCGTTCGCGCGGGACGAGCACCTTCATGCCCTTGGCGTGCGGGCTGTCCCCCAGGTCGACCACGACCCGCTCGTCGTGCGAGGTGAGCAGGCCGAACAGCACGAGCAGTTCGGCCTGGAGGGCGGGCGTGAACAAGCTCCCGCTCCTCGGGCCCCATGCCCAGCTCGTACGCGCCGCCGCGCACGGCCGGTGAGACACTCAGCTCGCGGAGCAGCCGCATCAGCAGTTCGAGGGAGCGCGGGTCGACGCGCTGCTCCAGTTCGCTCAGGTACCGCCGCAGTCGTTCGGCCCGTTCGCTCGGCTCGGGGCCGCCCGGCCCCTGGCTTTCCTCTCGGTCCATGTCGACCAGCAGGGTCATCTCACGCGCGGACGGGAGAGGGGCGGCGCGGCGTGACGGGCGCCGGCCGGGCGCGAAGGAGCCCCCGTCGATGGCATGAGCTGGGGCTAGCCCCCGCGCCCGACTGCTTGTAGGTTCACGGCGACCATTGCGAACTCCTGGGAGATCAGCATGCACAAGTCGCTCAGATCGTTGCTCGCGCTGGCGGTGCTCATCGGCACCGTGGGCGTGGGCAGCGTTTCGGCAGGGACGGCCACCGCCGCGCAGCCGGACGAACGGAACACCACGGCCGCGCAGTCGGACGACATAAAGGACCGCATCCTCCGCATACCGGGGATGAGCTTCATCGAGGAGAAGCCGTACGAGGGGTACCGCTTCTTCGTCCTCAACTACGAGCAGCCGATCGACCACCGGCACCCGTCGAAGGGGACGTTCAAGCAGCGGATCACGCTGCTGCACAAGTCCGTCGACCGCCCCTCGGTCTTCTTCACCTTCGGCTACAACGTGAGCACGTCGCCGCGCCGCAGCGAGCCGACGCAGATCATCGACGGCAACCAGCTCTTCATAGAGTACCGCTTCTTCACCCCCTCCCGGCCACAGCCGGCCGACTGGAAGAAGCTCGACATCTGGCAGGCCGCCAGCGACCAGCACCGCCTCTACAAGGCCCTCAAGCCGATCTACGGCAAGAAGTGGCTGGCCACCGGCGGCAGCAAGAGCGGCATGACGGCCACCTACTTCCGCCGCTTCTTTCCGAACGACATGGACGGCACCGTCGCGTACGTGGCCCCCAACGACGTGGTCAACAAGTGGTCAACAAGGAGCACTCGGCGTACGACCGGTTCTTCGCGCGGGTGGGCGACCGCGAGTGCCGCGCCAGCCTGACGGCCGTGCAGCGCGAGGCCCTGGAGCGCCGCGGCCGGCTCGTGGCCCGCTACCAGAAGTGGGCGGACGAGCAGGGCCGCACGTTCAAGGTGATGGGCAGCGCCGACAAGGCGTACGAGAACGCCGTGATCAGCCTGGCCTGGCGTTCTGGCAGTACAGCCTGGAGAAGGACTGCGCGGACGTGCCGGCGCCGACCGCCTCCGACGACGTGCTGTACAATTACATCGACAAGGTCTCCGGCTTCCACTCCACCACCGACCAGGGCCTGGAGGGCTACACGCTGTACTACTACCAGGCAGGCACCCAACTAGGCTGGCCGACGGTGCGGTACGACAAGCTGAAGGACCTGCTGCGGTGCCCGGGCATCGACGCGCCGCGGCACGCCGTCCCGGCCGAGATCCCGATCAAGTTCGACCCCGGCACGATGCGGGACGTGGACACCTGGGTGCGCCACAACGGTGAGTGCATGCTCTTCGTCAACGGCCAGAACGACCCGTGGGGCGCCGGGCCGTTCCGCGTGGGCAAGTGCAACGACTTCTACGTCTACACGGTGCCGGGCGCCAACCACGGCGCGAACATCGCCGCGCTGCCCGCCGCGCAGAAGGCGAAGGCCACCGCGCGCGTCCTGGACTGGGCGGGCGTCCAGCCGGCCGCGTGAAGTCCGGCGACCAGACGGCCAAGCCGCTGGCCCCGTACGACAAGAAGCTCGACCGCCGGGACGTCTCCCGCGAGTCCCTGCTGCGCCCGTAGCGCCGCACTGACACCCCCGGAGCGGTGACGGCCGCCCGGTGACCGAGGGGGCGCCCGAAGCGGTAGCGGGCGCCCCCTCGCGCGTGGTTCAGGCGGCGGCGCGGCCAGTGCTCCTGGAGGAGGCGCACCGCCTCGGTGATGGACGGACGGCGGGCGGCTCCGGGGCGCCACAGCGCGTACAGGCGGCGCAGCGGCGTCGGCTCCAGCGGCACGACGGACATGCCCTCGGGCACAGGGCCGCGGCCGAGCCGGGGGACCAGCGCGATGCCGAGGCCGGCGGAGACCAGCGCCAGTTGCGTGTGCTACTCGGCGACCTGGTACGCGAGGTCGGGCTCGTGGCCGGAGGCGCGCAGCGTGCGCACCAGCCAGTCGTGACACACGGTGCCCGGCGGCTGGCAGATCCACCGCTGGTCGGTCAGGTCCGCGCGGCGCAGCACGCGCCGGCCGGCCAGCGGGTGGTCACTGGGCACCAGGATGTCCGACGGGTCGTCGCCGATGACGACCCGCTGCACGCCCTCGGGGGCCGGCAGCGGCGAGATGTCCCAGTCGTGCGTGACGGCCAGGTCGATCACCCCTTGGGCCACCAGGTCGGGCGACAGGTGCGGGTCCACCTCGGTCAGCCGGGCGTCCAACCCCGGGTGTCGGGCGGTGAGTTCGGCGAGTACGGAGGGCAGCAGGCCGCGCGCGGCCGAGGCGAACGCGCCCACCGCCGGGCGCCCCGACGGCTGCCCGCGCCGCTCCTCCAACGTGGTCTCCGCGCGTTCCACGATGGCCAGCAACCGCTGCGCCGTGTCGGCCAACTGCTGCGCCGCGTCGGTCAGGGCGATGCCGCGGCCCTGCCGTTCGAGCAGCGTGGTCCGCGTCTCCCGCTCCAGCTTCGCTATCTGCTGCGACACCGCCGACGGCGTGTAGCCGAGGGCGACGGCCGCCGCGCTGACCGACCCGTGCACGGCCACCGCGTGCAGGGCCCGCAACCTGGCCAGGTCCAACATCGTTCCCCCCAGGGGCTCGGCGCCGCGACGGCGGAGCGCCGCGCGCCACGGCGCGGCGCGCCCGCGGCCGTGGCGACCGCTGCCCAATCATGAAGATACTCGCGCTGGTGCTATAATGTCGACTGCGTCGATCCTCGAACCATGCGACCCGCTCACCTCGCCCTGGCCGTGCTGATCACCGCCGCCTGGGGCGTCAACTTCGTCGTCATCGAGGTCGGTCTCGACCACTTTCCGCCGCTGTTGTTCTGCGCGCTGCGGTTCACGGCCGCCGCACTGCCCGCCGTGTTCCTCGTGGGCCGGCCCCAGGTGCCCTGGCCTTGGGTGATCGGCGTGGGGCTGGCGCTCTGCCTGGCCAAGTTCGGCCTGCTGTTCGTCGGCATGAACCAGGGCGCGCCGGCCGGCCTCTCCTCGCTGGTGCTCCAGGTGCAGGCGGTGTTCACGGCCCTGTTCGCCGCGTTCGCGCTCGGCGAGCGCCCCCGGCCGGTGCGGCTGCTCGGTATGGGCGTCGCGCTGGGCGGCGTCGCGGTCGCGGCCGTGGACGAGGGGACGTCGGGTCCTGTGCTCGGCTTCGCGCTGGTCGTGGCCGCCGCCGCGTTCTGGGGCGTGTCCAACGTGCTGACCCGCAAGGCCGCCCCGCCCGACGGGCTGCGGTTCATGGTCTGGGTGAGCGTCGTGCCGGTGCTGCCGCTGCTGGCCCTGTCGCTGGTCTTCGAGGGGCCACAGCGGGACCTAGCGGCGCTGCGCGGCCTCGACTGGAGCGGCTTCGGCGCCATCGCGTACGTGGCCTGGGGCACCACGCTCTTCGGCTTCGGCGCCTGGGGCTTCCTGCTGCGCGCCTACGACGCGTCGGCGGTCGCGCCGTTCTCGCTCCTGGTGCCGGTCTTCGGCATGTCCTCCACGGCGCTGCTGCTGGGCGAGGGGATCAGCCCGCTGCGCTGGCTGGCCGCCGCCCTCCTGGTCGGCGGCGTCGCCCTGACCTCGTTCGCGGGCGCCGGTCGCGGGCGCCCCACCACCCCGCCGACGGATCCGGAGCCGGGCCCACAGCCAGCCGCGATGCCCGACCCGGCCGCTGCGGCCGTGGCCCCGGCTACGGGTGCTGGCCCGGCTCCCGCCGCTGGCTCTCCCGCGTGACGGACCCGGTGCCAGCGGCGGCGGCCAGCAGCCCGCGCAGGTGGTCCCGCCCCGCGTCGAGCAGCGCGGGCAACTCTGCCGCCTCCGGGTGCCAGCGCTTCTCGTACTCCCAGCTCACCCAGCCATCGGCCGGCGCGTCCCGCGCGGTGTCGGCGAAGTTGGCCCGTACGAGCGCGGTCAGGCACGCGGCCAGCGGCAGCGCGCCCCAGCCGAGCGGCAGCGGGGAGGTGTCCTCGGCCGAGGCCACGTCCTTGACCTGCACGTAACCCAGGTGCGGGGCGAGCGCGGCGTGCGAGGCCACTGGGTCCCCGCCGCCGAGCCAGGTGTGCAGCACGTCCCAGACGGCCCCCACGCTCAGGTGCCCGACCAGGCCCAGCACCCGGCAGGCGTCGGCCGCCGTGCGGTGCGAGTCGTGGGTCTCAAGCAACAGCCGTACGCCGAGGTCGTGCGCGTACGGCGCGGCGGCGGCCAGCCGGCGGGCGGCCGTCGCGTCGGCCTCCGCGGGGTCCTGGTCGCCGCCGCCGGGGAAGACGCGCGCGTACGGGGCGCCGAGGTCGCGGGCGAGCGCGAGGTGTTGCCGCAGGGGGTCGATGACCGGGCCGTCGTCACCGGCCTCGGCGACCCGCACGTAACCGGCGACGGCGAGCACGGTCACCCCGGCGGCACGGAACCGCGCCGCGACGTCGGCCCGTTCGGCCGCGCCGATGCCGACGTGGACCGGTTCCTCGGGGTCGGCCCGCAGCTCGAAGCCCTGGTATCCGTGGTTCACGGCGAGTTCCACGACGTCGGGGATCGGCAGGCCGGGCACGCCGAGGGTGGAGAAGGCGAGCTTCACACGGGCTCCTGAACGGTCGGTGCGCACGGGCGGGCACAGCGGACGCTAGGCAGCGAACGCAACCGGGTCAAACCCGCCACGGGGGCCGGCGGCCCCTTTTCCGGCTTCCCCTGTTCCCGGGCGAGGTCCCCGCTCAGGAGCGGGGACCTCCGGGGGCCTTCGTACCCGGGGGGAAACCGGTCCGCTCCGGCGCGCCCCGCCTGCCCGGGAGGCCTCCTCGACCGTGCCACCTGGGCAAGCGCCAGGACAAGCGCTGCCCAGCGCGGCCCGGCGGCGGCGCGCCCCCGCCCGCCGGCCGCCCCCGTCCGACGGCCGTCCCTGTCCGGGCGCGGCGCAGGCGCCGAGCGCGACCGTGTCGTTGGCCGCGACCAGCGCGGTGATGCCGGGTTCGCGGCGCAGGAGTTCGCAGGCCCCGTCGTAGCCGGAGGCCCGGTCGTACGCCCCGTGCATGACCAGCGACGGCGGTTCGGACGCCGCCGCGAGGGCCCCGCCCGGCCAGGCCCCCGACGTCGGGGGCCGTGAGGCCGTGCGCGGCCAGCGCGGCGAGGTGCCCCTCAAGCCGGTGGCGGGTGGTGGTGCGCTCGGCGGGGCCCGCGATGTAGCCGACGCGGCGGTGGCCGAGGGTGAGCAGGTGTTCGGTGAGCCGCCTGGCGCCGCCCCGGTTGTCGAAGGTGAGCGCGAGCGCGCAGGCCACCGGTGGCCTGCCGCACAGCACCACCCGGGTGCCGGCGGCTACCAGCCTGGCCACCTTGGCCGCCAGCCGCTCGGCGTGCTCGGGGCCGTCGGCCGCGCTTCCGGTGACGGCCGCGGCGCGCTGGCGCTGGAGCAGCGTGAGGGAGGTGAGTTCGCGCTCGGGGGAGCCGTTGGTGTCGCACACGAAGGCCAGCTTCTCGGCCGCCGTGGCCGGGCCGGTGGGGCCGGTCGCGGTCCTGCCCTGCGGCCCGCCGGGCGCCGGGCCCGGCGCCTGCGCGTCGGCGGCGGCCGGGGCGGCGGGGCCCATCTCGGACTGGATGGCGCCCGCCATGATCCCGAAGAAGGGCTCGGCGATGTCGTTGACGAGGATGCCGACGAGGTCCGAGTTGGCCGACGCGAGCGCGCTGGCCGGCCCGTTGACCACGTAGTCCAGGTCGTCGACGGCCCGCAGCACGCGGGCCCGAGTGGCCTCCGCGACCGGGTAGTTCCCGCTGAGCACCCGGGAGACGGTGGCCGGCGACACCCCGGCGTGTGCCGCTACGTCGGCCAGGGTCACCGTCATCGCTTCCGCTCCATCCGCCGTCCTTCACCCTCGCGAGCACCGCCGCCACCGCGCGCCCGCGGTGCCGGACCGGGAGTCCGCCGACGCCGCCGCGGCAGCGCGTCGGGGCCCGCGCACCCCGGGGCACCGCAGGGTAGCCGGGTCGTCCCGGGGGCGGGGAACCGAGTCGCCCGGGCCCGGCGCGGACCGCCGACCACGCACCACTAGTCACGGATAAATAACTGCGGGGAATCCTGCAACCCTTCCCGCCCGCAGCGGGTCGTATGTGTCATCGGGCTTCCGCGGAGGGGAATCTGGGGGGATTTCGAGCGGAGCCAGTGGAGGGGGAAGCCTCAGGGGCCCGGTCCACGGACCGGGCCCCTCGTGGTCGGAGGCGGACGTACGGCCCTTTTGGGGGCCGCCCGTTTGGAGTTATCCACAGGCTCGCACGGGTGTCGGACGGCGGCGGTACGGTCGCCTCATGTTGAAGCTCGCGGTGGTCGAAGGGGTCCTGGAGCGGATCACCTACGCCAATGAGGACAACGGCTACACGGTCGCGCGTGTCGACACGGGGCGCGGCTCCGGCGACCTGCTGACGGTGGTCGGCTCGCTGCTCGGCGCCCAGCCGGGCGAGTCGCTGCGCATGGAGGGCCGCTGGGGCTCCCACCCGCAGTACGGCAAGCAGTTCACCGTTGAGAACTACACGACGGTGCTGCCCGCCACCGTCCAGGGCATCCGCCGCTATCTGGGCTCCGGGCTCATCAAGGGCATCGGGCCACGGATCGCCGACCGCATCACCGAGCACTTCGGCGTGGAGACGCTGGATGTCATCGAGCAGCACCCGGAGCGACTGATCGAGGTGCCCGGGCTCGGCCCCAAGCGCACCAGGATGATCGGCGCGGCCTGGGAGGAGCAGAAGGCCATCAAGGAGGTCATGGTCTTCCTCCAGGGCGTCGGCGTCTCCACCTCCATCGCGGTGCGCATCTACAAGAAGTACGGCGACGCCTCTATCTCCGTCGTGCGCAACCAGCCGTACCGCCTGGCGGCCGACGTCTGGGGCATCGGCTTCCTGACCGCCGACCGCATCGCGCAGGCCGTCGGCATCCCGCACGACAGCCCGGACCGCGTCAAGGCGGGCCTGCAGTACGCCCTGTCCCAGTCCACGGACAACGGCCACTGCTACCTCCCCGAGGAGCAACTGATCGCGGACGCAGTGAAGTTGCTCCAGGTGGACACGGGGCTGGTCATCGAGTGCCTGGGGGAGCTGGCCGAGGACCCGGAGGGGGTGGTCCGCGAGGCGGTGCCCAGGCCCGCCGACGGCGAACCCATCACGGCCGTGTACCTAGTCCCCTTCCACCGCGCGGAGCTGTCGCTCGCCGGGTCGCTGCGCCGGCTGCCGCGCGGCGACGAGGACCGGATGCCCGGCTTCCGGGACGTCGACTGGGACCGGGCGCTGTCCTGGCTCGGCCGGCGCACCGGCGCCGACCTCGCCCCCGAGCAGCGGGAGGCGGTCAGGCTCGCGCTCACCGAGAAGGTGGCGGTGCTCACGGGCGGCCCCGGCTGCGGCAAGTCGTTCACGGTGCGTTCCGTGGTGGAGCTGGCCCGCGCGAAGCAGGCCAAGGTGGTGCTGGCGGCGCCCACGGGCCGGGCCGCCAAGCGGCTGGCCGAGCTGACCGGCGCCGAGGCGTCTACGGTGCACCGACTCCTCGAGCTCAAGCCGGGCGGCGACGCCGCGTACGACCGGGACCGGCCGCTGGACGCCGACCTGGTCGTGGTGGACGAGGCGTCGATGCTGGACCTGCTGCTGGCCAACAAGCTGGTGAAGGCCGTGCCGCCGGGCGCCCACCTGCTGCTCGTCGGCGACGTGGACCAACTCCCCTCCGTGGGCGCCGGCGAGGTGCTGCGCGACCTGCTCGCGCCGGGCAGCCCGGTCCCGTCCGTGCGGCTGACCCGCATCTTCCGACAGGCCCAGCAGTCCGGCGTAGTCACCAACGCGCACCGGATCAACTCCGGGGTGCCGCCGATCACCGACGGCCTGCCGGACTTCTTCCTCTTCGTGGAGGACGACACGGAGGAGGCGGGGCGGCTCACGGTCGACGTGGCGGCCCGCCGCATTCCGGCGAAGTTCGGCCTCGACCCGCGCCGCGACGTGCAGGTGCTCGCGCCGATGCACCGCGGCCCCGCCGGCGCGGGCATGCTCAACGGGCTGCTCCAGCAGGCGGTGACGCCGGCCCGCCCGGACCTGCCGGAGCGACGCTTCGGCGGCCGCACCTTCCGCGTCGGGGACAAAGTCACCCAAATCAGAAACAACTACGAGAAGGGGGCGAACGGCGTCTTCAACGGCACCGTGGGCGTCGTCACCGCGCTCGACAACGAGGAGCAGCGGCTGACGGTGCGCACGGACGAGGACGAGGAGGTGGGGTACGACTTCGACGAACTGGACGAGCTGGCGCACGCGTACGCCGTGACGATCCACCGCTCGCAGGGCAGCGAGTACCTGGCGGTGGTGATCCCGGTGACGACCGGGGCCTGGATGATGCTCCAGCGCAACCTGCTCTACACGGCGGTGACGCGGGCCAAGCGGCTCGTCGTGCTGGTCGGCTCGCGCAAGGCGCTGGGGCAGGCCGTGCGCACGGTTTCGGCGGGCCGCCGCTGCACCGCGCTCGATCACCGGCTCGGTGGCGAAGTCCCGCGTTCCGCTTCCGCGGGTTTCCGGAATTGGCCGTAAGGGGGCAGGATGGACACGATGGCGGCACTGAGTGCCGCAATTAGGCCCGATGGCCGACCCCGAGTGCACGTTCATCGTCCAAATGGGGGAAGGTAGAGCTAGTCAGGGCACCTCGAAGAAGAGACACAACGTCGGTGAGGGATGACGTGAGCGACAACTCTGTAGTACTGCGGCACGGGGACGGCGAATACAGCTACCCGGTGATCGAGAGCACCGTCGGCGACAGCGGCTTCGATATCAGCAAGCTCCGCGCCCAGACCGGTCTGGTGACCCTGGACTCGGGATACAGCAATACCGCCGCGTACAAGTCCGCGATCACCTACCTCGACGGTGAGCAGGGCATCCTGCGCTACCGCGGTTATCCGATCGAGCAGCTCGCGGAGCGGAGCACCTTCCTGGAGACGGCGTTCCTGCTGATCAACGGGGAGCTGCCGACTGTCGACGAGCTGGCCACCTTCCGTAACGAGATCACCCAGCACACGCTGCTCCACGAGGACGTGAAGCGGTTCTACGACGGCTTCCCCCGCGACGCCCACCCGATGGCGATGCTGTCGTCCGTGGTCAGCGCGCTGTCCACGTTCTACCAGGACAGCCACAACCCGTTCGACGAGAAGCAGCGCCACCTGTCGACGATCCGGCTGCTCGCCAAGCTGCCGACGATCGCCGCGTACGCGTACAAGAAGTCCGTCGGTCACCCGGTCGTCTACCCCCGTAACGACCTGGGATACGTCGAGAACTTCCTCCGCATGACGTTCTCGGTGCCGGCCGCCGAGTACGACCTGGACCCCGTCGTGGTCAGCGCCCTGGACAAGCTGCTGATCCTGCACGCGGACCACGAGCAGAACTGTTCGACCTCCACGGTCCGGCTGGTCGGGTCCTCGCAGGCGAACATGTTCGCGTCGATCTCGGCGGGCATCAGCGCGCTGTGGGGCCCGCTGCACGGCGGCGCCAACCAGTCGGTCCTGGAGATGCTGGAGAGCATCAAGAACACCGGCGGCGACGTGGACACCTTCATCCGCAAGGTGAAGGACAAGGAAGACGGCGTGAAGCTCATGGGCTTCGGGCACCGCGTCTACAAGAACTTCGACCCCCGGGCGAAGATCATCAAGTCGGCGGCGCACGATGTCCTCTCCGCCCTCTGCAAGTCCGACGAGCTGCTCGACATCGCGCTCAAGCTCGAAGAGCACGCGCTGGCCGACGACTACTTCGTGGAGCGCAAGCTCTACCCGAACGTCGACTTCTACACCGGCCTCATCTACCGGGCGATGGGCTTCCCGACCGAGATGTTCACCGTGCTCTTCGCGCTCGGCCGGCTCCCCGGCTGGATCGCCCAGTGGCACGAGATGATCAAGGAGCCCGGCTCCCGCATCGGCCGCCCCCGCCAGATCTACATGGGCGTCGTCGAGCGCGACTTCGTCCCCGTGGAGCAGCGCTAACCGGAGGCAGTGGGGCGGCGGGGCGCCATCCGCCCGCCGCGTGCGGACGCGTACCCCGCCCGCCCGACGCCCCACCGACTCGCCACGCCGGGCAGGCCCCTCGCGGCGTGCCGCTGCCCGGCGCTCCGCGCGGCGCGGCCGGGGCGACCCGTCCCCGGGGTGGTGCGGCGGCACTCGTCCGATTGGGACCCGCCTCACTGATCCGAGCGGCACCCGCCCTGTTCGTCCTGCTCGTCCGAGCAGGGCAGCAGCATGCGCAGCACCTCGTCGAACTCCGCCACGCCGGGCGGGTCGTCGGTGAGCAGCGCTTGCAGCAGGAGGCCGTCGATGGCGCCGACGACGACGCGTACCCGCACCGGATCGTCGGTGTACCCGCGGGCGAAGTCCGCCGCCGCGTCCAGCCACACCTGGGTGGCCTCGCGTAGCTCGGGGCGCCGGGCGGCCTGGAGGTAGAGCTCGTACTCGGCCAGGAGCCGACCGGGTGCGGCGGCCACCTCGGCCATGAGCTGGGCCAGCGTGCGACGGCTGTCGAGGCCGCCGTCCGTCGCGAGGGCCAGCCGGCGCATGCGGGCGGCATCCTCGTACATCACGCTGGTCAGCGCCGCGCACAGCAGGTCGTCGATGCTGCGGAAGTAGTAGGTGGCCGACGCGTTGGGCAGCTCGGCCTCGCGGGCCACCGCCCGGTGGCTGACGCCCGCGGCCCCGTCCCGCTCGACCACCCGCAGCGCCGCCTCGATCAGCGCCTGCCGCCGCCGCTCGCCCTTGACGCGCCGCCCGTCCGTCGCGGGCACGCCCCCCTCGGCCCACCCGGACCTGGCCCGCCCCGCGGCCGTCTCCGGCCGCGCTCCGCCGTCGAGGCCCGCGCTACCTGCGGGGCCTGTGCCACCGCCGGGGCTCGCGCCACCTGCGGGCCTCGCGCCACCTCCCGCGCTCGCGCCATCCCCGGCCGTGCGGGCGCCGCCCGGGTCCTGGGTGCCGTCCGAGTCGTCGGCGCCGTCCGGTCCCGGGGTGCCGCGCGATCTCGTGACGTCGCCGGGGCCGGCGGCGCCGTCCCGTCCCGGGGCGGCAGGGGGCTGCCCGGCCGCCCCGGGGGCGGGTGGCGGCCGGTGGGTGTGGTCGGCCGTGTCGTCGCCGGCGCCGGACTGGTGCGCGGCTTCACGCTCGTTCAGGGCAAGCTCCCATGGCCCGGGCGGCTGGAACGCGGTGCGTTCAGCCGCAGTCGACGCAGCACTGCTGCCGCTCGTCCGCCTCCCGTGACGCGTGCGCGGCGGGATCGACGGGCGACGCGGGGTCCGACGCGCCGGACCCGGCGAGCACGGCGCCCGCGCCCCCGGCCCGGTTCGCACCCGCGCGGCCCGCGCCCGCCACGCCACGACCAGCGGCGTCCGACCCGTGGTGGGTGGCGGTCGCCCCGTCCGGAAGGTCCGCGTCTCGCGGGGCGCCCTCCAGGTCCGCGTCGGTACGGTCCGTGGCGGCAGTCACCGCGACCGTACCCCCCTCGCCTTCCGGAGCGGCGTCCTGGCCGGCCTTCGGCGCGAAGTCGCCGCCGGGCGGCGGGGCGTGCCCGGCGGCGACGGCGGCCACCAGCGGGCGGTAGCCCAGGGCCGCGACGGCGACACACACGACGCCCGCCGTGATGGCCACGACGAAGCCACCGCGCGGGCCGGACGCGTCGACCGCCGCGCCGGAGAGCGAGGAGCCCAGCGCGACGCCGATGGCGAGCCCCGTGGTGGCCCAGGTCATGCCCTCCGTCAGCCGGTGCGCGGGCACGATGCGCTCGATCAGGTTCATGATCGTGATCATGGTGGGCGAGAAGAAGTCGCCCGCGAAGAACACCGCGACGGCCAGCCCGATGACGCTGTTCACCAGCAGGAACGGCAGCGTGGTGGCGGCCGTCCCGAGGATGCTGAGGACCAGCAGTCGCGGTAGCGGGGTCCGTGGGGTGACGGCGCCGAAGGCGAGGCCGGCGGCGCAGGATCCGACGGCGTACACGGCGAGCACCAGTCCCGTCGCGCCGGGCTGACCCCGCTCGTCGGCGAACGCCACGCTCACCACGTCCACCGTGCCCACGATCGCGCCGCCGGCGACCAGCGCGAGCACCAGGACCCGTAGCGACCCGTAGCGCAACGCCGACCCCTCCACGGTCCGCGCCGCGCCCCGCGCCGCCGGCTCCGTGTCGCGCCGCGTGACGAACAGCGCGACGCCGACGGCCAGCAGCGCGCCCGCGACCAGCGGCCCCGCCTCGGGGAACAACGTCGTGCACAGCAGCACCGAGAGCGCCGGGCCGGCGATGAACGTGACGTCCTCGATCACCGCCTCCAGCGCGTAGGCGGTGTGCAGCCTGGGGGAGTCGCGGTAGATCTCGGTCCAGCGGGCCCGCACCATCGCGGCCATGCTCGGCATGGAGCCTGCGAGCGCGGCGAGCGTCCACACGGGCGCGTCGTAGTGCGCGCAGAGCAGGAGCAGCCCGAGCGCGACCACGCTCACGCCGGTCACGGGCAGCAGCACCCGACCCCGTGATGAGGCCGATGCCGGTCATCGACAGCGGCATCCGGGAGACGAAACCGGCGGCGGTGAACGCCCGTGCGCCCGGCGCGGCGAAGAGCGCACCGTAGGGATTGGCCATCGCTACTCCTGACAGAGAAAGTGAGACGATCGTACAAGTTTTTATCACGGACGCTGCCCCGGTGGGTAGGGCGCGTGGAGTGGGAGTGCTGCGGGGCGGGGCCTCGGGTGGCGTCGGCGGGGTGCGGGCGTGGAGGGGCGGTGTGAAGAAACGGAAACCGGCGTGCGCGGGCGCGGTGTGGGTCGAATCGGGGTGCCGGCCCGCGCTGCGGCGCGTCCTCGCGCGGGCGGCGCGCCGGGGCCGCGGGCGTCGCGGTGGGCCGGCCTCAGGTCGGGCCGGGCATGCGAAAGCGCCCCGCTACCGATCCCCCACTGGTCGGAGCGGGGCGCTTTCTGTTCCCCGGTTCGGATTCCCCCCACGGGATCCGGCCGGGAGCCTTGCTGGCCACGAGGGCCAGGCGCCCGCGATCTGCCGGGACGCGTACATGCGGGAGGGCCGCTCAAAGCTCCCCGGTACGTCGCCCCGGCCACGCGCAGTCTGGAAACGTCCCCCAAGACGTCCCAGCACCACCCAGTGAGACTCGCGACACCCAGTGAGACTCGCGACCCCCGCGAATGGTTACCCCACTTCCACTGTGATCTGCGTCTCTTGCCATATGGGGGCGTAGTTGGGCAAGGGTCTCCATTTGAATTTCCGGGCGCTCAGGTATGGGTGTTGTGCGGCCTATGGGGATTTCGTGAAGACGTTCGAGTGGATATCTCGCCGCAACCGGGTCCCGTCCTCGGCGACGCCCCGTGATCCGTCGGCTGTCCACATGTGTGGAGGCGCTCCCGCGACCGCCCGTCAGGGCGGGGGTCGCCGGGCCCGGAACCCGCCATGTCGGGAACCCGCCGGGGCGCGGACGCGCGGAGGCCGGGCCGCGCGGAGCGCCGGTGGGCGGCTCCGTACGGCCCGGCCTCGGAAGTGCCGGTGGCGCGGGGGCGCGGTCAGGCGGCCCGGCCGGTCAGCTCGTAGCCCGCCTCGTCGATGGCGGCGCGAACTGCCTCGTCGTCGAGGGCGGCCGTCGAGACGACGGTCACCTGGCCGCTGGCGGCCTTGGCCTTGACGGACGTGACGCTGTCCAGCGCCGAGACCTCTTCGGTGACCGCGCCTTCGCAGTGGCCGCAGGTCATGCCCGTGACCGTGTACGCGGTGGTGATGCCGTCGGCGGACTGGCGCGATTCGGTGGGCGTCTCGGAGGTCATGGGTTCTCCTTGGGGAAGATGGCCTGCTGGTGTCGGGGGCCTGGAGTCTCGTCCGGGCGCCCCCACGCCAGTCATATTATACCCCATGGGGGTATTGCGACAGGGAGGCTCGCCACGGAATCGCGTCCAGCGTCCGAGCGGCACCGGGTGTCGCCACCCACACCCGCCACCCGCGCCCGTCGCCCGATCCCACTGCCCACGACCGCCGCCCGATCCCACTGCCGTCTCCGCCGCCGTCCTCGCCGCCGGTCCGGGCGCGGGCGCGCGCCGGCCGCTAGGTGTCGCGGCGCGAGCGGTTGCCCGGCCGGCGAAGGACCCAGGCCCGGATGGTGTCCGCGAGCCAGTAGGGCTTTCCGCCCTACACGACGTCGGGCGCCGGCAGCAGCCCGTGGTTGCGGTAGGAGCGCACGGTGTCTGTCTGGACGCCGATGTGTGCCGCGATTTCCTTGTACGACCAGAGCCTGCGATCAGTCATGTCTCGTGCCTCCCAGAGCACCGCGACCACGGCGGGGGGACCGACGGGGGTGTCGCGGTGTAACTGTCGTTGATCACTTGAGCTGCGCCCGGTGAATGACCCTGAGTGACCGGCCGCGAACACCTGTTGATGGTCTGTGACAGAAAGGCCGGATAAGCGTGACGAATGTGACCAAGGTGCGACGGATGTTACGAAACGTCACGAACACGCTCATTGATCTCGGTGAGGCGTACGGGGCGGCGCTCCCGCCGTGAGAGCTCACATGCCTCGGCCACCAGGAGGGCGTTGAGCGCCTCCCGCCCCGAGCAGGGGTTGGCCACCTCGCCCCGTACCGCCCGGACGAAGGTCGCCAGCTCCGCCCGGTAGGCGGCCTCGAATCGGTCCCAGAACCCGGCCCACGGGCGGGCCGGGCCGTGCGGGCCGGCGGGTTCGGCGGAGGCGGAGGGCGTGCGGTCGTCGAGCCCGACCACGAGTTCCGTGCGCACGTCGTAGCCCGCGCCGTTGTAACGCGTCGCGGTCGCCGTGACCAGCGTGCCGTCGTCCAGGGTGAGCAGGGCGGCGGCGGTGTCCACGTCGCCCGCGGCGCGGAAGAAGTCGGCCCCGCCCGCCGAGCCGGTGGCGTACGCCTCGCGCACCTCGCGCCCGGTCAGCCAGCGCACGGCGTCGAAGTCGTGCACGAGGCAGTCCCGGATCAGCCCGCCGGACAGCGGCAGGAACGCGGCCGGCGGTGGGGTCGGGTCCGAGGTGATGGCGCGGATGGTGTGCAGCCGGCCCAACGCGCCCGCGCGCACAGCCGCCCGCGCCGCCAGGTACCCGGCTTCGAACCGGCGTTGGAAGCCCACCTGGAGCAGGGTGCCGGCGGCCTCCACAGCGCGCAGCGCGGCGATCGTGCCGGCCAGGTCCGTGGCGACGGGCTTCTCGCAGTAGGCGGGCAGCCCGGCGCGGGCCGCGCGGGTGACGAGTTCGGCGTGCGACGCGGTCGCGGTGGCGATCACCACGGCGTCCGGCCGCGCCGCGAAGACGTCGTCCACGCTCGCCGCCCGCGCGCCCACCGCCTCGGCGAGCGCGCGGGCCCCGGTCTCGTCGGCGTCGCCGATCACCAGGTCGCCGACGCCGTCCAGGGCGGCCAGCGTCGCGGCGTGGAAGGCGCCGATGCGGCCGGCGCCGAGGAATCCGATGCGCGTGGGGCGAGTTCCCCTCTGTGTGCGGCGGTCGCGTCGGGCCGGCCGCCGCGCTGCTGGACGACGGTGCGTCAGGCGTACAGGGCCGGGCGTTCGACCAGTTCGGTTACGGTGCGCCGGCCGGTGGCCTGGGCGCTCACGCCAGCCTCGCAGACGGCCGCCGCGGCGTACCCGTCCCAACTGCTCGGGCCCTCGACCGTGCCGCGGCGGGTTGCGTCCACCCAGCGCTGCACCTGACGGTCGTACGCCTCGGCGAAACGGGGCACGAAGTCCTGCGGGATCGTTCCGCCCCAGCGCCCCGCCGAGTGGGTCACCAGGCCGGCCTCCTCGCCGGTGCGGGCGCTGCCGGACTCGCAGACCGCCTCGCAGCGCACCTGGTAGCCGAAGCCGCAGTTGACGAAGATCTCGACGTCCACGACCGCGCCGCCCGAGGTCTCGAAGAGCACGAGCTGCGGGTCGCTCAGGTGCGCGGGGGCGGTGGTGGAGGGCGTGGGGCGCAGCACGGTGACGGCGGTGATCTCCTGGTCGAGCAGCCAACGGGTGGTGTCGATCTCGTGCACCACCGAGTCGTTGATGATCATCTGGCTGGTGAAGCCGGGCGGCGTGCTGGCGTTGCGGTGTTGGCAGTGCAGCATCAGCGGGCGGCCGAACTCGCCGGTCTCCAGGACCGACTTGAGGCGCATGAACCCGGCGTCGTAGCGGCGCATGAAGCCGACCTGGACGCGGCGGCGGCCCAGGCGCTGTTCGGCCTCCAGGACCCGCAGGGCCGCCGCCGGGTCCGGGGTCAGCGGCTTCTCGCACAGCACGGGCAGGTCGTGCGCGAACGCCTGGAGCAGGGCCGCCTCGTGGGCCGGCCCCGGCGAGGCGATCAGGAGGGCGTCCACGTCGGAGGAGGCCATGGCTGCCGCGGGTTCGGTGTACGCGGCGCAGCCCTCGACCCGCGCCGCGACGGCCTTCGCCTGTTCCGCGTCCACGTCCACGACCGCGGCGACCCGGGCGCCGTGGATCACCTCGTCGATGCGGCGTACGTGGTCGGCGCCCATGCGGCCGGTGCCGATGACGGCGACCCCGAGCGGTGGCTGCTGCGGCATGTGCTGGTGCTCCTCTGTGCTGCGGGTGCGTACACCGGGGCGTACGGGCGCGGGGCGCGGGCGTACGCGGGGACGTGGCGGGGGCGTACGGACGGGGGTGGCGGAAAGGGGTGGGGCGACGGGTGGGGAGGGGGCCGGTCAGGCGCCGCAGCCGCGGAGGTAGCGGCGGGTGCGTCGGGCGATGGGGAAGGGCTGGTCGGGCGGGCACGGGTACATGTCCTGCTCCACGATCGCGAACAGGTCGACGCCGAGCCCCTGGGCTGTGGTCAGCACGGGCTCCAGGACGGGTACCCTGGCGGGCGGTTCGCACATCACCCCGCGCTGGACGGCGGGCCCGAACGGCACCCCCTGCTCGACCACGGTCGCCAGGATCGCCGGGTCGACCTGTTTGAGGTGCAGGTAGCCGATGCGGTCGTCGTACGTCTCGATCAGCTTGACGCTGTCGCCGCCTTAGTAGGCGTAGTGCCCGGTGTCCAGGCACAGGCGGACCAGGTCGGGGTCGGTGGCGTCGAGGAAGCGGGCCACGTTGGCCTCGCCGTCGATGTGCGTGTCGGCGTGCGGGTGGACGACGATCTCCAGGCCGTACGTCTCCCGCACCCGGTGGGCCAGGCGCTTCATGCCGGTGGCCAGGTCGCGCCACTGGGCCGAGGTCAGCTCGGGGCTCTCGATGAGTTCGGCGGTCTTGTCGTCGCGCCAGAACGCCGGGATCACGACCAGGTGGCGGGCGCCCATCGCGCGGGTCAGCTCGGCCACCTGGGCGACGTGCCGCCAGGTGGCGTCCCAGACGGCCGTGCCGCGGTGCAGGGCGGTGAAGACGGTGCCGGCGGAGACGGTGAGGCCGCGCCGGGAGGTCTCGTCGGTCAGCCGCGCCGGGTCGGTGGGCAGGTAACCGTACGGGCCCAGCTCGATCCACGCGTAACCGGCCTCGGCCACCTCGTCCAGGAAGCGCCGCCACGTCACCTGTCGTGCGTCGTCGGGGAACCAGACCCCCCAGGAGTCGGGCGCCGAG
Organism: Candidatus Streptomyces philanthi; assembly: GCA_018114805.1. Lineage (GTDB taxonomy): Bacteria > Actinomycetota > Actinomycetes > Streptomycetales > Streptomycetaceae > Streptomyces > Streptomyces philanthi. The sequence continues at coordinate 1,264,369 of CP073042.1, read as the reverse complement.
CCGACGCGGATGCGGTCCAGGGCGGTGGGGAGGGGCTGGTGGGCAGCGGCCATCGGCGCGCGCTCCTCTCGCCGGTCGGCGCTGACCGGACCGTGGGGTTCCTGGCGGGGCCGGGGCGGGTCGGGGACGGACGGCCTCGCTGGGTAGCTTTCCCGCCGCCCCACACGCTGTCAAGGCTTCGTCCTGACATAAGGACGTCACGTCAAAACGACGCTGCGCCGTGCGCCGCACACGGGACGGCAGTATGTCAGGACAAAATGTTGACAGGCTGTGTGAGCCGCCGTTCGACTTGTGGTCGAGTTTGCCGGCCGAAGCGGAAGGGCGAGCATGACGCAGTCGTACGACCTGATCACGATCGGCCGGATCGGAGTCGATATCTACCCGCTCCAGACGGGCGTGCCGTTGGCGCGCGTGGAAACGTTCGGCAAGTTCCTGGGGGGCTCGGCGACCAACGTCGCGGTGGGGGCGGCCCGGCTCGGGCGCCGGGTGGCCGTGATCACCCGCACCGGGGACGACCCGTTCGGCACCTATCTGCACGAGGCGCTGCGCGACTTCGGCGTGGACGACCGGTGGGTCGGCCCGGTCGCCGCGCACCCGACGCCGGTCACCTTCTGCGAGATCTTCCCGCCCGACGACTTCCCGCTGTACTTCTACCGCCAGCCCAAGGCCCCCGACCTGGAGATCCGGCCCGATGAACTGGACCTGGACGCGGTCCGGGCGGCCCGGATCTTCTGGATGACCGGCACCGGCCTGTGCGCGGAGCCCAGCCGTGCGGCGACGCTGACCGCCCTCGCCGCCCGCTCCACCGACCAGCCGGCCGCTGCCCCGTCAGACGCCCCCGGTCCGCGACCGACCAGCGTCCCGCCGACCTCGCCGCCCACGCCCCGCGCGCCACGGTCTTCGACCTCGACTGGCGGCCCATGTTCTGGCGCGACCCGGACGAGGCCAGGCCGTACTACGCCAAGGCGCTCCAGTACGCCACCGTTGCCGTCGGCAACCTCGCCGAGTGCGAGGTGGCCACCGGCCAGCGGGAGCCGCGCGCGGCGGCCGACGCGCTGCTGGCCGCCGGCGTGGAGCTGGCCGTCGTCAAGCAGGGCCCGGCCGGCGTCCTCGCCGTGCACCGCGACGGCACCACCGCCGAGGTGCCGCCGGTCCCCGTCGAGGTGGTCAACGGCCTCGGCGCGGGCGACGCGTTCGGCGGCGCGCTCTGCCACGGGCTGCTGGCGGGCTGGGAGCTGGAGCGCGTCATGCGGTACGCGAACGCCGCGGGCGCCCTCGTCGCCTCCCGTCTCGCCTGCTCGTCCGCGATGCCCACGCCCGACGAGGTGACGGACCTCCTCGGCCGCACGTGACGCCCCTGGCCCGGCTCCCACCGGCACCCAGCACCGCCCCGCGCACGCCCCACCCGCGACCCCTGAGGCGCACCCACGCTCCTGCACACCCGATACGCACGCCCCTCGCGTACGCCGCCGCCCGTGGCCCGTTCTGACCAGTTGAGAGTGAGCGACCCCCTTGACCATTCGCATCTCCGACCTCGCGAAGGTACGGGCCCGACATCCCGAGGCCATCGCGGAGGCCGCCGCGCGCCGGGCCCGCAGGCCGCTCGTCGGGGCCAGCGGACGGCTCATGATTATCGCCGCGGACCATCCGGCGCGCGGCGCGCTGTCCGTCGGCGGCCGCGAGCTGGCCATGGCCAACCGCACGGAGCTGCTGGAACGACTGTGCCTTGCGCTGTCCCGGCCCGGCGTCGACGGGGTGCTCGGCACCGCCGACATCCTGGAGGACCTGCTGCTCGTCGGCGCCCTTGAGGGCAAGGTGGCGATGGGCTCGATGAACCGGGGCGGGCTCGCGGGGAGCGCGTTCGAGCTGGACGACCGGTTCACCGGGCACCGCGCCCAGGACCTGGCCCGGCTCGGCTTCGACGCCGGCAAGCTGCTCCTGCGCATCGGCTACGACGACCCCGGATCGCTCGACACGCTGCTCTCCGCCGCCCGCGCCATCGACGACATGGCCGCCCACCGACTCCCGGTCTTCGTGGAGCCGTTCATCTGCCACCGCACCGCGGGCAAGGTCGGCACCGACCTCGCCGCCAGCACCGTCGCCCACTCCCTGGCCATCGCCTCCGGCCTCGCCGGCACCTCCGCCTACACCTGGCTCAAGGTCCCGGTGACCGACGACCCGCGGGACATAGCGCGCGTCATGGAGTCCTCCACGCTGCCCGCCGTACTGCTCGGCGGCGACATCGGCCAGGGCGCGGGGGACCAGGAGCGGGCGTACGAGAAGTGGCGGCACCTGCTGAAGCTGCCCACCGTGCAGGGCCTGGTGGCCGGGCGCGCGCTGCTCTACCCGGCCGACGGCGACGTGGCCGCCGCCGTCGACACCGCCGTGGGGCTGCTGTGACCCTCACTGGTGCCCCGCTGCCGGCGCGCTCCCCGTACGACCTCCGCCGGCCATCCCGTACGCCCCTCGTACGGCCCCCACACGCCCTCCGTACGACTGCCGTACGACCGTCGGAGGCCCCCCCGTAGGGCCGCCGACGGGCCCGTAGCACCGCCGCCGTAGACCTGACGCGCCCGCCATACGCCCCTCGTACGACCGCCACCACCACCCTCCGCAGGAGGCACCGAGCCCATGAGCCCCACCCCCCTCCGCACCTTCCACCTGCCGGCCGGCAGCCCGGCCGACGGGCCCTACGCGCTGGCCATCGACCCCGAACGAGCCGGCTGGGGCTACTCCTCGCTGCGCGTACTCGACCTACCGGCCGGCGGTGAGCACGCGTGGGAGACGGGTGACAGCGAGTGGATCGTGCTGCCGCTGGCCGGCGCGTGCACGGTGGCCGTCAGCGGTGACAGCAGTATCGGCAGCGCCAGCGGCGTCAGCGGTGACGGCGGCGAACTCTTCACCCTGCACGGCCGAGAGAGCGTGTTCAGCGGCGTCACCGACTTCGCCTACCTGCCGCGCGACGCCCGCGCCCGTGTCACCAGCGCCGCCGGCGGCCGGTTCGCGCTGACCGGGGCGCGCTGCGAGCGCGCGCTGCCCGCCCGCTACGGGCCCGCCGCGGACGTCGCCGTGGAACTGCGCCGCAGCGGCGCCTGCTCCCTGCAGGTCAACAACTTCGCGGCGGCCGGGGCGTTCGCGTGCGACAGGCTGATCGCCGTGGAGGTGCTCACCCCCGGCGGCAACTGGTCCTCCTACCCGCCGCACAAGCACGACGAGTACCACCCGGGCCAGGAGTCCGAGTTGGAGGAGGTCTACTACTTCGAGGTCGCCGCCGCGCACGGCACCCCGGGGCTCGGCTACCAGCGGGTGACGCCCTCCGGGCCCGGCCGGGAGACCGACGTGCTCGCCGAGGTGCGCACCGGCGACGCCGTGCTCATCCCCGACGGGTGGCACGGCCCCTCCATCGCGGCCCCGGGCCACGACCTGTACTACCTCAACGTCATGGCGGGCCCCGGCGCCGAGCGCGCCTGGCTGATCCGCGACCACCCCGAACACGCCTGGATCCGGGACACCTGGCCCGAAACCCCCGTCGACCCCAGACTGCCGCTGTACGCCGCGCCCCGCGCCGACGGCACGGGCACCGCCACGCCACCCCCGGGAGAAGCCCGATGAGCACCCGCCGGCTGACCGTCGCCCAGGCCCTGATCGCCTTCCTGGCCGCCCAGCACACCGAGCGCGACGGTCGCAGACGCCGCCTGATCACCGCCTGTTGGGGCATCTTCGGGCACGGCAACGTCGCCGGCGTCGGCCAGGCCCTGTTGGAGTCGGGCCCAGCCGCCATGCCCTACCTCCAGGGCCGCAACGAACAGGCCATGGTGCACGCCGCCGTCGGCTACGCCCGGCAGTGCGACCGGCTCGCCGCACAGGCCGTCACCACCTCGATCGGCCCCGGCGCCACCAACCTCGTCACCGGCGCGGCCCTGGCCACTGTCAACCGGCTGCCCGTGCTGCTGCCCGGCGACACCTTCGCGATCCGCCCCGCCGACCCGGTCCTCTCCAGCAACTCGAAGTGCCCTACGCCGGCGACGTCTCCGTCAACGACGCGCTGCGCCCGGTCAGCCGCTACTTCGACCGCGTCACCCGCCCCGAGGCTCTGGTCCCGGCCGCGCTGGCGGCCATGCGGGTGCTGACCGACCCGGCCGAGACCTGCGCCGTCACCCTCGCGCTGCCGCAGGACGTGCAGGTCGAGGCGTACGACTGGCCCGTGGGGTTCTTCGCCAAGCGCGTCTGGCACGTGCGCCGCCCGGTGCCCGACCCCGCCGCGCTGGCCGAGGCCGCCGAGGCCGTCCGCCGGGCGCGCCGGCCGCTGCTCGTCGCCGGCGGCGGCGTGCACCACGGCGAGGCCGAGAACGCGCTGCGCGCCCTCGCCGACGCCACCGGCATCCCGGTCGCCTCGACCCAGGCCGGCAAGGGGTCGCTGCGCCACGACCACGCGACCGATGTCGGCGGCGTCGGCCACACCGGCACCGCCGCCGCCAACGACCTGGCCCGCACCGCCGACCTCGTCATCGGCGTCGGCACCCGCTACTCCGACTTCACCACCGCCTCCAGCACCCTCTTCGCCGAGCCCGCCGTCCGCTTCGTGAACCTCAACATCGCCTCCTTCGACGGGCACAAGCTCGCCGCGCTGCCGCTGCTCGGCGACGCCCGCGCGGGCCTTGAGGCGCTGACCGCCGCGCTGGCCGGGCACCGGGTGCCGGGGCGGCGTACGAGGCGGAGTACGCGGCCGGCAAGCGGCGCTGGGAGCGGGTGGTCGAGCGGGCGTACGCCGCGCCGGACGATTCGGCCCGGCCCACCCAGACGCAGGTGCTCGGCGGACTGGACGCCGTCGTCGGCGACGACGACGTGGTGATCAACGCGGCCGGCTCGCTCCCCGGCGACCTGCACAAGCTCTGGCGGGCCCGCTCCCGGCGCCAGTACCACCTGGAGTACGGCTACTCCTGCATGGGCTACGAGATCCCGGCCGCCATCGGCGTCCGCCTGGCCGCCCCCGACCGACCGGTGTGGGCGCTGGTCGGCGACGGTACGTACCTGATGCTGCCGACCGAACTCGTCACCGCGGTCCAGGAGGGCGTCGACATCAACGTCGTACTGGTCCAGAACCACGGCTACGCCTCCATCGGCGGCCTGTCCGAGGCGGTTGGCGGCGAGCGGTTCGGCACCGCCTACCGCTACCGGGCCGCCGACGGCTCGTTCACCGGTCCGCCGCTGCCCGTGGACCTGGCCGCCAACGCGGCCAGCCTGGGCGCCCGGGTGCTGCGCGCCGCCACGGTCGGCGAGCTGCGCGCCGCGCTGGCCACCGCGCGCGACGGCGGGGCCCACATGTGTCTACGTGGAGACCGAAACGACCGACACAGTGTCCAGCGCGCCCGGCACCCACGCGTGGTGGGATGTTCCGGTGGCCGAGACGGCGACCCGACCGGCGGCGGCCGGCGCACGCGAGGAGTACGACCGCCGGGCGACCGCCCGCCGCCATCACCTGTGACCCCCGCCCGCCCCGTACAGCGCCCCGCAGCCCGCACTCCGTGACCCACTCCGACGCGCGGCGCCCCGCACCGCTCCGCGTGCCGCCTCACGAGAAAGGTCTCCTGGTATGAAGACCATCGACCACTGGATCGACGGCAAGCCCGTGGAGGGCACCTCCGGCACGTACGGGCCGGTCACCGACCCTGCGACTGGCGTCCAGACCACGCGGGTGGCGCTCGCGTCGGCGACCGAGGTGGACACGGCCGTCGCCGCCGCCAGGACCGCGTACGCCACCTGGTGCACCTCGTCGCTCGCGCAGCGCACCTCGGTCCTCTTCCGCTACCGCGAGCTGCTCGACGCGCACCGCCACGAGATCGCCGACCTGATCACCGCCGAGCACGGCAAGGTGCACGCGGACGGCCTGGGCGAGATGGCCCGTGGCCTGGAGATCGTCGAACTGGCCTGTGGCATAACGCAGTTGCTCAAGGGCGAGCTGTCCTCGCAGGTCGCCACGCGGGTCGACGTGGCGGCGATCCGGCAGCCGCTGGGCGTGGTGGCCGGGATCGTGCCGTTCAACTTCCCCGCCATGGTGGCGCTGTGGATGTTCCCGTTGGCGATCGCGTGCGGCAACACCTTCGTGCTCAAGCCGAGCGAGAAGGTGCCCTCGGCGGCGTACCGGCTGGCCGAACTCGCGGCCCAGGCCGGCCTGCCGGACGGCGTGCTCAACATCGTCAACGGCGACCGGGTGGCCGTCGACCGCCTCTTGGAGCACCCCGACGTCGCGGCCGTCAGCTTCGTGGGTTCGACCCCGGTCGCCCGGCACATCCACGCCACCGCGACGGCCAACGGCAAGCGCGTGCAGGCCCTGGGCAGCGCCAAGAACCACATGCTGGTGCTGCCCGACGCGGACCTGGACGCCGCGGCCGACGCGGCGGTCTCGGCGGCGTACGGCTCGGCCGGCGAGCGCTGCATGGCCGTCTCCGCGGTCGTCGCCGTCGGCGCCACCGCCGACCCGCTCATCGAGAAGATCACCGAACGCGCCGCCAAGATCAAGATCGGTCCGGGCGGCGACCCGGCCTCCGAGATGGGCCCGCTGATCACCAGGGCGCACCGGGACCGCGTCGCCTCCTACGTGCACGGCGCGAGCGCCCAGGGCGCCGAAGTGGTCCTGGACGGCACGGACTTCACGGTCGAGGGCAAGGAGGACGGCTACTGGATCGGCCTGTCCCTGCTCGACAAGGTCTCCGTGGACTCCGACGCCTACCGCGACGAGATATTCGGCCCGGTCCTGTCCGTGCTGCGGGTGGACAGCTACGAGGAGGGCGTCGAGCTGATCAACGCGTCCCCGTACGGCAACGGCGCCGCGATCTTCACCCGCGACGGCGGCGCCGCCCGCCGCTTCCAACTGGAGGTCGAGGCCGGCATGGTGGGCGTGAACGTGCCGATCCCGGTTCCGGTCGGCTACCACTCCTTCGGCGGCTGGAAGGACTCGATCTTCGGCGACCACCACATCTACGGCAACGACGGCGTGCACTTCTACACCCGCGGCAAGGTCATCACCACCCGCTGGCCCAACCCCGAGGACGCCGGCGTCGACCTGGGCTTCCCCAGCCACCGCTGACCCGCCCGAGCCCCCGCTCACCCCGCCGGCCCCCCGGCCCGCCGCCGCAGCGCCCCTGCCGCCGGCGGCGGGCCCTCGCCCCGCCGACCCGTCCCCCCGGTCGGCGGGGCGAGGCGTGTCCTACGGGTGGAAGGACTTGAAGAAATCCGGGGGCAGCTCGTTGAGCCAGGCGTGGGTGACGCCGGTCCAACCGATGCGCAGGAAGTCGGCCTTGCCGTCGCCGTTGATGTCGGCGAGCTGGACGTCCTTCGTGGGGACCTCCGCGTCGCCGGCGATCCTGCCGATGTCCCGGTACTTTCCGCTCGCCCCCGTGCCACCCTCGTTGAGCCAGACCCGTGCGCCGCCCCTGGCGGTGATCAGGACGCGGTCGGCGCGCTTGTCCCCGTTGATGTCGGCGTACCGGATCTGGCGGGGGTCCTGTAGGGCGTTACCGATCTTCAGGGGCTCGGTCCAGTCGAGGTACTTCTTGTCCTCCTTGACCTGGAAGCCCCGGTTCAGCCAGGCGGTCGTGGTGCCGTCCGCCTTGGTCAGCAGGTAGTCGTCGCGTCCGCCCCCGGTGACGTCGGCGAACCGGATCTGGGTGGTCGGGTCGATGACGGGTCGGTCGCCGGTGGAGCCCTTGGAGAAGACGCTGGCCACCCCGTCGTACTTGTTCATGCACATCCGTGAGCCCGCCGGGGCCTCGGCCTTCCAGGTGCTCAGGTGCACCTTGCCGTTCAGTTCGACGACCATGCAGTCGGGGAAGCCGTCGACGTCGCCGAAGCGCAGCATGTTGCCGACCGCGCCGGGGCTCGGGGTGTAGGCAGTTCTCTCCCTCCACGAACGGCGTCCACGCGCGGCCCGAGGGCCCGCTGTTCCACCAGAAGCGGATGTTCTGCTTGTCGTCCACCGCCACGTACTCCGCCTTGCGGTCCTTGTTGATGTCGACCATCCAGAACCGGCTGGAGGACGGGTACTGGTTCTTCTGGATGACGCCCCGGTCGTCGCAGCCCGCGCCCAGCCTGTTCGAGTCGTCGGCACCGCTCGGGTCCTGCCCCTGCCATGGTCCTCAAATCCGCAGGGGTGACTGCACCGCGTTGCCGGCCATGGCCTCGGGCCGGTCGGTGATCCAGCCCTCGACCTTTGCCTTCCGGGCCGCACGGGCGAAGGCGTTGCCGAGCTTCTCGTGACCCCCGTCGTTCGGGTGGATGCCGTCGTTCGCGATGTCTTCGGCGGTGAGGCCGCTCACGTCAGCGTACGCGACGTGTTTGCCGTCCGCCGCCAGCTGCTCGACCATCGCCGAGATCTGGGCGCTGAACGCCTTCCCGCGCGCGTTCGTGGCGGCGTCGCGGAACTGCTGCATCCCGGCCACCAGCACGGTCGCCTTCGGCGAGTCGGTGATGACCTGCCGCACCAGACTTTCGAGCCGGCCGATCGCACCGTCCATCTGGAAGTCCTCGCGGACGTCGTTGCCGCCGGCGAGCAGGGTGACGAGATTGGGCTTGTACGTCTTCACCGCGCACTCCGCCTTGCTCGCGATCTGAGCGATCCTGAACCCGGACCAACCCTCGACGTCGCGGTCGCTCATCGTCCCCACCCGCACGGAGCCGACCCAGTCGACCCGGTCGGCCTCTTTTCGGAACTCCCCGTCCGCCGTGTCCCGGTAGCCGTTGCCGTCCGAGCTTCCCTCACCGAGGGTGGAGGAGGACCCGAGCCCCATCACGCGCCACTCGGTGGGCTCCGGCGGATCGGGCTGGGTGATGTCGTTGTACGGGTTCCAGGTGTAGTCGAGGTCGGGCTGGGCGGGCTTGCCGGGCCAGTTGAAGTAGTTGAACACCAACTCGGCTAGGTTGGTGGCGAGGTAGCCCTTGCCGGGGAGGTCGTCCTCGTCGTCCCAGGCCCACGGCGCGCTGCCCGCGTCGGTGTTGCGCTCCCAACTTTCGTAACCGCAGGGCGCACCGTTCGGGTTGGGCCCGTCGTCACCGGCGAAATTGTTCGGTGTGGCGAACAGCGAGGTGTCGTGCCGCTTGTCCCACATGCCGTCCTTGGCGAACACGTCGACCAGGGTGTACTCCACGTCCCGGTCGTTGGTGCTGGTGGGCTCTTCCGCCTCGTCACCCGGCACGTAGAGCACGCCGTCTCCGTCCTCGTACTGCTCACGCACCCGATCCCGGGCATCGAAGGACCACGCGGCATGACTGTTGGCCTGCTGCGCCGTCCACGGCCGGCCGTGACCGTCCCCGCGCGGGCTGTTCTTCAGCGGAAGCCTGCCGTCGATGTTCTCGGCTCCCGCGGACCAGCCACTGTCCTCGGGCAGGTACGAGTAGAAGTCCGAGTGCGACACGGTGATCGCGGCCTTCAGCGTGCCGTGTCGGGAACTGTTGCGCTCCACGATGACGAGCACACCCTCGGTGTCGTTCTCGTGCTCGGTGTCGTCCTCCAGATGGTCGTCCGCAGACACGTCCGCCCAGTCGCGCGGATGGAAGAACGTGTAGAGCAGGTACGCGAAGCCCTTGGTCTCGACGACCGAGTAGTAGACGTGCGCGGGCAACTTGTGCTGGCTGGTGTTCTCCCAGTTGTTGCACCCGTTGATGTCACCGTCGAAGTCGTAGGAGGTGATGTAGTCGGACTTTCCGCCGAGACCCGTCGCACCGCTGGTGTCGACGTCCTGGAAGTGCACCGGCGCCCACCACTCGGCCAGTTCCTTTCGGTCCTGCGAGGGGGACGCCAGTGCCGGTGTGGGGCGAGTGATGGCGACACACCAGGTGGCGGCCAGCACGGCCAGCACGATTGCCACGCTGACCAGGGATCTCTGTCTGCCGGGCGGTATTCGCAAATAGCTCGTTGTGACTGTTCCTCCTGGAACTGTGGACAGACACGCGTCCCGCCGAGCCCGGGAAATTCAGCGCGGGACGGACGGGCTGCGTAGGGGCGAGTCGGCCGCTTGATCCGGCTGACTCTGCGGGGAGCTTACGAGGAAGAAAGCGGGCTTTTCCCGCTTTGAGAAGGCAGGTAGTTGCAAGCTCAACGCGGTTGAAGTCGGTGACGGCGGAGTGCGTGCCGCTGCCGGTGGGTGCGCGCGTCGTACGCGCTGGTCAGCGCCGGCCGGTTGTCAGTGGGGCGGGTTAGACGTCCCGTCTCAGACCGCGTACGACCCGTCCGTCAGCACGGCCCTCACGAAGGAGGCCCGCCATGAGCAAGGCCGACAACCTCACCAGGAACACCGCCGACGACACCGCGCACGAGGGGTTCTCCCCCGAGGAGCGGGCCGCGATGAAGGAGCACGCCCAGGAGCTGAAGAAGGCGTCGCGACGTAGATCGCGGGCGGAGAAGGAGGCGGACGTGGTCGCGAAGATCGCCGAGATGCCGGACGCGGACCGCGTCCTGGCCGAGCGCGTGCACGCCATCGTCACGGCCAACGCCCCTGCCCTCGCCCCCAAGGTCTGGTACGGGATGCCTGCGTACGCCCTCGATGGCAAGGTCGTCTGCTTCTTCCAGGGCGCGAGCAAGTTCAAGACCCGGTACGCGACGCTCGGCTTCAGCGACGTTGCCGCACTGGACGAGGGCGCGATGTGGCCGGCCGCGTACGCCCTGACCGAGTTCAACGCCGAAGTGGAGGCGCGGATCGCGGAGTTGGTGCGCCGAGCAGTGAACTGAGCCGCGCCACCGGTGGACGTGGCGGGACGCCCCGGCGGAGAGTGCCCCGGCGGTACGCGTGCGGGGCCCGTTCCGTGGTGGGCCCGGGCCGGGTGGGGCGGGGCGAGGGGCCGGGTGCGACGGGGTGGGCGCGCGCGGCTGTGGGCGCGCCCGTGGCGCCCGTGGGGGGAGTGCGGGGAAACGCCTGCCTCTGGGGCGTGATGAGCCAACCATCGCTCCCTGAACCGAATGCTGACGTTCTGCGTCCGGACTGGTCATGCACCGCTGCGCACGGTCGCCCGGGCATCAGGACGCCGGGGGGTGACGCCCGGCGCAGCGGCAGGCAGCCCACCACGGAGGGGAAAGCCCATGTCCGCCGAAGCTCCAGTCGCCCCCACAGCCTCTCGTACACCGACCGCCGCTCCGACGACATCGGTCATAGCCGCCCCGCCGGGCACCTGGCGATACACCCTGTACCTGCCGCACAGCCCACTCGCCCCGAGCGTGGCCCGCGCCACGGTCCGTACCGTGCTCCGCGTGCACGGCCCGATCAGCCTCACCGACCGCGCTGAGCTGCTGGTCTCCGAGCTGGCCAGCAACGCCTTCCGGTACGCCCGCGGCCCGGCCTCGCTGCGGCTGGCCTGGCGGGGCGGCGTGCTGCGGCTCAGCGTGCGCGATACCAGCCCGGAACTCCCCGCCCCGCCGAGAACGGGCCCGTGGGACCTGGGCCAGGAGGGCGGCCGGGGGTCGCGCATGGTCGGCGAGTACGCCGACCGATGGAGTTCCTACCGGCTCGCGGGGCGCGGTCGGCAGGCGCGTGGAAGCGGCAAGGTCGTGTGGTGTGAGCTGATCGCCTAGCCGCCGCGCGGGCGCGAGCGGGGTCCGGGACGGCGTGTACGCACACGGGCGAGCGCGCTCCCCGGACTCTGACGGCCACGGCCGCCACCACCGGGGCACACCGACGTGCCGGCGACGTGTCCGCCGGCCGTGTCGACCCGCGCCGTTCCGCCTCGCCGGCCTTCGCCCGCCCGTGCCGGCCCTCGCCGGCCCGCGCCGTTCTGGGCGTTTCGCAGGGCCGACGGGGTCACGACGCGTTTGCGGAACCGGTTACGGGACACCCTCACTCTCACCCCGGCACACATCCACGCGCCGCCCCGCCCGGACGCGGCCTCGCCGGGAGAACCCGAAGCTCAGAGACCTGAGAGTCCTGGGAGAGAAGCCCTCATGCTCAAGGCCATCGCTGACGTACTGCGCTCGATCGGCGGCGCCATCGCCACCGTCGTGACCCTGCCTTTCCGCGCCATCGCCCGCCTCTTCGGCGGCGCGTCCGACAGCGCGCACGGGCGCCACTGACGTTGCCCGCACTCCGCGTCTGCCACGCTTCCGCCACCCGCCGAACGCCTCGCCCCGCGCGTGCCTCGGCACCACGCAAACCATGACACCCCTCACGCCACCGTCAGCGTCGATCTGACATCGAGCGGGCACAGCCCGGTACCCGGTTGCGACGCCGGCCCGACGGACACGCCGAGGAGGCGGAACGCGTGCGGAAGACCGGAAGAACGAGCGAGGCGGGCGCGAGAGCGTACGCCGACAACGCCGACGACAGGGAGCAGTGGTGAGCCGAAAGAACATCGTCGTGATCGGGGCGGAAGAGGCCAACCTACGGGTGCTGCGGGACATGCCGGGCGTCGCCGACCTCACGTTCCACGGCCTGTTCGAGCCGGACGAACTCCAGGGCGGCGAGGTGGACATGGCCAGCCTGGTGCAGAAGGCGATCGGCGCCATCGACGGTGGCGTGGACGCGATCGTCGGCTACTGGGAATTCCCCGTCAGCGCGCTGGTGCCACTCCTGAACGAGCACTACGGCACCCGCGGCACCAGCCTGGCCTCCGTCGCCAAGTGCGAGCACAAGTACTGGAGCCGGCTGGAACAGCGGAAGGCCATCGACGAGTACCCGGGCTTCGGCCAGGTCGACCTGACGACGGACGACCCCTGGCCCTCGGCCGGCATGAGCTTCCCGATGTGGGTCAAGCCCGCGGTGGCGTACTCGTCCGAGTTGGCGTTCGGCGTGGCCGACGAGCGGGAGTTCCAGGACGCGGTCGGGCGCGTGCGGGAGGGCATAGGGCGCGTCGGGCGCCCCTTCGACTACGTCCTGGACCGGTTGGAGCTGCCGCCCGAGATGACCGGCACCGGCGGCCAGGTGTGCCTGGCCGAGGAGTCGCTGAACGGCATCCAGGTCGCCGTCGAGGGTTACGTACAGGACGGTCTGGTCACCGTCTACGGCGTGCTCGACTCGATCGACTACCCGGACAGCCCCAGCTTCCTGCGCCACCAGTACCCCTCCACGCTGCCCGAGCCGGTGCTCGTTCGGCTGCACGAGGCGTCCGCGCGCGTCATGCGGCAGATCGGCTTCGACAACGCGACGTTCAGCATCGAGTACTTCTACGACCCGCAGGCCGACGCGATCAACCTGCTGGAGATCAACCCCCGGCACTCGCAGTCGCACGCGCTGCTGTTCCAGTACGTGGACGGGGTGCCCAACCACCACTGCATGGTCCGCCTCGCGCTCGGCGAGGACCCCGCGCTCCCGCACCGCGAGGGCCGCTACCGGATGGCGGCCAAGTGGTACTACCGCTGGTTCGCCGACGCCGCGGTGCGCGGGGTGCCGAGCCAGGCCGACATCGAGCGCATCGAGCGCGAGATACCCGGCGTGAGCATCGCCCTGGTCCCCACCCAGGGCGAGCGCCTCTCCGACGCCCGCGAGCAGGACAACTACAGCTACGAGGTGGCCCACATTGTCACCGGCGCGGACAGCGAGGAGGAGCTGCGACAGAAGTACGACCGCTGCGTCGCCGCCCTGAACCACCGGTTCGAGGTCACGCCCCCCCGAGGACCCGGCCGAGCCGAGCCGCTGAGCGCTCCGCGAGCCCGACTGCGCCCGCGCGGCGACACGAGCGCGAGGAAGGAGCGATCCCCACCCATGCGACACGTGAGCGACCTGCCGTACGCGACGAAGGAGGAGCAGCACCTCACCATCCCCATGTCCGACGGCGTGCGCCTGTCGGCGCACGTCTGGCGGCCGACCACCTCCGACGACGAGCCGGTCCCGGCGATTCTGGAGTACATCCCGTACCGCAAGCGCGACCTGACCTCCGTGCGCGGCTCTGTCCACCACCCCTACCTGGCCGGTCACGGCTACGCCTGCGTCCGCGTCGACCTGCGGGGCACCGGCGACTCCGAGGGGGTGCTGCGGGACGAGTACCTGGAGCGGGAGCAGGCCGACGCCGAGGAGGTGCTCGCCTGGCTGGCCGAGCAACCCTGGTGTGACGGCACGACCGGGATGATGGGCCTGTCCTGGGGCGCCTTCGCCGCGCTCCAGGTGGCGGCCCGCCAGCCACCGAGCCTGCGGGCCATCGTCATCGCGTCCTTCACGGACGACCGGTACGCCGACGACATGCACTACATGGGGGGCGCGCTGCTCTCCGACAACCTCGCCGAGGCGGGCACTATGTTCGCCTACGCCACCTGCCCGCCCGACCCGGCCGTCGTCGGGGAGCGCTGGCGCGAGATGTGGCACGAGCGCCTGGAGAACACCGAGCCGTGGGTCCTGGAGTGGCTGCGCCACCAGCGCCGGGACGACTACTGGCGGCGCGCGTCGGTCTGCGAGGACTACCAGGCCGTATGCTGCCCCGTGCTCGCCTCCAGCAGCTGGGCCGACGGCTACTCCAACGCCGTCACCCGGCTGCTCGCTAACCTGGACGTGCCCCGCAAGGGCCTGCTCGGGCCCTGGTCGCACAAGTTCCCGCACCTGGGCGAGCCGGGCCCGGCCATCGGCTACCTCCAGGAGGTCGTGCGCTGGTGAGACCGCTGGCTCAAGGGCGTCGAGAACGGCGTGATGGACGGGCCCATGCTCCGCACCTGGATGCAAGACACCGTGCCCCCCTCCACCTCGTACGCGGAGCGCCCCGGCCGCTGGGTCGCCGAGCCGAGCTGGCCCTCGCCGCACATCCGCCAGGTCACCCACCCCCTCAGCCAGCACCGCATCGGCCTGCCCGACCAGGCCCCCGCCGGCACCGACCGGCCGGCCCCCGGCGCGGCCGACCCGGCGCCGGGGCCGGCCGCCGACGCCAGCGTGCGCGCGGACGCCGAGGCCAGCCCGGCGGTGGCGGCCGACGACGCCGGCCGCGACGGGCGGTCGGGCGAGGCGATGACGGTCCGCTCACCGCTGTCCGTGGGCCAGTTCGCCGGAAAGTGGGCCTCCTACAACGCGTCCCCCGATCTGCCGTACGACCAGCGCGAGGAGGACGGCGGCTCGCTGGTCTTCGACACCGACCAGCTCACCGAGCGCGTGGAGATCCTCGGCTCGCCCACCGTGGAACTCGACCTCGCCGTCTCCGAGCCGGTCGCCCAGTTCGCCGCCCGGATCTCCGACGTGGCCCCGGACGGCAGCGCAACGCGGGTGACGTACGGCATCCTCAACATCGGCCGCTGCGACGGCACAGCGGACCCCACCCCGCTGGAGCCCGGGCGCCGCTACCACGCGGTCATCCAACTCAACGGGGTGGCGCAGGCGTTCCCACCCGGCCACCGCATCCGACTCTCCCCGTCCACCTCGTACTGGCCACTGGCCTGGCTGCCCCCGCGCCCGGTACTGCTGAGCGTGTACGAGGGAACGAGCAGCCTGACGCTGCCGGTGCGCCCGGCGGACCGGGACGAGGAACCGGCGCGGCCGTTCGGCGAGCCGGAGGGGACCCCGCCGCTGCGCACCACCCGGCTCAGCCCCGTGGAGGAGCGCTGGGACGTCAGGCGCGACCTGGTCGACTACCGGGCCGAGTTGG
Organism: Candidatus Streptomyces philanthi; assembly: GCA_018114805.1. GTDB lineage: Bacteria > Actinomycetota > Actinomycetes > Streptomycetales > Streptomycetaceae > Streptomyces > Streptomyces philanthi. Next base: position 1,248,829 of record CP073042.1, on the reverse strand, counting down.
AGATCGTGAAGGACCGGGGCCTGGTGCGCTTCGATGACATCGGCCTGGACGTGGGCAGCCGCGCCTACGAGCGCTACACGTCCGTCGCCGACGACTTCACCTCGCCCAGCGGTGAGTCGGCCTGGACCATGCGCTTCCGACGCGACGACTGGGACGTCCGCGTGGAGACCCGCACCGTACTGCGCTGCGACGAGCACGCGTTCCAGGTCGACGCCACGCTGGATGGGTACGAGTGCGACCGGCGGGTCTTCTCCCGCAGTTGGAACGAGACAGTGTCCCGCGACGGCCTGTGAGCCACGTGAGCCGCCCCACGATCCGTCCACCGCCCGCGTGTCGTAAGACGGCCCGGCGTGGGTACCCGAACCACCCACCGACAGCCGCACACCCAGGGAGAGACGCCACATGGCCGCCGCCAAGGGGTACCCGTCGCACCCGACGACCGCCCCCAAGCCGCCGCCCGGAACGCCGAGGAAGGACGGGCTCACGCCGATGACCACAGCAGACTCCCCGCACCCGCACGACCGATCGTCGGAACCGGTGGGCGAGTTGGTCCAGCGGGCCTCCCAGCAGTTGTCCCAACTCGTACGCGACGAGATGCGCCTGGCGCAGGCGGAGATGGCCCAGAAGGGCAAGCGCTTCGGCCGGGGCGGCGGCCTGCTCGGCGGCGCCGGCCTGGTGGGCGTCCTCGCCCTGCAGGCACTGGCCGCCACCGCGATCGCCGCCCTGGCCCTCGTGCTCGACGTGTGGGCCGCCGCGCTGATCGTCACCGTCGTTCTGGCCGCTGTCGCCGCGCTCCTCGCGACCCTCGGCAAGCGGCAGATCAGCCAGGCGGCTCCGCCCGCGCCGGAACAGACGGTGGACAGCGTCAAGGCCGACGTGGCCGAAATCAAGGAGAGGGCACACCGATGAGCAACAGCAAACCGCAGACGAACAACTCCGGTTCCACCACCAAGACCTCCACCAAGTCCAGCGAGTCCACCGCCAAGCCCACCACCGGCGAGTTGCCGGTCAAGGCCGAGGAGACGCGCGAGGAACTGGGCGAGACGGTCCAGTCCCTGGCGGAGAAGGCCGACGTCAAGGCTCGGGCGCAGGAGAAGGCCGTAGCCGCCAGGCAGCAGCTCGACGAGAAGACCGCACAGGCCAGGACCCAGTTGCAGGGCAAGGCGTCACAGGCCGTCCACCTGGTGCGGGAGAAGCCCCCGCAGCCCGTACGCGCCAAGGCGGTCGCCGCCTCCGAGCAGCTCCGCGACAAGGCCACCCAGGTCGGCCAGCTCGCCCGGGACAAGGCGCCCGAGCCGGTGCTGGAGAAGGCCACCCAGGGCGTCCACATGGCCCGGGCCAACCGCACTCCGCTGTTCGCGGTGACCGGCGTACTGGTCGTCACGCTGCTCGTCGCCCGCCGGGTCCGGCGGTCTCGATGAAGCCGGTCGCCCTCGCCTACAAACCCGTGGGCTTCGCCCTGGGCGCTGCCAGCGGCGTCCTCGCCGGCATGGTGTTCGACCAGGTCTGGAAGCGGCTCGGGCACGAGGACGACGCGCCTGACGCCACCGACGAGCACCGCGCCTGGGGCGAGGTGCTGGCGGCGGCCGTCGTGCGCGGCGCGATCTTCGCTGGCGTCAAGACCGCCGTGGACCGGGCCGGGGCCATCGCCACCCGCCGCCTGACTGGCACCTGGCCCGACTGACCAGACGCCCCGCCTGCCCGCCGCCAACTCCGCCGTCCCCACCGTCGGCACCCGTGCCCGCCCCCGACGGGGCGGGCACGCCGTGGGTTCGGGGTGGTGTGGGCGCGTGGGTGGCGCGGGGGCGCGGGGGTGGGTGGCGGCCAGCCGCCGGGTGCGGCGCCCTCGTGGCCGCGCGCGCCCTGACTGCGCGGGCGGGCCGGGTCGCGTGGCGCGCCCTAGCCGTCTTTATGCAAGAACACGCATAGTCGCGAGTACGCGTGGACGCGGTGTTTCGCCGCCTCTACTGTCGGTGGTCAGGCGGCCCAAACGGGGCCAGGGCAAGGGGGTTTGGCATGTCCGAATGTGCGGCACTCACCCGGCTCACAGGCAACGGCAGCGGCGAGTGCGGAGAGAAGGACTGCCCGAACGTGTACCGCACGGAGAAGGGATCGATCCTCGTACAGGGCGACGTTTCCGACGCCTTTACCCCGCCCGCCGGGGAGGGGCTCGTGGAGATCCCGGAGCCGGTTCTCGGGGAGGCGTTCCGTGCACTTGGATGGTGACGCTTGGAACGCCTGCTTCGATTCCATGAAACGTGCGGCGTGGCGGCTGGAGACACTGCCGGTCTACACGATGCCGCAGGAAGCGGAGAGGCTGAAGCGCTTTCTCGCCGGCGAGAAGTCCCCGGACGACCACTCCTCGCCCTGGATAGACGAGGTGCGGCAGTGGACCTCCGAAGGAAAGAGCGTGGGGCGGGTGCACGTGGTGAACCGCCCGCTCTCGGACTACCTCCGCTTCGAGTTCGAGTACTACTACCGGCATCACGTGACGGTGGGCGAGGACATTCGCATCCTCGACCTCACTGACCGGGAGAACCCCGGTCTGCCGGAACAGGACTTCTGGATGTTCGACGAGTCCAAGGTGGTCCTGTTGAACTACCGGTCGGATGGCACGCAGATTAACCGCGAACTGTACGAGGGTGACCCGGCGCCCTATCGCCTGTGGAAGCAGATCGCCGTGGCCGAGTCCGTACCGTTCCTGGAGTACGTGAGCGACGGGTGACGTTCGATCCTCAGCAGCTCGGGCAGCCTAAGCGGGAACTGGCCGCCGTGTTGAAAGAACTACGCGTGCGAGCCGGCCTCACTGGAGACCGGCTCGCTCGTCGTTGCAACATATCCCAATCGAAAATCAGTCGGATCGAGAACGGCAGAGCCCAGGCGAGCCTGCTTGACCTGGAGAGAATTCTCCGAGCCGTGGCCGCTCCCCCAGAGTTCACCGAGGAGGTCATCGTCCTCGCGAGGCTCGCCAACACGGAATGGCAGGACCTTCGCTCGTTGCGCCGGCGGGGCTTAGAGAAGAAGCAGACCGAGCTTCCGGCTCTGGAGTGCTCGACCACGGAATTCCGGTTTTTCCTGCTGTCGATGATCACCGGACTTCTGTCCACGCCCGAGTACATCCGTGCCAGCCTCGCTCACGCTCCATCCGATTTCAGCAGGACGATCGCGAGGAAACTGGAGCGGCAGGAGGTGCTGTACGACACAATGAAGCGATTCGCCTTCATTCTCACGGAGCAGGCCGTGCGGTGGCCGCTGCTGCCGCCCTCTGCCATGGCGATGCAGATTGACCACCTGGCCTCGTTGAGCCATCTGGCAAACGTGAAGCTCGGTGTCATTCCGACCGCAGGTCACAAGCCCATAGCCCCGATGGACACGTTCACGGTTTACGACAACTCCCTGGTCACCGTGGAGAACACCACGGGTGTGGTGATCCTGAGAGATCCAAGGGACATCGACATGCATGTCGAGTTTTTCTCGACGCTGGAGGAATACGCGGTTTTCGGTCGAGAGGCCAGGGTTCTGCTAGCAGAATGGTCCGCTGTCTGCCGAGCATGATTTTTAGTCTGTAACGAGAAAGAAGTGCACAGTCGCTCCTCCTCTGGGAATCATTGAGTTGCATGCCATTCGGCATCGCCACGTCACTCCACACAGTGAGGGTTGTCTGATGCGAGCACAGTTCCGTACGGCCGTCGAAGGCGGCGGCCAGCACGGGGGCAACGAGGAAGAGGGCGACGGCCACCCCGGGCAGCCCTGGACGCCGCCAGCGCCGCCGCCCCCGGACGGTGAGATGCCACCCGGTGACGGGACCCATCGCAAGTGAAGGCCGATCGTGAAGGGCGCTGCGTCAGCGACGAGTTGGCGTGGCCCTTCGGCCCAGCAGGGGAACCCGCCCCCGAGTGGGTGGACTCGTTCGCGGCCGTGCCACGCGCGCTGTTCCTTCCGGACCTCATCTGGGCCCACGACATGCCGACCGGTCGTAGCGTCCCCGTCTCCCGCGATGTCGACCCCGTCGGATGGCAGCGGGCGGCGGAGGCGAATGTTCCCATCGTCACCCAGTGGGACGACGGCCAGTACGCGGGGACCAGCCCGGGGGCCGTGCCGACCAGTTCCGCCAGCATGCCGTCGGTGGTGGCCGGCATGCTGCGTGACCTGGACGTGAGGGCATGCGGGTACTCGAAATCGGCACGGGCACCGGCTGGAACGCGGGGCTCCTCGCCCACCGCTTGGGCGGCGGCCAGGTGGTCAGCGTCGAGATCGACGCGGTGGTGACCGAGCGGGCTCGCAAGGCACTGGCGCGCGCCTGACTCGACCCGAGGCGGTTCAAGGGGACGGCGCGCGGGGCTGGCCGAAGGGGGCGCCCTACGACCGCGTGATCGTCGCCGCGGGCGTACGGACGGTCCCGCTGGACTGGCTCCAACAGGGTGCGGCCGGGCGGGGCCGTCCTCACCCCCTGGGGCACCCACTACAGCGACCAGGACGCTCTGCTCCGGCTGACCGTACGAGAGGACGGCAGCGCGGAGGGGCCTTTCCTGCGCATGGTCGAGTTCATGAAGTTGCGCAGCCAGCGACTGGACTGGAACCGATTCAGGGACCACGTTCCGCAGTTCCCGGGCGATGCCGACGTGTCGCGTACGCGGCTCACGTTGGCGGAGTTGGGAGGCCGCTACGACACCGTGCGGTTTGTCATGGGCCTGCGCGTGCCCGACTGCGCCCACGTGGTCAACCAACCGGACGCGGGGACCGCGAAGGCGTGGTTCTTCGACCTGCTGAGTCGCTCGTGGGCCGCCGTCGTGATTCGCGGTGGTGAACCGGAGGCTGCGGTCTACCAGTCGGGCCCGCGCTGCCTGTGGGACGAGGTGGAGTCGGTGCACCGCTGGTGGACGGCCTGCGGCAGCCCGGACCTCACTGCTTCGGCCTGACGGTCACGCGGGACGGGCAGCGGGCGTGGCTGGACGCCCCTGGCAACTCCTCGCCGGTGTGAGGCGTGAGCCCACGCATGAGGCGCCCCGAGTCAGCCAGGCTGTGGCTGACTCGGGGCGCCTTGCGTACTGGATGGCCGGTTAGCCGGTGAAGTCGCCGGCCTTGACGGCGGTGATGAACGCGTTCCAGGCGGCTGGCTCGAATGTGAGGGCTGGGCCGTGCGGGTCCTTGCTGTCGCGGACGGGGACAACCCCGGTGGTGGCCGCGTGCGTGGGGGCCCATTCGATACAGGCGTTCGCCTCGACGCCGCTGTACGAGGACTTCACCCAGCCATTTCACCCAGCCATCAAGCTGAGAGGAATTGGAGATCATCGTTCGTACTCCTTCAAGTAGGTGCGGATCAGTGCCAAGGACGCGGGCTGCGGTAGCGCCTGAGCGCGCGCTTTGTCGAACCGTTGCTCCAGATCGACCAGGTCGCGAGGTGTGTCGATTACGACCCCAGTTCCAAAGCTTTCCACGAGGCTGGTCTTCCGTGAGCCGTCCTTCATAGTGAGCAGAGTCACGCTGCCTCCGGGGAAGGGATGCAACCCTCCATCAAAAGCCAGCACTTGAACCTCTGTGTACGGCTCCTGCGCGTATTGCAGGAGTCGTCGCATTTGGTTCGCCATCACGCTTTTGCTGGCGACGAATCGGCGAAGTGCCGCTTCATCGAAGATGGTCCAGAAGAAGGGTGGGGCGTCGCGTTCGAACATCTTCTGTCTTTCGAGTCGCGACTGAACGCGCAGGTCAACCTCGTTGGCGAGGTCGGTAGGCAAGCTGGTCCTGAGTAGCTCCCGCGCGTAATCCTTTGTTTGCAGGAGTCGCGGGATGATCGAGCTTGTGAAGACCTCGATGCGCGCTGCGCGCGACTCTTGGTCGATGAAATTTTGTGAGTATGCTGCGACCAGGGCCTCCTCGGCCATCGACCGCAAATCCGCGAACAGCCCCAGTGTGTCGATGTGTTCGTCCAGGGCCTGTGCAAGGGCTTCGGAGGGGAGTCGCTCATCGCGTTCTTCCCGCGAGATGTACGAAGCCGGGTAGCCAATCGCCTCGGCGAGAGTCTGCTGGGATAGGTCGGCGGCGTCCCGACGTCGTCTGAGCTGCCGGCCGATCAGTGCTCTTGGGGTCGTCTTGTGGTCGTCCTCGTGCAGCTCCACTCCTCGGCCCGCCCTTCGTCTCTTTAGCCCCATACCAAGCGGCAGTTGGTCTCATGCCCAGCGTGGACCTTAAGGCATGACGCGCCAACGCTGTAAGCGAACGATCGCAATCCGTGATTGTCTGGTATGGCAGCAAGGACCGCCCATGAAACACACCATGACCATCAAGGTCTACTGCCAACGCCCCGGCGAGGAGCCGGTTCCCCTCGCCGCGCCGACGACCATCCGTGTGGACCCCGAGGCCATGACGCAAGGCGAGTGGGAGGCGCGGTTCTGCTCCACCGCCTGGGGGCCCTGCCGTTGCCCGCGTCATCGTGGGGTGGCGGCCGATGGGTGAGGTCGATCCGCGAGCCCGGGTGCTGACCGGGCAGCACACCGTACGGACCGTGTCCGGTGCCGTGCTGCGGTTCTTCCTAGCCGACGCGCTGCCGCTCGATCCCGCTGCGGCGCGGTGGAAGCCTGTCGCGGACGTCGAGTTCCAACTCGCTTATGAGGCATCGCTGTTCGCGAGGGAGCCGAACGGTTCCGCCGCGCTCCGTCCCAACACCCGCCGCGTGCAACTCGCGCTCGACGCCCTCGCCGGGCCCGGCAGTTTCTTCTGGTCGGACGGGGGCGCCGAGGCTGGTGTCATGACCGCCAACGGCAAGACGCCCGACGCGTGCGGGCTCGTGCCCGCCGCCGTGCCCGCACGCGCCTCGGGAGGCGCCTCGTGAGCACGCATGGCGTACGCGTCACCCTGCTGGTGTGGAAGCCGGTCAACGCCGACGCGCCCGGCGACGTGGCGGCCGGTTGGCCGCAGGTGCTCCAGGTGCGGGACGGGGCGGGGCCCTTGCAGGCGCCGAGCGTCGTACTGCGGGGCGGGGAGTTGGTGATGGGCGCGGCCGAGCGGGTGCCGCACGCCCTCGGCCTCACCCTGCCGAACGTGCACCGGGTGCTCGCCGTCGACCAGCGACCCGCCGCGCGCGGGCGGCCCGGCGAAGTGGTGCTGGTCGTGGACGGGGGATGGGTGGCGTGTGAGGACGCGGAGGTGACCGGCGGCGGCGCCGACTCTTGCGCGCACGCCGGGCGACACCGGCGGTGCTGGGCCTCCACCGACGCACTGGCCGACCACCGGGAACTGGTGGTCGCCCTCGGCGCGGCCGTGGCCAAGCTCCCGCCGTTCGTCCTGGGCTAGGAACCGCCGCCGTGGTGTGGCAAGCCGGCGTGGGCGGGTGCCTGCCCGTGCCGGATAGGGGTGGTGTCGCAATGCATGAGGACATATGCGCCAACAAGCGTTTATGGCGCAATAGTTCGTAGGCGGGCGATCAGGCTCCGTGATTCGATGCGACAGCGCGACAGGAAGTCTCCATGAATGACGATGCCTACGGGTGCCCGAAAGCGACCCGGGGTGAAAGCGGCGACGTGCGTTGGGTCATCCACCCACGCACTGTGGCCCCCTTCTGTTCCCGGGCCGCCGCACCTCTCGATTGAACGGCGCTTTCCGTACCTGAAACGAAGCCTGGCGTGCGTTCCGCATTCCTCTCCAGTCATCGACATCACTCCGCGCTTTCGCGAGCGCGCGCGGTACCCGCCGTGTGCCCGCGCGGTGAACGCCGGGCCAGGGAGTGCGCAACCGGCCAGTGCGCCCACCCCTCTGGCCATACGCCGAGCGTCGGTGAGCCGATCAGCGTGGTGAACGACAGTACGTGCGCGGAAATGCAGGAAGCAGAAATTCAGGCATACGAACGAAATGAGACGGACATGAAGAAGAAGCTTCGCCTGCTCGCCTTTGGCGTGGTCGGCATGGCCGCTATGGGAACGGCGTTCGCCACGGCCCCCGCGTCGGCTGCCCCGAAGCCGGTCACGGCAGGGGGTGTGAGGACAAGTACGTCTGCCTGTACTACAACTCAGATCTCAAGGGTGCGATGTTCAAGCACCTTTACGACATCAGCAACTACGCGGGGTACGTGTTCACGGCCAGCGATGCGGGCAGTGCCGGCGCCGGCCTGCCCGTGAAGAACAACGCGGCCTCGGCGACCAACTGGGACCAGGGGAACGGGATCAGAATCTACGCGAACAGCAACTACATCGGGGATTGGGACGGCGTTCCGGCCTGGACCTGGGTCAACCTCTCCACGACGAAGAACAACAACGCGTCGGGCAAGTGGGACCACTGATGTGACGCTCGGCGTTGTGCCCCGCCCGGCCTCTGGGCGGGGCACTTTCCTATCGCTCTGACAGATCGAGGCTGTTGCCCGCATACGAGTTCCCATCCGTGCATTTTCCGCCCTTTTCCTGACGGTGTCCGTGGCGGCGGTCGGGTGTTCCGTGGAATCCGCTCCCTCCGCCGATCCACCGCCCTCTGTCAACAACTCTGCGATTCCCGTGATCACGAAGCCCGAGAACCGGCCCCTGCCCGTGGAAGGCTATGTGCTCACCAACCGTGAGGAGGACACGTTCGCACGAGCCCGACACGCTCTCGTCACGCGATGCATGGCAGGATTCGGATTCCGTTACGGCCCGCTGCCCGAGCCCGACTTGCGCACGCGTAACCGGACGCAGTACCGCTACGGCGTCAGCGATCCGCAGCAGACCGCGACCCATGGATTCGCTCCGCCCGGAAGCCCGCGTCACCAGAAGCCACAGCGGGAGAGACCGTCGCTGTCTCCCGCGATGTCCCTCGTGCTCAGCGGTACCGATGACCCCAAGGTCATGCCGGGTTCCGCCGAGGCGAAGGGGGGCAGCGGGTCAACGGGCGCATCGTTCCCAACGGTGGCTGCTTCGGGCAGGCGATGGACGCGCTCAAGGCTCGGGACGGTGACGGGGGTGGCGACGCCGAGTTGGCTAGACGTATCACCGGCGAGAGCTTCGACCGCTCGCGGTGCGACCCCCGGGTGCAGGAGGTCTTCACGCGCTGGTCCCGTTGCATGCGCGCCCGGGGGTTCTCGTACGCTGATCCGGTCGCGGCCAGCAACGACCCCGCGTGGCGCACCCCGACTCCGTCGGCGACGGAACGGCGCGCCGCGACGGCGGACGCGGTGTGCAAGCGGCAGGAGAACGTGATCGGCGTCTGGTGGACGGTCGAGGCCGTGTACCAGCAGCGCGAGATCGACCGGCACCGCGGTGAACTGGCCGACATCCCAGCGACGAGCGCCAGCGCCTGGCCGAGGCGGCGGTGGCGGGCCGCTAGGGACCTACCCCGCTCCACTGCGCATCCGTGCCTGATCGGGCCGGCGAGCGCCGGTCGGCTCGGGCGCCCGGCCCCGCCTCCCGGGCCCGTGGTCCGGGCGGCGGCCCCCGGGCGCGCCCCGGCGCCGCTCTCGCGTGTCCCGTACAGACGGTGTGGTGCGACCCGTACGCCGTGCGGCGCGGCCCGCGCGACTGGTCATGCCCGCCCCGTACGGCCGTACCGCGCACCCCGGCCGGTGCGGCGGTCGGACGCGGCGTTGCGGGTCAGGGGGGCTCGTCCGGGTGACGGCCCGTGCTGGCGGCCTCGCGCGTGGCGTTGGGCGAGTGCCACCGACGCCCGCGCGGGTTCGGCACCGGCGCGGAGGTCGGTCCCAGCGGACCGAACGAAAGGCAGCCCCCATGAAACGCCCCACCGCTCCCCACCTCAGCCTCTACCGTCTCTTCGCCGCCCTGGTGGCGGTGCTCTCACTCGGCGTGCTCCTGCCGGGCCCGGCGACCGCCGTGGCCGTCGCGCCCGGCGCACTCGCCGCGCCCGGTGCGACCCAGCGGCCCGCCGCCGAGGTGATCGTGATCATCGAGGACAACCGGTTCGTGCCGCAGACCGTCACCGTCAGACCCGGTGCGCTGGACCAACAACGACCGCTTCGACCACACCGTCACCTCCAGCGCCCCCGGCTGGGACAGCGGGGTCCTCACCCCGGGCCAAAGCTTCCGGCGGGCGTTCCCGGCTCGCGGCATGTACCGGTACCACGACCGCCTCAACCCGTCGATCACCGGCGTCGTCGTCGTTCGGTAGGACCGACTGGCACGCCGCTGCCCGGCCTAGCGGATGCCGGGCCGGGCAGCGGCGTTGCGGCGTGCGCCGTCGCCGGTTGGGGGCGGGGGTGTGACCGGGCCCACAATCCGCTCAACGGGCAGTGCAACCTTTCCGGCCGCTTTCATGTCTCCCCCAGTAACGCCACATAGGCTTGCTAAACGATATAAAACCGACACGGAAGTGATTGACATGTCGCACACCTCGCACACCGCACACGGCCCGCGTACATCGCGTACCTCTCGCCGCGCCAAGCGTCCCGCGCTGCTCGCTGCCACCTGCGTGACCGCCGTCGGGCTCGGGCTCGGCCTCGCCGCCGCAGCGCCCGTGGCGGCGGCCGGGCAGCCGGGCACCGGCTCGGGGTCTGGGTCAACCGGCCGCCAGTACGACGCCAAGGAGGTGCGTCACTTCCTCAAGGGGTTCTACGGCAACCACGGCCCGAGCGCCTGGGAGCGGGAGCACCTGGTGACCGAGGAGCTGAAGGAGAAGGCCGCCCAGACGCCGGACTACGACCTGCTGCTCTGCGCCCAGAACACCCCCAAGGCCATCGACATCGGCCCCGTCACCACCGCCCAGTCGGCGGGCGTGGGGTGGGCGCCGGTGACGACGCACTGGGGCAAGGGGCAGGACACCCAGGTCTTCACGGCGTACGTCGGGCTCGACGCCAGCAAGCCGATGAAACTGATGGACATCAGTTGCGAGGCGCCGAGCGCGTGATCGCCTGCGGCGCGCTTCAGGCGGGTGGCTCGCCTCCGTGGTGGGCCACCCTGTCTCGTGGAGCCCCGCGCGCGGGGACCAGCCCATCATCGCCACAAAGGAGCCCTACGGGCCGGGGCCATCCCCGCGCGCGGGGAACCAGAGCGATTGACCTGTGGGTTTAGCGCGGGCACACCCGGTTTTCTGCAACTTCTTGCGATCGCGACATAACGCACATCCCGCGCTTCCCCCTCAACACGCCAAGTCTCGGGGCGCCCGGCGGCCAGCCCCCACCGTAGCGACCAACACGCACGCCCCGCACCACGCGCGGTTGCCCGTCCCGCCCGCGTACTTCGCGACTCGCGGTCGCTGCGAGGACAGAGGCCGCACGCACGGGGCGCAACGCTCCGCCCGCTCGCTCCAGACCAAACCAGCCCGGGCCGGCCCGGCCCGGCCCGCGCGAGGCGTGGTCCCGGCTAGCCCGCCGCCCAGGCGCCCCGTGAGCCCCACGCGTTTGTCATGATCGGCGCCGTATTCTCGCCGTATGACCTGGTTGCGCGCACTCAAGGAGACCGCCCGCACCGGACTGACCTTCGAACGCACCAGACTTGAGCCGCTGGTCGCGCTGCGGGGTGCGTGCGGGGTCGCGATCGTCATCGGGCTGATCCTGTGGCTGGGGTCGCCGCCGTTGGCGGTGGCCTCCGCGTTCGGGGCGTTCGCCTCCGGCGTCGCCACCTTCCAATGCAGTTGGCGGCCCCGCCCGGTGCTCGCGCTCGCCGCGGCGGGCGGCCTCGCGGTCAGTACGTTCCTCGGGTACGTGGCTGCCGCGCACCCGCTCGCCTTCGTCATCCTGCTCGGCGCGTGGTCGCTGCTGGCCGGCATGGCCTGGGCCGTGGGGCCGGTCTCGGGGCTTGTGGCCACCTAGATGGTGGCCGTCATGCTGGTCACGGTCACGCTGCCGACCTCGGTACTCGGCGCCGTGCACCACGCCGCGCTCATCGCCTTCGGCGGTCTCGTACAGGCCGCGCTCATCGTGCTCGTACCGATCCCGCCGTGGGGCGCGCAGCGCGACGCGCTGGCCGACGCGTTTGCCGCCGAGGCCGACTTCGCGCGCCGGCTGCGCGAGGACCCGGTGGCGCCGTTCGACCCGCAACCCCTCATGGACGCCCGGCACGCCGCGTCCATGACGCCGCGCCAGGCCCGGCGCAGGCCGCGCCAGCTCCGCGGCTACCAGGCGCTGGCCGAGCGGATCCGCCCCGTACTCGCCTCGCTCGCCCACCCGGTGGTGGGCGCCCCGGCCGCCGGGCCCGAACGCGAGCGGGCGCGCGACCTGCTCCAGGCCGTGGGCACGGTGCTGGACGCGGTCGCGCACGCGATCCGCTGGGGCAGGCCGGTGCGGCTGCCGGCCGAGGCGATGGCCGTCCTTGAGGTGCCGGCGTCGGGGCCCATGCTGCACGGCGCGGCCCGCCGCTCCGCGCTGCGGCTGATGGCGCTGCTGGCGGAGGTGGTGGAGTCGGCCGACGAGCCGCTGGAAACCGTCGCACCGGCCCACCCCGCGCCACCCCCCGCCGCGTCCTCGGCGGGGCGTACGACCGCCGCCCGGCCGGCCGACCAGGAGGCCGACCGGCCCGGCGAGCGGACCGCCGGCCAGCCGGTCGGGCAGGAGGCCGACCGTTCCGTCGAGCAGGCCCCCGGGCAGCCCGTCGCCCAGGCCGCCGTTGCCCAGCACGCGCTGCTGCGGCCCACCGTGCCCCGCCTCGTACCCCTCGCGCTGCGCGCGCTCCACCGCGAGCTGCGCTGGGGATCGCCCGTACTCCGGCACGCCATGCGGCTGGCAGCCGTCGCCTGCGCCGGCTACCTGGCTCGGCTCGCTGTTGCCGCTCGGCCACGGCTACTGGGCGCCCATGGTGTCGGTGATGGTGATGCGGCCCGACTTCGGGCAGACGTACGCGCGCGGCGTCGCCCGGTTCGCCGGCGCGCTGGTCGCGGTGGCGCTCGGCGGCACGGTGATGGCGCTCGCCCGCCCCGGCGAGTGGGTGAGCGCGGGCCTCGCGGTGGTGTGCGTGGGGCTGATGTACCTGCTGATGCGCACCGGCTTCACCGTCGCCTCGGCGTGCATCAGCGCGTACGTCGTCTTCCTGCTGGGCATCGCGGGGGAGGCTGGGCATCGCGGGGGAGGGTTGGTCGCAGACGGTGCAGGACCGGGTGGGGCTCACGCTGCTCGGCGGGTTGCTCGCGATGGCCGCGTACGCGCTGTTCCCGGCCTGGGAGACGCCGAAGCTACGCGACCGGCTCGCGGACTGGCTGCAGGCCAACGGCCGGTACGCGGTGGCCGTCTTCGGCGGCCACGCCCACCCGCTGGAACGCCGGCCCCGCCACGTACGCGACGCGCTCCTCGACGCTCGCGCGGCCCGGCTGGCCTGGGAACAGAGCGAGGCCCGAGCACAGGCGGAGCCCGTACGCCACCGGGGCATCTCGCGCCGCTCGGCGGGCGCCGCCCAGACGGCGCTGTCCACGATGGGGCGGGTCACCATGCTCCTGGAGGCCCACCCGCCGGACCGGAGCGCGCCCGCGTCGCCCTCAGCCGAGGAGTTCGCGGCGGCGCTGCGGGTCGCGCTGCCGGACGCCGCCGACGCGGTCCGCGCGCGGCAGCCGCTAGACTGGGCGTCGGTGCACGCCGCGTTGGACGCCTGGCGGAGCCGGGAGGGCACCGACGCGCTCCCGGTGCGCTGCGCCGAACTGCCGGTGGACGCGCTGGACGAACTGGCGGGCGCCTTCTCCCGCGGCCCGGGTGGCAAGAACCGGGCGCGACGGCGGGAGTGAGCGTGTGGTGCGGGGCGCCCGAGGGGTGGGTCGTGTTGCGGCCCTCCGGAGTAGCCGGTCCCTCCGCACGGCCCCCGGTCGGGCCAGTCCGCTGGGCAGGACCGCGGCGTGAGCTGGCCGCATTGAGCCGATTCCCGTGGCGTGTCGCCCGTAACTCGGCCACTCCCGACAGGGGCACTACCCAACCGCCACCAGGGCGGTTAGCTTCCTTTCGTCGTACACGCAATGTGCCACCCAACGCGTCACCCAACGTGTCAACAGAGCGGAACCGCATGCCTATTAGTTCTCGGGTCGCAGCCGTCACCGCATCTCTCACCCTGGCCGGTGCGGGGTTGCTCGGCCTCGCGGCGCCGGCCTCGGACGACACCCCGACGCTCATCTGCCCCAGCCGCGCGGAGTACATCGACGGCAGCGGCGGCCACAAGGGAGCGCGCATCAGTTGCACCGGTGCGTCGTTCTTCCTGGCCATCAGTGCGAGACACGGGAAGCCAAGCCGTACCGGTACTGGCACTACGGTAACTGGGCCTCCTCGGGGGGCACGTCAACGGTGTGGTGCGACCTCAACGCGAGGATCATCGAGGCTGACCCCCGCACGTCCTGAGCTCTGCTCCGAGGCTCCGCCCCCAGCCGTGGGAGGCGGGGCCTTCGGAGCTGTCACGCGTCCCCGAGCTTTGGTCCCGAGCTGCGGTAGAAGAGTTCGGGGTCTCCCTCGTCGAGGCCGTACAGCAGACCGGCCGGCAGCCAGCCGGCGCCGCGCAGCAGGAGTTGCATGGGGTGGTTGGAGGCATTGGTCGAGGTGAACAGCTTCTCCGTCGCGCACGCGGCTTCGACGGCCGTGAGGAGACGCGCTCCGACGCCGCGTCGGCGGGCATCGGGGGCGGCCATCAGCAGGGTGACGAAGCCCTGCCCGAAGAAGCCGTACTCCAGCACGGCGTAACCCAGCGGCCTGGCGGCGTCCCGCGCCACCAGCACCGTGCCGTCGGCGCACCAGCGCCGGATGCTGTCCCGTCGCGCCGGTCGCCCGCCGCCGCGACGGAGTCGATGTCGGCCAACGCGGCCCAGTCGAACGGGGCCGCACGCCCCACTCGGAGCCCGTCGGAGTGCCGGGTACCCAGGTCCTCGCCGTCTTGGTTCACCGCGTCCATGGGGGCAGCGTGGCAGGCCGGGGCGGTGGGGGCTTCTTCTTTTTACCGGCTGTATGGGTTCTACGGGGCACCCCCCGGCTGCCGGGCCGCGTACGGAAACGGCCCGGGGTCAGTACCCGTGACCCCGGGCCGCGTGGGGGCCCGTGCCTCGCCCGCAGCGGCCGCCCACGTTCTCCGGTCGCCGCGACGGTGGCGGCGGGGGTGGTTCGGTCGTACGGGGCCGGGGGCCGGCCCGGGGGTCAGCCGGTGCGGCGCTTGCCGCCCTTGACCGTGGCGCGCAGGTACTCGCGGTTCATCGCCGCGATCGTCGGCAGCGGGATGCCCTTCGGGCAGGCCGTGGCGCACTCGCCGGTGTTGGTGCAGCCGCCGAAGCCCTCCGCGTCCATCGTGCCGACCATGTCGAGCACCCGGCTCTCGCGCTCCGGGGCGCCCTGTGGCAGGACGTTGAGGTGGACCACCTTCGCCGAGGTGAACAGCATCGCCGAGCCGTTCGGGCAGGCCGCCACGCACGCGCCGCAGCCGATGCACTCGGCGTTCTCGAAGGCGAGGTCGGCGGCGGCCTTGGGCACCGGCGTCGCGTGCGCGTCGGGGGCGCTGCCGGTGGGGGCCGAGATGAAGCCGCCGGAGCTGATGATCCGGTCGAACGCCGAGCGGTCCACCACCAGGTCCTTGACGACCGGGAACGCCGAGGCCCGCCAGGGCTCGATGTCGATGGTGTCGCCGTCGTTGAAGTGCCGCATGTGCAACTGGCAGGTGGTGGTGCGCTCCGGGCCGTGCGCCTGGCCGTTGATGACCATGCCGCACGCGCCGCAGATGCCCTCGCGGCAGTCCTGGTCGAAGGCGACCGGCTCGTCACCGCCGAGGATCAGCTCCTCGTTGAGGTGGTCGAGCATTTCGAGGAACGACATGTCCTCGCTGATGCCGTCCACCTCGTAGGTGGTCATGGCCCCCGGCTCGTCGGGGCCTGTCTGGCGCCAGATGCGCAGGGTGAGCCTCATGCGTAACTCCGCTGGGTGGGGTGGACGTACTCGAATTCCAGGGCCTCGCGGTGCAGCACCGGGGCGTTGCCGGGGCCGGTGAACTCCCAGGCCGCGGCGTACGCGTACGACTCGTCGAGCCGCTTGGCCTCGCCGCCCTCGGTCTGGCTCTCCTCGCGGAAGTGGCCGCCGCAGGACTCCTTGCGGTGCAGGGCGTCCAGGCACATCAGCTCGGCCAGTTCCAGGTAGTCCGCGACGCGGTTGGCCTTCTCCAGCGACTGGTTCAGCTCCTCGCCGGAGCCCGGCACCTTGATCCGGCGCCAGAACTCCTCGCGCAGCGAGGGGATGCGCTCAAGGGCCTTGCGCAGGCCGGTCTCGGTGCGGGCCATGCCGCACTCGTCCCGGAGCAGTTCGCCCAGTTCCCGGTGGAAGGAGTCGGGGGTGCGGTCGCCGTTGTTAGACAGCAGCGCGTACAGTCGGTCGGTGACGGTGGTGACCGCCTCGTGCACGGCCGGGTGGTCGCGGTCGACCTCGTCGTGCGGGTGCCGCGCCAGGTAGTCGTTGATGGTGGCCGGCAGCACGAAGTACCCGTCGGCCAGGCCCTGCATCAGCGCGGAGGCGCCGAGCCGGTTGGCGCCGTGGTCGGAGAAGTTGGCCTCACCGACCGCGAACAGGCCCGGCACGGTGGTCTGCAGCTCGTAGTCCACCCACAGGCCGCCCATCGTGTAGTGGATGGCCGGGTAGATGCGCATCGGCACCTCGTACGGGTTCTCCGCGGTGATCCGCTCGTACATCTCGAAGAGGTTGCCGTACTTCTCCTCCACCGCCTTGCGGCCCATCCGGGCGATCGCGTCGGCGAAGTCGAGGTAGACGCCTTGCCCGTCGGGGCCGACGCCGCGGCCCTCGTCGCAGACGTTCTTCGCGGCGCGGGAGGCGATGTCGCGGGGGACCAGGTTGCCGAAGGCCGGGTAGATCCGCTCCAGGTAGTAGTCCCGCTCGTCCTCGGGGATCTGCGCCGGCGGGCGCGTGTCGCCCTTGGCCTTGGGCACCCAGATCCGCCCGTCGTTGCGGAGCGACTCGCTCATCAGCGTCAGCTTTGACTGGTGGTCGCCCGAGCGGGGGATGCAGGTCGGGTGGATCTGCGTGAAGCAGGGGTTGGCGAAGTACGCGCCCCGCCGGTGGGCCCGCCAGATCGCGGTCGCGTTGGAGTTCTTCGCGTTGGTCGACAGGTAGAAGACGTTGCCGTAGCCGCCGGAGGCCAGTACCACCGCGTCCGCCAGGTACGTGGAGACCTTGCCGGTGATCAGGTCGCGGGCCACGATGCCGCGGGCCCGGCCGTCGATGACGATCAGGTCGAGCATCTCGGTGCGCGGGTGCATCTCGACGTGACCGGCGGCGATCTCCTTCGACAGCGCCTGGTAGGCGCCGAGCAGGAGTTGCTGCCCCGTCTGGCCACGGGCGTAGAACGTACGGGAGACTTGCACGCCGCCGAACGAGCGGGTGTCGAGCAGTCCACCGTACTCGCGGGCGAACGGTACGCCCTGCGCCACGCACTGGTCGATGATCTCCACCGAGACCTCGGCGAGCCGGTGCACGTTGGACTCGCGGGCGCGGAAGTCGCCGCCCTTGACGGTGTCGTAGAAGAGCCGGCGCACCGAGTCGCCGTCGTTGCGGTAGTTCTTGGCGGCGTTGATG
This sequence comes from Candidatus Streptomyces philanthi, assembly GCA_018114805.1. Taxonomy (GTDB): domain Bacteria; phylum Actinomycetota; class Actinomycetes; order Streptomycetales; family Streptomycetaceae; genus Streptomyces; species Streptomyces philanthi. Next base: position 1,231,395 of record CP073042.1, on the reverse strand, counting down.
CCGCCCTGCGCGGCGATGGAGTGGGCGCGGCGCGGCGAGTCCTGGTAGCAGAACTGCACGACGTGGTAGCCCTGTTCGGCCAGCGTCGCGCCGGCCGCGCCGCCGGCGAGGCCGGTGCCGACCACGATGACGGTGTACTTGCGCCGGTTGGCCCGGTTGACCAGCTTGGCCTCGAACCGACGCGTCTTCCAGCGCTCCTCGATCGGGCCCTTCGGCGCCTTGGTGTCCACCAGCGGCACGCCCACGCCGTACGCGGTGTAGTCGCCGCTGGGGGCCCGCTCGCCGGGGGCGGCGGAGTCGGCGGCGGGGTCCGTCCCGGTCCGCGTCGTGGCGGTCGTGTCAGCCGTACCAGTCATGATCAGTCCACCAATCCGAGCATCACGCTCACCGGGATGGAGATGAAGCCGCAGCTCATCACCAGCGCCAGGCCGTTCGACGCGATCTTGAGGGCCCGGGTGCGGCGGGCGCTGGCCACGCCGAGCGTCTGCGCGGCGCTCCACAGCCCGTGCCGGATGTGCAACCCGACGGCGATCATCGCGGTGATGTAGATCGTGTTGCCGTACCAGGTGCTGAAGGAGGCCACGAGGTTCTCGTACGGGTGGCCCTCCTCGGCCCGCTCGTTCACGGTCAGCGTCGTGAGGTCGAGGATGTGCCAGATGATGAACAGGGTTAGGATCACCCCGCCCCAGCGCATGGTGCGCGTCGCGTAGGACTGCTCCTTGCGCTGGTGCGCGTACTTCTGCGGGCGCGCGGCCAGGTCGCGGCGGCTGAGCTGGTACGCGGTGACGCCGTGCAGGATCACGGCGGCCAGCAGCACCGGCCGCACGATCCACAGGAACCAGCCGTGGTGCAGGATCGGTTCGCCGATGGTGCGCAGCCAGTGCGCGTAGCCGTTGAAGTCGTCGGCACCGAAGAAGACCTTGAGGTTGCCGAAGAGGTGTGAGACGAGGTAGCCGAGCATGATCAGGCCCGAGACGGCCATGATCGTCTTCTTGCCGACGGTCGACCGCCATACGGAGCCGATGAGGGAAGGGGGACGGGGCGTCCGGGTCGCCAGTGCCATGGCACACGACGCTAGAGACACTCCGTGCCATCAGTCCAAGACATGAAGGAGCTTGTTTCCATAGCGTCCGACTATCATCCGAGCATGCAGCTACAACAGCTTCGCTATTTCGCGGCCGTAGCCGATCTGCGGCACTTCACGCGGGCCGCCGAAGCGCTGCACGTGGCACAGCCCTCCCTCTCGCAACAGATCCGGACCCTGGAACGGGAACTGGGCGCCGACCTCTTCTACCGGGCCCGCGGCAACATCACCCTCACCGACGCCGGCGCCGCGCTGCTGCCGCTGGCCCGCCAGATCCTCGCCGACGCCGAGACCGCCCGCCGCGAAGTGCAGGAGGTGGCGCAACTGCGCCGCGGCCGGGTGCGCCTCGGCGCCCCACCCAGCCTGTGCGCGAGCCTGGTCCCCGACGTGCTGCGCCGCTTCCACGACGAGTTCCCCGGCGTGGACCTGCTCGTGGACGAGGACGGCTCGCAGGACCTAGTGCGCACGCTCGGCGCCGGCGAACTGGACCTCGCGCTGATCATCAGCCCGCAGCCCAGCCAGGGCCCGGCCCTGGCCACCACCGAGCTGCTGTACGAGGAACTGGTTGTCGTCTCCTCGCCCAGCTCCCTGCCACCGGCCGGCGCCCGCCCCCGGATACGCGTCGCGGACCTGCGCGGCAAGCCGCTCGCGATGTTCCGGCGCGGCTACGACCTGCGCGAGTTCACGACGGCCGCCTGCCGCGCGGCCTCCTTCGAGCCCACCCTGACCGTGGAGGGCGGCGAGATGGACGCCGTGCTCGGCTTCGTCCGCGCGGGCCTGGGCGTCGCCGTCGTGCCCGGCATGGTGGCGGCCCGCTCCGGCCTGCGCATCACCCCCTTCGCCGGCACGACCATGACCCGCACCATCGCGGTCGCCCACCGCAAGGACGTGGCCCCGCCCCGCGCCGCCCGCGAGCTGCGCCGGGTGCTCCTCGAGTACCTGCGGACGGCCGACCTGGGCGACGCGGCGGTGCTGGCGGGCGACCGAGCGCAGTGAGGGGGGCGGCGGGCCGGGGCGCGGGCGGTTGGGGACGGGGTGAACTCGGGTGCCGCGGCGGGCCACTCCGGTCGCGCACGCGCGGGCGTGCGGGCCCGGCCAGCGCACCACCCCGTGACCCTCGCACTCCCTGCCCCGCGGCCGGCCCGGTCACGACACTGGACGCACCGAGGGCGGTAGGCGGTCCCCGCGGGCGTCGCCCGTATCGCCGTCGACGCCCTCGGCTTCGGGAGGAGACGCGTATGGGCCGTCGGGCCTACGGTGCGGGACCGTTCAGGGGAACCGGGCAGTCAGTCGCATTCGCCCTCGCCGCATCGGGTATCGACGGTCGTGTGGTCGCCCCGTCTGGCGGAGCCGGCGGCGCGAAAGGCCCGAAAGCCATACGCACCTGTCCCCGCTGAAGACCGCCAGACCGGCGTGTGACGCCTGATCGGCGCCCACCTTCCGCGACGCTGCCGCGCGATCAACGCGGACACGACACGGGGTACTGGTGCGTCCACTCCTGCCCGCCTCGTCCGCCGACGCCGGTCACGGCGACACGGTCCGTCCATCACAGCCGCGGTGAGCAGCCCGGCCCCGCGTGGGCCGGGTGCTGGGACCGCGACGTTCAGCGAACGCAAGGAGTTCCCCATGACCGTCGCCCAGCAGGAGTCTGGCGCGCAGGCAGCAACCGACGCGGACCCCGGCACGCCTGGGACTGGCCGAACGCGTTGACCTACGAGATCACCGTGGACAGCCGGCCCGGGGAGGAGCCGAAGGACGGGGCGCCGCCGGACGTTGACGCTGCTGCGTCCGACGCCGAACGACCGGGCCGCTGAGCTGCTGTTCCTCGACCGCGTGCCGCTAGCACGCGACGCCTGGTCGGTCGACGAGTTCGAGCGGGTGGTGACCTGGCACGGCGCGTACGGCGGCGGGCGTCTTTGGCTTCCTCCCGGCCACCGGTCCGGCGCCGGGCTCATGGGCGAGGTGGGCGCCGAGGTCGGCATCTACACGCAGTACCGGACCGCCTTCGTGTGCGAGGTGGCCAAGGACGCGGGCGCGCGGACGAAACTCGACGGCGAACGGGTCGTCGGCCTCGCCTGGGACGCCTCCTCCGAGGCGTGGAAGAAGGCGGCCTGGGGCGGGAACGTCCTGCGGTTCCAGTTCACCTACGACACGGCGGGCGATCCGACCGAGCAGGACACCTCCGGGTTCACGTACACCGATCTGCGCTGAGCCGACGGCAAGTGGAACCTGGGCACGAAGGGCGCCGAGTACTCGTCGAGCGTCAAGATCGAGCAGGACGACGAGGGGCGCCTCACCTGGAACCTGGACTTCACGCTTGGTGGCGGCGTTCCGATGCCCCCGGGCTGCTCCGAGGACCAGCCGGTGTTCCCGTACCGGCTCGCCGTCGCCCTGCCGTCGTCCCTGGACCGGGCGGAGGGCGCCATCCTGGTGGGCGCGCCCGACCGGAAGGGCGTCGTGTACGGGTTGCGGGGCGAGTACGCGAGCCCCGAGGTCAACGGTTACTACAGCCTGGCGGGCGGTGGCGAGCGGCCGTCCGCGGTGATCAGGATCTTCGACGGCGCGCTGTACCTCGATGGCCAGGTGGTCGAGCAGGCCGCCGTCCGGGCCAGGAACCTGGTCTGGTCCGACCTGCCCGAAGCCGTCTGCGAGGCGACGGGACTGCCACCGAGCGGCACTCTCGAGTTCAACCCCCCGGGGGTCGACGGCGTCGGGCCCGGACGGTCTGTTCCGCCCGGCGCATGACTGCCTCGCACCTGGCGGCGTACCTGTCCGACAACCAGTCGCGCTACCCCGCGCCGGCGTCCTCCGTGGTGCCGTCGGTGACCTTGACCTACTACGACGCGCTGGACCCCAAGACGCTCCGTAACATGTCGTTGTACCGCAGGGGCGCGGACAACAAGCTCATCGACGCGGTGCAGGAGAAGGTCCGGGAGGACCTCAACACGCTCATGCTGAGCTGCGTCGGCAGCGACCTGTGTGAAGAAGCTGTACCCGACGGTCAAGCAGCCCCAGGCGCAGGGATACCTCGCCGACGTCCTGGGCACCGACGTGGACGGCAAGCCCAGCCGGAAGTGGTACGAGAGCCTCTCGACCGCCGTCCTGGTCCAGGAGATGGCCCAGACCGACGACGCGTACCTCCGCAAGCTCAACACCGTCCGCGCCGCCACCTGGCTGAGCAGCGAGGTGGCGTTCTCCCCCGTCTACCAGGTCCATACCAGGACCCTGTTCTCCCACGCCTGGCAGGACAAGAACCCGGACACCAAGGCGTTCCTGGACGACCAGGCCAAGAACACCGACGACCAGAAGAATATCATCGATCACCGGGTGAACGCCTGGCTGAAGGACCTGGACGACTCCGCCGCTCTCGACGCGGACATCCGGGAGAAGCTGATCGCGAACATGAAGCAGGTCGGGCAGTACGCGAAGGACAACAAGCGCTACTGGGCCTTCGTCATCTACTCCCAGCTCACCCACCCCTCCTCGTGGGCGTTCCTGCAGAGCGCGATCGACAACCCCGGTGCGGACAACAGCAAGCTGCCGCGGATGGCGCAGCAGAACGCGGCGCTGCTCGACGCGCTTGACCCGTCCGGGTACTTCGCCAAGAAGTACTTCGAGATGTACCGGACGTTGCAGGTCACCTTCGCCCTGCCACAGTTGCTGTCCCCGTCGGGTGCGCAGGTCACCTATGACCTGATCATCGACTACCTGAACCAGTTCATCGAGAGCAACAAGAACAACACCAAACTGCGCGAGCAGGTGCAACTGCTCAAGGCGCTGCTTGAGGAGGAGGCGAAGGCCCATACGCTCCAGAAGGCGCTGGAGGTCCTGTCGACCGCCGGAAGCATCGCGCCGCCCCTGGGCGAGCTCACGAGGGAGTTCGCCGACAACATTTTCCCGAAGTTCATGACGGACCCCAAGTTCAAGGCCGTCGCCAAGGTTCTGAGCGTCCTGGTCGTCGGCGGTATCACCGCGCTGACCGTGTGGAACCTGTGCGTGGCGTTCAAGTCGTGGGACAAGCTCAACGCCAACCAGAGCGCGCAGGTCATCTTCAACGCGGTACGGATGGGCACGGAGCTGGTGACCCCGGTCATCGTGCGTGGGGTGCAGTTCTACTCGGTGTTCAGCACCAGTGGCCTGACGGGGTGGCAGCGGATGGCGGCCCTCGGCAAGGCCGCCTTCGGTATCGAGTCCGAGGCGCTGAACAAGGCCGTGAGCAAACTCGGCAGCCGCCTGGCCTGCTGGCTCGGCAGCACCGGAACCCATGGCCTGGCGGCCGCCGGGGGTGCGGAGGCCGCCGAGGAGGCGTCGCTGCTCGCCAAGTTCATGGGGCCCAACCTCACCAAGTTCGTGGCCAGCGCCTTCGGGGCGCTCTTTGTCATCGTCAGCCTGTACTTCTCGATCAAGGCGCTGACCGAGGGGGGTGACACCGCGCAGGTCGCCATGAACTCCCTCATGGTCGCCAGCGGGGCGCTGGCGTTGTTCGCCATCGTCGGGGGGTGGGTCGTCACCTTCGCCGGGATCGAGGTGGGCGCCATCGCGTTGGCCATCAGCACGGCTGAGGTCCTCGCCGTCATCTGCGCCCTGGTGGGTCTGGGCTTCCTGATCTACGAGCTGTTCATCAAGAAGGACCCGCCGAACCCGTTCGAGGAGTTCCTCAACCACGAGGCGAAGGAAGCGGGCTTCGCCCTCCCCTCCCACGCCGCCGCGATCGACTACGCGGTCGCCTACAACGACAAGAGCCAGGGCGGTGTGAGCCTGCAGGGCAGCCGGCTCAGCGTTGGCAGCACATGCCTGACCGCCGCGTCGAACAGCACGCTCGGCACCGGAGCTGCCGACAACACCCCCGCCAGCGTCTGGTTCTCGAAGACCAACGGCGAGAGGCTGACCCGCTTCTACACCGACATCGACCGCAAGGACGGAAAGGCGCCGATCGAGCAGTACCTCAGCGTCTTCACCAACGGGGACGTCCGCTTCGCCGACGAGGTCACGGACTACAAGCCCAACGCCGACATCGCAACCCAGTGGTGGTGGGCGACCGTCAACGGCGACGCTGTGCTCGACGAGGACGACAACCTGAAGTCCCTCAAGCTCAGCCTCCAGCCGGTCTACCCCGACGCCAAGAAGAAGGTCTCGCCCTCCGGGGCCAAGGGCTACCTCTCGCTCGTCGGCGGCTCGACGCCCAAGCTGACCGACGACGACAAGACCGAATGGACCCTGACCATGGCCGGCCACGCCCCCGGCGCGCTGACCATGGCCGACATTCACCTCTACGTGAGCTCGGAATCCGTCCCCTTCTCGCCCGGACTCGGGTACGGCGGTCAGCCCGTCACCTACCAGGTCACCAGCGGCACGCTTCCGGACTTCCTGCACCTCAACGGCGACACGGGGGAGATCACGGTGAAGACCGCGCCCACCGCCACGTTCGGCCCCAACAAGTACACCCTCACCGCCAGCAACCACCTGGGCCACACCGAGGTCAGCTTCACGGTCGAGGTCAAGAAGGCGGATGCCTCGTGACCGCCTACACTAAGCTAAGGGAAGGCCTGAAGGCCGCGATCAACGACAAGGACACAACCCGAGCCGGCCGGGGTGTCACAGTGCGCGGCGGTACCGAACTCACCCATCAACTCTGCGCCTTCATCGACGAGATGCTGGGCCCGGGGTTCGACGCGCCGGCGAACCAGATGCACGCCGCCTGCCTGCTGGGAGCCCTGGACACCTGCCCGGACCAGCAACACACCCAGTTCTTCCACACCTGGCGGGTGGAGCCCGGCCCCGCGGCGACTGACCAGGGCCGCGCGCGAGCACAACGGTACGCCGACGCGGACAAACACCCGACGTACTGGTCGCTCTTCTTCGGCTCCGTACCCGACTACCGCAACCAGGTGTACGGGGTGTGCGACGTCCTGAACCGGTTCATCGGCGACTGCGCCTACAACCCGATGGACACCAGGTTCCGCACCCTGAGCGGGTACGTCATGGAGACCATCCGGCAGAACCCCGGCAAGGTCCACGACGCGCCGTCGAACTGGATCAAGCAGCACGCCCTCGCGAACTACAACGAGTACGCGCCGCAGACGCAGTACGTCATGACGCCCTCCTACGCGTGGGTGTTGGCGAACAAGTACGAGCCCGTGAAATCGGCCCTGCGCGTGGTGCTCGCCGAGGACGAGGGTGCCACCGCCCGCGCGGTCCTGAAGGAAGCGATCAAGTCCGGTCGCTTCACGGGGGTGGTCGGTGCGGTGATGCCCGACGACCCGGACCACCACGTCCTGTGGTTCCTGTACAACCTCTGGCTCTTTCTCACCCTGCTCAACGAGCCGGACGTGGACAAGGCGATCAGGGAGTGCAAGCAGGCCGGCCTGCCCGTTCCCGACCAGGTCGGGCCGGTGGACTGGAACCACTACGCGGACTGGGCCGCCTTCAGTCCCGCCTTCATCTTCCAGGCGGCCAAGGAGGCGCTGTCGGCACCGAGCATGAACGTGCGCTGCTTCACTTCGGGAAGCGGAATGACCGGTCCCGTGCGTCAGTCGAAGTACAGTCACTGCTACGTGTTCGGCTACGAACTCCAAGGCTGGCCCCCCGAGGACCACATCCCCCGACGTGGGCAATGACCAGCACACGTTCGGCTGCGACGGGTGACTTCGTCGCGGCCCGTGCCACTCCGCGAGGCGTTCCACACGGGTGTTAGGGGAACGGCGCGGTCGCGTACGGCGATGACTCCCCGGTGACCGGGGCCCCCGGCCGAGTGCCTTCGTCTGGGGGCCTGCGCTGGGCGGGCGGCCGGCGAGCGACCGGACCACACACGAGTGCCGGGAGCCTGTCCGCTTCCTGCCAGCCGGCGCGCCGCCGTGCCCGCCCCCCCCTTCCGCAAGCGGCACTTTGGGTCATTGTGGCGCCGCCGCGGCCTCGCGGGGGTGGCGCGGGTCCAGCGGCGCACCCTGTCCCGCCCTCGCCGCTCCTCTACGGCTTCCGCCGTTTCACGGCCTGGCCAGAGGCGACGGGGGGAGTGAGCCGGGGCGACGCGGCGCGTCGCGTGCAGGACCCCCCTGCGGTCCCGCACGCGGCGCGCGCCCGTGCCCGGTCTGCCGTGTTGTGGGTGGTGCTGGTGGTGGCTCAGCTGTTGAAGCAGAAGGCCCGGCCGCCCATGTCCCAGCACTGGATCTGCCGGGTCGCCGTACCCGCGTTGCCCGCCCGGTCGGTCACCGTCAGCTCCGCGGTGTACGATTTCTGACTGGCCGGCTAGGTGTGCTTGGCGGTCACCCCGCTACCGGTCTGGCCATCGCCGAACTTCCAGGCGTACGAGGCGATGTCACCGTCCTTGTCACTGTTCTGCCCCGCGTCGAAGTCGCACGCGTCGTACCAGCACGAGATGGAGAACCGCGCCACCGACGGCTCCCCCGCCGGAGCACCCACCGACACCTTCTTGCTCACCGTCCCGGTCTTCCCACTGTCATCCGTGACCGTCAGCCTCACCTCGTACGAACCCGCCTTGGCATAGGTGTGGGAGGGCTTCACACCCTTGGCCGCCGTCACCGAAGTCCCAGACGTACGCGGCGATCGAACCACTCCGTATCCCGCGACGCCGATCACGACGCCGTCCACGACCAGCGGGCCGCCGCTGTCACCCTGGCAGATGCCGTCGTGGCCGTCGGCGTAGCCGGCGCAGACCATGAACGCGTCGTTGAAGCCGCCGAACGAGCCGCACGTGTTGCGGCCGTCCACGACCGGCAGGTCCGCCTTCTTGAGCTGCGCGTACTGGTTCTCGCCGTCGCGGGTGCGGCCATAGCCGATCGCGGTGCCGGTCTTGCCCGGCTTGGACAGGTCGCTGTCCGCCGAGGTCGCGAACCTGGCGTACTGCCCACCCTTGACCGGGATCGTCTGCTTGGTCTGGACGACTGCCATGTCGTATCCGGTCTGCCAGCCGTTCGGGGACTCGTACTTGGTGTGTTGGGTGTACGACTCGACGTCGATCCGGACGCCGCCCTCGGGCTTGGTGAGGTCGTCGGCGCCGTAGTAGAAGGACTTGGCCCCGTCGCTGTCCTTGCAGTGCGCGGCGATCAGGATCGTCTTCGGGCCGATCACCGACCCGGTGCAGCTCTGCCCCATCGGACGCGGCCCGCCCTCGCGGAGGGCGGCGATGAGGTATGGGTAGGCGGCGACGGTGATGGGCTCGCCGCCGATGATCTTCGCGTGCGGTCCGCTGGGCGCGGGCGCCGTGTCGGTCGGGTTGACGGCCTGCGTGCGCTCGGTGGCCGGGGTGGGCACCGCCTGCGCGCCCCCGGTGAACAGGGGCGTGAACGCGAGAGCCGCCGCCGCGAGACTAGCCGCCATGGCCAGCCGGCTGGTTCCTTTCATGCCTTCCCTTTCCAGGTAGGAGCCCGCCGTGGGGCGCGCGGCTCCCGTCCGGACGACAGGCACGCGCCGTGGTGGATGAGTGCATGGCAGGTTGGGAGATGGGGTGACCGTAGGGGCGTGGGGGAAGAGGAACAATTCGCGTTTCGATCCGTAGGCGTCGCGTGCTTCCGGCCAAAGTCTTTACGGGGGACGGACTTGTCGCGTGCTGGCGGTCCCTCCGTCCGGCTGGCCGACGGAGGGTGGCCCGTCCGTCGAGTGCCCTACGAGGGGCACCAGGCGCACACATCGCCGGGCTTGGTCCGGACCGGAGTTCTCCGTTCCCGCCGTTGTCGCCGGTCATGGTGTGCGTTCCCTTGCCGCGACGGCCCTGTGGAACGTAGCTTCACGGTCACCGGGGTGACCGATTGGCGATGTGCGCGCCACGCGTGACGGCAGGCTGACGAGGGGCCGGGCTCGCGGCAGCCCGGGAGGCCCGCAGCGGGCCGGCCGTCGGGCTCGGCCGGGCGCGGGGGCGCGCCCGGGTCGGCCGGCCACCACGGCCTCGGCCTTCCCTCGGGTACGGAGTTCCCTCATGACCAGTTCCGTCCTACGCCGCCTCGGCGCCCCGGTCCTCGTCGGGCGCACCGACGAGTTCCGTACCCTGCTCGACGCGCTGACCCGCCCGCCCTCGGTCACCCTCGTCGAGGGGGAGGCCGGGATCGGCAAGACCCGGCTGATCCGCGAGACGCTGGAGGCACCGGCCATGCGGGGCCGGCACGTCCTGCTCGGCGCCTGCCACCCGCTGCGCGAGCCGTTCCCGTACGGCCCGTTCTTCGACCTGTTGCGGCAGCTCGAAGGGCGGGTGCCGGGCCGGCTCGGCGCGGTGTGCGGCGCGCTGCGGCCCTACCTCCCCGAGTTGGCCGACGCCCTGCCGCCCGCGCCGGAGCCCCTCCAGGACCACCGGGCCCGCCAGCACCGGCTGTTCCGAGCCGTGCGCGCGCTGCTCGCCTCGCTCGGCCAGGTCGTCGTGGTCGTGGAGGACCTGCACTGGGCCGACGACGGCACTCGCGACCTGGTCCGCTTCCTTATCGACGAGCCGTCGGCCGGAATGGCGACCGTGCTCAGCTACCGCCGCGAGGACCTGCCGGGCCCCGGCCTGCCGCTTGGCCGCGCCTACCGGCACCCGCCCGGCACCACCTCCGTCCTCATCCGGCTCCGGCCGCTGGACGTGGCGGCCGTGGGCAGCCTCACCGCCGCCATCACCGGGAGCACGGCCGTCCCCGTCCAACTCGCCGCCGAACTGCACCAACGCACCGCGGGCATCCCCTTCGTGCTGGAGGAGGTCGTCCGCGGCCTGGCCGCCACCGGCTTCCCGGCCGGCTGGAACGCCGGGCGCGACACGCTCGACGCGATGGAGGTCCCCACGCTGCTGCGCGAGGCGATGACGGACCGGATGGCCACCCTGACGCCACCGGCGGTGGCCGTGGTGCGGGCGGCGGCCGTGCTGCGCATCCCCGCCACGGAGGACCTGATCGCCGCCGTCGCGGCGGGCGAGCCCGGCCTCGACGCCGCCGAGGGCGACACGCCGTACGCAGGCGGGGCCGGACCCGGAGTCAAGGGCGGGGCCGGAAGTGAGGGGGAGCCCCTCGCGGTCGGGGCCGGCACCGGCGAACCCTCCGCGCGCGGGGCCGACGCGGGGGGCGGGATCAGGGAGGCGCTGCTCGCGGGCGTCCTCTACGACGTCGGCGACGACCGTTACGGTTTTCGCCACCCGCTCGCCCAACAGGCGGTCTACGGTTCCCTGCCGGGCGTGGACCGGCGGCGGCTGCACCGCCGCGCGGTGGCCCGGCTGGCCGCCGCCGAGCCGCCGCCGCTGGTCCAACTCGCCTACCACGCGCGGCGGGCCGGCGACCTCGAAGCCTGGCTGCGGCACGGTTCGGCGGCGGCCGAGGCCGCCAGGGAGCTGGGTGACACCGCCGTCGCCGTGGAGATCCTGGAGGGCCTGCTCTCCGACCCGGAGCTGCGCGCCGGCGACCGGGCCCGCTTCGCCACCCAGCTCAGCCGCGCCGCGGTGATCGGCCTCCCCTACCGCAGGGCCGTCGCCCTGCTGCGCCGCATCGTGCTCCATTGCGAGATGCCCGACGCGGTACGCGGCGAGATCCGGCTCAACCTCGGACTGCTGCTCTACAACCAGGCGGGTAACTACGAGCAGGGGCGCGCCGACACCGAGATCGCGGTCGAGGAGTTGCGTGACCACCCGGCGCTCGCCGCGCGGGGCATGGCCGCGCTGGCTCTGGCGAGTTGGGGCGAGCACCCGTACGCCGTCTACCAGTGGTGGATCGTCCGGGCCGAGCGGCTCCTCACCGACCAGTCGGACCCGGCCCTGCGGCTGGCGGTCCGGGGCAACCACGTCACCCTGCGCATGATGGCGGGTGACCCCGCGGCCTGGGCCGAGGCCGACGAACTGGTGGGCGCCGGGCGGACCGTCGCCGAACGGCTCCAGGTCGCCCGGCTGTCCGGCAACCTCGCCGAGGCCACCACCTGGCTCGGGCACTACGCGGCGGCGAAGCGCTTCCGACACCAGGGGCAGCGGCTGGCCGCCGAGTGCGGCTCGCCGTGGCTCCAGGGGATCATCGACGGCACCTCGCTGCGCCTGGATTGGAGCGTCGGCGACTGGCAGGGGCTGGCCGAGCGGGCGCGCCGGCTGATCGACATGGTGCAGGGCGTATCCGGCATCTCCGCCGACGCGCACCTGGTCCTGGGGCTGCTGGCGGTGGCGCGCGGCGAATGGGAGGAGGCCACCGAGGAGTTGGACGCCGCCGCGCTCGGCGACCCCGCCAACGCTCCCAGCCCCGTCCTGGCCGCCGCCTCCGGCGCGATGATCCGGGTGTGGGTGGCCCGGGGCGAACTTGAGGCGGCCCGCGCCGAGGCGGACCGGGCCGTCGCCCGCGTCCGGCGCAAGGACATTTGGGTGTGGGGCGCCGACCTCATGCCCATGGCGGTGACCGCGCTCGTACGCTGCGGACGGGTGGCCGACGCCGAGGCGGCGGTCGCCGAGTACGCCGCCGGCATCGCCGACCGCGACGCCCCGTTGGCCGCCGCCGCGCTGGCCGCGTGTCGTGGCGTGGTGGCGTACGCGCGGGGCCGGCGTGCGGAGGCCATCGCCGCCTTCGAGGCGGCGAGTGCGCGGTACGCCGCGCTGCCCAGACCCTATGCGGCCGCCCGCGCGGCCGAGGCCGCCGTGCGCTGCCGGCTCGGCGCGCCGGGTCCTGGTGGAGCGGGCGATGCGGCCGACGGGGGCCGGGCCGGCGAGGCGACCGGCGGGGCCGGGGCGGGGGACGCGGACGGGGCGGGGCTGGCGGGTGAGTTGGCCGCGTTCGCCGAACGGTTCGCCGCCCTGGGCGCCACCCGCGACGCGGCCCGCTGCCGACGGGTGCTGCGTGGCAACGGTGTCAGCACCCCGTCCCGGCGCGGTCGGCGCGGCTACGGCGACCAACTCTCCCCGCGCGAGCGGGAGGTAGCCCGCCTCGTCGCGCTCGGGCACACGAACCGGGAGATCGCGGATGTGCTGTTCCTGTCCCCGCGCACGGTGGAGCAGCACGTGGCGAAGGTGCTCCGCAAGCTGAACGTCGCCTCGCGCGGCGAGGTGCCCGGCCCGGTCTGACGCCCGGGGCGCGGAGCCGGTCCGGTCCGGGATCGGGATCGAGCTGGACCGTGAGTCCTGGGCCCGGCCGGCCGAGGATACGTACCCCCTACCTACCGCACCACGGATTGTTCGCCGTCCCGTGCGCCACGAGGGTGGGCGCGTCACACGGCGTCGTGCTCTCTCCCATGCAGCCCCCCACGCCGGCGCCGGACCCCGGCGCCCGGGCCGACCGCACATCGGGCCGGGCGCCGTCTCTCTCCCCCCCCCCGAAGGAGCACAGATGTCAGCACGGCAGAGACGGTGGAGCGCGCTGTGTCTGGGCGCGGCCACCGCGACGCTCTTCGCGACGGTCGGCACGGTCCCGGCCGGCGCCGCCGGCGGCGACGCGCGGGGCACGGTCATCGGCGCGGGGCAGCCGGACGCGATCAAGGGCCAGTACGTCGTCGCCCTCAGGGGCGCCCCCTCGATCGCCGCCGAGACCCGCGCCGCCGTCGCGGCGCGGGCCGACGCACTGACCGACGCGCACGGCGGCACCGTCCGCGCGGTGTACGCGGCGGCCTTCCGCGGCTTCTCGCTCCAGGCCACCGAGGCGCAGGCGGCGCGCCTGGCGGCCAGCTCCGAGGCGCGCTACGTCCAGACGAACAACACCGTACGGGCCGTGGGCACGCAGCCGAACCCGCCGTCTTGGGGCCTGGACGCGGTCGACGGCAAGCAGGACAAGACGTACGCCTACCCGAACCAGGGCGACGGCGTCACCGCGTACGTCGTGGACACCGGGACCGACCTGCGGCACAGCAACTTCCAGGGGCGGGCCAGCAGCGGTTACGACTTCATCGACAACGACGCGGACGCCAGTGACTGTCATGGCCATGGCACACATGTCGCCGGGACCATCGGCAGCAAGGACTACGGCGTCGCCAAGCAGGCCAAGCTCGTCGCGGTCCGGGTGCTGGACTGCTCGGGCAACGGCTCCACCGAACAGGTCGTCGGCGGCCTGGAGTGGGTGGCCAAGAACGCCGCCAAGCCCGCCGTCGCCAACATGAGCCTGGGCGGCCCCGGTGACCAGGCCCTGGACGACGCGACGCAGGGCACGATCGACGCGGGCGTCCCGGTCGCCGTCGCCGCGGGCAACAACTACGGCAAGGACGCCTGCGGCACCAGCCCCGCCCAGCTGCCCGCCGCCATCACCCTGGGCTCCACGGACCAGAACGGCAGCCGCTCCAACTTCTCCAACCTCGGCCGCTGCCTCGACCTGTTCGCGCCCGGCGGCAACATCACCTCCACCAAGAACGGTGGCGGCTCGACGGGCATGAGCGGCACCTCGATGGCCACCCCGCACGCCGCGGGCGCCGCCGCGCTCTACCTCTCCAGCCACAAGAGCGCCACCCCGCAACAGGTCCGCGACGCCCTCGTCAGCAACGCCGACTCCGACGTCGTCGGCAACCCGGGCAGCGGCTCGCCCAACAAGCTGCTCAACGTCACCAAGCTGGGCACCCCGGCCGAACCGGGCGCCCCGACGGCGGAGTTCGTGGCCTCGTGCTCGGAGTCGGCGCTGTCGTGTGAGTTCGACGGGTCGGCGTCGCGGGATACGGAGTGGTTCGATCGCCGCGTACGTCTGGGACTTCGGTGACGGCGGCCAAGGGTGTGAAGCCCTCCCACACCTATGCCAAGGCGGGTTCGTACGAGGTGAGGCTGACGGTCACGGATGACAGTGGGAAGACCGGGACGGTGAGCAAGAAGGTGTCGGTGGGTGCTCCGGCGGGGGAGCCGTCGGTGGCGCGGTTCTCCATCTCGTGCTGGTACGACGCGTGCGACTTCGACGCGGGGCAGAACAGTGACAAGGACGGTGACATCGCCTCGTACGCCTGGAAGTTCGGCGATGGCCAGACCGGTAGCGGGGTGACCGCCAAGCACACCTAGCCGGCCGGTCAGAAATCGTACACCGCGGAGCTGACGGTGACCGACCGGGCGGGCAACGCGGGTACGGCGACCCGGCAGATCCAGTGCTGGGACATGGGCGGCCGGGCCTTCTGCTTCAACAGCTGAGCCACCACCAGCACCACCAGTAGACCGGCGCGTCCCGCACGGAGGCCACGAGCCCGTGCGGGGCGCGCCCCGACCACGAGGCCGGCCGGGGCGGCACGGTGGTCGGGCGCGTGGCCGCGTGGGTGGTCGGCCGCTTTCCGGCGGCGGACGGGCGTCCCGTCGCTCGCCGCCGCGACGCCACCCGCGCCCGGTGCGGGACCCTCCCCCATGGGTCCCGCGCCCTCGCAGGTGCGCCCGTACGCAGGTGGCCGCGCGTTTGTGAGCGCGGGGCAGGGGTACTCGGGGCGGCACCGCGCGAGCCCGGCCCGCGCACGGACCGGCACTCCGAAGGAGCGCCCATGACAGCCACGACGCCGCTGCCCGGCACCGACGCCTCGTACTGGATGGCCAGCACCCCCGACACCGACTACCCGGGCGCGCCCGAGGAGGCCAGCGCCGACGTCGTCGTGATCGGCGGCGGCATGGCGGGCCTGTGCACCGCGTGGGAGCTGGTGCGCCGCGGCCGGTCGGTGGTCGTCCTGGAGGCGGGACGGGTCGCCGGCGACGTGACCTGCCACACCACGGCCAAGGTCTCCGCCCTGCACACGCTGCGTTACGCCGCGCTCCGCGACACCCAGGGCCGGCGCGCCGCCGCCCAGTACGCGACCTCGCAGCAGGAGGCCGTGCGCGGCATCGAGCGGCTGGCCGTGGAACTGGGCGTCGACTGCCAGTGGGAGCGCACCGACGCCTACACCTACGCCACCGACCCCGGCCGCGTCGGCGCGCTGCGCGCGGAAGCCACGGCCGCGGCCGACGCCGGCCTCGACGCCACGTTCGTCGCCGAGACGGAGTTGCCGTTCCCGGTCGCCGGCGCGGTGCGGGTCGGTCGCCAGGCGCAGTTCCACCCGCGCCGGTTCCTGCTCGCGCTGGCCGAGGGCATCGTCGCGCGCGGCGGCCGGGTGTACGAGCGCAGCCGGGTCACCGGGCTGCGCGAGGGCTCGCCGTGCCGGGTGACGACCGAGGACGGGGCCGTCGTACGGGCCCGGCACGTGGCCGTGCCCACCCACTACCCCGTCTTCGACCGGGCCCTGATGTTCGCCCGCCTCGAACCGACCCGCGAACTCGTGCTGGCCGCCACCCTCCCCGCCGAGCAGGCACCGCGCGGCACGTACATCACGCTGGACGACGGCACCCGCTCGGTGCGGACCGCGCCCTGGCCCGACGGGCGGCGGCTGCTCATCGTGACGGGGGAGAAGTTTACGCCGGGCACCGGCGACGGGAACGCGGGGGACGGCGAGGACGGCACGGGCGCCGCGTCCGAGCGGTACCCCCGCCTCGCCGACTGGCTGCGCCAGCACTTCCCAGCCGCGGAGATCACCCACAGGTGGGCGGCGCAGGACAACGCCAGCACCGACGGCCTGCCGTACATCGGCCCCTTCCACCCCGGCACCCGGAACGTCTACGTGGCCACCGGCTTCGGCGGCTGGGGCATGAGCAGCGGCGCGCTGGCCGGAACGCTGCTCGCCGACCTGATCGCCGGCGAGCGCCCCGAACACGCCGGCCTGTACGACCCGCGCCGGCTGTACCCGCTGCGCGAGGCGGGCCCGCTGCTGTGCCAGCAGGCGACGGTGGCCCGGCACTTCGTCGGCGACCGGCTGCGCCTCGCGTCCGCCGACGACGTGGCCGCGGTCGCGCCGGGCACCGGCGCGCTGGTGCGGGTGGGGGCCGGCCGGTGCGCGGTCTACCGCGCCCAGGACGGCACGGTGCACGCCGTCTCGGCCCGCTGCATCCACCTGGGCTGCCTGGTCCGCTTCAACGACGCGGAGCACACCTGGGAGTGCCCCTGCCACGGCTCCCGGTTCGCGGTGGACGGCTCGGTCTTCCAGGGCCCCGCGGTGCCGCCCGCTGGAGCCGCGCCAGGTGCCGGGCGCCCCGGGCGCCGACGCGTCCGAGGCCGACGGTGACGCGGAGGGGGCGGGGGCGGAGGGGACTGCTGGCGGGGCGGCCGGAGCGGGTGGGGACGACGGGACCGAGCAGAGTGGGCGGTTTTGAGTCGGCCGCAGCGGCTACCCGGTCGCCATGAGCACTGAGCAGAGTTCGGCCGGAGTGGGCGTACACGTTCGCGGTTGCGACTGGGACGACGCGGACGCCGTGTTCCGGGTGTTGCGGGCGGCGTTCCCGGCGACCGCCGCCGACGAGTGGCCCGACGCGGGCCGGCCGGTGGACACCGAGACCGAGCACCCCGTGGTCTGGTCGATGACCGTGGACACCCGCGACCCCGGCGGCTCCGCGTCCGGCGCCGCCGACCTGTCCCAGTCGGTCAGCGTGGACCTCTACGGCACCGAGCCCCCGATCCACCAGGTGCGCGACGTCCTCCAGCGGCACTTCGCGTTGAGCGAGGAGAAGGCCTTACCCGGCGACCAGGAGATGGAGGTCCGGCTGCGCCTCGGCCCGGCCGCCTGACCCCTTTCCCGGCCGGCCCCACGCCCTGACTCCTCTCCCCGGCCGGCCCCCGGGCCTCGGCCCCCGCCCGGCGGGGCCCCACGCTCCGACGCACAACCTGAGGCGCGCCCGGCGCCCCCGCCCGGCGCACTACGCCCGGGTGCCGGCCCGGACGGTGAAGCGCAGCGCGAAGGGGCTGAACTCCGCGCGGAGGGTGCCGTCCCGGCGGGGGCGCGGGGCGTGGGCCGGCGGCTGGAAGGTGTGCCCCTCCAGCAGCGCCGCCAGCCAGGTGCTGACCGTGAGCAGCACGAGGTTGCGGCCGGGGCACTCGGCGGGGCCGGCGCTGAACGGCACCAGGGCCGGCTGTTCCTCGGCCCGCCCGTCTAGCCAGCGCTCGGGTACGTAGCGGTCGCCGTCCGGGCCGGCGGTGTCGGGGGGAGCGGTGGAAGTACGGCGTGTAGAGCAGGAACGCGGTACGGGCCGGGACCGACTCGCCCCGCCACCGCGTCGGCTCGGTGCTCTCGCGCAGCAGCAGCGGGGTCGTGGGCCACAGCCGTAGCGTCTCCAGGGCGCACGCGCGCAGGAACGGCAGCGTGCGCGGCTGGTCCGGCTCCTGGTCCCTGGCGGCGACCTCGGCGCGGGCCCGCGCCTCGTGCGCCGGGTGCAGGGTGAGCATCGCGAGGGTGCGCAGCGTGGTGAGGGCCGCCGCGTCGTAGGCGAACAGCCAGTGCGGGATCTGGCCCACCGGGTCGGCGCGCTCGCTCGCGGGCCGCGCGGTCAGCGCGCCGGCCAGCGTCGTGGGCCCGGCGGCGACCGCGTGCTGCCGCAGCGGGCGCAGGAAGTCGTCCCTGACCTGCCGCTGCCTAGGGAGCAGCACCGAGCAGTTGCCGGCCGAGCGCAGCCGGTTCAGCAGGTGGGTGAGCGTCTCGTCGTCGCGGGCGGCGTCGCCGAGGACCAGCCTGCGCACTGTGCGCCACCACGCGTCCCCCAGACGGCCCGGCGGGCCGTCACCCGGCGGGCCCGCCGGCCGCGGTGCCGGCTTCAGGCACGCCCGGCCCACCCCTGGTGCCCGCCCCTCGGCCCGCCAACCCGCCTGCCCTACAGCGGACCTGTGCGCGCACACGTCCGCACCACCCCGAACACGGAGCGCTGAATTGACCCCAGGCATACCGTCGCCGGCAGGGCCGCCGCCATGGACGTGAGCACCGCCCGCGGCGCGCCGGCACCCCTGCCGCTGCTGGTGCTGCGCGCCTGCAGTTGCCGGTTCGCCGCCTACTACTGGATGGGGTTCCTCGCCGGCCTCGCCGCCGTGGACCACCTCACCGTGGCCCGCGCGCTGGCGGCCGTACCGATGTGGCTCGCCTTCTGCGCGTCGGCACCGAGTCCGTCAACCGGATCGCCGACCGCGAGGCCGACGTCGTCAACCGGCCCGAGCGCACCGCCCTGTGCGAGGCGATCGGCTGGCGCCGGCTGCCCCGGATCGCCGTGGGCGCCTGGCTGGTCTTCGCGGCCGGCGGGGCCGCGCTGTTCGGGCTGGACCCCGAACCGGCCTTCGCGGCGGTGATCGTCGTGGACATCGGCATCGCCGTCGGCTACTCGATCGGCCCGGCCTTCAAGCGCCACCGCGTCCTCGCGCTGCTCGTCCTCGTCCTGCCGCTGGTCCTGCCGATGGTCACCGGCTGGGCCACCGCCCCGGACGCCGACGCGCTCGGCTCCCCGGTGCTGCCGGCCGCCGCCGTGCTCGCCACCTTCAGCCTCGGGCTCGCCGGCATCAAGGACATCACCGACGTGGCCGGCGACCGCCTGCTCGGCTACTCCAGCCTGTGCCTGACCGTCGTCGGGTTCGGCCGTGGCGCGCCGTCTACGCCCTGGTCGTCGCGCCGTTCGCGCTGGACGCCGGCTTCGTCGCGCTGCGCCTGCTGCCGGTCGCCAGCCTGGCCGTGACGCCGTGCGTCGTGGTCTCGGCGTACGTGGTGCGCGGCGCGAGCGCGGCCGAGTCGACCGAGGAGCGGTCGGTGGCGCGCGAGGTGATGCACTCGTACACCTTCCTGTTCCTGGCGGCGTACCTGCTCGCGGCGATGCCCTCGCCCGGCATGGCCGCCGTCGCCGCGCTGGGCGCCTGCCACTGGCTTCTCGCCTCCCGACGCCTGCACTGGGCGCCGGCCATCACCCGGGCCCAACTCCACCGGTGGCCCAAAACCGTTGTTCCGTCGTCTCGCGGGGGCACCGTTGAACGAGTCTGATCTGACATCCGTACCGGCGTGCGCGAGGTCTTCGCGCAGGTCCTGGCCACCTCACCCGAGCAGGTGCCGGTCGACGCCGACCTCTACGACGACCTCGGCGCCGACTCGCTGAACAAGCTGGAGGTCATCGCGCACGTCGAGGCCCGCTTCGGCTGTCGGCTCACCGACGACGAGGCGGCCCTCGGCAACTCTGTCGACAGCCTCGCGCGGTACGTGGGCGGTCATGTCGGCTGACGCCACGCCGAGGGGCCGGGCGGCGCCGGGCGCGCCGGCCGCGCCGGAGTCGGAGCGGGTGGTCGTGACCGGTCTCGGTGTCGTCTCGCTGCTCGGCTGCGACGTGGACGGGTTCTGGCACGCGGTGACCTCGGGGACGGTGGCGACCGGCCCCATCACCCGGTTCGCCGCCGACGCCTACCCCACGCACCTTGCCGCCGAGGTGAGCGCGCCCCACCTCACCGCGCCGTACGCCGACGACGGCACGCTCACCCCGCGCTCCCTGCGCTACGCCGAGCACGCCGTACGCGACGCCCTCGACTCCTCGAAGGTGCTGCCCGCCACCGACCCGCGCCGGATCGGCCTGGTCACCGGCACCGTCATGGGCACCCGCCCGCACCTGGAGGAGCTGCGCCGCCGGGGTGCCGACACCGCCACCGACCGCCGCTGGGACGCGCCCGCGCTGCTCGCCTCCTGGCCCGCCGAGCGCTTCGGGCTGCGCGGCCCGCGCCACGTCCTCGCGGCCGGCTGCGCCGGCGGCAACACGGCCATCGGCCTGGCGCCGACCTGATCGCCAGCGGGCAGGCCGACTGTGTCCTGGCGGGCGGCGTGGACGAGTTGGCCGACGCCGTCTTCCAGCTCTTCACCACGCTGCGCGCCGTGGAGCCGGAGGTCGTATGGCCCTTCGACCGCGACCGGCGCGGCACGATGCCGTCCGAGGGCGCCGGCGTCCTCGCCCTGGAGTCGCTGGCCCACGCGCGCGCCCGTGGCGCACCGTCATCGCCGAGCTGCGCGGCCACGCGATGGCCGCCGACGCGCACCACATGATGGCCCCGCACCCGGCCGGCGACGCCCTGCTGCCCTGCGTGGACGAGAGCCTGCGCCGCGCCGGGCTGACCCCCGGCGACGTCGACTACGTCTGCGCGCACGGCACCGGCACTCCCGTCAACGATGCCACCGAAGCGGCCTGCCTCGCCGGCTACTTCGGCGCCGCCAGGGCCCCCGGCCACCTCGTCCATCAGGGGCATGCTGGGCCACGCGCAGGGCGCGGCCAGCGCGCTGGAGGCGGTGGCCTGCGTGTTGGCCATCGCCCGTGGCCGGGTGCCGGGCAACCCGACGCTGCGCACCGTGGACGACCGCTGCCGCGACCTGGACCTGGTGTGCGGCCCGGCCCGGGACCTGCCGGTGCGCGTCGCGCTCAGCAACGCGTTCGGGTTCGGCGGCAACACGGCGACGGTGGTGTTCGGCGCCCCGACGGACTGACCCACCCCGCCGGCCGGGCCCAGCCCCGGACCGGTCCCGCTCCCGACCCGGCGTGGGCCCGCCCCCTGCCCGGGGCCGCGCGCCCACCGGCCCGCCCCGCCCCCGTCCACCGACGCCGACCGCCCCGCCCCCTGGGCCGCGCACCGCCGAAAGGCCCCAAGGAGTACGACGTGCCAACGCAGGACACGACCCGGACGAGCCCGGTGCCGGTCACCGGGGTGGGGGTGGTGAGCGCGGCGGGGACCTCGGTCGCCGCGCTGTACGAGGGCCTGCTCGCCGGCGCCCGGCCGGTCACGGTACGGGACGTGCCGCTGGCCGCCGGCGACATCCCGGCCGGCCCGGACTGGCGGCCCGACCAGGAAAGCGCCCGCGACGTCGAGGCCGCGCACGTCACCACGCCCCTCACGCTCCCGCCGCACATCGACGCCCGGACCAGGCGCGCCATCGGCCGGGACACGGGACTGCTGCTCAGCACCGCGCAGGCGGCCCTGTCCAGCACCCAGGACGCCCCGGCGACGGCCGAGCCGGGCCAGCCCACCCCGGGCCGCCGCGGCAGAGCCCGTACCAGCCTCGTCACCGCCCCCGCCGCCGGACCCGCTGTGGTGCCGACCCGGCCCGGATCGGCGTCCTCACCGGCACGCTGCACGCCGGGCGCAGCGAGTACGTGGCCATCCACAACCGGGCCGGCGCCGACGCGGGCCCGGTCAACCCGGTCTGGTGCCCGCGGTCCAGCTACAACGCCCCCGGCGCCGCCCTCTCCATCCACCTCGGCCTGCGCGGCCCCAACCTCACCCTGGCCTCGGGCGCTGCCGTCGGCCTCGACGCCATCGCGCTGGGCGTCTAGCACGTGCGGACGGGACGCTGCGACGCGGTCATCGCCGGCGCCGTGGACTCGCTGTCGGCCGCGTGCCCACCACCGGCGGACGCGGCGATGACGGACGCGGCGACGGGCGCGGCCCCGGCCGACTGGGGCCGGGCACCTGTCGGGGAGGGCGCGGCCGTCGTCCTGACCGCCCCGGACGGCCCCCTACGCGCCCGGCCGTGGCCCACGTGTGCGCCACGGCCCGTGCGTACGCCGCCGGAGGCGCGGCGGCGGGTGGGCCGAGCGGCGGGTCGGGGGGAGGCCGCGTCCGCGAACCCCGAGGTCGCGCCCGGTGCGCCGGACCTCGCCGGGGCGGGCGCCGAGGCGGTGCGCGCGGCGCTGCGGGACGCGGGCCGGGCCGCGCGCGAGGTCACCGTCGCCGCCCCCCGCTCCCCGCTCGGCGCCGCCGAACGCGCCGCCGTGTTCGGGCCCGCGCTGCCCCACCTGACCACCGTCGGCACCACCGGCACAACGGGCGGCGCCGACGGCGCGCTGGCCTTCGCGGTCGCGGTCGCGGCGCTGACCAGAACCACGCCCCCACCCCCGACCCCGCCCGATCCCGACCCCGGCACCGGCCCCGACGCCGCAGCCCCGCTGGCGCTCTGCCTCGGCCTCGACCCGGACGGCGCGGCCACCGCCCTCCTCCTCGCCGGCGCCACCCCCACCACGACGCCGACGGGAGCCACCCGATGAGGACCGGGCCGGACAGACTGGTGCTGCGCGAGGGCGGACCGTACCGCCTGGTGTGCCTGCCGTACGCGGGTGGCTCGGCCAGGTCGTTCACGCGGCTGGTGCGCCAGGTCGCCGAGGACTGGACGGTCGTGACCGCCCAACCGCCCGCCGCGCACGCCCACGACACGCCGCCCGACCTGGACCAACTGGCCGACTTCTACGCCGACCTGCTCGCCGCCGACCTCGCCGGCCCCGGCATCGTGCTCGGGCACAGCCTGTGTGCCGCGGTGGCGCACCGGATGGCCCAGCGGTACGCGGCCAACTGGCCCGCCGACCTCTGGTTGGTCCTCTCCGCCCCACCCCGGCTCGGGCCGCCCGGCTACGCGCTGGCCAGCCTCGACGACCACTCGCTGCTCTCGGTGGCCCGCGCCCGGGGCATCGTCCCGGAGCTGGAGCTGCCCGACGAGCTGGTGATCCGGCTGCTGCTGCCCGGACTGCGCCGCGACCTGGCGGCGCTCGGCGGCACGGGCTGGATCCCGGAGCCGGTGGGACCCCCGGTCCACCTGCTGGGCGGCACCGACGACCCGACCAGCCCGCCGGCCGTCCTGATGGAACTGGCCGACCAGTTGGCCGCGCGCGGCACGCGCTGGGTGCCGGGTGGCCACCTGTTCGTGATGGACCAGCTCGAGGCCACCTACGCTGCCCTCCGCAAGATCGCGGGCTGCGCCCCGCCGGCCCGCCCGCGCCCCGCCTGCCCCGGCCGGCGCTGGACCGAACGCCGACCCTGACTGACCCGCGCCGGCCCCCGCGCGGCGGACCCGCCCCCGGCCCGGTCCCCGGGGCCGCTCCGCACGCGCGGGGTCGTCCCGCGCGGCCCGCCGTACGATGGCCGCATGCCGGTCCGCGAAGACCCCTCAGTCGCACACCCCGCGCACGAGCGCACCCCGGGCGTGCGGCAACTGGACGTCGCCTCGACGGTGTTCGCGCTGCTCGCCGACCCGACCCGGCTGCACCTGCTGTGGCTCCTCGCCCAGGGCGAGGCCGACGTCACGGCCCTGACCACGGCCAGCGGCGCGACCTGCACGGCGGTCAGCCAACACCTGGCCAAGCTGCGCCTGGCCGGCCTGGTGCAGGCGCGCAAGGAGGGCCGGCACGTGGTGTACGCGCTGCGCGACGGCCACCTGCGCCGCCTGGTGGTCGAGGCACTCCAGCACGCGGACCACCAGGTGACGGGGGCTCCCTGGCACGCGTGACGCGGCGGGCCAACCGGCCGGCCGGCGCCGGGACTCGCGCGCCCTGCGCGTGTCCGCCGCCCACAACCGCGTCGCACCTCACTCGGGCGTGGGCCCCCGACCGTGCGCGGGCGTCTCCGCACGCGTGGTCGCCCGGGGCGCGTACGCCCGGGCGACCCGGTACGGCTGGGCGAAGCGGCGTCGACCGGGGGTGACGCTGCTCAGGACCTGCTGTGAAAGTGCCGGACGACCAGCCTGGCATACGGGGGCGGCGTCGTTGTCAGTGGTGTCGTGCATGATCGGCGCGTCAGTTCTTCCACGGAGCGTCAGTTCTTCCACGGAGAGGGAAAAGCGCCATGCCAATCACGAACCAGCAGGTAGCGGGGCACATGTTCCTGCGGCAGATGTACGCGGACTCGTACTTCCCCGATCACGTCGTCGACCGGGGCGGGGCGATCCTGGCGCGGCTGTGCGAGCGGATCGAGGCTGAGCGGCCGTCGGATCTGGAGGCTCTGTACGCGCTCAGCCAGGCCGCGACGCAGGAGTTCAACGCTCTGGAAGAGGAGTTCGAGGCCGCCGGGAGTGAGATCGAGACGGTCGCGCGCGAGGTGATCGCTGAGGACTTCGTGTGCGTGGCGTCGGCATACGGGTTCCCGGACGCGGATGTGGAGGAGCTGATCGCCACCCGGGACTGGTGAGCGACCACCGGGAGGCCACCCGCACGTCGTGGGCCCGGCCCCGCGGCCCATGCCGTTCCGGCACCCACCATCCTTCGCGACAGGCCCTCGTTCGCCTCCAGGCTCAGTCGTGGGCACTCCCGCGATCCGTCCGCGCCTCGCCGATCAGCCGGTACTCCGTGACGACGCGGCGGAACCGGTCGTGCCCCGGGTGTCGCTCGGCATGGTCCAGACACCAGGCGTCCACCTCCTCCTGCCGTTCCACCCCGCCGGACGCCGCCCGACAGTCGGCCGCCACACAGAACGCTTCACGAGACACGGGCCCTCCGGGGGAGTGGGGCGAACGGGACACTGCGGGCAGTGTAGGCCGCACGGCCCGCCGGTGTGTCGGGATGCGCCCGATCCGTGTGGGCGGGGACCGAGTGTGGTACGGCGGGGGTCGCGCGGAGGCCGGGGCCGGGCCGTGCGCCGGTGGCTAGGCGATCACCGGAACCCCGGGGTCGTCCGTCGCGGCCGGGTAGTCGGCGTAACCCTCCGCCCCGCCCCCGTACACGTTCTCCGTCGGTGGGCCAGCGAGCGGGGTGCCGTCGGCCAGCCGGGCGGGCAGGTCTGGGTTGGTCATGAACAGGCGGCCGAGGGCGACCACGTCCGCGTCCCCGTCCCGCACCAGCCGTGCCCCCGCGCCGGGGCTGCTCGGCACGGGGCCGTTCGTGTTGGCGACGAGCGTCCCCGACCAGCGCGTCCGCAGGTCCGCGATGGCTTCGTAGGCGCCGTTGCACAACACGTGCAGATAGGCCAGGCCGAGCGGGTCCAGCGCGTCGACCAGCGTGCGGTATGTGGTGCGCGCGTCGGTCTCCGCGAGCTGGTTCTCGGCGTTGTCCGGCGAGACGCGCAGCCCCACGCGGTCCGCGCCGACCTCGGCCACGACCGCCTCGACGACCTCCGTGGCGAACCGCAGGCGGCCGGTGACCGAGCCGCCATACGCGTCCGTGCGCAGGTTGGTGTTGTCGGCGATGAACTGCTGGATGAGGTAGCCGTTCGCGCCGTGGATCTCCACGCCGTCGAAGCCCGCCGCCACCACGCGCCGGGCAGCGGACGCGAAGTCCTCCACTGTGCGGGCGATCTCGCCGACGGTCAGCTCGCGTGGGGTGACGTGGTCGAGCAGCCCGTCCCGGGTGAAGATCCGCGTCCCCTCGATGGCGACAGCCGACGGGGCCACCGGCAGCTCGCCGTCCGGGAGGGTCAGCGGGTGGGTCATCCGGCCCACGTGCCACAACTGGGTGAAGATCGTGTCGCCCTCGGCGTGCACCGCGTCGGTCACCTCCCGCCAGCCACGCGTCTGCGCGTCGGTCACCAGGCCCGGGATGCCGGGGCCGCCCTTGGCGAGCGCGTTGACGTACACGCCCTCCGTGATCAGCAGCCCGGCCCCGGCGCGCTGTCGATAGTACGTCGTCGCGTGCGGGCTCGGCACCCCCGTCACGTCGTCGGCCTGGCCCCGTGTCATCGGGGCCATGGCCAACTGGTTCGCCAGCTCCAGCCGCCCCGCCCGGTACGGCCTCAGCAACTCCCGCACGTCCCCACCCTCTTCCGTCACTCCCGCGCCCTGTGCCCGCCCCGTCACGGTCGCGGCGGTCACGCGGCGCTCCGGTCCAGCGCGATGACCTCGACGAGGGTGTCGGCGGGGTAGGGCTCGGCCAGGAACTCGCCGCGCAGCGTGATCACGTGCGGGAGGTTCGTCGCCATGTCCCGTACGAAGATGCCGACCTTGACGACGTCCGCGAAGGTCAGGCCGGCCGCCGCCAGTACCCGTCCGACGTTGCGGAACGCCTGCCGCCCCTGCGCCAGGAACCCGCCCTCGACGGTCGTCCCGTCCTCCTCGAAGCCCGCCTGCCCGGACACGTACACGAAGCCCCCGGCCCGGACGGCCTGCGATATCCGGGTAAAGCGCGTACCAGTCCGGCGCGGTCGCGATCTTCTCGATGCGCTCCGTGGTGGCGGGCGCGCTGTCGTTGCTGGACATCTCTCCCCTGCGGTGGCGAGGCGCGGCGACCTCGCGGGCTGGCGTTATGAAACGTTTCGTAACGCCAACGACGCTAGATCACCTCAGAGGTCTTGTCAAAACGAAACGTAACGTCACGCGAGCAGTAGGGTGAGGTGCATGATTTCCGACCCGAACAGTGAACGACGCAGCGAGCGCGCCCGCCGGGCGATCCTCGACGCGGCGTTCGACCTGGTGAACCGCAAGGGCTTCGCGAAGTTGACCATCGAGGCCATCGCCGCCCAGGCGGGCGTGGGCAAGCCCACGATCTACCGTTGGTGGCGCTCCAAGGGTGCGGTGGTGCTGGAGGCGATGCGCGAGGAGTTGGGCGACGACTTCGCCTTCCCGGACACCGGTGACATCGCCGCCGACCTCACGACCCAGATCACCGCGGTGAGCCAGCGGCTCGTCACCGGCCGGATCAGCGAGGCCTACAAAGGCGTCATCGGGGAGGCGCAGAACGACCCGGCGTTGATGAAGGCGTTCCGCGAGACGGTCCTCGAACCCAGCATCGCGGAGTGCCGGGCCCGCCTGGAGTCCGCCGTCGCCGCCGGGCAGCTCCGTTCCGACGTGCCCACCGACGTGATGGTCGACCTCTTCTACGCGCCGATCCACTACCGGCACTTCCTGGGCTTCGGCGACGACGCGGTCAGGCGCAGCGCCGAACTTGTCCGAGACGTCCTGCTCGGCCTGCGGCCCCGGCCGGACGCGGCGTGAACACGCCCCGCCCGGCAGTCCGCCCGTCAGCGCCCCGCGTCGCGGCCCGGGCCTGACCCCGTCCCCGCCAGGGGAGCCCGCGGCTCGCTGCCCCGGGTCTGGGCGCCGCGCGAGCGGTAGCCGTCGCGGGGGGGGAGTAGGGGCCGTGGGCGCGGCGGTCGCGGGCCCGGTAGACGACGTACGGGCGGAAGAGGTAGCCGACCGGGGCGGTGAAGGCGTGCACCAGGCGACTGGACGGCCACAGCGCGAACAGGGCCATCGCCAGCACGGCGTGGACCTGGAACTGGAGGGGCGCGTCCGCCATGTGGGAGACGTCCGGGTCGAGGGTGAACAGGCTGCGCACCCAGACCGAGACGCCGAGCCGGTAGTCGTAGTCGCTGGTCGCCGGGGTGACCATGGTGTTCATCAGGCCGGCGACCATCGTCGCGCCCACCACCGGGTACAGCGCCCGGTCGCCGCGCGAACTGGCCCGGCGGACGGCCTTCACGCGCAGCCGCCGGGTCACCAGGATCGCCAGGCCGCAGGTGCCCATCAGGCCGGCCACGCCGCCGGCGACCAGCGCGCCGGTGCTGTACTGGGTCTCGCTGACGCGCAGCCACTCGGTGAAGCTCTCCGGGACGAGCAGGCCCACGATGTGGCCCATCAGGATCAGCAGCAGCCCGAAGTGGAAGAGCGGCGAGCCCACGCGCAGCAGCCGGTTCTCGTGCAACTGGCTGGAGCGGGTGGTGAATCCGAAGCGGTCGTAGCGGTAGCGCCAGGCGGTGCCCGCGACCAGGCAGCTCAGGGTCAGGTAGGGCAGCACGCCCCACAGCGCGGTGTGCAGGTGGTCCTCCACCAGCGGGCTCCTTCGCGGCGGCGCCCCGTGCGCGGGGCAGGGGAAGGGGACGGCGGGGTCGGGTCGTGGGGAGACGGGGGAGTCGGGTGGGGGTGGGGCGCCGCGGGGCCGGGTCAGGACGGGGGGCGGGCGGCGAAGGGTTCGAGGCCGACGTGTTCTGTGGGCGGCCCGGTGCGGGCCAGCCGGCGGGCGGCGGCGCGGTCGGCGGGGCGCGGGCCGGGCAGGGTGGCGCTGGGCGTACCGCGTGCCGCGGTCTTCGAGGGCCAGCCGGAGGAGTTCGACGCCGGCGCGGTGGCCGCGCAGCAGCCGGGTGCCGGCGCGCGGGCAGCGGGCGGCGAACTCCAGCATCAGGGGCAGGTGGTCGGGCAGTTCGGCCGGGTCGGGCTCCCAGCCGGCGGCGCGGTAGACCTCCCGCAGCGCGGCGAGCGCGCCGCCCCTGCTGCGGGTGTTCCCGTCGGTGTAGTATGTCAGGTGCAGGGTGCGCCGGTGGGTGCGGTCGAAGACGTCGGTGTAGTGCGCGGCGGCCTCCACATCGGGACCCGCGCGGCCTCGGTGCAGAACCGCAGCAGCGGCCGGGTGGAGCGTCGTGCGCAGTTGCTCGGCCACCGCGTCGAGCCGGCCGTGCCAGTCCTGGTCGGGGTAGTAGAGCAGCAGCGACGCCGCCTGGTGGAGGGCGGGTGCGCTCATGTCGCGGGCACCGCCGGCGTGATGCGGGGGCTTCGCCCGCCCGCCCCCGCCTGGTCGGCGCTCACGCGGTGGCCTCCGGGAAGAGGCCGTCCGGGCGGCCGGAGCCGTTCCAGTTCAGGAGGTTGACCCGGCCGCGCAGGGCGAGCCCCGCGCGTTCGGGCTCGGGACCCGCGCTGGGGGCGGTGTGGAAGGCGTCGGCCTCGTACATGCCGGGCCCGCCGTCGCCGTCCAGACTGCACCCGGTGTCCAGCGGACTGCCGGGCTCGGCGACGTAACTGGTGGGGATCACCTACCGCTCGTCGTACTTGGCCAGGGCGAGCAGCCGGTACATGGCCTCGACGGCCGTCGGGTCCATCCCCACGCTGGCCGCGATGGCGGGGTCGGGCTCCTCGCCGAGGTTGTGGTGGCGCATGTGGGCGCGCATGGCGCCGAGCCTGCGGAGCGTGGCTGCCACCGGCTCCACGTCGCCGGCTGTGAAGAGTTCTGCCAGGTACGAGAGCGGGATGCGCAGCGTGTCGATGGCGCCGAACAGGTTGCCCGCGTCCTCCCCGTCGTGGCCGCCCTTGGACAGCGCGTCCACGATGGGCGACAGCGGCGGCACGTACCAGACCATCGGCATCGTGCGGTACTCCGGGTGCAGCGGCAGGGCCACCCGCTACTGGCTGATCAGGGCGTGTACGGGGGAGCGGCGGGCCGCGGTGAGCCAGTCGTGCGGGATGCCGGACGCCTCGGCCGCGCGGATCACCTCCGGGTCGCCGGGGTCGAGGAAGCACTCCAACTGGGCCTCGTAGAGGTCCTTCTCGTCCGGTACGGCCGCCGCCCGGTCCACCCGGTCGGCGTCGTAGAGGATGACGCCGAGGTAGCGCAGCCGGCCCACGCAGGTCTCGGAGCAGATGGTGGGCTCGCCGGCCTCGATGCGCGGGTAGCAGAAGGTGCACTTCTCGGCCTTGCCGGAGGAGTGGTTGAAGTAGACCTTCTTGTACGGGCAGCCGCTGACGCACATCCGCCAGCCACGGCATCGTCCTGGTCGACCAGGACGATGCCGTCCTCGACGCGCTTGTACATCGCGCCGGACGGGCAGACGGCCACGCACGAGGGGTTCAGGCAGTGCTCGCAGATGCGCGGCAGGTAGAACATGAACGCGTCCTGGTACTCCAGGCGCACGGTCTTGCTGATGCGCTCCAGGAGCGGGTCCCGCGCGGTGTTCTCGGGGCCGCCGCCGAGGTCGTCGTCCCAGTTGGGGCCGGTGTTGATCGCCATGGGGCGGCCGTCGATCTGGGAGTGCGGCGGCGCGGTGGGCACGTCGTCGCCCAGCGGCGTGTCGGTGAGGTTGGCGTAGTCGCACGTCCACGGCTCGTAGTAGTCCGACAGCTCGGGCAGCTCCGGGTTGGCGAAGATCCGCGAGAGCCGGCGCAGCCGGCCGCCCGAGCGCGGGATGAGCTTGCCGCGCCTGAGTTCCCAGCCGCCGCGCCAGGTCTCCTGGTCCTCGTAGCGGCGCGGGTACCCCTGTCCGGGGCGCGTCTCGACGTTGTTGAACCAGACGTACTCGGTGCCCTGCCGGTTGGTCCACGTCTGCTTGCAGGTGACCGAGCAGGTGTGGCAGCCGATGCACTTGTCGAGGTTCATTACCATGGCGACCTGGGCCATCACCCGGCCGATGGGTGCCTTGCGCGGGTGCATCAGTAGTCGACCTCCTGCGAGCGGCGGCGGATGACCGTGACCGCGTCGCGCTGGTTTCCGGTGGGGCCGTAGTAGTTGGGGGCGAAGGAGAGCTAGCCGTAGCCGCCGATGAGGTGGATGGGCTTGATGAGCAGGCGGGTCAAGGCGTTGTGTACGCCGCCGCGCCGGCCCGTCGCCTCCGACTGCGGCACGTTCACCAGGCGTTCCTGCACGTGGTACATGAACACGGTGCCGGCCGGCATGCGGTGCGAGACGATCGCGCGGGCCACCACGACGCCGATGGCCTCGGCGTCCTGTGGGCTCATCCAGATGACCGGGCCGCCCCGGGCCAGGGTCTGCATGAGCAGGTTCTCCTGGTACTCGGAGTGGATGGACCACTTCGAGTGCGGGGTGAGGTAGCGGACGGTGACTGAGCGCTCCTGGCCGCCGCCCTTGCGCGGGCGTTCGCCGAGCGCGGTCATGTTCAACGGCTTTCGGAACACCGGCAGTTGCTCGCCGAACTCGGCCATCCAGGAGTGGTCGAGGTAGAAGTGCTGGCGGCTAGTGAGAGTGTGCCAGGGCTTGGCGTGCTCGGTGTTGATGGTGAAGGGCGCGTACCGGCGCTCGGCTCCTTCCTTGCCCGACCACTCGAAGCTCGCGCCGACCTGCACCGGGCGGGCCTGCGTGTCGGAGAAGACGATGCGCCGCTCGGCGACGGAGGCGGCCAGCTCGGCCAGGCCCGAGCCCTCGCCGACCCGCTCGGCCAGGGCGGTGAACCCCTCGGCGGCGAGCCGCCCGTTGGTGGTGCCGGACAGCGCGAGGATCGCCTCGCATATCTTGACGTCGGTGTCCAGCAGCGGACGCCCGGCCGCCGGCTCCCCGGTCGCGGTGCCGCAGCGCTGGGCCAGCCAGCGGGACTCCGGCTCCGGGCGCACCGTGATGCCCTTGACGACGATGCCGTCCCGCTCGGACAGTGGCCCGAAGGCGGCCATCTTGTCGCCGATCGCGGTGTAGTCCCGCTCCACCAGGGCGAACTGCGGCAGCGTCTCGCCCGGCGGCGGGGCCTCGCCCGGCGTGTCGTGCTGGAGCGCGGTGGCCACCAGGTTGTACGCGACCTCCAGGCGGCCCCTGGCCAGCTCGCTCAGCTTGCGGGCCAGGCTGTGGAAGATGTCGAAGTCGGTACGGGCCTGCCAGGGCGGGTTGATCGCGGGCGAGAAGGCGTGCACGTAGGGGTGCATGTCGGTGCTGGACAGGTCGTGCTTCTCGTACCAGGTGGCGGCCGGCAGCACCAGGTCGGCGAAGAGCGTCGTGGACGTCATCCGGAAGTCGAGCGCCAGCAGCAAGTCGAGCTTGCCGCGCGGCCACCTGTGCGCGTGCGCGCCACCTGACCTCCCGCGGCCTGGCGTCCGGCGGCACCTCGTCGGCGTCGGCGTTGTCGGCGGCACCGAGCAGGTGGCGCAGGAAGTACTCGTTGCCCTTGGCGGATGAGCCGATCAGGTTGGCCCGCCACACGGGTCAGCACCCGTGGCCAGTTCTCCGGCGCGTCCGGGTCCTGACAGGCGAAGCCGAGCCGGCCCGCGGCCCGAGGCGCGGGCGGCGGCTCCCAGGTCGAGCGGGTTGCCGGCGAACGTCGGGTAGGAGGGCATCCAGCCGCGCCGGGCGGACTCGGCGACCAGGTCGGCGGTGTGCCGACCGGCGAACAGGCCCTGCCCGGCGGGCGAGGCGAGCGCGTCGGCGGGCGCGTTCTCGTACCGCCACTGGTCGGTGTGGACGTTACCAGTACGGGGTGCCGGCCATCTGCCGGGAGGGGCGGGCCCAGTCGGCGGCGGTGGCCATCTGCTGCCAGCCGGCGTACGGGCGCACCTTCTCCTGGCCGATGTAGTGCGCCCAGCCGCCGCCGTTGCGGCCCTGGCAGCCGGTGAGCAGTAGCAGCGACAGGAACGAGCGGTAGATGGTGTCGGAGTGGAACCAGTGGTTGGTGCCCGCGCCCATCACGATCATGGACCGGCCACGGGTCTGCTCGGCGGTGCGGGCGAACTCCCGCGCGGTGCGGATCGCCGCCCGGGCCGGCACCGAGGTGATCGTCTCCTGCCAGGCCGGGGTGCAGGGCACCGACGCGTCCTCGTACCCCGCCGGCCACTGGCCCGGCAGCCCCGCGCGGCGCACCCCGTACCGGGCGAGCAGCAGGTCGAAGACGGTGGTCACCAAGGCGGTCGCCGATCCGGCGCACCGGGACCGCGCGGCTGAGCGAGCCCGCCTCATCGGTGTCGAAGCGCGGCAGCGCCACGCGGGCGCTCGGCCTCTCGCCGTCCGCCCGGTGGAAGGTCAGCAGCGGATCCACCTCGCCGAGGTCCAGGTTCCAGCGGCCCTCGCCGCCCTTGCCCCAGCGCTCGCCCAGCGTGCCGTTCGGGACCACCACCTGGTCGGTGACCGCGTCCACCAGGACCGGCTTGTAGCGGCCGGCGCCGGGCCCGTCCCCCTCGTCCAGGCCCAGGTCGGCGGCGGTCAGGAAGCTGCCGGGGGTATGGTCGTCGGCGCCGTGCGGCGTCAGCTCCACCAGGAACGGCAGGTCGGTGAACCGCTTGCCGTAGTCGAGGAAGTACGGCACCTGCCGCTGGACGAAGAACTCGGTGAGGATCACGTGCCCCATCGCCATCGCCAGCGCACCGTCGGTGCCCGGGTGCGGGTGCAGCCACTCGTCGGCGAACTTCGTGGCGTCGGCGTAGTCGGGTGAGACGACCACGACCTTCTGGCCCCGGTAGCGGGCCTCAGTCATGAAGTGGGCGTCCGGGGTGCGGGTGACGGGGACGTTGGAACCCCACAACATCAGGTACGCCGCGTACCACCAGTCGCCAGACTCCGGCACGTCCGTCTGGTCGCCGAACACCTGCGGCGAGGCCACCGGCAGGTCCGCGTACCAGTCGTAGAAGGAGAGCATCGGCGCGCCGATCAGCGCGTGGAAGCGCGCTCCGACCGCGTGCGAGGCCATCGACATGGCGGGGATGGGCGAGGAGCCGGCGATCCGGTCCGGGCCGTGCGCGCGCAGCGTGTGCAGGTGGGCCGCGGCGGCGATCTCCAGGGCCTCGTCCCACCCGACGCGCACCAGGCCGCCCTTGCCGCGCGCCGACTGGTAGCGCCGCCGCTTGTCCGGGTCGGTGGTGATCTCGGCCCAGGCCGCCACCGGGTCGCCGAGCTGCTGCCTGGCCTCCCGGTACAGCTCGACGAGCACGCCGCGTGCGTGCGGGTAGCGGACCCGGGTGGGCGAGTAGGTGTACCATGAGAAGGAGGCGCCGCGCGGACCAGCCGCGCGGCTGGTACTCGGGCCGGTCGGGGCCGGTCGTCGTGTAGCCGGTCGCCTGCGTCTCCCAGGTGATCAGCCCGTCCTTGACGTAGACCTTCCAGGAGCACGAGCCCCTCCAGTTGACCCCGTGCGTTGGGCGCACTACCTTGTCGTGCGCCCAACGGTCCCGGTACGGGGCGTCGTTGACGCTCTGGTCGCTATGTAAGACCGCGCGGGACTCGGCGCTCACCGGCGCCTTGTTGAGCATCTTCCCCATGGCCAGCAGGGCGCGTTCGGCGGCGTCAGCCGAACGCGCCACGTGCAGAACGAACTTGTTCGAGGCCACCACGGGCCCCCTCTCAGCCGCTTGCCGATTGCTCAGCGCAGCGTGGACCAGCGCACGGAGCGTGTGGAAGCGGTCACCGCGGTTCTTGACGCGACCGCTCATCGAGCTTTGCTTGCTTTTAAAACTGATTTTGGCCGGAACCCAGCGAGTTCGTTGGCGCGGTCGGTGTACGGCGCGTGAATCTCAGGGGAAGGCCCGTCATGGCCAGGGCGACGAGAAGCCCCGCGCCGACCGCGACCCAGGTCGCGGCGCTGCCCACCGCGCGCGGCGCCGCCACCTCGGCCAGCGCGCGGCTGGCCACGGCGTACATCCCCAGCGGGAAGACGACGCACCACTGGGTGGGCTCGTAGCGCACGGGCACCCGGTGCCGCCAGTGCCGCAGTACCCGGCCGCGACCAGCACCGGAAGCAGCAGCGTCGCCCAGCCCCACAGCACGAACAGCGCCCCGACCAGCACCCGGCGCGGCCCCGGTGCCCAGCCCAGCCCGACCACCTGCGCGCCCGCCAGCACGCTGATCGCGCAGGCGCCTATGGCCCAGTACGCGGGCGTCAGGGCCGGCGGCGGCACGGGATGCCGGCGCAGCCGCCAGCCGACGGCGCTGAGCACCGCCCCGTACAGCGCGAGGCCGGCCACCCAACAGCCCAGCAGCGCGCCCCGGGCCCACGGCCCCGACCCCAGCGCGGTGCCGGCCACCACCACGGACTGGAGCCCGACCGCGCACAGGAACCAGGTGCCGTCGGCGGCCCGCGCGGCGTGCGCGTCGCGCGCGCCGCGACACACCCCCAGGCCACGGCCGCGACCAGGCACAACGCGAGCGTGACGGCCCGCGCGCCCGCGCCGGCCAGCAGCGCCGCGAGCACCTCGGAGCCGGCCACGAAGGTGAAGAAGCCGAACACCCTGGCCGGCGCGTCCGCGTCCGCCGCCAGGTGCGCGCGGTGCGCGAGCATCCGCCAGGCCAGGGCCACAGTCAGCACGGCGAACCCCGCCAGGCCGAGCCCGAACAGCGGCCAGGAGAGGCGGCGCGCACCGCTGGCCGCCAGGGCGCGCGAGACGATCCCCGTAGCCATGACCGGGGCGAAGCACGCTGGCGCGAGGCCCCGCACCCGCCCACTGACCTCCTGCGTCCATGTCATGCCCGGCAGCGTTCCACCGCCCCCGCGCACCCCCACCCCACCGGTCGCCCCGCGCCCCCCCGCGCCCCATGAGAAACCGGCCACCCGGGAGGGGTCCCGCGAGCCCGTCGGACATGGCCGATGCTTTACCGCCACGTGGGCAACGCTATTACCAGGCAAGGGAGTTGGGGCCGGGTGGGGGTGGCGCCGCGCCCACGGCGGACCGGGCGACCGGCGTACGCGGGCGCGCGCCGCCGGCGACCGACGGACGGCTCACGGCCCTCCGGCGGGCCTGGCGCGGGCGACAGGGGGCGCGTAGCCGTGCTCGGGTGGGGGCGCGTCGCAGGCCCCGGCCGGCCGCCGGGCGGCCTCGGCCCGGGCGTGCGCCCCCCTTGCTCCCGACGGGCCGGATGTGGGCTGGTGCGGAGGGCGGGGCAC
This sequence comes from Candidatus Streptomyces philanthi, assembly GCA_018114805.1. GTDB lineage: Bacteria > Actinomycetota > Actinomycetes > Streptomycetales > Streptomycetaceae > Streptomyces > Streptomyces philanthi. The sequence goes on along the minus strand of CP073042.1, from coordinate 1,195,584 downwards.
GTGGTGGGCGGGCGGGGCCGGCGGCGCGGTGCGGCCGGGGGTGCCGGGCCCGGCCACGGGCGGGTGCTGAGCCTGCTAGCTTCTACATCGTTGTAGATGAAGCTCATGGCGTCGCCGAGGGCGCCTCCGGCCGCCGCCGATGACACGAGGAGAAGTTACCGATGGCCCTGTGGGACAAGTTCAAGGAGTCCGCGTCCTCGATGCAGACCCAGTTGATGGCGAAGAAGAACGACCTCAAGAGCGGCGCGTTCCGGGACGCCAGCATGGCCATGTGCGCCCTGGTCTCCGCCGCCGACGGGTCGGTCGACCCCGCCGAGCGGCAGCGCGTCGCCTCGCTGATCGCCACCAACGACGTGCTCCAGAACTTCCCCGCCGACGACCTGCAGCGCCGCTTCAACGAGTACCTCGACAAGCTGGCCGCCGACTTCGAGTTCGGCAAGGTGTCCCTCATCCAGGACATCGGCAAGGTCAAGAAGAAGCCGGTCGAGGCGCGCGCTGTCATCCAGATCGGCATCGTCATCGGCGGCGCGGACGGTGACTTCGACCTGACCGAGCAGGCCGTCGTCCGCGAGGTCTGCTACGCGCTGGACATCGCGCCCGGCGAGTTCGACCTCTAGGGAGCCGGGTTCGGGCTCCGGGCGGGTCCGACCGATGGGCGGGTTTGCCCGCTGGGCGCGTTCGGGCTCCGGGCGCGTGCGCGCGTGGAGCGGCCGAGCGCGTGCGAGCGCCGAGACGTCGGCGGTGGGGAGGCGGGCTGGGCCTGCCTCCCCACCGCCGTTGTGCTTCCCACGGGGGCCCGGGCGCGCCCGGGCGGACGGGGTTGGCCGCACGCGGCCCGTGTGCCTCCGCCGAGGCCGGGCCGCCGTACGGATCGTGGCGGCCCGCGGGGTCGCTCGCTCCGTACGACCCCGCCGGGTCACCCGAGGGCCGCCCGGGGGCGGCCAGGCCCGCGCGGACCTAGTAGACGGCCAGCGCGAACTTCGAGGCCACGTCCCGCGCGTACACCTTGGAGCCGGCGAACTTCCGCTCCACCGAGGCCTTCCCCTGCGCGTTCAGGTACTGGTTGGTGCAGGACGTGCCGGCCGACGCGCCGGACATCAGGCTGGAGCACGGGCCCGGCTTCACGTCGGGCAGGCCGAGTATGTGCCCCAGTTCGTGCGAGGCGATGCGGACGGTGTTGTGGCCCTCGTTCACGGCCTGACGCCCCATCTACACCCGGCCGTTGCCCAGCGACGTGGGTTGGGCCCGCGGCCAGCCGTTGTCGGCGACGACGATGATGTTGGCACGCTGCCCCGGCTGGACCGGCTTGAGCTGGATGTTCTTCACGCTCTCGTTCCAGGCCGCGGCACCCCGGGTGACCGCGTCCTTGAACTCGGCGGCACCGCTGGAGTCGTACGTGACCACCCGGGCCGCGGCCTGCGCGCCGCGCTCGTCGGCCTGGCTGGTCGCGGACGCGACCTGCACGCCCGAGCCGAACAGCAGGCCCGTCGTGCAGAGCGCGAGCGATGCTCTCAGGATCTTCCGGGAATTCATACACATCTCCACTCGATGGATGGGAGCTCGACGGCGCCGCGAGCCGGCGCGGCCACGGGGGCGAGCCGGCCGGTGAGCGGCTCGCTCGGGCGGTGCGGGGCGACCGACCGGGGCGGGGCTGAGGACACAGGACCCGCCACGGGGGTCATACGCCCCGCCGTCGCGACCAGGACACGGGCGGACGCGGACCCTCGACGGCAGGCGCCGACGGTCCTTCGCCGCCCGGGGAGCCGGTGGATGTGGTGCTCTCCGTGAGGACTGCCGTGACCCGTGGGTGGGGGTAGGGGAGGGGTCGGGCGAGGCGATGGTGGCCCGGGGGGCACGGGTGGCAGCCGAATGCGACGGTACCGTTCCGCGTTGGCCGCGTGGAGATAGCAGTTATCCATAATACCGTGACGTGACGTGACGTGACGTGACGTGACGTGACGTGACGTGACGTGACGTGACGTGACGTGACGTGACGTGACGTGACGCGTCCGGCGGGCGTCTTCGCTGGTCAGGGCCTGTCTGGCGAGCCGCGCGGGCCGCCTGGCGCCACGTGCCCGCCCGCTTCCGCCGGCCCTTCCCTTCCCGCCGGTCCCGCGCCCGGCGGGACCACCCGGTTCGCGTCCCTCCCACCCGCGTCCGCCTCACCCGTCTCCGACCCGTCCGTCTCGGTGCCTACCGCGGCGGCGAACATGCCGGCCAGCGAGCGGTAGGCCGCGCGGTAGGTGCCGGGGGTCGTGCCGTCGTGGTGCTGGAAGTGGTGGCGGAGGTTGGCCGGGGTGCCGAGGCCGGTCTGCGTCGCGATCTGGCCGACCGGCAGGTCCGTATGCTCCAGGCAGCCACTGGGCCCGCCGGATACGGGCGCGCTGCAGGCACTGGAGCGGCGAGAGGCCGGTCTCCGCGCGGAACCGCCGGGTGAGGCTCCGCACGCTCATGCCCGCGTGGTCGGCGATCTCCGCCAGGGTCAGCCGGCGGTCGAGCCGGTCCGCCATCCACCGCGCGACGGCCTCCACCTCACCAGCCCCGTCGCTCCGCTGAGCGCCTTGAGTCCCCAGGGCGCCTTCGGCCCCATGAGCCCCCTGCCCCCTGAGACTCCTCGGTCATCCGGACCCCTCGCGCCTCGGCGTCCGCCCCGCTCACCTCGTACGTCCTGTGTGTCCCGTGCGCCCCAGCCGCCCCACGCCCGCCCCCCTCCGGCCCGGCCCGCCCGCGCGGCGCGGCTGCCGGTGGCGGCCCGGCGGGCGGTGGCGGCGCGGTGGCCCGTGCCGGCGCGGCGGGGTCGGGCAGGGCCAGGAAGAGGTTCCGGTCCGCCTCGACGGCCGCCGCGCCACCACTACCTGGCAGCACGCCGCCGAGCTGGCGGCGCGCCACCCCCGGGTGGTGGTGGACCCCGGGGGCGGCCTCGTGGCGGACGGCCCGTTCCTGACCGGCGCCGGCATCCACGGCGGCCTGGACCTGGTGCTGGCGCTCATCGAGCGGGACCACGGGCCCCGGGTCGTCGCCGCGACCATCCGCCACCTCCTGCGCCCGCTGTTCGCGGAGGCCAGCTCCGCGCACGAGGAGATCGACCGGGGCATCGCTGAGACCGCGGGCCTGGAGCCGACCGTACGGTGGCTGGAGGCGAACCCGCACCGCCCGCTGACCCTCGCCGACATCGCCGCCCAAGCCCGGCTGAACGTCCGCAGCCTCAACCGGCGCTTCCGGGACCACACCGGGCACAGCCCCCTCCAGTACCTGCTGCACGTCAGGCTGGACTGGGCCCGGCAGCTGCTCGAGGAGACGGACGAGCCCGTGGAACGGATCGCCGAGCGCGCGGGGTTCAGCTCCCCCGAGAGCCTGCGCCTGCACTTCCGCCGCGCCACGGGCGCCGTGCCCCGCGCGTACCGCATGGCACACCGAAAGGCGCGCCGTACCGAGAACCCCCTGCCCCACCAGCGGTAATTGCCGGGCGCCCTGCGCGCGGCGCCGCCTACCCTCCCCCATGCCGACGACCTCAGCACTCCAGCGCAGCTACTCCTTCCTGGCCACCTTCGCCCGCCGCCAGGCCGCCCGTACCGTCGAACTCCCGGGCGGGTTCGCCGTGTACGACGACGAGTTCGCGCACTCCCGCGCGGACAACCAGGTCTTCGTCGGCGCGGACGTCGATCCCGAGGCGCTGCCCGCCGTCGCCGACGAGGCGCTGCGACACCTGCCGTACCGGATGATCACCGTCCTGGACGACGCGGCCGCCACCGCCTGCGCGGAGCCGCTTGTCCGGGCCGCGTACACGCACTCCCGCTACCTGGTCTTGCTGCACACCGGCCCGGTGCCGTCCGGCGGCCCCGCCGACGTCGTGCGGTTCATCGGCGCCCGGACACCGGAGGGCGAGGTCGCCTCCTGGGCCGACCTCTACCTGGACCCGGCCGCGGGCCTGGCCCAGATCGAGGACCTGGTCACCTCGCAGGCCCACCTTCGGCGCGGCTACGGCGACGCCGTCCTGGCCACCGCGCTGCGCCGGGCCGCCGACGCCGACTGCGGCACCCGGTTCCTGATCGCGGACGCGGCGGACTGGCCGCGCGAGTGGTACGGGCACCGTGGCTTCACCGACATCGGCTGCCTGCACTGCTTCGATCGCGCCCGGTGACGGGGCGGGCCGGGGGTTCCGGCCAACGCGGGGCAGCGGGACGGACGCGTACTCCCGGTCCCGTGCCATGGAACGAGACAACCGCACCGCCCGGGCCGCGGCTGGTGACGCCTTTCCGTGGAGGCGGGAGGCGAGGGGACGGGTTCGGCGGAGAACCTCCGCGCCGGTATGGCCATCATCATCGTCATGGCCGGTTCGATAGGCAACCTTTGCTCGACTATGGCCGCTGCGTTCTCGCTCGTGCTACGTAGTCCCCTGCGCAGCGCCAGTCGGGTGCTGCATCGCTACTGTGCAAGGAGGTCCCACTCCATGTTCACGAGCAGAACCCTGTTCACCGCGGCGGCGACGGCCGTGCTCGCCGGCGGGACGCTGTTGGCCGGGCCCGTGCCAGCCGGTGCCACGACTCCAGAGGCCAAGGGCGCGACCGCCGCGGCACCGGCTGGGTGTCCCGCCACGTACTACTGCGTCTACCAGAACAGGGACTACCGAGGGGCCGTGTACAAGTTTGCCGACGAAAAAGCCAGTTGGCGCCGGTGGGACATCTTCAACCAGGACTCCTCGTCCTTCAACAACGGTACCTCCGGCCTGTCCGTCGCGCTCTACGGCGAGGAGAACTACGGACGCAGGCTCGGCTGCCTGCCCCGGGGGCAGGGGTGGACCCTACACTGGCCCAACGACGACGGTGAAAGCAACAAGTGGGGCTGCTGACGCCGGGCCGACACCTGGTGTCCCGCGCTCACTGAGTGCTCAATGCCGGGCGGGCGGTTCGTCTCGACGCCCCGCCCGGCATCCACGCCGCGCCACAGGAGGGCCACTCGTGCACCGTCCCACCGGGTCCCGTCTCCCCCAGTCGGCACCGTCTGCGCTGTTCTCGCGCTCCTGACGGCCTGCTCCGCCCAGCCCACCGACGCGGGCGGTGCGGCCCCTCGGCTCAAGGGCGTTTACCTGGCGCGACTCCAGGGCAGCGAGGCCGAGCAGCGCAGGCTGTTCGAGGCGGAGGAGCGGCTGACCGCCGGCTGTATGACCGAGCGAGGATTCAGATACCGGTCCAACCCGTGGCGCGGCCCCTCGGCCGCTCCGGCCGACGACCCGCGCGCCGGTGACGACGTGGAGAGCCGTCGGCGCGCGGGCTACGGCGGCGCTTCGGCTGTCGCCGGCGAAGGCCGGGGCGGGGAGGAGGACCCCAACGGGGTGTACGTGCGCTCGCTGGCGCGCGACGCGCAGCGGGCGTACATGAGTGCCCCCTACGGCACCGCCCACCAATAAGAATCAGCGCCCCCGTACCGGGTGGCGTGGTGACCTTCATGTACGGCGACGGATGCAACGGCGAGGCCCAGCAACGGCTTTACGGCGACCTCAGGAGGTGGATGGTCGCGCGCCTGGTGGTGGCCAACCTCGAACCGGACATCAACCGCGGGGTGCTCGCGGACCGGAGGGTCGCCAGGGCGGACGTCGCCTGGAGCCGGTGCATGCGCGCCGCGGGCCACCCCTTCCCCAACCCTGCCAAGGCCAGGGCCTCGGCTCTCGAGGGCCGGCAGGACGACGGGCGGGAGCCACCCGCTCAACCAGCCGGGGAGTCGGCGGGAGCGAGTCGGCGTGAGGTCGCCATCGCGGTGGCCGACGCGCGGTGCGACAAGGTCGTGGGCCGGGCGAAGCTGATCCGCTCCCTCGACGCGTACTACCGTGACCAGCTCGCTCAGGAACGCGCCGAGACCCTCCACACCTACCGGGAACTCCGCGGTCGCGCCCTGGCGGCCCTCACGGCGTCTCTCGACCGAGGGCGGTGAGCCGTCCCCCAGTGACCGGGTTGCCGACGAGGCCAAGGGCAGCACTGTCGACCGTGCCGCGCCTCCCCGGCCTCCCGTCGGGGCCACGGCGCCGGAGTACGGGGCCCGACGACTGACCGGTTCTCGCTCTGGGGGAAAGCGTGCGGAACGTGCAGACTCCTCGGCCAGCGCACCATTCGTCCCGTGCGACACCCTTGAGGAGAGACCTTGCGATCAATCACGTTGGGCGCGGTTCTCGGCGCGGCGTCACTCACGGTGGCCGTCGGGGCCGCCAGCCCGGCGGCGGCCGGACCCGCCGCCGAGGGCAAGGCCCTGACCTGGACCTTCATGGCCGATGGCCCCGGCGGCACGGTACGCGTCGGCGGGGGCTCGCTCGCCGACCCGTACCAGGGGGACACTCCGACGACGACGGCGCTGCCCGTGCTGTGCCTGAAGGTCGACGGCAGCCCGGTGCCGGCCGGCATCACCCCCGACTTCGACGCCGGGTGGGCTCGCGGCCAGGTGGCGGTGAGCAGCCCGGTCAAGGGCACCCGGCTGACCAGCCTCGCCGTGGCGAACGGCGTCTGCGCCAACACCTTCGGCAAGGACTGGCGGTTCGCTGAGTTCCACGACAGGCGGTACGGCCCGGGGTTGGTCAACTCCGGCGGCTGGAGCTTCTGGGCGCACGGTGACGTCTCGGCCGGCACCCGATTCTGGACCCACATCAACGACCAGCCGGCCAACCCCTGGAACTGAGCCCGCCACGCCACCGCGTCACCCTTCCTCCCGTTGCCCCGTTGCCCCGTTGCCCCGTTGCCCCGTTGCCCCGTCGCCGCGCGGCGGGGCAACGCGCTTGCCACGGCGTCGGATCGGCCGCACCGCAGCCCGATCGAAATCCCTGACCAGGGGCGCGGCAGCGGCGGAACGTATCGTGTACCGCGTCGTGCGTCGGGTGCGAGCCCCCACCTCCGGCGTGCCGTGAGGCTGCCCACGGGCCGCTGGCCGCGCCGGAGTTCGCCACCCGGCGGCCCCGCCGCGTGGCAGCGCGCCGCGACGGGACCTGACCCACCGGCTGCCCGGCCAGCGCCAGAAACGGCCGGGACCGCCCCGTCCGTTCTTGGAGTACGCCATGACCACAGCCAGCCAGCAGCCCACGTCCGAGACGTCCCCCGCACCCGACGCGCCCGACACGTCCGGTCACCTTCATCAACGTCTTCGAGATCGACGCCGAGTACCTCGACGGCTTCCTCGCCCCCTGGCAGGAGCGCGCCGCGCTGATGAGCACCAAGCCCGGCTTCCTCGACTCCCGGCTGCACCGCGCCCGTTCCTCGAAGACGCGGCTTCCAGCTCGTCAACGTCTCCCACTGGGCGAGTGAGGAGGCGTACGCGGCTGCCGGCGCCGACCCGGAGTTCCAGCGCCGGACGAAGGCCGCCAGCGAGAGCGCGCAGGCGCCGGTGGTGCCCAACCCGGGCCTGTACGACGTCGCCGTCGAGTTCGTCGGCCCCGTCGCGAGACGCCCCGCCGCGGACCAGGGCTGAGCCCGCGCCCCACGGGGCCGTGACACCCGCACGGACGTTGGCCCGGCCCCGTGGATGAGGGGCCGGGCCAACGCCGTGCCGCTGGGCCCGGGTCAGTGCGTCAGCGGGCCGGTGAGCCGGTGGCTCGGTGGGGCAGTGGCGCGGGGTGGGACGCGGGGTCAGAACTGGAGCTTCCAACCGTTGATGTACCCCGTGTCGTTGACCCAGTTGTCGCTCACGCGCAGCTTCCAGGTGCCGTCCGCGGCCTCGCTGGAGGCGTTGACGGTGAAGGTGCTCTGCACGTTGTCTGCGCCGTCGTCGCTGTCGAAGTCCTTGAGCAGGTAGGCGCTGCCGTCCGGCGAGACGAGTTCGACGCGCAGGTCACCGCGGAAGGTGTGCCGGATGTCGACCGTGACGGCCAGGGCGGCCGGGGCGTTGCCGCCGACGCCGGAGACCGTGACGGGCGACTCGACGGTGGCGTTGTCCCTGATCGTGACGTCGGCGGTGCTCTCGAACGTCTTGCCGGGGGGCGTGCTGTCGTTGCCGCCGGTGTGCAGCAGCTTGTTCGGCGAACCGGAGCGGGCGTCGGTGACCTTGTCCGGTGTCGCGTTGCTCACCAGCTTGTCGCGGACCTGCGCCGGGGTCCAGCTCGGCTTGGACTGGAGCAACAGGGCCGCTGCTCCCGCCGTGTGCGGGGCGGCCATGGAGGTGCCGCTCATCGACTGCGAGCCGCTGTCACCGGAGTTGGAGGTGGAGACGATGCTGTCGCCGGGGGCGAAGATGTCCAGGCAGCTCCCGTAGTTGGATCCCTGCCCGTTGTTCCAGCCGGTGGCGTGCGCGTCCCGGCTGTTGGTGGCGCCCACGGTGACGGCGGCCGGGGTGGAGGAGGGGGAGTACGAGCAGGAGTCGGCGTTGTTGTTGCCGGCCGCGACGACCCAGGTGACGCCGGAGGATATGGAGGAGGCCACGGCGTCGTTGACCGACTGCGTCTTGCCGCCGCCTACGCTCATGTTGGCCACGGCGGGCCGGTCGCTCTTGGCCGCGTTCTTGGTGATCCAGTCGATGCCGGCGAGCAGCGGCGCCCAGGTCTCACCCGAGTTGCCCTGGCAGTTGAGCACGCGCACGCCGATCAGCTTGACGTCCTTGGCGACGCCGTAGGCGCTGCCCCCGACGGTGCCGGCGACGTGGGTGCCGTGCCCATGACAGTCAGCGGCGTTCGAGTCGTTGTCGATGAAGTCGTAACCGCTCACCGCCCGCCCGCCGAAGTCGCGGTGGCTCATCCGGATGCCGCTGTCCACGATGTACGCGTCGACGCCGGCGGCGGAGCCGTACGTGTATCTCTTATCCACCGGCAGGTCGCGCTGGTCGACGCGGTCCAGGCCCCAGGACGGCGGGTTGGTCTGGGTCTCCGCCGCGTACGCGGCGGCGTCCGCCTCGACCCGGGCGACCGAGGGGTCGGCGGCCAGTTCCCTGGCCCGCTCCTCGCTCATCTTCACGGCGAAGCCGCGCAGGGCCGCCGTGTACGTGTACCGCAGGTTGCCCGAGTGCCGATTGGCCAGGGCCTTGGCCGAGGCGGGTATGTCGGCGCGGGCCACCGAGTCCTTGAGGGTGACGATGTACGAACCCTCGACCGACCCGGGGCGGTCGGCGCCCACGATGCGGCCCTCGCCGCCGGGCGGGGTGGGGGCCTGGGTGGTGGCGCCGGCGGTGGTGGCGGCCCCGACGAGCATGGTGGCGCCGGCGCCGATGACGAGCGCGTGCCGGATGGCACGGGCGTCGAACTTCATGGTTACTCCCTCGAAAGCTGTCCGGCCCGGCTCGGGTCCGGAAGGCGACACCCGCGGCTGTGTCGGGCGTTGCACCGCCGTGCGGTGGCTGGCGCGCCGGGGTGGCGGTCGCGGCCACCGCGGCGCGCCCGGGTCTCGGGGGCCGCGAGTGGTGGGGGGTGCGCCGCGCGTCGTGGGGTGACGCGCGGCACGGGTTCGACCCAGCCGGGCTGCGGGGAGCAGCCCCGTCGGTCGGTCCTGGGGTGTGAGGCCGTGGTGTATGGGGTCGGCGAGGTCGAACCGTCCGCAGCTTCGATCAGCCGGCCTGAGCCCAGCAATCCGTAGTGGCTACCCAAAGAGCGGGTGGCACCGGACGACCCCACCCGCCCCGCCCGCACCGGCGGCGAAACCATTTCTAGGTGGTCGCCCCCTATTGCTCCCGCGCACGCCGCCGGGTAGACCATCTGCTCACGGGCTTGAAAGCCCGCCCGGGTGGCAGGGCCGGTGGTGTGGAGGGGGAACTGTGAACGAGGGAGCCTTCGCCGCCGACGCGCCCCGAACCGGGCCCGGGACCGTGACGGACGGGCCCCGTACCGAGTCACCCCGTACCGACAAGGCCTGTACCAACGAACCTCCCGTCGCTGACGCCCCCGCCGGCACCGAGGCCGCCCGAGCCGGGCTGGTCGGGCGGGGCGGGCTGGTCGGGCGGGGCGGCGAGCTGGCGCGGTTGTGCGCGGCGAGCCCGGCGTCGGCGCCTCCCGGATGGTGGCCGAGGCGCTGGCCGATCCCGCCGCCGGCGACCGGGCGCAACTCCGCGGCGCCTGCCCCGACCTGCGGCACCCCGCTCCGCTCGGCCCGGTCCTCGACGCGCTGGCCGGGCTGCCGTGCCGCCCGGACGTGCCGCTACCGCCGGTGACCGGTGCGGTGGCCTGGGCCGTGCCCGAACTGGCGCAGTAGCTGCCCGAACCGCCCGCGCCTGCGCCGCGCCCGGCGGACCGACCCGGCCTGCTGCGCCGCGCCCGGCGGACCGACCCGGCCTGCTGCGCCGCGCGGTGCGCGCCCTGCTGGCGGCGCAGGGCCCGGTGGTCCTCGTCGTGGAGGACGTGCACGCCGCCGACGAGGCCACCCGCGACCTGCTCCACCACCTGCTGGCCGACCCGCCCCCGCACCTGCGCCTGGTCCTCACCGAACACCATGCCCCCGGCCTGCCCCGCCTCGGGCTCCACGCGCCCGGGCACGTCCCGGTCGAGGAGATCTCCCTGTGCCCGTGGACGGCCGACGAGGTACGGGACGCCACCGGACGCTGGCTGGGGGAGCGGGCGGCCGAACCCGGCCTCGTGGAGCTGCTGCACGCGCGCACCCGCGGGCTGCCCGGCCCGTTCGAGGCCCTGCTGCGCGCCGTCAGTGATCACGACGCGGCGCCGGACTCGGTCGTGGCCGCCGTACGCCAGGTCGGGGTGCCCGCGAGGCTCCGCCGCGAGCTGGCCCGACGGCGCCAGTGGCTTACCGACGACGCGCGACACCTGGTCGAGGCCGCGGCGGGGGTGGGCCGGCCGGTGCCCGTCGACGTACTGGCCGAGGTGGCGGGCCTGACCCCCGACCGCGCGGAGCGGGCCGTCCACCTGGCGCTGCGGCGGTCGGTGCTGCGGGCACAGGGCCCGTACCCGACGTTCCGGCACCCCCTGGACCGCCAGGCCGCCCTGGACGAGGTGCCCCCGCCCCGGCCTGGCCCGGCTCAGCCTGCGCGCGGCCCGCGCCCTCCACCGCGACGGCCGGCTGGTCCCGCTCGCCGACCTGGCCGGCCTGTACCTGGCGGGCGGCAGGGCGCGCGAGGGGCTGCGCTACCTCACCACCGCCGCCGACCGGGCCGCCGCCGACGGCGACTACGCCGCCGCCACGCACCTGTACACCCGCGCCATCGCCCACGATCCACGGCCCGCCGGCCGCATCCGCGCCGCCGCCAAGCTGGCCCGCACTGCCCAACTCGCCCGGGCCGACGAGCGGGTGGTGAACGCGGTGCGCCGGGTCCTCGACGAGGACGACCCGCCGCCCCAACTCCGTGGCGAGATCCGCCTCCACCTCGGCGTCCTGCTCCGCAACCAGAGCGGTGGCGCGCTCGGCAGCCTGGCGGAGATCGCCCGCGCCATCCCCGACCTGGAACAGACCGACCCGCAGACCGCCGCCCGCGCCATGCTGGTCGCCGCCATCCCCTCCATCAAGGGCTGGCCCATCAGCCGGCACTGGGCGTGGCTGGAGCGGGCCGAGACGTGCACCGAGCGGGTCACGGACCCGGTGGCGCGCCGCGGTGGCCGCCAACCGCGCCGCCGCGCTCATGCTGCTCGGCGACGACCGCGCGTGGGTCGCGGCCGACGTGCTGAGCCAACCACCCGGCTCGGCCATGGAAGCCACCCAGTACGCCCGGGGTTGGACCAACCTCGCGCACGCCTCCACCGCCCTCGGCCACACCACCCGGGCCCGGGAGTTCCTGCGCTGGGCCGCGGCCGGCCTCGCCGACTCCAGCAGCCCGTACGTGGAGGGCCTGACCCAGACCGCGCGGCTCGTCCTGTCCTGGCACGAGGGCCGCTGGGACGACCTGCACGCCGCCGCAGACCACACCACGCGGCTCTACCGCGAGATCCCCGACCTGACCGCGGAGGCCACTGGTACGGGGGCTGGTGGCCGCGCTGCACGTACGGGGCGACGTCCCGCACGCTCGTCGCGACCTGGCCGACGCCGCCCGCATCACCTGCTTCGACACCGGCTTCATCCTCACCGCGTCGGCCGCCGCCCTGGCCCGCGTCCACCTGGAGGCCGGGCGCCCGGGCCAGGCGAGCGAGGCGGTCGAGGCCACCTTGCACCGACTGGAGCGGACCGGCGGTTGGGCTTGGGCCACCCAGGTCGTCCCCACCGCCGTAGAGGCCCTGCACGGCAGCGGCCAACCGGCCAGGGCCCGCCAACTGGTCGAGGACTTCGCGGCGGGCATCCGCGACCGCGACGCCCCGGCCGCCCGCGTCGCCCTCACCGTCGGCCGGGCCCTGCTGGCGGAGGCCGACCACCGGTACGACGAGGCCGCCACCCTGCTGGCCCGGGCGGCGGACGACTGGCGCCGCCTCCACCGCCCCTTCGACGCCGCCCGGGCGACCGAGGCCAGGGGCCGCTGCCTGCTGCACGCGCGGCAGCCGCGCGACGATCGGGAACGCTCCGACGGGCCGGGGCACGCCGGCCGGGAACGGCAGGCCGAGGGACAGGTCGCGGGGCGGGCTGCCGGGGGAGTGGGGGAGCGGCAGAAGGCGGCCGTCGACATCATCCTCGGTGCCATCGAGGCGTACCGCGCACTCGGCGCCCGCTGGGACGTCGCCCGCTGCCACCGGCTGCTGCGCCGCCACGACATCGTCACCACCCACCGCCGCGACCGACTCGGTTACGGCGACCAACTCTCCCCCCGCGAACAGGAGGTGGCCCGCCTCGTCGTCCAGGGCCGTGCCAACCGCGACATCGCCGAGAGCCTGGTGCTTTCGCCCCGTACCGTCGAACACCACGTGGCCTGCATCATGCGCAAGCTCAACGTTACATCCCGTACGGGCATCGCCGCCGCACACCTGGCCGCCCACGCCGCGCCGGAGCCGCGAGCGACAGCCGCCTGCGTGTGCCCGGGGGCGTTGGCGCGCGCCTCCTCGGGAGCGGGCCCGGGCCGCTGACTGGGCCCGCCGGCCCGACTCGCTGGTCGGACGCGCCGGCCCGAGTCGCTGGTCGGGCTCGCCGGTCAGGCTTGCCACTGACGCCAGTGTGAGCTCCTAGCGTGACGGGCATCGGCGCTGGCCGGGACATTCGGCGCCTCCCCGATCAACGTCCGGCCGGTCGAGGCCGCCGCATGGAAAGGCAGAACGTGATGCGCGCAGTCCGCTATCACGAGTACGGCGGAGTGGAGACCCTCACGGTCGAGCAGGCACCGGACCCGCACCCCGGGCCCGACGAGATCCGCGTCCGGGTGGCGGCGCCCAGCGTCAACTCCGTCGACTGGAAGGTGCGTTCCGGTGCCGTACGCGACCTGCTCCCCGTCGACCTGCCCGCGATCCCCGGGCGCGACGCCGTAGGCGTGGTGGACAAGATCGGCGCGACGGTGCGAGGCGTGAGCGTCGGCGACCGCGTCTTCGGCCTCGGCGGCGTCACCGGCGCCACCGCCGAACTGGCCATCCTCTCCGCCTGGGCCCCCGCCCCGGCCACCTGGTCCGACGAGCAGGCCGCCGCGCCGGCCTGGCCTCCGTCACCGCGCTGGGCGGCCTGCGGGCCCTCGGCCTCCTCCGCTGACGCACCCTCCTCATCGAGGGCGCCGCCGGCGGCGTAGGCAGCGCCGCCGTCGAGATCGCGGTGGCCCACGGCGCCACGGTGATCGGCACGGCCAGCAAACGCAACCACGCCTTCCTCACCTCACTCGGCGCCACTCCCACCACCTACGGCCCCGGCCTCGCCCACCGCCTCGCCGCCCTGGCCCCCACCGGCATCGACCTCGCCCTCGACACCGCGGCCTCCGGCTCCCTCCCCGACCTCATCGCGATCACGGGCACCCCCACCCGCGTAGCCACGGTCGCCGACCACGCCAACGCCTCCCGCCTGGGCACCCACCTGGCCAACGCGGAAAACGCCCCGACGTTGCTCGCAGAGGCAGCCACCCTCGGCCGCCAGGGTCATTACACGCCGCGCGTGGAGCGGACGTACCGCCTGGACGAGATGAGGGACGCCCACGCATACGGGGAACGGGGGCGGACGCGGGGGAAGGTCGTGGTGCGGGTGTGAGGTGGGTGTGTGGGAACTTGGGATTGGCTGGTGGCGGCTTTCGCGGCGGGCTGCGGTGGGAGGTGAGTTGAGGGCTTGGCGTTGATGCGTGGCGGCTTCGCGGGGGGGATAGCCCGGCGAGGGGGCTGGTTGGCGAGGGGGAGCGTTATGGGTTGCCTGCCGGGCTTGGGTGGTAGGTCGGAGTTCGCGGAAGTTGCAGAAAGCCGGGGTGGCGTGCGGTAAAGTTGCAGGTCAGTTGCTCTGGTCCCCGCGCGTCGGGGATGGACCCGCAAGGAGGCGCCATGCCCTCACCAGGGCTCCCTGGTCCCCGCACGCGGGGTTGGCCCACCTTCTCCGATGGGAAGGGGGCCGACAACGTCAGACAACGCGGGCATTGCTCAGCTGCTCGAAACAAGCCCGCGTACGGTTTGTCCAGCATCCCGATATGCCTGGCCATCGAAGCTGATCACCCCGATGACCAGGCGTCTCGCAACGCTTTTCCCTCCTCGTCGCGAAAGCAAATGCGGAGGCGCCAGGACACGCTGCATCAGCCCCCTTGGTGAAGCTCCAGCCCCAGTCCGAATCGAGTGGTGAGTTGGTTGGCCAGGTCGGTGCTGGGCACCGTTCCGTCGATCGCGATGCTGTCGAGGCCGTGCAGCGTGGCCTGCTCCCGGACTTCGTCGTCCCAGTGAGCGTCGCGGACGAGGCGCTTGGCGATTGCGTCTGCCGGGTGCTCACTACCCCAGTTGGCCCGAGCGCGAGCGGGGTCGGAATAGCGGTCGGTGAGTGCGCTTTTCCTGGTAGTCGACCAGGATGACTCGGTTGTTGGGCAGGCCGAGGAGGTCATCGACGATGAAGCCGATGGTCTCACCGTGCAGGCTCGGCATGGCCTGGAACACCTGCTGCCCACTGCGGTCTCGCCACATGGCTCCGGGCGACAGGTCCCGTAGGCCGGCAAGGTGCGGGTGACGTTGCGGCGTGCACCGTTCCAGCCAGCCGTGTTCGGCGCGATCACCGTCGTAGATCTCGATGTCGTAGGCGTCGGCCAGAATACGAGTCAGCGTGCTCTTGCCCGCACCTGTGCGGCCGGCGATCCACCGCACATGCGCGAGTCTGTCTGCGAGATCACGCCGAGTTTCGCTGCCCGAGAAAGCGAAGGTCATGGCCACCATGGTCCGGGTCGCGGCAAAAAACACGGTCTTGTTCTTGGCGGCCAGCAGTGTGAATATGAAAGAGAGGGCACTCTGTTTTCTGGCAGCCGGGTGGCGACCAGCGAGCTACGAACCCGAAACGAACGCCTTCGCCTCAGCGAGCGCCGCGTCCCACGGAAACGGACGCTTCTGTCCCGGCTCGTTGGGAACGAACCCGCCGTCCCCGTACAACACGCTGACCCCCGCCGCACGCAGCTCCGCGACGGAGCGTGCGAACTGGGGGTGCTGGGCATATGCCGAATTCACGCACGGCATCGTGGTCAGCGGGATGCCCTTACCGATGCCCTCGGCTACGACGCCCACCGGAAATGACGAGGTCAACCCCAACGCCCAGGCGTTGATCCTGCTTCATGGTGATCGAGGCGAACAGGATGGCATCGGCTCTGGGCGAGGCGTCAGCCTCGCCCGGGCGCTTGTACCGGGACCGTACGGGGTGGCCGGTCAGTCCCTCCAACCCCGCCGTCGCGTCCGCCAACCAGTCCGCAGCGGTCGGCGTCAATCCCACGCACACGTCCCATCCGTCAGCCTGCGCGCGGCGCACGACCCGAGGGAACTCCGCTACGGGCCGGGCAGCCGCCCCGAACAGGTACAACACGTGTGTCATACGGAGCAGTCCACCACGTACGGGCGCTCCCCAGCTCCCAGTTGGCGGAGGCGCCGGCCACGGGCTGGAGTACCGTTTCCGGTAGTAGACAGGTGCACGCGAGGAGTCGCAGTGGCCGACAATGAATCCCTGCCAATCGGAGCACTGGTTCAGCGCGCTCGAAAGCAGCGCGGGCTGTCGCAGCAAGGTCTGTCCGACGCGTCCGGCGTATCCCTCTCCCTTATCCGCAAGTTGGAGCAGGCAACAGTTACCGACACGCGCATGGAAACCGTGCGCCGCCTGGCCACCGCCTTGCGCATTCCCACCAACAGTCTGATCCCCCAGGAGCCGCGCCCATCGGAATCGACATCCGAGCCCTGGTGTCCGCTCCAGCAGGCTATTGAATCGCCCCCCGTGCAGATCGATGAGGAGCCCTCACTTTCGGGCATCACGGATTCGCTCGGCGAGATCCGGACAGCGTACTTCGGAAAGCAACTCGGGCAGTTGGCCACGCTCATCGGACCAATTCTCCGGGACGCCGACGCGTTGGACGACACCGAGCACGAAGCGCGTGCGGCTCGGTCGTATCTCCTGCAGATCGCGGGATCAACGCTCACTCAGGCGCAGCAGTTCACGGCTGCGGAGACGGCACTCCGGCGGGCCCTTGACGACGCCCCCGACCGGCTGAGGGCCGCGTCGATCATCACCACCTGGGCGTGGTTGCTCGTACGACAGGGACGTTTCACGGAATCCGCCGAACTGGCGATTCGGTGGGCTGACGACATCGAGCCGCGCATGTCCCGGGTCACCCCGGACGAGCTGGCGGCATGGGGCTGGCTGCTGGTACAGGCGTCAGCCGCCAGCCTGCGGAACGCGCGCCCCGCCGACGCTCACGACACCATGCAACTCGCCCGGTCGGCGGCCGTCCTGACCGGCCGAGAACTCCCGGCCGGCGAATCGCGCCTCGCTACCCGGGGGCCATTCACCGTGGCCTACAAGAAGGCGGAAAGGGAATCGTGACGGACAAGCCGGACGACGTACTCGCCACGGCCGAGCGTTTGGCCAAGGCGAATCCCCCCGCCGGAACGGAATACGACCGGCACCGGCTCGATGTGGCGAAGGCGCACCTCATGTTGCACCGTTTCGGCGAGGCGTTTGACGTGCTGTCCGAGGTGCATCGACGGTCACCGGAATGGACCGTTGAACAACGGTACGCCCAGGACATCGTGGTCGATGTGATCGACGGCAGGCGCACGCTCACGCCGGAGATGCGCACGCTGGCCGTCGCCCTGCGCGTGCCGATGTAGCGCTCGTTGGCACATCGCTAGCGTGTTCTGAGGAGGTTACATTGAGTCACCTTCGCGTCGAGTCCTACGGTCAGTCATCACACGATCACCCCTGATGACACCGGAGGCTGTGCCATGCCCATCGGAGCCGAGTACACCTCTCCCTCGCCCTATGACTGGGTGCCGCCTGGGGGTGGGGTGCGGTGGACACGGGTGGGTGAACTGGGTTGGCATGCGCTGTCGCTACCGTGCCACCTGGGCAACCGGTGTTGGCGGTGCTCGGGCAGGCGAGCGGAGCGGTCATCGAGGAGGACGTCCCGGCGCGGCTGGTGTGGCTGATCGAGCCCAAGGCCCCGGCCGTGCAACACCTCGGATACCACGAGGAGATCACCGCCGCCGGTGATGACGGGTCGTACCTGTTCGTGCCGGGCATGGCCCGTGCCCGCCTGGTCTGGTGGCGCATCCCCCAAGCCCGGACCGCCTCCTGACCGACGCCGACCGGCTGGTCGAGGCCATCGCCTTACTGCGCGCGGGAGTTCGGCCGTGACCCACCCCGACTGGTGCCCACCACCCAGCGACAGTGTCTCGCTGTTGCCCGCCGGCCGGGACTGGGATGCTGTACGTGCCGACGCGGCTACCGCCCGCTGGGCCTTCCCCATTCTCAGCGGCCCGTATGAGAGCGCGGCCATCGTGGACCCGTACGCCTGCTCCACGTACTGGCTCCTGCCACCGGGCGAGGCACAGGACTTCATCCACTGGCAGCGCCTGTACCCTCACGTGGCCGTGCTCCCGGCCAGGCCCGGTACGCACTACGTCGGCATCCCGCCCGCGCATCGTCGTACGGGTCCGGGGTTGCACTGGCACGTCCCGCACAACTGGTCCGGCCGCTACCTCACCGAACCCGCCTACCTCGCCGCCGCCCTCACCCCGCCGTCCACGCCGCCCACGGCCCCCACGGCAGCCGGTAGCCGCCATGACCCACCGACGCCGTTACCGCTACGTCGAGATGAGTCTGGCTCCTGATCCGGCAGCCGATCCGTACACCGTCCGTGCCACGTGCCTGACCTGCGCCGAGCAGTCCCCGGAGCCTGAACCGTCGGAGTCCATCACCGGTCAACACCAGCGGGCTCAGCGCTGGTGTACGAGCCACGCGGCCCGCGACCACTCCGATGGCCGCCATCTCCGCTACACCGCCCACGTCACCTTGCGGTGGCTGGTCACACCCGCCGAGGACATCGGGCCCGTCGCGCCGTAGGCGGGTGAAGGCGGGGAGCGTGAGGTGGCGTACAGGCGCACGTCAAGGCGCACGTCAGGGTGAACCGACCATCGCTGCTGTCCGGTTCGCACGCCAAGAGGCTGGTGTTGGCGTCCGGCTCACGTGTGGAGCGGCCTGCGGATACGCTGCGAACACCGTCCTGCCGGGAGGAGAGTGTGAGCGGTATGCCGAACTTGGGTGATAGGTCGGAGTTCGTGGAAGTTGCAAAAAACCGGGGTACCGCCCGATAAACCCGCAGGTCAATTGCTCTGGTCCCCGCGCGCGGGGGGATGGACCCCAGGAGGCCGATGGGTCGACGCGACCTGTGGGCTGGTCCCCGTGCGCGCGGGGATGGTCACCAAGAAGAACCGGGAGAGGACTCCGCCGTCAGCAACTGGCTCCCTGGCCCCATCCGACCGCCGAGCCCCCGCAAAGCGCTGTCCAAGCCATCACACCCCCACCACCCCCGCAGCTACATCGTGGCCCGGTCCGAAGAGGCGTGCAGCGAACCGAGCAGGCTGAGGGCCTGGGCGCTGGGGCTGGCGGGTTCAGCCTGGTAGACGACGAGTTGTTGGCCGGGGCGTCGCGTACGTCGAAGGTCTGGTAGGTGAGGGTCAGGGCGCCGACAGCGGGGTGGAGGAAGTGCTTGGCGTCCTGGGTCTTGCCGCGCACGGCGTGGGTGGCCCACAGGTGGGTGAAGTCCGTGCTGCGCTCGGTGAGGGTGTGGACGAGTTCCCGCAGTCGTGGGTTGTCCGGGTCGAGGCCGGCCGCCTGACGCAAGTGGGCCACGGTGGCCCGCGCCGTGCTGTTCCACCGCGAGTAGACCTGTCGTCCCGCCGGGTCGAGGAAGACCATGCGGGCCAGGTTGTCCGCCCGCTCGAAGGGTGAGTGCAGGGCCTCGGCCAGGGCGTTGGTCGCCAGGATGTCCAGGGTCCGGTTGATGACGAACGCCGGGGCGCCCGGGTAACCGTCCAGCAGTTGGCGTAGGGCCGGGGTGACCCGGTCCGTGGTGTGGGTGAACTGGTTGTCCGGTGTTGTCCCAGCCAACCGGTGCAGGTGCGCGTACGCGTCGGGGGCCAGCTGCAGCGCTCGGCCGAGCGCGTTGAGTACCTGGGCTGACGGGTAGCGTTCGCGTCCCTGTTCCAGGCGGGTGTAGTAGTCCACGTTCACCCCGGCCAGGACGGCGACCTCCTCACGGCGCAACCCGGCGACTCTGCGGACGCCGTAACTCGCCATGTCGACATCCTCCGGCCGCAGCGCCGCTCTGCGCACGCGGAGGAACTCTCCCAGGTGGTTGTCGGCCATGTGTCCAGGCTAGGCCGCGGGGGGTGGTGTGTTGCCTGGGTGTGCCGCACCCAGGCAACACACAACCTGGTCGGCCCCCCTCGATCTGCCCAGACTCGGTCGAGCAGACAGGCCCACGGGCCATGGACGAGGGGAGGGCGTCATGACAGGGGACGCGGCTGATGGCGATGCCGACGTGGTCGGCATGTGGGTGACCGCGGATGGTCACATCCGCCAGGAGTTGCGGGCAGACGGTCGGTACGACTAGGCCCGAGGCAACCGCGACACCGTGTAGACGGGCCGCTACACGGTGACCGGCAGCCACATCGACTACGTCGACGACTCCGGGTTCACCGCCACGGGCGACATCCGTGACGGTGTGCTCTACCACGAGCACCTGGTGCTCTACCCAGAGGAATCGCAGGCATGACAGAGACAGCCAAGGTCATCGCGGTCACCGGGGCGAGCAGCGGAATCGGTGAGGCGACCGCCCGCCGGCTGGCCGCCGACGGACACAGCCTGTTCCTCGGGGCGCGACGTACCGATCGTCTCGATGCCCTGACCAAGGAGATCACCGCTGCGGGCGGCAGCGCGGCGTTCCGGCGGCTGGACGTCACGGACGCCGCCGACGTACGGGCCTTCGTGTCCGCCACCCGCGAGCGCTACGGCCGAGTGGACGTGGTGGTCAACAACGCCGGAGTGATGCCGCTTTCGCCGCTGGAAGTGCTGAAGACCGACGAGTGGGACCGGATGATCGACGTGAACGTGCGGGGAGTGCTGCACGGTATCGCCGCCGCCCTGCCCACGATGCGCGCCCAGGGCGGTGGGCACTTCGTGAACATCGCCTCCGTCGGCGCGTACGAGGTCTCACCCACCGCTGCCGTCTACTGCGCGACCAAGTTCGCCGTACGCGTCATCTCCGAGGGGCTACGCCAGGAGTCCGCCGGTGACATCAGGGTCACCCTCGTCTCCCCGGGCGTGACCGAGTCCGAACTCGCCGACACCATCTCCGACCCCGTCGCTAGGGAGGCCATGCGCACCTACCGCGCCGTGGCCCTCCCCGCCTCCGCCATAGCGGACGCCATCGCCTACGCCATCTCCCAGCCCCCACAGATCGACATCAACGAAGTCATCGTCCGCCCGGCCGCGAGCGCCCAGTAAGCCTCGGTGGTGCTGTTCGTTTCGCTCGTGGGGGCCGGCGTCGGCCGTGCTGATGCTGGCTCGTACGGGACTCGCCCCGGCCCGCCTCTTCCCATGCGACTTTCCGAGGGGCGGGCGCCTTGGCGCTACGTCGAGGCGGGCCAGGCCCTCGCCTCAGTCGCCGGTTCGTGCACCGTCCGGGCTGCTTGCTGCGTCTGCCCTGGCGACTGTCGCGACGGCGGGGCCGGGTGAACGGGGGGCATGCGTTGGGCAGTTGAGTGCCTTAAGGGCGCGTTTGGTGTCGGCAGTCGGTCTGCTTGTGGGGTGGACTGCGGATAGGCTGCGGAGGCTGGCTTGTCGGAGGGTGAGGTGAGCATTATGCTCGGCTTGGGTGATTGGTCCGAGTTCGCGGAAGTTGCAAAAACCGGGGTACCGCGCGATAAACCCGCAGGTCAATTACTCTGGTCCCCGCGCGCGGGGATGGACCCGAGACCTTGGCCACCTCGTTGATACGGACGATCTAGCCCCCCCGCGGGGATGCCCCCAGGCCCGTGAGCCTCTGACCGGGTCGCCGGCGCTCTGGCCCCCGCCCACGCGGGGCCCCCTCACCCACCCACCCCCTCCCGACACGCATCCCGCACCTCACCCAACGGCTGGAACCCAGCCGACGCGTACGTCGCCACCGCGCCGACGTTGGACGTCGGGGTGCTGACCAGCGCGCTGGAGGAGCCCAGCTCCCGCAGGGTGATCGCGGCGGCGAGTGTGATGGCCTTGCCGTAGCCGCGGCCTCGGTGGTCGTGGTGGACGCCCATCGGTTCCAGCACTCCTGGCTTGCCGGGGCCCGCCGACCAGACGGTCACTGTTGCCACCGCCTCGCCGTGGGCGTCGTATGCAAGCAGGCAGCGGGCGTCGGCGTACGGCAGGCCGGCGGCCGTCGCCTGCCAGCGCTCGGCCGTGAACGTCGACCCGCCGAACGACGCCCGCTGCACTTCGGCCCGTGCCCGCGCCCGTTCCGGGCCGACCACCTCGATCCGTACACCCGGGTCCTCCACCGGCTCCGAGAGGTCGCGGCGCAGTGGGGTCCACGGCTCGTCGGGGTGCCAGCCCGCCGCGGGCAGCAGGTCCTGGAGCAGCGCGTCCATCGGGGCCTCGACGCACACCCGTTCCGCCGGCAGGACGCCGCGCTCCGGCGCGGTGAGGTCCGTGACCAACCGGTGCCCCAACTCCTCGTCGGCCCGTACGTCGGGCGCGGTCGTCATCCGCAACAGGGTGGGGCCGTCCAACAGGCCCACGGCGAGCAGCCGCCCGTCCCGTCGCCAGGTGCGTACCGCGGCGGCCGTGGCCTTGGCGCCGAACCGCCAGTACCAGCCCAGGTCGCCGGGGTGGAGCTGCGTCGCGGCCCCGTCCTCCTGCCACTCCCGCAGCACGGCCACGGCCTCGCCCAGCCCGTCAACGTCCGATGTGCCCAACACGATCGCCATGGCGTCGATCCCACACCACCGATCCGATCGCGCGCACCTGGATATCGGGCGATGGGTCCCGGGGCCGGCATCCCCATCGAGCCGGCCCGCCCCCCAGCCCGTGTCAGGTGGCCCGCGAACGTCCGAACAGGCGCGATCCCAGCGGGCGTTGGGCGTCGAAGCCCGGGAGGATGAGGAACGTCGCGCTGGCGGTCGTGGTGGTGAAGGGCAGCAGCGCGTCGGAGGTGTCCATGTGGGTGAGGGTGGCGGTGAAGGTCCGCAGCTCGTTCTGGAAGCTGATGAACAGCAGTCCGGGGGCCGGGGCGTCGATGCCGTACGAGCGGCGGAGCATGAGGCCGACCCCGACCGCGGCGGCGTGCGCGCGGCGCGCGTGGGCGTCGGCGGGGACGAGGTAGCGCCCGTCCGGTGTCTTGGCCCCGAGTTCCGGGCCCGTGGCGGCGCTGCCGCCGGAGAGCGGGACGGCTGCTGGCCCGGCGCCGGCCGAAGACCGCCTCCTGCTCGGCCACGGACAGGGCGGCGAAGCGTGGCAGGTCGAGTTCCATCCGGCGCAGCACGGCCAGGGTGCCGCCGGCGACCTCCGGGGGCCCGGCCAGCCACAGGTCGCGCTCCCGTTCGGCGGCCGCGTGCGGGCTGATGATGCCGTCGACGAAGCCGAGCGGGTTGCGGGGGGCGGTGCGGCCCTCGCCGATGGGCACGTTCGCCCCGCGGCGCGCTGACTGGCGCCAGCGTTCGCGGACCCGGTCACCGGTCTGGTCCGCGAGCACGGCGGCGGCGACCGGGAGGAGCAGCGGGTCGCTGGCGCAGAGCTGGAGCAGCAGGTCGCCGCTGTGAGCCCCGGGGGCGATCCGTTCGCGGGAGAAGCGGGGCAGGTCACTCGTGCCGGGCAGCGAGGCACCGACCGCGCGCACCAGCCGGGGGCCCACGCCGACGGTCACGGTCAGGTCGCCCGGCTCCAGGCCGAGGAGGCGCGGGTCGGTGCCCGAGGTGAGCGTGTGGATGGCGCGGCCGAGTTCGGCCAGGAGCGGGCCGGTGGCCACGCCGGCGTCGAGGTCGGCGACCACCGCGAGCAGATGGGGTTGGGCGGGCTCGGGGAGCGTGATGCCCGCCTGGTGGCGGCCCGTCGCGGCGACCGGCATCGGAGTGGCCGCCGAGGTGGTCTCCGGGGTGGCGGCGTGCCTGTCCGGCTGGGTGGAGTCCGGCCGTGCAGCCCGCGGTCAGGCCGGCGGCCACCAGGGCGCCGGTGGCCTCGAGGAAGGTGCGGCGGGACGGCTGGCGATCGGCCCGGCGGCGCATGGCGTGCAGAGTGTCACACCCGAATCGGCGCGCGCTGGTCAACCCGGCTTTTCCGGGGAGGAATTGGGAGCACCGTGCCAGACTGGGATCATGCCTCGGTTAGCTCTTCGCGTGTGGGCGGCGGTAGTGGGCACGCTGACGCTGGTAGCCGGCTGCGGCGGTGACGGTGGCGGCGGCGACTCGGACGAGGTCGGCGCCCGGCCGGCGCGCACGTCACGATCCGCGTACCGGCCAACGCCCCGACGATCTCGGCCGCGGTCTCCCTGGCTCAACCCGGTGACCTGGTGCTGGTCGCCCCCGGCGTCTACCACGAGTCGGTGCGGATCGACCGGCCGCGCGTCACCCTGCGCGGCGTCTCCCGGGACAAGGTCGTCATCGACGGGCGGTCGCGGCAGCCCAACGGCGTCCTCGTCTCCGCGCCCGGCGTGGCCGTGTAGAACCTGACCGTGCGGAACAACACGCAGAACGGGGTCCTGATCACCGGCTCGGCGAAGGCCGCCGCCGGCCTGCCGGGATCGGGGGACGGCTACGACACCGGCGACGAGCCGGTCAGCTTCCTGAAGTCGTTCCTGGTCTCGCACGTGACCGCGACCCGCAACGGCCTGTACGGCATCTACGCGTTCTCCGCCCAGAACGGCGTCATCGCGCACAGCTACGCGTCCGGCGGCGCCGACTCGGGGATCTACGTCGGCCAGTGCAAGCCCTGCAACATCGTGGTCCGGGACAACGTCGCCGAACTCAACGTGGTGGGCTACGAGGGCACCAACGCCAGCGAGGACATGTACGTGGTCCGCAACCGCCTGGTCGGCAACCGGGTCGGGCTGACCACCAACTCCAACCACCAGGAGAAGCTGCTCCCGCAGCGGGGTTCCGTCATCGCCGGCAACCTGATCGCTGCCAACCAGCAGGCGGCCACCCCGCAGCAGGCCGACGGCGGGTGGGGCGTCGGGATCGGCATCGACGGCGGCAGCGACAACCAGGTCTTCCGCAACCGCGTCGCCGACCACCGCAACGCCGGGCTGGTGCTCACCGCGACCGCCGACATCACCACGCTCGCCAACCGGATCACGGACAACACGTTCACCGACAACGCCGTCGACGTCGGCTGGACGTTCCCCACCGCGACCCCGCGCCGGGACAACTGCCTGCGCGGCAACGAGCTGCGCAAGACCGTGCCCGCCCGGCTCGCGACCACCGCGTCCTGTCCGGTGCCGGCCGGGACGTCCTCGCCGACCGGCACGTGGCCGGCGCCGACGGCGCCCGGCGGCATGCCGTTCACCGAGGCCGCGGCGCCCGCCCCGCAGCCGCAGTTCCCCGACGCGGCCACGGCGGGCGCCACCACCGTGCCGCCCGTCCCCGCGCTGCCGAAGACGGCGGACATCCCGCTGCCGCCGGTCTCCCTGCTCGCCGCCAACGCCCGGGTGCGGGCGTGCTGACCGGCGTCGACGACGCTCGTGATCGATACGGTTAGCGGGTCGGGGCGGCCGTGGGCACGGGCTCGACGGGCACGTACGGGTGGGTGCCGAAGTGGATGACCACCGGCTCCGGCTGCGATTCCACGGCGGCCCGGACCCGGTGCAGGGTGCCGTCGGAGTGGATCCAGTATAGCGCACGTTGCCCGCCGTGCCGGAGCGGTCGGGCGACGACGGCCCGGTCATGACGTCCACCCGCTCCCCGGCCACCTGCTCCCGCCCCCACCAGGCGGCGCCGTTCTGCGACAGCAGTTCGGCGTTGTCGGGGCGGTCGCCGCCGAGGCCCAGCGCGATGGACAGGGCGGTGTCCATCGCGCTGCCGGACGCCAGCGGCGGGCGGTCGTGCCAGCCCGAGCGGGGCGGCGACGCGGGGGCGTGCGCCGGGGCGTCCGCCATCGGGTGGACGCGCACCGAGGTGGGCATCAACTGGATCAGCCCGTCGCTGGACCTGTTGCGTCCGGTGCCGTGCACGACGCCGTAACCGACCTTGCGCCGGTAGCCGACGGCACCAGTGACGGTCAGCTCGCCGGCGGCGCCCGGCACGGTGATCGTCACCGCGCGGCCCCGCGCCTCGTAGTTGCGGAACCGGGCCATCGCCAGCCGGCTCGCCTCCTGCGACGTCAGCCGGCGTGGCCCACCGCCGCCGGAGTCGTCGTCGGCGAACAGCAGGACGACCACCGCGACCAGCGCGGCCACTCCCACGGCCGCGACACTGATGACGGCCGTGGCCCGCCGCGACGGCGGCCACTGACGCCGGCCGGTCGGACGCCCCGAGGGGACCCTGCGGGGGCGCGCGCTCGGCGCGCGGTTCGACGCTGACACTTGCCGCTTCACCCTTTCGGTCACCCCACCGACCTACCACCGCGCGCAGACGCGGTAGGCGACGGCCAGGCGGCAGACGACATCGAGGCCGGCCCCCGTGGACCGGCCGAGACGTGAGCCGCCCGCCCGTTCTGGGACGCGGACGGGCAGCTCACCTTCGTGCGCTCCGCACAGCGCTGTTCGGTGCCGTTCAGCCCGCACAGCCCCTCTCAGTGCTGCTCGGTGCCGTGCGGGCTGTTCGGCGGTGTCCGGCCCGGTCAGTGCCGCCGGGCGCGGTGGTTCCGGGTCACGTACGCGATGACCAGGCCCGAACCCACCAGCAGGCCGACGAGTCCGACCAGCTCCGGCACGCTGGACGCACCGGTGTTGGCCAGCGAACCGCCGCCACCGTCCTGGGCGCCGCCACCGCCACTACCGCCGCTATCTCCGCCGCCCGGTCCGCCGCCACCGTTCGGGTCCGGTTGGTTGCCGGGCGGCACGGGGGTCGGCGGCATGGTGTCCGTGGGCGGAGCCGGGGTCGAGGTCGACGTCGGGGTTGGCTCCCAGGTCGGCGTGGGCGTCGGGGTGGGGTTCGGGGACGGCGTGTCCTTCGGGATGTACACCCCGGCGTCGATCGTGTGGTCGACCCCGCCCGCCTTGGCCGGCGCCTCGCCGGTGCACAGCGGCCCGGTCTTCGGCGGCGTCACGTTGGAGTCGTGCGCACGGTCGTCGCTGGCCCGCGGAAGCGTGAACCTCAGCTTGTCCGCGGTGGGTTGCTCGGGCACCTGGCTGGTGTCCGCGGTGCACACGTCGAACCGCACCGTGTACTTGGCACCTCGCGTCAGCTCGTACTCGGCACCGACACCGCCGGAGTAGTACTCGCCGTCGGCACTGGTCTCGGTCGTGGCGATCTCCTTGCCGTCGGCGTCCAGCAGGCTGATCGTCGCCCCCGGCAGCAACACGTGTCCCGGGTCCTGGATGCCGTTGTGGTCGCCGTCGAACCACACGACGTTGCCGATCTGGATCGGCGCGTTCGCCGCCGCGTACGCGATGTCACCGAGCCCGCCGGCCTTGCCGAAACCGCCCTGCGCCCGGCTGACGAACTCGAACCCGTTGGCCTTCGGGGCGTTGCCCGGACCCTGACCGGTCGTGATGTCGAAGTACCTGGTCCCGGAGGTGGCCACGTCGACGACTGGGTCGAACTCGGTGCTGGCGAAACACTGTTGCTGCGGGATGTACGCCACCGCCCCGAGCGCGGTCTCCTGGTGCGCGCTGGTGTAGAAGTCGCCCGGGAAGTACTCGACCACGCCGGCGGCCTGACCACCACTGTTGGCGGGAGTGGCGTGGTTGCGGCAGCTTCCGGTCCCCTCCCACTGGTACTCGCCGGTTGGGGTGGCGCACACCATGGTGATGTCACCGCCGGACATGCCGTTCTCCGCCGTGTCGTTCCCCGGCCGGGGGTCGAGCCCGCCCCAGCTGAGCACGTCCATGAACCGGTCACGGAAACCGAGGATCATCGAGCCGTCGCGGGCGAAGGCGAGCGAGGACAGCTCCGGCTGCGGATCGATGAAGACGTTGCCCTGCTTGCGGTCGTCCCAGGTGCCCAGGTCGGTGTTCCACGGGTTCCAGTGGGTGCCCTTGTCGTCACCGGCCCCGAAGACGCTGCCGCGTGCGGCCGTGAGCGGGTGGCTCAACACCGTGGAGAACCGCTTGCCGTCGTACGTGGCGACGACCGCCTTCAGGCCCGCGCGCTGCTGCGTGCTCTCCGCGCTGCACACGCCGCCGACGTGCAGCGTGTTGTTGTGGAACTGGAGACCGAACGGCCGCCAATCGTCGGCGCTCGCGCACCCCGGGTCCGGGATCGGAACCGTCGCCTTGGGCTTGTCGGCCTTCTCGCCCGTCGCGTCGAAGCTCACCAGGCTCCGGGTCCGCAGGTTCACCTCCTACAGCGTCGAACCGTCCTCCGACAGGGCCAGGCCGCCGATGCTCTCCTTGCCCGGTGCCTGGGTGAACCCGGTGTCCTTGATCAGGTTCGCGGTGTCGTGCTCCGTCACCGCGGCGTCCGGCACCCGCGCGAACAGCTTCGGAGTACCCGAGCCGTTCGCCGGCACCGTGTAGATCGCGCCGCCACCCTGGGGCCCGTACGGGGCGTAGCGCCGGGCGAACGCGCTCTGGAACAACCGGCCGTTGTCCGTGTCGTACGCCAGCCCGAACGTCGTGCCCACCTGGTCCTGCGTGGCCAGCGTGGTGGGGCAGGCCTTGTCGGTGGGACACGTGCCCCGGGACTTCGTGTCGAACGCCACCAACGCCCGGTTGTCGGTCGTGTTGGCGCCGTTGTGGGTCGGTACGAAGTACCGCGTGTCCGGCAGCGCGTAGTCCGCCGGGTCCCACACCCCCGTCACCACGGAGGCGTCCTTGCCCTCCGACACGTCCACGAACGACGTGAAGCTGTCGAAGTGGTTCTCCGCCGTGGACGCGGGCGCCGCCCGCAGGTACTTGTCGTACGGTCCCGGAACGCTGACGTCGACCCGGTACCGCCCGCCCTCCAGCTTCGTCGACCCTTCCACCACGACCTTGCCCGTGGCGTCCGTGACGCCGCGCACGACGTGCCCCTCGGGGTCGGTGACCTCCACCTTCATGCCCCGCTGCGGCACGTCCATGGTACCGTTCACCACGTTTGTGCCGAAGAAGTCGCGCAGCACCTGGACCGTCAGCGTGCCGTCGTCCGCCGAAGCGGCGGCCGGCCCAGCCCTCGCCCCCAGGGCGCCGACTGTCAATAGGAGAACGGACAACCCGATGCGCCCCGACGACTCCGTGAGTCTCCGGGTTAACCCGCGTGAGTCGTCCCTACCGACTCGGTTCATGGCATGACACTCCACACTTCTCTCGTCGTGTCACTTCTGTCGTCACTTCTGTCGTGAAACGAAGCACCCGCTTCTCGCCGCACGTCCACTTCATGACTTCGGGCGGACGCCGGCCGCGAACATCAGGGAAGAAAAAGGCCCACTGACGTTGCGTGGACCGCTTTGTGATGGCCGTCTGGGTGTATTGGGGCAGTACGTAAGCGTGGCAGACCAGGGAAAGCAAACGCACGTTCACGGCCTCGGGTGAACCCGTCCCGGGTAGCGTGTTCTCGCAGCTCAAGCATGGTGCCCCCACCCCACACCACCATCACTGACCGCCATCGCGAGCAGCGCGCGATATCTTATCCCCGGTTTCCTGCCGTCACCAGCAAAACTCCTCTTTTCCGTCGGCATCCCGACGGCCCGCGAGAGGACGTGGAATGCGCTCGGAAAAGTGTGCGACGGGAGTGGGTGGCCGGAAATGGCCGTTGATTCTGGTCGTCGGGAGGGTGCACCTGTGATGTGCGTGTTCATGCGTACGCGGCGTACGCCCCCGCCCTCGTCCCTGCCTGCCGGCCGGTTGACCTCCGGGTTTCCACGGCGTACGCGCTGGCGCGGGGGGCTGGGCCGGGTGCGGGGTTGGGCCCCGTCGGGCGGGGGAGGGGGACGCTGTGGCGTACGGGGCTTGCTGACTTGTACCTGAGCATGGCCAACTACGTCTGTTACAGGGGAGTGTGTGGTCGTGTTTCGGACACGCCGGGGTGCGCTTGTCTGCAGGCTGAGAGGGTCGACGGTGGCGTTCTGGTCCACCGTCCTGAAGGTCGCGTCAGCCTACGATCAAGCGCAGTGCCCGCTCCGTGTCGGCGAGGTCCGGCAGTACCTGTGTCGCGCCCGCCGCTGTCAGGTCGGCCGCGCTCGTGTGGCCGGTCGCTACGCCGATGACTCGTACGCCGTGCGCCAGTCCGCCGCGCACGTCGGCCGGAGTGTCCCCGAGGAGTGCCGCCTGCTCGGCCGGGGTTGTGTCGGAACGGCGCAAGGCAACGCGTACCAGGCCCGGCTGTTCGTCGGCTTCCTCTCCGAACGACCCGCTGTCCAGGTCGAGTTCACGTTCCAGATCGAACGCTGCCAGCTTCACCTCGGCGGCTGTGCGGATGTTGCCGGTCATCACCGTCTGTCGAACCTCCGGGCGCTGGGTCAGGGCGGCGAGGAGTTGGCGGGCGCCGGGCAGGGCCTGGCCGCGAACGCGTAGTTCGGCCGCGCGCCGTACGTGCGCGGCACCCAGGGCGCGCGAACCGCTCGAACAACTCCCGACTGTCACGCACTCCATGGCACCTGGCCGTCTCGCGGAGGATGACGGGCTCGGTCAGCCCCTCGATGCTTGCCTGCTCGCGCAGTTCGACGCCCGTCACCTCGTGGAACGCGGCGGCCCACAGCTCGCGCCCCATGCCACGGGTGTCCACGAGAGTGTGGTCGATGTACCAGAGCACCACCAGCCCGTCCGGCATCGCTGCGTCACCGCCACGTCGTCGCGTCGGAGTACCGTTTTGGTGTCGAGTCAGAACGGAGCTCAGTATGCCCGAGGCCCCTGGCACTATCGGCCAACGACTGCAAATCGCCCGGAAAGGCGCGGCCTTTCCCAGAGCGAACTGGCCAAAGCCGCTGACCTATCCGTCTCCACCGTGCGCAAGCTGGAGCAGGGAGAGCGGACCGACGTGCGGTTGGAGACCGCCCACCAACTCGCTCGCGCGCTCGGCGTCACCACGTCTCACTTGCTCACCGAGGCGCCGGCACCTTGGCGTCCAGCGATCCCCGAGGACATCTGGCGCCCTACCGTCGCGGCGCTGGCAGCGCCACCCGCTCAACCACCCGAGCCTCCGACAACAGCGTGGGTCTCCGGTGCCCTGGCAGGCGGACGGGCGCTGTTCGCGACAGAGCGGGTACGACTCTCTCGGTGGAATGCTCCCCGCTCTCATTCGCGATGCTGCCGCACTCGATGATTCCCAGCCAGCTCGCCGGCTGCGATACCAGGTCATGCAGCTCGTCACGCCATTCCTTGCTCAACTGCGACATGAGGTGGCGGCCCATGCCGCGCAACGCGCGTTGGAGCTTGCCACGGACGAACTCGACGGTGGAGCGGCGGTCGTGGCTGAGTGTGCCCCGATACTACGCGGGGCCGGCTCGCCGACGTGGCCGAGTTGGCCCCCCGATGGGCCGACGACATCGAGCCGCGGATCTCCCGTGCGAGGCCGGAGGAGTGGGCGGTCTGGGGCGGCCTCCAACTACGCATCGGCGCCGCATCCGTACGTGACAACCACAAGCAGGAGGCCGCCGACGCCCTGCGAATGGCGCACATCGCGGCGGTCGGGCTCGGTCGTGAGGTGATCAGCGCCCCGGACTACCTGCGGCACTTCGAACCAGTGACGGTTACTCACCAACGCGCCGAGCACGCCGCCATCCAGCGGCGGCCCGATCGCGTACTGCGGCTGCACAGTGCCGTACGGGAGTGGGTGCCCGCGCAAGGTGGCGGGAAGAGCGGCAGGTGCCGGCACCTGTTGGACGTGGTGGACGCCCACCTCCGCCTGCGGGACGAGGCGCGCTGCGTACGGGTTCTCCAGCAGGTGCGGGCTGAGGCGCCACAGTGGATCGTCGCGCAGCGCTACGCGCAGGACATCATGGGGCGCGTTATCGAACGGCGGCGGACGCTCACGCCTGAAATGCGGGAACTGGCCGACGCGTTGGGGGTGCCACTGTGACGCTCCGTGGCACAACGCGGTAGCACCCCGTCTGATTGCCCTTGAGGCCCCATCCGCCGAATCCTTACGGTCAGTCATCAACCGATCACCGATGGCGCCGGAAGCCGTGCCATGTCCACCGAACCGACCACACCCACTCCGCCCTACGACTGGATTCCCCCCGGCGGCGTGCGCTGGACGCGGGTCGGTGAACTGGGGTGGCACGCGTTCACGTTGCCCATGCATCACGGTGACCGCGTCCTCGCCGAACTGGTTGAGGACAGCGGGGCCGTGATCCAGATGGACGGCGAGCAGCAGCTCACCTACTTCAAGGACCACGCGCAGGGCGCTACGTCTGGAGCGAGAGGGCGTGACGCTGGCCGGGGATGACGGCAGCTACCTGTTCGTGCCCGGCATGACGCGGGCCCGGCTGTGCTTGGTGGCGGGTCGCGCCTGAGCCCGGGCGGTTGCTGACCGACGCGGGGCGACTGGCCGAGGCGTACGCCGTCGTCCGGCCGTCCGTCGGGCGTACGGCGGAGAGCCGGCCCGACCGGGCTCGCGGGGGCGTCTGGTGAGGGAGCGTGCCTGGGTTCCGCCGGCGGGTGAGGCGGTGACGCTGCTGCCCACGGGGGAGCGGTGGGACGCCGTACGGGCCCACACGGCCATCGCCGCCCGCGCCTTCGACGTCCTGGACGGCATCGAGGGCAGCGCCGCGATCATCGACCCCCACGTCTGCACCGCGTACTGGCTGCTCCCGCTGCGCGAGGCGGCCCTCGCGCCGTGGGAGCAGTGGGAGCGGCTGCGGCCGTACGTCACCGTGCTCCCGGCCCGCACCGACACCAGCGCCACCTACCTCGGTGTACCGCCCGCCGGCCGGCACAACAGTCCTGGCCTGCGCTGGCGGGTGCCGGGTGGGTGGACGGGGGACTACCTGAGCCGGCCCGCCATCCTCTCCGCGGCGCTGGCTCCGGCCGTGCTCGCCGTCCCCGGGGCGGACGCCCTCCCGTTGCGGTGTCAGGTCTGTGACCGTGCCGTCGAGCGGGCTCGGGCCGTTACCGCCGTGGGCCGTCGGCATCCGGACGATCCCGTACGCCGACGGCTCACCGCGCACCGCGCGTGCGCCCGCCACGCCCGTCTGACCATCAAAGGCCCAGCCCGGTGACCCGCAGCCAGTACCGCTTCGTCGCCATGACCGTCGACATGGACCCCAGCCAGCCGCCCCCGCTCACCCGGACGGTGTGCCGCACCTGCGGCGACCGTTCGCCCGAGGTCGACCCCACGTACGACCTCGAAGCCCAGTGCGCCCACGCCCAGCGCTGGTGCAGTGCCCACATGGCGCGCGACCACCCGGGCGGGCGGCACTTCGACTACACCGCCACCATCACCTGGCACTGGACCGTCACGCCGGAGGAGGACATCGGGCCGTCGGCGTGAGCGCGGGTTCCAGGTCTCGGCCGCCCGAGGGCCGAGCGGCCGGGGGCGCGGGCGCGCGTCGTCTCCGTACGTGATGGCGTGCATCGCCCGCGCCCCCGACGTGTTGACGGTGATCAGGCGATGGGGACGTCCACCTGGCGATTGCGCTCGCTCGGGGCCAGGTTGTCCTGGTCGGCGTGGCGACGGCTGCCGTCGGAGAAGAACAGGGTGGACCTGAGGTTGAACCTCCAGGTGTCGTGGCCATCGGGTTCGATCCTGACGCGCAGTCGTCCGTCGCGCATGGTCGACCACGTCGCGGGTTCCGTCAGGCTCAGGGCGTACGGGCCGTCGGCGTCCCCGTCGTCGAAGGTGTCGTCACCGAAGTGCTCGCCGAGGGCCCCGATGGTCTTGTTGGTGTGGTCCGTCACGGACGTGAAGACCTTCGTGTCGTGGTCCTTGTTGTCGTAGGTGGTGTAGAAGGTCACCTCGACACCCGTGAGCCTCGTGTCGGCGCGCGTCTCCGCCGCCTGCGCCGTTCCCGTCGCGTGCGACGTGTCGGCCGCCTGAGCCGCCGCCCCGTCCCGATGCCGGTCACCATCAGGCCCAGGAGCATGACCATGCTCGCCGTCTTCCTGCCCAGCGTGCGCGTCTCCATGAGTCGACCCCTTTTCGGTGGACTTTCCGTGCACTGTCGTCGTGCTGATCGGTGACCACGATGATGTTCGGGGGTGCCGACTCGGCATCCCCAGGTTCGGGGGGTTGACGGGCGCGCGGCGGGGGCCCGGATCACGATGGGAGCGAGGGCGAGGGCGAGGGCGAGGGCGAGGGCGAGGGCGAGGGCGAGGGCGGAGGGTTCGGCGGGGAACGGCGTACGTGTGACACTGCCCCGGGCTAGTCTCAAAACATGGCTGCGGGGCCCGGTGGGGTTCGAGGAGTCCGGGGCGCCCTGGTCGCGGGGGCGCGGGACGTGACGGAAGTGGCCGAGCTGGGGCGGCAGTTGTCGCACCAGGTGGGGTGTTTGGTGCCGCATGACGGTTACATGCTGGCCGCCGTCGACCCTGTCGGTATGGGTGGGTGCTTCTTCGCCGAGCAGGCCGGATACAGCCCGGACCTCAGGAACCGGCTGGAGGAGGCCGACGCCCTCGGCGCGGAACCGCACCCCTTCTCACGGCTCCTCCAGGGCCCCGCCCGGGTCGGGGTACTCAGCCCCGCACGCCACCCCCTTCACGACAGTTTGCGAGCCGCCGGCATGCTCGCCGAGGGTTTCGGCAGCGAGATGAGGATCGCGCTGGTCGTTGCCGGACACTCGTTGGGCGGACTCGTGCTGGTGCGCCGCGAGGACGTGAGGCCGTTCACGGCCGCCGACGCCGCGCGGGTCGAGACGCTTTCCGGGGCGCTGGCCGCGGCCGTCCGGGCGTTCCTGGTCCGGCAGGCGTTCCGGCCACAGCGCATCACGCTGCCGCCCGGCGTGGCGATCATCGGCCCCGACGACGGCATCCGATCCGTGACGCCCTCACTGTGGGACTGGCTGTGCCTGCTGACATCAGTGGTACCGAACGGCCGCGGAACGGTGTTGAACGTCGCGCACCTCAGGGACGTCACGCTACACATCGTCCTGCTGGCCCGGCGGGCGCGAGGCCCCGTGATGAGTCGCATCCCCACGTCCGACGGCTGGATCGTCCTCCACGGGCAGCCCCTGCACGACGGCGACGTCTCCTCCGTCGCGGTCACCCTGCAACAGGCCACGGCCGCGACGCTGTTGCCGGCCCTGTCCGTCTGGTGTGGCATCACCCCGCGTGAGCGCGACGTCCTGGACCTCCTGCTGGACGGCCTACCGACCAAGCGCGTGGCCACCCGGCTGGACCTGTCCCTCCACACCGTCAACGACCACCTCAAGGCCATCTACCGCAAGGTCGGCGCGAGCGGACGGGATGAACTCCTCGCGACCCTGTAGCACCGCTCCCCGCGAGCCTGTAGCGCCCCCGTCGGGCGCCGGCCGGGCTCCGCTACGGGCCAGGCCCCGTGTGGGCCACCCTCCGCCGCGTCGCACTGTGGAACGTGCGTCCGCGCGGTCCTGCGCGGCGTGCCCGGCCGGCCCGACCGGGGCCCCGGCCGTGGCGGAGCTGCCACCGTACGGCCCGGCCGCGCGGCGGGGTCACCGCAGGAGGCGGACCCGCATGCACTCGTCCGGCGTACCGGCCCAGTACTGCGCGGTGCCGCGCGCGCCCCTGTAGGCGCCCGTGCCGCCAGTGACGGCCATTTCGAGCGAGCTCTGCCTCCCTTTGGCGCGAGCGACTGCATCGTCACCGAGCCTCGGCCGATCTCCACCGTGATCAGGCACTGTGTCGTGGCCTTGGCGCCCTCGATATGAACGGTCTTGCAGGAACCGGCGCCGAGTCCGACCTCGCGGCCGTCCCTTATGGCTCGGTCGGAAAAGGAGTTGAAGTTGCCCAGGCTCGGTCCTGCCGGGCCGAGGTCCGTTTCCGCGTGCTGTTCGTTCTTCAGCTTGATATCGATGACCTGGACCCGAGGCTTTTCCTGGGTGCTGGTGCTGGTGCTGGTGCTGGTGCTGGTGCTGGTGCTGGTGCTGGTGCTGGTGCTGGTGCTGGCGTCCGCGCTGCTCATGGCGCAGACGCCGACAGCGGCGGCGGCCAGCGACACCCCGAGGAACTTCCTCAGCCTCGCCCGCCTCTCGCTGGTGCCCGGCCCATTGCCCTGACACTGACCCTGGTGGTGTGCGTCAGTCGTCCTCGAATTGCCCATGCCCATGGCGAATTCCCCTCATTGGGCAATTCTGTGCATCCCGGTGCGAACACCCCTGACGCTATGACGTCGCTTTCCGTGCGTCTAAGGCCAATATCGCTATGACGTCATGTGCGCGGGGGCATGGTGGAATGCCACCGGTCTGGCGCGCGCGGGTGGGCGCGACCGGGCGTGTGGGCTTCGGGGCGGGCCCGCCGCTACACCAGGTCGTCCACCGCCTCGTCCGGGCGGTCGGCGGCCGGCTTGGCGGTCGGGGTCGGCGTCGGGGCCGGGGCAGGGGCCGGGCCGGTCGGGGGCTCCGCCCGGTCCACGGCCTGCTCCACGGCCCGGTCCGCGTCGGTCGCCGCCAGCGACTCCCGCTCCAGCTGCTCGTTCTCGTCCTGTACCCGGCCTCCCCAGCGGATCACGGGGGCCATCGCGGCCGAGACCGCGACGAACAGCCCGCCCAGCAGAATCCAGCCGGGGGCGCCCCAGTAGACGATGAGGCCGGTGAGCACCAGCAGGCCGAGCATCTCGGCGACGGTGATGCCGTTGCCGAAGAACGCCTGGTACTGGCCTGTCTTGCCCTGGGGGGCCAGTCCGAAGCTGACCTCCCACTCGCCGGCGGCCTGCATCATCTCGCCGACGACCATCAGGCCCGCGGCCACGACGAGCAGGACGCCGGCCGTCCAGGCCGAGTCCCAGGTGCCGGAGAAGGCGAACGCGACGCACGCCGCCGCCAGCAGGAAGCTGCCGATGAGGAGGTGGCGGATGGCGCTGGTGAGGTCCTTGACACCCTCCGAGACCCGCACCTGGAACAGCGCCACGACCACCGTGTTCAGCATCAGCATCACCGAGAGCAGCGACACCGGGGCCGAGGTGTGCTCGCTGATCCACAGCGGCAGGGCCACGGCGATCAGCGGCACGTACAGCAGCAGCACCGTGTTCAGGACGCTGATCACCACGTACGGGGCGTCCTGGAAGACCGACTTGCTGGTCGTCCTGCCGTCCGGGGAGGGCGGCGCCTTCGGGACCGGGGCCACGGCCGGCAGTCGGCGCAGGATGTACGCGGCGATCAGGAAGGCGATGCCGTTCAGCGCGAACGCCGCGTAGTAAGCGCCCTGTCGGTCGAAGAGCAGCACGAGGCCGCCGAGGCCGGCGCCGATCGTCATGCCCGCGTTGTAGCTCGACTGGACGAACGCCCGCACTCGGGTCACCTGGTCCTTGGGGACCAGGCCGGCGAGCAGCGCCTGTTCGGCGGCCGAGCCACCGCGCTGGCTCACGGCGTACGCGCACGAGGCGATGACGGACGGCACGAAGGCCGTGATGAAGATGAAGGAGGCCACGGACAGGGCCGCGCAGACGAAGAGGGTGACTGAGGTCCCTCGCGGACCCGCCCGGTCGGCCAGGTGGCCCAGCGGGATGCTCAGTACGAGGGCGGCCGACCAGCCGATGGTCAGGCCCAGGCCCATCTGGAACGGGGACAGCCCGACGACGCGGGTGATGTAGAGCGCGGCGCAGATGTTGTAGCCGCCGTCACCGAGGCGGCACACCAGTTGGGCGAGCGCCAGGCCGCGCGGCGGGCCCGGGGGCGGAATCAGAACCTTGAACACGTTGCTCCTTGAGACCTGGTGCAGGCGCGGACGCGTGGCGGCACGTCCGGAGTGCGGCTCGGGTGCGGTCGCTGCCGGCGGGCGCGGCCCGCGCCCCGCGACTCGCGGGGACACGCGCACACGACTGGGCCGCGACCGGGAGGACACGGGAAGACAGGGGAGCGGCACGGCGGGCGGTGGCCACGGCGCGTCATGGGCCGAGGGCACGACGCCCGCGCACAGCGAAAGCCAGTGACGACGCCACCGGCGCTGGTCACCGGCACGGCCCCGCCGCCCCGCCGAGTTCTTCGGCTTCTTCCTGACCCACACCGGTCAGGATCATCGGGCATCGCGGTCGGCCTCGCTGCGGCCCCACGTGACGGGCAGAAAGATGTGCGCGGGCCACGCGGGCACACAAGGGTGGCCCGCCCCCAGGGGGCCGGCCCCCTCCGCCCCGGCCGTACCTGACTCCCGGTCCCGCCCTTGTCCCCCCGGGCGGCGTATGTCGGCCGCCGCTGCCCCGCACGGGCCGGGTCGGGGCGTGGTAGGGGCATCGAACTGGCCACCGGGGCGTCCCCGTGGCGTCACCGTACGTGCCCGAGTGTGGTCTTGGCCGTCCTTGTGGGATGTCACTCGGTGGCAACCTGCGGCCGCGACGACGGCGGCGTCGGGGCGGTACTCGCGCCCTTGCTCTGTCTTCTCTCTGGGCGTCAACTACCGTCACGGTAGGGGGTGTAGCGAGTGTTCCCGGACCGTGGCAGAGTCCAAGGCGAGCGGGGCGGCGAGGGGTTGCCGAGCGATCGGGCGTCGGTCGGTGGCGTCGGCCAGCCCCACCCAGCACAGGCACCAGCACCACCGCACGACCGGTGTGCGCAGACGACCGGGACACGACCGGAATTCCGTACGGCTCTCTGCCGGAGGGCCGCCTTGGCTCGGGAGAGTCCATGAGTGACAACCAGCGCTTTCGCGTGGTGCTCAACCATGAGGAGCAGTACTCCATGTGGCCCGCGGACAGTGAGCTTCCGCCGGGCTGGCGCGCCGAGGGGTTCGAGGGCGCCAAGCAGGACTGCCTGACGCACATCGACGGGGTGTGGACCGACATGCGGCCGGCCAGCCTGCGCCGCGCCACGCCCCGCGCCTCCTGACCCCGGGGCGCCGCCCGTTCCGCCCCACCCCGTCCCGCCCCGCCACCTCCGGCCGCCGACCGTCACCGCGAGCGGCCGGACCCGGCTCGGGATCACCGCGATGCGAGGGCCGCCGTGTGGGGCCACGGGTTGAGCCGCGTTCCATACCCAACCGGTGCGTCGAGAAAGGCAGAAGGCAGACAGTGAGCAACGCCACGGTGCGACACCTGATCTCCACCAAGGACCTGACCGACGCGGAACTGCGCGCCCTGGTCGAGCGGGGCGCCGAGTTCTCCCGCGGCTCCGTCCGCTCCGGTGACCAACTGGCGGGCCTGGTCACCGGCATCCACTTCCTGAAGACCTCCACCCGTACCCGTACGTCCTTCTCGGCCGCCGCCCTGCGGCTCGGCGCGCGGCTCATCTCGTTCGGGCCCGGCGACCTGCAGACCAACACCGGCGAGACGCTGGAGGACACCGCCGAGGTGCTCTCGCGGATGCTGGACCTGCTGGTGGTGCGGACCGCGGGCGACCCGGCCGAGCTGCGGGCCTTCGCCCGACAGGACCGGATGGCGGTGGTCAACGCGATGACGGCCGACGAGCACACCACACAGGCCATCGCCGACCTGACCACGATGCTCGCGCACTTCGGCCGCGTCGAGGGGCTGCGCGTGTGCTACGTGGGGGAGGGCAACAACTCGGCCGCCGCGCTCGCGCTGACGCTCAGCCGCTACCCGGACGTCCAGTTGGAGCTGCGGACGCCACCCGGCTACGGCCTGTACCCGCGGGTACTGGACCGGGCCCAGCGGAACGCGCGCACCAGCGGCGCGCGGGTGAGCGAGACGCACTCCATGGCGAGTCCGCCACGGGGGGTCGACATCATCTACACCACGCGGTGGCAGACGACGGGCACGAGCAAGCCCGACCCGGGGTGGCGCGACGTCTTTGCGCCGTTCCAGGTGACGTCCGCGCTCTGGGACCACAGCGCGGACGCGGTCTTCCTGCACGACCTGCCGGCCCACCGCGGCGAAGACGTCACCGCCGAGGTGCTCGACGGCCCGCACAGCCTGGCCTTCGACCAGTCGGAGAACAAGATGTACGCGGCCATGGCCGTCCTGGAGTGGTGCGCGGCGAAGCGGTGATCCGCACCGTCGTGCGCTGACTGCCCGCTGAGGTGGCGGCGTGCGGGGCGCCCGCGAGGCGTCCCCCGTCCGGACGGGGGACGCCCGGTGCTGACCGCTGCCCACGGACAGGTGCTCAGAGCTGATCACATCGACGCGGGATATCCCGGTGAATCCACTGCCCGCCACCGAGTCCGCAGCGGCCTGGGTGGCCCCCACCACCAGCCATCTCTCCGTCCACCCGACCGAGTCACACCCACTCCCACCCAGCCCAGAAGGAAGAGCCGATGTCCCACTTCTTCGTCGTGCCCGGCGCGGCTGTCTCCACCGTCCTGGCCGGCGCCCACAAGGACGTCCTGCGCATCGTCGCCGACACCTACATCGCCCACGAGCAGGGGCTCTCGGTCAACCCCGACAGCTACTTCCTGCGCTTCCCGGACAAGCCCAACGCGCGCGTCATCGCCCTGCCCTCCTACCTCGGCGGCGACGTGGACACCATCGGCATGAAGTGGATAGCCAGCTTCCCCGACAACATCAAGGAGGGCCTGCCGCGCGCCTCGGCCACGCTGCTGCTCAACGACTACGCCACCGGTTACCCGCTGGCCTGCCTGGAGGCCTCCACCATCAGCGCCGTACGCACCGTGGCATCGGCCGCCGTCGCCGCCTCCCGGCTGGTCACCTCGGCCGAGCCGGTGCGGCTCGCGGTCGGTCGGTGCCGGCGTCATCGCCCGCACCATCCTCGACTACCTGCACGCGGCCGGTACCTGCACGCGGCCGGCGTGGCCGTGGCCGACGTGCTCGTGCACGACCTCGACCCCACCAGCGCCGGCCACCTGAGCGAGCACGCCGCCACCCGCTTCGGCGTCCCGGTCGCCATCGGCACCCTGGACGACGCCCTCGACCGGGACCTGGTCGTCTTCGCCACCACCGCGCCCACCCCCTACGTCAGCGCGGACACCACCCTGCGCCCCAGCCAGGTACTGCTGATC
Source organism: Candidatus Streptomyces philanthi (assembly GCA_018114805.1). GTDB lineage: Bacteria > Actinomycetota > Actinomycetes > Streptomycetales > Streptomycetaceae > Streptomyces > Streptomyces philanthi. Next base: position 1,155,261 of record CP073042.1, on the reverse strand, counting down.
ACCTCGCTGCGCGACATCGCCCCCGAACTGCGCGACATCGCCCCCGAGGTGCTGCTGCGCAGCAACAACGTGGTGGACGACGTCGACCACTGCCTCAAGGCACAGACCTCGCCCCACCTGGCCGAACAGCTCACCGGGGGAAGGGACTTCATTACCGGCACGCTCGGCTCCCTGCTCCGGGGTGAGGTCACCCTCGACCCCGCCAAGCCCACCGTCTTCTCCCCGTTCGGCCTCGGCATCCTCGACCTCGCCGTCGGCCACCACGTGCTCGGCCAGGCCCACCTGCAGGGCACCGCCATCGAGATCCCGGACTTCATCGGCGAGACCACGCGCTGGTAGGATGCCACCGGCAGGAGGCGCCGGGTGTCGACCTCCGCGCACCACCGGCCTGACGGGCCGGGAGCGGGCGGGACAGCCCACACGCTCACTGGCCCGCCACCACCCGCGTCGTCTCAGGCCGTACGGTCCCCACCGGGTGGCACGGGTGGCACCCGGTGGGGACCGGGTGACGGCCTCCGCGTGCTCGCCCGCCTTCCGGGGGTCGCTCGCCCACAGCCGGTAGAAGTCGAACGGGCACTCCGCCAGGCCCGCCGCGCCCTCGCCCGCCGCCTCGGTACCGGTGTAGCCCCGGTGCACGAGCTTGAACAGGTGGTTCTCCAACTGGTCGTAGGTCCGCGCGTCCCGGATCGCCGACACCGAGAGCTGCGCGTACTGGATGCCATACGGCTCCTCGCCGGTCTCGCCCAGCGCGCGGCCGTCGAACCCGATGATCGCGGAGTGCCCGAAGTACGCGTACACGCCGTCGAACCCGGCGGCGTTGGCCACCGCCACGTAGCAGTTGTTGGCCCACGCCATCGCCTTGGACATCAGCACCTGCTGGTCCTTGGCCGGGTACATGTAGCCCTGGCAGCGCACGATGAGTTCGGCGCCCTTCATGGCGCAGTCCCGCCAGATCTCCGGGTAGTTGCCGTCGTCGCAGATGATCAGCGAGATCTTCATGCCCTTGGGCCCGTCCGAGACGTAGGTGTACTCGCCCGGGTACCAGGGCTTGACCGGACACCACGGGAGGATCTTGCGGTACTTCTGCACGATCTCGCCCTGGTCGTCGATGAGCACCAGCGTGTTGTACGGCGGCTTGTGCGGATGCTCCTCGTGCCGCTCGCCCACCAACGAGAACACGCCCCACACCCGTGCCTCGCGGCACGCGGCGGCGAAGACGTCCGTCTCCGCACCCGGTACGGACGCCGCGGTGGCCAGCATCTCGGACCGGTCGTACATGATCCCCTGGGTGGAGTACTCGGGGACGACCACCAGGTCCAGGCCGCGCAGCCCGCTCTTCACGCCCACCACCATGTCGGCGATCGCGCGGGCGTTGTCCCGCACCTCCTCCCTGGTGTGCAGGCGGGGCATCTTGTAGTTGACGACCGCGACGCCGACCGTGTCCGGGCTCGACGAGATGTCACCGTGTCGCATCGCTCGCTCCTCCTCAGACTCACCTCTGGCGCGGTTCCCGCAGCCGGGCGGCCCGGCGCGGTCGCGGTGCGCGGGTCCCGCGCGCCGGACGGACGCCGGGGGCGTCGTGCGGCGCGTGCCGAGTGAGGGCGGGGACGGAGGGTGGGGGAGTAGGGACGTGGGGAGCGGCACACAGGACGCTCGCGTTCCGCGGGACTTCCAGCAAAGCGCGCCCCCGCCCCACCCGCTACCCCCGCGGTGCGATCGGCGGCAGGGGGCGGAGCGTCGGAACGGGGGGATGCCGTGCCCGGGAAGGCCGGCGCGAGGAAGCCCCGGCCACCGGGGCTGCCCTGTGCGGGGCCGGGGTGAGCCCGCACTCGGGCCTGCCCGGGCAGTCGGGTAGCGCGCTGACGCCCGGGTCGATCCGGTGGTGGGCGGCGAAGGAGTCGCGTGCCGTATGGAACATCTCCTCACGGCTCACTGGCGGCCCCCGTCGCCCGCTCCGCCGGGGGGTCCCGCCTCACACCCCGCCGGCGGCCACCACGTACCGCTCACGCACCTGCCGGTAGCGCGCCAGCTCCGCCAACACCGCCTCCAGGACGCGCCCGCACTCCGTCACCCGCTCTCGCAACTGTCGCTCGGCTTCCTCGCCGTGCTGGCGGGCCGGACCGCGTGCCGCCCACGCGCACAGGCGCGCCAGCGCGGGGCCGGTGAACCAGCCGGCCACCAACAGCGTCGTCGGCACCCACCACGCCCCGCCGACCAGCCCCGCGATGGCGGCCACAAGCCAGCCCAGGAAGGCCAGTTGGGCCACCAGACACGCCCTCTGGGCCAGCACCGCAGCGGCCCACCAGCGTGGCCTGCGCAACGGCGAACCACCCCGCTCCGGGGCGTTCACCGCACGGTCGGCGACCTCCTCCACGACCTCGTCCAACGCCTCCGCCAGCCCCGTGGCCGCGCCCCGCGCCACCTCGCGCACGGCCCTGGCCCAGGGCCGGGGCAGGCCCGCGGTGGCATCGTCGGCCATGGCCCGTACGGCGTACTCGACGGCGGGCCGCGCCACCAACGGAGGGGCCACCCGCTCCGCCCGTACGGCGGCGGCCGGCTCGGCCGGCGCGGGGACGGCGTGCTGAGCCGGTACGGCGGCGGCGGCTCGGCCGACAACGGCGTCCCGGCCACCGGCGCGGCCAGCCGGCCCCGGGGTGCGCCGGACGGGAGACGCCTCGGCGCCGGCCACCGGCGAACCGCCGAGCGCGGGGTGGCCGCGAGGTCGCTCGCGACGGCCCGGAACTCGGGCCCGCCGCCTTCCGCCCCTGGGGAGGAGACGCCCCCGGCCCCACCAACTCCCCGGTCCCCGCTGCCCCGCTCCACGCCCGCGGCCCCCATGCCCCGCCCTTCGGGCAGCCGGGCTCCGTCCGTCGAGCCCGCCGCCGCACTGCTGTCGCCGCCTGTGTCGCTGCCCTTGCCGCTGCGGGCGTCGGTGCCGCTAGTGCCCCTGGTGCCGCTGGTATCGGAGGGGCGGGCCGCCGCCGGGGGCTCCACCCGCGCGGGGCGCCGGCGCGGGCCGGTGGCGCGCCGCTCGGCCAGCCGGGCCCAGGGCGTGCCGCAGGCGTGCGCCGCCGCGCGCGCCCACGCGCGCTCGGCCGCCTGGCCGAGCGCCACCACGCCCGCCGCGTCCGCGAGCCCGTCCTCGAACTCCTCGCAGGCCCGTTCGCTCAGCCCCGCGTGGTCCTCGGCCAGGTAGGCGGCGCGCAGCCGCAGGGTGGCCCCGTCCACGTCCGCGGTCAGCCGTCGTTCGGCCGCCGCGCAGTCGACCGCGAACCGCCCCAGCGTCTCGCGCAGTTCGCCCACGCCCTCGCCGGTCAGCGCCGACAGGGCGAGCACCGTCGCGCCGTGCTCGCCGAGCGCGACCCCGTCCTCGTCGAGCAGCCGGTGCAGATCGTCCACCACCTGTCCGGCGGCGTTCCCCGGCAGCCGGTCGACCTGGTTGGAAGCCGTCTGGAAACAACGCGTTGCTGTGCGGGCTCCATGATCGTTGATCTTGCGTGGTCATATCTCAGTCGATGTCCCAACAACTTGCCTCGCGGTTGGGCACGTTGCTCCCCCATCTCAACGAACGGCAGAGGCGGTTGCTGCTGGCCGCAGAGGCCCGTGAGCTTGGGCATGGCGGAATACGTGCGGTGTCCCAGCGACTGGTGTCAGCGAAACGACGGTGCGTAAAGGCATCGCCGAACTCGCAGATGAACCGTCGCCCTTTCCAGGTGGTCGCGTTCGACGCCCTGGAGGCGGCCGCAAGAACGCAGCCTCGAAGGACCCAGGACTGCTGCCTGCCCTCTTGGCGTTGGTCGAGCCGGATGAGCGAGGCGATCCCATGTCGCCCTTGAGGTGGACGACCAAGTCGCTGCGGCATCTCGCCGACGAGCTGACCCAAAAGGGGCATCCAGTCTCCGCGACCACGGTCGGGAAACTGCTGCATGAGAACGGGTTCAGTCTTCAGGGCAACGCCAAGACCCTGGAGGGAAAGCAACACCCTGACCGAGACGCCCAGTTCCATTACATCAACAGCCAAGTCAAGGAACATCAGGCGGCGGGCGAGCCGGTCATCAGCGTTGATACGAAGAAAAAGGAGATGGTCGGTCGGTTCCACAACCCGGGGCGAGAGTGGCGCCCAAAGGGAGAGCCGATCCACGTAGAAGATCACTCTCTGTTCTGGCGCGGCGAGATCCAACAGGTCATCCCCTACGGGATCTACGACATCGGGGCCAACACGGGCTGGGTCAATGTCGGTGTGGAGCACGACACATCGGCCTTCGCGGTCGCTTCTATTCGCCGATGGTGGGATAACCGCGGCAAGACCGACTATCCGAGCGCCAAGCGCCTTCTCATCACGGCGGACTCCGGCAGCTCGAACTCTCCGCGATACCGACTTTGGAAGTCTGAACTCGCAGCTCTGGCCGAGGAAACCGGCTTGGCTATTACCGTCTGCCACTTTCCGCCTGGAACATCGAAGTGGAATAAGGTCGAGCACCGCCTCTTCTCTCACATCACCATGAACTGGCGCGGACGCCCGCTGACCAGCCACGAAGTCGTCATCAAAACCATCGAATCCACCCGCACTCGCTCCGGCCTGCGCGTCGAAGCCGAACTCGACACACGCTCCTATCCGATCGGGGTCACGGTGAGCAAGGAGTACTTGGACTCCTTGCCGATCCAGCCACACGACACTCACGGCGCCTGGAACTACACCATCGACCCGCACGATCACTGCACTGCGCCTGCGGCAAGCAGAAACCCAGGTCCATCCAGTCGGAAGTCCTGGAGATGCTCTCCCACCCCGTGATGACCGGGATGACTCGGGATGAACTGGCCCAGCTTATCGCGCTTCTGGAGCCAGCCCAGGCGGCCAAGGCCGAGCAACGGAACTACGACCGACGAGGCGGGAAACGACGACGTATGAAAGGGGCAGGCGGGATGACGGTGATCACGCCTGCAGCCCGGACTGTGGCCACGCTCGTCTATCTCCGCGGGATCTGCACGATGCCCGTTCTTCAGGACCTCCTCGGAGTAACCCGAAGCGGCCTCCAGAAACCCATGCGGGAGACCCGAGCCCTCCTGACAGAACACAACCACACAGTGCGCGCCATCGACCTCAGGCTTACCACCACGCAAGCCGTCCGGGACTTTGTCGCTTCTGCCGGCTCCCTCCAGGAAATCCACCCTCAAGAAGCACTGCGGCATCCGGCCATCACGGGTATGAGCCATGCCGAACTCGATGCCATCACCACGCGCTTGGCTACTCGGTACCAAGCCCGGCTCCAAGAAATGCGACACAACCGACGCGGAGCCGAGCTGAAGAAGGACCCGGGCACAGTCATCTACAACAAGATCACCAACGAGGGCCGCGTTCTTGCCGCGATTCTCGCCATGCGACAGGTCGCCACCCGTCCGGTAATCGCCGAACTGTTCAAGGTAAGCCCTCGAACCATCGGCAACGCGCTTGTGGAACTGCGCCCGCTCCTCAAAGGAGACGGATGCAACCCCACCCCCGTTCACCGGGCACAACGGTTTCATAGCGCGGAGGAACTTCTCCGCTATGTCGAGTATGTCGAGGCCAGGGAGGAATCGAATACCCGTGCGGAACCATAAGGTTGTTTGCGCACGGCTTCCGCCGCGCGGGAACCATCACCTCGGCGTACCCGGCCAGCGGGCGCAGATAGCGCTCGTGCAACACCGCGCCGGCGTACTTCTCCGGGTCGACCACCCACACGATCACGTCCACGAGCCCCAGCAGCCGCTCCACCCGGGCCCGGTGCCCGACGCTGACCGAGTCGTGGTCGGGCAGGTGGATGAGGACGAGCCCGGCGAACGCGGGATCGTACGGCCGGGCCGGGCGGTGGCGGTCGGCGACCAGGACGCCGAGCCGGTCGAGCAGCCCCTCGGCGTCCTCGCTCCACGAGCAGGCCAGTGGCGCGCAGGTGGTCGGCCGCTGCGTGCCGGCCGCCGCGAGTGGCGCCCCGACCAGCGCGTTGAAGAGCGTGGACTTCCCGCTGCCGGTCGAGCCGGCGAGGGCGACGACGGTGTGGCCGTGCGAGTAGCGGTCCCGGGCCGCCGCCTGGTCGAGCACCTTCTCGGCCTCGGCGAGCGTCCGCCCGTCCACCCGGCCACGGGACAGCGCGACCATCTCGCGCAGCGCCACGAGCCGGTTCCGCAGCGCCGCCGCTCCCAGGGTGTCGCCCACCACGCCGTACCCCAGCGCGCCCCGCCGGTACCCGCTCCCGCTCCCGTACGCCGACGGGGCCCCGCCCCCCTTGCCGTACGCTGACGGGGCCCCCTCCCCTCGGCGGCCCGGGAGGCTCACGGCGCGGGCGAGGGCGTACGCGTCAGCGTCGGCATCCTCCCCGTGCGCCCCATCGGCCACCGAGCCCCCGTCGACATCCTCCGCGCCCCCCGCGCACGGAAGTGAAACTGGTGACAGCGGCGCCCCCACCCGCCCCCAAACCCCGGCCCGTTCCCGAGCCTGTACCCGTCTCCACCTCTTCGCTCACCCCCGAGTCGGTGGCGTGCGTCGTGCCAGCGGATTCCGCCGCGTTTGCCGCGTCCGCCACGTCCGCAGCGGCCCCGGCGTCCTCCGCGCCAGCCGCGTCCCCTGAGCGCGCCGGGTCCTCCGCGCTCCCCGGGCTCTCGTCGTCGCCCGCGCCCGGCGCGGGCCCGCCGCCGTCGAGCGCGGCCGCCGTACCCGCGCCATCCGTTTCCACCGGCTTCGGGGCCCGACGCGCGATCAACCCGTCGTCCCGGGAGTGCCGCGGCGAGACCGCCGGGGCCCCGCCCGGAACGCTCAACTCCGGCGCACCCGGCACCGCCTCGGCCGCCGCATCCGCCACCCCACCGCCCTCCGCCCCGTCGTGCCGCGCCGCACCACCGGAGCCACCATCGACGGCACCAGCGACGCTCGCGACGTCAACTCCTTCGGCCGTACGGAGCCCGTCCCCCCTCCCCGGCGCCGACCACGGACGGCACACCGCCCCCGCCGTGGCCACCGCCGCCACCGTCCTCAGCATCGGCACCGACATCGCCGTCGGAACCGAGGCCCGGAACGGGAAGGGGGCCAGGCCCGGGCGCGGGAACAGAAACAGAGTCGGGGGCAGGAACAGCGACAGAAACAGGGGCAGGAACGGAGACCGCGCCAGGGAAAGCGCCAGGGGCAGGGACAGTCGGAGGGGCGGGAGCGACGCCGGCCGCCTCGTGCCCGTCCGCAGGGTCCCATCCAGCGACCGCCCCGGTGCCCTCCCCACCGCCCGCCCCGGCACCGCTCGTCGTGGTCGTGCGGTCGCCCTCGGACTCCGGGCCCGGCTCCATGGCCGTCATCTCGGTCACCTCTCTCTCCGCTCCGATGCATGCCGTGCCGGCGACCATGCCGCCGCGTGAAGGTGTTCCTTCCGCAGTACGGAAAGGTCGGCGATCAGGTCAGCCTGTTGCTCCGCCGCGATGTCGAGCGCGTCCAACGGGGCGAGCAACCGCTCCTGCTCGGCGTCCAGGGCACGCCGTACGCACTCCTCAAGGAGCAGCCCGCCGCGCTCCCGCAGCCGGAGCGCGCCGTGCACGCCGAGCATGTCCGCGAGCGCTTCGCCGGCGGTGCGGGCCCGCCGCCCGCCGAGCAACCCCGTGATCGCCAGGGCCGCGACCGCGTCCGGGTCGGGCGGCGTGGCCCGCTCGGCGACGCTCGCCTCCTCCTCGGCCAGTTCCTCGACGCAACGCCGCCAGTGCCGCGCGGCCACCCCGGCCCGGCCCGCGACCCCGGCCGCGTCCGGCTCCGGAAGCGTCGCCTCCGCCGCCGGGTCGCGCTGGCTCGCCAGGTCGATCCGCGCGTCGGCGGCGCTGACGACGCAGTTCAACAGCGTGGCCAGGGACGAGGCGAGGGCGTCGAGCAGCGCGCCGGGGGCCACGTCCCGTGGGTAGCAGTGCCAGTGCGTGAGCGCGTCACCGGCGAGCGGGGTGCCCTGCGCGATCTCCCGCAGCGCCCGCTCCTCCGCCCGCGCGTACGCGTCGACCACGCGCTGGGCGCCCCCGTACGGCCGCGGAGTGCTGGGCCGCGGCGGCGGAGGCCAGCGCGGGCACCTGCGTACGCAGCGCGGCGACGGCCCCCTCGGCGGTGCGCGCGGCAGCCGCCGCGCGGGCTACCGGGTCCTCGGCGCGCCGCGCCAGCCAGTCCCGGAGCGCCGCCACCGCGGAGGCCGGCAACAGTCCGCTGCCGCCGCCCGTGGACTCGGGCAGCTCCGGAATGGTGAACCTCGGCACGCCGCCGAGCCCGGCCTCGTCCAGCAACGTGGCGTACTCGCGGGTGACCTCGGCGGCGACCTGGTGCGGCACCCGGTCGAGCATGGTGATGAGCGTCACGTCGTACTCACTGGCGGTCCGCAGCAGGTGCCAGGGCACCGCATCGGCGTACCGCGTCGCGGTCGTGACGAGGACCCAGATGTCGGCGGCGCAGATGAGCCGGGCGGCGAGTTCGCGGTTCTCGGTGACGAGGGAGTCGATGTCCGGCGCGTCCAGCAGGGCCAACCCGCGCGGCAGCGCCGGGTCCGTCTCCAGCCGCAACGAGTCCACCAGCGCGTCGTACGGCTCGTCGGGCACGTAGTCAGCCGCCCGCGCCCCGGCGCCGCCGAGCCCGCCAAGCGCCGGGTAGTCGTCGTAGTCAGCGTATCCGTCCGCATAGCCCCCCGCGGCCCTCGCCGTCCGGGTAGCCGCCGTACCCCGCGTGCCGCCCCCGCACCGCGTACGCCCCGGCCACCCCGCCGCCCCCGAGCCCGGAGCCGCCTCCCGGGCCGTCTCGTGGGCCGGGACGCGGCCCGAGCCCGCCTCCGCCGCCGGCCCGCCCGCCCGCCATGCCGTATGGGTCGCCGGGCCGTCCTGGACCGGCATCCACACCCGGGTCAGGTACGGGAGCACGCGCCGGCCGGAGAACCAGTGGCGGTCCTCGGGGGGGCAGGCCAGGACCGGGGTACGCGCCGTGGGCCGCAGCACCCCCGCCTCGGTGACCCGCCGCCCCACGAGCGAGTTGACCAGTGTGGACTTCCCGGTCCCCGTGGAGCCGCCGATCACCGCGAGCAGCGGCGCTTCGGGAGCGCTGAGGCGGGGCACGACGTAGTCATCGAGCTGGGCGAGGAGTTCGGCACGGCCGCGCCGGGCGCGCGCCGGGGAGCGGGAGCGGGAAGCGTGTGGCGTCAACACGGTCACGCAGTGCGGACAGCGCGTCGAGCAGTCGGGGCTGTACGTCCAAGGTCGCCACATGGGAACAATGCCCGCTTTTGCTTAGCTTTTGAAGCGTATACCCCCTCTGCGCGCCGATGAGACCCACCCGGATCACCGCAGAAGGGACAAGCGAACGGCGTGGCTGCTGAGGCGCAGGCATAACGAGTGCACAACACCCGCCCGCTGTTACGTGAAAACCCGTGCAGGATTCGCACCTGCCTGCGATTATCGGCATCGCTTCACGGAACCTCCACAACGTGCCACGGAGGTGAAGCAACCGGGATGAGGCGTACGGAGCCCTATCCTTGTCCTGGCAACGTCACGGTTCCGCCCCGCTCGGCCGTCGGCACAACGGCCTAACGGTCGGAGACGCAGGCGCCCGGGGCTTCACCGCCGTTCGCGGCCACAACCGGCCCCCGTAGCTCAGTGGATAGAGCAGGCGCCTTCTAAGCGCTTGGCCGCAGGTTCGAGTCCTGCCGGGGGCACTCTTGATCATGTTGTTTTGCGCCCTCCTCGCGGGGGCAGCCTTCAACGCTTGGCGCATACCGGGGTAGATCTGAACCCAGGTTGATGGAACAGACCTTTCCGCACCATCCTTACCGCCGTGGCTCTCCGGTCTCCCGCTCTCGACACGTCCATATCCGGCAGTCGCGACTACGCCCTCGACTGGGCTCTCGTGGACGTCGAGACCTCGGGGCTCATCCCCCGGCGGGATCGCGTTCTGTCGATCGCGGTGGTGACCGTCGGCCCTGACGGTGAGCAGACCGGGGAGTTCTCCACATTGCTGAACCCGGGATGCGACCCAGGGCCCGTGCACGTCCATGGCCTGACCGCCGAGCGGCTGCGCGAGGCGCCGACCTTCGAACAGGTCGCCGAGTGGATCGGGGCTCTGTTCCAGAACCGGGTCTTGGTGGCCCATAATGCACAGTTCGACTACGACTTTCTGGCCCACGAGTTCGCGCGGGCCCGCCTGCACCTGCCGGTGACGTGGCGTCTGTGCACCCTTGCGCTCAACCGGCAGGTGGACCCGCCCACCGCAGACATGAAGCTGGGCACGCTGGCCGCCCACTACCGGGTACCGCAAGCCCGGGCGCATGATGCACTGGACGACACCCGGGTGCTCGCGGGGATCTTCCGCGCCACGTTGCGGGAGGCAGCCGCGCTCGATCTGCCGCTGCCGCTGGTGGCGTGCCCGCCCCTGCAGGACCCGCGGTTCGCGCCCAAGCCGCCGAAGACGCCGTGTGCGCACCGCAACCCTGGGCGGCTGGAACCGGGCGGTTCGCTCATCCAGGGGATGAAGATCGCCATCACCGGGGAGACCGTGACCTCGCGTGCCGAATTGGTGGCGCGGTCGGTGGCTGCCGGGCTGAATGTGATGTCGTCAGTCAGTCGGCACACCAGCGCGTTGGTTACCAACGACTCCACGTCCGGCTCGGCAAAGGCCCGACGGGCCGTGGCCGAGGGTGTACCGGTCATCGACGAGGACACTTTCCTCAAGCTCCTCGTCGATGTACGGCCTGGAGTGCTCCATCAGGCCCCCATGCCGAAGACCGATACGTCCGTGCCGGAGGGCGTGCCTGTATCGGTGCCGACCGTGCCGGCTCCGCGTCCGTCGCAGCCTGCGCCGGCCTCGTCGGCGGACAAACCGCTGTTGGGCGGAGGGTGCTCGTCCTGGGTGGCGAGCACCCCGAGGCGGTCGCGGCCCGCAGCCGCGTCGTCGAATTGGGCGGCTCCGCCGCCGTCAACCTCTCGCGCAGCGTCACCGACGTCGTCGTCCTGCCCGGCGGGGAGGACGATCGCCGTATGGAACGGATCGCGGAGCTGGGACTGCCGGTGCGCGACGAGGAGTGGCTGGGTGATCCTGCGGCTGATGTCGGTCCAGCAGAGCGGGAGCCGGAGAAGGGAGTGGCGGAGGCTGCCGCCGATCGGTCGCAGGCTCCGCGTGTGCTGCCCCGTTGCGGGGTGATCGATTTGCCGGCGCCACCTGCCGGGACTCCTTTGCCCCAGTGGCAGGTCACTGTGACCTGGGCGCTGCAGGAGCGCTGCGAGGTCGGCGTGGTCGCCTTCGTGCCTCGACGAGGATGAACAGGTCACCTTCGACGAGGACTTCGTGTTCTACGGTGCCCCGGAGAACCCCGGCGGCACGGTCCGCCTCCTCACCGACGGCCCCGCCGAACAGACCATCGTCCTTGACCTCGCCTCCCTTCCACCGGCCTCGCAGAAGGTTGTGGTCGCGGCTGCCATCGACGGGGACGTGACGTTCGGGGACGTTGGCGCGGTCCAGGTGGCCGCTGCGCCCGGCGAGAGTGCGCCGGCGCTCGCACGGACCACCCTGGACGCGGCCACCAGTGAACGCGCTCTGCTGCTTGCCGAGATCTACCTGCGCGGTTCCGTCTGGCGCTTCCGTGCTATCGGACAGGGCTACGACCACGGACTCGCCGACCTCGCACGCGGCTACGGCGTCGACATCTCCGACTGAGTCGGCGATGCCGTACGGCGGCAGCCGCTTCAACGAGACCGCCTGCGGCGAGGGAAGGCCGGCGGGGCAGACCGCCGGCCTTCGATCGCGAGCTTTACAGGGCCCGCAACGTGGTCGATCGCGGCCCTGGGCACGGACCTGGTGGTGGGAGCCGCGCCCCCGGAGAAGGCCCGCTCCGCGTCGGCGATGTCGGAGACCGTGCAGGAGCTCGGCCTCGCCCTGGGCGTGGCAACTCTGGGCAGCCTGGCCACCGCCGTCTACCGGGCCCGCGTCGATGGTCAGCTCCCCGCCGGAACGCCGCCCGAGGTCGCCGACACGGCGGCTGACAGCCTCGCCGGCGTGTCTGCGATAGCGGACCAGATGCCCGCCGGCTGGCTTGACCAGGCGAAGCAGGCCGCGACGACGGGGCTGCAGGTCGCCATGCTGGTTGCCGCGGTGAGCACCCTGGTGCTCGCGTTCCTGTCGGCCGTCGTGTTGCTACACGTCGGCACGATCGGCGCCGACGAGTGGGAGGGCGACGAGGCGGATGCGGCGGAACCCGCGGGACAGAAAGCCGAGCAGGGAGCCTGAGCGCAAGGGGTCGTGATGCGTCTTCATGCTCCCGAAGCTAGGGCCCCGGAGAGGCGAACAGCCTGTTCCAGGGTGTGAACAGCCCTTATGTGTGAGCGAGTTATCCACAGGCGTCGGTCTGTCCACACGCTCCAGCGAGATCCTCGTGCCGAGCGCACGATGGGACCACTCGCGGCGGGTGCGACCGGCGAAGCACACAGAGCAGGCGGTAGCGCACGAGCGGCGGGTGGCCGGGCGGTTCCGTTGCGCCTCCAGGCGCGACGGGACCGCCCGGACGACTGGTCACCCAGCGGCGCGGAGCACGCGCGCCCCACGGGTGAGTGACTGACAGATGCGTGGCCAAGAGAGTGAGGGGCGAGATGAATGAGACCGAAGTGACGGTGGTGGGTAACGCGGCGTCGCGGCCGGAGTACAGGGAGACGGCGGCGGGGGGCGCGGTGGTGCGGTTCCGGCTCGCCGTGACCGCCCGCCGCTGGGATCGTGAGCGCACGCAGTGGGAGGACAGCGGCACGAGCTTCTACACTGTGCGGGCCTGGCGTGCCCTGGCGGGGAACGTGGCCGCGTCGGTGACGCTCGGTGAACCCCTCATCGTGCCTGGCCGGTTGCGCATTCAGGAGCGGGACGGAAAGTGGTGGTTCTCGGCCGACCTCGACGCGTTCGCCATCGGCCACGACCTGGCGCGCGGCACGTCGGCGTTCCGACGGGTGTCCCAAGTCAGGCAGCCGGCATCCGGAACGCCTGAATTCTCCTCTTCGGGCGTGCCAACGGGAGTTGAACCATTCATGGCAGCGACGGCCGGCGGGGGAGTCCGGGAAGCGGTGTCGGAAATCTCGGCTATGGGGCAACGACCCCATGAATCTACGGGGATTTATCGATAATCATTACCCGTGAACCGCGATGCGGATAACGATTCCGAGTCGGATTGGTGGCCAAGGCTGGCTACCAGGGGGTCAGGGTCTGGCCCGTACTTAGGATCGCCGTCCGTAGTAACGAGGGCTCCCGGGTTTTGAGTTCGCTGTCAGGGCGACGCAGGTCGGTGACCGCTCGCGCCTGCCCTGGAAGGGAAATCCATGCTTTCTGTCACGAGGCGGAGTACCGGCCGCCTTGCCGTCGCTGCCCTGACCTTCGTGCTGGTCGCCGCGGGCGCGATCTGCTTGGCGGGGCCGGCCGCGGCGGACGAGGTGCCCATGCACCGCGGCGGCGCGACGGCGACACTCGGCGGCCTCAAGACCTTCGACCAGGCGGTCATTCGCGAGGGCGGCAAGGCGGAGAAGATCGGTGCCGGCCTTTTCGAGATGTCCGTCGACAATGGCGGCACGCTCCAGAGCTACTGCGTCGACATCCACAACCCGACCCAGGACCAGGCGAAGTACCAGGAAGTTCCCTGGAAGTCCTCGTCGCTCCACGACAACCCCGACGCGTGAAAGATTCGCTGGATTCTCCAGCACTCCTACCCGCAGATTAACGACCTCGACCGACTGGCCGAAGTGGCCGGCACGGGCACATTGAGTGAGAAGACTGCCGCAGCCGGTATGCAGGTGGCGATCTGGCGTTACTCGGATCACATCCTGGTAGACGCCGTGGACCCCCAGGCGGAGAAACTCGCCGACTACCTGTACAAGGCGGCGCGAACCGTCGTGGAGCCCAAGGCGTCGCTCACGCTCGACCCGCCCGCGATCGCCGGAAAGACCGGCAAACGGCTCGGCCCGGTGACGGTGCGGACGAACGCGAGCAGCGCCACCGTCGCGCCGCCCACGACGACCGTGCCCTCCGGGGTGAAGGTCGTCGACGGCGACGGCAAGCCGATCACGCGGGCGGTCAACGGCACCAGACTCTTCTTCGAAGTGCCCGCGGGGTCGCCTGACGGCACGGCCGGGCTGACGGTGGAGGCGTCCGCCAAGGTGCCCGTCGGCCGGGCCTTCACCGGCGTCGGGCAGCACACCAAGAGCCAGACGCAGATCCTCGCGGGCTCCAGCGAGAGCACCGTCTCGGCCAGGGCCACGGCGGTCTGGGCCCGGAGCGGCGCCATACCGGCGGTCTCGGCCAGGCAGAACTGCGCCAAGGGCGGCGTGGACGTCACGGTGGCCAACAAGGGTGACGCCCCATTCACCTACACGCTGGCGGGGCGCGAGTACACGGTCGCCCCGTCCACGACCAGGACCATCACCGTGCCGACGCGGGAGGACCAGGCGTACCGGTTCACGCTCGTCGGCCCGGACGGCTTCGAGAAGACCTTCACCGTGGCACTGGACTGTCAGACCGTGACCGAAGGTGGTCGCGCCGACGACGCCTCCACCGTCGCCGGCGGTGGGGCCCCGCCGTCCGCGCGACCGAGCCCCGCCGCAGCGGACGGCCCCACGGGGGGCGAGATGGCGGCACCCGAGAGCGGTGACCTGGCCGACACCGGGAGCAGCAGCCCGGTTGCCCTGATCGCGGGCATAGCGGGTGCGCTGCTGGTCTTCGGTGGCGGTGCGCTGTTCCTCGTCCGCAGGAAGAGGGCGACGGCGTCGAGCGAGCCAAACGAGTAGGGCCCGCGGCCCACGCGCACGGCCCCTGCCCACGGCTCACGGGACGGTCCGGCGTTGGCGGCGCGTACGGAGGCGGGGCGCTGCTCGGCGCCTGGTGGTCGGGGGCTGTCGACGGGCAGTCCCGTGACCACCGGGTGACCGGGGCGGGTGACCGAATGCGCGCGGTCGCGTACCGGTGCTGACTGTGGGACCGTTCACTACCGCCGCCGGGTCGGTGAGGCGGCCCGGGCCCAGCCGGCTCGCCCCGCATCCGGGCGGGTCGGGCCGCCCGGACGTGGGCGGTCCCGGGAGCGGTGTCGGGGGCGCCCGAGGTCAGGGGAGGCGAGCGTGCGGCGGCGGGCCGGCGGGGCGCTCGAACGGATACGTGTACAGCTCGTGCGCGGCCTACCGACTGGGCCGCGCGATGCCGGAGCGGACGGCTGGCGAACGGGGACCTTACTCGTTTTCGCCCAGCTCTACCCGTACGGCAAGATGGTTCTATCTGCCCACTCACATGATTGCCGGACGGTTTCTCTTGGCTGAGTACATCTACACCATGCGTAAGGCCCGAAAGGCCCATGGCGACAAGGTGATTCTCGACGACGTCAACCTGAACTTCCTGCCGGGCGCGAAGATCGGTGTCGTCGGCCCGAACGGCGCGGGTAAGTCGACCGTTCTCAAGATCATGGCCGGTCTTGAGCAGCCGTCCAACGGTGATGCCTTCCTCGCGCCTGGTTTCACCGTCGGCATGCTCCTCCAGGAGCCGCCGCTGGACGAGTCCAAGACTGTCCTGCAGAACGTGCAGGACGGCGCCGCGGAACTGATGGGCAAGCTCAAGCGCTTCAACGAGGTGGCCGAGCTGATGGCGACCGACTACTCGGACGCCTTGATGGAGGATATGGGCAAGCTCCAGGAGGATCTTGACCACGCCAACGCCTGGGACCTCGACACCCAGCTCGAGCAGGCCATGGACGCCCTGGGGTGCCCGCCGGGTGACTGGCCGGTCACCAACCTCTCCGGTGGTGAGCGCCGTCGCGTGGCGCTCTGCAAGCTGCTGCTTGAGGCCCCTGACCTGCTGCTCCTCGACGAGCCAACCAACCACCTGGACGCCGAGTCCGTGCAGTGGCTGGAGCAGCACCTCGCCAAGTACGCCGGCACCGTCGTCGCCGTCACCCACGACCGGTACTTCCTCGACAACGTCGCCGAGTGGATTCTGGAGCTCGACCGCGGCCGGGCCCACCCGTACGAGGGTAACTACTCGACCTACCTCGACAAGAAGGCCACCCGGCTCAAGGTGGAGGGGCAGAAGGACGCCAAGCGCGCCAAGCGCCTCAAGGAAGAGCTGGAGTGGGTCCGCTCCAACGCCAAGGGCCGGCAGGCCAAGTCGAAGGCGCGTCTGACCCGCTACGAGGAGATGGCCGCCGAGGCGGAGAAGACCAGGAAGCTGGACTTCGAGGAGATCCAGATCCCGCCGGGCCCGCGCCTGGGCAACGTCGTGGTCGAGGTGGAGAACCTCTCCAAGGCGTTCGGCGACAAGGTCCTCATCGACGACCTGTCCTTCACCCTGCCGCGCAACGGCATCGTCGGCGTCATCGGCCCGAACGGCGCGGGCAAGACCACCCTGTTCAAGATGATCCAGGGGCTGGAGACCGCGGACTCCGGCACGATCAAGGTCGGCGACACCGTCAAGATCTCCTACGTCGACCAGAACCGCTCCAACATCGACCCGAAGAAGACGCTGTGGGCTGTCGTCTCCGACGAGCTGGACTACATCAACGTCGGCCAGGTCGAGATGCCCTCGCGCGCCTACGTCAGCGCCTTCGGCTTCAAGGGCCCGGACCAGCAGAAGCCCGCCGGCGTGCTCTCCGGCGGTGAGCGCAACCGTCTCAACCTGGTGCTCACCCTCAAGCAGGGCGGCAACCTGCTCCTCCTCGACGAGCCGACCAACGACCTCGATGTCGAGACGCTGTCCTCGCTGGAGAACGCGCTCCTCGAGTTCCCGGGCTGTGCCGTGGTCGTCTCCCACGACCGCTGGTTCCTGGACCGCGTCGCCACGCACATCCTGGCGTACGAGCGCGAGTCGAAGTGGTTCTGGTTCGAGGGCAACTTCGAGTCGTACGAGAAGAACAAGGTCGAGCGGCTCGGCCCGGACGCGGCCCGGCCCCATCGCGCATCGTACAAGAAGCTGACCAGGGGCTGATCTGCGATGGCACGGCACAGGTACGAGTGCGCGCTGCGCTGGTCGGACATGGACGCCTTCGGCCACGTCAACAACGTGGTCTTCCTCCGCTACCTGGAGGAGGCGCGCGTTGACCTGATGTGGCGGCTGGCGGCCGAGGCCGAGGGTGACGCGTTCGCGGGCGGCTCCGTGGTGGCCCGACACGAGATTGACTACCGCAAGCCGCTCGAGCACCGGCACGCGCCGGTGCTCGTCGAGACCTGGGTGACGAAGATCGGCGCCGCGTCGCTAACCCTCTCGTACGAGGTCAAGGACGGGGAAACCGTGTACGTGCGGGCCTCCACCGTCGTCGTCCCGTACGACCTGGACGCCGGTCGTCCCCGGCGGATCACGCCGGTGGAGGAGCGCTTCCTGACGGCGTACCTGGAGGAGGCGCCGGCCAAGGGCAGGCGCAAGCGCGACGACGAGTCGGAGGAGGCCGTCGCCGCATGACGGCGCCAGCG
This sequence comes from Candidatus Streptomyces philanthi, assembly GCA_018114805.1. Classification (GTDB taxonomy): domain Bacteria; phylum Actinomycetota; class Actinomycetes; order Streptomycetales; family Streptomycetaceae; genus Streptomyces; species Streptomyces philanthi. The sequence goes on along the minus strand of CP073042.1, from coordinate 1,137,822 downwards.
CTGTACTTCGCCGACGCCAGGGAGGCGGCCGACCTCGCCGCCTTCCTGGCCCGGTTGATCCACTACGACCGGGCCGCGGCGGTGCGGCTCCAGGCGAGCGTGACCAGTGCCGGCCCGCGCCCGGGCGGGGTGCTCGCGGTCTTCGGCCGGCCGGCCTCGTTCGAAGTGCTGGCCATCCGCACGGCGGTGCTGGTGCCGCCGCCGGCTGCTCAGCCCGTGCCGGCGGCGGACGCCTCCGCCGGGGGCGTCGGCGCCCCCGGCACGGGAGCCGACGGCGGCGTGACCGGCGCGCCGTGGGAGTTGGACGTCACGGTCTCGGCCGGGCAGTTCGCCGACGCGGTGGACGCGGCCCTGCAGAGCGCCGGGGACGTGGTGGACGAGGCCGGCGCGGGCCGGACCGCGCCGGGCGCTGGCGGGGCGCGCGGGCTGACCGTCGTGGTGCCGCAACCGGTGACCGGTCCGCCGTGGGCCGGAGTGCTGCCGCCGCGGGGCGGCTGGCAGCGCGTGGCCGGGCTGTCTGACGCGCAGGCGGTGCGCGGGGCGGTGGCGGTGGCGGTCGCGGAGTTCCGGGCCCGCGACGAGGCACTGGCACCCGAGCTGCGCACACGCGCGGAGCGCGACCGGATCGGCCGTGAGATCTGGTCCCGCACCCTGGGCGAGACGGAACTGCCACTGCGGGCCGTGCACGCGGCGCAGGCCGTGGGCTTCCTGCGCCCCCCTCACCCCCGCGAAGGCGCGGCTCACCCCCGCGAAGGCGCGGCGACGGCTCCGCGCACGGGATCGCCCACACCGCCCACCGCGACGCTCGGCACGGGAGGGGCCCGGGCGCCCGAACCCGAGGTGGCAACCGTCGGCTCGCCGACCACGGCGGTAGCCGAAAGCCCGGCATCCGCGCTACGCGCGACGACCGCGCCCGCGACTCCGACCGCGCCCGCGACTCCGACCGTGTCCCCGTCCCCGTCGCCGGTGGTTCCCACTGCCGCGCACGGTGCGGGGCAGGCCGGGGCTGCGCCGGGGGCGGTGGAGCCACCGCTGGTGCTGTTCGCCGCCCGTGGGTGGCTGCGGCTGCGGACGCCGTACGGGTCCATAGCTGTGCGCACGGCGGGCCCCCTCGGGCTCTCCGTCACCCCGGCGTAGCGGGCCTGCCCCGGTGCGGGGCCGCTGGCCGAGCGGAGTGGTGGGGAGCGGCACGGGTTCGGGGGCCGAGCACGTGTGGCCGGGTGCGCCCCGGGCAACGGTTCTCGGGCGCCGGGGTGCCCGTGACGCCATGGACCTCCGGGGCGCTGGGGGTGCCGGGGTGATGATGCGCCGAGCGGGTCGCGGTGGTGTGCGGCAGCGGTGGGGACGGAGGAGAGAGCGGGTGTGGCGTGGGCGATGACCGGGTGGCGGAGTCGGACCTGGAGTTGGGCGGGGGCCGCAGGCTTCGTGTCTACGACGCGGGCGGCCTGGGCGACGACGACCGACTCGCCCTGTTCTGGCACCACGGCACGCCGAACATCGGCGCCCCACCCCGCCCGCTCCTGCCGGCCGAGGCTCGGCTGGGGGTGCGCTGGGTGTCCTACGACCGCCCTGGGTACGGCGGTTCGACGCCGAGGCCGGGCCGGAGTATGCGGTCCGCGGCCGACGACGCCGCTGCCGTGGCCGACGCGTTGGGCATCGACCGGTTCGCCGTGTTGGGCCACTCCGGTGGTGGCCCGCACGCCCTGGCATGCGGCGCGCGGCTGCCGGAGCGGGTGGTGGGCGTGGTCAGCGTGGCGGGGTTGGCGCCGTTCGACGCCGTGGGGCTCGACTGGTTCGCCGGCATGGCGGACTCGGGCGCGGCGTCCCTGCGCGCGGCTGCCGCGGGCCGGGCGGCGAAGGAGCGGTACGAGGCGAGCGCCGCGTACGACTCGGAGATGTTCGCCCCGGCCGATCACGCCGCCCTGGCAGGGGAGTGGGCGTGGTTCGCGGACGTCGTCGGCCCGGCGGTGGCGGCGGGGCCGGGCGGGCTCATAGCCGACGACCTGGCCTACGTCGCCCCCTGAGGGTTCGACCCCGCGCGGGTCGCCGCGCCGACACTGGTCCTGCACGGCGGCCTTGACAGCATCGTGCCCAGCTCACACGCCAGATGGCTGGCCCGCCAGATCCCCTCGGCCGAACTGTGCCTGCGTGAGGACTACGGGCACATCTCGGTCCTGAGCGGCGCTGAGGCGGCGCTGCGCTGGCTCGTGGAGCGCGACACTACCCGCTGACCCGCGCCCGTCCAGCCCGGGTTCACCCCGCTGGTCCGGTCCCTGCCCCGGCCGGCTGACCCGCGCCCGCGCCCGTACGAACCCCCGCGACCCGCCACCCGTACGACCGGTTGGCCCTGCTGACCCCGCTGGCCACATCCGTACTACCCGTCGGCTGACCCGCTGTCCGTACGGTCGCCCAGGCGGGCGGGTGGTCGGCGGGCCGGGCGAGCAAGGGCTTCCCGGTCACGCCCCCGCCGTGGGCGCCGCCGGGACACGCGGCTACGGCCGTGCGTCGCCCGCGCCACCCGCGTCGCCCTGACCGCCCGGGCTGCTCTCGTCGGTCTTGCCCACCCCGCCGGCCCCCTCGGTCCCGTCGGCCCCACCGCCCCCGCCGTCCGCGCCGTTCTGCGGGGCGTCGGGGGCGGGGAATGGTCGGGCCAGACGGCTATGTGGTCGGGTTCGAGTTCGAGGAGGACGCGGTGTTCCATGCCGAGCGACCGCGTGTAGTCGGCCGGGAGTTGCAGCCGGCCGGCGTGGTCGAGCATCGCGTACTCGCGTGCCACCAGGGACTCCTGGCCCGTCTCGGCGTCCACCTCGGTGCGGCGCAGCACCTCGGACGAGGTGCGGCCGTCACGGATCGCGACGGTTCGGCGGACCTCGCTGGCCACGGTCTGGTCGTGCGTCACGATCACGATGGTGGTGCCGAGTTCGGCGTTGGCCGTGCGGAAGGCGGCGAAGATCTCCTCGCCGGTGGCCGAGTCCTCCTCGCCGGTCGGCTCGTCGGCGAGGAGAACGGAGGGGTGTTGGCGAGCCCGACGGCGATGGCCGCGCGCTGTTGTTCGCCACCGGACATCTGCTGCGGACGCTTGTCCCGGCAGTGGTCGATCCGCAGCATCCGGAGCAGCTCGTCGGCGTGCTGCAGACGCGCGGCGCGCTGGCGGCCGCGGCCGCGCAACTGCATGGGGAGGAACACGTTCTGGATGGTCGTCAGGTACGGGAGCAGGTTGCGGGCCGTCTGCTGCCAGACGAAGCCGACGATGTCGCGGCGGTAGCGCAGCCGGGCCTTCGCGTCCATGTTCAGCAGGTCGCTGCCGGCCACCGAGGCCGCACCGGCCGTGGGCACGTCCAGGCCGGCCAGGATGTTCATCAGCGTGGACTTGCCGCTGCCGGACGCGCCGACCAGCGCCATCAACTCGCCCTCGGACACCAGCAGGTCGAGCCCCTGGAGCGCCTGCACCTCAACGCCGTCGGTGGAGAAGACGCGGACCAGTCGGTCGCAGGTGATCGGCGCGTCGTGGCCGAAGGCGGGGCGGTCGCGGTGTGAGGTGGCCCGGCGTTCCAGCTCGGCCAGCGACGGTACGGTCGGCCGGCGCCCGCCGCCCCCGTTCGCACCGCCCTCGCCCGCGGCACCCCCGTTCCCGGTGCCCTCGCCCGCGGCACCCCCGTTCCCGGTGCCCTTGCCCGCGGCACCCCCGCCCGCTGGCCCCCGCCCGTGGCCGACGCGTCCCCGACCGCCGTGCTCTCGGCCTTCCGGCCTGCCGCCGGGGCCGTGCTGGCCGGGGCCGTGCCCGTCGCGGCGGTGTCCGCCGCGGCCTCCCTCGCCCCGCGCCCGCGCGTGCCGCCGGCGCCGTCGTGTCCGCCCGTGCCTGCCGCCGTCTGCGTCATCGGCTCTCTCCCGCCCTCAGCTCGGTGTTCTCCTTGCGGCGCCCGCTCCACCACGCCTGGGCCAGCACCACCGCCAGCGTCAGCAGCACCACGCCCACCGCGGGGATCAGCAGCGACAGCGCGTCGGCGTGCAGGCGTACGGTGCCCAGCTCGTCGAAGCCGGCGTGGGCGGACAGCGCCAGCCGCGTCAGATCGAGGCCGGGCGCCAGCAGCCGGATCGTGCTGTAGCCGACGAGCACGCCGCCCCACGTGGCGAGCAGGGCCTGCGGCAGCGCCTCCAGCACGAGCAGCCGCCGGCCCTGGCGCCGGGTGAGCCCCATCGTGCGCAGCCGGGCCAGCAGCGCCGTGCGCTCCGGTGTGTCCTGGAGCAGCGAGAGGAGCACGGCCAGCGCCGCGTACCCGGCGCCCGCTGCCACCGCCGCCGCGTACAACCGCTCCGTACCGTCCTGGAGCGGCGAGTCGGCCAGCGCCGCGTGCTCCTCGGCCCGCGCCTTGACGCGGACCGAGCCCCGCCCCGCCCGGAGGTCTTCCCGGCGTCGTCACCTGGCGGCGTGAGGCCGGCCGCGCGGGCCGCGGCGTCCGCGCCCCGGTCGGCGGTCGACGCGCCCGTGCCCGCCGCCGCGCGTACCGCGGCCATGTCGATGCCCGAGCCGTGCGCGCCCGAGCCGGCCATGAGCACGGCGGTCGGGTACGGGCGGGCCAACCGGTCCGCGTCGATTAGCAGGTACTCGCTGGTCTGCGTCGCCGGAGTGCCCTCGTGCACGGCGGCGACCCTGACCGTGATGTCGCCACCGAGCGGGCGCAGCTTCTGCGGCCCGGTGTCCAGCCGCTTGGCGACCCCGGGCGAGGCGATGGCCGGCACCACGGCGCCCCGGCCCCCGCGCAGCGCCTTCTCCGGCACCTGGTCCATGCCCACGTGCCGGGCCAGCCTGTTGTACGCGGCCGGGTCGACGGCCACCAGCGCGACCTGGTCACCGTCGTCGTTCAGCCACAGGTCGTACTCGATGTGCGCGGGCACCACCTGTCGCACGCCCGACACCTCACGCAGCGCGGTGGCAGGCCCTTCGGCAGGCCCTTGCTGTCGTCCACGCGCGCGTCGGCCCCCACCGACAGGACGGAGGCGCGCTCGCGCGCGTCGTCGACGCCGGCTAGCACTGAGCCGCCGAACGACGCGGTGGACAGCGCGATGATCAGCGCCAGGAGCAGCAGCGCCCCGGTCGCCTGCGCGCGGCCGGCCCTGGCCAGCGCCAGGAAGCCGAGCACGCCCCGGCGCCGGGTCGCGGGGCGGTCGGCGAGCCGCAGCGGCAGCGGGTACAGCCGCACGAGCAGCAGCGCGGCGATCGCCCCGACGAGCACGGGCGCCGCGCTGACCAGCGCGTCCACCTCGCCGCCCGCCGTGCCGCGCTGGCGCAGCGCCGCCACCGCGCCCACCGCCAGGACCAGTGCGGTAAGTTCGGCGACCACGCGGCGGCTTGGCCCGCACCACGTCGGTACGCTCCATGCTGGTCAGCGTCCGGCGGTGGGCCGCGACGGCCCGCGCGGGCAGCGCGCAGCAGGCCAGCACGGCCACCGCGGCGGCGGCCAGCAGCGCCGGCACCAGGCGCGCCTCCCGTACGAGCACGACGGCCAGGGCGAAGCCGAGCGCCGCCGCGGGTAGCGCGACCACCGAGGTCTCGGCCAGCAGACGGCGGCCGACGCCGACGAGCGAGCCGCCATGGGAGCGCAGCAGGGTCAGTTCGGCGCGGCGCCTGGCGGCGGCCAGGCCGCCGGCCATCAGCAACACGATCGCGGCGACGGCCACCACCGGCGCCACCGCCTTCCGCATGTCGACGAACTCGCCGACGATGGCGTCCACTTCGGTGCTGACGGCGGCGGTGGGCCCGATCGCCTTGCGCATCGCCACCAGCGTCGGCCCGTTCTCCAGCGCGGCGACCTGTTCGCGCAGGCGCGTCACGTCGCGGCCGGTGAGGTGGCCCGGGTCGTTGGCCAGCCGCCAGAAGGTCTGCGGGGTGCCGGTCGCGGAGAGCAGGGAAGGACCGGCGTCGGGGGCCAGGAGGAGCGCCTCCACCCAGAAGTGCTTGGGCGTGTCGCCCGACACCTTCTCCGTCGCGAGGCCGGGGGAGCGCAGCAGCGGCTCGACGGACCAGTACGACTCCCGCGGGGCGCGCGGGTCGATGACGCCCACGATCCGCGCGGAGAGCGCGGTGGTGCCCACCGCGTCGAGGTGGACGCGCGAACCGATCCGCAGGTCCAGCGCCTTCGCGGTCTCCCGGGTGACCGCCGCCTCGACCTCCAACCGGTCGGCCTGTCCGGCGCCCCGCGCGCTGTCGCTGTCGGCGGCGGGGCCCGTGCCGCGCGGCAGTCGGCCCTCGCGCACGCGGCTGTGCTCGGCCAGGCCCGACTGGGCCGTCAGCGTCAGCTTGGGCGGCAGCCCGTCCGGGCGCGGCAGCCACGCGTCGCTGGCCACCAGCGCCTCGGGGGTGCGCACCCCGTACGCGGACTGCGCGGGGTCGAACCGCACCAGGTCGGGCAGGCGCTCGCGCACCGCGCGGTACTGCTCGCCGAGCGGCCCCGGAGCCAGCGCGGCGGCCCGCTCCCGCTGCGGGCGCTGCGCGCCCGGCTGCCCCGAGGTGACCTGGTAGGCGCTGCGGTCCGGGGAGGCCGCGTTGCTCTGGTCGCGGATGGCGTGCGACTCGTACGCGTCCACCCCGCGCGGGAACGCGGCGACCAGCAACGAGGTCAACAGCACCAGCACGCCCAGCGCGAGCGCCGCGCCCGGCGCGGCGCGCAGCCGCAGCCTGACCCAGTTGGTCACGACCGGGGCGCGGCGGCCGGCGGCCGAACCGCCGCCACCCGTTGACCGGTCGGACCGGTCGGACCGGTCGGGCTGGTCAGGCCGGTCCGGTGCCGCCGCCTGATCGACGCTGGTCGGCCCGTCCTCCGTGGGCCGCTCGGGCCCCTCGTGGTCTGCCGTGGACGCGGGCATGGCCTACTCACCTCCCCGGTGGCGGAGTGTGGCGACTGGGTCGCCGCGTCGTAGCGCCACCGCCGCGACGATCAGTACGGGCACGGCGGCGACCGCCGCGAGCACCCCGCCGACCTGCCACAGCGGCAGTTCGACCAGAACTTCCGGCACCGGCTGGGCCGCCTCGCCGGTCAACACGATGAGCGGCACCACCGCCCGGGTCAGCACCGTGCCCAGGGCGAGTCCCACGGCCAGCGCCAGGCTGATGAGCAGCGTCTGTTCCGCCGCCACCATGCGGGCGAGTTGGCGCCGGGGGGCGCCGAGGGCGCGCAGGACGCCGAACTCGGCGCCGCGTTCGCGTAGCGAGCCGGCCATGCTGACGGCGAAGCCGACCGCGGCCAGCGCCGCCGCGACCAGGGCCGCGGCGGCGAGCCCGGCCTGCGGGCCCGCGCCGAACGGGTCGTCGTGCAGCTCGTCCGCGATCTCCGAACGGGCGATGACCTGCGCCGGGTCGGTGTCGGGCCGCTGTCGCAGCGCGGCCACCACCTGCTCGCCCTTGCCCGGCGCCGGCCGCAGCCACCACTCGCTGTGCGGCAGGGCGGCGGAATCGCGGGCGGCGAGCGCCTGGTTGACTGCCCGGAAGTCGACGAGCAGTGCGCCACCGTCCGACGTGGAACCGCCGGTGGCCGCCGCGTCGGCCGCCCCCTGGTCGCCGCCCGCCGCGGTGGGCAGCGCGCGCACGGCGGCGACGACGCGCACCGGCAGCGTCTCGCCCGCGACGGGCACGCTGACCGTCGAACCCACCGTGGCGCCGCTGGAGTCCAGGAAGCGGTCGGTGGCCACGGCCGTCAGCGGGCCTGGCTGCCGAGGCCAGGGGGCGGCGAAGGTGAAGGTGCTGGTGGGGCGCGAGGGAATCAGGTCGTCGCCGACGTGCTGGCCCGTGTCGTAGCCGGCGGTCAGCGGCCGGTCCGCGGTGTGCCGGGGGCGGCTCGGTCCGCGGCCTGGCCCGGACGTTGCCGGGCTCCTCCTCCGCGAACGTGGCCGTCGCCCGCCAGTCGAACCCGTCCGGCACCGGCACCGCCTGGGCCGCGCCGTCAGCGCCGACCGCCCGCAGGTCGCTCACCTCGAAGGCGTGCCGCTCCGCGTGTGCCGACTGGAGCAGGTCCAGCTTGATCGAGGTCAGCCGCAGCGGCCCGGCGGGTTTGCCGCCCGGCGCGCCCGCGGTCCGCGCGATCCCGGCCACCAGGGTGTGGGGCTTGTCGTCGACGGGGAGTTGGCCGATCCGCAGCGGGTACGGCACGCCGAAGCGGTCCTCGATGGTCACGGTGACGGCTGCCGAGGCCCTGCTGGGCGAGGTGCCGCCCGGCGCGCCGGGCGCGCCGAGCCGGGCCGTCAGGCGCAGTTCGTCGGGCGTGCCGGGCAGCGCGATCCCCGGGCGTTCGACGGCCCCGCGCGGCGCGACGGTGTCCAACACGGCCTGCGCGTCCCGGTCGGCCAGGTCGTCGCGCATCAGCAGCGAGCCCTTGGCGTGCCGCGCGTCGAGGGTGAGCAGCGAGGCGCCGCGCCCGCCGGAGAGCCCGAACTGCACCCGGGCGGCGGGCGCCGCGTCGGCCACCCCCGGCACCGACGCGTACGCGCCGCCCTGCCCGAGTTGCGGAATGCGGCTGGAGAGGAGCCGTACGTCGGTGCCGGCCGCGAAGTCCGCCTGGTCGTCCTGCGAGCGCTCCCAGGAGGCGCCCTGGCCGACCGCGAACATGCCCATGGCCACGGCCAGCACGAGCAGCAGCACCGGCCCCGCGCCGCGCGCCGCTCGGCGATCCTGGCGACCGGCGGCAGCAGCCGCAGCGTGAGCACCGTGCCGGCGAGCAGCGCCAGCGCGGGGGCCGCGACCAGCACCGGGTCCACGCCGAGCGCGCCGCCGTCACCGCTGAGCACCCCGCCGCCGTCGTCCGACTGCTGGTCGAGCTGCCAGTACGCGACGCCCGTGATGACCAGCAGGCTCACGTCCGCGCCGGCGCGCAGCGGCGCGGGCAGGGCGCTGGCCCGCGTGCGTACCACGGTCGGGCCGCCGCGCGCCCGGGCCCGAGTCGCGCGGCGCCACCACGGCCGCGGCGCAGCCCAGCGCCACGGCGCCGCCGATGACGCAGGTCCGCCAGGTCGGCCCGGTGTCCAGGTCGAGGCCGATGCGCGCCAACGGGCCGTAGGCGGCCATGAGTTCCATCAGCAGCCCGGCCAGCAGCGGCGCCGCCACCGCCGCGGGCCCGGCCAGCAGCAGCGCCTCGACGGCCGCGAGCCGCGCGATCCGGGGCCGGGACGCGCCACGGGCGAGCAGCAACTCCGTCTCGCCGGCCCGCTCCGTGCTGAGCAACCGGGGCACCAGCAGCAGTGCGTACCCTACGAGCAGCACCAGTTGCAGCGTCACGATCAGCAGCGTCGAACGGGCCCCGAGCAGCGAACGGTCGGCCTGGTCGAGCACGGTCGGCAACCCCGTGCTCACCCCCGGACCGCCGAGCGCCGGGTCCTTCGCCAGCGCGGCCCGCCTCCGCTCGGCCGCCGACCGCAGCCCGTCCACGTCGTCCGCGCTCACCCCGGAGAAGTCCGCCACCGCCAGCCAGGACATCCCTGCCTGGGCGACGCGCTCCTCCCGGAAGGCCGCGTCATCGGTTAGCAGCGGCCCGTACGTGGTGAACGCCAGCGTCCGCACGCCGCTGCCACCCAGGTCGTCCAACTGCCAGTAGGGATCGGTGCGGTCCTTGGGCCGGTACAGGCCGGTGACCTGGATCCGCACGGGCGACCCCGACAGCCGGTTGGTGAGGGTCAGGCCAGCGCCGACGCGCAGCCCGAGGCGGGCCGCCGCGGCCTCCTGGAGCGCGACGGCAGCGCCGCGCCGGCCTCGCCGCTCCTGGCGTTCGTGCTGCTCTCGCCGTTCTCGCCGTTCTTGGCGTTCTTGGCGTTCGCGCCGCGCTCGTCGCTCTCGGCGGGACCCCGGGCCGTGCTGTCCGGCCAGGCGCCTGTGGTCAGCGTGACGTGCGTGCGGTCGATCGCGGCGAACAGCGTGAGGTCTGGCTCGCCCTGTCGGGCCGCGGCGGACTGGAGCTCGCGGGGCAGCGCGTACTTGCCCGAGTGCGCCATCGAACGCAGCGTCACCGGCAGGCCGTCGAACGTCCGCTCGGCCGCCGCGCGCTCCGACTCCGGCAGGTCCGTGGCCACCCGCAGCGCGTGCCGCAACCCCGCGTCGCCGATGGCCGCGCCGAACGCGCCGAGCGTGGCCAGCACCGCGGTGGTCAGCAGCACCGTCAACAGCGTCGCCGCCAACAGCAATCGGTGCGCACGGACACGCAGGAACACAAAGCCCGCCACTGAACCCCCCGCGCTGCTCCCCGCCCACCGGACCCGTCGCGAGCCAGCGACGGCGCGCGGTCACGGAGGTGACGGCGGTGTGTCGACTCGGCAGCGTGCCTGGATGTTGTCAGAGAAAGGTGCGGCCTGAAAGCGGTTGCGGTCTGGAATTGATCCGATTGTGACTGACATGCGATACGCAGTGTCCGCTATGTGATACAGAGGGTATGCGGCGTGACTGCGGACGCCGTCCGGAATGGCCCGTTCCTTCGGCCGCCGTCGGGCCGCCGCCGGTTCGGCGCACCGGCGGCCCGGCGCGGCGCGCTGGCCGCTCAGCCCGGAGTGTTGACCATCGAGGCGGCGGCGTACGTCAGGTACTTCCACAGCTGCTGCTCGTGCTCGGGCGCCAGGTCCAACTCGTCGACGGCGTCCCGCATATGCCGCAGCCACGCGTCGTGCGCGGCCCGGTGCACCGTGAACGGCGCGTGCCGCATCCGCAGTCGGGGGTGGCCGCGCTGGTCGCTGTACGTGCGGGGGCCGCCCCAGTACTGCATCAGGAAGAGCACCAGGCGCTCCTCGGCCGGGCCGAGGTCCTCCTCCGGGTACATCGGCCGCAGCAACGTGTCCTCCGCGACGCCCTGGTAGAAGCGGTGCACCAGGCGCCGGAAGGTCTCCTCGCCGCCGACCTGCTCGTAGAAGGTCTGCTCCTGCAGCGTGCCGCGCGGAATCTCATTCACCCCTCCATGGTCGCAGATGCCGCGACGGAGGCCGGAGGTCGTAGGACCACCCCCGGCCACCGCGCTGCCCGCCACCGGGCGGTCGTCGCGGCACAGGGCGGCCGGGGGCGGCGACGCGAACGGGCCCGCCCCCAGGTGGGGCGGGCCCGTCAGTGACCGCACGTGTCAGGGGCGGGTCAGCCCCTGCGGAGGGTGATCGTCGTCCACGCGCCGACGTGTACCCGGTCGCCCTCCTGGAGCGGGATCAGCACGTACGGCTGGATCGGCTCGTCACCGCCGTTGATCGTCGTGCCGTTGGTCGAGTCCTGGTCCACGACCGCCCAGCCGCCGTGCGACTGCGGCACGAGCACCGCGTGCTGGTGCGAGACGCCTGGGTCCTCCGGCGGGCGCGACAGGTCGATGTCGGGCGCCTCGCCCGTGCTGTGCCTGCGGCGACCGATGGTGATCTGGTTCCCGGAGAGCGGCACCTGCTGCTCGGGCGAGTACGCGGGCAAGTTGAGCCCGGCGGCCTCGAGGCCGCTGCGCGTCATCATCGCCATGAAGTACTCGCGGTCCGGCGCGACGACGGCGACCCAGTTGTCCGACCCCGCCTGCCCGCCGCCGGGAGGACCCTGCGGGTACGCCTCGTCGGGCCGGTAGCCGCCGTCCTGCTGCGGCTGACCGTGCTGCGGCGGGGCCGCGCCCGGGAACCCGTCGTCACCTGGGAACGGCGGCCGGCCACCGGGGCCCTGGCCGGGTGCGTCCGGGAACGGCCGGGGCGCGGCGGGCGCCGGAGCGCCGTGCGGCGGCGCGGCGGCCGACGCCTCCGGGGCGCTCGGCGGCGGGAGCATCCAGTCGTCGTCGCCCCCGAAGCCCTGACCGCTCGGCGGGCCCCCGGGCCGCTGCTCGCCCTGGCCGCCACCCTGCGGGCCACCGGCGTGCGGCGGCAGCGGGGACGGGTGCGACGGTTCCGGCGGCCGGTTCTGCTGCTGGTGGCCGCCCTGGTAGTCCTGGCCCGGCCGCGGCGGACCCTGCGGGCCGGGCGGCTGGGGGGCGTCGGGCCCGTGCGGGTGCGCGGGCTGGCCGTGCGGCGGGCCCTGCGGCGGCTGCCCCTGCGACGGAGGCGGCGGGAAGCCGCCCTGGCCGGGCGCCGGGGCCGGGCTGTAGGGCGTGTACGAGGTGGCCGACTGGGTGACGAAGTTGTAGCGGCACTCCTCGCAGAACGGCGCCTGCGCCTCGCGCGGCGTACGGCACTGCGGGCACAGCTCCGGCTGGAAGCCGGACTCGGGCTGCCCACCGGGAGCGCCGTGGCCGTCGGGCGGGCCGAATGGGCCGCCGGAGCCACCAGGTCCACCGGGGCCGTCGAAGCCGCGCGGGCCGCTGGGGCCGCCCTGGCTGTCGAAGCCGCCGGGTCTGGGGGGAGCGCCCTGGCCGTCGAAGCCGCTGCCCTGGCCCGGGCCGCCGGGACCGTCGTATCCGCCCGGCGCGCCGGGCCCTGGTGGGCCCGGGTGGGCGGGCGGCGGTGGCGGGTTGGGCGGGCCCATCATCCCGGGCGGCGGCGGAGGCGGGGGAACGGCGCCGGCGGGTGCGGCCGACATGCGGTGCCCGCACACCTCGCAGTAGTCCTCGGCCGACGACTGATGGCCGTTTGGGCAAGTCGGCATGTCGGTGATTCCCCCTCGTGTGCCGTTTCTTGGCATTGGTGCAGTTTGGTGCTGTTTGCTACAGTTGTTGCTGTTTGTTGCCGGTGCCGCTGGTACCGCTGGTGGAACTGGTTGGTCGGACAGGGTCGTCATGGCCCGTCGTGACCCGTTGTGCGGCGGGCGGCCCGGCCGGTCGCCCGGCCGCGTACCCGCGTTATCTCTGTCACGCGAACGGTCTTCGTGGAGCGCGTTTCGAGGGTCATCTCATCCGCGTCCGCGACCTTCGCTTTCAGTCGCACAGTACCTGTCACCGCGTCCACGACGTCCACCACCTTCGAAAGCAGTTTCGCCGTTTCGGCGTTCCCCGAGGCGGCGGCGACCTGCACCGCGCGGCCGAGTTTCGCGGTCGCTCCGTCCCAGTCGCCCGACTTGCGCGCATCGAGGCCCTGCTGGATCACCTCGGCCAGTTCCGCCTGCCCCGTGTAGTGCGCGACCTGCGGATTCATCGAGGTCGACGCCGCCAGATCGGCCGCTCACACTGCCCGTACGGGCCCCTGCGCCAGCGGCCGGGGCGGGGTGCCCTCCGGATTCGGCAGTACCAGCGCCACCCGCGCGGCTAGCATCTCCCGGCCCACGTCAGCGGCCGGCACCCGCACCGCCACGTGGTAGTCGCGGGACTCGTCGCCCCAGGAGCCGGTGGGGTAGTCGCCGGAGCGCGGGCCGGCGTCGGTGCGGCGGTGGGTGAGGTCCTCGACGGTGGGGGCGACCTCTTTCACGAATGTGACGTCCGTGCCCTGGGGAGTCCAGACGCGCAGCGCGACATCCGCGACTTCCTTCCCCATAGCGGACTCCATCATGCGCTGGAAGTCTTCGGCCAGTTCGGCCGGGTTCGCCACGATATCGGCGGTTCCCAGGAGGGCCGAGGCGATCGCTGTGACCTCTTTCGCCTCCCAGTCGGTGCCGACGCCGCGCGCGTCGCAGGTCAAGCGCCCCGTGCAGGCGCCCAGGCTCGCGCACAACGCCTCGGGGCTCTCGTGCTCGTTGCGGCCGTCGCTGAGCAGGATGCCGTGCCGTATCGCCGCGTCCTGGGTGTGCAGCAACTGGTCCGCGAGCCGCAGCCACTCGCCGATCGCGGTGCCGCCGCCCGCGCGCAGCGCGCGCAGGGCGTCCTTGGCCGCCGCGCGGGTGGCCGCGTCGGCGCGGGCGAGCCTGCCGCCGCCTCGGCCGCCTTGTTGGTGCCGGCGATCACGGTGAAGGCCACGCCGTCGCGCAGCGTGTCGATCGCCGCGGCCGTCGCCTCCCGCGCGTGCCGCAACTTGGCGGGCGGGTAGTCCATCGAACCGGAACAGTCGACCATGACGGCCACGGCGGCGCTCGGCCCCCGCTGCCGCGCCGCGGCGTCATGCGGGCCGACGGAGAACAGCGGCAGGCGGCCGGTGGTGCCGCCGCCGGTGGCTGTGACGGTGACGATCGCGCTGACGTCGCGTCCGCCCTCGGGCAGGAACTCGTTCTGGTACGCCTCGACCGAGAACCGTGGCACGTTCGACTTGGAGAAGTTGGCCATCCGTTCCGCTCCTTGACGTCCCTCAACGCTCCGCGTGGACTCATCGACACAGGGGCGGACGGGGGATGCGCCCGCCGACGGCTCCCTGACGGCGTGCCCGTACCCCGGGTGATCCCCGTGGCGCCGCGGAAGCTCCCTCGCCCCCGTGGCCTCCTGCTCTTCCGTGACGGCCCGCTCCAACCGGCCGCCGCCCTCCTCCCTCCTCGCACCCCGCCGCCGCCCCGTGCGGCGCCGGCGGGCCCCTGCTCTCCCGCCGCGTGCCAGCGCCCCCGGCGCCGACCCGTCGTCAGGCCGATCCTGCCCCTTCCGGCGGGAGCGGGAACGGCACCACCGCCACCGTTACGTTGTCGTGGCCCCCGTCCTCCAGCGCGTAACCCACCAACTTCCGTGCGCTGTCCATCGGCCGGGTCCGGGCGTCCGGCGGCACGGCCGCCGCCATCTCGGGCGCGGACTCGGCGTAGTTCCACAGCCCGTCCGTGCAGACCACCACCACGCCCGGCCGGTCGGGCTTGAACGCGGCGGTGTGCGGCTCGATCTCATATGCGTCCGCCCCCAGCCAGCCCGTGATGGCGTGCGCCCGCTCGTCCGCGTACGCGTCCTGCTCCGACAACAGGCCGGCCGCGACCATCTGCGTGGCCCACGAGTCGTCCTCGGTGAGCCGGGCGGCGGGCGTGGCGCGGTCGTCGGGGACCCAGTACGCGCGGCTGTCGCCGATCCAGCCGACGGTCAGGATGCCCGAGGCGACGACGGCGCTGACGATCGTGCAGGCCGGCGCGTTCTCGTGACGGTGCAGGTCGCGGTGGGCCGGGCGGGCCTCCTGGGCCAGCGCGTTGACCGCCTCGGCCGCGGCGATGATCGCCTCGTGCATGGCCTGTTGCGGATGCGTGCCCCGCGGCAGCGCGGTCAGCAGCCGCTCACCGGCCACCCGGGCCGCGGCGGCCGACGCGTCGTCAGGGCGGGTGGCGGAGGAGACGCCGTCGCAGACGACGGCGACCACGGCGGCTGAATCGTCCGGCAACTCCGCCTCCGAGAGGGCGAAGGCGTCCTCGTTGCGGTGGTGTCGCAGCCCGCTGTCGCTGGCCGCGGCGACGAACGCCAACTCCTCTTCCATGTGATCCCGTTCCCGAGGCTGAGCGTGCCCGCAGTTCTCGCAGTATCCGTCGTCATCGATGCCGCCGGCCCGGCACTCGGCGCAGCGGCGCGGCGCCGCCGAGTGCGCGGGTGGCGCGGATCGCGCTGGCTGTGCCGATCCGGCCGGGGTGGCCTGGGAGGCCGGGGCTGGCCGGCCCCGGTCGGGTCGCGGCCCGTGGTCGTCGGCCGGGCCGGCGCAGATCACCAGGGTGGCCTCGTCGATGTCGGCCAGCGGATCGAGGGCGGCCGACTCCCTCGGGTCGGGCGGCGCCACCTCCGCGTCCACGGTGGCCCAGCTCCCGTACCCCGGGGCGGCGGACGTCGGCGCCACCGCCTGGCCCGGGCGGGTTCGGCGCCGCCCGCGATGGGTCGCACCGTCGGGGTCAGCGCGGGGAACGCGGGCCCGGGTGCCCCGTGTCCGCCCGTCTCCTCCGCGCCGCCCCCGCCGGGTCGGTACGCGGCGCCGGCCACGGCGCGGCCCGGCCGACTGCTGCGGGATCGGCGCCCCGGCCGCAGGGGCGCCCGCCGGGCCAGGGGGCTCCGCGCCGGGCTGCGGTACGGAACCGGGCTGGCCAGCGCCGCCCGCCGCCCGCCACGCGGGGCGCCGGCGGCACGGCGGTGTCGGTATACGGGAAGTGGGCGGCGGCCCGCGCGTCCCACGCCGCGGGCACGGCGCCCGGAGCGCCGGCGGCGGGCGTCACCGGGCCTGCCTGTGGCGTGTATCCGGGGGCGAAGTCGAGCCCGGGCTCGGCGGCGGGGCCGACGGGGCGCCCGCGTCCGTGCCGCGCGCGGCACGGGGCCGGCGGCGGCACCGTGGCCCCGGCCGTCGCCCGCGCCGGCCGGCGCCGGGTGAGCCCCCGCGCGCCAGGCGCCGCCGCCCTCGCGGCGTTGACACTGGTGCCGCACGCGCCGCAGAAGTTGTCCTCCGCGTCAAGCGGCTCCGCACAGCTCGGGCAGGTTGACAGCCGATGCTTCTGCGACATCGATCACACCCACGTCCTGGGGCGGAGCCGGTTGGCCTGCTCCACCCATTCGATCCTTTCCTCGCCCCGCTGCGCGAGCCGGGCGAGTGCCCGATATGAGCGTTCCAGACCGAAGCGCAGCCGGCGCTCGTCCAGGCGGCTGCCGAGCAGCACTGGGTCGGGCTCCCGTCGCCGCTTCGGCCGCGGCCACGGCGGCGACCGCGTGCGGCTCGCCGCCCGCCGCCCAGCCCGTGCCGTCCGCGCCGCCGGCGAGCGGCGCTACCGCGCCTACCGCAGCCGGCTCGGCCGTCCCCGAAAGCGGTACCCGCCCGCGGGGGTGCGTGGGTTGACTCGGTACACCGGGCAGGCCGGGCGCGCCGCCCGGCGCCGGTGCGCGCGCCCGCGACGGCGCCCGGCCCACCCGCGACGGCGGGGCCGGTGACGGCGGGGCCGGCGGCGGCCGGGCCCGCTCTGCCGAGGGGCGTGCGCGAGGCCGCCGCGACCAGCCGCGCGCGCCGCCCGCGCCCGGCGCCGAGCCGCGCGCCGAGCCCGTCGGGCTCCGCGCTGTCGGGGAACACCTGGGTGTCCACGACCCGTGTCTCCGCCCCGAACAGCGTGCACAGCGCCGGCCGTGGCCGGCCCGTCTGGAGCGCGATGACCTCCCGCAGCACGCCCGTGAGCTGGTCGGCCATCTCCTGGGCGGAGGCGAACCGGCGCTCCGGGTCCGGGTCGGTGGCCCGCGTCAGGAGGCGGTAGAAGGACTCGTAGCGGCGGAAGACCTCGATGTGCCCGGGGTCGGGGAAGCTGTCCGCGAAGACCGTGGTGTAGCCCTGGAAGTCGAAGGTGAGCACCGCCAGCGTGCGGGCCACCGTGTACAGGTTGGAGGCGACCGACGGGCCGCGCTCGGCGACCTCGGGCGCCTGGTAGCCGACGGTGCCGTAGAGGGCGCTGTCCTCGTCGCCCATCCGCCGCACCGCGCCCATGTCGATCAGCTTGAGCTGGTCTCCCTGCTGGATCGCGTTGTCGATCTTGAAGTCGCAGTACAGCAGGTTGCGGCTGTGCAGGTGCCCGAGCGCCTCCAGCGCCTCGATGCCGTACGCGCACGCCCGCTCCACCGGCAGCGGGTCGCGCCGTCCGTCGGGCCCACGTCGCTCGTTGGCCAGTTGCTTGAGCGACTTGCCGCCCACGTACTCCATGACGATGTAGCCGTCGAGGCTGCCGGTGCGCTGGTCGAGGTGCTCGACGAAGTTGTAGATCCACACGATGTTGGGGTGCTCGATCTCGGCGAGGAACCGCCGCTCGGCCAGCGCCACCGCGAGCGCGTCCTCGTCGCCGGTGTCCAGGAGCCCCTTGAGCACCACCCAGCGGTCGGCCACCGCCCGGTCCACGGCCAGGTAGATCCAGCCCAGGCCGCCGTGCGCGAGGCAGCCCACCACCTCGTACTGCCCGTGCACCACGTCGCCCCGGCGCAACTTGGGCACGAAGGAGTACGGGTGGCCGCACTTGGTGCAGAAGCCCTCGGTACGGCCCGGCCGCGTGCCGCGCGCCCGCCCCACCGGGGCGACTCACTCCGAGCGGCTGCAGAACCGCTTCCGCTCGGGCACCTCGGGGTTGGCCAGCACGGCCGTGTGCGGGTCGGGGCGCGGCACCTGCTCCACGCTCACCAGGCCCGCGCCCAGCCGGCTGCTGCCCGACGAGGACGCCGGCCCCGAGGACCTCACCACCCAGACCGAGCGGCCCGAGGTGTGCCCCGCCGTCCGGGACAGCCGGCCCGAGACCGAGCGCCACGAGCCCGTGGAGCGCCCCGAGGCCGAGCGCGCGGAGTGCGTGGGCACCGAGGAGCCGGTCGCGGAGCCCGCGCTGCCCGAGCGGCCCGAACCGGCCGCCCGTACCGCGCCCGCCACGCCGGTTGGCGGCGCGGTTAGCAGCCCGCTGGGGGAGACCACCGGGGCCAGGCCGCACGTGTCGCAGTACAGCTCCCCGCCGCCCATGTCCTCGTAGGCGCCCGCGCAGTCCGGGCGCTGGCAGTCGTCGGCGCTCACCCGTGCCCCCCGGGATCCGCCCGCCCGGGCCCACCGACCTCCGACTCGGGGGCGGGCCCGGCCGACGGGTGGGGTGTCAGCGTCTCGGCCACCGCCCGCTGGTAGCGCAGTACGGCCTGCTCCGCGGCGCGCAGGTCACACGGCGCCCTCCACAGCAGCCGCCTGGCCGCGTCGTACCGCTCCACCAGCAGCGGGTCACCGGCCATGCCGTGCCGGACGACCTTCGCGCGGTACGCGTCGAGCCTGCCGCGCAGCTCCGCGCGGACCGCCAGCGGCGCGGTCACGGCCGTCAACGACTCGCGGGCCCGCAGCAGTTCGTCTTCGGCCCGCTGCTCCAGGCTCTCCAGGAGCGGCGAGAGCCGGTGCCACTGGGAGCGCCTGCGGTACTCGGCGGCCAGCGCCACCTGCTCGTGCAGCGCCGTGGACGGCCCGCTGACGGCGGGCACGTCGGACGCGGCGATCTTCGCCAGCACCTCGCCGCGCGCCTGCCGGGCCTCGGTCAGCGTGCGGTCCGCGCGCGAGAGCAGGTCGCGCAGCAGCATCAGCCGCTGCTCCGCGTTCTGCCGCACGGTGAGCACCGCCTCGATCTCGCGCCGCACGTCCTCCAGGGCGCGCGCCGCCCGGTCGTAGCGCTCGGTGTCGGGCCGGCCGCCGCCGGGCGCCGAACTCGGCGAGGCCTTTGACCAGAAGGCCAGCGGGTCGCGGATGACCTCCGCGCGCAGCGCGGTCAGCTCGGCGGTGATCTGCTCCAGGTCGTCCCCCGACGGGTGCTCGCCCGGCCGCACGCCCACCGAGTGCGCCAGCGAACGCGTGCGCTGTAACTCGGCGGCCAGCATGTCGATCCGGGCGGGCAGCGCCGACCAGACAGCGTCCGCGGTCACGACCACGTCCAGCGCCCGCGCGTACCCGCTGTTCATGCGCTCCACCAGGGCGTCGAGCGTGAACCGCTCGCTGAGCCGGGGCGAGGGCGCCAGCGCGTCGCCGGGCACGGTGACGTGCTCGCCGCGCAGCAGTTCGGTCAGCTCCGCCAACTCGGCCTGGCCCGGCCAGCGGCGCCGGGCCCGCACCTCGCGGGCTTTGGCGCAGGCCGCGGCGTACGCGTCGTAGTACGTCCACAGTTGGGAGATCGTCTGCTCGGCGGCGGCCCAGCGCGCCTTGGTGGTGCCGGCCAGGTCGGCGCCCTCCAGGAGCCTGCGTCCGGCGTGGTCCTGCAACGCCAGCAGCGACGTCTCGATCGCCTCGTGCTCGGCGCCGAGGCGCGCGAGCGCGCGGTCCACCTCCTCCCGGTCCATGACCGGGAGCTGGGGCATCCCCGACGAGCTGGGAGCGGGTCCCGAGGCCGCCATCGATCACCTCTTCTGTGCGTGCGGTCAGTCCTTGTAAGCGGGCTTGGGCGGCGCCTTGACGCCCGGCAGGTCGTCCTGGAGCCATTCGCGGTACGCCCGCATCCAGGGGCTGTCCGCCCCGCCCCTGCGGTAATCGTCCAGCACCTTGTTCACCCGGCGCACCAGATCGGTGTCGTCGCTGTGCATCGCCACACCGTACGACTCCCGCGTGACCGGCTCGCCGACCAGCTTCACCGACGGGTCCTGCGCCGCCTGGCCGGCGGCCAGCGCGCTGTCCGTGAACACCGCGTCCACCTCGCCGAGTTGGAGCCGCACCAGGCAGTCGAGCTGGTTGGGCACGGTGACCTTGGTCGCGCCGAGCGACCGCGCGCCCCGCCGCCCGTCGTCGAGCCGCTGCTCGCCCGTCGAACCCTTGGCCGTACACACCCGCTTGCCGCGCAACGACGGCCCGTAGGAGGTGATGGGCGAGTCGTGGGGCACCAGGAGTTGTTGTCCGGCCTTGGAAGTACGCGGTGGAGAACGCGACCCTGTCCTCGCCCGTGACGCGGTCACAGTTGATCGTCATGGTCCGTACGACGATGTCCACCTTGCGCTCGCGCAGCGCCGGGACGCGCTGGTTGGTGGGGATGGTACGGAAGACCACGGCGTCGCGGTCACCGAATATCTCCTCCGCGATGGCCCGCACCAGCTCCATGTCGAAGCCGGTCAGGTCGCCGGTGGCGGGGTCGCGGTAGCCCTAGCGGTAGCTGTTCTGGTCCACGCCGGCGATCAGCTTGCCGGACGCCCGGGCCTTGATCCGGCGCACCGCGGGCCCGGAGTCGGGGGAGGGGCGCAGGCCGGCCTCCGGCCGCTCACAGCCCTCGCGCGTGGCGCCCTCCGCGTCCCGCGCCGGGGCCGCGGCCCGCGGCTCGGGGGCCGGCCGAGCCCGCTCGCCCGGGCCGTCGAGCGCGGCCGGCGCCAGCAGCGCGGCCACCGCCGCCAGGGCGCAGCCCACCGCCGACAGCGCCGCCGCACCGCCGGGCGCCGGCCCGCCGCGCCCTCCCCGCGTGCCACCCTCGTCATCCCCGCGCCCCCTTCACCGTTACTCCGCGAGCCTGCGACCCACGCCGAGCACCGTGCTCACGGCGCCGACCAGCGCCAGTGCCCCGGCGCCCACGGGCAGCTCGGCCACCAGGCCGCGCCCGTCGTCCGCGGCCCGCTCGAACTCCCGCTGTTCGTGCGCTATCGCCCGGGTCAGCGCGGCGTTCACCTGCTCGAAGGACTCGCCGGTGCTGCCCCGCGCGCCGGTGACCCTCTCCAACGCCGCGTCGTACGCGCCCTCCTCGTTGGCCTGCCTGGCCCCCTCGTGTCGGTGCCGCCACTCCCGCGCGGCGCGGATCGCCTCGCCGAGCGGCCCGCGCCCCGCCGCGTCGTCGGCCAGCCGCTGGGCCCGGGGCCCAGCAGCCCGCCGGCCTCGGCGCCGGGGGGTGCGCGGCCGACACTGTGCCGAGCAGCGCCCGCATCCGCTCGTCGTAGTCGACCTCGTAGGCGTCCTGACCCTGGTGCGGGGGCGACTCGCGCACCACCGCGCCCCGCGCCACCAGCGCCAGGTTCTCGCTGCCCCGCGCCTGGAGCACGGCTATCCGCGCCTCGCCCAGCACCCGCAGCGACCGCGCGCCGTGCCGGTCGGACTCGCCGAGCCCGGAGCGGACCACCGCGTGCCCCGCCGCCAGCCATACCAGCGCCGCAGCGGTGGCGGCCGTCGCGGCCAGCAGGCCCAGGTTGAAGACCCGGTTGGTCCACCGGTAGGTCCGGTGCTGCGCCCACGCCAGGGCGGCCAGCGCCAGCACGCCCGCGCCGAGCGCCACCCAGGGCCAGGCCCGCGCGTGGGTGTAGTCGGCCGTGAGCTGGTTCCTCTGCGTGCGGTACAACTCGTCCGCAGCCGGCAGGAGTCGGGTGCTCATCAGCGCGTTCGCGTGCCGCAGGTAGGCGCTGCCGAGCGGCAGGCCCTGCCGGTTGTTGGCGCGCGCGGACTCCACCAGGCCGGTGTAGCGGGGCAGGTCACGCACCAGGCGGTCGATCTGCGCGCGGGCCGCGTCCGAACCCCCGCTGGGCGCGGCGGCCTTGACCAGCAGCCCGGAGGCGTGCGCGAGGTCCCGGTCGAAGTCCTCGCGCAGGGCGGGCGGCTCGGGGCCCTGGACCAGGAAGGCGCTGGCCGCGGTGGCGTCGGCTGCGGTCAGCGAGCGGTAGATCTCGGCGGCGTCGGAACTCAGCGGTTGGCTGCGCCCGGTGACGGCGCGGGCCGCGTCGCCGCGCGCGTCGACCTGCCAGGCGGCGAGCGCGCCGAACAGCACCACGAGGCCGGCCAGCACGGCGCCGATCACCCGTAGTCGGCCCGGCTCGGTCACCACCGCCGCGCGCAGGGTGTCCAGGCCCTCGCGCCAGGCCGGGCGGCGGGCTCGGCGGGCGGCGACGGCGCGGGCGCCGCCGGCCGGGTGGGGGAGGCGGCCGGGCGCTCGGGCGCGGTCGTTGGCGCGATACCGCCGGTCGGCGGGTGTGACACGAGACCTCCCCCTGGTTCGCTGGTGGCGGACCTGAGCCCGGTGGACCGGGATGGTTGGCACCTGTCGGAAGCAGTATGGCGGCAAGCACCGACAACCACACCGGACACGGGCGGGATCGTGCGCCGAGCTCCGGACCGGCCGCCGCCGCCCGGCCGTTGCCCCGCGCTTCCCGCCACCCAACACGTGTGTGGGGGGCGTTCAGTTCCCGCGCGGGCCCGGGTCCGCGCGGGCGGCTCCCGGGGAGGGGCTGGTCGCGTCGCCGGCACCGCGACATGGCACCCTGGGCGGCTCATGCCGTGGCACCCGGACCACGGCATGGTGAACGGCACCCCCGCGGGGCCGGAACGCGAGAGAGCGAGAGAAAAGCCGAAAGGAACGCGTATGCGCGTTTTCCAGCCACCTTCCGACTTCGGGCCCGGCACCCTGTTCGTCCGAGAATGGGTTCCGCCGGACACGGCCGCCTGGCTCCGCCTCCTCGGCTACTTCGGGCTTCCGCTGGTCATCGCGGGCGCCATCGCGGACCAGGTCGGACCCTGGGTGGCGCTGCCCGGTCTTGCCGTCCTCGGCCTGCTCTCCTTCCCGCCCGGGGCGCTGGTGCTGCGGGAGGTGCGCGACGACTACCTGGCGCCGGACGCGGTCGGCCTCGACGAGCGCGGCCTCATCGCCCGCTCCGCGGGCCGCACCACCTTCCGGGTGCCGTGGAGCCGGGTGCGGCGGTTGGACGCCGGGGCCGGGCGGGAGGCGGGCTGGCTGCGCCTGTGGGTCATCGACGACGTGATCGAGGGGGTCGACCGGCTGCCCAGGCGGCGGCACACCAGCGAGGGCGCGGCTCTGCTCGCCCGCTTCGGCCCCGGCATGGACCGGGAGGCGCTCCTGGTCGCCGTGGAGCGGCACGCCCCGCAGGGCATCCGGGTCCGCCTCTGATCAGGTCGCGGGCCCGGCCCCGGGCGGGACGCGCCGCGCCGTACGGCAGGCGCCCCAGGTCCACCGCCCGTCAGGTGGCCGCCCGGTCGGTCGGGCCGGCGCTGTGGGCGGGCCCGGGCCGGGCGTGCGAGGGCCCGGGCCCGCGGCGCGCCGGAGGTCCGGCGGGCGGCGGCCCGGGCCGATGGGTGGCTAGCGGCGGGGTGCCCCGTGCTGACCAGGGACGGAGCGCCGGGGCGGCCTGGTCAGCGTGATCTGGCGGACCAGTTGGTGGAAGCAGGTCAGCGCGGCGATCGCGGGCAGCGCGGCGACGGCGACGCCGCCCACCGTCCGCGGCGCGTGCGCCACCGACAGCGCCACCGAGAACGCGCTGAACAGCACCACGATCAGCCACGCGTGCGGGGCCCGCTGGTAGTGCACCGCGTGTCGGATGATCGACAGCGAGGCGGCCAACCAGGGCCCGTATATGAGCACCGGCCACCACGTCGTCAGGTGGTGCGCCACGTTCGGCGCCACCACCTGCCGCAGCGGCTCGTGCGCGCACATCCCGCCGAGCACGCTGACCAGCGCCACGATGACCGCGACGAGCACCGCGATCAGGCAGCTCAGCACCTCGGCCCGGGTCACCGTCCGCTCGGGCCGGGTACGCAGCGTCCTTGCGCAGCCGGCGGAAGCGGCGGCGGTGCGTGGTCGGCGGCTGGGGCAGTCGCGGCGCGGGGATGGCCCCGGTCGCCGTGAGCGGATCGAGCTGCTCGGTCTGGGCCAACTCGTGCAGGAGCTGGGTCAGTTCGGCCTCGGAGTCCCAGTGCCCGCCGAGCACGGTGAGGTCGGGGGGCGTGAGCGTCTCGGGCGTGGCCGTGAAAGTGTCGTAGGTGGTGAACCCGGTGGCCGGCTCGGGCCCGACGGGCGTCGGGTCGTACGCCGAGAGGCCGGTGCCGAAGGTCGACCCGAAGGCGAGCCCGGACTCGTGGCCCGGGCCGAAGTCGGGGTGCGAGAAGGTTTCGGGCTACGCTCGCCGTAACCGCCGTAGTCGTAGCGCTCATGCATGGCGGTCCTGGGGCAGCGGCGGGCGCTGGTCCGCGAACGGGGTATCGAAGCGGCTGGCCGGCGCGCGGGCCGACTCGGCTCCGCCGGACGCGCGCAGCGCGTCACAGCACCGGGCGAAGTCCGTCTCGATGCCCTTGATGGTGACGGCTAGATCGGTCAACTCGGACTGAAAGTAGCTGAGTTGGACGCACTCGGCGCCGCGTTGCAGATGGGCGTGCGTGAAGCCTCGGGGGCTGCCTGTTGGCGTGGCCGTGAGAACCCAGTCCCCCATGCGACGAGACTCCGTGAGGGGCGCGGCCGGGACTGTCGGACCGGGAAGCGCGGTGGATGAAGTCACGTCCGGTTAACGACGGGATGGCCTACTGGGGGGGTGCTCCGAATGAGGGACAATAGATGGAAAGTTACTACTCACGCCCTCTTGTTATGCAAAACGGACTAGCGGCATAAGCCGGGTGGTGGGCGCGGGATCGCCGACCCGCCACGGCCCCCGCTCCACGGCCGGGCGCGCGACCCGTGGCCGCGTCGCCCACCGGGGGCGTACCGGGTGGGGCGCTCCGGGCAACTGCCCCGACGGCCCCACCCGACCCGTTCCGCACCGCTCCACCCCCGACCCGGTACGGCACGGCCCGCCAAGGCCGCCCCGCACCGCCTCCAGGGCGTCACGACACGGCGGGCCGCGCCGCCTACCCCGGGTACTTCGCGCGCAGCCGCTCGTACAGCGCGGGCGCCGCCGCGATGTGATCCAGGCCCAGCAGCGCCGCGCCCAGCACCGGCGGCGCCTGCACCACGCGGGGCCAGGGCCTTCGGCGCGCGCTCGGCCAGCAGCTCGCGCACCCCGTCGTCCAGCAGCCGGTTCCGGGCCGCCAGCACCCCGCCACCGAGCACCACCGGCGCCTCCTCGCCCAGCAGATCGAGCTTGGACAGCGCGACCGCGGCCATGGTGACTACCTCGTCCGCCTGCCGGTCCACGATCGCGCGCGACCGCGTCCCCCGCGTCGGCCACCGCGAACAGCACCGGCGTCAGCTCGTAGCGCCGACCGCGCTCCACGTCCCCCAGGTGCAGCGCGCTGATCAGCTCCAGCATGTCGGTGAGGCCGAAGTGCGCGGGCAGCGCGTCGGCGAGCGCCGTCCGCTCCCCCCGCCAGTCCCACGACCGCGCCGCCCACCACAGGGCCTCGTCCGCCAGGTGGCCGCCGCCGCCCCAGTCGCCGGAGATCCGGCCGATCGCGGGGAAGCGCGCGGTGCGCCCGCCGGGGGCCAACCCCGCGCAGTTGATGCCCGCGCCGCACACGACGGCCGGCTCACCCCGTCCGGCAGCCCGGAGCGCAACAGCGCGAAGGTGTCGTTGGTGACCGTGACGGTACGCCCCCAGCCCCGCGCCGCTATGGCCTCGGTGAACCGCTCCTCCTCGATCGGCACGTCGCAGTTGGCCAGGCACGCCGAGACGTGCTCGGCCAGCGCGCCCGGCGCCTGGCCGAGCCCCGCGTCGGCCGCCACCCGCGCGACGATGCCGGCCAGGCCCGCGATGGCACGCTCGGTGCCCACCATCGGCGGCTGGAAACCACCACCGCAGGCCGAGCCGAGCACCGAGCCGTCCGTGCCGAGCAACGCCACGTCGGTCTTGCTATTGCCCGCGTCGATGGCGAGCACAGAACCCGTCAGGCCCACGCCAGCTGCTCCCGGTTGTGTGCGATGAGCGCGTCCGTGCGCTGGTCCGCGTACTCGATCTGGCCGATCAACGGGTGCGCGAGCAGCGCCTCGAACCACCGCGCGCCGCCCGGCCTTCTCGCCCGCGTCCGCGCCCAGCAGCGCGGCCTCCAACGCGAGGTGCTCGTACGCCGTGACGTGCGAGGTCAGCCCCGCGTACAGCGGCTCAAGCGGCGCCACCGGCAGCGGCGTGGCGCCGCCGGCGCCCACCGCCGCCGGCACCTCGATCACCGCGTCGTCCGGCAGGAACGGCAGCGTCCCCTTGTTGAGGGTGTTCACGACCTGCACGTCGCCGGTGTCGCCCAGCAGCGAGGAGGTCAGCGACACGGCCGCCTCCGAGTAGAAGGCGCCACCGCGCTTGCTGAGCAGCTCCGGCTTCTCCGTCCAGCGCCGAGTCCCCGTACAGGCCCAGCAACTGCTTCTCGATGGCCGCGACCTCGGCCGCCCGCGACGGCTTCGACTTCAGCTCATGCAGCAAGCCGTCGTGCTCGTAGAAGTAGCAACAGGTACTATGAGGGTACCACGCCGAGCCGGTCCACGAGGGTGCGCGGCATGTGCAGGTCGGCCGCGATCGCCTCGCCGTGCTCGGCGATCAGCCTGGGCAGCACGTTCTCACCCTCCGGGCCGCTGATGCGCACGCGCCCCGATCCCAGGTGAGGTGGTTGAGGCCCACGTGGTCCAGGTAGACCTGCTCGGGGGCGACGTCGAGCAGCTTGCCGAACTTGTGCTGGAAGCCGATCGCCACGTTGCGCAGGCCCACCGCGCGGTGGGCCGCCGTCAGCAGGGCGCGCGTGACGATGCCCACCGGGTTGGTGAAGTCCACGATCCACGCGTCCGGGTTGCGCCGGCGTACGCGCTCCGCGATGTCCAGCACCACCGGCACCGTACGCAGTGCCTTGGCCAGGCCACCGGCGCCGGTCGTCTTCTGCCCGACGCAGCCGCACTCCAGCGGCCACGTCTCGTCCTCGTTACGGGCGGCCTGGCCGCCGACGCGCAGTTGCAGCAGCACCGCGGCCGCGCCGTCCACGCCCGCGTCCAGGTCCGAGGTCCACGAGACCTTGCCGGGGTGACCCTGCTTCGCGAAGATCCGCTGCGCCAGGCAGCCGATCAACTCCAACCGGTCGGCCGCCGGGTCGATGAGAACCAGTTCCTCCAGCGGCAGCGCGTCGCGCAACCGAGCCAATCCGTCGATGAGTTCGGGGGTGTAGGTCGAACCCCCGCCGACCACTGCGAGCTTCATAGCCAATTAGCCCTTTACTCCGGTGAGAGTGACGCCTTCGACGAAGGCCTTCTGTGCGAAGAAGAAAACGATGATGACCGGCGCCATGACGAGCAGCGTCGCCGCCATGGTCAGGTTCCAGTTGACGCTGTGCGCGCTCTTGAACGACTCAAGACCGTAACTCAGCGTCTAGGCTCCGGTATTCTGTGCCGCGTAGATCTGCGGGCCGAAATAGTCGTTCCAACAGTAGAAGAACTGGAACAGGGCGATCGCCGCTATGCCCGGCTTGGCCATTGGCATGACGATCGTCAGCAGTGTGCGGACCTCCCCGCAGCCGTCCACGCGGGCCGACTCCAGGTATTCCTTCGGGATCGTCAGCAGGAACTGGCGCAACAGGAAGATCGAGTACGCGTCACCGAACGCCATCGGGATGATCAGCGGCCACAGCGAACCGGAGAGCCCGAACTGCTGGCCCACACCAGGTACATCGGTATCACGATGACCTGCGGCGGCAGCATCATCGTGGAGATGACCAGGATCATGGCGCCGCGCCGGCTACGGAAGCGGAACTTGGCCAACGCGTACGCCACCGGAATGGACGAACAGACCGTGAACAGCGTGCCCAGACCCGCGTACAGCAGCGAATTGCGCCATCAGGTCAGAAGGCCCGGCGTGTTGAACGCGTCCGCGTAGTTCGACCAACGCCACTCGTGCGGCTACAGGTCACCGCTCATCGCCTGGCTGTCGCTCATCACCGAGGTGCGGAAGACGAAGACGAACGGCAACACGAAGAACAGCGCGGCGGCCAGCGCGCCGGTGTGCACGGCTATCCAGTGCAGGACGGACTTGCGGCGCGCACGGGCCGCCGCCTGCGCGGGCGCCGGCGTAGGCCGGGAGGCGCGCGTGGCGCGCGGGGGAAGTGCGGTGGTGGTCATGGATTCAGTCCTCCGCCGTCAGCAGCCCGGCGCGCTTGCGCATCAGCAGGGTGGTCACGGCCATGGCGATGGCGAACAACACGAGGGAGAGCACGCATGCCGCGCCGGTGTTGAAGTTCTGGAAGCCCAGCGAATAGACGAGCTGCGGCACGGTGAGCGTGGAGTGGTCCGGATATTCCGGCTGGATCGTCGTGCCGGGACCGACGCTCACACCCGACGCGAGCTTTCCGGCCACCAGGGCCTGAGTGTAGTACTGCATGGTCTGCACTGTCCCGGTGACTACCGCGAACATCACGATGGGCAGGATCGAGGGCCAGGTGATGTAGCGGAATTTCGCGAAGGAACCCGCGCCGTCCAACTCCGCCGCCTCGTACTGCTCCTTGGGCACGTCCAGCAGCGCGGCCATGAAGATGACCATCAGGTCACCGATGCCCCACAACGAGAGCATCACCAGTGACGGCTTGGCCCAGTTCGGGTCGTTGAACCAGTTCGGCGCCTCGATGCCCACCGCGCCGAGCACCTCGTTCACCGGCCCGGTACCCGGGTTGAGCAGGAAGACGAACGCCACGGTCGCGGCTACCGGCGGGGCCAGGTACGGCAGGTAGAACGCCGTCCGGAAGAAGCCGACACCCGTCTTCAGCTTCGTGATCAGCAACCCGATGCCGATGCCGAAGACGACGCGCAGCGCCACCATCACCACCACCAGCCACAGCGTGTTCCACAACGCCGGGCCGAACAGCGGCATCTGCTCGAACACGTACTTCCAGTTCCGCCAGCCCACGAACGTGGCCGGCTCGATCTGGTTGTAGTGCATGAACGAGAAGTAGACGGTGGCGATCAGCGGATAACCGAAGAAGACGGTGAATCCGATCAGCCAGGGAGAGAGGAAATCGAGGGTGCGCAACCGGTCCCGCTGGTGCTTGCGGCGCAACGCCGCCGCGTTGTCCGACCCGCCGGATGGGACGGTCTCCACTGCTTTACGTGTTCTTGCCATGGTGGGCCCCGTTAATTCTGCGCTTGGAGAGTATCGGCGTCTATCTGGTCATCGAGTTTTCGCAGCCCCTTCTCGAAATCGCCGATCTTCCCCGACTCCGCGTCGTAGGAGAAGTCCTGGAGCGCGAGCACGTACTGCCCACCGTTGATGGAAGGGGCAGTGCGACGCTGTCCGGGTGCTGGGCGATGCCGAGGAACGTGCGGAACGTCGGATCGGCGTCGAGCTTCGGCGAGGCCAGGGCCGCCTTCGTGGACGGCACGTTGTGGATCGCGTTGGCGAACGCCACCACCTGGTCGGTGTCCGCGGTCAGGAAACGCACCAACTCCCACGCGGCGTTCTGGTGCTTGCTGCTGTGCGCGATTCCCGCGACGGTCCCCGTCAGATAGCCGCGACCGTACGTGTCGGCCTCGTCGTCGGGGACCTGCATCGGCGCGGTGCCCCACTCGAAGTCGGCCTTCGCGTCGTTCAACATCAGGCCGCGCCACTCGCCGTCCATGTGCATGGCGAGCTTTCCGGTCAGGAACGCGTTCTGGGACGACATCTCGTCACCGAACGTCGTACGGAACTTCTCCAGCGCCCCGTACCCGCCCAGCGCCTTGATCAGGTCCCGCTGCGCGGTGAAGAAGTCCTTCGCGGCCGGCTCGTCCGCCAAACGGGCCTTGCCGTCCTCGTCGAAGTAACGCGGACCCCACTGCGCGAACAGCCGGTCCGGGCTGTTCTGGTAGAGCCGGAAATTGGGCATGAAACCGAGCTGCTGATAACTGTCGCCCTTGCGCTGGGTCAGCTTCACCGCGGTGCGCTTCAGCTCCGACATCGTGCGCGGCGGACGCTCGATTCCCGCCTTCCGGAAGGCGTCCTTGTTGTAGTACAGGCCGAACGCGTGGGCCAACAGCGGCAGCGCGCACTGCTCGCCCTCGAACTGCGTGTAGTCCAACAGCGTCTTTGGGAAGACCTTTTTCTTGTCCAGGCCCGTCTTCTTCATGAACGGGTCGAGGTCGACCCACGTGCCCGACGAGCAGTACTGGCCCACGTTGTTGGTGGTGAAGGAGGACACCACGTCGGGAGCCTTGTCACCGCCGGCGCGTAGCGCCTGGTTCATGGTGACGTCGGTGACGTTGCCGGTGGCCTTCACCTTGATGTTCGGATGCAGTTCCTCGAACCGGTCAATGCTGTCGTTGATGGCCTTGACTTCGTTCTTCTCGGCCCAGCCGTGCCAGAACTTCAGGGTCACGGGCTTGGTCGGGTCGTCGTTGGCGCTACCGGTACTGGGATTGGCACACCCCGCCAGCAGTAGCCCGGTGGTGGCGAGGACGGCCGGAGCGCGGTGCGTACGCGTTCGCGGCATGGCGCACTTCCTTAGCGGCGGGGATAAGGATGCGGGTGGGACGGGTGGTGTGGGCGGCGAGGAGGGGCAAGCGGAGCGATGGGGGATCGCGGGGCTCGGCGGAGCTGTGTGGGCCAGAGGAGCTGTGAACTACGGAGCTACAGGGCTACGACAGCCATGACAGCTACGGGAGTCTGAGGAGCCGGCGGAATCACGGAGCTAAGAGTCGTAAGAGAGACATGGCGGCACACCGGGGTTGTGAGAGGGCGCTGGGATGAGCGGCGCGGTGGGCAGGCGGAAGAGGCGGAGGGACGATCGGGAGACGAGAAGCGGGGGAGGGCGGAAGCGGGAGGGGCGGCGCTGCTGGTCGCGGTGGTGGCGGTGCGATCAGCCGGTATCGAAGACGGTGTCGCGGGCGTCGGCCAGCGCGGTGCGCAGCGCGCCGATCAGGATGTGGCTGCCGTCGAGCGCGCTCAGTCGCAACTGCGGCCGGGGCAGGGCGAGCCCGGTCAACTCCTCGTGGACCAGGGCGAGCAGCCGCTCCCCGCCCGCCTGCGCCACCTCACCGGAGAGCACGACCAACTCCGGGTCCACGACGGCGACCACCGAGGCGATGCCGGTGGCGAGCCGGTGGGCCAACTCGGCGAGGACGGCATCGCCCGCGCCCGGTGTCACCAGCGCCTCGGCCAGCGCGGCCGGCGCGTCCCGGGCCGAGATGCCGTGCTCCCGCGCCAGCGCGAGGACGGCGGGCGACGAGGCCAGGCGCTGGAACCCGCTGCCGGCGTCCGGTCGGGCGAAGGTATCGGCCTCGCGGGCGAGCGGGGCACCGGGCAGCGGCATGTAGCCGATCTCGCCCGCGCCGCCGGTGGCGCCACGGAACAGCGCCCCGTCCAGCACGATCGCGGCGCCCACCCCCTCGTCGGCCCAGACCAGCACGAAGTTGTCGAAGTCCTGCGCGGTGCCCCGGTCGTGCTCGGCCAGCGCCACCAGGTTCACGTCGTTCTCGATGACCACCGGGGTGTCCAGCGCGGCGGTGAGGTCCTCCCGCACCGTACGCGACTGCCACCCGGGCAGATGCGGCGCGTACCGCAGGGCGCCGGTGCGCGGGTCGAGCGCGCCGGGGGTGCCGATGACCGTACGGTGCAACGCGTCGCGACCGAGCCCGGCCGCCCGCAGCGCGCCGTCCACGGCCTCGACGACCACGGTGGACGTGCGGTCGCGCACGCCGTCGGCCATCGCGTCGGCGGGCAGCCGGTGTTCGCCGACGACCGTACCGGCCAGGTCGGCCACGACCGCCGTGAAGCCGAGCGGGTCGACCGACAGCGCCGCGACGTGGGCGATGCTCGCGTCGATCTCGTAGAGCTGGGCGTTGGGGCCGGGGCGACCGGTGGCGGTGCCGGTGGCGCGCACCAGGCCCGCCGCCGCGAGCCGGCTGAGCAACTGCGACGCGGTGGGCTTCGACAGGCCGGTCAGCTCGCCGAGCTGGGTGCGGGTGAGCGGTCCGTGCGCCACCAGGAGGTCCAGGGCTGCCCGGTCGTTCATGGCCCGCAACACGCGTGGCGTTCCTGGCGTACCGACCATGGCTGACCACCGCCCTTCGCTGCTCAGACGACGGGCCCCGTTGCCGCGCCATCTATTAGGAAAGTTTCCTAACGGTGAACAGTAAGGTAGGCGCCCTTCCGCGCCCCGTCAATGGTTCGATCCGAATGTCCGTCCATGCCTGGCCAAAGCGTTACCGACGGCCCGCACTCGAAGCGCCCCGCGCAACGCGGCACCGCGCCGCGCCTGGACAGGCGCGGCGCGGAGGGGGCGGGGAGAGGCGGGGGAGTGGGGTTGGGGTGGGAGGTGGAGGTGGGAGTGGGATGTAAGGGCGCGGCGTGTCACTTCTGGAGGTTCGGGGGCGGCGGTATCGGCGACGCCGCGAGGGACTGCGGTGAGGTCGGGCTGGCCAGGGCGGAGGGCGCGGCGACGCTGGCCGTGGGGTAGGGGGCCGGCACGGCGCCCTCGTCGGCCGGCGGCTGGCCGCCCACGATGCGAATGCCCTCCGCGTCCAGCGCCCGCTTGATCCGCCAGCGCAACTCCCGCTCCACGCTCAACGACCTGCCCGGCATGGTCTTCGCGGAGACCCGGATCACCATCGAGTCTAGGTACACCGCGTCCAGGCCGAGCACCGTCACCGGCTCCCACAGCGCCTCGTCCCACGGCTGCGAGGTCCCCATCTCCTCGCCCGCGCGCAGGATGACCTTCTTCGCCTTCTCCAGGTCCTCGTCGTACCGAACCTGCACGTCGACGCCCGCCGTGGACCACCCCTGACTGAGGTTGCCGATCCGCTTGACCTCGCCGTTGCGTACGTACCAGATCTCGCCGTCATCGCCGCGCAGCTTTGTCACGCGCAGCCCGACCTCGATCACCTCGCCGGAGGCCACCCCCGCGTTGATCGAGTCGCCCACGCCGTACTGGTCCTCAAGGATCATGAAGACGCCGGAGAGGAAGTCGGTGACCAGGTTCCGGGCGCCGAAGCCGATGGCCACGCCCGCGACGCCCGCACTCGCGAGCAGCGGCGCCAGGTTGATCTCCAGGGCGGAGAGGATCATCAACGCCGCCGTGCCGAGGATCATGAACGAGGCGACGCTGCGCAGCACCGAGCCGATCGCCTCCGATCGCTGCCTGCGACGCTCCGCGTTGACCAGCAACCCGCCGAGCGCCGTGCCGTCCACGGCCTGCGCCGTGCGGTTCATCCGGGAGATCAACCGCGTGATCGACCGGCGGATCACCGAACGCAGTACGAACGCGATGATCACGATCAGCAGGATGCGCAGGCCCAGACCCAGCCAGTCGGACCAGTTCTCCCCGAGCCAGCTCGCGGCCCTCTCCGCGGACTCTTGCGTCTCGTCGAGCGCCGTGGCGTGTGGCGTCGCGTCAGCGGACGGAGCGGCGGACCGGAGCACGGCAAGTAACCCTTCTGTGGGGATATGCCTGGCAAAAGCGCCTCGGCAGACCCTCCACACTAACGGGGCACGCCAGGTGTCTCGTTGTGATGTTCTAACGACAACCAACGACAACCACGAGCAGCGCGGGCATGAACAAGAAGATGAACAGGCTGTGGTTGAAAACACTCTTGGTCCGTTACCTGGTGGTGGTGGCGCTCTCACCAGGGCTGCGTAGACACTAGGGGAGATCGTCCCGGCGCGAGCCACGCGCCGCCGGCGTACAGGGAGGCACCCGTGCCGCATGTTCTGGTCCTCAACGCGTCGTACGAGCCGCTCGGCGTCGTACCGCTCCGCCGCGCGCTCGTACTCATCCTCAATGACAAGGCTGTCAGCCTTGAGGAGTCAGGCGCCCTGATGCACAGCGCGACCCGCGTGATACCCGCACCGAGCGTCGTCTGTCTGAAGCGGTTCGTGCGGGTCCCCTTTCGGGCCCCCGTTCCGCTGACCCGCCGCGCCCTGTTCGCCCGGGACGGCGGTCGCTGCGCCTACTGCGGTGGCGTCGCAACCAGCGTCGACCACGTCATCCCGCGCAGTCGGGGCGGCCAGCACGCCTGGGAGAACGTGGTCGCGGCGTGTCGCCGCTGCAATCACGTCAAGGCCGACCGCCACGTGGCGGAACTCGGCTGGCGGCTGCGCCACCAACCCGCCTCACCGTCCGGTCTGGCCTGGCGCATCATCGGCACCGGGCATAGGGACCCGCGCTGGCTGCCATACCTGCAGCCGTACGGCGCGGAAGACGCGATGGCTCGGATCGACGGCGTGTCCGCCTGAGAACCGGGCCATCGTCGTGTGTACGCGGCGCCGCGCACGCAGTGCGCGGCGCGCCTGACGCTCCGGCCGGGCGCGGCTCTGTTTGGGCGCGCCTCAGTTCGGGGGCGGCTCCGTTCGGGCGCGGCGCTGGTTGGGCGTGGCGCCGGCCAGGCGCGTCTCCGTTCGGGTTTTCCAACCTGGGGCGTTCGGGGGTTCGCGCTGGGTGGGACCCACCGGGGGGTTCCGTTGGGGTGGTTCCGGTCGGGGTGTTCGTTAGGTCGGGGGTTCGTTCGAGGGGGTTCCGTTCGGGTGGTTCGTTCAGGTCGGGGGGCTGTTCGGGTCGGGGTCTGTGCGGGAGTGGGGTTGTCTTTGGGGAGCTCTCTCGGGCTGGGGAGTGGCCTTCCTGGGGGCCTCCCCCCTCGCCCCACCCTCTCCCCCGCCCCGCCCCTGGGCACCCTCACGCTCGTCGACGGGGCGGCCGGCGCCTGCCGTCACAGCTACGGCGCTACGGCGTGACCGCGCGAGCCCGTACCGACCACAGCGAGTACCCGAAGCGTGTCGCGCGCTCGTCGCCCTGGACCCGTAGGAAGCGGGTGTGGGGGGCGTCCACGTGGATCGTCTCCCGCCCGCACTGTCCTGGACTGTCGCCGCCGTGCGCCAGGTGCGGCCGTCGGGCGAGACCTGTATCCGGTACCGGGACGCGTGCGCGTCCTGCCAGTGCAGGTCGACGCGGCCCAGCCGGGTCGGGCGGTCCAGTTCCAGTTGGAGCCAGGCGTGATCGGTGGCGGGCGATGACCAGCGCGTGCTCGGGTCGCCGTCGATCACGGCCGACGCGGGGAACTCCGCCGTTTCGTTGGCCGACGAGGTGGCGCGCGCCTTCCGGGCCAAGTCCGGGCCGCCGGTGCGGTGGTGGGCTCGTACGGTCAGCGTGACCTCCTCCGAACCGAAGCGGATCGGCAGCCGGTACGCCCCGGGCTTGGTGCCCGCCGGCACGGCTATCTCGACCTCCGCGGTCGCCGTGCCGCCCCTCGGGGCCGTGACCTGGGTCGGTGCCGTGACGCGCAGCCCGTCGCGGGCGCGCACCGTGAGGTTGCCGCTGACGTCGCCGGGGCGGCGGCCCGCCACCGAGACCTTCACCCGCGCCGGCCGACCGCCTATCTCCATGTCCGCCTCCGTCTGGGACAGGCTCAACTCGGCCGCCGGGGCGTCGGCGAACCAGGGCGTGACCTCCTGCACGGCCGGCGGCCGCACGCCCGCGTCCCAGCGCAGCCGCACCGCGTCGGCCCGCACCCCCTTGCCCGCGGCCTGGGTCCACCCGCTGGCCGACAGCTCGCCGAGCCGCCGCCAGCCGTACCCGGCACGCGGGCCTCGACCTGGCCTATCGAGCGGGCGGCCCGGTCCGAGCCCTGGGTGGCGGACCCCGTGGTGAGCACCGTCACGGCGCTGAGCGGGCGCCGCTCGCCGAAGGTGACGGTGACGGGCTCTGCCTGCTGGGCCTCGCCCGCGGGGTCGCCTGGGGCCCCGGCCCCGGCCCCGGCCCCGGCCCCGGCCGCGGGCGGCGCCGGGGGCCGGAACGCCGTCGTCGGGTCGCCGTCCGCGGCTCGCTCCGCACCCGCGTCGGGCGACAGCCTCCGCGCCCGCTCCTTGCCGCCCGCGGCGTCCAGCCCCCACCAGCCATCCGATTCGGTGACCGCGCGGGTGAGGAACTCCGGCAGGACGCCCTTGCCCACCGTGACCGGGCTGGCCGCGATCCGGGCCCGCCACGTGCGCAGTTCGCGCTGGGCCCGCCAGGCCGCCGCGCCGTCGCCGCCGGCCTGGGCGGTGAGGGCCGCCACGGCCTGCTCGCCGGCCGCGCCGAACCGGCCCAACTGCTCCAACCACGGCGTGACCTCGCCGTCGAACGTGCCGGCCAGGAGCTTGGGCGCCGTGCGCAGCGTGTGGAACTCGGCGCACAGCCGCTCGGCCGCGCGGGCGAACCGCTCCCTGGCGGCCCGGTCTGATTTCTCGGCGGTCCGCGTGGCGCGCGGGTGGCCGCTGCCCTGGGCGGCTTCCCGCGCCGCCCAGAACTCGTCGAGCAGCGGGCGCAGGTACGCCGATTCGCGCACGGTCCGCGAGCGGTCGCGCCCCCAGCCGCCGAGGAGCGAGGACGCGTCGTTGCCGGCGAAGGCGGTCAGGGCGGCACGGGTGCGCGGATCGCCGTCCGCCAGGTCGTCGATCGCCGCCCGCCACGAGTCGTGCGGCCGGTATCCTTGCGGGTTCCAGGCGAAGTCGGCGGTGGTGAACAGGGGATGCGGGACGCCGTCGGCTGCTTCATCGCGTTGGCGAGCAGCGCCGACGAGCCACTGGCCACGGTCGGGTCGCTACCGGAGTAGGGGCCGAGGAAGAGGCGGTCCTGCGCGTAGTCGTTGATCGGGTAGTTGTCCATGGTGACCAGCGGGTGGTCGAAGGCGGTGCGGGCCTCGGCCATCTCCTGGCCCGTGATCGTCCTGGGCACCACGCCCACGCCCGTCCAGGCCACCTCCACCTGCGGGGCCAGGGCCTCGGCGAGCACCTCGCGGAACTCGGTCGCGCCCTTCTGGTAGTACTTCGGTCGGCAGCAGTGACAGGGCCTCGGCGCCCGGGTGCCGGTTGGCGAGGTGCGCGGCGAGCACGTTGGCCACCGTCGCCTGCGCCTGCGCGGCGGCCTCGGGGCCCGAGCCGAATGCGTCCGCGTCGGCGTCGCAGTGCCACTCGCTGTAGCTCACGTCCTGGAACTGGAGCTGGAAGGAGCGCACGCCCAGCGCCCACATCGCGTCCACCTTGCGCTCCAACGCCCGCAGGTCCTCGTTGGAGGAGAAGCACATGGCCTGTCCCGGGGAGAGTGCCCAGCCGAGCGTGACGTGGTTGCGCCGGGCGCGGTCGGCCAGCTCCCGGAACTCGGCGCGCTGCCTCGCGGGGTACGGGTCGCGCCAGCGGGCCTGGCGGAATGTGTCGTCCCCCGGCGCGTACAGATAGCGGTTCTGCTTCGTGCGGCCCAGGAAGTCGAGTTGGGCCAGGCGCTGTCGGTGCGACCACGGCGTGCCGTAGAGAACCCCTCGGTGATGCCGCGGGTGCGCGTCGCGGGCCAGTCGCGCACGCTCACGCCGGGCAGCGCGCGCGAGGCGCCGGGCTTCTCGGCGCGGGCGCTGAGCTGACGCAGCGTCTGCGCGGCGTGGAAGAGGCCGTCGGGGCCGACTCCGGACAGCGCCAGGGTCGCGCGGCCCCGCACCAGCCCGGTCGCGAGCCGGTAGCCGCCGCTGGGCAGGTCGCCCCTGGCCGGGGCGCGCAGCGCGTCGTCCGCGCTCGGGCCTCCGGCGTGGACGACCAGGCCGTCGGCGGGCAGCCGGTCGCCTGGGTCCGCGTCGGTCACCGTACGGGCGCCGGCGGCACGCAGTGCCGAGCGCAGCACGCCCAACGCGTACGGGTCCGCGTCCGCGGGGGCGACCAGCGTCACGACGGTGGAGACCGTGACGGGCGGGCCTGCGGCGCGCAGGGACTGGGGGCGCGGCCACACCGGGGGCAGCCCGCCGGCGGAGGTCTCGGGGGACTCCGCGGCGCTGGGCACCTCGGGTCGCCCCGGCGCGGGGGCGGCGACGGCGCTCGGCGCGGGACCGAGCAGTCCACCGATGATGGCGGCGGCCATGGCGGTCGCCCCCGCGGCGCCCGTGGCCCGTGTCGCCCGCGGCCCTGTTCCCCCGGAGCCGCACAGCCCCCTCCTTAACTCGTCCAGCGCCTTGCGTCGCCCGCGGCGGGTGCCGTGGGACGTGGCGGATACAGCGATTGTGGTGGATGCGGGGAAGGCGTGACGAGGGCTGTGGATAACTAGTTGTGGGCTAAACGGATAACACGAATGGGGTTGTGGATGACGAGTCACCGCGCCCGTCGCCACGCGCTACGGTCGTGTTGTCGTCGTCGCCCCCCGTACGCAGCCGAGCCCCGTACGCAGGCCCCGTACCCGCATTCCGAATGCGGCCCCGAACCCGCCCCCTGCCGTGCCCGCCGGCGGTCGTGCCGACCCCGGCGCCGTGTGCGGCGTGCCCGGGAGCCGACGGCATCGGCAGGGCGCGGGCGGGGTGGGCGTGGGGTGAGCGGTGGCAGCGCTGGCGGGGGGCGGAGTGGCGTGTGGGTGCCGCGAGTTGACCGGCTCGCCGAGCCCACCACTCGGCTGGTCGAGGTGTCAACGGCGGTGACCGAAGTGCCGCGATTGCCGGTTGTCGGGGCGTTCCGGGGGGGTGGGCGGCCCGGATTGCTCCGTAAATCCGTCGTCACAGTGCGCTGCGCGGGCTACATCTCGCTGTGAACGACCGTGGGGAGCGGTAAATCGCCTGCCGGGAAGAGAATGTGACCTGGAGCACGTTAGAGGGTGAGATACGTCTGTCCCGGCCCGCAATGGGTAGGGCTCGACGTGTCTCACTGCCCACCGACACCAGGAGGCCCGTGTGGCCGCGCCCGTGCACATCTTCCCGCCCACCCTTTCCAAACAGGCGGAGCCATCCCAGCCCGATCTCTACGAGGGCGTGTCCGACCCCGAGTCGGCGCTGGACGGCTCCGGTGCCTGCGGGTTCGAGCAGCCCCTGACCAGTGAACCGCCGCTGTCCGACGCCGCGCCGCTGACCAGCGAGCCGCCGTTGGGCGCCGAGCGTCCGCTCACCAGCGAGCCCACTGCCGCCGCTTACCCGGTCGAGCGCGCCGACATGGGACCGGCGCCCGCGGCCTGCTGACCGCCGTCCCCTGCGATGATCACAGCGTGCGCGGGAGAGCGGGGCCCGGGTGCGACGCGGGCACGGTGACCCGCGCGACGCGTGGAACAGCGCCGACGCCGAGGCCCGGCCGTCGAAAACCCGAGCACTGAGAACGAGTACCGAGTACTGAGAAACCCGACCTCCGCGCGCGCCACACCGGGCCCGGAACCGCGCACCGCGCCGGGCCCGACCTCAGCGCCCCGTACGCCGAGCCGTTCCTCGCCGCCCCGCCTCGCCCCGCGCCCCCAGGCGGCGCCTTCGCCCGCGCTCCGCGCCACGCCGCCTCCCCCCCCGCACACGCCACGCTGCCCCGTATCACGTCCCGTCCCGTCGCGTTCCGTCGCGTCACAGCATCGGCGACCCGGTCAGCGACCACCCGTACCGGCGTTCCCCCTGAGCGCGGGCAGGTGGCGGGCGGGGGTTACGCACCCCGGGTGCGCGGTGTCGGGACCCGTTGGGTAAATTGCTGCTGTGAGGACTAAGGCCAAGAAGAACGCCCTGCGCGCCGGTACGATCACCGCCGGGCTGACGTGGATGCTGCTGATGTCGTCCCCCGCGTTCGCGCTCACCCGCGACGACGGTGACGACCCGGGTCCGGGTCTGAGCGTCATGGAGACGCTCGGCCTTTACGTCGCCGCTCCCATCGTGTCGTTCCTCGTGATCGCGGGCCTCGTGATGATCGGCAGCAAGAGCGACAAGCAGACCACGAGCTGAAGTCCCCGCTCCACCGCCAGGCGCTCGCGGCGCACGCCGTGAGCGCCTTCGGTGTGGCCGGACTTCGAGGCCGTATTCGCTAGCGCGCGCTGGACCGCCCGCCCGGCCGCACACCTACGGCCCCTGGCCCCACGCGCACGCCCCTGGCCGCGCACGTACGATCCCCGCGCACCGCACCGCCGCGCGCCGCGTCTCCGCACGCGCGTCACCGCACGCCGCGTCACCGCGAGCCGCCGAGTCATGAGCCCGCGGCAGGCCCCGTACCGTCGGCCGGGTGGGGGAGGCGTGGGGCCCGGGCGTGCGCGGCAGCCTCTCGCGTGGCCGGGCTAGGTAGCGTTTGGCCACGGCGGACTGGGATGTCAGAAAGCTCCGCGTGCTGCGCACCCTCGACGAGCTGGGCACGGTCACCGCGACGGCCCAGGCCCTGCGCATGACGCCGTCGGCGGTCTCGCAGCAGCTCTCGGGGCTGGCCAAGCAGTTGGATGTGCCGCTGCTTGAGCCGCACGGGCGGCGGGTGCGGCTGACGGACGCCGCCCGACTCGTACTGCGACACACCGAGGAGGTCTTCGCCCAGTTGGAGCCGGCGGAGGCGGAGTTGGCCGGGTACCGGCGCGGGGAGAGCGGGCGGATGCGGGTCGGCGCGTTCAGCACCGCCATCCCCGCCCTCGTGGTGCCCGCCGCCCAGCAACTACGCCGCCGACACCCCGCACTTGAGGTGCGGGTGCACCAGGCCGAGGCGGCGCAGGCGTACGAACTGCTCGCCCGGGGGGCCGTCGACCTGGTCCTGTCGCTGGCCGCGCACGCGCCGCCGGCGCGGGACCCGAAGTTCACGCGCGTACCCCTGCTCGCCGACCCGCTGGACGTCGCGCTGCCCGCCCGGCACCCGCTGGCTGCCGCGCCCGACCTGCGCCTCGCGGACCTGGCGGGGGAGGCGTGGATCTACGGCAGCAGCGGGCCCTGGTCGGAGATCACCACCGTCGCGTGCCAGGCGGCCGGGTTCGTACCCGAGCAGGCGCACGCCGCCGCCGACTGGCCCTCGATCCTCGCCCTGGTCGCCGCCGGGATGGGCGTCGCGCTGGTGCCGAGGATGGCCATGGCCGCGGAGTAAGGCGGTGCCGACCCGGCGGTCGCTGTGCGGGTGCTACGTGCCGACCGGCCGTGCCGGCACGTCGTGGCCGCCGTACGCAAGGGGGCCGAGGGGGCGCCGGGGCTCGCCCGCGTGCTGGACGCGCTGCACGCCGTGGCGGCCGCGCGGCCCGGCCGGCCGACGGCGCGACGCATCGAACCCCTCCCGGGCGTGGCCCGCCCGGGCAAGGGCAAGAACGTTCAGCTCAACTGAAAAGTCCGGTCAGAAACTTTCGATGGACCGGCGAGGTTGCGGCTGTCACGCTCGGGAAGCGGACCAGTCCCACGCCCTCGCCGCTCGTTTCCCGCCGCCGTCTGTCGCCGCCCGTCCGCCGTCTGCCATCTGCCGTTCGTGCGCGACCGCGCGCTTCCGTCCGCCGTCCGGTGCGGGTGCCCGGTG
The DNA here is from genome assembly GCA_018114805.1 of Candidatus Streptomyces philanthi. GTDB lineage: Bacteria > Actinomycetota > Actinomycetes > Streptomycetales > Streptomycetaceae > Streptomyces > Streptomyces philanthi. Next base: position 1,096,807 of record CP073042.1, on the reverse strand, counting down.
ACGGCTCCACCGGCACCCAGACCGGGCCCATCGCGCCACCCCGCACCGCCCGGGCCAGGCGATCCCGCCTCCTCCGCCAAGCGAACCCACCCGGCGACCCCGCTCACGAAAGGCTACCCATGCCCGCCAGCTCCGACGCGTCCCCCGACACCGACCCCGTCACCGCCCCCTCCTCCGGGACCGCCTCCCATGCCGACGCTGACGCGCGCCCGTACCGTGGCGGCGACCTGTACGCCGACTACCGGGGCGGCGAGTTCTCGTTCGCCGCGCTCGTCGACCTCGCCGACCGGCGGCTGGGCGGCGGAGTCGTCGCGGCCAACGACGAGTTCTTCGCGGAGCGCGAGAACCTGCTGCTGCCCGGGCCCGCGACGTTCGACCCGCGGGCGTTCGGCCACAAGGGCAAGGTGATGGACGGCTGGGAGATCCGGCGCCGCAGGGGCACGGACGCCGATCACCCCTTCCCCGCCGACGGAGACCGCGACTGGGCGGTGATCCGGCTCGGCGCGCCCGGCGTCGTCCACGGAGTGGTCGTGGACACCGCCCACTTTCGAGGGAACCACCCGCAGCGCGTCAGCGTGGAGGCCGCGGCCGTCCCGGGCACGCCGAGCGTGCGGGACCTGCTCTCGGACGCGCGGTGCGCTGGGAGTCGCTGGTGCCGCCCACGCCCGTACGGGGCCACGCCGCCAACGGCTTCGCCGTCGACGTGCGGCGGCGCTTCGCCCACCTGCGCCTGGGCCAGTACCCCGACGGCGGCATCGCTCGGCTGCGGGTGCACGGCACGGTGGTCCCCGACCCCGAATGGCTGGGCCTGCTCGGCACCTTCGACCTGGCGTCGGTGGTACACGGCGGGGCCGTCGAGGACGCGTCCGACCGCTTCTACTCGCCCCCCACCAACATCATCCGCCCCGACCTGGCCCGCCAGATGGACGACTGCTGGGAGAACCGCCGGCGCCGGGAGCGGGGCAGCCACGACTGGGTGCGGTTCCGGCTCACGAGACACGGCGAGATCCGCGCCCTGGAGATCGACACCGCCTACCTCAAGGGCAACGCGGCGGGCTGGGTCGCGGTGTGCGGCTGCGACGCCACGGCCGCCGACCCGGCCGACGAGGCGTCCTGGTACGAGATCCTGCCGCGCATCGCCCTGCTACCCGACTCCCCGCACCGCTTCCGGCTCGCCGCTCCCGCCGCCACCCACCTGCGCCTCGACGTCTTCCCGGACGGCGGCATCGCCCGGCTGCGGGCCCACGGCGTCCTCACCGCCACCGGCCAGGCCCGCCTCGTGGAGCGCTACGTGGCACTCACCGGCTGATCCGGCGCCCGCGCGTCGCGCGGGCGGGGCGGAGGGCGACGGCTTGGTGTTTACGGACGCTTTAACCTACGTTGTCATAACCTACGGAACCGTAAGTCGGACACGTCCCCAGTAGTCCGTTACTCCCCGTCCCCAGGAGTCCCCGCTGTGACCACCGCCATAACTCGTCGTCCGGGAAAGGCCGCATCGAGCGACAGCCAGTTGTTGTACGCGCTCGAAGAGGTCGTCGAGACCGAGCTGAACCGGCATCTGTGTGTCGCCAAGGAATGGATGCCCCACGAGTACGTGCCGTGGAGCGACGGCCGTAACTTCGACGGCGTGATGGGCGGCGAGGCGTGGGCCCCCGACCAGTCCAAGGTCAGCTCGGTCGGCCGGGTGGCGCTGGTGGTCAACCTCCTCACCGAGGATGACCTGTCCAGCTACCACTACGAGATCGCCACCCTCTTCGGCCCGGACGGCGCCTGGGGCACCTGGGTGCACCAGTGGACCGCGGAGGAGGGCCGGCACGGCATCGTGATGCGGGACTACCTGCTCACCTCCCGCGCCGTCGACCCCGTCGAACTCGAACGCTTCCGCATGTCGCACATGTTCGGAGGGGTTCGAGTCCGACAACGCGCACAGCATGCTGCACTCGATCGCGTACGTCGCCTTCCAGGAACTCGCCACCCGCATCTCGCACCGCAACACCGGTCACCACTCGGGCGACCCGGTGTGCGACCGGATGCTGGCGCGCATCGCCACCGACGAGAACCTGCACATGGTCTTCTACCGCAACCTGTTCGCGGCGGCGTTCGAGATGGCCCCCGACCAGACCATGTGCGCCGTGCGCGACGTGGTGGTGGCCTTCCGGATGCCGGGCCACGGCATCCCCGGCTTCGAGCGGGCGGCGGCCCAGATGGCCATCGGCGGCATCTACAACCTGCGCATCCACCACGACGACGTGCTCCAGCCCGTGCTGCGCTACCTCAAGGTGCTGGAGATCTCCGGTCTCGGCCCGGACGGGCTCGCGGCCCAGGAAGAGCTGGGCATGTTCATGGGCGGGCTCGACGAGCAGGCGACCCGCTTCGACGAGCGACGCGAGGCGCTGCTCGCCCGCCGGGCCGCCCGGGCCAGCTAGCCCCCCGCCGCGCGACGGCCCGCGCACCCCGCCCACAACGCGACCGGCCCCTGCCCCCCACCAGGAGGGACGGGGGCCGACCCCGGTCCGTCGACGGTCACGACCGCCCCAGCCCGCCGCTGCCGCGACAGCGCTATGCCGCCGCTGCCGCGTCGGCGTCGGCCCGCTGCGCACGCAGCGCCCGCTCCACGCCCGCCCGGTTCTCCGTCACCACGCGGCGCAGCGCCGCGCTCGGCTCGGCGCTGGCCAGCCACGCGTCCGTGGCGTCCAGCGTGGCCTGCGAGATCTGCAGCGAGGGGTAGAGGCCCACCGCGATCTGCTGGGCGATCTCGTGGCTGCAGTCGTCCCAGACGCCCTTGACCGCCGCGAAGTACTTCTCCGCGTACGGCGCCAGCAACTCGCGCTGGTCGGCCTGGACGAAGCCGTTGATGGCCGCCTCCTGCATGGCGTTCGGCAGCGTGTCCGACTCCACGACCGCCGCCCACACCCGCTCCTTGGCCTCCGGCGTCGGGCGCGCCGCGCGGGCGCTGGCCGCGTGCTGCTCGCCGGCCGAGGTCCTGTCCCGCTCCAGCTCGGCGTCGATCGCCGCGTCGTCGGCGCGGCCGGTGGCGGCCAGCCGCAGCAGCAGCCACCAGCGCAGGTCGGTGTCCACGGCCAGGCCATCGACGGACTGGCTGCCGTCGAGCAGCGTGGCTAGCAGGTCCAGGTGCTCCTCGGTGCGGGCGGTCGCGGCGAACGCGCGGGCCCACGCCAACTGGTGGTCGCTGCCGGGCGCGGCGGCCCGCAGGTGCTCCAGTGCCGCCTCGCCCCACTTCGCGAGCCCGCTCTCGCGCCAGGCGGGGGCCGCGTACACGTCCAGGGCCAGCTTCACCTGGCGGTGCAGTGACTGCACGACGCCGATGTCGGACTCCTTGCCGATGCCGGAGAGCACCAGCTCCAGGTAGTCGCGGGTGGCCAGCTCGCCGTCGCGGGTCATGTCCCACGCCGAGGCCCAGCACAGCGCGCGCGGCAGCGACTCGGCGAAGTCGCCCAGGTGCTGGGTGACCTGGCGCAGCGACTCCTCGTCCAGGCGCACCTTGGCGTACGACAGGTCGTCGTCGTTGAGCAGCACCACCGCGGGGCGCGGCTTGCCGACCAACTGCGGGACCGGCGTCAGCTCGCCGTCCACGTCCAGCTCGATCCGCCCCCAGTCCTCGCCGTCGGGGACGCCGGCGCCGCGCACCAGCTTGCCGTTGGCGTCCAGGTCGTAGGCGCCGATCGCGATCCGGTGCGGGCGGAGCGTCGGCTCGCCCTTGGCGCCGGCGGGCAGCGCGGGGGTCTCCTGACGGACGGCGAAGGAGGTGATGATCCCGTTCGCGTCCGTCTCGATCTCCGGGCGCAGGATGTTGATGCCGGCCGTCTCCAGCCACAGCTTCGACCACGTCTTCAGGTCGCGCCCGCTGGTCTCCTCAAGGGTGCCCAGCAGGTCGCTCAGCCGCGTGTTGCCGTACGCGTGGCGCTTGAAGTACGCTTGCACGCCCCGGAAGAACTCGTCGATGCCGACGTAGGCCACGAGCTGCTTGAGGACGCTGGCGCCCTTGGCGTACGTGATGCCGTCGAAGTTGACCAGCACGTCGTCCAGGTCGTTGATCTCGGCCATGATCGGGTGCGTGGACGGCAACTGGTCCTGCCGGTAGGCCCAGGTCTTCATCGAGTTGGCGAACGCGGTCCACGAGTGCGGCCACTTCGAGCCCGGGGCGTACGCCTGGCAGGCGATGGAGGTGTAGGTGGCGAACGACTCGTTCAGCCACAGGTCGTTCCACCACTCCATGGTGACCAGGTTGCCGAACCACATGTGGGCCAGCTCGTGCAGGATCGTCTCGGCCCGCACCTCGTACGTCGCGTCGGTCACCTTGGACCGGAAGACGTACTGGTCGCGAATGGTGACCGCGCCCGCGTTCTCCATCGCGCCGGCGTTGAACTCCGGCACGAAGAGCTGGTCGTACTTGGCGAACGGGTACGCGTAGTCGAACTTCTCCTCGAACCAGTCGAAGCCCTGCCGGGTGACCTCGAAGATCGCGTCCGCGTCCAGGTACTCGGCCAGCGAGGGACGGCAGTAGATGCCCAGCGGCACCGAGCTCCCGTCCTTCTCGTACGTGCTGTGCACGCTGTGGTACGGGCCGACGATCAGCGCCGTGATGTAGCTGGAGATGCGCGCCGTGGGCGCGAAGGCCCAGGTGGTGCCCTTCGGCTCGGGCGTCGGCGAGTTGGAGACCACCGTCCAGCCCTCCGGGGCCACCACGGTGAACTGGAACGTCGCCTTCAGGTCCGGCTGCTCGAAGGACGCGAAGACCCGGCGCGCGTCCGGCACCTCGAACTGGGTGTACAGATACGCCTGCTGGTCCACCGGGTCGACGAACCGGTGCAGCCCCTCGCCGGTGTTGGTGTACGCGCAGTCGGCCACGACGCGCAGCTCGTTGCGGCCCGCGCGCAGGTCGGGCAGCGCGATCCGGGAGTCGGCGAAGACCTCGGCCGCGTCCAGCGCCGTGCCGTTCAGCACCACCTCGCCCACCGCGGGCGCGACCAGGTCGATGAACGAGGAAGCGCCCCCCTCGGCGCTGTCGAACCGGACCGTGGTCACCGAGCGGTAAGTGCCACCTTCCTGCGCGCCGGAGAGATCGAGCTCGATCTCGTACGCGTCGACGGTGAGCAGGCGCGCCCGCTCCTGCGCCTCTTCGCGGGTCAGATTCGTGCCAGGCACCTGGGCATCTCCTAACTTTTCGACGTACATCAGCCGTAGTGACCAGCCATCCTTCCACGCCGGGCGGGGCGGTCCCGCTGAATATCGTGCCCGCCCCGTGGCTGGCGCCGGCACGACGCGGCGGGGCGAGCCGATGGCGTCGACTCGCCCCGCCGGCCGCGTACTCGTACGACAGCGTACTGTCGCGTACTACGGGATGACCTTGCCGATCCGCACGCTGCCGCCGCCGGTGCTGGTGCCGGCCTGGTTGACCAGCGACAGCTCGCCGAAGAACGTGCGCCCCTCCGGCGCCGGGCCCGCGACCACGACATCGGCCGTGACCTGCGTCGACTGCCCGTTGGCGAGCGTGATCCGCTTGCCGCCGTCGGCCTTCAGCTCGCCGAGCGACGGGGCGAAGAACAGGTCCCTGTAGTCGTAGGCGGTGCTGCCGGCGGGCACGGCGTAGCCGGCCACCTCGATGGTGTAGACGCCGGCCTTGGGGGAGCGCAGCGACACCTTCTCGTCCGAGCCGGACGACGTGGACTCGCCCACCACCTGGCTGTTGAAGACCACGACCAGGTCGAGGTCGGCCTTGCCGTCGGCCGCGCCGCCGATCGCCACGTCCAGGCGCGAGGCGCCCTCGGCGACCGTGACCTGGCTGGTGTGCGTCTCACCCTGCTTGATCGTGGGCCGCTAGGTGCGGGCAGAGCCCAGCGGGCCGCCCTGCAGCTTGCCGTCGATCGGGCCGAACCCGTTGCTGACCTTCCACTCCAGCGGCGTGGCCTGGCCGACCTTGGTCTCCGTGAGGGTCTGCGTCTCGGGCGAGAAGGTGCCGCCCAGCGCGTTCACGGTGAGCTGGTACGGGTTGTCCAGGACCGGCGAGGTGCGCCGCGACTCGACCTCGATCTCCCACACGCCCGGGATCGGGTTCGGGTAGGCGCGGCGGTCGGGCCGGCAGGTGTTGGCCGGGTTGTCGTAGTTCGGGTAGCAGGCGATCGACGAGGTCGGGTCGACCGGCACGCCGTACGGGTTGATCGCGACGAACCGGGTCTGGCTCTTGTCGCGCAGCCCGCCGAGCGCCACCTCAAGGGTCTTGGCGCCCTTGGGCATGTTCACGAAGTACGACGTCGGCGCGTTGCGCTGGACCGACCCCGACTCCTTGACCGTGTACGCTGGGCCCGCCAGCGGCTTGGCCACCACGACGGTGTTCAGGATCTGGTAGTCGACGCCCTCAGTACGACGGTCGTCGACCTCCAGGATGGCGCTGTGCACGCCGACCGTGCCGGGTCTGGCCACCACCTTGACGGTGACCGGCTTGTTCAGCGGCAGCACCACCGAGGAGCCGCCCGCCAGCCGGAACGCGCCGCTGTTGTTGCGCCACTTCAGCGTGTGCCGCACCGCGCGGTCCGGGCCCGTGGTGCGGGTGATGGTCACGTCGTACGTCCGGGACTGGCCCGCCTTCAGGCCGCCCTCGCGGTCGTAGACGCCGGTGCCTAAGCCCGGGGTTTTCAGGTAGTCCGACAGCGCTGTCTCCACCGGCGCCTTGACCGTGTACGCGTGCCCGTGCGCGCCCCGCCGGATCGACTTCCAGGCGTCCACGATGTCCATCCGGCCGGCGCCCTGCTCGTACGCCTGCACGCCGGGGATCTTGTGCACGGTGCTGGTCAGCGCGGTGCGCAGGGTGGCCGGGGTCAGCTCGATGCCCCGCTGCTTGGCCGCCGAGAGCAGCAGCGCGGACGCGCCGGCCGCCTGCGGCGAGGCCATCGAGGTGCCCTGCAGCATGCTGTAGCCGACCGGCAGTTCGTAGCCGGCCTCCTTGACCGGCGAACCGGGTATCCAGGTCTGCGTCGTGTTGATCGACGCGCCCGGGGCGACCAGGGTCGGCGTGAAGCCGCCGTCCTCACGCGGGCCGCGCGAGGAGAACGGGAAGAGGTGGTACTTCCGCCTCACCTGCGAGCCGTAGTTGGCGGCCTAGGTCTCCTTCGAGACGCCGGCGCCGACGCTGATCGCCTTGTCGGCCAGCGACCGGTCGCCGATGGTGTTGGCGCCGGGACCGCTGTTGCCCGCCGAGATGACGAGCTGCACGCCGTAGGTGTCGATGAGCCGGGTGTACAGCTCCGAGCGCGCGTTGTTGCCGTCGTTCAGCGGCGGCAGGCCGCCGATCGACATGTTGACGATGTCCACGCCGCGCTTAGTGACGAGGTCGATCATGCCCTCGGTCAGCGCCACGTTGGTGCAGCCGCCGCTCCAACTGCATGCCCGCGAGGAGACGATCTTGGCGCCGGGGGCGGCGCCGTTCATCTTCCCGCCGAAGAGCTTGTTGGCCGCCGTGATGCCCGCCACGTGCGTGCCGTGCTCGGACTCGATGATGCCCACGTTGACGAAGTCGGCCTTCTTGCCGACGTTGGAGCCGCCCAGCGGGTCGAGTGGCACGTCCTTGCGGATCTCCACGACGAACGGGGAGCGCTCGGCGACCGGGGTCTTCGGGCCGTCCGTGCCGAAGTAGCCAACCTGGAACCCGTCCCGGTAGGGCTTCATCGGCGTGTCGTCGGTGAAGTCGCCGTTGTCGTTCAGGTCGACGCGGACAGTGCCCTTCGCCGCGTCGTAGAGCAGCGCCCAGGAGTCGGTCTTGTCGCCGTCGCGGTTGACGTCGCCGTGGTAGTCGCTGCCGTCCGGGCCGCCGTCGGTGATCTTCTCCTGGAAGCGGCTGACCTGGTAAGCGCCCGCCGGGGCGGTGTAGGTGCGGCCCTGGTAGGAGAAGGACGGGCCCGAGACGTTGGTGGTCATCGGGCGCCAGGTGCCGTCGTTGTCGGTGATCGGGTCGGTCGCCGTCACCCAGTCCACGATCTTGCGCTCACCGGTGGTGGTCTTCTGCAGCGCGGGGTGCGCGAGGTCCACGCCGGAGTCGATCACGCCGATCGTCACGCCCCGGCCGTCGGCGCGCGGGTTCTGCTTCACGAAGTCCACGGCGCCCGTCTCGTGCGCGGGCTGGTACGGGTTCCGGGCCGGCGTGTTCTTGTCTGGCGCCGGGTACGAACCGGCCTTCGCGGACGCCCCGCCGCGCACTGCGTCGGCGCCGGGCGTCGGGTCCGGCAGCTTGATCTCGTGCTTGAGGTCGATGCCGTGCACGTCGGACATCCGCTTGGCCGCACCGATGGCCTGGTCGGCCCGGGCGATCGGCACGGTCGCGTGGACGTAGCCGAGCTTGTCGTAGGTGCGGCCGACGGACGCGCCCTCGACGGCGTCGAGGGTGTCGGCGACGCGGTCGGTCGAGCCGGGCTGGGCCGCCACCATCATCGTGATCGTCTTGTCGCCCTCGGCCTTGGCCTCGGCGAGCAGCTTGGCGTCGGCCGCGCCGAGCTTGTCCCCCGCGTGCTTGCCCGGTTTGGCGGAGGCGGGCGGGGCGCCGCCGGGGGTGGGCTCGTCGGCGAGCACGGGCGCCACGCCGGTCGCGGACAGTGCCGCCACCAGACCCGCGGCGAGCACGACCCGGGCCGTGCGTCTCTTGCGTCGGGATATGTCTTCAGGTGATCGGGACATGGGTATCCTTGTTCGGAATACGGAGCCAATAGACCGTTCACCCTTGTGTAAGGACGCGTTGTTTGGGGGGTGCTGCCCGAGCCAGAGATGCCGATTGGCATATTCCCGCCAACTCGCAATGAGCGGCGAAGCGTACGCAATGCCGTGAAGCGGACGCGGGCGCCGATGTGGTCGCGGGTCGCGCGGCGGCCGGGGCGTGTGTGTGGGCCGGACGCCGAGGCGCGGCCGGCCGGTCCGCGGGTGGGAACGCGGACGCGCTCCCCGGCCCTGTCGGGAGGGCGGGGAGCGCGGGGGCGGGTTGTTAGAGGAGGTCAGCGCCGGCGCTCGGCTGGGCGCGCGTGCGGCGGTGTTCGTCGCGCGTTGGCCGGCGGCGCCTTCGGTGCCTGCTGGTCGCCGCCCGGTCGTCGGGGCGTGCGCTCCGGGGCGTACCCCCTGCCTACGTACGCGTACGCCTCGCGCGGCAGTCACGGCCGGCGCTCGCCGGGCCCGGGGCCGTCGTGCGGCCGGGCGCTCACCGGTCGATCACCGACCGCTCGCCGGGCGCTCGGTAACCGTCACCTCGCGGTCATCCGACGTCGACGCCCGGTCACACGGCTTCGGCCTCGGTCACGTGGCGGCAACCCGCGGTCATCCAGCGGCAGCAGTGTTGACCCGGCGTCCGTGGGGCGCGCGGGCGTCCGCCTTACCCGCTCCCGGTGCGCCGGCCGTCGGTCGGGGCCGCTCGTCAGACCCGGAGGTGGTCCACCGCCTGGCGGGTATGCGCCTCGATGTCCTCTGCGGCGTTGTGCAGCAACTGGTGGCTGAGGTCGGAGAAGGCCCGGGCGGCGGCCAGTTCGTCGCCGATCGCGGGGACGTTGGCATCCGTCATCTTGCGGATGGCGCTGCCGTAGCCCACCAGCGAACCGCTGTTCTCCCCGCGCAGCCTTGCCTCCGCGGTCACTTCGCGGCCGGCCTCGGTGATGGTGATCTCGGTGGTCCACTTCTTGGTGCCAGTCACGGGAGGCTCCTCACACGCAGCACGTCGCTTTACCCCCTTCTTCCTCCCATGCTGGCACCGCTCCCGGGCCCGCGCACGCGGGGCCGGGAGCCCTCCGGGCGCCCCTTGCGGCGACCCTCCTGGCGCCCCTGCGCGCCCCCCGAGCTCGACCGTCGTCCGGGCGCTCCGCCGGGCCGTGGCCCCGGCCCGTTCCCCGGTCCGGTGAACGTGCGGTGACCGGCGCGACTCCCGTGGGCGAGCGGTCCGTGGCCGTCGCCGGGAGGGGTGATCCACGTGCGGAGATGGGCGTCGCGCGTTGCCGTCGCGTTTACGCACAGGCCACCCCCGCTGCCAACGATCCAACGTGACGGCGGTCCGGCCGCCGTACCGGCCGGCCCGTCGCCCGCACGTCCGCACCGCAGGTCCGCAGCACGGCACGTCAGCACCACACACGTCAGCACCGCACGTCCGCACCGCTTCCGCGCATCGAATCGGGGAGAGCGCGCATGTCCCGTACCGCCCGGTCCCGTATCCGCTCCGCCGCCGGCACCGCCACCTCGGCGGTCGCCGCGGTCAACCGCCGCACCCTGCTGGCCGCGGCCGGGGGCACCGGCGCCGCCGCCGGGCTCGGCTTCGCCTTCGGGCCCCACTCCGGTCCCGCCACCGCCTCCCCGTCCCCGGCGGCGCGGCGTCGCCACCCCGCGCGGCACCGGCGCGTACCGGCGGCTGCGCGAGGGACCCGGCTAGGCCCGCACTGTGCGCGGCGAGTTGGCCGCCGCCAAGGCCGGGCGGGCCGACCGGCGCAGCACGCTCGCCTCCTTCGTGCAACTCACCGACCTGCACCTGACCGACGTGCAGCACCCGCTGCGGTACGAGTTCCTGCGCTCGGGCCGGGTCAGCGCCTGGCGTCCGCACGAGGCGCTGACCGTCGTCGGCGCCGTCTCGCTCGTCGAGCGGGTCAATGCGCTGCGGTACGGCCCGGCGACCGGCGCCCCGCTCTCCTTCGCGATGACCACCGGCGACAACACTGACAACAACGCGAAGGTCGAGCTGGACTGGTTCCTGACCGCCATGAGCGGCGGCCGGATCACCCCCAACACCGGCGACCCGCGCCGCTACGAGGGCGTCCAGGACAGTGGCCTGCGCGAGTTCTGGCACCCGGACAGCGCGCTGCGCGACGCCGACAAGAAGCTCGGCTTCCCCCGCCTGGACGGCTTCCTCAAGGCCGCGCTGCGCGAGGTCAACAGCCCCGGGCTGCGGATGCCCTGGTACTCCACCATCGGCAACGACGACGACCTCAACGGTGGCTCCTACGCCTTCGGCGGAGGCTTCCTCGCCGACTTCGCCACCGGGCGGCGCAAGATCCAACTCATCCCCGCCGCCGACGCGAAGAAGCTCGCCGACCCCGAGAAGGTGGGCGCCGACCCCACCGGCAAGCGGATGCGGGAACTGCTGCGCACGCACGCGAGGGGGTTGCGCACCATGACCCCCGACGAGCGGCGCGCGCCCTTCACGCCCCACGAGTACCTGGGCGCCCACCTCGACCCGCGGCACGCCGTCGCCGGCTCGGTCAGCCACGGCTACACCCGCGCCAACCTGGAGGCGGGCACCCTCTACTACACGTTCCGCGTCTCCGCCGACGTCATCGGCGTCAGCCTGGACTTCACCGACCCCGGCGGCCACTACACCGGCTCCATCGGCACCGCCCAACTGCGCTGGTTGGAGCGGACCCTGAAGGCGCACCGCGACCAGCACGTCATCGTCTTCAGCCACCACTACAGCCGCAGCATGAAGAACATGAACCGCGACCCGGCCCGGCCGAAGGAGGCCCGGCACAGCGGCGCGGAGCTGGTGGCCCTCTTCCAGCGCCACCCGCAGGTGGTCGCCTGGATCAACTGGCACAGCCACAAGAACGAGATCACCCCGCGCAAGACGTTCTGGGAGATCACCACCGCGTCCCACGTCGACTTCCCGCAACTGGCCCGCGTCATCGAGCTGGTGGACAACCGGGACGGCACCCTGTCGCTGTTCACCACCCTCATCGAGTCCGCCGCCCCGTACCGTGCGGACCACACCGACCTCTCCCAGACCGGCCTGGCCGCCCTCTACCGCGAGCTGGCCTTCAACGGCCCGGGCCCGCAGCACCGCCCTCGCCGGCGACCCGCACGACCGCAACACCGAACTGCTAGCTGTGCAAGCGGTAGTAGCGGCCCACGGCCGCACGTTCCGCCCGGCCGTGACGCCGGGCGGTGTGACGCGGCGCACGGCGCGGCCCAGGTGTCAACCCTCCCAGCCCGCCCGACGTCATGTCCTCACGACAGTGAGAACGCGAGATGGGCGACGCGCGGTGACGCGCGGAGAAGAGGGTGATCGCAGATGCGGGCACGGGCGATACGAACCGTCGTGGTGGGAGCGACCGTGGTCGCCGCGCTGGGGGCCGCCGTGCTGAGCGCACCCGTCGCGGGCACGGCCGACGACAACCGGGGCGGCGCGGCCCGGGAGGCCGGGCACGCGGCGACGCGGGCCGCGCTCACGGCCCAGGTCGACGAGGCCGGCGTGCCCGGGGCGCTGCCGTAGGCGCGCGACGAGCACGGGGTGTGGAACGGCGACGCGGGCGTGGCGAACCTGAGGACGGGCACGCCGCGTGGCGAGCACGACCGGTACCGGATCGCCAGCATCACCAAGACGTTCACGGCGACCGTGCTGCTCCAGTTGCAGGCCGAGGGGAAGGTCGACCTGGACGCGTCGGTCGACACCCACCTGCCGGGCGTGGTGCGCGGCAACGGCCACGACGGCCGCGCGATCACGGTCCGCCAACTCCTCAACCACACCAGCGGGATCTTCAACTACACCGCCGACGAGAAGTTCGGGAAGACCTATCTGGGCGTGGGCTTCCTCCAGCACCGCTACGACACGCTCTCGCCGCGCGTCGCCGTCGCCATGCGCCACCAGCCCGACTTCGAGCCCGGGACCGGCTGGAATTACTCCAACACCAACTACATGCTGGCCGGCCTGGTCATCGAGAAGGTGACCGACACCCCGTACGCCACGCAGATCAGGCAGCGCATCATCAAGCCGCTGGGGCTGCGCTCGACCACCCTGCCCGGCACCAGGGCGAGCATGCCGGGGCCGCACGGGCGCGGCTACAGCAAGTTCCCCGACGACCCGCGGGGCAAGATCCACGACACCACCCTGCTCAACCCCTCCTGGGGCTGGGCGGCCGGTGAGGCCATCTCCACCTCGGCCGACCTCAACCGCTTCTACGCCGCCCTGCTCCAGGGCAGGCTGCTGCCCCGGGCGGCGCTGGCCGAGATGAAGACCACCGTGCCGGTCGGCTAGGACGTGCCGCTACGGTACGGGCTCGGCGTGGCCGAACTGCGCCTGTCCTGCGACACCACGGTCTGGGGCCACGACGGCGGTATCAACGGCTCGTCCTCGTACGCCTTCTCCAGCGAGGACGCCCGCCACCAGATCGCGCTGCACCTCAACGTCGACTGGACCGGCCAGGGCATGGCCGTGGTCGACGCGGAGTTCTGCGGCACGACCGGCGGCGCCGCTGACGGCGTCACCGACGGCGCCGCGCGCGCCGACGCCGCGCGTGGGGCCACCCCGAAGCGCAGCGAGCGCGTGGTGCGCACCGTCGAGCAGGGCCGGCACGCCGGCCTGGCACCGCGGGTCAACGCGGCAGGATGACGACGGAGGCGGCGGGCTCGCGGTCGACGGACGCCATCAGCGCGGTCCGTACGATCGCGGCCTGCCGCTCCAGACCGCCCCGCAGCCGTCGCGCGGTGACCTGGATGGCCGTGATGCCAAGGCCCGCCAGGTGCTCGCGGCGGCACGCGTCCCGTGGCCAGGGGGCGCGCCCGTCCGTCTGCGGCTCGCGCGCCACCAGCTCGACGGCCACGGCCTGCCGCGGCCAGTAGGCGTCGACGCCGGCCAGGTAGGCGCCGCCGGGCAGGCTCAACCCCACGTTCCACAGCGGCTCCGGCAGCCGGTACTCGCGCACCATCCGGTAGAGCAGCCCCTCGGCGACCGCGCGGCCCTCGGCCATCAGGCCCTCGATCCCGCCCGCCACCTGCGGCTGGTCCAGCAGGCGGGCCAGGGCCAACTCCCGTACCAGGAAGCTCGCCTCGCAGTGCTTGCCGCGTACCGCCTCCACCAGCACCGCGCGCACCTCGTCGGCGTCGCGCAGGCTGCCGACGAGGTCCGCGAGCACGCGCGGCACCGGGGCCACCGGCAGGCCGGCGACGTGCTGCGGGTGGGGGAGCGCGGCCGTGCGGAGCAGGTCGACGAAGGCCGTCGAGCGCGGGCGCCACGCGTGGCCCACCAGGACGTCGATGCGGTCGAGGCCGGCCAGCGGCGGCAGGGTGGTGAACCCGTGCAGCGCGAGCGCCGCCGCCCCGGTCACCACGGCCGGCGGGTGCGGCCCGGAGCCCGCGCCCGGTGGCGCCGCGTACAGCAGCGCGGCCTCCGCCCGCTCCTCGCCGCTGGGCCGGCCCGGATGTAACAGGTAGACCCCGGGCAGGAGTTGCTGCCAGGGGCCGTCGGCCCGGCCGCGCTCGGTGACCAGGGCCGCCGGCACCCCGTGCTCCTGCAACTGGCGCTCCGTCAGAACGCGGCGCTGGGTGGCCGAGGGGGCGAGGCGTGGCGGCGTCGCGCGGGGCGGTGAAGTCAGCAGTCATGCCCCGCAGGTTCCCGCGCCCGGGGCGTCGGGGCAGCGCCGTGACAGTACTGACGGAAAATTGGTACAAAACTGCACCAAAGTGCAAAAGTTCGAGCATCGCTGACATATTCGGGTAGCTCGGCATACTCCCCGGGCAAGGGCGGCCCCCGCACCGCGCGAGGGCGGGCGGTCCCCACACGCCGCGGGGGCCGGCCGGGAGGACACCCCCGGTCGGCCCCCGACCGCGCTCGGCCGTGCCGCACGGAGCTACGTCACGCCGAGCGGCCCCGCGCTCAGGCGGCGTCGCGAGACTGGGCGCGCACCGCGCGCGCCAGGTCGTCGCGGCCCTCGGCGACCAGCCGGCGCAGGGCCGGGGCGGCGTCCGGGTGCTCGGTCAGCCAGCCCTCCACGGCGTCCAGCGTGGCCTGGTCGCCCTGCTGGATCGGGAACAGGCCCGTCACGATGGACATGCTGATCTCGATGGACCGCTCCCGCCACACCCGCTCCAGGGCCGCCAGGTACCGGGGCGCGAACGGGGCGAGCAGCGCCCGCTGGTGCGACTGCCCGAAGCCCGCGATGGTGGCCTCCACTAGCACGTTGGACAGCTCGTCGCGCTCGACGACTGACTCCCACGCCGCGGCCTTGACCTCGGCCGACGGGCGCGCGGTCAGGCAGCGCACCTGGTGCCGCTTGCCGGAGGCGGTGTCGTCGCGGGCCAGCTCGGTGTCGACGCGCTCCGCGTCAGCGGCGCCGTGCGCGGCGAGTCGGGCCAGGAACGTCCAGCGCAGCTCCTGGTCCACGTCCAGGCCGTCGATCTTCGCGTTGCCGGCGAGCAGGCCGTCCAGGAGCTGGAGGTCGGCCTCGGCGGAGGCGGCGCCGGCGAAGAAGCGGGCACAGGCCAGTTGGTGGCCGCTGCCGGGCTCCGCCTGCCGCAGCTCGCGCAGCGCGCCCTGGGCCAGCGCCTGACCGGCGGCCTCGCGTGCGGCGGGCGCCGTGTAGTGGGCCAGCGCCGAGCCGGCCCACGACTGCACCATCTGCAACACGCCGATGTCCGTCTCGGCGCCGGCGAACGCCTCGACCAGGGCGAGGAAGTCGCGGGCCGGCATGAGCGCGTCCCGGGTCAGGTTCCACAGCGCTGACCAGCACAGGGCGCGCGCCATGGGGTCGGTCAGCTCGCCGAGGTGCCCGCGCAGGGTGGCGAGCGAGCCCTCGTCGAAGCGGATCTTGCAGTACGTCAGGTCCTCGTCGTTGACCAGGATCAGGTCGGGCCGCTCCAGGCCGGCCAGCTCGCTGACGACGGTACGCGGGCCCGCCACGTCCACCTCGGCCCGCGCGTACCGGGTCAGGGCGCCGTCCGCGCGCCGGTAGAGGCCGATGGCCACGCGGTGCGGGCGCAGCGTCGGGTGCGCGTCGGCGGCCTCCTGGAACACGGCCAGCTCGGTGATCCTGTCGTGTGCGTCGTAGGTGGCCTGCGGGGTGAGCGCGTTGACGCCGGCGGTCTGGAGCCAGGCCGCGGACCAGGCGGCCATGTCCCGGCCCGAGGTCTCCTGGAGCACCGAGAGCAGGTCGCCCAGGGTGGTGTTGCCGAAGGCGTGCCGCTTGAAGTAGCGGCGGGCGCCTT
Source organism: Candidatus Streptomyces philanthi (assembly GCA_018114805.1). GTDB lineage: Bacteria > Actinomycetota > Actinomycetes > Streptomycetales > Streptomycetaceae > Streptomyces > Streptomyces philanthi. Next base: position 1,080,862 of record CP073042.1, on the reverse strand, counting down.
CGAGGAACGCCTCCTCGCCGACGTAGGCCACCAGTTGCTTGAGCACCGACGCGCCCTTGACGTACGTGATGCCGTCGAAGTTCAGCTTGGCGTCCTCCAGGTCCGGGATGTCGGCGGTGACCGGGTGCGTGGAGGAGAGCTGGTCGGCCCGGTAGGCCCAGCTCTTGCGGCGGTTGGCGAAGGTGATCCAGCCGTCGTTGAAGCGGGTGGCGCCGACCAGCGCGTAGGCGCCCATGAAGTCGGCGAAGGACTCCTTGAGCCACAGGTCGTCCCACCACTCCATGGTGACCAGGTCGCCGAACCACATGTGGGCCATCTCGTGCAGCAGGGTGTTGCTGCGGGCCTCGTACGAGGCCTGGGTGACCTTGCCCCGGAAGATGTACTCCTCGCGGAAGGTGACGCAGCCCGGGTTCTCCATCGCGCCGATGTTGTACTCGGGCACGAACGCCTGGTCGTACTTGCCGAACGGGTACGGGTAGTCGAACCGCTCGTGGAAGAAGTCGAGCCCCTGCTTGGTGACGGTGAAGATGTCGTCCGCGTCGAAGTGCCTGGCCAGCCCCTTGCGGTAGAGCGCGCCCAGCGGGATCTCCAGCGTGCTGCCGTCGGGCAGGGTGCGGCTGTAGTGGTCGCGCTCGTAGTGGTACGGGCCGGCGACGACGGCGGTGATGTACGTGGAGATCGGCTTGGTCGGCACGAAGCGGGTGTGCGTGCCACCGCCCTCGGCCGTGGTGCTCTCGCCGTCCCGGTCGCCGTTGCTGAGCATCATCCAGCCCTCGGGCGCGGTCACCGCGAAGGTGAAGGGGGCCTTCAGGTCGGGCTGCTCGAAGTTGGCGAAGACCCGGCGCGAGTCGGCCGGCTCGAAGTGCGTGTAGAGGTAGACCTCGCCGTCCTCGGGGTCCACGAAGCGGTGCAGGCCCTGGCCGGTCTTGCTGTACGCGCACCGCGCGTCCACGGTCAGCGTGTTCTCCGCGGCCAGGTCGGTCAGCGCGATCCGGGACCCGTCGTAGACCTCGGACACGTCGAGGGCGCGCCCGTTCAGCGTGAGGGAGGTGATCGAGGGGGCGAGCAGGTCCGCGAAGGAGTCGGCGCCCTCGGTGGCGCAGCGGAACCGGATGGTGGTGACCGAACGGAAGGTGCGCGGCCCGTCGCCCTCCTGGGCTCCGACGGCGCCGCGCACATCGAGCGCGATGTCGTACACGTCCACGGTGAGCAGCTCCGCCCGGGTACGGGCCTCTTCACGGGTCAGGTTCTCACCGGGCACGACGGGACTCCCTCGTCTTCGTCTCAGTGTAGGTCAGCAGGAATCATTTCATGCGTGATGCACGGAGGTGATAAAGGGAGGGAATAGAAGCTGGTGACGCGCGGGGGCGCGGCACGGCGGGCCCGTGGACGGGTGCGGCGGCGCCCGTGGGGCGTGTGGGAGGGTCGGGGCACGACAGGGCCCCCACGCGCGTCGATCGCGCCTGGGGGCCCTGCCTTTTCCGCCCGCCTACGTGAAGGGTGAGAAGACGATCACGTCAGCAGGAGGTCGGGGCGGCCGGCGCGCGGGAGCCGGCGGGGTGTGGCCCGCCCTCCCACCACGGCCCCGGCTCAGGGAGCGAGCAGCAGGTTGCCGGCCCGCTCGGTGGCGGAGCGGTAGCGCTTGGCCACGTCCTGCCAGTTGACGACCTGCCACATCGCCTCGATGAAGTCCACCTTCTGGTTCTTGTACTGCAGGTAGAAGGCGTGCTCCCAGGCGTCGAAGACCAGGATGGGCACCGAGCCCTGGCCGACGTTGCCCTGGTGGTCGTAGACCTGCTCGACCACGAGCCGGCCGCTGACCGGCTCGTACGCCAGCACGCCCCAGCCCGAACCCTGGGTGGTGGCCGCCGCCTTGGTCAGGTGGGCCTTGAACTTCGCGAAGGAGCCGAAGGACTCGGTGATGGCGTCGGCCAGGTCGCCCACGCCGTCCTTGTCCAGCGGCTCGCCACCGCCCTCGCCGGTCATGTTGTGCCAGTAGATGCTGTGCAGGATGTGCCCGGACAAGTGGAAGGCCAGGTTCTTCTCCAGGCCGTTGATCGCTCCCCACTGGTCCTTGTCCCGCGCCTCCGCGAGCTGCTCCACGGTGTCGTTGGCGCCCTTCACGTAGGCGGCGTGGTGCTTGTCGTGGTGCAGCTCGATGATCTCGGGGCTGATCACCGGTGCCAGCGCCGAGTAGTCGTACGGAAGTTCAGGAAGTGTGTAGATGGCCATGCCGAGCCCTCCGACCGCTTATTGCAATTAACTTGCAGGTGCACGCTACCAGCAAGACCATTTCGCGCCACGTAGCGGCGTTGACCTGGTCCGAAAGACGGAGGCGGGGTGGTCCCCCGGTCTGAGGGACCACCCCGCCTCGGTCGTAGGCCGCCCCCCGTCAGCCGGGGCCCCGCACACGCGCCGGCGCCGTCCGGGCCCGCTCGAAGCGGGCCCGACGGCGCCGGGGGTGGATCAGTCGAAAGAGTGCCGCGCGCTAGCTGCTCGGCCCGTCCTCGGGCGCCTCGGCCCTGCCGCCCGAGCTGCCGACGGGGGCGTCCGCGTCGGCCTTGGCGGCGGCCACGACGGCGGCGGCGTCCACGCCGCCGGCCTGGCCCGCCGCGCGCTGCCGGACGTAGCCGATGACGGCGAAGACCACCGCGAGCCCCGCGGTGAAGAAGAGCTGCGTGCGGGTGTCGTCCTCACGGAGCATCAGCAGCAGCACGCCGACCGTGCCGATCAGCGCCACCCAGGTCAGGTACGGGAAGAGCCACATGCGCACGATGAGCTTGTCCGGCGCCTCGCGCTCCAACTGGCGCCGCATGCGCAGTTGGGCCGCGGCGATGAAGCCCCACACCACGAGCACGGCCGCGCCGACCATGTTCAGCAGCCACTTGAAGATCGTCTCGGGCCACCAGTAGTTGAACAGCACCGCCAGGAAGCCGAACGCGGCCGAGGCGACCACCGCGCGGCGCGGCACCCGGTTGCTGACTGTCTTCAGGAAGCGCGGCCCCTGGTCGCGCGCGACCAGCGAGTACGCCATGCGCGAGGCGCCGTAGATGTTGGCGTTCATCGCCGAGAGCAGCGCCACCAGGACGATGACGTTCATCGTGTCGCCGGCCGCCGGGATGTCGATGTGGTTCAGCACCGCCACGTACGGGCCGTCGTTGACCACCGCCATGTCGTCCCACGGGATGAGCGTGACGATGACCAGCATCGAGCCGATGTAGAAGAGGCCGATCCGCCACATCGCGGTGCGCACGGCCTTGGCGACGCCCTTGCGGGGGTGCTTGGACTCGGCGGCGGCGATGGTCACCGTCTCCAGGCCACCGAAGGCGAACACCGAGGCCAACAGGCCGACGACCAGGCCGTCCACGCCGTTGGGCAGGAAGCCGCCGTCGCCGGTGAGGTTGTCGGTGCCCGGCGCGTCGGTGCCGGGCAGCGCGCCCATGATGGCCAGGATGCCGAGGATCAGGAAGGTGACGATCGCGGCGACCTTGAGGGCGGCGAACCAGAACTCGAACTCGCCGAAGTTGCTCACCGCCGCCAGGTTGGTGCCGGTGAACACCACCATGAACAGGGCGACCCACATCCAGGACTCGGTGTCCGGGAACCAGCCCACCATGATGTCGGCGGCGCCGATGGCCTCCGCGGCCACCGCCACGCACAGCAGCATCCAGAACATCCAGCCGGCGGTGAACCCGGCCCACGGGCCGAGCGACCGCTCGGCGTGCACCGAGAACGAGCCGGACGCCGGGTTGGCCGCGGCCATCTCGCCCAGCATCCGCATGACCAGCATCACCAGCAGGCCCGAGGCGGCGTACGCCAGGACGATGGCCGGCCCCGCCGCGCGGATGCCGGCGCCGGAGCCCACGAACAGGCCCGCACCGATGACGCCACCGAGCGCGATCATCGACAGATGTCGCTGCTTGAGACCGTGGCCAAGATTGACGCTATCGGTAGCGGCGGTTTCGTTGCCGTCCGTTACCTCTTTGGTTGGCTCGCGCTCCGATGCGGGGAACGCGGGGGTCCGCTTCATGCTGATAAAGGTCCAGTCCGTGAGAGCCCTGACGTGCGCATGAAGCTGCCAGTGTGGGGCCGGTGTCCGCTCAGGACAACAGTTCGGACAGCCCTGTCCGATATGCAGACGGCATCGTTACGTAGCGTGCCCGACCGATCGTCAGGTTGGCCGCTCTTCGGCCGCTTCGCGCCGCTTGACCACTTCTCGTACGCCCGCGACGGCCAGTACGGCGGCGGTCGCGCCGGCCGACCAGAGCAACTGCGGCCGGGCGCTGTCGTCGGTCAGCATGAGCACTAGGACGCCGGCCATCGCGACCAGAGCCGCCCACGTCAGCCACGGGAAGGCCCACATGCGCAGTGGCAGCATGGCCACCGCGGCCGGGTCCATCCGCTGGCGCAGCCGAAGCTGCGAGGCGGCGATCAGCGCCCAGACGAAGAGCAGCACCGCGCCGACGGCGTTCAGCAGGTACTGGAAGATGGAATCCGGCCACTTGAGATTGAGCAGCACCGAGACGAAGCCGAAGGCCACCGACGCGAACACCGCCCGGCGCGGCACGCCGCCGGACCCCACCCGCAGCAGCGCCCGCGGCGCCTCGCCGCGCTCCGCGAGGGAGAAGATCATCCGCGAGGAGCCGTAGGGGTTGGCGTTGAGCGCCGACAGCAGCGCCACGAACACCACGACGTTCATGATCTGCCCGGCCGCCGGCACGCCGATGTGGTCGAGCACCGCCACGTACGGGCTCTCGCCGGGGGCCATCTCCGTCCACGGCAGCACGGTCACGATGACCAGCATCGAGCCGATGTAGAAGAAGACGATGCGCCACACCGCGCTGCGCACCGCCCGGCCCACCGCGCGCGCCGGGTCGTCCGACTCGGCCGCCGCGATCGTCACCACCTCGAGGCCGCCGAAGGCGAAGACCACCGCGAGCACGCCGGAGACCACGCCGCCCCACCCCTCGGGCAGGAAGCCGCCCTGCCAGGTCAGGTTGGCCAGGCCCACCGCGTCGGTCTCCGGCAGCACCCCGAAGATCGCCAGCAGTCCGAGCGTCAGGAAGAGCACGATCGCGCCCACCTTGAGGGCGGCGAACCAGAACTCGAACTCCCCGAAGTTGCGCACCGCCGCCAGGTTGGCGGCCGTGAACACCACCATGAACAGCAGCACCCACGCCCACTGCGGCACCTCCGGCACCCAGCCGTGCGCGATGCCTCCCGCCCCCGTCGCCTCCACCGCCAACACGACGACTAGCAGGAACCAGTACAGCCACCCCACCGAGAAGCCGGCCCAGCGGCCGAGGGCGCGCTCGGCGTGCACCGAGAAGGCGCCCGAGGCGGGCATCGCCGCCGACATCTCGCCCAGCATCCGCATCACCAGCATCGCGAGTGCGCCCGCGAGCAGGTAGGAGAGCACGATGCCCGGCCCCGCCACCGCGATGCTCGCGCCCGAGCCGACGAACAGTCCGGCGCCGATCACCCCGCCGAGCCCGAGCATCGTCATGTGGCGCTGCTTGAGCCCACCGGCCAGCGGTTCTTCCGTGCCGGCCGCGCCGGACGTGTGGGGTGTCGTGCATCGCGCTCGTACTCTCGTATTGGTGGCAGCCCACAGTCTCGCCGCCCCGTGCGAGGAACCGCAAAACGATCCATCCGCCGCCCGCCGCTTCGTGACGAGCATCACGCTACCAGCCGAAACGGCGAACCCGCAGCGTGGCGCCGGGCCACGGGCCGAGTGCGGTTCCCGCCAGGAGTCGGCCCGCGGGTTTGTATCGGGTTCACGGTGGGCGGGTGGTAGGGGCTGGGTTAACGTCGCTGTGGCCGCGCCGCTTCGGCCATCCGCACCGTCCTGACTCTTCTCGGGGAGAAACGTTGAGCACTGTTTCCACCGCCGTCCGGCCCGGCTCGGTCCTGGCCGACCTGCTGCACGCCTCGTCCGACGGCCGCGCCCGCGTCCGGGACGCCGCCCTGGTCGTCGGCGGCGCCGCGCTGACCGGCGTCGCCGCGCAGATAGCCGTCCCCGTGCCGGGCTCGCCGGTGCCGGTCACCGGGCAGACCTTCGCCGCGCTGCTGGTCGGCGCGTCCCTCGGCGCCGGCCGCGGCCTGCTCTCGCTGCTGGTGTACGCCCTGGTCGGGATGGCCGGCATGCCGTGGTTCGCGGAGGGTGAGTCGGGCGCCGGCGCCCCCTCCTTCGGCTACGTCGTCGGCATGATGCTCGCGGCCACCGCGGTCGGCGCGCTGGCCCGGCGCGGCGGCGACCGCGGCATGGTCCGCACGGTGGGCACCATGGCCGTGGGCTCCGCGATCATTTACGCGGTCGGCGTGCCCTACCTGGCGCTGGCCACCCACATGTCGCTGGCCGAGGCGGTCGCCGCCGGCCTGACCCCGTTCCTGCTCGGCGACGCGCTCAAGGTGGCCCTGGCCATGGGCCTGCTCCTCGCCGCCTGGCGCCTCCTGGACCGCCGCTCCTGACACCCGCGCCGGCCCCCCCACCCGGGGGCCGGGCCACGTCCACACGAGAGCGCCCCACCCGCCCGTCCGGGCCAGTGGGGCGCTCTCGTGTCAGGGCGGGCCGCGACCGGGCGGCCCGGCCCGGTCAGGCGCGCTGCTCGGGCACCTCGGGGGCCTTGGCCGCCGCGGCCGGCGCGACGCGCCCCCGCCTGCGGTCCAGGACCAGGCTGGTGACCAGCACCAACGCGCCCACTACGAGGGAGAGCACCATCATCTCGCGGCCCTCGTCGTCGTAGAGCATGTAGCCGAGGATGAAGATGATCACCGCGATCGTCGCGTACGTCAGGTACGGGTAGAGCCACATCCGCACCGTGTGCCTCTCGGGCATCTCGCGCTCGATGATCGGGCGCATCCGCAGCTGCGAGAAGCAGATCACCATCCACACGAACAGGGCCACCGCGCCGGAGGAGTTCAGCAGGAACTCGAAGACCGTGTCCGGCGAGGTGTAGTTGAAGATCACGGCGACGAAGCCGAAGGCCACCGAGGACCAGATCGCGGCGGCCGGCACGCCCCGCTTGTTCACCCGTGCGAACGACGCGGGCGCGTCGCCGCGCTGGCCGAGCGAGAAGGCCATCCGGGAGGCCGTGTACAGGCCCGAGTTCAGACAGGACAGCATGGCCGTCACCACGATCACGTCCATGATCGTCCCGGCGTGGGCGATGCCGATCTCGTTCAGCGCGGCGACGTAGGGGCCGTCGTCCAGCAGCGCCTGCGAGTTCCACGGCAGCAGCATCACCACGAGCAGGATCGAGCCCAGGTAGAAGATGCCGATCCGCCAGATGACGCTGTTGGTCGCCCGGCTGACCATCTTCGCCGGCTCCGCGGACTCGCCCGCGGCCAGCGTGACGATCTCGCTGCCCATGAAGGAGAAGACGACCAGGAGCATGCCCGACAGGATGGTGCCGGGGCCGTTGGGCAGGAAGCCGCCGTCGCCGGTCAGGTGCGAGGTGCCCACCGCCTCGGTGTCCGGCAGCACGCCGAAGGCCGCGAGCCCGGCGATGACGATGAACGCCGCGATCGCCACGACCTTGATCCCGGCGAACCAGAACTCGAACTCGCCGTACGAGCCGACCGAGGCCAGGTTCGTCGCGGTCAGCACGACCATCACCAGCAGCGCCCACGCCCACTGCGGGATGGGGGACACCCACTCGGTGAGGATCGCCGCCGCCGCGGTCGCCTCCACGGCCAGCACCACGACCCAGAAGAACCAGTACAGCCAGCCGATCGTGAACCCGGCCCAGCGCCCGAGCGCCCGGTCCGCGTAGGCCGAGAACGACCCCGAGGTCGGGTCGGCCGCCGCCATCTCGCCGAGCATCCGCATCACGAGGACGACCAGCAGGCCGGCGATGGCGTAGGAGATGAGGATGCCCGGGCCGGCCTTGGCGATGCCGGCGCCGGAGCCCACGAACAGGCCGGCGCCGATCACACCGCCGATGGCGATCATCGACAGGTGTCGGTTCTTCAGGCCGGCCTTGAGGCCATCGCCGGACGCGTCGCCGGGTGCCCCGGGTGCCTCCTTGGCCCCGTCGACCCTGACGGGGGGCGGCTGCGTACTCATGCACGATCCTTAGCTTTGGTGGTGCGCTGTGCGGCTTCGGCATTCAAACTCAGGGTGAAGTCGAGCGGAAGAAGCGATTCCAAATCGTTGCGCACGGGAACTCGGTGTTCAGGACCCGTCCACGCTTACCCGCCACCGCACGTGCCACACTCAGCACATGCGCGTGTACCTCGGCTCCGACCATGCCGGCTATGAACTCAAGAACCACCTCGTGGAGTGGCTCACCGCCAGCGGCCACGAGCCCGTCGACTGCGGCCCGCACCTCTACGATGCCCAGGACGACTACCCGCCGTTCTGCCTGCGCGCCGCCGAGTGCACCGTCGCGGACGAGGGCAGCCTCGGCATCGTGATCGGCGGCTCCGGCAACGGCGAGCAGATCGCCGCGAACAAGGTCAAGGGCGCGCGCGCCGCGCTGGCCTGGAGCGAGGAGACCGCCCGCCTCGGCCGCGAGCACAACAACGCCAACGTGCTCAGCGTCGGCGCCCGGATGCACACCCTGGACGAGGCCACCAGCTTCGTCGCCGCCTTCCTGGACACGCCGTACTCGGGCGAGGAGCGGCACACCCGCCGCATCGACATGCTCTCGTCGTACGAGCTGACCGGCACCCTGCCCGCCATCCCGGCCCACCACCCGCAGCCCTGACGCGCGGCGGGTCGTAGCGCCCCGCGCTCGGCCGCGGGGCGCCCACCCCATCCCGATCCGCTGGGCCCCGCACCCGGCCCCCGACCAAGCGCGGCCCGGGCCGGACGGCGAAGCGCCGCCACCGGCCCGCGGCAGCCGGAGGAACCCAGCCGTGCCTGAGGGGCATATGATCCACCGCCTCGCGGCGGACTACCGGGAGTACTTCGCCGACCGACCGGTGCGGGCGAGCAGCCCGCAGGGCAAGTTCGCCGACGGCGCCGCGCTCGTCGACGGCCAGCCGCTGACCGCCGCCGACGCGCACGGCAAGCACCTCTTCCTCGGCTTCGCCGCCGCCGGCTGGGTCCACATCCACCTCGGCCTCTTCGGCAAGCTCACCTTCGGCCCGGCCCCCGCGCCGCCGCCCACCGACACCGTGCGGCTGCGCCTGGCCAACGCCGACGCGTACGCGTACCTGCGCGGGCCCACCACCTGCGCGCTGATCACCGACGCGGAGAAGCAGGCGATACACGAGCGCCTCGGCCCCGATCCGCTGCGGGCGCGCGGGCCGGCCGACCGGCCGGTGGCGGCTGACCCGAGCGGGGACGGCGAGGTCGCCTGGCGGCGGATCTCCCGCAGCCGGTCCACGGTCGCCGCGCTGCTGATGGACCAGAAGGTCGTTGCCGGGGTGGGCAACGTGTACCGGGCCGAGGTGCTTTTCCGGCACGGCATCGACCCGTACCGCGCCGGCCGTGATCTGACGTGGTCGCAGTGGGACGCCGTCTGGGCCGACCTGGTCTACCTCATGCGCGAGGGCGTCCGGAACAACCGCATCGACACGGTGCGGCCCGAACACCTCCCCGAGGCCATGGGGCGTCCGCCGCGCGTGGACGACCACGGGGGGAGAGGTGTACGTGTACCGCAGGGCCAGGCAGTCCTGCCACATCTGTGGCGGCGAGATCCGCACCGCCGAACTCGCCGCCCGCAACCTCTTCTGGTGCCCGGGGGGCCAGCCCCGCTAGCGCCCGCTGTGCCCGCCGCGCCGCCGCCCGCCCCGCGTCGGGCGCCGCCCCCGCGCGGGTGCGCGGCCCCGTGGACCCGGTGGTGATCTTCGCGACGTACCCGCACAGGCGATCGCATTTCGCTTAAGATTCCCTTCTCGGCCAGCGGCCCGAGGCGCGCCATCCGTGGTCGCGCCGGGGGCGACCATGCGAAGCGTCGGATTCAGCCTCGGAGTCGGAGAAACGTGCGGAGCATGGTGGAGGGTGGATAAGGTCCCGATGCGATGAAGACCGGAGGTGTGGAGTTCGCGACGGCCCGGATGCGCAAGGCGCTCCACCGGGCGCGCACCAGCGTGCGCAAGGCCGGAGTGGACTACTTTCGCGGCGACGGCTCCGACTGGCTGGCCTTGGCCGTCCTGCTCGCGGCCGTACCGGCCATCGCGGCCAGCACCATCGCCCAACCCGACTGGTGCGACCCCTCCGTACTGGTCCTGCCGATCGTCGCCGGCGGGCTGCTACTGCGCCCGGCCAGCCTGCTCGCGCTGTACGCCACCTCGGCCACCGCGCTGATCATCGAGGCCGCGGTCCTCGAACCGTACGTCGGCGGCGAGGACCGGGTGACCCCCGGCACCATCCTGGTCGTCGCGGCGGTGGGCTTCTTCGGACTGGTGATCGCGCAGTTCCGCAGCCGGGTCGGGGTGCCCTGGCGCGGCGGTGGAACCATGCTCTTCGACCTGCGCGAACGCATCCGGGTGCAGAGCAAGCTGCCGACGCTGCCGCGCGGTTGGCACCGCGAGATGTCGCTGCGCCCGGCCGGCGGCCAGTCCTTCTCGGGCGACTTCGTCGTCGCGGCCCGCACCAACGGCGGGCGCAGCCTCGAAGTGGTGCTCACCGACGTCTCCGGCAAGGGCATGGACGCGGCGTCGCGGGCGCTGCTGCTGTCCGGCGCGTTCGGCGGGCTGCTCGGCTCGCTGCCGCCGCACGGCTTCCTGCCCGCCGCCAACGGCTACCTGCTGCGACAGGACTGGGACGAGGGCTTCGCTACCTCCATCCACCTGGTGCTCGACCTGGACAGCGGGGACTACGAGCTGTACTCGGCCGGCCATCCGCCCGCGCTGCAACTGAACGCGGGCTCCGGGCGCTGGGACGAGATGGCGGCCGAGGGCCCGCTGCTCGGCGTGTACAACGGGGCGACGTTCGACCCGATCAAGGGCAGCCTGCGCCCGGGCGACGTGCTCATGCTGTTCACCGACGGCCTGGTGGAGACCTCCGAGCGGGACATCTCCGACGGCATCGACCGGCTGACCGGCGAGGCGGACCGCTACGTGGCCAGCGGCTTCCAGGGCGCGGCCTGGCACCTGATCGAGTCGGTGGCCAAGGACGTCAACGACGACCGGGCGCTGCTGCTGATCTGCCGCGAGTAGCCGGGCCACGCGGCGCCGGTGAGCGGCCAGGGGTCGGCGAACGACGAGGGGCCAGTGAACGGTCAGGGGTCGGCGAACGACGAGGGGCCGGGCGCGTGTGGTACGCGCCCGGCCCCTCGCGCCGGCTCAGCCAGCGCCGCTCAGCCGGGGTCGGTGCCCTTGTCGCCGCCGGCACCGCCCGAGCCGCCGGGCCCGCTGCCCTGGAGCGCGGCCTGCCTGGGCTGCTCCGCGTCGCGGTCGCCCGGGAGGAAGCGGGCCAGCCAGTGCGAGCTGCCGGCCGCCAGCGGGCTGAGCACCGCGAGGATCAGCACGTAGCCGGCGATGAACGGGGACAGCCGCTCGTCGAGCCCCGCGCCCGCCGCCATGGTGGCCAGGATCAGCGCGAACTCGCCGCGGGCCAGCAGCGCGGTGGCGATGTTCGCCGCGGGGCCGGCGCCGAAGCCGTAGAGCCGCGCGGCCACGAGACCGGCGAACACGTTCATCACGATTGTCAGCGTCACCGCGATCAGCACCGGGACCAGCACCGTCGGCAGGTCGCCGGGGTCGATGGACAGGCCGAAGGCGAAGAAGAAGATCGCGCCGAACGCGTCCCGCATCGGGTGCACCAGCTTCCGGATGCGGTTGCCGGAGGTGGTGCTGCCCAGCATCAGGCCCACCATGAACGCGCCGATCGCGTCCGCGACCCCGAACCACTCGGAGACGCCCGCCACGAAGACGGCCGCGCCGAGGAAGGAGATCACCAGCAGTTCGTTGTCGCGGGTGGAGATCAGCCTGTCGATGACGCCGATGCCCCAGCGGGCGATCGCCGCGAGCAGCAGCAGGAAGCCGAACGCCTTGCCCGCGTCCCCGGCGGCGGCCGACATGCTGTCCGCGCCGGAGATCACCGGCTGGAGGGCCGCCAGGTACAGGGCCAGGAAGATGTCCTCGACGACGATGATGCCGAGGATGGGTTTGGTCTCCGGGTTGCCGATCCGCCCGAGGTCCACCAGGACCTTGGTGACGATCGCCGACGAGGAGATGCCCAGCACCCCGGCCAGGACCAGCGCCTCGGACGTGCCCCAACCGACCAGGAAGCCGAAGACGAGGCCGGCGCCCACGTTGAGCGCGAGGTACGAACCGCCCGCGAGCGCCATCTTGCGCCCGCCGGTCTTGAGATCGTCCATGTGGAACTCGAGACCGAGGTAGAACAGCAGCAGTACCAGGCCGAGCGCGGAGAGCATCTCCAGCTCGTGCGGGTCGTCGACCAGCACGAAGCCCGGCGTGTTCGGCCCGAGCAGGATGCCGGCCAGTATGAACAGGGGGATGGTGGGCAGCCCGATCCGCGCCCCGAGGCGAGCGAGCACGGCGGCGGCGAGAAACGCCCCGCCCATCGCGATGAGGGTGTCCGCGTGTCCGACTGGCTCCTCCAGAGGTTGGCCCGACGGTGAGGTCAAGGGGGAGTCAAGAGGTCGTATGTAATAGTTTACCAAACGACTTTTCGACGCCTGGGTCGACCCGGAAGGCTCCCCTCCGCAACGCGCGTCCAGCGGGCGTACGCCCCGGACGGAAGCCACCCGGCCGCCCAGCACCCGCACCGGCCATCGGGTTTTCCCCACCATGCATCCGCCAGCGACCGCCATGGTCGCGACGCGCCTTCACTCCGTACGTTCGAGGTGCTGAAAGACCAAGTGAGGCGCAGACCGACGGCGCTCCACCGCGCCACGACCAGCGAAGGACGGGACAGGCGATGGGGCTGCGGAACAGGCGTCGCACCAAGCGGGCCGAGGGGCACGCCACGCCCGGGCCGGCCGGCACTGGGCACCCCGTGGGCGGACCCGTACGGCACCGGGCCCGGCGGCCCGTACGGCGCGCCGGCGCGGCCCCGGATGGCGACGCCGACCGACGGGCCGCCGCCCGGACCGGAAGGCCGCCGCCCGGGTGCTCGCCCAGGTCGGCCTGGAGGCGCACGCCGGGCGCCGCCCGGGCCAGCTCTCCGGCGGCCAACAGCAGGGGGTGGCCATCGCCCGCGCCCTGGTCACCCAGCCCGACGTGGTCTTCGCCTACGAGCCCACCGGCGCCCTGGACACCGGCACCGCGGCCGAGGTGCTGGCCCTGCTCCGGCAGGCCGTGGACACCCTGTCCGCGACCGTCGTCATGGTCACCCACGACCCGACCGCCGCCAGCTACGCCGACCGGGTGCTGTTCCTGGCCGACGGCGCCATCGCCGACCAGCTCGCCCGGCCCACCGCCGACCAGGTCGCCGTGCGCATGACCGCCCTCACCGCGGCCGACGGCACGCACCGCTTCGAGGTCTCCGGCATCGCCAAGCCGGCGACCCGCGCCGCGCTCCGGGAGCCCACCGCCTGGCTCACCGACCAGCGGGCCGTCGCGCTCTCCGGGCACTCCGGCAAGATCGACGCGGTGGCCGTGCTCGCCACCCCCGGCACCCCGACCGGCGACCTCGCCGACCAGGTCAGGCAGGCCGTGGCCGGCAAGGCGAAGGTGCACACCGGCGACGGCCGGGGCGGCGTCGAGGAGCCCGGCGTCGCCGAGGCCAAGGAGGTCCTGACGGGCCTCGGCGGCAGCTTCGGCGGCGTCGCCACCTTGGTGGCCGTCTTCACCGCGGCTGGCACGGTCGCCCTCTGCGTCGGCCAGCGCTCCCGCGAGTTCGCCCTGCTGCGCGCCATCGGCGCCACCCCGCGCCAACTCCGCCGCTCCATCGCCATCGAGGCCCTGCTGATCGCGCCGATCGCCGGTGCCGTCGGCTGCCTGCCCGGCATCGCCCTGGCCCACTGGTGGTTCGGCCAACTCCACGACAAGGGTGCCGTCTCCGAGCCCGTGCGCCTGCACGTCTCCTGGATACCGCTCGTCAGCGCGGTCGGCGCGGGCGTGCTCGCCGCGGTACTCGCCGGGCTGCTCGCCGCCCGTCGCCCCGCCAAGATCAAGCCCGGCCAAGCCATGAGCGAGGCCGCCGTGGAGCGCTTCAGGCCCGGCGTCATCCGTACGGTGCTCGGCGCCGGCGCCCTGGTCGGCGGCGTCGTGCTGGCCCGCGTCGCGGCGGGGGAGAGCGGCGGCGACGCGGCCAACCTCGCGCTCGGCGTCGTGATGCTCTTCATGCTCGCCGTCAGCCTGCTCGGCCCGATCATCGCCCGCCTCTGCGCCTGGCTGATCAGCCTGCCGCTGCGCGCCGGCGGCGCCCCCGCCGGCCTGGCCGCCGCCAACACCCGGGCCAACTCGCGCCGGCTGGCCTCCGCCATCACCCCGATCGTGCTGGCCATGGCCTTCTCCTCGACCCTGGTGTTCCTGCACACCAGCGAGGACCACGCCCGAGACTACCAGCGCCGCGCGGGCATCGTCGCCGACCACATCGTCTCCGCCCCCGACGGCCTGCCCGCCGACACCGCCGCCCGCGCCGCCCGCACCCCGGGCGTGCGGACCACTGTCGTCCTGCTGCGCGCCGGCGTGCTCGTCTCGACCGCCTCCGGCGAGACCCGCATGCTGACCAGCGCCGCGGCCCAGGGCGTCTCGGCCACCGGCGACGCGCTGCGTACCGTGCAGGACCTGGATGTACGCACCGGCGACCAGTCCGCCATCGGCCGCCCCGACACCGTCGCCGTGGACGCGCTGCTCGCCGACGCGGCCGACGTCGAGGTCGGCGACCGGCTCCAGATCGTGCTGCCCGACGGCTCGGCCGCGAGGCCCGAGGTGGTCGCCGTCTACGGCCGTGGCCTCGGCGTCGCCCAACTCACCCTGCCCCGCGCCGCGCTGGCCCCGCTCGGCACCGTCACCGACCGCGACGGGTACGCCGAGGCACAGGACGAGGACCGTGAGATCAACGTCTGGGCCAACACCACGATGGCCGCCGTACTCGGCGGATTCGCCGCCGTGGCCGCCGCCAACACCCTGGTCATGACCGTCCTCGACCGCCGCCACGAGCTGAGCACGCTGCGCCTGATCGGCTCCACGCGGCGCCAGGTGCTCGGCATGATCCGCTGGGAGGCACTGCTCGTGGGCGCTGCGGGCGTCGCCATCGGCACCGCCATCGCGCTGATCACGCTCAACCCCATGACGCGCGGCATCACCGGCGCCAGCCCGTACGTCCCCCCGAGCCTGTACGTGGCGTTCGCCGGCGCCGCGCTCCTGGTCGGCCTGCTGTCCAGTACACTGCCGGCCCGGCCCGGCTCGCGCTGCGCCGGACGAGCATGGTCGGCGCGGGCGAGAAGCAGTGACCACCCGCCCCGGCGCCCGCCTGGAAGGTGTGACCGGCGAGAGTGGGTACCCGAACCGCCGTCACAGGTTACAGGTCACGGAGTGAGGACACGAGATGTCGGTGCTGACACTGGAGGAAGTCGAGGCGCTCGCCCGCAGGGCGCACGCGGGCCAGACGGACAAGGCCGGCATCCCGTACGTGGAGCACGTGGCCGCCGTCGCCCACGGGGTCCGCGAGCGCGGCGGCGACGAGCAGATCGCGGCGGCCTGGCTGCACGACGCCGTCGAGGACGGCGTCGTGCCCGACGGCTGGCTGGCCACCGCCCCGCTGACGCCCCACACCAAGCGTCAGGGCGAGCCCCTGGAGGCGTACGCGGCGCGGCTGCGGGCCACCGGGCGCCGTGCTCATCAAGGCGGCCGACGTGGCCCACAACGCGGACCCGGCCTGACTGGTCCGGCTCGACCCCGCGACCCGGGAGCGGCTGAGCGCGAAGTACGCCCGCACCCGACAACTCCTCGGGCTGCCGGACAGTGAGGACCGACCGGCCCCCGAGGACCGACCGACCCCTGAGGACCGGCCGGCGGCCGAGGGCTGACCCGGGCCCAGGCGCCGGCCCACCGTGCCTGGGCCCACCGTGCCTGGGCCCAAGCGCGCCCGACGTCCGGGCCTACCGCGCCCGGGGCGCGCGGCCGTCGCCGGGCGCCCCCTGGGCACCGTGTCGCTTCAGCCCCCCGCGCGCGCTGGCCGCCGACGGGTCTCGGCCGGGTCGGCGCGCAACGCCCACGCCATCGTCGGTTCCATCGCAAAGCGGAACGCCCGTCGCACCGGGGCGTGCACAACGCCGTGACCACCAGCGCGGCCACCACCGTCACCACCACCTCGCCCAGCGGTTCCCGTGGCCACGGGTGGGCCTGCGCCCACCCGCCGAGGAGCGCGCCCTCGGCGAGGAGGCCGTGCAGTGGGTAGCCGTACAACGTGCCGGCGCCCAGCGCCGTGAACCACGTCCGGTGCCGCGGCACCCAGTCGAGGAAGCGGACCACCAGCACCATCGAGCACCCGAACAGACCGAGGGTCAGCGCCGGCCCCCTCCACGGCGCCGCGCCCAACTCCTGGACGCCGTCGCTGTGGTGGAGCCATGCCGGCCGCCCCCGTGGGGCCGCCCATGAGACACAGCCGAGCACGCAACCGAGGACGGGCACCGCGACCAGCCGCAACCGGGTACAGGTACGTCGCGTGGTCGAAGAACGCGTCGCGCCGCCTGGCTGGGCCGCCGCCCGTGCCGGTGGGGCGGGTGCTGGTACGTGCCGGAGGACGGGACGGCGGCGGGCCGGGGCCGGGCGCGGTCGTACGGGCCGGTGGGAGGGGAGCGGAGCTGGTCGCCCGGGTACGCGGAGGCCCGGGTACGCGGAGTGAAGGTCACCCACGCGCGAACCAGGGCCCCGTCGGGGCCGGCGGACCGCGCTCTCACTGCGGGGAGGTGAGGGGCGGCAGTGTCGAACGTCTGAGGCACCATAGTGGCCACGCCAGGAATGGGTAAAACTTTGCTAGGAATTTCCGCTGCGCATTGTTCACACGCGTACCACCCGCGTGTTGTCCCGGCGGGGCGTCCACCGAGCGCGCGTGGGCGGTCCCTCCGGCCGGGCGTGGACAGGGCAACTCGCTCTGTGGCGCGCGCCATCGGCCCTCTTGGCGAGGGATGTCCGGAGCTGGCGGAAGAGACGGGAATTTCAGCGCTTTGCGGGCTGTTTGTCCGCAGGTCCGTGGCGCGTTGAAGATATGCAGAATTCCCGTTAGCAATGTTTTTGTAAGGGGCACCAGGGTAGGAGACCCGGCCGAATTTATGCGGTGTCTATCGGACACCCGATGCACGCCGAACCGCCCGGTGCGCCCGAAAACCGGGCCTGCCATCACTCCCGGAGGCGATTCGGGCCCCCGGATCGGAGCCCGGAAGGGCCGTCCGAGCAGCATGCGTGGTTGGCCAATGATTCGTCACCTGGCCCCACCCATCACTCACTTGGTGGCACGATGGTTCAGGTGGGGGTGTGCGGGGCCGTGCTCCTCCCCGGGCCGGAGAGACGTGTTGCGACCGAGGGCGAGGGATTAGCCGTGGTTATTTCCCTGTCTGTTGTGCTGCTGGTTGGCATAATCTTGGTGTTCATCTTCAGGCCTGGGAAGATCAAGGCAGGGCCCATGCTCGTCGCCATCCTCTTCGCCTTCCTCCTAGCCTCGACCGATGCCTCCCCGGACATCCAGGAGTTCCTGGACAACGTGGCCGAGGGCATCAGCGACATCGACTTCTAGCACGGGCCTCCCGCGTCCCTTCTAGCACGGGCCTCCCGCGTCCGCCGTGTGCGCCCGCGAGGGCGCGGCGGAGCGTGCGGCCGGCTCGGCCTACGTCACCACGCGAGCGGGCCGCCCCCGCGTCGGGTGCTGGGCCGTGCGCGCGGACCGGTCGGCCGGCGAGTGCCGGGGTGTGTGGGAGTCTCCCCACGTCGCGTCCCCGGCACAAGGGGTCAGTACACGGGCAACCGGCCACCCGTCTCTCATGTGTCCCGATTCTTCGGTTTCGCGCCCGCCACACCGCGTCGTCGCCTCGTGCACCGGGCCGCTCCCTCCCGCGGGCCCGCCGATGGCCGGGTCGTCCCGCGCCACGTCGCTGCGCCGGGTCCCCCGCCCCGCGTGGCCCAAACCCGGCGGAGCGCCAGCGCGCCCGCCGTGGCCCCCTCGTCGCAAACACCGCGCGCGCCGCCCGTACCCCGGGGGCTGCGACCGCGTGCGAGCGGTCCAGGTGATCCGAGCGGCGGCTCGCAACGCCGACGGCCCGGCGGCGGAGGATCTGCGCGCCTGGCCGTCGGGCAGGCAGTGGAGCGGGCGACGGGAATCGAACCCGCGTAGCCAGTTTGGAAGACTGGGGCTCTACCATTGAGCTACGCCCGCGCGTCACCGGTGAGGTGGGACGATCGCCGTGGCGACCGCCGAAGACACCGGCCGGTACGAGCCCTCGCGGGCCCGGCCGTGGCACGAAGTGCATCGTAGCGGGTTAGCCCCGCCCCGCGCACACTTCGCCTGATCGCCGGAATAAGTGGCGGCCGACAGTCCGATCGGCATGTACCCTACGTGTCGCACCGGCGGGGTGTGGCGCAGCTTGGTAGCGCGTCCGCTTTGGGAGCGGAAGGTCGTCGGTTCGAATCCGGCCACCCCGACCAGCATCACCTCGAACGCCGCCCAGGCCACGGTCCGGGCGGCGTGTCGTTCGTACGGCGCGGCCCGGCGGCGCCGTTTCGCCCCGTCTCCTCGCGGGTCCGGCCGGGAGTCGGGCGGCGGCTGTGAACGGGCATGATCCCGTTAGGGGGCGGCTCTCGCTTGCGGTTACTATGCAAGCTGCGCGCCTGTGTCTGTGATGACGGGAATGGGCCCGCCCCTGGTAACACGGCAGGCGCTTCGCCAAGGGGCGCGATCCGCAGCGTCGCTGCGCCATCCACACGTCGCAGCACGCGCAGGCACGCAGCCTGAAGAGCCACACTCAGAAGAACCAGAAGCCCCCAAGAAGTCAGCCCCAAGGAGACCTAACCGTGAAGAGCGCCGTGGAGACCCTGAACCCGACTCGGGTTCGGCTCACTGTCGAGGTGCCCTTCGAGGAGCTCAAGCCCAGCCTCGACGCGGCGTACAAGAAGATCAACCAGCAGGTCACGGTGGCGGGCTTCCGCAAGGGCAAGATCCCGGCCCGGGTCATCGACCAGCGGTTCGGCCGTGGCGCCGTGCTGGAGGAGGCCGTCAACGACGCGCTCCCGAAGTTCTACACCGAGGCGGTCAACGAGGGTGAGCTGAACGTCCTCGGCCAGCCCGAGGTCGACATCACCGAGCTGAAGGACGGCGAGCTGCTGGCCTTCACCGCCGAGGTGGACGTCCGTCCCGAGGTCGAGACCCCGGACTACTCCGGCATCGAGGTCACCGTCGACGCGGTCGAGGTCTCCGACGAGGACGTCGACAAGTCGGTCGAGCAGCTCCGCGACCGCTTCGCCACCACCTCCGTGGTCGACCGCCCCGCCGCCGAGGGCGACACCCTCACGATCGACCTCGAAGCCAAGGTCGACGGCGAGGTGCTGCAGGACGGCGTCGCCTCGGGCGTCACGTACACCATCGGCTCCGGCCAGCTCCTCGACGGCATCGACGAGGCCGTCACCGGCGTCTCCGCCGGCGGCTCCGCCACCTTCACCTCCGAGCTCAAGGGCGGCTCCGCCGAGGGCAAGGAGGCTGAGGTCAAGGTCGAGGTCACCGAGGTCAAGTCGCGCGAACTGCCCTCGCTGGACGACGAGTTCGCGCAGCTGGCGAGCGAGTTCGACACGCTGGAGGAGCTGCGCGCCGACAGCCGCAAGCGCCTTGAGCAGATGAAGAAGTACGAGCAGGCCACCCAGGCCCAGGAGAAGGTGCTCGACGCCCTCCTGGAGCTGGCCGAGATCCCGATCCCGGAGAAGCTCCTCCAGGACGAGATCGAGACCCGCAAGCACAACCTGGTCAACCACCAGCTCGGTCAGATGGGCCTCGACCTCAAGAAGTACCTGGAGATCCAGGGCAAGACCGAGGAAGAGTTCGAGGCCGAGACCAAGGAGCATGCGGAGAAGGGCATCAAGACCCAGTTCCTCCTGGACGAGCTGGTCAGCAAGGAGGAGCTGCAGGTCGGCCAGGAAGAGCTGACCGAGCACCTGATGCGTCGCGCGCAGTCCTCCTGCATGAGCCCCGACCAGTTCGCGCAGGCCGTGGTCCAGGGTGGCCAGGTGCCGATGCTCGTCGGCGAGGTCGCCCGCGGTAAGGCCCTCGCGGTCGTGGTCGAGGCTGCCAAGGTCACCGACACCAACGGCGAGGTCGTCGACCTGGACGACGAGGACGAGACCGTCGAGGCCGGCGGCGAGGAGGCGGCCGAGGGCGCCGACGCGTCGCAGGCCAAGGCCGACGAGGCCGCCGACGCGAAGGCCGAGGAGAAGGCTGACGCGAAGGCCGAGGAGAAGACCGAGGGCTGATCCCCGGCGCGGGACACTACGGCACGGGTCCGGACGCACACGCGTCCGGGCCCGTGCCCGTCCCGCCCGCGCGGGCCGGCGCGCACCGGCCCGTGGTCGAACGACCGGGACGTCCGGCGCACACCCGTACGACCGCGTCGGACCAGGGCCACGGCCGGATGTCGGATGCCGGCCGGGCGGGGCTGTGCGGCCGTCCGCCGGCCCGACGGGGCCCGTTCGCCTTCCCGCCCGGCCAGCGCAGGGGCCGGCCGGCGCTCCACCGGGCGCACAGCGCCCCGGAGCCTGCGCTCACAGCGAACAGTTCCGGATGCGGGATGGCGTTGTCCGACCTGCGCGTTAGGGTCCGTAGATACGAGGGCGGGGGTGGCGCTCCGGGAAGCCCCGGAGCGCGTGGGGCGGGTTCCAGGCGCCGCTTGACCCCTGTCCGCACGAAGACGCTGAGACGGCTCGCGGCCGTCGAATCAATGAGCAGGTGGATACGTGACGAATCTGATGCCTTCCGCCGCCGGCGAGCCGACCGTCGGTGGCGGCCTCGGCGACCAGGTCTACAACCGGTTGCTCGGGGAGCGGATCATCTTCCTCGGCCAGCCGGTCGACGACGACATCGCTAACAAGATCACCGCGCAGCTGCTCCTGCTCGCCGCGGACCCTGACAAGGACATCAACCTCTACATCAACAGCCCGGGCGGCTCGATCTCGGCGGGCATGGCGATCTACGACACCATGCAGTTCATCCCGAACGACGTGGTCACCATCGCCATGGGCCTCGCCGCCTCGATGGGCCAGTTCCTGCTTAGCGCGGGCACCCCGGGCAAGCGGTTCGCGCTGCCGAACGCCGAGATCCTGATCCACCAGCCCTCCGCCGGCCTGGCGGGCTCGGCCTCCGACATCAAAATCCATGCCGAGCGGCTGCTGCACACGAAGAAGCGGATGGCGGAGCTGACCGCCTTCCACACCGGCCAGACCGTCGAGCAGATCACCCGCGACTCCGACCGCGACCGCTGGTTCTCCGCCGAGGAGGCCAAGGAGTACGGCCTGATCGACGACGTCATGGCCTCCGCCGCGAGCGTTCCGGGCGGCGGCGGGACCGGGGCCTGAGCGGCACCCGAGCGTCCACTTCCAGCCCATCGAACGCCATCAGGATGGTGAACACGCAGATGAACAACAACGCCGGTAGCGGTCTGTACCAGGGCCCGGTCGCCGAGTCCCGGTACGTCGTCCCGCGCTTCGTGGAGCGCACCTCACAGGGCGTGCGCGAGTACGACCCGTACGCCAAGCTCTTCGAAGAGCGGGTTATCTTCCTCGGCGTCCAGATCGACGACGCCTCCGCGAACGACGTCATGGCGCAGTTGCTGTGCCTGGAGTCGATGGACCCCGACCGTGACATCTCGATCTACATCAACTCGCCCGGCGGCTCGTTCACCGCGCTGACGGCTATCTACGACACGATGCAGTTCGTCAAGCCCGACATCCAGACGGTGTGCATGGGACAGGCGGCGTCCGCCGCGGCCGTGCTGCTCGCGGCCGGCACGCCCGGCAAGCGGATGGCGCTGCCCAACGCCCGCGTCCTGATCCACCAGCCGTACAGCGAGACCGGTCGCGGCCAGGTCTCCGACCTGGAGATCGCCGCCAACGAGATCCTGCGGATGCGTTCGCAGCTCGAGGAGATGCTGGCCAAGCACTCCACGACGCCGATCGAGAAGATCCGCGACGACATCGAGCGCGACAAGATCCTCACCGCTGAGGAGTCGCTGGCGTACGGTCTGGTGGACCAGATCGTCTCGACCCGCAAGAGTTCCGTTTCGGTTTGATCCCGCCGCGTCGGGAGCGGTCCCCCTTGGCGTGCACTCGATGCCGTGTGGATCGAGTCGCTCCAAGGGCGGCCCGCACGTGGGCCCCGGCAAGGTACCGTCGATAGGCAAGCACCCGGGTCTGCGCAAGCGTTGCAGATCCCAGGCGAAGGGGAAGCACCTCGTGGCACGCATCGGTGACGGCGGCGACCTGCTCAAGTGCTCATTCTGTGGGAAGAGCCAGAAGCAGGTGAAGAAGCTCATCGCAGGCCCCGGTGTGTACATCTGCGACGAGTGCATCGATCTCTGCAACGAGATCATCGAGGAGGAGCTCGCGGAGACCTCCGAGGTGCGCTGGGAGGAGCTTCCCAAGCCGCGCGAGATCTACGAGTTCCTCGAGGGCTACGTCGTCGGTCAGGAGGCCGCGAAGAAGGCGCTCTCGGTGGCCGTCTACAACCACTACAAGCGCGTTCAGGCGGGCGAGGCCGCGAGCAGCCGCGACGACGGCATCGAGCTGTCGAAGTCCAACATCCTGCTGCTCGGCCCGACCGGCTCCGGCAAGACGCTGCTGGCGCAGACGCTGGCCCGGATGCTCAACGTGCCGTTCGCTATCGCCGACGCCACCGCCCTCACGGAGGCGGGGTACGTGGGCGAGGACGTCGAGAACATCCTGCTCAAGCTGATCCAGGCCGCTGACTACGACGTCAAGAAGGCCGAGACCGGGATCATCTACATCGACGAGATCGACAAGGTCGCCCGCAAGAGCGAGAACCCGTCGATCACCCGCGACGTCAGCGGCGAGGGCGTGCAGCAGGCGCTGCTGAAGATCCTGGAGGGCACCACGGCCTCCGTCCCGCCGCAGGGCGGACGCAAGCATCCCCACCAGGAGTTCATCCAGATCGACACGACGAACGTGCTGTTCATCGTGGGCGGTGCCTTCGCCGGCCTGGAGAAGATCATCGAGTCGCGGGCGGGCGCCAAGGGCATCGGCTTCGGGGCCACCATCCGCTCCAAGCGCGAGATCGAGGCCAGCGACCAGTTCCAGGAGGTCATGCCGGAGGACCTGGTGAAGTTCGGGATGATCCCCGAGTTCATCGGCCGGCTCCCCGTCGTCACCTCGGTGCACAACCTCGACCGCGAGGCGCTGCTCCAGATCCTGGTCGAGCCGCGCAACGCGCTCGTCAAGCAGTACCAGCGGCTGTTCGAACTCGACGGCGTGGAGCTGGAGTTCGACCGCCCGGCCCTGGAGGCCATCGCCGACCAGGCCATCCTGCGCGGCACCGGCGCCCGTGGCCTGCGCGCCATCATGGAGGAGGTCCTCCAGTCGGTGATGTACGAGGTGCCCTCCCGCAAGGACGTGGCCCGCGTCGTCATCACCGAAGAGGTCGTCCACTCGCACGTGAACCCGACCCTGGTGCCGCGCGAGCCGCGCATCGTCGGCAAGGATGAGCGGCACGAGAAGAGCGCGTAGCGCGCCCCTCGCGCGTGACGGTGTGTCACAGAGGAGGCCGGTGCCTCACTTCGGCGCGCGGGCGTCCTTGTAGACCTGGGCGGTGACGTCGGCGACGGCGCTGAGGTTGGCGGCGCCGGGGTCGGTGACGAGGGCCGGGTCGCCGTAGATGATGGAGCCGATCGTGCTGGAGTCGCCCCAGGCGCACGTCTGGACCGGCACCGAGTTCGACTTGACCACCTGGCACTTGACGACGACGCCTCGAGGCCGGCCGGGGTGAACTCCTGTGGGGTCCCCTACGGCTCGGCGCTCCCGCTGGTGCGCATCTTCTGGAAGTACCAGTCGACGCTGCCCTCCGGGTCGGTGGACTTGCCGTACGCGCCGACGAGGGTGAGCCTCTTGGTGTTTCCCTGGTGTTACTCCGCCGAGACCGACCCTTCGGTGGTGAAGCCCGTCGGCTCCTCACCGTCCGGCCGGTGCTGTTCTCCGGTTGGCCCTTGCGCTGGAAGTCGCCCGCGACCGTCAGCGGCGTCGTCAGCTTGTACTGCTGGGCGGGCTCGGTCACCTCCGGCTGGGTCTCGTCGGTGCCGCCGGTGCTGCCCGTCCCGCCCGAGCCCTGCTGGCCGCCGGTGTTGCCGACGACGGTGTCCTTCTTCTTGTTCTTGGCCGCGTCGTCGTCACCGTCGTCCCCGTTGAACAACAGGACCGCGCCGACGACCGCCGCGCAGGCCACGACTGCGCCCACGACGATGCCGACCGTCTTGTTCCTGTTGCTCTCGCCCTGCGGCGGCATCGGCGGGCCCGGCTGCTGGTACGGGCCCATCTCCCGTACGGGCCAGGCTGCTACGGGTACCCGTAGCCCTGTGGGGGCTGGCCGTAGGGGCCGGGTTGGGGCGGCTGGGGCGGGTAGCCGTAGCCCGGGTCTCCAGCCGTGCCGCCCTGCCCGTAGGGCCCTGGCTGTGGGGGTTGCTGGGGCTGTTGGCCGTAGGGGCCGGGCTGGTGGTAGCTCATGGGTTCCCTCGTTCTGCTGCGTACGGTGCCGCGGCGGGTAGGAGCGGTGGTTAGGCACGGCGTGGGAGGGACCGGGGCCGCGGGTGGGCGGGCCTCGGCTGCCGTGGTGCCGGCGGGGTCGCGCGGACTCCGCGTGCGCGGACCGGTCAGCCGGCCTCGACGCGGGCGTCCGAGCGGACCTCGGCGGCGAGCCCCGCCGCCTCGTTCAACGTCATGCCGGCGCCGGTGACCAGGGCCGCCGGGTCCGCCATGACCGTCACGCCGATGGTGCTCTCCTCACCCCAGACGCAGGCAGGGGCCGTGATGGCTCCCTTGGGAGAGGTGAATTTCAGTTCCTGGCACTCGAGCACGTCACCGTCGAAGCCGTCGGGGGAGAACTTCTGCGGGCTGCCGACCGTTTCGGCCGTGCCGTCCTCGACGAGCGCCCTGGTGATGACGGCGAGCGCGAGGTCCGCCGCCCGGTGCGGGTCGGTCACCTTCCCCCACACGCCGCTTAACTGGAGCTTCTTCTGGCCGGGCTTCTGGTAGTTGGCCGAGACCGGGTGCGCGTCCTCGACCACCGGCATCTCCTTGAGCTGCGCCTTGCCAGCCTGGGTCAGGTTGCTCTCGTCCTTGCCCTCGCCGACGCGCTGGTAGTCGCCCGCCACGGTCTGCGGCGTGCTCAGCTCGTACGCGGTGTCCCCGCCCCCGGCGAGGAGCAGGTAGCCGCCGACCGCGGCGGCCGCCACCGCGAGGGCCGCGCCGATGGCCAGCCCCGTCTTCGCCCCCCGCCGCTCCCGCCCGCGGTCGGCGGCCTGTACGGCCCGGGCTGCGGCCGCACTGTGTGCATCGACTGCGTGGCCTGCGTCGGCTGCTGCGGAAAGGCGGGCTGCTGCTGGGCGTAGGGGCCCTGCGCGTACGGCGGGCCCGGCTGGGTGTACGGGTTCGGGTGTGCCGGTGGCCGCTGCTGCGGGGCCGGCTGGCCGTAGCCGCCCTGGGCGTACGGGTCCGGCTGCTGCGGGGGCGCGGGGTGGCCGTAGCCGCCGGGTTGCGCGGGTTGAGCCGGCTGGCCCTGCGGGCCCGGGGCGGCGGGGTAGCCGTAACCTGGCTGGCCCGCGTACGGGTTGGGCGCCTGCGGCTGGCCACCAGCGTTGCCGTACGGCCCCGGTTGCTCGCCGTAGGGGCCTGACTGCGGCTGGTGGTGGCTCATAGGGCGTCTCCCCGGTGTGTCGAAGGCCACGCGCGACAGTCGCGCCTCAGTCAGCATCCTCCCGGATGCCGTGAGGCGCCCTCACCATGAGGCGCGCAACGGGTTCGTAACAGCCTGCGCCGGGACCGTAGAATCGGCTCGTGACCGACAACACTCAGCGCCCGCACGACGGGCACCACAGCCCCGCCCCCGAACTGCCGACCCAGTACGCGCCGGCCGACGTAGAGGGGAAGCTGTACGAGCGCTGGGTAGAGCGTGGCTACTTCGAGGCGGACGCGGCGAGCGACAAGCCGCCGTTCACGGTCGTCATCCCGCCGCCCAACGTCACCGGCAGCCTGCACCTGGGCCACGCCTTCGAGCACACGCTGATCGACGCCGCCACCCGCCGCAAGCGGATGCAGGGCTTCGAGACGCTGTGGCAGCCCGGCATGGACCACGCCGGCATCGCGACGCAGAACGTCGTGGAGCGCGAGCTGGCCAAGGACGGCACGTTGCGGCACGACCTGGGACGCGAGGCGTTCATCGAGCGCGTCTGGCAGTGGAAGGACGAGTCCGGCGGCCAGATCTCCGGCCAGATGCGCCGCCTCGGCGACGGCGTGGCCTGGTCGCGCGAGCGCTTCACGATGGACGAGGGGCTCTCCCGCGCCGTCCAGACGATCTTCAAGAAGCTCTACGACGACGAGTTGGTCTACCGCGCCGAACGCATCATCAACTGGTGCCCGCGCTGCCTGACGGCCATCTCCGACATCGAGGTGGAGTACCAGGAGGACGACGGCGAGCTGGCCTCGATCCGGTACGGCGAGGGCGAGGCGTCCGTCGTGGTGGCCACCACGCGCGCCGAGACGATGCTCGGTGATACCGCGGTCGCCGTCCACCCGGACGACCAGCGCTACCGGCACCTGGTCGGCACCGAGATCGAGCTGCCGCTGACCGGCCGCCGCATCCCCGTCGTCGCCGACGCGCACGTCGACCCGGAGTTCGGCACCGGCGCGGTCAAGGTGACCCCGGCCCACGACCCGAACGACTTCGAGATCGGCCAGCGGCACGGCCTGCCCGCGCCCGCCGTCCTGGACGAGCGCGGCGTGATCACCGTGCACGGCCCGTTCCAGGGGCTCGACCGGTTCGAGGCGCGCAGCGCCATCGTCGGCGCGCTGCGCGCCGAGGGCCGCGTCGTCGCCCAGAAGCGCCCGTACAAGCACTCCGTCGGGCACTGTTCGCGCTGCAAGGCCACCATCGAGCCGCGGCTCTCGATGCAGTGGTGGGTCAAGGTCGGCCCGCTGGCCAAGCCCGCCTGTGACGCGGTGCGCGACGGCCGGGTCGCGATCCACCCGGAGGAGATGACCAAGCGGTACTTCGACTGGGTGGACAACCTGCACGACTGGTGCATCTCGCGCCAGCTCTGGTGGGGTCACCGCATCCCGGTCTGGTACGGGCCGAACGGCGAGATGGTCTGCGTCGGCCCGGACGAGGAGCCGCCGACGGGCGAGGGCTGGCACCAGGAGACCGACGTCCTGGACACCTGGTTCTCCTCCGGCCTGTGGCCGTTCTCCACCCTCGGCTGGCCGGAGCGGACCGAGAGCGTCGAGAAGTTCTACCCGAACTCCATCCTGGTCACCGGCTACGACATCCTGTTCTTCTGGGTCGTGCGGATGATGATGTTCGGCATGTACGCGATGGACGGCACGCCGCCGTTCCAGACGATCGTGCTGCACGGCATGGTCCGCAACCAGTTCGGCAAGAAGATGTCCAAGTCCTTCGGCAACGCGGTCAACCCGCTGGACTGGATGGACACCTACGGCTCCGACGCCGTCCGCTTCACCCTGGCCCGTGGCGCCAACCCCGGCACCGACGTGCCGATCGGCGAGGACTGGGTGCAGGGCTCGCGGAACTTCGCCAACAAGATCTGGAACGCGACGCGCTTCGCGCTGATGAACGGCGCCACGGTCGAGGGCCCGCTGCCGGCCCCCGAGGAGATGTCGGCGGCCGACCGGTGGATCGTCTCCCGGCTGAACACGGTCGTTGCCGAGGTGGACGCGTACTACGACGACTACCAGTTCGCCAAGCTCTCGGACACGCTGTTCCACTTCGCGTGGGACGAGGTCTTCGACTGGTACGTGGAGCTGTCCAAGACCACCTTCCAGCCCGGCGGCCCGGCGGCCGACGCCTCGCGGCGGGTGCTCGGCGAGGTCCTGGACGTGACGCTGCGGCTGCTGCACCCGCTCGTCCCGTTCGTCACGGAGACCCTGTGGACCGCGCTGACCGGCGGCGAGTCCCTCGTCGTCGCGCAGTGGCCGGCCGACAGCGGTTTCCGGGACGCGGCGGCTGAGCGGGAGATCGCGGTGGTCCAGGAACTGGTCACCGAGGTCCGCAGGTTCCGGGCCGACCAGGGCCTGCAGCCGGGCCAGAAGGTGCCGGCCCGGCTCGACCTGACGGGCACCGCGCTCGCCCCGCACGAGGCGGCGATCCGTTCGCTGCTGCGGCTCCAGCCCGAGGGCGAGGGCTTCACGGCGACCGCGTCGCTGCCGGTCGTGGGCGCGAGCGTGGCGCTCGACCTGTCGGGGACCATCGACGTGGCGGCCGAGCGCAAGCGGCTGGCCAAGCACCTTGCCGCGGCGGAGAAGGAGAAGGCGCAGGCGACCGGGAAGCTCGGCAACGAGGCGTTCCTCGCCAAGGCGCCGGAGCCGGTGGTCGACAAGATCCGCAAGCGGCTGGCGTCGGCCGAGGAGGACATCGTCCGCATCACGGTCCAGCTCGCGGCGCTGCCCGAGGCTTAGCCGCCTGGCCGGGCCGAACGGCAGGAGCACGGGCGACCCCCGTACGAGGGGTCCCGCACCGGACGTGGTGCGGGATCCCTCGCGCGTGCGGCGACGCGCTCCCGGTGCCGGGTCTCAGCTCTCGATGGCGACCGGGCCCGCGGTGACCACCTCGGCGTTGCGGCGGGTCTTCGCCCATCCGCCGCGCCCGCGGACCATCCGGCCCACGGCCCGGGCGGATGCAGGGAA
Source organism: Candidatus Streptomyces philanthi (assembly GCA_018114805.1). Taxonomy (GTDB): domain Bacteria; phylum Actinomycetota; class Actinomycetes; order Streptomycetales; family Streptomycetaceae; genus Streptomyces; species Streptomyces philanthi. The sequence goes on along the minus strand of CP073042.1, from coordinate 1,052,101 downwards.
GAGGTGGTACGCGTACAGCCACAGTGCCAGGCCCCACAGCAGCGACACCGCGAACGAGCGGTCGGGGGCGCCGGTCGCGGCGGTAGACGGGCCCCACAGCAGGCACGGGGCGACGGAGACGACGGTGAGACCGGCGGCCAGCGGCCACAGCGCGATCAGACCGCCCAGCGCGCCGACGCCCGCGCCGTCCGCGAGGTCGGCGCCGAGCGTCACGCCGAGCACCAGGCACAGCGCCAGCGTGAGCAGGTGGGCGACGGGCTGGAAGAAGGTGTACAGCGTCTCCAGGACACCCCGGGCGCCGTAGTGGCGCGAGGCGATCACTAGCGCAGGCACTGCAGGTTGCCCTGGGCCCAGCGGGTGCGCTGGGTGAGCAGGCGGCGGGCGCGCGGCAGGCCCTCCTGGGAGACCCAGGTGTCGGCCACGTGGGTGATCTGGTAGCCGCCGAGGATCATGTGCAGGCCCACTTCGTAGTCCTCCAGCAGCGCGCCGCGCTGCCAGGGGCGCCGCTCGGCCGCCGCGATCCGGTCGAAGGCGGTGAGGCGGGTGAACTGGCCGTTGCCGCCGAGGCCGACGGAGCCGGTGCGGGCGCGCAGCAACTGCATGCCCGCGTTGGAGACGGAGAACTCCATGTCCTGGACCCGAACCAGCAGCCGGGCCAGCGCGTTGCGGAGCCTGCCGTGGTCGGGCAGCGGCCGGCGGTCGTCCACGTTCCGCATCCGCACGCTGACCTGCACCCCGCCGATCTCCGGGTCGCCGAGGGCGGCGCGGCCGCTGACGCGCTCCAGCGCGTGCGGGGCAAGGTGGCCGTCGTCGACGACGCAGACGACGATCCGCGAGCGGTCGGCCGCCGTCGGCAGGAACTCGTTGAGCTGCGCGTACGCGGTGTTCAGCGCGGCTCCCTTGCCGAGCCCTGGCGTCGGGGCGCTGGCGGCGCACCAGGTGTACGCGTACGTCGTCGTCGGCCAGGCGGGCGACGATCTCCGCGGTGCGGTCGTCGCTGTCGTCGTCGATCACCCAGACGTGGCCGTCGGGGAATTCGCCGCGCAGCCGGGCGACGGTGGTGTCGACGACGGCCTCCTCGTCGCGGCAGGGCACGAAGAAGTGTCAGTCGAAGGCGCGCGGGTCGCCGGGGGCCAGACGCGGGCGCCGCAGGTAGGCGTGGCGGGCGCCGGCCCAGCAGAGGAGGAAGCAGAGCAGCAGCGCGAAGGGGAAGATCAGGAGCGCGGCGTGCATGGGGGTCGTTTCCTGGTCGGGCGGGGGAGTCGGGTCGCCCGGTCGGACGGCGGCGGCCGTCGCGGGCGGGGCGCGGGTGGCTCAGGCCGCCGCGGTGAACTCCGCGCGGTGGGCGATCTCCGTCAGCAAGTGGACGATGCGTTCGGAGGCCCGGCCGTCGCCGAACGGGCTGGGCAGGGCGGCCAGCCGGCGCAGGCCGTGGGCGGACTCGGCGAGGCGGCGGGCGGCCAGTTCGCCGATGGCGGGGCCGGGCGCGACCAGGTCGGCGAAGTCGGCCATCGCCTCGGGGCGCTCGGTGGAGCGGCGTACGACGATCAGCGGGCGGCCCAGGACGGTGACCTCCTCCTGGATGCCGCCGGAGTCCGAGACGATCAGCGCGGCGTGCCGGGCCAGGGCGAGGAAGTCGCCGTACCCGAGCGGCCGGGTCACCCGCAGGCCCGAGAGCAGCCCCGCCAGGCCGGCGGCCTCGACGCGGGCGCGGGTGCGCGGGTGTAGCGGCAGCAGCACCGGCGTGCCGGCCGCGGCGATGGTGCCCAGTTGCTCCAGGACCGCGCGCAGCCCGTACGCCGCCACGAAGTCCGACCGGTCGCTGGCGGACGGACGGGAGTTGGGCGTGTACGGCCTCGACGACTGTGTTGCCGGTCCCGGCGATCCGCTCGTCGCTCACGCCCTCGGCGAGCAGGTTGGCCCGGTTCTCCTCGGTCGCCGCGCACAGCACGTCGGCGATCCGGTCGATCAGCACCCGGTTGTGCTACTCCGGCATGTTCCGGTCGTGGCTGCGCAGCCCGGCCTCCACGTGCAGCGGCGGAATGTCGCGGGCGTTGGCCGCGAGGGCGCCGGCCAGCGCCGCGTTGGTGTCGCCCTGGACGACGACCGCGCGCGGTGGCTCGGCCGTGAAGAGCGCGTTGAGCTGGGCCAGCACGGCCGAGATCTGCCCGGCCCGGCTCCGTCCGCCGATGCCGGTCAGGAACGTCGGCTCGGGCAGACCCAGCTCGGACAGGAAGCGGCCGGACAACTCCTCGTCGTAGTTCTGGCCGGTGTGGATCAGGTGGGCCGCGGGGCCGAGGAGGCGCACGAGGTCGGTGAGCTTGACGAGTTCGGGCCGGGTGCCGAGGACGAGCGCGACGCTACGGTGCGGGCAGGGTGTGCACGGGTTCTCCAGGGGCGGTGCCGGTGACGGGTTCAGCCGTGGAGTGTGCGCGAGGCCGGTTGTCGCGGCGGATGGTGCTCGGTTGCCGCTCGGTTGCGATTGCCCGCCGGGCGCGATCGGGGACTAAGGTCCCAGGCGGGGGCGGGGCGTTCGTCCCTTCCGAACGTCCCGCGCCACCTTGGCCGGGGACGGAGGAGGTGGAGGGGACGGTTGGGGCGTGGGCGCGGGACGAGTGCGCGGGCTGGCGGTGGCGGGGCGGCCCGGCTACGCCCCGTCGGGTGGGCCGGGCCCCGGCTCGCCGGCGCCCGGCTGCGTGGCGCCCGGCCCGGTGGTGTCCGCCTCCCCGGCGCCCGGCTGCGTGCTGCCCGGCTCGCGGTAGCGGTAGCCGAGGCCGCGCACCGCCTCCAGCGGATCGGTCGGGTCGGCCCGGTGGCCGGGGCCCTCGGGGTGGGCGGCCGTGGCGGCGTGGCCGGGGGCGGCGGGGTGTGCCGGGGGGTTCGGGGCGGTCGGGGGGGCGGCTGCGGGCGCGCGGCCTGTTGGAGCTTGCGCCGCACTCGTAGCACCGCGAACCTTCACCCGCTCCCGCCCCTCCGCGTCGCCCCACACCTGGTCGAGGAGTTGTTCCGTGGTGACCACCCGGCCCCGGTTGCGCACCAGGGTCTGGAGCAGCCGGAACTCGATGTCGCTCAGCCGCACCTCGACCCCGTGCCAGAGCGCCGACCTGCGCTCGGGCACCAGCCGCAGGCGCTCGTCGCCCAGGGTTCCGCCGCCGGCCCAGCGGGCCGTGGCGGCGCGCCGCAGCAACGTCTCGACCCGGGCCAGCAGTTCGTCGTTGCCGAACGGCTTGGGTAGGAAGTCGTCGGCGCCGGCGCGCAGGCCACGTACCCGGGCCCCCTCGCCACTGTGCGCGGAGAGCAGGATGACGGGCAGGTCGGTGAGGTCACGGGTGCGTTCGAGCACCTGCCAGCCGTCCAGCCCCGGCAGCCCGACGTCCAGGATCATCAGGGCGGGCCGGTCGGCGAACAGCCGCCGCAGCGCGGAGCGGCCGTCGTCCGTCTGGAGCACCCGTTAGCCGGCCCGTTCGAGCACCACGCGCAGCGCGAGTGCCAGGTCCGCGTCGTCCTCGACGACGAGCACCCGGGTCACGGCACGCCCCCCGACGGCCCGGCTCCCGGTGGGCTGGCCCCGGGTGGCCCGGCGTAGGGCAGGTGGATCGAGAACACGGCGCCCGCGCCCTCCTGGCCGCCCACGGTGAGGGTGCCGCCGTGCAGGCGTACGACGTCACGGCTGACGGCGAGGCCGAGTCCGGTGCCGGGGTAGCCGCCGCGCAGGGCGTTGGGCGCGCGGACGAAGCCGGTGAAGATCTCCTCGCGGTAGGACTCGGGGACCCCGATGCCGGTGTCGGCCACCTCGATCTCCCAGCCGCTCGGCCCGGGCCCGGCGGTCAGGCTGACCTGGCCGCCGGCCGGCGTGAACTTGGCGGCGTTCTCCAACAGGTTGGCCAGCACGGCGTGCAGCCGGTGCTCGTCCGCCCACAGCTCGGGTCCTTCGGCGCAGCTCAGCGAGGTGAACACGGCCGCGTCCGCGAGGGCGTCCGCGCGGTCGAGCACGGCGCGCTCCAGCAGGCGCGGCACGCGGACCCAGCCGTACTCCATCTGGAGCTGGGCCGAGCTGGTCGTGGTGGCGGAGAGCAGCTCGCTGATCTGGGTGTGCATCCGTTCGGCGTTGCGCCGGACGGCCGCCAGGAACTCCCGCTGCTCGTCGGTGAGCGGTGCCCGGAGGCGGGGGTTGCCAGGAGCTGCCAGAAGCTGAGGATGGCCGCGAGCGGGGTGCGCAGCTCGTGCGACGCGGACGCGGCGAAGGCGCTGCGGTGCCGGATCAACTCGGAGAGCGTCCGGTTGTCGCGTTCGAGGTCGCGCTCGGCGCGCTTGCGGGCGGTGACGTCCTGGGCGGTCCACAGGGTGCCGAGCAGCCTGCCGCGGTGCCGGAGCGGCTCCAGTTGGCGGCGGATGACCCGGCCGTCGGTGAGCGGGAGCTCGGCGGAACGGTGCACGCTCCGGGGCGCCTCGACCGCGCCGGCCGGGGCGGCGGTCTCGGCGGCGTCGGTGCGGGTGGGCGCGTCCGGGGCGGGCGCCGGCCCCGGCTGTGGGTGCGGTGCCGGCCGCGGGCGCTCGTAGCGCTCGCGGTAGGGCCGGGCGTACAGCTCGGCCACGGCGTCGACGACCGGGCCGAGCGGGGCGCCGGGGGACAGGTCCACCCGGCCGGCCAGGCGGAACAGCCGCGCGAACCGTTCGTTGGCGCCGACCACCCGGTCGTCGACGCCCACGAAGACCGCCGCCAGCGGGAGCGTGTGCAGCAGGGCCTCAAGGCGGGCCCGGTCGTCGCCCGGGGTGTCCTTCATCCAGCCCTCACCTGTCCTGGCCCGCGTCCGACCCTGCTCGCGCTCGTGCCCCGACGCCGTCACGGGCCAGGCGCGGTGGCGCGCCGGGGGTGCACGCGTACAGAGCCCTCGAAAGGGATGATACGTAAATTAAGGGAGCAAACGGTATGTGGCCTCGGTGGGTGTGATGTCCTGGGGTGCCCCGGGACCCCGCCGCCCGGGGTCGCCTCGCCCGGCGCGCGCCCGGTGCCCGACCCGCCTCGTAGACTGGCGCCGTGAGTGAGCGCCCCCCGAGTGACGAATCCGAGCCCGACGGGCTCGACGCCTTCGATGAGATCATTGAGGCCGAGACCGAGCGTGACCCCGACCTTGCCGTGATCGAGGCGGGTAGTCGCACCCTGCGCGCCCAGGCCGGCCCGCCCCAGGACGACGGCGGGCCGTCCCGTCCCCAGGACCCCGAGCTGGACCGCGCGCTCCCCGAGGTCGAGGCGGAGCTGGCCAGCCGCTGGGGGGAGACCAAGCTCGACCCGTCGGTGCAGCGCATCAAGGCGGTCCTGGACATCCTCGGCGAGCCGCAGCGCGCGTACCCGGCGATCCACATCACCGGCACCAACGGCAAGACCAGCACGGCCCGGATGGTCGAGGCCCTGCTCGGCGCCTTCGAGCTGCGCACCGGGCGGTACACCAGCCCCCACGTGCAGTCGATCACCGAGCGGATCAGCCTGGACGGCGCCCCGATCTCCGCCGAGCGGTTCGTCGAGACCTACCGCGACATCCAGCCGTACGTGGAGATGACCGACGCCCAGCAGGAGTTCCGGCTCTCCTTCTTCGAGGTGCTGACGGCGATGGCGTACGCGGCGTTCGCCGACGCGCCGGTGGACGTCGCGGTGGTCGAGGTCGGCATGGGCGGCACCTGGGACGCGACCAACGTCATCGACGCGGCGGTCGCCGTGGTCACCCCGATCTCGCTGGACCACACGGACCGGCTGGGCGACACGCCCGAGGCGATCGCCACCGAGAAGGCGGGGATCATCAAGGCCCGGGAGGGGGCCGACGGCGCCGCCGGAGCCACGGTGGTCCTCGCCCAACAGCCGGTGGAGGCCGCGTCGGTGCTGCTCAAGCGGGCGGTCGAGGTGGATGCCACGCTGGCCAGGGAGGGTATGGAGTTCGGCGTGCTGAGCCGGGAGGTCGCGGTCGGGGGCCAGCTCCTGACGCTGCGCGGCCTCGGCGGTGAGTACCCGGACCTCTTCCTCCCGCTGCACGGCGCGCACATGGCGCACAACGCGGCCGTGGCGCTCGCCGCCGTCGATGCGTTCTTCGGCATCGGCTCGCAGCACGCCAGGACGCTGGACCTGGACACCGTGCGGGCGGCGTTCGCGGGCGTCAGCTCGCCGGGCCGGCTCGAGGTGGTGCGCCGCAGCCCGACCGTGGTGCTGGACGCGGCGCACAACCCGGCGGGCGCGCGGGCCGCGGCCGAGGCGGTCAGCGAGGCGTTCGCCTTCAGCCGGCTGATCGGCGTGGTCGCGTGCAGCACGGGCAAGGACGTGCGCGGCGTCCTGGAGGCGTTCGAGCCGCTGTTCACCGAGATCGTGGTGACGCGGTACGCGCACGACCGGGCGCTCGACGTGGACGAGCTGGCGGCCGTCGCCGTCGAGGTCTTCGGGCCCGACCGGGTGCAGGTCGAGCCGAGGTTGGACGAGGCGATTGACGTCGCCGTCACGCTCGCCGAGGAGGAGGGCGAGTTCTCCAGCGCGGGCGTGCTGATCACCGGCTCCGTCATCACCGTGGGCGAGGCCCGGCTGCTCCTTGGAAGGGAGTAAGGGCATGCGAACGCTGCGCACGCTGTGTGCGTCCACCCTGATCTGTGAGTTCTTCGTCATCGGCTTCGCCGGCCTGGTCGCCATGAAGCTCTCCGACCTGTCCGTGGGTACGGTGTGGACGGTCAGCGGCATCGCCATGGGCCTGTGCGTGCTGCTGTCCGGTATGCTGCGCTGGCCGTGGGCGCTCCAGGTCGGCTGGGTGTTGCAGATCGGGCTGGTGCTGAGCGGCTTCGTGGTCCCGGTGATGTTCGTCCTGGGCCTGGCGTTCGCCAGCTTGTGGTGGGCGTCCATCCACTACGGGCGGCACATCGACGAGGCCAAGGCGCGCTTCGCGGCGATGGACGAGGCGGCCCGCGAGCTGGCCGAGGCGCGCGCCTCGGCCGGCGAGACCGGGGACGCCAGCGAGGCCAGGGCGTCCGACGAGGCCCGTGAGGTCAGCGAGGTCGGTGAGCCCGGCGCGGCCGGCGGGGCCCGGGCGCCGCGGCAGCGGGCGGCGGCGCCGGAGGCGGACGCGGCGCGCTCGGCGTCCGATCCCGCGTAACCCGCGCAGCGTCGCGGGAGCGTCGCGCGTGGCCCGGCCGGCCACGCGCGACGCGTCGGCGTGTGGATCATGGCCGGGCCCGGTGCAGGCCCAGGGCGCGCCCCCTGTAGCCTCGGGCGCACCAATCCCCGTCACACTGCCAAGGAGCCGCGATCATGAGCCAGCGCACCCTCGTCCTTCTCAAGCCCGACGCGGTCAGGCGCGGTCTGGTGGGCGAGATCCTGGGCCGCATCGAGAACAAGGCCGGGTGGCGGATCGCCGCGCTGGAGCTGCGGACCCTGGAGCGCGAGGTGCTGGAGCAGCACTACGCCGAGCACGTGGGCAAGCCGTTCTACGAGCCGCTCATGGAGTTCATGACCTCCGGGCCGGCCGTGGCCCTGGTGGTCGAGGGCGAGCGGGTGATCGAGGGCGTGCGCACGCTGGCCGGGCCGACCGACCCGATCGCCGCCACTCCCGGCAGCATCCGGGGCGACTTCGGCACCATCGTGCGCGAGAACCTCATTCACGCCTCCGACTCCGAGGAGTCGGCCGAACGGGAGATGAAGATTTTCTTTCCCGGTCTCGCCTGACGAGACGTCGGATATCCGTCGGGTCTCTTCACCCGACCCACGTGGGTGAGCCCGGTTGCCCAGGGGGCGGTCGTATTTTTCCGATTGTCCCCTGGCATATGCCCATCGTTTGAGGGAACGCATCGCCGCGACACGACGTCTCCATAAGTGGGGACGGACCCGTGTTCCGCCGACAATGGCGGAGGCTCCCTCGCGCTGTACGGCGGCGAGCGAGACTACGATGGAACCTTCCGCGCCTCGTAAGCGCACACATCACGCCTACCTCAAGCAAGCATTCGCTCAAGTTGGGAAGGCCAGACGCATCCTCATGAGGAACAACATGTCGTTCATCGGCCGTGACATGGCTGTCGACCTCGGGACCGCCAACACGCTGGTTTACGTCAGAGGCCGCGGGATCGTCCTCAACGAGCCTTCTGTTGTCGCGATCAACACCAACACCGGCGGGATTCTCGCGGTGGGCGCGGAAGCGAAGAAGATGATCGGCCGTACGCCGGGGAACATCGTCGCCGTGCGGCCCCTGAAGGATGGCGTTATCGCCGACTTCGAGATCACTGAGCGGATGCTCCGCTATTTCATTCTGAAGATCCACAAGCGCCGTTATCTGGCCCGGCCGCGCGTCGTGGTCTGCGTGCCGAGCGGCATCACCGGTGTCGAGCGGCGCGCCGTCATCGAGGCGTCCACCCAGGCCGGGGCGCGCCAGGTGCACATCATCGAGGAGCCGATGGCGGCGGCGATCGGCTCCGGCCTGCCGGTGCACGAGGCCACCGGCAACATGGTCGTGGACATCGGCGGCGGCACCACCGAGGTGGCCGTCATCTCGCTCGGCGGAATCGTCACGTCACAGTCCATCCGCGTGGCCGGCGACGAGCTGGACAACGCGATCATCCAGCACATCAAGAAGGAGTACAGCCTGCTGCTCGGCGAGCGCACCGCCGAGAGCATCAAGATCACCATCGGTTCGGCGTACGAGTCCGACCAGGAGGAGCACACCGAGATCCGCGGTCGCGACCTGGTCAGCGGGTTGCCCAAGACGGTCGTCATCTCCGCCGCCGAGGTGCGCAAGGCCATCGAGGAGCCGGTCAACTCGATCGTCGACGCTGTCAAGACCACCCTCGACAAGTGCCCGCCCGAGCTGTCTGGCGACGTCATGGACCGCGGCATCGTGCTCACCGGTGGCGGCGCGCTGCTGCGTGGGCTCGACGAGCGGCTGCGCCGCGAGACCGGGATGCCCATCCACATCGCCGAGGACCCGCTGGACTCGGTGGCCCTCGGCTCGGGCAAGTGCGTGGAGGAGTTCGAGGCCCTCCAGCAGGTGCTCGACTCGCAGCCGCGACGCTGAACCAACGGTTGGGTGAACGCGTTCCGCCGCGCGGGTAGCCGCGTCCCGGCGCGGCGGAACCCCCGCATAATGGGTCGCACAAGCCCAGCCCCCCAGCACACACCTCGTACCACCGCACCACCGCACCGCCCATCACCGGTACCGCGCGCCCCGCGTCATCCGTATGCCACAGGCCCGCGCGGTACGTATCAGGACCACTCCAGCTCATGACGCGGTCCGTACGGACAGCGTTCGCACTGAGGTAGGACGCCCCGACCGGCCGCCGACCCGAAACCGGCCGGTCCGACGAGGAAGGCACGGCCGCCGTACGTGAGGGACACCCGAGAGAGCCTGCTGCTACTAGTGCTGCTGGTCGCCATCGCGTTCGCATTGATCACTGTGGATATCCGCGGTGGCGAGGACTCCCCGCTCGACAAACCGCGCACGGCGGCCCAGACGGTCTTCGGCCCGGTCGAGGACACCGTGGCCACCGCCGTCGACCCGGTCGGCAACGCGATCGCCGCCATACGGGACTCGGACGAGCGACACGATCGCATCAGCACACTGGAGCGCGAGAACGCCGCACTCAAGCACAGACTCGGCAGCGACGACCGCAACCGCGCCCGCGTCGCCGAACTCGACAAGATGCTCAAGACCGCCGGCCGGGGCCAGTACGGCATCAAGGGCGCCGAGGTCGTCGCGATAGGAGCGGCCCAGGGCTTCTCCTGGACCGTCACCATCGACGCGGGCAGCGACGACGGCATCGCCCGCGGCATGACCGTCATCAACGGCGACGGGCTGGTCGGCCGGATCACCACGGTCGGCCCGTCCACCTCCACCGTGCTGCTCGCCAACGATCCCGACTTCACCGTCGGCACCCGGCTGGAGAAGTCCGGTGAGATCGGCTTCGCGAACGGCCAGGGTGACCGGTCGTTGCGCGTGCAACTCCTCAACGGCAAGGCCAAGGTGAAGAAGGGCGACCGCATGGTCACCTTCGGCTCCCGCGCCGACCGCCCGTTCGTGCCCGGCGTCCCGGTCGGCGAGGTGGTCCGGGTCGACCCCTCGCGCGGCGACCTCACCCGCACGGTCCAGGTCCGCCCGTACGTCGGTTTCACCAAGCTCGACATCGTCGGCATCGTGGTCAAGCCGCCGGGCACCAACCCGCGCGACGAGGTGCTGCCGCCCAAGCCCGCCAAGAAGCCGGTGCCCAAGGTCACCGTCACACCCAGCGCGAACGCGACGCCCGGAGGCGTAGCCCAGTGAAACGCATCGTCCTCTCGGCCTTCCTGGTGGTCGTCGCCCTGATCATCCAGGTCACCGTGTTGGCCCGACTCCAGTTGCCGGGTGCCGTGCCCGACCTGCTGCTCCTGGTCGTCCTCGGGCTCGCCCTCGGCTACGGGCACACCGCGGGCGCCCTCACCGGCTTCGGCGCCGGCCTCCTGGTCGACTTCGCCCCGCCGGCCGACCACGCCGCCGGGCGGTACGCGCTCGTGCTGTGCGTCATCGGCTACCTGGCCGGCCTCGCCAAGCCGGAGAAGGGCCAGCCGCGCTCGGCCACCGGGCCGATGCTCGTGGTCGTCGGCGCGGCGATCGGCGCCACGCTGCTGTACGCGGCCGTCGGCGCGCTCGTCGGCGACGACGCGGCCCGCCACGTCGGGCTCGGCAAGCTGCTGTTCACCGCCGCCCTCTACGACCTGCTGCTCGCGCCGTTCGTCGTACCGCTGGTGATGGCGCTGGCCCGGCGCACCGAGAACCACCCGCTCAGCGACGGCGGCAGCACCTCGTCCGGCGGCACCCGGGACCGCTCGCTGGGCTGGCTCTCGCCGGGCTCCGGCGCGGGCGGCTCCGGCGGCTGGGGCAAGGCGGCCCGCTCCGGCAAGCCGGCCCGGATCGGCAAGTCCATCCGGCTCGGCAAGTCGGCGCGGATCGCCAGCCCGCGCAGCGACCTGCTGGCCAAGCCGGGCAAGGGCAAGCTCGCGCGCATCAAGGGGGACAAGCGACTGTGATGCGGCAAGCGTCCGGGCGGCCCGCGCCGGCGGGCTCGCACGACAACGCGTACCGGCCACGGGGCCCCGAGCGCGGTGAGCGCGCGGAGAGGGGGACACGATGAGCAACATCCCAGAGACCGGGCGGATCACCCGGGTCACCATCCGCCTGGTGGTCATTCAGATCCTGGTCTTCTCGCTGCTGCTGACGCTCGGCGGACGGCTGTGGTATCTCCAGATCCGCAACGGTGACGAGTACAGCAACCAGGCCAGCAACAACCACGTACAGCAGGTGGTCGAGCCTGCCGTGCGAGGCTCCATCCTGGACGCCAGGGGCGTGCCGCTGGCCGACAACCAGACCCGCCTGGTGGTCTCCGCCAGCCGCACCGAGCTGATGAAGATGGCCGACGACGGGCAGGCCGTGCTCACCCGGCTCGCCGAGGTGCTGGACATGGAGACCAAGGACGTCACCGACAAGGTGCGGCTGTGCGACTCCAAGACCCCGCAGCCCTGTTGGAACGGCTCCCCATACCAGCCCATCCCGATCACCGACGAGGCCACCACCCAGCAGGCCCTGCAGATCCGCGAGCGGGCCGAGGACTTCCCCGGCATCAGCGCCGAGCCCACCGCCGTGCGCCGCTACGCCGCGCCGGGTGACGCCAACACCGCGCAGGTGCTCGGCTACCTCTCGCCGGTCACCGACGAGGAGATGAAGAAGGCTGAGGACACCGAGTCGCCGCTGCTGCGCGCCGACCAGATCGGCCGCTCGGGCCTGGAGCGCACCTACGACAGCCAGTTGCGCGGCAAGGCCGGGGTCACCCGGTACGAGGTGGACAACCTCGGCCGCGTCATCGGCAAGGCCAAGAGCGACCCGGCTGTGCCCGGCGCCAACGTCGTCACGAGCATCGACGCCCGCTTGCAGGCCATAGCGGAGAAGGAGCTCTACAAGGCGATGAAGGCCGCCCGCAAGGAGCACGACCGCAACACCAACCAGAACTACAAGGCGGACGCGGGCGCCGTGGTGGTCATGGAGTCCAAGACGGGCCGCATCGTGTCCATGGCCTCCAACCCAACGTACGACCCCAACGCCTGGGTCGGCGGCATCTCCGGCAAGGACTACCAGCGCCTGACCGGCAAGGACTCCAACTACCCGCTGCTCAACCGGGCCATCCAGGGCCAGGCGGCGCCCGGCTCGATCTTCAAGGTGATCTCGGCGACCGCGGCGGTCAACGCGGGCTACGACTTCGACGACAAGTACAACTGCAGCAGCGCCTTCAACATCGGCGGCCAGGTCTTCAAGAACTTCGAGTCCAAGGGCTACGGGCCGATCGACATCGCCCGCGCCCTGGAGGTCTCCTGTGACACGGTCTTCTACGACCTGGCGTACAAGCAGTGGCAGAAGGACGGCGGGAACAAGCCGAAGGACAAGCCGGCCGACCACTTCTACAAGACGGCGCACCAGTTCGGGCTCGGCGAGGAGACCGGTATCGACCTGCCCAACGAGGTCGCGGGCCGGGTGCCGGACCGGAAGTGGAAGAAAGACTACTACGAGGCCAACAAGGACGCGTGGTGCAAGCAGGCGAAGTCCAAGAAGCGGGACTACGTCACCCAGATCGCCCGCGAGAACTGCGCCGAGGGCATGAAGATGCGCGCCGGTGACAGCGTCAACTACTCCATCGGGCAGGGCGACACGCTCGTCACGCCGATACAGATGGCGACGATCTACAGCGCCATCAGCAACGGCGGCACGCTCTACGACCCCAGCGTCGGCAAGGCCATGGTCAGCCCCGACGGCAGGCACGTCAAGGAGATCAAGCCGACCGCGCACGGCAGGCTGCCGATGCGCGGCGACACCCGCGACAAGGTGGACAAGGCGCTGGCCGGCGTGGTCACCAACGGCTCGGCCGCCTGGCGGTTCGGCGGCTGGCCGCAGGACAAGATCCCGATGCACGCCAAGACCGGCACCGCCGAGGTGCACGGCAAGCAGACGACGTCGTGGTTCGCCTCGTACACCAAGGACTACACGATCGTCATGACCATCTCCCAGGGCGGCACCGGCTCCGGCGCCTCGGGGCCGGCCGTGCGCAACATCTACAGCGCGCTGTACGGCGTGGACGCCAAGGGCGGGATCGACCGGAAGAAGGCGCTGCTGCCCTCGCCGCAGGCCAAGCTGCCCAAGATCCAGAAGGACGGGACGATCGAGGCGCCGCAGATCAAGCCGCCGAAGAAGACCGAGCCGGTCGAGACGGCGCCGGTGCTGGCGGCGGGTGAACGAGACCAGCGCGGCCAGCGGCCGCTCGTGACGCTGGACGCGGGCCGCAGCCCGGTCTCCGCGCCGACCACCGCCACCCCGCCGCTCGCGGCGACCGGGAGGCGGGACACGTGAGCGCTTCCAACGGTTTCTCCGTCCGCCGCTTCAGCCCGGAACCGGGCACCTGGGGCAAGCTGACGGCGCGCGACTCGATCGTGCGGCGGCTGGACTGGACGCTGATGTTCTCGGCGCTCGCGCTGTCCGCGATGGGCGCCGTGCTGGTCTACTCGGCCACCCGCAACCGCACCGAGCTGACCGGCGGCGACCAGTACTCGTTCCTCTTCAGGCACACCCTCAACACCAGCATCGGCCTGACCCTGATGGTCGTCACCATCTGGCTCGGCCACCGCACCCTGCGCGGCGCGGTGCCGGTGCTGTACGTGCTGTCGGTGGTCCTGGTGCTCGCGGTGCTCTCGCCGCTGGGCTCGACGCTCAACGGCGCGCACTCGTGGATCCAGCTCCCCGGCGGCTTCTCGCTCCAGCCCTCGGAGTTCACCAAGGTCACCATCATCCTGGTCATGGCAATGCTGCTGGCCGCCAAGGTGGACGCGGGCGACCGGGAGCACCCCGACCACCGGACCGTGCTCCAGTCGCTGGCCATCGCGGCCGTGCCGATCGCGATCGTGCTGCTGATGCCGGACCTCGGCTCGGTGATGGTGATGGCCGTCATCGTGCTGGCGGTGCTGCTTGCCTCCGGCGCCTCCAACCGCTGGATCGCCGGCATCCTCGGCACCGGGTTGCTGGGCATCGTGCTGATCTGGCAGCTCAACATCCTGGACCAGTACCAGATCGACCGGTTCGCCGCGTTCGCCAACCCGGCGCTCGACCCGGCCGGCGTCGGCTACAACACCAACCAGGCCCGCATCGCCATCGGCTCCGGCCAACTGACCGGTTCCGGCCTGTTCAAGGGCAGCCAGACCACCGGCCAGTTCGTCCCCGAGCAGCAGACCGACTTCGTCTTCACGGTAGCCGGCGAGGAACTCGGCTTCCTCGGCGGCGGGCTCATCATCCTGCTCGTGGGTGTCGTGCTCTGGCGCGCCTGCCGCATCGCGCGCGGCGCCCCCGAGCTGTACGGCACGATCGTCGCGGCCGGCGTCATCGCCTGGTTCGCGTTCCAGTCCTTCGAGAACATCGGTATGACGCTGGGCATCATGCCGGTCACCGGGCTGCCGCTGCCTTTCGTCTCGTACGGCGGCACGTCGATGTTCGCCGCGTGGATAGCGATCGGCCTGTTGCAGTCTATCAGGGTGCAGCGGCCGATATCGGCCTAACGGCCGGCCCGCCGCGCGGGCCCGTCGCACCGTCCACAGCGCCCCGAAGACCTCCCGGCGCGAGCGCAGCGGGGCCACGACGGCGCTGGAGGCCCCCAGCTCCTCGAACAGCTCCCGGTACTGGGCGTCCAGCGGGCTGTCGGCCTGGCCCGGCACGGGAGCCTCGGCGAGCAGCAGCTGGCCCGCGCCGCGCAGCACGCGGGCCAGCGGGCCGCGCTCGACGTCGGACAGCGGCGGGAGCCTGCCCTCGTACGCTCGCGGCGACCGGCCCGGGGGCGGGTCGCGGTGGACGACGCAGACCCGGTACACCCCGGCGTGTTGGTCCAGCAGGTCGACCACGCACCAGTCGGCCAGTTGCCGGGTGAGGATGCGGCCCGCCTCCTGGAGGCCCTCGCGCAGGTTCGCGGTGTTGCCGAGCGCGCTGCCCAGGCCGGCCAGCAGGGTGAACCGCTCCAGGTCCGACAGTTCGGCCACGGGCCCGGCTAGCCGGGCCCCGGGGCGCGGCGCGGCCGGGGCGGGCGGCCCGGCCGCCTCCGGCGGCGTCGGGGGCGCGCCGCGAACCGACGGTTCGCCCGACCCGTCGATGGGCGTGGTCGCCCGGGGGCCAGTTGGGCGACGAACACGGTGCCGCCGTCGGTCATCTCCTGGGTCTGGACGATCAGCCGTATGGGGACGAGGTGCCCGTCGCGGTGGAGCGCCGGCAGCGGCACCGAGCGGCCCAGGATGTGTGCCTGGCCGGTGAGCAGCAGCGAGGAGAACCCCGCCATGTGGCGCTGGCGCAGGTGCTCCGGCATGAGGACGGTCAGCTTTCGGCCGACGAGGTCGTCCGCGGACCAGCCGAGCAGGTCGGCGGCCGGCCCGTTCGCCGCGACGATGTGGTTGCTCTCGTCGGCAGCGATGGTCGGCACCCTGCTCGCCTGGAGGAGGCCGGCGTCCCACAGGACCATCTCGGAGGGGCTGAAGCCCGGCCCGTGCGGGACCAGCGTCCACACGGTGGGCGGGTCGCCGTCGAGCTGGGCGCTGATCTGGTCCAGCAGCCACTGCTGGAAGGCGCGCCGGTGCGGCAGGGCCGGCAGCGTCAGCAGGCGCTCCGCGCGTGTCGCCTCCTCGGCCAGGTCGAGCACCCGGCGCAGGGTCGCCACCGCGGCGCCGGCGTCGGCCGGCACGGTCAGCGGCAGCGAGTGGACGTCCGTCAGCGGCGGGTGCCGCTCCAGGGCGGCGGTGACGCGGGCGCTGACGACGTTGTTCATGTCGTGCGCGACGGCCAGCTCCCCGGGCGACACGCCGAGGTCGGTCCCGGCGGACGCCGCGAGGTAGAGCTCGCGCAGCAGCGCGTGCCGGTGCCGCTCGGAGGCCGCGTACAGCGTCCTGAGCAGGTCCACCAGCATCACGGTCTCGCGGGCTTCCACGGGTGGCGGGTCGGTGGGCGGCCATCCGAAGGGCGGTGAGGGCCAACCGTCGGACCGCAGCTCAAACCAGACCGTCTTGTGCTCGTCCCCGACCTCCACCTCGTGCCGCCAGGTGAGCTGCTCGACCACGGTCAGGCCCTGCCCCGTACCGGCGTACGGCGGGCAGTTCCGGGGAGCTAAGCCACGGTTCGGGCGGTGGTCGCTGACCCGCACGCAGACCCGGCTGCCCACGGCCCGCACGGACTCCTCGACCTCGGTGGCCGCGTGCACCACCGCGTTGGTCACCAGCTCGCTGACCAGGAGCACGGCGATGTCGACCAACGGCGCGACCGTGCCGTCCAGGGCACCCCGCACGAAGCGCCGGACGCGGGCCCTCGACGGTGCTGGCTTGCCCATGCGTCCACCCTGCCCCACGGTGCGCGTCCCCGCAGTGCGCCCGGCCGCCGGCTCCGCTGTCGGGAGGACGTCGGCCGGGAGGACGCCGGCTGGGTGGAGGCTGGCCGGGGCGGTGGCTGGTCGGGCGGGTGTCGGCGGGTGGGTGGCGCGGCCTACGCGTCCGTCGGCGGGGTGGGTCCGTCGGCGGGGTGGTCGCCGGGGTGGACCAGGAGGTCGCCGAGCGCGGTGCGTCGGTGCCGCACCGCGCGCCCGGCGCGGACCGTGGTGATCAGGCCGGCGCCGCGCTGCGCGGCGGCGTGCTCGGACGCGGTGGCGTCGCTCAGGCCGAGGCGGCGGGCCAGTCGGCCGGTGGTGTGGGCCTCGGCGAGCAGCAGCAGGGCCGCGTACCGGGTGCAGCCGAGCACCGTGGCCAGCGCCCCGGCGCGGTCGCCCGCCGTGTCGGGCTATGGGGGCACGCCCGGGCCGGCCGGGTACGTCACGTACACCGGCCGCCCCGGCAGGTCGGCGACGAGCGGGGCCCCGACCAGTGGAAGGTCGGCAGCAGCGTCAGGCCGCGGCCGGCCGGGCGCACGTCCGCCTCCCGGCTCGTGGCCAGCTCTCACACGTCCGCGCGGAGCGCGGAGCCGGGCACGGCGGCGCACAGCGCGGCGCCGACGCCCGCCTCGGCCGCCGTCACGGCGTACCGGGTGAACTCCGTCCGGTGCAGGTCCTGCACCAGGGACCAGGTCGCGCGCAGGACCGTCTCGAACGCCGCGTGCTGGGCCTGGCGCAGCACCCGCCAGGCGTCGGCGTCGCCCCGGTGCAGGTCGCGCACCCAGGGCGGGGGCGGCGCGGGGTGGGCGGCGTACACGCGGGCCAACTCCGCGCGCACCACGGCCAGCGGGGTGGCGCGCGGGGCGGCGAGGCCCTCGCGCAGGTCGTCGTCGAACACGTCGAGGAAGCTGGGCGCGCGGGCGGCCGGAACCAGGTCGCGCAACGGGCGGACGGCGTCCGGCAGGCGGTGCAGCACCCGCTGCCGCCAGGGCCCGTACCGGGGCGCGTCGCCGGGCTGGCACAACGTCAGCAGCGCAGTGTTCAGCTCCTGGAGCGGGGCGGGACGCGGTGCGAACCGCGCCCGGGCCAGGTCGGCGGCCGTGAGGTGGACCCGGATCACTACGCCTCCTGGTGGCCGCGCGCCAGCCTTTCGGCCAGCGCCGCAACGATTGCCGGCGCCGCCGGCCGGCCACCAGTATTCCCGGCATCCCCGCCGTGTGACGGCGGGGGCTGCGCGGGGTGCGCGGCGACCGAGCACGGAGGGGTGCGACGTGACCATGGCGAACAGGGACGGGGACAGCGGGTACGGGGCCGGGGCTGGGCGCGGCGGCAGGAGGCGTACGGCCCCCGGTGGCGGCGTCGGCCGGCGGGCGGTCGCCGCGGCGGCCGTGCTAGGCGGCGCGGTGGCGCTCACCGGCCGGGCCCCGGCGTGGGCCGCGCCGCGGCCGGGCTCCCCGATGCGCGCCACCCCGGCGGGCGGCCTCCGGCTGCGGCTGCCGGCGCCGAGCGGCCCGTACCGGATCGGGGCCGGAGTGCTGCACGTCGTCGACCGGGAGCGCCCCGATCCGTGGCTCGGCGCCGGCAGCGTACGGCAGGTGATGGCGACGGCCTGGTACCCGGCCGGCGACGTGCGCGGTCGGCCGCGCATGCCGCAGATGACGGCGCGCTCCGCGGCGTCGTTCGCGGACTGGGCGCCGCGGACGCGTCCGCTGGTGCCGCCGACGGGCTTGGACTGGGCCGCCACCGTGACCCACGCCCACCGGGACGCGCCCGCGCTGGCCGGGCGGCGGCGGCCGGTGCTGCTCTACAGTCCGGGCGGCGGCGACCCGCGGACCCTGGGCACCTGCCTGCGTGGCCGAGGAGTTGGCCAGCCACGGCTTCGTCGTGGTCACCATCGACCACCCGGGCGACGCCAGCGAGGTGGAGCTGCCGGACGGCACGCTGCGCGAGTCGGTCTTCGTCGGGGACCCGCGCACCGACCCGAAGCGGTTCCAGACTGTGATCGAGACCCGGATCGCCGACGTCCGCCTCGTCCTCGACCACATGGTCCGGCTGGCCCGCCCGACCGCCGGCCACCACTGCGAGCAGCCAGCCGGCGCCCTGCCGCGCGGCCTCGCGCGCGCCCTGGACCCGCACCGGGTCGGCGTCTACGGGCACTCGGCTGGCGGCACCACGGCGGCGCAGGCCCTCTACGACGACCGCCGTATCGCGGCGGCGGCCAATCTGGAGGGGTACCTGAGCCACTCGGCGACGCCGACCGGTGGCCCCGGCCCGCTCTTCCCCGTCGCCCGCGACGGGGTGGACCGGCCGTTGCTCCTGCTGGGCACCGACGGGTTCCGGGACGCGGAGTTCGAGCGCACCTGGTCGGCGGCTGTGGCCCGCTCGCGGGGCCGCGCCACCTGGCGGCAGCTCACCGGTGCCACCCACGCTACCCTCACCGACTACGCGGCCCTGGCGCCGCAGCTCCAGGCCGCCGGCCTGATCATCGCCGAGGCCCGCGCCGCGCTGGTCGGCACCATCGACCCGGCGCGCTCGGTGCCGCTGCTGCGCCACCGCGTCCGCGCCTTCTTCGCCCGCCACCTCGGCACGCCCTGACGGTGCCGCGCGCGACCCGTAGCGACCACGCGAGGGAGCGGGGGAGGCGCCGCCCGGCGCCCCGCGCCGGCGACCACCGCCCCCGCACGGGTGTGACCGAGCCCGTCGAACTGCTCGCCGCGCACACCGCCCGGGCGTACATTGCGGCCATGTCACGCACCGTACGAGAAATCGAACGGAAGTACGAGGCGGCGCCCGGCGGCGCGCCACTCGACCTCGCCGCGCTGTCCGCCCTCGCCGAACTGCCCGGCGTCGCCTCCGTCGTGGACGAGGGCGTCACCGCGCTCGACGCCACCTACTACGACACCGCCGACCAGCGGCTCGCGGCGGACGGCGTGACGCTGCGCCGTCGCACCGGCTGCTCCGACGAGGGCTGGCACCTCAAGCTCCCCCGTACGCCCCAAGGGCGCCCCGCGTACGAGCGGCGGCGGGGACGTGGTGCGGGACGAGCTCAGGGCCCCGCTCGGCGACGCGGTGCCGCCCGAACTCGCGGCCCTGACCGGCTCGCGCACCCTGGACGCCCCGCTGCGCCCAATGGTCGAACTGTGCACCCGGCGCACCGTCTGGCGGCTGGTCGACGCGGCCGGCGAGCCGCTCGCGGAGATCAGCGCCGACGAGGTCAGCGCGCGCCGCGCGGGCTCGGCCGACGCGCCCGTCCCGCTGGAGCGAGGTCGAGGCCGAACTGGGCCCGGGCGGCAACCCCGCGCTGCTCGACGCGGTCGAGCGCCACCTGACCACCCTGGGGCTGCGCCCCGCCGGATCGACCTCCAAGCTGGCCCGCGCCCTGGCCGAGACGGCCGCGCCGCACGTCGAGTCCGCGCCGGCCACGGAGGCGCGCCGCGAGGAGCGCCGCGCCGCGCACGGTGACGGCGACGGCACGCGGAAGAAACCGAAGAAACAGAAGAAACCCCGGCCACCGAAGAAGGCCCGCCGGCGCGAGGGCGCGGACGCCCTGCTCGGCGGCGGGGACCCGACCGCCGACCTGACCGCCGGCGACGTGGTGCTGGACGCGGTGCGGCGGCAGCTCGCGGCGATCGTGGCGCTCGACCCGGCCGCCCGGCGCGAGGCCCCCGATGCCGTGCACCGGATGCGGGTCGCCACCCGCCGCCTGCGCAGCGTCCTGCGCTCCTACCGCAAGGTGCTGGACCGGGATGCCGCCGACCCGGTGGGCGCCGAGCTGAAGTGGCTGGCCGGCGAGTTGGGCGTGGACCGGGACCGCGAGGTGCTGGCCGCGCGGCTGACGGCCGGGCTCGACGCGGTCCCCGACGAACAGCGGCTCGGCCCGGTGCGGGCCCGGCTGACCATCTGGGCCCGGGCCGAGCACGCCGACGCGCGCCAGCGGCTCGTCGAGGCCCTCGACGGTCCCCGCTACCTGGACCTGCTCACCACCCTCGACGCGCTGCGCGCCGACCCGCCCCGCACCCGCGAGGGGGCGCCGCCCCTGCTGCGCCCGGCCGCGGCGAAGCCGCCGCGCAAGGTGGTCCGCGCCGCCGTGCTGACCGAGACGGACCGGCTCGCCCGCCGCGTGGACGCCGCCCTCGCGCTGCCCCCCCGGGGCCCGAGCGCGACGGCGCGCTGCACGCCGCGCGCAAGGCCGCCAAGCGCGCCCGGTACGCGGCCGAGGCCGCCGAGCTGGGCCTGGGCAAGGGGGCCAGGGAACTGGCCGGCCGGCTCCGGGGCGTGCAGCAGGTCCTCGGCGACCACCAGGACAGCGTGCGGGCCCGCGAGGCGCTACGGGCCATCGCGGTGCGCGCGCACGCGGCGGGCGAGAGCACGTTCACGCTCGGGCTGCTGTACGGCCGCGAGGAGGCCGCCGCGGCGGCCCGCGAGCGCGAACTGCCACACGTGTGGGCCGCCGTCCTGGACCCGCCACCGCGCCGACTGCTGTGACCGACCCGACCCGGCGACCCCACCCGGCGAGCCGACCCGCCGACCCCGCCCGGCGAGCCGGCTCCCGGCCCGGGAACCCCCTCCGGGGCGGGCGGTGGGAGTGAAGGTCGCGCGGGGCGGGTTACGCTTTAGGGTCACCCGTCCCGCGCCGTCGGCGGTGGGGCGTGTCCTCCGTCAGCTCACGAAGGTTCCCGGGTATGTCTGCCGAATCGGTCTTCCCGCAGCTCGAAGCTCTGCTCCCGCATGTGCAGAAGCCGATCCAGTACGTGGGTGGAGAGCTGAACTCCACCGTGAAGAAGTGGGACGAGTGTGACGTCCGCTGGGCGCTCATGTATCCCGACGCGTACGAGGTCGGCCTGCCCAACCAGGGCGTCATGATCCTCTACGAGGTGCTGAACGAGCGCGAGGGCGTGCTCGCCGAGCGCACCTACAGCGTCTGGCCCGACCTCGAGGAGCTGATGCGCGAGCACGACGTGCCGCAGTTCACAGTGGACAGCCACCGGCCGGTCAGCGCGTTCGACGTCTTCGGCCTGAGCTTCTCCACGGAGCTGGGCTACACCAACATGCTCACCGCGCTCGACCTCGCGGGCATCCCGCTGGAGGCCGCGCGGCGCACCGAGGACCACCCCGTCGTCGTCGTCGGCGGGCACGCGGCGTTCAACCCCGAGCCGATCGCCGACTTCATCGACTGCGCGGTCATCGGCGACGGTGAGCAGGCCGTCCTGGAGATCACCGAGATCGTCCGTGGCTGGAAGGCCGAGGGCCGCCCCGGGGGCCGCGAGGAACTGCTGCTGCGCCTCGCCAGGACCGGCGGGGTCTACGTGCCTGGCTTCTACGACGTTGAGTACCTGCCCGACGGGCGCATCGGCCGCGTCGTGCCCAACCGGTCCGGCGTGCCGTGGCGGGTCTCCAAGCACACCGTCATGGACCTCGACGAGTGGCCCTACCCTAAGCAGCCGCTGGTCCCGCTCGCCGAGACCGTGCACGAGCGGATGTCGGTCGAGATCTTCCGCGGCTGCACCCGGGGCTGCCGGTTCTGTCAGGCCGGCATGATCACCCGCCCGGTGCGCGAGCGCAGCATTACCGGCATCGGCGAGATGGTGGAGAAGGGCCTGAAGGCCACCGGCTTCGAGGAGGTCGGCCTCCTCTCGCTGTCATCGGCCGACCACACCGAGATCGGCGACATCGCCAAGGGGCTGGCCGACCGGTACGAAGAGGACAAGATCGGCCTGTCGCTGCCCTCGACCCGGGTGGACGCGTTCAACATCGACCTGGCCAACGAGCTGACCCGCAACGGCCGCCGCTCGGGCCTGACCTTCGCGCCCGAGGGCGGCTCGGAGCGCATCCGCAAGGTCATCAACAAGATGGTCTCGGAGGAGGACCTGATCCGCACCGTCGCCACGGCGTACGGCAACGGCTGGCGGCAGGTGAAGCTGTACTTCATGTGCGGGCTGCCCACCGAGACCGACGAGGACGTGCTCCAGATCGGCGACATGGCGGTCAACGTGATCGCCAAGGGCCGCGAGGTCTCCCGGTCCAACGACATCCGCTGCACCGTCTCCATCGGCGGGTTCGTGCCGAAGCCGCACACGCCCTTCCAGTGGGCGCCGCAGCTCTCCGTCGAGGAGACCGACGCGCGCCTGGAGAAGCTGCGCGACAAGATCCGCGGCGACAAGAAGTACGGCCGCTCCATCGGCTTCCGCTACCACGACGGCAAGCCCGGCATCGTCGAGGGCCTGCTCTCGCGCGGCGACCGACGGGTGGGCGCGGTCATCCGCGCGGTGTACGAGGACGGCGGCCGGTTCGACGGCTGGCGCGAGCACTTCTCGTACGAGCGCTGGATGCGCTGCGCCGAGAAGACGCTGCCGGACCTCGGCGTGGACGTGGACTGGTACACCACGCGCGAGCGCACCTACGAGGAGGTGCTGCCCTGGGACCACCTGGACTCCGGCCTGGACAAGGACTGGCTCTGGGAGGACTGGCAGGACGCGCTCGACGAGACCGAGGTCGAGGACTGCCGCTGGATGCCGTGCTTCGACTGTGGCGTCTGCCCCCAGATGGACACCAGCATCCAGATCGGCCCCACGGGCAAGAAGCTGCTGCCGCTGACCGTCGTCGGGGGCGGCGGCTCCTAAGGCGCCACCAGGCCGGCCTGGCCCGCGCCGGCCGGCCCCACAGCCCCGTCCACCCCGAGGTCAGTCGGGGTGGACGGGGCTGTGGTGTGCTTTCGTACGCCCCGGGTAGGCTCGCGCACCGGGCTACGGGGAGGGCCGGCGCATGAAGCCGCTGGAGGCGGGTGATCCGCGGTCGGTGGGCGGATACGAGTTGCTCGCGCGGCTCGGCAGCGGCGGCATGGGAGTGGTCTTCCTCGGCCGCGCCGCCACCGGACACATCGCCGCCCTCAAGGTGGCGCGCGCCGAACTGGCCGACGACCAGGAGTTCCGGCGCCGCTTCGCCCGCGAGGTGGACGCCGCCCGCCGTGTCGACGGAGAAGGCGTACGGCGTCGACGGGCTCCCGTCGGCGGGGGTCAAGGGCACGGACACGCTGCTGTTCGTGGTTGACCTGATGAGCGTCCCGGCCGCCGCCGACGACCGCTGACCCGCACGGCCCGCCCCCTGTGTCGTGGCAGGTCACAGCGGGGTCCGGAGCCGGCCGCCAACCCCCGGGGAGCGCTCGGGGCGCGGGCGACGCGTACCCTAGGGAGAAGGTCGACGCGCCGACCACCGCTGTGCGGCGGGGCGCCGGACCGGACGACACGGGCAGGCGACAGCCGGTGCGGCCCCCACTGCGCGCGGGCTGACGACCTGGCCGGCCCTAGGCAAGGAGACGTCACCCTGGGCAAGCGACAGCCCGAAGGCCCACCGCCCGCTCCCGCGGTGCAGCGCATCCGACTGCGTTACACCAAGCGCGGCCGCCTCCGGTTCACCAGCCACCGTGATTTCCAGCGCGCCTTCGAGCGGGCCCTGCGCCGCGCCGAGGTGCCCATGGCGTACTCGGCGGGCTTCACCCCGCACCCCAAGGTCTCGTACGCCAACGCCGCGCCCACGGGCACCGGCAGTGAGGCCGAGTACCTGGAGATCCAGCTCGCCGAGCGACGCGACCCGGACGAGCTTCGGACGCTGCTCAACACCTCGCTCCCGGACGGCCTCGACGTCACCGACGCGGTGGAGGCCACCACGTCGGGACTAGCCGACCGGCTCCAGGCGTCGGTGTGGGAGCTGCGGCTCGACGGGGTGGAACACGCCGCGGCCGAGCGCGCCGTCGCGGCCTTCCTCGCGGCGGAGACCGTGGAGGTGCAACGGCACACGAAAAACGGGTTGCGCAGCTTCGACGCGCGTGGAGCGGTCGTCGGACTGGAAGCGCTCCCAGGTCAGGCCGATAGGCCGGGCAATGGTGGCTGTGCGATACTGCGCCTGGTTGTTCGGCATGTGACACCTGCCGTGCGACCCGACGACGTCCTGTCCGGTCTCCGCGCTACGGCCGACCTGGCGCCGCCGGTCCCCGCTGCGGTGACCAGGCTGGCGCAGGGGCTGCTCGATGAGGAGTCCGACACGGTGACCGATCCGCTCGCACCCGACCGCGAGGCAGTCCAGGCCGCCCCACCCAAGGCGCCGGAATGACCGCCGTACCGGGGGCAACGCCCGCTCGCGGGGGAGCGCCGGAGGGTCCCGGCTAGGGATGGTCGTCGACGCGCCGCCGCCTCACGGGCAGCCGCCCGGCTGCGGCAGGCGCACTGACCAGGAGACTTTCGCCGGTGCCCAAGAACGGGACCCGGCGAGCGAGACAACAGCTCCCGTGCGGCGCCCGCGCCCCGGATGGCGGTACCGCGCACATCACGCGGTGCCGCAGCCGGAATCAGGCGCGTCGCCCGGGAGCGTGACGGGAGAACCGCCCGCATGCTCGAACCAATTGCACCCCACGAATCCACGCAGCCCCAGCAGGTGCCCGAATCGGCCGACCGGCCCGGCGCCGAGGCGCCGCTGGGGGACAGCCCCAGCGGCACCCTGCCGCCGCGCCGCCGGCGCCGCGCCGCCTCCCGGCCCGCCGGGCCCCCGGTCGCGAAGACCGACGCCACCGCGCTGAGCGGCGACGACGCGGCGGACGAGCCGCGTGCCGCCGCTGACGCCCCCGCCTCCGACACCGGCGCGGCCGGTGACGCGGAGGCCGCCCCGCGCGGCCGTACCCGCCGTCGGGCCACCCGCAAGGCCACCGCCCCGGCCGGCGCGGTGGCCGCCGCCCAGCCGGAGCCGGTCGCCGCCGCCACCCCCGCCGTGACCACCCCCGCCGACGCCGTCGCTGACGAGGCCGCCGCCGAGGAGTCCGCCCCGCGCGCCCGCAGCCGCCGCCGCGCCACCCGTAAGGCCACCGCCCCGGCCGGCCCCGCGCAGGGCGTCGAGACGCCCGCCGCCGAGGTGGCCGCCGAGCACGCTGCCGCCCCGGAGCCGGCCGCCGAGGTCGCCGCCGAAGCCGTCGCCGAGCCGGCCGTGGAGGCCGAGCCGGTGCCGAGGTCGCGCACCCGCCGCCGCGCCGTGCGTAGGACGGCCACCGCCGAGCCGCAGGAGCCGGTCGCCGACGAGCGGGAGAGCGCGCCGGAGCCCGCGCCCGCTACGCGGTGCACCCGCCAGCGGGTCGCCGCCGACCAGGCCGCGCCCGCCGCGAGCACCCCTGAGGCCGCCGCCGAGGCGCAGCCCGCCGAGGCCACCAGCGGCACCCCGACCCAGGAGCCGGTGCGGGGCCGGCGGCGTGCCGTCCGCCCGCCGACCGCCGTCTTCCAGGCACCGGTGTTCGCCGAGCCGATGTTCCAGACCCCGGAGACCGCGGCGGCCGCCGCGGCGGCCGGGCGGCAGGACGACGCGTACGAGGAGGAGCCCGCCGCGGAGCGGGCCACCACCAGCAGCCGGCGCCGTGCCGCCGAGGACGAGCCGGCCGACGAGGCGGACGAGGCACTGGCCGACGGCGCCGCCGAGCCGGAGCACGACGTGGAGGCCGAGGACGAGGGCGGCGACCGCCCCTCGCGCCGCCGCCGTCGCGGTGGCCGCCGCCGTCGCCGGGGTGAGGCACTCGACGCCGAGGGCGCCGACGAGCACACCGATGGCGACCAGGCCGAGCCCGCCGACGAGGAGCAGCACGCCGAGGACGGCGAACCCGGCGCGGGCGAGGACGACGCGATGGGCGGCGGCTCCAGCAGCAGCCGGCGCCGCCGGCGTCGGCGCCGGCGCAGCGGCGACGGCGCGGACGCCACCGGTGGGGACGACCCGGAGCGTACGGTCGTCAAGATCCGCGAGCCGCGCGAGCGGCGCGCCAAGGACGTCGAGCCGTCCGACGAGGTGCAGTCCATCAAGGGCTCCACGCGCCTTGAGGCCAAGAAGCAGCGCCGCCGCGAGGGCCGCGAGCAGGGCCGGCGCCGGGTGCCGATCATCACCGAGGCGGAGTTCCTGGCGCGCCGCGAGGCCGTCGAGCGCGTCATGGTCGTCCGGCAGAGCGGCGAGCGCACCCAGATCGGCGTGCTGGAGGACAACGTCCTCGTCGAGCACTTCGTGAACAAGGAGCAGGCCACCAGCTACGTCGCCAACGTGTACCTGGGCAAGGTGCAGAACGTGCTGCCGTCGATGGAGGCCGCGTTCGTCGACATCGGCAAGGGCCGCAACGCGGTCCTGTACGCCGGCGAGGTCAACTTCGAGGCGCTCGGCATGGGCCACGGTCCGCGCCGCATCGAGACCGCGCTCAAGTCCGGCCAGCCCGTCCTGGTCCAGGTCACCAAGGACCCGATCGGCCACAAGGGCGCCCGGCTGACCAGCCAGGTCTCGCTGCCCGGCCGCTACCTGGTGTACGTGCCCGAGGGCTCGATGACCGGCATCAGCCGCAAGCTCCCGGACACCGAGCGGGCGCGGCTGAAGCAGATCCTCAAGAAGATCGTCCCCGAGGACGCGGGCGTCATCGTGCGCACCGCGGCCGAGGGCGCCAGCGAGGACGAGCTGACCCGCGACGTCGCCCGCCTGCAGGCGCAGTGGGAGGAGATCCAGCAGAAGGCGAAGGGGGGCAGCTCGCACGCCCCGACGCTGCTGTACGGCGAGCCTGACATGACCGTCCGCGTCGTGCGCGACATCTTCAACGAGGACTTCTCCAAGGTCATCGTCAGCGGTGACGGCGCGTGGGAGACCATCCACAGCTACGTCTCGCACGTCGCGCCCGACCTCGCCGACCGGCTCCAGAAGTGGACGTCGGACGTGGACGTGTTCGCCACGTACCGGATCGACGAGCAGCTCATGAAGGCGCTCGACCGCAAGGTCTGGCTGCCCAGCGGCGGCTCGCTGGTGATCGACCGGACCGAGGCGATGGTCGTGGTCGACGTCAACACCGGCAAGTTCACCGGCCAGGGCGGCAACCTGGAGGAGACGGTCACCAGGAACAACCTGGAGGCGGCCGAGGAGATCGTGCGTCAGCTCCGGCTGCGCGACCTCGGCGGCATCATCGTGATCGACTTCATCGACATGGTCCTGGAGTCCAACCGGGATCTCGTGCTGCGCCGCCTCCTGGAGTGCCTGGGCCGCGACCGTACGAAGCACCAGTTGGCCGAGATGACCTCGCTGGGCCTGGTGCAGATGACCCGCAAGCGCGTCGGGCAGGGGCTCCTGGAGTCCTTCTCCGAGTCGTGCGTGCACTGCAACGGGCGCGGCGTCCTGGTCCACATGGACCAGCCGACCTCCGCCGGTGGCGGTGGCAAGCGCGGCAAGAAGAAGGGCGGCGCCGACCAGCACGAGCATGTCCACGCGCCGGCCGAGGTCGAGCGCCCGACGGCCCCGTCCACGCCGGCCGAGTCCGCCCCGACCGAGGTGACCGAGCCCGCCCCGGCCGAGGTCGCCGCCCCGGAGGCGGAGGAGGAGTGGTTCGGCAGTGCCGCCGAGGTGCAGGCCGCCGCTGAGCTGGGACGCGGTTCGGCCGCCTCGCGACGCGGTCGCCGGCGCGCCAGCCGCAAGGCGTCGGCCCCCGCGGGCTCGCCCCGGCAGGCCGAGGTGAGTGCGGAGGAGCCGGTCGCCCAGGCCGCTGCCGAGGCCCCGGCCCCGGCCGTCGTCGAGCCGGTCGTCGAGCCGACCCCGGAGCCGGCCGCGCAGCCGGTCGCCCCGGTGATGGTGGCCGCCGAGCCGGCCGCGCCCGCCGCGCCGCCGCGCGCTCGCCGTCGGGTGACGCGTAAGGTCACCGCGCCGGCCGGTTCGCCGGCCGACGCGGAGGCGGCCGTGGTCGTGGTCGGTCCGTCCAGCACGGACCGCGCCGTCGCCGAGGTCCCGGCCGAGCCGGTGGCCCCCGAGGCGCCGGAGCCGGTCACGGCTCCCGCCCCCGACGCGCTGGTCGAGGCGGCGGAGGAGGAGGCCGCGACGGAGGAGGCGGCCCCGGCGGCGAAGAAGGCCGCGAAGAAGCCGCCGGCCAAGAAGACCGCGGCCAAGAAGACCGCGGCCAAGAAGGCCACTGCGAAGAAGGCCACTGCGAAGAAGGCGACCGCCAAGAAGGCGGAGCCCGAGGCGGCGACGACCCCGGAGGCGGACGAGCCGGCGGCGGCCAAGAAGGCCACCGCGAAGAAGGCGGCCGCCAAGAAGGCCCCGGCCAAGAAGGCGGCGACCAAGAAGGCCACCGCCAAGAAGACGGCCACCAAGAAGACCGCCGCCGCGGAGCAGTCGTCCACGTCGGCCGTGTCGGCCACCACGGAGGACTGAGCGCCCCGCGCGGCGACGCCCACCGAGCGCCGCTCCCCGGACCCGCCACGGGCTCGGGGAGCGGCGCGTCGCGGTTCCGGCGGGCCCGCCCAGCGGGTCCCGTAGGAGCGGCCCGTATGGGCGGGCGCGGACGAAGCGTCCGGGCGGGGACGGCGGCGGCGACGTGGCTGGCCGGCTGGGGCGGGTGGGGGGCGAGGTGCGGCCGGGGCTGGAGCGGGGCCGGTTTGACCCTGCGGCGCGGCACGCCGTAATCTTGACAGTCGGCGTCTGTACGCCAAACCCCTGAGCAACTCCCTTCCGACGCGGGCCCTCGGGCTCCTCGGTAGAGGCCGCTCGTCCACTCGGATCTCATGGGCCATCGGCCCATGTGAGCGGCTGGCATCAGGGGTCCCGTTTACTAGCGAGAGAGCGAGATCCGCGTGTACGCCATCGTGCGCAGCGGTGGTCGCCAGCACAAGGTTGCTGTCGGCGACATCGTTGAGGTTGACAAGATTTCCACCGCCAATGTTGGCGACACGGTAGAGCTCTCTACCCTGCTCGTTGTCGACGGCGACGCGGTCACCAGCGACCCGTGGCTGCTGGCCGGGATCAAGGTGCAGGCCGAGGTCGTGGACCACCACAAGGGCGCGAAGATCGACATTGTTCGCTACAAGAATAAGACCGGCTACCGGCGTCGTCAGGGCCACCGCCAGCAGTACACGGCGATCAAGGTCACCGGCATCCCGACGGCCGCGAAGTAAGGGACTGAGGAGAGATGGCACACAAGAAGGGCGCATCGTCCACTCGCAACGGTCGCGACTCCAACGCTCAGCGGCTCGGCGTGAAGCGCTTCGGCGGTCAGGTCGTGAACGCCGGTGAGATCCTGGTCCGCCAGCGTGGCACCCACTTCCACCCGGGCTCCGGCGTCGGGCGCGGCGGTGACGACACCCTGTTCGCGCTGAACGCCGGCGCGGTGGAGTTCCGCACCTTCCGCGGCCGCAAGGTCGTGAACATCGTTCCGGTCGCCTGATCACCCTGATCACGGCGGACCGTGCGTAACGGTTCTTTCGCGGAGGCGGACCTCCCTTCCCGTACGGACTCCGATGGAGTCCCGGTGCGGGAAGAGGGTCCGCCTTTGGCGTGTTGTCCCACCAGGCAGCACGCAGTAGACATCTTTAGTATGCAGGTAACTGGAGGCACATCCCATGACCACCTTCGTGGACCGCGTCGAACTCCATGTCGCCGCGGGTAACGGAGGCCACGGCTGCGCCTCTGTCCATCGCGAGAAGTTCAAGCCGCTCGGCGGGCCCGACGGCGGCAACGGCGGGCGCGGCGGTGACGTGATCCTGGTCGTCGAGCAGTCGGTCACGACGCTGCTCGACTACCACCACTCCCCGCACCGCAAGGCCACCAACGGCAAGCCCGGCGAGGGCGGCAACCGCTCCGGCAAGGACGGCGGCGACCTCGTGCTGCCCGTGCCCGACGGCACCGTCGTGCTGGACAAGAACGGCGAGGTGCTGGCCGACCTGGTCGGCCAGGGCACCACGTACGTGGCCGCGCAGGGCGGCCGTGGCGGCCTGGGGAACGCGGCGCTGGCCTCCGCCCGCCGCAAGGCCCCCGGCTTCGCGCTGCTCGGCGAGCCCGGGCACGCCGGCGACGTGGTCCTGGAGCTGAAGACCGTCGCCGACGTGGCGCTGGTCGGCTACCCGAGCGCGGGCAAGTCGTCCCTCATCTCCGTGCTGTCGGCCGCCAAGCCCAAGATCGCCCACTACCCGTTCACTACCCTTGTGCCCAACCTGGGCGTGGTGACCGCCGGCGCCACCGTCTACACGATCGCCGACGTGCCCGGCCTGATCCCCGGCGCGAGCCAGGGCCGTGGACTGGGCCTTGAGTTCCTGCGCCACGTGGAGCGCTGCTCGGTCCTAGTGCACGTGCTGGACACGGCCACGCTGGAGTCCGAGCGCGACCCGCTGAGCGACCTGGACACCATCGAGGCCGAGCTGGCCGGGTACGGCGGCCTGGAGAACCGGCCGCGGCTCGTCGTCCTCAACAAGGTCGACATCCCCGACGGCCAGGACCTCGCCGACATCATCCGGCCCGACCTGGAGGCCCGCGGCTACCCGGTGTACGAGGTCTCCGCGGTCTCGCGGACGGGCCTGAAGGAGCTGTCCTTCGCGCTGGCGGGCATCGTCGCCGAGGCGCGGGCGGCCAAGCCCAAGGAGGAGGCCACGCGGATCGTCATCCGGCCCAAGGCCGTGGACGACGCCGGCTTCACGGTCACTGCCGAGGGCGACGACCTGTTCCGGGTGCGCGGCGAGAAGCCGGAGCGCTGGGTGCACCAGACGCACTTCAACAACGACGAGGCCGTCGGCTACCTGGCCGACCGGCTCAACCGGCTCGGCGTGGAGGACGCGCTGCTCAAGGCGGGCGCCCGGGCCGGTGTCGGGGTCGCCATCGGCGCGGACGAGAACGCCGTCGTCTTCGACTGGGAGCCGACCATGGCCGCGGGCGCGGAGATGCTCGGCCGCCGTGGCGAGGACCACCGCCTCGAGGCCCCCCGGCCGGCCGCTCAGCGCCGCCGGGACCGCGACGCGGCCCGGGACGAGGCGGACCAGGAGTTCGACCAGTTCAAGCCCTTCTGAGCGGGCGGGCGCCCCGGGCTCCCGGTCGGCTCAGCCGTGAGGCACCGAGCGCCGTGAAGCCCTGAGGACCGAGCCCTGAGAACCGAAAAGGCCCTGAGAAGCAGGCTGCTTCTCAGGGCCTTCCGCGTGCCCGGCGCGCCGGTGTCAGGCCCTGGCGGTGGTGTCGCTGGTGGCGCCGTCGGGCTCGCCCGGCGCCTGGTCGAGGGCCGGCAGCCCGTCGTCCGCGTCGGCCACCAGCGCCGCGGCGGCGTCCCCGTCCGTGGGCTGCGCGGCGCGTGCTGCCACCCGGGCCCGGCGCGCGTCGGCCTCGGCGCACAGGGCCTGGGCCGCCTGGTTGAAGCGCACCATCGACGGCGGGTCGGACGGGCCGAGCAGGTGCACCTTGAGCGCGGCGCGCTCGGCGGCGTACGGGTCGCGCTCCGGGTGGCGTACCGCGTCGAGCAGTACGGGCACGCCGTCCGCCTCCGGGGTGAGGATCGCCGCGGCGCGCACGGTCGGGAACCCTGCCCGGAACTCCTCCTCGGACAGCCCGCTGGTGTTGGCCACGGCGTACGGCTTCTCGCTGCTCAGGTAGTCCGAGACCACGCTGGAGACATCGGAGATCAGCAGGTCGGCGTGGTTGAAGCAGGAGAAGATCGCCGGCCGCGGGCCGGTGATTACCTGGTGCTCCCACTCCGGCAGCGAGGCCCAGAAGGCGTCCTCCCAGGCGGCGACGGCGGCGTCCACCGCGGCGGCTCGGTCGCTGTCCGGGGCGCCCTGGAGCAGCATCCGCTCCTGTTCGTCGCTGTCGCGCCGGAAGGAGGTCGTGGTCAGGTTCTGCAGCACATCGGCGCGCCGCGCCAGCTCGGCCGCCGCCTCGGGGCCGGGCCGCGCGCCGGAGTGGCGGGTGTTGGCCTCGGCGATTATCGCCTTGATGCGCTCGTTGGCCAGGCCCGCGCGCGGGTCGACCGAGCCCGTCATCGGGTGCGGCTTGTAGAGGAGGCGCACGCCGGGCTCGGCCAGCAGCGCGTGGACGATGTTCTCACCGGCGAGGATGACCGAGGTGTTGCCCGGGTTGCCGTCCCAGCCCTCCCACGTGGGGGCGTAGAGCACCTGCGTGTACGCGCCGGTGGGGGCGCCGGCGTACGGGGTGATCGGGGCGAGCTGGGGGCGGCCGACCTCGACCACGTCCCGGTCGTCGACGCCGATGTCGGCGAGCTGGTAGCGCTCGCGGGCGGCCGGCCCGGCCACCCACACCTCGTCGTACGCCTTCGCGTACGGGTTGCAACTGGAGAGCTTGTCGCTCTCGCCGTGGTTGATGAAGGCGTGCTTGATCGAGGGGATGCGCAGCACCTGCGAGGTCTTGCCGGAGTTGGCCGGGTGCAGCAGCACCTTGAGCGTGGTGTGTTCGAGCCGCATCAGGTGGACGACCTTGGGGATGCACACGATCGGGATGTCCGTGGCGTCGATCTTCTGCACCATGAACCGCTCGCGGAGCACGATGATCGGGTTGCCGTCGAGCGCGGCGAGTGTGGAGAGCCACATGTTCGCCTGGTACGCGGACGAGGTGCCGCCCGAGAAGTACATGCCGACCGTCGGCTGGTACTGGGCCAGCCACTGGTCCAGGCACTCCAGGGCCTGCTGCTCGGCCGCCGCCCGCTTGCGCGGCAGCAGCCAGGTGCTCAGCCAGGCGACGCTGCCGAGCGAGAGGGCGAGCGCGACGCCGAGACCGGCCCAGCCCCACGCGGCGTCCTCGGTAGCCGCGGTGGCCAGCAGGCCGGCGGTGGCCGGCACGGCGAAGCGCAGCAGCCGGCGGGCGGGCCGGCGGCCCAGCAGGCGTGGCGGCGCGGCGGTCAGGCGCAGGGCGCTCGCGTCGATGTTGCGGGTCACGAACGGCAGCAGCCGCCGGCGCTTGATGAGTATCGCGATCGCCTGGCAGGCGAAGTGCGCGATGTAGAAGACGAGCAGTCCCACGGTGAGCGGCGCCTGCTCGTGCGTGGGGTCGACGCCTTCGACCCGGAGCAGCCCGACCATGATCAGCATGTCGCGCAGCAACTGCCGAACCGTGGCGTCGAAGCGGACCTTGCTAAACAGCGACAGCAGACCCGGCTGCTTGTGCTGGAGGTACAGATCGAGGGCGAGCCCCGCCGCGGACGCGCCGACGAAGAGCGGCACGTTGGGGAGCAGGGCGCCGATGAGCTGAGTGGTGAAGAACACCATCATCGCGAGCAGTGCCGCCAACTGGACGAGTCGGCGGGGGGCGATTCCGGCAGAGGGCACGGGGTGGGCTCCTGGCAGAGGAGAGCGACGGAAACGAGGGGAACGAGCAAACGGCCACACGTTGGCCGACCGTTCCGCGCGCCGTCACCTGGGTGACAGCGTCTGGATACGGTTTGATCACCGACGGTATGCCGTGGTCAGGCCCGGTGACAATCCGCTGCGGGGACAAGAGCCGCGAACTGGGGCAATTGCCTGGTGTTCGACGGATGATCGAGGTACGCCACGCGCCCGCGGGCGCGCCGCCCCGGTCCCGGCCCCGCCCCCGAGGCCGCTCGCCTCCTCACCGTAGGACGCCCGCCCCCGCCCGGCGAACGGACGGCCGGGCGGGTGGGCGTACGCCGGGACGCCAGGGCGGCCGGCGGGCGCGGGACACCCGGCCGGACGGGGCGACCCGGGGCGGCGCGGGGGCCGTCCGGCTGGCGAACGCCCGCCCGGCCGGCCGGCTGGCTGCCGTACATTGCCCACGAACGTGGGCAGCGATGAGTGCGGTACCGAGGGGCAGGTGGCTACGGCCGTGGCAAGCCAGGACGGCTCGGCGGGAGCGGGCGCGCGCACGTCGGCGGGCGATCATGCGGGGGCGGGACCCGGCGGGTGTCGAGGCGCGCGACGAGGTGACCTCCGCGCGCCGGATCGTCGTCAAGGTCGGCTCCTCGTCGCTGACCACCGCGGCGGGCGGGCTGGACGCCGACCGGGTGGACGCGCTGGTGGACGTGTTGGCCGCCGCGCACGGTGAGCGCCGCGAGATCGTGCTGGTCTCCTCCGGCGCCATCGCGGCCGGCCTCGCGCCGCTCGGCCTCGACCGCCGCCCCCGCGACCTGGCCCGCCAACAGGCCGCCGCCAGCGTGGGCCAGGGCCTGCTGGTGGCCCGCTATACCGCCTCCTTCGCCCGCTACGGGCGACGGGTCGGCCAGGTGCTGCTGACCAGCGACGACACCAGCTGCCGCGCGCACTACCGAAACGCCTACCGGACCCTGGACCAGCTCCTGGCCATGGGCGCGATCCCGGTGGTGAACGAGAACGACACGGTGGCCACCGACGAGATCCGGTTCGGTGACAACGACCGGCTCGCCGTGCTCGTCGCCCACCTGGTCCGCGCCGACCTGCTCGTGCTGCTCTCGGACGTGGACGGGCTCTGCGACGGCGACCCGAGCACCCCCGGCACCTCCTCCCGGATCGCCGAGGTCACCGGCCCCGCCGACCTGGCGGGCGTCTCCATCGGCAGCGCGGGCCGCGCCGGCGTGGGCACCGGCGGCATGGTGACCAAGGTGGAGGCCGCGCGGATCGCCGCGGCGGCGGGCGTACCGGTCGTGCTCACCTCGGCGAGCCGGGCGGCCGACGCCCTGCTCGGCCGGCCCACCGGCACCTTCTTCCACCGCACTGGCCGCCGCTCCACCAGCCGCCTGCTGTGGCTGGCCCACGCCTCCGCGCCCCGCGGGGCGCTGGTGCTGGTGCTGGACGAGGGGGCGGTACGGGCCGTGGTCGACCGGCGCAGCTCGCTGCTGCCGGCCGGGATCAGCGCCGTGGAGAGGGCGAGTTCACCGCGGGCGACCCGGTCGAGCTGCTGGACGCCACGGGGCGCCCGGTGGCCCGTGGCCTGGTCAACTTCGACACCCGGGGAGATGCCCAAGCTGATCGGCCACTCGACCCGGGACCTGGCGCGCGAGCTGGGCCCGACGTACGAGCGCGAGGTCGTGCACCGCGACGATCTGGTCGTGCTGACCCCCTGACGGGCGTCACCGGCGCACTGTGAGGCGAAGCGAACCGAAGGGAAAGCGACAAAAGAGCCACCTTTCGCCGAGGACCTTCCGTAAAAACGCCACATCACCCGCTGCGGGCTGGTCAACTTTGTTGAACGGGGCCGCACGGGGAAAGCGGTCTCCCAGCGAGCACCACAGGGCTTCGCTCGGGGGCGAGCGGAGCGGCGAGCAACAGGAGGCCGCCGGTGAGACGAGGGCGCCCAGTGGCGCAGTCCCGGGGCGGGGGAGCCTCCCGCACCTGTCGGACGATGACCGAGGAACGCAGACTGACCAGCGTGAACACGGGGGAGCAGCACGCGGGCGAGCCGGCGGAGGCCGGCGCGGCGGCGGATGGCCAGGCTCCGCCGGAGCGCGAGACCACCAGGATGTGGCACATCACGCTGAGCGTCTCGGGCCCCGTGGTCCCGCTGTCCGAGGTGCGGCGGGGCCTGGAGCGCCTGGCCCACGACCACCCCTTCCTGCTGACCAGCCGGTACGCGGACGACCACGCCGAGATCCGCTACTGCGAGGAGGCCCGCGACCTGCACGACGCGGCGGCGCTCGCGCTGCGCCTGTGGGGCGAGCACCGCTCGACGGCGAAGCTGCCGCCCTGGGAGATCGTCGCGCTCGAGGTCATCGACCGTGGGACGTACCACAACCGCATGACCCAGTGGCACGGCCTGACCCCGACGTCGCCGGCGGCCGTGCACCCGTACTAGGCACTAACGGGTACGAGGCCGTCCCGAGCCTCGGGAGCTAGCCCGTCGCCGCCCGGGCGGGCGCCGCCGGGCCGGCGTGGGCGGGAGCGGGCCGGGCGGGCGTTTCGCAGGGCGAGATGGCCCGGGGCCCGCGCGGCGGCGCCGCTAGGCTGCCGCGCATGAGCAGCAGCGAACCCCCACCGTCCCCCGTCGTCCAGTCCGCCCGCCGCGCCCGGGAGGCCGCCGCCACGCTGGCGCCACTGCCGCGCCCGGCCAAGGACGCCGGCGCTGCTCGCGGTCGCCGACACGCTGGACGCCCGGGCCACCGAGATCATTGAGGTCAACGCCGAAGACGTCGAGCGGGCGCGCGCGGCCGGCACCTCGGACGCCCTCGTGGACCGGCTGACGCTGACCCCCCAGCGGGTGGCCGCGATCGCCTCCGACGTACGGGACGTGGTGACGCTGCCCGACCCGGTGGGCGAGGTGGTGCGCGGCTCCACCCTGCCGGGCGGCATCGACCTGCGACAGGTCCGGGTGCCGCTCGGGGTGGTCGGCATCATCTACGATGCCCGGCCCAACGTGACCGTGGACGCCGCCGCGCTGTGCCTCAAGTCCGGCAACGCGGTGCTGCTGCGCGGCTCGTCGTCGGCGTACCGCTCCAACACCGCGCTGGTCGCGGTAGTGCGCGACGCCCTCGCCGCGGCCGGGCTGCCCACGGACGCGGTGCAGTTGGTGCCGGGCGAGGGCCGGGAGGCGGTCGGCGAGTTGATGCGGGCGCGCGGCCTGGTGGTGGACGTGCTCATCCCGCGCGGCGGCGCCTCGCTGATCCGCACCGTCGTGGAACAGTCCACGGTGCCGGTCATCGAGACCGGGACCGGCAACTGCCACGTGTACGTGGACGCGCGCGCCGACCTCGACATGGCCGTGGAGATCCTGCTGAACTCCAAGGCCCAGCGGCCCAGCGTGTGCAACGCCGCCGAGACCCTCCTGGTGCACCAGGACATCGCGGAGGCGTTCCTGCCGCGGGCGCTGGACGCGCTCGCCAAGGCCGGCGTGACCGTGCACGGCGACGCGGCGGTGCGCGCCGCCGCCGAGCGCGCCGGGTCCGCTGCCACCGTGACGGAGGCCACCGACGAGGACTGGGCCACCGAGTACCTCTCGTACGACATCGCGGCCGGCGTCGTGCCCTCGCTGGACGCGGCGATCGCGCACATCGGCCAGTGGTCCTCCGGGCACACCGAGGCGATCGTGACCACCGAGCAGGCCGTGGCCCGCCGGTTCACGCAGTTGGCGGACTCCACGACGGTGGCCGTCAACGCCTCGACCCGGTTCACGGACGGTAGCCAGTTCGGGTTCGGCGCCGAGATCGGCATCTCCACCCAGAAGCTGCACGCCCGAGGGCCGATGGGGCTGCCGGAGCTGACCTCGACCAAGTACATCGTTACCGGCGACGGGCACGTAAGGTAACCGCCTCCGGTCCCGGTCCGGCCGTCCGCGCGGGCCGGGGCCCTGCCGGTCCGGGGGCGGCGCCGCGCCGGTCGCGCGGCCGGGCCGCCACCCGAACGGCTCTGGACGGAATACCCCGGACTTTCCGTCCGCCCTGCCCAAACCGACCTCCCAGGGCTAACCTGGACGCGTGCCGGACGACGTGGGGGGCAAGCCGTTCCCGGACGGCGACGAGCCCGACGACCACCACCACCACCACCACGGGGCTGCCGAACTGGGTCCGACCTCGCCCTCGGCTGGCGAGGGGGACGCGTTCGCCTCCGTGGTCTTCGACGAGGACTTCGTGCGGTCCGCCGAAGCCCATGAGCCCTCTGCCGTCGAGCGGATGCTGGCCGCCGCTCAGGCGCGCGCGGAGGCCGAGGCGACCCGCGGCGGGCGCCGCGGCGCCCGCGACGACGATCCCTACGACGAGGGGTACGGGCCGCACGGGGAGTTCGGCCACGACCCCGACGACCCGCGTCACGACGGCCGGTACGGATACGGCCACACGGGTGACGACCTCGACGCGGACGAGGAGTTCGGTCCGTACGGCGAGTACGGTGACGCGGGCCGCCCCTACCGGGGCCACGCGCACTGGCAGCGCCCGGTGGCCTGGGTGCTGGCCGTCCTGATGGGCATCGGCGTGGTGGCCATGGCCTTCACCGCCGTCTACCGGGGCGCCTCCGGTGGCGGCAACCGACAGTACCCTAGCCCGCCGCCGGCCAGCTCCGAGGTGGACGGCGCGCCGGGCGCGCCCGGCGACGACTCGGAGGCGTCCTTCTCCGAGACGGAGCCGCGGGGCGCGGTCACCCAGCCCCTGGGCCTCGACGTACGCGACGCCCCCGACCCACCGATCGCGTCCCTGGCACCCACCGCCTCCGCCGGCGCCGTCGAACCCGCCCCAACCCCAGCCACCGCGCCACCGGCCGTCGTCGCACCCCGACTCCCGTGACCGCGTGCGTTTCCGTCCGAACTCGTGCCGGCCGTGGGACGTTTATCCGCGGCCGCGCCGGCCTACTCTGGTGATATGAGCGG
Source organism: Candidatus Streptomyces philanthi (assembly GCA_018114805.1). GTDB lineage: Bacteria > Actinomycetota > Actinomycetes > Streptomycetales > Streptomycetaceae > Streptomyces > Streptomyces philanthi. The sequence continues at coordinate 1,013,656 of CP073042.1, read as the reverse complement.
GCCTGGAGACCCCCCCGAGGGGACACCTGAGAGCGCCCCGGGAGGCGGTGACGACGAGTACCGCTCCGTCGTGTTCGACGAATCGTTCGTCCGCGCCGCACCCCTGCAGGAGTTCTCCGCACAGGAGCGCATCGGCGACCACGCGCCGGCCGTGCGCAGCCGGGGCGGCCCCCGACGGCGTGAGCGCGGCTCGCCGCAGCAGGCCGTCATCCTGGTCCTGCTCATCGCCGTCGCCTTCGCCACCGCCGTCTACATGGGCGTCCAACGTCCGTACCAGAAGCCCACGACGCGCGCCGCCGAGCCGCTGCGCAGCACGCTGGTTCCGCTCACCCCGCGCGGCGAGGTGCCCGGCGGCGCCGCGGACGACCTGTACGCGAGCAGCCCGGCGCGCGGGTTCCGTATCGGCGCGGAGGGCATCACGCTGCCCGCGGTGGAAAGCACCGCGCACTTCTCCGACGACCAGGTGCGGGAGGCGCTCGGCACGGCCAAGGATTTCCTGGTGCACTCCGCGCTGGACGCGGACACGTTGGCCGGCGGTGACGCCCGCGCGGTCCGGATGCTGATCGACCCGGACCAGCTCGGCCAGTTCGACGCGAGCCTGTCCCGCCCCGCCGACGACGGGCAGCACGCGGCCACCGGCTGGGTGATGCGCTTCGACCCCGAGCGCGTCTCGCTGGCCAGGGAGCCGGTGCGGGTGCGGGGGAGCATGCGGGTGACCGAGCTGAACTCCTCGGCCCTGGAGGTCGTCGCCGATCACACGTACGTGTACGCCGTACGCCGCGCCGCGGCACACGCCCCGCGTACGGACACCCCGGCCACCGGCACGGCCGGCACCGGGGGCGGCCGGGACCTGGCGGAGCCGGTCACCGTGCCGCACTCGCTGTTCACGGTGCGGCGCGAGGCACGGCTCCGCTTCGACCGGGAGGACCTGCGCGACCACCACGTGGAGGTCGTGGAGAGCGCCCTGCAGGCCGGGCCGCAGGCGTGCGCGACGGCCGCCGCGGCCTACCTCCAGCCGCTGTTCGCCGGGCAGAGCGCGCCCGCGGACGCCTCGGCCGGTACGAACCCGTACGCGACCGGGCGCCCCACCGACTCGCTCTGCGGCGTGCTGACGCCGGACGCGCAGCCCACGGGCCGCCGCTAGCCCGGCGGGGGCCCGCACGCGGTCCCGCCGGGCCGGTGCCGCCGTCGCCCGTGGGGCCGTTTCCGCTTTCCTCGCCCGTCGGGCCGCCGCCGGCCGGGCCGCCGGCCTCGGAGCCGCCGCTCCGGCCGGCGCCGGTGAATCTGGTCCCGCAGCTTGCCGCCGAGGTCGCCGGCGCCGCCCGCGATGTCCCGCACCAGGCCCATCAGCGGGTCCTTGCTGCTGCGCACGGTGTCCGCGTAATGGCTCGCCGACGATTCGCTGACCGAGGCGTCCTTGTCCTCGTCCCGGCGCGGGTAGTGGCCGTCCATGATCCGCTGGTAGTCGCGGCTGGCCGCCCACTTCTTCAGCTCGGCCGCGCGCACGGTGGCGAACGGGTGGGTGCGCGGCAGCACGTTGAGGATCTTCAGTACGGAGTCGCGCAGGTCGCCGCTGGCCTCGTACTCCTCGGCCTGCTCCAGGAAAGGCGTCCACGTTCATCTCGTGCATGTGCTTGCCGCCCGCCAGCTTCATCAGGTCGCGCATCGACGCTCTGAGGTCCTGGCCCACCAGCAGTCCGGCCCGGTCCGCCGCCAGCTCCGACTTGCGGAACCACTCGCGCAACGCCGTCACGATCGCCATCACCGCGATGTTGCCGAGCGGGATCCAGGTGACCTTCGTCGCGAAGTTGGTGAGGAACAGCAGGATCGTGCGGTACAAGGCGTGCCCCGACAGGGCGTGCCCCACCTCGTGGCCGATGACCGCCCGCATCTCCTCCTCGTCGAGGAGTCCGACCAGGCCGGTGGTCAGCACGATGATCGGCTCGTCGAGCTCGATGCACATGGCGTTCGGGTCCGGGTCCTGCTGGACGTACATCAGCCGGACCCGCTCCAGGTCCAGCACGTAACAGGCGTCCCGCAGCATGTCGTTGAGGTGCGCGAACTGGCGGTCGCTCACCCGCACCGAGTCGGACAGGAACAGCAGGCGCAGGCTGAACTCGGGGAGCAGGCCGCTCAGCGTCTTGAAGACGGTGTCGAACCCGCTCAACTTCCGCAGCGCCACCAGCGCGGACCGGTCGGCGGGATGCTCGTAGGCGCGGGAGGAGATCCCCGGGGAACCGCCTGCGCTCGCGGCTCGGTACCTGCTCGTGCCCGTGAGTGTTGCTGTCGCTCATCGTGCCCCCTCGTGTGACTGCCGGTCGTGGCCCCTGACACCCCTTGGCCCCACCCCACCCTAGGACGTGCGGACGACGTGGCTACCGTGGAGTGATGCACTACCTCACCGGCCTGCACGAGGTCGTACTCGCCGTCCCCACCCCCACCGCGACCCCCGGCGGCGGTGGCTCGCACGGCGGCGGCGCGGGGCCCGTCCTGCGCACGGTGATCGTCGTCGGGGTGGTGGGCGCCGTCCTCCTCGCCTGGTTCCTGCTGCGCGGCTACCGGGGAGCAGGCGGACAGGACTGAGTCCCCGTCGGACCCCGCCCCGGGCCTGCCAGTCGACAAGACGTGCGGAGTCGGCGTGAGGTTGCGCGGGGTCGCCGCATACGATGTGCCGGAAGTCTTCTGCCCGACCCTCCCCGAGCCGCGTGGCCTGGGGACCGCCCCGGATAGGTCCTGCTGACGATGACCGCATTCCACACCGCACACGCGACCCTGGCCACGCTCGCCTCCGAGGGCGGCGGCGAGCACGGTGGTGAGCACGACAGCCTCAACCCCTACCTGACCGGTGGCGGAGCCCTGTTCGTCCTGCTCCTGCTGTTGTGGATCACCATGCGCTTCAACCGGGACCGCTGACCTCGGCGCCGGGGTACGAGCGCGCTTAGTAGGGTCTGCACGCATGGGAGAACAGACAGCGTCCGTGAAGCGGCGACTCGGCGTGATGGGCGGGACCTTCGACCCGATCCACCACGGACACCTGGTCGCCGCCAGCGAGGTGGCCGCACAGTTCCACCTGGACGAGGTGGTGTTCGTGCCGACCGGACAGCCGTGGCAGAAGAGCCACAAGACGGTGTCCCCGGCCGAGGACCGCTACCTGATGACGGTGATCGCCACCGCGTCCAACCCGCGGTTCTCCGTCAGCCGGATCGACATCGACCGCGGTGGCAAGACGTACACCGCGGACACCCTGCGCGACCTGCGGGCCGAGAACGCGGACGCGTACCTGTTCTTCATCACCGGTGCCGACGCCCTGTCCCAGATCCTGACCTGGCACGACGCGGCGGACCTGTTCTCGCTCGCGCACTTCATCGGCGTGACCAGGCCGGGGCACATACTGACGGACGCGGGCCTGCCCGAGGGCGGCGTCTCGCTGATCGAGGTCCCGGCGCTGGCGATCTCCTCGACGGACTGCCGCGCACGCGTCGCGCAGGGCGATCCGGTCTGGTACCTGGTGCCCGACGGCGTGGTGCGCTACATCGACAAGCGCGAGCTGTACCGCGACGACGGCTGAAGGGGCACCGGTGAACGACCGACAGGACCCGTCTCCTCCCGACGACTGGCCCATGGACGGGCCGTACGACCCCGACGCCCCGGCCGACCCGTACGGCACCGGCGCCGGGTACCCGCCCGGCGCCTCCTATCAGGCGCCCTACCAGCCCCCCTACCAGGCTGACGGAAGCCACCCGCAGGACTGCTACCAGCCGGGCGGCTACCCGTCCGATGCCCAGCAGGGCGGCTACCAGCGGCAGGCGCAGGGTTACGGCTACGACGCCTACCAGCAGCCCGACCAGGTCGGCTATACGACGCCGGGCCAGCTACCGAGCTACCACCAGGGGTACCCACAGGGCCAGGGCGAGGGCTACGACCCGTACGGCGGCCCCGGCGCGCCGCAGCCCGGCCAGGCGCACGGCGACGCGTACGGGCAGCAGCCCGGCGTGGGGCAGCCGGCGTCCTATGACCCGTACGGCGGTGGCCCGCACCAGCGGCACGCGCGGCAGGGCCAGACCCCGCAGGACCAGCACGGCTTCCCCGACGCCTACGGTGCGCCGCAGGCGTACCCGGCCCAGCCCGACCAGCCCCAGCCGTACCCGGGCCAGGGCGGTCCGCGCTCGCCCGGGGCCGACCAGCCCTACCCGACCGGCCGGCGCGGCCACGCGGCGCCGACGGCCCCGCACGCGCAGCCCCCGGCACCCCAGGCGTCCCCGGCGTCCCCGCCGGACGGCTACGACGCGTACGGCCGGCCCGCGCCCCAGACGGCCACCCACCGCCGGGTGCCGCGACAGGGCCAGCCCGACCAGAGCCGGGCAGAACAGGGCCTGACAGAGCAGGGCCAGCCGGGGCAGGCCCCCGCCGACGGCGCGTGGCTGCCGCGACAGGCCGAGGCGCGGCAGGCGCCGGCGGCCGACCGCGCGCCGGGGCGGGAAGGCGCTGACGGGGCGGACGACGACTACCGGACCGAGCAGTTCTCGTTCATCGAGGAGCCGGACGAGGAGTCGGAAGACGTCATCGACTGGCTGAAGTTCGCCGAGACCCGCTCGGAACGGCGCGACGGGCGCAAGCGGCAACTGCGCACCCGCCTGATCGGACTCGTCGCCGCGCTCGCCCTCGTCGTCGGCTGCGGCGTGGGCTACCTCTGGTACGCCGACAAGCTGCCGGGCGTCTCCGGCGGCGGGGACGACGAGGCGGCCGCGGGCGGCCCGCAGCAGCGCCAGGTGATCGTCGTGCACCTGCGCGAGACCAAGGGCGGCGGCAGCTACAGCGCGCTGCTGGTGGACAATGAGACGACCAGGAAGGGCAGCACCGTGCTGTTGCCCAACGCGCTCGCCGTCGCCGGCGAGAACGGCACCACCACCCTCGGCAACGCCGTGGAGGACGAGGGGGCGGGCGGCACCCGGGACGCCCTGAGCACGCTGCTCGGCTCCGAGATCCAGGGCACCTGGCGCCTGGACACGCCCTACCTGGAGAACCTGGTCGAGCTGGTGGGCGGGATCACGCTCGACACCGACGTGGCGGTTCCGGGCGCCAAACCGGGCGAGGCCCCGCTGGTCAAGCGCGATAAGGATGTGCAGATGGGCGGCCAGGGCGCCGTCGCGTACGCGACCCACCAGGAGTCGGGCGAGGACCAGGCCAAGCAGCTCACCCGGTTCGGCCAGGTGATGGAAGCCGTGCTGAAGAAGGTCTCCACCGAGCCGGAGAAGGCCACCACCATCGTCGAACAGCTCTCCCAGATCCCCGACCCCTCGCTGTCGGAGAAGCAACTGTGCGCCTCGCTGGCCGGACTCGCCCAGCGGGCCCAGGACGGCTCGTACGCCACCGACGTGCTCGACGTGCAGAGCGACGGCACGCTCAGCCAGGAGGCCACCGAGAGCGTGGTCAAGGACGTGCTCGGCGGCTCGGTCAAGAAGCCGGACGACGCGGCCGGCAGCCCCGCGCGGGTGAGCGTGCGCGACGCGACGGGCGACGACAACAAGGCGAGTTCGGCACAGGTCGCCCTGGTCAACGGCGGCTTCACGGTCCTCGGCGGCGGCACCGGCCCCGCCGAGTCCACCTCGCACGTCAGCTACGCGGACGCTGCACAGGCCGGCCAGGCCAAGGAGGTCGCCGCGACGCTCGGACTGCCGGAGAGCGCGGTGCGCCAGGGCAAGGGCGCGGCCAACGCCGACGTCACGGTCGTCCTCGGCCGCGACTACAAGGGCCAGCAGGGCTGAGGGGCTCCCCGGCCCGCGACCTGGCCGAAGCTGAGTCTGGGCCCCGGCAGCGCGCCGGGGCCCAGGCCACGCGCGGGTAAAGGGCTGGCGGAAGTGTCGGTGCGGCGTGAGACCCTTGAGACACGCGCCCCCGGTCCTGTCACGGGGATACCACCAACCGGAAAGCCCTGCTTGTGACCGCCACGGACCGCTCCACCGAGCTCATCAAGACCGCCGCTCAGGCCGCGGCCGACAAGCTCGCGCACGACATCATCGCCTACGACGTCAGCGACGTGCTCGCCATCACCGACGCCTTTCTGCTGGCATCGGCCCCCAACGACCGCCAGGTGAAGTCGATCGTCGACGAGATCGAGGAGCGGCTGAACAAGGAGCTCGACGCCAAGCCGGTGCGCCGCGAGGGCGACCGCTACGCCCGCTGGGTGCTGCTCGACTACGTTGACATCGTGGTGCACGTCCAGCACAGCGAGGAGCGCGTCTTCTACACCCTCGAGCGGCTGTGGAAGGACTGCCCCCAGCTCGAACTGCCCGCGGACGCCGTCGCCACCCAGGGCAAGGGCGCCGAGCACGCCAAGGCGCAGGCCGCGGCGGACGAGGGCGAGGACGGCCTGGACGGTGAGCTGCGCTGACCGGCACCGAGCGCGGCCGTGGCCGCCGCATCGTCCTGTGGCGGCACGGCCAGACCGCGTGGAACCTGGAACGCCGCTTCCAGGGCTCCACGGACATCGAGCTGACCGAGACCGGCGTGGCCCAGGCCCGCCGTGCCGCCCGCCTTCTGGCGGCGCTCGACCCGGACGCGATCATCGCCTCCGACCTGCGCCGGGCCGCCGCCACCGCCGCCGAGCTAGCCGCTCTCACCGGGCTCGACGTCACCCATGACCCGGCGCTGCGCGAGACGTACGCCGGCCAGTGGCAGGGCCTCACGCACGACGAGATCATGGCCCGCTTCGGCGACCAGTACGCCGCGTGGAAGCGCGGCGAACCGGTCCGGCGCGGCGGCGGGGAGCTGGAGACGGAGGTGGCCGACCGGGCCGCGCCGTACGTGGCGGCCATGGCCGACAAGCTGCCCGACGACGGCACCCTCGTCGTCGTCAGCCACGGCGGCACCATCCGTACCACCATCGGCCGGCTCATCGGCCTGGACTCGCACACCTGGGAGTCCCTCGGCGGCCTCACCAACTGCTGCTGGTCCGTGCTCGGCGAGGGCGCGCGCGGCTGGCGCCTTCTGGAGCACAACGCGGGCACCCTGCCCGAGCCCGTCCTCGGCGACGACGACTGAGCCCAGGCCCCGGCCGGCGTGCGGCCCAGCCCCACCGCCGCCCCCAGATTTCACATTCGGCCAGGTCACGGGTTACAGTTCTACTCGTTCACGGCACGGAAGTGAGCCCCACCCTATGGGTTCACCTCCGAGACGGAACAGAGGGGCTATAGCTCAGTTGGTAGAGCGCCTGCATGGCATGCAGGAGGTCAGGAGTTCAATTCTCCTTAGCTCCACGAAGTCGGTAGGCGACCCATGTCCGCGGAAAGCGCGGACCGGGTCGCCTTCGTCGTTTCTGATCGGCTTCGCCTCGTGGGGCGGGGGCTTCGCCACCCGCGGCCCCCGCGGGGGTGCCCCTCCTCGGAGTGGGTGAGCCGGGGGCTCGGCTTCGCTGTCGCGGGGGTGGGGGTGCTCGGCTTCGCCGGAGCGGGGTGGGGGGAGCGCGGCTTCGCCGGCGCGTGGGGGCTTGGCTTTGGCGTGGTGGGGGTGTGGGGGTCGCTGGTGTGGGTGGGGTTGGGGTTGGCTGTGGGAGCAAAGGGGCGGTGGTGGCCGGGGGTGGTGGGGCGTCAGGTGTGTGGCGGGGGACGCGGTTCTCGTGGGTCGCGGGGGAGATCACGCTGTGACCGGGCGCTGACCCGCACGCCTTCGCATGACAGAATCGAGATCGACGCGAGGGGACGGTGCCGATGGGAGGGGCGGTGCGATGCCGACCAGCGTCCTGGAGGAGGTCAACGACCTGCTGGAGATCGCCGAAGCACAGGGACATGACTGGCTGCCGGAGTACGCGCCGCGCGTTACGTACCCCGTCGGTCCCTGTGGTGCGATGCCCGACGGGCCGCGGTCGATGAGGGACGTCACGGCGTTGCAGTGCCCTGCCTGTGGCTCGGCGCACGTGGCGCAAGTGCTGGGCGACAACGGCGGGATCTCCTATGTGTGCACGTCCTGCGGTCATAGCTGGAGCTGATTGATGGGTGCGCACAGCCGGAAATGCGACTGGTGTGGCAGCGGGACGCCGATCGTCCGCGACATGGAACCGCTCAACGCCGACTATCAGTACTGGTGCGTCGAGTGCGCGCGGGCGCTGATCATAAAGGGCGACCCCATCGAGACGTACCGCGAGCTTGAGGGCGAGCCGATCTACGGGCGGCTGCTGGACGAGCACTGCACCCTGAAGCGGTTCTACTCGTTCGCCACGGCGTAGCCGTGGCAGCCGCCGGGAGAACCGATTTGGCGAAAGGCCAGCCGGTCCGTGTAATGTAGGCGATGCCGCCGAGGGAAACCGATGCAGGAAACACTTTGGTGCTATAGCTCAGTTGGTAGAGCCCCTGCATGGCGTGCAGGAGGTCAGGAGTTCAATTATCCTTAGCTCCACAAAACAACTGCTCGGTGGAGTTACCAGGATCCCGTCCGATAGCATCGGACGGGATGTTCTGGTTTTCCCCTGTTCTCACGCCGAGTTCAGCGCCACCGCCGGATGCAGGCGGGAGGTGCGGATCGCCCGGTACAGGCCCGCTACCACGCCGATCGCCAGCGTCGCGGCCAGGCCGCCCGCCAGGGACCAGGGCGGGACGACCGCCGTCCAGCCCCGGGACCGCGCGAAGCCGTACGTGGCCGCCGCGCCGAGCAGTGCCCCCGCGCCGCCACCGAGCGCCGAGAGCAGCAGGGACTCGGTCAGGAACTGGAGCCGGATCGCGTTGCAGGTGGCGCCCAGCGAGCGGCGCAGGCCGATCTCCTGGCGGCGTTCCAGGACCGAGATGACCATGGTGTTGGCTACCCCGACCCCGCCGACCAGCAGGGCCACCGCGCCTAGGCCCAGCATCAGGTGGGTCAGGCCCTCGTCCGTGGCGGCCTTGGCGGCCAGCGCGTCTGAGGGGCGGGACACCTTGACGACCGCCTCGTTCCCGGGGTTGACGGTGCGGGCCAGCACCGCCCGTATGCCCTCGACCGAGGCGTCCGTGGAGCGCTCGAAGATGGTGCTGGGGTGGCCGTCGAAGCCGAAGTAGCGCTCGGCGGCGGGGAATCCGACCATGGCCACCCGGTCCAGCGTCGGGACGAGTTCGATCGGCTTGAGGATACCGACGACGACCACGCGCGTCTCGTTCATCATGATCGACTCACCGGTGCGGGTGATGCCCAACCGGTCCGCCGCCACCGCGCCGAGCACCGTCGTCGGCAGGCGTTCGCCGGCCGGGCTCAGCCAGGTGCCCCTGGCGACCTCGCCGCCCAGCGTGGACAGCAGGTCGAGGCGGGTCGCCTGGGCGGTGACGCCGGCGGTGCGCTCCTGGGGGGGACCACGTTGCTGCGGCGAATGCGCGCGTCGACGTTGGCGGTCGCCGTGGCGTGCCGTACCGGGCCGACGCGCTCGACCGTCGCCACCGCGTTCTTCGGCAGCTTCACCTCCTGCCCGGTGACGTCGTCGCCGGCCTCGGCCGTGAGCAGGTTGGTGCCGAGCCGGTCGAGCCGGGCCATCAGGTCGGCGCGGCTCGACTCGGCGAGGCCGACGACCGCGACCATGGTCGCGATGCCGATGGCGATGCCGAGCGCCGAGAGCACCACGCGGTCGCGGCGCGCGCGCAGGCCGACCGCGCCGACGCGGAGGACGTCCCGCGGGGCCAGCCGGGCGGGCTTGAGTTCCCTCGTCATGTCCGGGCCCCTCCCGCCGGGGTGCGCGAGTCCGCGACGATCTCGCCGTCCCGGCAGCGCACCCGGCGCGGCAGGGCGTGCGCGATCTCGTTGTCGTGGGTGATGATGCAGATGGTCGTGCCGGCCGCGTTCAGCTCGCGCAGCACCTCCATGACGACCTCGCCGGACGCCGTGTCGAGCGCCCCGGTCGGCTCGTCGGCCAGCACCAGCCGCGGCTCGCCGACCAGGGCGCGGGCGATGGCCACGCGCTGCTTCTCGCCGCCCGACAAGCGGCCGGTGCTCGAAGCGGTGGTCGAGGCGCACCCTGGCCAGCGCTTCGCGCGCCCGCGCGCGCCCTTGTCGCGGCGGCACGCCCGCGTACAGCAGCCCGTCGGCCACCGTGTCGCGCCCCGCCGACAGGTGGAAATGCTGGAAGACGAAGCCGATGTAGCGGGCGCGCAGCGCGGCGAGCCGGGAGTCGGAGAGCGTGGCCACGTCGTAGCCGGCGACCCGCACGGTGCCCGAGGTGGGCCGGTCGAGCGTGCCGATGACGTGCAGCAACGTGGACTTGCCGGAGCGGGACGGGCCGACGACGGCCAGCAGCTCGCCCTCCTTGACGGTCAGGTTCACGCCGCGCAGCGCGTGCACGCCGCCGGGGTACGCCTTGCTCGCGTCCCGCAGTTCGATCACCGGCGTCATGGCTTCGCCACTCCGACCCGCATGCCCTTGCGCACGTCCGGGCCGCTGACCTGGATCTGCCCGTCGACCGTCATGCCCGTCTCCACCCGCACCACGGTGCTGGTGCCGTTCCGTACGACCTGGAGCCCGTAGCCGCCGTCCTCGCCGCGCAGGGCGATGACCGCCTCGACGGGAACGGCGAGGACGTCTTTGTGTGCCTCGCTGATGAACCTCACGCTCGCCGAGGCCCTGGTGTCCTTGCCCGAGGCGAGGGCCGAAGGGCCGTCCAGGACGACCTCGACGGTGATGCCCTCCTGGGCCGCGTCGGCCCCGTCGGCGGAGGTCTCGGGGCGTACCCGTCCCGGCGACCCGGCCGGGTACGGCCCTGCCGCTCGGCAGGGTGACCTCGACCTTGGTGTCGCGGGCGGTAAGGGCGCCGTCGCCGAGTTCCAGCTCGGCCCGTACGACGGGTTTGGTGGAGGCGACCGTGAGGACTGGCTCGCCCGGGCCGACCTGGTCGGCGAGGGCCGCGTCGGCCGCGACCACCTTGACCCGGCCGGGCTGGAAGACGACGTTGCCCCGGCCGACCCGGCCGGTGGGGGTGCGGTTCAGGGATTTCTGCCACCGCTTGGCGGCGGCCTCGGTGTCCTCGTCGTACCGCGGATCGATGTACAGGTCGGCGCCGAACCCCAGGTCGCGCAGGTTGCGCTCCAGTTGGAGCACGTCGGTGCCCCGGTCGCCCACCCGCATCTCGCGGAACATCGGGGCCGGCCCGTACAGCAGCGTGACCGGCTTGTCGTCCAGCTCGTACAGCGCCTGGCCCTGGGACAGTGACGCGCCCTCGACGGCGGCCACCGTCACGGTGCCCTCGACGGCGGACTTGACGGTGCGGCGCTGGGCGAAGTCGAGCTTGCCGTCGACGGTCTTGGCCCGCACGAGGTCGGTGCGCACGACGGTGGCGGTGGCGGGCTGCAGGTCGCCGCCGCGCCCCGGGGCGTCGGCGTCACCACCGTCGCCGAGGAGCCAGACGCCCCCGGCGGCAGCGGCGACGACGGCCACCGCGCCGCACGCGCGGATCGCGGTGCCGCGCCTCACTGCATGTCGTCCAGACCTTCGAGCAGCTTGCCCTTGCACGCCTCGCGGGCCTGCTCGTACGCCGGCGACTCGGTGTCGATGACCGGGGAGCCGGGGCTCGGGTCGCCGCCGGGCTGGGCGTTGCCGCCGCTCATGGTCGGGTTGGTGAACCGGGAGACGCCGTTGTCCCGCATGCACTTGGCGTGCGCGAGCATCGACTCGTAGTCCTTCTGCTGGTCGCGCTTGGGCTCGGCCGCCATGGTCTTCCTCAGCTCGGAGACGCAGACGCCGTTCCGGCCGTCCTTGATGCCCTCGTTGCGGCCGGGCTGGGAGCCGATCGCGTTGACCTTCTTCCAGTCGAGGCAGCTGCTGAGCTTGGGATCGGGGAAGTCCGGATAGCCGCCCTTGGCGCGCATGCACTGGACGTACGACAACTGGGCGTCGTAGAAGGCGCTCTTGCCGGCGGTCCGGCTGTCCGGGGCGCGCGTGTCCGGTGCGGACCGCGAGGCCGACGGGGCCCGGCCTGTGGCACCGAGGCGATTTCGTCGCTCGACCGCGCGCCGTCGGAGTCGTCACCGCCGCACGCCACCGAGAGGGCGAGCACGGGGGCCGCGACGAGCGCGGCCAGCCGCAGCCGGACCGGGGTCGGGGAGATCGTTGGAGAGCCCATGCCGCAACCCTCGGCAGGCCACGTGATGGCCGCTCCATGGCCACATGATGAGAACGTAACAATGCCCCGACCTTCACATCCGCCCCGGCCCGGAGCGGCGGACCGGCCGCTCGGGTGCCCATAATCATCCGCATGCCGCACGTGCTGCTCATCGAGGACGACGCGTCCGTACGGGACGGAATGGAGCTGGTGCTGCGCCGGCACGGGTACGACGTCGACGTGGCCGCCACCGGCGAGGAGGCCCTCGCCCTGCTGGACGGCCCGGGCGGCGGCCGGATCGAGCTGGCTGTGCTCGACCTGATGCTGCCGGACCTGGACGGCTTCGAGGTGTGCCGTCGCATCCGCGCCAGGACCGCCGTCCTGCCGGTCATTATGCTGACCGCGCGCGGCGACGACCAGGACATTGTGGCCGGCCTGGAGGCGGGCGCCGACGACTACGTGGTCAAGCCGGTCACCGCGCCCGTCCTCGAAGCCCGCATCCGGGCCGCGCTGCGGCGCGCGGAGCCGTCCGGGGCGGGGCGGCAGGCGGGCACCGACCTCGCGGGGCTGGTGATCGACCGCGCCGGCCTGACCGTCACCAAGCACGGCGTGCGGCTCGCGCTGCCCCCCACCGAGCTGCGGCTCCTGCTTGAGCTGTCGGCCTCCCCCTGCTGGGTGTTCAGCCGGCAACAACTCCTGGAGTCGGTCTGGGACCACACGTTCCTGGGCGACTCCCGGCTGGTGGACGCCGCGGTCGGACGGCTGCGGGCCAAGCTGGAGGACGTGCCGGCCAAGCCTCGGTACATCCAGACGGTGCGCGGCTTCGGCTACCGCTTCGGGCCGCTGTGAACGGGGCTGCCGCCGGGACGCGGACCGCCGTCGCGTGCCGGGTTGGCATCGGGGCGCGGGCTCGGGGCGCGGACCGGGCCTGGGGTGCGGATCGGGCTTGGGGTGTCGGGGCGCCGGCGGGTGGCGTGTGATGAGGCGGGTGTGGGGCGGGGGAGTGACGCGGCGCTCGCGGCGGCTCGTCGGCGGGTTGCGCACCCGCCTCGTCTTCACGTTCGTCCTGGCCACGCTCATCAGCGCGGCGACCGCGACCGCCCTGGCCTACCGGGACGCGCGCACCGCCGTGTTGCAGCGGGTCCAGAGCGCGGCCGTGAGCGACCTCCGGGAGCGGGCCACCGCCGTCGCCGCCGACTTCGACGTACCGTCCGACCAGCGGTCGCTGTCCCGGTTCGCGGCCTGTGTCTCGGAGGGCATCGGCGCCCGCCCCGTGGTCGCCCGCTACCAGGACCTGGTCGCCGTCTCCGACGCGCGCGCCGAGACGGCCGGCCGGATCACCGCCGAGTTGCGGGCCGCCGTGCGCGCTGGTGAGCAGGCCCAGTTCCAGCGGGTGGCCTGGCGCGGCGAACCGTACCTGGCCGTCGGCATGCCCGTGCGGTACGCCGACGGCGACCGCCGCACCTCGGGGCTCGAGGTCTTCGCCATCGCCGACCTGCGGGCCGAGCGGGACGACACGGCCGCCCTGCTGGACTCGGTGCGGGCGGGCATCGTGCCGGTGGTGGTGCTGGCCGCGCTGCTGGCGCTGCTGGCCGCGGGGACGGTCCTGCGCCCGGTGCGCCAGCTCGGCCGGGCCACCCGGGGCTCGCGGCGCGCGACCTGGGGAGCCGGGTCGCCGTTCGGGGGCACGACGAACTCGCCGACCTGGCCCGTACCTTCTAACGAGACCGCCGACGCGCTCCAGGCGTCTGACGCGGAGCTGCGCGCAGGAGGCTAAGGCGCGCCGCTTCGTGGCGGACGTCTCGCACGAACTCCGCACCCCGCTGGCGGCCATGACCATGGTGGCGACGGTCCTGGAGGAGGACGCCGACCAGCTCCCCCGGACGCGGCGCGGGCGGCCCGTACCATCGGCGCGGAGACGGCACGGCTGTCCCGGCTGGTCGAGGACCTGATGGAGATCTCCCGCTTCGACGCCAAGGCCGCGCACGTGAACGTGGCCGAGACTGACCTCGCCGAGACCGTACGGGCCACGCTGGCGCTGCGCGGCTGGACGGACCGGGTGCGCACGCGCCTCGACGAGGGCGTACGGGCGGTGGTCGACCGGCGTCGCGTCGACGTGATCGTCGCCAACCTGGTGGGCAACGCGCTGCGGCACGGGCCCCACCGGTGGTCGTGAGCCTCACCACGGTCGGCGCGGCGGACTGGGAGTGGGTGACGCTCACGGTCGCCGACCACGGGCCCGGGCTGTCACCGCGGGTCCGGGAGCGGGTCTTCGACCGCTTCTACAAGGCGGACGCGGCCCGCACGCGCGGCGCGGCCGACGCGAGCGGCCAGGGCAGCGGCCTGGGCATGGCCATCGCCTTGGAGAACGCGCGCCTACACGGCGGAACCATTGAGGTGGCGGATGGGGCTGATCGAGCTGATGGAGTTGATGGGGCTGACGGGGTTGGTAGGGCTGGTACGCCGGATGGGGCTGACGTGGTGGGTGGGGCGGGCGTGACGGCCGTGGACGGTCGGGACTCGGGTGCCGGCCGGGGCGCTGGAGTCGGCGGGCCGCCGCGCGGTGCGGTCTTCACACTGCGGCTCCCACTGCGGCGCGCGGGAGACGCGGAGCGTGCGGACGGTGCGGGGCGCACGGGGGGGCGATGGGGGGAGCGTACGGGCGGTGCGGGCGGCGAGGGGCGTACGGGGCCGTAGGGGATGTGCGGATGGGGCGGCCCAGTGACCGGCGGGCGAGGGGGCGCGGCGGTCGTCGCGGCGGGGGCCGTGGCGGCATCGGGGGCGGCGCCGCGCCGGGGCCCGTGACGCGGGGCCTCGCGCGGCTGCTGTCGCGGCGGTGGGGGCAGGGGGCGGGGCGGGTGCCGGCTCGGGCGCTCGGGGCTGCGCTCGGCCTCGGCCTGGTGCTCGGGTTGGCGGGCTGCGGCGTCCAGCCGACCGGCGTGGTGGACGCCGGCGAGCCCGCGTCCGGGCTGACGCGCGGGATACGGCTGTACTACGCGTCCGAAGGCGGGCTGCGCGCGGTGCCGCTGCTCGACCGGGAGGTCACCGAGCTGAACTCGGTGATCAAGCTGCTCGCCCAGGGCCCGCCCCCCGCCTAGCAGCGCGACCGGCTCACCTCGCTCATCCAGCTCAGCGGCGCCTCGGCGACCGGTTCGAGGTCGCGGGTCACCGTGCGCTACGAGGGTCCCTACCCGGCGGACGGGCGCGACCTGGGCACCGGCCAGTTGGTGTGCACCATGGCGCGCGCCCAGGCCGTGCTCGACCCGAAGGTCAGGACCGACGACGTCGAGGTCACCATCCGCCCGTCCGAGGGTGGCCCGCTGGGCCCCTACCGGTGTGCGGAGTTCCGCAACGGCTGAGCGGTGGCCGGTGCGCCGGGCCGTTGGCGGGTAGCGGGCGTGCGGCGTCGGGCTCATGACGGGGTGACGGGCGCCGGGTGACGGGGGCTGGCCGGCTGGCTCCGGATGGCCCGTCGGTTGCGGGCGGCCGGCGGGCCCGGGAGCCGGACGGGCCGGGACGGGACTGGGACGGGCCGCGGCCGGGCGGCGTACGGTGCGGGTGCTTGAGCCGCTGCGGTAACCTGACCCCATGCGTGCCGTACGCCTTCTGCTTAGCGAGCCGCGCTGATCAGTACCGACCGAAGCGAGAGCCGGTCGGCATCGGCGCGGCGTCCCCTCCTGTGCGAGGGGATTTTTCGTTTCCGTACGTATCCGCTGGCAGAGACGATCGATGGAGCTTTGAGGACGATGAGCGAGACCCACACTGCGGCCGAGACCGCAGCCGCGTCGCCGCACCGCTACACGGCGGCGCTGGCCGCCGACATCGAGGCACGCTGGCAGGACTTCTGGGACGCGAACGGCACGTACGAGGTCCCCAACCCAACCGGTGACCTGGCCGGACGCGCCGGCGCGGGCGAGCCGGGGGCGGTGCTGGAGCGGCCCAAGAAGTTCATCATGGACATGTTCCCGTACCCGTCGGGCGCGGGGCTGCACGTCGGCCACCCGCTGGGCTTCATCTCCACTGACGTGTACGCCCGCTTCCACCGCATGACCGGCTACAACGTCCTGCACACCCTGGGCTTCGACGCCTTCGGCCTGCCCGCTGAGCAATACGCGGTGCAGACCGGCACTCACCCCCGGGTCTCCACCGAGGCCAACATCGCGAACATGCGGCGCCAGTTGCGCCGGCTGGGTCTGGGTTACGATAACCGCCGGTCGATCGAGACGATCGACCCGGAGTACTACAAGTGGACCCAGTGGATCTTCACCCAGATCTTCAACTCCTGGTACGACCCGCGGGCGGGTAAGGCGCGGCCGATCGACACGCTGGTGGAGCAGTTCGCGTCCGGCGAGCGCGCCACCCCGGACGGGCGCCCCTGGAGTGAGCTGAGCGCCGCCGAGCGCGCGGGCGTGCTGGGCGAGTACCGCCTGGCGTACGCCTCGGACGCGCCGGTCAACTGGTGCCCCGGGCTCGGCACCGTGCTGGCCAACGAGGAGGTCACCGCGGACGGCCGCTCCGAGCGCGGCAACTACCCGGTCTTCAAGGCCAAGCTGCGGCAGTGGAACATGCGCATCACCGCCTACGCCGACCGGCTGCTGGACGACCTGAACGCCCTGGACTGGCCGGAGGCGATCAAGCTCCAGCAGCGGAACTGGATCGGCCGCAGCGAGGGCGCCCGCGTCGACTTCCCCGTCGCGGCCGACGGGGACGCGCGGATCACGATCTTCACCACGCGCCAGGACACGCTGTTCGGCGCGACGTACATGGTGCTGGCGCCCGAGCACGAACTGGTGGAGCGAATCGTTCCGGCCGCCTGGCCCGAGGGCACGCACGAGGTGTGGACCGGCGGCTTCGCGACCCCGGCCGAGGCCGTCGCGGCCTACCGCAAGCAGGCGGCGGCCAAGTCCGACGTGGAGCGGCAGCCCGAGGCCAAGGACAAGACCGGCGTCTTCACCGGCGCGTACGCCACCAACCCGATCAGCGGCGAGCGGGTCCCCGTCTTCACCGCCGACTACGTGCTGATGGGCTACTGCACCGGCGCGATCATGGCCGTGCCGGCGCACGACAGCCGTGACTTCGCCTTCGCGCGCGCCTTCGAGCTGCCCATGCGCTGCGTGGTCGAGCCGAGCGACGACCGCGGCACCGACCCCAGCACCTGGGACGACTCGTTCGACTCGTACGAGGCGAAGATCATCAACTCCGCGAGCGCCGAGGTCACCCTGGACGGCCTGGTCGTCCGGGATGCCAAGGCCAAGGTGACGCGGTGGCTGACCGAGCACGGTATCGGCGAGGGCGCGCTCAACTTCCGGCTGCGCGACTGGCTGTTCAGCCGCCAGCGCTACTGGGGCGAGCCGTTCCCCATCGTCTACGACGAGGACGGCGTGGCCTACACGCTGCCCGAGTCGATGCTGCCGCTGGAGCTGCCGGACGTCGAGGACTACTCGCCGCGCACCTTCGACCCGGACGACGCCGACAGCTCGCCGGAGACCCCGCTGTCCCGCAACGCGGACTGGGTCAACGTCGAACTGGACCTGGGCGACGGCCCCAAGCGCTACCGCCGCGAGACCAACACCATGCCTAACTGGGCGGGTTCGTGCTGGTACGAGCTGCGCTACCTAGACCCGCACAACAGTGACCGGTTGGTCGACCCCGAGGTCGAGCAGTACTGGATGGGCCCGCGCGACGGCCAGCCGACCGGCGGCGTCGACCTGTACGTCGGCGGCCAGGAGCACGCCGTGCTGCACCTGCTGTACGCCCGCTTCTGGTCCAAGGTGCTGCACGACCTGGGCCACATCTCCTCGTCCGAGCCGTTCCACAAGCTGTTCAACCAGGGCATGATCCAGGCGTATGTCTACCGTGACAGCCGGGGCATCGCCGTGCCGGCGGCCGAGGTGGAGGAGCGCGATGGCGCGTTCTTCTACCAGGGCGAGAAGGCCAGCCGACTGCTGGGCAAGATGGGCAAGTCGCTGAAGAACGCCGTCACCCCGGACGAGATCTGCGCCGAGTACGGAGCGGACACGCTGCGCCTGTACGAGATGGCCATGGGCCCGCTGGACGTCTCGCGGCCGTGGGACACGCGGGCGGTCGTCGGCCAGTACCGGCTGTTGCAGCGGCTGTGGCGCAACGTCGTCGACGAGGCGACCGGCGAGGTCACCGTCGTCGACGCGGAGCCGGACGAGTCGCTGCTGCGCCCGCTGCACAAGGCCATCGACGGCATCTCGCAGGACCTGGCCCAGTTGCGGTTCAACACAGCCGTCGCCAAGCTCACCGAGCTGAACAACCACGTCACCAAGGTGAGCGAGGTACCGCGGACGGTGGCCGAGTCCCTGGTACTGCTCACCGCGCCACTGGCCCCGCACATCGCCGAGGAACTGTGGTGCAGGCTGGGCCACGAGACGTCGGTCGTGCACGCCCCGTTCCCCGTCGCCGACCCGGCCTACGTCCAGGACGAGGCCGTGACCTGCGTCGTTCAGCTCAAGGGCAAGGTCAAGGCGCGCCTGGAGGTGCCGCCGACCATCTCCGACGAGGAACTGGAGCAGCGCGCCCTGGCCGACCCGGCCGTCATCGCCGCCCTCGGCGACGCGGGCATCCGCAAGGTCATCGTGCGCGCGCCGAAGCTGGTGAACATCGTCCCGGCGTGAGGTGTGAGGCCTGGGGCCCGCCTGCCGGCGGTCGGCGGGCCTCGGTGGTCCGGTTTCCGTCGTGCGCGGCCTGAGGCGGCGGGAGATCCGCGGACCGGTTGTGGGCGGATGGCGGGGCCGGTGACGCGCCGGAGGCGTCGGCCACGGCCGTGCGCCTTGCCCTCAGCTCGCTCAGGGACCGGCCGAGTCCGGTCGGATTCGGCTGAGTTCGGCCGGGTCCGGTCGGGCTCGACCGCGCCTTGGCGTGGAGTTGTGCAGCGACCCGGTTCTGTCGTGACCTGTCATCGGTGCGGTGCTGGTCCTGCCGGCGGACGGCCTGGGCGATTGGCCGTAGTGGGCTGACCGCTGGACGTCTGCTGGCCGTGGCTTTCTGCGCGCGGCGGACTGTCTGGTGCTGGTGCTGGGTGGTGCTGGGTGTGAGCGGGGGTACCTGGTTGTTCCTGCGCGCCGGGTCTCTGCCCGGTCCGCACGCGGCTGCCGCTGGCGCTGTTGCCTCGCCGCGCTGGCTACGTTGGTGTCTGGCCGGTACCGCCTCCTGGCTAGCCGCCAGGTGTCGGCCGTGCCCTTGTCCGGTACTGCGCGACGCCATCGCGTTGGTTGAGCGGAGCCCTGGCCTTGGCCGGGGCTCGGCGCCGGGGTACGTGGCGTGCGCCTCGGGGATGGCACCTAGGGGCGGGATGCGGGTTCGTGGGGAACCCACAGCCAGCCCGCGCGGTTTACCTTAGGAGGCGACGGCCGTCTTCGTCGGGCCCCGAGCGCGGGAACCTCGGCCTCGACGGCGTTGCGGTGTTGCTGACCTCTGAGACTCGCGGGAGCACGATGGAAGCCGTAGTGGCAATCCTGGGGCTGTTCTTCCTGCTCTGCGTTTTCGCCGGCGTGTACGCCACCGTGAAGGTGGTCAAGGCGGCGAAGCGGGGTGTCGACCGCACGGTCACCCAGGCCCGGCGCACGGTCGAGGACACCAAACTGCGCGCTAAGCAGTACACGCAGCTCGGCCCCGTGGCGGAGATCGCCGAGCTGCGGATCTCGCTGCGCACATCGATGCGTGCGACCCGGGAGGCACTGGACGCTGCCGCTACCGAGGACGCCTCGCTCTCCGAGTCGCTGGCGCTCTTCGAGCGGCTCAGCACGCACGGCCACGACGTGGACGACGACCTGCGACGTCTGGAGGCCGAGCCCGACCGCAGCCGTATCGCCGCGCGCCTGCCGGAGCTGCGTGAGCGCACGGAGCGGGTGACGCGCTCCGCCGATTCGCTGCGCTGGGCGATCCAGGACCGGGCTGGCCGCTTCGCCGAGGACGACCTCGCGGACCTGGACAGTCAGATCCAGATGGAGGCCGCCGCCCTGCGGCACTGGCGGTCCGAGCGCCTGGCCGAGGAGATCGACCGAGCAGCCGACGCCGCTACGGGAACCGGTGCCCCCTTCGGAACGAGCGGTCGGATCGGACCCGCGGGCGCGCCAGCGGCCGGGCCGTCAG
This sequence comes from Candidatus Streptomyces philanthi, assembly GCA_018114805.1. Lineage (GTDB taxonomy): Bacteria > Actinomycetota > Actinomycetes > Streptomycetales > Streptomycetaceae > Streptomyces > Streptomyces philanthi. The sequence continues at coordinate 993,495 of CP073042.1, read as the reverse complement.
CGGCCGGCCCGTCGAGCGAGAGGCCCAGGCAGCAGCCCGGCACGACCGCAGCGGCCAGTGCGGGTCCGGGGCCGGAGGCCGGGTCGCGGCCGCACGCTTCGGATGGTCGCGCTCCGGATGACGGCGTGGAGGAGACAGACGCCCCTGGCCCACGGGCCCTGACGGCCGAAGATCCCAGGCTCCGGAAGACCTAACCCTGGCAGCAGGCCGCCCGTCCGGAGAACACCACATGAGCGCCGAAGCCACGCCCGACGGCGCAAGCGGAACCCGCGCCGGCTCTCCCCGCGTGCCCTCTCGTAACCCGGCAGCGGAGTCGTGACCGGTGCCGATCACCCCCAGCTATCGGCACTGGCCAGCCACCGATAGCCTGCGAAGCATGTCCCGCCATGTCGCCATCATCACCGATTCCACGGCCTACTTGCCGCAGCAGGCGATGGAGCGACATCACATCACCGCGGTCCCCCTGATGGTGGTGCTCGGCAACGAGGCGTTGGAAGAGGGCACCGAGATCTCCGCCCGCTCCGTTGCCCACGCACTCCAGAAGCGGACCCCGGTCACGACCTCCAGGCCGAGCCCGGCAACGTTCGCCGCCGCATACCAACGGGCCGCCGACGCCGGTGCCCACGGCATCATCTCCCTCCACCTGTCGTCCGAGATCTCCGGCACATACGACGCGGCACTTCTCGCCGCACAGGGTGCGCCCGTCCCCGTGCGCGTGATCGATACGAGCATGGTGGCCATGGCGCTCGGCTTCTGCGCCTTGGCGGCCGCTGAGGCCGTGGCAGCGGGCGGCACCATGAACGAGGCAGTGGCCGCCGCCGAGAAGCGTGCCGTAGGCACCTCCGCCTATTTCTATGTCGACACGTTGGACTATCTCCGCCGGGGCGGACGCATCGGCGCCGCACAGGCCCTGTTGGGGTCGGCCCTGGCCGTCAAGCCGCTGCTCCAACTCGACGAGCGGCGTATCGAGTTGCGTGAGAAGGTGCGCACCGCGTCCAAGGCCATCGCCCGTCTGGAGGAGATCGTGGTGGAACGCTCGGGCGTACAGGAGGTCGACATCGCCGTGCACCACCTGGCGGCCGGTGAGCGCGCCGAGCAACTCGCGCAACGCCTGGACGCACGGGTGCCCGGCCTGGTGGAACTGCACGTCAGCGAGGTAGGCGCGGTCATCGGCGCCCACACGGGGCCGGGCCTACTCGGCGCGGTCGTCTCACCACGCTGAGTTCGACGAGCGCCTAGCCTTCCGGAAGCTTGCTCTCGGGTCGGTTGTGGTGTTGAGGGCGGCCTCCTGTCCCAGGGTTGTGGTGCGCGGCCTCTGCTGGCTGGCGTCGGGCAATGCGGGTAGCGGGGGTGGCTGGAGGTGGCGGGGTGGTTGGGTGTGAGCGGCTGAGTGCCGCACGGCCGGATGCTTCGCGGTCGGGTACCGGGTGGACGAGGGGTGGGCGGCCGGCTCGGGTCGGGTGACTGCGCGGCCGGGGCGGTCGGGTGGGCGAGTGGTGGGAAGGTAGGCAGCGGATGCGTGACGTACGCCTTGGTGCCCGAGTAGACCGCGAAGTTGGGGAAGATGTTCTGGGCTGCGATGGACGAGGTGTTGATCAGGTCGGCCACACCGCGTACACGCGCCGACGCCACCAACTGTGAGGTGAACGCCCCGCTGACGTTCATCACCCCGGTGATGTTGATGTCGATCTGGCGCTGCCACTGGTCAGTCGCCAGGTCCTCGATGGGCGCGGGCAACACCAGGCCCGCGTCGTTGCACAACAGATCCACCCCTCCGAGTTCGGCTGCCACCCGGTCGGCAGCCAACTGAACTCGCGGTGCGCGAGCACCTTGCCGACCTCCTCGCGCGCCCCACCCTCTCTCGACGTTCCACCGCAGGACCCCAGCGAGTCCGCCCCGGCCTGCACCTCATGCTCCACACTCTGGACCAGTCCTCACCTTCATCCTTGGTCGGCGCACCGACGTTCTGACCGCTAACCGGCTGGCACGCGAAGTGCTCACCAACTTCGACGCCCTGCCCGTCCCACAACGCAACCTTGCTCGCTACTACCTCCTCGACCCGGGAGCCCGGGACCGTGTGGTGGACTGGGAGCAGTTCGCTGCTGAGACGGTCGCCGTACTCCGCCTCGAAGCGGGGCGCCATCCCCACGATCGACGGCTCGCCGATCTCGTAGGGGAACTCACCCTGTGCTCCCGGAGTTCACGGCCTGGTGGAACGACCACCGTGTCCTGCGTCGCACCCACGGCACCAAGTCCTATCGACACCCCGTCGCCGGTCACCACCACTTCTCGTACGAGTCCTTCCAGACCCCCGGCGATCCGGACCAAACCCTGTGCGTCTACAACGTGGAGCCTGGCTCGGCCACAGCCGAAGCCCTGCGCATGCTGGGTAGTTGGACGACCCCTGCTCCACAGGTGCGCCCCTCGCCCGCAGACACATGGTGAAATCCTCTCCTCTCACCCCCTTACTCACTCACTGTAATCAGGCTGAATCGTGTGGCCTGCTGTGAAGCCGAGGAATGATCACGCATGCCGGCTGGGTGCCCCACCCCTGTCCATCCACGCTCGCCGTCGCCAGCTCCGAAGGTCTCAGCACCGCGCCACGTCATGAGTAAAGCAACACGCCTGGCTGCAAAGGTAGTTGCCGAGCTTGAATGCGCTCGCCCGGGTGACCGAGTTTTCCACAGGGCTGAGGTTATCCACGGATCGCAGGAAGTCTCAGCGGGATTGTTGGCGGGCCTTTACCGTCGATCGACATGAGCAATCGAACACGGAAAGTGAGCATTGGGCTCATGGGTGGGCTGCGCGGCAGTTCTGGCGCTCACGGAGCGTCGAAGCGGCTCCTGGGCCTCGGGCCACGGGGGCCCGCGCCGTCCACCAGCGCCCCTCGCAGCCAGCGTGGCAGGCGACGGAAACGGGCGCCGGGCAGCGGAGTGGGGCGTACGCGAGCTTCCGGTCTGCTGAGCCCGGGCCTCCCGGGAACGGAGTCTGGCGAGGTGGGGCGTCCAGCTGATGGACGGCCGGAGTCCGGGTGGGAACGGGCAGAACCAGCGCCAACCCTGACCGGGGGTCCAGGTCGTGCCAGGCCCTTCGCGACCGGGACGGTGGCTGGCCCCAAGTCGCCAGGGTCGGGCGATGAGGCCGGAAGCGGGCCACCTCGCACGAACTCGGTGGCTGGATCGCCTGGGGGCGAGCCAGCTCCTCACGCCGCGAGCACCGTGTCAGCGGCGGCGCGGTCAGTCGGGGGGAGGGCGGAGACGGATTCGCGACGTGGGGAGGAGCCGATGCGAACGAACGCGTCGTCTGGGGCGACGGTGGTGGCCGCGACGGGGCCCACGCGGTGGGGGCCCGCTTCGCGAGTAGGGCAACCGATCGCGGATGACCTCGGCATCTGGGGAACCGCCGATGACGTTGACGGGGCACGGTCAGGGTGGCACGCCGCCCCGGCGGGCGCCCGCGTCATGCCCCGAAGAACGACTTCAGCTTCGTCGGGTGGCACGAGCGATGGGACTGGAGCGCGGAGGAGGCAGTGCGTACGTCCACGCTGCGTGCGGGCGAGAGAAGCAGGGGGCGCGATGACGACTTCGCCGACGGCGCTCCCTTCGACTGTGACCACCGCGGCGACAGCTCGGCTGACCAGACCGTTGCGCGGAGGGACACGAGCGTGGGTGTGGGGGACCTCCTCGCCGAGCGTGGCGGGCGCGCGTCGTACGTGCCGGGCGGCCGTACGCTCACTGAGGAAGCGGAGTCCGATGGACGGGTCGGCGGGGAGCGCTGACCAGCCACCCCGCAGGGCCGTCCCGGCCTTGGTCCGCGCGTGCGTGACCTGCGCCTGGTGGTTTTGAACGATTGCCGTTGTGGCTCCAAGAACGGTGCGCCATTCGCCCCAAGGCGCTGCTCGCGGTGGTCGTGGTGCTGCTGGTGGCGGTGGCCATGGCTGTGCACCACTTCTGGACCGGACGCCCGGAAACGGTGAGCGCGCCTCCCGAGCAGCCGCGCGCGAAGCCGGTGTTGGGCCCTCAAGAGCCGGGCATGGATCACACGGCGACGCCCCGCGCGGGTGCGGGTCGGATCGTTGTGGTCGATGTGGCGGGCAAGGTGCGCGAGCCGGGTGTGCGTCGACTGTCAGCGGGTTCGCGTGTGGCTGATGCGATCACGGCGGCTGGGGAGCCGAGCCTGGTGTGCGACTCAGCGAGTTGAACCGCGCGCGGGTGCTCGTCGATGGGGAACAGATCGCGGTCGGTGTCAGGCCGGGCGCAGGTGGCGCGCCGGTGAGCGGCGCGTCATCTGCCGGCGGAAACGGAACGCCCAGCACCGGTGCGTCGGGTCTCGCGACGGGTTCCAGCGCCGGAGCCACGGCTGGAGGTACGGCCGGGTCCCCCGTCAGTCTGAGCACCGCGACAGCCGAGCAGCTTGACGGCCTTCCCGGGGTGGGCCCCGTCCTCGCGCGCCACATTCTCGACTACCGGGACCAGCACGGCGGGTTCGGCTCCGTTGAGGAACTGCGCGAAGTGACCGGTATCGGTGACAAGCGGTTCGCCGATCTACCCCCCTCGTTCAACCATGACCCGCCACGAGGTCCGGGAGGCGGGCCCACGACGGGTCAACCCGCAGAACCCCGACACCCAACGGGCCGCCCCAGGTAGCGGCCAGCGCGGTCCCCGCGTCGACTGTGCGGTCACAAGCCACCACGACGAGCAAGCACGACGGCCACCACGACTATCGGCGCGGCAGAGAGGGGCGGAGCGCCGAACCGACGCGAGCTTCCAGCTAGCACTCGGGGCGGTGAGGGCCCGGCTGACCTGCGGTTGATCCCGCCCGTGTTGGCGGCATGGCTGGCCGCCGCCCTGGCACTTGAGGCAGACACGATGTCGGTCACGGCCTGCTGTGTCGGGGCCCTCGCCACCGCTGCGGTGTTGCTGGGCGTCACATGGCGCCTGAGCCGACGGCCGGGCACCCTGAGTCGGACGGGGGCGGCAAGGGCTCGCCTGCGGGCGGGGACTGCGGCCGCAGTGGTGATCGCGTTGCTGTGCGCTAGTGCGACGGCCGCCGTCGCGGCTCTCCACGCGGCGGACAGCCACCGAGGGCCCATCCCCAAGCTCGCCCAAGAGCACGCCGAGGCGGAGGTCGGCCTCACCGTCACAGGCGACCCGCGTCTGATCAGGCCCCGGGTGCGCGGCCCGGCGTCCACCCCGCCGGCCCTCGCCATCGATGCCGTGGCGACCAGGGTCAGGGCGGCAGAACACACGCCAACCCGCCGGGCAGGCGGCGGCCGAGTCCAGTGCGTCGTGCGCACGCGCACGCCGGTTCTGCTGATCGTTGACCTGCGTGGCACGGCCCGGGCGGGTGAGGCATCGGCGGCGCACGGCGAAGCCGGGGCAACAGGTGGCGAAGCCGAGGCAGTGGGAAGCGAGCGTTCGGACCCGGGTGGTTCGCGCGGCACCGGTGAGCCATCCACGACGGCGGACGCGCGGTGGCGAGAACTCCTGCCATCGACACGGCTGCGGGTGCGCGCACGAGTGGTGCCACCGACTCGCGACGGAGACCGCGTTGCGGCTGTGCTGCGCACCGATGACGAGCGTCCACCTCTGGTGCTCGCCGGACCGAGCGACCTCCAGCGCACGGCGGGGCGGCTGCGCGCCGGTCTTCGGGCCGCCTCCGACGGGCTGAGCGCCGATGCGAGAGCGCTGCTGCCGGGCCTCGTCGTAGGTGACACCTCACGGGTGCCACCCGACCTCGACGAAGCGTTCCGGGCCACCGACATGACGCACCTGTTGGCCGTTTCCGGAAGCAACCTGTCGATCGTGTTGGCCTTGCTCATCGGGCCGCCGCACGTGGCGGGGAGGGCCGAGCGGCGCGGACTCGTCGCTCGACTCGGGGTGCCGCTCCGGCTGACCGCACTGCTCGGCGGCGTGCTGACCCTGGGTTTCGTGGTGGTGCGCCGCCCCGAGCCGAGCGTGTTACGGGCTGCTGCCTGCGGGCTGATCACTCTGATCGCCATTGGGACAGGACGCCGCCGGACGCTCCTGCCCGCGCTTGCCGCTGCCGTACTGGCCCTGCTGCTGTACGACCCGTGGTTGGCTCGTAGTAATGGCTTCCTCCTGTCCGTCCTGGCCACGGGCGCGCTTCTCACCATCGCCCCGCGGTGGAGCGCCGTGCTGCGGGCCCGTGGCGTGCCGGGACGGCTGGCGGAGGTGCTGGCCGCGGCGGCCTCGGCGCAAGCGGTGTGTGCCCCGGTGGTCGTGGTGTTGGCGGCACGAGTGAGCCTGGTCGCGATCCCCTGCAACCTGCTGGCCGAGTTGGCGATCGCACCTGCGACCGTTCTCGGCTTCGCAGCCTTGGCCGTGGGGCCGCTGGCTCCGCCCCTCGCGGTGGGCCTGTCCTGGTGCGCCGCCTGGCCGGTGGAGTGGTTGGCCTCGGTGTCCCGCACGGGCGCTGGGCTGCCGGGGTCCGGCGTGAGCTGGCCGGGCAGTTGGGGCGACGCGCTGGCGTTGGCCGGGGTCATGGTCGTCATCGTGTCGCTTGGTGGCGTGCGACGTGGGGCAGGGCGACGCGCTGGTGCTGGCCGCCGGCGAGGGCACGGCGGTGGTCGTCGACGCTGGCCCGGACCCCGGCGCGGTGGACCGCTGCATGCGGGACCTGGGCATCGTGCGGATTCCGCTGCTGGTGTTGACGCACTTCCACGCGGATCACGTGGCGGGCCTACCAGGTGTGCTGCGTGGCCGGGCCGTGGGCGCTGTGGAGACCACGAGTCTGCGGGAGCCTCCGGGGCAGGCCGCGTTCGTCCGTAGGGCGGTGTCGAAGGCCGGTGTGCAGCAGCTCGAAGCGGTACCGGCTGAGCGGCGTCGCACCAGCGGCCTTTCCTGGCAGGTGCTGTGGCCCCCAGGTGTGACGTCCGGGACGGCGCCGACGGACGTGCCCGGCACCGCGAACCCGGGAGGTGCCCCGGCCCTCTTCGATGGTGCCGACACGGCCGACGCGAGTGCCGTCACCGGCGCGAACGATGCCAGCGTCACCCTGCTCGTTCGCATGGCCGGGCTGACCCTGCTGCTCCTCGGAGACCTGGAACCGACGGCGCAGCGGGCCCTGCTGGCAGCCCACCCAACCCTCGGACCGGTCGACGTACTGAAGGTCGCGCACCACGGATCGCGTCATCAGGATCACGAGTTGCTGCGCCGCCTGCGCCCTCGACTGGCGCTCATCTTGTGCGGTGCGGACAACCCGTACGGCCATCCGGCCCCGCGCACCGTGGCTGCGCTGCGCGAGCAGGGGGCGCGGGTGCTGCGTACCGATGTCGACGGCGCGGTGGCCATCACCGGAGCCGGTGGTGTGCCACGGGCGTCGATCAGAGGGCGCAGGCGTGGGAGTAGTAGTTCTCCTTCGCGGAGCAGGGGGGTGCCGGTGCGCCCCCAACAGCACCTCGGCGTTCGCGCCGTTCATGAAGGTCAGGAACTTGGCGGTCAGGGAGCCGTCGCGGGGCTCTCGGTAAGTGTAGAGGCGCTCGGTCGCCCAGAACGAGTAGGTGTCCGGCTTGTCCAGTGCGATCTCTGGTGTCTTCCCGTTGAGTTGGACAGCGGTGACGTCAGGGCGGGAGCTCGCGGAGTAGGTTTCCGCGTAGCCGATCGCCCCCGGCACCCGATCGATGGTGTCCAAGGCGGACTCCGTGTCCGATGCCTCACAGTGCCCGGAGCGGGAGGACTGTTGGTTGACCCGGGTGGTGCAGTCGGAAAGCCCGACGAGCTGGCCGGTGGGTACCCCCTCCAGTACTTCCCGTTCGAAGGTGATGCGGGTGCCAGACTGGGAGTCGCAGCTGACCAGGCTGATCGGCAGGTTCTTGCCGCCCACGCCCTTCCAGTTGGTGTGTTTGCCGCTGAATATGCCACGCAGTTGTTCCGTGGTGAGGTTCTTGACGCCACTCCCACCGTTGACCACCACGCTGAGCGGGACGACGCTGACTGGTCGGTGCGCGATCAGATCCTTGTAGCCGTTGATCTTCGGGGCCCGGACGTCCGCCATGGCGATGAAGGCCTGCTGGTGGTCGGGGTCGTCGCGGCCGGCGCGGCTCAGGTTCCTGAGCCCGTTCAGGCTGCCGTTCTCGCGCACTTTGATCTCGGCCCCTGGGCACTGCTTCTGGTAGTCGTTGGCGATGGCCTTCATCGGCTTGGCGAAGGCGGTCGAACCGTCGATGACCAACTCGCCCGACGCGCAGACCGGATTAGCCGCTTCATCGTCGGAGTTGCGAATAAGCAAGCCACCGAGCAGGCCCATCAGGATGATGAACACCCCGCCCAGGGCGAGGCTCAGCTTGCTGGGACCGCGGCGCTGCGCGTTGCGCCGGATGGAGCCGCCGCTCAGGAAACCACCCATCGTCACCCGATCGCCGTCCCCGGTCAGCAGGACGAGGAGCTTGAAGTGGTCCCTGCGGTTGAGCGGCACTTTGGGCAGGGTGAGCTGGTCGCCCGCCACCCGCAACCCGCTGTTGCGCGTCAGCATCGAACGCAGCGAGGCGTCGGTCTCGGTAACCGTCACCGCCTGGATCGTGCGGCCGGGGAACTCGACGACGAGCGGTTCCTGGTAGTCGTGGCGAACGATGTCCTTGCTGCCGTCGTTCTCGATCCGCAGCAACGCCACGGTGGCGTCCGTGACTTCCTGCTCGTTCAACAGCAGCCGAAGCTGCACGATGTCGTGAGCGGCCTGAGGGTTCATGCTGACCGCTGTGTCCATCTGCACCCGGTAGCCGATGCGTTTGCGGCCGGGAAGGAAGCGTTCCACTGCCCAGACCGCGCCGGTCAGCACCAGGCCGGCGGCTGCCAGGATCGTCTCGGTGTCAGGGACTGCCACAGCAACCTCGCACACATGGTCGTACAGGGATGCGAGAAATCTACGAAGGACGTTCGTACTCCGTGCCCGCTTGGCTGGGCCAACACCAGAGATTCATCTGCTGGCCGCCAGGTGTCGTCCCCTTTGGTATGCGCATGACCCCTGTACGGGCCGTGGTAGAGAAACCTTTCCAAAGCTAGCTTTAGAAGATGTCGGAGCATGGCGAAGGCGCCCCCCACGGCTCAGGGCGATCCGACGCCTCGAGTCCGGCGCAACCCCCCGCGCGCGGGACGCGGTTCACCGACCCACGCGCTCTGCGGGCGTATGCGCATCTGACACGGATGCGTCTGGTCGGCCTGCTCCGCGTCCACGGGCCCTGCAGCGCGACTCGGGAGGCCGGTCGGATCAGCGACGTCCTGCTGTACCTGACAGCGGGCGAACTGTCCGCCTTCCAGCAGCGGACCGATGCGCTGCTGCGTCCCTTCGAAGCACGTGGGACGCGACCGGACTCCCGGCCGCCGGGGGCCCGACTCGTGCAGGTCATCCGGGCTGGCTTCGCGCTGTCGCAGGTGGCAGTGCCAGGATCAGTCCCCGAGGTGGGCTTGGCCACCGACGCCGCAGCGACGCACAAGGGGCCCGTGACGGTCACGCCGACGGCGGACAGCGACGGGCGACGGCCGGGCAACCCCGCGAGAACGAACCCCGCGGAGGCGGGCCCGGCAGCGGCGGGCGAGGCGGCAGTGAGCGACATCCCGAACCCGGAGGGCACGTGAGCATCGTCGAGAGAGCGCCTGCGCTGTTGCGCCAAGGCCTGTTCCGCCGATACTGGGTTGGCCAGGGCGTCTCCCTGATCGGCGATCAGATCTCCCTGCTGGCGCTACCCCTCGCCGCGGTGTTCATCCTGCATGCGGACGCGGCCGAGATGGGGTGGCTCGCCACCGCGCAGTTGCTGCCCGCGCTGCTGTTCTCGCTTGCCGCCGGGGCCTGGGTCGACCGCCGGGCCAGCCGCCGCCGGATCATGATCGTCTCTGACCTCGCGCGGGCCGGGCTCATCGCGTCCCTGCCCGTCGCGTACGCCCTTGACCTCCTCAGCCTCACCCAGCTCTACCTCACGGCCTTCGCCGTCGGCTCGCTGACCGTGCTCTTCGACGTCTGCAACGCCACGCTGTTCGTCGCGCTGGTCCCCAGCACGCGCTATGTCGAGGCCAACTCGTTGATCAACGGCAGCCGTTCGCTCGCCTACGTGGCGGGGCCCAGCGCCGGCGGCTTCCTCGTGCAGACGCTGGCTGCTCCGCTCGCCTTGGTGGCTGACGCGTTCACCTACCTGTTGTCGGCGCGGTGCCTTACTACGATCGACCCCGCTGAGCCGCCGCCCTCGGCGCCAGCCAAGGGGCACTTCACGGCCGGGCTGTGGTGGATCACGCGCTCATCCGTCATGCGCGCCACCTTCGCAGCCTCCTCCACCATCCAGTTCTTCAACTTCATGTTCCACACCCTCTTCGTCCTCTACGTCACCTCAGAACTGGGGCTAGGCGCCGACCTGCTCGGGATCGTGCTCGCGGTGGGGGCGGCCGGCGGACTCGTCGGTGCGGCCACGGCGGGACGGGTGACCCGCCGCCTGGGCATCGGTCGCTCCGCCGTCCTGGGATACACCCTCTTTTCCGCTCCGCTGCTGCTCGTGCCGCTCGCGGGCGGGCCGACGCCACTCGTTCTGGGGCTGCTCTTCCTCGCGGAACTGGGCTCCTGCGTAGGCGCGATGATCGCCGACGTCTCCGTCAGCTCACTGCAGGCCGCGCTCATACCGGACGCGCTGCGCGCCCGGGTCACCGGCGCCTATCGCACCCTCACCCACGGCGTCCGCCCGCTGGGCGCCCTCACCGCAGGCGCGCTCGGGTCAACCATCGGGCTGCGTCCCACCCTGTGGATCGGAACCGCGTGTGCCGTGCTGTGCCTGCTGTGGGTCCTGCCGTTGCCGGTGCCGCACATACGCGAGTTGCCCACACCCGAAGCCGAGGCCGCCTCCGGCTCCGCCGCCACGACCGACGCACTGGGGGAGGAGTGCGGGACTGGAAGCGGCCCCGAGGCCGAGCGCGGAACCGGGAGCGGGCCGCGCGCCGCGACCGGGCCGGGAACCGAGGCCGCCCCGGGCGACTGGACCAGGGCGGAGGCCGGAGTGGGTCCTGAGGTCACGGCGGAGGCCATGGCGTCGTCAGAGGGAGAAGGGTGCCCGAGGTAGGAGGGGAGGCAGGAAACGGGACGCGGTAGTGGCGGGAGGCGGGCCGAGGCCACGGGCGCCCGCGCCGCCCGACGCCACCCTCACTCCGCCTCGTGCCACCCGTCGTACTCCGCGGCGAAGGCGTCGAGCGCCGGCACGGCGAGTGACGCCTCCGGATCCTCGATGACGACGAGCCACTGGGCGTCCTCGGCATCGTCCTCTCCGGCCAGCGCCTCCCGTACGACCTGCGGTTCCTCGTTGAGCCCGAAGCGGTCCACGACCTCCTGGGCCGCGTCCTCGGCGGCGTCGCGGTCGGGGAGAACCAGCAGGTGGCGGGTCGCGGGTTCGGGCTGCTCCTCGGTCAGGGGTCGTGTGCTCACCGGCCCATTGTGCGTGACAGCAGACGAGCGTCCCGGGCCACCCCACGAGACGGGCCACCCCGCGAGAGGCACCCCACGAGACGGGCCACCTCGCGAGAGCGGACGATCCCGCGCGGGCGCACGTCTACGCCTACGCGCGGGTGCGGACGCGAGCGCTGCACCGTCGCTCGGCCTGGAGGCGACGACGGCCGGCCACCCGAACGGGGCAGGCCCGAACGGGGCAGGCCCCAGCGGGGGGCGAGCCGGACCCGGCGCTGCTCAGGCACGGGTACGACGTACCCGAGGGGCGGGCGCAGGGCACGACGCAGGACAGCGAAGGAAAGCCGTGGACATGGGGGGAGAGGACCGACATGGACGCGCGAGAGGCGGTGAGCGTGGGCGGGAGCGTGCTGGTCGTCCGGTGTATCAGTGGCACGTGGGATGCTGTGGGCGATGGCCAAGAAGACGACGACCGACGATCCGCTTGCCCCCGTGACACTGGCCGTGGGCCAGGAGGACCTGCTGCTCGACCGCGCCGTGCAGCAGGTGGTGGCCGCCGCGCGCGCCGCCTACCCCGACACGGACGTGCGCGACCTCGCCCCGGACGCGTTGCAGCCGGGCACCCTGGCCGAGTTGACCAGCCCGTCGCTGTTCGCCGAGCGCAAGGTCGTGGTGGTCCGCTCCGCGCAGGACCTCTCCGCCGACACGATCAAGGACGTGAAGGGGTGTCTGGCGGCGCCGGCCAAGGAGATCACGCTCGTTCTGCTGCACGCGGGAGGAGCGAAGGGCAAGGGGCTGCTCGACGCGGCTCGCAAGGCCGGGGCCCGCGAGGTCGCCTGTCCCAAGATGACCAAGCCGGCCGACCGGCTGGCGTTCGTACGGTCGGAGTTCCGCGCCATCGGCCGCTCCGCCACGCCGGAGGCGTGCCAGGCCCTGGTCGACGCCATCGGCAGCGACCTGCGGGAACTGGCCAGCGCCTGCACCCAGCTCACCGCCGATGTCGAGGGCACCATCGACGAGGCGATCGTCGGGCGCTATTACACGGGTCGCGCCGAGGCGTCCAGCTTCACCGTGGCCGACCGTGCGGTCGAGGGGCGGGCGGCGGAGGCTCTGGAGGCGCTGCGCTGGGCGCTGGGCACGGGGATGGCCCCGGTGCTGATCACCAGCGCGTTGGCGCAGGGGGTGCGCTCCATCGGCAAGCTGGCCTCGGCCCCGCGCGGTGCGCGTCCCGGCGATCTCGCCCGCGAGCTGGGAATGCCGCCGTGGAAGATCGACCGGGTGCGACAGCAGATGCGCGGCTGGTCAGCGGATGGCGTGGTCATAGCCCTGCGGGCGGTGGCCGACGCCGACGCGGGGGTCAAGGGCGGTGGCGACGACCCGGAGTATGCGCTGGAGAAGGCCGTGGTTGCCGTGGCCCGGGCCGCACGTTCCGGCCGCGGCTGACTCCAGGCCAGAGCCCGTCGGCACGCCCGGGGCCGCGCGGTACGCGGCGGCGTCGTCCGGTTGGGGCGCCGGCGAGGCGAGTTCGGCCCCCCGGCCACCCGGGACGCCGTGCCGCGGGACACCGCCCCGTGGGGCCGCCGACCCGCGGATCACGGCTCCCCACCGCGTTCGGCGCCGGGCCTCGCGTGTCGTGCCCTCCCCGAAGCGTCGCCGCGCGGTGGTCGCTCCAGGGAGGCCGTACGTACGAGAAGCCCTCCGCAGGAGGCCAGGGGCACGTGAAACCCTCCGGGCCGGCGAGGGTGGGCCCCGGCTCCCGTTGGGCCGGCGGAGCCGGGGAGCGGGGGCAGAAGGGCTACTCCGCCTCGGCCTCCGGCAGCGGTTCCTGCTTCTGCCAGTGCGCCATGGTGGACTTGGCGCTCTCCGAGAGCATCTCGGTCACCTTCTTGCTGTCTGGCGGGGTGACGCTGGAGCTGCTGGAGATGTAGTTGGACCAGGACAACTGGTACGTCATCCAGCCGTCGCGGATCCCGAGGATGACGTAGCTGCCGTCGTCCTTCCCGTCCTTCTCCACCTGCGTCACCACGTATGCCTCGTCGCCGAGGCCGGAGACCGGGGCGACCTTGTACGTGTGCGTGGTCCCGCGCTGGTTCTCGTAGGCGCGGTACAGCGCCTCGAACTCCGGCTTCGGGTCGGTCTCACGGTGGAGCAGGGCCGACGTGGAGAGCCAGGTCGAGGCGTAGTCGGAGCTGCTGGTGTTCTCCGCCTCCAGGTCGGTGTTGCACTGCATCGTGTCGAGCGCCTCGTGCTCGGTGCCGCTCGCCAGCGGGTTCTTCTTCTCCCCGGTCGACTCCTCCTTGCTGAACCCGGCCTTCTTGATCGGGGCGTAGTCGGTGTAGGAGCACAGGTTGCCGGTGTAGGCGTAACTGCCGAGTTCGGGCTCCGGGCCCCCGTCGAAGCCGCCCGTGGCGAAGGTGACGCCGGCCCAGACGGCCGAGGCCACCACCGCGCCACCCAGCGCCCACAGCGGGCCGCGCTTCTTCGCACTGCCGGAGGGCGCGGCGGGCGCGGGCGCCCCCGGGCCGTAACCCGCCGCGACCTGGCCGGGATAGGGGCTCGCGGGCTGTCCCCACGGACCGGCTGCCTGACCTGGTGGCTGGGTCGGTACGCCGCCGGGCATCGTCGGGTGCGCCGCGGCGGACTGTCCCGGCTGCCCGGGCTGCGAGCCGGCCGGAGTGGGCGGATACGCGTACGGATGGGGCGCTGGTTGGCCCGGTTGTTGCCCGCCCGGCTGCTGCGCTGGGACGTTTCCGTCGGGTTTGACGGCGGCTGGGCGTACGGATTGGGCTGATCCCCCGGTGTCGACATGGCGTGCACATTACCCGACCCCCCAAGCCGTGCCGGTGCTGTCTTCAGCATCGCTTCCGGACCGCGACATTCACCGCGTCACGCCCCCCGCTCCCCCCACCGCGCTTCGGTACGCGCCCCGACAGCGGCCCCCGAACTGCCGTTCGCACACCACCGCTGCGACCACGGCGCGGGCCGTGGACCTCGCAGCCCGCTACCTCGTACGCTGCTCGACACCCGCCAGCATCTCGTGCGCGGGCTCCCCGAGACACCACCTCCCGGCACGCCCGCAGCGCGTCGGGAGGACTGCGCCTCGCACGGGCGGCCCACAGGGGGGCCTCCGGAGGAGAGGGTCAGGCGGCCGCTCGGGGGAAGGAAAAGGGCAGCATCGATCGCGGCCGGGCGGCGCGCGGTACGGCACCCTGTCGACCCTCACGGAGGAGCGCACCACCCATGACGGAACTGGTCACCACCCCCCTTGCACCAGCCATGCTGCGCGGCGCTCTGCACGTCGAGGCCACCGCCGACGGCCTCCTCCCGCGCCGGCTTCCACCGCACGCCATCGCCCAGGCGCACGACGACCACCTGGCCCTGATGGCGTCCCAGTCCGCCGGCGTACGCCTGGCCCTGCGCGGCGCCGCCACCGTGCTGGAGCTGGACGTGCTGGCCACCCGTACCGTGCAGCGCGGCGCGGTCGCGGGCCCGGCCGGCCGGTACGACCTGCTGGTCGACGGCCTGCTGGCCGCGCAGGCCGCGCCGTCCGGCGGCGGGGCGACCGTCACCGTCGACCCGGTGACGCGGGCCGTCGCGTACGCCTCCGGTGCGCCGGGCACCGTACGCTTCGCCGGCTTGCCCGCCCGCGAGAAGGACATCGAGATCTGGCTTCCGCAGACGGAGGTCACCCACCTCCGCGCGCTGCGCGCCGACGTCCCCGTACGACCGGCCCCGGAGTCCGGGCGGCGGGTGTGGCTGCACCACGGCAGTTCCATCAGCCACGGCGTGCGGATCGCCAACCCCACCCGGACCTCCCGCCATCGTCGCCGCCCGCGCGGGCGTGGAGTTGATCAACCTCGGGCTGAACGGCAACGCCCTGCTCGACCCGTTCACGGCGCGCGCCATCCGGGCCGCCCCGGCCGACCTGATCAGCGTCAAGGTCGGCATCAACCTCGTGAACACCGACCTGATGCGCCGCCGCGCCCTGGCCACGGCCGTCCACGGCTTCCTCGACAGCGTGCGCGAGGGCCACCCGGACACCCCGTTGCTGGTCGTCTCGCCGATCCACAGCCCGCTGGTCGAGGACGCCCCGGGGCCCACGGCGCCCGATCCCGACGCTCCCGTGCCGCGCTTCATGACCTTCGGCGATCCGGCGGATCTCGCCGCCGGGCGGCTGAGCCTGCGCGTCATCCCCGACGACCTGTCGCGCGTCGTCACCGAGCGCGCCGCCGCCGATCCGCGCCTGTACTACCTCGACGGGCGCGACCTCTACGGCGAGCGGGACTTCGCCGATCTCCCCCTGCCCGACCTGCTCCACCCCGACGCCGGCGGCCACGCGCTGGTCGGCGAGCGTTTCGCCCGCGTCGCCTTCGCCGCCGGCGGCCCGTGTTCGCCCCGCACTAGCCGGCTCCACCGTCACCACGCCAGCGCACCAAGCCACCGCGCCAGAGCCGCCGCCCAAGGGGTACGCCAAAGGCCCCGCGCCCTCCGGGGGAATCGGAAGGGGCGCGGGGCCTTGGTGAAGAATCCGCGAGCTTAGCGCACGACACCCGCGTGGCGAAGGCAGGCCGCGTGTCGTGCGATGTCGTGGTGACCGGCCTGCGGAGCGTGCGCTCCGGGGCTGGCGGGGCGCGGGAGAGAGGGTCCGCGGAGTCCGTATCGACGTGGAGAACAAAGCTCGGCCAGGCACCGTGGGAGGACGCGTGGAACGCGAGCGAGGTGATCGCTTCGCGGGCGTCAGCCACTGTTCGCGGTCGGCCAGAGCTGGCCGTAACCGCTGGTGAGGCGGTGGATCAGGCGCTCAGGGCGGAAACCTGGGCGGCCAGCGCCGACTTCTTGTTGGCGGCGGCGTTCTTGTGGATGACGCCCTTGCTGGCGGCCTTGTCGAGCTTCTTGGACGCCTCGCGGGCGGTGACGGTGGCCTTCTCGAGGTCACCGCTTGCCACGGCCTCACGGGTCTTGCGGATCGCGGTACGGAGCGAGGACTTGACGGCCTTGTTGCGCTGGCGCGCCTTCTCGTTCGTCTTGTTCCGCTTGATCTGGGACTTGATGTTCGCCACGAAAGAGCCTTTGCAGGTTTGTCGGATTTCTCGGTTTTCCGGAGAGGCCCCGAAGGGCGTTTCCCCAGAGTGCCGCGCACAGGACCGCGTAAAGATAAGTGACTAGGCACGGTACTCTAGAGTACCAGCAGGTGCTGTGGCCTCCCAAACCAGACGGCGGCTGCCACTCGTGGGACGATGGGCGGGACTGTCACCTCGTCCCACCTAGCTGCTAGCTGCGTTCAATCACCGAATGGACCCCTGCGTGCCCGCGATCCCTACCCACGTGCCGGAGCCGAGCCGTACCGATCCGGCTCTCATCCGTAACTTCTGCATCATCGCGCATATCGACCACGGCAAGTCCACGCTCGCCGACCGGATGCTCCAGCTGACGGGTGTGGTGGAGCAGCGGCAGATGCGCGCGCAGTACCTGGACCGTATGGACATCGAGCGTGAGCGTGGCATCACGATCAAGTCCCAGGCGGTCCGGTTGCCCTGGGCGCCCACCGAGGGCGAGTCCCAGGGTTCCACCCACGTCCTGAACATGATCGACACCCCGGGCCACGTGGACTTCACCTACGAGGTCTCCCGCTCGCTCGCCGCGTGCGAGGGCTGCATCCTGCTCGTGGACGCGGCCCAGGGGATCGAGGCGCAGACCCTCGCCAACCTGTACCTGGCGATGGAGAACGACCTTACGATCATCCCGGTGCTCAACAAGATCGACCTGCCGGCCGCGCAGCCCGAGAAGTTCGCCGCCGAGCTGGCACACCTCATCGGCTGCGACCCGAGCGAGGTGCTGAAGGTCTCGGCGAAGACCGGCGAGGGCGTGGCCGAGCTGCTGAACCGCGTGGTGGACACGGTGCCGGCGCCGGTGGGCGACGCCGA
Organism: Candidatus Streptomyces philanthi; assembly: GCA_018114805.1. GTDB lineage: Bacteria > Actinomycetota > Actinomycetes > Streptomycetales > Streptomycetaceae > Streptomyces > Streptomyces philanthi. The sequence goes on along the minus strand of CP073042.1, from coordinate 976,177 downwards.
CGCCCCGCCCCGCGCGATGATCTTCGACTCGGTCTACGACTCGTACCGCGGTGTCGTCACCTACGTCCGTGTGATCGACGGCCAGCTCAACAAGCGCGAGCGCATCCGGATGATGTCCACGGGCGCCGCGCACGAGCTCCTTGAGATCGGCGTCTCCTCGCCCGAGATGAATGCGTCCGACGGGCTCTGCGTCGGCGAGGTGGGCTACCTGATCACCGGCGTGAAGGACGTCCGCCAGTCCAAGGTTGGTGACACGATCACGGCGTTCACCAAGGGCGCCACGGAGCCGCTCGGCGGCTACAAGGACCCCAAGCCGATGGTGTTCTCGGGCCTGTATCCGCTGGACGGCTCCGACTACCCGGAGCTGCGGGACGCGCTCGACAAGTTGCAGCTCAACGACGCCGCGCTGGTCTACGAGCCGGAGACCTCGGCCGTGCTTGGCTTCGGCCTCCGCGTCGGCTTCCTCGGCCTGCTGCACCTGGACGTGATCCGGGAGCGGCTGGAGCGCGAGTTCGGCCTCGACCTGATCGCCACCGCCCCCAACGTGATCTACCGCGTGATCATGGAGGACGGCGCGGAGCACACGGTCACCAACCCGAGCGAGTTCCCCACCGGCAAGATCGCCGAGGTGTACGAGCCGGTGGTGCGGGCCACGGTGCTGGCGCCCAGCGAGTTCATCGGGGCGATCATGGAGCTGTGCCAGGCTCGCCGCGGCACACTGCTCGGCTTGGACTACCTCTCCGAGGACCGTGTCGAACTGCGCTACACGCTGCCGCTGGCCGAGATCGTCTTCGACTTCTTCGACCAGCTCAAGTCCAAGACGCGCGGGTACGCCTCGCTCGACTACGAGCCCACCGGCGAGCAGACCGCCTCGCTGGTCAAGGTGGACATCTTGCTGCACGGGGACAAGGTGGACGCCTTCTCCGCGATCACGCACAAGGACAAGGCGTACTCCTACGGCGTGCGCCTGGTGGCCAAGCTGCGCGAGCTGATCCCGCGGCAGAACTTCGAGGTGCCCATCCAGGCCGCGATCGGCAGCCGTGTCATCGCCCGTGAGACGGTGCGCGCGATCCGTAAGGACGTGCTCGCGAAGTGCTACGGCGGCGACATCTCCCGTAAGCGCAAGCTCCTTGAGAAGCAGAAGGAGGGCAAGAAGCGCATGAAGATGGTCGGCAGCGTGGAGGTGCCGCAGGAGGCGTTCATCGCCGTGCTGTCCTCGGACTCCGACGGCGGGGACGCCAAGGCGAAGAAGTAACGACACCGCCCCACCCGGGCCGGCCCCCGTCACGCGGGCCGGCCCCGTCCGGTCGTGGGGCACCGGGGCCCGCAGCTGCGCGCTGCGGGCCCCTCGCCTGTCCGCGCGCGCAAAGGCGCCGGTCACTGTTTTAACAAGGAGGTTGCAGCCCCTTACGCGCCGGGGCGCGGCCATCTACTCTGATCACTGCTCGAAGGTTACTCATGAGTCACTAACGCTGAGGCGGGCCCGGGAGGAAGCCGTGACCGACACCCAAGCCTTGCTCGACAACCGGCCGCCATCGATGGCCACGCTCTTCGTGGAGCGCGTCGCGGCGACACCCGAGAGGGAGGCGTACCGCTATCCGATCCCGCCCGCGTCGGGCGAGGGGCCGTCGGACTGGGGGTCGATGAGCTGGGCCGAGACGGCCGACCGTGTCTACGCCATCGCGGCCGGCCTCATCGACCTGGGCCTGGGTTCCGAGGAGCGGGTCGCCCTAGCGAGCAGCACCCGGGTCGAGTGGATCCTCGCGGACCTGGCCGTCCTCTGCGCCGGCGCCGCCACCACCACGATCTACCCGTCCACCAACGACGGGGAGACGGCGTTCATCCTCTCCGACTCCGGTAGCCGGGTGCTCATCGCCGAGGACGCCGAGCAGCTTCGCAAGGCCCGCGCGAGCCGCGCCGAGCTGCCCGCGCTGGAGCGCGTGGTGGTGATCGAGGAGGCCGACGCGGTGCCGGCCGACGGCGACCCGGAGGGCTGGGTGCTCTCGCTCGCCGAGTTGGAGCGTCGGGGCGCGAAGTACCTGGCGAAGTACCCGGACAGCGTGCGGGACCGGGTGCGGGGCCTGCGGTCCGACCAGCTCGCCACGCTCATCTACACCTCCGGCACCACCGGTCGCCCCAAGGGCGTACGCCTGCCGCACGACGCCTGGTCCTACATGGGGCGCGCCATCGAGGCCATCGAACTCCTGGAAGAGGAGGACATCGGCTACCTGTGGCTGCCGCTGGCGCACGTCTTCGGCAAGGTGCTGGTCGCCGGGCAGCTCGCGGTCGGGCACACCACCGCGGTCGACGGCCGCGTCGACAAGATCATCGAAAACCTGCCGGTGGTCAGGCCGACGTACATGGCCGCCGTGCCGCGCATCTTCGAGAAGGTCTACAACGGCGTCGCCGCCAAGGCCCGGGAGGGCGGCGCGGCCAAGTACAAGATCTTCAAGTGGGCCGCCGAGGTCGCGCGCGAGTACGCCAAGGTCTCCCAGGACAACTTCCGGGCCACCGGCACCGCCAGCGTCCCGCTCGGCCTGCGCACCAAGCACGGCATCGCCGACAAGCTCGTCTACGCCAAGCTGCGCGCGGCCTTCGGCGGGCGACTGCGGGCGTGCGTCTCGGGCTCGGCCGCGCTCGCACCCGACATCGGCTACTTCTTCGCGGGCGCCGGTATCAACCTCCTGGAGGGGTACGGGCTCACCGAGTCCAGCGCCGCCAGCTTCGTCAACCCGCGCGACTACCGCACCGGCACCGTCGGCAAGGCGCTGCCCGGCCTTGAGGTGCGCATCGCCGACGACGGCGAGATCCTGCTGCGCGGCCCGGGCATCATGGCGGGCTACCACGGGCTGCCGGAGCGCACCGCCGAGGTGCTGGAGCCGGACGGCTGGTTCCACACCGGCGACATCGGCGAACTGTCCCCGGACGGCTACCTGCGCATCACCGACCGCAAGAAGGACCTGATCAAGACGTCGGGTGGGAAGTACATCGCGCCGGCCGAGGTCGAGGGCCAGTTCAAGGCCGTGTGCCCGTACGTCTCCAACATCCTGGTGCACGGCGCGGACCGCAACTGCTGCACGGCGCTGATCGCGCTAGACGAGCCGTCGATCATGGACTGGGCCAAGGAGAACGGCCTGGCCGGCAAGGACTACGCCGAGGTCACCGCGGCGCGCGAGACGCAGGAGCTGATCGACGGCTACGTACGGCAGCTCAACGAGGGCCTCCAGCGCTGGCAGACGATCAAGAAGTTCCGGCTGCTTCCCCGCGACCTGGACATCGAGCACGGCGAACTCACGCCGAGCCTCAAGCTCAAGCGTCCGGTCGTCGAGCGCGAGTACAAGGCACTCATCGAGGAGATGTACGCCGGCGCGCGCGAGGCATAGTCAGCGCCGGCGCACTCCGCCGGCGCACGCGAGCCGCCGGCCTGCCTTACGGACGGGCTGCTTTGCGGGCGGGCTGCCTCACGGGTGGCCGGGGCGCTGCCCCGGCCACCCGTCGTCGTTTCCCCCATCCGGCAGGGCCGGTCACCCGGCGAGACCGGCACGGTCAGCCGGGCCGGTGGTGCGGGCGGGGCGGCGTCACCCGCCCCAGCCGGCCCGGACGCCCGATCGGATCGGCTGGCCGCCGGGCCGCGTAGGGGGTTGATCGCGTTCCGGCTAAGTCGCCGACGCGGTCGGCGCGCCGGCCCGATCCGTACCCGGTGGTGGCTGAGGAGGGCTAGTGTCACTTCGAGCCCCGGTCCCGTTCACCACCCGTTGGGGAAACGGGGGGCGAGTGGGGCGCAGTTGTGGTTGTACGCGTCATATCGCAGCTCATGGCAGCCCATTTCCGTAACTCGGCGCATATGAAAGCGAGCGTTCTGCCACGCTGTCGGTACTGGGACATTGAGCCACGCGGTGGGCGAACACCGCGTGACGCACGCCCCTCCGGCCCGCGCGGACGCCTCGCGTCCCCATGTCGTGGGCCGGGCCCGACGGGGGTCGGGTGGCGTGCACGAGAACCCCCGGGGGAGTGCATGGGCACGGGTGTGAACGCGCAGTGGGGCGCCCGCGGCGCCGAGGCCGTGGGCGCGTACGAGGGTGACGGTACGGCGGTCCCGAGACGCGACTCCCCGGCGCCCGGCGCCCCGCCCGGCAGCGGTTCCGCCACTGCCCCAGCCCCGGGGCGTATATGCCGCACGGCCCTGCCCGGAACATGCTGGCGCCGGCCGCGGCCCGACGGTTCGTGCGGGACGCGCTGGCCGACTGGGCCGCGCACGGGATGCCGCAGGGCGACCCGATCTCGGACCAAATGCGGGATGACGCGGTGCTGTTGGTGAGTGAACTGGTCACCAACGCCGTGGTGCACGCCGGCACCGGGGTGGTCCTGCGCTGCGCCCTGGAGCCGGCCGAGGCGCCCGAGCCTGGGGCCACGCTCTACGCGGAGGTGACCGACCACCACCCGGCCCGCGCCGTCCGTGGCCAGTCAGCGCTGTACGAGGCGGCCCCCGAGGCCGTCGGCGCGGTCGACGGGTTGCCGCGCGCCGGCGCGGTCGGGGTCGCCGCGGGGACGGACGCGCGCGGGGGCGCGCGGACCGTCGTGGCCGACGGCGATCGACCCGGCAGAGCGGACTGCGGCTGGTCGGCACCATCGCCGACTCCTGGGGCACGATCTACCGCCGGGCCAGCAAGACGGTGTGGTTCCGGTGGCCGGTGGGGCCCGCGCCCGCCGAGGGCCCGACGCCCACCACGGGGAGCGCGTCCCCCGAAGGGGGCGCCGCGCCGGCGCGCGAGGCGGGCCCCGGCGACCGGGACGCCGGTGACCGAGACCTCGACGACCGCACTCCCGGCGCCGACCTGCGCACCGCGAACGTGCTGGCCCCCGCGCTGTGCGAGGCCGCGCAGGACCGTAGTGCGCCGGAACTGCTCAGCCACGGCGGCCTGTCCTTCCTGGCCGAGGCATCCAACCTGCTGGCCGGCCAGTTCGACGCGGACAAGGTGGCCCTGCTGGCGGCGGGCCAGCTCCTGGTGCCGCGGCTGGCCGACTGGTGCGCGGTGTGGCTGGAGACCCCGGACGCTGGGCCCGCCGCCCCCTGGGTCTGGCACGCCAGCGAGAGTGAGATGGCCGAGCTGCGATGCCAGGTGGGGGAGCGCCCGCCGACTCTGCCGGCCACCGCCAGGGGCCGCGCGGTGCCCTGGCCGTGGCCGGGCGACCGTGCGGCGGGAGCCGGCGGCGCGGCGCTCGCGTGCGGGCTTGTCACCGGCGGCCGGTCGGTGGGCACGCTGCTGATCGGCCGGAGCGGGCTGAGTCAGCTCCCGGACGAGGTGGCGCGGCTCTTCGAGGGCCTCGCGCGCCGGGTCGCGCTCGCGGTCGTGGCGGCGCGCCAGTACACCCGTGAGGTGCTCCAGCGCGGCCTGCTGCCCAGCGGGCTCGCCGCGATCCCCGGCATGGACACGGCGGTGGTCTACGAGCCGGCCGGGGGCACCTGCGCGGGCGGCGACTTCTACGACGTCTTCCCGGCCGGCGACGGACGCTGGTGCTTCGCGCTCGGCGACGTGTGCGGCAACGGCCCGGAGGCGGCCGTCGTCACCGGCCTGGCCCGCCCGGTGCTGCGCCTGCTCGCCCGCGGGGGCTACGGCGTCACCGAGGTCCTGGACCGGCTCAACCGCACCCTGGGCGAGAAGGCCGTCGAGGCGGCGGCCTCCGCCATCGCGGCCGAGGGGCCGGGGAAGTCCCGCTTCCTGTCCCTCCTCTACGGCGAACTGGTGCCGTACGACGGGCCGGCACCGTACGACGGGCCCGACGAGTCGGTGGCGCAGGGTGGGTCGGCGCCGCACGGCGAGCCGGTGTCGCACGGCGCGTCGGCGTCGCATGACGCGTCGGCTCCGGGCGAGGGTCGGACGGCGTACGGGGAGCCCCGGGGCGGGGGGAGCGGTGCGACGGGACAGGGCGCGCGGGGCGCGCGGCGCGGCGTGCGGTGCACGCTGGCCAGCGCCGGGCATCCGCTGCCGCTGCTCCTGCGGGCCGACGGCGGGGTGCTGGCGCGCGCGGCGCCGCAGCTCCTGCTCGGGGTGCTGGACGGGGTGCGGTACGAGAGCGAGACCTTCGACCTGCTGCCGGGCGAGACGCTGCTGTGCGCGACGGACGGCGTCACCGAGCGCAGGTCGGACCACGCGCAGTTCGATGACGACGACGGTCTGGCGCGGGCGCTGGCGACGTGCGTCGGGCTCAGCGCGCAGGAGGTTGCCCAGCACGTTCGCACGGCCGTGCACGCGTTCGGAGCGGCACCGCCCAACGACGACCTGGCGATGCTGGTGTTCAAGGCGGCACCCTGACCCCGTCCGCCGCCACCCACGGCCCTGGTCCGGGGCCACCCGCCGGCGCGCGCCCCGGCCCGCGCGCCCGCCCCGCCTCGCGACCTGCGCCGTCCCGCTCCACCGCGCCGCGCAGGCCTCCGCAGCGGCGGCGGGCCCGGTCACCCGGGCGATGCCGGAGAATGGGCACATGCCTTCTGCACTGCCCGACGGTGAGCCCATGCCCGACGACGGGGCGCTGCCGCAGCACGCCCTGGAAGGGGCCGGGGTGCGACTGCTCGGGTTGTACCTGCACGTTCCGTACTGCGCGACCCGCTGCGGATACTGCGACTTCAACACCTACACCCCCAGCGAGCTGCGCGGTTCCGGCGGCGCGCTCGCCTCCCGGGACAACTACGCCGCGATGGTCGCCGACGAGGTGCGGCTGGCCCGCAAGGTACTCGGGGACGACCCGCGCCCCGTCGAGACCGTCTTCGTCGGTGGCGGCACGCCGACCCTGCTGGATGCCGCGGACCTGGTGCGCATGCTGGCGGCGATCCGCGACGAGTTCGGCCTGGCCCCCGGGGCGGAGGTTACGACGGAGGCCAACCCCGAGTCCGTGGACGAGCGCTACCTGGCCACGCTGCGCGAGGGCGGCTTCAACCGCGTCTCGCTCGGCATGCAGAGCGCGCGCCAGCACGTGCTGAAGGTGCTCGACCGCACCCACACCCCGGGCCGCCCCGAGCGCTGCGTGGAGATGGCCCGCGCCGCGGGGTTCGAGCACGTCAACCTCGACCTGATCTACGGGACGCCGGGGGAGAGCGACGCGGACTGGCGGGCCTCCCTCGACGCCGCACTCGGCGCCGGCCCCGACCACGTCTCGGCGTACGCGTTGATCGTCGAGGAGGGCACCCAGCTTGCGCGCCGCATCCCACGCGGCGAGGTCCCGATGACCGACGACGACGTGTACGCCGACCGCTACCTGATCGCCGAGGAGACGCTCACGGCCGCGGGGTTCGCCTGGTACGAGGTGTCGAACTGGGCCACCACCGAGGCCGGCCGCTCCCGGCACAACGAGCTGTACTGGCGCGGCGCCGACTGGTGGGGCGCGGGCCCCGGGGCGCACAGCCACGTGGGCGGCGTGCGCTGGTGGAACGTGAAGCACCCGGGCGCGTACGCGCAGGCGCTCACCGAGGGGCGCTCGCCGGGCGCGGGCCGCGAGGTGCTGAGCGCCGAGGACCGCCGCGTGGAGCGCGTCCTGCTGGAACTGCGCCTCGCGGACGGCTGCCCGCTGGACATCCTCGCCCCTGCCGGCGCACGCGCCGCGGAGCGCGCCCTGTCCGACGGCCTGCTACAGCCGGACATGTACGAGCGGGGCCGCGCCGTGCTGACCCTGCGCGGCCGACTGCTGGCCGACGCGGTGGTGCGGGACCTCGTTGACTGACTGAGCGGCTTGCTGACGGACGGAGTGGCCGGCGGGCTGGCCGCTCGAACGGGTGAATGCGTGCGGGAGCCCGATGCCCTGTCTACGCTTACTTCTACGCTGCTCGAACAGGACGCGGCGGGATCGGGAGGCCCACGGAGATGACCGCTGTGGAAGACCGAACGACGACCAGTATCACGGAGATCTTCGAGACGCTGGATGTTCCCGGCGACCTCAAGGCGGAGCTTCTCCGGGGGGAAATCGTGATGATGGCAGGACCCCACTGGGTCCACAACATGATCGTTCTGTAGGTGCAGAACCAGATTCCCCAGAACCGCTGGTATCCGATGCAGACGCAGGACATCGCCATCCCCGGCGAGGCCAGCGAGCCGCAGCCGGACCTCGTCGTCATCGAGCACGACGCCTTCGACGGTCGCTCCCGGCTCGTACCAGCGCCGGCGACCACCCTCCTCCTGGAGGTCGTCTCCAAGCCGAGCAAGCACCGGGACCACGTCACCAAGCGCTCGATCTACGCCGCCGGGCAGGTCCCCGCGTACCTGGTCATCGACCCGTACGCGGCGACCTGCGTGCTGCTGACCGAGCCGTACGGCACGGGCGAGGCGGCCGACTACCGAACCGAGCGCACCAGCAAGTTCGGCGAGCCGGTGCCGATCGGTGTGCTGGGTATCGAGCTGGACACCCCCGAGTTCGGCACCCTGCCCGCGGGCCCGTAGCCCAGCACGTCGGGGGCCGTACGCCGTCACCCGCACGCAGCACGTCGGGGCCCGACGTGCGCCCTTCACGCCGGGGCCGTGACGAAGTCGATCAACTCCTCGACCCGGCCCAACAGTTTCGGCTCCAGGTCCTTGTACGAGCGGACCGAGCCCAGGATCCGCTGCCAGGCCGCGCCCGTGTTCTCCGGCCAGCCCAGGGCGCGGCACACGCCCGTCTTCCAGTCCTTGCCCCGGGGGATCACGGGCCAGGCGGGGATGCCAAGGGATGCGGGCTTCACGGCCTGCCAGACGTCGATGTACGGGTGCCCGACGACGAGCACGTCGCCGCCGTCCGCGCTGACTTCCGCCGCGATGCGGGACTCCTTGGAGCCGGGCACCAGGTGGTCGACCAGGACGCCGAGCCGGGCGTCCGGGGCCGGAGCGAACTCCCGGACGATGGCGGGCAGGTCGTCGATGCCCTCCAGGTACTCCACGACCACGCCTTCGATGCGCAGGTCATCGCCCCACACCCGCTCGACCAACTCGGCGTCGTGGCGGCCCTCCACGTAGATGCGCCCGGCGCGGGCGACCCGGGCGCGCGCCCTGGGGACGGCGATCGAGCCGGACGCGGTGCGCGGTTTCCCGCCGCCCGCGGCCGTCGGCGCCGCGCCCGCGCCGGGCCGTGGCAGTACCAGGGTGACCGGGCGGCCCTCCAGCAGGAAGCCGGCCGGGCTCAGCGGGAAGACCCGGTGCTTGCCGAAACGGTCTTCCAGGGTGACCGTCGGGCCCTCGGCGGTCTTCTCGCAGCGGATGACGGCGCCGCAGAAGCCGGTGGCCACCTCCTCCACCACGAGATCCACCTCGGCCGCCACCTCGGGCACGGACGTGGGCTTCTTCCAGGGCGGGGTCAGGTCGGGCCCGTACTGTCTGCTGCGCATGCGGCAGACGATAGCTTCCGCCCGGCGCCCGCCCCGCGCACCCACCGCCCCCCGGACGCACCCACCACCGCCGGCGCGCCCAGCGCCTCCCGGCGTGCGCGGTACCGCGAGCCGCCACCGCGCGCGCCGTACCGCGCACGCCCACCCCGCCCGGGCCCGCTTGTCGCGCGCGCTCGTCCGCCCGCCGACCGGGCCCACCCGTTGGCGCCAGCGCGTGCCGGGGCCGATGGGCGCCGGTCAGGCCGCCCTCGCGAAACGGCGGGCCAACTGCGCGCGCTGCGCGCGGACGTACGCCGCGTCCACCACCGCCCCGTGCCCCGGCACGTACACCGCGTCCTCGCCGCCGAGGGCCAGCAGCCGGTCCAGTGCCGTCGGCCACCGGGCCGGGACCGCGTCCGGACCCGCCTGCGGTTCGCCGGACTCCTCGACCAGGTCGCCGCAGAAGACTACCTCGGGCCGGCCCGGCACCAGGACGGTCAGGTCGTGTCCGGTGTGGCCGGGGCCGACGTTGGCCAGCAGCACCTGGCGTCTGTCGCCGAGCCCGATGGTCACCTCGCCGCTCACCTAGTGCCGCGGACAGACCAGCAGGTCGACGGCCTCGGCGACCGTCTCGGGGTCGGCGCCGTGGCGCACCGCGTCCGCGCGCAGCGCCTCCCGCCCCCGCTCCAGCACGTCCGCGAGCCCCGCCGCCCCGTAGACCTGCACGCCGGCGAAGGCGGCCGTGCCGAGCACGTGGTCGAAGTGCGGGTGGGTGAGGGCGACGTGGGTGACCGGGCGGCCGAAGAGGGCGCGCACCTCCCGGCGGATCTCCGCGCCCTCACGCAGCGTCGCCCCGGTGTCCACCACGAGGATGCCCTCCGGGCCGGCCACGGCCCCGACCGTGGCGTCCCAGCCGGGCAGCCGGCGCCGGGCTACGTCCGGCGCGAGCACCTCCCAGCGCTCGCGCACGCGCTCTTCCGTCACCGCTGTCCATGGGGAGACGCTAGCCCCCGGCGGGGCGGCCCGCCCGGTCGGTGCGGCGGCGGTTTCCAGCCCCCGCCCGTCCACGGCCGGGGCCACTCTTGCCCGGATCGTGGTGACCGGCCGTACACTGGCTCAGGGCATTTGGCACTCGGCCGCGATGAGTGCCAGGAAAAGTCCCCTGATAGACGGTTTGACTGGAGGTGTGCGCGGTGCTGAGCGAACGCAGACTTGAGGTTCTTCGCGCCATCGTCCAGGACTACGTCGGCACGGAGGAGCCGGTGGGCTCCAAGGCGCTGACCGAGCGGCACCAGCTCGGCGTATCGCCGGCCACGGTGCGTAACGACATGGCTGCGCTCGAAGACGAGGGCTTCATCGCCCAGCCGCACACCAGCGCCGGCCGCATCCCCACCGACAAGGGCTACCGCCTCTTCGTGGACCGGCTGGCCGGTGTGAAGCCGCTCTCCCCGCCCGAGCGCCGGGCCATCCAGAACTTCCTGGACGGCGCGGTGGACCTCGACGACGTGGTGGGGCGCACGGTGCGGCTGTTGGCCCAGCTCACCCGCCAGGTCGCGGTGGTGCAGTACCCGTCGCTGACCCGCTCCACGGTGCGCCACGTCGAGTTGCTCGCGCTCGTGCCCGCGCCCGCGCGCGTGATGCTCGTACTGATCGCCGACACGGGCCGGGTCGAGCAGCGGATGGTGGACTGCCCGGCGCCCGTGGGCGAGACGGCCCTGGCGGACCTGCGGGCGCGGCTGAACAGCCGGGTGGCGGGGCGCAGGTTCGCGGACGTGCCGCAACTCGTGCAGGACCTGGCGGAATCGTTTGAGCAGGAGGACCGGGGTACGGTCTCCACGGTCCTCGCGACGCTGCTTGAGACGCTGGTCGAGGAGACCGAAGAGCGGCTGATGATCGGCGGCACGGCCAACCTTACCCGGTTCGGCCACGACTTCCCGCTCACCATCCGGCCGGTGCTCGAGGCCCTGGAGGAGCAGGTCGTCCTCCTGAAGCTGCTCGGCGAGGCCAAGGATTCGGGCATGACCGTGCGAATCGGTCATGAGAACGCTCACGAGGGCCTGAACTCCACATCCGTGGTCGCTGTCGGCTACGGTTCGGGCGACGAGGCAGTCGCAAAACTCGGCGTGGTCGGACCGACCCGCATGGACTACCCCGGAACGATGGGAGCGGTACGCGCAGTGGCACGATACGTCGGACAGATCCTGGCGGAGTCGTAAGTGGCGACGGATTACTACGCCGTCCTGGGCGTGCGGCGCGATGCCTCTCAGGACGAGATCAAGAAGGCGTTCCGCAGGCTCGCGCGTGAGCTTCACCCGGACGTCAACCCCGACCCGAAGACGCAAGAGCGCTTCAAGGAGATCAACGCCGCCTACGAGGTGTTGTCGGACCCGCAGAAGAAGCAGGTCTACGACCTCGGTGGCGACCCGTTGTCCAACGCGTCGGGTGGCGGCCAGGGCGGCTTCGGTGCCGGCTTCGGCAACTTCTCCGACATCATGGACGCCTTCTTCGGCACCGCCTCCCAGCGCGGCCCGCGCTCGCGAACCCGGCGCGGCCAGGACGCCATGATCCGGCTCGACATCGAGCTGGACGAGGCGGCGTTCGGGACCACCAAGGAGATCCAGGTCGACACGGCGATCGTGTGCACGACCTGTAGCGGCGAGGGGGCCGCGCCCGGCACCTCGGCGCAGACCTGTGACATGTGTCGCGGTCGCGGCGAGGTCTCCCAGGTCACCCGCTCCTTCCTCGGGCAGGTCATGACCTCGCGGCCGTGCCCGCAGTGTCAGGGCTTCGGCACAGTGGTGCCCACGCCGTGCCCCGAGTGCGCGGGCGACGGACGGGTGCGCTCGCGCCGTACGCTCACGGTCAAGATCCCCGCGGGCGTGGACAACGGCACCCGCATCCAACTCGCGGGCGATGGCGAGGTCGGCCCGGGCGGCGGCCCCGCCGGCGACCTGTACGTCGAGATCCACGAGGCCGCGCACCCCGTCTTCCAGCGTCGCGGCGACGACCTGCACTGCACGGTCACCATCCCGATGACCGCCGCGGCGCTCGGCACCAAGGTGCCGCTGGAGACGCTGGACGGCCTGGAGGAGATCGACATCCGGCCGGGCACCCAGTCCGGTCAGTCCGTCCCGCTGCACGGGCGCGGCGTGACGCACCTGCGCGGGGGTGGCCGGGGCCAGCTCATCGTGCACGTGGAGGTCACCACCCCGAGCAAGCTCGACCCCGAGCAGGAGGAACTCCTGCGCAGGCTGGCCAAGTTGCGGGGCGAGGAGCGCCCGTTGGGTGAGTTCAAGCCAGGCCAGCAGGGGCTGTTCTCGCGACTCAAGGACGCGTTCAACGGCCGCTGAGGCCCGGCCCGGCTGACTCGGGCCACAATCGCCTGTGGGCGCCGGTTCCGTCGCGTACGGGATCGGCGCCCTTCGCGTGGGCGCGTCGGCGCGGTGAGCGGCGGCGCGCCGGGGCGGTAGCGGGCGGTGCGCCAAGGCGCGGGACGGCACGGCGTCGCTGCCGTCCGGGTGGGCGGCGTGCGCACCGCGTGAACGGCGCGTGCCCGGCGGGTGGGGGATGTGTGGGGGGCGTCCACGCAGTGGACGCTCGGGGGTGTTACCCGGTGCTGTGGAGGGCGTGACACGATGTGGCCATGTCCTCCGCGTTGACCGGTCTCTCCCGGTATCCGATCGTGCAGGCCCCCATGGCGGGCGGCGCCTCGCGCCCGCAGCTCGCAGCCGCCGTGGGCGCGGCCGGCGGGCTCGGCTTCCTCGCCGCCGGGTACAAGACGCCGGCGGCGATGTACGAGGAGATCAAGCACCTGCGGGCGCAGAGCGACGCACCCTTCGGCGTCAACCTCTTCATGCCGCAGCCCGCGACCAGCGACCCTTCGGCCGTTGCCGTCTACGCCGAGCAACTGGCGGGCGAGGCCGCCTGGTACGAGACGCCGCTCGGTGACCCCGACTCGGGCAACGACGACGCCTACGAGGCCAAACTCGCCATCCTGCTCGACGACCCGGTGCCCGTGGTCTCCTTCACCTTCGGCTGCCCGACGCGCGCCATGTGCGAGGCGTTGGCCCGGGTGGGCACCGTGACGGTGGTCACCGTCACCACCGTGGAGGAGGCGTTGGCCGCGCACGCGGCCGGGGCTGACGCCGTCTGCGTCCAGGGCATCGAGGCCGGCGGCCACCAGGGCACGCACCGCGACGACCCGCACGCCCAGGGCATGGGCGCGGGGCTCGGGCTGCTGGCCCTGATCGAGCTGGTGCGCGACGCGGTACCGCTGCCCCTGATCGCCGCCGGCGGACTCATGCGCGGCACGCAGATCGCCGCCGTGCTGGCGGCCGGCGCCACCGCCGCGCAGCTCGGCACCGCGTTCCTGGTCTGTCCCGAATCAGGCGCGCACGAGCTGCACAAACGGGCCATGACCGACACCACCTTCACCCGCACCGAACTCACCCGCGCCTTCTCCGGCCGCCCCGCGCGCGGCCTGGTCAACCGCTTCCTGCGCGAGCACGGCCCGTACGCCCCCGTCGCCTACCCCCAGGTGCACCACCTCACCTCCGGGCTGCGCAAGGCCGCCGCCAAGGCCGGCGACTCGCAGGGCATGGCGCTCTGGGCGGGCCAGTGGCACCGGCTGGTCCGGGAGATGCCGGCGGGGCACCTGGTGGAGGTCCTCGTCGACGAGTTGGAGGCCGCCCGCGCCGGGCTCGCCGGGTTGGCGGCGCCGCAGCCGCGATCGGGCGCCGGAGACGTGGCGTGAGCGCGCCGGTCTTCGTCGCCGACACCCTGGAGGGCGCGGCGGTCGGCGCCGCGCTCACGCTGACCGGCCCCGAGGGGCGGCACGCTGTCTCGGTGCGCAGGCTGCGGGTCGGCGAGGAGATCGTGCTCACCGACGGGGCAGGCCGGGGCGTCTTGGGCACCGTGACCGCCGTCGAGGGCAAGGACCGTCTGACGGTCGAGGTGGACGAGGTACGCGGCGAGCCGGCGCCGCAGCCGCGCATCACCGTTGTGCAGGCGCTGCCCAAGGGCGACCGGGGTGAACTCGCCGTGGAGACCATGACCGAGACCGGCGTGGACGCCGTGGTGCCGTGGGCCGCCGCGCGCTGCGTCACCCAGTGGCGCGCCGAGCGGGGCGCCAAGGCGCTCGCCAAGTGGCGGGCCACCGCGCGCGAGGCGGGCAAGCAGTCGCGCCGGCTGCGCTTCCCCGAGGTCGCCGACGCGATTACCACGCCGCAGGTGGCCGAACTGCTGTCGCGGGCCGACTTCGCCGCCGTCCTGCACGAGGAGGGCTCCCAGCCGCTGGCCACCGCCGCGCTGCCGGCGCGGGGCGAGGTCGTGCTCGTCGTCGGGCCCGAGGGCGGCGTGTCCCCGGAGGAGTTGACCGCCTTCGCCGCGGTGGGAGCCCAGCCCTACCGGCTCGGGCCCAGCGTGTTGCGGACCTCCACCGCGGGCACGGCGGCCCTCGCCCTGCTGCTCGGCCGCAGCGGTCGGTGGGGTTAGCCGCCCGCGACGCGACGGGTTCGGCGCGGTGTGGGTCAAGGCGTGGGGCGCCCGTGACGCCGGGCGAAGGGCGCGCGCATGCCGACGGGGGCGCGCGGAGTGCCCGCGCGCTTACCGATGTCTCGCCTGTGCCGGCCCGTACAACCCGGTGATGACGGGAAGCGTGCCCCACACGGGTGACGGCGTGCCCAAACGAGTGGCTGATGGTGCCCTTTCGAGCACGTGGGAGGGGGTCGCAGGCTGCACTCCATGGGGGCACCAACACGAGTACGGCGATGGCGGCACACGGTCATCGCACTGGGCGCGGTCGGCGCGGCACTGGGCACGCTGGCGGCGTGCGACGACATCGAGGGCGGGCTGCGGGCATCCACGGTCGCGGTCACCATGGACAAGGTGGGGACCCGGGCGCTGGAGCGCGGCGCATCGACGTGCAGTGGCTGACCTGCACGGCACAGATCAAGCGGGAGGACAACGAGGCGACCGACAAGCCGCGTTCGCCTAACACGGGCCGCGCGCAGGTGAGCTGCCGCGGCAGGACCGAGAAGGGCCAGGACCTGGAGATCGGCGGGACCGTCAGTTACGTGCGCGAGGACCGCTGCGTGCGCGGCGCGCTGACCGGCAAGTTGGCCGGGCCCGTGGTCTTCGAGGCTGACCTGATCGGCGAGTGCGGAAGTGGCCAGTCCGGCTAGGGCGTGGCTTGGGAGGCGCGGCCGGCCGGCCCGCGACCGGAGCTGGCCCGGCTGGCACCCGCACCACCACCACCGACCGCCACGCGACACCGGCGGGCGGCCCGGCGCGACGACATGGGGGTACCGCGCGGCGGGGGCAGCGGCCGGGCCCGCGCCACCGGGCCGCTAGCATGCGACGTACCCCAACGGACGGTGCTAAGGAGACGCGGCGATGGCGGGAGAACCGCAGGCGGACTGCTTGTTCTGCAAGATCGTGGCGAAGGAGGTGCCGGCGACCGTGGTGCGCGAAACCGCGACGACCCTCGCCTTCCGCGACATAAACCCGCAGGCCCCGACGCACGTCCTCGTCATCCCCAAGTCCCACCACCCGGACGCCGGGTCGCTGGCCGCCGCCGAACCGGAGGCCGCGGCCGACGTGCTGCGCGAGGCCGGCCTCGTCGCCGTCGACGAGAAGATCGCCGACACCGGCTACTGGATCGTCTTCAACACGGGTAGCGGCGCCGGCCAGACCGTCTTCCACGCGCACGCGCACGTCCTGGGCGGTCGCGGCCTCAACTGGCCTCCCGGGTAAGCCAGTTGTCCGTACGTGAACTGGTCGTCCTGGGCACCGCGAGCCAGGTGCCGACCCGGCACCGTAACCACAACGGCTACGTGTTGCGCTGGGACGGCCAGGGCATCCTCTTCGACCCCGGCGAGGGCACCCAGCGGCAGATGGTGCGCGCCGGTGTCGCGGCCCACGACCTGCACCGCGTCTGCGTCACGCACTTCCACGGCGACCACTCGCTCGGCCTGGCCGGCGTCATCCAGCGGATCAACCTCGCGACCGGGTGCCGCATCCGATCGCGGCCCACTATCTGGCCAGCGGTTCTTCGAGCGGCTGCGGTACGCGACGGCCTATCGCGAGACGGTCGACATAGCCCAGGAGCCGGTGCGCGGGCCGGGCGCGACGCTCGCCGTCACCCCCGCGTACACGCTCACGGCGCAGCGGCTCTCGCACCCGGTCGAATCCTACGGCTACCGCCTGGTGCAGCCGGACGGTCGCCGCATGCTGCCCGACCGGCTCGCCGCGCACGGCCTCGCCGGGCCGCTCGTCGGCAGGTTGCAGCGGGAGGGCGAGGTGCGCGTTGCCGGACGCACGGTCGCGTTGGAGGAGGTCAGCGAGGTCCGCCGGGGGCAGCGCTTCGCCTTCGTGATGGACACCCGACTGTGTGACGGCGTGTACGCCCTCGCCGAGGGGTGCGACCAACTCGTCATCGAGTCGACGTTCCTTGACGAGGACGAGGCGCTGGCCCGCGAACACGGACACCTGACGGCTAGTCAGGCCGCGCGGGTGGCGGCGGGGCCGGGCGTACGACAGTTGGTGCTCACGCACTTCTCGCAGCGATACGGCGACCCGGCCGAGTTCGAGCGGTAGGCGAGGGCGGCGGGCTTCGCCGGCGAATTCGTGGTGGCCAGCGACCTGATGCGGGTGGCCGTGCCGTCCCGGGCCGGCGTGGGCGGCTAGTGCGGCGCAGGCGCTCAGGGGCCGGCCCGCGGGCGTGAGCGGCGGTGGCTCGGGCCCCGAACGCGCGCCACTGCCGCCATGCGGGGTGCCGGTCAGGCGACGATGCGGAACCTCTGGTTCGCGTTGCCACCCGGAGCCTTGCACCGGTACTGGATGAGGGGTGCGCCGTTGGCGGTGCTGGCGCCCTTCACGTCGAAGCACTTGCCGGCGAAGGTCTTGATGAGGACCCGGTCGCCGCCGTCGGCGACGATGCGGAACCGCTGGTTGGCGTCGCTGCCTCCGGGCTTGCAGGGGTACTGGATGATCGGGGTTTCGTCCCGCGTGCTCCTGTTGGCGACGTCGAGAGCACTTGCCGCTGGTGTGGGTGGTGTGGATCTTGTGCAGGCCGCCGCCGACCGGGATGAAGGCGAAGCGCTGGTTTGCCTTGCCGGCACCGCAGGTGTACTGGATGATCGGCGCGCTGTTCGCCTGGCTGCCGCGGTGGACGTCCAGACACTTGCTGGCGAACGTTCTGATCGTGCCCTCACGGGGCAGCATGGTCGAACTCTCGGCCGCCTGGACGCCGGCCGGCAGGGCGGTCGCCGCGGCGGCCGAGACGGCGACGGTGGACAGACAGCGCAGAACTTTCGCGCGAACGCGCATGTTGGTGCTCCTTGTTCCGAAGTTGAACCCTTTAGTAAGATTAGCGACGTATGAGTATGAGAAACGCCGAATAGTCGGCGTTCATCCGTTTGCTTTGCCATCCCTGAGGACTGAAGACCGGAGTGCTCAGCCGGTCGGCGACCCGCTCCTATGGGCACAGCGTGGGGTCGGCGTAAGGGAGTTGCTCGGAAGGCGCGCCCTTCGCTCCAGGTTCCGCCCAGCCCTGGTCAGCCCCGCCAGCCCCCGTCGGTCCACGTCAGCCCGCGTCGGCCTTCGTCCCCCTCGCCTGCTCCGGCCGGTCGCGGGGCGGCCGTGGGCGGCGGGCCCGGCGCCCGCCGGGCTCACCCGGTCAGCGCCGCGGCGGCGGCGCGGGCGAAAGCTTCCGGGTTGTCCAGCATGTGTTGTGCCCGCAGTCCGGGATCGGGACGACGGGGACCCCGGCCGCGGTGAGTTCCGCGGTCCCGGGCAGCGGGCCGTCGGCCTCGGGCAGTAGATAGGCGTGCGGGATGGGCAGGTCCCGCAGCAGCTCGCGCAGCGTGGGCTCGGTGCCGCGGGCGAGGTGGACCGCGCTGCGGTGCAGGGCGCGGCGGTCGGTCAGGCGCATCGTGGCCCACCAGTGCGCGCCGGCCCGCTCGCGCGCCTGCCGCCAGCCACCGGCGAGGAAGTCCGCCTCGGAGTGGGCGGCGATGCCCGCGCTGCCCGCCGACGTGGGGTCGGGCGCGAGGGCGTCGAGGTTCGCGTCGACCAGCACCAGGCGGGAGACCAGGTGCGGGTGGCGGGTCGCCAGGACGACGGCCACCGAGCCGCCCATGCTGTGCGCGACCAACTCGGCGCCGGTCACGTCCGCGTGGGCCAGCGCTTCGGCGTGCGACTCCAACGCGTAGTCGAAGCCCTGAGGCCGGTCGCTGAGCCCGTGCCCAAGCAGGTCGACGAGGAGCGAACGGTGGCCGGTCAGCAGCGGATGCGCCGCGCTCGCCGCGAAGTAGGCCGGCGACGAGGCGCCCAACCCGTGGACGTAGACGCGCGCCGGCTGCCGTCCGGGCAACTCGACCCAGCGCATCCGGTCCCCCTCGGGCGTCACTGTTGCCTCACGCACTGTCTACTCCTTCACGGCGGTGGACGATGGACGAAACGACGGGGGAGAAGCGTAGACACCCGCGTTCCGCGCCCCCGCGCGGTCCTCTTCGCGCGACGCCACGGTGATCCGGGAACCGGCTGTGGAGCCGCCCCGCCGGCCGGGCCCGTACGGGGCGATCCGGCACACTGGCCCCACTTGCACCGTCGGCGTACCCGCAGTACGGCAGGGCACCCGGGGCTGGGTCGTGCAGGGGCAGTACAGCGAGGTACGGCAAGGGAGCGACACCGTGACACGGCGAGACGGAGACGGCACCACCCGGGCGAACGGCGACGACCGGACCCACCACGAGCCGCCGGAGCGGCCCGAGGAGGCCGACTTGCCGGAAGCGGCGCCCCGCGAGCAAGCCGGTGGGGGGCGCACCGAACCGGGCCCCGGAGCGCGCGGGGGGCGGTCGGGGACCGCGCACGGGGAAACGCCCGCCGGCGCACACCCGAGGACTCCGGGGGACGGGCCAGGAACCGGGCCCGGGCCAGGAACCGGGGCCGGGGCCGGTCGTCGGGAGGGGCGCGGCGCGCTCGGCGCGCCGGGTCCCGGCGAGGGCCGGGTCCGCCCGGTGCTCGATCCACTGGCCGCCGTCCGCCGTCCCGACGACCCGGCCTGCGACGTCTACCTGACCGGCCCCGTCTTCCTCGACATCGTCTTCACCGGCCTCGACTCGGCTCTCGTGCGCGGCACCGAGTCATGGGCCCGGGGCATGGGCTCAAGCCCCGGCGGCGTGGCCAACATGGCCACCGCGCTCGCCCGGCTCGGGCTGCGCACCTCGCTCGCCGCCGCCTTCGGCGACGACATCTACGGCGACTACTGCCGGGATGCCCTCGACCGTGGCGAGGGCATCGACCTGTCGCTGTCGCGCACGGTGCCGGGCTGGCACTCGCCGGTCACCGTCTCCATGGCGTACGAGGGCGAGCGCACGATGGTCTCGCACGGGCACGAGGCGCCGCCGGCGCGGGCAGGGGCGGCGGAGGGGGCGTTCGACGGGGAGCCCGCCCCGGAGTGCCCGCCGCCGGCGCGCGCCTGCGTGGCCTCGCTCGTGCCCGGCAGCCGCGAGGAGTGGATCGCGCACGCCGCGCGCCGGGGCAGCCGGATCTTCGCCGACGTGGGCTGGGACGATACCGGCCGCTGGGACCCGGCCGACCTCGCCGACCTGGAGCACTGCGAGGCGTTCCTGCCCAACGCCGTCGAGGCGATGCGCTACACCCGCACCGACTGCCCGCGCGCCGCGGCCCGCGCGCTGACCGAGAAGGTGCCGGTGGCGGTCGTGACGCTGGGCGCCGAGGGCGCGTACGCCGTGGACGGCCGCACCGGCGAGAGCGTCGAGGTGCCCGCGATCGCGGTGGAGGCGCTGGACCCGACCGGCGCCGGGGACGTCTTCGTGGCCGGCTTCATCACCGGCAGCCTGGCCGGCTGGCCGCTCGCCGACCGGCTCGCCTTCGCCGGCCTGACTGCCGCCCTGTCGGTGCAGGAGTTCGGCGGATCGCTGTCCGCGCCGGGCTGGGTGGAGATCGCCGCCTGGTGGCAGCACGTGCGGGCGTTCGACGACCAGAGCCTGGTCGCGGGGCAGGGCAGCGCGCTGCGCCGGTACGCGTTCCTGGACGGCCTGCTGCCCTCCGCGCCCCGCCCCTGGCCGCTGCGCCGGGCGGTACCCACCATCGGCTTCCGCCAGTCGTGAACCGGCCCCTGAGCGGGCCCTGAACCGACCCCGACGCTCGCCCGGGGCGCGCTCGTCGGTGCTCCGCGCGGAAGCCGCCGGGGTGTCGGCGCGCGTTCACGTCGTGGCCGGGTGCCGGGCACCGACCGGCCGCGGCCCTCGATAAAAGGCTCTGGTCTTGTCAGTGCGGCGTCGTACGCTGGGTATCCGAAGGCGCTGAACCACGGAAAGAGGGATGAGCAGGCCCCAGAGCCGGCCCATGACGCAGACACCCACAGCCCAGAGCCCCGCGCAGGGGCAGGGACGAGCCCACTTCACGGTTCCGGCCAAGCACCCGATGGTCACGGTCCTTGGCTCCGGAGACTCCCTGCTGCACGTGATCGAGAACGCGTTCCCGGCCACCGACATCCACGTCCGGGGAAACCAGATCAGCGCGATCGGCGACCAGCGGGAAGTCGCTCTGATCCAGCATCTTTTCGACGAGATGATGCTGGTGCTGCGCACCGGTCAACCCATGACGGAGGATGCGGTGGAGCGTTCGATCGCCATGCTGCGCGCGGCGGAGAACGGCGGCGAGCAGGCGGAGACCCCCGCCGAGGTCCTCACCCAGAACATCCTCTCCAACCGGGGCCGCACCATCCGCCCCAAGACCCTGAACCAGAAGCGCTACGTCGACGCCATCGACAAGCACACGGTCGTCTTCGGCATCGGCCCCGCCGGCACGGGCAAGACCTACCTGGCCATGGCCAAGGCGGTCCAGGCGCTCCAGTCCAAGCAGGTCACCCGCATCATCCTGACCCGGCCCGTGGTCGAGGCGGGCGAGCGGCTCGGCTTCCTGCCCGGCACGCTCTACGAGAAGATCGACCCGTACCTGCGCCCGCTCTACGACGCGCTGCACGACATGCTCGACCCCGACTCCATCCCGCGCCTGATGGCCGCGGGCACGATCGAGGTCGCCCCGCTCGCGTACATGCGCGGTCGCACGCTGAACGACGCGTTCATCATCTTGGACGAGGCGCAGAACACGAACCCCGAGCAGATGAAGATGTTCCTCACGCGGCTCGGCTTCGAATCCAAGATAGTGATCACCGGTGACATCACCCAGATCGACCTCCCGGGCGGCACCAAGAGCGGCCTGCGGCAGGTGCAGGACATCCTGGTGGGCGTCGATGACGTCCACTTCTCGCGGCTCACCAGCACCGACGTCGTCCGGCACAAGCTCGTCGGCCGTATTGTCGACGCGTACGAGCAGTACGACAGCCGCATCGGGCAGTCGGGCTGAGCAGGCCTTCGGCCGTGCCCGCGCCCGCCGCGACCCGGTGGTCGCAGCGTGGTGCGGCACGGCGAGCTAACCGGCATCGGTAATCGGAGAGATCAACAGCCCCATGGCGATCGACGTCAACAACGAATCCGGCACGGACATCGACGAACAGGCGGTGCTGGACGTCGCCCGGTACGCGCTGGCCCGGATGCGCATCCACCCGCTTTCCGAGCTGTCGATCATCGTCATCGACGCCGACGCCATGGAGCAGCTCCACCTCCAGTGGATGGACCTCCCGGGCCCCACCGACGTCATGTCCTTCCCGATGGACGAGCTGCGCCCACCTGGCAAGGACGACGCCGAGCCGCCCCAGGGGCTGCTCGGCGACATTGTGCTCTGCCCCGAGGTCGCCAAGCAGCAGGGCGCCCAGGCCCCGACGCAGCACTCGATGGACGAGGAACTCCAGTTGCTCACTGTGCACGGCTGTCTGCACCTGCTCGGCTACGACCACGAGGAGCCGGACGAGCGGGCCGAGATGTTCGCCCTCCAGAAGGCCATCGTGGACGGCTGGCGCGCCGAGCGCGGCATGACCGGCCCGTCCCCGGCCCCCACCACTAGGTGAGCGCCGCCTGATGACCGCACAACTTATCACCTCGGCCGTCCTCCTGGTCGTCGTCGCCTGGCTGGCGGCCTGCGCGGAGGCCGGCCTGGCGCGCACGACGCGCTTCCGGGCACAGGAGGCGGTGCGTTCGGGCCGGCGCGGCAGTGCCAAGTTGCTCGCCGTCGCCGAGGACCCCACCCGCTACCTCAACGTGGCGCTGCTGGTCCGGGTGGCCTGCGAGGTCGCCGCCGGCGCCGTCGTCACCTACGCGTGCGTGCGGGCGTACGACGAGACCTGGGAGGCGCTGGCCATCGCGATCGGTGTGATGGTCCTCGTCTCCTACGTCGCGGTCGGCGTCTCGCCCCGTACGATCGGCCGGCAGCACCCGCTCAACACGGCCACGGCCGCCGCCTACGTGCTGCTGCCGCTGGCCCGTGTGATGGGCCCCATCCCGCAACTCCTCATCTTCATCGGCAACGCCCTCACCCCGGGCAAGGGCTTCCGCAAGGGCCCCTTCGCCTCCGAGGCCGAGCTGCGCGCCATGGTGGACCTCGCCGAGCAGGAGTCGCTGATCGAGGACGACGAGCGCCGCATGGTGCACTCCGTCTTCGAGCTGTGGGACACGCTGGTGCGCGAGGTGATGGTGCCGCGCACCGACCTGGTCGCCATCGAGCGGTTCAAGACCATCCGGCAGGCCCTGACCCTCGCGTTGCGCTCCGGGTTCTCCCGCATCCCGGTCACCGGGGACAGCGAGGACGACGTGGTCGGCATCGTCTATCTCAAGGACCTCGCCCGTAAGACGCACGTCAACCGGGACTCCGAGAGCGACCTGGTTTCCACCGCCATGCGACCGGCGACGTTCGTGCCCGACACGAAGAACGCGGGCGACCTGCTGCGCGAGATGCAGCAGGAGCGCAACCACGTGGCCGTCGTCATCGACGAGTACGGCGGCACGGCCGGCATCGTCACCATCGAGGACATCCTGGAGGAGATCGTCGGCGAGATCACCGACGAGTACGACCGCGAGCTGCCGCCTGTCGAGAGCCTGGGCGAGGACCGCTACCGCGTCACGGCCCGCCTCGACATCGGCACCCTCGGCGAGCTGTACGGGCTGCGCCTGGACGACGGGGACGTGGAGACCATCGGCGGGCTGCTGGCCAAGTCGCTCGGCCGGGTCCCGATCGCCGGCGCGGTGGCCGACGTCGACCTGAGCGAGGACGCCACCGACCCGGACCTGACGGCTCTGCGCCTGACCGCCGAGTCCTCGGCCGGCCGGCGCAACCGCATCCTGACAGTCCTGGTCGAGCCCGTACGCGCGACGGGGGACCCGGCACAGCCGGAGGCGGAGGCGCTGGGCGCGGAAGCGGAGCGCTAGCCGCGCCGGTGGCCGTCGCGCGCGGGCTGACGCGTGCTCCCGCCTGGGGCCGAGCCCCCACCAGCGTCGCCGTATCCTCGTGCACATGAGCGATACGACGGCGTTGGCCCCGGAAGACCAGAAGATCATCACGCTCGCCCGTGCCACGCGGGCGCGCAACGGCGTGTCCGAGGGCGCGGCCGTCCGCGATGAGACCGGGCGCACCTACGTCGCCGGCACCGTCGCCCTGGAATCGCTCCACCTGAGCGCGCTGCGCACGGCCGTCGCGATGGCCGTGGCCAGCGGCGCCACCTCGCTGGAGGCCGCCGCGGTGGTCAGCGACGTGGCGGCCGTCTCCGACGAGGACCGGGCGGCGGTGCGCGACCTCGGCGGGCCGCTGACCCCGGTGATCCTCGCGGGCCCGGACGGCACGCCGCGCGCCACGGTGACCGCCGGGTGAGCGCGGGCGACCAGCCCGGGCGCACCCCCCTGACCGCTTCGGCCGACGCCACCACCGACGCCACCCCCGGCGCGGCCGTCGCCGACAAGCCCATCGGCACCGCCGCCCACCCGCGGCCCCCGGCCGACGCGCCCACCGGCGGCTCGGCCATGGACTGGGCGCTGCTCGTGTGCGGCTCGCTGTTGCTGCTGGGCGTCGTGGTGGACGCGGTGGAGGGCGCGGGCCTGGCCTGGGTCACCCTCGCCTGGACGCTGATCCTGCTGCCGGAGGGCGTACGCCGGATCTTCGCCGGCCGAGGTCACACGCGCCGGGCCGAACTGATGGGCCCCGTCGCGGCGCTCTGCGCGGCTGCGGTCACCGCGATCTGCTGGGCCGGCCTGGCCTACGACTGGTCCCAGGGCAACGGCACGAGTTGGCTGGTGCTGATCGCGACCGTGCTGTTGACCGTGGGCGGCGCGGCCTGGCTGGTCCGCTGGCTGCTGGAGCGCCGGTAGCCACCGCCGGGCCGAGGCCGTAGGCCATGGACCGACCGCCGCACCTGGCGCGCGGGCGCGACGAGTTGGCCCCGCCCCGCTGGCGAGGGGCCGGCCCGCTTCGCCACGCCGCCCGTCTCGCCGGGCCGATCCGGTGGCGGGCCGACCCCGTCGACGGCCACGTGGAACCAGCGGTGGCGGGCCCGGCCGGGCCCGGCGCGGGCCCGGTTGGTCGGGGCCGGCGCCCCGATCGGGGAGAATGGCCCGCATGAGCGCTCGTACTCCCTCTTCGAAAGCCCCCCACCGCGCGGGCTTCGCCTGTTTCGTCGGCCGCCCGAACGCGGGCAAGTCCACCCTGACGAACGCTCTGGTCGGCACCAAGGTGGCCATCACTTCCAACCGGCCGCAGACCACCCGGCACACCGTGCGCGGCATCGTGCACCGCCCCGAGGCGCAGCTCGTCCTCGTGGACACCCCCGGTCTGCACAAGCCACGCACGCTGCTCGGAGAGCGCCTCAACGACGTCGTACGGACCACCTGGGCCGAGGTCGACGTGATCGGGTTCTGCCTGGCCACCGACCAGAAGCTCGGCCCCGGCGACCGTTACATCGCCACCGAACTGGCCGGCATCAAGAAGACGCCCAAGGTCGCGATCGTCACCAAGACCGACCTCGTGGACTCCCAGCAGCTCGCCGAGCAACTGATCGCCATCGACCAGCTTGGCCGCGACCTCGGCATCGAATGGGCCGAGATCGTGCCGGTCTCGGCGGTCGCGGACACCCAGGTCCACCTGCTCGCCGACCTGCTCGTGCCGCTCCTGCCGGAGAGCCCGCCGCTCTACCCGGAGGGCGACCTGACCGACGAGCCGGAGCAGGTCATGGTCGCCGAGCTGATCCGCGAGGCCGCCCTGGAGGGGGTGCGGGACGAGCTGCCGCACTCCATCGCGGTCGTCGTCGAGGAGATGATCCCGCGCGCGGACCGCCCCAAGGACAAGCCCCTCCTCGACGTGCACGTCAACGTCTACATCGAGCGGCCGAGCCAGAAGGGCATCATCATCGGCCCGAAGGGCGCCCGCCTGAAGGAGGTCGGCATGAAGTCCCGCAAGCACATCGAGGCCCTGCTCGGCACCCCGGTCTATCTCGACCTCCACGTCAAGGTCGCCAAGGACTGGCAGCGCGACCCCAAGCAGCTCCGCAAGCTCGGTTTCTGAGCAACGCCCCGGGACCATCCCGGCACGGTGAGCCGGAGGCCCCCACGCCCCGGCGCGTGCCCGTCCCCCGAGCGGTCCCGGCCGGTGCCGGGCGACCGCCCCGGGGCCGGCGTCACGCCGCCGGGCTCGCGACCAGCGCCGTGCCCACCCGGACGAAGCCGATCTGCTCGTACAGTCGCTCCACCTCGGCGTCGGACGCGGACAGGAAGACGGTGCGTATCCCACGGGCGCGGGCGTCCGTCGCGAGCGCGGACGTCACCGCGAGCGCCAGCCCGCGGCAGCGTGCCGACGCCGACGATCTCGCTGACGTCCGCGACCACGTGCCGCTGGCCCGCGCACAGCGCGAGCCCGCTCTCGTCGTCTACGGCCGCCGCGACCGCCGTCCGCCCGGCCCTGATCCCCTCCACGACGGTCCGCACCGCCGACTGCCCGCCGTGCCGGGGCAGCGCCGCCACCAACTCCGCGAGCCCCGTCGCGCCGACCCGGCCGCCGGGCTCCGCGAACGCGAGGTGCGGCACCGTCAGGGCGCTGGACAGCGCGGGATCGGCGGGGGCCACCATGCGCACCGTGACGCCGTCGGGCCGGTGGCGCACGACCGGCAACAGCGCGCCGGCCCCCAGCACCAGCAGCGGGTGCTCGCGCACCACCAGCCCGGACCGCAGCGCGGCGGCGCGCAGCGTGGGCGTGGTCTCCGCCACCCACTCGAAGTTCTCCGGGAGGCCGAGCGCCCGCTGTCTGGCCCGCATCCGGTCCACGTCGTCCGCGCTCACGTCCGCCGTGAGCCCCAGCGCGGGCCGCGCGTACAGCGGCCAGCCGGCCCCGTCGCGGACGAACAGGGTCAGGGCCCGACGTCCTCGGCCCGGGCGAGCGGGCGTAACACCGCGTCGTAGTACCGCTCCAGGCGATCCAGCGTGGGGTGGTGAGAGATCATGTCGCGATCCAAGCAACACCCCGCCGCGCGGGGCCAATGGTTTGCACGCTCCGTAGTCGGCCGTGGCGCGCCGGTTACGCCCCCTCGCGCAGCACCGTCCTGATCAACTCCCGCTGCGCCGCGCTGAGGCGCGGGTCGGCGCAGTAGACCGTGGCACCGTCCACCTCGATGCCGTACTGGAAGCCGTCGGGCACGCCCGCCGGCCGGTCCGGCGCCCCGTCGGCCAGCGCGGCGCGGGTCAGCTCCTCCAGGTGGGGGGCGTCGGCGCGGCCGCTGCTGTCGAGGCCCGCCCGGCGCGTGATGCCGGCGAAGCCGCCGGTTCTGGTGACGGTAATCCGCATGGTCCCTCTCTACCGGGCCGAGGGGGCGCCCCGCTACCCGCCCCCCTGCCGGGCGTGCCCGAGCCGGCGCCACCGGCCCGGGCACGGCTTGGGGCGGCGGCTAGGCCGTCTCCACCCCCACGCGGGACCACGCCTTCTGGAGCGCGCGCTGCTCGTCGCCGGCCCCGAACCTGCTCTCGGCCGCCGCGAGGGTCAGCCGGGCGAAGTCGGTGAAGTTGGCGTCGGCGGCCAGTTCGCCACCGGTCAGGACGTCGTACCAGATCTGGCCTGCCCGCTCCCAGGCGTAGCCGCCGAGGTCCGTCGCGGCCAGGTAGAACGCGTGGTTGGGGATGCCCGAGTTGATGTGGACGCCGCCGTTGTCGTCGCTGGTGTCGACGTAGTCGTCCATCGTGGCGGGGTGCGGGTCCTTGCCGAGCACATCGTCGTCGTACGCGGTGCCCGGGGCCTTCATCGAGCGCAGCGCCTCGCCGGTCACCCGGTCGGTCAGCAGCTCCGCGCCGATCAGCTAGTCGGCCTGGTCGGCGGTCTGGCCCAGGGAGTGCTGCTTGATCAGCGCGCCGAAGACGTCGGAGACCGACTCGTTGAGCGCGCCCGGCTGGCTGAAGTACTCCGGTTGGCGGTGTACTGCGTGACGCCGTGGGTGAGTTCGTGGCCGGTGACGTCGAGCGGCAGCGTGAAGTCCCGGAGGACCTCGCCGTCGCCGTCGCCGAAGACCATGCGCTCGCCGTCCCAGAACGCGTTGCCGTAGTCCTGGCCGTAGTGGACGGTCGCGTCCAGCGGCAGGCCGCCGCCGTCGATGGAGCGCCGGCCGTAGACCTTGAGGAACAGGTCGAAGGTGGCGCCGAGGCCGGCGTAGGCCCGGTTGATGCTCGCGTCCTGGCCCGGGTCCTCGCCCTCGCCGCGGACCTTCTTGCCGGGCAACTCCTCGCGGTTCCCGGCGTCGTAGATCGTCCGGCGCGGCTGGTCCGTGGCCTCGCGGTCGGCGGCGGTGGCGCGGATGCCACGGACCGTGGTGATGCGCCGCCTGGTGCGCTGCAGGGCGTCCCGCTCCAGGGTGCCGCGGGCCGGCTCGTGCAGTGCCGGGTCGTCGGCGCGGGCCAGTCGGTCCAGGACGTGTGGGGGGACGATGGTGCAGAAGACACCGTGGTGGTGGGTGTGGTCGGAGGGGTGTCGGGCCGCGTTGGCTGCGGCCGGCGGGCGGTTGCGCGTGCGTGAGTCGTCCATGGGGGCAATGTGGCACCGGCCGGTGGTCCTGTCATGACGTGGCGTCGCGATTACCGAAATTGAGTGCTTGCTCGCGCACAGCGCGTGACAGCGCCCATCCCGCATAGTGATAAGGGATCCGGCATCCTCTCGCCGCTCGGTTACGCTGCTGCACATCATCCGTTTCGGGCTGCTTCTCCTTAGCTGCCGCGGCGAGGGCCTGTAGTCGTAGGCCGACCCCCTCCCCGCGGTGATTCGGCGTTGCGACATTCGCGCCCCGTCGGCCGGTCCCAGCGGACAAGAGGAGCCCCCGAACCCATGTCGAACGCATCGAACACCTCTCGCACCAGCGAACCGTCGAGCCCCACGCGCCCCGCCTCCGCCGGCCGCCGGGCACGCCCGGAGAACGCCGTGGGCCGCCCCACCCCCCTGACGGCCGCGACCCTCACCCAGCGCCCCTCCGGGATGCCCGTCCACCGCTACGGCGCGTACGAGGCCGTGGACATCCCCGACCGCACCTGGCCCGAGCGGCGCGTCACCAAGGCCCCCCGCTGGCTGTCCACGGACCTGCGGGACGGCAACCAGGCACTGATCGACCCGATGTCGCCGGCGCGCAAGCGGGAGATGTTCGACCTGCTGGTGCGCATGGGCTACAAAGAGATCGAGGTCGGCTTCCCCTCGTCGGGCCAGACCGACTTCGACTTCGTACGCTCGATCATCGAAGAGGGCGCGATCCCCGACGACGTCACCATCTCTGTCCTGACCCAGGGCCGCGAGGAGCTGATCGAGCGCACCGTGGAGTCGCTGCGCGGCGCCCACCGCGCCACGGTGCACCTGTACAACGCGACCGCGCCCGTCTTCCGCCGGGTGGTCTTCCGTGGCAGCCGGGAGCAGGTCAACCAGATCGCCGTGGACGGCACCCGGCTGGTCGTGGAGTACGCGGAGAAGATCCTCGGCGACGAGACGGTCTTCGGCTACCAGTACAGCCCGGAGATCTTCACCGACACCGAGCTGGACTTCGCGCTGGAGGTCTGCGAGGGCGTCATGGACGTCTGGCAGCCCGAGGACGGCCGCGAGATCATCCTCAACCTGCCCGCCACGGTCGAGCGCTCCACGCCGAGCACGCACGCCGACCGCTTCGAGTGGATGAGCCGCCACCTGTCGCGGCGCGAGTTCATCTGCCTGTCCACGCACCCGCACAACGACCGGGGCACCGCCGTCGCCGCCGCCGAACTGGCGGTCATGGCGGGCGCGGACCGCGTCGAGGGCTGCCTATTCGGGCAGGGCGAGCGCACCGGCAACGTCGACCTGGTCACGCTCGGCATGAACCTGTTCAGCCAAGGCGTGGACCCGCAGATCGACTTCTCGCAGATCGACGAGGCGCGCCGGACCGCCGAGTACTGCAACCAGATGGAGGTCCACCCGCGCCACCCGTACGCGGGCGACCTGGTCTACACCGCCTTCTCCGGCTCCCACCAGGACGCCATCAAGAAGGGCTTCGAGGCGATGAAGGCCGAGGCCGCCGAGCGCGGCGAGCCGGTGGGCGCCATCGAGTGGGCGGTCCCGTACCTGCCCATCGACCCGAAGGACGTGGGGCGCTCCTACGAGGCGGTCATCCGCGTCAACTCGCAGTCCGGCAAGGGTGGCGTGGCCTACGTCCTGAAGAACGACCACAAGTTGGACCTGCCGCGCCGGATGCAGATCGAGTTCTCGAAGATCATCCAGATCAAGACCGACGCCGAGGGCGGCGAGGTCACCCCGGACCAGATCTGGACCGTCTTCCAGGACGAGTACCTGCCGACCGAGCCCGGCTCGGGCAACCGCCCCTGGGGCCGCGTCCAGCTCCGCAACGGCCAGACCACGACCGACAAGGACGGCACGGACACGCTGACCGTGGAGGCGGTCGTGGACGGCGCCCCGACCGTGCTTACCGGCTCGGGCAACGGCTCGATCTCCGCCTTCCTCCAGGCGCTGCAGGCCATCGGCATCGACGTACGGCTACTCGACTACCAGGAGCACACGATGAGCGAGGGGGCCAGCGCCCAGGCCGCCTCGTACATCGAGTGCGCCATCGACGGCAAGGTGCTGTGGGGGATCGGCATCGACGCCAACACCACGCGCGCCTCGCTGAAGGCGGTCGTCTCCGCGGTGAACCGCGCCGCCCGCTGACCCCCGGGGCACCACCCGCCCCGCTGGCCCCACCTGAACCTGCCGGCCGCTCTCCGGTCGCCGGTTCCGGTCCGGCGCCGTCACTCACCGAGCCCGGGCCCCGCACGCCGTTTCGGCAGGCAGGGCCCGGGCCGTGGCGTTCGGGCCCGGGTACGCCCCTGGGAGCAACCACAGTTGTCTCCGCACGGGGTACTGGCGCCGCGTCTCGGATGTGGCTAACATCACGTCAAGGCGGCGACTCTGCTCTCAGATGCATAACGAATGAGCAGAGGCGTGTTGAAGCAGCGCAACGGAGCGATGCGAAGCGTCAGGGAGGTGCCACGCGATGTACGCGCGAGAGCCACGCGAACGGAGCCTGTGCGTCATCGGCATCCGCACGAGCTGGCGCAAGGTCGACGACGGGGAGTTCTTCTGCGCCGCCTGCGGCGGCGACCGCAACTACCGGCGCCGCACGGGCCGCCGCAGAGTCGTCCTCCTCGGGCTGCCCCTGCTGCCGCGCGGCGCGGTGGCGCCCGTCGTCGAGTGCTCGGCTTGCCATGCGCACTTCGGGACCGAGGCCCTGGACCACCCCACCACCACGAGGTTGTCCGCCATGCTGCGGGACGCCGTGCACACGGTGGCCCTGGCAGTCCTCGCCGCGGGCGGCACCGAGGCCCGCCCGGTGCGCCAGGCGGCCGTCGGCGCGGTGCGCGCGGCGGGGTACGCGGACTGCGACGAGGACCAGTTGCTCGACCTGATCGCGGCACTGGCCGCCGACACCGGGTGGCTGCCCGGCATCGGCGACGACGTGCCGACCATCGCCTTCGGCCTGGGCGACCCGAGCATGACCCTGGCCATCGAACTGCACGAGGCCCTGGAACCGTTGGCCCCGCACCTGGCCCCGGTCGGCCGCGAGAGCATCCTCCTGCGGGGGGCGCGCATCGCGCTGGCGGACGGCGCGTACTGCCCCGCCGAGCGCGCGGTGCTGGAAACGGTGGGCCGCGCCCTGTCGCTCGACACCGACGACACGGCACGCCTGCTCCTCGCCGCCTCCTGACCCCGCCGGGCACCGCCTGACCTCGCCGGATGCCGTCTGGTCTCGGCCGCTTCCGGACCCCGCCTCTCACCCCCGCCACACCGAGACGCGGTACGCGTGCGACGTGGGGCATGGGGCGCTGTCGGGTGTACTCCCCAGGGAGTAACGCCGAGGTGCGGCCCCCCGACGAAGTACCGGACATCTCCCTCCCCATGGCGACGATCGCCGCCCTTCGACGCGGAACCCTGGACGTGTCAGCACATCAGGCACAGGAGGGGAGGCCCGCATGGCGGTCGCACGGACCACCGGGGGCAGCGGGTTGGCGGGGACGCGCCAGATCCGGACGGCGGGAGAGCGGACACCGCGCCGGCCGGGGGCGCGCGCGGCCACGGCGAGGCGGCGGCCCGGGGGAGCGGGTCGGTGCGGGAGCACGGCCCGACGGGCCCCGCCGCGAGCAAGCGCCAGCGACGGGGGGTGCCCTGGGCGGTGGTGGCCCTGTGGATCGCCATCATCGCCGTGGCCATGCCCTTCGCCGGCAAGCTCGGTGGCGTCCAGGACGACACGGCGGTCAACTACCTTCCGGCGAGAGCCGATTCGACCCGGGTGGCCGAGCTCCAGGAGAGCATGCCGGGCGGCGACACCACCGATCTGATCCTCGTCTACCACCGCGACGGCGGGCTGACCGAAGCCGACCGGGCGAGCGCCCGCGAGCACATAGCCGGGCTGGCCGACGCGTATCAGTTCAGCGGCGGCCAGCAGCCACGGGCGGTGGACTCCAAGGACGGCGCCACGGTGATGTACGGGGTGTCGCTGGCCGGGATGCCGGACGAGGAGGACCAGAACAAGGCGGTCGACGACATCCGCGAGGCCGTCGATGACCACCCCGAGGGGTTGAGCGTGGAGGTCGGCGGCTCCGGCGGCCTGGGCGCCGACGCGAACAAGGTCTTCGAGACCGTCGACGGCACGCTGATGTTCGCCACCGCGGCCGTCGTCGTCCTGCTGCTGATCCTCACCTACCGCAGTCCCTTCCTGTGGCTGGTGCCGCTGCTCGTCGTCGGCGCCGCCACGGTGACCGCGATGGCCGTGGTCTACGGGCTCTCGCAGGGGTTCGACGTGACCGTCACCGGCATGAGCTCGGCCGTCATGACCGTGCTGGTCTTCGGCGCTGGCACCGACTACGCCCTGTTGCTCACCGCCAGGTACCGGGAGGAGCTGCGCCGCTACACACACCCGTACGACGCGATGGTGGCCGCCCTGCGCGGCTGCGGGGCCGCCGTGCTCGCCTCGTCCGGGACGGTGGCCGCCGGCCTGATGTGCCTGCTCGCCGCCGATCTGAGCAGCAGCAAGGGGCTCGGGCCGGTCGGCGCGGCGGGCGTGGTGTGCGCGCTGGCCGCCATGCTGACGCTGCTGCCCGCCGTCCTGGTGCTGCTCGGGCGCCGGGTGTTCTGGCCGCTGATCCCCGCGCACGGCAGCACGCCCGCGAAGCGGCGCAACGTGTTCGCGGCCATGGGCGGGTTCGGTCAGCCGGCGCCCGATCACGTTCCTGGTGGGCGGCCTGGCGCTGCTCGGGGCACTCGCCCTCGGCGCGCTGAACGCGTCCGGCGACCTCAAGCAGGAGGACACCTTCACCGACAAGCCCGAGTCGGTCTCGGCCATGCAGACACTGGCCAGGGCCTATCCCGAACAGGGCAGCCAACCGATCACCATCATGGCCCGCACCGCCAACGCGGACGCCGTGCTGCGCGTGACTCAGGGCCACGACGGGATCGTCAGGGCCGAGCGCGGTCGCAGCGGCGAGGGGTGGACGGAGATCAGCGCGTTCGCCAAGGACGCCCCGGAGTCGGCGGGCGAGGTCAGCACCATCAAGGGACTCCGTTCCGAACTCGCTACCACCGACGGGGGCAAGGCCCTGGTCGGCGGCGCGAGCGCGGAACAGATCGACCTGGAGAAGACCAACGCGGACGACCGCAAGGTGGTCATTCCGCTGGTGATGCTCGCGGTGTTGCTGATTCTGATTGCCCTGCTGCGCAGCCTGATCGCGTCGGTGATGCTGGTGGCAGCCGTAGTCACGGTCTTGGGCGCGGCGACCGGGCTCGGCGGGCTGCTCTTCGAGCCGGTCTTCGACCTGAAGGGCATCGATCCCGGACTCCCGTTGATCACCTTCGTCTTCCTGGTGGCCCTCGGCGTCGACCACGGCATCTTCCTGATGCACCGGATGCGCGAAGAGGCGATCAAGGGCGCGAGCACGCCGCAGGCGGCTCTGACCGCGCTGCACACCACGGGCGGCGTGATCGCCTCGGCCGGGCTGGTGTTGGCCGCGACCTTCGCGGTGCTGCCGACCATGCCGATGGCGATGATGCTGGAACTCGGCTTCATCATCGCTGTCGGCGTGCTCCTCGACACCTTCCTGGTCCGCACCTACCTGGTCACCTCGGCGAGCCTGCTGCTCGACCGGTGGATCTGGTGGCCCGGCAAGCTCTTCCGCCGCCAGGCGCCGTGGCCCGCCCCGGCCCCGACACCGGAGCGGACGGCAGAGCCGGTCGGCTGACGGCCCGGCGGGCCGACCCGGGCGGCCGGCCGAGGGCCTGACGGCTCGGTCGACGCCGGCCGGCCGCCGCGACCACGTGCGGCCCGCCGGTGACCGGCGAGCCCCGCCCGCCTCCGCGTACGCCCCTCCCGGGCGTGCGCGGAGGCGTAGTCATGGCCGGGTCCGTACGGGCCCGGCCGCGCCTCGCTCACCAGGTCAACGGCCCGGCCGAGCAGGCGTGATCGGAAGTTATCCACAGGCGAGGGCGGGGACGGAGCGAAAGTCGGGCCCGTGCCGCACGATGGGACCGTGCAGATGACCGAATTCACCGCCGCCTTGCGAGGCAACCGGCGCCCGCCCGCCAAGACGAGGGCTCGCCCGTCGGCGTGGGACGTGGCGCTCGCGCTGGCGGTGCTCGTCGTCCAGAGCCTGCTGGCGCTCAGCGTGCGCCACGACGGCAGCAGCCCCGACGCCCTCGGCTGGGCGCTGCTCGTTGTGAGCGCGCTGGCGCTGGTGTCCCGCAGGACCGCCCCGACGGCCACCACGGTGGTGGTCGTGCTGGCCGTCGGCCCCTACCACTCGCTGGACTACGCGCACTTCGCCACGGTGCCGGCTGGCGTGGTCGCGCTGTACGCGTTGGCGGTGGGGGCGGCGGCGTGCAGGTCGCTGGTGGCGCTCAGCGCGATAGTCGGCGTCATGGCGGTGCTGATGTCTAACTCGCCTGACGAGCAGGCGCTGCCGGAGATGATGCGCAGCTCCGGTTGGCTGTTGGCGGTGGTGGTGATCGGCATAGCGGTCAGGACGCACCGCAACTACGTGGCCGCCATCGTGGAGCGGGCCGAGCGCACCGAGCGCACCCGGGAGGAGGAGGCCGCGCGACGGGTCGCCGAGGAACGCCTGCGGATCGCCCGTGACCTGCACGACCTGTTGGCCCACAGCATCATGCTGATCGGCGTGCAGACATCGGTGGCGGCGCACGTGCTGGTCGCCGATCCGGACCGGCTCGACCGGGACGCGGTCGCCAAGGCGTTGGACTCGATAGCCGACACCTGCCGGGACGCCCGGGCCGAACTCCGCACCACGCTGGGGGTGCTGCGGGCCGGGGAGGCGAAGCCTGCGACCGACGCTACCCGCCCGCCCCCGGGGCTCGCGGGCCTGGCCCGACCTGGCTAGTTCGGCCGAGGCGGCGGGGGCCCGCGTCATGCTGGACTTCCCGCTGACCCCGTCGGCCGCGTCCGCGGTCCCGCCGGCGGTGGGGGCGGCGTACCGCATCGTCCAGGAGGCGCTCACCAACGCGGTGCGGCACGCGGGCCCCGACGTCCGCACGGTGGCCACCGTGCGGACGGTTCCCCACCTCTGGGCGGAGGGCGAGGCGTTGAGCGTCACGGTGACCGACGACGGGCCGCCCTTGACCCACGTCCCGGCCCAGCGGCGCGGTGGCGCCCCGGCCGACCCCGCCGCGCCCACGCGCGACGAGTCCGCGCCCACCGGGCTCCGCGCCGCCGGCGCGACGGGTGCGGCGGGCCGGCCGGGCGCCGGCGGAGGGGCCCAGAGGCGCGGAGGCTCGGCCGGAGCCGGCCCGGGGCCTTGGCGGCGGTACGAGCGCCGCCAGGCCCGGCACGGACGGCCAGGGTTCCGGTAGTTCGGGCGGTCCCCGGCGCCTCCGGTAGTCCGGTCGGCCCCGGCGGGGACGGCTCAATCGGCGCCGGGGGCTTCGGCATCGCCGGCATGCGCGAGCGGGCGCGCAGTGTCGGGGGTTCGGTCACGGCTGGCTGGCGGGCGGACGGCGCGGGGTTCGTCGTCCGGGCGATCCTGCCGCTGACCAGCACGCCGCGCGGCGGCCCGGCCGCGCCGCGCGGCGAGTCGACGGCCTTCGGTTGAAAGGGCGCCAGGAGCGCGAGTGCGGGTGGGAAGACCGCGGCCAGGGATCAGGCGAGCCCCGACGCGGAGCCCGTGTACCGTGTCCCGCCCCGGCCCGATCCACGGCGGGCCCGGCCCCCCGGCCCCCGGCCGGCACCGCCCCGAACCGTCCCTCGAGTCGGAGGCGGCGCGGCATGAGGAGCCGCGGGCCGGGCCACGGTCCCCCGGAGCACGGGCGGCGGCGCGGTCCGAGATATCCGAGGCAAGAGGACAGACAAAGGAGGACGCGTCGTGAGTGCGTCGCAGCCCATTCGGGTACTGCTCGCCGACGATCAGACGCTGGTGCGAGCCGCCTTCGCGATGCTCGTCGAGTCGGCCCGCGACATGCGGGCGGTCGGCCAGGCGGGCAACGGCAGGGAGGCGGTCGAGCTGGCCCGCGCGGTCGACGTCGACCTCGTCGTGATGGACATCCGCATGCCGGAACTGGACGGGATCGACGCGACGCGACGCATCGCGGCGGACGCGGAGTTGGCCGACGTGAAGGTGCTGGTCCTCACGACGTACGACACCGACGAGTACATCGTGGACGCCCTGCGCGCGGGGGCCTCGGGGTTCCTGGTCAAGGACACCAAGCCGGCGGAGCTGCTGGACGCGATCCGTACCGTGGCGGCGGGGGAGGCCCTCCTGTCGCCGGGTCCCACGGCCCGCCTCATCGCCCGCGTCCTCCGCCTGCCCGCCCCGCTGCCACCGGCCCCTGCCGTCCCCGACACGCTGGCCGCGCTCTCCGACCGGGAGCGCCAGGTGCTCACCCTGGTGGGGCGCGGGCTGAACAACGCGGAGATAGCCGAGGCGTTGGGCCTGAGCCCGTTGACGGCCAAGACACACGTCAGCCGCATCATGGGCAAGCTGCTGGCACGCGACCGGGCCCAGCTCGTGATCGCCGCGTACCAATCGGACTGGTGTCGCCGGCGGCCCGGACGGACGTGGCGTAGCGGGCGGGAGGTGCCTGAGCGGCCGGAAGGCTCGCAGGGCTCGCCCCGGGGGCGGCGCGGGCCGTGTCGTGCGCCGGCGCCCGACGGCCAGCCGGGCAGGGGAGGGGGGAACCGAGTGGCGTGAGGAAGGTGACCGGCGGTTGGCATGGCGGGTCGGGGCGTCGGCTACCGTGGCCGCATGCCCACGCACGCCCGAGACCGACTGCTGACGGCCGCCGCGGAGTTGTTCTACGCCGAGCGCATCCAGGCGGTCGGGGTCGAACGGTTGCTGGCCGTCTCATGGGTGGGCCGGGCGTCCTTCTACCGGCACTTCGCCGGCAAGGACGCGCTGGTCGCGGCCGTGCTCCAGCGCCAGGGCGAACAGTGGCTGGCGTGGCTTGAGGCGGCTGTCGCCGAGCACGGCGGTGGGCCGCTGGCCGACCGTGCGCGGAGCCGGGAGTTCCACGGGTGCGCGTTCGTCAACGCGATGGCGGAGACGGCCGACCCGAACAGCGAGGTGTACCGGCTGGCGGAGGCGCACAAGCGCCGGGTCACGGGGTACATCGAGCAGTTGCTCAAGGCGGCGGGGTACGAGCGGCATGAGGCGCTTGCCCAGCAGTTCGTCCTGTTGATGGACGGGGCGACGGTGACCGCGATGCGGGAGCGCACCGGCGCGCCGGCGCTACGGGCCTGTGAGATGGCACAGTGCCTGCTCGGCTGAGCGGAGCGATCGCGCGGGGGCGGGGGCCGGCCCGACCGGCGAGCGAGGCCGCGTCCGTCCGCACCAGGATCGCCCGCGTCCAGGTCTCCGCACCCAACCGGGGCCGGCCGCCTCCGACCGCCCGCACCCAGCCGCCCGCGTTCAGCCCTCCGCGTTCGCCCCCACGCCGTCCGCGCGCGCTCGACCACCCGTGGCCACGCGTGCTCGCAGTGCTCTGACCTCCTCGTCGAGGGCGGCGTTCCGCTGCTTCAACGCTGCGTTGCGTCGGGCCAGTTCGGTCTGGGCGGCCAGCAAGCGCTCGTTCTCGCCCTCCACCTCGGCGATGTGGGCGCGTACCGTCGGAAGTGCGCTGAGCA
This sequence comes from Candidatus Streptomyces philanthi, assembly GCA_018114805.1. Lineage (GTDB taxonomy): Bacteria > Actinomycetota > Actinomycetes > Streptomycetales > Streptomycetaceae > Streptomyces > Streptomyces philanthi. The sequence goes on along the minus strand of CP073042.1, from coordinate 938,285 downwards.
GCTCGGACTGGGTGAAGCGCGGGGTGATGTGCTGGGGGCAGTTCCAGTTGAACCCTTCGACCCGGATGGTCACCAGCCGTTCCACCCGGCCGTCGGTCCGGACGCGACCGAGTCGCTCGGCCAGCGTGGGGTGTTCGTCCAGCGCCCTGATCTCGGCCCGGCCGAAGATCTTGAGTCGGGCCTGTTGCGCGTAGTCCATGAGCAAGAGGGCGACGCGCGCGTCGGCCCGTACGTTTCCGGTGGAAATGTACTGCCGATTGCCCCGCACGTCCGCGTAGCCCAGAGTCCCTTCGTCCAGTACGTGCAGGAATCCGGGTGGGCCGCCTCGGTACTGCACGTACGGCCAGCCCGTCTCGCTGACGGAGCCGAGGTAGAAACCGTCGCGCGAGGCGATGAACGCGGCCTCCTGCGCGCCGATGGGATCGGGCGCGCCCTCCCCGGCGCCCGACCGGTCCAGCGCGCGGGCCGCCGCGGACGCGCTGCCCTGCTCCCGCTACACGCGCCGGACGCTGTCGGTGTAGGCCAGATGGGCATAGCGGCTCATCGCGAATTCCCCTCGTCCCGGGCGCGAGTTGGAGCCTCCCGATGCCAAGATGGTACTAATCGGTTCCGTCTTGGGTGGTGGAGATCGCCGTAGGAGCGAACGGCCCGGCCAGGCGGCGGCCCGGACGATCCGCGGCGCCGACGGAACGGCGTGCCCGACCCAGCGGGCAGCGCCCCCGGCGGCTGCGGCACCCGCGGCACCTGCCGCCCCCCCCGGCACCTGCGCACCCGTGACACCCTCGGCGGCTGCGAAAGCTCCGACGGCTCCGGCGGCTCCCGGGCGCGGGGCGGCGCGTGGAAAGTGGGGAGGATGCCAGAGCGGTTCGGCACGCCGCGTGTGCCGGAGGCGGTGGGTGCGCTCAGGTGATCGGTCGGCGGCCCGCGGCGGCTTCCGTACCCTCGTACACCAACGTGAGGAACGTGATGCTGAACAGCACATGGTCCCCATCGCCACGCTTCGGTCAGTCGGCGACAGGTACGGGCAACGACGCGGCCCCACCGACGCGGATGGGCGCCCCGGCGCACGCTGGCGCACGGGATGGGTTGGGGCGCGCATGACGGCGATCGTGACGTACGACGACGTCCAGGCCGCCGCCGAACGGATCGCCGGACACACCCGGCCCGTCGCGCTCGCTCGGGCGGACGCCGACGTGTGGTTCGCCCTTGAGTACCTCCAGCACACCGGGAGTTTCAAGGCGCGCGGCGCGGCCAACTTCGTCGCGGCGCACGTCCTGGCCGGGACCATGCCGGAGGCGGGGGTCGTCATCGCCTCCGGCGGCAACGCGGGCCTCGCCATCGCCTGGGCCGCCGCCCGGCACGGCGTACCCGCCACCGTCTTCACGCCCGCCACGTCGCCCGCCGTCAAGGTGGACCGGATCCGCGCGTTGGGTGCGGACACGCGGCTGGTCGGCACGGAGTACGACCAGGCGCTGGCCGCGTCCCGCGAGCACGCCGCCGCGACCGGCGCGCTGCTGTCGCACGCGTACGACCACCCGCTGGTGGCGGCCGGCGTGGGCACCCTCTTCGAGGAGATCCACCGGGCCCGGCCGGGGCTCGACACGGTGCTCGTCGCCTGCGGTGGCGGCGGACTCTTCGCCGGGGTGGCCGCCGCCGCGCACGCGCGCGGCATACGGGTCGTCGCCGTCGAGCCCGTCGGCTGTCCGACGCTGCACGCCGCGATCGAGGCGGGCGAGCCGGTCGAGGGCGGCGTGGACTCGATCGCGGCCGACGCGCTCGGCGTCCGCTTCGTCACCCCCGCCGCGTTGCACTGGGCCCGCGAGAGCGACGCGTCGGTGCTGCTCGTGCCGGACGCGGCGATCACCGTGGCCCGCCGTGCGCTCTGGGAGGAGCGTCGCATCGTGGTGGAGAACGCCGCCGCCGGGTACGCCGCCCTGCACAGCGGGGCCTACCGGCCCGCGCCGGGCGAGCGGGTCTGCGCGTTGCTGTGCGGGGCCAACACCGACCCGCCGACCTGGTGGCCCGCGCGTAGCGCCGCCCGCCCGCCGCACTCCCCGTCGCCCGCCCGCCGCGTTCCCCGCCGTCCGCCCGCCGCGTTCCCCGACGCGCTTCCCGCCGGCGGCGCGGAAGCGGGCCCACCGACCCCGGCTCGGTGGGCCCGCCGCGTACGGGACAATGAACGCATGAGTCTGTTCCGCGACGACGGCATCGTGCTGCGCACCCAGAAGCTAGGAGAGGCAGACCGGATCATCACGCTGCTGACCCGGGGCCACGGCCGAGTGCGGGCGGTGGCCCGCGGGGTGCGGCGGACGAAGTCGAAGTTCGGGGCGCGCCTGGAACCGTTCTCCCACGTGGACGTGCAGTTCTTCGCGCGCGGCAGCGAACTCATCGGTCGCGGGCTCCCCCTGTGCACGCAGAGCGAGACCATCGCCCCCTACGGCAGCGGCATCGTCACCGACTACGCGCGGTACACGGCCGGTACCCCGATGCTGGAGACTGCGGAGCGGTTCACCGACCACGAGGGCGAGCCCGCCGTCCAGCAGTACCTGCTGCTCGTCGGCGGCCTGCGCACGCTCGCCGCCGGCGAGCACGAGCCGCACCTGGTGCTCGACGCGTTCCTGCTCCGCTCGCTCGCCGTCAACGGGTACGCGCCCAGCTTCGAGAACTGCGCCCGGTGCGGCATGCCCGGGCCGAACCGGTTCTTCTCGGTCGGCGCGGGCGGCGTGGTCTGCACGGAATGCCGTGTTCCCGGCAGCGTCGTACCCTCTGCGGAGTCGCTGGCGCTCCTCGGCGCGCTGCTGACCGGGGACTGGGCCACCGCCGACGCGTGCGAGGCGCGCCACGTGCGGGAGGGCAGCGGTCTGGTCGCCGCGTACCTGCACTGGCACCTGGAGCTGGGCCTGCGTTCGCTGCGGTACGTGGAGAAGTGAGCCGCGGCACGGGGGGAGCGGGGGGTTCCGCGCCGCACGGCGTAGCGCGCGCCGCGCGGGGCGGCACGGAAGATGACGGCGTACGGCAACCGTACGCGCGAGGCTGACGGCGCACAGGCGTCGCACGAGCGAGATGTGGGAGACGTGGCAGGCATGGCAGGACGCGGTTTCATGGGGCGGGGACGACGTGAGTACCGGGCTCCGGACCCGCATCCGTCCGGTGCGCGGCCGCCGAAGATCCCCGGCGAGCTGGTGCCCAAGCACGTGGCGATCGTGATGGACGGCAACGGCCGCTGGGCCAAGGACCGCGGCCTGCCGCGCACCGAGGGCCACAAGGTCGGCGAGGGCGCCGTGCTCGACGTGCTCAAGGGCTGCCTGGAGATGGGCGTCAAGAACCTGTCCCTGTACGCCTTCTCGACCGAGAACTGGATGCGCTCGCCGGACGAGGTGCGCTTCCTGATGAACTTCAACCGCGAGGTCATCCGCCGCCGCCGGGACGAGATGGACGAACTGGGTATCCGCGTCCGCTGGGCGGGGCGGATGCCCAAGCTGTCGAAGTCGGTGGCCAAGGAGCTCCAAGTGGCGCAGGAGCAGACCAAGGACAACGACGCCATGACCATGTACTTCTGCCTGAACTACGGCGGCCGGGCGGAGATCGCCGACGCCGCCGCCGCCCTGGCGGCCGACGTGGCGGCGGGCCGGCTCGACCCGTCGAAGGTCAACGAGAAGACGTTGGCGAAGTACCTCTACTATCCGGACATGCCGGACGTGGACCTCTTCGTCCGTCCCTCCGGCGAGCAGCGGACGTCCAACTACCTGATCTGGCAGAGCGCTTACGCGGAAATGGTCTTCCAGGACGTGCTGTGGCCGGACTTCGACCGCCGTGACCTGTGGCGCGCCTGCCTGGAGTTCGCCCAGCGCGACCGGCGCTTCGGAGGCGCGATGCCGAACCTTCCCGCGAACGGGGCGCCCTCGACGGACGGTGGCGCGGGGGCCTGACCCTCGGGCCCGAGCCGAGCCGCCGGCCCCTGACCTGACTGCCCCGTCCTGCCGGGGCCTGACCTGGGTTCGGGGCTTGGTGCGGGGGCCGGCGCCTCGCCGTTCCGCCCTGGCCGGCTGACCGGTCGGTCGGCTGGCTGGTCAGCCGGCGCGCTGGCCGGTCGGCGGGCTGGCCGGCTGGCCCGCTGCGCGCGCCGCTGACCGTGCCCACCCTCCGGGCCGTGCTGACCGGGGTCGGGCTCGGGGCCTTCCCGCTGGTCCTGGCGGTCACCGGCGCCAGCGGGTGCGGTCAGTCCTTGGCCGCGGCGCACTCGCCGCAGGTGCCGAAGATCTCGATGGTGTGCGCCACGTCCACGAAACAGTGCTCGGTGGCGATCGAGTCGGCCCACTTCTCCACGGCCGGGCCCTCGACCTCGACGGCCTTGCCGCACGAGCGGCAGACGAGGTGGTGATGGTGGTCGTCGGTGCTGCATCGCCGGTAGACGGACTCGCCCTCGTCCGTACGCAACACGTCCACCTCGCCCGCGTCGGCGAGGGACTGGAGGGTGCGGTAGACCGTGGTCAGGCCGACCGAGTCGCCGCGGTGCTTGAGCATGTCGTGGAGTTCCTGCGCACTGCGGAACTCGTCCACCTCGTCCAACGCCGCCGCCACCGCGGCGCGCTGCCTTGTGGCCCGGCCGCGTACTGGGGGACCCGCGGTCGCCACAGCTTCCTCCTCGGTTGCCTGCTCGTCGCCTGTCCGGCATCCGGCTGGACATTGTGCCAGTCTGCCAGGTGACGCGGCCGGCACGAGAGTGCCTTCCCGCCCCTCCCGTCACACCCGCGCGTCGCCGGTGGCCGATACGCGATGGGTCGCTACCTCCAGCGCGCACCGTTCCTCCTCCAGCGCGGCCCGCCGCGCTCGTCGTCGGGTGAGGGGCGCGGCCAGCGTGGTGATGACGGCGAAGACGGCGATCGCCAGGACGACGATGCTGGCGCCGGGCGGCACGTCCTCGTAGTACGAGTAGCTCGTGCCGGACAGGGTGACCAGCACGCCGATCGTGATCGAGAGCGTCAGGGTCATGCCGAAGCTGCGGGTGGCCTGCTGGGCCGCGGCGACCGGCACCACCATCAGCGCGCTCACCAGGAGCAGCCCCACCACGCGCATGGCCACGGTCACGGTGACCGCCGCGGTGACGGCCAGCAGCAGGTTCAGGAACCGCACCGGGAGCCCGGTCACGCGCGCGAACTCCTCGTCCTGGCAGATGGCGAAAAGCTGACGCCGCAGACCCAGTGTGATCAGCATCACGAAGGCCGCCAGCACGCAGATGGTCCGTACATCTCCCTCGGAGACCGTCGTGATCGAGCCGAACAGATACGAGGTGAGGTTGGCGTTGGAGCCGGTGTCCGACATGCTGATCAGCAGCACGCCGCCGGCCATGCCGCCGTAGAACAGCATCGCCAGCGCGAGGTCGCCGCGGGCCTTCCCGTACCAGCGGATCAGCTCCATCAGCACCGCGCCGAGCGACGCCACCGCGACGGCGGTCCACACCGGGTTGTTGCCGGTGAGGAAGCCGAGCGCGACGCCGGTGAGGGCGACGTGCCCGATGCCGTCGCCCATGATCGCCTGGCGGCGCTGGACCAGGTAGATGCCGACCGCCGGGGCCGTGACGCCGACCAGGACGGCGGCGAGCAGGGCCCGCTGCATGAAGGCGTAGTCGAGCATTTCCATCAGATCAGCAGCCCTGTCCGGATCGGCTCCGCGGCGTGCGGGTGGATGTGGTCGTGGCCGGGCAACGCGTGCTGGCCGACCGCCTTGGGCGGCGGCCCGTCGTGTGCCACGCAGCCGTCGCGCAGCACCACCGCCCGGTCGATCAGGGGCTCGAGCGGGCCCAGCTCGTGCAGGACGAGGAGCACCGTGGTGCCCCGCGCGACCTGCTGGCGCAGCGCGTCCGCCAGCACCTGCTGGCTGGCCAGGTCCACGCCGGCCATCGGCTCGTCCATGATCAGCAGCTCCGGCTCGCCGGCCAGCGCGCGGGCGATCAGGACCCGCTGGTGCTGGCCGCCGGAGAGCGCGTTGACCGAGTCCCTGGCCCGGTCGGCCATGCCGACCAGCTCCAGGGCGCGGTCCACCGCGGCCCGGTCGCCCCGGCCGGGCCAGCGCAGCTTCGTACGGGCCAGCCGGCCGGCGGAGACCACCTCGCGCACGGTGGCCGGAACGCCGCTGGCGGCCGTGGTGCGCTGCGGCATGTAGCCGACGCGCACCCACTGCCGAAAGCGCCGCCGCGGGGTGCCGAACAGCTCCAACTCGCCACCGGTGAGCGGTACCTGCCCGACCAGGGCGCGCACCATCGTGGACTTGCCCGAACCGTTGGCGCCGAGCAGCGCGGCCACCTTGCCGCGGCAGACGGTCAGGTCCACGCCGCGCAGCACCGGCCGCGAGCCGAGCGAGGCACGCGCCTGGCGCACCACCACGACCGGCTCCGCGCGCTCCGGGGCGGCCGGTTCCACGTCGCCCGACGCGGGGCCCGGCCCGTCGCCCGGGCTCGCGGCCTCGGGGGCCGTGGCCGGTGGTCCGCTCGGGTCCGACCGCTGTGTCGTGGGCCGTCCGGCCGCGCCGGGTATGTCCCCGGCGGGCCCTTCGCTTCGCTCGCTCGCCACGTCTGCCTCCGCTGTTACTCGCTCGTCGTACTGGTCGCCGTTGGGGTGCGCGCCGGGTGGCGCGCCAGGGTGCGCGGGACGCGCCTCACGCGGTGTCGCGGGCGCCGGTGGCGCCCGGCGCACCGGGGGCGTGCGGGACGCTCCGGGGCACCACCTCGCCCCGCCGGTGGTCCGGGAGGTTCATCGCGCGCCGAGCGCCTGCTTGAGGGCGCCGAGGTTGGCCCGCATGACCTCGAAGTAGTCGGCACCCTTGGACTTGTCGTTGATCCCCTCGATGGGGTCGAGGACGCCGGTCTTGAGGCCGGTGTCCTCGGCGACGCTCTCGGCGCCCTTGTTGCTGGCGAGCGTCTCGAAGAAGACCGTGCTGACCTTCTCTTTCTTGACGATCTCCTGGATCTCCTTGATGCGGGCCGGGCTGGCCTCGGCCTCGAGGGAGACGCCGGAGATGCCCTCCTGGTCCAGACCGTAGCGCTCGGCGAGGTAGCCGAACGCCGCGTGGGTGGTGATGAAGGTGTCCGTGGTGCGGTTCTTGAGGCCGGCCGTGAACTCGTTGTCGAGCGCGGTCAGCTTCGTGACCAGCGCGTCGGTATTCTTCTGGAAGTCGGCCTTGTGGTCGGGGTACGCCTCGGCGAGCTTCTTGTTCAGGCCCTTGGCGACCTCGGCGTACTTGGTGGGGTCGAGCCAGACGTGCGGGTCGCCGCCGGCCTCACCGCCGTGGTCGTGCTCGCCCTCGCCCTCGTGCTCGCCTTCGGCGTGGTCGTGGCCGTGCTCGCTGGTGCCGTGCTTCTCCAGCGAGGTGAGCGTGGTGGCGTCCACCTTGTGCTCGGCCTCGGACTGGCCGACCGCCTCGTCCACGGCGGGCTGCAGCCCCTTGAGGTAGATGACGACGTCGGCCTTGCTCAGGTCGCCGACCTGGCGGGGCTTGAGCTCCAGGTCGTGCGGCTCGACGCCGGGCTTGGTGAGGCTGTCGACGCGGACGTCCGCGTCGCCGATGATCTGCTTGGCCAGGAACTCCATCGGATAGAACGACGCCACGACCTGCGGCTTTCCGTCCTTGTCGGAGGCGCTCGAGCAGGCGGAGAGCGTGACCAGCGAGAGCGCGGTGGCGCCTGCTATCGCGGTACCGGTGAGGAGGCGTCGTCGTACGTTCATGACAGTCATTTTCAACTAAACTGGAAACGATTGTCAACAAGACTGGTTGAAGGTTGTCAGACCCGGAACCGATTTGATCCCAGGGGTGTCGCCGCCGGTAATCTGGGGCTTTCGCTGGGGCGCGCGGGCGAGTACCCGGCGGACCCCGCACTGACCGCTTCGTCGTCGTAATGAAGAGAGCACCGTGGCCGCCGACAAGATCGACACCATCGTCAGCCTGAGCAAGCGCCGTGGCTTCGTCTATCCGTGCAGCGAGATTTACGGCGGTCAGCGGGCCGCCTGGGACTACGGACCGCTCGGCGTGGAGCTGAAGGAGAACATCAAGCGCCAGTGGTGGCGCGCGATGGTCACCTCGCGCGACGACGTGGTCGGCCTCGACTCGTCCGTGATCCTCGCCCGTGAGGTGTGGGAGGCGTCCGGCCACGTCTCCACCTTCACCGACCCGCTCACCGAGTGCACCTCCTGTCACAAGCGCTACCGCGCCGACCACCTGGAGGAGGCGTACGCGGTGAAGCACGGTCAGCTCCCGCCGAACGGGCTCGCCGACATCAACTGCCCGCACTGCGGCAACAAGGGCGGCTTCACCGAGCCCAAGCTCTTCTCGGGCCTGCTCTCCACGCACCTCGGCCCCACTCAGGACGCCGCCTCGCTCGCGTACCTGCGCCCCGAGACTGCGCAGGGCATCTTCACCAACTTCGCCGCCGTGCAGCAGACCTCGCGCAAGAAGCCGCCGTTCGGTATCGCCCAGCTCGGCAAGTCCTTCCGCAACGAGATCACGCCCGGCAACTTCATCTTCCGCACCCGTGAGTTCGAGCAGATGGAGATGGAGTTCTTCGTCAAGCCGGGCGAGGACGAGCAGTGGCACGAGTACTGGATGGAGCAGCGCTGGAACTGGTACACCGACCTCGGTATCCGCGAGGAGAACATCCGGTGGTTCGAGCACCCGGCGGAGAAGCTGTCCCACTACTCGAAGCGCACCGCTGACATCGAGTACCGGTTCAACTTCGGCGGCACCGAGTTCTCCGAGCTGGAGGGCGTGGCCAACCGCACCGACTACGACCTCAAGGCCCACTCGAAGGCGTCCGGCCAGGACCTGTCGTACTTCGACCAGGAGGCTGGCGAGCGCTGGACCCCCTACGTCATCGAGCCGGCGGCCGGCGTGAACCGCGCGATGCTCGCGTACATGCTCGACGCGTACATCGAGGACGAGGCGCCCAACGCCAAGGGCAAGCTGGAGAAGCGCACCGTCATGCGGCTCGACCCGCGGCTCGCGCCGGTCAAGGTCGCGGTGCTGCCGCTGTCCCGCAACCCGCAGCTCTCGCCGAAGGCCAAGGGCCTCGCCGCCGACCTGCGGCGCAACTGGAACATCGAGTTCGACGACGCCGGCGCCATCGGCCGCCGCTACCGTCGCCAGGACGAGATCGGCACGCCGTTCTGCGTCACCGTCGACTTCGACACGCTTGAGGACAACGCGGTGACCGTGCGCGAGCGCGACACCATGAAGCAGGAGCGGGTCTCCCTGGACCAGATCCAGAGCTACCTGGGTGGGCGCCTGCTGGGCTGCTGAGCCCCGCACGTACCCCCCTTTCCGGTCGCGAAACGCCGGGCCGACGCTCTCGTCGGCCCGGTGTTTCGCGTGCGGGCCGGGGTTCTTCGACCAGGGCGGGCCCAGGCTCGCGCCGGCACCTCTTCGAAGCCGACGGGCCTCCTCGCCCCTCACGGGCAGCTCGGCCGACGGCCCCTGCGGCCCCCACCCGCCGACCCTCCCGTGAGGCACCGCCAACCCTCCCGCGCCGCAGGCGGGTTGGCACCGCTCACCGCACCACCCGCGGCAACCGCAGGCTCAGCACCGCCGTGACCGCGATCTTCGCGAGCTGGACCAGCAGCGTGGTGATCAGGGCGTCGCGCATGCCCACCGAGGCCGTGCGGGAGAGGGAGAGCGTGCCGAGGGTGGCCACGCCCAGGGCCAGGGCGGACTGCTGGGTGGTCACCATGACACCGCTGCCGACGCCGGCCCGGTCGCTCGGCACGTCCGCGAGGACGATCCGGAAGAGCACCGGCAACTGGAGGGCCTGGCCGACGCCGGCCAGGACGAGGCCGGGGGCGAGGGCCGGGATGCCGGTGTCCGGCCAGCCACGGGCGACGGTCAGCAGGAAGACGCCGATGCCCAGGCCCTGGAACAGTGCGCCGACCGTGATCACCCGGCTGCCGTACCGGCCCACCAGGCGCGGGCCGGTCAGCGAGACCACGAAGAACGCCACCGCCATCGGCACGAGGGCGAGCCTGGCGGCCACCGGTCCGTAGTCCATGCCCTGCTGGAGGGCGACCGCGATGACGAACATGAAGCCACCGAAGCCGATCGAGAACGGCACCACCAGCACGAGGCCGCGGCTGAGGCCAGGCAGCGCGAACAGGCTCGGCGGCACCAGCGGCACCCTGCCGGCCCGGTCGGCGCGGCGCTCGACGAGGTAGAAGACGGCGGCGACCACTGGGAACGAGCCGAGCAGCAGCCACGTCCACAGCGGCCAGCCCGCCGCCCGGCCCTCGGTCAGCGGCAGCAACAGGGTGATCAGGGAGAGCGCGAGCAGCAGGGTGCCGGGGACGTCCACGGTGGTGGGCCGGTCCGAGCGGGTCTCGGGCACCGTGCGCACGGCCAGGGCCAGGCCGATCAGCGCCGCCGGCACGTTCACCAGGAAGACCATGCGCCAGCCGGTGCCCCACAGGTCGGCAGCGACCAGGACGCCGCCCAGGATCTGCCCGGCGACCATGGAAAAGCCCGCCGTCGCCCCGTACAGGCCGATCGCGCGGGCGCGTCGCCCGCCGGCGGTGGTGGCGTGGGTGGTGGCGAGCACCTGCGGCAGCATGAACGCGGCGGCGGCGCCCTGCGCCACCCGGGCCGCCACCAGGCTCCACGCGTTCGGCGCGAGGCCCCGCAGGCCAGCGAGGTGATGCCGAAGGCCGCCATGCCCGCGACGAAGAGCCTGCGGCGGCCGAACATGTCGCCGAGCCGCCCGCCGAGCACCAGGAAGCACCGCGTAGGCGACGGCGTAGCCGGCGACGACCAGTTCGAGGACGGCGGGGCCGGCGTGCAGGTCGTGGTCCATCGCCGGCAGGGCGACGTTTACGATGAAGAAGTCGATCAGCGGCAGGGCCGCACCGAGCAGCACGGTGAACAGCCCGAGCCCGCTGAGCGTGGCTGGGCCGGCGCCGGTGCCGGCCGGCCGGGGCGGGTCGGCCGTGGCGGACGCGGATGCGGAAGTGGGGGCGGGAACAGGGGAGACGAGGTTGGCGGATCGCACTCGGGTCAGCTTCACTGGTACGACGATCGCGCGGTCCGTAGCCAGGTACCAGAGTTTTCTTATCCTGGTATCGACACTACCTGGAAAGTGGATCTCCCATCCCGCACCCTGGAGACATGATGACGACCGGGCAGGCCGCGGGCTACGACGTACGGCGCAGCGAACTCGTGGCCTTCCTGCGGAGCAGGCGCGAGCGCGTCGTGCCCGAGCAGGTGGGGCTGCCGCGCGGCCGGCGGCGGCCCACGCCCGGGCTGCGTCGCGAGGAGGTGGCGCAGCTCTCGGCGGTGGGCGTGACCTGCTACACGTGGCTTGAGCAGGGACGCGACATCCACGTGTCGGCGCAGGTGCTCGACGCCATCGCGCGGGCGCTGTTGCTCGACCCCAACGAGCGCGAGCACCTGTTCACCCTCGCCGGGGTGGCCGACCCGGCGCCGGGGACGGAGTGCGCCACCGTTTCCGACCCGATCCGGGAGATGCTGCGGCAGCTCGAACCCATCCCGGTGTGCGTGCAGAACAGCCGCTACGACCTGCTGGCGTACAACCGCACGTACGGCAACCTGCTGTGCGACCTGGACTCGCTGGCCCCGCAGGAGCGCAACTGCATGTGGCTGGCCTTCACGCACCCGGGCTGGGAGCAGGGGCTGGTAGACCGGGAGGAGGTGATCCGGGCGATGGCGGCCAAGTTCCGTTCGGCGATGGCCGAGCACATCGCGGAGCCGGCCTGGAAGCACATGCTGGGGCGGCTCCAGGAGGCGTCGGCCGAGTTCCGGGAGATCTGGGAGCGGCACGAGGTGATGCGCACGACGCCGGGCCGCACCAAGCGCTTCCTCAACACCCATGTGGGGTTGCTGCACCTCGACTACCAGATCATGTGGCTCGGCCCGCGCCAGGGGCCGCGCATGATCGCGTACGTGCCGGCCGACGCGGAGTCCCGGGCGCGGCTGGAGCTGCTCCAGGAACCGACGCTCGCGCGGCAGGTCGCGGCGGCCTGACCGGCCTGACGGGCGTGACCGGACTGATCGCCCCGGTCGCCCGGGCGGCGGTCGCCCGGGCGGTGGCGGCGCGGGGAGCCCGCGCGGCTGCCGGGCGTACGCGCTGGCAGCGGTGCCGGAGCCACGGCCGGCGGGCGGGACGGCCACGCGCCCCGGTGCTGCGCGCCGATGGGGGACAATAAGAGGTCTGCCACCCGCTGCCCGCGCGCCCGCGGCGTCCGCGGTGCCCCCAGCATCCGCGGCCCACGCGGCGCCCCAGCACCCCGAGCACCACGGGAACCGGAAGGACGCGTCCTAGATGACCGCCGAGACCCAGCCGCTGTACGTCGGTACGCACGCGGTGGTGCCCCCGGTGATCCTCGCCCCCATGGCGGGAATCACCAACGCGCCCTTCCGCACCTTGTGCCGGGAGTTCTCCGGCGGCAAGGGCCTGTTCGTCAGCGAGATGATCACCACGCGGGCGCTGGTCGAGCGGGACGCGAAGACGATGCGGCTCATCCACTTCGACGGCACCGAGAAGCCGAGGTCCATCCAGTTGTACGGCGTGGACCCGGCGACCGTCGGCAAGGCGGTCCGGATGATCGTGGACGAGGGCCTGGCCGACCACATCGACCTGAACTTCGGCTGCCCGGTGCCGAAGGTGACGCGCAAGGGCGGCGGCTCGGCGCTGCCGTACAAGCGCAACCTGCTGCGGGCGATCCTGCGCGAGGCGGTCGCCGGCGCCGGCGAGCTGCCGGTGACCATGAAGATGCGCAAGGGCATCGACGACGACCACCTGACCTACCTGGACGCCGGGCGGATCGCGGTGCAGGAGGGCGTACGGGCCATCGCGCTGCACGGCCGCACCGCCGCGCAGCACTACGGCGGCCAGGCGGACTGGTCGGCTATCGCGCGGCTCAAGGAGGCGGTGCCGGAGATCCCGGTGCTGGGCAACGGAGACATCTGGTCGGCGGAGGACGCGCTGCGGATGATGCGGAAGACCGGCTGCGACGGGGGCGTGGTGGGGCGCGGCTGCCTGGGGCGGCCGTGGTTGTTCGGCGACCTGGTGGCCGCCTTCGCCGAGCCAGCGACACCTGGTGCCACCCCGGGCGGCGCGAGCGCCGCGCAGGCGCCTTCCGAGGCCGTCGGCGGCGCCGCGTGGGCGGCCCTGACGCGGGGCCCGCAGGGGTCGGCCGCGCCCACGTTGCGCGAGGTCACGCGGGTGATGCTGCGCCATGCGGAGCTGTTGGGGCAGTGGCTTGAGGACGAGTCGCTCGGCGTCATCGACTTCCGTAAGCACGTGGCCTGGTACACCAAGGGCTTCTCGATCGGTTCGGAGCCGCGGAGGCGGCTCGTCGTCGCCTCGTCGCTGGCCGAGTTGGCCGCTCTGATGAGCGAAATGGACCTCGACCAGCCCTGGCCTGCGGGTGCGGACGGCCCCCGGGGTCGTACGTCTGGCCGAAACCGTGTGGTTCTGCCGGACGGGTGGCTCAATGATCCCTATGACCGGGCCGAAATCGGGGCCGAGGCCGAATTGGACACCTCCGGTGGCTGACGAGCCCCGGTGTGAGGGCGTGATTCTCGCCACGTGTGATCGGTAGTTTGCTCAAATGAGCATGCTCATTTGAATATCCATTTACCCTTCTGAGCGCACACATCTCTCCAATGCGTGGCACTGAGTGCCACCCCTGCTGCCTTCGACAGTCATACGGATGGCCGCTCTCCGCTTGTTGCCTCTCGCTGCCCGTGTCCAGAATCGAGTCATCCGCAAGTTGCGCGTTCGGAACCTGAACGCGGTTCCGCACCCTTCGGCTTCCCGATGGATCACAGGTCTCGTGGTGTGGATCACTTTCGATCTCGTGGCGGCCGGCCAGTTACGGCCGAATGTCCGCCGAGTGGACGTACCCATGCACCTTCGATCTGGGTACGCTCCCCGCCGTCAGGGCAGCCGTCCTCCGGGCCCACATCCCGGGGGTACCTCAGCGAGGTGTCGAGAACCGTGTCGGAAAACAACGATCCCCAAGCACAGCCTGCTTCCCAGAAGTTCGTCTACGACTTCACCGAGGGCAACAGAGACCTGAAGGATCTGCTGGGCGGCAAGGGCGCGAACCTGGCCGAGATGACGAATCTCGGGCTGCCCGTCCCGCCCGGGTTCACCATCACCACCGAGGCGTGCAAGGTTTACCTCGACAGTGGCGAGGAGCCGGCGGCGCTGCGCGACGAGGTGAGTGCGCACCTGGTCGCCCTCGAGACCACCATGGGCAAGAAGCTGGGCCAGGCGGACGACCCGCTGCTGGTCTCCGTGCGCTCCGGCGCCAAGTTCTCGATGCCCGGGATGATGGACACCGTCCTCAACATCGGGCTCTCCGACGACTCCGTCGTGGGCCTGGCCGCGCAGGCCGGCGACGAGCGGTTCGCGTGGGACTCCTACCGGCGCCTGATCCAGATGTTCGGCAAGACCGTCCTCGGCGTAGACGGCGAGTTGTTCGAGGAGGCGCTGGAGGGCGCCAAGCACGCCAAGGGTGTCACCGTGGACGTCGACCTGGACGCCGGCGACCTCAGGAAGCTGGTGGACGAGTTCAAGGCCATCGTCGCCAAGGAGACCGGCCGCGACTTCCCGCAGGACGCCAGCGAGCAGATGGGCCTGGCCGTGCGCGCGGTCTTCGACTCGTGGAACACCGACCGGGCCAAGCTCTACCGCCGCCAGGAGCGCATCCCCGGCGACCTCGGCACCGCCGTCAACGTCTGCTCCATGGTCTTCGGCAACCTTAGCCCCGACTCCGGCACCGGCGTCGCCTTCACCCGCGACCCCGCCAGCGGCCAGCAGGGCGTCTACGGCGACTACCTGCAGAACGCGCAGGGCGAGGACGTCGTGGCCGGCATCCGCAACACCGTGCCGCTCGCCGACCTGGAGGGCATCGACAAGCCCTCCTACGACGAGCTGATGCGGATCATGGAGACGCTCGAGACGCACTACAAGGATCTGTGCGACATCGAGTTCACCATCGAGTGCGGCAAGCTGTGGATGCTCCAGACCCGGGTCGGCAAGCGGACCGCGGGCGCCGCCTTCCGCATCGCCACCCAGCTCGTCGACCAGGGCCTGATCGACGAGGCCGAGGCGCTCCAGCGGGTCAACGGCGCGCAGCTCGCGCAGCTCATGTTCCCCCGCTTCGACGAGGGTGCCGCCGTGGAGAAGATCGGCCGGGGCATCGCCGCCTCGCCCGGCGCTGCCGTCGGCAAGGCCGTCTTCGACTCGTACACGGCCGTCAAGTGGTCGTGCTCGGGCGAGAAGGTCATCCTCATCCGCCGGGAGACCAACCCCGACGACCTCAACGGCATGATCGCCGCCGAGGGCATCCTCACCTCGCGCGGCGGCAAGACCTCGCACGCCGCCGTCGTCGCCCGCGGCATGGGCAAGACCTGTGTGTGCGGCGCCGAGGAGCTCGAAGTGGACACCAAGCGCCGGTGCCTGACCACCAAGGACGGCACCGTGGTGCAGGAGGGCGATGTCGTCTCCATCGACGGCTCGTCCGGCAAGGTCTACCTCGGCGAGGTGCCGGTCGTGCCCTCGCCCGTGGTCGAGTACTTCGAGGGCCGCATGCACGCGGGCGCCGACGACGCCGACGAGCTGGTCAAGGCCGTGCACCGGATCATGGCGTACGCGGACCGGGTGCGCCGGCTGCGGGTGCGGGCCAACGCGGACAACGCCGAGGACGCCGCCCGCGCCCGTCGCTTCGGCGCGCAGGGCATCGGCTTGTGTCGCACCGAGCACATGTTCCTCGGCGAGCGCCGCGAGATGGTCGAGCGGCTGATCCTCGCCGACACCGAGGCCGACCGGGACGCCGCCCTCGGCGACCTGCTGCCGTTGCAGAAGGCCGACTTCACCGAGCTGTTCGAGGCGATGGACGGGCTGCCGGTGACGGTGCGGCTGCTCGACCCGCCGCTGCACGAGTTCCTGCCCGACATCACCGAGCTGTCGGTGCGCGTCGCGCTGGCCGAGGCCCGACAGGACGCCAACGAGAACGACCTGCGCTTGCTCCAGGCCGTGCACAAGCTGCACGAGCAGAACCCGATGCTGGGCCTGCGCGGCGTACGCCTCGGCCTGGTCATTCCCGGCCTGTTCGCGATGCAGGTACGGGCCATCGCCGAGGCCGCGGCCGAGCGCAAGAACGCCAAGGGCGACCCGCGCGCGGAGATCATGATCCCGCTGGTGGCCACCGTCCAGGAGCTGGAGATCGTCCGTGAGGAGGCCGAGCGGGTCATCGCCGAGGTGGAGCAGGCGCGCGGGGTGAACCTCAAGCTGACCCTGGGCACGATGATCGAGCTGCCCCGGGCCGCGCTGACCGCCGGCCAGATCGCCGAGTCGGCCGACTTCTTCTCCTTCGGCACCAACGACCTCACGCAGACCGTGTGGGGCTTCTCCCGGGACGACGTGGAGGCCAGCTTCTTCACCGCGTACCTGGAGAAGGGCATCTTCGGCGTCAGCCCGTTCGAGACGACCGACCGCGACGGCGTGGGCTCGCTGGTGCGCTCGGCCGCCGAGGCCGGCCGCGCCACCCGCCCCGACCTTAAGCTCGGCGTGTGCGGCGAGCACGGCGGCGACCCCGACTCGGTGCACTTCTTCCACGAGGTAGGCCTGGACTACGTCTCCTGCTCCCCGTTCCGCATCCCGGTCGCCCGCCTCGAGGCCGGCCGGGCGGCGGCCGAATCGGTCGGCAGCGACAGCCGCTGACCCCCTGAGCGGGCCCGTTTCGCGGGCCCACGCCGTCGGCGGCCGGTGCACGAACACCGGCCGTCGACGGTCACCAGCGACGAGCACGCGCACCAAAACGTCCTCGCGGGCCAGGCCGGGCGAGGACCGCATACCACCGGAAGCCGGCCCCGTCGTAGCGGGGATCGCGTCGGGGACACCCACCCTCACCCCCCGGCACCCGATCTCCTCGCCGTAGGCGGACTACGGCGGGAGTACGGCTCCGGCATACGAAAGGGGGCGGCGCCTGTGCCAGGCGCCGCCCCCTACTCCCCCCACGGGAGCCGTTGCCGCCGACCAGATGTGCGGCGGCAACTGATGCTCAACGGCCTTGCGGCGCCCGTTACCCCCCACGGGAACGAGCAATCCGGCCTGAGCACCCACCGGGAAAATGCCCCTGCCTTTTCCCACGTCCAAGCATTCCGGTTGGACATGTCGGAGCGCGACCCGTTTCAACTCTAGCCAAAAGGGCGTGGTAACTGCTCGTGTTGGGGTGCATACTCAGGGATTGGGGGAACTACGGATGCCGCATGTGGGGGTTTAGTGCTGCCCGTCCATTTCACAAGCGTGGACCTGGCGCGGCTGCGGATGGCCGCTCGCCCGGACGCACTCTGGGAAACTATTTTAAGTTTCTATCGACTTCGCCAGAAACAAGCGGAGAACATCTTCGGCGAATGGCGCTCGCAAACGCGGGCGCGGCTGCATTCCGAGCCCCGGTTGCTGGCACCGCTGGTGCCGCAGCGGGGCTATTTTCCCGACTTCCTGACGCCGTCCGAGGGCGTCATCGGCGTCGAGGAGGCGATGGAGGCGGTGCGGGCCACACCGGCCGAGAGGTTACGCACCGAGATATCCCACCTCCCGGCGGGCCGCGCCCTGCCGGCGTGGATGCGCCCGATGGCCGACGGCGAGGGCGCCGACCGGGCCCTGGCCCGCCTCGTGGACACGCTCCGGGACTACCACCGGGCCGCCATCGCACCGTACTGGCCGCACCTGCACGCCCGCATCTAGGCCGACCGCGCCGCCCGTGGCCGGGCCCCTGCTGGACGGCGGCGTGGACGGGCTGCTGACCTCGCTGCCGGCCACCATGCGCTGGCGCCCGCCGGTCATCGAAGTGGACTACCCCGTGGACCGGGACCTGTACCTGGACGGGAGCGGACTGCTGTTGCTGCCCTCGTTCTTCTGCCGGCGCACGCCGGTCACCTTCCACAACCCGGCGCTCACGCCGGTGTTCGTCTACCCGCTCGACCAAGCCGCGGGCCCGGCCCTGGTCACGCCCGTGCGCTCGCTGGTCAAGCTCGTCGGCTCCACCAGGTCGGCCGTGCTCCAGGGGATAGGCGCCGGCTGCACCACCAGCGAACTCGCCCGCCGGGTCGGCGTGTCGCTCGCCTCCGCCAGCCAGCACGCCACCGTGTTGCGCGACGCCGGGCTGCTGGTCACGCTGCGGCAGGGCAGCGCCGTGTTGCACACCCTGACCCCGCTGGGCATCGCCCTGCTGCGCTGCGGCAGCCCGGGGGAGCGACCACCGGGGCCGGGGGCCGCCGGGACCGGGGGCGGCGGGTCGTGGGCCGGCCGGCCCGCCGCGCACGCGACGGACCGACCCGAGCCCAGACCGGTGGCTACGAGCGGAACGGCCCCGTCACCTCGTACGTGATGCCGCCCGACGAACTCCCCGTCGTGCCGCGCTGGCTGGAGAAGTAAAGCCGCTGCCCGTTGGGCGAGAAGGCCGGGCCGGTGATCTCCGAGCCCGACTGGCCGTTGATCCGCAGGAACGGCGCCACCACGTCGTCCGGCGTGATGATGCAGATCTCCATGTTGCCGCCGTCCTCGGCGATGAACAGGTCGCCGGACGAGGAACCGGTGACGTTGTCCACGCCGGAGATCGGGGCGGAGCCGCTGACCAGCGAGTCGTCATAGGCCAACTCGTAGGTGTTGGTGGTCAGGTTGAGCTGCCACACGCGGTTGTCGCCCTTGGTGGTGAACCAGACGGTGTCGTTCGCGTAGTGGCAGCCCTCGCCGCCGTTGAACCGCTTGGCGCCCGAGACCTGGTCGCGCGTCACGGTCGGCGCCCCGTCCAGGTCGGGCACGTTGGCCCAGGTGAACGAGCCGGAGGAGGACGTGCCCGCCTTCAGCACCTGGAGCGTGCCGGAGGACAGGTTGCCCCAGGCGGTGGGGACGAAGCGGTAGAAGCAGCCGTTGGACTCGTCCTCGGTCAGGTAGATCACCTTGCGCACCGGGTCGGCCGCCGCGGCCTCGTGCTTGAAGCGGCCCATCGCGTCGCGCCGGGTCGCCGCGTTCACGTCCCACGGGTCGGTCTCGTACACGTACCCCAGGCTGACCTCCTCGCAGGAGAGCCAGGTGTTCCACGGGGTCTTGCCGCCGGCGCAGTTCTGCCGGGTGTTGGAGAGCACGCGGTGCGCGCCGGTGATGGTGCCGGAGGAGTTGAACTTCACGGCGCCCACGCCGCCGTTCGGGCTGATCTCCGAGTTGGAGACGTAGATCCAGCCGGTGCCGTCCGCGAAGCAGGCGCCGCCGTCGGGGGCGTTGTGCCAGGTGTACGAGGTGCCGGCGACGGTCTGGCCGGAGCGGGCGATGATCCGGCTGGTGAAGCCGCTGGACAACTGGATGCCTCTGGCATCGGCGGCGCCGAGCGCGCCGTAGGGGCCGGGGCCCGGCTGCGCCGGGGCGGCGTACGCGGCCCCACGCATCAGGGTGCCGCCGAAGGTCGCTACTGAGCTGCCGATGACTGCGCCTCGCAGGAAGGTGCGTCGTTCGACGGTCCACTCCAGATACGTGAAGACAACCGACGGCCGGGCGGCCTGCCGGGCGGACTCCGCCCAGGTCACAGGGCGTCGCATCGGGCGGTGCCCGCAAGCCGCAGAGACTATAGGGCGGGTTTTGACAGGGCAGCAACAACTGGTGGCGTGGGGTGGGTGCCGCGATGGCTGAAGTTCGCCCGCCCTTTTCCGTCCCACCCCTTCCGGTGCCGGCACTGCGCCTCCATCCGCTCACGGCCCGCGATACGCCCAGGTCGCAGCGGTGTGCCGAAGCCGGACCGGGCCGCGCGGCCCGCGCCCGACGGTGCCGGAGGCCGGGCCATGCCCTGTCCCACCGGTGCCCCGACCGGCCGGCACGCCCCGAAGTCGCGGGGGCGCGGTGCGCTTTCGAAGGGGCGCGCGAGCGACCGCCACGCCCGCGCCGGCTGACTATCGCCCCTCGCGCTGGCCGAACCGCCCTCCCCCGGCCGGCCGTTACCCCCGGCCGGCCGAACCACCGCGCGCCCGAAGCGGCCGCCGACGCGGGGCGTGGGCTGATGAGGCGGGCGCGGAGCCGGCAGATGACGGCGTCGGCCTCGCGGCGCACCGCGTGGGCCACCACGCCACCATGCCGTGTGGAGCGCGGTGCCGGGTGCGTACGGGTGGGCCGGGCCGGTGGCCGGGGGTCAGTCGCGGTCGACGTGTTCGCCGACGACCTTCCCGGTCACCGCGTCCACGGCGAGGGTGGTCTTGTTCCCGTCGCGCGGCGTGACGACGTCCACGGACCAGACGAGGGCCCCGGCGTCGTCGTCGCCGAGTTCGACGGAGGTGACCGTGCCCCGCCTGGTGTCGGTGGCGGCTTTGGCCGCCTGTTCGGGGGTGCGCCGGGCCTTGCTGAGCTGGGCCGCCAACTCCCGTTTGTCGTCGCCTCCCTGGTCGGCCTCGGCCTCGGCGCCCAGCACCTTGCCGGACGTGGCGTCGACGCGTACCCGGTGCGCGGTGCCGTCCTTGGCGGCGACCTTGGCGACCCACTCGGCGTGCCGCGCCCGCGGGCTCGCCGTACCGCTCGGGCCGGCCGCGCGGGCGCCGGCCGCGCCCGCGTCATCCGGGGCGTCGTCGTCCGGTGTCCTGGCGCCACGGCCGCCGCCCGTGCCCTTGAGCTCCAGGTCGACCAGGCGTCCGCCGGGCACCTCGCCCACCGCCGTCTCGGCCGCCTTGGCGTGGTCGACCCTGGCGAGCGGGAGCAGCGCCTTGCGTTCGGCCTGGTCGTCGGTGAGCCGGCCGGAGGCCGACGGGCTGTCGCCCGGCTGGCTCGGGCTCGACGGGGCCTTGGACGCCTGGTCGCCGTCCCCGTCGCCGCCGTCGTCCCCGCAGCCGGCCAGCAGCGCGACGCAGGCCGCCAGGCAGGTCGCGGTCAGGGCGAGGCGGGCGGGCCGGGAGCGCCGGTCCGGGGTGGGCACGGGGCTGTACGCACGACTCATGTGTTCACCCCTCACCGGTCGCCGGCCCGAACAGTCGGCCCGTGCGCGGATTCGCCCGATCGGACGCCGGCGGCTCCGGCGCCCGCCAGAGCGCACACGCTCGCGGCGCCGCCGTGGTCCCCGGCGGCGCCGCTTGCCGTGCTGGCTGTGCTCTTGGTGTCACCCGGGTGGCGGGCCGGTCACCGGTCGGCCCTCAGCCGGCCCGCCACCCGGTGGGGTCTCACTTCACGTTCAGCGTCACGTCGTCCACGACGAAGCTGGTCTGCAGGTAGGCGTCCTCCACCGAGGTGAAGGTCACCGTGATCCGCTGACCCGCGTACTGGCTCAGGTCCACCGAACGCTCCTGGTAGCCGCTGGCCGCCTCGGTGTTGTCCAGCGTCTCGACGGTGGTGCCGTTGACCTTGATGGTGAACTGGTCGTACGGCGTGTTCTCCGTCTCGTCGGTGTCCACGTGCAGCCAGTAGCCCAGCGTCGCCGACGCGCAGCCGGTGGGCACGGTCACCGTCTGGCTGACGGTGTCGCTGGTGGCGTTGCCGTAGCCGCCGAGCCAGGCGTACCGGGTGCCGGTGTGCGCGGTCTGGCCCGCCTGCGAGCCGATCGCGCCGGTGGAGCCGGTCCACGGCGCGCTGCCGTTCTCGAAGCCGCCGTTGACGATGAGCTGCTCGTCACAGCCCGGGGTGCCGCCGCCGACGGTCAGCGTGTAGGTGGCGCTGTGGGTCGCCGTGATGGTGATCGGGTAGGTGCCGGCCGGGGTCTGCGCCGACGTGGCGATCTGCACCGCGGACTTGCCGCCCGAGGTGACGGTCTCCGGGTCGAACGTGGCCTGCGCCCCGCTCGGCAGCCCGGTGGCCGACAGGCGCACCGACTGGGCCGAGCCGTTCGTGGTCGCGGTGATGAAGGTGGCGCTGGCGGTGGCACCCGGCTCCACGGTGCCCGAGCCGGGCTCGACCGACAGCGAGAAGTCGTCGGCTGGGGCGGTCTCGGAGACGTCCTGCTTCCACAGCGTGTAGGCGATGCCGTCCACGCCGCGGTTGAGCGCCGTGGTGTTGATGTTGTTCGTGGTGTCGCATGCCTGGTGGTAGCAGGGGTCGTACGCGCCACCCGAGGTGCCACCCCACTTGGTGGCCTGGGCCGCGGTCTTGCGGTAGCTGGCGCCGGTCGCGTAGCCGGAGCTGGCGATGCCCGCCTGCTCGAAGGAGTAGTCGTCCGAGCGGCCCGCGCCCTCGGTGTTCTCCTCCGGCTGGAGCTGGAGCGAGTCCCAGTACTCCTTCATCGGCTTGGCGGCGGCGGAGGTGATGTGGTTGATGAAGTAGCCGCCGTTGACCGAGCCGATCATGTCGAAGTTGTAGTAAGCCTTGATCTGCGACCGCTGCGTCGAGGAGAGCGAGCGCACGTAGAAGTCCGAGCCGTTCAGGCCCTGCTCCTCGTCCGTCCACCAGCCGAAGCGGACCCGGTTCTTCATGTTCGGGTTCTTCTCGGCCAGCGTCAGGGTCGTCTCAAGGAGCGCGGCCGAGCCCGAGGCGTTGTCGTTGATGCCGGGGCCGGCGGCCACGCCGTCCAGGTGCGCGCCGAATATGTACGTGTTGGCCGCGTCGCTCTTGGGCCACTCGGCGATCAGGTTCGGGCCCGCGCCGGAGGTGCAGGGCTGCTCGGTGACGGTGTAACCCGCCGCCTGGAGCTTGCCCTTCAGGTACGCGACGGAGTCCCGGTAGCCCTCGCTGGTCGAGCGGCGGTTGCCGCCGTTGCGGCTGGCGATGGACTGGAACTCGGTCAGGTGCGCCCGGACCTTGTTCACGTCGATGTCCGGGGTGCCGGTGCCGGGGCCGCTGCCGCCGACGGTCAGCGTGTACTGCGCGGTGTGCGTCGCGGTGCCCTTGGCCATGATGGTGATTGGGTACGTGCCCGGCGCGGTGCTGGTGGACGTCGTCACCTTCATGGTGGAGCTGGCGCCCGAGGTCACCGTGGCCGGGGTGAAGGTCACGTTCGCGCCGGCCGGGGCGCCGGTCGCCGACAGCGTGACGGACTGGGCCTCACCGCTGGTGGTCGAGGTGCCGATGGTCGCCGTGGCGGCCGAGCCCGGGTCCACACTGCCCGCGGACGGGCTCACGGACACCGCGAAGTCGCCGCCCTGGCTGGTGCAGGTCGGGTCGCCGGGCTGGGCCGGGATGCTGATCGCGTCCCAGGCGGCTTGGGTCTTGCGGAACAGGTCGCAGGACGCGTCGAGCCCCTTGGCCGCGGTCAGCGTCGCGGTGCGGTAGCGCTTGTGGGTCATGCCGCTGGTCTTGAGCAGCATGCCGCCGTAGAAGACCTTGCCGGCGGTCTGGATGCCGACGCCGGTGACCGTGGAGTTGTTGCAGGTCGGGCTGGTCGGCTTGGAGCCCTCGGAGAGCAGGTAGAACCAGTGGTTGAGCGGGCCGACCGCCGCGTGTACCTCGGTGTTGGGGATCGAGGAGCTGTAACACCGCGGGTGGTTGCTCACCTTCTGCGGGTCGTACATGTTGCGGATCGGGCCACTGCCGCTGAGGTTGATCATCTCCCCGACGAGGTAGTCGCCGGGCGTGTCGTACGGGGCGGGCTCGTTGGCGTACGCCTCGGTCAGGGCGCCGAAGATGTCGCCGGTGCCCTCGCCGAGGCCGTTCTCGTTGTTGGCGCCGCCCGGCGTGAACTGGTCGATGCCGTGGCCGTACTCGTGGCCGATGACGTCCATGGCCGAGATCCAATCGTTGGCCCGGTTGTGGCCGATGGTGATCCGCTACCCGTCCCTGTATGCGTTCATCTCGTTGAGCCCCACGCGCACCGGCCAGCTTCCGCCGTTGCCGTTGTGCCCGTTACGGCCCAACCAGTCCTTACAGCATGTCCCACTCTTTTTGAGCCCCCCACATCGCATCGACGCAGCCGGTCTCCTTGCTGGTGGTGTTCCCGTTGCCCCAGTTGTCGCTGGACTTGGTCATGACGCTGCCGCCGCTGTAGTCGGCGCAGCTCAGACCGGGCCGCTTCGGGTCCTTGAGCTGGAACTGGCTGCCGCTGGCGGTGGTGTCGATGGTCAGCGGGTTGGGGCCGTTCCACTTGCTGTTGCCGGTGCCGGCGCGCACGTCGTCGTACGAGTCGACGACCTTGCCGTCAATCGCGTCGACGAACACGTGCAGCCGGCTGGGGCCGTTCGCGGTCGCGCCGCTGAGCACGGTCTCCCAGGCCAGGTGCGCCTTGTTGTCCTTGACCCGGACCACGAGCCGGCGCGACTCGCGCTTGTCCACCTTCTTGAGCCGCGCGCGGCTGGTCTTCTCCGCGGCCGCCGCGGTGATCTTCGCTGTGGTGGAGACGTTGATCCGCGCCTGGGTGGCCGACTGTGTGCCGCGCACCTTGCCCTGCGCGTCCGCGAGGACGACGGCGTCCCCGCCGACGACGGGCAGCCCGTGGTAGGTGCGCTCGTAGGCGACCGAGTAGAGGCCGCGCAGCCGCGGCGTGACGCCGCGGCCGCTGGTACTCCTCGTCCGGGCCCTTGGCCAGCGCGTCCAGGCCGCTCGCGGTAGCCTGGTCGGCGGCTGCGACGGCCCGGTCGGCCGGCTTGGGCTTGGCGGTGGCGGTCCGCGGGTTCTCCGCGGGCGCCGCCGACGCCGTGGTGACGGCGGGCAGCGCGGCTATGCCGAGGGTTACGGCCAAAGACACGCCGACCACCGTGATTCTTCTTAGCACGTTGGCTCCTTGAGGATCGCGAGCTGCACGATTCGTGGGGTTCGGTTGACCCGCCAGGTCCGGGACACGCGCGTGGCATACGACGACCGCCAGGGGCCCGGCCGCACCGCGTCGTACACAGCATGTCCATGACTAAGCCGCCGCACCGTCACATCCGGGGGCGGGCGGCGTCAACGGATCGCCGGGCCCGCGGGGCTTCTGGCAACAACCGGAAAGAGCTGCCCGATAACCGGACGCGGCGGGTCGGGGCGTCTGCCGAGTACGTCACGACGTGCCGGCCCCGCCCCGTACCGGTTCGGCCCCCCGACACCTGGCGGCCGGACCGCGCCCCGCTGGGGCGGGGACCGTGCGGCGGTGGAGTGGAGGTGCGGAGGGGCGGTGGCCGGGCGACGGTCGGGCGTGGGGCGTACGCGGGCGCGCGCAGGCCAGGCCGCCGGGCCGAGGCGGGCCGCCCGCCGTGAGCGGGGGCGGGCCAAGCGGCGGGCAGCCCGCGCCGACAGGCAATCCGCGCCGACAGGCACCCGCGCCGGCGGGCGACCCCGTCCGACGATCCCGCGCTCGGCCCCGGGCGGTCAGCCCTCCAGGGCGTGCAGCCGGTCGCCGAAGTCGCGTACCGCGTGCAGGTCGCCCCAGCGCCCGACCAGGCGTGCCGCCAGGCCGCGCAGCTCCCGGGAGATGGTCATCTGCCGGGCGTGACCGGCCTGTTCGAGCACCGGGCCGACCAGCGCGAGGGCCCCGTCCGGGTCGCCGGCGCACGCGTGGCAGTCGGCCAGCCGCACCGTCAGCAGCAGATGGGCCAGGGCCATCCGGGGCGGGAGGTGCGCCAGCGAGCTGGCCGTCGCCAGTGCCGCGTCCCGGGCGGTGGCCGGGTCGTCGGTCGCGGCCGCCAGGTCCCGCAGCGCCCCGCCCACCGCCGACTCGACCCGTAGCAACCCCTCCGCGCCGCACAGCCACGGCGCCTCGGCCTCGTCCCGCGCGTCCAGCGCGGCGAGCCTGCGGCGGCCGAGCGCGGCCTGCCGCCTGGTTCTCCGCGCCGTCGCCGAGGACGGCGTACGCCCGCGCCTGGTAGGCGTGCGTCAGCGTCATCACCCAGCCCCGACCGGAGTCGACCGCGGCGATGTCCTGGGCGTAACCCAGGGCCGCCGTCGACCCGGGCCAGGGTGCTCAGATCGCTGGGCAGGATGCCGCGGGCCACGACGTCGTCGGTGCTTTCCGCCCAGCGGAGGCCGTGGCAGAACCAGGCCATGGCGATGGCGCTCTGCCCGCGCTCCATCCGCAGCCGGCCCGCCAACTGCGCGTAGTCGGCAGCTAGTCGGAGCTGCGCGGTGGGGAAGCCGCCCGTGCCGTGCACCGCCTCGGCCCAGGCCACCACCGAGCGCAGCACCCGCTCCACGGTGCTCACCTGGGACGCCGTCGGCGTCGCGGCCGTGCTCAGCCGCACCTGCGCGCTGAGCAGACCCGCCAGGCCGTGCACGGTGTCCGGATCGGAGGCCACCGGCAGCCGGTCCTCGGCGGCCCGGTGTACCCGCGCGAGCAGCGCGCGGGTCTCGCCCAGCGCGGGCACCGCGCAGTCCACGCGCTCGTGCAGCGGACAGCGCGGCCCCTGTACGGAGAGCCTGGTCGGCCAGTCGTCCACGGCCAGCGGCCCCAGCAGGCGCGGCTGCCGCCCGCCGGGCACCGGCCGAAACAGCGACGCTGCGTCCCAGGGCGAGCCGCCCGGCCAGCTCATCGGGGAGCCGTGCGCGCCGGCCGCGATCGCCGACAGCTCGCCCCCGGCGCCGGGCACCGCGTCGAGCCGGCGCACCAGGCTCGCCGACAGTTCCCGCTTCCCGCTCTCCCACTCGCTGACCATGCTGTGGTGGTAACCGAGGCGCAGCCCGAGCTGGTGCTGGGTCAGCCCCGCGCGCCGCCGGCAGTGCCGAAGCTGTCGTCCGAACTCGGTCCACACTCCCGACACCGGGGCGTCCTTGACGGGCATGGCCAACTCCTGTCCGTGGCTGCGCGCCCATCGCCCGCTGGCGACGGCGGCTTTCGCAGGGCCCACCTACCGGATGCTGCTGCGTCGGCTGAGCCCGGAGATTAACGGTTCAGGGAATGCGGCGTATATGCGCTTTACCCAAAGCTGACGTGTTGCCCAGAGCTTGACTCGCGGGTGACCCCACGGCGGCCGGGAACCGGCCGTCAACCCGCCCCGCCGCCGGTGAGCCGGACCGGCAGGGTGTGCGTGCTGTTGCCGATGAAGCTGGGATGCGGCGGCAACTCGGCCTCGGGCACCGCGAGGACGAGATCCGGGAACCGCTCGTAGAGCATGCCCAGCGCGAGGGTCGCCTCCATCCGGGCCAGCGGGGCGCCCAGGCAGTAGTGCGGGCCGTGGCTGAACGCCAGGTTCCGTACGTCGCTCTCGCGCGCGACGTCGAACCGGTCGGCGCCCGGCCCGTACGCCAGCGGATCGCGTCCCGCCGCCGTGCACGAGGCGAGCACCGGGGCGCCGCGCGGGATGACCGTATCGCTGACGGTCAGGTCGGTGGTCGGGTAGCGGAACGGGAAGTAGCTGACCGGGCTGTCGTAGCGCAGCGTCTCCTCGACCACCGCGTCCCAACCGACCTCACCGGCGAGCACGCGGGCCAACTGGTCGCGGTGGGCGCTCAGCGCGCGCACCGCGTTGGTGATCAGATGCAGGTTGGTCTCGTGTCCTGCGATGACGACCAGCAACAGCGTGGCGGCCAGCTCCTCCTCGCTGAGCCGGTCGCCGTCCTCCTCCCGGGCCGCGATCAGGGCGCTGGTCAGGTCGTCCCCGGGAGCGGCCCGCCGGTCGGCGACCACCTGGGACAGGACCGAGTACATCTCCTCGGTGGCGGCGCGCGCCCGCCGCGCGCCGGTGGCCGTGCTGACGATGTCGTGCGACAGCTCGTGCAACCGTCGCTCCTATGCCGGGGCCACGCCGAGCAGCTCGCAGATCACGCCGAGCGGCAGCGGCAGGGCGAAGCGCTCGCGCGGGTCCACCACGCCGTCCGGGTCCCGGGCCGCCGCGTCGGCCACCTGGTCGAGCAGCGCCCGGGTCCGCTCCCGTACGCGCGGGCGCAGTGCCTCCACCCGGCGCGGCGTGAACGCCCTGCTGACCAGGGCGCGCAGTCGCCGGTGTTCGTCGCCGTCCGCGGTGGTCATGCCCCGGACGGTGGCGAACGCGGTCAGCGGCCAGCCCGCGTGCAGCTCGCCGGCGTGCAGCGCGGCGAAGTGGCGGGCGTCCTTGGCGACGGCGGGGTGCTGGAGGAACTCCGCCAGCTCCGCGTGGCGCACGACGGCGTACGCGGGAACCTCGCCCGGCAGCACGAGCGGCACCGCGGCGCCGTGCTCGCGCAGGCCGGCGTTGACGGCGTGCTGGTCGACCCCGCGCGGGTCGAGCCGGTGTGGGAGGGTGACAGGGCAGCGCTGGGGGTCGCTCATCGACCATCTCCCCGTGGAGGGCGGACCGTTGCAGGTCAGGGTAGCCACGGAATAGCGGATTCCCCCGGGGGTCGGGCAGGCGCCGAAGCTCAGAACTACCTCAATAATCGGCCAGTTCACGGACGCGCCGGGGTTCGGTTTCCTAGGCTCGTGATCATGACCGCCACACCGGTGTCCGGGCCCCTCCGCAAGCGACGGCCCGCCGCCCCCCCACGCGTCGGCGGGCGCACCGGAGCCGGCCCACCCCGACGCGCTGGCCGGGCCGCACGCCGCCGCGTCCACCCCGCCCCCGTCCCAGGCGGCCCCGCCGCCGTCGCGCGCCGCCGTACCGCTGCCCGACGAGGACCCGCGACACTACCTGGAGCACGGCGCCCGATCTGCTCCGCGCGCGCCTGCCCGCCGCCACGCTGGAGCGCGTGGCGCGCTGGCGGAGCGCCCCCACGCCGTGGCTGGAACTGACGGGGTTGCCCCGGCCCGAGACCGAGGTGCCGACCCCGCGCACCGGCTTCTGCGACGAGTCGCTGCTGACCGTCCCCAACCTGGTCCACTTCGGACTGCTGCGCCTGCTCGGCCTGGAGCCGGTCGCCTACCGCTGGGAGAACCAGGGCCGCCTGGTCCGCAACGTCGCACCGAGCCCCGACGCCGCCCGGAGCCAGACCTCGTGGGGGTACGCCACCGGCCTGGACTGGCACACCGACGACTCGGTGCTCGACCACCGCGCGGACGGCGCGCCCGAAGAATCCATTCCGCACTGCCTGTCCTTCTACGGCATGCGCAACACCGAGCGCGTCCCGACCTGGCTGCTGTCCGTCGACGAGGTCCCCACCGGCCTGCCCGCCACCACCGTCGACGCGCTGCGCCAACCGGACTTCGACGTCACGGCCCCCGAGTCGTGCGCCCCCACCGGCGCCGACACTGCCGGCAGGCCGCCGTTGCGCACCGGCGTGCCCCTGCTGTGGACGCTGCCGAACGGAGAGGTCGGCCTGCGGTAACGGGGCCGGGGCGGGTCAGCGGGCGCACGCCGGCGGCGCGCGAGGCGCTGGCGCGGTTCGTGGCCCGGATCGCCGCCTGCGAGGGCGAGCCGGTCACGGTGGAGGCGGGCGGCTTCCAGATCTTCGACAACCGTAGGTGATGCACCGGCGGCTCCCGTTCGAGCCCGCCGCCGCGGACCGCGCACGCTGGCTGCGCCGCTGCTAAGCGCTGAGCACCGCGGCGGCCTGACCCGGCGGCCACCGGGGCCACGCCGCACGGGCCAGCGGCCCGCGGGCCAGGAAAGAGACGGCCGCGGCCCGACGCGACGGCCTGAGAGGCGACGATGCACGACATATCCCTGCTGACGCTGGCCCTGCTGTGCCTGGCGGCGGCCATGGCGGGCTGGATCGACGCGGTGGTCGGCGGCGGGCTGCTCCAACTCCCGGCCCTGCTGGTCCGCCTGCCCCACGTGCCCGCGGCGCACGTCCTCGGTACGAACAAGGCGGTCGCGGTCGTCGGCACGTCGGCCGCCGCCGTCACCTACACCCGCAAGGCCCCGGTGGACGTGCCCACCGCCATCCGCATCGGCCTCGCCGCGGTCGCCGGCTCCTTCGGCGGCGCGTTCTTCGCCGCCGGCATCAACAGCGCCGTCCTGCGCCCGCTGATCATGGTGGTGCTCCTGGCGATGCTGGCCTTCGTGCTGCTGCGCCCCACGTTCGGCGCGAGCCCCGGCACGGGCCCGGTGACCCGCGAGCGCGTGCTGGCCGCCATCCTCGTCGCGGGCCTCGGCATCGGCTTCTACGACGGCCTGATCGGCCCCGGCACCGGCACGTTCCTGGTCATCGCCTTCGCCGCGATCCTCCACATGGACCTGGTCACGGCGTCGGCCACCACGAAGGTCGTCAACACACCTGCACCAACCTCGGCGCGTTGGCCATGTTCACCGCACAGGGCGCCGTCCTGTGGTCCATCGCCGCCCCCATGGCCCTGTTCAACCTGGCCGGCGGCATGCTGGGCGCCCGCATGGCCCTCGAGCGGGGCAGCGGCTTCGTGCGCGTGGTGCTGGTCGTGGTCGTCGTCACCCTGGTCTGCAAGCCGGGTTACGACCAGTGGGTGGCCTGAGTCCCGGCTCGCGGGCTCGCGCCAGCGGGGACGATTCTTCGCGATCTTGGCGTGCAAGTTCTCGCAAGTCGGTAGCTGTGACGCTGTGTTGTCGGCAAGTGTGTTCTCGGTAATCGCCGATCGAGCGGGAGGCTTGCGCGATGATGAAGTTCCTGGGTAAGGACCCGAACTCTCCCAATGGGGAGTCGGCCACTGTGTAGGACGACGAGGACAGCTACGTCATCCAGGGCTTGAAGGTGACGGACGACCGTTCGCTGGCCACCGTCGTAGAGGTGCCGGCACACGAGACGCTCGTCCGCATCCCCAAGTACATGATGCAGTTCTTCCCGGAGGTGAACGGTGGCTGACGTTCCCACCTTCCGGGAACTGCTCACTGGCTGTGAGTGCTCCGCGCTGCATCTGGAGATGCGCGACGGGTACATGCGCAGCGATCCGATGTTCATCGCCTGGCAAGCGGGCAAGGTCAAGGAAGAGGCTCTGGACCCGAAGCGCAGTGCGTGGCTCGGCCTCATGCAGGAAGTGACCGGCCGCGGAGTGGACGTGCGGAGGGCACGGATCATCTCCGAGCCCGTCACCGACTACATCCGCTTCGAGTACGACGTGACCGTGGGGAATGTGGCTGCCGGTGAGCAGGTGCGATGGCTCCCTCGGCGCAGGGCCACGGATCTGGCTCTGCCGGGCAACGACTTCTGGCTGCTGGATGGAAACGTCGTTCTGGTCAACTACTTTCAGTGGCGACGGTGAGCTGACTCCCCAGGACGACAAGGAGCTGATCACGGACCCGGCGGTGGTGAAGCTGTGTGCCTCAGCTTTTGAGGCTGTCTGCGAGCGAGCGATCCCACACGAGGAGTACCGGCCGATCTAGACCCGGCATGATCCACGACACTGGAGCTGTGTCCTCGCCCTCTTCCAGTGTTCAGCAGGCAAGACAAGCCCTTGGCCAGCGACTGCGCGAGGTTCGGAGAGAATCCGGGCTGACCGCTAGGGCGCTGGCCAAGGCCGCTGGGTGGCACGAGTCGAAGTGCTCGCGGATCGAGAACGGGCGGACGCTGACATTCGTCTCTGGGCACTCCATTGCGGTGCAGACGGGCAGATCGCCGACCTGATCGCCACCGCCCGTGGTGTGGACGGGATGTACGTCGAATGGCGGCGCCTCGAAAGGGGGGGGGCTTCCGGCGCGTACAGGAGTCGGTGTCACCGCTGTACGACCGAACGCAGACCTTCCGTGTGTACAGCTCATGGCTGCTGCCGGGAATTCTCCAGATAGACGCGTACACCCGGGCAGTTCTGCGCGCCCTCGCCCAGCGCAGGGCACTGGCCAACGACGTTGAGGAAGCTGTTGGCGCCCGCATGCAGCGCCAGCGGGTTCTGCATGAAGGCCAACACCGCTTTGCCATCGTGTTGGAGGAGTCCGTGTTGAGGACGGTGATCGGGGGCTGCGACACGATGGCGGCTCAACTGGGCCACCTCATCGAAGTAGGGTCATTGCCTCGGGTCAGCCTGGGGATCATTCCCTTCGCTGTCGACCGGACGGCTATGCGACCTGTCGAAGACTTCTGGATCTTTGACAATGAGCAAGTCAATGTGGAGCTGACGTCGGCTTTCCTCACCATTACGCAACCCTACGCGATCGCGGTCTATGCGCGAACATTTCGGGCACTCAGTGGATTCGCCGTCTACGGGAAGGCGGCTCGTTCCCGCATCACCGCGGCTATCGCCGCCCTGGAATGGCCCGTATGATTCGATGAAGCACAGGCCAGGACGGAGCTGCCCGAAGCCGAAGTCGTCGTCACCACTCCGGCCGAGATCGACGTCTACGCCCGCACCCACGCCGAACTCGCCAGGATGGCGGTCTACGGCGAGCGGGCCCGTGCGCTGATCGAGGACGCTCGCGCCGCGCTCGGGTGAAGGGGGCGCAAGTTCGCGCACATCCGTGGAGGCCCGCTGGCCCCGCTTCGTAGCTTCCTGCTCAGCGCGGCGCTGCCGAGCGTCGCCGAGCAGGAAGGACGAAACCGATGACCTCAGTCGACCTCTACGAACTCGACCTCGGCGACGCGCGGTTCAGCCCGCCCCTCGCGTGCGGGGGCAACCCGCCGGACGCGTCAGAGACCTGCGTGACGCTCGCGCCGATCCCGGGCGTGGCCGGTGCGTACGCGCTGGGCGACAGCAAGCGGCCCGGTGCGGAGCCGCTGCGGTTCACCGGGGCGGAGTTGCGGCGGGCGGGGATCGATCCGGCGCGGTTTCGCCCCTCCGCGTGAGCGGTGGCCGGCCGCCGCACTTCCACGCGTACTCCTGGGTCGGGCCCAAGCCCGACTTCGACCGGGAGCGTGACCGGCGGCCCGAGAGCCCCGGGTTCGCGGCCTCGGAGTTGCCGCCGCTCCAGGTGGCGCACTGGCTCCGCAAGCCGGGGCGGCTGGTGCGGGCCACGTAGGAGGGGCCGCGGGAGGCGGCGGCGTGGCTGGCCGAGCGGGTGGCGGAGAGCGTGGCCGTCGAGCGGCTTCGCCCGCCCCTTGACGCCCGGATCGCGCTGGCCGTCCAGACGCTGGGCTGGGGTGGCGACATCGGCTGGGGCGCCTATCTGACCGGTACGCGGTCCTGTCACTCGCGGTGGTCGCCTGCCCCAACCGGGCCGATCCCAGCGCCCGCTGCCCGCTTCGTTAGCCCGGCGACGTGGCCCGTCGGCCTCGCCCGGGGACCGCCCCGCGCGCGTGCGGGGCGGTCACGGAGCGGCATGCTCCGCCACAAGCGGCTGAAACGGAGGTAATCGGTCCGCGCGCGAGTAAAAGGATCAGCCGCGCGGCACTACTTTCCGTAGTTGATCGCTCGCGCGGCGACCGGCCGGGTCGGAACTCCGTCCGGCCGAGTTGACGTGCGCAAGACCGTTCTTCCTGGAGGTGTGTGGTGCCCTTGGCGCCCCAAGGCCTGTCCGGTCTAGCTGGCGATACGGACCAAGCCGCCGTAGCGTACGACCGATTTGATTACACGCCGTATCCGAAAAGCGTATTGCGGGCCCGTAAGCGCGCCGCGCGGCTCGTCGCGGAGTGGGGGCTGCCGGCCCTCGCCGACGACGTGGCCTTGGTCGTCTCGGAGCTGGCGAGCAACGCCGTGCTGCACGGCGCGTTGTGCGGCCGGCTGTTCCGGGTGCAGCTCACGCTCACCGAGGCGGTGCTGCGGATCGCCGTCAGCGACCCGAAGGGCGAGCGGCTGCCGTGGACCAGACAACCCGGGCCCGACGACAAGTTCGGGCGAGGGCTGCTCATCGTGGACGCGCTCGCGGCCCGGTGGGGCGTGCGGGAGCGCACGATCGGCAAGGACGTCTGGGCGGAGTTCGACGTGGCGCGGGGCGCGTGACTCCGCGGCTAGACCACGGCAACGGGCCCCCGCCTAGCGGCCGGGGGCCCGCCCCTTTCCCGCCGCGCCCCGCACGGCCGCCCGGCGCCGCTCAGCGTCGTGCCGCGCGGGCGCGCGGGGCCCGGGTCACGCCGCTGGCTGGCCCCACGCGCCGGAGGCGGCCGTCGCCTCGATGTAGCCGGCGATGTCGCGCGGCTCGCGCCCGAGCACGCGTTGCACTCCGTCCGAGAGGTGGGCGTTCCCGCCGTCCCTGATCACGGCGAACAGCCGCCGCAGCACCTCGACGAAGTGCGGGTCCGTCCCCGCCTGCGTCAACTCGGCGGTGAACCGCTCCTCGTCGAGCGCGGTGTAGCGGATCTCCCGGCCGGCGGCCCGGGAGATCTCCGCGACGACCTCCCCGAACGTCAGCAGCCTCGGCCCCGACAACTCGTACGTCTGCCCCGCGTGCCCGTCCTCGGTCAGCGTCGCCACCGCCACGTCGGCGATGTCCTCGACGTCGATGAACGGCTCCTGGCCGTCCCCGGTCGACAACCGCACGTCACCGGCTAGGACCGACGGCAGGAAGAAGTCCTCGCTGAAGTTCTGCGCGAACCAACTCGGCCGCAGTACCGTCCACTCGGCCACCCGGGACTCCCGGACTGCCCGCTCGCCGTCGATCACCGCCTCCTCCTCGCGCGCCGACAGCAGCACCACGCGCCGCACCCCGGCAGCCACGGCGCGCGCCGTGAACGCCCGTACGCGCTCACCAACTCCGGGCTCGTCAGCTCGCCGGGCGGCACCAGGTACACCGCGCCCACCCCCGCCAGGGCCGGGCCCCAGGTGTCCTCCTCCCAGACGAAGCGCTGCCGCCCGCCCTCGGCGGACCGCGACGCCACCCGTACGCCCAGGCCGCGCTCCCGCAGCCCCTCCACCACGCGGCGACCGGTCTTGCCGGTACCGCCCAACACCAGAAAGTCGCTGTCCCGCAGCAGACCGTTATCCGTCATGCTGCCCAGTCAACCGGCGCGCGGTAAGGGGCGGCCATGGTCGAAAGGCTCGCCGGCATGTCCGTTTGTCCACCCCGCGCGCGCGGAAATCCGTCCGCACCGCGCACAGACGTCCGTTTACGTTGACGCCATGGACGCGCTCGCTGATCTCCTGAACGAGGCACGGGCCCGCGGGGCTCTCTTCCACCAGTCCATTCTGGCCCCGCCCTGGTCGTTGCGGTTTCTGCACGGTGCGCCCCTCGCGCTGGTCACCATGGTGCGCGGCGACGCCTGGACCACGCCCGGCGGCGCGGCCCCGGTGGCGCTGCGGGCCGGCGACATCGCGATCGTGCGCGGGCCGCAGCCGTACACGGTCTCGGACCGCGCCGGCGTCCCGCCCCAGGTGCTGATCCACAACGACGACCACTGCACCACGCCGACCGGCGAGGACGTCAGCCAGGCGCTGACGCTGGGGGTGTGGACGTACGGGAACAGCCGGGCGGGGGAAGGGCTGTTGCTCAGTGGCGCCTACCAACTCCCCAGCGACGTGGGCGAGCGGCTGCTCGCCGCGCTGCCCCCGCTGCTCGTCCTCACTCAGGAGTGCTGGGACTGCCCGCTGATGCCGTTCGTCGCGGAGGAGGTCGCGCGCGACGAGCCGGGCCAACAGGTCGTCCTGGACCGGATGCTCGACCTGTTGCTCATCTCGACGCTGCGGGCCTGGTTCGCCCGCCCGGAGGCCGAGGCCCCGGCCTGATACCGGGCGCACGGCGATCCGGTGGTGGGGCGGGCGCTGCACCTGCTGCACGACAACCCGGCGCACCCGTGGACCGTCGTCGAACTCGCCGCCAAGACCGGCTTCTCGCGCGCCGCCCTCGCCCGTCGCTTCACCGGGCTCGTCGGCGAGCCGCCGATGACGTACCTGACCGGCTGGCGCATGGCGCTCGCCGCGGACCTGCTGCGCGAGCCGGACATGACGGTGGAGCGCGCGGCGCGCCGCGTCGGGTACGCCAATGCCTTCGCGCTCAGCGTGGCGTTCAAGCGGGTACGCGGCGTGAGCCCGAGCGCCCACCGGGCCCGCGCCCAGCGCGCCCAGCCCGTGCCGCCACCGCGTGCCACCCTGGCGGCCCCGCCCGAGGCCGCTTCCCCGCCCCGGACGTCGCCGGCCTCGCCCGTGTGACCCCGCGGTACCCGCACTACCGGCACCGTGGCTCGCGCCGTCGCCAGGGCCCGTACCCGCCCCGCGCCCCTGGCTCCCCGCGTTCCTCCGCACCGCGCGGCCGACGCGGCGCCCCCGACCCGCGCGGGGGCGCGGGTGGGCCGTGAGCGGGTGGCTGTGCGTGGGCTACAGCCAGCCGCGCCGGGCCGCCTGGAGACCTGCCTGGAAGCGGGTCTGGGCGCCCATGAGGGCCATGAGCTGGGCGACGCGGCGGGTCATGGTGCGCTGCGTGATGCCCAGCGTGCGCATGATCGACGCGTCCTTCATGCCGCTGGCCAGCATGCTCAGCAGTTCGCGGTCCCGTTCGTCCAGCGGGCTGTCGGCCGCGGCGCTGACGCCGATCGACGCGGCCCGCTCCCACATCAGGTCGAAGCACGTGACGATGGCTGTCAGCAGCGGCGACGGGCGCACCACGATCGCGGCCGATGACTCGCTCGCCTCCAGGACCAGTCGGATCACGGCGCTGGAGCGGTCCGCGATCAGCATCTTGAGCCGCGCCACCGGCAGGCTCCGCGCCTGCTCGCCCTTGGCCACCCAGGATCAGACGAACTCCATCCGGCCCGGCATCTCCAGCGCCGCCGCGTCGTAGATGACCCGGCACGCGACGCCGCGCCGCAGCAACTGCTCCTCGATGGGGTTGTCGTTGGCCGTCGCGCTGAAGTACGGCGGGCAGTCGACCACCAGCATCTCCCGCTCCGCGCCGAGCTGGAGCTGTTCGACCCGGTCCCGCATCGCGAGCGGGCCCTCGACCAGCTCGATCAGGTCCCCGGGGCTGTTCGCGGTCGCCCCCTGGTAGCGCACGGCCAGCTCCCGCAGGTGCCCGCGCAGCTCCTCGAGCTCCTGGTGGCGCCGCTCGGCGAGGGCGTCGAAGGCCGCGCCGGGCGGGGCGGCGGTGTAGCGGGCGGGCCGGCCCCCGATCCTGGCGATCAGGCCCGACTCCACCAGCCGTCGCAGGGCGGGGCGGACCTGGGCCGGGGTCGCCCCGACGGCCTCGGCGAGTTGGGTGGTAGTGCAGCGGGGAGTGGACAGCACATGCAGATACAGGGCGCTCTCGGTGGCGCCGAGACCCACGGGTTCCAGCAGCGCATCCGGCATCGGCCCAGCATAGGAAGGGCGAGCGCGGGCGGCTAGTTGTGGCCATCGGCCACCTTTCGGCATTCCGGCCGATGGGTATCCACGCTACGGTGCACCAGATTCCACCTGCCCGATTCATCCTGGCCAACGAAGTCTGAGCCAACCATTTGGCCACTGGTCTGGACCGATGACGCGGAGCCGCTCGCACCACCCGATGACGTCCGATCCGACGCCCACGGGAGGCCCGCCAGACACCTGGCGGACGCCGACCGTACGAGGGAAGGACGCGTGAGGAACGTGATGCCGATGTGGACGACGTGAAGGATGTGAGCCCGGCGCCATGACCGCCACGACAACGCCCAGCCTCGCGCAGCAGCGCCTCACCCTGCCGACCGTCCCCGCCTCCGTACCGCACGCGCGGCGCGAGGCGCGGAAGCTGCTGGCCGGCTGGCTGACCGAGGCGGACGAGGCGCTGGCCGACGCCGCGCTGCTCGCCCTCAGCGAACTGGTCACCAACAGCGTCCGGCACGCCGCGATCACCTCGCCGCTGGCCGACGTCGTCCTCACCCTCACGCCCGAGGTGCTGATCATCGCCGTGCACGACCTGCACCCCGCCATCCCCGCGCCGCGCTCGAAGGCCCACGCCGACGGCGGTGGCGGCCGTGGCCTGGCCATCGTCGCCGCCCTGGCCGAGGAGGCCGGCGGCGAACTGCGCGTGGTGGCCGACGCGGACGCGCTCGGCAAGACCAGCACTGTCCGCCTGCCACGCTAGTCCCCAGCCGCCACACCCACGCCCGTGATCACACCCACGCCCGTGATCAGATGCGCGCTCACGCCTGCGGCCTCGGTCACGTTCGCGCTCACGCGTCGGGCGCCGCCGTGGCAGGCCCCTGCCGTCCTGCTCAGCCTCGCGCCGCGGCCTCCTCGGCGACCTCGGCCAACTGGTCAAAGGTGCGCACGAGCGCCGCTCGCCGCTCGTCCTTGAACTCCTCCGACGGCTCCAGCCCGTCGATGGTCCGCTCCCAGACAGCCGTGAAGTGGTCCTTCCACCCCTCGATCACTTCGGGCCGTGGCAGGCGCTCGGCCCCGTAACCGGCCCGCGTGAGGACGTACAGCAGCTCCAGGTCGCACGGCACCGCGTTGCCCCGGTACTCGTCCGGCTCCAGCTCCACGGGGTCGCCGGCCATCGCGTCGGCCACCCCGGCGAGGATCCGGTCGATGAACTCCGACAGGTGCTCGGCCGACGTGTCGTTCTCGAAGTTCCCACTGCCCCACGTGCCCATGAGGGCCCTCCCCGTTCGAGCCGTCCGTGCTTCGGTAGGACTCCAGCTCACCACGGGGGTCTGACAACCACGCGCCGGTCAGGGTTCGAGGGCGCAGTCGGGGGTCGCGGTCACCGCCGTCAGCAGGACCACCGAGTCCTCCACGGCGAGCAGCGAGTTCCGCTCGTGCGGGATGGCCTGCAACTGGCCGGCGATCAGGTCGCGGTCGCCGCTCTCGCTGCCCGTCAGCTGCACGTGGCCGTGCAACACCTGGAGGCTCGCCGCGGGCGGGGCGTTGTGCTCGTCCAACTCCGTGCCGGTGACCAGCGCGATCAGGCTCTGCCGCAGTGGCCCGTCGTGCAGGAACAGGTGCGCGCTGCGCCCGTGCGCCTCCATCCGTGCCCGGTCGAGATGGTCACGGGCCAGTGGGTGAGGTCGTCCATGGACCGTCCTTTCGCTGTGCTCCGCGTGCCGCTTTGGTGGTATTTCACCGTACTGCGAGCCCGGATGGCCCGCGCGGCTACCGTGGTACCCCGCGTGTACATCCGCATGCCACGTTCCCCTCCGCCACTTCCCGGGAGTGCGGCCGGGGGCGGCGGGTAGCCGGACCGTCAGCCCGAGCCGAAGGAGCCTTACCGTGGCCCACAACCCCTCCGATCCCGCTGCCACGCCCGCCGTCGCCGGACCCGAATCCGCCGCCTTCCTCACCGTCCTGACCACCACCGACGCCGGCGAGAAGGCCGACGCCCTGGCGCGTGGCGCGGTGGCGGCCAGGGTGGCGGCCTGCGCGCAGATCAGTGGGCCGGTCACCTCCGTCTACCGGTGGCGGGGCGAGGTGGTCACCGAGCGTGAGTGGCAGGTGCTCTTCAAGACGACGGTCGCGCGCTTCGAGGCGCTGGCCGAGCACCTGCGGGCCGAGCACGACTACGAGACGCCGGAGATCATCGCGACCCCGGTCACCCACGGCGACCCGACCTACCTGGCCTGGGTGGTCGACGAGACCCGCCCCGAGTAGCGCCACCGCCGCGGCGTGCCTGCTCCGCACGCCGGACGCGCCGGGGGAGTACGGCCGGGGCGCCCCGACGGCCGGCACGAGCGCGTCGTGCGGCGCCGCCGGCGGCCCGGTGCGGGCCTGGGCCCACCTCGCCGGGAGCGCCCCCCGCGGCCCGGGCGCGCGGGGCGCGGGCCCGGCGCTGGTCGGCGCCTTCGCGACGTTACGCTGGGAGCTTCTTTCCGCAGCTCAGAGCGAGACCAGGTGCCATGCCCGACCCGTCCGACCCCACCGCCAGGCCCGCCGACCCCGCCCCGGCCGTCCTGGCCACCGGGTCCGCCCCCAGCCCGTCTGCCCTCCCCACCGCGGAGCTCCACCTCCACATCGAGGGCACGTTGGAGCCGGAGCTGGCCTTCGCGCTGGCCCGGCGCAATGGCGTCACGCTGCCGTACGCCTCCGAGGACGAGCTGCGCGCCGCGTACTCCTTCACCGACCTCCAGTCCTTCCTCAACCTCTACTACGCCCTGATGGACGTCCTGCGCACCGAGGAGGATTTCGCCGAGCTGGCGCACGCCTACCTCGCGCGGGCCCGGGCGCAGGGGGTGTGGCACGCCGAGATCTTCTTCGACCCGCAGGCCCACGTCGCGCGCGGGATGCCCATCGGCACGGTCGTCGACGGCCTCGCCCGCGCGCTGGACCAGGCGCCCGGGACGTACGGCATCACCACCCGCCTCATCATGTGCTCCCTGCGCGACGAGAGCGCCGAGTCAGCCCTGGCCACCTTCGAGGCGGCCCGCCCCTGGCTGCACCGGATCACCGCGGTCGGGCTCGACTCGGCCGAGGTGGGCAACCCGCCGTCGAAGTTCCGCGAGGTCTTCGAGCGGGCCCGCGCCGCCGGGCTGAAGTGCGTGGCGCACGCGGGTGAGGAGGGCCCGCCCGGCTACGTCTGGGAGGCGCTCGACATCCTCGGCGTGGACCGGATCGACCACGGCGTGCGCTGCCTCGAGGACGAGGCGCTGGTGGCCCGGCTGGTCGCGGACCAGGTGCCGCTGACCGTGTGCCCGCTGTCCAACGTGCGACTGCGGGTGTACGAGAACCTGGCCGACCACCCGCTGCCCGCCATGCTCGCGGCCGGCCTGCGGGTGTGCGTCAACTCCGACGACCCGGCGTACTTCGGCGGCTACGTCGGTGACAACTACACCGCCGTCCGGGACGCGCTCGGCCTGGACGCCGCGGCACTGCGCACGCTCGCGCGCAACTCCTTCCTCGCCGCCTTCCTCGACGAGCGGACCCGGGCCGGATACCTGGCCGAGGTGGACGCGCACGAGTTCTGAGGCGCGTCGGATGACCTCAATAATGGTTTAACTCCTAACGTCGTCGTCATGGAGTTCTCACACAGCGACGAAGAGTTGGTCAAGCAGCCGATCGGCTAATGGAGTTGGGCCACGAGCCAGGCGGTCGTCACGTACATCAGGGCGGGCCTGTCGGGGGTCGGGCTCACCCAGCCGCAGTGGTGGACGCTGCACCAGGTGGCCGAGCACCCGGACGGGCGCACCCGCGAGGAGATCACGGCCGTGCTCAAGGGGTACCTGGACGTGGGCGCCGACCTGGAACCCGAGATCGACGCGACCCTGGAACTGGGCCTGCTCGCGCCCGACGAGGAGGGGCGGCTGCACTTCACGGAGGCGGGCGAGGCGCTGTACGCGCAGGCCGCCGAGATCCAGCGGGCCAGCCGGGAGACCGTGCACGAGGGCATCACCGACGCGGAGTTCCTGACCACCATGAAGGTGCTCCAGCGGATGATCCACAACATGGGGGGTGAGGCGTGGCACCACTGACCGGCGCCCCCGGCGCGCCCCCGCCCGCCACCCGCCCCGGGGCGCCGCGCCCCGGGGCCCGGCGCCCCGGGGCGCGCCCGGTCGGGACCGCCCGCCCCCCGGCGGCTACCGTCGGGGTATGAACGGCACACCACCGCCTTCCACCGGGCGATCCGGTCAGTCCGGACGGATAGCCCCGGCGGGCCAGCCCACCCAGGACCACATCGCCCCGGACCAGCCCGGCCGGGCGGCGGAACCGGTCGTGCCCGGCTACGCGGACGCTGACCTGGAACGCTGGGAGCCCGAGCCCGACAAGCGCCCCGGCCGCACCGCCTTCCAGCGTGACCGGGCCCGGCTGCTGCACTCCGCCGCGCTGCGCCGGCTCGCCGGCAAGACCCAGGTGGTCACGCCCGGCGTGAGCGGCCAGGCGTGGGACGCCAGCCCCCGCACCCGGCTCACGCACTCCCTGGAGTGCGCCCAGGTGGGCCGGGAACTCGGCGCCGCGCTCGGCTGCGACCCCGACCTGGTCGAGGTCGCCTGCCTGGCGCACGACCTCGGCCACCCCCCGTTCGGACACAACGGCGAACGCGCGCTCAACGAGGTCGCCCAGCCGTGCGGCGGCTTCGAGGGCAACGCCCAGTCGCTGCGCCTGCTCACCCGCATCGAGCCCAAGCGCTTCCGCGCCGACCCCGAGACGGGCGAGCCGACCAGCGTCGGCCTCAACCTCACCCGCGCCCCCCTGGACGCCGCCACCAAGTACCCCTGGCCACGCGGCGGCCACCCCACCGACCCCACCTCGCCCAAGTGCGGCGTCTACGCGGACGACCTGCCGGTCTTCCACTGGCTGCGACGGGGCGCCCCGCCGACCGCCACCTGCTTCGAGGCCCAGGTCATGGACTGGTCCGACGACGTCGCGTACTCCGTGCACGACGTCGAGGACGGCCTGCACGCCGGACACCTGGACCCGGCGTTGCTGCTCGCCGAGCCCGAGCGGCGCGAGGTCTTCGCCGTCGCCGCCAGCCGCTACGCCCCCGGGGCCGACCCGGCTGAGCTGGCCGAGGCCCTCGACCGGCTGCTCGACCAGGAGTGGTGGCCGCACGGCTACGACGGCTCCGCCCTCGCGCAGACCCGCCTCAAGGACGCCACCAGCCAACTCATCGGCCGCTTCTGCCAGGCCGCCGAGGAGGCCACCCGCGCCGCGTACGGGACGGGCCGGCTCACCCGGTACGCGGCCACCCTCGTCGTGCCCGGACCCGTACGCCTGGAGTGCGCCGTCCTGAAGGCGGTGGCCGACCGGTACGTGATGCAGCGCCCCGATCAGGAGCGGCTGCGCGCGGACCAGCGCGTGGTCATCGCCGAACTGGCCGAAGCGCTGATCGCGCGGGCCCCGTACGGGCTCGACCCGCAGTTCCGCGCGCTGTTCGCCACCGCCAACGACGACGCGGCCGGGCTGCGCGTCATCGTGGACCAGATCGCCTCGCTCACCGACGCCTCCGCCCGTTCGCTGCGCGCCCGCCTGGCCACGCCCCGCTGAGCCGCCCCCGCGCGGCCCGGCCGGCACCGCCCTCAGCGGGCGGTGCCGGCCGGGCGTCCGGCTGGCCCGTCCGGCGTAGTGCCCCTTCCCGCGGGCCGCTCGGTGCGGGACCCTCCTCCCTGTGGTGGGACGGCCGGGGGTGTACACCAGACGTTCATGCGCGGTGTACGCACGGGCATACACCCGCACAGGCGAACCAGGGCACCCTGGACGCAGGCGTACCGCGCGCGAGCGAGGAGGCGACAAGTGGTCGACGCACATCGAACGTTCGTCATCGTCGGAGGAGGGCTTGCGGGGGCGAAGGCCGCCGAGACGCTCCGGGCCGAGGGCTTCGCCGGCCGGGTGATCCTCATCTGTGACGAACGCGACCACCCCTACGAACGCCCGCCACTGTCCAAGGGGTTCCTCAGCGGCAGCCAGGAGCGCGACAGCGTCTTCGTCCACGGGCCGGGCTGGTACGTGCAGGCCCACATCGAA
This sequence comes from Candidatus Streptomyces philanthi, assembly GCA_018114805.1. Taxonomy (GTDB): domain Bacteria; phylum Actinomycetota; class Actinomycetes; order Streptomycetales; family Streptomycetaceae; genus Streptomyces; species Streptomyces philanthi. The sequence goes on along the minus strand of CP073042.1, from coordinate 895,392 downwards.
CTCCACCTCGGCCAGCCCGCCGTGCACCTCGACCAGGAGGCCAAGTCCGTACGCCTGGGCGACGGCACCCGCATCCACTACGACCGGCTGCTGCTGGCAACCGGCGCCGAGCCGCGCCGCCTGGAGGTCCCCGGCACCCACCTGGTCGCCGTGCACCACCTGCGCCGCCTCGCCCACGCCGAACGGCTGCGCGGCGTGCTGGCCTCGCTCGGGCGCGGCAACGGGCACCTGGTCATCGCCGGCGCCGGCTGGATCGGCCTCGAAGTCGCCGCCGCCCGTGGCTACGGCGCCGAGGTGACCATCGTGGAGCCCGAGCAGGGGCCGCTGCACACCGTCGTCGGGCCCGAACTCGGCGCGCTCTTCACCGACTTGCACGGCAGCCACGGCGTCCGCTTCCACTTCGGCGCCCGGCTCACCGAGATCACCGGCCAGGACGGCATGGTGCTGGCCGCGCGAACCGACGACGGCGAGGAGCACCCCGCGCACGCCGCGCACGCCGCGATCGGCGCCGCGCCCCGCACCGCGCTCGCGGAGGCCCCGGGGCTGGAGATCGCCCCCCGCACCGGCCCGGCCCGTGGCGGCATCGCCGTCGACGCCGGCCTGCGCACCAGCGACCCGGACGTCTTCGCCGCCGGCGACGCCGCCGCCTTCCCACTGCCCCAGCTCGCCGCCCGCGCCATGCTCGGCCAGGACGTGACGTACGACCGGGTGCCGTACTTCTTCTCCGACCAGTACGACGTGGGCAAGCGCGATTTCATCGGCTTCTGGTTGGACGCCCGGGGGCGGCTGCTGGCCGGGATGAACGTCAACGTGTGGGACGTCACTGAGCCGATCCAGGCCCTCATCCGCGCCGGCGTGCCGCTCGACCCGGAGGCCCTCGCCGACCCCTCGGTCCCGCTCCCGTAGCGTGACCGTATGCCGATCGTCACGTCCGTGGTCCCGGTGGCGGAGATCCTCGACCTCCGCTGGTCGGTGCTCCGCCCCTGGCAGCCCTGCGCGAGCGCCGCCTTCCCCGAGGACGACGCGCCCGGTGTCTTCCACCTCGCCGCCTACCCCGCCGACGCCGCCGCGCGCCCGCTGGCCTGCGCGACGTTCTTCCCCGACCCGCTGCCGCCGGCCGCGGCCGACCTGGCCGGGCCGCGGGGGAGCGCCGAGAGCGCCTACCGGTTCCGCGGCATGGCCAGCGCCCCCGCCGCCCGTGGCCGGAGCTACGGGGTGGCCGTGCTGCGCGCCGGGCTGGCCGCGGCCGCGGTCCGTGGCGCCCGCTGGACCTGGTGTAACGGCCGCACCTCGGCCCGCGGCTTCTACGAGCGGCACGGCTTCGCGGCCGTGGGGGAGGAGTTCGACGTCCCCGCCATCGGCCCCCACCTGGTCTTCGTGATCGAGTCCGCGTGACCGAGCCGGTGGTCCTGCCGGTCCTGCCGGGCCCTGGCGGTCCTGCCGGGTCTTGGCGGACGGGAGTGTCGGGGGGCCACCCGTAGAATTCACGCGTGGCAGGACGGATCAATGACGACGACGTGAAGGCGGTCCGGGACGCGGTCCCGATCGACGCCGTCGTGTCCGAGTACCTCCAGTTGCGCAACGGGGGCGGCGGCAACCTCAAGGGCCTGTGCCCCTTCCATGACGAGAAGTCCCCCTCCTTCCAGGTCAGCCCCAGCAAGGGCCTCTTCTACTGCTTCGGCTGCGAAGAGGGCGGCGACACGGTCGACTTCATCATGAAGATCGACCACCTCTCCTTCGCCGAGACCATCGAGCGCCTCGCCGGCGTCGCCGGCATCACGCTGCGCTACGAGCAGGGCGGGTACACCCCCGGCCGCCAGCAGGGCGAGCGCACCCGCTTGGTCGAGGCGCACAAGGTGGCCGCGCAGTTCTACGTCGAACAGCTCGCCAGCCCCGAGGCCGAGATCGGCCGCGCCTTCCTCGCCCAGCGCGGCTTCGACCAGGCCGCCGCCGAGCACTTCGGCGTCGGCTACAGCCCTGCCGGCTGGGACCACCTGATCCGCTACCTGCGCGGCCGGGGCTTCAGCGACAAGGAGCTGCTGCTCTCAGGCCTGGCCCAGGAGGGCCGCCGCGGGCCCATCGACCGCTTCCGGGGCCGCCTGATATGGCCCATCCGCGACATCACCGGCGAGGTCGTCGGCTTCGGCGCCCGCAAGCTGCGCGACGACGACAACGGCCCGAAGTACCTGAACACCCCCGAGACCCCGCTGTACCGCAAGTCCCAGGTGCTCTACGGCATCGACCTGGCCAAGAAGGAGATCGCCAGGACCAACCGGGCGGTCGTCGTCGAGGGCTACACCGACGTCATGGCCTGCCACCTGGCCGGCGTCACCACCGCCATCGCCACCTGCGGCACCGCCTTCGCCGGCGAGCACATCAAGATCCTGCGCCGGCTGCTGATGGACAACTCCGGCTCCGAGGTCGTCTTCACCTTCGACGGCGACGCCGCCGGCCAGAAGGCGGCGCTGCGCGCCTTCGAGGACGACCAGAAGTTCGCGGCCGAGACCTCGATCGCCATCACCCCGGGCGGCATGGACCCATGCGAGCTGCGGCTCGCGCAGGGCGACGCGGCGGTGGCCGGCCTGGTGGACAGCCGCACCCCGCTGTTCGCCTTCGCCATCCGGCACGTCGTCGGCCGGCACAACCTGGACACCGCCGAGGGCCGGGCCGCGGCGCTCGAAGCCGCGGCGCCCATCGTCGCCAACATCAAGAACAGCTCCATCCGGCACGAGTACGCGGTGACGCTGGCCGGCATGCTGGGCATCCTGGACACCCAGTTCGTGGTCCGCCGCGTCGCCCAACTCGCTCGCTGGAACCGCGAGCGCGGCCAGCGCGGCGGCCCCGCCGGCGCCCGGGGCAACGGCTCGTACGGCCGCGACGGCGGGCAGGGCGGTCCGTCGGGGCGCGGCGAGCCGTCCGGGCCGGCGGGGCAGCGGAGCGCCCCGCCGGCGCCCGGGCTGCGCGGCCCCGCGCTCAACCTGCGCAGCCCCGCCCACCGCGTCGAGCGCGAGCTGCTCAAGCTCGCCCTCCAGCGCCCCGAACTGGTGGCCCCGGCCTTCGACGCGTACGGCGCCGACGAGTTCACCGCCCCGCCGTACGCGGTGGTCCGCGAGGTCATCGAGCAGGCCGGCGGGGTCTCCACGGCCGACGCCGACTACGTGGCGCGGGTGCGCGAGGCCGCGCCCGACGACACGGTGCGCGCCCTGGTGACCGAGCTGACCGTGGAGCCGCTGCACACCCGCCGCGACGCCGACGAGGTGTACGCGGGCGTACATCTCGTCGCGGTCCGCCTCGCCGCCGTCAACCAGCGCATCACCGAGATCCGCGGCACCCTGCAGCGCCTGGGCCAGCAGGCGGACCCGGCCCACCTGGCCGCCGTGCAGAACGAGCTGTGGGTTCTCCAGCAGTACGGGCAGTCCCTGCGCGAGCGCGGTGCCGCCGCGCTGTAGCCGTCCGGTCACGCACCGGACGCAGAAAGTGCCCGCACGCTCCTCGTGGCGGAAGTGTGTCGTGCCCCACACTGGAACCGGTGCCTGAACCTTCGGAACGCGGCGGTGCCGGCCGCAAAGGACCACATTCCCCCGCACATCCACTCACAACGTACGGGACGGGTGACGGTCAGCCCGCAGTCGCCCCGCCACCGAACGCCGCCCCCGATCCGGCGGCGATCACCCTGGAGGTCGCCCGCGTGCAGACCCGTACCCGCACCGCCGCGGCGAGCGTCGTGCCGCCGCGGAGCCTGCCGCCCGGCCACCCGGAGGACGTGACCGAACCCACCGCGTCGGACCCCGTCGCACCGGACTCCGTCGCGCCAGACCCCCTGGCACCAGACCCCGTCGTCGCGGACTCCGCGCCGGAGCCGGCCGGCGTCGCGCCCGCGCGGCGACCGGACGCCACCGGCCCCTCGTCCGACCTCTTCCGCCAGTACCTGCGCGAGATCGGCCGCATCCCGCTGCTGTCGGCCGCCGAGGAGGTGGAGCTGGCCCGCCGCGTGGAGGCCGGCCTGTTCGCCGAGGCCAAGCTCGCCGGCGCCGCCGACCTGGACACCCAACTGGCTCTGGACCTGCACCGGTTGGTGGTGCTCGGCCGGATGGCCAAGCGCCGCCTGATCGAGGCGAACCTACGACTCGTGGTCTCGGTGGCCAAACGGTACGTGGGGCGCGGCCTGACCATGCTCGACCTCGTCCAGGAGGGCAACCTCGGGCTGATCCGCGCGGTGGAGAAGTTCGACTACGCGCGCGGCTACAAGTTCTCCACGTACGCGACCTGGTGGATCCGCCAGGCTATGTCCCGCGCACTGGCCGACCAGGCCCGCACCATCCGGGTGCCGGTGCACGTCGTCGAGCTGATCAACCGGGTGGTGCGGGTGCAGTGCCGGATGCTCCAGGAACATGGCCAGGAGCCCACCGCGGCCGAGGTTGCCGAGCACCTCGGGGTGCCGGAGGAGCGCGTCAGCGAGGTGCGGCGACTGGCCCAGGAGCCCATCTCGCTGCACACACCGGTCGGCGAGGAGGACGACGTGGCGCTCGGCGACCTCATCGAGGACGGCGACGCCACCTCGCCGGTGGAGTCCGCCGCCTTCCTGCTGCTGCGCGAGCACCTGGAGGCGGTCCTGTCCACCCTCGGCGAACGCGAGCGCAAGGTCGTCCAACTGCGCTACGGCCTCACCGACGGCCGCCCGCGCACCCTGGAGGAGATCGGCCGCATCTTCGGGGTCACCCGCGAGCGCATCCGCCAGATCGAGTCCAAGACCCTGGGCAAGCTCCGCGACCACGCCTTCGTCGACCAGCTCCGCGGCTACCTGGACTGACGCCGCCCCCGCCGGCACCGCGCCAGCCGGCACCGGCACCGCTCCAGCGGGCCGGCGCCCGCCTCAGGCGTTCGGGTTCCAGCCGAACGCCTCCGGGTGGATCTGGTCGCGCACCGTGCCGAACTGCTGTCGCACCGACTGGCCGACCGTCAGCTCGCCACCCGGCTCGAAGACCTGGCTCGCCGCGGCCGGCCAGTGCGGCGGCGTGTGCGGCGCCAGGGTGCCGTGCGCGACGCCGAGCGCCCACGTGGCCTGCCGGGCCGCGCCGATGGCCGCGTAGTCCGCCGGCTCGGGCACCACGATCTGCGCGCCCAGCAGCGACGGCGCGATGGCCTGCACCGCCGGCAGCCCGGCCGCGGGCCCCAACAGGAACACCCGCCGCACCTCGACGCCCCGCCCGCGCAACACGTCCAACGCGTCCGCGAGCCCGCACAGCATGCCCTCGAACGACGCCCGGGCCAGGTGCTCGGGCTTCATGCTCTCCCGGCGCAGCCCCGACAGCGTGCCCGCCGCATGTGGCAGGTGCGGGGTGCGTTCGCCCTCCAGGTACGGCAGCAACACCAGGCCGTGCGAGCCGGGCGTGGACTTCACCGCCAGCTCGGACAGCCCCTCCAGGTCCGTGACAAGCAGCTCGGCGGTGCCGCGCAGCGCCCGGACCGCGTTGAGCGTGTGCACCACGGGCAGGTGCATGCCGGTGGCGTCCGCGTACGAGGTGATGGTGCCGGTCGGGTCGGCGAGGGCCTCGTGGTGCACGGCGAACACCGAGCCCGAGGCGCCGAGCGATACCACCGCGTCGCCCAGGGAGACGCCGAGCCCGAAGGCCGCGGCCATGGTCTCGCCGGTGCCGGCCGAGATCAGCAGCCCCTCGGGCGTGTGCCCGGCGGGCTCGGCGGGGGCGATGACCTCCGGCAGCCGGACGGGATGGCCGAGCGCCAGCTCGGCGAGGTCGGGCCGGTACCGGCCCGACGCGGCCGACCAGTAGCCGGTGCCGGACGCGGCACCGCGGTCGGTCGTGCGCCGCCCGGGCCGCCCCAGGAGCTGCCACACCAGCCAGTCGTGCGGCTGGAGCACCTCGGCCGCCCGCCGCGCCGCCTCCGGCTCGGCACGCGCCAGCCAGCGCAGCTTCGCCACCGCCTGCCCGGCGTGCGGCACGGAACCGACCGCCTCGGCCCAGGCCGGCCGGCCGCCCAGCGCGTCCACCAGGTCGGCGGCCGTGGTCTGCGCACGCTTGTCGTTGCCCAGCATCGCGGGCCGTACGAGCACCCCGCCGGCGTCCAGGACCAGCAACCCGTTCTGCTGCGCGGAGACGCCGATGGCCTGCACGCCCTCCAGGAGCCCACCGTCCGCGGCTTCCCCCAGCGAGAGCAACCACGCCTGCGGGTCCACATCGACCCCGGTGGCGGGGTGTAGCGCGTAACCCTGCTTGAGCACGGCGCCCGTGTCCGTGTCGCAGACGACGACGCGCGTGCTCTCCGACGAACTGTCCAACCCGGCGACTATCCCCATGGGCCCCGATAATGCCTCATCGCCCACCACCCACCACGTCACAGTCGCCCCCGCGCGCCCACGCACCACCCCGCGCGCCGCCCTGACCTGGCCGGATCGCCCACCGCCGCGCACGGACCTGGCTCCCCGCCGCACGGATGCCGGACAGGTGCCCGCCGGGCAGCGGGCGGGAAGGCCACCGCGAGGGCGGGCCTACGGGAGCCGCCCGTGAGGGGCGGCGTGCCCGGGCGTGGCCCGAGCACGCCGCGGGCCCGGGGGATTCTCGATCCCCGGGCCCGCGCTACGCCGACACGAGTGGCGCCCTAGGTGTTGCTCGTGCCCTAGTCGTCCCCCGCGCCGTTGCGCTGCTCGCGCAGGGAGCTGGACGCGTGCCGACACCGAGTCGGGGAGCCGGTCGCCGAACCTCGCGCTCACCACGTCGAACGCCTTGCCGGCCGCCTCGCGCCCGCTGTGCGCGGCGGCCTCGGCCGTATTGCGGACCGCCGGGTTCTGGGAGACCCGCTGCGCGTTCTTGCGCAACTGCTCGTAACCGTTCGCGCCCGGCCCGTGCGCCGAGCAGGTAGCCGACGGCGACTCCGGTGATGAACGTCAGCCGGTAGAGCATCACTCCACCTTTCCTGGCTTCTCTGCTGCCGCTTGAGCGAGCGGAACACATCAGCCTCGCTGGGTTGTGCTGCCCGCCTACCCGCAGGGGCTGGTGATCATCCTCCGATCACTCCCTGATCATCCAGGGGGAACCGATTGGCGAAGCACCCCCCTGCTTGCGCTAATGTATCTGTCGCAGCGAGCGCGCGCCTCCCGGGAAGCCGGAGGGGAGCGCAATCGAGGCCACACGGAGCAATCCCCTGTAGCTCAATTGGCAGAGCAGCCGGCTGTTAACCGGCATGTTACTGGTTCGAGTCCAGTCGGGGGAGCTCGGTCCCCTGTAGCTCAATTGGCAGAGCATTCGGCTGTTAACCGGAGGGTTACTGGTTCGAGTCCAGTCGGGGGAGCTGAAGGAAGAGCCCCGCAAGGGGCTTTTTTCATGCCCGTTTCACGCCCCGGTACGGTTTTCTCCGACCCGGGAACCGCTCGCCGGTGCCCCACAGTCCTCATCAATGCACGATGCGGACCCTCAGGGGCAGCACATCGTATGAGCGGCTATGCTGCGGCAGACGACGCGCACAGTTGTGCGCGACGCGCCGTTACGGGGCGGTAGCTCAGCCGGTTAGAGCAGCGGACTCATAATCCGTCGGTCGTGGGTTCGAGTCCCACCCGCCCCACCAAGCGCCATTGGCGCAGAAACGATCTGACCTGTGCAAACGCGGCCGCGATGTTGTTGCCCCGCCGTGACAGCCGCGAGAACGCTGCACCGACCCCCCGTAGGCTCCTTTCGTATGGCTTACATCAGGACCAACGAGCGCCTTGGCGGCGAACCCTCCTACACCGTGATGTGGCGAGTCGGCGGCTCCCGAACGGGCAAGACTCAGCGGGAGACCTTCGATGACGAGGATGTGGCGAAACGTTTCCGCGACCTCGTCAACGGTCACGGACAGCAATGGCCGCCGGGTTGGGTCAAGGGGGTCGGATTTGTCGAGCCGGACGAGGACACTGTGCCGGACCCGGAAATGTTCCGGGTGTACGCCCATGCTCATGTGGCGCTGCTGACTGACATATCGGACCACACGCGAATCAACTACCCCCGGTTCATCGATCGCCACATGATCCCGTGGTTCGGAGAGCTTTCGGTCTCCAGCCGGGGACCCAAGATCACCCGCGATCACGTCAGCCAGTGGATCCTGGACCTCAAGGACGGCACGCCAGGCCCGCTCCACCCGCCGGGGACCAAACGTCGTGCCTACGCGCGGAAGACGATCGCCAACCTGCACGGGTTGCTCTTCGGCATTCTCCAGTCGGCCGTTGACGCCGATCCGGCACTGCGTGACTCGAACCCGTGCGCGCACACCAAGCTGCCCAAGGGGGACGACACCGAGGATGACGAGGTGTTCCTCGAACCTGAGGAGTTCGCCGTCCTGCGGAAGCACATTACGGGCCGATGCGGTCGACATCGTGGACGTCCTGGTGAGCACCGGCCTCCGGTGGGGTGAGGTGACAGCGCTTCAGCGCAGGGACCTCACTCTGCTCTCCAAGAGGCCGACACTGCGCGTCCAGCGCGCCTGGAAGAGGCGGGGCGAGGGCGGCGGGACTTTCCTAGGGGCGCCCAAGACTAAGAAGTCGCGCAGGACGCTCGTGCTCACCCCCGACCAGGTGACGTTGTTCCAACGGCTCATCACGGGCAAGGACCCGTCCGATCTGATCTTCACGGCTCCAGAAGGCGGCGCCTGGCACTCAGGCGTCTTTCACGCCCGCCGCTGGAAGCCGGCCTTGGACGCGGCCAACGCCGCCGGTCTGACCAAGCGTCCACGGATCCACAACCTGCGCCATACCCATGCGTCGTGGCTGATCGCCGGCAAGGTCCCGCTGCCCGTGATTCAAGCATGCCTCGGCCACGAGTCGGGGAGCGCCTGCCCGTCCCGTAGAAACCGCGCCACCTTCGAGGGAACCTTTCATGTCGAGCCGGTCCGGGCGTTAGCATCCGCAGGTTCTGCACTCGGGAGAAGGCGAGCGGATGCTCCGATTAGAGGCGTGGGTGGAGGTCTGGAGAGCGAGGGCTGAGGACTTCCGGAGTGGGGGTGACAAGTCCGAGATCTACCTTCGGTGTGTGGAGGCTGCGCTTGCCGACTCGGACACGGCACGACTGTTCGGAAAGCGGGACGGCGTAGACCGCGACGCCGTCAGACAGCGGATGAGAACAGTGACATACCGCCGCTATGCGACCCTCCCTTGTCCATCGCCTGCCCTGGACGAGGCGGTAGTGAAGCTGCATGAGATCCAGGGCAAGCGTGACCGAGTAGCAGGAGAGACGCACTGGAACTGGGGCTGCGTCTGCTTCCTGATTGCTCTCGGAGCCCTCCTCTTGCTCATCTTCGGAGGGCCGCTTGCCCTGCTCACGGCTCTTGTCCTCGCCGCAACCGTCATGTTGTTCAGGCGTGGCTCGCAGATGTGGTCCAACCTAATCCCTTGCCTGGTTGCCGGCGAGCTGGGCTTCTCCTGGCTGATGCAGCGCATCGTCGTCGGAATGCGGGCCGCTGAATGGGGAGAGACGCTGCAGCGTGATGGCACAGAGCCGGTCGTAGCTGACCTTGTCCGTCATATGCTCGGCGACGACCCCGATTCCCTGTTCATCCCGGATCGCTTTGAATGGGGGTTGCGCGCGCCGCGGGAAGCGCTCTTTGTCATCGAGAACGGGTCCCGGCGGCAGCTGGAGCGCAAACTCTCACACATTCAGGATGGTAGCATTGCGGTCTGCGGACCGAGGGGCGCGGGCAAGACCACGCTGCTGGAGCAGTCCGTCGAGAATGCCGGATTCGGCTTGCTCGTCCAGGCGCCGGCTGCCTATGCCCCGCATGACTTCCTACTGTCCCTGTCGGGGCAGCTTTGCGAGAAGTATCTACGCGACGGGCGCTATGACGTACCTGAGTTCACGCGGCTATCTCCGGCACGCAGGCTGCTGCGGGGAGTGAAGGCACAGGCCAAGCGGTTGGGACGGTGGAGCCTGTATGTGGTGCCCGCAGCCGCCTTGCTGGTGCTGGGCCTGTCTGCCTCTGTGCGCTCCCTGTATGGCCAGTACGCCACGTCGATCACCGACTTTGTCCGTGTCTACACGGACCGGATCCGCGATGGTTCGATCGAGATCTGGCAGGGCCACGCAGTCGTCGCGAGCTTGACGGTTACCGCCGTCGGGATCGCCTGGTGGAAGGCGCGGGATGCCGCCTGGTTGCAACGTCGGGTGGGGCGCCTGTGGACGTATGGCAGCAGACCTCTCGGGCTCCTCCTGGCCTTGTCATCCGCCGGAACCGTACTTTGGGACGGCCAGATCCGCCAGCAGGTCCTGGACCTCTATCACGCACAGCCAGACGTGCTCACCAGAACGGGGCTCCACGTCGTGGGGCTGACCCTTGTGTGGTGGATTTTGCGCCTGGCTCGCGACTCGGATGTTGAGCTTCCCTTGGGCATGCGGGAGATCTCGCTGGAGAAAGTGTTCCGTCCCCTGACCGCGGTCGCCGGGCTGTGTCTCCTGTGGTACCTGGCGAAGAACCCGCAAACCCACAGCCTTCTCTCGGACTCCGAGAACCCGCTGCGGCTCGCGGGCATCATTACAGGGCTCTTGCTGGCAAAGGCAGGCGGCTGGAAGCCGCGGCCTGAGGAACCGGCACTCGTAACCAAGTGCCGCAACTACCTCTTCCGTCTCCAGACCATCCAGCAGTCCACGAACGGGATCATCACCGGTTCCGCGCAGGTCCTGAGCCTGGGCAGCACCCACACCGCGTCGGTGTCCACACTCCCTCCGAACTACCCCGAACTGGTATAGGAATTCCGCAACTTGCTCAAGCGCATCGCCTTCGAGAAGAAGGTTATGCAGGGCAAGACCGTCGTCATCGCCATCGACGAGGTAGACCGCCTCGGCACGGACACCCAGGCCCTCGCCTTCCTCGGCGAGATTAAGGCCATCCTGGGTGTGCCCTATGTCTACTACCTGATCTCAGTCGCTGAAGATGTCGGAGCTGCATTCGTCCGCCGTGGCTTGCCGCACCGGGATGTCACGGACAGCTCTCTGGACGACATCATCCACGTCCAGCCCAGCACCCTCACCGAGTCACGAGCCATCCTTGCCGAGCGCTCCGAGACACTTAAAGGCCCGTACGTCACGCTCGCCCACACCCTGTCCGGAGGCATCCTGCGTGACCTGCTGCGCTACGGATTGCAGATCCGTGAAATCCAGGACAAGACACAGTCCCACGAGCTGACCGAGCTCTCCCGCCACCTTGTTCTCGAAGAGCTGGCAGAGACCTTCGCAGGCTTCAGAACCTTGCTCAGCAAGCAGCAGTGGACCCGGAATACCAGCGAAATCCTGGCCTCATTCCGTACCTTGGGCACTTATCTACGCGACCCCTGCGCCTGCACAGAGCGTGAGATGCTGCATGCCCTGGAAGGGTTCGCCTTCTACACTCCCGATGGCCGGCCGGGCACAGCAACTGTCGGCAATCAGTCCAGCGCCGCCGCAGACGAAGAACTCACCGTGGAAGCCCTCCAGCTCGTCGATGAGGCATCTGCATACGCCTACTTCTCGCTTACCCTGCTCGACATCTTCAGCACCGAAGGCCTCGAACGCCGCACTCAACTGGCTGCTGAACACGGGCCGGATGGTGACCTGGAGCGATTAGCCGACGCGCGCCAGGAACTCGGCATATCGCCCTACAGCGCTCGATCACTGATCGACAGTATCCGCAAGGCGTGGTCGCTACCCCTAGGAGCGACCGCCGGCCCTTACTTCCCACCTTCGTCGGAACGGTGCTTGTGACACAGACGCCCCACCACGGAATGAGCATGGTGGGGTACCTGCCGCCGGATGGTCACCACAGGCTGAGTGGTCTGCCCACTGCAACGGCAGCTTGAATGCGGGCCGCGACCTCCCGCTCGACCTCACCGGTCGCCAGACCGCTGCGGATGGCGGCACCGATAGCACGAGAGCGTCCAGCCGGACCACGGGTATCAGCCAGAGGGCTGCCCGGGTCTCTGCGACGAGCCAGCCATTCAGCCCTGTTTTCGGCTGCCGTGCCAAGCCTCAGGTGCACCGGCTGCTGGCATGAGTGATTGTCGCAGATATGACAAACGGTCGGGCTGTCGTTGCCCCATCCCAGACGCGGAATGACGCCGTGCGCGAGCTGGTACCCGTACAGATGGCCCGCCACCGTTCCGCGCCGCGTTCTGCCCGGCCGAGAAGCGGCCCTGAAACTGGCGTGACCGGTGCTGGAGATCCCACCGAAGAAGAACCAGCAGTCCGTCTGCGACGAGGTCCTGTAGACCTTAGCCCAGTAACGAGCTTGAACCGCCTCGTTAGTCAGCCATGCTGCCCACTCAATGGCCGGGATGCGCACGGGCGATGGCCGGGATGCGCACGGGCGTTGGCTCGCCAATGAGGGCGAGTTGTTCGTCAACGGGAGCGGGCCCGGCCCCGTTCACCGCCGTGAGCGGGAACAGCCCGGGCCCGTAGTGGTTCTCAGGCGGCATCAGCCCGGCCGTCGTCCGGTGCGGCGACCAGGGCCGTGGCGGCGGAGGCCGGAGGGGACGGGTTCGACGCCTCTGCCCGAGACCTAGGGGCCCGGCTGGAGCGCATCGGACGTTCGGCTCGGGCGCGCAGTGCCTCGATGATCTCCTTGGCGCGAGCGGCGGTAACAGGCTTCGCCTCACGCTCCAGTTCCTCCGCCGGCACACCCAGCAGATCCGCGACCAGGTCCGCGTCATTGTCGAACAGTCGTAGGACGACCGCAGCGGCCTCCCTTGCCGCAACGTCGGCCTCTTCCTTTGCCCTTGCCGCCTTCATCGAGGCCTCGCGCGTGGTCAGCACGTTCGCCGCGGCCATCTCCCGCGTCTTCGCTTGGAGTACTTCGACAGCGCGAACCCGCCGCCGCAGCTCTGCCGCGCTCACCGATCCTGCCGGAGTCGTGCTCACCCGAGCCCCCTGTTCTGTTCGAAGTCGCTGCTCATCGCGCGCACCGTAGACACAGGTCCGCGGACATTTCGAGCCGACGAGAGGTGACACTTCAGCGCCAACAGGCGATCACCCGTTCCGGGGGAGCTACAGGCTCCCGGCGCTCAGCCTGCTCTGCGGAGACGGACCTCAATTTCTGGCGGTCTCGCGCTCGAATCCTTGGAGGTGATCTCTGTATGCTCCGCCCGAATCGAGAGCGGCAGCCCCGCGGCTTTCCGGGCCCTGCGGTAGGTCAACCCATCTCCTGCCTCGACTAGGCGCTCGCGTCACGGCGCTGAGCGCGTGCACCCAGGGTGAGCTGGACGACTTCATGGTCAACTGCGCCATCTACGCCTCGCCTACGGCGCACGAGCGAGTCCGGCACCCTCGGCGCTGACCGCCTGCACGGTGCCGGACCACTCGTAGCCGGGCGTGAGCGGGTAGCCGACGTACCCCTCGGGCCGGTTGCCCTGGTGTACCTCGCGGTCGCTGCCGCAGATGCCGACCGCGTGGACGTGGACCAGGGCCTCGCCGGGCCCGAGCCGTTGGGTATGTGCGCGGTGCTTACTTGCTGCCCTTGGGCTTGCGCTGCTCCCACCCGTCGGCCCACAGGTCGAAGCGGGCCTGCTGCTGCGGGAACTCGGCGGCGGCGTCGACGTCCAGCTCGACACCGAGGCCGGGGGCGTCGGAGAGGTGGAAGCAGCCGTCCTCTGGGTTCACCTGAGGGGCGCCCTTGATGACCTTCTTGATCTCCGCGTCAGCGAAGTCGTTGAAGTGCTCCAGGATCTTGAAGTTCGGCGAGGTGAAGCCGACCTGGAGGGAGGCGGCGGTCAGGACTGAGCCCCCGACGTTGTGCGGCGCGACCAGCACATAGTGGGTCTCGGCGGTCGCGGCCAGCTTCCGCGTCTCCCAGATACCGCCGATGTGACCGACGTCGGGCTGGATGATGTCGACGGCCTGGCTCTCGAAGAGCTCGCGGAACTCGATCCGGTCGTGAATCCGCTCGCCGGTGGCGACCGGCATGTCGACCTTGGCGGCGACCTTCTCCAGCGCCTTCAGGTTCTCCGGCGGCACCGGCTCCTCCAGCCAGGCCTGCTTGAACGGGGCCAGCTCCGTGGCGAGGCGGACGGCGGTGGCCGGCGAGAAGCGGCCGTGCATCTCCAGCATCAGCTCGGCGTCCGGCCCGATGGCATCCCGCACGGCCTCGATCAGCGACACGGCGTACAGGGTTTGCTCGTGGTCGAGCTCGAAGTGCCCGGTCCCGAAGGGGTCGATCTTCAGCGCCTTGTACCCGCGCTCCATCACACCCCGGGCGGCCTTGTGGTACGCCTCCGGGGTCCGCTCGGTTGTGTACCAGCCGTTGGCGTACGCCTTCACCTTGTCGGTGACCTTGCCGCCCAGGAGCTGCCAGACCGGCACCCCGAGGGCCTTGCCCTTGATGTCCCAGCAGGCCATCTCGATCACGGCGATACCGGACATCACGATCTCGCCAGCGCGACCGTAGTCGCCGTACTTCATGCGCTTGACAAGATCCTCGACGGAGAAGGGATCCGAGCCGAGAATGTGGTTGACCTCAGCTTCCTTCAGGTAACCAAGGAGAGCGTCGGTGTGCCCCAGCATCCGGGTCTCGCCGACTCCGGTGATGCCTTCGTCGGTGTGCACCTGGACGTATGTCAGGTTGCGCCACGGCGTCCCGACCACGTGTGTGCTGATTCCGGTGATGCGCACGGCAGTTGCCTCTTGCTGCGTCGTCGGCTTCTCTGGTGTTGCACTCCGGAGTGTTCGAAATTTCGTCACACGTTCGAAATGCTGGCGTGACAGTGGAGGCGGCGGGGGGAGTGTCAATGGGGCGAACGCACAACGGTCTCGCGGGCAAGGCGCTGGGCGGAGGCGTCGTCGCCTCGCGCGTGACCGGGCCCGAGTGGGCGGCCGGTTGGTGAACGCGTCCTCGCCGGCGTCAGAGATTCAGTGCCTCTGGCGGGTCCTCTCTCGGAGGGGGGCGGGGGCTTGTTGGTCGGGTGCGGGTTCGTTGTGGTGCGGGTGGTGAGGGCGGGGTTCCCTCCTCGGCCGGACACCCCAAGGGGCGTACCAGGAACCCGGCCCAGGTGCGTTGTGGCCGGGCCCGGCCGAGCGAGTGCGGGCTGGAGGGGTGGGGAAAATGGCAGGTCAGAGCATGTATCCGGGTTCACCCAACCTTAAGAAAATGGTTTAATTATTGGTGTCGGGAGGGGAGGGCAACACCCCGAACCGACACCGCAGGGCCAGCCTGGCCCGAATGCCGATCTCTCACCAAGAGGACTGAGAAATGCCCCGCAAGCCGAAGATGACCGAAGAGGAGCGCCGCGCCTACAGTGCCAAGATGCGCGGTGAACTCGAAGCGGTGATGGACCGCGCGTACGGCGCGATGGTCGCCACCGAGGAATTCTGGACCACGGTCATGCGCACCGCTGCGACCCTTACCGACCGCGGCCCCGTCAACTCCATCGCCATCGCCGCCCAATGCCCCCACGCCACCCGCGTACTCAGCTCCGGAGACTGGCGAAAGGCCGGGCGATTCCCGGTCAAGGGGTCCACCTCCATCCGTATGTGGACGCCGATTAGGCGGAAGTCCGAGGATGCCCAGGGCGCCACGACCGCGCCCGCCGACGGCGGGCAGCATGAGGCCCCGAGTGACGCCGTCGAGGGCTGGGGGTGGCGGGTGTCCGGCTACAAGGCCGGGCCCGTGTTCGACATCTCCCAGACCGACGGCGACGCCTACGAGCCGCCCGCCACCGCCCCGCTCGCCGCCGAGATCATTCGGGATGTTCTGGCCAGTCAGTACCGGGACTGGTACCACGAGGACCCCGAGCAGGCCGGAGGGTTCGACTTCAGCAAGGAAGCCCCGACAACGCCGTCCGTATCCTGCTGTACGGCCACGCATGGCGACGCATCACCGAGGCCGACGCCCCCCTTCCCGGCCAGCACGCCGCCGAGGTCGCCTCGGCCGCCCACCGTCGCCGCGCTGATCCTCGGAATCGCCCCCGGATCGGTCGTCATGCCTCCGCTCGCGGGCATCATCACCCAGGACAAGAAGCCCCCGGTTCACGAGTCCGCCGTCCGGGCCATCGAGACCGGCCGCACCATCGCCGACGCCGTCACCATCGCAGCCGAGCGCCGTCGCGAACTTGCCGTGACCGGTTGACTCAATCCCAAGAACATGGTTTAATTAATGGTTTCGGCGGGGGAGGGGCAACCCCCCGACCGGCACCCCGCCGGGGCCAACCGGCCCCGGCGGAACCTCTCACCAGACAGGACCAACATGCTCACCACCGACCAGAAGCCCACCGTCCATGACTTCCCCATCGCGACGCTCGTACTGGCCGGACCCTGGTTCCGGGGCCACCAGCTCGACACCCGCCCCGCCGTCGTCGGCCCCTTCGGCGGCCCGGAATTCGCGGACGAGGCCACCATGGCGGTCGTCTGGTTCTTCACCCTCGGCGCCCCGCAGCCCGGCGACAGCGTCCAGGCTATGTTCCCTCACGAGCTGACCCCGCTTGACGACACGCCTGACCACGATGCACCAGGACACGTTCCGCGACATCGTCCGCAGTCTGCGCCGGGGACGATTCCCCTACGACGACGGGGACGCGCTCCGCGCCGCCGTCCGCCAGGCATGGCGCGAGCGGACCGGACTGGCCGACGCCGACCCGGCCGCCCGCCACACGCTCCACCGCAGCTAACCACGGCCCCGCCGGTCCGGGGGAGGGCAACACCTCCGGACCGGCAGGCCCCAGCACCCAAGCGGACACCCCTTCGGGCGGCAGGACAGGTCCGGTGCGTGCACCGACGCCGGCCGACTCCGCCGCAGGCGGCTCCGCCGACCGACGACGGGCACCGGACCGCAGCGGACGCGCCCCGCGGGGGCGCGGCGGCCCGCGAGCCGATCGTCCCTCACGGCCCACGCCCGTGGTGCAGCGCCGCTTTCAACGCAAGGTCCGCCCTGCGGCCGGACCACAAACTCTCACCAGAAAAGACCAGTCCAGTGACTATCAAGATCACCCATACCCGCCGAGAAGGAACCCTGGTCGAGGGGACCGAGAAGGGCGACAAGGCCGGGAAGATCCTCAAGCGCAAGGAGTACGGGCGCCCGGGCGGCCTGGCCTTCCGCTGGGGGCATGACCTTCAGTGCTGGTACCTGCGCCACTCCGGGGATCACGCGGCCGACCAGTGGACGGTCAACAAGCTGCGCGGCTACCTCGAAAAGGCCGTGTACACAGTCGTCGTCAGCATCGACGACCACGAGCGGCGCAGCTACGCCGAAGCAGAGGTCGAGCGGATCGAGCGCGCCGAGGCCCGCGCCGAGCGCTTCGACGGCTACGCCGGGAACGCCGCCTCCCGGGCCGAGGGTGCGTACCGGGCCGCGCACGACATCTCGGAGTACATGACCGGTGAGCCGATCAAGGTCGGTCACCACTCGGAGCGCAGTCACCGCCGCGACATCGAGCGCATGGACAACCACATGCGGCACGGTATCGAGGAGAGCCGGAAGGCTTCCTACTGGGCTGACCGTGCGGCGGTGGCCGAGCACTTCGAGGCGTTCCGCCGCGACCCGAACCGGACCTTGCGGCGCCTGGAGAAGCTGCGTAAGGAGCTCCGTGACATCGAGAAGTGGCAGCGCGGAGAGTCCGCTATGTGACTCCACCCGCTCGACCACGCCGGAGGGTCTGGCAACGCTGGCCACGGAGCGGGACGTGGTCCTGGAGAAGATCGAGTTTGAGGAAGCGGTGATCGCTGAGGCTGAGGCCCGGGGCTTCAAGGTGTGGGGCCCGACTACTTCACGAAGGGCGATTTCGTGAACGCGGGCGGCACCTGGCGCGAGGTGCTGCGGGTGAACAAGAAGAGCGTGACCGTGCCGCACCTGCTGACCCGTACCGGTATGGCGGTGATGCGGTCCGGAGACCGTGAGTGCACGGCCGGAGCAGTCTACTACGGGCGGCCGTCGCCATGTAAGGGCGAGAAGCGGTTCACCTGCGACACCCAGACCCTTCCGTATGACGCGGTGCGCGGATGGGCCAGCGGCGCCGACATCGCGCGCCTTGAAGCGACTGAGCCCGAGCCCGAGGCAGAGCGGACCGTGTGCCCCCACTGTAAGCGCGTAGCGGGGAGCGAGAAGCGGTTCAGCACGGCGCGCGGCATGTGCACCGTGTGCGGGTACGCCAAGCCGCAGAACTTCAAGGCGGAGCCTGCACCCGCCCCGGAGGCCGCCGAACACCGGGAGCAGGCCGAGCAGGCCCCGCCCGGTCGAGGAGGAGGCACCGGCGGCCGAGACGTGCCCCATGTGCCACTCCAGCCAGTGGCACGCGGAAGCGCGCCGCTGCGCTCACTGCCACCACACCCCCGAAGGGAAGCCGACCCCCGCGTCGGCCCCCGCCGCAGGGGAGAACTGGCAGGAGGGCATGGCGCTGGTGTTCATCGCCTCGAAGAACTCCCGCCGCTCCCGCAAGCGCGCCCTGTGGGCGAGGACCCGCCGCGAGGCACAGGCCGTATGCAGCGACCCCCGCACCTCCGGCCGCTCGTACATGCTCACCTGGACCGGGCGGCCCGGCACCGAAGGGGCCGACTGGGAATGGGTCCCGGACCCCGGTCCTTGAAGACCTGGGCATCACCCCGCGCCGTGAATGGACCGCCGCCCCGAAGGCCCCGGCCGAGGCCGCGTAACGACTGCCCCGCCCGCCCCGGCGGCCGAGCGCCCCGGTGTGGGCCCCTCTCTCACCAGAACAGGGCACGCATCATGAGCACCCACCTTCTCGAAAGCCCCACGACCGTCACCGTCTCCGGCGACGAGCCGACCAAGCCCGTCACCCCCGGCCAACTCGACCACTCGACGGCCTCACCCGGAGGCAACACCACCGTCAAGGCGGCCATGCCGTACCGCGTCGGGGCCCCGGACATCCAGTGCCGATACCCCGTGATCATCGGTGAAGACCGGGTCATCGGCCGCGCCTACCGCTGGCACCGTGACTGGTTCGTCATCACCAGCGAAGGAGAGCGCAACCTTCGGCGCCTGCCGAAGGGAACCCCCGGCGTCGACATGGCCGCCGCCCATCTTGCGCAGGAATACGCCGCCGGTCGGATCACGGCCGCCCCCCTGGAACAAGTGCTCGCCGAGGCGCCCACGCCGCTGTACGGGCCGGTTCCTTTCCTACACCCGCGGATGCTCGTCACCGATCGCAACATCAAGAGCGCGTACACGGCATTCGCCGGACTGGCCGCGCACCACTGGAGGGCGGTCCACACCGGGTTCCCCGGGAGCGACAACCACTGGTTCCTCTCCTGCGAGCGAGGGCCCGAAGTTCTGGTCGCACTTGCGCGGGCGCAACGGAGCCCCGCCCAGCGCCCACTGCCACGAGGGCGGATGCATCGGCAAGGACAAGGTCCGCCAATTGATCACCGCCTACCAGCAGTAGCCCGACCCGGGGGCGGCGGCGCGACTCCGCCGCCCCGGCACCCCGAAACGGACACCACCATGCCGATCCGCTACTCTCCCGAAAGAGTCGTCATCGCGGACACCCCGGCCGCGATCCTGGAATGGGCTGCCCTCCACGTAGAACACGTCGGCATCCACCAGGGCCCCCACCTGTTCGCCGGTCCGGGCCGCACGGCCACGCTGCCGTGCTGGCCGCGCGGCGCCCTCGAAGTCGCCGCCGGCCACGGGCGGGGAGACGCTGGCCGGACGTACGACTGGGACCGCATCGAACAGGCCCGCGACCAGGCGTTCGGCATCCTCGCCGAAACCCTCACCGGTCACCCCGTCGAGGCCGACGAGCCCGCCACCAAGGCCCTGCACCGCGAGGTCATCGACCGATGGAGCGCCGAGCCCGGCCGCACCGCCGCCGACGCCGCACGCGCGTTCCGCACCGCCGCCGTTCGCGCCGAACACGCGCTGTTCTGACAGCCCCACCGTCAGCACCCCGAGTCATCGAAGGCCAGTACGATGGACGAGACGACAGACAACCGCAGCACCACCAAGACGCCGAGCCGCCGCGGAGCCGCCACCCCGAGCCGGGACGGCGTCCACCGGCTCAGTGTGCCTCTCCACCCCCGACTCAGCGCGTCCGAACTGATTCGCGTACTCCTCGCGGCTCCGGTGGAGACCGACCTTCACACCCTCGACCCCGTACAGGTCCGATCGCTCATCGCCGACGTGTTCACCCAGCACGGTTATGACGTACTCGACCGATCGCCGTACTACCCCGAACTCAACCGCCACCAGGACGCCCGCCGCGCAGTGCGCCGCGCGTACGGGCCACGGTTCCTCGATGCCCCCGACGAACAGGCCGTGCTCGCTGACCCGCTCCGCGAAGTGCTCGCCGTCGCCCGAGGTGGGAAGTCGTGACCGCGCCCGTCACCGAGCCAACCGGAGCACGGGCACGGCAGACGTACTACTGGCGGGTGCGCAACGCACGGACACGCCAGCCACCCGCGAGCGCGGGACAGACGTGGCACATCCAGCCCGGACACCCCGGCGGCGCGTACTGCGACCTCGGCCACGAACTGAACCCGCCCGCACACCACACCCCGACCCTGCTCTCCCGCAGCCGGCCGACCGGCCGCGGGGACGAGCAGGAGTTCCGCGGCGGATGCCTCGCCTGCGACTGGGGAGGGCCCCGTCCACCGAGGCGACGGCTACGGCGACAACGAGGCAGTGGAGGATGCCCACGACCATGCGTTCCCCGGCTGGCGGACACTGCCGCTGATCACCACGGTCGAGGACCGCTGGAAGATCCCACAGAGCCGCGGCCGCTGGGCTCAGCTGACCTCTCTCTACCCGGCTGGTTGGGTGGACCAGGGCGCCCCCATTCTGGCCTGGAGTCGCTACCGCCGCGAAGCCCACGCTCCGCCACACCAAGGCCGCCCGCGCTACGAACTCCGAATCGCCAGACCACCGAGCGGCCGGGGCGAGAACCCGGCAGATCAGATAGCCCTCTTCCGATGACCACCGCCCGCAGGATCAGAGCCCCGCCCTGCCCACTCAAAGGTGGTTTAATTACTCCGCCGTCAGCGGAGCGGGGCAACCTCCGACCGGCCGAGCGTCGTAACCGGCGCCGCACTACCCCAGACAGCAAATGACGGCCAGCGCACTATGGGCAACAGGCGCTGGCCGTCGCGTTCTCTCACCAGAAAGAACCACACCATGCTATGCGACCGACACCCCGACTGTCCCCAGCCCGGCGATCTCGCCCAGCTCAAGAGGGGTAACAGCATCGGTGCCCCGACCAGCGACAGCTTCGTCATCGTCGAGGACTTCCCGCCGACCGGCCGGCACCTCGTGCTCAACCTCCCCGTGGACCACCCCGGCCGCGCAGACTGGGCCGCCGCCGTCCCTCTGGACGAGATAGCCACCCTCACCCGGCTCGAACCGACCGGAAGCCGGACATGGGTGCCGGCCCCCGGGCCGGAGGACACTGAATGACGCCGCCAGCGGTCACGACACCGACCAGAAACATGAGACGACCGTGCCCCGCAAGACCGGCCGCACGCTCTACTCGCGTGCGGACCTGCGCAAGGTCCACAACATCAGCGAGCCCACGCTTCAGAACCTCTGGGCCGACCGTGAGAACAATAACCATCCGCCTGTCGCGGAGACGATCAACGGCGTCATGCACTGGGACGGCGATGTCTGGGCGAAGTGGCACCACGAGCTTCAGCGTCAGCGCGCCGCCGCCAACACCACGAACCCGCCAAAGCTCGACGGCGACCCGGAAGAGGAGGTGGGGCCGGCCGAAGCGGCGAAGGTCTGCGGGTTCGCCGACTCCACCACCGTCTCCCACTACGTCAAGCACCCGCCGGAGGGGTGGCCCGAGCCCGATGGGTGGGACGAGCTTCCGACCCGTCGCCGCCCGAAGTGGAAGCGGTGGCGGCTGTGGAAGTACGTCGCGGAGCGAAAGGGCCGAGGCCACGCCGGCGGACGGCCCAAGGGCCGCCGCGGACTGGCCTACCCATACCAAGGAGACGAGCGGCTGACCCTCGCACGACAGGCCATCGCGGCGAACCCCGGCGCGACGAACGCCGAACTGATTCCCCGGCTCCAGGGGCAGACGGAGAAGACCTACTCCCGCCCGACCTGGAACCTGATCCTCAAGTCTGCCCGTGAGCACCCCGAGGAGTGACCTGTGAGCGACACCCGCTGCCCGCGCTGCGGCGGACCGCTCGGTGAACGGCCCGCCCGTTCCCGGCTGACGGTTGACCGCGAGGTTCTCGTCTGCACGACGTGCGGAACTCACGAAGCGGTCCGTGAAGCGGCCCGGGAATCGCCGATTCCCTTCGGTGACTGGCCCCTCCGCGCCAATTGACTCCGCAACACACAGGACCTGGCATAGTGTCGGGCAACTCAGTGGGGCGGGCCCGACGGCCCGCCCCACTGGTGCATGAGCAGGTCGGTGATGCCCGCCCTACTGAAGGAGTAGCGAGAGCACACCGAGGGCCATGGTCATCGTGGCGACGAACGCGCCGGCCCCGGCGGTCAACGTGACCAGGAGGCTCCCCTTCGCGGCGTAGAAGAGAAGCGTCGTGGTCAGAGCGACCACGAGGGAGAAGAGTACGGCGATGACGACAAGCATCAGCCGGGTCCTGAAGTGCGGCAGCATGCGGGTCTCGACCTTCAACCAATCCGACTCGCGGTGGTCGAACCCGGTGCAATGGCAGCCTCAGCTAGACCACCTGACAACAGTGGCCACTAGCTGAGGACCTGCCGACGTTTCAGATCCGCGCGGAGCCGACCCGCACCTACCGCTACCTCCAAGCACCGTCGATTTGTAGCGTCCATCGATGGGCGGGTTTCGTGGTGTTCCGTTCTCCTGGCACGCCGACCCCAGCAGAACGAAGACCTGCGAGGGGCTTTGCCTTGCCCGTCGCCAGCCTCGTGCTCCTTGCTTGAGCGTTCTTATCGTGGCACAGCCGAACCGGTACGTGTGGCTGTCCCGGCGAAGCACGCGGGGGAATGGCCGTCACGCCACGGTGTCGATCTTGTCCGCGCATGCCGTGCGCAGCATGTTCAGCCGCGTGACCGCGTCCCGGTACGTCGAGGTACCTGGATTTGCGATGGCTTCCGTCACCAGGGTCTCCAGCGAGCGCCGGTCGTCTGCAGGAATGATGAAGGTCCCGGACAGGTGAAACCCGGTCTCGACCTTGCTGCGGAGTGTCAGGTCCAATGCGTCCCAGGTATCCTCGGCTGCTTCCTGGAGATGCCTCCCTTCTCTCACCCCTCCTCGCGACAGCCTGTCCAGGCACCGCACCAGGCGCTGCGTGTTGCTGGCCAGTTGTGTCCCGAGCTTCCGCACTCGGGTGAACACCTTCAGCATCGCGGTACCCAGCCCGACGACAGCGCCCAAGGAGGTCCCGACGACGACCGGTTCGAAGCGCTTGGGGACAGGTAGGCCGCGGGTGATACAGAAGACGACGCCAACGGTGCCGCAGATTATTGAGAACACCTGGAAAGCTGCTGCCCAGGTCAGGCGTCCCGCCAGGCGCTCGAAGGCAAACGAGGTGGGCTCCGGCGCACCGCTGAACACGTGGAAACCCCACAGTCCGATCAGAGCCACGCCAGCCAGTACGGGATCATCGGGCAGCGCTGCGGTAGCCAGGATCGTGACGCCGCCGAGCAGCAGCATGTACAGGACCATCGGCACGAAGGTGATGACCCGGTGCCAGCGCTCGGAACGCGTCGCGAACCACGGCTTCACGAGGACGTACGCGCTGCCCATCAAGAGACCGGACAGAAGTACCAGGGAGTACGCCTCGTAAAGGCGTCCCGCCGTCGTCAGGGTCACGCTTGTGACGATGCAGGTCGCTCCCGCTCCACATACGCCAGCGGAGTCGGCGTGCCACGGCTGCGGACGGTATGGACCCGGCTGACACGGAAGAGTCTCCTCAAGGGGCAGTCGGCCCTCTGGCGAGCGCCGACTGCCCCTTGAGGAAATCACCAGCCACTGACATCCGACACGAGCAGCCAGGTAACAGCGAGAACCTGCGCTGTCATTCGCCTCCGCCTTAAGAACGGAAGCCCCGCTGTTCTCCCCGATCTTGATTTATGAAGATCAAGGTATCGTCACTTCGTGACGATACAATCGGCCAAGATGACTGAATTTGACCGGGTGGAAGCGGGGCGGGTGAGCGGGCCGGTGGGGTGGGTGACCATGATCGGCCCGTCCGACGAGCAGGTTGAGTACCGCCTTACCGGCGGTCACGGCTGCGGGAAGGTCACCACGGTCGATGGCGGCTCCCCTCGTTGCCGCCATCGAAGCCAAGGCCGAAGCGGCAGGCGCTCCCGTCGCGTCCCTGCTCGGCTCCCGCGAGGCCAAGCGTGCCTTCTTCCGCGCCCGCGGGCTCATCCGCAGCAAGGGCACCGCGAGGTTCACCGGGTTCGACGCCGTCGAAGTCGCTACCGCAGCCGGCCTCGACGCTCGCGAACTCTACGGAGAACAGGCCCTCCCCCACCGGGCCACCGATGGAGAGGTGGACTACCACCTGGACGCCAGCGAACGCCTCCTCGTCTGGATCGGCAACGGCCTCACCGAGTTCGACATCACCCCCGGCAGCGTCCTGCACCCCGAGCACTTCCAGGCCGCCCGTCGTATCATGCACGGCGAGGACCCCCGGACTGGGCAGACCCTCGTAGAACCCAAGCTCGCTATCGCGCCGGCCGCCAAGCTCCTTGCCGCCCCGCTGGCTCGCGCCATCCGTCCCGTAGCCGCCGAACGCGGCGTGAAACCGGTGGCCCTCCTGGACTCCAAGCGCAAGCAGGACGCCTTCCGCAGGATGGAGAACCAGCTCCAGCGGTTCGGTGAATCGCACCGTGTCCCGGCTTCCACGCTGCTCAAACTCGTCGAAGCCGTCGGCTTCGACGCCGTCGACCTGTACGGCGAAGAGGCCCTGGAGAAGGCCATTGCCGCCGAGGCGGGCGGACACCTGGACGCCCACCCACTCCTGCACGCCGTCGAAGCCCGCGCCACCCAGACGGGCCAGCAACCGGACGACCTGTTCACCGCCACGTCCATGAAGCGCCGGTACATCCAGACCGCTGGCGAGGGCGAACGGCGCCTTCGGGATCTGCCCATGGACGTGCGCGAAGCGGTTGCCATGGCCAAGGCAGCAGGGCTCGCGCCCGAGGACGTATGGGACGCCGAGGAGATTAAGGCCGCCCTCCTCGAAGGACGCGTACAGGTCGGCAACTTCGGCGCCGACGTGACCTTGGACCTTGCGAAGTCGAAGAGCGCGTTCCTCGCCTACGCCCCGAAGGAGATCGCCGCCAAGGTGGAGGGCATCTACACGTCCGCCGGCCGCGAGTCCATCAGCGCCCTGGAGGGCTGGACCGCGTACGCCATGCGCGGCCACCACGGCGACGGCGACGAGGCGGAGACCGTGAAGACGAGCGGGTTCTCCGGCTGGATGATGGTGCACCGCGCCGCCCGGCCCGTGAACGGCGCTCCGTACGGTGACCCTCACTTCCACCTGCACTTCACCCTGGCCAACATGGTCAAGGGCACCGACCGCAAGTGGTCCATCATGGCCAGCGGGGGCCGCGACCTGCACCGGCACGCCCGCGCCACCCAGTCCCTCATGAACGCCCGCATCCGGCGCGAGCTGACAGACGAGTTCGGCATCTCCTTCCGCCAGGACGAGCGGACCGGCGCGTCGGAGATCGCCGCCATCCCCGAGGCTACGATCCGCCTCTTCAGCAAGCGCGACAGTCAGGTCCGGGACCTGCTGACCAAGTTGGGCATCGACTACGACAGCGCCACCACCCGCGAGCGCACGGCGGCCTCCACCGCCTCCAAGGCCGCGAAGAACGGAGAGGCCGCAGGAGTCGCGGACGACGTCCTGCGTGACTACTGGCAGGCCGAAGGCCGCGCCGCCGGTGACAACCCCGACGCCATCGCGGCCAGCGCCATGAAGCAGGACAGCCCGAAGCAGAACCCCGGCCTGGACGAGCTGTGCGCCACGATCTTCGACCCGAAGACCGGCCTGACCAGCCACTCCAAGGACTTCACTCACGCTGCCGCCATCGCCGCCGTCCTGGATGCCCTCCCGTACGGCGTCGCGGACGCCAAGGAGGCTGAACACCTCACCAACTCGGTTCTCCGGCACGCGGGGTACGCGGTCACGCTGAACCCGAAGGGCGCCCAGCACTTCACGCACGCCGACCGATACGCAACGGCGGACGTCGTCGCCGCGGAAACGCTCATCGTCTCCGAGACAACGAGCCGTCTCGATACACAGACCGCCGTCGTCAGCCGCGACACGGTCGACATGACCCTGTCCACCGTAGAAGCCCAGCACGGCGGCACCTTCGAGTTCTCCGACGAACAGCGCGTGGTCCTCGAACGGCTGCTGACCGCCGGACATGGGATCGACGCCGTGGTGGGCATCGCAGGATCGGGCAAGACCACCATCATGGACACCGCCCGGCAGGCGTGGGAGGCCCACGGACTCGTCATCGCCGGAGCCAGTACGGTCGCCGTCGCCGCCGCGAACCTCAAAGCCGAAGCAGGGATCACCTCACGCACGCTCGCGTCCTGGCTCACCGCCATCCGTACCGGCGGGGCCGGCCTCAACGGCGTTGACGTGCTGGTCGTGGACGAGGCCGCGATGTGCGATGATCGCGACATCGCCGAACTCCTCGCCCACGCCGCGGAGACCGGCACGAAGGTCGTCGGCATCGGTGACCCGAAGCAGCTGCACTCGCCGGGCATCGGTGGCAGCTTCGCCGCCGTGCACCACCTTGTTGGCGGGCTCACCCTTAACCAGAACTTCCGGCAGAAGGACGTGATCGAGCGCCGGGCACTGGAGCTGTGGCGCGACGACAACCGCGTGGAAGCGCTCCGTGCCTTCGCCGGAACTGGCCGCGTGCACGCCCTCGCCGACAAGGACGCCACCCTCGCGGCGATGCTCACTGCCTGGGCCGACAAGCGCGCCGCGCACACCGACGACCACACCGCCGTACAGCAGCTCCTCATGATGGCCGCCACCAACGAGATCGTGGAGGAACTGAACGCCGGGGCCCGCGGCTTGCGGAAGGCGAGCGGCGACCTCACCGGCCCGGAACACGTCTACGCCCTCCCCGGCGGTGGCGAACTGACGCTGTCCGTCGGGGACCAGGTCCTCCTTCGGACCAACGATTACCGGGGCAAGCGAAGCCGCGGTGAGCACGAGGACGTACTGAACGGGTACCGTGGAATCGTTCGCGCCGTCGATGAGGAACGCCGGGTCCTGGTCGAGTGGCGTGAGAAGACCCCCGACGGCCACCGAGACGTAGCCGAATGGATCGACGTCGACTACATCGCGCAAGGAGGACTCAGCCTCGGGTACGCGATCACCGGCCACAAGTCCCAGGGCCTGAGCGTCCAAGAGGCCCTGGTCTATGGTCCCGGTGCGCAGGCGAATGCGCTCTACACGATGATGAGCCGCGACAAGAAGGAGTCCCACCTCTTCCTGCCGCTGTCCGTGTACGAGACCGACGCCGACCGTGCCCGCGGAGGCGAGGCGCTCACCGAGCAGGAGCAGCTTGACCGTGCTGTCGTGGGCCTCGTCCGCGAGATCGAGAGCGGCACCGAGGAGCGCATGATCCTCACCGAACTCCCGAAGGCCGCAGTCCCCGCCAATGTCCGGCAGGCGGTAGCCGATCTGCCGACCCCGCGCGCTCCCGGAACCGGTGACGCTTACGAGGCGGAAGGCCCCGAGGACGCGCCGGAGCCCGAAGAACGGCACACCCCGAGCACCACGGACCGGCCCACGGCGCCGGATACCGCGCCTACGTCTGACCGTCCGTACGCACATCTCAGCAACTCGGCCCTGCGCGACGCTGCGCGCAAGGCTGTCACGGCAGCGCGCGCCACCAGGACCGGCGGCCGAGAAGGCGGAGGCGGCAGCCGACCGCGCCGATCAGCAAGCCGCAGCTGGAACCGGCCCGAACGTGCTCGCCCTCGGCCGTCGCCAGCAGGACATTGCCCACCGCGCTGCCGCGATCGGTGAAGTCCGAGAGCTGAGGGGGGCTGTCGCCGAACGGAACGCTGATCTACGCGGCATCGAGGAACGTCTTGAAGGGCTCCAACAACAGCTGAATGCCACTGGTCGATTCGGGCGACCAGTGTTGCGCGGGGATGCCCGGAGCACAGTCGAAGCCGACCGTGGCGAACTGCTTCACGGGTACGAAGTGGCCGTGCGTGAGCTGGAGCAGTTGAACGGGCGGCTCCGCGAGGCGTCCGAGTCCGCAGGGCCCGCCGATGAGTTTGACGCCGTGCTCATCGAGGCGAGCATGTCCGAGCAAGGCAAGAGCGGGCTCCGGCGGCAAGCCCAGGAGAGGGACAACCAAAGCGCCAAGACCCTCCGAGCGAAGGCCGTTACGGCGCGGACCACCGCTCGCGGTGCTGAACACCGAGCGTTTGGTCTTCAAGAGGAGATGACAGGGCGGACTCAGGATCGACGTCAGCGGGCCGATGGCGGGGACTCCCCGACGCCGTACGCCGCGAAGCCGGAATCTCCATACGCCAGCCGCACTACGGCGGAGTTCTCGCATCCTGATCAGACTCCGGAGGCTGCCCCGGACACGCCAATGATGTAGGCGAACTGGTGGAACTCCTCCCGGAAGACGGCGCGGGCAAGTGGAAAGTCTTCCGACGGCGATAGCCGCAAGTCCTCTACGTACGCGAGGTCCGGCGGGCGCGGATGAGCTGCACGACAACGGGGTTGTCGGCCTCGGGAGCCTGTAGCAGGTCGAGCACTTCCACGTGAAAGCCGTAGTCGACCAGCAGGTCCTCCCACAGCTGTGGAGTCAGGACCCACATTTGCACGGGGATTGGTTCCTGGTCGCGGATGCGGATCATCTCTTGCCGGGGCGCGACCGCAGAAGAAGGACCCTGATCGTGAAGGTTGGTGTGCAGGACGGAGAAGACCAGCGGTGCTCCGGCAATGAGCCCGTCCCGCAACGCCGGCAGGAGGTAGTGAGGGTCGGCGCAGGCGAGGGTGCCGATTGCGTACGCCGCCTCGTACGGCGTCGCTTGGCTCAGGTGGTTGACGACATCGCCCTGCAGGAAGCGGACACCGCGTTCGTCGCCGAACCGATGAACGGCACGCGCGTGCTGAGTCGGCGACAACTCGATCGCGTCCACGAGGGCGCCGTGGGCGCGCGCGAGGTGTACCGCGTGGTGTCCAGGACCTGATCCGATGTCCAGGACCAGTCTTCCGGCCAGCGGTCCGAGCACCTCGTCGCCGGGTCCGACGCCGTCCCAGAAACCCCACCTGATCTGCTCGGGAACGGGCGGGAGGTAGCCACGATCCAACTGGATCTGCCCGCAGCGGGCCCAGCTCTCCCGGTTGCCTGACTCGCTGCTCACAGTGGTCTTACTCGCTTCTGTGCGGAGGTAGGGGTGGAGGGGACGTGGCCGGTGCAGGTCACCGGTCTTTGGCCAGGGAGACGAGCTCGGCGAACAGGCCGCCGGCATTGACCAGGTCTTCGTACCGGCCGTGTTCGACGACCCGGCCTTTGTCCATGACAAGCACGCGGTCGGCGAGACGGGTGTTTTCGAGCTGATGGGTCACGACGATCGTCATGCGCTCGGCGGCGATCCTCTTGATCTCCAGAAAAATGGCGTGCTCACCACGGGCGTCCATCTGGGATGTCGGCTCATCCAGGATGAGGAGCGGCGTCTGCCGGTACAAAGCGCGGCCACACACGAGTCGCTGCCACTGTCCTCCGGAAAGTTCGGCGCCGCCCCAGAGTTCCTTGGCGAGGAGAGTGTCGAGTTGCTGTGGCAGCTTCTCGATGGCTTCACGCATGCCGACGGCGTCGACGACGTCCCACACTGGGCCGTCGTGGAATGTCTTCGGCTGGCCGAGCGTGATGTTCTCGCGAGTACGCAGCGGCCAGCACGCGAAGCCCTGCGGGACGACCGCGGTGCGTTTCCACACGGCGTCGGGGTCGGCCTGGGCGAGGTCGACGCCGTCCCACAAGACGCGGCCCTTGTTGGCGAGGAGAATGCCGGTGATGAGCTTGGCGAGGGTCGACTTGCCTGAGCCGTTCTCGCCGACGATGGCCAGGATCTCCCCGCGGCGGAGGGAGAGAGATGCACCTGCGACGGCAGGTTCGTCCTTGCCGGGGTACTGGTACACCACCTCGTCGAGATGGATCTCGTCCACGCGTTCCGGGATCGTCAATTCCCCTCGTTGTGGAGCGCGTTCATGGGCAAGGTCGAGAAATGACCGCATGTCGGCGAGGTAGAGCGAGGTGTGGAACATCGCGGCGCCATGGATGACGAACTGCGACAGCGCGGCAAGAGTGGTCTGCACGGCGACCACGGCGGTGGCGGCGACGGGCAGGGCGACCCGGCCGGTGGTGGCCAACCACGCGAGCGCGGCCCAGGTACCCAGCAGGAATACACTGCCCAGGGCGCTGGTCGCCAGGACGATGCGCAGCATCCGCGGAGCCGCAGTCAGGGTGCGCTGGTCGATACGATCCGACAGAGCGCGGTACCAGTAGATGAGGTAGCCGGCCATCCCGTTCGCGCGGACCTCGTCGCCGTAGCGGGAGTAGGTGGCCCACCAGCGCATCATCGACCTGACGTTCCTGTCGCCCACGTTGAGGTAGTGGGTCTCGTAGTCCACACGCGCGGACAGCACGGCCCGGCGCCGGCCGGGAGTACGGCCAGCAAGAGCAGCGGCAGCATCAGCGGGTGCAGCGCGGTGATAACCCCGCTCGCGGCGATCATGCGGATCAGGTCGGACATGAACCGCTGGGCATCTTGCACCATCAACCGGGTCCGCGTGACGCCGACTTCGGCGGCCTCCTGCCGGTCGGCGAACCCGTCCTCGCCGTACGCGGAGGATTCCACCCGGCACACAGCGGCCACGAGCGCGATGTCCGCTTCGGTCATCACCAGAGGTGTGATCCGCCCGTCGGCGTACGAGGACAGGGCGCTACTGATTCGGCCAACGCCCCCGCAGCCGTCGTTACCACGGTCAGGGCGGGAACGGCTGCGTGCAGCCGTTCGGATACTGAGCCGGTGCCGAGGACGTGCGTCATCGCCTGAGCGGTGAACGTGAGGACGATGGCGGCCGCGATGCCGGTGAGTAGCTGACAGACAAGGAGCAGCACGACACCGGCTTTGTCGACGGCCCACGCCATGCGTGCGGTCTGTCAGAGCACGGAGGGGAGGCGCTTGCACATCGCTCCGAAATTGGCGTCTGCCAGCGGGTTCTTCCCGTGCTTGCCCTCGAAGGTGAGGGTGGCCGGTGGAGGAGGGGGCGGCGTCTTCTCATTTGCGGTCGAGGCGTCAGTCACAGTCACCTGCGTCCCTCCTTGGGATCGGTGCCGCACCTGGGTGGCTCGGCGGTGCACGGCATAACGACGCGGCGCCGGAATCGAACGCGCTCGATTCCGGACGCGCTGGGGTCCTTGAGGCACAAGGGAACGAACGCGTGGACACAGCGTTGGGGCCGCTCTTGAGGAGCACGGATTGGCCGAATCGCCGACAGCTGATACGCCTGTGACGAATAAGGTTTCCAGCGAGCGTCTGCCTCCCTGAAGACGATGGGCTGACGCCCTGAGTCCAACAACGTCGTGTCAGGCAACAGGCTTGCCTCCAAACTAAGTTGGGCGTTCTGCGTATGTGGCGAGTCACAGAAGGCTGCGGAGCGCGACTTCCCCTTTGTCGATGGCCTCTGTGAGCGCGTTCATGTGGTGCTTGGGCAGGCACCCCGCCCCCAGTCCTGAAGCGGTGACCGCGGTGTCCAGCTTCCGATGCTGCTCGCTGGTCAGGGATGGGCACGCAGCAGCGTGAGTCAGGACGTCCCGGGCAGCGTACGTGTCAAGAGCAGCCGCGTTGGCGAGGGCGTCGTTCAACGGGCCCACGCTGGGGCTCGTTCGGTCGTGGGTCAGGTCGAGCGCCGCTAGACCGGCTCGGGTCTGGAAGACGGCGGTTGAGGGGTCAGGTTCCGTGATCAGTGTGGCTACCTCGCTCAGCACGAGGTCCAGTTCTGGTTGCGGCACGGGCGCGGACGCGGGTCGGCAGTAGACACGCAAGAGAGCCGCGATGGTGTTCTCCCACGGCTCAGTCGGGGCGGGCGGTGGCATCGATCGTGTCACGAGCCTGCTGATCGAGGCCGCGTTCCATCAGCGCCATGATCTCGATTTGACGGCCGTCGAGGAGGCGGTTGCCGATGCCGCGGTACGAGGTCATGGCCTCGGCGGCCTCGGTCCACCGGCCGATCCGCGCCAGGGCCCTGGCACCGTCGACGAGCATGGTGATCCACAGCTCCTCGCAGACCTTGCGGTGGTCCGTGTCCGTGTCGATTAGCGCTGCGAGGTTGACGGTGTGGCCGTGGATCTGGGCGGTTTCGCGCTTCTGGGCGGCTCGGTACAGTCGAGTGAGGACGTCGTAGGCGGCCTGGCCGTCGCCCTCGCGGGTCAGCCAGCCGGGAGATGTTGATGAGGGGCTTCAGCGACATCACGGCGATGCCGCCGGTGAGGCGCCCGGCGTCGGCGAAGGCTCGGTGTTGCCGCCAGCACAGGTCACTGGCCAGGTCGGGTAATCCGACGTCGGAGGCGATCAGCGCGGTGTAATTGAGGACCCCGCTGGCGCGGGCCACCAGATCATGGTGACCCGCGCCAACGGGTGCGACAGTCAGCCCGGTGAGATGGGCGATGCGCTCGTCCAGCGGGAGCGCCGGCGCCTTGGGACGACGGACCAGCGGGATACGGCTGGCTATCGCAGGGATCATCGGCTCAGCCCTTGCGCGGCCAGTCGACGACAAGGCGGTTGTACCTCTTGTCGATGACGAAGCGCGGGTCGGCGGCCGTGATCTTGTCGCGGGCGTCGCCGACGGCCATGCGGAAGGTGGGTTCCGGCGCGGTGTTGCCCCAGCCCTCGTCCCAGTCACGGATCTCGCCCGCGACCTGGTCGGCGAGTTCGGCGGCACGGGAGCCGTGTCCGATGACGCCGATCTCCCAGAAGCGGCCCTTTTCGTCCTCGCCCTCGCGGATGGTCAGGTAGGCCAGGCTGTCGCCGTCGAGCGCGGCCATGGAGCCCCAGCCGAAGTGTGGGGTGAAACCGGGGCGCTGGCCGGGCAGGCGGGACAGACCGTTGGGCAGCACGGAGGCCAGGTACAGGTACAGCCACTCCCACGGGTCACCCTGGCGGAACTTCACGCCGGTGTAGACCTTGGCCTGCTTCCGGTCGAGGACGGTGCGGATCGCGTCGCGGTCGACGGTCTGCTCGCTGAAGGTTTCCAGGCGGACATTGCCCTCACCTTCCATGGGCACCAGGGTGTAGACGTCGTCGCAGACGCCTTTGCGCAGGGGCACGAAGGTCGACATTTCGCAGGACAGGGTCTTCCAGGTGTCGCCCTCCCGCTCGAAGGCGAAGCTGCGGGAGATGCTGCCGCGAATCCGCATCGGCAGGACCAGGCGTCCGCCGGGGGCGAGCTGATCGAGGATCTTCACCGGCACGTCGCCCGCGCCGACCGTGAACTGGATGCGATCGTACGGGCCGTGCTCGGGAAGGCCGGCAGCGCCGTCGGCCAGCACCGCCGACACGTTCGTCGCCCCGGCCTCGGCGAGGTTCTTATTCGCGCCGTCGACCAGGTCCTGGTCGACGTCCACGGTCCACACGTGGCTGCCGGGGGCCATGAGCTTGCCCAGCAGCCGGGCGTTGTAACCGGTGGCGGCCCCGGCCTCCAGGACTTTGTCACCGGGCTGCGCACCGAGCTGTTCGAGCTGGGTGGCGACGATCGAGGGTGCGGAAATGACAGGAGATCATCTCGCCGTGCTCGTCCACCTTGATGGACACCGCGTCCTCCTTGTACGCCGACTTGAGGTCGACGCCGGGAAGGAACTGGTGTCGCTCGGTGGTGCGGAAGGCGTCGATGACGGCGGGGGTGTGCAGGTGGCCGCTGCCGATAAGGCGGTTCACCAGGGCTTCACGCATGTCAGCGGCGTCGGTAGCGGGTGTCACGGTGGTCTCCATTCGAGCGACATTAGGGTTCGGGAAAGTGGACCGGTGAGTAGACACGTCGGACCCTTCCCCTGCGGCAAAGGCGACCTCGCGGCCCAGCCACGCGGTGGCTGCCTGCTCGGCGGCAGGTACTCCGGCGCGGTTGAACGCGAAGGTCGCGTGGTGGGCGAGAACGGCGCGGAGGCCGCGTATCAGGCGCCCATCAGCGGCGAGCTTGCGGAGGCGAAGGCCAGCGCCCTCGAACGCGGCGAGGCGTTCGGCCCAGAGCCGGGTTCGGTGTCCGGCCGCTGCGCTGCGTCAGCGTTCATCAGGCGCCGCATGGCGCTCACCGCCTCGTGGCGCGCGGGGCCGGTGGGTGGGGTGACGGGCGGCCGCAGGGCGCTGAGTTTCGCCCAGACGTCCCCTGCCTCGAAGGGGTCCAGTCCCGCCGAGCGGATCATGGCGGAGAGCAGCAGTACACAGCGCTCTCGGCCGCCGGGCTGGCCAGACTCGAACAGGGCGCTGGGGCTGTCGGCGCAGAACACGCCGTGCGCCACGTCCATGCCCTCCGGGCCGCCGAACGCCTCGGTCTCCGGCTCGTAGATGCCGCCGACCCATCCCGTGGCCAGCTTGGTCGGCGACGAGGCGATCCAGCGACGAGGCGATCCAGCAGAGTGCCGACGGGACGTTCGGTGCGCAGCCGGAGACCTGCGTCCTTACGAAGGAAGTGGAAGCGCTGGTCATCCAGTGAGGCCGCCAGTGCCTGAACGGCCTGACTGCTCACCGCCTGCCCAGGAAACGCCACGCTGGCATGCGACCAGGTTGTATCGGTGGTGATCGGAAGGTTCTCGTCGTCGAAGTCCATCGGCTGGAGGGCTCCTTGTCGGGGGCGTCAGTTCGGTTGAGGGCGGGTCAGGTGATCAGCAGGACGCTGGTCCAGTCCGTGGTGTTCGTGCCGTAGAGGGCAAGGCGCGCGCCGCTGCGGCCCTCCATGAAGACGGGCTTGGGCAGTCGGTCCAGGTCCGCGGCCAGACGCCTGCTCAGGTCGTCGATCACTGGGGAGAAGCGCTCTGGCGCGGGGCTGTCGGCGGCGACGGCGCGTGCGATCGTCACGAGTCCGGCCCATCCGTGGCACAGCGTGGCGTCGAAGATCCGGCCGAGGTGGGACGGATCGGTCAGGGTGCTCAGGACGGTGGCCTCCGCCGCCTGTCGGCGGTTCGAGTCGCCGAGCGCGAGCGCGGCAAGCTGCTGGGCGCGGGCGATACCGGGCTGGCCGTAGCCCCAGGACTGGCGCACGAGCTGAGGTTCGGACGGCTCGCTGGCCACCAGTTCGTCGTACGTGGTCCAGTAGCAGGCGCCGTACGCGTCCAGCCAGCGCGCGAACACCTCGATGGCGTCGAGCTCCCCCGGCACGTGGACGTCGTGCCGGACGGCGAGAGAGAGCACTGCCAAGGGACCGGCGACGCCGTGAGCGACACCGTTGTTGCCGTGCCCGCCGTGCATCTCCTCCCCGCCAGGCCCAACAGTGGACCACCAGCCCGGCAGCTCCCGGTCCTCGAACCGCACCGGCTCCGCCAGAGACACGAGGTAGGCCAGCACCTCCCTGAGCCGGGGCGAGTCCGCACCACGGCTCAGCAGCAGCGCGCCCAGCCCGGTCAGCCCACGGATGAGGTCGAACTCCGCCAGATGCGGCAGCGCACCCGCCGCCTTCCGCCGCCGGGCGGCGGCCAGCCGGGCGTCCACGACGCCGTCGACGGCGTCACGGACTACACGGCCGGCGTGCCCGGCGTGAGAGAGCACGAACTCCAAGGCGGGGGCACCGTGGAAAAGCGAGGCGTTGCCTCCGGCGCTGACTCCGCCCGCCACGGCCTGGGCGAGGCAGCGCCGCGCGGCCAAGTGATCACCGCGCTCGATGTGCAGCAGCGCCATCCCGAGGGTGCCCTCGGAGAGATCCTGCGTGCGGGCCGGAATCGCCGTTGTCGTCATGAGCGGGCCTTCAGCGGGACGACGAGGTTGTGGGCCCTGCCAGTGATCCAGCCGTCCGCGTCCGGCGGCGGCGCATCGTGCAGGGTCGCGACGCCGATCGGTCTGGCATCCAGGTGGGCGCGCAACAGGTCCAAGTGCATGTCCTGGCACAGGTCGAGTGGAAGCTGCTGGTCGTCTTCGGCCAAGAGCACACGGTCCGGCACGCGGAAACGGCCCATCCAGGCGTGCAGCTGCTCGGCCCACTCATCCAGCGACGCGTTGCGCCCGGGCAGATCCCGGGCCCGCACCTTCCATCGCGCCCCCACCAGGATCGAACGGCGGTAGTGCACGCCGGGGTGAACGGCATCGTCCACGCCGCGCCCCAGTCGAACCAGGTCACCTGTGGCGTCGCGGCCCGGCTGATCTCCACCAGGAACCGGGCCATCGGCGGGGTGTAGTTGTTCCACAGGAAATTCAGCGCGGTCGGCGCGAGCAGTTCCAGGTGCGTGCCGGTGGCAGCCTCGGCCAGGTAAGGGCGCCCGTCGCGGATGCCGACGACCAGGTCGGAGGGGAACAGCACGCCCTGCTCGGGATGCCGGAACTCGCCGACACTGACCACCCTGGGCAGCACGCGCGGGGCGCGGGTGAGCAGGTCGGCTGGAACGCGCCCGGCGTGGAAGGAAAGCTGGGCCAGCTCCGCGCCGGGCTCGACCGTGGGCAGGTCGGCGTACGTCGCTCCTGTGTCCGGGAGCAGGTGCCAGAACCGGCCCGTCATCGAGCCGGCCGAACGGGAGACGGTCGACACGTGGAGCCGGAAGTTCCCGCGTTCCAGGGCGCGGGCCGAGCGGGCGTTGAGGCGCATGCCGAGTTCGAGGTGAGGCGCCGTGGCGGTGGGCTTGCCCCCGGCGGCCTCCAGCTCTTCGATCAACGCGCCGGACAGGCGAACGGAGCGGGCGCCTTCGACGGCCGCGGTTCCGGCCAGTTCCAGCAGCAACCGATCGCGGCGGGCCATGGGGCGCGGAGGCTCGGACATTTGGCCGAACCCGTCAGGAAAGCCCAAGCCCTTCTCGGGGTCCAGCACCAGGTTCAGCGGAATCTCGGCGCTCTCGCCGTAGCGCTCGGCGAACTGCTCGATCCATCGGCGCCAAGCCGGGATGCCGTTGGGGTGCGTGGCGATTCGGGCGAGGACGGTCGCGGCGGTCTCCGCTTCCTTCAGGACCGTGTTCGGGAGCCGCACCGTGGCGTCCAGCCGCAAATCGGGGCCATCGTCCGTTCGCGGACCTCGTCACGCAGCGCGGGCGGCAACCTGTCGGTGGGGTCGATGACCGTAGCGGGCGCGCGTAGCGACGAACGGAGCAGTCGCACGCGCAGAAGCTCCCCGAGCAATCCGGTTCGTTGCTGTGCGGTCGTGGTGGGGAACTCGGCGGCGAGCTTGTCGGCGAGGAGCGAGTACCGGACCGGGGAGCGGGCGACGTCGAGGATCAGCTTGAGCGCGGGGCTCAGTGCGAGTGAGAACTCCGAGGCGCCCTCGGACGGGACGTAGACGCGCTCGCCACGCTGCTGGACGAGGTTGTTGACGCACACGTCGGCGTCAGCCATTCGGTCGCCGTCTGCTTCCCAGCCGCTGATTGCCACATCGAGCGCCACCGGGTCAGGCCGGACGACAGCCAGGTGTTCGCTGCCGACGCGGACTTCGGCGGTATCGGCGAACTCGACCTGCGCGACGCCCGCGAAGAGACCGTACGGGGTGGGGCGGTGCGCGTATCGGATCGCGTATCGGGCGGTGGCCAGTGCCGCCCGCCGTACCCGGCGCACTTCTGAGGACCGTACGGCGAGCACTGTCTGAACCTGGCGGGCCAGATCCGGGCTGGCGCTGGCTACGGCCTGCTGGAAGGTGTCGTCGGCCCACACCGCACGCAGCCACGCACGCTATTGTTCAAGCGAGGCAGAGGGGCCTGGCCAGGGAGGCATGCTCGGCTCGATCAAGTTCACCGCGGCACGGAGCATCGATTCTCCGGCGGCTCGGTACAGGCTGTGCCGTACGCGCGTCATCCCCTCACTCCGTTCTTGGTGGGTGGGGCGTGGGTTGGACGGAGCGGCTCCGGCCAACCCACGCTCTCGGGCTGACCTGTCTTACGAGGTGGTGCAGGCGCTCGGGCAGGAGCTGCCGCAGTTGTCGCCGGTGCTGCACATCAGCACCGTCTCGGTCGCCGGCGTCCCCTCGATGAAGGTGATGTCGAGCTGGAACGGGTCGTCAGTGACAGCGGCGCCGTCGACGGGCGGCTGCTCAGTGGTGACCGGGTGCTCCAGTTGAACGGTCATTACGTGCCTCCTTGGGGCAGTGGGCTGATGGTGCAAGGGCTCCGGAGTCTCGGTTCACGTGGTGACCGCGTGGACCCCGGCGTCTGGGGTTGAGCAATTCGTGTGGGGCGGAGCCCAATGGAGGAGATGGGCTCCTCCCCACACGGCTCGTCCGGCACCGGGCCTTGTTTCAGGTCCGGTTGCCGGGTGGTGCGTCCGCCCGCCGCCTACGACGGGCGGGCAGAGGGACACCAGGGCGCTCGCCGTGGTGGCCGGCCGGGAAGCTCCGGTGGCTGTGGTGGTCATCGCGGAGCGCCGTCTTGGGAGGGCGCTTGCCCGGCGCGAGGTTGCTGTCGTCAGGCACGGTTGAACCCTCGCTCCCGCTCGACGTCGGTGACCTGTCCGAGGTGCTGGGCAATCTCAGCCCTGGCGGCGCGGGCGTAGTGCCGTACGACGTCGGGTCCGAGTGCCCACGTGGCGAAGCTGCTGCCGTCGAAGTAGGCCAGTGCCTCGGAGAGGTCACGGCGCACAGGGAGCGACTGCTGGTCGTTGTAGGCGTCGCCCAGGCAGGGGGCGGGCGGCTTGAGCTTCTCGGTGAGCCCGTGTACGACGGCGGCGAGGCAGGCGGCGAGCGCGAGATAGGGGTTGGCGTCGGCGCCCGGCAGGCGGATCTCCAAGTGGGTGCCGTCGCCGTGGCCGGTGACCCGGACAGCGCACCCCCGATTGTCGATCCCCCAGTTCATGAATTGGGGGGCGAAGGAGTGCGGGGCAGCGTAGCGCTTGTAGGAGTTGGGGGTGGGCGCGTAGAGCGGGGCGAGGTGCGGCATTCCGGAGAGGAGTCCGGCGATGCTGTGCCCCATCGCATCCGTTGGGAGCTGAGTGCGGGAGGCCGTCGCGAAGGCCGGCGCTCCGTCCTGCCAGAGGGACAGGTGCAGATGCAGGCCGCTGCTCATGCCGGTGAACGGTGTAGACATGAAGGTCGCCGTCATCCCGTGGCGCTGGGCGAGGTGCCTTACGGCCTGCTTGTAGACCGTGTACGCGTCGCAGGCCTCCAGAGCCGGGCCATATGGGAAGGTGACTTCCACCTTGCCGGGGGCGCCTTCGGTCTTGACGGCCTCGACCGGGGTGCCGGCGTCGTGCAGGGCGTCTTCCAGGTAGCGGAAGAAGTCCGTCAGCAGCGGAGAGTGGCCCAGGGTGTAGTCGAGGTTGTGAGGCACTACGGGCTGCCGCCTCTTACAGAGGAGGAATTCGCTCTCCACGCCTACGCGGGCCTCGAAGCCGAGTTCGGCCAACCGGTCGAGCTGGGCGCGAAGGATGTAACGCGG
This sequence comes from Candidatus Streptomyces philanthi, assembly GCA_018114805.1. Taxonomy (GTDB): domain Bacteria; phylum Actinomycetota; class Actinomycetes; order Streptomycetales; family Streptomycetaceae; genus Streptomyces; species Streptomyces philanthi. The sequence goes on along the minus strand of CP073042.1, from coordinate 855,951 downwards.
AGCTACGTCGACGGGTGCGCCGTCGGGGTGCACAGCCTCGCAGTGCACGAGCGCTGTGCCGGGCAAGTAGGGTAGGGCGCGGAGGGTCTTCAGATCAGGAACGAATCCGATGTCCTGGAAGCCTTCTTCCCAGCCTGTGAGGGCAAAGCCGTTGAGGGGGGCCATGTCGACGTCGGTGGCAAGGATGTAGGCGCAGGCCTCTGACACTCTCGTCCCGGAGGCGATCCGGTCCAGGAAGATGTTGGCGGCGAGGCGCTTGCCCTGGAGGCGGCCCACCATGTCCCGGACGGCAACCATCACCGTGGAGATCTCGTTGCATTCCACGCCGGCGCGGAGAGCGTCGAGGGAGATCAGCCCGGCCCGCTTCACGATCGCGTCGCCGTGCTGAGTGTGCTGGCTGCTCATCAGACCACGTCCTCGGCCAGAGCGCTGTGGGAGGCCGCGTTACCCAGGGCGGGGATGCGGTAGGTGCGCCGCCCCTTGGTGATCCACAGGATCCAGGCCAGCGTGAGCACGGCGATCAGGGCGACGCCGGCGTAGTTGAACGATGAGGTGGTGATCGAGGAGACCTGTGGCAGGCAGAACAGGACGGTGACGAACCCGACCCAGGCGACGGCCGTCCAGCCGATGGGTTTGCTCCACCGGCCGAGGCTCCACGGACCGGGTTTGAAGTGGTCCCCAGCCCGGAGGCGCAGGTAGACGGGGATGGCGTATGCGGGGGTGATGCCGATGACGTTGATCGCTGTGACCGCGGCGTATGCGGTCAGCGAGTACAGCGACGGGGCCGCCAGGACAAGCGCGACTCCCACCGACAGCCACACGGCGGCCACCCGTGTCTTGGTGCGGGGGCTGACGCGGCGCCAGGTTGCCGCGAAGGGAACCGCACCGTCGCGGGAGAACGCGAACACCATGCGGGAGGCCGCGGCGGTTTCGGCGTTTCCGCAGAACAGTTAGGCCACGATCACGATGAGCAGCAAGGCCTTGGCGCCGGAAACGCCGAGGACGTCGAGGAAGATCTGCGCCGGGGGCACGCCGGTGGCGCTGTTCTGGGTGCCCGCGTAGTCCTGGATGGAGGAGGTGAGCCCGGCCAACAGGATGAAGCCGGCGATCCACGAGACCCAGATCGAACGGACGATGCCCTTGGGAGCCGATATCTGGGCCTGCGTGGTCTCCTCGGACAGGTGGGAGGACGCGTCGTAGCCGCAGAAGGTGTACTGAGCCAGCAGAAGCCCGAGCGCCATCACGTAGAGCCCGTTGCTGAAGCCGGTGTCGTTGTTGAACTGCGTGAACACGAAGTCGGCGCTCTGGTGATCGGCCGGAGCGAGGGTCAGGACTCCCACGATGACCGCGACGCCAGCCAGGTGCCACCACACCGAGATCGAGTTCAGGACGCTGACGAGGCGGACGCCGGCCACGTTCAGCAGGGCGTGCAGCAGCAGGATCCCGGCGAAGATCATCATGGTCTTCTCCGGTGTCGGTGGGAAGCCCCACTGGAGGTTGGCGAACGTGCCGGCGCCGTAGTCGATTCCGGCGATGGCGCCGAGCAGTCCGAGCAAGTTGAGCCAGCCGGTCACCCAGGCCCAGCGGGGCCCGCCGAGCCGGTCCAGAGGTGGGGTAGGCGGACGTGACCTCGGCCAGTGCCATGCCGAGTAATAGGACCAGCAGGCCGATGCCGAGCCAGCCCCACATGATCACGGCTGGTCCGCCGGTGTTCAGGCCGAAGCCATAGAGGGTCATGCAGCCGGACAGGATGCTGATTACGGAAAAGGAGATGGCGAAGTTACCGAACGGGCCCATGCGGCGTGCCAGTACGGTCTGGTAACCGAGCCCGGACAGGACAGCATCGTCGTCGGCCAGCCGGTGGGCGGCACTTCTCGGAGACACCGAAAGAATCCTCTGGATCGAAGGGGTAGAGAGACGCCTGGCGGTGGGCTGGAGCGTCCCGGGGCGGGCGGTGCTCGGCTTCTCATCTGCCGGACCGCCATTTCAGGGCGTAGTTGCGGGCTTGCGTGAACTCGTCCTGCCACCAACGGCTTTCACCGACGTGCTGCCAGGGCGCGGGAGTGGCGAAGGAGCCGATCGCCTCGAACACCTCTGCCGCGCCAGGCAGGCCGCAGGCCGTCAGCGTGTAGGCCAGGTAGTTCAGGTCCACCAGGGAGCAGGTGCTCCAGTCGGTGATGTGGGCGAACCATCCATCTCTGGCCAGCTCGACGTAGTACCGGACCTGTTCGTTGGTCCAGTACCCGACTGTGCTGGCGACCTGTCCACCAGCCGTCCGTATTCGGTAGTCCTCGACGTAGGCGTACAAGGGGAGGGTGAGCAGTACAGATCCCGGTTTGGCTTGGGAGGCCACCCATCGCGTGAAGTCCACGGCTCCGTGTCCCCGAGCCTGGAGGCACTGGAGCATGCGGTGATAAGCCTCTCGGTTCGGTGAGTCCCGCCGGTCTATCTGCCACAGCAGAGGCCACGGCCCGTGGGGCAGCATGGCCTCCGGCGGGTTTGCCCAGTGCTCGACGGCGTGCCAGTGCCTGTGGTCGATGTCCAGTTGGGCGAGGGCCAGCATGCACACCCAGGGAACGGGGTCAGCGGGCCAGCGGCGGGCGGCGTCCTGGCAAGCCGTGCGTGCGGCTTCGACTCGGGGGAGCAGGGTGTGACGGTCTGCTGCGCTGCGGTGAGCGGCCAGAACCCGGTGGGTCATGTCGCGGGCGCGCATCATCAGGGCGTTGGCGTCTTCGGGCTCCTCCGAGCACCAGGCCGCGATGGCATCACTTTTCGCCGCGTCGGCCGCAAGGACCTGACTCCGGGACGTGCGCAGCGCCCAAGTGCGGGTGTTGGCGAGCAGGGCCTTGGTGGAGAGCCACCGGCCGATCAGGATGTCTTCCAGGGCCCGGCGCAAGTCTTCGTCGTATCCCGCCGGATGAGAAGTCAGGGACATGTCAGCGCTCATCGGGGTGCTCCCATGACGTCCCGAGGAATGGCTTCCCTTGGTCGTGGGCCGGGTCACCGGGCACAAGCGCGGGGGTGTGATCTGGGTGCGCGCTGACCGTCTCACGGGTTTGGGGCGGGGCGGACTGCATCTGAGTGTCCTCGCGAGCGAGATGTGGGGGGCTGATTGGGTCTGTGGGTGGCTCCGGCCGCCCGACAGAGAGGAAAGCGGGCGGCCGGAGCGGTCACCCCGAGGGCCAGTGCACGGGGAAGCCCGCGGGGGATCCATGGCTCGCCGATCAGGGAAAGGCGCGCAGTTGTCTTCGTCGCTCGTCGGCAAGGTCGTCGCAGCTATCGGTGTGCAGGTAGCCGCGTATGCCACTGCTGGCGTCCGACGCGAACAGCGCTCGCTCGTATCCCTTGCCGTCCGCGATCGGCTGCGAGCAAGCCCCGCACACCTTCCGCCGTACGGCCTCCTCGATCTCGTCCCTGCGGGTCGGCCGCCCGAGCGGGCCTGGATTCTCGCACAAGCCCAGGAGAGCGCGAGCGATGACTGCCAGTCTTGGATGTGACACGCTTGCGCGGCCGGTGAGTTGCCGGCGCCTTCCTCTATGAGGTGGTGAGCGCGCACGATCACGTGCACCGCGCAGCGCCGGTACTCCCCCACGCATGCGAGCCGCGACACGTGCCAGCACGGGTGCGAGGAGCTGCACATGCTCGATGAGCCTGTCGCGGAGCTCCTCCCACTGCTCGGGCTCCTGTGTACGACAGGCCCACACTTCGAGCCCGGCCGCGTACGTCTGCCGAATCATGGCCGAATTGACCGGCGCCCGCTCGCTACTGCCCACCGGCGCTCCCTAGGGCCTCCGCGTCCTTGGCGGCCTGGACGGCGGCGAGATACGGCTCCAGGAGAGCGCCCCCAGGCGTCACGTCAGCGCACAGCAGCGCACCGGTCTCCTGATAGACCGGAGGCACGAGCCAGCCGCGGGCGCTCACCGTCTCCGGGTAACACACGGTGGGCGGGGGAAGGAGGACCAGCGTCCCCGGCACGAGGAGCGTGGAGCGGGGCGCGGTCCAGCGGGGGGCGGAGCCGCGTTCGAGGATGAACTCTCCGCCGGACGGTTCGAGGATGACGGGCCCTACCCGGTGGCCGGCCTCACCCATCCGCCGGACGGTGTCCTCCGCCACGGCACTGGGGGTCAGCAGGACATCGAAGCCGAGCCCGGCGGGGACCTCCGCGAGGTGCCTGCGACCCCATGCCATCAGGACCTGCTCCAGACGCCCGGTGGACGTGAGCCACGGCATGGGGCCCACAGCAGGCACGATCCGCTCCGTTGTCGGTATCTGGCGCAGCACGGGCACGCCCGTCAGGGCCTCCACGGTCACCGGCCGCCTCCCTCGGCCAGGACCGCTCGCCCGATAGGGACGAGCTTCTCCACCTCGTCCACGTAACAGAGGTCCCCGGGTGACTGCATGGGGAGGCACCAGTACGCCCGCCCCTTCGGCTTGGTGAGCCGACTCGCCGGGACGCCGAGGAAGTGGTCACGGCCCAAGTGGTCCACGCCCGGAAAGTCGCGGTTCTTCAAATGCCATTCCGCCGTCCCGGGCACCAGGGCGTAGTACTGCTGTGCGTGGAGCTCCATGAAGACGGCGCCGCCGTCGAACCACTCCCCGAGGAAGGCGTCGACCTTCTCAAGCTGGTCCGTCTTGGCCGTGGCCCATACCAGGCGCGCGGGTATCCGTACGGCGGAGAGGATGCCGCCACAGCACAGGAGCGCGATCCCCTGGTCCTCCCACTGGCGGCGCGCTAAGTCCCGATCGTCTGCGGCACCGACAAGCCAGGACGTAGCGGCGAACTGCCGCTCTGGCAGGGTCGTCATGCCCGTTGCCTCAAGCACGCCGCCGGCCTCCTCGTGCAGCTCGTCGTCGGCGGGGTCAGGGGTGGTGGGAGCGGCGGCTGTCTCCTGCGCGGTTCCAGTTCTCGTCATCGTCACGCCTCGGTCAGGGAGAGGGGAGCAAAACCCCAGCCCGCGGGGTTGGCGATCAGCGTGGTCCTGACCGGGGTGCCATCGCCATGTCAGACCCGTGCCATTCCGGCGGCCATCTCACGGCCACGTGACACCAGACGGCCAGTCAAGTGCCATCTAGCACCGATGTGTTGCACTGGAAGAGAACGGCGGTATCCCCTTTCGTGCGAAGGGATCGACCCGCCGGTGAGCCGCCAACGGGTCAGGCGCGACGAAGGGGAGCGACGTGGGCACACCACCCGAGACGCTTTTCAAGCATGAGTGCGAACGGCGCGGCTTGGGCTGGCCCGAGTTCGAGGAGCTGTTCAACAGCACCGCGCACGAGGTCATCGGCAAGGGCGTCAACAACCCCACGTGCAGTGAGCGGACTTACCGCCGCTGGAGAGGGGGTCAGGTCGGCGCAGACCAGCTGTCGCACGACACCCGCCGTGTGCTGAAGGCCATGTTCGCCTTCGACGCCGCGACCCTGTTCGCGCCACCACGGAGCGATTCCCCGGCACCCGCGTTCAACCTGGAGCAAGAGATCGAAATGACCGCCCGCGAAGCCCAAGACGACGCCACTGCCACCGCTGCGGCGTCCGTCTCCGACACCAGCCTCGACCAGCTCACCGACGACGTAATAGCCCTCGCGCGCGAGTACGCCTCCATTGCGCCTGGCGAGGCCTTCCGGCGTGGCCGGAACCTTCGGGAGGAGCTGTTCGACAACCGCGACCGGACGCAGATCCCTGCCCAGCGGCAGCGACTGCTCGAACTCACGGGCCAGACTGTCGCCTTGCTCGCGGCCTCCGCCTTCGACCTCGGCGCCTTCGATAGCGCCCGGCGTCTGGCTCGCTCCGCTGACCTTTATGGGGAAGCTGCCCGGTTTGAGCCCTTGCGCGCGTTCGCTGACGGGATGCTCGCGTACATCGCGTACTTCACAGGCATGCCCACCGAGGCCGTCAGCAAGGCACGCCGCGCCCAGTCCTACGGCGGGCTCGGCGACGTGGAGTCCGCGCGCCGCGCGCTGCTCATGTCTGCAGAAGTCGACAGTGGCGCCCGTGACGACCTCCACGACGGGATCGGCGGCGAGTTCGGGTTCACACCGGAACGCCTGGCGATGTCCAGCAGCTCCACAGCGTTGCTGATCCACGATGGGGACCAGGCCGCGCAGTCCGCGCGCCGGGCCCTTGAGCTCATCGGCCAGAAGCCGGAGGCTGTCCGTTCCGCTCACGTCCTCGGCGGCGCCGCCTCCGGCCCGGCTCCTCGCCAACGACGTCGAAGGCGCCGCCGACGCGCTCATCCCCCTGTGGGGCATCCCAGGGGATCAGCGCGTGACCGGCGTGCTCGTACGCACCGGCCAAATCCAGCAGTTCCTCACACAGTCCGCATTCCGAGGCGCCACGCTGCCCCGCGAACTACGCGACCGCGTGGAGGACTTCACGAGCACCGCGACCACGCACCAGATCAACGGCCGGTCCGCGCTGCTTCAACTGGAGGCCTGAGTCACGACAGGGAGGCCAGGATCTTGGCCTCCTTCTCCGGGGCGATCCCGTGATCCGACCACCTCGGGTGATCCACGGGACGCCCATCTCGGGCAAGCCACGCCCACGTGTCCCGGATCGTCTCAGCAACCGGCCGACACCGCAGACCGGCAGCGACCGCCCGCCCGGAGTCCACCGACCACACGCCCGCGTGCGTGCGCCACAGCGGCAGCTCCATCCACTGCTTCACGCCCTGCTCGACGAGGGTCTCTGGCTCCACCCACACCGGCGTGCCGGTGCTGTCCGTCACCGCCAGGCACTCGCCGAGGAAGCCGTCGAAGGTGATCCCCTCCGGGTGGGTGACGTTGTAGCCGCCGCTCGTGGAGGCCGCTGCCTGCTCCAGCGCGAACTCCGCGACGTCCCGCACGTCTACCGGCTGGATGCGCTGCTCGGCCGGGGCCGGGGTCACGATGCGTCCACCACGCGCGGCCCGGTTCAGCCACCAGGGGAAGCGGCCCACGTACTCCCCGGGCCCGAGGATCACGCCTGGCCGAAGGAACACCGCGGCCTCCCCGAAGGCCTCCGTCACCGCGCGTTCGCCGCCGGCCTTCTGGAACCCATACGTGGTGGGGCTGCCGTCGTCGCCGGTGTACCCGTACGTCTCGTCCGCGTCCGGCGGGCACTCCAGCAGCGGCGAGGCATCCGTTAGCGGCTGGTGCGGCCAACCCTCGTACACGGACACGGTGGAGATGTGTATCCACCGCCGTGCCGCGTCCCTAAGCGCGGTGGTCGACAGCAGGACGTCACGCGGGGCGAGGTCGGAGCTGGACGTGTCGATCACGGCATCTCACGGCCCGTGCCCGGCGAGCCGCTCCAAGTCGGCCCGGACCGTGCGGTCACGGTGAACCGGATCGACTCCTTCAACGTCTGGTCCGGAACGGCCACGTTCAACGTCTGGTCCGGAACGGCCACGGTTGAAGGTGGTGACATCCCACCCCCGCGCGAGAGCCTGCTCTGCAACGGACTTGCCCAGGAACCAGGTACCGCCGATCACCAGAATGCGCATGGCCCCGATCTTGCCCTCACAAGGGGAGGCGGGGAAAGTAGCGCCGTATCCACCTCAGCGGATGTCGCCTGTCTCTACAGAGCGCAACTACCTGGCAAGCATGACGATTTGGGCTGTCCCCGACCACGCTCGACTGGCAGAAGCACTGGAAAGGGATCATGTAATGCCTGCCCTCAGCCAGGCATAGCAGTCTCCAGCGACTCGCCCATGCTGGAGGCGGCTCGTAGGCCGGGCTGCCGCCCAGGGCTCTGCGGCGGCGGTCGTTGTACGTCGGGTACGCGCACGACTTCCTGGACTACGGCCTGTCCGGCGGGCCACGTGGCCCGCCGGCCCCCCTAGCGGCGGACAGCCATCTGAGGCTCTGTCGCCGTAACACAGCCTGCGAGAACAACTCTGTGTTTCAGTGGCCGAGCGTCACCAGCCGGTGTAGCGTCGTGATCAGCAGTCGTGGTTCCGAAGTCCCGTTCGCCCGTGATCGCAATCACGGGCGTTTTTGCTGTTCAACGCCTCTCCGGACCAGGGCGATCACCTCCGGATCCCGCACGATATGAGTCCCCTCGAAGGAGACAGGCACATGGCTACAGGCACTGTGAAGTGGTTCAACGCCGAGAAAGGCTTCGGCTTCATCGAGCAGGATGGCGGCGGCCCCGACGTCTTCGCCCACTACTCGAACATCGCCGGCTCGGGCTTCCGTGAGCTCCAGGAAGGCCACAAGGTGAGCTTCGACGTCGTGCAGGGCCAGAAGGGCCCGCAGGCGGAGAACATCACTCCCGCCTAACGACGCAGGGAGAAGCCCCGGCCAGTGAATCTTGGGTTCTAGCGGTCGTCGCAACGCGATGTTCGAGACCCGCGAGAAGCCGGACCAGGGGCTCTGGGCGACCGTAGAGGGTTGGTCCGCGAGCAGGAGGAATACTTCCGGCTCGTGGACCTGGGCTATGGCAATGCAGAGGCCTGCCGGTTGGTGGGCATCAACGAACGGACGGGCCGTGAGTGGCGCACGGTCCCGCCGCGTAGCCGGTGCGGTGGCCGTGCAGATGCAGTTCTGCCACCGCCTACCGCGGCATTGACCTGTGGCACGTCGTTCGCCGGGACGAGAGCGTGCAGCTCCTCCGCCCACTCCCGATATCGCGGAACACCGTTTGGCTTTGTAACCGAGGGTGGCAGTCGTTTCGAGGTGACTGCGGGAGTCGACTGCTGGCCGAGTTTGCGATGCCGGTCTGTCTTGTATCGTCGCCCAAAGGCCGGTGGTGGGACGGTGGGGGACCGCTTTTGCGTTGGTCACGGTGTCACACACCGGCAACGCGGAGCGAAGCACGAAGCAGTGACGGCGGGCGGGGTGCCGTGCCGATCGCGACTCCATATGGTCGCATCGCGAGAGGCCTGGAGCCTCGCCAGCGTACGGGCCGGTGGATGATCCGTCGCCCGTTAAGGGCGGCGGGCAGGTGTGTCGGCTGAGTGCCAGGGGGAAGGCGTCAACCATGCGACCTCACCAGAGCCCCGGGCCTCGGCGTGACCGCAGTGAACGCCCCGTGCACGGTACGCCGCGCAAGAGCGTGTCCCGAGATAGCGTCCGTGATGATGGCGGGCTGCCGATTGGTGGGCAGGCCGAACAACTGTTGCAGGAGACCGAGTAGCTCAAGGAGGCGTTGGAGCGACGGCCAGTCATTGACATGGCGCGCGGCGCGCTGATGGCCACCTTTACCTGCACCGACGAGGACGCGTGGCAGATTCTGGTCCGGGTGTCTCAGCACTCCAACACCAAGGTTCACGATGTAGCGGAGGCTGTGGTCGCTGCGACATAGCAGGAGCCGATGCCTGCACAACTTCAGGAACAACTGGCGGCAGCGGTGGCGCATTGGCGTGCACACCGGGCTGAGTGAACGTGCGGCCCCCCTGTGCGGGTAATCGGAGCACACCGACAGGAGGTGGCGCACGCCTGGGGAGGTGCAGCGCCCATATTCGCGCGCTTGCCCGTCCAGACCGGCCAGTGTTGGCACTCGTCAGGCCAGGTGGTGCTGACGTGCGCGGTCGGTCAGCCGGGCCAGGTGCCGGTCAGGCGTCGGGTGGCGGTGGCGCCGCCGCGGTCGACGGCGGCTTTGACGCCGGCGAAGATGGCGCCCTGCAGGACGGCTGCCGACAGCACTTCGCGCCAGTTGCGGTGCTCGTCGGGGGCGTCTTCCTCGTGCCCGAGCTGTTTCCAGACCTGCTTGAACACGGCGCCGGCCAGGACACCACTGACGGCGCCCATGGCCAGGCCGACCGGCTTGTAAGCGATCTTCGATGCTTTCATTGGTGCCTCCTGGCGCGGCGGATGAGCATCAGCGCGATGAGCGCACCGGCGGCGGCGAGCAGTGGGGTGCGCTTCGCTCGCGCCGCCTCCATGCCCTGGCCGGTCTTCTCGCGTACCGGTTCTGGTGCCTTGTCCCGGGCCAGCTCGGCGACGTGCATGGCCTTGTCGCGGGCCTGCTCGGTAGCTGCGGCGGCCTTGGCACGCATCGGTTCCGGAGCCCTGTCCTGCACAGCGTGAGCGGCGTGCGTCGCCTTGTCCTTGAGTTGGGCTTTGGCCTGGGTGGTCTTCTCGGCGACCTGCTGCTTGACGGCCACTGTCTTCTCCTGGGCGCGGGTCTTGACGTCGGTCTTCGCCGCGAGTGCCTCGACGGTCTCGCCGAGTTCCTCACGGGTCGCCTCGACCTTCTCGCGCAGTTCCTCTGGAGAAGGTGTGGCCTCATCGCCTGTGTGCGGCTTGTCTGGGGTCATCGCTGTGCCCTCTCCTTGATCTCGCCCACATCGGCCTTGACGCTGTCCATGGTCTGCTCCGGCGTCGGTTGGGACGCCTTGCTGATCTGCTGCTTCCCGAGAGCCGCCATCAGTGCGGTAACGGCGGCCAGGACGCCGGTGACGATCAGAGCCGCCACCCACACGTCCATGGCGAGCGACAGTGCGGCGATCACGGTGGCCACCAGTGCCTGCAGGGTGAGCACGCCCACCAGGCCGGCGCCTCCGAAGAGGCCGCCGCCTTTGCCGAACCGCTTGCCCTTCTGGGTCATCTCCGCTTGCGCCAGGCGCATCTCGTCGCGGACCAGCTGCGACAACTGTTGCGAGGCTCGCTGGACCAACTCGCCCACCGGCTCCTGCGCTCCGGCATCGGTGTGATGGGAGCTGTCTGCTGTCATGGCTGCTCACCTGCCCTTCGTCGACTCCGGTCGGCTGTCCGGGTACCCCACATCAGAGCTTCACCCCAGGTCAGAACGCACGTGGCCGCAGCAGATCCGTTGCGCCCCGTATCAGGGCGGCTGCGGCCAGTCCGATCACGCCGCCAGCGGCCACGTCGGAGGGGAAGTGGGCACCGCTGTGCACCCGCTCCGCGGCCACCAGCACGGCCGACACCCCACAGGCAGTACCGGCAGCCGGCCACACCGGCGTGACGGCACCCGCGAAAGCGAATGCCGCGGCGGTGTGCCCTGAAGGGAAGGAGGAACTGTCCGGGCGGTCCTGAAGTTCCTCCGGCGGGACCCATTCCCGCGGTGGGCGCCGACGGTGACACATTTGTTTGGCAACCCCGTTGGACAGCACTTGGGCCATCGCCATGGCCGCGACCCCCGCGGCGGCGGCAGTGCGGCCCCGCCACCCGCCGAGGGCGGCCATCGCTGCGGCCGTCGCCAGCCACAGCTTGGTGTGCTCGGCCGCTTCCTCCACAGCGGGCGCGACCCGCCGCAGCCAGGGTGGCCCCCACCCGATTGCCCGTCTGGCCAGCAGGCGATCCCCGTCGTGCAGATCTGCCTTCGTCCCCATGACCAGCTGACTTCCCGTCCCAGGCCACATCGCACCGATGCCGTGATCGATCCGGTCCCGGCCGGGACCTAGGAAGCGCCCTGGACTAGGCCCTGGCGCGCCTCCTTCTTGTCAGTCAGGATTCAAGACGGCGGCTATCCTCCTTCGTCCCACTTCCGGGTGTCGCGCGGCTCGACGTACGGCTCCTCATCCGCCGGCTGACCGCCCGCCACTGCGCGGTGCCGGGCCATCTCCGAGTCGAACTCCAGGCCCAGCAGGATCGCCAGATTCGTGATCCACAGCCACACCAGGAAGATGATTACGCCGGCGAAGGTACCGTAGGTCTTGTTGTACGAGGCGAAGTTCGCCACGTACAATGCGAACCCGGTCGAAGCGATCAACCAGATCACCAGCGCCAGGAAACTGCCCGGCGTGATCCAGCGGAATCCGCGAACCCTCGCGTTCGGCGTCGCCCAGTACAGAATCGCGATCATGGTCGTCACCAGGAGTACCACCACCGGGCACTTCGCGATCGACCAGACGGTCAGCGCTGTGTCACCTACCCCCAGCGCTGTGCCGATCTCCCGGGCCAGGCCGCCGGTGAACACGACGATCACCGCGCTCACCACCGCCAGGACCATCAGGACCACCGTCACGCCGACGCGCACCGGCAGCACCTTCCAGACGGGGCGGCCCTCCGGGATGTCGTACATGGCGTTGGCACTGCTGATGAACGCGGCGACGTAGCCAGAGGCCGACCACACTGCCAGCAGGAGACCCACGACCGCCATGACCGAACCGAGTCCGGCGTTGCCCTGCATCTGCTGCACTGCGTTGCTCAGGACATCCCGTGCCGCGCCCGGGGCGAGCTTCTGGATGTTGTCCAGCACCTGCTGCGACGCCGACTGCCCGACGACTCCGAGCAGCGAGATCAGTGCCAGCAGTGCTGGGAACAGCGCGAGGATCCCGTAGTAGGTCAGCGCCGCCGCCCGGTCGGTCAGCTCGTCCTTCTTGAACTCCTTCAGGGTGCCTTTGAGTATTGCTCCCCAGGAGCGTTTGGGCAGATCCGTCGGAGTATCCGGCGCCTGCCGCTCCACCTGCTCGTCCGGCCCGGCCTGGGGTGCCCGCGCGGTCTCGGCCTTCTGATCGGTCGCGCTGGGCCCGCCGTGCCTTTTATGCCTCTTCAGCGTCCGTACCATTCCGGCCGAGTATCCGGCTGCGCTCCGCCCAAGCGGCGCATTCGCGACATACTATGACCAGGTCGCAGATCTCGGCAGTACCTGTATGTCGCGCAACTCCTCCCTTCGTCGAGTACGCGCACGACTTCCCGGACTAGATCGGTGGGGGACCCGGGGCCTCCTGGCGAAGCGGGGCTCCCTGAGACAACTGCGTCTCTGTACGCTGGCCGTCGCTGCTTCGCCGTCGTGGGTTGATCGTTTTGAGTGGCTCTGTTTCGTCGAGTTTCGGTGGTCTCCCGCGCAGTGACCTTTGTGAACACCTGTTCGGCGCGATCGAGGGTCAGCCGCATCGCGCCGTACGGTCCGACCGCGTATCCGGTGCGGTGGCCGTGCAGATGCGTTCTGCCACCGCCTGAACTGCGGCATCGACCTCTGGAACGTCGTCCGGCGGAACAAGCGCGTGGAGTTCTTCCGCCCACTCCCAGCCGAGATCGCGGAGCACCGTTCGAGCTTCTTCCTTCTCCCAGCCGCTTCGCGCCACCAACCCATGTCGGGGGTCCACCGAGAAGACCATGTCGGGGTTCGTCATCATTGCGCCATCTCCTCGGCTCGCTCCGCAGGCTTGGTTTCTTCGTGGCCCCCATCGGCTTGAGAGGGCCAGGCTGCGCGCTGGAAGCGCGCTGGACGGTCTTCGTGCCGTCCGACTCGGCATTTATCGCCGGCCTTGCCGAGGGCCTTGGTCATCCGCGTGAGGAACCGGTCGTACTGCTCGTGCCAGATCACGGTCGAGCCCGCGTCCGCGTACGCGTCGGTGCGGGCGAAGGCCAGGGCCGCGATCTCGTACTCAAGGCCCTCGTGCTTCGTCCAGCATGGTGGGATGATGTCCTGCGGCTGCCAGGCGTACGTCGAGTTCAGCCAGCGGCACACGGAGTCGAGCCACGGGGGCATCGGCGCGATCAATTCGGCGGGCAGCGCCCCCAGATCCCACGGAGCGGGGCCGTCGACCACGGACTCCTCCGCGCTCCGCTCCGCGATGTACTCCAAGATCAGTGCCGGTGGCTCGGGGAAGGGCTCGAATTGCGCAAGGAGATTCGTCATGTGGCAGCCGCTCCCTCGCGGCCGGCCCATGCGGCGGCGTGAGCCTTGGCCTGGTTCTTCTTCGCCGTGGCCTGCCGTGAGCGCTCCGCCTCGTTGGCCGCTCGCAGGTCGCGGACGTGCCCTTCGATCTCGGTCCAGGACTCCCAGGTCCACATGCCGTCGAGACGCGTGACGATGGGCGGGAGGTTGTCTGCGAGGACCAAAGTGTGGCCCTTCGGAAGAGCCCTGATCTCGTCCCCGCGCAGGACCGGCTCCAGCGCCATGTGCGTGGCGGTCGAGTGGCCACCGCGGTCTCCCCCAGGTTGTGGTCCTCGTTGTGCGCTCCCGTTCAATCTGACCGCACAGGTCGGACATGTCCTTGAGGAAGGCCGGGTCCTTGTCCCCGCTGAAGACCACGACGTTGTTGGTGAACGCCGCCAGCTCTTTCGCCGTGTCCTCGCCGAAGCGGGCGCGGGCGGAGGCCCAAGCCTGGAGTCCGTAGATGACTGTGATGCCTCGACCCCGGCCGTCGGCGACGCGTTGGCGCAGGCTCGGGATGGGTGCGATGTTCGGCGCCTCGTCCAGGGCGGCGAGGAGGGTCGGGCCGAGTCGTCCGGCCGGCGAGGCGATGGCGTGAGCCTCTGCGAGGTCGAGCAGGTCTTCGGCTATCGCCGTGGTCAGCGGTGCGACGCTGTTCACCACCGAGTCCTTGCCGAGCAGGTAGATGGTGCCTCCTGCGTCAAGGAACTCGTGGAAGTCCTTAGCGTCCTCTTCGTCTCCCTGGAGAGCGCGGATCACCGACTGGTGCATGAAAGGTTCGAGGGCCGCGTCCAGGGTCGAGGCGGTGTTACCGACGGTGCGGCTGTCCCCTGTGGTGGCAGTGCGGAGCATGTCCGCCCAGCCGGGGCCGGCGCCGGGATGGGCGTTGAGGATGCCAAGGGGGGCCGGATCCGTGAGCTTGCGGGCCCACTTCAGCACCCAGTCGAGATCGGCGCCGTCGAGGGCGGCAGCGTGGAAGAACGCCGCGAGGATCTTGGATGCCTGCCCCTTGTAGAAGGCGCTGCCCTCGCTGGACTGTGCCGCGGAACCGGGAGTTCGTGAACCCGCGACGAATGCCTTGGCTCTCATCATCACGACCTCCGTTTCGGACGCGCCGTTGATCGCCGTCCAACGGAACCTCGGTAGGGAGGGCGCGATGTTCTGCGGGTCGAAGACCATGACGGGTCGGCCGTCACGTCGCCGTGCGTCGAGGGTCAGTTCGACCAGATCGGGCTTGGTCGAGGTGGCGAGGACCGGTCCGGCCCAGTTGCGGATGGTCGGAGCGAAGAAACGCAGGGTCTTTCCGCTGCCCATGGGACCGATGACCCGGCATGCCTTGTCGGCGCGGGACCACAGCTCTACGCCTTTCAGGCGTTGCGAGGTTCCCAGCGAATAGCCGAAGTCGTAAGGATCAAGGGGGTGGTGCATGACGTGCTCCGGAACGAGGTGGGGCGAGGAGAGGGCGGATCAACGATCGACGGTGCGGTCCTTCGCGAGATTCACTGCTGACGCACGCGCGGGCTGGTCGTCACCGCGGGTGAGAGAGGGGCGGATCTCCGTGGCTCGCAGGACCGCCTTGGCCGACATCTGGCGCTTGAGCTGCTCCTTGCTTGCGAATCCGGCATTGCGGCGGCCCCGGTTCATCAGGACCCAGATCGTCACCAGGACGACGGCGCACACGACGGTTAGCGCGTACAGGGCCAGGGAGATCCCACTGGGCATGACGTCCACTACTCGGCCCTCCGCGCGACGCGAGCCGCAAGGTAGCGCATCCGCCGGCTACAGAGTCGGGAGAGGGACGCGTCGGGCCCGGCACAGCGCGGCGGTGCCGTGTGGAAGGCGCTGTCCAGGTCCTCGGCGGCTCGCCAGATATGGGCGACTGCCGTACGGACGCGGCCCCCGGCGGCGGGGTAGTCGCCGTGGTCCAGCACGGTGGCCAGCACCTTTGTACGGCGGGCGAGGTCGAGCGCTTCGGCGTGCAGCTGGTCGATGTCCTGTCGCGCCGCGTGCTCGTCAGCCGGGAGCGTGGCGTGGTCGGTGGTGATGGTCATGACGGGAGCGCGTTCCGAATCTGCGTGGAAGGGGTCGGCGGCGGAGAGGTGGCTGTACCGGCTCATTCGGCGTCCGGCGAGGTGCTGGTCAGGTCGGTCATCGAGCCGGAGGAGAAGCACAGGTGCTGTTCGGCCTCCACCAGGAGGTGTTGCACGCCCGGGTAGATGACCTCGCCGACCTTCCACAGCGCGATCCCGCGGCGCAGGCGCATGATGTGCTCCGCCGTCCAGGCCGGCAGGCCCAGCCGGGTCACCGTCGCTTCCGCCTCGGCCTTCTTCTGGCTGTAGATCACGATGGTGTCGGCCATCTTCAGAGCCGCTTGGGTCTCCGGGCTGTCATCGATGTCCGACAGGTGATGGACGATGAAGATGCAGGACAGGCCGTAACCCCGTGCGAACTTGAGGAACTTCTCCAGCAGCGAGGCGAGTTGGGGTGTGCCGAGAATGTGCCAGGCTTCCTCGCAGACGAGGATGCGTTTCCGTTGGGTGTAGCGGCGGCAGCCGGATTCCGGGTTCGGGCCGAGCTCCCAGGCTTCGGAGTTCGCGTCGACCACGACGCGGTCGTGCTGCCCCGGCTCCGTCCCGCATTCGCACAGCGGGCGCAGCCAGACCTCTTCGAGGAAGACGCTGATGACGGCGACGAGGATGGTCATGGCGACGCCGCCGGACGGGACCTTGGTCAGGTCGAAGACGATCATGTCGGCGTCCAGGTCCACGCCGAGGCTGGTCGGGCCGTCGAGCATGCCGGTGAGGTCGCCGGTCGCGTCCTGCTCGCTTCCGCAGAGCCGGTCCAGGACGTAGGACGCCTCCAGGCCGTCACCGAGCAGTTCATCCCGCGTCCGCTGTTTGGCCGTGGCGTCGGACTCTTCCGGGGACCGCAGTGCGGCGGCGACATCGGCGAGGACCGGGGTGCGGCCGAGGTCTCCCGCCCGCTGGTGGGCCCGGCGGATCGCGATCCGCAGAGCAGAGCCGGCGAATTCGTCCAGGGCCTTGCCGAGACCGAGTTCAACGATCGTGCGCACCAGCTCGACCTGCCGCTTGCCCGCGATGGCAGGGTCCATCGGGTTGATGCACGAGGGGCGCCACGGCCACCGCCGGGGGCGAACTTCACCGGGGCCTTGCCGGTGAGCGAGCGGCCGAGCGCGGCCCACTCGCCTTCCTCGCGCTCCTTCTGCTCCTTGGTGTCGAGCACGACCACCTGTCGGCCGAGGCGGATCTGTCGCGCGGTATACGTCTTGGTCAGGGCGGACTTCCCCCGGCCGGTGTCTCCCATCACGATCATGTTGCCGCCGGGCAGACCGTCACCGAAGGCGCTGAAGGGGCAGTAGATGAACGTCTTGCCGGAGTAGAGTTCCCTGCCGATGATCGCGCCCGCGGTGCCGAGGGTCGGCTGTGCGATGGGCAGGTACAGGGCATGACTGGTGGTCGTCTCGGTGTAGAGAGGACGGCGCACCGTCTCGTACGTCGGGGACAGCGAAGTGAGATCGAGCAGATCGGTCACTTGATGCCTCCGGCGAGGGGGAGGGTCGTGGCGAAGGCGCGAGCGTGTTCGAGGTCGAGCCATTCGATCCGCAGGTGTGCGTTGCGGGCGCGGGAAGCGGTGGTGCGCTTCGTGCGCTCCAGTTCCTCGGCACTGCGCGAGGAGATGGTGATGTATCCGACGACGGCGGAGCCGGCCGCGCCGGAGGAGGCCAGAGCCATGCCCCGTGATCCAGTGGCGTCCGCCGCGATGCGGTCCCGTGGGTCGATGTTCTTGCCGCGCTTACGGTCGCGGTCCATCTCGGCCTGATTGTTCGTGTCCTCCGCGAGCATGCGCTCCACGGCTTTGTCGTTGGGTTCGAGCTGCTGCGTGATCGAGATCGTGCGGATGACGTCGGGCATTCCGATCAACAGGGGCGACAGGAAGTCGGGGCCGACGGAGGTGGTGGGCCATCCGACGACGGCGGCCGTGGCGTGGTACCAACTGTCGGTGGAGCCCGCCGCGCGGGTGGCTACGTGGGCGCCGTCGCGGACGTCGACGTTGCGGGGGAAGGTGTGTGCCTGCGGGAGCTCGGTGTCCCAGATGGCGTGGTCCGGGTCGTAGCTGTTGCGGATGAACGCGCTCATCCGCCCTCCGTCCAGGGGCGAGATCACGGAGAGGTCGGCGTCCTCCGCGCGGGACCACAGCTCATCCAGGTACGCGGCCATGGCGGCGGCGACTCCATCGTCACCAGCTCCGCGGGCAGCGCCCTCGGCCGCCAGGTCACGGGTGAACTTCCCGTGGATGGTGATGTAGTAGCGGTGCTCCTCCGCAGAAGTGGACACGGCGTTGGCCAGCACGTCGTACGAGTCCTTCAGCCACTGTGGCGCGTCCGTCGTCGCGGCCGACTCGTCGCGCTGCGCGATGAGCCGTTGGTGGGCTTAGGGGTCGGACTTCATCTGCCTCGCAAGGACCTGAATCCGCTTCACTGGGTGCTCTTCGACGTTGCCGAAGGCGTCGAGGAGTTCGCCCCAGTGCTCCAGCGCGACGACCTGTTCACCGAATTCCTTGCCGCCTAGGCCAGGAGAGGCGATCTCCAGCGTGGCCGTGACGCAACCGGCCTCCGGCTGGAGCACAACGACCGCCTTCTGTCCGCGGACCTTGACCGGCACCCACGTCATGCCCGCGATGCCCTCCGGCTCCGCCAGCGCGGCATCCGGCGGGGTGCCGTCGCGGAGCACGCCGGCCTCGAAGGCCGGAGACGCCCACACGCCACCGGTACGGCGGAGCGCCTTGCGGTGGTAGCGGTTGATTCGCCACCAGCGGTAGAGCGTGCGCCGCTGAGACGTGCGCTTCGGCCGGTACGGAGCGTACACGATGACGAGGGCGAGCAGGATCGGCAGGACGATGCAGGTCGCGGCGATGGCCGTCACGCCATTGAAGAGGTAGCCGAACAGGATGCCGGTGACCGCACCGCCAGCGAGGACGACCTGTTCGCCGAGGTCGCGGCGGCCCACCAGCCCCGTAGGGCGGTGCTTTCCGAACTGATACGTGCGAGTCGACATGGGACAGTCACTGATCCTTGCTGGGGGTCGGACGTCCGGGTGCCTGGCCGCCCGACGGCCGCGACGGCGGCGGGGGCGTGACCGAGGGACCGGAGCCCGAGGTGGTTCCTGATGCAGAGGAAGGGGAAGTGGGCGCAGGCGTCGGAGAGGGTGCCGACGGGGCTGGAGCCTGTGGCTGGGGCGGCTGTGCCGTACCAGGGGCTCCGCTCGATCCTCGGGGACGTCCGAACGTTGCGTGGCTGCTGGCAGAGGACCAGTCCGGAGAAGAGCTGACGACCGGGTCGGAGGTCGCTCCCGCGGGGCGAGCTGCGGCCGGTGCACCGGATGTACCGGCGTGGTCGTCACTGCCCTGCTGGCCTTCGGGCTGTTCGGGGCTGCCGCTGTTGGCGGCGTCGGTGCCCTGCATGCCGGGGGAACTCGCGGCCTTGTTCTTCGCCATGTCGGCGCCGACCTTGGCCACGGCCGCCCCCGCGGCTACCGGCCCGGCCACGGCCGTCCCGCCGCCCATCGTGGCGCCAGCCGCCTTGCTGCCAGCCGTCTTCGTGCTGCCGCCGACCAAGGAGTCCTGCACACGCGAGTTGATCGCACGGTTCGCGTGCTGGCCGGGACTGTCGATCGCGGCGGCCGGGCCGGAGGACTGGGCGCTCTTGCGGTTGTGGTGGAGCTGGGCCATCTCGTCGCCAAAGGCGGGGACCTTGTGGAGCGTGGCGCTGGAGAAGACGGCGAGCAGGAGAATCAGCGCGCCGACCAGGGTCTTGGACACCGTGTCGGACATGCTGCCCGAGGTGTCGCTGAGGATTGTGCCGCCGAGGCCGAGCAGGGCGAAGAGCACGGGCTTGCTCAGGCCGATCGCGAAGATGGCCCCGAACCACTTCTTGCTCTTGTTCCACAGATCGCGGTCGACGAGTCCAGCGTTCACTACGGGACCGAGTGCTACGGCCACATAGATGGCCGCGCTGCCGATCAGCAGCTCGACCCACAACAGCAGAGCGCCGATCATCATGATGAGGTTCACGACCAGGAGCTGAGCTACGCCCCCCACGGGGTTCGATGCCATCGTCCTGAGGATGTTCTCCAGGAACGGCTTGAAGTTCTCGGTCGCGTAGGGCTCGAAAACGGCCGTGACCTCGTCAATAGCCTTCACCAGCAAGGCAATTGCGCCCGGAGTCATCGCGTTGACCACGAACTGGAGGAGCAGGAAGCCAATCGCCTCGGAGATCGCGGTGGTCACGCCGACCCCGCGGACCGCCCTCTTGGCCACGGCGATCAGCCACAGGGCCACGGTCAGCAGGCTGGAAGCCGCGAAAATGATCGCGTATTGCTTCAGAAAGCCAGCTGACGTGAGATCGATCTTCGTCGTGTTCTGGATCAGCTCCAGCATCTTGCGCAGGAACCAGATGTTGGCCTCGGTGAGCTTCTGGAGCAGGAAGCCCAGCGGGTCCGATACGAAGTCGATCGCCGCCTTCGCCTCGCACACCATCGGGATGTAGCAGAACGGATTGGCGACCGCAGAGGGCACGAACAGGAACCCGATGATCACGTCGACCATGGCCACCGTCTGAAGGCGGAGCCGCCAGCGGCCTGGGGTACCCCGCTCGACGGTCAGCAGCCCGGTGCATCGTCACGCAGTCGCAGGCGCATTGCCGGCACCCCCACGTCCGCGAAGCTGTCGGCCGGGTCCGCCTCCTGCATGGCTGGCGGCGCCGGCACGAGCGGTTCGAACGGCGTCACGGCCGTCGTCTTCCAGGTGCCGTCCTCCCGGACCAGGTCCACGGTCATCCTGAGGAAGGCGACCTGCGGACGCTGTGCCTCGTCCTTTCCGGCGACCCCGCCCACAGACGCGGTCCACAGCTCGATGCTCGCGGCCTGCTCGGAGTAGGAGATCGAGCGGGTGGCGAGCGCCGCTGTCCGCGTGATCAGTACGCTGCCGTCGGCGGTCTTGCCGTCGGCACCGATCCCGCGGTTCTCCATGACCAGGCGGGCCGTCGAGTCCGCGTCCGAAGTGAGCGAGTGCAGCACGCTCGGCGCTGCGGTGGCCGCCAGCATTCGGTGCCGCCAGTCCTCATCGGTGAAGAACCTCGGGTCGCCGTAGAGCATGGTGGCGCTGACCGCAGCGGCATGGGCGCCGCGCTCGTTGCGTCCGTACGGAGCCGGGAATCCGTCCTGACCAGTTGAACCGCTCAAGACAGGGTCTTCTGCAGCAGCCGGTACGTAGTCGGAGAAGTCGTTCGTGACGTTGGATGCCTGCCGCGCGTCGATCGGGGCGACCAGGCCGGTCGTGCTCGAACTATTGTCCAGCTTCCAGTCGTTGGACTCCCAGGTGAGCTCGACCGTCACCGAGTCGAGTCACCCGGCACGCTCTTGACCTCCTTGGCCAAGGTGCAGTCGTACGCGGCCTGTGCGGCGATGGCGTCGGCCGGATTGCGGATGTCCTTGACTCCGTCCCCGTCACCGTCCTTGCCGTGCTGGGCCCAGGTCGCCGGCATGAACTGAGCGATACCGAGGGCGCCGACACGCGACTTCGCGTCGGAGTCGAACTTGCTCTCGGTATAGAGCTGAGCTGCCAGGAGCGAGGCCGTGACCTGTGGACACTCGCCCGCGTGCTTGTTGATGAGTTCACGGACCCAGCCAGGAACGGGCGTGTCCGTCGTGATGCCGCCGCCAGGGCCGTTCTCCCGCGCTGAGGCGTTGTCGGCCCCGCCGAACGTGGTCAGTAGGGCGACACCTGAGACGAGCCCGGCCGTGAAGAGTCCCAGGCCAGCTTGTATGCCCTTGTTCATCGCGGCCCGTCACGCCCAGGGCAACGCGGTGACGCGCCAGCCCTTGGAGGTGTGCTCCAGGCGGAGAGCGAGCTGTTCGCTGCTGCGGCGCGCGTGCCCGGACTTCGGGGTCGTCGTGAGGGTGTAGCCCACGCGAACGAGACTGGAGGACGCACTCACGGCCGGCGCACCGGCGGGGACCACAGCCGAGGTGATCTTGACCGTCTGGCGAGCCTTCTCGCCCCGCAGCGCGGCCCACGCAGCGTCCTGGCTCGGCCGCTTCTGGCCAAGGACGCCCACCAGCTCACCCGCTGCGAGCCGGGCCGCCCGGGCGCCGGCATCGGCATGCGATTCGTCCTTGCCGTCGCGTGCGTCGTGCTCGGCGTAGGTCGTGGTGAAGGCCCGGGCTGTGGACTCAACCTCCTTCGGCAAGAACGAACTTGGCGGTGGTGCGGGGCTCGCCGTGCTCGGTGAGGTCGTATCGGTGACGCCCACTGAGACGGAGTGCGGCTGTGCGGTCGTGGTCTCGGACGGGCCGCCGGCCGAGCCGGAGCAGCCGGTCGACAGGACAGCCAGCGAACCGACCATCCCAATTGCGGCAGATATACAGATGAAACGGGTGGATCGGGGCATGCGGGGACCACAACCTTGGTGCATGGATTTCGATAGATCGGGTGGCGCGGCCCCGCGTGGGCTGGGGACCGCGCCACCCCTTCGCAAGGAGAGGGGGCTCTCCTGCGGGCTTTACCGGCGGCTGCCGGAGAATTCGAGGATCAGGCAGGAGCCTTGTGGCCCCTGCCCGTCGTGCTTGTCATTTACGGGAGAGTTCGACCGCGTTTTGCGTCAGCCGAATTCCGTATTCACGCTCAAGCCGCGACTTTGTGCGTGGCGCTTGAGTTTCAGTGCACGTTACTCATATCAAGTCCATCAGCCCCTTGCTCGATTAGGGGGGAGATCAGCAAGAGATCTCCATCGGCCGGGAAGTGCCTTGTGGCGTTGGTCGTGCCTGAATCCCCGCAGGGGTTCGCGGACAACTCGAATCAGCGCAAAAGTCGGAACCTAATTCCAGGAAATAGGTTCCGACTTTTGTGGTGGGGAGGATATTTCGGATGGACTGGTCGTCTCCTAGGTATCCAAAGGTCCCGTATCTCATAGCTGTGGTCGTGCCGCGCTGATGCTCGGCTTCCTCGCATGCTCGGGGCGGCGTCCGCCCCGTGGTGAGTTCGGGGGGGCCGGGGACGGGGCGCGGGAGGCGGGGCATTCGGGTGTGGGGACCACCTCCGAGCAGGGGGGGGAGCGCAACTATGAAGAGGGAGAGCGTTGAACAGTTCAGTTCGGCCTTTCTACTCGCCAGTAACCACTACTGAGCTGGTAGAGAGGAATTCGCCAGGACGCGCCAGGGTGTGCCGTCTAGCCCGCTGCCCTCTTCGTCGGGTGGGATGTTCCATCAGCGCATCCCAATAGCGAAGCCACGGAGGACACTCATGCCCGGCCGGTGCGAGCACCAGCGCAACGCGCGCCCCCAGCTCGAAGTCCGCGCTGCAGCTGCGCCTCGCGCTCATGCTTCGGGCAGCCTCCCCGCTTGCCAGCTCGGTGCACCCGGGGATGGTGCAGGGGAGTACGGGCTTCCGCGGCAGGAGTGTCACTCCCTTGAATACGTTCAAAACATTGACACTTGCCGAGAATCAGTCACTGGGGCGTATGAAGAAGGTGCGCGGGGTCACTGATCAGTGACTAGTAACTGTTGCGGCTGTCTCAGCGCGGGTCTGCAATTCACTCGTCACGTCCCACGAGAGGTATCCATGGAGCTCAAGACCGAGACCCGCCCTGCGTTCGAACTCCGCTTTGGCGGGGTGCACTTGACTGTTCAGCGCATCCCCGGATGTCTCGTCGCCCTAATCACCACCGCGGGCGGGGTGGCGGGAACATGGTGGGTGCAAGCACTAGGCCGTCCCGCCCCGGCATCTTGGGGAACCTTGGGGCCGGTGTTGTTGTCTTTGGCTGGTGTTGGGTTTGGCGCGGGCGGATCGCTGTCTGGCCAGTACCTTGCGTCACGAGCAAGCACTCGGCAGCTCGAAGTACAGGAGTCAGCCGCGCACCGGGCGGATTTCGAGAACGATCCTGACGTTCCTGGCCTTGCGTCGCAGGTGGAGAAGGCGGCGCTCGCGCGGTCGGCCAGTGGTGGCACCGCGGCCGATGCCGAGCTCGATCAGCCGCCTGATCGCAGCCGAGACGATCAGCCGCCTGATCGCAGCCGAGATGTGTGGTCAGCTGCGGCGTTAGCTCAGGGTCTCCCAGGCGTGGATTGCGATGGCGATCTGCCACAGTGCGTCATAGGAGAACGCGAAGCCGGCCGCGCCGAGCAGGAGGATCGCGGAACGGTCCCAGGCCGTCATGCCGCGAAGGCTGTAGACACCCTGCGGCTCGGTCACCGGCGCCTGTATGTGCGCGCGAGACATCAGAGGTTGCCTCCGTCGCGCGGGTCGATGGATGGCCAGGCCGGGGTCAGGGACAGCAACTGTACGAGTTGTTCCAGCGATGTCACCTCATGCATATGCTGACTCGGGCAGCTGACGCACGAAACCCGCAGCAGGATCCGCTCCGTGCCTCCCTGGTCGGTGTAGTACAGCTCCAGGTGCTGGCCCCCGACGGTGTCGAGCAAGGCGAAGGCTTGCAGGTGTTCTTCGAAGGAGAGGAGACTCAGGACCTCCCAGTCGAGGGTGACCGCCTCGTCGCCCAGGAGGCGGCGCGCGTACTTCGAGGCTGCTGCGACGGACCTCGGTCCCCAGGTGCGGAAGGCTTTCTCCCGCGCGGCGGTGCGCTGCTCCTCGGCGGTCGTGAGGTGCTTGGCCGCAGCGAACATAATCGGGTGACTCATCGCGGGCCTTCCAGGGAAGTTGCAGGTGCGGATCGTGTCGCCGTCGCCATAGTCGTTGGCGATGCGGAGGAGAACGTCGGTGTGGCACGGCACATCGAGGGGACAGGTGCACATCAGGTCGCGACCGCGCAGGGCGCGGGCGAACCGGGCGGCGTAGCAGCGGCCTACCGGGCTGCGGAGCGTGTCAGCGAAGAGATCCACGGCCTCGGCCGCGTCCATCGGCGAGCCGAGGGGAGAAGGAGCGGAGTCTCCGGCCTTGAACGGGTTCGCGAACCAGCTGTGGGGGCCGACGTATGTACAGGCTGTGGACAAAGCTGCGGCGTCTCGGGACGCTCCGCGAAGACGGACGGGCATCAGGCCGCTCTCCCGTCACGCCGCCGGTCGGTGCCGATCATCGGCACGAGGCTGGTCACCATCTCGGCCAGGCGGCTCGCCACTCGAGCCCCGACGAAGTCGGTCAGGTCCGGCCCGTTGTCGTCGCGGGCCGGCAGATTGGATATGATGATCGTCGGCAAACAGTGGTTGTACCTGTAGTTGATGAGCCGGTACGTCACCTCCTCGGTCCACTCCGAGGTCTTCGCCGTACCGAGGTCATCGAGCAACGGGTACTGCACCGTGCTGAGGTTCCGCACCTCTCGTTCCGCCGCACTCATGACCTGTGAGGGACGCAGGTTGCCGTACATGTCCGCCGAGTTGACGGCGATCAGCTCGAACCGGTCCGGGCCGCCGGCCGCGATCCGCCGAAGGGCTCCATAGGCTTGGTGGGTCTTGCCTGTGCCGGTGAGGAGGAGAGCACCAGCGCCAGCGTAGTCCGCGAGAGCGCGATCAGCCCACGCGGTGACCTCCGGGATCGTCGCTTCGGCGTCGCTGAACCAGGGAGGGGTCGCGATCCGCCACCGGGTCAGCGCGTACTCGGCCCGAGCACGGCGGTGCCACTCGCGGTCCCCTGGGTTTTCTTCCGGTGATTCGTCAGCGGGGCTGTCGGACACCTGAATTCCTTTCGCGGCGAGTATTCGTTCCAGGCGGCGCAATGACCTGGCGCTGCCTGCGCGTTCCGGCTCTGCCATGATCAAAATCCGTTCTGGTAAGCGCTGGGTTCTGCTGTGTTCTGAAATGGCGCCCAGCCCAGGGGGCGCTGACGCAAGAGGACGACGTTTCCTTGGGACGTTTCTGCGGGGGCGTGCGACGGGAGGTCCGCCCAGATCCGGAGCAGGTAGCGAGCCGACTGTGGAGGCCGGTCGGCATTCCATCGTCGCGCGATCATCTCGACCAGCCGGTCATTCCCCCAACGGGCCGCGAGAGCTGTTACCCGATCCCATTCCGATTCAGTCAGCCGCCAGCCGACGAGCATTCCGGAATTAGTTATGGCTGTTACCAGGTCCTTGGCGTCATCGGGAACCTTTACTGACTCCTGGTGGGTTGCTCGGTTCTCCCTGATCGACCCCGGCAAGCTAGCTTGCTTTTTGGTGGTGGTAATACTCCCGTAGGGAGTATTACCACCCCGTGCGCGCGAGGAAGGAACTTCCCAATCTCGGTGCAGGGAATTCCTACTTGAAGCCATCGAGAGGGAGTTCTGGGAAGAAACTTCGTGGAACCCTGTTCCCTCTTCTGGCGCTTCGGAAGGCGAAGGTGGAAGTTCTGTCTCTGAATCGGCCGGGGCCTCGATGCCCTCGTTAAACAGGAGTATCGAGTAGGTGTTGGGGTTCGAGGCGCCCCCTCCGCGCTCGCGGCTTAGTTCACCGAGCGTCGTCAGCTCCCCGATGCACTTCGTTATCGAGCGCGCGGTGAGTTGGGTGAGGCCGGATATCTCCTCCAGGGTCAGTGTGGCCCTGCCCTTGTCGTCGGCCTCGCGGGCGAGTGCGAGCATGACGAGGCGAGAGCCTCTGCATGACTTGGACTGTGACCAAACCAGTTCGGTCGCTATGTCACTCATCAGCAATTCCCGTCAAGTATCGCTATCCGGCGGACGAGGGCAAGGCCAAAAGAGTGATCATCTTCCGGGATGTAACCGATCTGATGCGGTTCGGGAGTGAGGTACAACGTTCCGGTGGGGAGGTAGAAATCATGGGCACGGCGCCAGTCGACGGAATCACCGAAATTGCGCCTGATCATGTGTGCCACTCTTTCTTCCGTTCTCCGGTCGATAAGCATGCGGTAGAAGTCCGATTCGAAGAGGTGGGTAACAGACCGGCGCTCTGGATACATGCCGGCAAGGACTGCCGTGGGAGCTATTTCGTGGATCGCCGCACTGACATTTGCGCACGCCGAAGCGGCGGGTTGGTTATGAGACATGGGGAGAACTCCCGTAATAGCAAGGCTTGCCTTGCGGGAAGATGCGCTTCCTCGCGGAGGTGTGTCAGGCAGCGTCAGCGCTGCCAGCAGGCAAAGTTGCGGCCGGCCTGGATTCGGACTTCTTCCGGTGACGTCGCACGAGTTTCAACAGATACTCGTGCGTAACTCCGAGTCCCCGGGCGACAGCGGCAGGTTCCAATGACGGGTCTGTCGCGAAACGAGCAATCACCGTGTCCCGCTCTACCTTGCTTAGCGCTGTGGTGCAGCCCTGAAGGGCACCTCGGACGGCGTCTTCGTTCACTCGCTGCTGCCACGCGGCGCGCAGTGCAGAACGCTCCGAAGCCAGAAGGCCGGCTCGAATACCGAACTCGTCGTCATCCCTCAGCGATTCGACCAGGCACCGGGCAGCCACAGCCAGCGGGCACGACGCACAGAGATTGCGCAGTCGGTTGAGGGCCGTGCCCAGACTGTGCTTCACGAGGTCGGGATCTTCGCGGGGCCCGTCCCCAGGTGGAACGAATATGTCGATGTCTTGGTTGGAACACCTGGTGTCTTCCGCCCAGTGCTTTCCGGGGGCCTTCTTCGACTCTTCTATGAGAGGCGACCAATCCCCCTGATATGCAGCCTCGATGAGACTGTATATGGTAGTGCTCATTTGTGTCTCACGATTTTCACGGCGCCGTGCGTTGTACGCACACGAGCGCAAGAGGAGATCAGAAGGGATTACGCGAGCGCTTAGATGGCTGAAGCGAAATCAACGCCGACTCGCTGTCTTTCTCAGACGCTGTTCCGGGGTTGACGAAATGCATGTTGGAAATAGCGCGGAGGTCTTCCTCTGCGAACTGCACGAACTTTCGATGGGGTAGCGTCGAGATGCTCTCACGCAGCCACTTCTCCGGAATGTTCAGCCGTTCAGCCGCTTCGCTGTATCCCATATGCAGACGCTTATCGCGAGGTTCTGACGGCCGGTTGCTCAGCAGCGCATCGAGGCTGCCGGCCTGGGCCAGCAGGTTCACCACGGCGGCGAGCCCCTGCAATTCGTTGGGCCCGATGGAGGCCGGGCCTGCGTTCGCCGATGCCACGGCCGACATCACGCTTCCAGTCCGCGCAGCTGAGCCGTCCGAAGATCGAAGGCATGACCCCCTGAGGCTGCCCACCCGGCCTGCGGGAACGAGCGGATGATCCATCGCGCGATCGTGAGCGCCTTCGCTCGGGGTACCCGAAGGGCGTGTCCGCGTTCGTTCACGGCGGTTAGCCCCAGGTGGGGCCACAGGGTCCGAGGGCCCTGAAGGCGAACCTGTACGACGGCGGCCCCGGGCAGCATGGACGTCAGCTGTGCAGCCAGCCGCTCAGCCGGTTCGGGCACGGTCTCCGGCTTTGGGGTGCAGCCCGCAGTTGGGGACATGCGACACTCCTCTATGTGCTACGCCGCTCCGTAGTGCCTGCCGTGCGAAAGGACACGGAGTGGCTGTGCGAGTGATCTTGAGCCCCTATTGGGGGCAGCGGATCACGAGCTGTCTGGCGTCCGAGAGGTGCGAACTCTCGGGCGCCGATGGCGTTTGAGGGGAAGGGGCACGCGCAAGTCGTCCACGGCTTCTCCTCGCCACCGGGCCGGTCCCCGTGGGAGCTGGCAGGTGGGCGAAGTCGGTGAGGGGTGCGAACCCTCCCGTTTTTCGCTAAACTCAAGCTATCTTGGTTCCTCCAGAAAATCAACGCTCCGGCGTTTCTTCGTTTCATCCAAAAAACGAGGTCTGATGCCAGCTCGCCGCTTCGAGAGAGCCCGTGTGCGCGCGGTCCGTCGAGCCGCCGACGTCTCGCAGGCCGAGGTGGGATCTGCCCTGGGGGCCGCGGACTCGACGGTCGCGGGATGGGAGTCGGGCGCGAGCGTGCCGGATCAAGAGAAGTTGCCCGGCCTCGCCAGGGTGCTCAAACGGCCGTTGGACGAGCTGTTCCCCCGCCACGGTTTGCCTGATCTCATCGACCTGCGGTGCGACGCCGGCCTCTACCGGTACGAGACGAAAGCGATCATCGGCACCAAGAGCGACGGTCCGGTGGCCGGTGTGGAACAAGGCATCCGACGCCTCAAAGAGAAGTACATCCCTCTCCTGGCGGAGGCTTACGGCGTTACCGAGGACGAGCTGAGGCGCGCGCAGGAGCGGTCATTCGGAGAAGGCGGAGAGGACGAGTCTGCTGCGGTCGCCGAAGCTGAGGAGCCTCCGCGGACACTCGCCGAGAAGATCACTCTCCTCCTGGAGCGCTCGTACCCGGCGGGGACCGCACCGGGGGACGAAGAGATCGCGGAGGCGGTGAACGCCTACGCGGGCTCGAAGGTCACTACGGCCGCGAACGTCGAGGCCTTTCGAACGGGAATCGACGAAGCTCCCGCGCCGGTTGTCCTGGAAGGTCTCGCTCAGTTCTTCGGCGTCGCTCGTATGTACTTCGAGCCGGACGACGCTGTCGCCCGTCAGGTCTACGAAGGGCTTCGCCTGATGTCGGCGGCCAAGCAGGGGAAGGTGGGCCGAGTCCGAGCCCGCGGGATCGGTTCCGAGGGCCTGCCGGCCGACGTCCTCTCGATCCTGAACGACCTCGCGACCGAGCTGGACAAGAAGACCGGTCCCGACGCCAACGGCTAGTGCCTGTTCCCAGGAGCCAGGAGGACTGGGGAACAGAGCACTAGCGCGCTGCTCTTACCTTGCTTCTTAACCTCAGGCACCTGAGTCCTTGGTCGGCTTGAGCTTGCCAGTTACGACCGTGTTGGCACGGGGTCCGTTTGCGGACGGGGCGAACTGCGGGGCAGCACTCAGCGGCCCGCCTCGATGTACCCCGAACAAAGCGGCGGAGAAGCGATACAGCGCACCCCACACGAGGGAGAGCGCGCCTGGAGTGATCAAACCTGGGGAAGGCCTTGCCGGAACCAACTCGCCACCGTGCAAGGAGACATCATGAGGGACCTCCTCAACACGCTGTCCGCCACCGGCGACGCGCTGCTCAACGCCCCCGTCGACGTGGTCAGCAGGCTGCTCAGCGGCGACGCGCCCGGCGCGCTGGCCGAGCTCATCAAATCCGTCGGGTCTGTCTTGTAACGGCTGATCCCTGCTTGTGGATTCAGTTGGCGCCCGGGGTTGAGCCGGTCTTCGAAGGTGATCTGGAAGGCGTTCAGGGGCGCCTTCCAGCGCATAGGCCCGCCTCTTGCGGCCCTTGCCGGTCAGGTCGAGCGGCATGAGCGCCATGTAGACGCACTTCATGGCCGCGGCCTCGTTGGGTAGGTGCCCACGGGCACGGACGGCCTTGCGGATCCGGGCGTTGACTCTCTCGAACGCGTTGGTGCTGCAGATGCCCTTGCGGATCTCGACTTCGCCGACAGGGACAACACCATCTCGTCCACGCCGGTCAGTCGATGGCCGGCTCGAACGTGCCGGTCACATCCCGGGGCACCTTCACCTCGACCGGACCGACCTCGGTGACACCGTCTTTTCCCGGGTGCCGTTGCGGCTGTTGCCGCTGCCCCGGCCCTCCACGTCATGCCTCTCGTAGCCGAGGTGATCCCGGTCGTGTGTTCACTTCAAAGAGTGACCACACGACCGGGGCTCGATGTTAAGGAACAAGCTCACTGTGCTGTGGCGCTCGGCTCGTAGCGCAGGCCGGAAGCGAATACGGCCCGAACGTCCTTCAGCGCGGCGAGATCAGCGAGCGGGTCACCGTCGACCAGGAGGAGATCCGCGCCGTAGCCGGGAGCGATCCGCCCTGTGATGGTCCCCAGACCCAGGGCAGCGGCCGCTTCGGACGTCGCCATGTCGATGACCGAAGCGTTCGGCAGGCCGAGGTCGGAGTAGAACGTCAGGGCCGGGGCCAAGCCGTCGAAGCCCGTGCGCTGTATGCCTGCGTCGGTCCCGGCTACCAGGCGGACACCAGCGTCGGCCATCCGCCCCACCAGGTCGAACATCGCGGCAGCGCGCTCCTTGTCGAAGAAGCGCGGGAGCATCTCCCAGTGAGGGCTTACCGCCGGGCAGACGGTGATTCGCTGAGCGACGATCCGCTGGACCACGTCCGGCCGGAAGTCGAGGCCACCGTTCGTCATCCATGTGCAGTGCTCGATGGTGTCCACACCCGCCTCCACAGGCGCGGTGATGCCGTCGGCACCGTGCGCATGGGCCGCGACGGGAACACCTGCCTTGTGGGCCTCGTCCACCAGGGAGGTCAGTTCCTCTGCTGTGAACTGGGACTGGTGGCTCTTGGGACCGTCCTTCGTTAGGCCGCCGCCGGTGACCATGGCCTTGATGACCCCGGCTCCCGCTGCGAGGTTGCGCCGTACGAGGTCGCGGATCTCGGCCTCACCGGAAACCTCGCCACCGAGGAAGTGGCAGTGCCCGCCCATGGTGGTCGCGGGCGTGCCCGCAGCTACGATCCTCGGTCCCGGCGTACGTCGATCGTTGATCTCCGCCGCCAGACGAAGTGCCAGCCCACCACGGTCACCGAGGTCACGGGCCGTGGTGACACCGCTGTGCAGGAGCTGTTCCGCACGGCGACGCATGTGCTTGAACAGGACCTCATCCGTCGAGTCCTGGAGGGTAGACACCGGATCAGGCCCGCCGTCGAAAGCCAGGTGGACATGCGCGTCGATCAGCCCAGGCAGAACAGTTCCGTCGAACGCGAACCGAGGTACGTTGGCGCCGGCCTGCTCCTCGATCTCCTCCCGCGGCCCGACAGCAGTGATCGAGTCGCCCTCGATGAGAACGGCGCCGTCTTCCAGGTAGGTCCCCGAGTCGACGAGCACTCGTCCACCGGTGATCAGCATTTTGACTCCTTGATCATGGACGTCATGCGGCTTTGCGAAGTGCGTCGGACACCGCAATCAGTTGTTTCACATCCGACTCGCGGTCGCTTCCCAGAGACATGGCCAGGGGGACCGCTGGGCGGGGCGCGGGGACGCCCTTCTCAATCCGTGCGGAAGCCCGACGGAGCCGGGCAGCAAGATCTGCGGAGCCGATGTTGAGGACCACGCTGTCATCACCCGGATCCAGCAGGTACGGGCTGATGTCCACCAGGCCGTCGCGGCACTCCACGATGCGGCGGTGGTAGCGCCGGTGCACGCCACGGGCCCGCCACCGGTCCAGTGCAGCCGAGGACGCCGGGCTCAACACGTTGTCGGGGTACGCCTCAGCCAACAGCTCCCACAATGGAGCGAGGCGACGGTGATCACGACGGTGCTGGAGCCAGAGCCGAACGGAGGCGATCCGGGCGCGTGCTCCAGAGTACGTGACACCCGCCGCGAACAGCAGGACAGATGCCACCAGAAGGAAGGCGATGGCGGTCATAAGCGGCTTGGATACCTCTACGCCAGCCCAGCGAATGGCGACGATAACGGCGCGGATCGCGCAGGCCACCGCTATCGCCCTCAGGCCAACCGCCGCCATCCAAAGCCCGGTGGAGTGCGGGCGCCGGGACATGCGGGCATAGCTGCGAGTCCACCGGCACGCCATGCCGAGCGCATACATGAGATAGAGACCAGCCCAGCGTAGAAGAAGGCGATCTGCGGAACCGTCATGTCGGCCGTGCTGAAGCTGCCGGCGAAGACCTCGTACGGCACCGACTCCGCAGCCACGGTGATGGCCACCGCGACGACTCCGACGACGACCGCTTCCTTGCGGGCACGGCGACGGCCCGCTTCTTCGTCGGCGGCGGAGTAGAGGTAGAAGCACATCAGGAAGTACACCGCGAGGAGCAACAGCAGGTTCTGGATCAGCTTCGCCGTCCCGTGGCCGGCGACAGTGTCGACGCCGGACGCCCCGCCGGGCATGGCCACGGGATACGACAGCGCAGCGCAGAACAGGCAGAGCGTGACGGAACACAGAGGTGCGTCATGAGGGGATCGCTTCAGCTGGTAGAGCTTCCAGACGAGAGCGGTCACGAGCCCCAGGAGTAGCAGTTCCACGGGTTACAGCCATCCTCGCCGGTCACCGATAGCCGACTCCACACGACGGAGGGACGGGTCGTCCGACAACGGAGGGGAACCGTCCAGCAGGGACGACCACTCTAGGATGATGGTGGCGACCAGTTCGACAGAGCACTCCTCGCCGTCGTCGTACGAGCAGCGGCGCGCGACGCGCTTGATTGTCTCGGGCTGGAAGACCGGCAGCATGGTGGCCCAGCCCTCCACGAAGATGGCCGTCTCCTCGTCGGGGTCGACCGCAGGTGCTTCTTCCGTCGTCTCGCCCGCGGCTTTCTCTGCGGCGTCCTCGTTGTCCGCTACGAGGATGTGGCCTATCTCGTGGAGAATGATGTGCTCTTGATGCAGTCGAGCTGTTTCCTGCTGGTACATGATCATGTCGTAGTCGTCGTACTCAACCCACATCCCCGAGGGGCCAGGCTTCGTGCAGCGGTGCTGCACGAAGGTACAGAGGGCGCCCGCGGCGTCGGCTGAGGGCCTGGCAGAGCGCTTCGACATCGAGCGGGGGAGTCACGCCGAGGTCTTGCAGCTCACGCCGAATCAGGCGGTGCAGATCCCTCTCCACCGTCCGGTTCGCGGCTGTGCGCCAGCGCCCGAAGCGTCGACGGCGCGCTTCGCCCTGAGCGGGCATTTTTGACTCAGCCGCGTCGCGACCACTCTTCCCCAACCGCATTGAGGATCCCTCCAACCGATGGCTCCCCCGAGCCGGGCGACACCGCGCCCGTGTCGATGACGTCCGGTTCCCAGCGCCCGCGACCGCAGACGGACGTGTCCGCATGGCCTACCAGGCCCCTGTCAAGAAGGGCCGGCAGTCGAGTCTTCAGATCGATTCGTCACGCTGAAGTCACTGGTGCGAACGCGTAATAGACATCCAGTGGGCTGCCTCATTGGAGCTCTCGGGAACCTCTTTGGACAGTACGTGACGGACATGGCTCGAAAAGCATGATCAGGCTGCATTGCAGGTCAGGTGCCTTGATCTCTCAAAATGATCCAAATCGGTCGAGATTGATCACGGTCAGGCTTCTGAGCTACAGGTTTACGTTCTGGCGTGGACGCTGCAATGTTCGATGCTCAGGGGAGGGTCTGTTATGAATCCGAGACATTTCCGTTCGTGAGGCTTGCGACATAAACTCTCGAATCGCGTAAAACGCCTGCTCGGGGTGGGTGTGGCCATGGTCACTTCCGGACAGATCAGGCAATGCTCGCCATTACGCTTTTGGCCATGTCGAACGCGTTGCTGAGCCAATCTGATGGCTACCTGGAGTTCTGGAATGAGTACCATCTGTGCACGTTGACTACGCTGCGTCCTGATGGTCGACCGCACGTTGTGCCTGTCGGCGTGACGATCGATGCTGCCGCCGGAGTGGCCCGAGTTATCACCCGCAAATCGAGTCGGAAAGTCGCCAACATCCTTTCGGGGGGTGGTGTAGCCCGAGTTGCGGTGTGCCAGGTCGACGGAGGCCGGTGGGCCACGCTCGAAGGAGTGGCAGAGGTCTGCACGGACGCCGCAGTGGTCGAGGAGGCCGTTGCCCGCTACGGAGAGCGTTATGGGCGTACGCCGACGCCGGATCCTGAGCGGGTTGTCATACGGATCTCGATAGAACAGGCGATGGGGCAGACCCACGCTCCGCGCCCTCGGGGTGCTTCAAGCGCCGCGGCGTAGTGAAGCCACGTACGCCGAACACGGGTGCTCGGCTGTGAGGGTCCAGGCACCCGTGGCGTAATTCTAGCGTTGCCGCTACGGCGTGACGGCCACGGCCTGGTCTCCGCCCGCCGCTCACACGGTGCCATCGGCCCTGGGCCGTCGTTATACGCAGACGAGACCAAGGAATGTGGGGAGCGGCACCATGGCAGGATTGCGAGGGTGAAGGCACGAACCAGTGACATCGAGAAGGCTGCCGCTGTTCTGCGCGCCGGCGGGCTGGTGGCTCTCCCGACCGAAACCGTCTACGGTCTCGGGGCCAACGCCGAAGATCCCGCCGCCATCGCGCGCATCTTCCAGGTCAAGGGACGCCCGCCGTCCCACCCACTGATCGTCCACATCGAGGGCGCGCAGCACCTGGACGACTGGGTCCAGGACGTGCCCGCGGCGGCGCGCCTGCTGGCCGAACACTTCTGGCCGGGGCCGCTCACACTGGTCCTGCGGCGCGGCCCCCGCGTGCCCCTCGAAGCGACTGGTGGTCTGGAGACGGTGGCCGTGCGCGTGCCCGACCACCCCGTCGCACTCGCGCTGCTGTCGGCCTTCGGCGGCGGTGTCACGGCCCCGTCCGCCAACCGCTTCGGTTCGGTCAGCCCCACGACGGCGGACCATGTTCGTGCTGAGCTCGGTGATGCCGTCGACTTCGTGCTGGACGGCGGCCCCTGCGAGGTTGGCGTCGAGTCGACCATCGTCGACGCCACGAGCGACACCTTGAGCGTCCTTCGGCCCGGCGGGGTGACACGCGAGGACCTCGAAGCCGTGCTGGGGCGCCCCCTCGCGGTCCATTCGACGAGCCGATTTCGGGTGCCGGGCCAGCATCCGTCCCACTACGCGCCGCGCGCGAGGGTCGTCCTTGTCGAGCCCGAGAAGGTCGTCGCCGAAGTGGAACTCGCGCAAGATCTCGGGCACCGTGTCGGCGTCCTCCTTCCCCCCTCCCTCGCCGGCACTCCGGTGAAGGCGCACGCCGTGGTGGCCCTACCTGTCTCGATGGCTGCCTACGCGCGCGGCCTGTACGGATTCCTGCGCGAGCTCGACCAGCAGGAGTGCGACCTCATCATCGCGTCCTTGCCAGTAGAGGAAGGGCTGGGACTCGCCATCGCCAACCGGCTCCGTCGCGCCGCAGGGCCCCGGCCCTCCGCCGCACCGCCGACAACCCCGCGTCGGCCTGCGGGTGGGTGAACGAGCACCGGATTGGGAACGACCTGGCTGCTTGCCTTACCAGCATTTTTATCCCTCAGTGCGTGACCGGAGCGGATCAGGTGCTGCGGGTGTTTGACACCGTCACTGGCGCAGAGGCGGTGCTCGGCGGCTGAGCCGCTTCCCCGTTCGTGTGATCGCCAGCGAAGTCGACGAGGGCGCGGAGCGTGACGCCGGATTCCGCCGAATGCCGTAGTGGCCGGTCGAGGTTGAGGGTGTACTGGTTGCGCCGTCCGGTTCGTTGCCGTTGCAGATAGCCTGCCTTTTCGAGGTCGGCGATGATGGCCTGTACTCCTCGTTCGGTGATGAGGCAGGCGGCGGCGATGGTCCGCAGGCGTGCGTCAGGGGCCTGTGCGATGGCCAGCAGCACCCTGGCGTGGTTGGTCAGGAACGTCCACCGGCGGTCCTGGTTATCCATGGCGTCAGCCGCCCTCCCGCCGGCGCGTAATGCGCGATGAAGAATACCGGAAGTCCTCATCACCTACTCTGGCAGAAACAAGTACGATCGTTACCCCGTACGTGCTAATCCGTGTTCTTGCCGGTGCGCGCTTCGTTGACCTGGCTCGGCACAACGGTGTGCACTTGTGCAGGCGGCCCGGCGTCCTGCCTCTCCCGCGCGGGAATGGGATGCCTATCCTCCGGTGAACCGGCCGGCTGGGCAGCTCCGGGCATGACGCACCGACATGCTCGGAGCCTGCCCGGACGCCAGCTGGCCGCAGTGCGTTCGGCCTGCGTCTTGGTGCTGGCCAGGCGGTTAGACAGCGTGCCAGTCCTGGACCCCTGATCTTCATCCGCTGCCTCGACGAGTTCGTTGACCAGCGCGGTGGCGAGCACCATGGACGCGGAAGCCCTGCATGGCGGCCTCCGCCCACAGGCCGATCAGCAGGGGGACTTGCCGGTGCCGGGTCGCCGATCAGGCGGCAGGTTTCTTCGCGACCCATTCCCCCACGATCACGTACATCACCGGCCCCGGCCCCGTCCTAAGGCAGACGCGATCAGCGCAGAGCGCCTGCGCGGGGCCACCCGTTCGGCGGGCGTCGTGAGCGCGACAACGTCGTTGTGAACTGCATGACGGTGCACGATGGACATCCCGTCGATGGCAGGGCGCAGGACGCCGCGCGAGTGCCCGGCGAAGAGAATCGCTATCAAACTGACCGGACCCGCCGTGCGTTGAGGCTTGAGCTGGAAGACGCCGTAGCCCGGCGCTTGGGCGTGCCCGTGGACACGCCGAAGTTCAGCCCCGGACCGCCGGACCGTCACCTCGCTGGGTGGCCCCCGCACTGTGATGAGCTGGGCTTCGTCGTAGCCTGCGGGCATGACTGATGCCGCTGCCCTGACCCCGTCCCAGGCCTTCGAGTTGCTGCTGGCCTGCAACCAGCGATTCATCGCGGGCACGCCGCAGCACCCGAACCAGGACGCTGCCCGCCGCGCCGAGACCGCGCCCGGCCAGCGTCCGTTCGCGGTGCTCTTTGGCTGCTCCGGCTCCCGCCTGGCCGCTGAGATCATCTTTGACCGGGGTCTGGGCGACCTGTTCGTTGTCCGAACCGCAGGTCACGTGGTGGGGTCGGAAGTGCTCGGCAGCATCGAGTACGGCGTGAGCGTGCTGGACTGCCCGCTGGTCGTGGTGCTGGGCCACGACTCATGCGGTGCGGTGGCCGCCACCCGCGCCGCCCTGACCGATGGCCTGGGTACCACCGGCTACGTACGCGATGTCGTCGAGCGAGTCACGCCGAGCGTCCTGGCCGCCCGTGCCGCCGGGATCACCCGGGAAGACGACATCATCGCCGAGCGCATACGGCACACCGTCGACCTCCTGCTGGACCGCTCCCGTGTCCTTGCCGACCAGGTCACCGCCGGTCAGACGGCCGTGGTGGGCCTGTCCTATCGGCTGGCTGACGGCAGTGCCCAACTCGTCACTACCCGCGGCCTGCCGACAGAAGTAGCCGCCCCTGGTCCGGCAGCCTGAATTGCCCATCGTGCGGCTGGTCGTGGGCGCGCAGGGTTTGCTCAGAACGAGCCGCGTGGTTGGAGGCTCGTGGGCGAGTCTCCAACCACGCGGCGGATCACTATGACGAGACCCTTACGGCTCTGTGGCCCTCACTGGTTCCGCGTTGGTGACCTTCACCGGGTCGGTGTCGGGCGCGCTGTGCCGCTCAGCCCAGTTCTCCAGGGCCGTACGGCAGGCGAAGTCGAGGTGGTAGAGCCCAGACAGGTCCACCTCGATCGGCCGGTCCTGCGGAAGGGCCTCCAG
The DNA here is from genome assembly GCA_018114805.1 of Candidatus Streptomyces philanthi. Classification (GTDB taxonomy): domain Bacteria; phylum Actinomycetota; class Actinomycetes; order Streptomycetales; family Streptomycetaceae; genus Streptomyces; species Streptomyces philanthi. Next base: position 818,310 of record CP073042.1, on the reverse strand, counting down.
GCTGTCGAGTATCTTCGGCAGCCGCAGGAACGTCGCGTTTCCCGACAGATAGACCTGGATCGGCCCGGCGCCCTTGTCTATGACCTGCGTCTTCAGTTGCGATGTCTCCCAGGCGGTCTTGATCACAGCCAGGGCCAGACCGATGAGCACGCCCTCGAACATGTTCACCGCGACGATCGACACGGCGGTGACGATGAGGATCAGCGCCTCACCCTTGTGGCCCCGCCACAGCCCGGCGATCTGGTGGAACGGGATCAACTTCCAGCCTGCGTGCACCAGGATGCCGGCCAGGGCGGGCAGCGGGATCAGCGCCAGCGCGGAGGGCAGCGCGGCGGCGAACAGCAGCAGCCACACGCCGTGCAGCATACGTGACGCCTTCGTCTTGGCGCCCGCGCTGACGTTGGCGGAGCTGCGCACGATCACCGCGGTCATCGGCAGCGCGCCGAGCAGACCGCACACCGTGTTGCCCGCACCCTGGGCGATCATCTCCTTGTCGTACTGAGTGCGCGGACCGTCGTGCAGCCGGTCCACCGCCGCCGCGCTGAACAGCGACTCGGCCGAGGCGATCAGCGCGAAGGCGATGATCGTGCCCCAGATGGCCGGGCTGGCGAGCTCATCGAAGGCGTCGGCGCCGGGAGGCTGGATGACGCCCAGCAGACCCTCCACCTCGACGGTGGCGACCGGCAGGCTGAAGGCGAGCGAGGCGACAGTGGCCAGCAGCACCGCCGCGAGGGCGCCGGGCACGGCCTGCACCTTCTTCGGCAGCTTCTTCCACAGCATGATGACGGCGACGGTGCCTGCGCCGATCGCGAGCGAAGTCAGCGCCTTGCTGCTGCCGAGCGCGTCGGCGAACGCCCCGGGCAGCCCGACGATCTTACCGATGCCGGTCTCCGGGGCCTTCAGGCCAGCCGCCGCGTAGATCTGCCCGGCGATGATCACCAGACCGATACCGCAGAGCATGCCCTCGACGACGGCGACGGATATCGCCCTGAACCAGCGGCCGATCCCGAAGAAGCCCATGGCGAGCTGGAGCAGCCCGGCCATCAGCACGATCACGCCGAGCGCGGCCACTCCGAACTCGCTGACCGCCTCGAAGACCAGCACGGTCAGGCCCGCCGCCGGTCCCGACACCTGAAGACTGCTGCCGCGCATCAGCCCGGTGATCAGTCCGCCCACGATGCCGGTGACCAGGCCGAGCTCCGCGGGGACACCAGAGGCGACCGCCACGCCGACGCACAACGGCACGGCGACCAGGAAGACGACGATGGAAGCGGCGAAATCCTGCCGCAGGTAAGGGAACTTCGACAGCACAGTCAGCCCCCTCACAGCGCCTCGAACTTGTCGGCCTCCACGCGGTGTTCGCGCACGGCTCCGGTGTGCACCTCGTAGTACCAGCCACGCAGGCTGAGTTGGTCCGCCTGCAGGCGCTTGTCGATGCAGGGATAGGAGCGCAGCCGCAGCAGCTGCGTCAGGACGTGGTTCTGCACGGCTTCGGCGACCGTCGGGTCGCTGGGGTCGGAGCACTTGGGCTCGTCGGCGGCGTGCGCGAGCCAGTCACGTACGGCGGGGACGGCGTTCAGGTCATCGCCGCGCACCACGGCGCCCACGGCGCCGCAGTAGGAGTGGCCGCAGACCACGATTTCTTTGACCCCGAGGACCTCCACGGCGTACTCGATCGTGGCTGCCTCGCTGGTGGGGTGCTCCAAGGCGTATGGGGGGACGATGTTGCCCGCGGTGCGCAGCTCGAAGAGCTGGCCGGGGCGGGCGCCGGTGATCAGGGCCGGGACGACCCGGGAGTCGGCGCAGGTGATGAACAGGACCTCGGGCGACTGGCCTTTGGCGAGGCCGGCGAACTCCTCAGGGCGCTGTCCGAACATACGGGCGTTGTCGATGAGGGGTTGCATGATGATGAGGGGTTGCATGATGTGGTGACTCCTCCTGGCGCGCCGTGGGGGGGGGCGCGTCGGGCTTACAGGACAGGTGGGGGAGACTGCTCTGCTGCTCAGCAGCGGAACACCTGAAGTGCCGCCGGACAATGGGCTGTCGAGGATCTCGACAGCCGGTGCTGCGCGGCACTGGGTATGCCCGGCGCGCCGCCCACCATCGAGGCCCCCTGCCTCAGGTGCGGACGGTCGGGTGCCTCTGGTGCGCAGCCGACGGCAGTGCGGTGCCGGTCGCGGGTGCCCAGGGGACCGGTCGGGTCCCCGTGGCGGCCGGCGTCCCGGCAAGTGACGATCACCTCGCGGAGTGCCTTCCCGGAGGGCTTGATTCCGTGCTGGCCCTTGGCCACGGCATGACGGGCCGTGTGTGCGGATGTGAAGGATGCGGTGAGTGCGAAGACCTGGAGGCCGAGCAGGACGGCGGCGAGGAACGAAATCGCGGTCCGGGCCGTCGTACCTCGGAACATGAGCCTCCCTCAAGTGCTTCGCGGTCTCTAGAGCATGCCAACGCTTGGTCAATGAATCGCCAAGAAGCACAATAACCCTGCAAAATCCTTTGCAGGGTTAACTTAAGGTTTCGACCTGAAGAGAGCCTGAAAGTGTGTCGCCGGTGGCGGGAACAGGCCCTCGATGTAATGGAGTTCGTCAACTGGCGGCCGGGTCACCAGTCAACGAGCCACTAGGTGTCCCGGAGCGCTGACATCACGACGGAAGCGCCGGTCGGCGGCTGCCGCTTGCGGTCGGGCAACGCGACTCACGGTGAGCCTCCGGACTCCGCACTCGGCATGGCCGGATGATCGATGGGTCAGCCTGCTCGGCAGGGAGTGAGAGCGTGGGAGAGGCAGTGGCAGAGCATCCGGTGATCGGTTACCTGATCTGGGCCGTGCTCTTCGGCGCCATCTTCGCCTGGGAAGGCAACGCCCTGCTGCGGCCCCATGATGGCTTTCCCACGCTCAGTGACGCGACCAGGGCCGTCATGCGCTATCCTGTCGGCCGTTGTGCCCTGTTTGCTCTTTGGTTGTGGTTCGGCTGGCACACCTTCGTGCGCGGCTGGCTACTTCCTCTCCGAGACTCTCCCCGAGCGCGGTCACCCACCAGGAGCCGGCCATGCTGCCCGTGTCCCTCAACGTCACGCTCATGCTGACCGGCTATCTGCTGGTCATGGGCTATCTCGGCCTCGGCCTGCTCATCATGCGCCGGCGCCCGGTCCGACGCTGGAGACGTGCGCAACGCATCGTGCCGGCACTGGGCAGGATCGGCTGGCCCGCGCTGGTACGCCAGGTGGCGGGCACCGGGCTCGGCGGATATGTGGTGCTTGTGGCTGTGGCGGTCGGTTACTACTACGGCGTCGCCTGCCTGGGAGGCCAATTCCTCTTGAGTGCGGTCACGGGTCCAGCGCTATTGATCGGCCTCACCCTGCCCGCGTTCCTCTTCGCATCGTGGGTGGCCACACGTCGACGCGAGTAGGCCCGGTATGCCGATCAGTCGAAGTACGACTCAAGCGTGCCGCGAAGCCGGATGTCGAGGCTCGCGCAGTGGAAGGAGCCGCCGAACGGCGCGTAGTGCAGCAGGTCGCACGGGATCGGCTCGAAGCCCCACCTTTCGAGGGCGTTCAACATGCCGGTGTCGTGGCGTTCCGCGATCACCCGCTTCTGGTCCACCATCAGCACGTTCATGCTGAGCCACTTGCCGCACATCGAGGTGATCCTGAGCAGGCGGTCGTTGATCGGATCGGGCTCGGGGGCGACCAGGACGTCCCATGAGTTCAGGATGTCGGGCAGGCGGTCGACGTCGACGTACTCGGGATTGATCAGGACCTTGCCGGGCGCGAGGGGCATGAAGGTGGTGTCGATGTGCATGGGGGTGCGGCAGCGGCTCTCGATCTCGTGGATGCGGTAGCCGGGTCCGAGATGGCGGCGCAGCCACTCGATGCCCATCCGGTTGGTGACGTTGCTGCGCGTGACGAACAGATCGCGTCCGGCGCGCACGAAGTCGCCGGCGTCGAAGACCGGCTCGAACTCGGTGAGGATGTAGCGCATGGGCTCGCCGGGCCCGGGCGCGCGGAAGTCTGGCGCGAATAGAGCGTCGGTGAGCTGCGGCTTCGGCGCTGCGGTCCAGCGGGCGCCGCGCCGGAAGTAGTCCTTGAGGATCGGCCGGTAGGAGTGGGTTTCGAAGTACCGGCACGGCCAGGCCATCGGGGTCTCGATGATCTCGTCGCCGATCACGAGCATTGTCCCAGGGGCAGGTGTTGCAGAAGCCGCGTGATGACCAGTCGGGAGTCGCGAAGCGTTGCCTGCGGTCGACGGAGTCCGGGCGGGTGACGGTGATGCCGAGTGATTTCAGGAGAGCGATGAACTGATCGATTTCGTGCTGTGCCGGCTCGATCAGCTTGCGCGGATAGCCGTGGCCGGCGGCAAGTCCCTGCAACCGCGCCGCCCATGGGGGGATGTTGCAGGTCACTACCGGGTGGTTGGAGGGGATTGCCGCACCCTCGAGCCGGCCAACGACGATCTCCTCCAGGGGGTCCCACTCGTTGTGTGAATTGACCGGGGAACCGAGGGGGCCCGCAGCGCTGTCGGCCGTGGCTAACGGAGCCGACGCCACGCCACCCGCATGGACGTCTTTGGCTACTGCCGCTGCCTGCACGCTGGGCCTCTGCTCAACCACGCTCAACCGCTTCCGTCACAGAAGTCAGTAACTCGCTGTATTGAACAGTTTACCTAAGGGCGCCCGGCGGGGTCGTTCCCGTCAGCTTGCGACTATCCATACAAGGGCACGTACATCGCGGCACCGACGGTGCCGATGGCCTTCGCGGTTGACTGAGCTACGCGCTGTGGATGCTGATCTTCGTGGTGATCTACCAACAGATCGAGAACTACGCAGGTCAGCAAGCTGACCCCGAAGACCTTCGACAGCCACCGCAGGACAGCAGACTCGTCAGGGCGACCGTCATTGTGGGACGACGGGAATCTCCCCATCCTGCATGGAGACACTCTGGCGTGCCGTCGAATGCATCGACACCGCCGACCGGGACAGACGCCGCGCACCGCGGTAGCCACGGGCCACATGCCCAGATGGCGTAGGTGAAAGCGCCAGACAGCAGGATGCGACGGGAAACTTGGGAGTGACTGGCACGCAGCAGTGCGCTGCCGCCCGGCGGCGCGGTGGACCACTTCATCCAGGCGCGGCTTTCGGGGGTTGACTCACTCTCGCCGTCTGCACCTAGATGGAGAGCGGCGTGAGAAGCGGCCGGGGCGAGCACCGTGTAACGGTCTGCAAGCGTGGCAAAAGAGGCGACGACTCGACGTGTTCGAAGCGATGCATGGGGCTGAGCGGTGCCGGCACCGCCGTCCTGATGGGCGGGTCGAACGAGTGGAAAGGACCGGGCCGGTGGAGTTCGCGCGGAATCGGACAGCGGAGCAGGAACTCCTTGTCGACCATGTCGTGTCAACTCATCCATCAAGTGCGGTGTCGATCGCCGAAGCAGCCGGAGGGCTGCTGAACTCCGCGCGAGTCCTGGAGGAACGGTGACCGGCGGCGGTCGGCTCGGCACCGTTCACGTCGGGATCGACGACACGTTGCACTCCTTGCTCGCCGCGGACTGGGCAGCCGGCGAGGCGGGGCTGCGCGGCTGCGAGCTGAAGGTCGTCCACTCCGTAGGCCGTGGCGCGGACGCCGCGTATGGCGAGACAGGGGTGGGTCTCACGCAGCAGGCACTCGAGGCGGCTGAGGGAGTGCTGGACGATGTCCGAGCACGGCCCGAGGCCGCCCATCCCGGGGTACCGATCGACACCTTCCTGGCAGGTGTCGATCCGGCCGAGGCCCTCCTGGACGCGGTCGAGGACGTCGACCTGATCGTGGTCGGAACGCGCGGGCGTGGTGGCTTCGCCGAGCTGCTGCTGGGCTCGGTGAGCCGGAAGGTGGCCGCCCACGCGGACTGACCTGTTGTCGTGGTGCGCGGCGATACGGCGAAAGTCGCGGCCGACAGCGTCGTGATCGGAGTTCGCGACGACCGGGACGAGGAGGCCGTACGGTTCGGCCTTGCCGAGGCGGACCTGCGCGGAGTCGGCGTGCGTCTGGTCCATGCCTGGTCGCCGCTCGCCCACACCGGCCTCGCGGTGCCTCAGGTCAGCAACATTGAGGAAGAGCGCCGGGCGCATGCCCAGCTGCTGAACCACGCTGCCCGTCCCATCGCCGAGTACCCGAACGTCCACGTAGATACCGAGCTGATCGTCGACTCGCCTGTGGCTGCCCTGGTGGAGGCATCGGCTCGGGCGGGTATGGTGGTCCTTCCGCGTCACCCGGTCGAGGGCAGGCTTGGGCTGCGCCTGGGGACGGTGGTGCACGCCGTACTGCACCACGCGAGGTGCCCCGTCGCTGTCGTGCCCGTGCGTTAGGGCCTGTCAGGCAGATCATACTGATCAAGTCAGCTGCGGCCCCTTCGAGCAGATGTGCACGCGATTCCGCGCCGTGGGCGCCCGGCCGTACCGAGTGGACGTTGTGGCCTACTACGTCGGCCCAAGGGGTCTGACCTCAATTACTGGCAACGCCTTTCCGACCTCAGGTCTCTCTGGATGGGATCCGGCTGATGGTCGGCCGCCTGCAGAACACTCAGGTGAACTCTGCACCTACCTGGAGAAGACCGGCAGGGACATCGAGATCACCACCGAAGGAGATATCCGCTCACAGCAGCTGGGATGAACCCGCGTGCGCAGGGAGCCGACGACGTTCCAGCCACGCGGCTAGTCCTCGGCAGGCCCACGACTGGGCCAACACCATGTTCGACTGTCTCCCGGCCGACGAATGGGGGCATGCGCTGAGTCCGTCCGCGGTGCTGCTGGATGATGGCTGCTACTTGGCTCGACCGTAAAGGGGGCAGCCATGATCATGGGGCGCCCTGCGCTACTGCGACAGCTGGCAAGAAGGCCCCCCGACCGCCGGCGTCAGCACCTGGCAGTGCGTCACTCCTGTGCCGATGCCGGAATCTGTGTCGGCCCGTAGAGGTCGAGGGCCTCTTCCAGTTCGACACGGATTTCGGGCGGCATTACCCCGTTCCAGCCCCAGATGAGAATCAGTTCCGCGACGTGGCGGAGCTTGATATTTGTGTGTTGGGAGACGTACTGCAGCACTGCCCATCCCTGGTCGGGGCCCACCCGGCCGAGCGCGACGATCATCCCCATCGCCTGATCCACGACGGCATGCGAGGTCACCGCTTCCTTGAGCTGGTCGACCTCTTGCTGAAGCTCGACGATTCGGCCGGTCTCGTCGTCGGCCTCGTGCGGTATGGATGCCACGTATTTCATCCTCGTCACCTAGCCGGTTGTACGCCAGTCGACGGAGGATCGGTCCTCCGTCGTTCAGTGTCGCCGCGGGTACCCGGCGGAGTCAGGCTGCATATGTGGTCAGCGCCTTCTTTCTGGTGGCCGACTCGCCCTGACGGGACGGATCGGGAGGTGACCGGCGCTCCGGCGGCGGGCAGCGGTCGGGCGTGATCGTCGCCCGTTGCGTGCCGTCGACGGAGCCGGATTACCTGTCCGGACGTGTTGAACAGGGCGCGGGCAGCGGCCGGCCACCAGGATGGAGGTGGCTGGGTCCCTCTGCGGTGTCGGCGGGGTGCTGGCCCTGGCGTGACGTATGAGTATCCGTGATGACATCTCGAGGGAGTGGTATGACGGAGACCAACTCCGACAGGGCCGGGCCTCTTGCTTCCGAGGCCGGGACCGGTCGTCTCGCCGGACACCGCGATCCAAATGCCAACATGGCAGACCTTCGGCGCGTCGGCGCGAACCCGGATTTCTGGTATCCGGTTGCAATGTCCCGGAACGTGCGTAGCAGGCGGGTGGTCGCGGCCACGTTCGCCGGCGAACGCGTCGCGCTCTATCGCGGCAAGAGCGGCGCCGTCTATGCGCTGGAGGATCGGTGCGCCCACCGGCAGGTACCGCTTAGCATGGGCGTCGTCGAGGGCGAGACACTCCGCTGCTGCTATCACGCCTGGGTCTATCGCGGCGATGGCCGCATCTGTCAGATTCCGTACCTTTCGAAGGGCGATGGACGGCCGCCGCGCGGTGTTCGCCGCTACCCCGTTCGCGAGGCATACGGCCTGGTGTTCGTCTTCCCGGGCGACCCCGACCGAGCGGCCGTCACCGCACTGCCCGAGCTGCCGACCTTCGGCTCACCTGACTACAAGACCATGACCTTCTCCCGAACCGTGCGCTGCCACTACTCGTTCATGCACGAGAACCTGCTCGACATGAACCACCAGTTCCTCCACCGGGGCGTCGTCGGCAAGCTCCACCCCGAACTGCTGGAGTACCGCACGGGAGCCGAACGGGTGGAGGCCAGATACCTGTTCAGCCACATAGGGGGAAAGCGGAACCGCAGCGCCAGTCTGCTCGCCGCCGAAGGCATCGGTGGCGGCAACTCGACCGACGTCATGACCATCCGCACCGAGTACCCGTACCAGACACTGAACCTGCTCCCGCAGAACGCCGAACGCCCAGTCTTCAGCCTGTGGGCCACGTACGTGCCGGAGGATGCCCGGCAGCGCACCTGTCACGCCTACGGCTTCCTCATGATCGAGAAGCCCTCGGTTCCCGGCGCTCTCCACCTGGCCTGGCCGTTCATCAGGCGCTTCACCGAGCGCGTCTTCGCGGAGGATCGCATGGCCGTCGAAGCCGAGCAGAGGGCATGGGACGAGCAGGGAGAAGACCGCAATCACGAGGTCTTCCCGCTCATTCTGGACGTGCGCGAAGTGCTGCGCGCCAACGGCGTTCCCCTGCGTCACCAGTGTCGATCGTGAGCCGCATGCTGCCCACTTCGTGATCGCTGGTGTCGTCCTTCTCAGCCCGCGCGATCTGGACCGGTGGCGAGAGGTTCTTGGCCACGGTGTGAGTCCAACGCGGCTGAGGAGGGCGCGACCGCCGGGGCGGCGCAAGTCGGATGGTCGCCAGGGGAGCAACCAGAAGAAGAGGAAAGCCGTGGCGGACTGAAAGAGGGCCTAACTCGGCGCCACGGTGATGCCCTACGGGCCAGCGAGCTATAGGACCAAGATCGAGGATCTTGGCATCGGGCTCCTGGAGACAGCAGGTACGTAGCAGCTGGACGGGTTTGACCGCAGACGGCCGCTGTGCCGACCAGCGCGTCCATGGGCTTTTCACCGGCTGCATAGGTCCGGAGCCTGTGGCAACGTCGAGGAGTGAACCTTGGTGAGTTCCTTTTCGGGGTAGTGATCGTCCTGATGTCGGCCCAACTGGGGGCACACCTTGCCATCTCGCTGGGACTGTTACGCAGGAAGACCGCGTATAAGACGATGGTTTTGTGCTGGCTTGCCTCCCTGGCGATCTGCGGCGTGATCGGGCTGTGGCGAGGGGTCGGCATCACCGCGGTGCCGACTATCGTCAGCGCGCGTGCCTGGTGGTGCCACCGGAACGACAGCGACGATGACGAGCCGCCCAGGAAGCGTGGTCAGCTGCGTTGCCACCTGGGTGGAACCTGCTCCGCCGACCGCGGTGGCTCCTCCGAATGTGACCCGAACCTCGGCTCCTCATGCGCGACCCGAACCTCGGCGCCGTAAAGCCGGCGGCTTCGAGGCCTTGCGCGATCATGGCTTTCACCGGCCCACCTGGCTGCAGTTTCCCTCGGGGACGAGCTGCGGGTGCGCATCAAGATCCACGGCGAGGTACATCCCGCTGACCGGTCGAATGATCTGGATCGCAGCCGTCGGGGACTTCCGCGCGGCCCCGAGAGCCAGGGCGCGCTCCGTCCCTCGTTCGAGACCGACGGCTGCTGCTCGCTGAGGGCCTATTTGTCATGCACGTACGAGGGTGGCCCAGGCCCCTGGCGACTGACGGGGGCGACCCCGTGACTTCACGTGATAGGCGATGCACGCAAGCACGCTGCCTGACCCGCCTTCGCCGAACGTCGCCGTCCCGCGCCCTCAGGCAGCCGTGCCCAGCGCCGCCCGCCCCGTGACGTCCACGTCCTTCGTCGGCAGGACCACGGGTGCCGGCATCCGGCGGGAGCGCATGACGAAACCGGCTCCGATCGCACCCGCGATGATCAGTCCGCCCGTGACCAGGGCTCCGCGCGCCCCGGCCAGTTCCATGAGGAGGCCGAGCGCCGGCGGGCCGCCGAGGCCCCAGACCGTACCGATGCTGCTCCACACGCCGAGGATGCGTCCTCGCAGGTGAGCGGGCGGGTCGGTCTGCAGTACGGCGGTTCCGGCGGTGTCGGAGACGGATTCCACGACGGCCATCGGAAGGACCAGGACCAGCAGCACCGCCAGTGACGGGGACAGCCCCGCCGCCACTTGCAGCAGGCCGCCCGCGGCCGCAAGCGTGCCCACGAGCCGGACGGAGGGCCGTCGCAGGCGGGCGCCGAGGACCGCGCCCAGGATGCCGCCGACGGCGAGAACCGTGGAGACCGTGCCGAAGGAGCCGGCGCCGCCCGCGAGCGGTCCGGTGACGAGTACGGCCAGGGTGAGGCCGTAATTGCGGCCGAAGACCGAGCTGAGCCCGGTTACGGCGGCGAGCGCGACCAGGCGGGGGCGGCGGGCGAAGAACAGCAGTCCCTGGCGCATGGTCATGTCGGGGTCCGGGGCGTCGCCCTCACGGGGAGGAGCGGCCTTCACGTGGGTGGCGTGGCGTACAGCGCCCGGCGCCGGGCGCAGGAACGGGATGACGGAGGCCACGAAGAGGAACGACAGACCGTTCGCGGCGTACGCGGCGGACGTGCCGAGGAAGCCGACCGTCACGCCGGCCAGGGCGGTGCCCACGAGCCGGCCCGCGTTGTGCACCAGCGCGCCGACGCCGATGGCGGAGGGGACGTCTTCCACTGGGACGAGATCATTGCCCAGCAGGGCGCACGCCGGTCCGTCGACGGTGGCGATCATGCCGGTCACGGCGGCCAGGACCATCAAGGAGGTCATGTCCAGTTGGTCCGTCGCCACCAGCACGGCCGTGGTGAAGGCGACCGCGCCGAGCAGTGCCTGGCTGACGGAGGCCGTCAGCTTCAGCGGCCAGCGGTCCACGGCGGTGCCGCCCAACAGGCTCATGAAGAGGGCGGGAGCGGCCTGGACGGACATCGACAGACCCGTCGCCGCGGCCGAGCCTGTGATCTGGAGCACCAGCAGGTTCTCCACCGTGAGCTGCATCCACGTACCAGCGTTCGACAGGAAGTTGGCGACGGACCACCAGCGCATGCTGCGGTACCGCAGCGACCGCCAGGGCGAACGGGACGCGCCCTTGGACGGGACGGAGGCAGCTTTCGGCGCAGGCGAGGGCAGGGCAGGAGGGAAAGACACAGTGCGGTACCCGACAACCAGGATGAATCAGAGGAGGGACTGGGGAACCAGGATCACCGGCTGTGCTGCGCGGCGGTTCCACCGAGTCGGTCACGGCGCGGACCATCGTGACAGACGGGACTCCCGCGTCGACGACGCCTGCTCTCTCGCGCCGTCGTCACGGGGGTCAACTGCCTGGGAAACTTCCGTATTTGGTTGATCGAGTGTGGTTGCTCACAGGCCTCGGGCGGCCGCACCGCACGGCCGCCCATCCGGGGGTGCTGTCAGGCCTTCTTCCCGCGTCCCGTCAGCGCGTCGCGCATCCGGTCGACGAGGCCGGCTCCCGGGGCCAGCAGCTTGTTGGCCGGCGGCTTGTCCGGGGCGGACGGGTGCGGGCGGGTCGGTGCCATCTTCTTCGCTTGACGCACTTTGTCGCCCAGGGCGTCGAGCGTGTCTGCGGAACACGCCGCGCGCAGCTGGGGGAAGAGGTTCTCCTCCTCGTCAGCGACGTGCGAGCGGATCTCGTCCATCAGCATCCCGATGAGCCGGTCGAACTCGGGATCGTCCGCGTCGCACCCCTCCAGGTCCTTCATGATCTGCTCGGCCTTGGAGTGATCGTCGATCTCCTTGTCCGCGAGCGCGTCTCCGCCCGCCAGGTGCTCCCGCACGGCCGGGTACAGGTACTCCTCCTCGGCCACCGAGTGCCTCACCAGCCCCATCGTGGCCTGGTCGGCGTAGATCTTGCGGTCCTTTTCACCGGGCGGGAGTCCCTCTATCCGACTGAAGATCTGCTCGACCTCGCGGTGATCGGTCACCAGCTCGTCGATGACGTTCCCACCATGACCCATGTCCTTCACCTCCAGCCGTCAGCGGGTCCCGAGTGGACCCGCCGCGGGCTCCGAGTGCCCGCAGCCGGCCGGCCCACACGGGAGTCGCGAGTATCTGAGAGGCGGCGCATAGTGGGAATCAACGTGTGAAAACAACTGTCCCGGGAACCCCGTGTCAGTGCGTCGCCGGAACTCGGCGGCCCGCCGAAGCGGCTCCGCTGCTCAGCGCAATCGGCGACATGTTCTTTCACTCTCGCCCATAGCTCGGGAAAGCCCGCCGAAGCTTTCCGCAGCTCTCCTGATCCCCTCTTGTGCCGCGCCGAACGGTGTGCGGGTTCCCGCCCGGCACCTTCAGGCGCGGTCGAAGGATGCCCATGAGCGCTATATAGACATGTCCATGGCAACATGCACTCGTGACCGGAGGAGCCGGCTTCCTCAGCAGTCACCTGTGTGAACGCCTGCTGAATTCAGACGTCGAAGTCGACTGCGCCGACAACCTGTCCTCCGGGTCGCGCGAGAACACCGCGCACCTCGAAGGCCGCCGCGGCTTCCGGTTCGTCGAGTGTGACGTGCCGGCTCCCGATGCCCTGGAGCGGCTGCCGGGGCCGTACGACCTGGTCCTGCACTTCGCGTGTCCCGCGTCACCTGCCGACTACCTGCGGCTGCCGCTGGAGACGCTCGACGTCGGCAGTCTGGGCACCCGCAACATGGTCGCCGTCGCGGAGCGTGATGCAGCCCGCTTCCTGCTCGCCTCGACGTCCGAGGTGTACGGCGACCCCCTGTGCCATCCCCAGCGAGAGGACTACTGGGGCAACGTCAACCCGGTGGGCCCACGCAGCGTGTACGACGAGTCCAAGCGGTTCGCCGAGGCACTGGTCACCGCTCATGTGCGCGAGAGGGACGCGAACGCGGGCATCGTACGCCTGTTCAACACCTACGGCCCGCGCATGCGCGGGCACGACGGGCGCGCCGTGCCCACCTTTGTCAGTCAGGCACTGGCCGGCGAACCGCTGACGGTGGCGGGAGACGGCCGGCAGACCCGTTCCCTCTGTTACGTCGACGACACGGTCGATGGTGTCCTGCTGGTCGCGGCGAGTCACTCGGTCCGCCCGGTGAACATCGGCGGCACCGACGAGGTCACGGTCGGCGAGATCGCCCGCCGCGTCGTCGAACTGACTGGCTCCTCCTCCTCGATCGAGTACGTCGACCGCCCCACCGACGACCCGCAGCGGCGGCGCCCCGACACCGGCCTGGCGCGTGAACTGCTGGGCTGGACGCCCCGCGTGCCCTGGGAGGAGGGCATCAAGCAGACCATCGCCTACTTCGCCACCGCACAGTCCGCGAGCGACCCGGCCCCGTAGGTAGAACATCCTCTCCCCGTACGCCGCACGGAGGCATCGTATGCGTGTCCTGGGAATCAACGCCCTCATCCACGACCCCGCCGCAGCCCTCGTCATGGATGGCAGGATTGTGGCAGCGGCGGAGGAGGAGCGCTTCAGCCGGCGCAAGCACGGAAAGCGGCCCATCCCCTTCTCCGCCTGGGAACTGCCCGAACTGTCCGCCCGATGGTGCCTGGAGCAAGCCGGCCTGACCCCGTCCGACCTGGACGCGGTCGCCTACTCGTACGACCCCGAACTCGCCCTTTCTGCAGAGCAGTTGGGGCTGAAAGACCCCTGGGACCACTTGCGTCAGGGATACGCCCGCCGGGCCCCGGAGTTCCTCGCAGAGGCGCTGCCCGGCCTCGATCCGGACAAGGTCCGCTTCGTCGCCCACCACGTTGCGCACGCCGCCTCGGCCGGTCAGGCAGCCCCGTATCCCGACAGCGCCGTCCTGGTGCTGGACGGCCGCGGCGAATGCGGCTCCCACCTCGCCGGCCGGTACGCGAACCGCGAACTCACCGTGTTGGGCTCGCAGTCGCTGCCCGACTCGATGGGCCTGTTCTACGAGGACCTCACTCAGCACCTCGGATTCCTGCGCAGCAGCGACGAGTTCAAGGTGATGGCGCTGGCGTCCTACGGCACGCAACGCTTCCTCGACCAACTGCGCCAGTACGTCTACCTGGACGGCCACGGCGGATTCCGGGCCCGTCCCATCCCCTGGGGGGACACTCGTCGCGCCGCGCCCGAAGGGGGCGCCTGGACGCAGGACTACGCCGACATCGCCGTCAGCGCGCAGGCCTGCCTGGAGGAGGTCCTGCTGGGCCTCGCGCGGTGGCTGCACGACCGTACCGGTGAGGACGTGCTGACGCTCGCGGGTGGCGTTGCGCTCAACTGCGTGGCCAACACCAGGCTTTACCGGGAGACTCCCTTCCGCCGGGTCTGGGTGCAGCCCGCCGCCGGAGACGCCGGCACCGCGCTCGGCGCCGCACTCCATGTCGCGAACCAGAAGGAAGCGGTGGAGGCCATGCCGACCGCCGCCCTCGGCCGCGGCTGGAGCGACGACGACCTGCGCGCCTGGCTGGAACGCGCGGCCGTGCCCTACGAGGAACCCGACGACATCGCCGAGACCGTCGCCGCCGAACTCGCTGGGGACGGCATCGTGGCCTGGTTCCAGGGCCGCAGCGAATACGGCCCCCGGGCGCTCGGCCATCGCTCCTTGCTCGCCCACCCTGGCCACGCGCCCACCCTGGCCACGCGGCCAACCTGGAACGCCTCAACGCCGTGAAGGGCCGCGAGGAGTTCCGCCCCGTCGCGCCCATGGTCCTGGCCGCGCGGGCCGCGGAGTTGTTCGACGGGCCGCTGCCCAGCCCTTACATGCTGTTCGTACACGATGTCGCCGAGGAGCGGCGGGACCGCATCCCAGCCGTCGTCCACGTGGACGGGACGGCCCGCATCCAGACCGTGGACCGGCAGGACGACCCCCCCGTTGCGCGCATGGTCGACGGTTTCGAACGCCTCACCGGTCTGCCCGTGGTCGTCAACATCAGCCTCAACACCGCCGGACGGCCCATGGTCGATGATCCCCGGGACGCCCTGGAGTGCTTCGGCTCCGCCCCCGTGGACCTGCTCGCCCTCGGACCGTTCGCGATCCGGCGGAAGAAGGTGTTCGCATGACGGACGCGCCCGCCTACTCCGTCGTCATCCCGACGATCGGACGGCCCTGCCTCGCCGACTGCCTGCGCGCGCTCGCCGCGGCCGCCGGGCAGTACGCGCCCGAGGAGATCGTCGTCGTCGACGACCGTCCAGACCCAGACGGCGAATTGCCTTTGGAGGCGGCCGGTGAGCTGCGTGGACGGCTCCGCACCCTGCGCACCGCAGGGCGGGGTCCGGCGGCGGCCCGCAACGCGGGCTGGCGCACGGTCCGTACGCCGTGGACCGTCTTCCTCGACGACGACGTCCAGGTCCTGCCCGACTGGTCCCGCTGCCTCGTGGACGACCTCGGCTCGGCCGGCGGCATCCAAGGGCGCCTGCGCGTCCCCCTGCCCGAGGACCGCCGGCCCACCGACTGGGAGCGCGGCACGGCCGGACTTGAACACGCCGCCTGGGCCACGGCGGACATGGCCTACCGTACCGCGGCACTCGCGGACGTCCAGGGTTTCGACGAGCGGTTCGGCCGAGCCTTTCGGGAGGACGCCGACCTGGCGCTGCGCGTGCGGGAGACTGGGTGGACGCTGCGCCGCGGAAGGCGTACGACGCTTCACCCGGTGCGGGAGGCCGACCGCTGGGTGTCGGTGCGGGCCCAGCGGGGCAACGCGGACGACGCCCTGATGAGCCGGCTGCACGGCCCCGACTGGTGGGCCCGCGCCGAGGCGCCCCGCGGACGACTGCCCCGGCACGCCTTCGTAACAGCCATGGCGCTCACAGCGCCCGTCCTCGCGCTAGCCGGCCGCCGCCGCGCGGCCCGGCTCGCCGGCACCATGTGGGCGCTGGGCACGGCCGAGTTCGCCCTTGCCCGCATACGGCCCGGGCCGCGCACTCCACGAGAGATCACCACCATGATCGCCACCAGCGTGGTCATCCCCCCGCTCGCGACACGCCACTGGCTCGACGGCCTGATACGCCACCGGAGGGCGGCGGCCCTGAGGAGCGCGCCGTGACCCCCCGGACCAGTCAGCACACGCGCGTCTCCGCTGTCCTCTTCGACCGCGACGGCACCCTCGTCGAGGACGTCCCCTACAACGGCGACCCCGCCCGAGTGCGCCCACTGCCCGGCGCCCGGCAGGCACTGGAGCTGCTGCGTGGTGCCGGTTTCGCGACCGGCGTGATCAGCAACCAGTCCGGCATCGGCCGCGGCCTGCTCAAGGAAACTGACGTCCGCCGCGTCAACGACCGAGCGAACACCCTGCTCGGCGGACTCAACACCTGGGTCTACTGCCCGCACGCGCCCGAGGAGGGCTGCCCCTGCCGCAAACCCCGGCTCGGACTGGTCATCGAAGCCGCACGACGCCTGGGCATGCCCCCCTCGCAGTGCGTGGTGATCGGCGACATCGCGGCCGACATGCAGGCCCCGCACGCCGCGGGCGCGCGGGGCGTGCTGGTCCCCAACGCAGCCACGCAGCCGGGCGAGGTCGAGACCGCGTCGAGCACCGCCCCCGACCTGCTCATGGCGGTCCGGCGCATCCTCGCCGGGACGGAGACATGGGGTGATCGCCCGTGAAAGCACTGGTCGTCCGCCTCGACAGTTTCGGCGACGTCCTGCTCGCTGGACCCGCGGTCCGGGCGGTGACGGCGCACTCCTCCTCCGTCACGATGCTCTGCGGACCCCGCGGTGAGCCCGCCGCACGACTCCTCCCCGGCGTCGACGACGTGCTCGTGTGGGAGGCACCCTGGGAGGGCTTCGACCCGCCGACCGTCCGCGAGGCCGACCCTGACGGTCTCGTACGGCGCCTGATGAAAGCGGCGTTGGACGCTGCGCTCGTCCTCACCTCGTTCCACCAAAGCCCCCTGCCCACCGCGCTGTTGCTCCGCCTGGCAGGCGTCCCCCGCATAGGCGCCGACAGCGTCGACCACCCCGGCCGTCTTCTCGACGTACGGCACCGGCGGCTTCCCGGACGCCACGAGGCCGAGGCCGCCCTCGACACCGCCGCAGCCATGGGCTTCCTGCCCCACCCCGGTGACGACGGCCGGCCGCTGCCGCAGCCGCGATCTGCCGCAGGGTCACCTGCACCCGGCGATGGCCCGCTGCCGCATGTACCTTCACCCCATCCGGTGGACCTCGCTGGGGCTGTCCCTGCTGGAGGCGATGTTCCTCGGGATGCCGATCGTGGCCCTTGACACCACCGAGGTGCGCGAGGCGGTCCCGGACGGGGCCGGGGTCGTCTCGAACCGGCTCGACGTACTCAAGGACGCCATGCGCGGATTCCTCGCGGATCCCGCGGACGCCCGGCTGACGGGGGAGGCCGCCAGGGCCGCGGCACAGGCCCGCTATGGAGAGCGGCGTTTCCGGGACAACTGGGAGCGCCTGATCAAGGAGGTCACCCGATGAGCACCAGCCACCCCTCGGCGGGCCGGACGCGGGCGGGCAGAACGTCTACGTGGCGCAACTCGCCGGGCGACTGGTCCGCCGGGGACACCAGGTCACCGTGTACACACGGCATGACGAGCCCCGGCTGCCGGACCGGGTCACCACGCCCGACGGGTTTCAGGTCGTCCATGTGCCCGCCGGACCGGCGGTACCGATACCCAAGGACGAACTCCCCCCTTACATGACGGAGTTCGGCGACTTCCTGGCGCGCCGGTGGGCCGCGGAGCAACCCGACGTCGTGCACGCCCACTTCTGGATGTCCGGATGGGCGGCCCTGGCCGGGGCGCGCGGCCTCGGCATACCCGTCGTGCAGACGTATCACGCGCTCGGCACCGTCAAGAGGCGCCACCAGGGCGACGCCGACACCAGTCCGCCCGACCGCATCGCGATCGAGACCGCCGTCGGCCGCGAGTGCAGCCGCATCATCGCCACCTGCAAGGACGAGGTGGCTGAGCTGGAGGCCATGGGCCTGTCTCGGCGGCACATTTCCGTCGTCCCCTGTGGCGTGGATCCCGTGCAGTTCGCCCCCGTCACTGCGCCGCGCCGGCCGGCGTCCTAGCCCCGGCGGCTGCTCTCGGACGGCCGGCTCGTCCCGCGCAAGGGCTTCGACCGCGCGATCCGCGCCCTGGCGGACATCCCCGACGCCGAACTCCTCATCGCTGGCGGGCCGGAAGCTGCCCTGCTGCTCGCCGAACCCGAGGCCGAGCGGCTGCGCGTGATCGCCGAGGAGTGCGGCGTCGCCGACCGGGTGACGCTGCTGGGCGGGGTGAGCAGGGAGCGGATGCCGGGACTGATGTCCAGCGCGGACCTCGTACTGTCCCTGCCGCGCTACGAGCCGTTCGGCATCGTGCCGGTCGAGGCCATGGCCTGCGGTGCGCCCGTGCTCGCCACCGCCGTCGGCGGGCAGCTCGACACCGTCGTGGACGGCATCACGGGTGCCCTGGTCCCGGCCGACGACGACCACGACATCAGCGGCACCGTCCGCCGCCTGCTGGCCGACCCAGACCTGCTCGCTCGCTACGGCGCCTTCGGGCGGCGCCGCGTCCTGGCCTGCTACACCTGGGACCGCGTGGCCGAAGGCGTCACCCGTGCCTACAGCGCCGTGTCCTGTGTCCCCTCACTTTCGGGAGCCGTCCGATGAAACTCGCCACCGACGTCACGCACTGCGACGACCTGATGAAGGCACTCGAAGTATTCCGCGGCTACGCCGGGCCCGTGGTCCAGGGCTGGGGCATGGTGCTCGCCTCCCGTCTCGGCGACGAGTCCCGGCTACTCTCGTCGCGGGCAACGGCGGCAGCGCGGCACAGGCACAGCACCTCACGGCCGAGCTGGTCGGCCGCTACCGGGACGACCGCCCGCCGTTGTCCGCCCTCGCCCTGCACGCCGACACCTCCTCTACGACCGCCATCGCCAACGACTACGGCGCCCAGGAGATCTTCGCCCGGCAGGTCGCCGCGCACGGCCGCGCCGGAGACATCCTCATGCTGCTGTCCACCAGCGGCGCCAGCGCCAACCTGCTCGTATCGGCGAGCGAGGCCCGCCGCCTCGGCATGACGGTGTGGGCACTGACGGGCCGGGCGCCCAACCCGCTGGCCGGCGCGGCCGGCGAGGCCCTGTGTGTCGAGGCGGCGCCCTCCGCGACCGTGCAGGAACTGCACCTGTTGGCCGTGCACATGCTCTGCGAGGCCTTCGACCGGGAAGTCGAGGAAAGGGAGGCGGCACAGCGGCGGCACCGTTCCAGGGAGCCCTGGGCGTTCGTCACGGACGAGGAGTGCACATGACCGCGCCGGCGGCACTGTTGGTCGTGGGGGACGCTCTGCTCGACCACGACGTCTCCGGCCGGGTCGAGCGCCTCGCCCCCGACGCGCCCGTACCGGTCGTCAGCGGGTCCCGGCGCACCACCCGCCCCGGCGGAGCCGCGCTCGCCGCCTGCCTCGCCGTGGCCGAGGGCCGACCCGTCACCCTGGTCACCGCGCTCGGTGACGATCCCGAAAGCGCCACCCTGCGGGAACTCCTGGCCGACCGGGTCGACCTGGTGGAACTCCCTCTCACCGGCGCCCTGTCCAGCAAGACCCGCATCCTCGCGGACGGCCGCCCACTCCTTCGCATGGACGACGGCGACGGAAGAGCCCGGGACGGGACGGGGGAAGCGGCCCGGGTGATCGCCGAGGCCGGGGCAGTGCTCGTCGCCTGGGATCCGCATCCGCGGGGGCGTCGCCGGTGCCGGGGGTGCGACTGGCGACGCCGTCGGCCGCCGAGGCGCACGCCCTCGCCGGCCGCGGCGGCGAGGGCGTGCGCCTCGGCACGGCAGCGAGCTGCACGCGGCGGCACAGGACGCCGCCCGGCTCGTCCGCGCCTGGCGTGCGGCTTCCGTGGCCGTCACGCTCGGGGGACCCGGAGCGCTGCTGTCGCACGGCGACACACCGCTGCTGGTGCCGTCGCCGGTCACGGCCGAGGGCGACGCATGCGGCGCCGGTGACCGGTTCGCGGCGACCGCCGCCGGACTCCTGGCCGACGGAGAGCTCGTCGAGACGGCCGTGCGGGGAGCCGTGCACGCCGCCACCCGTTACGTCGCCGAGGGCGGCATCCGGTCCGTCGCCATGGAAATCCCGCCGACCGAGTCCTCGGCCCCGCCCTCCGACACCGGGCCCACGGACGACGCCCTGCGTACGGCCGCCCGGGTACGGGCCGCGGGCGGCACCGTGGTTGCCGCCGGCGGCTGCTTCGACCTCCTCCACGCGGGTCATGTCGCCCTGCTGCAGGCCGCCCGGCGCACCGGGGACTGCCTGGTGGTGTGCGTCAACTCCGACGCGTCCGTACGCCGCCGCAAGGGCGACGGCCGACCGCTCGTCCCGCAGGCGGACCGCATCCGCGTCCTGCGGGCGCTGGAGTGCGTCGACACGGTCGCCGTGTTCGACGAGGACACCCCCGAACGACTCCTCGCCGAACTGCGCCCGCACATCTGGGCCAAGGGCGGCGACTACGCCAGGACGAGCCTGCCGGAGGCACCCCTGGTGGAGAGCTGGGGCGGCCAGGTCGTCCTTTTCCCCTACCTCGACGGCCGCTCCACCACCCGCATCGCCGAGCGGGCGGCCCTGACCCCGCACACGGCGGGCCTGCGCTCGAAGGCCGCGGGCAGCGGACGGAGGCCACGGTGACCGACCCACCACAGCGGCGCCGCGTGCTCGTCCTGCGCGCACTGGGGCTGGGGGATCTGCTGGCCGGGGTGCCTGCCCTGCGGGGCGTTCGGCGGGCCTTCGCCCAGGATCACGTCGTGCTGGCCTTGCCATCCGCCCTCGCCGAGGCCGCCTCGGCCACCGCAGCGGTCGACGACGTCCTGCCGGCCGAAGCCCTGGGGCGGGGGCGTGCCGTCGTTGGACCACTGGGCCGGCCCGCCGCCGGCCCAGTGGTCCAACGACCTGCACGGCAACGGACCCGAGAGCCGCGACGCCCTGGCCGCCCTGCAACCCCGCCGGCTGCTGGCCTACGCCGCCGCACCCGAACACGACCCCGTCCGCCCTCCCGTGTGGCGGCCGGACGAGCACGAGCGTGAGCGCTGGTGCCGCCTCCTCGCGGCGTACGGCATCGCCGCGGACCCCGACGACGTACGGCTGCCTCCGCCCGCCACGCCGTCCCCGGCGCCGGGCGCCGTCGTCGTCCATCCCGGGGCCGAGTCCGCCGCCCGGCGCTGGCCGATCGAGCGGTACGCCGTCGTCGTACGGCGGCTGCGAGCCCTCGGCCATCGCGTCGTCCTCACCGGCGGCCTCGCCGAGGACGCGCTGGTCTTGAACGTCGCCGAACGCGCCGGGCCTGCCCCCGCAGGACCTGCTGCGCGGCGGGCTGCCGTTCGGCGAACTGTCGGCGCTCCTCGCCCACGCCGCCCTCGTCGTCAGCGGCGACACCGGCCTGGCACACCTCGCAGTGGCCCACGGCACACCGTCTGTGACACTTTTCGGGCCGGTGTCGCCCCATCTGTGGGGGCCACCGCGCGCCGAGCGCCACATCGCTCTGTGGAAACCCGGCCCGCCGGGCGATCCACACGCCGACGTCCCCGACCCGCAGTTGCTGCGGATCGGCACCGACGAGGTCGCCGACGCCGCCCTCGGCCTGCTGCGACCCGTTCCGACAACCGCGTGACCGCGCGAAAGGGAGATGACGTTCGTGGCCTGTCAGTCCGCCCCCCACGCGCCGCCCGGTCGTGCGGACGGCCCCGACGGTCGGGTCACCGTCGCCGTGATCACCCACGACCGCCCCACGAGCGTGCTGCGCACACTGGACGCCCTGGCCGTCCTCCCGGAGCAGCCTCCGGTGATCGTCGTGGACAACGGATCCGACGACACGACCTGCACCGCCGTGCGCCGACACCCGGCGACCGCCCGCATGCTCAGGCCCCGCGAGAACACCGGAGCTCTCGGCCGGAACCTCGCCGTACGGCACGCGGACACCCCCTACGTCGCCTTCAGCGACGACGACTCCTGGTAGACCCCCGGAGCGCTGCGCCAAGCCGCCGACCTGCTCGACACGCACCCCCGTCTCGGCCTGCTGGCCGCCCGCACCCTGGTCGGCGACGACGGGGCCGAGGACCCGCTCAACGCCGTCCTCGCGGCCTCACCCCTGCCGGACGAACCCGACACCTGCCAGGCTGTCCCGTGCTCAGCTTCCTGGGCTGTGCCTGCGTGGTAAGCCGGGACGCCTTCCTGACGGCGGGCGGCTATCACCCGCTGCTCTTCTTCGGCGGGGAGGAGACCTTACTCGCCTACGACCTCGCGGCCACAGGCTGGGGTGTGACGTACGAACCGTCTCTGACGGCACGTCACCCTACCGGAGTCGGGCGGCCGCGACGGCCGGAGCCACCTGGTGCGCCGCAACGAGGTGCTGACCCTGTGGCTGCGCCGCCCGCTCCCGATGGCCATGAGGGCCAGCGCTCGCCTCGCCGCCTCGGCCGCCACCGATGAGCCCGGCGCCCGCCAGGCACTGCGGGAAATGCTCGTACGATGGCCCGCCGCCCTCGCGCGGCGCCGACGACTGCCGCCGCACGTCGAGCACGCGGCCCGACTGCTGAACGCGGACGGTGCGCTCGCACCGACGCAGGGACACAGGCCGACATGAGCGCCCCGAACCCGGCACCCGAGGGACCCGACGGCCGTACGACCGTGGTGGTGATCACGCACAACCGGCGTGCGGAACTCCTGCACACCCTCCAGCGCCTGCGGGTCCTGCCCGAGCAGCCGCAGGTGATCGTCACCGACAACGCCTCCACCGACGGAACCGCCGAAGCGGTACTGCGCGACTTCCCGGACGTCGTCCTGCTGCGGCCGGGCCGTAACCTGGGCGCGGTCGGACGCAACCTGGCGCTGCGCCGGGTCCGCACGCCCTACGTCGCCTTCTGCGACGACGACACCTGGTGGGAACCGGGGAGCCTACGGCGGGCGGCGGACCTGCTCGAAAGAGCGGCCGCTCCTCGCGGCGGTCACCGCACGCATCCTTGTGGAGCCGTCCGGCACGGAGGATCCGGTCGTCCGCGAGCTCAGGGACTCCCCGCTGACCGGACCCGGCTGGCTGCCGGGGCCCGCCCTCGGGTCCTTCCTCGCGGCCGCCACCGTCATGCGCACCGACGCCTTCCGGGCCGCGGGCGGCTTCCATCCCGGACTGTGGCTCGGCGGGGAGGAGGAACTCCTGGCCACCGACCTACAGTGACAGGGCTGGTGGTTGGCCTACGCCGAGGACCTGACGATTCATCACAAGGCATCCGTGCTTCGCGACAGCACGGCACGCCGGGTCCTCGGCCTGCGCAACACCCTCTGGTTCACCTGGCTGCGCCGTCCGCTCCGGCCGGCCCTGCGCGTACGGCCCACCTGATGGCCACCGTGCCCCACGACGTGGCCTCGGCCCGCGCCTTCGCCCGCGCGGCGGCCGGCCTGCCCTGGGTCCTGCGGCAGCGCGACCCGGTGCCACCGGAGATCGAGAACCGGCTGACGGCACTGCAGCGCGCCCGACGCTCGTCGTCGGCGCGCAGATACATCGGGTGAGTAGCGCGGCGGCATCAGGAAATGCCGAGGGGGCCTTTGTGTCCCGGCCGTCGATGCCCTCGGGTATCGTGCGCTCGCCCTTTTTCTGCGACAGGGTCTGTTCGCTCATCGCGATTCCTGGCTCTCGGGAGGATCGCAGGAACTGGTGCCGCCTCCCGCCCTGGTGACACCTTGGTGCCCCTGTGCCTCGCCGGTTGCGCCGCACCGGCTCGGGCACAGACGCCATGCGCGGCCTGGCCAGGCGCGACGCCGGTCGGGATGAGTCGCGACGGGTACCCGGCCGTGCATGAAGGGGCAGCAGGTGCAGGACTCACCGTCAGATGTGTACGTGGTGGTCCTCGACCCCTGCGTGGAGGCGATCGGCGGGCTCACCTGGACAAGACGGAACGACCGTGGATCGGACGGATGGACGAGCTCATTGCGCTCAGCCGACGGCTCGGCCCGCTGCCCGGCGCCCTGATCGGTGGAGCGGGTACCCTCCGGATCACTGGGGTGTCCCGCAAGAGAGGCGGAGGCGTTGGCAGCACCCAGGCAGCATGGCGTTCGACGAGGCCATCATCGATCGAGTCGCTGTTCGTCCTGTCACCAGGGCAGGTCGGCTGGTCCGTGACGGCCGTCCTTCCCCAGGGACACAGACGCGGTCAGCGGTCACCTGCTCAATGAGCCGATCAGCCGTGCTGCCCCAGACCGACGGACGCCGTGTCCGACTGACTGAAGTGACGTTCGACAGGAGCATCTCAGGGAGCGACCGATGACGAACACGGAGTTTCTGTCGTGCTGTGCCGCGAGTCGCCGTTGGTGTAGTCGAACTTCTCCACGGCCCGTATGAGCCCTAGGTTTCCCTCTTGTACTACGTTACATCGAGGAAGGGCAGGCCGCGCCGAGAGTGCTTCCTGGCCACCGACACCACCAGCCGGAGGTTGGCGCGGATCATGTGGTCTTTGCCGTGCTGACCGTCCCTGGCGATCATCTGCAGTTCCCGCCGACCCTCGGCCGGCAGCTCGCGGCGATCGGCCTTGGCCTCCCGCACCAGTTCGTCGGCGTAGACACCTGCCTCGATGCGCTCGGCCAGTTCCACCTCCTGCTCGGCGCTGAGGAGGGGAGTCCGCGAGATCTGCTCCAAGTACTGGCCGAGCAGGTCCCGTTCTTCGAACGGTCCTGCCTGGCGAGGAGCCGCAGCAGCCTTCGTCCGGCCATTCATTTTCCCGACCACGGTTCTACCTCCCCTCGGCGCCCCAACGCTCCGACCTAGGCAAAGTCCAACCTTTCAAGTACCCCTGCCCAACCCGATCACACACCGCCCGAGGACAAGGCGCCCCTCGACGTTGCGGCCCTCGGTGTACACGGTGGCGCACTGGGAACTGCGCCGACAGGATGCGCCGCGACGGGGTACTCGCAGGCCATCCGTTCGGACCCCGACGAAGCACCGCAGGAGGCGCGATGATTCGCCATGAGCAGCTGCTTGAGAGGCCGCAGCCCGCGCACGGCTCACTGGCACCGAAGAGGCCAAACGGGTTGTCGGAGTCGTGCTCGCCGCACTCGCGCTCCATCTGCAGACGCCGCAACGACGATGGCTGCGGCAGGCGCCGGCGGGACCCGACAACTCTCGTCCTGCACACGGCGCCTAGGACGGATCCGCCTCATCTGTTAGCCGTTTCGGGTTCCTGCTTGCAGCCGTCGCTCTGCCGCTGTTCGTAGTTGGCCATCTCCCCATTTACAGAATGCGCCTGACTGGAATTCAGGCGCTAATGATGCACCTTGCGGGACCAGGCGCACAGCCATATCACGGCCACCGCAAGATTGACTCCCCAAACCGCGGCGAATGCGACAATCAATGGTGTATTTGACGTAATTGCTGCGGCGATCATGAGGCTCATCGACAGCATGCACAGCAGAGTGAGGCTTCGCCCTGGGGATAGCCTCACCGTCCGCAGTCGGTGTTTACGGCCTTGTCCCAAGCTCTGCATTCGGCGATCGAACCGCTCGTCCTGCCGCAGCGCCGCTTCTACTTGCTGGAGTATCTGCTGTTCACGCTCAGACAACGAAGGCCCGTCCATGTCCACACCTCCACAGCCTTGGTGGGTCGTCTCTAACTCTGCGACTTCCCAGCCCTGGCGGCATCACACGGAGCGTGCATCGCTCATATCGCCGAAGAGTGGGCCGAGGCCTGCCCGCAGGCGGCGCACAGTTCCGACCCTCTGTTTCAACCGGTTTTCGTTCGGGATGCAGGGGGTACTCGATTAGAGCGGCTGATGGCCGCAATGGGGAGTAAGGGATAAGGTGCGGAACCCTGCGGGGTTCCGCACCCCCACTCCGGGAGAAGCATGCGACTGCAGGGTCAAGTGTATTTCCGGATGCCGCGTGCTTAAGGAAAGCCGCTCCTGCTCGTGGGTGCCGTCGGCACTTCGAATGGGCGGCTTTCCCGTTGCCCGGTTTGGAGGAGGGCATGGCTCAGCAGGTTCGCGAGATCATGACGCACGTCCCTGTCGTGGTCTCGCCGCAGACATCAGTTGTGGACGTCGCCCAGTTGATGCGACGCGGCGACATCGGTGCGGTTCTGGTCGTGGACGACGACCGGTGGTGTGGTCTCGTCACCGACCGAGATCTGGTCTTCCGCGTCCTGGCCGAAGGCGACCGTATCAACGACCGCACCGCTTCGGATGCGGGCAGCAGCGAAGTTCTCACCCTTTCCCCGGACGACGAGGTCGAGCAGGCGGTCCGGCTGATGGGGGATCGCGCGGTACGCCGTCTGCCCGTGGTGGAGGAGGGCCGTCCCGTCGGCGTCGTCTCTCTGGGTGACCTGGCCGTCGAACGTGAGCCTCGTTCTGCCCTGGGTGACATCAGCGCAGCCGAGCCCAACGAGTGAGTGACGGAACGTTACGTTCGGAATGAGCTTGGGGTCCCATGCAGAGATCCACGACGGAAGTATCCGGCTGGCCGATGGCGGCCTGGCGTAACTCTGGACCGCGGCCGTCGGTGGTGTGTGTGCATGGCGCCGGTGTTTCCAGCCGAGAGTTCCGGCCCCTCATTGATGGGCTGGGCGAGCTTCACGACGCGTGGACCATCGATCTTCCCGGTTTCGGCGCCAGCCGTGGGCCCGGGCCGCCGCTGGGGTTGCGCGCGTTGGCCGACGCGGTGGCTGAGTGGCTGACGGCTGTCGACCTGGATCAGGTGGTGCTTCTCGGTGGGTCCCTTGGATGTCAGGTTGCCGTAGATACCGCTGTCAGGCACCCGGACCGCATCGCCGGGCTGGTGCTGGTGGGGCCGACGGTTGACGCCGCCGCTCGCGGCTTCCTCCGCCAGTTGTTGCGCTGGGGGCGCAACGCGCCTCACGAGCGTCTCTCCATGGCACCGCTCAACCTCGCTGATTACTGGGACGCCGGCGCGGGCCGCGTGATCAGCGCGTTCTCGGAGTCGCTGCGCGATCGTATCGAGGACAAACTGTCCTACGTCCATGTGCCCGCGTTGGTGGTCCGCGGGGCGAAGGATGTACTGGTTCCCCAGGAATGGGCCTAGGAAGTCACGCGTCTGCTGCCCGCGGGAAAGCTGGCCGTGGTGTCGCAGGCCGGTCACATGGTTCCTTACCGGCGACCGGATCTGCTGGCTCACCTGGTCAGCGAATTCATTGCCACCGAGCTCATGGCCATCGGTACGGAAGCCGGGACACGCCTGCGGCAGGCGACAGCGGAATGAAGGCGACGAAGGCAGTAGCCGCGTTCGACTCGGCCACCGGGATGCTGCGTGCCCTGTCACGCTTCCTCGCAGGCCGGGATGTCCCGGCCATCGGCCAGGCGCCGGCCCCCCTGGAGGCACCGCTGTCCGTCCTGCTCGGCACCCTCAACCGATTGCCGACGGCGGCCCAGGAATGGGCGTACGCAGCCAGCGGCTGGGCCGGAGCCATCCCACTGCGTAAGGCCGGCGACGTCCGTTCGGACGCGCTCGCTGCCTGGGTCACCCATCACTATCCCCATCACCGCTACCCGTTGATCTTCATCGGATCGTCCAACGGCGCCCTGATCCATCTGGCAGCCGCGCTCGACGCGGCGTGGCTGCCGCAGACGCTCCTACTCCCGGTGCGCCGCCGCGGCGTCGCGGCGGACGATCCGCGAGGTGATCTGGCCGCGACCAGAGATGCCGGCCGGGCGCTGCTCGCCGCCAACCCGGACCTAGTACTGCACCACATGCATGATCCCAATCAGGACCGTCTCATGATCGCCGGGATGACCTACTTCCGGGTCAAGTGGCGCCGACTGCCCGAGCCCTATCGTCGCTTCATCCATGACCACCTGACTCCCGGCGGCAGGATCGTCGCTGTGGACTGCACACTGCGCTGGCCCACCACAACAGTGGGCGACCGCTACCTGTTCCAGTTCGGCGCCCTCGGCGACGCCACCCCGGAGGAGTACCACTAAGGCGGGCCTCGCGTCGCCGAACTGCTTGCCCGCTACGGCTCACCGGTGCGCCGGTGGGACCCGCCCGCCCCCGACGGCGAGAGTGCCGAAGCGGAATGGGGTCTGCAGCCCGATCTCATCGATGACCTCGCCACCTTCACCCAGCAGGCCCGGCTCGACCTGGATCTGCTGCGCTTCGACACGCCGCAACGGCTCAGCCCCGCAGTCGCCGACCTCTACCGCCGCTGGTACGCAGATCGTGACGCGCCCACCAACCGTCTCCTCGTCGAGTCGTTCCTCCTGCTGGACCCCTGGCTTGCGTTGCGCACCGGTTCGGTCTCCTACTGGGCGGTCTTCGGCTCCGAGATGTTCCGCGCCGGCCTCGAAAGCTACTTGGAAGCCACCGATCGCTACGACGAGATCCGGGTGCTGCTGTTCAACCACGGCACCGAGTCCATCGGCCTGGCCGACGCCGAGGACTGGCAGCGTACTGCTGCCCGTGCCCGCAAGATCGGGATCCTGACCGGCACAGATGCCGCCGCCTACCCCAGCGACTTCGCCAGCGTGGTCCGCTCGCACCGGGAGCTGAGCAAGGTCCGCAAGCGCTATCCCCTACCGATGCCACTCGACGCCGACGACGCTGCTGCGATCCTCAACGCCCACGACGAGATCATCTGGCACCCGACGAAGTGAGCTGATGCTTCGATGCGCGCTCGGTGACAGCCGTGAGCCCGACGCCGAATCGGTCCTTCAGGATGCGCAGTAACCTCAATCAACTCATGATCTTTCCGTTAGCCGGCATGCCCCGGAGATGTCCGGCACAGTGCGCGCCCCATCGCCTATGGTCGCCAAGTCCAGACGGTGCATCCGACGGCCGTTCCCGCCGCGGTATCCATCGTCGTGCCCGCCTCATGCCGGACTCTGCGTCGGCGGCCGCCGCAACGACAGCCATGCACCGCCAGCCGGGTGATCACGGCCAGCCCATCCGCCCCGCCGCTGCGGGCATGGCTGTTCGACGGCTGCATTCTGGCGCTGGGGCAAGGGAATTTCCGACCGCCTATCCAACGGAGCGACTATGGCCGCGTGCGAGATCTGTGGCAATGACTAAGAAATGTCCTTCGAAGTTCACGCCGCCGGCGCGGTGCATGTATTCGACAGCCTGGAATGTGCCGCCCAGAAGATCGCGCCGATCTGCGAGAACTGTCAGTGCCGCATCCTGGGCCATGGTCTTCAGGCCGATGGACAGTTCTTCTGCTGTGCGCACTGCGCGCGGACGAAGGGTCACGCTGAATTGGTCGACCACGTCTAGACGGCCGAGTGAGCGGGCCGGTGCCGCGAACGCCGACTTCGGTCAAGCCGCATCCACCATGATCTGGCGGCCGAGGGAAGTGCACATGTCGCGGATGAGGCGGGAGACGTGCATCTGGGAGATGCCGAGATCCTCTGCGATGCTGCTCTGTTTCATGTCGCAGAAGAAGCGCATGTACAGGATCCGCCGCTCGCGCTGCGGCAGGTACCGGAGCAGCGGCCTGACGGCTTCGCGGTCGATGACGAGGCCGTAGCCGGATTCCTCTTCGCCCAGCGTGTCGGCGAGAGTGCAGACGTCGTCCGAGCCGGGGGCGAGACATCGAGCGAGAGGGGGGCGTAGCTGTTGAGCGCTCCCATGCCGGCACGGACGTCCTGCTCGTTCATACCGGTGTGGTCGGCGATCTCACGTATACCGACGCCGCGTCCGTCGAGAGAATGGGACAGCTCGTGTTCGGCGGCGCGAACCCGGCTGCGTAGCTCCTGGACCCTGCGGGGTACGTGCAGACCCCAAGTGTTGTCACGGAAGTGACGCTTGATCTCTCCTATGACAGTCGGCACGGCGTAGCTCTCGAAGGCGGCACCGCGATCGGGGTCATAGCGGCGGACGGCTTTCACCAGGCCGAGGGCGGCCACCTGCTCGAGGTCGTCGAGGGACTCCCCGCGGTCGCGGAACTGTCGGGCCAGTCGCTCGGCCATCGGGATCCAGGCCTCCACGACCTGCTGCCTCAGGGCTTCCTTGCGAGCTCCGTCGCGGAGACGGGCGAGTTCCTCGAACTGGGCCGAGGTGTCGGGGGCATCGTCATGGTGATCCCTTGACCGGCGTCGCGCGGCGGGACCCTCGGTCTGTCGTCGTTCGGTCGTCATGGGACGCTACCTCCACGGTTCGGTTCGCCGCGGGAGTACGCGGGCCGGAACCACGGAGAGCACTGCACGAAGAGGCGGGGCGGCTCCCGCAGGCGTGCCTTCAGCCGAAGCACGATGCCCTGGGTGCCCCTCGGGGCGTGCCCCAAAACATCGCCGGCACGGAGTGGCGGCCGTGTCCGCCTGAGCACGGTGTCGGTGAGCCGATGCTCCACCGCGCCGACGACCAGGTTTTCGACAGGATGGCTGGGTAACCCGGCGCATATGCGCAATCCCCTGTCGAAGATCGAAGCGCTGGCGGACGCCTACCCGCTCGACCGCATCGCGGTCCCCGTGCGCACTGGCGTCCACGCACTCCCCCTCGGGTCCGTACGGGACGCGTTGCGCGGCCGTTGGCAGGGCCACCCGCGTGCAGGCCCCCATTGGGGCCTGGACATCCGCCGCGCTGCTCGACCTGAGCCGTGGCAATGAGCGCGCGGCCAGACTGCTGGTCGCCGCAGGGCTCGCCACCGCCGCCCCGGCCGCCTTGGCTGGGGCCGTGGACTTCGCGGATCAGTTCCCCGAGCAGGAGCGGGTGGGCGTGGTGCACGCGGCGGCGAACACCACGGCCGTCGCCTGTTACGCGGCCTCGCTCGTGGTCCGCAGCAGGGGGCGGAGCGGCCGGGTGCTCGGTTTCGCCGGACTCACGGCCGCCACAGTCGGTGGGTTCCTCGGCTGCTACATGGCGCACCGGCAGGCGGCCGGCGTGAACCACGGCCAGGCCGTGCGGCACCTGATCGACGCGGGCTGGCCCCCGGTCGGTGACCCGGAGGAGTTCCCGCGGGGCAGTGTCGTCCGGCGGATGGTCGGGGAGGTCCCCGTGCTGTTGGTGAGGGACTCCGAGGGCACCGGAGAGGTACACGCGCTGGCGGACCGGTGCGCCCACCTCTCGGGTCCGCTGTCGGAAGGTGAGATCAGTGACGGCTGCGTGATCTGTCCCTGGCACGGCAGCACGTTCCGGCTCGCGGACGGCGCCTGTGTGGCCGGACCGGCCACGGCGCCGCAGCCCTCCTTCGACGTACGCCTCAACGACGGCCTGGTCGAGATCCGGCTCAGGGAGGGACAGGCGCAGTGACGGCGCCGGAGGGGGAGCCGCATGACCGCCCAGGCGACTTGACAAGGATAGCCAGCATGACCACGCACGAATATCCTCGCGCCGACGACGCCAAGCAGGGGGAGGGCTACGCCCACTGCAGCTCCCGCCCTGGCCGTGGCCCACTCACCACGGACCAGAGAGTGGTGGTCGATCAAACCGACGACAGCGCTTCCGGGCCGTAGCGAGCAGATATGGCGCGAGAGCCGGGATTCACTGAGCGCCGTTCTTCTTCAGGAAGTCGATCGCCGCGCCGACGGTCGTGATCTTCTTAGCGGCGTCTTCGGGGAAATTGATATCGAACTCCTGCTCAAACTCCATGTAGAGCTCGTCGAGGTCGTCGTTCTCCTCCGGGTTCGCTCCAAGGTCGGCGATGAACGAGGCGCTGTTCGTGCACTCGCTGATGTCGGCACCCAGTCGCACGGATGTGATCTTCTTTACTCGGTCCTCGATGCTGGACAAACTGCACTCTCCTCATGTCCGGTACTGGAGGCTCTTGGGTAGCACTCGCTCAGGCCGACGTCACCTCAAACACGGCCGGTGCTGCGCAGGTCCACCCGAACCGGCCAAGAGGAGCCGCGGGGGTCAGTGGTCGACCAGCACCCAGCTTCGCCACACGTCGACGACTCACTGCGCCAGGTCGTGCACCGGGCTCGCTGCCGGGCAGATGCCAGGTGGTACCGAGTTGGTGTTGAGGCTCGTTCGGAACGCCTTGATCCGCTGGGCCGGCGCTGGAAACGACAATGACGCACCAGTCAGGTGACCCGTCGGACACCGCTAAGCCGACCGCTCACCCCAACGCCCCCGCGAACGCGGCCCCCCACCGAGGCAGGCGTGATGGCAGAACGACCAGGCCGTCCAGGCCGCCCCTGCCCGTTGGCACCACCTCCCCACGTCTCGCCGGATTCCTGGTGATCGCATGACAGCCCACAGGAGCGCTGACATCACGACAGGACACCCGGCCGACGGATGCCGCTCGCAGTTGAGGTGCTCGGTTTCCGGTGGGCTTCGGCGTGACGGGTGCACCACCCGAATGGCGGACGGGAGTTCAGCGGAGAGACGAACCGCAACAGGCAGTCGACGGAGACGCCATGACCTTTACGCGCCCAGGCCTCCGCCAGGTCTGCCGTGGCTCACATGTTCGAAGAGCAGGCTCCGGTCTGCAAGAGGTACTCGCTCGCGTCCTGTCCACAGCTTGCGGCACGCGAGTGACCGTGGAGCACTAGAACATGAATTCCTTTCCATAGGCATATGGATGAGTCATGCCGGTGTGTTCAACGGGCTGCTCGTCGTGGCTTCGACTGCCGCGGCGACGTGTGTCTCACCGCGGGTGGGGCTCGCGGAACATCCAAGGAACAAGGAGCGCAAGCATGACCACTCCCGTGACAAGCCGGGACGACTACAACGCTGGAGACCCGGAGTGGACGGGCATCCGGACCCTCGGCTACGCCAATCGCTTCGCCACATGGGATTCTGAGTTCCGCTACGACGGGCGGATCCGCGTTCCGGTGGGCGTGAAGATCAAGCAGATCCGGTACGCCTACTACGGCAACGGCAAGGCCGAGACTGTAGCCAACGAGGTCAGACGCGGTCGCGGCGGCATCGACCAGGAGTACGAGGTCATTGACCTCACCTTCCTCGCCGACTGCGATGTCATCACCTTCACCCTCCGTGGTGACCTCAACGTCGACGCCGACCCCTGCCCCGCGTACAGCCGCACCTATCAGATCCGCGTCGACGTCACCCTCGACAACGGAGACGTCCGAACCGCCAACCCGCAAGTCGAGGTCTTCGCCGGGGCATGAGACAAGAGCAACCTCAAGAAGGTGGGCCGTCCTTTCGTCCGCTTGCCTTATGACACGCACTGGGGTGGATCGCCCAACAGCCAGGCCGGCTTCGGCTACCTCTGTAACGACGGCCGCATCCCCGGGGACAAGTTCATCATCGATCTGGTCAACCTGCGCGAAGGTGTGCCGGACGTCGACAGCAGCCACAGCGACTGCGTCTACTACCAGCTCGTGCACGAGGACGGTATACTGTCCAAGTACACGCCCACTCCGCAGGTGCAGAAGGCCAAAGGCCACAGGGGTAGCGGTACCGGGGACAGGGTGCCCCTGCAGCCCATCGATCTGCGGAAGCTGGGCGACAAGCCGGGCTACTACCGCTTCCTGGTCTGGCCCCAGTCCTCCAACCCCGACGGCGGAGTCAGCGACCTAAGCTGGAACCCCGAGGTGATGGAGGACGCCTTCCAGATCGGCAGCGTCTACTTCCGCTACACCGCACCCCACAGCACTGCGCTCTCGGTGTTCCCGGGAGGCCCTCCGGATGTGACGCTGACTCACGCCGGCGGCACCGGCTACCTGGGTGTGCGGCTGGTCGCCTACGGAGACGGCACGGTCCCTGCGCAGACCGTCCGGGTCAGCTTGCCAGCAGGCAACGGTCTGCGGTTCGTCGCCGAGGGCAACCCCGGCTACATGCTGACGATTCAGGGCGCCCACGGAACGCAGAAGACCTTCCCTGGGGCGCCGTCCGCGGACGGGCAGAGCATCACCTTCAAGAACGTCGACCTGGCCCTGCCCGGAAAAGGGTCGGAGTCGCGGGCCTGGGTCGCGGTGAGGGCCTCCGGCAATGCCCCCCTCGGAGAGACCCACCTGAACTTCCAGGTCGGTGACCAAGCTACATCCTCCACTCCCATCCATGTCGTGAGCTGAGAGGCGAACTGCGGCCGGCCCGGTGCCGCTTCCCACGCTGGGCCGCCACGACAGACGTTCCACCTGCCCAGGCGCCCAGGGCCGCGGCACCGCCGCAGCAACCGGCACCCCTGCCGGTTGGACTGCATCGCGGCGTGCTGCGCCCGTGTCTGTCCGGTTCTCGCACCGTTTTGACCGAAGGGAAACCATCCACGTGGACACGGCAGCGTCCCGCCCGCCCCGGCCCCCGCTGACCGCACGCATTACCTCGCGCAGCATGTCCATCGCGGCCCGGGCCGGCCTGGTGATTATTCCGCGTCACCCGGTCGAGGGCCGGCTCGGGCTGCACCTGGGCACGGTGGTGCACGCCGTCCTGCACCACGCGCAGTGTCCTGTCGCCGTCGTGCCCGTGCGGTAGGCTGTCTCCGAACGTGGCTGGAGACTCGGTCCGCGGGCGCTGATGCCGGCGAGTGACGAGCGCGAGTCTCGTTCGACGGCCAAGACACCCAACGTGAGCACCGACCCGGTGATCAGTCCAGTGCGCCCTCTTGGTAATGACGCTCATTGTGACGCTGCTGGTGATCCACACGCACAGACGTGTGCGGCACTTGCTCGGCCGGTCGTCCTCCCGTCGACCGGGACGGCAGTTGCGCGTATGGTCGAAGTGCCGTGGTGGCCGGGCAAGGGCATGTCCTCCTCCGTCGAGCGGAAAGGGTGACGGGCCATGGCGGACGAGACCGATGCCATTAGGGAACTGACCGACGACCTCGACCAGATCGAAGGCATCTTCCGAGAGCTCGAGGCACTGCCGAACTCTGATTGGGCACGCAAGCACTCCACGGAGCGGGCCACGATCGAGCTGGTACGGCACTTCGTCTCGGAGGAGGAATTCCTCTACCCCGTTCTGAGAGACGGGTTCCTGGACGGAGCCGATCTCGTCAAGAGAGGTCTGAACGACCACGATCGGGCCGAGCAGCTGCTACGGAGCCTGGAAGCCGCCGAGGTTGGGACCGTCGACTTCGGTCACCTGATCGATCAGCTGCTGCGCGAGGTGCGTGTGCAGACCCGGGAAAGAGCAGGACGTCCTCTTTCCCCTCCTGCGGCAGGAACTGCCGCTCGCCCTGCTGGCCGACCTCGGCTGCCGCCTGCGCCGGGTGAAGTCCATCGTGCCGACGCGGCCCTACCCGGCCCTCCCAGGCGTTCCGCCCACCAGCAAGCTTCTCTTTCCTGGGCCAGGACTCGTCGATCGGGTCCGGGCGGTGCTGTCGGGATGGAGCCACTCCTTCTGAGCATATGTCTCCACGGACGAGCTCTTCTCTCTGGCCGCGGTGCCGTACCCCCGGGATAGCGCCCGGGCGGATAGAACCGAGGTTTCCTTCAAGACGGTGAGGCAACTCGGGCCCGACGCCCTGAGGCCGCGCCTTGAGCACGAGACCTCAGGCCGTAGCCGTCACGGAAGATCGGCCCGGCCGCTGGGCGGGTTTCCCACCTTCATCGCAGAGGAGTTCCGGATGGCCCTCCCCCCGCATCCGCCGCACGCGCCCCCGGATCTGCGGATCGGCCTGCTCGGCTCGTACGGCGGATGCAACATCGGCGACGAAGCCATCCTGATGTGTGTCCTGAGCTGCCTGCGCGCCCATCGGCCACACGCCCGGCTCGTCGTCTTCAGTCGGCACGCCGAGCACACTCGAGCCCATCACCGCGGCGCTGACGAGGTGGTGGACTGGGAAGGCGTCCCCCAGAAGCGCGTCCTCGAGACCCTCGCCGGACTGGACCTGCTGGTGCTGGGCGGCGGCGGGATCCTCTACGACGGTGAGGCGCGGCGCTATCTGCGGCTGGTGCAGGCGGCTCATGACCGTGGCGTGCCCACCTTCGGCTATGCCGTCGGCTCAGGTCCGCTGAGGGAGGCGGACGACCGGAAGGCAGTGCGCACCGTGCTGTCCGCGATGGACGAGGTCGTCGTACGGGGCGAGGAATCGCGACTCGTCCTGGAGGAGGTGGGCGTCGAGCGGGATCTCACCGTCACCGCCGACCCGGCTCTTTTGCTGTCGCCGCAGCCGTTCACCCCGCAGATGATGCGGCAGGAGGGCCTGCCCCTCGACGCCCGGCTGGTGGGGATGTCCGTGCGGGAGCCGGGCCGGGCAGCGGAGAAACTGAACGAGGGGGACTATCACGCACTGCTCGCCGACGTGGCGGACTTCCTGGCCCGCCGCCTGGACGCGCACGTCGTTTTCGTGCCGATGGAACGCCAGGACGTCCGGCACGCCCACGGCGTGCTGTCCCGGATGAGCGCTCCCGACCTGGGCCGCATCCTGTATAACTCCTACAGCCCCGGCGAGGTCCTCGGCTTCATGGGCCACTTGGACATGGTCGTCGGCATGCGTCTGCACGTCGTGATGTTCGCCGCTCTGTCCGGGCTGCCTGTGCTGCCACTGCCCTACTCCGGCAAGGTTTTCGACTTCGCGCGCCGTACTGGAGCTCCCGCGCTCGTCGGTGTGGCGAGGGAGCAGGCCGGGCTGCTGCTCGCGGAGCTGGACCGGCTCTGGGACGAGTTCCCGCAGCGGCGCGCGGACCTGCACGGCCGCGTCCTGGCCCTGCAGGAACTGGCCCGCGAGACCTACGCCCGCTGCGGGGCTCTCCTGGACTCCGTCGACGGCGGTCCCGACGACGCACGGCGGTCCGGGGACGCCGAGGACCTGCGTCGGTACACATCGGCCTCACAGCCGGTCAGCCTCGGGGACCCCGGTGGCGGAGCATGATGGCCGCGGTCGCCTGGCCTGCCGCGGGAGCAGTCGGTCGCTGGGTGCCGGCTTACGAGAGCGGCCGCGGCCTCGCGGCAGCGGTGTGCCCGACGATCGCGGTCACGGGGAGCGCTTTTCGGCCGGAGTGGCGCGGGAACCCGGTCGCTGCGGACCGCCCTCACTGGTCAGGAGGCCGACGTGACCGGTTCTCAGCACACCCAGCAGAATCCGACAACGCAGCACCCGCGCCCCGAGTTCCCGGCGCAGGACCAGCCCCACCCCGGCTGGACCGGACCGATGGATCCGCCGCCCGATCACGGCGAGGACAGCTACCGCGGCGCCGGTCGCCTGGAGGGCCGCGCGACGGTCATCACCGGCGGGGACTCCGGCATCGGACGGGCCGTCGCCCTGGCCTTCGCCCGGGAGGGTGCCGACGTGCTGTTCACCCACCTGGAGAAGGAGGCGGACGAGGCACGCGAGACATCCCGGCTTGTCGAGGACGCCGGCCGCAAGTCGGTCGCCGTCGCCTGCGACATCCGCGAGGAGGACAACTGCCGGGCCTTGATCGAGCGGGCGGTCGCGGAATTCGGGCGCATCGACGTCCTGGTGAACAACGCCGCCTACCAGATGTCCCAGCCTGACGGCATCGAGGCGATCACGACCGAGCAGTTCGACCGGGTCATGCGCACCAACCTCTACGGCATGTTCTGGCTGACGAAGTTCGCCTTGCCGCACATGCCCGAGGGCGGCAACGTCATCAACTCCACGTCGGTTCAGGCATACAAGCCCAGCCCGCACCTGCTGGACTACGCGATGACGAAGGGCGTGATCGTGACCTTCACACAGGGGCTGGCCCAGATGGTCGTCGACCGCGGCATCCGGGTCAACGCGGTGGCGCCGGGGCCGGTGTGGACGCCGCTGATTCCCGCGACGCTGCCCGACACGGTGGAGTTCGGCAAGCAGAGCCCGCTCGGCCGCCCGGCTCAGCCCGCCGAGCTGGCCCCGGCCTACGTGTATCTCGCCTCCCAGGAGGCCAGCTTCGTCACGGCGGAAGTCCTCAACGCGACAGGCGGCACTCCGCTGCCGTAGCCGGCGTCCTCCAGTCGACAGCCAAGAACAACAGACCACCTCCAGGAACCGTCAGGAAGAGGAACTCTCATGGCTCACACGAACGTTCAAGAGGTTCTCCGCTCCATCAAGGACGCCACCTTCCCGGCCGGCAAGGATGAACTGCTGCGCGCCGCACGCCAGTCCGGGGCCTCGCAGGAGGTCGTGGCGGCGCTGCGCGGCGTCCCGCCGGAGGAGTACGCGAACAAGGAGGACGTCGCCCGCTCCGTACGCGTGGACCCCGACTCCGACCTGGGACACAGCCCCGCCCAGCAGGCGAAGCAGGCGCGGCAGGGCGGCAGGCCGGGACAGGCGCAGCAACTGCGTGAGGTCGGCAGGCCGCCGGTGGAGGAGGAACTGGACCGCTGAAAAACCGGTACCGGGGCGGTGCCTCGTTACCGGTGGGCCGGTGTTGGCGCCGTCCTCCCTTTGCCTCAGCCCTCGTTCCCAGGGCGCTCGCCCTTGGGGCCGCGGCCTCGTTCCGTCCGCGGACCCCCGCTGCCCCAGCCCTCTTCCTGCTGCAGGGTCTCGTTGGCCTCCTGGTTCGCGTGTTGATCGGGAGTGCCGGCCTTCTCCGCGTCCTTGCGCAGCCGCGCACGTCGGACGTCGTACTTCTTGCTTCCAGGTTCTGGCATGACGATCACCTCCTGCGCACGCGGGTGCCCCTCGCCCCTCACGCACAAACGCCGTCGGCCTGGCCTCAGCCCGCCGTCCCCGTCGCGGCCAGTTGCCGTACGGGTGCGGACCATGCGTCAGGTGCGAGCCAGGGAAACGTGTGCGCACCCGGTACTTCGACATAGCGGCCGTCGGACACGAGTGTCGCGAGGTGCCGGCCCCAGCGGGCCGAGCTGATCCGGTCCTCCCGGCCGCAGATCACCAGCAAAGGTACGTGCAGGCGTGCGACGGACTCCTCCAACGCGTCGTCCAGGTGCACGCGAGCGATGTGCACCATGCGGCGCAGTCCGGCCCGTTTCCACTCCGGCCGGTGTGACTCGGAGAGCCCGGGCGGCTCGTGCCGGGAATCCAGCCGCCAACGGAGCAGCAGTTTCGGAAGAGTCCGGGCCATCGGGTCGACGGTCGGGCTTGCCAGCACCACGCCGACGACGTCCGGGTGGCCCACCGCGGCACGGGCGGCCACTTGGGTACCGCTGGAGTGACCGACGAGAATCACCGCGCCGAGATCCTGCGCGTGCAGCCATTGGTCGACACTGCTGCCGAATTCCCGGACGTCCAGTTCGTGCGGCGGGTCACCGCTGCCCGCGAATCCGGGCAGCTCCAGCAGGTGGGCCCGAGTCCATTCGCCGAAAGCGGCGAGCCCGGGCAGCAGGTAGTCGGAGACGCCCATGCCCTGCACCAGCACGACCTCGGGCCACGGCGGCCGCCGCTGGCCGACCGCACGGCTGCGCATCCGCCCGAAGCCCCCGTCATAGTAGGTGATGTCGGTGTGCTGCGGAAACACCGGGGTGTAGGGATCCCGAGTGTTCATGGCAGGTGAGCGCCTCCTCCACCGACGGCCGTGTCATCGGCTCGTCGGGCTGATGGTCTCGATGCGCAGCGGCGGCGAGGCCGCTGGGCAGAACTTTCCAGAAGGTCGCGTATTTCGGCCAGGCCCAGCGAGGACGGCAGCGGGTGCAGTCCGGGCAGGGCACCGGCCAGACGGCGTACGCGGGACACGGGGGAACAACTGCAGCCGTTCGACCGTGCAGAAACCCGCTCGCTGCGCGGAACGCCGCCACGAGGAGTCGAAGTCACAGAGTGTGCGATTCAACCACCATCGCTCACGCACGGTGCGCCTCCCGGGTCTGTCGTGCACGATCCGTGTTCCCCGGCCGCCGGCGGTTAACGCTTCGGGGCAGGGCGGCCGGTTGCCGGGTGCCGCCGTATACCGTCACTCAGATGGTCCGTCCCTCCTCCCAATTTCCGCCCGAAGACGCACATGCCCCCCGGCTGGAATCAGCCGGGACCAGCTATGAGCGATGTGCTTGGCCCGACGGCGCCTACGTGGCGTCCGGCAGTTTTGTCCTCAGAGGCATTTGCATTTGCGGGCGCCGCGGGAGCCCGGGCAGCGGAAGTCCGGTGTCGCTGGAAGAGCCGGCGACGGGCCGCCCTTCATGCCTGCCAGACGGTGATTTGCGCAGGCCGCCGCCAACATCGGTAAATCGTCAGTGGCAAGGGTGGCGCGGCGATCCCGGTCATCGTCGTGACAGAGAGGCCCAGCAGGGCGACAGCGAACCCCGAGCCCTCCTGGGTGGCGGGTGAGGCGCGACAGACAGGTGCCCACATGTCTTGTCCTACGCGGCACGGTCTCCACCCACCCTCTTGGTCCGGCGCGCTACGGCCGGGCCAGCAGGGTTCGTACGCCCTCCGACGTCAGGGTCAGCGGGTGCACAGGCTTCACGCGGCGTCGTCGAAGCCAGTCCGTCTGGACGCCGGTACTACCGGCAAGCAGTCATGCCGCCGCGATGAGCGCGGTGGCGATGGCAGTGTCGGCACGGGCGTAGACGACCAGGGGCATGCTGCCGGTGAGGGCGTTCGTCTCAAGCAGGCGTCGTGCGGGTGCGCTGTGGGTGACCACGGACATCAGCAGCCCTAGGTGATTGCACAGACGGTGGACACGGAGGACGACGCTCACTGCCGCGTCGCCTGCCGCGGATTCGTCGAGGACGATCACGATGGGAGCCGGCTTGTGCGCATGAAGAAGACCGCTGATCTCGGTAAGTAGCGTCGCCCGGCCGTCGATACCTGGGTCCTCGTGCACGGTGATGACGAGCACGCCTTGCTCAAGTGAATGAGAGAGCATCGCGGTCCCGTTCCCTTCTGAGGCGGGTCGCTCTATATATCCCACTTCTACCCAGTGCCTGTTCCACAATGCGCCACACGCGGGCCAGCGGTTTGCGGGCATAACTGCGTCAGTCCGACGTCGATGCTTATGTCGCGGCACTTGATAAGGGTGTCAGTGCTGTCGAGTGTGCCGAGCACACTCCCGATCCGGCGGGAGAAACGCCGATTCAGTGGCACGGCATCCCTTCGCGGTGATGCCGGTGATCCCAGAGATGGTTCTTGACTCCCACCTCGGTTTAGGATCCTCGCGTGCGGGCTACGCGGCCCGCATGGCACGCCGTCCAGGTGCTGCCGGTCATCGGATTCGGCGGTTGCCCGTCAACGTTCCCAGCTTCGGCGACCTGGCTTCCCCAACGAGCCGGATCCCTGCTCCTGTAGACACCCGTTGGCGTGACGAGCCGGCGAAGGAAGCATGTCATGAGCGACAACAACACAGGACGGCGTAACGAACCGGTACCGCGTGTGAGCTCCGGCACGATCGGCCGCCGTTTTCCCCGGAGCGGCACCGAGCCGATCACCGCCCAGAGTCCGCTTGGCCTGCGCTTGATCTTGTCCGGTGTCTTCCTGCCTCTGTTCGGGGCGGCGGCTTGGCTTTTCGGAGTGTGGGCGGCGGATTCGGGCCCCGCCGACAGCCCCGGACGCGGCGTCCTCATCGCCGTCGCCGCGCTGTGTGCAGCACTTGCCCTGCTGGCAGCGGTTGATCTTGTGGTGGTGCTACGCCGCCTCAGGCGTGAGCGAGGTTTCCGTTCGGCGACTCGGTGAAGCACGTTCGCAGCGTCCAGGCGATGCGGGTCCCGCTCGGCGGGTATCCGGCGACGTGGACGTGCTGGCCTACGGGATCCAAGTGGTCTGGCGAGCAGGGGATCCCATGAAGCGCGCAATCTTCAAAGGCCCCCGCCTCGGCCTGGACGGCGGCCGTTGGACCGGACGGCGAGATCCGTGACGGTGCCTGGGTCGCCGAACTCGAAGCGGGCAGGGACTGTCTCACGGGCTGCCTGAAGGGGATGCGGCTGATCGTCGCCATCGGCGCCCAGTTGCGCCTAACGCCGACGGGTTCCGGCTGACCTGCTTCGCCACGAACACACCGAGACAGGGGATCGCCGAGCTGGAGCTGCGGCACCGCCAGCGGGCCCGCGCCGAGTACCGCATCCGCAATCCCGCGCTACCGGCCTGCGTAACCTTCCCTGCACGGCGCTGCCCAGAACCAGATCTGGCCGGAGATCGTCCAGCTCGCCCTCGACCTGCTCGCCTAGATGTCCCTGCTCGCCCTGACCGGTAAGGCCAGACTCTGGGGACCGCGCCGACTACGATTCCGCCTCTTCATCACTGGCGTGATCGCACGGCTCGACGCCCTCCCGAACTCCGGCTGACCAGCACGTTCCCGCGCATTCGAGCACCGCCCGGACCGGAGCTGTGGAACCCGGCGCCCAACCGACGCGACAGCCGGGCCCTCACCCTGTCCGCGCACCTCCGAACAAGCCGAAACGGCCCGCCAGTTCACCTGACGAGCCGTCACGAAAGATCGAGGCTGGCGTCCTCGCCGGGAAGGGTCCCAAGGTGGGTAAGTAGGCTGCCTCAGCCCACAAAGTGACGGGAGTTGGAAGTGGCACGGACTCCGATCGCCCGCATGTGCCATTACTGCAATGGGCCAGCCACTCCAGGATGCGCGAGCCAGGTGAGCTTTTCGGGAGATGTCCCGTGGATGCCTACGGGCCCTCACACCCGGGAGCGGCGGTCATGGGTACTCGTGCCTCGTTGCACGAAATGCAGGCGTAAGCATCTGAACGCTGTGGAAATGCGGGGCTGCATGCGAGGATGCCTTTTTCTTCCTCTCTTCGGCGCGGCAGGGTGGGTGATGTCCATGATTCCACTCTTGTTCGGGCTTCTGGTCGGGCTGAGCCTCCTTACATGCTGTGTTGTCTGCTGGCGCTTTTCACCCCCGGGCTCCGTCAGAAGGGAGAAGCGCAGGATAGATAAACAACATCACGAGGTTCGCAGACTATCGAGCGCGGGTGCCGCATCAGAGGGGCCGTACGCGACCTGAGTGGCCGCTTCGACGACGAGGAGCGCGCGCGAGAGATTCCGATGATTGGAACCACTATTGGTCGCGGGATTAACCTCGCGCTTTCGCGAGTGGGTCTGTCCGAGTCCTTGGTCAAATAAATGGAGAGTGCTACGACCTGCAACGATGGTATTTATCGACGGTCCTGT
Source organism: Candidatus Streptomyces philanthi (assembly GCA_018114805.1). Taxonomy (GTDB): domain Bacteria; phylum Actinomycetota; class Actinomycetes; order Streptomycetales; family Streptomycetaceae; genus Streptomyces; species Streptomyces philanthi. The sequence goes on along the minus strand of CP073042.1, from coordinate 775,489 downwards.
CACTGCAAGGAAAGAATCACTCTGCAGGTGAAGAAGAATAGCGGGTCGTACCCACGTGTCCGTTTCGAGGGCGACGGCCATGGAGTCGTTGCCCAGGCCGGGGCCGTGCTGCTGGTCGACACGGTCCACAAGTCCGCCCTGGACACCGCGATATCCGCAGCGGTGGCACCATTCCGCAAGCCGCGGGCTGTGCACGATCCGGGGCAAGATCCTGCTGGATGTGGCGCTGTCCGTTGCGCTCGGCGGCGACTGTCTGGCCCACGTTGGCATGCTGCGGGCCGAGCCGGCTGTGCTCGGCCCGGTGGCATCCGATCCGACCGTCTCCTGCATCGTCGACGCACTCGCCGCGTCCGGCCCGAAAACCTTGCGGCGATCTGGGGCGCACGTTTCCGAAGTGCTTAACGAGTCTGGGAGTTGACCGAGACAAGCAGTCCGGCCGCCGACGGCCAGGTGATCGTGGACATCGACGGTGCTGGTGCTCGCGCACTCCGAGCAGCAGGACGCCCCCCAGCCTGGAAGAAGACCTTCAGTCATCATCCGCTGATGGCGTTCGTCGATCACGGTCAGGCCGGGTTCGGGGGAGCCGGTGTGGGACCTGCTGAGGCCCGCCAACGTAGGCTCCAACACCGCCGCCGACCACATCGAAACCGCCCAACTCACCCTGGCCCAGCTGCCTAGACATATTGCGCTGGGAACAGCAGACGCTGATCCGCACCGACTCCGGCGGCGGCACCCACGCCTTCCTCGACTGGCTCACCCGGCGCCGGCGATGGTTGTCGTATTCCGTCGGAATGACCACCACCGACGTGATCCACCAGGCCGTGCTGAAGATCCCGAAGAAGGCGCGGACGCTGGCCTACGACGCGGGTGGCACCGACCGGCCCGGCGGCTGGGTCGCATAGATCACCGACATGCCCGACCTGAGCATCTGGTCCGCGGGCATGCGGCTGATCGTCCGCAGAGAGCGCCCGCACCACGGTGCCCAGTCGCGCTTCACCGACATCGACGGCAACCGGCTCACCTGCTTTGCGACCAACACGAAAGGCGACCAGCTCGTCGACCGCGAACTGCGGCACCGGAGGCGGGCCCGCTGTGGGGACCGCATCCGCGCTGCCCGCGCCACTGGCCTGCGCAACCTGCCCCTGCACGACACCGCGCAGGAACCGGATCTGGCTGGAGAGCGTCTCCCTCGCACTCGACCGCCTCGCCTGAAAGCCGATGCTCGCGCGAGGCCCGCCGCTGGGAACCTAAGAAGCTCCGGCTTCGACTGTTCTTCGCCGCCGCGCAGCTCGTGAACCCCGGCCGTCGCCGCTGGCTCCGCCTGCCCGCCCGGTCACCCTGGACCGACGCCATCAGCCACGCGATCGTCAGGCTCAAAGCCCTGCCGAACCCTGGCTGACCAGCCACATCGATCGTCCCGACAACCCGCACCAGCACACCGGTGAAGCGGAACCCAGCGCCCATTCGACGCGAGAGCCGGGCCCTCAGCCTGCCCCAGCCCCGAAAAGACCGCACCACACAAGCGCAGAGTCCCCGTCAGCAAATCGACGAGGACTCATGAACGATCGAGGTTAGAGAGGCTGTCTGCCGCGACTCAGCCCGGCAGGATGGCGAGTCGTTCCCGGCCGCACCGCTGCGACGCACTACGAAGGGGCTGATGGGTCAATCTTCACCCTTGATGATGTTCCATTCCGTGCTGGTATGGGCGGCGGGTGAGGGGCTCTCGTCCGCGATTGCGGCAACGCAGGTACGCACACGCTTCCCTCGGAGGTGACGCGCCTTCATCCAGCCGGTTTCGGCAACTCGGACGGACGGCTTCTGTGCGGTGTTCCTGGTCACAGTGCTTCATCTTCTCTCTACACGTCGCGCGGCCACCGGGTTTCCCGGGTATCTCGTACGCAAACGTCGGCGGTTGGCGATCCAGGACAATGGAGGGCGCGCAGAGAGACTGGACTGCGCCACGATGTCGCGGCGGCTGAGGAGCTGTTGGAGGCATGGAGGTACCGCTCAGCGCGAACTCGAACCGTTGGCGCACGCTGAGCTGGACGAACCTGGGGCGATGGGGAGCGGACTGGTAAGGAAGGATGAGCGTGGGCGCGTCGACGACTTGATGGCCGCGCAGGCTCTGCCGTACCCGCAACAGCCGATCGAGTACCGCTTTCACTGCGGAGCCTCGGCGCCGACTTCGAACAGCTGTCCGGCGGTTTTCCGCACGCCGTGCCGGGCACTCGGTTAGCCGATGGAACGACGACGGACAGAGGTGAGTCAGGTGCCCGGACGACAGGAGCTGCCGTCGACCCTGGAGCGCTCTCCCAAGGATGTCCAGCGGACCTGGATCAAGGCGCACGACTCGGCCGTCGAGCAATACGGTGAGGGCGAGCGGGCCCATCGGGTGGCGTACGGCGCGCTGAAGCACAAGTACGAGAAGGTCGGCGACCACTGGCAGCGCAAGGAGGGCGGCCGCAAGGGTCCCTCGGACCTGCAGTCCGCCCGCCCCCGCGGTCAGGGCGGCCGCAGCGGTGAGGGTGTCGACGAGCGGGCCTCCAAGAAGCACCTCTACGACGTCGCCCGCAGTCTGGATGTCGAGGGGCGGTCCCGGATGCCGAAGGCGGAGCTGCTCGACGCGGTCCGCAAGGCGAACCGGTCGCGGACTCGCGCCTCGCGCTCACGGTGATCGGTTCACTTGGGGTGCCAGGGGTACTCGCGGGCCATGGACATCGCACGGACGGACATCGCCGCGGAAGGTGCGCTCGGCATCGGACTGATGATCGCCGGTCTGGTCGTCGTGGCGCTGCTCATCGGCGCCTTCGTGCTGGGCGCCCGCATAAGGCGCCGGGAGCCACCTGCGCCACGCCCCGAGGAACAACCCCGTGTGCCCGAGGAGGGACCGGTCCATGAGGACAGAGAGAACCGGGAGCTCGATGAGGTGCCCAGGAGCAAGGACCGGCTGACCCCGCACGAGTTGCGCGCCCACGGCAACATGCCCTCCCGGCGCAGCTCCTCGCAACGACGGCGCCGCTGGGATGAGGGCAGAAGCGGTTCGTTCGGCAGTGGCGGGCAGGGCTGAACCTAGTGCTGCCTGCGGGACGGGCCGCGAGCCGCCGCACGGCACACCTGGCCATCCGCAGGCAGTCGTACACAGGGAAGTGAGAACCATGGCCGATCCCGCGCGCAGCAGCCTGCCGCTGCCCGACTACGACCACCTGCCGATCGGCGGTCTGGAGAGCCGCGTACGGTCACTGACTGCCGAAGAGTGTGGAGGAGCTACTGGCATACGAGCGGATGCACGCCGATCGGCTGCCGGTGACCGAGCTGCTGGGCGCCCGGCTGGAGCAACTACAGGCCGGCGCCGAGCCGACGTCCGGCGAACCGGGTGCCCTGCGTCCGGAGCAGCGCGAGGGCCAGAACGATTCCCCGGTGTCCCCAGCCACCGCGGCAGAGCCCTTCGGCCCGCCGCCGCACGGCACCCCCGACCAGCGTGGGAAGCCGAAGGGTGATCGAACGTGACGGCCGTTTCGGGGTCTCGCGGACGCGAGGGCACTCGTGATCCGTGGTGTGGAGGAGGAGCAGGGCCCGCGCGGCCGCGCGGGCCCGCCGTGCGACCGAACGCGCCGCGGACCACATCGACGAGCGGCTTCCGCTGTACGAGAGCGGCGGCCTCCTGCGGAAGGCGTTCCTTCTTCACCGGCGCGTTCCGCAGGCCCCGCGAGGTCAACTGGCTGATCGGCGCGACCCTGCTCCTGCTGGCGCTGGCCGAGGGCTTCGCCGGCTACTCGCTGCCGCCATGTCGCCGCACCCGCACACGACGCCGCGATGCTCCTGATGCGCTACCACGGTCGCGGTCATGGACCGGGAGAAATCTGGTTCCAGTGAGAGAGTGATCTGGGAGTCCAGCGCTATAGAAAGGGCGTATGCCGGAGTACGAGACCCGCCCTGAGACTGTGGAAGACGTCGATGCGGTCACGAACGCGGTACTGACCGCCTCGCGCCTGCTGGTCGCCGTCTCCGCCCGCTCCCTGGCCGCGGTCGAGGAACCCGTGACGCTGCCGCAGATGCGGATGCTGGTGGTGCTGTCTACCCGCGGCGCGACGAAACTGGTCGGGCTCGCCGACCTGCTCCAGGTCGCGCCCTCCACGGCGATGCGGATGGTCCACCGGTTGATCGCCGCCGGACTCGCCGACCGGCAGACCAACACCGGCAACCGCCGCGAGACACTGCTGAGACTCACCGGTGAGGGCCGGCGCATAGTCGAGGACGTGACCGCCAGACGCCACGCCGAGATCGCCGCGATCGTCGAACGGCTCACACCGGCGCAACGCCTGGCCCTGGTCGAGGCGCTGACCGCCTTCAACGAGGCCGGCGGTGAACCTCTGGCGATGGCGCTGGACGATCAAGGGCCGCACCCGCTGGGCTGGGTCGTGGATGCCGGAGGGGCCCGCGATGCCTGACGGCGTGCGGTAACGGTCGGGCCCCTACCGCGTAACGGGGCTGATTCTCCCCTCTCTGTCGCGTTTTGCTTAATAAGAGAGAATCGCGAAGGCCGGGCCTCATCGCTCGATCCCACGGTGGCGCGGGAAACGCCTGTGTCCGACGCAGGGAAAGAGGTGGAGGCGCAGTTTCGCCGGTCGCGAGTCGCGACCGGCGAAACTCGCGATGGCACCTGATGCCGGGCAACGCCGGACGAATGCGGAGGTGGAGATGTACGTGCGCCGACTGCCCCCACGCCTGCCTGCGATAGAACCGCGCCTGAGGGCCCATTTGCGAGCCGTGGTCCAGGCCCCCGGCTGGCTGCGGGTGTAGTGCTCGCGGAGCGGGACGTGTGGAGTCTGTGCTGGTGACATCGGTGGAGGATCCGACGCCAGCCGCTTCGGGCCGCAGCCGCTACTTCTGCTCGGTGGTCGACCGGAAGGGCGTCCCTCTCCGGGTTCGCATCTGGCGGGGCTGCGGGCAGAACACCCGCCCGGGCGACGAAATCACTGTCATGTACGACCCGGGGGACGAGTGGCACCTCGCGGCGTCAGGGCCGGAGCCTCCTGGACCGGGCCTCCTCGTGGTCTGGTGGGTGGACTGCCGCTCTCGTCGCTGCGTGTGTGATCGCAGTCGTACGCTCCTATTTCCTCTCGCGGACCGGATCCGGTGTTCATACCTCCCCGGCTTCCACGGGGGGAGGGTGACACCTCGATCGACGAGCAGAGGTTGCTGGAGGTGGTGACGGCCGCTGTTGGCGCAGTCAACATGCCAGGGACGAATCGCCGCCGTGATCATGAAACAGCTCCCGTACGGTGCCGTGTTTGTGGAGCTGTAGCGAGGGGACTCTGCAGCGAGTTGAGCCCGCCGTTGGGGCCTTCGCAGTCAGCCCTCTGGCCGAGAGGTCCGCGAGTGAAATGCTATGAATGTGTCCAGTCGGAGCGGACTTCGGAAGTGGTAGCCGCCTGTCGGCTGTGCGGTGCCGGCGTCTGCATCGATCATGTGCGCAAGGAGACTGCCCATCTGCGTGGAGCCGCCCAACCTGGCAAGGTGACCCATGACCAGCCAGCCAGGAGGCTGACTTGTCCCGTGTGCCGTGCAGCGGAGAAGTCGCCCTGAGGTGCGATGCCGCGTTCGCGCTGTGAACTGACCCGGGTGGACATGAGCGTCAGCGCAAGGCTGGAGCCGTCCCGCCCAAATAGCGGCCGCTGGGTTCCGCCGGCCCCGGTGCTCGTGGACCAGGCCAAGCTGTCCCTGACCAGCTCGGCCTGGTGGCGGGGCTCCCGGTCCGACGTGCCGCACTTGACCTCTGAGCTGCCGTCTGCGCCGGACTCTGGACCAGGGGCCTCCTGGTGGGACGCCCAGCCCTCCCCAGCGGCAATCCGATGGGCGTCCCGGCTCCTGCGCAACCAAGTAGCCGCCGGACCTGGGGGCCGACCGTCGCGCTCTGCCTGTCGTGACCGGTTCGCACGGTGCTGTGTTCTCAGCTGGCCAGCAGGCGTTGCCGCAGATCGGCGCAGGAACGATTGAGCAGGCGGGAAACGTGCATCTGTGAGATCCCTACCGCGTCTGCCACCTCTCGCTGGGTGAGGGAGCCGAAGAAGTAGAGGCGCAGGATGGTGCGTTCCCGGTCCGGCAGTTCGGGGATGAGGGCGGCGAGGGCGACAAGGTCGGTGATGCGGTCGAGGCGGGGGTCGTCCGCGCCGATGGTGGCCGCCAGAGAGCTACTTTTCCCGGGGCTGCGTTCCTCGTCCATGGAGAGAGGGTTGCGTGCCTGGTCGGCGCGCAGGGCCAGTCTGACGTCGTCTTCAGTGATACCGGTGAGCTGCTGCAGCTCACGCACGGTCCCGCCGTTCTCGTCGCCCTTACGGCGCAGTTCCTCCTGGGCCATCCGGACACGGCGGTGACGGTCCTGTACGCGGCGGGGGACATGGACTTCCCACGTGTGATCGCGTAGGTGGCGTTTGACTTCGCCGTCGATGGTGGGCACGGCGTAGGAAGAGGAAGGCGTGTCCGCGGCTGGGGTCGTAACGGTCGACGGCCTTGACCAGACCAAGGCAGGCGACCTGGTAGAGGTCTTCCCGGCTTTCGGCGCGAGAGCCGTAGCGGCGGGCGATGCGGCGGGCGACGGGCAGGAAGGCCATGATCGCCTCCTCGCGCAGGGCTTGGTGCTCCGGGCCGGGCGGGCAGGCCGCCATTCGGCGCACCAGTTCCTCCCCGGGTGTCGGGCCGTACGCCCGGGCTGCGACCTCTTCCGGATGAGCTGGCGACCGTGAGCCGTGGGGAGTCGAGGTGTCCATGGGACCTGTCGCTCTCACTTGATGTCGGGGGGATCGGCGAGCCCGGTCGGCTGAGGGGGTCGGCCTCGTCCTTGCCCGAGTTCCCCGATGGTTTTGCTCTATGCAAAGGTCTTCGGGAAAGCACCCGAACGGTCGCGCAGGCGCCGGTTTACGCGACGGTGCGCAAGGCAACCCAATGAGCCACCGTCCCTACCGCTCGCTCAGGAGAAGCCCATGACCGAAGTCGCCGACTATGTGCTGCAATGCTTGACCGAGTGGGGTGTCCAGCGCGTGTACGTATACCCGGGCGATGGCATCAACGGATTGTTGGGTGCCTTCGACCGGGCGAAGGGGGAGCCGGAGTTCATTCAGGTCAGGCATGAGGAGATGGCCGCGTTCATGGCGTGCGCGCACGCCAAGTTCACCGGCGAGGTCGGCTGCTGTGTCGCCACGTCGGGGCCGGGCGCGGTGCACCTGCTCAACGGCCTGTACGACGCCAAGCTCGACCATCAGCCGGTGGTCGCTGTGGTCGCTCAGCAGAAGCGGCTCAGTCTCGGTGCCCACTACCAGCAGGAGGTGGACCTGGAGCGGCTCTTCGCGGACGTGTCCGAGTTCTGCCAGATGATCGTGCACCCCGGACAGGCCCGGCACGTCATCGACCGGGCCTTCAAGACCGCGCTCACCACCCGCAGCGTCGCGACCATCATCATTCCGAAGGACGTGCAGGAGGAGGACGCCCAGCCCTCGCCGCCGAAGATGCACGGCTCGGTGTTCTCTAGCGTCGGCTGGAGCCTGCCTCGCGTCCTGCCGGACCTCGACGAGGTGCGCAAGGCCGCCGACATCCTCAACGAGGGCGGCAAGGTCGCCATGCTCGTCGGGCAGGGCGCCGCCGGCGCCGAGGCCGAGGTCGTCGAGGTGGCCGAACTGCTCGGCGCCGGCGTCGCCAAGGCACTGCTCGGCCGCGAGGTCCTGCCCGATGACCTGCCGTTCGTCACCGGCCCCATCGGCCTGCTCGGCAGCAAGCCGAGCGACAACCTGATCCGTGGCTGCGACACCCTGCTCATGGTCGGCAGCAGCTTCCCGTACTCGGAGTGGCTGCCCGACGAGGGGCAGGCGCGGGGTGTCGAGATCGACATCGACGGTCGCATGATCGGCATCCGTTACCCCATGGAAGCGCATCTCGTGGAGGACGCCAAGGAGACTCTGAAGGCGCTGACCCCGCTGCTACGACGCAAGGAGGACCGCTCGTGGCGGGAGAAGATCGAGAAGGACGTCCGCGAGTGGAACGACCTGTGTGAGCGGTGGGCAGCCCAGCACTTCGACACCACCATCAACCCGCAGGCAGTCGCCGCAGAACTCTCGCCGCGACTGCCCGACAACGCGATCCTGACCGCCGACTCGGGCTCGGGCACCAACTGGTGGGCCCGCAACATCAAGCTTCGCCAAGGCATGCGCGCTTCGCTCTCCGGCACGCTGGCCACCATGGGTCCGGGCACCCCGTACGCCATCGCGGCGCGGTTCGCCTATCCGGACCGTCCCGTCATCGCGTTCGTGGGTGACGGAGCATGCCAGATGAACGGTATGAACGAGATGATCACGGTCAAGCGCTACCTCGACCGTCTGGCCGGCGCGGCGCCGTTGATCTTCTGCGTGTTCAACAATCAGGACCTCAACCAGGTCACCTGGGAGCAGCGGGCCATGGCTGGCGATCCGAAGTACCCCGGATCACAGGACATCCCTGACATTCCCTACGCCGCCTACGCCCAGCTCATCGGCCTCAAGGGCATCGTGTGCGACGATCCGGAGGAGATCGGTGCCGCCTGGGACGAGGCCCTGGCCTCCGACGTGCCGGTCGTGCTCCAATTCAAGGTCGACCCGGAGATCGCGCCGATTCCGCCGCACATCATGACCGAGCAGGGCATGAAGGCCGCCAAGGCGGCCCTGCACGATCCTGAGAAGGCGGGCATCACTGCCAAGGGTGTGCGCCAGAAGATCACGGAGTACGCGGAGCACCTGCCGGGCCGGGGCAGCTCATGACCGCCGAACGCCGCGAGCGCGGCGCGACGCAGGTCGTCGTTGTGACGGGCGCGAGCGGCGGGGTCGGACGTGCCACATCCCGGGCCTTCGCCGCGCGCGGCGCCTCCGTCGCGCTGCTCGCCCGGGGCGAGGAAGGCCTTCAGAGCGCGGCCCGTGACGTCCGCGAGGCGGGCGGGCATGCGCTTTCCCTGGTCGTGGACGTGTCCGACGCCGAGGCCGTCGACGCCGCAGCGGAACGTGTGGAGACGGAACTGGGGCCGATCGACGTATGGGTGAACACGGCCTTCTCGACCGTGTTCGCGCCTGTGCCGGAGATCAGACCGGAGGAGTTCCGGCGGGCCACCGAGGTGACCTACTTCGGCTTCGTGTACGGCACTCAGGCGGCCCTGCGCCGCATGGTGCCGCGCGACCGGGGCACCATCGTGCAGGTCGGCTCGGCGCTGGCACATCGCAGCGTGCCGCTGCAGTCGGTGTACTGCGGTGCCAAACACGCCATCAAGGGGTTCACGGAGTCCCTGCGCTGCGAGCTCTTGCACGACCGAAGCGGTAGAGGTAGCCGTCCTGGGCCAGCGTGTCCTCGATGCGGGCACGAGTCAGCGCGGCACTGGAGTCGTCCGCGTCCGCGCATCCCCGGGCCAGCGGCACCAGCAGGGCGGCCTCGGGCCCGTCGTCGTCGGCGGCCCGGCGCCAGTACCCGTCCGGGTGCAGACAACGTCGGCGCGTCTCCGCCAGGACAGTGTCGGCCATATCGGCGCAGCGCCGGCTGTCCTTGCCAGGCAGGACTTCCGCGATCCTGCGTAGTCCGCAAACCACGCTGAGCCGAGAGTGGGTACACCACCGGTTTTCCAGCTCCCACAGCCCGGCATCGGGCTCCGGCCAGCGGCGTTCCACGGCGTCGACGGCGACCCGCACTGCCGCCTCCGCCTCCGGGGCGAGCGGGTTGTGACGGGCGGCGGCCGCGAACAACTGGAGTGCCTCGCCGAAGGTGTCGAGCTGGAACTGGGTGGCCGCCTCGTTGCCGATACGGTCGCTGCCGCCCGGGTAGCCGGGCAACGGCAGCGCGTGCTCCCTGGGCATCGGCTCGCCGGTGACCGTGTAGGCGGGCCGAACGGCGTCCCCGTCGGCGGGGATACGGTCCGCCGTGAACGCTACGGCGCTGTCCAAGAGTTCGTGCGGCCCGTGCGCGGCGACCGCGAGGCCCGCGTAGCACTGGTCGCGCAGCCAGGCGAAACGGTAGTCGTAGCTGCGCCCGGTGTTCGCCCGCTCCGGAAGCGACGTGGTCACGGCTGCGACCATGCCGCCCGCGCTACTGGTCAGCCCCCGGAGCACGGCGTAGGCGTGTCGGGCGTCGCGCGGGGCGGCGAGGGCGGAGCAGTCCGGCACGGCGCGCCGCCACTCCCGCTCGGTGGCCGCCCACAGGTCCCCGGGGTCAAGCCGAGGCCGTTCGGAATCGGTGGACACCTCCAGCACGAGGTCGTGCTCCTCACCCCTGCCCAGCCGGAACTCGCCGCCGCAGGCCGGTCTCGGGATCCCACGACGCGTGGCGGGCACCACGGAGGCGCATCCGCAGCCCTTCGGCCGCGGCGGTCCACACGTCCCCCTCCAGACGGGGATCCCGCATGCGACGTGCGCCGAACCTCGGGCGGGCGTCCAGTTCCAGACGGAGCCGCGCCGCGCCCTCGACGACGTGGATCCGGCGCAGCAGGACGAGTCGGTCGGGGCGCGCCGGCATCGCCAGGGCGTCACGGCACTCTATCACGGAATCCGCGCTCACCCATCGGTTCACCCAGATCAGGGTGCCCTCCTCGTAGGCGCCGCCCCACACGTGCCAATCATCCGCAGGCGCCACCGTGAAGTGCTCAGCGCCTCCGATCATTGCCGAGAAGACCGCGTCACTGTGCCAGCGCGGTGCGCACAACCACACGATCCCGCCTTCTGGGTCCACCAGCGCCCCTCGCTCGCCGTCGGCGATAACGCCGTACTCCCGTAGGACCCATGGCGGGCAGGCGGGGTCGGGCACAGCGGTCGGAGCTTGGGCTCTGTCCTTCATGGAGCTAGGGGTTTTCCCGACCAAGGCGGCCGGAAACCGGACCGCTCTCACCGTCCGGCCTCGTCGGGAAGATGAGTGTCGCCGACGAGCGGTCGAGAGCCGCCCGTGGCACTTGGTCGTCGGTTGGGCCGGGCGCGGTGTTCCGGGGCTGGTGCTCGTTGCCCGTGTTCTGGGGAAGGCCGGCGATGAGGCGACCGCGCTGGGTGGGTACCGCTGCCGCTGATGGTGGACGGGTGGGCGTCACGACGGTCACGGACACGATGGCGTCAGTCACCTCACGTCGAGGGTGAGGTCGTGCTATGACGTGGTCTCGCTCGTTCGGCTGTCGACCACCTTGGCGCTCAAGGCGTCGACTTGGTAGGTGTGCGTCTTCTCCGGGGCGATAGCCGCGACCGTGACGGACCATACGAGCCTTTCCATCCTGTACTGCATCAGCCGGACCTCGGTCACCTTGCCGAAGCGCGGGTCCTCCATCGCCTTGGCCGCCACCTTCTCGGCGGCTTCCTCCGGAAGCACCTTCGCCGCCTCAACCAACGCCGCCGTTCTCGCCTTCTCCTCGGGCGACTGGTCGGCCGGCACAGCGGTACTCAGCAGCCTGCCGAGGGTGGCATCGATGCGTACCAGGTGCACAGTGCCGTCCTTGGTGGCGACCTCGGTCCGCCATGCGGGCTCCGGGCTGGAAACCTGACGCAGAACCACCGAGAACAGCTTGCTGTCGGGGACTTCGGCGAGTGCTTTCCGCACTGCACGGTCGAACGGGAATTCGACTTGTGGGTACACCTCTGAATGGGTGCTTGATGGTGGACCACTGCACGCCGTGACCAGCAAGCCCGCCACGGCGAGTATCACGGCGCGTGGTCTCGGCCCGCTGCATAGCAGGGCGGTACCCCAGCGAGCCATGCGCTGCCTGCCTTCCTGAGGATTGGGCTCCCCGCAAAGTGGCTCGTGCGGAACTGCTCCGTTGGAACGGCGGCGGCGGGAGGAGGCCGAGCGACCTCGTCGGAGTACGCGCAACCGACAGGAGGAGAGGCCAGTCGGGTCAGCCGCGTTCGCCCGCCGGTCGTCGGACATAGCCGGCGCGGTATGCGCGGCGACACGTCGGAGCCGAACCCGCGGCAGGTCCGGCCCCACAATGCCCGTACAGAGCGCATTGGCATCTCGCACCTATGGCTGGACGAGACGCGCGGCCCAGAAGTCGCGGACTTCTTCGCAGGGCCGGCCCGCCTCCTGCCGAGCCTTTCAGGGCGCGATTTCTTGGAGACTGTGGAGCCGCCCGTCGTGCGCGTCAGTGCAGGACGCGCAGGGCGTACTGGCTCCGCCGGCTGACGGCGACCGAACGAGGGGCGCCTCGGCCGGACGGCCCGGTGGTTGACCAGGGGGCGTTCCTCGTCGGCTCGTCCCGGAACCGGCTCGGTCGCCAGCAGAGCCTCGCGAAGCCGGTCGAAGCAGCGTCTCAGAATGTGCGAGACCTGCATTTGGGAGACACCGATAACGTCAGCGATCTGCTGCTGGGTTCGCTCCCGGTAGAAACGCAAATAGAGGACGTGGCGGTCCCGCTCTGGAAGCTGCTTCATCAGGGAAGTCAGGGCCACGGTGTCGACGACGCGATCGAGGGCGGCATCCTCGGCACTGATCAGGCAGGCGAGCGGGGAGTCCTGGTCGTATCCCGCCGGCTCCTCCAGGGAACGCGAGCGGCACTCGTGCACCGCGCGCAGCGTGGACAGCACATGGTCGTATTCGAGTCCTGTGTGCTCGGCGATCTGCCGAGAGGTGGGCGAACAGCCGCCGAGCCTCTGCTCGAGTTCCTCGACGGCCTGGAAGACCTGGCTGCTCGCCTCCTGGAGGGGGCGGGGGCAGCCGCACGGTGGCGGTGCGGTCCCGCAGATGCCTCCTGAGCTCGCCGGTGACCTTGGGAAGCGCGTAGGACAAGAAGGCGTGCCCCAGTGTCGGGTCGTAGCCGTCGACGGCCTTGACCAGTCCGAGGGACGCGACCTGAACGAGGTCGTCGTGGTCCTCACCGTGGCGCTGGAATCGGCGTGCCACGCGGCGGGCCAGCGGCAGTAGCAGACGGATGACCTCGTCCCGGAGCGCGGCTTGCCGCGGTCCCAGGGGCTCCAGCGCGAGCTCGCGCATCAGCGCGTCGAGTTGGTCCGAGGACGGCTCCGGGACCGCAGTGGCGTCGCGTGTCCGGAGCAGGTCGGCTGCTGAGGAAGACATGGGCCTCTGGGGTCGGGCGGTTGGGGCGAGCACGGCGGGTTCATTCCGTCGTGCACCGCCTGGGAAGCGGCGAGCAGGGACCGGCGAGGTCACGGGTGATGCTGCTGCTTTTGTTCACGTCCGAACACGGCCCACCAACGGCTTGTAGGCAGCCGTGGCGTCCACGTCGGTCCTGGAGTCACCCACCCGCAGTGTCCTGAAACACGCCATGAGCCGTCTGCGGGAGGCTCCGTATGCCACGCGAGTGACGTCTTGCGCCGTGCGGTTGCCGAGTCCGCACGGCTGGTTCTTGTGCGCTCGTCCGGCCTCGCGTTTCGTCAAGGGGGCGCCGGAGTCGCCCCCTCTCGCTGCCGACAGCGTGTCGTGCCAGGGAAGCGCCTGGCACGACAGACTGACTGGTGCCTCAGCGGGGACCGCGACGCGCCACTCCGATGGTGAGGCCCGCGGCAGCCAGGCCGAGCAGCGCGATCACCGCGCCGATACAGCAGTTGTTCCAGATGACGCCCGCCGACGCACCGTGTGCCGCGGTGACCACCCACGGCGAGATGAGCAGCCACAGGCCTAGGGGAGCGACCACCCACGCCAGACGGAACATCCGGTCCGGAGCCATCGTCAGGCCGAGGCCGATCAGGCCGACCGTGATTCCGACGATCAGGTTGTTGATGGTGAGGTTCGGCTCGTTCGTGAAGTGAACGACCCACGGAGAGATCCCGGCGTAGACGCCCGCGAGGACCATGAGGCCCTCGACAGCGACTGCTTGACCGCTCGAGGCGGTGCGCTCGAGCCTTTGTCGCATCTCCGAAAGCTCGGGATGCGCGCCTATGTCACTGGAGCGATGCGGATACGACATGGCTGCTGTCCCCTCTGCGTGACTTTTGCAGTGCGTAAGAGAGCCTCCTCTTATGCGGCTTTTATCCGCTGGCGGATGGAAACCGTCACTGCCCCGTCCATGAGAGTGGCGACCGGGAAGCCACCGTTTACGCGCCCCCGCCATGTGTCACCTACTGGTGACGGCAGAGGTGTGTCCGAGGGAGTACGTGATGACGCTGGTCGCCTGGTCGCCGACTTTGTGTTGCAGCGCCTGCGCGAGTGGGGCATGGAGAGGGTCTACGGCTATCCCGGCGACGGGATCAACGGGCTGCTCGGCGCGTTCGACCGGGCGAAGGGTGAACCGGAGTTCATCCAGACGCGGCACGAGGAGATGGCCGCGTTCATGGCCTGTGCCCATGCCAAGTTCACGGGTGAGGTCGGCTGCTGTGTCGCCACGTCGGGGCCGGGTGCGGTGCACCTGCTCAATGGCCTGTACGACGCCAAGCTGGACCATCAACCCGTCGTCGCGGTGGTCGGCCAGCAGAAGCGGCTGTCACTCGGTTCTCACTACCAGCAGGAGATCGCCCTTCAGCAGCTGTTCGCGGACGTCTCCGAGTACTGCCAGATGGTCTCGCACCCGGCGCAGGCCCGGCACGTCATCGACCGCGCCTTCAAGACCGCGCTCACCACCCGCGGCGTCGCCACGATCATCATCCCGAACGACGTGCAAGAGGAAGAGGCCCAACCCTGACCGCCGAAGGAGCACGGCTCGGTGTTCTCCAGCGTCGGCTGGAGCCGCCCGCGCCTCCTGCCTGACGAGGGGGAGCTACGCAGGGCGGCAGGCATCCTGAATGCCGGAAGCAAGGTCGCCATGATCATCGGCCAGGGCGCCGCAAACGCGGAGAGCGAGGTCGTGGAGGCGGCCGAAATGCTGGGGGCGGGGGTGGCGAAGGCGCTGCTGGGCCGGGAAGTGCTACCCGACGACCTGCCGTTCGTCACCGGTCCCATCAGTCTGCTCGGCAGCAAGGCCAGTGACAACATGATCCGCGGTTGCGACACCCTGTTCATGATCGGCAGCAGTTTTCCGTACGCGGAGTGGCTGCCGGACGAAGGGCAGGCGCGTGGCGTGGAGATCGACATCGACGGGCGGATGATCGGCATCCGCTACTCGATGGAGGCTCACCTCGTCGGCGACGCGAAGCAGACACTCAAGGCCCTCCTGCCGCTGCTGCACCGTAAGGAGGACCGTGGCTGGCGCAAGAAGATCGAGAAAGATGTCGTCGACTGGAACGCGATCTGCGACAAGCGTGCCGGCCAGCACTTCGGAAAGACGATCAACCCTGAGGCGGTGGCCTTGGAGCTCTCGCCCCGGCTGCCGGACGACGTCATCCTGACCGCCGACTCGGGTTCCGGCACGAACTGGTGGGCTCGCCATCTGAAGCTGCGCAAGGGCATGCAGGCGTCGCTGTCGGGGACGCTGGCCACGATGGGCCCGGGGACCCCGTACGCGATTGCCGCCCGGTTCGCCCACCCCGACCGGCCGGTCATCGCCTTCGTTGGTGACGGCGCGTTCCAGATGAACGGCATGAGCGAGATGATCACCGTCAAGCGCTACCTGGACCGGCTGTCCGGTCCTGCCCCGTTTATCTTCTGCGTCTTCAACAACCAGGACCTCAACCAGGTGACCTGGGAACAACGCGCCATGGCCGGAGATCCCAAGTTCCCCGGCTCCCAGGACATCCCGGACGTCCCGTATGCCAAGTACGCCGAACTTATCGGTCTCAAGGGCGTGTACTGCGACAGGCCCAAGAAGATCGGGAAGGCGTTGGCCAGCGACCGGCCGGTGGTGCTGGAGTTCAAGGTCGACCCGGAGATCGCGCCTATCCCGCCGCACATCATGAAGACACAGGGCAAGAAGACCGCCAAGGCGGCCGTGCGGGACCCCGAAGGGCTGGGCATCGCCGCCAAGGGCGCCCGCCAAAAGGCCACCGAGCTGGTCGAGTATGTGCCGGGGCGGCATCCATGACCAGCCGTACGACCGCAGGGCAGGCCGGGCTGGCGGACTGCCGCATCGACGCGGTCGACGTACACGCCTTCGAGGTGCCCACCGACGGCCCCGACGGCACGGAACAGGACGGGACCCTGGAGTGGGACTCCACCACGATGATCCTCGTCCGGGTGCACGTCTGCGGCAGGAGCGGTCTCGGCTACACCTACGGAGACCTGTCGGTCGCGTCCTTCGTGACGTCCAAACTCGCCCTGTTGCTGCGACGGCAGGACGTCACCGCGCCGCCGGCGCTGCGGCATCGCATGGCGCCGCAGATCCGCAACGCGGGCCGCCCCGGCGTCGGAGCCATGGCCGTCTCAGCGGTCGACGTGGCGCTGTGGGACCTCAAGGCCAGGCTGCTGGACCTGCCGCTGATCCACCTCCTGCCCGCCTACCACGACCGTGTCCCGGTGTACGGCAGCGGCGGCTTCACCAACTACTCCCTCGACCGGCTCACCTAGCAGCTCGCCGGCTGGACTGTCCAGGGCATACCCCGGGTGAAGCTGAAGACCTCGCGCGAGCCCGAAAGGGATCCGGAGCGCCTCACGGCCGTACGGAACGCCATCGGCGACGAGCCGGAGATCTTCACCGACGCCAATGGCGCGCTCGCCCGCAAGGAGGCCCCGTACTGGGCGCGCAGATTCCACTACGAGTGGGACGTGCGGTGGCTGGAGGAGCCCGTCTCCTCGGCCGACCTCGAAGGGCTGCGCATGCTGCGCGACCGGGGGCCGGAGCGCCTGGATATCGCGGCCGGCGAATATGCCTTCACCTCGCGCGACTTCGTCAACCTGGTGGAGCCTCCCGCCGTGGACTGCCTGCAGGCCGACGTCACCCGCTGCGGCGGTATCACCGGGGTACTTGAGGTGGCCGGCCTGTCGGCGACCCGACACATCGACCTGTCCGCGCACTGCGCCCCGGCGCTCTCCGCCCATGCCTTCTGCGCGGTAGGTCGGCTGCGGCACCTGGAGTACTTCCACGACCACGTACGCATCGAGCAGTTGCTGTTCGACGGCACCTTGTCACCCGACGGCGGGGCCCTGCGGCCCGATCCCGGCCGCCCGGGGCTCGGACTGGAGGTCAAGTGGGCCGATGCCGAGCCCTACCGCGTGTACGGGGCGCGACCAGCGTGACCAGGCTCGCAAAGGAGAGTTGAGACCCGATGGCGAAGGCACCACGCCGCGCGACGCGCGACATCCCGGCCAAGACCCACCCGGAGATCGGGGGCCTCCACGAGCCCGTCAGACCCTCGACGTCGGCAAACTGGAACAGGCGCTGCGCAAGGCGGTCGACGGCGAGGTCCGCTTCGACACCGCCTCGCTGGGACTGTACGCCCAGGACGCATCCAACTTCCGCCAGGTGCCGATCCGGGTCGTCGTCCCTCGCACACTGGACGACGTGGTGGCGGTCCACAAGATCTGCCACCGGTTCGGCGCCCCCAATCCTCAATCACGGAGGCGGCACCAGCCTGTCCGGCGAGACGGTCAACGAAGCCGTCGTGATCGACCACTCCAAGTACCTCACCGGCATCGGCGAGGTGGACGTCGCCCGCCGCGTGGTCACCTGCGAGCCGGGCGTCATCAACGAGGAGCTGAACCGGCACACTGGCCGCCACAACCTGGTCTTCGGGCCCGACCCCTCCACTCACTCCCGCTGCCTGATCGGCGGCAACATCGGCAACAACTCCTGCGGCATCCACTCCGTTCAGTCGCAGCTGTACGGACCAGGCCCGCGCACCAGCGACAACGTGCACGCCCTGGAGATCGTCACCTACGACGGCGCCCGCTTCTGGGTGGGTGTGAACGAGGAACAGCACCTCGACGCCATCATCGCCGAGGGAGGCCGCAAGGGTCAGATCTACGCGGCGCTACAGGACCTGCGCGACAAGTACGCCGAACGCCATCAGGGCCGGATTCCGGCCGGCCGAACAGGTCCCGCGCCGCGTCTCCGGATACAACCTCGACGAACTTCTGCCCGAACGCGGCTTCAATGTCGTCCGCGCCCTGGTCGGCACCGAGAGCACCTGTGCCACCGCCCTGCAAGCCGTCCTCATGCTCACACCGGCCCTACTGCAACGCACCACTGTCGTCGTCGAGTACGACAACCTTGCCGACGCGGCGGAACACTGCGAGGAGATCGTCGAACGCTTCAAGCCGATCGGCCTGGAGGCACTCGACGACGAACTCATCCGTGACCAGCAGCTCCAGAACATGAACGTGGACAGCATCCAGGAGCTGCCCCACCCCGAAGGAGGCGCCTGGCTGGTGGTGCAGTTCGGAACGGACAGCGCCGAGGACTCCGTTGCACAGGCCCACGCCTTCTCCGACTGGCTCACCGGCGGCAAGGGCTACGCACAGGACCGCGTTCGGATCGCCAAGAGCGAACAGGAGGGCGGCACCAGCGAACACCTCTGGGCGATCCGGGAGAGCGGCCTCGGCTCGACGGCCTTCCCGCCCGACGGCAAGGACCACTGGCCCGGCTGGGAGGACTCCGCCGTCCCACCCGACCGGATCGGCGAGTACGTGCGGCGGCTGCGCGAGGTGATGGACAAGCACGACATCACCGGCGCCATGTACGGCCACTTCGGCCAGGGCTGCATCCACAGTCGACTCAGCTTCGATCTGCGCACAGCCAACGGCATCGCCACCTACCGGGCGTTCCTGGAGGACGCCACCGACCTGTGCGTGTCTTTGGGCGGTTCGGTCTCCGGGGAACACGGCGACGGCCAGCAGCGTGCCGAACTGCTGGAGAAACAGTTCGGCACCGAACTCCTCCAGGCTATACGGGAGTTCAAGGCGATCTGGGACCCACAGTGGAAGATGAACCCGGGCAAGGTCGTCGACACCTATCGCCTGGACGAGAACCTCAAGCTCGGCACTGACTACAACCCGCCGCGCCACCCGCTGAAGTTCACCTACGAGGAAGACGGCGGCGACTTCGCCCACGCGACCCTGCGCTGCGTCGGCATCGGCAAGTGCCGGGTCCCGCGCGCGGAGACCACCATGTGCCCCAGCTACCAGGTAACCCGCGAGGAGAAGCACACCACCCGAGGTCGGGCTCGCCTGCTGTACGAGATACTGAGGGGCGACGTCGTCACGGACGGCTGGCAGTCCAAAGAGGTCTACGACGCCCTGGACCTGTGCCTGGCCTGCAAGGGCTGCACCAACGACTGCCCCGTCAACTTTGACATGCCCACCTACAAAGCGGAGTTCCTCTACCACCACTTCAAGTCGGTCCGCCCCCGACGCCCGCGCTACGCCTACGCGTTCGGTTTCATCGACCAGGCGGCCCGGCTCGCCTCACGTGTCCCGGAACTGGCCAACTTCGCCACGCACACGCCAGGTCTGGCCCGACTGGCGAAACTGGTCGCGGGCATCGACCGCCGCCGCCCGCTGCCCCGCTTCGCCCCCATGACGCTCCAGGAATGGTTCGCCCGGCGCGGAGGCACCACGAACCCCTCCGGACGCCCAGTCGTCCTGTTCCCGGACACCTTCAACAACCGCTTCCACACCAATGTGGGCGTCACGTGCGTGGAGGCGATCGAGGCGGCGGGGTGGCGGGTTGTCATGCCTGAGCAGCACATCTGCTGCGGACGGCCGTTGTACGACTACGGCTTCCTGGACACCGCTGAGCGCTACCTCCTCCGGGTACTGCACCTCCTCCGTCCTCAACTGAGGGCCGGTACGCTCGTCGTCGGTATGGAACCGAGCTGCCTGGCCGTGTTCAAGGACGAACTGCCCAAGCTGCTGCCCCATGACGACGATGCCCGGCGGCTGACTCAAAACGCCTACCACTTCGCGGAGTTCTTCCAGACCTTCGGCATCGAACCCCCGCAGCTCGACGGCAAGGCCTTGTTGTGGGGGCACTGCCACCACCGAGCGACCGGCGGTATGAACCCCGAACAGGACCTGCTGGAGAAAATGGGGCTCAAGGTGCAGAACCTCCAGGGAGGTTGCTGCGGTCTGGCCGGATCCTGGGGCTTCGAATCCGGCAAGTACGACATCTCCATGGAGTGCGGCGAACAGGCCCTGCTGCCCGCCGTCCATGACGCGGAGGACGACTGTGTGGTGGTGGCCGACGGGTTCTCCTGCAGGACGCAGATCAAGGACGCCGGCACCGGAAGGCAGGCCCTGCACGCGGCCGAAGTCATGAAGCTGGCCCGAGAGAAGGGTGCCCATGCCGTATCCCGGCTGCCCGAGCGGGGAGCCGCCGCTGCGATGCCGAGCTCGCCCCTGCGGGAACGGGCGCTGCGCGTCTGCGCCGTCCTCGCCCTGTCAGCAGCCATCACTGCGGTCGGCGTTCGCGGGGCGCGCCGTTGACCGGCGGGCATCGGCAGCGACCCTCCCGTGGCGCCCGTCAGCTTTCGTTGTCGCGCCACCGTCCGCCGGTCGGGGCCGCGTCGAAGCGGGTGGCGGTCGAGGCGTTGCCGCTGAAGTCGTTGTCGGTGACCCGGCCGCCCGTCCAGGTGGCGCCGTCGGTGACCCAGAGGGCGTGAGTCTGTGTCTTTGGCCGCTGGTCGTCCCAGACGTGGTTGCTGTCCAGGTAGGGATGGGCGGCGTCGGCCGTAACGCCTGCCCGCGGTGCGGGGGCACCCGGGAGATGGTAGGAGGAGCCCGCTGCGGGGGTGCCGTCCTCCCAGGCCGTGCTCGCGCCGGGACGGACAGGGACCAGGGTCAGTTCCGTCGCGGTGTTGACCGTGACCACTGCTGTCTGCCCACCCACGGTGAGTTCTTTGCCACGGTGGGAGTCCGGCGCCCAGTCGGCGTTCTCGTCGGTCATGGACAACGGCGTGAACCGCACGCCCGGGCCACCGCCCATCGTCGCCGGTGCCGCGCGGCGGCCGTTGTTGCGGATGCGGTTGCCCAGCACCGCGACATCCCGCAGGTCCGCGTCGAGGCGGACACCGTCGAGGGCGTTGTCGCGGATGTCATTGGACTCCAGCACGATGTCGGCCGCCGGCTCTTGGTCGCCGCCGGCCAGGTTGTGCTGCCAGTAGCCATACCTTCCGTTGTTGCTGATGCGGTTGCCACGCAGGGCATAAGGGCCCGGGGTGTTTCCCAGTACGACCCCGTCGCGGACATTGCCGTCGATGACACAGCCGGTGACGATGCCACCGCGCCCGCCCACGCCCGCGGTGCCCTGCGAGGACACGTCGAACCCGGCCTCCCGGTTGCCGATCAGCGTTAAAAAGGTGACCAACAGGCCGTCGGCGCCTCAGTCAGAGAGGCCGAACCGGTTGTCTTCGGCGTGGCAGGCGGTGATGCGGATGCCGCGCGGCGGCTGCCAGTCCTCCTGCTGGAGTTCCACGAAGATGCCGTTGGTTCCGTTGCCGGTCGCTGTGCAGGCGGTCACCGTAAGGCGTTCGACGCTGCCCCAGCCGCCGACGCCGATACCGATGCCCGCGCCGCCCATCTTCTCGCCGGGGTCCTGCGCTCCGCACCGCTCGGCCAGTACACCCTCGACGACCGTGTCTTGAAGAAAGTCGCATCCGAAGCCGGTCGCGCCGGCGTCATGGATATACAGGTCACTGAAGCGGCCCCTCAGCACATACTGCAGTCCCAGCCCCTTGGCCAACGGGTCGTACTCCTCGGTCCGGGCCCCCGAGCCGTCGACCTCGAAGTGCGCGAAGGTGATGTCGGCGAGGTGATTCTCCCGGCCGGCGCCGTGCTTCGCGGCGATGAACCAGGCCAGCGGGACGGGGCTCGTCGGGCTGCCCGGGTTGCGCAGCACGAAGCAAGTGGCGCCCCGTCCTGCGCCGATCAGGGAAACGCCACTGCGCCAGAGCACGGGCTTGTCCTGGATCAGGTAACGGCCGGCGGGAACGTGCATGATCCGGGGACGGCCGTCCGCAGCACAGGCTTCGCCGAGGGCGTCCACCAGTTGCTGGAACGCCGGCTGGACGTTGGTGGCGCCGTCGCCGATCAAGCCCTGCTCGTTGGCATCGACCGTAAGTGGCATGGTCATGCGCACACTCCTTTCCGGCCTGCCGTTGTCCTTTCCGCGTGGGGTGTTCTGGCCGTGTACCAGGGGTTTGCGGGCTCTAATCGTTCAGGGCCCGGTGGGAGGTCCGCGAGTTCTTCGTGCCGCAGGTGTGAGGCCGGGATCTCCGGGCACTCCCGGCAGCGGTGTGGCTGCTCGCGGACCTTCCAGCATGCCCGTAATGTCCGCATGGCCGCGGTTTCGGACGGTGCGACGGGAGCGATCGGATGGTTGTCGGAGACTTCCGCCAGGGGGCAAGGGACAGCCTCCGCGTCGCGACGGACGGGGTGGGCCAGGGCCAGAGGCTTCGACGAAAGAGGCCACCCCACGTGCGGAGGGGGGTGTAGTGAAACAGCGTCATATCTTCGGCGACGTCCTCGCCCTGCTGGGTTACGCGCTCCTCAGGCGACGGGCCGGGAGGCAGGTCACCGCCTCCGAGCGCTCCGAGCGTCCCCGTCTGGAGGCCTATTACGTAGGCGTTCTGGTGGCGTTCGCCGCATTCCTGGTGGCGTGGACGGCATGGCAGAACCAGCGCGAGCACGAGTCGGCTGCGCGCCCACCCGTGCGTGTCGACGTTTCCTCCTTCCTGTGGTGTTGGGCCTTCAGCTACCCGCAGGCACCCGAGCGGCGCACCGTCTCAGGGAGCTGCCGGGGCGACGACCTGCCGACTCTTGTTGTCCCGACCGGCCACCCCGTGCAGCTGCGGCTCACCTCCCGGGACGTCATCCACTCGCTGTGGGTGCCGCACCTGCGCTACAAGATGGACGCCTTTCCTCACCACGTGAACACCTTCACGCTCACCCTGGACCGGGAAGGCCGCTGGATGGGCAAGTGTGCGGAGTTCTGCGGGCAGCGGCACCGCACCATGCACTTCTGGATCAAGGCGGTCTCGCCCGAGGAGTACGACAAGTGGCTCCAGGGACAACAGGGCGCGGCGGTATGACGGTCGCGCCACCCACCGAGAAGAGCGACATCGGCGGGCGGCCGGTCCCGCCGAGCGGCTGGCTGGGCTGGGTGACCAGTACCGACCACAAGCGGATCGGGCTGCTGACCGCCGGCACCTCCTTCGTGCTCTTTGTGGGCATGGGCACTCTCGCGCTGACCATGCGAGCCCAGTTGGCCCAGCCCGAGCAGGAGCTGGTGAGCAGCCACCTCTACAACCAGCTGTTCACCATTCACGGTTCCGGCATGATCTACCTGGTCTTCACCCCCTTCGCGCTCGGCATGGGGGTGTACCTGGTACCGCTGCAGATCGGGGCACCAGGCATCGCCATGGCACGCCTCACGTTGCTGGGCTACTGGTTCTACGCGCTCGGAGCGGCGGTCATGCTGGCCGGCTTCGCGACACCACTGAGAGCACACGCCGACGGCTGGTTCTCCTATCCGCCGATGGCCGACAGCGTCCACTCGCCGGGCACGGGCACCGACCTGTGGATCGCGGGCGTGTTTCTGGCGACCACCGGGACCATCATCATGGGCTGGACCGTGCTGCGTAAACGGACGTACGGGATGACGATGCTGCGTCTGCCGGTGTTCTCCTGGTCGATGATCGTCAGCTGTCTGATGGTGATCGGCGCCTTCCCCGCCCTGTTGGCCGCGCTCGGGCTGCTCGCCGTCGGACGAGCCGACCCCTCGATGTTCGACCAGAACGTATGGAACATCGGCTACCAGCACCTGTTCTGGTTCTACGGCCACCCCGTGGTGTACGTGATGTTCTTCCCCTACCTGGCCGCGGTGGCGGAGGTGCTCGCCGTCTTCTCCGGGCGCCGCTTCTTCGGCTACAAGGGCACGGTTCTGTCGCTGCTGGTTTTCGCCGCACTGTCGATGAGCGTGTGGGGCCACCACATGTTCGCCACCGGCCAGGCGACCAACGACTACTACTCACTGACCTCCATCGCCCTGCTCGTTCCCGCGGGCGTGGAGTACTTCGCCATGGTCGGCACCATCCTCGGCGGGCGGCTGCGGCTGGCTCCGCCGATGCTGTTCGCCCTGGCCTTCATCCCGCAGTTCTTGATCGGCGGACTCACCGGCATCATGGTCGGCACCCCTGTGATCGACTACCATGTGACTGACAGCTACTTTGTTGTGGCGCACCTGCACTATGTGCTGTTCGCGGGCAGCGCCTTCGGGCTGTTCGGCGCGGTGTACTTCTGGTTCCCGAAGGTGACCGGTGTGATGCTCGGCCACCGGCTGGGCCGACTGCGCTTCTGGCTGCTGGTGCTCGGCACGAACGTGACCTTCCTGCCTATGTTCGCCCTCGGCTACCTCGGTATGCCCCGCCGTATCTCGTCGTACGCGTCCTTCGAGGGCTTCGGCTGGCTGAACCTGCTGTCCAGCATCGGTGCCGCGTTTCTCGCCGCCGCCATGACCGTGTTCGCCGTCAACGTGCTGTGGACCCTGCGCAAGCGGACCCTGGGAAGCGCTGAGAAGGCCCCCGACGACCCATGGGGTGGTCACACCTTGGAATGGGCCACCTCATCCCCGCCGCCCAGGCTGAACTTCACGCCGGACCACCCCGTGCCGCCCGTCACGAGCTTCGCTCCGCTGCTGGACCTGCGGCAGAAGCAGAAGGAGGAGACAGCGGCTGACAGGAGCCGGCCGTGAAACGACACCTGTCCTTCGTCGTCGTGGCCGGCTGGGGCCTGTTCAACGGCATTCTTCTGGCCGTGTTGGCCGTCTACGGCGAGAACTCGATCGTCTACTGGTTGTGGGGCGGCGCCGTCGTGCTCCTGGAGCTCGCCGCTGTGGCTGTGCTCGCCTCCTCGCGCTCAGGGCCCGACCAGCACGTCCGCTATCGGGTACCGGATCGTGCCGCAGGCGCGGTGGTACCCATCGCGTTTGGCTTCCTGCTGATCGCGCTGGCGTTCGTCTACGGCTGGTGGCTGCTGGCCCTCGCGGGTCCCCTGCTGCTGGTGGCGGTGGCTCTGGCGGTGCGTGGGACGACGGCCCGGGAGGAGTGAACCGAGAGTGGACCATTCGACGCATGGAACCCACCTGTCATCCGTCGCCGCCATGGCTTTGTCGGGCTTCACGCTGGCCGCGTTGGTCCCGGGGGTGCTGCGACTCACTCGCCGCGCGCCCCTGTGGGAAAGGATGAGCGTGCCTCCTGGTGTGGCCCTCCCGCTTCTGGTCCTGGTGCATGGATGGGTGGTGCTCGCCGACCTGGCCCATCCGATGCCCGACGGAATCGCGTTCGCGTCGGAGCTGGTCCTGCTGCTCGCCGCGACACTGTTCTGGCTGCCCGTCGTCACGTACACCCGGCACCGCCTCAGCGATCCCGGCCGCTGTATCTGCCTGTTCATCGCCGCGCCACTGCTGGACATCCCCGCACTCGGGGTGATCGCCGCAGGGCACTCGGCAGGTGGCATCGCCATGATAGTCGGCATGCTCCCCGTCGGCGTCACCGCGGCCGTCGTGACCTGGTCGTGGATCACCAGGGAGGAACGGCAGCAGGCGGCGGACGGGCTGCCACTCGCGGTACAGGGTGGTGATCCGCATGCCGGCTGACCACCTCCCGCCGCGCGTCGTCGTCTTCCACGTCAACGAAACGCTCACCGACATGACCCCCTGGCCGCTCGCCTGGAGGACGCCGGCCTGCTGCCGCTCTGGTTCGCCGGGGTGCTGCGGGACGGCATCGCCCTGACCCTGGCGGGCGGCAGCGCCTCCTTCGCCGAGGTCGCCGGGGACGTCCTGCGCACGCTCCTAGCCCTGCATGAGCCCGAGGACACCGATCCGGCGGCGGACGTGGACCGAGTGCTCGGCGCCCTACGGGACCTGCCCGTGCACGCGGACGTCCCCGACGGTGTCCGCGCCCTGCGCGCGGCCGGCCACCGCCTGGCGACGCTGACGAACGGCTCGCCGGAGACCACCCGTGCCGTACTGGACCGGGCGGGGCTGGCGGACTGCTTCGAAGCACACCTGGACATCGAAGGCGCCGACGGACGGTGGAAGCCCGCCGCGACCGCCTACGCGTACGCGCTGCACGCGTTGGATGTGCCGGCCGAGGCGGCGATGCTGGTGTCCGTGCATCCCTGGGACATTGACGGCGCCGCCCGGGCAGGCCTCGGCACCGCCTGGGTGCGGCGTACTCCCGTTCCCTATCCGTCAGCGCTGCGGCCCGCCGACCGGCAGGCGACCGGGCTCGCGGACCTGGCCCGGCGCCTGGGTGCTGTCGCGGCGACCGGTTGACCTCGTTGCGGGACGACGGATACGCCGCGTACGTCGACGGCCGCCGCACGCAGCACAGCCTGCGCAGGCCGAGTACGGTGCGAGGGAGACGCTCAAGTTGCTGGTGGCAGCGAAGACCTCGACATCCTCGTAGCCGACGCGTCCCGTGGAATCGCGTTGGCGGGGCGACAGTGGGCCCTGCCACGTCGGGCTGCAGGCTGCCCGCGCCCGAGTACTTGGCTCACGTGTCGTCGGCCTCTTCTGCCTCATCCGGGGCGGCCCGTACGAGTTCGATTATGACGCCGCTGCCAGTTGGTGACGGGCAGATCCACCCGCTTGCCGAAGTACCAGCGGCTGAGGGCGTTGCGGAGGCGATGCTTGTGGAACCAGCGCCATGCCTCCGTACCGTGTGCCCGTGGGCGCGGCTCGTCGCGCACCAGGATGCGGTAGGCCTCTGCCTGCGGCAGCAGGGTCCGCGCCTGCTGGTACCCGCCGTCTGCGCTCTGCCGTACCTCGGCGGCCTCCTGACCTTCCAGCAGGCGTCTGTGATCGGTCGCCTGAAGTCCCAGGCAGGCCCGTTTGGTGGCGTGGTAGGCCAGGAACGGCAGCACGAACAGAGCGGTGCGGAGGGTGTACGTCACCAGTTCCAGCGGGATGTCGAAGACGAGCGCGATGACGTCCTGTCCGCCGGCCGTGAGCAGGACGGCGTAGGCGCAGATGGCGGCCACGCCCAGGGCGGTGCGGGTGGGCTGGTTGCGCGGGGGGTCACACAGGTGCTGTTCCGGAGCGGGGCCTGTGATCCACCGTTCGAAGTACGGATAGCTGTAGAGAATGATGAACAGGGTGACGGGCAGCACCACGCCCGGCAGGAAGGCGTCCCAGACGACGGTGTGCCCGGCGAAGTTGGTCTCCGCGGCGGGCATCAGCCGTAGCGCCCCCTCCAGGAAGCCCACGTACCAGTCCGGCTGGGAGTCGAGGGAGACGTGGTCGGCACGGTAGGGTCCGAACGCCCAGATCGGGTTGATCTGGAGGAGGGCCGCGAGCAAGGCCAGTGCGCACGCCACCACGAAGAACAGACCAACGGACTTGGCGGTGTATTGCGGGTAGAATGGCTTGCCGACCACATTCCGATTGGTCCTGCCGGGCCGGGCCCACTGGGTGTGCTTGTGGTAGACCACGAACGTCAGATGGACGGCCACGAGCGCCAGCAGAAGTCCGGGCACCAGCAGGATGTGGGCCACGTACAGGCGCGGAATGATCTCGTGCCCGGGGAACTCACCGCCGAAGACGAAGAACGACAGGTAGGTGCCGACGACCGGGATCGACAGCATGATGCCCTGGGCCGTGCGCAGGCCGGTTCCGGAGAGCAGGTCATCGGGGAGCGAGTAGCCGCAGAAACCCTCCAGCAGGGCCAGCAGGAACAGAGTCACGCCGATCGTCCAGTTCACCTCCCGGGGACGTCGAAAGGCGCCTGTGAAGAAGATCTGCAGGAGGTGCACGCCGATAGCGGCGACGAACACCAGCGCACCCCAGTGGTGGATCTGACGGATCAATAGTCCGCCGCGTACGTCGAAGCTGATGTGCAGGGTCGAGGCGTACGCTTCCGAGGTCAGCACACCTTGGAGTGGCTCGTACGAGCCGGTGTACGGACGCTCCGTCATATCGGGATGGAAGAAGAAGGTCAGGAACACACCCGTCATGACGAGTACGAGCAGGCTGTACAGGGCGATCTCGCCCAGCAGGAACGACCAATGGTCGGGGAAGGCCTTGCGCAGGAACTCCTTGCCCGTGTGACTGACAGGCAGGCGCTGGTCGAGCGCGGTGACCATCCGTTCGCCACGTGCGGCGGAGCGGGTCGGTCCGTTTTCGTCAGCCACCGTCACTGTGCGTTCGCCCTCCTGCCGCCCGCTCAGCTGATTGCGTAACGTGCTCAGTCGTCGACTGTCCGTTTTAAGCCTGGCACGGGTGCCCTCGGGGTGCGCGGCCGAAACGGTGCCGGAGGGAGGGACCGTGAGTGAGCGATGAGGGCGGTGAATGAAGGGCGCGGAGTGTCAGGAATCGCCCCCAGGCAGTGGAGATCATGTCGCTGTTTGCCGCGCCGGCCACGGGCTACCCGGTCGTACGACCGTCGGCAAAGGTGCGGGAGGTCCACGTGGCCAGCGTCTCCGAGTCCATCGCAGCGCGTCTGCGGGTGTGGGATGTGGACCGGGTGTTCGGCTACCCCGGTCCGGATGTGTACCCCCTCGTCACGGTCCTCACCGGGGAGCGGCATGCACCGGAATTCGTGCACACTCGGCACGAGGACTCGGCAGCGCTCATGGCTTGCGCCCACGCCAAGCTGACCGGACGGGTGGGCTGCTGTCTCGCTGCGTCCCGCTCCGGCGCCCTCCATCTCCTCAGCGGCCTGTACGACGCGGCGCTGGATCGCCAGCCGGTGGTGGCCATCGTCGGTGAGGAAGTGCCACCTCCGGTCACGGGCCGGGGGCGGACGGCCATCCGTGCGACCCAGCACTTCGCAGAGGTGTCCGTGTACTGCGAGCCGGTCTCCGATCCGACCATGGTGGGGAAGGCCTTGGACCGTGCCTTTCAAGCCTCGTTGCTCGAGCGGGGGGGGCTACGCTGCTTGTTCCCGGCCCCGTTCTGGAGGCCCGGGCGGCCCCGGCCATCCGGCGTGGCGAAGGCCGCTCCTGTGCTCCCTCGACCGCCACAGCGCTCGCCCGGGCAGCGGGACGTGCGCCGTGCGGCCGACGTCCTGAACGCAGGCAGCAGGGTCGCGATCGTCCTCGGACCCGGTGCGGCGGAGGCAGTCGACCAAGTGGTGGCCATCGCCGATCTGCTCGCCGCCGGCGTGGCCAAGACCTGCCTGGCTCGGGACGTCGTACCCGATGACCTGCCTTATGTCGCGGGCGTTACAGAGCCCTTCGGGAGTGCGGTCGCCGCCGCCCTTCTCCGCAACTGCGACACCTTGCTGCTGGTCGGGGTGGAGGATTTCCACGTCGGTCTGGCTGCGGAGTCGGATCGTCACCGTGGACGCGGGCGCCGAGTCCTCCCCGGTGGACGCTGAGACGTCCCCTGTCGCGCGGGTGACGGGCGATGTGGCCACAGCACTGGACATGCTCATCCCCCTCCTGTACCCCAAGGCCGGCCGCGGATGGCGTACGGACGTCGAGCGAGCGATCAGGAAATGGCACGCTGAGGGCCACGCGAAGGCTCATCGGTTCTTCGGCATGGCGGTCAACCCCCGCTCCGTGGTCGCCGCCCTGCCCGCGCGGCTCCCGGACCGCGCCGTCGTGGTGACCGACTCGGGCTCCGCCCTCGATTGGTGGACCCGGCACCTGGAACTGCGCAACGGTATGCGCACTGCTCTTTCCGGCCACCTGGCCACACCCGGAGCGGCCTTGCCCTACGCCGTCGCTGCCCGTCTGGCCTTCCCCGAGCGTACGGTGATCGCCTTGGTCGGCGACGGAGCCTTGCAAGCGGGTGGCATGAACGAGCTGATCACCGTGCGGCGGCATCTGGACCGCCTCGCAGGACTGTCACCGACGATCTTCTGTGTCTTCAACAATGAGGACCTCAGTCGGCTCACCTGGGAACGCCGGAAAGTGGCTGGCGATCCGCGCATCCCGGTGACCGGCGAGGTCCCTGCCGTGTCGTATGCGCAGTACGCCCG
The DNA here is from genome assembly GCA_018114805.1 of Candidatus Streptomyces philanthi. Taxonomy (GTDB): domain Bacteria; phylum Actinomycetota; class Actinomycetes; order Streptomycetales; family Streptomycetaceae; genus Streptomyces; species Streptomyces philanthi. The sequence continues at coordinate 745,769 of CP073042.1, read as the reverse complement.
GCTGCTCGGCCTGCCCGCTGTCCGCTGCGACCGACCGGGCGAGGTGGGTGGCGTCTGGGAGCACGCGCTGTCCGCGCACGGGCCGATGCTGCTGGAATTCATGGTGGACGGCGACACACCGCCGGACTGGGCAGAATTCCACGACGCGGCTGGAGCTGGAGGTCATTCGCTGAAACAGCTTGCCGGTGGCTCATTGAGGCGGAGGATCACCGCGTTGATCGGTGGCCTGCTCGGCGCTACCTGACCAGCGCAGCGGAGTCTGCTCACCCAGCACATTCCAGATTGGGCATTGCTGGATGTGTTGCAGGTGGCGATTACGCTAGTAACCCGCTGTCAGGCCGCAGCCGCATACGCGGTAGTGGTGATCGCGGTGTCGGCGCGAGCGTGGATGACCAGGCAGATGCCGGTGGTTTCCGCACTCGCCGCCAATAGCCGCCGCGCCGGGGCACTGTGGGTGGCGACGGACATCAGGACTCCGGCGTGCCCGCACAAACGGTGAGCGCGAAGCACCAGCCTCACCGCCTCCATGCCCACGGCCGAGTCATCGAGGACGATGACAACGGGGGCCGGCTTATGCGCATGGACCAAGCCGCCGATTCTGTCCAGGATCCGAGCTCGCTCACCAACCGCAGAGGCGGAACTCACTGTAATGACAAGCACTCCCTGCTCCAGCCCATGAGAAAGCATCGTGCCCTGACCTTTCCTTCGTCAATTCGTTCATTACGGAGTACCCGGCGCGCATTCCGCGATACATCCGGTCGCGACCGCAGCCGACCGCACGTCGAGAAGCCGCCCTGCGGAATGCAGCCCGTTGGCGAAGATCGCAAACTTGATGAGCTCTCGGATGGACTGCGCCTGTCTGACACGCCGACCGATGGACGAACGCGGTGGTAGGGACCTGGCTGAGGGGGTACTGCGTGTGTTCCGGAGCCACTTACCACAAGGTCGCCGGTGAGTTCGTCGACAGGCAGGCAGGAGAGCGCGATGCACACCCAAGGTGACGATGCGGGGTCGGCGGGGGGCCGTATGGGCGACGCCGCAGCTCGGCTGGCGGAGGACACCGCAGAATTGGCCCGGCGGGAGGTAAGGGTGATCCAGGACGAGGCCGTGACCGCGCTCCGGAGGTTTGCTGCGAGCGGGATACTGCTCGCGGGCGCGGGCACCTGCGGAATCCTCACCTTGTGGGCGGCGCACGAGACGCTGCTAAGGGCCCTCGAGTCGGTGCTGCCACGGGGAAAGGCATCGGCCGCCCTTACCTGTGCGTACGCTTGCGGAGCCGCAGCCCTCGGCATGGCGGCTCGCAACCGCATCCGTGCCCGGGCGCAGGCCACCGCCGGGGCCATGGAGAAGGAGGCGGTGCAGCTGGAGCAGGACCACAGGCCTACGGGAAGCGAGCCGGACGGTCAGGCTGCGCGGGGTGCCGACCTAGGAGTGGCGGACGAGAGTTCTTGAGGGCGAGGATGACTACCACGATGTCGTCGCCGGTTATCCCCCCCGAGTGCTGCCGCTCCGCTCCAGCCCTCGATGAGCGGCAAGCGCCGCACCCGCACCGACTTCGGGGGTAAGGCTCGCTCATGTCCTTCAAAACCCCAGCTGAGCGCGGTGGATCGGGGCACGGCCGGTTCGCGCAGTTCGCCCAGTACGCCTCCAACTTCACCAGCTCTCCGTTCTTCTTCCTGGCCTGCCTGGCCGTCATCGCCTTCTTCGTCGCCGCCCACGTGGCGCACCTGGGTATTGAGGTGCTGCTGCTGCCAGGCGGGTCCATGTCCGCAGTCACCCTGCTCCTCCTGGCGCTGTTGAAGAACGCCGAGATGCGGGCCGAGCACGCCGTGCAGCCCAAGCTCGACGCCATCGCCCGGGCCCTGCTGGCGGCCCACTCCGACCAGTGTGGGGACGAGTTCGACGCTCTGCGCAGAGCGATCAGGCTGGAGGAAGAGACCTGATGAAGGTCGACAAAACGCCGCCACAGGGCCTTCGCGGCCATGGTGGGACGGGCGAACATGCCGCGTCAGACATCTTGCTCGTGGCACTGGCCGGCCAACTCGACTATGTGCACGGCTTGCTTCGGCCTTCGTTCGGCGGCCATCGTCCTTGTAGCGCCTCCGGGGCGAGCTCGTCGATCACGATGGAGCCGTTGTCGGTGGAGCCGTCGCTTTCAATACGTTGAGCGCGGATGCGCCTTCCCGGGCCGTCCTGCGAACACACTCTTACTCGGTGACTTTCCAATCAACCCCTCGGAAAAGTACGCCCTCGTGCGCTGGCGCGCAGTGAACCGGCATTCATGGGCCCCTCGGGGTTGTCATTGATCGGGCCAACGTGAGCGGAGGGTCCGCTGACCTTGACTTGCCCGCTTTGGCCCGGAGGGGCACCTCGGCAGCGGACTCGGTCGCAAAGGCTCGCGGAGGTGACCGCGATGACGCTGCTTGACGACACCGGCCCGGCAGCGTGTGCCTCAAATAGGGGGAATCAACCGGCCGCGCTCTACGGAACCGGAGCGGGAGGCGTTCTACGCCGCAGCACCCGGCGCGCCGGCCGTTTCGAGTACAGGCCCTTCTGCCCACCGATATCAGGACCCGGTGCTTCGCGCCTATCGCTCCGCATGAGCCGGTCTGACTGTCCGGCCGCCTCCAAAGGCCCCGAGGTTCCATGGAGCTGTTCGCGATTCGTTATGTCTGCTGCCAGGGGGTACCCGGCGCGAGCTGTCGTCCGTGGCGGCGTGAGTGGCCCATCTATCTCGATGTCGGAGCGATCGTGAAAGCACTCGTCATCAACTGCATCCTCAAGAGGTCTCCGGAGCCCTCCAACACCGAGGCGCTGGCTTCGGTGGTCGCGCAGCGGCTCTCCGACAAGGGCGTGGAGGTGTCCTCCGTACGGGCCGTCGATCTCGACATCGCCCCGGGTGTGGTCACCGACGCGGGTGACGGTGACGAGTGGCCTCGCGTCCACGAGCGGCTCCTCGAGTCGGAGATCCTGATCGTCGCCTCGCCCACATGGCTGGGCCGGCCGTCCTTGGTGGCGCAACGCGTCATGGAGCGCATGGACGCGATGATGTCCGAAACGGACGATGAAGAGCGCCCTGTCGCCTACAACCGCGTGGCCGGTGTGGTGGTCACCGGGAACGAGGACGGCGCGCACCACGTCATCAGCGAGATCTCGGGAGCGCTCGCGGACATCGGCTACACCATCCCCGGCCAGGCGTGGACGTACTGGCACCTCGGACCTGGCCCGGGGCCCGACTACCTCGAAGAACAGCGGGGGCGCGACTGGGCCCACCAGACCGGTCGCGCCATGGCCGACAACCTTTGCGGAGTCGCGCGAGCTCTGTCCGCGCTGCCGTTGCCGCCGCCAGGTTAAGAAGGCTGCTATGACAAGCGAAGCTCTCGCGCACCCCTCGGGTCTGCCACTGGTTCTTCCGGGTGCTCTAACGACAGTCCGTGGAGGGCGATAGGCCCTGATCAGGCCACAAGGGATCACTGCGCGAGAGACGCACTGCACGTGGGCAGCGGCAGCGGCATTCTCGCGGTCGAGGCGGCCCGCCTCGGTGGACGGTCACCGCAGTCGACGTCTCCGGGCGGGTGATCGCGACCGTGTGGTTGAACGTCTCCTGAACGCAGGGCGCTGCGCGTGCGCGATGGCGACTGGCCGCGTCCGCGCCCCGCAGCTCAGCGCTTCGACCCTCGTGATCGCCAACCTGCCTTGCTACATGCCCGCAAGGCCACCTAGGGGTGCACCAAGGCGCATGGCGCCGGGGCAGCTTGGGCTGTCTGGTTTGCCGTCACTTGCCGACATGAAGAACGGATGCTGCGCTGTCGCTGAGAACGGAAGCTCTGCCAGAAGTGGCACCACCTTCACTGGTTGGGGCGCGCGGCGCTGATGTCGCCGAGAGCCGAGTCGGGGTCGCGCTCGATGGCCAAGTCGCCGATGGAGATGATGCCCACCGGGTGACTTTCTTGATCGACGACCGGTATCCGTCGGACGGAATGCTTGCGCATCACCTGCACCGCGACGACCAGGTCGTCGTCGGGCCCGACCGTGACCAGATCCTCGCTGCATGCCTGGGCCACCGTCGTACGGTCCGGGTCGCCGCCCTCGGCCAACGCACGTATCACCAGGTCACGGTCACTGACCAGCCCACGCAGCTGCTCGCTCTCGGTGACCAGTACGGCACCGATGTCCTCGTCGCGCATCATGCGGCACCGTCTGCACCGAGGTCTGCGGGTCGACGGTCATAGGGTCGGACGTCATGATGTCGCGGACATGCCGGGTCATGGTAATTTCCCTCCGTGGAGTGGGGCGGTGCTGGGTACCGCCGTGCAGCCGCCGAGTACCCCTAGACGATTGGCGCTCCCACGTCCTGGCCGATTGATCGTGGGCCGCTTACGCTCTTGGCGCTCTGCTGGTAGAGCGCGTCCGGGGCGCGTTGCCGCTGGTGGCCCACGTTCTGGGTACGCGAAGAGAGCGAACGCCTTCCGTGCAGAGACGTGGTTTCGAGGAGGTTGGGGTGCGCCTTCATCACAGTCGGCCCACTGAGCCGGGATACCGTCGTCGACGCCACGGTCGCGGCTTCCGGTACCTCGACACAGAGGGACAGCCCTTGAGCGATCCGGGAGAGCTGGCCCGGATCCGCGGATTGGTGATTCCGCCGGCTTGGCAGGACGTGTGGATCTGCAGTCGCGCCAACGGGCACCTACAGGCCGTCGGCACCGACGCCGCCGGACGCCGTCAGTACCTCTATAACCCGCTGTTCCGTGCCGAGCAGGAAGAGGCCAAACACGACCACGTACTCGAGGCCGCCGAGGTACTTCCCGCCCTGCGCAACGTCGTCGAGCAGGACCTGCGCGACCGCGGGCTGACCCGCCGACGAGTCCTCGCCACGGCCGTAAGCCTGCTCGATCTCGGGTTCTTCCGTATCGGCAGCGACCGCTACACCGAACTGAACAACAGCTACGGCCTCACCACACTGTTGCGCGAACACTCCCGCTGCCGGGCCGGTGCCGTCCTGTTCACCTACGTCGGCAAGGGCGCCAAGGAGATCGTCCAGACCGTCGCGGATCCGGTCGCCTGCCGCGCCCTGACCGCCCTGCTGGGGCGCCGCGGCGGCGGTGACCGGCTCCTGTCCTTTTCTGGGAGCGGCGCACCTGGCACGAGGTGAGTGGCGACGACGTCAACGCCTACCTCAAGGAAGCGGCCGGTCTGGAGATCTCAGCGAAGGATTTCCGTACCTGGCACGCGACGGTCATGGCCGCCGTGGCGCTGGCCGTTTCGCAGTACGTCGCGCGTAGTGAGACCGCGAAATGCCGCGCCATCGCCCGCGCGGTGGGCGAGGTATCCGGCTTCCTCGGCAACACACCCGCGGTCTGTCGTGCCTCTTACATTAACCCCCGAGTGATCGAGCTCTACGAGGAGGGTGTGACGATCGCCGATGCGCTGCCGCAACTGGGGGACGGGGCGCGTACGGCATCCCTGCGACTCGGGGCCCTGCCGAGCAGGCGGTCCTGCGCATGCTCCGGAACTGAGACCACCCCGCATCATCCGGCACGTCGGGCCTTCCTGGACCCGTGGCAGCCCATGCGCGCCGGTGACAGTCCGAGCAGATTGTTGGCGACGCGTGAATCGTGACCCAGTTCCGATGCTTGGGTTCTAAGGTGAATGCGCATGATCGTCGCAACGTTGCAGGCTCATGGTGCCAGAGCGGCGGCGAATGCCTGGGCAGGAGTCTGCCAACTCAGGTTTTTGCGGGGTCGTTTGTTCAGCCGGTGCTCGATGCCGCGGAGATCGTCCACGGTGTAGAGGGACAGGTTCGTGCGCTTGGGTAGGTACTGGCGGAGAAGGCCGTTGGTGTTCTCGTTCGTGCCCCGCTGCCAGGGTCTGCCCGGGCGGGCGAAGAAGATGCCGTCGGCGAAGTAGGGCGCGAGTTCGTGATGGCGGGCCATCTCGGAGCCCTGGTCCCAGGTGAGACTCTGTCGAGCGTGCTCCGGCAGCTGGCTGAGGACGGTGATGAGGGCATCGCGTAGGTGGGTGGCCGAGTGCCCTTCGGGCAGCGGGACCAGACGGAGATAGCGGGTGCGTCGGTCGACCAGGTTGGCGACGGCGGACTGGCTGCGGACGCCCACGACGAGGTCTCCTTCCCAGTAGCCGACGCGCTCGCGCAGCTCGATGATGGGTGGTCTGCTGTCGATGAGGACGGCGGGCGCGACAAATCTCGGCATGCGCTGGTCAGGGCGGCGACGCTTCTTCCTCAGCGGCCGACCTGTCCGGAGCTTCCGCGTCAGAGTCCTGCTCAGGCCACCCTTCGCGCCCTGGGAGAGGGCTCTGTAGATGGTCTCGTGGCACAGGTGCCGCTCTGACCGGTCGGTCCAGCGGGTCCGCAGGTGCGAAGCGATCTGTTCCGGGCTCCACTCCGGACCCAGCTTGGACTGCACCTCGGTCTTCAGTTCAGAATCCGTAGCCAACTTGGCGCGTCTGGGGCGTCCGGCTCGCTCACGGCAGCGGTGGTGAGCCAGGTCGGCGTCGTATCTGCCGTAATCGTGCGGACGGCTGTTGCGCCGCAACTCCCGGCTGACCGTCGACGGCGCCCGGCCGATCAAGCCGGCTATCTCGGATCGGCAGGCCACGTTCACGCAACGCAGCGATCCTGCGGCGTTCCAACAGCGACAGATACCGGCCGGATCGGGAGGACTCAGGGAGGTAGTCCGGCCTCAGGCCGCCCTTCTCCGCCCGCCACCGGTAGCCTGTCCTACACCCGATCCCGAGCTGCTGCACGCCTCGACGCTGCCCACGCCGGACGCCAGAAAGCGCCAGTACTCGGCCTCGAGCTCGAGCCTGCGCTTGCGTCCCCGCCTCGCCATCAAACACTCTACAATGATCAAGGAGCGGGTCGGACCTTCATGCACACCGGCCGACCAACCAACCGCATCGAGGACCCGTAGAGAACGCACCTTCTGTGCCCCCGGCACTCCGCGAGCATTCCGCCGGCGTCCACTCGTGCGCGCCGGCGGCTCGCATTCACCCCACATACCTGTGAGCGGGAACATCAAGCCCACGTTGGTCGAGGCATCGAACCCCGTCGGCAGGGGTTTGCGAGCGCCGACGGCCAAGCCGTTGCTGGACGGCGAGGCGTACCTGCTGCGCGAACTCGCCATCTGCGGGTACAGCATCGTGCTCCCGCACGAGCGGAGACGAGCCGCATGACGAAGTGGCGGACGAGTGACTTCCGCAGAGCTGCTTCGCTCGTGCTGTCCGGGCAGCGACGCCAGGCTGAAAATTTCACTGACGGTGACCCTGCTGCCCACCGCTCTGGTGGAGGAGAGTCGGCCGCACGGATCGGTGCTCGCCTCGGCAGGGGCCGTCGTCGTGGGCCACGTACGGTAGGCCTTGAGGAGCTGCTCGTGTTCGCCGGTGCGCGGTCGGGTGGTGCAGCGAACGCTGCACCACTCTGGATTGAGCGGGATCGAGTAGGGCCCAACAGGATCGAATCGGGGGTGCAAATCGCGCACTTTGGTAAAGTCGCAGGTGAGAAGCGTCACCTGGATAGGTTCGAGTCTCACCCGCCCCACTCGGCGCTTCCTGTGCAGGATCGTTCTGACCTGCGGGAACGCGAGTGTGAGAGGCGCCACTTCAGGTGGGCGCCCACGGTTAGGGCATGGTCGAGCCGCCGGCTCGTCGAGGTGGCCGTGGCCCCCGTAGGTCTTTCCGAGTCGGCACGCTGTTTCGGCATGGTTCGCGGCGGCGTCGAGCCCAGTGCTTACCGGTCGTCGGGCAGAAGTCGGAAGGCTTTGTGGCCGGTAAGAGGGCGGACCATGCGGAAGTGGCGGTCCGTGGTGAACATGGCGTCGGTTCGGTACGCGGCGGCCAGGGCCACGCTCGTCGCATCGATCAATCCCATGCCCTTTTCGCCGTCAGTGTCGGCCTACCCTTCGGCGACAGCGATTGCCGCACTCATGTGCTCGGCGGCGAGGGAACCTCGAATCGGTGGCGCGCGCCACGGTGTGCGGTCAGGTGCCTTGACCGCACACCGGCCTTGCGCCTGGGCCGCTGGCTTCGGGATGCGCGGACCCGATCGCGCGGCCGCGCCGCCGTATTCTCGCCGGGGGACACGGAACGTGAAGGGCGATGCGGATGGCGGGCAGCGGGGCGGGTCTGGTGGGTGGTGGGTCGGCGGAGGGGCGGATGTCGTTGAGCGCGCGGGCGCGGGACGCGGTGCGGCAGCGCATCGTGGACCGGCGCTACGCGATGGGCTCGCGGCTCGTCGAGCGCGAGGTGGTCGAGGAGCTGCGGATGTCGCGGGTGCCCGTGCGCGAGGCGCTGCGTGCCCTCGTCTCTGAGGGGCTGCTCGAACTGTCGCCGCACAGTGGGGTGCGGGTGCGCACGCTGGAGCCGGTCGACGTGCGGCATCTGGTACGAGGGGTGGGAGCCGCTGGCCGTCCAGGCGTCGCGGCTGGCGGCGCGCCGCGTGGGCGCGGCGGAGGCGTCTGCGGAGCTCGCCGCGCTGCGGGCGCTGCTGGACCGGGCCGAGAGCGCGGCCGCGGCCGGTGAGGCCGATCGGGAGGTCGGTGCCCACACCGCGTTCCACGAACAGATCGTGGCGCTCGGCGGCAACCCCCTGCTGGCGCGCACCATGGAGCAGTTGAGCTGGCAGCTCCAGTTGTTGTTCGGGCTGCGTGAGGAGCCGGCCCAGATGCGGGCGCAGCACGCCGAGATGTTCCGGCACATCGCTGCGGGGGACGAGGAGCTGACGGCGGCTAGCACCCTGCTGCACGTACGCGACAGTCGCACGGTGGCCCTGCGCTCACTCTTCGGTGACACGTAGCCGCCCACTCGGGAGTCTGTATACCGAGGCGTGCGGAGCGTTGTGCGTAAGCGCTGGCAGGTGCGATTCCGGGGCGGATCGCTCGCCTTGAAAAGCGGCTATTGGAGAGATATCGGCTCGGAGGGGCCCTGTCCGCTCAGGGCGATCTTGCCGCGCTCCGGGCTTGGTATACAAAATCGGGAGGCGGGGTCCGGGCCCCGCGCGGCGTCGCGTCGTTACGCCGCCGCCCCTCGAACCCGCAAGGAGACCGGTCATGGTTCCCCCTCCGCTGTCCCGCCGTCACGCCCTGGCCAGCGCCGCGCTCGCGGGCGCCGGCACCGCGCCCTCCGCGTCCGCCGGTCCCGCGGCCGCCTCCGACGCGCCCGCCTCTCGGGTAGCGGCCGGCCACGGCACCCGTGGGCGCCTCGGGAAGGCGGTCGTCTTCCGTGATGTACGGCCGCTGGGGGCGAGGACCCCCGTGGACCTGATCGTGGTCGACGGGCGCTTCACCGACGGCCCGGCGCCCGCGGGCGCGTGGATCGTCGACGGCGGTGGTCGCATCGCGCTGGCCGGCCTTGTCGACGCCCACATCCACCCGGACAAGACGACCTGGGGCGGCGACTGGGTCTCGCGCCAGCCGGCCTCCGGTATCGCCGAGTACTGCGAGCAGGACGTCGTGTTGTTCCATAGCCAGCGCCGCCCGGTGGCCGAGCGCGCCCACGCGCTGTTGGCCCACGCGGTGACGCGGGGCACCCGCGCGATGCGGGCGCACGCCGACGTGGCCCCGGCCTACGGCCTGCGGGGCTCGAAGGTGTCACCGAGGGCCCGCGAGCGGTTCTCGCACGCGCTCGACGTGCAGATCGTGGCCTTTCCGCAGCACGGCGTGGTGCGCACCCCCGGCACGGCGAAGCTGCTGGAGGACGCGGCGCGCAGCGGCCCGGCCGACCTGGTCGGAGGCATCGACCCGATCAGCTTCGACCACGCCCTCGACGAACAACTCGACCTCGTCTTCGGCCTCGCCGACCGCTACGGCGTGGGCGTCGACATCCACCTGCACGACCGGGACGAGAAGGGCGTCCGCGTGCTGCGCGGCATCGTCGAGCGCACCAGGGCGCTGTCGCTGCGCGGCAAGGTGGCCGTCAGCCACGTCTTCTGCCTGCCGTTCCTCGGCGAGGGCGAGTTGGAGACCATGGCGCGGGACCTGGCCGAGCAGGACATCGCCCTCACGACCGTCGCCCCGAGCGGCTCCCTGGTCCTGCCCCTGGCCACGCTGCGCGAACACGGGGTGCGCGTGGGTCTGGGTTCGGGACGGGGTGCGCGACTCGTGGAGCCCCTTCGGCAACGCCGACATGCTGCACCGCACCCACATCCTGGGCTGGGTCACCGGTGTGCGCCTCGACGACGAGCTGGTGGCGTGCCACACCCTGGGCACGCACGGCGGCACCGACGTGCTGGGACTCGACCGGGTGGAGTTCAAGCCGGGTGACCCGGCGGACTTCAACCTGCTGCGCGGCGAGTACGTACCGCAGGTCGTGGTGGACATGCCGCGCCGTGACATGGTCGTACACGGCGGCCAGGTCGTCGCCCGCGACGGCGAACTCGTCTGAGCCGGCCACCCGCGCGGAGCGCTCGGACCGCACGGGCGGGCCGGCCGCCCGCGGGCGACGTCAGGGCAGCAGGCGCTGTTCCTTCGCCACGGCCACCGCTCCCGCGCGGGTCTCCACGCCCAGCTTGTCGTAGATGCGGCGCAGGTGGGTCTTGACCGTGGCCTCGGAGACGAACAGGGCGCGGGCGATCTCCCGGTTGCCGAGCCCGCGCGCCAACTGGCGCAGGATGTCCAGCTCGCGGGCGGTGAGCGTGGGCCCGGGCGCCCGCATCCGGGCCATCACCCGACTGGCCACCGGTGGCGCCGGCCTCGATGGCGCGGGTGATGTCGGCGTCCGTGTCGTACGTCGTCAGCACGAGCACCCGCACCCCGGTCCCGGAGATCCGTCGGGTGGCCTCGATGCCGTCGATGCCGGGGCCGAGTTGGAGGTCCATCAGGACGACGTTGGGGGTGAGCTTCGCGGCGAGCGCGACCGCCTCCGCGCCACCGCCCGCCTCGCCCACGACCTCGATGTCGGGGGCGCTGGCGAGCAGGGCCAGCAGGCCCGCCCGTACGACGAGGTGGTCGTCGCAGACCAGGAGACGGACCGGGGCTGTCATGGGTTCTCCAGCGGGATCGCGGCGGACAGGACGGTGCCGACTCGATGGTCAGGGTGCCGTCCAACTGCCGTACCCGGGCGTGGATCGCGGGCAGCCCGTGGCCGCGCATGCCCGCGGCGGGCACGGCGGCCGGGTCGAAGCCCCGGCCGTTGTCCGCGACGTCGAGGACGACCAGGTCACCGAGGTGGGTGAGGGTGAGTTGGGCGGTGCGGGCGCCGGAGTGCTCGCGTACGTTGGCGAGGGCGCCCTGCGCGATCCGCAGCAGCGCCGACTCCACCCGCGCGGGCGGCCTGGTCCAGGCGCCCTCGACCCGGCAGCGTACGGTCAGCTCCTCGGTGGACTCGCGCGCGGCGAGCAGCCGCAGCGCCGCCGGGAGGGAACCGCCCTCGTTCAGGTCGGCCGGGGCCAGGTCGTGGACGAAGCGGCGGGCCTCGGCCAGGTTGTGCTCCGCGATGCCCGCCGCCGCGCGCAGGTGGCTCCGGGCGGTGGCCGGGTCGGTGTCCCAGATCCGCTCCGCCGCCTGGAACAGCATCCGCTGGCTGGACAGTCCCTGCGCGAGGGTGTCGTGGATGTCCATGGCGAGCCGCTGGCGTTCGGCGAGCATGCCCTCGCGCCGTTCGGTGGCGGCCAGGTCGCGGCGGGTGCGGACCAGATCGTCGATCAGGGCCCGCTGCCGGGGGCCTGCCGGTCCATGTGGACGAAGACCGCGATCGCCAGCGCGGCCACGGCGGGCGGGTCGATCAGCAGGTTGGGGTCCACACCGGACACGAGGCGCTGCTGGGTGACCACCATGAACGTGGTCAGCAGCGCGGCCAGGCTGAGCGCGGCGCGGGGCGGCAGGGTGCGCGGCCCCGTGTAGAACAGCGGCACCGCGCACCACCCGAAGCTGGGGGCGAGCACCACGAGCACGACCCAGACGCCCACTTCGGCGCCGAGCCACAGCAGCCTGCGCAGGGGTGGGACGGGACCCCATCGCGGGGCCGAGGACGTAGAGCAGGCCGAGCACCGCGCTGAGCGCGACGATCCACACCGTGTGCGGCGACCCCGGGTGCCGGATGAGGTAGCGGGTGAGGGAGGCCGCGAGCAGCATGAAGAACGCCGCGTGCATCACCGCCGAGAGCCAGCGGGAGTCGCGTTCACCCGCGCCGGTCGGCTCGTCGGGGCCGCCCCGGGCCCAGCTCACGGCCGTGACCCCGCGAGGTCCCTGGAGGCTGTACGCACCCCGTGCGCTCCGTTCTGTTCGCGTGCGCGCCGCATGAGGCGCGCGGCACCATTCCCCCTCGTGCCCGCGCTGTACGCGGACGGATCGACACTGCCCGGACCTGCGCGGATTCCCTCATTGTCCGTCGAAGCGCCGACCGCCGGGTCAACCGATCGGATGATTTGGTGCTCGGCCGTACGGCGCCGGTGATGAGCCCGATCCGTCGAGCCGCGAGGGCGGACACCGACCGTAGGCTTGAAGCACAGCACGTCACCGAGGAGCAGGAGACACCTGATGAAGAAGCTTTCCCGTGGCGCCCGTGCCCTGACCGGCACCGCCGTCGCCGCCACCCTCGCGGCCGGCACCTTCGGCGCGCTTTCCGCCAACGCCCCGACCCCGGCGGCCGCGCCGGCCGCCGCCGTCGCCAGCGCGCACACCACCCAGACCACGCACCTGTCCGTCGAGGCCGCCACCAAGGCCGCGAAGGCCGCCCTGGACGAGGCGCGCAAGCACAACGAGCGGGTGTCCGTCGCGGTCGTCGACCGCGACGGCAACACCGTGGTCACCCTGCGCGGGGACGGCGCGGGCCCGCAGTCCTACGAGTCCGCGGTCAGGAAGGCGTACACCTCGGTGTCCTGGAACGCGCCCACCTCCGAGCTGGCCGAACGCCTAGAAGAAGGCGCCGAACCTGAAGGATATCCCGAACACCCTGTTCCTGGCCGGTGGCGCTCCGATCGCGGGCATCGGCGTGGCCGGTGCCCCCAGCGGCGACCTCGACGAGAAGTTCGCCCGCGCCGGTGTGGCCGCCCTGGGGCGGTAGCCATCCCCGTACGGTGTCCGCGCCCGGCGCGCGTCGGGCGCGGACACCGGTCGCGTCGGTGGCGCCCGTACGACGGTCCGGGGGAGCGATCGCTGCTTCCGCCGGCGCCGTGGTCGGGCTCACAGCACCGTTCTCAGGTCGACCACGTGCGGCGACTCATCCGCGACGTAGTCGCTCGCCCGGCCCTCCGCGAAAAGGTCGCGCAGGTACATTCCCGGAAAGTCGAGGGGCTCGTTTCGGTTCGCGAGCTGGACGCGGGCCCGGAGGCGGGTGTCACCGTCCCGGAGGAGAACGTCACACCAATCCGGTACGGGGGCGTCGAGGCCGTCCACGGTGACCTGGATTTCGGAAAGGTCCGCAAGCCAGGTGCTCATGTCATCGAGCAGCCAGGCCAATTGGAGATGGGGAGGCGATTCCGGGGCGGGTTGCCAGTCGTGGTCCGCGCGCCAGGCACGATCGGCGGCCTGTCGGGGGTTTCCGTGGAGGAAAATCCCGGGTGCGGGAGGGGCGCCGGTATCCACGAAGGTGAGCCTGCGGGTCGGCATATCGAGATGGAGCAGGCGGTATCTGTCGCCGCCCATGGTCATGGCCGCTTCGGCGGCGCGCGCCAGAAACGGGGTGCTGGTGTGCACGGTTCAGCTCCTGGGCGGTGGCCGGGCTTTGGGCGCCCGCTTCGACCCCACCGGTCGGAGTCGAAGCAGGCACGTCTTCCGAAAGGATGCGGGGAATTTACTCAGCGACGCCGCCGAATGCGGGCGTGTTCAGCGACGGCTTGTGAGCGGCCGCGGTTTTCCCAGCAGGCACCTCGGTGGCCGTCGACGTCCGCGTGCTGGTGGCGAGCGGCCGGTAGGAGCGCTGGTACTGCTCGTCGGAGCTGGCCGCTGACCTGCGGTTGAGCTTGGCCAGCGTGGTGGACACCCACTTCGGGCACTTGACCACGTCCGTGCAGTACATGGTGATGACGCCCTTGTCCTAGCCGTCCCGGAGTTTCTTCTCGTTGACGGTGAGCTGCACCTTGTACTGCTTGACGAGTTTGCAGACGCCGTTCCGGCACTTGTACTTGCCCGCGTACGCGATCTCCCGGTGCGATTTCCCGCCGATGCGCTGACGGTTGGGTGACTGCGCGACGTATTCGACGGCGCCGTACTTGGTGATGTTGTGCTTCTTCTTCAGCTTGTTCCAGCCGAAGCCCTTGTCCTGGCCGCTGTTGTAGTAACCAACACGCAGCGAGGCATGGCCGGGCCCCTTGTACTTGAGGTGCTTGAGAATCTTGTACGCCGGGTCCGCTGCCGTCGACGGAGGGGCCGGCGGAGAGTTCGTGTCGCTGACCGCTGAGGCGGTTCCGGCGACGCCGACGGTCATCACCGTCGCTGCCGCTATGGCCGTGAACTTCGTGCGCAGCATGTGTTTCCCCCTTGTTCATCGTCCCGTCAGGCGCTGGCCCGACATGACCCGTAGAAGCTAGCCAACTGGCGCACCGTCATCAACGAAGTGGTGAACCCGGTGAGCGGGACGAGCGGGGGAGACAGCCGCCTACCAGGGAAAGGCCGGCGAAAGGTGGTTTCTCTTCGGCGTGTTTCTCTTGCGTGTCGGCATGGCCGGTGTCCGCCCCCGTTCGAGCCCCCACCGAGCCGTACCCCGGCCCGCGGCCGAGCCCCCACCAGCCCGAGCGGGGCTCCCGGCCGACTCCCACTCCCGGCCGGCCCGTAGGAGGGTGGCGGTGCCCTGGGATACTGCGGTGATGGTGTCGCTGGAGAGGGTTCCCGAGCCGATATCGGCCGACCCGCCGCACGGCGCGGAGCACCCGCTGCTCACACAGTCCTGGCTCGACCTGGCCTTCCTGCACTGGGCCGTCGAACCCGCCGTCGTGACGCCGCTGTTGCCCGTCGGCACCCGTCCGGACACGCTGGACGGCCGCACCTACGTCGGGCTGGTCGCCTTCCGGATGCACCGGGTGGGCTGGTTCCGCCTCCCGGGCGTCCCCTACCTCGGGACCTTCCCGGATACGAACGTCCGCCTGTACTCGGTGGACGCCCGCGGCCGGCGCGGGGTGGTCTTCCGCTCGCTGGACGCGTCCCGACTCGTTCCCGTCTCCGTCGCCCGAGCCGCCTTCCGCCTCCCCTACCTCTGGTCGAGGATGAGCGTGCGCCGGGTCGGGGACACCGTCACGTACGCCAGCCGTCGCCGCTGGCCCGGGCCGCGGGGCGCGTACAGCCGGATCGCCGTCCGGGTCGCCGGGCCGGTTGACGAGCCCACCGATCTTGAGCACTTCCTGACTCCCCGCTGGGGCATGCATAACACGTTCTTCGGGCGCTCAACGTACCTCCCGAACACCCACCCCCGCTGGCCCCTGCACCGCGCCGAACTCCTGCGCTGCGACGAGAACCTGATCGCCGCCGCGGGCCTGCCGGCGCCGGCGGCGCGACCGGTGAGCGTGCTGTACTCGCCGGGCGTCCCGGTCCGGTTCGGGCGCCCGCCGCGCGCCCCCGCGGGCATTCCCACGCCCTGACCGGGTCGCCGTGGGCAGGTCAGCCCAGGAGCCGGGTCACCACGCGGTCGAGCGCCTCGATGTCCTCGCGGGGCAGGGCGAGCAGCTCGTCGGGCGGGGTGGCGAGGATCGTGGCGGCGCGGTGGGCGGCGGCCTTGCCCTCCTCGGTGAGGCGGACCAGCTTGGAGCGCCGGTCGACGGGGTGCGTGACGCGCTCCGCGAAGCCGCGTCGTACCAGGTCGTCGACGATGACGGTGGTGTACGGCGGGTCGGCGCCCATCCGCTGCGCCAGGTCCCGCAGCGTGAGCGGGCCCGGAGCGATCCGGCGCAGGGCGCGGATGCAGCTGAAGCTCATGCCGAGCGCGTCGGCGACCTCCTTGCGACGGTTGTGGCGCTCCAACAGGAGGGTGTGCAGCCCCTGCCAGGCTCGGGTGGTGGCCTGGGGGGTGGCGTCGTTCACCGGTCGGTCCGTCTCGCGTGGGCGTTCCATCAGGCCTTCACTGTCGCTTGGGTCTCCTCGGCGGCCAGCCGCCGCGCGGTGCGCCGGGCCGTGGACTGCGCCCAGCGGCCAGAGGTGAGCGTACCCACCAGCAGGATTGCGCCGCCGCACCCGGCGATGAGCCACCAGGCGGTCCGTCTCGCGTCGATGAAGGCCGTCGGGTCCGGGTGCGCGTCGTTCCCCGTCGGGTCCAGGTGGGCGCCGGCCGCCAGTAGCGCGCCGATCACCGCCACCCCGAGCTGGCGGCTGTGGAGGCCATGGCGGCGGCCACGCCGGCCCGCGAGCGCGGCAGCGAGGCCACGGCGGTGTTGGTGATCGGGGCGTTGACCATCCCGAAGCCGATGCCGAACAGCGCGTAGGCGGGGAACAGCACGCCCACCGAGAGGTGCGCGGAGTAGGTCAGCGCCTGGAGCGCCGCGCTCGCGCCCAGCGCGGCCCCGGCCACCAGGAGTGGCGTGCGGGGCCCGTGCGACCCGACGATCCGCCCTGACAGCGGCGCGCTAACCAGCGCCATCACGGCCATGGGCAGCATGAACAGGCCGGCGTGCAGCGGGTCGAAGCGCCGTACGTGCTGGAGGTAGAGGGAGCTGATGAAGAGGAACCCGCCCAGCGAGAAGAACGCGGCCACGGCAGTGACGGTGGCCCCCGAGAACGGCACGGACCGGAAGAGCCGCAGGTCGACCAGGGGATCGGCGCGCCTGGGCTCGTACCACAGGAGCCCCAGGAGCGCGCCGAGGGCGGTGAGCGCGCACGCGACCACGAGCGGTGCGTCCCAGCCCCGGGCCGGCGACTCGATGATCGCGTACGTCACCGTCGCGAGGAGGACGATGACCAGGACCTGCCCGATGGGATCGACGCGGCGGGGGCGCGCGGCGCGGGACTCGGGTACGTAGCGTCGGGTCAGCGCGAGCGCGGCCAGGCCGATGGGGACGTTGATCCAGAAGATGGCGCGCCAGCCGGCCGCCTCCACGAGCGCGCCGCCCATGATCGGCCCGGCCGCCATGCTGATCCCGACGACGCCGCTCCACACGCCGATCGCGCGGGCGCGTTCGCGTGAGTCGGCGAACACGTTGCTGATGATCGACATGGCGACGGGGTTGAGCATCGACCCGCCGACTGCCTGGAGCACCCGCGCGGCGATCAGCCAACCGAGCCCCGGCGCGAGGCTGCACAGCAGCGAGGCCGTGGTGAAGACGGTCAGCCCGGCCTGGAAGACGCGCCGCCGCCCCACCTGGTCGGCGAGCGAACCGGAGAACATCAACAGGCTGGCCAGCACGAGGGTGTAGCCGTCGACCGTCCACTGCAGGCCGGAGACCGAGCTGCCCAGATCGCGCTGGATGGAGCGCAGCGCGATGTTGAGAGCGGTGACGTCGAGGCTGACGATCAACAAGCTCAGGCAGCAGATGGCCAGCACCAACCAGCGCCGGCGCGGAGCGAGCTGGGTCACGGGACATCCTCGATTCGTTGTGTGGCTATAACTATTGCGTTCACACAACTAAATGTTCAGGGGGAGTGGCGGCTGGCCGTGCCGCTCCCCCCGCGAATGGCCGGAAAGCCGCGGGCCCGCCCGTCGGCTCGCCGCTTGGGGTGGGGTGCCGACGGGCGGGCGGAGGGCGAGGTTCAGATGCCGCACTTGGGGGCGGACCAGAACGCCGACGGGTCGAAGGCCACGTGGGTGTGGTCGTTGTGGCCGGTGTAGCCCGGGCCGAGGATCTCCGAGAAGCCGTGCGTCCTGGCCTGCTGTGCGAGGCCGCACAGGGTCGGCGGGCCGACGAGGTCGGCGGCGTCGCCGTGCAGGTGGCGGCTGCTGGACGCGCCGCCGACCGCGCTGTTGCAGGCGTAGGAGCGGAAGTCGCTGGAGATCTGGATCGGCACGTCGCCGAGCGCGTGCCGCATCGCCTCCAGCTTCCACATGGTCTTCAGGGCGTTGGCCTTGGCGGTGGTGGCCGAGACCGCGCCGCCGGACCAGGTGGAGTTGCACTTGTTCAGCTCGGCGTACGTGAAGTGGATCGGCGTGCAGTCCGCATCCTGGAGCGAGTAGATCTTGCTGAAGGTCTTCGGGCCCGCCACGCCGTCCGCGCTGATGCCGTACGCGGCCTGGAACTTCTTCACGGCGGCGGCGGTGCGGGCGCCGTAGTGGCCGTCGTACGAGAGCCGCTCGCCCAAGGTCACCCAGCCGGCCACGCGGATCTGCAACTGGGTCACGTCGCTGCCCGACGAGCCCTGGGAGAGGGTGCGGTTCCAGGTGTAGCACGAGGCCGCCTGCGCCGTGCCCGACGTCGTGCCGACGCCGATCACCGGGCGCGCCATGGCTATGACAAATAAGACAAGCAAACGTGTGGTTCGTCTGAGCATCCCGGCCTCCCGACCGTCAACCGTCACATCGCGAACGGGAACCGTCGGCCCCCGGCTGAAATGGCCATCCGCAACGCCTCGTTGGTGGCCGGGATCTAGCCTGTGGCCGGCACGCTACGCGCGTCAACCGCCCGTACGCGGGCCGCCGAAAGTTCGCCTCCCCGTCGCGTGAAGGCAAGGAGACACCGCGCGGGGGCCGGAAGACGGGGTGCGGCGCTCCGGTGGATCGGGGCGAGGTGGCGGGGGCGGTCGTCGGGTCGGTCGGTGGTGCGGGCAGGGTCGAAGGTCTGTCAACACCAGCGGATCAGGAGCGCACGGACGCGACCACCCAGCCACCCGCGACGCACACCACCACCTGCGGAGCCGACGCCTTGGCCATGGACGTGCACTGACCCGGCGGGGCCCGGACGGCGGCGCCCGTCGCCCTGCTGTGGCACGGCATCGGCCCCGCGGAACGGGACGTCCTGCGGCCGCTGGCGCGCGAGGTCGCGCGGCTCGGGCTGCTCGTCTACGTACCGGACTGGCGCTCCGACGCCGCGGACGGCTGGCGCGCGCACCTCCTTGAGTCGCTGCGCTTCGTACGGGAGCACGCCGGCGCGCACGGGGGCGATGTCGACCGGTGCGTGCTCGCCGGTTGGTCAGCCGGGGCCGGGGCCGCGGCGGGCCTCGCGCTGCGGCCCGCTTCGTGCGACGCATGGCGGCCGACGGCCGTCGTCGGTGTCGCGGGCCACTACGGCCGGCCCGCCCGTACCACGGGCGTTAGCCCGTTGGCGGAGTTGGCCACCACGTCGGCGGGGCCGCTGCCCGTGCGGCTGGTGCACGGGACGGCGGACGACATCGTGGCGGCGGAGCACACCCGCGAGTTCGCCGCCGCCCTGCGGGGGCGCGGCTGGCCCGTGCGGCGGACGGAGCTGGCGACGGATCACGCCGGCGTCGTCATGGCCGAGTTCAGCGCGGAGCGCGGGCGGTGCGTCCCGGCGCGGGCAGCGCACGCGGTGGCCGGCAGGCGGGCCACGGCTGAGGTCATCGCGCACGCGGCCGGTCTCGCGCCGGCCTGGGGCGGCGCGGGTGCGGGTGGCTCGGGCGAGGTTAGCCCGGATGCGGGTGGCCCGGGTGGCCCTGGTGGGGGCGGTGCGGCCCAGGGCTGCCCTCCGCATCGCTGACCCGGGCCGCGCCGGTTCGGGCCGCTCGGCGGTGGGGGCGGGGCGGGTGGCCCGGGTGGGGGCCGGCGTCGCCTCGGGCCTGTGCGTCGCCGACGTCCGTACCTGTCGCCTCCCGTCGATCCAGGCATATTCGGCGCGCCGATCGGGTAACTCAGGGACCTCTTTTCGACTACTCACTTTCCTGATGTTTCGGATTTCTAGCGTTTCGACTCGGTTGTCGCCACGGTTCTCGACGTCAGTGGCAGGAGGGAGGCCCGCGTGGACACACCAGCGCCCGGCGAGACGGCCCCGGTGGACGTCGCCCATGCGCAGGCCCTCGACGTGATGATGCAGGACGTGCTCCTGGCGGTGGGCGTGCCGGTCGACACCTCGTCCGCCCGCCCCGTCGCCCCGTTCTACGCACGGGACACGGCCACGGTCGGGGGCGCTCGCCCGCCCGCCGGTATCGAGCCCGTGGGCGGGGACCTGGTGCCGCAGGCGGTGGTGGTCAGCGCAGTGGACGGGCTGCCGCGCCGGGCCCTACACGTGGTGCGCGACGCGCGGGCCCCGCTCGGCTGGCGGGTGGCCCCGCTCGACCTCGGGGCCGGCGTCGAACCGGCCGAGGTCGTCGTCGCGCGTCGCGCGCCGCAGTGCGTGTTCCTCGACACCACGGGCGCCCTGCACACCTGCGCGCTCGACCCGGAGGGCGGCGGCTTCGGCCCGGCCCGGCGGGTGTCGGCCACCGACGGGACCCGGTGGCAGGCGCTGCACTGTGACGGTGAGGGGCTGGCGTACGCGCGGCAGGGGGCCGGCCGGTACTGCCTGATCCGCGAAGGGGAGTCGCGGGAGGCGGAGTTCGACGACGCGGGGCCCGGCAGCGACCTGCTGGCCGACGTCGAACGGGGCGACTGTCGGTACGTCTACGCCCCGCGGGTGACGCCCGCCGACGCGTACCCCGTACGCGTGCGGTGGCGCGGCGCCGACGGGGCGCGGGGCGGGCAGGCGCGCCTCGCCGACGAGGACGGCAAGCGGGCGCGGCGGCTGGTCGCGCTGTACCCGGACGGCGCGGGGGTGTTGCTCCTGGTCGTGAACCAGGACGGCTCCTTCTCGTCCGCCCGCGTCAATGGACGCGCGCCCCGCGACGGGCGGCTCGCGCCGGCGCCCGTCCCGCCGATGCCCGTCGCCGTGGAGTTCGCCGACGTGGTCCCGCACCGTAGCCGGGAGCCGTACGGCGGGGGCGAGCGGGACTTCCGGGACGTGTACGCGCTGGACGTGGCGCAGCGGCTGTGGGTGATCCGCGAGAGCCGGTCCGCGCCGGGGCGCTGGCTGCCGCAGGTGCCCATCGACCGGGAGGTCGGCCGCTTCGCCGTCGCCGGCCGGGAGCGCGGGGAGCGGGAGACCGCCCTGTTCACCTGCCACCGCGACGGCCCGCTGCTGCGACTCGCCGTCCAGCAGGCGCGTACGCGGCGCTGGCGCTCCGTCCAGGTGCACCGGGCCCGCCGTGGCCGGCGAGGCGTACACGGCGGACTTCCACCACGTGGAGGTGAGCGTCTTCGACGCGACCGGCACCCCGCTGCCCCTGCACGAGGTGAGCCTCGCCAGCGCCGCGCACGCCGGCGACTGCGAGATCTACTGGCGGCGGCCCGGGGTGACCGGCGCCGAGCCGACGGTGCACACGCTGACCGCCGCGCCGCAGCCGTTCCTGACCCACCACGCGGGGGTGCTGCGGTTCATGGTCCGGGCCACCACGCTGGCCAGGCCGGAGGTGGTGCTCACGGACGCGGCCGGGGCCGGCGTGGCCACGTTCCGCCCCGGCACCAAGACGCTCGCCTACCTCGCCGGCGCGGGCACCCTGCGCGAGTGTGACCCCCGGGGGCGACTGCCCGCGTTCGACGCCGGGGGAGCGGCGCTGGGCGGCCTCGCCACAGGCGCCGCTCCCGACCGGCTCGCCCGCACCCCCGGCGCCATCCGGGCGATCGCCCGGCACGCGCTCGCAGGACCGGCCGGCCCGTCCGACGAGCACGCGCCCGTCAGCACGGGCACCGCCAGCGTGAGCACCGGCGCAGTGCTCGCCAGCATGGTCACCGCGAGCCTCACGCCGGGCGATGACGACGCCCCGGCCACCGCCGGGGCGGCCGAGGCGGACGGCGACGGGGACGCGCTCATGGTCGGAGACCTGTGGTTCGGGGTGGAGCACGGCGTGGTCGAGGTGGGGGGCTGGGCCGCGGACGGGGCGGGTTGGGCGGCGACGGACCTGACGCTCGCGGGGCGGCCCGTCGCCCCCGGCGTGCGGCTGCCCGTGCGGGACCTGGAGGAGGGCGGGCGGGCGCTGGGCGCGTGCTTCGCCGGCGTCGGCGTCCCCGCCCGGGAGGCGATCGGTTGGCTGAGCACCGCGACCGACTGGAAGGCCGTGTGGGAGGCCAAGGACGCCCTCCAGCAGGCCATGCGGCGTACCCGGCGGGTGCTTGGACGCCGACGGGTTCGCGCGCCTGGACCGGGCCGTCGACGCCTGGCTCGACGCGCGGTATGAGGGCCTCGACCGGCTGCTCGACACGTTGGCGCACGGCCTGCTCGGGGACCGGACGTTCCAGGCCGGCATCGCCCTCGTGACGCCCCACCCGGTGGTCTTCGATGCCCTCAACGACCCGATCGCCGGCTGGCTCGAGGAGTGGCTCCAGCGGCACGGCCCGCTGACCTTCCCCGCCCCCGCCTCGACCCGGCGGTCGAGCGGGCCTTCGTCGACGACTTCGGCGCGGTCAGCGACTGCCTCCCGCGCCACCTGCGCGCCCTGTGGGAGGCGGTCGGCGGCCTCGTCGGCGACCAGCGGCGGGTGTACGGCCAGGAACTCGCCCACCTGCTGGCCGAGGCCAAGGAGAGCCTGCGGGCGGTCATGGGGTGCGTGCGTGAGATCGCGCACAGCCTGCTGCGGGTCCTGGACGCCGCCGTGGACGCGATCGTGGGCGTGCTGAACACCGCACTGGACGCCACGTCGGGCAGGCCGCACCTCACCCCGCTGTGGCAACTGGCCGCCCACGCCGCGCGGCGTGACGACGAGGACGACACGCCGACCGTCGGCGGCCTCCTCGCGCTCACGGCCGCCTATCCCGCGACCATCGCGTACAAGGTCACCACGGGGGACGCGCGGGCCAGCCTGTTCCCCGGTGGGGTGTGGCCCTTCCACGGCGGCGAGGGGCCCGTGGGCCCGCACGGGGAGGAACAGGCCCTGGCACTCGGCGTGTTGACCAGCATGAGCACCTGTTGTCTGGCGTTCGCGCAGCCCGGCGTCGACCTGTGGGCCCCGCGCGAGCCCGGCCAGCCGCTGCTGCGCCACTTCCACGGCGGCGTCCTGGCGATGAGCCTGGTGGTGCTCGCGGCCGGTTTCGGCGACTGGACGCTGGCCACCGTCCCTGCCGACGGTGCTCGGGGAGGGCGTCGCCGGGATCGGCAGCCTGCTCGGCCTGTTGGGGCACGACACCGCGGCGGGCCGGACCCTGAACCAGGCGGCGCCCGCCGTCAACACGCTGGCGGCGCTGTGTGTCCTCCTGTCGCTGCTGCGGGCGTGGGAGGAGGGGCGGCTCGAGGGTGGCGCGGGGGAGTGGGCGGTGGCCCTCGGCCCGATCGGGCCGCTCTTCGCCTTCCTCGGCCTCCCCGAGTTCGCGCGGGCGCCCGGCGTGCCGGAGGCGCACGCGGCGATCGACCTGGGGGCGCACGTGGCCGCGGCCATCCCTCAGTTCGTCGCCGCCCTGCGGTCCTAGCCGCGCCACGCACCGGTGCCACGGGCCCGGTCGGCCGACCGCCGTGCCGCGTCGGGCGGTGAACACCGGCACCCTCCTCGGGGCGGTCAGCCGTCGGGGCGGGACGTCAGCGGTCGGTGCCACCGGCCGGCGCGCGGCCGGTGGCGGGGGCGGGTGCGGGCCGGACCCGGGTGGGTCCGGCCCGGTGTCCGCATCGCGCAGCAGCCAGCAGCGTGGATAGGGACGGTTCTCACACTACAACCGACCACTGATAACGCCCGGTCGCCGGCCACGCCCCCCGCGCTGTCGCCACGGCGCGCGCGCCGGCGGCGGTCCGCGCACCGCGCGCCGGCCGGGACCGGCCCGCGCTGGCACGGGCCGCTCATGGCCCCTCGAACGGGGCGTCAGGCGCGCGGTCGGGGTCGCTCGCACGGTGCCGTGTCACCAGGCGCGTACGTCGGACGCGTACGGTCGGGGCGCGTGGCCTGCGCGGGGCGCTGGCCCAGGTGGGCGAGGGCGTGCTCGCCGAGGGTGCGGGGCGGGTGGCCCGTGACGCGCAGCACGGTGTCGGTGACGCGGTCCTCGGCGCCCTCGGCGATGGCGCGGTCGAGGCCGGCCAGGAACGCGGCGTACTCCACGGGCAACCCGGCCGCCAACCGGTCCCGCAGGTCCGCGAAGCCGACCGGGACGTGGCTGATGGGGCGGCCCGTCACCGTGCTGAGCAGGGCGGCGACCTCGTCGTAACTCAGCGCCTCGGGGCCGGTGACGACCAGGTCGCCGGTGGGTGGCGGGTCGTCGGTCAGCGCGTGCACGGCGACCTCGGCGATGTCGTCGGCGTCCACGAAGCCGACGCGGCCGGTGCCGGTGGCGGTGGTGAGCACGCCGTCGCCGCGGACGCTGTCGGCGTGCTGGTGCCGGCCGGTGAAGTTCTGCATGAACCACGACGGCCGCAGCACGGCCCAGGTCTCGAAGAGGTCGCCGAGCGCGGCGTGCACCTGCCCCACGCCCGGGTCGCCGGCCCGGATCGCGGGCGAGCTGAGGAGCACGACGCGGCGCACGCCGGCCGCGCGCCCGGCGCAGGAACGGCAGGACGACCCGCGCCGGGTCCACGTCGCCGACCGGCGGGACGACGTACAGTCGGTCCGCGCCGCGCAGGGCGTCGCCGTGGGTGGCGGGGTCGTACCAGTCGAAGCGCGCCCCCGGGCGCCCGCCGGCGCGGCGGCGCCACGGCTCGCCGCGGCGACGGGCCGCCCGAGCGAGACGAGCCGACGGACGACGCGCCCGCCGGTGTTGCTCGTGGCCCCGGTGACCAAGGTGGCCCCGGTGCCCGGGGCGGCCGGTGCGGTGTGGTGCTCGGTCATGGCGCGCTCCTCGCGGCGGTCTGCTCGGCGGCCATCGAGTCCGGGATGGCGAGCGGGTTCCAGTAGTCGCGGTAGTGGGTGAAGCGCCCGTCGCGGGCGGTCGCGACCACGACGTACGTCATGTCGTAGGGCCCGCCGGTCGCGACGACGCGGCCGGTGCCGCGCCACTCGGCGACGATGGTCGTCGGGTCGGCGGTCTCGTGGATCTCCAGGTGGGCGACCTCGCGCAGGTCGATGTGGTCGGGGTAGTCCCGCAGGTACGCGGCGAGTTCGGCGCGGCCCGTCAGCCGCCGCGGGTAGCCGGGTGGGGCGTACGGGAACTCGACCCGCACCCGCTCGTCGCTCAGCGCCACCCAGCCGTCGATGTCCTTGGCGAGCAGCAGGCGCAGCCCGTGACGGAAGAGGTCCGCCGGTGTCGTGGGGTCGGTCATCGGAAGTGCTCCGTCCGATACGATGCGGACCGATAGTCCGCTTGTGTCCGTCGGCAATATGCGGACCGTCGGTCCGATTTGTAAGAGGAGGGTTCCGTGACCGTACGCAGGGAGCGCGCGGACGCCGCGCGCAACCGCGAGGCCGTGTTGGCCGCGGCCGACGCGCTGTTCGCCCGCAGCGAGCGCCCGCGTGGCATCTCGATGGACGACGTGGCGGCGGCCGCCGGGGTCGGCAAGGGGACCCTCTTCCGGCGGTTCGGGGATCGGACGGGGCTGATCCGCGCCCTGGCCGAGGCCCGGATCGAGCCGCTCCGACAGGCCGTGGAGGCGGGGCCGCCGCCGCTCGGCCCGGGCGCCGCGCCCCGGGAACGCGCACTGGCGCTGCTCGACGCCGTGCTGGAGTTCAAGCTCGCCAACCGGCACCTGACGCTGGCCCTGGAGGACGCCGGCGGCGCCAGCCCGTACCAGGCCGGGCACTACGTCGGGTGGCACGCGACCCTCTGCGACGTGCTGCGGGAGCTGCCCGATGTGCCCGACGCCGACTACGCCGCCCACGTGCTGCTGGCCGCGACCCGGGCCGACCTCGTGGAACACCTGGTGACGGTCGAGGGGTTGACGGGGGAGGAGGTGCGGCGGCGGCTGGCGGGGTTCGCAGCGGCGGTGCTCGGCTAGTGCGGCGTTCGCGGCTCGCCCGCCGGTCGCCGTGGGAGCCCCCGGGGCGGCCCGGCGGGGGCCTCGGCGTGGGTGCCCGTCCGAGGTGAGGGAGGCCGGGCCGCCCCCTGTGAATTGCGCGATTCAGGGGGTGCTCGCATTCCCGGGCGCGCGGTGGGAGTTCTCGGTGGAGTGCGGCGCCCGGGCGTCTTGGTCCATAGAGCGCGAACGTGAGGGAAAGGCCGTTGTCGTAAGGGATGTGACGTACGCTCGGGCCAGCGACTGAATGCGCGAAGCGGTGAACTCCGTGTGTAGCGCTACGCGTTCGGAACGGCTCCCGAGCAGCGGTCCTGCGCTGGGGGCGCGTCGTGCGCTCGGCTGGATTTGCGGGTCGGGGAATGGCCCGGCACGGCATGCCCGGCCTCGCAGGCTTCCCCGTCCGGCGGTGTCCGTAACGCGGCGACCGCAATTCACGCAATCCCGTTGCGGCGCCTGGAGGGTGTCGTGGGGGTTGGAGACGGCGGCGAATGTCGCCGCGCCAGGGTCGCTGAAGCGGTGGATTACGTTTCCCGGGCCGTCAGCGGAACGGAATTGACGGGTCGTGAGGAAAAGCCCGGTGCATACCCGGCCAATCGGTGCGGATTCCGTGGGTGCGATGTGTTCGCGGGTCCGGGGGATAGGCCCCGGAGTCGGTCGCGCGGTCGGGACGGGCTGCCATCGGCCCGTGGCGGGTGTCGCGACGCGGTCATCGGGCACCCCAGGTATGGGGCGTGTCCTGGTGCGATGGCAGGCGTCGGGCGTGGTCGGCCGGCCCGGCGGACGGGCGCGGGGAGGCCCGCGCGCCCTGGTCGGTGGTCGGGGGCGGCGTATTCGCTGTGGCGGACACCGGGCCCCGTCGATACGGGCCGCGCGTGGGTCTCCGGGGCCGGCCGTTGTGCCGATGCTCACACTGGTGGCCCACGAGGGATGGCAGTCATATGGCGCGGCAATGAACAAGGCGTTGATCGGTGCGAGGGGGAACGGCGCCTCGGAATCACCATGGAAATCTGGCCGGGTCCTATGCCATGATTCAGCGGCGCGACGCACTGGATGCGACCCAACTTGCCACGGAGCTACTGGGATCGCTGGGAAAACTCGTCAGCACGAGACATGGAGGGTCCAGGGATGCGTGTCGCCGCACCGAGCGGTCACCGTTCTCATTTCTCTCTTCCACTATCCCGCGCGATGGTCGACACCACGGCCCGTAGCGCGCGTCGACCGGGTGAAACCGTCACTTCCGTCGGCGACGGAACCCGTTCCGGCCCTGGCGGTGCGGGCGTGCGCGGGAAGCGCGCTCCGCATTTCTGCCAGTCGTTTCGTTCGCCCAATGGCAAGGCCGCCGAAGACAACGGCAAATTCCTGCTAGTCACCCGATTCCGGTGGTGCTACTGCGCCGATCCGCGGCGCGCAGCCCCATGAGCACCCGGCCACCTCGTCCGCGGTTAGCGCGCACCCGGGCGGTGAGCGGTGGATCGCCCCGCCTCCGGTGTGGCACGGGGCCGGCCCCCGGCCGGGTGCGCGCGGCCCGCCCGTGGATCGCGTCGCCCACCACTACTGTCGGGCAGCCCACCTCCACCGCCGTGCGGTGCGCGACACCCGCCGGGCCGCTCGCGCCGCCCGTCGCGCCCGCGCCGCCGACCGACACGCCCTCCGTGGCAACGCTGTCGCGGACCGCCCCGACGGCCTCGCGCGTGGTCATCGCGTACGCCACCACCTCATCCGCCACGAACCCGTCCGCCAGCAAAGCGCCCGCCATCAAACCGTCCGCCACCAACCCGCCCGCCGTCGACCGCCTCGTCGCCCGGGCGCCGCGCCGCCGGCCCGCACCGGGCGCGCCGTGGCGCCGCTCGACACCCGATACTTGCGCCGCGACCGCGGCAGGCGCCCAACGCCGCGGCCCGGTGCCCGGCCCCGCGCCGGACCGACCGGCCGGCAGAGCCCCACCCCGGTGAGCCCGCGGGGCCCACTCGCCCCGCGAGTCGTCGGTGGGAGCCATGCGCGATGTGACAACGCAACACGGGGGAAGACATGAAGGACGGCGCGTCGCCCGCTGCGGGCACACCCGGTACCGAGCCGACGGCCCTGCGCATCGGGGTGCTCGGCCCGATGGAGGTCAGAGAGCGGGGCGAGAGCCGCACGCCGTCGGCGCCCATGGCCCGGCGCGCCCTGGCCGTACTGCTCATCCACGCCAACCGGCTGGTCACGACGTCCGCGCTGATCGAGGAGTTGTGGGAGGACGAGCCGCCACGGCTCGCCCGCAAGACCGTACAGACCTACGTCTACCAGCTCCGCAGGGCGCTGCAGAGCGCGTCGGGGCCCAGCGACCGGCTGGAGACGTGCCCCAACGGCTACCGGATCAACCTGCTGGTGGACGAGCTGGACCTGCGGGAGTTCGAGCGCCGGGTCACCCAGGCGCGGCGTGTCCTCGGCAAGGGGGACGCGCTGAACGTGGTGGCCACGCTGCGCTCCGCGCTGGCCCTGTGGCGCGGCGACCCGTTCGCCGGGCTGGAGGCGGGACCGGTGCTCGCGGCCCGGATCACGCAGATCTCCGAGGCCCGGATCAGCGCCCTCGAACTGCGCATCGAGGCCGAGCTGCAACTCGGCCGGCACCGCAGCCTGCTCGGCGAGCTGCGGCAACTCACCGCGGCGCACCCGGTACACGAGGAGTTCACGGCGCAGCTCATGCGCGCCGCCTACCGGGCCGACCAGCGCAGCATGGCGCTCGACGCGTTCTCCCGGCTGCGCCGCAACCTCGTCGAGGACCTGGGCATCGACCCCTCGGAGCGGTTGCAGAAGCTCCAGTGGGACATGCTCAACGAGACCCTCGAACCCGACCAGCCCGCGGCGCGCGCCGAACCGGTCGTCCTGACCCCACCCGTCGCCGTCCCCGCACAGTCCGAGCCGGCCCCGCTGGCGCCCGCCGCCCCCGGGCCGGCCGCCGCCTTCACTGCGCCGCCGGCCCCGCGCCACCGTCCGCCGGCCCAACTCGAGCTGGAAACAGCCGACTTCACCGGCCGACTGGTCGAGCTGGCGCGCCTGGAGGAGTTGGCGCAGCCGGCCGCCGGCGCGCGCTCCGCGCCGCGCATCGTCACCGTGCTCGGCGGCGCGGGCGCCGGCAAGACCGCGCTGGCCGTGCACGCCGCGCACCGGCTGCGCGAACTCTTCTCCGACGGGCAGTTGTACGCGCGGCTGCATGACGACGAGGACCGGCCGGTGCGCCCGGCGGGCGTGTTGCGCGCGCTCCTGCGCGACCTGGGGCACCCGGTGGTCGACCTCCCGGACGAAACCGAGGAGTTGGGGCGCATCTTCCGTAACTGGAGCGCGGAGCGGCGGCTGCTGGTCCTGCTCGACGACGCCACGTCGGCCGACCAGGTGGCACCGCTGCTGCCGGGCGGCCCGGGCAGCACGGTGCTGGTCACCTCTCGCGTACGGCTGCCGGGGCTGCCGGGCCCGGCCGCCGTGGAGCTGGGCCCGATGGAGACCGACGAGGCGGCCGAGCTGTTCGCGTCGTTGGCCGGCCGCCACCGGGTCGGCGCGGACTCGGCGGTGGCCCGCCAGGTGGTGCGGCTGACCGGCAACCTGCCGCTCGCGGTGCGCGCCGCGGGCGAGAAACTGGCCGCCCGGCCCATGTGGTCGGTCACCGACCTCGCCGCGCGGCTGGCCGAGGAGGACCACCGCATCGCCCAGTTGCGCACCGGCTCCTTCGATGTCCTGGCCCGCCTTGCCAGCGCTTGCGCGCGCCTTGACCAGATCGCGTACGAGGCGCTGACGCTGCTGTCGGCGGCCGGCGGCGAGCCGTTCACCATCGCGCGCGCCGCGACGCTGCTCGGCGTGGACGCCTGGAGCGCGGAGATGCTGGTCTGACAGCTCCTCGACCACTGCGGGGCGGAGATGGGGCACGAGGGCGCGGACGCTGTGCCGCTCTTTCGTATCCCCGTATTCATCCGGCTGTCCGTGCCCGTACACGCACCGGCGACCGCCGCGTTGCACGTCCTACCCGGAGCGCCCGAGCGAGCCGTGCCGGCCGCGGCGGGTACCTCCGCGTAGGTCAACCCCTATCCCTGGGCACCCCTTTTCCGCGCCTTGAACGCGCCTTGGCCGCCGGCCACCAGGATCGCTGTCGGAGCGTTCGAGCAACGCTCCGACATGCCTCCCCACCGGCCGTGCGCCGACCGCGACGAAGCGGCGGCCCCGCGGCCGGCGGGCGAAGCAGATAGGGGGTGCCCCATGGGACACGGCGGATGGCCGCTCGTGCCCGCAGGGCTTGACGTGGAGGTCGTCGCAGCGGGCCACGGTGACATCAGCGGATGTCGCTTCGAGGTGCACTGCGCGACCGAGCGCGCCGCGGACCCGGGCCCGCACGCCGGGGTCGGCACCGACCCGGCCCACGGCGGTCGGGCGTCCCGCCGCTGACGGTCACCCCCCCGCCCCAGGCCCACCACGCCGAGCGCACCTACGCACTTGCGCAGTCGTGCGATGACAACGGAGGACAAACCAACATGGCAGACCTGGAGTTCGGACAACTCGACGTCCGGTACGCCGACCACGAGACGCTGGCGCTCGACGGCCCACGAGACGCTGGCGCTCGACGGCGGTGTGGAGCTGAGCTACGAGGTGCGCGGCGAGGGCCCCGCCGTCGTCATGCTCAACAACTTCCCCATGGTGAGCCCCTTCTGGCACGGCTTCACCACCCAGTTGGAGGGCGACTTCCAGCTCATCAACTACGACCTGCGCAACCAGGGCAACTCCAAGCCCGGCCCGGAGAAGGTCCGCTTCGTGGACCACGTCGAGGACCTCAAGGCGCTCCTGGACCACCTCGCGGTGGACAAGACGTACCTGATCGGCACCTCGATCTCCACCCTCATCGTGCGCGACTTCGCGCTCAGGTACCCTGAGCGGGTCGCGGGCCTGGTCCTGGTCGGCCCGGCGTTCTCGCCCAACGGCGGGCTGCGCCGCGAACTGGTCACCCGCTCCTGGGTGGCGAGCCTGGACTCGGGCAGCATCCCGCAGTTCTTCAACCACCTGTACGCCATGTCCTTCTGCGACCAGACCATCAACGGCGGCGGCCCGCCCGCCTACCTGGCGCTGCGCGACAGCTTCGCCTCGCTGTTCACCGCCGAGCGCATCAAGGAGAACTTCCTCGCCTCCCTCGAACTGGACGACGAAACCGAGTTGCTGTCCCGGATCGCCGCACCCACCCTGCGCATCCTCGGCGACGGCGACTTCTCCTGGAGCGAGTCGGTCGTCGAGGACGCGCTGGCCCGCATCCCGGGTTCGCGCGCCGTGACGCTGGCCCGCGCCGGCCACGTGCCCTTCTTCGACGACCCGGACGGCTTCCAGAAGGCCACCGGCGAGTTCCTGCGCGAACTGGTGGCGGCCGGCCGGCACGTCACGGCCTGATCCACCACCCGGCGGGGGAGCGGGCCGGCGTGAACCGCCCGACCGACCGGCGCGCACCGGCCGCCACCCCGTGCCCGCGCGCCCCCGAGGCCCGCCCCCGCCGCACCCACGCGACCGACCGACAGTCACCGCCGCCACGGCGTGCGGACCGACCGCGCTGTCACCATCCCGTGGGAGAAGCACTGATGACGATCCGTCTGCTGACCGGGGCCACCGGCTTTGTCGGCGGCACCGTGGTCCTGGAACTGCTGGAGCGCACCATGGCGTCATCTACGCCATGGTGCGCGGCAGCGACGACGAGGTAGCGACCAAGCGCCTGCACGAGGCGCTGAACGGCCTGGCCGAAGGCTACGGACGCCCCGAGCTAGCCACCGCGATCGCCGAGCGCACCCGAGCCGTCCGCGGCGACATGACGGTCGCCGGCGGTGGCGTCGACCTGACCACCGCCCCCCGGATCGACGAACTGTGGCACTGCGCGGCGTCCCTGCGGTACGAGGAGGAGTACCGCGAGGAGATCGAGGCGCAGAACATCGGCGGCACCCGCAACATCCTCCGACTCGCCCAGGACCTCGGCGCCACCACGTTCCACTACGTCAGCACCTCCTACGTCGCCGGCGCCCGGCGCGGCCTGATCTGCGAGGAGCGCGCCACCGACACCTCGGTGGCCAACAACAGCTACGAGCGCTCCAAGATCCAGGCCGAGGCGCTGGTCCTGGACGCCGCCGAGCGGATGCGCGTCCGCGTGCTGCGCCCCAGCATCGTCATCGGGCACAGCGTCACCCGGCACGGCATCAACTGGTCCGGCATGTACGGCTTCGCCCGCCAGGTGCTGCTCTTCAAGCGGGTGGCCGGGCGCCGGCTCGGCGTGGAGATGCTGCCCGACACCCCGGTGCGGCTGCTGGCCGACCCCGGGTCCTGGCTGAACTTCGTGCCGGTGGACATGGTGGCCCGCAACGCGGTCTCCATCGCGCTCTCCGACTCCCCGGAGACCTTCTTCCACCTGGCCAACTCCGAGCAGCCCACCACCCCAGCGACGTCATCACCACGGTGATGGACCTGGTCGGCCTGCCCAGCCCCATCTGGGCCTCGGACACCACCGACTTCACGCCCGTGGACGACGTCTTCGACAAGGGCATGGACTTCTACTGCCCGCACATTTCTACCGCCCGCACATGAAGAACAGCAAGACGTTCGACCTGACGCACACCGACGCGGTCTGCGGCGCGGACGCCTCGCGGGCTTCGATGGGCTCTACGACCTGGCCGAGTACGTCCTGTACTTCCTCCGCCAGCAGCGGGGGTTCGACGAGAGCGCTGGCCTCGGGCGCGTGGTCAAGCCCGCCACCGAGCGCCTGCGCGTGGCCTATGCCACGGCCAGGCCGCGGCGGTCGCGGCCCGCACACGGTGGCCGCGACCGCCGCACCTTCCGTAACGCCCGCACTGTCGAGCATCACCCGTACCACCCGTACCACCCGAGCCTGCCAGCACACGCGGGCAGTGAATGGAGGACCCCAATGCACAGCCCGGAAGCGGTAGCGGAGAAGCTGCGCGCCCTGCTGGAGGACATAGTCGGCGGCGCCGTGCCGCTGGACGAGCCGGGCGCCCGCACGGTGCCGCTGTGGAACCTCGGCCTGACCTCGACCGGCTTCATGCGCCTGCTCGACGCCATCGACGAGACCTTCGGCGTCGAGTGGGACCTGCTGGACTCGGTCGACGCCGTCTCCTCGTTCTACAACCTGGTGGCGCACATCGCCGCCGAGCCCGACCCCCGCGCGGCCGTCCGCGAGGGAGCCGACCAGTGAGCCGGCGCACCATGGCGCTGGCCACCGCGCCCGCGGAGGCCGCGCGCCGCCACCCGGGCGCCTCCCTCTACCTGGACCGCCCGCTCGACCTGTTCCCGGCCGCCGGCACCGAGCTGAGCTTCGTGGACTTCCGCGACCGCGGCGACCAGGCCGCGGGCCTGCTCGCCGCCGCCGGCGTCAGTGCCGGCGGCCGGGTCGTCATCGTCAAGCGGTCCAACTTCGACGTGCCGCTGCTCGCCTTCGCGTGCGCCCGGATCGGCGCCGTGCCCGTGCTGGTGCACGACGCGGTCGGGGCGGCCTCGCTCGGCGCGCTGGTGCGCACCGCCGAACCGCTCGCGATCGTCACCGACGCCGCCATCGAGGCTGGCGGCACCCTGGCCGAGGTGGCCGCCGACGCCGCGCCCCGCTGGTACGTCGGCGACGCCGGCGCCCACGGCCGCTCGCTCCGCGACCTCGACCCCGCGCCGCTGCCAGAGCTGGCCGTACCGCCGCAGGACTCCGCGCAGTTGGTCACGCACAGCTCCGGCACCACCGGGGTGCCCAAGCTGGTGGTGCACTCCGTCAGGAGCGTCGCCGGGCACGCCAAGCCGCAGGTCATGATCGGCCGGGTGCTGCGCGTCAACGACCCGCTGCTGATGTGCCTGTCGCCGGTGCACGCGCGCAGCATGTCCGGCATGCTCGCCATCCTCGCCCTCGGGGTGCCGCTGGGCTTCATGGTCGACCCGGAGCCGGCCAACGCCGCCGCCATGATGGCCCGGGTCCGCCCCGGCCTCCTGGAGACCGTGCCCAACGTGTTCATCCGCTGGGAGGAGGTGGCCGAGAAGCGGCCCGAACTCTTCGCGGGCATAGGGATGTTCCTCAGCTCCTTCGACGCCGCGCACCCCAGGACGATCAACACGCTGCTGCGGGTCGCCAAGCCGAAGGCCCGCTACCTCCAGGCGTACGGCCACTCCGAGACCGGCCCGGTCACCGTCAAGCTGCACCGGCTCGGTGGCGGCTGCGAGGACGGCCGCTGCGTGGGCAAGCCGGTCTTCGGGCACACCAGGATCCGCGTCAGCGACGAGGACGGCGACACCGACCTCGGCAAGCAGACCCCCGGCGCGATCTTCGCCCGCTCCGGCGGCATCACCCCCAGCTACATCGGCTACCCCGACCAGCGGAAGAACGGCTGGTGGGCGATGGGGGACTACGGGTTGATCAGCAAGAAGGGCTGCCTGCATCTGTACGACCGGCTGGTGGACCGCGCCAGCGGCGTGGACAGCCTGCTGGCCACCGAGGACCACATCCTGGAGAGGATCCCGCAGCTCACCGAGGCCGTGCTGATCCCGGTCGAGGACGGGCTGCCGGTGCCGCTGGTGTGCACGCGCGGCGACCTGCCGCTGGACCCGGTGGCCTGGGCGGCGGCGATCAAGGAACTGCCGCCGTTAGCGGACCCGGTGCACTGCCGCTGGGACGATGTCCCGCACACCGCCACCTGGAAGGTCAAGCGACGTGAGGTCGCGCGCCGGCTCGCCGCCGGCGAGCTGACCCGGCTCGCGGAACGGTAAACGGCGGCAAGGAGCCCGGAAGATGACGACCGATCACCGGAACGCGGCAGGCGACCCGCTGACCTCGCGGCTTGAGGCCATGAAGCGCGGCGTGGAGAAGATGATCCCGGTGCCCACCGGGCACCGGGACGCCAGGCTCGGCGTGGACGAGGCGGCACACCAACTCGGCGTCTACGCCGACCTGGTGGAGCTGCTCGTGGCGGCCGGCTTCCCTGCCGAGGAGACGCCGCAGGGCCCGCGGTTCGACTACCACGACGTGATGAACCTGGGCCTGCAGTCCGGCACCGGCCGGTCGGTGGCCGAACTCGGCGAGCGCTCCTGCATGCGGCTGGCCACGGGCAAGCCGGAGAGCTGCACGGCGCCCCGCAAGTGGCGCGTGCGGCTCGCCGCCTCCGTCGAGGGCTCGCCCGAGACCGTGGTCGCCCCGCTGCCCCCGGCGCCCAAGGTGCTCGGCGGCGAACACATCGACTGGCAGGCGGATGTCGACGGCCCCGGCACCGCCGAGGCCCGCCTGACCACCCGGGGCCTGGTGGACGGTCCGCGCACCGACGCCGTGCGCGACATCCACGACCAACTCCTGGACGAACTGGCCACCGGCGTCTACCAGTACGGCTGGATCCCCGGCACGCTGCGCGCCGAGCCGCGCACCGCCCTCGCCCACCGGATGGCCGACTGCGTGGTCTCCGCCTGACTGATGCGCGAGCACGCCGAGGAGGCCGGCCTGCGCGCCCGCACCCGCAAGGGGTTCCTGCTCGGTCTCATCGGCGTCGAGCACGCCTGGACCGAGGTGTACGAGGAGGGGCGCTGGCTGGTGCTCGACCCGGTGCTCGCCTATCTCGGCGGACGCCAGCGCAATACCGCACCGGAGTTCGCCGACTTCTGCCGAGGCTCCGTTCACAACCGCGTACTCGCCTGGGACCGGACGGCCGAAGAGCCACTGGCCGATCACGTCTCCGCCAATGGCGAGCGAATTCTGGTCGACTGCCGCCCGCTGCCACTGGCCGACTGATCTGATCATCTCCGACACACCCTCGTCAGAACCGAATCGGCCGGTTCCGAAAACTCCGCACTGGAGGATCTGATGTTCAACAAGCTGGCAGCGCTGGCGACCGGACGCAGAAAGCTGGTGCTGATCTTGTGCCTGCTTTTCTGCGTGGTCGCCGGAGGGCTCGGCGGCAGCGTGTCGAGCAAGCTGTCGTCGGGCGGGTACGAGGTGCCGGACGCGGAGTCGACCAAGGCGAGCAAGGCGCTGACCGACCGCTTCGGCACCGGCGAACCCAACCTGGTGCTGCTGGTGAGGACCCCACAGGGTGCGGACCAGGCGCAGACCGCGCGCAAGGGCGCCGAACTGACCAGGAAGCTCAGCCAGGAGCCCGGCGTCCAGTCGGCCGGCTCCTACTGGACCCTGGGCAAGGACCCCTCGCTGCGCGGCGAGGAGTCCGACTCCGCGCTCGTCCTGGCCCACCTGGAGGGCGACGAGGACGAGGTGGAGGACAACCTGGAGAAGCTGCTCCCGCACTACGCGGACGGCTTCGAGGGGCTCGACGTCCTCTTAGGCGGCCGGGCCGAGGCGTACCGCGAGTTGAACGTCCAGACGCAGGACGACCTGCTGCTCGCGGAAACCATCGCGCTGCCCATCACCCTGATTCTGCTGATTCTGGTCTTCCGCGGCGTCATCGCCGCCCTGTTGCCGCTCGCGCTCGGAATCGTCTCCATCATCGGCGCCATGCTGGTGTTCCAGATCCTCGTCTCGTTCACCGACGTCTCGGTGTTCGCGATGAATATGACGACGGGGCTCGGACTCGGACTCGGCTACAGCCTCTTTGTCGTCAGCCGATACCGCCGTGGCCTTCGCCGCGCTTTCCACCCTGGTGATGCTGCCGGCGCTGCTGGCCGTCATCGGGCCCCGCATCAACAAGTGGTCGTGGACCAAGCAGCGCACCAGATCGGTCGAGGACGGGTTCTGGCACCAGGTCGCCACCAAGGTGATGCGCCGCCCGGTCCCGTTCGCCTCCGGTGTCGTCGTCGTACTCCTGGTGCTCGGCGGCCCGTTCCTCGTGCTCGGCGGCCCGTTCCTCGGCATCAGCTTCAACCTCGCCGACGAGCGCGCGCTGCCCGAGGACGCCGAGGCGCACCGGGTCAACACCACGCTCTCGCGGGACTACACGGCCCGCGAGATGGAACCGGTCATGGTCGTCGCCGAGGGCCTCGGCGACCCGAGCGCCAGGACGGCCGAGATCGGCGACTACGCCAGCGCGCTGTCCCAACTCGACAACGTCGCCCGGGTGGACGCGCTGACCGGCTCGTACGCCCAGGACCGCCAGGTCGGCCGGGCCACCAAGGAGTCAGCCCGGTACGCGGGCGAGGACGGCACCTGGCTGTCGGTGGTGCCCAGCGTCGGCTCCTACAGCGACGAGGGCCAGGACGTGGTGCGCGAAGTCCGCGCCACCAAGGCGCCCTTCGACGTCACGGTGGGCGGCACCGGGCCCGCGTTCCGCGACACCATGGACTCGCTCGGCGACCGGCTGCCGTACAGCATCGCGCTTATCGCCGTTTCCACCTTCGTCCTGCTCTTCCTGCTCACCGGCAGCGTCCTGGTGCCCGTCAAGGCGCTGGTACTCAACCTGCTCAGCCTGACGGCCACCTTCGGCGCCATGGTCTGGATCTTCCAGGACGGGCACCTGCGGTGGCTGGTGGGCGACTTCACGGTCACCGGCGGCATCGTGGCCACCACGCCGATCATGATGTTCTGCGTGGTGTTCGGCCTCTCCATGGACTACGAGGTCTTCCTCCTCTCGCGGATCAAGGAGGAGTACGACCTGACCGGCGACAACACCCGCTCCGTCGCGCTGGGCCTGGAGCGCACCGGCTGCATCGTCACGGCCGCCGCCGTGCTCGTGGCGACGGTCTTCCTGTCCTTCGCCGTCTCCGGCATCACGTACATGAAGATCCTGGGGCTCGGCATGGCGCTGGCAGTGATCATGGACGCGACCCTGGTGCGTGGCGTGCTCGTGCCGGCCTTCATGCGACTGGCCGGCACGTGGAACTGGTGGGCCCCCGGCCCGCTGGCCAGCCTCCGCCGGCGCTTCGGGCTCCGGGAGGGCGGCGCGGCCACCGCCCCCGCCCCGGCCGCGTCGCGCGGGGACTCGGAGGCCGGCTGCTAGCCCACCGCGCCCGCGCGCCCGCACCACCCGCACACCACGAGGGGAAGCCGAAGCCGTGACCGACCAGTTCACACAGGGTCACCGACTGCCGCCGGGCCGCGGCGACCTGCCGGCAGCGGTCGACTCCGTCGCCCGCGCCACGCCCGGCGCTCGCGGGGACGCCGCCGGCCGGGAGGTCCTCTGATGTGGGTGGCGCACTTCGTCCGCTGCCACCGCCAGCAGCGCCCCGACGCGCTGGCGGTGGTTGCCGGCGCGCGCGAGCTGACCTGGCGCGAGCTGGACGCCCGCACTGACGCGCTGGCCAGCGCGCTGCTCGACCGGGGCGTACGGCGCGGCGAGCGGATCGCGGTCAGCTCGCCGAACCGCGCCGAGGTCCTTGAGCTGTACGTCGCGGCGGCCAAGGCGGGCGTCATCGTCTGTCCCGTCAACCACACCTTCCCCGGGCCCGAGGTCGCGTACGTCATCGACACCGTGGAGCCGGTGGCCGTCTTCGCCGAGCGGGCCGTGCTCGACCGGCACGGCGACGCGTTCGGCGACGGCTGGCGGGTGGCGCTGGGCTCGCCCGCGTACGAGGCGATGGCCACCGGGCCGGTGCGCGTGCTGCCGCTGCCCCGGCAGGACGACGTCCACGCGATCCTGCACACCTCGGCCACCACGGGCCGGGCCAAGGGCGTGACGGTCACCCACCGCTCCCAGTCCGCCTGTTACACCGGCATGGCCGCCGAGCTGGGCTTCGGCCCGGACGACGTCATGGTCCACCCGTGCCCGCTGTTCCACGGCAGCGTGGTGATTGGCCTCGCCCTGCTGGCCGCCGGCGGCACCCTCGTCCTGGAGCCCGGGTTCGCCCCGGGGCGCTTCCTGGCCGACGTGGCCCGGTACCGCGCCACCCGCGCCTTCCTGGTGCCCGCCATGGTCCGCGCCGTGCTGCGCGAGGTGGCCTTCGACGCGACGGAGCTGGCCACCCTCACCGAGGTGATGTGCGGCGGCGCGCCCCTCCCCGACGAGGTGTTGCGGGAGGCCCTTGAGCGCTTCCCGTGCCCGCTGCGCAACGTCTACGGCATCACCGAGGGCGGCGGGCCCGTCGCCGCCGCGCTTTTCGACCGCGCCCAGGTGACCGGTGGTGCCGCCGGTACCGCCGACGCCACCGCCGAACTGCGACTGCGCTCGGCGGGGCGGATGCTGCCCGGCTGCCACATCGAGGTCCACGACCGCGCGGGCCGCCGGGTGCCGCCCGGCGAGATCAGTGAGCTGTCCGTGCGCGGCGATGGGCGGATGCTCGGCTACTGGGGCGACGAGGCTACGACGGCCGAGGTGCTGCGCGACGGCTGGCTGCGCACCGGCGACGCCGCGTACGCCGACCCGGACGGCTATCTCTACCTCGTCGACCTGCTCCGCGACGTCATCGACCGGGGCGGCCGGCACGTCTACCCGGCCGAGGTCGAGCGGGTGCTCGCGGCCCAGCCGGGGGTGGCGGACGTGGCCGTGGTGGGCGAGCCGTGCGCCCGGTGGGGCGAGGTGCCGGTCGCGTTCGTCGCCCCGGCCGAGCCGGCGCCGAGGGCGTCCCCCCTGCTCGCCGCCTGCGTCGCCGAACTGGCCGGCTACAAGTGCCCGGCGCGCGTCGTGTTCGTCCCCGAGGTGCCGCGCAGCACCGCGGGCAAGGTGCTGCGCCGGGTGCTGCGCGCCCAGCTCGACCAGCCGGCCACCGGCACCCGGGGCCCGACCGACCGGCCCGCCACGTCCCAGCCCGCCGAGGTCCCGCCCACCGGCGCGCCGGGCGCCGACACCCGGGCAACCGACACGCCGACCACCGACGTCCAGGCCACGGACGTCCAGGCGACCGACGCCCGGGCCAGGGACGCAGAGGCGACCCGTCCGACGCCGGGCGGCGGGCCGACCACCGGCCCGGGCGGGGGCGCTTCGGGCGCCCGGCCGAGCGGTGCCGACGCCGCTTCGACCAGCACACAGGCGCCGACCGACGGCGCCGCACAGGACACCAGCGGGACTGGTGAGGCGGACCTTCCGCCCACCACCCCGGCCAAGGGGGTATGAGGACGATGCGAGTTGCATGCGTGGGAGCGGGTCCCGGCGGGTTGATGCTCGCCCTGTTGCTGCGCCGGCTCGGCGACCACGAGGTGGACGTCTTCGAGCGCAGCCCTGCCGACGCCACGTTCGGCTTCGGCGTGGTCTTCTCCCGGCTGAGCCTGGCCCGGCTGCGGCAGGCCGCGCCCGACGTGGTCGCCGCCCTCCTCGACCAGGGCGCCCGCTGGGAGGACGTGGAGGTGCGCCGCGACGGCCACGCCGTGCGCTCCTCGGGGCACGGCTTCGCCGCCGTCGAGCGCCGCGCGCTGCTGCTGAGCCTGCAGGAGCTGGCCCGCGCGTCCGGCGCCCGACTGCACTACCGCACCGAGGCCGACGCCGGCGAACTGCTGGAGCGCTACGACGTGGTGGTCGCCGCCGACGGCGCCGGCAGCCGCACCCGCGCGGCCCACGCCACCCAGTGGGGCGCCCGCCAGGTCACCGGCGGGAGCCGGTACGCGTGGTTCGGCGTGGAGCGCGCCTTCGACGCGATGACCTTCCTGTTCGCCGACAGCTGGCACGGCCCGGTCGGCGCGCACGTCTACCCGTACACCCGGGACAAGTCCACCTTCCTGGTGGAGATCAGCGCGGAGACCTTCCGGGCCGGCGGGTTCGTCGACGGGCGCACCCAGCCGCCGGGGTGGAACGACGAGCAGGCTATGGAGTACTGTACCAAGGTGTTCGCCGCCGACCTGGAGGGCGCGCGGCTGATCGGCAACGGGTCGCGCTGGCTGACGTTCTCGCACGTCGACGCCGACCGCTGGTCCCACGGCCGCCTGGTCGGCATCGGCGACGCTGTGCACACCGCGCACTTCTCGGTCGGCTCCGGCACCACCATGGCCCTGGAGGACGGCACCGAACTCGCCCGCCGCCTGCATGGCGCCGCCGGGACAGGCCCCGACGCGCTGGCGGACGCCCTGGTCGCGTACGAGAGGGCGCGTCGGCCGATCGTGGCCGGCATCCAGCGGGCGGCCTGGGCCAGCTGCCGGATGTGGGAGCACCAGGAGGACCACGCTGACCTGGACGTCGGCACGCTGATGCTGCGCTTGCTCAGCCGCAGCGGACAGTCCCCGGCCGACCTGCTGCTGCGCCTCGACAAGGGGCTCGCCGAGCGCTGCGGGCACGCGTGGACCCCCAGGCCCACCGAGCCGGTGCCCGCCCTGGTGCGCGCGGGCGAGCCGGCCCGACCCGGCGACGCGGTGCTCGTGCGGCGGGCGGACGAACCCGTGGCGCCGGCGCGGGACGCGGAGACCGTGGTCGTCGAACTCGACGCGACGACGGGTCCGTCGGAGGCGTTCCCGGACGGTGCGAGGGCCCGTCTGCGGCAGGCGCGCGCGGCGGCGCCCGGCGCCCGGGCCGGCGTCCTGGTGCGCGCCACCGCGCCCGCCGAGGAGCCGGTTGCCGCGGCCGTGGCACGGGTGGCCGAACTGGTGCGTGCCGAGCCCGTGGACGTGGTGGCGGTGGCCCCGGGCGACGGCGACGCGGCCGACAACCGGGCCGCCCAGATGGCGCTGAGCGAACGCGTCCGTGCCGCCACCGGCGCCCGCACCGCCTACGTCTGCCCGCCGGCCGAACTCAGTCAGGGCTGGACCCACGTGCAGTCCGCCCGCGCAGACCTCCTCTGGACCACCACCGCGTGACCCGGTGACTGACATGGGTGCCCACGCGGCACCTGGGCTTGAAAGGAGCCGGGAGATGACCCTGCTGGAAGCCGCCGAGCCACCCGCCGCCCGGGCGGCGGAGACCATGCTGTGGACCACGCCGGCCGGCGTGCGCGTGGTGCGCACCACCGAGCACGTCGGCAGCGCCGCGGCCACCCGCGGCGTCCTGGAGGACGCGCTGTGTGAACGCCGCGGGCTGCTCCAGTTCCGGGACGGCGACCAGGCCATCGGCTACCTCGACCCGCCCGTCGAGGTCACCGCGTCCGGCGCCCAAGTCACCTTCCGCGCCCTCAACGACCGCGGCGGGCTGCTGCTCCCGGTGCTCGGCGCGCTCCTGGACGGGGTGCCCTCGCTCACCGGGATCAGCGGCCTCACGGGGGCCGACGGCACCGCGCGCGGCGGGGACAGCGTGCGGGTGCAGGGCGCGCCGCCGGCCGGGCTGTTCGCCGAGGAGGACCGCACCCGCCAGGTCGGCGTCTTCGCCGCCGTGCGGGCCCTGGTCGAGGGCATGGCCGGGCCCGACCCGCTGTTCGGCTTGTACGGTGCGTTCGACTACGACCTGATCTTCCAGGTGGACCCGATGGAGCAGCACCAGCGGCGCGCGCCCGGCGACCGCGACATGGTGCTGCACCTGCCGGACGCGCTGTACGAACTCGACCTGCACAGCGACGAGGCGCTGCGGCACGCCTACGAGTTCCGGGTGCCGGGCGGCAGCACCGAGGGGCTGGAGCGCACCACCCCCGCCTGTCCGGTCACCCCCGGCCGGCGGCCGTTCAGGCAGCGGGACCTGGAGCCCGGCGAGTACGCCCGGGTCGTGGACGCGGCCATGCCGCTGTTCCGCTCCGGGGCCCTGTTCGAGGCCGTGCCCGGGCAGGTCTTCCGGCGCGCGGTCAGCGCCGGAAGACCTGCCCGGCTCTTCCGCCGGCTGCGGCACCGCAACCCCACCCCGCGCAGCCTGTTGATGAACCTCGCCGAGGGGGAGTTCCTGGTCGGCGCGTCACCGGAGGTGTTCGTCCGGGTCCGCCGCGACACGGGCGCCGACGGGACGCGCACCCTCGTCGAGTCGTCGCCGATCAGCGGCACCATCCGGCGCGGCGGCAACGCCCTGGAGGACGCGGAGCACATCCGCGCCCTGCTCAACTCGGCCAAGGACGAGAACGAGCTGACCATGTGCACCGACGTGGACCGGAACGACAAGTCCCGGGTGTGCGTGCCGGGCACCGTACGCGTCACCGCCCGGCGCCGCGTCGAGATGTACTCCAGCCTC
Source organism: Candidatus Streptomyces philanthi (assembly GCA_018114805.1). Taxonomy (GTDB): domain Bacteria; phylum Actinomycetota; class Actinomycetes; order Streptomycetales; family Streptomycetaceae; genus Streptomyces; species Streptomyces philanthi. Next base: position 703,139 of record CP073042.1, on the reverse strand, counting down.
ATCCACACCGTCGACCACGTCGAGGGCGAACTGCGCCCGGGCCTAGACGTGTTGGACGCCCTGATGGCCCACCTGTGGGCGGTCACCGTGACCGGCGCGCCTAAGCTGGCGGCCGTCGAGTTCATCGAGCGGCACGAGCGCTCGCCGCGCCGCTGGTACGGCGGGGCCGTCGGCCGGGTCGGGTTCGACGGGCCTGGAGACGGTGCTCACGCTGCGCACCATCGAGCTGCGCGACGGCGTGGCCACCGTGCGGGTGGGCGCGACGCTGCTGCACGACTCGCGGCCCGAGGACGAGGAGCAGGAGTCCGAACTCAAGGCCAGGACGCTGCTTGAGGTGTTGGAGGACAGCGTCGACCGGCCGGCCGCCGGCCGGCTGCACGTGCGCCAGGCACCGGGCGAGGGGCGCAGCGTGCTCATCGTCGACCACCGCGACTCCTTCGTGCACTGCCTGGCCGGCTACTTCCGCGAGACCGGCGCCCAGGTGGACACCTACCGCAGCGGCGGCCACCTGCGCCTGTTGGAGGAGCGGCTGCCCGACTTGGTGGTGCTCTCGCCGGGCCCCGGCACCCCCTCCGACTTCGCCACCGCCGCCAACATCGCCGAGGCCGAACGCCTGGCCATCCCCGCCTTCGGGGTCTGCCTGGGACTCCAGGGCCTGGTCGAGTACTTCGGCGGACGCCTGGCCACGCTGCCCGCGCCCGTGCACGGCAAGCGCTCGCGCGTCCTGCGCACCACCACCGACTCCCTCCTGCTGGACGGGCTGCCCCCGGCCTTCGAAGCGGGCCGTTACCACTCGCTGTACGCGGTGCCCGAGTTGCTTCCCGAACAGCTCAAGGTCACCGCGACCACGGAGGAGGGGGGCGCGATGGCCGTGGACATGCCCGAACGCGGCTTCGCCGCCGTGCAGTTCCACCCGGAGTCGATCCTCACCGTCGCCGGGTACACCGGCCCGACCGTCATCGGCAACGCCGTGACCCACCTGATGCGCCGGGCGCCGCGCGGAACCGGCCGGTGAACGGACCGGCGGGCCCCGCCCGCCGACAGCGCCAGCCCACTGAACCCGCCAGCCCCACCGGCACCTTCCCCCCAACCGGCAGCACCACCTCCACCCTCACCCCCCTGCAAGTCAGCATCACCTCCACCTCCACCGTCACCCCACCACCACCTCTACCGGCAGGACGGACGCGCATGACCTCCAGGCAGCAAGCCGTGTGCGTAGTAGGCGCGGGGCCACGTGGCCTCTCCGTGCTAGAGCGCCTGTGCGCCGCCGCGCGCGGGACCAGCCGCGACACCCGGCTCCATATCCACCTCGTCGACCCCTACCCGCCCGGGCCCGGCCGCGTCTGGCGCGTCGACCAGTCCCGGCAGTTGCTCATGAACACCGTCGCGGGACAGATATCCCTGTTCACCGACGACAGCGTCGAACTCCAGGGCCCCCTCGAACCGGGCCCGAGCCTCTACCAGTGGGCCCGGGCGCTGCTGGCCCCGGGCGGCGCGGCCGACTGCGGCGACCCGGCCTACCGCGACGTCACCCTCGCCGAGGCGCGCGAGCTGGGCCCCGACTCGTACCCCACCCGTGCCTTCTACGGCCAGTACCTGACCTGGGTCTTCGACCGGATCGTCGCCGGCGCCCCGGCTCACGTGCGCCTCACCACGCACGCCGCCCGGGCCGTCGCCCTGGATGACGCGCAGCCGCGGCCGGGACACGAGGTGCCGCTCCAGCGGGTGACGCTGTCCGACGGCACCGTGCTGGACGGGCTGGACACCGTGGTACTCGCCCTGGGCCACCTGCCCGCCGACGCCGGCGCGGGGGAGCGCGCGATCGCCGAGCAGGCCAGCGCCCACGGACTCGGCTACCTGCCGCCGGCCAACCCGGCCGACGTCGACCTGAGCGCGATCGGCGCCGGCGAATCGATGCTGCTGCGCGGCCTCGGGCTGAACTTCTTCGACTACCAGGCCCTGCTGACCGCCGGCCGCGGCGGCGCCTTCGAGCGCGTGGCCGGCCGCCTGGTCTACCGGCCGTCGGGCCGCGAGCCGCGCCTGTACGCCGGCTCCCGCCGCGGCATCCCGTACCAGGCGCGCGGCGAGAACCAGAAGGGCCCGCACGGCCGGCACGAGCCGCTGCTGCTCACTCCCGAGAAGATCGCGGAGCTGCACCGCAGGCCCGAGGACAGCCCGGGCGTGGACTTCCGTGCCGAGGTGTGGCCGCTGGTCGCCAAGGAGGCCGAGACGGTCTACTACAGCGCCCTGCTGACCCGCCGCGGCCTGGCCGCCGACGTCGAGGCGTTCCGCAAGGAGTACCTGGACCGCCCCTGGAACAGCGCCGAGGAGTCCCGGGTGCTCGACGCGTACGGGATCACCGGCGCCGACCGCTGGGACTGGGACGGCCTCGCCCACCCCTATCGCGACCAGGAGTTCGGCGGCCCGGACCACTTCGAGCGCTGGCTCGTCGACCACCTCCGGGAGGACGTCGCCCAGGCCCGCCAGGGCAACGTCAGCGGCCCGCACAAGGCCGCCCTCGACGTGCTGCGCGACCTGCGCAACGAGATCCGGCTCGTGGTGGACCACGGCGGTCTGCACGGCGACAGCCACCGCGAACACCTCGACCGCTGGTACACTCCGCTCAATGCCTACCTGTCCATCGGCCCGCCCGCCCGGCGTACCGAGGAGACGGTGGCGCTCATCGAGGCAGGCGTGCTGCGCGTGATCGGCCCCGACCTGCGCGTGGACGTCACCGAGGACGGCTACCGCGCCTGGTCCCCGTACGTCCCGGACTCGACGGTGCGCGCGCGGTTCCTCATCGAGGCCCGGCTGCCCGACATCACGCTGCGCCGCACCGGCGACGCGCTGCTGCGCCACCTCCAGGCCAGCGGACAGTGCCGCGCGCACCGCGTCGCCACCCGGGACGGCGGCTGGTACGAGACCGACGGCCTGGCCGTCACCGCCCGCCCGTTCCACCTCCTGGACGCCGCCGACCGCCCGCACCCGCGCCGCTTCGCCTTCGGCGTGCCCACCGAGGCCGTGCACTGGGTCACCGCCGCCGGCATCAGACCGGGGGCGGGATCGGTGACCCTCACCGACTCCGACGCCATCGCCCTGGCCGCCCTGGCCTGCGGCACCGCGACCGCCCCCGCCCCCGCCCCGGAGCCGGCCCGCACCCAGAGCGCGGCCTAGCCACGCCCGACCCACAGCCCACCCCACCATCCGACCCGACGTACCCCACCCACCCACGAAGGCCCAAGAAGGCCCACGAAGGGACGCGAGTAACGAGATGACAGCCCACCGCAGTGAACCTGCCGGGTCGTTGGACGCGGGACTGCTGTCCCCGGTCAGAGCGGCCACGCCCGTCGAAGCGGAGGTCGACGACCAGGCGTGGCTGCGCGCCATGATCGAGGCGGAGGTCGCCCTGGCCCGTGCCCAGGCCAGGCTGGGCACGGTCCCGGCCCGGGCGGCGGAGGTCATCGCCGCCGTCGGCGCCGACGCGGAACTCGACCTGGTGGCCCTCGCGCACGCGGCCCGGGAGACCGCCAACCCGGTCGCCGGCTTCGTACAGGCGCTGACCGCCGCCGTGGCCGACCGGGACGCGCTGGCGGCCGACTACGTCCACCGCGGCTCCACCAGCCAGGACGTGCTGGACACCGCGGCCATGCTGGTCACCCGGCGGGCCGTGCGGCTGATCCTGGCCGACCTGGACCGCTGCCGGGTCGCCCTGGAACGGCTGGCCCGCGACCACCGGGACACCCCGATGGCCGGCCGCACGCTCACCCTGCACGCGGTCCCGACCACCTTCGGGCTCAAGGCGGCCGGCTGGCTCGACCTGGTCCGCCAGGCCACCCACCGCCTCCAGACACTGGCCGACACGCTGCCGGTAGAACTCGGCGGCGCCGCCGGCACGCTGGCCGGCTACCTGGAGTACGCGGGCCACGGGGACACCGGGGACGGTGCGGACCGGGAGCGGCGGCGAGCCGAGGCCGCCGCGTACGGCGAGGCCCTGACCGCCGCGTACGCCGAGGAACTGGGCCTGGCCGTCCCGCTGTTGCCCTGGCACGTGCTGCGCACCCCGCTGGCGGACGTCGCGGCGGCCACCTCGTTCCTGGCCGGCGCGCTCGGCAAGATCGCCGTGGACGTGCAGTCGCTGGCCCGCACCGAGGTCGGCGAGGTCAGCGAGCCGGGGCCGGCCGGGCGCGGCGCGTCCTCGGCCATGCCGCACAAGCGTAACCCCGTGCTGGCCACCCTGATCCGCTCGGCCGCCCTGCAACTGCCTCATTTGGCGGCCGGGTTGTACGGCTGCATGCTCACCGAGGACGAGCGCTCCGGCGGCGCGTGGCACGCCGAGTGGCAGCCGCTGCGCGAGTGCCTGCGGCTGGCCGGCGGCGCCGCGCACACCGCGGCCGAACTCCTGACGGGCCTTGAGCCGCACCCGGAGCGGATGCGCGCCAACCTCGCCCTGACCGACGGGCAGATCGTCTCCGAGCGCGTCGCCGCCGTACTCACCCCGCACCTGGGCAAGGCGCGTGCCAAGGCCGTGCTCTGCACGGCGGCCCCCACCGCCGTCGAGCGCGGCCCGGGGCTCGGCGCGGTCCTCGCCGAACTGCCCGACGTCACCGCCCACCTCGACCAGGAGGAGATCGACGGGCTGCTCGATCCCGCCCGCTACACCGGGGCGGCGTCGGCTCTCACCGACCGGGCCCTCCGCGCCTGAACGGGGCACCACCGACACACCGAGCCGGCCAGGCGCCGGGCCTCTAGGGAGCACCACACCATGACCCCCACGCACCAACGCACGTCCCGCCTGCCCTCGCTGACCGGCATGCGCTTCATCGCCGCGCTGATGGTCTTCGCCTTCCACGTCGCCTGGGAGCGCTTCTTCCGCGATCCCAGGCGCAGGGCGACTACGCCGACGTCGTGAACAAAGCCGGCTGGATCGGCGTCTCGTTCTTCTTCGTGCTCAGCGGGTTCGTCCTCGCCTGGTCGCGCCGCGAGGGCGAGCGCGCGCCAAGGTTCTGGCGCCGCCGGATCGCCAAGGTCTACCCCGGGCACCTCGTGACCGCCCTGGTGGCCTTCTGGTTGCTCTCGCGCACCGACGGCATGCTGGCCGCGGCGGGCACGGTCGACGCCGACGAGGCGATCACCAACCTGTTGCTGATCCACTCCTGGTGGCCCGAGTACGACATGTTCCTCAGCGGCAACGCCGTCAGTTGGTCGCTTGCCTGCGAACTCTTCTTCTACCTGGCCTTCCCCGTGCTGTGGACGGGCGTCTCCCGCATCCGCGCCTCGCACCTGTGGCCCGCCACCGTGGTCGTGACCGCCGCGATCATGTGCGTGCCGCTGGTGGCCAAGCTGGTCACCGAGGACCCGGTGATGATGCTCCCCGACGGCACCGCGAGCCTCAAGCAGTACTGGTTCGTCTACGTCTTCCCGCCGGTACGGGCCCTGGAGTTCGTACTCGGCATGCTGCTGGCCCGGGTCGTGGCCGAGGGCAGGTGGTTCCGGCTGCCGCTGGTCATGCCGATCGCGCTGTTCGGCGTCGGCTACTACCTGGCCGCGCGGGAGGTCCCGTACCTCTACAGCCTGGTGGCCGCCACCATCATCCTGATCGCGCTGTTCATCCCGGCCGCCGCCGCCGACATCCGCGGCAGGGGCGGTTGGTTCGCCAGCCGGCCGATGGTCTGGCTCGGCGAGCGTTCGTTCGCCTTCTACCTGGTGCACCTGCTGGTCCTGCTGTACGGGCACGACTGGCTGGGCCGCGGCAGGAACTGGGAGACCGGCCAGGCCGTCCTCGTCATCATCGGCTTCCTGCTGGTCAGCCTGGCGATCTCGGCGGTACTGTACGAGGTGGTCGAGAAGCCCGGCACGCGCTACCTCAGCGGCTCCCGGTCGACGCGGCCAGCCCCGGGCAGCGGCGGCGCCGCGCGAGAGGAGGGCGTGGTGCCCGGCACGCCGGACTTCGCCGAGCCGGCCTCTGCCGCGTCGGACTCCGCCGAGCGGGCCCGTACCGAGCGGCGACAGCGACGAGCGGGTGCCGAGCAAGACCTGAACCGGTCGCGGTCGGTCAGCACCTGCACGGCGGCCTCCCGGGGGCGGCCCGCGCTCGCGGTGGGCGCCCCCACCTGGTGCCGCGAAGTGTCAGTCCGCGGCCCGGGAGACCAGGGTCAGGTAGACGGTGACCACGTGCTCGCCCTGGTCGGTGCCCACCTCGCCGCGCAGCTCCACCATGTCGTTGCCGGCCAGCGCCTTGATGCCGTCCACGTGCACGACCACCGTCAGCCGGTCACCGGCGTAGATGGGCCGGCTGTACACGAAGCGCTGGTCGCGGTGGACCACGTGGCCGTAGTCGAGGCCGAGTTCGGGGTCGTGCACCACCTGGTCGGTGGCGCGCTGGGCGAGGGTGAAGATGAACGTCGGCGGGGCGATCACGTCGGCGTGCCCGTGCTCCCGCGCCGTCCGGGGATCGGTGAAGACCGGGTTCGCGTCCCCCACGGCCGTCGCGAACTCGCGGATCTTCTCGCGGCCCACCTCATAAGGAGCGGTGGGCGGATAGACCCGTCCGACGTAAGAGGTGTCGAGGGGCATGCGGTGCTCCTAGCACATGAACTTGCGGTTATCTTGCGGATTAGTGAGTGTGCGGCAGAACTGGCGGAACGGGAGACGGCCGGAAACGAAAGCGTCGGCTACCCGGCGTCCACTGTCCGGGGGCGGTCGGTGGTACGTGCGTGCCCCTCGCGAACCGAGCGGAACAAGGCCCCCCGTTTCGCCTCGCGCGGTCAGTCGCCGCCGCCCCTCCCGGTAATTCCCGGGTCGATGAGAGATCTTGGCGGCGACGCTCCGCATTGTGCCACGGAACCACGCCCGCGTGGCTGCGAAAGAGGCCACATTGACGGGACGGCAGTGCGCTCCGACCATCCGGTGAGCGGAATTCCGTACGCGCCGACTGGCGGCCACCGACCGACCAATTGCGTCATGAAACCATCCGCCCGGCAGCCGCCCCCACCTCCCGGCCCACGCACCCGACCACCGCCCCACCCGCCCCGTACGCCCGGGCCAGAACCGGAGACGGAGGGAACTGTCGCCGTGGCACGGGACTCTCTACAGGTGTGTCCTCACTCTCCCCCTCCACCCAGGCTGATCCCTCCGCGACGCTGACCGGGCACATGATCGTGTCCGGCGACGACGCCCTGGCCCACCGGCTCGCCGCCGAGCTGCGCGGCGTCTACGGGGAGCGGGTGACGCTAGTGGTGCCGCCCGCGCGGGAGGCCGCGGGGCGGCGCCGCGCGGGGACGTGCCGTCGGGCGCGCCACCGCGCTGTTCGGGCGCGTGAGCGCGGCGATGGCCCGCGCGACCGCCACCGGGAACGGCGCCGACCCCGCGCCGGACCCCGCCGACGAGGCGCCAACGATCCTGGAGGCGACGGAGCTTGACGAGAGCGTGCTGATCGAGGCGGGCGTGCGGCGAGCCGCCGGGCTCGCCCTGGTCCACGATGACGACGAGGCCAACATCCGGGCCGCGCTCGCCGCCTCAGCCCCCACCTGCGCCTGGTAATCCGGCTGTACAAACCGCAAGCTCGGCCAGCGCCTGGAGGAACTGCTCGACCAGGCGGCGGCCGTCGTCGACCCGGGGGGCGCCTCCGGCGCGGGAGCCACGCCGGAGGCGGTCATCACCGTGCTCTCTGACGCCGACACCGCCGCCCCCGCGCTCGCGGTCACCGCCATCGCCGGGACCAGCAAGGTCGTCCAGGCGGACGGGCTGATGCTGCGCGTGGTGGAGCGCGCCCCTGCGTCCGGCGGCGAGGACGCCGACCGTGGGCTCGGTGTCCTCGCGCTGCTCTCTTCGACCGAGGGCGGACCCGGCCGGCAGCCGCAGACTGGTCCTGGAGGCGGTCTCGCACGACGTGCCCACCTGCTCCGCGCGCCGCTGACCGCGCTGTTGCCCACCCGGCTGCGCTGGTCGATTGCGGGTGTGAGCGCCGCGGTGCTCGCGCTGGCCGTGACGTCCTGGCTGACCACCGGCGACCACCCGCTGCACGCCGCGTACCTGACGCTGCTCGACCTGTTCGCCATGGGCGACCCGGCGGTGGGGGAGCGCACCAGTCGACAGGCGATGCAACTCCTGACGGGGCTGATCGGGCTGCTGTTGCTGCCGGTCATGGTCGCCGCCGCGCTGTAGGCGTTCGGCACCTTCCGTACCGCCTCCGCGCTCCGCCGCCCGCCACGCGCCCTCTCGGGCCACGTCGTGCTGCTGGGCCTCGGCAAGATCGGCACGCGGGTGCTGGTCAGGTTGCGGGAGTTGGACATTGCAGTGGTCTGTGTGGAGAACGACCCGGAGGCCCGGGGCATCGCGCTGGCCCGCTGCCTGCGAGTGCCCGTGGTGCTCGGCGACGTCACGCAGGAGGGCGTCCTTGAGGCGGCCAAGATCCACCGCGCCCACGCGCTGTTGGCCCTGACCAGCGCGGACATCACCAACCTGGAGGCCGCGCTGTACGCCCGCTCGGTCCACCCCGGCGTACGCGTGGCGCTGCGGCTGTACGACGACGACTTCGCCACCGCCGTCTACCGCACCCTGCGCGCCGCCCACCCGCAGGCCCTCACCCGCAGCTGCAGCGTCTCCTCGCTGGCCGCGCCCGCCTTCGCCGGCGCCATGATGGGCCGTCAGGTCCTCGGCGCCTTCTCGGTGGAGCGCAACGGTGCTGCTGGTGGCCGCCGTCGAGGTGGCGGGCCACCCGCGACTCGCGGGCCGCACCGTCGCGCAGGCGTTCCGGGCCGGGGCCTGGCGGGTGCTCGCGCTGGACACCTCGGCCCCCGGCGACCGGTCGGCCGACCTGAGCGCGGCCCTGCCGCCCGGGGGCGAGTCCGGCGCCGACGCCCCCGCCGCCTGGTGTGGGACCTGGACCCGACGTACGAACTGCGCGCCGCCGACCGCGTCGTCCTGGTCGCCACCCGCCGCGGTCTGCCCGAACTCCTGGGCCGCCCGCAGGCGCGCCGCGCCGAATAGCGCGCCGGCCGCCGCATTTCCCCGCCTTTTCGCGCCGCGGGCGACCCGCACGTCTCGCGCGTTTCTCTCGGCCCGTGCCGCCACCGCGTGACCGCGTACGAAGTCGTGGAAACGGGAAAGCCGGCGCGCGGCCGCCACGGCGTGGCGGCTCCACCGTGAGAGCAATTCCCCCCGCACGTCTTATGCCGCCGGAGGAAAACAGCCACCGAGGCGGCGCGGAACGCGCGACGCACGGCCCTTGCGTACGGTCCTCACGTACGGCCCTCGCGTACGGCACCGAAAGGGCGGGGACGGGCGGTGTGGCGGCAAGAGGAGAGGCAGCAGAAATGGCCGACGACCGGGCCGTGGAAGAAGGCGGACGCCCGCGTGACGCACCCGTGGGCGTTTTCCCCGCTCACCACCCCGCCCCGCTTTTCGGGCAGCCGCCGTACCGCCGTTGGCACCACCGTCCCGCGCCGCCGAGTGACCACCACCCGCCGGGGCGGAAGCGGGCGGTCCGCGCGGTGGTCCGGGCCCGTAGGGGCGTCCGGGGCGCCGGGATGGCCTGCGGGACGCCTTCTCGGCGCGGCGGAAGGACGATAGATTGCCGGTCCTATGGAACTGGAGTTGCGTCACCTGCGCACGTTAGTGACGATCGCGGACACCGGCAGTCTGACCAGGGCCGCTGCCACCCTCCTGCTCTCCCAGCCCGCGGTCTCCACCCAGCTCAAACGCATCGAGGCGGCGCTGGGGCGCCCCGTGTTCATCCGCGAGGCCACGGGCGTGCGGCCGACACGCTTCGGGGACGAGGTGCTCGCGCACGCGCGCAACGCCGTCGCCAGCGCCGACCGTATCCGCGAGAGCAAGCGCATCGCGGCGACCGAGACGGTCACGGTACGGCTCGGCGGCTCGCCCGGGCCGGTCTTCTCGCACCTGGCGACCAAGCTGTCCGGCCTGATCGACGCTCCGGTCGTCTCGCACCAGTTCCCCTCCGCCTCCTGGGCGTTGGACCGTCTGGCGGGCGACCAGCTCGACGTCGCCGCCATCACCGACGTGCCCGGCTACGAGTCCAGACCGTAGGCCGGCATCGTGCACGCGGTGATCGGCATCGAGCCCGCGCTGGTGCTGCTGCCGCACGGACACCCGCTGGCCGAGGAGGAGCGGGTGGACCTCGCGGACCTGGCCGACGAGAGCTGGACCATGTCGCCCCTGGAGCGTGACGGGGGCGACCGCGCGGCGTTCATCGCCACCTGTATGGCGGCCGGGTTCACGCCCCGCATCGACCACGACATTGTCGACGCCGGGACCGCCTTTGACCTGGTGATCCAGGTGGCCGCGATCGCCCTGGCCCAGGGCGGCGTGCGGATGCGCGAGGGGACGGTCGCCAAGCGGCTGACCGGCGACCCGATACGGGTGCGCCACGTGCTGGCCTGGCGGGACCCCGGGCGGCTCGCCGACTGCCAGGACATGCTGGTCAAGGCCGCTGAGGAGGGCTTCGCCAGCCGACGGGGCGCGGCGGACCTGGAGTGAGGGCGGGCGGGGTGCGCGAGCGCGCGCCGGCGCCCTTGGGCCAGCCGGCCGACAGGCGTGTGAGACCACGGCTGCCGGCCGCTGGAGTCTTGCGTGGGGGGTGGCTGCGCCGGCCCCGGAACCCGGCGACCGGCACGGGCCGGGCCACCGCTCCCCATGGGCGAACGGCTTGCGAACGACCCGGCCGTGGCTTCACTATCCCCCGCCGCTCGCTGTGCGGCCAATGTCAAAAGCCCATAACGTCAGGTGTTATGGCGGCCCAGGACTGGCCAGCAGACGTCCGTCGAACCTCCGACCACGCCCGGCGGCGGACGGCTCCAGAATACGCGGCGCTCGCGGGAATAGCGCGTGCGCAGGGACCGTTAGGGTTGCCGGAACCACCGCCGAGACGGAAAGCAGGGAGCCGCACATGAGCACGGTGGAACTCACCAAGGACAACTTCGACGAGATCGTTTCCGGGAGTGAATTCGTCCTGATCGACTTCTGGGCTTCCTGGTGCGGCCCGTGCCGCACGTTCTCCGCAGTCTTCGAGAGCGCGTCTGAGTGCCACGACGACCTGGTCTTCGCCAAGGTCAACACCGAGGCGCAGCCGGAACTGGCGGCTGCCTTCGAGATCCAGTCCATCCCGACGCTGATGTATCGTCCGGGACAACATCGCGGTCTTCGCCCAGCCGGGCGCGCTGCCGGCCACCGCGCTGGAGGACGTCATCGGACAGGCGCGCGCTGAACATGGACGAGGTGCGCGCCTCGGTCGCCGAGGCGGCGGCCAAGCAGCAGGGCGCGAGTGACTGAACTGCTGCTGGTGCGGCACGGCGAGACGGACTGGAGCCGTTCGGGCCAGCACACGAGCTGGACCGAGCTGCCGCTCACGGAGCGGGGCGCGGAGCAGGCGCGCGCCCTTCGTCCGCTGCTGGCGACCAGGACCCTCGCGAGGGTCCTGGTCAGCCCGCGGGTACGGACGCGGGAGACGGCCCGGTTGGCCGGTCTGCTCGACCGCGCCGAGGTCGACGGGGACCTGAGCGAATGGGCCTACGGCGCGTACGAGGGCCGGACCACGCCCGACATCCACGACTGGTGCTTGTGGACCGACGGCGCCCCACAGGAGTCCCCCGACCGCCCGGGGGGAGAGCCCTGAGCAGGTCACCGCCCGGGTCGACCGACTGCTCGCCGGGCTGGCCCCGCTGCTGGACGCGGGCACCGACGGCGCCGGTGACGTGCTGCTCTTCGGTCACGGGCACATCCTGCGGGCCGTCGCGGCCCGTCGGCTGGGCCTGCCGGTGGCGGCGGGCGCGCTGTTCCGACTGGACACGGCGACCGTGAGCCGCGTCGGCGTCGAGCGCGGGCGCCCCGTGGTCACCGGGTGGAACGTCCCCGCCGGCTGACGCCACCACCCACGAGCGCCGACCGCCTCCCGCGCGCTACCGAACGGGCCGGCACGCCACGGACCGCCGCGCCCGCCGCAGGCGGGCCGTGCGTGGCCGTACGCGTCCTCACCCGGCCCCGGACACCCGCTGGAGCAGCCCCCAGGTGAACTCCGCGACGTACGACTCCGGCGCCAGGCCGCCGTCCCCGACCGGCCCGGCGGGCCCCGCGGGGGCGGTGAAGGCCAACCGCCAGCGGGTCGGAGCCGTCCCCTCCAGGGGGCGGGCCGGGGCGAAGGCCCGCGCCACCTCGTCCACCGTGCACGACCAGGGCACCAGATCGGCGGCGGTGCGCAGGGTGGGCCCCGCCACCCCCGGGGCGCGGACCAGCCACTCGTTCCAGACCGCCCCACCCGGGCCGGCCAGCACCTCGAACCGCAGCGTGGGCCACAGCGGCACCGGCCAGTTCAGCGCCTCGCAGGTCAGATCCCTGATCCGACGCCGCCCCACCGCCTGTGGCGGCCCCAGCACGGACCGGTAGCGCCGCACGGCCCCCTGCTGTCGGGGCGAGCGCACCATGGCCTGCCAGCGCCGGTTCGCCTCGCGCCGGTCGGCCCGGCTCACCCGCAGCTCCCGCAGCGCCTCCGCGACCAGTTCTCCCTGGTGGTCGGCCATCCGCCGGAGCAGCACGAGCTGGAAGTGCAGCGGCCCGAAGGCGACCCCGAGCCCCCGCGCACCGGAACCAGCGAGCAACGACCTCCCGGCGGCTTCCTCCCCGATCCCGTCCCCGGCCTCCTCTCCGATCCCGTCCCCGGCCTCCTCATCGGCCGTCCCCTGGTCCGCGCCCTCGGGCCCGGCGCCGGACTCCGTAGGGCCGGACTCCGCGGGGCCGGCGCTCGCACCGGGCGGGCCCGGCGGCCGGTCGGAGCCCGTCGGACGCTCGGGGCCCGTCGGACGCTCGGGAGGTGCTGGACGACCTGGTTCGGGCGAGGCGGCGGGGCTCATGCCCCCATCGTGACGCACCCGGCAGCACGCCGGAGCCGAGGCCCACCGCTCGTGCGCGCTACGTACGCCGGCACGCTCGGCCGCCTGCGGAGGCGTCATGAGAATTCTCTACAGGTCCCGACACGCGCTCCGCTTGACGGAGTTGCCGCGCGGGGCGACCGGGCGACCGGCGGCCGGGTGTGCGGGCGGTCGGCCGGTGGGCGGCGTCAGGCGCTGGCGCGGACGAGCTGGGCCAGGTGTTCGGCCGCGAGGTGCAGCGGCTCGTCGTCGCTGGAGACGCGGCTGAGCAGCTCGGCACCTTCGAGGGTGGAGAGGATCGTGCAGGCCAGGGCGACCGCCTTGACCTCGGGGATCGCGCCGTCCTTGAGCTTGGACGCGATCAGTTCGCGCCACTGGCGCAGCGCCTCGTCTGAGGTGCGCTGGATGACTGGGGAGCGGCCGATGATCTCCAGCGCGGTGGCCGCGACGGGGCAGCCGTCGGTCCAGTTGGACTCGCGGAGCGTGTCGGCCAGCAGGTGGGCGCAGTTCGCGACGGCCTCGGCTGGCTCGTCGGCGCTGGAGAGCCCCCGGCGCAGCAGCTCGGTGAAGTCGGCGGCGCCGAAGCGCAGCGCCTCGGCCGCCAGTTCTTCCTTGCCGGCGGGGAAGAAGTGGTAGAGGGAGCCGTAGGTGGCCTCCGCCTCCCGCACGATCTGCTTGACGCTGGTGCCCTCGTACCCCTGGCGTTGCAGCAGCGTCGCCGTCGCCACCACGAGCCGGGTTCGGGTGTCACTGCGCGCTTCTGGCTGAGCAGTCGTCCGTTCCGTGGCGTTCATGCCACTCAGGCTACCGGATGGATCGATCTACTCTGCTATCGTACGGACTAGAGCGATCGATCCATTTAGGGAAGGCTGATGTCATGAGTGACGCGTTCGTACGTGATGCGCACCCGGGTTTCGCGCGCATGTTCGGCGAGGGGAAGCTGACGGTCGGTCTCTTCCTGCCGCTGTGGCAGTACGCGGGTGACATGAAGGCCACGGCCGGCCAGGCGGAGGCGATCAAGCGCGCCGACGAGGCGAAGTTCTCGGCCGTGTGGGTGCGCGACGTGCCGCTGTTCGACCCCGGGTTCGGCGACGCCGGCCAGGTCTTCGACCCGTGGACCTACCTGGCGTGGTTGGCTGCGCACACCAAGCGGGTCTCGCTGGCCGCCGGCAGCGCCATCTTCACCCTGCGCCACCCCATCGACCTGGCCAAGCAGGCCGCCTCGATCGACCACCTCAGCGGCGGGCGCGTCGTGTTGGGCGCCGCCTCCGGCGACCGCGCCTCCGAGTTCCCCGCGTACGGCATCGACCACCAGACGCGCGGCGAGCGCTACCGCGACGCCGTGACCTGGTTCCGCGAGCTGACCGAGGCCAGGAACCCCTCCATCAGCTCCAGCCTGGGGCGCTTCGGTGGCGGCGTGGACGTGCTCCCGAAGCCGGTGGCCGGGCGCATCCCGCTGCTGGTCACGGGCTCCTCGCAGCAGAAGCCGCAGTGGATCGCGGAGAACGCCGACGGCTGGCTGGTCTACCCGGGCGCCACGGCGACCCCGGCCGGCCCGAAGGCGCTGGGCCAGAAGGCCGCCGCGTGGCGCGAGCTGATCCCCGGCGGCCAGTTCAAGCCGGTGGCCACCAACGAGTGGATCGACCTGGTCGAGGACCGCAAGTACAAGCCCACCCCGCTGCGCGGCGGATTCGTCCTGCGCACCGGCTCCGACGGCCTCATCGAGCTGCTCCAGCGCTGGCAGGACGCCGGCGTCAACCACGCCGCGCTCGGCGTGCAGCACGGCCGTCGGCCGGCCGCCGAGGCCGTGGACCAACTGGCCGAGGAGGTCGTCCCGCACTTCCCCGCCCTGGCCGGGCCCGCGCCGCACCAGCCGACGTGGTGACCGAGTCCGTCACGCGTACCGCGCCCGAGGTGCGCGGCACCGACGCCGAGGAGTTCCGTGCCGTGATGCGGCACTTCCCCACCGGCGTCACCGTGCTGACCACCATCGCCCCCCCGGGACCGCACGGCATGACGGCGAACGCGGTGATGTCCCTGTCGCTGCACCCGCCCATGGCGCTGGCCGCGGTCAACCACGAGACGAACACGTACGCGATCCCGCGCGGCGCGTCGAGCTTCGCGATCAACTTCCTGGCCGCCGACCATGAGGACCTCGCGGTGCTCTTCGCGCGCTCCAACCCGGAGGAGGACCTTCGACCGGGTGGCGTGGCGACCGTCGCCCGAGACGGGGGACCCGGTGCTCGCCGCGAGCGTGGCCGTCCTGGAGTGCCGCCTGGAACAGCGCATCCCGGTGGCGGACCACAGCCTGATGGTCGGCGCCGTCGCCGGCTCGTACATCCACCGGCCCGACGCCGCCCCCCTCGTCTTCACCCGGGGCGGCTTCCGGACCGTGACCGGGTCACCTCTCCAGCACGAGGAAGAAGATGCCTGAGCCCCGATGGAGATCGCTGGGCGAACTTGACCTCTTCACCGGCGCCCCGCAGCACGAGCGCTTCAGTCGCCTGCAAAGGCTCCTGCCCACGAGCGAGTTGACCCCCGCCGCCCGGCCGTACACCTGGCCGCACGGCGCGTCGCTCAGCTTCCCGGAGACCTTCGCGTTCGACGGCACCGAGCTGTCGTGTGAGGAGTTCCTGACGGACACCGACACCGCGGCGCTGCTGGTGCCGGTGGACGGCGCGATCAGGTACGAGCGCTACACCCTCACCGGCGGCGTGGACGCGTAGTGGCTGTCGATGTCGATAGCCAAGAGCTACGTCTCCGCGCTGGTGGGGATCGCCGTCGCGGACGGGCACATAGCCGGGGTCGACGACCCGATCAGCTCCTACGTGCCGGTGCCGGCGGGCTCCGCGTACGACGGGGTGTCGATCAGGGACGTGCTCCAGATGTCCTCCGGCGCCCGGTGGAACGAGGACTACAGCGACCCGTCCTCGGACTTCAACCGGCTCACCGGCGCCACCCTGGAGGGCTTCGCCGAGGGCCTGGAGCGCGAGAGCGAGCCCGGCACGGTGTGCCGCTACAACTCGGCCGAGACCCAGTTGCTGGGCACCCTGCTGGCCCGTGCCACCGGTCGCTCGCTCACCGCGTACACGCAGGAGAAGCTGTGCGAGCCGCTGGGCACGGAGGCGCCCGGTTACTGGCTGGTGGACCCCGCGGGGACCGAGCTGGCGTATGCCGGGCTCAACCTGACCGCGCGCGACTACGCCAAGTTCGGCGAGCTGTACCGCAACGGCGGCGAGTGCCAGGGGCGGCGGATCGTGCCCGAGCAGTGGGTGCGGGACTCGGTCACGCTTGCCGCCGACCACCTGGCGCCCGGCGGCCCGATCATCGCCGACCACGCCGTCGACGTCGGCTACGGCTACCAGTGGTGGCTTCCCGAGGGCGACGAGGGCGAGTTCAGCGCGATCGGCGTGTACAACCAGTTCCTCTACGTCGCCCCCGCTCACCGGGCCACCATCGTGAAGCTGTCCACCAACCGGCGGTACGGCACCACGACCGGCGAGCAGAGCAACCGCGAGATGGAGACGGTGGCGTTCCTGCGCGCGGTGGCGCGGCACGCCGCCTGAGGCACGCGGCCCCGTGACCGACGGCTGGGCCGTCGGTCACGGGGCCGGGCTCCACCCCACGGGCCGCGACGGCCGTGGCCGCGCGGCCCGTGGGGTGGATCAGGCGGTCTCCCGGATGGCGCGGGCCAGGACGCGCAGGCCCTCGTCCAGTTGCTCGGTCGAGATGGTCAGCGCCGGCAGCAGCTTGACGACCTCGCTCTGCGGCCCCGAGGTCTCCACGATCAGCCCCAGCTCGAAGGCGCACGCACACCTTGGTGGCCCGCTCCTTGTCGGCGAACTTGATGCCCCACACCAGGCCCCGGCCCCGGACGCTGACGATGGAGCGCCGGTGCTCGTCGCAGATGGCGCGCAGCGCCTCCTCGACCTGCTCGCCGCGGGCGAGGGTCTGCTTCTCCATCTGGCCGTCGGCCCAGTAGGTGTCGAGGGTGGCGGCGGCGGTGACGAAGGCGGGGTTGTTGCCGCGGAAGGTGCCGTTGTGCTCGCCGGGTTCCCAGACGTCGAGTTCGGGCTTGAAGAGGGTCAGGGCCATGGGCAGGCCGTAGCCGCTGATGGACTTGGAGATGGTGACGATGTCGGGGACGATGCCGGCTTCTTCGAAGGAGAAGAAGGCGCCGGTGCGGCCGCAGCCCATCTGGATGTCGTCGACGATCAGCAGCGTGTCGCGGCGCTTGCACAGGTCGGCCAGTTCGCGCAGCCACTGCGCGCGGGCGACGTTGATGCCGCCCTCGCCCTGCACCGTCTCCACGATCACGGCGGCGGGCTGGTTGAGCCCCGAGCCCTGGTCCTCGAGCAACCGCTCGAACCACAGGAAGTCGGGCACCCGACCGTCCAAGTAGTTGTCGAACGGCATCGGCGTGCCGTGCACCAGCGGGATGCCGGCGCCGGCGCGCTTGAACGCGTTGCCGGTGACGGCCAGCGAGCCGAGGGACATGCCGTGGAAGGCGTTGGTGAAGGAGACGATCGACTCGCGGCCCTTGACCTTGCGGGCCAGCTTGAGCGCGGACTCGACGGCGTTGGTGCCGGTCGGGCCCGGGAACATCACCTTGTACGGCAGGTCGCGCGGGCGCAGGATCGTCCGCTGCAAGGACTCCAGGAAGGCGCGCTTGGCCGTGGTGGACATGTCCAGGCCGTGGGTCACGCCGTCGCGTTCGATGTAGTCGATCAGGGCGCGTTTGAGGACCGGGTTGTTGTGGCCGTAGTTGAGTGACCCGGCCCCGGCGAAGAAGTCGAGGTAGGTGTGGCCGTCCTCGTCGTACATGTGACTGCCCTGGGCGCGGTGGAAGACGGTGGGCCAGCTTCGGCAGTAGCTGCGCACCTCCGACTCCAGGGTCTCGAAGACGCTCAGGTCGGGGGGCGTGATGGTCACAGCATCCTCCGAGGGGGAACAAGGGGAAGGATCGAGAAGCCGTGTGGTGCCGGCTGCTGCGCAGTGCAGTGGCTCGCGGTCGCGGAGGCGGCCCTGGGGCTTGTCGACGAAGGGGCTTCGGTGGCGGCGCCGGTCGTGCGACCGGCGCCGCCACCCGTGGTGCAGCAAGGGGACCGGCACGTGGTCCGCGCACGCCCCCGGCGGTGTGGCAGGTGGTGGCACCCCTAGGCGCCGCGCGGTCGACGGGCGGCCGACAGGGCGAGCAGGGCGTAGATGGAGGCCGTGGCCGTGCCAGGGCCGAGCAACAGGAGGGCGACGCTCCAGTCGAGCGCGGCGGCCAGACTGAGGGCGGCCAGCGCGATGACGACCGCCACCGCGATCCCCCGCCGCTCGGGGCCGCGCGCCGCCCCCGCCCCGGTGGCTTCGGGACGCAGGTGCCGCCAACGGGCCCCCACGGCAAGCAGGTTGGTCAGACAGTAGGAGGCGAGGACGAGGGCGGTGAACCACCCGAGCGCCGTCTCGCCGGCCTGGCCCCCGGGCGGCGCGGCGTCCCGGGGAGCCAACAGCACGGCGTACAGCAGGGCCGGCGCCGCCAGGCCCAGCACGACGCCCAGCGTGCCGGAGGTGGGGTAGGAGCGCAGGGACGGCACCGTCGACTCAAGCCCCACCCACGCGAAGAGCAGCGGTACGACGAGCAGCGGCGCCCCGCCCGGGAACGAGTCGCCCGTGTCGAGCGACAGCGACCGGGGCGAGAGCCACCAGAGCGCGGCCAGCGCCAGGACCACCACCGTCCGCGCGTCGCGCACCGCGGGCGACGGCGTCACCCCGGCCCAGGCCAGCACCCCGGCCAGGAGCAGCACGGCCACCCCGAGGACGTAGGCCGTCGGGCCGGAGCCGGCGAGCTCGCCGGCCGCGCCGACCACGACGGCCTGTCCGATGGCGAAGCCGCCGAAGTACAGGCCGTGCACGACGTACGCCACGCCCGGCCCGACCCGCTCCCGTACGAACTCCGCCGCCCCGACCCCGCGCGTCCCGCCGGCGGCCCCGACCAACAGGGCCCAGGCCAACAACGCCCCGGCGAGGACGAGCGAGGCCGATCCGCTCTTCGACACGGGTGCCAGTGCCGCGGGTACCAGCAGTGTTCCCGCTCCCAGGACCGCGGTCGTGGTACCGAACGCGGTGCGCACGACACTCATGCCGGCCCAGCTCACCCGAGCTCGTAGAAGACGTCCGGCAGCGGGGTCTTCACCTGCCGGCCCGCGGGCACGAGCAGCAGGTCCGCCAGCTCGGGCCAGCTCGGCATCCGCGTCGCCACGTCCACCGGGATGTCCAGGTGCTTGGCGATCAGGTGGGCCCACCCCGGCATCAGCGGCGCGGCCAGCACCGACACCAGTGCCAGCGTCTCCACGTGCGTCACCAGGCGCGAGGCGTACGCCGACCGCGCCGCCTCGGAGCCCTCGGCCGCGCCCCGCGCCTCGTTCAGCCGCGGCAGGTCCTTCACGGCCCGGTCGATGGTGGCCGCCAGCTCACCCGCGGCGCGCTGCGGCGAGAAGGAGTTGGCCGACAGCGAGCCGGCGATGGCCTTGGGGAGTTCGAGCAGCGAGATGGTCAGCGGCTTGGTCAGGCCCTCGTGTTCCGGCACCGTCGAGCCGAAGTCCTCGGCCAGCAGCGACAGCACTATCTGCGCCCACCGCTGCAACCCGTCGACGAGGATCGTCTCCACCGAGTTGACTAGCTCCTTCATCGCGAAGTTGCCCTGCTCCCGCTCCGGCCCGGTCAGGCACAGGTGGAAGCGCAGCGCGTCGGCGTTGACCTGGTGCAGGAATTCCCCGCCCCAGATCGCGTGGCCCCGGCTGGTGGAGAACTTGTCGCCCTCCAACCGGTAGAACTCGTTGCTGATCACCTGGCTCGGCAGCGTGTAGTCGCCGTGCGCGAGGAGCAGCGCCGGCCACAGCACCGCGTGCGAGAAGGAGCAGTCGAAGCCCAGGAAGTTGACGATCCTGGTGTCCGGGTCGGACCACTGCTCCTGCCATAGCCCCGGTCGTCCCTGGGCCTTGGTCAGGCAGGCGGTCCCGGCCAGGTAGCCGCAGATGCCGCTGAACCAGGTGTCCAGGATGTGCCCGTCCCAGCCGTCCAGCGGCACCGGGATGCCGTAGTCGGCCTGCCGGCTGATCGGGGTCAGGGGCAGCTCGTTCTCGAACAACGTGTCCAGGTAGGCGCGCAGCCGGGGCCGCCACTGGCCGCCGTTCTTCGCGTAGTAGGCGAGCAACTGCTCGCGGTACTCCTCCAGCGGGAAGACGATGCGCTGGAGCGTGGTCAGTTCCGGGGTCTCCCAGCACGCCGTGCACTTCGCGGCGCCCAGCGCACCGGACTCCTGGGCCAGGCCGCACGCCTCGCAGTAGATGCCGTCCGACGGCGCCTCGCAGAACTGGCACTCGCCGCGGACCTCGGCCTCGTACATGTAGCGCTCGCACCGGGGGCAGTGGAACACCGGCAGCTCGACGACCCTGAGCTTGCCCTCCTCCCACAGCCGGGTGAAGAAGCTTTGGACGATCTCGGTGTGCTTGGGCGTCATCAGCGGACGGGTGAACCAGTCGTGGTGCATCGAGCCCAGCGAGAGGGTCTCCTCCATCCGGTTGCCGAACAGCAACGCGGTCTCGTACGGAGTGGACCCGATCTCGGCGGCTCGGCGCGGCACGTACCAGGAGTGCTCGTCCGAGTAGCCGACGTAGCGCACCTCGTGGCCGCGCTGGCGCAGGTGCCGGCTCAGCACGTCCGCGCCGAGGAAGGGACCGGATATGTGACCCAGGTGCAGGTCCCCGTTGGGGTTGGGCGGCGCGCTGGTGACGATGTAGGTGTTCACGAAACGCTGCTTCCTTCCGCGATACGGAGGGCGGAGACGATGTCGTCCGACGCATGGGGGTACGTGACGCCGGCACCGATACAGGCGTCCGGCGGCAGATCGTCCAGGATCACGGCGTGCGCGCCGATCCGGGTGTTCACGCCGATGCACACCGGGCCGAGCACGCTGGACCCGGTGCAGATGATCACGCCGTCCTCCACCACCGGGTGGCGGCGCGAACGGGCGGGTCGCTTCAGGTCCTTCCACCAACCCACCGAGCCGAGGGTGACCTGGTGGTAGAGCATCACATCGTCGCCGATGCGCACCGTCTCCCCGATGACCACGCCGGTGCCGTGGTCGATGAAGAAACGCCGGCCGATCGTCGCGCCCGGGTGGATCTCGATCCCCCTGACCGCCCGCGCCATCAGCGACAGCGCGCGGGCGATGGTGCGGTTGCCGCGCTTCCACAGGCGGTTGGCCAGCCGGTAGGTCCACAGGGCGTGGATGTGCGGGTACAGCAGGACCTCTCGGTTGCTGCGCGCCGCCGGATCCTTGGCACGAACGGTGGCGAGGTCCTCGCGCAGCATCTCTAACACGGACTTGTATGTGGGCATACGGAGCCTCCGGCGTGATCAGGTTGCCGTTCGCGAAACGCTGCGGTCGGTAGGGCTCCAGCAGCGGCTCGCCGGCCTTGCCGATGACGGCCTCGCCCTCGCTTTATCTCCCGTGCGGCCAGCTCGGCCACGGCGGGCGCCAACTTGAATCCGCCGCCGCTGAAGCCGAGGGCCAGGTACAGCCCGTCGGGCCCGGCCAGCCCGATCACGGGTCGCTTGTCCGGGGTGTAGCCGTCGTAGCCGGCGCGGGTACCGACCAGCGGCGCGCTGTCCACGGCCGGCACCCGGCGGGAGACCGCCACCGCCGCGTCCACCTCGTCGCGGGTCAGCGGGGCGGCACCCTGCTCCAGGTCCACGTCCGGGTGGCTCTGCACGCCGAAGAAGAACCGGTCCGTGCCGCCGGGCCGGAAGTAGCCGCCGATGGTGTCGTCGATGCAGGTCGGGAGCTGGTTGTCGGAGCCGCGGCGGCCGGCGCCGGGCAGCGCGACCTGGGCCAGCCCGATCCGTCGGGGAACGACCGGGACCTTGACCCCGAGGTGGGCGGCCCACTCGGCCCCCCAGGCGCCGCTGGTCAACACGACCAAAGGCGCCTCGATGCGGCCCGCCGAGGTCTCCACCCCGGTCACCGCGCCCTCGTGCTCCAGCACTCGGACGACCCGCGTGCCCTCGGCCTCGCTGACCCCGATCCGGCGCGCCGCCGCGATCAGCGAGTTCGCCTTGGCGGCCGGGTCCGCGTAACCGCCGGACGGCTCGTACGCCACGGCGGCCACGCCCGCCAGGTCCAGGCCGGGAAAGAGGGTCCCGGCCTGGTCCGGGTCGATGACCTCGACCCGCTCGTACGACATGGCCTCGGCGGCCACGGCGGTGTTCACCCGCAGGGCCGCCACGTGCTCCTCGCCCACCAGCATCGCGAAACCGGTGCGCCGGTACCCGCAGTCGCCTCCGATGACCTTGCCCCACTGCTCGAAGGTGGGCAGGCTGAGCGCGGTCAGCCGGGTGTCGCAGGCCGTCGTGTGGTGCAGGCGCAACAGCCCGCCCGAGCGAGCCGTGGCGCCCTGGGAGGCGATCCGGCTCTGCTCGCACACGACGACCTGCTCCAGGCCGGCGAGGGCGAGGTGGTATGCGATGGCCGTCCCGATCACGCCGCCGCCGACGATGACGGCGTCCGCGCTCCGGGTAGCGGTCACTGACTCGGCCCGGTGGCGTCGTCCTCGATGCCGAACTCGGCCGCCCACTTGGCGCGCTCGGCGGCGATGGCCTCCGCGCTGCCCCACCAGATGGTGAAGAACCGCAGCCGGGTGTCGCCGTCGTTGGTCAGCGTGTGGTCCTTGAACGGCGTCATCAGGATCGTGTCACCGGGGCTCACCCGGCGCTCCTCGTCGCCGAGGCGCAGCACGCCGGTGCCCTCGGTGATGAAGAACATCTCGTACTCGTCGTGGTTGTGCGGCGTGGAGGTCGCACCGGGCGCCACATCGACCCAGGCGCCGCCCTAGAACGGGGTCTCCGGGACCGCCTCCTTCCACGGGAAGATGCGCCGGCCGCTGACGTTGAACTTCTCCTCGAAGGTCATGTCTTCCGGGCGTGTGGTGAAGAAGTGCACGATTGATTCCTCTCCTGAACAGTGCTGTTCCGACGGTGCTAGACGGCGAAGGCGGCGGAGGCCCCCTGCTGCTGGCGCGCGATGGTGGCCTGCAGGTCGCGGTGGACGGTGTCCGCCTTGGTCGCCATCTGACTGAAGGACGTCGCGCTGGCGATGCCGTGCCGCCACTCGGTCATTCCGTCGAGGTAGATGCCGACCGTGCAGCGGTCGCTGTTCTCGGCGCGGTAGCCGCGGGTGACGTTGAGGAGTCCGTCGGCGTCGTGCGACAGGTGGGGGGCGAAGGGCTCAAGCGCCGTCGGGAACTGCGGCTCCGTGTACCCGGTGCACAGGATCACCGCGTCGGCTTCGATGGCGCCCGCCTCCTCCGTGTACACCTCGCAGGTCGTCAGCCGCACCCCGCTCTCGGCGACCGCGAGGTCGGTGACCTCGACGCGGCGGTGCATGTGCAGCCGGTTGGTGCCGGACAACCGGTCCTGGTAGGCCGCCTGGTAGAGGGCGGTGGACACGTCGGGGTCCACGGCCGAGTAGTTGGTGGCGCGGGCGCGCGCGAGCGCCCGCTCCCGGGCCTCGCTCTCCAGGCCGTAGAAGTAGTCCGTCTCGGCGGGTAAGTACGCCTCGTTGCTGAAGTGGCCGAGTTCGTACATCTTGAAGCCGCCGTGCCGCACCAGCGAGTGGATCTGCGCGTTGGGGTGCTCGCCCGCCAGGTATAGGATGATCTCGCCCGCGGTCTGGCCGGCGCCGATGATCGCGAAGCGCGGTGCCCGGCCCAGGTTCTCGCGCAGCGCGGTCATCCGGGGCAGGAACTCGCTGGCGTGGAAGACCCGCTCGCCGACGTGCTTCTGGAAGGACTCCAGCACGTACGGGACGTGGCCGGTGGCCAGCACCACGTTGCGGCTCAGGTGCTCGTGCGTGGTGCCGTCCCGGGGGTCGCGGCTGATCACCCGCGCAGTGCGGACGGTGCCGTCGGCGTCGGTGACGGGCTCGAGCGCAGCACCTCCCGGTGGTACTCGGCCTGCTTGCGCACCTGGGCCGCGGCCCACTGCACGTACTCCGACCACTCCAGGCGGCTCACGTAACCGCCGAGCAGCGTGAACGGGTAGAAACGCCCGCTTTGCATGAGGAAGTTGGTGAAGGAGAAACGGGAGCGGGGGTCGCGCGGGGTGGCGAGGTCGCGCAGGAAGTGGTGCTGGATGTCGGTGCCCGGCAGGACCTGGTTGGGCTGCCAGGCCGACGTCGCGCTCCGTTCCAGGTGGACTGCGTCCAGGGGGCCGGTTCCCTGATGGGCGTCGTCGTGGTAGTCGATAGCGGCGGCGAGCGAGATGCCAGAGGAGCCGAATCCGGCCACCACAACGTCGTGGATGTGCATATTGGGGTGTCTCCCGTCGAAGGTCGCGGTCCGGTGGATCAGAGGGCGATCGGGACAGAGTCCGAGGGGTCGTCCAGCTTCTCGCCCAGCCGGGCGTCCAGACCCTCGGCCAGGGTCCCGGTACGCAGCGACAGCAGACTGAACGAGCCGGCGTCGCCGATGCCGTGGCTGGACTCGCACAGGCCGTTGAGGAACAGTGGCGGGAGCGCGTTCTCGTCCTCGTTGGAGACTAGCGCGTAGTCGCGGCTGACCTC
Source organism: Candidatus Streptomyces philanthi (assembly GCA_018114805.1). Classification (GTDB taxonomy): domain Bacteria; phylum Actinomycetota; class Actinomycetes; order Streptomycetales; family Streptomycetaceae; genus Streptomyces; species Streptomyces philanthi. Next base: position 678,650 of record CP073042.1, on the reverse strand, counting down.
GAGGCGGCCGTCCACCTCCTTCTTGAGGTGCTGCGCGACTGGGGCCAGCAGCGGCGGGAACAGCTCCTCGTCCGGGCCCGGGCCCATGTTGCGGAAACCGGTGGCCAGCACCACGAAGTCGACCTCGTCGCGCACCTGCTCGCCGGTGTGCAGCTCCTCGAAGTCGATGACCACGCTCTTGTCGTTGGACACGACGGAGGTGGCCTGGAGGTTGCCCTTCACGAACAGCCGCTGGTCGCCGTCGAGCTGCTGCTCGTAGATGGCCAGGTACAGCTCCTTGAGCACGTCACCGTCGGCCGACGAGTAGTTGGTGGGCTGCATGTACGCGTCCAGCGCGCGGCGGCTCTCCCGCGAGGCGTTGAACTAGTACTCGGTGAACTCCGGGAAATAGCCCTCTTCGCTGAACGGGCTGGTGTCCTTGAGCCGCAGCGAGTACGAGCGCGGATAGGTCATCACCCGGGTTCCGGGGAATTGCCGGTGCAGGTCGAGCGCGAGCTCGACGGCGCTCTGGCTGCCACCGATCACGGCGACGGCCTTCGGGGGCTCGTCGGCGGTGAGTTCCTTGAGCCGCGGCAGGTACTTGGTGAGGTGGAAGGCGCGGTTGCTCTCCGCGGCGGCCGCGTCGTACGGGGTCGGCACGTAGGGCGTACGACCGGGTGCCATGACCACGGAGCGGCTCAGGTACCTGCGGCCGGAGCCGGTGGAGACTTCCCAGACGCGCTCGCCGGCGTTTTCCACGACGTCGATGCCGACGGCGTACCGACCGCAGTCCACCTGGTGCGAGAAGAAGCTCGCCGCCCAGCGGATGTAGCCGGCGTACTCCTTGCGCAGCGGGAACTCGATCGGGAGGTTGAAGTGCTTGAGCAACCGCCCCTGTTCGTACAGGTAGTTGATGAAGCTGTAGCGACTGCGGGGGTTCCGCAGCGTCACCAGGTCGCGACTCGGGTGGTTCTGGATGTCGGAGCCGTCGAGGAGCATGCCGGGCTGCCAGTCGGGCGTCGGGCGAGCCTCAAGAAACCGTATGTCCAGGCTTGGATACTTCTCCTCTAATGCGATTGCCAAGGCAAGGTTGGCAGGGCCGAAGCCAACACCGAGAACGTCGTGCACACGCGCAGGAAAAGACATGACAATTCTCCTCTTACTCGCATTGAGTTCAAGCCTAACGCTGAGGGCGTCGCGAATTGAGAACAAGCCCTGCAGGTGATTCAAACCGTATGCAGCTTTGGCGCGACATGCGGACAGGTTGCAGCGCAACCTGTCGGAACTTTCCTGGGCAGCCCAAAGGCTTCTCCGGGCTGTACTGAAGGGGCGCTGTAGCGGCTCTCGGGCCGGCCTCAGATGCCTTCGAAAACCCGATGAGATGGGCGGGTCGAGAGGCGCATCGATGCCGGATTTGACTGAGAATCAAGAGTTCCGCTTATTCACTCTTGCGGCAGCGAAGCTCCGCAGTCAAAGGGATTCACTGGTAACCGATAGCGACGATCACAGGCTGACGCCCGTGAGAAGGCAGCCGACGGTACCTTCATTTTTGGGCGCTGGAATTACTGTACCCCAAGGTCGCTAGCAACTGACGCTAAGTACTTGTTTTTTGCGCATGGGTTGTAGCATGATCAACCACCATGGGCAGAATTGATCGCATGATCCTCCATGAGCTTGAACGGGACGGTCGGTTAACCAATGCTGATCTTGCTGCCAAGGTGGGATTTATCCCGACGCCCTGCCTCCGGCGCGTCAGGAACCTGGAAAGAATTGGGGTCATGCGCGGTTACCGAGCGGATCTGGATGGCAGTTTCCTGGACTCGGGATTCCAGCCCTTCGCCACGGTGGCGCTGAAACAAGGAGATTGGCATCTTATGACCGAATTTGAGGCCAAGGTGACGGCCCTACCCCAGGTACTGGAAGCGCACCGGCTCTTTGGTGCCCCGGACTACCTGCTGCGTATCGCGGTGGCGGACATCACGGCCTATGAGCGCTTCTACGCCGAAACCCTGTGTCGGTTGCCCGGAGTCGCACAAGTGACGACGCACTTAACCGTGAAGGTAGTCAAGGGCAACCGGGGGCTACTCGCGGGACATGAGTGATATCACACCCGGTGCCGAGGCGAACGCTTGCTTTCGATGAGGGCGAGATCGCCGCATGGAGACGTTTGAAGCCCCGGGAGCGATACGACATCGCTCCCGGGCCATCCCTCCGCGGGCAGCTCGGGCCCGGCCTAGCGCCGCGTCGATTCGCGCTTGAGGTAACCATGTCAAGACTGCGCGATCGGTGAGGAAGTCCTGGTCACAGCGGGTATATGGGGGCCGGGCCGGTGTATGACGCGTTCGGCCCGCAATTCATTGATAAGCGTGTAAATAGGGTTGGACAAATCGAGCGCGACCGGGCTCGGTTGGTGCCGTCGATAGCGATCACAAAGCGCACGTGCAGCGTACACTCACCGTTCATGACGGTTGATCTATAGGAATTCCGCTACTTCATAGCCGTCGCTGAGGAAGGCAACTTCACCCGGGCGTCGGGCCGGCTCAAGGTCGCCCAGCCTTCGCTCTCCCGACAGATCCGCCAGTTGGAGCGGGAACTCGGGTTGCAACTCCTGATCCGACATCCACACGGTGTCACTCTGAGTGCCGCCGGGGCGGAGTTCCTCGTGAACGTCCGCGTTGCGGTCGCGGCGTTCGACGAGGCAATCGGCGCGGCGCAGCTCGCGGCCGAAGGCAAGAGCGGTCGTCTCAAGGTGGGCTTCCTGGTTGCCGCGGCCCTTGAATTCACTCCGCTCATGCTGCAGATGTTCCGCAAGCGCTTCCCCGATGTCAAGGTCGAGGTGCGGGAGTTTGACTTTAATGACACACCGGCGGGGTTGGCGGATCGCACGACAGATGTTGCCTTCCTTCGCCTCCCGCATCAGACATCGGGTTTGGATCACTTGGTCTTCACCGAGGAGCGACTGGTCGCCGCCATGACGGTCGATCACCCGCTCGCGCGCAGCGTCGACGTCAGTGTGCCAGTTGCTCAAAGAACCACTCATCGCGCCGCCAGTAAATGGGGCGTGGCGAGATTTTTGGATGTTCAACGATCAGCGAGGGGACGCTCCGGAAGTCGTCGATGTCGAAGCCGCTTCTTTCGAAAGCGAGCTGCAAGCTGCCGCGGCCGGTCACGGGGTCAGTATCACCACCGAGGGCGCGTGCCGCTTCTATAATCGGCCTGACCTGGTGTTCGTCAACATCCGCGACGCGCCCATGTCCACCATCGCCCTGGCCTGGCGCGCGGACAGCCTCTCGCCGCCCCTGCGGCAGTTCATCGCCGTCGCGAAAGAGGCCATCGAGCAACAGTCGGGCAGTACGTAACCCCCGGACATCGTTGCCTGTGCAACGCACGTGATGTGTCCACCCTCTGCCCCCTCCACACCCTTCGTCACCTGCCGAAAGATCCGGCGTGACCTGCTAAGCTCGCCGCTCCCCACAGCGCGAACCCGCGTCGGACGTCGTGACCCTCCTGTCCCTCCTGACACCATCCCGGCCCACACGACCAGCCGCAACACCCCCTCGGCCCGCTCGTGGGCACCTGCGTCCCGTCAGCCACTTACATGGCCAAAACGCATGGGTCGGCAAGGTCGCACCCGCATCATCGGGCGCACCTGCCACCCTTGGAAGGGGGAAAGCGGGGCATAAGCGCGATCGCGTACGACAGTCCGGTGGCTCGTACGGCCCCTCGCGCTGGCGCCCGGCGAACCCGCCGGGCGAGGCCCCGCCGCGGCACCCCTCGCGGCCCGCCCGCACCCCGCCTGGCCAGCGCGTCGGGTCGGAAACGGCAACGGTTCCGCGATGTGCCCGAGCGGCGCCCCGAACCGTGGAAGGATGAGATCCTTCCGGTTCCGGAGCAGGTCAGCGCGCTGCGCAGGGTCACGGGTTAGTTACGTCACAGAGTCGTCCGGGGCCCGGCGGCAAAGGACGCGCTAAGCGGAACCCCTTCCGCTAATCGCTCCAAGGCCACGTGAAATACGTTTCCGGCATATCTCTATTCAGATTCGCTATACCTGATCCCGCAGATCAGCGCCGTGAAGTTTCTGATAGCGTCACGGAGAGCTGACCTTTCTACACGGGAAGGCTGACCTTTCTACATGGGAAGTAGGTATATCCGGTATGGACCTCACGGACGAGCATCCGGGCTTTCTCAGGATGTTCACCCCGGGAAAGCCGACAGTCGGCCTGTTCCTGCCGTTGTGGCCCTACACCGGTTACATGACGCGGATGGTCGGGCAGGGCGACGCGATCCAACTCGCCGACCGGTCCGGCTTCGCGGCGATCTGGGTGCGGGACGTGCCCCTGCTCGATCCGGGCTTCGGTGACGTCGGGCAGGTCTTCGACCCCTGGACGTACCTGACCTGGCTGGCCGCGCACACCAGCAACGCGGCGCTGGCCGCGCACACCAGCAACGCGGCGCTGGCCGCGGGCAGCGTGGTCTTCACCCTGCGACACCCGATCGACCTGGCCAAACAGGCCGCCTCGATCGACCAGTTGTCCGGCGGTCGCCTGGTCCTGGGCGCGGCCTCCGGCGACCGACCGGCCGAGTTTCCGGCCTACGGGATCGACTTCCCGACGCGGGGCGAGCGCTACCGGCAAGCGGTGGAGATGTTCCTGACCGTCCTGGAGTCCGAACTTCCCACCGTGGCCTCCCCGCTGGGACGCCTGAGTGGGTGGCGTCGACGTACTGCCGAAACCGGTCAGTGGCCGTGTTCCGTTGTTGGTGACGGGTTCCTCGCAGCAGAACCCGGAGTGGATCGCGGAACACGCCGATGGCTGGTTGACGTACCCCGGGGCCATGGTCGACGCGGCCGGGCCACGGGCCCTGGGAGAAAACGCGGCCGCGTGGCGAAAACTCATTCCGAGTGGCCGGTTCAAGCCGGTGGCCACCAATGCGTGGATTGATCTGGTCGAGGACCGGCGGCACGAGCGCACGGCACTGCGGGCCGGATTCATCCTGCGGACCGGAACCGACGGCCTCCTGGAGCTGCTGGGGCATTGGCAGGACGCCGGCGTCAACCACGTGGCCCTGGGCGTCCAGCACGGCCAGCGACCGGCCGCCGAGGTGGTGGCCCAACTGGCCGAGGAAGTCGTCCCGCATTTCCCCGCGTTGGCCGCGCCGGCACCCCAGCGGCCCACGTGGTAGCGGAACAGTGATAGTGAGTAGCGGTGGTGGAGCAATGGAAACCCTGGGCAGCGAAGTGCTGAACACCCCCGTCGGGCCGTTGGTGATCGTCAGTCACGAGGACGGCGCGGTGGCGGTGTGTGGATTCTCCCGTACGGCCGAGGAACTGTTCGACTCCTTGGGCATACCGCACGAGCCAACTTCACCGCGGAGCGAGCCGACTGCCGCGGCAGCGGCTTTGCGGGCGTATTTCGACGGCGATCTCACGGCCATTGACGCCATCGAAGTACGTCAACCCGGTACGACCCTGATACAACAAGCCTGGCAACGTCTGAGGGATCAGCCCGCGGGGGTGACGATGACCTACAGCGAGATGCTTCCCAAGGCGCCGCGTGCGGCCGGTCGTGCCTGCGCGGTGAATCGGGTGGGCATTCTCGTGCCCTGCCACCGCGTGCACCGTACCGACGGCAACCTGGGTGGCTATACCTGGGGCCTGGACATCAAGCGCTGGCTACGCCACCACGAAAACCAAGCTGACTCCCTCTTCTTAGGAGAGCGCCCGATGACTGCTGCCTCCCCCAAGCAGCGATGTTTCACCGATGAGGAGTATCTGAGCCTCATCGAGGCGTGGACCGCAGAACTATTCGACATCTCGGCGCACGACCTGGACGTCACGGTGCCCAGTTGCCCGGGATGGCGGCTGCGCGACCTCGTGCACCACGTGGGCAACATCGCGTACTTCGTCAACGCCGTCATCGACGCGGCTGGCCCGGAGCCCGATTTCACCGACGCCACCCCGCGACCCGATCCCGAGGTCGCCGCGTGGGCGGCGGACCAGACGCGCGCCATGGTCAAGTAGTTGCGTGTGCTGCACCCGGGAACCCACGTCTGGAACTCGTCGCGCGAGCCCCAGCGACTCGACTTCTGGCCGCGCTGCGTCGCGCACGAGGCGTTGGTGCACACCTGGGACGCGCACCACGCGCTGGGGCGGGAACGCGCACTGCCGACGCGGGCCTGTCTGGACGGCGTCGGCGAGATCCTGGACGTCCAACTGCCGCTGCGCACCGAGGAGATCGCCCACGCCCGCTGGACGGCGGTCGTCCGCGCCACCGACGAGGCCGCGCAGGGGGCGCGATGGTCCGTCACGATCGATCACGGCACGGTGGAGACCGCGCTCACCACCGGCCGCCAGGCCACCGACGACCCTGCCGACGTCCTGCTCAGCGGCCCGGCCGAGCGCCTCTACCTCGGCCTGTGGCGCAGGGTGTCGCTACCGCTCACGCACGGTGCCCCGGACCGGGCGCGGGTCCTGTGCACGGACTGAACCCGTCGCCGCGATCCGGGGCACGTGAGACGCACACCCCGAAGGCTTCCTATCGTCCTAGCCCGGTATAGACCTTCGGCTCCGAGGCGGCCGGGAGTTGGAAGGCCGCACTGGGCGCGCGCACTGCCTCGGTCAACCGGGAATCATGGCAGACTGCCGAGATCTGGAGTTCCGAGGTGGTGATCAGATCGATGCTGATCCGGTGGCGCGCCAGCGTCTTGCAGAACTTGGCGAGCACGCCGGGGTCCGCCCGCATACCGAATCCGCGCAGCAATACCCTGCCAATATGGTCGTCGAAGAGAACATCGTCGAAGCCGAAGGCGGTACGCAGATTCGTCAACTGCGTCACCGCCCCCCAGCCCAGCTTTTTCGGGACGGTGAAGGTGATATCGATGCGATCGTCGGCCGATCGGTTCGTCCTTTGGGAAATCGTGCCAACGACGAGCCCGGAAACGGCAAGGGCCCGCAATATCTGACCAGTCACGCTCGGCTTGGTCGGAACCCCGATGAAGGTTATCTCCGCCTCGGACCGTTCATGTGCGATGTCGGTGATCTTGGCCTGCTCCACTGTGCTCCCTTTCGCCGTGTCAGCAACTGCGGTGCCTGGTTCGAAAACGCAGGGGACTTGAGCCGGATGAATGCGCCATGCCTTCGGCCGCATTCGACCGATGAGGGTCACAGGGTACCTACCCCGCTTCTCGTTTTTTCAAGTGCCGGGCTGAGTAAATTCTCCTGAACCGCGCGGCGGCATAGAGATGTCGGGAACTTCGGATGCGGCTCTCCTTTTCGAAACCGCCTCTTGGCAGCAGCCCTTATTGGCTGTAGATTTTCGGTGCCGGGGGAATATCCCCGTGCTACTTTCCGCGCGATTCGCGCATCCTCAAGACGAGATAGGCGATGATGAGTGATCTTATTTCTGCCGACCTAATGGAGTCTTTGCTCCTCAAGCCGAGCCCCCTGGACATCGGCCCGGAGCAGGTGGACGAGTTACTCGAGACCACCGTCACCCTGGTGCGCAAGCACGCGGACGGCGCGGCCGACGGGTCCGTGGCGCCGGTGTCGTTCGACAGCGACCAGATCCGCAAGTGGGTGGGCGAGTACGACTTCTCCACGCCCCACTCCGCCGAGTCGGTGCTGGCCGACGTCGCCACGGGGCTGGCGCAGTGGGGCGTCCACACCACCCACCCCCGCTACTTCGGGCTGTTCAACCCCACCCCGCACTGGTGGGGCGTCGCCGGCGAGTTGCTCACCGCGGCGTTCAACCCCCAGCTCGCTGCGTCCAGCCACGCGCCGGCGGCGGTCGAGATCGAGCAGCACGTGCTGCGCTTCCTGGCCAGCCGGCTCGGCCTGCCGTCGCCGGTGGCCGGCTCGTTCACCACCGGGGGCGCCGAGGCCAACCTGAGCGCGGTGCTCATCGCGCTCACCCGACACTTCCCGGAGTACGCCGACCGCGGTCTGGCGGCCATCCCCGGCCAGCCGGTACTGTACGCCTCGGCCGAAAGCCATCTGGCCTGGCTGAAGATCGCGCACATGACCGGGCTCGGCCGGGACGCGGTGCGCCTGGTTCCGGTCGACGACAGCTACCGGATGGACATCGACGAACTCCGCAGGCTGCACGCGGCCGACGTCGCGGCCGGCATGCGCCCCTTCCTGCTCGTCGGCCCCTCGGGCACCACCGGCGGCGGCGCCCTCGACCCGCTGCCGGAGCTGGCCGCGTGCGCCGCCGAGTGGAACACGCACCTGCACGTCGACGCGGCCTGGGCGGGCACGGTTGCCTTCTCCAACGAACTGCGCCCGATGCTGGCCGGGATCGAGCACGCGGACAGCGTCACCGTGGACGCCCACAAGTGGATGTCCGCACCGATGGGCGCCGGCATGTTCCTGAGCAGGCACCCGCAGGCGGTCGCGGAGAGCTTCCGGGTCAGCACCTCGTACATGCCCGCGGACACCGTGGGCAGCGACCCCTACACGAACAGCGTGCAGTTGTCGCGCCGGCTGATCGGTCTCAAGGTCTTCCTCGGACTGGCCGTGACCGGGCAGGACGGTTACGCCATCCAGGTCGAACGCGACACCGCGCTCGGCCGGTTGCTCGCCGTCCGCGCGACGGAGAGCGGCTGGCACCGCATCAACGACACGCCGCTGCCCCTGGTGTGCGTCGTGGACCCGGCGGTCGACGCGCGGTTGAGCCCGGCGGAGAGCTGGGCCTGGCACGCGGCCGTGGCGGACAAGGTGGTCGAGCGCGGACAGGCGTGGATCACCCCGGTGCGCCTGTCCGGCCGCGCCGCGCTGCGGTTGTGTATCACGAGCTACCGCACCGAGGCCGCCGACGTCGCCGCGTTGGTGGAGGAGATGGACAAGGCCCGTATCGCCGTCGGAATCCCCGGCTGACGAGCGGCCGCCCCAACGAGCCGGACCGGCACGCTCCGGTCGCCGACCGCCCCGCCGTTCCGGTGCCTCACCCATGGTGTGTCGGGCTCGGCACGTGCCGGACGGAGTACGCGGTACGCACGCCGCACGCGACAGGACGCCGCCTGTGGGGAGTCGGCGGGCGTCAGCGGCGTGCGCGAACCGGGCCCCCGGGGGCCCGGCGCACGAGAGCGGGCTGCGGTCACGGCCAGCGTTGTCCACGTGCCGGAGGGCACTCCCGGCGCGCACGACCGCAGCGGGTGTGGTGCGTTCGGGCCGCGATCACCACTCGGTCAAGAACGCGGCCCGAACGAAACCCACAGGCCCAGCAGCGAGCGCAACGACACGCCCCGCGAACAGAATTGGTCGGCGCGACGCGGCCGGAAGTGGCCCGTCGCGCCGTCGTACGCCGCGACGAGCGACCCGGCACGAGTCCGGGTCGACCCGCGGTGTCGCGCTGTGGTGGGACACCCACCCCTCGCGCGGCGCGCGACCGCGGCGGCCACCACCACCCGGCCCCCGCACCGCCGCGCGGGCGAGTTCACCCGCACGGACAGTCGGGCGCGGGCGGGGCCACCGACCAAACCCCTCGTCTGCCGCTGTGTCGGGCGCGGTGTGAGCGACCGGGCCGGCGTGCAAGACATGAGGCGCGCGGGGCGGTGGCGCAGCGGCCGGGTCGCCGCTGGGCCACCGCCCCGCGTGGTGCCTCAGGAGAAGTCCAGCTCCCCGGTCCGGGACCGCTTGAGCGCGAAGAACTTCGGGTAGCCGGCCAGCAGCCGGGCCCCGTCGAAGACGCGCAGGGCCTCCTCGCCCCGGGGGATGGCGGTCAGCACGGGGCCGAAGAAGGCGACGCCGTCGATGTGCAGGGTCGGCGTGCCCACCTCCTTGCCCACCGGGTCCATGCCCTCGTGGTGGCTCTTGCGCAGCGCCTCGTCGTACGCGGTGGTGTCCGCGGCTTCCGCCAGCTCCGTCGGCAGGCCGACCTCCGCCAGCGCCTCCTCGATCAGCTTCCGGTCCGCCTGGCGGCCCTCGTTGTGGATGCGGGTGCCCAGCGCCGTGTAGAGGTCGCGCAGCACCCCCTCGCCGTGCTGCTGCGCCGCGGCTATGCAGACCCTGACCGGGCCCCAGTTGCGCGCGAGGGACTCCTTGTAGCGCTCGAGTATGTCGTCCCGACCCCCGTTGAGCACGGACAGGCTCATGACGCGAAAGCGCAGGTCGAGGTCGCGGTGCTGCTCGACCTCCAGGATCCAGCGGGAGGTGATCCAGGCGAAGGGGCAGGCCGGGTCGAAGTAGAAGTCGACGGAGTGGCGTGTGGTCTGATCGCTCATGGTCCGAACCTAACTATTCAGCGGGCTCTTCCGGGGTGATCTTCAACATCCGTTGCAGAAGATCACGTAGCACCATGCGTTCCTGGGGCGAGAGGCCGGACAGCGGCTCTCGCGCGAAGTCGAGCGAGCCGCGTAGCCGGACCGCGGTCTCCATGCCCGACTCGGTGGTGGCGGCGAGCTTGACCCGACGGTCGGTCGGGTCGGGGCGACGCTCGACCAGGCCCCGGCCTTCGAGGCGGTCCACGATGCCGGTGACGTTCGACGGCTCGCACTTGAGCTGCTGCGCGATCCGGCGCATCGGCATCGGCTCACGCGCGAGCAGCCCGAGCACCCTGGCCTGCGCGCCGGTCAGCGCGTGCTGCGCCGCCGCGTGCTCGTACTCCTTGTGGTAACGCGCTACGACGGTGCCGATGAGCTCGATGACCTCGAAGGTGAGGAGGTCGATGCGTGGGGCCATACGGGTCAGGGTACCGCGTTGCTTGACACCATGAAATATCCAAGTGCATGGTTGTTTCACCACCTGAAATAACTGGAGGTTCCGCCGCATGTCCGTCACCCACCCGACCGGCCTCCCCGCGACCAGCCGCGCCTGGCACCTCGTCGCCCGCCCGAACGGCTGGCCCACGCCGGACGACTTCGCGCTCCGCGAGATCGCGATCGACGAGCCGGGCCCGGGCGAGATCCTGGTGCGCAACACGCACATGTCGGTCGACCCCTACATGCGTGGCCGGATGAACGACGTCAAGTCGTACGTGCCGCCCTTCGCGCTGGACGAGCCGATGGACGGCGCCGCGGTCGGCGTGGTCGTTGCCGTCGGCCCCGACACCCCCGAGTATCGGCCCGGCGACCACGTCACGCATCGCTTGGGCTGGCGTGAGTACGCCCTGGTGGCGGGCAAGGACGCCAGCACGGTCGACCCGGACGCCGCCCCGCTCTCCGCCTACCTCGGCGTCCTCGGCATGACCGGCCTCACCGCCTACGCGGGGCTGCTGCGCTCGGCCGGGTTCCAGGAGGGCGACGCGGTCTTCGTCTCCGGCGCCGCGGGCGCGGTCGGCAGCCAGGTCGGCCAGATCGCCCGGCTCAAGGGAGCCTCGCGGGTCATCGGCGGCGCGGGCTCGGACGAGAAGGTGCGGCTCCTCCTCGACGAGTACGGCTTCCACGCGGCCTTCAACTACAAGAAGGGCCCGGTCGCCGAGCAGCTCAGGGAGGCGGCCCCCGACGGCATCGACGTCTACTTCGACAACGTCGGCGGGGACCACCTGGCCGCGGCCATCGACTCCCTCCACGTGCACGGCCGGGTCGCCGCCTGCGGCATGACCGCGCAGTACAACGCCACCGAGCCGACCCCGGCCCCGCACAACCTGCCGTTGATCGTCGGCAAGCGGCTGCGCATCCAGGGCCTGCTCGTCACGGACCACTTCGACCTGCGCCCCCAGTTCGTGAACGAGGTCGGCGGCTGGCTGCGTGACGGCAGCCTGCACCACCGCGAAACCGTGGTGCCCGGCATCGAGAACGCCGTGGACGCCTTCCTCGGGATGCTGCGCGGCGAGAACGTCGGCAAGATGATCGTCAGCCTCGGCGACTGACCCCGCACGCCCGCCCGGGCCCACCGCCCGGGCGGTGGGCCCGGTCCGGCACGACCCCCGCGTCGCGGCGTCCGCCGCGACACCCCCGGGAGGTGTCACCGGCGGTCCGCTGACGCCACGGTGACCGGCGGCCGCGGGGTTCGCGGGGCCCGGGTGATCTTCCGACCGGTCACCGCCTAAGCTGCGCCCATGCGAGATCTGGCGGCCGGCTTGGGCTATCTGATGAAGGGTCAGCGCTGGGTGGCCCGCCACCCGCGCTCGTGGGGGCTGGGCATGGTGCCGGCCCTGATCACCCTGGTGGGGTACGTCGCCGCGCTGATCGCGCTCGGCTGGTGGACCGACGACGTCATCGCCTGGCTGACGCCCTTCGTCGACGACTGGGGCACACCCTGGCTCGGCCTGTTCCGCGGCGCGCTGGCCGTGCTGTTCTTCGGCGGCTGCCTGCTCCTCGCGCTGATCACCTTCACCGCGGTCACGCTCCTGGTGGGCCAGCCGTTCTACGAGTCGCTCTCCGAACGCGTGGACCTGGCCCTCGACGGCCACGCCCCCTCGTCGGGGCTGCCGCTCTGGCGCGAACTGCTCGTCTCCGCGCGGGAGAGCACGGCCGTCCTGGTACGCGTCGCGCTGTGGGGCACGCTGCTGTTCGCGGCGGGCTTCCTGCCCGTGATCGGACAGACCGCGATCCCCGCCGTCGGCTTCTGCGTCTCCGGCTTCTTCCTCACCGAGGAACTGACCGCCGTCGCGCTCGCACGCCGCCGGGTCCCGCTCGCCGAACCGCTGCGGCTGCTGCGCTCCCGCAAGCTGCTCGTCCTCGGCTTCGGCGTGCCGCTGACCCTGCTCTTCCTGGTGCCGCTGGCCGCCGTCATCGTGATGCCCGGCGCCGTGGCCGGGGCGACGCTGCTCGCCCGCGACCTGCTCGGCGAACCGACCTCCGACGACGGACCCGCCCCGTGCGAGGCCGCGACGGCGGGCACGGGCGGTGTCGGTACGGGCGCGCCGCACGGCTCGGTCGGGCCGACCCCGTACGGCTGAGTCGCGCGGCGCGTACGGCCCATGCGATATGACCCGTACGGCTGACCCCGCCGCGTCCCGCGCTGACCCGTCACGGTGGGGCATCCGCATCCGTCGGGGCGCCTGGGGCGGGGAGCGGGGGAAGTAGGGGAGCGGGAGGGCGGGCAACTCCCCGGTGGAGTACGCCCGCTGGAGTGGTTCCGGGTGGTCCGGGTCGGGCTAGGCGCTGCCGTCGCGGCGGGTGATCTCGGTGTAGGCCAGGGCGGCCAGCTTCTGCTGGCCCTCCTTGCTGGGGTGGAACCAGTCCCACTTGCTCAGCTCGTCGTTGGTGAAGCGGTAGTCGTGCACCGCCTTGTCGTAGCGGCAGAGCACGACCTTGGCGCACTCCTCGCGCAGCACCTCGTTGTAGTCCCGCACCCGTTGGTGCACCTGCTCGCGCCGGTCGTTGGCCCGTTCGTGGGTGGACTGCGCGTCGCGCAGCATCGAGGGGCAGATGCCCAGCTTCCACACCTGGCGCCGGATCGCGTCCTTGCGGCCCTCGGACCACAGTCGCTTGAGGTCGGGCACGCTCGCCACGTACACCTGCGTCTTGGGCAGCGCGCGGCGCAGCGCGCTCAGCGAGGCGGCGAAGTCGGCCCGGAAGTCGGCCACCGGCGTCATCTGCGCGACCGTGTCCTGACAGGCGTCGTTCGCGCCGATCAGCACGGTGACCAACTCGGGCTGCTTGGCCGTGGCGGCGCCGATCTGGGCCGGCAGGTCCGCCATCACGGCACCCGTCTTGGCGTAGTTCCAGGCGCGGCCCTGGGGGTTCGGCAGCAGTTGCCGGGCCAGGCTGTCCACGTCCATACCGGTAGACCAGGACGCCTCCGGGCAGTCGGAGAGCACCGAACAGGCGTCGAAGCCGCGGCTGATCGAGTCACCGACCGAGGCCATCGAGCCGGGTCGGGGGTCCCACGTGGCAGTGGGTTTCGCGGCCGGGCGGTTGGCCCCCGACCGGGCGCTCTCGGCGCCGGCCTCGCCGGAGTCGCCGGTACACCCCGCGAGCAACGCCGCGCACGCCAGCAGGGCGGTAGCCGCGGTGGAGCGCCGCAGACGACGTGACTGAGCGTGATCCCGCACCGTTGTTCCCCTCTCGGGCCGCGCAATGATATGTATCCGAGACCGACGGTACGTCATCCTCTCGGTGTCGCTGCGCGGTAGCTTTGCCCGTGTGAGGTGGGCGCCAACCGTGGGAGTATGCGTTTCCGCGCTGGCAGGTTACATTGCGTCATTTCCTGTCCCATTTCGAGAGAATTACCCCCAGTAGTGTCTACTGCAGGTAGCCTCGGGGCTGGTGCTGGTGTGATCATTGGGGCACAATGGTAGCTGTCCTGTGCTCAGGCCGGTACGGAACGCGAGGCCGCTGGGGAAGGCGAACCTCGAACCGCACTGGAGGTCCCGGTGACGACACGTGGAGTTCTGTACGTTCACTCCGCCCCGCGCGCGCTGTGTCCGCACGTCGAATGGGCCATCGCGGGCGTGCTCGGCGTGCGCGTCACCCTGGACTGGATCAGACAGCCCGCCGCGCCCGGTACCTGGCGCGCCGAGTTCTCCTGGCAGGGTCAGGCCGGCACCGCGTCCAAGCTCGCCTCCGCGCTGCGCGGTTGGCACCTGCTGCGCTTCGAGGTGACTGCCGAGCCGTGTGCCACGGCCGAGGGAGAGCGCTACAGCTCCACGCCGGAACTGGGCATCTTCCACGCCGTCACCGGCATGCACGGCGACATCCTGATCCCCGAGGACCGGCTGCGCGCCGCACTCGGCCGCGCCTCGCGGGGCGAGAGCGAACTCGCCTCGGAACTCACCCGACTGCTGGGCAAGCCGTGGGACGACGAGCTCGAGCCGTTCCGGTACGCCGGCGAGGGTGCCCCGGTGCGCTGGCTGCACCAGGTCGTCTGAGCCGACGCGGTCCACGGCGCGAGCCGGCGGGCGGGCGTGGCGTCGCGCTGTACGGGCGCGCGCCGCGGGCCGCCCGGGCCCGCTCCCCCCGTACGCCGGGTGTTCGCCGCGCCGCGCGCCGCGGGCAGCGTTGCGCACGTCGCTGGGTGCCCGTCCTGCCGTACACCCCGTGCGGTGCGCCGCCCCGCCGTACGTCGCGCTCTCCCGCCGTAGTCCGTTCGCGGCGTGTCGTCGGGCCGGTACATCGGTACGTCGGAACACGGAAGCGCTCGTCCGGTCTCGACCTGACCGGACGGGCGCTTGCGCGTACGTCGTCGGGCGGGGCCGCCGCTCTCACGCGGGGCCGCTGCCGTGGGGTCGCCGTCGGGCAGCGCCGTCGTGGTCGAGCGGGGTGCTCGGCGGGGTCAGACCGTGCGGAAGGCGAGCGCCACGTTGTGGCCGCCGAAGCCGAACGAGTTGTTCAGCGCCGCGATCGTGCCCTCGGGCAGGGCGCGCGGCTCGTCACGCACGATGTCCCCGTCCACCTCCGGGTCGAGCTCGGAGATGTTGATCGTCGGCGGGGCGAGCCGGTGCTTGAGCGCCAGCACCGTCGCGACGGTCTCGATGCCGCCCGCGCCGCCGAGCAGGTGGCCGGTCATCGACTTGGTCGCCGAGACGGCCATGTGGTCGACGTCGTCACCGAACACCTTGCGCAGCGCCCTCAGCTCCGCTACGTCGCCCAGCGGCGTGGCGGTGGCGTGCGCGTTGACGTGCGTGATCGTGGCGGCGTCGAGGTCGGTTCCGTCGAGCAGGTTCTGCAGGGCGTTGGCGATGCCGCTGCCGGAGGGCTCGGGCTGCGCGATGTGGTGGCTGTCGGCGGACAGGCCCTGCCCGACGGCCTCGCAGTAGACCGTTGCGCCGCGCTGCGCGGCGTGCTCGGCCGACTCCAGGACCACGACGCCGGCGCCCTCGCCGAGCACGAAGCCGTCCCGGCCCGTGTCGTAGGGGCGCGAGGCACCCGCGGGGTCCTCGTTGTTCTTGGTCATCGCCATCATGTTGCCGAAGGCCGCGACGGGCAGCGGGTGGATGGCCGCCTCTGTGCCGCCCGCGACGACGACGTCGGCGCGCCCGCTGCGGATCATCTCGACGGCGTAGCCGATGGCCTCGGCGCCGGAGGCGCACGCGCTCACAGGGGTGTGCACGCCGGCCTGCGCGTTGACCTCGAGTCCGACGTTGGCCGCCGGGCTGTTTGGCATCAGCATGGGCACGGTGTGCGGGGAGACCTTCCGCACGCCCTGCTCCCGCAGGATGTCGTACTGGCCGAGCAGCGTGGTGACGCCGCCGATGCCGGAGGCGATGACCGCGCCGAGCCGGTCGGGGTTGACGGCGGCCTCGGCCCCGGCCTTGCCGGTGTACCCGGCGTCCGCCCACGCCTCGCGGGCCGCGATCAGCGCGAACTGCGCCGACCGGTCGAGCTTCCTGGCCTGCGGCCGGGGGATGGACTCACCGAGGTCCACGGCGATCTGCGCCGCGATCTGGACGGGCAGCTCGGCCGCCCAGTCCTGCGTGAGGGGCCTGACGCCGGAGCGTCCGGCGAGCAGACCCTCCCAGAATGACGCGCTGTCGCCACCCAGCGGTGTGGTTGCGCCGATACCGGTGACGACCACCGTGCGATTGGTCGCGTTCACAGGAATTCTTTCTCCACGGGTAGAGGTGCGGAATGCGCCACCGCTCGGGTGGCGACAGGCGGTGCCTCAGGACTGGTGCTTGAGGATGTAGTTCGTCGCGTCGCCGACGGTCTTGAGGTTCTTGACGTCGTCGTCCGGGATCTTGACGTCGAAGTGCTCTTCGGCGGCGACGACGACCTCGACCATGGACAGCGAGTCGACGTCCAGGTCGTCGGTGAAGGACTTGTCCACCTGCACGTCCTCGGCCGGGATACCGGCGATCTCGTTCACGATCTCTGCGAGACCGGCGACGATCTCTTCCTGAGTGGCGGCCATGTTGGCGCTCTCCTTCGATGTTGTGCGATGAGGTGTGCAGCCCCGAGGATTCCGGGCTGCGGTGAAGCGGTGAATCCGCGGGTCGATCGTACGGACCTAGGGGAGGGTAACGACCGTGGCGGCGTAGACGAGACCCGCCCCGAAGCCGATGACGAGAGCGGTGTCGCCGCTCTTCGCCTGGCCGGTGGCCAACAGCCGCTCCATGGCGAGCGGGATGGAGGCCGCCGAGGTGTTGCCGGTGGACTCCACGTCGCGGGCGACCGTGACGTGCTCCGGCAGCTTGAGGGTCTTGATCATCGAGTCGATGATGCGCATGTTGGCCTGGTGCGGGATGAAGACGTCGAGGTCCTCGGCCCGCACGCCGGCCTGGTCCAGGGCCTGCTGGGCGACCTTGGCCATCTCGTAGACGGCCCAGCGGAAGACCGTCTGGCCCTCCTGCGTGATGGCCGGGTAGCGGACCTCGTCGCGGCCCTGGGCGTCCTTGAAGACCTCCCACGACTCGGTCTGCATGATGGTGTTCGAATTGTCACCCTCCGAGCCCCAGACCGTGGGGCCGATGCCGGGCTCCTTCGCCGGGGCGACCACCACGGCGCCGGCGCCGTCGCCGAACAGGAAGGCCGTCGCGCGGTCCGTCAGGTCCGTCAGGTCGGACAGCCGCTCCACGCCGAGGACCAGCACGTACTCCGCGCTGCCCTCGACGATCAGGCCCTTGGCCAGCGTCAGGCCGTAGCCGAAACCGGCGCAGCCGGCGGAGATGTCGAACGCGGCGGGCTTGCCGGTGCCCAGCCGGTACGCGATCTCGGTGGCGATCGCCGGGGTCTGCTTGAAGTGCGAGACTGTCGAGACGATCACGGCGCCGATCTGGTCCGGGGTTATTCCGGCGTCGGCGATCGCCTTGCCGCCGGCCTCCACGGACATGGCGGCCACGGTCTCCTCCGGGCCGGCCCAGTGCCGGGTGGCGATGCCGGAGCGCGAACGAATCCACTCGTCCGACGAGTCGATGTGCTTGAGGATCTCCTCGTTCGGCACCACCCGGGTCGGGCGGTAGCCGCCGACGCCGAGAATGCGCGCGTACGGGGAGCCCTTGGCGGGCTTGATCTTCGACGTCATGCTCTGGGGACTCCTATTCGGCCGGGACAGCGTGCTCGGCGATCAGCGTGCGGGCCGCTTCGAGGTGGTCCGGCTTCTTCAGCGCCACGTGCCGTACGCCGGGGAGCGTGCGCTTGGCCAGCCCGGTCAGGGCTCCGCCGGGCGCCACCTCGATGAGGGCGGTGGCGCCGAGTGCGCTGAAGGTCTCCATGCACAGGTCCCAGCGCACGGGGCTGGCGACCTGGCCGACCAGCCGGTCGATGACGTCCTTGCCATCGGCGACGAGCTGGCCGTCCTTGTTGGACACGTACCGGGTGTGCGGGTCGGCGGGCACGAGCTGGGTCGCGGCGGACGCCAGGGCATCGACGGCGGGCGCCATGTGCTGGGTGTGGAAGGCGCCGGCCACCTTGAGCGGCACGACCTTGCGGGTGCCCTCCGGCTTGTCCGCGGCGAGCGCGGCGAGCTGCTCGACGGTGCCGGCGGCCACGATCTGGCCCGCGCCGTTCACGTTCGCCGGCGTCAGGCCCAGCTTCTCCAGGTGCGGCAGGACCACGTCCTGGTCGCCGCCGACCAGGGCGGCCATGCCGGTCTCGGCCACCGCCGCGGCCTCGGCCATCGCCAGGCCTCGCTTGCGCACCAGGCGCAGCGTGTCCACGGTCGACAGCACGCCGGTCAGCGCGGCCGCGGCCACCTCGCCGACGCTGTGACCGGCTGCTACCCCCACCTTCGCGGAGAAGTCCGCCGCGGTCGGGAAGAGCTGCTGGGCCGAGACCAGCGCGGCGGCCACGAGCAGCGGCTGCGCCACGGCGGTGTCCCGGATCTCGTCCTCGTCGGCCTTCGTTCCGTAGTGGACGAGGTCGAGGTCGAGGACGGTGGACCAGATGCGGAGCTGGTCCTCAACGCCGGGAAGTTCGAGCCAGGGGGTGAGGAAGCCGGGCGTCTGAGCGCCTTGGCCGGGAGCGACGAGTACGAGCACTCTCACACTCTCTCTTGTGCGGGGTCCCGAACGCCCGTGGGGACAGGGACGAAGAACCGTGTGGGGAATTGTTGGGCTTGGACAAAACCCTGGACTCACGTTCCGGCGTCGGTCAGCCGCCCCAGGATGAGCGCGATACGCAGCGTGAACGCTGACCGTACGTCCGAAGGCGACCACCCGGTGACGTCGGTCACACGTCGCAGCCGGTAGCGCACGGTGTTGGGGTGCACGAACAACATCCGGGCGGCGCCTTCCAGGCTGCTCGCCTGCTCCAGGTACACGCTCAGCGTTTCCAGGAGGGCCGAGCCCGCCTCGCTCAACGGTCTGTAGATCTCCTCCACTAGCTGTTCACGAGCGGCAGGGTCGCCCGCCATCGCTCGTTCGGGCAGGAGATCGTCTGCGAGAACCGGTCGCGGAGCGTCGGGCCAGGCCGCGCTCGTCTTCAGGCCGGCCGCCGCCGCCCCGGCCGAACGGGTCGCCGACACCAGGTCGCCCACCACCGGGCCGGCGACCACGGGGCCGGCCGCGAACGGGCCGATGAGGGCCTTCGCCGTCTGGAGCGGATTGTCGGAACCGCCCGCGATGACCACCAGCCGCTCGCCGAGCACCCCGGTCAGCACCTGCACCTTGGCGTGCCGGGCGGCGCGCCGGATGGCCTCCACCGTCAACTCGCTGTTGCCGCTGGGGGCCGTGCCGAGCACCACACACACCGACTCGGGCGAGGCCCAGCCGAGCGCCGCGGCCCGCGACAGGGCGCCCTCGTCCGCCTCGCCGGAGAGCACCGCGTTGACCACCAGCGACTCGAGCCGCGCGTCCCAGGCGCCCCGGGCCTCGGCGGCCTGCGCGTACACCTGGGCCGTCGCGAACGCGATCTCGCGCGCGTAGACCAGGACCGCCTCGCGCAGCACCGACTCGTCGCCGGGCGCCGCCACCTCGTCGATGGCCGACTCCATGACCTCGATGGTCGTGCGGACCATCTCCACGGTTTGCCGCAGCGTGATCGCCCGGGTCAGCTCCCTGGGCGCGGTGCCGAACACGTCGGTGCTGATGGCCTGCGGCGTCTCGGGATGCCTGAACCACTCTGTGAACGCCGCGATGCCGGCTTGGGCGACCAGGCCGATCCAGGAGCGGTTCTCGGGTGGCATCGCCCGGTACCACGGGAGCTGCTCGTCCATGCGGGCGATGGCGACCGCCGCGAGCTTGCCGGACGACTTCTCCAATCGGCGGAGCGTCGCGTGATGCGGGTGCGGAGTAGCGGATACGGGTTCAGGCACGGAGACAAGGCTGCCTTATCGGGTGGGGTGCGCGGGGGCACGGGGTCAGCGCAGGGGCTACCGTGGGCCGATGACGTGGGTGCAACGGGCTGATGAGCGTTACCGGGGCGGAGTCGGACCGGGTGTCGAGACCTGGCATGCCTTCTCCTTCTCGGGTTTCTACGACCCGGACAACGTGCGGTTCGGACTGCTGGCTGCGTGCAACGAGGAGCACCTCGCGCCCGGCGCCGGATTCGACGAGCACCCACACCGCGACCTGGAGATCGTCACCTGGGTGATCGAGGGAGAACTCACCCACGAGGACTCCACCGGGCACCGGACGGTTGTCCGCCCGGGCGACGTGCAGCGGCTGAGCGCCGGCAGCGGCGTACGGCACAGCGAGCGCAACGAGCGCAGCCGGCCGTTGCGGTTCGTGCAGATGTGGCTGACGCCCGTGGCCTGGGGCGGCGAACCCGAGTACGAGGTGGTACGCGGCATCTCCGACGCCACCCCGTACGCGCTGGAGCGCACCGAGGCGGTGCTGCACCCGCGCCGGCTCGCGGACGGCGCGCACACCGAACTGCCCGACGCGCCGGCGATCTACGTCCACGTGGTGCGCGGCGGCCTGCGGCTGGCGGGCGAGACGCTGGGCCCGGGGGACGCCGCGCGCCTGTTCGAGCGGCCCGGACTACGGGGCACGGCGGTGGGCGAGAGCGAGTTCCTGGTCTGGGAGATGCACGCGGAGCCCGACTACGGCTTCTAGCGCCGGCGGGTACGGCCACGGGCGTGTCGGCACGTCGGACGGTTGACGCCCGCCCCCGGGGCCCGGGGCCGGTGACGGGCGCGCCCTCCTGGGGCGGTGCCCGTCACCGGTCCGTAAGCGAGCGCGGGCCGTCAGGCCCGTGCCAACTCGGCGAGCACCGCGTCGGTGAGGACCGGCCACGCCTCGATGGCCCACGGGCCGAACGCCCGGTTCGTCAGCGCCACGCAGGCCGCGCCGGCCGCCGGGTCCACCCACAGGAACGTGCCGGCCTGGCCGAAGTGGCCGAACGTGGCGGGCGAGGAGGCGGAGCCTGTCCAGTGCGGCGACTTGTGCGCGCGGATTTCGAAGCCTAGGCCCCAGTCGTTCGGCCGCTGGTTCCCGTAGCCGGGCAGCACGCCGCCAAGGTCCGGGAAGACCACGGACGTCGCGTCGGTGAGGGTCTGCCGCGCGACCAGGCGGGGGTTCTGCAACTCGGCGGCGAAGGCGATCAGGTCGGCCACGGTGGAGACCGCGTCCTTGGCCGGCGAGCCGGCCAATTCGCTGTCGGCCATGCCGAGCGGCTCGAACACCGCCTGCCGCACGTACTCGGGGAACGGGATGTCGGTGGCCGCCGCGATGTGCTCGCCGAGCACCTCGAAGCCCGCGTTGGAGTAGATAAGCCGCTCGCCAGGGCCGGCCATCGTACGGTGCTCGTCGAAGGCGAGCCCCGAGGTGTGCGCGAGTAGGTGCCGCACCGTGGAGCCGGCCGGACCGGCCGGTTCGTCCAGCTCGACCGCCCCCTCCTCGACGGCGACCAGCGCGGCGAGCGCCACCAGCGGCTTGGTGACCGACGCGAGCGGGAAGCGGTCACGGATCGGGCCGTGCGTCCCGACCACGGTGCCGTCGGCGCGTACGACGGCCGCCGCCGCGGCGGGTACCGGCCAGTTCTCGATGATCCGCAGGCTTTCCATGGCAGCGAGCCTACGACCCGGCCCCCGCCGCACGATGCACAGGGCCCGCCCCGGCCCCCGCCGGCCCGCTCGCGTGCTCGTCCGCCCGGCCGCCCGTCGGGCCGGGTCCGGCCGGCCGGACCGACCGGTCCGCGGGGGAGGACGGGCCGCCCGGGTGGCCCGCGGGCAACGACTTCGCAATATCGGCGCTTGCTTGGAGTGCACTCCAACTCTCTAGCGTTGAAGACGCCGCGAGGGACAAGCAACCTGCGAAGGGTGGACGGCATGACCGTGACGGACAGCGCATACGCCACGACGGCTCCCGCAGCCGAGGTGTCGCTGTGTGCGCGGCCGCTGGTACATCCACGGCCGACCGGCCAGGACCGCTACACGATCAGCGAGGTCGTCGCCGCGACCGGGCTCAGCGCGCACACCCTGCGCTGGTACGAGCGGATCGGCCTGATGCCCCACGTGGACCGGTCGCACACCGGCCAGCGCTGCTACAGCAACCGCGACCTGAACTGGCTCGACCTGGTCGGCAAGCTCCAACTGACCGGCATGCCGGTCACGGACATGGTCCCCTACGCCGAACTGGTCCGCGCCGGCGAGCACACCTTTCCCGAACGCGAGGAACTGCTCACCGCGCACCGGGAGGACGTGCGGCGCCGCATCGCCGAGCTGCAGGGCACCCTCGCGATCCTCGACCACAAGATCGACAACTACGCTGACGCCCGTCGGGCGTCGGAGAGGGCTTGAGCGCCATGAGCAACGAGAAGATCGCGGCCGTCACCCTCGGCACGGACGGCCCCCTGGTCGGCGTGCAGGGGCTGGGCTGCATGGGCATGTCCCACGCCTACGGCCCGACCGACGAGGCCGAGGCCCGAGCCACCCTGGAGCACGCCCTGGAACGGGGCGTCACGCTCTTCGACACGGCCGACATCTACGGCTTCGGCCGCAACGAGGAGTTCCTCGCCCCCTTCGTCACGGCCCACCGCGGCGAGATCACGCTGGCCACCAAGTTCGCGATCGTACGCCGCGAGGACGACCCCTCGTACCAGGAGATCCGCAACGACCGCGACTACATCCGGCAGTCCATCGAGGGCAGCCTGCGCCGGCTCGGCGTGGACCACGTGGATCTCTACTGCATGCACCGCCGCAACCTCGACGTGCCGCTCGAGGAGACCGTGGGCGCCATGGCCGAACTCGTCACCGAGGGCAAGGTCAAGCAGCTCGGGCTGAGCGAGGTCTCCGGCACCGAGCTGCGCGCCGCGCACGGCGTGCACCCGATCGCCGCCGTGCGGTCCGAGTGGTCCCAGTTCAGCCGCGACGTGGAGGAGGGTGTGGTGGCCGCGGCGCGTGAACTCGGCGTCGCCTTCGTGCCGTACTCGCCGCTCGGCCGTGGCTTCCTCACCGGCGCGTTCGTCCACGCCGACCAGGAGCTGGCCGAGGGCGACTGGCGCCGCACCCAGCCCCGCTTCACGGGCGACAACGCCGCCGCCAACGCCGCCCTGCTCGAATCCGTGCGCGGCATCGCCCAGGAGCGCGGGGTGACGCTGGCCCAGGTCGCCCTGGCCTGGGTGCACCAACGGTCCCGGGTGCACGACCTGACGGTGGTCCCGATCCCGGGCACCCGCAAGCGCTCCCGGCTGGACGAGAACCTCGCCGCCGCCGACATCACCCTGGACGCGGCCGAACTCGCCGCCCTGGAACCGATCGCCAGCCGGGTCACGGGCGGACGCTACGCCGACATGACGTTCACGGCGGCGGGCCGCGAGTAGCGCCCGCTCCCCGGCGGCGGGCCGGCCGGGTGCCCGCACGGCACGCCAGCCCCTGACCGGGGAGCGGGCGGGCCGGGGGCGGAGCCGGGGTCGGGTCCGGCGGGCAGGAACCGGACCGGGGCGTGGGTCGGGTGCCCGGGACGGGTGTCGGCGTTCGGGCAGCGGTGTCGGGGGCATGGGCGCTCGCGTCGTGCGAGGACTGGGTGAGGTAACGACCGTACCGGGGCTACGGGCGGCGCGGCCCGCACGGTATCGCCTCCCGCCCGGATGACGCCGACCGTGTGGCCCGGGCCGGCAGCGCCGCTGGTAGGGGAGGCGCTCCGCCCGCCCCGTGCGTCGGTACCGTCGGCCGCGCGGGCCGCGCTGACCGGGCCGGCAGCGTCGGCACGGCCTCCGGCGCGGAGGGCGCGTCCAGCGCCTCCCGCCCGGGGCCCACCCGCCGCGCCGGTCCGGCGGCCCGGCTGTCCGGGCCCCGCTCGAACTGGCGGGCCCACCGCACCAGGACCAGCAGGACCGCCGCGAACAGCGGAAGCCAGGCGCAGCGCAGCAACAGCCAGTCCAACGCATCCGGCGCCGCCACCAGCCCCGGCACGTCACCGAGCCACGCGGCGGGCACGGCGAGGGCAAGCGGCGCCCACTGGTGCCAGCACAGCATCGTCACCGCCGAGAGGTTGATCAGCGCGACCGGGGCCCACAGCAGCGGCCGTCGCAACAGGCGTGCCAGCGGCCCGCACAGCAGTATGGCGGCCCCGCACTGCGCGGCGGCCAGCGCGAGCACCAGCAGGGACGGCGGGTGCGAGTTGGTGCGGTCGGCGCCGGGCACGCCGACCATGCTCGCCGGATAGCCGCACTCGCCGACCAGCACCGCGAACAGCGCCGTGCCCCCGGCCAGCAGCAGCCAGCCTCCGCGCCGATCCAGCCGCCCCCGCCCCCAGGCCACACCGAGCTGTTACCCGAATAGCCAGCCAGGCAGTACGTTGAGCAGCCCGACCGCGGAGGGCACCGACTGCGCGTACGGCCCGTACCGTAGGAGGTCGACGGCGGCCACGCACAGCAGCGGCGGCACCGCCGACCAGGCTCCGGCGCGGCGCGCCGCGCGGTCGCAGTAGGGGGTGAGCGCGGTCAGGACGGCGTAGACGGCCAGGAACCACAGGGGCTGTGCCACCAGCGTGAGGGCGGTGCGCAGCGTCCCGCCGGGCACGCCCACGGCGTGCAGCTCGGCGACCAGGACCGCGCAGGCGACCGCGAGCGCGCCCACCGGCCGCCCCAACCGCACCAGCCGGGCCCACAGCCACTGGCCCGTGCGCACGCCACGGGCCTCCGCCCGGCGCCACGAGCACACGGACGCGTACCCGCCGACCAGGAAGAACAGGCCCAGGAGCTGGAGCACCCAGCTCAGCGGTGCGAGCCGCCCCAGCGATGCCAGCGGGCTCGCGGTCTCCAGCGCGCCGCCGTCACCGCGGGTCAGCCCGCCCAGCAGCCAGTGGCCGAGCACGACGGCCAGCAGCGCCAGCGCCCGCAGCCCGTCGATGGCCCGATCGCGGTCGTCCGGCGTACCGGCGTCGACGCGGCGGGCCCGCGCCAACGGCCCGCCGGCGTCCCACCGCGAGCCGGTCTGGACGCGGTCGGCGCCACCCGCCCCTGGCCCCGGACCCTCCGTCCCAGGCCCCGGCGCGCCGGACCCGTACGTACGCCGACCCCCCGTGTCGGCGCCCCGCGCGCCCGGGCGCTCCGCGGTCAAGGCTTCCGTGCCCAGACCCTCCTCCTCCGGGCCGCTCCCACCGGGGCCGTTCTCTCCGGCGCCGGTCCTGCCGAGGTGCTCCGTGCTCGTGTGGTCGTCCGCCGCGGTCGGGGTCCCGTGTTCAGAGCAGATCACTGACGCACCCCCGGACGTCGGCGGCGGTGCCGCCGGAGCCCACCGCGCAGCGCACCGCGCCGAAGTCGCCCAGCGTGATGCGGGCGAAGTTGCGCACCGACTCGGTGTTCGGCGCGAAGTACCCCGCGTGGCCGTCCACGCGCGCCGTGGACAGCCGGCTGGCACCGAAGCCGCCACCTGCCGGGTCGGCCCCGTGGCCGAGGCCGAACAACTCGACGTGCTGGATCCTGCCGATCCAGTCGGAGCCGTCCTTGGCGGCCCACACCCTGGCGCTGGTCCCCACAGGTCGGCCACGCTGTCCGCACGGGTGCCGGGGCTCCCGAGCACGACCAGGTCGGAGGCGTCGGGACCGATCCGGTGCGCGGCGAGTCCGCAGACCACCGAGCCGTAGCTGTGGCAGAGCACTGTCGGCGGCGCGGCGGGCGCGCCGTCGGCGGCCGCCAACCCGGCCAGGAACCGGTCCAGTCGGGGTGCGCCCGCCCGCGTGAGCCGGCCCGTCGCCGCGTCCAGGCCGAGGCCCACCGGCGTGGAGTAGCCGGTCCAGGAGATGACGGCGGTGGCGGTGTGCGGGGCCTGGCGCGCGAGTTCGGACCGCAGCGACGTGGCCATCCCGATCGGCGTCGCAGCCGCCGTCGCAGTCGCCTCGGCGCCGGTCGGCGGCGTGCTCGCCCCGCCACCGGGGTGGGCGTCCGCGCTGCCGGCGGCCGTCGTGGCCGCGCGCGACGGGGTGGGTGGGGTGGCGTACGAGCCGAGGTCGATGTCCGAGCCCGGCACGATGACCGCCGCGCGGCGGGCCCGGGTCAGGTCCCCGTAGACCTCGGCCACCTGGCCGCGGTCGCGCGGGTCGAACGCGAGGATCCGCCGGTCGCCGGCGAGGAGCGCGGCGTAGCGCTCGGCCCGGTCGCGGGCCCGGTCGAGGCCCTGCGAGTTCAGCCCGCGTCCCGGGCGCGGGCCGACTCCCGGTCCCGCTCGACCGCGAGGGCCCGCGCGTTCGCCTCGTACCGCAGGGTGATCGGTGCGCCGTCCAGGTTGCCGGTGATCAGCGGGTGTCGCCGGGCCAGCGTGTGCTGCTCGGCGGTGGTGAGGTCCGCGAAGAAGCGGGCCACGGCGGTGGGCGAGGCGGTCGCCGGGTCGGGCAGGGGGCGGCCCAGCGAGTCGTCCGCGCGCCAGGCCGTGGCGCCCGGTGGCGGGCCGGTGATGGCGGGTTGCTCGTGGGCCACAGCCCAGCCCGCGGTGCCGGTCACGGTGGTGACCGCGAGCGCGACCGCCACCAGGGTCCGTCTGCCACGCCCCGCCGCCTGCGCCGCCCGCCCGGGGCGACGGTGGAGCCAGCCGTGGCCGACGGGGACGTGGCGGTGGCCGGCCGTGCCCCGGCCGTCTCGGCCAGCAGCCCCGCTCCCCGCGCGTACCGCTTCCGCTCGTCGTGCTTCCCCCGCCGCACCATCGCCGCTCACTTCCCTCGTTTGTGGCCGCGCGCCGTCCTGGCGGCCTGGCGAGGGGAAGGTAGGAAGCGAAAGGGTCGCGGCACTTCATGCCGCGGAGCCAACTCGCGGTTGGCTCCGAGGTATTGCCGGGTGCTACTGGAGTAGGGGGTCGCTGCCGTACGCGCAGGTCAGCGGGGCACACCTGACCACGGAGCCGGTCGCTCGGCCCGGAGCGGCAGGCGGGGCGGCGGAGGCAGGGCGTGCGCGGTCCGCCCGTCCGGGGCGGGGCGGGGCCGCGACGTCAGGCGAGGAAGCGGCACACGAGGCCGGCCCGGCACCGGACGGCGGGGCGCGCGGACCGAACCGCCCGCCACAGGCTTCCGCCGCCCGAGGCCCCGCCGCCCGGCATCCCGCCCCCCGGCGCCCTGCCTCCCGGCGACCCGCCCTCCGGCCAGGTCAGGGGGCGTCGCCGGGGGCGACCAGGCCCGACTCGTACGCGAAGATCACGGCCTGTGCGCGGTCGCGCAGCCCCAACTTGGCCAGCACCCGGCCGATGTGGCTCTTCACGGTCTGTTCGGCCAACACGAGCGGCGCGGCGATCTCCGAGTTCGACAGGCCCCGGGCTATCAACTCCAGGACCTCCGTCTCGCGGGGCGTGAGGCCCTGGAGGCGCAGCGCGGGGTCCCGGCGCGGGGCCGGGCGCTGCCGGGCGAAGTCGGCGATCAGGCGGCGGGTCACCGAGGGCGCGAGCAGCGCCTCGCCCCGCGCGACGATCCGTACCGCCGAGATCAGGTCGGCCGGCGGCGCGTCCTTGAGGAGGAAGCCGCTGGCGCCCGCGCGCAGCGCCTCGTACACGTAGTCGTCCACGTCGAACGTGGTCAACATCAATACCTTGGGCCGGTGCACGACGCCCGGTGGCGGTTATAGGAGCTGCCGGGCCGCCTCCAACCCGTCCATCTCGGGCATCCGGACGTCCATCAGCACCACGTCGGGGTGCGTGGACCGGCTGACCTCGCCCCCCTGCTTCCCGTCCGGGGCCTCACCGACGACGTCGATGTCGCTCTGCGTGGCCAGGAGCGCGGTGAAGCCTGCCCGCACCATGGCCTGATCGTCAACGATGATCACGCGGTTGGTCATGGGTTCCTGAGGTCCTTCGTCTCGCGGGCCGCTCTGCCAGGAGCGGGCCCGCCGGGGGCCCGTGCGGAGACTAACGGTCCCGGGCGGGCGGGGAGGGAGTCCCCGGGATGTCCACCTCTTCGGGGCCCGCGGCCGCGCTGGCCGAGCCGGATTCCGCCCCCGCGCCGTGTGCCGCGAGCGGCAACCGGGCCGCGACGCGGAAGCCGCCGTCGGGCAGCGGCCCGATGTCCACGGTGCCGCCGACGAGCCGCACGCGTTCGCGCATGCCCACCAGCCCGTGACCGGTGCCAGCGGTCTCCAGCGGCACCGACGCGGGCTCGGGCGGCGCGTAGTTGATCACCAGCACGCCCAGATGGCTGCCGGTCGTGGTCAGCGACACGTGCGTGGGCGCACCCGGCGCGTGTCATACGACGTTGGCCAGCGCCTCCTGCAGGATCCGGTACGCCGACAGCTCCACGGCCTGCGGGAGCGGGCCGAGCCGGCTCACCGCGTCCGGGATCTCCCACTCCACCGGCACCCCCGCCCGCAGCGTCGCCTCCACGAGCTGCGGCACCCGGCTCAGCCCGGCTGCGGCATGCGCTCGGGACCGTTGCCGGCGCCGTCGCTGCGCAACACGCCGAGCAGCCGACGCATCTCGGTCAGCGACTCGCGGGCCATCGCCGCGATGGTGCCGAACTCCTCACGCGCCTGCGGCGGCAACTCCTCGATGCGGTACGGGGAAACTGTCCGCCTACACCGTGATCACCGACATGTGGTGCGCCACCACGTCGTGCAGCTCGCGGGCGATGCGCGCGCTCCTCGAGCAGCGTGCGGCGGGCCCGCTCCGCCTTGCTGATCGTCTCCACCTCGGCCAGTCGCCTCTGGGCGTCGCGGCTCTCCCGCACCGTGCCGCCGACCAACAGCATGATGCCGCCGAGCACGAACAGCAGCACGGGCGAGCCGTCGCTGCGGTCCTGCGAGATCAGCTCGAACAGCGCGCCGGCCGCCCTGCTCAACAGCCAGATGGTGACCAGCGTGCGCCGCCCCTCGCGCAGCCCCAGTGCGAGGGACAGCGCCAGATATCCGATGATCACCATCGGCGTCCAGGGCCAGGGCTGCTCCTGGTCGGGCACCGTCAGCAGCGCGAACGCGCCCACCACGTCGGCCGGGAAGATGATCCACCACGCCTGGAGCGGCCGGCGCACCGCCAGCAGCAGCGGCGTGACCTGCGTGATGGCCAGCGCTCCGGAGGCCGCCGGATGCAGGCCGTAGCCGTTGGTCAGCATCGTCCCGGTGACCCGCAACAGGATCGCCGTGAGCACGCCGAGGAGGAAGTAGGGCAACCGGCGCAGCCAGCGCCGTTCGCCGGGCGCGAGCGGCGCCCGGGGTGGTTCGGCGGGCGTGGTTAGATCGTGTACGACGTCGTGCAGCACGCGACGCACCGCGGCACGCGCCCGCTGCCACAGCGGCGCGTGCGGCTCGCCGTCGGACGGCGGCACGGGGGAGGGGTGTGCGGTGGACATGACGTGCCCAGCGTATGGCCTGACCGTCCGGGGCCGCGTGGCCCCACGTGCGGTGACGCCCGGTGCGCTCGGGGACCGGCCCTTTGGAGCGCGGGCCCCGCCACGGGAAGACGCGGTGGCGCGCCCCGGCCCCCCGGCCGAGACGCGCCGCGCACACCGGTCACCGCCGCCCGACGCAGCCGGCCAACACCCGCCCCGGATCACCGCCGGGGCGCGGGGACACCCTCGTCGCGGGCCAGCGCACGCCGGGAAGCGCGGCGCGCCGGGGCCCGCACGACGCGCGTCACAGCTCCGCCAGCAGCTCCGCCTTCTTCGACGTGAACTCGTCGTCCGTCACAACAGGCCCGCCTGGTGCAGGTCGCCCAGGTGCCGGATGCAGTCGGCGATGTGCCCCGGATCGGCGCGGGCCGCGGCCTGCTGGGCCTCCACCGGGCCCGGCACCGGCGCGCCGTGCGGGTGCGGCCCGCCACCGTTGCCGGTGGACGCGGCCCGCACCGCCTCCAGGAC
Source organism: Candidatus Streptomyces philanthi (assembly GCA_018114805.1). Lineage (GTDB taxonomy): Bacteria > Actinomycetota > Actinomycetes > Streptomycetales > Streptomycetaceae > Streptomyces > Streptomyces philanthi. The sequence goes on along the minus strand of CP073042.1, from coordinate 648,705 downwards.
GGCCGCCGCGAACGGCAGCGAGTCGTGCACCAGGCCGTACCCCATGCCGAAGACGACCGCGGCCGGGTTCTGGTCGGCCGCGCCCGGTTCGCCCCCGTCCGCGCCGCGCGCCACCAGCCGCAGGTGCCCGTTGAACACCTCGGGTGACCGCCACTCGACCCCGGTCAGCTCCGAGACCTGGAACCGCTGGTCGCCGGCCTTCCACTTGGCTGAGGACGCACCCGTCCAGAACCACCGGAAGACCACGGACGAGCCGTCGAAGGACGCCTTCCCGTCGTAGGCCTTGAAGGCCAGCGGTGGCGCGGGTGCCGCCACCAGATGGGTGTCAGCCGGCGCCTTGGCGTCTGGACCCAGCGCGGCCCGTATCTCGTCCGCGTAGTACTCGGCGAGCGTCTCCCGCTCGGCGGGCAGCACCAGCCGATACGGGTCGTAGTTCTCCTTGAGCTGCCCGTCCGCCGCATCCATCAGCGGATCGGCGCCGGGTCTCGGCACCGCGCGCAACACCACCGTGCCGCGCTTGCCGGGCGTCAGCTCCACTCCTGCCAACGCCTCGTAGGGGATGCGGCGTTCACCGAGCGCCTGGAGCAGCTTCGGTGTGCGAATCCCCCGTTCGAAGCGGATGAGCACGGAGTCAGCGTTGAACTCCCAGACCGTGTGAAAACCGGCCAGCACATCACCCATGTGGCTCATCGTATGTTGCGGTCGCCCGCCCGTCCCCCTTTGGTGCGCTACGCGCGTCAAACCTCTGCCTGGCGTTTCGTCGTCGTCCTCCGCGGTCAGATCAGGCCTGCGGTGCAGGCGTCACCACCCCCGCAGCTCACCGACGTCACCGCGCCGACGCCGACCTTAGCGAAGTTGGCGAGGCTCGTCGTCCCCGGCTCGAAGTACCCCGCGTGCCCCGCCGCCCTGTCAGCAGACAGCACACGAGCACCGAAGTCCGACTCCACCGGATCGGCCCCGTGCCCGAACCCGGCGATGTCGAGATGGGGCACGTCGGCGATCCAGTCGCCGGAGTCCCGCGCGGCCCACACGCGCGCGGACGTGCCCAGGTCAGCGACGTTCTCGGCGCGCATGCCCGGGCTGCCCGAGACGGCGATGTCGGTGACCGCGCGCGGCAGGTCGTCGGCGGCGCCCCCGCACACCACGGAGCCGTAGCTGTGACAGAACAGGGCGACCTCGGCCCGCGACCGCCGGGGCAGCCCGCTGAGCGTCGCGCGCAGCCGCCGCGCGCCGTCCTCGGCCCGCGCGCCGGTCGCGGCGTCGATGCCGATGCCGGCCGGGCTGGTGTAGTCGGCCCACGCGATCACGGCGGTCCGGCTCGCCGGGCTCGCGGACCGCTCGGCCGCGTACAGCGCACGCGCCATGCCGACCGGCGCCCGGTAGGGCCGGCGGGTCCGCTCGAACGTCAGGAGATCCGTGTCAACGCCCGGTACACACGACCGACACCCGCCGCGCGGTTGCCAGGTTCCCGAAGACCTCCGCGACCCGACCCGATCCCGTCGGGTCGAACGCGAGGATCTGCCGCCCCTCGCCGAGCAACGATTCGTAGCGGTGCATGCGCCGCCCCGCCTCCCGCTGCCCGTACGGCGTGAGCCGGTCGTCGTGTGTCCGCTCCCACTCCACCAGCCGGGCCTGGCGCAGTGCCAGCCGGTTCGCCCGGTAGCGCAGCTTGACGGGGGCGCCGTTGAGGTTGCCCACGGCGAGCGGGTAGCGCCGGACGAGACGGGTGACTTGTGGGCCGGTGAGCGAGTCGAAGAAGCGTGCCAGGCGGCGGGGCGAGGAGTCTGTGTCCGGCAGCGGATGTCTGCTGATGGCGCCCTTCCCCCACGCGGCCAGCGAGGCGCTCAACGGGTCGGGCCCGGCGCCGAGCCGCCTGCCCACGGCCCAACCATCTGGTGGCGAGCAGCACGAAGACCACGACCAGCGCGAGCGCCGCGCGCCAGGCCGGGGCCGTGTGGACCAGGGACAGGGGGGAGGGGGAGCCGAGCTCCGGAAAGGAAGTCACTGCGAACCACCCTAGGAGAAGTGGGGCAACGGCCGCCAAAACGCGTGAGTCATCTCACGTTTAAAAGAGGACAATTGGATTCAAAGAGTGATTTTCCTTCGCCCTTCCGGCGTCTTCCGAACGCTCGCCCGGGCCGTTTGGCGGCGTTTTCCAAAGTTTTCCAGCGTTTTCGGGCGCTTTTGGCGGCCTCGGGCGATCCGCCCTCGTGGTGACATGTTGCACGACGCGGCGGCGGTACGAGCCGACCGCCGCGCCCGCCGCTACGAGCCGCGCGCCCGGCCCCTCCGGGCCCGGACCCGCCGCTCCCAACCGTCGATCACGCGCGGCACACACCGTCCAGGCCGGCCACGGTGACCGTGCGGCCATGGCCGGGGCCGTTGGGGCGGGCGGTGCTGGCGGGACTGACCGCGCCGGCGGGACCGGCCGTGCTGGCTGGACTGACCGTGCTGGCGGGTCGCGGGCGGTGCCAGTCGTCGGCCAGCGCCGGGGACAACTGGTCCAGGTACGACTCGGTGAGGTCGCGAATCGCGGCCACCGTGCAGTCGTCGCCCTCGCTCCAGACCTTGGCCGCCACCCGCATCACGCCCCCGAACGCCGCCACCAACACCCGCGGCCTCGGATCGACCTCCAGGTCCACCCCCTCGCGCCGGGCGATCTCCTGCGCGAACCGCGCCTCCAGCTCGGCATTGCGCCGCAGGTGGACGGCGAGCAGGGCGGGGGTGGACACGATCATCCGGTAGGCGCGCATGTGGAGTTCGAGCGGCACCACCTCCCGGATGGCCTCGTCGACGCTCTCCCAGGCCGAGGAGACAGCCCGGCGCAGCGCGACGAGCGGCGCCTCGTGCGCGGGCTGGTCCAGCACCGCCGCGTAGAAGTACGCCTCGGCCAACTCCTTTACGGAAAAAGCCACTTCCTCCTTGTTGGCGAAGTAGCGGAAGAACGTGCGCTGCGAGACGTCGACGGCCTCCGCGATCTCGTCGACGGTGGTGTCCTCGTACCCCTGCTCCACGAAGAGTTCGAGCGCCGCGCGGGTCAGGGCGTCGCGCGTCCGCTGCTTCTTGCGCTGCCGCAGGCCGATAGGGGGCGTCACCTGGTCCCTCATCACCTTCCGGCTCTCTCCTCGCGGGGGCGGGCCCACGCGCCGTCCGCACGTCACCCGACCGGGCCCGTACGCCGTCCGGCCCGGCTATCGGCGTGCGGCGTTCGACGCTGTCCCGCCGTACGACGCCCGCCGCACCGCGTGCCGTACGAGGCGCCTGCCTGTCGTGCGAGGCGCCGCGTGTCGTACGGCGTGCGCCCGCTCGTGCGCTCCGGTGGCACGGGCGTGCGCCCGGGGCAGTTCACCCTACCCAGCACCGATCGTGGCAGGCTCCGACTCTTGACACCGTTTGTCACTTGTCAGTGGCTGTCACTAATCTCATTTAATGACCTCAGAGACCACCGTCGCCGGCGCCGCGCCGGAATGGCCTTCGGCTTCATGGGCGGACTCTTCTTCGTCACCTTCTACCTGCAGAACGTGCACGGCATGAGTCCCGTGGACAGCGGCCTGCACCTGCTGCCGCTGACCGCGATCGCGCTCTACGGGCTGGCCGGCTTGGACGCCGACTCGGGCACCGGGCCGATGTAGCTGTGGTTCGCCCTGCTCGGCCTCGGCCTCGCGCCCGTCATGGTGGGCGCGACGGAGGTCATCGTCGGCAACGCCCCGCTGGAGGCCGCCGGCGTGGCAGGCGGCCTCCAGCAGGCCGCGATGCAGGTCGGCGTCAGCCTGGGCACGGCCGTGCTGGGCGCGGTCATGGCGGGCCGGGTGGACCGTGACCTGCCCGCCAACTGGGCGGAGGCCGGTCTGCCCGCCCCCTCCGGGCACGAGCTGGACCAGGCCGCTGACGCGGTCGCCATCGGCCGGCTGCCCCTCGACCCGGACAACCCGCCACCGGCGGACGTCGCGGAGAAGATCACGCACGTCGCCCACGAGACGTTCGTGTCCGGCATGGGCCTGTCCTTCACGGTCGCCGCCGTCGTCGCGGTCGGTGCGGCCGCCGTCGTGACGCTCGCCAAGCGAGGCGCCCAGTCCCACCCGAGCACCCAAACGCCGCACATCTGAACGCTTGCCGTCCTCCGTTCGGGTGACTCTCGGGCGCCTCGCGCGGCGGCCCCGGCGGGAGGCCGACGGGGCCGTCCGGGCCGGCCTACCCCCCTCTGAGCTTGGACGTAAGGCTCAACCCTGCCCTTCACACAGCGTCAACACCGCACGTCAACGAGGAGCGCCGCAGCCAAACCGACGTGCGCATCCCCTATCTGGGTCGCGTCCCGCCCCCGCCCTTGGCGCACCCCTCCGCGACCCAGCAAGCTGCGGTTACGGGGGAAGCGGCGCCGGCCCACACAAGGGTCACGCCGACGCCTCCCCGGGGCGTGCCACCAGGAACGCCCGAATCCGAGCACACGGGGAGTAACAGAAAATGCGTACGACGACGAAGCGGGGTACCACGGTCCGGGCGCTGACGACCCTCGCGACGGTGGGGGCGGTGGCGGCCATGACCACGGCCCTGGCACCTCCGCAAGCGAGCGCGCAGCCGACCACCCCGCACGCCAGCCGGCCGAGCGACTGCGCGGCGGGCCAGCTCTGCCTGTGGGAGCGCCCCGGCTTCAAGGGCCCGCGCCCACACCTACGAGCTGTCGAACACCGACATCGAGAGCTGTGTCCTGCTGCCGGCCGGGGCGAAGGCCGAGTCCCTCGCCAACCGCACCGGGCGCCCGGTCACCACGTACCAGAGCGCCGAGTGCGGGGAGACCGGCGAGTTCGACACCTATCCGGGCAAGGGCAGCGGTGCCCGGCTGTCAGAGTCGCCCTACCAGATCGGGGCGATCAAGATCTGGGAGCGCTGAAAACGCCGCCGGGCCGGACGGGAAGCCCCGTCCGGCCCGGCGGTTCACGCCTGGTTACCCGGTGCCGCTCAGGCGTCGCCGCCCGCCGCGCCCGGGTCGGCCGCGGTGGCGTCCAGGAGCTGGTAGCGGTCGATGGCCTGCTTGAGGACGGAGCGGTCGACCTTGCCCTCCTGGGCCAGCTCCGTGAGCACGCCGAGGACGATCGACTGGGCGTCGATGTTGAAGAAGCGGCGGGCCGCTCCCCGGGTGTCGGCGAAGCCGAAGCCGTCGGCACCCAGCGACTGGTACCGGCCGGGCACCCAGCGGGCGATCTGGTCGGGAACCGCGCGTATCCAGTCGGAGACGGCCACGAACGGGCCCTGCGCGTCGGCGAGCTTGCGCGTCACGTACGGCACGCGCTGCTCCTCCTCCGGGTGCAGGAGGTTGTGCTCCTCCACCTCCACGGCGTCGCGGCGCAGCTCGTTCCAGGAGGTCGCCGACCAGACGTCCGCCTTGACGTTCCAATCGTCGGCCAGGATCTGCTGGGCCTCCAGCGCCCACGGCACGGCCACGCCGGAGGCGAGGATCTGCGCCGGGATGGCGCCTTTGTCGCCCGACTTCAGGTGGTAGATGCCCTTGAGGATGCCCTCGGCGTCCACGTCGGTGGGCTCTGCCGGGTGCTGGATGGGCTCGTTGTAGACGGTGAGGTAGTAGAAGACGTCCTCGCCCGGCTGACCGTCCGCGGTCTCGCCGTACATCCGGCGCAGGCCGTCCTGCACGATGTGCGCGATCTCGTACCCGTACGCCGGGTCGTAGGCCACGCACGCCGGGTTCGTCGAGGCCAGGAGCTGCGAGTGGCCGTCGGCGTGCTGGAGGCCCTCACCGGTCAGCGTCGTGCGCCCGGCGGTCGCGCCGAGGACGAAACCGCGCGAGAGCTGGTCGGCCATCTGCCAGAACTGGTCACCGGTGCGCTGGAACCCGAACATCGAGTAGAAGACGTAGACCGGGATCAGCGGCTCGCCGTGCGTGGCGTACGCGGAACCGGCCGCGATCAGCGACGCGGTACAGCCCGCCTCGGAGATGCCGTCGTGCAGCATCTGGCCGGTGGGGGACTCCTTGTACGCCAGGAGCAGGTCGCGGTCGACGGACTCGTACTGCTGGCCCAGCGGGTTGTAGATCTTGGCCGACGGGAAGAACGCGTCCATGCCGAAGGTGCGGTACTCGTCGGGGGCGATCAGCACGAAGCGCTTGCCGATCTCCTTGTCCCGCATCAGGTCCTTGAGGACCCGCACGAAGGCCATGGTGGTGGCGATCGACTGCTGGCCGGAGCCCTTCTTGGCCGCCGCGCACAGCTTCTCGTCCGGCTGCGGCAGCGGCTTCGCGCGCACGACACGGGTCGGCACGTAGCCGCCCAGCGCCTTGCGGCGGTCGTGCATGTACTGGATCTCTTCGGAGTCGCGACCCGGGTGGTAGTACGGGGGAAGGCCCGACTCCAGCTCCTTGTCCGCGATCGGCAGGTGCAGCCGGTCACGGAAGCGCTTGAGGTCCTCGACCGTGAGCTTCTTCATCTGGTGGGTCGCGTTGCGGCCCTCGAAGTTCGGCCCGAGCGTCCAGCCCTTGACGGTCTGCGCGAGGATCACGGTGGGCTGGCCCTTGTGCGCCTTGGCCGCCGCGTACGCCGCGTAGATCTTGCGGTGGTCGTGGCCGCCGCGGCCCAGGTGCAGGATCTGGTCGTCGGTCATGCCCTCGACCATGGCGCGCAGCCGGTGGTCGTCGCCGAAGAAGTGCTGGCGGATGTAGGAGCCGGTCTCGGTCGCGTAGGTCTGGAACTGACCGTCCGGGGTCGTGTTCAGCTTGTTGACCAGCACGCCGTCCCGGTCCTGCGCGAGCAGCGGGTCCCAGCTCCGGTCCCACACGAGCTTGATCACGTTCCAGCCGGCGCCGCGGAACTGCGACTCCAGCTCCTGCATGACCTTGCCGTTGCCGCGCACCGGGCCGTCGAGGCGCTGCAGGTTGCAGTTGACGACGAAGGTCAGGTTGTCCAGGCCCTCGCGGGCGGCGATGGAGAGCTGGCCCAGCGACTCGGGCTCGTCCATCTCGCCGTCGCCCAGGTAGGCCCAGACGTGCGAGGCGGAGGTGTCGGCGATGCCGCGGGCCTCCATGTAGCGGTTCATCCGCGCCTGGTAGATCGCGCCGAGCGGGCCGAGGCCCATGGAGACGGTCGGGAACTCCCAGAAGTCCGGCATCAGCCGCGGGTGCGGGTAGCTGGACAGGCCGTAGGGCGCCTTGGACTTCTCCTGGCGGAAGGCGTCGAGGTGGTGCTCGTTCAGCCGGTCGAGGAGGAAGGCGCGGGCGTAGATGCCGGGCGAGGCGTGGCCCTGGAAGAAGATCTGGTCGCCGCCGTCGCCCCCGTCCTTGCCCCGGAAGAAGTGGTTGAAGCCCACGTCGTACAGGGAGGCCGAGGAGGCGAAGGTGGCGATGTGGCCGCCGACGCCGATGCCGGGGCGCTGCGCGCGCGAGACCATGACGGCCGCGTTCCACCGGGTCGCGTTCAGGACCTTGCGCTCGATCTCCTCGTTTCCGGGGAAGAACGGCTCGTCCTTGGTCGCGATGGTGTTGACGTAGTCCGTGCTGCGCATCTCGGGCACGGCAACCCGCTTTTCGCGGGCGCGCTCGATCAGGCGGAGCATCAGGTAGCGGGCGCGTTCCCGGCCTCGCTCATCGACGGCTGCGTCGAGCGAGTCGAGCCATTCCTGGGTCTCTTCGGGATCGAAGTCCGGGACCTGGCTGGGAAGGCCGCCAATGATGATCGGGTTGCGATCTGATCCGGAAGCCACGCTGTTCCTTCGCTGTTCTGTCGTGTCGTGCTCGGCATGTGAGTGCTGCTGCGCACGCGGTCTTCGTGTCTGGTCCTGCTTTCGCGCCGTCCTCCATCGTGTACCGCGGTGTGCGAGTACGTCATCTCTACTCAGCGGTAACCCCCACAGGGTGAGACGGGCGCCAGGGAGCCCAGCGACTGGCGACGGTCAAATCGCAACCATACGCCCATTATGGAAGTCCGTCGTGTACGGCCGTTCGACCTCGAATGCCGCAGTGGCGGGAAACAACTTCGCAAGCCGGACATAAGCCTGTGTCTTGAATCACTTACGCCTGTGGCGTCAGGATGTGAGTTGCGGCGAGTCGTCAACGTTTGGGCGGGATCGGCAGCCGGGTACTTGCGCGAACTGCTCGGTCACGTGTGGACTACGCCCAATGCCCCGCGTACGCGCGAGGCGATCAAGACAATTTCTGCAGGATGAAAGCAGGAGGCAATCCGTGAGCGCGACCGCGGACCACGCGGAGGAGCAGACCAATCCGGCCGCCAGGCTGGGTTTCGAGCCCGGGCAGGTGGTCCAGGAGATCGGCTACGACGACGACGTGGAGCAGGAGCTGCGTGAGGGCATCGAGGAGCTCACCGGCACTGAGCTCGTCGACGAGGACTACGACGACGTGGCCGATGCCGTGGTGCTGTGGTTCCGAGAGGACGACGGCGACCTGACCGACGCGCTTGTGGACGCCACCACGATGATCGACGAAGGCGGCTCGGTCTGGTTGCTGACCCCGAAGACCGGTCGCGACGGGTACGTGGAGCCCAGCGACATCGGTGAGGCGGCGACGACCGCCGGTCTGTCCCAGACCAGGAGCATCAGCGCCGGGAAGGACTGGAGCGGCAGCCGCCTGGTCACCCCGAAGACTGCTCGTTCCGCCAAGCGCTGAGACCGTCGGTGGCCTTGGCCCGAGGCCGCTGCGAGAGCCCCCATCCGACGACGGTCGGATGGGGGCTCTGCGCGTAGGCGTGGACGCGATCTGTCGAGATTCTTCGAAGGGACGTCCCTCATGGCCGTCGAGGTCGGTGCGAAGGCCCCGGAACTCGCGCTGCGGACCCAGCATGGCGAACAGGTCACGCTCGCGGAGTTCCGCGGCGAGCGGAACGTCGTAACTGTTCTTCTACCCGTTCGCTTTCACCGGCGTCTGCACCGGCGAGCTGCGCGCGCTCCGCGACGAACTGCCGACGTTCGTCAACGACGAGGTGCAGCTCCTCGCGGTCTCCACCGACTCGCCGTTCAGCCTGCGCGTCTTCGCCGAGCAGGAGGGGTTCGACTTCCCGTTGCTCTCCGACTTCTGGCCGCACGGCGAGGGTCTCCCGGGCCTACGGCGTCTTCGACGAGGAGAAGGGCTGCGCGGTGCGCGGCACCTTCGTCATCGACAAGGAGGGCGTGGTGCGCTGGACGGTCGTCAACGGCCTGTCGGACGCCCGCGACCTGAACGACTATGCCAAGGCGCTCGCGGAGCTCTAGGCCTCCCCCCGCGCCCCGCGTCGGCCGAGCGGGCCGGCGGAAGCGGCGCGACACCTCTTCCCGGCGGCGCACGGTCGTACCGCTTGTGGGGAACCGCTCACTAGGATCAAAACGTTGATCCGATGGCAACCGTATGACGGGGGCACACTGTGCTCCCTGACGAAACTCACCTGGGAGGACTCGTGGGAGTCAGCCTCAGCAAGGGCGGCAACGTCTCGCTGACCAAGGAAGCCCCTAACCTGACCGCCGTTATCGTCGGTCTCGGCTGGGACGCCCGTACGACCACGGGCACTGACTTCGACCTCGACGCCAGCGCGCTGCTGGCGAACGCCGAGGGCAAGGTCGCCAACGACTCGAACTTCGTCTTCTTCAACAACCTGAAGAGCCCCGACGGCTCCGTGGAGCACACCGGTGACAACATCACCGGTGAGGGCGAGGGCGACGACGAGCAGATCAAGGTGAACCTGGCCGCTGTTCCGGCCGATGTCGCCAAGATCGTTTTCCCGGTCTCGATCTACGACGCCGAGACCCGCCAGCAGAGCTTCGGCCAGGTGCGCAACGCGTTCATCCGCGTCGTCAACCAGGCCGACAACGTCGAGCTGGCGCGCTACGACCTGAGCGAGGACGCCTCGACCGAGACCGCGATGGTCTTCGGCGAGCTGTACCGCAACGGCTCCGAGTGGAAGTTCCGGGCCATTGGTCAGGGGTACGCCTCGGGCCTGCGCGGCATCGCGCAGGACTTCGGCGTCAACGTCTGACCCCTGCGTCTGTCGTAGCGCATCCGGCGCCGCACACCCCGACCTTCCGGTGGGGGCCCGACTCAACCCCGGGAGTGCGGCGCCGGACGTGCTGCGGGGCCGCCTCGCGCGCCCGCGGCCGGAGGCCGGGTGCGCAGCGGACGACGCCCCGCACCCGGGCCTTGGCCCGGCGCCGCGCGGGGCGTGCGCGCCCGGGCGGCCCGGCGGGTGTGGAGCACCAGCAGAACGAGCAGTACGCGCTGTACTGGTCCAGCTGGTGGGGCGTGCCGTACGAGTAGTGCGGTGGTGCAGCGCGAGCTGTACCCAGCGCCGTGACTTTGGGGAGGAACAACAACATGGGCGTAACGCTCGCCAAGGGAGGCAACGTCTCCCTCTCGAAGGCCGCGCCGAATCTCACCCAGGTGCTGGTGGGGCTCGGCTGGGACGCGCGCTCCACCACCGGTGCGCCGTTCGACCTGGACGCCAGCGCGCTGCTGTGCCGGTCGGGCCGGGTGCTGGGGGACGAGTACTTCGTCTTCTACAACAACCTCAAGAGCCCCGAGGGCTCCGTCGAGCACACCGGCGACAACCTCACCGGCGAGGGCGACGGCGACGACGAGTCGCTGATCGTCGACCTGACCAAGGTGCCGACCGAGGTCGACAAGATCATCTTTCCGGTCTCCATCCACGACGCCGACGTCAGCGGCCAGAGCTTCGGTCAGGTCAGCAACGCGTTCATCCGCGTGGTCAACCAGGCCGACGGCAGCGAGCTGGCCCGCTACGACCTGAGCTAGGACGCGTCGAGCGAGACGGCGATGATCTTCGGCGAGGTGTACCGGTACGGCGGCGAGTGGAAGTTCCGTGCCGTCGGGTAGGGGTACGCGTCGGGTCTACGGGGCATCGCTCTAGACTTCGGGGTCAACGTTTCGTAAAACCGCGCACTAGCGCGCGGGGGGACCCCTCACACACGATTGGGTGGCCAGTGCTCCTGAGAACCTTCGGCTGGTCTTTCGGCGTCACCGCCGCGGGACTCGCCTGTGCTGCGATCTTCTGGGGCTGGGAGGCCTTCGCGATCGTCGCGATCCTCTCCGTCCTGGAGATCTCGCTCTCCTTCGACAACGCGGTCGTCAATGCCGGCGTGCTGAAGAAGATGAACGCCTTCTGGCAGAAGATCTTCCTGAGCGTCGGCATCATCATCGCCGTGTTCGGTATGCGACTGGTCTTCCCCGTCGTCATCGTCGCCGTCACCGCCCAGATGGGGCCCATCGAGGCCGTCAAGCTGGCGATGAACGACGCCGACAAGTACGAGCAGTTGGTGACGGACGCGCACCCGGCCATCGCCGCCTTCGGTGGCATGTTCCTGCTCATGATCTTCCTCGACTTCATCTTCGACGATCACGAGCACAAGTGGATCGGGTGGCTGGAGCGCCCGCTGTCGCGGCTCGGCAAGATCGACGGCTTCTCGGTGTGCGTGGCCCTCGTCGTGCTGCTGGTCGCCGCCACCACCTGGGCCGAATCGGCCGCGCAACACGGCGGCGGACACGTGGACAAGGCGGCGACGGTGATGCTGTCCGGCATCGCCGGCCTGATCACGTATCTGATCGTCGGCGGACTTTCCGGACACTTCGAGAACAAGCTCGAAGAAGAGGAAGAGCGCGAGCACGAGGCGGAGGAGGAGGCCAAGAAGGCGGGCAAGGAGCCCACCATGGTCGGCCTCGCCGGCAAGGCCGCGTTCTTCATGTTCCTCTACCTCGAGGTGCTGGACGCGTCCTTCTCCTTCGACGGCGTGATCGGCGCCTTCGCGGTCACCAACCATATCTTCTGGATGGCGCTTGGCCTCGGTATCGGCGCCATGTACGTCCGGTCGCTCACGGTCTACCTGGTGCGCGAGGGCACCCTGGACGATTACGTTTACCTGGAGCACGGCGCCCACTACGCGATCGGCGCCCTTGCCGCGCTGCTGCTTGTCACCATCAAGTGGCACATCCACGAGGTGATCACCGGCGGCATCGGTGTCGCGCTGATCGCCGGTGCGTTCTGGTCCTCGGTCGCCCGCAACCGTCGCATCGCGGCGGAAGAGGGCGGCGCGGGTGGCTCGAACGAGAAGTCCGAGGTCACCTCCGGAGTGTGACCCGGGCTCGGATGCGGAACGCTTCTACGGGGCGGGTCGCGAGGTCGCACCTCGCGGCCCGCCCCGTTTCGGTGTGGGTGGCCACGGACATGGGGGTGTGCGCGATGCCGTTGTGGAGCGGTTGGGGACGCGGAGCGGGGCAGGACTTCGACAGCGGCGGTGCCTCCGGGGCCGTCGAGCTGACCAAGCGACATCCGACCGTCTCGCTCACCAAACAGGGCGCGGCCAGCGGCAACCTACGGGTCAACCTCTCCTGGCAGATGCGCACCATCGACTTCAACGCCAAGCCGAACCGGGGGCTGTGGCGCAACCCGCTCCAGATGTTCAAGCCGCAGCCGGTGCAGACCCAGGGACCCGCGATGGTCAACGTGGACCTGGACCTGGCGTGCATGTACGAGATGCAGAGCGGCAGCAAGGGCGTGGTGCAGCCGCTGGGCAAATTCTTCGGGTCGCTGAACGAGCCGCCCTACGTGCACCTGAGCGGTGACGACCGGTTCGGCTCGGCCTCCGGCGAGACCGTCTACATCAACCTCGACCACAAGGACGACTTCAGCCGGCTGCTGATCTTCGTCTACATCTACGACGGCACGCCCGCCTTCGGCCGGACGCACGGGGTGGTCACGCTCTACCCGAGCAGCGGGCCGCGCATCGAGATCACCCTCGACGAGCGGGCCCCGCAGGCGCGCTCGTGCGCCGTGGTGCTCATCGAGAACGTCAAGGGCGAGATCGTGGTGCGCCGCGAGGTGAAGTACGTCTACGGCTTCCAGGCGGAGCTGGACCGGCTGTACGGCTGGGGACTCCAGTGGGGCCGGGGCTACAAGAAGACCAAGGTCTGAGCGGGAACCGGCCGGCCGACCGCCACCCAGCCTCGACGACACCGCCAGCATCGACGCCGTGCCCGGCCCTGTCGCCCCGCGCGGCCTCGGCGACCGGCCCGGCCTCGGCGATTGGCCTGGCCCCGGCCGCCCCCGCGCGGGTGCGCAGCTCAGCGGCGTCGTTGGAACTGCGGCCCCTGCGACGGAAGTTGGAACTGGTGCGGTGGTGGGGCCACCGGGTGCTGCGGGTAGCCGTAGGCTGGCTGCTGCGGTGGCACCGGTGGCTGTCGCGGGTGCCCGGCCCACTGGGCGTCGTGCCGCGCGCCGGCGCCCGCCGCGTACGCGGGGGCGGTCGCGGGCTGGGGCGGGACGGCCAGGGGCGCGGCCGTCGGTGCCGTCGGGAAGCCGTAGCCGCCCACGGGCTGGGCCGGGACCGGTTCCGGGGCCGACCGCTGGGCTCGGGGCGCCGGGGCCCGGCGCCCCGGGATGGGAGGCGGGCGCGGGAGGCTCCGGGGCCTGGGCTGCCTCGGAGTCGTCCACCGAGATGCCGAACTCCGTGGCGAGGCCGACCAGGCCGGAGTCGTAGCCCTGGCCGAGCGCGCGGAACTTCCAGCCGTCGCCGCGTCGGTAGAGCTCGCCGCAGAATGAGCGCCGTCTCCTCGCCCGTCTCGGCGACGACGTTGAAGACGGCGAAGTGCTCCGCGCCGTCGGCCGCCGCGCTGTCGTGCAGCCGCAGGCACAGGTCCCGGACCAGGCCGAAGGGGCCGCCGTCGGCGTAGGCCGCGAGCACCACCCGGTTCACGCCGGCCTCCAGCGCGCCCAGGTCGGCCTCGATGGTGTCCGTGAGGCCGTCGGCGAGCCGCTGCTTGGGCAGGTGCCGGACGAGGCCGGAGGGGTGGCGGGGCTGGTTGTAGAAGGCGAAGTCCTCGTCCGAGCGCACGTGCCCGTCGGCGGCGAGCAGCAGTGCCGAGGCATCCACGTCCGGCACGCCGGACCCCGGCGTCCACCGCAGCACCACCCGTACGGCCGTTGCCGGCAGCGGGATGTTCGACCCTTTCGACATCGCGTGCGTCATGGTCGCAATCCTGCCCTCCCGAGGGGCGCCGGAACAACGTGAGGGTGACGCACTGGCCATCCGGGCGCTACGGGGAGCGAGTACACCCTGCGTATGTGTGTGAGTTACCGGACTTTCACGTACTTGGGGAACTCTTGACCCGCATGGGTCGTACGATTATCGGCCACGCTTCCGGCCAGTCGGGCCGTCGGAGGGCTGCGGCAGCTTTGGGAGTTACATGCGTCATTTCGGATATCTGTCGGCGGCGGCGCGGAAGGATCTGTTCCACCGCGAGCCCACCGAGTTCACGCCGGACGCGCCGGCCAGCACCCTCGCCGTGGCGCTCGGAGCCACCCTCTACAGTCCCGCCACCCGCCAGGGCCTCGCCGACGCCATCGTCAAACAGGCAGGTCGGGGCGTGGTTTCGATGGTGCTGTGCCTGGAGGACTCCATCGACGACAGCGAGGTGCCGCAGGCGGAGGAGAACCTGGTCCGCCAGTTCGCCGCGCTGGCCGCGCGCACGGACGACGCGCCCCTGCCGCTGCTGTTCATCCGGGTGCGGGCCGCCGAACAGATCCCGGACCTGGTGCGGCGGCTCGGCGCGTCGGTGCGATTGCTGTCTGGTTTTGTACTTCCCAAGTTCACCGAGGAGCGCGGCGTACCGTTCCTGGAAGCGCTGACCTCGTGCAGTCCGGCCCTGGAGCGGCGGCTGTACGCCATGCCGGTCCTGGAGTCGCCGGAACTGCTGCACCTGGAGACCCGCGGGGAGACGCTGGGCGGCATCGCCCGCACCGTCGACAAGTACCGGGACCGGGTGCTGGCCCTGCGCCTGGGCGTCACCGACTTCTGCTCCGCCTACGGACTGCGCCGGGCGCCCGACATGACGGCCTACGACGTGCAGTTGGTCGCCTCCGTCATCGCGGACGTGGTCAACGTGCTCGGCCGCGCGGACGGCACCGGGTTCACCGTGACCGGCCCGGTTTGGGAGTACTTCAAGCCGCACGAGCGGATGTTCAAGCCGCAGCTTCGGCGCAGCCCCTTCACCGGCGAGGCCGAGGCGCTGCGTACCGCCCTCATAGAGCACGACATGGACGGCCTGCTGCGCGAGATCGAACTCGACCGCGCCAACGGCCTCCAGGGCAAGACCTGCATCCACCCCACCCACGTCGCCCCCGTGCACGCGCTGTCGGTCGTCAGCCACGAGGAGTTCAGCGACGCGGTCGACATCCTCGCGCCGCAGCGCGGCGGTGGCGGCGTGCTGCGTTCCGCGTACACGAACAAGATGAACGAGGTGAAGCCGCACCGCGCCTGGGCGGAACGCACCATGTTGCGCGCCGAGGTGTTCGGCGTGGCGCGCGAGGGTGTGGGCTTCGTGGAACTGCTCTCGGCGGGGGTGCCGGCGGCCTGCTGACGGCGCGCTGGTGGGTGGTTGGTCGGTGGTCTGGGCCCGGGTGTGGCCGGTCGCGGTGACCGGGGCGTGCGGGTGACGTGGTGGACAGGGGCGATGATGCGTGAAGGGTGCGGCAGTTGACGGTTGACGAGGGAGCGGGGCAGCGCGTGATGTGGTCGGGGCAGTGGGTCGCGGACCAACTCGGCATCGCTCTGGAGGACGCGTCGGACGCGGCGGAGGCATCCGACGCGGCGGCCGGTGCCGACGCCGACGCACGGGCCGACCAGACCAGCCAGGCCAGTCAGACGAGCCGGACCAGCCAGGCCAGCCACACCGGCCCGGACGGCCCCGGGGGCGGCCGGCTGCGGGAGTTGCTCGGGCTCGCGTTGCGCCGCAACCCGCGCCGGGCGCACCTGCTGGTTTCCAACGTCCTCGGCAAGCACGTGCCGCAGCGGCCCGCCGTCGTCCACGGGTCGGGGGTGCGGCTCGGCGAGCGGGTGCGCGCGCTGCTCGGCGACGCGGACGCGGCGCGCGCGGTGGTGCTCGGCTACGCGGAGACGGCGACCGGGCTCGGCCACAGCGTCGCCGACGGCCTCGCGCTCGCCCCCTACCTGCACTCGACCCGCCGACCGGTGGAGGGGGTGCGGCCGGTGGGCGGCTTCGAGGAGGAGCACAGCCACGCGACCTCGCACCTCCTGCTGCCCGAGGACCCCGCGCTGCTGGCCGGGGACGGGCCGCTGGTGCTCGTGGACGACGAGTTCTCCACCGGGCGCACCGTGCTCAACACCATCCGTACGCTGCACCGGCGGTTCCCGCGCGAGCGGTACGTGGTCGTCGCCCTGGTGGACATGCGCTCCGCCGCCGACCGCGCCGACCTGGACCGCTTCGCCGCCTCGCTGGGCGCCCGGGTCGACCTGGTAGCGCTCGCGGCCGGCACGGTGCGGCTGCCCGCGGACGTGCTGGCCCGCGGCCAGGCGCTGGTGGCCGAGCACGAGTCGGGCCCCACCGCCCCCCTCCAGGACGGGGCGCCCGAGCACGCCGGGCCTGCGAACCCGGCCCCCGTACGCGTCGAGCTCGACTGGCCGCGCGGGCTCCCCGACGGCGGCCGGCACGGCTTTACGCCCGCGCACCGCCGGGCCCTGGACGCCGCGCTGCCCGACATGGCCCGCCGCCTCGCGCGGGCCGTGCGCCCCGAGAGGCTCGCCCCCGGGGCCCGCGTACTCGTGCTCGGCTTCGAGGAGCTGATGTACGCGCCGCTGCGGCTGGCCGAGGCGTTGCAGGCCGAGTTCGACCACGCCCCGGCCAGGGGCACGAGTGGCGCGGACGGTGTGAGCGGCGCGGCCGCGGGCGTCGAGGTGCGGTACTCGACCACGACCCGCTCGCCGGTGCTGGCCCTGGACGACCCCGGGTACGCCATCCGCACCCGGCTCACCTTCCCCGCGCACGACGCGCCCGCCGACGGCCCCAGCCCGCGCTACGCGTACAACGTGGCGCCCGGCGGCGACCCGGCGCGCCGCTTCGACGCCGCCGTGGCCGTCGTGGACTCGGCCGCCGACACGCCCGCCCTGCACGCGCCCGGCGGGCTGCTCGACGCGCTGGCCGCGCAGACGCCGCGCCTGGTGTACGCCGTCGTACCCTCCTACGTCCCCACCGGCGCCGCCGACGATCCGGCCAGCAAGGCCGAGCCGGTCCCCGCCGAGGCCGCCGTCTCCTCCCGCCGCGCCCCGCAGTACCCGCCCGCCCCCACCACGGCCGCACCCGCGCGCCCGGCCCAGGCAGCTCCCGCCACCTCCGCACCCACCCCCCGCACGCCCGGCGGCGTGCCCGACCGACAGGCGTCACCCATGCAAGAGCCGCTCCGCGGGCCCGACTTCTCCTCGTACGCCGCCGACGAGGTCGGCTGGCTGCTCCAGGACTTCTCCGAGGTGACCCTGGAGGCGCCGATCGAGGAGCGGGAGGAGGCGATCCAGGGCGGCGGGGCGCACTACGCCGAGTCGCTGCCCATCGAGTACCAGCCCAGCGACGCCTACCAGGACCTGTTCCGCTCCGCGCTCCAGACCTCCGCCGCGCGCATCGCGCGGGCCGTCGTGGCCGTCACCGAGACGCTGCTGACCGAGCACCGGGACCGCCCGGGCCGTGGGCCCGACTCCCGCCCGGTGCTGGTCTCGCTGGCCCGCGCGGGCACGCCCGTAGGCGTGTTGATGCGCCGCTGGGCCCAGCACGCGCACGGCGTCGACCTGCCGCACTACGCGATCTCCATCGTGCGCGGCCGGGGCATCGACACTGCGGCGCTGCGCTGGCTGGCCCGCCACCACGACCCGGTCGACGTCGTCTTCGTGGACGGCTGGACCGGCAAGGGCGCCATCACCCGCGAACTGGCCGCCGCCGTCGAGGAGTTCGAAGCCAGCGAGGCGGCCGGGGGCGTGCGCGGCTTCGACCCGCGGATCGCCGTCCTGGCCGACCCCGGCGGGTGCGTGCGGACCTACGGCACCCGGGACGACTTCCTCATCCCCTCCGCGTGCCTCAACTCGACGGTCTCCGGGCTCGTCTCGCGCACCGTGCTCCGCGCCGACCTGGTGCGGCCCGGCCAGTTCCACGGCGCGAAGTTCTACCGGGAGCTGGCCGACGCCGACCTGTCCGGGCTGTTCCTCGACACCGTCACGGCACGCTTCGCCGAGGTCGCCGACGCCGCCGCCCGCGACGCCAAGGAACTGGTCGCCACCCCGCACCGGGCCCCCACCTGGGAGGGCTGGGCCGCCGTCGAGCGGATCAGCGAGGAGTACGCCATCCACGACGTGAACCTCGTCAAGCCGGGCGTCGGCGAGACCAGCCGGGTGCTGCTGCGCCGGGTGCCCTGGAAGGTCCTCGCCCGCCGCGGCGCCGGCCCCGACCTGGACCACGTACGCATGCTCGCCGAGCAGCGCGGGGTCCCGGTGGAGGAGGTGGACGACCTGCCGTACTCCTGTGTCGGGCTGATCCACCCCCGCTACACGCGCGCCGCGACCGGCGCCGACGGCCGGGCGGTGGCCCGGTGAGCGCCCCTGTCACGTGTAGCCCGGTGAGCGCCCCCGTCGCGGGCGGCACCGCCCCCGTCCTCGTGGCCAGCGACCTGGACCGGACGCTCGTCTACTCGGCCGCCGCGCTCGGGCTCGGCATGCCCGACGCGCGGGCGCCACGCCTGCTGTGCGTGGAGGTCTACCAGGCCAAGCCGTTGTCGTACCTGACCGAGACCGCCGCCGGGCTGCTCACCGAACTCGCCTCGGACGCCACCTTCGTACCGGCCACCACCCGCACCCGCGAGCAGTTCGGGCGCATCCGGCTACCGGGCCCGCCGCCGTGCTACGCGGTCTGCGCCAACGGCGGCCACCTCCTGGTGGACGGCGAGAGTGACCCCGACTGGCAGCGCACGGCGGACCGGGCGCTGCGCGGCGAGTGCGCCTCGCTGGCGGAGGTGCGGGCCCACCTGGTGGCCACGGCCGACCCGGCCTGGCTGCTCAAGGAGCGGGTTGCCGAGGACCTGTTCGCCTACCTCGTGGTCGAGCGCGCGCTGCTGCCCGACGGCTGGGTGGCCGAGCTGACCGACTGGGCCGACCAGCGCGGCTGGGGCGTCTCCCTCCAGGGCCGCAAGCTGTACGTGGTGCCGCGCCCGCTGACCAAGAGCGCGGCCGTCGCCGAGGTGGCGCGGCGCACCGGGGCGCGGCGGGTGCTCGCCGCCGGCGACGCCCTTCTGGACGCGGACCTGCTGCTCGCCGCCGACCAGGGCTGGCGCCCGGGCCACGGCGAGCTGGCCGCCGTGGGCTGGTCGGCCCCGCACGTGACCGCCCTCGCCGAGCGCGGGGTCGCCGCCGGCGAGGAGATCCTGCGCCGGTTCCGCAAGGCGGCGGCCGACGGCGGCTGATCGAGCCGGCCACGCGGCCCGCCCGGTCAGGCGCCCCGGCCGCCCCTCAGCCGCGCCGCTTGCCGCGCCCCGGGCGGGCCACCCGCAGGGTGACGAACGCGAGGACGGCCAGCACGGCGGCGCCGAGCACGCCCTTGGAGTAGACCGAGACGTAGTCGGACACGTCCTCCCAGTTCTCGCCCAGGGCGTAGCCGGCCAGCACGAACGCCGTGTTTCACAGCAGGCTGCCGAGGGTGGTCAGGAGTGTGAAGACGGGCAGCGGCATCCGCTCGACGCCCGCTGGCAGGGAGATGAGGCTGCGGAAGATGGGGGTCATGCGGCCGAAGAAGACCGCCTTGGTGCCGTGCCGGACGAACCAGCGCTCGGTCTTGTCGATGTCGGCCGGCTTGACCAGGGGCAGTCGTCCGGCCAGCGCGATCACCCGGTCCCGGCCGAGCAGCGCGCTCACCCAGTACAGCGCGAGCGCGCCCACCACGGAGCCGGCCGTGGTCCACACCAGCGCGGCCCAGCAGGTTCATGTCGCCCTGGCTGGCCGAGAAGCCGGCGAGCGGCAGGATCACCTCGCTCGGCAGCAGCGGGAACAGGTTCTCCAACGCGATGGCGAGCCCCGCGCCCGGCGCTCCCAGGGTGTCCATGAGACCGGTTGCCCAGTCGGTGATGCGATCCGTCATGCCCGAAACGCTAGAAACGGCGCCGCCCCCGGGCCATGGTGTGCGCCGCCCAACCGGCCTGCCATCGGCCACAGCCACGACCTGCGGAAATCCTCAGTGTGCCGGCCTCGTTGGGGCGGCTAGCGTGCGGGGCATGGTCATGTGGGTGCGGCGCGGGCTGCGCATATCGGTGGGGCTGGTGATCGGCGGCTGCACGGCCGTGGTGGGCCTGGATGTATGCGGCGCTCAGCGGCCTGGCGCTGCTGTGCGTGTTCGTCTGGCCGCGGGCCCGGCAGGCGGTGCTGCGGGCCGTGGCCCGCGGGGCGCGCCGCCTGGCGCGGGTGGAGCGGCGCCGCCTGGTGTACTTCCTGCACGTCGAGATCGGCTCCTCCTACGGCGGCAGCCGGGCGCTCGGCTACCTGGCCGTGCGCTGGCTGCTCGCGCCGCTCGGCTACCTGGCCGTGCGCTGGCTGCTCGCGCCGCTCGGCTGCCTGGTGGTGCGCTGGCTGCTCGCGCCGCTCGGCTGCCTGGTGGTGCTCTCCGTGCTGACCGGCGCCCTGTACGGGTCGCTGATCATCTGGGGCTGGCCCATGTTCCACCCGTACAACCGCGACGAGCAGATCTACTCCTCCGTCGCCGGCATGTTCCTGCTCTTCCTCTTCCTCGACGCCCAGGGCCTGTTCGGCGTCGTCGCCCTGGAACAGCGGCTCGCCTGGTACTTCCTCGGCCCCGAACCGCAGGACGAGCTGCGCCGCCGGATCGAGGAATTGGCCAGCAGCCGGGCCGGCGTCGTCGTCGCCGTGCACGACGAACGCCGCCGCATCGAACGCGACCTGCACGACGGGGTGCAGCAGCGCCTCGTGGCGCTCGGCATGCTGCTCGGCCGGGCCCGCCGAGGCCAGGACGCGGCGCGCACCCGGGCCCTGTTGGAGCAGGCGCACGAGGAGAGCCGGCAGGCGCTGGACGAGCTGCGCGAGGTGGCCTGGCGGGTCTACCCCACGGTCTTGGACGAGGCGGGGCTGCGGGCCGCCCTGCAGACCGTCGCCGAGCGCGTCGGGCTGCCCGTGCGACTCGACTACGGCCTCACCGCCGAGCCCGCGACGGAGGTCCGCACCGTCGCCTACTTCGTGGTCAGCGAGGCCGTCACCAACGCCGTCAAGCACTCCGGGGCACAGCCCGTCCACATCGCCGTGACCCGCGCCCCGGCCGAGCCCGCGCCGCCCGCCCCGGTGCCCGTCGCCACGGGGTTGCCCGGCGCGCGCGACGGAGCGCCGGAGCCGACCCAGCCCCGGGCCCCGACCCGCGCCGCCCACGGCGCCGACCGCGCCCCGTCCTTCGTCCTGCGGGCGCGGATCACCGACGACGGCTCGGGCGGCGCCGACCCGACGGGCAGCGGCCTGCTCGGGCTGGCCCGCCGGGTCGCGGCGATCGACGGCACCCTGCGGGTGGACAGCCCGCCGGGCGGCCCCACCACCATCACCGCGGAGTTGCCATGCGCGTAATCCTGGCCGACGACTCGACCCTGCTGCGCGAGGGCCTCGTGCGGCTGCTCACCGAGGAGGGCCACGACGTCGTCGCGGCTGTCGGCGACGCGACCGCGCTGCTGGCGGCGGTGGACGAGCACCCGGCGGACGCGGTCTGCGTCGACGTACGGATGCCCCCCACCCACACCGACGAGGGGCTGCCCGCCGCCCTGGAGATCCGCGGCCGCCACCCCCGGCTCGGGGCGCTCGTGCTCTCCCAGTACGTCGAGAAGCGCTACGCCACCGAGCTGCTGACCGGCGAGATGACCGCCGGCGGCGGGGGCGTCGGCTACCTGCTGAAGGACCGGGTGGTGCAGGTGGACGAGTTCCTGGACGCCCTGGAGCGGGTCGCCGCGGGCCATGCCGCCTTCGACCCCAAGGTGGTACGCCAACTCCTGGCCCGCAGCACCCACACGGACCCGCTCGCCCGGCTCACCGAGCGCGAGGTGCTCGGCGAGATGGCGCAGGGACACGCCAACGCCGCCATCGCGCAGCGGCTGCACGTCTCCTGCAGCGCCGTCGAGAAGCACATCAACGCCATCTTCGACAAGCTGGAGCTGACCGGAACCACCGGCTACAGCCGCCGGGTGCTTGCCGTGCTCCGGTACGTGGGTAGTTAAGGCGGGATCGCCCCCGTGCGGCACGGCGTGCCCCACGGGGGCGCTCGCTCATGGCGGTCACACCGCTCGGCGGGCGGTCGCCGCTTTCGGGCGAGTGCGAGGAACACCGTCGCTCCGCAGTGAGAGAGAAGGGTTTCCATGGCCGATTCCAAACGTCCGGCACTGTCCAGCGCGCTGCACGCCTATGTACCGGCGCACAACCCTCCACCCGACGCCGTACAGCGCGAACTCGTCGCCCGTACCAGGGCCGCCCTGCCGGACCACGCGGGCATGCAGATCGCGCAGGAGCAGGGGCCGCTGCTCGCGTTCCTGGTCCGGCTGATCGACGCCTGCCACGTTGTGGAGATCGGCACCTTCACCGGTCTGTCCGCCCTGTGCATGGCCCGGGCGCTGCTCCCGGAGGGAAGGCTCATCGCCTGCGACGTCTCCGCCGAGTGGGCGGAGTACGGCCGCGCGGCCTGGCAGCGGCCCGACGTCGCCGACCGCATCGACCTGCGCATTGCCCCCGCTCTCCGGACGCTGCGCGCGATGCCCCCCGAACCCCATGTCGACCTGGCCTTCATCGACGCCGACAAGCAGGGCTACCTGGCCTACTGGGAGGAGCTGCTGCCTCGGACGTCCGGGCGGCTGATCGCCGCCGACAACGTCTGTTACGGCGGCCAGGTCGCCGACCTGCCCTCCGCGTCCCCCAACGGCGCCGCGATCCACGCCTTCAACGAGCACGTGCTGGCCGACTCCCGGGTGGACTCGGTGATGCTGGAGGTCGCCGACGGCCTGACACTGGCCCGCCGCCGCTAGCCATCCGCGCCGCCCCGCCCCGGGGCGTCCGGCGAGCGCGCCGCGCGCGGCTAGGCTCCCGTCCCAGGACGCGCGCGGCGCCAGCCCCCACGGCACGGGGTCTACGTGGCGAGGGGCGCTGGCCAGGCGAGGGCGCGGGAGACGTGGAGGAGAGGCAGTGGCGAACGGCGCGACCGCGGGCCGGCCGCGGACGATGTACCAGAAGGTGGCCGCCGACCTGCGGCAGGCGATCACTGACGGGGCGTACGGATCGGGCGGCCGACTGCCGGCCGAGGGCGACCTGGCGCAGCGCTACGGCGTCTCGCGCGGCACCGTGCGACAGGCCCTCGCCGTGCTCCGCGCGGAGGGCCTGGTCACCTCCCGGCGCGGCACCCGCCGGGTCATCCTCGGTTCCGAGGGCGCGCAGAGCTTCGGCGAACTCCTCAGCTTCACCCGCTGGGCCCGCTCCATCGACGAGGAGCCCGGCGGCCGGGTCGTCTCGATCGAGCGCCACCTGGCCGACGCCACCGAACGCGAGCAGCTCCGGCTCGACCCGCGGGCCACGGTCTACCGCATGCTCCGGTCCGTACGCTCTCCGGCCGGCCGGTCATGATCGAGCGCACGGTCTACCCGGAGCCCGTCGGCGCCCTCGTCGCCGCGCTGGACCCGGACACCGTCTCGTACACGGTACGGCTCGAGGAACAGGGCGTCATGATCGCCGACGCGCACCACACCATCGACCTCGTACGGGCCGACGCGGACGACGCCCGGCTGCCAGCCCGGCGACCCGCTGCTCCGCGAGCGCCGCCGCAGCACCGACCCGGCCAGCGCGCCCATCGAGTGGTCGGACGACCGGTACGTGCCGGGCACGATGGCCTTCACGGTGCACAGCTCGGCCGTCACCGGTTCACTCGCCCGACGCCGCGCCACCCCCGGGGGCCGGCCAGGACGCGGACGCGCGCCCGGCCCAGACTCCGCCGCCCGCACGCTGAGCGCGCGGGCGGCGGGCGGGTGCGCCGGGACAGCCTGGTGGGGCCGCCGAGCGCGCGACCGGCGGGCGCTCAGCCGCAGCATCCACCGCCGCTGCAACCGCCCCCCCGCCGCCCGCGGCGGGACCACGCGAGGCGGCGCCGGTGCCGACGGCGACCGTCGACAGCAGCTTGACCGTGTCGCCGTGCCCGTCGGGGCAGGTGGCGGGCGCGTTGGAGTCCGCCATTGGCCGGCTCAGCTCGAAGTTGGCGCTACAGGCGCGGCAGCGGTATTCGTAACGAGGCATGCCCGCAGCCTAATCGCGATCCGCCGCCGGCCGGACCCCCGCTCGCCACCCCGCCCCTACCACCGCCCCACGACCACGCGGTACGCGCGTCGCGGCCAGGCTCCGGCGCGGCTCAGCCGCCGGACACCCCGCGCTCCTCGCGGATCTCCCGCACGACCCGGGCCGCGGTCCGCCGCACGGCCTCGGTCTCGGTGAGGAAGTGCCACCAGTCGGGGTGCCGCCCCTCCAGGCCGGCGATCGCGCGGTCCAACCGCGCGACGGCGTCGTCCAGCGAGCGGGCGTGACGCGGATCGGGGGTGTTGCGCCCCGCCATGGCCAGCCGCTGCGCGTCCCGCACGGCGAACCGGGTGCGCTCCACCTCGTGCGCCTGGTCGTGGGAGACCTCGTCCAGCCGGCGCAGCCGGTCGCCGGCGGTGGACACCGCCTCGTCGGTGGTGTTGAGCAGCGCCCACGCCGTGGACAGCAGCGACAGCGCGTCCGGCCAGCGCTGCTCCTCGCGAGCCACCCGCGCCTCGGCCAGCTTTGCCTCGGCCTGCGCCACCGTGTGCGCGGCCTGCTCGGGCACGGGCTGGAGGTCCTGCCAGCAGGCGGCGCTGTAGCGCCGGCGCAACTCGCTGAGCACCGGCTCGACGCCCGCGGCGCGCGTGGTGATGGCCTCGGCCCGGGTACGCAGCGATACCAGCCGCTTGTCGATGTCGGCCGCGGTCGCCGGCAGCCGCTCGGCCTCCCCGCGCACGGCCTCGGCCGCGCGCAGCACGTGATCGGCGCGCCGGATCGTCTCCTGCACCCCGTGCTGCCCGGCGCCCTGGTTGAGCTTGGTCAGCTCGGGCGAGAGCGCGGCGAGCCGGGCCGCCAACTCGTCGGCCCGCAACCCGGAGGCCCGCACCGCGTCCAGCGCCTGGGTGGCGGCCAGCAGCGCCTGCCGGGCCAACTGGGTCTCGGCCGTCCGCAACAAGGGCGCCAGGCCCTCGGCGAACCGGTCGAGGTCCCCCTTTGGCGCGCTCCAGCTCGGCCTTGGCCCGCGTCAGCTCGGCACGGGCGCGGGAGGCGGCGGAGGCTTCCAGATCGTCGCGGTCCAGATCGTGCGAGTCGACGGCGCTGATGTAGTCGTGGCTGGCCTGGTCGATGCGCTCGCCGAGCGCCGCGAAGTTGCTGACGGCCCGGCGCGCGGCGGGGGAGTCGTCCACGGCCGCGATCGTCTCGATGGAGATCCGCAGGTCCCGCTGGGCGGTGTCCAGCTCGTAGAACGCGGCGGCGGCGGCGTCCTTGGCCGCCTGCGCGTCGGCCCACTGGCTCTCACCCCGCCCGAACCAACGCCGGGTCCCGCCCCCGGTGAACGACCCGGCCAGCGTGGCCAGCACCAGCGGCACCGGCAGCGCGACGAGCACGAGCACGTCCCCGGCCGCCCGGCGTGTGGCACCGGCACTCGTGGTGGCACCGCCGCGGGCGGGCGGTCGGCCATGAAGCAGGCGACGTACTAGGCGTACAGACTGCGCGGTGGTCGCCGTCACTACCCTCTCCCTATGAATCGCCCCAGGCCCGGATGCCATTCTCCCACCCGTTAGGGACGAACACACGGGCCGGATAGTTCGCGCCCCACCCCGCCCCTCGCTTCCCCCTCCGCCTCCGCCCGAGCGCCCCCACGGCCCGACCGACCTGAGCCCCGGCCCCACAGGGGCACGAGTTTGCGAGTACGGGGCCGGGTCGGGGTACGCTGTCGGCGCGTGCCAGGGCGCATAGCTCAGCGGTAGAGCGCTGCTCTTACAAAGCAGATGTCACAGGTTCGATCCCTGTTGTGCCCACCCGTGACAAGGCCCCCAGTCGATCATTGGCTGGGGGCTTTGGCATTCACATGTGCCATCAACGAGGCGGTCGCCCCCGGCCGACGTGCTTCCCCAGCGGCCGGTCCACACGGCTCACCGCCTCGCGCTGGGTCTCCTGGGCGGTGTAGGGACAGATGCATGGTCTCGTGATCTGACTGTGCTCGAAGGCCGTCATCGCCTTCGGCGGCGCGACGCCGGCCGTGGAGAGCAGTGTGGCGCTATCGTGCTGGGAGGCAGTCGGCGCATCCCCTTTCCTTGGGCGGCGTTCGGCCAGCACAGCCGCACAAACCCGCCCTCGCTGGAAGCCCAGGGTAAGAGGGAGGAAAAAGCGGGGGCGGTCCGCGTTTCCACCGCGGGCCGCTCCACCCACACCGTGATGTTTGCGTCGCTTGAGTGCCAAGCGACATTCAACGCAACCGTGCAGCATGCAGGCGGGCCGTGCAGCGGACATGACTCGCACGATCGGGCGTGCCGTGCAGCCAGCACCTCTGACAGGTCACATCGATCGGCCGGGGGTTGTCAGCCCTGGGTCGTACGCTGCTGGCATGCGCAAAGAAGCGATCACACAGGAATCCGTACTGAAGGCCATCGCGGAACATGACGAGTTGGGACGTGATGCGTTCCTGGCGAAGTACGGCTTCAAGGAGGCCCGCTCGTATGTCGTGGTGCACGAAGGTCAGGAGTACGACTCCAAGGCCATCGCTGGTGTGGCGCACACGTGGGATCAGGGGCGACCTCTCCGTTCTGATGAGTTCAGTGGAGGCAAGGAGCACGCCGCGGCGTGGCTCAAGCGGGCGGGGTTCCATGTCAAATCCATAAAGACCCCAGATTGGGCCCGCGACGAAATCATCCTCGCTTGCTAACTGGTCAGGGAGAACGACTGGAAGGTGCTGGACGTCCGGGACGGTCGAGTGTTGGAGTTGTCCGCCCTGCTTCAACTCCTTCCCATCCATGCTGCAGCGGACCGCAATGAAAAGTTCCGCAACCCCAATGGTGTTGCCCGCAAGACGTTCGACATTGCCACTCGACACCCGGAGTACCAGAGGAAGGCGACCAACGGCGGTGTACTAGATGTCGCGGTCCTCCGCGAATTCCTTGCCCGGCCGGAGGAGATGACTGAAGCCGCGCGGCTCATTCGTCAGGGCATCACGACGGGTGAACTGCAGTCTTTCGCGGCGACCGAGGACGAGGAGCTTGGCGACGATTTCAGCGCGCCTGAAGGCCGATTGCTCATGCGCCGGCACAGGGCACGTGAACGGAACAAGGCTCTGCGTAAGAAGAAGATCGCTTTTATTCTCCAGCGCGGCGGACGGCTTGCTTGCGAGGCGTGCGGCTTCGACTTCGAGAAGGTCTATCGAGACCGGGGTGCTGGGTACATCGAGTCTTTGAACTAACAATGACTCCCGACATCAACGTCGGTGCACAATGGCGGTTCCGGGGAACCTTGGCGGCGGTTGCGGACGGCCCGCATAATGTTCGTCTGGCCGCCAGCCGGAACTTACGCAGCAGATGTCACAGGTTCGATACCTGTTGTGCCCGCCCAGCCGGCCTGGTCCCTCCCCGCGAGTCCGCGAGAGGGGCCGGGCCGGAAGTGTTTTCCGGGCCCGGTGGCCGGAGCGCGTCGGGCGAGGTGTCAGTGGTCGGGGCGGCCGACGCGTGCGGGCCTCGCGCTCGGCGTCGTCGGAGCCTCCGGAATCGGCCTCAGGGGCGGTGTCGGGTGGCCCCGGTCGGCAGCCGAGGCCGCCCGTGTGGAGCGCATACTTCAAGCCCACTTTCATGGAGCATGTTTGACGCCACGTCAACAACAAGAGTGCGGGGGCGTCTTCACTCGTACGAGTGTTCTTCGGCTCCCAAGAATCGTTCTTGCATGCTGTCTCGGCGAGGCTCGCCGCTAGCGTGGCCCGTCTGTCACCCCAGTTGCCAATGGCGTGAAATCGACGTCGGCGAGCACCAGGCACCGGCACCAGGCGTACCCGTGCCAGGGCGACAGGTCAGGCGGACATGGGGACCTCGGCATGGGCTGTGACCATCAACGGAGGACGGCGGCGGTGGAGCACGGGGAGACCGCCCTGTCTGCCCGCACGCAACGGGCGCTCGGGGCCGGCGGAGGCCGGGACGGTAGGTGCCCTCAACGGCCACTCAGGGAATCTGGGGGAGACATGCGGTACGGGGGGATGCGCGGGACACGGGAGTGACCAGGGGAGCGGGGGCTGTGGGGGAGACGGGGCCGTGCGGCGGGTGTGGGGTGAGTGTGAGCGGTGCCGCCTGGGCGAGCGGGCCGACGGCGAGCGGCTGGCACGGTCGTACGACGTGCGCGGCTCCACCGTCGTGGAGCTGTCGGGGGATGTGGATCTCGCCACCGCTGGGGCGATCCGGGTCGTTCTTGACGAGGCGACGGCTCCGAACGGGACCCCGCACGTCGTCGTCGACCTGCGGCGTACGCCGTTCTTCGACTGCACGGGGCTGGCCCTGCTGGTGCGCGCCGAGGAGCGCATGACGCGGCGCGCGGGGCGGCTCGGCCTGGTCTGCGCGCACGCCGTCACCCTGCGGCTGATGGAGATCGCCAACCTGACGGGTCTGCTGCGGCCCGTGCCGACGCTGGAGCAGGCCCTGGAGCGGGCAGCGTGACCGGTATCGGGGCCAGGCAGGAGGCGGCGGCCGAGGAGGGGCGCGCGCCGGGCGCGGCCTCGTCGGAGCGCAGCAGCGGGTTGTTGTGACGCAGCAGCCACAGCCGGTACGCCGCGTTCGCCCAGGCCAGCTCCAGGTAGGAGGCTCTGAGGTCGGCGTAGAGCGCGTCCGCGTCGGGGGAGCAGGTGGTGTGTGGCCGGGAGACCATGAACAGTTGGACGGTCAGCGGGTCGTCCCGGAGCGGGCGGATCACCGTGCCCTCGCGGGCGCTCGTGGTGGGCTGGCAGGGCGTGACGGCCTCGCCGGAGGCGACGAGTTCGGCGGCCGTGGTGTTGTCGCGTACGTGCACCAGGCGGGGGTTGAGGCCGGCCTCGGCGAAGACGCGGCGCAGCGCGGCGCACTCGTCCTCCACGGTCAGGTCGACCACCCAGCGGTCGTCGGCCAGGCGGACCACGGGGCGTTCGGCCGCCGGGTGGCTCGCGGAGAGGGCGATGAACTGCGGCTCCCGGGCGACCAGGACGCGCCGCTCGACGCCGCTGGGCACCGGCAGCGGGAAGCCCGAGAACTCGTGCACGAACGCCACGTCGAGCTGCTGGGTGGCCACCATCTGGAGCAGCATCGTGGCGGAGACGTCGACGTGGATCGTGGTGTCCGTGTCGGGCAGCCGGGCGTGCAGCCTGCGCAGCCAGTCGGCCACGGCGCGGTTGCCGGTGCTGCCGATGCGCAGGTGTGCCTCGCTGATGTTGGCGGCGGTGACCAGGGCGCTCATGTCGGCCACGATCGGCCGGGCCCGGGCCAGGATGGACCGCCCGAGCGGCGTGGGGTGGCTGTCTGACTGTTCGCGGGTGAACAGCAGACCACCGATCGCCTTCTCGATGCGCCTGAGCTGTGTGGTGAGGGACGGTTGCGTCATGCCCAGTTGCAGTGCTGCCTTGCGCACGCTGCCTGCGTCGGCAATAGCACAGAGCGCACGAAGGTGTCTCACGTCGAGCTCCACGGCCGGAGCATAACGGCGCACGCGCGGCGCACACCAGACACACCATCCGATCGTCCACGTCGGCGTCCGGACAACGGCACGTCGCCCCACGTTGCCCTTCCGGCCCCGCAACGGTGGTGCCTTGCCCGGGTACGGGAGGATACGCGCGGTTCACCGGCTTCCGCGCCCCCATAGCGCCGCGCTATCGCCAGTTGGCATCATCTGCGCCGCGCGATCCCTCCCCGACACTCGGCGGGACACGTTCCGGACGGCCCGACCGCTACCCCACGGCGGTCGCCGGGCCCCCGGACGCACGAAGGAGTCCCCCCACATCAAGCACTCCAAGATATTCCTGTCGGTCTCGCTCGGCCTCGGCCTGGCCACCATGAGCGCGCTGCCCGCCTTGGCCGCCACCAGCACGGACGCCGTGCAGCGCTCGACGCCGGCCAGCATCGCCGCGTACTAGGCGTCCGGTGAGAACGCCGCGGCCACCAAGGCGTTCTTCGCGGCCGTCGTTGAGTCGGCCAAGGCCAAGCAGGCCAAGACCGGCGAGCGGGCCGTCACCTACGACGCCAGCCAGGCACCCACCTTCGCCTCGCAGATCGCGCAGAGCACGCAGATCTGGAACTCGCACGTGTCCAACGTGAAGCTCCAGGAGGGCTCGGGCGGTGACTTCGAGTACCGCGAGGGCAACGACCCGCGTGGCTCGTACGCCAGCACCGACGGGCACGGCAGGGGCTACATCTTCCTGGACTACCAGCAGAACCAGCAGTTCCACTCGACCCGGGTCACCGCGCACGAGACCGGCCACGTCCTCGGCCTGCCGGACAACTACTCGCGCCCGTGCAGCGAGCTGATGTCGGGCGGTGGCCCCGGCCCGTCCTGCACCAACCCGAACCTGAACGCGCATGAGTCGGCCCGTGTCGACCAGCTCTGGGCCAACGGGATCACCAGCCTGAGCGCCTTCGACAAGGGCGCGTTCCTCAAGTGACGCCGCCCGCCGCGGCCTGACCCCGCACGACGGACCGGCCGCCCCCGCACCTCCCGTGCGCGGGGGCGGCCGGTCCGCTGCCGTACGGAACGGGGCCGGGCCCGGATCAGTAGAGCTTGTTGACCGTGGTCGTCGTGGTCTGCTTGAAGTCGGGCACCTGCGCGTGCTGGAAGTTGCCCATCTGGCCCCACTTCACGACCGTGACCGTCCGACCGTCCCGGCCCACCGAGAACATGTTGATGTCGGACGAGCCCCAGGCGTGGGCCGTGTGGATGCCGTAGACGTTGGCGCCCTCCTCGACGTTGATCGAGCCGAAGTCCCGGAACTCCGCCGTCACGTCGGGGTCCTCCTGCTCGACCTTGTCCGCGCAGGCGCGGATGGTCTTGTTCCACAGGGCCGCCAGCGACTTGGCGCGCGTCTCGTCCCGCTCCACGACGGTCACCTGGACCGCCCCGGTGTCGTACTCGGTCCAGAAGTCGTGGTGTACGGAGGTGGCGCCGGGCAGCGCGGGGCCGACGCAGAACGGCAGCGGGGCCGGCGTGCCGGCGGTGACGGGGCTGGCGTACCAGGCGGAGGAGACGTGCGGGGGCAGCTCGCCGGGCGCCAGGAACGCGGGCTCGGCCGCCTGGGCCGGCCGCGGGGCCGCGGTCGCGGTCGGGGCGAGTACGGCGGTGGTCACCGCGGTGGCCAGGACGGCCAGGCCGATGGCGCCGGCCCGGCCGAGTCGGGCCCGGACGCCGGCACGGGCGGTGTTGGCGGTGATGCCGGTGCTGACGTTGTTGTTGAGGTGCGAGTGCGTGTTCATGGGGCAACTTCGCCACGGCCGCGCCCGGGCCGGCAAGGGAACCGCGCCCATGCGGGACGCTGGAACGCCAAAACCCTGGTTCACCTGCGCATATGCCCGGTGGCTGGAACGCCGGCGCGGAACGTGGGAACGGCGCTGGCACTAGGATCGGGCAGCGTGTCGACCCCATCGCCCCCACGACGCCGGAAGCCGCGCGCCGACGCCGAGCGCAACCGGGCCCGTGTCCTGGCCGCCGCCCGCGCGCTGTTCACGGCCCGCGGCCAGGACGTGCAGATGCCGGAGGTGGCCCGGGCCGCGGGGGTCGGCATCGGCACCGTCTACCGCCACTTCCCGAGCCGGGCCGCGCTCATCGAGGCCGCGGGCGAGGCGCGCCACGACGACATCGTCGAGTTCGGCCGCACGGTGTGCGTGCCGTGCCCGGACGCCGCCGACGGGCTCGCCCGCTACATCGGGTACATCAGCGAGGTGCTGGCCAGCGACCGCGGGCTGACCGCGTCGATCGAGGCGACCCTCGGATCGGCCAGGCCCGAGGGCGCGGCGGCGGAGCGGACCGAGGCCATAGCGGCCGAACTCATCGCGCGCGCCAGGACGCAGGCGACGATCCGGCCTGATGTGGAGGTAGCGGACCTCAGCATGATTGTGTGCGGGCTCGCGGCGATCATCCGCAACGGGACCGGGGACTGGCGCCGCTACCTGGACATCAGCCTGGCCGGCCTGCGCGACGTGTCCGCGGGTCCGCTGGACACGGCCCCACCCGACACGGCCCCACCCGACACGGCCCCACCCGACACGGCCCCGGCCGTCGGCCCCGTGCCTCGGCCGAGCGACGGCGCGCGCGACCGCGCGACCTCCGGCGAGCGCCACGGGGCGGCGACCTGACGGCCCGCCGGGCCAGCGGCCACCGGGCCCGCGACACCCCGTACCACCCGACGGCCCGCGGGAACCCGGGCGTTCCCGGTCGCGCGGCCGCGCCGGGCCCGACCGCCGCACCGTCCGGCACCCCCTCAGGCACGCCGGGCGGACGCACGGCGGGAGCCCGGCCCGCGGGCTGCGGGACCGGGCTCCTGTCGTACGGCGTGGGCGGCGTCCGCGCGGCGTGGTGGTGGGCGTTACGCGGACTCGGCCGCCACCAGCTCCGCGATCTGAACGGCGTTGAGCGCTGTGCCCTTGCGCAGGTTGTCGCTGGCACAGAAGAAGGCCATGCCACGGCCGTCGGGGACGGTCTCGTCCGACCGGATGCGGCCGACGAACGTGGGGTCCTGGCCGGCGGCCTGGAGCGGCGTGGGGATGTCGGAGAGCGTCACGCCCGGCGCGTCGGCGAACAGCTCGGCGGCCCGCTCGGGGCTGATCGGCGCCGCGAAGCGCGCGTTGACCTGGAGCGAGTGCCCGGTGAAGACCGGCACCCGGACGCAGGTGCCGGAGACGAGCAGCTCCGGGATGCCCAGGATCTTGCGGCTCTCGTTGCGCAGCTTGCGCTCCTCGTCCGTCTCGCCCGAACCGTCGTCGAGGAGCGACCCGGCCATCGGCAGTACGTTGTACGCGATGGGCCGGGCGTACTTGCGCGGTTCGGGCAGGGTCACGGCCGAACCGCCGTGGGTGAGCCGCGCCGCCGTCCCGGCGGTCTTCTGGATCTGCTCCTCCAACTCGGCCACGCCCTCCAGGCCGCTCCCGGACACCGCCTGGTAGGAGGCGACGACCAGGCCTCTCCAGGCCGGCCTCGGCGTGCAGCGGGCGCAGCACCTGCATGGCCGCCATGGTGGTGCAGTTGGGGTTGGCGATGATGCCCTTCGGGCGCTCCGCGGCGGCGTCCGGGTTCACCTCGGAGACCACCAGCGGGACCTCGGGGTCCATCCGCTAGGCCGACGAGTTGTCGATCACCACGGGCCCGGCGGCGGCCACCTTGGGGGCCAGCGCGCGGGAGGTGAGGCCGCCCGCCGAGAACAGCATGATGTCCAGGCCGGAGTAGTCGGCGGTGGCCGCGTCCTCCACGGTGATCTCGGTGTCCTGCCACGGCAGGGTCCGACCCGCCGAGCGTGCCGAGGCGAACAGCCGCAACTGCTCCACCGGGAAGCCACGCTCGGCGAGTATGCCGAGCATCGCCCCGCCGACCTGGCCGGTGGCACCGACGATTCCGATCCTCATCCTGCTCCTCCACTCACCTGCGCCCGCCGCGACTGGCGGTCGCACCGCCACCCCGGGTCGTGCTCCGTCATCACGTCGTCACCTCGTCCGCACGCGCCCCCGCCCCGGGGCGACCCCGCCGGCCCGCTGGCCGGGCGCGTACGACCGTTGCAGTATCTCCCGCACCTTCCCGTCCGCTGCCCCGGTGTAAGCCCGATCCGCGGGTGAAGCGGGTCACGCGGATCGGCGGGTTCCGGTCGCGGGTGTGATCTCGGACCGGGGTCGCGCGGCTGGCGGCGGCGCTGCGGACGGGGGTGGCCGGGCGCCCGCCCGGGCGACGGGCCGGTGCCGCGGGGCGGCCGATGTGGCCAGCCACCTTGCCCCGGCGGCGAGTTGCGGCCACGGTTATGCCCTGTGGGTGTGCCAGGCACCCGCGTCCACCCCGGATCGGAGGCGCCGTGGCACCCCTCGCTCCCTTCGTACCACCGCACGACGTCATCGGAGAGGGCCCGCACCGGGTCGTGGCCGTCCACGGCTGGTTCGCGGACCGCTCCGCCTACACCGCGCTGCTCCCACACCTCGACCGCCAGGCGTTCAGCTACGTCCTGCCGGACCTGCGCGGATACGGCAGGGCGCGCGGGGTGCCCGGCGAGTACACCACCAGCGAGGCGGCGCGCGACCTGCTGGCGCTCGTCGACCACCTGGGGTGGGAGCGCTTCTCCGTGCTGGGCCACTCCATGGGTGCCGCGGTGGCCCAACGGCTGCTGGTGGCGGCCCCGCACCGGGTGCGCCGGTTGCTGGGCGTCTCGCCGGTGCCGGCGAGCGGGGTGCCGATGTCGGGCGAGCAGTGGGAGCTGTTCGCCTCGGCCGCGGACCGCCCGGACAGCCGGCGCGCGATCATCGACCTGACGACGGGCAACCGGCACCCCGACGCCTGGCTCGACCTCATGGTCCGGCACTCGGTCGAGCACATCGACCCCAAGGCGCTCCGGGCCTGGCTGGACTCCTGGGCCCGGGAGGACTTCCACGAGCAGGTCGAGGGCCTGTCGCTGCCGGTGCGGGTGGTGGTCGGCGGGCACGATCCGGCGCTGTCGGCGCGGGTCATGCGCGAGACCTGGCTGCGCTGGTACCCGGCCGCGGAGTTGGTGGAACTGCCGGCCGCGGGGCACTACGCGGCCGATGAGGCCCCGCTCGAACTCGTCCGCGTGGTGGAGGACTTCCTCGTGCCGGAGGTGGGCTGAGGGCGCGCGGCCCACATCGGCCCCCGCGCCCGCCCCTGCCCTCTCGCGCGGCCGGCGACCCCCGCCAGCCGTCAGCGGCCACGTTCGCGGCTACGCTTCGACGGCGCCGGTCGCGGCGGTGGAGCCGACGTCGGTGGGGCTCGCGTCCGAGGGCAGGGTCGCCGTGGGCGTCGGGTCCCCGCCCTCGGGGTGCGCGGTCCCGGCCGTTTCCCGCAGCTTCTCGCGCCGCTCGCGCTCCGTCTGCTCGTACTCGGGCGGCAGCCGTTTGGTAATCCGGTCGACGTAGCCCCGGGTCTCGTTGAACTCGGGGATGCCCCCCGCCCGCAGCACCGCGCCCGGGCCCGCGTTGTAGGCGGCGAGCACCAACTCGGTGCGGTCCCCGGGGACGTCCTTGACCGAGTCGTAGAGGTGGCACAGGTAGCGTGCCTGCGAGGTGATGGCGTCCTTCGGGTTCCAGATGTCGGCCTGGCCGTCGCCGTCCCCGTCGCGGCCCCACTCGGTCCAGGTAACCGGCGCGAACTGGGCGATCCCGTCGGCCTTGCCCGAACTGGCCCGCGGGTCCCAGCCGCTCTCCGCGTCGATCTGCGCGGCGAGCAGCGGCACGCTCAGCGGCGCGCAGGTGCGGGCGGCGGCCTCCAGAGTGGTGCGGTGTTCGTCCGGGACTGTGGGCAGCGGGTCGGGTCCGTCCGTCACCAGTTCGCGTACGGCGAGGACCCTGGCGCCCAGCAGTGCTGCGCTGACCACGATGCCCAGACCGGAGCGGGCACGGCGGGTCACCATACGGAAGCGGAAGGTGGGGAGATGAGCATGGGAGGGACGATAACCGGATTTACTTGGGCGCCCGTAATCGGACGTGGGCGTGCGCCGGTTGATCCGTATTCGCGTTCCCACCTCGTGCGCGGGTGCCCGGCCGTGGGTCGCGCCGCCGGACGTCGTACGGGCCCGCGCGGTCTCGCGCGAGCCCGTAACGGGGACTTGTGGGACGAGGGTTGACCGGTGTGGCGGTCAGGCGGCCTGCTGGGCCTTCTGGTTGCTCGGCCGTCGGCTCATCACGTACCCGGCGATGGTGCCCACGGCGAACAGGGCGAGCACCGAGACCGCGGTGCTGAGCCAGGTGGCGCCGAGCCACTGGCTGCCGAGGTAGCCGAGGCCCACGCTGTACGCCGCCCACATCAGCCCGGCCAGCGCCGACCACGGCAGGAACTCGGCGACCTTGCGGTGCGCGGCGCCGGCTCCCAGGCTCACCACGGAGCGGCCGGCGGGCGCGAACCGCGCGAGGACCACGAGCGTGGCGCCGCCTCGCTCCAGCGCGGCGCCCAACTTCTGCTGGGCGGCGGTCAGTCGGCGGGAGCGGGCGATGGCGCGGTCGAGGCGTTCGCCGCCGCGCCAGGCCAGCCGGTAGGCGACCAGGTCGCCGAGGACGGAGGTGGTGGCGGCGCACAGCACGAGCGCGAGCATCTCGGGAACGTCGGCGTCGGGCTTGACGCCCCGCGCGGCCCCGACGGCGTCGGCCGTCGTCGTGCCGGCGGCGGTGGCCGCGGCGATCACCAGGATGCCGCTGGGTAGCACGGGCAGGAAGACGTCGAGGACCACAGACGCACCAATGATCACGTAGATCCACGGGGTGTCGACCAGCGACCCCAAGGTTTCCAGCAACGTCTCTCCCGGTCCCGTTCCCCCGCCGCGACGTCGCAGGGGAGCGGCAGGAGCAGCCTCTTCAGCACAGCCATACAGCGTATGCCTGTGCTGATAGAGCATACCGAGCCGAGAGCGGTCACCGCGGCTGCATAACGCCGAGATCACGGCGTGCGGCCGCCCGTGGCGCGGGTGACCGGGCTGTCTCCGGTCGATCTTGCGCCCGATACCCTGGTGCATACCATGAGCAACGGTTCATAACGGTCCACCCGCGCGGGCGGGTCTCGATATGTCGACTCGTCGTCACGTCGTTATATCCGCAGGTCGGCGAAGCCGTCGGAACCGTGGCCGCCGGGGCGCCTGGCGGTCGGCGCCGGCGGGCCGGAACGGCGCCCGGCCGCGCCCCGATCGTGATCGGAGCGCGCCCGGGTGCAGGCTGCGCGGGTGGTGCCGGGTGCCGCCCGGTGGAGGCGGGCTTGCGGGCCGGCGGTCGGCCGGGTGGCGTCAGACGCGGGTCGGCTGGCGGTGCGGCTCGGCGGCGCGCCGCTCGCCGAGGGGCCGGTCCAGGGCCCAGGGGCCGGGGCCGGTGAAGACGATCATGAGGAACGCCCAGCAGAACATCGCGGACGCCTCGCCGCCATTCTCCAGCGGCCACAGCTTCTCCGTCTGGTGCTCGGTGAAGTAAGCGTACGCCATCGAGCCGGAGGATATGAAGGCCGCGCTGCGGGTGAACAGGCCGGTCATCACGAGGACGCCGCCGACGAGCTGGATCACGGCCGCATACCAGCCCGGCCAGGTGCCGGTGTCCACGGTGCCGCCGGCGCCGTCGACGCCGCCGAAGCTGCCGAAGAGCGACGAGGCGCCGTGGCAGGCGAAGAGCAGGCCGACGACGATCCGGAAGAGCGAGGTAACGCGCGGTCGCGCGGCGTCGAGCTGCTCGGTGAGCGAGGTGGGGGACGACATGACAGGGGACTCCTCGTTTCGGGGACGGGAAACAACGAGGGGGCCAGGTTAGGGACGCCTAATATTTTGTTGCAAGTTCAAGTTCTGCCAGATCTGCTCGTCCCGCGACGGGGTTCGCGCGCCGGCGGGAGCGACGGGGTTCGCGCGGCGGCGCGGGTGCCCCCTTTTGTCCATCGCCTTGTCCATCGCCGCTGCCAGGGGCCGTGCGGTGGCTGGTTGGGCGCGCGTGATGCGAGGTCATCGCGTGTGCGGTGGGGAACGCCCCGTTGTGGGCGGGGTGTGGTGAACGGGTCCGGTCGCCGTGTCGAGTCCTAGGGCGACATGGGCATGACCATCAGGCGGTCTCGACTAGTTGGTATGGACTTTTCGCGGGCCGCTGGTGACCCGCTTCCCGGCGCCTCGGGTGGCATGGCTCTCGAATGGCCGAAACGCATCGCCCTGACCGGGTCGCGGCTCCCCGTTCCGCATGTGCCGGACGCGGCAGGTCCCGCCCGTCGGGGTGGGGTGCCGGTCGAGTCGTCGGCGAGGGGTGGCGCGCGTCGGCGTGGCGCGAAGGTGTCGCGTGGGCGCTTGGTGCATCTCAACTGTCAATCCAAGGTTGACGAGTGAGGAATTGTCAACCTATGGTTGACACATGACGAAGCCCTTGGACATAACGCCCCCGTGCGGCTCGACGGACTGATCGAGGCCATCAGGCGGGCCTACCCCGACGCGCTCGACCAGCTCTCCGGCGCGGTGGACGCCGCCGACCACCTCATCGGCCACTTCGTGGGCCAGGCCCGCCTCTCCGGCGCCTCCTGGACCGAGATCGGCAAGAGCATGGGCGTCACCCGGCAGGCGGCCCAGAAGCGGTTCGTGCCCAAGGGCGCCGCCGAGGCGCCGGCGCTCGACGCCCAGCAGGGTTTCAACCAGTTCACCACCGCCGCCCGCAACGTCGTGGTGAGCGCCCACAACGAGGCCAAGGCCGCGGCCAGCCCCCAGGTCGGCCCCGTGCAGCTGACGCTCGGCCTGCTGAGCGCGCCCGACACGCTGGCCGCGCAGGCCATCCGCGCCCAGGGGGTGCCCCTGGAGCGGGTGGGCGAGGCGGCGCTCGCCGCGCTGCCTGCCCCCGCCACCGGCGAGGCGCCTGAACTCATCCCGTACAGGCCGGGCGCGCGCAAGGTGCTGGAGCTGACCTTCCGCGAGGCGCTGCGCCTGGGGCACCGTGAGATCGGCACCGGAGCACCTGCTGCTCGCGCTCCTTGAGCAGGAGGACGGCGCGGGCGTGCTCACGGGCGTCGGCGTCGTCAAGGACGCCGCCTCGGCGCACGTGGCGCAGGCGGTCGCCGGACAGCGCGCCCACCGACGAGCCGGGGTAGCCCGCCTGCCCCGGGCCCCGCCGACCGCGCGGTCCGGCGGCGGGTGCCCGGGGCGCCGACGGGGCGGGGCGGTCAGCCGGGCGTCAGGTCCCGCTGCTCCGTGGTGACCAGCCGCGCCGCTCCGGGGCCGGACCCGCGCGCCTGGTCGAGGCGGAGCCGGGCGTGCCTGCCGCGCAGGGTGAGGGTCATGAGCTGGTTGCCGAACCACGGCCCGCCCGTGCGGCGCCAGCTCAGCTTCGGGCGGCCGGCCCTGGCGTGCCGGGCGAAGACGCGGCCGAGCAGCCGCGCGGGCTGGCTCCAGCCGAACCGGAAGCGGATCCGCATCGACGCCGGGATGCTGTTGTGCACCGGCGAGCAGGTCAGTTGCAGCACCCGGCTCACGGGCGGCCGCGACCACCGCGACCAGTCCGGCTCCGCGACGTAGGCGTGGTGCACGTCGCCGGAGAGCACGCTGATCGTCGCAGGCGCGGCGGGCCCGCTGCCCGCCTCGGCGATGAGCTGGGTCAGCGCGTCGAACGAGGCGGGGAAGGCCGACCAGTGCTCCAGGTCCGCGCGTTGGCGCAGGTCCTCGGAGAGCCTGACCCAGCGCGGGCCGCGCTCGCCGGCGCACAGCGCCGCGTTCCAGCCCTCGACGTCGTGGACGAAGGGCGGCAGCAGCCACGGCAGCGAGGCGCCGACGAGCAGGTGGTCCACGGTCTCGGGGGCGTCGTGGAGCTGGTCGCGCAGCCAGCTCAGCTCCTCCTTGTCGAGCATCGACCGGCTGCCCTCGGTCAGCACCCGCGCGGCCCGGTTGTCCACCATCACCAGCCGCACCCGGCCGAAGTCGCGGCGGTAGCTCCAGCGGGTGAAGGTCGGGTCGGCGTCGGCGCGCGCCGCGAAGTCCCGCAGCAGCTCCGTGGCCCCGTCCGGCCCCTCCCGGTCGGCCGCGCGGACGGCCGCCTACAGCTCGTCGGCCGCGAG
The DNA here is from genome assembly GCA_018114805.1 of Candidatus Streptomyces philanthi. Taxonomy (GTDB): domain Bacteria; phylum Actinomycetota; class Actinomycetes; order Streptomycetales; family Streptomycetaceae; genus Streptomyces; species Streptomyces philanthi. Next base: position 609,129 of record CP073042.1, on the reverse strand, counting down.
TTCGGCGGGGGAGAGGTTGCCCAGGTGCTGGTACACTCAGTACGAGATGAGGCCGCTCAGCACGCGCTCGCGCCACCACGGCGTGGCGCGCATCCGCGCCTGCCAGCCGGCGCTGGTGTTCCAGTCGTCGCTCACGTCGTGGTCGTCGAAGATCATGCAGCTCGGCACCGTCGACAGCAGCCAGCGCACCTCCGGGTCGAGCCAGCACTCGTCGTAGAGGCGGGTGTACTCCTCGTAGTCGGCGACCTGGTCCCACGGCGGCTGGCCCAGGTCGCGCCGGGTGGCCAGCCAGTCGCGGGTGGCCGCTGAGGTCTCGTCCGCGTACATCTGGTCGCCGAGGAGAAGGAGCACGTCGGGGCGGTCGCCGCCCGGGGCGCGGGCGGCCAGCGGGTCGAGGGCGTCCGGGCCGATCGGGTCGTGCGCGCAGCCGGCGGGGGGCGGCGCGGTCCACCGGCATGAGCCGAAGGCGACCCGTACGGTGCGGTCGCCCGTGGCCGCGTCGCCCGCGTCGGTCCGCGCGGGCGAGGTGTGGAGCGTGGAGGCGGGGAAGCGGGAGCCTGGCAGCGGCCCACACCCGCTCGCCGTCGAGCAGCACCTCGTAGGCGACCACGCTGTCCGGGCGCAGCCCCGCCACCTCCACCAGGGCGTAGTGGTGGCCGGCGAGCCGCCAGGTGCGGGCCGTGCCGCCGGGCCCCGGCGCGCCCGCCGGGGGTGCGCAGCGCACCTCGACCTCGCACGGCGCGTCGGTCTCGCCCCACACGGTGGCGCGCTCGCCGCTCTCCCAGTCGATCTGGCGTAGCAACGGCCCCAGTCGCAACCCGGCCATCCGCGCTCCCCCCATCGCCCTCACCCGCCGACCCGCGGGCGTCTCGCCGGTGGCCGCCGGTGGCTGCCGCCGCGGCGCCGCGTGCGTGCCGGGTCCGGCGTACCCGTGTTCGTACGGTACGGAATGGCGGGGCCGGGCGGGCCGGAACACCATCTGGGAAGGCTGGCGGAGGCGACCGGTGGCGACCGGAGGCCGGAAGGGAGGTCGGGCGCGCCGGAATCGGTCCCGGGACGCGACCGATCCGCCGCCCCCGTCGGTCGGGTGCGGCGGATCGGCGCGGCGCCGCGCGGGCGGTGGGCCGGCGGCGGGTGGGGCCGTCAGTAGCCGTTGAGGATGCGGCTGAGGGCGCTCTTCTCGGAGCTGTCCACGGACAGGTCGTAGTGATGCTTGACCGAGACCCACATCCGGGCGTACGTGCAATGGTAGCTCTTGGTGGGCGGCAGCCACTCGCCCGGGTCCTTGTCGCCCTTGGCCTGGTTGACGTTGTCCGTCACGGCGATGAGCTGCGCGCGGCCGAGGTCGTTGGCGAAGCCCTCGCGGCGGGAGGTGGTCCACTTGCTGGCGCCGGACTTCCACGCCTCGGACAGCGGCACCACGTGGTCGATGTCCACGTCCGACGCGGCGCTCCAGGTCTGTCCGTCGTACGGCGAGAACCAGGTGCCCTTGACCGCGGCGCAACTGCTGTTCTGCTCGACGTTCTTGCCGTCGCGCTTCAGGACGACCTCGCGGGTGTTGCAGGCGCCGCTCTGTGTGCTCCAGTGCGGGAACTTCTCGCGGCTGTAACTGTCGGACGAGCCCTTGGACTTGACGGTGAGCTGGGAGAGGTAGGTGTGCGCGGTGTCAGCGCTCGGCGGGGTGGGCGGCGCGGCCTGCGCGCTCGGACCGCTCAGCACCAGCGTGCCGACCAGCGTGGCGAGACCGCCGACGGCGGTGGCTCGACGCGCGTAGATGCCGCGACGTGTCGAAGTCGTGTCCGTACGGGACATGGCGAACTCCCTCTGCTCTGGGGGGATGCGGGCGCTGTGGCCCGAACATGGTCTCGGCGCCCGGTTTCCGTGGGGTGGGCGCCAGGTAACAGCGTGACGACGCGGTCATGTCAAAGCAAGGGGGCGTAGCGGGTCGACGCGCCTCGTTCCGAGGTCGTGGCCAGCGTTTTGGCGCCCCGTAAGGTGTGGTGGTGCCTGCCACCGTCCCTCTCGCGGGCGCCGCCCTGCTCCCCCGTCGGGCCCGCGCTCGGGGTGCTGCTCGCGGCCCTGTTGCTCGCCGCCGCCACCGTGGGCGCGCTCGCCCACCTCACGCACGGCACCGGTCGCCCCGGCAGCGGCAGCGGCAGCGGCAGGGGCCGGCCGGCCGACGGCGGGCACGGCCACGCGCGCGCCGTGCTGAGCGCGGGGCTGCGCGCCGTCGTGCAGCTCGCCGCCGTCTCCCTGCTGATCGGCTGGGTGGTGCGCGCGGTCCCGCTGCTGCTCACGTTCATCGCCGTGATGTTCGCGGTCGCCGTGCGCACCGCCGGCCACCGCATCACCGCGAACCGCTCCTGGTGGTGGGCGGCGGCGCCGATCCTCGCGGGCGTGCTGCCGGTGGTCGCCGCGCTGCTGCTGACCGGTCTGGTGCCGGTGCGGGGCATCACCCTGATCCCGATCACCGGCATCCTCGTCGGCGGCGCGCTCACCGCGACGGTGCTCGGCGGCCGGCGCGCCCTGGACGAGCTGGAGGCGCGGCGGGGTGAGGTGGAGGCCGGGCTCGCCCTCGGCATGCCGCCGCGCGACGCCCGCCTGGAGATCGCCCGCCCGGCCGCCTCCGACGCGCTGCTGCCCGGCCTCGACCAGACCAGGACCGTGGGTCTGGTCACGCTGCCCGGGGCCTTCGTCGGCATGCTGCTGGGCGGCGCGTCGCCGGCGCAGGCCGGCGCGGTGCAGCTCTTCGTGCTGGTGGCGCTGATGGCGGTGCAGGTGGTGGCGGTCGCAGTGGTCCTCGAGCTGGTCGCCGGGGGACGGCTGCACCGCGACGTGGACCCTGACGCATCCTCGACGGCAGCAGAAGGGGAGTAGCTCTTCGCCGGACCGTCGACATACTGCTCACCCGCCTCCCAGCCACCGCCCGCGGTGGGGTGCACGCGCACTCGGGGGAACGGGGAGCCGGCGCCCGGAGGCCGGTGGGTGCGGACCGGGCACATCTAGGCGATGTGCCGAGGGGTTCGTCACGTACCACCGTGCCAGCGAGACCTTCGGCCGCAGTGTCCGACCCTGCCGTGCCGAAGCGAACCCTCTCGTAGGGCCCCCTCGGCGCGGACGCCCGACCGAATGAGGGACCAAGCGCCGTGTTCAGCCTCACTGTCGCCGCCGTGACCTTCGGCGTCGTCTTCCTCGCTTAGCTGCCCGACAAGACCGCCCTGGCCGGTCTCATGCTCGGCGCCCGTTACCGCGCCTCCTACGTCTTCGCCGGCGTCGCCGCCGCGTTCGCCGTCCACGTCGCGCTCGCCATCGCCGCCGGCAGCGTCCTCACGCTGCTGCCGCAGTGGCTGCTCCAGGCCATCGTCGGCGTGCTCTTCCTGGCAGGCGCGGCCATGTTGCTGCTCAAGAAGGACGAGGACGACGAGGAGATCGCCAAGCCGGCCGACCAGAGCTTCTGGAAGGTCGCCGGTAGCGGCTTCATGCTGATCCTGGTCGCCGAGTTCGGCGACCTGACCCAGATCATGACGGCCAACCTGGCCGCCCGCTACGACAGCCCGCTCTCCGTCGGCGTCGGCGCGGTGCTCGCGCTGTGGGCGGTCGCGGGCATCGGCATCGTCGGCGGCCGGACCCTCATGAAGTACGTGCCGCTGCGGCTCATCACCAAGATCGGCGCCTGCGTGATGCTGGTCCTGGCTGGCTTCAGCCTGTACGAGGCGGTCGCCGGCTGATCCTCGCCCGGCGGCTCCACGGCCCCGCGCCCTTTGGCCCGTCGCCGTCCGTCCCCCGCCCGGGCGCGGAGCGGCCGGTGGCGCCGCGGGCCGGGGTGGCCCGTGCCCCGGGCCGCGACGGCCCGCCGGCTGGGTCGCGCGGCGGGCCGGGCGGCGGCGCGGCGCCGTCAGTGCTACGGGATCGGGCGCGGTGGGGCGGCGGCCAGTGCGCGGGAGGTGCCGCGCGGCGTTGGTACGCGCCCATGCGGCGCGTGCCCCGGCGTGTGGCGGCGTACCTGCTCGGGCTCGACCGTCCACTCCACGCCACAGCGCTCCGGCCAGATGAAGACCAGGAACGTCGTGCACCGGGTAGTCGGCTAGGTGTATGGGCCGGCGTCGGTCAGCACGCCGACGCGACCCGTGGTCAGGTCCTCCACCGCGTCGCCGATCGCCTCGACCGCCTCTTCCTCGGTCACTTCCCCCGCCGCCCGTTGACGATCGCGATCCGCGCGCTGAGCCGCTCCCGTGGCGTGGGCGGCCGTACCGCCGCCGCCTCCCACCGGTCGCCCCCGGTGAGCGAGCGCAGCGCGACGCGGCCCTCGTCGGGGCGCAGCACGATCCCCACCCGGCCCGACGACTCTTCTATGGTCAACTCCCCGCGCGCCGGCCTCTGCTCGGGGTCCATCGGCCACGGGCCACCGGACCCGTCCAACGCTGCCGGAGGCTTCCCCATGGAGGTCATCGTTCCGTATCCCTTCCTCAAGGTGCGGGGCCCACGTGCGCCCGTGCGGAGACCAGCCCAGAGTGGGCCAACCCGCGGCGTGCGGCGGGGAAGGCGGGATGTGCGGCGCGTCAGGTAGGAAATCAGCCTGTACCACCCGGGCGGTTCACGCGGCGGTACGCCGGGCGGTCCCGGGTCGGCGCGTGCCGGCGCGCGTGACGGGGCACCGCGCCCCGGCGCACGGGGGCGGTGGAAGTCGGCGCGTCGGCGGCCCGCCGTGTTCTCCCGTTCGCGGCGGGGCCGCTTCACGCGTGGCCGCTCGGGTCGGTCAACGGCACACCTGGTAGCGCAGGTGGAGCACGCGGTCGCCCTGGACCACCAGGTCAGGGCCGTCCAGCAGGTGCTGCGCGTCGACCGACCCGAAGTAGCGGGTGCATCCCGCCCGGCGGCTTCCCGTCCCAGCCGTCCGTCAGGTCGAAGACGTGCCGACCGACTACCGTGACGCCGATCTGGTCCCAGTACGGCCGGACGTAGTCGTAGGAGGTCCGCGACACCTTCAACGCGCCGCTCTCGTCCAACGGGACGTCACCGCTCAGCAACCAGTCGAACAGCGGCCCGGTCTGGTCGTTCTCGTCGGCGACGAAGCCGTCCGCCGACACCGAGCTGTACATGACGACCTTGCCCACGGGGCTCTCCTCTGCTTCGGGGTGCCCCAAAGTAGCTTGTGTGGGCTGGCACTTCGCAGGTCAGGGCTACGGATCTCCCCGCGGGCGGGGCGAGTTGGCCCGAAACCGGCTACCGGGACGCCCGGCTCACGGTGCGATGTGCAGGGTGAGGCCGCCGTCCGGCAGCGCCTCGACGCGGACCTGCGTCAGGTCGCGCACGTGGGCGGTGGGCGCGTGGGCCGCCGCGCTGGGGCCCACGCCCACCACGCGCATGCCGGCCGCGCGCGCCGCCGCGATGCCCACCTCGGAGTCCTCGAAGGCGACGCAGTCGGCGGGCGCGAACCCCAGTTCCGCCGTGCCCTTGAGGAACCCCTCCGGGTCGGGCTTGCTGGCGCTCACCGACTCGGCGGTGACCCGCACGCGCGGCATCGGCAGCGCGGCGGCGTCCATCCGGGCCTGGGACAGGCCGCGGTCGGCCGAGGTGACCAAGGGCCGTGCGGCAGCCGCGCCAGGGCGGCCATGAACGCGGGCGCGCCCGCGACCGGCACCACGCCCGCCACGTCGGAGGTCTCCCAGGCGAGCATCCGGGCGTTGTCGGCGAGGTTCTCCTCGTGTGGGCGGTCGGGTAGGAGCACGGCCATGGTGGCCTGGCCCTGTCGACCGTGCACGACCCTGATCACGCTGTCGCCGTCGAGGCCGTGCTCCGCGGCCCAGCGCCGCCAGCAGCGCTCCACGACTGCGTCGGAATTGACGAGCGTCCCGTCCATGTCGAGGAGCAGCGCCTTGACGGCGCCGATGGTCTGGGAGGTGCTCGTGGGAGCCATGGGGGCACTCCTGGGCTCGGCGTGGACGCGCGGTGCGGGAAGGAAAGCGGCTCCGCCCACGGTCAGGGGTGCGGGCGGAACCACTTTGTTTCTCAAACATACAAAGAGTCGTCCCGCGACGCCACCGCCCCCGGCCCGGATGAACACCTCATATCCGGCGTGTGACGGACCCGCGCGCGACGGCTCCCCGTAGGGCCCGACAGCTCCCGGCGGGGCCCCCGGCGCCCCGCCCGGGCGTGGGCGGCCCGCGCGGACCCGCCGGCTAGGCCTGGTCCGTGCGGGCCTCCAGGTAGTCGCGGGTGTGCGGGCCGTAGACGCCCTGCGGGTCGGCGGTGATGTCGTGGCGGCGCTGGTAGGTGCCTACCGCGTCGTTGACGCCCGTGTCGTACTCGCCGTCGACCGCGCCGACGTAGGTCTAGGTCTGGCGCAGCCGGTGCTGGAGTTCGGCGACCTCGGCGCTGCTGTCGCCCTGGCGCAGCACCGGCGGGCCCGCGGGGGTGGTCGGCTGGGGCGGATCGGTCGGGGCCGAGGTGGCGGGCGTGGGCCGCTCACTCGGCCGGTCGGGCGCGCCGGTGTCGGAGGGGCGCGCCGACGGCGCGGAGGGCGAGGCGCTGTGCTCGCGCGTGCGCGACACCTTCGCCGACGGTGTCGCGGACGGGCCTCTCCCCCCCCCCGCGCGAGCGCGAGGCGCTGGGCGAGGGGGTCGCGGTGCTGCTGCTCGGCGGCGGTGTCGCGCCGTCGGTCATCCGCCCGTCCCAGGTGGGCAGGGCCGCGGAGGGGGTGACCGCGCGGTCGTCGGTCAGCGCGCGGTCGTCCGACCCCTCGCCGCTCTGGCCGCCGAGCAGCCCGGTGCCGAAGGCGACGGTGCCCACCACGGCGACCAGGACCGCCGCCGCGGTCACGATGGTCAGCGGGCGCCGCCGCCGGTGCCGTGCCGGGTCTGCCCCCCGCCGCTCCGGCGCCGCCCTCCTTTGGACCGTCCCCGCGCCCCGTGGCGGCGGCCGGCGTGGTGCCCGAGCCGTCCCCGGCCGCCCCACCCGCCGCCGAGCCCGCGTCCGCGCGGTCGGTGGCCTGCGGGGCGTCTTCGAAGAGTCGCAGTTCGTCGGGGTTGGGGCTGGTCTCGGGCAGTTCGGGCAGCGCGGCGGTCGTCGTGAGGTCCGGCAGGTCGGCCACGCGCGCCGCGCAGGCGCAGCCGGGTCGGCCGTCCGCGCGCGGCGGTGCGAAGCAGTGCGGGCAGAGTTCTCCCGTCACGTTGTCCCCCCTCGTACGTCGCTGGCGATTATGCAGACCGGACACGTGTTCGCGCAGGCGGATGTCCGTGGTGAGGACGGCGCTCGGCAGGCCGTAACCGGGCAAACGGGTGAGGATGGGATGAGCGGTTGGTCGCCGTCGGCGGCCAGCGGCACCCCGCGCAGCCGGACCCACGGACAAGGAGGCGCCCCATGGCCGAGGACGCACGTTCGCGGGGCCCGCTACCCAGCGAGCCCGCCGCGTCCGCCGGTGCCGCCAGCCACCCGGACCGGCACCGCGAGCACGAACGGCGCACCGTGCTGCTCGCGATCGGCGCGCTGCTGCTCGGCATGCTGCTCGCCGCCCTCGACCAGACGATCGTCTCGACGGCGCTGCCCACCATCGTCAGCGACCTCGGCGGCCTGGAACACCTGTCCTGGGTGGTGACGGCGTACCTGCTCGCCGCGACCGCCGCCACGCCCCTGTGGGGCAAGCTCGGTGACCAGTACGGACGCAAGAACCTCTACCAACTGGCCATCGTCATCTTCCTGGTCGGCTCGGCCCTGTGCGGCATCGCCCAGGACATGCCCCAGCTCATCGGCTTCCGCGGGGTGCAGGGGCTCGGCGGTGGCGGGCTGATCGTGCTGTCCATGGCGATCGTCGGCGACCTCGTGCCGCCCCGCGAGCGGGGCCGCTACCAGGGCCTGTTCGGCGCCGTCTTCGGGGCGACCAGCGTGCTCGGGCCGCTGCTCGGCGGCGTCTTCGTGGACCACCTGAGCTGGCGCCGGGTGTTCTACGTCAACCTGCCCGTAGGCGTCGTGGCCCTGCTGGTGATCGCCGCCGCGCTGCACATACCGCGCCGCCGCACCCGGCACACCATCGACTACCTGGGCACCTTCCTCATGGCGGCGGTCGCCGCCTGCCTGGTCCTGGTGGCCTCGCTCGGCGGCGTCAGCTTCGACTGGGACTCCTGGCAGATCACGGGCCTGGGCGTGCTGGCCGTCGCGCTCCTCGCGGCCTTCGTACGCGTCGAGCGGCGGGCCGTGGAGCCCGTGCTGCCGCTGCGGTTCTTCCGCAGCCGCACCTTCGCGCTCTGCTCGGCCATCGGCTTCGCGATGTTCGACAGCATGACCTACCTGCCGACGTTCCTCCAGGTCGTCCACGACGTCACGCCGACCATGTCCGGCGTGCACATGCTGCCCATGGTGCTCGGGCTGCTCATCGCCTCCGCGGCCTCCGGGCAGATCGTCAGCCGCACCGGCCACTACCGCGTCTTCCCCATCGCCGGCACCGCCGTCACCACGCTCGGCCTGTTGCTGCTCCACCAGCTCGACCGGCACAGCGGCGTCGCCGAGATGAGCGCGTACTTCTTCGTCCTCGGCCTCGGGCTCGGCCTGGTGATGCAGGTCCTGGTGCTGATCGTGCAGAACGCGGTGGACTACGCGGACCTGGGCGTGGCCACCTCGGGCGCCACGTTCTTCCGCTCCATCGGCGCTGCGTTCGGCGTCTCCATCTTCGGCACGGTCTTCGCCAACAAGCTCGGCCCGCGCATCGCCGACGCGCTCGCCGGACAGCCGCTGCCACCCGGCGTGAACCCCGACTCGCTCAGCGCCGACCCGCGCGCGGTGAGCGCACTCCCGCCCGGCTAGCGCGCCGGCGTGCTCGACGCGTACGCCATCTCCATCACCGACGTGTTCCTGTACGACGTGTTCCTGTACGCGGTGCCGCTGGTGCTCGTCGCGCTGGCGCTCGCCTGGTTCCTGCGGGAGGAGCCGCTATGCGCCTCCGTGACCGCCCCCGAGGCGAGCGAGGTGCTGGCAGCAACCCCGTCGAGCGCACCTCGCGCGACGAGGTGGCCCGCGCGCTGTCCACGCTCGGCACCCGCGAGGGCCGCAAGCACGTCTACGCCACGATCGCCGAGCGGGCCGGCGTCGAGCTGCGGCCCGCGTCCTGCTGGTTGCTGCTGCGGATCAACTACCACGGCTTCGTGGAACCCGCCCTGCTCGCCGAGCGCGCCGACCTGCCGCTCGGCGTGGTCACCGCGGCCGCCCGGCAGGTCGAGGAGCGTCGCCTCGCGCGGCGCGAGGGCATGGCGCTGGTCCTCACCGAGCAGGGCCGCCAGGTCGCGGCCCGCCTCGCGCACGCCCGCGAGGAGTCGCTGGCCGAACTGCTCGGCGACTGGTGGGGCCTGGACCGCCCAACCGACCTGGTGGCGCTGGTCCACGAGCTGACGGGGGAGCTGTGCGGCTGTGACGGCGAGCGCCCGCACGACGGCGACGCCTACCGGCCGAGGGCCGGCCTGCGCCGCCGCCCGGTGTGAACCAGGGCCCCCGCGCCGGCTCCGTCGGACTCAGACCAGGTCCTTCGCGAACTAGTGCTCCGCGTACGGATCGTCGTTGTAGCGCTCGATCTCGACGTACCCGTGCCGCTCGTACAGCGCCCGCGCCTCGACCAGGTCGTTCCGGGTGTCCAGGATGACGCGCCGGGCGCCCAGCTCCCGCGCGCTCGCGTGGGCGGCGGCCAGCAGCGCGGAGCCGCCGCCCGTGCCGCGCTCGGCGGGCCGCACGTACAGCCGCTTCAACTCCGCCGTCGCCGCGTCACGCAGCTGCACCCCGGCGCAGCCCGCCGCCGCGCCCCCGTACCGCCCGACCAGGAACATCGCGCGCGGCGGTATCAGGTCGTCGCTGTGGTGTTCTAGGAGACCCGACTCGATCTCCTCGGGGTCGACCGACGGTTCTCGTGCCGCAGGTAGAAGCGGTCGCTCACCTCGACGAACTACGCGCGCAGCAACGCGGCCGACTCCGCCACGTGTACGGGTCGCGCGGCGACCTCCCAGGTCGAGCGCTGGGTGAAGGCTGATGTCATGCGGGCCATTGTGAACACCCGCCACCCGCCGTCGCAGCCGGATTTCGCCGGGTCGGCGGGGCGCGCGGGCCTCAGCCCTTGGGGGCCGCCTGCGGGACGGCCTCGAAGGACCACAGCGTGGAGCCGGAGGCGGCCGGCTTCGGGCGCTCGCCGCCCCCGTCGGTGCCGTGGCTGGCCTTCATCGTGCCCTCCATCCATGCCGCGAAGTCCTCCTCGCTGCGCCAGCGGGTGTAGACGAGGTACTGGTCCGTGCCCTCGACGGGGCGCAGCAGCTCGAACCACTCGAAGCCGTCGGAGCCGTCCACGGTACCGGCCCGGGTGGCGAAGCGCTGCTCCAGCACCTCGCGCTGCTCCGCCGGAACCGTCAGTACGTTGATCTTGACGACGCTCACTCGACACCTCTCACACCCGGAAGCCGCCGCGCCGGCGACCTCGCCTCGATCTGGTGCGAGCAGTCTCCTACATCGCCCCGAGCCCTGGTCGCGGCGGTCGGCGGCCCGGCCGCCGCGACCCGAACCGGGTTACTTCGGCAGCTCGACCGTGAAGGAGGGGGACTCGCCGCCGGCGTTCGCGTCGTAGTAGTGGACGACCCCACCGCGCCGCACGACGTCGAGCACCAGCCGCCCCGTCACGGACTGCCCCGGCTTGTACGTCGTGTCCAGGTCCGCGCCCTCGCCGACGCCCTCCAGCGTGGTGGCGTCCTGCGCGGCCGTCTTGGCGTCCTCCCACTTCATCATCCCGTACGCGGCGAAGTCGGCCGGCGCCCCGCCGGTGTTGCGCACGGTGAGGGTGAGGGCGACGTGCTGCCCCTTCTCGGGCTAGTTGGTGGTGTTGACCTGGGCGGGCGTCACGTACTCCGCGCTGACCACCGTCACCTTCATCCTGGACGTGACCTTGAAGTTCTCGCCGTACTCGTCGGTCTCACCGACCTCGTACGTGCCCGCCTCGCCGACCGCCAGGGACGGGACCGCGGCGGCGGGCGCGGTCTTCGCCTCGCTCTTCTCCTCGGGCACGTCGAGCGGGGCTTCGCCGGCCGCGTCGGTGTCCGAACCGGTGGTGGTGCTGGCAGTGCTGGTGGCAGGTCGCGCCTTCGACGCGGCCGGGTCGCCGGTGCCCTTGCCCCCGTCACCCCCGTCGTCGGAGCAGCCGGCGAGTACGGTGCTCAGCAGCGCCGCGGACGTCAGGACAGCGAGGGCGCGGGACACCCGCATGGGCCCCCCCGAATGGCCACGAGCGGCCGGAGCGCCGCTGGTGCGGGCCCAGTATGCACCGAACGGTTCCGTTTCTGCCGCGTTCCCGCCTGACCTGCGGTGATGCCCGGTATCTGGCCGTTTTTCGGTCAGGTCGCCGTCAGGTACGCCGAACGCGGCGGGGTCTGCGGCCAGATCGCCGCCGCGGCTTCCCGGCCGGAGACCGCCGGGGCGTCGGTCAGCCGCAGCGCGGTGACCACCGCGAGGTCGTACTCGTGCGCCGCCAGCAACCCGTCCGCGTACGGTCCGGGGCGGGCGTTCTGGATGAGCGCTCGGCCGCGCTCGATGCGTTCGATGGCGGGCTGCCGCTCGGCCTTCGACAGGGCGAGTGCGGTGGTGAGGTCCACGGGTGTCCTTCCACGGAGGGAGTTGCCTGCCCGTCCATGGTCGCCAACGCGCCCCGGCGTGTCCGGGAAACCCTCCCGGTCCGGGGTGCGCCCCCGGCCTCATCTGCGCCCGTGGCATCCCGCACGCCCCGTACGTGCGCGGACGCAACCCCTCGGGGTGCCGGTCAGTCGTGCCTGCGCAGGCCCCGGACGACCTTGTCCACGGTCGCGCGCGGGCCGCGCACCGCCAACCCCGCCAGGTCGAGGTCCGGGGCAGGCACGGCCAGCACGGCGGCCCGGTTGTCGTCGTCGTTGTCTGTGGCGAACAGCTCCACCGGGTACAGCGCCGTGCTCACCCCCCGGCTCAGGGCGCGCTGGTGCGTGCTGAGCAGAGTGGCGGCGTCGGCCGCGTAGATGAGGACGGGCTCGCGGAACATCGGCACGCACCCGTTGCCCGAGCCGTCCTCGTAGGGCTCGCCCACGACGTCAGCCGCGGCGTGAGCGATGCCACTGGAGACGAACGCGGTCACGTTCAGTTTCTGCCAGGCGGCGAGGTCGTTCCGGACGATCACCGCGATCTTGGTGTCAAAGCGCATGTCAGCACGGTGCCGTGGGCCCGGCGCGGTGTCTTGGACCCTGGTGCGCGGCGGCGGCCGGGCGCCGCCCCGGCCCCGCCCCCGCGGCGGGTGCGGCCGGCTCGCGGAGCGGGCTCCTCCGAGATCGCGGCACAATGACGTGATGGAGGCAGCGAGCGGGGCGGCGACGCGAGCGGACCCGCCGGCCCGCCACGGAAGCGGCGGCCGGCGCTCGCCGGGTTGGGCGCACGCCCACCCCCGGCGGGCCACGCGCCGTCGGCGCTCCCTCGAACGGCGTAGCCGCGCGGTGCCCCGTCGCACGGCGGTCGCGCCCGGAGCCCAGCGGTCCGGACGCCCCGTGCGGGCGTCCGCGCCGGCGCGCGGGGTGCCGCGCGCTCGCGCCGAGGGTCGGCCGGCGGACGGCGGGTGCCCCGGGCCAACCAGTGATCGGACGGCACGCGGGAAAGTGGTCAAATTACTCTTGGCGACGTATTCGCGCACATGGTTACCCCGCCGGACGGCAGGCAACTTTCAGGCAACCCGCGGCGGCGGTCAGGTGACGCGGGGGTTTTCCGCGTCTGTTCCGCGGGCTCAGTAAGGTCTCGAACATTGGATACGAGTGACACGGCGAGTGGGGGAGCAGCAGGGCGTGACGGACGTCGAGCGGAGCGGACTGGGCAGATCCACGAGCACCCGGCCGGAGCCGGCCGCCCGCTCGCGGATCGGCATGGCGCTCGCCGCGCTGTGGGCGGTGGCCGGCCTGCTGGCCGCCCGCCAGGCGGCGGCGGTGCTGCGACTGCCCCCGGACCAGCGCCTGACCGATCTGGAGACCTGGATCGGCGAGCGGGGCGTCCTGCACGTCCGGGGCTCGCTGTACGACACTGACGCCTTCACCGGCACCCCCTTCGCCGGACTCGTTCTCAAGCCACTGACCCGGGCCGCCGAGCAGAGCCTCGGGGTCGCCTGGACCTTCGGCACCCTCGCCCTCGTCGCCGTCCTCGGCCTGGTCGCCGCCCGCCTGCTGCCGAGCCCGGTCTCCCGGCGCACCGCGCTGCTCGCCGCCCCCGTCGCCATCAGCCTGATCGTCCTCTCACTCCCGGTGCGCAACGCCTTCACGCTCGGCCAGACCAGCATCATCCCCGTCCTGCTGGTGCTGCTGTCCCTGCTGCCGAAGACCTCCGCCCGCCAGTCGGCTCTGCTCATCGGCGTCGCCGCGGCGCTCCAGCCCGCCCTGCTGCTCTTCGCTGGACTGCTGTGGCTCACCGGCCGCCGCCGGGTCGCCGCCCTGACCGGCGCCACCTTCGCCGCCTGCTCCGCGCTGGCCTGGGCCGCGATGCCGCACGACTCGTGGACGTACTGGGTGCACCACATCGGCGGCGCCGGCCTCGGCGAGAGCCCCGACAGCCTCTCCAACCAGTCGCTGCACGGCCTGCTGCTCCGCGCCGGGCTGCGCGGCCCGCTGGAGCTGACCCTGCTGGCCGTCCTCGCCGCCGCGGTGATCTGGTGGGGCCTGCGCCGCGCCGCGCACTACGCCAGGGACGGGCAGTCGATGCTCGCCGCCGCGATCACCGGCTGCGTGGCGCTGGCCGTCTCGCCCACCTCCTGGCAGCACCAGCTCCTGTGGATACTGCTGGCCGCCGTCGGCCGGGTCGGCAGGCGGCAGGCGGACCGGCTGGTGTGGCCGGTGCTCGTGGTGCTGGTCATGACGCTCAACCGGCACGCCCTGATGCCTGGCGGCCTGGAGGGCCTCGGCTTCGTCGGCGACAACGCCCAGCTCTTCGCCGCGCTGGCTGCCGCCTGCCTGGTGCCCTTCCTGACGCGCGGCGCTCCCGAGTGGGACAGGCCGCAGCCGAGCCGGACGGCGGAGCCCGCGCGCACGCCGTACTCGTGGGTGCCGATGCTGAAGTCCTGGCGGCGCCCGCTTTCCCGGCCGAACCTGGTCCTGGAGCTGATGCTCATCCGCGTCGGCTACTGGGGCTACTCCTTCATCCGCGCCCACGCCCCGGACGAGCGGAGTCTGGCGGAGGGGCACGGCCGGCAGATCCTCAGCATCGAGAGCTGGCTGCACATCGACGTGGAGTACTGGTTCAACCACTTCGTGGCCGACACCCCGTGGCTCGAAGCGAGCATGAACTACTACTACTCGACCTTCCACTTCCTGGTCCCGCTGTCGCTGCTGGCCTGGCTGTACGTGTGCCGCCCCGCCACCTACCGGTGGGCGCGCACCCCGCTGGCCTTCGCCACGCTACTCGCGCTGTTCGGCTTCTGGCTGTACCCGCTGGCGCCGCCGCGGCTGATGGACATGTGCTACATCGACACCGCGCACGGCCCGCAGGACCTCAACGACCCGGACTTCGGCACGCTGACCAAGCTCTCCAACCAGTACGCTGCGATGCCCTCGCTGCACGTCGGCTGGTCGCTGTGGTGCGGCGTGGTGATCGCCCTGGTGGCGCCCAAGGTGTGGATGAAGGTGCTGGGCCTGCTGTACCCGGTGCTGACCACCGCGGTCATCGTCGGCACCGCCAACCACTACCTGCTGGACGCGGTGGGCGGCGCGGCCGTCGTGGCGGCCGGCTTCGCCCTCCAGTACGTGCTGACCGGAGCGGGCCGCGCCCCGACCGAGCCGGCCAGGGCCATGGAGGCCGGGGCCGCCGAGGCTCGCGGCCGGGCGGCCGCCCTGTGGGCCAGCGCCCGGGCCAAGCTGCCGGGGGCCGGCACCGCCCCGGCCACCGGCGGGGCAGCCGCCACGGCGCCCACCGCCGTACGGGACGGCGCCGACGCCGCCGGGCCCACCGGCGCCCGGTCCGCCGAGCCCGACTCCGTGGAGCCCGGTGCCGGCAAGCCCGGGGGCTCCGACGCGGACCCGGACGACCAGCCGGCCCCGGCCGACGCGGCCCGCTAGCGGCGGACGCGGCCCGTTAGCGGCGGGCGGCGCCGGTCGGGGCGCGGCTCAGGCGTCGGGAGGGCGCGGCGGGGAGTTCGGGGCGCGTTCGCGCCGGGCGCGGGCGGCCGGTTCCCCGGGGTCGGCCGACCGGCCCGGGCCCCGGTCGCCGTGCCCGGGCCACCAGGCCGTGTGGCCGATCAGCGCCGTGAGGCTCGGTGTGAAGATCATGGCCATCACGAACGACGCCACCGCGATGCCGAACGAGAGCGCGAAGCCCATCTGGGACAGGGTGGCGTTGCCCGCGAGTATCAGCGTCGCGAAGGTGCCGGCCAGGATGACGCCGGCGGCCGCGATGATCGGCCCGGAGTGGCGGACGGCGGTGCCCGCCGCGTCGCGCGGATCGCGTCCCTCGCGGACCTCCTCCCGCAGCCGGGAGACCATCAGGATGTTGTAGTCGGTGCCGAGGGCGACCACGAACAGGTACATGATCACCGGCAGCATGAACATCAGCCCCGGCTGGGTGCCGATCAGCTGGAAGATGAGGGACGTCGCGCCGAGCGTGGCGCCGAAGCCGAGCGCGACCGAGACCATCAGGTACCAGGGCGCCACCAGGCTGCGCAGCAGCAGGAACAGGATGTAGTCGGTGCCGATGCCGAACAGCACGACCGTCAGCAACTCCTGGATGGAGCGGTCCGCCTTCATGTCGAAGACGTCGTTGGCGCTGGCGATCAGGCCGGTGGCCATCGGCGAGATGAGGCCGATGAGGACGACGGGCAGCAGCGCGATGATCGTGCTGCGGAAGATGGCCAGCAACAGCACGACGGTGCCGACGGCGACCAGCGTGCCCGCCCGTTCGGAGGACTCGCGCTCGTCCAGGGACTGGGCGGCCGAACCCGTCACGCCCGCCGTGAGGTCGGTGCCCTTCAACGTCCCGGGCAACTCGTCCCGCAGCGTCTGGACCGCGTCCTGCTGCGCGGTGTCGTCCGGGTTGGCCACCTCGGGCATGGCCACGGTCGCGGTCTGCATCCGCTTGTTGGGGGAGACCGCCGCCGCGCTGACGTCCTGGATCTCGGGGATGTCCCGCCCGACCAGGTCGGCGGAGACCTCGCGTACGTCCGCGGAGTCCGCCGGGCGCCGTCGGAACGCTGGAAGACGATGATGGCGGCGATGTTCCGCTTCTGCGGGAACTGCGCCTCCTGGAGGTCCATCGCTTTGATCGACTTGTACCCCGACGGCAGGAAGCTGGCCTCGTCGCTGGTGGCGGTGAGCTTGGGGGCGAACGAGAGGACGGCGGCGGCGATGACCCAGGTCACGATCACCCACCAGGGGTGACGCACCACGAAACGGCCCAGACCTGCGAACATGCCTTCCCTCCCGCTCGCCCCCGTTCGGATCGTCGCGTTCAGCCAGCATCCGTCGCCGCACCGCCGCGCGCATCTCGGAGCCGCCGGGCGGGCGCGGGTGGGTCAGGCGGGGTGGCGGTCGTTGAGGATGCGGTGTAACAGCAGGTGGTCCTGCCAGGCGCCGTCGATGTGCAGGTAGCGGTCCGCCCTGCCGAACTGCTCGAACCCGCTCTTGGCCAGCACCCGCTGCGAGCGCATGTTGTGCACCAGGGTGCCGACTTGCAGGCGGTGCAGGCCGAGTTCCCCGTCGGCCGTCTGGCAGGCGGCGTGCACCGCGGCGGTGGCCAGCCCCCGGCCGAAGTTGTCCGGCGGCGATCCAGTAGCCGAGGGAGGCGCTGCGGAAGGGGCCGTGGACGATGCCGGAGAGCGTCAGCCCACCGACGACCGCCTCGCCGTCGGTCAGCAGCCACGCCGCGAGGCGCCCGGCGCGCTGTTCGGCGGCCTGCTCGTGGAGCCGGGCCAGTTGGCCCTCGGCGGTGAAGAAGCTGTCGGGGCGCCTCGGTTCCCAGCGCCGCAGGTGGTCGTGGCTGCGCCTGTAGGCCGCGGCCAGCGCCTCGGCGTCGGACTCGGCGGCGGGCCCGTATCAGCACGCCGCCCAGGAGCGGTGCGGCGGCGGTGAGCGAGGCGGGAGCGAGGGGAGTGGACATGGCGACACGGTAGGCGAAGCCCGGGTCCCGGAGCACGGGAAAAAGGCGTGGTCAGGCGGGTCCGGTGGGCCGCCGTCCGGGCTGGCGCGGCCCCGGCGCCGCCGTACGGAGCGCCGAGGGCCCCGCCCCGGCCCGGGCGTTGTCGCGCCGGGCCGGGGCGGGGAGAGCGCGCCGGATCAGGCGGTCACGGCGAGCGTGGCCGACGGGTTGGTGACGTCCGAGACGTCGTACGCGGCGCTGAGCGAGGCCGAGGTGACGTCGGTCGGGCAACCGGCGCTGCCCGTGATGGTCACCGGGACGGTGGACTCGGCGTAGCTGAGCTTGGCCGGGGCGCCGTTGGTCCAGGTGCCGGGGACGTTCGCGGCGCCGGAGGTGCCGGTGCAGGTGAGGGCGCCGGTCAGGCTCATGCCCAGGCCGCCCTGCGGGGCGGACAGGTTGGCCGCGATCGTGGTGCTGTGCTGGATGGAGATGCCGCAGGTGCCGGAGGTGGCGATGGAGACGTTCACGCCGGGCACGTTGGCGGTGCAGGACTCGAAGGTGGGCGCGGTGATGGTGCCGGACACCGGGCCGCTCGGGTTGGTGTTGTTCGGCGCCGCGGGTATCTGGTTGGCGCTGCCGCCGCCGGAGGGCTGCGAGGTCGAGACCTTACAGGTCACGGTCATGCCGCCGGCCTTGAGGACGACGTCGCCCGACTGCTTGGCGCCGAAGTAGTGACCCGCCGGGGTCACCGTGGTAGACCCGGCCGCGGTGGTTCGCGACTCGGCGGTGGCGGTGCCGGCGAGCGAGAGCGCTACGGCGGCGGCGGCGACGCCGGCGGCGGAGGTGGTCAGAATGCTGGAGCGGTGCGTGCGGTTCGTCATGAAGGGGCTCCTTGAGAGCGGCGTTGCGGAGCGGTCTCCGCGCACAACATGAACCGAGCTGATTACCTGACGTAACGGGGTTCGATCCCAAAGCTGCCAATGGCCATTGAAAAGATCAGCCACGGCGGTTTTCGGCCGACCCGGCAGGTTCTGATGAACCGTCGGATCAGCGATCGATGCCTGTCCGCGTTAGCGAAGTGCAGGTATGCTGTCGTTGTCAGCCATGGGATGGAAGCCGTACTTGGCGAGAACGTGCCCCGGGGAGTATGGCACCCCGCCGGATCGGCCGGACCCGGGCCGGCTGGGCCCACGGCGGTTGCGGCACGTCGGGGCGAGGGGCCGGCGTCGCCCTGCGCGGGCCGCCGTGCCGCGCCGTACTCCGCCGCCACCGCGCGGTCCACCGCCCGCGTGAACTCGGCGCCCAGCGCCTCGCCGGCCAGCGGGCGCAGGGTGGCCACCGCGCGCGAGGCGCCGCGCCGAGGGCGGCGGTGCGGCGGCGCCTGCCGGGTCGGCCTCGGGCGGCTCGGTCCCAGACGGCTCGTCGTCGGGTGACCGGGCGCCGGTTGGCGCGGTGTCGGGTGGCCCGGTGTCGGGCCCGGGCGCGTCGGTGGCCGGTGCGTCGTGGGCGTCGGCCGGTGCGGGGGCGCGTACGGCGCTGACCAGGTGGCGGGCCAGTCGCGCGGTGTGGTCGCGGACCATGGCGCCGGCGGTGAGCAGCGCGTCGAGCGGCACCCCGGCGCGTACCAACTTGGCCGCCAGGTAGACGAGTTCGGGGCTCCCGTGAGTGATCGTCTCACCATCGACGCGGAGGTAGCCGAGCTGCGCGGCGCGGCGCAGGTTCTCCTCGGTCGCCTGGTCGCCGAACCGCTCGCGCAACTCCTCGCGACAGGTCACCACTGGCGTCGGGCGCTCCGTCGCGGGCCGGCACCCCCGCGCGGGGTGCTCGTACCCCAGAAACTCGGCGAGGCAACTGCCCTGGTCCCAGGCGGCGAACAGCTCGGCGATGCCGTTGACCGGGTAGCCGCGCGCGAGCAGGTCGCTGATCAGCCCCAGCCGCGCGAGGTGTGCCTCGGAGTACAGCGCCACCCGGCCCTCGTAGCGCGGTGGCGGCAGCAGTCCACGGCCCTGGTAGTAGCGCAGGTTGCGCACCTTGACGCCCGCCGCGCGCCCCAGTTCCGCCACCCGGTACTCCCGGCCGTGCCCCGATGCCTGGTCTACGCGAGCGAGTGTAGGGTCCCGACATCATTGCCGGGTGACATGGCGGCGACCCGACGAACGCTGGCAGCAACCTGCCCGCCGCGCGGGCGCGTTCACCGTCGGGCGGGCCCGCGCCCGGGCGGCGACGGCCGAGCCCCGGGGCCCGCGTGGGGGCGCCCGTCGACCGGTCCAGCGCGCCCCTCCCGCAAGACTCTTGCGACCCCGTCACGACCTCCGCAGACTGAACGCCCGTCACAAATACGCGTACCAGTCCCGACTCCGGGGGGCACGCACACCGGTTCGCCCCGCGCGTGGACGCGAGAGAGGACGAGCCATGGCCCCGGAACCCGTCATCGTCGAGGCGGTGCGCACCCCGATCGGCGCCCGTGGCGGGGCGCTCGCCGGCCTGCACCCGGCCAGCCTGCTCGGCCAGACGTACGGCGAACTCCTCGCCCGCGCCGGGATCAGGGCCGACTGCGTCGAGCAGGTCGTCGGCGGCACCGCCACGCCGGCCGGGGAGCAGTCGATGAACGTGGCCCGGCACGCGTCGCTCGCCCAGGGCCTGTCGTACGAGACCGCCGCGACCACCGTGGACTGCCAGTGCGGCTCCTCGCAGCAGGCCAACCACATGGTGGCCAGCATGGTCGCGAGCGGGGTGATCGACGTCGGCATCGGCTGCGGGGTCGAGGCCATGTCGCGGGTGCCGCTCGGCAGCAACAGCCGGCAGGGGCCGGGCCGGCCGCGGCCGGACCAGTGGCACGTGGACCTGCCGGGACACTTCGAGGCCGCCGAGCGCATCGCCCGCCGCCGGGGCCTGACCCGGGAACGGGTGGACGCGATGGGCCTCGCCTCGCAGCAGCGGGCGGCGCGGGCGTGGGCGCGGGGCCGGTTCGCGCGCGAGACGTTCGGTGTGCGGGTGCCGCCATCCGGGGCCGGTCGGGCCGGAGACCCGGCCGATCCCGCCGGGGGCTGGGCCCGTGAGGTCGGGGACCTGGCCGGTGAGGTCGGGGAGTGGAGCGGGGGGACCGACGCGGCCAGGGACTGGTTCGGCCAGGCCGCCGGCGAGGCCGACTGGCGGCTGGTGGAGCGCGACGAGGGGGTGCGGGAGACCAGCCTGGCGGCGCTGGGCGAGCTGCGGGCGGTGATGCCGGCCGCGGTGCACACGGCGGGTAACACCGCGCCGGTCTCCGACGGGGCGAGCGCCGTACTGTGGGCCGCCCGGCCGGTGGCCCACGCCCTCGGGCTGCGCTCACGGGCCCGCATCCTCGCCCAGGCCCTGGTCGGCGCTGACCCGCACTTTCACCTCGACGGCCCCGTCGACGCCACCCGGGCGGTGCTCGGCCGGGCGGGCATGATCCTCGCGGACGTGGACCTGCTGGAGATCAACGAGTCCTTCGCGTCGGTGGTGCTGTCCTGGGCGCAGGTCTTCGAGCAGGACCTGGAGCGGGTGAACGTGAACGGCGGGGCCATCGCCATCGGCCATCCGGCGGGCGCCACCGGCGCCCGGCTGATCACCACGGCCCTGCACGAGCTGGAACGCCGGGACGCCGAGGTCGCGCTCATCACGATGGGCACGGGCGGCGGCCAGGCGACCGGCACCCTGCTGCAACGCCTGTAGGGACCGGGCCTCCCGCCCCGGTGCGCGCCGCGCGCCGACCCGTGGTGCGCGGGATCACGCTGCGTACGGGTGGAGGACCCCCACCGAGCGTAATAGCGTAGTGCTCTATTGATCTATTACGCTACGCGACGGGCGTGCGTAGGGCCCGGCCCGCGCGTGATGGTCGCGGTCAGGGCAACGGGAGCGGTTCATGCACGCAACGGACGTCACGATCCGACGGGCCACGGCGGCGGACGCGCGCCGACTGACGGCGCTGGTCCGGGGGTCCTCGGCGTACGCGGGGCGCTACGCGGCGATGGTGGCGGGCTACCGGGGTGGCGGGCTACCGGGTCGGCCCCGACTACATCGCGACCCACCGGGTGTTCGTGGCGGTGGACGCGACGGACCGGCCGTTCGGGTTCTACTCGCTGATCCTCGACCCGCCCCAGGTGGACCTGATGTTCGTGAGCGACCTCGCGCAGGGCCTGGGCATCGGGCGGCGACTGGCCGAGCACATGAAGGCACAGGCGCGCGCCGAGGGCATCGCCAGCGTCCGCGTCGTCTCCCATCCGCCGGCCGAGGGCTTCTACCGCAGCGTCGGCGCGCGGCGGGTGGGCACCCTTCGCGCCAACCCGCCGTCGGTCGCCTGGGACCGGCCGGAGCTGGCCTTCGTCCTCGACTGAGCGGCGCGCGGCCGACCCGGGCAGGGCGGCGCCGAGTGGACGACGGCGCCGGACGGGCTACGTCGGCGGCCCGCGGTCGGGTCGTGGCGCGCTCCCGTGCGGCCGGAAGGCGATCGGCGCGTCGAACGCGGCCCGCCGGGTGGCGCGGCGCAGCGCCGCCAGGATGGTGCCGCCGAGGGTCAGTACGAGGACGACCGTCAGGACGGCGCGCGGCATGTCCCAGCCGAGCGAGGTGGCCAGGTGGTAGGCGAGGAAGCGGGACAGGTTCTCCGGCAGCGGGTCGCCGGGCACGAAGGAGATGCCGGAGCCCAGGCCGCTGATGTACGGCCAGCCCTGGAGGTTCATGATCAGGCCGTAGAGCGCCGACGCCAGGGCCCCGTACGCCGCGAGCAGCGCGAGTTCCCCCCGGCCCCGCAGCCGGTGGGGGCCCGGCAGCAGCCCGGCGCCCATCGAGCCCCAGCCCATCGCCAGCATCTGGAACGCCATCCACGGGCCGACGCCCCCGGTCAGCAGGGCGGACGCGAACATCGCCACCGCGCCGAGCACGAACCCGAAGCCCGGCCCGAGCACCCGGCCCGAGAGCACCATGAGGAAGAACATCGGCTCGATGCCCGCGGTGCCCGCGCCGAGCGGGCGCAGCGCGGCGCCGGCGGCGGCCAGCACCCCCAGCATCGCGATGGCCTTGGCGTCCAGGCCGGTGTCGGCGATCGTCGCCACGACCACGGCCAGCAGCAGCGGCAGCAACGCTGCGAACAGCCAGGGCGCGTCCCGCGAATGGGCGAGCCCCGACTCCGAGTCGGCCAGCAACGGCCAGCCGAACGCGGCCACGCCGACCGCGCTGACCAGCACGAGCGCGGCCACCGAGCGCGGGCCGAGGCGGATCGGCCGGGACTGCCGCCGGGCGCGCGGCGGGTTCGCGGCGGCGCCGGCCGTGGGCGCGTCGCCGGGCCGTGGCCGGTGGCCCGTCACGTGCCGGTCCCCAGGGCGTGCGCCACCTCCGGGACGGTGAGGTAGGGCAGCGGCGCCAGCACCTTGGCGACCTGGGTGCGAAGGCCGGTGACGAGACGACGACCTCGGCCGTCTGCCCGTCGGCGACCACCTCGCCGTCGGCGAGGATCACCACCCGGTGCGCCAGTTCGGCGGCGAGTTCCACGTCGTGGGTGGCCAGCACGATGGCGTGGCCGTCGGCCGCGAGGGCACGCAACACCGCCACGAGTCGGGCCTTGGCCGCGTAGTCCAGGCCCCGGGTCGGCTCGTCGAGCAGGATCAGCGGCGGGCCCGCGGTGAGGATGACGGCCAGCGCGAGCGCGAGCCGCTGCCCCTCGGACAGGTCCCGTGGGTGGGTGGGTGGGTGGCGTCGGCGACGCCCGGCAGCAGCCCGGTCACCAGGGCGCGGCAGGTGCCGGGCGGCGCGTCGCCGTCGCGGTCGGCGGCCGCGCACTCGGCGGCCACCGTGTCCGCGTACAGCAGGTCGCGCGGCTCCTGTGTGACCAGGCCCAACCGGCGCAGCAGTTCGGCCGGGCGGGTGCGGTGCGGTACCGCGTCGCCGACCCGCACCGTGCCGGCCGCCGGCTCGTGCAGCCCGACGAACGCCGACAGCAGCGTGGACTTGCCGGCCCCGTTGCGGCCCATCAGCGCGACGCTCTCGCCGGGGCGCACCGTCAGGTCGACCCCGCGCAGGGCGTCGATCCGGCCACGGCGCACTATCAGCCCCTCGGCCCGGCCGGCGGGCGGCGCGGCGGGGCCGGGCGCGGCCGGCGGCGACTCGTCGGTCGCGGCGGGCGCCGGGGCCAGCCGGTCGCGCAACGTCCCCGCCCGGCGGCGCGCGTCGCGCACCGAGAGCGGCAGCGGCGACCAGCCCGCCAGCCGGCCGAGCGCCACCACCGGCGGGTGCACCGGCGAGACGGCCATCATCGCGGCAGGCTCGTCGACCAGCGGCGCCTCGCCCGGTGCGGGCAACACGACGACCTGGTCCGCGTACTGCACCACCCGCTCCAGGCGGTGTTCGGCGAGCAGCACGGTGGTGCCCAGGTCGTGCACCAGCCGTTGCAACACGGCCAGCACCTCCTCGGCGGCGGCCGGGTCCAGCGCCGAGGTTGGCTCGTCGAGGACGAGGACCCGGGGGTGCGCGGTGAGCACCGAGCCGATGGCCACCCGCTGCTGCTGGCCGCCCGAGAGGGTGGCGATGGGCCGCTCGCGCAGCGCCGCCAGGCCCAGCAGGTCCAACGTCTCCTCGACGCGGCGGCGCATGGTGTCCGGCGGCAGCCCGAGCGACTCCATGCCGTACGCCAACTCGTCCTCGACCGTGTCGGTGACGAAGTGCGCCAGCGGGTCCTGGCCCACGGTGCCGACGACGTCGGCGAGTTCGCGCGGCCGGTGGGTGCGGGTGTCGCGGCCGGCCACGGTGACCGTGCCGTGCAGGGTGCCGCCGCTGAAGTGCGGCACGAGCCCGGACACGGTGCCCAGCAGCGTGGACTTGCCGACCCCGAACGGCCCGACGAGCAGGCACAGCTCCCCTTCGTCCACGGTCAGGTCCACGCCCGCCAGGGGGGCCGGCGGCGTCGTCGTATGTGACGGACACCTGGTCAAAGCTGATCACCGCTCGGTCTCCTTCGCTGGTGGTTCGGTGCTCGGGTGCGCCGCGCGGGAGGCGGGCGGCGGGCCGGCCGCGTGCCGGCCCCGGTCGCCGCCGCCCGGTGCGCCCGCCAGGTCCCGCCGGACCGCGTGTCCGGGGCGCTACGCCGGTCCGGGCCGGTCCGTACGACCGCGTCCGGCGGTACGGGGGCGACCAGCGCGGGCAGCAGCCCGAGCAGCACCGAGGCGGCCGGCCACAGCGGGAGCGTCGGCGCGGTCAGCGGGATGGCGGGTGGGCGCAATGCCGTGGGCGCGTACGAGCCCCCCCCCAGACCATCAGGCCCGCCACCGCGACCCCGGACCCGGCGACCAGCCAGGCGCGCGCGCCCCACGGGTCGGGCCGGTAGCGGCTGCGCGCGGAGCGCCGCCCGCCCGAGCCACAGGCCGCCGAGGGCGGCGGCCAGCCCGGCGAGCAGCACGGGCAGCGCGTACCCGGCGCCCTCGGCGGCGAGCAGGCCGTACGTGCCGGCGCACACCCCGAGCAGGCCGCCGATGCTGAGCGCGGTCGTGGTGTGCCGCACGGCGCGCGGCACCCGCGCGGTGCGCCCGTAGCCGCGGGCGTCCATCGCGGCGGCGAGCGCCACCGAGCGCTCCAACGCCCCCTCCAGGATGGGCAGCCCGACCTGCAACAGGGCCTTCAGCCCCCCGTCGGACCGGCCGCGCAACCGCCGGGCGGCGCGCAGCCGCTGCACGTCCGCGACCAGGTGCGGCGCGAAGGTCATGGCGACGGCGACGGCCACCCCCGCCTCGTACAGCGCCCCCGGCAGCGACTTGAGCAGCCGGGCCGGGTTGGCCAGCGCGTTGGCCGCGCCGACGCAGATCAGCAGCGCGGCCAGCTTCAACCCGTCGTACAGCGCGAACACCAGCCCCTCCGCCGTCACCCGGCCTCCGAGCCACACGCCCTCGGCCCAGTGGGGGAGCGGCACCTCCGGGAGGGTGAACAGGGTGCGCGTGCCCGGGATCGGCGAGCCGAGGAAGACCGCGAAGACCAGCCGGATGCCGATCACCTCCAGGGCGATCTTGACGAACGCGCCGTACGAACGGTCCCACGGCGCCCGCGTGCGGCGCACCGCCACCACGTACCCGGCGACCGCCACCAACAGGGCGAGCAGCAGCGGGTTGGTGGTGCTGGACGCGGCGACGGCGAGCCCGAGCGCCCACACCCACCACGCCCCTGCAGGGCGCCCGCCCGGGTGGCCACCGGCGCGCGGGCGGCGCGCCACAGGCGGGTCGGGCGCCCCTCGCGCGGGGCGGCGGCGCACTCGGTGCCGCCCCGGCCGGGGGCGTGCCCGCGGGCGGCGGTCTCGCCGTGTGGAAGGTCGCTCATCGGGTAGTCGACGGCGCTCATCCGCGTCGGCGGCGGGCCTGCCACAGCGCCGCCGCGCTCAGCGCGGCGATCGCGACGGCGCCGCCGATCAGCCCGGCCGACGGCCCGCCGTCGTCCGGGCCGTCCTTCGCCGTCTCCTCCCGCCCCGTGTCCTCCCGCCCCGTCTCCCTGGTACCGGGGGAGTCCGCCGAGTCGCCCACCTGCTCGCCGCAGCCCGCCCTGGGGTAGCCGGCGATGGCGCACAGCAGGACGGTGGAGCCGTAACGCAGCGGTTTGGCGACCTCGGCCAGCGCGTCGGCGGCGGTGCCGTCATTGCCGACGCGCGCGCACGCCGTACGCGAGCGGGGCGGCCGGTCGCCGCCCGGCGCGTCCCGCGCCGTGCCGAAGTCGATCACCACCGCGACCCGCTTGCCGCCGCCGTCATCGGGCGTACCGGCGCAGATCGCGGCGAAGTCGGCGGCGCCGCGTGGCCGCGCCGCGTCCCGGGTGTTCTGGCTGACGGCGAACCGGAAGCCGATGGTGTCCCCGTCGCCCGGGCGCGCGGTGGCGGGCCCCTGAGTCGCGTACGTCCACTCGCCGCCGTCGCGCTCCCAGAACGACCAGTAGCGGTAGCCGTCGGCGGCGGCCGGCGCCGCGCCCCACAGGCCGAGCAGCGGGACCGTCAGCGCGAGGGCCGCCAGCGTGGCGAGCGACCCGCGCCGCGTCCGGGGGCCGGCGAACGGCCGCGAGCGCGCGCCGGCGGTCGGCCGCGCCGACCGCGCCCGGCGCGCCGCCGTCACCCCGTGGCGGGCTGGCCCGGTCGCGGTCCGCTCCGTCGCCTCCCCTGCGCGCATCAGAGCCGCTGCTTCTTACGGCCGCTCAGCAGGAAGCCGATCCCGATGCCGGCCACCAGGCCCACGCCGACGACCCACCAGACGCCGGCACCGCCCCCGTCGTCGTCCTTGTCGTCCTTCTCGCCCTTGTCGTCCTTGCCGTTCTCGCCGTCCTTGGCGCCCGCGCCGTCCGAGGAGACGGCCGCGGGGGTCGGGCCCGTGGCGTTGAGCTGCTCGACCAGGTCCGCGCCGCCGAACGCGCGCGGGTCGGCGCCGCCCGCGTGCGCGGCGAGCACCAGCTTGGCCAGCGCGCCCGGGTCGCCCTTCGCCCAGGTCAGCTTGCCGCTCTTGGACTCCTGGAGCCACGTGAGCGGACCCTGTGCCGCGTCCTTGTGGCCGCCGGCCGCGAGCGCGATCACCGCGTCGGCGGTGCTGCCGTAGTCGGGCTGCGGCTCGGCGCCGGGCATCGCGGACGTCAGGTGCTGGTCGCCGGCGGACAGTGCCGTCGTCAGGTACGCGGCGGCAGCGTCCGCCGCTTCCTGGCGGCCCGCCGCCTTCGCGGCGTCGCCCTTCGCGCCGTCGACACAGGCCAGCGGCTTCGGGTCGGGACCCTGCTTGGCCGGCGCCACGAGCAAGCCCCGACCCCGCGCGGCCAGCGCGCCGTCCGTGGTGGCCAGCCCGTTCGGGGACAGCTTGCCGCTCTTGTCCGGCAGGTAGCCGAACGCGCCCCGTTCACCCTGCTTCGCGTCGCAGCCGAGCTGGAAGTTCCGCAGCGCGTCGTAGGGGTTCTTGCCGCCCTTCGCGGTGACCTTGCCCGGGTCCTTGTCGGCGGCGGCGAACGCGCCGATGACCACGGCCGTGGAGTTCGGGTCGCTCGGGCTGCCCGGGTTCATGCCCCAGCCGCCGTCCGCGTTCTTGTGCCGGGTGAGCTAGTCGAGGCCCTTGGCGACCTCGGCGCCACGCCCCTCGACCGCGGTCAACGCCTGCACGGCGGCCCCGGTCGCGTCGCTGAACTCGCCCTTCTTCGCGTCGCACGGCGTCGTGGCGTCCGCCCGGTAGAGGGTGAACCCGCCGTCCGCGCACTGCTGCCCGGTCAGCCAGTTGATGGCCTCGGTGGCCGGCGTCACGCCCACCGCGTCCTGCGCGAGGAACGCCAACGACTGCCGCCACACGCCGTCGAACTTCGGGTCCTTGGCCCCGTACAGAGCCCCTTGGGCGGCTTCTGCTACCCGGCCGCCGGGGCGGACGAGGAGGCCGCGGCGGGATGGAGCCTCGTCGGCGCCCGCGGCGTTCACGACGGGTGCCGAGGCCGCGCCCACGGCGACGGCGCAGGCCAGCGCCACGCGCGCCGCGGCGCGCGTGGACGGCGAAGGAGGGGGCCATGGTCGGTGCCTCTCGGTGGGTAGCGTCGCGATGTCCGTCATCGCGGCGTCGGTCGTCGCACCGCGCAGCCGCGCACGCCGCCCTCCACGCGCTCCGCGCGGCGGCACCGGGCTCAGCTCCGCAGACCTCGACGGGTGCTGGCGACCGGCCGGCGCCCACACGGGCCCGGCCGGCTCCGGGAGCCTGTCGCCCCGGTGCGGGTGGTCCGGCTCGCACGCTCGCGCCACGGGGCGCGCCGCGCTCACGGTTGCGGGTCAGCGCCGGTCTCCCACCGGCTTTCCTCGACGCGGGGCGGGATGAAGTTGTCCGCGACAGCTTATTCGCCGCCCCCCGATGCCCGCCGCCCCCGGGCCCCGGCACAGGCCCCGGCCCTGCTCGCCCCGGCCCCGTACGCCGTGCCTCGCCCGTACGCCGTGCCACGACGCCGCCCGCACGGCGAAGCCCGGCCGCCCGGGCCCCCGCATCAGCACGTCGTCGGCCCCCACCGCCCGCGAGGGGAGGTGAAGGCCGACGGGGCGTCGCTCCGGCTGGGCCGGGTGTCAGGTCACCACCAGTGCGGGGCCGGGCCGATGTTGACGATGTAACGGGCCGTGCCCCAGGCCCACTTGCCGGTGCTCAGCAGGTACCAGCGCGGGTTGCCGTCGATGTTCTGCCCGTTGACCTTGCACACGATGTTGACGACCGTGCCGTAGGGGAGGGCGCCGACGACCTTGTGCTTCTGGCTCGGGCCGCTCCGGATCAGCAGGCCCGACTTCGCGATCACGCGGCCCTTGTAGTGCGCCCGGGCCTCGGCGGAGGCGTTCTTCTCCGGCGCGGCGGTGGGGGGCGCGGCGAGGGCGGGGGTGGCGAGCGCGAGGGCGCCCGTCGCCGCCGTCACGGCGAGCTTGCTGAACGTGGACTGCAGGAACATCTGTTTCTCCAGTGAGGTGAAAGAGCGGCTCCCCGGCGGCGAGTTCCGCGCCCTCCGCCCGGCCGGTGACGCCTCGCGCCCCCTGCCGGGTCAGGCGGGGTTCGTGAGGTCGATCAGGCGGCAGACGGTCTCGATGTCGATCTTGACCTGGGCGATGGAGGCCCGCCCCGAGAGCCAGGTGATGAGCGCGGAGTGCCAGGTGTGCTCGATGACGCGGACGGCCGAGAGTTGGGCCGGGGTCGGCGTGCCGGCCAGGCCCATCGCGTCCAGGATGATGGCCGTCGTCAGGCGGGAGACCGTGTCCACCTCGGGGCTGACCGAGCGGTCGGCGAAGGTCAGGGCGCGCACCATGGCGTCGGCGAGCTGCGGCTCGCGCTGCATGGCCCGGAAGGCCCGCATGAGTGTCTGGGCGACCCGGGCCGAGGGCTCTTCCTCCGTCGGGGGGCGCTTGCGCAGCGTCTCGTGCAGCCGCTGCAACTGGTCCTGCATCATCGCCACCAGCAGGTGCACCTTGGACGGGAAGTAGCGGTAGAGGGTGCCGAGCGCCACCCCCGAGGTCTCGGCCACCGCCCGCATCTGGACGGCCTCGAACCCGCCCCGGCTGGCCAGTTGGGCGCTGGCGTGCAGAATCCGGCGGCGGCGCGCCTCCTGCCGCTCGGTGAGCGGCGCCGTGGTCGGCTTCGAGACAGCGGTCATCTGTCCTACTTCGGTGCGGGTGCCGGTGCGTCCGCCGGGCGGCTGCGAACACCGTGCATGATGACAGGGCCCACGAGACCGCGCGAGTGCTGAAACCTGTTTCACTTTAACAACGCGCCCCCGAGGCCCCGGGCCGCCCCGCGCCCGCCACTCGGCACGCGGGTCGCCGATGGTGGCCGGCGACCGGCACACCGCCGCGACCACGGTTCCGCCAGTGGCGCGAATCACCCGGGCCCGGCCAGGGGCGCCCCGGCGCGGCGGGTATCTTCGAGACTTCCCGCACGTTCCGATGGTGGAACTTGTTCTAGATCTCAGCGAGCGGTTACGCTCCCGCTGAACTCCGTCGAGAAGGGGGCCGCGAGTGACCGCTGAGGCCGTGCAGGCGACCGGGCCCGAACCGCTCCGGGCGGCGCCCCCCGCCGCCGAAGGCGCCCCGTTGCGCATCGCGCTGCTGACCTACCGGGGCGACCCGTTCTGCGGTGGCCAGGGCGTGTACGTGCGCCACCTCTCCCGCGAACTGGCCCGGCTCGGCCACCACGTCGAGGTGCTCGGCGCCCAGCCCTACCCCGTCCTGGACGGGGCGGACGGCGCGGGCGGGCCCGACCATCCCGGCGGCGGCGTCCACCTCACCGAGTTGCCCAGCCTCGACCTCTACCGGCAGCCCGACCCGTTCCGCACGCCCAGGGCGCACGAGATCCGCGACTGGATCGACGCCCTTGAGGTCGGCACCATGTGGACCGGCGGCTTCCCCGAGCCGCTCACTTTCAGCCTCCGTGCCCGCCGCCACCTCGCGGCCCGGCCCGGCGCCTTCGACGTCGTGCACGACAACCAGACCCTCGGCTACGGCCTGCTCGGCCTGGAGCGCGCCGGCTTTCCCCTGGTCACCACCATCCACCACCCGATCACTGTGGACCGCAAGCTGGAGCTGGACGCGGCCACCGACCGGCGCCGCCGCGCCTCGGTGCGCCGCTGGTACGCCTTCACCCGGATGCAGAAGCGCGTCGCCAAGCGGCTGCCGAGGGTGCTCACCGTCTCCGGCTCCTCCCGCCAGGAGATCGTCGCCGACCTCGGCGTCTCCCCGCGCCGCGTGCACGTGGTGCCCATCGGCGCCGACGCCACGCTCTTCTCGCCCGACCCGACCGTCCCCCAGGTTCCCGGCCGCGTCGTCACCACCTCCAGCGCCGACGTGCCGCTCAAGGGCCTCGTCTACCTGATCGAGGCGCTCGCCAAGCTGCGTACCGAACAGCCCGCCGCCCACCTGGTCGTGGTCGGCAAGCGCGCGGACGACGGCCCGGTGGCCGCGGCCATCGAGCGGTACGGGCTCTCGGACGCCGTCCAGTTCGTCAAGGGCATCTCCGACGCGGAACTGGTCGACCTGGTCCGCGGGGCGCATGTGGCGTGCGTGCCCTCGCTGTACGAGGGGTTCTCGCTGCCCGCCGCCGAGGCCATGGCCACCGGCGCCCCGCTGGTGGCCACCACAGGCGGCGCCATCCCCGAGGTGGCGGGCCCGGACGGCAAGACCTGCCTCGCGGTGCCGCCCGGCGACGCGGGCGCGCTCGCCCAGGCCATCGGCCGGCTCCTGGGCAACCCCGCGCTGCGGGCCCGACTCGGCGCGGCCGGCCGGGAACGCGTGCTGAGCCGCTTCACCTGGGAACAGGCCGCGCGCGGCACCGTCGAGCACTACCGCGAGGCCATCCGCGTGCGGGCCGCCGCCGCCCGGCGCCGCTGACCCCGCCCGCCGAGCCCGCCCCCGACCCCTGCGGGCCCGCAAGCCCCGCCCGCCGCGACCCGCCCCGCACCGCCTCCCCGCCCCGGCACCCCCGCCGGGCTCTGGGAGGTGCCCCCACCGCTTGATGAAAAGAGAGGGCAGACCCCGTGCTGACCGTCGACTTCTCCCGCTTCCCGCTCGCCGCAGGCGACCGGGTCCTCGATCTCGGCTGCGGCGCGGGCCGGCACGCCTTCGAGTGCTACCGGCGCGGCGCGCACGTCGTCGCGCTCGACCGCAACGGCGAGGAGATCCGCGAGGTCGCCCGGTGGTTCGCCGCCATGAAGGAGGCGCGGGAGGCGCCCGCGACGGCCACCGCCACCGCCCTGGAGGGCGACGCGCTCGCGCTGCCCTTCCCCGACGACAGCTTCGACGTCGTGATCATCTCCGAGGTCATGGAGCACATCCCCGACGACAAGGGCGTGCTCGCCGAGATGGTGCGGGTGCTGCGCCCGGGCGGCCGGATAGCGGTCACCGTCCCCCGGTACGGCCCGGAGAAGGTCTGCTGGGCCCTCTCGGACGCCTACCACGAGGTCGAGGGCGGCCACATCCGCATCTACCGCGCCGACGAACTGCTCGACAAGCTCCGCGAGGCCGGGCTGCGACCGTACGGCACCCACCACGCGCACGGCCTGCACAGCCCGTACTGGTGGCTCAAGTGCGCGTTCGGCGTGGACAACGACAAGGCGCTGCCGGTCCGCGCGTACCACAAGCTGCTCGTCTGGGACATCATGAAGAAGCCACTGGCCACCCGGGTCGCCGAGAGCGCGCTCAACCCGCTCATCGGCAAGAGCTTCGTGGCGTACGCGACCAAGCCGCACGCCCCCGCGCGGCCGTTGCCCGACCCCGCGCCGGACGCCCCCGCCACGGCCACCGGTCAGGCCGCCGCTCCCGCCCTCGCCGCCGCCGAGGAGCGGGTGTGACCGTCGCGGGCCGTGGGCCGGGGCGCACCGAACGCCTGGTGCTGCCCGGCGTGTTGACGGCGGAACAGGCCGCCGAGACCGTCGCCGGCATCCTCGCCGTGCAGCGCGCGGACGGCGCTATCCCGTGGTTCCGCGGCCACCACCTCGACCCGTGGGACCACACCGAGACCGCCATGGCGCTGGACGCCGCGGGCGAGCACGAGCGCGCCGAGGCCGCCTACCGCTGGCTGGCCCGGCACCAGAACGCCGACGGCTCCTGGTACGCGGCCTACCCCGACACCCCCGACGGCGTGGCCGCCGACCGGCCCACCGACCGCGCCAAGGAGACCAACTTCTGCGCGTACGTCGCCGTCGGCACCTGGCACCACTACCTGGCCACCGGCGACGAGGCCTTCCTCGACCAGCTCTGGCCCACCGTCTACGCGGCCATCGAGTTCGTCCTCGGCCTCCAGCAGCCCGGCGGCCAGATCGGCTGGAAGCGTGCCGCACCCGACGACGGCGGCGCCCTGGTCGCCGACGCGCTGCTCACCGGCTGCTCCTCGATACACCACGCCCTGCGCTGCGCCCTGGCCATTGCTGAGCACCGCGAGGACCCGCAGCCCGACTGGGAGCTGGCGCTCGGCTGGCTCCGGCACGCCATCCGGCACCACCCCGAGCGGTTCCTCGACAAGAGCCGCTACTCCATGGACTGGTACTACCCGGTCCTCGGCGGGGCGGTGACCGGCGCCGCCGCCAAGGAGCGCATCGCGAGCGGCTGGGACCGCTTCGTCGTCCCCGGCTACGGCGTGCGCTGCGTGTCCCCCAACCCCTGGGTCACCGGCGGCGAGAGCTGCGAACTGGCCCTGGCGCTGTGGGCGATGGGCGAGAGCGACCACGCGGTACGGGTGCTGCGCTCCATCCAGCACCTACGCGCCGCCGACGGCTTGTACTGGACCGGCTACGTCTTCGACGACGACGCCGTCTGGCCGCGCGAGCTGACCAGTTGGACCGCGGGCTCGCTCCTCCTCGCGGTGGCCGCGCTCGGCGGCGACGAGCCCACCTTGCAGGTCTTCGGCGGCGAGCGGCTGTCCACCGGGCTCGCCCCGGACTGCTGCTGACCCCGCCGGCCTCGCCCGTACTGCTGCTGCCCGTCGGGCCCGCCCCGGCCGCGCGCCACCCGCCGCCGCGCGGCCGGCAGGCCCACACGGTGGGGTCACAGCCGCCTCGACCGGCCTCGGCCCGCGCGAAATACCCAGGCGAGCCGGGCGGAACCGGCCATACGGTAAGCCCATGACCGACCTTGGATACGACCGCTACCGTGCCGCGTTGGCCACGGAGAGCGACCTGCTGCGCGCGGCCGTCGTCGACGCCGACCTGTCGACGCGCGTGCCCACCTGCCCCGACTGGACCGTGGCCGACCTGCTGCCGCACGTCGGCCGGGCCCACCGCTGGGCCGAGTCCCTGATCTTCGCGCGCGCGACGGAGTACGTGGCGGACGAACGGCCCGCGTCGGTCGGCCCGGACGGGAGCGACCCGCGCGCCATGGACGTCTGGCTGGCCGAGGCGGCCGCCATGCTCGACGCGGCGCTCGCCGAGGCGGGCCCCACCGCCCCCGTGTGGACCTGGGGCCAGAAGCAGAGCCCGGCGTTCTGGGCCCGCCGCATGACGCACGAGACGGTGATCCACCGGGCGGACGCGGTCTCCGCGACGGGCACGGAGTACGCCGTGGCCCCGGACGTCGCGGCGGACGTGGTCGACGAGTGGTTGGAGATCGTCACCAACCCGCTGGCCGCCCACTTCAACCCCAAGCTCGGCGAGTTGCGGGGCACCGGCCAGGCCATCGGGTTGCGGGCCACGGACACCGCGCCGGAGCAGGCCGGCCACTGGACCATCGAGCTGACCCCGGAGGGCGTGCGCTGGACCCGCGCGCAGGGCACCGCCGAGGTCACCGCCAGCGGCGCCCTCACCGACCTGGCGCTCCTCTTCTACCGCCGCCTGCCCCGGGACACCGACCGCGTGCGGATCACCGGTGACCGCGCGCTGCTGGACTTCTGGCTGGACCGGGCCAGCTTCGAGTAACCAGCGCGCTCCGGCCGCAGCCACAGCCGTTCACGGCGCCACGGCCCCCCGTCCCTCGCGGACGGGGGGCCGTGGCGCCGTGAACGGCTGGTGGAACCGGCTCAGCCGCGCTGGATGCCCGTGGTGTCCTGCAGCACGCCGCGACGGCCGTCCTGCGTCTGCGCCACGAGCGCCTGCCCGCGCTGCTCCACCGCCAGGTACCAGGCGCCCGGCGCCAACTCGGCGATCGGCGTCGCCGAACCGTCCTCGGCGTAGAGCGGACGCGCCACCGGAACGGCGAACCAGAACGGGGCGAACTCCCCGGCACCGGCGGCCGGCGCCGCGCTCGCGCCACCCGGCTGCCCGCCGTACGAGGGCTGGCCACCGGCCGGAGCGCCGTACGGGGACGGGGCACCCGGCTGCTGACCGCCCGGGTAGCCGTAGCCACCGGCCGGCTGGCCGGCCTGACCCGGCTGGCCGCCGTAGGGGGAGGGGGCGGGCTGCGGCGAGGCCGCGCCCATGAGCGGTGCCTTGAGCGCGGGCACGCGGGGACTGGCCACGACGGCGCCGGCCAGCAGCAGGGCGATGAAGCCCATGATCTGGCCCGCGCCCTTCTCCAGGCCGTCCGGGTGGCTGAAGATCATCGTCCAGGTGGAGGTGAACGCCGCAGCCACCGCGAGCGCCGTCCCCCACTGCTCCAGCGTCAGACCGAACAGGTTGCGCTGCGGCAGCAGGTGCGACAGGACGACGAGAGCCGTGCCGACCACACCGAGGACGAAGATGCCGGCCGTGGTGGAGGCGAAGTCGGAGCTCCAACCGTTGTAAGACGGGCAGGCTGAGTCCGGCGCGCCCGACGGGCATTCGACGGCAATGAAATCGAGGAACGAGGCGACGAACAGCAAAACCGCTGCTCCGATCACCACGCCATCGCCTCGAGTGAGGGAGCGGATATTCACGTAAGGTCCTCTATCGGTCTCGTCTGTTTTCGTCGCTGTCGCCGGACGCGAAGTGCGAGTGCGCGGGGGGTGGCCCCCCATCGTACGGGTGAATCTATCGCCGGGACGGCCGGGTGCGCCCCTTCGGGAGCGACCCTTACGGCTGCTCAACGCGGCCGTTATCGCTTCCCACGCAAGAAGTCCGTAATGCCGTCGGCAATACCACGCGCCGCCCGCTGTCTCCAGTGCGCATCGGTCAACAACGCCGCATCCTTCGAGTCGCGCATATTGCCACACTCGATGAACACCTTGGGAACCGTGGAGAGATTGAGTCCGCCCAAATCGTCGCGGACCGTCAAGCCCTCGCCCCCACCCAGGTAGTTGGCGGGAGCGCTCCCGGTGGCCTCGCCGAAGCGGCGCGCCAGCGAATCGCCCAGGTGGCGCGAGGGACCGGTGATGGCCGACGTGTCGGCCCCGCCGCCGCGCACCGACGCGGGCAAGATCACATGGAATCCGCGCTGGCCGGCGCCCGCCCCGTCGGCGTGGACGGAGACGACCGCGTCCGCGCGCGCCGTGTGCCGATCTCGGCCCGCTCGTCCACGCACGGGCCGTACGGGAGGTCGTCGTCCTGCGTGAGCTTCACGGTCGCGCCGCGCTCGCGCAGCAGGGTGCGCACCCGTCGCGACACGTCGAGCGTGAACGCGGCCTCGGCGTACCCCGCGTTGGTCGCGGCGCCCGTGGTGTCGCACTCCTTGCGGTGGGTGCCGACGTCGACCAGCTGGGCGATCTCGGCGGTGTGGTCCCGGTTGCGCGGGTTGTGCCCCGGATCGATGACCACCACCTTGCCCCGCAGGGCCCGTTGGTCGGGCGTGCGCTCCGGCGACGGGGGCCGTCCCGAGGCGGCGGGGCCCTCCCGCTGTCCGTCGTCTCGCGTCGCGGACGGTGCGGCCGACGAGGCCGCGGCGAGCGGCGGCGCGCCGGGCGCCCCGGTATCGCCCTCGTCCATGGAGCGCCACACGAGCCAGCCCGCAAAGCAGACGGGCGCGAGTACGGCCAGCACGATGACGAGGGTGCCGCCGAGCCGGCGCGGAGTGGGGGGAAAGCTGCCGTTCGACACCCGGGCGATGGTAGTGCGCCGCGCGCCCGCCAGTGCGCTCCGGGGCGCGTTCCCGTGGCCCGTCGCCGCATGCCGGTGCGCGAGCGGGGGCGCTGGTGCGGCGGAAGCGGGACGTGGCCGACAGGGCGTACGAGCCTGACGGTACGCGGCGCGACGGGCGGTACGGAGGGGAGCGGAGGGAACGGGGGCGGCGGGCGGCCGGGTGTCAGACGCCCGGGGCCGTACGGCGCAGGACGCGGAGCGAGCCGGTGTCGGAGACCTCGGTGAACGCGCCCGACTCCAGCGCCCGCCGGTAGACGCGGTACGGCGCCTGGCCGCCGTCGGCCGGGTCCGGGAACACGTCGTGGATCACGAGCAGCCCGTCCTGCGCGAGCTGCGGCGCCCAGCCCGCGTAGTCCCCGCTCGTGTGCTCGTCGGTGTGCCCGCCGTCGATGAACACCAGGCCCAGCCGGCCGCCGCACACCGCGGCGACCTGCGGCGACTTTCCCACCACCGCGATCACGTGCCCTTCGAGCCCGGCTGCGTGCACCGTGCGGCGGAAGGTGGGCAACGTGTCCATCAGACCCACCCGTGGATCGACCAGCGACGGGTCGTGGTACTCCCATCCCGGCTGCTGCTCCTCCGAGCCGCGGTGGTGGTCGACCGTGACGACCACGGTGCCCGCCTCGCGTGCGGCGGCAGCCAACAGGATCGTGGAGCGTCCGCAGTAGGTACCGACCTCCAGCAGCGGCAGCCCCCGCGCGCCCGCCTCCTCCGCCGCCTCGTACAGGGCCAGTCCCTCGTCGAGCGGCATGAATCCCTTGGCCGCCTCGAAAGCGGCGACGATCTCCGGCTTGGGCGGCATGGTCGGTTCCTCTGCTCTCTGACGATCTCTGGACGCCCCGGCCACGCGGTGTGGCCGTTTGTCGGGCTGGCATATGAAATTTTCCGCGATGTGCGGCCATTCCGGGTCTTCCAGCATCCAATTCGTTCCCCGGAACGCTCCCGGACGCCTTCGACCGCAATTCCCGAACGGTCGGATTTCCCACCGCATTTCGGCCCGGATTTCCCGTCACGCGCTACGGGCCACGGTCGGCCGTCCGTACCGCGCCGCACGGGGCCCGTACGGGATCGCGGTGCGGGGGCGCCGTACCCCCGTGCCCGCGCCCCGGCACGGTCGCCGGCGCGAGAACCCCGCCGCCCGGACCGGCCGGCCGTTCATCGTTCCCCACGCGCCGGCCCCGCGCACGCGCGGGGTGGTGCCAACGGCGCGGCCCGCGACCGGCGGCGGACCAGGGGTGGGCGGCCCGCGACCGGGGGCGGGACGGAGCCCGCACGGGGCGCGGTGGGGCGCGTGGCGGCCGTACGGCAACCGGCGCGCGGCCGCTCGGGGGCCTGCGCGTACGGGAACGAGGGGCGCGGGGGCGCGCGGTGCCGGCGTGGACACGGACAGGGGGGAGGGGATGGTCAGTCAGTCCGACACGGAGGGGCACGGTCAGGCACGCAGATGCACGGGGGCCGGGGGAGCACCCGGGGTTGACCCCTAGACGGTCGAGCGGAGCCCCTAACTCGGCCGGGTGGTGCCCGGGACGCGGCGAGCGGGCGGTGGCAGGGCGGCGCCCCGCTGCCAGCATGACTGTCATGTCGCAGACATATGCTGGTGGGCCCGCCGTGGCCGACGCTCCGGCCCCCGCCGCCGCCCGGCGCACGCCGCTCGCCTGGGCGGTGATCCTCGCCGCGTGCGCCGGGCAGTTCCTCGTCGTCCTCGACGTGCCGGTCGTCAACGTGGCCCTGCCCTCGATGCGGACCGGACTCGGCCTCGACGAGAGCGACCTGCAGTGGGTGGCCAACGCCTACACCCTCACCTACGGCGGGCTTCATGCTCCTCGGCGGCCGGGCGGGCGACCTCTTCGGGCGCAAGCAGGTGTTCCTGGCCGGCCTCAGCCTGTTCACGCTGGCCAGCCTCGCCGGCGGCCTGGCGCAGGAGCCGTGGCAGATCGTCGCGGCCCGCGCCGCCCAGGGCGTGGGTGCCGCCACCCTCGCCCCGTCCACGCTCACCATCATCACCATCCTCGTTCCCGGAGGGCCCGGAACGGATGCGGGTCATGTTGTGGATGGCCGTCGGCATCGGCGGCGGCGCGGCGGGCGGACTCATCGGGGGCGTGCTGACCGACGCCCTGTCCTGGCGCTGGGTACTGCTCATCAACGTGCCGATCGGCGTGCTGGTGTGCGTCGTCGCCGCCACCTCGCTCACCGGCCAGCACGCGACGCCGTCGCGTCGACCGCTGGACCTGCCCGGGGCGGCACTGGTCACCGTCGGCGTCGGCGCCGTGGCGTACGGGATCGCGCGCACCGAGGAGTACGGCTGGAGCGGGGCCGAGGCCCTGGTGCCGCTGGGCGGCGGGCTGCTCGCGCTCGCCGGCTTCGTGGCCGTCGAGGCCCGCTCGGAGGAACCGCTGGTGCCGCTGCGGCTGTTCCGGGTGCGCGCCGTCTGGTCGGCCAACCTGGTGCTGGTCGTCTGCGGCATGGGCTTCTTCTCGATGTGGTAATTCCTGTCGCTGTACATGCAGAACGTCCTGGACTACAACGTCGTCCGCGCCGGCCTCGCGTTCCTGCCGCACACCATCTCGATCGTCGTCGGCGCGCAGGTCGCCCACAAGTTCATGGCCCGTGGCGTCGACCCGAGGCTGCTCACCTTCGCCGGTGGCGCCATCGCCTCGGCGGGCTTCTTCTGGCAGAGCGCCATGGACGTGGACGGGACGTTCCTGACCACCCTCCTCGGGCCCGGCGTCCTCATGTCGTTCCGCGCCGGCCTGATGATGACCCCGCTCACCGCCGCGGCCACCTCGGGCGTCCCGCCCACCGACGCCGGTGTCGTGTCGGGCCTGCTCAACACCGCGCGGACGATCGGCGGCGCGCTCGGCCTGTCGCTGCTCGTCACCGTCGCCGCGGACCGCACCGACGCGCTCGGCAGCCGCTCCGCCGACGCCCTGACGCAGGGGTACGCCCGGGCCTTCCTGGTCGGCGCCCTGGTCCTGGTCCTCGCCACCGCCCTGGTGGCCCTGTTGCCGCCGCGCCCCGCCCCGCGGCCGGCGGCGGCCGACGTGCAGCAGGGGCCGGGGTCGGGGTCGAACGAAGCGGACGCGTCAGATGAAGCGGACGTATCAGATGTTTCGGTGGCGTCGGACGTTTCGGCCGCGCCGGCCGCGCCCGGTGGTGCCACGGCAGGGCACGACGGAGCCGACGCGGGGCGGGACGGGGGCGCCCCGGGGCCACGGGCCCAGTCCGGGGGCTGAGAAACACCGGGGCGCGAAGCGGCCGGGTGCGGGGCAAAGGGACAGCCGGGCGCGGAGGCGCGGGGCGCGGGGGTGCGAGGTACGGGTGCGGTGCGGGGTAGGGAACGGCGCGGGGTGTGGAGGGGGCGCCGGGGCGCGTGGGCGCGGCGACATAGGCTGGCCGCGCCGGCCGCGAGGCCCGCGCGGCACCGCGAGGAGTCCGCGTAGCACCGTGAGGAGAGAGCACCGTCATGGCCAACCCCCCCACCGCCCACCACCAATTCGTCGCCCGGTTCGGCGTTCGCCGCCACCGGGCGGCGGGTGCTCGTCAGCGGAGCCTCGCGCGGCCTCGGCCGGGCGGTGGCCGAGGCCTTCGCGGCGCACGGCGACCGGGTGGCGGTGCACTACGGCACGCGGCGCGCGGACGCCGAGGCCACGCTCGCCGCGCTGCCCGGCACCGGGCACACCCTCATCGGCGCCGACCTCGCCACCACGGACGGGGCGCGGGAGCTGGTCTGGGAGGCGGTCGCGGCGCTCGGCGGTGTCGACGTCCTGGTGAACAACGCCGCCGTCAACACCCCGCACCCACCGGCGGACACCTCCTACGCGGAGTGGACCGAGGCCTGGCAGGCGCACGTGGCGGTCAACCTGCTCGGCACTGCCTACCTCAGCCACCTCGCCACCCGGCACATGATCGACCAGGGCACCGGCGGCCGGATCGTCAACATCGGCTCGCACGGCGCCTTCCGCGGCGAGCCTGACCACCCGGCGTACGGGGCGACGAAGGCCGCCGTGCACGCGCTCGGCCAGTCGCTGGCCGTGGCCCTGGCCCCGTACGGCATCGCCGTCGCCTCGGTGGCGCCCGGCTTCATCGACACCCACCGCGTCGCGCACCGGCTGACCGGGGCCGAGGGCGAGGCGATCCGCGCCCAGAGCCCCTTCGGCCGGGTCGCGGAACCCGCCGAGGTCGCGGCCGCGGTGCTGTGGCTGGCCTCGCCCGAGGCGCACCCGAAGCGCAGTGGAGCTCCGGCACCGTCCTGGACCTCAACGGCGCCTCGTACCTGCGCACCTGACCCGCCCGGACCTCGACAGGCGCGCGGTTCCGCCGGGTTCCGTGCCGGCCCCGGCCGCTTGGGCGAGCGGTGGACCGCTCACAGCCAGCCGTTCTGCCGGGCGGCGCGGACCGCCTCCATGCGGTTGCGGGTACGGGTCTTGCCGATGGCGGCCGAGAGGTAGTTGCGCACGGTGGCGGGGGAGAGGTGGACCCGGCCAGCGACGTCCGCGATGGTGGCGCCGTCGGCCGCCGCGGACAGCACGTCGCGCTCGCGCGGCGTCAGGGGGTTGGGGCCGGCGCTCAGCGCCGCCGCCGCGAGCGCCGGATCGATGACGTGCTCGCCCGCCAGCACCCGGCGGATCGACGCCGCCAACTCCTCCACGGGCCCGTCCTTGACGAGGAACCCGTACGCCCCGACCTCCATCGCGCGCCGCAGGTAGCAGGGGCGGCTGAAGGTGGTCAGGATCAGCACGCGACACTCCGGCAGCCGGTCACGGAGTTCGGCCGCCGCGTCGAGCCCGCTACGGCCCGGCAGTTCGATGTCGAGCAGCGCCACGTCCGGCCGCGCCTCCACCGCCCGGGGCACGACCGCGTCGCCCGTCGCCACCTCCGCGATGTCCGGCTCAAGACCGAGCAACAGCGCCAACGCGCCGCGCAACATGCCCTGGTCCTCGGCGAGCAGGACCCGGATGCGCGGCGCGCCCTCCTCGCTCGCGGCCTCGGCGGTCTGCTGGCTGGCGGAGTCGGTCATGCGGGCAGCCTAACGAGGGCCGGGCGGGGGCCGGACCAGTCCCCACCGGCCGCCGCCCGCGGGGCACCTCCCGCGCGGCCACCCGAGCCCGCGCCCCCGCGACGGCCGTACGGACCGACCACGCGCCCGGTCCTGCCCGGGCTGCGCCCGCTGTCTCGCTCGCCCGCCCGTCCACTCCACTCGCTCGCCCGCTCGCGAGAAAACGTCATGCGGCTGCGCCGTCGTACAGGTAGCGTCACCGGCCATGACGCCACCACCTCGCGAACGCCCTCCCTACACCGCGGACGAGCGGACCCAGTTGGTCGGCTGGCTCGACATCCAGCGCGCGGTCGTCCAGTGGAAGTGCGCCGACCTCAGCGACGAGAACGCGCACCGGGCACTGCTGCCCACCTCGCCCCTCATGACGATGGCCGGCCTTATCGCCCACCTGACCTGGCTCGAGCACCTCTGGTTCGAGCACGTCTTCCTCGGCCGGCCGGAACGGGGGCCGCGCACCGCCGCCGACGCCCTCGGCAGCGTCGAGATGCGGGTGGACGGCGTACCGCTGCCCCAACTCCTCGCGGAGTACGAGCGGCAGTGCGCGGTGTCGAACGAGATCATCGCGGGCCACGCGCTCGACGACACCGGCCGGGCGCCGGGACTCGCCGCCCGTGAGGCGAGCCTGCGCTGGATGCTGTTCCACCTGATCGAGGAGACCGCCCGGCACGCCGGACACATGGACACCCTCCGGGAGTTGCTGGAGGCACGAAGGGCTACTACTGACGGGTCGTCCCGTCCGCACCGCTCCCCGCCGCCACCTCGAACCCGGGTGGCGGCGCGAGGAGGTCCACGGGCAGCACAGCGGTGAGCCGGAAGCCGCGCCGGCCGTCCGGGCCGAAGTCCAGCGTGCCGCCGGCCGCCGCGAGCCGTTCCGTGAGGCCGGCGAGGCCCGTCCCGCCGCCCCGCCGCGTCGCGCCGTGCTCGCGCGGGCCCCCGGGTCGCTCGCCCGTCGCCCCCACCGTTCCCGCCGTACCGCCGGACTCGTCGTCCACGATGCTCAGCCGCACCGTGTCCACGCCCGTGCGGAGTTCGATCTCGCACCGCGTGGCGCCGCTGTGCTGGACCGTGTTGGTCACGCCCTCCCGTACCCACCCAGCCGAGCAACGCCTCGGTCTGGGCCGGTAGCGGCGGGCCCGACTGGCGTACGACCGCCGTCACGCTGGCCGCGTCCAGCAGCGAACGCGCCCGGTCCAACTCGGTGGCCAGGCTGCCCTCGCGGTAACCGGTGACGGCCTCGCGGATCTCGGTGAGGGCCTGCCGGCCGATCGGCTCGATGTCCGCCGCCTGGGCCAGGGCCGCCCGCGGGTCGCGCGGGGCGAGCCGCCGCACCGCCTCGGCCTTCACCACCACGACCGACATCGTGTGGCCGAGCAGGTCGTGCAGGTCGCGGGAGAAGCGCAACCGCTCTCGCTCCACGGCCGAACGCGTCAACGCTTCCTAGGCGTCGTGGAGCTTGTGGACGGTGACGATCAACCGCCGGACGATGGCGACCACCGCACCCGACATCAGCGAGGAGTACGCCACGGTCACCACCTCGTCCGGATGACCACCGACCATGGCGCTGAGGACGCCGACGGCCACCACGCCGAGCAGCGCCGGCAACACCACCGGAGGGCGCACCGTGACCCCGGTGGCCAGCGACAGCAGCGAGAACAGGGTCAGCCAACCGCCCCCGTACGCGGCGCCGAGCACGCTGGCCAGCAGCGTGGCCGGCAGCAGGAAGAGGATCGCGGCGCGGCGTCGGGCGCGGGTGGACGCGCTGCCGACGAATATGGCGGCGGGGTAGCACCCCACGAACGAGACCAACCCCGCCGCCGCCAGCCACCGGGGCGCGACATGGCCCTCCCACACGTCCACCGCGGCCCCGCTCGCCAGCAGCAGCCAGGGAACGAGCACCCACTCGCTGGGCCCCTCGTCACGGTTCCCGGGAAACCGCACGGCGCAGCCGTCCGCCCGACGTCCCAGCCGTGCGCCGATCCGCTCCCACCACGCCATCCCCACCCTCCCGCCGCCGCTCCCGGTCCTTCGGTCGCCCCCGCCCACCGGGCGGCTCTCGCCCGTGCGGCCCTGGGCACCAGTCCGCGACCAGTGCGTACCGTACGCCCCGGGCCCGGGCTTCCACCCCTGGCCTGCCGCTGGCGGCGCGCACCCCGCCGGGCCGAGACGCTTCCGCGAGCACCCAGTCATGCCGTGCGGGTGCAGACGCGGTACGAGCGCAGGGCGTAGCCGGCGAAGAGGGCGAGCCAGCCGGCGAGCGTCAGGGCGGTTATCAGGTGCGGCGCGTGTCCCTCGGTCACGCTCCAGCCCAGCTCGGCGAAGCGGTGGGTGGGCGTCCAACGAGACAGGGCCCGCAGCCAGTCGGGAAAGGAGTCGGTGGGCACCCACAGGCCGCCGACTATGGACGGCCCAGGCCGCAGACGAGGTTGATCCACGCCGGTGGTTTGCGCGCTCAGCCGGTAGCCGTTGCCGAGGCCCAGCAGCGTGAAGGGCGCGGTGCCCAGCCAGAGCAGGCCGAGGAGGGCGCCCCACTGCCAAGGGGGGCCAGCGCCACGTGGTTGACGAGCCGGCCGGCCAACAGTACCGCCACGATGGCGGGCAGTACGACGACCGACCCGGTGAGGGCGCGGGCGGCGACGACCCGGGAGGGCGCGAGCGGGGTGAGCCGCAACTGTCGCAGCCAGCCGAGCGAACGGTCCTCCGCGAGTCCCGTACCGACGCTGAGCGCGGAACCGAGCGCCCCGTACGCGGCCATCCCGACCATCAGCGGCGCCGTGGTCCGCGCCTGCTGGTCGCCGCCGTCCAGGACCAGGTTGGAGAAGAGCAGGTACATCGCCACCAGCATGCCGACGCCGAAGATGACGAACCCGGAGTCGCGCAGCGTGCGGCGTACTTCGAGCATCAGGTAGGCGATCACCGGGCCACCGCCTCCGCCGCGCCGCGCCCCGCCGCACCGTCTCGCGTCGCGCCGACTCCCGCCGCGCCGCCTCGCGTCGCGCCGCGCGCCGTCTCGGGCGCGGCGGTCAGGGCGAGGAAGGCGTCGTCGAGGCTGGCCGGGGTGACCTCAAGGCCACGGACGGCGCCGCGCTCGGCCAGGGCCAGGACGGTGGCGTCGGAGTCCACGCTGCGCAGCCGGGCGCGCCCGCCGCGCACCCGCACGGCCGTCACGCCGGGCAGCCGGGCGAGGTCCGCGCCCGACGCTCCCGCCAGGTCGAAGGCGACCAGGTGGCCGCCCACCGAACGCTTCACCTCGGCACCGGAGCCGTCGGCGACGATCCGCCCGCCGTCGATGACGACGATCCGGTCCGCGTTCTCGTCCGCCTCTGGCAGGTAGTGCGTGGAGAACAGCACGGTGTTGTCCCGGCCCGTGTAGCGGCGTATGGCCTCCCAGAACGCCCGCCGCGCGGCCACGTCCAGGGCCGTGGTCGGCTCGTCCAACACGACCAGCTCCGGGTTCCCGGCGAGGGCGAGGGCGAGGGCGAACCGGACGCGCTGCGCCTGGCCCCCGGAGAGCCGGTCCACGCGCCGGTCGGCGAGCGCGTCGAGCCCGGCGAGCGCCAGCGTCCGCGC
The DNA here is from genome assembly GCA_018114805.1 of Candidatus Streptomyces philanthi. Taxonomy (GTDB): domain Bacteria; phylum Actinomycetota; class Actinomycetes; order Streptomycetales; family Streptomycetaceae; genus Streptomyces; species Streptomyces philanthi. The sequence continues at coordinate 564,491 of CP073042.1, read as the reverse complement.
GACCGGCGGCGGCGCCGGATAGCTGGCGGCCACGAACCGGACCAACTCCCGCACCATCACACGCGGGATGGGCCGACCGTCCTGGAGCATCGCCCCCACCCGACCCTCGCGCACCGCGCGCCGCGGTGGGACGCCGAAGAGCGCGACCTCGCCCGCCGTCGGCGGCAGCAGACCGAGGAGCACGTTCAACGCGGTGGACTTGCCCGCGCGGTTCCGGTCGAGCAGGGCGACGGTGGAGCCGCGGGCGATCTCCAGGTCGAGGCCGGCGAAGGCGCGGACCGTGCCGTAGTGGCGCGTCACGCCGCTCAACTGCACGGCCGGCGCGGCGCCCGACGGGCCCTGCGCGTCGAACCGGCCACCCGCGCCGTCCGGGTTGGCGAGGCCGCCTGGCCTGGTGAGGCTTGCTGAGGTGGCCGGGCCGGCGGCGCCGGGTGCGACCGGCGCGAGAGGGCCCGTGCGGGCTGGCTGCGTCATGCCTTAGACACTACGAAACCCGCCGCTCCGCCGCTGAGCTGGACAGATGTAAATGTCAGCGGTTCGCCGGGACAAATGTCACGGGTGCGGGGGAGGGGCGGGAGGAGAGGGGGAGGGCCGGTGGCGGGGTGCCCCGCGCGTGACCGTCGAGTGCCCCCGCACTGCGTCCCACCCGCCCCGACCGCCCGGCGGCGTCTTCTCCGCGCGTGGTGGGTTCGCTCTATTGGCCCGCGGGGCGTCGGTGCTTCCCGTGTGCCTGTTCCTGGCCGCTTTCGGCAGCGGCCGGGCCGCGGTGCTTGCCGGCGCCCGCGGCGTCGGTGGACGCGGCATCGCTCCGCTGCGACGCGGGCGATCCCCATTGACGAGTATCGGGGAAATCCATTCGGGCATTGGCCATGAGGGAAGTCACTCCGTGAAATATCGCTAATGACGTGCGCGCGGGGGGTCACTGCCCGTGCACGCGAGCTGTGACCAGCGTCAACACGCCACCAACGACAGGCCGTTCGGCGCACGGAAACGTGCCCGGTCTACGGCTTGCGTAGCCCCTACTCAAGTCTAACCAGCCCGTGGATCACACGCCGACTGCATAAGGGGCCGCATTTCGACTCCCTTTGGTCACCGACGTGGTCAGCGACTTCGGCACGGGTAAGAGCGCGCTGAGCGGTGCGTTTCACGCGTGATTTCGCAGACACTCCCGCTTTGCTCCGCTGGGACGGATATGGCGGGAGATGCAATGCGTTGTGTGGGCCGGGAGTTGGCGCGGGGCGCCGACCGGTCGAGCGGAATCGACCATCGGCGCCCACGCGACACCAACGAACCATTCGCCGGAGTCCGCCCTACGCCGGCCGCTCCAGCGGTGCCTGCTGCAGCGGCACGGGGCGGGGCGCGGCCGCGGCACGGCGCGGATCGGCGGCGGGGCCCCAGGCGGCCGGCGCTCCGTACGGGCTCGCGCGGTGCGGGCTCCCGTCGTACGGGCTGATGCGGTGCGGGCTCCCGTGGTGCTGGCCCACGCTGCGCGGGCTTTCGTCGTGCTGGCTTTCGCAATGCGGGCTCCCGTGGTGCTGGTCCACACTGTGCGGGCTCGCGCGGTGGTGGCGCTCGTCGTGCGGGCCGGGGCCCTCGTGCCACTGCCGCGTGGCGGCGAGCGGGTGCGCCCCGCCGGCGCGCGGGGCGGCGGGGCGCGCGGGCGGCTCGGTGCACCGCTCGTGCGTGGGCGGCGGCGCCTCGTAGGCGGGCAGCGGCGCGCGGAAACGCGCCGGCTCGTACGGGGCCAGGGAGTGGCCCGGCGCCCTGGACCGACCGACACCCGGCGCGCGCCCGGCGCCGCCCGCGCGCCCCTGCCCCGCGCCGTCGCGTACGCCACGGCCCGCGGGCCCGGCCTGCGCGGGCTGGGCCTGTGCGGGCCACGTCCGTCGCCTGGCCGGGGGGCTGCGGGGCGAGGTCGGCCGCGCGCAGTTGGGCCAAACCGCAGGCGGTCTGCGTGGTGGCGTACGGCAGGCGCAGTTCGCCGTCCCGGGTCCACAGGCCCGCGCCCGGCAACCAACCGGACGGCGCGGACAGGTGCCGTAGCCGGCGGTCCGTGGGCCGCCACACGGCGACCCAGCTCGCGCCGTCGCCCGGGGCACCGGCGTCAGCCGGAACGCCACCGCGCAGTTCTCCGGCGTCAGCGTCTGGCCCGGCTGCGCCGCGAACGGCGCCAGCGTGACCGCCGGGTGCGCCGTGCCGCCGGTGCGCGGGTCGGTGGGGCGCGGGTCGAGGCAGTCGGGGAAGCGCACCGGCAGCGTGCTGCCCAGCACGCCCCAGCCGAGCCGCTCCCAGCCCGGCGCGTTGGACCGCACGAGCAGCAGTCCGCTGTCCGGGTCGGCCAGTACGAGCCGGTCGTCGCTGTCCTCGGCGATCTGCAGCAGCGGCGTGGTCTCGTCGCCCCGTCGCAGGTCCACGACGACGGACTTGACCCGGCCGTCCCACTCGCGGTCGAGGGCGAGCAGCCGCCCGGCGCGGTCCAGCCAACTTCCCCCCGTGCACCGCCCGGGCACCTCCGCGACGTGCTCGGGCCCGAACGAGCCGCCGTGCACCAGCCACACGTGCGTGGAGTGCTCGCCGTGCGCCAGCGCGTACGCCAGGGTGCCGCAGGGCGCCGGCGGCAGCAGCGACAGTTCGTCGCACTCGATGAAGCCGAGCGGGAGTTCGCCGGTGCCGGGGCCGGCGGGGTATAGCAGCGAGAGCGCGTGCCGCTCGGCGACCTGACGGCGGATCAGCACGCGCCCGTCCGCCAGCGGCGACACCTCGCTCTCCGGTTCCTCGGGCTGCCGGGCCGGCAGCGGCACGGCGTACGGCTCGGGGCCGCTCAGCGTCCAGCGCTCCGGGAAGCGCTCACCGGTCGCGCGGCAGACCGCGAGCCGGGCCGCGTACGAACCGTCGGCGGCCAGCGTGAGGGCGGCCGGGGCGGGCTGCGCCGCGGCGGCTGCGGCGGTGTGCTCGGCCGGGCCCCGTCTGGCGTCGCCGGGGGCGGGCCCCGGGGCGGTCTCGGGGCGGGTGGAACGCGTGGTGCGGTCAGTCTGGGGAGCGGTCTCGATGGCACAGGCCGTCATGGAACGGTCACCTCCAGTGCCTGAACGTAGTTTTGTCGACCCCGTGAGGAGCGGAGACCGGTGCCCTACTTCACGCGAAAGGGTGGCTAGCCCTCGGATTTCCGGCATGTGCGTGGTTGGTGTGCTTGGACCCGACTGGGCGGCCGGCGCGGCGCGGCCGCGAACGGAGCACCGTGCTGGTCCGGCCCCGCCCGTCGACCGCTCCGGGCGGGGGAGGGTGCGGCGAGGGACGCGGCTCAGGGGAGGATCGCGGGGCGGCTTAAGGTCAGGGTCGCCTCACCAGGTGACCGGCACGCCACCGCGGTACGCCTGCGCGGCGCCACGGCCCCGTGGAGCCCCCGCAGAACCCTCGTAGAGCAGGAGCACATCATGCCCCCACGCCCTCGCGCCACAGCGCCCGCCCTCCGGCGGCGCGCCCTCGCCGCCGTCTCCCTCACCTTCGCCGGCGCGCTCGCCCTGTCGGCCTGCTGCTCCTCGGACGACGACAGCGGCTCGAAGTCCGTCGCGCAGGGCGGCAAGGACTTCGGCAAGGCCGCCGAGGAGACCGCGCGGATGGGCACCGACGCGCGGTCCGGCTAGTTCCCGCGCACCGTCACGCACGCCATGGGCAAGACGGAGATCAAGGCCGCGCCGCGGCGCGTGGTCGTGCTCGACGTCGGCGAGCTGGACAACGTCGTCTCGCTCGGCGTGCAGCCGGTCGGCTACGCCCCGTCCGAGGGCGACGACGGCATCCCCGACTACCTGAAGAAGGCCGCGGGGAACCCGAAGAGCGTCGGCACCATCAACAGCCTCAACCTGGAGGCCATCCACGCCCTGCGCCCCGACCTCATCCTGGGCAGCAAGCTGCGCGCCGAGGGCCAGTAGCAAGAAGCTCGCGCAGATCGCCCCGACCGTCTTCTCCATCTGCCCCGGTTTCACCTGGTAAGGAGAACTACCTCCTCAACGCGGCGGCCCTGGACAAGACCGAGGCGGCGCGCGAGGAGTTGGCCGCGTACGAGGCGGCGGCCAAGAAGCTCGGCGCGGACATCGGCCCGGACAAGCCGACCGTCACCATGCTCCGCTACATGCCGCAGTTCACCCGGCTCTACGCCAAGGCGTCCTTCATCGGCACCATCCTGGCCGACGTGGGCCTGCCCCGCCCGAAGAACCAGGAGGTCAACGACCTGGCCACGGAGATCAGCCCGGAGCGCGTCGACGAGGCGGACGCCGACTGGATCTTCACCGGCGTCTACGGCGACCCGAAGACCACGAAGCGCGACCGCGCCGAGGACAACCCGCTGTGGAAGAAGCTGGGCGCGGTGCGGGCCGGGCAGGCCAAGGACGTCCCGGACGAGACCTGGTACCTGGGCCTCGGCGTCACCGCGCCCCGCAGCGTCCTGAACGACCTGCGCGGCTACCTGGCGCCGTAACGCCCGCCCACCCCGTACGGCCACCCCGCCCCACCACCCCGTACGGCCACCCCGCCCCACCACCCCGTACGGCCACCCCGCCCCACCACCCCGTACGGCCACCCCGCCCCACCACCCCGTACGGCCACGACGTCGGCCGCCCGACCCCGCCGGCCACGCCGGCCCGCCGGTGCGGGCGGCGGGGCCGGGGGCGGGGTGCCACAGCTCAGGGGCGTGGGGGCGGGGCGGGCAGGTAACCTCTGACCCGTGCCCGCACTCGCTGAAGTTCTCACCGCGCTCTACGCCCTCTGGCCCCCGCAGCGGGCCGAGGAGTGGGACGCCGTCGGCACGGTCTGTGGAGACCCGGACCAGCCCGTCACCCGCGTCCTGTTCGCCGTCGACCCCGTGCAGGCCGTCGCCGACGAGGCCGTACGGATCGGCGCCGACCTGCTCGTCACGCACCACCCGCTCTACCTGCGCGGCACGACCTCCGTCGCGGCCTCCACGTTCAAGGGCCGCGTGGTGCACACCCTGATCAAGCACGATGTCGCGTTGCACGTGGCGCACACCAACGCCGACCGCGCCGACCCCGGCGTCTCCGACGCCCTCGCCGGGGCGCTCGACCTGCGCGTCACCGCGCCGCTCGTGCCCGACCCGAGCGACCCGGCGGGCCGCCGCGGCCTCGGCCGGATCTGCGAGCTGGACGCGCCGCTGAGCCTGGCCGCCTTCGGCGAGCGGGTCGCGGCGCGGCTGCCGCGCACCGCGCAGGGCGTGCGGGTTGCCGGCGACCCGGAGGCCACCGTGCGCACCGTCGCCCTCTGCGGCGGCTCGGGCGACAGCCTCTTCGACGCCGTGCGGGCCGCCGGCGTGGACGCCTACGTCACCGCCGACCTGCGCCACCATCCGGCCTCCGAGGCCCGGGAGACCGGCCCGCCGGCCCTCGTGGACGCCGCGCACTGGGCCACCGAATGGCCCTGGGTCGAGCAGGCCGCGGCCCAGCTCGACGAGATTTCCGACCGGAACGCGTGGGGCCTACGCACGCACATCTCGCACACGGTCACCGACCCGTGGACCGCGCACGCGTCCGCCACACCCCAAGCCCACACGACTCAGCCCTCTGGAGCCCCGAACTGAACGCCGCGCCCGCCGACCAGATCCGCCTCCTCGACGTCCAGGCGCTCGACGTATGGCTCTCCCAGCTCGCCTACAAGCGCGCGAGCCTGCCCGAGCACGCCGAGATCGAGACCCTCAACGCCGACCTGACGCAACTGCGCGACCTGCTCGTCGCCGCGCAGACCGAGGAGAGCGACACCACCCGCGAACAGACCAAGGCCGAGCAGGACGTGGACCAGGTCCGCCAGCGCGCCGCCCGCGACCAGAAGCGCCTCGACTCCGGCGCCGTGACCTCGCCCAAGGACCTGGAGAACCTGCAGAGCGAGATCGCCTCGCTGGCCAGGCGCCAGGGCGCCCTGGAGGACGTGGTCCTGGAGATCATGGAGCGCCGCGAGTCCGCCCAGGCCAGGGCCGCCGAGCTGACCGAGCAGGTCGCCGCCGTCGAGGCCAAGGTCGTGGACACCACCGCGCGCCGGGACGCCGCCACCGAGAGCCTGGACGCCGAGATCGCGACGGCCACCAAGGAGCGCGAGGTGGTCGCCGGCTCCATCCCCGCCGACCTGCTCAAGCTGTACGAGAAGCTGCGCACCCAGCAGGGCGGCGTCGGCGCGGCCCGGCTCTACCAGCGCCGCTGCGAGGGCTGCCGCCTGGAGCTGAACATCACCGAGATCAACGAGGTCAAGGCCGCGCAGCCGGACGAGGTCGTGCGGTGCGAGAACTGCCGCCGCATCCTGGTGCGCACGCCCGAGTCGGGGCTCTGAGCCGCATGCCGCACCGCTTCGTGGTGGAGGCGGACGGCGGGTCCCGGGGCAACCCGGGGCGCGCTGGCTACGGCGCCGTCGTCTTCGACCAGGAGACGGGCCAACCCCTGGCCGAGGCCGCGGAGTTCATCGGTACGGCCACCAACAACGTGGCCGAGTACCAGGGGCTGATCGCCGGCCTGCGCGCGGCGTACGCCCTCGATCCGGCGGCGCACGTGCTGGTCCGGATGGACTCCAAGCTCGTGGTGGAGCAGATGTCGGGCCGCTGGAAGATCAAGCACCCCGACATGCGCCCGCTGGCCACCGAGGCCGCGGCGATCTTCCCGGCCGGCCAGGTCAGCTACGCCTGGGTGCCGCGCGAGCAGAACAAGCATGCGGACCGGCTGGCCAACGAGGCGATGGACGCGGGCGGGCGGGGCGAGCGCTGGAGCCCGGCCACGGCGGCGGCCGGCCCGGCGAGCTTGCCGGGCACCGACACCGGCGCCGGCACCGGGGCGTACGCCGTCACGGGCCCGGACGCCGACTTCGGCGCGAGCGCCCCGCCGGAAGCGGCCGGCGCCACCGGGATCCGGCCGGCGGCCCCGACCATGGGCTGGAGCCCCGCCCCTGACCTGGGCCAGCCGACCACCCTCGTACTGCTGCGGCATGGCGAGACCGCGCTCACCCCGCAGAAGCGGTTCTCCGGCAGCACCGGGTCCGACCCCGAACTGTCGCCCGTCGGGCTTCGACAGGCCGAGCACGCCGCGGCGGCGCTCGCCGCCCGGGGCACCGTCGAGACCGTCGTCACCTCACCGCTGCGACGCTGCCGGCAGACGGCGCAGACGGTCGCGGACCGGCTCGGTCTGGATGTCCAGGTGGACGCGGGGCTGCGGGAGGCGGACTTCGGCGCCTGGGAGGGGCTGACCTTCGCCGAGGTGCGCGAGTGGTACCCGGCCGACCTCACCACCTGGATGGGCTCGACCAAGGCCGCCCCGACCGGCGGCGGCGAGAGCTTCGCGGCGGTCGCCCACCGGGTGGCGGAGGCCCGCGACGCGCTCATCGGACAGCACCCGGGCCGCACGGTTTTGGTGGTCACGCACGTCACGCCGATCAAGACGCTGGTCCGGCTGGCGCTCGGGGCTCCGCCGGAGTCCCTGTTCCGGATGGAACTCTCGGCGGCCTCGCTGTCGGCCGTGGCGTACTTCGGCGACGGCAACGCCTCGCTGCGCCTGCTGAACGACACCTCACACCTGCGCTGAACGACATCGCACACCCGCGCCGGCCGGCCCGGCGCCGCGCGCCCGGCCGGCCCGCCGCCGGGGCCGCTCCAGGAGTTACGCGGCCGGGGCCAGCGCCGCCGCTTCACGGGCCAGGTGCTCGACGCGCGACCAGTCCCGGCCCGCAGCGCGTCCGGGGGCAGCATCCAACTGCCGCCCACGCAGGCCACATTGGGCAGGGCCAGATACGCCGGCACCGAGGCGAGGCCGATGCCGCCGGTGGGGCAGAAGCGCGCCTGCGGCAGCGGGGCGGACAGCGCGCGCAGGTAGCCGGCGCCGCCGGCCGCCTCCGCCGGGAAGAACTTCATCTCGCGCACCCCATGCTCCAGCAGTCCCAGCACCTCAGATGCGGAGGAGACGCCGGGCAGGAACGGCAGCCCCGAGCCCTGGAGCGCGCCGAGCAGCCGCTCCGTCCAACCCGGGCTGACCAGGAACCGCGCGCCGGTCGCCACCGAGGTCCGCACGTCCTGCGGGGTGAGTACGGTGCCCGCGCTGACCACGGCGTCCGGGACCTCGGCGGCGATGGCCCGGATCGCCTCGGGCGCCGCCGGTGTGCGCAGCGTCACCTCGATCGCCGGCAGCCCGCCCGCCGCCAAGGCCCGCGCGAGCGGGACGGCGTTGGCCGCGTCGTCGATGACGACCACCGGGATCACGGGCGCGAGGCCCAGGACCGAGCCCGGCGAGCCGGCGCCGGTGGCGGGGGAGGCGGAGGCCGCGGTGGCAGAGGAGGAAGCAGCACCAGTCACGTGGCCATCCTCCGCCCGTACGGCACTTTTCGCAATGCTCGTTGCAGATAATGCAACACCTCTCTGAGGGGCCGCCTCAGAGTTCCGTCACGATCACGTCCAGCGCCCAGCTGGCGCCCCGTCGCGCCGGCGGCGTGCACTCCACGGTGTAGCCGAGTTCGCGCAGCGCCTCGACCAGTTCCCGTGGCCCGCGCGGCGCGCTGCCCGCCGTCAGCAGGTCGCGCACCATGCGGCCCTTGGCCGCCTTGTTGAAGTGGCTGACCACCCTCCGCTTCTCCACGCCGGCGACCACCTTCGACTGGAGCACGCGCACCGTCGCCGTGCGCTCGGCGATCTCCCCCGCCGGTTTCCACGCCGTCGCGTACGCCGCCGAGCGCAGGTCGAGCACCAGCCCCTGGCCCGCCGCCGTGGGCAGCGCCTCGCTCATCGGGCCGCGCCAGTGGGCGCCGACCGCGCCGAGGCCCGGCAGCTTGACCCCCATCGAGCAGCGGTAGGAGGGGATGCGGTCGCCGATCCGCACGGCGCCCCACAGTCCGGAGAATACCAGCAGCGAACGGGCCGCGCGGCGCCGGGCCGCCGGGGCGAGGGTGGCCAGGTCGAGCGCGTCGTACAGCACGCCCGTGTAGATCTGGCCGGCCGGCCTGGTCCCCGCGGTGCGCAGCTCCGCGTTCTTGGCGATCTCGCCGCGCAACCCCGCGCTGAGGCCGAGCACCCGCGCTGCCTTGTCCTCGTCGCCCCCTGTACACAGCGCCACCAACTCGTCCAGGACGGCGGCCCGCGCCGCCCCGAGCTCCGGCAGCGACAGCCCCTCCAGCTTCAGGGCGGCCCCCGACCCGCTGGGGGCCTTCCCCTCGGACGGCGGCAACAGTACGAGCACGGTGGTTCTCCTCATCCGGACCGACGACGCGGGGGACGCGGTGCGTCGGGGCCGCGTCGGGACGCCGGGTCCGGAACGGCGACCGGCGGGCGGCCCCGCCGCAGCCTATGCCGGCCGCGCCGATGCGACGAAACCGCGCGTACCTGTCCGCCCGTCAGCCCCGTCCCGCGCCGACCCAGCGGCCGCGCACCCCGTACGAGAGCGCCCCCGCCGCCAGCACGCCGGTCCCCGTCAGGACCGAGGACAGCGGCAGGGCGAAGGCGAGCGCGACGCAGCCGGCGAGGCCGATGACGGGCACCGCGCGGGGCGGTGGGGATCTCCTTGTTGTCCTGTCGGATCACGCGCACGTCCCCCGTCGCCGGTCTGGGGGTCGACGCGCCAGCCGCGCGTGGCGGCCCAGTGCAGCAGGGCCGTGTCCTGGGTGCCGCCGATCTGCGGGGTGGCGATGCGGCGGCCCCTGACGTCCGCCGGGCTCCCGATCCTGTCGGGGTTGACGACGAGCGAGGCACCGCCGGACGCCGAACCGGAGAGGATCCGCAGGCTCCTGCCCTTGGACCGGACGAAGCCGTTGACGGCTGGGGCCGGCCCGACCCAGGCGATGTCCACGGCCCCGGCGTTGAGCGCCTCCATGGCGGACGGGCCCGCGTTGAAGACCTGGGTCTTCAGGCGGGTCCCCCGCAACTCCTTCGCGAAGAAACCCTTCTGCAGGCCGACGAGGGCGGTGGCGTGCGTGATGTTCGGGAAGTACCCGATGGTCAGCGAGTTGGCGGACAGCTTCCGGCCCATCGGCGTGAACTCCTCGCCCGGCATCCGCGTCTCCTGTTTGCGGGAGCCGTACCCGCACCCGGCCAGCACCAGTGCCGGCAGCAGCAGGGACACCAGGGCGCGCCGCCGACCATCCCCGCGGTCCGGGTGGCGCCGTCGGCCGGGTCGATGAGCAGGAAGGACCCGGTCTCGCGCGCGTCCTCGTACGCGTCGGCCGCGATCGGCTCGGCGGTGCGCAGCACGATCCGACCGATGTCGTTGGGCCCCAACTCTGCCGTCCCGTACACCTCCCTGACCACTGCCCGCACCGTGCGCGTCGTGTGTCGCAGGAGTACCTGCTCGCCGGGGCGCAGTGGGCGGTCGTGGAGATGGCAGACGGCCGCCTCGACGTCTCGGGTGGCGACCGGCCCCGCGTGGGCGGGGGCGATCAGGTCGCCGCGGGCGACGTCGAGTTCGTCGGCGAGGCGGAGGGTGACGGACTGCGCCGCCCGCGCGGCGCCGACCGCGCGCCCCAGCAGGTCGATCGAGCTGATGGTGGTGGTACGGCCGGACGGTAGGACGGTGACCCGGTCGCCCACCCGCAGCACCTCGGCAGTCAGTTGGCCCCCGTAGTGGCGCGCGCCGTCGTGCCGGATGACGCACTGCACCGGGAACCGGGCGGGCCGCGCGGCCGGCTCGCCGCCCACGTCGACGCGTTCGAGGTGGTCGAGCAGCGTCGGCCCGGTGCACCAGGGCATGCGGGCCGAGGCGGTGACGACCCCGTCGCCGACGAGGGCGGAGATCGGGATCGCCGTGACCTCCCAGACGCCGAGCGAGCCGGCGTGCGCGGTGAACTCCCGGGCGATGGCGGTGAACACCGGCTCCGCGTAGTCCACCAGGTCCATCTTGTTGACGGCGAGCACGATGTGCGGCACCCGCAGCAGCGCGGCGACCGCGGCGTGCCGGCGGGTCTGCTCGACCACGCCGTTGCGGGCGTCCACCAGCACCACGGCCAACTCGGCCGTGGAGGCGCCGGTGACCATGTTGCGGGTGTACTGCACGTGGCCCGGGGTGTCGGCGAGGATGAAGCGGCGCCGGGGGGTGGCGAAGTAGCGGTACGCCACGTCGATGGTGATGCCCTGCTCGCGCTCGGCGCGCAGCCCGTCGGTCAGCAGCACCAGGTCGGGCGCGTGCTGGCCGCGGTCATGGGAGGTGCGCTCGACGGCCTTCAACTGGTCGGCCAGCACCGCCTTCGCGTCGTACAGCAGCCGCCCCACCAGGGTGGACTTGCCGTCGTCGACGGAGCCGGCGGTGGCCCAGCGCAGCAGGTCCGCGCCGATGGCACCGGGGACGTGGGCGGCGGCGCGTTCGGGGCGGCGCGGCTCGGTGTCGCCCGCCGGGGTCTGGTGAGGGGCCGTGGTGGTGGCCATGGGGGTGGGGTGTCCTTTCACGGGCTGGCGGCGGGGCCGTGCCCGGTCGCGGTCGGGAGGGTCACTCGACGGGCCGCCCGGTGTGTGCCCGGGGGCGCCGCCGCTGGGTGGTCCGGGTTCGTGGCCGGGCGCGGCACCGGCCGCCGGGCCGGGTGCGCGGCCGGTCGCGGTCGCCGTCCCGTGGCCGGTCGCGCGTTCGGACAGGCGGGCTGCGGTCTCGGCGACGATGTGGCGCATCAGCGCGCCGACGGTGAGGTGCGGAAGGTTGTAGGCGCTGGTCATGGTTAGAAGTACCCCTCGCGCTTGCGGTCTTCCATCGCGGCCTCAGACACTTTCTCGTCCGCGCGTGTGGCGCCTCGCTCGGTGAGTCTGGAGGCCGCTATCTCCTCGATGACCTGGGAGATGGTGGCCGCCTGGGAGTCGACGGCGCCGGTGCAGGACATGTCGCCGACCGTGCGGTAGCGCACCAGGCGGCGTTCGGTCCGCTCGCCCTCGCGCGGGCCGCCCCACTGGCCGGGGGTCAGCCACATGCCCGAGCCGGAGAAGACCTCGCGCTCGTGCGCGTAGTAGATGGCCGGGAGGTCGATCTCCTCCCGTTCGATGTACTGCCACACGTCCAGCTCGGTCCAGTTCGAGAGCGGGAAGACGCGCACGTGTTCGCCGGGGGAGTGGCGTCCGTTGTAGAGCTGCCACGGTTCGGGTCGCTGGCGGCGTGGGTCCCAGCCGCCGAACTCGTCCCGTAGTGAGAAGACGCGTTCCTTGGCCCGTGCCTTCTCCTCGTCGCGCCGGCCGCCGCCGAAGACGGCGTCGAAGCGGTTCTTCTCGATGGCGTCGAGTAGGGGCACGGTCTGGAGCGGGTTGCGTGGGCCGTCGGGGCGCTCGCGCAGCTCGCCGCGGTCGATGAACTCCTGCACCGAGGCCACGTGCAGTCGCAGTCCGTGCCGCTGGGCGACCTGGTCGCGGTAGTCGATGACCTCGGGGAAGTTGTGTCCGGTGTCCACGTGCAGCAGCGCGAGGGGCACCGGCGCCGGCGTGAACGCCTTCAGCGCCAGGTGCAGCATCACGATGGAGTCCTTGCCGCCGGAGAACAGGATCACCGGGCGTTCGAACTCGCCCGCCACCTCGCGGAAGATGTGCATCGCCTCGGACTCCAGGGCGTCCAGGTGGGCGAGCGCGTACGGGTTGTCGGTGTCCGCACCGACGGACCCGGGGGGTGTCATGGGGGGCTCCTCTAGGTCGCAGTGTGCGTCGTTCGCCGTGCGTGCGTCGCTCACACCATCCCCCGTGTGGCCAGCAGCGCGTGCAGCGCCGTCGCGGACTCGTGCACACCCTGCCGGTGCGTCTCGATCCGCAGGTCCGGGTCGCTCGGCGCCTCGTACGGGTCGTCCACGCCGGTCAGCCCGGAGATCTCGCCCGCCGCCTGCTTGGCGTACAGGCCCTTCACATCACGCTCGGAGCAGACCTCGACCGGCGTCGCCACGTGGACCTCCAGGTACGGCGTGCCCGCGCTCTGGTGCCGCTCGCGCACCGCCTCCCGGCTGTCGGCGTACGGGGCGATGACCGGCACCAGCGTGATGACGCCGTGCGAGGCGAGGAGTTGGGCCACGAAGCCGATCCGCTGCACGTTGGTGTGCCGGTCCGCGCGCGAGAAGCCGAGCCCGGCCGAGAGGAACTCGCGGATCTCGTCGCCGTCGAGCACCTCGACCCGGTGTCCCTCGCCGGTCAGCCGCTCGGCCAGCGCGTAGGCGATCGTCGTCTTGCCCGCGCTGGGCAAGCCGGTCAGCCACACTGTCCCGCCGACCGACCGGGCGGCCCGCACGGCGTTCGCGTCGTGCGGGGTGCCCGTGACGGGTCCGTCTGCCGGGGCCGTGCTCATCGATGGCTCCTGGGGTATGTGTGTGTCCGTCATCAGCCGTGCAGTCCGCATTCCGTCTTGCCGCGCCCCGCCCAGCGCCCGGCCCGCGCGTCCTCGCCCGCGAGCACCCGCCGGGTGCAGGGGGCGCAGCCGACGGAGGCGTAACCGTCCATCAGCAGCGGGTTGGTGAGGACGCCGTGCTCGGTGACGTAGGCGTCCACGTCCTCCTGCGTCCAGCGGGCTATCGGCGACAGCTTGACCTTGCCGCGCCGCGCGTCCCAGCCCACCACCGGCGTGCCGGCGCGGGTCGGGGACTCGTCGCGGCGCAGGCCCGTCGCCCACGCGTCGTAGCCGGCCAGGCCCGCCTCGAGCGGGGCCACCTTGCGCAGCGCGCAGCACAGGTCCGGGTCGCGGTCGTGCAGGCGCGGGCCGTACTCGGCGTCCTGCTCGGCCACCGACTGGCGGGGCGTCAGCGTGATCAGGTTGACGTCCATCACCGCCCCCACCGCGTCCCGGGTGCCGATGGTCTCGGGGAAGTGGTAGCCGTTCGAAGAAGACCACGTCCACCCCGGGCCGTACGCGCGCCGCCAGGTGTGCCACCACGGCGTCCTCCCTGGAGGAGGTCACGCAGAAGCGCGCGCCGAATGTCTCGACACCCCAGCGCAGGATCTCCAGCGCCGACGCGTCCTCCAGTTCGCGGCCCGCCCGCTCGGCCAACTCCTGTAGCGCGCCCGCCGTGCGGTGTTCAGTCGTCGTCATGACGACCACCCCTCTCGCCGGTCCCGGCGTCGTCGCGCCGCAGACCGGCAGCTAGCAGTCCTAGGAACGACAGTCGAAACGCGCGGTTGCAGGAGGCACATTCCCAGGTGCCGTGGCCCTCCTCGGACGGACGGAGGTCCTCCTCGCCGCAGTACGGACAGTAGAATGGCGCGGTCCGCTAGCTCACGACAGGTCTCCTTCGGCCGCGCGGCCGACCCACTGGGCGAACTGCTCCCCCTCGGTGCGCTGGTCCTGGTACCGGGTCAGCAACCGCTTGACGTAGTCCGGGGAGTTCGGCCGAGGTGACCTTGAGGCCGCGGACCTTGCGACCGAACCCGGCCTCCAGCCCGAGCGCGCCGCCGAGGTGCACCTGATAGCCCTCGACCTGGTTGCCGTCGCCGTCCGTGACCAACTGCCCCTCGAGCCCGATGTCGGCGACCTGGATGCGGGCGCAGGCGTTGGGGCAGCCGTTGATGTTGATGGTGAGCGGCTCGTCGAAGTCGGGCCGGCGCCGCTCCAACTCGTCGATCAGGGCCGCGCCGCGCGCCTTGGTCTCGACGATGGCCAGCTTGCAGAACTCGATGCCGGTGCACGCCATGGTGCCGCGCCGGAACGTCGACGGGTTCACCTGGAGCTCCAGCGCCTCCAGTCCCGCGACCAGCGAGTCCACCCGGTCCTGCGGCACGTCGAGAACGATCATCTTCTGTTCGGCGGTCGTCCGCAGGCGCCCCGAGCCGTGCTCCTGCGCCAGCTCGGAGATCTTCGTGAGCGTCGCGCCGTCCACGCGGCCCACCCGCGGCGCGAAACCGACGTAGTACCGGCCGTCCCGCTGCCGGTGCACGCCCACGTGGTCGCGCCAGCGCTCGACGGGCTGCTCGGGCCCGGGGCCGTCGGTGAGCCCGCGCTTGAGGTACTCGTCCTCAAGGACCTGGCGGAACTTCTCCGCGCCCCAGTCGGCCAACAGGTACTTCAACCGGGCGTGGTTGCGCAGCCGGTGGTAGCCGTAGTCGCGGAAGATGGAGATGACGCCGCCGAAGACGTCCGGCACCTCCTCCAGCGAGACCCAGGCGCCCAGCCGCACGCCGAGCTTCGGGTTGGTGGACAGGCCGCCGCCCACCCACACGTCGAAGCCGGGTCCGTGCTCGGGGTGGCGGACGCCGACGAACGCGACGTCGTTGATCTCGTGCACCACGTCGAGCAGCGGCGAGCCGGAGACCGCGGTCTTGAAACTTGCGCGGCAGGTTCGAGTACGCCGGGTCGCCGATGTACCGGCGGTGAATCTCGTCGATGGCCCAACTGCCGTCGATGATCTCGTCCTCGGCGATGCCGGCGACCGGGGAGCCGAGGATGGTGCGCGGGGTGTCGCCGCATGCCTCGGTGGACGACAGCCCGACGGCCTCGAGGCGGCGCCAGATCTCGGGCACGTCCTCGATCCTGATCTGGATGTTCTGCCGGTCGGTGATGTCCGCGGTGCCGCGCGCGAACTCCTGCGATATCTTGCCGATCACCCGCAGTTGCTCGGTCGTCAGCCGCCCGCCGTCGATGCGCACCCGCATCATGAAGTACCAGGGGGAAAGCAGGGCTGCGCTGAAGACTCTCGGCTGCGCGACAGGGCGCCGCGACCTAGCGGGCTGGGCAGGCTGAACATCGCCAGATCCGCGCGCGAGCGGGCGCGTGGAGGCCCGTGAGGTGTGTCTGAGATCAACGGAACGCGCACGTCCGCGGCGGCGAGGACGGCGAAAACGCGGTGGTGCTGTGCTGTCAGCCCGCCGAACAGATGGCGCTGGACATGCGTCCGAGGTCGACGTGTCGTCGACTCACCAAGGCGATTCCAGCTCTAGACATGACGCAAGCCTGGCACGGGCCTTTGTTGACCGTCCAGCATTGTCCAACATGTGGGCGATGGGTTCTCGCTCAATGGTATGTTGTGGGGTCGCTCACACGAGCGAACAGGGTTCGCGTCGCGCCCCCACCGTCTTGGCTTACGCGCTGGTGGGAGCCGTGTAAGCGCCGGGCCACGGAACCGGATTGACCGGCTCCGGCTCCTTCGTCGGTCGTCGTCCGGTAGACGCTGAAGCCGCGCTTTTGGTAGTTGCCGAGCGCGTGCTCCCCGTCCTTGGAGCAGGTGTGCAACCACCCCCGCTGGGTGGCGGGCAGATCCGGCCACCGCTCGCCGAGGTCCCACGCCCGCTGGACCCCTACCGACAGCAGGTGTCCGCCGATGCGCCGACCCCGGAAGGCCGGCAGCAGCCCGAAGTAGGCGATCTCCACGGAGCCGGCGGAGCCGGGGGTGCTGCGGGAGCCGTCTGGGTTCGCCGCCAACTCGACGTACCCGGCCGGCGTGCCGTGCTCGTACGCCACCCAGGTCTCCACGCCGGGGCGCGACAGCGCCCGCCGCCACTGGTCGTACGTCCACGCCAGCCGGTCGATCCAGGCGATGTCCCCGCCGACAGAGGCGTACAGGAAGCGGCTGAACTCGGGGCTGGGGACCTCGGCGCGCACGATCCGCACCCCGGTTTCGGGAGGCCGGCGGAGGTGCGGGGGAGAGGTCGCCGGGAGCGGTCTGTTCCAGATACCAGGTGGTCACGGTGGTGGTCATGCCGGCAGCCAACCACGCGGCCCAGTCCCGCCGGCGATCGGCCCAGGTCATCCGGCAGGCCAGGGGCGAAAGGACAGATACGGTGAAGAGGTGCAGCCAGCGAACGAATCCCCCAGTCGACTGCACAGGGCACGCGCCCTGTCGCAGCATGTGTCCAAGCGCAAGATGGCGTGGCTGCTCCTGAAGGACACCGTCAACTCCTGCATGGAATACCGGGTCACCGGCCTCGCCGCCGAGGCGGCGTTCTTCACGCTGCTCTCGCTGCCGCCGCTGCTGCTCGGCCTCATCGGGCTGCTCGGCTACCTCGACGCCTGGACCAACACCGAAACCGTCGCGACCATACGGGACAACATCCTCGACGCCTCGGGCACCGTCCTCTCCGACAAGGGCGTGAGCGACATCGCCCGGCCCCTGCTCGACGACGTCATCGAGGGCGGCAGACCCGACGTGATCTCGCTCGGCTTCGCCATCGCCCTGTGGTCCGGCTCGCGCGCGGTGAACGTCTTCGTCGACACCATCACGATCATGTACGGGCTCGAAGGCCACCGCGGCATCGTCAAGACCCGGCTGCTGGCCTTCCTGCTCTACCTGGTCGCCCTGCTCGTGGGGGCGGTGGCGCTGCCGCTGATGGTGGTCGGGCCCGACGCGGTGGTGCAGATCTTCCCGCGCAGCGCGGACACCGTACGCGTCCTGTACTGGCCCGTGGTCATCCTGCTCTCCGTCGCCTTCCTGACCACGCTCTACCACGTCTCGGTCCCCGTCCGCTCGCCCTGGCGGGAGGACATCCCGGGCGCGCTGATCGCCCTGACCATGTGGGTGCTCGGCAGCTTCCTGCTCCGCATCTACCTGCCCCAGACCGTCGGGGGCCCCACCATCTACGGCTCCCTCGCGGCGCCGGTGGCGGTGCTGCTGTGGATCGGGGTGTCCGCGTTCGCGGTCCTGGTCGGCGCCGCGGTCAACGCCTCCCTCGACCGGGTCTGGCCCTCGGTCGCCACGGCGGCGGCCCGCGAGGAGCGCGAGCGCGAGCGGCGCCTGGCGGCGGCCCGCGCCTACGCCGAGGCGGCGGCCATGGCGGGCGACGGCGACGGGGCGGACGCCGAGCCGCCGTCGGAGTTCCCCGAGCGCTGGGCCCAGTTCCTGCCCCCCGAGGACGTCAGGTCGCGGCTGCACGCCTGGCGCGAGCGCGAACGCACCCAGGAGGGCGACACCGCGCGCCAGCGGCCCACCGCGCGCGCGGACGAGGCCGCGCGCGAGGTCGCGAGGCCGCCGCGGGACCCCGGGCCCCCACCGCCGCCGGCCCCGGCCCCCGACCCGTACTACCCGCCCCGCCCCAGCTACCCGCCGGGCCCCTTCCCCCCGAGCGCGTACGGCCCGGGCGAGGCCTGGCCCCGGCCCGCGGACGCCGAGCCGCAGGGCTCCGCCCCGGAGCGGGGCCGCCCGACGGGGTCGGTGCGCGGCCGACACCGCGCCGGGCCGTAGGGCGGCGGCTCAGGGGGGGCGGCTCGGCCCCCTCCGCCGCGGCCTGGAGGTCGGCGAGCAGTTCGGCCTGGTTGGCGAGGACGCCCGTGAGGATGGTGCGGGCCGTTGCCAGCAGCTCGGCGACGCGGGGGCTGGTCAGCGCGTAGTAGACGGTCGAGCCCTCCCTGCGGGGCACCACGAGGTTCGCCCGCCGCAACACGGCGAGCTGCTGCGACAGGTGCGCGGGCCCGACCCCCACCTCGGGCAGCAGCTCGGCGACCGCCTGCTCCCGCTGGCTCAGCAGCTCCAGCACGCGGATGCGGACCGGATGCCCGAGCGTCTTGAAGAACTCGGCTTTCAGTTGGTTCAGCGGCGTGCTCATCGCACCGGCCTCCCATTTCCCCCGCGCTCGCCCGCCCACCGACGCCGGGGCCGTACGAGCCCCACGCGCTGCGTCCGCCCAGCATTCCTCAGCATGCGGCCATCCTCGCCCGCGCGCGCCGGGCAGATCGACCCGGGACCCCCGGGCCGCCCCTCTCGCGGGGGCGGGGTCACAGGGGCAGGGTGACCCAGATGCTCTTGCCGCCGCCGTCGGCGTCCTGCCGTACGCCCGCGGTGCCGGCCAGTTCGAGCGTGAGCTGTACGACGGTGGCGAGCCCGCTGCCGCCGCCGGTCATCGCGCCGTAGAGCGGCGGCTGGTACGGGTGGCGGTCGTGCACCCCGAAGGCGAAGGTGTCCCGGCTCGCCGCGTACATGATGGTGATCTGCGCGGAGAGCGCGGCGGCGTGCCGGACGCTGTTGGTCACCAGCTCGCTCAGGATCAGCAGGGCCGGGTCGGTGACCGGGTGGCGCACGGCGGCGCTGATGCCCCACTCGGCCAGCGCCAGCTCGGCCGTCTCGCGGGCCACCCGCACTGCGGACGGCATCGTCGGCAGGGCCAACAGGTGCTGGTAGGGCAGGGCGGCCAGCTCGGTCAGCCCGGCGAGTCCGATCATGGCCACTCCGCGTGCCGTGAGCCGGCCACCGGCAGCGGGGACCGGGGGACCTCCATCGCGGCCCGCGACTCCCGCACGGCCAGCGGCCCGACCCGCGACAGCTCCCGTACGCGTATCCGCACGGGGTGGCCCAGCACGCGGAAGAACTCGGCCTTCGCCTGGTACAGCGGAACCGACACGACCCCTCGACCTCGACTTCCCCGCACTCCGGCCGGGCCGGGTGCGCCCGGCCACGGGCCGGACGACGGCCGGCGCGGCGACGGGCTGCTGAGCGCGGGTGCCCATGCGCGCCGCCAGCACACTATCCAACGAATTGCGAAGTTTTGCAATTCACCGAATCGGTCAATCCACGCCCGCGCCCGGGACTCGCGACCATCCGCGAACGCCCCACGAGAAGCCCCGCGCGACGGCGGGTGAAAAAGCGGTGGCCGGGTCGCGCGGTCCGGGGCTAGAGTGCTCGCTGTTCTCCTCGGTGGCAGCAAGCCGCCGAAGTCAGACCGTGTGTGACAAGGAGGTGTCGACCGATGGCTGTCGTTGCGCTGGGCGCTGCCCGCTTCCGCGAGTTCATCACGTCCACCTCCGTGGTCCCCGGCTGATCCTCTCTTCGTCGCGCGTCGTCGCGCCCGGCCGGGGCCCTTCCCGAAGGGTCACCCTGTGTCATCCTCTTCTTCCCGCTCCTCCTTTTCTTCTTCTCCCTCCGCTCATCCCGCTGGCTCGTCCGGTTCCTCCGCCGCGCACCCGCTCGTCCCGTACAGCTGGGATGCGGACTGGGAGGCCGAGTTCGCCCCGTACGCCGCGCAGGGGCTGGTGCCCGGGCCCGTGGTTGCGGGTCGACCGCGGTCAGTGCGACAGCGTCACCCTGTACGGCGTGGTCCGCGCGGACACCGAGTACGTCACGCCGCACGACCCGTTGCGGGTGGTGTGCACGGGCGACTGGGGCGCGCTCGACCCCGAGGGCCGCGACCCGCGGTACGTGCGGACGCTCCTGCCGCGCCGTACCACCTTCGTGCGCTCCACCTCGTCGCAGCGGTCCGAGGGCCAGATCCTGGCCGCCAACGTCGACCACGCCCTGATCGCCGTCTCGCTCGCGGTCGAACTCGACCTCGGGCGGGTGGAGCGGTTCCTGGCCCTGGCCTGGGAGAGCGGGGCGACGCCGCTGGTCGTGCTGACCAAGGCTGACCTGGTGGACGATGCGGCCACGCTCGGCCACCTGGTCGCCGGCTGCGCGGCCAGCGCGCCCGGCGTGCAGGTCATCGCGGTCAGCGCGACCACCGGCGACGGCCTGGACATCCTAGCCGCCTCGCTCGCCGGTGGCACGGCCGTCCTGCTCGGCCAGTCCGGTCCCGGCAAGTCCACGCTCGCCAACGCGCTCGTCGGCGAGGACGCCCAGGAGGTGCGGGCCACCCGGGACATGGACGGCAAGGGCCGGCACACCACCACCCGCAACCTGCTCGCACTGCCCTGGGGCGGGGTGCTCATCGACACCCCCGGGCTGCGCGGCGTCGGACTGTGGGACGCGGAGGACGGCGTCGCCCGCGTGTTCGCCGAGATCGAGGCGCTGGCCGAGGGGTGCAGGTTCCCACCACTGCGCCCACCAGGCGGAGCCGCACTGTGCCGTCCTGGCCGCCGTGGAGGACGGCTCGCTCCAGCAGCGCCGGCTGGACAGCTACCGCAAGCTGCTGCGCGAGAACGAGCGCATCGCCGCCCGCACCGACGCCCGGATGCGGGCCGAGATGCGGCGCGACTGGAAGCAACGGCAGGCGCTCAGCCGGTACATGATCGAACGCAAGCGGGGCGTGCAGCGCAAGCCGTGACCCGCCGGGCGCCCGGCGCCAGAGGGTCGGGCCCGCTCGGGCCCGGCCCCCACGCGCCATGCCCCCGGGACCCGCACGACCGGGTCGCCCCGGCCCGGCGTACGCCCGGCCGGGGCGACCGACACCGCGACCCGTTGCCCCTTCCGCTCCGCCGGGTGGCTCGCCCCGGGCGCCTGGGTAAGGATGGAGCCTTGCGGAGGGCGTGACCCGGGCCAGCCGACAGCGGATCGACCAGCTTGCACCGAGCCGTGCCGAACCCGCGCCTGACCGGGCCGCGTCGCCGTCGCGTGACCGTGGCCGCCGGCCCCGGTCGACGCCGTAGCCGAGCCGTCGCCGAGGACCGCGGGTCCCCGTCGCCAACAGAGAGGGCGGGTTGTGATGGATGCCGCCATGGATACGTACGACGTCATCGTCCTGGGCGCCGGCCCGGTCGGCGAGAACCTAGCCGACTGGGCACACGCGCAGGGCCTGTCCGCCGCCGTCGTGGAGAGCGAACTGATCGGCGGCGAGTGCTCGTACTGGGCCTGCATGCCCAGCAAGGCACTGCTGCGCCCGGTGCTCGCGCGGGCCGACGCCCGGCGCACGCCGGGCCTGCGGCAGGCCGTGACCGGGCCGCTAGACGCGCCGGCCGTGCTGGCCCACCGCGACGCGTTCGCCTCGCACTGGAAGGACGACGGCCAGGCCCAGTGGCTGGACTCGGCGGGCATCGACCTGGTGCGCGGGCACGGATGCCTCGACGGGCCCCGCCGGGTCACGGTGACGGAGCCGGACGGCCGACAGCGCACGCTCACCGCGCGCCACGCCGTCGCGGTCTGCACCGGCAGCCGCGCCGCCCTGTCCGACCTGCCGGGGCTCGCCGACGCGCGGCCGTGGACGAGCCGCGAGGCCACCAGCACCGCCAGCGTCCCGGGGCGGCTCGCCGTGGTGGGCGGTGGCGTCGCCGTCGAGATGACTACCACCTGGCGGGCGCTCGGCGCCGAGGTGACCCTGCTGGTCCGCGGTCAGGGCCTGCTGCCCCGGATGGAGCCGTTCGCCGGCGAACTGATCGCCGCCGCGCTCACCGAGGCCGGCGTGGACCTCCGCACCGGCACGTCGGTGACGGAGGTACGGCGCCCCGACCCGACCGGGCCCGTCACGCTCACCCTCTCCGGCGACGGGGCGGGTGCGGGCGACACCCTCGAAGCGGACGAGGTCCTCTTCGCCACTGGCCGGGCACCGCGCACCGACGACCTCGGCCTGGAGACGGTCGGGCTGACGCCCGGCGCGTGGCTCGACGTGGACGACACCTGTCAGGTGCGCGACCTGGCGGGCGGCTGGCTGTACGCGGTGGGCGACGCCAACCACCGGGCGCTCCTCACCCACCAGGGCAAGTACCAGGCGCGCGTTGCGGGCGCCGTCATCGCCGCCCGGGCGTAGGGCCTGCCGCTCCTGGAGACCGACCCGTGGGGCGCGCACGCCGCCACCCCCGACCGCGCGGGCGCCCCGCAGCTCGTGTTCACCGACCCCGAGGTGGCGGCCGTGGGCCTGAACGCCGCCGAGGCGGAGCGCGCGGGCCGCCGTGTGCGCGTGATCGACCAGGACCTGGGCCAGGTGGCGGGCGCCAGTCTGTACGTGGACGGCTACCGCGGCCAGGCCCGCATCGTCGTCGACCTGGACCGCGGCCACCTGATCGGCGCCACCTTCGCGGGCCCCGCCGTCGGCGAACTCCTGCACTCCGCGACCCTGGCCGTGGTGGCCGAGATCCCCATCGACCGGCTCTGGCACGCGGTGCCGGCCTATCCGACGATCAGTGAGGTGTGGTTGCGGTTGCTGGAGGCGTACCGGGGTTAGGGGCCGTGCCGGCCCAACTGGTGGAGGGGGCGGAGCGCGTGGTCGTGGCGGGGCACGGCGCGCCCCACGGGAGGGGAAGTGGTGGCTTCCCGGGAACTACCGTGTGCCCGCGTACGGACGCGGCACAGTGTGCTGCACGGCCCTGCTCAGGTGCCGCCCACAACCCGGCCGTCATCGTCCGAGACTTCGTCGTCGGAAGACCGGGCCCCGCTGTCGCGGTGCCCGTCAGACGGCCGGGTCCGCCCGGGGCGGTCGTACGGCCCCGGGCGTGGGCGAGGGGTCGTCAGGCGACGTTGATGTTCTCGGCCTGGGGGCCCTTCTGGCCCTGGGTGACGTCGAACGTCACGGCCTGGCCTTCCTGGAGCTCGCGGAAGCCGGTGGAGTTGATCGCGGAGTAGTGCGCGAACACGTCCGGGCCGCCGCCGTCCTGGGCGATGAAGCCGAAGCCCTTTTCAGCGTTGAACCACTTCACAGTTCCTGTAGCCATGTTTCATGCCTTCCAGCCGATGTGCGTCTCCCCGCGAGGTGCGGGGGACGGAGGTGATCGCCCTGGTTCCTGCGGCACAACACAGCAGAACGCCCACGCCGAGGATGTGGGCGAAAGGGTACTTCCGAACCATGACAGCTTGAACAGACGCTACACGTATGCACCCGCTGTCACCAGAGGTATCCGCAACCGTGTCACCCTGACAGCTCGATCGGGGCCGGCAGGGCGGGTACGGTGGACGCCGCCTCCGCGCCGCTCGGCGATGTTCAGCGTCGCTGTGCGGGGCCCCTTCGAACCGGTGGTCCGGTCGGCCAGGCGCGGGCGTCCACCGTCAGGAACGGCTCGTCCACCACGGCCGCCGGCGTGGCGCCGGCGAACGCCCTGACGTCCCGGTGTAGGTGCGACTGGTCGCAGTAGCCGCTGTCGGCCGCCACCCGGGCCGCGCCGTGCCCCGCGACCATGCGGTGCACCGCATGGTCGAAGCGGACCAGCTTCGCGGCGTGCTTGGGCGCCATGCCGAGGTGCGCGTGGAAGCGGGACCACAGGCGCTTGCGGCTCCAGCCGAGTTCGGTGGCCAGGCCGTCGACGCGGACGCGCCCACCGCTGGCGACGATCTGGTTCCAGGCCCAGACCACCGCCGGGTCCGCCGGCGGCCGCGCCGCGCACCGGCGGGCGAGCAGCGCGTCGATCAGCGCGAAACGATCTCGCCACGTGGGGCTCTCGCCCAGTCGCTCGCGCAACCGCGCCGCCGACCGGCCCCACAGGTCGTCGAGCACAACCGCCGTGCCGGTCAGATCGGCCGGGCGGACGCCCAAGCACCCCGCGCGCGAGCACGGGAGACGGCCGCACCTGTACGCACTCGACGTGCTCACCCCACGCCCGGACCCCGCCCCCCGGAGCCGAACCCGGGCCCGGCGACGAGGCTTCCCCGGTGGTGTCGCCCGGTCCCGTCGGCCACGGTGGGCGTGCCGGTGCCGAACTCCAAGACGAGCATCACGGCCGGGTGCGGGACCACCCGCAGACCGCCGGCCGCCAGGTTCGTGACCCGGAACCCGGCCATGTCGGCCCCGGCCACCCGGCTCGGGCGCGGCGGGCGGGCGACGTCCCAGGCGGCGGGCTCACCCCGGTCAGCCATGGCGGCCCCCGTCGGCAGTGGCGAGGGGGAACATTCGTCCAAGCCGGGGGCGCGTGCCGGGGGTGACAGTGGGCGCATGACGCCATCCGACGAACACTCCGAGGCGCGCGGCGTCGCCGACGCCGGCGACGGCTCGATCCTCCGCCTGGAACACGGCGACGTGCACGTCCGCCAGGACGGCTCCCGCGACGCCCCCGCGCTCCTTCTCATCCACGGTTCCGCCACCTCCAGCCGCTCGTGGGACGCGCTGGTGCCCCTGCTGACCTCGTCCCACCACGTCATCCGCGTCGACCTGCTGGGGCACGGCCGATCGGCCGTGCCGGTCGACGACCGCGGCTACCAGACCCCCGAGCACGCGCGCCTGCTCGGCACGGCGCGACCGGCTGGGCGTCGAGCACGTCGTGGCCGTCGGCCACTCCAGCGGCGGCTACGCCGCCACCGCTCTCGCCGAGCAGCGGTGTGACCTGGTGACCGCGCTCTCGCTCATCAACACCGGCCTGAGCATGGACGCCTTCATCGCGCCGGAGACCACCGTGCTCGACCCCGCGCGCTGGCCGCCGTCCGACGAGCGGATACGCTACTTCGCGAGCATGGGCTTCCGCGAGGGCTACGACGTCCCGTCGGAACTCGTCGAGGAACTGCGGGGCATGACCTACCAGGCGGTGACCGCGGCAGCGCGGGCGGCCGGCGCCTATCTGAGCCAGCGGGCGCTGCCGGCGCGGCTGACGGCCGTCGGCAAGCCACTGCAGGTGATCTTCGGCGACCAGGACCGCAGGTGGCGCCCCTCGTCCGTGGCGGACTACCGCGCCGTCCCGGGCGCGCGGGTCGAGGTGCTGACGGGTGCCTGACACGCGCCTATTCTGGAGGAGCCGCCACGGACGGCGGCACTCCTGCTGGCCTTCTCCGCGCTCCACACCACGTGAGCCCGGCCCGGCCGGGCCGACGCCGGCCAGGCGACCCCAGGTCCCCCCACCACTCAGCCGAAGATCACCGTGGCCAGCCAGGCGCTGGTGATCAGCAGGCAGATGACCAGCTCGACCAGGACGGCGAAGCCGATGGCGCGCAGGGCGTCGCGGGTGGAGACCCAGGCCGGGCCGTGCGCGCCGAGGCGGATGCGCTCGGCGGCGTAGAGCCCCGCCAGGAAGCCCGGTGCCGCGCCGATCACGGGCAGGACGACGAAGCCGACGCCCGCCGCGCACGCGGCGAGCAGGAGCGTGCCTGATGCCGAGCCCCGCATGTCGCGGGCGGGCAGCAGCCATCTGAGCGCCTGGTTGAGCAACAGCGCGGCCGTCGCCCCGGCCAGCAGCGCCCAGGCCACCGAGGTCTGCTCGGCCATCGACCACCACAGCACTCCGGCCCAGACGAGCAGCGGTCCCGGCACCCCCGGCAGCACGACGCCGACCAGCCCGAACAGCAGCACCAGGCCGTCGAGAACGAGCTGCCCAGTACCCATGGCCGCAGCCTGCCGGACCACGCCGGCGAACGCTCATCGACGTTCTCTGGTGCTGGTGCTGGTGCTGGTGCTGGTGTCGGTGCTTCGTGCGGTGGCGGGTGTGGTCGTGTCGTCGCCGGGGGCGGGGTACTGAGTGTTCTGCGGGCCGGCCCGGCCCGTCGGGTCCTGCGGCTAGCGCGGGCCGTCACCGTGGCTCGCGGGCTGGCCGGGCTCCCGGCGTAGGGCCGTGGGTCTCAGCCGCGTCGGCCTGTTGCCGTCGCGGATCGTGGCGTTCGCGGCCCGGTTGGCGCCTGCCTTCGCCGGGTTGCCCGGTCGCGTGCGCGGGCACGCCGCCGTGCGCCGGCGTGCGGGGCATCGGGGGGCGGGGCGGTGGCGGGGACTGCGGGGCGTGGGGACGGTCCCCCTCGGGCAGGGCGCCGACAGAGGCGGAGGCGGCGGCCGGGCGGGGCGGGCGGGATATCCAGCGAAGCTCGTACGCGTGCCAGCCGAGCTGGAGCCTGGTCTTCACGCCCGCCCGCTCCATCAGCCCCTTCACTCGGCGCTGCACGGTGCGCAGCCCGAGGTCGAGTTGCTTGGCGACGCTGGCGTCGGTCAACCCGGCCAGCAGCAGCGACAGTATGTCCAGGTCCGTCGCGTCCGGGCCGTCGGACGGCGCGGGCGACGGCGCCGCCGGTCGGGCCGCGCGGCCTCCGGCCGCAGCGGCACGGCCTCCCGCCAGATCCTCTCGAAGAGCGCGAGCAGCGCGGCGAGCAGCCCGCTGGGGTGGACGACCAGCGCCTCGCCGCGCGCCCCGCGCACGCACGCCCCTCGTCACAGACGCCGGCGTACGAGCCGGTGTGGATGCCGGCGTACACGGCCGAGTACGGCTCGTCCCGGGGCTCGGCGGGCGCGCCGTCGTACGCCTCGCTCGTGGCGCCGGGACCACGGCTGGGCGTCGTGGCGCAGCACGGGCGGTGCAGCGCCACGAGCGCGAGGTGTCCGTCCACGGCCAGCAGGGTCGTCGGCAGCCGGTTCACCACGCGGACCTTGGCCTCGTAGCCGTGCCTCAGAGACGCCGCGAGTTCGCCGAGCGCCGCGGGGCGCGACAGCAGCGCCCGCTCGACCACCACGCGGTCGCGTACGCCGGGGCGCAACGGCACGCCGCGCGGCAGTCGTTCCGTCGCGGGAACGAGCGCGCACACCTCCTCGGTCGCGGCCGCGAGCAGTTGCAGCGAGCGGTGGCCGATGGCGGTCGTGCCGCGGGCGATCTCCACGGCGTCCTGCGTCGCCGACCGGGGCACCCCGTTGCGGTACTCGTCGCTCAAGACGGCGACGGCCCGCTCCGCCCGCTCCAACTCCTGGCGGCGCCGGCCGAGCAGCGTGCCCAGCGCGGCGTCGGGCGGCACGGCGACCCAGCGTTCGGCGCGCCCGGCGGACCGGGCCGCGAGCCCCTGCCGCTCCAGGCGGCGCAGCGCCCGCTCGACGTCCTCCTCTGAGCGGAACAGCCGGAGGGCGAGTTCGGGAACCTCGGCGGCGCCGAGCGCCACCAGGGTCCGGTACGCCGACTCCTGTCCTTCGTCCAGCCCCTAGTGCGCTCAGCATGCCGCGACCTCCAGAGAGTCGGTTAGCGAAAAGCCGGTTAGCGAAAGCCGGTGGGCGGGAGGCGGGCCAACGACGGGTGCGACGGGAATACGCCGCGGCGTGAACCCGCCCCGCGCGGGCACACATCCTCGCACTGGCAAGCGCGTTCCTGCCCAGTCGATCGGCCGGGGCCGACCTCGCGGTGACCGGGGCCGCCGCCTCGAACGGGGTGTGGAGACGTTCTGGTCTTCCGGTCCATGTGCGTCGTGTGCGGTAGAGAATATGGGCCATGAGCCAGCAGGGGGAACACCGCCACGGCCACGAGGACGACTGGTGGCGGGAGTTGTACGAGGCGGACCAGGGCGACACCGGTCCCGCCGTCGGTCCGGACTCACTGGATGACCGCTTCGACTCGGCTGCCCAGACGCTCGGTACACCGCCGGACCAGGCCGCGCCGGAGGACGCCCGTCCCCCCGTGGTCCCGCCCGAACCGCCGACCGCGCCCCCGCGCGAGGCCCCCGTCGCTCCCGCCACGCCACCCGCTCCGGCCGGACCCGCGCTCCCGCCCACGCCTTCGGCGCCGCCGTCCGCGCCCTCGTACGAGGCTCCCGCCGCGCCGCCCGCACCTCCGCGCCGCCGGTCCCCGCGAGCCCGCCGGAGCCCGCCCTGCCACGCGAGGAGGCGCAGCCACCGCAGCAGCCGGACCGGCCCGTCGCCGCGCCGGATGCCTCGACGACGAAAGGCACCCCAGCGGAAGCGCGGACCCCAACGGCACCGCGCGCCCCGCAGGCCCCGCAGCAGCCGGAATGCCCGGAGGCCCCGGCAGCGGCTCAGGCGCCGGAGGCGGCTCAGGCACCGGCAGCGGCTCACGCTCCGGAAGCGGCGAAGGCGCCGAGCCCGCCGGCCGAGGAACTGCCGTGGTGGGAACAGCCCGCCACCGCACAGGTTTTGGCCTGGTGGGGACCAATCTCCGAGCCCCAGGCCCAGGCCCAGGCGTCGACGCCGGAGGTGCCGGCTGCCGACGAGCCCGCCGCGCACCAGCCAGCGACGTACGGTCCCGGCTCCGCCGGCCCCGCCCCCGATGGGTCCGCTCCGGACGGCCCCGCCCCGGGCAGTCCCGACGGCCGACCCGGGCCGTCGGGACCGGTCGGGAACCCCGAGGCGTCTGGCGGCCCACAGGGCACGGGGCGGCGGGGTTCGGTGCGGGAGCAGGAGCCACCGGGGCCGGCCGGGGGCTCCGGACCGTCAGCGGGGCGCATATCGTCCGGCGACGCGGGCCCCGTTGGCGCGGTCGGGGCGCCGTCGGGGGAGGGTGCCCCGACGGTTGGCGCTCCGGTGGCCGGCTGGCCCTGGGACGTGTTGTTCGGGGGCGCCGCCCTCGGCGGCGGGGCGCGGGCCGAGGCCGACGGCGGAGTGCGGCCCGCTCGGGAGCGCGAACCGGCCCCGGCCGACCGCCCGGGCGCCCTGGGAACCGCCCTCGCCCCCCGGCACCGAGGGCGGCGCCCCCGGCCTCTCCGGCTACGGCACGCCCGTCGGGTTCGCGATGCCGAGCCCCACGACACCGCCCAACGCGCTGCGCACCTCCGACGAGCCCGCCGCCCCGACCACCGGCACCTCCCGCGAGGCCACGACCCACCACCCCGCCGCCCACGCGCACGTCGGCCCCGAGCCTCGCTCCGACACCGCCCCTGGCACGGTTACGGACACGGGTACGCAGGCCACCGCTCCTCTCGATGCCGATGCCGATGCCGATGCCGCCCACGGCGCCAGCGCGAACGACACGACCGACGTCGTACCGACCGGCTCAGGACCCACCAGCTCAGGACCCACCAGTGGCGTATCCACCGGCGGCCCACCTGCCCGTGACATACCGACCGCCGGCCTGCCGACCCGCCGCGCGCCGGCCCGTGGCACGCTGCCCGCCGACGCACCGACGCGGGACCTGCCCACCCGCCAGGTGCCGCCCCGTCAGGCGTCGTCCCGCGGCGCGCCGATCCTCGACGTACCCGCCACGGCCCCCGGCCCCGCCGACCCGTGGAGTTCGCCCGACGAGCATCCGGCCACGACCGAGTTGCGCCGCCCCAGCGCTCCGCACCGGGGTCGCCCGAACGGCCCCGTCGCGGACCGGCCAGGAGCGGCCGCCGCCCCGTCCGGGTCCGCCGCCGCGCGGGGCGGCTCCGGCGAGGCGCCCGCGTCGGGTGCCGAGGAGGCGAGCGCCGGGTCCGCGCCGCAGCCTGCCGGTCGCGGCGAGGCACGACCGTTCCGGAGCGGTCAGCCGCGCGCCGAGGGGGAGTTCGTCGGGGCCCGCCCACCGACGTACGCGGCCGAGCCGACCGCGCTGCCGCCGGCCGACGCCGCGGACCTCGACGCCCTGGTGCCCGACACCACGCTCGACGGGGCCAGCTACGGCCCGCTCACGCTGCGCGCCGTCTTCTCGCGCGGCGACTCGGCCCGCTACCGCGGGGAGCCCCGTCGCGACGCGCTGCTCACCCCGCGCTTCGGCAGCGGGGACGAGGCGCTGCTGTTGGTGGCCGCGGCCAGCGGGGCCAGGGCCGCGCCGCTCGCGCACCGGGCGGCCCGCGAACTGTGCGCCTCGATCGGCGGGGCGATCGGCCGCAGCCACGTCCGGCTCGCCGACGGCGTGCACAGCGGGCGCCGCGCCGCCCTCAAGTCGGGGCTGCAACGGCTCACCGACCGGGCCTACGTCCGGCTGCGCGCGCACGCCCACGAACTGGGTCTCGACCCGACGGCGTACACGGCGTCGCTGCGCTGCCTGCTGCTGCCGGTCGCCCCCGACTGCCGTACCCGGGTCTTCTTCGGCGTCGGCGACGGCGGGCTGTTCCGGTTGCGGGGCGGCGCCTGGCAGGACGTGGAGCCGGCCGCCGTCCCTCCCCCGGCAGCGCCGACCGGGCCCGCCGCCCCCCCGACGGCGGCCCCACCACCATCACCGCCACCACCGGCGGCGACCAGGCCCCGCCCGCTGCCGGTCCGGCCGCCGACCCACGGATCGCCGTGGGCCTGCCCCTGGCCAGTGAGCCCGCGGGCACTGAGCCGGGGGCCGGTGGTGGCGGCGCCGGCGAGTCACGGGCCGCGCCGGGCGGGCCCGGCGCGGAGCCGAGCGGGGCGGCGGCCACGGGCGCCGCCGTCGAACCGTTCCGGTTCCAGGCGGCCGTCGCCCGGCCGGGCGACGCGCTGCTGCTGTGCAGCCCGGGCCTGGCGGAGCCGTTCACCGGGCAGCCGGCGCTCGCGGAGGCGCTGCGCGAGCGGTGGTCGCAGGGACAATCGCCAGGACTCGCGGCCTACCTGGCCGACGTACGGCTGCGGGTGAAGAGCTACGCCGACGACCGTACGGCGGTCACCGTCTGGGAGGCGTAACCGCGCTGTTCGTGGGTTGATGAGAGGAACCGGGGCACCCAACCCGGACAGCGGGCGCCTGCTCCTCGGCGCCCGGTACCCGCGGAACCCAGCGGAAGGGCGAGCGCGCGATGGCGAAGCAGACCGTGGCGGAGCAGTTTGTGGACATCCTGGTGCGAGCCGGGGTGCAGCGGCTGTACGGGGTGGCGGGCGACAGCCTTAACCCGGTCATCGACGCTATCCGCCGCACCCCGGGCATCGACTGGGTGCAGGTCCGGCACGAGGAGGCAGCCGCCTTCGCGGCCGGTGCCGAGGCCCAGCTCACCGGGTCGCTCGCGGCCTGCGCCGGCTCCTGCGGGCCCGGCAACGTGCACCTGATCAACGGCCTCTACGACGCGCACCGCTCCATGGCCCCCGTGCTTGCCCTGGCGGCCCAGATCCCCAGCAGCGAGATCGGCACCAGCTACTTCCAGGAGACCCACCCCGACCAGCTCTTCCGCGAGTGCAGCCACTACAGCGAGCTGATCTCCAACTCCCGGCAGATGCCCCGGGTGCTCCAGACTGCCGTGCAGCACACCATCGGCCGCGGCGGCGTCAGCGTGGTGTCGCTGCCCGGCGACGTGGCCGGCGAGACGGTCCCCGAGCGCGCGGTCGAGCACGCCCTGGTGACCTCGCGGCCCTCCGTACGCCCCGGCGACGCCGAGATCGCCGAACTGGCCCGCCTGGTGGACGACGCGAAGCGGGTGACGCTGTTCTGCGGCAGCGGCACGGCGGGCGCGCACGACGAGGTGATGGCGTTCGCGGAGCGGGTCAAGGCCCCGGTGGGGCACGCGCTGCGCGGCAAGGCAAGGAGTGGATTCAGATACAACAACCCGTACGAAGTCGGCATGAGCGGGCTGCTCGGTTACGGCGCCGCGTACGAGGCGACGCACGAGTGCGACCTGCTGATCCTGTTGGGCACCGACTTCCCGTACAACGCCTTCCTGCCGGACGACGTGAAGATCGTGCAGGTGGACGTCCGGCCCGAGCACCTGGGGCGGCGCTCCACGCTGGCGCTGGCCGTCTGGGGCGACGTGCGCGAGACGCTGCGCTGCCTGACGCCCCAGGTGCGGGTGGAGAAGGACCGCAAGTTCCTCGACCGGATGCTCCGCAACTACGCGGACGCACTGGAAGGGGTCGTCAAGGCGTACACCCGCAAGGTAGACAAGCACATCCCCATCCATCCGGAATACGTCGCATCCGTGCTGGAAGAGGAGGCGGCCGACGACGCGGTCTTCACGGTGGACAAGGGGATGTGCAACGTCTGTGCGGCCCGCTACCTCACGCCCAACGGTCGGCGCCGGGTGATCGGTTCGTTCTCGCACGGGTCGATGGCCAACGCCCTGCCGCAGGCGATCGGCGCGCAGTTCCTCGACCGGAAGCGGCAGGTCGTCTCCATGTCGGGCGACGGCGGGTTCACCATGCTGATGGGCGACTTCCTCACCCTGGTCCAGTACGACCTGCCGGTGAAGATCGTGTTGTTCAACAACTCCTCGCTGGGCATGGTCACTCCTCGCTGGGCATGGTCGAGCTGGAGATGCTCGTGGCGGGCCTGCCGGCATATGGCACAAGCAACAACAACCCGGACTTCGCCCAGATCGCCCGCGCGGCGGGCGCCTACGGGGTGCGGGTGGAGAAGCCCAAACACCTGCGTGGGGCGCTGCGGGACGCCTTCGCGCACAAGGGGCCGGCGCTCGTGGACGTCGTCACGGACGCCAACGCGCTGTCGATCCCGCCGAAGATCCGGGCGGAGATGGTGACCGGGTTCGCGCTCTCCGCGAGCAAGATCGTCCTGGATGGCGGGGTGGGGAAGATGGTGCAGATGGCCCGCTCAAACCTGCGCAACCTCCCTCGTCCCTGAGCGGGCGGCGGTGAGTGTGGGTCGGCTGAGTGGGCATGCATGGTGAGAGCGCGCGTTCGAATCAACACGGTTCGTCGGACAGACGGGGATCGGTAGGAAAGGTTCGGGGCGGGGAGGCATGGAGCGTCAGACTGCGCGGTTAAGCGATACGGACCTTCGGTGGGAAGCTGGTACGGCGACCGTCGGACGGAACGCCTCGGGGGAAGCCGGATGGATCACGAGGCAGACCAGGAACGTCGTGGGGGAGACCGGGGGGAGCACCGGAGCGGTAGGAAGGGTCGCGGCGGGTGACGCCGGCGGCGGAGCGCACGAGGACGCCGAACCACAGATGACACGGCAGTTGCGCCGGGGAGAGCTCACGGGGATCTCCGACGTCCGCAGGGCGCTGCGCGAACTGCTGCGCCAGTGGGGCGGCAGCCCGGAGCAGGCTCACGTCGCCGAGCTGTTGACCAGCGAACTGACCACCAACGCCCTGGTGCACACGGACGGCGGCGCCGTCGTCCGGGCCCGCCTGCCGCGCGGCACGCACGCCCAGGTGGGCGGCCGGCTGCGGGTCGAGGTGCGGGACTTCGCCGACGGCATGCCCCGACCGCGCCGGGAGGCGCCGCACGCCGGCACGTCCGGGCGGGGGCTGCTGCTCGTGGAGGCGATGGCCGACACCTGGGGCGTGCGCGAACACGGCGCGGGCAAGGTGATCTGGTTCGAGCTGGCGGCAGACGCCCCGCACTGAGCCGCGCGGGACCCGGCCGGTGACGAACGCACGGGGCGTACCAGGCGCCCGATGCGTACCCGGCCCTACGAGGCGTACGGGCCACGCCGGGGAGCGAGGCGTACGAGGCGCGGAAAAGCGACGTGGCCCGTGCGGGGCGCTTCCCGCACGGACCACGTTCACGGCGTGTCCTGACTCAGCCGAACTGGCGCTCAATCTCCGCGAGCTTCTCCTCCAGGGAGTCGAGGCGCGGGATCGTGAGCGTGTCGTCCTCGGCGGTTAGGTCAACGGTACGCGGGCGGCCAGAGGCCGCCGCGCTGCCCTCCTTCTCGGTGCTGGTGACCGGCTGGAGCGCCGGTCGGGAGAGCACGGGCAGGTTTCCCGGCCGTTCGGCTCCGGGCGCGTCGGATATGGTACTCTCCGAACTCAACTGCCCGGCCGGCGCCGGCAGGCCGCCGCCGGCGTCCACCTGCCGCCCACCGCGCCGGCCCCACATCCGGTGCTGCCGGTTGTAGGCCCGAATGCGGGCGCGGTCCAACTTGTCCTGATCGCGCCGGCGCTGGCGCTCCTGGTCCTTCTGCCGCTGGTCCTTGCGGACCTCCTCCCCGGCCTCGTCCAGCGTCCGCACGCCCTCCAGGAGCATCAGCGACCAGGCGGCGAACGTCTCGCGGGGCGCCCGCAGCCAGCGCACGATCCGGATCTGCGGCAGCGGGCGCGGCACCAGACCCTGCTCGCGCAGGGCGGCCCGGCGGGTCTGCTTCAGCGCGCGGTCGAAGAGCACGGCCGCCGACAGCGACATGCCCGCGAAGAAGTGCGGGGCGCCCGCGTGGCCCATGCCCCGCGGCGCGTGCACCCAGTTGAACCAGGCCGCGGCCCCCGCGAAGGTCCACACCAGCATGCGGGAGCCGAGCGCGGCGTCGCCGTGACTCGCCTCCCGCACCGCCAGCACCGAGCAGAACATGGCCGCGCCGTCGAGCCCGAACGGGACCAGGTACTCCCAGCCGCCGTGCAGGTTCAGGTTCTGCCGCCCGAAGCCCACCAGGCCGTGGAAGGAGAGCGCGGCGGTCACGGCCGCACAGCAGCAGGTACGAGGTGCTGCCGTAGATGGCTTCCTTGCGTCGCCGACGCTCCTCGCTGCGTTCCCAGGAGTCGGTGGGTGCGGCGGCCTCCTTGGCGGCGGCCTTCTGAACGCGCGTCTTCAACGTCACCGCTACCGCGACCCCGACGACGGCCACGGCGACCGGAAGCGCCCAATCAAGCGATATATCGGTCATTCTCATCCGGTGCCCCCTTGGCTCGCTTCCGTGACGTTTAAGCCGCAGTGCGACCTATCGCGGGTCATCTTGACGGAACCGGACCTAGTCCTAGGGCGTTTCCGGGCAAGAGGACGCCAACGGAGATCCAGGGCATCCGGATAGGTGCGATGCGGGCCGAACGCGGTCACGATGACGCCGCGTCGCGTTCGAGTCGCGAAACGAAACCCGATGGGGTGAATCTACCGCAAGTGATTGGTGCGATTGACCAGTTGCGGAAGCTTGATCGGCGACCGGTCTCGGACGGCCCGGAGCGTGGGCGTGTCCGGGGCGCGCGTCGACCGGTGAGGGCGCGTCACATCGTCGGGGGACGCGCCGCGGACAGCACATGAGATGAGTCGTCAGCCGCCCGTGCAGCATACGTCCTCGCAGGCGGGTGGCGCCTGACGATGCGGCGCGGCCCCCGGCGACGCGCCAGCTCCACCCGGCGGGCGGCGCGTTGCGGTGCGACGGGGCGTCAGGCTGCCGTCATGCGCTGTACGCGCTCCGCGAGGTGCTCGGCGACGGCGGACCGCACCTCGGCGCGCGGCGCCGCCTCGTCCGGCACCACCCGGGCGCGGGGCGTGGGAGGGCGCCACGGACGTGAGCGGACCGCCGCAGCACGGGCTGCGGCAGGTAGGGCTTACCTCGTCGCGCGAATCGGGCGGTGTGGGAATTGGCGCGCTATCCATACTATGGTGCGTGAAGCCCGGAAAGTCCGGGCCGAGACGGGCAGGGACATCGCACGGGCAGGGACATCGCAGGGGGCCTGAGTGGAGCAGTGTGCCGCGCAGGTGAACGCGGGCGGGTGGCCCGGAGCGCGCGCGGGGGCGGCGTCCGCCGTACCCGCCCTGCCGCGCCGGTTCTCGGTGCGCGAACAGGTGTTGGCCGCGCTGCTCGCCGGCGAGCTGAAGCCCGACCGGGTCTACTCCGCCCCCTCGCTCCGCCGACCGCTACGGGGTCTCGGCGACCCCGGTGCGCGAGGCCATGCAGCGGCTCGCCAGCGAGGGCG
This sequence comes from Candidatus Streptomyces philanthi, assembly GCA_018114805.1. GTDB lineage: Bacteria > Actinomycetota > Actinomycetes > Streptomycetales > Streptomycetaceae > Streptomyces > Streptomyces philanthi. The sequence goes on along the minus strand of CP073042.1, from coordinate 528,899 downwards.
CCGTGCATATCGTCCCCAACCGCGGCTTCCGGGTCGCCCGGCGCACCCCGCGCGAGGCCGCCGAACTGGCCGAGGTGCGGGCCCTCCTCGAGGTGCCGGCGATCCTGCGGTTGGCCCGCACGGTTCCGGCGCGGCACTGGGCGGCGCTGCGCCCGCTGGCCGACGCGGCGGCGCTGGCCGCGGCGAGCGGGGACGTGGCCGGCTACGCGGACGCTGACCGAGCCTTCCACGGGGCGCTGCTCGGCATGAGTGGGAACAGTCAACTCGTCCGGATAGCCGGCGGGTTGCACCGCCGCGCCCAGTGGTCACCGGCGCCCACCCGGGACCGCGCCGACCTGGTCGCCGACGCCGCCGAGCACGCGGCGCTGCTGAGCGCCCTGACGGCGGGCGACGCGGTCGCCGCCGAGACGGTGATCCGCGCGCACTTCGCCTGAGGCCGGGCGCCGGGGCGCCCCCGCTTACCCGCCGCGCCAGGCCCGCCCCGTGCCCCCTCCCCGTCCGTGCCCCTCCCGGCCTCGCACGCCGCCCGCTCAGTCAGCCGCCGCGCTGTTCTCGGGCGCCGCCTCCATTGCCCGCAGCCGGCGCGCCAGCCAGGCCGGCACCCCGCCCAGCAGCCGCACCAGGCGTCCGGCCTTGGTGCGCAGCCGGGCCGCCTACGGCTCGGGCTCGACGCTGGCCAGCGCGACCAGCGCGGGGGCGATGCCGATGAGGTAGCCCAACTCCTCCCGGATCCTGAGCGATTCGGCGAACCCGTGCCGGGCCTCGGCCCGGTCACCCCGTTCCTCGGCCATCGCGGCGAGGTGACGCCAGGTGAAGGAGGACAGCAACGCGTCGCCGTGCGACAGGGCCGCGGCGTGGGCGCGTTGGAAGGCGGCCTGGGCGCTGGACGCGTTCTTGGACAGGCGCTGGGCGAGCAGGCCGCGCCGGAAGTCGAGCAGCGGGCGGGTGCGGGAGTCGGGGCCGAGCAGCGCCGCCGCCCGCCCCAGCGCGGCCCGGGCCTCGTCCACCCGGTCCCGGTTGCCGAACAGCGTGGCCGCGTACGCTAGGTGCCCGCGCTCGCGCGCCGCCGCCCCGCGCTCGTCATCGGTGTGCGCGACGGCCTCCGCCGCCCCCAGCGCGTCCTCGGCCGCCTCCCAGCTCCCCGCGGTGAACATGCACTGTTCGGTCAGTACGGAGCTGCGCAACCGGGCCGCGGCCGGATCGGTCGCGGCCAGCGGGCTGAGCAGCTCCGCGGCGTCGTGCCGGCAACCGCGTGAGCGCAGTCGCCATACCGCCGTGTGCAGCGGGTCGTTCGACAGTCCGGCATGGAGCCCGCCTCCCGGCTCTCTTTCGGAATCCGACGATCCAGAAAGTGACATGGCGGTGTCCGCCACATTGCCCTCCCCAAGCGTGCCATCGAGCCGGAAGTCGTGCGCGCATCTCAACACGGAAAACAGGGCCCGGCCAAGGGGTAGGTGTGAATTGATTCACAAACTTTGGATCTCTTCTGACCAGGTAATGACGGTCAAGCAGTGGTAAAGGAAGATCGCGCCGGGGCGTGCGCGGGCGCCGGGGTTGTGGGGCGGGGGGTGTGCTGGCTTTGGTGGTGCGCTGGGTGGGGGCGGGACCATCGCCGTGCGCGGGAACCAGGAAGCGTGCGCGGGAACCAGGAAGTTTGGGTGATAGGTCGCGTTCCGAGGAAGGGGTCATTCCCGCACGCGCGGGGACCAGACCAGTCAATCCGGCCGGTCACGGCCTCGGGCGGGACCATCCCCGCGCGTACGGGGATCGCGCGGGGATCCAGGGCACGGTCGGGAACACCGCGGTGCGCCCGGCGGGACCATCGCCCGCGCGCGGGGACCAGAGCAATCGACCTGGGGCTTTATCTCGCGGGATCCCGGTTTTCTGCAACTTCTATCGATCGCGACCTATCGCTCAACCGCGACCAATCGCCCATGTCATGTCCTTCCGCCGAGAAGGTGTTCAGCCTAGCGTTGTGCTTCAGCAGCGCTCCCGATGAGCAGCGCCGAGGCGGTCGAGCGGGTGGCGGAGGGGCTTGTCGACCTGGGGGCGCCCGATGTCATGACGTACGAGCAGGACCTCACCGCGCCCGGGGCGGCGGGGGAACTCGTTGACGCGGTCGAGCGGCGGCTCGGGGTTGTGAAGGTGCTCGTCAACAAGACCGCGCACCGGGAGGGGCCCGACGAGACGCCGACCCTCGACCACGCGGCGCTGACCCGGACCTGCGGTGCCAACCTTCGGCCCGTGCTGCTGACGGGCGAGTTGGCCCGCAGGTGGCCGGCGGACACGCAAGGTGAGGAGCGCTCCGTGGGCGAGCGTCGCGCCCGGCCGGTCGGCCAGGTAGGACGACTCGCCAACCCGTCTGGCCTGAACAGTGGCGATGGCGGCGAGACGAGGGACCGGGGCGCCGCCTGGGCGTCGCGGGCCGCGCCGCATGTTCACCTCGGCGACGTCGGCGTGTCCACTGAGCGTCCCGGGGCGCTGCGAGGGTGCCGGCTGGGTAGTGGGTCGCGGCTCAGCCAAGCCGGCGTCGCCGAGCGGGGTCGATGGCGTGCCGTGGCGTGCGGCGCCCGGCCTGTCGGCGTCGATCGTACGGGACAGCGCGACCGGGCCGGAGCGAAGGTGATCGAGTCCGATCGGCGCGGGCCGGGTCGTGGCCGTCAGTGCGGCGGAGAGTGACTGAGGAGTGTTTCGACGTGTTCAAGGTGTCCAGCCGTTCTCGATCGCTGCGGCCTGCCGCGCTGGCTGCGGTGCTCGTCGCGGTACTCGTGGCGCCCGGCGCCACCGCCCAGGGCGCCGCCGCGTCCTACCGCGCCGCGTCCGGCGTGCCCACCGCACAGGTGGCCCGTGGCGGGGGCGGCGTGCCGAAGCCGGTGGCCGGTTGGGAACGGGACCGGCTGGCCCCCGGGGTCGACCTCTACCAGGGTGTCGTCGCCGGCAGGCCGGGCGCCGACCACTGGACGGTCACCGTGCGCGGCGCGGGCGGCGCCCACCTGCTGTCGAAGGCGGCGGCCGACACCCTGGCCGGCCAGTTGCGCACGGCGGGCTTCGAGCCCCGCACGGAGCGCGTGAGCTGGCCGCGCGGCGCCAACCGCGCCGGACTGCTCGGCGTACGGACCCGGGTGGTCACCTTCGGCGGCCAGAACCAGGCCGACGCGCGGCGCAAGGCCCTGGCAGCGGCCGGCTTCGACGCGGTCAGCGAGTGGACCGGCGGCGACGGCGCGCCCGGCACCGGGCTGGCACAGGTGAAGGTGGCCGTCATCGACCCGGCCCGGTTCGACGGGAAGCTCAGCGGCACCTACGGCCCCCACGTGGCGGGACGCGAGAACGTCAGTGACATGGCGGCCCACTCCCGCGCGCTGCTCGCTGTGAACGCCGGCTTCTTCGTGATGGAGAGCCGCGACGGAGTGCCGGGCGCGGCGGCGGGCATCGCCGCGTACGACAGCGAGTTGCAGAGCGCTGCCACCAACGGCCGGGTGGCGATGGTGCTGCGCGGCGACGGCCTGCGTCCCGAGTTCCGCCACCTGAGCACCGACCTGCGGGTGCGCGCCGGCGACGCGTCCGCGGTCATCGACGGTATCAACCGCGTCCCCGGCACGATCCGCAACTGCGGCGGCACCGGCGGCGACCTGCCCACCGAGCGTCCGCTGCACGACGTGACGTGCACCGACCCGGACGAGATCGTGCGGTTCACTGACGAACTCGGCGCGGCCACCCCGGCGGGCGAGGGCGTGGAGGCCGTACTCGACCGCTCGGGCCGGGTGCTGGAGTTGCGCCCGCGCGGCGGCGCGGTGCCCGCGGGCGGCAGCGTGCTCGCCGGCATCGGCGAGGGGGCGGGGTGGCTGCGTGAGCACGCGGCGGTCGGCCAGCGGCTGACCGTGCAGGAGAAGATCACCGACGAGTGCGGCCGACAGGTGCGGCTCGGCTCCGGCGACGACATCGTCAGCGGCGGGTCGCGGTTGGTGCGGGACGGCAGGGTGGCCGTCGACTTCGCGGCGGACGGCATCGACCGCCCGGACGAGCCGTCGTTCGCGTACACCTGGGGCCTCAAGCGCAACCCGCGTACGGCGGTCGGCGTGGACGCCCGTGGCCGGCTGATCGTGGTGATCACGGCCGGTCGTCAGCCCGGCTACAGCGACGGCCTCGGCCTGCACGAGATGGCCCAGCTCATGCGGTCGCTGGGGGCCCGGCAGGCCATGAACCTGGACGGCGGCGGCTCGTCGGCTATGGCGGTGAACGGCCGGCTCATCACCATGCCGTCGGACGCGAGCGGCGAGCGCGCGGTGGGCGACGCGCTGGTGCTCACGCGCCAGGCGCGCTGAGCGGGGGCCCGCCGGCGCGCGGTCTGCCGGCGCACGCCGGCAGACCCACAGCCCGTCCCTCCGATACGCGGCGGCCCGCGACCAGTCCCGTCCCCCGATACGCGGCGGCCCGCGCCCTGGTCCGCCGCCCGGGCGCCCTCGCGTACCGTCCCGCCGGCGGGAGGCGCCCCGCCGGGCCGTCAGCCCAGCCGCAGGGCCAGGAAGAAGTCCAACTTGTCCTCAAGGCGGGACAGGACGCGGCCGGTGAGCTGCTCGATGCGGCCGACGCGGTAGCGCAACGTGTTGACGTGCAGGTGGAGGCGGGCCGCGCAGCGGGTCCAGGACCCGTCGGCTGCGAGGAACGCCTCCAGGGTGGGGACGAGTTCGGCGCGGTGGCGGCGGTCGTACTCGCGGAGCGGGTCGAGCAGCCGGGCCGTGAAGGCACCTCGTACGTCGTCGGGGACGAACGGCAGCAGCAGGACGTGCGAGGCCAACGCCTGGTGGCCGGCCGCGCACACGCTGCCGGGGCGGGCCGCGGCGACCCGGCGCGCGTGCTGGGCCTCCTCCACCGCGCCGCGCAGCCCTTCGGCCGACAGCACGGCGGCGCTCACCCCGATGGTGAGCCGGCCGTCGTCGGCCAGGCCGTGCGCCAGGGGTTCGCGGACCGCCGCGAGCAGCGCGTCCGCCCGCACCGTCGGTTCGGCGTCCGGCGCGTCCTGGGCCAGCGCCGGCAGCGGCATCAGGGCCACCGCCTCGTCGCCGGTGTGGGCCACCGCGATCCGGTCCGACGGCTCCGGCCCGGGCGCCGTCGGGTCCACCAGGATCTCCTCCAGGAGCGCCTGGGCGACCGGGCCGCCGGCGACGTCGGCGCCCGACCACTCGACCTGGGCGACCACCACCTGCCAGTGCGGCGCGGTGCCGAGCCCGGGCAGCAGCTCCGGGGCCGCGACCCGCAACCGGGCGGCGATCTCCGCCGGCGGGGCGCTCGCCTGCACCAGCTCAAGGACCTCCTGCCCGAGCCGGCGGCGCACCGTGCGGGCCGCGTCCCGGTGGTCGCGCTCGACGGCGATCAGTTGGGTGACGCCCTGGAGCAGGTCGAGCCGCTCCTCGGGCCAGTCATCGGCGTCGGCCTCCACCACGAGCAGCCACTCCGAGAGTACCGTCGCGCGCACCTCGTGCCCCTCGCGCGGGGCCTCGCGGTCACCGCCGCCGACCGGGAAGAGGGAGTACGTGGTGCCGCCCGCCCCGGTGGTGACCCGGTGCGGGCCCGTACGGCGCCAGATCGCCGGCTCGGCGCTCGCGGGCGAACACCTGGCCGCCGTACGGGCCCGCAGCGCGGCGGGCAGCGCGGGCCCCTGTCCCGCGAGCGCCGAGCCGGCGATCTGGCGCCCCGTGGCGGACAGCACCCACGCGCGCAGGTCCAGGTCGCTGCCGAGCAGGTCGAGCACCACCTCGGGGCCGCCGCCCGCCGGGCCCGCGCTCATCAGCCTGCGGTGCCGGTCGACGACGGCGGCCAGGTCCCCGGCCCGTTCGCTGGAGACCTGCCGCACCACGTGTTCGGTGATCGACGCGAACGAGACGTCCTCGACCACCGAGAACAGCGGCAGCCGGTGCCGGGCGCACGCGACCATCAGGTCCTCGGGCACGGAGCCCAGCTCGGCCTCGCCGGCCGCCAGCCCGGCGGCCGTCAGGATGCGGACGAACCGCTCCGAGTCGGCCGGCTCGCGGTGCCAGGCGAGGCCGGTGAGGACCAGCTCACCGCCGGACAGGTAGCGGCTGGGGTCGCGTAGGTCGGTGGTCATCACGCCGCGCACCGTGCGGTCGAGCTCCTCCTCGCCGCCGAGCAGGCGCAGGCCAAGGGCGTCGGTCTCCAGCAGTGCGCGCCGCCGCATCGTCTCGTCAGCCGATCTGTCTCGTGGTGCGGGCGCCCGGCTCGGCCGGGGAGCCGGGGCGGGGCGCCCGGTGGTGGGGCGCCCGGGGTGGGGGCACGACGCGTTGGGCTACCCCACCGGGCGGCGCGGTCGTGGCGGCCGGCCTGTACGGGGTACCCGTGGCGCGGGTCGGGTGGGGTGAACGCCAGGGAACGCACTCCACGTGGTTCGTTCGAATCTACAAGACCGGGGCGCTGGCCAGCCAACTGCTTCATGCGTTCGGTGACTGCACCGGGCGTGTCACGCCTCGGTGTACTGGGGGTAGGCCGCGTGAACTGGACATGACCATGCGCTCGGCGGGGCCCGCGCGGGCCCGCTTCCAGCCCGCTATCCGAGAAGAGCACACCCATGGACTTCCTGCGCACCGCAACCTGGGGGGAGGCGCTCGCCGCGAAGGCGGAGCACCCTTCGGCGGTGCCCATCGCCGGCGGCACGGACGTCATGGTCGAGATCAACTTCGACCAGCGCCGCCCCGCCCACCTCATCGACCTCACCCGCGTCGCCGACCTCTACGCCTGGGAGGTGGGCGCCGAGCGTGTACGGCTCGGCGCGGCCGTCCCGTACACGCGGATCATCACGCACCTGCGCGCCGAACTGCCCGGCCTGGCGCTCGCCGCCCACACCGTGGGTTCCCCGCAGATCCGCAACCGCGGCAGCGTGGGCGGCAACCTGGGCGCGGCGTCGCCGGCCGGGGACTGCCACCCGGCGCTGCTGGCCGCCGGGGCGGAGGTGGAGGCGGAGTCGGTGCGCGGCACCCGGCTGATCCCCATCGACGACTTCTTCACCGGCGTCAAGCGCTCCGCCCTGGAGCCGGACGAGCTGATCAGGGCGGTACGGATCACCAGGGCCACCTGCCCGCAGCAGTTCGCCAAGGTCGGCACCCGCAACGCCATGGTGATCGCCGTCTGCGCTTTCGGGCTCGCGCTGCACCCGGAACGGCGCCGCGTCGGCACCGGCATCGGCTCGGCCGCGCCGACCCCGGTGCGCGCCAGGACGGCCGAGGAGTTCCTGGCCGCGGCCCTCGCCGACGCCGACCTGTGGGCCAGCGGCGAGCCGCTGCCGCCGGCGCTCGTCCGCGAGTTCGCCGAGCTGGCCGCCGGCGCCTGCGACCCCATCGACGACGTCCGCGGCACCGCCGCCTACCGCCGGCACGCGGTGGCGGTGCTGGCCCGCCGCACCCTCGGCTGGGCCTGGGAGAGCTACCGGGACCAGATCGGGCAGCACGGAAGGAGGCGCACCGCGATGCGCGTGAGGTTGACGGTCAACGGACGCCCGCAGACGGCGGACGACGTGTGGGAGGGTGAGAGCCTGCTGTGCGTGCTGCGCGAGCGGCTCGGCCTGCCCGGCTCCAAGAACGCCTGCGAACAGGGCGAGTGCGGCTCGTGCACGGTGCGCCTGGACGGCGTCCCGGTCTGCGCCTGCCTGGTGGCCGCCGGCCAGGCCCACGAGCGCGAGGTGCTCACCGTCGAGGGTCTGGCGGACCACGCCAGGCAGCGGGCGGCCGACCGGCCCCAGACCCCAGGGGCGCCCGCGCCGCCCCCGGACACCCCCGCCCCGGCCCCCGGCACCGACCTGGCCGCGGCCCGGCGCTGGCGGGCCCACCCGGCCGACCCGGCCAACAGCGAACTCGCCCCGATCCAACAGGCGTTCCTGGACGCCGGCGCCGTGCAGTGCGGCTTCTGCACCCCGGGCCTGCTGGTGGCCGCCTACGAACTCCTGGAGCGCACCAGCGAGCCCTCCGACGCGGACATCAGCGAGGCGCTGGCCGGCAACCTGTGCCGCTGCACCGGCTACGAGGCCATCCTGGACGCGGTGCGCCTGGCCGCCGCCCGCGCGAACGAGGGAGGGTGACCATGGGCGCCATCCGCATCCCGGTCAGCCTCACGCAGGCCAGCCAGGTCCGGGGCGGCGTCGGCGAGTCCACGCCGCGCCCGGACGGCACGCTCAAGGTCACCGGCGACTTCGCTTACGCCTCCGACCTGTGGCACGAGGACATGCTGTGGGGCCACACGCTGCGCAGCCCGCACGCGTACGCCGAGATCCGCTCCGTCGACGTGAGCCAGGCGCTGCGCGTGCCGGGCGTGTACGCCGTCCTCACCCACGCCGACCTGCCCGCCGCCACCCACTACGGGCTGGAGATCGCCGACCAGCCGGTGCTGGCCGGGGACGTGGTGCGCTGCCACGGCGAGCCGGTGGCCGTCGTCGCCGCCGACCACCCCGAGACCGCGCGCCGGGCCGCCGCCAGGATCGCGGTGGACTACCGGGAGCTGACCCCGGTCACCGACGAGGCCAGCGCGCTGGCCCCGAACGCGCCGGTGCTGCACCCCTGGAGCACCGGCGCGCACGCCGCCCACGTGCCGCACCCCAACATTGTCCACCGGCAGCCCGTCAAGCGCCGCGACGTGGCCGCGGCCCGGACCCGCGCCGACGTCGTGGTCAGCGGCGACTACGAGATCGGCATGCAGGACCAGGCGTTCCTCGGCCCCGAGTCGGGGCTCGCCGTGCCCGCCGCCGACGGCGGCGTCGACCTGTACGTCGCCACCCAGTGGCTCCACTCCGACCTGCGCCAGCTCGCGCCCGTCCTCGGCCTGCCCGAGGACAAGGTGCGGATGACGCTCTCCAGCGTCGGCGGCGCCTTCGGTGGGCGCGAGGACCTGTCCATGCAGGCCCACGCCTGCCTGCTCGCGCTGCACACGGCAGGCCCGTCAAGATGGTCTACAACCGGTTCGAGTCGTTCTTCGGCCATGCGCACCGCCACCCTGCCAGGCTGCACTACAAGCACGGGGCCAGCCGCGACGGCGTCATCCAGTATCTGACCTGCCGCATCGTGCTCGACGGCGGCGCGCACGCCTCGGCGTCCCCGGTGGTCGTCGGCAACGCGGCCTCGCTCGGCGCCGGCCCGTACGCCATCGACAACGTCGACATCGAGGCCCTCGCGCTCTACACCAACAACCCGCCCTGCGGCGCCATGCGCGGCTTCGGCGCCGTCCAGGCGTGCTTCGCGTACGAGTCGCAGATGGACAAGCTCGCCGCCGCACTCGGCCTGCACCCGGTGGAGCTGAGGCGGCGCAACGCGCTGTCCCAGGGCGCCTCCATGCCCACCGGGCAGGTGGTGGACTCGCCGGCGCCGGTCGCCGAACTGCTGCGCCGGGTGCGGTCGATGCCGATGCCGCCCGAGCGGCAGTGGGTCACCGCCGACGAGGCCGGCGAGACCGTCGACGTGCGCGCGCTGCCCGGCGGCCGGGCGGGCACCACGCACGGCGAGGGGGTGGTGCGCGGCGTCGGCTACGCCGTCGGCGTCAAGAACGTGGGCTTCTCGGAGGGGTTCGACGACTACTCCACCGCACGGGTGCGCCTCCAGGTCGTGGCCGGCGAGCCGGTGGCGGCGGTGCACACCGCGATGGCCGAGGTCGGCCAGGGTGGCGTCATGGTGCACGCGCAGATCGCCCGCACCGAACTCGGCGTCGCCGAGGTGACCATCCACCCCGCCGACACCTGCATCGGCTCCGCCGGCTCCACCTCCGTCTCCCGGCAGACCTACGTCACCGGCGGCGCCATTCGCCGGGCGTGCGAACTCGTCCGCGACCGGGTGCTCGACCTCGGCCGGGCCCGCTTCGGCAGCCACCACCCGGCCTGGGCCACGGCCGAACTGCGGCTTGAGGGCGGCAAGGTCGTCACGGACGGCGGCGAGGTGCTGGCCGACCTCGCGGACGTGCTCGGGGACGAGGTCGTCGACGTGGAACGGGAGTGGCGGCACCGCCCGACCGAGGCGCTCGACCCGCACACGGGTCAGGGCTTGGGGCACGTGCAGTACTCGTTCGCCGCGCACCGCGCCGTGGTCGAGGTGGACACCGAACTGGGCCTGGTCAAGGTCGTGGAGCTGGCCTGCGCGCAGGACGTCGGCAAGGCGCTCAACCCGCTGTCGGTCACCGGCCAGATCCAGGGCGGCAGCACGCAGGGGCTCGGCCTCGCCGTCCTCGAGGAGGTCGTCGTCGCGGGCGGGAAGGTGCGCAACCCGTCCTTCACGGGCTACCTCATCCCCACCATCGTGGACACCCCGAGCATCCCCGTCGACGTGCTCGAACTCGCCGACCCCCAAGCTCCGTACGGGTTGCGCGGCGCCGGCGAGGCGCCCACCCTCTCGGCCACGCCCGCCATCGTCGCCGCCATCCGCGCGGCCACGGGCCTCCCGCTGCGCCGGGTGCCCGTACGCCCCGAGCACCTCACCGGCATCTGACCGGCGCCTGTCCCACGACGGTCCCGCCCCGCGCGGGGCCGGGAACCGGCGAGGTCGGGCCCGCCCGCCCGCGCGCGGAGCGGGAACCTGGCCTCGCACCGCCCACGAGGGAAGCGACCCCGAGGGGGCCAGCACACCGAAGGAGAGCGAGCGTTCGTCTCGGGCCGTCCCCCGGGTCGCGCGGCAGCGTCCCCGCGCCCCGCGGTCGCCGCGGGCGCCCTCACCCCTGGGAGACACGCACCATGACCCGACCGTCACCCCGGCCACCGGCCACGGCCGACGAGGCGGGCGCCGACCCGCCACCGCCTACCGGCCCCTCCCGGATCGACTGGTACTTCCACATCACGGCGCGCGGCTCGACGCTCGCCCGCGATGTGCGCGGCGGCGTCACCACCTTCATGGCGATGGCCTACATCCTGCTGCTCAACCCCGTGCTGCTGGGCGGGCCCGACGCCGCCGAGCACACGCTGGAGCGGCCCGAGCTGATCACGGCCACCGCCCTGGCCGCGGCCGTGACCACGCTGCTGATGGGCCTGGTCGGCAGGGTGCCGCTGGCGCTGGCCGCCGGGCTGAGCGTCTCCGCCGTCCTCACCACCAAGGTGGTGCCGTACATGACGTGGCCGCAGGCGATGGGCATGTGCGTCATCTACGGCGCCGTCATCATGCTCCTGGTGGTCACCGGGCTGCGCGAGGCGATCATGAAAGCCATCCCGGCGCCGCTGCGGCACGGCATCACCATGGGCATCGGGATGTTCGTCGCGCTGCTCCGCCTCGTCAAGGCGGGGTTCGTCGGCGCCGGCGCGCCGGTCACGCTCGGCGTGGACGGCGAACTCCGCGGCTGGCCCGTGCTGGTCTTCTGCCTGACGCTGCTGCTGATCTTCATGTTGCAGGCCCGCGAGGTTCCCGGCGCGCTGCTCATCGGCATCGTGGCCGGCACCGTCGTCGCCGTGATCGTCCAGGCCGTCGGGGACTTGCCCGCCGCGACCTGGGGCGGCCGGCCGCCCCAGCCGCCGGGCCACGCCGTCTCCCGGCCGGACTTCTCGCTCATCGGGCAGGTGGAGTTCGGCGGCTGCGGCGAGATCGGCGGGGTGACCGTCGGCGTCATCGTCTTCACGCTGGTGCTCGCCGGCTTCTTCGACGCCATGGCCACCATCATCGGCGTCGGCACCCAGGCAGGGCTGGCGGACGAGCGGGGCCGCATGCCCGGGCTGAGCAAGGCGCTGTTCGTCGACGGCGCGGGCGGGGCCATCGGCGGCGTGAGCGGCGCGTCGGGCCAGACCGTCTTCATCGAGTCGGCCACCGGCGCCGGCGAGGGCGCCCGCACCGGGCTCGCCAGCGTCGTCACCGGCCTCCTCTTCGCGGCCTGCCTCTTCTTCACGCCGCTCACCGAGATGGTGCCGGCCCAGGTGGCCGCCGCGGCGCCGGTGGTGATCGGCGCGATGATGTTGCGCCACGCCCGCCACGTGGACTGGTCCGACCACACGGTGGCCGTGCTGGTGTTCCTGACCGTGGCGCTCATGCCGTTCACGTACTCGATCACGGTCGGGGTCGGCGCGGGCGTCATCGCGTACGTCTGTCTCAGGGCCGCGCGGGGGCAATGGCGCGAGCCGGGCCCCTTCCTGCTGGGCGCTGGCCGTCGTCTTCGCGGTCTACTTCGCCCTGCACCCCATCGAGGGCTGGCTCGGGGCGGCCTAGCCGTCAAGGCCCCGAGCGCCGCGCCCGTACGCCGTGCCCGCCCGTAACGCCGAGGGAGCTGAGAACCATGCTGGACATCGCCGACGAACTGACGCGGTGGTGCGCGCGGGGGCGGGACTTCGCCGCCGCCACGGTGGTGGCCGTCAGCGGCAGCGCGCCCCGCGAAGTAGGTGCCGCGCTGGCCGTGGACGCCGACGGCACGGCCGTCTGGTCGGTCTCCGGCAGCGGGGCCGTGTACGAGCTGTGCCAGCGGGCCCTGGAGAGCGGGCGCGGCACCCTCGAACGCTTCGGCTACAGCGACGACGACGCCTTCGCCGTCGGCCTGACCTGCGGCGGCGTGATCGACGTGCTGGTCACACCGGTGCGCGGCGGCGGCCTCTCTGATCGGGTCGGCGACCCGGGGCCCGGTGGCGGCCGAGCGGCCGGGGAGGCGTCGGCGACGCTGGCGGCGGCGCTGGACGCGGCGGCCCGTGGGCGGGCGGCGTCGCTGGTCCGGGTCGTCGCGGGCCCGGCCGAACCCAGCGGCGGCGCCCTGCTGGTGCGGCCCGGCGGCGGGTAGACTGGCACGCTCGGCGGTGACCGGGACATGGACCGCACCGACACCCGCACCATCGGCGCGACGGGCGAGCGCTGCGGCGAGCCGGTCACCGTGCTCGTCGAGTCCAGTGTGCCGGCCCCACGCATGATCATCTTCGGCGCGGTGGACTTCGCCAGCGCGCTGGTACGGGTCGGCAAGCTCCTCGGTTACCACGTGAGCGTGTGCGACGCCCGCCCGGTCTTCGCGACGCCCGAGCGCTTCCCGGAGGCGGACGAGGTGGTGACCGACTGGCCGCACCGCTACCTGGACGCGCAGGTCACCCGGTCTGCCCGGGCAGCCATGACCGAGCCGGACGGGGCGCACGTGGAGGAGGGGCCGGGGCCCTGGCCGACCGGGACCGGGGCCTCGGCGGCGGCGTCGACGGCCGTACCGTGCTGTGCGTGCTCACCCACGACGCCAAGTTCGACGTCCCGCTCCTCGAACGCGCGCTGCGGCTGCCGGTCGGCTACGTCGGCGCCATGGGCTCCCGGCGCACCCACCTGGACCGGCTGCGCCGGCTGCGCGCCGCCGGCCTGACCGAGCGCGAACTGTCCCGGCTGCGCTCGCCCAATCGGCCTCGACCTCGGCGCCCGCACGCCGCAGGAGACGGCCCTGTCCATCGTGGCCGACCGCCGTGGCGGCACCGGCACCCCGCTGACCGGCGCGCACACCCCCATCCACCACTACCCGCCGTCGCCCCGGACCCGACCTGACCCGCCGCACCGGCCCCGCCCGCCGCGCTTGCCGGCCCCCGCCGTGCCTCCGGCCGAACGGCCCGCCCGCCGCGTCGGCCATTCGCGGGATTCGGGCGCCGCGCGTCCCGCGTGGAAAGAGACGGCACGTCAGGTCGGGCACGATGGCGACTCCGCGACACATGCTCGCCGTGTCGGTACGCGAACGATCAAGCGCGGAGGTAGATCCGTGAGTCAGGGAAACGGCCACGTGTCCCCGGACGGCGCCGTGAACTCGGAGGACGTCGAGCGGGCGCGCGCCGCGGTGCACGCCATCGTCGCCGACGTGAAGGCCGGCCACCACGAGCCGGCGAGGGACGCCCACTCCATCTCAACGAGGCGCCCGACAGCGACGCTTCCTGGCCGGAGGACGGCCAGCCCAGGGAACTGCACGTCTGCATGGGCCTGAACTCCTGCCGCAACCAGGACGCGCCGGGAACGGCGCCGATGGCCGGCATGGGCCAGTGCGCGACGGTCGTGCACGTCTGCCATGGCGAGGGCGCCTGCCGGGGCCTGGGCGGCTGCGGGTACGCCGGCAGCGACTAAGGAGCAGGCCCACCCGGGCGAACAGGCGTGCCGCTGGAACGGCAGCTGCGCCAGCCCCATCAACGAGAGCCGCGTGCTGGCGTGCGGCCCGCACAAGGGCAAGAGCGTGTGGAAGCTGGCCCGCAAGCTGTTCGAGGCCCGGATGTACGAGGCGGGCCTCGCCTTCGGCCCCTCGCCCGGCCAGGGCTGGCCCGACGACGTGATCCCGCCGTACGACGTCATCAAGAAGCCCACGCGTGCCTGAGGCGGGCGGGCGGGCCGGTCCGGGCCGCCGGCCCGGGCGCGCGCTGCCTCGGCTTCGGCGCCGGGCTGCGCGGCCCGCACGTGTCCCACGTCCGCGCGCACCGGCCCCAGGTGGACTTCTTCGAGGCGATCACCGAGAACTACCTGGACTCACGCGGCGCGCGGCGTCGCGCGCTGACCGAGATCGCCGAGCGCTACCCCGTCCTGCTGCACGGGGTGTGCCTGTCCATCGGCGGCACCGATCCGCTGGACCGCGACTACCTGGCACTGCTGCGCCGCCTGGCCGACGAGGTCCGCGCGGTCTGGGTTTCGGACCACCTGTGCTGGACGGGCGTGGCGGGCGCGCACAGCCACGAACTGCTGCCGCTGCCGTTCACCGAGGAGGCCCTGCGCCACGTCGTGCACCGGGTGCGGCTGGTCCAGGACGTGTTGGGGCGCACGATCGCGCTGGAGAACCCGAGCAGCTACGTTGGCTTCGCCGGATCGCAGATGCCCGAGTGGGAGTTCGTCTCCCGGGTCGCGGAGGAGGCCGACTGCGCCCTGCTGCTGGACGTCAACAACGTCTACGTCTCCTCCGTCAACCACGGCTTCGACCCGCGCTTCTACCTGCGCCACCTGCCGCACCACCGGGTGGCCTACGCCCACCTGGCCGGGCACCGGCACCGTGGCACGCACATAGTGGACACCCACGACGGCCCCGTGGCGGAGCCCGTGTGGGAGCTGTACGACCAGGTGGTGGAGCACACCGGCGGCGTCAGCACGCTTATCGAGTGGGACGACCACCTGCCGCCGTTCCCCACGCTGGCCGCCGAGGCCGACCGGGCGCGCCGCCGCGCCCGGCGCCCGTCCCCGGCCGGGACCGTCCGTGGCTGACCGGGCCCCCGCGCCGGGCGCCCTGGCCGGACTCCAGAGCTGGCTCCAGGCCGCACTGCTCGCCGCCGACCCGCCCGAACCGGGCGCGGCGCGCCGGGTGTTGGCCGCTGGCGGCGCGCTCGACGCGCGGGCGTGCCTGGACCTGTACCGCACGAGCTACCGGATGCGGCTCCTTGAGTCCATGCGAACCACGTACCCGGCGCTGCGCCTCCTCCTCGGCGACGACCTCTTCGACCGCTTCTGCGCCGAGTACCTGGACGCCTGCCCACCACGCTCCTGGGCCCTGGCCCGGCTCGGCGATCGGTTCGCCGACCACCTCGAACGCCACCGCCCCGACGCCCACCTTGCCCCGGCGGCCCGCGAGCGGTGGATCGACCTCGTCGTGGACCTGGCCCACCTGGAGCGCGCGTATGGCGAGGTACTCGACGCGGAGGGGACGGAGGAGGCGGCCGAAGAGGGGCAGCCGCCGGCCGACCTCCCCGACGCGGCCTGGCTGGACGGAGCGCCCCCGCCCTGGCGCCGTGCCTGCGGCTGCTGCGCACGCGCGCCGTCGTGCACCCGTACCTGCTGGCGGCGCGGCGCGACCGCCCCGGAACGCCCCCGGTACCGGTCGACCTGGCTGGCCGTCAGCCGCCGCGACTACACGGTCGTGCTGCGCGAACTGTTCCCGGAGCAGTACGCCGTGCTCCGCGCGCTGCCCCACGCCGCGACGGCGCGCGAAGCGCTCGGCGCGGTCCCCGCGGCCCCGTGGCACGCGCTGGCTGCGCGCCTGGACGACCGCCGGCCTCCTCACCCCGCCGCCGCTCCCGCACCCCAACACCCCGGCACCTCCCACCGCCCCGCGCGCACCCCCACCCGTGAAAGGACGCCCGCCCCGTGACCGCCACGGCACCCACCCAGGCCCCCCGACTCGCCGCCCCGCCCTATACCCCGCCCCGCCGGCTCACCCCGACCGACAAGATCGAGACGTACGAGGAGCTGGTCTCCCACCTGCACGCCGCGGCCAAGGTGGAGATGTGCACCATCGGGCCGTACCTGTACGCCGCGTACCCCATCAAGACCCGTGGCTACTCGCAGTGGTCCCCGGGCATCGGGGCGCTGCGCACCCTCCTCGGCATCGCCGTCGAGGACGATGCTGCACCTGTGCCTGGCGCGCAACGTGCTGGTGGGGATCGGGGCGGGCGACCGCGTCCGGTTCTGCGACGCGACCTTCGTCCCGACGTTCCCGAGCGACCTGCCGCACCGCTACCCCGCCCTGCCGTTGGCGCTCGGCCCGCTCTCCACCGACCTGGTGCGCAGAACCTTCCTGGAGATCGAGAAGCCGCACAAGGTGCCCGCCAGCGACTACCTGCCCGCCGGCCACGAGGTCGCCGACGGCATCGTGCGCAAGGACGGCGACGTGTGGGAGTACGCCACCATCGGCGAGCTGTACCGCCGGGTCATCGAGGGCGTCAAGCATCTGGACGGCAAGGGCGAGATCCCCTGGAACAAGGACGGCGCGCGCGGATGCCAGTACGACCGGGGGTTCTGGAAAGAGTACGGCGGCGGGAAGCCGGTCATCGTCACCGACCAGAAGACCGCACTGAAGGCCCTGAACATCATCATCGACCAGGGCGAGGGCGCGGACCCGAGCAAGGGCACGGTGCCCAAGAACCCGAACAACCCGCGCCCGGGCCTTGAGGAGTACACCCACTACGAGCGCTTCAACCGGATGCTCCGCCACATCGAGGGCATCCGCATCGTGGACGGCACCCGCGAGGCGGAGGTCAACATCGACTCCGACCTCGCCGTCGAGCAGAAGCTCGCCACCAACCCGCACCTGTCCGACTACCAGGGCCTGCCCATCCACCGCCCGCTGGCCCTGTTCAACGCCTCCTTCACCTACATGCTGCGACTGCTCGACCAGTTGTACGCGACACCGGTCGCCGACGAGCGGTGGGTCAACGACCCCAAGCGCTACCACATGGAGCGCGTCTTCATCGCCCTCATGCAGGGCATCCTCTACCCCGTCGCCGAACTCCTGGTCAGCACCCCGCTCCCGCCCAAGGGAGACCGGGTCGGCCCGCCCTTCGAGTTCTACGCCTTCTCCACCGACCCGAAGGACGGGGACATGCGGGACCAGCGCATCGCGCTCTGCCAGCAGGTGCTGCCGGACTTCCCGCAGCTCGGTGGCGACGACGGCGTCCTGCGCCAGATCGACCTGCTCGTCCCGGGACTGCTCCCGGCCTGACCCCCCGGCGCGGGGCGCGCGGGACCGTCCGGCCCCGCGACCCCACCTCCCGGCGCCACGGCGCGCCCGGTCGGCCTAGCGGCCGGTGGGCCTGCGGTACTGCGCCGGCGAGCCCTTGGTCCCCTCGTCCTCGTACGAGCCCGCGCGGCCGCGGTCCACGTGGAAGGTGGTCAGCGTGGTCACCGGGGACGCCGGGTCGCGGCGGTCGCCGATCACCCGCATGTGGGTGCTCCAGCGCTCGGGCGTGACCTCGTACACGTCGTAGCCGTAGCGGTTGCCCTCGAAGTACTGGAGGTGTCGGTTGGCCGCGCCCATCAGCGGCCCGTTGGTCTTGTTCCAGTCCGCGCTGTAGGCGCCCGAGGTGACCGAGTGCGTGGTGAACTCGGTGCCGATCACGGGGGAGGAGACGTCGTCGTAGTCGGGCCGTACGTTGTCCACGAACGCCGAGTGCCAGTCGCCGGTGATCACCACGAGGTCCGCGAGGCCCGCGTCGTGCACGTGGGTCAGCACCTCCTTGCGCTCGGCGAGGAAGCCGTCCCACTGGTCTGTGAACATGTAGCCGCCGCCGGGCCGGCCGCGGAGCTGGCTGAGCATGATCGAGTTGGCCCAGCAGTGCCAGCCGTCACCGGCCCGGTCCACGCCCCGCTTGAGCCGCTCCTTCTGCGCGCCGCCCAGGATGGTCCCGTCCGGCAGGTTCTGCGCGGAGCGGTAGGAGCGCAGGTCGAGGATGGTCAGCTCAAGCAGGTCGCCCCAGCGCCGCACCCGGTGGATCTCCGGGTCGGGCAGCGCCGAACCACCGGCGTCGCGGTGCGGCATGTGCTCGTACCACGCCTGGTACGCGGCGGCCCGGCGCCGCATGAACGGTGCCCCGCCACCGGTCCCGCTGTAGTCGTTGACCACCTCGTGGTCGTCCCAGGTCAGGCACCACGGGTGGGCCGCGTGCGCCTCGCGCAGCGACGCGTCGCCCTTGTAGAGGGCGTGCCGCACCCGGTAGTCGGCCAGCGTCAGCACCTCGGGCGCGTTGTGGTCCCGCACGTGGTCGCCGCCGACCGGGCCGTGCTTGTAGATGTAGTCGCCGAGGTGCATCACGAAGTCGACGTTCTCCCGGGCTATGCCGCGGTGGGCGGCGTAGAAACCGTCGTGGAACGCCTGGCAGTTGGCGGCGGCGAAGCGCACCGAGGAGACGCGGCCGACCGGCGCGGTCCTCGTGCGGCCCACCCGGATGCGCTTGCCGAGCGCGCGGAAGCCGTACCAGTAGTGGCTCCCGGGGCGCAGCCCGTGTACGGGCACGTGCACGCTGTGGGCCAGCGTCGCGGACGCGGCGACCGTGCCGCGCGCCACCACCCGGCGTAGCCGCGCGTCGGCCGCCACCACCCACTCGACCTCGACGATCTCGGGCAGCCTCTGCTCGGCGGCTAGCGGCTCGGGCGCCAGCCGGGTCCACAGCACGACGCTGTCCGGCCGCGGGTCGCCGGAGGCTATGCCGAGCGTGAAGCGCGTGGGGTCGTAGTCGGCGCCCAGCGCCTCGGCGGCCTCGCGGGCCTGCGCGGGGGACAAGCCGGCACTCAGCGGCCACACGACGTTCAGCGCGCCGGCGGCGGCAGCCGCCTTGAGCAGGTCACGACGGTTCAGCTTCACGCCCGGCCTCCGCGGTGGTGGGTGGGGGCCAGGGACAGGGCGTCGGCGTAGCCGTCGTTGGACGTGCCGCCACCGGCGCGGGTGAAGACGAGCAGGGCGCGGGCGGTGCGCGCGCCCGGCGGCACGGTGCCGGAGCTGGTGCGCTCCACCAGCCCGGTACGGCCCGCGCGCTCGGCCGCCGCCACGGGGCCGAGCACGGCCAGGGCGAGCGGTGTGCCGTGGTCGTCGCGGAACTCGACGGACAGCCGGGCCCCGTCCTGCTGCCCCGCGTAACCGCCGAGCCAGGCGGCGACGGTGAACCGCACGGCGCCCCGGTCGACGGCGCGCCGCCCCACCCGTCCCGTGGCGGGCAGCCGCACGTCCTGCGCCAGTGCTGTACGGGGCGAGTTGCCGCCCGAGAAGAACCGGCTGCCGCGCATGGCCGGGCCGGGGTCGGCCGGCGTCGGGTAGCCGCCGCCCACGTCGTACCCGACGAGGGCGGGCGCCCCCTCGACCGTCCACCAGCCGGCCACCTCGGTGACCGGCTCCGCCGTGCCGCCGGGCCCCGCCTCGGCATCGCCGTTGACCAGCAGATTCATCCGCGCCTCCCAGAGCTGAGGTGAGCGGGCGCGTCACGCGTCAGGCATCCCACCACCGAGGTGTGAACGGAAGTCGGCGTGCGGTGAAACGCCCCCGGGGCCTGCCGGGGGCTTGTCGGGGGTGGCCGGCGTGCCCCGGCGGGCGGCTAGAGCCGTGGTGGGCCCTGTTCGACGCGGCGCATGATCGGCGCCAGCTTGTCCACCTCGTCGTCGATCAGGTGCCGCTCGTCCCATCAGGTGGCCCCCGCGTCCCGCAGCGGCCCGAGCAGGTCGCGGGTGCGCGCCGGGTCGGCCCGGCTGACGCCGCCTACGACGAACTCAAAGGGCTCGCTCCGTCGCTCGCCCCGCTGGGCGTTCACGTACTCCACCAGCTCTCGGTACTCGGCGGCGGCCGGCGGCTGCCCGTGGTCGGCCGAGGTGAACAGCGGCACCGCCCCGTCCCAACGGGCGGCCCGGCGCATCGGCGCGCGGCGCGGCCAGAAGCTGGCGACCCAGACCGGCACCCGGGGCCGCCGCACCGGGGTGGGCAACAGGGTCACCTCGCGGGCGGTGAAGTGCCGGCTCTGGTGGGTCACCTCATCGCCTTACCAGAAGCGGGTCACCAGGTCGAGCCCCTCGTCCAGCCGTTCCGCCAGCACCCGGGGGTCGGTGGACTCGCCGAAGCTGCCGTACTCGTCCTCGATCGGCCCGCCGAGCCCCACCCCCAGGACCACCCGGCCGCCGCTCAGCCGGTCCAACGTGGCGACCTGTCGGGCCAGTTGCTGCGGTTGGCGCCGGGCGACCGGGGTGACCATGGTGCCGAGCCTGATCCGCGAGGTGGCCAGCGCGACGGCGGTCAGCAGCATCCAGGGATCAGCGAAGGAGCGGCGGTGGTACTTCTCGTGCACCACGTGGTCCCAGACAAACAGTCCGTCCCACCCGGCCTCTTCCGCCGCCGCGACCTGGGCCACCGTACGGACGTCGGCGGAGTCTCCGAAGTTCGGGATGTTGAGAGAGAAGCGCATTCGAGCATGCTGCTTCATCGGATGGGGCGAGACAAGGACGCCCCCGCCGCGCGTGAGCGATTTCCGAAATGAAGGCCGCGAAATCCCGCTGCTGGCGCGGTCCCGGCTTTCCCCGGGAAATCCCTCGCCCCAGCCGTGTGGGGTAGCGGGTCGGCCGTTGCCCGAGACGGCAGGGGGAAGGCTGGCCCGTTCGGGGTGCTGCGGCCTTTTCAGGACGGCCGCGCTCGGAAGGGCGGCGCATGCGGATACGAGGGGCGACCCCGTGTTCCACGGAATGCCCGCAGCGGGCGAGGAGGCTCGACGCCACCCCCGTGCACGCGCGGCAGAGCCCTCGTCAGAAGGGCTTCGACCAGGGGCGACTGGCTCTGTTTCGGCCCAGCCGCGAGGCCGCCCGTATCGCACGGGGGATCGACTGGTGCCACGGCGCGGAAGTACGGCAAGGCGCCGTTTGTTCAGCAATGAGGGCCCGCCCGGAGAACAATCGGCGTGGAGCGTGATACCTGCCCGTGGGCGAGAACTGAGACGTGAGGATAGAGGAAAGCCGAATACTCGCATGGCGCGGAAACCCCTTCCGGCTAACCGACATTGCCTGGCTACATTCATCAACATGAACGCGAAAACGCATATCCTGAGCGTCGGTGCAGCGGTAGTCGCCCTCCTCGGCGCCACCCTGGCCACGGCTCCTGACGCCTCGGCGCGGAGCATGCGCGGATGCGACTTCCCGCGCGTCTGCTTCTACAAGACCCAGGCGGACTACGACGCCCATCGTCCGACAGCCGCATACAAGGACGTCACCAGCGGATTCCAGAAGCTGGGCTCCCGAGCCCGCGGTTCCGTCAAAGCTGTCAACAGCCGCAACGACGACGGCGCGATCGTCAAGTTCGCGGACAAGCCTGGCACGGTGTGCGTCCAGGCCGACTCATGGTGGCATTTCGGCTCGGACATGGTAACCCACGTCCGGATCGTCGACAGCCCCACCTGTTAGTGAGCGGCCTGCTGGGCGGCGCCGCGCTGACGGCGGCTCACCTCGTATGACGTGCGACTCCACCGGCGGACGCGTACGGGGTGGGCCGCGCCGGAGAGACGGCGGGTGGGCCCGGCCCGGCTCACGCGTAGTCGTACGTCATGCCGATACCCAAGGTGCTCCGCGCGGGGAGGAGGCCGGAGCCGACGAGGGTGAGGACCGGCGGCGTCAGCAGGTCGGACAGGCGGGTCAGCTCGTCGGGGGCGAGCGCGTCCCAGGGGGCGGCGGCGAGTTGGTCGGTGAGCTTCTCGACCGAGGCGCGGACCCGCAGCCCCTCGTCGGTGGCCCGGCCGTCGGCGCGCACCAGCCCGCGGTCGGCCAGGCGCGCGCGGGCGGCGGCCCAGTCCGTGTCGGACCACTGCCGGCCGCAGAACAGTTCCGGGGGCGCCGCGCCGACCGCCCCGCGTGCGAGACCAGGGACTCGACGGGCCCGAGATGGTGGGCCTGGAGGGCGGCGACGTGGCCGTCGCCGCGGTGCTCGCGCAGGACGGTGGCCGCGTGCCAGAGCACCTCGTGCGGCTCCGTGGGCCAGGGCAGCGCGGCGTTGGCGGCGGCCATGGGCCGGCCCCGCCACGCCCGCCGCTTCGGCGGCGCGCCGGGCCAGCTCGGCGGCCTCGCGCAGCTCCGGCGAGCCGCAGTGATCACCCAGCAGCCTCCGCAGCGCCCGGTCCACCGCGACGCCGCGTGCCGCGAGCACCCGCTCGGGCGCGGCGACCCGCCAGGCCGGGGCGGTGTGACGCTCCACCACGTCCGGGCTGAGGCTGTAGAAGAGGGAGGTCACCAGTGCGGGTCCGACCGGGCCGAGGGGCGCCGCGCGCTAGGCGACGTAGCTGGGCCAGCGCTCGTCGGTGGCGTACCCGAGCGCGGCGGCCCGCTCGCACGCCTCCGGCGCGTAGTACAGCGTGGCGTGTACGGGCTCCAGCAACTGCCACATCCGGCGAACGGTGTCGAGGCGGTACGTCACGGCGCGGCCCTCCCTGTCACGGTCACTCACGGCAAATCTTGCCATTGACTAGATTGCGTCATCGCGGCGATCTAGTCAATGGCAAGATACGGGTGCGGGTGTGGAAGTGGAAGCGCGGCAGTGGCTGGTGTCGGCCCGTCGGGGGCGGCTCGCTTCAACGACGGGTGGCACGGCGAGCCCGCGTGGCGCGGGCGGTGGGCGTCGTGTGCGGGGGAGCGGCGCCTGCTGGCCCTACAGGTCGGCGATGACGAGGTGGTATCCAACGTCGAGCGACGCGCGGTCCAGCAGGTCGGCGTGGCGTTCGTGCCACCGGCCGTCGGAGAGCCGGGCCAGGCCAGGGCGGGTCACCGCCTCGTCCGTCATGTCGAACATGGACATGCCGGCACGCACCTCCGGGTCGAGGTACGCCTCGGGGCGGCGCCAGAAGGCGGCGCCGAACCCGTCGGTGCAGTCGTGCGGAACGGGGACCGTCTCGGTGCGGGCGCCTGGCAGCAGGGCGGTCAGTCGGTCGATCGCGACGGCCCGGGTGTCGTCGAACGCGGCCACCTCCGGCAGGTACTCGTCCAGCAGCCAGAACCCGCGCTGCACGGTCTGGTCCCAGGTGAGGATGACGACGCGCCGTCGGGCGATCCGCAGCAGTTCCCCGATGCCGGCTTCCAGGTCGCTCCAGTGGTGCACCGTCAGGAGGGCCATCGCCGCGTCGGCGCTGTCGTCGGCGAGCGGGATCGCCTCCGCGATCGCTCGCAGGGCCCGCGCGGACCCGGCCGGACGCTGGGCGATCATCATCGGGCTGGGCTCGACCGCCAGCACGGTGTGCGGCGGTTCGTAGGAGCCGGTGCCGGCGCCGACGTTGATCACTGTCGCGGCATCGCCGAGCGCCGCGTGGATCTGGGCGGCGATCCGGGGGTCGGGGCGTCGGGTCTGACGGTAGGTCGCGCCGATGGCGTCGTAGGTCGTCACCTCGGAGAGTATGCCGACCGGACCCGAGACGACCGCCGTGTGGGCGGCCCCGTTCACGGACGCGTACCACTCCGCGCCGCCCCGGCCCCCGGCCCGCCCCCGCCCCGGGCTCAGGCCGCCGACTCCACGCGTCGCACCCGGCGCTCGACCCGGGGCGCCAGTCGGCGGCGGTGGGCGAGGGCCGCCGGGAGGTGCCGGGCGATGCCCCGCAGCGTCGCCCTGGCCCCGGCGTCCCGCAGGCCGTCCGCGAGCAGGCGCGCCGTCTGGCCGACGGCGTGGCGCAGTGGCCGCCGCATCCACGCCGTGAGTACGACGTTGCGGCGCACCCGGGCCTCGCGACCTGGCCTGGGGCCGGTGTCCGGGTGGTGTCGGGCCACGACCTCGGGGCAGCGCGCGAGGCCCCACCCGTGCGCGTCGAGGTCGAGCGCGAGCAGCGCCTCCTCCGCGCCGAAGTGCAGCACCGGGTGGAAGCCGCCAACGTCGAGGAACGCGCTGCGGCGCACCACGGCCGCGCAGGCCAGGAAGCCCAGCACGGCGGGGCCCGGCAGGTCCGCGTCCCTGCCGAGCTGCGAGGTGGACAGCGCGTCGTTGATCGGGTCGGGCAGGCCGTCCGCGCCCACCCGCGTGCTGGCGGCGATCAGGGCCAGTCGCGGGTGCGCGTCCAGCAGGTCGGCCGCCCGGTCCAACGCGTCGGGCTCCCACCACGAGTCGTCGTCGCTGAACGCCACGTACGGGGTGCTCAGCACGGCCGCGCCGTGCGTGCGCCCCACGGCGCCGAGATTGCGGCCCGGGCTTACGAGGCGTACGTGCGGGAAGCGCCGGCGCACGGCCTCGGCGGTGCTGTCGCTCGACCCGTTGTCCACCACGACCACCGGTGGGCGCTCGGGCAGCCGCGTCAACCGGCGCAGCGTGTCGAGGATGCGTTCGCGGCGGTCGCGGGTGATGACCACGACGCCGACGCGGGGCGGGCGGGCGCTCACGAGACCGCCGGCTCCGCGACCAGCGGGCCGCGCGCCCCGGTGTCGAGGAGCGCGCGCACCGCGCCCAGCACCTCGTCCGGGGTGATGCGCAGCAACCGCTCGTCCGGCCGCGCGCCGTGCGCGTCGCTGGGCCGGTGCGGATCGGCCGCCGCGCCGTCCGGTCCGCCGGCGGGGGGCGGGTGCCACAGGACGCGGTGCCGGGCGGTGCGGGGCGACCCCCACAGGCCGGGCGACACAGGCCCGAACAGGACGACGGACGGGGTGCCGAGGGCGGTGGCCAGATGGGCCAGTCCCGTGTCGCCGACGACGACCGCCCGGGCGCCGGCCGCCAGGGCCGCGAGCCGGTCGAAGGGCACGTCGGCGGTGCCGCCGAACACCGCCTGGGGCGGCAGCCCGGCGCGCTCGGCGACCTCGGCGGCCAGCGGGCCCTCCCCGGCCCCGGCGGTGATCACCAGGCGGTGCCCCCGCGCGCGTAGCGCGGCGGTGACCGCCGCGAACCGCTCCGGCGGCCAGCGCCTGGCCGCGGCGTCCGCGCCGGGGTGCAGCACGACGGCGCCGGCGGCCGGGGTGGGTCCGGGTGGGGCGGGCAGCCGCAGGTCCGCCGGGTCGGCCGGCAACCCGTACCAGCTCATCAGCCGACACCAGCGGTCCCGCTCGTGCTCGTCCGCGCGCCACACCGGTCCCGGCAGGTGCGGGGTGTCCGGGTGCGCGTACGCCCACAGCCGGCCCGGGCGCAGCCGGTCGAGCAGTAGGTGGCTGGGCGGGCCGTTGCCGTGCAGGTCGATCGCGACCTCGGGGGGCGGCCCGCTCCAGTCGAGGCGGCGGGGCACGGCCCTGCCGGGCGCGGCGAGCACCAGCCGCCGGCCCGGCAGCCCCCGGCGCACCGCCCGCAGCGCGGGCAGTGCGATCAACCGGTCGCCCAGGCCCAGGGCGCGCAGCACCAGCACGTGGCCGGTGCCAGCGCCGGGGCCAGCCGTGGCGCGCCCGCCGGTGTCCGGTCCGGGCCCCGCGACGGGGCGGCCGGCCGTGGCGCCGGCCCGCGGCCGGCCGGTCACCGGCGCGGCTCCCCGGCGGCTGCGCGGGCCGCCGAGCGGGCCGTGCGGTCGGCGAGCGAGGGTGGAGTGGCCGTCGAAGTAGGGCAGGACCAGCGCCTGGCCGCCCCACTCGCGCAGGGCGGCGGCCTCCGGCAGGGCGTCCACGGAGTAGTCGCCGCCCTTGACCCACAGGTCGGGCCGCAGCTCGCGCAGCAGCGGCTCGGGGGTGGTCTCACCGAACACGGCGACCGCGTCCACGCTGCCGAGCCCGGACAGCACCCGCACCCGGTCGGCGACGGGGGTCAGCGGGCGCCCCGGGCCCTTGAGGCGGGCGATGTACTCGTCGGAGTTGACGCACACGATCAGGCAGTCCCCTATCCGGCGCGCGCTCTCCAACAGCCCCACGTGTCCGGCGTGCAGCAGGTCGAAGCAGCCGCCGGTGGCCACCACCGTCCCACCGGCGGCGCGCACCGACGCGGCCAACTCGAAGGCGTCCACGGAGCGTCGGGCCTCGGTGGGAGGCGTCGGCGAGGCCTCCCACAGGTCGCCCGCGCCCGCGCCGCCCGCGGCGACGAAGGCCGCCGCCTCCGCGACCCTGCGCTGCACGGCCTCCTCCGGGAGCGCGCCGTCGGCCAGCGCGCCGGCGGTGGCCGCGGCGAAGCAGTTGCCGGCGCCGCACGGGTCGCCCTGGGCGCGGTAGGGCGCGGGCACCAGCATCGGCCGGTCGCTGCTCGCCTCCACCAGCAGCGCCCGCGCTCGCCCAGCGTGACGGCCACGGCCGCCGCCTGCCAGCGGTGGGCCAGCCAGGCGCTCCGCGCGGCGTCGGCGCGCAGCGAGGCGTCGTCGCGCGGACACAGCGCGCGGGCCTCCGCCGCGTTGGGCGTGGCCAGCCGCGCCCCCGGGACGGGGGCGCCACCGCGCGGGTGCGGGTCCCACAGCAGCGGTGCCCGCGCGGCTGCCCGCGCCAGTTCGGCCCGTACGGCGTCCGCGGTGCCCCGCCCGTAGTCGGCTACCAGCAGCGGCTGACCGCTGGCCAGCGGTCAGCGCACCGCGTCGCCCGGCTCGCCGCAGCTGCCCCCGCCCCGGTCCACGCGCACCAGCGGCCGGCTGGCCGCCCGCACCCGCGTCTTGACGGGCAGGCGCTGCCGTGCAGCGGGAGTTCGACCAGGCGCACCCGGCCGGACAGGGCCTCGCGCACCGCCTGACTGGCCGGGTCCTGGCCGAGCGCGGTGACCAGGGTGACCTCCCGGCCGTCGCGGGCGGCCACCGCGGCGGCCAGACCGGCGCCGCCGGGGCGGCTGCGGTCGTCGGTGACGTCCACCACCGGGGCCGGGGCGTCCGGGGCCAGGTGGTGACGTCGCCGTCGATGTCCTGGTCGAGCAGGGCGTCACCGACGACGAGGAGCGGGGCTCGGGTGCTCACGGGAACCTCCTTCGCGGTCACAGCGGTTCGTGGTCACAGCGGGCGCTCCCGGCGGGCCCCGGCCGCCTCCAGGGCGGAGCCCGCCGCGCCGGGCGCGCGGTGCCGGGCCCGCGCGGAGTCGAAGCTCTCGCACAGCAGGTGCACGGCCACCAGGTGGGCCTCCTGGACAGTGGCCGTGCTCTCCGCCTGGACGGCCACCACCTCGTGCGCGGCGCGGGCCAGCGGGTTGGGCGCGGGCCCGGTCAGCGCCCACACCCGCAGCCCGGCGGCCCGGCCGGCCTCGGCGGCGGTCAACAGGTTCTGGCTGCGCCCCGACGTGGACAGCAGCAGCAACACGTCGCCGGGCCGGCCGTGCGCGGCCACCTGGCGGGCGAAGACCTGTTCGAAGCCGTAGTCGTTGCCGATGGCGGTCACGCTGGAGGTGTCGGCGTGCAGCGCGATGGCCGAGTAGGCGGAGCGCTCCTGCCGGTAGCGGCCCACCAGTTTGGCGGTCAGGTGCTGGGCCTGGGCGGCGCTGCCGCCGTTGCCGGCTGCCAGCAGCCGGCCGCCGACCGGCAGCAGCGCGGCGAGTTGGCCGCCCCAGTCGGCGACGTCGCGCAGGCCGCGGCGGCGGAAGCGGAGCAGCGCCCCCTGGAGGGACTGGCAGTGGGCGTGTACGTTCTCGTGAACGTCGCTGACATCGCTCATGGTGGGATCGGGCGAGCGCGCGGTGCGCGCGGCGGGCCCGCGCCTCCCTTCGCTCTCGGTCTCGTTCGGGCGCCGGACATGCGTTCCGGTGGGCGGTCAGGCGACCTTGGGCACGGCCGGGCGGTGGGCCAGGGTCTCCCGGTAGACGGCCTCGGTGGCCGCGGCGACCTGACCCCAGCCGTACCGGGTCAGCACGCGCCGTCGCCCGGCCGCCCCGCAGGCGGCGCGCAGGGACGGGGCGCGCAGCAACTCGGCGACGGCCCGCCCCAGGGCGACCGGGTCGCCCGGCGGCACCAGGCGACCGGTGCTCGGGTCGGTCACGGTGTCCAGTTGCCCGCCGATGGCGCTGGCGACCACGGGTGTGCCGCACCCCATCGCCTCCAGCGGCACGATGCCGAATGGCTCGTACGCGGCCGGGCACAGCACCACGTCGGCCGCCCGCAGCAGCGCCGGCACCTCCGCGCGCGGCAGGCCCCCGACGAAGCGCACCCGGTCGGCGACGCCGGCCGCGCGGGCCAGCGCCCGCAGCCGGCGCACCTCGGGGTCCTGTTCCACCCGTTCGGGCGGCGGCTCGCCGGCGATGACCAACTCGGCGTCGGGCACGTGCGTCAGGGCCGCGATGGAGACGGCGGCGCCCTTGCGCGGCACCAGGCGGCCGATCTGGACCAGCAGGTGCCGGTGGCCGCCGCGATCCGCGACCGGCCCCCAGGGGGTGAAGCGGTCCGGGTCGACGCCGCAGGGCACCACCGTCACCCGGTGCGCGGGCACGCCCATCGCCACCAGCTCGGCGACCTCGTCCCGACACGTGGCGATGACCCGGTCGCAGCCCTCGCCCAGCTCCGTCTCGCAGCCCACGCGCTCGGCCGGGCTGGTGTCGCACTCGCGTTGGTGGCGGCGCTTGACGGTGCCCAGCGCGTGGTACGTGTGGGCCAGCGGCAGGTCCAGCTCGCGGCAGGCGGCCAGGGCGGCGAGGCCCGACATCCAGAAGTGGGAGTGCGCCACGTCCGGGGGCTGCCGCTGCCATTCGCGGGCCAGGAAGCGGCCGAACTCATGCATGTACGGGAGGAGTTCGTCCTTCGGGAGTTGTCGGTCCGGCCCGGCCGGCACGTGCCGCACCTCCACGCCGGGCCGCAGGAGCACCCGGCCCGGCAGGTCGGCCGCGTCCTTGCGGGTGTAGACGGTCACCCGGTGGCCCCGGTGGGTGAGCGCCCCGGCCAACTGGGCGACATGCACGTTCTGGCCGCCCGCGTCCACGCCGCCCAACACCGCGAGCGGACTCGCGTGCTCGGAGACGAGTGCGATGGACAGTCCACGGGCCTGCTCGACGGCGTTCATCGGGTCACCACCTCCGCTGTCACTTGCTCCCAGTCGTAGAGGAAGCGTTTGAGTCCGTACCGGGCGAGCGCCGCCTGCCGGGCGCGCGCCGTCCTCGGCCGCGGCGGCCGGGTCGGCGAGGTAGCCGCGGGCCGCTTCGGCCAGTTCCTCGGGCCGCGTGGACAGCGTCCCGGCGCCCGGCGGCACCGCCAGCACCGCCTCGGTGGTGGCCAGCGCCACCACCGGCATGCCCAGGTGCATGGCCTCCAGCAGGGACAGGCCGAGCGAGGTCCAGCGCACCGGGTGCAGGTACAGGCGGCAGGCGGCCATCGCGTCGTGCAACGCCTCCTGCGGGAGGTCGGCCGCGCGGCAGCGGTCGGCGGGCAACCCGAGCTGGTCGGCGAGCCCCTCGGTGCCCATCCCGAACACGCTCAGCGGCGCGGCCCGGGACAGGGCCGGGAGCAGGTCGGTGCCGGTGGTGCGACCGCATCGGACGGGCTCGTTGACGACGACGGCGGCCTGTTCGAGGTGGCCGCTGTAGCGGTGCCCGGGGTCGACGACGCCGTGCTCGATGACGGTGGTCGGCGTCGTCCCGCTGTCCCAGAACAGCCGGTTGAAGTGGGTGACGTGCACCAGCGTCAGGTCGTCGCGGTCGGCGCACGGGTGCCGGGTGTCCGGCATGGCCCCGTGCGGCGCGTTGTGCTCCAGGTAGACGGCCGGGACGTCGCGGCCGGGCCGGCGCCCGCCGAGCCACCGCTCGGCCAGCGCCTCCTCGTGCGGGCGCTGGAGGACCACCAGGTCGACGGGGTCCTCCCGCAGTTGCGCCGGGGTCCGCTCGCGCACCGACTCCGGCCAGCGGAAGGTGCGTGCCCGCCTCAGCCCGTCGGGCCCGCGGTCCTCGGTCACGGGGACCAGGTACGTGTGCGGGCCCTGCACAAAGGCGGTGGTCCACGAGCCGTGCACGTGCCACAGCAGGATGTTCGTACGATCGCCCCTCGGTCGGGTTCGGTGGCGAGTCGGCCCTCCGGCGGACCGCCGCTGACCAGCGCGTCGACGGCGGAGACCACGGCGGTGTCGGTCACCCCGTCCAGGCACGGGTGGCCGGGCACCGGGCACCGGCGCGCCCGGGTGTCGGCGCACGGCGCGTCCCGCTGCCCCAGCAGCACGTGCGGCACCCCGTACGGCCGCCACAGTCGGGCCGGCACCACCGGCGCGAACAGGCAGGCGACGTGCGTACCGACGGCGGCGGCCAGGTGCGCGGGCCCGGTGTTGCCCACGACGGCGGCCCGCGCCCCGGCCAGTTGGCGCAGGTCCGTCGCGCCGCCGAGGTCCAGCGAGTGGTCCCCGGCGACCCGAGCGGTCAGCGCCCGCTCGCCGGGGCCGCCGGTGACGACCAGGCGGTGCGCGGCGGCGGCCAGCGCGGCGGCGACCCGGGCCGCCCGCTCGGGGGAGAGCGCGCGGGCGGGCACGGCGGCGCCGGGGTGGAAGACGACGTACGGCTCGGTGCCGGTCAGCTCCGCCGCCGGTGGCGGCGTCAGCACGCGCAGCCGGCCGTCGTCGCCGGACGGCAGCGCGAACCCCGCCGCCCGGGCGAGGTCGAGCCCGGCCTCGGCCTCGTGCCGGTGCGGCGCCCGCTGGTGGCGCAGGGCGAGCAGCGAGCCGGGGTAGTCCACGCTGTCCGCCGCGATCCAGCCCACCCCGGCCAGCTTGAGCAACAGCGCGGCCGGCAGCGGGCTCTGGTGGAACGAGACGAGGACCAGCGCCCGGTCGAAGCGGCCGGCCGCCACCGCGTCCACCAGTGCGGCGGTCCGCCGCGGGGAGACCGGCGCGGGGTCGAGGCCCACCCACGGCGCCTCGTGCACCAACACCTCGTCCACACCGGGAAGCAGGCGCGCGGCCCGCTCGCCGAGTGGACCGCACAGCAGCGCGGTGTACGAGGAGCCGGCCGCGGCGGCCCGCACGGCGGGCCCGGCCAACAGCACATCGCCGGCGCTGTCCAGGCGGACGACCAGGGTGCGGGGCAGGTCGCTCATGCGGCGCCTCCCGCCGGTCGCGTCGGGGCGGTCACCAGCCGCACGGCCGCCAGCAGGTCGCTCGCCCGCTCGTCGGCCGCCGTCGTCTCGGCGGGCAGGCTGACCGGGGTGGGCACGAGCACGCCGCGCGCGCCCGCGGCGCGGGCCGCCGCCACGTCGCCCGATGTCGCCGATGACCGCGTAGCGGGCGGGGTCGGCGCCCAGCCGCTCGCAGGCGGCGAACACCAGGCCCGGCGCGGGCTTGCGGCAGCCGCAGCCGTCGTCGGGCCCGTGCGGGCACACCGCCCACACGTCGAACGGACCGAGCAGGCGCTCCACCCGCCGGTGCACGGCGCTCACCTGCGCGCGCGTCAACAGCCCCCGGGCCAGCCCCGACTGGTTGCTGACCACCCCCACCGGGATGCCCAGCGCGCGCACGGCCTCCACCGCCGCCCCGGCCGTCTGCACCGGACGCACCCGCCGCGGGTCGCCGTTGTACGGCACGTCGACGACCAGCGTCCCGTCCCGGTCGAAGAGCACCGCCTGCGGCAGCCCGGCGCCCTCCGCGTCGCGCGGCACGTGGGTGGGCGGCACGCCGTCGCGGGGGGTGATCCACGGCCCGCCGGGGCCGCCTTCGGGGAGGGGCGAGAGGGGGCGGCGCGTGCGGGTCGCTGGTGTGGATGCCCATCGGCTACACCCGCTCGGCGCGCGGCCGGGCTGGCTGGTGCGCGGCGGTGGGCGGGCGTCCGGGCGGCAGCGGGCGCGCCGCGCGGTGGCGCACGAGGCCGCGCAGCCAGTGGTAGCTGGCCAGCGGCGGGATCAGCGGGCTGGTCAGCGCCATCGTGGCGACCTCGTCACCGGTGCGCGGGCCGGGCGCGACGCGGGCCCAGGCGAACTCGGCGGTACCAAGGCCCCACAGCGCGCCCCAGCCGGCGGCGGCCGGCCAGCGCGCAGGCCACCGAGGCCAGCGCGGCGCGTCGGCCCGCCGCCACCAGAGCGGCTGTGCAACCGGGTCATCAGCACGTCGTCGGCGTTGCCGGCCTGCGCGCGCAGCGACACCAGGCGGTCGGCCGGCCGCACCGGATGGGTGGTGGTGCGACGGCCGGTCGCGATCTCCCAGCCGGCCGAGACCATCCGCAGCGCCAGGTCGGCTTCCTCACGGAAGGCGCGCCGGAACCGCTC
Source organism: Candidatus Streptomyces philanthi (assembly GCA_018114805.1). Classification (GTDB taxonomy): domain Bacteria; phylum Actinomycetota; class Actinomycetes; order Streptomycetales; family Streptomycetaceae; genus Streptomyces; species Streptomyces philanthi. Next base: position 496,736 of record CP073042.1, on the reverse strand, counting down.
GTCGAAGCCCTCCACGGCCCGCAGCGCGGCGGTGCGGCAGGCCATGTCGGCGGTGATCCAACGCGCCGTGGCCAGGCCGGCGGTGCCGCGCTCCCAGTCCGTCGGCCGGCGGTCGGCGGGCAGCGGCACGGCGATCCGGGCGGTGACGGCGGCCGTGCCGGGCGTCGCGGCGGCCAGGTCGGCGGCGAGCGCCGTGGCCCAGCCGGAGGAGGGGGTGACGTCGTCGTCGAGGGAGACCACCCACGGCTCGCGGGCGGCGCGCCAGCCGATGTTGCGCGCCGCGGCGGGCCCGCCCGCGCAGCCGAACGCGATTCTGCCCGGCCGAGGCCGCCGCCTCCTCGCGCCGCGCGGCGAAGAAGTCCCCGCGGCGTACCACGAACGGCCCTATGGCCAGCAGGTCGACGGGCGCGGAGCCGAAGCACTCCAGCGCGTCGCGCGGGTCGTCGACCATGGGCCGGCCGGCCGTGTTGAGGCTGGTGTTGACGACCACGGGCAGGCGCGTGCGCCGCTCGAAGGCGGCCAGCATCCGGGCCATCAGCGGTTCGGTGGTCGCGTCGACGGTCTGGATGCGGGCGGTGCCGTCCACGTGCACCACGGCCGGGATCCGCTCGCGCCACTGCGGCGCCACGTCGTGCACGAAGAGCATGTACGGGCTGGGCAGCGGCCCGTCGAAGAGGTCGGGCGCCCGCTCGGCGAGCACCGTCGGCGCCACCGGCCTGAACTGCTCGCGCCCCTTCACGTCGTTGAGCCGCTCCAGGTTCCCGGCGTGCCCCGGGTGGGCCAGCAGCGAGCGGTGCCCGAGTGCGCGCGGTCCGTACTCGGAACGTCCCTGGAGCCGGGCCACGACGGCGTTGTCGGCCAACGCCTCGGCGACCGCTTCCGCGACGTCGTCGGGCCGCTCGTAGGGCACGGCCGCCGTCTTGAGCCGGGCCTCCAGTTCGGCGTCCGACCAGCCGCGGCCGAGCGCCGCGCCGGGCATCGGGTCCGGGGCTGTGCCCTGTTCGGCGCTTAGCAGCAGCGCGCCGCCCAGCGCGGTGCCCGCGTCGCCGGCGGCCGGCTGCACCCACACCGCGCCGAACGGGCCCTCGCGGGCGATCCGGGAGTTGGCGACGCAGTTCAGGCCACGCCGCCGGCCAGCGTCAACACCTCGTCGTGGGTGTGCCCGTGCAGCCAGCGCGCGAGGTCGAGCGGTGTCTCCCCCAGGCACGCCTGGGCGCTGGCGGCCACGTCGGCGTGGTCCTGGGTCCACGCCTCGTCCGGCCGTCGCGGCGGGCACAGCTCGTGCCAGGGCACGCCCGCCCCGCGGAACCCGCCCTCCCCGGTGGCGTGCACGTACCGGCGCAGCTCGCCGAGCACGCGCGGGCGCCCGTGTGAGGCGAGCGCCATCACCTTGAACTCGTCCGACGAGCGCAGGAACCCCAGGTGCTCGGTCAGCTCCTCGTAGACCAGGCCCAGCGAGTGCGGCAACTCCTGCCCGTACAGCGGCTCCAGGTGCGCGCCGACGCGGCGGGCCGCCAGGTGCGAGGTGCGCTCGCCACGGCCGTCGAGCACGAGCACGGAGGAGGAGGAGTCGGCGCCCGGGGCGCCGAAGGCGCTGGAGGCGGCGTGCGCCATGTGGTGAGGGACGAAGCGCACGCTGTCCGGGTCGAGCCCGGGCAGCGCGGTGTGCAGGAAGCCCGGCGCCTCCCGCGCGTAGGCGAGCCGCAGGTGTGGTCCCACGGGTCGTCGAGGCCCATGGTGTCGGCGGGGCGGGCCAGGGTGGGGTCGAAGGAGTACGCGACCGCGTTCAGGTCCTGGGGCGGCAGCCCGGCCTGGGCCAGGCACCACCGCGCTGCGTGCTCGGGCATCTCCCAGGCGGCGAACGGCACGGGGCGCTTGCCGTGCTTGCGGCGCGAGAAGCGTTCCTCCTCGGTGGCGGCGACGGTGTGGCCGTCGATGACGAGGGCTGCTGCGGGGTCGTGGAAGAGGGCGTTGATTCCCAGAACGCGCATAGGACCGGGGGCCTTTCGGCGAAGGCGACGGTGTCGCCGGGTCGGCGGGGGCAACGGCCGGGGCGGCGGCCGGCGGGCCGGTCAGGCGGCGAGCCGCTGACGGAACCAGCCGATGGTGCGGCGCAGGCCCTCGTGCGCGGTGACGCGCGGCTCCCACTGGAGCTTGCCGCGGGCCAACGTGATGTCCGGGGAGCGCACGGCCGGGTCGTCGGTGGGCCGTTCGATGAACCGGACGGTGGACCGGGATTCGGTCAACTCCACTACAAGATCGGCGAGTTCGAGCATGGTGAGCTCGACCGGGTTGCCGAGGTTGACCGGGCCGCGCAGGTCGGAGGCGGCGGCGAGGATGCCGCGCACGGTGTCGTCCACGTAGCACAGTGACCGCGTCTGCCGGCCGTCCCCGGTGACCGTGAGCGGCTTGCCGGCCAGCGCCTGCCTGATGAAGGTGTGCACGGCCCGGCCGTCGTACCCGCGCATGGCGCGGGCCGTAGGTGTTGAACAGTCGCACGATGCCGGTGTCCACGCCGTTCGTCCCCGCCTCCGCGGTGGTCAGCGCCTCACCGAAGCGCTTGGCCTCGTCGTAGACGCTGCGCGGGCCCACCGGGTTGACGTTGCCCCAGTAGTCCTCGCTCTGCGGGTGGCGCTGTGGGTCCCCGTAGACCTCCGAGGTGGAGGCCAGTACGAAACGCGCCTGGTGGTCGCGGGCCAGGGCGAGCGCGTTGCGCGTGCCCAGGCTGCCGGTCTCCAGCGTGTGGACGGGCAGCCGCAGATACTCCGCGGGGGAGGCGGGGGGAGGCGAAGTGCAGGACGAGGTCCACCGGCCGGTCGACCTCCAACGGCCGGCAGGCGTTGGCGCGTTGGAAGGTGAACCGCTGGCTGCCGAGGAAGGGCGCTATGTTCTCCCGAGCCCCGGTGCTGAGGTCGTCGATGCAGGTGACCTCCGTGCCCTGGTCGAGGAGCGCGGCGCACAGGTGAGAGCCGACGAAGCCGGCGCCTCCGGTGACGACGGCGTGGCGCCAGCGGGGTGCGGCAGAGGTGTTCATGTGCCCTCCTTCGGTGCCGGACGGGTTGGCCGGTCGCGGGGGTGACGGCCCGCCCGGACGTGGTGCTCGTGCGTGCTGGGGGTGTCGTCGCGTGAGGCGAAATAACCCAACAAATGGGCCTAAAAAGCTTTCAGAATGACACGGGTGGATATGTCGCGCTACACTGACGGGTCGCCGCACCCCGGACCCGCCGGCGCGCGGCGGGCGGTGCCGGCGGCGCGCGGAGCCGGGGCGGCGGTCGGACGGCGCTCAGGAAGGCGGCGGGCCGAGCGGCCGGACGCTGAGCGCCTCCGCTACTCCGATCAGGTTCGCGGCCATGGCCTTGCCGGTCGACCGCGCCCAGTCGTGCCCGCGCTCGTCGTCCAGGAAGTCGGGCCCGGGCCCGAGGTGCCAGTACGTCCACGACTGGCCGGGCACCGTGAACCCGATGTCCACCAGCGCCCCGCTGATCTCGCTGATCACGTGGTGCCCGCCGTCCTCGTTGCCCGTCACCACGATGCCCGCTACCCGGTTGAACGCCACCGGCCGGCCGGCGTCGTCGGTCTCGCCGAGCATCGAGTCCATCTGCTCCAGGACCCGCTGCGCCGCCGACGAGGGCCGCCCGAGCCAGGTGGGTGAGGCGATGATGAGGATCTCCGACGCGAGGATCTGCTCGTGCACGGTCTGCCACTGGTCGTCGCCGCCCATGTCCCGCTCGACGCCGGGGGTGAGCTGGAGGTCGACCGCCCGTACGACCTCGGACGGCACCCCACGGCGAGCGTACTCCGCCACCACCACGGCGGCCAGTGCCTCGGTGTTGGAGGGGGCGGGGGTCGGCTTGAGGGTGCAGTTGATCACGAGTGCCTTCATGTCTGCCGGAGTACCCGCCCCACATGGTTCACGCGGGCCAAGCGGGTGAGTCGCGATGCGTCCCGCCGAGGTAGCGGTGCGTAGGCGGGCCGCACGCCGCCCCGTACCGCCGTACCTGCGCCGGTACGCCCGGCTCCGCGTCAGGCGTGGTGAGCCGCTGGTGAGCCGCGCGCCGGGGGGGCGTACGGCCGGTCGGTCGGAAGGGCCCCGCCGGGCCTTGTGAGCAAGGGCACGTACCCGTTCAGCCCCTGGAAACGTAGGGAATCTGCCCCTTATGCCTGCGAGAGGGAGGTCCGGGTCACAGCGGCGGGTCGCCGTCGTCTGTGACAGTGGGGCCCTGGCTGAGCGCGGTGGACCGATCGATGCCGTCCCACGCACAGCAGCAGCCCGGTCGCCGCGGCCACGACCGCACGGCGGGCCCCCGTCACCCGAGTCCGTTCTCCGAGCCTGCTGGGCTCTTCACGAAACGTGCCGACGTGCCCCTTTCTGTCTCCGCCCTCGCCCGCGTGCCCGCGCCCGCTCCGGCGCCCGACGCGAGCCTCGACGATGCTCGTGACCCGGCCCGCGCCGTCACCGCCCCGGACACCACGCCCGCCCCCGCGCCCACCCCCTCCCGCACGGAGCGCGCCGGGCCGCGGCGCGCGAGCGTTCGCCCTGGCGCTGCCTGCGCTACCCGAGCATGCGCTGGTGGTCGCTGGCGAACCTGGTGTCCAACGCGGGCACCTGGATGCAGCTCACCGTGCAGAACCTGCTCGTGCTCCAGGTCACCGGCTCCGCCGCGGCGACCGGCCTCTCGCTCTCCGCGCAGGCCGGGCCCGGGCTGCTGCTCGGCGTGTTCGGCTGCGCGGCGGTCGACCGCTGGCCCCGGGAAGCTGGCCGCTGCCGTCAGCCAGGCCGTGCTGGGCGCCGTGGCCTTCACCACCGCCGTCCTTGTCGCCTTCGACCAGCTCAACGTGGGCCTGCTGATGGCCCTCGCGGTCGTCACCGGCCTGGTCGCCACGATCGACGGCCCGGCGACCGCCCTGCTCGGCAACGACCTGGTGCCCAGGAAGGACGTGCCGTCCGCCATCGCTCTCGGTTCGGTCGTGCACAGCGTCGGCCGCCTCGCCGGCACGGCGGCGGCCGGCGTGGCCATCGGGGTGTTCGGCATCGCCGCGGCCTACGTCACCAACGGGCTGTCGTTCCTCTTCGTCGCCGCCGTCATCCCCTTCCTGCGCTTCGCGCCGCCCGAGCCCGCGGAGCCGGACACCGCCGCCTCCGACCGGACGGCGTCCGTGGACCAGGCGGCCGAGGAGAGCGCCGCGGCGCGGATGACCGCCCGCGAGGGGCTGTCCTTCTTCCTGCGCAGGCCGCGCCTGGTGGCGCTGGCCGTGATCACGGGCCTGGGCGCCGTCTTCGGCCGCAACTACGGGCTGACGCTCTCGGTGCTGGTCACCGGCGCGCTGCACGGCAGCGCCGCCGACTTCGGCACGGTCTCCACGGTGCTGGCCGTGGGCGGCATCGCCGGCGCCGTGCTCGCCGGCCGCATGCAGAACCCCTCCGTACGGCTGGTCGGCACGCTGACCGCCGCCGGCACGCTGCTCCAGATCGCCGCGGGGTTCTCCCCCTCGCTGTTCCTGCTGGTGCTGCCGATGGCCCTGGTGGAGTCCGTCTCCGACACGGCCGGGACCACCGTCCTGCAGACCGACCCGCCGCCGTACATGCGGGGCCGGGTACTCGGCGTGTGGCGCAGCGCCAGCACCGGCTGGGGCCTGGTCGGCCCGCCGCTGCTCGGCCTGCTGATGGAGTTCGCCGGGGCCCGGGGCGCCCTGGTCGTCGGTGGACTGCTCGTCGCCGGCGCGGTGGGCGCGGGCACCCTGCTCCGCACCCGCCTGCTCACGACCTGGGAGGTCGGCCTGCTCGCGCCGTGCACATCCGTCAGCTCCCAGGCCGCCCTGGGCCAGGCCGCCTGAGCGCGGACCGCGCGGGTCCCGGGCCCGCTCGGCGGCGCCGAGCCCGCGCCGTGGCGGGCGAAAGGCCCCACCCGCCGCGCCCGGCCACCCGTCACCCCCGTCCGGGAGCGAGGTGGCGCAGCAGGTCGGCGAGGAGGCCCGGGCCTCCTCGCCGACCAGCAGGTCGGCGAGGAGGCCCGGGCCCGTGGGCACGCCGGCGGAGCGGGCCAGCTTCCGTGCCCGGGCGCGCCCGGCCGGGCTCAGGCACCAGTCCAGCGCCTGGTCGAGTTCGGCCGCCGTCGCCCGCTCGGCCGGCAGCACCATCGGCCAGCCGAGCGCCGCGGCCTGTGCGCTGACCTTCGCGACGCCCGCCACCGGATCGACGGCCAGCACCGGCGTCCCGGCCCGCAGCCCCAGCACCAGCCCGTGCAGCCGGGTGGTCACCACGGCGTCCAGCCGGGCGAAGACCGCGTGCACCTGGTCCGGGCTGGCCGGCAGCCGCCAGTCGTCGGCGTCCAACCGGGTGTCGAGCGGCAGCCGCGCGGCGTCGAGCCCGCCGGCCCACGCCTCGATAGCCCGCGCCACCTCCTCGTGGCGCCGGCGCGCGCCGTACTCGTGCTGGCCCTCGGTCACCACCACGCCGACCACCGGCACCGCCCGTGGCGGCGGCGCGTGCCGGCTCAGGTCCGGCGCACCCGTCGTCGTTGCCGCCTCGTCGCGCGCCAGCACCACGTCGAACCCGGTGACCCCCGGGTCGGCCGGGTCCACCACGGACACGCCGACGGCGATGCGCCGGCAGCCGGCGAAGCGCCGATGCAGTTCGAGGAGCGGCGCCGGGACGCCGTCGACCGCGGGACGCCGCGAGTGCAGCGGCCCGCACGCGAAGACCAGGTGCGTGTACGCGGACGGGTCCACCTTCTCCCAGGTGCAGCCCCGCCGGCCGGAAGGTCGGGGACCAGGCGGTGTCGTACGGGATCGACGCCCCGCGCAGCGCGTCGCGCACCACGTCGGCGACGAGCAGGTCACCCGCCGTGACCTCGCTGTGCAGGAAGCTGAACCAGCCGGTCAGCAGGGTTCGGGGCACGGATCAACTCCTCGTGGCCAGCACCGGCCGTCGTCGGTGCGCTGCTGGAACCCGCCGGTCAGCCGACGTAGCGGCGGGCCGACGACGCGTTCTGCGGCGCCTCCAGGAGCGCCAGGCGGCGCTCCACCGAGGCCGGCAGCGGCCGGCGCTCGCGCTCCACCGAGGCCGGCAGCGGCCGGCGCTCGCGGACCACCCAGGGCAGCCCGGCCAGCGCCTCGCCCACGGCGCGCACGGAGGTCGCGTCGGGCGGCACCGTCGCCGCGAGGTGGGCGGTACGGCGCAGCGCGGCCGGCGCCGAACGGCGCAGCCAGGCGAACCACAGGGTGTTCCTGATCCCGTGGCGGCGGCGCAGCCGCGCATCGCGGCTCGCGGACGGCCGGTGGTGGATCGTCAGCTCCCGCGCGTAGGCGAGCCACCAGCCACGGGCGGCCAGGTCGCCGGCGAGCAGCTCCTCCTCGCCGCCGAGCCACAGCCGTGGCGAGAAGCCGCCCGCCGCGCGGAAGGCGTCGGCGCGCAGCACGGTGGCGGCGGCCAGGAACGACCCCAGCGCCGGGCCGGGCAGCCAGTCCGGGCCCTCCAGCGGCGAGTCGCGCAGCTCGCTGACGATCGGGTCCTCGAACGGTTCCCCCGCCGGCTCGCCCCCGTCGGCCAGCGGCGGGTGGATGAGGATGCGCGCGGTGACGCAGGCGAGCCCGGGATGGGCGTCGAGCAGGTCGGCCGCGGTGGTCAGGGAGCCCGGCTCCCACCACGAGTCGTCGTCGCAGAAGGCGATGTAGTCCGTGTCGACCAGGCGCGCGGTCAGGTTCCGGCCCACCGCCCCCAGGTTCCAACCGGGCTCGACCAGGCGCACCGGCGGCCGGTGGGCCCGTACCGCGGCGGCCGTACCGTCGGTCAAGGCGTTGTCGACCACGATCACCGGTGGCCGCTCCGGCAACGCGGTGAGCCGCTCCAGGGTGTGCAGGAGTTCAGCCCGACGGTTGTGGGTGATCACCACGACGGTGATGCGGTGCTCGCTCATGCGCGGTCCTCGGGGATCGACGGGCTCGGGTCTGGGCCGCCGCGGGGCGCCGGAGGCGGGCCGCGCCCGGGCACGGGCGCGGGCGTCGGCCGCCCGTGGCCTGGTGGCGGCACGGGCCGGCCGCGGGGCCCACGCGGCGGTGTCACAGGAGCCAGACGCGGGCGACGAAGTACACCACCGCGGCCAACACCAACAACCCGATCAGGAATACCGGTGCCTTGGCCCATCCGGTCGTCGGATTGTGCGTCTCCTCTGGCCCGGCGTCGGGGGTGCTGCCCTCGGCGGGCGGCGTCTCCCTGGGAGGCACCGACCCACCGGGTTCGAGACCCGGCGTCGTCCGCGGGTCCGGATCGGGGTTCTTGTCGTCCATGCCTCTACGAGTGGATGCACCTGGGTGTTTTCACACCTGCGGGCCCTCTTTCCCGCCCGCCAGGCCCCGCGCGGGCGGCACGCGGCGCCGGGTCGCGCAGGCCTGCGCGCCGGGCCGCGTCGTGGTGTGCGTCGTCTTGTCAGGTCGGTCCTGCCTGCGGCGAGCAGCCCGACCGCTGCTCGGTCAGGTAGCTCGTGTGACGCTCGGGCGGCACCTGGGAGACCCTGGCCGGCACGGAGGTGTGGAGCGCCCCGTCACATCGCTGGGAAGCATGTCGAGTGCCCAGACCGCCGGCTCGCTGTCCGGCTTTCGTTCCCGGCTGGCCGTCCGAACCGCGAGCCGAAACGCGCTGAGAGAAGTCCGTGAGCGTTGTGTCCGGCCGGGATACGCCCGTCATTCCCCTTCTGCCAGCCAGCGCAGCTGCCCGTCCCTCGGCGACGTGCGGCAGGTGAGCTCTTCACCCAGGGACGAGACGGCGGTAGCGCCACTCTCCCGGCACTTACGGTGGAGTTCGTTGCAACTGCCCTTCTTCTTACCAGGGATCTTCGCGCAGTTCATGGTATCGTGCGCTTCCTGGCCCTCCGGGGAGAGGTTGTCGTAGTTGCTGCCGTCGTGCCGACCAGCCGAGTCGGTAGCCTCGTTACGCGGCGGTCCAGGCCTTGGCTGTGTCTCAGCGGCGTCGGCGGAGGGCGTCGCCTCCTCCGTCTCTGTCGCCGTCTCCGCGATATCGACAGGAGAGGCGTGGCCTGTCCCGCCGTTGTCTCCGTCTCCACCGGCGCTGAATGGGCCGCTGAGGGGGCTGACGACGTGACCGCTGGCTTCGAGTCCGCGCCGCAAGCGGCAACTGTGCCAAGCAGGACGGCTACGGCGGAGATGGCGGCGGCCAAGCGGGTAGGGCGCGGCCCTATTCGATCAGACATGGCTGTACCCTAAGGCCGGATCACCTCCCGCGCGGCGTCAGCGGCCAGCGGCACCTGCTTCCGGCCATGGGTAACGAGACGCGGCCCACGCGTCCAGCCCCGCCGTCATCGACGCAGCTGGTTCCGCCCCGGCGGGGCTTGCCACCCTTCGGGCCGCCGGAGCCGCCCACCCTTCGGGCCGCCGGAGCCGCGGCGGGCGTTCTTGGCGGGCGGCTTGCCCGCCGTCCTGCCGGCGCCCCTGCCGCCGCCCTTGCCCCCCGGCGGGCTGCTGTCGGCGCGTGGCGCTCTTGTCCGTAGGCTCGGGCTCGGGACGGCGGCCCCGGGTGCTGTTGACGGTACGGCCGCGGACGATGCCGATGAGGTCCTCCACCAGGTCCGTCGTGGCCTCCTGGAGCCACGACAGCGCCACGCGGGAGGTGGGCACGTCCGTGATCGTGCTGTATGTGAGGTCCCTGCGGTGGTACAGCCGGGCCAGGGACTGCGGGACGATCAGTACGCCGATGCCCGCCGCCACCAGTTCGACGGCGTCGGCGGTCGTGGCGGGGCGCTCGCGCGCGGGGAGCCCGGGCGGCTGCTCCCAGCCCAGGGTGTCGTCCAGCGGGTGGAGCACCACTTCGTCGACGAGGTCCGCCACGGTCACCTCGTCGGCCGCCGCGAAGAGGTGGTCCTTGGGGATGACGACCACCGTCGTCTCCTCGTAGAGGGGGATCGCGCTGAGGTCGTCCCCGTCGACCGGAAGCCGGACGAACCCCGCGTCGGCCTCGCCCCCGCGCAGGGCCCCGCGGATCTCGGCGGCCGGCGTCTGGGTAAGGGTGAGGGGGATGTGAGGCAGCCGCTCGTTCCAGATGCGCACCCACTTCGAGGGCGTCACCCCGGGCACGTAGGCGAGCCGGAACGCGGGAGAGTCTGCCGAGCCTGTCACCTCGCTAGACTACCAGCCGTAGTCACCGACCGACCCACCGGAGGGTGCGGGCGGCGGAAAACCCTCGTGGTCAGCACGTGCGCGGCTCGTTACCCTTAATCCATGAGCCAGACCATGAAGCCCGCCACCGCGGCGAAGAAGCTGGGTGTGTACCTCGAGGCCACCCCCGCCGAATTCCGGGAGGGCGTGTTCTCGCGCACCGAGCTGAACGCCCTCCAGGCCGACCCGCCCCAGTGGCTGAGCGACCTGCGCCAGAACGGCCCGCACCCGCGCCCCGTCGTCGCGGCCAAGCTGGGCGTCTCCGTCTCGGGCCTCGCCCGCGGCGGCGTCACCGAGCCCCTCACCACGCAGCAGATCGACGCGCTGAAGGAAGAGCGGCCCGAGTGGCTGGAGCGCGAGCGCGCCACGCAGGCCGAGGTCCGCAAGGAGGCCGTCCGGCTGAAGGCGGAGCAGGCCGAGAAAGCGGCACGGGCCGAGCAGGGCTGAAACACGGGCGGGCGGCCGCGCCCGCTTCCTAGCCCGTCCCCTGTCAGCTACCGCCCCTCGTCCGCCACCCGTCATCTGAGGCCGGCGGGTCCCGGCCCGGCGACGAGTCGACTCCGCCGCCGGTTGGCGGGACGCCGCGGGTTCTCCGTGCCGCGTTGGGGTGCGATTCGGCTTCCCCCTGCCGCTGTTGACGCTTCGTGTCGCCCATGGTCGGGGGCGGCGGGGTGAGCCGTACTCCGAAACCGCCTGTCGTCGGCGCTGACGTGCTCGCCGCCATCGGCGACAGTCGCTGGGCCGGCACACGCTGGCGGGTGTGCCCTTCGAGGGTTGGCCCCTGCGCGGGTTGGCCGTCGCCCCGGCGGCACCCGGCTTCCGCCGTACCTCAGGCACCTCAGACAGTGGTGACCAGCGGCGATGTCCTGATCATGAGCCATGAGCCACGGACCACGCGCCACCCACCCCGCTTGCCCGTCACAGGGGGAGTCCGCGAAGTTCGCCCCTGATTCACCCGGTCGTTTCGCGATCCAGAAATCCTCCTCTTCACGCGAAATGTTCCTACACGACGGAGAACAGCACGTCATGACCCACCCTGTGCCCGAATGGGCTGACACCCAGGTGCCCGCGGAATCACTCGACCCGCAGGGGTTCAGCCGTCGGGGGCTGATGCGTCGCGCCGGCCTGTTCCGGGCGGGGTTCGCCGCCGCCTCGCTGCCCCTTCCCGCGCTGGCCCACGGACGCGGGCACGGGCAGGGTTGGGGAGGCGGCCACCACGGCCCCGGCCACGGTCACGGCGCGCACGGCCACGCCCCCGACCTGGTCTACCTGGTCGGGGACCACCACAAGCACACCGTCTACAGCCACGACGCCAAGTACACGTTCTCCCAGATAGCCTGAGCGGGGCGGAAGTTCGGCCTTGACTGGATGGTCTTCACCGAGCACAGCAACATCGGCTACGCCAAGTTCGGTGCCGCGCGGGAGCACCGCGAGATCCTGCGGGCCCGTGCCGAGAACAGGCGCATGCTGATCTTCCAAGGGCTTGAGTGGTACATCCCCGGTGCCGAACACTGCACCGTCTTCTCGCCGCCCGGCCGACACGAGGTCGACCTGCTCACCCGCTTCGAGGAGGCCTTCGACGGCAAGCTGCTCGGCTACACGGCCGGCGGCCCGAACCACCCCGACACCCCGCGCAACGAGGCGCACGCGATCAAGGCCCTCAAGTGGCTGGCCGAGCAGCGACGCACCCGGTACGTGGACGACGTCCTGGTCCTCGCCAACCACCCCATGCGGCTCGGCATCGACTCCCCGCACGAGCTGCGCGGCTGGCGCGACGCCGCCCCCCACATCATGATCGGCATGGAGGGCGCTCCCGGCGCCCAGGCAGGCGCGATCCCCGGCTGGCACGCGGACACCAACGTCCGCGGCGAGTACACCAACTCGCCCTCCGCGGACTCCTGGCCCGGCTATCCGCGCGGGGCGTACGTCACCTACGGCGGCTTCGACTGGGCGACCGCGACCGTGGGCGGCATGTGCGACGCGATGCTGGCGGAGGGCAAGCTCTTCACCATCACCTCCAACTCCGACGTCCACCGAGTCGCCCAGGACACCTGGGTCAACGGTGACTGGCGACCCGGGCAGAACTTCGACAACACCGGCCGCCTCCCCGACCCGTACAACACCACCGAACCGCAGCCCGGCGGCGACTTCTGGCCCGGCCAGTTCAGCCGCACGCACGTGGGGGTCACCCGGTACGGCTACCGCCACGTGATGGAAGGGCTGCGTGCCGGGCGAGTGTGGGTCGACCACGGCCACCTCGTCGACGGCGTCGACGTCAAGGTGCGCGGCGAGCGCGGCAACAGCGCCACCCTCGGTGACCGGCTGCGGGCTCGGCGGGGCGAGCAGCTCACCCTCACCGTGACCGTGACCGCGGCCTCCCGCCGCAACCCGTACGGTGTGCTGCCGCGTTTGCAGCACGTCGACGTCATCCGCGGCGCGGTCCGCGGACCGGCCGCCGACCGCGACGACTGGCGAGCCCCGGACACCCGGGTCGTCCACACCTCCGACGTCGCGGGCCGCCGCGGCACGTACACCCTGCGCATCCCCGTCGGGCGCGCCGAACACCCCTTCTACCTGCGGCTGCGCGGTAGCGACGGCAAGCGCCACGGCGCGGGCTTCCTCGGTGCGAACATCGACCCCCACGGCCCGCTGCCCCACGAGCCCGGCAAGGGCGACCCGTGGCTCGACACGTGGTTCTACACCAACCCGATCTTCGTGGACGTCACACGCTGACGGGCACGGCCCTGCGGGGCCGCTGCCGGACCATCCCGGTCGGGAAGCCACCGGACCTGCCGATCACCCTCCTGCCTCCCGACCGCCGCCGGCTCGCATGGCTACCGCACCCCGGCGACCTGGATCGTACGGCCCTCGGCCAGCGAGCGCCGGGCGGCGTCCAGGACGCGCACGATTTCGTCACCGAAGTCCACGTCGCACGGGTGGTCCCGGCGCCCGTCGGTGACCATGGTCGCGAGCGCGTCGACCGCCTCGGCCGCGGCCACCGAGGCGGTCGTGAAGCCCCGGAGGAGAGTGTGCACACTCTCCTCGCCGACGGTGGTGGTCACCACCTGACGCGCGGTGGGCGGCACGGTCAGGCTCAGCGCGGCGGTACCAGTGGCACCCGTGGCATGTCGGGTCGTCAGGTGTACGGTGTCGCCGCGTCCGGCCAGCGCCGTGACCCGTTCGACAGGTCCGAGCAACGGGGACAGGATGGACAGGGCGTGCGGGCCGATGTCCCACAGGGCGCCCTCACTCCGCCGCCAGTCGCCCGGGGCCGGGCGCTCCCGCGGGTCGTAGAGCGCCACGAGCCAGACGGCGGAGGCCGTGTGCCAGCCGCCGGTACGCTCCGCCGCGTCGATCCACACGCGTTGCTCGGGTCGGAAGCGGCAGGTGAGGAAGGTCAGCGAGGCGACGTCGGAAGCGCGGACCCGGGCGGCCCGCCCCGGGTCTAGCGCCACCGGCTTCTTCAGCAGCAGGTGGCGGCCCGCGCGTGCGGCGCGCTCGGCGAGATCGGGCTGGACGGTGGGCGGGACGGCGAAGACGACGGCGTCCACGTCCGCCACGAGCGCGTCGAAGCTGTCGTAGGCCGGCGCCCCCTGCGCGTCGGCGGTCCGCGCGGGCGACCGTCCCCACACCCCGGCGAGCGTCCCGCCCGTGCTGGCACGCACACCAGCCCCGTGCGTGTCGCGCGCCCACGCGCCCGTGCCGACCAACCCGAACTGCAGAGCCATGCCAGCCCATCCCCTTCCACACCGCCGTCGTATCCGAACAGTGCCACGGTGCCGCACCGGCTGCTCGGCCGTCGGTCTTCGTGGCCGCGCCCTCGATCCCGACGTCTCGGGGTCGGTGGTCGAGGAGGCGTACATCGCGTCTGCGTGGGACGCGGTGAGGGGGACCAGCCGCAGCCGTTCCCCGGTCGGGGTGGGCATCGGGGCGAAGGCCTGTCCTTCGATCGCGCGCCCCCTGCCGGCGCCCGGACGAAGCGCGAGTGCGTCAACGCGCTCCCATGCGCCCCACCGTGCACCACGAGCACAAGCACGCCCCCGACCGCGACCGCCAGCCACGACCGTGGATCGCGGCCGCGCCCACGGTCTGGCCCACAGGCCGGCAGCCGCAGTGCCTCCGGACCGCTACGGCAACAGCCCCGCTCGGCGGGCCGAGACCACGGCCTGGAGCCGCGTGTGGGCACCCAGCTTCCGCATGGACGACCGCAGATAGCTCTTGTACGGTCTCCGGGCGCAGCCCGAGCCGGTCCGCCGCCGTCGCGTTGGTGGTGTCCGACGCCACGCAGGCGAGCACGTCCACCTCGCGCGGCGACAGCTCGACTGAGGGGAGGTGGGGCGCCCGGTCGGGTGGGGGAGCGGCCTCGGGCGAGGCGGTGGCCAGCCGGCCGAGGACGGCGAGCAGGTCGTGTCGGAGCTTCTGGTCATGCACGCGCTGGGCCAGCGCCCGTAGTTCGCCGTGGGCCGCGCGCACCTCCTCCCACGCCGCGGCATCCGCCTCCGGCGGGCGCGACGTGGCGGTCAGCACCCCGCTGTGCCTCGTCCTGCGCGGCGTCACGCACGGCGGCGCCTGCTCCAACTCGCGGGCCGCCTCGACCGCCACCGACATGGTCCGGTCACCCAGCGCCATCGGCTGTCGCAGCGCCCCGTACAGCACGCCCCGCACCCGGCGCCGCACCGCCACCGGCACCGCGAGCACGCAGCGCAGCCCCTCCGCGGCGACGGCCGCGTCGTACTCGTGGCTGATGACCCGGGAGGCAGGGTAGTCCGATACGTAGACGGGGCGGGAGAGCGCCATGGCCTTGCCTCCGAGCCCGTTGCCGGTGGTAATGGTGAGACCGAGGAGCACGGGCGTGGCCGTGCCGGCCAGTTCGGCTATGCGGAACTGGCGGGTCCCCTCGAACAGTCCACCGAACGCGACCGGTAGTCCGCCGCTCCGTCGCATCCGCCCGAGCGCGGACCGCATTTCCACGGCGCCGTACGTATCCGCCACCGACACCTCCCCGTAAATACCGTCACCCCCGTCCGGGGGTAGTGAGACTCAGATCACTCGTCGCACGATGCTAGCGAGCGCTTTGGCAATGAGGAGGACATGTGGCGGTAATCGGTCCGACCGAAGAGTTCCGAGCGGCGCGGGACTTCCTACTCCGGCACCGGGAGGACTACGCGGCTGCCTACGCCGGGTTCCAGTGGCCGCGCCCCGAGGTGTTCAACTGGGCGCTCGACTGGTTCGACCCGCTGGCCGAGCGGGTGGACCGGACGGCCCTGCACGTCGTGGAGGAGGACGGCGCGGAGACCCGCCTCTCCTTCGCCGAGCTGCGCGCGCGCTCCAACCAGGTGGCCAACTGGCTGCGCGCCCAGGGCGTGCGCCCCGGCGACCGGGTGGTGGTGATGCTCGGCAACCAGGCCGAGCTGTGGGAGACCGCGCTGGCCGCCATGAAGCTGCGCGCCGTCGTCATCCCTGCCACCCCGCTGCTCGGCCCCGCCGACCTCACGGACCGGATCGAGCGGGGCGGCGCCCGGCACGTCATCGCCTGCGCCCTGGACACCGTCAAGTTCGCCGACGTGCCCGGCGACTACACGCGGATCGTGGTGTGCGCCGGGGACGAGGCGCCGGGCTGGCTCGACTACGCGGACGCCCACGCCGCGCCCACCGACTTCACTCCCGACGGGCCGACCCGCGCCAGCGACCCGCTGATGCTCTACTTCACCTCGGGCACCACGGCCAAGCCCAAGCTCGTCGAGCACACTCATGTCTCGTACCCCGTCGGTCACCTGGCCACCATGTACTGGATCGGCCTCAAGCCCGGCGACGTGCACCTGAACATCTCCTCGCCGGGTTGGGCCAAGCACGCCTGGTCCAACCTCTTCGCCCCCTGGAACGCGGAGGCCACTGTCTTCGTGTTCAACTACACCCGCTTCGACGCGGCACGGCTGATGGCCGAGATGGACCGGTGCGCCGTCACCACGTTCTGCGCGCCGCCCACCGTGTGGCGGATGCTCATCCAGGCCGACCTGAGCGCGCTGCGCTCCGCGCCACGGGAGGCCGTCGCGGCCGGCGAGCCGCTCAACCCCGAGGTCATCGAGCAGGTGCGGCGGGAGTGGGGGGTCACCATCCGGGACGGGTTCGGGCAGACCGAGACGGTCGTGCAGGTCGCCAACACGCCGGGCCAGCCGCTCAAGACCGGCTCCATGGGGCGGCCCACGCCCGGCTTCGCCGTCGCGCTGCTCGACCCGGTCACCGGTGTGCCCGCCGACGAGGGCGAGATCAGCCTCGACCTGTCCGCGCACCCGGTGGGCCTGATGACCGGGTACGCGGGCGACCCCGAGCGCACTGCCGAGGCCATAGCCGACGGCTACTACCGCACCGGGGACATCGGCGCGCGCGACGCGGAGGGCTACATTACTTACGTGGGGCGGGCCGACGACGTGTTCAAGGCGTCCGACTACAAGATCTCGCCGTTCGAGCTGGAGAGCGCGCTGCTCGAACACGAGGCCGTGGCCGAGGCCGCCGTGGTGCCCGCGCCCGACCCGGTGCGGCTCGCCGTGCCGAAGGCGTACGTGGTGCTCGCCGAGGGCTGGGAGCCGGGGCCCGAGACCGCGAAGGAGCTGTTCGCGCACTCGCGCGCGGTGCTCGCGCCCTACAAGCGGGTGCGCCGCATCGAGTTCGCCGAGCTGCCCAAGACCGTTTCCGGCAAGATCCGCCGCATCGAGCTGCGCGAGCGTACCGCCCAGGGGGGCAGCGCCGCCGAATACCGTGAGGAGTCCTCATGACCGGCCCCGCCACCAGCAGTCAGAGCACCGAGCCCGCCGCGCGCCACCACCGGCGCGGCGCCGGCCAGTACGGGTCAGGACGCGGGCGCCGCCGCGCGGTCGGCCGCCGAACGACACCCCGGGCCGCCGCCGGCCAGACACTGACCCCCGGGCGCGTGGAGTCGTGCCAGTCGCCACCCGCCCTGTCGTACGCCAGCGGCGCCGGTGACACGCCGCTGCTCGGCGAGACCATCGGGGCCAACCTCGACGCGGCCATCACCCGCTTCGGGGACCGCGAGGCGCTGGTGGACATGGCCAGCGGGCGGCGCTGGACGTACACCGAGTTCGGGCAGGCGGTGGACGGGGTCGCCCGTGGCCTGATGGCCAAGGGCGTCGGCAAGGGCGACCGGGTCGGCATCTGGGCGATCAACTGCCCGGAGTGGGTGCTGGTGCAGTACGCGGCGGCCCGGATCGGCGCGATCATGGTCAACATCAATCCGGCCTACCGCGTCCACGAGCTGCGCTACGTGCTGGAGCAGGCTGGCATCCAGGTCCTGGTCTCCTCGATCGAGCACAAGACCAGCGACTACCGGCGCATGGTCGAGCAGGTCCGCGCCGACTGCAAGGCGCTGCGCGACGTCGTCTACATCGGCGACCCGACCTGGGACGGCCTGGTGCGCGACGGCGCCGCCGTCGCGCCGGAGCGGCTCGCCGCCCGCCAGGCCCAGTTGAGCTCCGACGACCCGGCGAACATCCAGTACACCTCGGGCACCACCGGCTTTCCCAAGGGCGCGATGCTCTCCCACCACAACATCCTCAACAACGGTTTCTTCGTAGGCGAGTTGATCAGTTACACCGAGCGCGAACGGATCTGCGTGCCGGTGCCCTTCTACCACTGCTTCGGCATGGTCATGTGCAACCTCGCCGCCACCAGCCACGGCGCCTGCGTGGTCATCCCCGCCCCGTCCTTCTACCCCGTCGCCACCCTGCGCGCCGTCGAGCGGGAGCGGTGCACGTCGCTGTACGGGGTGCCGACGATGTTCATCGCCGAGCTGAACCTCCCGGACTTCGCCACCTACGACCTGTCCACGCTGCGCACCGGCATTATGGCCGGCTCGCCGTGTCCGGTGGAGGTCATGCGGCGGGTGGTGGCCGAGATGCACATGGCCGAGGTCGCCATCGCGTACGGCATGACCGAGAAGTCGCCGGTCTCCACCCAGACCCGGGTTGACGACGACCTGGAGCGCCGCACCGCCACCGTCGGGCGGGTGATGCCGCACATCGAGGTCAAGGTGGTCGACCCGGCGACCGGCGTGACCCTGCCCCGCGGTGAGGCCGGCGAGCTGTGCACTCACGGCTACTCGGTGATGCTCGGCTACTGGGAGCAGCCCGAGCGCACGGCCGAGGCGATCGACGCGGCCCGCTGGATGCACACCGGGGACCTGGCGGTGCTGCGCGAGGACGGGTACGTGCAGATCGTCGGCCGGATCAAGGACATGATCATCCGGGGTGGCGAGAACGTGTACCCGCGCGAGATCGAGGAGTTCCTCTACTCCCACCCGAAGATCGCCGACGTGCAGCTAGTGGGCGTGCCCGACGAGAAGTACGGGGAGGAGATCGCCGCCTGTGTCATCCTGCGCGACCCGGCCAACCCGCTCACCCGCGACGAGTTGGCCCGCTTCTGCCGGGGCCGCCTCGCGCACTACAAGGTGCATCGCTACCTGCGCCTGGTCGAGTCCTTCCCGATGACGGTCAGCGGCAAGGTCCGCAAGGTGGAGCTGCGTGACGAGGTCGCCCGGGCCCTGGCCCCGCAGCGGCCCGCGCCGCCCGCCGAGCCCGCCGCCCCGGCCCCGCGCCGCTCGGTCGCCGAGAGGGCCCGCTGACGATGACCCTCTCGTACGCGAGCAGCCCAGGCGGCGAACTGACACTGACCGGGCAGACGATCGGTGCGGCGCTGGCCGGGACCACCAACCAGCACGGCGACCGCGAGGCGCTGGTGGAGGAGGCCAGCGGCCGCCGCTGGAGCTACGCCGAACTGGACGCCTCGGTGGCCGAGGTCGCCCGCGGGCTGCTCGCGTACGGCGTGGCGGCGGGCGAGCGCGTCGCCACCTGGGCGCCGAGCAGCGCCGAGTGGGTGCTGGTGCAGCTCGCCGCCGTCCGCGTCGGCGCCATCCTGGTCAGCCTCAACCCGGCGTACGGCACCGACGAGTTGGCGTACGCCCTCCGGCAGTCGGGGACCAGCATCCTCGTCGCCGCCGGCGAGCACCGGGGAACCGACTGCCGGGCCGTGGTGCGCGCGGCGCGGACCGCGTGCCCCGACCTGCGCGAGGTCGTGCACCTCGACGACGCGTCCTGGACCGCGCTGCTGGCGGCGGGCGAGCGCGTTGCCTGCGACACGGTCCGAGGTACGGGCCGGGGCGTCGCCCACGACGCGGGCGACGACGAACTGGCCGCCCGCGCCGCTTCACTGAGCTGCGACGACCCCATCAACATCCAGTACACCTCCGGCACCACCGGCCACCCCAAGGGCGCGACCCTCTCGCACCACAGCATCCTCAACAACGCCCGCATCACCGGCAGTCTGCTGCGCTACACCGAGCATGACCGGATCTGCCTGCCGGTGCCGCTCTACCACACCTTCGGCATGGTGGTCGGCGTGCTGGCCGCCGTCAGCCACGGCGCCTGCGCCGTCATCCCGGCCTCGTCCTTCGACCCCGCCGCCACGCTGCACGCCGTCGAGCGGGAGCGGTGCACGTCGCTGTACGGGGTGCCGACGATGTTCATCGCCGAGCTGAACCTGCCCGACTTCGCCACCTACGACCTGTCCACCCTGCGCACCGGCATCATGGGCGGCTCGCCGTGCCCGGCCGAGGTGATGAAGCGCGTCATCGCCGAGATGCACCTGTCCGAGATCGCCATCGCGTACGGCATGACCGAGACCTCTCCGATCGCGACCCAGACCCTGCTCCCCGCGGCGGACGAGAGCGCCCTGCTCACGCTGCGCCGGCGCACCGAGACGGTCGGCGTGGCCCACCCGTACCTGGAGCTCAAGGTCGTCGATCCGGTCACGGGGCGCACCGTGGAACGGGGCGAGCGTGGCGAGCTGTGCGTGCGCGGCTACAGCGTCATGCTCGGCTACTGGGCGGAGCCCGAGCGGACGGCCGAGGCGATCGACGTGGCGCGCTGGATGCACACCGGGGACCTGGCGGTGATGGGCGACGACGGGTACGTGCAGATCGTCGGCCGGATCAAGGACATGATCATCCGGGGTGGCGAGAACGTGTACCCGCGCGAGATCGAGGAGTTCCTGCACGCGCACCCGAAGATCGCCGACGTGCAGGTGGTGGGCGTGCCCGACGAGAAGTACGGGGAGGAGATCGCCGCCTGCGTCATCCTCGCGCCGGGCGCGCGGGCGCTGACCGTGGACGAGGTCGCGGCGTACTGCGAGGGCCACCTCGCGCGTTTCAAGACCCCGCGCCTGGTACGGGTCGTAGCCGACTTCCCGCTGACGGCCAGCGGCAAGGTCCGTAAGGCGGTGCTGCGGGAGGAGACCGTCGAGGCCCTGCGCGGCCCGCGGCCGTGACCGGCCCGGGTGCTCAGACCTCGCGCGGACCCATCCGGATCAGGTCGTCCGCCGGGTCGTTGACCGGCTGTGGGGTGCCGGTGAGGTCCATGACGAACAGCGGCAGGTACAGCTCGTCTACGCGCGATCTCGCGATGCGCGCGTACCCCGCGAGCGAGAAGAAGACGCTGACGGCGGCCTCGCTCAGACCGTGCAGCCACAGGCACTCCACGTCGCGCACCCCGGTGGGCCGGGTCGTGGGGCCCACCTGGGCGACGATGCCGGGGCCGCGCAGGTCGACCCCGGAGGGGGCGCGGTCCTCCACCCGACGCATGCTGGTGAAGCCGAGCCACTTCAGGTACTGCGCGGCGGCGGTCACCACGTCCCACCCGGTGCGGATGGTCACCGGGTGGAACGCCGGCCGCAACACCGCCGAACTGGGCGTGGGATGCGCGCCGGGGCGCCCGCGACGCCGCCGCCCGTGGTCGCGAGCCGACTGCCGGTCTCCTCCGGCGCCTCGGCCACCGGCAGTCGCACCACCGTGCCACACGGGCAGCCGAGTTCGGGCTGTGGGCAAGTGGTCCCTGCGCCCGCAGGAGTGGCAGCGCACGGCGACCCAGGAGTCGTCCCAGGTGCGGTGGTCGAGGCGGGCCACGGGACCGGCCAGGATCGGCACGGTCAGCGGGGCGCCACAGGCGCAGGGGAAGGTGGGCGGCGTGAACGAGTGCTCACGGCTGCACGCCGGGCACCGCACCATCGTCTGCTCCAGCAGGACACGTGGAACGGGGGGTTGGGTTACTACGCGCTCCCATCGTCCACGATGCGCGGGGCGTTGGGGAGACGGCGAGCGGGTTTCGGCCGTGGCCACTTAGGGCGTGTCACATGAGGGCGCCACCGTCGGGACGCGCCCCCGACGCCCGCCCCCCACCGCGTCGAGCGGCGAGGGGCGGGCGCCGGATCGTGCCGTAGTGCGCGAACCTTCCGCACGCTGGCACGGCCGCGTCCCGCGCCGGAGCCCGCTCCGGCGCCGAAGGCCGCGCCCGCGCCGGGGGCCGACCGCGTCGGCGCGGCCGGCCACGGCACCGAGGTTGGCGCGGAAGCGATCCGTCCCCTCCGCCCGGCCCCGCCCGCCCGCGCCCGGCCCGACACGCGCGAGCCGGGCGGCGGACGCTTCCCGTGCACCGCACGCCGGATCAATTACCGTATGACAGAAGGGTAATTCTGTCTTATGGAAGCTTGTTGGGCGGGCTGGCACACTGCTGTCAGGGGCTGGGCGCTGTCGCGGGGGGTGGGGCGCAGTAGGTTGGGCCGGGTGAGACTCAGGGTTGAATTCACCACCGAGCCGTTCGACTTGGACGAGACGCCGTCCCACGCGCTGGTGGACCGGGGGGTCGTACGGACCGCCGATCTGGACGCGGTGGAGGTGGGCCCGTTCGGCAACACCGCCGAGGGCCGCCCCGACGCCGTCCTCGCGGCCGTGGACACGCTGCTGCGCCGGTCCATCGAGGCCAGGGCGACGCGCGTTTCGGTGCAGGTCAACGTCGTACGGGAGGAGGGGGCGTGACCGAGGTCGGGGACCACCCCTTCGTCGCGGCGGTCAAGCCGCTCATCGACGCCATGGGGGCGAGATGGTGCCGCCCGAGCGCGCGGCCGGTGACGACGTCGTGCTCTCCTGGGAGGGGCGGGAGGTGCTCGCGGTGCGCCTGCCGCATCTGTCCGACTCACTCGACCAAATCCTGGCCGACCTGGAGCGGCGGCACAGCATGCCGCTCGCGGACCTGGACCGCAAGGCCAAGCAGTCGGTGGTCCGCGTGTTGGAGGCGCGCGGCGCCTTCTCCGTACGCCACGGCGTGGAGACGGCCGCGACCGCGCTCGGCGTGCGCCGCTTCACCATCTACAACTACCTGAACAGGGAGAAGGTCGGCCGGGCCGGTGAGTAGCGCCCCGGGCGCAGCGCGGTGCGGGCCGTCGACCCGGTGCGGTCGGCGACCCTGGTGTTGGGTCGCGCGCCCAAGAATTTCAACAAACTGTTGACGATGTGCGGCGCAGGGTCTTAGCTCTCCGAAAGCACGATCGAGCCGGAGCGCGGGCGCTCGTACCGCGCCCGGCCCCGGGCCACGGCGCCGCCACGCCGCGCGCCTGCCGCCCGACGAGCCGGCCGGCCCCCCGTCGCCCCACGCGCCGCCCGACTCCGAACCCACCATACAGCTCCCCACCCCCACGGCTCCACCCCCGCCCGACTCGGGAACCCGTACAGCTCCAGGCTCTGCTCAGCCGTTTCACCGCACCGCAACGGAGGCTGATGTGACGTCGAGTTCGCCACCGGGTCTCGCCCGGTTCAACGGTGCCGATGTCGGCGTGGCGTCTGCCGCCCTGCACGCGGTGTGCGCGAGCCGCGCGTGGGCCGCGGCCGTCCTCGCACGGCGCCCGTACGCCAGCGCCGACGACCTGTTCGCCGCCGCCGACGCCGCCCTGGCGGCGCTGACCGAAGCGGACCTGGCCGAGGCCGTGGCCGGGCACCCGCCGATCGGCCGCCCGGACCCGGGTGACCAGGCCGCCGCGCGCGAACAGCGCGGCATGGCGGGCGCGCCGGAGGCGCTCCGGGCCGAGATGCTCGCGCTGAACCTCGCCTACCAACAGCGGTTCGGGCACGTCTTCCTCATCTGCGCCACCGGAGTGACGGCCGACGGGTTGCTGGCGGCCATCCGGGAGCGGATCGGCAACACGCCCAAGCGGGAGCGCGCCGTCGCCCGCGCCGAGCTGGGCAAAATCAATCGCCTCCGGCTGTCCAACCTGCTGGCAGACGAGGTACTCGCCGCTGCGGGCCCGGTGCTCGGCGGTCCCGGCCGCCCGGCCGGGACCGCCGCCGGCACGAGTGAAGGAGACGAGGGAGCAACCGGATGAACGACCATCGGACGAGCGACGAGGGCGGCGACGGCCGCACCAGCGGTGAGAGCCAGGCATCGGTGTCCACCCACGTCCTGGACACCAGCGCGGGCCGGCCGGCCGCCTCGATCGGTGTCGAACTCTCCGCCCGCGCCTCACTCGACGCCGCCTGGACGGTGCACGCGCGTGCCGCCACCGACGCCGACGGCCGTTGTACGGGCCTGCCGGCGCTGCCCGCCGGCACGACGCACGCACGGCTGCGCTTCGACGTGGGCCCCCACCTCGCCGCGTCCTCCGCGCGGGCCGGGGGCGCCGACGGCGGCGCGTTCTTCCCGGAGGTGACGGTGGCCTTCGCCGTCACCGCCGGCGAGCACTACCACGTACCCCTGCTGCTCAACCCGTTCGGCTACTCCGTATACCGAGGGAGCTAGCACTGCCATGACAGCGTCCTCCGCGTCCTCTGCCTCTCCTGCGTCCCCCGCGTCCCCCGTCTCGTCCGCCGACGGCCACCCCGCGGCCGGTGCCGGCCCCGGCCGGGCCGGCCGTGCTGGGCCAGAACCAGTACGGCAAGGCCGAGTGCCGGGTCGTGAAGGTCAGCAGGGAGGGCGCCACCCACCACCTCAAGGACCTGAACGTCTCGGTCGCCCTCTCCGGCGGCATGACCGACGTCCACCTGGTGGGCAGCAACGCGTAACGTGCTGCCCACCGACACCACCAAGAACACCGTGTTCGCCTTCGCCCAGGAGCACGGCATCGCCTCGGCCGAGCAGTTCGGCCTCCACCTCGCCCGGCACTTCGTCACCAGCCAGGAGGCCATCACCCGGGCGCGGGTGCGGATCGAGGAGTACGCGTGGCAGCGCATCGAGACCTCCGACGACGCCTCCCGCTTCGCCGGCGCCGACGTGGTCCGGCACTAGTTCGTACGTGCGGGCCAGGAGGTGCGCACCGCACAGGTCAGCTATGGCGGCCGGGACTGGGAGGTGATCTCCGGGCTCTCCGGGCTCACCGTCCTGAACTCCACCAACTCGGAGTTCTGGGGCTACGCCAAGGACCGGTACACGACCCTCAAGGAGGCGTACGACCGTGTCCTGGCCACCGACGTGCACGCCCGCTGGCGCTACCGCTGGACGAGCGACGAGGAGCCCGCGCCGCGGTGGGACGCGGCCTACGAGCGGACCCGCACCCACCTGCTCCAGGCCTTCGCCGAGACCTACAGCCTCTCCCTCCAGCAGACGCTGTTCCAGATGGGCTCGCGAGTGATCAACAACCGCCAGAACGTGGACGAGATCCGCCTCTCGCTGCCCAACAAGCACCACTTCCTGGTGGACCTTGAACCCTTCGGCCTCACCAACGCCAGCGCGGACGGCGCCGTGTACCACGCGGCCGACCGCCCGTACGGCCTGATCGAGGCGACCGTCCTGCGCGAGGGCGCCACCCAGTCCATACCGACGGACCTCACCAGCCCCTGAGCGGCGGGGCGCGCGACACGGCCGCCGGCGTACGGCGGTTGGCTCGACACGCGTCGCCGGCCAGCCCCGCCGGGCCCCGCCTCCGCCGGCCCCACCCGGCGCTCGCTCGTCGCGCCCGCCCTGCCTCGACCCGACGACACCGAGGAACCCCCATGGCAGCACCGGAAGCCCCAGCCGACCCGGCGGACCCCGCCCGCGACCCGCGCTCCGGCGCGGACCGGACGGGCGTGCTGATCCGCACCGTCATCGAGAACTGCGCCGTCGCCACCGTGGACGCCCATGACACCGAGTACGCCTCGGGCCACGTGGTCGTCGCGGGCAACCGCGTCGAGTCCGTGGGCCCGGGCCCCGCCCCGGCCGACCTGCCGGGCGTGCCCCGCCGCGTGGACGGCACGGGCCACCTGCTCACCCCCGGACTCGTCAACACCCACCACCACTTCTACCAGTGGCTCACCCGCGGCCTGGCCCAGGACGCGGGCCTCTTCGACTGGCTCGTCGCGCTCTACTCGATCTGGGCCCGGATCGACGAGCCGATGGTGTACGAGGCGGCGCGCGGCTCGCTGGCCATGATGGCCAGGGGCGGCGTCACGACGGCGATGGACCACCACTACGTCTTCCCGCACGGCGCCGGCGACCTGCTCGGCGCGGACATCCGGGCAGCGCGCGAGCTGGGCGTGCGGTTCAGCCCCACGCGCGGCTCCATGGACTTGGGCACGGAGCAGGGCGGGCTGCCGCCCGACTTCGCCGTCGAGACCACCGAGGCGGCGCTGACCGCCACCGAAGCGGCCATCGACGCCCACCACGACCCGTCCCTTCGACTCGATGCTGCGCGTCGGCGTCGCGCCCTGCTCGCCGTTCTCCGTCTCCACCGAACTCCTGCGCGACGCCGCGACGCTGGCCCGCCGCAAGGGGGTGCGGCTGCACACCCACGGCTCCAAGACGGTGCAGGAGGAACAGTTCTGCAAGGAGACGTTCGGCATGGCCCCCACCGACTACTTCGAGTCCACCGGCTGGCTCGGTGACGACGTGTGGATGGCCCACTGCGTGCACCTGAGCGACTCCGACATCGCCACCTTCGCCCGCACCGGCACGGGCGTCGCCCACTGCCCCTCGTCCAACGCCCGGCTCGCCGCCGGCACCGCCCGGGTGCCGGACCTGCTGCGCGCCGGGGTGCCGGTGGGCCTCGGTGTGGACGGCACCGCCTCCAACGAGTCGGGCGAGCTGCACACCGAACTGCGCACCGCGCTGCTCGTGCACCGCATCGCCGGCGGCCCCGACGCGTTGGGCGCCCGCCAGGCGCTGCGCCTCGGCACCCACGGCGGCGCCCAGGTCCTGGGGCGGGGCGCGGAGATCGGCTCCCTCGAACCGGGCAAGCTGGCCGACCTGGTGCTGTGGAGGCTGGACGGCATCGGCCACTCCACGATCGCCGACCCGGTCGCCGCGCTCGTCTTCGGCGCCCCCGCGCCCATCACCCTGTCGCTCGTCAACGGGGTGCCGGTGGTCGAGGACGGCCGGCTCACCACCGCCGAGGAGGAGGCCATCGCACGCGCCGCCGGCGAGCAGGCCCACCGACTGGCCCGCATCGCCGCGGCCTAGCCGCCGGCCGGCTCCGCCACCCGAACTCGGCCGAGGGGGATGGCCCTCGGCCGGGCTCGCGGGCCACGGGCCCGCGAGCACACCGCCGGCCCGGGAGGGCGCCCGCGCACCGCCTCCCCGGGCCGGCCCCGATCACCCGGCCCCCGAACACCGCCGCCCGCCGCCCCGCCCCGCATGTCCGGTCGCCACCGACGTCACCGGCCCGGCGGCGCCGGCCCGTACGCGCGCGCCTCGCGCCCGCCCGCGTACCCCGCGCGCCGCGCACTGCTCGCCTCTCGCGTACCGCTCGCACCCCCCGCGTGTCTCGCACCTCGCACCTCGCACGGCAAGCGTGCCGTGCCCACCGCCCACGCACCGCTCCCCGAACTCCGCGCCGGCGACGGCGCGATCACCGACAGGAGGAACCGCCGTGGCGCCAGTGCCCAGGTTTCGTCGAACCACCGCAGCCTCCACACTCGCGGCGACCTCCGCGCGGCGGCGGAAGCGGAGAGGAGAGCGGGCACCGGGGCAGAAAGGCGCCTCAGCGCGGGCGCGGGGACGGGCGGCCGGGACGCCGCATCCGGTCGACGCGACGCTGCCGCCGGGGAAGACGCTGGCCAGCGGGCTCCAGCACGTGGCCGCCATGTACGCGGGAGTGGTGGCCCCACCGATGATCATCGGCCCCGCCGTGGGGCTCGACCCGCCCGAGACCGCCGTCCTCATCGGGGCCAGCCTCTTCACCGCCGGCATTGCCACGCTGCTGCAGACGCTCGGCGTGGGGCGGATCGGGGCCCGGCTGCCGTTCGTCAACGGCGTCTCCTTCGCGGGCGTGACGCCCATGATCGCCATCGGTGAGTCGGCCGCCCCCGGCCACGCGCTGCCGGTCATCTTCGGTGCCACCATCGTCGCCGGCGTGCTCGGCTTCCTGCTCGCGCCGTACTTCCGCCGCCTGGTGCGCTTCTTCCCGCCGGTGGTGACCGGCAGCTTCATCACCCTCATCGGCCTCTCGTTGCTACCCGTCGCCTTCGACTGGGCCCAGGCCGGGGCTCCGCGCGCCGCCGACCACGGTGCCCCGGGGGCATCTGGCGCTCGCCGCGGTCACGTTGGCGACCGTGCTGGCGCTGCGCCGGCTGCTGCACGGCTTCCTGCGCCAGATCTCCATCCTGCTGGGCCTGGTCGTCGGCACCCTGGTCGCCGTCCCGTTCGGGATGACCAGCCCGGATGGTGTCCGGCAGGCGGATGTCTTCGGCTTCCCCACCCCGTTCGAGTTCGGCGCGCAGCAGTTCCAGTTCGCGGCGATCGTCTCGATGTGCGTGGTGATGCTGGTGTGCATGACCGAGTCCACCGCCGACATGCTCGCGCTGGGCCAGATCGTGGACCGCCCCACGGACGGCCGGACGCTGGAGGGCGGGCTGCGCGCCAACGCCCTCGGCACCGCCGTCAGCCCGGTCTTCAACGGCTTCGCCGCCAGCCTTTCGCCCAGAACATCGGCCTGGTCGCGATGACGGGGGTGCGCAGCAGGTACGTCGTGGCCACCGGCGGCGGCATCCTCGTCCTGCTGGGCATGTTCCCGGTCGCCGCGGCCGTCATATCCCTGGTCCCGCTACCGGTCCTGGGCGGCGCGGGCATCGTGCTCTTCGACTCGGTCGCCGCCAGCGGCATCCAGACCCTGGCGCGGGCGGATCTCGAACGGGGCGAGAACGCGCTGATCGTGGCCACCGCGCTCGGCTTGGGCCTGATCCCGATCGCCGCCCCCGGCTTCTACCACGCCTTCCCCGCCGACGTGTTGGTCGTCCTGGACTCCGCATCAGCACCGGCTGCCTCGTGGCCGTCGCCCTGAACCTCGCCTTCAACCACCTGGGCGGCCCGGCGCCAGCGGCCCCCTCCGACCAGCCGGCCGGCTCGCCGCCCCCACCGGTGCCGACCGCCCCCTGAGCCGCGCCCCCGGTCGCGCCGCACGTCCTTGCCCGATCCCGACCGCCGCCCGGCCTCCGCCGTCGGCGGACCGCCGGCGCCGGCGCGGCCTTCCGCGGCACTGGTCTGGACCTGGGTATTGTCCCGGGCCGACGGCGGGTCCAAGCTCGCACCATGGACCTGGAGATGCGGCATCTGAGGGCGATCCGGACGATAGCCGAGGCGGGCAGCCTGACCCGGGCGGCCGCCGTGCTCGGGCTCGCGCAACCCGCCCTGAGCGCGCAGTTGAAACGGATCGAGGCCACCCTGGGCGGGCGGCTGTTCGAGCGGGGGCGGTACGGCGTGCGGACCACCGCGCTGGGCGACTTCGTGCTGGACCGCGCCCGCATCCTGCTGCCCGCCGTGGGGCAGCTCCAGCGCGAGGCCGTGCGCCTGACCCAGGACGGCGAGCAGGCGCCCGCCTTCCGGCTCGGCGGCACCCACGGGCCGCTGCTCGGCGCCATGGTGGACCGGTTGTCTGCCGCCCACCCGGGCACCCCGGTGACCACCCGTATCTCCTGGTCGGACCGGGAGATCGCCGCGTCGGTCGCCGACGGGCGGCTGAACTTCATCGTCATCGGCGTCTGCGGGCAGAGCACCCCGCCCGAGCTGGACCGGTTGGCCTGGCGGCACTTCGCGGTCGATCCGATCTTCGTCATGCTCGGCACCTACCACCCGCTCGCGGCCCACTCCGAGGTGGAGTTGGCCGACCTCGCCGAAGAGTCGTGGGCCGTCGTGCCGGGCGACGGCTGCTTCGGCGAGTGCTTCAACGCCGCGTGCGCCCGGGCCGGGTTCCGGCCCAGACGCCTGTACGAGACGGACATCGCCTCCTGTGTCTACCTGGCCGAGGTCGGCCGCGCCGCCGGCCTGTGCCGCGCCACCCTACCCACCCCGCCGGGGCTGGTGACCCGGGCGTTGGCCGGTACGCCGCTGATGTGGCGGCACCTCATCGGCTGGGACCCCTACGGGCCCGCCGCCGACGTCGCCTCCGACGTGGTGGAGCACGCGTACGCCGCGCACGCCGACGCCGCCACCCGCAGCGAGAGCTACGCCGCCTGGCTCGCCGCGCGCGGCGCCGAGGTCTGGAACCCGGCCCCGTATCCGCGCCGGGCGCCGTCCATGCCGGGGGAGAGGTCCCTGGCGTAGTCGCGGGACGGGACCCGGGCGCGGCCGGGGGAAGGGGACCTGATGTGATGGCCGTGACGCGGAGCGGCGCAGGTCGCGGGCGCGACGGCGGGGCGGTCGTGGCGCGTGCGGCGACCGTGGACCGATCGCGGCGGCGCACGTCGATGGCGGCGCCGCCACAGGTCCATACCGCGAGGCAGGGGTAAATCTGGAATCTTCTGCGGAAGAGATCGCGCCACTTACGGTTTCGCCAACCCCCACCGAAACCGAGGAGACACCCCATGCCCCCCAAGACACGCCACCATCGCGTGTGCCGCGGCAGCGGCGGTCGGCGCCCTCGCCCTCAGCCTGCTGCCGGGCACTGCCTCCGCGCGGTCGGCTGACTCCGCCGCCCCGACGGCCGCGGAGACCCTGCGCGTCGCCGACACGTCCCCGGCCGTCCTCGCGGCCATGCAGCGCTACCTGGGCCTGAGCAGCCCGGAGCAGGCCAAGGTAGCGACTGTTCAACGAGGCCGACGCCGGCGCGCTCGCCGGTCGGCTCCAGCAGTCGCTGGGCCGCGACTTCGCCGGCGCCTGGGTCAGCGGCGCTGAGTCCGCCACGCTGACCGTCGCCACCACGGACCGCTCCGAGGTCGCCGGCATCACCGCCAAGGGCGCCAAGGCCAAGCTGGTCTCGCACACGCTCGCCGAGTTGGACGCCGCCAAGGCCAGGATCGACCGCGCCGCCGCCAAGAACAGCTCGGTCGACGCCCCGTACTGGTTCGGTGGACGTGCGCACCAACGCCGTCGTGGTGCACGCGGTCAAGCCGGCCGCCGCCCAGAAGCTGATCTCCGCCAGCGGCGTCGCCCGCGACCTGGTGCGCGTGGAGCGCATCTCCGAGAGCCCGCGCCCGCTGTACGACATCCGTGGCGGCGACGCGTACTACATGGGCAGCGGCGGTCGCTGCTCGGTCGGCTTCGCGGTCACCCGCGGCACCACGCAGGGCTTCGCGACCGCGGGCCACTGCGGCCGGGCCGGCACCACCACCAGCGGTTTCAACCAGGTCAGCCAGGGCTCCTTCCAGGCGTCCACCTTCCCTGGCCGGGACACGGCCTGGGTCGCGACCAACAGCAACTGGACGGCGACGCCGTACGTGGCGGTCCAGGGCCAGAACGTGAAGGTCGCCGGCTCGACGCAGTCGGCCGTCGGCGCCTCGATCTGCCGCTCGGGTTCCACCACCGGCTGGCACTGCGGCACGATCACCCGGCACAACACCAGCGTCACCTACCCCGAGGCCACGATCAGCGGCGTGACCGAGACGACGGTCTGCGCTGAGCCCGGTGACTCCGGCGGCTCCGGCGACTGCCGCAGCGGTGGCACCACCTTCCACCAGCCCATCAACCCGCTGATCCAGGGCTACCGGCTCACCCTGAAGACCGATGACGGCGCTGGCCCCGGCCCCGGCCCAGGCGAGGGCACCTGGGCGGTCGGCACCACGTACAACGCCGGTGACCAGGTCACCTACAACGGTTCCACCTACCACTGCCTCCAGCCGCACCAGGCCCAGCCCGGCTGGGACCCGGTGAACGCGCCGGCGCTGTGGCAGCTCGTCTGAACCATGCCCCGCGGCGACCGGCTTGACGCCGTCCGGGGGACCCGTGAGCTGACCGGCCGACCGGCGCCCGCATGGGCGCCCCGGCCCCAGACCATCGCTGAGGGAGAAACGGGCGGTGCGGGACAGAGGGGTCCCGCACCGCCCGGTCCCTTTCCCCCTCCCACCTCCGGTGGCTCACCTTCCGGCGGCCGGCCCCGTCACCACGACGGGGCCGGTCGCCGTTCGGCTTCCTCGTCAGCGAACCCGTTCGCCCCTCGCGCCGGCGCCGGTGACGCTGGTCGCGGTCGCCCCCGGGGTGAAGGCGTGGCGGAAGGTGAAGGCGTGCGGCGCGGGGCCGTGGTCGTGGAGGTGCTCCAGCCGGGCGACCCCGTCCCGCCAGGTGGGCGTGGCGCCGTCGGGGACCCACCAGAACACGTAACCCGGGTGTGCCGACCGCTCGAACCAGTCGTGCCGCCTGTTCAGCGCCTCCCGGTGCGGACCGGTGTAGATATGGCATCGAAGGCCGGGCGCGGACCGGTCCAGAGCGAGAGGGAGGCGGCCAGGGCGATGGTCTCCACCGTCCGGCCCTTGTCGTACCAGGCCGGTACGGCGAACTCGCCCCACGCGCCCCAGTCCAGGTCGAAGTAGCCTCCCCGCTCGCCGTCGGCCGCTTCGGCGTGAGCGAGGTATCCGGGGTGTTGGCTGATCGTCCGGTAGACGGCCTCGCCGCTGTCGAGGAACTCGCCTGTGCGGGGCGCGGGATCGGTGAGCGGCGACCTCAGGACGCCGAACGTGTACAGAGCGAGCTGGGGCATGCGTCTCCCTGGTGGGGGTGGCTGGTGGGGACCCGCTCGGTGGCTCGCGCACGGGGCGTGAGTGCGTGAGCATGCCCCACGCACCCCGTCACGAGTGGCGCGTGGCCTGCGGGAATTCCCCGCGCGACCGTGGTCGACCGCCGGGGACCAGGTGAAGGTAGCCGCCCCGGCGGACCCTGTCGACGTTGCGTTTTCCCCGCCCAGGTGCCCTCCGGAACCGGCCACGAGGGCGGCTGGGGCGGTGCCGGACGTGGCCGACTCCTGCGCTCAGTCGACGAGTTCGTACGCCGGCAGGGTGAGGAAGTCCGGGTAGTCCGCGTCCAGCGCCACCTGGAGCAGTAGGTCGTGTGCCCGCTGCCAGGCGCCGGACGCGAAGGCCGATTCGCCCACCTCGACGCGGACGGCCGCCAACTCCTCGGCGGCGACCGAGCGCACCAGCTCGTCGGTGACCAGCGCGCCGTCCTCCAGCACCACCCCCGCGTTGACCCACTGCCAGAGCTGCGAGCGGGAGATCTCAGCGGTGGCCGCGTCCTCCATCAGGTTGAAGATGGCCACGGCGCCCAGCCCGCGCAGCCACGCCTCGATGTACCTCAGGCCCACCCGCACCGCGTTGACCAGGCCCGCGCGCGTCGGGCGCGCTTCCAGCGAGTCGACGGCCAGCAGGTCGGCCGCGCTCACCGCGATGTCCTCGCGCAGCCTGTCCTTCTGGTACGGGCGCGTCCCCAGCACCCGGTCGAAGGAGGCCCTGGCGATCGGCACCAGGTCCGGGTGGGCCACCCAGGAACCGTCGTAACCGTCGCGAGCCTCCCGGTCCTTGTCGGCCCGCACCTTCGCGAAGGCGACCGCGTTGGCCTCGGCGTCGCGGCGCGAGGGGATGAAGGCCGCCATGCCGCCGATCGCGTGCGCGCCGCGCTTGTGGCAGGTGCGGAACAGGAGTTCGGTGTACAGCGCGCATGAAGGGCGCCGTCATCGTGATCGCGTTCCGGTCGGGCAGCACGAACTTCGGCCCGCCGTCCCGGAAGTTCTTCACGATCGAGAACAGGTAGTCCCAGCGGCCCGCGTTCAGCCCCGAGGCGTGCTCGCGCAGCTCGTAGAGGATCTCCTCCATCTCGTACGCCGCCGTGATGGTCTCGATCAACACGGTGGCCCGCACGGTGCCGCGCGCCAGGCCCAGCTGTTCCTGGGCGAAGACGAACACCTCGTTCCACAGCCGCGCCTCGTGGTCCAACTCGGTCTTGGGGAGGTAGAAGTATGGGCCGCCGCCCCGCTCGGCGAGGTGACGCGCGTTGTGGAAGAAGTCCAGGCCGAAGTCGACCAGGGCGCCGGGGACGGCGCGCCCGTCCACCCGCAGGTACCGCTCGTCCAGGTGCCAGCCGCGCGGGCGTACGACGACGGTGGCCAACTCCGCGTCCGGGCGCAGGGCGTACGTCTTGCCCTCGGGGCTGGTGAAGTCGATGCGCCGGGCGAAGGCGTCCCGCAGGTTGAGCTGGCCGCCGATCACGTTCTCCCAGGTCGGCGCCGAGGCGTCCTCGAAGTGGGCGAGCCAGACGCGGGCGCCGGAGTTGAGCGCGTTGACGGTCATCTTCCGGTTGGTCGGACCGGTGATCTCCACGCGCCGGTCCTGGAGCGCGTCCCGCGCCGGGGCGACCCGCCAGTCGCCCGCGCGGACGGCCGCGGTCTCTGGCAGGAAGTCGAGCGTGCCGGTACGGGCGATCTCCGCGCGGCGTGCGGCGCGCCGCGCCAGCAGTGCGTCGCGGCGCGGCGTGAACCGCTCGTGCAGCGCGCCGACGAAGGCGAGCGCCGCGTCGGTGAGGATCTCGTCCTGGCGGTCGGGGCGCCGCGCGGGGTCGTCGGCGACCGTGACGGTGACGGCCGGCGGGGGCTGGGCTGGTGCGGACATGAGGGCTCACTCTCCTTCGACGGGGCGCCCTCGGCCGGGACGCTCCCGGGCGCGGGCGGGGCCAACGCGGCGGCCTGCGGGGCGCGGTGGGCGGACGAGGGCGCGGCGATGGTGCTCCTGTTTGATGGAGAATAGTTTTCTCATGGTGGAAGTTCAATGGGGTCTGGCGGTGCGGCGGAGGCCGCGCCGCGGCCCGCGTCCGTCCGGCGCTGCCCACGCGCCCGCTGGGTCGGCCGCGACGCGTCGGCGCCCGGGCGAATGGCACGGGTTGTGACGAGTGCGTGGCGTGGTGGGGGATCGCCGTCGATGATGGGTCATATGACGGGACGACAGCGGGCGTTGGCCTGGGGCGGTGTGACGGCCGGGGCGTTGCTGGCCATCGGGTTGGTCGCGCTCGTGGCGATCGCCGACCTGGAAATGGCGGGCCAGGTGGCGGGCATCGTCGGCCTGGGCTTCTCGGTGTACGCGCTGCGGCGCTCCGCCGCGCCGGTTCCGCCCGCCCCCACCGCCCCGGTGGGCCCCGCCGTCACGGCGGGCGCGCACCGGTCCGTCGCGATCGGCGGGAGCGTCTCCGGCAGCGTGTCCACCTGCGACGGTCCCGCCCCGGCACCGGCCCACCCCCGACACGGAGCCGCGTCCCCCGCCCCGCCCACCGCGTCGCCACCCACGCCGACCGCCCCGCCCGCCACCGTGCACGCCGCGGGGGAGCCTTCGGTGGCCATCGGCGGGGACGTCTCCGGGATCGTGTCCACCGGCGACGCCACCCCCGCCGGCCCAGCCACCGCCACCCCTGCCGGCACCACCGCGACCCCGAGCGCCGGCCCGCACACCAGCCCCGGCGCCGGTCACCCCGGCGACAGCGACCGCTGATGCGCCGATGGTCCAGCCGGCCGAGCGAGCCGGCGCCCCCGACGAACCCGCCCCCGCCGGCGTACCCGCCCCAGCCCCCACGCGCGAGCCCGACCCCGACCGCGAGCTCGACCATGGCTCCGCTCGCGCCCGCGCCCGTGCCCGCGCCCGCAGGGCCCGTGGCGACGGCCGCCACCGCCCAGGCGGAGCGCGCGCTCGCCGTCGGCGGGAGCGTCGCGGGGATCGCCTCCAGTGGCGACCACGCGACGAACCTCCAGATCCACCTGCCGCCCGAGGCGTTCCGCCCGGTGCGTGAGCTGGTCGCCCCGAAGGGGCTGATCCGGCTGCCGCCGACCCCGCACCGGTTCGTCGCCGGGCCCGCGACCTGGACCGACTCGACGCCTCGCTGGCGGACCCGGGCAAGGTGGTGGTCCAGGCCCTGCACGGGCTCGGCGGAATCGGCAAGAGCACCCTGGCCGCGCACTGGGCCGCCACCCACGCGGCGGACCACAACCCGATCTGGTGGATCAACGCCGACAGCCTGGCCGCCCTCGACGCCGGCCTGGAGTCCCTGGCGACGGCGCTGCAACCCGAAACTGTCGGGCCTGCTGCTGCTGAAGGCCCTGCGCGAGCGGGCGGTGCAGTGGCTCGCCGCCCACGACGGATGGTTGGTCATCCTGGACAACGTCAACGACCCCGCCGACATCCGCCCCGTCCTGGAGCGCACCCGTGGCGGTCGCTTCCTGGTCACCAGCCGCCGCACCACCGGCTGGCACGGCCTCGCCACCCCCGTACCGGTGGACGTACTCGACCCTGCCGAGGCCGTGGACCTGCTGACTCACCTCCTGCCCGCCCTCGCCGACCTGAACGGCGCGGCCGAACTCTGCGCCGAGTTGGGCCACCTGCCACTGGCCGTGGAGCAGGCCGGCGCGTACATCGCCGAGGCCGGCATCACCCCCCCGCGCCTACCTCGACCTGCTGGCCACCTACCCGGCCGCCATGTACCAGCACAGCGCCGAGGGCACCGACCCCTCGCGCAGCATGGCCCGCGTCTGGCGCGTCACCCTGGATCGACTGGCTGACGACCCGCTGACCGGCACCCTGCTACGGGACCCTGGCCTGGTACGCCCCCGACCACGTGCCGCGGTCCCTGCTCGACGGTGTCGCTGAGCCCCCCGAACTCACCCGCGCCCTGGGCCGGCTGGCCGCCTACGGCCTGCTCACCCCGCACCACGACACCGCCACCATCAGCGTGCACCGCCTGGTGCAGGCCGTCGCCCGCACCCCCGACCCCGAGGACCCGCACCGGCGGCCCGCCCTCGTCGAGGCCGCCCGCGACCAGGCTACCGCCCGACTCCTCGCCGCCGCGCCGCCCACCTGGCACGACCCCGCCCGCTGGCCGCTGTGGCGCGTCCTGCTCCCGCACATCGAGGCACTCGCCGACCACACGTCCCCCGGCACCGACACGGTCGTCACCGCCCACCTGCTCAACCGCACCGGCCTGTACCTCAAGAGCCAGGGTGCCGTCTCCCGCGCGACGCGGTACTACCAGCGCGCCCTGGCCGGTCTGACGAAGGTGCTCGGCGCCGGTCACCCGGCCACGCTCGGCCCGTAGAACAACCTCGCCGCCGCCTACAAGACGGCGGGGGACTCCGCGCGGGCCGTGGAGTTGCACGAGCGTACGTTGGCCGAGCGGGTGCGGCTGCTCGGCGAGGACCACCCGGACACGTTCACTTCGCGCAACAACCTGGCCACCGCGTACCGGGCGGCGGGACAGCCGCGGCGGGCGGTGGAACTGCACGAGCGCATTCTGTCCGACCGGGCCCGGGTGCTGGGCGCGGACCACCCCGCGACGTTGACCTCCCGCAACAACCTGGCCGAGGTGTACCGGGCGGTGGGGGACGTGCGGCGGGCGGTGGAGCTGCACGAGGACAACCTCGCCGCGCGGCTGCGGGTGTTGGGCGAGGGACACCCGGCGACGTTCATCTCGCGCAACAACCTGGCCGAGGCGTACGCGTCGACGGGGGCCCTGGACCGGGCCGTTGAGCTGCACGAGCGCAACCTCGCGGGCCGCTCGCGCGTGCTGGGCGAGGCCAACCCCGCGACGCTGGCCTCCCGCAACAACCTCGCCGAGGCGTACCGCGCGGCGGGCGACACCGCGCGGGCCCTGTCCCTGTTCGAGCAAACCCTCACCGACGCCCAGCGCGTGCTCGCCCCGGGCCACCCCCTGATTGCCTCGGTACGCCACGCCCCGGCCGCACTGCGCGATCAGTCCCCAACCCGCGACGCCCACTGACGCCCCGCGGCCCAGCCCGCGCGACGCCGCTCGGCCCCCGCGCGGCCCGAGCACCGGTGCGGCCGATGCCGCTGACGCGGCCCGGCGCGGCGCGAGTTCGGGAGGTCGGCACTCCGTCGTCCGTCAGCGGTCGGGGTCGAGCAGCCGCAGGTCGGCCGGGGTGTCGACGTCCGCGCGGGAGGCGACGTCGGCGCACTCCACGAGCGCCAGCTCGGCCGCGTGCGCCCGCAGGAAGTCCCGCGCCCCACGGTCGCCGTGGGCGAGCGCGGCCACCCGCGCTCAGTGCTCCCGGGCGAACAACACGGGGTGCCCGCGCCGCCCCCCGTACGCCGCGGCGACCAGGCCCGCGCCCGCCCGGTGCGCGCGCACCACCCGCGCCACCGCCTCCGCGCCCACGCCCGGCTGGTCGACGAGGAGCACGAGGACCGCCGAGGCGCCCGAGCCTGTCGGTCCGTCCGGCCCGACCGCGCCACGCGTGGCGTCGCGCACCGACGCCAACCCGGCGCGCAGCGAGGAGCCCATACCCGTGGCCCAGTTGGGGTTGTCGGTCACGACGCAGCCCGCGAGGTCGGCCCGCGCGCGCACCCGCTCCGCCGCCGCCCCGAGCACCACGTGCACCGCGGGCGCGCAGCCCCCCGCCCGCGCCGCGCGCACCGCGCGCTCCACCAGCGGCCGACCCCCGTGGTCGAGCAGCGCCTTGGGCCGACCGCCGAGCCGCCGGCCACCGCCCGCGGCGAGCACCAGCCCGACGACGGCCGGCCGCTCCCCGACGCTCGTCGCCTCGCCCGTCGCCCTCGCCAGTGGTGGTGCCGGTGTGTTCGGTGGGGTCGCTGCCATGGCCCCTGTCCTACCGCACCACGCGCCCGGAGCGCGCTGGCGCAGCGCCCCCCCGCCCGCGCCCCGGCCCCCGCCGGGCGGGCCCACCGCACCGCGTACTGGGCCCGAAGGCTCGGTTAAGGTCGGGGCGTGCGGTGCTGAAACGGGGAGGACGAAGGTGGCGGAGGTCTTCAAGGCGCTGGGGGAGAAGGACCCGCGCCAGATCGCGGGCTACCGGCTCGCCGCCAAGCTCGGCTCGGGCGGCATGGGCAAGGTCTACCTTTCCTACACGCCGGCCGGCCGCCCGGTCGCGATCAAGGTGGTACGGCCCGACCTGAGCGAGGACCCGGAGTTCCGGGGCAGGTTCCGCCGCGAGGTGGCGGCGGCCAAGCGGGTGCACGGCCTGTACACGGCGCCGGTCATCGACGCGGAGACCGAGGGCGACACGCCCTGGCTAGCCACCACGTACGTGCCGGGCCCCTCGCTCCAGTCGGTGGTCACCGACCACGGCCCGTTGCCCGTGCCCACCGTGGTGCTGCTCATCGCCGGGATGGCCGAGGCACTCGCCGCCGTCCACGAGGCGGGCATCGTGCACCGCGACTTCAAGCCGTCGAACGTGCTGCTCGCGGCCGACGGCCCGCGCGTCATCGACTTCGGCATCTCGCGCGCCGCGGACGCCAGCTCGCTCACCGGCAGCGGCATGACCATCGGCACCCCGGCCTTCATGGCGCCCGAGCAGGCCGAGGCCACCGAGATCACGGCGCCCACCGACATCTTCGTGCTCGGCCAGGTGGCCTGCTTCGCGGCGTCCGGCGCCCCGGCCTTCGGCGACGGCACCCCGCACGGCGTCCTCTACCGGGTCGTCCACAAGGAGCCCGACCTCAGCGGCGTACCCGGGGAGTTGCGCGAGCTGATCGGCCGCTGCCTGGCGAAGGAGGCGGCCGACCGGCCGACCCCGCGGAGGTCATCGCCCTGTGCCGGGCCGCGTCCCCCGGTGCCGAACTGCGCCGCCCGGAGGACTGGCTGCCCACCGTGGTCGCTACCGACCTCGGTCAGCGCAGCGCGAGCCCCGCACCGGCCTGTGTCTCCCCGCACGACGAGACGCTAGCCCGGGGCCGTGACGCCGACGCGAGCGGGCACCGGGGCGCCGCGGACGGCGCGTCGGCATCCGCCGGCGGCGCGTTCGACCCGGTACGGCGCGGGCCGGCCACCGACCACCCGCACGCCCCCGCCCCCAGCGCCCCCGCCCCCGACGCGGCCGGTGCCAGCCCCGCCGCGTCCCCGGGGCGGGCCGGCCGGCGCGTGGCCGCGCTGGTGGCCGCCGCCGTGCTGGTCGTGGGAGCGGGCGCCGGCGCCGCGTACTACCTCGGCAAGGACGACGACGGGGACCGCTCCGCGCGGCACGTCGGACCCGGCGGGCCGGGGCCCGGGGGACGGGCCGTCCGGCAGCGGCGACCGCGAGGGCGTGGAGCCGACCGGCGTGCCCAGCGGCCCGGGCAGCCAGTTGCCCGGCAGGATCAGCCCCAAGGGCGTCGACTACGACGACATGTCGCTGCCCGACTGCTACCACCTCACCCTGGCCACCGACCCGCTGCGGCCCGACGACTCCCCGGCCACCGCCGCCGACTTCGGCTACCGCAACCCCGCCGCGCCCGGCAGCGGCAGCGTGCGCGCGGGCGACGGCGGGAAACTGGTGCTGGGCCGACGAGTACGGCTCCGCCACCTCCTGCCGGGACACCACCCGCTTCACCGCCGAGATCGGCCTCGGCCAGCTCGCCCCGGGTTCCCGGGTCTGCGTGCTGGCCGCCTCCGGCGACCTGGCCCTCGTCACCTACCAGGGGGCGGCGCCACAGGGTGATCCGAGTGACTACATCAGCCTCGACGTGACGGTGTGGCGGGCCGGTTCGCCGCGTACGCGAAGGAGTCAAGGTGACTGCGTCAGCGGCGGTGGCGCGGGTGGCGACTTCCGATAGGGTCACCGCTGTCACATGCAAGCTTGAGGGGCAGCCCTGATGGGGCCGGGGGACGAGACGTCATGAATAGTGTGGATTCCGCGGGGGTCTTCAAGCCACTTGAGGGCGACGACCCCACGACGGTCGCGGGCTACCGACTGAGTGCGAAGCTGGGTTCCGGGGGGGATGGGCAAGGTCTACCTCTCGTACACCCTCGGCGGCCGGGCCGTGGCCATCAAGGTGATCCGGCCCGAGTTCAGCGAGGACGCCGAGTTCCGCCGCCGCTTCCGGCAGGAGGTGAAGGCAGCCCAGCGCGTCCAGGGCCTGTACACCGCGCCGGTCATCGACAGCGACCCCGAGGGCCCCACCCCGTGGCTGGCGACCGCGTACGTACCGGGCCCCTCGCTCGCCGAGTCGGTGGCCCAGCACGGCAAGCTCCCGGTCTCCACGGTGCTCTTCCTCGTCGCGGGCATAGCCGAGGCGCTCCAGGTCATCCACGGCGCGGGCATCGTGCACCGCGACCTGAAGCCGTCCAACGTGCTGCTCGCTGACGACGGCCCGCGCGTCATCGACTTCGGCATCGCCCGCGCCGCCGACGCCACCTCGCTCACCAGCAGCGGCGTCACGGTCGGCACTCCGACCTTCATGGCGCCCGAACAGGCCGCCGGCCGCGAGGTCACCCCGGCCACCGACATCTTCGCCCTCGGCCAGGTCGCGGCGTACGCGGCGATCGGCACCCCGGCCTTCGGGGAGGGCACCTCGCACGGCGTGCTGTACCGCATCGTGCACGAGGAGCCAGACCTGACCGGGCTGCCCGCGGAGCTTGCCGACCTGGTCGGCCGCTGCCTGCGCAAGGACCCGGCCGCCAGGCCCGCGCTCGCCGAGATCCTCCAGTTGTGCCAACAGGCTTCGCCGCATACCCAGTTGCGCCGTTCCGAGGACTGGCTGCCGGGCGCCGTCGCGGCCGACATCACCGGCCGGGTGCCCGCGCCTGCCCCCCGCCAGGTCCCGGCGCCGCCCCAGGTCGCGCCGGTGGCCGGGGTCGTCCCCGCGCCCGCCGCGCCGCCCGTACCGCCCGCCCCGCAGCAGGCCCCGAGCCCCGCCTACCCGGCGCACGCGCCGCAGACCCCCGCCGTGCCCCCGCAGGCGCCCCCGGCCGCCACCCCGCCCGCACAGCCCCCCCGCCGGCCCGGCCCCGGTGCCGCAGGCCACCCCGACGCCGGCACCCGCGCACACCCCGCCCCCCGGCGCAGGCGGCGAACCCGGCCCACACACCGAACTCGGCCCAGACCCCGCCGCCCGTCCAGACCCCGCCGGTCGCGGCGCAGCAGCAGTACGGCTACCCGCAGCAGCAGGCCGGCGCCCACCAGGCGTACGGCTCCCGCAGTCGGGCGGCGCGGTGGGCCAGGGCGGGTACGGGCCGCCCGCGTTCTCCACCACCGCCCTGAACACCCCGGCGACCGGGTCGGACGGCGCCGGCCCGGGCTCGACCGGCACCACCGTGCTCGGCTCGCCCGAGGGCGGCGGCCCGGGGCCGCGCAAGCGCGGCCGGGGCAAGCTTGTGGCCCTGGGCGTGACGGGCCTGCTGGTCTTCGCCGCGGCGGGCGGGGCCACCACGTACGTGCTCTTCAAGGACGACGACAAGAAGTCCCACCAGGCCGAGAAGAACGAGAAGAACGAGAAGGAGGAGCCCTCCAAGGCCACGGGGACACCCACGCAGGCGCCCACCACCGACGAGCCGTCGACCCAGCCGAGCGACGGGCCCTCGGGAACCCCCTCCGAGACGGCGCCCACCGTCGTCCCCGACCCCGAGCCGGTGACGAGGAACGGCATCAACCTGCCGGAGGGCCACCACCTGTTCTTCGCCTCCGACCCCATCGGGCCTGAGAACGGCAGCACCGACAGCGACATCGCCTACAGCAACAGCTTCGGCGACCGGCAACTCCACACGTCGTCGTCGGACACCAAGCTGGTGCTGCTGAACAACGCGCAGGAGGGCACGCTCGAAACCTGCCGCGCCGAGACCCGGTTCGCCACCTCGATCGGCTTCGACCGCCTCTCCAAGGGTTCCCGAATCTGCGTGCGCACCGGCTCCGGTCACATCAGCCTGGTGACCTTCAACGGCCTCGCGCCCGAGTCGGACCCGAGCGACTACGTCAAGCTCGACGTCACGGTGTGGCGCAACGCGCTCGACGTCGGGGTCGAGGACGACTCCTGACCGTCCGCCCCCGCACCCGCCGACCGACCGCCCCGACCGCCTGCCCCCCGCCGTTTTGGCCGGCTTTGCCGACCGGTTTTCGCCCTGTGTGTAGCGCACCCTGCGGAGAGTGGCGTTAACTGTGCCGCGTCCTTCGCGTATATGTGTGCCGCGTCCTTCGCGTATATGGGGGCGCGGAGGGTCGCGGGCGGACGCATGAGATGGGGAGGCGGTCAGTGTTGCCAGGCTACGAGGCAAGGAACGGTCGGCCATCCGACATCTTGGCCATGGAGGGCGCCGTGGCCGTCAAGCACCGGCGGCCCGCCGATGCCGGAAGAGACGACCCCAAGGCGGCGCAGCTGGGGCGCGCGGTCTCCCGGTTGCGGTGTGAACTGGCCTCCTACCCGGTGGAGTTGTCGGACCGTACGGTGGCCGATGAGGAGCTGACGGCCCTGGACGCGATGGTGCGCGAGGGCCGGGCCGAGGTGCCGGAGCTGCGGCGCTCGCTGCTGCTGATAGCGAGTTCGCTGGGCTCCGTGAGCCGGCTCGGGCCATCGGTGACGGCGGTGCGCGCGGCGAGATCGACCAGTTCGGCGACGCGCCGCACGGGTAGCCGTGCCCCGATAGCCCCCGGCCCCTGGCGGGCGAGGGCGGTTCGGCGGGCGGGCTCAGGCGGGCCCGGTGGCGGCGAGGGTCCGCGACAGGTCCCGCGCGACCTCCTTGAGGAGCGGGACGATCCGTTCCTTCGCCGCGTCCGTG
Source organism: Candidatus Streptomyces philanthi (assembly GCA_018114805.1). Lineage (GTDB taxonomy): Bacteria > Actinomycetota > Actinomycetes > Streptomycetales > Streptomycetaceae > Streptomyces > Streptomyces philanthi. The sequence goes on along the minus strand of CP073042.1, from coordinate 454,089 downwards.
ACCCGGCCGGCCGGGCCCGAGATGGAGATGGCCGCGGCGGTGGGGGAGTCGGGCACGGTGACGGCCAGGCAGCGCACGCCGATCTCCTGCTCGTTGTCGTCCATCGCGTACCCCCTGCTGCGCACCGTCTCCAGGGCGGACACGAACGCGTCCGGCGTCGTGATGGTCTTCTCGGTGGCCGTGGGCATGCCCGTGCGCGCGAGCAGGGCCCGCACCTCCTCGTCCGGCACGGGGGCGAGCAGCGCCTTGCCTACGGCCGTGGAGTGCGGCAGCACCCGGCGGCCGACCTCGGTGAACATCCGCATCGAGTGCCGGGAGGGCACCTGCGCGACGTAGACCACCTCGTCGCCGTCCAGCAACGCCATGTTGGCCGTCTCGCCGGTCTCCTCCACGAGCCGCGCCAGGTGCGGTCGGGCCCATGTCCCGAGCAGCCGAGACGCGCTCTCGCCCAGCCGGATCAGCCGCGGGCCCAGCGAGTAGCGGCGGTTGGGCTGCTGGCGTACGTAGCCGGTGGCGACCAGGGTGCGCATCAGCCGGTGGATGGTGGGCAGCGGCAGCCCGCTGCTGGTGGCCAACTCGCTCAGCCCGACCTCGCCGCCGGCGTCGGCCATGCGCTCCAACAGGTCGAAGGCGCGCTCAAGCGACTGGACGCCACCCGAGCTGGCGGTGGAGGCGGTGTGGGACCGGGCGGACGTCGACACGTCGGCTTCCTTTCGGGGTGGAGGTGATCGGCCGGAGCGCCAGGTGGCTCGCTGGCCGACCGGCCGTCGGCAGCCTACCCGGCACCGAAGTCCCGCACCGAGCCGTCCACATGCTGCGATCGCCGGTAGCGACGGGTTTGTCTGAATCGCCGGCGGAGGTGCCGGGGCATCGCCCGATGTGCTGCGGGCTTTTGACGTACGGAATCCCGGTTCCGCCCTGCGAAGTGGCGCGGTCCGTCCACGGGGGCACGGGCGGTGTCGTACGAGCCCTTGACGCCGGCGCGGGGCCGCGTGAACACTCCTTCAACAGAACGTTGAAGAGTGGTGCGACGCGCGGTGTGACAGCGAGCGGCGAGGGGGCGACGTGTCCGAGACGTCCGGTGCGGTGGCGTCGTCCGGTGGGGCGGCGGCGACGGAGAGCGGCCGAACGGGGCGCGCCGTCGCCACCCCGAGAGGTACACCGTACGAGAGCGGCGCGCAGCCGCCGGCCCGGGCTCGGGTCGACCTCGTACTGCGCTCGACGCGCGTCGTGACCCCGGCCGGCGTCCGACCCGCCACCGTGCACGTGGCCGACGGGCGGATCGCCGAGGTGCTCCCGCACGCCACGCCGGCCCCCGCCGGCGCGCGGCAGGTGGAGTTGGGGAACGACGCGCTGCTGCCGGGCCTGGCGGACACCCAGGTCCACGTCAACGACCCGGGGCGTACCCACTGGGAGGGCTTCGCGTCCGCCACCCGGGCCGCGGCGGCCGGCGGCGTCACCACCCTCGTCGACATGCCGCTCAACAGCGTCCCGCACACCACCACCGTGCCCCACCTGGCCCGCAAGCGGGCCGTCGCCGGACCCAAGGTCCTGGTTGGACGTGGGCTTCTGGGGAGGCGCCGTGCCCGACAACCTGGCCGAACTGCGCGCCCTGCACGCGGCCGGGGTCTTCGGCTTCAAGGGCTTCCTCTCGCCGTCGGGCGTGGACGAGTTCCCGCACCTGACTCGAAGCCAGCTCGCCGCCGTGTTGGCCGAGCTGACCGCCGTCGACGGGTTGCTGCTCGTGCACGCGCAGGACCCACGCCACCTCGCGAGCGCCCCGCCCGCCAGCGGCCCGCGCTATGCCGACTTCCTCGCCTCGCGGCCGCGGTCCGTCGAGGGCGAGGCTATCGCCACGCTGATCGAGGCGGCCCGGGCCAGCGGCGGCCGGGTGCACCTGTTGCACCTTTCGTCCGGCGAGGCGCTGCCGATGATCGCTGCGGCGCGCGCCGCCGGCCTCCGGATCAGCGTCGAGACCTGCCCGCACTTCCTGACCCTGGCGGTGGAGGAAGTGCCGGACGGCGCGACGGAGTTCAAGTGTTGCCCGCCCATCAGGGAGGCCGCCAACCAGGACCTGCTGTGGCAGGGCCTGCGCGAGAGCGTCATCGACTGCGTCGTCTCCGACCACTCGCCGAGCACCCCAGAGCTGAAGACGGGCGACTTCGGCACGGCCTGGGGCGGCATCTCCTCACTCCAACTGGGCCTGCCCGCCCCGTCTGGAGCGCCGCCCGGGCACGCGGCCACGACCTGGCGGACGTCGCCCGCTGGATGTCGACGGCTCCTGCCGCGCTTGCCGGGCTCACCGCCAAGGGCGCCATCGCGCCGGGCCGGGACGCCGACTTCGCGGTCCTCGCGCCGGAGCGGACATTCACCGTGGACGCGGCCCGACTGCACCACCGCAACCGGGTCACGGCGTACGCGGGCCGGACGCTGCGCGGCGTCGTGCGGTCCACCTGGTTGCGCGGCCAGCGGATCGCCCGGGACGGTCAGCCGACCGCGCCCGCCGGCGGCCGGCTGCTCACCCGCCGCTGACCGCTCCCGGCGACCCGCTGGCCGCTCCCCGCGCCGCCGCGCGAGGCGCTCGCACCGCGCCCGCCTCGCGGGCGGCTACTTCGCGCCCAGGTGGAAGAGGAGGAGGAAAAGGAAGGCCGCGAAGATGTGCACGCCCACCAGGTAGAAGGTGACGCGGATGGTGAGCCCCCAGGACGCGCGGTCCTCCTCGTTCATGGCCGCGCGGTCCGCCCCCGCCGCCGGGCCGGGCTCGACGGGGTCGGGCCGCGCGGGTGCGGGCGCGCCGGCCGCCGCGCCGTCGGGCCCGCTCACGGCGCCGGCCTCGGGTGCGGCGGCCCCGGCCGGGAGGTCCGTGGGCGGCCGCGCTGACCTCGGGTCCTCGGCGTGCGGCGTACGGTCGCTCATGCTCGACCAGTCCTTCCGGTGGCGCGGTGGGCGCGGTCTCCCAGACACAGCTCGGCGCCGCCGCTCTGCAGCAGGGTGTGGACGAACAGCAGCTCCGCACCGCCGTGCGACTCGGCGGAGATGCGGTGCGGGGTGATCGAGTCGAAGTGGGCCGCGTCGCCGGCGTCGAGCCGGTGCACGGCGTCGCCCAGCGCGAGCCGCAGCGGGCCCCGCAGCACGTAGAGCGACTCCTCGCCGGGGTGCGCCCGCACCAGCTCGTCCTGGGCCCCGCCGTACGGGACGTGTACGCGCTGCGCCTGCATCGCCCGGCCCGAGCCGCCCGCGCGCCAGTACGTCCAGCCACCCGCGGGCGACGCCTCCATCCGGTCGGCCCGCACGATCGGGTCCTGCTCCGCCGGGACCTCGCCGAGCAGGTCGGATACCGTGATGCCATACGTGCGGGCCAGCGCGAGCAGCATCGGCAGCGAGGGCTGGCGGCGTCCGGTCTCCAGCCGCGACAGGTGGGCGGGGGACAGGCCGGCGTGCTGGGCGGCCGACTCCAACGTCAGCCCGGAGCGTCGTCGCAGGTCGCGCAGCCGGGGCGCGACCGACGGCAGCTCCGCGACGGACTCGTCGGCAGGCGTGGTCATACGTCCGGTATAGCCCGGCCGTGCCTCAGGGGCAAAAACGCGACTCCGGTGGGAGGCCCCGCGCGGGTCCCGTGAAATCCTGCGAAACATCGCCCAGTTGTCGTTGGCATGTCACGGTCTACGCGCGTCATGCTAGCTCCATGAGGATTCCCCCACGCATCGCGCGCATCGGCGCTCTCGGCGCCCTCGCCACGACCCTTCTCATCGGTGGCCCGGCCGTCGCGGCCACCCCGGCAGTCGACACCGCGTCCCCCGCCGCGTCGGCGACCTTCTCCCGCCTCGCCGTCGGCGACATCTGCTACTCGGACCTGCCCTCGCAGGCCCACGACACCCTGCGCCTGATCGACAAGGGCGGCCCGTACTCCTACCCGCAGGACGGCACCGTCTTCCAGAACCGCGAGGGGCTGCTGCCCCAGCACCCGCGGGCCTACTACCACGAGTACACCGTCAAGACCCCTGGCTCGTCCGACCGTGGCGCCCGCCGCATCGTGACGGGTGACAGCCACCAGGAGGACTACTACACCGCCCACCACTACCGGTCCTTCGACCTGGTCGACTACGGCTGCTGACGCGGCCAGCGGCCCGCGAGTCAGCGGGCCCGTGCCCGAAGCGGCGGTCGGCGCCCCCACCCCCGACCGCCGCTTCTCGCGTGCACCCCCGGTGGAGCCGCCCCGCGTACCCGGTCTCCCGCACGGCGTCGGGTGCGGCCGACGGATCGTCGGTGGCCGACCGGTTGTGGTCGCAGCCGGACAGACGGGTGTCCGGGCCGGCCGCCGTCACTCCGTGGTCCAGCGCCCGCGCGCCGGTCGCCCACCGCCGGGCGTCGAGGGCCGTCGGCGGCCCCGTACGGCGACTCCTCCCGCACCCTCGGATCGCTCAGCGCCCCCGGTCGCCGTGTCGGCGCGCACCGCCCGTACGGGGTACCCGGCGTGGGCGTCCCCGTTCTCGGGGCGCGACCTCCCGTGCGCGAGGCACCCGTCGTGCTTCCGCCGGCTCGGCGCCGGCCCCATCCCGCCCCGCCCTCGCCCTCGCCGCCGAACAGTCCGGTCGGCGGGCGCCGGCGCTCGTCCGTCGGCGGCCTCGTCCGTCGGTCGCGTCGGCCGCGTCACCCGGCTGTCGCCGCCCAAGGTCCGGGCCACGGCGGGTGATCGGGCCCCGCGACCACGGTGGCGGCGGGGCGCGCGGGGTGAGTGGGGCGGACGATGGGGGTATAGGGCGCAGGTGAATGCTCCCGATCGAGCCGAGTGCACCCCCGCGGGCTCGGATGCCAGTGCCAACCGATAGCGTTTCGGTAGAAAAACGTTCGAGGAGGCGGAAGGACGTAAAGAGGAGGCATCGGTGACATATGGCCCGGGGACGTCCGGCCCTGAGGTGGTCACGTGCGGTGAGGCCATGCTGCTGATGCTGGCCGAGCCCGGCGTACCGCTGGACCGGGTGACCCACTTCCGTCGCTCCATCGCGGGGGCCGAGTCCAACGCGGCGGTCGGCCTCGCCCGGCTCGGGCACCGCGTGCGCTGGCTGGGCCGCCTCGGGGCGGACGCGCCCGGCGCCGCCGTCCTCGGCGAACTGCGGGCGGATGGTGTGGACGTCAGCCAGGTGGGCGTGGACGAACAGGCGCCCACTGGCCTGCTGCTGCGGGACTGTCACCCCTCCCGCGCCATCGACGTGCAGTACTTCCGCGCGGGTTCGGCCGCCTCGCACCTGGAGCCGGCGCACATACCGCCCGCCGCGCTCGACGGGGTCCGGCTGCTGCACCTGTCGGGCATCACGCCGATGCTCTCGCCGACCGCGGCCGACGCCACCCGGCGCCTGATCGAACTGGCCCGGGCGGCGGGTGCGCTGGTCTCCTTCGACCCCAACGTGCGTCGCAAGCTCGGCGGCGCCGCCCAGTGGGCGCAGATCGTGGGGCCCCTGCTGGCCGACGCCGACCTGCTCCTCGCAGGCGCGGACGAGCTGGAGCTGCTGACCGCGCGGCCGGCCGACGAGGCCGTCGCCGACCTGGTCAAGGAGGGTGCGCGCGGTCGTGATCAAGCGTGCGGACCACTCGGCGACCGCGTACACCGGTGCCGGCCGCTGGGACCAGAGCCCGTTCGCGGTCCCGGTGGTGGACCCGGTCGGCGCGGGCGACGCCTTCGCCGCCGGGTACCTCTCCGGCTGGCTGCGCGACCTGCCCGAGCAGGCGGCGCTCGCGGAGGCTGCCTGCGTCGCGGCGCTGGCCATCCAGTCCCCGACGGACACGGCCGGGCTGCCGAGCCCGGCCGTGCGGGACCGGGCGCTGGCGGCCTACACGGAGTGGACCGACGCCGTGCACCGTTGACCACCCCGCGCGGGCCTTCGCGAGGTCGCGGCGGGCGCGGCGGGCGGAGAACGCGCCGCGCCGCTCGCGGAAGAACGCGCCGCGCCACTTGCGAACGATCACCGTTCCTCGCACGTTGGGTTCGTTGGTGCCTCGTGTCGTGCCCACGGGCGAGCGAGTGGGTACGTACCGGGTCCGCCCGTCGCACCATGGTCCCGCCAGCGGGACACAAGACCGGCGCAGGACGATGCGAGATCTCCGCGACCGGCGTACCGCCGCCGACGGCGACGCGCTCCCCGGCCCGGCCCCTGTGGCCCGTCCGAAGCTCCCGCACCCGGCCCCACCACGGCGCCCCGCGCCACCGCCCCGCCCGCCGTCCGTACCCGTTGCCGCCACCCCCCGCATGCTGTCCCCTGTCTCTGTGCTCACCCGACCGCACGTGAAGAAGGGCGGCGAACTGCCGTGTACCGCTGGGAGATCACCCGGGCCGCGCTCGAACAGCGGGTCTTCGTCATCATCCGTACCGAGAGCTACGACCAGGCCGCGGCGACGGCCGACATGCTCCTCTCGGCCGGCATCACCAGCATGGAGATCTCACTGACCACGCCCTTCGCGCTGGAGGCCATCACCACCCTCACCCGCGAGGTGGGCGCCGACGCGGTGATCGGCGCGGGCACTGTGCTGGACGCCCAGGCGGCGCGGATGGCCGTGGAGGCGGGGGCCACCTACCTGGTCTCACCGAGCCTCGACGCCGAGGTCATCCGCACCGGCCACCGCTACGGGCTGCCCGTCTTCCCCGGCGTCGCCACGCCCACCGAGATGGTGCGCGCGCTGGAGCTGGGCGCGGACGCGCTCAAGCTCTTCCCCGCCTCGGCGTACGGGCCGCGCTGGCTGAAGTACGTGTGCGCCGCGCTGCCGCAGGCGCCGGTGCTGCCCACCGGCGGGGTGACCCTGGACGACGCCCCGGAGTGGATCGCCGCCGGCGCGGTGGCCGTCGGCATGGGCACGGCGCTGGCCCAGGGCGACCGCGACGTGGTGGCCAAGCGGGCCGCCGACCTGCTGGCACGGCTGGCGGACGCGCGGGAGTGATCCCGCGGTTCGGCCTCGGGCCGACCTCGGGCCGGTGAGACCCGTACTCGCGCGCGGCGGCGGCCCGGGCGCGCGGCCCGGCTCCGTCTCCCCGTGGCCGCACGGCGGGCCGCGCCTCCTCCGCCCGGGGTGGCGTACGCCCGTCGCCGGGGCCGCGTCCGGCGCGCGCACGCCGGCACTCACCCGTCGCCGGGGGCGCGCGGCGCGGCCCCGGCGCGCCCACCTCGCCGGATCGCACTTTGTCCGGACAATCGGACTTCACGACTTTCCGTCAACTTGCGGTGCGGATACCCCCGGCCCGTGGCGAAGCAAGGAGACGCATCGGGCGGGCTGCGTTCCGCGGCGGCCGTCCAGTTCAGCGTGGACCGTGGCAGTCCGGTCCCGCTGTACTTCCAGTTGGCCCAGCAGCTTGAGGCCGCCATCGAGCAGGGCGAACTCGCGCCGGGCAGCCTGCTGGGCAACGAGATCGACCTCGCCGGCCGGCTCGGCCTCTCCCGCCCCACGGTGCGCCAGGCCATCCAGTCGCTGGTCGACAAGGGACTCCTGGTGCGCCGCCGTGGCGTGGCCACCCAGGTCGTGCACAGCCAGGTCAAGCGCCCGCTGGAGCTGAGCAGCCTCTACGACGACCTGGCGGCCGCGGGCCAGCGGCCCGCCACCCGGGTCCTGCGGCACGCCGTCCAGCCCGCCACCGCCCAGGTCGCCGCGGCGCCCTCGGCGTCTCCGAGGGGGCGGACGTGGTGCTGGTGGAGCGGCTGCGCCTTGCACACGGCGAACCCATGGCCCACCTGCGCAACCACCTGCCGAGCGGGCTGCTGCCGCTGGAGAGCGCGGCGCTGGAGGAGACCGGGCTCTACCGGCTGCTGCGCGGGGCCGGCATCACGCTGCACAGCGCCCGGCAGACGGTCGGCGCCCGCGCGGCCACCGCCGAGGAGGCGGAGCGGCTCGCCGAGTCCGCGGGCGCGCCGCTGCTCACCATGGAACGGACCACCTTCGACGACACCGGGCGCGCGATCGAGTTCGGCTCGCACACCTACCGCGCCTCGCGCTACGCCTTCGAGTTCCAGCTCCTGGTCCGTCCCTGAGTCGGCCTCCCGCGCCCCGGGCCGGGTTCGTCCGGTCCGTCCCGGGTGTCGTCCGGCCGGCCGTACCGCGTATGCTGACCCGCCGCGCCCGGGCGCGGACTGGTCCGGTGAAGATCCCTTTGTCAGAACATTCTGACAAAGCATTGACGGTGGTTGGCGCGCGCCGCTACAACTCCTCCAACCGCTCGCACGCGGCCGGAAGGAGCCGGGGGAACCGGGAGGCTGGGCGGCCGCGTCGCGGCACGCCCCAGGCGGCGCGGCGGCGCGTACGCCGCACGCGGGACCCGCTGGAGCCGCGCCCAGCAGCGGTGACGGATACTTGGGCGGCCGGGGCGGGTGAACGGTACCCGGCCGCACCGTGACATCCAGTGGAGAAGGGCAAGTCCTCGTGGCAAGGGTTCGGACAGGGGTACGCGCCGTGAGCGCCGTGCTGGCAGCGGTGGTTGGCGCGACCCTTGCGGGATGCAGCAGTACGGGCGGCAAACGCGCGGAGGAGCGGGCGGCCAAGTCCGCACACGGGCGCGCGGCGGTCGACACGCCGCGCTGGACCGTCGCGATGGTCACGCACTCGGGCGACGGGGACTCCTTCTGGGACATCGTCCGCAGCGGCGCCAAGCAGGCGGCGATCAAGGACAACATCAAGCTCCTCTACGCGCACAGCGACGAGGGCCAGCAGCAGAGCGAGCAGGTGCAGAGCTACATCGACCAGAAGGTCGACGGGCTCATCGTCACGCTCGCCAAGCCCGACGCCATGAAGGCCGTCGTCGCCAAGGTCCGCAAGGCCGGCATCCCGGTGATCACGGTGAACTCCGGATCGGCCGAGTCCAAGGCGTTCGGCGCCCTCAGCCACATCGGCCAGGACGAGACCATCGCCGGCGAGGCGGTCGGCGACGAGCTGACCAAGCGCGGTCGGAAGAAGGCCCTGTGCGTCCTGCACGAGCAGGGCAACGTCGGCCACGAGCAGCGCTGCGACGGCGCCCGCAAGACCTTCAAGGGCAAGCTGGAGAACCTGTACGTCGAGGGCACCAACATGCCCGACGTCCTCTCCGCCATCGAGGCCAAGCTCCAGTCCGGTGACTACGACGCGGTCGTCACGCTCGGCGCGCCCTTCGCCGACACCGCCGTCAAGGCCAAGGAGCAGGCCGGCAGCGACGCGGAGATCAACACCTTCGACCTCAGCAAGCAGGTCGCCCAGGGGCTGGCCGACGGCGACCTCGGCTTCGCGGTCGACCAGCAGCCCTACCTCCAGGGCTACCAGGCCGTCGACCTGCTGTGGCTGTACAAGTACAGCGCCGACGTGCTCGGCGGCGGCCAGCCGGTGCTGACCGGCCCGCAGATCGTCACCAAGGACGAGGCGGACGAACTGGCCGAGTACGCCGATCGGGGCACCCGGTGAGCGGCTCCCTGGCCCGTCCCACGACCCCGGCCGACCCGCCAGAACAAGACGAACGGCTGCTGCACCGCTCCACGCTCCGCCGTCTGCTCGGCCGCCCCGAGCTGGGCGCGGTGGTCGGCGCGGTCGCCGTCTTCGTCTTCTTCTCGGTCGTCGCCGACAGCTTCCTCCAGCTCTCCAGCCTCTCCACGGTGCTGTACGCGTCCTCGACCATCGGCATCATGGCGGTGCCGGTGGCGCTGCTGATGATCGGCGGCGAGTTCGACCTCTCCACCGGCGTCGCGGTCACCACCTCCGCGCTGGTCTCGTCCATGTTCAGCTACCAGATGACGGCCAACGTGTGGGTCGGCGTCGGGGTGTCCCTGCTGACGAGCCTGGCGATCGGCTTCTTCAACGGCGTCGTCCTGGTCCGTATGGGACTGCCGAGCTTCATCATCACGCTGGCCACGTTCCTCATGCTGACCGGCATGAACCTCGGCTTCACCAAGCTGATCAGCGGCAAGGTCTCTACCAAGACCATCGGGGACATGGAGGGCTTCGAGTCCGCCCGTAAGGTCTTCGCCTCGCAGCACACCATCGGCGACGTGAACATCAAGGTCACCATCGTGTGGTGGCTGGCCCTGGTCGCCCTGGCCACCTGGATCCTGCTGCGCACCCGGGCCGGCAACTGGGTCTTCGCCGCCGGCGGCAACGCGCACGCGGCCCGCGCGGTCGGCGTGCCGGTCGCCCGCACCAAGATCGCCCTGTACATGGGCACCGGCTTCGGCGCCTGGATGCTCGGGCAGCACCTGCTGTTCTCGTTCGACACCGTGCAGTCCGGCGAGGGCGTGGGCAACGAACTGCTCTACATCATCGCGGCCGTCATCGGCGGCTGCCTGATGACCGGCGGCTACGGCTCGGCGATCGGCGCCGCCGTGGGCGCGCTGATCTTCGGCATGACGAACAAGGGCATCGTGTACGCGCAGTGGGACGCCGACTGGTTCAAGTACTTCCTCGGCGCGATGCTCCTCCTGGCCACCCTGCTGAACGCGTGGGTGCGCAAGCGGGCGGAGGCGAGCAAGTGAGCGAGCGCGAGCAGCAGCCGCAGGGCCCGGACGAGGGCGCGCCGGCTAATCCGGCACCGCGACCGGCGAGCACCGGCGCGAGCGCAGCCACCGGCGCCGAGGCGCCGCTTGTCGAGCTGAGTGACGTCAGTAAGTACTACGGCAACGTCAAGGCGCTGGAGGGCGTCTCGCTGGAGGTGCGGGCCGGCGAGATCAGTTGCGTGCTGGGGGACAACGGCGCGGGCAAGTCCACCCTCATCAAGATCATCTCCGGGCTGCACCAGCACGACGCCGGCACCTTCCGCATCGACGTCCAGACGGCGCGGCTCGGCTCCCCGCGCGAGGCGCTCGACCGGGGCATCGCCACCGTCTACCAGGACCTGGCCGTGGTGCCGCTGATGCCGGTGTGGCGCAACTTCTTCCTCGGCTCCGAGCCGACGAAGGGTCGCGGCCCGTTGCGCCGCCTGGATACCGCGACCATGCGCGAGACGACCCGCACCGAGCTGCGGCGAATGGGTATCGACCTGCGCGACGTGGACCAGCCGATCGGCACCATCTCCGGTGGCGAGCGGCAGTGCGTGGCGATCGCGCGGGCCGTCTACTTCGGCGCCAAGGTCCTCGTCCTGGACGAGCCGACCGCGGCGCTCGGCGTCAAGCAGTCCGGCGTCGTCCTCAAGTACGTCGCCGCGGCCCGCGACGCCGGCCTCGGTGTGGTCCTCATCACGCACAACCCGCACCACGCGTACCTGGTCGGCGACCGCTTCGTCCTCCTCAAGCGGGGCGCGATGGCGGGCAGCCACGCCAAGGCGGAGATCACCCTGGACGAGCTGACCCGGCAGATGGCCGGCGGCAGCGAGCTGGAGGAGCTGAGCCACGAACTGGCCCGCGCCAGCACGCCCACCCCGCGCCCGGGCCGCCCCACGGCCGAGTGACCCGTCGCCGAGTGATCACCGCCGACGGCGTCGACGTCACCGCCGGTGCCCACGCCGGCACCGATCAGCCGGGCCGGCACCGATCGTCCGGCGCGCGCCAGCGGATGCACCGGTTTCGTGGCCCGGGTCACGAAACCTCGTCGCTCGCCACGTCCTTCGTGGTGCGCCACCACGCGAGTGGTCGAGCGACGTTCGACGGTCAACAGGGGCATCCCGTACGTACCGCCCCGCCCGGCTGAGGACCGCCGCTCCGCCATGCGCCGCGTAGCGCGAGTGAGGCACAATCGCCACGGCGGGTCACGCCCGTCACGCCCGACCGCACGCCCGAGGCCGTTGGCCTCTCACGACACCCGCAGGGACGACGACTCTTGCGCGACCGAACCCGCGGCTATCGAAGCCACGCACCACGCGGAGCTGCCGCCGCCCCCCACACCGGCGAGAGAGACGGCCGATGAGCCTGTACCGCGAGCGAGTGCACCGCGGCTCCGCCCGGGCCACCGTGCTGCGCACCGTCGGCACCCGCGAGCGCCGCTCACACCTGACCGCGCCCCGGGTGCCCACCGTGGGCATCGACATCGGGGGGACCAAGGTCGCGGCGGGCGTGGTGGACGCCGACGGCAACATACTGGAGCGGCTCCGCACCGAGACCCCGGACAAGTCCAAGAGCCCCAAGGTCGTCGAGGACACCATCGTCGAGCTGGTGCTCGACCTGTCCGACCGGCACGACGTGCACGCGGTGGGCATCGGCGCGGCCGGCTGGGTGGACGCCGACCGCTCCCGGGTGCTGTTCGCGCCGCACCTGGCCTGGCGCGACGAGCCGCTGCGGGACCGGCTCGCTGGGCGGCTCGCGGTGCCGGTCATGGTCGACAACGACGCCAACACCGCCGCCTGGGCGGAGTGGCGGTTCGGCGCCGGGCGCGGCGAGGACCACCTCGTGATGATCACGCTCGGCACCGGCATCGGCGGCGCGATCCTGGAGGACGGCCAGGTCAAGCGCGGCAAGTACGGCGTCGCCGGCGAGTTCGGCCACATGCAGGTGGTGCCCGCGGGCCACCGCTGCCCGTGCGGCAACCGTGGCTGCTGGGAGCAGTACAGCTCGGGCAACGCGCTGGTCCGCGAGGCCAGGGAGCTGGCGGTGGCCGACTCGCCGGTGGCGTATGGGATCATCGACCGGGTCGGCGGCAACGTCCAGGAGATCACCGGCCCGATCATCACCGAGCTGGCCCGCGACGGCCACGCCATGTGCGTGGAACTCCTCCAGGACATCGGCCAGTGGCTCGGCGTGGGCATCGCCAACCTGGCCGCCGCGCTCGACCCGTCCTGCTTCGTCATCGGGGGCGGCGTCAGCGCCGCCGACGACCTCCTCATCGGGCCGGCCAGGGACGCGTTCTGGCGTACGCTCACCGGTCGTGGGTACCGGCCCGAGGCCCGCATCATCAAGGCCCAGCTCGGCAACGAGGCGGGGTTGGTCGGCGCGGCCGACCTGGCCCGGCTCGTCGCCCGCAGGTTCCGGCGCGTCAACCGGCGCCGGGTCGAGCGGTAGGCAGGACGGCGATGAGTCAGCAGTCCCAGACCGGCGAGACCAAGCAGGGCAAGCGTTCCTGGCGGCGCAAGGCGACCCTGTTCCTTTTGATCGCCATCCCGGCCGGATACATGGCCATCTCGGCGCAGAAGAGCCGGGGCAGCGGCGAGGACAAGCAGGATAACGCGGCGGCCACCGGGCTGACCCACAGTTGGCCGAGCAAGGTACAGCGGCGGATCTACGACACGCCCATCCCCTCGTACTCCGTCGACGTCGCCTTCTACGAGACCAACTCGTGGAAGCGGAGCCAGATGTACGTCCAGTTCGTCACCAACCCCAAGGGGCTGGACAAGTTCCTCGGCCGGCTCGGCGCCGACCGGTACGTGCTCAACGACGGCCGGATCACCATCGACGCCAAGACGGCGGGCGTCGTCGGCTGGAAGCTGGACGCCGACAGGAAGTGGGCCGGCGGCGTCATCGACCAGAAGGACCCCGAGCCGACGCTCGACATCACGGTCGACTTCGACAACCCGGACCACCCGAAGGTGTACGTGGTCTCCACCGTCACGCCCTGACGGCTCCTGAGCCCGGGCGCGGCACTACGCCACGATGACCGGCGCCGCCGAGCCGGACCGCATGACGTGGTCGACGTGGATCTGGCCGGCGATGAACCGCCCGCCGCGTGGTTCGATGGCATCGGCTGGGGCGGGCGTGAGGGTCATCGAAGCGCGGGGGACGGGCCCGGAGTCGGCCCCGGGCCCGCGCCCCGCCGGCCTCAGCTCTGTTCGAAGGGGTGGGCGAGGGTCCGCTCGGCGCCGCCGCGCGCGAAGAACCCGGCCGCCGCGCACTCCGGCTTGCGATCGGCCTGGTCCCGGAAGAGGCGGACGAAGGACGCGCCGAACCCCAGCTGGGTACGCCGCCACGAGCGCCCGCGTGAACTCGGGGTCGTACTCCTCCAGGCCCGTCCAGGTCACGTCCGCGCTGGTCCCCTCCTGCAACAGCCGGCTCTCCACGTCCACATCCGGGGCCACCTCGTCGCGCATGTGGAGCACGATCACCTCGGCCGCCCGGTCGCGACGCTCGGTCGGCCAGCCGAGGCCGGCCGTGAAGACCCGGGCCACATGGCCGCCGGCCTCCTCGAATGCGACCGTGTGGCTGTCGAAGGGCGGCGTGAGCCCCAGGTCGTGCAGCAGCGCGGAGACGTAGAGCAGCTCGCTGTCGAAGTCGAGCCCGCGCGCCCGCGCCCAGGCCGCACCGAAGAAGTACGACCGCACGGAGTGGTTGTAAAGCGCATCATCCGCGTACTCCGTACAGACCAGCCGCGCCGCCTCCGCCGCCTGACCCGTTGGTACGCGCAACCCCGCAACCTCGTTCAGCACCCGCCGACCCCTCACTCGCGCCGCGCGCACGCGCCGCGCGTCGTCTCCGTACGTCGTTCCGTGCGGCCCAGCCTAACCAGGGGCCGAACCCCCGTCCCAGGGAGCGTTCTCAGCCACACCCGCACCGGGGGCGAACGGTGAAGGCGCCGCCCGCCGGGCCGTCAGCTCCGTGGCGGTTGAGCATGCCGATGAGCGTGGCCAGGTCGGCGGCGCCCACCGGGTCGTCCGCGTAGCGGGTGGTCTGGAGGGGACCGACCTCGGGAAGGACGACGCCCTCCCGGGCCAGCACGTGGACCAGGGTCAGGAGGGCCGCGCGGGCGTTGCCGTCGGCGAAGGGGTGGAAGAACGCCACGTCGAGGTACACCCGGGCCGCGCGGGCCGCCAGCGGGAGCCCCGGGTCACCCGCCTCGCGCAGGCAGGTGGCGAAGGCCGCCCGGGTGTGCGGGCCGAGGCCGTAGCGCTCACGACCGGCCTTCGCGTGCGCGTCGGTCGTACGGAACGGCGCCCGCGCCTGGCCCAGGACCTCGCACTGCCAGCCGGCCAGGCGGGCGAAGTCCAGCGGGGCGCGGCGCGCGGCGTCGGCACGGGCCAGGGCGTGGGCGGCGAGCAGCCGCTCGGCACGGACGGGGTCGCGCCGGCGCACCGGCCGCCGACACCAGGCCCGGAACCCGTCGCGTGCGGGGAGCGCCGGCCGCAGGATCGGGGCCAGCTGCCAGGCAGCGGCCCGGCGTACGCGCAGCCAGACCGCGAGGCCGTCAGGGGCGGTCATGAAGCTCCTCCAGGGCCGCCCGCTCCCGGTGGTCCTGGTACGGGGCGCGGCCGGTGAGGCCGACCGCCAGGTCCTCACCCACGGACTCGACCAGCGCCCGCCCGGGGTCGACCCAGCTCTGGAACCGGCCGCCGATCGCCGTCTCCACCGCCTGTCCGGCCTCGACCCGGCTCATGCCCGTGCTGCTGAGGAACCACTGCAGTACCCGCGTGGCCTGGCCGTGCCAACCGCCCTCCGCGCCCGAATCCAGCACGAGCGTCACGAGCCGGACGCAGGCCCGCTCCAGATGCCAACTCCGGTCCTCGGGCGCTGAATCCGGCGGCGGAGCCAACTCCGCGAACAGCCGAGCCATCCGCTCCAGCCACTCCCGCCACTCCAACAGCGCGGCCACGGCGCGGGCGGCGGTCTCGTCGGGGGTGGTCACCGAACTCGCCCCGGTGACCCAGGCGCCGATGGGCCCGCCGTACCGGTAGCACCAGTTCCACCCCTGCGCCCAGTTCCCGTAGCGCTCCCGGATGACCGCGTCCAACTGGCTCTCGCACCAGTCCTCGCCCTGCCACCAGCCAGCCATGCCGGAGAGCACGGGCGGCACCCACTCGCGCAGCAGCGCGCACAGCCGGGCCTCCTCCTCGGCGTCCCAGTCGAACGTGTGGCGAGCCGGATCGAGGCCGTCCCAGCTCCCCAGGCTCCCGGGCGGGGCGGGCGGCACGCGGTTCTCCGGCAGGGGTAGGGTGCCTCGGTTGTACGTCAGCGCTGGCCCACTCTCTGCGATGCGATCGGCCCACAGTCTGGGCCCGTCAGGCGCTGCCCGGCGAACGGTTTTCCGCACCGGCGCACGTGCCGTGCCGGGTACCACACCCCGCGCGCGTCGCCGCCGGTGCGGTGAGTGCGCTCGCGCGCGGAGGTCAACAGCTCCTGCCTTTTGTCTAAGGGATTCCACAGAATGCGCCCGCCGGAGGGTTTCTGAGGGGCTGCCGGGTCGACGGCGAAGCTAGCATCGAGATCGAGCCAGCCGGTGTAGCCGTCGACGACCTCGATGCATGGATTGTGAATCGATGGAGGAGTTTTGGTCGACGTCCTGCGCCCCCTGTTTCGCTGCCCACCAAGCGGAGATGCCCCTTCGATCCTCCGGATGGCTACACCCCACTGCGCGAGCAGGAGCGGATAACGCGCATGAGTTATCCGGACGGCACGCCCGGGTGGCTCATCACCCGGCACGCCGAAGCGAAGGAACTGCTCACCCACAAAAGCTTCAGCGCGCGCCAGGAAGGGCTGATATCCCCCGTCCCCACGGAGCTGGCGTACGAAGGCCCTGCCGATCCTGGCGCTTTCGCGAAGACGGACGACCCGGTCCACAGCACGTACCGAAAGCTGGTCACCGGCTTTTTCACGGTCCGGCGCACGCGTCAACTCGCCCCCATGATCGAGCGAATCGTGCACGAGCAGCTCGACGAGCTGGAAGAGGCCGGGCCGGGCGCCGACCTGGTGGAGGTCTTCACCGAGTCCGTTCCCTCCCGGGTGATGTGCGAGATGATCGGCGTCCCCGAATCGGAGCGGAAGAGCCTCCAGCGTCACGTGGAGACGCTCGGCCGGCTCTCCACCACCGTTCCCGAGGCGCTCGCCGCCGTGTCCGGGATGAGCGGCTTCCTGGCCCGCTTCGTCCCCAGCCGGATCAACGACCCCCGGGACGACATCCTCGGGGACCTCATCCGTGGTGGGCGGATCACCGAGCGCGAACTCATGGGCATCACCGCCACGTTGATCACGGGGCCTTCGACACCACGGGCAACATGCTCGCCATGGGCGTCTACACCCTGCTTGAGCACCCCGACCAACTGGCCAGGCTCCAGGAGGACCTGGAGCTGATGGGAGCCGCCGTCGAAGAGCTCCTCCGCTTCCTCACCATCTCCCACCTCGGGGCTAGCCGGTGGGCGCTCGAAGACGTCGAGTTCGCCGGTCAGACCATCAGGAAGGGCGAGGTGGTCACCGTCGCCCTCCCCGCCGTCAACCGCGACCCCGAGCGCTATGAGAACCCCGACCAACTCGACATCGGCCGCACGGACCACGGACACCTGGGGCTCGGCCACGGCATCCACCAGTTTCTCGGCCAGCATCTCGCCCGCACGATCCTGCGCGTCGGCTTCGAGGCCCTGTTCGACAGGTTCCCCACGCTGCGACTGGCCGTACCGGCCGACGAGGTCCCGATGCGGGACGACTGCGTGCACTACGGCCCCAGGTCGCTCCGCGTCACCTGGGACGACTGATCGAGACGTACGAGCGGTGAACGCGACGGACGGTGGTATGTCACCCCGTCCGTCACCGTCACGTCATGCAAGAGGGCCACGAGACGTGGACGTGCCGGCCCATCTCGAACAACAAGGTAGGACTGAGACCCGATGAGGATCACCGCCGACCGTGAGGCGTGCTGTTCGGCGGGCCAGTGCGCGCTGATCGCGCCTGACCTGTTCGACCAGAGCGACGAGGACGGCTCCGTCGTCCTGCTCGACGCGCAGCCCGACACCGGACAGCTCGACGTTCTGCGCGAGGTCGTGTCCCGTTGCCCGACCGGTGCTATCCGCCTCGAAGAAGCGCCTGGCGCGTGAGAACGGGGCCCGGGATTTCGCGGGCACTCATGCCGGCGGAGAACGCGACCGTGGCGCGGGTCACACGGCTGGCGAAGCGCCGCTGAAACCAAATCCACGGGAAATGCGTCCGGGGCGTCAATCATGCCTGAGTGGGTTTCTAGGGTTTCCCTTACGAAACCAGAGCTAGTGTGGCCGATGTCCGTCTGGCAATGCGTGTTCTCACAACTTTCAGGGCCGTTGCGCTCTTCCGGCGAACGACGCGTCAAGTGTGGAGTTTCTGATGCCTGCTGCATCCAACCAGAACAAAGCCGTTGAAGCACTGCGCAAGTCGTTCAAGGAAATCGAGCGGCTCCGGCGTCAGAATCGCCAGCTGATCAGTTCGGCCACCGAACCCATTGCCATTATCGGTATGGCCTGCCGGTTTCCGGGTGGGGTGAATTCCCCCGAGGCACTGTGGCGCCTGGTCGCCGACGGATCGGACGCCATCTCGCCCTTCCCGACAAACCCTGGCTGGGACGTGGAGGGCATCTACGACCCGGAACACCCGGGCACCAGTTACGTTCGCGAAGGCGGCTTCCTCCACGACGCGGACCAGTTCGACTCCGCGTTCTTCGGCATCTCGCCCCGCGAGGCACTGGCCATGGACCCGCAGCAGCGGCTGCTCCTTGAGACCTCGTGGGAGGTCATGGAGCGGGCGGGCATCGACCCCGCATCGTTGCGTGGCAGCCAGACAGGCGTCTTCACCGGCGCCATGCACACCACGTACGCTTCCGAGGCCGCGCAGATCCCGGACGAGATCGAGCCGTACCTCCACAACGGCGCCACCACCAGCATCGCCTCGGGCCGCGTCTCGTACACCTTCGGTTTCGAAGGCCCCGCGCTGACGGTGGACACCGCCTGCTCATCGGCGCTGGTCGCCCTGCACCTGGCCGCGCAGGCGCTGCGACAGGGCGAGTGTTCCATGGCGTTGGTCGGCGGCGCGACGGTCATGGTGAGCCCCAAGGGCTTCGTTACCTTCAGCCGCCAGCGCGGACTGGCCGCCGACGGCCGGTGCAAGGCGTTCGCCGACGCCGCCAACGGCACCACGTGGTCCGAGGGCGTCGGCGTGCTGCTGGTGGAGCGGCTGTCCGACGCGCGGCGCAACGGGCACCAGATCCTGGCGGTGGTGCGCGGCTCCGCGGTGAACCAGGACGGCGCGAGCAACGGCTTGACGGCCCCCAACGGCCCCTCGCAGCGCCGCGTCATCCGGCAAGCCCTGGAGAACTGCGAGCTGACCCCCAGCCAGATCGACGCGGTCGAGGCGCACGGTACGGGCACGACGCTGGGTGACCCGATCGAGGCGCAGGCGCTGCTGGCCACCTACGGGCAGGAGCGGGCGGAGGGACGGCCGCTGTGGTTGGGCTCGCTGAAGTCGAACCTCGGTCACACCCAGGCTGCCGCCGGTGTGGCTGGTGTCATCAAGATGGTGATGGCGATGCGGCACGGCGTACTGCCGAAGACGCTGCATGTGGACGAGCCGTCGAGCCACGTGGACTGGTCCGAGGGCGAGATCGAGCTGCTGACCGAGTCCAGGCCGTGGCCGGAGACGGGCGAGCCGCGCCGGGCCGGCGTGTCCTCGTTCGGCGTGAGCGGGACGAACGCGCACGTGATCCTGGAGCAGGCGCCGGAGGTCGAGGCGGCCGAGGCCGAGGCTGCCGAGGAGCCTGCCGACGGCGGCGTCGCGGGACCGGTGGCCTGGGTCGTGTCGGGCAAGAACGACACCGCTTTGCGGGCGCAGGCCGGTCGGCTGCGGGAGTTCGTGGCTGAGCGCTCGGAGCTGAGCGCCGCCGATGTGGCGCTCTCCCTGGCGACCACCAGGTTCGCGTTCGAGCAGCGCGTCGTGGTGACCGGGACCAGCCGCGAGCAGCTCGTCGAGTGCCTGGAGGCGGTAACCGAGGGAACGAAGCTCCCCGGCGTGGTCTGTGGGGGGACGGCGCCGAAACGCCGGGTCGTTCGGTGTTCGTGTTCCCGGGTCAGGGTGCGCAGTGGGTGGGTATGGCAGTGGGGTTGTTGGATTCCTCGCCGGTGTTCGCGGATGCGGTGGGTGAGTGTGAGGCGGCGTTGTCTGCGTATGTGGACTGGTCGTTGACGGGTGTGTTGCGTGGTGTTGAGGGCGCGCCTGGTTTTGACCGGGTGGATGTGGTGCAGCCGGTGTTGTTCGCGGTGATGGTGTCGTTGGCGAAGTTGTGGCGTTCGGTGGGTGTGGAGCCGGATGCGGTGGTGGGTCACAGTCAGGGTGAGATCGCGGCGGCGTGTATGGCGGGTGCGTTGTCGTTGGAGGACGCGGCGAAGATGGTGACGTTGCGGTCGCGGGCCATTGCGGGTGGTTTGGCGGGTCGTGGTGGCATGGTGTCGGTGGGTTGTCGGTCGAGCAGGCGCAGGAGCGTATCGCCGGCTGGGACGGCGCGATCTCGGTCGCGGCGGTCAACGGTCCGGGCTCGGTTGTGGTTGCGGGTGATCCGGGTGTGTTGGATGAACTGGTGGCTCAGCTTGAGGGTGAGGAGGTGCGGGTTCGTCGGGTTCCGGTGGACTACGCCTCGCACTCGTCTCATGTGGAGTCGATCCGCGCGGAGTTGCTGAAGGTCCTGGCGGACCTGAAGCCGCGCTCGTCTGAGGTGCCGTTCTACTCGACGGTCTCTGGTGAAGTGGTCGACACGTCCGGTCTGGACGCGGAGTGCTGGTACCGGAACCTGCGCCAGACCGTGGAGCTGGAGGCCACCACCCGCACCCTGCTCAAGGACGGCCTCACGGTGCTCGTCGAGGTCAGCCCGCATCCGGTGCTCACCCTTCCCGTGCAGCAGACGGCGGAGGCCGCCGACGCGCGGGCGGTGGTCGTGGGCACGCTGCGCCGCGACGAGGGCGGCCCGGAGCGGTTCCTGACCTCGGCCGCCGAGCTTCACAGCAGCGGGGTCGGCGTCGACTGGGAGAAGGTGTTCCAGGGGCGTGGCGCCCGCCGGGTGGAGCTGCCGACCTACGCCTTCCAGCGCCAGCGCTACTGGCTCGACGCGACGGCGGCCGTCGGCGACGCGGGCTCGGTGGGCCTCGGACCGGTGTGGCACCCCCTGCTGGGTGCCGTGGTCTCGCTGGCCGGTGGCGGCGGGGTGCTGCTCAGCGGGCGGCTGTCGTTGGCCATGCACGCCTGGCTCGCCGACCACTCGGTGGAAGGCGTGGCGCTGGTGCCCAGTACGGCCTTCATGGAGATGGCCGTACAGGCGGGGGACCAGGTGGGGTGCGCCCGGGTCGAGGAGCTGGTGATCGAGGCGCCCTTGGTGATGCCCGAGCGCGGCGGGGTGCAGATCCAGGTCGAGGTGGGGGACGTCGACGCCGCGGGCCACCGCGAGGTGAGCGTCTACTCGCGGATCGAGTCCGACGAGGACCGGGCCGACCTCGGGAACCCGTGGGTGCGGCACGCACGCGGTGTGCTCACCCCGCCCGGCCCGGCGGCCTCCTTCGACTTCAAGAAGTGGCCGCCCTCCGGGGCCAAGCCCGTCGACATCTCCGGCGGGTACTAGCACGCCGCCGAGCACGGGCTGCGCTACGGCCCCGCGTTCCAGGGGCTGCGGCGCGCCTGGCGGCGCGGCGACGCGGTGTTCGCCGACGTGGAACTGCCCGAGGAGCAGCTCGGCACCGCGAAGTACTTCGGTCTGCACCCGGCCCTGTTCGACGCGGCCCTCCACGCGATCAGCGTGAGCAAGGCGATGCGCGGAGGCGATGACGCGCCGAGCGCGGGCACCCTGCTGCCGTTCTCCTGGCGGGGCTTCTCCCTCGAAGCCGTCGGCGCGGGAACAACTCAGGGTCCGGATGGTCCCGGACGGGCGGCAGGCGGTGTCCCTGGCGATAGCCGACACGTCGGGCCGCCCGGTGGCCTCGGTCGACTCCCTTGTCCTGCGGCCGATCCAGGCCCAGGCGTTGCGGAACGCGGGCCGGAGGGACGGTGACGCGCTGTTCCGCGTGGAGTGGACGGCGGATGCGGTCAAGCCCACCGAGAGCGTGGCGTCGGGCTGGTCGGCGGTGTTGGGCGACGACCTCCTCGGCGTGGGCGCCGCGCTGGAGATGTCGGGCGTCACCGTCGATGTGTACCCGGACCCGGCGGCGCTCGGCGACGCCGTGTCGTCGGGCACGCTCATGCCCGGCATGGCGGTGCTGCCGGTGGTCCCGGGTGGCGCGGCCGTGGTGGACGAGGTGCACGCCCGGGTCGCCGAGGCGCTGGAGACCGTCCAGTCGTGGCTGGCGGACGAGCGGTTCGCGGCGACCCGGTTGGTGCTGGTGACGCGCGGCGCCGTGGACACCGGTGACGGTGTGACGGATTTGGCGGGCGCGGCCGTCTGGGGACTGGTGCGCTCGGCGCAGTCGGAGAACCCGGGCCGGGTGGTGCTGGTCGACACCGACGACGTCGAGAAGTCGGCGGGACTTCTCGCGGGTGTGGCGGCCTCCGGTGAGGCGCAGGTGGTGGTGCGCTCCGGTGAGGTCCGCGTGCCGCGCCTGGCCCGGTCGCTGCCCTCCGGCGACGCCGACGAGTCGGCGACGTTCGGCTCCGGCGCGGTGTTGGTGACCGGCGGCACGGGTGTGCTGGGCGGTCTGGTGGCCCGGCACCTGGTGACCCGGCACGGCGTCGGGAGGCTGGTGCTGCTGTCCCGCCGTGGGGCGGATGCGGACGGCGCAGCCGAGCTGCGGGCCGGGCTGGAGGCCGCGGGCGCCGAGGTGATGGTCGTGGCGTGTGACGCCGCGGACCGTGAGGCGCTCGCCGCGGTGTTGTCCGGGCTGCCCGGGGAGTTCGCGCTGAGCGCCGTGGTGCACGCGACCGGGGTGCTGGACGACGGGCTGTTCGCGTCCATGACGCGCGAGCGGGTCGAGCCGGTGCTGCGGGCGAAGGTGGACGCCGCGTGGAACCTGCACGAGCTGACCTCGGGGATGGACCTGTCGGCCTTCGTGCTCTTCTCGTCGGCCGCCGGTGTGTTCGGCTCGGCCGGACAGAGCAACTACGCCGCGGCCAACGTGTTCCTGGACGGCCTCGCGTCCTGGCGGCGGGCTCAGGGGCTGCCGGGTGTCTCGCTGGCGTGGGGCCTGTGGGAACAGGCCAGCGGCATGACCGGCCACCTCGGGCAGGGTGACCTGCGCCGCGTGTCGCGTTCGGGTCTGGTGCGGCTCTTCTCCAAGGAGGGCCTGGGGCTGTTCGACGAGGGCGTCACCTCCGGCCAGGCCGTGGTGGTCCCCACCCGCCTGGACCTGGGCGCGCTGCGTGCCCAGGGTGCCGCGATGCCTGCCGTGTTCCGTGCCATCGTCCCGGAGCCCGCCCTCCGGCGTACGGCCCGGGCGGCCGAGTCCGAGGCCGGCGACCAGTCCACCGAGTTGCGCCAGCGACTGGCCGGGCTGTCGGAGACCGAGACCGAGTAGGCGCTGCTCGAACTGGTGCGTACGCTCGCCGCCGCGGTGCTCGGGTACTCCTCACCCGACGAGGTCGACACCGGCCACGAGTTCATGGAGATGGGCTTCAACTCCCTCACGGCGGTGGAGTTCCGGAACCAGCTTGCCTCGGTCACCGGCCTGTGGCTGGAGACCACGGTGGTCTTCGACCATCCGCGCCCCCTGGAGCTGGTGTCCTACCTGCGGCCCCGGCTCGCGGCCGGGATCGCGTCCGCTCCCGCCGACCGGCCGCCCCAGCCGCCGTCGGCCCAGGCCGCCACGCCGACGCCCGCGACCGTGCCCCCGGCCTCGCAGGCGGACGCGCCCGATACCCTCGGCTCCCTGTTCCAGGAGGCGGCGGCGCAGGGCAAGACCAAGGTCGGCATGGACCTGCTGGTGAACGCCGCGCGGCTGCGTCCCACCTTCGAGGACCCGGCCGACTTCGAGGGGACCATCAGGCTCGTACGGCTCTCCCGGGGTGCCGAGCGCCCCCGGCTGATGTGCTGCTCCTCCTACATGGCGCTGGGCGGCGTCCACCAGTACGCGCAGTTCGCCGCCCCGTTCCGGGGCAGCCCGGACGTCGCGGCCCTGCCCGCCGTGGGGTTCGTCCAGGGCGAGAGCCTGTCGGCCACCCCGGAGGCGCTGTTCCGTCTCCAGGCGCGGATCGTCGCGGAGTACGCCGACGGCGTCCCAGTCGTGCTGGTCGGTTCATCGGCCGGCGGAATGGTCGCCCACTCGGCGGCCGCCGCTCTGGAGGACCAGGGCACGCCGCCCGCCGGGGTCGTCCTGCTGGACACTACCTCCCGGACAGCGCGAGCATCGGCCAGTTCGAGAACGCCATGCTCGACGAGATGTACGAGCGGGACGCCCTCGTCTCCATGGAGGGCGTCCGGATGTCCGCCATGGGGTGGTACCTGCATCTGTTCGAGGGGTGGAAGCCGCCGGAGAGCGCGGTTCCTAGCCTCCTCGTCCGTGCGGCGGAACCCATGGGCGAGGTGGACGCGGACGCGGCGGGCTGGCAGTCGGACTGGCCGGCCGACTCCGTGGTCGACGTGCCCGGAACCCACTTCACGATGATGGAGAAGCAGGCGGGCACCACCGCACAGGCCATCGAGGACTGGGTGGCCACCCTCTAGCACACCACGCGCCCGCCCGCACCGACGGTCCGCGGGCGGGCGCCCCACGCCGCGGCCGAGGCCGGCGCGGCCCACAGCTTTGACGCAGGGTTTTACCCAAGGCAGGAGTTAGGTGAGCACCAGGTTGAACGGGTCCAGTGACTCGGGAGATTCCATCGCACAGGCTGGACCGCACCGCGACGAGAGCCCTGAACCGCCCTCACTCGGTCCGGACTTCCACGAACTGCCGGACCACGAACAGCGCAGGGTCCTGTTCGACCTGGTGCGCGCACACGTCGCCGCGGCGCTGCGGTCCGACTCACCGCGCACGCTCGACGCGGACAGCTCGTTCCTCGACCTGGGTCTGGACTCGCTCGCGGCGGTCAACCTGCACCGAGGGCTGGTCGCCGCCACCGGGCTCCCCCTGGAGGTGTCGCTCGCCTTCGAGTACCCGACGCCCAGTCAGCTCGTGGACCACCTGCACCGGAAGCTCTTCCCCGTGGCCACGGACGACACCGCTCCCGCGCGTGCCGTCGCGGGCTCGGACGACCCCATCGCGATCGTCGGGATGAGCTGCCGTTTCCCCGGCGGCGTCAACAGCCCCGAGGACCTGTGGAAGGTCGTCTCAGAGGGCGTGGACGCCATCACGCCGTTCCCCACCGACCGTGGCTGGGACCTGGAGGCGCTCTACAGCCCGGACCCGGACCGCCCCGGCACCAGCTACGCGACCGAGGGCGGGTTCATCCACGACGCGGCCGAGTTCGACGCGGAGTTCTTCGGCATATCGCCGCGTGATGCGCTGGCCATGGACCCGCAGCAGCGGCTGCTCCTCGAGACGAGCTGGGAGGTCTTCGAGCGGGCCGGAATCGACGTGACCAAGCTGCGGGGGAGCCGCACCGCCGTCTTCACCGGCGCGGAGCACCACGACTACGGGCCCCACCTGCAGAGCACCAAGAGCGGCCTCGAGGGCTACGCGCTGACCGGCATCGCGGGCAGCGTCGCCTCCGGGCGCATCTCCTACACCTTCGGCTTCGAGGGCCCGGCCTGGGCCGTGGACACCGCGTGCTCCTCGTCGCTGGTCTCCCTGCACCAGGCGGCGCAGTCGCTGCGCCAGGGCGGGTGCGATCTGGCGCTCGCCACCGGCGTCGCCACCATGCCGACCCCCGGTGACTTCATCCTCTTCAGCCGCCAGCGCGGGCTCTCCTCCAACGGGCGCTGCAAGGCGTTCGGCGCCGAGGGTGTCGGCGTCCTCCTGGTGGAGCGGCTCTCGGACGCCCGGCGCAACGGCCACGAGGTGCTGGCGATCGTGCGGGGTCCCGCCGTCAACCAGGACGGCGCCAGCAACGGCCTGACGGCCCCCAACGGGCGCTCCCAGCAGCGCGTCATCCGGCAGGCGCTGGCCAACGCCGAGCTGACCGCGGACCAGATCGACGTGATCGAGGCGCACGGCACCGAGACCTCGCTCGGCGACCCCATCGAGGCGCAGGCGCTGATCGCCACCTACGGCGCGAGCCGCCCGGAGGGGCAGCCGGTGTGGCTGGGCTCCCTCAAGTCGAACATCGGCCACACCCAGGCGGCGGCCGGTGTGGGCGCCGTCATCAAGATGGTGATGGCCATGCGCCACGGCATCCTGCCCAAGACGCTGCACGTGGAGGTGCCGACCCCGCACGTGGACTGGGCGTCGGGCGGCGTGGCGCTGCTCGCCGAGCAGCGCGCCTGGCCGGAGACCGGGCGGCCGCTTCGGGCCGGTGTCTCCTCGTTCGGCATGAGCGGCACCAACGCGCACGCCATCATCGAGCAGGCCACGCCGCACGAGCCGACCCCCACCACGGACGCCGACACCGATGCCGACACGGCCTCCCAGCCCGTGTCCTGGCTGGTGTCCGCCCGGAGCGAGGATGCGCTGCGGGCGCAGGCCGCGTGGCTGCGCGAGCACGTGGTGCGCCACCCCGACGCGCGGCCGGTCGACGTCGGATGGTCGTCCGCCGTGACACGGGCCGCCCTCGAACACCGCGGCGTGGTGGTGGCGTCCGACCGCGAGGGGCTGCTGCGCGGCCTCGCGGCGCTCGCCGAGCAGACCGATGCGCCGGGCCTGGTGCGGGGCAGGTCCACGGCGCAGCGGGTGGCGTTCCTGTTCACCGGCCAGGGTGCCCAGCGGCTGGGCATGGCCAGTGAACTCTACGAGACCTACCCGCTGTTCGCCGACGTGTTCGACGAGGCGTGCGACTACCTGGAGGTGCGCCTCGGGGCCTCCGTGCTCGACGTGGTCTTCGGCCCCGAGGACGACGCCGCCGCGACCGCTGACGAGCTCAACCAGACGATGTTCACCCAGGCCGGGCTGTTCGCCTTCGAGGTGGCCCTCTTCCGCCTGCTGGAGTCCTGGGGCGTGCGCCCCGACTTCCTGATGGGGCACTCGGTGGGTGAGATCGCCGCGGCCCACGTCGCCGGGGTGCTGACCCTGGAGGACGCGTGCGCCCTGGTGGCGGCCCGTGGCCGGCTGATGCAGGAACTGCCCGAGGGCGGCGCCATGGTGGCCGTCCAGGCGTCGGAGCGGGAGGTGGCCGAGCGCCTGAAGGGCCGTGAGGACCAGGTGTCGCTGGCGGCGCTCAACGGCCCCACCTCGGTGGTGCTCTCCGGCGACGAGGACGCGGTGCTCGAGGTCGCGCCGGCCACTGGGAGGCCCAGGCTTGCAAGACCAAGCGGCTGCGGGTCAGCCACGCGTTCCACTCCCCCCGGATGGACGCCATGCTGGCCGAGTTCGGCCAGATCGCCGCCTGCCTGCCGTACTCGGCCCCGGCCATCCCGGTCATCTCCAACGTCACCGGCGACGTCGCGGGCGCCGAACTGGCCACCACGGAGTACTGGGTCCGCCATATGCGGGAAGCGGTCCGCTTCGACGACGGCATGCGCCGCCTCGCCGACCTGGGCGTGACGACGTGCGTGGAGCTGGGCCCCGACGCCGTGCTGACCGCGATGGGCCAGGACTGCCTGGACGCCGTCGACGCCGACGTGGCCTTCGTGCCCCTGGCCCGCTCCGGGCGCGCCGAGGCCCAGACGCTGGCGGAGGCCGTCGCCACCCTGTACGCGAACGGCGTTGGCGTGGACTGGGACGCGGTGTACTCCGGGCGCGGCGCGCGCCGCGTCGCCCTGCCGACCTACGCCTTCCAGCACAAGCGGTACTGGCTCGAGGCGGGCGGCGCCGTGACCGGCGACGCCCGCAGCGTCGGCCTCGGCAGGGTGGGCCACCCGCTGCTCGGCGGCCTCACCGAACTGGCCGAGGGCAACCGTACGGTGCTGACCGGACGCCTGTCGCTGCAGACCCACCCGTGGCTCGCCGACCACGCCGTGGCCGGCGGAGTGCTCTTCCCCGGCACCGGATTCGTGGAGCTCGGCCTGCTCGCGGGCGTCGAGACCGGGACGGGACGGCTCGGCGAACTCACCCTGGAGACCCCGCTCCTCCTGCCGGAGCAGGGCGGTGTCTGCGTCCAGCTCGTGGTCGGCTCCGCCGACGAATCCGGCTCGCGCCCGCTGGGCGTGTACTCGCGCTCCGACAGCGACGAGCCGGGGAGGAGTGGGTACGGCACGCCCAGGGCGTCCTGGAGACTGACAGCGGCGCCGCGGTCACCGACGGCCTGCCGCAGTGGCCCGTCCCGGGCGCCGAGCAGGTGCCGATGGAGGGCTTCTACGAGGGCCTGGCCCAGGCCGGTTACGGATACGGGCCGGTCTTCCAGCGCCTGGAGGCGGTCTGCCGGCTGGACGGCGACGTCTACCCCGAGGTGGCGCTGCCGGACTCGGCCGCCCAGGAGGCCGGACGGTTCGGTCTGCACCCTGCCCTGCTCGACGCCGCCCTGCACGCCATGGAGATGGGCGACTTCGGCGGCGAGAGCGGACGCGTGACCCTGCCGTTCTCCTTCACCGGGGTGAGCCTGCACGCGGTGGGTGCAGGCCGGGTGCGGCTGCGCCCGCGGGGCAAGGACACGGTCGAGCTGCTGGTGACCGACGCCACGGGCGTGCTCGTCGCCTTCGTGGAGTCGCTGGTGGTGCGGGAGGTGGCGGCCGAGCGGTTCGCGTCCGGGCCGCGCTCCACCGGCGGCGACGGAACGCTCTTCCGGGCCGACTGGGACGTGCTCGCCGCCCGCGGCGGCGACCGGACCGAGGCCGGCGCGTCCACGGCCGTGGACGGCGCCGACCGGGCGCGGGTGGCCGAACTGTTCGCCGCCTCCGGTGTCGAGCACGCCGAGTACACCGGAGTGGACGCGCTCGTCACCGCCCTCGACGAGGGTGCCGAGGTGCCCGACGTGGTCTGGGCCTGGTGCGGCGCGGACGCGGAGGTCGACGACCTCGCCGATGCCGCCCGCAAGGCCGCCCACCGGGCGCTGGCCCTGGCGCAGTCCTGGCTGGCCGAGGACCGGTTCGACGGCGCCCGGCTGGTCGTGGTGACCCGCGACGCGGTCGCCGCGGGACCCGGCGACGGTGTCGCCGGACTGTCCAACGCCGCCGTGTGGGGCCTGGTGCGCTCGGCGGCCACCGAGAACCCGGGCCGGTTCCTGCTGGTGGACCTCGATTGCCACGCTGAGTCGGCCACCGCGGCCGCCGGCGTGGTGGCGACCGCGCTGGCGGCGGGCGAGCACGAGATGGCGGTCCGCACCGGCCACGGGCTCGTCCCCCGGCTCACCAGGAACGCCTCCGGGCGGGTGCTCGAAGCCCCCGCCCGGCACCTCGGCGTGGAAGCTCGGCACCACGGGCGGCGGCACCCTGGACAACCTCTCGCTGCTGCCCGACCCCGCGGCGGAGGCGCCGCTTGCCCCCCGGGTACGTCTGGATCGCGGTGCGTGCCGCCGGTCTGAACTTCCGTGACGCGCTGATCGCCATCGGCATGTACCCCGAGGACGACGCCACCATGGGCGGCGAGGGCGCCGGCGTGGTCCTGGAGGTCGGCCCGGGCGTGACCGACCTGGCCCCCGGAGACCGGGTCATGGGCATGATCAACGCCTCGTTCGGGCCCGTCGCGGTCGCCGACCGGCGGCAGCTCGTCCGCATGCCGCGCGGCTGGACGTTCGCGCAGGGCGCCTCCGTGCCGGTGGTCTTCCTGACCGCCTACATCGGCCTGGTGGAACTCGGCAAGCTGCGGGCGGGCGAGTCCATCCTGGTGCACACTGCCACCGGCGGCCTGGGCATGGCGGCCGTGCAGTTCGCACGCCACCTCGGCACCGAGGTGTACGCCACGGCCAGCCCCGGCAAGTGGGACCCCCTGCGGGCGATGGGGTTCGACGAGGAGCACATCTCCTCCTCCCGTGACCTGGACTTCGAGTCGCGCTCCATGGCGGCGACCGGCGGCCGGGGCATGGACATGGTGCTGGACTCGCTCGCCCGCGAGTTCGTCGACGCCTCCCTGCGGCTGATGCCCAGGGGCGGGCGGTTCCTGGAGATGGGCAAGATCGACGTGCGCGACTCCGAGGTCGTCGCCCAGGACCACCCCGGGGTGGAGTACACGGCGTACGACCTGGTCGCGGCCGACTACGACTGGGTCCAGCGGATGCTGGTCGAGCTCTTCGACAGCGGTGCGCTGCACCCCATCCCGGTGACGGCCTGGGACGTGCGGCGGGCCCCGGACGCGGTGCGGTACATCAGCCAGGCCCGGCACATCGGCAAGAACGTGTTCACCATGCCCCAGGCCCTCGACCCCGAGGGCACGGTGCTGGTGACCGGCGGCACCGGCGGCCTGGGTCGCGAGGTGGCACGCCATCTGGTGGCCGAGCGCGGGGTGCGCAACCTGGTGCTGGTCTCCCGGCGCGGGCCGGACGCGGAGGGCGCCGCCGACCTCGCGGCCGAACTGACCGAGGCGGGCGCGTCGGTGACGCTGGCGGCCTGTGACGTGGCCGACCGCGCCTCGCTGGAGCGGGTGCTGTCCGACATCCCCGCCGAGCACCCGCTGACCGCGGTCGTGCACGCGGCGGGCGTACTCGACGACGGCATCATCGACACCCTGTCGCCGAAGCGGATCGACGCTGTCTTCGAGCCGAAGGTCGACGCGGCGTGGAACCTGCACGAGCTGACCCCGGAGACGGACATGGCGGAGTTCGTGATGTTCTCCTCCGTCGCCGGTGTGTTCGGCAGCCCGGGACAGGGCAACTACGCCGCCGCCAACGCGTTCCTGGACGCGCTCACCGCGCACCGGCGCGGCCTCGGCCTCCCGGCGGTCTCGCTGGCCTGGGGCCCGTGGGAGCAGGCCGGCGGCATGACCGGCACCCCTCAGTCAGGCGGACATGGTGCGCATGGCGCGCGAGGGCATGGCGCCCCTGTCCATGGCGGGTGGTCTGCGGCTGCTGGACGCCGGCGCCAGGAGCGAGGACGCCCTGCTCGTGCCGATACGGCTGGAGACCTCCGCGCTCAGCGGGGGCCAGAGCGAGATCCCCGCTCTGCTGCGCGGTGTGGTCCGCGTGCGGAGCAAGGCGGCGGCCGGCGGGAAGGCGACCGCCCCCGAGTCGGCCAAGGTACGGCTGGCCGGTCTGACCGGAGCCGAACTGGAGCGGGCGCTGCTCGACCTGGTGCGCGGCAGCGCGGCGATGGTCCTCGGGCACAGCGGCGCCCAGTCCATCGAGCCCGACCGCTCCTTCTAGAACCTCGGCTTCGACTCGCTGGCGGGCGTGGAGTTCCGTAACCGGCTGAACTCGGCCACCGGGCTCCGCCTCCCCTCCACGCTGATCTTCGACAACCCCACGCCCGCGGCGCTCGCCGAGTACCTGCGCGGCCGGGTGGCGACGGACGGCCCGGCCGAGCCGGACGTCGATCCGGAAGAGGCCAGGATCCGTGCCCTGCTGACGTCGATCCCGTTGGAGCGGCTGCGCCGCGCGGGCCTGCTCGACACGCTCACCGAGCTGGCGAGCGGCAAGGAACAGGCCGAGAAGGACTCCGGGGAGAAGGAGACGGACTCCATCGACGCGATGGACGATGACGACCTGATCGACATGATGCTCGGCGACCTCGACAGCTGACGATCCGCGAGTCCCCCCGGAGACCTCCGGGGGGACTCGCGGATCGTCAGCTGTCGAGGTCGCCGTCGTGGGGCCAACCCCAAGAGACCGCAAGAAGAAGAAAGGCTCAGTGAAACCCGACGACCGCAAAGGTCTTTGCGACGGAAGCGGTGCACTCGCTTCCCGAGTTCGAGCAGAGGGCCCTGACCATCGCCGAAGCACTCCGCGAGCGCGGGGTCGGTGACGGCACCCGGGTTATGCTGAAGGCAGGCAACTCCGCCGGCTTCGTCGGGGTTCTCCTCGCTCTGATGCACACCGGCGCGTCGATCGTCATGGTCGACCACCTAGGAACGGCCGGACGCCACCCAGCGCATCTGCGACCTGGCCGGGGTCAAGGTCTGCGTGGTCGACGACGACACGCCGATGCCCGCGAACAGCCCGGCCCAGGTCACCGTCTACGAGCTGCTCGCGGCTTCCATGGAGTACACCCCCGCCGAGCCGCGGCTGTCCCTCGACGCCTGGTGCGAGCTGCCCGACGGCCTGATCATGTGGTCCTCCGGCTCCACCGGACAGCCCAAGGGCGTCGTCAAGACCGTGGCGAAGTTCCTGAAGAACCTGGAGCGCAACGCCCAGCAGGTGGGCCACCGTCCCGACGACGTCCTGCTGCCCTTCTCCCACCAGTACGGGCTGTCCATGGTGCTCATCGCCTGGCTAGTCAAGTGCTCGCTGGTCATCGCGCCCTACCGGCGGCTGGACCGGGCGATGATCATGGCGGGCACCTGCGGGGCCAGCGTGGTCGACGCCACCCCGGCCAGCTACCGCAGCATGCTCAACATGATCGGCCGCAAGCCCGCCCTGGCGGACACGCTGTCCGGCGTCCGGATGTTCTGCAGCGGGGCGGCCCCGCTGGACCCGGGCCTGGTCGCCGACTACGTCAGCCGGTTCGGACTGCCCCTGCTGGACAGCTACGGCAGCACCGAGGCCGGGAACGTGGCCTTCGCGACCGAGGACAACGCGGTCGCCTGCGGGCGGGCCGTCCAGGGCCTGGAGCTGCGGATCGTCGACGACGAGGGCGCCGTCCTGGCCTCCGGCGAGGTCGGGGAGATCCAGGTCCACTCGCCCGACCTGATGGGAGGGCTACCTGGCGGAGGACGGCACGGTCACCCCCGTCGACCCCGCCAGGACCGACTGGTACCCCACCGGCGACTTCGGCTACCTGGACGCCGGGGACAACCTCTTCGTCCTCGGCCAGAAGTCCGCGGCGCACCGCAACGGCCACACGCTCTACCCCGACATCATCGAGCACAAGCTGGCCGAGGCCGGCTGCCTGGTGAAGGTCGTCCCGATCCCCGATGAACAGCGCGGCTGCCAGCTCTTCTTCTTCGTGGAGGACGAGCAGCAGCGCGAGCCGCGGCACTGGCAGGAGCCGATCACCTCCCTGCTGCCCGGCGTCGAGCACCCCAACCCCATCCACGTCCTGGAGCGATTCCCCCTGAACCGCAACGGCAAGCCCGACAAACGACAGCTCGAACAGCTCGCCCTCGACCTCGCGCCGCGAGCGAAGGCATGACCGAGCAGCAAGCCACCGAGCCGCAGGCCACCGAGGCGCGGACGTCCGATCCGGAGACCAGCCGTACGGCGATGGTCTTCCCCGGGATGGGACCCTTCCGCTTCACCGACGTGGGCGAGTTCCTGCTGACCAACCCCCACGCCCGGCGCCGGCTCGCGATCGCCGACGAGGTGGTGGGGTACTCCGTGTTCGACCGGTACCGCCAGTCGGACGCCTACGAGGAGGAGCAGTACAGCGCGCACACCCAGATCGCCTTCCTGACGGTCTGCCTCGCCCTCGCCTGACTGGGCGGAGGAGACGCTGGGCGAGCGGCCGGAGCTGTGCGCCGGACCGAGCTTCGGCCAGCGGGCCGCGGTGACCTACGCGGGCTCCCTGCCGTTCGAGGAGACCGTACGACTCACCGCCGAGCTGGCGCGCTGCGAGGAGGAGTACTTCCGGCAGGAGCACCGCGAGGCGGTCAGCCACTGCGTGATCCACACCCCCGAGGAGCGGCTCCAGGAGGCGCTGGCCGAACTGGACGCCGAGGGGGAGTGGCACGACGTCTCCGGCTACATCGACCGGGGCTTCTACCTCGTGTCCCTGCGAGCCCGTGCTCGACCGGTTCAAGAAGCGGATCGGCGAGCTGGGCGGATACAACCTGTACACCATGTGGCCGCCCGTGCACGTCCCGGCGTTCGGCGCCCTGCGCCGCAAGGCGGAGGAGGAGGTCCTCGCCACCTTTGAGGTGGCCGACCCCAAGCTGCCGATCGTCGCCGACCAGAACGGCGAGCTGCTGACCGGCGTGCGCACCATGCTGCTCGACACCTTCGACCACCTGATCCGCTGGCCGGACATTGTGGAGACGATGCTGCAGCAAGGCATCACCAGGGTCTGCGTCGCGGGCCCGGGCAACCTCTTCGGCCGGGTGAACCGCACGGTGGACAACTTCGAGGTCGTGGCCATCGACGCCCGCAAGGCGATGCGTCCGCGGGTCCGGCAGCGCAGCGCCCGCCGGGCGCGGCGGTGACCGTGGGCGCTACCCCGGGCAGCGCCCACCATGTCGTCGAGCGCCGCGGACGCCGCCCTGGACGTCGTCCCTCGGACACCCGGTTCCCCCCTGGTGCCACTCACCCGTGCGGGCCCGGGGCGGGCGGCGGTCCCCGGCGCTGACTCCGGGTCGGTCGCTGCCGGGCGGCCGTGACCAGCAATTCCCTAGAGTCCTCCGGCCTCGCTGGTCTGCGCCCCGCGCGCCGTGCTGGGCTATGGATCGCACACCCACCACAGGGAGAAGCCATGTGTGACGCGCGAGGTTCGGGTTTGCTCCCATAGCGGAGGGCCGGTCGGCTCGGCGCGGGCCCGGGCGTGGCGAGGGGATAGGCCAGACATGCTCCTCACCACCCCTGACGGGAACTGCCCGTCCAGCCCTCCCCTCACCATGTTCGGCCCCGACTTCCCCTTCGCCTACGACGACTGGCTGAGCCACCCGGCGGGCCTGGTCTGCGTCCCGGCCGACGCTCGGGGAACCGAGGTCGCGATCGTCGGCGGCGGGATGGCCGGGCTGGTCGCCGCGTACGAGCTGATGCGGATGGGACTGCGGCCGGTGCTCCACGAGGCGGAACGCCTGGGCGGCGGATGCGCTCCGCCAGCTTCGACGGGTTCCCGGACGAGGTGGCCGAGCTCGGGGCCATGCGGTTCCCGCTCTCGGCCACCGCGCTGTTCCACTACGTCCGCACGCTGGGCCTGCGCACAACGCCGTTCCCCAACCCGCTCAGCCCCTGCACCCCCCTGACGGTGCTGGACATCGGCGGCGCCAGCCACTGGGCCCGGACCGAGGCGGACCTGCCGCCGGTCTACCAGGAGGTCGCCGACGCCTGGGACAAGACGCTGCGCGAGCGGGCCGACATATGGGTCATGCAGGAGGCGATCCGCACCCGGGGCACGGCCACGATCAAGGCGCTGTGGAACCGCCTCGTGCCGCTGCTGGACGACCAGTTCTTCTACGGCTTCCTCAGCTCCACGCCCGCCTTCGCCTCCTTCCGGCTCCGTGAACTCTTCGGGCAGGTCGGCTTCGGCACCGGCGGCTGGGACACCGACTTCCCCAACTCGATGCTGGAGATCCTCCGCGTCATCTACACCGAGGCCGACGTCGACCAGCAGATCATCGAGGGCGGCTGCGAGCAGGTGCCGCTAGGCCTGTGGCGGCACGCTCCGGAGGGCCTCGCGCCCTGGCCGGCCGGTACGTCGCTCGCCTCGCTCCACGACGACCGGCCCCGGCCCGCCGTCACCGCGCTGCGCCGCGCGGGGGACCGCATCCAGGTCACCGACGCCGACGGCCGGAGGCGCGACTACCGGGCGGTGGTCTTCACCGGGCAGCACCGGCTGCTGAACAGCCGGGTCGCCTGTGACGACGCGTTGCTGCCCGGGCCGGTCCGGTCGGCGATCGAGCGCACCCACTACATGGGTTCCTCCAAGCTGTTCGCGCTCACCGACCGGCCGTTCTGGCTGGACGTCGACGCCGTGACCGGGCGGGACGTGATGTGCATGACGCTCACCGACAGGCTGCCGCGTTCGGTGTACCTCCTCGGCCGGGGGCCCGACCGGCCCGCAGTGATGTGCCTGTCCTACACCTTGAACGACGACTCGCAGCGGGTCGCCGCGCTCTCCGCCGAGGAGCGGCTGGAGGTCGTCCTGCGCTCGCTCGGCGAGATCTATCCGGGCGTGGACATCCGGTCGCACATCATCGCGCCGCCGGTGGCCGTCAGTTGGGAGAACGAATCCTGCTTCACCG
The DNA here is from genome assembly GCA_018114805.1 of Candidatus Streptomyces philanthi. Classification (GTDB taxonomy): domain Bacteria; phylum Actinomycetota; class Actinomycetes; order Streptomycetales; family Streptomycetaceae; genus Streptomyces; species Streptomyces philanthi. The sequence continues at coordinate 418,586 of CP073042.1, read as the reverse complement.
GGGCCTTCAAGGCCAACCTGCCGGGCCACTACCGCTACCAGCGGCGCCTGTTCACCCACTTCATGCAGGGTGAGCTGCCCGAGCACCAGCGGGGTTTCTTCCTGGCCGGCGACGACGTCTCCTGGACCGGCGGCTTCGTGGAGGGAGCGGTCACCACGGCGTTGAACACCGTGTGGGGTGTCGTACGTCATCTCGGCGGCGGCAGCCATCCGGCCAACCCCGGCCGGGGGGCGCGTTCGACGATCTCGCGCCCCTGGAACTGGACGAGCTCTGACCCGAGGCCACCGCGGAGAACGCGAAGCGGGAAACGTAGCAAGAACACCTGGAAGCGGTCCCGTGCCGGTGCGCACGGGACCGCTTCCGGGTGACGGATCGCTCAGCCGAGCTGTTCCTGTGGCACGCGGGGGAAGGTCAGCGCGCCCCGTCGGCCCCGAACAGGGCCTCGTGCAGCGGCGACTGCCGGAACGCCGATCTGCCGTAGAGCGACTCGGCCGTGACCGGGACGCGCCGCCCGTCGGCGTGCCGTACGGTTCCGGCGAACCGGTACTCCGGGTGGACCCCGTCGGTGCTCAGCTCGCACGACACCTGTAGCTCGACGACATCGCCCGGGACGAGGGAGAGCTGCTCGCCAGCCAGCAGCGGCACGTACACCGGCAGCCAGTTGGTCTGGGTCGCCAGCGTGTCGAGGTGCTCGCCACCGCGCCGGCCCTGCAGGTCGAGCCAGAGCAGCAGCCCGTCGACCCCGCCCGGCCGGCTCGCGGTCAGCCGCAGCTCGCCGCTCTGCCGGAGTTCGCCGTCGTTGAACCGCAGGTCCTCGACGTCCCCGGCGGTCGAGCGGATCGCGTCGTACCCGATCCCGCCGACGCACATCCGCAGGTCGAAGAAGCCGCCGTCTGAGCGGAAGACCGATTCCACGTAGGGCACCACGCTCTCCGACATGCCGGGGCCGTCGGGCATCAGGTCGGCGAGGCAGACCGTCGCGGCCAGCGTATGGACCCGGTGCGGCACCACCTGGGCGCCCGGTGACAGGAGCCGCTCCCGGGCGTCCTCGATCACCCGGGCCATGCCTTCGGAGCCGCCGATGCAGCCCACCACCTCGGCGATGCACAGATCCGCCCGCTCTGCGAGCGTGACCTCGGTCGATAACCCCGGCACGACGCTGATGAGGCCCGGCGCCCGGTCCCGGGCCAGTTTCTCCGCGCGGCGGGCGCTGTCGTCCAGGCTCTCGATGGCGACGACGCGGTCCGCGCCGGCGTCCGTGGCACACAGTGACCAGAACAGGTCGGGCCCGCATCCGATCTCCAGCACCGTGGCGCCAGGCGCCTGCCGGACGATGGCCTCCCGGAACACCTCGTTCCGGGGCTCGTCGGCGAGCATGGCCTGATACCTGATAGACGAACGCGTCGTATATCGGGTATTCGCCGATCGACGGAAACAGGTGGGGTCGTTCCGGGTCCAGCGGACCAGGTGACTTTCACCCGCGCCTCGCGATCGCCGACCACCAGAGTTGTCCATTCGCTGCCCATTCCGTGCCTTCCCTCGGCCGTATTCCACCCGTTTGTATGGGTGGAGTTCATGACCATGATGGGCTTCCGAAAATGGCCGGCCAAGGGCGCGGAATGGCTCCTGAGTAAAGCCCTAGACTTCGCGGTTTCGCTGGCGGGCGCGTACGTCGGTGATATCCGGTCGGCACCGAGGCGGGTCGGCCGCTCCCCGGAGGCGCAGTGCGCCAGTCCGCCTCAATTCAGGCCGAATGAAGGGCGATAATCGGCCAGCCAGGCAACCGTTACGCGCCGGCGCCGCCCCTGCCCTGACCAACCCCGGGACGCTGACGAGTGCCGGCGTTTCCCTCCCGCTCCACGGACGGGAAGGGATATCTGCCAACGTGTGAGCGCTACGCGCACCCGCCCGGGAGAACGGCCGAAAGGCCGCGGGCAATCAGTGACGAGTTGTCAGGGCGGTTCTAGGGACGGGGCGGAGCGGCATCCATGAAAGTCAGCGGAAACGCCTGGGCGGAATCCGCGTTACGGTGGAACCGACCGGCCCAGGACGGCTCCTGAAGGGCGCGGATCCCGGCACGGGGCAGTGCCATGTGTACGTCGCGGGCGCCGTCCTCGGTGGCTGGGGTCGGCGCGATGTAGACGGTCCAGGGAACCACCATGGAGGTGAAGTCGTACCAGAAGGGGGTGCCCTGCCCGAAGTCTATGCCGTAGAAGGGCAGCTTCGACCAGTTGTTGATCGCGATCGTGCTGTCGAACGAGTCCAGAGCCATCGTGGTCATGACGCGCTTGATGCGCCCCGCGTCGCGTTCGGCGCGGAGAAGCGCCACTTCCTCGCGGATCCTCTCCTCCGTGTTCTCGGCATGGGACGCGCGGACCGTCGTAGCGACCTCGCCGAGGGGGCGGGAGCGCAGTGCGGCCGCGGACATCCCGGGCCGGGTGTTGGTGACGGCGTTGCCCCAGTAGTCGTCCGGTACGGCTCCACCGGCGAACGAACGGAAGTCGGCGATGAGGCCGAGCCTTTCCTCGCTCGTGTCGGGGCGGTCGCGCAGCGCGCCGAGGACCTTCCAGAGGTGGGCGGTGAGCGCGTCGTTAGTGGACACTCACCGCCCGGTGCCCGCGAGGTCGGCTGTCGCGGTGGCCTTGATGGTGGCCAGTTCATCCGCTGTGAAGCGGGTGGTCACCGTCGTCACGCCACCGAGGCTGCCGCGCAGGATGCGGCCGATGAAGGCTGCCTTTCGGCCTCGTTCCATGACCGTGAGGTGGGCGCCGCCCGTACGGGTGTCACCCGTGGCCGACGCGGCGAGCGCGTCGATGACTCCACGGTCGTGGCGGGGCTTGGCGTACCCGAGGCCCCGGTGCTCCCGCGCCCAGCTCTCCAGGAAGCTCATGAAGCTGGATCCGTTGGCCACCGCGTGGTTCATCGTCAGGCCCAGAATGGTGCCCCCGCCGCTCATGTGGGTGAGCTTCACCGTGAAGAGCGGCGTATCGCGGTCGACCACCCAGAACGGCATGGCGTGACTGAGATGGCGATCCAGCCCCTTCTTCGCCGTGTGGCGGGGCCCGTAGTCCGGCATGGGCACGGACGCGTGTGTCTCGACGAAGCGCACACCGGCGTCGTCGCAGAGCACGCTGAGAACGCCGTCGGAATCCCTCTTCATACGACCGGCAAGGATCGGGAAGTCGCGTAATGTCCGGCTGAGGGAGGCACGGAGCGCCTCACCGTCGAGTGTCTCCCGGTAGAAGAAAGACACGAGGCGTATAGACCGTGCCTATGAGCAGATCGTAAACGCTCAGCTGTACGCGGTCACCACTCGCCTCTCCAGCACGTACGGTGAACGCTCGCTTGGCACGGCTCACGGTGGCGGATGTCGTCATATTCGCACCCTCTTTCGTCCGGGTCGGACACGCTGTCGCGTCGACGCGTTGACCCTAACGCCCGATCGTGAGCGGCCCCGTGGAATGGAAGCAGGTTTAGGGAACCCCCCACTTCCGTCGAATGCGAGCCTCCCCGGAGGGCGTGGGCGTGTTACGGGGCGTCCGGCGGACCACGCGGCGGAGCCGCATGCCGACGGAGCGCCGGGGTGCGGGCTCCGCGCGGGCTACCGGCCGAGCCAACAGGACAGATCCTGTGCACCGTGTGGTGTTCGCGTCGCTGTTGGGCGGGATCTTGGAAGGTTTCGAGGTGATGCACGCCGGGCCTCGTGCGTGCCACCACACTCGATGCTGCAACCCGAACCACCCCGAGGGCGGTGACCACCGCGAACCGAGGTGCCGGACTGTCCGGTGGTGGGGGCGAGCCCGGCGAGCGGCGGCGCCCCCGCTCGAAGAGACGGGGGCGCGTGCCGGGCATCGCGCGCCGCGCCGGCCCGTCAGCAGCCCTCCAGATCCACCCCGGCGATGTGACATCTCGTGACAGATGAGAGGGTCGGGCAGGTGAGTGAGACACCGAAGAACACCCTGCAATACCGGTTTGACGGGCCAGAAGACGCCCCGGTCCTGATCCTGGGTGCCTCACTGGGTACCACATGGCACATGTGGGACCGCCAGGTCCCCGAGCTGAGCCGCCGCTGGCGAGTGCTGCGGTACGACCTGCCGGGGCACGGCGGGGCTCCCGCCCACCCGGCTTCTGCCATCGGTGACCTCACGGACCGGCTCATCGCCACGCTCGACCAGTTGGGCATCGACCAGTTCAGCTACGCGGGCTGTGCCATCGGCGGCGCCATCGGGGCCGACCTGGCGCTCAGACACCCGCACCGCGTCGCCTCGCTCGCGCTGGTCTCCTCGTCACCGCGGTTCGGCACCGCCGACGCCTGGCGCCAGCGCGGCGTCGTCATCCGTACCAACGGGCTCGAACCCATCGCCCGTACGGCGCCCGAGCGCTGGTTCACCGCCGGCTTCGCCGCCGCGCAGCCCGCCATCGTCGAGTGGTCCGTGCAGATGATGCACACCACCGACCCGGGCTGCTACATCGCCGCCTGTGAGGCGCTGGCCACGTTCGACATCCGCTCCCAGCTCGGCCACATCGGCGTGCCCACCCTGGTCCTCGTCGGCGCCGACGAGGACCAGATGGCGCCGCCCGCCGACGCCCGGGTGTGCTGGTCGCCGGCATCCCCGACGCGCGGCTGGCCCTGGTCCCCGGGACCGCCCACCTGGCCCCCGTCGAGCAGCCGTCCGCCGTCACCGACCTTCTCGTACGACACTTCGCCAGCATCGGCCACTCCACCCACACCGCGGGCATGACCGCGATCACCGCGGCGGCGCCCAAGCCGGTGCTCGCGCCCCCGCCCGCTCCCGTCACCGCCCCCGTGGCGCCGATCGCCGAGATAGCCCCCGCGGGGCAGCCCGCCCAGGTGCCCACGGGGGAGCCGGACCACCGGGCACGGGCACGAAGGCGCGCCGCGAGGTGCTCGGCGACGCCTACGTGGACGCGGCCGAGGCCGTCGCGGACGAGTTCAGCGCGGACTTCCAGGACTTCGTCACCCGCTACGCCTGGGGCGAGGTGTGGACCCGCCCGGCACTCGACCGGCACGCCCGCAGCGTCGTCACCCTCACCGCGCTCACCGCGGGCGGCCACCTCGACGACCTCGCCCTGCACACCCGGGCCGCGCTGCGCAACGGCCTGACGCCCGCCGAGATCAGGGAAGTGCTGATGCACACCGCCGTCTACTGCGGGGCGCCCGCGGCGAACGCCGCGTTCGTCGTGGCGCAGCGCGTCATCCAGGAGGAGACCCGGCCCGAGGGCTAGTGGGACAGCGGGATAGCGGAGGGGGAGGAGCGGACAGAGGCCAGCCGGTGCCACACCGCCCCGAAGGGGGGCGGTGTGGCACCGGCTAGCGCGGGCGGCGCGGCCGGGGCGCCGCGCCGTGGACGCGCCGGCGCGCGCGTAACCTGGCGCGCGGGCCACGACGTGCGGCGCTCGGCGGCGACACCGGGGCGGCGTGCGGGAGGCGTACAGCGGCGACACGGCGCGCGACAGCGCGAGGAGGAGCGGTAGGTCATGCGGCTCACCAAGCAGGGGCACTCCTGTGTCCGGCTGGAGAAGGACGGCCGGACGCTGGTCATCGACCCCGGGGCGTTCAGCGAGCGGGACGCGGCGCTCGGCGCCGAGGCGGTCCTGGTCACCCACGAACACCCGGACCACTTCGACGAGGAGCGGCTGCGGGTCGCGCTCGACGCGAACCCCGCCGCCGAGGTGTGGACCCTGCGCAGCGTCGCGGAGCGGATCTCGGCCGCCTTCCCGGGCCGGGCGCACACCGTCGGCAAGGGTGACACCTTCCGCGCGGCCGGCTTCGATGTCGAGGTGCACGGCCAACTGCACGCCGTGATCCACCCGGACATCCCGCGCATCACCAACGTCGGGTACGTCCTGGACGGCGCCGTCTTCCACCCCGGCGACGCGCTGACGGTGCCGGACCGCCCGGTGGAGACCCTGCTGCTGCCCGTGCACGCGCCGTGGAACAAGGTCGGCGAGGTCATCGACTACGTGCGCGCGGTGCGCCCGACCCGCGCCGTCGACGTGCACGACGCACTCCTCACCGACCTGGCCCGCCCCGTCTACGACCGGATGCTGGGCCCGGACGGACCGGGCGTCGCCGCCGCCGACCACGGCCGGCTCGCACCGGGGCAGAGCCTGGAGCTGTGAACCGGACCCCCGCGGCACCGGCGGCGCGGCCACCGGCACGGGCCCCGGGCGCGGCCGGCTCACGGCCGGTTGTCAGTGCCGGGCGGTAGGTTTACGTACATGCGCATCGCGACCTGGAACGTCAACTCGATCACCGCCCGGCTCCCTCGGCTGCTGGCCTGGCTGGAGAGCACCGGCACGGATGTGCTGTGCATACAGGAGACCAAGTGCTCCGCAGAGCAGTTCCCCTACGACGAGCTGCGGGAGCTGGGGTACGAGGTGGCGGTCAACGCCACGGGCCGGTGGAACGGGGTGGCGCTGGCCTCCCGCGTCGGCATGAGCGACGTGGTCGTCGGCCTGCCCGGCGGCCCGGACTACGAGGGGGCGCAGGAGCCCCGCGCGGTCTCGGCGACCTGCGGTCCGGTGCGCGTCTGGTCGGCGTACGTGCCCAACGGGCGCGAGATCGACCACGACCACTACGCGTACAAGCTGCGCTGGTTCGAGGCGCTGGGCGCGGCGGTCGCCGATGACGCGGTGGGACCGCGGCCGTTTGCCGTGCTCGGGGACTTCAACGTGGCCCCCACCGACGAGGACGTCTGGGACACCGCGCCCTTCGAGGGCGCCACGCACGTCACCCCGGCCGAGCGCGCCGCGCTGGCCGCGCTGCGCGAGGTGGGCCTGTCTGATGTGGTGCCCCGGCCGCTGAAGTATGACCGCCCGTACACGTACTGGGACTACCGCCAGCTCAGCTTCCCGAAGAACAAGGGCATGCGGATCGACCTGGTGTACGGCAACGCCCCGTTCGCGAAGGCGGTCACCGACGCGTACGTGGACCGTGAGGAGCGCAAGGGCAAGGGCGCCTCCGACCACGCCCCCGTCGTGGTGGACCTGGACGTCTGAGCCCGGGCGGCGCCAGGGTCGGGCGGGGCCGCAAGCGGGGTGCCGCCCGCGACCGTTCAGGGGGTCAGCAGCCGCAGGTCGACGGAGTCGCCGAGGGCGCGCAGGCCCGCGTCGCCCGGGTGCAGGTGCTCGCCGCTGTCGTAGGCGGGCAGCAGGCGCTCCGGTCGGTCCGGGTCGCGCATTACGGCGTCGAAGTCCACCACGGCGTCGAAGGTCCCGCGGTGCTCGCGGACGAAGGCGTTGACGGCGGCGCGCCGCGCGTCCACCTCAGGCGTGCAGCCGGGGAACCCGGCGCAGGGGGTGATGGTCGCGGCGAGCACGCGCAGTCCCCGGTCGCGGGCCCGGTCCGCGATCGCGCGCAGCCCGGCGATCACCGCGTCGGCGGGCGTGCCCGAGCGCACGTCGTTGACGCCCTCGAAGACGCTCACGGTGCGGACGCCGGTCTGCGCGAGCACGTCGCGCTCCAGGCGGTGCTGGGCGCTGACCCCGCCCACGTCGCCGCTCACGCCGTCGCCGGAGTAGCGGTCGGTGACGACGCGGTTGGCCGCGATGCCCTGGTTCAGCACGCCGTAGCGCGGGCCGTGCGGCCGGCTCAGCAGCCGGCGGGCCAGCACGTCGGGCCAGCGCCGGTTGGCGCCCGGGGTGGACCGCTCCCCGTCGGTGATCGAGTCGCCGAGCGCCACCACCGCGCCCGGCCCGCCCGTGACGTTCACGCCGGTCAGATAGGGCCAGGTGGTGAGCGTGCCTGTGAACGCGCGGCCGTCCCGGTCGCCCGTGTGGTCGCCGCTGCCGGCGGGGCTGAGTTAGGAGCGCTGGGCGGCGTGCGCGTGCACCGGCGCGGCGTCGACGGAGGCCGGCAGGTGCAGGCCCACCAGCAGGTCGGCGCCGCTCGGCACGGTCAGCCCGACCGGGTCGCTCACCGCCTGCGCGCCCCGTCGCCCCCGGCAACCGGCGGCAGGCCGGAGGTGCTCGCCGCCCACGTGCCGCTCCAGCCGGCCGCCGGAGGGCGCACCGCCAGGGCGAACACGTGCAGGTCGGCGTCCGGCCCCGGATCGGCGGGCAGCGTGAGGGAGGCGACGGCCTTGTCACGCGCGAGCGGCACGCTCACCGCGTACAGTAGGGCGGACTCCCGTCGTTGTCCCGCCGGCGTGTTGAGGTGCGGCAGGGCGACAGCCTTGGTGGTGAGCGGACCACCGCTCCAGTCAGGCGCGGTGAGCGCGTACGTGCTGCGCGAGCCGTCCCGGTAGTGGACCGTTCCGGCGCTGCCGGCGCCGGGGCCGACGCGGCCCGGGCTGCTGCCGGTGACCAGGAAGGTGAGGGCGTCACCGGTGCCGGAGAGGGCGACGCGCTGGCCGTCGGCCCGCACGTTGTCGGGGCGGCCCGGCGCCGAGCGCGGCCACTCCAACCGGGTCCCGTCGAGGGTCAGGGCGCGCACGGGCGTCCAGCCGTCCGCCGCCAGGTCCCGGGCCGGCAGGGAGTTCCCCGCGCCGTCCAGGTCGGCGGCGGCGTCGCTGGTGCCCACGTTGTCGAAGAGTCGCTCCAGGGGGACCGGTCGGTCCGCCCGGCCCGCGTCTCGGGCGGACCCACCAACGGCGGGGTCGGAGGGCCCCGAGCGGCCAGCCGACACGGCGGTGGGGCCCGTGGCGCTGGCCTGGCCCGCGTTCGCGAGGGTGGAGGGGGCGACGGTGGGGGAGCCGGCGGACTGCCGGGCGGTGGGTCGCGGGGCCGCCTCGCGGGCGGGGGCGGGCGCGGCGGCCAGGGCCAGCGCGACGCCGCGGGTGAGTGCCGCGGCAGGTGAGGGGCCGCGCCTGCCGCGGGTCGGCCCGCGCGCCGGCCCGGACGTGGATGGGCCACAGCGGGGTCTGGTACCGAATACGCGCGTCCCCTTACTTGATCACCGGCGGCCCGGCGGCGGTTGGGCTGGCAGGCGCGCTGGCGGGGCGGCCGTACGGGTCACGCCCGCCCCGTGGAACCCAGGAACCCCGGGCGTCCGGGGCCCGGCCCGGCCGGCCGGGCGGCCGAGCGTCATCCACTGCCGCGCGCCTGTGGTGCGCACCCCCCGGTCGGTGCGACGCTGAACGGTATGAACATCTCCTTCCTGGGTCCCTGGCGCAAGCGGCACGGCGCGACGGGCGAAGCGGAACGGCCGCCTGCCGGGTCGGCGCGGGAAGGGCTGGCCGAACTGCTCGCGGAGTGCGAACTGCTGCGGGCCCGCGCCGAGTCGGAGAACGTCGAGCTGGACGACACCCCCGCCTCCCTCGAAGCCCTCGACCAGTTGCAGCCCCGCTGGCGGGACGACCCCGAGGAGTCGCCGTGGCTGGGCAACGACGCGGGCCTGTACCTGGGCACTGTGATTGTACGGACCGTGCCGGGCGCCCAGTGGCGGCTGGACCCGGACGGCACCCCGCTGGTGGTGCTCGACAACGGCCGGGAGATCGACGTGGCGGCGGTCGGGCTGGCCTGGGCGGAGGACGGCGCCCCCGAGCTGTCGCAGCTCTACGCCGAGGTGGACGAGGGCTGAGACGCACGGCCGGGTCCGCCACCCGGGCGGGCAGGCGGCGGACCCGGCCGGCCCTTGGGGTGTGGCCGCTGCCGGCCCCCGGCGTCGTTGAGGCCCATCCGCCGTGACCGTTAAATGGCGTCAATCGCCCCCACCATGCGTGTCATCCGCCATGTCTCTTATGGGGATGTATAGGTTGCTTTGACTTCGACACGCCTGAAAGTGGGTAGGGCTGCATATGGCCGTCGATCCCCTGATCGAACTGCGCGACGTCAACAAGTACTACGGCAAGCTGCACGTACTGCGGGACATCGACCTCACCGTGGGCCGCGGGGAGGTCGTGGTCGTGATCGGTCCCTCCGGCTCCGGCAAGTCGACGCTGTGCCGGACGACCAACCGCCTGGAGAGCATTGAGTCCGGCACGATCACGCTGAGCGGCACGCCGCTGCCGGCCGAGGGCAGGGCGCTCGCCCAGCTCCGCGCCGAGGTCGGCATGGTCTTCCAGTCGTTCAACTTCTTCGCGCACAAGACCGTGCTGGCCAACGTGTCGCTGGCGCAGATCAAGGTCAGGAAGCGGAAGAAGGAGCAGGCCGACAGGCGCTCGCGGGAACTGCTGGAGCGGGTGGGGCTGGCCGCGCCACGCCGACAAGTACCCGGCCCAGCTCTCCGGCGGTCAGCAGCAGCGCGTCGCCATCGCCAGGGCGCTGGCGATGGACCCCCAAGGTGATGCTCTTCGACGAGCCGACCTCCGCCCTCGACCCGGAGATGATCAACGAGGTCCTCGAGGTGATGCGGCAGCTCGCCCAGGAGGGGATGACGATGGTGGTCGTCACCCACGAGATGTGCTTCGCGCGATCGGCCGCGAACCGGGTGGTGTTCATGGCCGACGGCGCCATCGTGGAGGACCGCTCGCCCGAGGAGTTCTTCAGCGCGCCGCGCAGCGAGCGCGCCAGGGACTTCCTCTCCAAGATCCTCAAGCACTGAGCGGGCGGGCACCGACATGCGCGAGCTCCCCCCCGAACCAGCCCCCGCCCCCCCAACCGCCCCCCGTGCGCGGCCCGACGCGCGATCCCGCGCCCGGCCCGGCGGCGGCGCGCGATCGCCCTCGCCGTGCTCGCGGCCCTCGCCTTGGCCGCGGCCGGCTGCGGCAAGGAGGCCAGCCCGCCGGCCAAGGGGCCGTGCCCCGAGGCGCTGCCGCGCTACCGCGTGGTCGAGGACTTCGACCTCCCGGAGTCCGCCACCTGGCGCAAGGCCAAGCGCCGCGGGCGCCTGGTGGTCGGCGCCAAGGAGGACCAGCCGTACCTGGGCGAGAAGTACCCGGCGACCGGTCGCTACAGCGGGTTCGACATCGAGATCGCCAAGATGATGGCCGCCTCGCTCGGCTTCGACCCGCGGCGCGTCACCTTCCGCACCGTCGCCTCCGCCAACCGCGAGACGGCCCTGCAGAACGGCCAGATCGACTACTACGTTGGCACTTACACCATCAACGACCTGCGCAAGCGCCAGGTTGGCTTCGCCGGCCCGTACTACGAGGCCGGGCAGTCGCTGCTGGTGCGCCACGACGAGGACGACATCCACGGCCCGAACGACCTGGCGGGCAGGAAGGTGTGTTCGGCGGGCGGCTCGACGCCGCTCCAGCGCATCGAGGCCGACTACCCCAAGGCCGACCCGGTCTCCTACGACGCGTACTCGATCTGCGTCGACAACCTGTTCACCTACCAGGTGGACGCGGTGACCGCCGACGACACGATCCTGATGGGCTACGTCGCCAAGGTGCCCGACGAACTCAAGCTGGCGGGGCGGCCGTTCTCCAAGGAGCCGTACGGCATCGGCATGCCCCGGAGCGACAACGCGCTGCGCCTCGCGCTCGACGACGCCATCGAGGCGCACCAGAAGAACGGCGACTGGAAGAAGGCGTACGACGCGACGCTGGGCCTGTCCGGCGTGCCCGCCCCGAAGCCGCCCGCCGTCGACCGGCTACCCGGCGGGTTGAGGAAGGCAGCGCCATGGACGTGTTGACCGAGAACTTCTCGCTGTACGGCAAGGGCCTGCTGGGCACGGTCGAGCTGACCGGCTACGCCTCGCTGCTCGCCCTGGGCCTCGGCATCGTGATGGCCGCCTTCCGGGTCGCGCCGGTCGGCTCGCTGCGGGTCTTCGGCACCGTGTGGGTGACGGTGCTCCGCAACACCCCGCTCACCCTGCTGTTCTTCGCCGTGCTGCTCGGCCTGCCGCGCTTCGGCCTGGTGCTGCCGTTCACCACCTTCGCGGTGCTCGCGCTCGGCTGCTACACCTCGGCCTTCATCTGCGAGGCGGTGCGCTCGGGCATCAACACCGTGCCGGTGGTTCAGGGAGAGGCGGCGCGCAGCCTGGGCCTGACCTTCGACCAGACGCTGGGCTCGGTGGTGATGCCGCAGGCGTTCCGCTCGGTGATCCCGCCGATCGGCTCCACGCTGATCGCGCTGGCCAAGAACTCGGCCATCGCCGGATCGTTCAGCGTCACCGAACTGCTCGGCACCTACAAGACCCTGAACGAACTCGGCTACAGCATCGTCTGGTCCTTCGTCTGGATCGCCGTCGGCTACCTGATCGTGACCCTGACCATCAGCGCGATCTTCAACGTGCTGGAAGCGCGCTGGGGAGTGCCGCGATGACCCACACCGCCCTCTACGACATCCCCGGCCCACGGACCCGCCGCCGGGCGACTGTCCGACCACCGCCCGGTGCGCTGGCTCGCCACGCTGCTCGTGGTGTTCTTCCGGGCCATGCCCGTGCTGGTGATGATCTTCTTCGTCTTCGTGGCGCTCAAGCTGCAGCCGCTGCCCGCGCTGGTCACCGGGCTGACGCTGTATAATGGCTCGGTGCTCGCCGAGGTTTTCCGCACCGGCGTGAACTCGGTGGACCGGGGCCAGCGCGAGGCCGCGTACTCGCTGGCCATGCGCAAGACGCACGTCATGAGCCACGTCCTGGTGCCGCAGGGCGTGCGGGCCATGTTGCCGGCGATCATCAGTCAGCTCGTGGTGGCGCTCAAGGACACCGCGCTCGGCTTCCTCATCACCTACGAGGAGTTCCTGCAAGCGGGCAAGCTCATCGCCGGCAACCTCGACTACGACCTGCCGTTCATCCCGGTGGTGTTGATCATCTCGCCGATCTACATCGGCATGTGCATGCTGCTGTCCTGGTTCGCCAACTGGGTGGCCGAGCGGCAGCGCCGCAACCCCAAGGTCGGCGCCGCGGAGGTCGCCGAGGCGAAGCCGGGCACGCTGCTGCCGGGCGTGGGCGGCGGCCCGGCCCCCGGCGGCCCCGGCGGCGGCTCCCGGCCCGGCGGTTCCCGATCCGGTGACCTCCGACCCGGCGACCCCCGGCCCGGAGGCGGCAGCCCGGGGGCCGGTCGGCCCTGAGCGCCGGGGCCGGGGTGGCGGACCGTCGGGGGACACGGGGGCCGGGACGGTCGGTGGCGCCTACTCGGCACCCTTGGCCGCGCGGTGTCCCTTCGCCTCGCCGGGCGCCAGCGCCGCCTTCGTCAGGTCGGCCACCAACTCCACCACGTCGGGCCCGTAGGCCTGCGAGTTGACCACCTTGAGCAGCACGCAGAACGAGCCGTCCGGTCCGCGCCCGCGCGCGAGCCGGGCGCGGGCGCGGACCAGGTGTCGCACGGCTGCCCGGTGCGCCACCGGGCGTTGGCCCGCCGCGAGGAAGACCGGCCGGTCACCGTCGCCCGCCGTGAGCCGGGCGAGCAGCACGTACTCCACCGCCCCCGGCTCCATCCGGTAGCCCGTGCCGCCGATGACGAAGGTCCCCCGGTCCACGCCGTTCTCGTCGCCCGCGCGCACCGTGACGCCGGAGAGCAGGTTGGCCAGGTGGGCGGCCAGCCGGCGGTGCGCGACCGGGTCGCCGACGCAGAACTCGGTGCGCGCGCCGAACCCCTGGAGCCGGTGTCGTGCGGCGCGATCTCGGCGTGCGCCCCGCAGTTCTCCACCACCGACGACAGGCCGAGCAGCGCGAGCGCGTCGTGCCGGGGGATGCTCAACTGGCTGGCGGCCGTGGTGTCCCGGTGGGTGACGAGTACGCACTCCGCCCCCTCGGGCAGCCCGTAGAAGGCGCGCTCGCGACCAGCCGGCGCCGGCCGACCGCCGTGTGCGCCAGCCAACCCAGCGTCAGGTCCACGACCAGGGCGGCTCCCGAGGCGATGAGACCCGCCTCCGCGCCGCCGGGGTCGAGGGCCAGGCCGACGGACTGCCATGCCAGTGGGGTGTCAGTCATGGCCCCGCATCGTAGCCGCCGTTCGGGTACGTGTTCGAGCCCTGTGCTGGGGGAGGGCGAACGCGGCGGGGTGGGCTGTGCCGGCGGGCGGCCTGTGCCGGGCCGCGCCCGAGGAGCGGCCCGCGTCCGGTGGCGGGCAGCACTGATGGGGCGTCAGATGGCCGCCCCGGGGGCGGTTTCCACGGGTCTGCGAGTGCTCAAACGTCTCCGTACGGGTGGCGTGCGCCGGCGCCCGTGGGGACACGCGTACCTCGTACGTACTGTCGTGCGCTCCCCCGCGCGAGTAGGCTCCCGGCCGCTGCCGCCCGCTTTCTGCTTGGAGGTCAGGATGGTCCGCCCTGCCGTGTCGCTTCGCTCGACCGCTACCGCGCCGGGACTTCTACCGCCCGCCGCCGGTCGGTCCCGTGGCGGCACCCGCGCCCGCCGCTGGGCCGCGGTGGCCGCGCCCGCGGCGCTGCTGACCACGCTCGGCTCCGTGCCGGCCGTCGCGGAGGGCCCGGCGACGCGCCGGACCGTGCGGCGGACGAGGCGCGGCCAGCGGGCCCCGCCCACACCCCGCCGGGCACGCCCGGCAAGACGCCGGTGGCCGTCGGCTACGGCGGCGCGGTCTCCAGCGTCGACCAGGACGCCTCCGCCGCCGGCATCGAGGTGCTGCGCCGCGGCGGCAACGCCCGTGGACGCCGCGGTGGCCACCGCGGCGGCGCTGGGCGTCACCGAGCCATACTCGGCGGGCGTCGGCGGCGGGTACCTCGTGTACTACGACGCCAAGCGCAAGCGGGTCTCCACCATCGACGGCCGCGAGACCGCGCCGCGCCGGCAGCGACCTGTTCCTGGAGAACGGCAAACCGATCCCGTTCGAGGAGGCGGTCACCAGCGGGCTCGGCGTCGGCACCCCCGGCACCGCGGCCACCTGGGACTCCGCGCTCGACCGCTGGGGCACTAGGTCCCTCGGTCAAGTGCTGCGCCCCGCGCAGCGGCTGGCCCGTGACGGCTTCACGGTGGACGAGACGTTCCGCTCCCAGATCGCCGACAACCAGGAGCGCTTCGCCGACTTCCCGGCCAGCGCGAAGCTGTTCCTGCCCGGCGGCAAGCTGCCCGAGGTCGGCAGCACGCTGACCAACCCCGACCTGGCCAACACCTACGACGTGCTGGCCCGGCAGGGCGTGGACGCCATCTACCGTGGCGCGATCGGCCGCGACATCGTCCGTACGGTGCGCACGCCCCCGGTCGCGAAGGACGCCGACCGCACCGTGCGGCCCGGCGACCTGACGCGGGCCGACCTGCGCGCGTACGCCCCGCGCTCGCAGGCCCCGAGCCGCTCCCACTACAAGGGCCTGGACCTGTACGGCATGGCCCCGTCCTCCTCGGGCGGCACCACGGTCGGCGAGGCGCTGAACATCCTGGAGAGCGCCGAACTCGGCCGGGCGGGCAAGGGCGCGAGCGCCGACCAGGCCGCGGCCGCCCACGGCGACGGCAAGACCGCGCGGAGCGGCGGCGACGCGCGGCTGAGCGAGAAGCGGTTCCTGCAGCGCTACATCGAGGCCAGCCGGGTCGCCTTCGCCGACCGGGGTCGCTGGGTGGGCGACCCGGCGTTCGAGGACGTGCCGACCCGGCAGTTGCTCGGACAGCGCTTCGCCGACGCGCGGGCCTGCCTGATCAGCGACGACAAGGCGCTGACCAGTCCGCTTCCGGCCGGCGACCCGCGCCACCCGAAGCGCTGCGACGCCTCCGGCACCGCGAGCCCCACCCCGTACGAGGGCCGGGACACCACGCACCTGACGGTCGCCGACAAGTGGGGCAACGTCGTCGCCTACACCCTGACGATCGAGCAGACCGGCGGCAGCGGCATCACGGTGCCCGGGCGCGGCTTCCTGCTCAACAACGAGCTGACGGACTTCTCCTTCGCGCTCATCACACCGGGCGTGCACGACCCGAACCTGCCCGGGCCCGGCAAGCGGCCCCGCTCGTCGATGTCGCCGACGATCGTGTTCGAGGACGGGCGCCCGGTGGTCGCGCTCCGCTCGGCTCGCCCGGCGGGGCCACCATCATCACCACGGTGACGCAGACCCTGCTGAACCACTTCGACCGTTGCCTGCCGCTGGTGGACGCGATCGCCGCGCCGCGCGCCAGCCAGCGCAACACCGCCACGACGGAGCTGGAACCCGGCCTGTGGAACAGCCCGCTGCGGGCCGAACTCGAAGCACTCGGGCACCGGTTCACCAAGAACCGGGGGATCGGCGCCGCCACCGGCGTCCAACGGCTGCCCGACGGAGGCTGGTTGGCCGCGGCCGAGACGAACCGGCGCGGCGGCGGCTCGGCCCAGGTGGTCTTCCCGCACGGGACGGCGCCCACCGGGCGCTGACGCCACCAGTGGCGGCGCCGGCCGGCGACCCCCGGCCGGCGCCGCCCCGCACCGGGGCCAGGAGGCGCCCCGCGCCAGGGGCCACGGCGTGACCGGATCGCGCCCGGCGGGGGAGTGGGGGAACCCCGCCCGGAGCGACCCGGCGTGCACGCGCTGTTCATGCCACCGTCGCCCCGCGGCCCCGCCGCGGCTCGCGCCCCCACGGCGCGCCGGTGGCACGACGGAGGGGGAGGGATGAGGCGCCCCGACGACCCCGAACCGAGCGCCGCGGCCGAGCCGGCTGGGCCCGGCGAACCGGCGGAGCTGACGGAAGTGGCCGCCCTGGCACGGTTCCTGCGCGCGTTGACCCGGGTGCTCGACGCGCGCGCCGGCTGGTACGAGGTCTTCGCCGAGCGCGACCCGCGCGGGCTGGCCGACTGTCTCGATGGCCGCGAGATCCCGCCCTGGGGCGTGGTCGAGGCGCTCCTGCACGACCTGGTCGCCCTGCGCGGCCCGGAGGCTGCGCACAGCGCCACCGAGCGGGCCCGGTGGCTGTACCGGGCCGCGACCGCCGCCTTCGACGCCAGGCCCGGCAGCCGGGCCGTGCTCCGCGAGCGGCTCGCCGCCATGACGGCCGAGGGCGACCGCGGGCGTCGCCGTCAGCGCCGACTGGTCGCCACCGCGCACGCCGCCCGCCGCCAGCGGGGCGGCGAGGCGGCGAGGAGTACGCCGCGGACATCGCCTGGGCCTGGGACGACTGGCACCGCGCGAGCGCGCGCTGCGCCGAACTCCGCGCCCGCCTCGCCCCCGCCCCGCCCGCGCGGGAGGGCCCCGCCGAGCCCGGCGACGGACCCCGCCCAGGCCCCGATCCCCACCCAGGGCCCGCACCCGGCCTCGACCCCGAATCCGGCCCCGTTCTCGACCCCGACCCCGACCCCGGCCGCCGGGCCCGCGTTCGGCCCCGCTCCGGGCCCGGCCGAGGCTCCCGCGAGCGGCCAGGCCAGCGCGTCGCCAGCGGACGCGGGGCGCGCCCCCGAGAACCCGGAGCCCGCTCCCGTAGGGGAGGCCCCCGGCCCAGCCGGCGCCGCCCGCGCCGCCGCCCCGCCCGTCGCCCAGCCGCCCGCCGCCGATCCGGCCGTGGTCGGTCCGCTCGCCGAGCGGCGCGTGGTGGCCGGGGTCGCGGCGCGGGTGGCGCGGCTTCGGAGGGCCGGGAGCAGCGGCGCGGCGCACGCGGTGCTGTGCGAGAGCGCCCGATGGCCCGCGGCGCGACTCCCGCTGCTGATCAGGGCGTTGGCGGCAGAGGGGCTCGACGCCGACGTGGCGACGCTGCTGTGGGAGGTCGCCTCCCTGCCACCGCCCCGCCTCGCCGCCGCCCTCGCCGCGCTCGACGCGGCCGGCCGCGAGCGGTACTGCCGGCTGTTGCTGCGGCAGGGCGCCGCGCGGCCCGTCGCCGACGTGGCGCAGGTGGGCGGCGCGCTCGGCGCGTCCGGGTGCCTGCCACTGGTGGTCGCGCTGCTCGCCGTGCTGGTCTGGGCGCGCGGCGGCTCGGAGGCGGCCCGGGTCGCGGCCGACGGGCACGCCGCGCTGTTGGCCCCGCTGCTCGAAGCCGCCCGCGCGGTCTCGGCGCACCACCACCGCGACACGGTGCACGCGCTGCGCGTGACGGGCGTGCGGGGCCTCCCCGACATCACCTGACAGGCCCCGGGAACGCGATCGACTTCGTCGCTCACCGCCGATGGTCTTGCCACCGTCCGTGACGGGCCTTACGGTCGCATCCTCACGTGCATCTACGCGTGTGGAGCACCGGTCCACCTCTGGCTGACGGCCCGACGAAGGAGCAGCTCATGGCCACTGTTGTGCGTGCCGCGCTGGTACAGGCGAGCTGGACGGGCGACACGGAATCGATGATCGCGGGGCACGAGGAGCACGCCCGCCGGGCTGCCGCGCAGGGCTCCCGGGTGATCGGCTTCCAGGAGGTCTTCAACGCCCCGTACTTCTGCCAGGTGCAGGAGCCCGAGCACTACCGCTGGGCGGAGCCTGTACCGGACGGGCCGACCGTCACCCGAATGCGGGAACTCGCCCGCGAGACCGGCATGGTGGTCGTCGCCCCCGTCTTCGAGATCGAGCAACCTGGCGTGTACTACAACACCGCCGCCGTCATCGACGCCGACGGCAGCTACCTCGGCAAGTACCGCAAGTACCACATCCCCCAGCTCAAGGGGTTCTGGGAGAAATACTACTTCCGGCCGGGGAACCTGGGCTGGCCCGTCTTCGACACCGCCGTCGGCAGGGTCGGCGTCACCATCTGCTACGACCGGCACTTCCCCGAGGGCTGGCGGGAACTCGGGCTCGGCGGCGCGCAGCTCGTCTACAACCCCTCCCCCTCCGCCACCGCTCGTGGCCTCTCCGCGCACCTGTGGCCCCTGGGGCAGCCCGCCGCCGCCGTCGCCAACGCGTACTTCGTCGCCGCCATCAACCGCGTCGGCGTCGAGAGGTACGGCGACAACGACTTCTACGGCACCTCCTACTTCGCGGACCCGCGCGGCCGGTTGGTCGGCGCGCCCGCCAGCGACACGGCCGAGGAACTGCTCGTACGGGACCTGGACTTCGACCTCATCGACGAGGTGCGCCAGCAGTGGGCGTTCTACCGCGACCGCCGCCCGGACGCATACACCGGGCTGGTGCGGCCGTGACCGCGCGCCCGGGTGAGGCCCGGAAGGGCGTCCAGCCCCGACCCCCGGCGCCCACGCGGACCTGCTGCGCCGGCACCGGGCCGTGCTGCCGGCGTGGCTCGCGTTCAACTACGACCAGCCCATCGAGCTGACGCACGGCCGGGGCCGGCACGTCTGGGACGCCGAGGGCCGGCGCTACCTGGACTTCTTCGGCGGCATCCTCACCACCATGACCGCGCACGCGCTGCCCGAGGTCACCCGGGCCGTCAGCGAGCAGGTCGGGCGCATCGCGCACACCTCGACGCTCTACCTGAACCGGCCCATGGTGGAGCTGGCCGAGCGGATCGCGCAGCTCTCCGGCATCCCCGACGCCCGGGTCTTCTTCACCACCTCGGGCACCGAGGCCAACGACACCGCCCTGCTGCTCGCCACCGCGGCCCGCGGCTCCCAGCAGGTGCTGGCCATGCGCAACAGCTACCATGGCCGGTCCTTCTCCCCCGTCGGCGTCACCGGCAACCGCGACTGGTCGCCCACCGGCGCCTCGCCGCTGCACACGCTGTTCGTGCACGGCGGGGTGCGCTCCCGGGGCCCGTTCGCCCACCTCACCGACGAGCGGTTCGTCGAGGCGTGCGTGGCCGACCTCACGGACCTGCTCGGGCAGGCGCACGGCCGGGTCGCGGCGCTGATCGCCGAACCGATCCAGGGCGTGGGCGGCTTCACCTCGCCGCCGGACGGGCTGTACGCGGCCTTCCGCGAGGTGCTCGACCGGGCACGGCGTCCTGTGCATCAGCGACGAGGTGCAGACCGGCTGGGGCCGCACCGGGGACCACTTCTGGGGCTGGCAGGCGCACGCCTGCAGCGGCCCGCCCGACCTGTTGACCTTCGCCAAGGACATCGGCAACGACATGTCCGTCGGCGGCGTGGTGGGCCGCGCCGAGATCATGAACTGCCTGGACGCGCACTCCATCTCCACCTTCGGTGGCAGCCCGGTCACCATGGCCGCGGGTCTCGCCAACCTCGGCTACCTTCTCGACCACGACCTCCAGCGCAACGCCCGCCGGGTCGGTGGGCTCCTCATCGAGCGGCTGCGGGCGGCCACGGCCGGGCTCGACCTGGTGCGCGAGGTGCGCGGGCGCGGCCTGATGATCGGCGTCGAACTGGTGCGGCCCGGCAGCCAGGAGCCGCACCGCGGGCCGCGTCGGCGGTCCTCGAAGCGGCGCGCGAGAGCGGGCTGCTGATCGGCAAGGGCGGCGGCCACCACGGCAGCGTGCTGCGCGTCGCCCCGCCGCTGACCCTCACCGTCGCCGAGGCCGACGAGGGCGCGACCCTCCTGGAGGCCGCGCTGCGGGCCACGGCCGCCGACCCGTCCATCCGGGCCGACGCGGAAGGGAACCACGCCCCATGAGCGAAGCCAGCCGTACCGTCGTCCGTGGCGGGCTCGTCATCACGGCCGCCGACGATGTCCACGCCGACGTGCTGATCGAGGACGGCCGGGTGGTGGCCCTGGCCGCGCCGGAGACCGAGTTCGCGGCGGGGTGGAGCGCGGCGCGTCAGATCGACGCGCGCGGCAGGTACGTCATCCCGGGCGGCGTGGACGCCCACACCCACCTGGAGTTCCCGTTCGGCGGCACGTTCTCCAGCGACACCTTCGCCTCGGGCACCACCGCCGCCGCCTGGGGCGGCACCACCACGCTGGTCGACTTCGCCGTGCAGTCCAGGGGCTACACGCTCCGCGACGGCCTGGACGCCTGGCACGCCAAGGCGCAGGGCAACTGCGCCGTCGACTACGCCTTCCACATGATCGTCTCCGACGTCAACGAGCGCTCCCTGCGCGAGATGGACCTGCTCGTCGCCGAGGGCGTCACCTCGTTCAAGCTGTTCATGGCCTATCCCGGCGTGTTCTACAGCGACGACGGCCAGATACTGCGCGCCATGCAGCGCGGCGCCCGCAACGGCGGGCTGGTCATGATGCACGCCGAGAACGGCCCGGCCATCGACGTGCTGGTCGAGCAGGCCGTCGCCGAGGGCCGCACCGACCCGCGCCACCACGGCGAGGTCCGCAGGACCCTCCTGGAGGCGGAAGGCCACGCACCGGGCCATCGCGCTGGCCCGGGTCGCCGACTGCCCGCTGTACGTGGTGCATGTCTCCGCCGCCGAGGCGCTCGCGGAGCTGGCGCGGGCCAGGGACGCGGGGCTGCCGGTATTCGGCGAGACCTGCCCGCAGTACCTGTTCCTGTCCGCCGACAACCTGGCCGAGCCGGACTTCGAGGGCGCCAAGTACGTGTGCAGCACGCCGTTGCGGCCCCGCGAGCACCAGGCCGCGCTCTGGCGCGGCCTGCGCACCGACGACCTCCAGGTGGTCTCGACCGACCACTGCCCGTTCTGCTTCGCGGGCCAGAAGGAGCTGGGCCGGGGCGACTTCTCGAAGATCCCCAACGGGCTGCCCGGCGTGGAGCACCGGATGGACCTGCTGCACCAGGGCGTGGTCGACGGCCACATCTCGCGGCGCCGCTGGATCGACATCGCCTGCGCGGCCCCGGCCCGGATGTTCGGCCTCTACCCGCGCAAGGGCACCATCGCCCCCGGCTCCGACGCTGACCTGGTGGTCTACGACCCACGGGCCAGTCAGGTGATCTCCGCGCGGACCCACCACATGAACGTGGACTACTCGGCGTACGAGGGCCGCGAGGTCACCGGCCGGTGCGAGACGGTGCTCTCGCGCGGCGAGGTCGTCATCGACCGGCGCACCTTCACCGGCCGCGCGGGCCACGGGCGGTACGTGCCGCGCGGCACCTGCGCGTACCTGCGTTGACCGGCCCGGCCCGGCCACCCTCGCGCACCCCACCCCCGTCACCTCTGGAGGGCCACCGTGGACTTCGGCCTCGTCCTGCAACTCGACCCGCCCGCCGCGCAGACCATCCGCCTGATGCGGCGCGCCGAACGCAACGGCTTCCGCTACGGCTGGACGTTCGACTCCGCCGTGCTGTGGCAGGAGCCGTTCGTCATCTACAGCCGCGTGCTCGAACACACCGAGCGCCTCATCGTCGGCCCCATGGTCACCAACCCGGGCACCCGCGCCTGGGAGGTGACGGCCTCCACCTTCGCCACGCTCAACGAGATGTACGGCAACCGCACCGTGTGCGGCATCGGCCGTGGCGACTCGGCGCTGCGCGTCGCCGGCCGCCGCCCGTGCGGCCTGGCCACCCTCGGCACCTGCATCGACGCGCTGCGCGACCTCGCCGAGGGCCGGGAGGCGGTGGTGGACGGGGCCACGGTGCGACTGCCGTGGGTGCGCGATGGCCGGCTGCCGGTGTGGATGGCGGCGTACGGCCCCAAGGCGCTGGCGCTTGCCGGCCGGAAGGCCGACGGGTTCATCCTCCAGCTGGCCGACCCGCTGCTGACGGAGTGGATGGTCACGGCGGTGCGCGAGGCGGCGGCCGACGCCGGCCGCGACCCGCGCGAGGTGCGGATCTGTGTCGCCGCGCCCGCCTACCTGTGCGACGACACGCCCGAGGCGCTGGCGCACGCCAGACAGCAGTGCCGGTGGTTCGGCGGCATGGTCGGCAACCACGTCGCCGACCTCGTCAGCCGCTACGGCCAGGACTCCGACCTGGTCCCCGCCGAACTCACCGGTTACATCGAGCGGCGCGCGGGCTACGACTACGCCCACCACGGCCGCGCCGACAACCCCGACACCGAGTTCGTTCCCGACGAGATCGTCGACCGCTTCTGCCTCATCGGCCCGCCGCGCGCCCACATCGCCCGCCTGGCCGCCCTGCGCGACCTGGGCGTCGACCAGTTCGCCGTGTACGCGATGCACGACGCGCGCGAGCAACTCATCGACGGCTACGGTCAGGAGGTCATCCCGGGCTTCGAGGCCCGGTAGTCCGGCGCGGGGCCGGCGCCACCACCCGGCCGACCCCGCCGCCCGCGCCCCTGCCCGCCTCACTCTCGCCCCGCCACCCCGTCGTCCCGGGCCTGGCGGGGCGCGCCCCACCCCGTACCGCCGGCTGGCCGACCGCCGTGGGGACGGTGTGCCGCAACCGTCGTGCGCGAGGCGCTGACCTGGCCTGGCCGCGCGTCTAAGATGCCCGCATGGCTGTCACCGCGCGCTCTGTGCCGCGCCCCTGATCGTTGTTGTCGCTGACGCCTGCCTTGCCGCCGCGCGCCCGCTCCCTCGCCCCTCCCGCGCTCCCGGGCGTCCGTGCCCGCCCGCGCTCTCCTCCCGAGGTGCCCCGCGATGACTTCTGCCCGCGACGTACCGTCCTCAAGCTGCTCGCCACCGTTCCCGTCGCCGCCCAGGCTGCCTGCGCGGCGGCGCCCGCCGGCATCGTCAAGCCGCTGCCGGCCGACGTGTTCACCCGCCACGGCACCAACGCCGAAACCCGCCCGTCGGCCCTGCGCGGCACCTGCTTCCACACCCCGAACGACCGCTTCTTCGTCCGCAACCACACCGCGACCCCCGTCCTCGACGCGGACACCTGGCGGTTGACCGTGTGGGGCGGCGGACTGCGCGGCGGGCCCGTCCGGTTCACCCTGGCCGACTTGCGGGCGCTGCTCGCCGTCAGCCGCGACGTGGCCATCGAGTGTGCCGGCAACGCGCGCGGCTACTTCACCTCCCAGCAGCACGACACCGTCACCGGCACGCCCTGGACGCTCGGCGCCGTCGGCGTGGCCCGCTGGTGCGGGGTGCGCCTGGCCGACGTGCTGCACCGGGCGGGGATCGGCAGCCACGCCGTGGCCGTCATGCCGCGCGGGCTCGACGCCGGGTACGTCACGGCCGGCGTGAACCTTGGGCGGGTGCGCCGCCCGCTGCCGGTCGCCAAGGCCCTGGCCGACGTGCTCCTCGCGTACGAGATGAACGGCGCGCCGCTGCCGCCCGACCACGGCTACCCGCTCCGCGTGGTGGTGCCCTCCTGGGTCGGCATCGCGTCCGCCAAGTGGCTCGGCGACATCGAGGTCGGCGCCGAGGACCTGCACTCGCCCTGGGACACCGACTACTACCGGCTGTTCGGGCCCGGCCACCCGCCGCAGGGCAGCGCGCCGCTGACCCGACAGACCATCAAGTCCACCTTCGAACTGGACCACGGCGCCACCCTCGACGCCCGCCGCCCCCACCGCCTGACCGGCCGCTCCTGGTCCGGACACGCGCCCGTGGTCGACGTGCGGGTGAGCACCGACGGCGGGGCGCATTGGCGCCGGGCCCACCTCCAGGACCCGCCGCGCCGCCATGGCTGGGTCCGCTGGTCCGTGCCCTGGCACCCGCACACCACCGGCCCGACCGCGCTGTTGGCCCGGGCCACCGACGCGGCGGGCAACACCCAGCCCGACCACACCGCGCCCAACGCGCAGGCCTACCTCTTCGACGCGGTGGTCCGCCTCCCGGTCACGGTCGTCTGAGCCGGACGCCCACCCGCCGCCGCGAGGACCGGGGCGGGCGTACTGCCGCGACCGTGCGCGCGCTGCGTACGCTCGCGCCAGCGCACCCGTCCCCGGCCCGAGGAGACCGCTCTCGTGTTCACCACCCGGCCCACCCTGCACGGCACCTTCGGCATGGCCTCGTCCACGCACTGGCTCGCCTCCCAGTCGGCGATGGCGGTCCTGGAGGACGGCGGGAACGCCTACGACGCGGCCGTGGCCGCCGCGTTCGTGCTGCACGTGGTCGAGCCGCACCTCAACGGCCCGGCCGGCGAGGCCCCGATCATCATCGCCCCGGCCGGCGGCGCGGTGCGCGTGCTGTGCGGGCAGGGCCCCGCGCCGGCCGGTGCCAGCGCCGCCGCCTACCGCGACCTCGGCCTGGAGCTGGTCCCCGGCACCGGACCGCTGGCCGCCGCCGTCCCCGGTGCCTTCGACGCCTGGCTGCTCCTCCTGCGCGACCACGGCACCAAGCCGCTGGAGTCCGTGCTCCGGTACGCCATCGGCTACGCGGAGGGCGGCCACCCGCCCGTGGAGCGGCTGACGGAGACCGTGGAGCGGGTTCGGGCCCTGTTGGTCAGCGAGTGGACCACCTCGGCCGAGATCTACCTGCCCGGCGGCCGGGCGCCCGCCCCCGGCACCCTGTTCACCAACCGGCCGCTTGCCGCCACCTGGCGGCGCCTGCTGGCCGAGGCGGACGCGGCCGGCGGCGACCGCGAGGCGCGCATCGACGCCGCGCGCCGGGTGTGGCGGTCGGGCTTCATAGCCGAGGCGCTGGTCGCCTCTGCCGCCCGCCCGGCGCTCGACACCTCGGGCGAGCGGCACGCCGGCCCGCTCAGCGGCGACGACCTGGCCGGCTTCGAGGCGACGTACGAGGAACCGGCCTGCTACGACTGGCACGGCTGGACCGTGTGCAAGCCGGGCCCCTGGTCGCAGGGCCCGGTCCTGCTGCAACAACTCGCCCTGCTGCCGGACGGCCTGACCACCGCTGACTACGGCACGGCCGAGTACACGCACACCCTGATCGAGGGCAGCAAGCTCGCCTTCGCCGACCGGGAGGCGTGGTATGGCGACGCGCGCGGGCCGGGCACCGTGCCGCTGCCCGACCTCCTCGACGCGGACTACAGTGCCGCGCGCCGCGCGCTGATCTGCCCGAGCGCCTCGTACGAGCTGCGCCCGGGGCACCCCGCGGGCCGGGTGCCGCGCCTGGCCGCGCACACCCAGGCCGTCGCCCGTGGCGAGCGGGCCGCGACCGGCCTGCTGACCAGCGCGGCGGCCGGCGTCGGCGAGCCGACCGTGACGGCCGACGGCGGCACCCGTGGCGACACCTCCCACCTGGACGTCGTGGACCGCTGGGGCAACATGATCTCGGCGACGCCCAGCGGCGGCTGGCTCCAGTCCAGCCCCGTCGTCCCCGAGCTGGGCTTCCCGCTCGGCACCCGGCTCCAGATGGCCTGGCTCGACCCTGACCTGCCGAACACGCTTACCCCGGGCCGCCGCCCGCGCACCACGCTCTCGCCCTCCCTAGCGCTCCGCGAGGGCGAGCCCGTCCTCGCCTTCGGCACCCCCGGCGGTGACCAGCAGGACCAGTGGCAGACGCACTTCTTCCTCGCGGTGGCGCTGCGCCCGCCCGTGCGCGGCGGGCTCGACATCCAGGGCGCCATCGACGCGCCGGGCTGGCACCAGGAGGGGTTCCCCGAGTCGTTCTACCCGCGCGGTATGCGCCCCGGCGGCGTCACCGTCGAGGAGCGGTTCGACCCGGAGCTGATCGCGGAGCTGCGCCGCAGGTGCCACGACGTGACGGTCGGCGGGCCCTGGTCGGAGGGCAGGTTGAGCGCGGTGGCCCGGGACCCGGAGACCGGCGTGCTGTCGGCGGCGGCGAACCCGCGCGGGGCCCAGGGCTACGCGGTCGGCCGCTGAGCCCCGGCCGCCGTGTCGGTTTCCCCGGAGTTCACCCTGCGGCCAGCCACGCGATGTCAATCCTGCTGGTGGGGCGTGGTTCGATGGACATATGATCGAAGCAATAGACCCGGGGGAATGGACATGCCTTGAGGCGGCGGTGGACGAGGCCGTCCGCAAGGCGGCGGCCACGGAGATCATGCCGCGGTTCCGGCAACTTGCCCAGCACCAGGTCGTGCAGAAGAACGGCCCGCACGACCTCGTCACGGTCGCCGACCGGCTCGCCGAGGAACAGCTCACCGTCGCGCTGACCCGCGCTGCTGCCCGGCTCCGTGGAGGTCGGCGAGGAGGCCGTGCACGCCGACGCCGGCGTCCTGGCCGCCCTTGAGGGCGAGGTGCCGGTGTGGATCGTGCACCCGGTGGACGGCACCCGCCAGTTCGTCCACGGCGAACCCGGCTTCGCCACCCTGGTCGCGCTGGCGCTCCGGGGCGAACTGCTCGCCTCCTGGACGTACGCGCCCGCCCTGGACCTGATGGCCGTGGCCCGCAGGGGCGGCGGCGCCGAACTGGGCGGCCGGCCGCTGCGCTGCGGCCCGCGCCCGGCCGGCAAGGTCATCGACGTGACCATCTCGCACTACGACTTCACCACCGACGTGGAGAAGGCGGCCCTGTCCGGGCTCGTGACCGAGGGCGTCCCCCCGCGGCCCTGCGGCTCGGCCGGCCTGGAGTACCTGGACGTGGCCCGCGGCCTGCTGGACGCCGTGGCCTTCTCCTGGGAGAACCCCTCGGACCACGCCGCCGGGCTGCTCCTGGTGGCCGAGGCGGGCGGCGCCTCCGGCACCGTCGCCTGCGAGCCCTTCCGGCTCGCGGGCTGCAACGCGCTGCCCTTCACCGCGGCGCGGGACGCGGAGACGGCGGCGCATATCCTGAGCCTGCTGACCGCCGTTGGCTAGGCCGGCGCACGAGCAGCGCACGCCGTAGCCACGACCGCGGGCGACCCTCACAGGCGAGGAGGCCGATGTGCCGTCGATGCTCGACGTGGTGGTGGGGGCCGGGCCGAACGGCCTGACCGCCGCCGTTGAGCTGGCCCGCCGCGGTCACGCGGTGGAGGTGTTCGAGGCCCGCGAGGCGCCGGGCGGCGGTGCCCGCACCGAGGAGCTGACCCTGCCCGGGTTCCGGCACGACCCGTGCTCGGCGGCGCACCCCCTCGGCGCCGGCTCGCCCGCCTTCAACGCCATGCCGCTGGAGCGGCACGGCCTGACCTGGCTGCACCCCGAGCTGCCGATGGCCCATCCGTTCCCGGACGGCACCGCCGCGGTCCTGGCCCGCTCCGTGGGGGAGACCGCGATGTCGCTGGGCGCCCGGGACGCGGGCGCCTACCGCCGGCTGGTCGCGCCCTTCGTCGGCCGCTGGGAGGCGCTGGCCGCCGACTTCCTGCGCACCCCGTGGCTCGGGCGGCCGCGCGACCCGGCCACCTGGGCGCGCTTCGGTTCGCTCGCCCTCCAGCCCGCCGCGCTGCTCGCCCGCCGCTTCCACCAGGACAGGGCCCGTGGCCTGCTCGCCGGGCTCGCCTGGCACGCGGTGGCCCCGCTGCGCGGCGTCGGCACCGGCGGCCTGGCCCTGATGTTCGCGTTCGCCGCGCACGCGGTCGGTTGGCCCATCGCCCGTGGCGGCTCGCAGGCCGTCACGGACGCCCTCGTCGCGTACCTGCGCGAACTCGGCGGCGCCGTGCACACCCACTACGGGGTCAAGCGCCTGGACAACCTGCCGCCCGCCCGCGCGTACGTCTTCGACACCTCGCCCACCGCGCTCGCCCGCATCGCCGGCCTCGGCGACGCCTATCGCGGCTTTCGCTACGGGCCCGCCGTCTTCAAGATCGACTACGCCCTCGACGGGCCGGTGCCCTGGACGGCCGCCGAGGCGCGCCGCGCCGGCACCGTGCACGTCGGCCCCGCGCTCGGCGAGATCGACGGCAAGCACACCTTCTGGGCGTACGGGCACGTGCCGAGCGGTTGGCGCGGGGACGCCACCGAGGTCATCGAGCGGCAGTTGGAGCGCTTCCCGCCGGGCTTCCGGAACCGGGTGCTCGGGCGCGCCGTCGCCGGCCCGCCCGAACTGGCCGCCCGCAACGCCAACTACGTCGGCGGCGACATCGCCTGCGGCGCCTTCACGGGCCTGCAGACCGTATTGCGCCCCAAGCTGGCCCGCGTGCCCTACGCCACCGCGCACCCCGCGATCTTCCTCTGCTCGTCGGCCCACCCCGCCCGGTCCCGGCGTGCACGGCATGTCGGGGCACCACGCGGCGCGCGCGGTGTGGGGCGCGCTGCCCGACCGGTAGGGCCGGCACACGGACCGCGCCCGGTTTTGTTAGGGTGACCTAACCTCTCGGGAGAGGGCGGGACATGACCACGAAGTCATCGGAGTCACCGGAGTTCGACCACCTGTTGCACGGTGTCCCTGACGTGCCGTCAGCATCGCCGCGTACACGGCCGCCGGCCTTCCCGCCCACGTCAATCCGCCCTACCTGGGCTTCCAGAACGGCGCGTGGCGCCTGGACGTGCGCTACGTCGAGATCCTCACCGTCGTGGACCACGCGGAGTTCGCCGACTCCCCGTACGGCAGGGCGATGGCGCCGATGATGCCCTTCGTGACGGAACGGATCGCCGCCGGCGGCGGTGGGCTCAACTTCGCGGTCAACGTCACCGACGCCACGGCGACCACCGAACGGCTGCGCCGCGCGGGCCACCAGGTCGAGTTGGTGACCTTCGCCAAGGAGGGCTCGCCCGTCTCCTTCCGCGAGGCGTTCCTCGCGGACGCCCCGCGCTGGGTGCCGTTCTTCATCAGCTACGAGCCCGGCCGGCAGGTCATCCTCGACACCTACCGGGGCGGAGGCAGCCGCCGCGGTGCGCACGACCTGGCCGGGTTCGTGATCGAGACGCCCGAACCGGCCCCGGCGGCCGACTGGTTGAGCCGCCTCCTGCGCCTGCCGACCACCGCCGACGAGACCGTCGTGCCCCTGCCCGGCGGCCACGTGCACTTCACCGCGGGCCCGGCCGACCGGATCACCACCCTGCTGTTGACCGACGGCACCCCGCCACCACCCGCCTCGCCGGCCTCGACGTGCGACCGGCCTGATGGGCCCCCGCTACCTCGCCCCGCCGCCGGCGTGCCGGTGCCGGGGCGGGGCGGGCAGGAGCGCGACGGGGGCGAGACGGCGGGCCGATGGATCAAGATCAGCCAGATGAGTGCGGCTCCAGGGCCATGTCGGATTTCCGCGAGCCCCAGCCGTGCGCACCCGCGATGCTGGGCGCATGCACTCTGACTTCGACCGGTGCGTGAGAGCCGTCCAGTCCAAGGACGCCCGCTTCGACGGCTGGTTCTTCACCGCCGTGCTCACCACCCGCATCTACTGCCGCCCGAGCTGCCCGGTGGTGCCGCCCAAGGTCGAGAACATGACGTTCTACCCGAGCTTCGCCGCCCAGCAGGCCGGGTTCCGCGCCTGCAAGCGCTGCCGCCCGGACGCCAGCCCCGGCTCCCCGCAGTGGAACGAGCGCGCCGACCTCGTCGCCCGGGCCATGCGGCTGATCGCCGACGGCGTGGTGGACCGCGAGGGCGTCCCCGGCCTGGCCGCCAGGCTCGGCTACAGCACCCGACAGATCGAGCGCCAGCTCCTGGCCGAACTCGGCGCCGGCCCGCTCGCACTGGCCCGCGCACAGCGCGCGCAGACCGCCCGGCTGCTGATCGAGACCAGCGAGCTGCCGATGGCCGAGGTCGCCTTCGCCGCCGGCTTTGCCAGCATCCGCAGGTTCAACGAGACCGTGCGGGAGGTCTTCGTCCTCTCCCCGACGGAGCTGCGCGGGCGCACCCGCCGCGGCGACCGGCCCACCGCGCCCGGCGTGCTCAGCCTCCGGCTGCCCTTCCGCGCCCCGCTGTGCCCGGACAACCTCTTCGGCCACCTCGCCGCCACCGCCGTGCCCGGCGTGGAAGGAGTGGCGCGACGGCGTGTACCGGCGCACGCTGCGCCTGCCGTACGGGCACGGCATCGTCAGCCTCCGGCCGGCGCCCGACCACATCGGCCGTCAGCTCTCGCTGACCGACTAGCGCGACCTGGCCGCCATCAGTCGCTGCCGCCGCATGCTCGACCTGGACGCCTACTCGGTCGTCACCGACGACCTGCTGCGCACGGACGCGGAGCTGGCCCCCTTGGTGGACAAGGCGCCCGGGCGCCGGGTGCCGCGCACCGTGGACGCCGACGAGTTCGCCGTACGGGCCGTGCTCGGCCAGCAGGTCTCCACGGCCGCCGCCCGCACCCACGCCGGCCGGCTGGTCACCGCGCACGGGGAGCCGGTGGACGACCCGGCCGGCGGCCTCACCCACCTGTTCCCCAGTACCGAGGCGCTGGCCGGCCACGACCCGCAGGCCCTGGCCATGCCGCGGACCCGGCGGGCCACCCTCGGCACGCTGATCGACGCGCTCGCCTCCGGCGCCATCACGCTCGGCGTCGGCAGCGACTGCGACCGCGACCGCGCCCAGTTGGCGGACCTGCCCGGCATCGGCCCGTGGACCGTGGAGGTGATCGCGATGCGCGCCCTCGGCGACCCGGACGCCTTCCTCCCCACCGACCTCGGCATCCGCCGCGCCGCCGAGGGCCTCGGCCTGACGAGCACCCCCGGGGCGCTCGTCCAGCACAGCGCCAGGTGGCGGCCCTGGCGCGCGTACGCCGTGCAGTACCTGTGGGCCACCGAGGACCACCCGATCAACCTGCTGCCCGCCTGAAGCGCCCCGCCCGCCCCCGCGCGCGGCCGACGCCCGCGGCGTGCGCCTCCCGCACCGCCCCCGATACCCTCACTCAGCCCGAGCCCAAGGAGAGCTACCTGCCGTGCCCGTACGCGTCCACACCCTCATCGACAGCCCCTGCGGTCCGCTCACCCTGGTGGCCACCGACGGGGTGCTCTCCGGTCTCTACATGACCGACCGCCGGCACCAGCCGCCGCTGGAGACCTTCGGCGAACGGGACGAGGTGCCCTTCGCCGCGGCCATCGACCAGCTCGCGGAGTACTTCGACGGCCGCCGCACCGACTTCTCCGGGCTGCCGATCCACCTGTCCGGCACGCCGTTCCAGCGCCGGGTCTGGGAGGAGCTGCGGTCCATCCCGCACGCCGTGACCATCTCCTACTGGCAACTCGCCGAGGCCATCGGGCAGCCGAGCGCGGCGCGCGCGGTGGGACTGGCCAACGGCAAGAACCCGATCAGCATCGTCGTCCCCTGCCACCGGGTCATCGGCTCCACCAGCAGCCTCACCGGCTACGGCGGCGGACTCCAGCGCAAGCGCCAACTGCTGGACTTCGAGCGGGGCCGCATCCAGTGCCTGGACGGCGGGTTCGTGGCCGACGCCACGGAGCAGGCGGCCCAGGAACAGCTCTTCTGAGGCCGTGACAAGCACGGCGGGAGCCAACTCAGTCGAGCGGCGCGCGGGCCTCGGCGAGCAGGCCCGCTCAGCCCGCCAGGCACCGTCGGCGAACCCGACGACGGCGGCCACCTCGCCGGGGGAGACCAGCCAGGGGCCGCGTGAGGTCCATGGCGCCGGGCGGCGGCCGACGAAGGGCGCGCCGGCCTCCGCGCGCCACCGGATACGGGCCACCGGACACCGGCGACCGCCCGGCCGGCCCGCGCGGTTCCGCCGCCGGGCGGCCCCGACCGGTCGCGTTAGCCGTGCCGCGTCATGGCCCAGATCAGCGGCCCGCCGCCGGGTAGCTCGACCTCCGCGCTGACGGAGAAGCCCAGGCGCTGGTAGAAGGCCACGTTCCGGGCCTCGGAGGTCTCCAGGTAGGCCGGTACCCCCGCGCGCTCGGCCGCCTCGATGCCGGGCGCGAGCACCGCGCGGGATCCACGCCCACCGATCCCAGGAACCACGCCGGCCCCTGCGGGCAGTGCGGTGACAGCGCCTCCTCGGCCTGCTCGAACGCCGTGGCCCGGTCGCCCGCCAGCTCCGCGAAGCGCGGCGCCAGCTCGGTGATGACGGCGCCGGCGGCGACGGTCTCCGGTGTGGTCCACACGGCCACCGCCGCCCCCTCGTCGCCGACCCAGACCCGACCGTGCGCGAGCCCGATCCGGTCGATGAACAGCTCCTGGAACTCCGCGACGCGGCGCAGGTGGTCGTCGGCGGAGACCGTGTGCCGGGTAAAGGCGTAGTCAGCGAAGGCCCGGGTCAGCGTCGCGGTCGCGCGCGGCACGTCGCCGCGGGTGGCGAGGCGTACGGCGGCCGCGGGGGAGGTCATGCGGGCGCCCTGCGCTTTCCGCTCCGAGGGAGCACGCGGCTCCGACGGAGCACTCGAAGATCGTGTGGCCTACGAGCGCACTGTACGTCCACCGCTTCGGCGAGAGCCCGCGGATTACGGGCGGCCCAGCCGCGGCCTTCCCGCACCGCGCCGGCCGGCCGACCAACGCGGCGCGGGAAGGCCGGGCGCGGGCACTGTGCCTCAGCCGGAGCCGCCGGAGGAGTCCGAGTCCTCGCGGTCCGCGGCCCGCTCGGCGGCCCGGCGCAGCCGGTGGTGCCGGGTGGGGGTCTGCTCGGTGAGCGCCTCGCCTATCATCGCGCGCATCGCGTCCCGCAGCCCGTGCATCGCGTGGTGCCGCTTCGGCCCGGCCCCCGGGTCCGTCCGCAGCTCCCGCAGCAGCGACCAGCACAGCGCCAGCATCACCAGCACGAACGGCAGCGCCACCAGGATGGTGGCCGTCTTCAACGCGTCCAGACCGCCGGCAACCAGCAGCACCGCTGCCACCGACGCCATCAGGATGCCCCAGGCGACGACCAGCCAGGTGCGCGGGTGCAGCGACCCACGGCTGGTCAGCGAGCCCATGACCAGCGAGGCGGAGTCGGCGCTGGTGATGAAGTACGTCATGACCAGGGCCATAGCCAGCCAGGCGGTCGCGGCGCCCAGCGGCAGCGCGTCCAACATGCCGAACAGCGAGGCCTCCGCCCCGTCCTTGACCTTCTCGGTGAGGTCGGCGGTGCCGCTGGAGTCCAGTCGGATGGCGCTCCCGCCCATCACGCAGAACCAGATCATGGTCGCGCCACTGGGCACCAGCAGCACCCCGATCAGGAACTCGCGAATGGTGCGGCCCTGTGAGATGCGGGCGATGAAGGTGCCCACGAACGGCGCCCAGGACAGCCACCAGGCCCAGTAGAAGATCGTCCAGGTGCCGAGCCAGCTCCGGTCGGTGAAGGCACCGGTGTGCGAGGCCATCGGCAGCAGGTCGTTGAGGTAGCCGCCGATGCTCGCCGGGACGCTGTCGAGCACGTACACCGTCGGGCCGACGACGAAGACGAACAGCATCAGCAGCGCGGCGAGCACGATGTTGAGCGTGCTCAGCCACTTGACGCCCTTGTGCAGGCCGGAGAAGGCGGAGAGCACGAAGGCCGCCGACAGGGCGCAGATGATCACGAGCTGCACCGTCTTGGTGTTGTCCACGCCGGCGGTGAGGTCGAGCCCCTCCGCGACCTGCAGGGCGCCGAGGCCCAGGCTGGTCGCGGTGCCGAAGACGGTCGCGAAGACGGCGAGCAGGTCGATCATCCGGCCCGGCCAGCCGTCGGCCCGCCGCTCGCCGATGAGCGGGACGAACACGGAGCTGAGCCGGTTGCCCCGGCCCTTGCGGAAGACGACGTAGGCGAGGGCGGGACCGGCCGTGCCGTAGATCGCCCAGGGCATGAAGGTCCAGTGGAAGAACGAGTACTCCATCGCCGTGCGCGCCGCCTCGCCCGTGCCCGGCTTCACGCCGCTGGACGGCGGCGGGTCGGTGTAGTGCAGCACGGGCTCGCCGACGCCGTAGAACATCAGGCCGATGCCCATGCCGGCGCTGAACATCATGGCGATCCAGGCGAGGTTGCCGAACTCCGGCTCGTCCTCGTCCCGGCCCAGCTTGATCCGGCCGTACCGGCTGACCGCGATGTACAGGCACAGCACCAGGAACACGTCGGCGGCCACCACGAAGAGCCAGCCGAAGTTGGTGAGCACCCAGTTCAGGGCGGAGTCCGAGGTGTCGGCGAAGTTGTCCTTGGCGAGCGCGGCCCAGCCGACGGCGGCCAGCACGGCCACCACGGCTACCAGCCCGATGGTGACGATCGCCCGGTCGGGCGGCGGGTCGTGCACTTCGGCCGGGGTCTCGTCCGGGTCGGGCGGTAGATTGGTGGACTGGGTAGACGCGGTACTCATGGCGCACGACTATGGTGCGATAAAGCAGGAGATGCCGCCGTGGCGCGCCGTTTGGCCACCACTACGACCGCGGGCAGCGCGGACCCCGCGGGTAGGGTCACGGCGGCGCCAGCGCCCGTGCGCGGGCACGGCCGGGACCAGGGAGACACCAGGTGACGTACGCCGCCACGACCGACATCCGACCGACACCGCACGGCCCCCGACCCCCGGTGCCACCACCGACGGTCCCGACGATGCCCACTTCACCACACTCCGCGCCCACGGTGCCCGGCCCGCCATGCGATGGGGTACGACCGGCTCCGCTCGGCTCCGCCGGACGGGCCCGGGACCCCCGCGCCGGCACCGCCGACCATCCGGGCGCGGGCCACCCGGACGCGGGCGGCGAGCCGGCCCGGCCCGCCCACGGCGACCGGCCCGCCGCCGCGCGCGAGGCCGCGCGACGCGTGAGCGGGGCCGGGGGCGGCGAAGGGGGCGGGGGCGGCCCGGCGCGGGTGCTGATCGCCGCGGACAAGTTCAAGGGCTCGCTGACGGCCGTACGGGTCGCTGAGCACCTCACGGTCGGCCTGTGCGCGGCGGCGCCGGGCGTGCGCGTCGCGGCGGTGCCGGTCGCCGACGGCGGCGACGGCACGGTGGAGGCCGCCGTCGCGGCCGGTTTCGAGCGGCGCGCGGTCCGGGTCACCGGGCCGCTGGGCGCCCCGGTGGACGCCGCGTACGCGCTGCGCGGCGCGAGCGCCGTCGTCGAGATGGCCGAGGCCTCCGGGATGCGGCACCTGCCTGATGGCACCTTCGCGCCGCTGACCGCCACCACGTACGGCACGGGGGAGCTGCTGCGCGCCGCGCTGGACGCGGGCGCCCGCGACATCGTCCTCGGCGTCGGCGGCAGCGCCACCACCGACGGCGGCGCCGGCATGCTCACGACGCTCGGGGCGCGCCTGCGCGACGCGCGGGGCCGCCCGATCGGCCCCGGCGGCGGGGCGCTGCGCCACCTTGCCACGGCCGACCTGTCGGGGCTCGACGCCCGCTTGGCGGCCACGGCCGTCACCCTCGCCAGCGACGTCGACAACCCGCTCACCGGCCCGCAGGGCGCCGCCGCGGTCTACGGGCCGCAGAAGGGCGCCGGCGCGGCGGACGTGGCGGCCCTGGAGGCGGCCCTGACGCACTACGCACAGGTACTGGAGGGCGCGGTGGGTCCGCGCGCCGCCGCGCACGTCCACGCGCCGGGAGCCGGCGCGGCGGGCGGCGTCGGCTACGGGGCGTTGGTCGGGCTCGGCGCGGAGTTCCGGCCCGGCATCGAGGTGCTGCTCGACGTGCTCGGCTTCGCCGCGGAGCTGGCCCGTGCCGACCTGGTAATCACCGGCGAGGGCTCGCTCGACGCCCAGACCCTGCGCGGCAAGGCCCCGGCCGGGGTGGCCGCGGCGGCCTGGGAGCGCGGCGTGCCGGTGGTCGCGGTGTGCGGGCGGCTCGCGCTGGACGCCGCCGCCCTGCGGCAGGCGGGCCTGCGCCGCGCGTACGCCCTGACCACGCTCGAACCCGACCCGGCGCGCTGCGTGGCCGAGGCGGGCCTGCTCCTGGAGCGCCTCGCCGCCCGCGTCGCGGCCGACTTCCTGACCTGACCGCCGGCGCCTGCCCGGTGGCCCGGGAACAGCGGCTCCGGGCCGGGCACGACGAAGGGCCCGAGCGAGACGCTCGGGCCCTTCGTTTCGTACGTGTCGGGGGACGCGCCCGTTACGGCAACTGCGTCGCCCGTGCCTCGCGCCGGTTGTCCCGGAACGTGTTGACCCGGCGGGCCGTCGCGAACAGCGGGATCACCGCGCCCAGCACCACCTGGAGCGCGCAGCCGGTCTGGAGCAGCAGCTCGCCACCGGGGGCCTCGAAGGCCCAGGCGGCCAGCAGGCCCATGCTCAGCACGATCCACCCCAGCATGGCCAGCGCGAGCAACCCGCGCGGCTTGGGGTACTCCACGCGGCTCACCATCAGCCAGGCGACGCCCACGATGGCCAGCAGGGTCGGGAAGAACGGCAGCTCGAGCAGGACCACGGAGATCACGGTCAGCGCCCCGAAGGGGCTTGGCATGCCCTGGAAGACGCCGTCGCGCAGGGGCACACAGGAGAATCTGGCGAGCCTGAGCACGACGGCGAGCAGGACCACGATCGCGGCCACCGCCGATACCCGCTGATAGGCGTCGTCGGCGACCATGCCCCACACCACGACGAAGTACGCCGGGGCGAGGCCGAAGCTGATCAGGTCGGAGAGGTTGTCCAGCTCCGCGCCCATCGCCGAGCTGCGCAGCTTGCGCGCCACGAGCCCGTCGAAGAGGTCGAAGACCGAGGCGAGCAGCATCAGCATCACCGCGGTGGCGGCGCTGTGCCGGGCCATCCCGCCGTCCTCGTTGCCCGTCAGGTGCGGGATGAGGACGCCGGTGGTGGTGAAGTACACGGCCATGAAGCCGCAGGTGGCGTTGCCGAGCGTGAGCGTGTCCGCTATCGACAGCCGCGTTGACAGCGGCATGTCGTCCGTGTCGTCACCGCACTCGTCGGCCTCGGGAACCCAGGCGGACTGGGTCTCCGGATCAACTACGGTCAAGGCGAGTCACCCCCGCTGTGGTGGTCTCGCCGACCTCGACCCCTGTCTCGACACCTTCCGGCAGGTAGATGTCGATCCGCGAGCCGAAGCGGATCAGGCCGATCCGCTCGCCCTGCTCGACCTTGGTGCCCTGCGGCACGTACGGCACGATGCGGCGGGCGACGGCGCCGGCGATCTGGACCATCTCGATGTCCCCGAGTTCGGTGTCGAAGTGCCAGACAACGCGCTCGTTGTTCTCGCTCTCCTTGTTGAACGCCGGGACGAACCCGCCGGGGATGTGTTCGACCGAGGTCACCGTGCCCGCCAGCGGGGCGCGGTTCACGTGGACGTTCAGCGGGCTCATGAAGATCGCGACTCGGGTCCGTCCGTCCTTCCACGGCATGATGCTCTGCACCACGCCGTCGGCGGGAGAGATGACCCGGCCCTGCGCGATCTCGCGCTCTGGGTCACGGAAGAACCACAGCATGCCCGCCGCGAGCGCGGTGGCGGGCACGGCGGCGGCAGCCCAGCGCCCTGAGCGACGGGAGCGAGCCAGGCTCACCGCCGCCGTGGCGACGGTCGGAAGGAGCCACGGCGACGCTCCGCGCGCGAGGCGTACGCGTGCGCGAGGTGCGGTGGAAGAGCTGTGGGGCATGAATGACCTTCGTAGCGGAGGGTGCCGCTTAGCGAAAAAGGGGACGGCGGCTTTTCGGGGATGGTATCGGTTGCGAGCGGCAACTGGGCAAGCGCCAGGGCTAGTCGGTGGCTGAAGACCGGTGACGGGCTGTGATGTAGTTCTCGAAAAAACCACCCTGAACCAGACAATTACCCCTGGAAGTGGTACGCTTCCAAGAGGCGACGCCCGATGATCATTTTCTGTATCTCGGCGGTGCCCTCGCCGATGAGGAGCATGGGCGCCTCCCGGTAGAGGCGCTCGATCTCGTATTCCTTGGAGAAGCCGTAGCCGCCGTGGATGCGGAAGGCGTCCTCCACGACCTCCTTGCAGTACTCGGAGGCCAGGTACTTGGCCATGCCCGCTTCGAGGTCGTTCCGCTGTCCGGAGTCCTTCTTCCGGGCCGCGTTGACCATCATCGCATGGGCGGCCTCGACCTTGGTCCCTATTTCCGCCAGTTTGAACTGGATGGCCTGGTGCTGGGCGATGGGCTTGCCGAACGTGTGCCGCTGTTGGGCATAGGAAACGCCCAGCTCAAAGGCGCGCTGCGCGACTCCGCAGCCGCGCGCCGCGACGTTCACGCGGCCGACCTCGACGCCGTCCATCATCTGGTAGAAGCCGCGTCCCGTGGCGCCGCCGAGCACGCGATCGCCCGGGACGCGCAGCCCGTCCATGATCAGCTCGGTGGTGTCGACGCCCTTGTAGCCCATCTTGTCGATCTTGCCGGGGATGGTCAGGCCCGGGCGCACCTCGCCGAATGCGGGCTCCTTCTCGACCAGGAACGTGGTCATTGAGCGGTGCGGCCTGGCGGCGGCCTCCTCCGGGGGGAGCCCCTCGTCGGTCCGGCACAGCACCGCGACCAACGAGGAGGTGCCGCCGTTGGTGAGCCACATCTTCTGTCCGGTGAGCAGGAAGTCGTCGCCGTCCCGCACGCCCTTGGATGTGATGGACGACACATCCGAACCAAGCGCGGGCTCCGACATCGAGAACGCGCCACGGATCTCGCCCGCGGCCATCTTCGGCAGGAAGTGGTCCTTCTGCTCCTGGGTGCCGTGCTGCTTGAGCATGTACGCCACGATAAAGTGCGTGTTGATGATCCCCGAGACGCTCATCCAGCCGCGGGCGATCTCCTCCGCGCACAGCGCGTAGGTCAACAACGACTCGCCGAGCCCCCCGTACTCCTCGGGGATCATCAGCCCGAAGACGCCGAGTTCCTTCAACCCCTCGACGATCTGGCTCGGATACTCGTCGCGGTGCTCCAACTCGGTGGCGACCGGAAGGATCTCCTTGTCGACAAAGTCCCTTACGGTGGAAAGTATCTCGCGCTGGATCTCGTTGAGGCCCTCGGTCTGGGCGAGACGGCTCATGTCACTGCTCCTGGTTCGCGGGGGTCGGCGCGGGCGCGGCGGGCCGGGCGGGCTCGCGGGGTTCGGGACGGCCGGGCTGCTCGCCGCCGCGCTCCTTCACGTACGTCGCGTTCGGCACGATGACCTTGCGCCGGAAGACGCAGACGAGCGTGCCGTCCTGCTTGTGGCCCCTGGTCTCCACGTGCACGATGCCGCGGTCGCTCCTGGACCGGGACGGCGTCTTGTCCAGCACCGTCGTCTCGCCGTAGATCGTGTCGCCGTGGAAGGTCGGCGCCACGTGCCGCAGCGACTCGACCTCCAGGTTGGCGATCGCCTTGCCGGAGACGTCGGGGACGGACATGCCGAGCAGCAGCGAGTAGACGTAGTTGCCGACGACGACGTTTCGGCCGAAGTCGGTCGTCCGCTCGGCGTAGTTCGCGTCCAGGTGCAGCGGGTGGTGGTTCATGGTGAGCAGACAGAAGATGTGGTCGTCGTACTCGGTGACCGTCTTGCCGGGCCAGTGCTTGTACACGTCGCCGACCGTGAACTCCTCGTAGGTGCGGCCGAACTGCATGGTGCTCATCCCTCCGGAGTGGCGCCCCCGGGCCGGTGCGGGCCCGGGGGCGGGCGGGGCCGGGCGTCAGGCGGCGCGCGGCTCGAACTTGCTGGTGCGGGTCATCCCCGCGGCCCGGCCCTTGCCCGCGATCACCAGCGCCATCTTGCGGCTGGCCTCGTCGATCATCTCGTCACCGAGCATCGCCGAACCCTTCTTGCCGCCCGCCTCCGAGGTGCACCACTCGTACGCGTCGAGGATCAGCTCGGCGTGGTCGTAGTCCTCCTGCGAGGGCGAGAACACCTCGTTGGCGGCCTCGACCTGACCCGGGTGCAGCACCCACTTGCCGTCGA
The DNA here is from genome assembly GCA_018114805.1 of Candidatus Streptomyces philanthi. Taxonomy (GTDB): domain Bacteria; phylum Actinomycetota; class Actinomycetes; order Streptomycetales; family Streptomycetaceae; genus Streptomyces; species Streptomyces philanthi. The sequence continues at coordinate 378,776 of CP073042.1, read as the reverse complement.
ACCCGAGCGCTGCGGCGCGCCCGGCCACCTCGCGGTACCCGTCCACGTTCCTGATCTGGAGGTATGGGCCGTCGATGGCCTGCAGGTCGTTCGCGCGGGCGGCCATCAGGATGCGCATGAGGATGTAGTGGTGCGCGTCGGCCGGGTAGCCCGGCGGCTGCTCGCCGACCACCAGGGACTTCATGTTGATGGAGGCCATGAAGTCGGCCGGCCCGAAGATGATGGTCTCAAGGCGCGGCGAGGCGGCGGCGATCTCGTCCACGTTGACCAGGCCCCTGGCGTTCTCGATCTGCGCCTCGATGCCGATCCGGCCCACCTCGAAGCCCATCGTCTTCTCGATCTGGGTGAGCAGCAGGTCCAGGGCGATCACCTGCTGGGCGTCCTGCACCTTGGGCAGCATGACGCAGTCCAGGTTGGGTCCCGCGCCCTCGACGACGGTGATGACGTCCCGGTAGGTCCAGTGCGTGGTCCAGTCGTTGACCCGCACCACCCTGGTCTTGCCGGTCCAGTCGCCGTTGTTCAGCGCGTCCACGATGGTGTGCCGCGCGCCCTCCTTGGCCAGTGGCGCGCACGCGTCCTCCAGGTCCAGGAACACCTGGTCGGCGGCGAGCCCCTGGGCCTTCTCCAGGAACCGCGGGTTGCTGCCGGGGACGGCGAGGCAGGAGCGGCGCCGGCGCAGCCGGTCCACGGACGGCGCGGCGGCGGACGGGTGGGCACTCATGCGGTGGCCTCCAGGGGGTCGAGCTGGTTCGCTGTACGGATCTCATCCACGATACGGCCGATGATCTCGGTGATTCCGAAGTCCTTCGGGGTGAAGACGGCCGCGACGCCGGCGGCGCGCAGCGCGGTGGCGTCCGCGGACGGGATGATCCCGCCGACGATCACCGGAATGGGGGCCTCCGCCGGGCCGTCGTACCCGGTGTCGTTCCCGGCGCTGGCCTCGCGCAGCCTGGCGAGCACGTCCGGGACCAGTTCGGCGTGCGAGCCGGAGAGGATCGACAGGCCGACGCAGTGCACGTCCTCGGCGAAGGCCGCCGCCACGATCTGCTCGGGCGTGAGCCGGATGCCCTGGTAGATCACCTCGAACCCGGCGTCCCTGGCCCGTACCGCGATCTGCTCCGCGCCGTTGCTGTGCCCGTCGAGCCCGGGCTTGCCGACCAGCAGCCGCAGCTTGCCCACGCCGAGGTCGGCCGCCGTCTTGGCGACCTTGTCCCGTACGGCGCCGAGCGCGCTGCCTGGTTCGGCCGCCACCGCCAGCGGGGCGCCACTGACCCCGGTCGGGGCGCGGTACTCGCCTAACACGTCCCGCAGTGCCCACGCCCACTCGCCGGTGGTCACCCCCGCCCGGACGCATTCCAGCGTCCCCGGCATCAGGTTGGCGGTGCCGGCCGCCGCCGCCTTGAGCGCGGACAGCGACTCCTGGGCGCGCGGCTCGTCGCGCTCGTCGCGCCAGCGGTGCAGCGCGGCGACCACCCGGGCCTCGTTGGCCGGGTCCACCGTCATGATCGCGGTGTCCAGGTCGGCGGTGAGCGGGTTCGGCTCGGCGCTCTCGTAGCAGTTGACGCCGACGATCCGCTCCTCGCCCGCCTCGATCCGGGCCCGCCGTTCCGCGTGCGAGGCCACGAGCTGCGACTTGAGGTAGCCCGACTCGACGGCGGCCATCGCGCCGCCCATCTCCTGGATGCGGTCGATCTCGGCCAGCGCGGTGGCGGTCAGCTCCGCCACCTTGGCCTCGACGACGTGCGAGCCCTCGAAGATGTCCGGGTACTCCAGCAGGTCGCTCTCGTGCGCGAGCACCTGCTGGATGCGCAGCGACCACTGCTGGTCCCAGGGCCTAGGCAGGCCGAGCGCCTCGTTCCAGGCCGGGAGCTGCACGGCGCGGGCACGGGCGTCCTTGGAGAGGGTGACGGCCAGCATCTCCAGGACGATCCGCTGGACGTTGTTCTCCGGCTGCGCCTCGGTCAGGCCCAGCGAGTTGACCTGCACGCCGTACCGGAAGCGGCGCTGCTTGGGGTTGTCCACGCCGTACCGCTCGCGCGTGATCCGCTCCCAGATGCGGCCGAAGGCGCGCATCTTGCACATCTCCTCGACGAAGCGCACGCCCGCGTTCACGAAGAACGAGATGCGCGCCACCACGTCGCCGAACCGCTCCGCCGGCACCTGCCCGGAGTCGCGTACGGCGTCGAGCACGGCGATGGCCGTACTCATGGCGTACGCGATCTCCTGCACGGGCGTGGCCCCGGCCTCCTGGAGGTGGTAGCTGCAGATGTTGATCGGGTTCCACTTGGGGATGTGGTGCACCGAGTAGGCGATCAGATCGGTGGTCAGGCGCAGGCTCGGGCCCGGTGGGAAGACGTGCGTGCCCCGGGAGAGGTACTCCTTGACGATGTCGTTCTGCGTGGTGCCGGAGAGCCCGGCGACCGCCTCCGGGCCGAGCCCCTGCTCCTCGGCCACCACCTGGTACATGGCCAGCAGCCACATCGCGGTGGCGTTGATGGTCATCGAGGTGTTCATCTGCTCCAGCGGGATGTCCTGGAACAGCCGCCGCATGTCCCCCAGGTGGGAGACGGGCACCCCGACCCGGCCGACCTCGCCGCGGGCCAGGACGTGGTCGGGGTCGTAGCCGGTCTGCGTCGGCAGGTCGAACGCGACCGACAGACCGGTCTGGCCCTTGGCGAGGTTGCGCCGGTAGAGGGCGTTGGACGCCTCGGCGGTGGAGTGCCCGGCGTACGTCCGCATCAGCCACGGACGGTCCTTGTGACGCTCGGTCATATGCGTGAGTACCTCGGTGTCCGTCCGCGCCGCGCGCTCACGCGTCGCGGCTGTACTTGTTCGTTCGCTCCGCTACGCGTCACGGCTGTGCCTGTCCGTCCGTTCCGCTACGCGTCACGGAACCGGTTGATCGCGTCGATGTGCCGGGCGCGCAGTTCCTCGTCGAGGACGCCCAGGCCCTCCTCGGGGGCGAGGGCGAGGACGCCGACCTTGCCCTGGTGGAGGTTGCGGTGCACGTCGTAGGCGGCCTGGCCGGTCTCGTCCAGGCGGTAGGTCTTGGACAGCGTGGGGTGGATCTTGCCCTTGGCGATCAGCCGGTTGGCCTCCCATGCCTCGCGGTAGTTGGCGAAGTGCGAGCCGACGATCTTCTTCAGCGACATCCACAGGTAGCGGTTGTCGTACTCGTGCGTGTAGCCGGACGTCGAGGCGCAGGTGACGATGGTGCCGCCCTTGCGGGTGACGTAGACGGAGGCGCCGAACGTCTCGCGTCCGGGGTGCTCGAAGACGATGTCCACGTCCTCGCCGCCGGTCAGCTCGCGGATGCGCTTGCCGAACCGCTTCCACTCGCGCGGTTCCTGGGCGTTCTCGTCCTTCCAGAACCGGTAGCCCTCCGCGTTCCGGTCGATGATCGCCTCGGCGCCCATCGCGCGGCAGATGTCGGCCTTCTGGTCGCTGGAGACCACACAGATGGGGGTGGCGCCGCCGGCGAGCGCGAACTGCGTGGCGTACGAGCCGAGGCCGCCGCTGGCGCCCCAGATCAGCACGTTGTCGCCCTGCTTCATGCCGGCCCCGTTGCGGGAGACCAACTGCCTGTAGGCGGTGGAGTTCACCAGGCCGGGGGACGCGGCCTCCTCCCAACTGAGGTGGCCCGGCTTCGGCATGAGCTGGTTGGACTTGACCAGGGCAATCTCGGCCAGGCCGCCGAAGTTGGTCTCGAAGCCCCAGATCCGCTGCTCGGGGTCGAGCATCGTGTCGTCGTGCCCGTCGGCCGACTCCAGCTCGACCGACAGGCAGTGCGCGACGACCTCGTCGCCCGGCCGCCAGGCGTTGACGCCGGGACCGGTGCGCAACACGACGCCCGCCAGGTCGGAGCCGATGACGTGGTACGGCAGGTCGTGCCGCTTGGCCAGCGGCGAGAGCTTGCCGTAGCGCTCCAGGAAGTGGAAGGTCGAGACGGGCTCGAAGATCGAGGTCCAGACGGAGTTGTAGTTCACCGAGCTGGCCATCACCGCGACCAGCGCCTCACCGGAGCCGAGTTCGGGCACCGGCACCTCGTCCACATGCAGGGACTTGCGCGGATCCTTCTCCCGGGTGGGGAGGCCGTCGAACATCTCGGCCTCGTCCTTGTGCACGGTCACCGCGCGGTACGAGGGGGGCAGCGGCAGGGCCGCGAAGTCCGCGGACGTGCTGTCCGGAGCGAGGATCGCGTCCAGGATTTCGTTCATCGTGGGCCTCCGGCGAAGCGTTTGGGGACGCTTGAGGGAACGCTGGGGTTCGGTGGGGATGCGTGCCGTCGGTTCGGCGGTGCTGACGGGTGGCGGTGCGGGCGCCGCTTCGCTTCGGCCCCGCTTGTGGCGGGGGCCGCGCGGCGATGCGGCGCGAGAGTGCCTGTGACGCAGGCGTCCGGGCGCGCGAGGAAGGTGCGGGGACAGCCGACGCACGACGAGTCTTTACGCGCCGGCCGCCCGGACACTCACAACGTATGGCACCGCGTGCCACTCGACAAGACACTGGGTGCCAACAATTTCTCTCACTTGTCATCCACGGTGCACGCATGAGCAACAACGGGCCGCCCCGTGTGGGGCGGCCGTCGCGCTGTGCCAGCGGGCGTGCTCGCTGCGTGTTCCTGGTGGGTTCAGCGAGAGGCCCGTGGTGTGCGGGTGTGTTCAGTCCTGCTGGATGGCCTTCTCGATGGCGCGCAGTACATCGGCCAGCGGCGCGTCCGTACGCGTCACGGCCACCAGCACCTGACCGTCCGTCGAGGCCAGCGTGGCGGGCCGCTCGGTGCTCGGCCGGTAGGCGCCGAAGCCGGTGCCGAACGTCTTGCGCACGATCGCGAACGCGTGGTCGAGCTGCGCCTCCACTTCGCCCTTGCCCTCGGCGCGCAGCCAGCGCCTGAGCACGTGGTTGTGGGCGGTGACCACGGCGGAGGCGGCCACCTCGGCCAGCAGCGGATCGTCGTTGCCGTCCCGGTGCGCCGTCTCGTCGAAGTGGCCGAGCAGGTAACGCGTGAACAGCCGCTCGTAGCGGGCGACCGAGGCGATCTCCGCCTCTCGCAGGGTCGGCACCTCGCGGGTCAGCCGGTAGCGGGCCACGGATACCTCGGGGTCGGCCGCGTACATCCTCATGACCTCCTTGATGCCCCGGCAGACCGTGTCGAGCGGGTGCTCGTGCGCGGGGGCGGCCTCCAACACTGCCTCGGCGCGCACCAGGGTGTCGTCGTGGTCCGGGAAGATGGCCTCTTCCTTGGAGCGGAAGTGCCGAAAGAAGGTCCTGCGGGCGACGCCCGCCCGGGCGGCGATCTCGTCGACCGTCGTCGCCTCGTAGCCCTTGGCCGCGAAGAGGTCCATGGCGGCGGCCGCGAGCTTGCGACGCATGGTGAGTCGCTGAGCGGCGGCGCGCCGGCTGCTGGCGCTCTCGGCGCCGTCGGACGTCTTGCCTGCGGTGGATCGCTGGTGACGGGCGGACTTTACGGGCTGGGCCATGGGGGGAACGTACTGCATTTTTTCCGGGGGCAGGACTGCGCCCCAGGCTCCGGGACCGCCGTGGGGCGGGTCGCCGCTCGGTTCCAGCAGCCCGCCCCACCCCCCGTTCGCGCCCCGGTGGGGGACGCCGCTCCCGCTCTGGCCGCGGCGGCACCCCCCGTCTCCCCTTTGGCCCCAGTGACCTCGGCTCTCTCAACGCCCCCTGGTTCAGCCCCTCGCATGCTCGCGGAAGCCGCGGCCCGTCTTCTGGCCGAGGCAGCCCGCCGCCACCAGGTGTTCGAGCAGCGGGGCGGGCGCGAGCCCGGGGTCGCGGAACTCGCGGTGCAGCACCTTCTCGATGGCCAGCGACACGTCGAGGCCGACGACGTCGAGGAGTTCGAAGGGGCCCATCGGATAGCCGCCGCCCCACTTCATCGCGGCGTCGATGTCGTCCGGCGTCGCGTAGTGCTCCTGCACCATCTTCACGGCGTTGTTCAGGTACGGGAACAGCAACGCGTTCACGATGAAGCTGGCCCGGTCCCCGCAGTCCACCGGGTGCTTGCGGATCGCGGCGCACACCGCGCGGACGCTGGCGTGCGTCGCGTCGGAGGTCAGCACGGTGCGCACCACCTCCACCAACCTCGTGGCCGGCGCCGGGTTGAAGAAGTGCATCCCGATCACGTCGCCCGGCCGGGAGGTCGCGCGGGCGCGGGAGATGACCGGCAACGAGGAGGTCGTCGTGGCCAGCACCGCGCCTGGCTTGCAGACCTCGTCCAGCGTCTGGAAGAGCCGTCGCTTGACCGCCAGGTCCTCGGCCACCGCCTCCACGGCCAGGTCCACGTCGGCGAACGCCTCCAGCGAGTCGGCCACGGTGATCCGGGCCATCGCCGCCTCCCGCGCCTCTTCACTCAGCCGCCCCTTGGATACCCACCGGGCCAGCGACCCGGATATCCGCGCCACCGCCCGCTCGGCCTTGGCCAGGCTCCGGGCGGCGAGCACCACCCGGAACCCGGAGGCGGCGAACACCTCGGCGATGCCGCTGGCCATGGTGCCCGAACCGGCCACGCCCACCGCGTCGACCGGACGCGAACCGCCCGGCTCGACGGCGGCTTCCGGGGGACGGGGCGTCTGCGCGTCCGCCACCAGCACGTCGCTGCCCGGCTCCTGGTACGTGTAGAAGCCACGGCCCGCCTTGCACCTGGTCAGCCCGGCCTCGCTGAGCTGGCCCAGGATGGGCGCGGGCGCGTGCAGGCGGTCGCGCGAGGCCGCGTACATCGCTTCGAGTACGGTGCGCGCGGTGTCCACGCCGATCAGGTCGAGCAGCGCCAGCGGGCCCATCGGCAGCCCGCAGCCCAGCCGCATCGCCGCGTCGATGTCCTCGCGGGTCGCGTACTTTCGACTCGTACATCGCCGCTGCCTGGTTGAGGTAGCCGAATAGCAGCCCGTCGGCGACGAATCCGGGCCGGTCGCCGACCGAGACGGGCTCCTTGCCGAGTTCGCGGGCGAGCGCGGTGACCGAGGCGACGGTCACCGGCGAGGTGAGTACCGAGGAGACTACCTCGACCAGCTTCATAGCCGGTGCGGGGTTGAAGAAGTGCAGGCCGAGAATGCGTTCGGGGTGGGCCGAGTCGGCCGCGAGCCGGGTCACCGACAGCGCGTTGGTGCCGGTGTCCAGGATCGTGTCGGGGCGCACGACGGCGTCCAGCGCTGTGAACACCTCGTGCTTGGTGGCGTAGTCCTCGGGCACGACCTCGATCACCAGGTCCGCGTCGGCCGCGGCGGACAGATCGGCGAAGACCCGGAACCGGGCGAGCACCTCCCGCCGCTCTTGTTCGGTGATCCGACCGCGCCGCACGGCCCGGTCGGTGGACGCCGCGAGGGCGGCCACGGCCTGCCACGCCGCGGCGTCCGCGACATCGATGACCTCGTGTGCCCGCGCGGGCCAACACCTCGGCGATGCCGGTGCCCATGGTGCCCAGGCCGACGACGGCGACGGTGCCAACGGCATGGGATCAGGAGTGGACAAATGGTCCATCACACGACTCCAGGGGGTGTTCCCCGCCTTGTGCCGCGGGGAGAAGTGACGACTGAGGAGTTGGGCGGCTCCTGGTGGGCAACTCTGCCCGTAGGGACTCACCCGGGGGTGCGCGGCGAAGGCCCTGTACCGGGGCCGCGCCGAACACCCAAAGTGCCGAACTGACTTCACTCTTCGGCGGCTGCGTCACCAGGCCGCCAGAGCAGGAGTACTGCTCGTGCCGGGGAGCTTAACTGGCCAGTAACCAAGAACACCAGGACTCATTCTCGCCAGATCCGGGTGGCGCACATCACAGTGGGCTAGGAGACGGTCACGGACGCGTGACGCGGGGGTGGGTCGGGGTGGCGGAGACGTGCGGCGTCCTGTGGGGGTGGCGCGGTGGTCGTGGCCGGGGTCGGCGGGCCGGCGGGCGCCGCGGTCCGGCGCCGGCACTTAGGGGACACGACGGAGGCGGAGGCGGGACGGCGTGGACGGTGTGCGGGCGCGGGCGGCCCGGGGCGTCTCGGGCGGCGCACGCGTCCGGCGGGTGCGCGAGCGGGCATACAGCGGGTGGCGGGTACGTGCGGGCGAGGCGCGGAACGCGGATACGGAAAACGATGCCGACCGGGGCGAGGTGGCCGCGGCGGCACGGACAAGGTCAAGGTCAAGGGGAGGCGGGAGATGGAAGAAGAACTCCGCGAGCTGGCGGCCCGAGCGCGGGCGGCACTGACGACAGCGGCCGATCACGCGGCGTACGAGCATCTCCTCGCTCTCGTACGCCAGAACACGCCCGCCGCGCGCGAGGAACTGGCCCGGGTGCTGGTGGCCAACGGCCAGCCGCTGTGCGCCCGGGAGACGGCGGCCTTCGCGCTAGGCTGCGCGGGCGACCGGCGGGCCTTCGAGCCGCTGGTGATGCTCCTCAACTACCGCGACCCGGCGCACTGCGCGACCGCGGCCCGCGCGCTGGCCCGACTCGGTGACCCGCGCACCGCCCGCGCGGCGGCGGTCCTGGCCACCAATCCGCTGCGGACGGCCTACGCGCTGCACCCCATCCGGCTCCTGGTGGAACTGCGCGCCCCCGAGTCGGCGCCCGCGCTGGTCACCACGTTGCGGCGGTTGCTGGCCGAGCGCGATCACTACTGGCCGATCGCCCGCGCCTGCGTGGTCGGGCTCGGCACGCTGGGGGACCGACGCGCGGCGCCCATCCTGGCGGCGGCGCGTGAGCACGAGCGGTTACGTCCGGAGGCGGAGGCGGCCCTGGCCCAACTGGCCGGCAAGGCAACGGGGCCGGCCGGCGGGCCACCTCGCGGCTACGGGCGGCGCGACGGGGCGCGCGGCGCTCGGGGCGACGGCCTCCGAGGCGGCGTCCCGAGACGCCGGGACCCCCGCCCCGCCGCCCGCCCGCCCGGCCAACGCCCGAGGCCGAAGCCCTAGGCGGCGGCCGAACGGACGGCGGGGGGCCGCTCGTCACTGGTCGGGTGCGGGGGTGGCGGACGGGCCGCTCGTCGCGGGGCGGGCGTGGGAGTGCGTGGCCGTCGGGGTGCGTGAGCGGTGGAGGAAACGGCGGCGGGATAGCGCCGGTGCCCGGGGCCCCTGGGTGCGGTCTGGTGCGGGGGCTACGCGACGGGGTGGGCGGCAGCGGGCAGGTCGCGGGCGTAGCGCACCTCTGGCACCTGGGCCCCGGCCACCTCGTAGGACTCCTCGCCGCCGTCGGGGGCGAACCCGGCCCGGGGTAGAAGCGCTCCGCCCGCTCGTTGCCCCGTACGACCCACAGCCGTACCCGGGGGAACTCGCGCTCCGTCAGCCGTCGCAGCGCCTCGGCCAGCAGCGCGTGACCGATGCCCGCGCCCAGCCGCTCCTGCCTGACGTAGATCGCGTACAACTCGGCGTCCCCGCTCGGCAGGTCCTCGTCCCGGTACGGGCCGCAGCAGGCCCACCCCACGACCTCGGTCCCGCCGCCCGCGCCGCCGCTCGGCGTCTTCGCGCACGCTCATGGCGTCCAGATACGACTGCGGCATGAGTCCCGCGTAGGCGGTCTGCCACCCACGGACCCGCACGGCGGCCACGGCGTCGATGTTGTCCTCGGTCATCTCGCGCACCAGAACATCCATGACCAGGAGCGTAGTTGGCGCGGGCGGGGGCGATCGACCTGGTTTCCGTCTGGTACGGGGCGCCCTGGCGGGACGTGGGTGGCGGGCCGGGAGGCGGGGTGGAGGCCCGTCGGGAGCCGTGGGGACATCGAGTGCGGCGTAGTCGATCCACTACGGTTAGTCGCGTTCGAGGCCGGTCGAACGATGTGCACGGCACTGAGTAGCGGAGGAGTTCATGGCGTTCGGGAGACGCAAACAGAAGGAGCAGGCTCCGCCCGTGCCGGGGGTGGATTGGCGGGGGGTGTGGAGGTTCACGGTCGGTATGATCGAGCGGGAAATTCTGGTGAAGTCGCGCAAGCAGTTCACCCGCGGGCCGCGCGCCATCCGGGTGCCGAGCCGTGAAGGGGCGGGTCGTGTTTTCGCGCCGTGCGCGTATTTCGGCCCCAAGGGGGTCGACGATCTGGATTCCGTGATCTACGAAGACGCGGAGTTTCAGCGCCTGCTATGTGCTCTTGACCAGCCCATCGAGCGGAATGGGGAGGACGTCTACTACGTCCGTGACGCTCGATCCGAGGTCATCGGGGTCGTTCGCCGCATTCCGCCGGCCAATCGACTAGTCAGGCATACGTGGCGCATAGATCAACCGGGACGACCTGTGATCGCGGGGTGCAATAAATGGGCCAAGAAGGATGCCAAGGAGATAGCAGAGGTTGCCCTGGAATCGACGGTAGGTTTCTTGCTCCGGTCGAGTGGGGACGGAAGTTACTCGCGTGACCGCGAGTTGGAATGGAGGTCGGAAGGCGGCGAGTTCGTCATGGAGTCATGCGGTTTTGGTGGGCACGACATGCGCCTGGAAATCGAGATTGAGGCGCGCTGGCTGGATCGCCGATTGGCTTTTGCCTATGCCATGTTGCGCGATGTTCCCCCGGTGTGAGGTCTCATCACCCTGGAGAGTGGGGGCTGATGACGGATACGGTGGCGAAGCGGGCAAGTCTGTTGTAGCGCGTTGGTGATTTCCCTGTTCGTGGGGCTGGAGGGGTATTGTGAAACGTAAATCCACAAGACTTGGAACAACTTGCGAAACTCATTGACGGGAAGGGTGGGGCTGCGGGCGGATGGCTTGCGGGAGGCGTTCACTCGGGCCGCGACGCTCGGCGTGAGCGATGTGTTGGCTCCGCTCAGGCCGATGAACTCCTGGGTGGCGGACACTGGCCCTGACCTTCGCTCTCGTGCGGCCATCGCTCGCCTTGAGGATGGCGACCCCATGGCGGGATTGCGTTGGGCCGGTTTCACCGACGCGGACTTCAAGAAATATTCCGGCTCTCTTCTTGGCCCCGACGGGCTGTTGATGGCTAATTCGGTTGCCACGAGCGACGACCCGGCTGTGGAGTCGTTTCGCCGCCGGGACGGCGAGTCGCTCGACGACTGGATATATCGTGTAGAGGCTAAGGCGCTGGCGAAGATTTCCGGTCTTGAACCTCACGAGGAGACGATCAGGAGTTTCGTCAGGGCGTATGGTGAGTTTTTCGGTGTTCGTCGCACCGAGCTGAACACGTCATTCGCGACCGTCTCCATGGTGAGGATTCTGGGTGGTAACGCGCTGCGTAGACGCATATCTGTCGATCCCAGGGTTCAGCGGTGGCAGGACCGTGTCTATCGAACTCTGCGATCGGTCGGGACGAGGCCCTTCATCAATGTGGGAAGGTGCGTCCGTAGTTGGGAGCCTGCTATGCGCTCCCTGTCGGCACCCGGGGCGTGGCTCCCGGGACGAATAGCGGCTTTGGCGTTTGGTGGGAACCGAGCGTTTCAGCAGACCTCTCGCATTCCTTTCGTCGCAGGTTTGCGCGACGACCTTATCGGGACAGGTTGGAACGGATTGCGAACTGTTGCTCCTGGCCGGATCAACAGAATGCTCGACTTCACATTCGGGTCGGATGAGCTGGCGGAGCGATTCGGAGGGAAAACCCACTCTCAGCAGGACGTCGTCCGAGCCGGCCAGGCTAAGCTCACCCAGGTCTGGCGCAACTCCTACACGGCGGCGCGGGGCGGATCGCCGAGTGTGGGGCGGGCCGCTGCTGTCATCAAGGGGGCTCGCACCACGGGCAAGGTCTCGGGAATGCTGCGAGGGGCTTCCATCGTCGGTGGGACTTTTGCCACTTACCGGAGCGCTCACAAGCTGTACCACTGGGGGCTGCCCTGGAAGAATGGAAACTTCAGCAGCCGTGAGAAAGGCGCCAGTTATGTGGCGGACGTTGCGGAGCTGGGGTTCAACGCCTCGCTGACGTACGCGAACGTCAGTCCCAGTCCGTACAGCTATGGCGCCACCGCTGTCTTCGGCACCGTCTATCTGGGGGCCAAGACCGTTGAGCACTGGGGCGACGTGAAGGAGGCCCCGGGGAAGGCGGCCGACTGGGTGGGGGAGAAGACCGAGGACTTCGGGGCGGGCGTCATCAACAAGGCCAAGGATGTGGGCACGGTGCTCAACCCGAAGAGCTGGGGGTTCTGACGTCGGGGTGTCCGCGCGGAGGTCGCCGGTCCGCAAGGGGGGCGGCGACCTCCGGATGAGCGAGCGGGGCGTGGACGGCGCGGGCCCGAACCTCACTCGGTCTATTGAGGAGTCGAGGTCGATGTCGTGCTGGCGGAAGCCGCGGCGTCCCGTTTCGTGGAGTCCTTGTACCGCATGGCCAGGACCAGCGTGATCACCGTGCCTGCCACCGCCCAGCACCAGCAGGGGGCCCGTGATCGCGTTGCCCTGGAAGTAGGCGATCGAGCGGGCCGTCCAGGTGCCCGCGCCCGGGGGGAGGGCGGGGCCGATGGCCTGCCAGAAGTCGGGGAGCAGGGGGTAGGGGTAGGCGCCGCCCGCGCTGGGGTTGCCCAGGACGACGATGATCAGGATGGCGAGGCCGATGCCGACGATGCCCGCCAGGCCCTGGCAGGCGAGGGTGGTCGCGCCGACGGCGAAGACCACCAGGGCGCCGAGCCCCCACAGGCCGAACACGCTGCCGGGCAGCGCGCCGAGCCTGATGGCGGCCCGGCTGCCGTTCGCGGGGCGGGCGCCCGCGCTGATGGCGAGCACCGCCGCGCACAGGTAGCCGCCCACGCACCAGCCGATGAACAGGTAGAACAAGGTCAGGCCACGGCTGTCGTCGGCGGCCGCGGGCACGATTTCCTCGGTGCGCAGAACCCGCTGCTCGCCCGGACCCCGGGTGCGCCGGCGCGGGGCCGGCCGGCCCCGGGTGCGCCGCGCGGGGCGGGGCGGGCGGTGGCCGACTGGGCGGCGCGCGCGGCGGGCGGCAGGCGGGGGCCCCTCGGGCGGCGCGTGCTGCGGGGGCCGGGGCGCGGTGCACACGGTGCCGGATGACCCCCGCGCCGTGGCCGCCTTCCTCGCCCGCAAGCCCGCCACCGCCCTGGACGGGGTCGGCCCGGTGACGGCCCGCACCCTGGACGCGTACGGGCTCGGCGAGGTCGGCCAGATCACAGCGGCCCCGCCGGGCACCCTGCAACGCATCCTGGGCGCCACGGCGGGGCGGGCGGTCTACGAGCGGGCCCACGGCATCGACCGGGCCCCGGTTACGCCCAATTCCCTGGCCCGCTCCATCGGGGCCGAACACCGCTTCCCCGGCGACGAACTGGACCCGGTGCGGTGTCGGCGCGCGCTGCTCGCCCTCGCCGACGAACTCGGCTTGCGGCTGCGCGCGGACGGGCAGGTGGCCCGCGCGCTCACGCTCACCGTCCGCTACCCCGACCGCTCCGTCACCACCCGTGGCAGGGCCCTGCCCGAGCCGACCGCGCACACCCCGGCACTGACCTCGCTCGCGTACACGCTGCACGAGTCGCTGGCCCGGGTGCGGGCGGTGGCGCTGCGCGCCGAAGGCCTGACCGCCGCCGAACGCGCCGCCCGGCAGCTCACGTTCGACCCGAGCGACGACAAGGCCCGGCGGATCGAGGCCGTGACGGACCAGGCCCGCGCCAGGTTCGGGGCCCGCGCGGCCCGGCCGGCGGGGACGGAGGCGGTCGGCTGACCGCCGGCCCCGGGCGGGTGCCGGGGTGCCACCCGCCCGGCGCCGACGCACGTGTTCCGGCCGGCCTGCGGACGAGCCGGCCCACGGGCGGGCGGGTCAGCCGTCGGGCGGGTCAGCGGGCGGGCCGGTCAGCCGTCGTGCGGCGCGCCGTCGTCACCGCCCGGGCCCGTCAGCCAGGTGCGGATGCCGGCGCGCGCCGTCGGGCCATAGTCCTCGTCCACGCCCCACGCGAGGTCGGCGATCGATATCCTGCGCAGGGCCGCCCGCCAGGCCGCGTCGGCGCTGGCCATGGCGCGGGAGACGGCACACGGCCGGGTGCAGCTCTCCGGGGGGCGCCGCCAGCGGACCGCGCTGGCGGATCTCCGTGCACACGAAGGCGGGCCGCGAGCCGTCCACGGCCTCCACCACTGTCGAGGACGGAGATCAGCTCGGGGGCCCGGGTGAGCGCGTACCCACCCGCCTTGCCCTGGACGGAGTCGACCAGGCCCGCGCGGGAGAGCGCCTGCAACTGCTTGGCCAGGTAGCTGCCCGACACGTCGTGCAGCTCCGCCAGCCGCGCCGCGGGCACCGGCTCCGTCGCGGTCGTCAGCACCACGCAGCAGTGCAGCGCCCATTCGACGCCGCCCGACAACTTCACGCCGCACACCTCCCTCGGTGCTGGATGGCCCGTTCCCTTGACTCGGACAAAGAATATCCGACTATTACCTCGGACAGAAAGTGTCCGAGTTGGAGGCGCGGCCTCCGACCAACACCGGCGTGCCCTCCGGCACTTGCGTGAAAGGCGAGAGCATGAAGCTCACAGTCATCGGCAGGACCGGGCTGATCGCCTCGCAGGTGGTCCGCAAGCTGGCCGCAGCGGGGCACGAGGCCGTGCCCGCGGCGCCGTCCACCGGCGTCGACCTGCTCACCGGCGAGGGGCTCGACCAGGCCCTGACGGGGGCCGAGACCGTGGTCAACGTGGCGAACTCGCCCACGTTCGACGCGGCGTCCCTGGGCTTCTTCCGCACCGCCACGGACAACCTGCTCGCGGCCGGCGAGCGGGCCGGCGTCCGGCACCAGGTGGTCCTGTCCATCGTCGGCGTGGACCAGGTGCCCCAACTCGACTACTACCATGCCAAGACCCTCCAGGAGGAGCTGCTGCGGCAGGGCCCGACGCCCTACTCCATCGTGCGCGCCACCCAGTTCTTCGAGTTCGTCGACGCGATCCTGTCCTGGTCCTCGGACGGGAGCGCGGTCCGGCTGCCCGCCACCCGCGTCCAGCCGATCGCCGCGGCGGACGTCGTGGACGCGGTCGTCGACGTCGCCACCGGCGAGCCGCTGAACGGGGCCCGCGACGTCGCGGGCCCCGAGGTCTTCCCGCTGGATGAGCTCGGCAGGATCACCCTGGCGGCGCGGCACGAAGGCCAGCCCGTACGCACAGACGACACCGCCGGCATGTTCGCCGCCGTCACCGGTGACGTGCTCACCGGGGGCCCCGGCGCCCACCTGGCCCCCACGCACTACCGGGACTGGCTGCGCGACACGCGCTGACCACGGCGGACCGGTCGCCCCGGGTCCGGGCCGCTTCCGCCGTGGCCCGGCCCGGGGCGCCCGCGGGTCACCCCACC
Source organism: Candidatus Streptomyces philanthi (assembly GCA_018114805.1). GTDB lineage: Bacteria > Actinomycetota > Actinomycetes > Streptomycetales > Streptomycetaceae > Streptomyces > Streptomyces philanthi. The sequence continues at coordinate 363,587 of CP073042.1, read as the reverse complement.
GGCTGCCCCAACAGCTCAAGGAGCGTGTCCACCGACGGCGCGCCCAGCGGCGCGGCCTGCCCGCCGACCACGAACGTCGGCGAACCCCGCAGGCCGCGCTCCCGCGCCAGGTCCCGGTCGGCCAGCACGCTTCCCGCGTACGCGTCGCTGTCCAAGACCGACCACATCTCCGCGTGGTCGAGCCCCACCTCGCGGCCCAGCGACACCAGCGCGGCGTGGTCGGCCACGTTCACGTTCTCGGTCAGACAGCCGCGCAGCAGCCGCTCGATCATGGCTTCGCCCTGCCCGCGCTCGGCGGCGAGGTGCAGCAGCCGGTGCGCGTCGAAGGAGTTCGCCGGCACCGTACTGGCGGGGCGCAGCTCCAGCCCCTCCTGCTGCCCCAGGTACGTGATCATCTCGAACTGCCGGAGCGCCGTTCGCCGGCTCTCGTACACGCCGTACTCCACGAGCAGGTTCGCGATGGGCCCGCTCGTGGTCCGCGGGCTGCCGGGATCGAGCTCCAGGCTCCGCCACACGATCTCCACCTCGGCCCGTCCGTCGAACCGGGCCAGCGCCCGCTCCAGTCGCCGCTTGCCGATGTAACCCCAGGGGCAGAGCACGTCCACCCAGACTTCCACCCTCACCGGAAACCCCCTCCGCTCGGCGGACGGCGCCGTTCCACGGGTGCGATCAGCACCATCAGAAAAACGATGCAACTTCAACCGAACCTGAAGTCAAGTTCGCCTTCCGGACTTTCTTCGAACGAGCCCGGCCCCGCACACTCGTCGGACGGGCCGGGTCGGGGCCGGAACCAGGCCGCTGAGCTGGGCCGCGGCGAGCGGCAGCGCGGTGGAACCCGGACGTGGCATGGTGAGCCCATGACCGGAACGCACTCTCGTCCGACCGCTCGTGAACTGATCGAGACCGTTATCGCCCCCGGGAGCTGGCGCTGCTGGGACGAGACGGTCACGGTGTCCCCAGCCGATCCGGAGTACCGCGCCGACCTGGCGCGCGCCCGCGAGCGCACGGGGCTCGACGAGTCCGTCATCACCGGAAGCGGCCTGCTCGCCGGGGCGCGGGTGGCCCTCGTCGCCTGCGAGTTCGGCTTCCTGGCCGGCTCGATCGGGGTCGCGGCGGGGGAGCGGCTGGTACGGGCCGTGCGGCGGGCCACCGCGGAGCGGCTGCCGCTGCTGGCCGCGCCCGCGTCCGGCGGGACCCGGATGCAGGAGGGCACCGTCGCGTTCGTGCAGATGGTGAAGGTCACCGCGGCCATCGCGGCCCACAAGGCGGTCGGCCTGCCCTACCTCGTCCATCTGCGCCACCCCACCACCGGCGGCGTCTTCGCGTCCTGGGGCTCGCTCGGCCACGTCACCACCGCCGAACCGGGCGCGCTCATCGGTTTCCTGGGCCCCCGGGTGCACGAGGCGCTCTACGGCGAACGGTTCCCCGAGGGCGTGCAGGTCGCCGAGCACCTGTACGCCCATGGCCTGGTGGACGCGGTGCTGCCGACGGCCGAACTGCCCGACGCCGCGGCGCGCGCCCTGCGCGTCCTGCGTGGTGGTGGCCCGACGGCCGGCCGGACCACCGGGCGGGCCGGCGACCACGCGGAAGGACCGGCCGCCGCGTCCGCACCCGCCGCCCCGGCCACCGTGCCGGGGCCCGCCGGGGCGTCCGGCGGCGAGGTGTCCGGCGCCGGGGTGTCTGGCGGCGGGGTGTCTGGCGGCGGGGTGTCCGGCGGCGGGGTGTCTGGCGGCGGGCCGGCGCCCGAGGCCGCCGAGTCGATCCGGCGCTCGCGCCGCCCGGAACGCCCCGGCGTGCGGGCGCTGTTGCAGGGCGCAGCCGAGGACGTCACGCCGCTGAGCGGCACCGGCGCCGGGGAGCACGACCCGGGCATGCTCCTGGCGCTGGCCCGGGTGGGCGGCACGCCGTGCGTCGTCCTCGGCCACGACCGGGGCCACCCCGGCCCCGACTACGACCCCGACGCCGCCCGCCCCGAGGCCGGCGTCGGGCAGCCGCTCGGCCCGGCCGGGCTGCGTACGGCGCGGCGCGGCATGCGCGTCGCCGCCGAGTTGGGCCTGCCGCTGCTGACCGTCGTGGACACGGCGGGGGCCGCGCTGAGCCAGGCCGCCGAGGAGGGCGGCCTGGCGGGGGAGATCGCCCGGTGCCTGGCCGACCTGGTGACGCTGCCCGCGCCGACCCTGTGCCTGTTGCTCGGCCAGGGCGCGGGCGGCGGCGCGTTGGCCCTGCTGCCCGCCGACCGGGTGCTGGCGGCCCGGCACGCGTGGCTGTCACCGCTGCCGCCGGAGGGCGCGTCGGCCATCCTGTACCGGACCACGGAGCGGGCCGACGAGGTGGCCGCGCGCCAGGGCGTGCGCTCGGCCGATCTGCTGGCGTCTGGCATCGTGGACCGGATCGTGGAGGAGACCCCGCGAACGCGGGCGCGGGAAGGGGCAGGGGCCCGACGGCGGCCGTCGGACGGCGCCGGCCCGGCGGCCGCGCGGGGGCCCGGCCAGGAGGCGGACGCGGCCGACGCGCCGCACGCGTTCCTGGCCCGCCTCGGCGCGATCCTCGGCGCCGAACTCGCCACCCTCCGCGCCCAGGACCCCGCGACGCGCCTCGCGGCCCGCCGCGCGGCGGGCCGCGGCTAGCGCGCCCGCCCCGGCCCCTCGCCGGGACCCGGCCATCGGGCAGCGGCAGCCCGGGCCCGGGCCAACCCCACGCCCGGCGGAGCCCGTTGCCCCTCCGTGTCCTGCGTCTCGCATCCCGCGCCCCGCGTCCCGAACTCCCGCCGCCCCGAACTCCGCGGCCCGTGTCCCGCCGCCGCGCCGTCACCCCTCCCGCGCCGGGCGGCCGAACCTCGTCGCCGTGCGTGACCCGTCAGGGGGACGCTCCCACGGGTGGGGGGTGCCACTCGATCGGGGCGACTACCGTCAGCGGTGCCGGCCCGACCGGGCGCCCCGGCGGGAGCCGGCGCCTTGGGTGGGGCCGGGCGCCCGGGGGTGGCGTGGGGCGCCGGGGCGGGGGCGCGGCGAAGGGGGAGCTGGCGATGAGGGGGGGCCGAGGTGGGGCGAGGGGCGACCGGCGGCGCGGGCGCCGCGCGGGGCGTGGGACGACCGGTGCGCACGCCGCCGGCGGAGGGCGGCCGATGGGGCACCTGACAGCGGAAGGTGCCGAATTAACAGACTTAGGTAAACCTAACCTACTGTCTGGTCGAGCGAAATGATTTCCTCGCTGTCCCGCCCGAAGGGTTCGCCCCTGCGCTGAAAGGCTCCCCCCGCCCGTGCGGCTCCACCTCCTCGCCGTCAACCCCACCGACTCCGTCACGGAGGGGTTCCTCCCCGCCCCCGCCCGGCTCGGCTGCGCCGTCACCGTCCTCACCGACCAGCCGGCCGCCCACGAGCGTGCCTACGACCGGTACGCCGCCGCCGGCGGCACGCTGCCCGAGCTGACGTATCTGCCCTGCGACGTCGCGGACTTCCGCGCGGTCATCGCCGCCGTCGCGGCCACCGGCTGGTCCGACGCGGTGTTCAGCAACAGCAACCACCTACAGACGCAGACCGCGCTGGCCGCCGACTTCTTCGGGCTGCCGGGAAAGGACTGGCGCGCGGCGCTGCGTACCAAGAACAAGGCCCAACTGCGGCGCGCGCTCGCCGAGGCCAGGCAGGACGTCGTCTTCTCCGCCGAACTCCACCCGCAGCCGTCCCCGGACGACCCCGGACGCCTGACGCGCGCGGTGCGGCGGGCCGACCCGCCCTACCCCTGTGTGGTCAAGCCGCGCGAGGGCGTCGCGAGCGAGGATGTCGCCCTCGCGGCGGACGAGGCCGAACTCCTGGCCCGCTGTCGCGAGATAGCGGGCCGACGGCCCGGCGCCGCTCTGGTGGTCGAGGAGTTCCTGACCGGGCCGCTGCACACGCTGGAGACCCTGGGTGACGGCGACCGTCTGCACCCCGTGGCCGTCTTCGCCACCGAGCTGTCCCCGCCCCCGCACTTCGTCGAGGAGCGGCTGCGCCTGCTGCCCGGGCCCGCCCTGCACACCGACCAGGTGCTTGCCCAACTGCGCGCGTTGGGCGTCGGTTTCGGCGCCTGCCACACTGAGTACGTGGTGCAGGGCGGGCGCGCCAGGATCATCGAGGTCAACTACCGGGCCATCGGCGACCGGTGCGACCTGGCCCTGGCCGACGTGCTCGGCATCCCGCTCTTCGACCACGTCCTGCGCACCCACGCCGGCCAGCGCCTGCCCGCGTCGCTGGCCGCCGACCGCCTCGGCCGGCTGCGGATGGAGTACGTGATCGCCGACCGCGCCGGCACCCTGACCGCCGCGCCGGGCCCGAGCCGGACCGCGCACGACGGCGTACGCCTCGACTACCGCCCGCTGCGCGAGATCGGCACCCACCGGCCGCTGCACCACACCAACCGCGACTTCCTCGGCGTCCTGTGCGCCAGCGGCACCGACCAGCGGGCCGTCGACGAGGCCGTGGCGCGCTTCCTGGCCGCCCACACCTGGGAGATCCGGCCGTGAACCGCGCCGCGCCGTGCGGACCGGGCAGCCCTGGCGACCGGGCGAGCCGGCGGGCGCGGCGGCCCGCACGGAGCCGGACGGGGCACGGAGCCGGGCCGCCGCCGGCCCGGGCGGGGCCGGGGAGGCGGCCGGCGGGCCGCACGACGCGGTCGCGGGCGACCTGTTGCTGCGGGTGCTCAGCACGCTGCTCCGGGAGGACGCCTACGGGCTGCGCTCCGGGGCCGGCCCGGTGCGCCGCGCCGACGGCGACTGGCTCCGCCTCGCCCTGCCGGACGGCCCGGTGCTGCTGCCTGTGGAGGCCGACGGCTTCCAGTGCGAGGTGCGCGCCCGCCGCCCCGTCCTGGAGGCCGAACAGGGCACGCTGGCCGGGCTGCGCCCCATCCTCGGCCGGCTGCGGTCCGCGGTCGAGCCCGTGGACCGGCCCAGGTTCGACGCCTTCGTCGCCGAGTGCGAGCAGGAGGTAGCCACCCTTCGCCTGCACGCCGAGGCCCGCCCCGACGTGCTGCGCCAGGTGGCCGCGCGGTACGGGGCGCGGCCGGCCAGCCACTGGCGGGGCTTGGCCGGCTCCCTCGCGTACGACACCCTCGCCGCCCACCGCGACCACCCGGTCTACCCCACCGCGCCCGCCCGACCCGGCCTGGAGGTGCCCGGGCTGCGGGCGCACGCGCCGGAGTTCCACCCCGCGTTCGCGCTGCGGTGGGTGGTCGTGCCGCGCGCGGCGGTGCGCGCGGGCAGCGGCCCGTTGCCCGCCTGGTGGCCCGCGCCCGGCGCGCTCGGCCACGCCGGCGCCGGCGGCGACCACATCGCCCTGCCGGTCCACCCGCTCACCGTGGGTCCGCCGCTCACCGAGGCGCTGCGCGCGGCCGGCCTCGCCGATCGGGCGCACCTGGCGCCCCGGGCCTGGCTGACGGTGCGGCCGACGCTGTCCATGCGGACCGTCGCCGTCGTCGACGACCCCACCGTCCACCTCAAGCTGCCGCTGACCACGGCGACCCTCGGGCGCCACAACCGGCGCACCATCAAGCCCTGCACGCTCACCGACGGGGCCGCGGGCCAGCGGCTGACGGCGGCGCTGCTCGCCCGTGAGCCCCGGTTCGCGGACAGCGTCCTGCTCGCCGACGAGCAGACCTACCTGCACGCCGGGCACGAACTGCTCGCCGCCCTGGTGCGCCGCTACCCGGCCGGCCTGGACGGCTCGCTCGTGGTCGACGCGCTGGCCGACCGCTTCTACGGGGGCGACCTGCTGGCCCTGCTCGACGCGTACTTCCGGCTGCTCTTCGACTGGCACGTCACGTGCTTCGGCTACGGCGTGAGGCTCGAAGCCCATCAGCAGAACACCTCGCTCGTGCCGGACGAGGACGCGGGGCGCACCCGGTTGCGACTGCTCGTCAAGGACCACGACGGGCCCCGGGTGCACCGGGCCCGCCTCGCGGCCCGCCTCAACGCCGACGCCCCCGCCACCGACGCCCTCAACTCCGACGCCCCGAAGGATGCCACTGCGTCGCAGTCGCTCAGCTTCGACGACCCGCGCATCCTGGTCGACGGGGACGGCCCCGTCGCCGACGTGTTCACCACCATCGCGGTGCACCTGTGCGCCGGGGCCCTCGTCTTCGAGCTGGCCCGCGCCGGCCGCGCCCCGCTGGGCACCCTCATCGACCTGCTGGTCAGCCGCCTCACGGAGGCAATCGACCAACTGGGCCCGGCCGCCGCCACCGGCCCGGCCGCGCTCGCGGCGCCCGGCACCGTGCTGCGCGCCCGGGTGCTGGACGCCGACCGACTGCCGGTCAAGGCGATGGTCACCGCGGGCACGCTGCTCGCCAAGGAGCTTTCGGGGACCGCCGACGTGAACAAGCACTACGTCAGCGGTCCCAACTACCTGCTGCCTCCCTCACGCTGGAGCCGCTGAATGTCATCCACCTTGCCCCGCGTCGCCGCCCTGGCCCTCGTCTCGGCCGACGAGGCGGTGGCCCACACCCTGCTCAACTGCCTGCTGCGCGAGATGTCGGGCCCGGAACGCCACACCGCGGTCAGCGAGGGGCACTTACAGCTCCGCATGCCGCGCAGCGGCGTCCTGCTGCGCGTCCGTCTGCGCCGCACCTCGCTGATTGGCGCGCACCGGTTCACCGGGCCCGTGACCGAGCGCCGCGGCGACGCCTGGGCCGAACTGTCCTGGCGCGGCCTCGCCGCCCGCGTGGACCGGGAGCTGCGGCTGCGCACCGGGGTGGCCAACGACGAGTTCATCGAGCAGGTCGGCCTCAGCCACGCCGGCGTCACCGCCGCGCCGCGCTCCCCGAGCCACCCGCCGGCGCCGGCCACCCGGGCGCCCCACCCGCCCGGACCGCCGGCGCGCCGAGCCGCGTCCCCGCCCAGGACCCGGCCGCCGCGGTCGGGCGGCCCGGCCCCAGCGCGCCGTCCGGGCGCCCGCCCGAGCTCGTACGGCACGAGAGCGCGCCGCGCCCGCCGGCCGCACCGGGGCGGGCCGCCGGGCCGCTCCCGCACGGGCACGGCGCGTGCCGCGACCGGAACCTGGCCTATCTCGCGTCCGAGCAGTCGCTCCTCTTCGGCCACCGGTTCCACCCCACGCCCAAGGCCCGCTCCGGCAGCGCGGACGGCTGGCGCCGGTACGCGCCCGAGACCGGCGCCCGCTTCCCGCTGCACCACCTCGCCGTGCGCGCCGACCGGGTGCGGCAGGAGGCGGTGTCCGAAGGCGCGTTGGCTGCTGCCCTCGACCGACAGCGCCCGGTCCCCGACGGCTACCTGCCCCTGCCGGCGCACCCCTGGCAGTACGCCATGTTGCGCGACCACCCCGCGCTGCGGGCCGCCATCGCCCGCGGCGACGTCCGGGACCTGGGCCCCGGCGGGCCGTGGTTCACGCCCACCGCGTCGGTGCGCACCCTCTACGATGGGCGCGTGTTCCTGAAGTTCAGCCTCAACGTGCGGATCACCAACTGCCTGCGGAAGAACGCCGAGTACGAGCTGGCGGGCGCGGTGGCCCTCACCGGGATGCTGGAGCCGGTCGCCCGCGACCTCAGCGCCCGCTTCCCCGGCTGCGAGCTGCTGCGCGAGCCCGCCTACCGCACGCTCGCGCTGCGCACCGGCGACCCGGGCGCCGACCGCGAACTGGCCGAGGGGTTCGGCGTCATCGTCCGCGAGGGCCTGACGGACCGGCTGGCGCCCAGCGTGACCGGGCTGCTCGCCGCCGCCGTCGCCGACGAGTACCCCACCGGCGGCGCCCAGATCGGCCACCTGCTCGCCGCGCACCCCGAGGGCGCCGGGCCCGAGACGGCGCTCGCCTGCTGGGAGGCGTACCTGCGACTCCTCGTACCGCCCGTACTCGCGGCGTACTTCGACCACGGTGTGGTACTTGAACCGCACCTACAGAACGTGGTCGTCGGCGTGGACGGTGACAACTGGCCGCGCCAGGTGCTCTTCCGCGACCTGGAGGGCACCAAGCTGCTGGCCGCGCGGCACGCGGGAACCCTCGCGGCGCTGCCGGCCGACGTCGCCGGTCCCATGACCTACGACGCCCCCCGCGGCTGGGACCGGGTGGTCTAATGCCTGCTGGTCAACCACGTCGCGGAGTTGCTCGCCGCGCTCGCCGACCTCCACCCCACACTCGAACCCGCGCTGTGGCGGGCCGTGCGACAGGTCCTCCTGGAGCGCTCCGCCGCGCACGGTGAGCCGGCACCCCTGCGTGCCCTGGCCGCCGGGGCCCCGCTGCCCGCCAAGGCCAACCTGCTCACCCGGTGGGGTCGCAAGGCCGACCGGGAGTCCGGGTACGTTCGCATCGGTTCACCGCTCGGCTCCGCGCTGTTGTCCGAGGCCGCCCGCGAGGCCGCCGCCACCCGCCCCTGGAGTCCCGCATGACCTACCCGTACGGCCCCCGCTCGACCAGCCCCGACCCCACCCCCGGCTGCCGCCCCGACGCGTCCGCCGCACCGCTCCTTAATCCGGCCGACGCCGCGCACGAACTGGTCAGCCCGCGCGCCCTGACCCACGTGCGCGACCTGCCGCCGGACGATCTGCCCGCGTACGTGTACGACCTGGACGGCCTCGAGGCGCACGTCGCGGCCGTGCGCAGCGCGCTGCCGCCCGCCGTGGAGCTGTACTACGCGGCCAAGGCCAACCCCGCCGCCGAGATCCTGCGGGCCATCGCCGCCCACGTCACCGGCTACGAGGTGGCCTCCGGCGGGGAGCTGGCCCACGTCGGGTCCGCCGTGCCCGGCGCACCGCTGGCCTTCGGCGGACCGGGCAAGACCGAGGCTGAGCTGCGCCGCGCCCTCGACCTCGGGGTGCAGCGCTTCCACGTGGAGAGCGAACACGAACTGCGGCTGCTGATCGGCCTGGTAGCGGCCCGCCCCGACGCGGACGCGCGCCCGGTCGGCGTCCTGCTGCGGGTCAACCTGCCGGCCGAGCCGGACGCCGGGCTGCCCGTGGAGGCCCACGGCGGCCCGCAGCGCGAGACCGACAGCGAACACGTCCCGACGCAGCGGGTGGCCCCCGAGTCCTGCCCGGGCGCCAGCCCCCGGCCGGTGCTGGCCATGGGCGGCCTGCCCAGCCACTTCGGCCTCGACCCGGACCAGCTCCGGCTGCTGCTGCCGGCCTTCGCCGAGGAGGGCGCGGCCACCCGGGCGGGCCTGCGACTGCGCGGCATCCACGCCCACCTGGCCAGCGGGCTCGACGCCCGGGCCCAGCTCGCCGTGGCCGGCCGGATCGCGGGCTTCGCCCGCACTCTGGCCACTGAGGCCGGCCCGTGGTTCGCCGCGCAGCTCACCGAGGTTAACGTCGGCGGCGGCATGGCCGTCGACTACGGGCGCCCGGGCGAGCGCTTCGACTGGGCCGCGTATGGCGCCGGGCTCGGCGAACTCGCCGCCCGTTAAACGGAGTTCACCCTGCGCATCGAACCGGGTCGGGCGCTGGCCGCGTACTGCGGCTGGTACGTGACCGAGGTGCTCGACGTCAAGCACAGCCAGGGGGAGGCGTTCGCGGTGCTCCGCGGCGGCACGCACCACCTGCGCACCCCCGCGACCAAGGGCCACGACCAGCCGTTCGCCGTGCTGCCCGTGGACGAGTGGCCCCGCCCCTGGCCCAGGCCGGCCGTGACGGGCGAGCCGGTCACCCTCACCGGCCAGTTGTGCACCCCCAAGGACGTGCTGGCCACTCGGCTGCGCGCCGCCGACCGCGTCGTGTTCGCGCTCGCCGGCGTGTACGCGTGGAACATCTCTCCCACCACGACTTCCTGATGCACCCCCGACCCGTCTTCCACTACCTGGGCAGCGCCCCGTACTGATACCTGGGCAGCGCCCCGTACTGACTGGCGGCCTGGGTGGCCTAGGTGGCCCGGGTGGGGAAAACGGGTGGTCCGCGCGCCCGGTGATGGGGCAGGGTCGAGCGCCGGCCGCCGCACGGCCCGGCCGGGCGCCGGCCCGCCCCGACGGGGCGCGGGCCAGGTCTCGGCGTACCCGGGCGCGAGCGCCGGCGCACGGTTCGTACACGAGAGAGGTCGCACATGGCACACACCCTGCTTCCGGGTGGCACGGTGACGGTCAGGCTGGTCAAGGGGGAGCGGCCGAAGGTCAGTTACCCGGCGGAGGTGTTGGGCGACGACGGCGGGCACCTCGTCGTGCGCGCGCCGTAGGCCGGCGCGGGCGTCCGGGACTTCGGCTTCGTCCGCTTCGAGCGCGGCGACGTGTTCACCGAGCACTACTGGCGCGGCCGCTGGTTCGCGATCAAGGAGGTCCGCACCGCTGGTGGCCAGCTCAAGGGCTGGTACTGCGACGTCACGCGGCCGACCCGGGTCGCGGGCGACGCGCTCGTGGTCGACTACCTCTACCTGGACCTGTGGCGCTCGGCCGACGGCGGCACGGTGCTTCGCCTGGACGAGGACGAGTTCGCCGAGAGCGGCCTGACCGAGCGCGACCCGCACGCGGCGGGCCGGGCCCGGGCGGCCCTGGACGAGTTGGAACAGCTGGCCCGCGCGGGCGGCTTCGACGCGCTGCTGGCCTTCTAGCGGCCCGCCATGCCCCGGCCGGCCCCCCGGGGGGAGCCGGGGCGGCCCGCGCCCCGTGTCACGGGGGCGGGGGAGCGGCGCGGGCCGGGCTGAGGGGTACGGCGGCGGGGAAGCGGCGCGGGCCGTGCGCGGGGCCGTGCCCGCCCCCGCGCACGGCTGGGTCGGGCGCTCAGGCCACCCACCGGTAGCGCCGCTCGGGCCGCCCCGTCCCCCCGTAGCGCAACGTGACGTCGGCCCGCCCCGTCTCGGCGAAGTACTCCAGGTAGCGGCGCGCGCTCACCCGGGACAGCGTCCCGACCGCCGCGCACTCCGAGGCGGACAACCCCTGCGGGTGCTCGCGCAGCACCCGCTCCACCAACTCCGCCGTGTGCTGCGCGAGCCCCTTCGGCAACTCCCGCGAACCCGGCGGCTGGGTGCCGAAGATCTGGTCCACGTCCTCCTGGCTCGCCTCGTCCAGGCCGGCCAACCGGCTGCGCAGCGCGCCGATGTGTCGCAACTGCTCCTGGAGGGCGCTCTGATGGAACGGTTTGATCAGGTAGTAGAGCGCCCCGGAGCGCAGCGCGGTGCGGATGGTGTGCGTGTCCCGCGCCGCCGTGATGAACAACGCGTCCACCTGGTGCCGCGGGTCGCGCGCCCGCAACTCGCGCAGCACGCTCAGCCCGTCCATGTCCGGCAGGTAGACGTCGAGCAGGACGAGGTCGGGCCGTAGTAACTCCGCGGCGCGCAACGCCTCCGATCCGCTGTGGGCCATTCCGGCCACGGTGAACCCCTCCGTGGCCGCGACGCAGCGGCTGTGCAGCCTGGCGACTATGAAGTCGTCGTCCACGACCAGGACTCTGGTCATCGACGCCCCCCTTGCTTGTGCGGCCCGCCCTGGAGCGGACATGGCTGTGCTCTTCCCCCGCGCCGGACGTGAACTCAATGACCACAACGTCTTTTAATACCGGAAGCGAGACAATGAGGTAACCCACGGGCAACATGTGGGCCACGTCACGGCCTCCCCCGACCGTGCGAGGCGGTCGGTGTTCCCCCCCCGGCACCGACCGCCTCGTCCCTCTTCCGGAACCGCTCCACCCTCCTCGTTCTCCCCGTCCGTGCGGCGCTCACCGCGACCGCACCACAGACCACAACCCCCGGCCGAGCCCCGCTCCCCCCTCACGGGGCACGGCAGTTCCGCCCTGGCGCGTTCCGAACTCCCCTCCGCGCGCCAGGGCGGATTTTTCGTGAGCGGGTGACCTCCGGGTCGGGCTGGCCTCCGGTGGTCACCCGCGCGCTGCCGTCGGCGCCGCCAGGCCGAGTTGACCCCGCCGCGTACCGATCGGTACGCGTGGTGGGCGCCCCCGATGGGCGCGCCGTCGCCACGCGTTCGCGCGGGGCGCGAAAACGGGCCCGCGCAGCGAGGAAGGGGCGCACGGATGGTCGACGGCAGCGGAATCCGCTCACCGGCGGGCGAGCGGGTCTGGCACGCCGCTTGCGAGTTGTTCTCCCGCGAGGGCATCCGCTCGGTCGGCGTGGCGGAGATCGCGGCGACCTCCGGCGTCGGCAAGCCGAGCCTGTACCGCAACTTCGGGTCCAAGGACGACCTCGCCGTCGCCTACCTGCGTGCCCAGGCGGTCGCCGGGCTCGCGTCGTTCGAGGCGGCGGAGCGGGCATGTCCCGACGACGACTTGGCGCAGCTTCGGCACGTCATCGCCCGGGTCGCGGGGGAGATGGGGACACCCGGCTACCGTGGCTGCGTCGTCGCCAACGCCGCGATCGAGTTCCCCGACCGGGACCACCCGGTGCGGTAGGCCGTCGACGAGCTCAAGGCGGAGTACCTGCGCCGGCTGACCGCGCTGGTCGCGCGGCTCCCGGTGAGCGACCCGGACGGTCTGGCGTACACGCTCCAGATCCTGCTGGAAGGGGGCAGCGCCACCGCCCAGTTCCACTCGGTCGAGCGCTCCCGGGCGACGCTGATCGAGGCCGCGGACCGCGCCATCGCCTCCCACCTGCGCAGGTAAGCGCCGCTCCGCCGCCGCGGGGCTGAACCGCCACCACCGCGCCCCGCCGCGCGCCGACCCTCACCCCAACCCGCCCCGCTTGCGCCCGAAGTCGCCGGGCGCCGCCCCGCGCTGCCGCGCGCCCACCCGCCGTACCCCCGTCACCCGCGCCCGCCCCGCATCCGTGCGCACGCTACCGGCACGCCCACCCCACGGCGTTATATGCGTGTTTATCCCCCCACTCGTACGCGCACCCACCTCACTCATCCGCACCCCCCACCCACTGACCCACTCATCCACCCACCCGCTCGCCAACCCACAGGGAGTGCCCTCATGACCATCACCGACCTCCGGCCGGAGTACGCCGAGCGCCTCATCCGCTCCCGCCGCGCCGTGCGCGCCTACCGGTCCGACCCCGTGCCCGACGCGACGTTGCGGAGCGTCTTCGCGCTGGCCGGCGCGGGGCCCTCCAGCTCCAACACCCAGCCCTGGCAGGTCGAGGTCGTCAGCGGGGCGGCGCGGGAGCGCCTCAGCCGCGACCTGCTGGCCGCCGCCGACGAGGGTCGGCTGTCCCTTGACTTCGCGTACGACCACGCCATGTACACCGGCGTCCACCAGGAGCGGCGCAGCCAGGCCGGCGCCGTGATGTACCAGGCCATGGGCGTGGCCCAGGACGACCTGGCCGGGCGGGCGGTGGTGAACCGGGAGAGCGTGCGCTTCTACGGGGCCCCGCACGTCGCCCTGCTCTTCATGCCGCTGGGCGCCGAGGAACGCATGGCCAACGACACCGGCATGTACGCCCAGACGCTGCTGCTGGCCATGACCGCGTACGGCGTGGCCAGTTGCCCGCAGGGGCTGCTCGGCTTCTACGCGGACACCATCCGCGCCTCGCTGGGCATCGACGAGGGCAAGCTCATGTACGGCATCTCCTTTGGCTACGCCGACACCTCGTCTCCGTGGAGCAACATCGCGGTGCCGCGCGCGGAACTGAGCGAGACCACCCGCTTCCACCGCTAGCCCGCCCCGCCCCGCACGCGGGCAGGGTGGCACGACGTCAGGACGAGTTCCATGGCTGGCTCGTCGCCCCACCCTTCAACCCCTTTCCCTGAGCGAGGAGTTCGCCCTCCTCTCGCACCTGGGTTCCGACCGCGTGCCCGACACCGCGCAGACGGCGACCGGCCGCGCGCGGCTGCCGAACTCGGCGAACTCGCGCCGCGCCGAGGCCACCGCGGCCTATCGGGGCGCCCTCGGCCCCGTCCCGGCGGACCACCTCCCCGAGGATCTACGGCACACGAGCAGGGTGCTCACCGTAGGGGCGCCGAGTCGGAAGAGTCACGGCTGACTGCCGTTCACACGGCCCGAGATCCGACTCTCGGCGAGCGCGCCACCACCGTGGCGCACCGCCCTCTTACGTGATCACCACCCGCGCGCTACGGTCGGCTGCGAAGCGACCCGATGTGCTGCCTGAGGAGGCTGGGGATGGCACGAGTGAACCTGCGTGCTGCGTTCATGAGCGGCATGGAGTCCACCGTTGCTGCACAGCAAGTGTTCACCAACAGAACCAACGAGGTCACTGCCTTCGGCCAGTCGCTGGAAGCCCTCCACCGGCGGCTGGACGAGGCGTCGATCTCACCGGTCGTCGACCGCGCCCAGGGCCGTTGCAACGTGCTGACCTTCTACGGGGTCGGGGGCATCGGCAAGACGACGCTCTCCCACGAACTGGAGCGGCGCTTCCTGGCCGACGCCCAGGGCGAGGGCACGGTGACGCCGTGTCCGTACGCGTCGACGTCGCTGAGGAGGGCGCGACCGACATCGAGACACTGCTGCTGCGGTTGCGGGCGGGGCTCGGGCAACTGGGGGACCGCTGGCCCGCCTTCGACCTGGCGCTGGCCTCCTACTGGGCCCGCGCCCACCCTGGCGAGGCGTTACGGGAATTCCTGGACGCCTCACCGGTGGGGTGCGCCGCGCCTCGCGCGGCGTCGGGCTCAGCGAGCAGATGGCGGCGAGCATCAGTCAGGTCGTCCCCTCCGAGGTCGGCGGCCTGGCGGGGCTGGCGCACCGCGCGGCGATCGGCACGTACCGGGCCATCCGGGATCGGGTGCGGGAGGGGCGGTTGCTGGCCGACTGCGAACTCTTCGCGGAACTGGTCGAAGCTGACGCCGACTACGAAACGCTGTCGTTCTTCCCCTACCTCCTGGCATGGGACCTGGAACGACAGCCGCGACGGGGCCGTCGACCACGGGTGTGCGTTTTCCTCGACACGTTCGAGGTCCTGGGCGGCTGGCCCGACCGCACGGTGGAGCGGTTCGTGCAGCGCTGCGTCTACCTGATGCCCAACGTGCTCTACGTGCTGACCGGCCGGAACCGGATCGACTGGGCCGACGGGCACACGAGCGGCGAACTGGACTTCACCGGCCCCGAGCGCTGGCCGCAGCTGCACTTCAACAACGACTCGGTCGAGCTGCGCCAGCACCTGGTGGGCTACCTCTCCGACTCCGACGCCGACAGCTACCTCCGGGAGGCGCTGACCCGGGACGGCGAGCCCGCGATGCCGGCCGCGGTCCGCGAACGCATCATCTCCGGCTGCGGCGGGCTCCCCCTCTACCTGGACCTGTCCGTGTCGTACTTCGTCGAGCTGCTGGCGCGCGGCGGGCAGCCGTCGGTCGAGGACTTCGGCGGCTCGTTCACGGCCGTCGCCGCCCGCTCGATCAGGGACCTGTCACCTGAAGAGCACCACCTGGTGCGCACGGCCGCGCTCATCGACCGCGTGGACGCCGACCTGCTGCGGGCCGGACAGCCCGGGCTCCCCGACGGCTCCGTGGCGCGGTTCCTGCGCCGTCCGTTCCTGACCCATGACGACGCCCACGAATTGCCCTACTCCCTGCACCTGGCGCTGCGCTCCGCCATCAAGGAGGCGGACCGCGGGCTCGCCGACGGTTGGTCACACCGCGACCGGCGGGAGGTGGCCGCCCGCCTGTTGCGTCGGCTCGGCGAGCGCGTGGGGCCGACCGCCAGCCGGTCCGCGACGGCGCAGGTGCTGGAGTCCGGACTGAAGCTGGCCGCCGACTACGGCATCTTCGACGACTGGATGGCGCTCGCCACCCAGCGCCTGGTGATGGCCGGCCAGTCGATGGAGGTGGGGGCGGGCCTGGTCCGATGCCGCCACGGGCGTGCCCGAGTTCACGGCCATCCGTGCGGCCATCCGTGGCGTACGGCTGCGGCGTACCGGGCGAGCCCAGGCGGCCGTCGACGCGCTTACCGACGCCGCCACCACGCTGCCCCCGACCAGCGTGACTGCGCAGCTCGTACGTCTCCACCTCGCCCACGCGCTGCGTAACCACGGCGACTACACCGGCGCCGCGGCGATCTACCGGGACCTGGTGGATGGCGAGTTCGACGGCGCGGCCAGCTACTGGCTCTGCGACTACGACTACCTGGGCGGGCGGTTCGCCACCGCGCTGACCGCCCTGCGGGAGCGGCGCAGCCGGGACGCGGCGGACGAGGGGGAGCGCCTGCGGCTGATCGGGCACATCTGGCGGGTGAACGCCCGCTTCGCCGAGGCCACCGGCGGCCTATCGGGAAGCGATCGAGTTGGCCCGTGGCCACGGGCTGGCAGCCGCCGAGGCCAAGGCACTGACCAACCTGGCCCAGACGGCCTGCTGGTCGGGGGGAGACGGCCACCGTCACCGAGGCGGCGGCCGACGCCCGGGTGCTCCTCGACCTCGTGCCCAACCCCGTCGAACTCGTCAAGATTCGCTCGGCCGAGGCGGTGGCCGCGGCGGTGACCGGGGACCAGAACACGGCCGAGCAGGCGGTCGAGGGCACGCGTCGGCTGCCGGACTCGATCGGCTACTGGGGCGGCCACAACCTCGCGGACGTGGCCGAGATCCTCCTGCGCACCCGCGCCGGCGACCGGGAGCGCGCCCACCGGCTCCGCTCCGACCTCGACGCGCGCACCCGTGCCTCGGGCGGCAACACCTACTGGGTCCCCGTGGTCTCCTCCTGGCTCGCCGGCGCCGAGGCCGCGGCCCACCACCACCCCCCACCCCCACATCGAGTGGGTGGACTGGCCCGCCGCGGCCCTGGGCCGTTGGGCCGAGGTGGTCGGCCCCCGATGACGGCCCTCCGGTACGCAGGACCCCCAACCGGTCAGCCGCGCCGCGGCGGACCACTCCACGGCAGGAGCACCTCCACGGCAGGAGCACCTCCACGTCATGAGCGACACGAGCGACGTCGTACGCGTCGGCCTGGTCGGAGTCGGGATCATCGCGCGGACGCACCGCGAGGTCCTCGAAGGCCAGCCCCGCGTCACGCTGGAATTCACCGTCGACCCGCACGTCAGGGAGCCGATCGAGTTCCGGGGAGCCGAACCCCCGCACTACGCGGCCTTCGCCGAGCCGCTCGCCGCGCACCGGCCCGACCTGATCGTGCTGGCCACGCCCACCAGTACGCACGCCGACCTGGTCACCGAGGCGCTCACCCGGTCCTCGGCCCGGGTACTGGTCGATAAGCCACTGGTGCACGACCTCGCCTCGCTGGGCCGCCTGCGCGCCCTGGCCGAAACCCAGGACGTCGCCGCCCGTGTGTTCACCGCCCACCACTTCGCCTTCTCACCCGAGGTGTGCTGGGGCGCCGACCTGGTCGCCGCGCACCCGGAGTGGGGGCCGATCACGAGCATCACCTCGGCGTTCTACGACCCCTACGTCCTCCGTGGCGAGCAGGCCTTCGCCTCGTACGGGTCCAGTTGGACGGACTCGGGGGTCAACCAGCTCAGCATGCTCGCCCGCTTCGTCCAGCTCACGGCGCTGACCTCCGCGCGGCAACTGGACGGCGGCGCCAGCGCCTGGTGCACCGCCGCGTTCCGCTCGCGCGGCGCGACGGGCAGCGCCCGGTTGCGTACGAGCTGGCGCACCGGCTCCAGCAGCAAGGAGACGGCGCTGACGTTCGGCCACGGCGACGTGGAGCTGTGGATCGACCACACCGCCATGACCGGTTTTGCCGCACGCGGCGACACGCTCCTCGCGAGCTACGGCAACGACTGGCAGACCCCCCGGAAGATCGCCCACTAGCGGCCGCTCTACGCCAGCCTGCTCTCCGCCGAACCCGACCCGGTCCTCGGTTTCGAGACCGCTGTCACGGTCACCGAACTCCATCACGCGTCGCCCGCGCCCGCCGCCGACCCGAGTCCGGACCCGGGGCCGGAACCGACGTAGGCCGGGCCGCGGTGGGGTTCGGCGGGTTCAGCCTCCGGCGCCCGCGCCACGTCGCCACACCCGCACCGTGTTGTCCCGCCGACTGGCCGCCCGTCCGTCAGGACCGGTGAGGTGGCGGTTGTACGTCCTGGCCACCCGCACCTCCCAGTCCTTCGGGGACAGCGCGAGGTCGGCCAGGACGTCGTCGGGGGTGGGGAAGACGACGTGCGGGTCGGGGTCGGTCTCCCAGGAGGGCCAGTCCGCGTGGCCGACGATCAGCAGGGTGCCGCCCTCAGCCACGGCCGCGGCGGCGGTGCGCATGATCTGGCCGCGGGGCAGCTCGACCGGTGAGTGCAGGAAGTGCGCGGAGACCAGGTCGAAGGTGCCTGTGGGGAAGGACCGGGCCAGGTCGTACTGGTGCCAGTCGACGCGGTCGCCGACGCCGGCCGCCCGCGCGTTCCGTGCGCCGCGCAGCAGCGCGGTCGGGGAGACGTCGACGGCGGTGACCCGCCACCCGCGCTGGGCCAGCCAGATCGCGTCGCCCCCTCGCCGCAGCCGAGGTCGAGGGCGCGGCCGGGCGGCAGATCGGCCACCTCGGTGCGCAGGGCGAAGTTGGGCTCGCCGCTGAACAGTCGCTCGCCCACCCGGTAGCGGGCCTCCCAGAACTCCTCGGCCGCGCCCTCAGCGGACGTGGTGGGCCCGGTGCCATCGGATGGTCCGTCCGTCTGCTCGGTGGTCTCCTCGGCCATGGCGTACTGCCCTTCGTCGCAGGGGGGCGCGGGCCCGGCGCGGGTGTGCGCCGGGCGGGTGGGGGCTGGGTGGCAGCCGGGAGGCGCGCCGTGCGCGCCCGGTGCCACGGTGGTGGGGACAACCTTGCGCCGGGCCGCGCCGGGTTGACAAAGGGCTTTGCCGAGGCAGCAAATGGAACCATGGGTGACGAGAGCCTGGCGGACGTACTGACCGCCGTGGGACCGCGACTGCGCGCGCTGCGCACCGGTCGCGGCCTGACGGTGGCCCAGTTTGGCAAGGAGACCGGAATCTCGCTCAGCATGCTCTCCCGGCTGGAGTCCGGGCAGCGCGAACCCACGCTCAAGCTGCTGCTCCCGCTGGCCAAGGCGTACGGCGTGCCGCTGGACGATCTGGTCGGCGCGCCCGCCACCGGCGACCCGCGCGTCCACCCGCGCCCCTTCACCCGCCACGGGCAGACCTGGATTCCGCTCACCCGCTTCCTGGGCGGGCTGCACGCGTACAAGCAGATCCTGCCGGTGCGCCCGCCCGACCAGCGGGGCCGGCCCGAGCAGGGCAGTCACGAGGGGTACGAGTGGCTGTACGTCCTCTCCGGCAAGCTGCTGCTCGCGCTCGGCGACCACGACCTGGTCATGGGCGCCGGCGAGGCGGCGGAGTTCGACACGCGCACCCCGCACGGCGTCGCCAACGCGGGGGACCACCCTGTGGAGTGGCTGGCGTTGTACGGCGCGCAGGGCGAGCGGATGCACGTACGGGCCCGGCCCGCCAGTTCCTAAGGCGAGCGGGCCGCGGCCCCGGAAGTGCCTGCTACCGGGTGCTCGCCACCGGGTGGCGGGTGCCGGCGGGCCCGACCGGCTCAGACCAGCGACCGGAAGACCCGGCGTTCCCCCTGGGCCGGCTCGTAGCCGAAGCGGCGGTTGATGGCCAGCATGGGCTGGTTGTCGGCGTCGTTGCTGGTGAAGGCGCTGGTGAAGCCGGCGGCCCGGGCGCGGTGCAGGGAGGCGGTCTTGACCAGCGTGGCCAGGCCCCGGCCCCGGTAGCCGCGGCGGGTGCCGGTCATGCCCGACTGGTAGCGGTCGCGGCGGTCGGTGTGGGCCACCGTGTACGCGGCTATCGCGCCGTCGACCAGGGCCGCCATGGACAGGTCGCGGTCCAGCGCCGGGTGGTCCCAGTACATGGCGCGCCACCGGGCCAGGTCCGGGGCGACCCCGGCGAGGTCGCCCGGCTCGTCGGCGGTGGCCTCCACGTCCCCCTCGTGGAACTCGGCGACGCAGTCCGCCAGTTCCGCGACCGTGCGCAGCTCCACGCCGGCCGGCAGGGCCCCAGCCCCCGGCAGGGGCGGAAGCCCGGCGGCGGTGAGGTCGAGCCGCTGGAAGACGGAGCCGCGGCTGAGCTGGTAGCCCCGACGCTCGGCGAACTCCAGGCAGTGCGGCTCGTCCAGCGCCCACACGTAGAGCGACGTCGCGCCCTCGGCCGCCAGATGGCGTTCGGCCTCGGCCAGCATCGCGGTGCCCACGCCGCGCCCCCGCGCGTCCGGGTGCACCGAGGGGTTGCTGAACGACCGGCCGGGCTCCTCGGCGTCGGGCGCCAGGCCGGTGTGCGCGGAGGCGACGATCCGGCCGTCCCACTCGCCGACCAGCAGCCGGTACCGCTGCGCGGCCGGGGCGTGGGCCACCTGCCAGGCCATCGTTTCGGGCGTGTTCCCCATGAAGGGGATGGCGGCGCGGCGTACTTCGGCCACGGCCACGGCGTCTTCGGGCCGAAAGTGTCGAACGATCACAGTCATGGGGCAGCACGGTACGGCTCGGCGCGGCCCGTCGCCCCCGCATTTCTCCGGGGCCGCGCGACGGTCGCCGCTGGGTGGCCGTAGGGTGCCCAGGTGCCCGGGCAGGCGGCGGTAAGCCCAGGTCGAGGCGGGTGTGAGAGGCGTGTGGGGCGCGACTGGCCAATTTCCATGCCCTCTACAACCTTATGCATGGTGGATGCACCTATCTGGGCGTACGGTGACGCCGCGACCTCCGCCGCCCGGCCGACCGGGCGCCCTGCCGGAGCGCCGTACCGACGGGGGCAGCGCCGCGCCCGGGCCCCACCCGGGGCGCGGCCGACCGAAGGAGGCACCGCGCCCATGCGCGGAATCACCGGATGGATCTCCTACGACCGTGACCTGCGCCGCGAACAGTCCACCCTCGACGCCATGACGCGGACCATGGCCTGCCGAGGCCCCGACGCCGGCGGCGGCTGGCTCGACGCGCACGCCGCGCTCGGCCACCGCCGGCTCGCCGTCATCGACCCGCCCGGCGGCGCCCAGCCCATGACCGTCGCCGCGGCCGGCGCGACCCGCCTGGTCCTCACGTACAGCGGCGAGGCCTACAACTACCGCGAGCTGCGCGCCGAGTTGCGCTCGCGCGGCCACGCCTTCCGTACCGAAAGCGACACCGAGGTCGTGCTGCGCGCCTACCTGGAGTGGGGCGCCGGCTTCGCCGAGCGGCTGAACGGGATGTACGCCTTCGCCCTGTGGGACCCGCGCGACCGGGAACTGCTCCTGGTCCGCGACCGGATGGGCGTCAAGCCGCTCTACTACCACCCGACCGCCGACGGCGTGCTCTTCGGCTCCGAGCCCAAGGCCATCCTCGCCCACCCGGGCGCGCGTGCCGCCGTGGACGCCGAGGGCCTGGCCGAACTGGTCTCCTTCACCAAGACCCCGGGCCACGCCGTCTACCGCGGCATGCGCGAGGTGCGGCCGGGCCACACGCTGCGGGTGCGCCCGTCCGGGCTCACCACGCACCGGTACTGGGCGCTCGCCGCCGACGACTACACCGACGACCTGGCCACCACGGTGGAGCGGGTGCGCGAACTGCTCGATGACATCATTGCCCAACAGCTCGTCGCCTACGTCCCGCTGTGCACCCTGCTCTCCGGCGGGCTCGACTCCTCGGCCATCACGGCCCTGGCCGCCCGTGGCCTGGCCACCGCCGGCCAGGGCCCGGTGCGCTCCTTCGCGGTCGACTTCGCCGGACACGCCGAGCACTTCCGGGGCGACGGCCTGCGCCCCACGCCGGACGGCCCGCACGCGCTCGCCGCGCACGTCGGCGCCGACCACCGCGACATCGTCCTGGACACCGCCGCCCTGACAGACCCGGGCCACCGCGCCGCCGTGCTGCGCGCCCGGGGACCTCCCGGACGGCTTCGGGGACGCCGACACCTCGCTGTACCTGCTGTTCAAGGCCGTATGCGAACAGTCCACGGTCGCCCTCTCCGGCGAGTCGGCCGACGAGGTCTTCGGCGGCTACCGCTGGTTCCACTACCCGCGCACCGTGCACGCCGACACCTTCCCCTGGATGGTCGACGACCTCGCCTCGCACTTCTCCAGCGGCTCGGCCGCACCGCGCACCGCCCTCCTCGACCACGGCCTGCTCGGCAAGCTCGACCTGCCCGGATACCGCGCCGCCCGGTACCGCGAGGCCCTGGCCGAAGTGCCCCGGCACGACGGCGACGACGCCACCGAACGACGCCTGCGCGAGGTCTCCTACCTGCACCTGACCCGCTTCGTGCAACTCCTCCTCGACCGCAAGGACCGCACCAGCATGGCCGTCGGCCTCGAGGTGCGCGTGCCGTTCTGCGACCACCGCCTGGTCTCGTACGTCTTTAACACCCCCTGGGCCATGAAGACCTTCGACGGCCGGGAGAAGTCCCTGCTGCGCGCCGCCACCCGGGACGTCCTTCCGCAGGCCGTCGTCGACCGCGTCAAGAGCCCCTACCCCGCGACCCAGGACCCCCGCTACGCCACTGCGCTCCGTGAGGAACTGCGCCGCCTCGCGGCCGACCGCGACGCGCCCGTACGCCCCCTCCTGGACGAGGCCGCCCTGACCGAGGCCGTCGCCGACCCCACCGGGGACCGACTGCGGGCCAGCACCGAACTCGCGCTCGGCCTCGACGCGTGGCTGCGGCGTTACGACGTCGCGCTGGAACTGTGACCCCGGCACGGTGGCCCGTGCGCGGGCCGCCTACGGGCCCTGGCGACAATGGGGCGTTGGCCCCCATCCCGTCAGGAGCACACCTCGTGACCTTGTTCATCATCGTCGAGCCCGCCAGTAGCACCGCGCCCTTCGAGCAGGTGCGGGCCCAAGTGGCCGAGCAGGCCAGGAGCGGCGCGCTGCCCGTCGGCTACAAGCTGCCGACGGTCCGCGGTCTCGCGTACGAACTCGGCCTCGCGGCGAACACGGTGGCCAAGGCGTACCGCGCCCTGGAAGCGGACGGCGTGATCGAGACCCGGGGCCGGCACGGCTCGTTCATCGCCGCGGCCGGGCAGGCCGCCGAGCGCGAACTGGCCAGCGCCGCCGAGGCGTACGCCCGCCGCGCCCACCACCTGGGCCTGGACCAGAAGACGGCGCGGGTGGTGGTGACCGACGCGCTGCGCGCCGTCTACTGCGACGACTGAACGCCACGCGCCGGCCCGCACCGGGCCGGGCCCCTCGCCCTACCAGCCCCTCACAGGTACAAGCCCGCGTCACAACCGGGCGGGGGGCCGGCACGGAGGCCGGGGCGGTGCCGCGACGCAGGGCGAACAACTCGGCCAGCGTCGAACCGTCCCGGCCCACCCCCTCCTCGGTGCCCAGCCAGTTCACCGCCTCCGGGCGGGTCAACGCGCCCACCTCGATCCGGGCCAGACAGCGCCCCGGGCGCACCACGGCCGGGTGCAGCCGCTCCAGGTCCTCGTTGGTCGTCACGCCCACCAGCACGTTGCGGCCCTGGCCGAGCAGCCCGTCGGTCAGGTTCAGCAGCCGGGACAGCGCCTGCCCCGCGGTGTGCCGGGCCTCGCCGCGGATCAACTCGTCGCAGTCCTCCAGCAGCAGCCGCCAGCGCCCGCCGGCCGTGCCGTCGTCCTCGCCGATGGCGATGTCCATCAGATAGCCGACGTCGTTGAAGAGCCGCTCCGGGTCGAGCACGCAGTCCACCTGGCACCAGTCCCGCCACGCCCGGGCCAGGGTGCGCAGCGCGGAGGTCATCCCGGTGCCCGGCGGGCCGTGCAGCAACAGCAGCCGCCCGGCGATGTCGTCCGGGGTTACCTTCATCAACTGGTCCATGGCGGTGGCCACCGGGGCCGTGTAGTTGGCGCGGATCTCCGGCCAGGTGCCCGCCGAGATCTGCCGCGTGGTGCGGTACGGGCCGCGCCGCGGCGAGACGTACCGGAACCCCATCGTGACGTTCTCCGGCTGCGGCTCCGGCTCGTCCTCGGCGTCCTCGACCGACTGCCGCAGCACCTTCTCGGCCTACTCCTCGGCCACCGCCGTCACGGTCACGTCGGCGCCCCGGTTCCACCGCGAGACCAACAGCGTCCAGCCGTCCCCCTCCGCGAGGGTGGCGCTGCGGTCGTCGTCGCGGGCCGAGCGCAGCACCCGGGCGCCCGGCGGCAGCAGGGTCAGACCAGACTTGACCCGGTCCACGGAGTGGCTGCGCGCGAAGGGCTGCTCGCCGGTCGCGAACCTGCCCAGGAACAGGGCGTCCACCACGTCCGACGGCGAGTCGCTGTCGTCTACGTTCAGTCGGATCGGCAGCGCCAGCTCGGTCGGCGTCATGCCCGACTCGCGCGGGCCGGCCCCCTTCGGGGGGCCGGCGGTCGGGCCGGGCGCCGCGGCCCCGCCCGCGGCGAGCCGGTCGGCCTTCTTCTGCTTCGGTGGCCTGGGCGCACCGTGGGGAGCGTCCGGGCTGGTGGGGCTCGTCGGCAGGGTCTGCCTCCGGGAATCGTGCTGGTGGTCGGCGCACATGCGGCCATGATCCGTCACCCGCGCCCCGCGCGCACGCGATTACGCAACTCCCGCGCGCTACCCCCACCGGTGGGACCAGGCCGGGTCAGGCCCCACGCCGCCACCCGGCCACGCGACACCGGAGGCGCCGGGCGCAGGCCAGCAGGAAGAGGAGCAGGCTCAGCAGACCGACGACGACCACCCCACCGCGCGCGGACCAGGTCTGGAGCGCCAGCATGACGTGGGCCACCAGGAGGTCGAGCCCCACCGCGCCGACCACCGCCAGCACCGGTCGGCTGAGCGGGTCGACACCGCGCAGCGCCGCCGCGATGGCGGACGCGGGTGCCACGACGAGGAAGAAGAGCGTGAAGGGCGCGCGCAGCGAGGCCGCGATGTCCGCGAAGGCGAGCACCGCGCCCACGCCGCCGATGCCGAGCACCGCCCCGGCGACCAGCGGGAGCGACGTCGGCGCCGGCCGCCCCTCCCGCTCGTACTCGGGCCCGCTGTCCACGGTGTTCCGTGCTGTCAGTCTCTGCATTGGCGACTTAGCCCCCGAAGCGCCGGATGCCGGCCTCAATGTTGCGCAGTGTACGGATGTCAGTCAAGGCGGGCTAAGCATCCCGAACGGGGCACGGCCATGGGCCCGTTGACCCGTCCCGGCGAGGCCACCCCGCGCCCGTGCCCCCGCGCGTCCGCCCGTCACCCGGTCGGGGGCCCGGGGGAGAGGCGCGGGTTCGGGATGGGAGGGCCCGCGTCGGCGTGCGCGGGGCGGTTACGACACGACCCGCAGCAGCTTGTTGGGCGTCCCCGGGCCGGGGTTGAGCACCACCCCGTTGGTCGCCCCGTCCAGCACCGCCTTCGCGACCTGGGCCGGGCTCGCGGTCGGGTGCAGGGCGCCGTAGACGGCCGCCGCGCCCGCGACGTGCGGTGGCCATCGAGGAGCCGGACAGCATGTTGGTGGCGTCGTCGCCGGTGTGCCAGGCGCCGGTGATGCCCACGCCCGGCGCGAACAGGTCGACCGCCGAGCCGTGGTTGGAGGACCTGGCGGCGGTGTCCGTCTTGTCGACGGAGCCCACGGTGAGCGCCTCGGTGACGCGGGCCGGGGAGAAGTTCTGCGCGGGCGAGGCGGAGTTGCCGGCCGCCACGGCGTAGGTGACCCCGCTCTTGATCGAGTTGTGTACGGCGGTGTCCAGTGCGGTGTTGGGGCTGCCGCCCAGCGACAGGTTGGCCACCGAGGGGCCGCTGTGGTTCCGGGGCACCCAGTCGATGCCCGCGATCACGCCCGAGACCGAGCCGGAGCCCTGGTCGTCGAGCACGCTGACGGCCACCACTCTGGCCTTCTTGGGACACCGTGCGCGGTGCCCCCGACGGTGGAGGCGACGTGGGTGCCGTGCCCGTTGCCGTCCTGGGCGACGTCGTCCTTCTCGACGGCGTCGTAGCCGTTGACCGCCCGGCCGCCGAAGTCGCGGTGGCTGATCCGGAGGCCGGTGTCCACGACGTACACCGTGGCCCCACCGCCCGCGTTGTCCGGATACGTGTACCTCTGGTCGAGCGGGAGCGCGGGCTGGTCGATCCGGTCCAGGCCCCAGGAGGGTGGATTGTGTTGAGTGGCCGTTGCCCGAACGACGGAATCCCGCACCACGGACGCCACCGCGGGATCGGCCGCCAACCGCCGCGCGGCCGCCTCCGGCAGCCGTACGGCGTACCTGTTCAGGGCCGCCGTGTACACGTGGCGCACCGTGCCGCCGTAGCGGGCGACCAGCGCCGCGCCGTCGGCTGACCTGGCGGCGACGCCGGGGCGCAGCGTGACGACGTAACTGCCGCGCAGGGCGAGGGCGGCGACGGCGGCTAGGGCCGTGGCGCGCGCCGCTGCCAGGGGTCTGCGAGGTCTGCGGGGCGTGCGGGATTGTGCCATCGCGAGGGTCCTCCTCATGGCGCGTCGGTGGGGCACGCGCGTTGTGGGAGCGCACACACGGGGGGGCGTGCGCGCGTGCCGGGCGGGACTGCGCGTCCGGCCAGAGTGAATATCTCCCTCCCCTTCGGTGCCGAACAAGACCCCTGACGACATGACATATTCATGCCATGCGGCCGTAATTCGTCGGCGGAACGGGGTAGAAACCTTGCGCAGCACACGTCCCCCTGCGCGAAAACAGGTGGGCCCGCACGGCGTACCGGCTTCCTGGCCACTCCGCGGGCACCTGTCTACGCGCGTCCATGGAAGCAGCTCTGCCCAAGGAGGCCCCCCATGAGACTCACCTGGCTCGTGGCCGCCGCGTCCGCCGCGGTCCTCACCGCGACCCTCGCCCTCACCGGCGCCCAGACGGCGCAGGCGGCCGGCGCCTCGGTCGGCACCCTGGCTGCCCGCGACTACGTGGCCCTCGGCGACTCCTACTCCTCCGGTGTCGGCGCCGGCGACTACGACAGCGGCAGCAGCGACTGCAAGCGCAGCAACCGCGCCTACCCCAAGCTGTGGGCCGCCAGGAACGCGCCCGCCAGCTTCCACTTCACCGCCTGTTCCGGGGCCGTCACCGGTGACGGCCTGAACAAGCAGCTCGGTCCGATCAACTCCGGCACCGATCTGGTCAAGCATCACCATCGGCGGCAACGACGCCGGCTTCGTCGACGTCATGACCACCTGCGTGCTCCAGTCCGAGAGCAACTGCGTGAACCGGGTCAACACCGCCCGCGCGTACGTCGAGAAGACGCTGCCCGGCAAGCTCGACGCGGTGTACTCGGCCATCAGGAGCAAGGCCCCCGGGGCCCGCGTCGTCGTGCTCGGCTACCCGCGCTTCTACAAGCTCAACGGCACCTGCGTGGTCGGCCTCACGGAGAAGGAGCGGTCCGCCATCAACGGCGCGGCCGACCTGCTCAACTCGATCACCGCCAAGCGCGCGGCCGACCACGGCTTCGGGTACGGCGACATCGCGGCCCGCTTCACCGGCCACGAGATCTGCTCGGGCGACGCGTGGCTGCACAGCGTGACCTTCCCGATCGGCGACTCCTACTACCCGAAGGCCGCCGGTCAGTCGCGTGGCTACCTGCCCGCCTTCGGCTCGGCCATCTGACCCACGGCCCAGCCGATCCCGGTCGGGCACACCTTCTCCCCGCCGGTCCGCACCGACGGGGAGAAGGCGCCGGCGGGCGGGCGTACGGCGCACCGGTGTGCGGGCGCATGGGTGTCCCAGAGCGTGCCAATCAGCCGTACAACGCGCCAAGCTGGGAAAACGTCTGTCAACCTCCTTGACGCCACCGTGAATCCGAGGTGTGGGATGCATGGGTGACGGCAGGGGGAGGTAGGGTTACTCTGCCCAGGGCGGGTGCCTACGGCGGGTGGGGAGTGTCATGGAGCAGATAGCAATGCGCAGCAGGCCACGAGTGCCTGCGATCAACTGTGGGAGCGGGGCGTCCAGTGCGCGTCTCGACCGCCACCTCGCGGTCCTCGGCGGCCCAGCGGTGCCGCAGCGCGAGGCGGAGGGCGCCACGGTGCTGATGCAGGAGTTCACCGCGCGCGACCACGCGCGCACGAAGAAGAGCCGGGGTGCCCGGGTGTCGCTGTTCGCGCCCCTGCGGCGTTTGCTGTTCGGCAGCAGAGGCTGACCGACGGGACGCTGTGCCCGTTCGACAGACGAGACTCCTTCACCCCCGCTCGTTCCCGATCGAATCGGTCCGGCCTGGGCACGCGACCAGGCCGGACAGGCGCCCCGTAGCCGCCACGGTGTGAGCGGCCCGGCCCGCCACCGTCGCCCCGCCCAGGTGACCCGTGCAGGCCGCCCGCGTCGTCTCCTTCGCCCGCGCCCCGCCCCGTGGATCGACTGATCCGCCGGCCCCGCGCTGTGGCCGCCGCTGCCGCGAGACGCGTGCTCTCCGTCAGGCGGCCCCGTGCGTGCCAGACGGCCCGGTGTGTAGGCGGTCCCGTGTGTCCGTCGGCCCGCCTCCGGCGTCCCGAGTGCCGGCGCCGCCGGCTCGCCGCGACCTCACCACAGCGCGAACTGACCCGGCCCCTCCTCGTGGTGGTCCAGGGCCGACGCGGGCCGTCGGGCGGCCTCCGGCACCGGCAGCACGCCCGCCTCGGCCAGCTCTCCCGCCGCGATCGGCGGTCCGGGCCAGTTCCTTACGCAGTTGTCCGGTCGGCGCGCGCGGCTCGGCCAGCAAGGTGAGGACCGTGATCAACTCCAGCAGGTCCGACGTCCATTCCTGGGGCCAGTCACGCGGCCCGATGGCGTCCAGAGTGCCGGCCGGGCCGGGCGTGGCGCGCCGCTTGGACCAGCTCTCCAACACCCGCACCCCACCGCTGCGGTACTCCCACGCGGCGTGGGCCACCGGTGAGATCCGGCCGTTTCCCAGGCAGAGCGCGTGCTCCTCGGGGTCGTAACCCAGCGCGTCAGGGGCGAGTCGGCCCGCGAGCGCGGCCCGCACGTACGGACGCTGACCGCCCGGCAGCCGGGGCCGGCCCGTGGCCCCTGCTGCGGGGCCGCAGCGGGCGCCGCGGGTGGCAGCCACACCCGGCGTCGGCCGAGCGCGACGCCCGCCTCCCAGAGTTCGGGCGAGGCGGTCAGCGGCACGGCCGGCGCGCCCTCGGGCCCGCGCTGCGCGACGGCGGCGATCCAGGCGAACAGGTCGTCGGCGGCGACCTCGTGCCTGAGCCGGCGGGTCAGGTGGGCGCGGAGCCCCGGGGCGAGATTGGGCTCGCGGCCGCCGGGGCGGCGGTAGAGCGGCCGGATGCGGCCGGGCCGGCCGGCGGGGGAGTGCCCGTCGGGGAGCAGCGCGGCGAAGGAGAGTTCGACCTCCGCCGGGGGCGGGCCCGGCGGCGCCGCGCGGGAGCCGCGCTGGCCGGCGCGGGGAGGCGCCTCGCGGGCCGGTTCCAGCAGGTGGACCTGGTGGGCTTCGGCCACCCGCCACAGCTCGGACCTGGCCGCGTTGATCAGCCGGTGGTCGGGGATCAGCCACTGCTGGTCGTAGGATCCGTGGGCGATCCGCACCGGCTGTGGGCAGCGGCCCCGCTTGCGGGCGAACCTTGTGGTGGCGCCGGGCTGGCCGGGGAGTTGGGCGACGGCGGTGTGCGGCGTACGAGCCCGGGTGGGGTGGAACAGGGCCCGTGCGGTCGGCCTCGTCGTCGGTGCGCAGCAGCCGGTCCCAGCGGGCCGTGAGCGAGGCGGCGTCGGCGGCCAGTACTCAGGACCGGCCCAGTCGCAGCGGCGCCACCGACCACGGCATCACGTCCGCCAGCTCCGGCGCCTCGCCCCCACCGGCGTCCGTTACCGCCACGGCAGCCCTCCCCGACGTCTGTGCCTCCAGCATGGTAGCCATGCCCGGCGCGGGCTCGGGGCGGCGCCGGCGCTGACCTGACCCCGCGCCGGCGGTGGGCGCGCTCGCGCGCGGAGGGCGCGGCGCGGGGCCGAACGCGGGCGGAGGTGGCTCAGTGGGCGTCCAGGGTGACCGTGAAGGAGAAACGGTCACCTCGGTAGCGGATGCGGGCCACGTCCACGATCTCGCCGTCCTCGTCGTAGGTCAGGCCCGTGTAGTGCAGGATCGGGCTCAGCAGCGGCACGTTCAGGAGCCCCGCCGTCTCCGGGTCGGCGAGGCGGGCCTCGACCGTGTCCGTGATCCGGCTGATGCGCACCCCGACCGCGTCCCGCAGCACCTTGGTCATGGGCCAGCGGGTCAGGTCGTCGAGGTCAATCTTCTCGGCGATGTCGGGCCGGATCAGGTTGTGCGCCCAGTTGGTCGGCTCGCCGCTCTCCTCCTCGCAGCGCAGCCTGCGGTAGGCCACCGCCTCGGTGCGGCCCGGGAAGTGCTCGGCGAGGTCAGCCGGGACCGGCTCGGTGCCATGGCCCAGCAGCGTGGTGCGCTCACCCGACTGCTGGGCCACTATCGCGTCCACCGAGCCGAGCAGCCGCACCGGGGCGCCGCGCCGCGCGCTCGGCTCGATGAACGTGCCGCGCCGCCGGTGCCGGCTGATCAGTCCCTCCGCCTCCAACTCCTTGAGCGCCTGCCGCATGGTGAGGACGCTGACCCCGTAGTGCTCGGCCAACCGGTCCTCGGTGGGCAGGCGCAGCGGCTCCTCCGGGTGGCGGCCCAGTATGGAGGCGCGCAACGACTGCGACACCTGGTACCAGAGCGGCAGCTTGCGGTTCAGGGCGAGCGAGTCGGGAGCGAAGGTGGTCACGTTGGCTCCGTACTACGACGACCGGAAATGGCGCTCCAGACCCTGCCACACATCGTCATAACCGCTCTGCAGGTGGTCGGCTTCGATCGCCTGCGGGGTGGTGACGACCGGCCAGCGGGTCTCGAACATGAAGGCGAGGCCGTTGTCGATCTTCTGCGGCAGGAGTTCGGCCGCGCTCGCCCGGTCGAAGGTCGTCCGGTCGGGCCCGTGCGCCGACATCATGTTGTGCAGCGAGCCGCCGCCGGGCACGAAGCCGCCCTTGCCCGCCTTCTTCGCGTCGTAGGCGCCCTCGATCAGGCCCATGTACTCGCTCATCACGTTGCGGTGGAAGTACGGCGGCCGGAAGGTGTCCTCGCCCACCAGCCAGCGCGGCGCGAAGACCACGAAGTCCACGCCCGCCAGGCCGGGGGTGTCCGAGGGTGAGGTGAGCACCGTGAAGATGGACGGGTCGGGGTGGTCGTAGCTGATCGAGCCGATGACGTTGAAGCGGTGCAGGTCGTAGACGTACGGCACGTGGTTGCCGTGCCAGGCCACGACGTCGAGCGGGGAGTGGTCGTACGTCGCGGCCCACAGGTTGCCGCAGAACTTGTTGACCACCTCGGTGGGCGCCTTGCGCTCCTCGTACGCGGCCAACGGCGCCCGGAAGTCGCGCGGGTTGGCCAGGCCGTTGGCGCCGATCGGGCCGAGGTCGGGCAGCACGAAGGGCTGGCCGTAGTTCTCGCAGACGTAGCCGCGCGCGCTCGCGTCGAGGAGTTCGACGCGAAACCGCACGCCGCGCGGGATGAGCGCCACCTCACCCGGCTCGGCGCGCAGCAGTCCGAACTCGGTGCGCAGCAGCAGCCCGCCGCTCTCGGGCACGATCAGCAACTCGCCGTCGGAGTCGCTGAAGACCCGGTCGGTCATCGAGGCGTTGGCGCCGTAGAGGTGGATGGCCATGCCGACGCGCTGGGCGGCGTCGCCGTTGCCGCCGAGCGTCCACAGGCCGGCGAGGAAGTCGGTGCCGGCGGCCGGCTCCGGCATCGGGTCCCAGCGTAGCCGGTTGGGGTCGGGCACCTGCTCGGGGCCGGCGAACGGGGCGCCGCGCAGCGCGCCGTTGTCGATCCCGGTGAACGGCGGGTGCGCCGCCGACGGGCTGATGCGGTAGAGCCAGGAGCGGCGGTTGTTACGCCGGGGTTCGGTGAAGGCGCTGCCGCTGAGCTGCTCCGCGTACAGGCCGAGCGGGGCGCGCTGGGGCGAGTTGCAGCCGTGCGGCAGCGCCCCGGGCACCGCCTCGCTGCTGTGTTCGTTACCGAAGCCGGAGCTGTACGTCAGCCCCTCGGCGACCTTCCTCGCTTGCTCGTTGTCCGTGCCGCTCATCGCGTGCTCCCACCATCGAGATCCACCATCGAAAAATTCCTATGCTTGACCATAGGAATCGCGGGGTGCGGCGTCAATGTGCCGGCCCCACCCGGCACGGCGGCCCCGCGCGCCCCGATGCCTACCCGCTCCTGCGCTCCCTCGACCAGTGCCGCTCCGCCATCCTCCGCCAGCCGCACCGCGCGCCGGGTGCCGGTGAACGGTGGGGACGGTGCCGCCCGGTGGGACCGGCGTGCCGCCCGGGGCGTGGTGACTCCGTCGCACGCGGCTGACCTGGTGTTTTGCGCGTATTGCTCGCACGTCAAGACCTTGTTAACGCAAAGTTGCCGCGCCTAACGTCGCCTCACCGCCCCTCCGGCGGTGCTGCCCGCCCCCCGGCGGCCTTCGAAGGCGAACGTGAGGTACCCATGCTGACCATCCTCGGATTCGTCATGATCTCCACCTTCCTGGTGCTGATCATGATGAAGAAGATGTCCCCGCTGGCGGCGCTGGTGCTCGTTCCGGCGCTGTTCTGCGTCCTGGTAGGAAAGGGCGCGCACCTGGGCGAGTACGTGCTCGACGGGATAGGCGACCTGGCGCCCACGGCGGCCATGCTCATGTTCGCCATCATCTACTCCGGGGTCATGATCGACGTCGGGCTCTTCGACCCGATCGTCCGGCTCATCCTGCGGTTCTGCAAGGCCGATCCGGTGCGCATCGTGGTCGGCACTGCCGTGTTGGCTGCCGTGGTCTCGCTCGACGGCGACGGCTCCACCACCTTCATGATCACCGTGTCGGCGATGCTGCCGCTCTACCGGCGGCTGAAGATGAGCGTGCTCGTCATGACCTGCGTCGCGGCCACCGCCAACGGCGTGATGAACACCGTGCCTTGGGGCGGCCCCACCGCCCGCGCCGCCACCGCCCTCGAACTGGAC
Source organism: Candidatus Streptomyces philanthi (assembly GCA_018114805.1). Classification (GTDB taxonomy): domain Bacteria; phylum Actinomycetota; class Actinomycetes; order Streptomycetales; family Streptomycetaceae; genus Streptomyces; species Streptomyces philanthi. The sequence continues at coordinate 330,981 of CP073042.1, read as the reverse complement.
GCGGGCGAGATCATCGTACCGATGATCCCGGCGCTCGCGGTCGGCCTGCTCTTCGTCTTCCTCCTCGCGTACGTGCTCGGCCGGCGCGAACGCAGGCGGCTCGGCCTGCTCACGCTGGCCGAGAACGACGCGCCGGCGCGTGAGGAGGCCCCGGGCGCGGGGGCGGGCGAACCGGTGCTCGCCGCGGTCGGCGGCGCCGACGCCCCCACCGTCGCGGTGGCCGGCGCGGGCGGACCCGGGCGCGTCCCGCTGACCAAGAGCCGCTTCCCGACGGGCGGCGGCACCGGGCGGGGCCAGGCCGACCAGCCCGGTACAGGCGACGACGCCCGACCCGTCTGCCCGGCCACCGAGACCACCACCGCGAGCGACGCCGACGCCGACACCGGTGCCGCCGACGACCCGCAGACCCTGGACCCGAACCGGCCGACGCTGCGCCTGAAGCTGTACTGGTTCAACGCCGCCCTCACCGCGACCCTGCTCACCCTACTGATCCTGCAGACCCTGCCGATACCGGTGCTCTTCCTGCTGGGCGCGGCGGTCGCGCTCACCGTCAACTTCCCGCACATGCCCGACCAGAAGGCGCGCATCGCCGCGCACTCGGAGAACGTGCTCAACGTCTCTGGCATGGTCTTCGCCGCGGCGGTGTTCACCGGCGTCCTTACCGGCACCGGCATGGTCGAGCACATGGCCCGTTGGCTGGTGGACGGCGTACCCGACGGGCTCGGACCGCACATGGCCATGGTCACCGGCGTGCTGAGCATCCCGCTCACGTACTTCATGTCCAACGACGGCTTCTACTTCGGCATCGTGCCCATCCTGGCCGAGGCCGGCGCCGCGCACGGGGTCTCGCCCACGGAGATCGCCCGCGCCTCGCTCGTCGGCCAGGCCCTGCACATGTCGAGCCCGTTGGTGCCCGCCGTGTACGTGCTGGTCGGCATGGCCAAGGTGGAGTTCGGCGACCACACCCGCTTCACCGTGAAGTGGGCGGCGCTTACCGCCCTGGTGGTGCTGGGCGCCAGTCTGGCGTTCGGCATCATCTGAAGCATGACGGGGACGACGGGGACGACGCCCGGTAAGGGCTGGCTGCTGCGCCTGGTCATCGCCTTCGCGTTCGCGCAGGGGGCGGTGAGCATGGCCAGGCCGGCCGTCTCCTACCGGGCCCTCGCGCTGGGCGCGGACGCCCGCGCGGTGGGCATCATCGCCGGCGTGTACGCGCTGCTGCCGCTGTTCGCCGCCGTACCGTTGGGCCGCCTCACCGACCACGGCCGGGCCGCCCCGCTGCTGCCCGTCGGCGTCGTACTCATCGCGGGGGGCTGCGCGCTCAGCGGGCGGGCCGGCTCGCTGTCGGCGATGGCGCTGTGGAGCGGCGTGATGGGCCTGGGGCACCTGGCGTTCGTGATCGGCGCGCAGTCCATCGTGGCCCGCCGCAGCGCCGCCGCCGACCAGGACCGCAACTTCGGCCACTTCACCATCGGCGCCTCGCTCGGCCAACTCGTGGGCCCGATTGCCGCCGGGTCGCTAGTTTCGGCGCAGGGCGACCAGTTGGCCCGCACCAGCGCCACGGCGCTGCTCACCTCGGCGGCGGTGGCGATGTGCTCGTTCGCCGGCCTGTGGCGCGTCGAGTGCGCCGGCGGGAGCGCCGGGGGAGGCTCGCGCGAGCGCGCCGGCGGGCGGGGCGCGCGGCCGGCGGCGCGCGAGACGGGCGAACGGCCGGCCGGGCGGCCCGTGTCCGTCTGGGGCATCATGCGCTCGCGCGGCGTGGCCTCCGGCATCTTCATCAGCCTCGCCGTGCTCTCCACGACCGACGTCCTCACCGCCTATCTGCCCGTGCTCGGTGAACACCGTGGCATCGCGCCGGCCACCGTCGGGCTGCTGCTCGGCCTGCTGTCCGCGGCCACCATCGCCTGCCGACTGGTGATGACGCCGATGATCCGACTGGTCGGCCGCACCGCGCTGATGGCCGGGAGCTGTCTGCTGGCGGCGGTGCTGTGCGCGAGCGTCGCGCTGCCGTTGCCGGTGTGGGGCCTGGCGATCGCGCTGGCCCTGCTCGGCTTCGCGCTCGGCGTGGGACAGCCGCTGTCGATGACCACGGTGGTGCGGGCCGTGCCCGACGGGGCGCGCAGCACCGCACTCGCGCTGCGGCTGACCGGCAACTGGTTCGGCTAAGCAGCCGCGCCGGCTGCCGCCGGCGCGCTGGCCGGCCTCGCGGGCACGGCAGCGCCGTTCGCGCTGCTCAGCCTGTTGCTGCTCGGCTCGGCGGCGGTCGCCGGACGCCGCCTGCGGGGCGGGGCGACGCAGCCTCGCGCACGGCGGCCCGGGGCGCCCCGCGCGACTCCCCGTCAGGCCACCCGCCGACGCCGGACCTCGCCGCCGGTCCACAACCGCGCGGCGGCGAGGCCGTCACCCGCCGGCGTCCCTAGCCGCCGCGTCTCGTGGAGCGACCGGCGCGCGCGACCGGGGCCAGCCCTGACCGGCGGCTCGCCGCGCTCGCCCGGCCCGCCTCGCCCGTCCGCCTCCTGTACGGGCCGTACGCGCAGTGGGGGGTTGGGCCGAGTGGGGGACAGGGGGGGCGTTCGGGGGGGAGAGGGGGGCCGTTTCCTGGTGGCGCGGACGTGACACGTAGTCAGGCAAACGACTGATGCGTATGAACGTATGACCGGTCGGACGAGACGTTCCGGCGTGAAGGAGACCCACATGGCCGCCCCGGTACCGTTCCGTCTCGTCGGCGCTCGCGCCGCCGTGGTCGTCGTGGCCGCGCTGGCCACCGGCGCCGTCGCCGTGCCGGAGGCGCCCGCCGCCGTGACGCCGGGCGCGGACGTCCTTATCCACGACGGTGGACACGCCCGTGCCGGACCCGCGGGACGAGCGCACGGTCTGCGCCTTCTACCTCGTCGCCGTCGACGTCCCCGACGTGCGGGAGCTGACCTGGCGGATCGCGCCGCGCCCGAACCCCCGCAAGCTGCCCGGCATCGACGGCACCATCCTCATCGAGGCCGGCCGGGGCCACACCGGCCCGTACACCCTCCCCAGCGGCAGCTACGAACTCACCTGGCCCGGCGCGGGGGAGGAGCGGGGCGCGGACAGGCGCAAGGCGTTCACGGTCGCCTGTCCGCCGGGCGACCAGGGGCAGCCCCCGACCAACGACCCGCCGCCGGCCGCCGCGGACGAGGCGCGGGGTGACGCCCGGGCGACGGGCAGGAACCGACCACGGGGCGGGAGAGCCCGGCGACGGCCGACGAGGACTGGCTCACCGACGCGCTGTGGAGCGCAGGCGCGTCGGACCGGAACCGGGCGGACCGGCGGCAGGGGCGCGGTGCCGTGCCGGCTGCCGCCGACCGGCCCGTGGTCGAGGCGCCGCCCGCATCCCGGGAGCCGCGTGCCGAGCGGGCGGTCGTGGACCCTGGTGCCGTGCCGGCCGTGGACGGGCGGCAGCCGCGGGGCGCCGTGGCCGCGGGCGGCGGTGGCGAGGCCGACGAGGGGACGGCGCCGCCCCGGGCGGGTACGGCGCTGGCCGTCGACGCGGTCGGGGTGGTGGGGCTGCTGGTGGGCCCCGTGCCCGGCTCGATCCCAGCGCCCCGCCTAGGACGCCATGAGGCGAGGCAGTGGCACGCCGCCGGGCCCCGTGCCACCGCGCCCCGCGCGCCCACGGCCCGGCGGCGCGCGGGCGCTGCCACTGCGGTGCGCCGCGCCGGCGCATGAGCCGTGCCCGTCGGCGCCGTCTGGCGGTGACCCTGAGCACGGCCGTGCGCTGGGCGGCCCCGCGTCGTGGCCGGGCAACCGGTCGCGCCCGCCCGAACTGTCCGCCTGGGCGGCGGGCGCGGCGGTCATGTGGCTCGTCGCCGAGGGCAACGCGGCGGCTCCCCGGACTGGAGGGTCACGGGTCGCCGCCGGCCCGGCAGCGGATGGGCGTACGGACGGTGCCGGGCGTGCGGGCGGTACGGGGCGGCCGGGCGCGGCCGGCGCCAGCGCGGCCGGCGCGGCGCGTGACTCCGGTGGGCGCGCGGCGCCGCCCGGCGCGCCCGGCGCGCGGCCTCCCGCCGGCGAGCGCCCGAGTGGCCCGGCGAGCGGTCCGGCGCGGGCGACCCGGCCGCTCGTGCCGCGCGCCCCCATCGCCCGGGCCCGACCCCGCACCGTGGCCATCCCCGCGCTGCGCCTCGACGCGCCGGTCGTCGGCCTCGGTCTGGACCGACACGGCCGGCTGATGACGCCGGCGGCCAACGCCCCGCGCGTGGCGGACTGGTACGAGCGGGGGCCGAGCCCCGGTGAGCGCGGCACCGCGATCATCGTCGGCCACCGCGACACCCGCCGCGGCCCGGCAGTCTTCCTCGAACTGCCCACGCTGCACCGCGGCGACCTCGTCGAGGTGGCCCGCCACGACGGCAGGACGGCCGTGTTCACGGTGGACGCGGTGCGCGCCTACCCGCGCGCTCCGACTTCCCCGACCACGCGGTCTACGGCGACGCGGGCCGCCCCGAACTGCTGCTGCTGACCTGCGGCGGCCCCTTCGAACCCGGCCGAGGCTACCGCTCCAACGTCGTCGTCTTCGCCCACCTGTACGACGTACGGGACGCGGCGCGAGCGCGCTGACCGGACGGGCGCGATCGGACGGGCGCGACCGGGCGCCCCCGAGTCCGCCGCACCCCTGCTCGCGCGCCCCCCCGCGGCGCGCCCCGGACACCCCACGCGCGCGGTCGAGCCACTCGGCGGGGTGGTGTGACGCGCCGGCCGTCGGGCACCGTGGAGGTGGTGGACGGCGGGGTCCACCGGCCCACCGCGCGTGGCGTCCGGTCGCCGGCACCATGCGCCGGCGAGGCCAAGTGGATTCCGGAGTAAGCGAGTTGGGACCGACGGGAGGTGGGCCGGGCGTGGCGAGGGCGGGGCGGCGTGTGCTGTCCGGGAGGGAACGGCGTGCGTGATTGAGGGCACGCGGCGGCCTCTGACGTCCGAAAACTACCGTCGCTAGTTTGGTGGGGTACGTCGGGCCTAAGCGGTGCGCTGGAGGGCGAACGACGTGAAGTCGCATGACGAGATGTACATCGACGGCGCCTGGCGGCCCGCGGCCGGCACGGACTCGATCGAGGTGGTGAACCCGGCGGACGAGCAGGTCGTCGCCACCGTGCCGGCCGGCACGGCGCTCGACGTGGACACCGCCGTACGGGCCGCGCGCGCCGCCCTGCCCGGCTGGGCCGCCGTCCCGCCGGCCGAGCGCGGCACCTACCTGGCGGCCCTGCGCGACGGGCTCGCCGCCCGCTGCGACGAGACCGCCGAGACCGTGGTGGCCGAACTCGGCTCCCCCGTCGGCTTCGCACAGGCCGTCCACGCCGGCCTGCCGATCGCCGTGGCCGACAGCTACGCCGAGTTGCCGAAGACGTACGCGTTCGAGGAGCGGATCGGCAACTCGACGGTGTTCCACGAGCCGGTGGGCGCGTCGGCGCGATCACGCCGTGGAACTACCCGCTGCACCAGATCGTCGCCAAGGTCGCCCCCGCGCTCGCCGCCGGCTGCACCGTCGCCGTCAAGCCCGCCGAGAACACCCCGCTGGTGGCCCAGCTCTTCGCCGAGGTGGTGGCCGGCGCCGAGCTGCCCGCCGGCGTCTTCAACCTGGTCACCGGCCTCGGCCCGGTCGCCGGCCAGGCGCTGGCCGAGCACCCGGGCGTGGACCTGGTCTCCTTCACCGGCTCCACCGCCGTCGGCCGGCGCATCGGCGCGAGCGCCGGGGCGGCCGTCAAGCGGGTCGCCCTCGAACTCGGCGGCAAGTCGGCCAACATCGTCCTGCCCGGCGCCGACCTGACCCGGGCGGTGAAGGTCGGCGTGGCCAACGTGATGGCCAACGCTGGCCAGACTTGTAGCGTCTGGACCCGGCTGTTGGTCCACGCCGACCAGTACGAGGAGGCCGTCGAACTGGCCGCCGCTGCCGCCGCGAAGTACGTGCCGGGCGACCCGCGCGACGCCTAGACCCGGCTCGGGCCCGTGGTCAGCGTCGCGCAGCGGGACCGGGTCCGTGGCTACATCGACCGCGGCGTCGCCGGGGGCGCTCGCCTGGTGGCCGGCGGCCCCACGGCCCCGGAGGGCCTGGAGCGCGGGTACTACCTGCGCCCCACCGTGTTCGCCGACGTCACCCCGGGGATGACCATCGCCCAGGAGGAGATCTTCGGCCCGGTCCTCTCGATCCTGCGGTACGCCGACGTCGATGAGGCCGTACGGATCGCCAACGACTCGGCGTACGGGCTGGCCGGCGCGGTGTGGGCGGCCGACTAGGCCGAGGCGGTGGCCGTCGCTCGCCGCCTGGAGACCGGCCAGGTGGACATCAACGGGGGCCGCTTCAACCCGCTCGCCCCCTTCGGCGGCTACAAGAACTCCGGCGTCGGGCGCGAACTCGGCGTGCACGGTCTGACCGAGTACCTCCAGACCAAGTCGCTCCAGCTCTGACGCCCCGCCGCCCCAGCACGCCCGGCGCCGCCCCCGACGGCGGCGCCGGGCCAGGCCGACCGGTCCCAGGCGACGGCGGGTCGCGCCGGCCGCCGCCGTCCGCCGAGTGCCGCCGCCCTAGCGCGGGGCGCGCCGGCCGGCCCCGCCGCCCGCCGCCCCGTACGGCCCGCTGGCCCGCGCCCCGACCCGCCCCTCCCGGCGCCCGACGACCCGGCGCCACCCCGTCCCGTCCGCCTGCCCGTCCGTCCGTACCCCTGCTCGTCCGCCCGCCCGCCCGCGCGTGCGCGCCGCGTACGCCCGACCACTCACCCGCGCCCCGGGCCGGCCGCCCGCTCACCGCGAGCATGCCGGCACCGCAGCGCATCGGACATAACCGAACCGGACCGTCCGGTACGGCCGGGCGCACGCTGTGCTCGGCCGCTCCGTCGCCGTACGATCCGCACCGTCGTGTTGCTCGAACCGGCGTGCGCACCCGCGCACGCCGGAGCACCCCGTCCGTCCGCCCACCCCGTCGGCGCCGGGTCCATCGGCCCGCTGGCGACGGGGGCGGGCCAACGCCCCACCCCCACACCGTGCCTGTCCCCCTAGGAGAAACCGTGGTTCCCGCCGCTGTACTCACCGCAGTCAACGTTCCGCTGGAGATCACAGAGATCGACCTCCCGAAGCCGGGCCCCGGACAGGTCCGGGTCAAGCTCACCGCCGCCGGCGTGTGCCACTCCGACCTGTCGCTGTGGCACGTTGCGGCAGCCGGCGCCGGCCGTGCTTGGGCACGAGGGGGCCGGGGTCGTCAGCGCCGTGGGCGAGGGCGTGACATCGGTGGCCACCTGTGACCGCGTCGTCCTGAACTGGGCACCCTCGTGCGTGAACTGCCACTTCTGCGCGTTGGACGAACCGTGGCTGTGTGCCCACGCGGGCGCCGCCGCCGACGTCCCGTACGCCACCCTCGCGGCCGACTCCACCGCCCTCTACCCTGGCCTTGGCACCGCGGCGTTCGCCGAGGAGACCGTGGTGCCCCCGCACGCCGTGCTGACGCTGCCGGACGGCGTGCCGCTGGTGGACGCGGCGCTGCTCGGCTGCGCGGTGCTCACCGGGTACGGGGCCATTTTCCACGCGGCCAAGGTCGTCGAGGGCGAGTCGGTCGTGGTCTTCGGCGTCGGCGGGGTGCGCCTCGCGGTGCTCCAGTGCGCGCGGATCGCCGGCGCGGGACCGCTGGTCGCCGTCGACATCTCGCCCGAGAAGGAGGAACTCGCCAGAGCCGCCGGCGCAACCGACTTCCTGATAGCGGGCGACTACACGGCCAAGCGGGTGCGCGCCCTCACCGAGGGGCACGGCGCCGACGTGGCCATCGAGTGCGTGGGCCGCGCGGACACCATCCGCGCCGCCTGGACGAGCACCCGTCGCGGCGGCCGGACCACTGTCGTCGGCATCGGCGGCAAGGACCAGCAGGTGACGTTCTCCGCGCTGGAACTCTTCTACTTCGGCCGCACCCTCTCCGGCTGCGTCTACGGCAACAGCGACCCGGTCCGCGACCTGCCGGCGATCGCGGAGCACGTGCGCGCGGGAAGGCTCGACCTGTCGGCCCTGATCACCGACCGGATCGGGCTCGATGGCATCCCCGCCGCCTTCGACGCCATGCTCGCGGGGCGTGGCGGGCGGGCGCTCATCGTCTTCTGATCCTGCTGATCCTGCTGAGCTTTCTGACGCGCCGGGCCGACGGCCGGCCCGTACGGCGTTCGTGAGCCTGGCGGGCGCGTCCCGCACGCTGGTGCTGTCCCCCGCCTCGAGGCGGGGGACAGCACCAGCGTGCGGCCCGGGGCGCGCGTCCTAGCGTGCTGTCATGCATGCGATGACAAGGCCGGCGGTGGTGGGCACAGCGCTCGCCGCCTGCCTGGCCCTCGTGCCTACGACCGGCTTACCGGCCCCAGCCCACGGCGGCCCGCCCGCCGCGACGAGCGAACTCGCCCGCTTCTACGACCAGCGCCCACAGTGGAAGAGTTGCGTGCTCGGACCCGACGACGAGGACGGGCGACGACTGGAGAAGGCCGGCGCCCAGTGCGCCGACATCACGGTTCCGCTGGACTACGCGCGCCCCACCGGCCGCACCATCACCGTCGCCCTCTCCCGGATCAGGGCCACCGACACCGCCCACCGCGTCGGCCCGATCGTCTTCAACGACGGCGGCCCCGGCGGCCCCTCCCTCACCAGCCCGTTGGCGGCGCGGACCGCGATGCGCGACAACGCCGCCCGCTACGACCTGATCGGCCTGGACCCCCGGTTCGTCGGCCGCAGCATCCCGCTGGACTGCGGCTGGCCCGTCTGCAGCGCGCTGGTCTCGGCCTGCATGACCCTGGCCAGCTTCGACCGGCAGGTTGCCCACCAGAAGGACCTGGCCAGGCGCTGTTCCACCCGACACGGTGCCGTCCTGCCGCGCGTCACCACCCGCCACACCGCCCGCGACATGGACGTCGTACGCGGCGTGCTGGGCGAGCGGAAGATCTCCTACCTGGGCTACTCGTACGGCACCTACCTGGGCACCGCCTACACCCAGATGTTCCCGGGCCGCTACGACCGGGTGGTGCTCGACGGGGCCATCGACCCGCGCGAGTACCGGCTCCGGCTGCTCAGTGGCCGGGAGAAGATCGGGGACCGGGCGCTGCGCGCCTGGGCCGAGTGGACCGCGCGGCGTCACGCGACCTACGGCCTCGGCACGAGTGGGCCGCGGGTGCTGCGCACCGTCGAGCGCACCGCGCGGGCCGCGGCGGTGCGCCCGCTGGTGGTCGGCTCGTGCCCGGACGCGTACTGGGTGGACGACGCGACGGTGCCGATGATCGCCTTCGCCGGCGCCGCCGACGACCGCGACCCGGCCCGGCACGCGCTCGCCGGCCAGCTCTCGGTGCTCGCCCGCGCCGCGCGCGGCGAGCGCGTCGAACCGACGCCGGACTTGGTGGAGATGCTGGACTTCGCCCTGACCGGCAAGCAGTCGCGGTACGGCAGCGCGCAGGTCGCCATCCTGTGCGGCGACGGGACGGTGCCGCACGACCCCGAGGTGTACTGGCGCGACATCCAGCGCAGCCGGGACCGCTATCCGCTGATGGGGCCGATGGCCAACAACGTCAACCCGTGCACGTTCTGGCCCGACCTGCCGCGCGAGGCCCCGGTCCGGGTGGAGCGCGACGTCCCGGCGCTCATCGTGGCCGCCACCGGCGACCCTCGCACCTCCTACCAGGACAGCAAGGCCCTGCGCGGCATGCTGCCCAGCTCCCGGCTGCTGACCCTGGCCGGAGCCAACCACCACTGGCCGGAGCCAACCACCACGGGGTGTTCGGCGAGTACGGCAACGCCTGCGTGGACGACCAGGTCAACGCCTACCTGCGGACGGTCAGGCTGCCCGGCTCGGACGTGACCTGCCGCACATAGCGCGCGCCGGCGGGCGGGAGCGCCCGGGCGTCGGGCGGGTCGGGGGCTGGGCGCTCCGACCCGCGCCGGTATCCCGGTCCCGGTCCCGGTCCCGGCTCAGGTCAGCCGCTGGAACTGGAGCTCGAGTCCGTCCAGCAGGGCCGTCAGGCCCGTCTCGAACGCGCCCTCGTCCAGCTGCTGTTGCCGCTCGGCCAGCAGGTGCGCCTGGCCCAGGTGCGGATAGGCCGCGGGGTCGTACGCCCGTGGATCGTCCACGAAGCCGCGGGCGAAGGAGCCGAGCGCGGACCCGGCGACGAAGTAGCGCATCAGCGCCCCCACCCGCGTCGCGTGGGCGGGCGGCCACCCCGCCCGCACCATCGCGCCGAACACCGCGTCCGCCATCCGCAGCCCCGTCGGCCGCCGCTCGGGTCCCTGGGCCAGCAGTGGCACGATGTGCGGGTGGGCGGTGAGCGCCGCCCGGTAGGAGCGGGCCCAGGCGAGCAGCGCCGGGCGCCAGTGCTCGGGGCCGTCGCGCCCCGCGTCGAACATCGACAGGTCGACCTCGGCGACCACGGTGTCCGCGACCGCGTCCAGGATCTCGTCCTTGGTCGGGAAGTGGTTGTACAACGACGGCCCGCTGAAACCGAGTTCGGCGGCGAGCCGGCGGGTCGAGACGGCCTGCAACCCCTCGGCGTCCACGAGGGCGAGGGCGGCCGTGACGATTCTCTCGCGGCTCAGCAGGGGCTTGCGGGGGCGGGCCATGCGCCACATAGTAGAGCCCGCCACGCAAAAACTAGCACTGCTCATTACGCGCATTCCCTGGGGCGGCGACATGGACCTGGAGCTCACGGACGAGCAGGGCGCGGTGCGCCGACTGGCCAAGGACTTCGTCGACCGGGAGGTCGCGCCGCACGCCGCCGCGTGGGACCGCGCCGAGCGGGTCGACCGGGCCATCGTGCCCAAGCTGGGCGCGCTCGGCTTCCTCGGCCTCACCATCCCGGCCCGCTACGGCGGCTCCGACGGCGACCACCTCTCGTACGCGCTGGTCACCGAGGAACTCGGGCGCGGTGACTCGGCGATGCGCGGCATCCTGTCGGTCTCACTCGGCCTGTGCGCCAAGTCCGTGGCCGCCTGGGGGAGCGAGGCACAGAAGCGGGAGTGGCTGCCGCGGCTGTGCGCGGGCGAGGCCGTGGGCTGCTTCGGGCTCACCGAGCCCGGCACCGGATCGGACGCCGCGTCGCTGACCACCCGTGCGGTGCGCGACGGCGCGGGGTACGTCATCGACGGCACCAAGACGTTCATCACCAACGGCACCTGGGCCGACGTGGTGTTGCTCTTCGCCGGCACCGGACCCGAGCTGGCCCCGCCCGCCAACCCGGGCGCGCTCGCCCGCACCGTCGCCGCCCTGTTGGCCGACCGGCCCGGCGCGAGCTACTCGGCGCGCAGGCGCGGCGGCACGCGCGCGAACGCCATGACGTACGCCGCGTGGTGGCGCACATGGCGCGGGTGTACGCGGCGGTCCTCGGCCAGCGGCCCGAGCCGGCGGCTCGGCTCGGCGACCCACCCGGCGGCGCGGTGCGCGGCGTGTCTGCCGCCGGCGGGGCGTGTTCCCGCCCGGTCGCGGGCGACGCGGACCCGGCGCGCGGGGCCGTGGACCGCGCGGGGCGGCGTCCGGCCGCCGGTCGCACGACGGCGGGCGGAGCGGGCGCGGGGTCCGGGGGCACTGGTGGGCCGGGTCATGACGACGGAGAACGTGGAACTGTCCGACACGGCTGGCGGGCTGGACCGGTTGACGGCCGACCGTCAGCCCACGGCGGCCGTGTGCGCGCCGCGCGGCGGCCAGGGCGAGCCGACCGCCCGCCGGCGGCGCGCCGTGGCCTGGCGGCACCTGGCGCCGCTGGCCCTGTTCGCCGCCGACGGCGCGGCCACCGTCGGCTCGCTGCTCCTCGCGGACGCGGACCAGGCCGCGCGGGCGGTGCTGCCCGCGCTCGGCGTGCTCGCCGCCCTCAACGCGCACGCCGGCCTCTACCGCCCCGGGCTGTCCACGGCGGCCCTGGACGAACTGCCGTCCCTGCTCTGGCACACCGTCCTCACCTGGTGCGTGGTGACCACCGGGCTCGTCGCCCTCGACCGGTGGGGGCCCCTGCTCGCGCTGCTGGCCGCCCACGCGCCGCTGCTGTGCGCGGCGCGGGCCGCGGCCCACCTCGGGCTGCGCCGGCACCGACGCCGCGCGCCGTGCCCCGCGCTCGTGGTCGGCTCGGGCCCGGTCGGCGAACGGGTGTTGGCCACCCTCATCGCCGCCCCCGGATACGGGCTGCGCCCGGTCGGCCTCGTGGCGGCGGGGCTCGCCCCCGTACCCGGCGACCCGCTGGCGGCGGGTGCTGCCACCACGGCACCCATGACCGCGGGCGCGTCGGCCGCGGTTGCCATCGCCACCGGCCCGCTGGCCGCGGGCGCCCTGCCCGGGCCGGGCGCCGGACCGCTCACCGATCCCGAGCCGCCCACCGGCTTGGGCCCCGGGGCGGCCCGCCACCCGGGTCCACGGTCGGCTCCGCGATCGGGATCGCCGCGGGCCCGCCTCCCGGGACCGCGCCAGGGGGCGTGCCAGACGCCGGGGCGGGGCCCGCGGTGCCGGTGCTCACCGGGCACGAGGACATCAGCCGGGCCATCGCCCAGCACGGCGTACGCGCCGCCGTCCTCACCCGGACCCCGTGGCAGGACCCGCAGGTCGCGGCGTTGCTCGGATTGTTGCGGGAGCGGCGGTTCACCGTATGGCTGGTGACCGCGGAGCCCGATCCGGCGCTGGTGCCCGCGCGCTCGGCGGTCCCCGACCACCTGTGGGGCTTCGCCTGCCGGCGCCTGACGCCGCCACCCCGGCACCGGGTCGCCGCCATCGGCAAGCGGACGCTGGACGTGTGCGCCGCGGTGCTGGGGCTGGTCGCGGTCGCCCTGCTGCTCGCGGCGTGCGCGCTGGCCGTGCGCTGCTCCGACGGGCCCGGGGTGCTCTTCCGGCAGGAGCGCGTGGGGCGCAACGGCCGCCCGTTCGTGGTGCTCAAGTTCCGTACGTTGCGCAGCGACGCGTTCGAGTCGGCCACGCGCTGGAGCGTCGCCGACGACCGGCGGATGAGCACCGTGGGGCGCTGGCTGCGCCGCATCTCGCTGGACGAGCTGCCGCAACTGTGGAACGTCCTGCGCGGCGACATGAGCCTGGTCGGCCCGCGCCCCGAACGCCCCTACTTCGTAAGGGAGTTCAGCCAGCGCTACCCTACCCCGCCTACCGGGCCCGGCACCGGATGCCCGTGGGCATCACCGGCCTCGCCGAGGTGCATGGGTTGCGCGGGGACACCTTCATCGAGGACCGGGTGCGCTTCGACAACCACTGCCCGCGCGGACCCCGAAACCTGGCCCGCGCCCCGCCACCACGCCGAGCCGCCCCCGCCGGCGCGCGCCCAGGTCGCACGCGCCCGGCGCCCGCGCGCCATCCCGCCGGGCGCGGGCAGCCGCCACCGCGCGCCGCCCGGCTACGACCGCCGGGCCGCCGGCGCGCCCCAGGTCGGAAGCCAGACGTGGGCGTCGGGCGGGAGCGTCCGCCTGGAGTGGAGGTAGCCGCGTAGCTCGCCGAGCCCGGGGTGCGGCTTGTCGGCGCGCCAGATCAGGGACAGCGGATAGAGCGGCGCGGGGTCGCGTATCGGAATCCGCCGCAGGTCGTAGCTGTCCGGCCACAGGTACCGCGAGCCCTCGCCGACCAGCGTCGACAGCTCCGCCGAGTCGGTGATCTCCGCGAGCAGCGTCTCGTTCCCTAAAACGGGCCCCACCACGTCGGTCGTGATGCCGAAGGCGGCCGACAGCTCGTCGTAGTAGGCGGCCACTTCGCCACGGGCGTCGAGACCCGGCATCCGGATGCGCCGTCCGACGAGTTGCCCGGGCGTGATGGCCCAGGCGCCGGCCAGCCGGTGGCGCGGCCCGACGAGCAACTGGTGCGGCTCGTGGATCAGTTGTTCCGACCGGATGGCCTCCGGCAGGTGCTGTCGGGGCGGGACCGCGTGGAACATGGCGTCGACCGTCTCCGCCTCGACGGCGGCGATCGTCCCGTCCACGTCGGCGTCCAGGGTCACCACGTCCAGGGCGATCGCCGGCCGCGTGCTGTAGAAGTCCTGGAGCAGCCCGACGGTCACGATCCGCCGGTTGACCACGTCGACCCGTAGCGCCCGCCGCCCCGGCCGCACGGACGCGTCGGCCCGCTCCGCCACCCGGAGCAGCTCCCGGGGGTGCGGCAGGAACGCCTGGCCGTCGACGGTGAGCCGGGCCCCGCGCGCGGTGCGCGTGAACAGGCGCACGCCGAGCCCCTTCTCCAGCGTGGCGACGCGCTTGGAGACGGCCTGCTGGGTGACCGACAGCTCGGCGGCGGCTTCCTGGAACTGGCCCGCTGCCGCGACGGCGACGAAGGTACGTACGGCTTCGAGGTCCACGCCGGCCCACCCTAATGAACAACGAACGGTTGTGAGCCGCCCCCGGGACAGTTGTTTGACCTGCCGTGCAGCGCCTCGCTTAGTTCTCTCGCGGCAACGTCGGTTTGTTGGGTCGAGACCTCAAGAGGCGCGCGGACCATGGTGGGCGGAAGACGGCTGGGCCGGCGGTTCGGTTGGCTGTGGGCGGCGTACGCGATGAGCGCCTACGGGTCGGGGCTGGGCTTCGGCGCCCTCCCGCTGATCACCCTGCTGGTACTGGAGGCCGGCCCCGCCGAGGTGTCCGCGCTGTCCGCGATCGGGCCCGCGGTGGGCGCCCTGCTCGCGGTGCCGCTCGCGCCGTGGGTGGAGTTCCGGCGCAAGCGCCCGGTCATGATCGCGATGGACCTGGTCCGGTGCGCGGCCATGGCCACGATCCCGGTCGGTTACGCTTTCGGCGGGCTGAGCCTCGCCCAACTCCTGGTGGTCTCGGCCGTGGTCGCCGCCACCAGGATCGCCTTCAACGCGGCCAGCGGCGCCTACCTCAAGGCCCTCCTGCGGCCGGCCGACCTGCTGGTGGCCAACGCCCGGTTCGAGTCCACGAACTGGAGCTCCATCGCGGTCGGGCCACCGCTGGGCGGGGCCGCGATCGGCCTGTTCGGGCCGGTCGCCACCGTGGTCGCCGACGCCGTCAGCTACCTGCTGTCCGCGCTCGGCATCGCCGCGATGGGCGGCCGGGAACGACCACCACGCCCCGCCACCGCGCACCCGCCCCGCGCGGGCACCGTCCTGGACGGCTGGCGCCACATCGCGGCCGACCCCGTCCTGCGGGCGCTCTACCTCAACAACCTGCTCGTCGCCGGCCTCGTCATGGCCACCGAACCGCTGCTGGCCGTCCTCCTCCTGCGCGACCTCGGGTTCGCCCCCTGGGCAGTACGCCCTTGCCTGCGCCGCCCCCTGTCTCGGCGGCCTCGTCGGCTCCCGGCTGGCCCGCCGGGTCGTGGCCCGCCACGGCCAGCGCGCCGTCTTCCGGGCCGTCGGCACCCTGCGCGTCGTCTGGCTGATCGGCCTGGCCTTCGTCGGCCCCGGCGTCGTCGGCCTGGTCACCGTGATCGCCATCGAGTTGGCGATCATCGTCAACATGAGCCTGTACACCCCTGTCCTCGCCACCTACCGGCTCGAACACACCCCCGGGCACCTCGTCGCCCGCACCCTGTCGGCCTGGTCCATCGGCCAGCAGGCCGCCATCGCCCTGTGCACCGCGCTCGGCGGCCTGCTCGCGAGCCGCACCGACCCGCGCACCGCCCTCGCCGTCGCGGGCCTGCTCGCCCTGGCCCCCCCTCCTGCTGCCCCGCGCCCCCACCCGCCGCGCCCCCACCCGCCGCGCCCCGAGCCGACGCCGGCCCGCAGCGATGCCTGAGCACCGGCGCCCCGCATACCGGCGCCCCGCCCACCCGCACCCCGTGCGGGGCGGCCCGGAGCCCGGGCCGCCCCGCACGCCTACCGCTCGCGCTGCGACAGGTGCCGCAGGTACGCGGCGCGTTCCAGCGGATCGCCGTCCGTACGCGCGCGGCGCGGCACCGCCCCGGTCACCGCCCGGTCGCCCGACGGGCGCGACCACCACACCCCCTCGCCGCCGGTCAGCCCCGGCAGCCGCCGCTGGACCGCGTCCACCGCCCGCGCGGGCAGCGCCCCGCGCACGCGCCACGCCCCGGCCCCCGCAGCGACCGCCCCCGCGCCGCCGGTGACCGTGGCGTCGGGGTCCGACTCCACGATCTCGGCGCCCCGCGCCGCGAGCAGGGCCAACACCGCCGGCAGGTCCGCCTGCGGAAGCTCCACCTCCAAGGCGTGGTACGGCTCGTAGACCCGGCAGCCCGCCTCGGCGACGGCCCGCATCAACACTAGCGGCGTCAGCCTCCGGAAGTCGGCGGCCGTGCTCAGCACGCTGTTGAAGCCGCACCGGTACAACGTGACCACGCAGTCGGTCACCGGCCACCCGTGCGGGCCCTGCTCCAGGGTGTCCCGCACGGCCGACTCCACCGCGCGGTGGAAGGCCAGCGGCAGCCAGCCCAGCTCCACCCCGAGGCGGTAGCTCACGCCCGACCCCGGCTCCCCGGGCTCCACGCGCAGCCCGACGGACGCCCAGAACAGCGTCTCCTCGCGGTCGCCCATCCCCTCGTACGCCTTCGCCCGACCGACCAGCCGCTCCAGGCAGTGCACCCGGCTCGGCTCGAACGCGACCTCGACGCCGAACTCGCGGCTGAGCGTCGCCGCGATGACCTCCTTCTGCACCTCCCCGTAGAGCAGCACCGCCGTGCCCCGGCCCGGCACGGTGCGCGCGCCGATCAGCGGGTCCTGGTCGGCGAGCGCCGTCAGCGCGGCGTGCAGCCGGTGGCCGTGCCCCGGCTCGCGCGGTACGGCCACCGCCTCCAGGGTCGGCGGCAGAAACCGGAAGGCGGCCTCCGGCGGCGCGCCCGCGCCCGTCGCGGCGGGGTGCCCGAGCTGGTCGCCCCCCCCGCCTCGGCCAGCCCCCACACCCGCGCGATGTCACCGCCGCCCATGGCGTACGCCCCGTCGCCCCGGCCCCCACCACTCGCCCCGGGCCGCGCGGGTGTCGCCCTGACGACCTCCACCGCGGAGATGCGGCCGGCTCGTTCGACGACGCCACCGTCCGGCCCGAGGCGGCGCAGGCTGACCCGCTGACCACGCCGCGGGGACCCGGCGCGCATCCGCACGTAACACACCTTCGCGCCGTCCGCGCCGCGCTCGATGGCGAAGACCGTGCCCCGCACCGCCTCCCCGGGCCGTGGCTCGGGCGCCCTCGAAAGCAGCCCCACGATGCCCTCGACCAGCGCGGCCACGCCCTGCCCGGTCAGCGCCGAGCCGAAGTAGAGCGGGTGCGCCAGACCCCGGGCCGTCTGCGCGGTCAGCGCCGCGCGGACCTCGTCGGCCGACGGCGGCTCCCCGCCGTCCACGAGCCGCGCCAACAGCCCCTCGTCGTGCTCGGCCAGCACCTCGGCCAGCTCCGTCGCGACGGCGGCCGACTCCAGCGCACGCGGCTCGGCGCGCGTCCGCCGGCTCCCCGCGTCCCGCACCTCGCTCAGCGCCACGACCCGTGGCGACAGCTTGCGGCGGACGTCCGCGAGCAACCCGTCCTCGCGCGCGCCGGTACGGTCGATCTTGTTGACGAACACCAGGGTGGGCAGGCGGAGCGCGCGCAGCGTCCGCATCAGGACCCGGGTCTGCGGCTGCACGCCCTCCACCGCGGAGAGCACGAGCACCGCCCCGTCGAGCACCGCGAGCGCCCGCTCCACCTCGGCGATGAAGTCCGGGTGCCCCGGAGTGTCGATCACGTTCACCTGGCGGTCGCCCACCAGGAAGGGCGCGACGGCCGTCCGTACGGTGATGCCGCGCTGGCGCTCGATGGCGCCGGTGTCGGTCTGGGTGTCCCCGGCATCCACGCTGCCGAGCCGGTCGATGCTGCCGGCGTCGAACACCAGCCGCTCGGTCAGACTGCTCTTGCCCGCGTCAACGTGGGCCAGGATGCCGATGTTCAGGGTGGTCATGGGTGGCGAAGTCCTCGGAAACACTCGTCAGGTAGGGGACCTGGGAGATGTCGAGAACTCGCCGCATCTGCGCTCCTTGGAGGTGCCGCGCCCACCGGACGGGGACGCCGGCGCATTCTGACACCGCCCCACCCCGCCGGGCCCCCGATTTACGCCCCGGCCTCACCCTCCCGGCGACGCGAAAGGGGCCCCGCGCACGGGGCCCCGCTCACTGTTCACTCCTGCTCCGCCTGGCCGCGCCCACGGCCCGCGCCGCTACCGGTTCGACCCGGCCTCCGGCAACCCCTCCGGGCAGGCCGTCCCGCGCGGGAACTTGTACCGCCCGCCGATGTGGTAAGTGCCGGGGGCGGGCGCGTGCAGCACCGTCCACTCGTCCTCCGGCGTCTCCTGGACCTCCTTGGTCAGGCAGCCCTGGACGTTTACCGGCGGCGCGCCGTCCGCGCCGGCGCGCGGCGGCTCCACGTTCTTGCCCTTGCCGTCTATCAGGCCGAGCCAGGGCGAGTACGGGACCCGCAGCAGGACCGGGCCCGGCTTGGCCACCTCGACGGTCAGCTCCTCGGCCGCCGCCCGCCGCACGGTGGCCGCGCCCTCGGCCAGCGGCGTGGGGTCCTCGACCCGGTACAGCTTCCGGTTCGCGTCGGACCACACCTCGTCCAGGTACGGCTGGCCCGAGGCCACGAGTTCCGCCTCCGCCTCGCCCGCCCCGTCGAGCCGGTCCTGGGTGGGCAGTACGACGAAGTGCACCGCCCACCGCCCGAGCCAGGCCCGGTAGCTGTCCGGGGTGAGCCGCTCCTCCTCGTAGAAGATCGGGTTGCGCCCCTTGTCCGCCTGCCGGTTCCAGCCGCGGGCCAGGTTGTAGTGCGGGGCGATGGTGGAGGACTCGACGTGGCTGCGGGCGGGGATCACCTCGACCCGGCCGCGCTCCGCGCCCGCCCGGTCCAACTGGTCCAGCAGCGGTTGCAACTCGCGCGACCAGGACTGGGACGGCGTGGTCTTGATGACGTCGGCGGTCGACTGGGAAGCCTGCCCGATGGTGACCACCGCGATGGCCACCGTCAGCGCTGCCCACTTGCGGCTCAGCGCCCGCGACAGGCTCAGCCGCGGCATCGCGAACGGCGGCACCATGGCGAGCAGCACCACACGGCCGAAGATCATGCCGAACCGGGTGATGTTGGACCCGATCTGCGAGGGGATCGCCCAGACTAGCACCACCGCGAGGCTGTACAGCAGCGCGGCCACCCGCACCGTGCGCCACTGCCTGGGCGCGAAGAAGTATGCCGCGGCGGCGCTCAGGAACGGCACGAACGTCGAGGAGAAGTTCATCGGCATCGTCCCCGAGAACGGGAACAGCCAGGCCGACAGCGCCACCACCACCGACGGCGTCACGCCGAGCGCGTAGGCGGCCATCCGGCGCTTGGTCAGCCACAGCGCGGCGGCCACGATGCCCACGTACAGGCCGGCCACCGGGCTGGCCATGGTCGCGAGCGCGGACAGCAGCGCCGCCGCCCCGCCCCGCGCCAGCCGGTGCGGCCAGCGCGCCGAGCGCCACCGCCGCGGCCAGGCGAAGACCACCGCGACCGCGGCGAGGCCGAACATCAGGCCGAGCCCGAACGTCACCCGCCCCGAGGCCGCGTTGAAGGTCAGCGCCACCGCCCCGTACAGCGCGGGCGGCATCGGCCGCCGCACGGCACGGCTGCGCACCAGCAGCAGCGCGATGAGCCCGGCGGACAGCGTGCCGGCGATCACCATCGTGGTCCGCACGCCGATCCCCGCCATCAGGTAGGGCGAGATGACGCTGTACGAGACCGGGTGCATACCGCCGAACCAGGCGAAGTTGTACGCGTACCCCGGGTGCTCGGTCGCGAACGTCGCCCACGCGTCCTGCGCGGCGAGGTTGCCACCGCTGTTGGCGATCAACAGCACCCACAGCAGGTGCAGCACGGCGGCCAGCGCCAGCGAGGCGCCCACCGGGTGCGACATGAGGCGCATCACACCGGCCGGGTGCGACATGAGGCGCATCACACCGGCGCCGACCCGCGCCCCCATCCCGTGGTCGGGCGTGGCGGCGTCGCGCTGACTGGTCGGTTGGTTATCCGTCGCGGTTGTATCGGCGGCGTCGCCGTCGCTGGCGTCGGCCCGGGCCGTCGGTGGTCACTGCGGTTCTCTCCCCAGTCTTCCCCGAGGTCTTCCCTTGTCATCGACCCGGTCCCCCCGGGACCCGCCGCACCGATTCCGGCTTCAAGGCAGGCTTTCACGCTAGCACAGCGCGGCCCGACGACAACTCGCCGGACGAGCGCCCCGGTTACCCCCGCCGGGCCCGCCCGACCACCACCGGACGCCGCCCCGCGCCGGCCCACCTGGCACGACGGCCACCCCGTGGCACGGGCCCGTCGACACGGGCCGAGCCCCGGGCGTAGGAGATCTCCACACCGCCGTGGCCGGGCCCCAGGGCGACCGGCCGCTGGTCACGCGACGGGTCGCGACATCGCCCGAAAAGCAGAAGAACCCCAGTTCAACTGGGGTTCTCGCGAGTGTCCGAGGGGGGACTTGAACCCCCACGCCCGATAAAGGGCACTAGCACCTCAAGCTAGCGCGTCTGCCATTCCGCCACCCGGACCAGGTGTCTGTCGGCTGGGCCGTGCCCGTTCCGACGTGGAAAACCATAGCAAACATCCAGACGTGCTCGATCACACGGCCGGTCGCCCCCGGAGGGGGTGTGACGGGGACGTGTCAGCGACATTGCCGCCTTGGGCTGGGCGGGCCGGCACGGGAGTATGGACGGCGGACCACGCCACGGGTGGCTCCGCCCGGGGGCGGGAGGCGGCGCGCGGCGTCACGAACGATGAGGAGGCAGCGTGAGCAAGTCGAACCTGGCGGCGACCGGTTCCACCACCGTCACCGGTGAGAACGAGGTCGTCTACCTGTGCCGGGACCTGATCCGCATCGATACCAGCAACTACGGGGACCACTCCGGACCCGGTGAGCGCGCCGCCACCGAGTACGTCGCGGAGAAGCTCGCCGAGGTCGGCTTGGAGCCCCAGATCTTTGAGTCGCACCCGGGGCGGGCCTCCACCGTCGCGCGCATCGAGGGCGAGGACCCCTCGCGCCCCGCGCTGCTGATCCACGGACACACCGACGTCGTCCCGGCCAACGCCGCCGACTGGACGCACGACCCCTTCTCCGGGGAGATCGCCGACGGCTGCGTCTGGGGCCGCGGCGCCGTGGACATGAAGGACATGGACGCGATGACCCTCGCGGTCGTGCGCGACCGGCTGCGCACCGGGCGCAAGCCCCCGCGCGACATCGTTCTCGCCTTCCTCGCGGACGAGGAGGCGGGCGGTACGTACGGGGCGCGCTACCTGGTGGACAAGCACCTCGGCCTCTTCGAGGGCGTCAACGAGGCGATCAGCGAGGTCGGCGGCTTCTCGCTGACCGTCAACGAGAACCTGCGGCTCTACCTGGTGGAGACGGCCCAGAAGGGCATGCACTGGATGAAGCTCACCGTGGACGGCACGGCGGGCCACGGTTCGATGATCCACAAGGACAACGCGATCACCGAGCTGAGCGAGGCGGTGGCCCGGCTGGGCCGGTACGAGTTCCCGGTACGCGTCACCAAGACCGTCCGCTCCTTCCTGGACGAGCTCTCCGACGCCCTCGGCGTACCGCTCGACCCCGAGGACATGGACGCCACGCTGGAGAAGCTCGGCAGCCTCGCGAAGATCATCGGGGCGACGCTGCGGAACACCGCCAACCCGACCATGCTCGGCTCCGGGTACAAGGTCAACGTGATCCCCGGCCAGGCCACCGCGCACGTCGACGGCCGCTTCCTGCCGGGATTCGAGGAGGAGTTCCTCGCCGACCTCGACCGCATCCTGGGGCCGCGGGTCAAGCGCGAGGACGTGCACGCAGACAAGGCCCTGGAGACCACCTTCGACGGGGCGCTCGTCGAGGCCATGCAGACCGCGCTGCGCGCCGAGGACCCCATCGCGCGGGCCGTGCCCTACTGCCTGTCGGCCGGCACGGACGCCAAGTCCTTCGACGACCTGGGCATCCGCGGCTTCGGCTTCGCACCGATCAAGCTCCCGCCGGAGCTGGACTTCGCCGGCATGTTCCACGGCGTGGACGAGCGGGTTCCGGTGGACGGGCTCACGTTCGGGGTCCGCGTGCTCGACCGGTTCATCGACGCCTGCTGAGCACCGGTCGCCGCCCATGACGTGGGCGGCGACCGCCGACGGAACGCGCCCGTGAGTCCGGCATCGGCGCGTTCCGCAAGTGACGCTCGGGGCGTTAGCTGAGAAGAGTGAACGCCCTGTTTGACGCGTTGCTCGATTACCTCCTCTTCGTTACAGGGTGTGCGGTCCGCGGCTGGGGCCGCATTGCCAACAAGGAGGAAGAATGATCAAGAAGGTCGTCGCTGCTGCGGCTGCCACTGGTGGCCTGCTGCTCGCCGGCGCGGGCGTTGCCGCCGCCGACTCGGGCGCCCAGGGTGCCGCTGTGGGCTCCCCCGGCGTGCTGTCGGGCAACAACATTCAGGTGCCTGTCCACGTGCCGGTGAATGTGTGCGGTAACACGATCTCCGTGATCGGGCTGCTGAACCCCGCCCTGGGCAACACCTGCATCAACAAGTGACGTTGTGCCTCACTCCCGTAAGGGGGTGAGACTCGGGCGGCCCCGGAGTGCGCGCCATGCACTCCGGGGCCGCTGGGCATTGGCGCGGGGGCGGTCGCGCACTCGCGTATTCCGGACAGCAAGAATCAGGGGAACCAAACCTATGCGACAGGTCGCGAAGAAGGGCCTGATCACCATGGGCGCAGCCGTCGGCGTATTCGCCGTGGCAGGCGGCTACGCACACGCGGACTCGGCCGCCCAGGGCGCCAGTACCAGCTCACCCGGCGTCCTGTCGGGCAACAACGTGCAGGTTCCGCTGCACGTTCCGATCAACGCGTGCGGCAACACCGTCGACGTGGTGGGCGCGCTCAACCCGGCCGCCGGCAACAGATGCGCCAACGTGGACGGCCACGGCGCGGGACACACCAAGGGCAAGACGGGCAAGCCCGGCGGCGGCCAGCAGTCCCGGCCCGCGGGCAAGGGCGGCACCGGCGAGCTGCGCGAGACTATCCGCTCCGGCGGGGGAGCCCACGCGGTGGGCGGGGCGCACGGCTCGCCCGGCGTCGGCTCGGGCAACAACGCCCAGGTGCCGGTGCACGTGCCGGTCAACGCCTGCGGCAACACCATCAACGTCATCGGGCTGCTGAACCCGGCCCTCGGCAACAAGTGCGCCAACGTGACCGGCCCCGTGGCGCGTGAGAAGCCGCACCAGCCGCCCACGCGCGAGGAGGTGACGCCGCCGAAGCCGCAGCCCAAGCCCGAACCGCGGCCCGAGCCCGAGCCCGAGAAGAAGCCGGGTCCCACGGAGAAGCCGCGTGCCGAGCAGCCGCCGGCACCCCGGGTCGAGACGCCGTCGGCAACCGAGACGCACATGGAGCGCGGCGAGGAACTGCCCGCGTCCCGCTCCGAGCGCGCCGCGGGCCCCGTCGAGCGGGTGGCCGCCGAGCAGCTTGCTGAGACGGGCGCCGGGACCCTGGCCATCGCCCTGCCCGCCAGCGCCGGTCTGCTGCTCGCCGGCACGGTGCTCTACCGCAGGGCCCGCGCCGCCTAGTGGTCCAGGCGCGCGCTGTCCGGTGCCGGTCGACCGAGCCGACCGGGCACGCCGGCGGCCCGAGCGGGTGTCGCCCGCCGGCAGGTACGGCTCGTGAGCGGCGCGGGCCCCGTCCGTACGGGCCCGCGCCGCTCTACCAGTGTAGCGCGGAGTTGCCGGATGATCCGGCGGCGCGGCCGCACCCTGCGGCTGCCGTCGGGGTTGAGCCGCAGGCGGTCCAACTCCCAGTGTCCGTACTCGGCATGGTCGGTCAGCAAGCGGGTCGTGGCCTTGCGGGAAACCCCCCGAGGCACATACACATCGCAGAATTCGTATTCCGGCATCGCATCTATAATGTGCGGGAACTGGCCTGGTACGGATAGCGTCTGCACTATGTCTGATGCTGCACAGCCATCCGCTGCCGAGGTACGCGCCGCCGCCGAAGCGGTCAAAGCCGCACTGGACCGGCACCTCGATGCCGTCGAGCGGCGGGTCGGCGGGGACGACCCGGCCGTCTACGCCGCGTTCAACGAACTGGCCGCGGCTGCCGAGACCTATGACGAACTCCTCTACGACGCGTACGACGAAGTCACGCCCTTCGAGATCCCTGGCGACGCCTCCCTGCCCGCGTACGACGGGCCGGAGGAACCGAGCGCCCTCAGCGTCCTGATCCGCCGGGACTACGCGGTGGCGGAGCCGCAGCGGCTGCTCTCGCAGGCCCAGCGGATCGTCGACCTCGACCCGGACGGGGCGTCCGGCAACGGCCTGCCCGGCAAGGGCGCGGCGGCGGCCGTCGGCAGCAGCGTGCACGCGGCGCTCGGCGTTCTCTTCGGCGAGTACGAACCCGATGAAATCGCCTCCCGGCACAAGGAGTTCGGCCTTGAGGAGGGCGATTCGACGCTGTGGGTGGCGGCCGCGGACGAGCCCGCCGACCCGGGGGAGTGGCTGGCGGCGCCGTTCGACCACGCGGACCCGCAGCGGATCATGTGCAGCTTCGACGTGAGCGCGGTCTTCGACGAGGAGCCCGACGACGCCGACGACGACCTGGAGCTCATCGACCCCGAGCCCTGACCCGCTGCGCCCGAGCCACCCGAGCCGCGCCGGGCCCCCGGTGGACCGGGGGCCCGGCCGGGCGGCCGGATGGCGCCCTCGCGGCGGTCGGCCGGGGTGGCCCCGGGCGCGGCGCACCGCCCGGCGGGCGGGTCGCGCGGGTCAGGCCGTCGCGTCCTGGGCCCGCAGCAGGGCCCGCAGGCGCGTCGTGCGCTCGGCGGCCGGGACCTCGGCCACCGCGTGCGGCAGGGCCGGGCCCGCGCCGTGGACCACGGACAGGTGCCGCTCGCCGCGGCTGAACGCCGTGTAGACCCAGGCCCGGGTGAGCAGCGGGCCCGCGTCCCCCGGGAGGACGACGACGGTCGCGGGCCAGCGCCGGCCGGCCGCCTGGTGCGCCGTGACCGCCCAGCCGGGCCGCAGAGCGTCGGCGACCCGGGCCCGCGGCACGAGGACGTCCTCACCTCCGCAGTCGAGGCGCAGCCCGTCGGGCTCGGCTGCGGTCACCGTGCCCGTCACGGTGTACCCCGGGGCCACCGCGTACGCGACCCGGTCGCCCGGGTCCAAGCCGCCGAACCGGCCGGGGCCGGGGTTGAGGCGCTCCTTGAGGGCGGCGTTGAGCGCCCGGGTGCCGACCGCGCCGCCGTGGCCGACGGTGATGACCTGGATGTCGGGTACCGGTACGCCGATCGCCCGTGGCACCGAGTCCGCGACCAACTGCACGGTGCGGTGCACGGCGTCGCCCGCGTCCCGCACGGGAACGATCACCACCTCCTTGCCGGGCGCCTCCACCTGCGACAACTCGCCGATGCCGATGCCGGAGACCAACTCGCCGATCGGGCCGGGGTCCGGCGTGCGGGAGACCACCTGCGGACAGGCGCGGGCGGCCACCAGATCGCCGAAGACCCGGCCGGCGCCCGCCGACCACAGGACCCCCGGATCGCCGCTGAACACCAGCCGCACGTCGTCCGGCAGCGACTCGACCAGCGCCGCGGCGGCCTCCACGTCGAGCTGGGGAGCGTCGAGCACGGCGAGCAGGTCGAGCCGGAAGGCGCCGTCCGCGTCCCGGCCGGGCCCCTCGTCCCCGGTCAGCAGCCCGGCCACCGTGACCGCCTGCGCGGCGGGCAGGCCGCTGTCCGCCAGCGCCGCGCCGAGCCGCCGGCGGCCGTCGTCCGTGTGCGCGGCGGCGTAGGCGCGCAGCCCGCGCGCCTGCGCGGCGGCGACAAGGGCCACGGCCTCGGCGCGGGCGCTCTCACCCCCGCTGTGCGTCACCAGTCCGTGTCCCGCGGCGGCCCTGACCAGTTCGGCCGCCGACGGCGAGGGGGCGGCGTCGGCGAGTGCCTCCCAGTCGGGCGCCGGACCGGCCGCCCGCGTCTCGGGCCCCGCGTCGGTTTCGGGAGCCCCGTCCGTCTCGGGCTCCCCGGTCGCGGAGTCGGTGGGGGCGTCCGGTGCGAAAGTGTTGATCACCCGGGCGAGGCCGTCGGCCAGGCTCTCCTCGGCCAGCGCGCACCGGTCCAGGCCCAGCAGCACCCGGACGGGCTGTTCGGCCTCCTCGTCCCCGGCGGCCGGGGCCGCCCCCGGGGTCTCCAGGGCGTCCTGGAAGACCAGCACGACGCCCTCCGCCACGGCGTCGCGCAGCGCTTCGTCCGGGTCCGGCACGGCGTGCTGGGCGAGCGCGTCGCGCAGCGTGGCCGACTCGCGGGCCGTGTGGCCTTCGAGGGCCGCGCGCTCCAACAGCCAGGTGACCAGCGCCCGGGAGCGGCGCTCGTCGCCGGGGCCGCAGTCCGGGCCGAGCAGGGCCCGCGCGAAGCCGTCCGCCTGCTCGGGGTGCACCCCAGGGACGGCGAGCAACTGCCACGGGTCGTCCCGCAGGACGGAGGTGGCCCCCTCTCCCAGGGCCCGTACGACCTGCTCGGCGAGGTGCGGCGGCGTGCCGCCGGCGGTCAGCACCTGACGAATCTGGTCCAGCTCCGCCGGCCCGCCCGCGGGGCCCGTGGCCGGCATCCGCGCGCCACCGGCTCCTCCGGCCGGCGAGCCGGCGCCGGACGGGCCGGCTCCGGGCCCGGCGGCGGGCGTCCCGACCGTGGCGGGCAGGGCCGGTCCGGAAGAAGGCGTCCCGCCCGGCGCCGGCGCGGTCCGGCCGGGGGCGGCCGGCCGCGCGGCATCGGGTCGGGCCGCCCCCGGCCTGCCTCGCGTGGTGAAGAACGAGGCGGCGTCCGCCTCGCCCCGCTCGACCGCGCGCACCGCGGCGGCCAGTGCTTCGGCCGCGGCCGACCGCTTCCCACCGCCGGCGGGCCCACCGCCGCCGGCCGCGCCCGTGCCCGGGGCCGCAGCCCGCTCGCCGCCCGCGGACTCGGCGGCGGGCCCCGCCGCCGGGCCCGCGTCGCTCGCCTCTCGGGGCCGCGCGTCGGCCTCGCCCGCCGGATCCGCCTCGCCCGCCGGGCCCGCCTCGCTCGTCGCGTCGGCCTCGCTCGTCGCGTCGGCCTCGCTCGTCGCGTCGGCCGGTGGCGCGGGCCGCTGGTCCGCCTCGGTGTCCGGGTCGGTCGCGGCCTCGTGCCCGGCCTCGTCCGCCTCGGGCGCACCGGGCCGCTCGGCCTGACCTCGCGGGGCCGCCGCGGAGACCTGTTCCGCGGCGGCCGGGTCCGTGGGCGTCGGGTCCTCGGAGGTGTCCGGCGAGAGGTCCGGAGCGGTGGTATCCGCGTCGCGCGGCGCAGGGTCTCCCGCGGTGGCGGAGGCGGCCTCGCCCGCGGGGCGGTCGGAACTCACAGCGTGCTCCAGTCGTGATCGGGATAGCGGTGCACGGGCGCTGAGACGTCGTCCAGCGCCTGGCAAATCTCGTCTGGAAGCGTAAGCGCCTCCACTGACAAAGCCGCCCTGAGCTGCTGCGCGGTGCGCGCGCCGACGATCGGCGCGGCCACTCCCGGGCGGTCCCGCACCCAGGCGAGCGCCACCTGGAGCGCGGTGGCGGCCAGACTGTCGGCGGCGATCGAGACCGCGTCGACGATCCGGCTGGCCGCGTCGTCCAGGTACGGGGCGACGAACGGCGCCATGTGCTCCGACGCGCCCCGCGAGTCCGCCGGCGTCGCGTGCCGGTACTTGCCCGTCAGCACGCCCCGGCCCAGCGGCGATGAGGGCAACAGCCCCATGCCGAGGTCCAGGGCCGCGGGCAGCACCTCGCGCTCGATGCCGCGTTGGAGCAGCGAGTACTCCATCTGCGTGCTGGCCAGCCGGGTCCGTGGGCCCGCTGAGGCGAGCTGCCAGGTGGCCGCCTTCGCGAGCTGCCAGCCGCAGAAGTTGGACACCCCTGCGTAGCGCGCCCGGCCGCTGCTGACCGCGATGTCCAGGGCCTGCAGGGTCTCCTCAAGGGGTGTCGACGCGTCGTACGCGTGGATCTGCCACAGGTCCACGTTAGTCGGTCCCCAGGCGTTCGAGCGAGGCGTCGAGGGCGGCCAGCAGGTGGCCACGGGAGCCGTCGAAGCGGCGGTGCAGGTCGGGCACGCTGCCCGCCTTGGTCGCGATGAGAAGGTCGCGGCGCGGCACCAGGCCGTCGAGCAACTGCCCGAGCAGGTACTCGGCGCTGCCGTCGGCGTACACGTCGGCGGTGTCCACGAGCGTGCCGCCCGCGTCCCAGAACGTCTTGAGCTGGTCCGCCGCGTCGTGCTCGTCGGTGTCCCTGCCCCAGCTCAGCGTGCCGAGCCCGATCCGGGATACGCGCAGGCCCGTACGGCCGAGATGCCTCTGCTCCATGAGCGCTGACATTACTGGCCGTGCCGCGGCCCGTGGTGGCCTGTGGATAAGCCAACACTGCCGCGGTGGACCCATGCGCGCTAGAGTCCCCGCCGTAGGGACGTTACTGATCGGTAAGGGGAGCGGCATGCGGCTCGGCATCAACCTCGGCTACTGGGGTGCGGGAATGGACGCGGACAACCTCGCCGTCGCGCAGGAGGCGGACCGACTTGGGTACTCGGTGTGCTGGGCGGCCGAGGCGTACGGGTCCGACGTGGCCACCGTGCTCTCCTGGGTCGCCGCGCAGACCGAGCGGATCGACGTCGGCTCGGCCATCTTCCAGATCCCGGCGCGCACCCCCGCCATGACCGCGATGACCGCCGCCACCCTGGACTCGCTCTCCGGCGGCCGGTTCCGGCTCGGCCTCGGCGTCTCGGGCCCGCAGGTCTCCGAGGGCTGGTACGGCGTGAGGTTCGACAAGCCGCTGGCCCGCACCCGGGAGTACGTGGAGATCATCCGCAAGGCGATGGAGCGCACGCCGCTGCGCCACGAGGGCCAGCACTGGACGCTGCCGCTGCCCGACGGCTCCGGCAAGGCCCTCAAGCTGACCGTGCACCCGGTGCGCGAGCGCATCCCGCTCTACATCGCCGCCATCGGCCCGAAGAACCTGGAGCAGACCGGCGAGATCGCCGACGGCGCGCTGCTGGTCTTCTTCGCCCCCGAGCACGCCGAGGAGACCACCCTTGGCGCGCTGCGGGCGGGCCGCGCCAAGGTGGGCAAGGACCTGACCGGGTTCGACCTGGTGCCCACCGTCCCGCTGGCCGTCGGCGACGACGTACGGGCGCTGGCCGACCAGTTCCGCCCGTACACCGCGCTGTACGTCGGCGGCATGGGCAGCGCCAAGCAGAACTTCTACAACAAGCTCGCCCAGCGCATGGGGTACGAGCGGGCCGCGGCCGAGATCCAGGACAAGTACCTCGCCGGCGACAAGAACGGCGCCGCCGCGGCCGTGCCGCACGAGTTGATCGACGCCACCGCGCTGGTCGGGCCCGTCGAGCGGCTCGCCGACCGGATGCGCGCCTACGCCGAGGCCGGGGTGACCACGCTCTCGCTGGCGCCCGCGGGCTTCACGCTGGAGGAGCGGGTCGCCGGCCTGCGGGCGGGCGTCGAGGCGCTGGAGCGCGCCGGCCTGGCCTGAGCCCTACGGCGGGGTCTAACCCTACGGCGGGGTCTAAGAGGGGCGCGGCCGTGGTGGGGGCTCGGGGGTCTTCCCCGCCACGGCCGTCACGGAGGACAACGCCCCACCCGGCGGCGCGGTGACGGGGCCGCACGGGGGCCGCCCCGTCACCCGACTGGCCCAGCCGTCCACGGCTCCTGTGGCCTCCCGCGACACACGGCATTCGACTGGTTCTCCACGCACCTGTCGCGTGTTGCCCGACGGAGGTGGCGATGATGCTCTCGGCCCGCGGTGTCTTCCAGGAGATCCTCGACGACGACTCCTTCCGGCTGTTCTGCTCCATCGCGGCCAGCGGCGAGTCCCAGGGCGGCTGGGAGAACGCCCGCATCGCCGCGTTCGTGCCCGAGCGGGAGCGCGCGATGACGGCGAGGATCGCCCGGCACGGCGCGGACGAGGACAAGCACGGCTGGATCTTCCGGGCCCTGCTGCGCAAGCGCGGCCTGGAGCCGGTGGACGTGCCGCCCGAGACCGACTACACGATGCTTCCTCGAACGCCGGGGCATCGGCCTCGCGCACGACAAGCTGCGCCGCGACGAGCCGCTGACCGAGCGCGACATCGTCGGCTACCTCGCCCACAGCCGGGTCACCGAACAGCGCGCCTCCGAGCAGATGCGGCTGTTGCGCAGGCACTTCGCCGACCACCCCGACATCGGCCGCCCGGTCAGCATGATCTCCGACGACGAGGACAACCACCTCGCCTACTGCCACGAGGAACTGCTCCGGCTGGCCGCCGCCGGCTACGGTCGCATGATCCAGGCCCTACTGCGGGAGAGCGTCCGCGCGGAGATCCGGGTCTACCGCGAGGTGAGCCTCGCGGTGATTGACCACATGGGACGCCTGCTGGGCTGGCTGAGGGCCAAGAGCGCGCTGCTGGCCGCGGGCGTGCACGGGATTCTACGGGTACGAGGCGGCCGGCGGCTGGCGGCGCATGGTCTCCCTGCGGATGCCCGAGCGACGCAACGCGCTGGGCGGGCCCGCGACGACGGCGCCCGAGTTCGCCTGACCCGGAGCCCGTGCGCCTGCCCCGCCACCCCCGGCCCGCCACTCGCCCCGGCGCCGCCCGACCTCACAGCCAGCCGCGCCGCTTGAACAGGCGGTGCACCACGACCATCGAGACCACCAGCAGCGCGAGCACGGCCGGGTAGCCCTACTCCTGTTGCAGCTCGGGCATGTGGGCGAAGTTCATGCCGTAGATCCCGGCGACCATGGTGGGCACGGCGGCCATCGCGGCCCACGCGGAGATCTTGCGCATGTCGTCGTTCTGCCGCACGCCCATCTGCGCCAGGTGCGCCGCGAGGATGTCGGACAGCAGCCGGTCCAGGTTGTCCACGTGGTCGTTGGTGCGCGTCAGGTGGTCGCTGACGTCGCGGAAGAACGGCTGCGAGCGGCGGTGCACGAAGGGGACGGTGGCGCCCGCGAGCCGCGCCATCGGCTCGGTGAGCGGAGCGGTGGCCCACCGGAACTCCAGGACCTTGCGCTTGAAGGCGTAGATCCGGCCGGCCGAGTCGCTCCTGCCCGCGCCGTCGGGCGTGAAGACCTCGGCCTCCAGCGCGTCCAGGTCGGTGTGGAGCGCGTCGGCGACCTCCAGGTAGTGGTCGACTACCGCGTCCGAGACGGCGTACATCACCGCCGTCGGGCCGTGTTGCAGCACGTCCGGGGCCTGTTCGAGGCGGGTGCGCACGGTGCCGAGCGGGTTGGCCTCGCCGTGCCGCACGGTCACCACGAAGCAGCCGCCGATGAAGAT
This sequence comes from Candidatus Streptomyces philanthi, assembly GCA_018114805.1. GTDB lineage: Bacteria > Actinomycetota > Actinomycetes > Streptomycetales > Streptomycetaceae > Streptomyces > Streptomyces philanthi. The sequence goes on along the minus strand of CP073042.1, from coordinate 299,753 downwards.
CATCAGCTCCCCGGTGACCACGGCCTTGGTGTCCTCGTCGTACTGGATCGGCTTGAGCACCAGGAACAGCGAGTCGTCGTACACCTCCAGTTTGGGCCGCTGATGAGCGCGCAGCGCGTCCTCCACGGCCAGCGGGTGCAGCCCGAACTCGCTGGTGACCTGGTCGAACTCGGTCTCGGTCGGCTCGTACAGGCCGATCCACAAGAACGCGTCGCCGCTCGCGCGCGCCTGCTCGATGGCGTCGGAGAAGTCGGCGGGCCCCGCCGTCCGGCGCCCGTCGCGGTAGATGGCACAGTCCACGATCACGCGGGGAATTCTTCCCGCCCTGCGCCAGCTATGCATGATGAGTGCCCACGAGCCAGGTCGTACGCTTTCAGACATGCCCACGCTGATCCTGATCCGGCACGGCCGGTCCATCGCCAACACCTCGGGCGTCCTCGCCGGCTGGGCGCCCGGTGTGACGCTCGACGGGCGGGGCCTGGCCCAGGCCGCCGGCCTGCCCGCACGCCTGACGGAACTGCCGCTGGCCACCGCCGTGTGCAGCCCGCTGCCACGCTGCCAGGAGACGCTGGCGCCGCTGGTCGCCGCCCGCCCCGACCTGCGCGTGCACACCGACGAGCGGATCGGCGAGTGCCACTACGGCGACTGGACCGGACGCAAGCTCGCGGAGCTGGCCGGCGAACCGATGATGGAGGTCGTGCAGCGGCACCCGTCGGCGGCCGAGTTCCCCGGACCCGACGGCGAGACGATGCGGGGCATGCAGAACCGGGCCGTGGACGCGGTGCGCGACTGGAACGCCCGGGTCGCCGCCGAGCACGGCGAGGACGCCCTGTACGTCATGTGCTCGCACGGCGACATCATCAAGTCGCTCGTCGCCGACGCCCTCGGCATGCACCTCGACCTCTTCCAGCGGATCTCCGTCGAGCCCTGCTCGGTGACCGCCATCCGCTACACCCGGCTGCGCCCCTTCCTGCTCCGGCTCGGCGACACCGGCGACCTCGCGGGGCTCGCGCCGCGACCGGAGGAGGAGCAGGGCGCGAGCGGGGACGCCGCGGTGGGGGGTGGCGCGGGGGCACCGTGATCTCCGCGCGCAGTAGGGTGGTTCCGCGCACGAGTCCGCCGTCCTGGCATCCAGGACGGCGGACTCAGCGGCCGGGCCGCGCCGGGCCGTCGCAGCACCACCGCAAGCAGAACCGTCGAACAAAACTGGAGCAGGACGTTGTCCCGTCAGGTGTTCCTCTATGACCCGCCGGACCGCTTCGTCGCCGGTACGGTCGGGCTGCCTGGCCGCCGTACCTTCTTCCTGCAGGCGACGGCGGCCGGCTGCACCACCAGCGTCGTGCTGGAAAAGGCCCAGGTCGAGGCGTTGGCCGAGCGGATCGACGAGCTGCTTGACGAGGTCGTGCGGCGCACCGGGGGCAATGCGCCGGTGCCGGCCGTCGCGCTCGCCGAGATAACCGACACGGCGCCGCTGGACGCCCCGGTCGAGGAGGAGTTCCGGGTCGGCACCATGGCGTTGGCCTGGGACGGCGAGGAGCAGCGCATGGTGGTGGAGGCGCAGGCCCTCGTCGAGCTGGAGGCCGACACCGACGAGGACCTGGCCGAGGCCGAGGAACGGCTGCTGCAGGACGATGTGAACGGGCCGCCGATGCTTCGGGTGCGGCTCACCGGCACCATGGCCCGGGCGTTCGCCAAGCGCGCCCTGGAGGTCGTCAACGCGGGCCGCCCGCCGTGCCCGCTGTGCAGTCTGCCGCTCGACCCGGAGGGGCACGTATGCCCGCGCCAGAACGGCTACCGCAGGGGGGCCTGACGCCCCAGCCGGTGGCGTCCGCGGCCCCCTCGGCGGGGGAGGCGCCGTCGCCGCGCGAGGTGCTGGCCGCCCGCGAACTGACGGTGCGCGGCCAGGTGATCGACGCGTCCAACGGCGTGCTCTGGTGCACGGTCACCCACCAGGGGCAGAGCCTGGAGTGCGTCTACAAGCCAGTGGCGGGCGAACAGCCGCTGTGGGACTTCCCCGACGGCAACCTCGCCCCGCGCGAGGTCGCCGCGTACGAGATCTCCGAGGCCACCGGGTGGGGCCTGATCCCGCCGATGGTGCTGCGCGAGGGCCCGTACGGCGAGGGCATGTGCCAACTGTGGATCGAGACCGTGGACGGCGACAGCGACAGTCCGGGCCCGCGACTGCTCGCGCTCGTCGAGGGCGGCGAGCCGGGACCTGGCTGGAAGGCGGTCGGTCACGCGGACGTGGGGCAGGGGCGCACCGCGCTCCTCGTGCACGCCGACGACCCGCGGCTGCGGCGGCTCGCGGTGCTCGACGCGGTCATCAACAACGGCGACCGCAAGGGCGGCCACCTGCTGCCCACCGCGGACGGCGCGATGTACGCCATCGACCACGGGGTCACCTTCCACGCGCAGGACAAGCTCCGCACCCTGCTGTGGGGCTGGGCGGGGGAGCCGCTGCCCGAGGAGGCCCGTCAGGTACTACGGCGACTTTCAGCCGACCTGGCCGACTCTCAGCCGCTGGCCGCCCGCATGGCGGAGCTGATCACCACGGCTGAGCTGGACGCGTTGTGCGGTCGAATAGCCGATCTGCTGCGGAGCGGCAAGCACCCCGATCCCAGCGGCCAGTGGCCTGCGATCCCCTGGCCCCCGGTCTGACACAGCACGTCGAGGGCGGGTCGGCAAGACCGCCTATCGCGCCGAGACACCCGAACCGGTTCGTAGCCGGATGCCGCGTCCGGTTACGCTCATGTCATGTATGCCTGGCCCGCTTCTGAGGTTCCCGCCCTGCCCGGCAAGGGCCGCGACCTCCGGATTCACGACACCGCGACCGGAGCGTCGATAGCCATCGACCCCGGCCCCGTCGCCCGTATCTACGTCTGCGGCATCACGCCGTACGACGCCACCCACCTGGGACATGCGGCGACCTACAACGCGTTCGACCTCGTTCAGCGCGTGTGGCTCGACACCAAGCGGCAGGTGCACTACGTGCAGAACGTCACCGACATCGACGATCCCCTGCTGGAGCGCGCGGTGGCCAACGGCGACGACTGGACCGCGCTCGCCGAGCGGGAGACGGCCCTCTTCCGTGAGGACATGAGCGCCCTGCGGATCCTGCCCCCGCGCCAGTACATCGGCGCGGTCGAGTCCATCCCGCGCATCGTCCCGCTGGTGGAGCGGCTGCGCGAGCTCGGCGCCGCCTACGAGCTGGAGGGCGACATCTACTTCTCCGTCGAGTCCGACCCCGCGTTCGGCGGCGTCTTGGGCCTCGACGCGCACGCCATGCGCCTGCTCTCCGCCGAGCGCGGCGGCGACCCGGACCGCCCCGGCAAGAAGAACCCGCTCGACCCGATGCTGTGGATGGCCGCCCGCCCCGGCGAGCCGAGCTGGGACGGGGCCTCGTTCCGCCCGGGCCGCCCCGGCTGGCACATCGAGTGCGTGGCCATCGCCCTCGAACACCTGGGCATGGGCTTCGACGTGCAGGGCGGCGGGTCCGACCTGGCGTTCCCCCACCATGAGATGGGCGCGTCGCACGCCCAGGTGCTGACCGGCGAGCACCCCTTCGCCAAGGCGTACGTGCACGCCGGCATGGTCGCCCTCAATGGCGCGAAGATGTCCAAGTCCAAGGGCAACCTGGTCTTTGTCTCCCAGCTCCGGCGCGACGGCGTGGACCCGGCCGCGATCCGGCTGGCGCTGCTTGCGCACCACTACCGCGCCGACTGGGAGTGGACCGACGACGTGCTGACCGAGGCGCGGGAGCGGCTGGACCGCTGGCGCGCCGCCGTCTCCCGCCCCGACGGCCCGCCGGCCGACGACCTGGTCGACGAGATGCGCGCGGCCCTGGCCAACGACCTCGACGCGCCGGCAGTCCTCGCGGCGGTGGACCGTTGGGTCGAGCGCCAGGCCAGCGCGGGCGGCACGGACGAGGGCGCGCCCGCCGTGGTCTCGCGCGCCGTGGACGCGCTCCTGGGCGTGGCGCTGTAGCGACCGCCACCACGGCGACGCGCGGGGAGGGTGGGTGGGTGAGCCGCGGCCCACCCACCCACCCTCCCCGCGCCAGCCTTGTGCGCGCCCGAGGGGGCGCGGCCCGGCTCAGGCGCCGCCGCCCCGGCCGTCGTCGGTCCCGCCGGGCTCGTCGCCCGCGTCCCCGTCGGGCCGCTGCTCGGACTTGTCCGCCCGGCCCTCGCCCTCCTCGGTCTGCTCCGCCTCGCCCGCCGTGCGGTCCTTGGCTTGCTCGTCCTCCGTGCGGTCCTCGGTCCGCTCGGCCTTCCCGGCTTCCTCGCCCCGTGGCTTCGCCGCGCCCGCCGGTCGGCCGTCGCCGGTGGCGGCGGCCCCGTCCGACTCGGCCTTCGCCGCGTCGGGGGCGTCCTCCCGGGGCTCGTCCCGCGCCGTCGACCTGGCCGGGCGCGCCCGGCCGCTGCTGCGGTCGCGCAGATAGGGGTCGCGACTGTCGGCGACGCCGGATTCGCTAGCGTGCCCACCGGGCCCTGGCTGCCCGTCCCGGCGCCGCAGGTAGCGTTCGAACTCCCGTGCGATGGCCTCGCCGGACGCCTCCGGCAGCTCCGCCGTGTCGCGCGCCTCCTCCAGCGACTGCACGTACTCGGCCACCTCGCTGTCCTCGGCGGCGAGCTGGTCCACGCCCAGTTGCCAGGCCCGCGCGTCCTCCGGCAGCTCGCCGAGCGGGATGCACAGCTCCAGCAGGTCCTCCAACCGGTTCAGCAGCGCCAGCGTGGCCTTCGGGTTGGGCGGCTGTGAGACGTAGGGCGGCACGGCCGCCCACAGGCTCACGGCCGGGACGCCGGCATGCGTGCACGACTCCTGGAGGATGCCGACGATGCCGGTCGGCCCCTCGTAACGGGACTCCTCCAGATCGAGGCTGCGGGCCAGATCCGGGTGCGAGGTCACGCCGCTGACCGGCACCGGCCGGGTGTGCGGGGTGTCGCCGAGCAGTGCCCCGAGGACCACGACCATCTCCACGCCCAACTCGTGCGCGAAGCCCAGGATCTCGTTGCAGAACGAGCGCCAGCGCATGCTCGGCTCGATGCCCCGCACCAGCACGAGGTCGCGCGGCTTGTCGCCGCCTGTCCGCACCACCGAGAGCCTGGTGGTCGGCCACGTGACCTTGCGCACCCCGCCGTCCAACCACACGGTCGGCCGGTTGACCTGGAAGTCGTAGTAGTCCTCTGCGTCGAGCGCCGCGAAGACCTCGCCCTTCCACTCCCGGTCCAGGTGCCCGACCGCGGTGGAGGCGGCGTCTCCGGCGTCGTTCCAGCCCTCGAAGGCACAGATCATGACCGGGTCGATCAGCTCGGGAACCCCCTCAAGCTCGATCACCCAGCGCCTCCTTCCGACCGGGGTGGTCGGGTGACCCTGCCGGTTCCAGTTCCGTTGCGTGCGGCCCCAAGCCTACGGCTTCCCCGGCCCTGCCCAGCAGCCCCTGGGTGCCCATCACGTTCAGCTCGTGGCGTGGCACCCGCGCTCCGCTTGCCGCGCCCCGCCCGCCGTCGAGCGGTGGCCCCGGCTTCCGCATCGCCCCCGGCGGCCCCGGGGCGGCGGTCCGGGGGGAGCTGTCCACCCGTCAGGGCCGGTCGGGCGGTGCGGCCGTGGGCCGGCCGGGCGCGCACCCGGACGCCGGGCGGCAGGTGCCCCAGTCGCGTCGGTAGGCGGCCCAGTCCGTCTCGGTGGCCGCGAAGTCGACGTACAGCGCGACCCCGAACCGCTCGCGGTGCCGGTCGGCACGGGTCAGCCCCAGCCGGACGCCGCGCACGGCCGCGGCCACCGTCTCGGCGCCGGCGCGGTGGCCCGGGTCGTTGGTGTGGAAGAAGGGCAGCCCCATCAGCAGGTCGGTGCGCGCCGGGGTCACCTCAAGGGCCAGTTTCGTCTGGTGTGCGACGTAGCCCCCGTACAGGCTCTCCCACGGCATCGCCGTGTCGTACGACATGGCCGCGATCTGGTCGACGCGCCGGGCGACCTGACCGAAGTACCGCTGGGACCACCACTTGGGACGGCCGGTGAGGGCGCCGAGCACGGTGTGCGCGGCGGGCAGCGGGTCGATCTGGTGGGCGGCGACCGAGAGCACGCCGCCGCCCGCACGCACCGCCGGCCGGGCCCGCTCTAACAGCCGCAGGAGGTCCGCGTTGCCCGAGTGCGCCGGCTCCAAATCCAGGTGGACGCCGTCGAACCCGGCGGCCAGCACCTGCCGGGCGCTGGCGACCACGCGCGCGGGTGGCGGGCCGGTCCAGTCGCATGCCGTCCGCGCCGCCGTGGCTGAGCGCGTCGCCCAACCAGGCGTGCACCCGGATGCCGGGCAGCCGCCGGTGCGCCGCGTCGACGAGCCAACGGGCCCGCGGGTAGGCGCTGGTGGGCAGCGTCCCGTCGTGTTCCAGCGGCCCGGCGTGGACGTACAGGTCGCGCAGCCCCGTGTGGTCGAGCCGGCGGCCCAGCGCGGCCAGGTCCGTGTCGTCCCGCCGTCCGTCCACCCAGGCGTGCCCGAGCCAGATCGCGTCCCGGCCCCTGGTCCGGGCGTCGGGCGCCGGGTCGCCCGAGTACGCCAGGCGCAGCACGAGGCCCGCCATCAGCGGGAGTAACAGCAGCGTCAGGGCGAGCGCCACCGCCGTGCGCGCCAGCAGCCGCCGGGTGGGCCGCCAGCGCCGCAGCCGGCGCCAGCCAGCGCGGCAGGCCGTCGCCCCCGCTCGTCGCCGGCCTTCCGCCGGGCGCCGCCGCAGCGCAGCCCACCGCCCCCGTAACCGACCCCACCACGCGCCCGACGCGGCCGAACCCCGCAACGACCCACCCCCCCGTGTCGTCGCGCCATCGTACGACCGGGCGCACCGCGACACCGTGGGCGGCGTGGACAGCGCGGAGGGGAGGGGCCCCAGGCGGAGCTTCTCCCCTCTCACGACTCGGTACGAGCGCCGGGCGTCAGCGGCGCAGCAGCTCCTCGACCCGGGCGCGCACCTCGTCGGTGTCCAGGCCGCGGATGGTCAGCGTGGTGCGGCGGCGCAGCACGTCGTCCACGGTCTCGGCCCACTCGTGGTCGCGGGCGTAGACGGCCTGGGCCCAGATCTCCGGGCCGTCCGGGTGGATGCGCTCGCCGAGCGCCGGGTCCTCGGCGACCAGGCGGGCGATCTCGAAGGAGAGCGAGCCGTAGTGGGTGGCGAGCTGACGGGCCGTGAGCGGGTCCATCCGCACGCCGGGTTCGCGGTCCACCAGGAGGCGGTGCGCGACGGCGTTCGGGTTGGCGATGCCGGGCAGCGGCACCCGGCGCGGGAGCTGAGACAGCGGCTCCATGTCGTCGGCGAGCGCGCCGCCGGGCAGCTTGGCCAGCTTGTTGATGACGGTGCGGCCGATGTGCCGGTAGGTGGTCCACTTGCCGCCGGCCACCGAAAGCATCCCGCCACGGCCCTCGGTGACGACCGTCTCGCGCTTGGCCGACTCGGTGCCCCCGGGCCCGCCGGGCAGCACCCGCAGCCCCGCGTAGGCGTAGGTGATCAGGTCGCGGGACAGGTGCTCGTCGCGGACCGAGAACGCCGCCTCTTCCAGGATCTGGTCGATGTCGACGTCGGTGGCCCGCACCTGCCCCGGGTCGCCCTCGTACGCCTCGTCCGTGGTGCCGAGCAGGAGCTGGTCCTCCCACGGCAGGGCGAAGGTGATCCGGTACTTGTCGACCGGCGTGGACATGGCGGCCTTCCACGGCGCCTTCCGCTTGAGCACCACGTGGGCGCCCTTGGAGAGCCGGATGCTGGGGGCCGCGCCGGAGTCCTCCATCCGGCGCAGGTGGTCCACCCAGGGCCCGGTGGCGTTCAGGACTATGCGCGCGTTGACGCCGAACTCGGCACCGTCCAGGCCGTCCCGCAGCTCGGCGCCGCTGACCCGGCCGTGCGTGAAGCGCAGGCCCGTGACCTCGGCGTGGTTGAGCACGACCGCGCCGGACTCGACCGCGGCGCGCACGGTCATGACCGCGACCCGCGAGTCGTTCATCTGGTGGTCGCCGAAGACGGCGACGGCCTTGAGGTTCTCGGTGCGCAGCGCCGGGTTCTCGGCGGCGGCCTTGGCGGGCGAGATGACCCGGCCGACGCCGTCGCCGAAGGCGGACAGCGCCGAGTAGGCGAAGACGCCGGCGCCGAGCTTGGCGGCGCCGTGCGGGCCGCCCTTGTACACCGGCAGGTAGAAGGTGAGGGGGTTGACCAGGTGCGGGGCCACGTCCTTGGCTAGCACCCGCCGCTCGTGGTGGTTCTCCGCGACCAGCTTGACCGCCCCGGTCTGCAGGTAGCGCAGACCGCCGTGGACGAGCTTGGAGGAGGCGGACGAGGTGGCGCCGGCGAAGTCACCGGCGTCCACCATCGCGACCCGCAGTCCGGATTGCGCGGCGTGCCAGGCCACCGAGGTGCCCAGGATGCCGCCGCCGATCACCAGGAGGTCGTACGTCGCGCTGGACAGCCGGTCCCGGGTTTCGGCGCGGTCCTGTCGGGGACCGGCAGCCGGGTGCGTCCCGGGCTCGGGGACGCTCTGCAGGGTGGTCATGATTACTCCTCGTCCTCGATCCAGCCCATGGTCCGCTCGACGGCCTTGAGCCAGTTCTTGTACTCGCGGTCGCGTACGTCCGCTTCCATCCGGGGGGTCCACTCGGCAGCCCGGCGCCAGTTGGCGCGCAGGGCGTCGGTGTCCGGCCAGAATCCGACGGCCAGACCGGCGGCGTAGGCCGCGCCGAGGGCGGTGGCCTCGGCGACCATGGGGCGCACGACGGGTGCGTCCAGGACGTCCGAGATGGTCTGCATGAGCAGGTTGTTGGAGGTCATTCCGCCGTCCACCTTCAGCGCGGTCAGCTCGACGCCGGAGTCCTTGGTCATCGCGTCCACGATTTCGCGCGTCTGCCAGGCGGTGGCCTCGAGGACGGCGCGCGCGATGTGCGCCTTGGTGACGTACCGGGTCAGTCCGGCGATCACACCGCGCGCGTCGGCCCGCCAGTAGGGGGCGAACAGGCCGGAGAAGGCGGGCACGACGTAGGCGCCGCCGTTGTCCTCGACGGAGCTGGCGAGCGTCTCGATCTCGGCCGCGCTGTTGATCAGGCCCATCTGGTCGCGCATCCACTGCATGAGCGACCCGGTGACCGCGATCGAGCCCTCGAGCGCGTAGACCGGTGCCTGGTCGCCGATCCGGTAACCGACGGTGGTCAGCAGCCCGTTGTACGAGTTGACCGGCGCGCTCCCGGTGTTCATCAGCAGGAACGAGCCGGTGCCGTACGTCGACTTGGCCTCGCCCTTGGCGAAGCAGGTCTGGCCGAACAGCGCGGCCTGCTGGTCACCGAGCGCGGAGGCCACCGGCACGCCGGCCAGGGCGCCGCCGGCCGCGGTCCCGTAGACCTCGGCCGACGAGCGGATCTCCGGCAGCACGGCGGCCGGGATCTCCATCGAGGCCAGGATGCGCTCGTCCCAGTCCAGTGTGGACAGGTTCATCAGCATGGTGCGCGAGGCGTTGGTGACATCGGTGACGTGCACGCCGCCGTCGGGGCCGCCGGTCAGGTTCCAGATGACCCAGGAGTCCATGGTGCCGAAGAGGATCTCGCCGGCCTCGGCCCGGGCACGCAGGCCGGCCACGTTGTCGAGCAGCCAGCGGATCTTGGGACCGGCGAAGTACGAGGCGAGCGGCAGGCCGGTCTCGCGGCGGAAGCGGTCCGGCCCGACGTTGCGGCCCAGCTCCTTGCACAGCGCGTCGGTGCGGGTGTCCTGCCAGACCAGCGCGTTGTGCACCGGCTCGCCGGTCTTCCTGTCCCACAGCAGGGTCGTCTCGCGCTGGTTGGTGATGCCGATGGCCTTCACGTCCGCGCCGGTGATGCCGGCCTTGGCGATCGCGCCGTCGGTGACCTCCTGGACGTTGGCCCAGATCTCGGCGCCGTCGTGCTCGACCCAACCCGGCTTCGGGAAGATCTGCTCGTGCTCCTTCTGGTCGACCGCGACGATGCTGCCGTCCCGGTCGAAGACGATGCAGCGGCTGGAGGTGGTGCCTTGGTCCATGGAGGCGATGAACGGTCCGTGGCTGTGCGAGGCGGCACCTGGGGTGGAGGCGTAGTCCTGGGTGTCGGTCATGATGTGCGGCTCCTGCGTTATGACGTCGGTCGGGCTTTAGGCGAAGGCGAGTTCGTAGAGTGCGCCCGCGATGGCGCCGCCAGCAAGTGGGCCGACCACGGGAATCCAGGCGTAGCCCCAGTCCGAGCCGCCCTTGTTGGGCAGCGGCAGCAGGGCGTGCACGATGCGCGGGCCCAGGTCGCGCACCGGGTTGATGGCGTAGCCGGTGGGCCCGCCGAGGTTGATGGCGTAGCCGGTGGGCCCGCCGAGCGAGAGGCCGAGGCCGACCACGACCAGGGCCGTCATCAGGGCACCGGTGCCGGAGACCGCGAGCCCCTCGGTCAGGCCCTGGGTGAGGATGGCGAGCACCAGGACGGTGGTGGCGATGATCTCGGTGGCCAGGTTCTGCACCGCGTTGCGGATCTCCGGGCCGGTGGAGAAGATGCCGAGCACCGGACCCGCCGCGGGGGCGGCCGACTGGTCCACCAGGCCCTCCTGGCCGCCCGTCTCGGCGATGACCTCGGGGTCGGTGAGGTGGGCCTGGAAGTGGCCGTAGTACGAGACCCACACCAGCAGCGCGCCGATCATCGCGCCCAGGAGCTGCGAGGCGAAGTAGAGCGGCACGTCACTCCACTGGGTGCCGCCCTCGCCGCCCTTGATGGCCAGACCGACGGCCACCGCCGGGTTCAGGTGGGCGCCGCTGGCGCCGCCCGCGATGTACGCACCGGTCAACACGGCGAAACCCCACCCGAAGGTGATGGTGAGCCAGCCGGCGTTGAGCGCCTTGGACCGCTTGAGTGTGACAGCGGCCACCACGCCACCGCCGAGCAGGGTCAGTACGGCCGTGCCGATGGTTTCGCCGATGAAGATGTCGGAGCTGGACACCCGCGACTCCTTTGTCGTTTGTCCAGGGGAGGGCGAACCCCGGGTCCCTTCCGGAGGTTCGCGCGCTCGGTGAGCGCGTTTTACTGGCCCGTGGCGTTGCCCACCATAGCGAATATTGTCGTTAGGTGTTCGACAATGCCGACCGGTGCACGGCAGTTTTATCGACGCCGTCAACACCGTCAAGGTGCTGTGACCGAAAACTCGTCAGTAACTGACCGGGAAGTACGGGGTGCTTACCCACGCCGCCCGCACCCCACCCCACGATCGCCCGCCCCACCCGGGAAGAAGAGGGCGGGCGGAGGCCGGAGCGGGGGGAGGGGGAGGCCAGAGGAGAGGAGGTGGCGGGGCGCGCGGCCCCGAACGCCCGGCCCACGGCGCGCAGCCCCAGGCGTACGGCCCACAGCACAAGGCGCCCGAGCCACGCCCTACGGAGAGCCGGGCCGGCGATGTTAGAAGCGGCCCGCGCCCAGGTCGCGGGAGACAGCCCGGGCGCAGTCCCGCACCGCGGCGATCAGCTCCGGGCGCAGGCTGCCCTCCGGGCACACCCGCTCCACCGCGCCGGTGACGCCCACCGCGCCCACCGGCATCCGGCGGCGGTCGTGGATCGGCGCCGCGACCGACGCCACGCCGTCCCAGGTCTCCTCGACGTCGGCTGCCCAGCCACGGGCGCGGATCAGGTCGAGCACGCCCTCGAAGTCGGCGGCCCCGGTCACCGTGCGCGGCGTGAAGGCGGTGCGCTCGCCCTCGACCGCCTCGGTGTGGGCCACCGGGTTGTACGCGGAGAGCACCTTGCCCAGGGCCGTGCTGTGCAGCGGCTGCATCGCGCCCACATCCAGGACCTGGCGGCTGTCGTCGGGCCGGAAGACGTGGTGCACGATGAGCACGCCCTGCTGGTGCAGCACCCCCAGGTAGACGCTCTCGCCGCTGGAGCGCGCGAGGTCGTCCGCCCAGACCAGGGCGCGGGCGCGCAGCTCGTGCACGTCCAGGTAGCTGTTGCCGAGCCGGAGCAGCTCCGCGCCCAACTGGTAGCGTCCCGAAGCCGGGTCCTGCTCGACGAAGCCCTCCTGCTGGAGAGTGCGCAGGATGCCGTGGGCGGTGCCCTTGGCGAGGTCGAGCGAGGAGGCGATGTCGGACAGGCCGAGCCTGCGCTCGCCACCTGCCAACAGCCGGAGCATCGCCACCGCGCGCTCCAGCGACTGGATGGTCCGCGCCATCGCGCAACCTCCTCGGGGACTCGGGGACCTCGATGGTTCAACCATCTGTAGTTCGACAATGCTGAACACTATCTGCCCATGCCGACCTTGGGATACCAGATGGCCGGGCGCGCGGGCTCGCGTGACGGCCCGCGAAGCCCCCTGGCGCCGTCCCGCACAGCGGGACGTCCGACGCCACTTCGCCCCTGAGGGTTAGGCTTGGCGGGTGCGCCTTCCACCGGAAGACGCAAAGCCGACAGCCGTCGCACCTCAGGGAGAGCACACCCATGGCCTCGCACAAGCCATCGCCCAACGTCAGCTCCGACCGCGTCCACGCGCTGCGCGAGGCCCTCGCCACCCGGGTGGTGGTCGCGGACGGCGCGATGGGCACGATGCTTCAGGCGCAGGACCCCGGCCTCGACGACTTCGAACAGCTCGAAGGCTGCAACGAGATCCTCAACATCACCCGCCCCGACATCGTGCGCAGCGTCCACCAGGAGTACTTCGCCGTCGGCGTGGACTGCGTGGAGACGAACACCTTCGGTGCCAACCTCTCGGCGCTGGGCGAGTACGACATCGCTGACCGGATCTACGAGCTCTCCGAGTCGGGCGCCCGCATCGCCCGTGAGGTCGCCGACGAGTTCGCGGCCGACGGCCGGCCCCGCTGGGTGCTCGGCTCGATGGGCCCCGGCACCAAGCTCCCCACCCTCGGTCACGCCCCCTACGAGGCGCTGCGCGACGCGTACCAGCAGAACGCCGCCGGGCTGATTGCGGGCGGCGCCGACGCCCTGCTGGTCGAGACGACCCAGGACCTGTTGCAGACCAAGGCGTCCGTTATCGGCGTCAAGCGCGCCCTCGCCGAGGCCGGCGTGGACCTGCTGCTGCTCGTCCAGGTCACCGTCGAGACCACCGGCACCATGCTGCTCGGCTCCGAGATCGGCGCCGCGCTGACCGCCCTGGAGCCGCTCGGCATCGACATGATCGGCCTCAACTGCGCCACCGGCCCCGCCGAGATGAGCGAGCACCTGCGCTACCTGGCCCGGCACGCCCGCACCCGGGTGTCCGCCATGCCCAACGCTGGCCTGCCGGTCCTGGGCAAGGACGGCGCGCACTACCCGCTCACGCCCCCCGAGCTGGCCGACGCGCACGAGGTCTTCGTCCGCGAGTACGGTCTCTCGCTGGTCGGCGGCTGCTGCGGCACCACGCCCGAGCACCTGCGACAGGTCGTGGAGCGGGTGCGGGACATGACGCCCACCGAGCGCTCCCCGCGCCCCGAGCCCGGCGCCGCCTCGCTCTACCAGACCGTCCCCTTCCGCCAGGACACCTCGTACCTGGCGATCGGCGAGCGGACCAACGCCAACGGCTCCAAGAAGTTCCGCGAGGCCATGCTGGACGGGCGCTGGGACGACTGCGTGGAGATGGCCCGCGACCAGATCCGCGAGGGCGCCCACCTGCTCGACCTGTGCGTGGACTACGTCGGCCGGGACGGCGTCGCCGACATGCGCGAGCTGGCCGGCCGCTTTGCCACCGCCTCCACGCTGCCGATCGTCCTGGACTCCACCGAGCTGGACGTCATCCGCGCCGGCCTGGAGAAGCTGGGCGGACGCGCGGTGATCAACTCGGTCAACTACGAGGACGGCGACGGGCCCGAGTCCCGCTTTGCCCGCGTCACCGCGCTGGCCCGGGAGCACGGCGTGGCGCTGATGGCGCTGACCATCGACGAGGAGGGCCAGGCCCGCACCGTCGAACACAAGGTCGCCGTCGCCGAGCGGCTCATCGAGGACCTCACCACCAACTGGGGCATCCGCGAGTCCGACATCCTCATCGACTGCCTGACCTTCACCATCTGCACCGGGCAGGAGGAGTCCCGCAAGGACGGCGTCAACACCATCGAGGCCATCCGCGAGCTCAAGCGCCGTCACCCGGACGTGCAGACCACGCTCGGCCTGTCCAACATCTCCTTCGGCCTCAACCCGGCCGCCCGCATCGTGCTCAACTCGGTCTTCCTCGACGAGTGCGTCAAGGCCGGCCTGGACTCGGCCATCGTGCACGCGTCGAAGATCCTGCCCATCGCCCGGCTGGAGGAAGATGATGTCAAGACCGCCCTCGACCTCATCTACGACCGGCGCTCGGAGGGCTACGACCCGCTGCAGAGGTTCCTCGAACTCTTCGAGGGCGCCACCACCAAGTCGCTCAAGGCGGGCCGGGCCGAGGAACTGCTGGCCCTACCGCTGGACGAGCGGCTCCAGCGGCGCATCATCGACGGCGAGAAGAACGGCCTGGAGACGGACCTCGCGGAGGCCCTCACCTCCCGCCCGGCCCTCGACATCGTCAAAGACACGCTGCTGGCGGGCATGAAGGTGGTCGGCGAGCTGTTCGGCTCCGGCCAGATGCAGCTCCCTTTCGTCCTGCAGTCCGCGGAGGTCATGAAGAGCGCCGTGGCCTACCTGGAGCCGCACATGGAGAAGTCGGACGCGGAGGGCAAGGGCACCATCGTGCTGGCCACCGTGCGCGGCGACGTCCACGACATCGGCAAGAACCTGGTAGACATCATCCTGTCCAACAACGGCTACAACGTCGTGAACCTGGGCATCAAGCAGCCCGTGTCGGCGATCGTGGACGCCGCTCAGGAACACCGGGCCGACGTGATCGGCATGTCGGGGCTGCTGGTGAAGTCCACGGTGATCATGAAGGAGAACCTGGAGGAGCTGAACCAGCGCAAGCTGGCCGCTGACTTCCCGGTCATCCTCGGTGGCGCGGCGCTCACCCGCGCCTACGTCGAGCAGGACCTGCACGAGATCTACGAGGGCGAGGTCCGCTACGCCAGGGACGCCTTCGAGGGGCTGCGGCTGATGGACGCGCTGATCGCCGTCAAGCGCGGCGTGCCCGGCGCCGCGCTGCCCGAGCTGCGCCAGCGCCGGGTCGCCAAGCGCACTGTCGACGTCAACGAGCCCGAGCCTGAGTCCGGCCCGGTGCGCTCGTACGTGGCCACCGACAACCCGGTGCCCACCCCGCCGTTCTGGGGCACCCGCGTCGTCAAGGGCATCCAGCTCGTCGACTACGCCTCCTGGCTGGACGAGGGCGCGCTGTTCAAGGGCCAGTGGGGCCTGAAGCAGGCGCGCACCGGCGTCGGCCCGACGTACGAGGAGCTGGTGGAGACCGAGGGCCGGCCCCGGCTGCGCGGCTGGTTGGACAAGCTGCTCGCCGAGAACCTGCTGGAGGCGGCCGTGGTCTACGGCTACTTCCCGTGCGTCTCCAAGGGCGACGACCTGGTGCTGCTGCACGAGGACGGCACCGAGCGCACCCGGTTCACCTTCCCGCGCCAGCGCCGGGGCCGCCGGCTGTGCCTGTCCGACTTCTTCCGGCCCGAGGAGTCGGGGGAGCGGGACGTGGTCGGCCTCCAGGTCGTCACGGTCGGCTCGAAGATCGGCGCCGCGACGGCCGAGCTGTTCGAGGCCAACTCCTACCGGGACTACCTGGAGCTGCACGGCCTGTCCGTCCAGCTCGCCGAGGCGCTGGCGGAGTACTGGCACGCCCGGGTCCGTGCCGAGCTGGGCTTCGCCGGCGAGGACCCGGACTCGGTCGAGGCGATGTTCGACCTCAAGTACCGCGGCGCCCGCTTCTCGCTCGGCTACGGGGCCTGCCCCGACCTGGAGGACCGGGCGAAGATCGCGGACCTGCTCGAACCGGAGCGGATCGGCGTCAAGCTCTCCGAGGAGTTCCAGCTCCACCCGGAGCAGTCCACGGACGCGATCGTGATCCACCACCCGGAGGCGAAGTACTTCAACGCCCGCTGACCGCTCTCGCTACCCCGCTCGCCCCCCCGCCCGCCCCGGCCCGCGCCCCGCGCGGCCGGGGCGGCGGGGGGGCGAGCGGTAGGAACGGTGCGCGTACCGGCGGGGGCGGGTGGGCGGTACGCGTACGGGCACGCTGGGGGCGGGCCGCTGGCCCGTGGCCGGGCCGCGTGGACCGCCGCGGGCCAGGAGGGGTACGGCCCCGGGCCTGCCGAGCGGGCCGTCACAGCGCGGGATACCCCAGAGCGCGGTCGGGGGGCCCGACGTACACTGGTCGGTCCGGTAGCAGCCGGTTGCCTTCCCTTGGGCGGAGGGTGACCGGCTCCTTTGCCCTCGTGGGGCGCTCCCGCCGCGTCGGGACCGCCTCGCCGGGGCCTTTCGTTACGGAGGTGCATGGATGACCAGCAGCATCCCCGCTGTCGACGCGCGGCCAGGCGAGGAACGGGCCCCGGTCCTGGAGGGTGTCCTGCTCGACATGGACGGCACCCTGGTGGACACCGAGGGCCTGTGGTGGACGGCCGAGGCCGCGATCTTCACCGAACTCGGGCACGTGCTGGACGAGGCGCACCGTGAGGTCGTCGTCGGCGGCCCCATGACCCGCAGCGCCTCCTACCTCATCGAGGTCACCGGCGCCTACATCACGCTGGACGAGCTGATCACGCGGCTCAACACCCGCTTCACGGAGCTGATCGGGGACAGCGTGCCGCTGCTGCCCGGCGCCCGACGGCTGCTCACGGAGCTGGCGGCGCACGGGGTGCCGACCGCGCTGGTCTCCGCCTCGCACCGGCGCGTCATCGACCAGGTCCTGCTGTCGCTGGGCCCCGAGCACTTCCGGCTCACCGTCGCCGGCGACGAGGTCCAGCGCACCAAGCCTCACCCGGACCCCTACCTGCTCGCGGCGGCCGGCCTCGGGGCCGACCCCGCGCGCTCCGTCGTCGTCGAGGACACCGTGACCGGCGTGAGCGCGGCGGAGGCCGCCGGCTGCCCGGTGCTCGCGGTGCCGTCGGTGGTCCCCATCGAGCCGGCGCCGGGGCGTACCGTGGTGCCCTCCCTCGAAGGCGTGGACCTTGCTTTTCTCCGCGCTTTGGTCAAGCCAATTGATCAAGAGAGGGTGGCCATTCCGTAAGCGGGCGGTCGCGGTTCGTATTCCGATTGCCGACTGAGCGTCATATTCGCCTGGCACAGCGCAAAGTGACTCCCGCTCAGAAAAAGATGATCTTCTCGGATCGCGCAATGCGGCTGTCCCAACTGGCCGCGCAGACGCCGCGCTTCACGCGGCGTCTGCGCTCCGTAACCCGACAGTCGCGGTGGTGCTTACGGAAACCTGGCCCCGCATATGCGCTGAGCGCGCACCGCACTTCGGCGAATCGCTGATCGAATTCCGCTTAGCGCGGTCTTCCGCTCGCCGCGCGGTAATATAGATATCGGGGCAGACCCGGACGCGTGATTTATCTCACTGAATGACCCGTCGACAGGTGACCGTTCCCTGTGCTGGTCAGCTGATTCGGCCGCTTTCGGCTGAGGTCTTGTGTCCCGTTTGGCGGTCTCTCGCACGAATCGTTCTGCGTTGCGTATATCCCCTGGCGGGGCAGCGCGATAACGCCGAGATATCGCCCCAACTGTGCTGCCCTCCAGTAATGCTGGTGACGCCTACTAATGTTTCCCGGAGAACATCAGCACAACCCCGCGTAGCCCGCTGTCCAAACAACGGCGGAGCCCCGGGTTTCGATGATAGGGAGAGGATGGTAGGGAGAGAATGAACCGTAAGACGATGGTGTTGCCCGCGTTGGTGGGCCTGTTAACGTCTGTTCTCGCGGGCTGCGGGAGTGCGGACGGGGCCGGCTCGGACGGTGGCGCGATCGTCGTGGGAAGTACGGATCTGATCGAGGCCACCGACGCGGCGCCGGCGCCGCTCGATCCCGCCCAGGTATACGACGTCGGGTCGTGGGGCGTGATGCACAACGTCTTCCAGACCCTCATGCGCATGCCCAGGTCCGGCAGCACGCCGGTGCCGGACGCGGCGCGCAGTTGCGGGTTCCAGGACAAGCAGAGCGAGCAGTTCCGCTGCACGCTGCGCGAGGGCCTGACCTTCTCCAACGGGCACGAGCTGACCGCGCGGGACGTCGTCTTTTCCTTCGAGCGCATGCTGGCCATCGACTACGCGAACGGTCCCCAGTCGCTGATCAGCAACGTCGACAAGGTCGAGGCTGCCGGCGAGTTGGAAGTGGTCTTCCACCTCAAGTCGCCCGACGCCACCTTCCCGCACAAGCTCGCCACGCCGGCCACCGCGCTGGTCGACAGCGAGGACTACGCCAAGAACAAGCTCAGGTCCGGCTTCGAGATGAGCGGCTCGGGCCCGTACGAGGTGAGCGTCGAGACCATCGAGAACCGGCTGACCAAGGCCGTCTTCACCAAGAACCCGAAGTACCAGGGCGCGGTCGAGGTGGGCAACGACAAGGTCGAGATGCGGTTCTTCCCCGACGCCAAGGCGATGGAGAAGGCGCTCGACGAGGGCGACATCAGCGCCCTCAACCGCACCCTGAGCCCGGAACAGATCGTGCGCCTGCGCGACAAGGGCCAGGGCGACGTCAAGCTCACCGAGTCCTCGGGCCAGGAGATTCGTTACCTCGCCTTCAACACCGACGCCCCCGGGGTGCGCGACAAGGCCGTGCGCAAGGCGATGGCCCAGCTCGTCGACCGGCGGGCGCTGGTGCGCGACGTCTACCAACGCACCACCGTGCCGCTGTACTCCCTGGTGCCGACCGGCACGTCCGCGCACACCAACTCCTTCCACAACACCTACGGCGACCCCAGCGTCAGCAAGGCCCGCAAGATCCTGCGCGAGGCCGACGTGAGCACCCCGGTGAAGCTGACTCTCACCTACTCCTCGGACCACTACGGGCCGGCGTCCACCAAGGAGTCCCACGAGCTCCAGCGGCAACTGAACGACAGCGGGCTGTTCGAGGTGAAGATCCAGGACGTGCCCTGGACGGCGTTCCGCCCGGCCGCGGCCAAGGGCGAGTACGCCGCCTACGGCATGGGTTGGTACCCGGACTTCCCCGACCCGGACAACTACGTCGCACCGTTCTTCGGCCCCGACAACTTCCTGGGCTCCCCCTACCGGAACACCACGATCGAAGATGTCCTGATCCCGCGCACCCGGCAGCAGGAGCAGCGCACCGTAGCCGTCAGGGACTTCCAGCAGGCGCAGGACATCATCGCGGACGAGGTGCCCGTGTTGCCGCTGTGGCAGGGGAAGCAGTACGTCGCCACCCGTGACGGCATCACCGGAGCGGAGTGGGCGGTCGACGACGCGGGCAAGCTCCGGCTGTGGGAGCTGGGCCGCGGAGTCAAGGACTGATCGGGCCGGTGTCAGCGACGCCACCGGTTCCGAGGAATCATCCGAGGCAACCGTGAGGTAGGCGCGCGTGAGGATACGGAACCAGTGGCTGGCGGCCCCACTCGTCGTGGGGCTCGCCGGCTCCCTGTTGGCGGGGTGCGGTTCGGACAGCGGGGCGATCACGGGCACGAGTACACGCGTGGTCATGGGCATGTCGGACCGGGTCTTATCCACCGACCCGGCCGCCGGCTACGACCCCGGCTCGTGGCTGCTGTTCAACAACGTCTTCCAGTCATTGCTGAGCTTCCCCAAGGGGGGCAGCACGCCACAACCGGAGGCGGCCGAGTCCTGCTGCTTCCAGGACCGCGCGAGCAAGGTCTTCCGCTGCACCCTGCGCGCCGGCCTCAGCTTCACCAACGGCAACGACCTCACCTCGAAGGACGTCAAGCACTCCTTCGAGCGCACGTTGGCCATCGACCACCAGGACGGCCCCGCCGTCATGCTCTCCTCGATCGCCCGGATCGACACACCGGACGAGCGGACCGTCACCTTCCGCCTCAAGTCCCCGGACGCCACCTTCCCGCAGAAGATCGCCTCCGGCGCCGGCTCCATCGTGGACCACCGCGTCTACCCCAAGGACAGGCTGCGCACCGACTCGGACGCCGTCGGCTCCGGCGTCTACCGGCTGGACTCCTTCGACAGGCAGGAGGCCCGGTTCTCGGTCAACGACGGCTACCGGGGCCCGGCCGAGCCGCGGAACTCCGGCATGACCATGAAATTCTACAACGGCGACCAGCCCGCCCTGGCCGCGACGGTGCGCGGCGGTGACATCGACCTCGCCTACCGTGGCCTGGAGTCCGCCGCCGTCGCCGAGATCGCCACCCAGGCCGGCGGCGCCAAGGACCTCCAGGTCGTCGAGGGTACCAGCGCCGAGATCCAACACCTGGTCTTCAACCTGCGCGATCCCGTCGCGGGGCGGCGGGGCGTGCGCCAGGCGGTGGCCTACCTCATCGACCGCAGCCTGCTGGCCCGCGACGTCTACCAGCGCACCGTGCAACCGCTGTACTCCACCGTCCCGGCCGGCATCACCGCCCACAAGACGCCGTACTTCGACCTGTACGGCGACCGCCCGCAGCGCGCCAAGGCCCGCGCGGCGCTGCGCGCCGACGGCATCACCGACAAGGTCGGGCTCACCCTGTGGGGAACCCCGATCCGCTACGGCCCCGGCACCAACGCCGGCCTGCGCCTGATCGCCGAGCAGCTCAACGCCAGCGGCCTGTTCGAGGCCAGGGTGCGCAGCGTCGACTTCGACACGTACGAGAAGGCCATCAGCCGGGGCGAGTACGGCGTCTACGTCAAGGGGTGGGTCCCCGACTACCCGGACCCGGACAACTTCACGGCGCCGTTCTTCGGCCCCGACAACGTGCTCGCCAACCACTACGACGCCGGCCAGATCACCTCGCGCTGGCTGCCGAGCACCGCGAGCCAGGTCGACCGCGCCGAGACCGCCGGCGACTTCGCCCGCATCCAGACCCAGGTCGCGAAGGACCTGCCGGTGATACCGCTCTGGCAGGGCAAGCAGTACGCGGTGGCCAGTGACGCCGTCACCGGCCTCCAGTGGACCCTGGACGCGTCCACGGTCTTCCGCTTCTGGGAGATCGCCAAGACGAGCTGACCCCCCGCCTGCCCTGGCCCACCGGCCGGGGCAGGCCGGCACACTGCCCGGCGTGCCGTCGGCGGCTACTGGGCGCCGGGGCGGACCAGACCGCTCTCGTACGCGTAGACCGCGGCCTGCACCCGGTCCCGCAGGCCCAGCTTGGTGAGCACGTGGCCCACGTGCGTCTTGACCGTGGTCTCGCTGACGAACAGGTCGGCGGCGATCTCCGCGTTGGACAGGCCGCGGGCCACCAGCTTCAGGACCTCGACCTCGCGGTCGGTGAGCGTGTGCAGCGTGTCGGGCACCGACTCCTCGCCCGAGGGCAGGTGGTCGGCGTACTTGTCCAGCAGGCGCCGGGTCACGCTCGGCGCCAGCATCGCCTCGCCCGCGGCCACCACCCGGATCGCCTGCACCAGCTCGTTGGCGGGCGCGTCCTTGAGCAGGAAGCCGCTGGCCCCGGCGCGCAGCGCCTCCACCACGTACTCGTCGAGGTCGAACGTGGTCAGGACCAGCACCTTGGCCGGGCCGTCCCGCCCGGGGCCG
Source organism: Candidatus Streptomyces philanthi (assembly GCA_018114805.1). Taxonomy (GTDB): domain Bacteria; phylum Actinomycetota; class Actinomycetes; order Streptomycetales; family Streptomycetaceae; genus Streptomyces; species Streptomyces philanthi. The sequence continues at coordinate 278,277 of CP073042.1, read as the reverse complement.
GTGATCTGCCGGGTCGCCTCCACGCCGTCCATCCGCGGCATGCGGATGTCCACCAGCACCACGTCCGGCTGCAGGGCCCGGACCTGGTCGAGGGCCTGGAGCCCGTCCCCGGCCTCCCCGACGACCGCGAGATCCTGCTCGGCCTCCAGGATCATGCGGAAGCCGGTACGCAGCAGCGGCTGGTCATCGACGAGCAGAACGCGGATAGCCACGGGGTCTCCTTCGCTAGACCTGCCCCATTCTGCCCTGACTCTCCCGGCCGGACTGCGCGGGGATGATCTGGAGCGGGTAGGGCGGGGGAGTGCCGCCGAACTCCGGGCACAGCGCCTGGTGGTCGCACCATCCGCAGAGCTTGGTCTGCCGCGGCCGCCAGTTCCCCGTCTCGGTCGCCTCCCGGATCGCGGCCCACAGCGCGAGCAGCTTGCGCTCGACCGCCTCCAGCTCCGCCGCGACCGGGTCGTAGGTCAACACGTCGCCGCTGCCCAGGTAGACGAGCTGGAGGCGCCTGGGCACCACGCCCCGCAGCCGCCACAGCACCAGCGCGTAGAACGTCATCTGGAACAGCGCGTCGCCCTGGTACTGCGGCGCCGGCGCCCGGCCCGTCTTGTAGTCGACCACCCGCACCTCGCCCGTCGGCGCGATGTCCACCCGGTCGATGTAGCCGCGCAGCGTCAGGCCCGACTCCAGGGCCGTCTCCACGTACAACTCGCGCTCGGCGGGCTCCAGGCGCGTCGGGTCCTCCAGCGTGAACCACCGCTCGACCAACTGCTCCGCCTCGCGCAGCCACCCCGCCAGCCGCTCCGGGTCCTGGCCGCCGTCCTCCGTCGCGAACAGCTCGGCCAACTCCGGCTTGGCCGCCAGCAGCCGCTCCCATTCGCCGGGGACCATGGCCCGGGCCCGGGGCGCCGTGCGGTCCGTCGCCGGGGAGTCGAAGAGCCGCTCCAGCACCGCGTGCACCACCGTGCCCCGGGTCGCCGCCGCGCTGGGCTTCTCCGGGAGCTTGTCGATCACGCGGAAGCGGTACAGCAGCGGGCACCGCATGAAGTCGGCGGCCCGCGACGGCGACAGCGACGACGACAACGGTGCCCGGGACGCCGCCCGCCCCGCCTTCTCCGTGGTTCCCATGCCGCAAGACTGTACGGCCCGGCACTGACACTCGCGGCAACCGGCCGCGCGCCGCGGGGGGCGTCGCCGGCGCGCGGCGCGGGCAGGCGTGAGGCGGGCGCGGGGCCGGGCGCGGCCCGGCCGCCCGCGACGACGCCCACGAACGCCGGGGCCACCCCTCCGGAGGGTAAAGAGGGAGCCGAGGCCGAGCGAAGCGCAGGCAGACGCATACCATCGACGGCAGAACGCCTCATGCCGCAGGCTCGTGAGACCGAGCGGGCGGCGCGGGGGACGTACATGACGAGAGGACACCGTGGACAACAGCGGGCAGCGGCGGTCCGGCGACGGGCCGGACCGCCCGACCGAGCCCGAGGACCGCAAACCTGAGCGGCCCAAGGAGGTCGGCGGCGGCTTCCTGATGGGCCGACCCTTCGGCGTCCCGGTCTACGTCGCGCCGAGCTGGTTCCTGGTGGCCGCCCTGATCACCTGGGTGTTCGGCGGCCAGCTCGACCGCGTGCTGCCGGAACTCGGCACCGCGCGCTACCTGGTCTCGCTCTTCTTCGCCATCGCCTTCTACGCCTCGGTACTCGTACACGAGCTGGGACACACGGTGGCCGCGCTCCGCTTCAGACTTCCGGTGCGCCGCATCCAGTTGCAGTTCTTCGGCGGCGTCTCGGAGATCGAGAAGGAGTCCGAGACGCCGGGCCGGGAGTTCGTCCTGGCCTTCGTCGGCCCGCTGCTCTCGCTCGTGCTCGCCGGTGTCTTCTACCTCGGCATGCAGGTCGTGGAGCCCGGCACGGTGCCCGGCGTGCTGCTCGCCGGACTGATGATCTCCAACCTGATCGTCGCCGCCTTCAACCTGCTGCCCGGCCTGCCGCTGGACGGCGGGCGCATGCTGCGGGCCGTGGTCTGGAAGCTCAGCGGCAAGCCGATGACGGGCACCGTCGCCGCCGCCTGGACCGGACGCGCGCTCGCCGTCGCCGTGCTCATCGGACTGCCGCTGGTCACGCACGCGGGAGGCTTCGGCGACTCCGGCGGCTTCGGCAGCGTGGACTCGCTCACCGACGCGCTGCTGGCCGCCATCCTCGCCGCGATCATCTGGACCGGTGCCGGCAACAGCCTGCGGATGGCCCGGCTCCGCGAGCGCCTGCCCGACCTGCGGGCCCGTACGCTCACCCGGCGCGCCGTGCCCGTCGCCGCCGATACCCCGCTCTCCGAGGCGCTGCGGCGGGCCAACGACGCCGGCGCCCGCGCCCTGGTCGTCGTCGACAACCACGGCGACCCGACCGCCGTCGTCCGCGAGGCGGCCATCGTCGGCATCCCCGAGCACCGCCGCCCCTGGGTCGCGGTCAGCGGCCTCGCGCAGGACCTCAAGGAGGGCATGCGCGTCTCGGCCGAGCTGACCGGCGAACAACTGCTCGACACCCTGCGCGCGACCCCGGCTACCGAGTACCTGGTGGTCGAGGAGACCGGGGAGATCTATGGCGTGCTCTCCACGGTCGACGTGGAGCGCGCCTTCCTCGCCGCGATAGCGCGCCCCTCCTAGCCGGCCCCCGGCAGCTCCGGCGCCCGAGCCGGCCCGCCGGAACCCCGTGCTCCAGCCCGCTCCAGCCCCGCGTCACGGTTCCGGGCGGCGGTCGGGCGCCCGCGGTGAGCACCGCGCGGAAGCCGCCGGTCCGCGGCGCGGTCGGTGGTCCGGCGACAGACCGGTATGCTGGTCACATGTCCGAACCGACCGGTGCCGCCCGCCGTCGCGGGCCCTTCCAGGTCGGGGATCAGGTCCAGCTCACCGACCCCAAGGGACGCCATTACACTTTCACGCTCGAAGCCGGGAAGAGCTTCCACACCCACAAGGGTGCCTTCCCGCACGACGAGCTGATCGGTGCTCCCGAGGGCAGTGTTGTCCGTACCACCGGGAACGTCGCCTACCTCGCGCTGCGCCCCCTGCTCCCCGACTACGTCCTGTCCATGCCACGCGGAGCCGCCGTGGTCTACCCCAAGGACGCGGGGCAGATCCTGGCGATGGCCGACATCTTCCCCGGCGCCCGGGTGGTGGAGGCGGGCGTCGGCTCCGGCTCGCTCAGCAGCTTCCTGCTGCGCGCCATCGGCGACCAGGGCATGCTGCACTCCTACGAGCGCCGTGCCGACTTCGCCGAGATCGCCACCCAGAACGTCGAGCGCTACTTCGGCGGCCCGCACCCCGCGTGGCAGCTGACCGTCGGGGACCTGCAGTACAACCTGTCGGACACCGACGTGGACCGGGTCATCCTCGACATGCTCGCCCCGTGGGAGTGCCTGGAGGCCGTCTCCAAGGCCCTGGTGCCCGGCGGCATCCTGTGTGCGTACGTCGCCACCACGACCCAGCTCGCCCGCACCGTCGAGGCGATCAGGGAGCACGGGACCTTCAACGAGCCGTCGGCCTGGGAGACCATGGTCCGCACCTGGCACGTGGAGTGTCTGGCCGTGCGCCCCGACCATCGCATGATCGGGCACACCGGCTTCCTGCTCACCGCGCGCCGCCTGGCCGACGGCGTCGAGCCGCCGCTGCGCCGCCGCCGCCCGGCCAAGGGCGCCTACGGCGAGGACTACACCGGCCCCGGCCGTGGCCAGTCCGGCGCCGCCGCGAGCGGCTCGAACGGCCCGGCCGCCGAGAGCCCCCCGCCGTGAGCGAGTAGCAGCCCCCGCGAGCACTCCCGGTCTCGCTCCGGCACCACCGGCGACACGTGCGTCCCGCGCACCACGCCGCACCGTGCGCGGCGCGAACCACCCGCCGCCGACGACTTCCCGCCAGGGGAACCGTCGGCGGCGCCGCTTCGTTAGGTGAAGTGCGCCAGCCACCACCCTGCTGTTTCCGCGGGGTGTGACGTGTGGCACCATGCTGGCCACCCCCGACGCCACGACGCTCACAGGAGTTATCCGCGTGCAGCCCTCGGCAGGCTCTGCGTCCGCCCCCTTGTCCAGCGCCGCGCCCGGTGCGAGCCCCGATGCGGGCCTCCCGCACACGCGCACCCGGTGGGTGCACTGGATCGCCACCGCGCTCGCCCTCACCGCCGTGGTCGGGGGTTCGGTAGCGCTCCAACCGTCGGACGCCACGGCGTCGCCCGACCGCGCCGCGTCCCCGTCCACCCGCGCGGCGGCCCCCGCCCCGGACGCCCGCGCCGCCGCCTACCCGGTGGACTGCGGACGGACCGCGGTGGACGTCGTCCAGCACGCGTCGGGCGACCTCGACGGCGACGGCCGGCCCGAGACGGTGGCCGTGGTGCGCTGCCACTCGGAGCTGGGTACCCCGCCCAGCGGCATCTACGTGATAGCGCCGGCCAGCAACTCCGCGGGCAAGCACGGCGCGAAGCCGCGCGTGGTGAGCACGTTCCTCGAACCCACCGAGGGTACGAGCGTGCAGCGCCTCACGCTCCGCGACGCCACGGTTTCGGCCACGTTGCTCGGCTACTCGTCGCAGCGGGTGCCGCGCTGCTGCCCGGATCTGGAGCGCGACGTCAACTGGCGTTGGCAGGGGGACAAGTTCGTCCTGGAGGCGATGCCGCTGCCGGGGAGCGTGTGAGGGTCGCGACGCGATCGGCACGTGACGGTTTCCGGCAACGCGCCGCACGCACCGGGCCCGGGCGGTCCGCCCTCCCGAGCCCGCGGGCGAAGGCCGGGCCGCCCTCCGTGGGCAATCGTGTCGTACGTCGCGTGGTGACGGCCCGGCCGCTCGCCTGGCCGACAGATCCCGGCCGGCCAGTCGCCGGACAGCGGGCCGCACGGGCCGGGGACCCGGGGCCTCCCCGCCTCCGCCGGGCCCGTCACAGCCGCCCGCCGTGCCCGGCGGGCGAAGCCCTGACCTGCGGTGACGCGGCGCACGGGGGGCGGGCCGGCCGGCTGTCGGCTCAGGCGGCGTCCGGCCCGTAGACCTCGACCTTGTCGGCGACCCGCCGCACGTGTATGCAGTCGCCCGGGCACTCCTTCGCGGAGTCCCTGACGTCGGCGAGCAGCGGCAGCGGCACCGCGGCCGTCGCCCCGGGCGCCGAGAGCAGCTCGACCTCCTCGCCGGCCGCCACGGGGGGCTTGACGTAGGCCAGGCCGTCGATGTCGAGCTCGAAGACCTCCGGCGCGTACTGCGCGCAGATACCGTCGCCGGTACACAGGTCCTGGTCGATCCACACCTCAAGAGCCTCGGATGCGGCGGCCGTCGTTTCGTTGCCGGAGACCTCGTTCTGCGCGGTCATTTCGCCTGCCGTTCCTGCGCGGGTGAACCAATTGAAGCCAGCCCTGACGGGTGTTGACCAACCCGACGATACAACCGCTCGCTTTCCGATGTTGTTGGGTGGGTATTCCCCTGGCGTGAGGACGTGCGCAAGGGTGAAGATCGGACACACCCCGAACGGTTTGTGATCTATGGGGTTTCAACCCGCACCGGCCCAGGTAGGGTCTGGAAGCGTCCAGCTCCCCTTGGAGGAGGTGAGGACCGTGGCAGCCCACGACGACGACATCAACCGCGGCATCCGGCCGGGGCGGGGGTCTGAGGACCCAGCCGGCCAGGTTGCCTATCTAGAGCAGGAAATCGCCGTCCTGCGCCGCAAGCTCGCCGAATCTCCGCGGCACACGAGGATTCTCGAAGAGCGGATCGTCGAGCTCCAGACCAACCTCGCAGGCGTGTCCGTGCAGAACGAACGGCTTGCCAATACCCTCCGTGAGGCGCGCGATCAGATCGTGGCCCTCAAGGAGGAAGTCGACCGGCTGGCGCAGCCACCGGCGGGCTTCGGTGTGTATTTGCAGACGAACGAGGACGGCACGGCGGACATCTTCACCGGTGGCCGAAAGCTCCGGGTCAACGTCAGCCCCAGCGTCGAGCTCGACGAGCTGTGGCGTGGCCAGGAGGTCATGCTCAACGAGGCGCTCAACGTGGTCGAGGCCATGGAGTTCGAGCGCGCCGGGGACATTGTCACCCTCAAGGAGATCCTCGAGGACGGCGAGCGAGCCCTGGTGATCGGGCACACCGACGAGGAGCGCGTGGTGCGGCTGGCCGAGCCGCTGCTCGACGCGGTCATCCGCCCCGGTGACGCCCTGCTGCTTGACCCGCGCTCCGGCTACGTGTACGAGATCATCCCGAAGAGCGAGGTCGAGGAGCTCGTCCTCGAAGAGGTCCCGGACATCGACTACACCAAGATCGGCGGCCTGGGGAACCAGATCGAGCTGATCAGGGACGCGGTCGAGCTTCCGTACCTGCACCCCGACCTCTTCAAGGAGCACGAACTCCGGCCGCCCAAGGGCGTCCTGCTGTACGGCCCGCCCGGCTGTGGCAAGACGCTGATCGCCAAGGCGGTGGCCAACTCCCTTGCCAAGAAGGTCGCCGAGGTGACCGGCAAGCCGGCAGGCAAGAGCTTCTTCCTGAACATCAAGGGTCCGGAGCTGCTCAACAAGTACGTCGGTGAGACCGAGCGACACATCCGGCTCGTCTTCCAGCGGGCCCGTGAGAAGGCGAGCGAGGGCACGCCCGTCATCGTCTTCTTCGACGAGATGGACTCCCTCTTCCGCACCCGTGGCTCGGGCGTGAGCTCGGACGTGGAGAACACCATCGTCCCGCAGCTCCTGTCGGAGATCGACGGTGTGGAGGGCCTGGAGAACGTCATCGTCATCGGCGCCTCCAACCGCGAGGACATGATCGACCCGGCGATCCTGCGCCCCGGCCGCCTCGATGTGAAGATTAAGATCGAGCGTCCGGACGCGGAGGCGGCCAAGGACATCTTCTCGAAGTACCTCACGCCCACGCTGCCGCTGCACGCCGACGACCTGGCCGAACACGGCGGATCGCGGCAGGCGGCGGTCAGCGGCATGATCCAGTCGGTCGTCGAGCAGATGTACGCCGAATCCGAGGAGAACCGCTTCCTCGAGGTCACCTACGCCAACGGTGACAAGGAAGTCCTGTACTTCAAGGACTTCAATTCGGGCGCGATGATCCAGAACATCGTCGACCGGGCCAAGAAAATGGCCATCAAGGCATTTCTCGACCACAACCAGAAGGGCCTTCGGGTCTACCACCTGCTCGCCGCGTGCGTGGACGAGTTCAAGGAGAACGAGGACCTGCCGAACACCACGAATCCGGACGACTGGGCCCGGATTTCCGGAAAGAAGGGCGAGCGGATCGTCTTCATCCGTACGCTCGTCACCGGAAAGCAGGGGGCGGAGACCGGCCGCTCCATCGACACGGTGGCAAACACCGGTCAGTACCTGTAGCGTCGCACTCTGGCTGCGGATGTCCTACTCCCCGCCTCGGGCGGGGAACCCTGGGGGCGTCCGCAGCCGGACGTTTTTCTCCGGCCGACGCGCGCCGACAACGACTGGAGCAATGACTGTAATGATCTCCCCACCACCGCTCAGCCGTTCTAGGCTCTGCGGTACCGCGGCGCCGCGAGGTGGGGGATCGGGGACCGCACACGCATCGGACGCGCAGCGGTACTCGAGCGCCGACCTCACCGGTGGGCGCCGCCGGGGAAGGAGTGCCGCATGACCGTACGGCGAGTAATGGGAATCGAGACGGAATACGGGATCTCCGTCCCCGGCCACCCGAACGCCAATGCCATGCTCACCTCGTTCCAGATCGTCAACGCCTACGCGGCGGCGATGCACCGGGCGCCCCGCGCCCGCTGGGACTTCGAGGAGGAGAACCCGCTGCGGGACGCCCGCGGCTTCGACCTCGCCCGCGAGACCGCGAACGCCAGCCAGCTCACGGACGAGGACATCGGGCTGGCCAACGTCATCCTCACCAACGGGGCACGGCTGTACGTGGACCACGCGCACCCGGAGTACAGCGCGCCCGAGGTGACCAACCCCAGGGACGCCGTGCTGTGGGACAAGGCCGGCGAGCGGATCATGGCCGAGGCCGCCGAGCGCGCCGCGCAGCTTCCCGGCGGGCAGTCGATCCTGCTGTACAAGAACAACACGGACAACAAGGGCGCCTCCTACGGCACCCACGAGAACTACCTGATGAAGCGGGCGACGCCGTTCTCGGACATCGTTCGCCACCTCACCCCCTTCTTTGTCTCCCGGCAGGTGATCACGGGCGCCGGCCGGGTCGGCATCGGGCAGGACGGCCACACCCACGGCTTCCAGCTCAGTCAGCGCGCGGACTACTTCGAGGTCGAGGTGGGCCTGGAGACGACGCTGAAGCGGCCCATCATCAACACCAGGGACGAGCCGCACGCGGACGCCGAGAAGTACCGCAGGCTGCACGTGATCATCGGCGACGCGAACCTGTCCGAGATCTCGACCTACCTCAAGCTGGGCACCACCTCGCTGGTGCTGGCCATGATCGAGGACGGCTTCATCGCCGTCGACCTCGCGGTCGACCAGCCGGTGCGCACCCTGCACCAGGTCTCCCACGACCCCACGCTGCGACGCCTCGTCACTTTGCGTAGCGGTCGCACGCTGACCGCCGTACAGCTCCAGATGGAGTACTTCGAGCTGTCCCACAAGTACGTGGAGGATCGCTACGGCGCCGACGCGGACGAGCAGACTAAGGACGTCCTGGCCCGCTGGGAGGACGTGCTCGGCCGTCTGGAGCGCGATCCGATGAGCCTGGCCGGCGAGCTGGACTGGGTCGCCAAGCGCGAACTCCTGGAGGGCTACCGGTGCCGCGACGGCCTGGAGTGGGACGCGGCCCGGCTGCACCTGGTGGACCTGCAGTACGCGGACGTACGCTCGGACAAGGGCCTGTACAATCGCCTCGCGGCGCGCGGCAAGATGTCCCGCATCCTGACGGAGGACGAGGTCGAGCCGGCCGAGCGCAAGCCTCCGGAGGACACCAGGGCCTATTTCCGCGGGCGCTGCCTGGAACAGTACGCGGACGACGTTGCGGCGGCCTCCTGGGACTCGGTGATCTTCGACCTGCCCGGCCGCGACTCACTCCAGCGGGTGCCCACCCTGGAACCGCTGCGCGGCACCCGCGACCACGTCAAGGAACTCCTCGACCGCTGCCGTACGGCCGAGGACCTGGTCCGCGTGCTGTCGGGCGGCTGATCGCGTCTGAGAGGCGGGGGATCAGGGAATCATCGAGGTGGCTCTCGAACGTTGTAGCACGTACGGGCCCGATGTCGGGCCCGGCTTGTAGGGTCTCATCTTGTACGTCGAACCGAGCGGGGTGAGGGATATGGCGACCAAGGACACCGACGGTGGGCAGCAGCGAGCGACGCGTTCCAAGGAGGAGGTCGACGAGCAAGCCCAGGACGCACAGGCCGCTGAGGACCTGAAGGAGCGGCAGGAGAAGCTCTCCGACGACGTGGACTCCGTGCTGGACGAGATCGACGACGTCCTGGAGGAGAACGCCGAGGACTTCGTCCGTTCGTTCGTGCAAAAGGGCGGCCAGTAGGCGCGGCGCATGTGATCGGCCCTCCCGCTGAGGGGGTCCGTGCCCGCCGCGCGGGCCGCGGTGGTGGCGGTCAGGCAGACGCTTGGACGATCTGCCCGACCGTTTCCACCGCGCATGTGGATCAACGTCATGGGACGGGTAGGGTCCCGGGCGTACGGAGCTTCAACCGCGATGCTGCCAAGGGGACGTTGACGACTGGCTCGGGCGTACCGCCGGGTCATCGCATATCTGGAAGGAAACTTGTGGAAGCCAACACTCGTATCACTGGGCGTCTACCTGCTGCCTTCCTGACGCCTGGCTCCCCGTCGTTCATGGACTTCCTGGGCGACCACGCGCCGGAGCTGCTCCCGGGCAACCGGCCGCTGCCGGAGGCGCGCGGTGCCGTCGAGGCCCCGCACGGCACCACGATCGTCGCGGCGACCTTCGAGGGCGGCGTGGTGCTCGCCGGTGACCGCAGGGCTACCATGGGCAACGTCATCGCGCAGCGCGACATCGAGAAGGTCTTCCCGGCCGACGAGTACGCGGCGGTCGGCATCGCCGGCACGGCCGGCCTCGCGGTGGAGATGGTCAAGCTCTTCCAGTTGGAACTGGAGCACTTCGAGAAGGTCGAGGGCGTGCAGCTCTCCCTCGAGGGCAAGGCGAACCGGCTGTCCACCATGATCCGGGGCAACCTCGGCATGGCCATGCAGGGCCTGGCCGTGGTGCCGCTGTTCACCGGCTGGGACGTCGAGCGCGGCAAGGGCCGCATCTTCTCGTACGACATCACCGGCGGGCGCTCGGAGGAGTACGGCTTCGCGGCCACCGGCTCGGGCTCGGTCTTCGCCCGGGGCGCGCTGAAGAAGCTCTACCGCGAGGACCTGACGGAAAATCAGGCGGCGACTGCCGTGGTGCAGGCGCTCTACGACGCGGCGGACGACGACTCCGCCACCGGCGGGCCCGACCTGGCCCGGCGGATCTACCCGATCGTCACCGTCATCACCGACGCGGGCTTCCGGCGGCTGATCGAGTCCGAGGTGTCCCAGATCGCGCGGGCCGTGCATGACGGGCGGCTCCAGCAGCCGGACGGCCCCCGGGCCGCGGTTCTCTGACGGACGGGGAAGATTCGCCCATGCACTCGCCACTGACAGAAAGGGACGGATAGCCGGTGTCGACGCCGTTCTATGTCTCACCCCAGCAGGCCATGGCCGACCGCGCCGAGTACGCCCGCAAGGGCATCGCGCGGGGTCGTAGCGTTGTCGTGCTCCAGTACACCGACGGCATCGTCTTCGTCGCCGAGAACCCGTCCCGTGCGCTGCACAAGGTCAGCGAGATCTACGACCGGATCGCCTTCGCGGCGGTCGGCAAGTACAACGAGTTCGAGAACCTGCGCATCGGCGGCGTGCGCTACGCCGACCTGCGCGGCTTCACCTACCACCGTGAGGACGTGACCGCCCGCGGCCTGGCTAACGTCTACGCGCAGACGCTGGGCACGATCTTCTCCAGCAACGCCGAGAAGCCGTACGAGGTCGAGCTGATCGTCGCCGAGGTGGGGGCCGGCCCCGAGGACGACCAGATCTACCGGCTGCCGCATGACGGTTCGATCGTGGACGAGCACGGCTCGGTCGCGGTCGGTGGCAACTCCGATCAGATCGGCAACTACCTCGATCAGCGACACCGAGACGGCATGACCCTGGGCGAGGCGCTGAAGCTCGCCGTGGAGTCGCTGTCCCGGGACAACAACGGCGGCGAGCGCAGCCTGACCGCCGAGCAGTTGGAGGTCGCGGTCCTGGACCGGACCCGCCCCCAGCAGCGCAAGTTCAAGCGCGTCCTCGGCAGTCAGCTCTCCTGGCTGCTGGAGGAGGACACGCCGACGACCGGTTCCGGCGCCGACGGGGACGGGGCGTCCGGTGACGCCCCCACGGAGGCCGGCGCGGACGCGTCCTCGGACGCGTCCGAGGACGCGTCGCAGGCCAAGGAGGCACCGGCGAAGCCGGCCGGCAAGGCCAAGGGCGCCGCGAAGGACGACCCGGACGCGTCAGCGGAGCCGGACGCGTCAGCGGAGGACGAGCAGAAGTAGCCCGCCGCGGACGAGCGCACACCGCGCCCCGGCACGTGGCCTGGCCCGCTTGCCGGGGCGCGGTGCGCGGCACGTCCGTGCGGGCGGTGAACCGGCGTCCGCACGGCCATGCCGCAGCATGCTAGCAGGCGCAGTGGGCGGAGCCGACCGCCGCCGTTAGCGGGTCGGCCGCGCGCCGGACGATGCCGTTCGGCCCCTGGACGGGAAAGCCCTCCTGGGGCCAGTACTCGATCCCGCCGATCATCTCCCGCACCCGGTAGCCGAGCCGCGTGAAGGCGAGCGCCGCTCGGGTCGCCCCGTCGCAGCCGGGCCCCCAGTAGTAAGTGATGACCGGGACCGCGGGGTCCACCAGGTGTGCCGCGCGCTCGGCGATCTCGGCGGTCGGCAGGTGCAGCGCGCCGGGGACGTGCCCCTGCGCCCACGCGGCTTCCCCACGGGAGTCGACGAGCACGAAGCCCGGGGCGCCGGTCTCCAGCGCGGCGTGCACGTCGGACACGTGCGCCTGGAAGGCCAGCCGTGCGGCGAAGAAGGCGGCGGCGTCGGCGGGCGTCGCGTGCGGCGTCGGGGGAGGCCGTTTCGGTGTGGGTCGTGGTCATGGCTCAACGCTAGATCGCCGGCCCGCCGCGTAGAACCCGAGAACAACGGTGCTCGGCGCTGGCGCCGGGCAATCCGTGGTATGAATCGGCCATGGCCGCTGAATCCCTTGACGCCACCGACATACGCCTCCTGGAAGCCCTGCAACACGACGGCCGGGCCAGCTACGCCGAACTGGCCCGCGGTGTCTCCATGTCGCCGAGTGCCGTCACGGAACGCGTCCGGCGCCTGGAGGAGGGCGGCGTCATCTCCGGCTATAGCGCCCTGGTGCGCCCCGAGGTGCTGGGCCTGGACATCATGGCCTTCGTCCGCCTCCGCTACCCCCCGGGCAACTACAAGCCCTTCCATGACCTGCTCGACACGACGCCGGAGATCGTTGAAGCCCACCACGTGACCGGCGAGGAATGCTTCGTCCTCAAGGTCGTCGCTCGCTCGATGCGCCACCTGGAGCGCCTCATGGGCCGCATCGCCACCCTGGGCTCCCTCACCACCAGCGTCGTCTACTCCAGCCCGCTGCCCGGCCGCCTGATCTGGGGCGCGGCCTCCCCGGCGGCGCCGGCGGCGGCCGACGGGCCCGCCGGCTGAACCGCGGAGTGCGCTCATGCCGGTGCGGCGGGGCCCAGAGGGGGAGCGGCGGTCGAGGCGCGGGGGACGAGTTCGAGACCGGGAGCCTGGTCACGTCGGGGACGCCGCCGTCCAGCACGGCCAGCAGGGCGCGCATGCCCGCGGCCCCCACCTCCTCGGCCGGCAAGCGCACCGTCGTCAGCTCCGGCTCGACCGCGGTCGCCAGCGACACGTCGTCGAAGCCGGTCACCGACACGTCCTGTGGAACGCGCAGCCCCAGCCTCCGCACCGCCTTGCACGCGCCCGCGGCCAAGACGTCGTCGTCGCAGATCAGCGCGGTGGGACGGGCGCCGGGGCCGGCCAGCGCCCGTGTGGCGGCCGCCAGCCCGCCGGCGACGGAGAGCGGGGCGTGCTCGGTGCGCACGGACGTGCCGGGCACCGTGCGCAGGGCCGTCGCCAGGGCCGCAGCGCCCACATGGAAGGTCCAGGAGTCCACTGCGGCGGCCAGATGCGCCACCCGGCGGTGCCCGAGGGCGAGCAGGTGCTCCACCAGCCGCCCCATGCCCGCCTCGATGTCGACGTTGACGGTCGCGGCGGCCCGGTCCCGGTCCGGGTTGCTGTCGAGCATCACCAGCGGCAGGCCGTCCCCGCGCAGCGTGGCGAGCGCGTCGGCCGCCATGGAGGAGGCGATCACCCTGTCGATGGTGGCCTGCGCCGAGCCGAACGGGTCCCGGGCCGGGCCGACGCCCTCGGGCGAGGGTAGAGCACGACGCCGACGCCGTGCGCGGCGGCGACCTCGGCGGCGCCGGCGTAGACGTGGGCGAAGAACTCGTTGCTGAGCGCGGGCACCACCAGCAGGGCCGTCCTGGTGCGGCTGAGCCGCAGGTGGCGGGCGGCGAGGTTGGGCCGATAGCCCAGCTCCCGCGCGGCCTGCCGCACGGCGTCCGCGGTCCGGGGCGAGACCCGGCCCCGCCACTTGTCCCCGAGCACCAGGGAGACCGTGGCCTGCGAGACGCCCGCGAGGCGGGCCACGTCCCGGCTGGTGGGGCGGCCCGAGACGGCCTGCACGGCCACCGGGGGCGCCGCCGCGCGTGGGGCGCCGACGGGCCCCGGGGCCACCCCGGCCGCCTCGAAGGGGCGGGCCGCCTCGGTCGCGTGCGCCGCACCGGCCGCTCCCGGGGTGTCGCCGCCCGTGTCGCCTCGCCCGCGCCGTCGGGCGGCGCGGGGCGCCAGGTGGCGCGTTCGGGCCCGGGGCCCGCCGTGTCTGTCACCGCTGTTCCGTCTCTCCGCCGTGCCTGCCGAGGGCGAGCCCATCCAGGGCCGCCGCCGTCGCCGGGCCGCGCGGGGGCGGCCGACCGTCCGCGCCGTGCCGGTCGCCGCCGGCTCGACGGCGTAACCGAGTAGACCCGCTGACAGCGGCCATGGTACGTATGACGGCGCTTCATTATACGTAACACTTGACGGCTCCGGGACGCCACGCGGCGCGGGGGGGAGTGGCCATGGCCACCGGCTACGGCGAGTTGTTGCGGACCAGGTACGCGGCGCGACTGCTCACCGGCACGCTCGTCGGCCGGTTGCCGAACGCCACGGCGGCGCTCGCCATCGTGCTCTTCACCCGTTCGGAGGGCGGCAGCTACGCGCTGGCCGGAGCGCTGTCGGCGGTCTACGGCATCGGCACCGCCATCGGACAGCCGCTACTCGGCCGGGCCGTGGACCTGTACGGGCAGCCCCGCGTCATGCTCCCGGCCGCCGTCGCCTCCGGGCTCGGCATGGTGCTCTTCGCCCTGGTCGGCCTCGACCCGCTGCCCGTCGCGTACGCGGCGATGGTCCTCGCCTGGGTCTGCACGCCGCCCCTGGAGGGCGGGCTCCGGGCGCTGTGGCCGCACGTGCTGCCGCGCCACGAGCAGGTGCACACCGCCTACGCGCTGGACGCCGTGGCCCAGGAGGTGATGTTCTCGGTCGGCCGGCTGCTGGTCGCGGCCTGGTCCGAGGCGGCGGCGCTGCTGGTCATCAACGTGGTGGGGGTGCTCGGCGCGCTCTGGGTGGTCGCCTCCGAACCGTCCCGCGCCTGGCGCTCCGCGCCGCGCGAGGCGCACTGGCTCGGGGCCCTGCGGTCGCCCGGGATCCTGGTCCTGATCGGCTCGTTCCTCTTCGTCGGCCTGGCGCTCGGCTCGATCGCCGTGGTGGCGGTGGCGTACGCCGACGAGCACGGCGGCGGCATGGTCTCCAGCTACCTGCTCTCCGCGCTCGGCGTCGGCGCGCTGATCGGCGGCGTCTGCTACGGCGCGCGGACCTGGTCGGGAGAGCCGGATCGGCTACTGCTGCTGTTGGTCGCGGTGCTCGCGGTCGGGTACGTGCCGCTGGTGCTGGTGCTCGGCGTCGTGGCCATGACCGTGCTGGCCGGTGTGGCCGGCCTCTTCCTGGCCCCCGCCCTCGCCTGCGCCTTCGTCGTCGTGGACCGGCAAGGCCGCCGCGGGGCCGGCCGTCGAACTGGGCGGCGTGGTGGCCGGATTCGCCGCGCCCGGCGCCGCGGGCCTCGCCGCGCTGCTGGTGCTGGTCGGTTGCCGACGCTTCCTGGCTGGTGACGCCGTGCGGGCGAGTGCCCCAACGGGCGGTGACACGGGGGCGGAAAATGATCGAAACGGTGCCGTCGAACCCGGTTTCAGAGCAGGTCATCAAGCGTAATGTTCAGTCATGGACCGCCGCATTTTCGGGCTGGAGAACGAGTACGGCGTCACGTGCACGTTTAGGGGACAGCGCCGACTGTCGCCTGACGAAGTGGCGCGCTACCTCTTCCGCCGAGTCGTTTCCTGGGGCCGCAGCAGCAACGTCTTCCTGCGTAACGGCGCCCGCCTCTACCTTGACGTGGGCTCGCACCCGGAATACGCAACTCCCGAGTGCGACAACGTGACCGAGCTGGTCACCCATGACAAGGCCGGCGAGCGCATCCTGGAGGGCCTGCTGGTCGACGCGGAACGCCGCCTGCACGAGGAGGGAATCGCGGGCGACGTCTATCTGTTCAAGAACAACACCGATTCAGCGGGAAACTCCTACGGTTGTCATGAGAACTATCTCGTGGCCCGGCACGGCGAGTTCTCCCGGCTCGCCGACATTGTCATTCCCTTCCTCGTCACCCGGCAGTTGCTGTGCGGCGCCGGCAAGGTGCTGCAGACCCCGCGTGGGGCCGTGTACTGCGTCAGCCAGCGCGCCGAGCACATCTGGGAGGGCGTCAGTTCCGCCACCACCCGCTCGCGCCCGATCATCAACACCAGGGACGAGCCGCACGCCGACGCGGATCGCTACCGCAGGCTGCACGTCATCGTCGGTGACTCCAACATGTCCGAGACGACCATGCTGCTCAAGGTCGGCGCGACCGATCTCGTGCTGCGCATGATCGAGGCGGGCCCGGTCATGCGCGACCTGACCCTGGAGAACCCCATTCGGGCCATCCGCGAGGTCAGTCACGACATCACGGGCCAACGCAAGGTGCGGCTGGCCAGCGGGCGGGAGGCGTCCGCGCTCGAGGTCCAGCAGGAGTACTACGAGAAGGCCGTTGATTTCTGCGAGCGGCGCGGCATCAGGACCGGCACCGTCGAACGCGTACTGGAACTGTGGGGCCGCACGCTTGAGGCGGTGCGCACCGAGGATCTCGACCGCATCGCCACCGAGATCGACTGGGTGATGAAGTACAAGCTCATCGAGCGGTACCGGGCGAAGAACAACATCACCATGTCGCATCCGCGGGTCGCCCAGATAGACCTCGCCTACCACGACATTCACCGTCGCCGGGGCCTGTACTACCTCCTGGAACGCAAGGGCCAGGCGGCTCGGGTCTGCAACGACGTGAAGATCTTCGAGGGCAAGTCGGTACCGCCGCAGACCACGCGGGCTAGGCTGCGTGGCGACTTCATCCGGCGCGCTCAGGAACAGCGCCGCGACTTCACCGTCGACTGGGTACACCTCAAGCTCAACGACCAGGCACAGCGCACCGTGCTGTGTAAGGACCCCTTCCGGTCGGTAGACGACCGAGTGGAGAAGCTCATCGCCGGAATGTGAGTCACCGCACCGTCAGCACGGCGTCTTCGGGCGCGTCACAGGGCCTCGCGCGTTCCTCGTGCGAGGCCCTGTGCACGTCGTAGAGTGGCGCGCATTGCCCACATCCAGTCTCGACTGAACGAGGATCCGTGCGCCGACGCTCTGTACTCCTCGCCGTACCCGCCGGCCTGCTCGTGCTCGCGGGCTGCAGTGACGACTCGCGGGCTGCGGTGACGACGAGAACAACAAGGACAAGGTCGATACGTCGAAGTCCCCCGCGGCGGAGCCGACCGGGAAGATCGTTGCGGGGCCGCTGCCCGACATCACCAAGGGCAAGGAGTTCGGTCAGAAGCCCACCATGGCCAAGGGGCCCGGCAATCCCTCGCCCGACCTCGCCGTCAAGACCCTGGTGCCCGGCCGGGGCGCGGCCGTCGCGACGGGCGACTTCCTGCGGGTGAACTACCTCGGCCAGAAGTGGTCAGGACGGCAACGTCTTCGACAACTCCTACGATCGGGACAAGCTCGCCGTCTTCCCGATCGGGGTCGGCCAGGTCATCCCCGGCTGGGACCAGGGCCTGGTCGGCAAGAAGGTGGACAGCCGGGTCCAGCTCGCGATTCCGCCGGCCCTCGGCTACGGCTCCGAGGGCAACCCCCCCAGGCGGGCATCAAGGGCGACGACACCCTGGTGTTCGTCGTCGACATCGTCGGCTCCTACAACACCAAGAGCTCGGCGCAGGGCAAGGAGGTCGAGCAGACCGACAAGGCCCTGCCCGTCGTGGGGGTCAAGACGGACGGCGAGCCGCCCACCATCGAGGTGCCGAAGGGCAAGGCCCCCACCAAGGTCGTCTCGAACTACATCCTGGAAGGCGGCGGCCCCGAGCTCAAGAAGACGGACGCCGTCATGGTCCAGTGCAATGGCGTGCTGTGGGACGGCGGCAAGGAGTTCGACTCCAGCTACGCCAGCAAGCAGCTCGCCCAGTTCTCGCTCCAGCAGGTCGTCCCCGGCTGGACCGAGGGGCTCGAGGGCAAGAAGACGGGCAGCCGCGTGCTGATCGTGGTGCCGCCGGACAAGGGCTACGGCAAGGAGAAGAAGGACGGCATCCCGCCGAACTCCACGCTGGTCTTCTCCGTCGACATCCTGGCCATTCTGTAAGACTGTCCCGGTTGCCCACCCGTAAGCGAGGAGTTTTTCGTGAGCATCGACAAGCCTGAGATCGACTTCCCGGGCGGCGAGCCGCCGGCCGACCTTGAGATCAAGGACATCTGGGAAGGCGACGGCGCTGTCGCACAGGTCGGGAACACCGTGCAGGTCCACTACGTCGGAGTGGCCTTCAGCACCGGTGAGGAGTTCGACGCGAGCTGGAACCGCGGCACCCCGCTCTCCTTCCAGCTCGGCGCCTGCCAGGTCATCCCCGGCTGGGACCAGGGCGTGCAGGGCATGAAGGTGGGTGGCCGGCGTCAGCTCACCATCCCGCCGCACCTGGCCTACGGCGACGCCGGCGCCGGCGGCGGCCGCATCGCCCCCGGTGAGACGCTGATCTTCGTGTGCGACCTGGTCGCCGTCTGAACCACCCCGGCGCACGGCGCGACCGCCCCCGCGCGGTCCGCTGAGCCGAGCGGTACGGTCCCGCGCGCGGCCACCGAGGGCCCGTGGCCCGAGCACCTCGCTCGGGCCACGGGCCCTCGGCTTTTACCCGCGCGAGCGGGAGCGGTACGGTCACCGTCGTAGGAGAGCTGCACTTCGAGAAGAGGGCGTCGATGGCCATTGCCAAGGCCGAGCGGTTGATGAACCTGGACTTGTGTCTGCTCGAAACCCGGCGCCCACTCACCAAGCGGGAGCTGAGGTCGTCCATCGAGGCGTACCTGGAGGCCGACGCCACCGGTAGCGACGAGGCCGTGAACCGGATGTTTCGAGCGGGACAAGGACGACCTCCACGAGCTGGGGCTCGTCATCGAGACGGTCGACGGCATCGACGGCGAGCTGGCCTACCTGGCCCGGCGCGACAGCAACCGGCTGCCGCCCATCACCCTCGACCCGGAGGAGGCCGCGGCGCTCGGCCTGGCCGCCAAGGTCTGGCAGCAGGCCAGGCTCGCGGGCGCGGCCAGCGGCGCGCTGCAGAAGCTGCGGGCCGCGGGCATGCCGCTGGCCGACGAGCCGTACGCGAGCGAGCCGCACAGCGCGCTCGAACCGCGCATCCCGACCCACGAGGCGGCCTTCGAGCCGCTGATGCTCGCCCACCGCGACCGCCGCCCGGTGGTCTTCGACTACCGCAAGTCCAACGCCGCGCACCCGGAGCGGCGCACCGTCGAGCCGTGGATCCTCGAATGCTGGCGCGGCCACTGGTACCTGGCCGGCTGGGACCGGGACCGCGCGGCCGAGCGTGTCTTCCGGCTCTCCCGCATCACTGGCCGGGTCCGCTCGCGGGCCGGCGCCTTCACGGCCGAGGTGCCCGACCATGTGACAGTCCAGGAGACGGTGGAGACCTGGGCGGGCGAGACCGCCACCAGCACCGCCCGGATCAGGCTGCGCGCCGGCCACGGCTACCCGCTGCGGGCCAAGGCGGTCAGCATCCGGCCGGTGGCCGAGCAGGGCGCGGCCGACGACGAGCCGGCCGGCTGGGACGAGCTGGAGATCCCGTACGGGCATGGGTTGGACGGCCTGGCTGGTGGAGTTCGGACCCGACGTCGTGGTCCTGGAACCGGCCGAGTTGCGGGCCGACCTGGTGGAGCGGCTGCGCGCCGTGGCCAACGGCTGAGAGGGGCGGACCTACCATGGTTACCAACGCCATCGACCAGACACGGCGGATGCTGTCGCTGGTGACCTACCTGCGCGAGCGCCCCGGCGCGCGCGTCAGCGACGTCGCCCGGGCCTTCGGCATCTCCGAGGACGAGCTGATCGCCGACCTGGACGTGTTGCCGATGTGCGGCACCAGCTTCCGGGGCGGCGACCTGCTGGACATAGACACCGACGGCGACCGCATCTGGTGGCACAACCCGAACAGCGCCGACACCGAGCCGCTGCGGCTGGCCGCCGACGAGGCCACCGCGCTGCTGGTGGCCGCCCGCGCGGTGGCGACCCTGCTGGGGCTGCGCGAGGGTGACCGGCAGGCGCTGCTGCGCGCGACGGCAAAGCTGGAGGCGGCGGCCGGCGAGGCGGCCGGTGCCAGCTCCCGGCTCTCGGTGATCTTCGAGTCCGAGGGCGGCGTCTTCGCCGACGTGGACCGGGCCATCGCCGAGCGCCGGCGGCTGTGGCTGCGCTACTACTCGCCCGCCCGGGACGAACTCACCGAGCGCGAGGTCGACCCGATCCGGCTGTTCGCCGTCGGCCACACCTACGTCGAGGCCTGGTGCCGCCTCTCCGAGGCCCGGCGCACCTTCCGGCTCGACCGGGTGGCCGAGATCAAGCTGTTGGACGAGGCCTCCGACCCGCCGCCGATCGAACTGCGCGACCTGTCCCAGGGGTTGGTGCAGCCGGCGGCCGAGGACCCGGAGGTGGTGGTCGAGGTGGGCCCCGGCGGACGCTGGGTCGCCGAGTACTACCCGCACGACAGCGCCGAGGAACTGCCCGACGGCGGCCTGCGCATCACCCTGCGCACCCCCGACCCCGGCTCGCTGCGCCGGCTCGGGCTGCGGCTGGGCAAGGACTGCCGGATCACGACCCCACTCGAACTCGCCCACAGCGCGCGCGACGCGGCGCGCGAGGCCCTGGCCGCCTACGGCGAGTGACGAAGCGGTTGCATGACGGGGCGCGCGCCGGCGCTCGCGGGGCCGACGTTTGGGGCGTACGGGCGGAAGCGGACCGCGATGGATGCGCGCCGTGGCCCGGCCGTGATCGGATGGGTGCCGCGCGGGCGAGCGTGACCGCGCGCGTGCGGAAGCTGGCGGTCGGTGAGCGGACCGTGGGCAGCCGGTGCCGGGCGCGGTCGAGCGTGGTCGGCAGCGGTGGGCTGCGCGCGTCGGGCGCGTGGTCGGTGCGCGCGCGGTGGAGTGGACGTACGGCGAGCGGAGGGCACAGATGACGGCGCGGGCGACGCGGCGAGCCACCCCAGTGATCTTCAAGGCCGGGTGCCCGCAGTGCCGGGGCAGCTTCGAGCTGGCGGCCGATGCCCTGCGGTTGGTGGTCGGCGGCACCACTCGCACCACCTTCTACTCCTTCACCTGCCCGGACTGCGGCACCGCGGTCCGCAAGCCGGCGGGCGAGCGGATCGTGGAGTTGCTGACCGGCGGCGGCGTCAGCACGCTGCGCCTGCACTCCGCGGTGTAGCGCCGCGCTGGTGCGGCCGGGCCGGCGCGGCGCGGGCTCCGGTCGGGAGGTCCGGCGCGGCGGTGGCGGTGCCGTGACCCGAGTCACCCCCGGGAGGCGCGGGGGGAGTTCGGTGGGGCCGGCGGGCGGTTGCCTGGTCGGGCGGGGTGAACGGTAGGTTGCCTTCCATGCTCTGGCCCATGCTTGCAATCGCCCTCGCGTTCTGTGGACTCGCCGTCCTCGCTGTCCTCGCGGCGCGGGTGTACCGGGAGGTGCGGCGGCTGGCGCGACAGGTGGGGGAGAGCTCGGACCGGATCGCGCGGGCCTCGCAGGACCTGGAACGCGCCACCGGTCCGCTCGCCGCTCAGGTGGACGGACTGCGCCGGCGCTGAGCCCCGTTCGGGCCTCCGTCCGCGTTCGCGCAGTTCAGGCGCTCTGCTCTGGGGAACAAACGAGCGGTACTCTGAGGGGCGGGGCCCTGGTATCGAGGCCCGGGGACGCAATCGGTAGTACGCCCGGGGATTGCCACCCGTTTACCCCGCCGCGTTAAGATCGCTGCCACAACGGCTGCCGGACTCCCACGTCCGACCGGTCGGACAGCCACCCCAGCCGCCTCGGTGAGAAGGTAAATCTTATGTTCGGTGGAAAGATCGGTGCCCCCGAGATCATCCTCATTCTTGTCGTCGTCATTCTGCTCTTTGGCGCGAAGAAGCTTCCGGACATGGCGCGTTCGCTCGGCAAGTCCGCGCGCATCCTCAAGAGCGAGGCCAAGGCAATGAAGTCGGAGGGCAAGCAGCCCGCCCCGGCCGAGCCGGCGCACCCCGAAGACACCGCCGACCAGGCCGGTGGGCACCGCACCATCCAGGCGGCGCCGGGCGACGTGAGCAGCTCCCGCCCGGTGAATGAGCCGAGCGACCACACGACAAAGCGCTAGATCCAGGGCCGACTGAGGCGATGGCCGACGGCCGTCGCCTGCCGCACGAGATGAGGACGTGGGTTGCTCAAGCCTGCCCGCAAGAAGGAGAAGGACCCCGAGGGGCGGATGCCCCTCGGGGAGCACCTGCGTGAGTTGCGCAACAGGCTCCTCAAGGCGGTCCTGGCGATCTGTCTGGTGACGGCGGTCGCGCTATTCTATTACAAGGACATCGTCGACTTCCTGATGAAGCCGTTTTTGGATTCGGTCGGTTGTGGCGGTCTTTCCGTCTCTGATCTGGAGGCCGCCAAGGACGGCGACCAGAAGTGCGCCTACTTCACCGTGAACGGTCTTTTGTCGCCGTTCACGATCATGCTCAAGGTCTCCTTCATGACCGGCTTGGTGCTAGCCACGCCGATCTGGCTGTACCAGCTCTCGGCGTTCCTCGCGCCCGGCCTGCACAAGCAGGAGAAGAAGTACTCGATGGCCTTCGTGGCGGCCGGCGTGCCGCTCTTCGTGGGCGGCGGCTTCTTCGCGTACGCGATCCTGCCCACGACCGCCGAGGTGCTGCTCGACTTCACCCCGGACGGCGCGGACAACCTGTTGCCGTTGGACGACTTCATCGACCTGCTGACCCGCATGGTCGTCGTCTTCGGCCTCGCCTTCGAACTGCCGCTGGTCCTGGTGCTGCTCAACTTCGGCGGCGTGGTCACCGGGCGCCGGATGCTCGGCTGGTGGCGCGGCATGATCATGGGCATCACCGTGTTCGGCGCCCTGGCAACGCCGAGCACCGACCCGGTGGGCATGTTCGCCATCGCGGGGCCCGTCACGCTGCTGTACTTCATTGCGGTGGGCGTCTCGCTCATCAACGACCGGCGCAAGGCCAAGCAGCGGGCCAACGATCCCGACTTCGGCGTCGATGACGACGAGGCGTCGCAGAGCCACGTACCCGAGGCGGTGGACGACGCGGAGACGGTCTCGGCCGGCGGCGCGGCGGGCGACGAGCGCGGGGGCACGGACTCGGGCCGGCGCAGCGGCTACGACGACTTCACCTGAGCCGGTATATTCCGTGCGTGACCAGCGACATCACTCTCTTCGTCAATCCAACGGTGGGCCCCGGCCGGGGCGCGCGGGCCGCGCAGCCGGCCGCGCGGGTGCTCCGCGACGCGGGGTTCCGTGTGCGGACGGTGCTGGGCGCCGACGCCGGTGACGCGCTGAGCCGGGCCCGCGCGGCGGTCGCGGGCGGCACGGGGCCCTGGTGGCGGTCGGCGGCGACGGCATGACCTCGCTGGCGCTCCAGGCGTTGGCCGGCACCGGCACCCCGCTCGGCGTGGTGGCGGTGGGCACCGGGAACGACTTCGCGCAGGCCACCGGGTTGCCGGTGCGTGACCCCGGCGCCGCGGCCCATCTGATCGCAGCCTCGCTGAAGTCCGACGGCGGGCGGCCGGTGGACGTGAGGCTGGCCGGCGAGACGTACTTCGGCACCGTCCTCGCCTCCGGTTTCGACTCCCGGGTCAACGACCGCGGCAACCGGATGCGCTGGCCGACCGGCCGCTTCCGGTACGACCTGGCGATGGTCGCGGAACTGGCCGGGCTGCGGACCTTCCCGTACCGGCTGCGGCTGGACGACGGGCCCGAGCGGGAGATCGAGGCGACGCTGATCGCGGTCGGCAACGGGTCCTCGTACGGTGGCGGGATGCGGATATGCGGCGGCGCCCGGCTGGACGACGGGCTCTTCGACGTCACGGTCGTCGGCCCGTGCACCCGCCGGACGCTGCTGCGGGTCTTCCCGCCGGTCTACCGGGGCACGCATCTCGGCCACCCGACGGTGACCACGTACCGGGCTGCGAAGGTGTCGCTGGCGGCGCCCGGGCTCACCGGCTACGCCGACGGGGAGCCGCTGGGGCCGCTGTCGCTGACCGCCGTGACCGTGCCGGGCGCCGTGCGGCTGCTGGGCGGCTGACTCCGGGGCGGCCGGGCGGGAGCGGGCCGCAGGGGAGGGCGCCACTCCGACCTGGCCGGTCGCGTCCCAGGCACTGGTAAAGATCGAGTGCGTTGTCAGAGGTGGCCGGTAGGCTCGTAAGTACGATGACCGACGAGCTATCTCCCGCCGAGCGATACGCCCAGGCCCGCATCCGGGCTGCCGACCAGGCCACGGCTCTCGCTCCGTTCCGCGCGATGTACGAATTTGGCCTCGATCCGTTCCAGATCGAGGCGTGCCAAGCACTCGAAGCAGGCAAGGGCGTCCTGGTCGCCGCCCCCACCGGCTCCGGTAAGACGATCGTGGGCGAGTTCGCCGTCCACCTGGCCCTCACCCGGGGCCGCAAGTGCTTCTACACCACGCCCATCAAAGCGCTGTCGAACCAGAAGTACGGCGACCTCGTGGAGCGCTACTGCGCAGAGAAGGTCGGCCTGCTGACCGGCGACAACAGCGTGAACTCCGAGGCACCGGTGGTCGTGATGACCACCGAGGTGCTGCGCAACATGCTCTACGCGGGCTCCCGCTCCCTCGACGGTCTCGGGTACGTCGTCATGGACGAGGTGCACTACCTCTCCGACCGGTTCCGGGGCGCCGTCTGGGAAGAGGTCATCATCCACCTGCCGGAGTCGGTGACGCTGGTCTCGCTCTCCGCGACGGTCTCCAACGCCGAGGAGTTCGGGGACTGGCTGGACACGGTGCGCGGCGACACCGAGGTGATCGTCTCCGAGCACCGGCCGGTCCCGCTGTGGCAGCACGTGCTCGCCGGCCAGCAGATATACGACCTCTTCGAGGAGAAGGACAGCCCCGAGGGACGGCCCGGCACCGGCCGTCGCGAGGTCAACCCCGACCTGGTGCGGTTGGCCCGGATGGAGAACAGCCGCCCCAGCTTCGGCGGGGACAAGCGGCGCGGTCGCTCGATGCGGGAGGCTGACCGGGAGCGCGAGCGCCGCCAGCGCAGCCGGATCTGGACCCCGAGCAGACCCGAGGTGATCGACCGGCTGGACTCGGAGGGGCTGCTCCCGGCGATCACGTTCATCTTCAGCCGCGCGGGCTGTGAGGCGGCCGTGCAGCAGTGCCTGTTCGCGGGGCTGCGGCTGAACGACGACGCGGCGCGGGCCCGGGTGCGGACCATCGTCGAGGAGCGCACGGCGTCCATCCCTGACGAGGACCTGCACGTACTGGGCTACTTCGAGTGGCTTGAGCGCCTGGAGCGGGGGATCGCCGCCCACCACGCGGGAATGCTGCCGACCTTCAAGGAGGTCGTCGAGGAACTCTTCGTCAAGGGCCTGGTCAAGGCGGTGTTCGCGACCGAGACGCTGGCGCTCGGTATCAATATGCCGGCGCGGTCGGTGGTCCTCGAGAAGCTGATCAAGTGGAACGGCGAGCAGCACGCCGACATCACCCCGGGCGAGTACACGCAGCTCACCGGCCGTGCGGGGCGGCGCGGTATCGATGTCGAGGGCCACGCGGTGGTGCTGTGGCAGCGCGCGATGGACCCGGCGGCGCTCGCCGGCCTCGCGGGCACCCGTACCTACCCGTTGCGCTCCTCCTTCCGCCCCTCGTACAACATGGCCGTCAACCTGGTCTTCCAGTTCGGGCGGCACCGCTCGCGCGAACTCCTCGAGACCTCCTTCGCGCAGTTCCAGGCGGACAAGGCGGTCGTCGGCATCTCGCGGCAGGTGCAGCGCAACGAGGAGGGCCTGGAGGGCTACCGGGCGTCGATGACCTGCCACCTCGGCGACTTCGACGAGTACTCCCGGCTGCGGCGCCAGTTGAGCGACCGGGAGACGGAGCTGGCCAAGCAGGGCGCGGCGCAGCGCCGGGCGGCGGCGGCCACGGCGCTGGAGAAGCTCAAGCCGGGCGACGTGATCCAGGTGCCGGTCGGGAAGTACGCCGGGCTCGCCCTGGTGCTCGACCCCGGGCTGCCCGCGGGGCGCGCGGGCGGGCACCGTGGCGGATTCGAGTACCACGACGGGCCGCGTCCGCTGGTGCTCACCTCGGAGCGGCAGGTCAAGCGGCTGGCGGCGATGGACTTCCCGGTTCCGGTGGAGGCGCTGGAGCGGATGCGCATCCCCAAGTCGTTCAACGCGCGCAGTCCGCAGTCGCGTCGCGACCTGGCCTCCGCGCTGCGTACCAAGGCCGGCCACCACGAGCCGCACCGCCGTCGCAAGGAGCGTTCGGCCGCGGCCGACGACACCGAGATCAGCAGGCTGCGCACGGAGATCCGGGCCCACCCCTGCCACGGTTGCGCGGAGCGCGAGGACCACGCCCGGTGGGCCGAGCGGTACCACCGGCTGCGGCGGGACACCCGGCAGCTTGAGCGGCGCATCGAGGGGCGTACGAACACGATCGCGCGCACCTTCGACCGCATCTGTGCCCTGCTGACCGAGCTGGGCTATCTCCAGGGCGACGAGGTCACCGAGGACGGCAAGCGGCTGGCGCGGCTCTACGGCGAGCTGGACCTGCTGGCCAGTGAGTGCCTGCGGGACGGGGTTTGGGAGGGGCTGAAGCCCGCGGAGCTGGCGGCGTGCGCGTCGGCGCTGGTCTACGAGGCGCGGGCGGCGGACGACGCGGTGGCGCCCAAGCTGCCCACCGGGGCGTCCAAGCAGGCGCTCACCGAGATGGTGCGGATCTGGGGGCGACTCGACGCGCTGGAGGAGGACCACCGGATCAACCAGGCAGAGGGCGTCGGCCAGCGCGAGCCGGACCTCGGCTTCGCCTGGGCGGCCTACCGCTGGGCCTCCGGGCACGGGCTCGACGACGTGCTGCGCGAGGTGGAGATGCCGGCCGGCGACTTCGTGCGCTGGTGCAAGCAGCTCATCGACGTGCTGGGGCAGATCGCCGTGGCCGCCCCGCCGGAGGGCACCGTGACGCGCAATGCGCGCAGGGCCGTGGACGGCCTGCGGCGCGGGGTCGTGGCCTACTCCTCGGTGGGCTGAGCCGGCGGGCCGGGCCCCCGCCCCGCCGGGCGGTCCACCCCGCTGGGCCGCCCGACCCGGCCTGCCGATGTGCCGCCCGCCCCACCACGTGCGCCCGGCGCGCCGCTCTCCTCGATAGGGCGCGGCGCGCCGGGCGCTTTCGTGGACCGTGGTCGGCCGTCTTCCGTACCACCCTGGACGGAGACCGGGTCGCCCCGGGCACCGAGGGGCGTCGGCTCAGGCACCGGCCTGCCCGCGCTCCTGCTCCGCCTCCACCTGCTGGTTCCACTCCTGCTTGGCCGCCTGCCAGCCCTCCTCGTTGTGGCCCAGACGCCAGTAGCCGGAGATCGACAGCCGCTCGCGCGGGACCTGGTGTTCGACGCGCAGCTGGCGGCGCAGCTCTTTCACGAAGCCCGCCTCGCCGTGCACGAAGGCGTGCAGGTCACCGGGTGGGAAGGCGAGGTCGCGGACCGCCTGGGTCAGCTTGGCGCCGACGCGGGCGCCGTCGCGGTGGAGCCAGTGCACGGTGGCGCCCGGCACCTCGGCCAGCGGCTGGCGCTCGGCCTCGTCCGCCACCTCGATGAACACGTGCGCCGGCGCCGGGCGCTCGCTGGCCGCCAGCCGTTCCAGGGCGGCGGCGATGGCGGGCAGCGCGCTTTCGTCGCCGGCGATCAGGTGCCAGTCGGCGTCGGGGGCCGGGGCGTACGCGCCGCCGGGGCCGAGGAAGGAG
Organism: Candidatus Streptomyces philanthi; assembly: GCA_018114805.1. GTDB lineage: Bacteria > Actinomycetota > Actinomycetes > Streptomycetales > Streptomycetaceae > Streptomyces > Streptomyces philanthi. The sequence goes on along the minus strand of CP073042.1, from coordinate 250,777 downwards.
ATCTCCTCGCCTGCCTTGACGCTGGTGGCCCACGGGCCGGCCACGCCCTCGTCGCCGTGCACCACGAAGTCGATCGCCAGCTCGCGGCTGACCAGGTCCCAGGTGCGCACCGTGTAGGTGCGGGTCACCGGCCACTGGTGGCGCGGCATGTCCGCGCGGATCTGCTGGATGTCGAAGGGCTTGGGGTAGTCCACGCCCTCGATCGGGAACAGCAGCTTGACGTAGTGGTCGCTCCACTCGCCCGCGCTGAAGTTCGCCAGCCCCGCGCCGCCGAGCACCACGCGCACCATGTGGGGGGTGAGCCGCTCGGTGCGGATCACCTGTCCCCGGTGGAGCTGCGGCTGCTTGCGGGCCGGACGCTCTGTCACGATGCCTCCTGGGAAAGGGAAGTTAGGATTACCTAACCTAACAGCTTACCTCGCGAGAACGGCGAGCACCCTGCTCAGCGAGGTGCCCAGGCCCCAACGCCCGGCGAGCGCGTCCAGCGCGGTGGGGTGGCGCGGGGCGGTGGGCAGCGCCGGGTCGAAGGCCGGCAGCGGGACGTCGGTGGCGACCCGGACCACGCGCGGCGCGACGGCGAGGTAGTCGGCGGCCTCGGCCAGTCGCCTGCGCTGGGTGGGGGTGAGCTTGGACGTCGGGTCGGCCGCGGCGGCCGTGACGCCGGCCAGGTCGCCGTAGGCGGCCAGCAGCTTGGCGGCCGTCTTCTCGCCGATGCCGGACACGCCCGGCAGGCCGTCGCTGGGGTCGCCGCGCAGCAGGGCCAGGTCCGCGTAGCCGGAGCCGTCCACGCCGTACTTCCCGCGCAGCCACGCCTCGTCCACGGCCTGGAGCGTGCCCACGTTCTTGAGCGGATAGAGCACGCGGGCCCGCCGCTCGTCGCTGACGAGCTGGTACAGGTCGCGGTCGCCGGTGACGATGTCCACCGGGCCGCTCGCGCGCGTGGCGAGGGTGCCGATCACGTCGTCCGCCTCGTAGCCGGCCACGCCGACGCGGGCGATGCCGATGGCGTCCAGCACCTCCTCGATCACCGGCACCTGCGGCGCGAGGGTGTCGGGGACCTCCTTGTAGTCGCCCGAGTGCGGCACGTGCTCGCCCTGCGGGGCGGCCGGCTCGTCGGCTACCCGGTGCGCCTTGTACGAGGGGATGAGGTCGACCCGCCACTGGGGCCGCCAGTCGGCGTCCATGCAGGCGACCAGGTCGTCCGGGCGGTGGTCGTCCACCAGGCGGGCGATGAAGTCGAGAAGGCCGCGCACGGCGTTGACCGGGGTGCCGTGCGGGGCGCGGACCGAGTCGGGTACGCCGAAGTAGGCGCGGAAGTACAGGGAGGCGGTGTCGAGGAGCATCAGACGTCGGGTCACGGCCCGATCATGCCGTATGCGTCCGACGGGCGACGCTTGTGAGGTGGGACACAAAGGGTTTGATCGGGGAGCTTCCGGGCAGGCGCCGAGCCGGAGCGGACCCTGTAGCGCATTCAACTATTGCATTGGGCACGTGGTCAGGCGGGCCGAAACCGCCCGCTCCACGACCTGTCTCTCGCCCCCCGGCGGGAAGCCCCCACCGGGGGGCTGGGTCGTTTCTTGAGTTCGACCCGAGAGGTGTATGTGTCCAGGCTGCGAGCCGAGCACTTGTACAAGGTCTTCGGTAGGCGACCGAAGGCGGCCGTGACCGCCCTGGAGGGGGGCGCCAGCCGTGACGAGCTGCGCTCCCAGGGGACGACGGCGGCGGTCATCAACGCGTCGTTCGCCGTCGAGGCGGGCCAGATATTCGTCGTCATGGGACTGTCCGGATCGGGCAAGTCGACCCTGCTGCGCATGTTGAACGGACTCCTTGAGCCGACCGCGGGGCAGGTGCTCTACGACGGCACGGACCTGACCCGGTTGAGCGCGCGCGAACTGCGCGAGGTGCGCTCGCGGAAGATCAGCATGGTCTTCCAGCACTTCGCGCTCTTCCCGCACCGCAGCGTGTTGGAGAACGCGGCCTACGGGCTCGAGGTGCAGGGCATACCGCGTGCGGACCGCGAGGCGCGCGCCAAGGAGGCCCTGGAGCTGGCCGGCCTAGCCGGCTGGGAGGACTCCTGGCCCGACGAGCTGTCCGGCGGCATGCAGCAGCGCGTGGGTCTGGCCCGCGCGCTGGCCACCGACGCCGACCTGCTCCTGATGGACGAGTCCTTCAGCGCCCTCGACCCGCTGATCCGGCGCGACATGCAGGACCAGCTCCTGGAACTCCAGAAGCGGCTCAAGAAGACCATCGTCTTTATCACCCACGACCTCAACGAGGCCATGCGGCTCGGTGACCAGATCGCCGTGATGCGTGATGGCCGGATCGTCCAGATCGGCAACGCGCAGGACATCCTGGTCACCCCGGCCAACGACTACGTGGCCTCCTTCACCCAGGACGTGGACCGCTCCCGGGTGCTCACCGCGGGCGCCATCATGGCCGATCCCGCCAGCACGCTCGCCGCCGCGGACGGCTCCGCGCCGCGCACCCCGCGCGAGGTGCTGGCCGCGGCGCCGGCCACCGTGCTGGCCGACACCCCGATCATCGAGCTGTTCGCGCCCTGCTCGACCAGCTCCGAGCCGGTCGCCGTGGTGGATGAGGCGGGCGAGCTGATCGGCCTGGTGCCGGCCGCCCGACTGCTGGCCGTGCTCGGCGAGCCCACCCAGACCGCCGAACCCACCGCCACGCCACCGGGCCCACGCCTGAGCAAGGACGCCGCGGACGAGAGCGACACGAGCGACACGGACAAGGACGACGTGAACAAGGACGCCGCGAAGGGCTCCGTGGGCAACGGCACGGCCGAGGGCAAGGTGACTGCGGGTGCCTAGGCTCGACATCGGCAAGTGGATCGACTCGGGGATCACCTGGCTCAGGGAGAACCTCGACTGGCTCTTCGACTTCATCGCCAAGGTCGTCGACGGTATGTACGAGGGCGTGCACGACGTTCTCTCCGCGCCCGAGCCGCTGCTGTTCGCGGGCATCCTGGCGGTGATCGCCTGGTGGCTGCGCGGACTGGTCGCGGGTGTGGTGGCCTTCGCGGGCTTCCCCCTCATCAACTCGATCCAGCAGTGGGACGAGGCGATAGAGACCCTGTCGCTGGTCCTGGTCGCCGGCTTCATCACCATCGTTATGGCGGTCCCGCTCGGCATCTGGGCCGCGCGCAGCCGCACGGTCAGCACGGTGCTGCGACCCGTCCTCGACTTCATGCAGACGATGCCCGCCTTCGTCTACCTGATCCCGGGCATCTTCTTCTTCGGCGTCGGCGTGGTTCCCGGAGCCATCGCCACCGTCGTCTTCGCGATGCCGCCCAGCGTGCGGATGACCGAGCTGGGCATCCGACAGGTGGACGAGGAACTGGTCGAGGCCGCCGAGGCGTTCGGCACCAGCCCGCGCCGCACCCTGGTGCGCGTACAGCTCCCGCTGGCGCTGCCCACCATCATGGCCGGCGTCAACCAGGCCATCATGCTTGCCCTTTCCATGGTCGTCATCTCCGGAATGGTCGGCGGCGGCGGGCTCGGCTCCTCTGTCTTCGAGGCGATCAGCTCCGTGGACGTGGCCCTCGGCTTCGAGGGCGGCCTCGCGGTGGTCATCCTCGCGATGTACCTGGACCGCATGACCGGCGCGCTCGGCGAGCGGGTCTCGCCGCTGGGCCGCCGCGCCATCGCCAAGCGCAACGCCGCCGCCACCAGCGGTCTGGGGGTTCTCCAGTGGCGGCCGGCGACCTCGCTCGCCACGGTCGGCGTCGTGGTGCTCGCGCTCGTCGCGGGCGGCATGAACGTCTTCGGCGAGGACGAGAAGGGCCCCGAGGTCACCGCCGACGTCGGCAAGGGCCGCTCGCTGAACATCGGCTACATCAACTGGGACGAGGGCGTCGCCTCCACCTACCTGTGGAAGGAAGTCCTCGAACAGCGCGGTTTCAAGCCCAAGGTGCAGTCGTACGAGGTCGGCGCGCTCTACACTGGCATGGCCGCGGGTGACATCGACGTGCAGACCAACTCCTGGCTGCCGGTCACCCACGAGTCGTACTGGAAGAACTACCGCGACAAGCTGGACGACCTCGGCTCGTGGTACGGGCCGACGTCGCTTGAGGTCGCCGTCCCCTTGTACGTCAAGGGCGTGAAGACCCTTGACGATCTCAAGGGCAAGGGGAGCAACTTCAAGGGCAAGATCATCGGCATCGAGCCCGGTGCGGGCGAGATGAAGCTGATGAAGGACAAGGCGCTGCCCGGCTACGGGTTGGATAAGGAGTACAAGCTCGTCAGCGGCTCCACCGCCGGCATGCTCTCCCAACTGGAGCGCTCCTACGCCAAGCAGGAGCCGGTCGCGGTCACCCTCTGGTCGCCGCACTGGGCGTACAGCAAGTACGACCTGACCAAGCTGAAGGACACCAAGGGCGCGTTCGGTTCCGGTGACCGCCTGCACATGCTGGCGCGCAAGGGCTTCGCGCAGAAGGAGCCGCGGGTCGCCGAGTGGATGAAGGGCTTCAAGCTCGACGAGAAGCAGCTCACCACGCTGGAGCAGGCGATCCAGGACGCCGGCAAGGGCAACCAGCAGCAGGGCGTGCGCGCCTGGCTGGAGAAGAACCCGGGCATAGTCGACAAGATAGCCCCGGTCGCCAGCGCCGAGGCCAAGGGCGAGCAGGCGGGCGCCGCGCCACGCATCGGCTACTTCCCGTGGGACGAGGACATCGCCACCACCTACCTGTGGAAGAATGTCCTGGAGCGCCGCGGCTACAAGCCGTCGATCAAGCAGTACGACGTCGGCTCGATGTTCACGGGAATGGCGGCCGGCCAGATCGACGTCGAGTTCGACGGCTGGCTGCCGGTGGCCCAGAAGCAGTACTGGGACAAGTATCAAGAACAACCTGGTCGACATCGGCGCGTGGTACGACAAGACCTCCCTCGAACTGGCGGTGCCCTCCTACGTCAAGGACGTGAAGTCCCTCGCGGACCTCAAGGGCAAGGGCGACAGGTTCAAGGGCAAGATCGTCGGAATCGAGCCGGGCACCGGCCAGATGAAGCTGCTCAAGGACAAGGTGCTGCCGGTCTACGGCCTGGACGGCGAGTACGAGGTCACCAGCGCGGGATCGCCCGCGATGCTGGCCGAACTGGAGCGCTCGTACAAGAAGCGCGAGCCGGTCATCGCCGTGCTGTGGACCCCGCACTGGGCCTACAGCAAGTACGACCTGACCAAGCTCGCCGACCCGAAGAAGGCGTTCGGCGAGAACAACGAGATCCGTTCGCTCGGGCACAAGTCCTTCCCGAAGAAATACCCGGAGTTCTACGGGTGGTTGAAGGAATGGCACATGACCGAGAAGGAACTCGCCGGCCTTGAGGCGTCCATTCAGGACGCCGGCAAGGGCAAGGTCGAGGAGGGCGTACAGAAGTGGATGGACGCCCATCCCGGAATCGTCGACAAGATGGCGCCGGTGAAGTAACCCGCCTGCTGAGCCCGTCCCGCGGCACGGCCGCTCACGAGGCGGCACGAGGCGCCCGCGCATCGCGCGCGGTCGCCCCGTGCCGCAGCCGCGGGGCCTCCGCACGCCGCCGTGGTCCGGAACCCTCCGGGCCACGGCGGCGCCGTACGGTGGGGCACATGCCTGGACCCAGCCGCCCCGATGGCCCCGACCGTCCCCGCCGCTCTGCTCGCCGTCCGGCCGTCCGGCGGGTGGTCTCCCTCGTGCCCTCGCTCACCGAGGCGGTGGCGACCACCGCCCCCGGGTTGCTAGTCGGCGCCACCGACTGGTGCACGCACCCGACCGACCTCGCGGTCGAGCGCGTCGGCGGCACCAAGAACCCGGACACCGCGCGCGTCGCGGCCCTCGCTCCCGACCTGGTCATCGCCAACGAGGAGGAGAACCGCGAACCGGACCTGGCCGCCCTGCGCGCCGCCGGCCTCGACGTCTGGGTCACCGAAGTGCGCGACCTCGAGCAGGCGTTTCGTGAACTGCACCGGGTGCTCGTGGACGGTTGCGGGCTCGCCAGGCCCGACTGGCTCGACGCGGCCGAGCGCGCCTGGCACCAGGCGGCCGTGGACGCCGCCGGCCAGGGGCGCAGCGCCGTGGTGCCGGTGTGGCGGCGGCCCTGGATGGTGCTCGGCCGCGATACCTTCGCCGGCGACCTGCTGGCGCGCCTCGGCGTCCGCGAGGTGTACGCGGACCACGCCGAGCGCTACCCCCGCGTCCCGCTGGAGGAGTTGCGGGCCAGCAGTGCCGACCTGGTGGTGCTGCCCGACGAGCCGTACCGCTTCACCGCCGACGACGGACCCGAGGCGTTCCCCGGCCTGCCCGCCGCGCTGGTCAGCGGGCGCCACCTCACCTGGTACGGCCCGTCGTTGGTGGCCGCCCCGACGGTGCTGGCCGACGCGCTGCGGCGGGCCCGCTGAGCCGCTGGCCGCCCAGCGGGGCCCCGCGCACGGGCGCGACTGGGCACGCGGGCGCGCCGGCGCGGCCTGAGCCGGCTTGAGCGGCGGACCCGAGCCGGGGACGGGGCCGGCGCCACGGGCGGGGCGGTGGTCGGGGCTGAGGCCGGGGCCGGATCGGGCGGCAACAGGGCGCCGCTGACCACGCCGCGCGCGGTGCGCACCAGCGCCACCCCCCAGGCCGCGACGAGCACCCCGTACAGTCCGACCGCCAGCCACCGCAGGGCCGCCAGCTCCGTGTGCCGGGCCAGCCCGGCGGCGCCGGTCACGCAGGTGCCGACGGGGGAACGTGAACGCCCACCAGGTCATCGCGAACGGCATGCCGCGCCGCGCGGCCCGCGCCACCAGCGCCCCGGCCAGTACCAGCCACCAGAGCGCGAAGCCCATCACCGGCACCCCGTACAGCGGCGCGAAGCCGGCCAGCGCGCTCGCTTGGTCGGCGCGCAGGGCGCCGGGCGCGGCGTCGGCCAGGTTGGTCACGGCGGTCGTGGACTGCCCCAGCGGCCCGAGCACCAGGAACAGTGTGGGCGTGAGCGCGCGGGCCGGCGGCCCATACCGCAGCAGGCCGGCGACGATGGTCGGCAGCAGCACCAGCGTGGCCAGCAGGCTCAGCCCGAACTGCGCGGAGCAGACCAGCAGCAGCGTGGCCCGCCACTGGCCGGCGGGCAGGTGCGAGGCGAGCGGCGTGCCGGTGGCGGCGGCCACCATCGGCGCGACCACCGGCAGCAGCCACACCGGCGAGGCATCACGCGGGCCGACGCGGTGCTGGGTGATCATCAGGTACGGGATGCCCGCCGCGGCCAGCAGGCCGACGGCCGAGCCCACCACCCACAGCGCGCCGGCCCCCGCGACGGCGGCCCCCGCGCCGACTAGGTCCGGGCCGACCGCGAGCAGCGCCATCGCCAGACATCCGTAGAAGGGAGCGACGGCCGGATCGAGGAGGTGCGCCCGGGCCTGGTCGGCATGGCCGGCCCAGTGCCCGGCGCGCGCGACCAGCAACGCCACCAGGAGCAGCGCCGACAGCGCCCACACCGCCCCGCATGCTGCGCGCGCCCCCGGCACGTCGACCGGCAGGGCAACGCCGGCCGTGGCCACGATGGCGGTGCCCATGACGGTGGCGTACCAGTTCGGCCCGAGTGGGCGCACGCTGATCCGGTCGGCGATGAGCGGGCGCGGGCCCGCGGGAACGAGGGTGAGCATGCCCCCCACGGTGCCCCGCCCCCACCGCGTTGACCAGGACCCTTGTGGCTATGAGGACATAAGCTGAGGTGATGAGCGAGACGGACGGGAACGGCGTGAGCGGCGGAGCGGACGCCCCGCGGACGCCGCTCGCCCACCGGGTGCCCGACCTCGGCGCCCTGGAACTGTTGCTCGCCATCGCCCGGCTCGGCAGCCTGGGGCGCGCCGCGCGGGAGACCGGCATCAGCCAGCCCGCGGCCAGCGGCCGGAGAGGGTACGGCGGCGCCGGCCGGCCTGGACGGAGCGGTCATCGGCCGGGACCGGCTCGTGGTCGTCACCGCCCCCGCCCACTCCTGGGCGCGGCGCCGCTGCCCGGTGCCGGCGCCCGAACTCGCGGCTACCCCACTCATCCTGCGCGAACGCGGCTCCGGCACCCGGCAAGTGCTGGACGCGGCGCTGCGCGCGCACGGCGGCCTCGCCGACCCGCTGCTCTAACTGGCCTCCACCACCGTGGTCAAGTCCGCCGCCGTCAGCGGCGCCGGCCCCGCCGTGCTGAGCGAACTCGCGGTGGGCGACGAGCTGTCGGCGCGCCGCCTGGTGGAGATCCCGGTCGACGGAGCACCCCTGCGCCGCGAACTGCGCGCCGTCTGGCCGACCGGCCAACGCCCCGCGGGCCCGGCACGGGAATTGCTGGGCCTGACGCGGCGGGGTGGGTAGTGGGGCCGCCCGACCTGGCGGATGGCCGCCGGGACGCGCGGCTGACCGAGCACAGCTCAAGACCGCCTTGCCCAGCGCGCGTTGATCCTCCTAGCGTCATGATCTCGGGGCGACGGCGGGGGTGCGTGCCATGGACCCAGCCGCGAAACGGGAACCCACACACGAAGACGTGGTCGCCTGCTGGCTCGGACTGGTCGAGGGGCGAGTCGGCGCGATCAGGCGCACGCACGGTGGAAGCGGAAGAGGCCCATGTCCGTGCCCCACCCGTGCGGTCCGCTCTGCCGCGCCTGCACCGATTCGACATGATCTACGTGAACACGCAAGGAAGAGTCATGCGCCACGGAGGTCAGGGGGAGTCCGTTTACTCCAGCACCGAAATCGCTTCCGCACCGGAACAACGGCGCCAGGACTGTGCGGCGTTTGACAGCGATCCGACAGGCATTCCTGAGTGCGGGCGGGAGGCGGCGCGAGCCTGTCGGCGCCGCCAGGCTGAGGTCTGACGCGATGGACTTCCCCTCCGCGCCAGGCCACCGGTTCCACGAGACGCAGAACCTGCTACGCGCCTACGGTCAGACAGGGAACTCGTTCACGACACGCCGGACACACCGGGGCCGGCGCTGCGGGGCTTTCTGCGCGTCGTCACGCGCTTCCCCGCGCGAGGCGTGCGCCTCTCGCGGGAGCTCGACGACCTGTTGACGGTCGGACTGTTCTCGCCCGAGATCGCGGACGAGGTTGATCTGATGCCGCGCGTACGGCCCACGGAGGGCAGGAGCGTCGAGGAGTCCCTGAGGATTGTCCGAGATCACGTTCGGGCGGCCCTGCGGAGTCCTGACCGGTGAGCTGGATCGGTTCCACAGGAGCGCTGGGAGTGGGGCGAGTTCTTCCCCGCGGTATTTCAGTTGCTGGGTGCCTACTTCCACCAGGATTTCTCGTACGAGTATGTGTCACATCGCGAGGCCGTCGAGGACTACCTGACCGGGAGCACCCGGGAAGAGCTGGTGCGGACCTAGACTGAGTTGTGCCAGTTGCTCGCCATGGTGCGGGCTGACCCGGAGCTTGACCAGGCGGCCCGGGCCCTGGGCATGGAGGTGAGCCCGCCGGAGGGGGAGACGCTGCGGCAGTGGCTCAACGGTGTGGCCTCGCTCATCCACCGCCACGCACAGGGCTAACCCGCCGACCCGGCACCCATCTCCCTACCCGCCGCCGCCCCCACTAGCGCCCGCATCAGCCGGTCGTCGTCGCCCGCCTCCGGGTGCCACTGGACGGCCAGGGCGAAGGGGCGCGGCTGGGTGAACTCCAGGGTCTCCACGGTGCCGTCCGGGGCGTGGGCCGAGGGGGTGAGGTCGGGGGCGACGTGGTCCACCGCTTGGTGGTGGTAGGTCGGCACGCTCACGGGGGTGGGCAGCAGGCGGGCGGTGAGGGTGCCCGGGACGGGGGTGACCTCGTGGTGGGCGAAGACTCCGGGCGGGCCGGCGTGGCCCGGGTGGCCGACCACGTCCGGCAGGTGTTGGTGCAGGGTGCCGCCCTGGAGGACGTTGAGCAGTTGCATGCCCCGGCAGATGCCGAGCAGCGGCAGGCCGCGGTCGAGGGCCGCCGCGATCAGGGCCAGCTCCCAGGCGTCGCGGGCCAGCGCGGGCGGGCCCGTCCTGGGGTGTGGCTCGGCCCCGTAGCGGGCGGGCCGCACGTCGGGGCCGCCTGCGATCACCAGGCCGTCGAGTCGGGCCACCGCCTCGTCAGCCGCGCCCGGCGCCCCGTCCGGTGGCAGCAGCGCGGCGGGCAGGCGCCACACGCCCCAGCGCGCGTCGTCCTCCAGGTAGCTCCTGATGCCGATGAGCGGTCTGGGCACGTCGTCCTCCCGGTCAGTCGCGGGCCAGCGCCGCCTCCGTCTCCGCGAGGGCGGCGAACTCCTCCTCGGGTGCCGATGCCACCAGCCGGTGCCTGCTGTAGCACGCGAAGTAGACCAGCGCCACGCCGTACACGCCAAGGGCGATCAGCGCCGCCTTCGGGTCGATCACGAACGTGGCCACCAGCGCCGAGCAGGCCAGGGCCAGCGCGAGCGAGGAGGTCACCGCGCCGCCCGGGGTGCGGTACGGGCTGCGCAACCGGGGCTCGCGCCAGCGCAGCACGACGTGGGACAGGGCCATCAGGGCGTACGAGATGGTGGCGCCGAAGACCGCCACGTTCAGCATCCGCGCCCCGTCCCCGGTCGCCGCGGCCAGCGTGAAGCCCAGCGCCCCGGGGACCACGAGGCCGAGGTAGGGGACCTTGCGGCGGTTGGTGAGCGACAGGACGCGAGGCAGGTAGCCGGCCCGGGACAGGGCGAAGAGCTGGCGCGAGCCGGCGTAGATCAGCGAGAAGAAGGAGGCGACCAGGCCGGCCAGGCCCGCGTAGTTGACGATCCGGCTTGCCGTGGTGGGCTCGCCGTGCGGTTGCAGCGCCCGCACCAGCGGGTCGCCGACGTCGGCGATGGCGGCCGCGCCGCGCGCGCCGGTCGCGGTCACGAAGGTGACGAGCGCGAGCAGCAGCAGGATGCCGAGCGACCAGGCCATCGCCCGGGGCAGGGTGCGCGCCGGGTCGCGGGTCTCCTCCGCCGCCAGCGGCACCCCCTCCACGCCGAGGAAGAACCACATGCCGAACGGGAACGCCGCCCAGATGCCCAGGACGCCGAACGGCAGCCAGGAGCCCGCACCGAAGGCGTCCCGGTCGACGGGATGTCGTTGAGCGAGCCCGTGGAGAACTCCGTCGCGGCCGCGCACGCGAAGACGACCAGCGCGGCCACCGCGACGGCGGTCACCGCCAGGACGAACCGCAGCGCTTCGCCCACCCCCCACAGGTGGATGCCGACGAACAGGACGAAGCAGGCCAGGTAGACGGGCCAGCCCGACTCCAGGCCGAAGAGCCCGAGCGACTCGACGTACTCGCCGATGAACAGCGCGATCGCGGCGGGGGCCAGCACGTACTCGATGAGGGTCGCGGTGCCGGTGAGGAACCCGCCCCAGGTGCCGAGCGCGCGGCGGGCGAAGCCGTAGCCGCCGCCCCCCCGTGGGGAGCACCGACGCCAACTCGGCCAGCGAGAACACCAGGCAGGTGTACATCAGACCCATCAGGACGGCGGCGATGGCCAGGCCGCCGAAGCCCCCCTCGGCCAGGCCCGCGTTCCAGCCGGAGAAGTCGCCCGAGACGACGTACCCGACGCCGAGTCCGGTCAGCAGCAGCGGGCCCGCGGGAGCGTCGGGCCGTGGTCCCGCTCAGCTCTCTCCGGCTCCTCGCCGCCCGCAGGTGAGGTGGTCAGCTCAGGTTCGTCGGCCACGGGCCGCTCCTGCCTGCCGGAGGAAAGGTTTGACTGCATACCATTGCGGCCCCGCCCGCGACCGCGTAAGACTCGCGCACGGCCCGCGGGCAGGCGCCGGTCGGCCGCGCGCCGGATCCGCGCGCCCCGGCGTACGCGCCACCCGCCCGCGCCCGCCGAGCCGCCCGCCCGCTGCCCCGCGAACGGCCTTGGCCCGCACGGCGGTCACGCGCGGGAGGCCGGCGCGGCGGCTAGGACAGGAAGCCGCGTAGCAGCGCGGCCGTGCCCGCGCAGTGCTCGCGCATGATCTCGCGGGCGCCGTCCGCGTCGCCGTCCAGCACCGCCTCGGCGAGCGCGGCGTGTTGGGCCTGCGAGTGCTCCACGTTCCGCACCAGCAGCGGGATGCAGTCGAGCAGGTCGTTGAGGCGGGCCCGCACCGCCGCGTACTCGGCGGCGAGCGAGGGGGAGCCGGCCAGGCCCGCGAGGGCGAGGTGGAAGAGCGTGTCCGCCCTGCGGTAGTCCTGCGGTGCCGCGTCGCGCGTGCCGTCCAGCGCCTCCCGCACCCGCCGCCGCTGCTCCGGGCCCAGCTCGTGGGTCGCGCACAGGCCCGCCGAGCCCACGTCCAGCACCTCGCGGAAGCGCAACGTGTCTTCCGCGTCCACGTCCGCCCCCCGGCGCCGCAACTCCGCCCGAGGGCCGCCCGTCGCCGGTCTGGCCAGCACGAACGTGCCCCCGTACCGGCCGCGTCTGCTCTCCACCAGCCCCTGGTCCTGGAGGACCTTCAGCACCTCGCGCAGGGTCACCCGGCTGATCCCCAGCCGCTCGGCCAACTCCCGCTCGGAAGGCAGCCGTTCGCCCTCGGTGACCAGGCCGAGCCGGACGACCTGGAGTATCTGCTCCAGCGCCTCCTCGAAGCCGTTGTCGGCGCGCACCGGCCGCAGCACCGGTGCCAGGTGGGTCAGGCGCGCGAGCCCGTGCGGCGGCGCGCTCTCCTGTGCGTTCGTCCCGGTGTCCATCGTCCCGTCCCCCCGACCACGACTACTTCCCAACCAATGGTCTACAGGCCTACCTTATGACCTTCGGACGCACCGACAGGAGGCACGCCCGTGGCAGTTCGCACGCCCCCCGCTCCCGGTCGAAGAGTTGCGCAGGCTCGTGGCAGCCGGCGAGATCGACACCGTCGTCCTCGCCTTCACCGACATGCAGGGCCGGCTCCAAGGCAAGCGGTTCGCGGCCCGGTTCTTCCTCGACCAGGTGCTGGAGCACGGCACGGAGGGTTGCACGTACCTGCTCGCCGTCGATGTCGACATGAACACCGTGGGCGGCTACGCCATGTCCTCCTGGGACCGTGGTTACGGCGACTTCGCCATGCGGGGCGACCCGGGCACGCTGCGCCGCGTCCCCTGGCAGCCGGGCACCGCCCTGCTCATCGCCCACCTCGGCTGGCACGACGGCGCCCCGGTGCCCGCCTCGCCCCGCCAGGTGCTGCGCCCAGCTCGACCGGCTCGCCGAGCGCGGCTGGAGCGCCTACGCGGGCACCGAGCTGGAGTTCATGGTCTTCCAGGACAGCTACGAGGAGGCGTGGGACGCCGCGTACCGCGGTCTGACCCCGGCCAACCAGTACAACGCCGACTACTCCGTCCTCGGCACCGCCCGCGTGGAGCCGCTGCTGCGCCGCATCCGTCTGGAGATGGACGCGGCCGGGATGACCGTGGAGTCCGCGAAGGGCGAGCGCAACCTCGGCCAGCACGAGATCGCCTTCCGCTACGACGAGGCGCTCACCACCTGCGACCAGCACGCCATCTACAAGACCGGCGCCAAGGAGATCGCGGCCCAGGAGGGCAGCGCGCTCACGTTCATGGCCAAGTACGACGAGCGCGAGGGCAACTCCTGCCACATCCACCTCTCGCTGCGGGACACGGCAGGCCACCCCGTACTCGCCGACGACAGCGCCCCGTACGGCATGTCCGCCACCATGCGGCAGTTCCTGGCCGGCCAACTCGCGGCCATGCGCGAACTGACCCTGCTCTACGCCCCCAACATCAACTCCTACAAGCGCTTCCGGCCCGGTTCCTTCGCGCCCACCGCGGTCGCCTGGGGCCCCGACAACCGCTCCTGCGCGCTGCGCGTCATCGGCCGCGGCGCGGGCCACCGGCTGGAGAACCGGCTCCCTGGCGGCGACGTCAACCTCTACCTCGCCGTCGCCGGCATGATCGCCGCCGGGCTGCACGGCGTCGACCAGGCGCTGGAGCTGCCCCAGCCGGTCACGGGCAACGCCTACGCGAGCGACGCCGAGCGCGTGCCGGCGACCCTGCGCGAGGCCGCCGACCTGTGGCGTGGCAGCACCCTCGCGCGCGCCGCCTTCGGCGACGAGGTGGTCGAGCACTACCTGCGCATGGCGCACGTCGAGTAGGAGGCGTACGACACCGCCGTCACCGACTGGGAGCGCTTCCGCTCCTTCGAACGCATGTGAGGAGACACCACCGTTGGCCGACGCGGAATTCCCGACCGAGCACCAGGTCATCAACCCGACGACCGAAGAGGTCATAGCCACCGTCGCCACCACCACCCCGCGGCAGGTCACGGCCGCCGTGGCGTGGGCCGTGGCGGCTCAGCGCGCCTGGGCCGCGTTGGCCCCCGGCGAGCGCGCCCGGGCGCTGCGTGCCTTCGCCCAGACCGTCGACCAGCACGTCGAGGAACTCGCCGGCATCGAGGTGCGCGAGGCGGGCCACCCCGTCGGGAACGCGCGCTGGGAGGCCGGCAACGCCCGCGACCTGCTCGACTACGCGGCCGGAGGAGTGGAGCGACTGCTGGGTCAGCAGATCCCCGTGCCCGGCGGCATCAACGTCACCTTCGCCGAACCGCTCGGCGTGGTCGCCGTCATCGCGCCGTGGAACTTCCCGCTCCCGATCGCCGCCTGGGGCCTGGCCCCGGCGCTCGCCGCCGGCAACGCCGTCCTCCTCAAGCCCGCCAAGGCCCCCCGCTCAGCGCGCTGCGGCTGGCCGAACTCGGCCGGGAGGCCGGGCTGCCACCCGACCTGTTCCAGGTGCTGCCGGGCGCGGGGCCGGTGGTGGGCAGCGCGCTCGTGGACCACCCCGACGTCGCCAAGGTCGTCTTCACCGGCTCCTCCGCCGTCGGCCGGCAGCTCATGGCGCGCTGCGCGCCCCGGGTGAAGCGGCTCACGCTGGAACTCGGCGGCAAGAGACCCACCATCGTCTTCGCCGACGCCGACATCGAACGCGCTGCCCGCGCCGCCCCCGCCTCCTTCCTCGACAACAGCGGCCAGGACTGCTGTGCCCGCAGCCGCGTCCTGGTCCAACGTTCCGTCTACGACCGCTTCCTGGAACTCCTCGAACCGGCCGTCCAGGACTTCCGGGTGGGCGACCCGGCCGACCCCGCGACGGCGATGGGCCCGCTGATCTCCGCGGCCCACCGGGAGCGCGTGCGCTCCTTCGTCCCCGAGGACGCCCCCGCCGCCATCCGGGGCCGGGTCCCGGCCGGCAGGGGCTTCTGGTACCCGGCCACCGTCCTGGAGGCGGCGCCCGACAGCCGGGTGGCCACCGAGGAGGTCTTCGGGCCGGTCGCGGTGGTGCTCCCGTTCGAGGACGAGGCCGACGCGGTACGGCTGGCCAACGCCACCGACTACGGCCTCGCCGGCTCGGTGTGGATCCGCGACGTGGGCCGCGCCGTCCGGGTGGCCCGCTCTGTCGCGGCCGGCAACCTCTCCGTCAACTCGCACAGCAGCGTGCGCTACTGGATCCCCTTCGGCGGCTTCAAGCACTCGGGGCTCGGCCGCGAGCTCGGCCCCGACGCGCTCGCGGCCTTCACCGAGACCAAGAACGTCTTCATCAGCACCGAGGAGAACTGACGTGAGTGACACCCCGGCCCCGGCCGCACGCCCCCTGGCCGCCGCGAGCGCTCCGCTCTGCCGCCGCCTGGTGGACCGTACGGCCGTGATCACCGGCGCGGGCAGCGGCATCGGCCTGGCCACCCCCCGCCGACTGGCCTCCGAGGGCGCGCGCGTGGTCTGCGCCGACATCGACGAACGGGCCGGCGAGGCGGCGGCCGACGAGGTCGGCGGCCTGTTCGTGCGCGTGGACGTCACCGACCAGGACCAGGTGGAGGCCGCGTTCCGGGCCGCGCACGACGCCTTCGGCTCGGTGGACATCGCCTTCAACAACGCCGGTATCTCACCGCCCGACGACGACTCCATCCTCACCACCGACCTGGCCGCCTGGCAGCGCGTCCAACAGATCAACCTCACCTCCGTCTACCTGTGCTGCAAGGCGGCCCTGCCCTACATGCGGGCCCAGGGCAGGGGCTCGATCATCAACACCGCCTCCTTCGTGGCCGTCATGGGCGCGGCGACCTCGCAGATCAGCTACACCGCCTCCAAGGTCGGCGTCCTCGCCATGTCGCGCGAGCTGGGTGTGCAGTTCGCGCGCGATGGCATCCGGGTCAACGCGCTGTGCCCGGGCCCGGTGAACACCCCACTGCTCAAGGAACTGTTCGCCAAGGACCCCGAGCGCGCGGCCCGCCGCCTGGTGCACGTGTTCGTCGGCCGGTTCGCCGAACCGGAGGAGATCGCCGCCGCGGTGGCCTTCCTAGCCAGCGACGACGCCTCCTTCGTCAACGCCGCCGAGTTCCTGGTGGACGGCGGCATCGCCGGGGCGTACGTGACCCCGCTCTAGCCGGGCCCCCGGGCCGGCCACGGTGCGAGGCGCCAGCACCCCGCGCGGCGCGGAGAGTTGGCCGCCGCGCTGCTGTCCCGCGCCCCGGGCTGGCCGTAGGGTGCGGGGGTGAGTATGACGACACCTCCCGGCTGGTACCCCGACCCCGACCACCAGGGCCACGGGCCCGCCCCCGAGCGCTGGTGGGACGGGGCCGGGTGGACAGTGGGGCGCCGCAGCGCGCCCTCGGTGCACGACGCGCAGACCCTGCTGTCGGCACCCGGCGCGTACGCCCCCGCGCCGCCGCCCCCGGGCACGACTCCGTACGGCACGCCGCAGGGGCACGCCCCCTACGGCGTGCAGCCGGGCTATCTGGGCGCCCCGCCGCCCGCGGGAGCGCCCACCGGCCGTGGCAGGCGCGGTGCGGTGCTCGCGCGTGTGGTCGTCGTCGTGGCGGGCGTCATCGCCCTGCGGGGCGACGACGGCGGCGACAAGGGCGAGCAGGCCGGGCCGAACCCCTCGCTCCGCGTGCCCGGACCGGGCAGGGGCTCGGGCGACGACGGCGACGGAGCCTCCGGATCGCCGAAGGCGCCCGGGCGCGACGGCCGGATGGCCGTCGACCCGGCCAACGGCATCGCCGTGCCGGTCCTCAACCAGTGGACCGCCTCCCCGCCGCACGCGGACGGCCTCGGCGTCACCACCTCGCCCTACCCGTGCCCGGGCGACGGGGCCTCGCGCTGAGTGCGCGGCGGCGTGTTCACCTTCGGCGCCGCTGGCAAGGGCTACCGGTCGCAGACGCCCGATGGCGTCGCCCGGGAGGACATCGCGCGCAACGCCGAGGAGTCGTACGGCGCCGGCCAGCGAGACGGTAAGCCGGCCGCGTACGGCGGGCTGGACGGGCACCAGGAGCTGAAGGCGGAGGAGGTCGTGGTCGCCGGTCAACGCGGGTTCCTGGTGCGGTGGAAGGCGGACACTAGGAAGGGTGACGACGGTTACGTGCAGAGCGTCGTCTTCCCCGAGCCCGGCCAACCGGCGGCCGAGGCGGACCTGGTCGTCGTGCGGCTCGGCTTCGACGTCAGCTCCGCGGCCCCGCCGCTGTCGAGCATGGACGAGATCATCCGCGGCATCGAGCCGGCGACGGGCGACGGCGAGGGCGTGTGAGCAGGGTGGCGGCCCGCACCGAGCGGGCCGCGCCCACCTCCTACAGGAACGTTTTGCCTTCGCCGCGGTAGGTGGCCACCACGTCCACCACCCGCTCACCGTCGATCAGCTGCACCGCGTCGAAGCGCTCGCACAACTCCCCGGCCTTCGCGTGCCGGAACCACACCTTGTCCCCGATCAGCAGGTCGTCGGCGGCCGGGCCGAGCAGCGGGGTCTGCACCTCGCCGGCGCCCTCCAGCGGGTGGTACCGCAGCCCGCGCGGCAGGTACGGCGACGGCAGCCGGTCCGCCCCCACCGTCCCGGAGGCCGGATAGCCGCCGCCGAGCACGGTCACCACGCCGACGCCGGGCCTGCGCACCACCGGCAGCGCGAACAGCGCGGCCGGGTGGCCGCGGAACGACGTGTAGTGGTCGAAGAGCCGCGGCGCGTACAGGCCCGAGCCCGCCGCCAGCTCAGTCACCGCCTCCTCCGCCGCGGTGTACTGCACGCTGCCCGTGCCGCCCCCGTTCACGAACTCCAGATCGGCGACCTGCCGCACGGCCCGCACCGCCGCCGCCCGCCGCGTGGCCAACTCGCGCCGCGCGGAGCCCTGCAACAGCCGAATCGCCCGGGAACGCACCGGATGCCCGGCACCGCGTCCCCGACGCCGGCGATGTGCCCCTCGTAGGCCATGAGCCCGACCAGTCGAAAACCTGGCCGGTCCACGACCGTACGGGCGAGCGCGACCAGTTGGTCCGGCTCGTGCAGCGGCGAACGCAGCGCCCCCACCCGCAGCGCACGGCCGAGCCGCAGCGAGGTGTCCAACTCCAGGCACACCCGCACCTGTTCCGTGCCGACCGGCGCGGCGTCGACCGCGTCGAGCTGGGCGGGGTCGTCGATGGTCACGGTCACGGCGGCGGCCAGCTCCGGATCGCCGGTGAGCGCGGCGTAGCCGGCCCGGTCCGCGGACGGGTAGGCCAACAGCACGTCCGGGAAACCGGACCTGGCCGGCCACAGCGACTCGGCCAGCGTGAAGCTGAGCACGCCCGCGAAGCCGTCCTGCCGCAGCGCGCGCTCCAACAGCGCGCGGCAGCGCACCGACTTGCTCGCGACACGGATCGGCTTGCCCCGCGCCTGCTGCGCCAGGCTGCGCGCGTTGGCGTCGAACGCCTTGAGGTCGACCACCGCGAGCGGGGCGTCGAGGTGAGCCGTCGCCCGGTCGAGACGGGCCCGGTCGGTGCTCGGATACGACATGGAGGCAGCTTGCCAGAGGTCATTACCGCTGGGTAGTCGGGCGCCCGGTGCGAACGGTGCCCGACGCCCCGTAGAGTGTCGCGTACGCCGTGACCGGCAGGTCAGCGGCATGCTGTCCACATACGAACCGGCCTGTCCCGAAAGGCGATCGGGTGGTTCGACCACAACGGTGTCGAAGGGTGCGAGGGGGTGCAGGTGGGCGCCGACGCGGAGGACGCACGCGTCTCCCGCCCCGCACCACCCGCCCCGCCACGGCCCCAAGCCGCGCCGCACCCCCCGGACCCGCTCCGGCCCGGTGCCCGCGCCTCCGCCGCCGCGCTCAGGCGGCCGTACGAACCCCGCCCCGGCCCCGTCGGCGATCGTCGGGCCGCTGGTGGCGCCCCGCGACCGCCGTGCCCCCAGGCCGCCCGCCCGCACCACGCCCGCCGCGGGCCCGCCCCGCTGACGGCCCGCCCCCCGCTCCACCGTCCGCCACCCCGACACCACCGCCCGGGCCACCCGCCCCTCGCGCGTACCCCCCGGCGACCGGCCTCGGCCCCACCCCGCCGGCTCACCCGCCGCTCACGTCGTCGGGCCCCGCCGTCCCGACGACCGCCCCGGCGCCCCGGCCACAGGCCCCGCCGCCGCCCGCGCCGGACACGCGCGTCGCGACCCGCGTCGCGCCACCGGCCCCGCCGCACCCGGGCGACCGCCTCGCACCGCCGGTGCTCCCCACGCCCGCACCCGCACCGCCCGCGCCGGCGCTCGCCCCCGCGCCGGGTCGGTCGCCCGCGCCCACCGCGACCCCCGCGCCGTCGGTCTCCGCCCCACCCGAGGCCCCGCCCCGGCCCCGCCCCGCGACGGTGGCCCGTGCGATGCCCGACCCCGGCTGGCCCGACGCGCCCCGCGGGCCGGCGAGCCCGACCACACCCCGGGCCACCCACCTCCATGCCGGCCCGGTCCGACCAGCCCCGGCCGGCAGCGGGGGCGACGACAGCCCCGGCCGCACCCGCCGCGGGCTCGCCCGTCCCGACCTCCCCGACCGCCCGCCCGCCGGGCCGGGCGGATGCCGCGCCGTACCCACCGACTCCGGGGCCGTCCACCGCGGGCCCGCCCTTCCCGCCCCAGCCGTCCGCGCCGCCCACCACGCGGCAGCCGCCGCGTCCGTGGGGCCGGCCGGCCGATCCGGTCGCCGGCCTCGCGGCTGACCTGCGGGCCCACGGGACCACCGGCAGGGCGGCGCCCCGCGCCGCCCGGGCCGGGCGCGGGCTCGCCCGTGTGGTGACCGCCGCGCTGTGCGCGGTCCTCGGCGTGGGCCTGCTCGTCGGCGCGGTGTTAGGGAGCCTGCTGCGCGAGGGCGGTGGCCCGGCGCGGTCGACCGACGCCTTCCAGCACGCCCGCACGCTCTGGCGCGACGTGCCCGTCGACACGCTGTTCCCGCGCACGTTGACCGGACAGGGCGCGGGGCCCGGCGGCGCCGACCGCGCCTGGACGCGGATCGCGGTCGCCCCCGACGACCGCTGCGCCGGCGCCTTCGACCCGCTGCTGGCCACCGCGCTGGCCCCGGTGGGCTGCGCGCGCCTGCTCCGCGCCACGTACGCGGACGCTACCAGCACCAGCGTCACCACGGTCGGCCTGGTCGTCACGCGCGCCGACGCGGCCGGGATGCGGACCCTGCGGAACCGGGTTCGCCACCGAGCGGCTCGACCAACGCGCCGACCTGCTGCCCAAGCCGTACCCGGCCGACGGCACCGCGGCCGAGGGCTTCGGCGACGCCCAGCGGGTCAGTTGGCGCGTCAGCGTGCTGGCCGACCTCCCGTTGGTCGTGTACGCGGTGAGTCGTGTACGCGGTGAGCTGCTTCGCCGACGGCCGTGACATCCGACGGCCCGAGCCCGCGGACCGGGCCACCGCGCGCGGGGCGACTACCGACCCGGCCGAGGCGGGCCTCGGACACGACGCGAAGGGCCTCGCGGCCTGCGTGGAACGAGCCTTCCGCACGGCCCTGAACGCTGCGATGGAGGCCAAGTGACGCTTCGCTGACGCCGGGGCCGTGCCCTCCGGGCCCGCCCCCGCGCCGCCACCCACCGCCAGCTCTGCCGACTCGCCCAGCGCCGGGCCCGCTCGCGCCCGCTCGCGGTGCTCGGCGCGCTGGCCTGCCTCACGCTGCTGCCGCCGGCGCCCGTGGCCGAGGCCGACAGCATCCAGTCCCAGGAGTGGGCGCTGGACGCCATCCACGCCCCGGACGCCTGGCGGACGACCAAGGGCGAGGGCGTCACGGTCGCCGTGCTCGACACCAGCGTGGACGCCGACCACCCCGACCTGCGGGGCCAGGTGCTCCCGGGCAAGGACATGATCGGGTTCGGGGCCCGGCGCGGCGACCCGTCCTGGGCCCGGCACGGCACCGCGATGGCCGGCATCATCGCCGGCCGCGGCCACGGCACGGAGGGCGGCGACGGGGTGGTCGGCGTCGCGCCCGGCGTCCGGATCCTCCCGGTGCGGGTGATCCTCGAAGAGGGCGACCCGGCCCGCAAGCGCGCCCGCGGCGCGGCCTTCGCCGACGGCATCCGCTGGGCCGCCGACCACGGCGCCGACATCATCAACCTCTCGCTCGGCGACGACAGCGAGTCCGCCCACCCGGAGCGCCGCGAGGACGCGGCGGTGCAGTACGCGCTGCGCAAGGGCGCCGTCGTGGTGGCCTCGGCCGGCAACGGCGGCGGCGAGGGCGACCGGTCCTCGTACCCGGCCGCCTACCCGGGCGTGATCGCCGTGACCGCCGTGGACCGCTACGGCAGCCGCGCGGCCTTCTCCACCCGCCGCTGGTACGCTACGCTCTGCGCGCCCGGCGTCGACGTCGTCATCGCCGACCCCAACCGCCGCTACTACCAGGGCTGGGGCACCAGCGCGGCGTCCGCCTTCGTCTCCGGCGTCGCCGCGCTCGTCAGGGCCGCGCACTCGGACCTCAGCTCGGTGCAGGTCAAGCGGCTGCTCACGGAAACCGCCCAGGACCGGCCCGAGGGTGGCCGCAACGACGAGCTGGGCGCGGGCATGGTGGACGCCGCTGCCGCGATCTGGGCCGGCGGCCGACTGGAGGCCCGGGCTCAGCTCCCGGCGCCCGCCGCCTACCCCGACCGGTACTTCGGCCGTGGGCCGCTCCCGGAGCGGGTGGACGGCGGTAGGGCGGGCCCAGCCTGCTCACGCTCACGGCCGGCTTCGCGGGGGCGGCGCTGGTGCTCACGGCGGTGGTCCTGTGGCGCGACTGCCGCCCGCGCGACCCCGGCTGACCGCTCCCCGGCCCCGTCCCGAGACCCCGCCCCCCTGGCCAGGGGGGCGCACCAGCGCACGGCCGCGTACCGGGCCCGGGTAGGCTCGACGCGTGGCGCTCAAGAACATCCCAGACCCCGGTTTCTCCGACGACGGCTCCGCCGACGAGCGGCTCGCCGCCGCTCTCGCCGCCTGGGCCGACGACCGGGCCTCCGAGCCGCGCGTGCTGGGCGCGCTGGCCGGGGCGCGGCTGCTGGTGCCGGTGGTCGCCGTGCTCGGGGAGGTCGAGGAGGCGCCGACCGCAGACGGCGGGGTGCTGCGCCGCGAGAAGACCAGCGACATGGCCGTACCCACGCTGCAGGCGCCCGACGGCCGGCGCGCGCTGCCGGCCTTCACCTCCACCGAGGCGCTGGCCCGCTGGCGTCCCGACGCCAGGCCGGTGGCCGTCCCGCTGCACCAGGCGCTGCAGGCCGCCGCGCACGAGAAGGCCGACACCATCGTGCTCGACCTCGCGGGCCCGGTGACTTTCCCGCTGACCGGCCCCGCGCTGCTGGCCCTCGCCGAGGGCCGGACCAGCACTGACCCGCTGGCCGACCCGGCCGTCGCGCGGGCGCTGCGGGCTGTGCTGGCCGCCGAGGCCGGTGTGCTGCGCGCGCACCTCGCCCCGTCAGCCGAGCCCGACGCGGACGGCACCCTGGCCCTGACGCTGGCCGCCGACGCGCCGGCCCGCGAGGTCGCCCAGCGCGTCGCCAAGTTGCTCGCCGGCGACGAGGTGCTCCGCGCCAGGCTGGTACGGGGTCTGCGGCTGTCCCTGCTGCCGGCGCACGCCACGGTGCCGGGCGAACCCCTCTACGTCGCCTAGCCGAACCGCCGCCGCGGACCGTCACCCCGAGCCGCCGCCCCCACGCGGGCCCCACGGCCGCGCCGATCGTGTCGCGCGGCCGTCCTCACCGCGCCGCCAAAGGGCGAAATGTCCCATAAAGCCCCACAATGCAACAGGAGCGATTCACGATCATCCACCCAGGGAGAGCGGCATGGACACGAGGCTGGAGACGACGACCGTCATCTCGGAGTTCGCCGGGACGCTGCTGCTGGTGTTCTTCGCGGTGGGCTCTGCCGTCCTCGCCGCCGACTACATCGGCACCGTCGGCATCGCGCTCACCTTCGGCTTCACCCTGCTCGCCCTGGCCTACGCCCTCGGGCCGATCTCCGGCTGCCACGTCAACCCGGCCGTGACGCTGGCCATGCTGGTGGCCGGCCGCATTTCGCCGCGCACCGCCATCGAGTACTGGATCGCCCAGTTGCTGGGGGCATCTCGGGGGCGGCCATCCTGTTCCTGCTGGCCAAGCAGGTGCCGGGGCTCAAGACCAGCGGCCAGTTCGGCAGCAACGGCTACGGCGACCGCTCGGCCGTGCACATCAACACCGGCGGCGCCTTCCTCGCCGAGGTGATGCTCACCTTCCTGCTGGTCTTCGTGGTGCTCGCGGTGACCCACAAGGTGGCCGTGGTGGGCTTCGATGGACTGCCGATCGGGCTGGCGCTGGCCGTGGTCCACCTGGTGGGCATCCCGCTCACGGGCACCTCGGTGAACCCGGCCCGCAGCTTCGGCCCCGCCATCTTCGCGGGCGCCGACGCGCTGGAACAGTTCTGGCTCTTCCTGATCGCCCCGCTGGTGGGCGCCGCGCTGGCCGCCGTCTGCCACCAGTTCACGCACCCGCGCTCGGGCGAACTGCTGGACCGCGAGCGCGCCGAGCCCTGACCCGCCGCGCGCCGGCCCGCCCGCCCCGGGCGGTCCGACATGGCCCCGTACCGCCACGGCGGTACGGGGCCACCTGGCGTCAGGGCCGCTCAGCCCCCGAAGACCGGTCCCGTGAACTTCTCGCCCGGCCCCTGCCCCGGCTCGTCCGGAATGACCGACGCCTCGCGGAAGGCCAACTGGAGCGACTTGAGTCCGTCGCGCAGCGGGGCCGCGTGGTACGAGCCGACCTCGGTCGCGCTCGCGGTGACCAGGCCCGCCAACGCGGTGATCAGCTTGCGCGCCTCGTCCAGGTCCTTGTGCTCGGGCGCGTCCTCGGCGAGCCCGAGGTTGACCGCGGCGGCGCTCATCAGGTGCACTGCGACCGTCGTGATCACCTCGACGGCGGGCACGTCCGCGATGTCGCGGGTCATCGCGTCGAAGTTCGGGCTCGCGCCCTGGTCCTGGTTCCGCTGCTGGGCGTCGGCGTCGCTCATGGTTCTCTCGTCTGTCGGGATCGGTGGTACGTCCGACGCCGTGGGCGTCGACCGGGCGTCGGGCGGGTTCGTACGGCAGGGCGCCGGCGCGCACGCGGAGGATCGCGTATGCGGTCCGTCCCGCGGCGCGCGCCACGGCTGCCGTACGCGCCACGGCCCGGCAAAGTGGTCCGTACGCATCGTACGAGAGGAGTCGGGGCACCCCTCGTGCCCGCTACGTGGGGCGGGCGCCGCCGCGGGGGTAGGGAGCGGGGCGCGTGCCCAGCCGGGTCGCGCGCGGGCCCGGCCGCTGGCCGAAGGCGCTCTTGACGGCGTCCGGAGGCGCCCTGGCTGGACTGGTGTAGGATGGCAGGTGACCGGCGGGTCATCAGTGTGCCCCGCCCACAAGTGGAGGCTCCGACTCTCCCACCTTGCTGGCCCTCGAGGCCGGCGGGTCCCGGTCCGGCAGGGCCCGTCGTTCCGTACAGACGACGTGGAGCTGCCTGATGCGCCCCGCGGTGATCCGCAGCGGTGCTCCCGGAATGTGAGGAGCCCCCCTGTGTCCCGTTCGGGGCGTTTTATGCGTCTCGGCACGGTGGTCACACCGAAAACTGACGTTACGCGGCTGTCCGCCAGGCGGCCGTGTGGTGCAACTGAGGAGGCCCCATCAGCGCCGAGCCCCGCATCAACGACCGGATTCGCGTCCCCGAGGTGCGACTCGTCGGTCCCAGCGGCGAGCAAGTTGGCATCGTTCCGCTTGCCAAGGCCCTGGAGCTTGCGCAGGAGTACGACCTGGACCTGGTCGAGGTCGCGGCGAACGCCCGTCCGCCGGTCTGCAAGCTCATGGACTACGGAAAGTTCAAGTACGAGTCGGCCATGAAGGCCCGTGAGGCGCGCAAGAACCAGGCGCACACGGTCATCAAGGAGATGAAGCTCCGGCCGAAGATCGACCCGCACGACTACGACACCAAAAAGGGTCACGTCGTCCGGTTCCTCAAGCAGGGCGACAAGGTCAAGATCACGATCATGTTCCGTGGTCGTGAGCAGTCCCGGCCGGAACTCGGCTACCGACTGCTCCAGCGGCTCGCGGAGGACGTCCAGGACCTCGGCTTCGTCGAGTCGAACCCGAAGCAGGACGGCCGGAACATGATCATGGTTCTCGGTCCGCACAAGAAGAAGACCGAGGCCATGGCCGAAGCCCGCGAGGCGCAGGCCGTCCGCAAGGCGGAGCGCCAGGGCGTCGCCGCGGACGCGCCCGAGTAGACCGCCGAGGAGCCGGCCGAGGCCTGATCGTGGCGGCCTGAGCCCGAGGCCGCCGCCCCGGGGCCCCGCCCCGGAACCCACACTGAACGAGCTGACGAGCCCGTACGCCCGCAACGGCTGCGGGGGCGCCCCGACGAGGAGAGAACAGCGACATGCCGAAGAACAAGACCCACAGTGGCGCCAGCAAGCGCTTCAAGATCACCGGTTCCGGCAAGGTGGTCCGCCAGCGCGCCGGTCGCCGCCACCTTCTCGAGCACAAGTCGTCCACGCTGACGCGCCGCCTCGCGGGAACCGTGGAGCTGGCCCCGGCCGATGCAAAGAAGGTCAAGAAGCTTCTCGGCAAGTGAGGTCGGGCCCCGTCGCGACGGGGCCGGCGCACAGTTCGGGACCCATTCGTTTCCGGGCCGCGTGAGGTACCCGCGGCCCCGTACAAGGAGTTAATCAAGTGGCACGCGTCAAGCGGGCAGTCAACGCCCACAAGAAGCGCCGGGCGATCCTGGAGCAGGCCAGCGGCTACCGGGGCCAGCGCTCGCGCCTGTACCGCAAGGCGAAGGAGCAGGTCACCCACTCCCTCGTCTACAACTACAACGACCGCAAGAAGCGCAAGGGCGACTTCCGGCAGCTCTGGATCCAGCGCATCAACGCCGCCGCCCGTGCCAACGGCATGACGTACAACCGCTTCATCCAGGGTCTGAAGGCCGCCAACGTCGAGGTGGACCGCAAGATCCTGGCCGAGCTCGCGGTCAACGACGCCAACGCGTTCGCGGCGCTCGTCGAGGTGGCCCAGAAGGCGCTGCCCAGCGACGTCAACGCCCCGAAGGCCGCCTGAGCGGTCTTCCAGGCCCGGGCCTAAGCGCCCGCCCCACATCGGACCCGCAGCCGGCGACCGCCTGCGGGTCCGATGTCTTCGCCCCTCCCGCGTTGGCCCGGCGCCAGCGCGGGACCTCCGCTGGAACCCCCGCACCGGAAGCGAGTACCACCACATGGCGGCCCCCGAGCTGACCTCCCCGCGATCGCCCCGCGTCCTGGCCGCCCGCCGACTGGCCCGCCGCAACGCTCGGGCCAAGGAGCGCAGGTTCCTCGCCGAGGGGCCGCAGGCGGTGCGCGAGGCGGTGGTGCGCCACCGCGCCGACGCGGAGGCGGGCCGGGAGGGGACGCTGGTCGAGGTGTTCGCCACCGCCGAGGCGGCCGAGCGGCACGCCGACATCGCCGAGGCCGCCCGCGCCGCGTCCGTGCCGGTGCACACCGCCAGCGACGCCATCGTCGCGGAGATCTCGCAGACGGTCACCCCGCAGGGCCTGGTCGGGGTCTGCCGCTTCCTCGACTCGCCCCTGTCCGACGTGCTGGCCGCGCGGCCCCGGCTGGTCGCCGTGCTCGCCCACGTGCGCGACCCGGGCAACGCCGGCACGGTGCTGCGCTGCGCCGACGCCGCGGGCGCCGACGCCGTCATCCTCACCGACGCCTCCGTCGACCTGTACAACCCCAAGTCCGTCCGCGCGTCGGTCGGTTCGCTCTTCCACCTGACCGTCACCGTCGGCGTGCCCATCGAGCGCGTGGTCAGCGGTTTGCACGAGGCGGACGTACGGGTGCTCGCCGCGGACGGGGCGGGCCAGCGGGACCTGGACGCGGAGCTGGACGCGGGGCGCATGAGCAGCCCCACGGCCTGGGTCTTTGGCAACGAGGCGTGGGGGCTGCCGGAGGAGACCCGCGCGCTGGCCGACCAGGTCGTACGGGTGCCCATCCACGGCAAGGCCGAGAGCCTGAACCTGGCGACCGCCGCCGCCGTGTGCCTGTACGCCTCCGCGCGCGCCCAGCGCGCCCGCTCGTAGCGACGGAGGGGCTCCGCTGCGTCACCTCGACCTAGTAGGGTTGCGGGCCTGGAGGCCCGAGAGGGGGTGCGGGGATGAACGTCAGGGTTTCCGGCGCGACAGCGGCCACCTCGCATGCGCCAGGCCAGTGCCTGCCCGGCGAGATCGACGCGTGGACGGGTGAGGCGTCCGCCGTCGGACTGCACCCCGACGACCTGCCGGACGGCCTCGTGGTCGCCGACCAGCGGGGCCGGGTGACCTGCTTCAACGCCGCGGCGGCCCGCATCACGGCCACGCCCGCCGCCGAGGCCATCGGCCACCAGTTCGAACAGGTGCTGCCCCTGGAGGACCTGGAGGGGCGCCGCTGGTGGGCACTGACCGATCCGTACGGCGGGCTGACCACCCGGATTGGCCAGCCAGAGCGCAACCTGCTGCTGCCCGGCGGGCGCGAGGTCCTGGTCGCCGCCCGGTACGTGCGGGTGCGCCCCACCGGTCCGCTGCGCCGCCTCGTGGTCACCCTGCGCGGCACTGAGGCCAGGCGCCGTACCGAGCGCAGCCACGCGGAGCTGATCGCCACCGTCGCGCACGAGCTGCGCTCGCCGCTGACCTCGGTGAAGGGGTTCACGGCCACGCTGCTCGCGAAGTGGGAGAGGTTCACCGACGACCAGAAGCGGCTGATGCTGGAGACGGTTGACGCCGACGCCAACCGGGTCACCCGGTTGATAGCCGAACTGCTGGACATCTCCCGCATCGACTCCGGGCGCCTCGAGGTGCGCCGCCAGTGCGTGGACATGGCCGCCGCCGTGCGTCGTCACGTCCAGGCGCACACCACCACCGGCCAGCGCCCCGACCTGTTCCTCATCAAGGTCGTGGAGCCGCTGCCGGACCTGTGGGCCGATCCGGACAAGGTCGACCAGGTGCTGGGCAACCTGCTGGGAAACGCCGTGCGGCACGGCGAGGGAACCGTCACCATCGAGGTGAACCCCACCGTCGTCACCGCCCAGCCAGAAGGGTCAGCCGTGGACTCCGCAGCCCAGCCGAGCACCGCCGTCACCATCAGCGACGAGGGCTCCGGCATCCCCGAGGAGTCCATGGGGCGCGTCTTCACCCGCTTCTGGCGCGGCAGCAAGCGCGGCGGCACCGGACTCGGGCTCTACATCGTCAAGGGCATCGTCGAGGCGCACGGCGGGACCATCACGGTCGGCCGCTCCAGCGCCGGCGGCGCCGAGTTCCGATTTACCCTGCCCGTGGGGGCCCCGGCCCATCTGGCCTGACCACCGTCGGGCGGTGGCCCGGCGACCCCTACGGGCTTGGACGAGTACGGACGCCCCGTAGACTCGACCTTCGGCACCACCATCGTCGGCTGAGCCACACGTGCTCGGCATCCGGACGAGAACAAGGCGCCGAGGCGGGGCGAAGCCAGCAGCCAATCGGAAGCACGGGAAGAGATGTCGGCACCCAACAAGTCCTTTGACCCGGTAGAGGTCGAGGCACTGAAACCGGAAGAGATCGCCCGGATGCGGGACGAGGCACTGGCCGCGTTCGCCGCGGCCGGGGACCTCGCGGCCCTGCACGAGGCGAAGATCGCGCACACCAGCGACCGCTCGCCGCTGGCCCTGGCCAACCGCGAGATCGGCGCGCTGCCGCCGCAGGCCAAGGTGGATGTGGGCAAGCGCGTCGGCGGCGCCCGCGGCGAGGTCTCGCGGGCGCTCAAGGCGCGGCAGGCGGAGTTGGAGGCGGAGCGCGACGCGCGCGTGCTGGTCGAGGAGGCGGTGGACGTCACGCTGCCCACCGACCGGTTCACGCCCGGCGCCCGGCACCCGCTGACCACCCTCTCCGAGCGCATCGAGGACGTCTTCGTCGCGATGGGCTACGAGGTGGCCGAGGGCCCCGAGGTCGAGGCGGAGTGGTTCAACTTCGACGCGCTCAACTTCACGCCCGACCACCCGGCGCGTGCCATGCAGGACACCTTCTTCGTGCGCGCCACCGACGGTGGGGGAGCGGAGCAGGACGCCGAGCGGGACGCGGAGACCGGCATCGTGCTGCGTACCCACACCTCGCCGGTCCAGGTGCGCTCGATGCTCGACCGCGAGCCGCCCATCTACGTGGTGTGCCCGGGCCGGGTCTACCGTACGGATGAACTCGACGCCACCCACACCCCCGTCTTCCACCAGGTGGAGCTGCTGGCCATCGACGAGGGTCTGACGATGGCCGACCTCAAGGGCACCCTGGACCACATGGTCGGCGCCCTCTTCGGCGCCGGCGTGCGCACCCGGTTGCGGCCGAACTACTTCCCGTTCACCGAGCCGTCCGCCGAGATGGACATGCAGTGCTACGTGTGCCACGGCGAGTCGGTCGGCAACCCGGACCGGCCCTGCCGCACCTGCTCGTCGGAGGGCTGGATCGAGCTGGGCGGCTGCGGCATGGTCAACCCGCGCGTGCTGGTCGCCTGCGGCATCGACCCGCAGAAGTACAGCGGCTTCGCCTTCGGGTTCGGCATCGAGCGGATGCTGATGTTCCGCCACAACGTCGAGGACATGCGAGACATGGTCGAGGGTGACGTGCGCTTCACCCGGCCGTTCGGGATGGAGATCTGATGCGAATCCCGCTTTCCTGGCTGCGGGAGTACGTGGACCTGCCAGCCGGTGAGACCGGCCGTGACGTGCAGGCCAAGCTCGTCGCCGCCGGTCTTGAGGTGGAGGCCGTCGAGCAGCTCGGCTTCGGGCTCACCGGCCCGCTCGTCGTCGCTAAGGTACTCGCCATCGAGGTGCTCGAAGGCTTCAAGAAGCCCATCCGCTACTGCCAGGTCGACGTCGGCCAGGCCAACGGCAGCGGCGAGCCGCAGAACATCATCTGTGGCGCCAGCAACTTCGCGGTCGGCGACAAGGTCGTCGTCGTGCTGCCCGGCGCCGAACTGCCCGGCGGCTTCAAGATCTCCGCGCGCAAGACGTACGGCCAAGTCTCCGAGGGCATGATCTGCTCCGCCAGCGAGCTGGGCATGTCCGACGACCACGACGGCATCATCGTGCTGCCGCCCGAGCACGAGGTGGGCACCGACGCCATCGAGCTGCTGGAGCTGCGGGACGAGGTGCTCGACATCGCTGTCACGCCCGACCGCGGCTACTGCCTGTCGCTGCGCGGCGTCGCCCGCGAGACCGCCACCGTCTACGGGCTGCCGCTGCGCGACCCCGCCCTGCTGGACGTGCCGGCGCCCAATGGCTACGGCTACCCGGTGAGCGTCACCGACCCGACGGGCTGCGACCGGTTCACCGCGCGCACCGTCGTCGGCCTCTCGCCCGAGGCGCGCTCGCCGATTTGGCTCCAGCGCCGCCTGCAGAA
Organism: Candidatus Streptomyces philanthi; assembly: GCA_018114805.1. Taxonomy (GTDB): domain Bacteria; phylum Actinomycetota; class Actinomycetes; order Streptomycetales; family Streptomycetaceae; genus Streptomyces; species Streptomyces philanthi. The sequence continues at coordinate 220,249 of CP073042.1, read as the reverse complement.
GGCCGGCATGCGGCCCATCTCGCTGACCGTGGACGTCGCCAACTACGTGATGCTCGAACTCGGCCAGCCGCTCCACACCTACGATCGGTCCCGCGTCAGCGGCACCATCGGCGTCCGGTGGGCCACGCCGGGCGAGAAGCTCAACACGCTGGAGGGCGTCAAGCGGGTCCTGGACCCGGAGGACCTGGTGATCACCGACGACAACGGGCCCATCGGCCTCGCCGGGGTCATGGGTGGCGCCAACACCGAGATCGCCGACGTCGCCCAGGACTCGACCTCCGGCGAGAGCGTCGGCACCACCGACGTGGTGATCGAGGCCGCGCACTTCGACGCCGTCTCCATCGCCCGCACCGCCCGCCGTCACAAGATCTCGTCGGAGGCGTCCCGGCGTTTCGAGCGGGGCGTCGACCCGGAGGCGACCTCGGCCGCCGCGCAGCGCGCCGTCGACCTGCTCGTCCTGCTTGCCGGCGGCACGGCCGAGGCCGGCGTCACCGAGGTCACCGCGCCCAGCGGCCCGCGTACCATCACGATGTCCGCCGACCACCCCGACCGGGTCGCCGGCGTCGCCTACGGGCGCGAGACCGTCGTCCGGCGCCTCCAGGAGGTCGGCTGCGACGTCTACGGGCAGGACGAGCTGGTGGTCACCGTCCCGAGCTGGCGGCCTGACCTGAGCGCCCCCAACGACCTCGCCGAGGAGGTCATCCGGCTGGAGGGGTACGCCAACCTGCCCGCCACGCTGCCCCAGCCGCCGGCCGGGCGCGGCCTGACCGAGCGTCAGCGGCTGCACCGCCGGGTCGGCCGGGCGCTGGCCGGTGCCGGCTACACCGAGGCACCCAACTACCCGTTCACCAGCGAGGAGATCCTCGACCAGCTCGGGTTGGACTCCGACGACCCGCGGCGCGCGACCGTCCGCCTGGCCAACCCGCTCTCGGACACCGAGCCGCTGCTGCGCACCACGCTGCTGTCGGGGCTCCTGGGCGCGCTGCGCCGCAACGACGGTCGCGGCGAGCACGACCTCGCGCTGTTCGAGACCGGTCTGGTCTTCCGCGCGGCGGCGACCCCCGACGAGGGGGCCGTGGCCGCCGTGCGGCTGCCGGTGGACCGTCGGCCCAGCGACACGGAGATCGCCGCGCTGAACACGGCCCTGCCGCGGCAGCCGCGTCGCGCCGCGGTCGTGCTGGCCGGCACCCGCGAGCGCGCGGGTTGGTGGGGCAAGGGCCGCCCGGCGGACTGGAGCGACGCCATCGAGGCCGGGCGCGCGGTCGCCCGACAGGCGGGTGTCGAGCTGATCGTCCGCCAGGACCAGCAGGCCCCCTGGCACCCCGGCCGCTGCGCCGCGCTGCTGGCTGTCGTGGACGGCGAGGAGGTGCTGGTCGGCAACGCGGGCGAGCTGCACCCTCGGGTGATCAAGACGCTCGGCCTGCCGGAGCGCACCAGTGCCATGGAGATCCAGCTCGACCGCCTGGAGCGGGCGACCCCGGGACCCGTACAGGCGCCGCGCGTGTCTACCTTCCCGGTGGCCACCCGCGACGTCGCCCTGATCGTCGACTCCTCGGTGCCGGCCGCCGACGTGGAGCTGGCGCTGCGGGAGGGCGCGGGCGAACTGCTCGAATCAGTGCGACTGTTCGACCAGTTCACCGGCGAGCAGCTCGGCGCGGGGAAGAAGTCGCTGGCCTACGCGCTGCGGCTGCGGGCGAGCGACCGCACGCTCACCGCCGACGAGGCGTCGGCGGCCCGGGACGCGGCGGTCGCGACCGCCGTCGAGCGTACCGGGGCCGCACTGCGCGGAGCCTGATCCGCACCCGGGCGCCGGTCGCGCCCCGGAGCCACGCCTGGGGCGTGCCCCGCGCATCACGCGCGGGGCACGCCCTTCGTGCGCCACGGGGGCGTCCGGTCGATGGACCGGCAGCTCCGGGGCGTGCGAGGGTGACGAGCGCGCCGTGGCCGCGACCGTGTCGCACCACCCGGCGCCCGACCGGGAGTGGAGACGTTCGACTCTCGGGCGCGTGTGCACACCGGTGATGCGGTGTTCGGGGTGCGCTCACCCGAAGGAGTGAGAAGGGCACCTTAAGTAGTCAACGCCGGGTGGATGGTCGCCACAATCGTCCCGGTCGCGCAGTCCCCGCCATTCGAAGGCCAGGGGACGCCCGACCGCCTCAATGGGCTGCTAAGGGGGCCGGTGGATGATCGGAACCAAGGCGGTGGGCGCGACGCGAACGGCGCCGGCGCGAGGCTCGCGGCTGCTCGTGACCGTACTGCCGGGCCTGTGGGTGCTCGCGGTGTTGGCCCTGGAGCTGACCGTTCCGCCCGGGCTGCGCCTCGAACCGCTGCTGGCCGCCGCCCCCGCGCTGGCCCTCGCCCTGGGCGGTGAGTGCAAGCGGGTGCTGCTCGGCGGCGCGTGCGCACTCGTCGCCCTGGTGCCGATGGCGGAGTTCGGGCCGCGCGATCCGTCGAGCGCGCCCCTGGGCACCTGCTGCTCGATCCTCATCGTGCTCGTCGCCTGCGGACTGGCCAACCTGCGCAGGCAGCGCCTGGTGCGCGAGTTGCACCGCACCCGGAGCATGGCCGTCGCCGCCCAGCGGACCCTGCTGCGCCCGCTGCCCCACCGGATCGACCAAATCGCCCTGGCCAGCGGCCAGTTGTCCGCCAGTCGGGACGCGGTGGTCGGCGGTGACCTGTACGAGGCGGTGGCCACTCCGTACGGGGTGCGGATCGTCATCGGTGACGTGCGTGGGCACGGCCTGGCCGCGCTCGACACCGTCGCCGCCGTACTCGGCAGCTTCCGGGAGGCCGCCCACGACGAGGCCGAACTCGCCGATGTCCTGCGGCGCCTGGAGCGCACCCTGCGGCGCCACCTGTGCGAGCGCACGGCGGCGTCGGCGGCTGCGGCGCCCGGGCGCGCCGGCGCCGGGCACCCGGTCGCCGAGGAGTTCGTCACCGTGCTCCTGCTCGAGGTGCGGCCGTCGGGCGAGGTGATGGCGCTCAACTGCGGCCACCCGTGGCCGTCCCTGCTGGTGGGCCAGGGCCTTGGCAGCCCGGTCGGCCCCCGGCGGCCGGGGCCGCACAGGACGTCGCCGCACGGAAGCGGGCGGCGCGTGCTGCCGCACCGGTCGTCGCTGCCCCGGGTGCGGCAACTGTCGCCGGGTGAGAGCATGCCGCCGCTGGGCCTGTTCCCGCTGCCCGACCTGCCGGCGCCCACCCGCTGCGTGCTGCTGCTTCCCGGGGAGGCGCTGGTGCTCTACACCGACGGAGCCGAGGACGCCCGCAACGCGGCGGGCGACTTCTTCCCGCTTGCCTGGGCGCTGACGGAGGCCGCGCGCGGCGGACCCGTGCACCCGCAGGCCGTCGTCGACCGGGTGCGCGGCGCGCGCTGCTGCGGCACACCGACGGGCGGCCCGGGGACGACGCGGCGCTCCTCGTCCTGCGCAACGACCGCAGCCGGGTGCCCGCCCAACTCTCCGTGCCGGTACCGCTCGCGAGTGACGTACGGCTCTCCTAGCGACGGCCGGGGAGCGCGTGGCGGACTGGAGACCGAGCGCGCTCCGGGGCCACCGGGACGGCTGGGTCCCGGATCGGCGGCGGCCCGGGCGGCGCCGCAGGTCAGCGCCGGACAACCAGGGCGGGAGAACGGTGGCCCGGGCCCGCGCGGAAGGTTCACACCTCGTGTGCGCGCGACCCCGTTACGCTGAACCGACCGGAGGCATCGGGAGGGCGGCATGGAGCCCAACACACTGCTCGACGCCGTGCTGGACGAGGCGGGCATCTCGCACGCGGCACTGGCGGCACACGTCAACGAGGCGGGCCGGGCGCGCGGCATGGAGCTGCGCTACGAACACACCGCCGTGGCCCGCTGGTTGAAGGGGCAGCGCCCCCGTGGGCAGGTGCCCGACCTGATCTGCGAGGTGCTCGGCGAGCGGCTGCACCGCGCGCTGACCCTCGACTCCATCGGCCTCGGCACCCCCGGCAGCGCGCGCGGGGCCAGCACGCCGCTGTCCGGGTTCGTGGAGCGCGCCACCGCGCTGTGGCGCTCGGACGAACAGCAGCGCCCGCACATCGTGCGGGCTCCCGCCGTCACCGGAACCCCCGCGGTCATCCCCGTGTGGGAGTGGGAGAACCCTCCGGAGGACGCGGACGTCTCGCGGGAGGGCATGACCCGGGTCAGCATGCGCGACATCACCATGCTCCGCTCGGCCCGCGCCCACTACGAGCAGATGTACCGCAAGCCGGGCGGCGTGGCCACCCGCGCCCGCGTCGTCGGCTTCCTGATCTCCGAGGCCGCGCCGCTGCTGCGGGGCAGCTACCCGGACGCGACGGGGCGGCAACTCCACCGCGCCACCGGCGGACTCGTCGCCGTCGCGGGGATCTGCGCGTACGACTCCGACGCGCACGGACTCGCCCAGCGCTACTTCCACCAGGCGCTGCGGCTCGCCAAGGTCAGCGGCGACCGAGGCCTGGGCGCCTACGTCATCGCGCTCCTGGTCAACCAGTCGTTGCACATGCGCGAACACCGGCAGGCGGTCGCCTTCGCCGAGTCGGCGCTGCGCGCCGCCGGCCCCCGTATCACCCCCGCCCTCGCGGCCGATCTGTACGCCATGCAGGCCAAGGCGTACGCCCGGCTCGGCGACGGCGCGGGGGCGCTGTCCTGCATCCTGCGCGCGGAGAGCGCCGCCGAGCGCATCCGCCCCGGACAGGAGCCCGACGAGACCGGCTACGTACAGCCTGGCTTGGTGAACGTGCAGGTCGCCGAGGCGCTGTTGAACCTCGGTGACCTGGACGCGGCCCGCGAACACGCCACGGCCGCGGTGGACACCCCCGCGCACGACCGGTGCCGGGTACACCGGCTGGCGATGCTCACGCATATCGAGTTGCGCCAGGGGGGACCGGGCGGGGGGCGACCGCGGTGGAAATCGCACAGCGGGCGCGCGGAATGGAATCGCAGCGCTTACGGGACCGGCTCCGCGCGGTGCGCGAGCATCTCGTCGAGAGCGGATGCGCTGCGACCTCCGAGGCCGCCGAACTGATCGACGGGGCACTGCGTGTTCCGCTGTGAGGCAGACGGGGCCGCTCCCGCCGAGTCGCTGCCCTCGACCCCGGCGGAAGGTGGCTGACCGTGCGATGGAAGAACCTCAGCGAGCGGACGGTGTACGAGAACCGTTGGTTCCGCGTGAACCTGGCGGACGTCGAACTCCCCGATGGGCACCACCTCGACCACTATCTGATCCGACTGCGGCCCGTCGCCGTGGCCACGGTGGTCAATGAGGCGAACGAGGTGCTGCTGCTGTGGCGGCACCGGTTCATCACGGACAACTGGGGCTGGGAGCTGCCCGCCGGTGTGGTCGAGGACGGCGAGGCCGTCGCCGAGGCCGCTGCCCGCGAGATGGAGGAGGAGACCGGCTGGCGGCCCGGTCCGCTGCGTCACCTGCTCTCCGTCGAGCCCTCCAACGGCCTGACCGACGCCCGGCACCACATCTACTGGGCCAAGGGCGCCGACTACGTGGGCCCGCCGGAGGACGCCTTCGAGTCCGACCGTCGCGAGTGGGTCCCGCTCAAGGTCGTCCCGGACATCGTTGCCAGGGGCGAGGTGCCGGCCGCCAACATGGCGGCGGCGCTCCTGCTGCTGCACCACATACGCCTGGGATGACCTGGCCCGGCCCGGTCCGGGCGTGGCCGTCGCCGCGCGTTCGCGGCGGCGGTCCCCCCGGACCGACCGGGTCGACGCGGCGTGCCGAGGCCGGGCGGGCCGATACCCGGCGTCGGCGCCCGGTCAGCGGCCCCCGGCCTGCCAGACCGCGACGACCAGCGCCCCCACCCCCGTGAGCGCTGCCAGGGAGGGCAGCGGCCAGCGGCCGTGCTCCAACACCCGTACGCGCTCCGTCACTTTCGTCACGTCCCGGTCGTGTTGCGCGCTGCGCTGGGCCAGCAGTGCGAGTTGCCCGTCGATGCGGGCGACTCCGACGTCGAGATTGCGACGGATTTCCGCGAGCTCCGCTGCTAGCACGGCTTGCTCGGGCTCGGTGGTCACGCCTGATCCCCTTCCACATGTGTGTCCGTGCGGTTACCAACGCGCCGAGCGAACCACGGTTGCGGGCCGTGCGGGAGCGTGTGCAGGTGGTGTGCGCGGGTTGCCCGCGCACACCCCATGCGAGTGACGTTCCGTGACCGGTCAGGGCGGCACGTTCGATGACGACCAGCGGCGCACCGGGGCCGCCCCGTTGGCCAGTCACGGTGACCGCTGCGTACCGTGACCACGGCAGCGCGTACCGGCCGCCTCGCGGCGGCCCGCGCGCGGGGTCGCACGGGCGCCGCCGAGCCCGCCCGGCGACGGGCCTGACAACGCTGCCGCGGGCCCGGCTCCGAGCCCGTGACCGGCTCCGCTTGGCGGCTGCCCCGACCCTCGGGGACGGTGACCGGCGCGGAACCCCGGGGCGAGCGGGCCCGTCGCGCCGGACCGTTCCGCGCCGGCGGCGCGGCCCGGGCCGGGGGCCAGACGCCGGGGGGCGCCACGCGCTCCGGCGGCCCGGCGCCCGGCGTCCGCTCAGAACAACGGGGCCGGCGTTCGCAACCGCCACACGCCCGGGCGCACCTCCACGCCGTCGGAGCGTCCGTGCGCCCCCGCGACCGTCCGGCGCGCAGGGAACGCAGCGCGCGGCGGGCGTAGTCCTCCAGCCGCCGATCGCGCAGCGCCTCTGCCAACTCCAGGCACTCGTCCAACGAGCGCCGCGCCGCCCCCGGGTCACCGGTCTCCAGGGCGACCAGGGCCAGCGCGCGCAGCGCCTCGTACCGGCCACGGGAGTCCATGGGCGTGCTGGCCACCGCGAGGGCCGAGGTGAGCAGCCGGGTCACGTCGGCCACCTGCCCGCAGTCCAGGCTGAGTTCGGCCAGCGCGACCAGGGTGCGGCCGTACTCGCGGGAGTCGGCGACCTCCCACGCGGCGAGTTGGGCCTGCCGGTAGCGGCTGCGCGGAAGCCGTGCGCAAACAACCTTATGGTTCCGCACGGGTATTCGATTCCTCCCTGGCCTCGACATACTCGACATAGCGGAGAAGTTCCTCCGCGCTATGAAACCGTTGTGCCCGGTGAACGGGGGTGGGGTTGCATCCGTCTCCTTTGAGGAGCGGGCGCAGTTCCACAAGCGCGTTGCCGATGGTTCGAGGGCTTACCTTGAACAGTTCGGCGATTACCGGACGGGTGGCGACCTGTCGCATGGCGAGAATCGCGGCAAGAACGCGGCCCTCGTTGGTGATCTTGTTGTAGATGACTGTGCCCGGGTCCTTCTTCAGCTCGGCTCCGCGTCGGTTGTGTCGCATTTCTTGGAGCCGGGCTTGGTACCGAGTAGCCAAGCGCGTGGTGATGGCATCGAGTTCGGCATGGCTCATACCCGTGATGGCCGGATGCCGCAGTGCTTCTTGAGGGTGGATTTCCTGGAGGGAGCCGGCAGAAGCGACAAAGTCCCGGACGGCTTGCGTGGTGGTAAGCCTGAGGTCGATGGCGCGCACTGTGTGGTTGTGTTCTGTCAGGAGGGCTCGGGTCTCCCGCATGGGTTTCTGGAGGCCGCTTCGGGTTACTCCGAGGAGGTCCTGAAGAACGGGCATCGTGCAGATCCCGCGGAGATAGACGAGCGTGGCCACAGTCCGGGCTGCAGGCGTGATCACCGTCATCCCGCCTGCCCCTTTCATACGTCGTCGTTTCCCGCCTCGTCGGTCGTAGTTCCGTTGCTCGGCCTTGGCCGCCTGGGCTGGCTCCAGAAGCGCGATAAGCTGGGCCAGTTCATCCCGAGTCATCCCGGTCATCACGGGGTGGGAGAGCATCTCCAGGACTTCCGACTGGATGGACCTGGGTTTCTGCTTGCCGCAGGCGCAGTGCAGTGATCGTGCGGGTCGATGGTGTAGTTCCAGGCGCCGTGAGTGTCGTGTGGCTGGATCGGCAAGGAGTCCAAGTACTCCTTGCTCACCGTGACCCCGATCGGATAGGAGCGTGTGTCGAGTTCGGCTTCGACGCGCAGGCCGGAGCGAGTGCGGGTGGATTCGATGGTTTTGATGACGACTTCGTGGCTGGTCAGCGGGCGTCCGCGCCAGTTCATGGTGATGTGAGAGAAGAGGCGGTGCTCGACCTTATTCCACTTCGATGTTCCAGGCGGAAAGTGGCAGACGGTAATAGCCAAGCCGGTTTCCTCGGCCAGAGCTGCGAGTTCAGACTTCCAAAGTCGGTATCGCGGAGAGTTCGAGCTGCCGGAGTCCGCCGTGATGAGAAGGCGCTTGGCGCTCGGATAGTCGGTCTTGCCGCGGTTATCCCACCATCGGCGAATAGAAGCGACCGCGAAGGCCGATGTGTCGTGCTCCACACCGACATTGACCCAGCCCGTGTTGGCCCCGATGTCGTAGATCCCGTAGGGGATGACCTGTTGGATCTCGCCGCGCCAGAACAGAGAGTGATCTTCTACGTGGATCGGCTCTCCCTTTGGGCGCCACTCTCGCCCCGGGTTGTGGAACCGACCGACCATCTCCTTTTTCTTCGTATCAACGCTGATGACCGGCTCGCCCGCCGCCTGATGTTCCTTGACTTGGCTGTTGATGTAATGGAACTGGGCGTCTCGGTCAGGGTGTTGCTTTCCCTCCAGGGTCTTGGCGTTGCCCTGAAGACTGAACCCGTTCTCATGCAGCAGTTTCCCGACCGTGGTCGCGGAGACTGGATGCCCCTTTTGGGTCAGCTCGTCGGCGAGATGCCGCAGCGACTTGGTCGTCCACCTCAAGGGCGACATGGGATCGCCTCGCTCATCCGGCTCGACCAACGCCAAGAGGGCAGGCAGCAGTCCTGGGTCCTTCGAGGCTGCGTTCTTGCGGCCGCCTCCAGGGCGTCGAACGCGACCACCTGGAAAGGGCGACGGTTCATCTGCGAGTTCGGCGATGCCTTTACGCACCGTCGTTTCGCTGACACCAGTCGCGTGGGACACCGCACGTATTCCGCCATGCCCAAGCTCACGGGCCTCTGCGGCCAGCAGCAACCGCCTCTGCCGTTCGTTGAGATGGGGGAGCAACGTGCCCAACCGCGAGGCAAGTTGTTGGGACATCGACTGAGATATGACCACGCAAGATCAACGATCATGGAGCCCGCACAGCAACGCGTTGTTTCCAGACGGCTTCCGGGCGGTGGCGAGCCGCTGCCACTGACCGCCCGAAAGCTGTACGCCGCGCTCGTACCCCTTGAAGACGATCGAGTCCCACCCCGTGTGCCAGCCCCTCGACCAGCGCTTCCACGTCGGCCGCCCGTGCCGTGGATCTGACCTGCGCCATGTCGCGGTCGCCGGCGCCGACGGCGACGTTCGCCGCCGCGGTCAGCTGCCACTGCGGGAAGTCCTGCGCCCGGTCGGCGTCGCGCAGCTCGACCCGTTCGCCGTCGACACCCTCCCACCACACGGCGCCCTCGGTCGGCAGCACGAGCCCCGCGAGGATCTTGGCCAGCGTGGACTTGCCCGAGCCGTTCATGCCCACCAACGCGGTCACCTCTCCCGGTCACACCCGCAGGCTCACGTCGGTGAGCGCGGGCTCGGCGGCCCCCGGGTAGGTGAACGACACCTTCTCCACCCGCACCGCCCGCACCGACGACGGCAGCGGCGCGCCCGTGCGGGGGATGGCGTGCTCGGCCGCCAACCGCGTGGCCTCCTTGGTGTCGCTGAACTGCAACATCTCCTCGTACATGCGGTTGACCTGGCGCACCAGCGAGGTGAGTCCGGCGGTCGAGTTACGGATGGCGACCACCGCGGTGCCACCCACGGCCAGCGGCAGGCCGCCGCTGGTCAGCAGCCACCACAGCATCCCGTAGCAGCCCAGCGACGCTAGGCCGGAGAAGGCCCCCGCGACCAACTCGGTGTGCGCCTGGGCCCGGGCCAGCCGCCGCTGCTCGGCCTCCATCAGCCGCGACATCTCCTCGTAGCCGCGCAGCAGGAGCGTGCCGGCCTCGTGCGCCCTGATCTCCCCCGCGGCGTGCGGCATCGTCAGGTACTGCAGCAGTGTGGCCACCGCGCGCCGGTGATCGACCCAGTGCCGTCGCGAGAGGTACTCGTGGCGCGCCGTACGGACCGCCCCCCACCCCTTGGGCACGGCGATCGCCAGCAGCATTGGCAGCAGCGCCCAGTGCAGCGAGGCCAGCACGGCGGCCGAGGCCACGATGCTGATCAGGACGCCCGTGATCCCCACCGACAGGCCCAGCATGCGGCGCGCCGAGTCCGTGCCGAACTTGCCGGCCTCCAGATGTCGTTGGATCTCTGGTCGCTCCGTCGCGGCCACCTCCACGCGGGTGACGGCGCGGTAGTACTGGGTGGACACGGCTCGCTCGATCTGTGGCTCCAGGCGGCCGGACATGGCGGTCGACCAGGCCGCCAACAGCGCCGTGCCGACCGACACCACCGCCAACACGACGAGCGCGGGTAACGACTGCCGCAGCTTGTCGGGGGTGGGGCCGTCCGCGAACAGGTGGGTGAGGACCCCGTTGACCGCCACCAACCCCGTGGCGCCCGTGACGCCCTGCCCCACCTGGGCCACCACGAGCCCGATCAGCGCCCGCCGGTCCGCAGCACTACGGCCGTCATGCGCGGCAGCGCCGAGGTCATCCGGCCGAACCCGGTGCGCGCGAGCGCGCCCTCGTGCTCGACGTACGCGTGGTTCCAGCGCAGCCGGCCGCCGAACAGCTCCTGTTCCGCCGCCGAGACCCCGCTCGCGAACTCCCGCTCCCCTTTCAACCCCGCCACCCCCGGCCCCCGTCGCCCCCGGCGCGCGGGGTGCGCCCGGCCGCACAGCCGCACCCCCGTGCGCCGGCCGTCGTGTCCCCGTTCCGGTCTCGGCCCCGGTCCCGTTCGGCGCGGCGTACGTCGGCGAACCCGGGCCAGTGTGGCGGGGCGGTCGGTCGGAGGCGCGCGCTGGCGACGGGGGTGGCGGGCACGGGGGGCGGTGCGGCATACACGGTGGCCTCCGGATGGGGGTCGGGGAGTAGGGGCGTCCTGGCAACGGCGGCCGGCACGGGTGCGTAACGGGCCGGCCACAGGCTGTCCGGCCGCGAGGGCTTCCCGCAAAGCGGCCGAGGCGGCGGGCGTCACATGGGCGGGGGAGTGGGCCCTGCCGAAGCAACCGGCTTGATGTGTGCGGTAGTTGGCCTGAGCGGGGTGGGTGCGTGCGTGGGCGGTGGCGTGACGCGGTCGCCGACGTCGCCGTGGAGGCGGTCTGCCGGGGTGGCCGACGGGGGCGGACGGTCCATTGACAGCGATTTGGCCTGGACCAATCATGTGGGGCATGTCGAGAATCCGTGGAACGCTCGCCCCGCTCGCGGCCTTGCTGTTGCCCCTGAGGATGGCCGCCCCGGCGGCCGACGCCGCCGGGCGCTCGGTGGCAGCCCGCGGTTGTTCCTCCCGCCCGGCGGCCAGGGCCCGGTCGGTGGCCGGGTCGTCGAAACCGAGCAGTACCGCCTTCTCCTCGCTGAGCGCGTACAAACCGGTCCCGGTCGTCGATGCCCATGCCGTGGACGCGGTTGTAGGGGCGGATGTCGATGGTTCGGGACAGCACCCGCTCGTGGAGGTCGACCACGAAGACGGCCGCGCCACCCTCGCCGATGGTGGAGGCCATGCGGACGCCGTAGTGCCCGACGTAGGCGTAGCGACGCCGCGAGTCGACGACCATCTCATGCGGGTAGTTGGGCAGTTGGACGGAGGCCAGGCGCCCGCCCGACGTGACGTCGTAGAAGCTGACCGCGTGGCTGCTCTTCTCCACCACCAGCAACACGTCACCCCGGGCGGCGGTCCCGGAGGCGCTCGCGGCCGACACCGCGAGACCACTGGCGAGCGCACCGCCGCCCGCCGCCTTGACCACCGTACGATGTGCCACCACGGCTCCACCTCGTTTCCTCGACTCCGAACACTGTGGCCCCACGAGCCTCTGCGAGGACCCCGCCCCTCGTGGTGTGTGGCGCAGGTCATACGTGCGACTTGGCCAGTTCACGCGGCAACGCGGGTCGCGACTGGGGCATCACCCACGGACCCGTCCGCGTTCGCGTGAGGACCAGCGGGCATGAGGCTGGGGGGCCGCCGCCAACGACCAGGCCGCCTTCCTCCTGCGTACGGTGTCAGTCGCCATCGGTAGTGTCCCCTCGTATGGACAACGTTGAGTTGAGCGACGCCGTGGCGGACTTCGCGGGTCTGGTCGGTCGCGTCGAGGAGACCGGCGAACGGGTGTGTGTCGTCGACGGCGGGGAGCCGACGAGTGTCCTCCTCCCGGCAGCGGAACTCGCCGAGCTGGAACACTTCGCCCAACGGGCCCACGGCGGAGCGCGACATCGACCCAGACCCACGTCGATACGGGAGCACCCGTTCGGGCCGGACCCGCAGGGCCCGTACATCCGGTACGTGCACGCTGACGGGGGGCGGATGACCTTCGTGTGCGACCGGGTGGTCGTGGCCGAGCTGAGATCCGTGGCCGAACTCGACTGGCTGGAGGACAGGGCGCGCACGGCCCGCCAGGGCTACATGCCCCCGAAGCAGGCGGCCGCGTTCGAGGAGTTCCTCGCACGCCAGGGCCCGGTGGGTGACGGCGTGGCGTGGATCGCCGACAGTTGGCGCTGCCAACAGCCCTTCACGGAAATCGTTTTCATCAAGGGGCCGACCGCCGAGGACGCGGCCCTCGCCTACGGGGCCGACGCGCAGGACATCGCCGACGGGCTGTTGCTCCACCAGGTCGAGGAGCACGACGCACGGGAGGGCACCGACGACCTCACCCGCGTGTTGGCCTTCGGGGAGAAGAACGGTTGGACGTGGCTGGGCTACCACGACTTCGACCATGCCTTCTCGCGCTCCCTCGACCCGCCTCCCGAGCAACAGATCACACTCGGCGCGACCATGGCCAAGGCCATCTACACCTTCAGCTACTGCGAGGACGGGGTGTACCAGAACCCCTTCCCCATCGAGGGGGGTGCCGAAGACCAACGGGACATGTACGAACTCATCTGGTACACCCCGGGCGAGGTGCCGTTCGTCCCGGAAGCGCCGCTGTCCTTCCTCAACCCGCACCTCCGTATCGCGGAGAAGGCGGGCAACTGGACGGACAACATCGCGCTGTTCTTCGAAGGTCTGGAACGAGCCTTCGGCCTCGCCCTGCCCCGGGACGCGATCACCTCCGGGCATGTACGCTGCGCCCGACCTGCCCGCCGCTGAACCAGGGGCCCGAGGCACACCCGCGCCGGGCGCGAACCAGCGCCGTCGCGTTCCCTCGCTTCGCGGGACACTTCACATTGCTGCCAACTCGTCGGTGTGCAAGGCTAGTTGGCACGCACTCCCCGTGCGTGCGCGGCATGCGAGAGACCTGTCGGGTCCTTCTCGTGAACTGTCCTCAATGGGGAACGGTTGCGTACAGGCAGACAGGCACTACGGGCCGCTGGCGTGGCAGAGGGTGGATGAGGCGCGGGCGAGACCGTCTCGTTCCGGGTCCACGCCACCGATGCGGGCGAGGGCCAGGGAGTGGTCCACGGCAGACGCTGGGAACCCGCATCGACATCTACATCCGCACCTGCACCGGCCGGGCTGGGCGCGGAAGGAGCAACCGCCGGTGTCGCCCGGTCCCTGGCGCCCGTCGGTGCCCTTCGAGGAGCGAGGGTGGGGGCATGGAACAGGAGACACTGGGCGGGATCTTCACCCGGAGGTTCGGACCCCCGCCGCGCGCGGGCGCCCCCGCCACGCTGCTGGTGCACGGGCTGGGGCTGTCGGGGCGCTACTTCGTGCCGCTCGCGGAGCGGCTGGCCGCGCACGGGAGGACGGTGCTCGTACCGGACCTGCCGGGCAACGCGGGGTCACGGGCCGCCGCGCGGGGCGCCTCCAGCCCCGGGGCGGGCCGCCGCTGACCTGGCGCGCTGGCACCGGCGCCTGGCCCTGGGCCCGAGCCTGGTGGTGGCCAACTCGGTCGGCTGCCAGGTGGCCGCGGCCCTCGCTGCCCGCGCGCCCGGCCTGGTGCGCCGCTTGGTGCTGACCGGCCCGCGCTGGAACCGGGGGCGTCCGGCTGGCGGCTCTGCGGCAGGCTGCTAGCCGACGCGCCACGGGAGCCCCTCTCGCTCCTCCTCGTGGCCGCGAGCGACTACCCTGGTCACCGGCCCACTGCGGATCGCCGGCTCCTTCCGGGTACCCGCTGCGGGACGCCGTCGCGTCCTTCGAGGCCGATCTGCGCCGCGTCAGCGCGCCGACCCTGGTTCTGCGAGGCACGGGAGACACCATCGCCTCGGCCCCCTGGGTGCGACAGGTGGCCCGCACCCAGGTGGACGGGCGCGCGGTGGAGGTCCCGGGAGCCGCGCACGCGGCCCACTACAGCGCTCCGGACGCCGTCGCCGAGCGGATCGAATCCTTCAGCACGGAGGTACACGCGTGAAACCGTCGCGGGCGTCCGGCCCCTCGCCCTGGCTGCGGCTCCTGCCCGACATCTCCTCCGAGCGCCGCGGGTTCGTCCTGGCCTGGTGGGGCTTCGCCCTCACGTTCGGCGGAATGCGCCTGCTGACCTGGCTCATCCACATCGAGGTGGCCGGGCTCGGTGACGTACAGACCGGCGTGGTGCACATCCACCACTACGTGTGGGGCATCCTGCTGCTGGCAGTGGTGGGGGCGGCCGGCCTCGTCGCACACTCGGCGCGGGCGCGCGCCTGGATGGGGCTCGCCTACGGGATCGGCCTGGCACTCGTCGTGGACGAGGCGGCGCTGCTGCTCAGCGTGGAGGACGTGTACTGGGACACCACGGGCGGGATCAGCATCGTCCTGGCCATCGCCGTGATCGCCGTCGCGGGCAGCGTCCTCGCGGCGACGCGCGAGGACCGCGATGCGGACGAGCAGGACGGCGGGTGAGCGGGTCGCGCCGGGCACCGCCCTTGGCGGCCCTCAGGCGCGGCGGTGGTAGCGGGCGAACACCTTCTCGGGCTTCGCGAGGTGGCGGTTCCAGGTCCAACCGGTGTACGCGCCATCGAGCGTGCGGAAGACGCGACGCACCGTGTGGCCCTCTTCGCCATGGCCAGAGCCATGGCGAAGAGGTTGAAGTCGTACTGCCAGCCCGGGGCGAACGCGTACGCGGGGTCGAGGATGCTGTGGTCGGCCGCCGCGCGCAACTCGGCGCGGATCTCGGGAGTTTCGAGGCAGTCCGCACGGTCCGCGTCGGCCCAGACGTTGACGTACGCCATGGCGATCACGCAACCGAGGCGGTGCCGCCGCGGAGCGCGGGCCAGCGCGGCGCGGGCGAAGGGCAGGGTCTCACCGGGGGCGCCGCCCCACCGGGGCAACAGGTGCGAGAGCCACTCGAGATGGGCCTCCAGGTCCAACGGGTCGCGGCTCAGGGCGCCTTCCAGCCACGCCTTGTTGACGTCGGTGCCCAGCGACATGCCCCGCCCCAGGGTGAGGAGGTGGACCCACGGCGTGACCCATTCCAGCCGTAACTCGATGGTCTCCAGGTCAACAACGCCGGTACGAAGCCGGTGTTCGGCCCCATCGCCGATCTGGACCTGGGGGTGGCGCGCAAGGTCTTCGAGACCAACGTGGTCTCGGCCCTCGGCTTCGCCCAGCGCACCTACCGGGCCTGGCAGAAGGAGAACGGCGGCGCGATCGTGAACATCGCCTCCATCGCCGGCGTCGCCCCCTCTCTCTTCATCGGCGCCTACGGCATGAGCAAGGCCGCGATGATCAACCTCACGGTGCAGCTGGCCCACGAGATGGCACCGCTGGTGCGGGTGAACTCGATCGCCCCCGCGGTCGTCAAGACGAAGTTCGCCGCGAGCCTGTACGAGGGGCGCGAGGAGGAGGCCGCCGCGGCCTACCCGCTGGGCCGGCTCGGCGTACCACGGGACATCGGGGGCGCCGCCGCCTTCCTGCTGTCGGACGAGTCGGCCTGGATCACCGGCCAGAACCTCATCGTCGACGGCGGCCTGTTCCTGAACGCCGGCGTCTGACGCCCACGGCGCCCTCGGGCGCGCGACCCGCGCGCCCGGGACGGCGGGATCCGGGCTCCGGCCCGGCCCCACCAGCTCTGACGGCTCGCGTAGGGGCCGCCGGGGCGCGGGGGCGTGCGGCGGCCGTTGTCAGCGGTCGGGGGTACGTTCGTATCCGTCAAGCACGAACGGACCGGAGGAAGACCCAAGTGACCGACATGCTGCCCGAGTCCTGGCAGGACGCTCTGGGCGACGAACTGCACAAGCCGTACTTCGCGCGGCTCACCGAGTTCGTCCAGGAGGAGCGGGCCCGGGGCCCGGTGTACCCGCCGCGCGAGGAGGTCTTCGCGGCGCTGGACGCCACACCGTACGACCAGGTGAAGGTGTTGATACTCGGTCAGGACCCGTACCACGGCGAGGGCCAGGGACACGGGTTGTGCTTCTCGGTGCGGCCGGGTGTGAAGACCCCGCCCTCGCTGCGGAACATCTACAAGGAGATGCAGGACGAGTTGGGCCACCCCGCTCCGGACAACGGCTATCTGATGCCCTGGGCCCGGCAGGGCGTGTTGCTGCTGAACGCGGTGTTGACGGTGCGCTCCAGCGAGGCCAACTCCCACAAGGGCCAGGGGTGGGAGACCTTCACGGACGCGGTGATCCGGGCCGTGGACGCCCTACCGGACCCGGCTGTGTTCGTGCTGTGGGGGAACTACGCGAAGAAGAAGCTGCCGCTGATCGACACCGAGCGGCACGCGGTGGTGCAGGGCGCCCACCCGTCGCCGCTGTCGGCCAACAAGTTCTTCGGCTCCCGACCCTTCACGCAGATCAACGACGCCGTGGCGGCGCAGGGTCACGAGCCGATCGACTGGCGGATACCCGACCTCGGTGCCTAGTCACGCCGGCCCGCCGGCGGGCGGGCCGGGGCGCGACCGTCGGCAGAGGCGGGGCAGGTCGGTGGCTCTACGCCGGCCTGCTGGCCCGGCCGCGTCGTCGCGTCCGGGTGCCGCTCGGACGGGTCCGGGGTGGCTGCCTGGCCCCGTTGCCGGCGGGCCGGGCCGTCCGACGCCTCATCGCGTGCCGCGTGCCCGCGCGTCGTACGTCCGGGGCCGCGGCCGGGGCGTACGCCGCCCGGGTCGTATCCGGGACGGCCCCGTCCGCCCGTTGGCGCCTGAGCCTATTCCCGGTGGCTGCGGCTAGCGTCGGGGCCTACCAGGGGGACGCCGGAAGCACTGATGGGAGGCGGGCCATGGTGGCCAAGCGGCAGGAGGAGGCGTCGCCGGACGCCGTGCTGACCCGGATCGGACAGGCGGTCATGCTGCACCGGGGCGGGGACCGCGAGGAGGCGCGGAACCGGCTTGGGGAACTGTGGCAGGAACTGGGTATCGAGGACGACACGCTGCACCACTGCACCCTGGCGCACTATCTGGCCGACACCCAGGACGACCCGGCCGACGAGTTGGCCTGGGACCTGCGGGCCCTGGCCGTCGCCGACCGGCTGGTGCGGGAGCACGACGCACGGGCCGAGCACGATGGTGCGGCAGCCGAGCCGGTCGCGGAGGGTGCGCAGCACGCGGCGCGACCCGGGCGGCCACCGCTGGGGGACCGGTCGTGCTCGCCGGAGGACGGCGGCGAGGAGGCGGGGGAGCCGGGCCCTGGCGAGGCCGCGGAGGTCAGCAGGCGACGGGTGGTGGCGGCGGTGCGCGGTCTGTATCCGTCGCTGCACCTCAACCTCGCGGCGGACTATGCCAAGCTCGGCCGCCCGTACGCGGCTCGCGCCCAGCTGGACCTGGCCAAGGCGACGTCCGGGGCGCTGAGCAACGACTCGTACGGCAAGGGCGTGCGCGCGGCGATCGGGCGTCTGGCGCTGCGGCTGACGGACACCTCGGGCACGCCGGGCGAGCCCGCGCCGCCGCCCGGCCAGCACCCCTGGGCGTAGGGCACGCGGCGGCCACGTCGAGCCACCGGGCGGCGGTCGCGGCGGGCGGCCGTGGCCGAGGCGACGCGGCAGGCCGGCGCTACTCGCCGGTGGCGCCGTCGACGCGCTCCCGGATGAGGTCCGCGTGGCCGTTGTGCCGGGCGTACTCCTCGATCATGTGGACGTAGATCCCAGCGCAGGCTGTACAGCTCCCCCGGCGCTCCCCGGTGTCGTCGAGGGTGCGTCCCGCAGCCACCTCCCGGGCCACCTCTATCTCGGCGCGCCAGGTGGCGATGTCGGTCGCGAAGTCGGCCTCGACCAGGTCGAAGTCGCCGTCGCGGTTCTCGTCGGTCCAGTACAGCGGCGGGGCGTCCGCCCCGCCGAGGACGCGGCGGAACCACGTGCGCTCGACGTCGGTCATGTGCCGCACGAGGCCGAGCAGCGAGAGGGGCGAGGGCGGCGTGGACGCCTCGCGCAGCTGGGCCTCGGTCAGGCCCTCGCACTTCATGGCCAGCGTCTCGCGGTGGTAGTCGAGCCACGCTTCGAGCATGCGGCGCTCCTCCGCGATCAGCGGGGGTTCGCGACGGTCCGCCGCGGTGGCCGGAGTGGCGGTGGAGGTGTTCTCGGGCAGGGTCATGGCGGACATCATGGTCCGCCCACTGGCCGCGGGCCACGCATTATCCGGCTGCGGCGCTCCCTGACAGGGGCCCGGCGGGCGAGGTAAGCCGCTGGTCAGCAAGGCAACGCCGGCACGTATGCTGCCCGCGCGGAGCACAGACAGCTCAGACACCACACGCATCACAGGCACAAAGACACCACAAGCGTCACAAGCAGCACCGCACACAGAGAACCGCACGAGCACCGCGCCGTCGCCGTGGCACGCGGCCCCGGCGCGTGGGCGCATACGAGGCGCGCGATGGGCGCGTCAACGAGGAGGACCCGTGAAGGTCGGCTGCATCGGGCTGGGAGACATCGCGCGTAAGGCGTACCTGCCGGTCATCGCCGCACAACCGGGCGTCGAACCGCACCTTTCGACGCGTACCCCGGCCACCCTGCACAGCGTCGGGGACGCGTTGCGCGTCCCCGAGCCGCAGCGCCACGCGGACCTCGACTCCCTGTTGGCAGCCGGCCTCGACGCGGCGTTCGTGCACGCTCCGACCGCCGCGCACGCCGAGATCGTCACGCGCCTCATCGCCGCGGGCGTGTCCACGTACGTGGACAAGCCGATCGCCTACGACCTGGCCGACTGCCAGCGCGTGGTCGAGCTGGCGGCGGAGCGCGGGGTGAGCCTGATGGTGGGCTTCAACCGGCGGTACGCGCCCGGGTACGCGCAGTGCGTCGACCACCCGCGCGATCTGATCCTGATGCAGAAGAACCGGGTCGGCCTCGCCAAGGACCCGCGCACGCTGGTGTTCGACGACTTCGTACACGTCGTGGACACGCTGCGGTTCCTGGCCCCCGGACCCATCGAGCACGTCGACGTCCGCGCGAAGATCCGCGACGGGCTGATGCACCACGTGCTGCTCCAGCTCTCCGGGGACGGCTTCTCGGCCGTCGGCACGATGAACCGGATGAGCGGCTCGACCGAGGAGATCCTGGAGGTCTCCGGTCAGAGCGCCAAGCGCCAGGTGCTCAACCTGGCGGAGGTGATCGACCACAAGGGGCAGCCCAGCGTGCGCCGCCGGGGTGACTGGGTGCCGGTGGCCCAGCAGCGGGGGATCGAGCAGATCACGCTGACCTTCCTGGACGCCGTGCGCGAGGGACGGCTGCTCGACGCGCGGGACGCCCTGCGCACGCACGAGTTGTGCGAGCGCGTGGTCACGGCGGCGCTCACCGCCTGACGCGTGCGGCGGATCGGCTCCGACGCCGATCCTGCCTCTGGGCTCGGCGCCCCCGCGCGCTCAGGAGCCCACCGGGCTGCTCGTGTCCCGGTGCTCGGGTGCTGGGTCCACGGTGCGCCCGGCGTGGGAGCGCCGGTGGTGCGCCCGGCCGCCCGTCGCCACCGCGGCCACCAGCAGCGCCGCGACCGCCCCGTACGCCGGCCAGTCGCCGTACCGCACGTACGGACTGATGCCCGCGGCCAGCGGGACGTCGTAGACGGCCGCCGCGCTGCGCCGGGTGCCGAGCCGGCCGCCGACGGGCGTGCAGCGCGGGCCGAAGACGGTGCTGACACCGGTCAGCGTGGCGTGCTGTTCGGGGGCCCCCAACTGCGCCGGAAGGAGGACGTGGCGGACTGCGCGACCAGGAGCTGCGTCCCGTCGCGGACCAGTCGCCGGCTCATGTCGGGGAAGGCCGACTCGAAACACACCAGTGGTCCCAGCCGGAGCCCGGCGGCGCTCGGCGGAGCGGGCGCTGCGCCCGTCCCCGCGCCCGCGTGGCGGGCGGCTGGGCGCCCCGCGCTCACGCCCGGCACGCGCATCACCACCGAGCGCCCCCCGCGTCTGCGGTCCTCGCCTGGCCGCCTGGCCGATCGAGGTGGCCCAGCCGAGGACGGAGCGGGCCGGGACGTACTCGCCGAAGGGGACCAGTCGCATCTTGTCGTACCGGTCCCCGGTCGGCCCCCGCGGGCCCACCAGTACCGAGCTCTTGTAGACGCCGGGCTGGCCGGCCTGCTTGGCGTCCACGTTGACCAGCAGCTCCGCGCCCACGTCGCGGGACAGGGCCGCCAGTCGTCGCCGCAGGTCAGGCCGCTCGCGCAGGTCGCTGCCGACGCTTGACTCCCCCCATACGACCAGGCTCACAACGCGTCCGGCCAGCCCCCGGGTCAGCTCCACCAGCAGCCAACCGGCCGGCAGCAGCACCAGCGCGCCGGCCGCCCGCCGCCCGGCCGCTGCCCCGGGGCCGAGCAGCCGGCGCACCAGCCACCCCCACGGCGCCCATAGCAGCCCGAGCCCGACCGCTGCCACCACCACGACGAACACGTGCAGGAGCGGCAGCAGCCAGTGGTGCACCGCCAGCAGGAAGCCGGCGCCGCCCAGCCAGCCGTCGCACGCCGCCCGGCGGCCGGTGGGCGCCGAACGGATGAGCAGCAGCCAGGGCACCAGGGCGCCGTAGGCCAGCCACCACAGTCCGGGGGCGGGGAACGCCAGCGCGGGCAGCGCCCCGGCCGCCGGGGCCGCGACCGTACGGCCCCAACGCTAGGCGAGGAAGGAGTGTGCGCGGGCCCGTGGCATCAACACCTCGCGGGTCTCTCGTCCGGCCGGGGCACCAGTGTGCGCGCGCAGCCGGTCGCGCACCCGGCGAACGCCGCGCCCCCACTCGGCCCGGGGTGCGCAACCCGCACGGGTCGGACGGGCCCGTCCCCGCCGGCATCGAAGGCCCCGGTGCCGGCGGGGGGGGCGGGACGCCGCACGATGGCGGTACGGACCGCGACCGGTGCGCGGACGGTCGTCCGGGCTCCGCACAGGAGGGAGTTGACCGCATGTTGCCTTTGGAGGGCATCACCGTAGTCTCGCTCGAACAGGCTGGCCGCCCCATACGCCACCCGGCAGTTGGCCGATCTGGGCGCCCGGGTGATCAAGGTGGAGCGGCTCGGCGGTGGGGACTTCGCGCGCGACTACGACCGCGAGGTCATGGGCCAGTCGGCGTACTTCGTGTGGTGCCACCGGGGCAAGGAGAGCGTGGTGCTCGACCTCAAGGACGCCGCCGACCGGGCCCTGTTCGACCGGTTGCTGAACGCCGCCGACGTCTTCGTGTAGAACCTCGCGCTCGGCGCCGCCGACCGGCTCGGCCTCGGCGCCGACGCGCTCCGCGAGCGCCTGCCACGACTGATCGTCTGCGGCATCTCCGGCTACGGGGACCGTGGCCCCTACCGCGACCGGAAGGCGTTCGACCTGCTGGTGCAGTGCGAGACCGGGTTGGTGGCGGCGACCGGTACGGAGGCTGCGCCCGCCCGCGCCGGGATCTCCGTCGCCGACATCGCGGCGGCCATGTACGCGTACACCGGCGTCCTCACGGCGCTGTACGAGCGCGAGCGCACCGGCTGTGGCAGCGCCTTCGATGTCGCGATGCTCGACGCGCTCGGCGAGTGGATGGGGCAGCCGCTGTTCCACAGGATGTACGGGGCGGGTACGCTGCCGCGCAGCGGCGCCCGGCACCCCTCGATCGCCCCGTACGTGCCCTACCGGGCGGGCGACGGCCACGAGGTGTTCCTGTGCGTGCAGAGCGACCGGGACTGGGTGGAGCTGTGCGCCCCGGGTCCCGGGGCGGCCCGACCTGACCCGCGACCCCAGGTTCGCCGACAACCCGCTGCGCCGCGCGCACGACGCGGAGCTGACCGAGGTGCTGCACGCGGCCTTCGCCGACCTGACCGCCGACCAGCTGCTGGCCCGGCTCGACGCGGCGGGCATCGCCAACGCGCGGCTGCGCGGCGTACCCGAGTTCGCCGAGCACCCGCAGTTGGCCGCCCGCGACCGGTGGCGCGCCTTCCACACGGCGGCGGGACCGCTGCGCGGACTGCTGCCGCCGGTCACGGTGCCCGGCCGGGAGGCGCGCATGGGCGCGGTACCGGCGCTCGGCGCGCACACGGAGGCGATCCGGGCGGAGTTCGGGCAGCGGTGAGCGCGGGGACCGAACGGGGCGGCGTGGGTGTGCGGCGGGGCGACCTCGGTGCGCCGCCCGGCGCCCGGGGCACGTCTCTTACCCTCGGTAGTACGCCAGGTAGTACCCCGACGCGTCGAGGGAGAGCCGCATCATGACCGAGCGCAAGCCACCCGGTGTCGATTTTGAGAGCTTTGTCGACAAGCAGATTCGCGAGGCCGCCGAACGGGGCGAGTTCGAGCGGCTGCCCGGCTTCGGCAAGCCCCTTGACCGTCCGAACGCGCCCTACGACGAGTCCTGGTGGATCAAGGAGAAGATGGCCCGCGAACAGCTCTCGTTCCTGCCGCCGAGCCTGGCCCTGCGCAAGGAGGCCGAGGACGCGTGGGAGGCGGCGACGAAGGCGCCGTCCGAGCGGATGGCCCGGCGCATCGTCGAGGAGGTCAACGAGAAGATCCGCGCGGCACTGGCCCGCCCGCCGGAGGGGCCGCCGCTCAACCTCGTGCCGTACGACGTCGAGGACGTGCTAGCGAGCTGGCGCGCCGGGCGGGAGTACCACACGTCCTGACCGCCGCGTTTCCTGCTTGCCCGCACCCCTGGCCGCCCGCGCTTTCTCCCGCCGTACTGCTGTGCGGGGCGCGGTCCGGGGCGGTGGGCGGAGCGGGTGGGAGGGGTGGGGCCTCGACCCGGGCGTCGGCCCCGGCCCCCACCGCCGGTCGCAGCCGGCTACGGCGACTAGTCGCCCGACTCGCCGGCGTGCGGGCTCAGGACGTCGAAGCCGACGAGGGCGAAGAGGACCAGGCCGAGCAGCACGCGGTAGTACACGAACGGCATGAAGCTCTTCGTGGAGATGAAGCGCATGAACCACGCGATGACCGCGTATCCCACGACGAACGCGATGACCGTCGCGAAGATCGTCGGGCCCCAGGACACGTGGCCCTGGCCGGCGTCCTTCAGCTCGAACGCGCCCGAGGCCAGCACGGCGGGGATGGCCAGCAGGAACGAGTAGCGGGCCGCGGCCTCGCGGGTGTAGCCGAGGAAGAGGCCACCGCTGATGGTCGCGCCCGACCGGGAGACGCCGGGCACCAGCGCCATGGCCTGGCAGATGCCGTACAGCAGGCCGTCCCTCGTGGTCAGCTCGTCCAGGCCCTTGCGGTGCTTGACCGCCCGGTGCCGGCCGCCCGTCTCGTCACGGGCCGCCAGCCGGTCCGCTACGGCGAGCACGATGCCGAGCACGACCAGCGTCGTCGCGATCAGTCGCAGGTCGCGGAACGGGCCGTCGATCGCGTCCTGGAGGGTCAGGCCGAGCACGCCGATCGGGATCGACCCGACGATGACCAGCCAGCCCATCTTGGTGTCGTGGTCGCCGCGTAGCCGCTTGTTGAACAGCGACCGGCACCAGGCGGAGACGATCCGCGCGATGTCCTTGCGGAAGTAGATGATCACCGCGGCCTCGGTGCCGATCTGGGTGATCGCGGTGAAGGCCGGCCCCGGATCGTTCCATCCGGCAAACGCCGCCGTCAGCCGCAGATGGGCACTGGAGGAGATCGGCAGAAACTCGGTCAAGCCCTGGACGAGTCCGAGGATGAAGGATTCAAACCAAGACATCGATATCTATGCCATCCAAATGCTGATCACGTTCTGACCAGCAAGGATGCGGGTCAAGGGCTGTTTCTTGGCAGGCGTGCGGCGCGCGTGCGCGGTCATGCGGGAGTTGGTCTGGCCGGACTCATGCTGGCTTTCGCTGAGTGAGCTGACGGGACACCGGTGGGGTGCGCGGCCGGCAGGGTCACGGCCCGACCACGATCATCCACCAGTCTGGGGGCAGCGTAGCGTCCGTTCGTGAAGCCGTGGACAGAGCCCTCGGCTCCCCGCCCCCGCGAGCGGTCACGCGGCCGGCGCCGCGACGGTCCGGGGCGCGTCTTCCCGTACCTTGCGTACCTCCTCCCGCGCCGCGGACGCCTCGGGCGCCGGCGCGGGGCGGCCGCGCAGCTTCGCTCGCTTGCGCCAGGTGACCAGCACGGCGGCCAGCCCGGTGACGGCGATGAAGGCCATCGAGACGAGGAAGGCGGGCGAGGTGGGCGTCGAGGCGCGGCTGCCCGCGATGACGTAGGCGGCCGTGTTCGGCACACTGCCCAGCCCCGTCTCGCCAGCAGGAACGGCAGCCAGCCCATCCGAGAGATCGCCGCGCAGTAGTTCGCGGCGGCGAAAGGGATGCCCGGGAACAGGCGCAGCGCCAACATCGAACGGAAGCCGTGGTCGCTCAGTTGCCGGTCGGCCATCGCCAACGGGCGGGCCCGCAACAGTGGTCGTAGCGCCTCCTGTCCAAGGAGTCGTCCTAGGCCGAAGGCGATGCCCGCGCCGAGCACGGTCCCGGCCACCGCCGCCGGCAGCCCCACCTGGCTGCCGAACAGGGCCCCGGCCGCGAGGGCCCCGGCCGCGAGGTTGAGCAGCGGTCTCGGCACCGGGGCCGAAGTGCACAGCCCGTACGCGGCCGCGAACACCACGACGGCGGTAGCCCCTGACGTATGGGGTGGCCAGCCGTCGCGTATCAGTCGCTGCGGTTCGAGGACGAGCACCGCCGTGCCCGCGCTGACCAGCAGCAGGATGAGCAGGCCGAGCCTGGCGCGCGGGGACAACAACGCCCGGGCGCACCACGCGAGGCGGCGAGGAGACTGCGCGGCAGGTTCGGACACCGCTGGAGCGTAACCGACGTCGGTGTGCCCCGGGTGTCCCGTGCACGCCACCGAGGGAAACCCGCGGGGCCCGGACGCCCCCGCACCCGGCCCGCCACGTGACGCCTGGGACACAGGAGCCGTCAGGGGCCAGCGAGGCCATCGGGGTGACGGGGGAGTGTGCCCGGCGGCGGGCCCGGCGGCGCGAGCCAGGTGGGGCGCCCCGGGGCTGCGGGGCGGCTCGGGGCCGCGGCAGCGCGGGAGGTGCCTCGGCCGCGCGGCCGAGCTGGGAAAACCGCTCTACCGGGCCCGGGGCGGGGGACATGATCAGGCCCATTGTCCGGTATGCTCCGCACGCGCTCGTGGCCGCAGCCGCGCACGTCGTCGGAGCTGCCCTCACCCCCCTCCCAGCCGCCCCGCCCACTCCCACGGGCGGCGTACGAAGCTGACCCTCCCCGACGATCTCGGTGGACCCCGCAGCGGGAGGGTCGGTCCGGCACAGGGGTCCGCGCCAGCCGACTGATCCGTCCGCCGCGTCGCCAGCCCGCTTCCGGCGCCATGCCCGTCCCCGTCCGCCACGCCCGGCACACCGCTTCCGGGCACGCCCGTGGCGCGCACCGCTTCCGGGCACGCCCGTGGCGCGGGCGCACGGGCCCCACCAACCGGACGCGGGCCGCTCGCGGCGTACCGGGTCGCTCCCTCCACCGGGCCCGCCACCTCGGGCCCCCTCCGTTCCACGAAAGGAACCCATGTCCGCGCAGCCGCCCGTACTCGCCAAGCCGCACCTCAACATCGCCACCCTGGGCCACGCCCGCCACGGCAAGACCACGCTCACCGAGGCCATCACGCGCGTGCTCGGCGTGCGGCCCGCCTCCGACGTCGCACCGCCCGCGCGCAGCGACCGCCCGCTGGACGCCGCGGCGCGCTCAAGAACACGCGCGTCGAGTACGAGACCGGCACCCGGCACTACGCCCACCAGGACATGCCAGGCGAGGCCGCCGCCATCGAGCACGTGATCAGCGGGGCGGCGCAGCTCGACGGGGCGATCCTCGTCGTCTCGGCCCTCGCCGGCGTCCAGGCCCAGACCGTCGAGCACCTCGTCGTCGCCCTCAGCCAGGTGGACGCCGGCGAGGAGGCGGCGATGGAGCGCGCCGAGCGGGAGATCCGCGCGCTGTTGGACGTGCACGGCTACCCGGGCGGCACCACGCCCGTCATCCGGGTCTCGGCGCTCCGGGCGCTGGAGGGCGCCCCGCGGTGGACCGGCACCATCGAGGCGCTGCTGGACGCGGTGGACACCGTGGTGCCCACGCCGGAGCGCCACCCGGGCGAGCTGTTCCTGCTACCGGTGGACCACGCGCTGCCGCGCGGCGGCGAGGGCTCGGTGATCTCCGGGACCATCGAACGCGGCACGGTGCGCAGCGGGGACCGGGTACAGGTCGTCGGCCCCGACGTCGAGATGGCGGTGGCCGGCCTGGAGATCTTCGGCAGACCGCTGAGCCGGGTCGAGGCGGGCGATCCCGTCGCGCTGCTGCTGCGCGGCGTCCCGCACGCCGTGCTGCACCACGGCGACCTGGCCGCCGCCCCCGGCAGCCTGACGCCACGGCGCCGGTTCACGGCGCACGTCCACGTCCTCCCGGGGGCGCGCGGCGGGCGGGCCGAGCCGTTCACGACCGGATACTGTCCGGAGTTCTTCCTGCGCACGACGCACGTCTTCGGCGCGATCAACCCGCCGGGAGCGCGCGCGGCCCGCCCCGGCGACACCCTCACGCTGGGGGTCGAGCTGAGCTGCGCCACCCCCGTCCAACCTGACCTGCGCTTCGTCATCCGGGACGGCGGCAGGACGGTGGGCGCGGGCACGGTGCTCACGATCGAGGGCTGAGCCGCCGGCGCCCTCGGCCCCGCTCCGTGCTCCTGTGGCCCTGTGGGTCACGGGGCACGGAGCGAGGCGCGCTGGTGCGGGGCGGCGCGGGCGCGGCCGCACAATGGGGGAGTGGACGACCGGATACTCGTGAGCCGTGCCGTGGACTTCGCCGCCGCCAAGCTGCTGCCCGACGTGGACCGCCCGCACGGCTGGCTGCTGACCGTGGACGGCGCCCCGCAGTCGTACGTGGACCTCGCCGACCCGCTGCACCTGGAGTTCGAGTACGCGCGGCGGCTCGGCGACGTGCTGGAGACGGCCGGCCGGGGCGATACGGAGCCGGCCGCTCCGCTGGATGTCCTGCACCTCGGCGGCGGGGGGCTGACGCTGCCGCGTTACGTCGCCGCCACCCGGCCCGGCTCGCGCCAGCGGGTGGTCGAGGCCGACCGGGCGCTGCTCGGCCTCGTCGCCGAGGCGCTGCCGCTGGGCCCGGACCGCGCGGTCGAGGTGGTGGCGGCTGACGCCCGCGACGCGCTCCGGCGCGCCGACGACGCGTCGGCCGACGTGATCGTCGCCGACGTCTTCGGCGGCTCGCGGGTGCCCGCGCACCTGACCTCCGTCGAGTACGCTCGGCAGGCCGCCCGCGTCCTGCGCCCCGGGGGGCGGTACGCGGCCAACGTGGCGGACGGTGCCCCGTTCGACTTCCTGCGCTCCCAGGTGGCGACGCTGGCCGCCGTCTTCGCCCACGTGTGCCTGATCGCCGAGCCCGGGGTGCTGCGCGGCCGCCGGTTCGGCAACGCGATCCTGGTGGCCGGCGCTCGACCGCTGCCGCTCGCCGCGCTCGCCCGCCGCCGATCCCTTCCCCGCGCGGGTGGCCGACGGCGCCGCGCTGGAGCGCCTGGTGTCCGGTGCCGAGCCGGTGTGGGACGCGGCGGCGACGCCCTCGCCCGTGCCGCCGGGCGGCGCGTTCAGCGTCAGTTGAGCGCCGGGCGTCCGTACGCGCCCGTCCCCTGCGCGCCCTGGCCCGCCGCCGCGCCGGCGACCGGGGTGGCGCTCGGAGGCGTCGCCGCCTCGGGGGCCGCGGCGGCAGGCCGGGGAGCGTTGGTGCGGCGCTGGAGTCGGCGTACGTCCGGGACCAGGAGCACCGCGGCCGTCAGCAGTACGACCGGGCCGAGCAACCCGACAACGCGGCGGAGCGGCCGACCAGGTGCTCGGTCGGCCCGGCGAGCGCCGTAGCCACCGGGAGCATGGCCACCGACCCGAACCAGTCGTACGCCGAGACCCGCGAGAACCTGTCCTCCGGGATCTCCTGATGCAGCGTCATCATCCAGCAGACTCCGAAGACCTCCACGGTGACTCCGCACAGGAACATGACCGAGGCCAGGCCCGCCATCGGCAGCGGCACGGCCAGCGCGGCCGACGGCAGTGCCAACGGAAAGACGCACACGGTGCCGACCAGCAGCATGCGGCGCGGGCGCCAACGCGTCATCAGCAACCCGCCACCCAATGTGCCGGCCCCGAACGCGGCCAGCGCGATGCCCCAGGGCCCGGCCCCACCCAGATGGTCCTCGGCGACCTGCGGTCCGTACACCGAC
Organism: Candidatus Streptomyces philanthi; assembly: GCA_018114805.1. GTDB lineage: Bacteria > Actinomycetota > Actinomycetes > Streptomycetales > Streptomycetaceae > Streptomyces > Streptomyces philanthi. Next base: position 191,744 of record CP073042.1, on the reverse strand, counting down.
TCCGCCGCCGCGACCATGGCGTTGACCACCGCGAACTGCCCCACGATGCTCCACAGCGACGGCCGCCCCGCGACCTCGCGCCATCCCTCGGCCAACTCGCGCAGCAGCCGGCCCCCGGGTCCGCAGGCGGGCGCGCCGCTGACGTCGAGGAAGGCTCGCAGCGCGCCCGCGAGGGCGAACGCGGCGGCGTCGATAGCCAACACCCACCCCGGTCCGACGGTGGTGATCAGCGCGCCGCCCAGCGCCCCGCCGCCGATGTTCGCGCCGTTGACGCCCATCCGGAAGAACGCGAACGCCCGGCTGGCCTGCTCGCCGGTGACCGAGCTGAGGACCATCCCCTCGGCGGCGGGGGCGAAGAACGCCTGGCCGGCGCCGCCCACTCCGGCTAGCACGGCCATCTGCCACAGCGTCGCGTCGCCGGTCAGCACCAGGGCCGCGAGGGCGCCCTGCGACAGGCAGTTCAGGGTGTTCGCGGCCACCATCACCCGGTGTCGGGGCAGCCGGTCCGCGACGGCCCCGCCGATCAGCAGGAACAGCACGAGGGGGCGGTACGAGCGGCGGCGACCAGCCCCACGTCGGTCCCGTCGCCACCCGCGTCCAGGACCGCGAACGCCGCCGCGATGAGGGCCCCGGAGTTCCCGAGGCCCGTCACCACGGCGGCGGTCGTGAGGAGCGTGTAGTTGCGTCCGACCCAGGCCGGACGGCGGTGCGCGGTGGCGGGGGGAGTGGTCACAGGCGGACTATTCCCGGGGGTCGGTCCCCCTGCCAAACCGTTTACCGGTGGCCCGTCGTGCGGGCGCGGTCAGCCGTTCGACTTGAGCGGACGCAGCGTGCTCTTGATCTTCTCGATGGTCTCGTTCGGCAACTCGTCCTTGACGCCGGCCGCGGCGTGCAGGACCCACAGCGCGTAGTCGCCGTTGACGTCGGTGTAGGCCACCGTGAAGGACTTGCCGTCACTGGAGCACTTGTCGGTCTTCTTCACGCCGGTGACCGTCGTGGAGGCGGCGTAACCCTTGAGCCCGTGGTCGCTCGGAACGGCTTGGCTTTGGTGACGCGCTGGCCGGTCTGCTTCTGGTCGTAGCCGGCGAACACCTAGTTCTCCGCCTCGATCTCGGCCGCGCTCGCCTCGCTCTTGGCGCCCAGCGCGCCCTTGGTGCCGACGCCGCCGAGGTCGCTGGTGTTCGGCCGGGTGCTGCCCTCGACCTTGACCGAGCACGCGTCCTGCTTGTACTTGGCGGGGCTGGACATGATGACGAGCGGCTTGCCCTTGTCACTCTCGAAGCCGACCGACAGGACCGCCGACTCGACCTTCCAGTCCGCGGTGTCCGGGACGTCGAAGGCCACGTGCCGCTTGGTGCTGATGACCGTCTTCCAACCCGGGATCACGGGCTTGGCGGCGGGGTCGCCGCCACGCGGGTTGTCGGGCCCGCCACTGGGCGCCTGCGAGCCCCCCGGCTGCTGGGACGGGGCGGAGGCCGACGGCTTGGGCGACTCCTTCGCGCTGTCCTTCTTGTCGTCCCCGTCGTCGCCGGAGAAGATCACCACGCCGGCGACGGCCACCACGGCCGACGCCGTGACGATCGCGATGGTCTTCTTCCGCTTGTCGCCGCCGCCCTGCGGGGGTTGCGGGGCGCCCGGCCCGGCCGGCGTGTTCCACGCCTGCGGCGGCGGGGTCTGCTGCGGATAGCCCGGCTGCTGGTACGCGCCCTGGTGCGGGGCGCCCTGGTGCGGAGCTCCGGGCGGGCCGGGCGGTCCGGGTTGCGCGCCGGGCGGCGGCACCGGCTGCCCCGGCGGTCCGGTCTGCGGGTATCCGGGCTGTTGGTACGGGTTCTGGTCCTGCGGGTTCTGCTCGCCCCCGGGCGGCTGCTGTCCTGGCCACATGGCGAGTAGCTATAGAGGGACCGTCTGCGGGCTTCTACGTCCGCCCTTCCCACAAGTTCCTACCCGCTGGTAACTTTCGAGCATGTCAGAGACCATGCTGTCGATCGGCGAGATGCTCACGGCCAGCGTGCCGCTGGTTCGTACGCTCCGTCTCGAGTTCGTCGAGACGAGCGCCGAGCGCGCCGTCCTGCGCCTGCCGGACCAGCCCTACTTCCACAACCACATCCAGGGGCCGCACGCCGGCGCGATGTTCACCCTGGCCGAGTCAGCGAGCGGGGCGATCGTGATGGCCGCCTTCGGCGACCAGCTCTCGCGCGCGGTGCCGCTCGCCGTACGGGCCGAGATCGGGTACAAGAAGGTCGCCAAGGGCGTCGTCACCGCGACCGCGGAGCTGGGACCCCCGATCGCCGACGTGGTCGCCGAGTTGGACTCCGGCGGGTGGCCCGAGTTCCCGGTGCGCGTCGAGACCACCCGTGAGGACGGCGCCGTCATTGGCGAGATGTCGATCATCTGGACGCTCCGCCCGAACGCCTGACGCCCGCGACCGGGCCGCTGCCGGCCAGCGGCCCGGCGCGCCGACGCCGCGCGCCCCCCTCAGTGCCCGCCCCGGGAGACGGCCGCTGACGCGCCCGGGACGCGCGCCGTCGCCAGCGCGAACGCCAGGGCGACGACGGCGCACACGCTGGTGGGCAGGGTGACGCCGCCGACCAGGGTGCCGAGGCCGATGCCGAGATAGATGCAGGAGAAGTTGAGGGAGACCACCAGGGGCGCCTCCCGTGGGGCCACCGCGATCAGGCGATGCTGCTGCGCCGGGGTCTGGCACCACGTGCTCGCCCCTCAACCCACCATCACGAGTCTGACCAGCGCGGACGGCGGGGAGTGGGCCGAGGCGAGCCAGCCGAGCCCGCCCAACGAGAGCGCCATGGTGAGGTACCCGGTCGTCAGGACGCGGGCCGAGCCCCAGTGGTCGGTGCCGAACCCGGAGGCGAAGTTGCCGAGCACCGCGCCGAGCCTGTATCAGGAAGAGCAGCCACACGCGCCGGGAGTCGGCCACGCCCACCGCGTCCAACGCCTCCACGCTGTACGCGTACACGGTGTAGCTGGCCCCCATGCCGCACACGGTCAGCGGCAGCACGGCCAGTACGGCGGGCTGGCGCAGGACCGTCAGACGGGCGCGGAGCGGGACCCGGGGGCTACCGGGCAGCGACGGCATGATCCAGGCGACGCCGGGCGCGACCGCCAGGCACAGGCGGCCACAAGACCGAGTGCCCAGCGCCAGCCGAGCACCCCGCTGGCCACCTGGCCCAGCGGCACGCCCAGGGCGGTGGCGACGGTGAGCCCGCCGACGACCACCGCCAGCGAACGGGCGCGCAGTTCGGGCCGCACCAGCGCCGCGCTGACCGCCCCGGCGCCCGGCGTGTACGCAGCGGCGCCCGCGGCGGCCAGGACGCGGGAGAGGATGAGCGCGGAGAAGTCGGGGGCGAGCGCGGAGCCCAGATTGGCGAGGCCGAGCAGGACCAGGGCGCCGACCAGCAGGGTTCGCCGCGACAGCGGCGCGGTCAGCGTGGCCAGTACGGGCGACAGCACGGCGTAGGCGGCGGCGAACACTGCAATCGACTGCCCGGTGGTGGCCGTCGAGACGTGCAGTGAGCGGGCCATGTCCGGGAGGAATCCGGCCACTACGAAGGCGTCCGTCCCGACGGCGAAGGTGCCGAGCGTGGGGGCGAGGCCCCCACCGGTCCGGGTCGCTTCGGCGGCCGGCCCGCCGTCGGTCGAAATCGAGACATCGGACATCCAGATTACCCCTGTGGGTGTGTGCCGCGCGACGGGTCGTCGGCGCTTGGCTGGGTGGTCGGTGGTGGGTGGCCCGCGCCGTGTGGGTGGGTGGGTCGCGGCGTCGGGTGCGGAGCGTCGGCGCGGGTGGCGGCGAGGGCGGTGCATCGCGGTGCCTCGGGGTGCGGAGGCGGGCGACGAAACGGGTCGCCGGCGGGTGGAGTTGGTGGCCGCGCGCCTCCCTGTTCGCAACCTGGCTATTACACATCCTGATTAGGCTGGGGTGTGCTTCCTGGGAGCTCAGCCGTGATTCCCGGCCAGGGGGCGCCGCGTTGGGGCGTCCGGGTTCGGAGCGCGGGTCCATCGCCGGCGGCCCGCGCTCCGGACGGGTCAGGGCTGTGGGAAGAGCTGGCTGAGGACGCGTCGCGCCAGGGTGTCGAGGTCGCTCTCCGCACTGGTGGGCAGGGCGCCGCTGAGCCACAGGGCGGCGAAGCCGTGCGCCACGGACCACGCGGCGAGTTGGCTGGCCTCGGTGTCCTCGTCGTGGGGGTGGCCCGGGCGGGCCGAGAGGGCGGTAGCCAGTGAGCCGTCGGCCCGCTCGCGCGCGGCGGCCACCTCCGGGTCGTCGGGGTGGTACAGGCCGGGCTGGAACATGACCTCGAAGTGCGCCCGGTGCTCGACGGCGAAGCGCACATAGGCCACGCCGCTGTCCAGCAAATCCCCGCCGGCGGCGTCGAGCGTGTCGGCCAGCATGGCGTAGCCCTCGGCGGCGAGTGCCGTGAGGAGTCCCGCCTTGTCGCCGAAGTGGTGCGCGGGCGCGGCGTGCGAGACGCCCGCACGGCGCGCCAGGTCACGCAGGCTCAGTGCCGTCGGGCCCTTGTCGGCGATGGCCGCGGCGGTGGCGGTGAGCAGGGCGCGGCGCAGATCTCCGTGGTGGTACGACCGGTCCGTCATGCCCCCACCCTATCTTTCCATTGATAAGATCGGGTGCCACAGATGTATCTTGGCAGTGGAAAGTTCGACCGAAGGAGGCCATCGTGGAACCGTTCGTGGCCCTGGTCGTCGGGTTCTGCGCGCCGCGCCTGGCCGGCTTGCTCGGCGTGCCAGCGCTCGATGCCTGGCACCCCGCGCTGTGCGTGGGGCTCGCGGTGATGTTTCTGTTCACCGCGCTCGCCCACTTCCATCCGGCGCTGCGGGCCGACCTCGTCGCCATGGTCCCGCCCCCGGCTCCCGCGCCCCGACTTGCTGGTCGCCCTCACGGGTGGGCTGGAGATCGCCGGCGTGATCGGGCTGCTGGTCCCGGCGCTGTCACGGTGGGTGGCGGCCGGCCTCGCCCTGCTGATGATCGGCATGTTCCCGGCCAACGTCTCCGCGGTCCGTCGCCAGGCGACCCAGGGCGATCCGCTCGGCCGGCGCACCGTCTTCTTCCAGGCGGTCTACGTCGGGGCCGCGACGCTGGTGGCGCTGTGAGGGACCCACGCGCGGGCAGCCCGACCGACTGCGTACGCCCCCACGACGAGAGGGGGCGTACGCCGTCCGTCGGCCGTGCCACGGCGGCCCGCGCGCGTGCGAGGGACGGCGGGTGGCCTGCGGCCCGGCCGCCGTCGCCGTGGTGGTGGCGCTATCGGGCGGCGTTGGTCTCAGTGGGGGTAGGCCCACCCAGGGCGGCGGCGTGCTGGCGCGCGAGGTCGACGTACACCTCGGCGTTGGCCCGCATGTCCGCGCGCTCCTCGTCCGTCAGCGGGCGTCCGACCTTGGCCGGTACGCCGGCGACGAGCGAGCCGGGCGGCACCCGCGTCCCCCTGTGGGACCAGTGCCTGGGCGGCCACCAGCGAACCGGCGCCGACCACGGCCCCGTTCATCACCGTGGCGCCCATGCCGATCAGGCAGTCGTCCTCGACGGTGCAGCCGTGCAGCACGGCGTTGTGGCCCACCGTCACGCGCTCGCCGACCGTCACCGGGAAGCCGGGGTCCACGTGCACGGTGCAGTTGTCCTGCACGTTGCTGCCCGCGCCCAGGGTGATGGGGCCGCAGTCGGCCCCCAGCACCGCGTTGTACCAGACGCTCGAACCGGCCCCCAGCGTCACCTCGCCCAGCACCACCGACGACGGCGCGACGAACACCTCCGCGCCCACCCCGCGGTGCCTTGCCGCCGAACGCCGCGATCAGTGCCTGCTGTGCCATTGGGATCTCCTCCACGGGACTCGGTGCGCGAACACCGCACCGTATCCACGCGCCGACCGAGAGATCCACGGGGCCGTGCGTCCGCCGCGCGGGCGGCGCCGGAGCGCCGGCCCGGGGCGGGCGGCCTCATGCGGGACGGGCGCCCGGTTCGGTGGGGGTGGGCTCCTTCGGCTGGTCGCGGACCGAGGTCACCGTGAATAGCCCGCCGTCCGGGTCGCGCAGGGTCGCCTCGTACCCGTGCGCGCCGGCCCGTGGCGTCTGCACCACCGAACCGCCGCCGGCGATCGCGGCCTTCATCGACGTGTCCACGTCCGAGCAGGGGAAGTACACGTGCCAGCGGGGCCGGATGCTCGGGTCAGGGGCCTCCTCGACGGCGCCGCTGCGCAGCCTGGCCACGGCGTGCGTCCCGTCGCTGACCAGCACCTGTCCCCGCGCGTAGTCCACCTCGCACCCCGCCTCGCCGGGCACGGCCCACCGCAGCACCTCCCCGTAGAAGATGGCCGCCGCGAACGCGTCGCGCGTGCGCAGTTCGAGCCAGGCCGGGGCGCTGCCACGCCCCACTTCCCAGTGCGGGACCGTCCCCTCCCAGATCCCGAAGACCGGCCCGTCGAGGTCGGCGGCGAGCGCCGCGCGGCCGTGGGCGAAGCGCAGCGGGCCGACCGCGACCGTGGCCCCGCGCTCGCGGACGCGGGCCGTCACGTCGTCGGCGCTGGCGACCGCGAAGTACGGCGTCCAGGAGACGGGGACGTGCAGGGTGTGGGCGAGCGCGCCGAGCCCGGCGACCGGTCGGCCGTCGAACAGCGCGACTGAGAACTCGCCGCCCAGCATGCAGGGTTGGAACGTCCAGCCGAGGACGGCGCTGTAGAAGTCCTGGGCGGCTGTGAGGTCGCGGGCCATCAGGCTCATCCAGCACGGGGCGCCCGGCACCGCGTGTCGGGCGGCCGGCTCGTGTGCGGAGACCGACATGAGATTCTCGCCTCACTCCTGTCCCCGATGGACCTGCCCCGGGAACCGCTCGCTGTGACCGTCGTCCGCCCCGTCGGTCACCTTGCCAGTTCGGCCCGGGGGCGCATGTCGGCTCGCCCGTACGCCGCAGCCGTCCCCGCCGACCCGCCACCGGTCCCGCCCGCCCTGGTGGCGGGACCCGGGCGCGGCGGCGCTCGGCGGGGGAGGTGAGCGCGCCGCGCCCGGACCGCACGAGTGCCCAGGAGTACCGGGTTCAGTCCGGCGGGCGGCCGGCGGAACGAGCCGGGACTCCGGGTCGCCGACGCCGATGACGGAGCGCGGGCGCGCGACCCACGGCGCGGGCGGGGCGTGCACCGTGGCGGTGTCCCCCGCCGACGCTCGGCGGACCCGCCCCGGACCCGGTCACGGCCTCCGGGGGCGTCGAGGGGGCCGACCTGGGCACCGTCGCTACTGGTGAGTACGGTAGTTGGGTGCCCCTCCAACGACACGTGTTCTCCTCGCTCGACGCCTGGCGCCGCCGCGTGGCCTCACGCGCGGTGCACCGCGGCTGGCGCTGGATGCAGCAGACCAGCGCGGTGACCGCCGAGCGCCCCGTGCCCTACCGGTTCCGCCGGATCGGCCCCGGCACCCGGCTGGCGTTCCCGCTGGGCACGGTGTTCGGCGAGGGCTGGATCGAACTGGGTGACCACTGCGTCATCGGCGAGGGGGTCACCCTGGCCGCCGGCATGCTGCCGGGGCTCGACCTGGGTCCGGACCCGGTGCTGCGGGTGGGGCACGGCGTGGTGCTCGGACGGGGCACGCACGTGGTGGCGTCGGTGCCGGTGGAGTTCGGGCGGGATGTCTTCTGCGGCCCGTACGTCTACGTCACCAGCGACAACCACGCCTATGACGACCCCGACCAGCCCCATCGGCAAGCGGTCGCCGCGCAGCGCCCCGGTCAACATCGGCGCCGGGAGTTGGCTCGGCGCCGGGGCGGTGGTCCTGCCCGGCGCCCGTCTCGGCCGCAACGTGGTGGTCGCGGCCGGCGCGGTGGTCCGCGGCGAGGTGCCCGACCACGCGGTGGTGGCCGGTGCGCCGGCCAAGATCGTGCGCCGCTGGGACGCGGAGGCGGGCTGGCAGCCGCCGCTGCGCACGCCGGCCCCGATGCCGGTCCCCGAGGGCGTCACGCACGAGCAACTGCTGGCGCTCGGCGTCCTGCCGCCGCAGCCCGCGCCGCCCGAGGCGCGGGACGTGCCGGCCGACGCGCGGGACGTGCCGGCCGACGCGCGGGACGTGCCGGCCGACCGCTGAGCGGTTCCGCCCGGCTCCTGCGGGCCACCGGCCTCCGGTTTCTCGCACCGGCGCTCGCCGGGGTCAACGGCGGCATGAGGCGGCCTGGGAGGGAGCAGGCTTGCCGCTCGGCGACGGGCTCGCTTCCCGGGGCGACCGGCCGGGCGCGCGGGCGGGGCAGGGGTGGCCGGGATGGGCTCACCGCCATCTACCGCTGCCACGGGGGCTGTTAGCTTGATGCGCATGAGCATGCGCACGCCCCACGAGGCATTCACCGACGTCCGTCCCGCGACCGAGTGCCTGGACCTGCTGGTGCCGCCCGTCGCCGACGCGGTGCGCGGCTGGGGCGGCCCGGTGCCCGTCGACGAGGTGCGGGACGTGGACACCGATCCGGCCGTCGCCGACACGGCCCCACTGGTGGCGGCCCACGGGCCCTGGCTCCTTGAGTTCTCCGCGAACTGCGTCATCGTGGCGGGCAAGCGCGGCGGCGTGGTCACGCTCGCCGCCTGCGTGGTGCCCTCCGCCACGCGCGTCGATGTCAACGGCGTCGCACGGCGGGAACTCGACGCGCGCAAGGCGTCCTTCGCCGCCCGGGAGACGGCGATCGGCGTGACGGGCATGGAGTTCGGCGGCATCACCCCGCTGGGACTGCCCGCCGACTGGCCGCTCCTGGTGGACGTGGCCGTTGCCGACATCCCGTACGTGTTGCTGGGCAGCGGGAGCCGGCGGGGCAAGCTCATCGTGCCGGGGAAGGCACTGCCTGGGCTGCCGGCGCGCGGGTGCTGGAGGGCCTCGGCGGCTGAGCGCGTGGCGCGCCGCACCGCGGTGGCACCGGACTGGCGGGCCCCCCACCGCGGCGCGGGAGCGGCTCGACCCGGCGCCTCCGGACGGCGCGCCCCCGCCCCGTATCCGCGGCCGGATCGCGTACGTGCGCCGCCGCCCCCGCGGTCAGCCCAGCCGTGGGATCTCGATCGCCGGGCAGCGGTCCATGACCATGGCGAGGCCCGCGGCGCGCGTGCGCGCGTACGCCTCCGGGTCGATGACGCCGAGTTGGAACCAGACCGCCTTGGCGCCGATGGCCACCGCCTCGTCCGCGACCGGGCCCGCGAGCCGGGAGTTGACGAAGACGTCGACGACGTCGACCGGGAAGGGGATGTCGGCCAGCGTCGCGTACCCCCGCTCGCCGTGCACCGGCTCCGCCCTGGGGTGGACCGGCACCACCCGCTTGCCGAACCGCTGCAGCACCCGGGCCACGCCGAAGGCCGCCCGGTCCTCGTTGGCGGACAGGCCCACCAGGCCCAAGTGTCGCCGGACTCCCGCAAGATTCTCGCGCACCGTCTCATCGTCCGCGTACATGTCCGCTCAACCACCCCCGCCCACCGGCCATTCCCCGGCCGCGCCCGCGCCGTCGCGGGTTCGCCCTCGTGCCGAACGACCCCCGCGTGCGTCCGCTCGCCCCGGCGGGAGTGGGCGGCGGGCGCGACATAGGCTGGCCAGATGGCTGAGCAGTACCGCACGGTGGCCCGCGAGGGTGTGCACGAGATCGAGATCAACAAGTCCTGCTTCCGCTGCGCACTGGCGCCGGCGGCGACCGAGCGGGAGGCGCAGGAGTTCGTCGAGCGGGTCCGCCGCGAACACTCCACCGCCACCCACAACTGCTTCGCCTACGTCATCGGCGCCGACGGCGGCGTCCAGCGGGCCAGCGACGACGGGGAGCCGGGCGGCACCGCCGGCGTGCCGATGCTCCAGATGCTGGTGCGCCGCGAGGTGCGGTACGTCGCCGTCGTCGTCACCCGCTACTACGGCGGGGTCAAGCTGGGCGCCGGCGGGCTGATCCGAGCCTACGGCGGCGTGGTGGGGGAGGCCCTGGACGTTCTCGGCACCGTGGTGCGCCAGCCGTTCCGGCTCGTCACCGTCGTCACCGACCACCAGCGGGCCGGGAAGCTGGAGAACGACCTGCGCGCCATGGGACGCGCGGTGCGCGAGGTGCGCTACGGCGAGGGCGTGACCATCGAGGTCGGACTGCCGGGCGCCGATCTTGAGGCGTTCCGCGCCTGGCTCGCGGACAGCACGGCGGGCACCGCGCGCCTGGAGATCGGCGACGAGGTGTACGGCACGGCCCCCGGCACCTGAACCGCCCGGGACCCGGCCCTGGCCGGGCCGCTCCGGCGCGTCGACGGCCGTCGCCCCGTGGCCCCGCGCCACTCGCCCGCCCGGCGCCCGCCGTCGGGCCGTACGCTTGCGGCTGCCCTCCCGGCACGCCCGCTCGGCGCGGATGAAAGGCTGAGCCCCGCAGGGGAGCCGGTCACGCGGCGTCGGCACGCGGCGGCGCGCGGTACGGCCGCCGCCGGTCGTCAAGGCCGTGCCGGGCGCGGGCAGGGCGCTGCGGACGAAGGGAACGAGATGCGGGGCGGGGCGAACACGTGAGAATGCTGCACACGTCGGACTGGCACCTGGGGCGCTCCTTCCACCGCGTGAGCATGCTCCAGGCCCAGCGCGACTTCATCCAGCACCTGGTGCGCACCGTCCACGAGCGGGAGGTGGAGGCGGTCCTCGTCGCGGGGGACGTCTACGACCGCGCGGTGCCGCCGCTGGCCGCGATCGAGCTGTTCGACGACGCGCTGCACCAGCTCGCCCACTGCGGCGTCCCCACCATCCTGATCTCCGGCAACCACGACTCCGCGCGCCGCCTCGGCGTCGCCTCCGGCCTGATCCGACAGGCCGGCGTTCACCTGCGCACCGACCCGGCACAGTGCGGGACGCCCGTCCTGCTGCCCGACGCGCACGGCGAGGTCGCCTTCTACGGCCTGCCCTACCTAGAGCCCCACCTCGCGCGCGCCGCCGTGGGCGCCGACCGGGCCCGGCACACGGCCGTGCTCGGTGCGGCCATGGACCGGGTACGCGCCGACCTGGCCACGCGCCTCGCCGGCACCCGCTCCGTCGTGCTCGCCCATGCCTTCGTCGCCGGCGGCGCGGGCAGCGACAGCGAGCGCGACATCACCGTCGGTGGCGTGGCCGCCGTGCCCATGGCCGTCTTCGACGGCGTGGACTACGTGGCCCTCGGCCACCTGCACGGCTGCCAGCGGATCACGGAGCGGGTGCGCTACTCGGGCTCCCCGCTGGCCTACTCGTTCTCCGAGGCCGACCACCGCAAGTCCATGTGGCTCATCGGCCTCGACGCCGCCGGCGACGTACACGCCGAACGCCTCGACTGCCCGGTGCCGCGCCCGCTGGCCCGCATCGCCGGCCGCCTCGACGACCTGCTCACCGACCCCCGGTACGAGCCGCACGAGGACTCCTGGGTGGAGGCCACCCTCACCGACCCGGCCCGCCCGCGCGAACCCATGGCCCGCCTCGCCCGCCGCTTCCCGCACGTCCTCAGCCTCGCCTTCGCGCCCGAACGCACCGAGGAGGCGGCGCACGCCTCGTACGCCCAGCGGCTGCGCGGCCGCACCGACCAGCAGATCGCGGAGGACTTCGTGACCCACGTGCGCGCCGGCCGGGCCGTGGACCCCGAGGAGCGCGTGGTGCTCAGCGACGCGTTCGACGAGGTACGCGCGGCGGCCGGGCACGAGCACGCCGGCCCGGGCACGGACGACGGCACCCCCGGCGACGGCGCCAGGGACCCCGGCCAGCGCCCCCGGGTACCCGGCATGCGCGCGGCCGGCGCCGGGCGCGCCCGCCCGGGCGGCGACGGCGCCACGGAGGTCGCCCGATGAGACTGCACCGGCTCTCCGTCACCGCCTTCGGCCCCTTCGGCGGTACCCACGAGGTCGACTTCGACGCCCTGTCGGCCGCCGGCCTGTTCCTGCTGCACGGGCCGACCGGCGCGGGCAAGACCTCGATCCTGGACGCCGTCTGCTACGCGCTGTACGGGGCCGTCCCCGGCGCCCGCCAGCGCAGCACGCTCAGCCTGCGCAGCCACCACGCCGACCCGCACACCCCCACCAGCGTGCTGCTCCAACTCACCTTCGCCGAAAGGCGGTTGGAGATCACCCGGCGCCCGGAGCAACAGCGCCCGAAGAAGCACGGCGACGGCATGACCCGGGACAAGGCGCAGACGCTGCTGCGCGAACAGGTCACGACCGGCCCCGACGGTCCGGAGTGGAAGGCGCTCAGCTGCTCCCACCAGGAGGTCGGCGATGAGATCGGCCAGTTGCTCGGCATGAGCCGGGAACAGTTCTGCCAGGTCGTTCTGCTCCCGCAGGGCGACTTCGCGCGCTTCCTGCGCGCCGACGACCAGGCGCGCGGCCAACTCCTCGGCAAGCTCTTCGACACCGGCCGCTTCGCCGCCGTCGAGGACCGGCTCGCCGAACTGCGGCGCACCACCCAGCGGCGGGTGGTCAGCGGCGACGAGGACCTCCTGCGCCTCGCCCACCGGATCGCCCAGGAGGCCGGCGACAACCCCGACGCCCGTGAGCGCCCGCTGACCGACCTCACCCCCGGCGAACCCGGCCTCGCGACCGCCGTGTTGGAGTGGGCCGCCATCGCCCGCAGTGGCGCCCGCGAGCGGCGGGAGGTGGCGCTCGCGGCCGTACGCGCCGCCGAGGCCGCGCACCACGCGGCGGGCAGGCGCGCCGAGGAGGCCGCCGAACTCGACCGGCTCCAGCGCCGGTACGCGCAGGCCCAGGCCAGGGCAGCGGAGCTGGCCGAGCGGGCCCCCGAGCGCGAACAGACCCGCGTGCGACTGCGGCGCGCCCGCGACGCCGAGGTCGTGGCGCCCGCCCTGGACCTGTGCCAGACCGCCGAGCGTGACCTGCGCGCGGCCCGCAGCGCCGAGGAGCGCTACCGCGCCCCGCTGCCGCCCTACCTGGCCACCGCAGACCGTGACCAGCTCGCCGCGCTGGAGCGCGAACTGCGCCAGGAAATAGGCCAGTTGGCGGCGGCGCGGTGTGTGGAGCGCCGGGCGCTGGAGATCGAATCCGAACTGGCAGGGCTCGACCGCGAGGCCCGGGCCGACGAGGACGCCATCGCCGAGGCGGCGGAGTGGATCGCCGGCTGGAGCGAGCGCCGCCTCGCCCACCAGCGGCGCGTCGACTCCTGCCAGGGGGCCGCGGCCCGGGCCGACCAGCTCGCCGCGCGCATCGAGCCCGCCGTGCGCGCCCGTGACGCCGCCGAACTGCGCGACCGGCTTACCGGGCGCGTCGCGGCGCTGCGCGCCGAACGGCTGCGCGCCGCCGAGCACTCCACCGCCGCCCGCGACCACTGGCTCGACCTCAAGGAACGCCGGCTGCGCGGCATCGCCGCCGAACTCGCCGCCGCGCTGCGCCCCGGTCAGCCGTGCGCGGTCTGCGGCAGCGGCGCGCACCCCGCCCCGGCCCAGGCGGCCGACGACCACGTGGACCGGGCGGCCGAGGAGGCGGCGCAGGCCGCCCACCAGGAGGCCGAGGCGCTGCGCGAGGAGGCCGGCGGCCAGCTCGGCGCGGCCCGCGCCGAGCTGGCCGCCGCCACCGCGAGCGCCGGCGACACCCCGGCCGCCGAACTCGCCCACGCCGTACGCGAACTCCAGCACGAGCACGCCACGGCGCAGGCGGTGGGTGCCGAAACGCACGCCGCGCGCGAGGAGTTGGGGCGCGCGGAGCGCGAGTACGAGCGGCGCCGGGCCCAGCGCGAGGACGCCGAACGCCGGGTCGCGGCCCTCACCTCCCGCCGTGAGGCGCTGTCCGGCGAACTCGACTCGCTGACGGCGCAGTTCACGGAGGCCAAGCGCGGGGCGGCCTCCGTCACCGCCCGCGCTGAGCGGTTGGAGCGCCAGGTGACGCAGCTCGCCGACACGGTGGAGGCGGCGGCCGCCAGCGAGTCGGCGGCGCGACGGCTGAGCGAGGCGCGCGAGCGCCTGGTGGAGGCCGCCCGGCGCGCGGGCTTCCCATCTCCACGGGAAGCGGCCGACGCCGTACTCGACGCCGCCCGGCGCGAGGCGCTGCAACAGGCGCTCGACCAGTGGCAGGCCGAGGAGGCCGCGGTCGTTGCCGAACTGGCCGACCCGGCGCTCCGGGCCGCGGCCGGGAGAGCGCCCGCCGACCTCGCGGCGGCCGAGGCCGCCGTCGCGGCGGCCACCCACGCCCTGCGCGGCGCATCCGCGCGCGAGACCGCGGCCCGGGAGCGGTGCGACCAACTCGACCGGCTCTCCACCCAGGCGGACCGCGCGGCCCGCGCTCTCGGCCCGTTGCGCGCCGAGTACGAGCGGGTGGCCGCGCTGGCCTCGCTCACCGCCGGCACCTCCGCGGAGAACGAGCGCAAGATGCGCCTGGAGTCCTACGTGTTGGCCGCCCGGCTGGAACAGGTCGCCGCCGCGGCGAGCGCGCGCCTGGAGTACATGTCCGGCGGGCGCTACACGCTGGTGCACTCCGACGCCCGTACCAGCGGTCGCGGCCGGGCCGGGCTCGGCCTGCACGTCATCGACGCCTGGACGGGCCACGGCCGGGACACCGCGACCCTGTCGGGTGGCGAGACCTTCTTCGCCTCGCTGGCCCTGGCCCTGGGCCTGGCCGACGTGGTCACCGACGAGGCGGGCGGGGTGCGCCTGGACACGCTCTTCATCGACGAGGGGTTCGGCAGCCTGGACGAGCAGACCCTGGACGAGGTGCTCGACATGCTCGACTCGCTCCGCGAGCGGGACCGCACGGTCGGCATCGTCAGCCACGTCGCCGATCTGCGTCAGCGCGTTCCGGCCCAGCTGGAGGTCGTCAAGGGCCGCGCGGGCTCGGCCGTGCGTCACCGCCTCGGCGTCTAGGTTCCCCAACGCGCGGGCGGCCGGACGCCGTGGGGCGCCCGGCCGCCGCCGCGCGTCGATCGCTCGCCACGTGGTCCGTCGCTCACCGCACGTCGGGGCCACGGTGCCGGCGGCAGGCGGCTCACAGCGCGGACAACTCGGCCACCAGGTCGTCCAGGCCGAGCGAGCCCTGGGACAGGGCCGCCATGTGCCACTTCTTGGCGTCGAACGCGTCGCCGTGCGCCGCCCGGGCGGCGTCCCGGCCCTGGAGCCAGGCGCGCTCACCGAGCTTGTAGCCGATCGCCTGGCCCGGGATGCCGAGGTAGCGGACCAGCTCGCTTTCCACGAAGTCGGCCGGCCGGCCGCTGTGCAGCCCGAAGAACTCCTGGGCCAGCTCCGGCGTCCAGCGCTCACCCGGGTGGAACGGGGAGTGGTCCGGGATCTCCAGCTCCAGGTGCATGCCGATGTCCACGATGACCCGCGTCGAGCGCATCATCTGCGCGTCCAGGTAGCCGAGCCGGCGCTCGGCGTCGGTCAGGTAGCCCAGCTCGTCCATCAGCCGCTCCGCGTACAGGGCCCAGCCCTCGCAGTTGGCGCTGACCTGCCCCACCGTGGCCTGGTAGCGCGAGAGCTGGTCGGCCACGTGGACCCACTGGGCCAACTGGAGGTGATGGCCCGGCACGCCCTCGTGGTACCAGGTGGTGACCAGGTCGTAGAGGGGGAACCGGGTCTCGCCCATGGTCGGCAGCCAAGTGCGCCCCGGGCGGGAGAAGTCCATGGAGGGCGCCGTGTAGTAGGGCGCGGCGGCGGAGCTGGGCGGCGCGAGCATCGACTCGACCCGCTTGATCCGGTCGGCCAGCTCGAAGTGGGTGCCGTCGAGGGCCGCGATGGTCTCGTCCATCAGTTCCTGCAGCCGCACCCGGGTCTCCTCGGGGCTCTCGATCGCCGCCCCGTGGGTGTCCAGGTGGCGCAGCGCCTCCCAGGGGGTGGCCCCGGGGAGGATCTTGGCCGCCTCGACGTGCATCTCCTCGTGGATGCGGTGGTATTCGGACCAGCCGTACGCGTACGCCTCGTCCAGATCCAGGTCCGCGCCGTTCCACTGGCGTGACCAGCGCTGGTAGCGCTCGCGGCCCACGACGTCGGGCGCCCCCGCGATGCCCGGCTGGTACACGTCCCGCAGCCAGTCGCGGAGCACGACCAGCGCGCCGGTGGCCGCCGCGGCCGAGGCGGCCAGCTCCGCGCGCAGCGCGGCCGGGCCCTTGCGGGTGAACTCGGCGAACCACCCGCCGTCGGTGCCGATCCACTCGCCCAGCTGGCCGATGATGGTGGAGACTTGGCGCGGCCCGCCGGGCAACCGCCGCTCGAGCCCGGTGGCGAGGGAGGTGCGGTAGCCCTCCAGGGCGTCCGGGACGGCGCGCAGCCGGGCCGCGATGTCGGCCCAGTGCGCCTCGGTGTCGGTGGGCATCAGGGGAAAGCACTCGCGGACCGAGTGCAGCGGCGAGGAGAGGTTGCTGACGGCGCGCAGGTGCTCCTGGGCCTCGTGGACGGCGAGGTCGGCCGTCAGGCGCTCGCGCAGCAGCCGCCCGCAGCGGCGCTCCGCGTCGCTGTCGGCGCCCGGCCGGCGCTCGGCCTCAGCGAGGCGGGCCAGCGTGTCGCGGGCCAGCTCTGCCAGCGCGTCGTGGCCGGCCGGGGAGAAGTCGGGGAGCCGCGGGGCGCTCTCCGGCACACCCAGGTAGGTGCCGGTGATCGGGTCGAGAGCGACGAGGGCGTCGACGTAGGCGTCGGCGACCTGGCGCGGCAACGGTGAAGTGAGGATCTCGGACATGGGCTCATCCTCGTATGCCGGACGCCGTCGCGTCACTAGCATCCCGGGGAACGTTCCTGACCGGGAGAGCACGCGCGCCGGCTCCCCGGTCCCACCCGCCTGCCCGGGCGGGCGGGGGCGAGCGGTGGCCCGGCACGTGGTGGCCGGGCCGCCGGGAGCTAGCCACTCTCGCCGCGCGGGCCCGCGGACAGCGCCGCGGCGGCGAGCTGGGCCGTGATGACCAGCGTCCCCTCCTCGATCTGGTAGTCGAGCGGCAGCCCGAGGCCGCGCATGGCCGCGACCATTCCGGTGTTGGCCGCCTGGGTGACCGCGTAGACGTACGCGCAGTCGGTCTCGGCCGCCATCTCCACCAACTGCCGCAGCAGCCGGGCCCCGATGCCGCGGCGCTGCCAGGCGTCCTCGACAAGCAGCGCCACCTCGGTCTCCTCGCCGTCCCACAGCAGGTGCCCGAGGGCCACCAGGCGCCCGGAGGCAGTCTGCACGGCGAGCGTACGGCCGTAGCGCGGGCTGAGCAGGTGCTCCAGGTAGCGGTCGGCGTCGGCGACCGGGCCGTGGTAGCGCATGGCCAGCGTCGCGGGCGAGGACCGGTCGTGCATCGCGCGGGCGGCCTCGAGGTCGCCTGCGTCGGCGCGGCGCACGGTGATCTCGTCGCCCTCGGGTAGCGTGACCACGTCCTGGCTGGGCGGGACGCGCGGGCCGAGCCGGGAGTCCAGCTCGATCACCGCCCGGGCGCGGGCGAACTCCGTCGGCGTGAACGGCAGGTGCGGGCGCTCGATGGTGACCGAGCCGCCCGACGGGTCGGGCAGTCGCATGAGGGTGCCCTCCAGCACGCCGTCGGCCGGCACCTCGTCCGCGGCCGAGCGCCGTCCGAACGGGGGGTTGGCCGGCTGTGAACGGATGGTGCAGCGGCCCAGCAACTGCCGCAGCCCCACCGGCAGCTCCGCCGCGTCCAGGGCGGTCCGGGTGACCAGGCCGAGGACCCGGGTCGGGCCGTCCACCAGGTCGTGCGCGTCCGCCCGCTCCACCCAGGTGTCACGCCCGCCGCCGGCGCCGGCGGCGGCGCTGAGCACCTCCGCGCTCAGCCCGGCCGGGGTGCGCACCAACATCTCGTCCACGGTGCCGTCGGTGAGCGGGTGGGCCTGGAGCGAGAGGATGTCCACCCGTTGCGCGGCCAGCGCCGCGCACAGCGCCGCGAGGCTGCCGGGGCGGTCCCGTACGGTCGTGCGCATCCGCCACAGCGCCGTGGCGTCCCCGCCGTCCGCCGCGGAGCGGGACGGGGTGCCCTCCGGTGCCGTGGCGTCGGTATCGCTCGCGGGACCGGCGGGCGAGGCGTGGCTATGCCGGGCGCGGCCCCAGGTCAGGTCGTGGCCGGCGACGCGTTCCGCCAGCCGCTGCCGCCACGTCCGCCGGGCCCGGGCACTCTTGGTCAAGGTCGTGTCACTCATAGCTCCACTCTGCGCGAGCGGTGTTGCGCGGTCACGAACGGTGTGTGACTGATGAGTTAAGGGCGGCTCTGGGCTGCTATCGCCCGATTCTGTCCACTGCTCAAACACCTGGTGTCCCCGTCCGTCCCTCGTCGCTTTCCGCGCGTCGTCCCTGTGTCGTGCCGCCGCCGGTGGCGGGCCCTACTGTCCGACCCGGCCCGGCTGCAACACCTTGGTGAAGAGGACGGCGCCGCCCTCTTCCCGCAGCCGGACGGTCAGTTCCGCACTGCCGCCGTCGATCTCCACCTCGCCGTAATACTGTCCGCCTTCGGCCGGCGAGACGTTCGGCTTGGCCGGAGCTTTGACGAAGGCTTGCTCGGGACCGAACGTGCCGTCCAGCCCGACGGCTGGGAAGCCACCCGCGTGCAGCGGCCCGGACACGAACTCCCAGAACGGCTCGAAGTCCGTGAACGCGGCCCGCGTTGGTACGTACCGCTGCGCCGATGTGTAGTGAACGTCGGCCGTCAGCCACACAGTTCCCGTGATGCGGCGGTGTTTGACGTGCCGCAGCAACTCGGCGATCTGCAGTTCGCGACCCAGCGGCGCGCCCGGGTCGCCCTGGGCGACCGCCTCGAAGTTCGTCGCGCCGTCGGCGACCACGATCCCCAGCGGCATGTCCGAGGCGATCACCTTCCAGACCGCGCGCGAGCGGGAGAGTTCGCGCTTGAGCCAGGCGAGCTGCTCGGCGCCCAGGATCCCCACGGCGTCGTCGGGCTGCCGACCCGGCGAGTTGGCGTTGCGATGGGTGCGCATGTCCAGGACGAACACGTCGAGCAGCGGCCCGTGCCGCAGTACCCGGTAGACCCGGCCGGCCCCGTCCGGGCGCAGCGTCGAGATGGGGAAGTACTCGCTCCAGGCGCGCCGGGCCCGCGCGGCCAGCACGTCCACGTTCTTCTCGGTGTACCGGTCGTCGTCCAGGATCTGCCCCGGGTGCCAGTTGTTGCGCACCTCGTGGTCGTCCCACTGGGTGATCGAGGGCACCTGCGCGTTGAAGTCCCGCAGGTGCGCGTCGAGCAGGTTGTACCGGAAGTTGCCCCGGTACTCCTTCAGCGTCTCGGCGACCTTCGACTTCTCCTCGGTGGTGATGTTCCGCCAGACGCGGCCGTCGGGCAGCGTGACGGTGGGTGGGATCGGGTTGTCCGCGTAGATGCTGTCGCCGCTGCACAGGAAGAAGTCCGGGTCGAGCTGGCGCATCTCGGAGAAGATCGGGAAGCCGCCCCGGTCCGGGTTGATGCCCCAGCCCTGCCCGGCCAGGTCCCCCGACCACAGGAACCGCACGTCGCGGCGGCGCGCGGGGGCCGTGCGGAAGGTGCCGTAGATCGGCTCACCGGTACGCCTGGGGTTGTGCGGGTCGGCGAGCGTGATCCGGTAGTGGATCTGTTCCCCGGGCGGCAGGCCGTGCAGCGCGGTGCGGCCGGTGAAGTCGGTGTCCGGGCCCACGAGCGGGCCGTGCCAGCGGCGCGTGCGCCGGAAGGAGTCGGTCGCCGAGGTCTCCACGATCATGCGGGCCCGACGGTCCGAGCGCACCCACACCAGCCCCGACGACGCCGTGACGTCCCCGACCTGGGCGCCCCGGGCCTGCGGCCGGCCGGACCGTATCAGCGCCGGCGCCGCTGTCGCCGCCGAGGCCGGCAGCGCCAGCGTGGCGGAGGCGACCGCCGATCCACGCAACACCGTGCGCCGCCCGATCGCGTTCCCGGGGTCCCTGCTCATGCCTAACATGCTGCTATTCCCAATCCACACGTACTTCACGCCTGTCACCGCAGTATCGCCCTCGGATTCCTGGGCAATACGGACGGAGCCCCAACGCGAGGTGAACAAATGGTCATTCCACGGGGCGAAGGCCGGCCAATGCCCCGCGACGCGCCCGACCCATGGGACCGCCCCGCGACGGCCCGTGGGGCGCTGTGACAGGACGCGGATGGATCGCGTACCGAACCCCGTACGCGCCGGCGCGCTGCCCCCGCGCCCACGGTGCGCGCGGGGCGGGCCCGGTGGCGCCGGGCGGCAGTGACGCGCGGGGCCCCGGTGGCGTCAGCGTCCGGGGTGACGCAACCGCCGTACGGCG
Source organism: Candidatus Streptomyces philanthi (assembly GCA_018114805.1). Lineage (GTDB taxonomy): Bacteria > Actinomycetota > Actinomycetes > Streptomycetales > Streptomycetaceae > Streptomyces > Streptomyces philanthi. Next base: position 171,582 of record CP073042.1, on the reverse strand, counting down.
GCGGCGATCCGGCTCGGCGACGGGTGCGCGTAGCCGAGCACGAGGCGCACTCCGGGGCCGGCGTGCGGCTCCGGCGCGGTGCCGCACGCGTACGCGTCCAACGGGGCGAGCGCCACCCCCGCGCGCTCGGCCCGCGCCAGGAACGACTCCTTGGGGCCGTACCGCTCGGGCAGCTGGGCGATGACGTGCAGTCCCGCCGCGATGCCGGTCACCCGGGTGCCGGGGAAGTGCTCGGCCAGCGCCTCGCGCCGCTCGCGGTAGGCACGTTGGCAGCGCGGCGCAGTTGCCGGTCGTAGTCGCCCCGCCCGATCAGATCGGCGAACAGCGCCTGGTCGAACACGGGATGGCCGAGGTCCATGGTCCGCTTGCGCTCCACCACCTCGTCCACCAGCGCCTGCGGCACCACCATCCAGCCGAGCCGCAGCCCCGGCGCCAGGGACTTGCTGGCCGAACCGGTGTACATCACCCGCGCGGGGTCGAGCCCCTGGAGCGCGCCCACCGGCGCCCTGTCATACCGGGAGTCCCCGTCGTAGTCGTCCTCGACGAGCAGCCTGTCGGCTGCCCGAGCCCAGTCGAGCAGGCCGGGCCGGCGGCGGGCCGAGTAGGCGATCCCGGAGGGGAACTGGTGCGAGGGCGTCAGGACCGCGCAGCGCGCCCCGGTGGCGGCCAGATCCGCCGGGTCGATGCCCTCGGCACCCACCGCCAACGGCACCACATCGACCCCGACCGCGGCGAACAGCCCCCGATAGGCGGCGGTGCCCGGGTCCTCGAGGGCCACTCGCGGGCGGTCCTGGCCCCGAGTCGGGGTCTCGGCGGTGCCCCGTACGCCGCCCACCGCCCCGGCGGCGGCCCCGGCCCACCGGTCACCGCCCGCGCCGCTGCGAGCCGGGGCCGGCGCGGCGCCCGCCGCCAGCGATGACCCGTCACCCCGCCCCGCGAGCACCGCGCCGACCAGGGTCAACGCCTGCGCCACGCCCGAACAGACGACGATCCGCTCCGGGTCGGTCACCACCCCGCGCCGCCGGGTGAGCAGCCCGGCCAGCGCCTCCCGCAGCTCATCGGGGTAGCCGAGCGCCTCGTGCGGCAGCCTCGCCAGCGCCCTGCGGTGCGCTGCCGTCCACGCCGCGCGCGGGAACAGCGACAGGTCGGGGGTGCCGGGCAGGAACCCGATCGCCGGCTCACGGGCGGCGGCGGCCCGCTCGCGCCCGGCGGGCGCGGCACAGCGCACGGGGCCGCTGACCCAGGTGCCCGCCCCCCGGCCGCTGCGCAGGTAGCCCTCGGCGGTCAACTGCTCGTACGCGGCGGTGACCAGGCCGCGCGAGACCCCGAGGTCGGCGGCGAGTTCGCGGCTCGCCGGCAGCCGGGTGCCGCCCGGGATCCACCCCGAGGTGATGGCCTCGCGTAGCGCGCGTTGCAGGGCCCGGCCGCGCTGCCGCGCCGGCAGGGCGACGGTGGGCAGCAACAACTCCCAGGCGGGCGTGGCCGCACGCGGGGCCCGGGCGGTGTCGGGGCCGGCGCCGCCCACGGGCGCGGTGCGGTCGGCGGGCACCCGTGCGCGGCGGCGGGAGACGAAGTGGTCTGCGAATCACTCATCGGATTGGACCCTAAGGCGTACCGCCGCACTGCCTAGCGTCACCCCCATGGATCACAGCGACTCCGCACACCAGCGGCGCGGCGCCCTGCTCGCCGCCCTCGCCTGCACGCTGCTCGGCGCCTCCTTCACCGCCAACAGCGTGCTCAACGACTTCCCACACGCCGGCGGCCAGGCCATCCGCTACGGCCTCGCCAGCCTCCTGCTGTTCCCGCTCGTCGGGCGCCGCGGCCTCGCGCCGCTGCGGACGCTGGGCTGGCGCGGGTGGGGGTGGCTGGCGGGGCTGGCCGGGGTCGGCATGGTCGGCTTCAACCTGGCGGTGCTCGCGGCCGAGCGCACCTCCGAACCCGCCGTGCCCGGCGTCTTCGTGGGCTGCGCCCCCGTGGTGGTCGCCGTGCTCGTCCCGGCGCTAGACGGCCGGCGCCCCGCCCGCGCGGTGCTGTGCGGCGCCCTGCTGGTCGCGGCGGGCGCCTTCACCGTCCAGGGCTGGGGCCGGGCGGATCTGCCGGGCATCGCCTGGTCCGCGGCGGCGCTCGGCGGCGAGGTCGTCTTCGCGCTCGCCGCGCTGCCGGTGCTGCGCACCGTGGGCCCCGTCCTGCTGTCGGCCGCCGCCTCGGCCGTCGGGGCCGTGGAGGCCCTGGTGCTCGCGGTCCTCATGGACGGCCGGGGGGGGGGGTGGCTGCAGATGCCCGACGCGGGGGAGGGGGCCGCGCTGCTGTGGCAGACCCTGGTCTTCACGGTGATCGGCTTCGTCTGCTGGTACCGGGGGATGCAACGGATCGGCCCGGAGCGGGCCACGCTCTTCTCCGCCCTGATCCCGGTCGCCGCCGCGATCACGGCGCCGGCCGTGGGCGCCGGCTGTTACGGCCCCGCGCAGGCGGCCGGCAGCCTGCTCGTCTGCACCGGCGTCGCCGTCGGCTCCGGCGCCCTCGGTACGCGGTTGCGCGGGCGCCGGGGCGAGCGGGTCGTCGCCTCCGGCGCGCCCTGGGCGCCCGGCGTCGCGGCGGACGCCCCCGCGCCAGCGCGACGAGGTACGGCGGACGGCGCCGGCCCGCGCGGGGGCTGACCACCACCGGGCCGGCGGCCGGGCGCCCCCTGTGTCGCAGTGGTGCGCCGGACTGCCCCGCGCCCCCGTGCGGCGCGTTGGGCCCCGACGTCAGGGCGCGGCGCTCAACGCGCCGGCGCCGTCCGCCCCTCGGCTGGTCGCCGCGTTCGTGGCGGGGGCACCGGCTGTGGCGGTGGCTGGGGTGGACGCGGTCGCGGTCGCGTCCAGGATGACCCGGGAGACCAGCGCCGGATCGTCGTTCATCGGCACGTGGCCACAGCGCGGCAGGCGGATCAGCCGGGCCCCGGGGATGACGCGCTTGGCGCGTAGCCCCTGCCGGGGGAGCAGGACCCGGTCGGCGGTGCCCCAGGCGATGGTGACGGGGATGTCGCGCAGGTCGTCGGCGAAGCGCATCGCGCGTCCAGCGGCCAGGGTGGGCGCGAACCCCGCTCCCTCGCGCATCGCCCGGGCCTCGGCGACCACGCGCTCCGGCGCGCGCTTGCCCGGCCGGGCGTAGACGGCGCCGACCAGCGCGGCCCGGCCCGCCGGCGTCCGCGCCACCCGGGCGACGAAGGAGTCCGACATGGCGCGGGCGCTGCGGTGCATCACGCGGAGCACGCCGAAGCCGTAGCGCCGCTCGGCCTTGTTCCAGAACCCGGCTGGGGAGAGGGCGGTGACGGTGCGCGCGTGGCCGGTGCGGCCCAGTTCGAGCGCCAGGAGTCCGCCCAGGGAGTTGCCCACCACGTGCGGTCGCTCCACGCCCAACTCCCGGAAGAGCCGCGCCAACACCCCGACCACGCCGCCCAGGTCATAGCCGACGCTGGCGGGCAGCGGCGCCGACGCGCCGAAGCCCGGCAGATCGACGGCGATCACCTCGCGCTGCGCGGCGAGGATGCCGAGCACCGGCTCCCAGGCCTGCCAGTGGTGCGCGACCCCGTGCAGCAGGACCACCGGCGGCCCCGTGCCCCGCCGCTCGTACGAGATGTCGAGGGGCACGGTGCCGGTGGCGGTGTCATGGGCGAAGTAGATCGTCTCGGCCATGGGGGCTCCGTTTCTTCCGCGGCGGGAGTTGCTGGACAGGATGTCAGCAAGGGTTACCGCTGGGTAGACCCCGGGCGGGCGAAATCGCCGCAGCACCCCTACGGGCGATCCCCGCCGGGGCCGCGGGCCGCCTCGCGGGCTCGTACGGCCGGCATCCACCGCCCGCGTGTCACCCGGGCCGTGCGGGGAACCCGGGCCAAACACACGAACACGGGGGAAGACCCACCGCACGGCGCGACCCTGCCAGGCGTCCTTCGGGCGCCAGGCCCCGAGGAAGTCCCATGAACGCTCACGAGAACAAGACCGGCCCGCTCCACGACGACGAGCTCAAGAAGCGCATGCAGGGCGAGCTGAAGGGCGGCCACTCCACCCGCGCCCAGGAGGAGCTCGAACCCGAGCCGCCGGGCGAGGACCAGCCCGCCGCCAGCCGCTCGCCGTACACCGCGCGCTCCGGGACAACGCCGCCCGGCATGACCCCCGAGGACGTCGAACTCCGCACGGAGCTGGCCCAGCACCTGGGACGGAGCGTCTACCAGGCCGACCGCACGAAGGTGCTCGACACGCTGCGCGAGCACCACGCGCCGGATCGACTCATCGACACGGCGGCCGAACTGCCCGACGGCAGGCGGTACGGCAACGTCCAGGAGATCATGCGGACACTCGGCCGTGCCGACGACTGACGGGCCGCCAGGCCCCGGCAGATCGCGAGGTCACAGGCCCCCGGCGATGCGCAGGACCGGACCGCTGGTGTAGGAGGCATCGGCCGAGAGCAGCCACGCGATGGCGCCGGCGATCTCCTCCGGCTCACCGGGACGACCCATCGGCACCCGGTCCGCCGCGCGCCACGGCCGCTCGGGGTCGCCCATCGAGGCGTGGATGTCGGTGACGGTCATGCCCGGCTGTACGGAGTTGACCCGGATGCCCTCCGCGGCCAGTTCCTTGGACAGGCCCACCGTCATCGCGTCAACGGCCGCCTTGCTCGCCGCGTAGTTAGTGCACGTACTCGCCGGGGCTGCCCGTGGTGGCGCTGGACGAGGAGACGTTGACGATGGCACCGCCCGCGCCGCCGTGCCGGGTGGACATCTCGCGGGCGGCCCGGCGGGCGTACAGGAGCGCGCCGGTCACGTTGACGTCGATGACCCGCCGCATGGCCTCGGGCGAGGTCTCCGTGAAGCGGCCGAGCAGGCCCGTGATCCCGGCGTTGTTCACCAGCCCGGTGACGGCGCCCAACTCCGCGCGTGCCGCCTCGAACAGCGCGTCGACCTGCTCGGCGTCGCTCGTGTCGGCCCGTACGGTCACGCACCGCACGCCCTGCGCGCGGACCGTGGCCGCTGTGGCGTCGGCGGCGTCCGTGGCGCGTTCGAAGCCGATGGCGATGTGGTGCCCCGCCCGCGCCAGCCGTACGGCTACGGCCGCGCCGATGCCCCTGCTGCCGCCCGTTACCACCGTGACCTGGTCCATCGCTCGCTCCTTGGCTCAACTCCGCGCGCACCACCCCGCGCGGCAGGGCGCCGCGCACGGGTGCGCGATCCGGCCCGACCGGGCCGTGCGGTGCGATGATCCGACGCTACCCGAGGCCCGCCCCGGGGCCCGGTTCGGGGCGGCCCCGGACAGGGGCCCAGCCGATGGCCGGCCCGGCCGGCCGGGGCGGCACGGGAGATCGTGACGGCCCGCCCGCTCGACGTCCGACTGTCGCCGGAGCCGGCCGCCGACCCGCGCGTTGCGGCTCCCCTGGCCACCGTGGCGACGTGGTCCCGCTCGTTCTCCCGCGGAAGTATGGCGGTCGACCGCCATCTGGAACCGTTGCCTGGCACGACGGGCGCCACGGTCGCCAGCAGGTCGGTGTTTGAGCGGACGGTGCTCGGTGTCGCGCTCTCCCCGTGATCTGCCGGAGGCCGGGACGACCGCGAGGCATGCCCCCGCCGTCGTTCCGCCCTCCGGTCGGTGGACCGCCCGGCTGGGCGCCGGGCGGTCCTCACGTGCTGGCCGGCGGTCAGAAGATCTGCGCGTACTGGTTCCAGCCGGCGTTGCCGATCTTGGTCTTCTTCTGGTACGGCGCGGACGCCTTGCCCGTGCCCTTGTACAGCCACAGGGCGCCGGCCGTGTCCCGGGCGAGCAGGTCGGTGCGACCGTCGCCGTTGACGTCCCCGGTGGAGACGAGGTGGTTGTAGGCGTTCCAACCGGAGCCGATCTTGCTGCGGGTGGTGAACGGCTTGGCGACGTCTCCCGTGCCCTTGTAGAGTCCAGAGCCCGCCGGAGCGGTCACGCGCCACGATGTCGGGGCGGCCGTCACCGGTCAGGTCGTGCTGGCCGGCGAGCTGGGTGTACTGGTTCCAGCGCGGGCCGACCTTCTTGCGGGCGGACAGGGTGCCGTCGGACTTTCCCGGGTGCAGCCACAGCGTGCCGCCGCCGTCTCGGGTCAGGAGGTCCGACCGTGACGTGCCGCCGAGGTTGCCGGGCGAGAAGAGGGCGTTGTACTTGTCCCAGCCCCGCCCGAGATCGCGCTGGACGCCGTTGCTGTCGGTGTACACGAGCCTTCTGTCGTAGCCCCGTGCGTACAGGCCGGCCGACGCGCCGTTGCTGTGCATGTCGACCTGGGACGCGGCGTTGACGCCCGCCCAGCTCCCCTCGAAGCGCTCGCGCGGGTCCAGGCCCCCGCGGCCGTTGGTGCCAGTACCAGTACAGGACGCCGGACCGGGTGACGGCCGTCACCGGCAGCAGCGGGGCGGCCGAGCGGGCGGCGCGGATGCCCTGCTTGGCGTCCGGGGCGGCGGCGACGGACGAGGTCGCCTCCTGGACCGCGGCGGACACGGGCGCCGGGTCGTGGGTGGCCGCTGACGTGGTGGTGCCGGTCAGGGCAGTGGCCGTCAACACGGTCGCGAGGCCCGTCAGGACCCGACCGGTGCGATGGCCGAAGCGGTAGGTCATGTGTGCTTTCCCCCAACGAAGGTGACAAGAGCCGAGGGCGCTGGCACCCCGGCGGTTGCGATATCGCCTTGATCTTCACACGAAACCCATATGTGTCAACTTCTTAACGGACAAAGAGGTTTCAAAGCGGCCACGGCCCGGAAATGCGGCTACGTCGGCGAATTGGGCGGCCGGAGCAGGTGGCCGGTGACCTCGTCGGCCTGGCGTACGACGTTGTTCAGGTGGTTGGCGAACGGGATGCGCAGGTGGGTGCCCACGCCCACGATCCACACCCGCTCCGGCGCGGCGCCCGGGGCGGCGCGCACGCGGAGGTCGGCCGCGAGGTGGTCAAGGGCGGTGGCCGACGCGGGCGGCGCCTCTAGGTGCAACGTCCCGGTGGCGCCGTCCCAGTGCGGTCGCGGCGGGTGGAAACCGGTGGCGTTGACGACGTGGTCGTACTCCCGCACGGTGGAGTCGGGCCACCGCACGCGCCAGCGCCCGTCAGCGTACGAGACGGCGCGCGGGTAGCCGGCCGCCACGCGCAGCCGCCCGGCGTCGCAGTGCGCCACCAGCCGACGGGCGTTGACCAGGGCCAACGCGGTCACGTAGCGGTTGACGAACGGCGCGAAGCGGGCCATGAGCGCGCGCCGCCGCTCGTCGGACAGCGCGCCACCGAGCGCGATGGTGGCGTCTATCAGCGGGGCGCACACCCGAGCCCAGTGGCAGGCGCCGGCCTCGGCGAGCGCCGTCTCCTCACGCAACCGCCGCACGGGGACGGCGGCTGTGGAGACCTGCCGTCGCCAGGGGAGCGGCGAGACCGACCGGACCGCCTCCACCGTGTGGCGCAGGAGCCGATCGCCCAGGAGCGGGTCGGCGGGGTCGAGGTCCGCGACGCGGTCCAGCGCCGGAAAGGCGTGCGGGGGAGCGGCCAGCGCGGTACGCACCGCGGGCAGTTGGCCTGAAGGCGAGGTCAACGTGGTCCGGTGGCCGTCCCGGCACAGCAGCAGCGCGGCTTCGACGGCGCTTTGGTGCGTGCCCAACACCAGGACCCGGCCCGGGCGCTGGCCCAGCGCCTCGCGCAGCCGGGTGCTCGGGTACGGGCTGTCCAGATAGCGGGGGTGGTCCTGCCAGGCGGCGAACCCGTCCGGAACGCGGGGACGGCGCACGCCCGTGCAGACCACCACGTCGTCGGCGCGAAGACGTCGGCCGTCGGACAGCAGCACCCGGTAGCCGTCGGCCCGTACCTCCAGCGCGCGGACCGTCGCCCGACAGCTGGTCCACGCCCACGCCGTGCGTGGCGGCCCGCGCGCGGGCCTCGGTGGAGCGGGCGTGGCAGTACTCGGCCATCCACGACCTCGGCACGCACTCCTCGGCCCGCCCCGTCCAGCCGCGCCGCCGCAGATGGTCCTCGAAGTCCCGGGGGCGCCGCGCGCACGGAGTTGAGGTCCACCGCGCTGTTGCACATCAGCAGCGGATCGCTGTCGCCGAAGGCCAGACCCCAGCCCATCGGACGGGGTCCACCACGCGCACGGACCGCACGGCGCGCGCCCCGGCCCCACCCGGGCCCGAGGCACGCGAGAGGGCGTCGACCAACTGCACCAACACGCTGGTGCCGGCCGCCCCGCCGCCGACGATCACCACGTCCCGGCCGACGGACGAGTCCGCCCCGCGCCGGCTGCCCCGACGTCAGGATCAACCGCGTCCACCGCTGGGCACTCCCTTCCACGCCGCTGAGACCGCGAGCGGAACGCCGGACCGGCTGCCTGCCACCGGACAGGCCGCGGACCGTGTCCGACGTCCCGTCCGATCCGCCACCATCCTGCCCGGACGCCGTCTCGGGTGGGGCGCGATGGACACGTGTGGCGTGGAGTACGCGACCGGTTGGCCGACGAACGCCGGGGCCGGGCCGAGTGGGCCGGACGGATCGAGAGGGCCGGGCGGGACGGACGGGGTCGGGCGAACCGCCGCGGATCGGGCGGCGGCCGGGGCGGGGTGTCAACAGCCGCTGTGAGCCGTGGTGCTGGCGGGTCGCGCACCCGGCTCCGGGGGTGCCCCCGCGTGGGTTGGAACTGTGCGGCAATAGTGAAAACCGTGGGGAGGTCGCGTCCTCGATCTCGCTTATGCTGCGGTCGAATGATCACGCTGAGTCGGGGGGCGCGGCATGGTGGGCAGGCTGTTCGGCAGGAGCGCGCAGAGACCGGCGGACCCGCACGCCCTCCCCGCCCCGCGCGGGCGCCGGAGCCAGGTGTACAGTCTGCGCGCGCTCGGGGACGCGCGCGTGCTGGCCCTGGTGGAGGCGGCGCGGGCGAGGGACTGGCCGGCGCTGACGGCGACGCTGCCCCTGGTCGATCTCGGCCACAACCACCAGGTCCCCCTCGAACTGGCCGAGGTGGACGGTGTGCAGGACTCGATCGGCCAGGCCATCGAGGACGAGCCGGATACACCGCGCGTCGGCCCTGCTCATCACCGGGGCGCGGTACGTCGCCTGGGGCTGGGAGGCACGCACCGCCGACCTCGCCGTGAACGTCACGCCGGAACAGCGGCGGACCTTCTTCCGGCGGCTGCGTATCGCCGAGGAATACCTCCTCGAAGCCGTCGAGTTACGGCCGGACTGGGTCACCCCGTGGGGCCGCCTCCTCGCCCTGGGCCGGGGCATGTCGCTGGGCGCCGAGGTCAACGAGGCCCGACTGGCGGACGCCCTGCACCTCGATCCGCTGGACCTGGAGAGCCGCCTGGAGTGGCTGTCGCACCTGCAACCCCGTTGGGGCGGCGCCCCCGGCCAGGCGTTGGCCTTCGCCCGTGCCGCGCTCGCCCGTGCGCCGCGCGGGCATCGTCTCGGCTGCGTGATCGTCATGGCGCACATCCACGACTGGATCGAGGCGGACGACGGTGGGTGCCTCGCAACCCCCGAGATCCAGGACGAGTTGCGACGCGCCATCGACCACAGATCCTCCACCCCGCCTACGCGTTCCGCCCGGGTTGGCAGTACGACTTCAATGTCTTCGCCATGGCCCTGGCGCTGGCCGACGAGCGGCACACCATCCGGCGCGTCTTCCGGATGCTCGACGGCGCCTACACGGTCCGGCCCTGGCGCTACCTCTCCGAGCCCGAGAAGGAGTTCACCCGCCACCACCGCCGCGCCTGACCAGCCGCCGTACCCGTAACCCGCGTCCGGAACCGTGGGGACAAGCCTCGACCGCGATCGCCGGTGCGCGCCGCCGCCCAGCGGAGGGCGGCCACGCGCCCGCGCCCGGGCACCGTCCACAGGGCGTGGCCGCGCAGCCCCCACCGGCGCGGCAGGGCGTTGGCGGCGAGGAACCCGCTGGTCGCCGCCCGCTCCGTCAGCGCCACCGGCAGCCCGGTGCGTACCGTGTCGCCCGCCGCCACCAGGTTGGGGACGGGGATGTCGACCACCGGTCCGCCGCCCAGTCCCCGAACGGCGCAGCCCGCGAGGCGCCCCACGCGGCATATGTGCGGCATATGTCAGGGCGGAGGTATTTTCCCGACGGGCGAGAGGACTCCCCGATGCGCTCCACCCAGGTGATCGGCCGGATGGCGGCTGACCTGCCGCGCAGGCCCCGCGCCGGTCCGCTCGGCGCCCCCGCGCCCGGTGCCCGTCCCGCCTCTGCCGCGGGCGGCGCGCAGCGGGAGCCGGACGGCGGCGACGATCCGTACGCCGTCGACGACGACGTGGTCGGGGCCGTCAACCGGGAGCTGGAGCGGCTGCTCGCGGCCGGCCTGGCCCGCTGCCGCGACTTGGACCCGGTCTTCGCCGACGACATCGCCGAGCGGGTCGCCCGCTTCACCACGCGGGGCGGGCGCCGCATCCGCCCCCGCCTCGTGTGGTGGGCCCTGCGTGCGTGCGGTGGCGGGGGAGTGGGGCGGGCGAGGGCGGGGCTGCGGGTGGCCGCGGCGCTCGAACTCATCCAGAACCTGCACGCTCGTCCACGACGACCTGATGGACGCCGCCCCCCTGCGCCGCGGCCACCCCTCGCTCCATGCCGACGTGACGCACCAGTACGCGGGCGCCGCGCCGGGCCTCGCGGCGCGGCAACTCGGCGCGTCGGCCGCCGTGCTCGCCGGCGACCTGGTCCTGGTCTGGGCGGACGACGCGGTCGCGGGTCTCCTGATGGACCGCCACCTCCCGCCGCACACCGCGCACCGGCTGCACGACGTGTGGCACGACATGCGCACCGAGATGGTCGCCGGCCAGTACCTGGACGTGCAGGGCCAGGCCACCGACGCGCTCAGCCCGACCCGCGCGCTCCGCGTCGCCCGCCTCAAGAGCGCCCGGTATACTGTCGAAAGCCCGCTGCACTTCGGCGCGGTCCTGGCCGGCGCGGACACCGCCACCACCCGGGCGCTGTGCCGTGCCGGACGCCGTGCCGGACTGGCCTTCCAGCTCCGGGACGACCTGGACGACCTCTTCGCCGACCCGCGCGCCACCGGAAAGCCGAGCGGTGGCGACGTACGGCAGGGCAAGCCCACCTACCTGCTGGCCCTCGCCCACGCCCTGGCCGCCAGGGCCGAGGACCGGGCCGCGCTCGACCTGCTGGAGCACGCCGTGGGCCGCACCGACCTCAGCGGCGCCGAACTGGATGACCTGCGGGCACGGCTCGTCGCCATCGGCGCCCGCGACCTGGTCCAGGCGAAGATCGCGCGCTTCGCCCGGCAGTCCCAGCGTCACCTGGGAGCGGCCAACCTGGAACCGTACGCGGCGGACCAGGTGCGCCGCCTGCTCGCCGAGACCACCGGCACCCCACCGGCCGCCCCCGCGTCCCCGGGCCGGCGGCCGGCGTCACCACCCGCCGGCCCGGGACAGGCACCGCCCACCGGCCAGGAACAGGAGGGAACGCGGTGACCCGGACCATCGCCGGACCCACCGACCACGTGGGGGGGCGGCGTGGTCCTGGCCGGCCTCGCCCAGTGGCTGGAAAGCTCCACCACGCCTAACCGCGACGGGAGTTGAGGTCGACCGGGCGTTTTCCCGGCTGAGCCGTCCGACATCGGTCGCCCGCGGTGGCGGCAGCGGCGGCAGGCAGTAGCCGTGACAGAGGCGGCGGCGCGAACGCGAGACGGTGCAGCTCGGCGCGGCCTGTTCTGGCCGCGCCGAGGCGGTGCTCGAACGCCGCCCGTGGCTCACATCGTGGACGGCTCGGGGATTGGTCTTGACCAAGCCAGCCAGTCGTCCTATCGTCACACCCATACTGAAACAACCTTTAATAAAGAAGCGCGCATAACTTCGGCCCGCGAGACGGGCTGACCGAGCCCGCGGGGCGGATATCGGTTCGTGGGGCGGGGCGATCGCACCGCGGCGCGCTTGGCTCAGCGGGGACGCGCGGCCGGTGCGAGACCGGCCCGGACACGGCGAACGTGGAGGACAGGGTGGGGACCACGCAGCTTGAGACGGTGCCGGAGCCGAAGTACTGGCACTTGAAGACGGTGCTGAGCAACGCGCTTGATTCGGAGTTCGCGGCGGGCGAGATCCTGCCCAACGAGCGCGACCTGGCGGCACGGTTCGGCGTCGCGCGCGCCACGCTCCGACAGGCCCTGGAACAACTGGAGTTGGAGGGTCGGTTGCAGCGCCGCCGTGGCGTCGGCACCACCGTCGCCCCGCCCCGCATGGGCGTGGCCGTCGGCGACAGCCGGCACGCCTGGCCCGGCGCGGTCGCCGACCCGTGGCAGACGTTGGGCAGCACGTCGGGCGACGTGCCCGCCGCCGTGGTCCGGCTGCTGTCGCCCGCGACGGGCGAGGCCGTGTACACGGTGCGGCGCGCGCTCACCACCGACGGCCAGCCCGTCGCCGCCGAGCTGCTGTACGTGCCGGCCGGCTCCGTCCCCGAGCTGACGGGCGACGAGAGCGCCGCGACCGGGCCCGGTAGCGCGACGGCCCTGCCCGCCGGGGGAGCGGCCCGGGCGCGCTCGGTCCTCCGCGAGCTGCGCCGGCTGGAACTCGACGGCCAGGAGCGCACGGTGGAGCTCGGCTCGGCCCACGCGGACGACGCCAGGGCCCTGGACCGGCTGCCCGGCGCCCCGGTCCTCGTCGTGACCACCCGGTACCTGTCGGCGGGCCGGACAGCGGCCGTCAGCGTGGCGGCCTACCGCGCCGACACCTGCCGTCTGACCTTCGGCGACACGCCGCCCGACCTGCTGGCGAGCTGAACCCCCGCCCCGCCGGCCGGCCGCCGCGACGGAGCCCGAGCCCCGCGTGCGGCCCGGCCGGCGACCGCGTGCGGGGCCACGCGCGCCGCTGACGTACCCGCGAGAGCCGCCCCGTCGGCGGGCCTGACGCACCGGCGCATCCGACGCGCACCCGGGCCCGGCTCCGGGGCCCGCACGGCCGGCCCCGGAGTCGGCTACTAGCGGCGGGCGGTGACCGTGCTCTCCACCGCGAACAGTTGCTCCTCCACGTGGTCGAGCGCCAGCCGGAGCGCGCCCGTCGCGATGGCCGCCTCGCCGAGGATGGACTGGGCCACCAGGGGCGGGCGCAGGCAGTAGCGGGCGAGTTCCGTACGCAGCGGGTCCAGCACCCCGTCCAGCCCGGCGGCCCAGCCGCCCACCACGACCAACTCCGGGTCGAGCACCAGCGCCGTCACGTCGTGCACCAGGCGCCGGATGAACCGCGACTCGGCCACCCGCGCCCCGACGTCGCCCGCCCTGGCCAGCGCGAACACGCGGGCCACCTTGCTCCTCGTCCAGCGGGTGCAGCGGCTCCCCTGTGGTGGACAGGACCTGCTCCGGCGGCGCCTCGCCGCCCAGCAGGTGCAGCGCCCCGATCTCGCCGGCCGCGCCGCCGAAGCCGCGGTGCAGCCGGCCGCCGATCAGCGCGCCGGCCCCCGGGCTCAGCCCGGCCAGGACGAACACGACGTCGTTGGAGCGGGTCGCGGCGCCCTGCCAGTGCTCGGCGACGGCCGCCGTGTTCGCGTCGTTCTCCACCAGGACCGGGCAGCGGAACGAGCGGCGCAGCCGGTCGCCCAGCGGCAGCCCGGTCCAGCCGGGCAGCGCGGTGCTGAGCGCCACGTTGCCCTCGGCGTCCACGATGCCAGGGCTGCCCACACCGACCGCCCGCAGCGAACTGCGCGCTTCAACAGGTCGGCACGCCCCCGCGCAGCCGCTCCAGCCGTTCGTCGGCCGAGGCCGTCACGGTGACCTCCCGGGACACCGAGCCGAGCAGCCGGCCGTCGAGTTCGGACAGGAGCGCCGAGACGCGGTGCGGGCCGATCTCGATGCCGCACAGGTGCCCCGCCTCCGCGCGGAAGCGGAACCTGCGCGCCGTGCGTCCCTGCCGGCGGGCCTCGCCCTCCTCGGCGGGCGTCTCCACCACCGGACCGCTGTCCGTCAGCCCCTCGACCACTCCCTCGACCGTCGGGCGCGAAAGCCCGGTGACCCGAACCAGATCCGTGAGAGTCGCGGACTCCACGGTCCGCAGCGCGTGCAGCACCACGGCGGAGTTGATCCGCCGCAGCAGTGACGGGTCCCCGCCGGTGAGCCGCCCCAATCCGCTCTCCCTACCTGTGCGTGTTTGCCGGATCGTATCTGTTGGCGCCCCTCCCGGCGACCTCTCCAGTGGCGCCACAATCAGCCATCTCACCTGCCACTCGGCCCACTCGCGTGTTAGGCGGCGGCCGGCGTGGCTCACCGCGGCGCGACGAACCCCGACTCGTACGCGGCGATCACCGCCTGGGTGCGGTCGCGGGCGCCGAGCTTGCCGAGCACCGCGCTGACGTGCGTCTTGACCGTCTCGGTGCCGACCACCAGACGCCCGGCGATCTCCGCGTTGGACAGGCCGCGCGCCATCAGCCGCACCACCTCCTCCTCGCGGGCCGTCAGCGCGGCGCGCTCCATGGTCGCGCGGGCCCGCGCGTTGCCGTACGCCGCCGCCAGCGACCGCACGGCGGCGGGGAACAGCAGCGAGTCGCCCGCGGCCACCAGCCGCACCGCGTGCACGATCTCGGCCGGCCGGGCGCGCTTGAGCAGGAAGCCGTCGGCTCCCGCGCGCAGCGCCTCGTAGACGTACTCGTCGTTCTCGAACGTCGTCACCACGAGGATCTTCGGCGGATTAGGCACCGAGCGCAGCACGGCCCGCGTCGCCTCGATGCCGTCGAGCAGCGGCATCCGCACGTCCATCGCGACCACGTCCGGGCGCAGCTCGCGCACCAGGGGCAACACCGCGGCGCCGTCCGCGGCCTCGCCGACCACCACGATGTCCGGCTGCGCGCTGAGAATCGCGTGCAGCCCGGCCCGTACGAGCTGTTCGTCATCGAGGAGGACGGTCACCGGCATGCGAACACCCTAGTCCGCGGGCTGGACCGGCCCCGCTCGTCCCTCACGGGAACCGGTTCAGCGGCAGCCGTACGCGGCACCCGCCACCGGCCGTCCGCTGGCCCAGTGTGCGCCTCTCTGCCGAGCAGCGCGGCCCGCTCCCGGATGCCACGCAGCCCGCTGCCGCCGCCCGCACCGCCGGCCCGGGCGGCGTCCGCCGTCGGCAGCGGGTTGCGGATGTCCAGTTCGAGTTCCGCGTCCCGGGCCGCGACGCGCAGCACGACCGGCACCGGGCCGGCATGCCGCAGCGCGTTGGTCAGCGCCTCCTGCACGATGCGGTAGCCCTCCCGCGACAGTGGCCCCGGCATCCGCTCGATGGCCCCGGTCACCTCGGCGTCGACGGGGGTGCCGCCCGGGCCGACTCGACGAGCCGCTCCAGATCGGTGAGCGCCGGGCGGCGGGGCGCGTGCGCTGAGTCCGGCTCGTCCTGCCGCAGCAGCCGCAGCACCCGTTCTAGGTCCTCAAGTGCCCGCCGACCGGTGTCCTCGATGGCCGCGAGCGCGCGCTCGGTGAACTGTGCCGAGCCCGCCGCGCGCGCCGCCCCGGCCTGCACCACGGCGACGGTGAGCGCGTGGCCGATCGAATCGTGCAACTCCCTCGCCATCCGGTTGTGCTCCAGCAAGCGCTCCGTACGCTCTTCCAGCGCTGCCAGCCGTTCCTCGCTCGACGGCGCCAGTAGCCAGCGCGCCGCCTGCGCCACCGCGGTCCCCACGCCCACCACCAGCCCGGCCAGTGCGACCAACGGCAGTGGCGTCAACAGCACCCACCACCCGCCCGGCCCGGTGACCAGCCGCACCGAAAGCCCCGGCAACTACACCGTCGCCACCAGCACCGCCGTCCCCGCCAGAACCCGCACCAGCAGCCACAGTGCGGTGTGGCCGCGCTCGGCCCAACCGCGCTCGGGCGCCACCGAGATGCCCGGGTCTGCCGGCCCCGGCGCGCGCCGCCCACCCCGCCGCCCCGCCCCACCCCCGCTCCGGGAGCCGCCCTCGTCGGAGGCGGCCGACGACCGGCCGGGGGCGAGCATCAGCCGGGCCTGTACGCCCTCGGCCGACCGCATCGCCGGGATCAGGCTCAGCGCGAGCAGGATCGGCACGGGCAGCACCAGGAAGCCGGCCCAGCTCAACGGGCCCGCCGCCGAGGTGCCGGGAAAGACGAACAGGCAGATGGACGCGAAGACCCCACCGACGAGCAGATGCAGCCAGCGCGTTGTAGGTCTCGGCCCGCGCCAACGGCCTGAACAGGACGTCTATCAGGTTCACCTGCACATCGTGCCAGCGCGAGGCGTCCGCCGAATCCCCCGCCAACGGGAGGAGCGACCCGCGCGCGGGGGAGGCACCGGATGCCGCGCAGCCGGCAGTGTGGCGGCATGACCTCGATCGACGTACGGGACCTGCGCAAGGACTACGGCCCCATCCGCACCGTGGACGACGTCACCTTCACCGTCCGACCCGGCTGGGTCACCAGCTTCCTCGGGCCCAACGGCGCCGGCAAGTCCACCACCCTGCGTATCGCCCTCGGCCTGGACCGGCCCCGCGGGACAGGTGACCGTCGGCGGCCGGCCCTACCGCTCGGCGCCCAGGCCGCTGCGGCTGGCCGGCGCGCTGCTGGACGCCGGAGCCGCGCTCGGCGCCCGCACCGCCCGGGACCACCTGCGCTGCCTCGCGTACAGCAACGACATCCCGCACCGGCGGATCGCCGAGGTGCTCGCCGAGACCGGCCTCGATGCCGTCGCGCGGCGCCGCGTGGGCACCTTCTCGCTCGGCATGCGGCAGCGGCTCGGGATCGCCGCCGCGCTGCTCGGCGATCCGCCCGTGCTGATGCTGGACGAGCCGACCAACGGCCTGGATCCTGAGGGCATCGTGTGGATACGGGAGTTGCTGCGCCGCCTGGCCGCCGACGGGCGCACTGTGCTGGTCTCCAGCCATCTGATGGGGGAGATCACCCGCACCGCGGACCACCTCGTCGTCCTCGGCCGCGGCCGGCTGCTCGCCGATACACCGATGACCGCCTTTATCGCCGCGCACAGCAGCCCTCGGGCGTACCTGCGCACCACCGAACCCGAGCGGCTGTGCGACGTGTTGGCCTCGGTGGGGTTCGCCGGCGCGCCGGACGGCGACGGGCGTTGGTGCCTGCCGGACGTCACGGCGGCCCGCGTCGGCGAACTCGCGGCGACCGGCGGCGTACCGCTGCTCGAACTCACCTACGCCCCGGTCTCGTTGGAAGAGGCGTACCTGCGTCTGACGGCCGACGTCACACAGTACGCCGCCCGCAACCCCGCGACGGGAGGCTGAACCATGAACGTCACCGCGGTACTGCGCTCGGAATGGCCCAAGGTCCACACCGTGCGCGCCACCCTCATCGCCCTCGCCTGCGTCCCGCTGGCCACCGCCGGCTTCTCGGCTCTGGCGTGCGCCAGCCACGAACCGGGCGACGGCGCGGTCGACTTCGACCCGGTCCACTCCTCCTACTTCGGCCTGAGCTTCGGACAACTGGCCGCGCTCTGCTCCGGCGTGCTGGTCGTCACGGGCGAGTACAAGGGCGGCGCCCTGCGGATGTCGTTGGCGGCGGTGCCGCGCCGCGGGCTGTTCTACGGCTGCAAGCTCGCCGTCGTCGGCGGTCTCGGGCTCGCGGTGGGCACCGCGACCGGCCTCGTCTCGTTCCTGGTCGGTCAGGCGCTGCTCGGCGAGTACGGGATGGGCCTCGGCGCCCCGGGCGCGTCGCGCGCCGTCCTCGGCTGCGGGCTCTACCTCGGCCTGATCGCCGTGCTGGCCTCCGGCGTCGCCACCGTGCTCCGTGGCCCGGTGGCCGCCCTCGACCTGCTGGTCCCGCTGCTCACCTTCGTCCAACCCGTTCTGGGCACGGGCTCGCCGGTGTTCCGGGTGACCCGGTTCCTGCCGGACGCGGCCGGTCAGGGCGTCCTGCACACCACCCTCTGGGCGGGGCTCGTCCCCTGGCCCGGCCTCGCGGTCCTGGCCGCCTGGACCCTGCTCCTGGCGGCGGCGGGTTGGCGGGCCCTGGAGCGGCGGGACGCCTGAGCCCGCCCGGAGCGTCGCGTACGGAGCCGGTCGTGCGCCCCCGCTGACAGGTGGGCGGCGGGGGCGGCCGGGTTCAGTCGCTCGCGGCGGCGCGCAGCCGGCCGTACTCCTCGGCCATGGTCTTCAGGCTCCAGTGCGCGTTCAGGCCGCTCGGGTTGGGCAGCACCCACACCCGGGTGTCGCCCAGCGAGGCGTCCTGCGGGCCGACTTGGGCCTTGCGGTCGTGGAAGGCCACCCGGTAGGCGGTGACGCCGACGACCGCGAGCCACGCCGGTCGCAGGCGGGCCACCTTCTCGCGCAGTATCCGCCCGCCCTCGCGGTACTCGTCGGCGCGCGCTGGCCCGGGCCACCACGTTGGTGATGCCGAGTCCGTACGTCAGCAACTCCCGCTCCTCGTCCGGGCGCAGCCGCCGTGGCGTGAACCCGGAGGCGTGCAGGACCGGCCAGAACCGGTTGCCCGGGCCGGCGAAGTGGTGGCCGGTCGCCGCCGACATCAGCCCCGGGTTGATGCCGCAGAACAGGACGCGCAGCCCCGGCGCGACCACGTCGGGCACGACGCGGTCGCGGGCGGCGGCCAACTCCTCGTGGCTCACGCGGCGGCCGGCGGGGCTCAGAGGATCGACCCCGGCGCGTACCCGGCAGCCTCCGGGTACCGCCTGGTGATCTCCTCGACGCGGGCGACCACCGAGGCCACCTGGTCCGCGGCGGCACCGGTGAACGAGAGCTTGTCGGCCATCAGGGCGTCCAGCGCCG
The DNA here is from genome assembly GCA_018114805.1 of Candidatus Streptomyces philanthi. Classification (GTDB taxonomy): domain Bacteria; phylum Actinomycetota; class Actinomycetes; order Streptomycetales; family Streptomycetaceae; genus Streptomyces; species Streptomyces philanthi. Next base: position 152,885 of record CP073042.1, on the reverse strand, counting down.
CCCGGTCCAGCGGAAGGCGCTCGTCCGCCGCGAGGGTGTCCAACAGCTCGTTGCGCTCGACGCCCTGCTCGCGCATGGCCAACGCCGCCGCCACCGCGTTCTCCTTGATCGCCTCGTGCGCCTCCTCGCGGCCCACGCCCGCCCGCACGGCCCCCATCAGCACCTTGGTGGTGGCCAGGAACGGCAGGTAGCGGTCGAGTTCACGCGCGACGACGGCCGGGAAGGCGCCGAACTCGTCTAGCACCGTCAGGAACGTCTCCAGCAGGCCGTCCAGCGCGAAGAAGGCGTCCGGCAGCGCGACGCGGCGCACCACCGAGCACGAGACGTCGCCCTCGTTCCACTGGTCGCCCGCCAGCTCGCCGGTCATCGACGCGTAGCCGCGCAGGATCACTGTCAGGCCGTTCACCCGCTCGCAGGAGCGCGTGTTCATCTTGTGCGGCATCGCGGACGAGCCGACCTGTCCCGGCTTGAACCCCTCGGTGACCAGCTCGTGGCCGGCCATCAGCCGGATCGTCTTGGCGATCGACGAGGGGGCGGCGGCCACCTGCACCAGGGCCGTGACCACCTCGTAGTCCAGGGAGCGCGGGTAGACCTGGCCGACGGAGGTGAAGGCGCTCCCGAAGCCGAGGTGCCCGGCGATGCGCTGTTCGAGGTCGGCCAGCTTCGACGCGTCGCCGCCGAACAGGTCGAGCATGTCCTGCGCGGTGCCGACCGGGCCCTTGATGCCGCGCAGCGGGTAGCGGTCGAGCAGTTCTGTGAGGCGCGCGAAGGCCACCAGGAGTTCGTCGGCGCCGGTGGCGAAGCGCTTGCCGAGCGTGGTGGCCTGCGCCGCGACGTTGTGCGAGCGCCCGGCCATGACCAGCTCGGCGTGCTCGGCTGCCAGCGCGGTGAGCCGGGCGAGCACCGCGACCACGCGGTCGCGCACCAGCTCCAGCGAGAGCCTGACCTGCAACTGCTCGACGTTCTCGGTCAGGTCCCGGGACGTCATGCCCTTGTGCACCTGCTCGTGCCCGGCCAGCGCGTTGAACTCCTCGATCCGCGCCTTGACGTCGTGCCGCGTGACCTTCTCGCGCTCGGCGATCGACTCCAGGTCCACCTGCTCAAGGACCCGCTCGTAGTCGGCGATGGCGGCGTCCGGCACCTCGATGCCCAGGTCCTTCTTGGCGCGCAGCACGGCCAGCCACAGCCGCCTCTCCAGCGCTACCTTGTGTTCGGGGGACCACAGGAGGGCCAGCTCCGCCGAGGCGTAGCGGCTGGCCAGGACGTTCGGGATGCGCGGCTTAGCAGTCATGGACGCAGAGTCTACTGGCGGTATCCGCAGGCCAGCGCCGTGCCCTCGGCGTCGGGCACCTCGCGCGTCCACCCCCCCCGCGGGGAGCCGTAGCGCGTGGGGAGCGGTTCAGCCACCCGGCGCCGAGCGGGCGTCGGGCGCGTCGTCCGCGCCCCGCACCGGTAGCGCGAGCGGCAGCAGCTCGGCCCGCTTGGGGGAGCGGCCGTCGCCCGACGATCGGCCGGTCAGCCGCCGGCCGATCCAGGGCGCCAGGTGCTGCCTGGCGAACCGCAGGTCAGCGCCGCGCCGGGAGCGCCAGCCAGGCAGCACCGGCGGCGGCAACGGCTCGCGCCAGTCGTACGTGGCCGGCAGGCCGATCGCCTGCCAGACGGCCTCCGCGATCTGCCGGTGCCCCTCGGTGTTCAGGTGCAGCCGGTCATCGGCCCACATCCGGTGATCGCCCAGTACCGGTGCCCCGAACAGGTCCACGACCGCCGCCCCATGCCGCGCGGCCAGGGCGTCGATGTGCGCGTACAGCCGCTCCTCGAGCGACCTCGCTCGAGGAGCGGCCCGTGCCGGCCGGGGCTGTGCATCAGGACGAGCTGGCGGCACCGGGGGCCACCAGCTCGACGGCCTCCTCCAGGCGGGCGGCCACCAGCCCTATGTCGCACTTGGGGCGCAGCACGTCGTTCAGCCCGCCGACCAGCTTCACCAGGTCGGCTTCCATCGCCGCGGCCGGCCGGGCCTGGTCGTCGACCATCTTGCCGATCAGCTTGCCGCGTACGGCGAGGTTGGCGTAACGGAAGTCCGGGACGCGGGACGCGAGCCGCGCCCCGAGGAGATCGGCCCAGCCGCGGTAGGTGCCGTCGTGCAGTTCGTCGGACATGCCCTCGGTGAAGGAGTCGCCGACCGCGACGAAACTGGAGTACGTGGCGTTCATCTGCATGGCGAGGGCGATCATAGCGACAGGCCGGGACCGGTCACCGGTCCCGGCCGACCCGCCAGTCCGCCTTCCTTCCGCTCGCGGCCCGGCCGCGCCGTCGTCGCGGCGGCGCCCCACAGACACAGGAGACCACCGGATGTCCGAGCGCCTGACCGCCGACCAGATGGGCCGACCAGCTCGACGCCCTCCACGAGCGCGCGGCCCGCACCGCCCGGCCCGCCCACGGCGCACCCGAGGCGGCCCCTGCCAAGGCGGCCGACGGCACGCTGTGGGAGGCGGCCCGCGCGGCGGTGGCCTGGCTCGACGCGGCCAACACCACCCGCGACCGCGCCGAGGAGACCGCGCTGCGCCTGCTGAAGCTCGCCGAGGAGACGGGCGAGGTGATGAACGCCTACACCGGGCTGACCGGCCACAACCCGCGCAAGGGCGTCACCCACGAGCGCGCGGACGTCGCGGCGGAGCTGTGCGACGTGATCCTCACGGCCGCCGTGGTGCTGCACGAGTTCAGCGACGACCCGGCCGGCACGCTCGACGCGCACGTCCGTGGCGTCACCGAGCGCATGCGCGCGGGGGCGGACGAGCGCCCCTGAGCCGCCGGCCGCCGTGCTCGCCACACGGGCCGGGCCGGTTCGGAATCCGAACCGGCCCGGCTGACGGGTGCCGGCCCGGACCTCGCTGAGGCCCGGGCCGGCCCTCGGCTACGCGCTGGGCGCCGGGCCCACCAGCTCCCGCAGCACGTCCTCCATGGTCATCAGCCCGGCCAGCCGGCTGTGCTCGTCGATGACGGCGGCCAGGTGCGTGCTCGTGCCCCGCATGGCCGTCAGCACGTCGTCGAGCGGTGTTGCGGCCCGCACGCGAGCGATGGGCCGCAACTGCTCGGTGCGGAAGGCCACGTCCCGGGGGCGGGCGTCCAGGGCGTCCTTCACGTGCAGGTAGCCCAGGATGCGCCCGCCCTCGTCGATGACGGGGAAGCGGGAGAATCCGGACTCGGCCGACAGGGTCTCCAACTGCTCGGGGGTGACCCCTAGCCCCGCCGTGACCACCCGGTCGACGGAGAGCACGACGTCCCGCACCGGCCGGCGGCCCAGCTCCAACGCGTCGCGCAGCCGCTCGGTGGCCCGGTCGTCAAGCAGCCCGGCCTCACTGGAGTCCGCGACCATGCGCGCCAGGTCGGCGTCCGAGAACGACGCCGCCACCTCGTCCTTCGGCTCTACGCGCAACAGTTTGAGCAGCGCGTTCGCGAACGCGTTCACCGTGAAGATCACCGGCCGCAGCGCCCGCGACATGGCCACCAGCGGCGGGCCGAGCAGCAGCGCCGAGCGCACCGGCTCGGCGAGCGCGACGTTCTTCGGCACCATCTCGCCGAAGAGCATGTGCACGTACGTCGCCACCGCCAGCGCGATCACGAAGGCGATCGGGTGGGTCAGCCCGTCCGGCACGCCGACCGCGTGGAAGACCGGCTCCAGCAGGTGCGCGATGGCCGGCTCGGCGACGATGCCGAGCACCAGGGTGCACAGGGTGATGCCGAGCTGCGCTGCCGCCATCAGGGCCGACACGTGCTCAAGCCCCCACAGCACGCTGCGCGCCAGCCGGTGGCCCTGCTCGGCGTGCGGTTCGATCTGGCTGCGGCGCGCCGAGATGAGGGCGAACTCGGCCCCCACGAAGTACGCGTTGACCACCAGCGTCAGCAGGCCGATCAAGAGTTGGACCGCGATCATCGACGGGCCTCCTTCCGCTGCCGCGTGGCGTCGACGGACGCCGCCCCGTGCCCGGGGCGCGTCCGGCGGCCGGCGCCGTCAGCCACGGCCGGTTCCGCGGCCGTGTCCAGGGCGGTGGGCCGGTCGGCCCGGTCGGCGTGGTGGTCACGGTGGTGGCCGCCGGCGCGCCGCCAGCCGCGGTGCGGCCGGTCCCGGCTGCCGTCCGCGCCGCGCTGGCGGGAGCCGTCGTCGTCCGCGTCGGCTTCGTCGGTCGAGGTGGCCAGCGGCGCGCGCAGTCGCACGCTCGCGGCGCGGCGCCCGGAGGCGTCCGTGACCTCAAGCTCCCAGCCGGCCACGACCAGTTCGTCACCCCGGGCCGGGATGCGCCCCAGCTCGGTGGCGACCAGGCCGGCCAGCGTCTCGTACGGGCCCTCCGGCGCGCGCAGCCCGATGGTCCGCAACTGGTCGGTACGGGCCGCGCCGTCCGCGTCGTACAGGGCCCAGCCCTCGGGGTCGGTGCCGCGCGCGGCCAGGTCGGGGGTCTCCAGCGGGTCGTGCTCGTCCCGGACCTCGCCCACCACCTCCTCGACGATGTCCTCCAGCGTGACCACGCCGGCCGTGCCGCCGTACTCGTCGATGACGACGGCCATGGTGCGCTTGCCGGAGAGCCAGTCCAGGAGCCGGTCCACGGTCAGCGACTCGGGCACCAGCAGCGGGTCGCGCAGCAGCGCGGACACCGGATGGCGCGGCCGGCGCTCGGCCGGGATGGCCAGGACGTCCTTGATGTGGGCGACCCCGACGACGGTGTCGAGGTTGCCGCGGTAGACGGGGAAGCGGGACAGGCCGGTGGCCCGGGTGGCGTTGGCGATGTCCTCGGCGGTGGCCTGCACGTCGAGCGCCATGACCTGGACCCGGGGCGTCATCACGTTCTCCGCCGAGAGCTCCGCCAGGTTCAACGTGCGGACGAAGAGTTCCGCGGTGTCCCGGTCGAGGGCGCCCTGGCGGGCCGAGTGCTTGGCCAGCGCGACCAGCTCCTGCGGGCCGCGCGCCGACGCCAGCTCCTCGGCCGGCTCCAGCCCCATCCGGCGCACCATACGGTTGGCCGTGTTGTTCAGGTGTGAGATCAGCGGGCGGAAGGCCGCGCTGAAGACGCGCTGCGGGGTGGCGACCCGCTTGGCCACCGGCAGTGGCTTGGAGATCGCCCAGTTCTTGGGGACCAGCTCGCCGACCACCATCAGCACCAGCGTGGACAGCACGGTGCCCAGCACCAGGGCGAAGGAGTTCACGGCCGACGCGGGCACCCCCAGGGCCTCCAGGGGGCCGCCCAGCAGGGCCGCGATCGACGGCTTGGCCAGCATGCCGACGATCAGGTTGGTGACGGTGATGCCGAGCTGGGCGCCCGAGAGCTGGAAGGTGAGGCCGCGCACGGCCTGGAGGGCGCTGTGCGCACCGCGCTCGCCGCGGTCCACGGCCCGCTCCAACTCGGCACGCTCGACCGTGGTCAGCGAGAACTCCGCCGCGACGAAGGCTCCGCAGGCCAGCGACAGAAGCAGCGCCACGGCCAGGAGCAGCACTTCGATCATCGGGTCACCTCCGTCCCATGGACGGACAGGAACAGAGGGATCGCGCGACAGCGGCTACTGGGAGGCTCGCCCATGGACGGACGCTCACACCTTTCGTAGGAGGGTTTCACGGACAGAGGATCGAAAACCCATCGTAAAGGATCGGCAAAGCGGCAGACACGGGTCGTGAATCAGCAACACGAGAGACGCCCCCGTTACCCGCTACCCACCGTTGTTCGACCGACCGTCTTCGGGGCGCCGCGTGCTGCCGTGCGGCCCCGGGCGGTCCGGGTACCCGCCCGGCCCGGTGCCATGCGACGACCGGGCCGGACGGCGACGCGGGCATGGACGACGGCGGGGCGCTCACCCGGGGCGCGGGCCCGCCCGGCGGCGCGGTGCTCGGGCGCGACGGGTGGGCCCGATGGGACGGGGTGGCCCCGGGGGCGCCCCGGGGCTCAGCCCTCGCGCAGCTCGGCGATGACCTTGCCGAACTCCTCCGCGTAGGGGTCGAGCACGGTGAAGTAGGTGAAGCCGAACCGTTCGCGGTGGGCGCGTACCTGTTCGGCGATCTCCTCGGCGATCTCCGCGACCGTGCCGGCCAGCAGCGCCGGGTGCTCCAGCACCTGGTCCTCGGTCAGGCCGCCCGTGTGCGGGGCCAGCTCCGCCGCGGCGGAGCGGCGGTCGTCGGTGATCACCACCTGCTGGACCAGGTAGTTCAGCTCGGCGGGCGCCTCCCGGTCGGCGGCGAACGAACGGTAGGCGGCCACCCGCGCCTCCAGCGCGTCGGCGCTGATCACCGACAGGGTGCTGGCGGGCGCGTCGGGGGCCTGTCTGGCACCGGTGAACGCCACGGTCGCGGCGTGCCGCGCGGCCAGCCGCAGCACGCGGTTGCCGTTGCCGCCGAGCAGCACCGGCGGCCGGGGCGACTGCGCGGGGCGTGGCCGCTGCTCCGTGTCGGTCAGGAGCCGGTCCAGCTCGGTCAGGGTCCGCTCCAAGTGGTCGACGCTCGCGCGCGGGGAGCTCCACAGCAGGGCGGCGGCGTCGTGCTCGGCCTTGACGTAGCCGGTACCGACCCCAGCTCCAGCCGACCGCCGGTGAGCTGGTCGCAGGTGGCCACCTCGCGGGCGAGCAGCGCCGGGTTCCAGAACCCGGCGTTGAGCACGAAGGTGCCCACCCGTGGACGCTCGGTGGCCTCGGCGGCGGCGACCAGGGTGGGGAAGGGGGCGGGCATGCCGAGGTGGTCGGGGACCAGCAGGACGTCGTAACCGAGCGCCTCGGCGCGTCGGCACCTGTCTCTCCACGCCTCGCCTGTCTCTATCGTGAGCATGTTGACGCCGAAGCGGAACGTGTGGGTCATGAACGGCCTCCTTGATCACGGGCAGTGGGTACGTTTCTCCCCCCGGCCGACTCCCGCCTACGCCCCGCGCCCACCGCGCCCGGCCGCGCACCGCGCCCGCCGCCCGCGCGACGGGCGGTCGGCCGGCGCCTGTCGCGCCCGCCGACCGCCCCGCCCCCTCGCGGAGCGCGCTCAGCCCGCGCGCTGGCCGGGTGGCGGCCCACCGCCGTCGGCTGGCGGCACCGGCCGCCGGGCCACGCCCAGCACGCACGAGCTGGTCGGCAGCGGCAGCCCGCGCTCGGGCACGCGCAGCCGCCGGTGGGTGTCGATCTCGAACCCGGCCCGGCGCACCTCGGCCACGATCTCGCGACTGGTGTGGCAGCCGCCGCACAGGGCCGGCCACACCGTACGGTCCAGCGCCCGCTGGGTCAGCGCCATGGCCCGGCCCCGGGCCCGGCCGTGCTCCAGGAAGCGCAGCTCACCGCCTGGGCGCAGCACGCGGTGCAACTCGCGCAACGACCGGCCCAGGTCCCGCACCGAGCAGAGCACCAGCGCCGTCACCACCGCGTCGAACGCCTCGCTCTTGACCGGCAGCGCCTCCGCCCGCGCGGGCACCACGTCCACCGGGACGTGCGCGCGCAGCGCGGCCGTGACCGCGAGCGCGCGCAGGTGGCTCTCCGGTTCGATCGCCACCACCTTGGCGACCTGACGCGGGTACCGCGCGAAGTGCAGGCCGCTGCCCGCGCCGATCTCGATGACCCGCCCGGTGAGGCCGGCGAGCAGTTCGTCACGCAGCGCCCCGAGCCGCGCGTAGGAGCGGGCGAACAGGGGGTGGTGGACGGGTTGGTGACGGACGTCGCGGCTGCGTCCACGCATGGCGGTGGCGCCCCTTCCTCTTCCTCTGTCTCCCCGGACGGGTACACGGCCAGCGTGCCCCGGCAGCGCCGGCACGCACCGCCGGGCGGCGAAGTGCACCCGCGCGGGCGCGGCTTGAGGGGCCCGTACGCGACACGGTACGGGTGACGCGCGGGAGGACAGGGGTGGGCGCGGACGTGACGCGCGGGGGAGTGCGCCGTGCCACGCGCCGGCAAGCCCCGTCCCGAGGGCGGAGATCGGCCGCTTTCCGGCACGGGTGCGCTGGTCACACCGGTCGGGCGTGATTCTTCCAACACCGCGTCAAGGGCTGGGCCGAGCTGTCCCATTGTGACGATGCCTGATGAGATAGGGCGGTGCCCGTTGATCCGCGACTCGTGTCGACGGGCGGCCACCATCAGGGATCGCAGCACTACCTAGGAACGAGGGCAGCTATGAGCACCACGGAATCCACGACCGACGACCTGTGGGTCCGGCGCTTCCATCCCGTAGCCGACAGTCCGCACCGCGTGGTGCTCCTGCCGCACGCAGGAGGGTCCGCTTCCTTCTTTTTCCCCTTCTCCAAGGCGCTCGCCGAGACCACCGACGTGCTGTCGGTGCAGTACCCGGGCCGTCAGGACCGGCGTGCCGAACCGCCGTTGGAGACCGTGGGTGACCTGGTCGACGCCATCTACGCGGCGCTCGCACCCTGGGCGGACCGCCCGCTGATGCTCTTCGGCCACAGCATGGGCGCGGTGCTCGGCTTCGAGCTGGCGCGCCGCTTCGAGCGGGACGGCAACGTCCACCTGCGCGGCCTGATCGCCTCCGGGCGACGGGCGCCGATCACCTTCCGGGACGAGAACGTCCACCAGCAGGGCGACGACGGGCTGATCGCCGAGATCCGCGCGCTCAGCGGGACCGACTCCGGACTGCTGGCCGACGAGGAGTTGCTGCGGATGGTGCTGCCGGCCATCCGCGCCGACTACACGGCCATCGAGACCTACCGGTGTGACGTGGACGGCAGCACGCCGGTGCTGCACTGCCCGATCAGCGTGCTCACCGGCGAGTCGGACCCGCGGGTCAACCTCGACGAGGCCAAGGCGTGGGCGAAGCTGACCGACGGCGGCTTCACCCTCCGTACGTTCTCCGGCGGCCACTTCTTCATCACCCCGCAACAGGAGCGGGTGGTGGCGGCCATCGCCGAGGACGTCGCGGCCTTCGCCAACCTGGCCGTCGGCTGACCCTGACCGACCCGCGCGGCACCACGGCCGCCCGCCCGGCCTGGACGGAGAGGCCGAACGGGGGCAGGGCGCGCCGGGCGGCGGCGGGGGCGACGCGCTCCCGCCGCCGCCCGGCCCGTGTGCGGCTGGCGCGTTGCCGCCAGCCGGCGGGACGCTTCCCGCCAGCAGAAACCGTGTATTGCGGGCGTATGCGGACGGCGGGTCGAGGGGACTTCCTCAATGCGTCACACCGTCGAAGGCGTGGTGTCATAGTGATCGCAGAGGCTGACGTTACTGAACTGGCCCGGCCCCGGCCGGGATAGACGGCGGCACTCTGCGCCATCCAGTCCTCCCCCCAGGATCCGACCAGGACGGGACCACACAGATGCGGAACAAAGTGACGCGCGGTCGCGCGTCCCCGGCTCGCACTACCGCGCGCCTCGCCCTCGACGGCCCGGGCGCGCCTGAAAGACCTGCTCCGGCGACGCCCTGGCACGGACGCCACCACCGCGCGCCTGATGCCGTGCGCCCGTCGCGCGCCGATTGGCTCCGGCCCACCCGCGGCGACAGACCCCCACCGCCCCCGCGGCCCCCAGACGCCGCCGGGGCTAGCGGCCCAGCGCCCACACCGCGCGGCCCGTCGACGGCCGCACCCGGCGCCCATCCGGCCCCGGCCACAGCTCGCCGCGCCCGCGCGGGGGCCGGACCGCGCGTGCCCGGGGCGCCATGCCCCGTGGGGCCAGTGCCACCGCCCGCGTGGCGGTGGGCCGGTGCCCCGCCTCGCCCTTGTCGTGCGGGACGAGGACGCCAGCGCGGCACCACACCCCGCGCGCGGTGGGCCGCCGCTCGGGCCGCCTTCCGGCGTACGAGCCGTGTGGTCGGTATGGCGCGTACGGCGCGCGGCCTGTACGCCCCGCCGCGCACCCCGCCCGTCGCGGTTCGCGGCACGCCCACAGCACCACACCGTCGCAATCGTCCACGGAGGCGCGCGGCGGACCCGCCCACGTCAGCCGCCGCGCGGCCCGGCGTTCGCGGCGGGACCGCGCGCCCGCTGGCAGGAAGGACACCCTCAGGTGCTCACTTCGCACCCACCCCACGCACCGGACGCACCGCTGCCTCCGAACGGGACGCGGCAGGGCGTACCCCGCCCCGGCGGGCACGTGCTGGCCGTCGGCATACCCGGGCAGCGTCTGGAACGGCTCACCCAGACGCTGCGGTCCACCGGTCACGAGGTGAGCCACGCCGAGCCGGGCCAGGTCAGCGCCCGTCTCCCGACAGGCCCCGCCGGACGCCATCGTCGCGCTCGACGACGAACGCGCGTGGCTCGCCGTGGTCCGCGAGGTGCGGGCCGCGCCGGCCGGCCGCGCGCTGCCGCTGCTGGTCGTCACCGCCCGGTCGGGACCGGCCGGCGTGGTGGACGTGTTGCGCCACGGGGCCGACGACTGCGTGGCCGAGACCTCCGACCCCGCGGAGCTGTCCGCGCGCATCGAGGCCAAGTTGCGCCGGGTGCCTGTGCCGGTCGAAAGCCTGCTGCTCGACCCGCGTACCGGCTTGTACTCAAGCCCGCACCTCCTCGACGAACTCGACCGGGAACTCGGCCGCCCGGTGGCCGGGCGCCGCCCCGGGGTGCTGGCCGTGGTCGCCCTCGCCGAGATGCCCGCCCTGGAAGCACGCCTGGGCCAGCGCGTGCGGCGCGAGGTCGACGAGCGGCTGGCCGGCGTCGCCGAGCGCGCCGGCGGCCCCAGCGACCGACTGGGCTCGGACGACGACGGCCACCTGCTGATGCTGCTGCCCAGCGTTGACGAGGACACGGCGCGCGCCACCCTCCAGGACTTCGCCCGCCAGGTCGCCGGGACCCGCTTCATCGTCGCCGACGAGAACGTGCGCCTGACCCCGGCCGTCGGCTGGGCCCCGCTGGCCGACTGCGCGCGGCGCGAGGAGCCCGTCGAGCGCGCCAAGGACGCGGTCGCCGAGGCCATCCGCCACCGCGACCTGCGGCCGGTGCTGTACGCGCCGTGGATGCGGGCCACACCGGACCGGCACCCCGCCCGCTCCGCTCGCTCGGCGCCGCCGTCAAGCTGCTGCTGAACACCCTGTCACCGCTGCTCGTGCTGGCCCTCGGCGTCGGCGCGCCGTTCGTCTTCTACCAGCGGACCTACGCGCACGGCTGGGACGTGGGCTCCGCCGTGTACTGGGTCGTGGTCGCCGGGCTGCTGGTCTCCGCCGCGCTGATCATCCTGGAGTGCCTGTACGCGCTGGACGCGACCCCGAGACCACAGCGACCGGCCCAGCCCTACCCGCCGGCCAGCGCCGTCATCGCCGCCTACCTGCCGAATGAGGCGGCGACCATCGTGGACACCGTCGAATCCTTCCTCCAACTCGACTACCCCGGCGAGTTGGAGATCGTCCTCGCGCACAACACCCCGCACCCGCTGCCCGTCGAGGAGACGCTGCGCGAGATCGCCCGCCGCGACCCGCGCCTGGTGCTGCTGCCGGTGGTCGGCAGCACCTCCAAGGCGCAGAACATCAACGCGGCCGTCACCCGGGTCCGCGGCGACATGGTGGGCATCTTCGACGCCGACCACCACCCGGCCCGCGACGCCTTCCAACACGCCTGGCACTGGCTGTCCAACGGCTACGACGTGGTGCAGGGCCACTGCGTGATCCGCAACGGCGACAGCTCCTGGGTGGCCCGCCTGGTCGCCGTGGAGTTCGAGGTCATCTACGCCGTGAGCCACCCGGGGCGCACCCGGCATGTACTGCTTCGGGGTCTTCGCCGGCTCCAACAGCTTCTGGCGCACCGACCTGCTGGCCCGTACCCGCATGCACGGCTCGATGCTCACCGAGGACATCGACTCCACGCTGCGCGCGCTCGGCGAGGGCGCCCGCTTCGCGATGGACCGCACCCTCGTCTCCCGCGAGTTGGCCCCCACCAAACTCGCCCCGCTGTGGAATCAGCGCTCCCACTGGGCACAGGGCTGGCTCCAGGTCTCCCTCAAGCACCTGTGGCGCGCACTGCGCTCCCCCGTCTTCACCGCGCGGCAGAAGCTCGGCCTGACCGTCCTGCTCGGCTGGCGCGAGGTCCAAACCTGGCTGACCCTACAGATCCTGCCCATCCTGCTGTACTCGGTCTGGCGCGCCGGCGGCCCGGGCGAACTCGACTGGGCGGTGCCGATCTGCGTGCTCGCCATGCTGTTCACGCTGTCCGCCGGCGTGGTGCAGGCGTGCTTCGCCTGGCGGCTTGCAGTGCCCGAACTGCGCCGTCGGCGGGCCTGGTTCTGGCGCTACCTGTTCGTGTCGACCTTCTTCTACTCCCACTTCAAGAACATCGTGGCCCGACACGCCCACCTCAAGGAGGCGTTGGGGGACCGGCAGTGGCGCGTGACGCCGCGGGCCGCCGCGAAGGCGGTGGCGAAGGCGGTGGCCAGGCCGTGACCGCAGCCCCGCCCCCGACCGACCTGTCAGCGCGCGTCCTGGCCCCCCGGCGCGAGAAGGCCGCGCGCGGCGCGGACCCCGCTTTGGCCGAGGGCGCCGCCGCGCCCGCGCGCGCCGGCGCGACCGAGATCCAGAGCTTCCGTGGGATCGCCGCGCTCAGCACGGTCCTCTTCCACGTCTGGCAGCAGTACCACACCGACGACGCGCAGGGCTCCCACCCGCCGCTGGACAACCGCTTCCTCGGCGCCCTGATCTCCCTTGAGGTCATCGACTTCTTCTTCGTCCTGTCCGCGTACCTGCTCACGCTCTCCTACGCGCGCGCCGCGATCGACCGGGCTCGGTGCGCCCGGCCCGGCTGTTCCTGTTCCGGCGCGCCATCCGCATCGTGCCGCTGTACTTCCTGGCCGTCCTGGTGGTGTGGGCCTCGCGCAACCCGTCCCTGCCGGGCGACTGGCGGGACCTCGTGGAGCACCTGACGTTCACCCACGTCTTCGACGGCGACCGGATCTTCTACACCCTCGGCCCCACCTGGTCGCTCTCGCTGGAGATCGTCTTCTATCTGACGCTGGTGGCCATCGGGCCGCTGGTGGTGCGCCCCTGCGGGAGCGTCGGCACGCGCGGCGGGCGCGCGGTGCTGTGCGGCGCCGGCTGCGCCGCCCTGTTCGCCGCCCCCTGGTCTGCTCGCCGTGGCCCGCTACGCGTGGGGCGTGCCGCACACCGACTGGGCGGTCTACTTCGGGCCGCAGGCCCGCTTCGGCGGCTTCGCGGCCGGGCATGGGCCTGGCCGTGCTGATGGTGGCGCTCGACGGTCGGGGCAAGCTGCCAGGCTGGTGCTCGGCGGGTCTGCCGGCGGCCTCGGTGGCCGGCCTCTGCGCGCTCTCGCTGTACTCCGCGCCGGAGAACTTCGTGTTCACCTTCTACCACCCCGTCGCCAGCCTGCTGTGGGTCGTGCTGCTCTACAGCACCCTGCAGGCGGCGCGGCGACCGTGCTGGCACCGACTGCTCCACACCCGCTGGCTCACCGGCGTCGGCCTGGTCAGCTACAGCCTCTTCATCTGGCACGAGCCGATCATGCTCCAGTCGCACAAGGTCGGCCTGCTGCCGCAGGGGCCTGAGCGCTTTCCGCTCGCCCTGCTCATCGTGCTGGCGGTGTCGATCCCCGTGGCGGTGGCGAGCTACTGGTTCATCGAGTACCCGTCGAGCCTGCTCGGCAGGTTGAAGGACCCATCGGGCAAGCCGCGCGACTTCTACCCGGAGGCCCCTGCTGACCGCCGGCCCGGCCGGCCACCCCGGCCGGGCACCCGCCCTCCCCGCGCCCCGCCGAGGCGCACGGCCCGCGAGCGTACGGAGGTCCGGCCGGGCCGGAGAAGCCGAGGTGAGAACGCCGGCCGCTCGCTCCGGCGGGGCTACTCCAGGCGATCGCGGTAGCCGCGCGAGTCGGCGGCGCTCAGGACGGGCGAGGCGGCGTGTGGCTCGGGCGTCGCGCTGGGAGTCGGGGGCGTCGGAGCGCCGTGCTGCATCCACAGCACGGCCCCGGCGAGCAGCACGGTGCCCCCGAGCAGCCAGCGCGGTGGGCCCGCCAGGAGGAAGCCGATGACCAAACCGGTCAGGGCCGCCGTCAGTTGCAGCGCCAGGGACTGGACGGACAGTGCCGTGGCCCGGCCCGCGCTGGCCACGCGGCGGTGCAGGAGGTCGTTCTCACTCGGCCCCGCCGCGCCGAGGCCGAGGTAGACCAGGGCGTAGCCGACGGCCGCGAGGACCGTGGGGCCCACTCCTGAGAACGCGGCGGTGGCGCCGAGCAGCAGCACGCCGCTTGCGCCTCCGCCGAGGCTTACCAGGATCGCGCGTTCGGAGCCGCCCGCGAGCCGGGCGGCCAGCGGGGCGAGGTGACTGCCGAGGGCGTGGCAGAGGAACCCGGCGCAGGCGAGGGCGCCGAAGAGCACCGCCCCCGACTCGATCGTGCCCGTGAGGGCCGCGGCGCGTCCCAGCGTGAGCAACTCGATGGTGGTCAGCGCTCCGCCGGCGGCCCCCGCGCTGAGGAGCACGCGTCGGACCAACCCGTCGCGGCTTCCCAGCCGCAGCCCGTCCAGCACCGTGGCCGGGACGCCGCGCAGGACGTCGCGCGCCCTGGCCGCCGGTCGGGGCGGCTCGCGCAGCGCGGTCAGGACGTACAGCACGAAGACGACCTCGACGGCCGCGCCCAGCAGCATCGGAACGGAGAGCGGTAGCACCAACCCGGAGGCCACCGAACCCAGTTGGGCACTGAGGCCGGGGCCGAGCCCGAGCAGCCAGGGAAGGGCACCGCCGACGAGGGTGCCGGTGGCGAGCGCGGCCGAGGTCGCGGCGCCGCCGCGGGCCAGGCCGGTGCGCAACTCGGCCCCTGGCCCGCAGTGTGCCTGGACGGTGTCCACGTACCAGGCTTCGGCCGGCCCGCTGGACAGGGCACGCCCCGCGCCCACCAGGGCCATGCCCAGGCCGAGCAGCCAGGGAGCGGTGCCCAAGCCCACCAGGACCAGGGCCACCATGTTGAGCAGGCCGGCGGTGGCCAGGACGGCGCGTCGTCCGAGGATGTCGGACAGCCCCCCGGTGGGCAGCTCCAGCGCGGTGGCGATCAGGGAGTGCGCGGCGAAGACCCCCGCGATGGCTGCCATGGTCATGCTGCGCTCGGTGAACAGCAGGACCTGGGGAGCGATGGCCAGTCCCAGCGGCAGCCAGAACAGCACGCAGACGACGGTGCTGTAGCGGCGCCGCGCGGTGCGTATGACCAGGGGTTCCGTCATGACGCGCCGTCCGCGTGCGGCGCGGTGGGGGAGGGCGCGGCCGGTTCCGTGCCGTGGTCGCGGGGGCCAGCGGCAGCCCGGCGGTCAGCAGGACGACCTGTGTGGCCCGCGGGTCGCGCGCGTCGCGGGTGGTCAGCTCCGCCAGTTTCCGGTCGAGCGCCTCCCGGAGTTCGGTGAGCGACTCGGGGGTTAGCCGGGGCAGCAGGTCACTAATTCCGGAAGGCTCCACCCACTCTCGTCCCAACCGCCCCTCGGCGAGGTCGGCCTCGTGCCGGGCGAGCGATGCCTCCAGGTGCTCGAGCTGGGCCCTGCGCGACGCGCTGACGTAGGCGCGGCTGCTCGGTGAGGCTTCCATGGCCGCGTTGCTCCAGGAGGTCACGGCGTGCACGGCCCGCCAGCGGCGCTCCCGCCCGTCCCGGTGCTCGGCCTCGGCCACGAACGCGTGCTTCGCCAGGACGCGCAGGTGGTAGCTGGTGGTGGCGGACGACTCTCCGGTCCTGACGGCCAGCTCACTCGCGTTGGCCGGACCGTCCTGGCGCAGCAGTCCCAGGAGCCGGATGCGCAACGGGTGCGTCAGCGCCTTCAGGGCCGCCGCGTCCCGCTCGGGGTCGAGTACGCGTCGCTGGTGTTCGTCGTTGGGCATGACGGGAGGCTAGAACGGATCGGCGACTTACCAAAAGTATTTTTGCAGAATTTCTTTTGGAGTATGGGTGAGCGAGGCGGCGTCTCGTTCGTGGGGTGCGTGCGGGGGTGCAGCCAGGTGTCGGGCCGCAGGCGAGTGGGTGGGGCGCGTGTGCGGGTCGTACGCACCCGTCGAAGAGTTCGCCGACCGCTGGTGAGGCGTGAACTCCCGCCGTGGGGAACTCAGTTGGCCGAGGGGGGCCCGTCTGTGGCGTCCAGCGCCGGTGCGATGACCGCGAAGGCGTCGTCGAGCAGCACGATGGGGTCCTCGCGGCCGTCGCTGGCGCTCCAGCGGTGGAGTACGGCGTCGAAGGCTGTGAGGGCCATGCCGGCGGCCAGTCGCGGGTACAGCTCAGCGTCGGCGTCGAGCCCGAGCCGGCCCGCCAGCTCCCGCGTCAACTCCTCGCGCCACTGTGCCTGTTGCTTCAGGAAGCGCCCGAGCAGGGCCGGGGTGCGCAGGATGAGTTGGACCACGCCCAGCGCCCGGTCGACGTGGTGGCCGCAGGCGGCGATGGGGACCCGCACGGCGTGCAGCAGCGCGGCCGAGGGGCGCTCGTCGGAGGGGCGGGCCGCCAGCTCGGTGCGCATGCCGGCGCCGAAGTCGACCAGGAGCTGGACGACCACGTCCTCCTTCCACGCGAAGTAGCGGAAGAAGGTCCGCATTGGACACGCCCGCTGTGTTGGCGATTTTCCGAGCATCCCCGGGGATGGCGGACCGTTCCGCCGGCACGGGTGGCACCCTGACGCCCAGAGTCGTCGGAGGGCCGGTACGACTCCGCGTACGGCGCGGGCGTCCGGGCGGGTCGTGCGGTGCGAAAGGGACATCGTCGCCATGGCAGATCACCAGGAAGCATCCGTCACCCTGCCGAGCGCGCCCGCGTCGGTCACCGCCGCCCGAAGATACGTCAGCACGGTGCTCGCGGACTAGGGGCTGCCGGTCGACGCGGACACCGCTGACAAGGTGTGCCTGGTCGTCTCCGAACTGGCCACCAACGCCGTGCAGCACACCCGTGGCATGTCGCCCACCTTCACCGTGCGGGTGGTGCTCGACCACGACGGGTTGTTACGCGTCGGCGTGACGGACAGCCACCCGCGCTTCCCATGCCGGCTGCCGGCCGCGGTGCAGCAGGACAACGGCCGCGGCATGGCCATCATCCGCTGCCTGATGGCGGAGTCCGGCGGCCGGCTGTCGTTCGCGCGCACGCCCGAGGGCGGCAAGACGGTGTGGATCGCCCTGCCGTGGGCCACGCCGGTGCGCTAGCGGACTGGGGCCCGCGCTGAGGCCCCTGGCCGTCTCCCCCCCCGTACGCCGCGTGCGCGGTTTCCCCGCCGTCGGAGCCCGCGCCGCGTCGGCACCCGCGGTGAGGCGGGGGCGTGGCGGAGTCGGGGGTCGGGCGTCGGTGGTGCCGGGTGGCTAACCCACCCGCCCGTAGCTGACGTTCTTGCTCCAGATCCGTTCGAGCCGCACCACCGCACCGCTCTTGGGCGCGTGCCAGATCCGGCCGTGACCCGCGTAGATGCCCACGTGGTAGACGGACCGACCGGAGCGGAAGAAGACCAGGTCGCCTCGGGTGCGAGTGGTGGTGGACACCTTCTGGGCCCTGTTGTACTGCCCGGCGGCGGTGCGCGGCGGCTTCTTGCCCGCCTGCTTGAACGCGTACTGGGTCAGTCCCGAACAGTCGAAGCGGTGCGGCCCCGAGGCGCCCCACTTGTACGGGGCGCCCTCCTTGGAGGCGGCGACCCGCAGCGCGTCCATGCCCTGTGACGCCGCCACCGCCTCCGGCGCCCACGGCGTCAGCAGGGACGCGCCGACGGCGGCGGCGGTGAGCGCCGACGCTGTGCCGAGCCGGGACAGTAGGGGAACCTTGGTCCGTTTGCGCGTGTTCATGCGCGACCCTTCGTCGGCCGCCCGCGAAGGGGGCCGCTGGTCCGAGCCCCGGCCGTGCGGCCCGGGGTTCCTCCGCCCCGCCGATGTCCAGGCGTCGACCAGACGCCCAGAACGGCGGCGGGTTCAGGCGTCCGCCCGGGCTGCCCCGTCGCTGTCGACGGGGGCTTGTCGTCCCAGGGATCGTCACGCACCGGGTCGGCGATTCCGAGCTGAAAAGGTGCCGTGTGACGTACGTCACTTATAGGCTGTTGGAGTGCTTCGTGTGCTTTTCGGCCCTCGTGCTCCCGCCGTCCCGCCGCGTGGACCAGGCACGCGGCGGGACGGACGGCTGCGCCGGGCGCGCAACTCGGGCCCGGGGCTCGCCGCGGATCACACTACGCCGTACGAAGGAGCCCAACCGGGGTGGGGTGTTGGAAACCCCGGCTCAGCGGGGCCGCTCCGCGGGCACCGTCACCTGTGCCGTTCGCCGTTCCCCGTCCAGCACCCGCAGGGCGCGCGCCAGCGTCGCGGCGTGCAGCTCGCCCTCGCCCCGGTCGTGCATGAGCGTGAGCGCGTCGCGCAGCGCGCTCGCCTTGGCCACCAGCGCCTGCGCCGCGCGCAGGCTGCCGTATGTGTCTCCGCCACGCGCCGGGTTGATCCGCCCGAGCAGGTCCACCGCCTCCAGGTAGCGGTCGACGAGTTCGCCCTCCGCGCGCGTGAGGGCGGGCAGCGGGGGCAGCTCCGGTGGCAGCACGGTCGGTCACCGCAGGCCCAGCGGAACGCTGGTGCGCTTGCGGCTGGTGGTGAGGCGGTCCACGAGTCCGTACTCCAGGGCACCCTGGGCATCGAAGATCTTGTCGCGCTCGATATCGTCGCGTACCCGCTCGACGGGCTGCCCCGTGTGCTCGGCCAGCATCTGTTCCAACAGGTCCCGGGTGCGCAGCAGTTCGGTGGCGTGGATCTGGAGGTCCGAGGTCTCGCCCTGGATGGGCTGGCTCAGCGAGGGTTGGTGGATCAGCACCCGCGCGCCGGGCAGCGCGAGCCGCTTGCCGGGCGTCCCGGCGGCGAGCAGCACCGCGGCGGCCGACGCGGCCTGGCCCAGGCACACCGTCTCGATGTCGCACGTCACGAAGCGCATCGTGTCGTAGACGGCGGTCATCGCGGTGAAGGAGCCGCCGGGGGAGTTGATGTACAGCGAGATGTCCTGCTCGGGCGCCGCGTGCTCCAGGTGCATGAACTGGGCCATGAGGTCATTGGCCGAGGTGTCGTCGATCGGCGTGCCGAGGAAGATGATGCGCTGCTCGAGGAGCTTGGAGTACGGGTCCATGGTGCGCACCCCGGTGCTGGTGCGCTCGGTGAACTCGGGCAGGACATAGCGGGCGGTGGGGTGGTCCATCGCGGTACCTCTCGTCGTCTCGTCCAGCGGCCTCGACGGGTGGCCCCTACGTAAAAAATGTACAGGACGTACATCCCGTTAGAATGGGGAGCATGGCCTGCGAGATTGCCGGTGACGCAAGCCAGGGCAGAGCTTGCGGAGCTGATCAACCGCGTGGTGTATGGCGGTGAGCAGGTGGTCGTCACTCGGCACGGCAAGCTGCTCGTGGCGTTGGTATCCGCCGCTGACCTGCAACGACTCGAAGAACCCGAGGTGAGCGCGGACGAGCAGATGATCAGCACCGTCTCCACGCTGCGCCCCGGCACGTCCGCTGCGGCCGAACACCGGGGCGCGGAGGGCACCGGGCGCCGGCCGGGCACTGCCGGGCACTGAGGACTGAGGGCGGCACCGCCCAGGCGCGTGACCCGGGTACGGTCGCGCCCCGACCCAGGCCACGGTCCGCGGCGCCCCGCGCTCTCCGGGCCGTCCGGCGGCTCAGTCGAGGCTGGCCCGGTAGGCACAGGCCCCGCTCGCGCGGGGCTGGTCTCCTGGCCGACGGACCGGCAGACGACGTCGATGACGTGCGCCGGGCCGGGCGGCGTCACGTCCCACGGGCGAACCGTCCCGCCGGCCCCGCGACCGGCGGCCAGGGTGCGCCCGTCGGGCGCGAACGCCACCGCGGCCACCACCCGGCCCACCGCGAGCTGGCGCCGCAGCGGCAGGTCGGTGGCGGCGTAGAGGCTGGCCTTCGCCTCCTCGGTGGGGCTGACCTGGTAGGCGTGCACGGCGAGCAGGGCGGCCAGGTCGGGGTTGTCGCCGAGCAGGGTGGCCGACTGGGCCGCGATTTGTCGGGAGAGGGCCAGTCGGCCGGCGCGCACGGCCCGCTCGCGTTGCCGGTGCTGGTCCCAGGCGGTGAGCCCGGCCACCAGCGCCACCGGGAGCAACACGGAGACGGTGGCGGCCAACCGGCCGAGCCTGCGCGCTGTGCACGCGGCGCGGCTGGCCGTGAGGAAGTCCCGTTCCCAAGCGGTCAGGTCGGCCCAAGCGGTCAGGTCGGCCCGCGCGGCGGCGGACGCGAAGGCGTCCTCGGCGTCGCTCAGTCGGGCGCCCCGGTACAGCGCCCCCGCGTCGCGGCCGAGTTCCTCCCACGCCGCGGCGTCCTGGGTCAGCCGGCGGTGGGTGGCCAGCCGCTCGCGGTCCTCCTTGACCCACCGCCGCAGCCGGGGCCAGGAGTCGATGAGCGCCTCGTGCGCCAGGCTCACGCGGTCCTCGTCCAGGGTGATCAGGCGGGCGCGCGCCAGTTCCTCCAGCGCCTCGGCCGCCGTCGCGCGGTCACCGGTGTCCAACTCCCGGCGCGCGACCGGCCGCCGGGCGGGCAGCCGCGCGTACAACTCCTCGGCGGTCCGGGTGAGCGCTCCCTGGATGCCGCCCGCGGCCTCGTACGCCTCCAGGGTCAGGGTGCGCCCGCGACGGCGGCGCCAGGTCTCCAGCAGGACGTGCGAGAGCAGGGGCAGCGCACCCACCTCGCCAGCGACCTCCCTCACCAGCCGCGCCGTCAGGGCCCGCTCGACCACCAGCCCCTCCGCCGTGGCCGGGCCCACGATCGCCTCGCGCAACTCCTCCGGGCCCATCGGCCCGATCGACAGCCCGGCGTCGTGGGCCGCCGCGGCCAGCGGCCCGTGTGCGAGGAAGCGGCCGGAGAAGTCCGCGCGCACCGCCAGGACCACGAGCAGCCCGCTGCCCGGCCGCCCGGCCGCCAGCACCAGGTCGATGAACTCCGCCCGTTCCGCCGGGTCGGCGCACAGCGTGAAGACCTCCTCGAACTGGTCGACCACGACCACCGTGTCCGTCGCCCGTGCCAGCGGACCCGCCGCGTGCGGGGCCAGCGCGCCTGCGTGGTCGACCGCCGGGTGCTCGCTGGGGGTCAGGACGCGGATCGCTGTCGGCCGCCCGCCGCCGGGGCCGCCTGTCGCAGGCGGGGAACGAGGCCCGCGCGCAGCAGCGACGACTTGCCGCTGCCGGAGGGGCCGAAGACGGGGACCAACCGGTGCTCGGCCACCCGCCGCAGTAACTCGGCGGTCAACTGGTCCCGGCCGAAGAACCGGGTGTGTTCGTCGGGTTCGAAGCGGGCCAGCCCGCGGTAGGGCGAGCGGAGCGCGTCCGAGGCCGTCATGTGCGCGCCCACCTCGGCCGACGCCGCGCGCCACCGCCGCTCCCACTGCCCGGTGTCGCCACCGCAGGCCTGTACGTACGCCAGCGTCACCGGGAGCGAGGGGAACTGTTCGCCGCCGGCCGCCCGCGACATGGTCGAGACCGAGAAGCCGGCGCACTCGGCCATGACCCGGTACGTCGGCTGGCCGGCCGAGGTGCGGAGCGCCCGCAGCGCCGTGGCGAACCGCTGGACCGGCCCCGCGCTCGGGTCCACCGGATTCTCACGACGGCCCACCCTCCGTCGCCCCCCTGTGCTCGCGTGACGCGGCCACTCCAGCACGCCGCCCGGCGCGGGGTAAGGCGCGGACCGGCCAAGCGCGGGGTGGCGGCGCGCGGTGGCCGCGGGGTGGGGGAACGGGCGGCGGGCAGACGGCGGGAGGGCCGCCCGACGATGGGCGGCCCTCCCGGCTGTGCTGGTGCCCGCTGGCTACGCCGCGCCTGCGACGGGGTGCCCGGCGGCGGGGGAGTGGGGCAGGCGCTGGGCCTCCACGGCGCGGTGGGTCAGGCGCTCAGGTTCCACAGCGCGTGCGCGATGGCGTCGCTGTTGTGGTCGAGCGCCGTGTCGTCCAGGTTCTTCGTGGTGTCGCAGGAGGAGTGGTAGCACGGGTCGAAGGACTCGCCCGGCGTTCCGCCCCACTTCTTCGCCTGCTCCGCGGTCTTGGCGGCCTCGGCGCCGCTGAACAGGCCGCCGACGCGCACGCCGCGCTCCTTGAACGGCGCGTGGTCGGACCGTCCGTCGCCCTCGGTCTCCTGCTCGGTGACGATGTCCTTGCCCGCGTACCAGTCCGTGAAGACCTTCTCCAGTTCCGGGTCGTCGTCGTAGACGAAGTAGCCGGGGTTGGGCGAGCCGATCATGTCGAAGTTCAGATACGAGTCGATCTTCGACAGATCGCCCGAGCTCAGCTCGTCGACGTAGTGCGTGGAGCCGACCATGCCGTACTCCTCCGCGCCCCACCAGGCGAAGCGGAGCTTCTTGGCGGGCTTGATGTCGACCTTGGCCACGTTCAGCGAGACCTCCAGGATGCCGGCGGAGCCCGACCCGTTGTCGTTGATGCCGGCGCCGCGGCCGACCGAGTCCAGGTGCGCGCCGGCCATGACGACCTGCTCCGCGTCGCCGGCGGGCCAGTCGGCGATGAGGTTGTAGCCGGTGGAGCCGTTGAAGTCGAACTCCTGGAGGGAGGTGGTGAACCCGGCGGCGTCCAGCTTGCCCTTGATGAAGTCCACGGACGTCTTGTAGCCGGGCTGGCCGTGTGCCCGGTTTCCGCCGTTGCTGTCGGCTATGGACTGCAACTCGGTCAGATGCCCCTTGACGGCGGCGACATCGATGTCGGGTGCGGCGGCCCGTGTGGGGGAGGGGGCCGCCTGGGCGCCGGCGGCCCCGCCGAGCAGGGCCGTGGCGAGGGCGGTGCAGGTGGCGGCGGCGATGGCGCCGCAGCGCGGCGATACGTTTCGGTACACGAGGGCTCCGTTACAGATGTGGGGGGTGGTGCGGAGCGAATGACGCGGACATGAGAATTGATGCTTTCCTGTCCATCGCCAAGAGCGATTACCGGACGAGCATCTCCGAGGAGCGGTGCCACCGACGTGCCCGTCCCGTCCGGCCACCGCGCTGACGTGCACGAAAGCCTCCGCTTTGGCGCGAGCCACGGACGCCGAACGCCGTGCGGAACCCCGTCGCGACCCGCCCCGCCCGGCCGCCGCCTGACGCGCCACCAGCAGCCGTGCTCCGGACCCGAGGCCGCGCCCCACCCCGCGCGCCGCCCTCCCGTACGCGCCCGGCCCCGCTTTCCGTACGCCATCGAGCCCGTGCCCGTAGGCCGAACGTGTGGCCCGCGCGGAGGCGGTGGTGGGTCGGCGGGGGTGGCGTGCGGCGCGGTGACGGGCGGCGTCGCGCGGCCCGGGACGGCCGGGACCGGCGCGGTCGTCCGCCGGTCGGGGGGATCTGACGTCGCGACGGTAGGCCGTCTGCCCCAGCCCGCGATGCAGCTTACGTCTTGGTAAAGAACACTTGTGTGACCTGTTCCGGTGGGTGAAGGAGACGTAAAGATCCTCCTGACCACCACCGCCGTTCTTCGACGGCGACCCAAGTAGGGGGAGTGGCTACGTGAAGAGAACAGCGATATTCGGTGCGGCCGGCACCGTGCTGACCGGCGTCCTCATCGCTGACCGGCGTCCTCATCGCCGGGACCCTGGCCAGCCCGGCGGCCAGCGCGGGCGAGCGGCAGAGCCACCGCCCCGGCCTGTCCAAGGAGTAGCGCGCCGCCATCGGCGTCAAGATCGCCGCCGCGCGGGCCGCGCACACCGGCATCGACTGGGAAGGACTGTCCGGCCGACTGGGGCCTGGAGAAGCCGATCCAGTGCGGGTACGTCACCGTCCCGGTCGACTACACCAAGCCGAACGGCCGCATCATCAAGATCGCGGTTGACCGCGTGGGCAACACCGGCACCGCCGACGAGCGACAGGGCGCGCTGCTGTACAACCCCGGCGGCTCCTGACTCCGCTTCCCCAAGCGCGTCACGACCAAGGCCCCGCTGTGGCAGAAGACCGCCAAGGCGTACGACTTCGTCGGCTTCGACCCGCGCGGCGTCGGTCGCTCCGCGCCCATCTCCTGCGTCGACCCGCAGGAGTTCGTCAAGGCCCCCAAGCTCGACCCGGTGCCCGACAGCGAGGCCGACAAGCGCGCCCAGCGCAAGCTGGCCCGGTAGTACGCCCAGGGCTGCGCCGAGCGCAGCGGCGACATGCTGCCGCACATAACGACCCCGAACACCGCCCGCGACCTGGACGTCATCCGTGCCGCGCTCGGTGAGAAGAAGCTGAACTTCATCGGCGTCTCCTACGGCACCTACCTCGGCGGCGTCTACGCTACGCTCTTCCCGCAGCACGTGCGCCGCATGCTCGTGGACAGCGTAGTCAACCCCTCGCAGGAGAAGATGCTGGTACCAGGCCAACCTGGACCAGGACATCGCCTTCGAGACCCGGTGGAACGACTGGAAGAAGTGGGTCGCCCGCTACGACTCCGCGTACCACATCGGCGACACGCCCGAGAAGGTCCAGCGACAGTGGGAGAAGCTGCGCGCCACCGCCAAGAAGAACCCCACCGGCGGCGTCGTCGGCCCGGCCGAACTCCTCGGCTTCTTCCAGAACGCCCCCTACTACGACTCGGCCTGGACCACCGTCGCCTCCGTGTGGAGCGCCTACCTCGCCGGTGACACCAAGCCCCTGATCGAGGCCGCGGGCCCCGATCTGTCGGACGTCAAGGGCAACATCTCGGCGGAGAACGGCAATGCCGTGTACACGGCCGTCGAGTGCGCCGACGCCAAGTGGCCCACCAACCGGCGCACGTGGGACCGCGACAACACCCGGCTGCACCGCCACCACCCGTTCCTGACCTTGTCGAACGCGTGGATGAACTTGCCGTGCGCCACCTGGGAGGGCCCGCAGTACCAGCCCGTCAACGTCAAGTCCCACCGGGGTCTGCCGCCGGTACTGATCGTGCAGAGCACCCGCGACGCCGCCACCCCGTACGAGGGCGCCGTCGAGCTGCACAAGCGGCTCAAGGGCTCGCGCCTGATCACCGAGCAGGGCGCCGGCTCGCATGGCGTCACCACCGAGCTGAACCTCTGCATCAACCAGCGGGTGGACGCCTACCTGCTGCGCGGCACGGTGGACGCGAAGGACGTGGTCTGCGGTCCGCACGCCACGCCCAAGCCGGCGCAGGCGAGCAAGACCAAGGCCACGCTGGCCGCCGACCGCCTCACCCCCTGACGACCGGGGCGGGGCGGTGACCGACCGCCCCGGCGAGGGGAACGGCTCACCACAGCGGAGGCCGCCGGGCCGCCGAGCCCGGCCCGGCGGCCTCCGCTGTCGTCTCCTCCCGCGCCCCCGGGCCGTGCGACGGCCCGCTCGCCCGCCGGCCGGTCAGGCTGGGGCGGTGGCGTCGCCCGGGCGCGGGTCGAACGCCGCGGCGAAGGCGGCCCGTGTGGGGGAGTCGGGGCGCCGGTCGAGCACCGCGAAGACCACGTGGGCGAACCGGCTGGCAAAGCGCCCGTCGCCCCTCAGCAGCGCCCGGAAGGCGCCGGCCACCTGGGCCGGGTCGTTGCGGAACACCCCGCAGCCCCAGGCCCCGAGCACCATGCGACGGTTGCCGTGTGCCGCGGCCACCTCCAACACCCGCTCCGCCCGCGAGGCCAGGGCCTCCGGAACCCGTGCCACCGCCGCCGGGTATCACCCCGGCGTTGGGCGCGGCCGAGGTCAGGAACGCCACCCGGTACGGCTCGTCGAGCAGCGCGCCGCCGTCGTCGCGGAACATAGATGACCCGGTCGCTGTAGAACGGGCTGGGGTCGGCGCGGTGCGCGGCGTAGAACTCCGGGACCCGCCGCAGGCAGGCGTAGAGCGCGCTGCCCCGGCACAGCGCCTCCTCCTGCGCCTGCGCCCCGTTCAGGTACCCGCCGCCCGGGTTGCGGGCCGAGGCGAAGTTGAGCACCGCGACGTCGTCGCCCGCCACGGCCGGCCCGGCCTCGTCCGTCCCCCGGGCGCCCGCGCCGTACGCCGCCCCGCCCCCGGTGCTCAGCCGACGGGTGGCGCCGAGGCTGCCTTCCGGCGCCACCTCGAACCGGGTGCGCGCCGCCGGCTGCGGTCCCTCGCCGCGAGCGGCCGCGTCCCGCGCGTCCTCCACCGGGCCCGGCCCATACAGCCGCGTGCCCTCGGCCGCCTCCGCCAGCCACGGCGCCAGCCGTACCCGCCGGCCCCCCGGCGACGGGTAGCTGCCCGCCGCCACGATCTGTTCCGTCTCCTTGGCGACGCCCCGCAACTGCGCGCTCATGTCCCCGCTCACCGTCCCCCGCCCGCCGGGCCCGCCGCCACGCTCGCGGCGCGACCCCTGATCGGGGACGAGGCTACGGAGTGCCATCGCGCGGCGCCACGGGTTTGCCTGCCGCCAGCCAGGCGTCCTCGGCGGCGTAGCCGAAGAGGAACGCGTAGGGCCCGACCAAGCCGGGGAAGGCCGTGACGGTGCGCGAGCACCCGCACGGGCCGCCGGTCCCGCGCCCGCTGCACGAAGTGCGGCTCACGCCGCATGGGGGGCCGTGTCGGCCGTCGACGGCGCCGGCGCGCACCAGCGTGCTGGGCAGCCGGTCGCCGGCCGCCAGGAGCGCCTGCTCCAGGGCCACCTTGCGGGTAGCGTACCCACTCTCGCCGGGCGCCACCGTGCTGTGCAGGCCGATGCGTCCGATCGGGTAGCCGCCCGGTGCGTCGCCTTGTCCCGGGCCGCCGGGTCGGGGTGCGCTGACGCTCGCGGCCCCGTCCGACAGCCATGACGGCCCTCGCGGTCGGCGTGGGCGGGCCGCGGCACGCGGTGCCTCGTACGCCGTGTGCCGCCGCGCCGGGCGGGCCGGTGGTCGCGTCCGGGCCCCGTCCGGCCCGGCCCCGAACCCCGACCAGGAGGCCCCATGCACCGCCGCGCCCGTACCGCCCGCATCCTCGCCGCCGCCGCGCTCGCGGCCTGCGCCCTCGCCACCGCCCCCGCGGCTGACGCCGCCCCGCGACCGCCGGCGGGCAGCCTCTTCCTCACCGTCTCGGGCGCCGACGGCGAGCTGACCAGGATGGCGCGGCTGGACTGTGACCCCGCCGGCGGATCGCACCCGAGGCCGGCCGAAGCCTGTACGGCGCTCCGAGCGGCGGACGGCGACCCTGATCGGCTCGTCGCGCAGCGGCTGGTGTGCACCGAGGAGCACGCGCCCGTCACCGTGCACGTCACGGGCGCCTGGCGCGGCACCCTGGTCAACTGGAGCGGACCTACCCCAACGCCTGCCACCTGCGGGCCGCCACCGGCGCGCTCTTCCAGTTCCCCGCCGTCACCGGGGCCTGAGCCATGCCGGCGCCCTCCTCACGTGCCGCGCGCGGCCATCACGCCCACGGTCAGCAGGCCGAGCACCACCCAGCCGAACCACAGCCAGCCGTTGCTGCCGAACGTCACGGTGTAGGCGGTCACCATCACCAGGCCGACCACCGTGAAAATCGCCATCGCCTTCGCAGATCCGGGCATCCCCGCAACCTCCTCATGGCGGCCGGGGTGTGCGCCCCGACCACGGCCAGGGGCCCATCGTCCCCCGGGGTGGGGCGCCACCGCTAGCGCTCGGCGCCGCTACTTGCTCTTGGCCTGCAAGGACGCCAGGTAGTCGTTGTAGGTGTTCAGCTCCTTGTCGCCGTCCCGGTCGGCGACCCGGTCCGAGCGGCGCGCGGTGCGCTGCTCGGACCGGTACCACTGGAAGACCAGCGCGATCAGCACCACCACGGACGGGATCTCGCTGAACGCCCAGGCGATGCCGCCCGCCGCGTTCTGGTCCGAGAGCGCGTCGATGCCGAGCGAGTCCGGCGGGTTCTTGTACGTGCCGATCATCGGCTCGGACGCCATCATCAGGGCGATGCCGAAGAAGGCGTGGAAGGGCATGCCGGCGAACAGCTCCAGCATCCGCATGACGTACCCGGGCCGGTGCGGGCCCGGGTCCACACCCATGATCGGCCAGAAGAAGACCAGGCCGACCGCGAGGAAGTGCACCATCATCGCGATGTGCCCCGGCTTGGACTCCATGAGGAAGTCGAACAGCGGCGTGAAGTAGAGCGCGTACAGGCTCGCTATGAACAGCGGGATCGTGAACGCGGGGTGGGTGATGATCTGCACGTAGCGGCTGTGCAGCAGGGCGACGAGCAGTCCGCGGGGGCCGGGGCCGCCGCGCCCGGCGCGCGCCCGCCCGGCCGGCAGCGCCCGCAGCGCCAGCGTGACCGGCGCCCCGAGCAGCAGCAGGATGGGCGACAGCATGCTGATCACCATGTGCTGCACCATGTGCACGCTGAACATGACCATGCCGTAGTCGTTGAGCTTGGTGCACATCACCAGCGCGACGGTCAGCACGCCGACGGCGAAGGAGACGGTGCGCATCACGGGCCAGCCGTCACCGCGCTGGTGCAACCGCAGCGTGCACCACCCGTACAGGGCCAGCGCCAGCAAGCAGCCGATCAGGAAAAACGGCTCGCTGCTGTACTCCAACCCGCGAGCCAGGGTGAACGGCGGCAGATTCATGTCCATGCCGTGTCCGCCGTGATCCATCCGCTCTCTCCTCATATCGCCGCAAACGCTTGCACCAGAGTAGAACCGCCCCCGGCCATGTCGTGGGCCGGGGGCGGTCGGCGCGCCAGCCGGGGTCGGACCACCGGTGTGCGGGCGCGGGCGCCGGCGGGGAGAGCGCTCAGCTCACAGCACGCACTCGGCCTCGGCGTACCGCTCCATGGGCACCGTCTTCAGGTGCTCCACCGCGTCGGCCAGCGGGGTCAGGACGATGTCGGTGCCGCCCAGCGCGGTCATCATGCCAAAGTCGCCCCGGTGCGCGGCCTCCACCGCGTGCCAGCCGAACCGGGTGGCGAGCACCCGGTCGTAGGCGGTGGGCGTGCCGCCGCGCTGCACGTGGCCGAGGATCACCGGCCGCGCCTCCTTACCCAGGCGCTCCTCCAGTTCGACGGAGAGCTGTCGGGCGACGCCGGCGAACCGCTCGTGGCCGTAGACGTCCTTGCCGCCGACGTCGAACTCCATGGAGCCCTCGCGCGGCTTGGCACCCTCCGAGACGACCACGATGGCGAACTTCTTGCCGGCCTGGAAGCGCTGGCCCACCAGCTCGGCCAGCTCGCCGATGTCGAAGGGGCGCTCGGGCACGACGATCGCGTGCGCGCCGGCGGCCATGCCCGAGTGCAGCGCGATCCAGCCGGTGTGCCGCCCCATCACCTTGATGATCAGCACCCGCTGGTGCGACTCGGCGGTGGTCTTGAGCCGGTCCAGGGCCTCGGTGGCCACGCCGACGGCGGTGTCGAAGCCGAACGTCACGTCGGTGGACGCGATGTCGTTGTCGATGGTCTTGGGTACGCCGACGATGGGGAGTCCCGCGTCGGACAGGAGCCGGGCTGCCTTGAGCGTGCCCTCGCCGCCGATCGGGATGATCGCGTCGAGACCGAGGTCCGCGACGTGGCCACGGGCCCGCTCGACACCGTCCCGCAGGTGCTCGGGGCGCACCCGCGAGGAGCCGAGGATGGTGCCGCACAGAGCCAGGATGCCGCCGACGGCGTCCAGGTCGAGCTTGCAGTAGTCGGCTTCGAGAAGGCCACGCCAACCGTCGTGGAACCCCACGACCTCGTCGCCGTGGTCGGCGACCGCACGGTGCACGACCGACCGGATTACGGCGTTCAGACCGGGGCAGTCACCGCCGGAAGTGAGCACACCAATACGCATGGTTTGTGATACCTCTGCAACTCAACCGGACGACCGGACCCCGTCGTCCGGTTGGATCGCAGTCAGCCTACAAGCGCGTGGCACTCTCGCGGGGCGAGTGTCCGTCATGCGGTCTGCATCGCCGCCGCCATCCGCTCGTCGCGCAGCGCCTCGTACCAGCGGTCGTCCACCGGGGGCAGCGCGTTCACGTCGAGCGCCAACTTCAGCAGCAGGTCGGCGATCTGCGGGTTGCGGGCGAGCACCGGGCCGTGCATGTACGTGCCGAAGACGGTGTCGTTCCACGCGCCCTCGGTGCCGTCGCCGGTGCCGTTGCCCTTGCCGAGCCGGACCCGGGCGAACGGGCGGGCGGTGGGGCCCAGGTGCGTGACGCCCTGGTGGTTCTCGAATCCCGTCAGCGGCGGCAGCCCGAGCCGCTCGTCGATGTCGCCGAGCACGTCGCCCACGCACCGCTCGCCCTCGCCCCGGGTGCTGACCACATCGAGGAGCCCGAGCCCGGGCTCGGGCTGCCCGAGGTCGTTGATGAACTCGTGCCCGAGGATCTGGTAACCGGCGCAGACCGAGAAGACGATGGCGCCGTTCTCCACCGCGCGGTTGAGACCGCCGTCGCGCCGCAGCCGCTCGGCCGCGAGCCGCTGCGGCCGGTCCTCACCGCCGCCGATCAGGTAGATGTCACCGGAGGTGGGGATCTGCTGGTCGGAGCGTACGTCGACGCGGGAGACGTTCAGCCGGCGCTGGCGTGCGCGCCGCTCCACGACCAGCGCGTTGCCCTGGTCTCCGTACGTGCTCAGCAGGTCGGGGTAGACCCACACCAGGCGCAGGCTGTTCTGGCTCATCCTCGGTATCCTTCGTGCTTCAGCGGTTCGGGGGGCGGTGGCGGCGTCGGGGGCCGGCCCGCCGCGGTGGGCCGGCCCCCGACGCGGGAGTCGACGTCGCGCGGGGGCCGGGGGCCGTCGTGGCCCGCGGCTAGTTGCCGACGCGGCGGCGCAGGTCCTGGAAGGCGGTGTAGTTGGCGATGACCTCGATCCGGCCGGGCGGGGCCATGCGCACCGCCTCGTCCGCGTTCTCGCAGACCCGGAAGTCGAGCCAGGCCACCTCAAGGCGCACCGCGAGGTCCAGCTTGCGGTCGCCGATCACTATGATCGGGTGTCCGGCGAGCCGGGTGTAGTCCACGTCCCACAGCCACGAGGTGTCGGTGCCGTCCGCGCCGCGCGCGTTGACCGATAGGATCACCGGCGTAGGCGGCGGGTCGATCAGCGAGAACGTCTCCAGCCAGCCGGCCGGGTTCTTCGCCAGCAGCAGTCGGAGCTGGCGGTCCATGAAGGTGACGACGTCGTACCGGCCGGCGACCGCCTGCACCGCGTACATTCGCTCCAGCGCGACCTGCGGCTGCACCCCGAAGGTGGCGGCGACGGCGGTGGAGGTGGCCGCGTTGGCCTTGTTGGCCCGGCCGGGGAGCTGGATGTGGATCGGCCACGCCGAACCCTGCGGGTCGAGCACGTAGTCGCCGTTCAGGGCCCAGGTAGGGCGGGGGCGGCGGAAGCCGCAGTCGGCGCAGCCCCAGTCGTCGCCCGGGCGCTGGAGGACGCCACCGCAGGACGGGCAGGACCAGGCGTCGTCCTTCCACTCCTGGCCCGCCGCCACCCACACCACGTTCGGGCTGGACGAGGCCGCCCAGACGATGAGCGGGTCGTCCGCGTTGGCGATGACCGTTGCCTTGCTGCCGGCCAGGCCCTCGCGCCACTTCTCGGCCAGCATCCGGGTCTCGGCGGCGCGGTCGAGCTGGTCGCGGGAGAGGTTCAGCAGCGCGATGGCCTTGGGCGTGGTATCCCGGGCCACCCCGGCCAGGTACTTCTCGTCCACCTCGATGACGCCGTACCGGGCGTCGGAGCCGCCGGCGAGGGCGGAGGTGATGCCGGCGGGCATGTTGGCGCCCAGGGCGTTGGAGACGACCGGTCCGCTGGCGCGCAGCGCCTCGGCGATCAGCCGGGTGGTGGTGGTCTTGCCGTTCGTCGCGGAGACGAGGATCACGTCGAGATGTCGCGCCAGCCGGGCCAGCAGGTCCGGGTCGAGCCGAAGGGAGACCTTCCCCCCGATCACTGACCCGCTGCCGCGACCAGCGACCCGCGACACCGCCGCTGCTGCCCTGCCCGCCGTCACGGCCAGCTTGGCGCGCGGCGGCAGCGGCTCCGTGTTGCCTGCCATCGTCCTTGTTCCTCCTTGCGTCCGGCGCAGTGCCCGCCCCCGGGGCTGCCGGTCAAACGCCCCCTTGATGCCGAATCGCCAGCCGGGAGGCTTCGGTCGGGGTTCAGCCTATCGAGATCCGGACCCCGGCCCGAACCCCGCCACCTGCGCCGGGCTTCCCGGGCCGGCCGGCGAAGCCGCGCCGGCCCGGCCGGACCGTACCCTGTTCCGCATGCGAACTGGCGCGATCCCCGGCAGCTCGGGACGAGTGCGGCCGCTTCGGCTGCTCGGCGACCCCCACTTGGCGGCCCCGTGCGCGGAGGTGACGGAGTTCGGCTTCGAGCTCGCCCGCCTGGTGGAGGACATGTACGCGACGATGTACGCGTCGGGGGGCGTCGGCCTCGCGGCCAATCAGATCGGCGTTCCGCTGCGGGTGTTCGTCTACTACTCCCCCGACGACGAGGACCGTCGCCATCTGGGACACCTCGTCAACCCCCGTCTGGTGGACGCCGACGGGCTGATCTTCCGTGGCCCGGAGGGCTGTCTGTCGCTGCCCGGCATCGAGGCCGGCACGCCGCGCTTCGACCGCGCGGTGGTGGAGGGCGTGAGCGTGGACGCCGGCCCGCGCGTGGGCGGCCCGCGCCCCGTGGGCGACGGGGTCCACGGCCTGAGCGGCCGGGGCGGGGGAGCGGGGACCGTGCCTCCCGCGACGCGGGAGGCGCCCTGGGGAGCGGTGGCCTAGAAGGCCGGGCCGCCCTCCCGGTCGCCGGCGTCGGCCAGGCGCCCCCACAGCAGGTCGGTGAGGTGGCTGACGAGCTGCTCGCGGGGGCAGGGCCGGTCGCGCAACCACCAGTCGCCCGCGGCGTGCATCATGCCGACGATGCCGTGGCCCCACACCCGGGCCTTCTCCGCGCCGTCCGGGCCGAGGTCCACCCGCTCGGCCACCACCTGGGCCAGCTCCTCGCCGAGCCGGCGCAGCAGCGGCGCCGCGTGCCGCCCGACGTCGAAGCCCTGCTCGGGTTGGCCCTCCGACTGGTCGTCGGCCGGGTGCATGAGGAAGCGGTAGACCTGGGGGCGGGTTTCGATCGCGGCGAGGTAGGTGTCCAACGTCGCCTCGACCCGGGCCCGGCGCTGGGCCGGGGCGTCCAGGGCCGCGCGCAGCGCGGCGAGCAGGGCGTCGGTGTGCCGGACGGCGAGCGCGCGGTAGAGGCCGCCCTTGTCGCCGAAGTGCCGGTAGAGGATGGGCTTCGTGATGCCCGCCTCGGCGGCGATGGCGTTCATCGAGGCGCCGGGGCCATCGCGGAGCACGACCCGGTCGGCGGCCTCCAGCAGCTTGCGTCTGCGCTCCTCGTGCGCGCGCTGCTGGCTGTCGCGCTGCGTGGTGTCCATGGTGTGCCTCCCACCCCGGTTGTTCCGTGCGGCCCGCGCAACGTAACACCCCATGGCCTGCGGTCCTTCCGGCGACCAGGGAGTTGACAGTCCCTACTGGTGAGTAACAGACTCCTGTTACCGGAGGTAATGAGCGGCTGGAGGGGATCATGCCGGAGTTCTCTTTCGAACTCAACGAGGAGCAGAAGTCCGTACGGGACTGGATTCACGGATTCGCGCAGGACGTGATGCGCCCGGCCGCCGCGGAGTGGGACGAGCGGGAGGAGACCCCCTGGCCGATCATCCAGGAGGCGGCCAAGATCGGCCTGTACTCGCTGGACTTCTACGCCCAGCAGTTCTTCGACCCCACCGGGCTCGGCATCCCGATGACCATGGAGGAACTCTTCTGGGGCGACGCGGGCATCGCGCTGTCCATCGTGGGCACCGGTCTCGCCGCCGTGGGCGTGCTGGCCAACGGCACCGAGGAGCAGATCGGCACCTGGGTGCCGCAGATGTACGGCGACGCGAACGACGTGAAGGTCGCCGCCTTCTGCTCGTCCGAGCCCGACGCCGGCTCGGACGTGGCCGCCATGCGCACCCGCGCGGTCTACGACGAGGCCAAGGACGAGTGGGTGCTCAACGGCACCAAGACCTGGGCCACCAACGGCGGCATCGCCAGCGTCCACGTCGTGGTCGCCGTCGTGGACCCGGAACTCGGCTCCAAGGGGCACGCCTCCTTCATCGTCCCGCCGGGCACGCCGGGCCTGTCCCAGGGCCAGAAGTTCCAGAAGCACGGCATCCGCGCCTCACACACCGCCGAGGTCGTCCTGGAGGACGTCCGCGTCCCCGGTGACTGCCTGCT
The DNA here is from genome assembly GCA_018114805.1 of Candidatus Streptomyces philanthi. Lineage (GTDB taxonomy): Bacteria > Actinomycetota > Actinomycetes > Streptomycetales > Streptomycetaceae > Streptomyces > Streptomyces philanthi. The sequence continues at coordinate 118,968 of CP073042.1, read as the reverse complement.
CGGCGGCAAGCCCAAGCTGGACGAGCGGCTGGCCCGCGAGCGCGGCGCCCGGAGCACGGCCGGGGCCGAGCGCGTGAAGAACGCGGCCATGGCCACCTTCGAGGCGTCCCGGCCGGCGGTCGGCGCGATGGCCGTCGGCACGGCGCGCGCCGCGTACGAGGAAGCGCTGGAGTACGCGAAGACCCGCACCCAGTTCGGCCGCCCGATCATCGACAACCAGGGCGTGGCCTTCCAACTCGCCGACATGCGCACCCAGGTCGACGCGGCCCGGCTGCTGGTGTGGCGGGCCTCGTGGATGGCGGCGGCCGGTCGGCCGTTCAACGCCGCCGAGGGCTCGATGTCCAAGCTGTACGCCAGTGAGACGGCGAAGAGGGTCACGGCCCAGGCTATACAGATCCTCGGCGGCAACGGCTACACCCGCGAGTACCCGGTCGAGCGCATGCACCGGGACAGCGCCATCTACACCATCTTCGAGGGGACCAGCGAGATCCAGCGCCTGGTCATCGCCCGCACTCTGTCCGGCATGCCCATCCGCTGACCGCACACGGTGGCCGCACCAGGCCGCCGCTCGCCGCGACTCCCACGCCGGGCGGCGCCCCCACCACGGGGCGCCGCCCGGCGTCGTCGTGCCCGCCTGGGCCCCCGGCCTCCGCGCCGGCACGGGCGTACGCCGACCCTCCTCACCCGAATGGAGTACGTTGCACATTCTCGGGCGAGCCCGGCACAGCGCGCTCGTGCGGCCCCGGGACCGGTTCCGGACCGGCGTCGCCCGCGGTGACGAGGGGCGCCTGCGGTCGCCGTGTGCTTGCGGGGCGCGCGCAATGGAAGACCGCAATGGAAGACGGAGCACGCCCAGCCGTGTCGGCGCGTGCTACGCGTGAAAGGAGACAGTGGCGATGACCGCACCCCAGGGCGACACCCCGCAGGAGCTGTCAGGCATGCACGTGGTCGACCCGGACGGCCAGAAGGTCGGGTCGGTGCAGCAGGTGTACAGCGACGACATTACTGGCGTACCGGAATGGATAACCGTTCGCACCGGACTGTTCGGCATGAAGGAGACCTTCGTCCCCCTCGCCGGAGCCCAGCACTCGGGGGGTGACCTGCGCGTTCGGTACAGCAAGGAGGAGATCAAGGACGCTCCGCGGATCGACGCCGCCGGACACCTCTCGCCGGAGCCGCCGGACACCTCTCGCCGGAGGAGGAGACGGAGCTCTACCGGCACTACGGCCTGCGCCAGCCCGGTCGGCAGACGACGGGGCGCGGACCGGGGACGGACGCGACGACCGGCGGTGACGCGAACACCACGCGCGGGGGCATGGCGGGCGCGGCCGGCTGTGCGGCGGGCGGCGGAGCGGCGGGGTACGCCGCGGGCCGCGAGTCCGGGCAGCGGACCGAGGCCGGCGGACCCAAGCTGGTCGGCGCGGGCACCGGGCGCGGCGCCGAGACCGCCGACGCGTCGGCCAAGGAGACCCGTGAGATGGGCACCGAGCGCATGACCAAGGAGGGCCGCGGCAGGCACGCTGGCCGGACGGCCAAGGAGGGTGTCCAGGAGATGATTCTCTCCGAGGAGCAGCTCCGGGTCGGCACCGAGGAGCACGAGACGGGGCGCGCCCGGCTGCGCAAGCACGTGGTCACCGAGGACGTGACCCGCACCGTGCCCGTCAGCCACGAGGAAGTGCACCTCACGCGCGAGCCGATCACGGCGGACGACATGCGGCGACAGAGCCGCGACGCGCGGATCGAGGACGGCGAGGTGGAGGTCACGCTGCACGCGGAGCGCGCCGTTGTCCGCAAGGAGACCGTGCCGGTGGAGCGGGTACGCCTGGAGACCGAGCGGGTGACCGAGCAGCAGGAGGTCTCGGCGCGGGTGCGCAAGGAGCGCGTGGAGTACGAGGGGGACGAGGGCGCCGCTGGTGAACGAGGGCGTCGCGGAGGCCACGGCGCCAGGAAGGGTCCCGAGGACGTCCGCTGACCCCGCCCGCACACCGACCCGTCACACCGACCGCGGCGGAGCGGTCGGCCACGGAGCACAGCGAGGTCAGACAAGCCGGACCCGACCGAACCGGCCCGGGCCGCCCCAGACCGGAGCAGGTCACGCCGGGGCGACGCCCCCCGACCGGGAACGACGTGGTCCCCGCCGCATCCGACAGCGGCGGGGACCACGTCGTCCGCGCGCGGACAACCCGCCCGCTACGCCTCGGGCAGCCGCCCGCGCCGCGCCGCGTCGAGGAGCGGCGCGAGTGGGTCATCGCCCCGCGCTTCGACGCGCGCCAGAACCTCCTCCGGGCCGAAGGCCAGGTCGGCCAGGTGCGCGCACGCGGCGACCTCGTCCCAGTCGACCAGCGTCGCCACGCCGGGGCGCTCGCGTACGCGCAGCGTGTACGGGGCGGCCGTGGTCTTCGCCGAGGCGTTCTGCGACCAGTCGATGAACACCTTGCCGTGCCGCGCGGCACGCGCCATAGTCGCCACCGCGAGGTCGGGCAGCTCCGCCCCCCATCCGCACCGCCAGCCGCTTGGCGTAGGCCACCGCGGCCTTGGCGGGAGCGGGCTCCACCGGCCACGTACAAGTGCAGGCCCTTGGAGCCGTAGGTGACCGCGCAGGCCGTCAGGCCTTCGGCGGCGAGCGCGGCGCGCAGCGGGAGCGCCACCCGACAGCAGTCGGTGACGTCGGCGCCGGGAGCCGGGTCGAGGTCGAAGACGACCCGGTCGTGTGTCGCCGGCCCGGCGCCTGCCCGCCACTGCGGCACGTGCACCTGGTACGCCCCGAGGTTGGCCATCGCCACCAGCGCCGCGGTCGAGGTGCCCCGGTTGTACGACGTGACCGCCGGACGCTTGCTCATCGACGGCGTGGACGTGCGCGACCTCAGCTTCGACACGCTAGCCGACGCCGTCGGAGTGGTCTCCCAGGAGACGTACCTCTTCCACGCCTCCGTGGCGGACAACCTGCGCTTTGCCAAGCCCGGCGCGACCGACGAGGAGCTGCGCGCCGCGGCCGAGGCGGCACAGATCCACGAGCACATCGCATCCCTGCCCGACGGCTACGGCACGCTCGTTGGTGAGCGGGGGTACCGGTTCTCCGGTGGCGAGAAGCAGCGGTTGGCGATAGCCCGGACGATCCTGCGCGACCCGCCCATCCTCATACTCGACGAGGCCACCAGCGCGCTCGACACCCGCACCGAGCACGCCGTGCAGCGTGCCATCGACGCCCTCGCGGCCAACCGCACCACGATCACGATCGCCCACCGGCTGTCCACCGTGCGGGACGCCGACCAGATCGTCGTCCTGGCCGACGGCGACGTCGTCGAGCGCGGCACGCACGAGGAACTCATGCGCGAGCAGGGCCGGTACGCGGCCCTTAATACGCGGAGCCGACTAGGCGTCGGTGGCCCTACCGGCCGGCTGACCAGCACCCCGGACGCGCCCCACGCGAGCCGGTCGCCGCGCCCTCCCAGGGTGGCCCGTCGCGCCCAGCCAACCGCACGCGCGGGCGGGCGGAGGGTGGCCGTGTGGCGCGTCGGCGCTCGGCGTGTGTCCGCACGGACCGTTGTCACCATGAGAGCCCTCCCCCAGATCTGAGAGTTGACTCTCACAATATTTGAGAGGAAACTCTCACGTCATGGATTCCGAGAATCGACTGGGCGATATCGAGATCACCGACCCGCAGGCGATGCGGGCACTGGCCCATCCGGTACGGCTGGCGATCCTTGACCGCCTCCAGCGGCACGGCCCGGCCACGGCCACCCAACTCGCGCCCCACGTGGGAGCCACGCCGTCGGTGACCAGTTGGCACCTGCGGCACCTGGCGGGCTTCGGGTTGGTCCGGGACGCCGAGGCCGGACCGGACCGGAGGCAACGGCGATGGCGGGCGGCGGCGCGCGGATTCCGGTTCGAGACGCCGGCGGACGAGGAGGGCGGCTCGGCCGCGCGGGCGCTGTCCCGGGAGATGTTCGCGCGCTACGGGGATCTGCCGAGCAGGTGGCTGACCGAAGTCGAGCCCCACCTCGAACCGTCCTGGCGGCAGGCCGCTGGTCTGGCCAACACCCGGGTGGTCGTCTCGGCGGAGGAACTCCCGGCCATTCAGGACGGCATCGAGCGGGTCCTCGCCCCGTACGTGACGCGCGATGCCGCCGAGCGGCCGGACGACAGCCGCGGCGTCCGACTGCTGTGCTACGTCCTGCCGGAGCGAGACCAGGAGCTGGCGGATGAGACGCCATGAGTACCTCGCAGGTCAAAGCCCCGATGCCCGTGTGGCGTGATCGGCGGTTCCGTCGGTTCTGGGCCGGGCAGTCCGTCTCGGAGTTCGGTGACCGCATCACCGAACTGGCTCTGCCACTGATCGCCGTCACAGCGCTGAGCGCCTCGGCCAACCAGGTGGCGTGGCTGACCGCGCTGATCTGGACACCGAACCTGCTCGCGATCCTGCTGGGAGCCTGGGTCGACCGCCGAGTGCGCAAGCGGCGCCTCATGGTCGTGGCCGACCTGGTGTGCGGCGCGGTGTTGCTGAGCCTCCCCCGTGGCGTACCTGCTCGACGCCGTGAGCCTTGGCCAGCTCTATGTCGTCGCGTTGTTGACCGGCACCGCGGCGGTGCTGTTCAACACCGCCTATCCACCGTTCTTCGCGCGGCTCGTGCCACGTTCGTCCTACGTCGAGGCGAACAGCAGACTCAGCGCCAGCCGGTCAATGTCACATGTGGCCGGCCCGGCAGCCGGCGGCGGGCTCATTCAGGCGTTGACCGCGCCCGTCGCCGTCGTCGTCGATGCCGTGTCGTACCTGGCATCGGCGTTCCTGGTAGGACGCATACCGCTCGACGAGTCATCCGGTGGCGCGGACGCGGGAGCGGGCCCCTCGCTGTTCCGGCGTGCCAGGGAGGAGATGACCTACATCGTCCGGCATCCGGTGCTGCGTGCCGGGCTCGGTTGCGCGGCGACGGTCAACTTCTTCACCTTCGTCGCGGGCAGCGGGTTGGTGGTGCTGTTCGCCAACCGTGATCTGGAACTGTCCGCCGGAGCCATCGGGCTGGCCCTGGGCATCGGCTCGACCGGCGCACTCCTGGGTGCCGTCATCGCCCCACGGGTCTCACGGCGTATCGGTGTCGGGCGCAGCATTCTGGTCGGGGCCGTGCTCTTCCCGGCGCCCATCGCCATCGCGGCCAGCGCGGGCGGACCGCTGTGGGCGCGGGTGGGCGCGTTGGCCGCCGCGGAGTTCCTCTCCGGAGTCGGCGTGATGCTCTTCGACGTGAACCTCAACTCCCTGCAGACCAGCGTGATCCCCGATGCGATGCGCAGCCGGGTGGCGGGCGCCTTCAGCACCGTCAATTACGGCATGCGGTCAATCGGAGCCGTTGTGGGCGGATCGCTGGCCACGGGCTTGGGCCTGCGGGCGACACTGCTCGTCGGTGCCGTCGGGGGAGCGCTGTCGCTGTTCTGGCTGCTCTCCTCGCCGATACCGCGCATCCGCGCGCTGGCGCCGGAGGTCGCGGCCGTACCGTGCGGCGACGCTGAGGCGGACGATCGCCTCACGCTTCACCGGGCTCAGGGTTGACGCGGCTGGTGGTCGGCGGTCGGCTCCGGCTTCACCGTCCGCGCGCGTGCCGCGCGGGTTGGACAGGCGCGGGGACCGGAATCGGCCACCCCCCGACTCGGCGGTACGCAGCCGCCGCGCGGCCGGTCAAGGACGCGGCGCGCGGCGGGGTCCCGCGGAACGAGGACGCCGACCGTGCCGCTCAGCTCGCGCGGACGCCGCGCAAGCTCTCCAACCTGGCCTGGATGGCCCGCAGCGCGCCGGGTCTGCGCCCCGGCACACGTGTACGCAGGGCCGTCAGCTCCGCGGCCAACGACCGGGCCCGCAGCAGGTCGTCGACGTGCTGCCACTGGTGGTGTGCCCGGTCCACCGCGCCCTCCACGTCGGGCTGGTCCGCCGCCTGACCCGCCCTCAGGCGCGTGGTGGCGGCCATCCACAGTTCGCAGGCGCGGGCCGGGTCTCCGGCGAGCCGGGCCAGGTCGGCGCGTACCTCAAGCCAGTGGAGCGCCTGCGGGGAGTCGGGGCCCGCCGAACGGAACGCCTCCTGCTCCCAGGCTGCGGCCATCGCCGCGGCCTCGCTGTGCCGCCCCGCGTGCGCCGCCTCCAGTATCGCGCCGTGCGGATCGTGCGCGACCTCGCCGCTCCCGTACCCCGGCGCGTACGCGGGCGGTGGGCCGGGGTCGTACGGCCGTCGTGGGGCCGCCTCGACATCCCCGACGACCGCGTGGGCCGTGGCCGAAGCCGGCTCGGCGGCCCCGCCCTGCCCAAAGTGGCGGTCCGGGGTCGGCGCGGCCTCGTCCGCCGGAACCGCGGCCGTCTCACGGGAGTGGGCGCCCGGGGTCTGCGCAGACGTGTCGGAATGAGCGCCCGGGGCCGGCGGCCGGGACTCGCTGGAGTGAGCGTGCGGGGATCGCGGTGGGGGCGCCGCCGCCGCGCCCTGAGACGGTTCGTCACCGGCAGGCTCGACCGGCTTCGCCTTGCCAGCCGGCTCGGCCTGGCCAGGCGGGTTCGACCACGGGGCCGTGGCTGGTGCGGCCGGTGCGGCTGGTGGGGCTGGTGCGATGTTCGGTGTCGCGGACGGGGCGGGCTCCGGTGCCTTGGCCGTCGGCGCCGGCGCCGGCGCGGGGGACGCCTCGCCGGGGAGCCAGTGCGGCTAGTCGGACGCCTGGTGCGGTTGCGGGCTCGCGGGCCCGGCCGCCGGCTCGAAGCCCGGGACCAGTGGGGGACTGGCCACCGGTGACGGCGAAGCCGGCTGCGCCCAGGCGTTCGCCGCGACCGTCGACGCTGGTTCGAGCGACGGGTCGGCCGGGCTGGCGGCGGCGGTCCCCGGCACGCCGGGCGGTAGCCCGCTGCCCCGTCGACGGGCTGGGGCGCGCCCCCGGTGGACGCCACGAGCAGGGCGGGTCCCTGACCGAGCCCCGACTGTTCGACGGCGTGCTGGTGCAACTGCGGCAGCGGTGGGCGGGTGCCCACCGAGCGGAGGGTCGCGGCCAGGGCCCGGGTGTAGTGCGGGGTGTTGAGCTGGCGGCGGCGCGGCGGGGGAACGACGCACCCGTACAGCGCGAGTCCGATCGTCAGGTGCTCGGCGGTGAGCTTGGGCCAGGCCGTCTCGTCGGCCGCCAGGTCGGCGAAGACGGTGGTGGTGCCGGCCGGCCGGTGGCCCAACTCCGAGAGCAGCCAGTGCCAGGGCAGCGCGGTGTAGCGCGCCGTCTTCGGCGTCGTGCGCGCCAGTGCCAGGTGTGGCAGGTGTTGCTTGGTGTCCAGCATCAACTGGCCGACGAGGTAGACCAGCACCGGCCCCGGGTGGGCGGCTGCCGTGCGCAGGTGGGTCAGCACCGTGTGTGGCTCGTCGGGATCGACGAGTTGCACCACCTGCGCGCCACCCGTCGTGCCCAGTAGCACCGACGGTGCGGCGGCCGCCAGCGACGGCAGCGCGGCGGCCGTGTCCATCGCCCGTTGCCTGCCGGTCGGTCCTGCCCCGATGAGCAGGGCGTATCCTGACTCGTTCGCCGCTCCTGCCCCGTTGTTTGCCATGGCAGCACCGTATCCGTTCCGGCCGTCGTCCCGGTGCCCGGCGGCGGAGCGCGCGGATGTTCCGTGGCGGAGTGTGGAAGCGTCGTAGCGGGCGGTGGCAAGAGCGCCACGTAAACCAACCGGGCGGAAACCGGTCAGGTTGTTGCCCATAGGCGGGCAGCGGTGACCTGTGTTTCCCTTCCGTAGAATGTCGCTGACCTGGGGGTTGCCTGGAGATTAAGCGACAGAGACGGTCAGGAGAGATCTGGTGCCTGGCCTGGTCACAGCACAACTCCCCTTGTAGAAATCTGATCAGGAAGTACCCGAACGGGCAGTGCGGTACGTGATGGGGAGTCACTGTGGACGCAGAGGAACGCCGGCGCACGGTCCTCGAACTGGCCCGCCACACCGGCTCCGTCGTCGTGACGGAGTTGGCGGAGAAGCTCGGGGTGTCGAAGGAGACCGTCCGGCGTGATCTGCACGCGATGGAGAACCGTGGCCTGCTGCGGCGCACGCACGGCGGGGCCTATCCCGTGGAGAGCGCGGGGTACGAGACGACGCTCGCGTTCCGCACCACCATGCACGTTGCGGAGAAGTCCAGGATCGCTGCGGCGGCCGGCGAACTCGTCGGAGACGCGGAGACCGTCTACGTGGACGAGGGCTTCACGCCGCAGCTCATCGCCCAAGCGCTGCCCCGCGAAAGGCCGTTGACCGTCATCACCTCGTCGCTCGCCACCGCCAGCGGCCTCGCCGTCAGCGACCGGATCACCGTGTTGTTACTCGGCGGCCGGGTCCGGGGCAGCACGCTGGCCTCCGTCGGCCACTGGGCCACCCACATGCTCCAGGGCTTCGTGATCGACCTGGCGTTCATCGGCGCCAACGGCATCTCCCGGCAGTACGGCCTGACCACCCCCGACCCGGCCGTCAGCGAGGTCAAGGCGCAGGTGATGCGGGTCGCCAGGCGCCGCATCTTCGCCGGCGTGCACACCAAGTTCGGCGCCGTCAGCTTCTGCCGCTTCGCCGAGGCCCAGGAGTTCGAAGTCATCATCACCGACACCGGCCTGCCCCTGGCCGAGGCGCACCGCTACGCCCTGCTCGGACCCCAGGTGCTCCGGGTGTGAGCACCCCCGCTCCCACGCCGTCGGCCGCGCCGCCGGCACCCGCGCGGGGGCCCGCGCCGCGTCCCGTCACCGGCGCCCCGACCAACCGCCCGAGTCGGCCCCAACCGCCAACGCCGGGGCGATCGGCATCCACCGACCTCGTACGCGACCCCATCGGAACAATCTGGCCCACCCCCAGCCGCGCCGCCCCGCCTCACGTCGCCCGTCGGCGCCCCCGACCGCCGTGCCAGCGTCACCTCGCCCGCGCGCCCCGACCCGCCGCCTCGCCCACGGCGGTGCGCGCGGCGGGCGCCACAACCGGCACGTGCCGCGCGCCCCGGCCACCCGTCCACGGCCCGGCGCGCCCCCAGCCACCCAGTGACACCGATCCACGGGGAGAACCCATGTCCATCCACACCCGACGCGGCGCCCGCGCGCTGGTCGCCGCCGCATCGGCGGGGGCGCTCGTCGCGGCGTGCACCGCATGCGAGGGGTACGTCGGCGCCGGCGGCTCCTCGCTCTTCGGGGGTGACGCCATCAACGTTCTGATGGTCAACAACCCACAGATGGTGGAGTTACAGAAGCTGATCAAACGGCACTTCACCAAGGACACCGGAATCAAGGTAAACTTCACCATGGTACCCGAGAACGACGTCCGCGACAAGATCAGTCAGTACTTCTCCAACCAGGCCGGCCAGTACGACGTCGCCACCATCAGCAATTTCGAGGTCCCCTTTTTCTCCGCACACGGCTGGCTACGCGACCTGGCGCCCCACTCGCCGAGGACCCCGCCTTCGACCAGCAGGACATCCTCGCCCCGGTACGGCAGTCGCTGACCGCCGACGACGGAAAGGTCTACGCCGAGCCGTTCTACGGCGTGAGCACGGGCAGGCGGGCGTCGCGCAGTCGGGTTACGCAGAATGCCTCTACAACATGTCGCAGGGCAAGAGCACGATGTGGTACGACGCCACCGCGGCGGCCGGCACGCTGGAGGAGGCGAAGTCCCCCGTGAAGGGCAAGATCGGCTACGTGAAGGCCCCGGTGAACAAGACCTCGGACTCCGGCTGGCTCTACACCTGGGCCTGGGGCATGCAAAAGGCGTCGAAGAAGTCGGACGACGCCTGGAAGTTCATCTCCTGGGCCTCCGGCAAGGAAATACGAGGCCCTGGTGGGGCGGGAGAGCGGCTGGGCCAACGTACCGGCCGGGAAACGCGCCTCGACGTACGCCCGACCGGAATACCGGGCCGCGGCGAGCGCGTTCGCCGACGTCACGCACCGCTCCATCGCCGTCACCAAGCCGCGCGACCCGGGCGTCCAACCCAGGCCCGCGGCCGGCATCCAGTTCGTCGGCGTCCCCGAGTTCACCGACCTCGGCACCCGGGTCTCCCAGGAGATCAGCGCGGCCATCGCTGGCCGCCAGTCGGTGCGCGCGGCGCTGCGCGCCTCCCAGAAGATGGCCGAGTGGGTCGGCGAGGAGTACCAGGACTGATGACCGCGCCCTCCGCCGGGTTGCGCGCCCCCGTCACACCCGCGCCTGGGGTCAGGCCGCCGCAGCCACCCAACCGCCTCAAGGCGTGGGCCACGCGCCCCCCTTGCTGCCCGCCCTGGTCTTCCTGATCGCCGTCACCCAACTGCCCTTCGTGGCCACCCTGGTGATCTCGCTCTTCGACTGGAACTCCCTGGACCCAGACGACCGGCACTTCACCGGCCTGAGCAACTACCGCCGCGCCGCCGAGGACGAGGCGCTGTGCGAGTTGGTGCTCACCACCGCCGTGCTGACGGCCACCGTCGTCCTGGCCACCGTCGTGCTCGGGCTGTTGCTCGACCGCCGGTTCCGGGGCCGGGGGTGGTGCGTACCCTGCTCATCGCCCCCTTCCTGGTGGTCCCGGTCGCCGCCGCGCTGCTGTGGAAGCACGTCCTCTACAACCCCGACTACGGTCTCTTCAACGGCGCCCTGACCTGGGTGGCCGCCCGCTTCGGCGACGACAGCCCGCCCCAGCCGGACTGGGTGTCGGAGATGCCGCTGCTGGCCGTCGAGGCATCGCTGATCTGGCAGTGGACGCCGTTCATGATGTTGATCCTGCTGGCCGGGTTGCAGAGCCGTCCGATGGACATGATCGAGGCCGCGCGCATCGACGGCGCCGGCAACTGACAGATCTTCCGCTACCTCACCCTGCCTCACCTCCGCCGCTACCTGGAACTCGGCGTGCTGCTCGGCTCGGTGTACATCGTGCAGAACTTCGACGCGGTCTTCACCATCACCGCCGGCGGCCTGGACACGGCCAACCTGCTACACCATCTACCAGACCTTCTACCAGGCCCACGAGTACGGCCAGGCGTCCGCGGGCGGCGTGCTCGTCGTCATCGGCTCGATCATCATCACGACCTTCGCGCTGCGGGTGGTCTCGTCGCTGTTCACCGAGGAGGCGTCCCGTTCATGACCGCCACCGCTGACGTGCCCACGGCCGCCGCGAGCCCCTTGCCAGCCGCTCGCCGGCGTCCACCGGCCGGCCCACAGCGCAGGGCACGGCGCCGGGGCGCCGCCCTCGGCCTGCTCGCCTGGCTGGTCGGGCTCCTCTTCTTCCTCCCCGTGGCCTGGATGGTGCTGACCTCCCTGCACGCGGAGCAGGACGCCGCGACCAACCCACCCTCCCTCGGCGCCTCGCTGACCTGGGACGGCTACCGCACCTTCTTCGGCGCCGACGGCGGGGCCAGCCCTTGGCCGTCACTGATCAACTCCCTGACCGCCAACGTCTGCTCCACACTGCTCGTGCTGGTGCTCGCATTGCCCGCCGCGTACGCGCTCTCCCTGCGCCCCGTGCGCAAGTGGACGGACGTGCTGTTCTTCTTCCTGTCCACCACGATGCTGCCGGTCGTCGCCGGGCTGCTGCCGGTCTACCTGTTCGCCAAGAACATCGACATGCTCGACAACATCTGGCTGCTGGTCATCCTCTACACGTCGATGAACCTGCCGATCGCGGTATGGATGATGCAGTCCTTCCTCGCCGACATCCCGGTGGCGATCATCGAGGCGGCGCAGATCGACGGTGCCCCGCTGCGCACCATCCTGGCCCGCGTGGTGGCCCCCGTCGCCGGCCCCGGCATCGCCGCCACCTCGCTGATCTGCTTCATCTTCAGTTGGAACGAGATGCTCTTCGCCCGTGTGCTGACCGGTGTCAGGGCGCAGACCGCGCCGGTCTTCCTCACCAGCTTCATCACCAGCCAGGGCCTGTTCCTGGCCAAGGTCTGCGCAGCGTCCGTCGTGATCTCCCTCCCGGTGCTCGCCGCCGGGTTCGCCGCCCAGGACAAGCTCGTCCAGGGCCTGTCGCTAGGAGCAGTGATAATGAGAACCGCGCTCATCGAGGCCGTCGGCAAGGTCACCGTGACGACCGTCCCCGACCCCACGCCCGGCCCGCGCGAGGTGGTCGTGGACGTCGCCGCCTGCGGCCTGCGCGGAACGGACCTGCATATCCTGGAGGGAGAGTTCGCGCCGACCCTGCCCGTCGTGCCGGGTCACGAGTTCGCCGGCGAGATCGTCGGCATCGGCAGCGAGGTGAGCGAGCTGGCCATCGGCGACAGGGTGGCCGTCGACCCGTCCCTGTACTGCCAGGCGTGCCGCTACTGCCGGGCCGGGCGGGGCAACCTGTGCGACAACTGGAACGCCATCGGCGTCTCCGTGGCCGGCGGCGCCGCCGAGTACGCCCTGGCACCGGTGGGCAACTGCGTGAAGCTGCCCGACCACGTCTCCCTCCAGGACGCCGCGCTCATCGAGCCGCTCTCGTGCGCCGTGCGCGGCTACGACGTGCTCAACAATCACCTCGGCGCCGAGGTGCTGATCTACGGCAGCGGCACCATGGGGCTCATGATGCTCGAACTGGCCAAGCGCACCGGCGCCGCCAGCGTCGACGTGCTCGACCTCAACCCCGAACGACTGGCCACCGCCCGAGCCCTGGGCTGCTCCACCGCGACGATCGAGCCGTACCGCATCTACAACCAGGAGATCACCATCACCGGCTCGATGGCGGTGTTGCACAGCTACGAACGGGCGGCGAACCTGTTCGCCACCGGCGTGCTCGACCCCGCGGTCTTCATCAGCGACCGGCTGCCGCTGGCGCGGTACCCGCAGGCCCTCGAGCAGTTCCGCGCGGGCGTGGGCCGCAAGATCGTGTCGAGGTGCCGCACCGGTGGCGGCCGGACGCCGAGACGGACGCGAACGTCACGGACGCTGACGTGTCTTCTACGGCGCGGTGGCGCGCAAGCCCTAGCACCGCTACCACACCGGGAGCGCGCCGCGCTCCCCACAGACGAGGACGCACGCCTCGGGGTGGCGGGCGTCCTCTTGGCGTACGCGGGCAGCGGCGGTCGGCGCGCGGCGGGCGCGCCGGCGGTCAGCGCGGGGCGTCCCGGCGCGGCAGGGCGCAGGCGGGCGTGCCGCCCGGCATCCGGTGGCGGTTGTCGGCCACCGCGCGGTAGACGACGTGGCCGATCCAGCGCAGCGGCGGCAGGTTCACCAGCGCGCCCAGCGGGGCCCAGCCGCGCCCCGCGCTGAGCAGGAGCTTGGCGACCGCCCTGATCCCGCCGTACACGGTGCCGCTCGGCGTGATCCACAGCACCTCGTGCTCGGCCCGCTCCCGCATGGTGCCGAGTTCCACCAGATCGGCGAACTGCCAGGCGCTCACCTCGCAGCGGGGTCGGATGCGGCGCTCGGCGAAGGTCACGCAACTGGTGCAGAACGCGCAGTCGCCGTCGTAGATCAACACAGGTCGGGTCCACATGCCCCCATCATGCCCTGCCGCTCGCGGACGCCGCGCCCGGGGCCGGGCCGCGACGCGCGAGGCACGCGGGACGTCACCCGGCTGCTCGACCGGGCCCTGGCCAAGGCGGGACAGAGCGGCCCTGCGGCCGGCCCGGCCCAGGTGGCGTTCCTCTTCTCCGGGGGCGGCACCCAGTACGTGGGCATGGGGCGGCCGCTCTACGAACGCTTCGCCGTCTTCCGGGACCACCTGGACGCGTGCGACCGGCTGTTCGCCCCAGGTCCAGATCGGGTGGAGCACCCTGCTGCGCGGGCGACTGGCGCGGTCCACGGTGGCCACGGAGGCCCATACGACGCGGTGCGCCATCTCGACGAAGGCGGGGGCAGTGGTGGCGAGGTCGGGCACGGGGCGACACGTCCTTTCCGATCACGGGGCGGTTCGCCTGCACCCTACCCGTGCCCTGGCGGCCACGGACCTGGCCCGTGGCCGCCCGTGGGCCAGGTCCGCGCCCCGGGCTCAACCCAGGTGTACCAGCACCCGATCCGGCGTCATCGGCAGCTCCCGCAGCCGCACCCCGGTCGCGTGGTAGAGCGCGTTGCCGATCGCCGCCGCCGTGCCGACGATGCCGATCTCGCCGATCCCCTTGCTGCCCATCGGGTTGAGGTGCCGGTCGTCCTCGTCGATCCAGTGCGCCTCGACGGCGGGCACGTCGGCGCAACTGGGCACGTGGTACGAGGCCAGGTCGCGCTCCGCGAAGTCACCGAAGACCGGGTCCACGGTGCTGCCCTCAAGGAGCGCCATGCCCAGGCCCATCACCATCCCGCCGATGAACTGGCACCGCTCCGTAAGGGAGTTGAGGACGTGGCCGGCGGCGAAGACGCCGAGGAGCCGACGCACCCGCGTCTCGCCGGTATCGGTGTCGACGGCGACCTCGGCGAAGTGCGCGCCGAACGCGTGGCGGGCGTAGTCCGAGGTGGCGTCCGCCTCGCCTGCGGTGTCGGCGAAGGCGCGCAGCGTGGTGGAGGGCACCTCGTCACCGCCCGCCTCCTCGACCAGCGCCCGCAGCCGCTACGGCCGTGTGGTGTGGGACATGATGTCCGGCTACTGGCCCCGCGCCGAGGAGTTCTCCACCCACGAGCACGACCTTGCGTTCGCGCCCGTCTGGCGCGAGGCGTCCAAGGTGGTCGTCTCCTCGACGCTGACCGAGGCCGACTGGAACACCCGCGTCATCCGTACCGACGTCGTCGAGCAGTTGACCGCCCTCAAGGACGGCGGGGCACACCTGGTGCTGTTCGGCGGCTCCACGCTGGCCGGCTTCCTCACCGAAAACGGGCTGATCGACGAGTACCAGATCTTCGTCCATCCCGTCCTGCTCGGCGGCGGCAAGCCCGTCTTCACTCCCCAGCGACGCGTGGACCTGTCCCTGGTCGAGACCCGGACCTTCGACTCCCAGGTGTTCATGCTGCGCCACCAGCGCACCGCCTGACCCCCACCGCCCACCACCCCACAGACAAGGAACCCGCCGTGAGCACACCCGTGAAGGGGCCCGCGAGCTACTTCCCCGCCATCGAGAAGAAGTACGGCCGCCCGATCGCCGAGTGGAAGGACCTCATCCACGCCTCGCCGCTGACCAGGCACATGGAACTCGTGACGTGGCTCAAGACCGAACACGGCTTGGGCCACGGCCACGCCAACGCCCTGGTCGCCCACACCCTCGCCGAGGCGAGCGGCGAGTGAACCCCTCCCTGGGGAACTGGGGAGCCGGGAGGCCCGGGTGCCCAGGTTGCCCGGGGAGAGGTTCGCGGCGGTCAGCGCACGGTGCCCGCCACCACCGTGAGCACCGCGCGCACCTGGTCCGTCATGGCCTGTCGGGCGCGCACGAACTCCGGGTCGGTGACGGTACCGGTGGCCGGGTCCGTGTTGCCCGGGCCGAACGCGAGGACCGGGGTGTGCAGGTGCCCGCCCGGCGCGTCGAGGCCGACCGCGTCGCGCAGCAGCGTCGCCCGGTAGGCGATCTCGTTGGACAGGTAGTCACCGCCGCCGCCCGCGCGCGCCGCCGAGCCGGGCGTCGGCCCGTCGGGCCGCTCCACCGGCTTGTCGCCGCCGGCCGGGAACCTCGGTCACGGCCGTGTTGTCCCGCACCGGGAAGGGGCCGGTCCCCGCCTCGACGATCCGCTCGTACGGCAGCGAGGTCGTCGTCCACTGCGGCTGCTCGGTCGGCGTCGGCACGCCCGGGGGTAGGGCCACCAGACCGGTGCGGGAGACGTTGGCGTTGTCGCCGTAGCCGCCGCGCCAGGCCCCGTTGGTGCGCTCCACGTCGAAGCGGCCCGGGCGGCCCTGGCTGATGGTGGTGAACAGGTCCACCTGGCGCGGGCCCGGCCTGAAGTGCGGCAGCAGCGCGCGCTCGACCACGCCGGAGGCGAACTCGTCCCAGCGCATGGGGGAAGACGGCCGTCTCGATCCGCGCGGGGCCCGAGGGAGTGCGGATCGTGGTCCCGTCCAGTGCCAGGGCCGCCGCGCCGGACGGGTTGCTGCGCCGGGGGGCGGCGTCGAGTTGGAACGGGTCGAACCCGGTCACCACGATCCGCTTGACGCCCTTGCCCGCGGGCAGCCGCAGCATGTCCTGTCCGCGCGACGAGCGCTCCAGGTGCGCCCGCAGCGCGGCCCTGCGCGCGTCGGACAGCGGGAAGTGCGGCCGCCACTTGGCCAGGGCCCGCGTCATGCCCAGCCGGGCCCAGTACAGCGGGCGGTCGTCGTCCCGGCTGAGGTCGCCGCCGGCGGGCCCGCGCCCCTGCGCCCAGTCCACCGCCCGCTCCCACAGGCGCTGCCTGTGCTGGGCCACCCCCCGCTCGGCCGTGGCCGGCGAGCGCGCACCTGCCAGCGCGCGGGCGAAGCGCGGCGCCACGTCGTCGAACCCGCCGCGCCGCAGGATCTCGCGGGGCACCGGCAGGTCGAGCCGTCGCTCCTCGACGGTCGGCCCGTCGGCGCGGGTGCTGCCGGCCGGGCCGGGTGCCCCCGCCGGCGCGGCGGCGGACACCGGGGCGGCGATGGCCAACGGCGCGGCGATGGCCACGGCGGTGGCGAGCCAGCCCAGGCGGGTGCGCAGGGATCTCATATGGGGTCCTTCGGTACGGGGGTGGCGACGGCGTCCGGCGGCGGCGGGCCCGCCCCTTCGACGCACCCGCGGTCGCGCTCGGCGAGCCGCGCGGCGTGCCCGCCATGGAACCCGACCGCCGCCCGTCGCACCACCCCCCGCCGACCACGTGTTTTCGGCGGCGGCCACCCACCCGTGCCCTGGCCGCCCACCGCCGTGCGGGAGACTGCCCGGACAGGGCCGCCGGTCGTCTCGTACCCGGTGGCGCCACCGACGACCGTACGGAGCCGACCGTGCCGACCGCGCCCGAATCCCCGTGGCTGCGCCGCACAGCGCCCCGCCCCGCCGCCACCACGACCGTCCTGTGCCTGCCGCACGCGGGCGGCAACATCGGGTTCTTCGCCCCCTGGGCGCGCATGCTGCCGCCGGAGCTCGAAATCCTCGCGGTGCAGTACCCGGGCCGTCAGGACCGCCTCCTCGAGGAGCCGTTGGTCGAGATGGCCGCGCTCGCCGACGCGCTGACCGCCAATATCCTGCGCACCCCGCTGCTCGGCGAACGCGGTCTGGTGCTCTTCGGGCACAGCATGGGCGCCTCCGTCGCCTGGGAGGTGGCGCTGCCGCCTGGAGCGCGGGCCGCGGCCCGCGCCCGCGGCGGCTGTACGTGTCCGGCCTGCCGGGCCCGCGCCACCAGCACCTACCGGCTGGGCGAGCGGGAGTTCACCGACGAGCTGCGCCGGCTCGGCGGCACCAGCGAGGAACTCCTGGCCGACCCCGAGATGCGCGCTGCTGCTGCCCGCGATCCGCGCCGACTACCAGATCGTCGGCACCTACGCCCCGGACCCCGACGCCCGGGTGAGCTGCCCGATCGAGGCGTTCACCGGCGACGCGGACCCGGAGGCCACGCCGGACACGGTCGCCGACTGGGCCTCGCCGGCCAGTTGCTGGCGGGGCAGCGCCAGCCTGACCGGGCGGCCCACGCGGCGGGCGGCCATCGCGGCCAGCACCCCCTGCGGGCGCGGCGTGCCCTTGGACCCGAACCCGCCGCCCACGTACTCGGTGACCACCGTCACCTGCTCCGGGCGCAGCCCGAACAGCGGCCCGAGGGCCTCCTTGACCTTGGTCGAGCCCTGGTTCGAGTCATAGACCGTCAGCCCGCCGTCCACCCAGTGGGCCGTGCTGGCGTGCGGCTCCATCGGGTGGTTGTGCTCGGCCTCCATGGTGTACGTGGCGTCCACGCGCACCGCCGAGGCCGCGTACGCGCCGTCGAAGTCCCCGCTCTCACGGCGGGCCGGATGCCCGCCGTTGGCCTGCTCCGGTTCGTACAGCTTCGGGTGTCCGCTGGTGAGGACGGCGTCGCGCGCCTGGGCCGCGTAGTCGATCTGGAGTGCGGCGGCCATCGCGCGGGCCACCTCCAGGGCCTCGGCCACGGCCAGCGCCACGTACCAGCCGCGGTGCGGCACGTGCGGGCGTTGCAGGACGCTGAGGATGGGGTCGTCGGCGGGGCCGAGGCGCGGCGCGTTCTCGTGGCCGTGCACGCCACGGACGCGCTGGGCATGCCCAGCGCGTCCGTGGCGTGCACGGCCCGCACCTCGCCGCGCGCGACGGTCGCCGCACCGGCCAGGCTTACGCCATCTCCGGCAGGGCGTACTCGATCGCGTACCGCGCGCTGCCGGTGACCTTGAGCTGACCTTCGAGGCGGCGCAGCGGGGCCCCGGTCTCGGGTGGGCGCATGGACTGCTCCTCAACGTGCCGGAGGCGGTTGGTGGTGGGCGTCGGCGAGCGAGGTGAGGACCTGGGTGGCCAGGTTCCGGGCGAGCGGCACCTTGAAGCCGTTGTCGCGCAGCGGCCGGGCGGCGGCCAACTCGGCGTCGGCGGCGCGACGGAAGGAGTCCTCCGTCGCCGGGGCCTCCGCGCAGCGCCTGCTCAGCGACCCTGGCCCGCCACGGCTTGGCCGCCAGCCCTCCGAAGGCGAGCCGCACCTCGCCCACCACGCCCTCGCACACCTCGAGCACGGCGGCGACGGAGGCCAGCGCGAAGGCGTACGAGGCGCGGTCGCGGGCCTTGCGGTAGGTGGAGCGCCCCGGCGGCGGGGCGGGCAGCTCGACGGCCGTCACCAACTCGTCGTGGGCGATGACGGTGTCCCGCTCCGGCAGGTCGGCCGGCAGCCGGTGGAACTCGGTCAGTGCGACCCGGCGCTCGCCGTCCGGCCCGCGCAGCACGACGCTGGCGTCGAGCGCGGCGAGCGCGACCGCCAGGTCGGAGGGGTGGGTGGCCACGCAGTGCTCGGAGTGGCCGAGGACCGCCAGGTCCTGGTGGACGCCCTCGCGCGCGGGGCAGCCACTGCCGGGGGAGCGCTTGTTGCACGGCTTGCTCACGTCCTGGAAGTACAGGCAGCGGGTGCGCTGGAGCAGGTTGCCGCCGGTGGTGGCGGCGTTGCGCAACTGCCCCGACGCGCCGGCCAGCAGCGCCAGGAACCGGGCGCGGATGACCGGGTGCGCGGCCAGGTCGCTGTTGCGGACGTTGGCGCCGATCCGCCACCGGCCGTCGCGGAGCGGATCGATGCCTGTCAGCGGCAGCCGGCTGACGTCCAAGAGGAGTTCCGGCCGTTCCACGCCCAGCTTCATGAGGTCCACCAGGTTGGTCCCGCCGCCCAGGAAGCGGGCGCCCGGCTCGCTGGCCACGGTCGCGATCGCCGTGTCGACGTCCTCGGCGCGCACGTAGCCGAACGGCTTCACGGCGCCACATCCTCGATGGCGGCCACGATGTTCGGGTAGGTGCCGCAGCGGCACAGGTTGCCGCTCATCCGCTCGCGGATCTCGGCCGGCGTCAGCGGCACCGGGGGGCGCCGGAGCCGGCCCCGGGCAGCGGCGTGACGTGCGAGGGGTGGCCGTCGGCCGCCTCGGCGAGCATGCCGATGGCCGAGCACACCTGCCCCGGGGTGCAGTAGCCGCACTGGAACCCGTCGTGGTCGAGGAACGCGCGCTGCACGGGGTGCGGCTGCTCGCCGTCGCTCAACCCCTCCACGGTGGTGATCTCCGCGCCGTCGGCCGCGACGGCGAGCAGGAGGCAACTGTTGGCCCGGCGACCGCCGACGAGCACCGTGCACGCCCCGCACTGGCCGTGGTCGCACCCCTTCTTCGGGCCCGTGTGGTCCAGGTGCTCGCGCAGCGCGTCGAGCACGGTGGTGCGGTGGTCGACGGTCAGCCGGTGGCTGACCCCGTTAACCCGCAGGGTGATCTCCGAGGAGGTCGGGCGGTGCTGGACGCTGGGTGTCGAGATCGTTGCCATGGCGTCACGGCCCTTCGCTGGTGTGCTGCGGCCCCGTGGTCGCGTCCCCGCCCCGCCCCGGGGCAAACCGGAAAGTGTCGGCCAGTCACCCGGGTGGCGCACCGCCCGCCGGGCGACGCGACGGCCCGTCCGTCGCTCCCGGGCGCACGGGAGCGACGGACGGGCCGTCACCGGCGGGGAGGGGCGCGACGGGCGTCGGCGCCTACACCCGGTGGCAGGAGCTCGCCCACACCTCCTTTCTTGGCGCCGTCGTACCGCCCCGTCGGCCCCCCGAGCAGCGGGGCCGGACAGACCACCGTCGGGCTGCCCTTCCTGCCCTTGAGGAGGAAGCGGCCGTGGATGTCGCCGTCGGCGGGGGCGCCGTTGGTCGGCGCGCAGCCGCACCCGAACGTGGCGCCCGCGGTGGCGGACCAGGTCATGGACGAGCAGACGTAGGTGGGCGTCCGGGCGGGCTGCTCCGCGGCGTGCGCGAGGGGCGGCGACCACAGGGCGACGGTGGTGCCGATCAGAGCGGCGGCGGCAAGGGGACGCATGGAACTCCCTCAACTGACGGGGCGGTCACGGCCTGGTGCGGCCCGTGGTGACCGCCGGGACATGGCGGCGCCCGATTCTGCGCCACCACCCGCCCGTTCACCCCGAATTCCGGACAACCGCCGCCCCCGTGTCGCCCCTCGCGGTCCCCGCCCCGCGCGTTCGCGGCCCGTGTCGAGCCGGGCGGCCCGACGGCGCGGGGCACGAGCGTGCGAGCGCCGCCCGGTGCGCCCGGGCGGACGCCGTGCTCCCACCGGGGAAGGCGGCGCCTTCGGGCCGCCCGTCCGCCCGACCGCCGTCCGGCCCGGCCCGCCGTTCACCACCCCGTGGCGGCCACCACCTCCCGGGCGATGTCCACCACCGTCCTGCCGTCGGTCGCCACCCGCACCGTGTCCGGCGGCGCGTGGCGGGCCATGTGCGCGCTGCGCCCGTAGGTGCGCCCGCGCCTGGGAGCCGATCTCGCGGCCCGTCAGGCGATCGCGGGCGGTGGCGTCGTCCGTCGTCAGCAGCGCCGGCACGATCCGTACGTCCGCGCCCAGCACGCGGCGGAACATCGCGCTCTCCAGCACGCTGACCGTGTTGGTCTAGATCAGCCGCCGCTGGCCCAGCGCGGCGTAGTTGGCCCAGACCGCCGCCAGGTTGCGCTCGGTGATCGCCGAGCGGTCCGGATCGTCGGGCGGCGCCGGGTCCACCTGGTCCATGAGGTCGCCCTCGACCAGGCAGTGGGCCGTGCCCGCCGCCCGCAACACGGCGGAGACCTGCCAGGCCACGGTCGACTTGCCGACGCCGGAGCGACCGGCGATGAGCAGCACTTCGTTGCGTTCCCCAGTGTTCACCCGCGGACCCTCGCAGACCACCGCGCCCCGGGGCACCCCGTTTTCGCGGGCCGCCGGGCGGGCCCGGGCCGGCGCCCCGCGAGATGGCCGGCAGCCGCGTCGGTTTCCCGCCACACCGGGTCGGCGGACACACGGGCCGTACGGGGGCAGGCCCGTCACATGTCCGGGGCGGGCCGGGGGCTGGCGCCGAGTGGCTCCCGCGGTCGGGGGTCGGAGCTGTTACCGTGCGGCTCGTCTCCCGCACCACCCGACGGGCCATCAGATGGCTACGAGAGGACGCGACATGACCTTGGACCGGCGCGGCGACCGTCACCGCGGGCGGGCTCCTGGGGTACGCGGGCGGGCATCCGGCCGCGGCGCGCGAGGTGCCGCGCGCCGCGCCGACGCGCTCGCCCCGGCCCACCGGGGGCTGGCTCGCCGACCTGGCCGACGACACCCCGGTGGCCCGCCTGAGCCTGCCGGGCACCCAGCACTCCGCGGTGCGCTTCGGCGGGGACCAGGTCGCCCGCCAGCGCCTTACCATCGCCGAACAACTGGACCTGGGCATCCGGTTCCTGGACATCGGCTGCCGGTCGTCCCACTCGGCCTTCGCCGTCCACCACGGGGCGGTCTTCCAACGGGTGCTGTTCGGCGAGGTGCTGCTGGCCTGCGAGGCGTTCCTGCGCGCCCGCCCCTCGGAGACCGTGCGGCTGCGGCTGCGGCAGGAGCACTCCGCCGTGCCGGACGCCGAGTTCCGGCGCGTCTTCGACCTCTACCTGGCGGGCTTCCGCCGGCTGCTGCGGCTCGACGCGACGCTGCCCACGCTCAGCCAGGCGCGCGGCCGGGTCGTGCTGCTCGCCGACCACCCCGGGCTGCCCGGCGTCCCGTACGGCGACGCCGCGCTGTTCGACGTGCAGGACGACGCGACGGCGACTCCGGCCGTGAAGTACCAGAAGGTCGAACGCCACCTGCACAAGGCCGCCGCCCGGCCCGGCAAGTTGTACGTCAACTACGTCGGCACCGCCGTCCAGGGCTCCCCGCGCGCGAACGCCCGGTACCTCAACCCCCGGGTGCACCGCTTCCTGACCGGGCCCGTACGGCCGCCGGCTGAACGGGCTCGGCGTGGTGGCCCTGGACTTCCCCGAGGCCACGCCGGTGCTCGTGCGCACGATCATCCAGCGCAACCAGCGGGCCGCCACGACCGCCGGCGCCGCGTAGCGCCGCCGGGCCGGGGCGGGCGGCGGGGACGCCCGCCCCGACGCCCGCCCCGCCCTCGCGGTCCACGGGCCGCCGGACCTACGAGCCGCCGCGCCCCGCGCCGTGGTGGTGGGCCCCGCGGTCACACCTGTACGCGCGACGCGCCGAGAGCCGTCGGGCGAGGTCAACGCCGGACATTTGTGGAGCCCGTGCGGTCACCTTACGTACTTCATCGATGAACTGTGCGTCGCGGGCGGTCCCTCGCGAGCCGGCCGCGCTAACGTGCGAGCATGGACGATGCCGCCCCCTCCGCGCCCTCCGTCCTCGCCCCCCTGCCGGGCCCCGTCGACCAGGACTGGCTGCCGCGACGGCCCTGGCCCCGTGGCTGAGGATGTACCCCACCCGCCCGCCCGGGCGAGCCGTACCCGGCTGACCTCCCCGAGCGGTTCGGTGCCTACCTCACCGACCTCCTGCTCGACGATTCTCCACCGGGGCACACGGGTCGGCTCGACACGGTGCGGGGAGCAGACGCGACCGCCCCCGTGGTGCGTGCCTTCGGTCCGAAGCACGGTGCTGACTCGCCCGCGGGACCCCGGAGGCGCGCCCTGTCAGGGGCACGTACGTCTGTGAATCTGGACTAAGCAGGCATATCCCACCGTAGCCACTTCCCGGCCCGCACGCATCAGACGGGCCGCGCGGTGGGCGACGCGGCCGCCCCTCCCCGGGTGCTCGCGCCCGGCCGGTCGGGCCCACTCGGGGCGCCGGTGAACCCACCGCCTCCGACTGTGCGACCCGCGCGCTACGGGCGTGACCCGCACGTCGGGGGCGCGCCGCGGGGGCGGAACTGCACGCTGATGCGCGGGCCCGTCGACCTGGTCGACTTCGGGATGGCGTGGTCCCAGGTGCGCTGGCAGCTTCCGCCCATGACGATCAGGTCGCCGTGCCCGAGTGGCCAGCGCAGCGTCGGGCCGCCGCCGTCGCGCGGTCGCAGCAGCAGCGGTCGCGGCTGGCCGACGGAGACGATCGTTACCATGGTGTCCTCGGTCGCGCCCCGCCCGAACCGGTCGCCGTGCCAGGCCACGCTGTCCCGCCCGTCCCGGTAGAAGCACAGCCCCGCGCTCACGAAGGGTTCGCCCAGCTCGGCCGCGTAGTGTGCGCTGAGACGGGCGCGGGCCTCGTCGAGCGCGAGGTGCGGCAGGGGATCGCCTGCCCGGTAGCTGGCCAGCAGGCGCGGGACGTCGACGGTGCGCTCGTACATCCCCCGCCGCTCCGCGTGCCAGGGCACGGTGCGCGCCAGGTGGGTGAAGAGCGCGTCGGCGCCGGACAGCCAGCCGGGCAGGACGTCGACCCAGGCGCCGTGCGTCAGCGGCGTGCGCCGGACCCCCGACAGCGGGCGTGGCGCGACCTCCTCCGTCGTGTCGAAGAGTGAGCCCTGCAAGGAAACCGCCATGCGTCCCAGCATACGCCCGGAATAGAACAATTGATCGAATAAAGGTGGGGTGCAGAGAGGTCGACGGCCGGCAAAATGCCGAATTCTCAGGGAAAGCACTGGTCGCCCCGCCCCCGCATCGGTGCCAGCATGTGCCTATGGGTCGTTCCCGTTTCCCGTCGGCCTCCACCGCCATCGGTCGACGCCCACCCCGCCGTGACGGCCCCCGCGTGCGCTCCCTGCTGAGCGCGCGCAGCATCGCCGGCCAGACCTTCCTGCTCCAACTGCTCATCGTCCTGTTGATCGTCGCCGCCGGTGTGGCGGCCCTCGTGCTCCAGGCCCGCCGCGACGACGAGGGCGAGGCGCGCCAGCGCACGCTGGCCGTCGCCGAGGCGTTCGCCGAGGCGCCCGGCGTCGTCGAGACCCTGCGCGCGAGCGACCCCACGGCGGTCCTCCAGCCGCGCGCCGAGGCGGTCAGGGTGGGCGCGGACATCGACTTCGTCGTCGTCATGCGCACCGACGGCACGCGCTACACCCACCCCGAGCCGGACCGCATCGGCCGGAGGTTCGTCGGCGACATCGGCCCCGCCCAGCACGGCGAGTCCAGTACCGAGACCGTCGACGGCACCATCGGCGAGGTCGTCCAGGCGGTGGTGCCCGTCACCGACCGCGAGGGCGAGGTGGTGGGCCTCGTCTCCGCGGGCCTGCGCACCAGCCGCGTGAGCCAGTCGCTCCACGACGAACTGCCCATCCTGCTCGGCGGCGGCGCGGCGGGCCTGGCCCTGGCGCTCGGCGGCAGCGCGCTGGCGGGCCGCCGCCTGCGCCGCCAGACGCGCGGCCTGGACCCCGCGAAGCTCGCCCGGATGTACGAGCACCATGACGCGGTGCTGCACGCGGTCCGCGAGGGGGTGCTCATCGTCAGCGGTGAGCGACGGTTGCTGCTCGCCAACGACGAGGCGCGCCGCCTGCTCGCGCTTCCCGCCGACGCGGAGGGCCGGCCCGTCACTGAACTGGGCCTCGACGCCTCACTCGCCGACGTGTTGGTCACGGGCCGCGTCACCACCGACGAGGTGATCCGCTCTGGCGACCGGCTGCTGGCCGTGAACAACCGACCCACTGACCGGCACGGCGGCCCGCCCGGCACCGTGGCCACCCTGCGCGACACCACTTGAGCTGCACACCCTCACCGGCCGGGCCGAGACCGCGCGCACCCGTCTCCGGCTGCTGTACGACGCGGGCGTCGAGGTCGGCACCACGCTGGACGTGCGGCGCACGGCCGAGGAACTCGCCGAGGTCACGGCCGGCAGGCTCGCCGACTTCACCACCGTCGACGTGGTCGACGCGTTGGTGCTCGGCGAGGAACCGCCGACCGCCGGCGCGTCCCAGATGCGCCGCGTCGCCGTGGCCGGCGTACGTGAGGACCACCCGCTCTACCCCGTCGAGGAGATCATCGACTTCGTCCCCTACACGCCCCAGGCGCGCTGTATCGACGACCGGTGCGCGCTGCTGGTGCCGCGGCTGAGCGAGGCGCCCGGCTGGCGGGCCCAGGACCCGGGGCAGGCCGCGCACATCATCGACTACGGCGTGCACTCGCTGATCACCGTCCCGCTGCGGGCCGCGGCGGGGTGCTCGGGGTCGCCAACTTCTGGCGCGCGACCGGGTCCCCGCCCTTCGACGAGGACGACCTGGCCCTCGCCGAGGAACTGGTCGCGCACGCGGCCGTCTGCCTGGACAACGCCCGCCGCTACACCCGCGAGCACGCCATGGCCGTCACCCTCCAGCAGAGCCTGCTGCCGCGCGGGCTGCCCGACCAGCGCGCCCTCGACGTGGCCTACCGCTACCTGCTGGCCCGCTCCGGGGTCGGCGGGGACTGGTTCGACGTGATTCCGCTGCCCGGGGCGCAGGTCGCGCTGGTGGTGGGCGACGTCGTCGGGCACGGGCTGCACGCCGCGGCCACCATGGGCAGGCTCCGTACCGCGGTGCACAACTTCTCCTCGCTCGACCTGCCCCCCGACGAGCTGCTCAGCCACCTGGACGAGCTGGTGAGCAGCATCGACCAGGACGAGACCACCGCCACCGGCGCCGTCACCGTCACCGGCCTGCCGTTCTAGACGGCCGAGTTCGAGGTGCCCGAATGCAGCTGCGTCGTGCTGTACACCAACGGGCTCATCGACCACGGCGGCCGGGACCTCGACACCCCGGGCTCGACCAGCTCACCGACGTGCTCCGCGGCCCCGACCGCACGCCCGAGGAGACCCGCCAGCGGGTCCTGGACGCGCTGCTCGGCGAGCACCCGGACGACGACGTGGCCCTCATCGTCGCCCGCACCCGCTCCCGTGCCACGGGACCAGATCGCGACCTGGGAGGTGCCGTCCGACCCCGCGGCGGTGGCCGACGTACGCGCCAAGGTAAGCCACCAACTCGCCGCGTGGCGCGTGAGAGAGGAGGCGTTCACCACCGAGCTGATCCTCAGCGAGCTGATCACCAACGCCATCCGCTACACCGCGGGACCGATCCGCGTCCGGCTCATCCGCGACACCGGCCTGATCTGCGAGGTCGCTGACTCCAGCAGCACCGCTCCGCACCTGCGGTACGCCGCCACCACCGACGAGGGCGGGCGCGGCCTGTTCCTGGTCGCCCAGTTCGCCGAGCGCTGGGGCACCCGCTACACGCCCACCGGCAAGGTCATCTGGACCGAACAGGCCCTGCCAGCGCTCCCGGACCGCGAGCACGCCTGACCCCGTGCGGCACCGTCCCCCGCGACCGCCCCACAACCGTCACCCCGCACCGCCGCTGGTCGTACCGTCAGCCCGGGCGTCACCGACGTCTCAGTCCGCCCGTGACCGCGCGGCCTCCAGGTAGCCGTGCACGAGCGCGTCGGCCCGTCGGAAGAAGTCTCCGAGCAGGGCCAGTTCGGCGGGGGAGTAGCCGGCGTACAGCGCGGCGAGGCGCGCGTTGAGCGGCTCGTAGGCCGCGAAGACGCGGGTCCGGGCGGCCGGTTCGGCCACGATGCGCACCCGCCGGCGGTCCTCGGGGTCGGCCTGGCGCGCGACGAACCCGGCGCGTTCGAGTCGGTTGAGGATGCCTGTCACGGCGCCGCTCGTCACCTGGGCCCGCTCGCCGAGGTCACCGGCGGTCAGCGGGTCGGTCCCCGCCTCCAGGACGTTAGGTGAAGCAGGTCAGGTCGGCGGGGTTGAGCCCGAGCCGGCGCGCGATCTCCTGGTGGGCGAGGTGGCTGAGGCCGACGAAGTGGTCCATGGCCCGCTGCGCCTCCCGCGCCGTGGTAGCGGGGTATCTGTCTTCCAACCGCCAGCTCCTTAGCGTCAACACGTCGGTTCGCGGGGCGAAGTGCTTCCGCCGCCGACCCTACCGGCGCCGCCCGGCGCGGCCCCCCGGAGAAACGCGGGAGGGCACACGCTCGGCGGACGAGGGGCGCTCCCGCCGCCGGCTCAGGCGTCCCGCGGGTACCAGCGCAGCTCCACGGTGTTGCCGTCCGGGTCGGCCACGTACAGCGACTGGGCCACCCCACGGGCACCGAACCGCGCGCCGGGGCCGTCGAGGACCGTGAACTGGCCCGAGTCGATGACCTGCTGCCAGTCCAGCGGCTCGACGGTCAGGCAGATGTGGTCCACGTTGCTGCCGTGCGGGGCGTCCGCGGGGCGCCGTACGAGGTCGATGATGGTCGTCGGGCTGACCGGCACCGAGGGGAAGGGCGCCTGGCCCGCGCGCCACTCGTCAACGCGTACCGGGTCGAGGCCGAGCGGCCCGCAGTAGAACGCGAGCGAGCGCTCGATGTCGGCGACGGACAGGACGAGGTGGTCGAAGGCGATCACGCGCATGGCTGCTCCGGGTGGTTCGGTCGAGGGCACTGGGGTCGCTGGGCGGGCGCCGGTGCGCGAACGACACGGGCCGCCGCGCGGTGGCGCGCCGCTCCCGCACGTGCGTACGGGAGCGCGACCGCCCCATGATGCCGTGTCCCGCCCCGAAGTGATCACGCGTCCCCGCCCGTCCGTCCGGGGGTTCGCCCGCGCGACGTGGACCGGCGGCCCGGCAGCCGCCGGCGGGCGGAGCGGCAGGTTCATGCGTCCGTGCTCCTCATTTTGGTCTAGACCTTTACGGGTTCAGGGCGATTCGATTTGGTTCCCCCACCCCCAGGTGCCACCGGACCCCCGTTGGCCGTGCGAAGGAGTCAGTCCCTTGAGACAGCGCCTGTTCGCCCTGCTCGCCGCGTTGGCCTCGGCCGTCGCGTTCGCTCTCTTCATGCCAGGACCGACCGCTTCCGCCGCGATGGCCTGCGCCGCGGGTTGGAACGCGTCCGCCGTCTACACCGGCGGCAACTCCGTCTCCTACAACGGCCACAACTGGTCGGCCAAGTGGTGGAACCAGAACGAGAAGCCCGGCTCGTCGGACGTCTGGGCCGACAAGGGCGCCTGTGGCGACGACGGTGAGCCGCCCACCCAGGAGGGCTTCGTGGTCAGTGAGGCCCAGTTCAACCAGATGTTCCCGAACCGGAACTCCTTCTACACCTACCGTGGCCTGACCGACGCGCTGAGCGCCTACCCGGCCTTCGCGAACACCGGCAGCGAGACCGTCAAGCGCTGCGAGGCCGCCGCCTTCCTCGCCAACGTCAGCCACGAGACGGGCGGCCTGGTCCACATCATCGAGCAGAACCAGGCGAACTACCCGCACTACTGCGACCGCAACCAGCCCTACGGCTGCCCCGCCGGCTAGGACGCGTAACTACGGCCGCGGCCCCATCCAGCTCAGCTGGAACTTCAACTACAAGGCCGCGGGTGACGCGCTCGGCATCGACCTGCTGCGCAACCCGTGGCTGGTGGAGAGGGACCCGGCCGTGGCCTGGAAGACCGCCCTGTGGTACTGGAACACCCAGTCCGGCCCCGGCACGATGACCCCGCACAACGCCATGGTCAACATGGTCAACGGCGCGGGCTTCGGCGAGACGATCCGGTCCATCAACGGCACCCTGGAGTGCAACGGCGGCAACCCGAACCAGGTGCAGAGCCGCATCAACAACTACCAGCGCTTTGTGCAGGTCCTGGGCACAACGCCCGGTGACAAGCTGAGCTGCTGACGCTCCCGGAGCAGGGCCCCGGCCGCCGCGTCACACCCGCGCCGGCCGGGGCCCGCGCCGTTCGGCTGACCGCCGGTCAGGGCCGGGCCCGTGGCTGCCCGTCGGCGAGCCCCGTGACGCGCAGCGTGATGTTCAGCCGCCCCGCGCTCAGACCGGTGGCCGGGTCGGGCCGGACCCTGGGCACGCCGTGGTACGCGAAGCGCGAGGGCCCGCCGAAGACGAACAGGTCCCCCGAGCACAACTCCACTTCGGTGTACGGGCGGGCGCGGGTCTCGGTGTTGCCGAACCGGAAGACGCAGGTGTCACCGATGCTGAGCGAGACGACGGGCGCGCCGGAGCGCTCGTCCTTGTCCTGGTGCATGCCCATCCTTGCCGCCGCGTCATAGAAATTGATCAGCGCCGTGTCCGGGGTGTAGCCGGCCGCGGCCGACGGGTCCCCGTACGCGTCGGCCACAGCGCGCCGCCCCCACGCCACCAGCCACGTTGGCAGCGCCGCCACCCGCTCGCCGTTGACGTCGTCGGCGGTGCGCGTGTACGCGTACGGTTGCCAGTGCCACCCCAGGCAGACCGTCTGAACCGACATCGTGCCGCCCCTCGGCAGCCGGGTGTGCCGCATGGGAACGGGCCGCACCGCCCACCGCCGGCAGGCGTCCACCAGCGCGCGCTGGTCGGCCACCGAGAGCCAGTCGGGCACGTGCACGGCCCCGGGGGCGAGGGTGACGCGGGGCCGGGGGAGCAGGGCGTTCATGACCGGACCTTCCTCATGGGCGGGGCGGCAGCGGGTGGAAGGTGATCCAACCTCCACGGACCTCCCAGTGTCCGCCGTCGGCCGAGGCGCTGCGCCCGTCGGCATGCGCCGGGGGAGTGGCGGCGCCGTCGCGGCCCGAGCCGCCGGGCTCAGCCACGGCGCATCGGGAGCGCGCCCTCGTGCGCCAACAGCGCCTCCTTGCGGTCCAGCCCGCCCGCGTAGCCGGTCAGCGCGCCGCTGGCGCCGATCACCCGGTGGCACGGGCGCAGGATGAGCAGCGGATTGGCGCCGATGGCGGTGCCGACCGAGCGCACCGCGGAGCGCGGGGCGCCGATCCGCTCGGCGATCGCGCCGTAGGTCGTGGTCGTGCCGTGCGGAATCTCTTCCAGAGCCGCCCACACCCGCCGCTGGAAGTCCGATCCGCCGGCCGTGTACGTGAGGTCGAAGTCCGTCCGCTCACCCGCGAAGTACGCCCTGACCTGCCGTGTCGCCTCGGCCAACGGTCGCGGGTCGGCCCGCCACCCGGGCTCGACCGTCGGCGTGTTGCGTTGCCCCGGCACGGACAGCGAGGTGACGGTTGCGCCGCCGACGCCCCGCGGGTCCTCCTCGCCCGTCACCAGCAGCTCCCCCAGGGGGCTGTCGATGGTGGTGTAGACCGTCATCGGCCCGTCCTTTCCTCGTCCTGCGTGCGGTACGGCTACCAGCCTGTGCCACGTCAGGAACCTTGTCTGGCGGGATTCGGACGCGGCGCTCACATCCGCCGCCCTGCGAAATCCGGCTGTCCGGCCCGGCCGAACCGTGGTCCAATCGGCCAGCATGGACACCACACCGCCACCGCCGGCGGTGGAGCGCGACCTGCTGGCCCGCATGGAACGCAACCTGGCCGAACACGCCTGCTTCCCGCACCGCGACCTGCCCGGCGCCACCGTAACCGAGGCGCCCGACCTGCTGATCGCCGACAGCGGACTGCCCGACGACACCTTCAACATCGTCACCCTGACCCGCTTCGCCCCCGACCGCGCCGCCGCGCGCATCGCCTAGACCACCGAGACGCTAACCTGCACCGGGCGGCCCTTCTCCTGGTGGGTCGGCCCGCTCGCCGAGCCCGACGACCTGTCCCGGCACCTGACCGACGCGGGCTGGCCAGCGTCGGAGCGCGAGACGGCGATGTGGGCCACCCTAGACGAGCGCCTCCCGCGCCCGAGCGCCGACGACCTCACCCTCGTACGGGTCAGCACCCCGGCCCAGCTCGCCGACTACGCCACGGTGCTGGCCGCCTCGTGGGACCCGCCGGCCACCACCGTCGAGCGCTTCTACGAGCGGGCCCGCCCCGGGCTGCTCGGCGCGCACAGCCCGGCGCGCTACCTGGTGGGTTACGCGCGCGGCCGGGCCGTCTGCTCGGCAGAAGTCTTCCTGCACGCGGGCGTGGCCGGCATCTACAACATCGCCACCCTGGCCACCCACCGCAAGCGGGGTTACGGACGCGCCAGCACGCTGGCCGCGCTGCACGCGGCGCGCGACGAGGGGCATCCCACGGTCGTGCTCCAGGCGGCCGAGCTGATCCACCAGATCAGCTACATGCAGCCGGCCCTGTTCGCACTGGAGTACGCGGTCGCCAAGCTGTGGCTGTCGTGGGGCGTTCGGCCCGCCGTGCTCGCGGGACACAGCATCGGTGAGATCGTCGCGGCCACCGTCGCTGGCCTGTTCACCCTGATGGCCGCCCGGGCCCGCCTGATGGACGCCTCGCCGCCGGGTGTCATGGCCGCCTTCGAGGCATCCGTCGCCGAGGTCTCCGGCCTTCTCGAAGGCCACCCCGAGCTGTCGATCGCCGCCGTGAACGGAACCCGCCAACTCGTCCTGTCCAGCGACAAGGAGTCGCTGGCCTTCGTGGAGCGCCAGCTCACCGAGCGGGGTATCAAGAACCGCCGGCTCGCCGTCTCCTGCGCCTCGCACTCGCCCCTGATGGCCGAGGCGGCCCGCGAACTGCGCGAGGTCGTATCCGAACTCACTTTCCACGAGACCGAGTTCACGCTGATCTCTAACCTGACCGGCACGGTGGCCAACCCCGCGGAGATCTCCACGCCTGACTACTGGGCCCGTCCACCTGCGCGAGGGCGTCAGGTTCGCCGACGGCATGCGGGCCATCGCCGAACGCGGCCGGCACGTCTTCCTCGAATGCGGCCCGGCCACCGAGCTGATCGGCATGGGCAAGCAGTGCCTCGACGACGCGGCCGGCCACACCTGGCTCAACAGCCTGCACGCCGAGGACGCCGACGCCACCGTCACCCGCCAGGCGCTCGCCCAGCTTTACACTGCCGGCGCGCCCGTGGCCTGGGCCGAACACCACCGCGGACGCGAGCGCCGCCGGATCACCCTGCCCACCTACGCCTTCGACCGCCGCCGCCACTGGCTGCCCGCCCCCGCCGCGCTGGCCACGGCCGGCGGCGGTTCGGGCGGCCACCCGCTGCTCGGCAGGGAGAGCTCCACCGTCGAACAACGCGCTGCGGGTGTAAGCGAGTTCACCTCGCGCGTCAGCGGTGACCGGCCCGCCTACCTCGCCGACCACAAGGTGATAGGGAAGATCGTCTTTCCCGGCGCCGGTTACGTCGAGATGCTGATCGCCCTCCAGGACGCCGTACTCGGCGAGAGCGACCTGCCCATCACCGGCGTCAGCCTGCACGAGGCACTGCTCATCGCCGACGAGGGCAGCGTCGAACTGCGAAGCCGGTGGACCCCGCGCCCCGACGGCACGGCCGACGTCGAGATCGTCAGCCTGCTGCCCGGCGAGGAGCCGAACACCGAGGCCATCGAGCGCCGCCACGTCACCGCCATGCTCGGCGCAGAGCCCACCGACACCCTCGCCGGGACCGAACAGCACCTGAACGAGCTGGCCCAGCAGGCCGGCGAGCCCCACACGCGACTCACCGCCGACGAGCTGTACGCCGACTTCGCCGAGATCGGCGTCGACTACGGGCCCCTCTTCCAGGGCCTGACTCAGGCCACCGCACACGGCCCCGACCTGGCCGTCGGCGAGCTGCGCGGGCAGGACGAAGCCAGCCCCGAGTACCTGCCGCCTGCCATCCTCGACTGCGCCTTCCAGACGCTGGCTGCCCTGCGCGGCGACGGCGACGTGGTCGCCATGCCGGTCGGGATCAGGAGCTGCCGACTGCTGAAGAAGCCGCGCGGGGCCACGCTGCGCAGCGTGCGGCGCCTGGTGACGCTCGACCCCGAGGCGACGGCCGCGAAGGCCGCGGCGGCGGACGGGGACACGGCGCCCGAGCAGCCGCCCGGGCCCGTGCTCGACCTGCTCGTCTTGGAGGGCGACCGCCCCGTGTTCGTCATGGAGCGGCTGACCCTGCGCCAGGTCGCGGGCGCGACGGCGGACCGCGACCGCATATACGCCGAGGTGCGCTGGGTCAAGCGCTCGCTGCGCGCAGCGGACCCCGAGCCCCGGCACGCGCTGCTCATCGGCCCGGCCCCGGACGGCGTCACCGAGCTGGCCGAGCCCGCCAAGGAACGCAACGTCACCCTCACGGTCGTGCCCAGCGCCGCCGAGGCCGGGAGGCCCCTGCGCGAGGGGCACCCCACCGACGTGTGCTGGTTCTGGCAGCCGCGCCGGGACCCGGACGAGTCGTTGCGCTCCGAGTGCGAGCGCAACTACCGCGACCTACTCGCCCTGCGGTACTCCACTGGAAGAGGTGGGCTTCGGCCGCGACCAGCGGCTGTGGCTGCTCACCGAGGGCGGACAGTGGGTACCGGGGGACCGGCCGGGGCCGGGACAGGAGCACGAGACCTGGGCCTCGGCCACACTCTGGAGCTTCGGCCACGTCATGTGGACCGAGTACCCCGCCCAGCGCGTCACCCTCGTCGACCTGCCACCGCGCTCCACCCCGGTCGGGCCCTGCTCGACCCGGCCGGCTGCACCGTCTTCCGGGTCCAGGGCGTCAAGGACCGCGGGCCGCGAGGTGCCGGCGCCGGGCCACCAGGCGGCACCGGGCCCGCGGCGTCCGACGCCCCCGGGGCGTCCGCGAGCGCCGGCGCGTACGGCGTCCTCACCGTGGACGGCACCAGCCTCAGCCTGTCCGACCGTCACGCCCACGTCGCCGTCGCGGAGGTCGACGGCGACATCGCGGGTTACGTGGCGTGGAACGTCGACCCCGCCCGTAACACGGTGAAGGCCGTCGTCACGATCCTGGCCGTCGCGGCCAGCCACCGCCGACGCCGCGTCGGCACCACCCTGTGCGAGCACGCCTTCGCGCGGATGCGGGCCCTTGGCGCCGAGGCGGTCGAGATCGGCACCGGGGGTGACTCTTCAACGCGCCCGCCCGGGCCCTCTACGAGGAACTGGGCTGCACCCCGCTGCCCGTCGCGGTCTACTACCGACCGCTCTGAGTCGCCCGCCCCTCAGCACCAGGCCGCGCGGGCGGTGGCCCGGTGCCGGCTGCACAGCCAGGCCGGCACCGGGCCGCGTGGTCAGCGGAGGGTGGCGTCGGCGGCCGTGACGCCGAAGCTGGCGGTCGTCGCGTCCCTGGCGCAGGCGGCGCAGCCCCGCCTTCTCCAGGACCCGCGCCGGCGGGGTTGGTCAGCTCCACCGTGTGCACACCCGGCGCCGTGAGGGCGAACGCCACCAGGGCCCGGGCCGCCTCGGCAGCGTAACCCCGGTTGCGACGGGAGGCGACGACGCCGTAGCCGAATTCGAGGCTTCCCTCTACGGGCGGCCAGAACAAGCCGATGGCGCCCACCACCAGGCCGGTCTCGCGCTCGATGATTTGGCGTTGGCCGTAGCGGCTCCGGCTGTCGGGGTGGGTGGTGACGTAACCGGCGATGACCCGGTCCCCTTCGGCGGGGAAGTCCTCGGCCCAGTGCACACCCCACGCCCCTTCGCCGACTACCTTTACTTCAACGACGAGGCGCACCGCCGCAGCAGGGACTTCGCGCTCACCTCGCAGGAGGTGCTGACCGGCGTCATCACCGGGCGCGCGGCCGGCTCGGGGCTCAAGTCGTTCGCGCGGTACTACGGATGGCCGGGCGCGGTGTACGTGCCGGTACTCGGCGCCGTGGGAGAACAGTTGCCTCGCTGTCCGGTCCAACGACACCAACCCCCGGAGGTACGCGTCTTCCGCGCCCTCACCATCGCCCTGGCCCAGGAGCTGGGACCGCTGGTCAACCGGTGAGCGCCCCGACGACGCGGACGCTAGCGGTAGCCCAGTTCGCCGCAGCCGGCGGTGCGCTGCGGTGGGACCGGTCCGCGCGGCACGTAGGCGCGGGGGGGCCGTGTGCACCAGCGGGCGCGCGGCGCGCTGCCGGGCGCGGGCCTGCGCGACGGCCAGGCGCAGCACGCGCACGTCGGCCAGCCGCCCACTGCCATCCGGCAGCGAGAGCCACAGGGCGCGGTGCCCGGCCGGCGGGTGACGCGGGTGGGGCATCACCGGCCAGTCGTCGCGGCTGAGCACCGTGACGGCCGGATCGCCCCAGCGGTCGGCGCTGCCGAGGGCGACGGGGATGTAGACGAGCTGGCAGTCCAGATCGCACAGCAGCGGTACGCCCTCCAGGTCGGCGCGCTGCTCCGCGGTCAGTTCATGGCCTCAGCGGTCGCTGGAGAGCGCGTCGATCAGTTCGCCGGCCTTGGCGTCGGGCAGTCCCCTCGCCGCGTCGGCCAGCGCGACGATGCCCACCAGGTCGTGCCCGTCGATGACCGGCAGCCGGCGCACCTTGTGCGCCTTCATGGCTGTCGTCGGCGCCGATGGTCACCGCCTCGCCCTGGGGCAGCTCGCCCGTCTTCGTGCTCCGCGGGTCCTTGCCCGCACCGAGTACCTTGACCACGATGTCGCGGTCCGTGAGCACGCCCTTGAGCTTGTTGTCCGTGCCGCAGATGGGCAGCGCCCCCACGCCCAGCGTGGTCAGCTTCTGGGCACCTGCCAGAACGCTTTCGTCGGCGCCCACACACATCGCGTCGGGGGTCATGATGTCGCGGGCCGTAGCCACAGTCGTTCACCACCATCTCGCTCTGTCGAGCGCGTCGGGATCGGGAACGACGTCCGGGTGCCCGAGCGGGAGCGGAACAAACAGCGATCGTTCACAGGGTGGGCCCGCCGGAGTTCCAGGGCGCGTTCCGGGCGTCGCGGCAGGCCCCCGCTCCCGACCCTCGCCCGGCCCTACGGCCGCTCGCCCACGCCTGTCGCCAACTCGC
The DNA here is from genome assembly GCA_018114805.1 of Candidatus Streptomyces philanthi. Classification (GTDB taxonomy): domain Bacteria; phylum Actinomycetota; class Actinomycetes; order Streptomycetales; family Streptomycetaceae; genus Streptomyces; species Streptomyces philanthi. The sequence continues at coordinate 83,196 of CP073042.1, read as the reverse complement.
CGAACCTGCCGCCCGCGACGCGGCCGGCGAGCGGCGGGGTCGGGGCGCCGACGGGGTCCCGCAGCCCGCGCCGGCCCTCGCCCCCTCCCGCGCGAGCGCGCCGCTGGTCCCATCGTCGGGCACGGCGCGCTCGCGCCCGACCGCCCCCGCGTCCGGCGCCAGCCGCGATCACGCGCCGGACGCGGGGGCGGTGAGCTTCGCGGCCGGCTCAGGCGCTCTCGCCCGCCGGCCGCTCGTGCGCGTGCTTGAGCGCCATGCGCCCGGCCGGCACCCGTGGACCGCTGAGCGTGGCCCAGAACGGGTGCTGGCTCACCGTCGTGGCCAGCGCGAGCTCACACTCGCGCAACTCGGCCACCTCGGTACGCTCCGGCTCGGGCCAGCTCGGGGAGTCCGGCCGTTCGCGGGGGCGCCACAGATCCTGGTCCTCGAAGCCGGGCGCCGGCTCCACGGACCAGGGCAACCGCTCGTAGAGCGCCAGCAGCCGGGCACGGACCTGGTGCAGCTCCTCCTGGGCTGCCAGAAGATCGTGAGGAAACTCAAACGTTTTGGCCATGTCAAGAATGATACGAATGTTCGAATTTGCTCGACGCGAACCACGCCGAGCAGGGATGACGCACCCGCCAAAGGGATGCCATGAATCTGTGGGTCGGCCCTTTCCGGCCATTCGCTCAGACCTGGTCCTGGGCGTCCGGGCCATGGCCCTCGCGGGCGGTCGCGCGCACGCGGTGGGCCCGGCCATCCGCCGGGATGCGGGTGCTGGCGTGACATCGCAGGCTGGAGGCATGAACGAGACGAATGGGCGCCGGGCGCCGGGCGTGGTCGTGGACGCGCCGCTGGACGGGCGGCGCCGGGTGACGATCGACGGGCGCGACGCGGGGGTGGCGGTCGAGCCGGACGAGGTGGTGCGGATGATGCGCCGCGCCGGCGTGCCCGAGGACCGCGTCGCGCTGGACGACCCCGAGGTGGTCGAGTGGCACGGCGGCGGTCCCGACGCCTGGCTGGACGCGCCCCCGCGCTGAGGCCGGCGCCGGGTGCGTCCGCCGGGCGCGGCGCGCGGTAACGGTCGGTTCACGCGATCTCTCACGTTCACGCGGCGGGCCGCCGGCGCGGTCGGGGGCCAGCCGCCGACGCCGGCCGGCTCGGCCCCGCGGGGGCGAGCTGGTCGCGGGGCCCGCCCGTCGGTGTGCGCGAGTGGCGAAGACGCGGCACCGTGGAGGCATGACCGAACGTGATAGTCCGCATATATCGGCCCCCCGTTTCGTCGTGCTGCCCGTGCAGCCGGGCAGTCCACCGTTCCGGTTGGTGGAGGTCGGCGGGGAGGTGGCCTGAACGGCCAGGTCGGTGGTGGACGTGATCGAGATCGCCCAGCAACTGGGCGTACACCATCTCGACCTGGAGGACCCGGACGTCATCCGGTGGGTCGGCGGCGACCAGTTCACCTGGACCCTCCGGCACCTGATCTGACCCGCGGCGACGGACGGGCCCACCACCACCCGCGGGGCGGGTGCGGCTACCCGGTCCGCGCGGTCAGCTCCGAGGCCACGCGGAGCGTGGCCCGTGCCGTCGCCGCGAGCCACGCCTCGTCGGCGCGGGACTTGGGTGCCGTGGTCACCAGGGCCGCGATGGCCCGGCCGGCGCGGTCGCGAACGGCCGCGCCCACCGCGCTCACGTCGTCCTCGCTCTCGGCGTGGTTGACCGCGCACCCGCGCACCGCGTCGAGGTGGTTGCGCAGCGCCGTGCGGGTGGCGGGGGCGCGTTCGGTGGGGGCGTCGAGCTGCTCGCACGGGTAGAGCGCCACCAACTGCTCCTCGCTCAGCTCGGCCAGCATCACCTTGCCCGCCGCCGTGGCGTGCGCGGGCAGGCTCCAGCCGATCCGGCTGCTGACCCGCACGGTCTGTTCGCTCTCGACGCTGTCGATGTACAGCATCTGCGTGCCACGCCGCGTCGCCAGGTGCACCGTCTCGTCCGTAGCCGCACGAGCGAGCTGCGCGCCATCGTGCGGATGTCCATGTTCCGCACCACGGACAGACCGATGTCCACGAGCGCGGGTCCCGGGCGGTACGCGCGCGAGTGCGTGTCCTGCTCGACGAACTCGTGGTAGCCGAGCGTCAAGAGCAGGCGGTGCACGGTGGAGCGGGAAAGCCTCATGTCGCGACTGATCTGGTTGACGCGGATCACCTGGTGTTCCTCGAACAGGCGCAGCAGGCGGAACAGGCACAGCAGGCCCAGCACGTTGTCGACGGCCCCGATCAACCCCGCCGGACGGCTCGCCGCCGACTCCGACTCCCGCTCGCCGGCCTGCTCCGGGGCCTCCGCCTCCTCCGCGCTCATGGACTGCACCGTAGCGCAGGGGACCCCTGGTTCCCTAGGGCTGTGGGCGGCCGAAGGCGCTCTTGCGACTCCCGTCAACATGTAGCAGTATCCGGTTCGGTGTTCCTCATCGTGACACGTAACGCGCCTATCTGCGCGAGCAGTTGAGCACGCGTCGCCTCGTCGAACACCGGTCGACCGCGATCGCGTCGGCCGGGCCGGAGGCGGCGAACCGACGCTGGCCGGCACCGGTCGCGACGCGGACCGCCAGGAGCGGTGGTGTGCCCGGCGTCCGACACGGGGCGGACGGCGGCAGTGCCACCCACGTGCCGGGTGCGCGCCCACGCGGGGGATGGACGCGCGCCTGGCCGCACGCCGGCCCGTCCTCCGCGCGAAGCCTGGGGAGCGGCGCCGGACGGTGCCCCGGGACGGCCAGCGGGAGGTGGGAGTGGGCGTACGCGTGCCCTTTCTGATCATCGGCGGCGGCATGGCCGCCGGCCTCTGCCGGGCCCGGGCGGGCTTCGACGTCCACATCGTGGAACAGGCCCCGCGCTTGGGCGCGTTGGGCGCCGGCATCCAGCTCGCCCCGAACGCGCTGCGCGTGCTCAGCGCGCTGGACCTCGGCCCCGACCTCGCCGCCGTGGCCGTCTACCCCCGCAACCTGGTCTTCCTCCACGCCGACACCGGCCGCCGGCTGACCACCGTCGACCTCGGCGACGCCTTCCGGGCGCGCTACGGCCAGCTGTACACCGTGCTGCACCGAGGTGACCTCCTCGACATCCTGCTCGCCGCCTGCCGCGCGCACGAGCGCGTGACCCTGGAGTCGGGGCGGGAGGTCGTCGAGGTGCGCGACGCCGAGGGGCACTCGGCGACCGTGTGGTTCGCCGACGGCGAGACGTACGCGTGCGAGGCGGTGATCGGCGCCGACGGCCTGTGGTCGCGCACCCGCGCGCTGGTGGCCGACGATGTGCCGCTGTGCTCGGGGTACGTCGCCTATCGCGGCACCGTCCCGGCCGAGGACCTGCCCGACAGCGTGCGGCCCGACGACGAACTCGTCTGGATCGTACCAGGCAAGCACCTGGTGCAGTACCCCATACGACGCCGCGAGTTGCACAACCAGGTGGCGTTCTTCCGTAGCCGCCGCTACCGGCCCGGGAGCGCGGCCGGGGACGACTGGGGCGCCGCCGACGAACTGCGGGAGCACTTCGCCGCCAGCGCCGAGCAGGTGCGCGCGGCGGTCGCCCTGCTCGGCACCCACCGCCGCTGGCCGATGTACGACCGGGCCCCGGTCGACAACTGGACCACGGGCCGCGTCACCCTGCTCGGCGACGCGGCCCACCCCATGCTCCAGTACCTCGTCCAGGGCGCCTGCCAGGCCATCGAGGACACCGAGTGCCTGGCCCGCCACCTGGTGGCCCACGACGGGAAGGCCCCGGCCGCGTTCGCCGCCTACCAGGCCGAGCGCATCCCCAGAACCGCGGCCGTGCAACGGCTGGCCCGCGTCTGGGGCGAGGTGTGGCACGACGACGCCCCGGTCATCCCGGCCCTGCGCGACCGCCTGTTCGCCCGCCGCGCCCCCGACGACTACACCTACCTGGACTGGCTCTACCGACACCCGGCCCGCTAAGCGCCCGCCACGCCACCGGCGAGCCGCCGGGCGACCCCGTCGAGTTCACCGCCGGCGCCGACAGCGCGTCACCCACCGCCGGCCGCCGCTCCCGCCCACCGAGCGCAGGCGACCCCCATGCTCCACTCGAGGAGCAGCGGCTCCACCAGGACTTCGAGCAGGTCGGTCCAGTTGCGCCGTGGACGGTCCGCGAGGGTTGATGCCGCCGACGCCCACCCGGCGCGCCGTCCCACACCTGTGGCGGCGAGCGCGGCCGCGCCTCCTGGCGCCACGCGCCGGCGACCTGGTCCCGGTCGGCCGAGGCGGCGAGCGCCGCGCCATCGCCCTGGCCGCCGGCGTCGAGCCGGCCGCACCACCCCCACCACACCCCGGCGCGCGCCGGCGACCTGAACTCCCGCCGACACGCGGCCCTTTCGCCGTCTCGCGGCACATCGCGGCACCTTGCGGGGCACCGCGCCGCCTCGCGGCGCAGCGCGGTAGACCACGGCACATCGCGGGGGCGTCGCTCGTCGCGCCGCGTGTTGACGGTCCCGACACGCTCATCCCTGAGCTACCTCCTGTGGGTGATCAACTGGTCGGCGTGTTGGTCAACTTGGCGTAGATATCCGGCCAGGGAGGCGATTTTTCCCTACCTCCGTGTGATCACATGAAGGTAGAGAGTGATCAGCCTGAAGGGTGGGGTGATTCGCGGAGAGCTGGCGGCCGTCCCCCAGGAAGCACCCGGCGCGCTGCGGCGAGCGTGCCACGGGCCCCGGCCCGTCAGTCTCCGCTCACGGGCACAGCGGGGGAGGGACGTTCAGTGACGGGCGGAGCGCAGGAAGAACCAGTAGCCGTCGTCGGACTGGCATGCAGGCTGCCCGGGGCGCCCGGGCCCGCGGCCTTCTGGCGACTGCTCACCGAGGGGCGACACGCGATCGATGAGCCCCCCGCACGGCGGCGGCCCGGCCTCGCCGTCGCGCCCGGCCAGCGCGGGCCACTCGGCGGCTACCTGGACCAGGTGGACGCCTTCGACCCGGCCTTCTTCGGCATCTCGCCCCGCGAGGCCGTGGCCATGGACCCCCAGCAGCGCCTCGTCCTCGAACTCGCCTGGGAGGCCCTGGAGGACGCCGCGATCGTCGCCGGCACGCTCCGCGACAGCCCGACCGGGGTGTACGTCGGCGCCATGTGGAGCGACTACGCCAGCGTGCTGCACCACGGCGATCCCGAGGCCGTCTCCCGCCACTCCATGACCGGCACTCACCGCAGCCTCCTCGCCAACCAGGTATCCTACCTCCTCGGCCTGCGCGGCCCGAGTCTCACCCTCAACGCGTGCCAGTCCTCCTCCTTGGTCGCCGCCCACCTGGCCGTCACCAGCCTGCGCACCGGCGAGTCGGAACTGGCGCTCGTCGGCGGCGTCAACCTCATCCTCACCAGCGACAGCACGGCGACGTCCGAGCGACTCGGCGCCCTCTCACCTGACGGCCGCTGCTACGTCTTCGACGCCCGGGCCAACGGCTACGTGCGTGGCGAGGGCGGCTGCGTCGCGGTCCTCAAACCACTGCGCCGCGCCGTCGCCGACGGCGACCGCGTCTACGGCGTCATCCGTGGCAGCGCCGTCAACAACGACGGCACCTCCACCGGCCTGACCGTGCCGAACCGCGCCGCTCAGGAGCAACTGCTCCGCCTGGCCTACGCCCGCGCGGGGTTGACCCCGGCCGACGCCCAGTACGTCGAATTGCACGGCACGGGGACCCCCGTCGGCGACCCGATCGAGGCCGCGGCCCTCGGCGCCGCCCACGCCGACGGCCTCCCGCGCGGGCGCCGCTGCGCGTCGGCTCGGCTAAGACCAACGTGGGCCACCTGGAAGGCTCCGCGGGGATCGTCGGACTGGTGAAGACGCTGCTCAGCCTCCACCACCGACGCCTCACGCCCAGCCTCAAATTCCGTACCCCGCACCCGGACATCCCGCTGGCCGGACTCGGCATCGCCGTTCAAGGCGAGACCGAGCCGTGGCCCGCGCCGGACGGCCCGCTGGTGGCCGGGGTGAGCGCCTTCGGTATGGGCGGCACCAACTGCCACGTGGTGCTCGGGGACGCGCCGACCGCCCGCGCCCGCACCGCGCCGCTGCCCGCGCCCGCCCGCGCGGCGGCAGCGTCAGCCGCCCGCTCCCGCGCGGCGCGTGTGACGGACGCGCCGCCGGCCTGGCTGCCCTGGGTGCTCTCCGGCCGTGACCCGCGCGCGCTGCGGGCGCAGGCCCGACGGCTGGCCGACCGCGTCGCGGACGACCCGGCGCCGCGGCCGTGCGACATCGGCTGGTCCCTCGCCGCCGGGCGCACCCCCTTCGAACACCGGGCGGTCATCGTCGCCGCCGACCCCGCGCGTCGCGCTACGGCCCTCGCCGCACTGGCACGCGGTGAGTCGGCGCCGGACCTGGTCGAACCCCCGGTGGGCGGCGCCGGACCGGCCGGCCAGCGGGTGGTCTTCGTCTTTCCCAGCCAGGGCTCGCTGTGGGCCGGGATGGACACCGAACTCTGCCACCAGGCACCGCCGTTCGCCCGCCGGATGGCCGAGTGCGCCGAGGCCCTGGCCGAGTTCGTGGACTGGGACCTGGAAGCCGTGCTGCCGCGCCCCCGCTGACGCGCATGGACGTCGTACAGGCCGCGCTGTTCGCCGTGATGGTCTCCCTGGCCGCCCTGTGGCAGGACCACGGCGTGGTGCCGTCGGCCGTCATCGGCGCCTCCCAGGGTGAGACGGCCGCCGCCTGCGTGGCCGGCGCCCTCTCGCTGCGCGACGCGGCGCGCGTGGTGGCGCTGCGCTCGCAGGTCGTCGGCGCCATCGCCGGCGGCGGCGCCATGGTCTTCCTGGCCCTGAGCCCCGACGAGGCCGCCGAGCGGATCGCGGCCTGGGACGGCCGACTCTCGCTGGCCGCCGTCAACGGCCCCGCCTCCGTCGTCGTCTCCGGCGAGGCCGACGCGGCCACCGAACTCGTCGCCAGGTGCGTCGCCGACGGCGTGCGCGCCCGCTGGATCCCGGTGGACTACGCGTCCCACTCGGCCCAGGTCGAACCCGTACGCGCGCGGCTGGTGAGGGCGCTGGCCTACATCGCACCGCGCCCGACGACGATCCCGCTCTACTCCACGGTCACGGCACGGCCCCTGCGCGGCACCGAACTGGACCCCCGGTACTGGTACGAGAACCTGCGCGGAACCGTCCGCTTCGCACAGACCATCGACGCGGTGCTCGACGCGGGCGACGCCGTGTTCATCGAACTGTCGCCGCACCCCGTGCTCGTGCACGGCATCGAGCAGAGCGCCGAGGCGCGCGGCGCCGAACACACGGCGGCCATCGGCTCCCTCCGCCGGGGCGAAGGCGGCCAGCACCGCTTCCTGACCTCGCTGGCCGAGGCGTACGTGCACGGCGTCGCCGTCGACTGGACCGCCTCCTTCCGCGACACCGACGCCACCCGCACCGACCTGCCCACCTACCCTTTCCAGCGCCAGCGTTACTGGCCCGGCGGGCACAGCCACGATGCGTACGAGACGCCCGAACCAGAGGATGCCGACGCCCCGCCGCGCGCCCAGCTCACCGCGCCAGCCGCGGATGACCGACGCCGGGCCGTGGCCGCCCTCATCCGTACCCAGGTCGCCCAGGTCCTGGCGTACGAACCGGACGACGTCGACGCTCGGCGCACCTTCAAGGACCTGGGCTTCGACTCGCTGGGCGCCATCGACCTGCGCAACCGGCTCGGCCGGGCCACCGGGCTCCGGCTGCCCTCCTCGCTGCTGTTCGACCACCCCACCATCGAGCACCTGGAGCGCCATCTCAGCGCCGCCCTGGCCCCGCCGCGCGCGACGCCCCAAGCACCCCGGCCGCCCCCCGTCGCCGCCCGGCGCCGGCCGACGCGGCGCGCGACGACATCGCCATCGTCGGCATGGCCTGCTGCCGTTACCCCGGCGACGTCGCCTCGCCCGCCGACCTGTGGCGGCTGGTCGCCGAGGGACGGGACGCGATCACCGGCTTCCCCACGGGGCGCGGCTGGGACGAGGGGCTGTACGACCCGGACCCGGAGCGGCCGGGCAAGAGCTACGCCCGGCAGGGCGGGTTCCTGCACGACGCAGGTGCCTTCGACGCGGCCTTCTTCGGCATCTCGCCGCGCGAGGCTCGGGGCATGGACCCCCAGCAGCGGTTGCTGCTCGAAGTGGCCTGGGAGGCGGCCGAACACACCGGCATCGACCCGACCGCACCGCGCTCCAGCGCCACCGGCGTCTTCGTCGGCGGCACCGCGCTCGACTACGGCCCGCGCATGCACGACCCCTCGCAAGGCGTCGAGGGGCACCTGCTCACCGGCGGTCACACCAGCGTCCTGATCCGGGCGCATCGCCTACCACCTGGGCCTGACCGGCCCCGCCGTCACGGTGGACACCGCCTGTTCCTCCTCGCTGGTCGCCCTCCACCTGGCGGTGCGCTCACTGCGCCAGGGCGAGACGGAACTGGCCCTGGCCGGCGGCGTGACCGTGATGGCGACGCCCGGCATGTTCCTGGAGTTCTCCCGATAGCGCGGCCTGTCGCCCGACGGCCGCTGCAAGCCCTTCGGCGCGGGCGCCGACGGCACCGGATGGGCCGAGGGCGTCGGACTCCTCATGCTCGAACGCGTACGGGACGCGCACCGCAACGGCCACCGTGTGCTCGCCGTTGTGCGCGGCACCGCGGTCAACCAGGACGGGGCGTCCAACGGCCTCACCGCGCCCCACGGGCCGGCCCAGCAGCGCGTCATCCACCAGGCACTCGCCGACGCCGGCCTGGGCCCGGGCGACGTCGACGTGGTCGAGGCCCACGGCACGGGCACCGCGCTGGGCGACCCCATCGAGGCCGAGGCCGTGCTCGCCACCTACGGCCGCGACCGGCGCGACGCGGAACCCGTCTACCTGGGCTCCCTCAAGTCCAACCTCGGCCACACCCAGTCGGTCGCCGGCGTCGGCGGCATCGTCAAGATGGTCGAGGCCATGCGGCACGGCCTACTGCCCAGGACCCTGCACGCCCGCCAGCCCACGCCCCACGTCGACTGGGACACCGGAAGCGTGGCCCTGCTCACCGAGGCCCGCGCGTGGCAACAGACCGACCGGCCGCGCCGCGCGGCCGTCTCGTCATTCGGCATCAGCGGCACCAACGCCCACGTGGTGCTCGAAGAGCCGCCGCCCGTCGCCCCGGAAACCGGTACCAGCGCCGCGCCACTGGCCCCGGCCGACGCCCCCGCGCGCGGGGCCGCCCCGCTGCCCTGGCTGGTCTCGGCCCGCGACGACCGTGCCCTGCGGGAACAAGCGGCGCGACTGCGGGAGTTCCACGCCGACCACTCCACCGCGCCCCCGTCCGACGTGGGCTACTCGCTCGCCACGACCCGTACCGCCTTCGAACGGCGCGCGATCGTGTTGGGCGCCACACCCGAGGAGTTCCACACCGGTCTCGAAGCCCTGGCCCGCGGCGAGAGCGCGCCGAACCTGGTGCGCGGCGACGCCTCCCACGCCGGTGCCACCGCCTTCCTGTTCACCGGCCAGGACGCCCAACGACCTTGCATGGGAAGGGAGTTGGCAGCGACCTATCCGGAGTTCGCGCAGGCCCTGGGCACCGTGTGCGGCGCGTTCGACGAGCACCTGGAGCGCCCACTGCGCGAGGTCGTGTTCGCCCGCGACCACCCGACCGGGGTGACGCCCGACACCGGGCCCGCGACCGCGCTGCACTAGACCGCGTACGCTCAGCCGGCGTTCTTCGCCCACGAGGTGGCCCTGTTCCACCTCCTTGAGCGGTACGGGCTCGTACCCGACACCCTCGCCGGGCACTCCATCGGCGAACTCGCCGCCGCTCACCTGGCCGGCGTCCTCTCGCTCGCCGATGCCGCGACGCTGGTCGTGGCCCGGGGCCGACTCATGCAGGCGGCCCGCCCGGGAGGCGCGATGATCGCGGTGCAGGCGACCTAGGCCGAGGTGGTGCGGTCGCTGGCCGAGCACGCCGACCGGGTGTCCGTCGCCGCCGTCAACGGGCCCACCGCCGTGGTGCTCTCCGGAGACGCGGAGGCCGCCACCGAGGTCGACGACCGCTGGCGCGCGCGGCCGCAAGACCCGTCGCCTGTGCGTCAGCCACGCCTTCCACCCCCCGCACATGGACCCGGCACTCGTCCTCTTCCGCGACGTGCTCACCGGCCTCGACCTCCGACCGCCGAGCCGCCCCCTGGTCTCCACGCTCACCGGGCGCCTCGCGACGGCGGCGGAACTGACCTCGCCCGACTACTGGGTGCGCCAGATGCGCGAACCCGTACGGTTCCTCGACGCCGTCCGCACCTTCGAAGGGCGCGGCACCACCGTCTTCGTCGAGGTGGGCCCCGACGCGGTCCTCACGGCCATGGCAGCCGAATCGTTCCGCGGTCAGTCGTCCACCGCCCACGCCCTGCTGCGCGCCGGGCGGCCGGAGGCCGAAACGCTCGTCACCGGCCTCGCGCGCGCACACGGCGCGCCGCTGGACCTGACCAGGTTCTTCCCCGGCGCGCGGCGGGTGCAGTTGCCCACCTACGCGTTCCAGCGCGACCATTACTGGCTCGCCCAGCAGCCCCGCACGGACCCGAGCGGCCTCGGGTTGGAGAGCGCGAGCACCTCTGGCTGTCGGTCGCGGTGCCGCTCGCCGACCGGAACGAGACCGTGCTCACCGGCCGTCTCTCGCTCGCCGCCCACCCCTGGCTGGCCGACCACACCATCGGCGAGTGCGCCATCGTCCCCGGCACCGCCTTCCTGGAGCTGGCCCAGGCCGCGGCCCGGCACGTCGGGGCCGCGCAGGTCGTCGACCTCAGCCTGGAGGCCCCGCTGCCGCTGCCGGCCAGCGGCGCGCTCCAGGTCCAGGTCACTGTCGGCGCCCCCGACGCCTGCGACCAGCGCTCGCTGACCCTGCACGCCCGCGCGGACCCGCCCGATGGCGACCCGGGCCCGTGGACGCGCCACGCCTCGGGCGCGCTCGGCACCCAGGCTCCGGAGCCCCGGTCCCAGAACAGCGCCGACCAGCCAACCGCCTGGCCACCCGCCGGTGCCACGCCCGACACGGTGCCCGACGTGTACGCCGAACTGGCCGAGCGGGGGTACGACTACGGCCCGGCCTTCCGCAACCTCACGGCCTGTTGGCGACGCGGTCAGGACCGCTACGTCGAGGTGCGGCTCCTGGCGGAACAGGCAGTGGTCGCCGAACGGTGCACGATCCACCCCGCGCTGCTGGACGCCGTGCTCCACCCGCTGGCCGCGGACGCCACGCGCGGGGGGACCCCGACGAGGTCTGGCTCCCGTTCGCCTGGGCCGGCGTCACGGTGCACGCCACCGGCGCGACCGAACTCCGCGCCCGCCTCCACCCCACCGGCCCGGACACCTTGGCCCTGACGGTCACGGACTCGACCGGGGCGCCGGTGGCCTCCGTACGATCCCTCACCCTGCGGCCCGTACGCACCGCCAAGCTCGCCGCCGGGCGTGACCGGGGGAGTGGCCCGCTGCCGCTGTACACCGTCGTATGGGAGCCGCTGCCCGCCCCACTGTCGACACGCCCGCACCCGCGATGGTGGAGCTCACCGTGTCGGGCGACGCGCACGGCCCTGGAGCCCACGGCAGGGCGCAACGGGAGCAGACGGCTGGCCAGGCCGGGCCCGAGACGCCGGCCAACCCCCTTACCGGAGGCCGCGGCCTCCACCCAGCCGCACGCCCAGACAGGGCGTCACGCTCAGACAGAGCCTCGCGGGCAGGCGCGGCAGCCATGCACCCGGGCGCCGGCGGGCGGAGTGCTGGCTCCGGACGTCACGCCGAACGTCGAGGTGGTGCTCGCCAGGGTGTTGGCCGCACCCGGCGAAGCCGACCCGGTGCCGGCCGCGCACCGCGTGGCGAAACGCGTCTTGGCGCTCGCCCAGGGGTTCCTGAGTGACGACCGCTTCGCGCGGGCGCGGCTGGTGGTCGCCACCCGTGGGGCCGTCGGGACCCGCCCGGGCGAGGACGTGTCGGCGCTCGCCGCCGCCCCGCTGTGGGGACTCCTCCGTAGCGCGCAGACCGAACACCCGGGCCGTGTCACCCTGGTCGACCTCGAACCGGCCGGTGACGAAGCCCTGTTGCCCGTGGCCCTCGCCAGCGGCGAACCGCAGCTCGCCGTGCGGGCTGGTCGCCTCCTCGTGCCGCGCCTGGCGCACCTGCCGAAGGCGCAGACCGCGGCGGAGCCACCGGTCACGGCACCTCCGCCACCACGCCGTCCCACCGGCGGTGTCGCGCTCGCGCTCGATCCGCGCGGGACCGTCCTCGTCACCGGCGGGACCGGCGAGTTGGGCTCGCTGGTCGCCCGCCACCTGGTGGCCGCGCACGGGGCGCGGCGCCTGTTGTTGTTCAGCCGTCGCGGCCCGGAGGCGCCCGGCGCGCGCCGGCTCACGGCCGAACTCGCGGCGCACGGCGCATAGGTGGACGTCTCGGCCGTGGACGCCGCGGACGAAGGGGCGCTCGCCCTACTGCTGGCCACCATTCCGAGCGCCCACCCGCTGACCGCCGTGGTGCACGCGGCCGGCGTCGTTGACGACGGCACCCTCGACGCGCTCACCCCCGAGCGACTCGCGGCGGTGCTGCGGCCCAAGGTGGACGCCGCCTGGAACCTGCACCGGTTGACCGAGGGGCGTCCGCTGGTCGCGTTCGTGCTCTTCTCCTCGTTGTCGGGCCTGACCGGGGTCGCGGGGCAGGCCAACTACGCGGCGGGCAACACCTTCCTCGACGCGCTGGCCGCCCACCGCACGGCCCGGGGGCTCCCCGCGACATCCTTCGCCTGGGGCCTGTGGGACGCGCCGCGGCGCATGGGCGGCGCGCTCACCCACGCCGACCGCACGCGGTGGGCCCGCGCCGGGGTCGCCCCGCTCGCGGCGGAGCGCGGCCTCGCCCTCCTCGACGCGGCGCTCGCCGACCCGCGAGCGCTCCTCGTCCGTGCGTGTGCGACTCATCTTCACTCCCCTCACGCCGAGACCTCTGTGCCACGGCGTGGCCGTATAGTATACAATCGTAGACGAAAAGCCGAGGCTTCCGGGAGGAGCTTTGAGCACTACGCAGTCCGTGCCCCGCCGTCGGTTGGGGCCTGGTGGTCCCGACGTACCGGTACTGGCACTGGGGTCCTGGAACACCTGGGACCGAATGGAATTCGATGACGCGGTGTCGATGGTCGCCCGGGCCGCGGAGCTCGACTGCGCTTTCTTCGACATCGCGCACTACAACATGGGGCCGCACGCGGAGAACGCGCGCACCGACCTGATCTTCGGCCGCGCCGTGCGCGAGGCCGGACTCGCCCGCTCCGACTGGCAGTTCTGCGGCAAGCTCTGGCTCTGGGACTACCCCGGCACCGGTTTCACCCAGCAGATGGAGACGTCCCTGGAGCGGGTGGGCGTCGAGCGGGCCGACATGGTGGTCATGGGTGACTACCTCGGCGACCTGGACGTCGAGCGCGTCGTCACCGACGTCGCCGAGCAGATTGACGCCGGCCGGTTCGCCACCTGGGGCGTGAACAACTGGCACTACCGGCACCTGCGCGCCGCGCTCGACATCGCCCGCGAGCGGGGCCTGGTGCCACCCTCGTTCGCGCAGCTCAAGTACGGCCTGGCGCGCAGGTCCATGGCCGAGGGCCGCTACTACGCGCCCCTGTTCGACTCCGGGGAGCTGGCCCTCCAGGCGTCCGACGTCTTCGAGGGCGGCCTGCTGGTCGGCAACTTCCGCCCGAACCGCAAGATCGGCGCCGACGTCGGTGGTATCCGCGAGCGCATCGCCGCCTCGTACTACCAAGTGCTCTGCTTAGCAGAGGAGTTGGGCCCCTCGCCCGCCCAGTTGGCATCGCCTTTTGCCTGGCCAACCCCGGCACCGCGAACGTGCTGGTCGGCGTGAGCCGGCGGGCGCAGTGGGAGGACAACCTCGGCGCGATCGCCCTGCTCGACCGGGTGGGAGCGGAGGCGCTGCGCGCGGCGGTGGCCGACCTGTAGGTCGATCGCGACGTGGCCGCGGACGGCACCTGGTGAGGCCCGGCCCCGCCCCCCTGGGCGGGCGCGCACCCGTTCAACAGTCGTACGACAACCCCTCAGGAGGACACCATGACCGCAGCCAGCACACCCGCATCGCCCGACCGCATCGTGGACATCGCCACCGGCTACATGGGCGCCAAGCAACTCTTCGCCGCCGCCGCGCGTCGGACTCTTCCGGGCCCTGGCCGAGGGCGAGCGCGACGTGGCCGGGCTGGCCTCGGCGACCGGTGTCAGCGAGCGCATGGCGCGGATACTCGCCGACGTCATGAACGGTCTCGCACTGCTCGAGCGCCGGGCGGGCCGCTACGCCCTGGCGCCGGACGCCGTCGCCCATCTGACCGGCGAGGGTGAGCTCGACCTCCACCCCTTCCTCGCCTTCCTGAACGAGATCAGCTACGGCCACTGGCTCCAGTTCGACACCACCGTCGACACGAACAAGCCCGGCGAGTTGGCGATGGACGAGGACCGCTGGAAGGCGTTCATGGCGGGCATGATGCGCTACAACGCGCTGCACGCCGCCATGCTCGCCAGGTCGTTCGACTTCGGTCCCTACCGCGACCTGCTCGACCTCGGCGGGCTCTCCCCGGCCTTCGCCATCGGCGCCCTCCAGGCCAACCCGGAGCTGTCGGCGCGCTTCGTCTTCGACCCGCAGTCGTCGGAGGCCATCGCCGAGGCACTGGCGGCGGCCCGGCCTGACCGACCGGGCCCGGATCGACCCCGCGGCCACCGCCGAGGCCGACCCGGGCGGGGAGCACGACCTGGTCATGATCAACCACGTGATCCACCGCTTCACCGCCGAGCAGAACCGCGTCATCCTGGCCAACGCCCGGGCCGCCGCGCGCGCCGGCGCCACCCTGCTGCTGCTCGACTTCCTGCTCGACGACGACGAGCGCCAGCGCCCGATCGACGCGCTGCACGCGGGGGAGTACCTGGTCATCGACGGTACGGTCGTCTACCCGGAGTCCGAGGTCACGGCCTGGCTCACGGCGGCCGGCTGGCGTCAGCGCGAGGTGCTGGCCCTGCCCGGAAGCCCTGTCATCGTCGCCGAGGCCGTCTGACCGGCCCCTTTCCACTCCCCGCGGCACCTAGCTGAACATCGGCCCCGCCCCTGCCAAATTGGCTGTGGCGGGGCCATTGCCTTTTTTGCCGACGACCGTGGACTAACGGCCACGACACGTGAGATGGCGGGCAGGGGAACTCCTTCACGCACCCGCCCCCGTCTTTGGGCCGAGCGTTGCGACGGCCAAGAGGACCCGCGGTTTCCTCTCCCGGCTCGATCTTGCATCAGCGCCCCTCTTACTCGAGAGAAGATTCCATGCCCACCTGGCCATCGGCGATCCCACCCCCGGCCTGCTCGGCGACAGCGCCACCCCCGCCCAGCGGGCGGCGCTGCGCGAGCAACTCGGCCTGGAACGACCGCTCATGACACAGTTCTGGGACTGGCTCTCGCACGCGGTGCGCGGCGACTTCGGGACCTCATGGCGCAACTTCCAACCCGTCTCGGACCAGATCGAACTGCGCGTGCCTGTCACCCTGTCGATCGTGGTCGCCGCCACCCTGCTCGCGGCCGTCGTCGGGCTCGTCGTGGGCGTGGCCACCGGACTCAACCCCGGCGGCGTCCTCGCCCGCGTCCTCAAGCTCGCCTCCGTGGTGCTGTTCGCCCTCCCCGGCTTCTGGGTGAGCCTCATGCTCGTCATGGCCTTCGCGATCAAGCTCCAGTGGTTCCCCGCCGTCGGCTACGTACCACTGTCCCACTCCGGCACCCAGTGGCTGCGCTCCATCACTCTGCCCTCGATCGCCCTGGCGCTCGGCGCGATCGTGATGATCGCCGAACAACTGCGCAACGGCTTCCAGGAGGTCAACAACCAGGACTTCGTCCGCACGCTGCGGACCCGCGGCCTCTCCGCCCGGCGCGTGACCGTGCACGTGCTGCGCAACGCCTCGCCCGCGGTGCTCACCGTGCTCGCGGTGATGTTCGTGGGACTGCTCGGCGGCGCCATCGTCGTCGAGATCATCTTCAACCTGCCGGGCATCGGCAGCCTCACCCAGTCGGCCTCCCAGATCGGCGACATCCCGGTCCTGCTCGGGCTGACCGTCGTGACGGTCGTGTTCGTCGTCGTCAACTTCCTACTCGACCTCGTGCTCGGGTGGGTCAACCCGAAGGTGCGCGAGAAATGATCGATGCCGTAACCCCCGCAGAGGGGACCGCGCCCACCCCGGCGGGGCGGGGACTGTGGTCGCGCTACCTGCGCCGCCCCGTCGGGGTCGCCGCGCTGGCGGTCTTCCTCCTGGTCGTCCTCGCCGGACTGCTGGCCCCGCTGCTGGCCCCGCACGACCCCAACCTTCGTCGACTTCGCCCTCACCCAGGCACCGCCCGACTCCAGCCACTGGATGGGCGGCGACTCGGCCGGTCGGGACATCCTCAGCCGACTGCTGTTCGGCGCGCGCACGACCCTGTACGGGGCTGCCGTCGCCTGTCTGACGGGGATCGCGCTCGGAGTGCCGGCCGGAGTAGCGGCCGGCTACTTCGGCGGCCTGGCCGACCGGGTCTTCTCCTGGATCAGCGACGGCGTGCAGTCCGTACCCGGCATGATCGTGCTGCTCATCGTCGCCGCCGGCACGGGAGCCGACTTCACGGTGCTGATGGTGACGGTCGGCGCGTTCATGGCGCCCGGCTACTACCGCATCTCCCGCTCCCGGGCCCTGGCCGTGCGCAAGGAGCCCTACATCGACGCCGTCCGGGTCGCCGGGCTCACCCACGTCAAGATCCTCCACACCCACGTGCTGCGGGCCGTGCACGCGCCGGTGATCATCCAGTCTGCCCTGACCGCCGGCATCCCCATGGGCATGCAGACCGGCCTGCAGTTCCTCGGCATCGGCACCGCGTCGGAGGCCAACTGGGGCCAGATGATGAACGACGGGTTCCGCACCATGCTGACCCACCCGCTCATCCTGCTGTGGCCGTCCGCGGCGCTGGGCATCACGATCGCCGCCCTCGCCTTCATGGGCTCCACCCTCGCCGACCTGGTGAGCGTACGCGGCGAACCGGCACCCCGCTGCCGGCGCTCCGCCGAGCAGGCGCCCGAGGAGACCACCGAGAAGACCGGCGAACTGGTGCACCCCGTCGAGGCCAGCGCGCTGCGCGTCGACAACCTCCGGGTCAGCTACCCGCACACCGCACGGCGACAAGCGGGTCGTACGCGGCGTCTGCCTGGACGTCGCCCCCGGAGAGGTGCTCGGCATCGTCGGCGAGTCCGGCTCCGGCAAGTCACAGACCGTCTTCTCCGCCCTCGACCTGCTCCCCGCCGACGGCCGGGCCGTGGCCGACGGCATCTGGATCGGCGGCCAGCCGGTCGGCGACCTGTCTCGGGCCGGCCGACACGCGCTGCTCGGCACCCAAATCGGCTACGTGCCCCAGGAACCGATGAGCAACCTCGACCCCTGCTACACCGTCGGTCACCAACTCATGGAACCCCTGCGGGCGGTGCACAAGCTGACCAGGACACAGGCCCGGGAGCGGGCCCGCGAGGTGCTGCTGCTGGTCGGCATCACCGGCCCCGACCGCGTACTGGCCTGCCACCCGCACCAGATCTCCGGCGGCATGGCCCAGCGCGTGCTGATCGCGGGAGCCGTCGCGGGCAACACCAGCCTGCTCGTCGCCGACAAACCCACCACGGCGCTCGACGTCACGGTCCAGGCCGAGGTGCTCGAACTCCTCCGCGAGCTCCAGCGAGAGTACTGCATGGCGCTCGTCATCGTCACCCACAACTTCGGCGTGGTCGCCGACATCTGCGACCGGGGCGCCGTCATGAAGGACGGCCGGGTCATCGAGACTGGCACGGTCGAGCAGATCTTCGCCCACCCCGGCGACCCGTACACCCCGGAGCTCATCAAAGCCTCGCAGGACGACACCGAGAGCCGCGCCGAACTGGACGCGGCCTGGAACAAGGCCGGACGGACGGTGCGCGCGTGAACACAGACACCAACGGTGACGCCCCCCTGCTCGACGTGGCCGACCTGGTCGTGGACTACCGACGCGGACGCACCACCTTCCGCGCGCTCAAGGGTGTCTCGATGACGATCGCGCCCGGCGAGTGCGTGGGGCTGGTCGGCGAGAGCGGGTCGTGCAAGTCCACCCTCGGCAAGGCCATCCTGGGCCTGGCCGACGTCACCTCCGGTCGGATCGCCTTCGCCGGCAGCGACATCACCCACGCCAAGGGCCCCGCCCGGCGCAGGCTCGCCGCCGACCTCCAGGTCGTCTTCCAGGACCCCTACGGCTCGCTGGACCCGACGCTGACCGTCGGACAGATCCTCGCCGAGCCGCTCACGGCCTCCGGCACCAGCCGGGCCGCCGCGCGCACCGCGGTGGCCGAGATGCTCGACCAAGTCCGGCTGCCCGCCGACACCGTGACGCGCTACCCCAGCGAGTTCTCCGGCGGCCAGCGCCAGCTCATCGCCATCGCCCGCGCGCTGGTGCGCCGGCCGCGCCTGATCGTCTGCGACGAACCGGTCAGCGCACTCGACCTGACCACCCAGGCCGCGGTGATCGACCTGTTCATCGACATCCAGCGCGAGACCGGCGTCTCCTACCTCTTCGTCTCGCACGACCTGGGCGTGGTGCGCCGCATCTGCCACCGCGTCTCGGTGATTTACTCAGGGGGAGTGCGTGGAGAGCGGGCCGAACGAGACGATCACCCGCAACCCCGGACACTCCTACACTCAGCGGCTGCTGCTGGCCTCCCCGGTGGCCGATCCGGCCCGGCAGGCCGAGCGCCGGCGGAGCTGGCTCGGGCTTCGTACGGCGACTGGATCGCCAGTACCGTAGGGACAACTATGCCGAAGATTATCGACCACGATCAGCGACGGCGAGAGATCGTCGCCGTCGCGAAGAAGCTCATCATCCAGGGTGGCTTCGACGCCGCGACCATGAGGAGCATCGTCGCTGAGGCGGGATTCGCCAACGGGGCGCTCAAGCGCTACTTCCCCAGCAAGGACAGCATCGTGGCCGCCACGTTCCAGAGCGTGCTCGCGGAGATGAACGAGCGGATCAACGACGGAGATCCCTCGCTCGACCCGGAGGAGGCGCTGCGGCACGACATCGAGGTGACGCTGCCGCTGGACACGTACCGCATCGACTCCGCCCGCCTGCTGCTCTCCCTGTGGGAGCACTCGGTGGCCAACGAGGAACTCGCCACCCTCTACCGCGAGCACCTCAAGGAGTGGCGCAGGCGGCTCGCCGTGCGGCTCGCCGAGGCACGCGGCAGGGGCGAGTCGCCCGAGGCACCGACTGTGACGGCGCTGGCCGGCGAGGTCATCAGCATGTCCATCGGGGCCAACGTCACCTGCCTGATGTTCCCCAGCGGCGAGCTGATCCCCGAACACCGCGCCCATGTCGACCGGCTGATGCGGAACATCACCGACTGATCCACCTCCCGCGGGCGCGCCTGAGGGGCGCGCCCCAGGTCAAGAAAAGGATCTCTATATGGACGTGCGAGGCCGGCTCTTCATAGCGGGCGAGTGGACGGCCGCCGCCGACGGAGCGGAGTTCACGACCCTATACCCCGCCACCGGAGCGGTCATCGGAACCTGTGCCGAGGCCGCCGAGGCCGACGTGGACGCGGCGGTGGGGGCCGCGCGGCAGGCGCTGGCGTACCCCGCGTGGGCCAGGCTGCCCGCCGCCGAACGCGCCAAGCTGCTCTGGCGGGTCGCCGAGTTGATCGACCGCGACGCGACGCTGCTCGCGGAGTTGGAGACCCGCGACCAGGGCCAGCCGCTGGCGGTGGCCCGTACGGTCAGCGTCGCCGGGGCCGCGGAGCACTTCCGCTACTACGCGGGCTGGGTCACCAAGATCGAGGGAGCGGTCAGCCCCGTCTCCTTCCCGGACACCACGCACTTCACGCGGCGCGAGCCGGTCGGGGTGTGCGCGCTGGTCACCCCCTGGAACTTCCCGCTCATGATCGCGGCGTGGAAGATGGCGCCGGCGCTGGCCTGCGGAAACACCGTGATCCTCAAGCCGGCCGAGCAGACGCCGCTGACCAGCCTGCACCTGGCGCGGCTGTGCGACGAGGCCGGGTTCCCGCCCGGTGTGGTCAACGTGCTCACCGGCGGCCCCGCCACCGGCCGGGCCCTGGTGGAATGCCCGCGGGTGGACAAGCTCTCCTTCACCGGCTCCACCGAGGTGGGCCAGGGCATCGTCAGGGCGTCGGCCAACGACCTCAAGCGGGTCACCCTGTTCACCGGCTCCACCGAGGTGGGCCAGGGCATCGTCAGGGCGTCGGCCAACGACCTCAAGCGGGTCACCCTGGAACTGGGCGGCAAGGCGCCCAGCATCATCGCCAGGGACGCCGACATCGACGCCGCCGTGCGGGGCAACGTGCGGGGCGCGCTGCTCAACAGCGGGCAGGTCTGCGCCGCCTACGCGCGCTTCTACGTGGACCGGCGGCGGGTCGAGGAGTTCACCGAGAAGCTCGCGGCCGCCGTCGCCGCCCTGCGCCTGGGGCCCGGCCTGGCACCGGAGACCGAGTTGGGACCGCTGGTGAGCGACGAGCACCTGCGACGGGTGGCGGCCATGGTCAAGGAAGGCCTGGCCGAGGGGGCCAAACTGGTCACCGGCGGGACGCGCGCCGACGGCGACCTGGAGAGCGGCCACTTCTACCGGCCCACCGTCTTCGCCGGCGTACGCGACGAGATGGCCATCGCCCGACAGGAGGTCTTCGGCCCCGTGCTGCCCGTGCTCAGCTACGAGGACGAGGACGAGTTGGCGGCGCGGGCCAACGACACCCGGTACGGGCTGGCGGCGGCGATCTGGTCCAGGGACCTGTCCACGGCCCACCGGCTCGCGGCGGACATCCGCGCCGGTGCCGTGTTCGTCAACATGCCGCCGATCCCCGACCCCGCCGCGCCCTGGGGCGGCTTCGGGGCCAGTGGGTGGGGACGGGAGATGGGTTCGCAGGCGCTGGACGTGTACACCGAGACCAAGGGCGTGTGGATGCACCACGGCTGATCCCGCCAACCCGCCACCCCAAGAGGAGAGTTAGATGAGTCAGCGCAGAACAGCCCACGACGACGTGCGGGCCGCGGTGGAGGCGTACGTGTCGGCGGTGCGCGCCGCCGACCCGAAGGCCGTGCGGGCCGCCTTCCGCGCGGACGCGCACATGTGGGGCTACCTCGGCGACCAGTTCGTCTCCGCGCCGATCGAGGGCGTTCAGCGAGGTCGTCGCGGCCGACGAGGACGCCCCCAGGTGGTCCCGCGACTACACGTACAGCGTCCGCGCGGTGGAGGTCAGCGGCGACGTGGCGGTGGCCGTGCTCGACGAGTACGGCTACCAGGGCCACGACTTCACCAACCACTTCTCGCTGGTGCGCTAGGACGGCGCGTGGCTGATCGCCAGCAAGACCTTCTTCCGCCGGGACCCGGAGTCTTCGGCCACGGCCGGGACGGCGGGCACCGGCGCCGAGTCCGGCGAACGGACGACTGACTGAGTACGCCCACACCGGCGCACACGCGTCGGCTCTGCGGGGCCGACGCGTGTGCGTGCCGCCGGGTCAGGCCAGGGTGACCGTGACGGGCAGGCGCTTGACGCCGTTGACGAAGTTGGAGCGCACCCGGAGGACCTCGCCGGCCAGGCGCACGTCTGCCAGGCGTGGGATCAGCTCCTCGAACAGGACGCGGATCTCGGTGCGGGCCAACTGGTTGCCCAGGCACACGTGCGGGCCGCCCTTGCCGAAGGTGAGGTGGTCGTTGCCCCGGCGGGCCACGTCGAAGGCGTACGGGTCGCCGAAGACCTCCTCGTCGCGGTTGCCGGAGGCGAACCACATGACGACCTTCTCCCCGGCCCTGATCCGCTTGCCACCCAGCTCGGTTTCGCGGGTGGCGGTGCGGCGGAAGTGGTAGACGGGCGAGGCCCAGCGCAGGAACTCCTCGACCGCGGTCGGGATGAGGGAGGGGTCGTCGCGCAGCCGGGCGAGTTGGTCGGGGGTGTTGGAGGACCGCCAGCATCGCGTGGCTGATGGTGTGCCGGGTCGTCTCGTTGCCGGCGACGACCAGCAGCAGGAAGTAGTTGTCGAAGTCCCGGTCGGACAGCGGCACCCCGTCCCGTGGCACCTCGTTGACCAGCCGGGAGACCAGGTCGGTGCCCGCGCCACCACGCCGCTGGCGGGCCAGCTCCCGCCCGAAGGCGAAGACTTCGAGCGACGCGGGGGAGCGGAAGGGGAGGTCGCGGTACCGCTCGCTCTCCACGCTGTCCAGGAGGACGTCGGCGTAGTCGGGGTCGGTGTGGCCGATGATGCGGTTGCCCCAGTCGATGAGCCGCTGGTTGTCCTCGGGCGGCACGTCGAGCAGGCGGGCGAGGACGTTGATGGGGAAGTCGGCCTACACCTCCTTGACGAAGTCGAAGGTGCCCCCGGCCAGGGCGGCATCCAAGGTAGTGGCGGTCAGGCCGCGCAGGAAGTCGGCTTAGCCGCTGATGACGCGCGCGCCGAACTGGCGCTGGAGCAGCCCGCGCAGGGCCCGGTGGCGCAGGCCGTCGAGTTCGAGCAGGGAGGCGCGCCGCCTGATCTGGTCGTTGTCGACCTCCTCCAGGTTGACGAACCTGCGTGGAGGTGAACGTCTCGGGGTCGCGGTCCACGCGGGCGATGTCGGCGTGTCGGGTCACCGCCCAGAAGCCGGAGTTCGGCGCGTCCTCCAGCTGCCAGTGGACGGGGTCCTGGTGGCGCAGGGTGTGGAACATCCGCCAGGGTGTGACGCCGTCGGTGAACCGGTCCAGGTCGGCGAGGTCCACCTTGGCCAGGGGCATCGGTTCGCGCGCGGCTTCGGTGGTGGCTGGCGGGGGTGGCACGCGGTTCATGGCTGTCGCCTCCTCGGCGTCACAGGTGGTAGGCGTACTCGGTGAACTCCCAGTCGTTCAGGTGCCGTTGGAAGCGGTTGACCTCGTCGCGCTTGTAGGTGAGGTAGGACGCGGTGAAGTCCTTGCCCAGCGTCTCGGTCAGCGCGGTGTCCGCCTCCAGCGCGTCGAGGGCGGCGGACAGGATCGCCCGCAGCGGCTCGGCCCGCGCGGCGTCGTAGCCGTAACCCTCTAGCGGGGCCGGTGGCTCCTCGCGGGCCAGGATGCCGAGCAGGGCCGCTGCCAGGGTGGCGGCGATCAGCAGGTACGGGTTGGCGCTCGCGTTACCGAGGCGCAGTTCGAGGCGGGAGCCCGCGCCGCGTTCGGGCGGGACGCGCACCATGGCGCTGCGGTTGTCCAGGCCCCAGTCGATCAGCCAGGGTGTCGGGTCCGATCCGCTTGTAGGAGTTGACCGTCGGGTTGGCCAGGGCGCTCAGGGCCGGCGCGTGCGCGAGGACGCCCGCCAGCGCGTGCCGCGCGGTGGCCGAGAGGCCGTACGGCGCGGCGGGGTCGGCGAAGACGTTCGCGCCCTCCGCGTCCACACAGGACAGGTGGAGGTGGAAGCCGGAGCCACCGGCGTCGTTGAAGGGCTTGGCCATGAAGGTGGCCAGGCGCCCCTCGGTGCGGGCCAGCTCCTTGACCGCGGACTTGAAGCGGAAGGCGCGGTCGGCGGCGCGCGCGGCGTCGCCGTGGGTCAGGTTGATCTCGAACTGGGACCCGTCGTGCTCGTGGTTGCCGCCGCTGACGCCGATGTCCAGGTCGCGCAGCAGGCGCAGGGTGCGCAGCAGGTGGTTGTCCCGGTCCGCGCGCAGCCCGGCCGTGTAGACGACGCCGTCGGCGTCGCTGTAGCGGCGCCAACCCCGCGGGTGGTCGGGGGCCGCGTCACACAGAAAGTACTCAAACTCCGGGCCCACCACGGGCCGGAGGCCGTGATCGGCGCACCGGTCGAGGACTGCCCGCAGCAGGTCGCGGGGTGACTCCGGCGCGGGCAGCCCGGTGGCCGGGTCGGTGACGTCGCCCAGGCAGGTGGCGACCCCGGGCTCCCACGGCAGCGCCGTCAGGGTCTCCAGGTCCGGGGCGACGCTGATGTCGGGCAGGCCGGCGTCGAGGCCGCCGGCGACGTCGACCGTGTCGCCCTGGGGGCTGGTGTGGTAGACGGGCGCGGCAGAAGGCCAGGCCGTGGTCGCAGGCCGCGGGGAGGCGGTCCAGGAGGACGTCCCGGGCCCGCTCGGTGCCGATGAGGTCGGGATAGGTCACCCGGACCACGTCGATGCCGGCGGCGGCCAACTGCTCCATGCGCCGGTGGACGGGTGAGGGGTCGGATGCGCTCACCGGTGTCTCCTCTGGAGAAGGGGGCGCCTCCCGGGGGCCGCGGGGCGCGAGGGCGGCGGCCGGGGGAGGGAATGCCAGGGGCTGGGCCTCGTACCGCAGTGGCGGGAGGCCCTGTTGTTTGATGTCAAACGGTAGGGAGGTCGCCAATCCCCGGCAAGGGGTTGGCGACAGAAATTTATCCATCCGGATGGCTATTGACCCCGAGGTGGCCGCTTCCTATCTTGTTTGAAGCCAAACTAATTGCGGTGTGCCCGCCGTCCCGCTGGCCGGGGCCCGATCCCTGTGGTCGGGCCCCTCATCTCCTCTCCGACGCCCCCTCACGTACCCGTACAGGAGGACCGGCCATGAAGGTCGTCGTCGACATGAACACGTGCCAGGACCACGGCCAGTGCGTCTTCGCCGCGCCCGAGGTCTTCCGCTTCGATGACACCGGGCGCCTGACCCACCTTCCGAATCCCGACGACGCGTTGAGCGACGCGGTGGAAGAGGCGGCCGACGTCTGCCCGCTGCAGGCCATCCGGAGCGAGCGCTGAGCCGTGTGCGCCCCCGTCGTCGTGGTCGGCGCGGCCGACGTCACGGTCGTCGACCCGCTGCCGCTGCCCATGCTCGCACCGCTGGGCGAACTGCTCGCCACGGAGCTGTGCCGCCGTCACGAGCGGCGCGGGGTGCGCTTCGCCCTCGGCAGGCACGTGACCGGCTTCGCGGGCCGGGACCGCGTCACCGGTGTACGCCTGGACGACGGCGGCACGCTGGCCGCGGACGTGGTGGTGGAGTCGGCGGGTTCGATCGCCAACACTGCGTGGCTGGCCGGCAACGGGCTCGACCTCACCGACGGCGTGCTCACCGACACACACCTGCGCGTCGGCGGGCGACCCGACGTGGTCGCCGTCGGCGACATCGCCCGCTTCCCGGGCCTGCGCTACGACGGCGTGCCGCGCCGCGTCGAGCACTGGTCGATCCTCACCGACACCGCCAGGCACGCCGCCAGGGTGCTCGCCACCCACCTCGCCGAAGCCGAATCCGGAGCCCGAGCCGGCTCCGACACCGGAGTCAACACTGGAGCCGGGACCGGCCCCGCGACCGGCGTCGACGGCGATTTGGCGCCCTTCGCGCCCCTGCCGACCTTCTGGAGCGACCAGCACGACTTCCGGTTGCAGTCCTTCGGCGCCCCGGCCCTCGGCACCGCGGACGCCAGGGTCCTGTACGGCGAGCCCAGCTGGGACGTCGTCGTCGGCTACCACCAGGGCGGCCAGCTGGTCGGCGTGGTCGCCCTCGGGGGCCAGGCGGCCGTCGCGGCCGCGGCCCGACACCGCGCCACCCTCCTCCAGCAGTCCCCGACCACCTAGCCCCATGGAGAGCCAAGTGACCGTGACCAGGGTGCGTGGATACTTCCACCCCAAGACCGCGACGGGCGACGCGTCGCTGATCCCCCCTGCCGCCGTGGCGCTACTCGGGCGACCTGCTGACCGTCGAGTACCGCACCGACCCCGCCCGGGTGCGCGAACTGCTGCCCTAGCCGCTGGAACTCGCCGACGACGACCCCGGCGCGGTGGCGCTGATCTGGGCCGACTGGCAGTCCTGCGCCGCCTCCGGGCGAGAGCTGCTCGACCCGGTGCTCGCCCAGTACAAGGAGGCGTTCGCCGTCGTGCGCTGCAAGTACGGCGAGCGGACCTACACCCGCTGCGTCTACATCTGGGTCGACAAGGACTTCGCCATCGCCCGCGGGCTGCACCAGAGTTACCCGAAGAAGCTCGGCTCCATCCACCAGACCCGCCCGCACCCCTACGGGCCCGCCCCGCGGATCGAGGCCGGCGCCCGGTTCGGCGCCACCCTGGCCGCCGCGGACCGGTGCCTGGCCCAGGCCGTCGTCACCCTGCGCGAACCCTCCCCGACGAACGGGTTCGTCAACGGCCACCCGATGGCCCACTACCGCTGGCTGCCCTCCATCGAGAAGGGCGGCGGGCTGGCCCTGGACGAGTTGGTCGAGTCCGGTGCCGCCTCCTTCGAGGGCGGGCAGCCATGGGTGGGGGAGGCCGAACTGGAGCTGTTCGACGCGCCCACGGAGGAACTGGCCCGCCTGGAGATCCACGAGCCGATCGCCGCCTACTACCAGCAGGTCGGCGTGGTCTGGGACGGCGGCCGACTCCTGGCCTCCCACGCCTCGGGCGCCCAGTGACCGCGCCCCACCCCATCCACGCCCTGACCGTCAGGAGCCACAGGCCATGAGTGCACACCGCACCACCGTTGCCGGGGTCACCGTCGACACCCGGCACTGGATCGGCGGCCAGCGAGTCGCCTCGCCCCGTACCTTCACCGACGCCTCACCCATCGACGGCGCCCCCATCGGGGAGATCTCCCGGGCCACCGCCACCGAGGCTGGCGCGGCCGTGGCCGCCGCCAAGGCCGCCTTCCCCGACTGGGCCGCGACCCCGCGCGCCGAACGCGCCCGTGTCCTGCACGCCATCGCCGACGGCATGGACAAGCGCGTCGAGGAGTTGGCCAACGTCGAGACTGTGGACAACGGCGCACTGCTGCGCTCCCACCGACGCGGCGTCATGCCACGCGTCGCCCACAACTTCCGCTTCTTCGCGGGCTGGCTGCTCACCCTGGAGCACGAGGACTTCGCCACCCGCGGCCACACCAACCACGTCACCTGGGACCCGGCGGGCCCGTGCGTGCTGATCACCCCCTGGAACGCGCCGCTGATGCTGGCGACCTGGAAGGTGGCCCCGGCCCTGGCCGCCGGCAACACGGTCGTGCTCAAGCCCGCCGAGTGGTCACCGCTGACCGCCTCGCTGCTCGCCGACATCGCCGCCGACGCCGGCCTGCCGGCGGGCGTGCTCAACGTCGTGCAGGGGTACGGCTCGGAGGTCGGCGACGCCCTGAATAGCCACCCGGACGTGCGTCGCATCAGCTTCACGGGCTCGGTGCCCACCGCCCGGCACATCGCCGCCACGGCCGCCGCGAACCTCACCCCGCTCAGCCTCGAACTCGGCGGCAAGTCCCCGCTGCTGGTCTTCGCCGACGCGGACCTGGACCTGGCCGTCGATCTGGCCGTCGAGCAGTACGACAACGCCGGCCAGGTATGCCTGGCGGCCACCCGCCTCTTCGTGGAGGAGGCTGTGGCCGAGGAGTTCACCCGCCGCTTCGTCGCCAGGGCCTCCCGCCTCCGGCAGGGTGACCCCCGGGAGGAGCCCACCGACATCGGACCCACCATCCACCCCCGCCAGGTCGCGAAGATCGACGGCTTCGTACGGCGGGCGCTGGCGGCCGGCGCCCGTGCCGTCATCGGCGGGCACCCGGGCGAGGGCCAGTACTACCCCGCCCACCCTGCTGACCGACGTGCGACAGGACTCCGAGATCGTGCAGGAGGAGGTCTTCGGCCCGGCCCTGACCCTGCAGCCCTTCACCAGCGAGGACAAGGCCGTCCGCCTGGCCAACGACACCCGCTTCGGCCTGGCCGCCACGCTCGCCACCGGCGATCCCGAGCGCGCCGAACGCGTCACCACCCACCCGGTCGCCGGCACCGTCTGGGTCAACTGCTTCTTCGTCCGCGACCTCAAGGCGCCCTTCGGCGGCTCCCGCCACTCCGGCATCGGCCGCGAGGGCGGCACCTGGAGCTTCGACTTCTACTGCGACCTCAAGAACACGGTCACCGCGCCGAAGGGTTGGAAGGACCATGGGTGAGATCGTCGGGGCGGGCCTGCTCGCCCACGTGCCCACCATCGTGCTCCCCCGAAAGACCCGGCTCGAACTCAACGAGGGCAAGGAGGTCACCCTCGTCACCGGCCTCCAGCAGCTCCGCCGGGACGTCTTCGAGCGGGACGACTACGAGACCGTCCTGGTGATGGACTCGCACTGGGCCACCACCATCGAGTTCGTGGTGGCCGCCCAGCAGCGCCGAGCCGGCCTGTTCACCTCCGAGGAGCTGCCGCGCGGCATGTGCCGGATGCCCTACGACTTCCCCGGCTACCCCGAACTCGCCCACCACATCGCCTCGTTCGCCGGCAAGCACGGCACCTGGATCACCCCCATCGAGGACGTGCATCTGCCGATCTACTACGCCACGATCAACCTCTGGAAGTACCTCGGTGAAGGGTTGCCCCACAAGCGCTGGCTGTCCATCGGCGTGTGCCAGACCGGCGACATGGAGGACCACCTGCGCCTCGGCCGCGCGGTGGCCGACGGCATCGCCGCGACCCCGGGCCGACGCGTCCTGCTAATCGCCTCCGGCGCCCTCTCGCACACCTTCTGGCCGCTGCGCGAACTGCGTGACCACGAGGCCAGCGACCCGGTCCACATCTTCTCGCCGCGGGCGCGGGCGGCCGACCTGGAGCGCATCGACTGGCTCAACCAGGGCCGGCACGACCGGGTCATCGACACCATGGACGGGTTCTGGCAGGTCAAGCCGGAGGCGAAGTTCTTCCACTACCTGATGATGGCCGGCGCCCTCGGCGAGCGGGCGTGCACCGCCAGGGGTCGCCAGTACGGCGAGTACGAGAACTCGGTGGGCACCAGACAGGCGCACCTCTGGTTCGACCGCCCCGCTGACGGCTGGACCGGCACCGGCCACCCCACCCTGTCCGCCGCACCCCGCCCCGCCTAGAAAGGCCACCCACCATGCCCGAGTACCGCCGCATCCTCCTCGATGGCGCAGCCGTGCAGGTCGTCCGCGACGGCGACGAACTGGTCGCCGGCGACGGGCGCCGCGTCGGCGTCGAGGACGCCCACCACCTCCCGCCGGTCACCCCTCCAAGGTGATCGCGGTCCACCTCAACCACCGCAGCCGGGTGGAGGAGTTCCAACTCGACCTGCCCGACACCCCCACGTACTTCCACAAGCCCACCTCGGCCCTCAACAGCCACCGGGGCGCGGTCGTCCCGGCCCGAGGGTTGCACCTGGCTCAACTACGAGGGCGAGGTCGCCATCGTCATCGGGAAGACCGCCCGCAACATCGCGCCGGCGCAGGCGGGCGACCACATCGCCGGCTACACCGTGGCCAACGACTACGGCCTGCACGACTTCCGGGACACCAACGCGGGCTCCATGCTGTGGGTGAAGTGTTCCGACACCCTGTGCCCGCTGGGCCCCGGCCTGGTCACCGACTGGGACTTCCACGGCAAGCGGCTGCGGACCCGGGTGAACGGGCGGGTCGTGCAGGACGGCTCCACCGACGAGATGACCTGGGACATGCACTACCTCGTCGCCGACATCGCCCGCACCATCACCCTCTACCCCGGTGACGTGCTGCTCTCCGGTACCCCGGCCAACTCCCGGCCGGTGCGACCCGGCGACGTCGTCGAGGTGGAGGTCGAGGGACTTGGCTGTCTCACCAACCACGTCGTCACCGGCCCCACCGCCGTGCGCACCGACGTGGGGGCCCAGCCGACCGAGTCCGAGGAGGTGCTGTCCACCGCGCTCGGCGGGGACTGGGAGTTCCGTGGCATCAGGCCGCCACGGCGCTGACCAGCCGGTCGCCGGTAGGGTCGACACCATGAGCGACCCCGCCCGACCCGCCGACGAGTGCTGCTCCCGCAAGCGCGTGACGAACTACGGGACGGGCCGGACCGCCCTGCTGGACGCGGCCGTACGCGTGGTGGCGCGCGGCGGTCTGCGCAAGCTGACGTACCGGGCCGTCGCCGAGGAGGCCGGCGTGACCCACGGGCTGGTCGTCCACCACTTCGGCTCCCGCGACGCGCTCATCGAGGAGTCCGTCAACCACGCCCTCCGCTCCTCGCTCCGCGTCAATGCCCTCAACACCGGCACCGGCACGGCGCGGGACTTCGCCGCCGACCTGGCGGCGATGGTGGCCTCGGGACCGGACGTCCAGGCCTTCCAGTACGAACTGCTGCTGGAGGCCAGGCGGCAGCCGGAGCTGATTGCCCCAGTTGCGCGCCCTGTACGAGGAGTACTTCGACGCCGCACGGCGCGAACTCTCCCGAGCCCTGGCCCGCCCGGTGGACCGAGGGCTGTCCCGACTGGTCTTCGCCGCGCTCGAAGGGCTCGTGCTCCACCAACTGGTCTTCGGTGAAAGGGAGGTCACCGAAGAGGCGTTGACGGAGCTTCGAGCGCTGCTGGCCAGGCTCAGCGACGAGGGCACCGACCAACCAGCCGAAGGCTGACCCACCCGGCCACGACCAACCCTGCACCGCGCGCGACCCCCGGCCAAGCGGCCGGATGCCACCACCCGACGGCGCGCACCAGGCCACTGCACACCACCGGGCCCGCCGTCACCCTGGCCCCGGGGACCACCCAGACCCGCACCACCCAGCCGCCCGACCCTGCCCGCGTACGGCACGGGCCCGGCCGGCGCGCGCTGTACCCGCCGGTCCGCCGCACCCCATGCCGGCGCACACCCACGCCACCAGCCCCCCCGACGCACGGCCCGCCCCCCTTCCCGCGCACTCTCCACGAAACGAGGGCCCACGGTGGACGCCACCCACGACGACTGGATACGCCCCGCGCAGACGCTCGACCTGCCAGGGACGCACCACATCGACGGCTCCCCGCACGCGGGAGGCGGCACGTTCACCGTGGTGTCGCCACGGGACGGCCGGCCGCTGGCCGACGTGGCCGACGTGGCCGACGTGGGAGCGGCCGAGGTGGACCTGGCCGTCGCCCGCCGCCCGCCGTGCCTTCGACAGCGGCCCGTGGCCGCGCCTCGCGCCCGTCGAACACGGCCGCGTCCTGCTGCGCGTCGCCGACCTCATCGAGGCCGAACGGGCGGACCTCGCCCTCACCGTGAGCCTGGAGATGGGCAAGCCCATCACCGACGCGTACGACATCGAACTGCGCGCCCTGACCAACACCTTCCGCTGGTACGGCCAACTGGCCGACAAGCTCACCGACGAGTCCCCGCACACCGCCCCCGACGCCCTCGCCCTCGTCACCCGCGAGCCCGCCGGCGTCGTGGGGGCTGTCGTGCCGTGGAACTTTCCCCTCACGCTGGCCGGCTGGAAGGTCGCCCCCGCGCTCGCGGCCGGCTCCACGGTCGTCCTCAAGCCCGCGGAGAACGCGCCCCTGTCCGCCCTGCGGCTGGCCAGGGTGGCCAGCGTGGCCGGACTGCCGCCCGGTATCCTGAACGTGGTCAGCGGCAGCGGCCCGGTCGCCGGACGCGCCCTCGGCCTCCACCCCGACGTCGACGTGCTCGCCTTCACCGGCTCCACCGCCGTGGGACGCCACTTCCTGCGCTACGCCGCCGACTCCAACCTCAAGCGCGTCTGGCTCGAACTGGGCGGCAAGTCACCCAACATCATCCTCCCCGACGCCCCCGACCTCGAACAGGCCGCCGCCACCGCCGCCTGGGGCATCTTCTTCAACCAGGGTGAGATGTGCACCGCCCCCTCCCGGCTGCTCGTCCACTCCTCCGTCGCCGAACGCGTCACCGAGGCTGTCGTCGACCGGGCCCGCGCCCTGCGCGTCGGCGACCCGCTCGACCCCGCCACCGCGATGGGCCCGCTGGTCAGCGGTGACCACCTGCACCGGGTGCTCGGCCACGTCCACGCGGCCATCGACACCGGCGCCCGGCTGCGCACCGGCGGCGAGCGCGTCCTGACCCAGACCGGAGGCCTACCTCCAACCCACCGTCTTCGACCGCGTGGACCCGGGCTCGGCACTGGCGCGCGACGAGGTCTTCGGGCCCGTCCTCTCCGTCTTCACCTTCGACGACCTCGACGAGGCCGTGGCCCTCGACAACGCCACCGACTACGGACTGGCCGCCGGCGTGTGGACCGCCGACCTGTCCACGGCCCACCAGGTCTCGCGCGCCCTGCGCGCCGGCACCGTCTGGGTCAACTGCTACGAGGAGGGCGACCTCACCGTGCCCTTCGGCGGCATGAAGCAGTCCGGTAACGGACGCGACAAGTCCGCCCACGCGCTGGAGAAGTACACCGAACTCAAGACCACCTGGATCCAGCTGTGACCCGCACCCGCGACCGCCGCGCCCACCGGCCCCTGATCGCCGTCCCCGCCCGCTTCGCCGCCACCACCTCCGCGCTGTGCCACGCCGCCGAGGTCAACGCCCGGGCCCTGGTCGAGGCGGTCTGGCGGGCGGGCGGGGAACCCGCCACCATCCACCCGCACGCCCCCGCCGGCGTCTGCGACCCGGCCGAGACCGCCACCCGCCTCGCCCGCTTCGACGGCGTCCTGCTCCCCGGCGGCGACCTCTCACCGCATCGCTACGGGGCCGACGAGGCACACGAGGCGGTGTACGACGTGGACCACGAACAGGACGCGTTCGACCTCGAAGTCGCCCACCAGGCAAGCAGGCTGAGGCTGCCCCTGCTGGCCGTCTGCCGCGGTCTACAGGTCGTCAACACGGCGTTGGGCGGCACCCCTCCACCAGGACATGGGAGGGCCGGGCCGTGAACACCGGCACGTGCGACACCCCGTCTCCCTCACCCCGGGGTCCGCCGTCGCGCTCGCCACCGGGGCCACCACCGTCGACGCCTCGTGCTTCCACCACCAGCACGTCGACCGGCTGGGCGAGGGCCTGACCGTCACCGCGCGCCGCCGACGGCACGGTCGAGGCCGTCGACGCGACCGGGGGAGCCGGCTGGTTCCTGGCCGTGCAGTGGCACCCCGAGGATACCGCCCGCAGCGACCCGGCCCAGCAACGCCTGTTCGACGCGCTCGTGCGCGCCGCGTCCGCGCCTGGCTGAGCCGGGCGCGGCCGGCTCAGCCCTTGGGGCGCCGGCCGCTGCGCCGGGGCGCGGGCTCAGCACCGTTAAGCAGCGTCCTGCGACGTTCCTCGCCGTGCTGCTCCACCTGGAGGACCACCCGCCGCAACCCGTCCGCGAGCGTGCGGCACTCGGCCTCGCTCAACTGCGACGTCACGAACACCTCCTCCTCGTTGAACTCGGGGAAGACGCGCCGCATGAACTCCTCACCCCGCTCCGTCACGGACAGCAGCACGAGCCGGCCGTCGGTGGGGTGGCCGGCGCGGCGCAACAGCCCGCGGGACTCCAGGGTGCGGGCGACACCGGTCAGCGTCCCCTTCGAGATGCTGGCCTCCTCCGCGACGTGCCGGGTCTCCGACTCGCCCCCGACCCACACCACCCACAGCACGACGAAAGCCGTCCACGTCAGGTCCGAGCTGCGCAGCACGGAGTTCTCCAGGTGGTGCCGCACGGTGGAGGCGGCCCGGTGGATGTTGGCCACGGCCACCATCTGCTCCCGCCGGATGGGTATCCCACCCAGCTTCGCCTCCGCGAGCTTCTCCGCTTCTGTGATGGACCGCTGGCCGGGCAAGAGTGCTCCCCATGTCTGCCGGTACGGACCCGGACGGCCCGACGGCCCCTCCGGTCGTTCGGGACCAGATTGTACGGGCGGGGCCCCATTCCACCGGCCCTGGCGCCCGCATGACCCCAGCTCACCCGGCCCGCCGGGCGACCGGACCACGGCACACCACAGGACTTCTACATTCCAGAACATTGACGCCTAAGCTTTCCGCCATGCCGAATTCAATGGATGACGATGTCTACGGCGCGAGCTCGGTCGCGAACGCGCTGCGCACGCTGGTCTATCTGGGGGGCCGGGACACCGTCCGGGTGACGGACGTGAGCGAGCACCTCGGCGTGGCCCGCTCGACCGCGCACCGACTGCTCTCCACGCTGCGCGGCCACGGCTTCGTGGAACAGGTTCCCGACGGTCGGCAGTACCGCCTCGGGCCCGTACTCCTCTTTGCCGGTAGGCGTACCCGTGGCGGGGAAAGGTATCGGCATCCGCTGGGTTGCGCTACGGCTGGGAGCCGTCCAGGTGCTGGCTCGTCGTGGGGGAGGGCGGGCGGCCCCGGCCGACGCGGGCACGTGGCACCCGTCTGCGCCGCGGCCCGTTGTCAGCGTGCCGATGGGCGCAGCGTACCTCCGTGTGCCCGGCGACCGAAGGGTTGAGCGGGATCGGGATCAGACGGCCAGGTAGCCCCCGTCCACCGGGACGACGGCCCCGTTGACGTACGACGTGGCCGGCGAGCACATGAAGGCGACGGCCGCCGCGATCTCGGCCGGCCGGCCCAGTCGGCCGAGCAGGACCCGGGCCAGCACCGACCAGGTGGCGGCGGGGTCGTCGAGGATGCCCCGGGCCAGCGAGGTGGTGACGAAGCCGGGAGCCACCGCGTTGACGTGGATGCCGTCAGCCGCGTACTCGGCCGCGAGCGACCGGGTCAACTGGGCGATGCCGCCCTTGCTCGCGCTGTACGCCGGCCGGTCGCGGCTGCCGAAGAAACCGAACATCGAGGAGACGGTGAGGATGCTGCCGCCGCCCCGGGTCAGCACGGGCCGCGCCGCCTGGCAGGCCACCATCGTGGCGGTGAGGTTGACCGCCAGCACGTGCTCCCAGCTCGCCGGCTCGTACTCGGCACGGTCCCGGCTCAGGCCGGCACAGGTGACCAGGTGGTCGAGCGGGCCGGCCTCGGTGATCTGGCGGGTGAGCCCGGCGTGGTCGGTGACGTCGAGTTCGGTGACCCGGACCCGAGGGTGCCGGGGCGACTCCTCGGGTTGGACCGGTGGCAGGCCGAGCGCGTGCACGTCGGCGCCCAGCTCGGCGAGCAGGGTGGCCGTAGCGGCGCCGATGCCGGAGGTCCCCCCGGTGATCACGACGGCGCGTCCGGCGAAGGCGTCGGGGGCGAAACCGGTGGTCATCGGGCGGCCTCCGCTCGGTCGGTGGCTGGCGCGGTGGCCGCCGGGCCGGGGGTGGGGTCCACCAGCACCTTGATCTGCTCCCTCCCCCCCCCAGCAGCGCTTCGAAACCCTGGTCCACCACGTCCCGGAGGGCCACCGTCGAGGTGACCACGGGCCGCAGGTCTACGCCCTCGTCGGCGACCAGTCGGATCAGCTCCGGGTAGGTGTCGCGGTAGCCGACGGTGGAGATGATCAACTGCTCGTTGTTGACGAGAGCGAAGGCGTCGAGGCGCACCTGCTGGGCCAGCCCGACTAGGACCACCCGCCCACCGCGCCGGGTCGCGCCCAGACAGGTGTCCAGGGCGGCCTGGGAGCCCACCACCTCGAACGCCACGTCGGCCCCCTCACCGCCGGTCAGCGCACGGATGGCCGCCGCCGCGTCGGCCCCGCCCGAGGCGTCCACCAGGTTGGTGGCGCCGAGCCGGGCCGCGATCTCCAACCGGGCCGGCGCGACGTCCACGGCGATGATCCGGGCGGCGCCGCGCCGCGCGGCGAGCAGGACGGCCAGCAGGCCGATGGGCCCGAGCCCGACGACCGCCAGCGTCCCGTGCAGGGCGACCGAGGCCGGCTCGAACAGCGCGGCCTGCTCCAGCGGTACGCCGGCGGGCAGTTGGTGCACCATGTAGCGCGGGACCGCGGCGTACTCGGCCAACCCGCCGTGCCCCATCAGGCCGGCGAAGCCGAAGTGACGGCAGATGTGGTAGTCACCGGCCTGACAGCGCGGGCAGGTGCTGCAGCGGTAGTTCGGCTCGATGGCCACCGCGTCGCCCACGGCGAGATGCGACCGAGGACCCCAGCGCGGCCACGGTCCCGCAGAACTCGTGCCCCAGGACCAGGGGTGCCGTGACCCCGGAGGCCGGGTGCGGGGCGGTGGTCGGGATGGCGTGCGGCCCGTTCGCGTACTCGTGCAGGTCGCTGCCGCAGATCCCGCAGTACGCCACCCGTACCAGCACCTCGTCGGGCCCGGGAGTGGGCACGTCGGTCTCCGCTACCCGCACGTCGCGGGCTCCGTGCCAGACGGCGGCTTTTATGGGGTTGCTCCTGCCTTGGTCGGGGTGGGGGCGCCGGTGCGCTCGGCCCGGCGTCGCAGGACCCTCGGGGCGGTCTCGCGCAGACCGAAGGCCAGCAGGACGACGGCGACGGCGCCACCTGCGGAGATGTACATGGACGTCTCCAGCCCCCAGGTGTCGGAGGCCCAACCGGCGGCCAGCGGGGCGATGACGCCACCGGTCAACTCGCCGACGCCCATGACCAGGCCGAGCGCGGTGGCCAGCGCGCCCCGAGGGACGGTCTCGGCGGGAATGGTGGCCATGATCAGGGTGAAGCAGCCCAGGCCGGTGTACGTGAGGACGATGAGGCCTCCGAGCAGTACCGGATCGTCCACGTACACCACCGCGAGCGGGCACAGGACGGCGACCGAGGTGAAGGCGATCATGGTGGTGCGGCGGCCGACGCGGTCCGAGATCGCCGGGGTGAGGAACCCCCACAGCACCCAGGCGACGCCGAAGCAGGTCATCACGGCACTCATGGTGCCGGAGGAGAAGCCCTTCTCGTCCTTGAGGTAGACGGGGGTGAAGGTGATGATGACGACGAACCAGGTGAGGTAGCAGCAGGCCGCGAGCGTGCACAGGACGATGTTGCGGTGCGCCCACACCTCTCGCAGCGGTGTCGAGGCGCCGGCGGGCACGGCCGCGGCCCTGCCCCTGGCCGGGGCGCGGTCCACCCCCGGCGGCACCTCACGCACCGACCTGGCCATCCAGGCGGTGATGAGCAGGCCGGGCACGATCGTCAGGAGCAGGACCGTGCGTCAGCCGAACTGCTCGGCCACCCACACCACCACCAGCGGGGCGGCGATCCCACCCAGCAGGCTGGCGGCCGAGCCCTGCAACAGCCCCATGTTCAGGCCGCGGCGGTGTTCCTGGGACGCCTCCACCATCAGGGACTGGGACAGGAGCAGCACCGCCCCCTCCGCCACTCCCATCAGCGCCCGGGCGGCGAGCAACCCGAAGAACCCGGTCATCAACCCGCCCGCCGCGGAGAAGACGGAGAAGAGCACGACGGCGCCGATCAGCAGCTGCTTGCGCCGCCCCAGCCGGTCCGAGACGCGTCTGATGACCATCCCGGACAGCGCCCAGGTGAACGCCAACGCGCCGGAGAGCAAGCCGAGTTCGGTGTTGGACAGGTCGAAGTCGTCGTCGATGAACGGTGCGAGGAAGGACAGTGCCTGGCGGTCTAAGAAGACGAATCCGAAGGCCAGGAAGAGGATCAGCAACAGCCGGTTCTCGTACGCGAGAGCCGCGTCGCTGACGGGGGCCGGTGGCGGCGTACTGGGCCGGGTGGGTGGCTCGGTCATGGGGACCTCGGGTCGGTGCGATGGGCCAAGGTCAGCGGAACAGGGAGTTGACGTAGTCGGCGCCGATGCCCACCTGCTCGTAGTGGTTGCGGCACATCTCGATGTAGTCGTGGACGTCGAAGTAGCCGGCCGTCTCGCCGTTCTCGTCCAGCCAGATCAGCGGGCCCTCGACAATGAAGAACGTCTTCATCGGCTCGCTGCTGTCGTACGCCACCAGGGTGTGCCCCTCGCCCGGTGCCTCGTAGACGAAGTCGCCCGCGCTCGCCGTCCAGGGCCGCTCCAGGTAGCCCCACTTTCCGGAGATCGTGTACGCGAACACCTCGTGCGGGTGGTAGTGGCGGTTGACCAGCCCCGCCTCCTTGGCGCGCAGGATGTCGGCCCAGGAGTTGTCCTTGACGTTGATCCACAGCGGGCGCGAGCCCACGGTCTCGGTGAACGGCACGTAGTACCGGTCGTCGTCGGTGGCCACCTCGGAGAGGTAGACCTCGCGGGCAGGGCGTTGGGCTTGAAGGAGTTCTGGATCGGCTTGAGGGTCTTCCAGAACTCGCTGTTGGCTGCCTCGGGCATGTCGGGCTCCCTTGCGTTGGTAGGTGGCCGCAGTGAACCCCGGGGCGCCGACGCGCGTCTTTCCCAGGGCGGACGTCGCGCTTTGTCCATTTCGGACACGCCCCACCCACATACACGGCGCCCCGACGCGACCCCGCGAGCCAGCCCCGCGTGCCGCGGGTGACGACATGCCGCCCGCGCGCCAGGGACTGCCGACCGAATCGGTCGGCAGTCCCTGGCGCGCGGGCGTACGGCTCGTGAGGTGGCGGCGGCCGTGGCCCTACGGGCCGGCGAGGGTGACACGGGCGCACTCACGGCAGGCGCGTGCCGAGGCGGCGATCCGGGTGTGGAAGGCGATGGTCACGACGCCCGCGAGGGTGCTCAGCGGCCAGTTCGTCGCGAGGACCGAGGCCAGCGTGAGGGTGAGCGCGCTGACGGCGAGGGCGACCGCGGCCGTCGTGCCCGTCCAGGCGACGAGCAGCGGCAGTCGGTGCGGGGTGGGCAGCCAGCGCGCGAGGGCGCCGGTGGCGGCCAGCGCCGCCGCCGCGAGGAAGGCGGCCGACGCCGCGATGCCTCCCAGATGTGGCACCAACAACTGCACCAGGTCGGGGAGTTGGTGGCCCGTCGAGCCGTCCCACGTCTCCGCCAGGTGCCAGCACAGGAACAGGAAGGAGACGATCAGCATCACCGCACGGGCGGTCTGCCGGGCCTGGGCGATGGTGAGTTCGCGCTGGAAGCTCGGGGCGATCTCGGCCGACGGTGCCGAACTCGCGCACCGCCTGCCGCGCGGCACGGAGATCCGGCTCGCGCCCGTGCGACAGGTCGCGGGCCGCGTCGATGAGGCGCTCGCGCAGGTCCATCACCATCCGGGACTTGACCCGGACGGGACCGTGTAGCGCCGCCGACAGGTCCGCGACGTGGGTCTCGATGGGGTCCGCCTCGGTGGTGGGCGCGCTCATGTCGCCTGGCCGGGCCGGGGTGCCGGCTCCAACACGGCGCCGATCGCGGTCGTGAACTCGCGCCACACCGACCGCTCGGCCGCCAGGCTGCGCCGGCCGGCTTCGGTCAGTTCGTAACACCGCCGCCGCCGTTCGCCCTCGGACTCCCAGACGCTGCGCAGCAGTCCGAGCCGCTCCAGCTTGTTCAACGCTGGGTAGATCGTGCCCTTGCGCAGCTCCAGGACCCCGTTGCTGCGTTCCTGTACCGCGGTGATGACCGCGTATCCGTGCAGCGGGCCGGATTCCAGAACGGACAGCAAGAGTCCGTCCAGATGCCCGCGTACCGCGCTCGCCTTCATAGTCAGGCAGCCTACCCAAAGGGTGCGCGAACGTGCTACTTATAGTTCGACAGCCAACCTATTGGCAGCCAATCGAGAAGAGCTCCGCGGTGACGAAATTCCTGCTGTCCGTGCACGTCTTGGCGGCGATCCTGGCGATCGGACCGATCAAGGTCGCGGCCTCGATGTTCCCCCGCTACGTCCGCTCCCCAGCGGCCGACGGCGACGGCTCGGACGACGCCCGTATGGCGGCGCTCCTGCACCGCGTGTGTTGCGGTTACACCGTCGTCGGCATAGCGGTCCCGGTCTTCGGGGTCGCCACGGGGCCCCAACTCGGCGTGCTCACGGACGCCTGGCTGCTGACCTCGATCGTGCTGACCGCCGCCGCGGCGGCGCTGCTGTTGCTGGCGATCCTCCCTGGGCAGCAGCGGTTGCTCGCCCGGCCGGCGGGCGTGCGGGCGCTGGGCGGGGGCGCGGGCACCGGTGTTGCGGAGGCGGCCCGCTCGGCTGCCGCGCGCCTGGCCATGGTCACGGGCACGTTCAACCTGCTCTGGGCGGTGGTCGTCGTCCTGATGATCGTGCGCCCCGGCTCCACGACGGGGGCCTGAACATCGTGCGCGCACTCCGCATCGCGGCCGTCGTCGAAGCCGTTTCCCTGGTGTTCCTGCTGGTCAACGTCTTCACCGTGCACGTCGGTGTGATCACCTCGCTCGGTGGCCCGACGCACGGGACGGCCTACCTGGTCATCATCGTCATCGCCTGGCGCACCCCGCCGGCCCTGGCCCCGGGCGCCCGCCCGCGCGCCCTCGTCCCCGGCGTCGGCGGGTTGCTCGTACTGCGGCGCATGCCCCGGGAGGCGCCGGCGACCCGGCGGCCCCGCCTCGTCAAGGAGGAGTGAGGCGCGGAGCACGCGTCGGCCCGCCGCGTCCACCACGTCGTCCCCGACTCCGCGCCCTCGGCGCCCCAGAGTCGGGGACAGGTGCGTGCCCGGGGCTACTGGTGCAGGGCGATGAGCCGTGCGAGGTGTTTGCCCGCGATCTGCAGCGGCTCCTTGCTCCGGGCGACCTGGGCCGCCAACTCGGCGCCCTCCATCGTGCTGATCACGGTGTGCGCCAGGTCGTGCGCGTCGCTCTCGCTCATGCCGGAGGCGCGCAACCTGTCGTGCACCAGCCCGCGCCGCGGCCGTCTGGATGTCGGGGGCCCGGCCCGCCGTGCCGAGCGAGGTCGTGGTGATGGGGCAGCCGTCCACCCGCTGGGAGGCGTGCAGGCCGTCGGCGAGTTCGTGGCACAGGTCAAAGATGGCCCGCGCGGTGTCCTCCTCGCGTTCCAGCGCGTCGCGCAGTACCTCGAAGAACTCCTGGTCACCGTGGTGGATGGCGGCGACGGCCAGCTCCTGCTTGCCGCCGGGGAAGAAGTGGTACACGGAGCCGAGCGTGGCCCGCGCCTCCTGCCCGATCTGCTTGATCCCGGTGCTGTCGTAACCCTGCCGCTGCATCAGCAGGGACGCCGCGCGGACGATGCGGGTGCGGGTGTCGGGGGTCGCCGCGGTGTTCGTCTCCGTGTTCACGCGGGCCAGCCTATCGAATAGAGCGTTCGTTCCAGAGGTGTGCTACGTTGCGTCGCAGCGCTAAATAGAGCGTTCGTTTTAGAGGGTCGTGGAGGAATTCTGATGAGTGCGCAGGACGATCCGTGACGGTGATCGGTCTGGGCCCGATGGGGCGTGCCATGGTGCGCGCGTACCTGGCGCGGGACTGCGAGGTGACCGTGTGGAGCCGGACCGCGAGCAAGGCCGATGACCTGGTGACGGCCGGCGCGCGGCTGGCTCCCTCGGTCGAAGAGGCCCTGGGCGCCAACGAGTTGGTGATACTCAGCCTGACGGACTACGCTGCGATGTACGCGCTCCTCGAACCGGTGACGGCCGCGTTGTCGGGCAGGGTCCTCGCCAACCTCAGCTCCGACACCCCGGAGCGGGCGCGCGAGGCGGCGGCATGGGCGACCCGACACGGGGCGCGCTACCTCACCGCCGGGGTGGCGGTCTCCCCGGACCTGGTGGGGACGCCGGACGGTTTCACGTACTACAGCGGAGAGCAGGACCTCGTCGAGGAACACCGGGGCGCCCTGGAGGTGATCAGCAGGGTCGAGTACCGGGGCGAGGACCCGGGGCTCGCGGCGCTGTACTACCAGATCCAGATGGACCTGTTCTGGACGAGCCTGACCGCCTGGCTGCACTCGGTGGCCGTGGCCGAGGCGCACGGCATCTCGGTCGAGGAGATCCTGCCGTACTCGGTGGACGTGGCCGACTCGCTGTCGACCTTCTTCCGGTTCTACGCGCCACGGCTCAGCGCCGGGGACGACACGGGTGACGTGGACCGGCTCGCCATGGGGGTGGCCAGCTTGGAGCACGTGGTGGACACGGTGCGGGCGGGGGAGTGGAGACGGGCCTGCCCGAGGCGGTGCTGGAGGTGTTCCGGCGCGGCGTCGCGGCGGGCCACGCGAACGACAGCCTCACCAGCCTGCGCGCCATCCTGCGGGCGGGCGACGTCCCGGCCTGACGCGCCGGACGCGGGCTGGGCCCCACCGCCCCGGCACGGCACGGATGCCCAAAGCCTCGGGAGCTTCCCCGCGGCCCCGGGCCGTACCGCGCGCTCCTTCACCCCCTCCGTGGAGGCGTCGTGCCGCGCTAGGTGTCGCGCGGGGAGCGCCCGGGGCGGTCAGCGCTGTGGGGTTGGGAAGGCCACCGGGCTGCGTAGCCCCGCGCGGCTGACCGCGCGGACGCCGAAGAACACGTTGTCCTTGGACAGGTCGACGGTGTGGCGGGTGGTGTCACCCACCAGCCTCGCGTGGGTCCACCGCGCCGCGGTGGTCTCGCGCCAGACCACCTCGTAGCCCGCCAGATCCGGCTCGGGGCCCCGCTCCCAGACCAGTTCCGTCTCGTTGGTCAGGGCCGCGGTGAGGATCCTCGCGCCGCGCGGCGTACCGGGGGCCTGGGCCAGGCTCCACAGGGCCGCGCCGTTGACGCGGGCGACGCGCGCGATGAAGGGGAAGTCGCAGAACTCGGGCAGGTCCCCGTACTGCCTGCCGTCGACGACGCGCACGTCCTGGTGCTGGTGGGCGTAGTCCTCGGCGGGCTTCGTGAACCGGGCCGCGGGGTAGGCGCGCTCAAGGAACGGTATGTGGTCGCCGCCGCGCAGATAGCGGTCTCGGCGGTACATGACACGGACCTTCATGCCGGTCACCCCGTGCCCCGCGACGTCCTGGACGAACCGGGCGAGCTGCCGCGAGGTCGAGTCGTTCTTGCCGCCGACGGAGCGCCGTACCTCGCCCTCCTGAGGGGTCTCGGAGGTGGGCACCTCTTCGGCGAACAGCCTGAGGGTGTGGGGGTCGCGGCTGCCGTCGTCGGCGGTGGAGCTGCCGACGATGTCGTTGGTGAACATCCCCTGTACGTCGGCCTGGCGCTCCCGGTAGCCCTGGGCGAGGTGGGCCGCGCCGTACAGGCCCTGTTCCTCGCCTGCCACGGCGGCGAAGACCAGCGTGGCGCCGGTGCGCCCGGTGGCCATGACGTGGGCCAGCTCCATCGCGACAGCCAACCCCGAGGGCGTCGTCGTCGGCCCCCGGGGCGTCGCTGGTGCGGTCCATGACGTCACTGGCCCGGGAGTCGTAGTGCCCGGAGACGACGTAGACGCGGTCGGGCGAGGTCGTGCCGCGCAGGGTGGCGACGATGTTGGAGATCCGCGTCGGGACGGTGATGCGGGGTGCCGGCTGCTGCACGTACGACTGCAGCTCGACCGTCATCCGGCCGCCGGACGCCCGCGCGTACTCGCGCATCCGCGCCCGGATCCAGTCGCGGGCGGCGCCGATGCCCCGCTCGGGGTCGTCCTGGGTGGAGAGGGTGTGCCGGGTGCCGAAGGCGGCCAGGCGCCGCACGGTCGCCTCGATCCGGCGGTGGTCGATCTCCTGGAGCAGGGCCCGCAGTTCCGGCGGTGGCGGCTGCGGGGCGAGCCGACCCGGCTCGCCCGCGGCCGCGGCCGCGACGCCGGTGGACGTGGCGGCCGCGGCGACGGTGGCCGCGGTGGTAGCGAGCAGGGTGCGCCGGGAGGCGCCCGTCGGATTCACCATGCGGGTATCGTCATGCACGCAACAACCGGCTCGCAAGACACGTACACTCCTCGAACGCCCGAGGCCGCCCCCACCTTGTCCGACGCGTCCGGCTGGCCCCCGGCACCGGGCCGGAGCCGGTCAGAACCTGGGGTCCTGGGTCTGGGACGTCACCATCTCCACGGCCTCCTCGTGTGTGGAGACCGAGGGCTGGGAGCCCTCCAGGGGCTGGCGGGCCGTCTCCTTGATGAACGCCACGGCGACCAGGCCGACCGAGGCCGCCACGATCGCGTACACGGCGGGCATCATGTCGCTGCCGGTCAGGCTGATCAGGCCGGTGATCACCAGCGGGGTCGTGCCGCCGAACAGGGACGCGGCGAGATTGTAGCCGATGGACAGCGAGCCGTAGCGGACGTTTGTCGCGAACAGGGCGGGCAGGACGGCGGACATCGTGCCCAGCAGGCAGACGAGCGGCAGGCCCAGCATCAGCATGCCGCTGGTGACAGCCACGAAGCTGCCCTCCTGGAGCAGCCAGAAGGCGGGGACGGAGAGCAGGATGAAACCGCCCATGCCCGCCGCGAGCAGCGGTTTGCGACCGACCCGGTCGTTGAGCCAGCCGACCTGGTTGACCAGGCACATCAGCACGACCATGGTGCCGACCAGGATGAGCAGACCGTGCGAGTCGTCGTAGTCCAGCTCGTCCGTGAGATAGGTGGGCATGTACGAGAGCAGCATGTAGTGGCAGATGTTGTACGCCGCCACGAGCACCACGCACAGCAGCAGGCGCTGCCACTGGGCCATGAAGATCTCCTTGAGCTCGGTGCCCTCGCTCGTGATGTGCTCGTCTGCCGTCTCCTCCTCAAGCCGCTGGAAGGCGGGCGTCTCCTCCAGCTTGAGCCGCAGGTACAGGCCCACGAGGCCCAGCGGCCCGGCGACCAGGAACGGCACCCGCCAGCCCCAGTCCTCCATCGTGCCGTCACCCAGCCACTCGGTCAGCGCGACCACCAGGGCCGCGGCGCTCGCGTAACCAGCCAGGGTGCCGAGTTCCAGGAAACTGCCGAAGTAGCCGCGCTTCTTGTCGGGCGCGTACTCGGCGATGAAGGTCGAGGCACCCCCGTACTCGCCACCCGTCGAGAAGCCCTGGAGCAGCCGGAAGAAGATCAGCAGCACCGGAGCCCAGAAGCTGATCGAGGCGTACGAGGGGACGAGCCCGATGCAGAAGGTGCCGAGCGCCATCAGGATCATGGTGAGCGCGAGCACCTTCTTGCGGCCCACCCGGTCGCCGAGCGGCCCGAAGTAGAGCCCGCCGAGCGGCCGTACCAGGAAGGCCACGGCGAAGGTCGCGAACGACGACAGGAGCTGCATCGTGTCGTTGCCGGACGGGAAGAACACGTGCCCGATGGTGACGGCGAGGTAGCTGTAGATGCCGAAGTCGAACCACTCCATGGCGTTGCCGAGCGCCGCCGCCTTCACCGCGCGCCGCACGGTCTTCTCGTCGGTGACCGTGATGTCGGTCCGTCGCAGCCTGGGGTTCTTCCGGCGGGCGATGGCTCGGAACAGCGGCCGGTGGCGTCTGACGGCCTCAGGGTCCAGCGCGGCGTCATCGGGGGGTGTGCCAGTGGTCACGACTCGCCCTTCCCTTCGTGTGTTGCGAACCGCGTGGGGAGCGGTCTCGTACGAGTCAAGCTGCTGCGCCCGATCACGGGTGATCAAACCTCTTGCGGCGGATAT
The DNA here is from genome assembly GCA_018114805.1 of Candidatus Streptomyces philanthi. Taxonomy (GTDB): domain Bacteria; phylum Actinomycetota; class Actinomycetes; order Streptomycetales; family Streptomycetaceae; genus Streptomyces; species Streptomyces philanthi. The sequence goes on along the minus strand of CP073042.1, from coordinate 38,338 downwards.
GAGGAGATTGCTCACACCCGGCGAGCCGTCCGGGTGCGCGCGCTGCCACCCTCGGCCGGAGCGTGACACCCACCGCTGACGCGGTGCGTGGCGCCCCCGACCTGGCGCGCGCCACCACCCGCCCGGTGCGCGAGGGATTCCTGGTGTGCCGGTGTCCTCCTCTTGGTCGAGGGACGGTCCTGATCGCGTACCCCGAAACGCCCATCCTTCGTGCGCGACCCTCATTCGCGCGGCGGCGCGCGGGCGAGGCGTCCGCGCGAGGCGCGGCGGCCCGGCCGCCCTGCCAGCCGGCCCCCACGCGCGGTGGGGCACGGCTGCTCCGAACGGTCGACGCCGGCGGCATCGCGCGCAAGGCCTGCGACACCGGTGGCCGTACGAGCGCCGCAGCCGGGGCCGGCCACGGTGCGGGGGCCGGGACCCGCTCGTCGCCACCGCCATGCCAGCCGACCCCGCGACCGCCCGCCCGCTCGGGTCGCACACACCCGATCACCGTCTGTCGCGCTGCGGGCGCACCCGCTGCCGGCCACGGTCGGTGGCAGCCGGCCGCGCGCACGGCGGCCAGGCGGTCACAGGGCCAGGCGGTCACAGTAGTGAGGCGTCCCCCAGCACCCGGTCAACCTGCTCCCGCCCTCGCTCTTCGGTGAGGCCGAGGAGGAAGGCCGAGCCGCGGTCGTCCAGCGAGATGAGGGTCATCCGGAGGTAGAGGGTGCCGCAGTCGGCGTGGGTGACCCTCAGCACCGCCGTGTGCGCGGGCCGACCGCCGACCGTCGCCGCCGCGGACTCCTGGGGCGTCTACCTCGCGTCCGGGCAGAAGAACTCGGCGTTCGACGAGGCCGCGCCCTCTGCCTCGTACCGCAGCCTGGATCGCGGTACGCCGCCGGCCCGGCCGGCCATGACCGAGCCGCCCTCGCCGTCCGCGCTCTTCGTGCCGGCCGCCGAGGTGAAGGCGTCGATCAGGCCGCTCTTCTCGTGCTCCCAGCCCTCGGGTATCGCATAGGAGATCCCGGCCTTCTCGTCCGTGACCCGAGGCTGATCGGCCAGCGCGGAGCGGTCCTCGTCGCGCGTCAGCCACCATGCGGTGGTCCCGCCGACGAGGAGGAGCAGCGCGAGAAGACCGGCGACCACCGCCCGGCGGCTCTCTGACCGCCGGGCCGGGGGAGGGGTGGGAGTGCCGGGGCCGGTGGGAAGCGGAGAGCCGTACCCGGGGTCGCTCGCAGGAGGCGCGTGTTCCGGTCCGGACGGACGGGTGTTCCCGAGCTCGGCGGGCTCGGGCCGATACGGCGGCGGTCCGGCGGGAGGTGGCGTCGTCATGGGCCCAGCCTTCCGGGGCCGCCCGGGCCTGTCCTGAGTAGGTGTACTCAGGTGGCCACCCACGGTGTTCGGTCACGTTGGGCCACCAAGCCGGCACAGGAGTGTGGGGACGTCCGCCAGCGTGCTGCGGGCCAGCACCTCGCCGTGCTCGGCGGCACGCTTCTCGATCTGTCGGCACGTCAGGCCGGAGCGTTCCTTGAGCTGTCGCATGGCGGTCGCGAACTCGCCTGAGGTTCCGGCCCGGTGCGGTTGAACGTCCTCCGCATGCGCCATGCTGACCTCGTGAGCCATCCCGCGACACGCGGGTGACACCGATGCCCCCCCGGCGCCACCGGTCCCGGACAGCGTCCGGACACCTCTGTGACCAGCCCGGACAGCCCGCACCTGTCCGGGACAGCGGGTCGCCATTGCCTCGGCCTCTCCGTGGCCCACAGTCTCGAAGGGTTAGAAAGGGGCGAACCGCCACTCGCGACCACGGAGTGTTCTCATGCGAAAGACCGCAAGACCGGCACACCTCACCTCCCTCGCGCTCGCCGCCGTCGTCGTCGGCCTGACGGCCACCACGGCTGTCCCGGCTCGGGCGCACACCGAGACCCAGGCCTCCGCCAAGGTGACCGACGCCCACTACCTGCGCTTCGACAAGGGCTCGGTCACGAACTCCCGTCTGGAGCTGGTCAAGCGCACCGCCGGCCGTGACAAGGTGCTCAAGAGGTACAAGGCGGGCTCGGGTCAGACCAAGGACACCTGCGCCGTCGGCAAGGGCTGGCTGCCCAACGCGGAGAAGAAGCCCTATGCCGTCGAGTGGCACCGCAAGAACTTCGACGGCATCATCAACGGACTCGTCATCAAGCTCTCCGACCGCAAGTGCCACAACGGCACCAAGCGCACCGAGCTGTTCATTCACAGCGAGATGAAGCCCAACGGCAAGCAGGGCACCATCGAGTCCGAGCGGTGGACCAACAGCGATCCCAACGACTACTACTCCAACGGCTGCGTCAAGCTCAACTCGACCGACATCAGGGACCTGTTCAAGCGCCTCGACCGCATCGGCTGGCCGACGAAGCTGTACGTGGTGAGCTGACCCGCGCCAGTTCTTTTCGCGGCGCCCGGAAGACCCGACGGCCCCGAGCGCTCGGTCACCGCGCCGGCTGCCGGGGCACGACGGCCCCTCGCCCGAGCCTCACCAGGAGAGGCGAGGGCGCGGGGGCCGCCCCCGCTCCGGAGGAGCGCTCCGCCCACGGTTAGCGGTGGCAGCCGGGGCCGGGGCCGGGGTTCACACCATGACCGCACCCGCCACGGTCGTCGCCGCACACAGCGACGCCAACACGATGGCGAACGCGACGGACCGGACCCCGAGAGCGTCGCGAGGCGTCGAGGTCCAGAGTGAAGACCTCGGGGTGGTCGGGCGCGTAGTGGACGGTGACCACGCGGCCGTACGCACGGGAGGGGCGCGCCAGCGGCGGTTGGGGGCGGGCGGTGAGGACCCTGGCCCCGAACCTCCGCCTTTGCTTCAGCCCTCAGGGATAAAAGACACAACACCCGCCGCTACGGTCCATACCGTGACGGAGGAGCCCGTGCGAGGGCCGTGGTGCGTGGTGCGTGTGACGGCCCGATCCGATGTGACCCCCTGCTGGGGCGCCCGGGGGCCAGTTCGTGGCAGTGTGCGGCTCGGCGGCCGGCTGTTGGGGCTGGCGAGTTTGGGGGCGATGATGTGGTGCAGGTTGGTGAAGGCGACATTGTTCTTGACTATCAGCGTTCAGGGGGTGGGCCCGAGAGCGAGTATGGCCGGCGGTGTGCAGGGATGTTCAGCAGGTCGGCGGTGATCAGGTGGTGCGTGTCGGGCCGGGACAGATGTTTCTCGTCCCCGTACGGCTCGTAGAAGTGTTCCGTGAGCGGAACGGGTTCCGCGTCGGGACGGTCACACAGGAGGGCGTTGATCGGGTCGAGTATCGCCGGATCGGCTTTGCTCAGGGTGGCTCGGGTGGCGAACATCAGGGCTGTGGACCCGGGCACGCGGTCCGGAACAGGGTGCCCGGAGGCGGCTCGGCGTCGTGCGCTTGACCCAGTGGGGCAGCGGGGGGGTGGGTGCTGCGGTCCCAGCCGTGGAAGGGCTCGGACCAGTCTGTGGCGGCCAGGTGGGCAGGTTCAGGGGCTTGGTTGGCCTCGCTGCCGTTGTCCCTTGATCCCGTCCAGGGACGCGTTGACGAGCATGAGGGCGTCGTGATGCTCGATTAGGATGGTGGAGCGCCAGTCCTAGTCGAAGTCACGGTGGTCCTCATCTCGACCTTCCTCTGTATCCGTGGCCAGGGTGGCCGGTTCCGCGTCAGCGACTTGGCCCGGTCGGTGCCCAGGCGCAGGGCCATCTCCTCGTCGGTGCAGCCTGGGCGGACGGTGCCTGTCCCAGTGAGGTCGGCGGCTGAGTCGTCGAAGCACCGGGCCGCCTGCCGGCAGTCTCCTGGCGGGTGCTGATCTTGGGGTCGTCTGCGGTGAACGCGGGCAGCCTGTGCGCGAGCACTTCGGTTCGTCTCCGCTCAGTTGGGCGAGCACATTCCGCCCGGCTTGGTTGAGGAGGACCTCCGCGTCGGCGCGCACGCCGCCGCTGTCGTTGCTGTTGCGGGTGGGGGAGTTGTGGCACGTCTACAGCCGCAGCACGCCGTCGGCAGGCAGACCGTAGGCCGCCGCGCCCTGGTGGACCAGCGACGAGGTCAGCTCCCCGGCCAGCGGCACGGTCCGTAACGCTCCCGCTGTCACAGCTTTCCTCGATGCCCTTTTCTGCGTCCGGCTCCAGCGCGCTGGCCGCCTATAGCTCGAACTCGAGGTTGAGGAGGTCGGTGAGTTCCACTTCGATGCCGTGGGCGCGGCGGCCGTTGTCGCGGAAGTAGGCCTCGCCCAGGGCTTCGGCGGCGATCTGGCGGAGTTGGTCCTCGCTGAGGCCGGCTTCCTGGGCTTGAAGGAGGCGGGCGGCGTGCCGGGGTGGCAGGGCGAGGGTGAGGTGACGTACGCGGGCCTGGTCGGTGCTGCCGACGGCGGCGGTGTAGCCGAACCTCGCCTGGACATCGATCATGATGCCGCTCGTGGTGGCCGCGGCTTGTTTCGCCTTCGCTCTGATCTGCGGCTGCCAGCGTGCGCGGACCTCACGCTCCAGCCGATCGGCGAGCTCCAGCCGGGGCCTTTTGATCTGATTCTTCACATAGCGTTCGACGGTGCGCTGGTTGATGCCGAGCAGCTCAGCCACGCGCCGGGTGCTGTGCTGGTGCTGCTTGACCAGGTACCGCATTTGCGCCCCGGCGGACTTGGGAACGGGACGCGTGAACGCCCCCTGAAGCGCCTTGTCGAGTTCTTCCCCGACCGTGACCATCGTCTGTGACGCTCCCTATTCTCCAGTGTCCCTGGCGGCGTGCTCGCCGGTCTTGATGTAGCGGGCGAGGTTGGCGACATGCCCGTCGGCGTCGAGCTGCTCGAGCACCTCCGCCCCCCACAGCACGCTCTGGGTGCCCTCGTGCTTGACCATCCCGGGGGAGACGCCGAGCCGGAACGAGCCCGGCACGGTCTTCCCGTCGGCGCCGTAGGGCAGGACGTCCAGCGGGCTGGGGCCGTCGGCCGCGTACACGGCGCAGTCGGACAGCACCGCGACCGGGTAGCGGCCGGTGGCCGCCGCCAGGGCGAGCATCTTGCGGTGCATGTTGACGCGGGCCCGGGAGATGACGGTCGCGCGGATGTCCGGCCGCCACGTCGGGCGGGCCAGGGCGGGCCAGGCCTGCCCTGGCTTCCAGCCGCCGCCGCGCGCCTTCTCCTGCAGCTTGCCGATGCCGCCCTTGACGGTCATCTTGACCGCGTCCACCATGATCCCCAGCTGCGGATCGCGGCTCTTGTAGCCGTCCATCGCCGTCAGAAATTCGGCTGGGGGCAGCTTCTCCGCGACGCCGAGGTCCGCCATGGTGGCGACGTAGGCATCGCGTAGCCGCTTGTACCAGCCGTCCAGGAACCGGCCGCTGTCCCCGCGCACCCAGGCCTCCACGGGCGCGACGTCGTAGCCGAGCTCGACGGCGTACGCGATCGTCGGGGTGGCGTACCAGGCCGGGCCCTCGGGAGGCTGGCCGGTCGGCGTGAACGGGTTGGGCAGCAGGCCGGCGTCGAGGTCGCGCCACTGCTTGGCGACCTTCACCCGGTTCAGGTCGACGTGGGAGAGGTCGACCAGCCAGGAGCCGGGAAGCGCCGGATCGAAGACCGGGCGGGTGACGTGCACGGGCGGCGACGCCAGGCCGACGACGGCGCCGTTGGCGGCCGCACCGAAGGCCAGGTTTACGTCGATGCCGACCAGGTGCCGCTGCATGCACTCGGCATCGGTAAGATCCCGTGCCCAGTCGTAGGCCTCCTCGAACAGCCGCTCGCCGGGGCCGCGCACGTGGAAGCGGGGCAGGTGGGCCAAGACGGGGTGGCCGTCGGGTGCCTCGCACGGCGCCGGGTCCACCGGCTGCGTGCCCAGCGAGCCGGGCCGGTGCTCGGAATGCCGATGGCCGCCCTCGTCCGGCTCGCTCGCCCGGGTCGGCGGGTTGAGTGCGGTCATCAACTCGAGCCCCGTCACGGCCGTGGACCCAACCGGTGTCATCACCCGCTGCGCGTACAGGCCCAGCACTCGGGCGAGCTCCGCCGGCTCCAGCCGGGCGGCGTGGCCCCAGGCACGGTCGTCCAGGGTGCGCCAGGACGGGATGCACAGTTGCACGCACTGCCGGCGGCCGCCCTGGGCGGGACGGTAGATCCGCGCCCACGGCCCGAAGCCGCGCTTGGTGAGTTGCCAGTCGGCGCGCCGGATCTGCTTGAGGACCTTGTGTCCTTCCGACAGCCGCCCGGCAAGCCGCTCAGCCTCGGACAACGTCACAGGAAGGCCGTAGCGCTCGCACGCCGCCGCGGTGAGGACCAGCAGCGGGTCGCCGTCCTTGCCCGAGCCGTGCAGCTTCTCCGACCCCAGCCGCGCCTCGGTGAGCGTCCACTCCACCAGCGCGGGCAGCGACTTGGCAGGCACGTCCAGGATCAGACCACCGACGCCGTAGCCGGTCACCTGCCGCTCGGTGTCGGCGTCGAGGACGAGCAGCGGACCGTGCGCGTAGGCACCGCCGGGCGCGGGGGCGTTCGCCGGGGCGGGCTTCTTCGCAGCCGGGCGCCGTGAACTCTGCGGCGCCCGCTCGGCGCGCGGCATGGGCCGCTGTGTCGCTGCCGCGTGCCGAACGGGCTCTGGGGGAACGGCCTGGGGCTCCTCGGCTTCCGGCATGGCAGTGGCTTCCGCTCCCCCAGCCGTGAGTCCCACCTGCGCTGCGGGCGCTGCGGTGCCCATGTCCTCCTGCGGGGTGCCGGTGCTCTGGGGGGCGGGGTAGAGATTGGCGAGCTGCTCCAGCAGGCGCTCGTACGCCTCCCGCTCCGGCGGCCGCGGCTCGGCCTTGCCCGACTCCCAGCCGCCGACGGTCGCCCGTCGCACGCCCAGGGCGGCGGCCACCTCATCCAGGGTGAGCGCGTGGGCCTTCCGCCGCCGCCTGCGCTCGGCCGGCGGCGGAAGGGGTGAACGGGACGCGACCAGCGCGTCGACCGCGTCGAACAGCTCGGACATGGGACACCTCCGCCTCTGACTCTACTCCGAACCGCCCCTAAGGCGTACTAGCTGCGTATAGATAGCGCACATTGAGCGTACGAGCGGCGTTCTGGGTGGTGCCGTCCGGTCAACGGACCTGGATGAAGTCAGCGGCTGTAGCTGATCTCTCGCAGCGAAGGTTGAGCTTTATCACCGAAGGTTGGTGACCGCTAGGTTTTCTCACCGAAGGTTGAGTGATTATTTACGGCTGCTGTCTGGGGAGACGGCGGGGGAACCGGTAGGCGCGTACGGCGATCCTGCGCTAAACGCCTTTGACCTGGACTTCTTCGACAGCGGTCGGCGTCGACGCATTGCGCTGGGATCCGGGTGGGATGTCCGGTTCGAGGACGTAGCGCCTGTACGCGGATTCCGGGGGAACAAGGGTGGCCCAGCAGCCGAACACCAGACCCGCACCGGCTCGCCCAACTCACGAACAGCACCGTCGACGCCCTGCCCGACGCACCAGGACGCGTCAACACCGACCCCAACCGGACCGGGCCGTTCCCGCAGCGGGTCGACCGCGCACTGCCCAGCCTCAACGATCGGGTCGACCTCCTCCTCGCGCTCGGAGACGCACTCCACAACGGCGTCCACCGGAACGCTCTCCGCCGCCGCTTCCCACAGCTGAACCGCCGCCACATCCGCCTCGCGCTCCAGCATCAACCACGACAGCACCGGCCGCACCACCTCAAATGACCATGTCCCACCTCCCCTCCCGGCTCCCCAGACAGATCCGGCCGGTCGCCGGCGAAGGGCTCACGTCCTTCATCGAACGCCTCGCCACCGCCAATCACATCAAGACCTCATACCTGCGCCGCTATCTCGTTGATCCCCCCTGGTCCTGGAACGGATCACCCAGCTGGGAACGACTTGCCGCCGTGGTCGGCCGCGAGCCTTCTTCCCTCAAAAAGATCCTTTTGAGCAGGCAGTGCGTCGCATGCGGGGTCGTCACGTTCCAGCCTGTCGGCGGCAGCCCGCGGCAGACCTGCTCCCAGGCATGCCGACAGGAGGCATACAGAAGACGGAACCCGAAGCCACAGAAGGAGGAGAACACGCAGCCTGCCCAGGCTGCGGCGAGAAGCTGACCTTCGTCCCCCGCGGAGCAACGCGCCTCTGGTGCTCGGATTCCTGTCGTCAAGACGCCGAACGCCAGCGCCGACGCGAAAAGGCTGAGGCCAACCGCGCCCCGACCCCGCCGAACCTGTCCTGCGGCGTCTGCGACGCTCCGCTCGAAGCCGGCCGGCAACGATTGCTCCAACCGCTGCGGCCACATCGCCTACATGCGCCGCCGAGCAGCCGGGTCCATCCCTCTCCGGTACACCCGACAGCCTGCACCGAATGCTCCGGGCCGCTGGAACCAGGACGCAACAAGCAAATACGCCTCACCTGCTCACCCCTCTGTCACAGCAGGCGTTCCAATCGGCTCAAGAAGGAGCGACGCAGCCGGAAGCAGTCACTGAGCTTCTTCAGCGTTGTCGCTCCAGAGTGAGGACGGCCTTGGCGACTGACGTCATGCGGTTGGGACTGCACCCGGATCTGCAGAAGATCCGCCAGGACTTCAGGCGGCCGATACCGCGCTCGACCGATACCCGTGCCGTATCCACGGCACGGTTGCGGGTCCTCTCGGTGGGTGCGAGTTCCTGCTGTGGTCTGTGCTTGATGCCGGTGTTCAGCCAGGGGCCTCCGCGCGCCACGAGCCGCAACCGCCCGCCGCTACAAACAGAACATTCGCGTGGTCGTCCCACCCACGGTGTCCGGATACCGACCCCATCTGAACCGCTGTGACCACCGCCCTGGCGCAGGCCAAGACCGCCGGCCACAATCCCCGACGTCTCCTGTTACCGAGGTGAGCACCCAGCAGGAGCTCGACAGCGCCGAGGACTCCGCCGAGGTTCTCAACTGGCGCAGCTCCGCTCAACCGAACCGGCGGAAGCAAATGGCTCACAACCGAAGTGCCATTGGCAGTAGCTCGGCCCGATCCGCCACGTCACACCACCCGGCCGCGCCAGTGGTCACGAGACCCGAAGCCCAGCCGATACCGCTGACACTCCGATCCCATGCTCACCACGCGTCGTGGCGGCGCAACGGATCAGGTACAGCACAGATTCGTGATCGTGTCGTAGAAGTCAGCTCTTGTGCCCCGCGCGGTGATCGCTGCCGACGGGCCTGGTTCGGTACCCGGCCGGCCTCAGGATGTGGGGCCGCCCGCGGGGTGCTGGGGATGCCCGTGCACCTGTCACCTGGTCGGAGTCCGCACCGTAGGGGTTGGCCGGTGCGGGCCTCTTGCCGGGGATCACCCGGACACCACGACGATGACAGGACGACGGTCTCCAGGCGACAGGCCGAGCATCATCACGCATATGTCGAGCGTGGTTCACTCGACCTGCAAGGAACAGGGGAGCTTTCGGCGCGCGACTCGTGCGTGGCGCGCACGAGTCGGGGAGTTGGCCGTGGACGCGATCGACCGTCACATACTGAACATCCTCCGCAAGGACGGGCGAGCGCCCGTGTCGGAGATCGCGTGTGCTGTGGGACTCTCGTCGGCTCCGTGCGCGCCGCATCGAGCGCATGGAGAGGGCGGGCATGATCCGCGGCTACACCGCGGTCATCGAGGACGGCCGGGCGGGCATGCTTCAGGCGTTCATCGAGATCCGGCTGCTCGGCGCGACTGACAGCGACGAGGTCGAGGGCATTCGCCGAGAGCATCCCGGAGATCGAGGAGAGCCACAGCATCGCCGGCACCTCCGACGCTCTGCTCAGGCTCCGGGTCCGGGACGTGAAGCATCTTCAGCAGGTGATCAACGCCGTGCGCCGGACCGGCACAGTGGAGGGCACCAAGACCTTCATCATCATGAACACCTGGACCCGCGCGACTGCCCGTGCCGGCACCCCGTAACCGCGAAACGACGTCGTGCTGTGGCCGGAGGCCGTCCGCCTGCCGACGGCGGACTCGATCGGTGGTGCGGGCCCGACGTCGTCGCCCGGTACACGACTGAACCCGGCGGCTTCCGGGGCCGTCGGGGCGGATCACTCACGTGCTGGTGTGACGGTGTGCGAGTTGGAAGCGTGAGTGCAGGCCGAGTTTCCTGTAGACGCGGGTGAGGGTCGCTTCGACCGTCTTGACGCCGACGTTGAGGGTGGTGGCGATGTCGCGGTTGCTCGCTCCGGCGGCGGCGAGTTCGGCGCAGCGCTGTTCGGCCGGGGTGAGGCGGGGGCGGGCGTTGTGGTCCGTGGGGGTGGCTTCCAGCCGGCGGAGGGTGTGCGCGGCGGTTTCGGCCCAGGGGTGGGCCTGGTGGACGGTGAAGAGGTCGGCGTCGCTTTGCGCGGCGGCGCGGGCGCTGGCGCGGCGGCGTCCGCGGCGTTCGGGCGTGGCTGAGCGCTAGGAGGGCCCTGCCGCGTTCGAGGGGGAGGTGGCGGAGGCGGTCGGCCGCGTCGGTGAGGCGCCGGGCCGCGGTGTCGTAGTGGCCGCGGGCGGCGTCCAGGAGTGCCTGGGCACGTTCGAGGGAGGGAAGGACAGTGTCCCTGCCTAGGGCGGTCGCGGTGCGGCGGGTGTCGTCCAGGAGGCTCTGGGCCTGGCCGAGGTGGCCGACGGCGATGAGGGTCTCGGCGAGTTCGGGGTGCCAGCGCAGGACGGACGGGTCGCGGACCTGCTGGAGCTCCTCCAGTGCGCGGACCTCTTCCAGGGCCTCCAGGGCTTCTTTGGGGCGGCCGGTGGCCAGGAGGAGGTGGCCGAGGGCGAAGAGGTTGCGGGAGAGGGACCTTGTTGTCCTCCTGCCGGGCGGCTCCGCGGCGTGCGTGGACGAGGGCGAGGTCGGTGGTGTGCCGGGCGGTGCCCGTTACGAGGGCGGAGGTGTAGCAGGCCGGTGCGGCCGACAGGGCGGTCCCGTCGGTGAGGGCCTGGGCGCGGTGGGCGTGGTCGAGTGCTCTGGTGCACCGTCCGGCGCGGAGTTCGGCCTCGGCGAGGCTGCGCAGGATGTCCACGGTCGCCTCGGCGTCTCCCGTCCGTTCGGCTTCACAAGCAGCGGGAGCAGCGTGGTGCGGGCCTCGTCGGGGCGGTCGTCGAAGAGGGCGTGCCGGGCGGCGAGGTGCTGGGGTGTGCCGTTGACTGGGATGGAGGCGGCGCGTAGCAGGGTCAGGGCACGACCGAGCATGGTCCCGGCGTTGGGATGGCCGACGACGCGTTGAAGGCGGGCCTGCATCGTGAGGGCCATGACGGCGGTTGTGGTGTCGCCGGCGCTCTCGGCAAGGGCGGTGGCCTGGCTGGCCAGGGCACACGCCCGGTGGGGGTCACCCTCGTTGACGTTGGCCCAGATGGATTGGCGGATGAGGATCTGCGCGGTGAGGCCGGATCGTCCGGCCGCCGTGTGGAGTGCGTCGGCGAACAGTTCGTCCGCGCTGTACAGGTGCTGGCCGCTTGCGTCGATCAGGGTGATGAGGGCATCGACGCGCTGGTCCGGGGTGGTGTCGTGGCTCAGGACGAGGCGGGCGGCGACTCGAGCGCGGGGGAAGGTCGCCGTAGTGGGCGGCGTCGCGTACGGCGGTCAGGGCCCGTTCGGTGAGCAGGTCGCCGTCGTCGTGCGGGGTGCGCTGGGCGGCGAGGAGGGAGAGCTCCGTCGCGAGTACGTGGTCTCCGCGCTGCTGGGCGCGTACGGCGGCGCGGCGGGCCGACCGCGGGTCGTCGGCGTCGGCCGGCCAGCACGGTGTGCCGGTCGCGGCGGACGCTGTCGTGGCTGGCCTTGGCCAGGCGGGCGTGCAGGAGCCTGCGCGCATCGCCCGGCAGCCGCGTCGCGAGTTCCGTGCCGATCGCGGAGGCGATGAACCGCACGCTCCCGTCCGCCCGTCCGATGTCGAACAGTCCCGCTGCCTCGGCCTGGGCGAGGAGGGCCTCGGCTGCCGGGCCGGCGAGGCGGCCGAGCAGTTCGAGGTCGGGCCGGTCATCAAGTGCGGCGAACGTCAGCAGTTCCTGTACCTGGACCGGTACCTCGTCCAGCCACTCACCCACCAGTCGGCGGACCGTCGGCGGCAGGGCCGACTCGCTGACACCCTCCCGGTCCGGGAGCGGGCGCGAGGCATCGGCCAGCGCCAGGGCCAGGGCCGGGTTCCCGCCGCTGCGGGCATGGATGCGCGTGACCTCGCGGGGGGCGAAGCCGGTACGGAGACAGCAGAGTCGCGATCTGAGGGGCCGTCAGAGGCGGGACGCGTGCTGCGCACGCGTCCTCCCCGCACCAGTGGTCTGTGGCCCCCGGGCGCCAGGTGCGCTCGACCGCGATGACGGGAAGGTCCGGGGCCAGGCGCAGCGCCCAGCCCAGGACGGCCGCACTGGCCGAGTCCAGCCACTGGGCGTTGTCCACCATCAGCGTCATGGGCGGTGCCTCCCGCAGCAGAGCAGCGGTCAGACGGCGCAGCCGAAGTGCCCGACCGGCATCATCGTCCGGAGAACCGGACCGGCCGGCGGTCTCGTCGAGTGCCGCCGCCAGCTCCCGTGTAGCGGGCAGGGCCGGTAGTGCCAGAGCGAGTTCGAGCAGCCCGGTGTACGGGATCACGGTGTCCTGTGGGCCCGGGGCCAACCGGAGAACTGGCAGGCCCGACCGCCGTCCCAGTACCCCGGCCGCGGTGGTCTTGCCGCTTCCGGGCGGCCCGAACAGGACCACCCGGCGGATGTCGTGCACGTCTTCCGGTACCACCGGCAGCACGGAACCGGCCTCGTGGGCCGTGCTGCTCCACATCTCGGAGTCTGGCATCGGGCCATGGTGCGCCCGCCGGGCCTCCCCGTCCAGATCAAGGGGTTGCCCCGATGTCGGCCGCTCTCCGCATCTCTAGCCTCGTGCCACAACCGAGCCAACTGCCGCCGAACACCTCCCCCGCACTCCAGGTGACGTCCTGCGGCAACTCCCCGACCAGGTCCGGTGGAAAGATTTGTCATGTACCGCAAAAACGCCCTGGCTGCCGGTGTCCCGGCAGCCCTCGCATTGGGTTCCGTGACCATGGTGGCCACCCAGTCCACCGCCGTCCCCCAGTCCGCCGCGGCCGCCGGCACCTCCGCCGCCCAGCCCGGCGCCGGGTTCAAGGCGATTACGGCCGACACGCGTGGCGAGGCGATACGTACGGCCGGCCGGAACGCGGCCGCGACCGCCCGCGAGCTCGGTCTGGCCCCTGACGAGCGCCTGGTGGCCAAGGACGTGCTGATCGACGCCGACGGCTCCCGGCACGCGCGCTACGACCGCACCTACAGGGGCCTGCCGGTGATCGGCGGCGACCTGGTGGTGCACCTCGCCGAGGACGGCACGATCACCGGATCGGACCTGGCGCACCAGGGCGCGATCCGGGTCGCCGGTACGACCCCGAAGCTGACGGCGGTCGCTGCCTCTGCCAAGGCCGTGAAGCACGCCAAGCACGTAAAGAAGGCGAAGGCAGGAAGCAAGGACAGCACCCTGGTGGTATACGCGGTCGGCAAGATCCCCGTCCTCGCCTACCGCTCGACCGTCACCGGCGAGGGCGAGACCGGCCCCACCTCGCGGGAGGCGGTGATCGTCGACGCTACCACCGGCGCGCCGCTGGACCAGTACGAGCTGCGCCACAACGTCACGGGCACCGGCAACGGCGTCGCCTCCGGCCAGGTCTCCATCGAGACCACCCAAACCGGCAGCGGCTACACCCTCACCGACCCCGCGCACGGCGGCACGATCGTCTACGACTCCTACAACAGCCCCCAGTCGAACCCCAGGCAGAACGCCCGGGCCTTCTCCAAGACCACCAACTCCTGGGGGCAACGGCACCACGTCCAGCCGCGAGAGCGCCGCCGTGGACACCTCCTACGGCCTGGCGAAGACCTGGGACTACTACACAGAATTCCTTTAACCGCTCCGGCATCCGCAACGACGGCCGCGGCGCCCGCGCCTACGTCCACGTCGACACCAACCTGCTGAACGCCTTCTATGACGACAACTGCTTCTGCATGTACTTCGGCGACGGCTCCTCGCAGAACGGCAACACCCCGCTCGCCACGCTCGACGTGGGCGGCCACGAGATGACCCACGGTGTCACCGCCGCCACCGCCAACCTCACCTACTCCGGCGAGTCCGGCGGCCTCAACGAGGCCACCAGCGACATCTTCGGCACCATGGTCGAGTTCTACGCCAACAACGCCGGCGACCCGGGCGACTACTACATCGGCGAGAAGCTCAACATGTCCGGCGGATACATGCGCCGGATGGACAACCCCGCCGCCGACGGCAGGTCCCTGTCCTGCTGGAACTCCAACGCCGGCTCGGCGGACGTGCACCTCTCCTCCGGCATCGGCAACCACTTCTTCTACCTGGCCGCCGAAGCCACCGGCGCCAAGACCATCGGCGGACGCTCGCACAACGGCACCACCTGCAACAACGACACCTTCGCGGGCATCGGAAAGGACAAGGCCGCCGCGGTCTGGTATCGCGCGCTGACCACCTACATGACCTCCACCACCAACTACGCCGGCGCCCGCACCGCCACCCTGCAGGCAGCCGCCGACCTGTACGGCACCAACTCCCAGGAGCGCTACCTCGTCTCCAAGGCGTGGGCGGCCGTCAGCGTCGGCACCGCACTGCCCGACCTCGGCACCGGCGCCCCCACCCCTGATCCGGCCGATCCCCCCAGCGGGAACGCGCTGACCAACGGCAGCTTTGAGCAGGGCACCAGCGGCTGGACTCAGAGCCACAACATCACCAACTCGTCTCTGCAGCCGGCGCGTGACGGGTCCTGGTACGCCTGGATGATGGGCTACGGGGCCGACGCCGTCGAGTCCGTGTCCCAGTCGAACATCGCGGTGCCCGCCACCGGCACCCCCAAGCTCACCTTCTGGCTGAATGTCTCCACCCAGGAGTCCGGCTAAGCCGCCTACGACACCCTCAAGGTCAAGATCAACGGCATCACACTGGCCACCTACTCCAACGCCAACGCGAGCTCCGGATACGTCCAGAAGACCGTCGACCTGTCTGCCTACAAGGGCCAATCCGTGAAGCTGGAGTTCGCCGGCACCGAAGACATCTACCTGTCCACCATCTTCCTGATCGACCAGATCGCCATCGGCTGACCGGTCCCGCTCACCATCAGTGCTCTCGCTGCCGGAGCCCCGCTCGGGTGCTCCGGCCGCGGAACCCACCGCATGCGCGGGGGCGGTTCTGCTCCCGCTACGACATTTCAACCGGCCATCTGCCTGACGCGTGCATGACAGATAGATCGCGAATGTCTTCCCGGCCAGTCAAACCACCCAATACAGGGAAGAAATAGCGTCCATTCGCCCCGGACCACCCGTCAGCCACCCCTGCTGCCTGGTGGTTCGGAGATTCCCCGCCCCCAACGCACGCCTCAGACGGGCATCCGTGCTTGTCTCTCCGGCGTGCGTGGAAATCCATGAGGAGAGTCCGTGTCACCCCTGCCGCGAAGAACATCGCGCAACTGGCGAGCCGCCCTCGCCGCCTTGCTCACCACCGCCCTTGCCGCGCTAAGCCTTCCCCTCGCCACGTCCGCCACCGCCATCCCCGCCACGGCTCCGGTCGCCGAATCCGCCACCGGCACCTACCTGGTCACGCTCGCCGACGAGCCCCTGGTCGCCTACGATGGCGGGGGTAGGCGACATCCCTACCACGAAGCCCGCTGGGGGCGGCAAGCTCGATGTCGCATCGGCCGCCGCCAAGCGGTACCGCACCCACCTGACGGGCCAACAGACCCGTGTCGCCAAGAAGGTCGGGGCCACCGTCCGGCAGCACTACGCGGTCACCACCAACACCTTCAGCGCCCGGCTCGACGCCCGCCAACTGGTGCGCCTCGCCCACACCAAGAGCGTCCTGCACATCGCCCCCGACCGGTTCCACCAGGCCACCGACGACCGGAACTCCACCGACTTCCTCGGACTCTCCGGCCGCAAGGGGCTGTGGAAGGCCCTCGGCGGGACCGCCGAAGCCGGTAAGGGCATCGTCATCGGCGACATCGACACGGGCATCTGGCCCGAGAACCCCTCCTTCGACGCCCCGGCCCTGAGTTCCCGCAAACCCGGCAAGAAGGACCGACACCGCCCCTACCGCGTGGGCGCAACCACCGTGATGCACAAGGCGGACGGCGGCACCTTGAAGGGCACCTGCCAGACCGGCGACAGCTTCACCGCCGCGGCCTGCAACGAGAAGGTCATCAGCGCGCGCTACTTCGGCGACGCCTGGTTCGACGTCGTTCCGGAGTCCAACCGGGCTGGATACGTCTCCCCGCGCCACAGCCAGGGCCACGGCACCCACACGGCAGCCACCGCGGCCGGCAACGCCAACGTCCGCGCCAAGGTCGACGGTGAGGACCTCGGCACCGTCTCTGGCGTGGCCCCCGCAGCCACCATCGCCGTCTACAAGGCCCTGTGGCAGAGCAAGGACGGCCAGTCGGACGGCGGTCTGACCAGCGAAATCGTTGCCCCCGTCGACCAAGCCGTCGCCGACGGCGTGGACGTCATCAACTACTTGGTCGGCGGCACGTTCGAGAGCACGTACGACAACCCGGTGCAGGTCGCGTTCCGCAACGCCGCCACGGCCGGAGTCTTCGTCGCCACCGCCGCGGGCAACTCCGGCCCGAAGGCGTCCAGCCTCGACAACACCGCGCCCTGGACCACCACGGTCGCCGCCGGCACCATCAAGTCGCATACCGGCACGGTGACCCTCGGCAACGACTCCAGCTACACCGGCATCACCGGCAGGTCGGCCCCGCCCCGCTCGTCCTGGGCTCCGCTGTCCGGGACCCCGACACCGTGGACGTCTACGCAGACTACTGCATGCCGAACTCCCTCGACTCCGCCCGCACGGCCGGGAAGATCGTCGTCTGCGAACGGGGCGTCAACGGCCGCCCCGACAAGTCCGCCGAGGTCAAGCGGGCCGGCGGCATCGGCCTCGTCCTGGTGAACCCCGGCAACGAGAGCACGGACGGCGATCTGCACAGCGTGCCGGCCGTCCACCTCGACAACGCGGACGCGGCCCCCGTGCGCACCTACGCCGCCACCAGCGGAGCCACCGCCACCCTCACCGAGGGAGGCACCTCGTACGTCTACCCGCAGGTGGCCGACTTCTCCTCGCGCGGCCCCTCACTCGTCGGCAACGGCGACCTGCTCAAGCCCTACATCACCGCGCCCGGCGTCACGATCCTCGCGGCCGTGTCCCCGGACGGAAACAAGGGCCACGACTTCGACTACTACTCCGGCACCTCCATGGCCACCCCGCACATCAGCGGCCTGGCGGCGCTCTACCTCTCGGAGCACCCCACCTGGTCCCCGATGAGCATCAAGTCGGCCATGATGACCACCGCCACGCCGACGAAGACCCCGGACGGCAGGAACAGCGACGACGCCTTCGCGCAGGGCGCCGGCGAGGTGGACGCACGGGCCATGCTGCGGCCCGGACTCGTCTACGACTCGGGTGAGCGGGACTGGCTCGCCTACCTCGAGGGCTCCGGCGTGGACACCGGAACCGGCGTCAAGGCCATCGACCCGAGCGACCTCAACTACCCGTCCATAGCCATCGGCGACCTCTTCGGCAAGCAGACCGTCACCCGCACCGTCACCGCGACCACGGCTGGCACCTACCGCGCCCGAGTGGACCTCCCCGGCATCAAAGCCACCGTGAGCCCGTCCGTGCTGCACTTCAGCCACCCCGGCCAGAAGCGCACCTTCACCGTCACCCTGGACGTGACCACCGCGCAGGGAGGACGCGCCGACACCGGGGCCCTCACCTGGACCTCCGGCCGCACCAGCGTCCGCAGCCCGATCGTCGTCACCCCGCAGATCGTCCGCGCCCCCGCCGAGATCAAGGGCTCCGGCTCCAGCGGCTCTACCACATTCTCGGTCACCCTGGCCACCAGCACCCTGACGGCCACCGCCTACGGATCGGTCACCACGGCCGCCACCGAGGGCACCCTGACCGCGACGTCGCAGATCTCCTACGACGCCGAGATCCCCTCCGGCACCAAGGCATCGCAGATCACGGTCCGCTTCGACGCGGCGAAGGACACGATCACGGGCGTCCTGTGGGGCAACAAGGTCGACGGGGTCCTCCAGGACGTCCAAACCGCCATCCCCGACAGCGACGGAACGGTCACCATCACCGTGCCGCATCCCACGGCCGACGGTATCTTCGTGTCCCCGGTCGCGATCGGGGCCGAGGACGACACCGTCACTCCGTAAACCTATCAGGTGAACCACATCACCGCGGACAGCCCCGCCACCGGCAAGGTCACGGTCACGCCCGACCGGGCCCGCGTCACCCCCGGCGTGCCGACCGACCTGACCGCCGCCTGGTCCGGCGTCCCAACGAACGCCCTGTCCGGCGCCTGGATCGAGTACGCCAACGAGGCGGGCTCCTTCCTGACCCTCAACTGAATCCCGATACCCACCGGCGGGGAGGCACGCACACGCGTGCCGCCCCCCACACACGCGCTCCGCACATGCCGACTACTCGAACCACGAGGTGTCGCCCGCGCCCCTGCGGACGATCTGCAGCTCGCCGGTGGGGAAGTCAATGACGGTCGTCGGCTCGGTGCCGCAGTCACCGGAGCCGATGACGACGTCCCCCTCGTAGTCCAGGCGCTGCTTGATCTCCCAACCCTGGGTCAGAGGCTCATCCCCGTCGAGCAGCAGCATGCTGGAGAGCAGCCGGTTCGCCCAGTTCGACGAGGAGCGCCTGAACGACGGAATGCTCCGGGATGCGCACGCCGACGGCGAGTGGTTGCGCCCCCCGGCCGCCCGCCGAGCCCTACCTGGAGGGCCTCGACCCCTCCGGCCGCCGCGCCGCTGCCCGGGTCCTTGCCCGCGCCGAGGACACCGCCGACGTTCCCGCGTCGACCCGGCGCCCGCCCCATCCGACCCATCTGTGCCGGGCGTACCTGCACGCTGTCCGGCTCACCGCCGACGCCGCGTGGATGAGCCGCCACGTGCGCTCCCCGCTGATCTTTGGCGAGTTTAAGCGGATCGATGAGCCGATAGCGAAGATCACGATCCTCTGCCGAGACTCTCCGACCGGCCCCACTGAGACCAGGTGTGAGTAGTGGAGGCCCTCTGGGCGAGTGAGCCTTTTTTACCCTTCAGCACAGGGTGAAAGAGGCTCACTCAACCTTCGCTGAGAATCGCTCAACCTTCACTGCGACAGGTCAGTAGCGCACGTGTGCTCGCGGGAGCGCGCGAGCGCATGCGACGTGTTCGAGGGGGAGCGGTGGCAGCGACGAGTGATGGCTGGGCGGGCATGGGCTGGGACTGGACGGATGCCGATGACATCCGCCGACGCCCGGAGGAAGGAGCTGATCCGGAGAACTGGAGCGGGGGCAGGCCCCTGCATCGGGCAGCGGTGTTCGGCTCCCCGGAGGTCGTTGCGGAACTGGCCCGCCGGGTTGAGCACGCGTTGGAGAACGGGGTGACGGCATTGTGGGAAGCCGTCCTGTCCAAGAAGCCGGCCAACGCACGGGCGCTCGCCGCCGCCGGGGCCGATCCCTGGCGGCCGTCGCTCGGCGGCTGGTCACCGGGGCGCCTGAGCCTGGCCGGGCCGACGCCTGAGCTCTTCCCTGCAGCGGAAGGGATAGCTTTGAGTGACACCGAGCGTGCGGCAGCGCGGGAGGCCCATCGACTCACCACGGCATTGGGCGAGTTCTACTACGACGGCACGGGCCTGGCCTGTGTGGCGGGCATCGACACGGCCGAGGTGGTGCGCCGTCTTGAGGCGACGCCTGTGGACGGCGAACTCCTCGAAGTGCTGAATGAACTGCTGGAGGACCCCTACGCATACGACATGGACGAGACCCTGCAGATCATCGGCGTGACGTCCGTCCCGGGCGTCTGCGTCGTCACCCAGCCCTGGGGATACGCGCCGAGCATGCCCGGCGTGCTGGCACGGCTGTCCGCCGGCGCCCTTTGCTACGGCCTCTACGCCAACCCCAAGAGCGGCAATCAGGGCAGCATCGCCCGGCATGGAACGATCGAGGACTCAGACCTGCACCCCGGCGGAGGACCTGACGAGGGCGACACCAGTGAGCAGGTGCTCGCCTCCTACCTCTACCAGCACAACGCCTACGCCTACGCCTGCGCTTTCGCAGGACTGCGCCCGACTGACAGGCGCGCTGTGACCGGGCCGCCCGATGTGTGGGTCGAACTGCCCCGCCGCGACTACTGGAGCCACTGACTCGAAAGACGAGCTGAACATGACTGTGGTGGAACTGCCGCGCCGCGGCCGCCCCGAGTGTGCACGGCTTTTTCCTGACCAGGTGGAGGCGGCTGGCCGGCTGAGTGGTGGTCCCTACCTTGGGTCTTGTTACTCGCTGCGTGTCCGCTGCTTGTGGTAGGGGAAGGGGCCAGCTCGTCTGGGCAACGTGTGAGGAGCGCGGTCGGGTGTCAGCCCAGCTTGTTGCTGTCTAAGCTGTTTGTGTTGGATCGTCTGGTCGTTGGTTGGTGTGTTGCTTGCTGATGTCCAGTGGGCGTGTTGTCGGGCGGGGTACCGAGGGGGGTGGCCTGCTGGACTACGCCGTCCACGGGCCGGCCAGTCGTGTCTGGTTTTGTTCTGATGGTGGTCGGTGTTGTGGTGTTGGTGATGAACGGTAGTGGGGGTTTCCACAGTCCTTGGTTGTTTTTGGTGAGTTGGTTGTGCCCCGGCTCTCGAGGTCAGGAGGGTGGGGGGTGGGAGATTTTCTGTGTCTCGCTGCGGTGTCACTTCGCGGTCCTTGCTGGTGTGGTGGTACGCGAGGAGCCGTGCACCACCATGTGCCGGGCTGGGTGTATGACATCCTCGCGCATCAGCAGGCGGTGTTGCCCGTGCAGTTGCTCGTGACTTGGGGTGTTGACCTTGACCGCGATGGTCAGGAGCTGGACACCGACCTCAGGGAGGTGCTCGATCGTGATGTTTTCTACTGGGCTGGTGTGCTGGTCGGGTATGGCTGGTCGCGTGCCGTGGAGCGGATGTGCTGCCACAGTGTCTGGGTCGGCGCGGACGTGATCTGCTTCAGTATCCGGCCCGGTCTGCGGCCGTGTTGTCGGCCTGTAGGGCGTGCTGTTCGTGCCCTACACCCGTGCGGGTAGTGGTAGTTGGTTGTGTGAGGCTGCTGGGTTGCCGTACGCGCTGGTGTACCCGGCCCGAGGTACCGGTTGACCGACCGTCGGTGGGGCCGGGCACCCGGGTTCGTCTGGGCGTTGGCTCGGCTCCTTGGCACGGGCCGCGCGGCGATCTTGCGTGCCTTGCGGGCCCGGCCACGAGCAGCGAACTCGCCGCCAAGCTCGTTCCGTGGCTTGGTGCGGTCGGTGGCCATCTCGCTGTCCTGCGCGAGGTCGAACTCGTGGTCGGCTCACGTACGGACCACCGCGTGGTCTACTACCGTACTGATGCGGGCGAGGTGCTTGCTACGGGCGTTGCCGCGATGCCGGACACCGGGACGACCCCGGGCGCGCGGCCCGACGGCCGCTGACGACAGAGACCGGGTTGCGCGCCGCTTGCGTTACGGTCAGCCCCGCTCGCGGCGCCCGTATCGCATCAGGGCCGGCGCTCGCGTCCGGGCCGAGGCGGGGCAGGGCGGGGTGGTGGTCGGCGCGCAGTCCCCACGCACCCAGCCCGAACCGGCGAGGACCTTACTGCCCGTGCCGGATGCGGGTGAACGTGCTCATGCAGGCACCGGACCGCGGGAGCAGGCGCTGAGGGAGATCGGCGCTGTGTGAACAACGCGCGGGCGTAGTCGGCGGCATGCGTCCGGGCGGCGGCTCGTTTGCACTTCGGTGTGGTAGAGGCCGCGGTGGCCCCCGCGTGCCGCGCAGCGTGTGGGGTGTTGCGGCCCCTGGGTGGCTGGTTCCGGAAGGGGTGGGGTTATGGGTAGGGGATCCAGGAGTAGCTGGGTTGGAAGGGGACCCATGCGGGGCCGAGGGTGAGGCGGTCGCGGAGGTGGTCGTCGAGGACGAGGCCGGTCAGGGACCCGTCGAGGAGTTCCTTGGACCATTCGGCGGCCAGGTCGTCGATGTCGATGTGGTACTGTACTTCCCATCCGACCATGGCGACGAGGTAGCCGTCGAAGTGCCTGAGCAGGTCGTAGAGACCTTGGCCGAGTTCTTCCACTTCTTCGGGCTCGGTGAGGTCGAGGCGGGGGGGGGCTGCCGTCGAGGCCCGAGCCGTAGCTGACGGCCACTGGGGAGACATAGAGTTGCGTCGGTGGCTCCGTGACTATCTGCGGCCGGTGTGTAGTGGGATCCGGAACCTGCCTGCGGAGAACGCGTGCGGCCAGTGCTCGGTCAGTACGGCTGCCCGGGCCGCCTCGATGTTGTCGCCGAAGTTCACAGCCAGTTCGAAACAGATCGCCACGGTCCGCCCCCACGGTCCTCGCCCAGCCCGGGCACCAGCCCACGTAGACCATGAGATCATGCGTCACTGCTGCCCCATGCGGTGATTTACGGCCACATCCCCGCCATACCTCGCTCGCCAGCGAAGCCTGGTACGCGTGCCCTGCGGTTTGCGCATGGCTTTCTCGACGCCGTCGCCGTGGTGCACGTGACGCGCGGGCGTCCTCGCGCGCTGTCCCGCACGGCGAGCGGCGCGCGGTTGGAGCAGTTGTTCGCTGACCGGGGGTTGGGCGCCCCGTGGACGCTGTGCCCCCCCAGACCACGGACGTGACAACCGCGCAGGAGTGGCTGGCGTCCTGGACGCAGGTGCCCGGCGTCGCGTGGTGGTCCGGGGGAGTGATCAGCGCTACCGGCCGGGAGCTCGCGCGCTGTACAAGGTGCGCCGCCGGGACACCACCGAGGCCGTGATCGGCGCGATCGCCGGCACGGTGCGCCGGCCGCGGACGCTCGTGCTGGGCCGCCTTGACGCGGCCGGGGCGCTGCGCCCGGTCGCCCTATAGCACACCGCTGCGCCCGGAGGCGGCGCGCGACCTGGCCGAGCGGCTGATGCCGGCTCAGCCCGGCCATCCCTGGGAGGGCGTGCGGTTCACGACATCCTGAGGGTCGCGCACGCCGCTGGATGTCGTACTGGTTGAGCCGGACCTGGTCGCCGAGATCATGGTGGACACGGCACTGAAGCGTGGGTCGTGGCGGCACCCGGTGCGCTTCGCCCGGCTTCGGCTGGACGCCGCGGTTACGGATGTCCCGCCGTTGGGTGCCGAGGTTGCCAGCGACTGACCGCTGCCCGTCGCTCCGCGGTGCGGCGTTACGGGGTGGTGAGGATGGGGTGGGTGCCGATGCGGCGCCGGATGACGTGCGGGGTGCCTTCTCTGAACTACGGGTGGACGAGCGCCGGCACGCTCCTGCATATTATTGACAATGAGCGCATGGACGTCCCTGAGCTGCTCGAATCAGCCTCCCTGCTGGTCCCGGAAGCGACCGCCACCGAGAACGACATCACGGTGCGAGACATCTGGGACTACCTCGTCCACGACGAGTGGGAGATCGCTCTGAGCCTGCTGGAGGAACTCGGGGACGGTCACTCGATCCCTCTGGCGTTCCGGGAGAAGCTCGCCGAGGCGGCTGAGCAGCTCCGGTTGGAGCGGAGCACCGCCTGGTGCCATTGGCGGTGCTCCGAGATCCGCAATGGCGTGATCCGAGCAGATCTGAAGCTCCGTCCTGCTGGCGAGGGCCGACGCACGACACCAATCTCCGGCACCGGGGTTCTGCGACCTATGTGGGACATCGGACACCTCTCGCCCACCGGTGAACGTGCGGTCAGCATCGCCGGGCTCTGGGTTGAGAGCATGCCCATGCTGGAGCCCGGCGGGCAGGGCATAGTTCGCCTCGTTCCTCTCACCCCCTCTCATTGGACGCACCTCCAACTCGGTCAGCAGATCACCATGCACGAGGACCGGACCGTGGCCGGGACCGCAGTCGTTCTGGAGGTTCATCGCCACGCAGCCGCACCCGGAGAGTGACGTGGCCAGCCACTCGCGGCATGGTGCCGACAGGCAGTCACCCAACGCACCAGAGGCTGTTACTTGGTGGTTTCGCTGGTGCGCGCAGTGAGCTGGAAGAGGCTGGGTAGGCCCAGGAAGACGGGTGACTGCTTCTTCTCCTGCTGGGCCTCGATCTGGGCGATCTTGTCTTCGGCGGCGTCGAGGCTGGTGGACAGGCCTTCGACTTCGCCGAGCCATCCTTCGCGTTCGGCTTCGGCGATCCTGTCTTTGAGGTTGTCGCGGATCTCTTCCAGGCGGGGCTTCTCGTCCAGGGCGACGATCAGGACCGGGCAGCGGACGCAGGCGTGTCCGTGGATGCAGTCTGTCCCGTAGGCCCGCCCGCACTCGCCCAGCGCCAGCTTCCTCCGCTCGAAGTTGGGCAGGAACTCCTGCCATTCCTCGGCGGTGACAGCCCTGTATTCCTCGGCGGGGCGGAGGTCGCGGCGACGGGCGATGAAGGCACGATGTGCTTCGAGTGCATCGACGGGGTAGATGGCCGCGTATCCCATCGTGGTGTTGATGTTCCTGTGGCCGGCGATGACCTGGGCGATGTCTGGCGGGAGGCCGTTGAGGATCGCCTCGGTGATGAACATCCTGCGGAAATCGTGGGGCTGGAAGAGCAGCGGTTGCCCGGAGCTGTCGCTGATCCCGGAGGCTCTCAGCGTCTCGTCGAGGGCTTTGCGGATCATGCTCCCCGAGACGGGCCTGCGCTCATGGCTGATGCTCCACTGGAAGAGCAGGGGCATGGGCGAGTTCCAGGTCTTCTCGTGCAGGTCGTAGCTGGGTATCAGCGGGACACGGCCGGTGCTGTCGCGGACGCGTGAGATGACCGCGCTGAGCACGTCGGCAAGCTCGGGACTGATGAGGATGAGCCGTTCCTGGTCGGTCTTCGAGGGCGCGATCTGGAGAAGCGGCACGACGTCTCCGCTGGGCAGCCGGTAGCTGATGATGCTGTGGTGGCTGAGTTCCTGGAGCTCCTCGATCCGGATCCCGGTGTGACGGAAGATCTCGATGGCCGCCCAGGACCAGAACGCCCGCCGTTCCTCCGCGCCCAGGTCGCGCCGCTCGCCTGCGGCGTCACGGACCCCGGTGGGATGCCCATCGGGACGGACGCTGCTCTTGGGGACGGTGAAGCTCTCGCCGAGGACCGTGAAGGTGGAGCCCAGCGGTGCCGCATTGAACGCGTCGAGCCTGGCCGTAGCGTCTTTCAGCCTGCGGATGGTGACCCGGACGAGCGCAGGCAGGACGGGGAGACGTTCCCGGGTGCGCCGGTCGGACTTGGACTTCTGGCGCCTCTCCAGCTTCTTCACGGAGCACTCGGCCTCGGTGACCGGGGGAGGAGAAGCCCATTGCCCCCGTTCGAGCTCGCTCAGGGCCCACTCGCCGATGTCGAGGTAGAACGCTCGCACCGTCATCTTGATCGCGGGGGCGCTGGTCCGCGGTTCGGTCACCGTGAGCACGGTTCCGTCGGCTTGCCTGCGGCGGGCGGTCTTCGTCGCGAGGCGAGTCTTCCAGGCCGTGGCGGTCTCGGGTGACAGCCGGAGGGAGTCGATGCCGGGGTGGTGCTGCTCGAGGTCGGCCCAGAAGTTGCCGGCGAGGATCGCTGCCAGGCTCTTGAGGGTGGCGTAGTCCAGGGTGGGCTGTCGTTCGGTGAGGTAGTTGACGAGCAGGCCGCGGACGGGCTTGCATTTCAGGTCGTAGCGGTCCACAAGCTCTGCCGGAGTGACCTGTCCGGCGCGGTGTGTGGTAAACAGCAGGGTCGTGGGGGCGTTGTGGGGGAACTGGCCGCGTTCGCGGAGCCAGAGGTAGGCGAGGCGCACTCCGGGGGTGGTGCGGTTGTAGGCGACGGGCGCGTAGCACCGCTCCAGAAGGTCCCCGACGACAATGTCCTGTAGCTTTCCGCCCCGGGTCGCCAACACCTGGGCGAGGGCCGCGAGCGCTTCCGAAGCGTGCCCGGTGACGCGTACGTTCTGCGGGATCCAGGTTTCCAGGCTGGCGAATCCCTCTGGGTCTCGGGACCGCGCGAGGGCCGGCCGCAGGTGTCTGGAGTAGTTCACGGCGAGCCATGTTGTTTCCGGGCGGACCACGTCCGTGCAGAGCAGGGCCAGCAGCCCGGCCTGGAGATGGCCCGTCTTGGTTGCCCTGTCCACCGTCGGCGTCCACTCCCGGACCTTCTCGTACCACTTCTCCGGCTCGGCGGCGATCGGACTGGCCTCCCAGCGCCGCTGCCAGGTGTCGCCAGGAAAAGTCTCCAGCCAGGAGAGCAGGATCCGCACCCCGACCATCCGGCTGTCCTGCGTGGAGTGACCCTTGACCCTGAGCGGCGGCTGCCCCAGACGAGCGATGACCTCCTCGCGGGTCGCGGCCGTCTCGGGCCAGCTGGTCAGCCGGGGACGGGCGGGGAAACGCTTCAGGAGCGCGACCGCCTCGGCGCCCGCCAGCACCCAGTTCGGTGGTGGCGGGCGCCGAGGCGGTCGGGAGGGTGAGACTCGATGCAGTCATGCGAGAGGCCCTCCGAACAGGATGCCGAGGGACTCGGGGTTGTAGGCGGGTGCCGACGGAGGCGGAGACGGGTGAGCTCGCTTGTGCTCCCGGCGGGCGTGATGGGCGAGCCCGGCTTCGATGACCTCGTCGGTGCTGAGATTGACGTACTTCTGCAAGGTGCTCTGGTACTTGTGGCCCAGGATGTGCTGGACGTAGGCCATGGACAGCTCCGGGTCCTGCGTCATCCGGAAGGTGGCCGGGTGCCGCAGGTCGTGAAGGGTCCAGTTGGAACCCAGCAGCTTGTTCGCCCGGACGAACATCGCGCGTGCAGCGTGGTAGTTCAGCGGGCGGCCACGGCCTCCGGAGGGTCCACCACAATGGTTGGTCACGGCCCCAGGGGGACTCCCTTGGCCCAGGCTTCCTCCTGGTAGAGCCGCATCCATACGAACGCGTCCGGCGAGGCGGGCAGCTGCTGGTAGACTCTCGTGCCCTTGCGGATCACGCCGATCAGCTGCTGGCCGGGCACCAGTGGAGACCCAGGAGGCCAGCAGGGACCTGTCCCTGTGCGAGCGCAGCCCGGCGAAGACTTCGGTGTATTTGTCGTCCGGTATTCGGCGCGGGATCCGATCGGGGGACGCGGGGACGGTACCGGTCCGCTGGGCTTTGAAGTCCTCCATCGGATTGTGATGGGCGTTGGCTCGCCCGCGGCGGCGGGAACGGTCCAGCGGGAACGGGTTGATCAGCAGCGCGCCGGTGTTGCTCGCGAGGTGGAAGTCGTAGAACGTCCGCAGAACCGTCTCGCAGTGGGCCCGGGTGCTCACGGCGTACTTCGTCCCGATGGTGGGTTTCCCGGTCACCGGGTTAGCAGACCCCGGGACGGGGGCTGCCGGGTCGGCCTTCAGGGCAAGCTGGCCTTCGCCCGCAGGTGCGTCACGACGCCGCCAGTGCACGCGCACCGGCTTGTCGGCCAGCTGCATCCAGAGCATGGAATTCCGTGCGTCTTCCCGGACGGCTCGATCCCACTCGATGTCGAGCGCCCACAGGAACCGCCACCACCGCAGCAGGTCGTTGCCGTACGACCGCAACGTGATTGCCGGGGTATCCGCCGCGAGCAGGTCCTTGAAGTACACGGCGACCGGCTCGATCCGCAGACCCCGCGGATCGACCAACCGGTACGGCTCCCAGACGTCTCCCGTCGCCAGCAGCCGACCGGATTCGGGCAGGGCGAAGCTCCTCAGATCCCTCCCGGGACCGCTGTGACCAGGCCATGCCGAGAAGCTAACAGAAAAACCTTCTGACCTGGTAAAACGTCGAATTTAGTTCAGTCAACACGCCGCCTATCCGCTCGGTTCCGTACGCCCAGGTCGCGCGGCCGTTGCCCGCCCAGGTGAGCTCGTAGACGCCGGGAGCGCAGCGCACGCCCTTTGATTCGTAACCCGGGGCGGAACTGGCGGCCGGTGCGCAGGTCGGGGACGAAGGCGGCCAGGACGACGTGGCGGAAGCGTCGGCGTTGGGCGGGGGTGAGGTGCTGGAGGTCAGTGGCGAAGCGGGGGAGGGTCTCGAAGGTGGGCACGGTGGTCTCCTGCGGGCAGCACGAAGCAGCCCCTGGCTGGTGCCGGGGGCTGGTGTGGCGGTGCTTCCTTGGCGGTGCTCGTTCCTTGGCGTGCGGTGGTGCTCAGTGGTGCTTGTCGGTGTCGTTCAGGTCGTGAGGTGCGTGCTGCCGGAGAGCGATGACATTCGCGTCCGGCCCGGGGCTGCTTCCCGCCCGGCGGGCGTCGGAGAAGAAAGTCCTGCTGCTGCTCCTGCCTGGCGGGATGCTGGGCTGATCGGCCTTTCTTGCAGGTCACAGCCGTGTGACGTGGCTGTATGACAGTGGAGATCGAAGTCGTCCGGTACGGGCAGATGCACCGCTACTACCTGCGCCAGACCGTTGTTGGTGACAGCCCTCGCCCGCCCCGCACGCCGCTGCGCGCAGCCCAGGAGCAAGTCGGTGTCGCGGCCGGCCGGTGGATGGGCCGCGGGCTTGCCGCGCTCGGGTTGGGGCCGGGGGAGGAGGTCACCGAGGCGCAGGTGCGGAACCTCTTCGGCGAGCGCGGCCGGCACCCGTACGCGGACCGGATCGAGGCCGAGCGGCTCGCCGCGGGCGACTCCCCGAAGAAGGCGTTCAAGGCCGGCGCCCTCGGACGCCGCGTGACGGTCACCGGGGTCGACCTGGTGTTCCGGCCGCAGCCGACGATCTACCTCCTGTGGGCGTTGGGAAACGAGGGTACCCGTCTAGTGATCGAGGCCGCGCACGAGCACGCGATCGAGCGGGTGCTGGAGTGGATCGAGGATGAGGTCGCGATGATCCGGTACGGCACGGACGCCATCTACCGGGTACGGCCGCCCGGTGGTCTGGTCGCCGCGCGTTTTCGTCACTACCAGGCGCGCTCCGGACGCCCCTTGCTCCATGACCATCTGCTGCTGTCGGTGAAGGGGCAGCGCCTGGACGGGAAGTGGGGCTCGATCCACACCACGGCCCTGTACGAGAAGACCGTGGCCGCCTCCGCGCTCTACAACGAGCTCGTGGCCGCGGAGGTCTGCGAGGCGCTGGGGTTGGCGACCGAGCCGCGCATCGTCACCTCGGGGCGCCGGCCGGTGATGGAGATCGCCGGGGTGCCGCACGAGCTGATTCGCTGGACCTCCCGGCGCAGCGACCAGATCGCCGCCTGCCTCGCCGAGCTGGAGCACCAGTACGTCACCGCCGTCGACGACGATGGCGAGCCGCGGTTCCTGCCCGTGGTCTCCGAGCGGGCCCGGGCCAAGCTGAACCAGATCGCCGCCCGCAAGACCCGCCCGCCCAAGCAATCGGCCCGGCCGCTCGCGCAGCTGCGCGAGCGGTGGAAGGCGAGCGCGATCCTCACCTCCGGTGTCGCCGCCGACGTCATCACCTCCCTCCTCGAGCACGCCCGTGCCGCGGCTGCCGCGACCCGGGCCCGGGTCGCCGCCGTGGTCGACGTCGCTCTGGCGGCCGTCGTCGTCACAGCGACGGTGTTCGTGATGGACAAAGGCGGCCGCTTCCACCGCCTGCACCTGCTCGCCGAAGCCCGCCGCCACCTCGCCCTCGTCTTACGCGCCCGCCCCCGCCACCCCGGCCTGGACGACCGGATCGTGGCCGCTGCCATCGCCACCCACTGCCTGGACATCGGCGAGCCGAAGACCGTACGCGGCCTGGAGGCCGGCTACTGCCTCTACACTGCCCGGTGGCCCCTATCCGACCTCCCCGCCCGCCGCCCACCCACCTCCGCGTCCGATCCGGACCGGCAGTCCCAGGCCGATCCCGGCGAGCCGGCCGCGCTCCGGCCCCCGGGCCAGGACGCGGGGGGAGGGAGATCCCCCGCATCCCGCTCCAGTACGAGCGCGCCGTCCTTGCGAGCGCGGTGGTGCGCGAGCAGCTGCGCACCACCACCGACATGACAGCGCTGCGGGCCTTGCGGGCATCTCGCACGGACGTGGAAGCCCTCGATCTCACCGCCGACCGGCTGCGCTGTCTCCAGGACGCGGCTACCAAGATGGTCAACGACGCCCGCGCCCGCTCGGATCGCCACACCACACAGGTCGACGCCAGCGCGGTGCGCCCGACGAGCCCGGTGCGCGCGGACCACCAGCAAGCGCACCGCCCACAGCAACCCGGACCGCACCGCGGCCGGGAGGCCGGCCACTGAGTGAACCTGATGGCGCGCACCCGGTGCGGTGGTGCGCACCGACGACGGCCCCGCCCCCACTCCACCGAGTGGAGCCCACCGGGTGCAAGTGGACGCCATCGACGGGAGTGGGGCTGTGCATCCACTCGGTGTGTTTCTCTTTGACCTGAGCCCAGGTCGAAGAGAAACACACCGCACCGCGCCCACCCGGTGCGCACCTCTCCTGGGCGCCGGCTGCACCGGTGCGCGCACTGGATGGGCGCTCCACCGTTCCACCGAGCGCTGTGGTGGAGCGGTGGTGCGGTCAGCGGGTCGCATCGGGTGCGGAGTTCGCCGCGTGCGCCAGCACCAGGAGCTCGTTGCGCATCGCCTCCAGGGTTTCGGTGGTGCGCGCGTGGTCGGGGTCCGGGACGACGTTCGCCGTGAACCGGGATGTTGCGGGCGATGCCCAACGCCGCCGTGTCGGGGGAGTCCAGTGTCCAGTCCCGCAGTGCGGACAGCAGCACGCACCCGACCTTGTCCAGCGCGAGGAAATCCGCGCTCGGATCGGTGGTCTACCCGTCGACTCCTTTTCGGGTGCGAGCCGCGCGGCCTGGCCGCCGTCTCCCGGCCTTCATGGCCAGGACGTTGCCGAAGCCGAGCTCGGCCGGGCGCGGGGACAGCGAGGGAAGGATGGGGGACGTGGGGGAGCTCCTGACGTACGGACGCGCCGTGCCGTTCACGGTGACGTTCCAGCAGGGCCAGCCGGTCAGCCTTTGGACAAAGGCCCACCCAAGCTGACGAACCAGGGTTGCAAGGGCTAAAACCGGCCCCCTTGACCGCGTGATCGGTCCGACCACGCGCGCGACCATGACCCCTTGCCCACTTCCGCTACCGCCCTGACCGCTGCCGCGTTTCTCCTTGACCAGGTCCGCTACCGGCACCGGTCAGACCGCGGTCAAGGGGGTCCCCTGCACGCTGTTCCTTTGGCAACGGCCGTCCCGGTCGGGGCAGCGAGGGAGACCAGACGATGATGACCACTGACCCGAGGGCCGGGCACGGGCACTGCTTGGGCCGATCACACCGGAAGGCCGGCCCGCGCCGGGCAAGCCCTGGAGGACCCCCTGGGCGTCCCCTTGGAAGGGCCCTGGGGAACCCCCTTTGGTGCCCGGCACCCGAGGCCGGAGGAAAACTCTTTGTCAGGGCCACAATCGGCGCGGAAGCCGCGCCGTCACCCTCTTCCCTCCTCTATATGGAGGAGAGCATCGGGTTCCGGGGAGCCCGGACGTCCTCCCAGGCCGGGCCCAGCCGCCGGCACCAGCCGCGGCGACGGCCGGCCCGCCTGCCGCGAGCAACGAAGCGCGGAGCTGATGGCGGGAAAGCGGAAGACCAACCCGGCCGGGTCGACCAACAGCTACCGCGGCGACGTGCTGCGCGTGCTCGGAGTGCTGAAGGTGGCCACGGCTGATCAGATCCAGCAGATCAGCGCACCACACCTGACCTTCCGGCACGCCGACAAGCCGACCCCGTCGAAGCGGAAGCAGGCCCGCACCGCCTCGCACACCGCCGCACTCTCCGACATGCGGGGGCACGGCCTATCCGAGAACGGCGGTTCCACCGAGACCGGCGACGCCCTGCGCAACCTGACCCCCAAGGGCCTGGAGGCCGCCTCCTACGAGCTGCGGCGCCCGGCGTGGGAGAGACAGATGGGGCTCCACCGCGCGCGGCGCGGGCTCCAGCGGAGCGTCCCACCCGATGGCCGTCAACGAGACCGTGATCGCACTGCTGCGCCCGAAGCCGAACATGGCCAAGCTCGCCGACGACCCGCCGCACGTCCAAGCCGCCGCCCAGGCCGCCGTCGACTCACCGAGCGGCATCGGCACCATCGCCTCGTACTGGACCGATGTCCCGCTGCCCGCCACCGGCACCTGGAACGCGCCCGGCAAGGGTGGCGCCCAGGCCGACCTCGTGCTCACCGCCCCGCAGAACGGAGTGCCGCTGCTGTTCATCGAGGTCGACAACTGCCATGAGACCGCAGAGGAGCTCGCCACCAAGCTGGAGAAGTACGCCCGCTTCTTCCGCCGCACCGCGAAGGACACCGACGGCACGGAGCGCCCGATCTGGCGTACGCGCTGGACGGCCCCTGAGGGCCGGTACGGCGATGCGCCGCATCCGCCCGTGCTGCTGGTGTTCAACCGGCTCGGCGAGCGCAACCCCGACCGCACCGCCGCGCGCCTGATCGAGCTCACCCGCCACCTCTGGAAAGGAGAGTGGCAGCGCGAGGGCTACCACCTCTATGACGGGAAGATCCCGATCATCGCGGCCACCCTGGAGAACCTCAGCGAGCACGACCCGACCGGAGCGGTGTTTCTCCGCTTCGGCCGCGACCACATGCAGCCGCTCCTGGAGGCGATCGGCAACCCCGCCGCGTGGCCGCCGACGCCCGCGCCCGGGAAGAGGCCGCGCGTGCTCAGAAGGAGCACCAGGCAAAGGTGCAGCGCGCGGCGCAGGAGCAGGCCGCGAAAAAGGCAGCTGAACGTGAGGCCCGCTGGCCGGTCTGCGCCGGCTGCGGGGCGAAGTTCACCGACGAACGGTGGGAGGCGGCACAGGCGACGGACTGGGGCACCCCGAAGAACTCCCATCCGCACCTGTGCGACGACTGCAAGTAGAAGGCCGGTCCCGTCGTCAGTCCAGCGGCTGGCACGCAGGAGCGCCAGGAGCCGGTACGTGGTGAGGCCGGGTCGGACGACTTCTGGCCCGCACCCGAGCGTCCCGTCTGCACCGAGTGCGGTGCCGCGTTCACCGATGAACGATGGAAGGCGACCGCGCGCGTCAGCGGGGCCCTTTCCCCGGCGAAGCGCCCGTCTCTGTGCGGGGACTGCGACCAGCATTTTGAGTCCGACTTGGACCGGGCCTGGGGTGTGAGCCCCCGGCAGGAGGAACGCGACCAGGAGCAGGAGCCGGCCGTGCCCGAGCAGAAGACCGGCTGGCTCTCGCGCCTGCGCCGCTGAGCCGAGCACGCGGGCGGCCGGGCGACGGGTACACGTACCGGTCCGCCCGGCCGGCCGGTGGTGGGGAGACTGAGGACCACCATTCCAGCGGCGAGGGGCAAGAACATGGCGGCGAAGACGGATCCGGCGCAGTCGGTGCGTCAACCCCGGGACCTGATCGAAGAGTTCAACCGCGTGGTGCTGGACGACGCGCAGGAGTTGTCCGCGCCCGCGCTGTCGGGGGCCACCCAGGCGCTGAAGTCGTTGGTCGAGCGGCTCCCGCAGGCGTTCGACCAGACTGCCGACGTCCTGGAGCTGCTGGCCAAGAGCGACAAGGTCACGGTCGAGCAGGGCGACGTCAAGACCGAAGTGGCCACGACCGCTGCGGAACTCCGGACGGTCGCGGCCGACAGCGAGCAGTTGGGCAAGAGCCTCGCCAACCCGGCGTCGGCCCTGCTCCTCATGGGCGGCCGCTGATCATGACTGATCTGCCCTCGCCCGAAGAGGTCGAAGCCGCCCGCACGCCCGCCGGCGGGTGGAAGCGGGACCAGCTCGCCGCCTGGGGCGTTCCGTGGCCCCCGCCGAAGGGCTGGAAGGACGAGCTGGCCGAACGCTGGAAGGCCGCCCGCCCGGCCGGACCGCTGGCGCCCCCGCCCACCCCGGCCGCCGCCGACTTCGCCCAGGACACGCTCGACTTGGGCTGACCTGACGACAGTGGGGCCGGACAGGATCACCCTGCCCGGCCCCACTGCTTACCGGCTGAGGCGGATGCGCGGCCCCCACGCGAACTCGAGGTCGTCCAGGAAGACGGTCTCCAGCTCCTCCTCCCACCGGCCGCGCAGCAGGAACGGGTTGGTCTCTATCCGCTCCAGGATGACCAGCGTTTCCGGCTGCCCGACCAGCGCGTACCGGCCGTGCGACGCGGGCCGACTGCCCGGCCCGTACGCCCGCAGCAGCTCCTCCAGGCGGTCGCGGTGCCCCTCCACGAACGCCTCCAGGCGCTCGATGTACCCCGCGCGTTCCTCGTTGCCCACCGCACTCAGCGCGACGTCCAGGAAGTCCCCACCGTCCGGCCAGTGCCGCGTCCCCGGCGCCGCCACGGCCCACGTGAACCCTTCCGCCACCGCTAGGACGCGCCTTGCGTACAGCGGCGCCGCGGCTGGGGCTGGTTCCTCCACCGGGGTCTCTGACGGGGCAGGCGAGGTCGGCCTGCTGAATGGGGGTGAGCGGGAGGGCGCTGGAGGCGGCTGTGGTCGCCAGCGGCGTGTCCAGGGCTTCCAGGTGGGGCCATGAGCAGGCGGGCCAGAGTACGGCCGTGGTCGCTGCCGTGCGGTTGCGCTGGGGGGTGCTGCCGTCGCCCCGATCGCCGGGGTAGGCGAGGTGCCAGGGGTAGACGACGGTGCGGTGGAAGAAGTCGGCGAGCACCTCGAACAGCTCGCTCGCGTCGGGGCCGGGTTGGTACGCGCCGACCACGGCGCCCGCGGCACGTCCGATCTCGGAGCCGGCCTGCGAGATCGCGTCCCGCATGTGTCGCGCGGACGTCGAAGGGGTGCCCTCGAAGACCTCCACGATCCGGTACAGGCCCGGAGGGCCGTAGAGGTTGCCCTCCTTCGCGCGGCGCACCACCACCGCGGCCTCCTCAACCGAGTCGGCGGTGGCGAGGTTGGTCACCTCCGAGGCGCCGGGGTGCTCCGGCTCGGTGCACCTGGCGAGCACCTGGTAGAGCCCCCGCTCCTCGGGCGGCCGTACTCCACCCGACGCGGGGTGCCCCTGCCCGCGCTCCTCCGGGTCACCGGCGGGCGTGTACGCGCCGAAAACCTGGTGCGACACCGATATCCCGGATACGCTTCAGCTCCGTCATCCGCACCGCCGCCCTGTGCCCTGCTGCAGGGCCCGTTCCGCCCTCGCCGGTGGCGATCAGGTCGCCCAGCTGCTCCCGCGTCAGGCCGGTGACCTCCCGGCGGACTTCTACACGGATCTCAGCATCGCTGCTGGCTGTCGTCACGTCGGTCCTCTGGTCGGTGCCGTCGGTGTTCACGCGCTTCCTTCCTGGTCGGTGCGGTGAGCGATCCAAACCGGATCGCGCTGAGGCGGGGAGCGGTCAGAGGTTGTCCCAGTAGCTGTAGCTCTCCCGCTCGGAGGGCGGCCCGAATGATGGACCAGCGTGGTGCTCCCGTCCCGGCCGATGCCTCGGAACCGCGGGAGACACGGGCTGCGGAGCGGGCTGTGCCGGGGTGGACTTACCGACCGCGGGCAGTGAGGACCACCGCATCCCGATCGCGGACAGCAGCTCCATCTGCTCCGGTGACAGCGTCGCCGCCCGGCTTCGCTGATTCCCGACCCAGGCGCCCAGCTTGTGCTCCCGCTCCTCCTGGTCCTCGCCGACAATCCGCTCGACGTGCTTCCTCGGAACCTGAAGGTGCCCCTCACGCTCGTAGAACTGCTTGGCGGCCTCGTAGTTCATCGCCCACTTGTCGGCCTGCGTACGGCGCGGCTTCGGCTTCTCGTCCTCGGATGTGGGTGTGATGCCGAGGACGTGTTCGCACATCCACTGCTGCACCGTCGTGAGCTGGTCCCAGCCGAGCCGGACCGCGACTGCACCCACCGTCCGAGGTCCTCGCTCTGGCGCACGACGTCGCCCGCCTCGGTGGGCAGTGCCTCACCGGCGTCCAGGTGCATCCTCACCAGGTGGAAGCAGCGCTGCCAGGTGACCGGCCAGCTCGAGCACCAGGAGGCGTCGATCTCCTCCAGCTGCTCGCGCCGCATTTCCGACAGCGCCCCGGCCGACGACTCCACCGGCAGCCCCTCGGCACGCCGCTGCTCGATCTCCCAGGCCTTGCGGGCGGCGGCCCGCGCGTTCTTCAAAAAGATCCCCACCCGGTACCCCTGGTAGATGGCGTCCAGGGGGGCCAGGAGGTGCCCGTTCTCTTCGGCCCACCCGCGGGCGGCGGACAGGCCCTCTTCCCACGCGACGTCGAAGTGGGACCAGACCATGCCGAGCTTCTCCAGCTGCGCGATGCGGTCCTCGTCCATGTCGCCGCGGGCGTAGAACCGGCGCGCGTCGGCGGTCCACTGCCCCAGCGGGAACCCGGCGAGCGAGGCCGGCCACCCCTCGCCCTCCGCCTCCTGGTCGTCGACGGCGGGCACGCGGAACGTGAACGGCACCCGCAGGTCACCGTGCTCGCGGGCGTAGATCACGGCGGCCTCCACACCGCGCCGCCAGTGCTCGTGCTCCGGGTTGAGAACCCGCAGGTTGATGAACGCCGCGAGGGCGGCCGGGTCGCGGGGCGTGGAGAACTTCAGCAGGGCCTTGGCGGGAGCGCTGACGCCCCGAAGCCCTCACCGCTCCCGCCCACGCTCTTCCCGCTCTCGTCCTTGCTGATAAGCTTGTAGCGGCTCGTGGCCTGCTGCTCCGCAAGGGTCTCCACGATCCCGTGCGTCGTGGGCCCGCAGGGCCTCCAGGAGCTTGGCGAGCCCGCCGAACGCCCGGGAGGTCAGCATGTTGTCCGCCGTCTCGCCTGGCCCGAGCAGGAACGGCACCACGAGCGAGGCCATCTTCCCCTCGCCGGGCTGCATCCGCAGCGCCCGGCCGACGGCCTGGACCAGGTCGGGCATCGAGCCGCGTACGTCCGCCCAGTACACGGAGTCGCAGTTCTTGGTGTCGACGCCCTCGCCCAGGACCTTCACCGAGCACAGAAAGCACTTCTCCACCACAGTGCCGTCCGAGGCGATCCCGGCCGCGAACTCACCGAGCAGCCGGCAGCGATGGAGTGCCTTGTGGTCGCCATAGACCCAGTCCGCCCAGGATCGTCTTCGGGTACAGCTCGGGGTCGCTGGCGTGCAGCTGCGCGGCGACGTCGGGAAGGCCGGTCGCGAAGGCTTCGGCTTCCTTGACGACGTGGTGGAAGACGAGCGTGCGGCGGAAGTTCTCCTCAGCGGACGCTTTCACCAGGGCTGTCTGGAGCGCGGCGAGCCGGGCCCCGCGGACCTCTGCCGAGCGGCCTTCGGCGCCCAGAAGCTGCGCGGCCTGGAGCGCGGTGTCAGTGATGTCCACGCATACGACCTTGTAGGGGGCACAGATTCCCCGATCGATGGCCTCCGAGAGGGTCAGAGTGAAGCAGCGGCTGCCAAAGGGGCCCTCGGGGGTCGTCTTCCATGCTCGCGACCAGCTCGCCCGGTGCGCCGGCCTCGTCCTCGTCCCCGAGCTGCCACAGCCGGGGCGTGGCGGTCATGTAGAGGCGGCGCAGGGACGGGATCTTCTGGTTGTCGTGGACGACCGCCCACCGCTTCCCGATCCGGCCCGAAACGCGATGGGCCTCGTCCACCACGATCAGGTCCCACGCTGCCAGCCCCTCAGCGTGCGCCTGCTTCAGCTTGCCGAGCCCGAGGCTGGCGTATGTGGCGTAGACGGTGACCTTGTCCAGGCCCCGCGTCGACTCCACCGGCTCGTCCACGTCCGTGGTGTTGGGAAAGGGCACCTCCTCACCCTGCAACGAAGAGACCCCTATCACCGGCCCCCTGCGCCCCCCTCGCGCCACGCGGCCTCGGTTTGTGTCAGCAGGTCCTTCGAGGCACGAGCACCAGCACACGGCCCGCTTGGAGCTCCTCCGCGCTGCGGACCGTCACCCGGGTCTTCCCGGACCCGGTAGCCATGATCACCTGCGTTCGAAGTCCTCGTTCGGTCACAAGTGATCTTGCAGGCAATTCCAGAGCGTGCACGACCGCATCGATGGCTTCTCGCTGGGCTGCCTCGCGCTGATCAGCGCGGTCTGTGCTCGACATATCGCCTGCCTTCTCCTGCGGTGCCGTCCGGTCGATTCGAGCGGCGGGAAACGGGAAACCTGCACGTAGTTTGGCCACAAGGGCTACGGTTGGACTGACGCGATCGGCTGGCTGATCCGCCCCACCGGAACACCGGCAAGGCGGCCAGGTGGATCTCGATAACCTCTCGGAGCGGTCCGGAGTGGTGTGCTCTGAGTCCAGAGTCTATCTAGTCTGCAGAAATGAAGCAGAAAGAATAGCCGAGATTCCCTCGAACGTGGCTCGAAGCTGTTAGTCTTGCCTTAACGCCAGCCAATCCGGGACCTTGACGCCCCTTCAATTCG
The DNA here is from genome assembly GCA_018114805.1 of Candidatus Streptomyces philanthi. Classification (GTDB taxonomy): domain Bacteria; phylum Actinomycetota; class Actinomycetes; order Streptomycetales; family Streptomycetaceae; genus Streptomyces; species Streptomyces philanthi. The sequence continues at coordinate 258 of CP073042.1, read as the reverse complement.
CCCCACCCCTCCGGGTGGCCGACCCCAAGTCCCCGTCACTCTCCCGACCACCTGTCCCCCCTCCCCCCTCTGCTGCTGCTCGGGCCCCGGCCCGCAACGCGGGCTGGATGCCCTGCGATTGGTGGCGGGCGCGGGGCGCGTGCCACCTGGCGGTGAGCGAAGCGAGCCGCCTCTGCTCACGCGGAGCGTGAGCGACCGCGTGAGCGAAGCGAGCCGGTCCGCTGTGACGGGCGCAGCCCGGAGGTCCCCGTCCGCGGG